>NZ_JADDXU010000024.1 GCF_015163075.1 Streptomyces justiciae
CGGGCCATGAGGGGAGGTGTTGTCAGAGGTGGTTACGTCGTCCACGGCGTACTCCTGGGGTTGCGGGCGGGTGGCGTCGGTGTGCGGCGTCGCGGGGCGAGCGGCTGCGGCGGTCACCCGGCACCGCTGTCGTGTCAGGTGAAGGCGAGCTCGTAGAGGCCCGCCGCGCAGGCCCCGCCCGCCAGCGGCCCGACGACCGGAATCCAGGCGTAACTCCAGTCCGAGCCGCCCTTGTTGGGCATCGGGAGCAGGGCGTGCGCGATGCGCGGACCGAGGTCACGGGCGGGGTTGATGGCGTATCCGGTCGGCCCGCCGAGGGAGAGGCCGATACCGACCACCACGAAGGCGGTGATCAGGGCGCCCAGCGCGCCCAGGCCCTTGCCCTCGTCGTTCAGGCCCTGCGTGAGGACGGCCAGCACCAGGACGAAGGTGCCGATGATCTCGGTGGCGAGGTTCTGCCACACATTGCGGATCTGTGGTCCGGTGGAGAACACCCCGAGGACCGGCCCCGGACCTTCGACCGCGGCGGCGGGCCGCTGTCGCGCCTCGGTGACCAGTATCTCGTCGCGCAGGTGCGCGGAGAAGTGACCGTAGTAGGCGATCCACACCAGGACGGCGCCGAGGAAGGCGCCGAGGAACTGGCCCGCCAGGTAGACGGGGACATCGCTCCAGGCGCTGTCCTTGATCGCGATGCCGAGGGTGACCGCCGGGTTCAGGTGTGCCCCGGACAGTGGTGCGGCGATGTACACCGCGGTCATCACGGCGAAGCCCCAGCCGAAGGCGATGGCGACCCAGCCGGCGGCGTGGGCCTTGGACTGCTTCAGTACGACTGCGGCGACCACGCCACCGCCCAGCAGGATGAGGACGGCGGTACCGATGGTCTCGCCGAGGAAGATGTCGGAGCTGGACACGTTGAGTCCTCCGGTCTCGCACTACAGAGAGTGTCTCGGGCGTTGCCGCCGTGCGGTTAGCCGCGCAACCGCGTCGCGATGTCGGCGAGGTGCCGGCCCTGGTAGCGGGCCGCCTTGAGGGTCGGCTCGTCCGGTCCCTCGCCGCCGCTGCTCGGCCAGCTGGTGCCGTAGGGGTTGCCGCCTGCCTCGTACAGGAGCGGATCGGTGTAGCCGGGCGGCACGATGAGGCAACCCCAGTGGTAGAACACGTTGTTGAGCGCGAGGATGGTCGACTCCTGGCCGCCGTGCCGGTTCATCGCCGAGGTGAAGCTGGTGGCGGGCTTGTTGTGGAACACCCCGCTCTGCCAGATGCCGCCGGTGGTGTCGAGGAACTGCTTCAGCTGGGCGGCGACGTTGCCGAACCGGGTGGGGGTGCCGAACGCGTACGCCGTGGCCCACTCCAGATCCTCCAGAGTCGCCTCCGGCACCTGGCTTCGGGTGGCACTGACATGGGCCCGCCAGGCCGGGTTGGAGTCGATCGCGGTGTCCGGCGCGAGTTCCGCTACGCGCCGCAGGCGCACCTCCGCGCCCTGGGCGGCAGCACCGTCGGCTACCGCTGAGGCCAGTGCGTGCACGTTTCCCGTCGCACTGTAGTAAACGACTGCTACACGGACGCCCATGGGACGGCTCCTTCGCTTGTTCTCGCTGTTCGGTCGGTGGATGTGTGTAGGTGTGATCGTCCGGGGACCCGCACAACTCGTCGTGTCAGGAGGCGAGTCGAGGGTCAGGCGACCGTGACGCCGAGAGGGTGAGCAGCAACCGTGTGCGTTCCCACACGGTGACCGCCCGCCGAACCGGGATCCGCCAGGAGACGCCCCAGTCCGCCGGATCGAACTCGGTCGTCAGGGAAAGGCGCAGGCGTGCCCCCATGGCGTCGGAGCCGGCCTCGTCGAGCCGGAACGACGCCTGTACGGGGAGCTCCAGGTCCTTGATGAACAAGTGTCCGCGGGCACGGCGCCGAGCGGTTCCGCCACTGTTGCCGAAGTGTTCGAAGCGGCAACTCAGCATGGGGAACACGGCGGAGTCCAGGACATCGGGCCCGGTGAGGACACGGTCGCGGCGCGCTGTGGCGGAACGCAGGCTGCCGGTGTGCGCGCACACGTACACGCCGATCCCCCCGGACGCGGCCCCGTCGACGTGGATCCGACCGGCGAAGTCCGTGAACTCTCCCGGGCCTCCGCGGCTCCAGGGGAGCGGGGAGCGCAGTTCGACGCGGCTGTGCCGTCGGTCGATGTCGTAGCAGCCGGGTGGCGTGCGCGGCCCTGCCGTACGGACGAATGACTCTGGTTCTGTCAGTGGCATGAAACCCGGTTCCCTCCCGTGCCTCGGCACGCGCTCCTTCTCCGGAGACAGGGCCCGACCCGTCGGCGCGGCAGGCCACGCGTTCTCGGGAATTCGTCACCGGTTGTCCTGAAAGACCGGAGTCGGCTCGGTCGTGTGACAAGGTGTGGACGATCGACGACGCCGCATCTGTCACAGACAACCCTCGCGACCGGTCTGCATATGTGTTCCAGGAGCAGCAGAAAGTCGCGTCGGATAGAGGACAACGTGCGTGAGATCGTGATCGTCGGCGGTGGCTACGCCGGCTTCTACACGGCCCGGGGACTGGAGAAGAGACTGCGTCGGGGCGAGGCCCGGGTGACGGTGGTCGACCCACGCCCCTACATGACGTACCAGCCCTTCCTGCCGGAGGTGGTGGCGGGCTCCGTCGAGGCCCGGCACGCCGCGGTGTCCCTGCGCCGGCATCTGCGCCGCACCCGCGTGCTCGCCGGGGCGGTGACGACGATCAGCAGTGCCGACCGGACCCTCACCGTCCGGCCGGCGCGCGGGCCCGACTACCAACTGCGCTACGACATCCTGGTGGTCACCGCGGGCGCGGTCACCCGCGTCTTCCCCATCCCCGGCCTGGACGACCAGGCCTTCGGTCTCAAACACGTCGAGGAGGCCGTCGCCATCCGGGACCGGCTGCTCACCTCGTTCGACCGGGCGGCCTCACTGCCGCACGGACCTGAGCGCCAGAAGCTGCTCACGGTCACTTTCGTCGGCGGCGGATTCTCGGGGGTCGAAGGCTTCGGGGAGTTGCTCGCGCTGGCGACGGCGCTGCTCAAGCGCTATCCGGAGATCGGCTTCGAGGAGCTCTCCTTCCACCTGGTGGAGGCCCGCGACCGCATCCTCCCCGAGGTGAGCGACGCCCCCGGTGCCTGGGTGGTCCGCTCCCTGGAGCGCCGCGGTGCCCACGTTCACCTGAACACCCAGCTGGTGGCCGCGGAGGACGGTCACGTCGTGCTGTCCAGCGGGAAGGAGTTCGACTCGGGACTGATCGTGTGGGCGGCCGGCAACGCCTCCAACCCGGTCGTCCAACGCCACACCGACCTGCCGATCGACGAGCGGGGCCTGATCGTCGTACGGCCTGACCTCCGGGTCGGCACGGAGGCGGAGCCCGTCCCGGACGTGTGGGCCGCCGGCGACGACGCGGCCGTACCGGACCTGGCCGCCGCGCCGGGAGCGCGCACCGTGCCCAACGCGCAGCACGCGGTGCGCCAGGGCAGGCTCCTGGCGAAGAACATCGTCGCCTCCCTGTGCGGGCGGCGGACGAAGGACTACCTCCACCACAGCCTTGGCGTCGTGGCCACACTGGGGCTGGGCCGCGGCATCTTCCAGTACCGGCGCCTGGTGATCAAGGGCTTCCCGGCCTGGCTCATGCACCGTGGCTACCACGTGCTCGCCGTGCCGACATGGGAGCGGAAGACGCGCGTGCTGGCGGTCTGGACAACGGCCGCCCTCTACGGAAGGGACATCGTCTCGCTGGCCTCGGTGCAGCACCCTCGGGACGCGTTCGTCTCGCGGGGAAACCCTCGGGACGGCGAAGTGACCGCGGGCGCGCCGAGTTCGGGCCCGCGCCCGTGAGGTACGGCTGAGCAGCTGTCGGAGCCCCCGTCCCGAGCGGCAGGCGACGCCCTGCTGGTCGCCGCACGGGCAATCTGGAACGAGGTGAACGGACGGATGATCGACGACTTCGTGGGCCGGGAGGCGGAGCCGGCCCGGCTGTCGGTGATGGTGCGGGAGATCGAATCGCGCACCGGCGGTCAGCAGCCGGTCATAGTGGTGTCGGGCGCACCGGGCGTCGGCAAGACGACCTTCGCCCCGCGCGTCGCTCCACACGGTGTTACCCCTTGGGGCATCAGTGGCAAACAGTGTTCGTGTCGGGTCCGGTGCGCAGCGTATGGTTGTTGTCGGCAGCATTCCCGGCTACCGCGATGACGATGACGTGTCTAGCGATGTTCTGACTGCCGCTCCGGTAGACGTTTCCGTCACGAAGGAACCCACACTCATGCCTGCGATTCTGATCCATGGTGTTCCGGACACTCACCGTGTCTGGGACGGCGTTCGACAGCACCTGTCCCGCACCGATGTGGAGGCCTGGGATCTGCCCGGGTTCGGTGCCGCGCGTCCCGAAGGCTTCGGTTCCTCCAAGGACGAGTACGTCCAGTGGCTCATCGCGCGACTCGAGGAGATCGGTGAGCCGGTGGACCTGGTCGGTCACGACTGGGGGTGCATCCTCACCGCGCGCGTGGCCTCCCTGCGGCCCGATCTGATCCGCACCTGGGCGGGCGGCAACGGGCCGGTCAGCGCGGCGTACGTGTGGCATCCGCTCGCGAAGATCTGGCAGGACGCCGACCAGGGCGACGCGTTCATGGCGGGGCTCGACGTGCCGTCGCTCGTCGAACTGGTGCGGAGCTTCGACGTGGCCGAGGAGGCGGCGCGGGAGACGGCCCGTCACCTGGACGACGAGATGAAGGACAGCATCCTCAAGCTCTACCGTTCCGCCCTGACGGTGGGCGCCGAGTGGGAACCGGATCTGGCCAAGGTGACGGCACCGGGCCTGGTCTTCTGGGGCAAGCTCGACCCCGCCTGCCAGGTCGAGTTCGCGGACCGGCTGGGGGCCGCGATCAACGCCCGGGTTCTGCACCTCGACTGCAACCACTGGACCGTCCTCGATCGCCCCGCGGAGGTCGCGGCCGCCCTGGAAGAGCACTGGGCCGGCACCGGCAGCCACTGAGTCGCCCCCGGCGGCGTCGGTGCGGCGCTTTGGACGCCGCACCGACGCCACGGGCGAGACGTCGGCCGAGTCCTGTCCGGTGACGGACATCGCGTCACCGCAGGCGTCACACGCTCTGGCTGGACGATCGGACAAGCATGCCGGACGAGAGAGCATTCATTGTCCGCCCTCCTCTTCCTACCGTGGAGTCGCACGCTCGAAGAGACAGGAAGCACAACATGACCACATCCCGTGTGACCACACCGTTTCACTCTCACGCGACCACGCACGAGGTGATCGATGGTGTCGACCTCTCCGGACGGCGCGCCGTCGTCACCGGCGGGGCGTCGGGCATCGGTGTGGAGACCGTCCTCGCGCTGGCGGGCGCTGGCGCCGAGGTCACGGTGGCCGTTCGTGACACCGCCGCGGCCGAGGCGCTGCGGGCGGAATGGGCCGGGAAGAGTGCCCGGGGCGAGATCCGTGTGGAGGAGTTGGACCTGGCGGACCTCCGCTCGGTGGAAGCGTTCGGCAAGCGCTGGGACGGTCCTCTGGACATCCTGGTCGCGAACGCCGGGGTGATGGCCATCCCGACGCGCCAGGTCACCGAGGAGGGGTGGGAACTCCAGCTGGCGACCAACTTCCTCGGTCACTTCGCCCTCGCGACCCAGCTGCACGCGAACCTCGCCGCCTCCCGATCGGCTCGGCTGGTTGTGGTGAGCTCCGGCGCTCACCGCACCGCTCCGTTCGACTTCGAGGACCCCCAGTTCGAGAAGCGTCCCTACGACCGCTGGGCGGCCTACGGGCAGTCCAAGACCGCGGACGTCCTGCTCGCCGCCGGCGCCCGGCGCTGGGCCGGTGACGGCATCACCGCCAACGCGCTGAATCCCGGTTGGATCAGCACCAACCTTCAGCGCCACGTCGACGAAGAGACCATGCGGGCCATGGGTGCCATCGACGAGAACGGCGAGATCATCAAGACCTCCTATTACAAGACACCTGAGGAGGGTGCCGCCACTTCGGTGCTGCTGGCCGCGTCTCCGCTGCTGGAAGGGGGCACGGGCAGGTACTTCGAGGACAACCAGGAGGCCGAGGTGGTCACCGACGCGGACGAGACGCCGGGCGGCGTCGCCGCGCACGCGGTCGACCCGGAAGCCGCCGACCGGCTGTGGGACCTGGCGTCCGCGGCCCTGCCCTGATCGCCGACGGCGCGGTGAAGAGGGCGAAGTCGTCGACGAGCCGCCGTACAACGGCTACGGCGTCGGCGCGGGACGCGCACTGATCCCGCCCTTCTGTCTCCGCACCCCCGCGGGACATCCAAAGGCTGTGCGGCCCCGGCCCCCGCCCCCGTCGACGTGTGGACCACGTTCGCTGTCGGGGCGGGAGCTGGGGCCTCATGCAGCAGCGGCGCCCTCGTGCGCGACCGGCCGCGGCTCAGGCGGCGGCACGTCCCGCGAACTCCTTGGCCTTCGCGACCGCTTCCGCCAGGGCCCGGTCGCGGGACTCCTCGTACAGGGGCACCAGCTCGGCCATGGCGGGGTTGTCCGGAGCCATGGTCAGCTCGGGCACGATGAAGTGCACGTCCAGCTCGAGCATGTCGGCGAGTACCGCCTCGAGGTAGTTCTGGACGTACTCGTAGGGCTCCTTGGGGGTGCCGGGGGCGTAGGAGCCGCCACGGCTGGCCACCACGACGGTCGGTGTGCCCTTGGCCGAGGGAGCGGCACCGGCCGTCCGCCCGAAGAGGATGACGTTGTCCAGCCACGCCTTCAGCGTGGACGGGATCGAGTAGTTGTACATCGGCGCCCCGATCAGGACGGCGTCGGCCTGCTCCAGTTCCTCGATGAGCGCGGCCCGCGCCGCGAAGGCGGCCGCCTGATCGGTGCTGTGGTCCTGCGAGGGCAGGAAGCCGGCCGTGTGGGCGGCCGCGTCGATGTGCGGGACGGGCGTGCGGGACAGGTCGCGGTAGACGACCTCACCCCCAGGGTGCTGCTCCTGCCAGGCGTCGCGAAACGCCTTGGTCGCCGAGCGGGACGCGGAATCCTCTCCGGCGAAGATGGAGGAATCGATGTGCAGCAGCGTGGCCATCAGGGATGTCTCCGTATGCATCGGTCACCGAACAGCCGGCTCGGTGAGCGGTCGGTTGGATGAGAGGGAAAAGAGGGACGAGCGCGGGACCGGGAGGGCCGGCGCGCTCGCCCGCCGTGCGGCGACGAGGTCGTCGCCGCACAGGTCTTGGGGCATGGCCGGGCCGTCGGGCCGGCCGGAGGGGCACCCGTCAGGGGTGCAGGACCCCGTCGGGGTCGTAGCGCCGCCAGAGGTCGCGCACCCTGGTTCCGGTCGAGCCCGGGTAGGCACGGTCGCGGGTGACGTCGTCGGGGTGGCTCTCGAAGTTGACGTAGGCGCCGTCGGTATGCAGAGCGAGGGCCTGCCAGGCCCGGTCCAGGTCGGCCCGGTCGTCCGGCGGGAACATCGAGGCGACGACGAGCGTGCGCTGGTGGCGGTGGGAGTAGGCCGTCTCGTCCGGGCCGACGTCGTTGACCGCGCCGCCGAGCGAACGCAACTGCAGCAGGGCCGGTGTGGGGCCGGACGCGGTGGCCACGAGGGACTTGGCGGCGTCCTTCGTCATGCGTGTCAGCAGCCCGTTGGTGGTCACCGACGGCATGCCGCCGGTGTTGGGGTGCAGATGGGCCAGAGGAACGAGCCCTCGGTACGGCATGATGCGCGCGTCCTGGACGCTCACGTCGCCGATGCCGAGGAGCGGCTCGACCGAGGACCGCAGTAGGTCGGGATCCTCCGAGGCCACCACGGCGGTGATCAACGCGGCCGTGGCCGACGTCCCTCGCGGCACCAGGGTCACCGCGGTGGACAGCGTGCGCGGCGCGGCGGCCATCGTCCGCTCCCAGCGCAGGAGGGTCTCCCCGGCCGGGTCGACGGCGGCGGCCAGCTGGACGACGCCCACCGAACCGATCTCGGCCGCCTCGATCTCGAAGGCGACGGCGATGCCGGCTCCGGCGCCCGCTCCGCGCATCACCCAGAAGAGGTCGGGTTCGCGGTCGCGGTCGGCCCGTACGAACCTGCCGTCGGGCAGCACCACTTCCACCGCCCGGACATGGTCCACGGTGAGCCCGTAGTGCCGCACCAGCCAGCCGACGCCTCCGCCGGTGGCGATGCCGCCCACGCCTACGTTCCCGTGGTCGCCGGAGCTGATGGCGAGGCCGTGGGGTGCGAGGGCCTGGGCTACCTGCGCCCACCGGGCTCCGGGCCCGACCCGGACCAGGCGGGCGGTCCGGTCGAGCACCTCCACGCCGTTGAGGGCACTGAGGTCGATGACCATGCCGCCCTCGTTGGTGCTGCGGCCCGACAGCCCGTGTCCACCGCTGCGCACCGAGACGGCCATCCCCTCGCGGCGGGCCATCGCCAGGGCCTCCGCCACGTCGCCCGGGTTCTCGGGCAGGGCGACGAGGGCCGGTCGTCCCACTGTCGTGAACGTCGACCGCAGCCTGCCGTAGCGCTGGTCGTCGGGCGTGACCAGTTTGCCGGTGCGCCCGTCGGCCGCATCGAGGGTGACCGCGTTCACCGGGTGCCCCGCAGGCGCTGCACCTCGGCACGGACGGCGGGAACGACCTCACGGGCGAAACGCCGGGTCTGCTCCTCCGGGTCCGCCGCGGGCCAGAAGACGAAGGTGTCGAAGCCGAGTTCCACCGCCCATTCGCTGAGGGTCTCGGTCCACACGGAGACATCACCGACGAGTCCCTGGCCGCCACGACCGGCGCCGATGGAGCCGATCACGTTGTACACGCGCCGCAGCGAGCGCGGGTCGCGGCCCGCCGCCGTCGCCGCCTCGTCGACGAGGGCCTGACGCGAGGGGACTTCGCCGGGCGGCACGTAGATGTTCAGCGGCGAGATCCAGCCGTCTGCGGCCCGGCCGGCCAGCGACAGCATCTTCGGCTTCTGGGCGCCGAGGAGGATCTCCGTCGGCCACGGCGGTACGGGACCGGCCCGGTAGCCCTCGATGGTGTGGTACGGGCTGTGCAGCTGGACGGTGCTTCCGTGCAGCGCGCGTCGGATGAGGTCCACCGACTCCTCGGCGTACGCCACCATGTCGGCGCCGCGTCGTGCGGGGCCGCCCATCGAGGCGATGGCGTCGGGGATGCCGCCGCCCCCGACGCCGAGGCGGACGCGGCCTTCGGTGAGGACGCTCAGGGACGCCGCCGCCTTGGCGAGCATGATCGGCGGCCTCATCTGAAGATCGGCCACGTCGGTGAGGAAGGAGATCCGCCGGGTGACGGCGGCGAGGTGGGTGATCAGGGTCCACGCGTCCAGGTGACCGGGCACGTACGGGTGGTCCTGGACCGCGAGGTGCTCCAGACCGCTGTCGTCGGCGAGTTGGGCGAGCCGACGTGTGGTGCCGAGGGCGTCGGCAGCGGGGTCGAGGCTCACACCGAAGGAAAGGGTGCGTCCGTAATCGGTCATGTTCACAACGATGCGCCGGTTGCCGAACGGTGGCAAACATGGCGTGAGCGACTTACGAAAAGTAAGCGCCTTATGTTCGGCTGGGTTCGCGATGGCGGCTGCGGGCGGCCGCACTCGCGAGCCATTTCACGGCATCTATGATGAACAGTGGTTCTTTCACTGTCACACGTTCGAGGAGCTTGCGTGGACCCGCTGGAGGATGTGCTGGCTCTGCTGCGCACACGGGGACACGTGTCGTCCGGACTGACCGCCGGGGGCGACTGGGCGGTGCGCTTCCCTGCTCCTCGCGGGGTGAAGTTCAACGCCGTCGAGCGAGGCTCGTGCGAGCTGCTCGTGCCGGACGAGGACCTCTGCGTCGAACTCGGGGAAGGGGACTGCTTCCTGCTCACCCGGCCCCTTCCCTTCGTGCTCCGCGGAGGGCCGGACGTTCCCCCCGTGGACGCGAGCGAGGTGTTCGCCGACGCGGACGACGGCTTCGCGCGCACGGGGACGGGGGACGAAGTCGTTCTGATCGGCGGCGGTTTCACCTTCGGGGAGCGTGCCCGGGTGCTGCTGCTCGACGCACTGCCTGCGATCCTGCACGTGCCGGCCTCGGCTCCGCAGTCCGAGACCCTGCGCTGGGCCCTGGCACAGATCGCCCGGGAACTCTCCCACCGTCCGCCGGCGGCGACCTTGGTGGGGGAGCACCTGGCCGTCGTCATGCTCGTGCATGCCCTGCGCATCCACCTGGCGCAGACCACCCGGCACGCGCCGGGCTGGCTGGCGGGACTGGCGGACCCGATCGTCGGCCCCGCCTTGAGCGCGCTGCATGCCGCGCCGCACCGTCCCTGGACGGTCGCCGAGATCGCGGAGGTCAGCGGCGTGTCGCGCTCGACACTGGCGGAGCGTTTCAAGCGGTCCGTCGGCCTGTCCCCGCTCGACTACCTGAGACGCTGGCGCATCGAACTGGCCTCGCACCGCCTCCGGCACAGCACCGACACCCTCGCCGTCATCGCCCGCTCCGTGGGATACCGCTCCGAAAGCGCCCTGAGCACGGCGTTCAAGCAGGTGACAGGCGTGTCTCCGCGTGTCTACCGCAGCGGGGCGGCCGCCTGAGCCGCGAAGCGGACGAAGTGACGGGACCCGCGCTCATACGATCACTGCGGCGTGTCGTCCTCCCGGCCCCGTGTCCAACGGGCCAGCGGCTGCAAGGCCCGCACCAGGGCGATCCCGTCCGGTGAGAGGGTGTAGCGGACCTGTACCGGGGTGCTGGGAATGACCGAGCGATCGACGAGACCGGCCTCTCCGAGCTCTTTGAGGCGCAGCGCGAGCAACCGGTCGGAGATGCCGGAGATGGCGGCCCTGTACTCGCTGAACCGGGTGGCACCCTGCGCCGCCGCGGTCAGGATCGAACCCGTCCACCGCCGACCCACCAGCTCCAGTGCGGGACCGAACACCGGACAGGCGTCGTCGTGAATGGTCTGGGGCCCGGGTGCCGCCGGGCGCTCGGGACGATGTGTCGTCATCGCTCCTACAAAGTGCAGTACGGAAACAACCGTGTGAACCAATCGCTCCGCCACGTAGCCAGGGAGCGGCCACGGACATGATGGCAAACGCCTCCACCACGTGCGGCATTCCCTCCCAGGGCAGATCCGTTCGGCCGGGGGGGCCTGCGCCGCGCGTGACACGCGGACGGGGCCCGCGGCCCGAGAGGCCGCCACGACGACAGGGGCCGACGGTCCGGCGGCGCCCGGCCGAGATCAGCTGTCGGCGGTGCTGCGCTCGGCGTCCGCGGACGGGTGCGCGGCACCGTTCAGCGAGGCCAGCAGACGCAGGCGTTCCTCGGAGTCGCTGCCCGGTTCGGCGTGGTAGGTGACCAGGGTCTGACCGGGAGCGCCGGGCACCAGCAACTTCTCGTAGTGCAGCTCAAGGGGTCCCACTTGAGGGTGCCTGAGCAGGCTGGTACCGCTCGACTTGTGTTTGACGTCCTGCCGCGCCCACAGCTTGCGGAAGCGTTCACTGCGTATCGAGAGTTCACCCACGATCTCGACCAGGCGGGGTTCGTCGACGTCCGGGCCGGCGACGGAACGCAGATAGGGCACAACCCTGGCGGTCATCTCCTCCCAGTCCGCGTGCAACGACCGCAGCTCAGGCTCCAGGAAGGCCGCGATCACACTGTTGTGCCCCGGCGCGTTGAACGGTGACAGTGTTACGGCGAGGGGGTTGGCGGCGAGGATGTCCATGTACGCGCTGTGGACGTACGCCGGGGTCAGCGGCCAGGTGCCGATCAAAGTCCGGATGCCGTCACTGACCTTCTCGGGCGAGCCGGAGCGCCGTCGGCGGCGGCCGGGGGAGGCGGCCAGCTTCAGGAGGTAGGCCGTGGCGTCCTCGTCCAGTTGCAGTGCCTGCGCGATGCTGACCAGCACCTGCTCGGAGGGGTGCCGGTCACGCCCCTGTTCCAGGCGGACGTAGTAGTCGGAGCTGACGCCGGCGAGGAAGGCCACCTCTTCCCGGCGCAGGCCGGGAACGCGACGGTTGCCGGTGTCCGGGATGCCCACGGCCTCCGGCCGGACCAGTTCTCTGCGCACCCGCAGGTATGTGGCCAGCGGGCCGGGATCGTCGTTGGAGGTCATGCCCACCAGCGTACGGACGTGGGGCCCGCACTGGGTGGCCCTGACACTCCCAGGGTCGGGCAGACCTGGGCGTCCTGCATCGAATGGTGCACAGTGGTTTGCACGGAGCCCGCCGGAAACCAACAGTGTGAGCGGGCCATCCCACTGTTCTGACCAGACCCACTGAGGAACTTGCTCATGTCTGAACTGTTCAAGAGCCCCTTCGACCGTCACTCGACCGCCTCCCAGGTGATCGAGGGCGTCGACCTCCGGGGCAAGCGCGCCGTGATCACCGGCGCCACGTCGGGTATCGGAGTGGAGACCGCGCGGGCCCTGGCCGCCGCCGGTGCCGAGGTCACCCTCGCGGTCCGGCGCCCCGACGCCGGAGAGGTGGTCGCGGCCTCCCTGCGCGCCGCGACCGGCAACGACGCCATCGGCGTCGCCCGTGTGGACGTCGCGGAGCTGGACTCGGTGCAGGCGTTCACCGCCTCGTGGTCCGGCCCGCTGCACATCCTGGTCAACAACGCCGGGATCATGATGCTGCCCGAGCTGGAACGGGGCACCGGCGGACACGAGCAGCAGTTCGCCACCAACTACCTGGGGCACTTCGCCCTGGCCCTGGGCCTGCGCCCGGCCATGGCCGCCGCCGGGGGCGCACGCATGGTGACGGTGTCGTCCAGCGGGCATCTGTTCTCGCCGGTGGTCTTCGACGACCTCGACTACCGATTCCGCCCGTATGACGCACTGGGCGCCTACGGTCAGTCCAAGACCGCGGAGGTTCTCATGGCCGTCGAGGCCGACCGGCGCTGGTCCGGCGACGGCATCCGGTCGAACGCACTGCACCCGGGTGCGATCGCCACCAACCTCCAGCGGCACACCGGCGGTCTGAAGACGCCCGAGCCCTATCGCAAGACGATCGAGCAGGGCGCGGCCACCTCGGTGTTCCTGGCCGCCTCCCCGCTGGCCGAAGGAATCGGCGGTCGTTACTTCGAAGACGTCAACGAGGCCCCGACGGTCACCTCCCGCCCCACGGAACTGGGCGTCCCCGGTGTCGCCGCCTACGCACTCGACGCCGCGAACGCCCAGCGCCTGTGGGACATCACAGCCCCCCAGCTGGGCTGACCCCAGACCCCCTCGGACGGCACCCCGCAGCACACCACGACTCGACGAGAGAAGAGCACGCACATGAAGAGCATCAGCAAGGTCGGTTTCATCGGGCTCGGCGACCAGGGCGGCCCCATGGCCGAGGCCGTGGCCGAGCGAGGCTTCGAACTGCACGTCTGGGTACGCCGACCGGCGTCGCTGTCGGCGGTCGCGTCTGTGCCGCACGGGGTCCACGACTCGGTGGCGTCTGTCGCGGCCGCCACGGAGCTGATCGGCCTGTGTCTGCGCGACGACGACGACATATGGGACGTGCTCGACGGGCAGCGACTGTTGGAGAACACCGCCCCCGGCACGATCATCGTCAACCACGGCACGGGTGATCCGAGTGAGGCCGAGAGGATCGCCGCACACGTCGCGCAAGCGGGCGCCGTCTACCTCGATGCCCCGGTCAGTGGGGGCGGTCCAGGCGCCAGGGCACGCACCCTGACCACGTTTGCCGGCGGGACGCAGGAAGCCTTCCAGGCAGCGCGTCCGGTGTTCGAGGCGTTCAGCGACACTGTGCGGCTGATGGGCCCGGTGGGAAGCGGGCAGTTGACCAAGTTGTTCAACAACGCGCTGACCATTACCAACATGAAGAACGCGGAGGACGTCCTCGCGCTGGCCGCCGAAGTCGGCCTCGATCTGCCCTCGTTGATCGACACCATCGACGCGAGCAGCGGAGGGAGCGCGGCGCTGCGCTCGCTGGGGACGGACATCACTCCGGCACTCGCCGAACATCTTGAGCTGCTCATGCACAAGGACATCCGGCACTTCGCGGATGCCGTGCGGGAGCGCGGAGCGCGCCCCGACGAGGTCTTGGCACGAGGCGAAGCCGGGGCGTCCGGCCTGGTCGAAGCCGCCCGTCTCCTCGCCGGCGCCAGGGGCTGAATCACCTCGAAGCCTAGTTGGCCGCGCCGGGCGCGCCATGACGCGCGCGGCGTGGGAAGGGCTGCCCGCCCGGCGAGCTCGATCACTCCCGACAGCGGCCGACCGGACACACTAGTGGTTGGCCGGGCGTCACGAGCAGCCCGATGATGACGTTGCTTGCGCTGATCGATGCGGCTTCGAGTAGCGTTCCTTCGGGCGAGGCCGATGGTATGGCTTTCGTGCTGCCCGCGGTTGTGCAGCGAAGGCGTCCGGGCCAAGCGTAAATGCCTCGTGAGCCGCGGGATCCTCACCGAACCCCAAGCCGGCCTGTTCACCATGCGCCGACCCGCAAATTGAACCCGCGCGAAGGCTGACAGAACACCCGCTTGGAGTCACTCGCCATTCTTCCGGACTGCTAAACAACTTACGGGGTGCGACTTGACTGGTGGGTGAGGGTGTGCCAGCGGCGTTGGAATTCGGGGGTGTGTTGGGTGATGTAGGTGGGGGTGATGGGGCGGTTGTATTGGCCGGTGATGTGGTGGATGGCGCATTGGTGGGCGATGTCGGCGGCGGATGGTGTGTCGTGGTGTGTGCGGCGGGCTGCCCAGAGGTTGTAGATGCGCCAGTTGAGGAAGTGTCGGCGCAGGTTTGAGGGGCTGACGGGGTTGCCGCCTCGTCCGAGGAGCCCTTGGGCGGCGAGGTGGGTGGAGAGCTGGTCGGGGGTGGGTTCGGTGCCGTGTTGTGTCTGGTAGTTCATCCATTCGAGGTAGTAGCGGTCGGTCAGGGTCGGCTGGCTGTTTGTGGGTGGTGGGTGCGTCAAGTCGTTGACCTGGCCGCGCGGAGGCGGATCGTCTGGCGCCTCGGGCGCGACATGTGCGTAGTGAATCGGGCTCGGTTCTACGGGGGTTGGCGGTCTGGATTCGTGGTTCGCGCCGGTCCGCCGTGCTGGGGACGCGGTGTGGGGGTGCGGGGTGGGGTGGCTGCGGGTGGAGTGCGTGGCAATGGGCTTGTCCGGACCACTGCCGAGTCGCTGATGGTCCTCCGGCGTGGCGGTGGCGTCGGCTTCTGCGTGCAGGGCTGCAGGGCCGGAGGTGCTCGGGAGCGCAGACTCTTCGGTTCGGCGGTGGCGTGCCGGTGAGGCGTCGCTGAGGTCGGGGTCTTTTTCCAGACGGGTTTCACGTCGGGGCGCGGGCGCCGATGCCGGGGTGTCGGTTTGTTGGGTGTTAAGTGCCGTGTTTTCGTGGGTGACTTCGGTTGCGGGTCGTGCCCGATGGTTGAAGGGGTCGTGTGGCTCGGGTATGCGGGTGTGGCTGTGTGCTGGCTCCCACCAGGCCCAGTGTGTCGGTGTGGTTGGTGTACGGGAAGCGTTGCTGAACGCCTGGTGAGGGGTGTGCAGTTGTCGCGGGCCGGACCCCTGCCCGATGCCCTCGGCGGATGCACTCGAGGGACCTGTGCGGGTGGCTTGCGGCGATGAAGTGGCTCGGTTTGTAGTTTCGGGCTGTGTGTGGGCGTGCCCGTCATTGGTCTGTTGGCGTGGGCCGTCGGCTGCGGCTGCCTGGCTGGGGGCTGGTTGCGCGGCGGCTGGGTTGATGCGGCCAGGGGTTGGAGGTGCGCTTGGGGTGGTGTGGGGGAGGGGGATGCCGTAGCGGGTGAGGCGGAGGGGGATGAGGGCTTGGACGGGGGCTTTGTGTCGCCAGGTGCGTCCGTACCGGCTCCTCAATCGGGCCTGGTACAGCAGGCGTTGTTGCTCAAGGGTGAGGGCTTGGGTGTAGGAGCGTTGTTCCCACAGTTTCATGCGCCGCCACAGCAGAAACGTGGCCGCGGGGGCGAGCAGCCAGCGGGCGAGGCGGATGCTGTCCATGTGGGTGCCGGCGGTGATGTGGGCGATGCGGCCGGTGGCGTGGCGGGCGGCTTCGACGGTGGTGATGAACAGCAGGGGGGTGACGGCGTGCATGCCGGTGGCGAGGGGGTCGGGCCAGGCGCTGGCGGCGTTGAAGGCGATGGTCGCCGCGGTCAGGAGCCAGGCGGTGTGCCGTAGGAGAGGCAGGGGGATGCGGTGGTGGGTGAGGAGGAGGTCGAGGGCGAGCAGGACACAGATGCCGGCGTCGATGCCGATAGGGAACAGGTTGGCGAAGCCACCGAAGCCCTTGTCTGCGGCGAGGTCACGGACGGCGGTGTAGGAGCCCGCGAACCCGATGCCGGCGATGAGGATGGCGCCGCTGGCGATGGCAGTGACGAGGAGTCCGTGCACTGGGGGTGTCGCCCGCGTGGCCGAGCCGGTGGGCTTGGACGCGGCGGATGTCTGGGTGCCGTCGTTCCGCGGTCCGGGGGCCGCGTTCGGAGCAAGGGGTGTGGTGGCGTCGTGGGTGGGCGGCCGGGTGCGGGTGGTGTCGTGTGTCGTGGTCATGGGTGGGTGGCCTAGGTGTGTCCGGCGGGACCGAGAAGCGAGTCGATGAGTTGCTCGGTCTCCTTTTCCAAGGGGGAGTTGAGAGCGCGGTTGATGTGCTGGACGCGGCTGATGGCGGTCTGGACGCCGTGCCGGTTGCCCGCGGCCTGCTCGACCAGGATCCAATCCCTGTAGAGGACTTCAGCGGTTTCGTCGATGTCGATGCCGCGGGCGATGGCCCGGCGGGCCCGGTCGAGGTCGTGGTCGGGTCCGGGGCTCGTGCGGTGGGTGGCGATGGTGTGGGCGACCTGGGTGATGGCGGTGGTCATTTCCTGCAGTAGGGGTGCGGCCCAGGGCAGGGGTTTGCCGTCGAAGGGCGTGCCGCGGACCAGCGCGAGGGCTTCCTCAAGTCGTTCGACGTGGGGGACGTCGGTGCCCTCATCCGAGAGTGCGTCGTGGGTGAGGTGTTGGAAGCGGGTCCAGTCGCAGGTGACGGTGGGGTTGAGGTGGTAGGGGTCGTCGCCGGATTTACGGCGCGGGACATACGGCCTGCCGGTGGGGTCGTTGCCGAGGGCGGCGCGCAGGCCGTGCAGGCGGGCGTTGAGGGTGGTGGTGGACCAGGGGTGGGCGGGGTCCATGTCGGTGCAGAGTGCCTCGGCGGTGCGGCCGGGTTTGAAATAGATCAGGGCGGCGAGTTGGGCGATGCGGGGGCCGTGTCCGCTGGCATCGAGGCCGTCGACCTCGACCGGGCCCAGGACCCGGATCTGCGGCGCGCTACTGGCAGGGCTGCGGTCCGTGTCTGACCCCGGTAGTACGACGCTGCCGTCAGTCTGGTTGGCAGTGCCCCCTTGTGCCGGGAGCCTCCTTGCGGACGAGGCCCCCGCCGGACGTGAGAGATCGGTCGTCGCGGGGCGTAGCGCCCTGAGCAGCGCGGGAAAGACCTCGCCGCTGCCGCTGCCGCTGCCGCTGCCGTCCTCGGGGGCCGTTGACGTGTCCGCCAGTCTGGTTGATGAAGTGCCTTGGAGTTCTGGTGAGTTGGCCTTCGGAGTCTGCTCGCTCTGGTCGGGCGCGCGTACGCCGGCGTCCGCAGCGTTCTCTCGCGTGCCGTGTCCGATGCGGTGAGAACGGGGCGGGTGGCTGGAGACTGACCGGAGTGTGTTGGTGATCTCCTGGTAGGCGGCTGGGGTGAGGCGTTGCAGGGTGACCCACCTGTCCAGGTACTCGAGGTACTGGGCGCGGTCGGCTGCGGTGTCGAGGACGGGCGATTCAGGGAGGTGGGGTGCGGTGGTGTCGGCGGGTGCGATGAGGGTGAGGGGGCGAGTGGCGGGGGTGGTGGCGAGGTCGGCGAAGTGCCAGGCCGTTTCCGCGGTGAGCGGGTCGGCACACAGGACTACCAGCGGTTGCCGGCGCGCGTCGGGTAACTGGTGTGCTTCCAGGAGCCGTTCGGTCGCTTCTCGTACGGCGTGCTGGCTGTCCGGGAGGGGGGTGATGATCGGGGCGGGCAGCAGATGATCGAGGCCGTCACCGCAGCCCACGGTGATGAGTTCGAGGCCGTCAGCCCACGGGCTGGTGGCGAGTTCGACGGCCAGGGCGGTGCAGACCTCGCGGACGTGTGCGGGTTCGCCGTCGAGGAGCAGGGCGGGCAGGGCGGCGAGGTTCAGCAGGAGCAGTTCGCCGTTGTCGGTGGTGCCGAGGGTGACCAGGGCGGGGTAGGGAGCGGGCACCTGTGCAGCGGTGTCCGTGTCCAGTAGGTCGGCGTCGTCCGGCAGCACCCAGTGGTCGTCGCGGCCGGCCGTGAAGGGTGCGGGCGGCTCGGTAGCGGGGTCGTCACACAGGAGGCGAAGCGTCGTGGTGCCGATGCAGGCGCCGCGTACCGCAGGCAGGCTCGCTGGTTCCGGCAGTTGGGCTTTGTGGTGGGCCATGGTGCGCAGTGCGGCATCCAGGAGCACGATGCCCGCCGGCCTGTCCGCTTCCCCGGCCGCAGTCGGCGCGTGCGTGGGCTGTGCAGCCTTCGTGCCCATACCGGTCTTACGGCCCTTCATTGGGTGTCGTCGGGTTCTGCGCAGGGCGAGGGCGAGGGCGGCAGCTGCAAGGAGAGCGGCGGCGATCAGGCTGTACAGGCTCACCTTCTGGCCGGCATCGGACGGCGCCGGCGACGGCGTGCCGGAGGGGGTGCTGGGCGGCTCGGCCGTTGCCGAGGCGGTGCTGCTGGGCTGCGCGGGTGCGGAAGGCGTGGCGGAGGCGGTGCCGGTCTGCCCGGCACCGTCCTGGCCTGGTGTGCGGGAGGCCGGCGGCCCAGCAGTGCCGTGGTCGGAGGGCGCAGCGTCTTGATCGGTGATGACATAGCTCAAAGCGAGTGGGGTGGAGGAGAAGTCCAGAATGCGCTCGGGTGCGAGGCGGGTGCCGGGGCGCAGCGCCAACGAGGGCGTCGGCGAGGGGGCGTCGGACTCTCCGGCGCCGCGGGCGCTGGCGGCCGTGGGCGCGACGTCTCGGTTTCCGCCGATGGCGCCAGCCAGCGCCAGCGCGAGGGCCAGTGCGACCGAGAAGACCAGGGCCAGGCGGAGCACGGTGTGGTGTGTTCGGAGACGGGGCATGCCGGCGGGCCTTATCCGGTGATGGTGATGGTGGTGGTGTCGAACAGGGGCATCTGGAAGCCGACGTGGCTGGTGGTGGCGGGTGGTGCGGGGAACTGCATGAACACCTCCGCCTTCTGGTGGGGTTTGAGGCGGGTCAGGCCGATGGTGGTCAGGGGGTTGCCGTCGGTGTCGCGCAGCACGTAGTAGCGCTTGTGGTGGGTGAAGTCGATGAGCGTGGCGCCGGCCAGGGAGGGGCTGGTTTTGACGATGTCGTCCTCGGTGCCGCGTAACTGGGCGGGCACGGTGACGAGGGCGTTGGAGGTGTTGTGCAGGGTGCCGCGCAGGGTGAGGTAGCCGGTCTGGTCGCGTTCGGCCGCGGTGAGCACCAGGGTGAGGCCGGCTGGCCCGTCGAGTTCGGCCAGCACCGTCGTCTGGCCGGTCTGGGTGCGCGGTGTGCTGCTGCCGGTGTGGGCGGCGGGTGTGGGGGTGGGGTCGGTGTGATCGGGCCGGGGACTGGAGGGGGAGCCGGCGCAGTTGGTGGTGGTGAGGGCCAGGCCTGCTGTGATCGTCACGGCTAACAGGCGCCGGGTGAACCTGGTGGTGCCCAGGCTGGTCATGGCAACGCGTGTCCTTTCGGCAGGAGAGGGTGCTTGGTTGAAGGGTTTCTGGCCGCGGGCGGGCCGGCTGGCGTCGGTGGGCCGGCTGCGTGGCGGTGTGGTCAGGGGTGGGGCAGGGGTGCGGGCCAGACGGTGATGACGTCGCCGTCGAGGGTGACGTGCTGGTGGGGGAAGCGGTCGCGGACCAGGCGGAGGTCGTCGGGGCCGAAGTCGGCGAGGCCTTCGATGACGCAGGCCCGGCCGATACGGGTGACGGCCCGGGTAGCCGGCGGCCACCGGTCCGGGCCCGCAGCCTCGCCAGCGGCCTCGCCGGTTTCGGTACCTAATGCTTCGTTATTGCGAACGTGACGCCTGGAATGGCGCATGTGAGGCTCCCTCAAGTGCAGCGTGTGACACGAGTGATGCGCGGTTGTTCAGTAAGTGGCAGAAGCGAATCTATGATTCGCTGACGCAAATCTCAAGTGGTTTGGGGTGAGTTACGAACCTGCGACATTCGACAGCCCCAGCACGGTCACCGTCATAGCGCCGTCCGCCTGTGCCGTTCGCCCGGGAGAGGCGATCTTGGCGCTGAAGCCATCAAGGCAGCATGGCGGTGGCGCACCGTTGACCCGTTCAGCTGGGCTGGCTTGTACAGGCATCGGTCCGAGCGCCTCGGTGTCCTCCAGTGTTGCTGTGCCGAGGAGCACTTGACGGCGCAGACAGGCCCCGGGGCTGGTTGGGGAGCGGTATCGCGAAAGGCGCTGGCCAAGGCGCCGTGAGCGCCGGTGTTGGGCCGCGCGAGTGGGTGGGGGCGGGTCATTGGTATCCCCTGTTGTCTTTGGTCAGGCGTACGGGAGCGGCGGTCAGGTGGGTGAGGAAGGCCTGGACGCGGGCTTGTTGAGCGGCGGCGGTGGCGGTGAGGTGGTTCAGGGGCTGGGCGCGGGCGGTGGTCTGTGCGGCGGCGGTCAGGGCGGTGACCTGGTGGGGGCGGGCTTGGTCGGCGAAGACGTCGTCGAGGTGGCACCCGGTGAGTCGGAGGGGCCCGATGCGGCGTCCGTTGACGGTCAGGGTCGTGTAGTGCTGGTAGCGGTCGAGGGCGGCGACTTCCGTCGGGCTGGGGTTGTCGCCCCATTCGGCGGTGATGGGGGCGATGGCGGTGGTGGAGCCGGTGGTGGTGGACAGGGTGGAGGTGTTCTGGGTGAGTGACTGCCGCACGGGGGCGGGCAGGCGTGCCAGGAGTTGGGTCATGCCGTGGACACTGACGCGGTACTTGCGGAAGTCCTCGAACATCGCGGCGATGGTGTCCGGGGCGGCGCCGGTCAGCGTGATCAGTTCGTCGAAGTACAGGCGGAACGGCGGGCGTTGGTGGGTGGGGGTGTCGCGGCGGGAGCGGACGGCGCGCAGCAGGTCGCGGGCGAGGAGTGCGGTCAGGAGCCGGTCGGTGGGTCCGGTTCCGGCGGGGCAGATCCATACGATGAGGCCGTTGTCCATGGCGGCGCGGCTGTTGTAGACGCCAGCCGGCTGGCCGAGGAAGGCGCGGGTGACGGGGTGGGCGGCGAGCCGGGCGAGGGGGTTGAGGACGACGGCGAAGGCGTCCGCGGGCAGGTGGGGGAAGACCGCCTGCCACCACGAGCGGGTGTCGGCATCGAGGCGGCCGGTGGTCGCGGCCAGCGCTGCGGCGCGGAAGGCGGGGTCGGTGAGCAGGGGCCGGACCTGGAAGAGGGTGGCCTGATCCTCTAGCCGGCCGGCCTGGCAGGCCGTCTGGTTGATGGCCGTCAGGACGGTGAGCGCGGCGGTGAGGATGGTCAGCGCGCGGGGCGCGGTGGCATCGTCCCAGCCCAGGACCGAGGCGAAGGCGTCGGCGACCGCCTCCACGACCTCGTGTGGGGCCTGGCCGTGCTGCAGGGCCAGCGGGTTCCACGAACTCACGTGCGGATCGGGGCCGCCTGTGTTGAGGTCAATCAGCGCGATCCGTCCCATCAGGTGGGGGTGGGCGAGGAAGGGGGCGGCGCGGGGCCAGGAGTCGCGGTGCGGGTCGAGGAACATCAGCGCGCCGCCGGCGTGGGCGTAGGCGATGGCCTGGGCGAGGGCGCGTTCGGTCTTGCCGCCTCCGGCCTTGCCGACCGCGCACTCGAACAGCGTTTCCGCGGTGTGGGTGGCGACCAGGCGGCGGCGTCCGTCGGGATGCTGGTAGATGCCCTGCAGCAGCAGGGCGGGGTCGCCGAAGCGGAAGGTGGGCAGCTCGGTAGGGAGCAGCGGCAGCCGGCAGTGCACGGTGGGCGGTTTGAGCAGCCCGAGGAGTTCTTCCAGACGGACCCAGTTCGCCCGCGGTGGCCGGCACAGGCCGAGCGTCCAGCGCTGCTCGAAGCCGCGGCGGGTGGGCCAGTGATCGGCGCCCAAACGCCAGGGCCCGACCCGTAGCCCGCGCATCGCCCACCGTGAGCGGCCGCCGAACACATCCAGGGCGGCCTGGAGCTGGGCGAGGCGGGCCTGCGCGCGCCCTTCGGTGTTGGAGGCGCACATCACCAAAAGTTGCACGCGGACCAGGTGGTCGTCGGCGGCGAGCTTTCCCAAAGCCTCCTCCCGCTCCACCCGCCGCGGCACGGGCGGCATCGCCAGCCGCCTGCCCGGGCCGTTGTCACGGCCGGTGACGAGCTGGCGGAGCTGGGTGGTGAGGGAGTCCTCGAGACCGGCGGTGTCGTGGCGCAGCCAGCGTGCGGCCCGCTGGGCCTCGCGGCGTTCGGTGCGGCGGGCGGCATGCATCAGCTGGGCACGCCGTGCGCGCAGCGCCCACTTGGGGGCGCGCTGGAGGTCGAGGCGGAGTTCGGCGAGGTCGCCGAGCTCGGCCCGCAGGTCCGAGACCGCGTCGATGAGCGGCTGCAGCGGGTCCGGATCGAGCGGCACCTCCCGCAAGGGTGCGGTGGGGGTTCCGCGCAGGACGAACTCCGCCCGCACTACGTGGGTGCGCGGGCCGTCGTGGAGGGGGCGGGCCCGCTGGACGGTCACGGCCGGTCCGAACGGGGTGATGGACAGCAGCCGTTCGCCGCCGGCCGGGCCCTCGATCCGGTACCGCAACGGTGTACTGCCATCCGCACGCAGCCGGATCTGGACCGCCTTCGCCCGCCGCGGCACCCACCACGGCATCGCGGTGGAGGCCCGGGCGAGCTGGACACCGCGGCGGAAGATCTCCTCCAGACCCGGGTCGAAGTACCGGGCGGGGACCAGCTCCAGAGCCATCCGCTCCGCGGAGGCGCGTGCGGCGAGCCGCCGGATCAGCCACTCCGCTGCGCCCCAGAGGCCGGCCGCGGCCAGCACCGGCACCCACCAGTGCGCCAACATCCAGCCCGCGGCCTCGCTGGTCCCGGTCAGCAGGCCACGTGCCGGGCCGGCCGCCGCCGTTGACGCAGGACCGGCTGTGTCGGTCGGGTGCGGGGCTGTTGCGGGTCCCATCCGGGTGCTCCCTTCGTGTGGGTGCGGGTGACGTACCAGTCACTGATGCGCAGGTCGGTGTAGGTGCCACCGCGGTCGATGCCCGCCCACACCAGATGCACCACCGCAGCGCCCGGGGGGCGCGGCGGGCGATCGCGGCCGAAATGCGGAAGCGTGCGGCAGTGAACGCCGGCGCGAGGTCTTGGTGGGTGCCGGGGAAGACTGTGGGCCATCGGGTGCAGCCGATGCCGGTGGCGTCCGCCCGCAGCAACGCGCGCCCCGCGGCGAGCAGTTCTCGTTCCTGGCCGGCCGTGTGATCGGCGGGCCAGGCGTCCTCGAGCGCGGCCTGGACGGACCGGTCGCTGGCCCAATCCTCGCCGTGCGGTACCCGCCCCGATGCGGTGGGGGCCGGTGGCGACGCTGTGGGCGTGGTGCCGGGGTTCGCGGCGGCAGACGGGCCGGCGGCAGGCGAAACCGTCACCCCCGACGGATCCGCGGCCACAGCCGGTGGACCACCAACGGACAGGGCTGTACCGGTCCGGGAAGCATCCGTGGCTGCGCGTGCGGGCGGCGCCGGCGGCGATCTCGAAATCGTGGGGGACTCCTGCTGTGTTTGCCACCTGGCCTCGAACGAGTCTTCTGGCTCCGGATGATCGGGTTCTCTGGCCCCGATGTGCGATCTTTGGGGTCTGCCGTGACCGAGTTGCTTGGCCCACGTCAGCGAGGTGAGCTTCCGGCCGTGCGGGCGTCGGTAGGGTGTCGTCATGCCGTATTCGCCGATGCCGCTGCGACTCGATACCGCGCGGATGACGTTGCGTCATTGGACCGAGCCCGATGTCGATGCCCACCGCGCGCTCGTCGCCGAACGGGGTGGTGGCATGCCGTCGATCGAGGACAACCGGCGGATGATCGACGATCAGCGCTCTGCGTCGGCACGGACAGGGATTGCTCTGATGCCCGTCATCCGCCGCGCTGCGGGCGACTTCATCGGGTACTGCGGGCTCACGGTCGGTCGGGCTTCCGTTGACGAGCCGGAGATCGCCTATGAGCTGTTCCGGCGCGTGCATGGACAGGGCTATGCCACCGAGGCGGCGTCCGCGGTGCTCGACGCGGCGGCCGCGACGGGGCGGAAACGGCTCTGGGCGACGGTGCGTCCCTGGAACGCGCCGTCGTTTCGCGTCCTTGAAAAGCTCGGGTTCGAACGCGACCACGTCTCGACCGAAGACGGCGTCGAACTGGTGTGGCTCACCCGCTTGCTGCGGTAGGGCACGTTTCGCTCGCTCCGGGGGCCATTTCTGACGAACACTCATGTCACGATCAAGCCCCCTGGAGCCACCGGACTCGTTCCTGCGGGGCCACAGAAGCCGTTCAGAGCCAGCCACATCGGCAGGGCGATGCCACCGGTGGCAAGGCCCGGCACCAATGGTTGAGGCGGGGAGTTCGTCGCGGATGCACGCGAGGCATTCGACCGCTCCCCCTGCCGGTCCGGGCCGGCGGCAGCGCGGTGAAGCGCGGTGCGCGACGACGAAAGCTCGTACCGCGTGCGGAGGCTTGGCTCGCCGGCCACACCGTAACGGCGCGTCCGGCTGTGGATTGGAATCCTGACGACCCATCACCTGGACACCTCTGTCTCTTGATTGCGGAGTCTCGTGCGGGGTGGTGGTCACAGCAGGCGGGCTCCTCCCGCGTAGCCGGACATGGCGCCCACGGAGTCGACGCGGACCACGGTGCCGGGACGGGCGGCGTTGATCATCTGCCCGTGGCCGAGGTAGAGCCCGACGTGATAGATCGTCGAATCACGGCCAGGGGCGTGGGCGTAGAAGACGAGATCACCCGGCTTGAGCACACCGGTACCGAGACTGGCGGGGATGCGCCGGCCGACCCCGGACTGTGCGGCCGCGGTGCGCGGCAGGCGGACGCCGGCCCGGGCGTAGGCGTACAGGGTCAGGCCGGAGCAGTCGAAGCCCTTGATGCTCGTACCGCTTTTGCCGCTGGGCGAGCAGCAGATCCCGTACGTGGGGCCCTGGATGGTGCCGCCGCCCCAGGAGTAGGGCACGCCCCGCTGGGCGAGCGCCGCCTCGATGACGGTGCGGACCGTGCCCGAAACGCCGTCCAGACCGGGGTCGTTGGCAGCGGCCGTGTACCGGTCGATCCAGCCCAGCACGTCGGCGACGTATGCGGTGGAGTGGTTGTACTGGTAGATCGCCGCCTGCAGCTGGGCGCGTTGGGTCAGGTCGCGTCCGTCACCGCACAGGTAGAGGGCGGCGCCGAGCGCGGCGTCGTCGGCGTTGTGCGGATCAGCCACCCGGTCGCCGTTCCCGTCCTCGCCCACGCTCTGCCAGGTGGAGGGCAGGAACTGGAAGGGACCAACCGCACGCTCCCCGAGGGCGGTGCCGTCCCAGCGGCCGCCGTCGGTGTCCGGGAAGGTGGTGGTGTTCCCGCCGGCGCCCGACCCGTTCAGGAGTACCCCGTAGATGCGGGGGCGGATGTCGCCGTTTGCGGTGATGGTGTGGCCGGTGGCGTGGTTGGACTCGACCTTGGCGATTCCGGCGAGGATCGGCCACCGCATGCCCCGGCACTTCGGCGCATGCCGGCCGATCTGCTGCACGGCCTTCTTGTAGGCGGCGAGCATCCGGGCCGGGATGTCCGCCGCGCTGCCGCCCTCGGCAATCGCGTCCTGGCCATCGGCGCCGGCCTGCAGGGCGGCGTAGGCGCTGATCGCGCTGGAGATGGGGGCGGTGCAGCAGACTGCGGCGGACAGCAGCAGCGCCGCCAGGCATGCCCACCGGCCTAAGCGGCGTCGGCGGGGCCTCACTCCGGCTCACCGCCTTCACCCTCCCGGCGGGCGCGTTCTTCGTTGCGGCGCATGATCCGCTGGATCATCTCCCGTGCCTGCTCCCGCGACGCGGGCCCGGTGGCATCGGGCTGCATCGAGGGCCCGGAGGCGCGACCGGGACGCGCCCGGGGCGGTGCGGGCGGCGGGGCTGCCGGGGCGGGCTGCGGTGCTGGAGGGCTCGACGCGCCACCGGCCGGCGGCCAGCCGACGCGGCGCCCGCCCCCGGACGCAGGCCGGGCTGACGGCTGGGAAGGCCCTTGTGCGGTTGGCGGGCCGGCTGTCCCGGGCGGCCGGAGGCTTTCGGCCCGGCGTCGGGCCTGTTCCCGGGTGAGCGGGACGGCCGGTCCGGCTCCCGCGGTGCCGGAGGGTTCCCGGGACGACGAGCGGGTCGCGGTACCGCCGGCAGCACTGCCAGTCGTTGAGGTGGGCAGGCGGCGGGGGTGGGTGAAGGGGCCGGGGCCGCCGCGGTCGTCGAGGTGGTCGCGCATGACCTGGGTGGTGTGGCGGCCCATGTCTCCCCAGGCGCGGCGGTCTTCGCGGCCGGTGTTGGCCCACACGCGGACTTGTTGGCGGGCGTCCTGGGAGTAGCGGGATCCGCTATGGCGGGTGCGGCGGGCGTTGGCGGGCAGGCCGACCGTGGCCCCGTAGAGGAGGCGGCCGCCGCGGTGCAGGATGCGGTAGCCGCGGTAGCGGACGAGCCGGTTGTGGGCGCGGGTGGACAGCAGGGTGCGGTCGCGGTTCTGGTCGTGCAGGACTTCGCCGGTGTTGCGGTCGACGATCTCCCCGTCCTCGTTGCGGTAGCGGTCCGGAGGCCCGCCCGGCCGCCGCGGCCCCCCACCACCGCCCCCATTACCACCTCCGCCGTACGGGCCGCTGTGGGGGTCGCCGTCGGCAGTGGGCTTTTGCCACCTGGCGAGCTTGTCCCGGTCCGGGCGGCGCCCGATCAGCAGCCAGTACGCGCCCCGCGTGCCGAACCGCGCACCGGTCAGACCGAGGCGGGCGCCCAGCCCGCCCGCGGCGGCCGCCGCCGTGACCGGCGCGAGCCCGCGCCCGGCTTCGGCGGTGGCGTCGGCGAGGATGCGGCCGGTGTCGACGGGCATGCCCGCCCCGTCGAACAACGAGGACAGCGCGCCCATCAGCCGCTGGCGGGTGCCGAGCATCGCGAACCGGCCCCCACCGCCGGCGAAGGCACGCAGTCCGCCGCCGTAACCCCCCAGTGCGGCGGGGGAGTTCATGGCGAGGGCGGCGCCGAGTTCGGAGGTGTCGCCCGGCATATGGGTGCCGCCGATCTTGGCGTAGCGCATCCGCATGGCCATGCGCCGCCCGAAGCTGCTGATGCCGGTGAGCAGGCGGCGGTGCCCGGCCGCTGCGGCGATGGCCAGGACGTCGATGAGGAGGATCCGTTCGACCATCAGGTCGGGGCCGTCGGTGATGGTGGCATCCACGGCGATGCCGAAGAACGGCACGAAGGCGCAGATGCCGACCATGGCGAGGATGGCGATGCCCCAGATCGACAGCCACTTCCACACCGACTGGCGGGGCGGGCCGGGCAGCATGGCCGCGATGAACGTCATCGCGCCGCCGGCCGCGGCCGCGGCGCCGATGCCCTGGGTGCCCAGCAGCACGATCGCGCTGGACAGCAGCATGCCGCAGATGAAGAACGCCGCAATCAGCAGCAGGAACGCCCCTCCCACCCGCCACCAGGTCGGCTTCTGGGCGTAGGCGGCGCAGGCCTTGCCCACCTCGCCGGAGTTCTTCAGGTCGTCGAGGAAGGCGGCGAACTGCCGTGCCTCGTCGCTGAACGCGGCACTGTCGATATCGGTCAGCGACTGGCCCGGGGCGAGCCCGACATCGCCGGCGCCCTCAGGGATGTCTTGTTCGGCGCCGGTGGCATCGCGTTCGCAGTACTGCTTCGAAGGCCCCTTGATCTTGCTGCAGTAGTCCTTGCGCTCGGCGCTGACCGGGCCGCTGCCCGCCTGGTAACCGCCCGTGATCCATTTCAGGTGCACGGCGTAGGCCTTGCGGTCAGAGGCTTTGGCGGGGTCGAGGATGCGCCCGTACTCCAGCAGCATGTACGGCTTGACGATCAGTGCGTTGGTGATCGAGTCCTGCAGCGGCCGGGCCACATCGGTAGCCGCGACTGGCGCGTCGGCCTCCTCTTGAAGGCACTTGGCCTCCTGCGCACCGGCCATGCGATCGCAGGGGCTGAGGCTGGCGAGTTTGCCGCCCCAGTCGTAGGAGTTGACGCTCTCCTTGGCGACCTCGGCCGCCACCTGCTGCGTCTGCCCGAGGGGGCCGCCCGGGGTGAGCAGGTAGTCGGGGCGGACGAACGCGGACGCGGCGAGCGCGGCGATCGTCAGGGTGAGGAAGATTTCGCCCAGGCCGCGCCCGACCCGTCCTCGTACGATCATGAAGGCGGCGAAGATGAACGCCCACGCCAGCAGCAGCCCCTTCAATCCGAGGGTGTCGACGACGATGGTGTTGTAGGCGTCGGCGACCCGCTGCGCGGGATGAATGAGGATGGCCAGCAGGGGGAAGCGGAAGGCGAGTTCGATCGACCACCCGGCCAGCCCGACGAGCAGCCGGATGACGGTGAACAGCCCGGACAGGGCGAATGCCAGGGACTGCGACTGGAAACTGAAGATCGAGCCGCCCTGGGCGCCGAGTTCGTAGCCGTCGATCGGGATGCCCTCGCTGGAGGTGATGTTCAGCGGGGACAACAGATCCCCCGTGCCGCCGTCACCGTCGCCGGCCGCGTACACGACCTGCGTGTTGACGACGACGAACACGACGGCCAGGACAATCACCGTGACGGCCGGCCGGAGCCGGGCGCGGGAGAGGCGCCGGGGATGGGGGAGGAGGGCCATTCAGCACCCACCTCGCGTACGCGCCCTGCTGCGGCGCCAGATGATCAGCGCGGCCAGAGTGGAGCCGATCGGCAGCAGCCGCCACACCACCCGCGCCACATCGTGGCCGCTGGGTGTGAGCGGCCGCGGCGAGAGGGGGGTGCGGGTGTCGTGCTCGCAGTAGGTCCGGGCCGGGCCCGCGATCAGATCACACTCCTCGCGCCCCGTTGCCGGAGCGGCGGAGGCGGAAGTGTGGATGTGGGTGGGGGAGATGGCGTTGCTCCGCGGCGACCAGGGCTCGGGCCGGCCCGCGGTGATGAGCAAGGCGAGGAGGACGGCCAGGACGGCCATCATGGCGACGATGGCGGCTGCGGCGGCCAGGCGCCGGGCCCGGGAGACAAACGGCGACCGGGAGGCAGGCAGTAGAGGACGGATGCTCATCCCGATGTCTCCTTCGACAGCGCCACCCCAGCTCCGGTGCTGGCCTCGGCGCCGGCTGGTGGGGGAGTCGTGGCGGCGTGCTGGCCGGGTGTGGTGGTGATGGAGGAGGCGATCCGCGCGATGCGCGGGATGACCGCTTTGACGCGGCCGGTGTTCTGCCGCGGGCAGGCCAGCAGGAACTCGCCCTCGCGGCCCTTGTGGCCGACCGGGGACAGACCGGTCGTCACCAGCCGCAGCAGCTCCGGGTCGCTGGAGTCGAGGCCGACGAACTCCAGGCCGCGGCGCGCGCGTTCCCGGTCGGTGGTCCGGGCCAGGGCGCGGTAGGCCATCAGACCGCGGTCGGGGCCGAGTTCCTCGGCGTCGTGGGAACCGGCGAGGAGCCCGGCGCCGTGCTTGCGGCCGTCGTGGAGGATCTCGTGCACGAGGGCGGTGCCCTCGGCCGAGGAGGTCAGCCAGTACAGCTCGTCCAGGACGACGGCGGTGAACCGGGCGGGGTCCTCAAACGCGCTCTGCCGGGCGAGCGCCGCGATCAGGTAGAGGACGGCGCGGCCGATGAGGGCTTCCAGGGGCTGCTGGTGGAGGATCTCGGGGTTGGCGAAGGCCGCCTTGGGCGGCAGCTTCAGCCCGGCCGTCGTGATCACGATCATGTCGCAGGCGCTGGAGGCATCCAGCCGCACCGGCGGCAGGGCGGCATCGAAGACCATCGCCGCCAAGGGGTTGGCAGCGACCACGTGCAGGAGCCCGGCGAGGGGGGCGGCCGCGTCCTGGCGCCGCCCCGGCTGCCCCTGCGCCAGCTCCTCCAGGACTTCCATCACGCGACGCATGGACGGCATGTCACTGGCGGCGGCCTGTTCGACGGCGTGGTGGAGGACTTCGCCGTGGGTGCTCATCGGTCCGATGCCCAGCTGCAGGGTCAGGTAGGACAGGGCGTAGTGGCGGCCCTCCGGACCGGCAAACATGCGCAGCGGGTCGATGGACACGGCGGCCCGGGCGGCGTCGATGATCTGCACCCGGTTGCCCGCGGCGGCGCGGGCGAAGGTGGCCCATTCGCGTACCGGGGTGCGGTCGATGCAGATGGCGCAGCCGCCGCGCGCCCACACCGCCTCCGCGATCAGCTTCTGCAGCACGCTTTTGCCGGCGCCGAGGTCGCCGATGATGCCCATCGAGGCGGAGGCGTCCTGTTTCGGCGCGTCCGCGATGTTGATCATGACGGGGCGGGTGGTGCCGCAGTCCAGATCGATGCCGAGGAACATGCCGTTCGGATCACCCACCTCCGTTGCGGTGAAGGCCCCGGACAGCGCCCAGTCCTCGGAGATCTGGTGCTGGGTGAACTCCCGTACCGTGCCCGGGCGCACGGTGCCGGGCAGGCCGAGGGTGAACAGGGCTTCCTGCAGGCCCGTCGGGCGCACGCTGCGGTAGTCGGCGCCCGCGAGGAGCGCGGCCAGCGCGCGGGCGCGGGCATCGCAGACGGCGGGGGTCGGCCCCCACACGGTCAGCACGGTCACCGACTGCACCTCCACCTCCACCCCGGTGCGCGACAGCCGGGCATCCAGCTCGCCCAGATCACGGGCGGCCTCGGCCAGCGAGGCGGGCATGCCGGTGGGGCGGGCGTCGTACTGGTCGGCCTGGTCGATGAGTTCGTTCTTCTTGCGCTGCACCTGAGCGCGCGCCTTCTCCGCAGGAACGAGGGTGAGGTCGATGGTGTAGTCGACGGGAAAATCCAGGCTCTCCAGCTGCGCGAACAGATCCGCCGCGCTCTGGCTGACGGCGGGCGGGCACTCGGCCAGCACCAGCTGCGCCTGGTAGCCGGTGCCGGTGTCGGATTCCACCTGCAGCCAGCGCCGCGCCAGCGGCGAGCCTGCCTGGCGCCGCCACCATGCCGCACGCCCCGACCGTCTCACCCGCTCGCTGCCTTCGACGCCGTCGGCGTGCTCGATGCTGGCATCGAGGCCGCCTTCCTGCAGGCGGACTTGGCCGAGGTCGGCGTAGCTGGGGGAGCGCAGCACCCCGCGGTGGAGTGTGCTGTCGAACAGGTTGCTGCTCTCGGCCTCCGTCAGCAGGGGTTCGGGCAGGCCGCGGTGCAGGGCGTGCTGGATCATCCACACGATCTCCGCCGGCCGGGCCGGGCGGAAGGTGATGCCGCCGGCGAGGGCCGCCTGGACCTTCGCGGCCTGCTCGCGGTAGGCGTGCACCTCCCTGCGGGACACCGGCGCGGCCCGCAGGCCGAGCAGCGGCGCGAACTCCGCCCACACCGCACCCAACTGGGCCGACAGTTGCTGGCCGCGAGATTCGGTCGTGAGGGGTACGGCCAGCCACAGCGTGCGCCGGTGCATCTCCTGCTCGTCCAGCAGCTCGAGGGTGGCCTCGACGTTCTCCACCCACGGGTGCGAGCCCGTACCGGGCTCCTGCGCGGCGGGCTCGATGCCCTCGATCATCTTCAGCGCGATCTCACCCGGGTTGACCTGCGCGCACAGCCCGAACAGCCGCGGCGCCCCGGCCAGTGAGCGCACCAAGTGGGTGATTTTGGCGAGCTGTTCGTCGCGGACAGCGGCGGGCGCATAGGTTCCCTGCACCCTTTCCTCGGTCTGCCCGTGCGGGGCGGGGCCGGGATGCAGGCGGTAGATCGCCCAGACGCTGGCCTGCACCGACCACAGCAGATGCCCGGCGATGTGCCGGATCGGAACCCTCATCGCACACCCCCGCCCAGCGCGCCACCGTGCAGCAGTTGCTGCACGCCCGACACCGGCCCCCTCGTCGGCCGGTCCACAGCTGCATGCCGTGGACGGCGCGCGGCGGTTCGGGGCGCGGCGGCGCGGCCCGGCCCCCGTGAGGCCGCGGCGGTGCGCCGTCGGGCGGTTCGGGACGGGGCCCGGTGCGAGGCGGGGCGTGATGCGGGCGCGCCTTCGATGGTGAAGCCGCCGTTCAAAGGCCGGGGTTGGCGATCGCGGGCGGCTCGGCCGCCGATCCGGCCACCGTGCGGCTGGCAGCCCAGCAGGACCAGTCCGAGTGCGGCCTGCAGCGGGGCGCGGCCGCGGATGGTCTGGCGGCGCACCGCCCAGACGGCCAGCAGCCAGGCCACCACCGGCAAGGGGCCCAGCCAGGACCACCAGTGGACGGTCTTGAACAGGACGAAGCCGCCACCGACGGCGAGCGCCAGCTGCGCAGGTGTGTAGGGGCCGAGGGGGATCTTCCAGTCGGCGACCTTGCCCAGCACCCAGGGGTGGCGCCGGGCTGAGGTGTAGTAGCGGCCCACTCGAGGCGCGCTCACAGCCCGCTCCCTGCGGACGGCGTGCGTTCTGATGAGGACGCGGGTGGCGGGGAGATGATGCCGGGGGCGGCGGGGGCGCCCTGGGCGGGGTTTTTCACCTCGTCCTCGAACATGTTCGCCAGGTCCTCGCGCGAGTTGTACAACCCCAGCGCGACGATCATCAGGAGCAGGGCGCCGATCCCGGCCCGCACGCTGACCTTCTGGACCATGGTGATGAAGACCAGACAGGTCAGGCCCGCCTGCAGGCCGAGGTCGCCCCAGCGGTGGAACATGTTGATCCACGCCTCGCCGACATCGTCGAGTTTGCCCGCGAGCATCGTCGTGTCGACCGTGTTCATGACCGCTCGCCTCCGCCCTGGGCCGTCGTGGAGGTGAGCGCGGCGATTTCCCACCGCCCGGAGCGGGCGGTGAGGGTGAGCTCGTAGACCAGCGGCCACCGCCCGCTGTTGTCCTGGGCCGTGGCTGCCGCCTGGATGCGCACCCGGGTGCCGTCGCCCGGAACCGCATCGCCGGCCGCGGCCTCTTCGATCGCGGAGATCTGCCGCACCGTGACCGCCGAGAATGGGGCGGGCGAGACCGCGGTCAGACGCATGCCGGGAGCCAGATAGCGGTCGACCTCACCGGCACCGGTCAGATACGCAGCGAGGAACTCGCCCACAGTGCTGCTCAGTTCACCCTCGGGGACTGGGACGCTGTAGGGAGATTCGGGCGGCTCGGCCCGGCCGGGCCCGGTGATCACGGCCGGGGCGGCGGTCACCGCGAACGAGGTGCCCGCGGTGTTGGTGATCACGGGCACGGTGAAGTAGCGCACGGTGCCGTCCGCGTACTGCGCAGCCACCGTGACCAACCAGGTGCTGGTGCCGGTGTGCGCACTGCGCACCGCGGTGACCGAGACCGGACCCGGCTGCGCATCGGATGCGGGGTCGGGCAGTTCGACGTCGGGTGCCATCGACTGCGCAAGGCGCGCCTGCGCGGTCGCCGTGTCGTCGGCGCTGCTGCGCAGCCACGCGGCCATGAACACCTGCGCATAGCCGGCCGGGTCGGCGGCCACCGCCGTGACCGATTGCGCACCGCCCGCCGGGTGCTGCGGGACCGCGACGGTTGCCGTGGGGGTGGAGGTGACGGCTAGGGCCAGGGCGACGGGTCCGGCCGCGACGACCGCCCACACCGCCACCCGTGACAGGCGTACCCGGCGCCGCATCGCCACCAGGCGGGCCCCTGCCGCCATGACAGCAGTGCCCTCCTCTTTGGCTGAGGCGTGCCTTCGGTGAGGCATGGTCAACCTCCTGGATCGGAACGGATGTTGCTGGTCAGGAGATCTGCCGGCCCTGACCAGACCATCGACCAGGTCGGGCCGACCACGGTCACGATGAGGACACAAACGGCGTGGTCGGGGCGTGGTCAGCCTGACCACGCCCCGACCACGGGCAGTCGCGCAGCGGGTGAAGGTACACGGCTGCGGGCCTGCGCAACGGCCTGTGCGCAGGCGGGGGACCGGGCTCCTGCCGGGGTGCGCAGTCGAAGGGGCGGGCGTGCGCGAGAAAGGGAGTGTGCGCAACAAGCTGCGCGGTCTTGCGCAGTCGACCCGGACGGAGATCCCTCCGGCGCGCGCATCGATGCAGCCGTGCCGTTGCGCACCCGTCCCGGTTGCGCAGCCCTCATCGCGCATCCGGGCTGCGCGATGCTGCGCACGAGGTCTGCGCGATGCTGCGCGGTCAGCTTGCGCAACCACCCGAGCCCACGGCGTGGCGCGGTCAGGGCATGGTCGGCCTGACCACGCCCTGACCACGGCCGACCACCGGTGATGGTGCTCGAACTGTGACCGTGGTCGGCCCGACCTGGTCGATGGTCTGGTCAGGGCAGTCGGCTGGGCTGGCGGACATGGATCTCGCCTGCGTTCGTGCCCGGAAGGATCCCGACGACGATCGCGCTGCCGTGGCGGTGCGGCCTCGTTCCGGCCGCCGTAGGCCCGGTGTGCTCACGGATGCGCCATGACCGGAGGGCGGATCCGTCGCGGTGTGATGGCGACGGATCACTTCACGCAGATCGCCAACGCCTTGTTCCGGGACCACCGCCTGTCCTTCAAGGCGAAAGGCCTCTTCGGATACATCGCCTCCCACCAGAACGGCTGGGAGATCTCCGTCGCCGGACTGGTGCGCTGCGGCCCGGACGGCCGGGACGCGGTGCGTACCGGGCTGAAGGAGCTGGAGGCTCATGGCTACCTGGTCCGTGAACGCCTTCGGCGCACCGACGGCACGCTCGGCGAGGTCGTCTACTGCATCACCGACCGGCCCACGTTCGTGGACGCCCTCATGGCGGACGCGGCCACAGCCCTTCACGCGCCGACGCCACCACCTGGGCGCGGCAGGGGCCTTGGCGGCCTGGGGGTCCGCCGCGGGGTGATGGCAGGAGATCAGTTCACGCAGGTCGCCAACGGCCTGTTCCGCCACGAGCGGCTGTCGTTCAAGGCGAAGGGGCTGTTCGGACTGATCAGCACCCATCGTGAGGGCTGGCGGATGAGGGTGACGGACCTGGCCCGCCGCGGTCGCGACGGTGCCCATGCGGTGGCGAGTGGGCTGGCCGAGCTGGAGCGGTACGGCTTCCTGCGGCGCGAGCGCGACCGCAAGGCGGACGGGACCCTCGGTGCGGCGACGTATGTCATCACCGATCTGCCCGCCTGGCAGACCCCCACGTCACGGCCAGAGTCGGGAAATCCAGGACTGGATGACCCGACGTTGGCTCAACCCCCCACTAAGAACACCATCGTTAAGAAGACCAACCAGCAGAACACCAGCCCCCTCCCTCCGTGCCCCCGCAGCGGGCGCACGCCGGGCGCCCGGGAAGGGACGGGCCGGCCGGTGACGCCGGATGACCCCGGTACCCGGCTGCTGCTGTCGATCGGCTCCACGCACCCTGAACTGCTCCTGCAGGAGAAGGCCCTGTACGACCAGGGCCGGGTGGTGACCGCGATGCTGGAGGCCGGCTGGAGCGCCGACCAGCTGCGCCACGTGATCACCGGTCGCCCGCTGCCGGGGCGGATACGTACCTCCGTCGACGCGATCGTCGCCGCCCGCCTGCGCGCTGCCCAGCTCTACCCGCCCCCGACCACCAGCAGCAACACCGACCGGGACGAGACCGCGCAGGCGACGCAGCCCTCAACGCCGTCCGCCGCCGACCGCACGGTCGAAGAAGCGATCACCTACCGGGCGCTGGTGGAGTGCTCGGGCTGCGGCAGGCCCGGCACCGCACCCGGCGAAGACCTGTGTCCGGCGTGCCTGAACTGGCCGTCATGCCGCACCTGCCCCGGCCCCACGCCCCGGCGTGCTCACCCCGACGGTGACGGCTGCTGCACGACCTGCACCACCGCCCTGACCACGACCGACCTCCTGGAGGAGAGTCCTTCATGACCGACGCGCCGCGTACACCACGGCCACATGGGCAGCCGTTACCTCCCTTTGCCCGTAACCCGCGACGGTGGCAGAAGGAACAGTCCCGCGTGCTGCGTATCGGCCCCACCTGCCCGGATGCCGCATGCGCCGGCCTATGCGAGCTCGCACTCGTCTACGAGCGCACCAGCTGGGGGTGGCTGACCTGGACCGTGCCCGACGACGGCACCCTGCCCGAACACCCGCAGCAGATCGGCGTCCTGACCCCGGATGCCACGCTGATGCAGCGGCTGGCCGTGCGCTGGCTGACCCGGCACCCGGCCACCCGCATCGCCCTGACCACCCACAACCCGGCCTCGCTGCGGCTCTCCACATGGGTCGTGGGAGTCAGCAGCCCCCTGACGGGCCTGTACGCCCTGAACCGCGGCCTGCCCGCCGCCCTCGTGCTGCCGGCGATGCTCCTCGCCCCGCTGCTCACCGAACACCTCCCCCACCGGCTCGACGACAGGGCCGGCCAGCATGCTCGCAGCGTCGACGGCGACCCGGCCTGCCGCTACCTGCACCGCCTCGCCGCCCTGCACACCTGCCTCGTCCAGGCCGCCGCCGACCGCGACGCCTCCTGGGAACGGCGCCGCTCGGCCGAGATCGGCCACCACCTCCTGTGGTACGCCGCCGACCTGCTCCAGACGTCAGAAACCAAGGCGGCCTCCGTCCGGCTCATCGACATCGAGCGGCTGATGGTCCAGCTCGCCGACCAAGTCACCCACTCCCTTGAACGCGCTGCTGCCGCAGCGGGGTCGGGCCCGCCAGACCACCACCAGCCTCATGGCGGTCCAGGCCCGCTGGGCTTGCTCCCGCCCGGCTTCGCGCCCGCGGCCCCGACAACTCAAGAACCCTCGCCAGCCACTTCACCGCTGAAGGGACCCCACCCCATGCCCCAGAGCCAGACTGACCGTTCAGCCCGCACCACGGACACCTACCTGCTGTTCGCCCATGAGCCGTACTACCCCGACTCCTGCACCCAGGAGGTCAACACCACCGTCGTCGCGGCCGACACCCTGCTCCACCCCCAGGTGCAACAGCCCGACGGCGCCCGCATCCACAACCGCCTCACCCGCAAACGCACCCCCGGCGAGATCATCCCCCTCTCCACACTCACCCACGAACTGGACGGCGGCGCCGACTGGCCCCAGGTCGGCGACTGGGAGACGGTCACCACCGACCTCGTCCACCTCGTCCGCACAGGGGAATGCGACGCCCTCAGCCTGGGCCTGCCCGAGATCGGACGCGCCCTCCTGTGCGCCGGCCCTCACAGCCACGTCCGCGTCTTCAACGCTGCAGCCGGCCAAGCCATCGCCTACGGACCCCAAGAGCGTGCCGCCGTCCTGGCCGAGATCGACACGTTACTCACAGGCCTCGTTGCGGAGCAGGCATTCTGGCCGGGCGACGGCCTACTACCGCCGATCTTCCACCAGCCGTAAGATCCAGCACCCCTCGCAGGCAAGGCATAGATCCGAGACCGGCTTGCGCTGTCCTTTCCCGCGGGGACACCCCCGCGTGGGCGGGTAGGCCGCACACGGAGGCAGCTTCCAGTCGGCCACTCCGCGGGAAACCAATGCCCTGCAGACCTCGGGCGGGGTCCTTGAGCGGGATGGGCCTCGGGGCTCGTCGTCCGGTGAGCACACCAGGGTGCCGGCCGTCCTCGGCCGGGCTGGTGAATGCCCGCCGGGCAAGGCTGTGTCACGCGGCGCGGACCGGCACTGGGAGGGCCCGCGGGGCAGAGGGTGAGGGGTATGGACGTTGAGGAGGTCATCGCCGCGGTCCTGTTGCTCGATGTGACCCACCCCAGGGTGCAGGAACTTTATGAGGCGTGGCAGTACGCCAAGGTCAGCGAGCAACAGCCGTTCGCCGACTCACCCGTGTACGCGGTCATGGTCAAGGGCCTTGAAGCCTGAGTCAGACCAAGGGACAGCCAGGATCCCGGCGTAACGGTGCCCCACGATGACCAGCAGTCTCCGGGGTGGTCCCACCTGGCACAGGTAGGCGGAGGCGTCTTGTGGCGTCCATGTGGTCCAGATCGCTGCCGTTCACGCAGGTGGGGCCTTCGTAGTCCAGGTGCGTCGACTGTGTTGGTGACTGCAACGTGACACGTGATGGTGACTGGGGCCCCTTGGCAGGGGGCCTCGGTGTTCCTCAGCGGCGAGGACCGCTCCTCAATCCTGCTTCGGCATCTGGGAACGCGACTAGCGCGTGTCCGATGGGTTGCGTGACTCGCCCTCTGGCCAATCGTGTCGGTCGACATGGGGCGGGGTGATCTTTCGGATGAGGAATGGGCTCGGCTGGAACCGCATCTGCCCAGGCGTGTGGGCCGAGGTGGGCGGTGGCAGTGCCACCGTCGTGTGATCAACGGGATTCTGTTCCGACAGCGGACTGGCCTGCCATGGAGGGATCTGCCGTCCCGTTTCGGGAAGTGGAAGACGGTTCATGACCGTCATCGCAGGTGGTCAGCGGACGGCACCTGGGAGAAGACTCTGCGAGCCGTCCAGGCCGACGCCGATGCCGAGGGCCAGATTGACTGGAGCATGGTCAGCGTGGACTCCACCTCATGCCGCGCTCATCAGCACGCGGCAGGTGCGCGCTCCCGTCCGCCAAGAGTTTCTGGCAGACGAAGCGCCCCCATCCGGCACCGGACCGATGAGGCCCTGGGCCGTTCGAGGGGCGGGCTGACCTGCAAAATCCATCTCGCGGGCGAGGGTGGACGTCGCCCTCTCGCTTTCGTCATCACTCCTGGCCAGTGGGGCGATGCCCCGCAGTTGATCCCCGGGATGGAACAGATCCGGGTCCCCCCGGCCGGCTGGCGGACGCCCACGTACTCGGCCCGACCACCTCGGCGGCGACAAAGCCTATTCGTCGCGGCAAAACCGCCGCTCCCTGCGGCGACGCCAGATCAAGCACACCATCGCGGAGCCCAGAGACCAGCGTGCCAACCGCCAGCGGCGAGCAGTCAAGGCGGCCGTCCGACCGGGTTCGACAGGGAGATCTACCGACGCCGCAACGAAGTGGAGCGGACGATCAACCGACTGAAGTCCTTCCGTGCGCTCGCGACTCGCTATGACAAAAGGGCTTACGTCTTTCACGGGACGGTCACCGGCGCCTCGATCCGACTCTGGCTTCGTGCGTGAGGCGTGGCCAGGTCGCTGTCGGTTTTTTTGCGGCTTATCGCATGACCGGACGGTTGGCGGAGGTGTACTCGTCCGCGACGTTGAAGACGCTGGCACAGAGCGGGCATTCCGCACGTCCGAACAGATGGGCAATTCCACCGGCGAGTGCCTCCTGACCTGTGTGAACGGCCATCTCGAACATCCACTTGCCAGTTCCGGTTAGCTCCTCGGCGGCCACCGGCCGCAGGTCCCTCCGTTCCACATCACCCAGGTTCCAGTCCTGGGTCGCTGAGTACCGCCCGTAGTTGCCGATGGCGATCCTGACCCCGACGCCACAGTGCGGACACGTCAAGGGATAGAAGTCATCCTCGAAGTCGCCAAGGACCGCCGCCCAGTGGTACTCCTCCTCGACCGCGAGCATGGCACGCAAGGATACGAGGAAGTCAGCCGGCCGCGACCGCAGGTGCTGACCCAGCACCTCGCGGAACTCCGCAATGGCGCCAGCGCAATCTGCCAGGAGATCGTCGCAGCCATGGTGGCCTGCGGCACGCTCGAGGATCTCCCCTGCCAGGTGCCGCGCGTTCGCGCTGCGCGGAGCGAGGCGCACCAGGTGCGGCAGGGCAGCGAAACTGGCCGGGGACACCAGGTCATGCTCGAGAACGAGCCGCCATCCCAATTCCTTCCATGCTGCTGTGTCGTCATCGTGCTCGACCTGCTTCAAGAGCTTCGGAACACGCCCGACCTCAAACCAGCAGTCATGCGTATCTACCCAGGTGACCACTACGGCATTGAACCTTGCCCAGGTGGTCAGGGGCGAGTCCGCGTTTGCGGGCGCGTGCCGAAACATGCGTCCGCCTTCCATGATCGGTCATCTGTACTGGACCGAAACCGAGGGACCCGATGACCACCACTGTCGCGCTGATCGTCTTCCTGCTCCTGCTTCTCACCCTGCTGCTGGGCGGGGCGTTGTTCTACGTCGTTCACACGCGCCCCCGTCTCGCGGTCCCCCTCACGGTTGCTATGGCCGGCATGACCCTGCTTGCCACCTGCGTCGTCGGCATCATCGCTCGCTGAGTTCGGCGAACCTGTCACCTCAGCAAGTGCGGCCGTTTCGCCTTCGGCCTGCTCAAGGACGAGTTGGTGGGGTTGCGGGCACGGCGCAAGCACGCTGAGGGCTGGCGGGCGACCGTGACGCCAAGCGGATCCGGTCGAGTTTCGCGCGCTCACACAGCGCGAGCGTGAACAGGAACGCGTCCGGTTCTACCGGCTCGAGGACGTCCTGGACGGGCTTCGCTAGGGGGCCAGGCTCCAGCCGGGGCGCTGCCGAAGGGGAGCATTGCCGACCGCATGTCGACACTGGTGCATCAGCGAACACGGAGGCGGCCGCAGCATCGGGGCGGATCTTGCGCTGCGCGGACGCACGGTAACGCGTCGATGTGAGGAACCAGTCCGCACGAGTGGCGGCGCGATTCACCTGGCCGCTGCTCGAGGCGCGGGCCGTTGTCACAGGGGGGCGCTACTGTCCCGGCGCATGCCGAAGAAGAGGAAGAAGAAGCCGCCGTCGCGGGCCCGGCGCACCGGTGGGGCTGCCCCGCACGAGCAGCTGCCCTCCGTGATCAAACTCGGTGGCCCGCGGGTGCCCTCGCGCGGGTGGACCTTTCAGGCGTTGATCGACGCCGGGCGGGAGTCCGGCCAGCCACTCTTGGAGCTCACGGCGCAGCCTCCCGCCGGATACTCATCCGATTTCGTCCCGCAGGTCGATTCCCCTCGGGCACCGCTCCAAGCGGGATGGTACCTGCGGTCCGACCTGGCCGTCCCGGTCTACCTGTGGGTGTTTCCCGAGAGCCAACTCGCCAATGATCCAGGCGCATTGGATTTGCGGCGACGAGGGTTCGCCTTCTATGCGGCGCACTCGGTGTGTACGCACGGAGGAAGCGACGGCGCCTATGCCGGCGCGGAGGACGTGGAGGCGTGGACTCCGATTGTGGCGCCGGACCCGAGCATCGTGGACGCCGACAGGTATGGCCACCCGCCCGTCTATCGCACGCCTGCGGTACCGCGGCTGCCCCCAGGATCTCCCCGCACGGTGGGAGTGCTCGATGTGGACTATGCGCGAGTAGCGGGCCGGAGCCTGCCCGAGCGCTGGGATATCGACGTCGTCGGCTTCTTGGTGATGGAACGACAGGACGCCACCGACCTGCCGGGACAGGAATTCTGGCGGCAAACAGCCTTTCACACGTTCCGAGATCAGAATCTGGCGGACCTCCGTACCGCAGCCGGAGACGTCGATCTGATCATCGGCCACAATCTCTTCGACGGCGACTACCGATGCCTGCGGACCTACGGCGACGTGGTGGACGTCGGCGTGCTGGCCGCGAAGACGGTGGACACGCTGTATGCCGCCCGTCATGTGGTCGGCGGTCGCGCATCTCGTGCGGCGCGTCTGGACCTCACCACCTTGGCGGGCGCCCAGGGACTGCGGGAACGGGCAAAGACAGCGTCCCGGACCGAGGCCCACCGCGGCATCCGCACTATTCATGACGCGGAGGAGCGCTGGTTCTTCCAGCCCATTTCTGATGACTGCGAGCTGATGCTGGAACTGTGGCTCGAACTGGTAACCAGCCGACGCCTGCGCAGCGTCCTCCCGTCGGGTGAAGCGGTGGAGTACCCGGTCGACGAGGACCATCTGCGGCTGCTGCTGGAGCCGCAACTCGCCCCGGACACCTTCACGAACCTGCTGACGACGAAAGGCACCGTCTACCCGCTGCAGGGCGCGGCGCGCAATGAGAGCGTGGCCCGGATCCACCGCGAGATCGAACAGCAGCGGGCCGACGGCACGCTGGCCAATCGCCACCCCGCCGCCGCGCACCGCCAGCGCTGTATGGCACCCAGCGACACGGGGGGACGGCAGTGCGACCAGCTCATCGAGGCGACGCAGACGTATTGCCGTGCCCATCGCACCAAGCGGCGCTGCCGAGGGAATCCGGCCCTCGACGACGCCTGCACCGCCATCGCCCACGGCGATCTGGCGCATTGCCGCTGGCACCGTATAACCGCGCTCTACGTGCCACAAGGGCAGCGAATCGTCGAGGACTTCACCCTCGCTCTGCCGCTTCCCGGCTGGGGGCGGGGCAGCGACTGGGGATACGACACGGGGACGCGTTCGTTCTTCGCGAGGCTGTACCGCAACGAGGCCGACTCGTCCGGCCCACCGACCATATGGCTTTCGGGCACTGATCCCGGCCTCGGCAGCGTGGTCGCGCTCACGGACGCCGTGCAGAAAGCGACCGGGTCGTCCCGGCAGGACGTCGTGGCAGCCCTGACAGCGGATCGGAAGTCACACCGAGAACGCGCCGTGATCACCCAGGACTGGGAACCGTCCGGGTGCGACCGTTCCTGCCCGTGCGGCACCGCGGACTGTGGCCACGGCGCACCGTGCCCGAACGACGAGTGCAGCGGCCACGACGTCCATACGATGCGCAACCCTTGCACCGAAACGGACGTGACAGCGTGGCAGGACCAATTCGACTGCTGCGAGGGCTGCTCCGGCAGCTTCCTGGACATCTCACTCCCGGAGCGCCCCTGGGGCGAGATACACGACGACGGCACCGTGACCGTGTACCCCGGGGTGTCCCACTACGAGCTCGGTGTCTACCCGTAGCCGCGTGCAGTCGCGGACCAGTGCAGCAAGCCGGGGCCAGAGGGTGTCCGCGATCGAGCTGAACGGCGGGCGTCTGGGCCCGGATAGCCGTTGGGTGTAGCTCCTTCGCTGGGTGCGGCAGGTCAGCGATGGCGCCAGGTTTGGCGCAGCCGCAGGACTTCGGTGGCCCAGTGGGCGGGAAGATCTGGTTCGGGTATGCGTTCGCGGCCGAGGCTGAAGCGGACGTGACGGTAGAGCCAGTGCAGTGAGGTGTCCGTGCTCGCGACGAGGGTGGACAGCAGGGGTTCGTCGGCCGGTGTCTCCCGGTCCACGGCGACCAGGAGTTCGCCTTGGTCGTCCGGGTGCAGGTGTGGCAGCCCGCCGGCCATCCGTAGCCGCAGGTCGCCCCACGTCAGAAGTGAGCCGCCGCTGCGTGCCGCGTCCTTGAGAACGTCGCGGGCGATGGCGGCCAGTTTGTCGATGGTCTCGATCGGCAGACGGTCCGGGTGAGGGGATGCGTGGGCCTCTGGGGCGGAGGCGGGCTTCGCCGGGTTCGCCGCGCGCGGTGCAGTGCGTTGCCGTGCTGCCGAGACGCGGGTCTTGAGCTGGCGTTTCCAGCGTTTGACCTGTACCTCTTCGATGACGGGCAGCCGTTGTTCCAGCCGTCGGCGCAGAGAGTCGATCTCCTCGAGGATCGTGGCGAGTTGCTCGGTGGTCAGCGTGTCACCGGTGCGGCCGAGTTCGTCGAGTGCCTTTCGGATACCGCGCAGGACCGGGTCCGTGTTCGGATCCCGTTCCTGGCACCACGCTTTCACCTCGCGCATCAAGGGCGTGTAGGTGTCGCGGTCCTCGGGCGAGAGTCGCCTGCCGTAGACGGGTCCGGCCAGGCGGCGGGCGGCGTCGACCGCGGCCAGGTCGTCGGCTTCCTGCGCGGCACGGATCTCCGCCACGAGCCAGGTGAATTCCTGCCGGGCCTCCGCGAAGGCGGCAGCATCGGAGGGCCGGGACCCGCTGGGTGACGGCTGGGCCGCGGAGGGAGAGGTTCCATCGTCCGAGGCGGCGGAAGACTCGTCGTTGACCTGCGCTTCCAGACGGGTGAGCGCGGTGTGGATGTCCTGCGGCAGGGGGCCGGGGCAGCGTCGTTTGAGGATCTTTGAATGAGCCAGTGCGCTGCGCAGGGCGAGCGGCGTGGGGGCCGGGTCGGCCGTCGAAAGGTCTGTGAGCAGGGTACGCAGCGCCACGTGAGCGGCTGCCGCTTCACGGCTGTTGATCCAGGTCTGCAGGTCGGTGCGGAGCAGCAGGAGGTTCTGCCGTGGTTCACCGGCCAGCTGTGCCGTGGGGATCCGCGCGGCTTCCTTGCGGACCTGGATGGCCTCTGCCAGGTCGTCGGCATCGCGTGCCTGCTTGAACAGCTTCGTCAGACGGGCGATGTCTGCGGCCGTCTGGGCCTGGAAGGTGCTCCGGCTCCGCCGCGACGATGCGGGGCTCGCCGCGGCAGTCGGGACGGCGGTTGTGCCCGTTGCACGAGCAGGCGTTGGGACGGTGTGGCCGATGAGGCGGTCGAGGTCGCCGAGGAGCCGTGCGGCCTCGCGTTGCCAGGCGCGCAGCTCATGCCGCCGGTGCCGGACGGTCTCGTAGAGCTGCTGGTGCTGCTCGCCGGCCTTGACCGTGGCGGCCAGGCGGGCGGCGCGGCGGCCGGTGGCGCGGGGCAGCGTGGCACGGCCTGCAACCAACTGAGCTGTGAGAAAAATCAGTTGCTGCTGTGCGTCTTGTGCCTCCGTGGGGCGGGGTGCCTCCGTGACGGCGGTCGAGGCCGACGCAGGGGCGGCGCGGTGGCCATAGGCCGTATGCACTGCTCTGATCTGGTCGTCGCTCCACCGGTTCAGGGCGGACTCCGAGGCTGGAGCGGGGACTTGGAGTAGGCGCAGCACGGTGGAGAGGTAGGGCAAGGGGCGGCCGGAGGGGGCGCGGACCAGCACGCACAGCAGCGGCCGGTTTCCGTCCCGGGGTTTGTCGACCTCGACGAGGAGATCCCGGCGCTTGGGGTCGGGCAGGTGCGCGAAGTCCAGGCCGATCCGATGGGCCAGTTCCTTCCACGTCGTAGTGGCCCCCTCCCGCGCTACGCGTTCGAGGGCTCGGCGCAACGCCGTGGCCGTGGGGCTGCCCCCGGTCTGCGCCGTAACCGTGGTGGCCATGGGAGCGGACGGGGTCGAGGGCGCCGGCGGATGAAGGGGCTCGTCGAGGGCAACGGGGGGACGCCACAGGCCGGTGCGCTCGGCGTCCAGCCCGTTGAGCTGAACGAGGCTGTCCGCGCGCACCGCCCAGCGGGTGCTCCCGTCGGACCTGTCCGCTTCGGTGACCAGCAGACGCACGGCACCCGCCAGCCGGTAAACGTAACTCTCCGTAGGAAGAGGCGTGTCCTGGGGCAGAGAGAGCTGGGCCTTGAGGATCCGGTGGCCGGTCGGCTTGATGAAGCCGGATATCAGGTACCGGCCGCCTTCACTGAGCGGCGTGCCGGTGTCCGGCCGGGCCTTGGCGTCGACCGCGAAGACGATCTCGGCGCCGCGCAGCGGCAGGCTGCCGGCCAGGGCTTCGTGGCGCATGGCGCCCGCACGGATGAGCCCGCGGCCGCGCAGCTCGTCGAGTTCGGGAGTGATCAGGCCGTCACCGGTCATTCGGCACTGTTCGAGCGCAGTCCATGCGACGGGGCGGTTCTCGGTGACGGTGCCGATCAGAACCCGGCGGCTGTTGCCGTCGGTCTCGCACCGCACCCGCAGCGCATAGCCGTAACGGGCTGTCACATCCCGGGTGATGGCGCTCTCCAGCCCGAAAACCCACTCGACGTGCCCTTCCTTGGCGGCCAGGCTGTCCGCCGTCCCCCGCCAGCTGCGGTAGTCGTTGGACCGCAGCTCGAAGCGCAGGCGTTGATTCGTGGCGCGCAGCACGAAGTCCACGGCATCCCCGGGTCCGTGCCCGAGGCTACGCAACTCGGCCTGCGTCGCGTGCCCTTGGCCCGCCAGCCACTGGGTGACCTGGGTCTTGATGAACAGGTGGTCGGCGCTGTCCACGCCCTTGGCTGTGCGATGGCAGGCCGCGCGGCTTCCGTCGCGGTCCGGAAAGTGCGAGAAGTGGCAGACCTTGGTCTCGTAGCGCTTGGTCATCAGCCGCTCGCCGCAGCCGCCCAGCAGCCTCCCGCACCAGAAGTCGTCCTTGCCAAACTGACGGCGGAACTCGTCCAGATTGTGCGGTTCCTCGGGCAGGATGACCGGCTGGTCGGAATCCCGGCCACCCATGACCGCAGTCTGTACGAGACGGAAGTCGACCTGCGTCACCAGCAGTCCCCCCGAAAACACTCAGCACCCCTCCACCCCGAACGGGTGCATACCTGACCTGGGCAGCGCGCCCCGGAGAACACCCATGGCGCCCACCGGACACGCACGCGTCTGGCCGGGGCAGCGTCGCCTTGCGCACGGGCCCGCCCTCCCGGCAGACACCGCATCCTTCCGCGCTCGTCGGAAGGATGCGGCGGTTGGTTGGCATACAAGACCAGATTATCTGCCGTATCGGACGATGCGTCAGGTGTGATGGGCATCGCCTCCAGAGGACTTCTCGGGCGGGATCCGGTGAGAGCGCCGCAGGTTCCTCATCGGGCCGGGCGAGATTACGGGGCGGCGCCCCTTCATCCCGCTCCACACAGCCGTCGTGCTCGTCATCAGCGTGCTCATCGGCCTGGTCTCCGGCGGGCTCACCTTCCTCGCAGGCAGCCCGTTGCCCCTGAGTGTTCTCACTGGTTTGGGCGCCAGCGGCACCAGCATTCCTGTCCTGCGATCCCTGATTGACCGAGACGCCTGACGAGCGCAGGGCGATCGACCGACTTCGACTGTGCACCGTATTGTGCTTACTTGGCTGCGCTGGGACCTGCGCACGCAGGCGCACTATGCCGGCCGGGCTGCCGGCAAGGCCCGTCGGACTGCTGGCCGGGGGAGCAGCGACCTGGGCAAACTTATCGAAGACGCGGACGAGGCATAACCGGCCCCAGCCTTTGGTCACCCCGATCCCGCCGGGGCCATCTTTCCGGGCACGGCAGCCGCCTCCTTTCAGCGGCCAGAGTGACCTCGACGGGGCTGTTCGGGCAGGAGCTGACTATGTCCGTGAGCGCGGCCCGCTCCGCATTGTCGATGGCCAGCTCCCACCGGGTTTTGATGGCGATCCAGTCCGTGGCGTAGGCGCACCGGTAGCCTGCAGCCGGGGGCTGCCAGGTGGCCGGGTCCTGATCGCTCTTGCTGCGGTTGGAGGCCGCGGAGACCGCGATCAGCGCGCGGGCGTCGCCGGGGTCGTTGGCGTAGTCCTGGCGTTCCTTGGATGTCCAGGCGGAGGCGCCGGAGTCCCAAGCCTCGGTGAGGGGGACCAGGTGGTCGATGTCCGGGGAGCGGGCGACGGTGCAGTAGGCATCGTCGTAGGGCGAGTACTAAGACGTCGTTTTCTTCGGCTGCTGCGAGCGCTGTGGGCTGACCCAGGTGTCTGTCAGTGCGGTGTGAGAACCTTCGGGCATGAGCTACGACCTGGCTGTCTGGGAAGGCGAACGGCCGGCCAATGACAAGATCGCCAGCCGCATCTTCAACAACCTGTACGACCGCTATCTCGACGGCGAGACCCAGGAGCCTCCGTCCGAGCGCATCTCGGCTTACGTCGCCGCGCTTCTTGAGCGGTGGTGCGACATCACCGAGGACAGCAAAGAGACCTCGCCCTGGTCGGTCGGACCGTTGATCGACAGTGCAAGTGGTCCACTCATGTATTTCGGGATGGGCTGGAGCATGGCCGAGGAAGCTTCGGCCTACGCGGCCAACCTTGCAGAGTTGATGGGGTTGGTGTGCTTCGACTTGCAAGAAAACCGACTCAGACCCTGAGTGAGGTGGCCCATCGGCGGTAGTTGATGAGAGCTGCGGCGACCCCGGCGAAGGCGAGGAAGTGCTCGGCCTTGCGCTCGTAGCGGCGGTGCAGGCGTCGGCAGCCGACCAGCCAGGACACGGTCCTCTCGACGACCCAGCGGTGACGGCCCAGCCGCTGCGAGGACTCGATGCCTTTGCGGGCGATGCGGTGGCGGATGCCGCGTCCCGTGACGCGGTCCCGATGACGACCAGCACCAGGAGGGCGACGAGTGTCTACAGCCACCACGGCCCTTTGCCCCCTGAGCTGCTCTTGGGAGCTTTCTTCCGAGGAGCGGGACGGAGACGAGCCCGCGGAGACTTCTGCCCCCACGCAGCCCCCAGTGCCGCTCACCGGCCATGGCCGCCGCCGGACAAGCCCTACCTCCAGTGGAGCACCACCATGGGGCTCGTGCATTTCGGGACCCCGGCCTGCCCCCTGTACCTCAGGGCCCCAAGTTTGCGGTCCGCCGCCTCGCCACTCGATCAGTGCGGATGACGCAACGTATGCCTCGTCGGCGTCCTCGATCCCGGCCCGGCGCAGGAACTCAGCGATGCCCCAGAGGCCGTACGCGCGGCCGATGATCTCGCCGCCCACGGAGCTCTTGCTCTGGGGGAGGTGCCAATTCGGTCAGGGTAATAGCGGAGGTGTCGGGCTTGGTCATGTCTGATCATCGCCGGCCGCCGTGTCCGTTGGTGGCAGGGTGCCAGTGCAGGTGGCGCGGCCGAATCGACCGTTGGCGGTGGCGCCCTGGATGTACTGGCCGCGGATGGTCAGAGTGCAGCGGGCCTGGCCGCCGCTTGCGCCGAGCACGACGTTGACGATCGGCTCGCGGCCGAGGGGGACGGGAACGGTCTTGCGCCAGGGCAGGGCCGCCGCCTTGACGGTCACGGCGTTTCCGGACTCGCTGCGTGCCTGGTAGGTGATGTCGGCGGTGCCGGTGCCGGTGACTTCGTAGGTCACCGCGGCGGTGGGGACGCGGCGTTCGGGCGTGCTGTCGTCCTTGCCAGTGTCGAGGACGCCGTAGAGGACGAGCCCCGCGCAGGCGGCGAGAGCGGCGCCGGCGATGAGCAGGCCCGCACGGTCGGGGCGAGCGGAGCGGGACTCGGCCCCTTCGCCGGCCGCTCCCTCCTGCTCTATTTCTTCCTCGGATTCCGGCAGGGAAGTTACTGGCTTCCCGGTTTCGGCGCCCATGAAACGTCCTTCTCGGAATAGGGAAATAGCCCGAAGCCGCGGGCGATGACGGGCGCTTTATACACGCCGCTGGTATGTGAAAGCCAGCCCTTGGACATTTCGGACGCCGGATTTCCGCTTCCGCTGTAACTGCCCTAGATGTCTCCTCGCTTGACGCAGCGTCATCCCAGTGATTAGAAACCGGGCGCCGCTGCGCAGGGCCTTTCTCGTGCAATGGAAAAGGCTGCGCTGGCGGCGATTTCAGGCCAGTTCTTGAGGGAAGGTTTGGTGTGAGACCCAGACTGGGGAGAACAATAGCTTGCCTGGTGGTAGCAGCGGTGATGAGTACCGCGCTGCCGCAGGTGGCCTATGCGGCGTCCGGCTCGGATGGTGACGACAAGGGAATCGTCGACACCGTAAAGAGCTGGTTCGCGGATGAGGACGAAGGCGGCGAGGAGGAAGGACCGCCGTCGCACGACGAGGTGGGGGTGGCGGACCGGCAGAAGCTGCCGAAGGAGAAGTCTCAGCCGCCCGCCAAGCGTGTCAGGGAAATCACCGGTAAACGCACGTCGAGCGCCCGGTTCTGGCAGATGTCGGACGGCCGGGTCGAGGCGGAACTGTCGGCGGCGCCGACCTCGTACAGGTCCGGAAAATCGTGGAAGTCGATCGACACGACGGTGCACGGGACCGGTGCGAGGGGGTTCGAGTTCGCCAACTCGACGAATCAGGGTCGCAGTTGGTTCGGTGCGGACGCGGACCGGTTGGTGCGTTTCCGCTCGCCGGACGGCCGCTCGGTGACCCTCGGCCTTCAGGGGGCGGGCGGCACTTTGAAGCCGGTGGCGAAGGGCTCCACGGTCACGTACCAGGACGCGGTGGACGGTGCGGACCTTGAGTACCAGGTGGGGCCGGGCCGGGTGAAGGAGAACATCGTCCTGGCCGACCGCCCCGACGGCCCACTGCAGTTCACCTTCACCCTGAACACCGACGGTCTGGTCCCCAAAGCCCGCAAGGACGGCTCCGTCGCGCTGTACGGCGAGCTGCCCAACACGCCGGTGATGGTGATCCCTGCGCCGTACATGACGGATGCGAAGAAGGACGCGAAGTCCGTCTTCGGCCAGACGTACAGCACCAAGGTCACCCAGAAGCTCACCCGCGACGGTGACTCCTGGAAGCTGACCGTCACACCAGATGCGCAGTGGCTGGCGGCGAAGGAGCGGCAGTACCCGGTCGTCATCGACCCGACGATCACGATCGCGCCGAGCCCGTCGCAGTCCCAGGATGTCATGGTCCTGTCGGACCAGCCGTCGACCAACTTCAACACCACCTGGAAGCTGTCGGCGGGCAAGACCGACACGGGCATCGCCCGCTCCCTGATCAAGTTCCCGCTGGACGAGATCCCGGCCGGTGTGGACCTCGACTCGGCCCGCCTGGAGATGTACTTCGACCAGGCGCACACCACGGGCGGCAACGACAACACCATCGAGGTGCGCCGGGCCACCGGCGCCTGGGACGAAGCGACGGCGACCTGGTCCAACACCAGCTCGCTGGCCGGTGAGCTGTCGGGCACCACGTTCCAGTACGACGACGGGGATGCGGGCACGGCGGCCACCGGCAGCTGGCCGTCCTCCGGCTCGACGCTCACCCAGTACGCCATCGGCGGTGACTACCGCGTCAACCAGGACTCGCTGAGCGGGGACACCTACGCCTGGCAGACCCCGGTGACCGACACCGGCACTTACCGGGTCGACGCCCACTATGTGCCCTCGTCGGGCCGCACGACGGCGGCGCCGTACACGGTGACCTACAACGGCGGCAGCGCCACCACCAGCATCGACCAGACCTCGGGTACCGAGGGCGTGTGGGCCACGCTGGGCAATGGCGCCCAGTATCAGTTCAACAAGGGCGGCACCGGCTACAAGGTGGTCCTGGGCGACACCGCGAACCCGGCCGGCTCGGCGGTCATCGCGGACGCGGTGCGGCTGAACAACCCCGCGCAGATCGTGAAGAACACCGGCGAGTACAACCAGTGGCACAACTTCCCGGTCACCAACACGGTCCAGAAGTGGGTCAATGGCACCGAAGTCAACAACGGCTTCGTCCTTCAGGCCAAGGACGACACCCTGGCCGCGACGGCGACCGGCGGCCCCCGCTACGAGGCCGGCGATGGCGACTACGGCGGCGAGACCGCGACCATCCCGCGGCTGACCGTGACCTACGGCAAGGTCGGCACCACTCTGAACTCGCCGACCGTGGTGCACTCCACCGGCCCGGAGCTGTCGTGGAAGGCGTACTCCAACACCACCGGTGACTCCGGCCTGGACATTGTGGAGTACCAGCTGCACCGTTCCACGCAGCAGTCGTTCACCCCGTCCGCGGCCACGCTGGTTGCCCCGGTCGACAAGTCGGTGACGGCATACACGGACACCACCGCCACCCCCACGCCGGACTCCTCCGCGGAGGAAATCGGCCGGTCGTACTACTACCAGCTGGCGGTGAAGACGAAGGACGGCCAGCTGCTCGGATCCCCGACCCGCATCGTGGGCGTGCCGAAGGCGGGCCGCACCATGCGGCTGATCCAGGGCACTTCCGGGGTCACGGACACGACCCTGTCGTCCGCACAGGCCGCCACGAACCAGGACACCATCTCCTCCTTCGGCGTCGGCCAGAAGTGGTTGAGCGTCGGCAACAACTCCACCACGTACGGCAAGACCCGTGCGGCGCTGAAGTTCACCACGTCCGCCATCCCCACCACGGCCACCGTGCTGGAGTCCCGCATGTTCATGTGGGGCGCGGAGACCACGACCGACAGCAACGGCGCCATCTACGAACTCCACGGTCTCACCAAGGACTTCAACGAGACGCAGGCCACCTGGAACAACGCTGCCACCGGCACCGCGTGGACCACGGCCGGCGGTGACTACTCCGCCACCGTCTCCGACACCGTCGCCCAGGTCTCCGAGGTGGGCCGGCACTGGTGGGACGCCACCAGCCTGACCCAGGGCTGGGTCAAGACCCCCACCAGCAACAAGGGCGCGCTGGTCAGGCTGAAGGACGAATCGTCCACCGGCCCGCAGGAACGCACCCTGTTCCTCGCCTCCGAGGCCGCCGACCCGCAGCTGGGCCCGCTGCTGCGTGTCATCTACGTCGACTCCACGACGGAGGACACCTACTACGCGCCGCAGACCCCGGCCCGCATGACGCCCAACTCCACCTACACGGTCGACTTCACGGTCACCAACACGACCTCCAACGCGTGGGCTGCAGGCGAGCGGCAGCTGTCGTACACCTGGCAACTCCCCGACGGCACGGCTCCCGCCAACGCCGGCACCCCACTCGCCACCGCGATTCCGGCGCTCAGCCCCGGCCAGTCGGCCACGATCCAGGCGCAGGTGAAGACGCCCATCAACTCGGATGCGGGCAACAAGCGCACCGAGTACGTGCTGGGCTGGGACATCAAGAAGGTCGCCGACGGCACCTGGCTGTCCGCGGGCACCGGCGGAATCCCTCCCCTGAAGCAGAACGTGGCGGTGGAGGATCCGACCTCCAACGCGCTGGGCCTGGAGAAGTTCTACTCCTACACCGGCAAGAACACCGGCGCCGGCTCGACGGTGATGAACAACCTGGCCTCAGGCAACAGCGTGTGGTCCTACAACGCCTTCACCAACCCCGGCCGCGGCCTGACAACGTTCGCACGCTTCGCCTACAACTCCCTCGACACCTCCGACACCGTCTCGGGCGCGGGCTGGTCGGCGCAGCTGGCCGGGCCGATCCGGCTGGGCGCGCCGCTGGACTTCCACCCCAACCCCAACCCGACCGAGGTCCGCCTGCCGGACGGGGACGGCACCACGCACGTCTTCACCAAACAGGCCGACGGGACTTGGAAGGCCCCGCGCGGCGTGCACTACCGCCTCACGGCGAAGGCGGGTCTGGACTGCACCCCGAACAAAGACCCCGTACCGGACGCCTGGACCCTGCTGCGCCCGGACGGCACACGGTTCCTCTTCGGCTGCGACGGCTACCTGACGTCCATCGTGGACAAGAACGGCAACACGCAGACGTACACGTACGAGGAGCGCAAGTCCAACAACAAGCCGACCAAGTTCCTCACCTACATCACCGACCCGGCCGGACGTCAGTCGCTCACGGTCGACTACTACAAGAAGGGCGACGCGTCGTACGAGTACATCGACGACACGGGCGCCAAGGCCACCGGCTCGAACCTGACCAACTCCAAGATCTACGACCACGTCAAGTCGATCACTGACATCTCAGGTCGCAAGGTCTCCTTCTTCTACACGACGAAGGGCCTGCTCGGTCAGTTCACCGACGGCGACGGCTCCGCCCAGCCGAAGGTCTTCAAGTTCACCTACGACGCCACCCAGGGCAACAAGAACGTCAAGCTGGTCAAGGCCACCGACCCGCGCGGCAACGGGACCTCGCTGGCGTACTACGAGCCGCCGACGGGCGATGCGACGTACCACTGGTGGACGAAGGCCATCACCGACCGCCTCGGCGGCGGCACCTCCTTCACCTACGCGGTGAACAAGGACAACACCAAGTTCACCGACACCGCCGTCACCGACGCCGAAGCCCACGCCACGCAGTACGTCACCGACGACTTCGGCCGGCCGGTACAGACGACCAACGCCAAGTCCCAGACCACCAAGATGAGCTGGGACGCCGACAACAACGTCACCTACCTGGAGGAGGACAACGGCGCGAAGACCGCGTACTGCTACGACTTCAAGACCGGCTACCCGCTCTGGCAGCGCGACGCGGAGAACAACAAGGCGGGCGTGCCGGACCAGGCGACCACCTGCTGGACGGGCACGGCCAACGTGACCGACCCGACCAAGTGGCCGGCGAACGCGGCGAAGTACCAGTACCAGACACGCGCCGACGGCTACTCAGCCGACCTGTGGCGCAAGACCTCCCCGGAAGGCCACGCCTGGCAGTTCGGCTACGACACCTTCGGCAACCTCAAGACGGTCACCGACCCCAAGGGCGTCGCGACGACGACAGCCGGGGACTACACGACGTCCTACGAGTACAACTCCTACGGTCAGCTGACCAAGGCCACGGACGCCAACGGCAACCCGACGTCCTACAACGACTTCGGCCCCACCGGGTATCCGAAGAGCATCACGGACGCCAAGACCAACTCGACGACATACGTCTATGACGACCGAGGCCAGGTCATCGAGGTCACCGACGCGCTGGGCAAGAAGACGACACAGACCTACGACGTCTTCGGCCGCCAGCTGGTCAACACGGTGCCCAAGAAGCAGGCCACCGGCGCCCTGATCACCACCCCGGCACCGGAGTACGACGCCAACGACAACGTCACCAAGTCCACGTCGCCCAACGGCGCGGTCTCCTCGGCGGTGTACGACGCGGCGGACCAGATCAAGTCGGCGACCGGGCCGGCGAACAACCTGACGGCCTCGCGCATCACGTCGTACACCTACGACAAGGTCGGCAACCTCAAGACGACGACGGAGCCCAAGGGCACCGCGACGACCACGGACACCACCGACTACGTCACGACCAACAACTACAACGAGATCTACCAGCTCACCTCGGCCGTCAACGCATCGGGCGACAAAATCAGTTACGAGTACGACAACGTCGGCAACGTCATCACGGTCATCGACCCGAAGAAGAACGCGACGGCGGACACCACCGACTACGCCTCCAAGACCGCCTACGACCTGAACCACCGGGTCACCTCGGTCACCGACGCGGCCGGAAAGACGAACGCCAAGTCCTACGACAAGGACAGCCGGGTCATCACCACGACCGACGCCGAGAACAACACCACGAACATCGCTTACGACGAGCGCGGCAAGACCCTTGAGGTCAAGGTCCCGCACACCGGCACCACGTCGATCACGTACCGCACGACGAAGTACGAGTACGACCAGGTCGGCAACACCCTGAAGGTGTACACCCCGCGCGCCGTCGCGGCGGGCACGACCACGGCGTTCACCGCCCGCACCGAGTACGACGCGCTCAACCGCCCCATCAAGCAGTACCAGCCCTACGACCCGGCGGACTCCCGCTACAACGACCCGAACGTCTACACCGAGACCACCTACGACGAGGTAGGACGGGTGAAGAAGACGTCGCTGCCGCCGTCGGAAGGCGAGACGGTCCGCAACGACACCACCTACTCCTACTTCGACAACGGCTGGGTCGAATCGTCCACCGACCCCTGGGACATCGCCACTACCTACGACTACAACGAGCTCGGGCAGCAGACCAAGCGCACCCTGACCTCGGCAGGCGGCTCCTCCGACCGCACGATGGCGTGGTCGTACTACCCGGACGGCTCCCTGAAGTCCCGCGCGGACGACGGCGTCCCAGTGGGCAAGTCGGTGGTCCTGGTGGACAACTCCGACACCCAGAACACCACGAAGACCGGCACCTGGACGAAGGGAACCATCACCGGCCAGCACGGCTACGACCACGCCACGCACGCCGCGGGCACGGGCACGGACGCCTACACCTGGACGCTGAACATCCCCAAGGACGGCACGTACGCGGCGTACGTGAAGTTCCCGAAGGTGACGGACGCCGCGACGACGGCCAAGTACACGGTCACCCACTCCACCGGCACGACCGACAAGACGGTCGACCAGAACGCGACCGCGAACCAGGCCACCTGGGTGTCCCTGGGCTCCTACACCTTCAAGCAGGGCAACGCGGCCAAGCTGCAGCTGTTCCAGAACAGCAGTGGTGTGGTCGTCGCGGACGGCGTCAAGCTCGTCCGAGACACCAGCGGCGACCCGGCCGACACGGAGAAGAACAACTTCGCCTACACCTACGACCTCAACGGCAACCTGACCAAGATCGACGACACCTCGTCGACGGCGAAGATCGACGCGTACACGGTCGCCTACACGGCCCTCAACCAGGTCCAGAAGGTCACCGAAGCACTGGCGGGCACGGACAAGAAGACAACGTCGTACACCTACGACGCCAACGGCCAGTCGGAGACAGTCACCCACCCCGACCAGTTCTCCAAGTACACCTACGACCTGCGTGAGCTGGTCAAGACGGTCTCGGTCGGCAAGACGGCCACGGACACGTCGCCCAAGGTGACCTCGTACACGTACACCGACCGCGGCCTGAAACTGAAGGAGACCAAGGCCAACGGCAACACCGTCGACTACACCTACTACCTCGACGCCGCGCTGAAGTCGACGACCGAGAAGAAGTCCAACGGCACCCTCGTCTCCTCCCACACCTACGCCTACGACCCGAACGGCAACAAGGCGCAGGACGTGGCGAAGAAGATGAACGCCGACAACAACACGGCGTACCTGGACTCGACCACCAACTACACCTACGACCCGGCCGACCGCCTGAACGACTCGGTCAAGACCGGCAACGGCGCGGGCACCGAGACATACGTCCACGACGACAACGCCAACGTCATCAGCCAGACCGTCAAGGGCACCACGACCACCTACAACTACGACCGCAACCGCCTGCTGAGCGCCACCGCCGGCACTTCCACGGCGACCTACAACTACGACCCGTTCGGCCGCCAGGAGTCGGTGACCTCGGCCGGCCAGGTCATCGAGCGGAGCGTGTACGACGGCTTCGACCACGTCATCGAGTCCCAGAAGATGAACGACACGGGCGCGATGAAGTCGACGAAGTACACCTTCGACCCGCTCGACCGCACCGCGTCCAAGACGGCGGACGGCAAGACGACGGACTTCGAGTACCTGGGCCTGTCGTCGGAGGTCCTGGACGAGAAGGTCGCCGGCACACTCACCAAGTCCTACCAGTACAGCCCGTGGGGCGAGCGCCTGTCCCAGGTCAAGCACAATACGGACGGCACCACGGAGGATGGCTACTACGGCTACAACAGCCACGCCGACGTCGAAACCCTCACCGACAACAGCGGCAACACGAAAGGCACCTACGGCTACACGGCCTATGGCTCCGACGACGCCTCCGAGTTCACCGGCATCGACAAGCCCGACCCCGCCGATCCCACGAAGGAGTCCTACAACCCCTACCGCTTCAACGCCAAGCGCTGGGACGCCCAGTCAGGTACCTACGACATGGGCTTCCGCAACTACAACCCCGGGCTGAACCGCTTCACCACCCGGGACATGTACACCGGTGCCCTGGCCGACATGAACCTGGGCAACGACCCTTTCACCGGCAATAGGTACGCCTTCACTGGCGGTAACCCCACGAGCGTCATTGAGCTCGACGGGCACCGTCCGGTCTTTCCCAACGGTGTAGGCGGCACGACGTCCACGACATCCAAGACGGGGGGCAGCTGGTTCAGCGGCCTCATCACGAGTTTCATCACCGGCGTTTCCGAACTCCTTGGCCACGACGAGGCTCCGGGTGACGGCTCAGCCAGCGGTACCACGCCCCGAACCGATCCGACGTGCCACGGAACCGACGGTCAGGGCTGGATCTCCTACAAGCCGGTCGACTCGGCGAACGGCGGGCGGGCGACGGGTGCCGTCGGCTGTATCGACAAGGCGTATGCCTCGACCCACGGCAGCGAGGTGCAGTGCCGCAGCGGGCTGAAGATCTGCCCGCCGGGCTACGACTGGGCCAGGAGTCTGGCCTACTTCTTCGGACACCCCAAGCCGGGGCGGCACATCAACGCCTGCCATCTGGTCGGTCAGTCCCTCGGCGGTGACGGCCTGGACCCGGCGAACCTTTCGACCTGCGGCAGAGTGACCAATACCGATGGTGACGATGTCGCGGGAAGGCAGGCCATCAGCATGCGCAGCTGGGAGAGGGTGGTCGAGACTGCGATCGAGTCAGGGCAGGTGGTGCGGTACGAGGTGACACCCAACTACGAGGGTCCACGCACCGCACCGAAGAGCTACACGATGTCGGCGGAGGGCATGTACCTCAACGGCTCTCCAGGTATCTCGTTCAACGACACGGTCCCCAACCTGCTGTTGAGCGGCCCACAAGGATCCCAGCAGTTCATCAATCTCGGTATGTACACCGACTCGCGTAACGGGCTTCCTGTACCTGTCGCAGGAATGCCGTGATGGAGAGTGGAAAGGAGGAGGGCTCATGGAGGGCCAACCGCTGATCGTCCAGCTGCGGGACCTCATGCCGCCGCACGAAGGTGCCGGAGACTCGATCGACTGGGAAGAAGCCGAGCGCGCCTGGGGAGCCGGATTCCCCCAGGACTACAAGGAGTTCGTTGCCCAGTACGGCGACGGTGAGGTCGACGCTTTTCTCACCTTCCTCGTTCCCGAGTGGACCGAGGGTTCCGTTCCCTGCGGCGCTATGGCGGAGGAGACGGCCGAGGCGCGGCGAATGTGGCTGGAGAAGCCTCCGGCGGGCTACGGCTCGCCGGCCACACCACCGGTCGTCGCCTGGGGCGTGAACGCGCGTGCGGACCTGCTGTGCTGGATGACCGGTGAGCAGGATCCCGGGCTGTGGCCGGTCGCCGTATGGAGTCGCGGCACTCTTGCCTGGGACGTCCACGACTGCGGCATGCTGGAGTACCTCGTGCGTCTCTTCCGCGGAGAGATCGACACCATGTGGGCGGACGACGGGGTACGGCGCTTCGTGCACGTGAGGGAGGCTCAACGTCTCCTCGCGGCCGGCATTAACCCGGACACGGGAGAGCCCAATCCATACGCGGGCATGTTCGGCCCGCCGCCCGGGCGGTCCCAGAACGAATGACGGGACCCGTCCTCGGCGATAGCTGACCGGCCGGTCAATCTGCCTGGACGACCCCGTTCGCCGAGCTCAACGCACACCACCGCCGGACTTGTCCGGCGGTGGTGTGCGCCTGTCCCACCGGAATGTGACCCGTCTCGACCCGCACATGATCAGGCCCTCAGTCGTAAGCACATGACATTCGCAGCTATTTGTCCACCTAGTGGCCCATGCAACCCGCGCTGCTGTATAACGGCGCCGCGTCGTGATCTCCAGGGAGTGTGCGCATGAAAGCCCGTGTCTCTGTGGCCGCGCTGACGGTCCCCCTCCAACTGCTTCTTTCCGTCTCGCTGGCCGGGTGCTCCGAGCGTGAGGCCACAGACGTGGTGGGCCAGGCGACGCCGACGGGGTCCAAGGCCAGCGAGGAGCCGCGGGGAGCGGACAAGAGCGGGCAGACGACACCGGTGAAGCCCAGGACGGCAGAAGAGTTCCTCGCGGCGGCCAAGGCCACGATGGCAGGAGAGAAAGGCTGGACGTTCAACGTGAGGGGGAGCGAAGACCTGGTCCTGCAGGGAGAGAAGAACACCGCGCTCTACACGGCCACTGTGCGGCGGGCGATGAGGGAGCCGAGGGCGCTCCACTCCACCGGCACGATCTACACCGACGGGATAGGCAAGCCCGAAGAGATCTTCGTCCTCGACGACACGGGTTACGTCAAGGAGGGCGGATCAGGCGCCGCCTGGAAACATGGACCCCTCACCGACCCTGAGATCGGAAACAAGGTGGAGGACCCGGTCGCCGCGCTCGACGCGTTCGAGGCGTACGCCAAGGACGGGGGAGCCGGCGGGGGGATCTCCCTCATCAAGTCGGCTGATCAGGTCGAACTCCAAGTCAGTACGTCCTCCAGCAAGTTGGCCGCCGTTCGGGAGCTGGGCGTCGTCAAGAAGGCCGTGCGCGAGCTGAATCCGACCCTGAAGAGGTTGCGTGCGGCGGGAGTCACAGCTTCCGAGAATCAGATCACCGTGAAGCGCGTCATAGAGTCGGTCGTCCTCGACGCGTCGACGCATCGGATCAACGCGCACAGCTTCCAGTTCACCTTCCTCATCCCCTACAGCGGGCAGAGCATTCGTTACAGCCAGATGGTGACGGAGTCGACCGAGGGGGCATTCGAGGGCGCCATCACGCTGCCAGCGGGCGTGAAGTAGCAGCGGAGCGGAGATTGGTGCTCGTCGACCGCTCAGCTCAAGCCCTCACGATCCGGAGTACCGACGCGATCAGCAGGACGGGCGAGAGCCCCGCCCCGATGATGATCAGCGGCATGGCCACCCACAGGAGTGGGTGATCACCGGCCTCGTAGGGCATGTCCTCTTGCACGATCATGAACCACACCAGGTTCAGGGCCGTGCCCGCCATCAAGGTGATCCAGTACAGGCCGATCCCGGCCGACCACAGCCGGACCCTGACGGACGGCACGGTCATCAGCCGCTTGCGGTAGATGTGGAGCCAGGCCATCGCGCCGAAGAGCAGGAGCGTCACGGGGAAGCGCGACCAGGGACGGCTGAAAGCACAGCACCCGCCCGGGCGGGCGGGTGCTGGACGGCGGGCGAAGTCAGTCAAGTCCGCGACGGTGAGCTTCCCGACGGATCCACGCCGCCTGGCGGCCCGCCTGCTCTGCCCGGTCACGTGCCTCTCCGGACAGATGATCGGGAATCGGCCTGGGCTCGCCGTTCGGCTCAAGCAGCAGGTGCGCTTTGTGAGGCAGAGGCAGCAAGTCCGCGCTGGCGTAGCAGTCCGTCCAGCCGATGTTGTGGCCTGACGGTGGGCACACCGAGTCTGCATGAGCGGTGGCCAGCAGGTGGTGAGCGGCCTCGCTGCCAAGTTCCGTCTCATGCGGTTCTGGCAGAAGGCGAGCGATGAACTTTGCGGCGTTGACGCGGCCTATAGACACGAGTTCTCCTGAACCGTCCAGCGGTCGCACCCCGACCGCGTAGGCCCCGCGCCTACCGATCAAGCTAACACTTCGGGGCCATCCACGGCGACGGGAATCGGCAGCCTCGTGTAGCTGCGTACGCTGACCGGTGTGACGGTCGAACCGCAGTGCTTGGCCGATGAATTGACCGCAGACGGGTTGGTGACAGAGCCTCAAGTGAGCCGTGCTGACGGCGGCTCCGATCAGCCAAGCGTGTGACTCACTCGACAGGGGCAGTCGGCGTAGGGGCGGGTACGCTGATCCGGCGTACGAGTTGTGCGCGCAACAGCGAAGGGCCCGCCTCGGTCGCACCCGTGGTCAGGCCCCCGCCGTGCAGTTAGTGAGCCCGGCCGCCTACATTCCGGCCGGGCTCACTGCGTGAGTCACCAACCGTACGTCCGGTTCCACGTGTGGGCGCCCTAGCGGGCGAACTGCCCCACACTTGTGGCGATCGCCACAAGAAGGCCGCCGGCTGCCAGCCAGACTTGCCACTTATCCGGGCTGGTCCACTTCTTGCCGGGCTTCTCGTTTCGATTCACCTATGCCACCTCCGTTCCTTCAGCGACCCCGTACTTCGGGATCGAGACCGCCGAACTCAGCAAAGAGATCGACGAGTTGGAGGAGAAGGAACGGGCGAAGCGAGATTCACCTTACGAGGAGGGGAAGGCCTGCGCGACCATCAGAAGACGTCCGTAACACAGCGTGATCTACGCGCCACTTGAGGCCCCGGCGCTGGACATAATCGGGCGTGGCCAGGCGGGTTGAGCGGTGTGTCTGTTACGCAGCGTCATCCTCCCTGAATGGCGTATATACCAAAAGGTCCACTAGTGCACGAGTGTCCCCAAGGCCGATTGGTCCGATATGCCTGTTATATCGACAGGGTCGAGAGCAAACTCACATGGAAGTGACGCCGATCACCTCGTCGCACGATGAGATGTGCCGATTAAACACAGCAACGTTGCTGGCTTCGGTGATCTCACCTGTGCACACTGTCGCGACGACGCCACCAATGACGACGGCGTCGAACTAGGCCTGACTACCCGCGCCGCCTGGACGTCGTAGGGCAGCTGAGGCACGCACGCCCGGACATCACCGTCCACGACTCCCTGCAGGCCACAGTGCACGCCGCAGCCGAGCTCCTTCCCATTCCCCCCGTTCCCCAGTCCTGACACCGACGGCGGCAGGAGCCGGTGAAAGCCTCGGCTCGCCGCGCACAGCCAAGGCTGTGGTGCCACACTGGCTGCGTGCCCGTCAGGCTCCCCCGTCTTGGCGGGCACAGCCGCGCTCCGGCCGGGCGGGCTGGGTGCTCAGTTGCCTTCAGCGAGCTGGGGCGGAACTGCGGGCCACCGGCGGGTAGTGAGCCCAGCCCGAGGAGTTCGCCGGCGACGTCCCTCCGCACAGTGCGAGTCGACAGCGGGTGGCTTCCTCGATGGTTGGCAGAGGCCAAGATCTTTTCCCCAAGTAGGGCCAGGACACGGTGCGGCCGTTCGAAGTCGGCGTCCGGCCTCTGGTTTGGCCCGGGGCACGGCGGGAGACTGGGGAATTCGGTGTCGCTTGATCGGGGGATCAATCCATGGACATGGCCAGTCAGATTCTCCCGCTCGCCGGTGTCGTTGTCGGTGCTGCCATGTCATTTCTGGTGACGAGCCTGAATGAGCGGGCCAAGTGGCGGCGCGAGCAATCCGTGCGGTGGGACGGACAACGTCTGACGGCTTATGCCGAATACGCGCATGCCGTCAAGGATCTCGCCTACCAGTACAGGCGGATCGCGGTTGCCCGGGGGCTGACTGACGGTCCTCACCCGCTGGAGCCCACTGCCGTGGTGCTTGACCGACTGGGGGACGCGGAAGTCCACCGCACTGCCCTGTCCGAAACACTGCTCCTCCTGGCAGACAGGAACACCATCGCCGCGATGAAACGGATGAACCAGGGTTTGTGGCTACTGGAGGCACTGGCCCGGGCGACTCCCGGCCAGGACCACAGTGGCAGCTGGGACCAGGCCTATGTGGACTATCGCGCCGCGCGACAGGAGTACATCGAGCAGGCACGCCGGAACCTCGGCGTGATGGGATCCGTGCAGCCCCTGCCGGGGTGACCTGATGGGTCTATCGCCCGTCAAGAATGTGCTGGAACCGTCCAGCATGTCCCGACGCCAAAGTGTCCAGGATGTCACCGGACCTCACACCGACAGTGCATGATGACGCCAGCCTTGCGGCAGCTGCGTCTCGCGGCGCCGCGTCCGGGTGGCACGTTGGCGTCACGCCGTTCCGAACAGGGGCACGTCGCCTGGCTCCATGTCGGTGCTGATACGGGTAGCCCGTACCGGATGGCGCCACCGTCCCGCCTGGTCTCTGGCGACGTCCACGGCGACCTCCGCCACGACGTCCGGCACGACCAGGCGCACCGACAGGTGCTCCCGCGATCCCCATCCCACGCTGAAGGTGCGCCCCGTCCAGGGGTGGCCGGCGTCTGCGGTGCGCAGCTGGTCGGCGAGGCCATGCCGTACGGCTGCGTTCAAGGTGGTGGTGCGGCCGGTGTACCGGAAAGCGCCCCTCGTCGTCGTAGCGGCCCAGCAACGCGGTCGTAGGGGCGTGCAGGCTGCCGGTGACCGCGCCGACGATCGACTCTCGTTCCCCAAGCGCTTCGCAACCATGAGCGCCCTCCGTTATGACGTCTATCAGTCGACGGATCAAGGTCTGACGCGTGCTGGTCTCTGCTGTGTGATTCTCACATTCGAACCGACGGCCGTCTGACGTCGGAACGTCAGACGGCCGGATCAGTCAGCTCTCCTCGTCAGCCTCCTCGGACGCCTGGGCACCCCTATGGTGCCGGCGGTCACGAAGGAAGCGGAAGATTTCGGCCCCGAGGGCGCAGGCTGCTGCGGCTGCCCCAAGAGCCGCGCTGAGTACGTTCACTACTGGGTCCCTCCTCCGGGACCCTGGCCATGCCGCCATCAGGAGGACATGTCTAAGGCCCCGGCATGTATGCACATACCTGGTCTTAGCCACGTCCTGTCCGAGGTGGTTAGAGGGGAGGTTAATGTCCGGACCCCGCCGCTACAAGGCCGCCCAGTAGCGCCAACCTCCTGGCCTGGTCAGGGACTTGCGGGATCAGACTGCTGATGTGGCACCGCGCTGTTGGCGCTAGGCCCCGGACGGGGCACGGCCGACTGCAAGACGCTGGTCACCTCAGGGAGCTGCGCGGCGGAGAACTTCAAGATCAGGGCTGCCTGGAGCTGGGCCTTGAGTGCCGGATCGTCAACGTTCTCTAGAAGCCGAATCGCCTGACCTGCGTCACGCTCCACCTTCATGTCCTGTCGGAGCGACTGGGTTTGTGCCTCCATGTGCTTCAGCGCCAGGTCCGCCCGCCTGTGGAACAAGGTGCCGATGACCGTCATCACGAGACCCGCCACGCTCGCCGTGACGGAGGCGTACTGATCTCCTGTGCTCTCGGCCCTGAGAATCGCCATGCCGACGCCGGAGATCAGGACAAGACCGCCCAGGATCGAGCAGGTCAGGCTGACACCGAAGCTCCGGCGGGCCTGGGTGAGTCCGTAGGCGTAGTACTCGATGAGGAGCTTGGCGAAGTGCGTCTCGGCCTGCTCTTCCACGTTGGCACGGGAACCGACGTCTGAGTCTTCCTGCCTATCGACGCTTGCTTGCGTCTTCTCGCCGAGAACTTCGGCTTGGAGGCGCCGCCGCTCTCGTTTGACCATCCAGCTCTCACTTGCTTGGCCGGCCAGCGTCAAAAGCGCACCCGCGACAAACAGGGGGAGCGTTGCAAAGAAATCAGACACCACCCCGCCCCCTTCCCAGAGGTCCCAACCCAGCATGGGCAAGATGCCCAAGAGCCTGGCCAATCACCCTTCACCACGCGAGGGTGAGGGGTGAGCCAGCCAAGGAGAAACGCCGCTGGTGTCGACAGTCATCTGACTTACGCGGGCTCGTCGAGGGCCTTCTCCAGGCTCAGTTGCTTCTGTGCTGCGTTGGACTGCACAGCTTCGATCCTGCCGTGCTGACCGTCCCCGAAGTCGTAGTGTCCTAGGGTCCAGTAGTCGGACCAGTCGGTGAGGGCGTCGAAGTTCATGAACGTCGCGACCACGACCTTGGCCCCCTGCAGGGCCGAACGGTGACGGGGACTTCCATCATGGTGACGACGTCACCCAGCTCTGCTGGTGGTTGGCGGGAGACACGTGTCTGAGCCGTGAGAGCTATCATCCGAACCAGATCGGCACCAGCGCCTACGCCCAGGCATTCATGACCATCGGCCCCACCCCCGCCGTCAGAGCAAAGGACCAGTGAGCACGGGCATGTCCAACCACGGCACTGTGACGCGGCAGGACCGTGTCACAGTGCCGTCCCCAGGATGCCTCCTCGCCATCATGGCGCCCCTCCTAGCGGTGGTGCTCGCTGCCGCGGTCCTCATGGTCATGTACAACCGCCAGGAGAGCGCGAACGACCGCAACGAGAAAGAGGCCCTGCAAAAGACAGCTACTCAAGCACGGTTATACGCGCACGAAGTGCTGGAGAACGACGAGTATCCCGGCGAGGCAGCCGTGCGGGACATCGCAGAACAACACGACGGACGACTCACCTCCTACACGCGATCAAGTGGCTCACTGACCACCACCGTCCGCTTCTTCGCGGAGTACAAGGACACCAGCATGTTCGGCGTCTCCTACTCCCGAGCCCACCGCTGCTACTCCGTCAAGTTCCGGAAAAACACCGGCGGTGAGCTGCGAGAGACGACTACTCCGCTCGAGAAATGCGGTCCCGCCTGATCGGACGGCAGAGTCGTCGCGAGGCGGCGCATCTGCAAAATCCGCATCCCGCCTACGGGATGCGGGGAGAGCCGCGCTCCTCCTCGAGAGCAACCGCGTGGCACAAGTCGCACTCCGGATCGGTACAAGTCTCGACGTGCTCATTAATCTCGGTATCCATCTCGTGCTTGCAATCAAGGCACACAGCTTTCCCCAATGAGCTATTGGAATGAGCCTGGGGAGTACTCCCTCGCGAGCAGGGCTCATGCGTTGGTCGTGTGGCGCCATTGCGTGGACTACCCGTGATAGGAAGGCGGTTCTCATCGCCTGCCAGTCTGCCGAACCGGGCAGTGATCCGCTGCGGTGCGTGGACAAACGTTTGGAATCCACCGCGCGCAGGCCCGGCCGCCGGCCTTGCGGCCCTCCCGGCAGACTCCGGCAAGTTCGTGGCGCCCGCACCGTGCCGCCCATCACGCTGATCCCCGGCAGATGAAGACCCGGGACGCCACCACGGCGCCCCGGGCCCGCCCATGCGAACTTCCGGTGCACCCTGAAGAGTTATAGGTACCTCCTCTGCGGCAGGCTCACTACGGTGGCCGCGGTTGTCAGACCACACCGACCACGCGCAGTAGTAACAGGGGGAGGACCCTCATGGGTAAACGCATCGTCACCGTCCTCGGCATTCTCGCGACAGCCTTCATGCTCGCCATCACGCCGGCTTCCGCGCGTACCATCGGCCCCGGCGACACGATCTACGACGACGTCCCCGGTCACTTCTACTACGAGCGTTCGTGCGAGACCTACTACAGCCTGACCATCTCCCGTACGAAGGCCGTGGCCGGCAAGGACATCTACTCTGGCCACTGCGCGGGCCACGTCTGGCTCCGCATGATGGGCGACAGTCTGGGCGAGTGGAGCAACGACCCGACGTCGATCACTCGGACCAGCCCCAAGGGCAAGTTCCGCTGGGCGTACATCAAGGGCTGCGCTGACTGCTTCGCCTACATCGTGTACCCGTAGGTCCTCTCCCCGCGAGCGGTTGACCAGCGTCGCCCCGGAAGAAACAGGCGGCCCGTGCGGAGCTGTGCATGGACACGATCAAGCTCCGCGAGGACGCCGAACTGGCAGTCGACTCTGGTGAACCTTTGGAGGCCGCCGTGGCGCTGGTCAACGCGATCGACGGGCGGGCGGTCCAGCTGCGAGACCGGGTGGCGTTGAGACGGTTTGGCGGGCGGTGACCGTTCGCGCAGTGGCCGAGTTTCTTGGTCAGCGCGGTCTTCTCCGCTGGGTCGGCCGCCTGCCGTACGGCATCACCAAGTCGTTCGCGGACATCATGGACCTCGACGCCGGCATCCTGGCCATCGCTTCGGGCATCCTCAACATCAACGGAAAGGAAGGCATCATCGCGGCTCCCGGCAAGCTCCTCGGAAACTCCCCGCCTAAGACCTCCGAGCTCACGGCCGAGAACCAGACGATCCTGCCCACCGACATCTACAACCCCACCCGGCCCGCAACCGAGCAAGTCGGTGTGAAGGGCACCGCCGCCGACGACGATAACCAGGACTGAGCACGCTGACGGCTGACATAGGCCGCGGACACCCGCCACCGCCGTGCGGAGACGGAGGTCGTCTGCCCAGCGGGCAACGCTGACACAGCTCGGCCATCCGGCTGGCTCCGCCGACGGCCCGCCTCTCCCGATAGGGGCGGGCCACCACCCGCGCCATTCGCTTCACCCCCGGACGCCGCACGGCAGAGTCATAGGGATAGACCCGTAGTGAAGCCGGCAGCCGAACTTTTCGCCAGCGCATCCCCAAGTCGGTCAGTGCCTGGTGTCGTTCGGGGTGAGCTGGGTGGCGCGGCAGCGGGTGTTGGAGATGAACGACCCTAACGAGCTCGTGCATGGTTGGCGGTGGCACGTCGAGACCTTGATCGTTGATCATGGTTTGTGTGGTGGGGAACCGGACGCGTGCAGCGGTCATTCGCAATCAGCAGATCACCGGACTGAGTCCAGAGGTGATCGCCGAACTCGTGGCGGAGATCGGCCCGTTGAGGCAGCAGAGGCACCAGGCGGCACTCGCCTCGCGTCCACGGCGGAGAGCTGTCGGCGCCGGCGCCAAGCACAAGCTCGTCTTCGTCGACCGGCTGTTGGCCACGCTGGTTCACCTCCGCCATGGCGCCACCCACGACGTGCTGGCCTGCTGGTTCGGTGTGGACCGCTCCACCATCACGCGTGCGATCGGTGAAGTACGGCCGCTGCTGGCCCAGCGGGGCTGCACCATCGCTTCCGGCCTTCGACTGCGCACGCTCGCCGAGGTGATCGACCACCTCGGCGAGAACGGGAGGAGCGGAATCATCGACGGCACCGAGATCCGCGTCCGTCGCCCGGCCGCCGGACGCAAGGACCGGGACAAGTTCATCTCGGGCAAGAACAAGCAGAACGCCGTCAAATCCATGGTCTTCACGGACGCGGACGGCCGCCTGCTGTACTGCAGCCCGGCTGAGCCCGCGAGCTGCGCGGACATCACCCACGCCCGCAAGTTAGGGCTGGTCAGACTCCTGTCCGGCGGTCCTGCGGTGGAGATCCTGGCGGATGCCGGCTACCAGGGCCTGGGCGCCCAGACCGGTGGACGCGTGGTGACGCCGCCACACCGCAAGTTCAAGAAGAACGCCCCGGACTGGTACGAGGAGATCCATGAACAACGGCGCAAGGCCCACTCCGCGCGCCGCATCCGTGTCGAGCACGGCATTGCTCATCTCAAGAACTGGCGAGCCCTCGCCCGCCACCACGGTCGGCGTGAGCACATGAGCGACATCATCCAAGCGGTCGCCGCGCTGCTCTCTCACCAGCAGTCGGCCATCCTCACGACCGATGAACGAGTGTGAACACAGGCCAGTTCGCACCCCTCGACGTGCCACCGCCAACCATGCACGAGCTCGTTAGTCCGAGCAGTTCGCCGTCGACGTCTTCGCGGTGCTGGCGCGGTACTCGGAGGTGGCCTTCGCAGGCATAAAACTGGCGGGCTGCGGTCATGTTCCGCTCCCACTGCTCCTGGCGGGCGGGCGGTCACGCTGCTTTGGTGAAGATGCGTCCCGTGTCATCGATCCAGACATGGAGGCGGAGCGTCTGGTCGTGCATGGCGGTTCCGCTGATCCCGGCCGCCACGCCGGCCACCCCGACCGCACCGCCGGCGGTGGCAGCCGCGGTACCCCCAGTAAAGACAGCCGCGCCCGCCGCGATCATGGGGAGTCCGATGAAGGCGCCGATGATCGTAAGAGTCAGCAGCGCACCGAAGATGATCATTCCGATTCCGCTCAGCACGCCCAGGAGACCGACCCCGCCGGCCGTCGCACCGGCGGCGACACCGGTGGCACCCACCGCGACAGCTGCAGCACCGTCGGTGCGCTGAATCTGGGCGAGGAGTACGGCGCCCGGCATGCGGTGGACCTCGGTCCACCCTCGTGCCGCCATATAGCCGACGAACCGCGTCAGCTCCGCTTCCCGCTGCTCAGCCTCGATCGGCCTGCCGTACCCCGGGAACACCACCCGGGCCGGAGCCTGAGCACCCCACTGGGGCGCCTTCCGCTCCTCAGCGCTACACTATCCGGCCCCGGGGGACGCTGCACGCAGTCACTCATGGCTCTGCTCTCCGCCCGGACCACCTATCACCTCCCATTACACACCCACCCGACAGCACAGGCCTGCGAGCTGCCGAGCAGAAGATCAGCACCTTGGAGCGTCAACAGGCGGCCACAAGGCAGAAGCCGCTCGGAGCCGCCCCTGTGTCGGCGGCGGGTCCTCCGCGCACCCCGCTGGCGCCGGTGCGGGAGGTCAATGGGGCGGGGCGGTGGTCAGGCCTCCCCGAAGTCCTCCTCAGACTCCTCCGGGTGGAGGACCCGGTTCGCTTTCCTCACGAACGCATCCAGTGCCTCCTGCATGGGCAGCAGCCCGCGCAAGACTCTTTCCCGAGGATCATCCTCCTCGGCCCATGTCACCGCGTACGTGCTGATCTTCGAGGCGTCCTGAGAGGTCAGGTAACCGGCCTGGACGGCGGTATTGAGCGGCGCGGCGGGGTCGACATGATCCCTGAGCAGGCTGACCAGTGTGGCCACGTCCTCAAAAGTGGGTGCACCCCCGGGCAACCTGTCGCGCTCCTCCTGCCAGCGCGCCCGCAGGTCGGTATTGGCATTGCGTGCCCACCCGCGCGCCTGCGAGCGCCAGTCCTGCGGTAGGGCCCGGGCTGCGCGCCGGATCTGATCCATCTCCTGTCTCAGGGCTAGGACCGCGTGCAGCTGATCGCCGTCGCCGGTCAGCATCAACGCGTCGAGCTTGTTGAACGCGGCCACCACACTTGAGTGCCAGCTTTCCCTTACCCGGCACGCTATGGCCTGGTCAATGAACAGCTTGGCCGCCTCCCGAACGGATTGCGGGCCCTCAATCGACACGACGTCATACGACCACCGCGCCCGGTCCAACACCTGGGTGTAGGCTGCCGTGTCGGCATCCAGGGCAGGCCCGTCGGCCATGACGTACTGGTGCACCCCGTCCGCCAAGGCACGGGCGTCGCGGGCGAACTCCGCATAGACCACGCGGCGTGCGTTGATAGCACCCTGATCCGCGATTCCTTGGTTCTGTGTCTGCGCGGCGGCCACTGCGCTTTTTCCACCCGCGCGGCCACCCCAGTAGGCGGCCAGAAGGGCGCCCACCAGGGCTATTACCGCCGCCGCAGCTTCCGGGGATGTCAGCGCAGCCCACATCACGCCCCACCTTCCAGCACTGCCCACTTCAGACCGAGCGCGGCCAGTTCCGAGCGCCGCTCTGCAGACAGCTTTCCAGCCCGGCGGCGGGCGTTGTCGAGGAACGCGCCGATCTTGACTGGCGCCCTGTCCACGGTCTCGATCCGCTGCGTGAGTAAAGCCCGCACCAGCCTTGGACGGAGGACTGCGAAGCCAGGTCCGGGCAGGCTCCCGCCCCCATACGCTGGTCTATCCAGTACGAGCAGCGTGGTGTCGGGGGACAACGATGGGCACGGGTGTAGGGGCGTCTGACCGTGCGTCGGGCACGGTGTGGTTTATCAGTCATGCGGGTGCGGATCGGGCGTGGGCGGAGTGGATCGCCTGGCAGCTCCTCGATGCCGGCCTCGAGGTGGAGTTGGACTGCTGGGACTGGGGTGCGGGCGAGAACTTCGTGCTGAAGATGAACGCCGCTCTCGAGCGCGGCCGGTTCCTTGCCCTGTTTTCGCCCGCGTATTTCGAGCCGGAGCGGTTCACGACTCCGGAGTGGACGGCGATGGTGGCCCGGCAGGAGAGGATCACTCCGGTTCGGATCGCTCAGGCGCCCACACCGCCGATCCTGAGTCCCTTGATCGTCACCGATCTGTTTGGCCTGGACGACCATGCCGCCCGCGAGGCCTTGCTGCGTGCGGTGAACGGGCTTGCCCGCCCTACCCGGGCGCCGGGGCGGCCGCCGGGGATGTTGTCGAGGGTGGGTGGGAGTGGGCCGCGGTTGCCGGGGAGTCTGCCGCGGGTGTGGTACGTGCCAGCCCGTAACGCTGCTTTCACCGGCCGCGACGCCATGCTGGTCCACACACGCGAAGCACTGGCGGCGAACAGCCGGGTGGCGGTGCAGGCCCTGCACGGCCGCGGTGGGGTGGGGAAAACCCAGTTGGCGATCGAGTACGCGCACCGGTTCGCCGGGGAGTACGAGCTGGTCTGGTGGATCACATCGGAGGATCCCGCGCTCATCCCCGACCAGCTCGCAGCCCTCGCCGTCCACACCGGTGCAGCACCCGCGGGCACGCCCTCCGCCGAAGCAGTCTCAGCCGTCCTTGCCGAACTACGCACCCGCTCACGCTGGCTGCTGATCTTCGACAACGCCGAAACCCCCGACGCTCTCGCTCCGTTCCTGCCCGGCGGGCCGGGGCATGTGCTGATCACCTCCCGCAACCCGCACTGGACCAGCTACGCCGTTCCCGTCGACGTCGACACCCTCTCCCGCAGCGAGTCCATGGCCCTGCTGCGCGCCCGCGGCGCGGTACTGACCGACGCGGACGCCGACGACATTGCCGCCACTCTGGACGACCTTCCGCTCGCCCTCGCCCAGGCCGCAGCCCTCCTGGTACGAGGACTGTCGGCGGAGGACCTGAAGGAGGAGCTGGCGGTGAACCTGGTCGAGGTGATGGCGCACTATGCTCCGCCCGGCTACCCGAAGGGGCTGGCTGCGCAGATCCGCCTGACCCACTCGAGCCTGAAGGCCGAGCATCCCGGCGCGGCCGCGGTGGTGGATGTCCTGGCTCTGCTGGCGCCCGAACCCTTTCCCCTGACCACCTGCGCCGGCCATCTCCCCGAGCAGGCTTCCGCTCTCCTGACGGAGACGGTGGGTTCGCGGCTGGCAGCGGGCAGCGCGGTGGAGGCGATCGCCCGGCACGGTCTGGCCCGCGTCCAGGACGGCACTGTTCAACTGCACCGCCTCACCCAGGACATGCTCGCGCAGCTGATGACCGGTCAGGAGCACGCCCTGGCGGTGGCGGATGCGGAGGCCCTCCTTACCGCGGCCTTCCCCGGCGACTCAGCCGAGCCGCGGTGGTGGCCGGCCTGGCAGGTCCTGCTCCCCCACGCCCTCGCCCTCGACCCCGCACAGCTCACCACCAGCAGGGGACGCAAGGTGGTGGAGGATGCGTGCTGGTATCTGATGGACCGTGGTCAGGCCCGCCCCGCCCGGGAACGCTTGCAACGGCTGTATGACAGCTGTCTGCAGCAGCTGGGCCCTGACCACGCCGACACCCTGCGCGCCACCCATTATCTGGCTCGCGCCTACGGCGACACCCAGGACCATGAGCGTGCCCGCGCCCTGGACGAAGACACTCTCGCCCGCCGCCGACGCCTTCACGGCGATGACCACCGCCACACCCTGGACAGCGCCCACAACCTTGCCATTCGGTTGCGGGAGTTGGGACGAGATGAGGAAGCCCTTGCCCTGGACGAGAAGACCCTGGAGACACTGCGTCGGGTGTTGGGTGGGGAGCATCCGGACACGCTTGCCACGGCGTCCAACCTGGCTGTCGATCTGGCGGCGGTGGGTCGGGTAGACGAGGCGGTGGTGCTGGGGGAGGAGACGCTGGCGGTGCAGCGTCGGGTGCTGGGACCAGAGCATCCGGACACGCTGCTTACGGCGTCCCAACTGGCTGCTGATCTGGCGGAGGTGGGTGGGGTGGACGAGGCGGTGGTGTTGGAGGAGGAGACGCTGGCGGTGCAGCGTCGGGTGTTGGGTGGGGAGCATCCGGACACGCTGCGCACGGCGTCCAACCTGACCTTCGATCTGGTGGCGGTGGGTCGGGTAGACGAGGCGGTGGTGCTGGGGGAGGAGACGCTGGAGGTGCAGCGTCGGGTGCTGGGTGAGGAGCATCCGCACACGCTGAACACTGCCAACAACCTGGCGGTGTATTTCCGGCATGCAGGTCGGGTGGACGAGGCGGTGGTGTTGGGGGAGGAGACGCTGGCGGCGCGGCGGCGGGTGCTGGGTGAGGAACACCCTGAGACTCGCCGTACGGCCGGCTGGCTGGCGGAGTTGGGTGAGGAGCAGGAAGAGCCGGGTGCGAGTATTTGAAAATGATGTCGTCTACTGCCGCTATGCACCCTCTGTCAGCGAGTGAACCCGGTACGCGGGTCCCTCACCGCCCCAGTCGTTTACCAGCGCATCCCCAACTCATCGAGGGCGTCGCGTCGTTCGGTGCTGAGCTTGTCGGCGTGGCGGCGGGCGTTGGAGATGCATGACCCCAGCCCGAGCCATTCGCCGTCACGTCCTCGTGGTGGTGTTGGGGTACGCACAGGTGGCCTTCGCGGGCGTAAACCTGGCGGGCGGCGGCCATGTTCCGCTCTCTGAACGACGATCTGGTACCGCGCCAGCTGCAGGGGGTTGGCGGAGGCCGCGAGCGTGGTCGCGCCGGTGGGTAGGCCCGGGCACGTCGCCGCCTCCCGCGGAAACTGACGCGGGCCCACGCCCTGGGGCGGCTACCGTGTCCACCATGAGCATGTCCGGCCTGAGCGCCGACCCGATCCCCCTGCACATCGATGGCGAACTCCCGGCGCCCCCGGCCCCCGACGTGATCGGCACGTCCGCCGGGGCGGGCCGGCGTCCCGCCCCGGCGGTGCGGCTGGGACGGGTGGACTGGGCGGCGCTTGGGGTGGAGCCACGGTGGAAAGGGCAGGAGACGGGCGACTGCCCGGCCGTTTTTTCCCCCGTCCGCGGACCCGCCACCGGCCTTGAACCCTACAAGCGCTACGCCGCGGGAGCTCGGCAGCGCGGTGAGACCGCCCTCGTCGTCGCCTGCATCGGTGCGGGCGAACGCAGGCACAACGTCTTCTCCGGCACCGTCGCTCCTGGCATCCACCTGCCCCACCGCTACGGCTCGATCTCCGCCAATCCGCTGCCCCTCGGCGTGAGTCCCGCACTCGGAGACGGCCTCGACCACGCCGAGCACGACCTCGGCGCTCGGCTGCTCAACCGTCCCCCGGGCACCTGGTTCCGCCTGACCTACCGCAGGGAGTCCGGGTTCTCGCGCCCCGGAGTTGCCAGGGTGTGGCCGCCGCCGGGGGAGGGGGAGCTACGCCCGATCCTGGTCGATGGCCTTGGCGACCCGGTAGCGGGGGTGTGGGTGCCGGAGGGCGGCGGTGCCCGGTGGTTCGTGGTTCCCCACGGCACCGACCAGCGACTGCTGGTGGAGTGGCTGGTCCAGCGCGCGCTGCCCGCGTACGTGCCGGGCGCGCTGACCCGCGCCCGCTCGACCCTGGTGCGCGATCCAGCGTTCGCCACCGACGCCGAAGCCCGGCTGGTCGAGGCGATCGACGAGGAACAGCGAGCCCACGAGCGGCGCCAGACCGAGATGCAGCAGCAGCTCGCCGCGCTGCGGGCCGTGGCCGATCCGCTGCGCGACGGTCTGCTGTTCGGCACCGGCCGCCCGCTGGAGGACGCGGTGCACGACGTCCTCGTGGCGGCCGGCGCCACAGTGACCCGCCTCGACGACGTGTTCGGCACCAAGTCGGCGGACCTGCTGGCCGAGTACGGAGGCCGCCGAGTCCTGGTCGAGGTGAAATCGGCGAACAACCGGCCACCCCAGAGCCTGCCCGACAAACTGCTCAAGCACCTGAACACCTGGCCCGGTCTGACCGGGACCGAACCCGTTGACGGTGGCGTCCTGGTGGTGAACCACCAGATCAAGCTCCCACCCGCGCAGCGGGACACCGAGGTCTACACCGACCGCGCGTTCGCCGACGCACTGACCGTGCCCGTGGTCGGCAGCGTCCGTCTCTTCAACTGGTGGCGCCACGAAGACTGGGAGGCCGTGCGAAATGCCGTCTTCGGCGACACCGACGTCGCGCAGGCTCACGAGATCGCCGAGCCGGACGCCGATCCGAAGGCGTCCGGGCGGCCCCACCTGCTCCGGTAGCTTGCAGGCGCCGGAGCACAACGCCTCGTCCGGAGCACCATCCGGACGGCGCGTCACAACAGGGCGAACGTAGGTTGGGTGGCACTAGCTGGTCCGACGGTCGATTTCGTTTTGCACGGTTGCGATGGCTGTGAGAGCTCCTGTGATGGCGGCGCCTTGCTGGCGTGAGCAGTCCAGAAGGTCGTCCAGTGGGATGCGTTTTGTGCTGAGTTTGCGCCGGAAGTCGTCGGGGAGGGCGGTCTTCCTGTAGGCGTCTACGTGGGCGACGACGGTACCGAGCGGTAGGTCAGGGAAGCGGCGTTCTGCCTGTTTGATCCGGCTGAGGAGCTCGCTGAGGATGGTCAGATTGGCTTTCTGTGCGGCGGTTCCGGCCAGCTTGTCGAGGACGACGACGGTTTCGTTGAGTAGTTCGTAGTCGGCCTGGAAGCGCTTGGCCTGCTTGGTGCGCCGGCTCTTGCGGACCTGATCGACAGAGAAGTAGGTGGTGACGGCCAGGGTGGCGAGGCTGATGACGGCCGCCCAGGTCCAGGAGCTGGTGAAGGTGTCCTGAGTGGCATCGCTTCCGAGCATTAGGTGGAAGCAGGGGGGCAGCCGCGTTTCCGTCGTGGTGGATGCTGCGCAGTGCATCATCGGGCCTTAGAGGTCGTATCAGTTGGTGAGGCGGCGGTGACAGATGAGGGCTGCAGCTATGCCGACGAAAGCAAGAAAGTGCTCTGCCTTGCGTTCGTAGCGGCGGTGGAGACGACGGCAGCCGGCAAGCCAGGACACGGTTCTCTCGACGACCCACCGGTGGCATCCGAGCCGTTGTGAGGACTCGATGCCCTTGCGGGCGATGCGGTGGCGGATGCCACGCTCGCGGAGCCAACGGCGCAGGTGGATGTAGTCGTATCCCTTGTCTGCGTGGAGTTTCGCGGGCCGTCGTCGAGGTCCGCGGCGAGAACGGATGGGCGGGATCCCGCGCACGAGCGGCTCCCAGCCGAGGCTGTCGTGCATGTTGGCGCCCGAGACACCCAGCGAGAGAGGAAGTCCGTTCCGGTCGGTGATGAGGTGAATTTTCGATCCCAGTTTGCCGCGGTCGGTCGGATTCGGTCCGGTCAGCGGCCCCCTTTTGCCGCCCGCAGGCTCACCGAGTCGATCGCACACCGGGACCAGTCCAGCTCTCCTCGGGCGCCCAATTCGTCGAGGACAAGGCGGTGGAGCTTGGCCCAAACGCGGGCTTCGGTCCAGTGGGTGAACCGACGATGGGCGGTCTGCCACGATGCCCCGAACAGAGGTGGGAGCTGCCGCCATGTGCAGCCAGAGGTGGCAACGAACAGAATTGCGGCCAGAACTCCGCGGTCGTCAGCCCTCCGACGTCCACCGCCCTGTGGACGTACCGGTACCTCGGGCATCACTCGGAGGAAAAGCTCCCACAACCTGTCTGGCACCAGCCGCCGCACCATCTCCATGCCATCACAACGAGGACCCCGGCCAACCGTCGACAAGCGGGCTGTTCGATGCTGGCACAAACGATTCCGGAAGCGTCTTCGAGGGACATGACCGCCATGACCGACTACCTGCAGGCCGTCTTCGCCATGCTCGGCCCAGGAGAGGAGCGCTACGCCGACCCCGCGGCCTGGCTCAGCCTGGAAGAGGCACTCGGCAGGACCTTTCCGGCGGACTACAAACAGATCGTCGACGCCTACGCGCCCGTGCAGATCAACGGGCACCTCACCCTGTCGCACCCAGCATCAGGCTGGTGGAACCTGGGCGAGGAGATCCGCTCGACATCGGAAGTCTGGGCCGACAGCAAATGGGACTCCTACATCACTGGGCCAGACGACGATCCGCGCGTCTTCTGCCAACTTCCCCAGCTCAGCTTCGGCACCACCGAAGGCCTCATACCCATCGCCGCCACCGATCAAGGAGCTACGGTCTTCGTAGCCCCGTGGGTTCACGCGTTCCCCAATGGTGTGGTGGTACAAGGGTCGGAGGGCGACTGGGTCGGACACCCCATGACCTTCGCTGAGTGGTTGTACCGCTACCTCATCGGCGAGGAGATGGCCGGCTGGGACAGCAAAGCCTTCTATCCCGGTCCCGTGTGGCTGGAGTACCCACCCGCAGGACCAGGCCAACCCACTCGCGAGGCATACGGCCCAGACCGCGGCATGTGACTCCCGCACCAACTGAGACGACCTCTTACCGAGTCACGGTTTTTGCCTCGCCCAGCTCATCACAACCGGGTCACTAGAGAGAGCAGGCGGCAGTTGCGTTGCTGTTGTGAAGTGCGCCAACCTAATTTGCTCCTTGGTGAGTCCGATGGCTTCGCTGAGATCGGCACCGTCCAGGCGCGCTCCAGCCAAGCTGGCCCCACGAAAATCTGCCGGTTTCCCCCTCAAGGCAAGACTTGACGCGGAAACGCTCAATCCGGATAAATTTGCAGCTTCTAGGTCGGCATTCCGAAAACTGACAAATGGTAGAGAAAGATTTACGAGTGATGCATTCTTGAGGGATGTGTTGCTGAAATTCATTGACTGGAAGACCGTACCGTTAGCAACTCGATCAACCTTGAATCCATCCAGTTGTGCACCAGTCAGGTCCCAGTTAGAAATATAGCAATCGCCTGATAGATGTACGTCCACCATCCAAGCATTCTGAAAGTTCACGTGCTCCATGTTGACGTCATGTAGCGATGCGCCCTCTAGGTTGATGCCACGCATGTCTCCGCTGAGTGTGACAGCGGACAGGTGTGACCGCGACAGATCAGCTTCGGCAAGGAAAGCATTCTTCATACTTGCGTCCACGATTGAGCAACGCGACCAATTAACCTGCGATTCATCGCCCACGCCTTTCTTCCTGTTGGCAATTACTGAAGCGGCGGCCTTTAGGTCTTCCGGCGTCGTTGTCTCCTCTAGTTGTTTTGACCTCACGCAGTGTGTGTGCATATAGGACGAAAGCACGCTGGTGATTGTTGGTTGATCGCGTGGCGAGTCGCGCATTATGCGTTCGAGCGCGTAAATGCCACCGAGTCGGACATCGAGCGAACTGTTGCCGAGCTGTTCAACGGCTGCCGTGTATCGCTCAGTAACTTGTCCTTGCTCGCTGATGTCAAGCTCGCGTTGGCGATTTTTGAGCTCGTCGCGTGCTTGCCTGGAAGAAATTCCAGTGAAGAGGAGGGCGGCAATGGCCGCAAGTGCGGTTGCAGCCGTAGCAGTGTGATTTATGCGACTTGCCCATACCCCCTGTCCGGCCGTTTCCCCAATGAGGGATGACGTAGAGGGTGATCTTGATTGAGACCTTCTTGCCTTCTGTGGGGCTGCAGCGCCTCGTGCGGCGCGTCGTAGCTGCTGAATGCGCTGTGTACGGCTACCTAGCTGGGCCATTCCATTATTAGAGCGGTCAAGCCTGACGGAAGAAGTAGTTCCGGCATGGTTCCCGTGGTTGCAGATTTGAACTATTTCTTGATCTTGATTGAGGGCCATGCGGCAGCACTTCATGGCCTCATCGATCACCACGCATGGTGGGGATGCCAAGGGCCACAGCCGTATGCTGTCGGTGGCCCCGATCGAGCTGGCTGAGCTTCTCCTCGGCGCCAGCCAGGCTGATCTGTAGACCTTCAACCTCGCCGAGCCAGCCTTCCGTCTCGGCTTCGGCGATTCGGGCAATCCAGCCGGGCGCGCAGTGCGCGCAACTGGGGACAAGCGTGGCGGCCGATGTACTGCACAAAGCGCGTTTGAAGCTGCTCGACCACCTCCTGGTCGCCGACGCGACAAGGTGCGAGAGCTGCGGCGCGGAACCCGGTCAGGTGTGCCGAACCACCTCGGGGAAGGACGCCACTGCGCCCCACGCCGCTCGCGTCCGCGCCGCAGCAGCCTTGAACGCGGCAGCACGAGACAGTCAGAACCGGTAACGAGTCCGTCGCCCGGCGGCGCGAACGCCCTGCCCAACAGAGCCTGACCAAGAGCGACCTTCGCCCGCGCTGGGTGGTCCCCCGAACGAGGGACGGACCGGGCCCTCGAATCTGGTTAGTCTCAGGGGAAGTTGAGCGCCTGCTGCGCACCGTCGACGAGCGGAGAGCATCATGTCGGCCACGGCTGCAGTCAGTGAACACGACCTGCGGGCCATGCTGGCCCATCGCAGCGGCCTGGAACCGGATGCCCTCTGGGCGCCCGTCTATGACGTGCCCCGCGCTTTCGGACTGTCCTGGCCGCTGACCAGGGACCAGAGTGAGCAGGTCCTGACGGACCTGCTCGACACCTTGCGCCGCGTCCTGCCGGCACCCTGGCCAGATCAGGACGAGGAGCTCGGGCAGCGGTACAGGTACCTGGCGGAGATCACCGACCGCTATGAGCGGTACGACACCCGCCGCATCCTCGAGCGCATTCAGCACGCCGGGATCACGCCCGCCAGCGCGGCCTTCGGAGGCGACGACTACGACCCGAGCCTCGCCACCGAAGGTGAGACGGCGTCGTGGGCTCGCGCCGTACGTGCTGCCGGACCCAGACCGTGTTACCGGATGCCCGACCCCTACGTGGGAGAGGGCGAACCGCCGGTGGACCGCGCCCTGGGGCTGAGGGAGAGCACCGCAGACCCGGCCGCCTACCACACAGCCCTGCGTGCTGCCGTGCGCGAGGACCCACGGCAGATCGACTGCTGGGCACACCTGGGCATTGAGGCCTTCGAGCGGGCCGGCACGGACGCTGACGCGTTGGCTGAGGCGCTCGGCTACTACCAAACCGGTGTTGCCGTCGCCGAGTTGTCGCTGCCACCCGCCTTCACCGGCGTCCTGACCTGGGGCGAACTCGACAACCGGCCCTTCCACCGGGCACTGCACGGACTCGGGCTCACGTGGTGGCGGCTGGGTGAAAACGCCAAGGCGGCCGCCGTGTTCGGCAACAGCCTGTGGATCAACCCCGACGACAACCAGGGCATCCGCACCCTGATCGGCCAGGTGCTGGCGGATGCTCCGTGGCGCGGCGAACCCTGACCGAGGGAAGTCAACTACCGCGAACGGGCGTATGAGACGTCGAGGTAGCCGGAAACTGACCGTTGATGTCCGCCTCCGCAGTGTCGACGGCCAGTTGCCACCGGGTCTTGATGGTGATCCAGTCAGTGGCGTAGGTGCAGCGGTCAGTCTGCTTCGGCTTGGAGTGCCAGTACCGCGTCGCCGAGTCGCACGTCCCAGCCACGGCGCGCGGGCACCGCTTGGGCGCCGGTGATCCCGGCCTGGGGATCGGTCAGCGCCAGGGCGACGTCCTCGTGGAAGGGGAAGCTGTTCCACGTCAGTTCCCACCGGTTTCCTTGGCCCCACAGACGTCGGCCCGTCCGGCTCCACGCCAGCGTGCGATCCAGAGGGTCCATGAACCAGTTACCCAGGGCCCATCGCTGATTGGGATCGCGCAGCCCGATCCGCGAGGTCAGCCCCGACAGGAGTACCAGCGCCTCCTGCGTCATGGGCGGCACGTCGGCCAGGGCCTCGAACTCCCGGCCCGTCAGGGCGTGGTGCACGCTCCACACCCGGTGGTCCTCTTCGAAGTCTCCTGCGAAGGCAGGGGTGGGAGGACGATCGGTGAGCGTCATGCGGGCGCCGGTGATGAGATGGCGAAGGACGAAGGCGTCAGCTTTTGCCTCCTGCAGGCGCAGGCCGGGAACACCTCCCCACCTGCCTCGCGGCACCAGGTACTTGAGCACATTGCACGGCGTGGGTGTGATCACGACGAGGTCATCGCGCCGGGGCGAGAAGGTCAGGTCGTAGTGGGTCAGTGACGCCATGCCCCATGCACCGGGCCACTGCTGCAACGGGTCTGTGTTGAAGATGCCCAGGGCAAGCAGCGCGCGAAGGTGCATCTGTCCCGGGTCGGGGCTGTCGAAGCCCAGGTGGCTGCACCCGCGGGGAACTGCCAGGGCGGCCGCCTGGTTGTGCTCGCCGGAGAAGGCACGGCGGAGAGCAGCTGTGGAGCGGCGAGGAGAGTGAGGCGTGCGAGAGTCCTTTGAAGCCGCCCGGCCGGCAGACAGAGTCACGCATCGCTGATCACGCGGAAATCAGGCGACGTGGGCGCCCCACACCCTCAACGCGTATCCGGGACAGCCGGGCACCACGGACATGCATGCCGGGTCGTCGCAACCGGCAGAAAGCACACTCTATCCACGAACAGTCGTGTACTCGCGACATTGAGACCGACGCGTCGCCACCGCTGCTTGCTTGGCGAGGCGATCCCTGGCCGTTGGCTGCCTAACTTGCCTCGGCCCCGGCTGCATCATCAGGTCGCTCGTCATGCCCTCTCGCCAGGCGAACGCGGCACGGTTCAACTCGGCCGTGGTCGTAGGGGGGCGGTCATCGAGGGTGCGGCCCCACTTGAGGTTGGAGTACCACACGGGCCGTCTGGTGGCTGGGTCCCAGAATTCGAGTGCACGTTGATGCTGACCGGTCTGTTCGGGCGTGTAGATGGCGGAGAGCGGTGTACACCGAGGTCTTCATGCGACCGCGGCCGCGCCACAGGGTTCATGGGGGTGCAGCGGGCGGGGCGGTGATGGAAGTGGCTGGGGGCGGATCGGTGATCGCTACGCCGGTGGCGGGTGGTGCGTTGGTTTGTACGCGCTCAAGGTGTCCCAGGCCGGCATTCGGGTCGGTGATCTCGTCGAGGAGTCTGTCGGTCTGTCGGCGGTGCATGGATGCCGTGCGGAAGGCGGAGATGCCGGTGAGGATCTCGTTGATGCCCCGTGCCGTGGCCGTGAGCGCGGGCGGGAGGGCGATGGCGAGGGCCACCCAGAGGGGGGCGTCGCCGAGTGCCGTCAGGCCGGCGGCGGTCATGGTGAGCAGGTCGGGGATGCTGGGCGAGGTCATTGGAAGGGCTCCGACGTTCGGTCCCGGGGCAGGCCAGGGCAGAAGAGCGCGGTGGGTGGTTGTACTTGTTGGCGGCACTGTGACGGGGCGCGGTGTTAGCGGCGCAAGTCCGGTGCTGGGCGGTCACTTTGACCAGTCGCGTCGCTTAGCTGCGGCCGCCCTGTGCGACAGCACTCTCCTGCTCTGCGTGGTGGCGGCCGTCCGCCGGAGGTGCCGGGCGCGCTGAGCGGCGGCTGCGGATGTGGTGACGGCAGTACCAGCGAGCTGGGCCGGAACCTCAGCGATGAGTCCGTGGAGGATCAGGTGAAGGGCCTGCTGAAGTGGATCTGGCATCGGTAGGGTCTCCCAAACAGGCGTGCGATCGCGACGTGTTGGCCCTGGACGGGGTATGGGCGGTGGGCGCTTCACACGGTGCCCGGGCTGGCAGGGGCGGCTCCAGTTGTCCGGCGTCCGGGCTGGACAGGGCTGGATAGGCCACTGGAGATGAGGAGTGGAAGGTTGTCCGACGCAGGCCGGCGCACCAAACAGTGGGGTCCGTTGAAAGGCCCTACCAAGCAGGCGAACGCCACGGCCGCTCTGTTACGGAGCTGGCTGGACAATGCGCGGCTGCGCCTCGACGATGTCAGGCCGCTGCTGACACCTGAGCACTTCAGCAACAATCGCGTTCCCAGCCGTTCGACCATCGGTGAGCGGCTTGCGGGGGTGCGCCTGGAGGAGGACTTCGTCCAGGCGATCGCTGATGTCTGCTCCGGAGACGACGCCGCGCTCAGGGAGCAGCTGTTGCAGGAAGCTGCCGCTGTTGCCGCCCGGGAGCATGGCATCCGGCCGCCCCACGGCGCCGCGCGGAACCTGGACGCCGCGGTGCCGGCGAGTGAGCTGGTGGCCGAGCAGCGGCGGTCGCTGGCCTTGCAGGACCGACTGCTGCGCGCCATGGAGCGGGCTGTTGAGCTGGAGCATGAGCGCACCGGCGCCCACCGCATGGTCTGCGTGCTGCTGACCATGGTCGACAAGCTCCAGCGCGACATCGCCGCCCTGTCCGTCAAGCGCGACAAGCTGCAGGGGCGTGCAGACGAGCACCATCAGCTGGACACGGTGCGCAGGCAGCTGGCGCGCAGCGAAGAACAGCGGCGGACGGCAGAGGCGTCCCTGCAGCGAGCCCAGGACGAACGCAGCAAAGCCGACCGTCTCGCCGCGGAAGCCGCCGAGCAGATCCGCACTCTCACCGCGGAACTCGAACAGCTTCGTCAACAGGCCGCTGGACAACCGGATAACTCCCCGCCGCTCACCATCTCCGATCCCGCGGACCCGATCGCGCAGGACATGGAAGCGGCAGCAGACGACATCGACGATGCGCTGGTCAAAGCATCCCGGCACCTGGACGACGGAGCCCGGCGTCTCGATGACCTGGCGCGCGAACTGCACCAGGACAACCCGCCGGATAACTCGACCGGCCCGGCCAGTGCGGGCGAGGAGACCGCGGAGCCCGATGCCAAGGCGGACGTAGACGTCCTGGCACAGGACATCCTGCAGATGCTGCGACGCATGAGGGAGGGCAACTCCAGCTTCGTCGACCTCGCCCTCACTGCGGCAGCAGACTTCATCGTCGGGTTGATGGATGTTGTCCTGCGCTACGGAAAGGACGAAGAGGACTGGGACATGGCGTACGGCCTCCTGGAGGTCGCAGCAGCCAAGGCAACGCCGGCCCACATCTGTGCCCTCATCACCGAGCTGCACGCCAGGGGCGGAGAGATGTACGCTCACCGGCTGCTCAGCGTGATCGCCACACAACGCCTGCCCCTGCACATCGTCGACATTGTGGCCGCCCTGCGCGAGTCACAGCAGCCCGCAGCCGCCTATCAGTTGCTGTCCGCCGTGGGCCGGGACCGTCCCGCCTGGTACATCCAGCCCATCTTGTGGCGTCTGAGCAGCTCAGACGCCACATGGCTGCTCGACGCAGTGACAGCCGAACGCACGCCCTTCGACATCGCCCAGCTCCGCGCGATCCTGCGCAACAGCGGGCCCGAGCAGTACGCCGAACTGCTCCCCGATCTCACGTTGGGCCAAGCCTGGGCAATGCCCAGCATCCCCTACCGCTCCGCCACGCGGCAGCTCGTCACCTGACGCCTGATTCCGGAACGCTGTGACACGCGGGACCGACGCTGTCAACCTCATCGCGTCTGCCGGTGGAACGTGTGCTGGTAGCGCTGGCAGAGCTGATAGGGACGATTCCCCGACTGGAATCGGTTGGTGGGATGCTGATGCGCATCGGGCCCTGCTCCTTCGTTGATAGCCGCGGGTTGGTAGGCAGACCGACCAGCGGCATTGACTGTGTGTCAGGTGAAGGACAGGGCCAGGAATGTGCCTCGCCTGGAGCGTCACGGTTGGCCGAGGTAGTGGACAGGAAGGCGGGCGCCGACGAACTGTCCAGCTGCCGCGGCTTCCCGCATGAGGCGCTGTTTGGCCCTCTGGTCGTCATGCGACTGAAACGATCACATTGCGCATGAACCAGGCGACAGTTGCATCACTGCGGACGAGAACCGCCCGTATTGAGTCACGGGTAGGTCGTAGCACGACCCGGAACGTGAAATTGCACGATCAGAAAAGGTCATAGATATATGCCGCCCACCGGGCCGGGGCGGGCCAGCGACTGTGCCTTGCAGCGTTCCCATCGGCTGTCCGTCGTGTCCAGACAACTCAATCCGAGCCGCACCTGCCCCCGCGCACTCCGCGTCCGTGGGCAAGGCGACCGATCCGCGGTGACCGGCCTATGCCCGGCGCCACGATCTCGACCCAACCCGGCCGGTCCAGTGGGAAGTTGAGGTCCTCGACCTCGATGTCCTTGATGTCGTCGACCAGCACACCGACCGCGCCGCCCTGGCCGCCGTCCTCGGGGAGGCACTCCGGCGGTCGGCGGCTGTCGGGGTGAATGGGCGCATCTGTGCGAGCGGGGTGTCGTTGGGCCCCGGGTGGGCCTGCCCGGGGCCCGCCTTGGCGACGACAAAGGATGCATCGTGTACGTGAAGAAGATGTGGGGTGCGAGTGTCACCGCGCTGGCTGCCCTGGCCCTGCTGACCGGCGCTGCGGACACCTCGGCGCTGACCGCACCGGCCGACCCTGATGATCCTTTCGCGGGTTTCATGGAGTTCACGGAGGATGGCCCGTTCGTTGCGCCCGACGACGCCACCGCTTTCACTGTGCATCTATGGGGGGCGGGTGGCGGCGGAGCTGGAGGAGGCGGCGTCGGTCAGGGAGGCCGCAGCCTGTGGGGAGGTGGTGGCGGCGGGGCCGCCGGTGGAGGCGGCGGAGGCGGCGGCTACTACGTCGAGTGCCGGCTGACGGGAGTCAGGCCGGGCACCGAGTTCGATGTCCACGTCGGCCGAGGCGGCAACACCGCCGATTCCCCGGACGGGGACGACCTGGTGCCCACCGCCGGCGGCGATTCATGGGTCACCGTCGGCGGTCGCACCGTCGTTCTCGCCCGGGGCGGTTTCGCCGCCGCTCCTGCCGCCAAGGGCGGGGATGCCGTCGGTCGGCGCCACGGCGTCGGGGGCAAGGGGGCAGCGGGCGGGTATCTCGGGCCCGGCGCGAACTGCACCTCCACTGCCGGGATCGACGCTGACCGCCTCGCTTCGCGGGACGGGGGAAGCGGCACCGCGGGCGGCGACGGCACCGACGGCGGCGTAGGCAGCGCGGGCCGGGGCGGCAACGGCGGCCAAGGCGGCAACGGCGGTGCCGGCTTCAACGGCCACGGCGGCGGAGGCGCGGGCATGGGCGGGAACTGGGGTATCGGTGGCCAGCCCCTGTACGGCAGCACGCCGAACGGGGTCGCGGGGACCAACGGCACCGCCGGAGCCGGGGCGCTATTGCATCAGGGAGCCAAGGGCTACGCAACGATCACCTGGTAGAAGGGCACAGGGCCGAACCCGGGCGCACCGGCAGGCCGAGCCGCAGCCCCGGTGCCCCGGATCCTCTATGGCTCTGCCCGACCTTTGGTGCCACACTGATCGAGTGCCCGCCAGGCTCCCCCGTCTTGGCGGGCACAGCCGTGCTCCGGGCCGGGCGCGCGAGGTCGTGCTCATGGCACGAAACCCCGGCCGTCCCCATGACAAGCCGGCCGGGTGCACTTCGTTGATCAGCCGGTCCAACGAGTGACGGACGGCTGGCGTCACGCGGTTCCGAACAGAGGCACGTCACCTGGTCCCATGCCGGTGCGGATACGGGTCGCCCGTACCGGATGGCGCCACCGTCCGGCCTGGTCTCTGGCGACGTCCACGGCGACCTCGGCGACGACGTCGGGCACGACCAGGCGCACCGACAGATGCTCCCGCGACCCCCATCCCACGCTGAAGGTGTGCCCTGTCCATGGGTGGCCGGCGTCTGCGGCGTGCAGCTGGTCGGCGAGGTGATGCCGTACGGCCGTGTTCAGCGTGGTGGTGCGGCCGGTGTACCGGAAGTGCCCTTCATCGTCGTAGCGGCCGAGCAAGGCGGTGGTGGGGGAGTGGAGGCTGCCGGTGACCGCGCCGACGATCGCCTCGCTGGTGTGCCGAGCCTTGTACTTGGTCCCCCCGCGCCAGCCCGCCACGTACCTGGACTCCAGAGGCCGGAACACCAGACCCTCGATGCCGACCGCCGGATAATCGGCCAGCCATCGGGCCGCCTGCTCGGGGTCGGTCGTGGTCGGGCACAACGACCACGGCGCCCCCAGACCTTCCTCGAGGAACATCGCCTCCAGCGCGGCGTAGCGTTCGCTGAAGGGGCGGCCGGTCATGTCCCGGCCGCGCAGACGAAGCAGGTCGAACGCGACCAGGTGCGCCGGGAACTCGACAGCCGCGCGGGCCGCGCCCGCACCGCGCTGGTGCATGCGCTGCTGGAGCCGCTCGAACGCGAGCCGGCCCGCCTCCCACACGATCAGCTCGCAATCGACCGCCGTATCGTCCGGCAGCCGGCGCACCGCCTGCTCGATCTCCGGGAAGGCCCGGGTGAGATCGGTGCCGTTCCGACTCTGCACGGCGACACCACCATCGCCCCACTTGCCGGCGAGTGCGCGGTAGCCGTCCCACTTGGCCTGAGCCGCCCACCCCTGGGGCAGGGCCGGGTCGTTGACCGGCACGGCGCGCATCGGCTCGGGCAGCGACCAGCGGGGCGGCGAAGACGAAGACATGGTCGACGCCTTCCACACCCGAGCCCGGTACCAGTCCCGGCTCCCCCGGACGGGCGACGGCTTCGCCTGTGGGGCTGGCTGCGGCCGCGAGTTCGGTGGAGTGGCCGGAGGGGCTCGTGAGGAAGATCACGACAGTAGAGTGGCGGCACCGGTGATCGAGGTGGGTGATGGCAGTGCAATGGCGGGAATTCGCCGAGGAGATGGCCCAGCTCGCGCGGAACCTGCTGGCGCAGGAGTCGGTGCAGGGAACGCTGGACGAGATCGCGGCGTCCGCGGTGCGGCTGGTGGAGGGCTGCGACGCGGCCGGGATCCTGGCCCTGCGCAAGGGCCGGGCGGTCACCCTGTCCTCCTGCGGGCAGATGGTCACAGCGGCCGACCGGCTGCAGGGCGAGCTGAGCGAAGGACCGTGCTTCGACCTCGCCCGCGGCGCGAAGTCGGGCGGTGAGCGGGTCTACCGCATCGCGGATGTGACCCAGCCGCAGCCGACCTGGCCGCGGTTCGCCGCCGCGGCCCGCGATCTCGGCATCGGCAGCATGACCGGGGTGCTGCTCTACACCCACGACCAGGACTTCGGCGCGCTGAATCTGTACTCCCGCCATCCCGGCGCCTTCGGCAAGGACATCGAGACCGCCGGCTGGCTGCTGGCCTCGCACGCCGCCGTGGCCCTGGCCGACGCCCGCACCATCGACCAGCTCGAGGACGCCATGAAGACCCGGCACGCCATCGGCGAGGCCATGGGCATCCTGATGGAACGCCACAAGCTGAGCGAGGACGACGCCTTCGACGTGCTGCGCCGCATCTCGCAGCAGCACAACATCAAGCTGCGCGACGTCGCCCAGCGGGTCCGCACCGACCGCAGCGAGAACTGAGCACCCGGCACAGCTCCCCCGGTGACGGTCGCGGTCCGGGTCCTGCCCGGCGCTACTTCTACCGGGTAGAAGTCGCTGGCCTTCTTGAACGCGCGCCCAGCCTGAGGGAGCAGGGCAGGGCGGCGACCGAGGGGAGCGCTCGAGGCCAGCAGCTGGGGATAGCGCCCCTGGCCCGCAATATGTCCGGGGTTGGAGTCTCGTGCGCTGTTCGAAATCGGGAAGCCCGCGTTGCCGTCGGCCCGTAGGATCCGGATCATGGGTGCGCAAATCGCCAAAGAGCACCATCTGGTCCCGAAGTTCTGGCTACGGGCCTTCGCTGAGGAAGGTCACATAACCGGGCTTCACCGCGACGGACGGGAACACCGGACACCGGTCAAGAGTGCGGCCAAGGCCAGGAACTTCAACACCGACCCGCTGGTTCAGGGCATGCAGCGGGTCGCCCTGGAGACGTACCTCGCGGAGAAGGTCGACGATCATGCCGCGCCCGTAGTGCGTGCAGTGCGCAGCGGGACCTGGCCCTTGGACGCAGAGCGTCTGCAGGTTCTGCGGCGGACGCTGGCTTGGCAACTGGTGCGCACGCAGATGTTCAGGTCATGGAACGCCCAGGTGGGCGCGCACTTGGCGCCGGTGGTATGGGCACACGAGATCATTTCCCTCTACCAGCGTCGGCTGGGTCGGCCGTTGACGGATGAAGAGGGCGTCGCGGTCTTTTGGGACGCATATCACCGGGCCCCAGATCCCAGACTCTTCAACGACGACCGCTGGCATCTCCGCGCACCCATTCAGGGGTTGAGCTTCGCGATGGACTACCTGGAGGCCCCAGAGCGGCACCTGGTTCTGGTGCAGGCCGAGACCCCCTGCCTGATCCTGGGAGACACCGGTGTCGTCATCCGCCGTACCAGCGGCACATACAGCATCGCACCACCTCTGCTGGGGGCGGCCACCGAGCTGTTCGCCCCGCTGTCCCCCACGCATCTGCTGATCTCCACCCGGGCGCCGGAGCGATATCAGGATGGTGTCCTCACCGCGGCGCTCGCCCGTCAAGCCAATAGGGGCGCGGCGGCATGGTGCCAGAATGCGGTCTACCGTCTCGCCTCGATGAGGTGGCCCCGATACCTGCGGCTGGCGCCGGAGCCTCCCGCAATACCGGCTCCACGCATCGCGGCAGCCCCATCGACTGGCCGAGAGCACAGCAGCGGCGCCCGTCGGCCCGTGCTGAAGGACCCGGAACTGCTGGCCTTGCTGGCACAGTTCAGCGCACCGACCTAAGGCAACTAGTGCGCGTTCGGGTTCACTCTGCAGAGTCCATCGCGTCGCGCGAGCCCGGCCGCGCTGCGCGACCGGGCCCTGGAGTGACCTGTGGTGTTCTCGACTTTCTGCTGACTATCCCGCCGAACCGCCCAGCTGGGGGCCCGATCACACCGCGGCGGCTTCCTTCTCCTGCCTCCTGGCCTTCACCAGAGCGGCGAGCGGGGACCGCTGGCCCTTTCCGGCTCCTCGGCCCACGTCACCGCGTACGTGCTGATCTTCGAGGCGTCCTGAGGTAACCGGCCTGGACGGCGGCATTCAGCGGCGCGGCGGGGTCGCCGTGATCCCTGAGCAGGCTGACCAGTGTGGCCACGTCCTCAAAAGTGGGTGCACCCTCGGGCAACCTGTCGCGCTCCTCCTGCCAGTGCGCCCGCAGGTCGGGAGAGGCATTGCCTGCCCACCCCCGTGCCTGCGAGCGCCAGTCCTGCGGTAGGGCCCGGGCCGCGCGCCGGATCTGATCCATCTCCTGTCCCAGGGCCAGGACTGCGCGCAGCTGATCGCCATCACTGGTCAGCATCAACGCGTCGAGCTTGTTGAACGCGGCCACCACACTTGAGTGCCAGCTTTCCCTTCCCCGGCACTCCACTGCCTGGTCAATGAACAGCTTGGCCGCCTCCCGAACGGACCGCGGGCCCTCAATCGACACCACGTCACACGATCACCGTGCCCGGTCCAGCACCTGGGTATAGGCTGCCGTGTCGGCATCCAGGGCAGGCCCGTCGGCCATGACGTACTGGTGCACCCCGTCCGCCAAGGCACGGGCATCGCGGGCGAACTCCGCATAGACCACGCGGCGTGCATTGATAGCACCCTGGTCCGCGATTCCGAAGCGTTGCTCAGGCTCGTTTGCTGCCCCATCACTGATCGGCAGCTCAGGGCGTGCAGCTCAGGGGGTTGCGTTGGCACTGGAACTGCTGGGCGCTGCCTGGATGTCCGTGGCTCATGCCATGATCCGGCCTCATGGGTGACCGATCGCTTTCGTCTGCCTGGCTGGCCTCGTGGACAGACAGGGTCTCTGGGGCTCTCGCGGCCATGACAGGTGAGTTCGAGCGTCGGCACGGCTTTCCTCCTGGTTCCAACCAGGTCCGGCCGGCCGACCATGACGGTCAAGCCGCGGCTCGCATGCTCGCCCAAGTCACCGCTGCGCCAGCTGATCTGGTCACTTTCTACGGGAGCGTCGGCGGTGTGAGCTGGGAGGACGTGGGCAACGGCTACTTCCTCGATCGGGCCGGTGATGTCCTGCTGCGGCTCCTGGAGTACGGCGTCGTCGACGTCGGTACGGACCAAGAGGCCTCTGGCCTGGTCGTCGGCTCGAACGGCGGTGGCCAGATGTACGTCGTGGGGCCCGATGGAGTTGTCTACCGGACGCGGACGGCGTCGCTGGACAACCCGGAGTTCGACAAGGTGGCCGATGACCTCCGCCAGTTCCTGGAGTTACTGGAGCGCTCCCTGACAGGGTTCAACGCCGGCGGCGATCCGGGATACCTGTAAGCACGGGCCCCAACGCCCATTCTGTTAGGTGCTGTTAGTCAGTAATTGCAGTATTCGTTTATCTATGTTCGGAGTGTCGTGATATCGACGTTGTCAGGCAAGGTAATTGGGCGGGCGCAGAGATTTCTGGAGCCTGGTGAGCAGGTCCGGCGGGTGGTGTTGGCTCAGGGCGGGATCGATCCTCGACTTCGGATGGTGTTCTTCATGGTCGGGCTGGTCGGGGTGCGGGTACTTTTCACTGCGATGGGGGCGGCTGAAGGTGCTGCCGGTTATCTTGCCGGTTTCCTGGGCGGGCTCGCCGGGGTGCTCCTTGCCAACGGGTTCACCACTCGGCGCGGGGTGCTTGTGACGGACCGGAACGTTGTTGTGCTGGAGTACGGGCGGTTCGGTGGTGTGAAGCCGATCCGGGTGATTGCCCGACTGCCGCAGGGGACGCGGATCGGTCCGATGTCCGGGACTTGGGCCCCCATCGAGCTGGCCGGTGAGCGGCTCTGGGTGCACAAGAAGTGGCAGGGGGACGCGGCCGCGTTCACACCCGCGCAGTTGGGGTAGCGCCGGGCTGGGAACAACAAGACTTCCCACCATGCAGGCGTGGAACTGCTGCGAGCTGCGGCATGTTCCGCTCCTGCAGTTCGTCCTGGCACCGCCGCACCGCCGCACCGCCGCACCGCCGCACCGCCGCACCTGTCGTGTGGTGCCGGGGGGCCGACGCCGAGGCTTTCCAGGAGGTCAGCTCTTCTCCCGCCCGGCTTCCTGCCCGTCGACCTACACCAGGTCGGTGTTAGTTCGATCGTCCGATGCCATCCAGTACGGACGTCGCCCCGAGGCGGCCACGGACGCGAGGTGACGACAAGCCTGCCGGTGTGACAACCGTCGTGCTTGGGCTCATCTGGTTCACCCGCGTTGCCGGGCAGGCTGCCGCCGGCCTGGATGTGCGGTGCTGGCATCGGCTCGGATCAGGCGATGGGGGTTGCCTGGTGTGCCGCTAGGCTCCCTGCGAACTCGAGCCCTGGCATATGCCGGGGCTGTTGATGCGGGTGCGCCCGGAGGCGGGCACCTGGGGGAGGTGTGGATGATGCGAGGGTTTGCGCTCGGAAGACGGGTTGTTGCGGTGGCGGGTGTGGCGGCGCTGCTGGTGCTGGCTGGCGCGTGCGGCAAGGCCGGCGGGGACGACGATGGGGGAGGGGCGAAGCCCGGGTCCGGCGTGCCAGCGGGTGCGGCGTCGCAGGGGGCTTCGGGGGTGTCGGCTTCTGAGGGGGAACGGGGCTCGGTCAGAAGGCCCTGGACCGTCTGGCGCTGAGCGGGCAGGACGTCCCTGGTTATGGCGTCACCGCGGTCTCGGGCAAGGGCCATCCGGTGGACCGTGGCAGTGTGACGGCCTCCCGTGCCGCTACGCCCGCGCCGTGCCGGCCTGTGTATGCGGCCGCGCAGCTGGGCAGTCTGCACGACTTCAGCGCGCAGGTCGTCCAGGACGTGGTGTCCGACTCGGATGGACTGGGGCAGCATGCGAGTGTGAGCCTGGCGTCCTACACCCGTGCCGACGCCCGGTCGGTGATGAGCGAGCTGCGGGCGGCGCTCGCGCAGTGCACGAGTGCCGACATGCGCCCCTCACCGGCGCATCCCGATGCCGGGCTGGGATTTACCGGTGCCCAGTCCCGCCCGGTTTCTGGCTACGGCGATGAGGTTGTGGCTTTTGACGCGACCCAGGTGATTGTCGGCAGCGGCGCCGGGCCCAAGATTCCTGTGACCGTCCTGGTCGTTCGCCAGGACGCCACGATCGCCACCTTCCTGTCCCTCAATCCCGTCCAGCCGCCAGCCATCCCCCAGGACGTCCTGGATGCACAGCTGAAGAAGCTCGCCTGACCTGAGGTGAGCAGGAAGGGCAATGGGGTCTGAGCCCTGGTCGGGGCCCAGCCCCCCGTTACTCCTGAAGCGACATGGTGATGCGCCGGGCGCTTCGTGTGTGTCAGGCAGCGGATGTCGTCTGATGGCATCAGGCCGCGAGGTGCAGACGCTGTCAGGTCTGGTTGCAGGGGGGCGTGCGGCGGGCGGCGTTTCGCCTGGAACCTCCCGGCTGGCGGTCACTGTGGGTCTGTGACCTGGGGTTGTGTGGTTGTGATCAGGGTCACGGGTGGGGAGGGGAACCGTCCGTTTGGTCCCCTGTTCACAGGATGTTCATGGCAGTTACTGTCTCGCTTCACTGATCAACTTTCGGGTCTGGGCGGCGTCAGCGTGCTGGGGAGCACGGCCGTCCGGACCTGGTGATCGGGTATTTCTCATTGGTCTGCGGCTTGCGCACTCGTGTGCGGGGCTGCGTGGGGCGGGGGTTCGAGTGGCTGCTCGGCGTGCGCGTTGGTTGTCCGTGACGATTGCGGGCGCCGTGATGGCGGGCTTGTTGTCGACCGGGACGGTGCTGTCTCCGCCGTCGGCGGTCGCGGACTCGGGGAGCTCCACGCCCCTGGTGCCGTCGCAGTCACTGGGGACGGTTCCGGCTCAGAAGGCCGAGGAGGCGGGCAAGGCGCTGCCGGAGCCGAGCTGGCCGGCTGCGGCTCAGGTGACGGTGGATCTGTCGCAGGCCGCACCCGGAGAGCCGGGCACCGTCACACCGGAGCCCTCTGCCTCCGCCACGCCCAGCCAGGACGCCGCCACCGAGGTCGCCGACATCGTCGAGGTGGCACCACTGCTGGAAGGCGAACAAGCCACGACCCAGCTTGCCAGGACCCGGCTTGCCGCGGAGGAGACACCGTCCGCCACCACCCAGCCCAGCGCGTCGGAGAGCGCCGAGGCGACGGCCGCGCCCGCCAGCGGCGAGCCCAGCTCCGATCCGTCGTCGCAGCCGTCGCCGTCGGCGTCGGATGGTGCAGGCGAGCCAGCCGGGGATGCGGTGTCGCCGGAGCAGGTCGATGTGCGGGTGCTGGACCGTGAGGAGGTCGCTCCGGCCGGCGGTGTCGGTCTGGGCGTGCAGGTCACCCGCACCGACGGGGTCCCTTCGGCCGGCCAGGTGCAGATCGCGATCGACTACTCGGGCTTCAAGTACGCCTACGGCGGTGACTTCGCCTCCCGGCTGCGGCTGGTGAAGGTGCCGGACTGCGCCCTGCAGACACCGGACGCGGAGGGCTGCAGGGAGCGGGAGTTCGTCCCCGTCGACAACGACACCGCCGCGGGCACGTTGACCGCGACGGTGACGGCCGAGCCGGACGGTGACGGCCTGTCCACGCAGTTGGGCGCCGACTCCGGCTCCACGTTCCTGCTGAACACGGGCTCGTCGTCGGACAAGGGCGACTACCGCGCCTCCACCCTGTCCCCGACCGGCTCGTGGGAGGTGGCCACCGGGTCGGGTGCGTTCACCTACAACCTTCCCGTCAGCCTGCCGAAGCCGGCGATGGGTTCGGCGCCGTCGCTGGCGATGACGTACAACTCGCAGTCGGTGGACGGCCGTACCTCGGCCACGAACAACCAGGCGTCCTGGGTCGGCATGGGCTGGGACCTGAACGTCGGTTTCATCGAGCGCCGCTACCGCAACTGCAGCCAGGACGGCCTGTCCACGATCGGTGACCTGTGCTGGGAATCGCCCAACACGGCTGCCGAGCCGGACGGTGCGGTGTATGTCATCAACCTCAACGGCGTGTCCTCGACGCTGGTGCAGGACAACACCGGCACCGGCTCCTACCACCTGCAGGACGATCCGGGCTGGCGGGTGCAGCACCTGGACGGCGGGCACGGCGCGGACGACGAGTACTGGGTGATCTCCACCCCGGACGGCACGCACTACTACTTCGGCTGGGGCCGCTCGGAGCGCACGAGCGCGGCCACCGGCTCCGTCTTCACGGTGCCGGTCGTCGGCAACGATGCGGGGGAGCCCTGCCACGACCAGTTCCCCGAGCCGTGCACGCAGGCCTGGCGGTGGAGCCTGGACCGCACGGTAGACGCCAACGAGGTCGAGTCGGTCTACTTCTACGACAAGGAGAGCAACTACTACCGCTCGGTCGCCACCACCGACAAGGCCCGCTCCTACACCGCGGGCGGCTACCTGAAGGCCATCGAGTACGGCTGGCCCACCCAGATCACCGGGTCCAAGCCGACCGGCCGGGTCGAACTGACGCATGTGGGCCGGTGTGTGGAGCGCATGTCGGACGCTGATCCGCTGCGCAACGAGCCGGGCGCCTGCCCCTCGATCGCCTCCAAGCCGACCTCGTACCCGGACGTGCCGATCGACCTGATGTGTGACGGCACCTCGGCGGACTACTACTGCGCGGGCAAAACCTACTATCCGACGTTCTTCAGCAAGGACATGCTGTGGGACATCAAGACGTTCGTGCTGAACACGGACATGAACGGCTGGGATCTGGTGCAGCAGTACCAGACCAAGCACGCTCTGCCCAACCCCGACGGCACGATCGGTAAGACGCTGTGGCTGGACTACGTCCAGCGCAAGTCCTACGGCAGCGGCACGGACATCGTGCTGCCGGTCATCAACTTCAACGGCGTCGACCTGGACAACAAGGTCGGCTCCACCGAGCTCAACTTCCGCCGGGTGAACGAGATCCACGGTGATCTGGGCGCCACGACGAAGGTCGACTACGGCTCGCCCAACGCGTGCAGCATCGATGCGCTGCCGAGCGAGGCCTCCAATACCAAGGACTGCTTCAGGCAGAAGTGGACTCCGGAGGGCGAGACCGAGGCGAAGACCGGCTGGTTCAAGAAGTTCCTGGTCATGTCGGTGACTGTCGACCCGACGGTCAGCACGAGCCAGGACGGCGCTCCGGAGATGACCACCAGCTACGACTACCAGGGTGGTGCCGGATGGCGCTTTGCCAACGACCCTCTGACCAAGGACGCCGACGAGTCCTGGACGGACTGGCGCGGCTACCAGAAGGTCGAGGTCACCTCCGGCACCGGCAAGGTCAAGCACTCCACGTTCCACTGGCTCTACCGCGGCCTGGACGGCGACCGCACCGCCAAGGACACCTCCACCACCCGCTCCGTGAAGGTCTACGACGGCGAAGGCACCGCCTACACCGACTCGCCCTGGCTGCAGGGCAAGACCATCGAAACCTCCAAGCGCGACGACACCGGCAGCTCCCAGCAGAGGGTCTTCCACCATTACTGGGATCACGTCACCTCCACCTATGAGGGTCTGCCCGACGCCCGCTTCGTCCGCGAGGACGAGACCACCACCCTGAGCAAGATCTCCACCGGCTGGCGCACCCACGTCGTCCAGAACGAGTACGACGCCGCCGAAGCAGCCTCCGGTACCTACGGCCTGCCGCTGCGCACTGACGACCAGGGCGAGGCCAGCGTCTCCGACAATCAGTGCACGACCTTCGGCCGCGCCTACAACACCGACTACTACGACGGCAGCAAGATCCAGCGCTGGATGGTCCTGACCGACGAGACCCGCCACTATGCGGTCGGCTGCACCGACCGGGCGGCGGCCAACCAGGACGCCTACACGGTCTCCCTGTACGACAACGCCGCCGACGTGGCCAGCAACAAGCCGGTCGACGGCAACACCACCCAGACTCGCACCTACACCACCGCCAGCGCCTACCAGTTCGCGAAGGCGGGCTACGACGACGCGGGCCGCCTCACCTGGACCGAGGACGCCGACCGCAACCGCACCACCACCGCCTACAGCCCGGCCAACACCTGGCCGGTGGACGGCGTCACCATCACCACGCCCAAGCCCAGCAGCGACCCCACCGACCTGCGCCCGGCGCTGTCCAGCACGGTGTGGACGTCCCGGTTCTGGGGCGTGCTGTACCAGACCAAAGACCCGAACGGGAAGATCACCAAAATCAGCCTGGACGCGGCGGGCCGTCCCACCGAGGTGTGGAAGCCGACCGAGACCGGCACCACCCCGTCGCTGAAGTTCAGCTACAGCATCCCCACCGCCACCAGCAACGGCATCCCCGACTCCGTCAACGGCTACCCGAAGGTGGCCACCCACACCCTGCAGTCCGGCACCACCTACCTGTCGGCCTACGCCTATACCGACGGCCTCGGCCGCGCCCGCGAAACACAGACACCCCTCCCCGACGGCAATATGGGAACGCCGAACCGGCAGGTGGCGGTCACCCGCTACGACACGGCCGGCAACGTCACCGGCACCTCGGCCGTCTTCGCCAACGTGGGCACCGCCGGCTCCGGCGGCCCGGTCAGCCCCAAGGTCGAGGACCTGCCCTCCTACACCGACCTGACCCTCGACTGGGCCGGCCGCACCACGCTCTCGCAGATCCTCGTCGGCAACGGATCCACCACCACGAGCACGATGCACGGACAGGTGGCAACGGACTACTTCGGCGACTACACCACCGTCACGCCCGCAGTGGCCGACCCCACCGACACCTACACCAATGTCTTCGGGCAGACCTCCAAGGTCGTCGAGCACAACAGCACGTCGACGTTCACCACCCAGTACGGCTACGACGCCAAGGGCAACCTCGAGACGATCACCGACCCGCGAGGCAACACCACCACCTACACCTACGACTGGGCCGGACAGCGCATCACGACCACCGACCCGGACGCAGGCAGATCCACCACCAAGTACGACGCCAACGGCCGGATCAGCGAGACCCACAGCAACTTCGCGAACACTGCTGATCCTGACTGGGCGGCCAGGGCCATCCTCACTTACGGCTACGACAAGCTCGGCCGCAAAACCTCGGTAACCAGCGGCAGCACCGAGCTCGCCTCCTGGAAATGGGACGAGCTTTACGTCACCGGCGGCAAGGGCCAGATCACCTCAACAACCAGCCGGGACACCGAAGGCAGGACCTACACCACCAGGACAGGCGGCTTCGACGACCGCGGCCGCCCGCTGAGCACCACCGTCACCATCCCCACCGAAGTCACCGGGCTGGCAGGCGACTACACCACCACCTACGGCTACGACGCGGCCGACCATCTCACCTCGGTCACCTATCCCAAGGCGGGCGGCCTCGACGCGGAGACCGTCACCGCCGGCTACGACGACTACGGCCGGCCCCACACCCTCATCTCGCCTCTGCAGACCTATGTCCGGGACACGGACTACGACGCCTACGGACGCCTGACCAGCCGCTACTACGGCCCCACCCTCACCAGCAACACGGCCGCTCGAGCCCAGCGCACCTACGGCTACTACGACGACAACGGCACCCGCCGTCTGCAGAGCATCACCACGACCACGGCCTCCGGCCCCGCCGTCACTCCCACCACCCTGGAGCGGCAGCAGGACACCTACACCTACGACTTCGACGGCAAACTCACCCAGCTCCGCGAGCAGGCCACCGGGCAGACCGCGCAGTCGCAGTGCTTCCTGTACGACCGGCAGGGCCGCCTAAAGGACGCCCACACCCGCTCCACCGGAAGCGCGTGTGCCTTGGGCGTCTCCGACTTCACCGGCCCCGACCCCTACGAGACGGACTACACCTACGACCGCCTGGGCAACCTGCAGTCCGTCACCGACACGAACCAGGCCGGCACCGCCACCACGCGCGACTACCTCTACCCCGGCTACGACGACGCCGGCACCTGGACCACCGCCAACGCCGCACGGCCGCACGGCATCCGCAAGATCAACACCATCAGCGCCGGCACCACCACCGGAACCGAAACCCTCACCTACGACAACGCCGGCCAGATGGACACACGCGTCGCCCCGGGCAAGACCACCGACTACGACTGGACCAAACTCGGCCAGCTCGCCACCGTCAAGACCACCACCAGCGCCGGCAGCGAACTGACCCGCTACGCCTACGACGCCGACGGCAACCTCCTGCTCCGCACCACCCCGCAGGAAACCGTGGCCTCCCTCGGCGGCATGGATCTGCGCACCACCGACGGCAAGACGGTGACCGCGACCCGCTACTACACCAGCGGCGGCGCAACCGTCGCCATGCGCACCACGGAAGGCACCACCGCGGCCGGCGGCAAGGTCACCTACCTCATGGCCGACATCCAGGCCTCCACCCAGCTCGCCGTCGACGCCACCACCGGTACCACCACCCGCCGCCGCTACACCCCCTTCGGCGATGAACGCGGCGGCACCCTGCCCACCGGGACTGACAACGGCTTCCTCGGAAAAACCGAAGACACCAGTACTGGCCTCTCCCTTCTCGGTGCCCGTGCTTACGACCCTCTCCTCGGCCGCTTCCTCAGCCCCGACCCCCTCAGCACCCCCTACGACCCGCAGAATCTGTCCGCCTACAGCTACAGCGGTAACGACCCCGTCAACTACTCAGACCCCACCGGACTACTCACCGAACTCGATGGTCTCGGCGGTGGTGGCGGCGATACTGACGGTGACGACAGCAGCGGATCTGAGGGCGATGAGGACACTTCCTCCACCTCAACGACCGGCACAGGCACGGGAACTGACTGCTCACAGTACGGATACATGGTTCGGGACTCCTGCCTCGCAGCCCAGTCACGCACCGAAGATCACGATCACACGGGGTTCTGGGCAGGCGTCGCAGGCGTAGTAGTGGAAGCTTTCGGCTTCTCTGCATGTGAGACCTTCGCCGTAGGAGCAGCTGGACCAGCTGGCGTAGCAGCCACATACGCATGCTACGGAGCAGCCGGCGCTGCTGGCGCCGCCACATCAGACGCCCTGGACGGGGACGAAGAGTCCACGACCGAAGCTCTCACCCACCAGGCTGAAGGCGCCGCTTTTGGCGTTCTCTATGGGGCCGTCATCCGAACGGCGAAGGCGCTCGGGAAGCAGGCGGCAAATGCGTGTTCTAACAGTTTCCTTCCCGAAGCACGCATCCTCATGGCCGATGGGACTGCAAAGGAAATTCAGGACATCAAAGTAGGCGACAAAATAATCGCCACCAGCCCTGAAACCGGAAAGACGGAAGCGCGTGCCGTTCTCGCCACCATCATCACCAAGGGTGATAAGGACTTCACGGAAGTAGTAGTCAAGGCAAGTGACGCTACTGCCGAAATCATCGCAACCAATCACCATCCCTTCTGGTCGCCTTCAGAACGCGCCTGGGTCAACGCGGTCGACCTGAAGAGCGGTATGACGCTGCGCACGGACGACGGCACGGTCATCGCAGTCGACGCAACTCACTCGTTCCATCGCAAGCAGGAAACACGCAACCTAACAGTCGAAGGCCTCCACACGTACTATGTTCTTGCAGGTGCGACGCCGGTCCTGGTGCACAATGCACCAGGGTGCACCACCGCCATCAATCTTGGGCCGCGCCCCGCTGGCGTGGGTGACGATTGGGTGGGGCGGGTCGCTGATAATGGGAAGGGAACTGTGTGGCAGAGGCCCGGGGCAGTCGGAAACCGTGACATGATTCGGGTGATGGATCCGACCAGCAGATACTCGGATGGCTATGTGCGCTTCTATAACCAGGGTGGTCAACCGATTGGACTGGACGGGAAACCCGGCCCGAACGCACATACCCATATCCCGATGAATCCCGATGGCACTTATCCACTTCCTGCAGGGTGGTAGGCATGAACCTGAACCTTCGGGGTCAAGCAGTTACCCGCGTTTGCTTCGACGCGGCCCTCACGGTCCTGACTAGCGGGGATTGTGAAATTCGTATCGAGACCGAGTCTGTTCTTCGTGTCTCGAATGAGGATCATGTGTCATTTCATCCAGAATCCCCGGACGCTGTGTCCTCCTATCTTGTCCGCTTGGCTCGCGATGTGATTGTTGAAGCCGAAGTGGGAAGGTGTGGGGATCTAATGATCGAATTTGAAAGCGGCATGAAACTGACTGTCCGGCCGGATGAGGAGTATGAGGCTTGGGGGTTGGTCGGGCCTGAAGGGAGGCGGGTAACCTGTCTGCCCGGAGGTGATATTGCGGTGTGGAGCGGTGAGTGATATCCGGCCGTAATCGAGAAGTCTGGCTTTCGCGGCGTACCTGCATGTAGAAATAAGATTCTGTGGTCCCGTCGGAATTTCACGACGGGACCACGGAGTAGCGGGAGAAGAAGAGGCGGCCTTCCTTCGGCATGTCGAAGGGCATCGTTCTGTGCGCGACGCAGTTGGCTGGCGTCACAGGGGCCTGATCGTGGAAGACGGGAGGGTCTGCGGTCGAGGCGCGGGCCGTTGCGGCGGCCATGGTGATGGGACTCGCACACGACTTCCACGAGGTACGCGTCGACGTGACCTGGGGTTCGCACCGGGAATCCGGGTACTGGACCGCCCAGGTCAGGTCACCTCGCCGGACGCCAACCGCGGCACGTCAGGTGACGTCTTCGACATCACCTGCACCCGACGGCACCACCACCCGACGGTGCGGTCCTCGAACCAGCCTGGGCTGGATGGCTGTGTACGCGAGAACCGGATCCGTCACGAACCGGCCGCAGGCCGGCTTCCAGATCCGGTGCCGTGGGGTGGCACCCGCAGCAGCGCACTACCTATGGCCTGGTGAAGACCGGGCCCTGGCAAGGGGGCCGACCTCTACGCTGAAGGCGGTACGAGCGCGTGGTTTCGGGGGGACACGATGGGCGCGATAGAGGCACCTGGCAGCGCGTCTGACAGAGCGTCGGATGGAGTCTGGTTCATCAGTCATGCGGGTGCGGACAGGGCCTGGGCGGAGTGGATTGCTTGGCAGCTCCTGGACGCAGGCCTCGAGGTGGAGTTGGACTGCTGGGACTGGGGCGTTGGCGACAACTTCGTGCTGAAGATGAACGCCGCTCTCGAGCGCGGCCGGTTCCTTGCCCTGTTTTCGCCCGCGTATTTCGAGCCGGAGCGGTTCACGACTCCGGAGTGGACGGCGATGGTGGCCCGGCAGGAGATGATCACTCCGGTCCGGATCGCGCAGACTCCCACACCGCCGATCCTGAGTCCTCTGATCGTCACCGACCTGTTCGGCCTGGACGACCAGGCAGCCCGTGAGGCCTTGCTGCGTGCGGTGAACGGGCCTGCCCGCCCTACCCGGGCGCCGGGGCGGCCGCCGGGGATGTTGTCGCGGGTCGGTGGGAGTGGGCCGCGGTTGCCGGGGAGTCTGCCACGGGTGTGGAACGTGCCGGCCCGTAACGCTGCTTTCACCGGCCGCGACGCCATGCTGGTCCACACACGCGAAGCGCTCGCGTCAGGGCAGCGGGTTGCGGTTCAGGCCCTGTACGGCCGCGGCGGGGTGGGGAAAACCCAGTTGGCGATCGAGTACGCGCACCGGTTCGCCAGCGAGTACGACCTGGTCTGGTGGATCACGTCGGAGGACCCCGCCCTCATCCCCGACCAGCTCGCAGCCCTCGCCCTCCACACCGGTGCGGCACCCGCGGGCACGCCCTCTGCCGAAGCAGTCTCGGCCGTGCTCGCCGAACTGCGCACCCGCTCGCGCTGGCTGCTGGTGTTCGACAACGCCGAAGACCCCGACGCTCTCGCGGCGTTCCTGCCTGGCGGCCCCGGGCATGTGCTGATCACCTCCCGCAACCCCCTCTGGAACAGCTACGCCGTGCCTGTGGACGTCGACACCCTCTCCCGCACAGAATCCGTGGCCTTGTTGCGCGCCCAAGGCGCGATCCTTGGTGACGCGGACGCCGACTCCATTGCCGCGACCTTAGACGATCTGCCGCTGGCGCTTGCTCAGGCGGCCGCGTTGCTGACCAGGGGCCTGTCGCCGATGGATCTACAGGCAGAGCTGGCTGCGAGCCTGGTGGAGGTGATGAGTCAGGGACGCCCGCCCGGTTACCCATCAGCCCTGGCGGCACAGGTCCGTCTAACTCGCACGAGCCTGCAGGCCGCGCATCCCGGGGCGGCTGCGGTGGTTGATGCGCTCGCACTGCTGGCTCCCGAGCCCTTTCCCCTCACCTCCTGCGCCGGCCGTCTCCCTGGCCAGGCCTCCGACCTTCTGAAGGAGACGATTGGTTCGCGGCTGTCGGCGACGGTGATCGGAATGGAGGCGGGTATCCGACACGGTCTGGCCCGTGTCCAGGACGGCGCGGTGCAGGTACACCGGCTGACGCAGATTGTGCTAGCCGACCAGTTAACCCCCGACCAGTTGCAGCAGGCGGCCCGGGATGCCGATTGTCTCCTGGCCGCCGCCTACCCCGGCGACGTCACCCAGCCCTCGACATGGCCGAGCTGGCGGGTGCTGCTGCCCCACCTTCTCGCTGTTGACCCCGCCCGCATCACCACGGCGGCGGGACGGGGGGCGCTCGTCAGCGCCTGCTGGTATCTGATGGATCGCGGGCTGGCCCGTCCAGCCCGGGACCGCTTGCAGCAGGTGTATGACACCTGGTCCGCGGACCTCGACCCGGACCACGAAGACATCCTGAACACCGCCTTCTGTCTGGCCCGCGCCTATGACGACACCCAGGACCACGAGCGGGCGCGCGCCTTGGACGCGGACACTCTGGAGCGGCGCCGCCGGCTCCTGGGCGAAGAGCACCCCACCACCCTGACCACGGCAGCTAGCCTGGCGATTCGGTTGGCGGCATTGGGTCGGGTGGAGGAGGCGCTCGTGCTGGATGAGCAGACGTTGTCCCGGCGGCGTCGGGTGTTGGGTGAGGACCACCCTGACACCCTGGGCACGGCGTCCAACCAGGCGCTTTGGTTGGAGTATGTCGGTCGGCTGGGGGAGGCGGTGGAGCTGGGTGAGGAGACGCTTGCCCGTCAGCGTCGGGTGTTGGGTGAGGACCATCCCATGACCCTGACCACGGCGTCCAACCAGGCGCGTAGGTTGGGGGAGGAGGGTCGCGTGGAAGAGTCGGTGGCGCTGGGTGAGGACACTCTGTCTCGGCGGCGTCGGGTGTTGGGTGAGGACCACCCCATGACCCTGACCACGGCGTCCAACCAAGCGGTTCAGCTGGCGGTTGCGGGTCGGGTAGTGGAGTCGGTGGGGCTGGGTGAGGACACTCTGTCTCGGCGGCGGCGGGTGGTGGGTGTGGACCATCCGGAGACGCTGCGGACGGCGTCCAACCTGGCGCGTAGGTTGGGGGAGATAGGTCGGGTGGAGGAGGCGCTGGTGCTGGCTGAGGACACGCTCGCCCGGCGGCGACGGGCGGTGGGTGAGGAGCATCCCGACACTCTGAGGTCTGTTGAGGCGCTGGATTGGATCAAAGGGCGGCAAGCCGAAGATCCGGGGCGTCCGGCCGCAGGGGAGTGACCCCGCCACCTTTTCTGCGGCAGCCCGCTTCCCGTTCCCCCCGGGTGTCTACCAGCGCATCCCCAAGTCGGTCAGGGCGTCGCGTCGTTCGGGGCTGAGTTTGTCGGCGCGCCTTCGGGCGTTGGAGATGAACGAGCCCAGGCCGAGCAGTTCGCCGTCGACGTGTTCGCGGTGCTGGCGGGGTACGCGCAGGTGTCCTTCGCGGGCGTGGAACTGGCGGGCGGCGGTCATGTTGCGTTCCCACAGTTCGTCCTGGGACCGCCGGACCGGCCGTACCTCTGGTCCTGCGGCGTCGGGGTCCACCCCGAGGCTTTCCAGGAGGTATTGCTGTGCCGGGGCCAGCTTGTCCCATCCGGCGGTCTGTCCGGCGATCCATACGGCGAGGTCTTCGCCCTGCACCACCAGTTCACCGGCCCTGCCGGGCAGGGCTCCGTCTGCCTGGACGTGCGCGAGGAGAAGTCGGTAGCAGCGCTGCCAGCCGATCTCCCACCCGTCCGGGGCCCACCCGGGATCGATCTCGTTGAGCGCCTCCATACGGCTCTGCGGCAGCTCACCGGCATAGGAGATGCCGGTCTCTCCGTTCGCGCGGCGTGCGGCGTTGTCTCGGGCCTTCTTGGCCGCCTGACGAGCGTTCTTGAGGTAGACCCCCAGAGCGAACCCGTCCCACACCACGGAGGAAGCGGGCAGGAGATGGCCATGCACCCGCGCGTAGTCGCGGGCCACGGCGAGGCCGGCCTCCCACGCGGAGGCGTGCACGGACCAGACCATGCCCAGGTTCTCCAGCTCCGCCACGCGCTTGGCGTCCAGGGTTCCGGCCGTGTAGTAGCGGCGTTGATCTGCCACCCACACCCCCAGCGGATGGCCGCCGATGCCCCCGGGCCAGTCCTCCGGGGTGACGTATGTGAAGGGCACCCGCAGTTCGCTGTTGCCGGTCTCGCGCAGCCAGCGGGTGGCGGCCTGGATGCCGCGCCGCCAGTACGCCTTTTCGGGGTCGATGACCCGCAGCCGTACGAACTGGGTGAGGGCGGCCGGGTCGCGTTCCTCGGTGAACCCCAGCACTCCCGCCGCCGCGGCCCCGACCGGCGGAACGAGATCCGCCTCCTGGCCGTCCTCCCCGTCAGCGTCCTGCGCCAGGCCCTCGCCGTCGACGTCCTTGTCCTCAGAACGCCAACTGCCGCTGCGCACACGGGGGTCGGCGAGGGCCTCGATCGTCTCCAAGTCGTGCGCCCGCAGGGCTCCGAGGACCTTGCTGAGGGTGCCATAGGCATTCGAGGTGAGCCTCATTCGGATCTTCGTCCGGCCCGAGGAATACCGGAACGATCAGCGTGGCCAGTTTCCCGCGCCCCGGATGCAGCCGCAGAGCCCGCCCCACCATCTGCACGATATCCACCATCGAGCCACGCGCATCCGCAAATAGCACTGCATCACACTCGGCGGTATCAATTATCTATAGGTGGGGGAGTGCGGGGGACCTTTGCTCTGCTTGCCCAACAGGTGGTAGTGACTCCGCATTGTCGACGCTGTGCAATCAGCTTTCAGTAGTGCGGTTGTTGAGACGTCGAATGGTGTCTGCGGCTGTACTGCCGAGGCCAGGGTGGTCACGGTAGAGGGCGAGCAGTTGGGGGGAGGAATGATCTCCCACGCGAGCGAGTAGGCGCAGCACGGTGGCGGTGCGGTCGTCGGGCTGGGGGTGCGGGAAAAGCGAGGTGAGGTGCTCCGGGGCGCTCAGGCCATGGTGCAGAACGGTGCGAATTTGTCCTGGGAAGGAATCGACGATGAGGCCGAGCGCGCTGGTACGGATGTCTTGGGCGAACATGGCAACAGACTGGAACTGCTGGATCGGGTCAACGGCGGCGTCCAGGAGAGAAGTCGTGAGCTGCTCCCACAGAGGCATGCAGCGGGAATATCGGTCATCTGAGGTGAGGTTCGGGCGGTGAAGCCAGAACAAGATCTGTCCGTAGCAGCGCCATGCTTCTGCGTCGGCGCCTTCGTGGCTGCCCAGCATCGGGGGAGGGATCTCCAAGTGTGAGGCGCAGCCTTCGATGCCGAGCAAGTGGCAACTGATCGCATTCTGGCGGAATGGATCGGACACGTTTATATGTGACGCCCAGTAGCGGAAAGCTGGCAGTGCGGCCGGGTCCCTCGCACGTATTAACTCCTTGAGGACAACGTCTGTGAACAGGCTGGCGTCCCCTTCCCGCACTGCGAGGACAAGCAGCGCGCGGCGTGCGGTCGCCTCAAGAGCATCGACGGCCTCGATAAACGGTGCAGAGATCACTTCCTCGAACTGACACTCCACGATTCTTTGAGCACGGGCATGGGCGTCGGGCTGATGAGGCCTGGCGAGGATAGAAGAGATCTCCGCGGTGATGTCGTCAACTGCGTAGGGCGAACTGAGCTGCCCGTAGACGTGTAAGGCGTCGACAAGCATCGTGGAAACCCACACACTCTCCGTGTCCACGTCGTTCAGCAGCTCGATCACTCGGGTCTCGGTGACCTCGTCCACGGTGGTGCGGATGGAGGTGAGCAGGTCGAGGCCCGCGAAGCGCAGGTGGCTGGCCTCGGTGGCCCACGCGTGGCCGAACAGCGCCGGCGCCAAGGCAGCTACTTCACTGTCGTCCGTCCAGCGCAGCAGGAGGCACAGCAGCATGGCCAGCCCGATGTCGTCAGCCTCCAGCGAAGCGGCCCATCTCTGGAGATCGGCTGCTCCTGCCGGCTGATGCTGGTGGTGCCCTCGCCTCGGCCACGCCAGCCGGAGCGCATGCGTAATCACCGCTGCAGGCAGCCGTGTGCCGCCCTTGGACGTGGTGGGCCCGTTCAAAGCCTGAGCAATCAGCCCAGCTACGCGAGAGTGTGTTGGGCTCCATCCCGTACCGCGCCGGAAGGCCTGGTCAGTCTCGCGCATGAGCCTGGCCAGCGGCCCCAACAGCCGTCCGTCGCGAGCGGTGGTGCCGAGAGCCGTGAACATCGCCTGCTCGTACTTGCTCCAGCAGCGGCTCGGCTCAATGGCGTATCTGAAGTCGGAAGTGCATTCGACCCTGCTGGCGGCCATGGCCTCGACCGCCTCTTCCAAGCAGCGCTGGGCCTCTGCCAACGCGACGCTGTCAGCCACCGGTCCCAATCGCCCGCAGAGCGCTTCGATGAGCACCTCTGTGTCGGACAGTCCCTGCAGCAGGCTGCGTACTTCCCACGGGTCGCTGAGCAGCGCAACGGCCCAGACTGCCAGCTCACGGCGATGCGGTCGCCGCAGCTCACCGGCCAGCTCCATAGCGCTCTCACGGGACCACATCAGGGCTTCTGCAGCGAGCAGTTGTTGGTACCACTCATGCCGGAATTCGACCCGCCGATGGCGAACCTGCACCGCAGACGATCTCAATGCTTCGTCCACCACGCCCACCGCGCCACCGAGCGCAACCAGTAACTGGGCAGCGCTGCGCTGAGCTTCCGCCAGCGGCAACCATCCCGCCAGCCGCTCGTCCATCAGCATCGCCCAGCGGTGCAGCACCTGCCGTAGAGCCGTCGGCTGCGACGCTCGCTGCAACTGTTCACCCAGGTAGGCGTCCAAGAGTGCAGCGCGTCCCGCGCCTGTCGGCAGACGCCGTGTCAGCTGCGCTGCCATCGACAGCTCGAAGGCGGTTCCGAACGCTTTGCACTCTTCCTCGACGACCTCTTCCTGTTGAGGACCTACCCCGTAGCACCGCAAAAGCGCCGCGCGCTGCTGTGCGGTTGGATTGACCGTCCTCAGCTGTGCACAGCCGATCACTGCGGGCACGTTGACGAACTCGTGGCTGGTGGACACCAAGGTGGCCTCGGCGCGGCGACACCACGAACTGAGCTGCAGCATCAGCCGATCCTGGAGTCGGCTGGGACATTCGTTGATCGCATCCACAAGCAAGACGACCGGAAGCCCCTTCACCCGAGCGGCCTGCACCAGGCAGTCCGCGGATTGCGAGGTGAACGGGGCCACGCTCTCGTCGAGGCTGTCCTCTACCCGTCCTTCGTATACGCCCGCTCGGAGCAGGATGGGCAGCCAGCCGACCTGCACCAACCTCAGGGCGGCGTGAGTCAGGGTATGGCTCTTTCCCGTTCCCGAGCTGCCGACAACCTGGACGTGACGCCCGGGCCGCAGCCAGGCTGCCAACTCCGTTGACAGCACACCTTCTGCCCCGTCTTGCTCTTCCAGAGTCAGCCCAACCTGGCCATGTAACCCCTCGCTCAGGTACGAACCGAGGTGGGCTAGGTAGTCCTCCAGCTCCTTCCCCTTGCACGCGTCACTGATGTCGGCCTGTATCTCCCGGTCGAGCATGGGACGGCAGAACACTCGCACCGTGTCCTCACCGAAAAACCGTCGTACCAAGTCCGGCAACACAAACAGCATGTCGGACAACTGCTGTCGGCCCCACAGATCAACAACCAGATCCTGGTGCTGTTCGCGTAGCCGAGTCAGCTCCAGGTCGACCTTTGTGTCACGGACATCCGCCGTGGTGACGATCACCAAACGGTGAGCGTCGAAGGGTCGGCTTCCATCGGCATATACAGCCACTGCCTTGCGGAGATCGGCAGCGGTGAACTTCTCGTACCTCTTGGCTTGATACACCGTAGGTGGCTGTGAGGTGAAGAAGGCGACCACGTCGACCCCGTCCTGGGCCTGGCCGCCACGCCCGAAAGGTCGAGACTCCAGAGCATGGTCGGCTTGGACCGCCAACGCCACCACGAGATGCTCCAGCGCCTCCCAAGACAGCTCATGCGTACGAAGCAGTAAAGGCGCCGTGACCGTCAAGGGCGGCTGCTCCGGCAGTTCCCCGCCGCTCTGGCCTGTGCTGCTCATGCGTCGTTTTGGCTGTCGTCGTGCTCATCGGCGTCATGGTCGGCGAGGGCGGCCATTGCTTCCCACATGGCTTCGTCGTCGTAGTCCGGCATCACCAGGTCAGGTGTCAGGTCGTTGCTGTCAGGATCCAGGTCCTCGGACTGGGCCAGCACCTCGAGCAGGAACCGCCGCGCGGCCTTCAGGAGGCCGGGATCATCCAGCCACAGGCCGAACTCTAGGCTGCGGCGAGAGCTCCCCGTGCCGTTGGCGCTGCCCAGCCACAGCCGGTGCGGCGTGAAGCCGGTGACATCTGCCATGCCCCCCAGCGCGTCCTCGTCGTGCCACCACAGCTCACCCAGCAGGAGCATCTTGGTGTGCAGAATCGGGACGAGATGGTTCCCGGCCTTGCGGTAGCCCAGGGTGCGCATGGCCGGGAGACGGATGCGTTCCTGCGGAGAGCTGGGACCCAGCACGGGTGTCTTGCCGTCTTGGTGGAAGCGCAGCTCTTCCAGCTCGTGGAAAGCCCAGGCTGGGAGGCCAGCCGCATCCTTCACAGCCTCTGCAACTTTCCGCAACCGCTCTGTGTGGTATTTGCCCCGCGGCTGCTTGCTCACCACTACGCACGTGGAGGGGAACTCGGCGATGCGCTGGAGCAGCTCGGCATCGTCCACCCACAAGAAGGCCCCGAGCATCGCAGGCCCCAGACTTCTCGACCGTCGTTGCTGTTCAAGATCACGCCGGAACTCGTCAATCCCGTCGATGAGACCAGCCAACACGTTCGTCCCGAACTGGGCGGGATGGGCCCCGCCCTCCAGGACTTCCTGTACGTCGAACTGCTTGGAAAACGACAGATCCATATGCCCCCCTGTGCCGCCAGCATTATGACGCGACACCACACTGCCGGGCGCTGAGCAGCAGCGAGGAGCGCGGGCGCCTTGCCCCCTGGCGCAAGGCCGAGATAACTGCCCGCGCCGACGCGTATCTGACCGGCGCAAAGAAGGCGGCTGCAGGGTCCTATCGAAAGTACGTTGCGCAAGGCTGTGTTTCGGCAGGTCAGGGGCTGTGATCGCGGCTTTCTGGTCATGATGCGAGGGCGAGGTTGTGCATCTGGGCGACGGCCTGGACCGCGTGGTGGAGGCCGTCGCCCCGCTGCCGGCAGTCGCGGAGGATCTTGTAGTTCTTCATCCGGCAGATCACATGCTCCACCCGGGCACGTACCTTGCGGTGGGCGGCGTTGTCGTCTTCCTCACTTCGCCGCCATGCTCGATGCCCAAGACGCCGCACCGCTGCCGGACTGGCTGGAGAGGCTCACCACGTCGCAACTCGCTTGTGTGTTCCCATCCCTGCCGTCAATCAGAGCTCCTCCGGGAGCGACACAACCGCGGCCGGGTGCAATTTATGTAGTGGTGATTTCGCGTCAGGAGCGCGCCACGGCCTGCCCGCTCGTGCTAACCGATCGGCCAGTGCCCGATCCCGTGGACCAGGGCGTGCAGGGCCGTTCTTGAGAAGAGCAGCGGCTGGCGTTGGGTGTCCTTGGAGTCGCGTATCGCGATGCGTCCCGGCAGTTCCGCGATCTCGATGCAGTCGTTCGCGCCTCCGCTGTAGGAGCTCTTGCGCCACCGCGCGTGTGAGAGTTCGGTGTCGTGGGATGGTGCGGTGTTGCGGGGCGTGCTCACGCTTCGAGCTCCTTGCTGATCTGTGCGATGCGGGTGCGGGTTTCCGTGGGACCGAGGGCGCAGGCTCTCAACTGGTCGAAGATGTCTGTGTAGTTGTCGACGTCCTCGGGGGACTCGAGATACACGGAGTTCTTGGGGTTCTCCAGCCACACCAGGTTCGGTGTGGGGTGGGGGAAGGTCAGGATGACGAACGGGCCGTACAGCCCTGGGTGCGCGCCGAGTGCGAAGGGCAGCAGTTGCACGGTGATGTTCGGCTGCTCGCTGATCTCCACCAGCTTGCGCAGCTGCTCGCGCATCACCTCGGCCGAGCCAATGGTCCTGCGCAGCGCGGCTTCGTCGAGAATCGCCCAGAACTTCGCGGGCTGTTCGCCGCCCAAGCGGCTGTTCTGACGTTCCATGCGGACCTTGACCAGGGACTCGACCTGCGGCGGGGGCAGTTCCATCCGCATCTGGGAGATCACGGCGCGCGCGTAGTCCTCTGTCTGCAGCAGGCCCGGTACCAGCATGGGCTGGTAGTTGGCGAGGTGGGTCGCGCCGGCTTCCAGGGCGAGGTATCCGTCGTAGCGGGTGGCGGTCAGCACGGTCGAGTACTTCCGCCACCAGGGCTTTTGTTGTTCCTTGTCGGCCCGTACGAGGTCGAGGACGTCGGCCCGCAGGGTCTCGTCTGTGACGCCGTACAGATCCAGGAGTGCCCGCACGAGGATCGGCGTCGTGCCACGCTCGCCGTTCTCGATGCGGCTCAGTGACCCTTGGTTGATCTCGAGCCGCTCGGTGACCTCGGTGAGGGTGAGGCCGGTCCCGTCACGCAACTCCTTCAGGCGGGCTGCGAGTTGTCGGCGGTACACGGACTGCGGTACCAGACTCCTCTTCAAGGCCATGCCGGAAGTCTCTCCGCAATGACACCATCCCTACAACCCGTTCGAGTCAACTTCACCAGACATATTGCCTAGTTAGTGGTTGCGTCGGCATGCTGACATGACGGCGTACACCGCACGGTGTGGCCGCAGCCGACCAAAGGGCATCACGCCCTCTCCGTTCTTCGGCGTCCCCCTGCACGTCGGCCCCGATCGCCGCACCAGGAGGGTGTGCCATGCCACGGACGACGTTGTTCCGCCGGTTGCTCCAGCAGCGGCATCTGACGACGTACGCAGCCTTCTCGGCGAGGTTCGAGCGGACCGCTGCCCGGCTGGCTGACCTAGATGGCGATCCCCGCTTGGCGTCCGTCCAGGTCTCTGCGCGCCAGTTCGACCGCTGGTACGGCGGAGAGTTGCAGACCCTGCCGCGCCCGGACGCCTGCCGGGTGCTTGAGCACATGCTGGGCAGGCCCGTGTCTGAGCTGTTCTCCGCGGTCGACGACCATGACCAGCAGCACGACCGCGACAGCCAGATTCCCGGCCGGAGCCCACGCGTACCAGGCTTGCACCCCACGCAGCCGGGATGGGTGCTCAAGCGCGCAGCCGACGACGAGAACCCCCTGGACATCGTCGCCCGCACCCAGCACCTGACCACCGGCAACGCCGACGAGACGACACTGGCCTTCCTCCACTCGTCCCTGGAAGGCATCACGGCCCGCTACGAGGTCGACGGACCCCATGTCCTGCGCCCCCAGACCCGTCACCTGCGCCAGCTTGCCCACACCCTTCTCGACGGCCGCCAGCCACCGGGCCCGCGCCGGGAGTTGTTCCGGCTTGCTGCCCGGGCCTCCGGTCTGCTCGGCTACATGGCGGTCAACACCGGTGACTTCGCTCTTGCCGAGGCGTACTGCACGGAGGCGCGTGAACTCAGCCACGCAATCGGTGATCTGGACACCGAGCTGTGGGCGGACGGCACGCTGTCCTTCGGTCTGTACTACGCGGGGTGCTACGCCGATGCCGACGCCTGCGCCGCCGCAGCTGTGGAGCGGGCACCGCGCAGCGCCCAGACCATCCGGCTCCTGGCCAACGGTCGTGCCCGGGCCCTGGCGAAGCTGAGCCGAGGGCAGGCGGCGGCTCGGGCCATCGGAGAGGCGTTGGAGCTGTCGGACCTGCATGACGTGCCGGCCGGCGTCACCTCCTGCATCTCCTTCGAGCCGTACGGGCAAGCCAGGACCCTGGCCAACGCTGTTACCGCCCACGTCTCCCTCGGCCATGCCAATCGGGTGCTGAGCGACGCCCGGCAGATCGACGACCTCGTCGAGCACTCCGACTCGGCGTGGAGCCGTTCGCTGGTACGGCTCGACGTGTCCACGGCCCTGTTGCAGCAGCCGTCACCCGATCTCGAGCATGCAATGACCCTGGGCAGACAGGCGCTCGCGTTGTGCGGTGACGCACCCATTAGGTCAGTGTGGCAGCGTGCGCGGGACCTGTACGAGCAGGCTATGCCATGGCAGGAGCAGCCGAGCGTAGGGGAGTATGGCGAGGAGTTCCGTGCCTGGAACTCCCAGCCAGCAGCCCTGGCCATGTCTCATACCAGGGCCATGTGATGCCGAAGGAGCGCGCCGCGTGCCCCTGCTCAGCGCCGATCCCGCCGCGTTTCCCACCGACCCTCCGGCGGATCCGGACGACCTCAGGTGCATCACGGGGCACGACTGGGCCGCCTTCAGCGTCCTGCGGGAGATGACCGATCACTGGTCGAGGCCGGGATGGCCAGACGGTGCCAGGGCGTACTACTGGATGCTGACGTTCTCCGACATGCCGGCGCTCACCGACCTCGCCGTGCGCTGCCAGGAGGCGCTGGCACCGCTCGGGCTTGATCCGGTCCCCGCCGACGGCGGTCTGCACATCACGCTCGCCCGCGCCGCAGGCCGCGACGCCGTCACCCGCGACCGGCTGGGCGCGCTCACCCGCACCGCGGCTCGGCTTGTGCCACAGGCCGTGACCGCCTTTACGCTGCAGGCGGCGCCGCTGGCCGGCTCCCGTGGCGCGGTTCGCTTCTCGGTCGGCCCGTGGACGCCGCTGGTACGGCTGAACACCGCGCTGGCGGAGGCCGGACGGACCGAGGGGCTCCCGCCGTCGAAGCCGACGGCCCACTTCCGGCCCCACCTCAGCATCGCCTACAACGACCGGCGCCGTGACGCTCGCCCCGTGGTGAACGCCGTTGCCGCTCTGCGCGAGCTTGCCGCCGTCGCCGTCGAAGTCACCGACGTCCAGCTCGTAGAGCTGCGCCGCGACGGGTGCACGTACCGGTGGGACGTCCTGGAGAGCCTTCCGCTCACCGCGCCGGTTCGCGTCGGGCAGGTGCGGCAGTAGCCGTGTCCGTCAGGCCGATCTCGGCCACCACGGCCTTGCCCTCCGCGGTGGGCCACACCAGCCATCTGTCGGCGAGAGCGGCAACGAGTTGGAGGCCTCGACCATCCTCCGGGAGGTCGAGCACCGAACTGCCCCCGCCGTTCGCGCACATGCTGGGCCGGACGGCGCCCACGTCCTTGTCGCCGTCGTGGACCCACAGCAGCGCGGTGTCCTCGTAGACGTCCATGGCCAGGCCGGTCGGCCCGCTCCTGGTATGCCGTAGCGCGTTGGTGACCAGCTCGACGGCGACAACCGCCGAGTCGTCGACACGCGGCCGGACGGCGCGACCGCCGAGGGCGTCACGTACCTGCTCGCGGACGAGCACGAGCGGTTCCTCGACGCCACGCAGATCCACCCAGCGGTGATGCACGCGTTCGTCGGCGAAGTGGTGGGCTGTGACCTGGCCCGTGTGTGAGCGGAACACCCTGTGCCTCATTCCCGGTAGCTGCTGACGTGCCTCACCAGCGTCGACAGACAACACAGGCATCGGCACGCCAGGGCAGACGCCGCTTCCTCGCCGTCTGCCGACCGCACAGCGGCGGAGAAACGGCGGACGGACGGCGTATCGCCGCCTCGCTCACCCGGCGATCGTCGTCATGGGCCGCTTCCGCCATCCCCTCTCACCCATGCCCGGCGAAAGCGGCCCCCCGTGCCGGCTCAGGGCTGCCTGCTCCCTCGGCCGGCACGGGGCAACCGCCCCGACTCGCGCACCGGAGGTCGCCCGTGCTCAGCAACCCCCCGCTCCCGGGGAGCGAATCCTGCCCCGAGCTGATGCTCTTCGACCTGGACGGCGTCTTGATGGATTCCCTGCCGGCGATGCGGGCAGCCTGGGAGGCCGTGACGGCCGAGCTGGGGGTTCCGGTCCCCTTCGCGGCTTACGCCCAGCACCTGGGCAGGCCGTTCGGTGACATCCTGGCGCTGTTTGACCTGGGCAAGGGCGAGGAGGGCGGCGCGGGGTTCGCCGAGGCGTACGAGAGCGCGGCTGTCCGCTTCGCGCACCTCGCACGGCCGTTTCCCGGAGTCGAACAGGCCCTGCAGGACATCGTCGCCGCAGATTGCCGGCTCGGGGTCGTGACATCCAAGTCCGCCGCCCGCGCACAGCCGATGCTGGCCGTCCTCGGCGCTCCGTTCGCCGTCCTGCGCACCCCGGACCAGGGCCGCGGCAAGCCGTCCCCCGACACGCTGCTGCTGGCACTGGTGGAGGCCGCGACCGACCCTGCGGACGCCCTCTATGTCGGCGACATGCCCGTCGATCAGGAGGCAGCGCAGCGAGCCGGACTGCGCTACGCCCACGCGGCCTGGGGATACGGGGCACCCACCAAGCCGCTGCCGCTCATCCTCCAAGAGCCCTCCCAGCTCGTCGACTTGGCCCGCGGACTGCCTTCGAGGGGGACGGCATGACCACGACGGAGGCCCTGCACCGCGAGGTCGACGCAGTGATGGCCGCGCTGGAGGACGCCTACGCAGACGCGGCACTCACCCCGGGCGGGGTGGGCTGGCTGCGGGTCCACTACGTTCCCGTCCGCCGCCTGGTCGCACGCCTGGCCAGGCGCCTGCTGGCAATGCACGATCCCACGGCTCCGTGCGGCGGGCCACAGCCCTTGGGCGTGGCCCACGACAGCGCGGCGATCGGCTACGTCTCGTACGACGTGACAGACGCCGGCGTCGCGTACGTACTGGGACTGGGGGACGAGGATCCACCGAACGGGCCTGACAGCACCCGGCCCCAGGATGCACGGCTGCCTTCCGGCATGCGGAGCACACCGGTGTGCGCCCTGTCGTGGTCGTCCCGTCATGCCGCGACCCTGCTGCCGGTGCTCGCCGAACTGGCCGACCGAGGAATCGCCACCACCGTCGTGGACGCGTCCACCGACCCGGCACAGCGGTTTCCCGAACCCCATACACCACAGATCACCGTCGTACCAATTCCCGACACGCTCTTCGCGCACCACGGAGGACCGCCGCTCAAGCCACCGAGCGTGCACCCGAAGGGACCGACCGCGACCGTCGGCCGGCATGAGGTTTCGCTCGGCCGCCTCGCTCACCTCGTCTCGCAGGTTCTCGTGCACAGCACGGATTGCACCCAGCCCTCCTGGTCGTCAGTGCTCATGGCCGAGCGCTGGCTCCACGCCGCCCTCGCCACCCTCCGCCCCGACGTGCTGCTGTGCAGCAACGACACCAGCCCCCTCGGAGTCCTGGCCGTCGCCGCCGCAGAACGCGCCGGCGCGAGCACCGTCTACGTCCAGCACGGAGCCTGGACCGACGGACAGGTCGGCTGGCGGGCACAGCACTGCCGCCACGTAGCCGTGATGGGCTCGCGTGACGTCCTCACCGCACACGCCTGGACCCGGCGCACCGACGCCCGCACCCACATCGTCGGCCAGCCCCGCTTCGACTCACTCGCAGACATCGACCGCGCTGGGCAACGCGCCTACCTCATCGAGCTGTTGACGAAGCAGACGGGCCTCGAACCCGCGCGGATCGCGGTCTGGGCTTGCCAACCCTTCAGCGAGCTGCGGCTCATCGACCAGTTCGACGCGATCGCGGAGGGCCTGCGGAACACGTCCCGCCGCTGGGGCCTGGTGCTGGCTCCGCACCCCGCACAGGGCCCCTCCGCCCTGACCGCGCTCCTCGACTCGGCCCAGGACATCGCCGTGGCCGTGGCCGCGCCGGAGGTGGGCGCCCACGGCTGCCTGGCCGGAGCGGACGCCCTGCTCAGCGCATCGTCCACCTGCGGCATCGAGGCATTGCTCCTCGACGTACCCGTGCTGGAACTGGCCCTGCCGGCAACCCGCACGCTCCAACTCGCCGACCACGGCGCGGCCCAGAGATGCCAGTCCGACGCCGAGATCACCGTGGCCCTCGCGCGCATCGACCGGACCTCGGACACCGTCCGAGTGCCCGCGGCTGCCAAGCACTCCATCTGCCGATGGGACGGCCGCAGCGCCGTAGCCGTCGCCGACATCGTCGTCAACGCCATGGCCGAGCACAGCACCCTGTGACCCGGCCACCCCACGAAACGGATCACCGATGACCATCTCGCTCGAGGGCGACAGCGCCGCCCTGCTCTTCGCAGAAGCCGTACGCGCAACCGCCGACCACGGACGACCCGTCAGCCCGCGCGGCATGCCGACACGAGAACTCCACGGCGCACACCTGGTGTTGACCAAACCCCGCGCCCGCCTCCTCCACCTGCCGCCTGCCCGGATCCTCAACCCTGCCTTCGCCGCCGCCGAGACGGTCTGGCACCTGCTCGGCTCGGACGCCCCCTGGATCTTCGACTACAACAACCGACTGCGCCGGTACGCCGACAACGGCCTCCTGCGCGGCGCGTACGGCCCCCGGATGCGCCGCTGGGGCGGCCACATCGACCAGCTCGCCGAGGCCATCAGAACCCTTCGCGAGGACCCCGACTCACGACGTGCGGTGATCCAGCTCTACGACCCGGCCCAGGATGCGGCCGGCCACCGCGACGTGCCCTGCACCCTCGGCTTCCGCTTCCAACTGCGCCAGGGACAGCTGCACATGGCGACCACGATGCGCAGCCAGGACGCGCGGACCGGCTTGCCCTACGACCTGTTCTTCGCGACCGTGCTCCACGAGCTGATGGCAGGCTGGGTGCACGCCGACCTCGGGACCTACCACCACCACGTCGACTCCCTGCACCTGTACGAGGACGACATGTCCGCCGCCGGCACCCTGCCCCACACCGAATCCGGTCGGCCGGTCGAGGAGATGCCCGAACTCGCCACGCCCTGGGAGGACTTTGACGAGCTGCTCGGCAGGGTCCGGCGGGACGGAGAGGTGCCGTCACATCCCGGATGGAGCCAGTTGGGGGCGGCCATGCGCAGCTACCGGCTATGGAAGAGCGGCGAGTTGGAGCAGGCGGAGGCGATGGCCGCACAGATGGCCGCCCCGCTCGGCACCGCACTGGTCGATTGGTACGCCCACTTGCGGGCCCGCAGGGCATCGCGCGCCGCGACCGCTGGAGGCGCCCGATGAAGGCGGTGCTGGGCCTGTGCTCGTACACCCACGACTCCGCGGCCGCGCTGCTCCTCGACGGCCGTCTCGTCGGGTTCGTCGAGGAGGAACGGCTCGGCCAGGACAAGCACACCAAGGCGTATCCGGAACTCGCCGTCACCTGGCTGCTGAAGGAGGCGGGCCTCCGGCCGCAAGACATCGACGCGGTCGGCTACAACTTCTCCGCCGCGCACTACCTGCACGCCGTGCCGCGCGCTGCGAAGCTGCTGCTCTCCGCCGAGACGCGCAGCCGGGCGGTACCAAGAGGGCTGGGGTTCACGACGGTCGCGGGCCGGACGCTGGCGCGCCGGCACACGCTGGCCGGGAAGTTCCCGAACGCCCAAGTCCGCTCGTCCCTCCACCACACGACCCACCAGACCTACGCCTTCGCCGCCTCCGGATTCCAAGAGGCAGCGGTCCTGGTGGTGGACAGCCTCGGAGAGACCCAGACCACGACGATCGCCCACGGCAGGCAACCAAGCCCCGGGCGTCCCCAGCTGCGTACCTTTCACGCGATCGACGACCCGGCGTCGCTTGGCTATGTGTACGGCGCGGTCACCATGCACCTTGGCTGGCGGCGCGGCGATGAAGAGGGAACCGTGATGGCGCTGGCCGCGCTCGGCGATCCAGCCCGCTTCCGCCCGCTGTTCGAACACGCAGTGCGGACGACCCGCACCGGTTTCGTGGTCGCGCCCGACCTCTTCCCACCAAGGACACTGCGGCGCGGCGCGGCACGCGTCACGGCGGGGTTCATCGCGGCGACCTGTCCGCCCCGCCGCCCGGACGAGCCTGTCGAGCAGATCCACCGGGATCTCGCAGCCGCGTTGCAGGAGCGCACCGAGGCAGTGCTCTGCCACCTCGCCCGCATGGCACGGCAAGGCACCGGCGCATCACGGCTGTGCCTGGGCGGCGGTGTGGCGGCCAACTGCGTCGGCGTGGGCCGGATCGTCGAGGAGGGCATTTTCGACGAGGTCTTCGTCCCGCCCGCACCGGGCGACTCCGGCACGGCGATCGGCGCTGCCGCCGCCGTCCACCTGACCACGGCGCCCCAACCGCTGACAGGCTTCGCGGGCGCCTGCTACCTCGGCCCGTCCTGGGCATCGCCGATCACTGACTGGGATCGCTGGCCAGGGCTGCGGACACAACGCCTCACCTCGGATCACGCCCGTGTGGAATTCCTCGCCAACCAGCTGGCGCAAGGCCGGATCGTCGGCCTCTTCCAGGGCCGGGTGGAGGCCGGCCCGCGCGCGCTGGGCAACCGATCCATCCTGGCGTCTCCGCTCAGCACCGCAATCGCGGACCGCCTGAACGCCACGGTGAAGTTCCGCGAGCCGTTCCGTCCCTTCGCGCCGGTCGTCCAGGCGCCGAACGCGCGGGGGAGTACTTCACCCTCGGCCAGCCGGCGCCCTTCATGTCGATGGCGTCGCAGGTCACCGACAAGGCCCGCGAACAGACCCCGGCGATCGTGCACACCAACCAGACAGCACGCGTCCAGACCCTCACGCCCGGCCAGAACCCGTTCCTGCACGCCGTGCTGGACGCCTTCGCACGGCGCACCGGCGTCCCCGTACTGATCAACACCTCCCTCAACATCAAAGGCAAGCCGATCTGCGGCACGCCGGAGATGGCCCTGGACTGCCTGACCGGCTCCGGGCTCGACGCGCTGCTCCTCGAAGACTGGTGGGTGACGAAGCGATGAGGATCGGCTACAGCTTCTGGGGCTTCCTGGGCCCTGGCATCACCGACACACCCGACGGTGGCCGCAGCCACCGCCGCCCCTTCGTCGACGCGCTCATCGCCGACGGCCACGAGATCGTCTTCCTCCAGGCCGATCGCGACCGCGCCGAAGCCGGCGACATCCTCGACTACTCCTTCGCCCCCGACGACTTCCCCGAGATCGACGTGCTGTTCCTGGAGTGGCGCTGGCCGATCCCGGGCCGCAACACCACGGACTGCGCCAGCCCCGGCCACACCTGCGACCTGCACCGGCAGAACACACTCCTGCACCACTACACGGCCAGCCGCCGCACCCCCATGGTCATCTGGGACAAGGACCGCCGCCTTACGGCCGACTCCCCATGGCGACACGACCCCGGCGTCGCCGTCTGTGAAGCGGCCCTCAGCCCCTCACCGGGCGCCACATCCCTGCTCTTCCCTGTAGCGGACGAATGGCTCGACAACACAACCCCCGAAGCACTGGCCCGCACGAACCGACCGCTCTCGCTTGCCTACGTCGGCAACCAGTACGACCGCGACGACACCTTCGACCACTACTTCGCACCCGCCGCGGTGCACGTTCCGCACGCCGTCGTGGGCAAGTGGCACAACACCACCCGCTGGCCGCACGTGACCTTCCTCGGCCGCCACGGTTTCCACGACGCGATGAGGCTGTACGGCAGGGCGCTGGCCACGGTCCTGCTGCTGCCCCGGCGTTACGCCCGAGCCGGGCAGATGACGCAACGGATCTTCGAGGCCGTCCTCTCCGGCTGCCTGCCTCTTTGCCCCGCGGACATCCGTCACGCCCAACGCTTCGTCCCGCCCCCGCTCCTCGTGCGGACCGGCTCGGACGTCGTGCACACGCTGCACCGGCTCCGCACCGAGGCCGGCACCGACACCCATATCCAACTGCTCGCGGACTGCGTGTCCCGTCTCGAACCGTTCCGCCTCAGTCGGCAGGTCAAGGTGCTGAACGGCCTCGTGAACACCCTCGCGCCCGCCGGAGGCGTCCGATGAACCCGTCCCGTCCCCCTACCCTGGAGCACCATGAAGAGGGTCGCGATCGTGGGCTGCGGAGGCAGCGGCAAGTCGTACGTCGCCCGGGAACTCGGCCGACGGCTCGACGCCCCGGTGACGCACCTGGACGCCGTCTACTACGACGACGACTGGAACGAGTTGCCGAAGGACACGTTCGCCCAGCTGCAGCGCGACCTCGTCGCCACTCCGAACTGGGTGATCGACGGCAACTACAACTCGACCCTCCAGATCCGGCTGGAAGCCTGCGACACCGTGGTGTTCATGGACACGCCCACATGGACCTGCCTCTGGGGCGTCCTGTCCCGACAACTCCGCCACGGTCACGGCCAGAACAAGGACAACGGCATCTACAACCGCATCCACCTGGGCGTGCTCCGCTACGTCCTCTCGTACCGCCGCACGATGCGCCCGCGAGTGCTGGCGAAGATCGACGAGCATGCGCGCAGCCACGCGCAGGTGGTCATGCTGACGAGCAGACGCCAGGCCAGGCGCTGGCTCAGCGAAACGGCGGCCGGGTAGCCAAAGCTCTCGACGTCGCCTCCATCCAAGTCGGCGGCGACCGCTCATGACCGGGGGGACCTTCACCAAGACGTACGCCACCGAGGCCGAGCGCGTGCGAGCCCAGCACAACCACGAGTGGCTCAGCCACCATGCCGCACCCATGACGGTGCCCCCGATCACGGGCTCCGGGCCGGGGAAGCTGACGTTCGCATGGACCGACGGCCGCCACGCGGAACCTCGCGACCTCGAACAACTCGCCCGACACCTGGGCGCCTGCCACGAAGCAGCCTGGCGGAGCACCCTGCACAAGGCCCGCCTCACAACGGCGTACGTATCGGACGGCCACGTCCTTGCGAGCTTCATCGGCCCCCGCGCCACCGCCCTGTGCGAACGCTTCCGAGTGGGCTACGTTGCCTCGGCCCAAGCCCTGGACGCGACTCTCGCTCTTCTGCACAGGACAGCCGATCGCCCGGCCGCCTTCTACAAGGACACCAACCCACGCAACATCCTGATCCCCGCGTCCGGTCCACCAGTCACCGTCGACACGGACGACCTCACCCTCGCCCCGTTCGCCTACGACCTGGCGAAGCTCGTCGTCACCCTGTCCATGACGTACGGCCAACTCCCGGTCGCACTGATCGACCGAGCCCTCACCGCGTACAACACGGCCGCCGCCGCCCACCACGCCCGCCTGGGGGAGATCACCCTCACCCAGCTCATGGAGTACGCCGAACTCCACGGCATCCTCACCGCGCCGTACGTCGGTCGCGGAGGCTACCGCCGGCCTTGGCCCCACGTACGCCCGACTCCGACACCCCGGAGCCCTACATGCCCCTGACGTACGTCGGCGACGTCGTACGCGCCACGATCGCGGCATGCGTCGCGGAGGTGGCGAACCTCGGCGCCGTGATCAATGTCGCTTCCGGGCACAGTACTTCCCTCTCCACGGTTCTTGACGTCGCCGAGCGCCTCACGGGTCACCCGGTCGCCGTCGAGCGGGTCGGAGCCCGAGCAGGCGACGTGCCCGCCACCCTTGCGGATATCACCCAGGCCCGCGACCTGCTGGCCTGGAAGCCGGAGGTATCACTGACTGACGGCATGAAACAGCAACTCCGCCGCCTGAAGGAGTCCGCCTGATGCTGCGCGTCGCCGCCGTCATCCCCTGCCGCTACGGCTCAACCCGCTTCCCCGGCAAACCCCTCGCCGAACTGGCCGGCATGCCCCTGATGTGGCACGTCCATCAGCAATGCCTCAAGGCCCGGCAAGTCGCTGAGGCGGTGGTCGCGACCGACGACGAGCGCATAGCCGACGCCTGCGTACGGCTCGGAATCCCGCACCGGATGACCGGCGAGCACGCAACTGGCACGGATCGGGTGGCCGAGTGCGCCGAGCACCTGGACGCCGATGTCATCGTCAACGTTCAGGGGGACGAGCCCTTCATCGTGCCTGCCGCGATCGATGCCGTCGTATCTGTACTCCTGGGACCCGAGGCGCCGCCGCACGGCGGCGCAAACGGCTACGCCGAGATCATTAACCCCGCCGCCGTAATTGACCACAATGTGGTCAAGGTCGTGCTCCGTGCGGACGGTACAGCGCTGGCGTTCTCGCGACACCCGATCCCGTATCCGAAGGGCCTCCAGCCCACCTACCTACGTCAACTCGGCCTGTACGCCTTCACTCCGGAAGCCCTTCGCACCGCAACTCGTCTCCCACCCGGCCCAGCGGAGAAGTCCGAAGGCATCGAGATGCTCCGCTTCTTGGAGCACTCGCTCCCGGTGACCATGGTGCGAGTGCAGCATGAGGGCATCGCCATTGACACCCCGGAAGATCTCCAGCGCGCGCAGTCACGGTTGCGAGGGTGAGCGGTTGTGTCTCGACGGCGTAAAACGGGTGGCTGGCTGCTCCGGCGGGGCTTTCGGCAGCTAACAGTGTCGAGAAATCTGTGGCAGGGAGCCAGAGCGTCCAGGGTTCATGCGGACCGGCGAGAGAGGGCAGTCATCGACTTCCGTGGACTGACTTCCTTGAGTGGATCCGTCTGGATGAGCTCGCCTAGGCGCTTCCGCCAGTAATCGAGGTTGTGGCCAACAGTCGCTGCCGTGACGTTGCCCGGGGGGAGCCGGGTGTTGCGTGCACCGGCTCCTAACTGCTCCCGCTTGGAGCGGTTGTCGCGGTATTTTCGGGCAGTTTCTGGAGGCGTGGCAGGCCCGAGGCGGCGACCCACAGTACGCTCAGCGCGGCGCTCACCGTGCCGATCCACAGGGTGGGGCGCAGGCCCAGGGTGGTGCCCAGGGCACCGGCCAGCACCGCGCCGACGGGGCGGGCTCCGAAGTTGGCTGTCTGAACCACGCCCATCACGCGGGAACGCAAGCTCTCCGGGATGGCGGCGATCAGGTAGCTGTTGGAGGAGATGTCCATGATCGCGACGCCGCAGCCTGCGCCGAGCTGCGCGGCGATGAGTACCGTGATCACCAGCGGCGTCGGGCCATCGGCCAATGGCACGAGCAGCAGGGGCAGGCTGAAGCCGAGGAAGCCGGTGACGATGGCCGGGCCGATACCGATCCGCTTCACTACGCGCGGGGCGGCGTACGCGCCGGCCAGCCCGCCGAGCCCGGTCATGGCGACCACTGCCCCCAACGCCCCTGCCGTCAGGTGTAGTTCGGTGGTTGCGTACAGTGCGAACAGGGTGGCCAGGAGCGTGTTGCACAGACTCAGCATGCAGACCCCGGTCAGCAGCAGGCGAGGGTCACGGTTCTCCGTCACCCACCGCAGTCCGGCCATCAGCCCGCCCCCACGACGCGGTGCGGGCGGCGCTTCCTGGGGCCTGAGACCTCCAAGGCACATCGCCGACACCAGGTAGGTGGTGGCATCCACCAGCAGGGCGAATGGCGCCGACAGCACCTGGACCAACGCCCCGCCCGTGCTCGGCCCGGCCACCGAGGCCACCGAACTGCTCCCGGAGAGCAGCGCATTGGCGTCGACGTATCTGTCCGAGGCGACCACGGATGCGTAGACGTGGTGATTGCAGGCCCGGAACAGCACAGTGAGGGCCCCGACGGTGAACTCCGCCGCGTACAGATGGGCCATGGTCAGCGTTCCCCACGCATACGCCAGCGGTATGGAGGCGACCGTGACGAACCGGCCGAGGTCCGCGACGATCATTGCCCTGCGCCGGTTCGTCTGTCGGTCCGCCCAGAGCCCGCCCGGTATCGACAGCAGCAGAGAGGGCAGCAGCGCCACCGCAGTGAGCCACCCCATCTGGGCCGCGCCGGCGTCGAGCAACAGCACGGCGGCCAGCGGGATCGCGAGGTAGTTGATCTCATCCCCGATCAGCGAGGCGCTCCGCGCGCTCCAGTACAGCCGGAACCCCCGCTCCCGCAACAGCCCCACCCGGGGCGAGGTGCCGTCGGCGGTTCCCTGGCGCTGGTCCGCCCCGATTCCCACCTTGCTCACCGAGTGGTTCTGGCGGCGACGTCACACGCGCCGTAGGCGCAGGAGCTTGCCGACGGCGGGACTATGCCTTCCTTCCCCTCTGGCTTCCTCAACGGAATACCACCCCGATTCCCGGCTCACCGCCTCGGACAGCCGCTGATCACCAGTTGGCGTCATGACCGGACGGACACGAGTGCCCGGCGGCGCGGGGGCACTCGGTGCCCACTGTGAGGGACTGTCAACTCGGACCGGCCCTATAACTTTTCAGGTTCCCGGCGGCGCGCTCCTGGCAGAGGATGAGCGACCCCTGATCAACACAGGTGGCACAGAGCACGAGGCACGGCCCGCGCGGCGCCTTGCCGTCTGCCGAACCCTGGGGAGGGATGGGTCGGCTGACCTGGCGGAGCCTGGGATCACCGCAGTGCCGGAAACCACTTCGACGTCGAAAGCCATCTCACGTGCCTAAGAAGTCAAGCCGCGGCGGCCGGAGCCGCTGACAAGGAGGTGAATGCGTGATGTTCGTCGAAGAGCTGCCGGGTCTGCAGGCAGTGGTAGAGCTGGCCGAGCAGCCGGTTGAACAGATGCCGCTGGGCTTGGGCATGCCAGTCCCCCGCCTCGCGTCGGCGGCGGTAGTGCGCGTCGGCTCCGGGCGAGCTCCGCAGCGCGGAGAAGGCCCACAGGAAGCCCGCCGTGATCAGGCGGTCGTTCTTGATGTGCCGCCGCCCGACGAACTTCTTCTTGCCCGAGGCGCGGGTGATGGGGGCCGAGCCGGCATATGCCTTCAGAGCGCGGGCGTCGGCGAAGCGGTCGCAGTCATCGCCGATCTCAGCGAGCACCCGGGCGCCGAGCTGGACGCCGAGGCCGGGGAAGCTGAGCAGGATGTCAGCGTCCGGGTGCTCGCGAAAAGACTCTTCCACCGCCTCGGCCAGTTCATCGGCGGCTCGACAGGCGGCGTCCAACTGGACAAGGAGCGCGGCGAGTTGGTGCCCCATGGCGTCCTCGACGGCCTGCGGCTGGCGGGCGTAGTCACCCCGGAAGATCTCCCGCAGGCGCCGGGCCTCGGCCTCGATGCCGCGGGTGCGGCTCGCGTGGCGGAGTGCGGCCTGCAACTGGGTTACGGACAGCTTCGCCGCGCGGGCCGGGGTGGGAGCCGCCGCCAGAACGGCGCGGGCTTCCGGGCGGGCGAGGCCATGTTGCTTGCCCATGAAGGCATCCAGGGCAGCCGGAAAGTAGGTCCGCAGCAGCGATCGGACCTGGTTGACCAGTTGCTGGCGGCTCCAGACAGCGTCTTGCTGGGCGCGGACGAGCACGGTGATGGCGCGGGCCAGGTCGCTGTCCTGGGACAGCGGGCGGTGGGCGTGCATGTCGGTGCGGAGGATGTTCGCCAGGACCAGGGCGTCGCCGGGGTCGGACTTCTTGCGGCTGACGCCGTGCCGGTCGCGGTAGCGGGCGGCGGAGAGCGGATTGACCGCGTAGATGTGGCGGTTGCAGGTCCGCAGGGCGGCCACCAGCAGGCCGTGGCTGGTCTCGATGGCCACCGGTATCGGGTTCTCGGGGGTGTCGCCGTGCTCGGCGAGCAGTTCCAGCAGCACCCGGTAGCCGGCCGCGTCGTCGGTGATCCGCCGCTTGGCCAGCAGCGTGCCAGCTGCGTCGACCAGGGCGACGTCATGGTGGCGTTCGGCCCAGTCGATCCCGCAGTACACGTTCAATCCGTACTCCTTACCCTGTGCGTTTGTGCAGGTGACAAGCCTGTGTGGGCCACGCGGCGACCCAATTCCAGGACTCGAAGGTCCGCCATCTCACCAGCCGTTCGTGACGCCAGCGCCTCGCAGGGGCCTCGATCTTGGGCAGAGCTCGAAGGCTCGGGACAGCGAGGGGAGGTCACCCTGCGACGGGCTCGCACCACGAAGATCAATGTTCGAGACGGGTGGGTGAGTTCCGCAGCGGCCCGTAGGCGCCGGGCGCCACCGGTCCTTCGTGAGGCCTCGACGGGCCCGGACCACACAGGAGTCTGGCCGGCGCCCACGCGGCCGCTACGAACCTCACCACTTCGACAGTCCGCCAGCCCTCGTTCGGGCTGGTCTGGAACCACCTACTCACGAATTAGGACCGCACGCATGCTCACGCTTCTGGCCCCAGGGGTGGACACCCGTGCCCTGGGAGTATCCGCGCTCAGCCCCGCCACGTTGAAAGGCAGCGGGGGTGGCATCGGTTCCCGCAGGATCGACCATCGCCTCGCCACGGCGAAGGGCACCATCGGTGTCGGTACCCGCCGGTCCGCCCTAAGTCCAGCCACGTTGAAAGGCGCCGGCATCGGCGTCGGTACCCGCAGGAGGGTACGTCACGTCGCGACGGCGAAGGGCGGTCCGAGCGTTGGCACTCGTCGCAGGTCCATCCTCTACTCCGCCACCGCGAAGAACGGGGGCATTGGCGTCGGCTCCCGTCGGCCTGTTCGCCGCCCCGCCACCTTGGAGGTCAATGGTCCAGGGACCGGTACACGCAAGTCCATCAGCCACTGGGCCGCGGCGAAGGGTGGGGGTATCGGCATCGGCGGCCGCCGGCCTATGCGCCGCCCTGCTGTTCTGAAGACTGGTGGTGGCATCGGTAGCCGGCGTAGGTCCGTCCGCTACCCGACTACGGCGAAGAGCGGCCCTGGCGTGGGTACCCGCAGGCCCGTCCGCTACCTCGCCGCGCCGAGGGCCGGCGTACGCGTCCGGGGTGGCGTCAGCGTTGGCGAGCGGTCCCGCAGGTCCAGCCCTGTCGGTCCGGGCAGGCGCTAGCCGTCACCGACGCGAGTTCCGGTTGATGTTGGTGAACGGGAGGAAGCGATGGAGGACCCGCCGATCACGATGGAGCGGTGGGAGGGCCTGGAGTGTGCCGGACAGCTCGACCTCGTGCTGCCGATGTACAAGGAAATCTGGGTCGAACCGCCGTACTGCGAAGGCGCCAAGGAACTCGCCGAGTTCCTCGACCGCTTCGCGCAGGAGGTCTTCCTGCCCCGCGCACGCCTCGTCGTAGCCCGCTGCGGCGGCCTGCCCATCGGTTATGCCTTCGGCTATCCCCTGCCGTCCGACACTGGATGGTGGAAGGCGATGGACGAGGAGACGACACCGGAGTTCGCGGCCGAGACCGGCAAGCGCACGCTGGGCATCGTCGAACTCGCGGTACGCGCCCCCTGGCGCCGCCAAGGCGTGGCGGCTCGGTTGCACGACCACCTCCAGGCGGACTTGGGCGTCGAGCGTGTCACGCTGGCGATGCGGACCGAGCCGGAAGCGGCACCCGCGCACGCCACCTACGCCGCTTGGGGCTACCGCCAGGTCGGCCACTGGCGGCAAGCCGACGACGGACCCGTGTCCCACGTCATGCTGCTGAACCTGCCGGCTGCCAGCCTCGGGTCCGGGCAGTGATCGTATGAGAGTGAGCCCTGCCAACTGAGAGGTCGTTTTCAGCTAGTTTGCGTCGCCTCATGCGTCACAGGGGGTACTCGCGCCTCTCCCGTGTCGGGTTCCTGTGCGGAGCGGCGGGAGTAATCGGGGATATCAACTCACCTTGGGATGAGACGGGCTTCACAGGATGAGACAGGCAATATGGGCTCCCCGCGCGCCTCGTCAACCGCACCAGCCCCTAAGGTCTCCCAAACGCCACTCCATCACGGGGACTTGTTGGGATGAAACAGGCTCTATAGATGAAAACGACCTCTGAAAGAGCGTTTTGTCCCCGCGAGGTTGTTTGGTGGCGCTTCGAAGGGCGAGTGGGTCCGTGACTGCTGAGATGAGAGTGGTCAATGCCGCCTGCGTGACGGGGGACTCCATATCTCTGCCCGTTTGAGTCGAGTCGCTCCTGTCTGATCCCAAAGCGCCCCCGGTTGACGCTGTTTGCGCCCTGGGGATGCGTCGCGCCCGACGGTACTACCGAAACATGACGCGACAGCGCCCGTATCCCAGCGATCTGTCCGATGCCCGCTGGGAGTTGATCGGCCCCACGCTCACCGCCTGGCGGGCCGAGCGCAGAGGCAAGGGCCTGGACATCGGCCGCCCGCCCGCGCACGACCTGCGCCGCATCATGGACGCCATCTTGTACGTCGACCGCACCGGGATCCCCTGGCGTTACCTGCCGCATGATTTCGCACCGTGGGAGACGGTCTACGGCTACTTCGCCGCATGGCAGAAGGAAGGTGTCTTCGACCAGCTCAACGGCCTGCTTCGGCGGCTGGTGCGTGAAGCCGAAGGCCGGGATGCCGAGCCGAGCGCCTGCGTGCTGGACGCGCAGAGCATCAAGACCTCTGCCAACGTGCCGGCGGCCGGCCAGGGTATCGACGCGGGCAAGAAGATCGCAGGCCGCAAGCGCCACATCGGCGTCGATACCCTCGGCCTGCTGCTGGCCGTCTGGGTGACCGCGGCGAGTGTCTCCGACAACACCGGCGGCATCCACCTGCTCTCCCAGATCTCCGCCGCAACCCCTCGAGTGACCAAGGCATGGGCCGACACCGGCTACCGAACGAAAGTCATCGACCACGCCGCCCGCCTCGGCATCGACCTCGAAGTCGTCCAACGCGACCCCGGCATCAAAGGGTTCAAGGTGAGCCCCCGACGTTGGGTGGTCGAGCGGACCCTCGGCTGGCTGATGCATCACCGCCGTCTCGCACGCGATTACGAGACCCACCCCCACCGGTCCGAAGCCATAATCCGCGTCGCAATGATCGACCTCATAAGCCGCAGACTCACCCGCGAATCCACCCCGAACTGGCGCGACACCTGAACCTCGAACCAAACAACCTCGCGGGGACAAAACGCTCTTTCAGGGGTCGGACCGGTGGGGCTGGAGGCTTCAGTACCAGGCGGCGGCCGGCGGGCGCCGAGCCTCGGTCGTCGTCCACGTGTGGGACTGCCCGGAAGCCCCGGCCGGAGGGGAGGAGCCGGACGTGTTCGCCGCACTTGACGAGCTGCGACGGCCCGGCGCCACGGCATGCTCCGAGTGCGGCGCGGACGTCGCCCTTGGGCCCCTCGCCTGAAAGGTCGCTAGCCCGTTGGTCGTCACCCTGTGAGTCATGACCAAGCGGCTGGCAAGATCAGCCCGGCTGGCAGAGGTACCCCGCTCGGAGGAACCAGACCCGTTGGCGGTACGCCAGTCGCCCGGAAGAAGCCGACCCTGCCGCCGGAGAACTGTGTCCCGCTGAAGTCAACCGTGCCGCTGGAGAACTCTGCCCGGCTGAAGTTGACCGTGCCGCTGGTGAACTGTGTCCCGTTGAAGTTGACCGCGCTGCCGGAGAACTGTGTCCCGCTGAAGTCGACCGCGCTGCCGGAGAACTGCGCCCTGTCGAAGTTGCCCGTGCCGCTGGAGAACTGTGCCCCGCTGAAGTTGACCGTGCCGCTGGTGAACTGTGTCCCGTTGAAGTCGACCATGCCGCCGGAGAACTGCACCCGAAAGAAGCTGATCGGGCTGCCGGAGAACTCCATCCCGGTGAAGAGGACCGCGCCGCCGGAGAACTCGACCTCGATGAAGCCGACCGTGCCGCCGGAGAACTGCACCCGGTGGAAGTTGACCGTGCCGCTGGAGAACTTTGCCCCGCTGAAGCTGACAGTGCCGCTGGAGAACTTTGCCCCGCTGAAGTCGACCGCGCTGCCGGAGAACTGCGCCGCGGTGAAGTCGACCGTGCCGCCGGAGAACTGCGCCCCACCGAAGCGGACCGTGCTGCCGGAGAACTGCGCCCCGATGAAGTCCCCGCCGTCGAACACGACGCCGGTGAAGTCGAAGTCGTGTCCCTGCCAGGAGCGCGGGTCCCGCAGCGGCAGGCGCAGGTGGTCGCAGATGAGTCGGATGATCGTGTGCCGGACCTCCCGCAGCGCCAGGTAGGCATGCCGAGCGTCCGTGTCGCCTGCCGACAGCGCGGACTCGGCGACGTATGGCAGGCGCAGGTAGGCGCACAGGACGTCGATGCAGGTCTGGCGTAGTTCCCGGGTGGGGGCATCGTCGGCGAGTCCGGCCAGGGCGTGCACGCCGCCGAGGCGGACCGCGGCGGATTCCTCGCCGAGCTGGGAGACGGCGGTGGTGAAGCGTTCGGTGTGCAGGCGGGTGGCCTCCCGCAGCGCGCCGTCCTCGTCGACCCGCTGGCGTCGATAGGCGACGACCAGGGCGACCAGGGCACCGGCCCCGGCGACCACCCCGAAGGAGAGCTTGACCAGGTCGAAGAGGGTCGTGGAGTCGATGTGGTGTTCGGGCTTGAGGCCGCGGACGCTCAGGAGGTCCCACCCGGCGAGGAACACGCCGGCGGCGATGGCGAGCGCGGCGGTGAAGGTCAGGGGCAGGACGATCCACACGTGCCACAGGCGCAGGCCGCGCCGCTCAGCCCGGCGTCCGGGCGGGGAGAGTCTCACGAGAGACAGGACGGTCCGCCCCGAGCGACGGTTCTCGGGGCGACGGGTCATAGCGAGCTAGACCTCCCAACGGTTGAGGTTGTGACTGCCGGGCTGGTGAACATCGACCATCCGTACTTAGCATGTTCTGGTTTGCCGTGCAGCCAGGCCTCCTTCAGAGGTCGTGTTCTTCCGCCGTTTCATCCTGTGATGCGTGTTTGATCCGCTGATGTCGGGTCGCGCCAGGAGATGGTGGTCTCGCCGGTGAGGCGGCGGGCCATCAGGTCGGTCATGGCGAGATGGATCATGCCGCAGCCGGCGTGACCGTGCTGTCCCGCATCGCCGCCGCCCACCCGCACGTCACGAAGGCCTGGGTGGACGCCGGGTATCGCACCACCGTCATCGACCACGGCGCTGCCTCGGCATCGACGTCCACCGCCCGTATCGCTGATGCTGCTGCGCTGGCGATTCTGAGCTCGCTGATCGCTCCCACCCTGTACGGGCTTGCAGAGGATCAGGCCCGCCGGGTGCTGTTGCCGAGTCCCACCTCTGGCCTGCCGACGGGTGGCACCGCCGTGGCGGATTCTCTGTTCCTGCTGGTGCCCATGGCGAGCTGTGTCGTCGCCGTCGTGCTGGCGGGCGGGCGCCGGAGCGTCCATCGGCCTCCCCCCACGTGTTGCCGCCTCGCATAGGGGATATGAACCCGGGAGGCGGTTCGTTCCGCTCATGAGGGAGAAGGATGAGTCTCGCCAGTCAGGCACTGCCTCTTGTTGGTGTCGCCATCGGCGCGGTGGTGTCCCTAGCTGTCTCCGCAGTGAACGAGCGCACTCGGTGGCGGCGCCAGCAATCCGTCCGATGGGACGAGCGGCGCCTGAACGCCTATGCGGAATACGCCCACACCGTCAAGCAACTCAGCAGCCGGTACACAGGGCTAGCCATCGCTCGGGGGCTCATTACCGGGCCGACGCCGCTGGAGCCGACCGATGAGGTGCTCAAGGAACTCGCAGCAACAGAGGCCCACCGATCGGCGCTCGCAGAGGCCCTCTGGCTCCTCGGCGACGTGGACAGCAATACCGCCGCCATCAAACTGAACCACGCGCTCTGGCACCTCGAGTGGCTGGCCCGCGGGATACCGACCACCGGCATCGCCACATGGCCCGAGGCGTACCTTGAGTTCCGGAAGGCCCGCACGGACTTCCTCAAGGCCGTGCGCTGCGATCTGGGTGTCCGGGGGGCGCGGATCGCCCACGATGTCCCATGGCCTCCACCGTGGCGCCCCTCGGGCGACACAGGAGCGGGCGGGCCCTGAGAACCCATCCTTGAACCCGGAGCGCGCGACTGTTGGGACGGCAGAGTCGTTGGACCGGCATGACTGATGTTCTGGAGAATTGCGCGTTCCGCCTCCAGCCGTCTCACCCGGCAGCCCGCCTATCCGACCGCAGCGGCACCCCGGCCGATAACAGCCGTCCATGCCGTCCGTCATGGCAGGTGGTCAGGCGCCGGGCTGGACGCCACGACATCGTCCAGGACTCGGTCTCGCAGTTGGACCGCTAGCCGGTCAATCGCGTTGACCAGCGCCACGACGACCTCCAAGGGTTCACCAGAGTCGACTGCCGCTTCGGCGTCCTCCAGGAGTTTGGAGGGCGTCCATGCACAGCTCTGCACGGGCCGCGCGTTCTTCTGGGGCGGCGCTGGTCAACTGCTCGTGGGCGAGGACTGCGGCGAGGTTCTCCAAGTGGGTGCGGGACGAGATCAGTTGCTGCATCGCTGAATCAAGACGTTCATACGCCACGTCACCGCAACGACGCGTCCTCACTACAGTCACCGCCCTTGGCACAGCGGTCGATCAACGGTTCAACGATGGGTTCTCAGTGGCGGTTGGTGAGGACGGGCGGTGGCTTGGCTCAGCAGTTGAAGATGGAGACGCCCTTGAACGATTCACCCCTGTGGTAGCCCGTCGTGAAGGACATGGAGCTGCCGGTCCTGAACCCGTCTGTCGAGTAGCTGAACTTGACATCGGCGCAGGCGG
>NZ_JADDXU010000025.1 GCF_015163075.1 Streptomyces justiciae
GTAGGTTGAATGCGGCCGGCCGTATCGAACGAGCCTCTGCCCCGTAGGCCGCTCGGGCTGCTCGACCTCGTCATCGTGTCTCCTTCGGCGTCGGCGGAATCGTGGCTCGCACCTGCCATCCACCCGCGGCGACGGGTCCGGCGTCGAGCGTGCCGCCGACGCCGACGACTCGCTCGCGCATCCCCGCAAGACCCCGCCGCCCGCCCGGCGAACTCGCCGCCGGGCCCTGGCCGTCGTCGGTGACGACGATCTCCACACCGCGGTCGGTGACCTGGATCGCGACGACCACGTGAGCGGGCCGGGCATGACGGACGACGTTGGTGAGCGACTCCTGCACCACGCGGCCGGCCGTCTCGGCGACCTCAGGGGGCAGTACCGTCAGCAAGTCCGGGCTCGGAAGCCGGAGTTCGGCCGTCACGTCGGCCGGAAGCCGGGCGACGAGGCCGCTCAGGGTGGCTTGGAGGTCGTACGAGTCGGTCAGCAGCCCCAGCACCCGGTCCAGGTCGGACATGGCGCCCCGACCCACCTCCTCGATCCGGCCGAGAGCCTCCCGGACCGGCGGCGCGTCACCGCCCAGGGCCAGCCGGGCCGCTCCCGCGTGGGTCACCATCACCGTCACCGCGTGCCCGACCGCGTCGTGCAACTCCCGTGCCATCCGGGCGCGTTCGGCGGCAACCGCCTGGCGGCTCGCGTGCGCGCGCAGCGCCTCGCCCGTCTCGTACCGGGCTCGCTGCGCCCGCCCCGCCAGCCAGGCCACGGCATGCGCCGCGACCGCCGGCACGAACGCGTCCGAGTCGCCCGCGAGAACGACGCCGACCGCCACGACCGGCAACACGGCCACTTCCGCGGCGGTACGGCCCGGACGGGACTGGACGACGAGGGTGAGCGCGAGGGCACTCGCCAGCGACACGTTGGTGATCTCGACACCGGCCGCCGAGGCCGCCACCGTCGCCGTCGCCCCGGCCCACAGCGCACACGCCGGCGCGAAGCGACGCCCCACGATCGCCGCGAACCACACCACCGCACAGCAGCGTTCGACCACCGGCCCCGCGAACACCGAGGCGGTGTGGCCCGACGGCCCGATCGCGATCACCGCCGACAGATAGGCGACCACCACGTCGAGCAGCACCCACCACGGTCCCCGCTCCACCCGGTGGTCGGACGCCCAACGCTTCCCCAACTCCCCCACAGCCAAAGGCTAGACGCCGCACGAGGAGCGGGCGTCCTCCTGAGAGGTGCATCCCCGTGCGTCCCCGATCCGTCCTGGATGACGGCCCGCCCGCGCCCTTGAACGGAAGACCCCTCAACCGGGTGTCCCCTTGCAGGCGGACCCCGCGTCCCCCCGGGCGCGGACCCGGTCGGTCCGACCGGCGGACGCCACCGGCCGCCCGCCCGGCCGAGCATCACGGCATGACACTGATTCAACCCCTTTCGCACAGCCGCGTTCCCTCGCCGCCGCGCCACAGGGCGGCCCGTCTCCTCGGTCGCGGCCTTCTCGTCGCGTGCGGCGTGCTCCTCGCGCCGATCGCCGCCGTCGCCGCCCTGTGGGCGACCGCCACCGTCACCGCCCACCTCACCCTGATCCTCGGCGCGGGCACGGCCGCGCTCATCACGGTCTGCGCGGCCGGGGTGTACGGCGGTGTGCGCCGGCGGGGCGTCACCGCGCTGGTGACGGCGGCCGTGCTGCTGCTCACCTCGACAGCGGCCGCCCTGACCGTGTTCCGCCCGCTGGACGTGACACCGCCGACCCCGCGCTCACAGCCCACCGGCTACTGGACCCTGCCGACCGGCTCCCGTCTCGCCTACACCCTGCAGCGGGCCCAGGGACAGCCCCGGCCGACCCCGGTGATCGTCGTGCACGGCGGTCCCGGCACCCCCGGCGACGGCCCCAGCCCGGTGGAGACCCTCCTGACCGGCAAGGGCTACGACGTCTACTCCTACGACCAACTGGGCTCCGGCCGCTCCGGACGCCTGGCCGACCCCACCGGCTACACCGTCGCCCGCCAGGTCGCCGACCTCGAAGCCGTCCGCGCCCGCATCGGTGCCGACCGCGTCGTCCTGCTGGGCGCCTCCTGGGGCGCCACGCTGGCCGCCGAGTACCTCGCTGCCCACCCCGACCGGGTCGCCCGCATGGTGCTGACCTCGCCAGGCGTGCTGTGGGCGCCGGCCTGGAAGGACCGCGCCGAGGGCGACATCTGGGACCGGCTCACTCCCTCCCAGCAACGCCGTATCGACGAGTTGGAGGCGAACCCGCGTCTGCTGGCCTGGTCCCTGCTGGCGGAGGCCAACCCGCGGGCCGCCCACGCACTGGTCCCGGACAGCGAACTCGACCCGCTCTTCGCCAAGTTGCTCGACATCGCCGCCCCGGCAGCCACCTGCCACCCCGACCACCCCCTGACCGACCTCCCCGCCTCCGTCCCCGGCTTCTACGCCAACCAACTCACCACCGCCGACCAACTGCACGTCCCCGATCCCCGCCCCGCGCTGCGCCGCGTCCACGTCCCGGTCCTGGTGCTGCGCGGCAGCTGCGACTACAAGAACCCCGGGATCGCCCGCGAGTACGCCGACGTCCTGCCCGAGGCCGACCTGGTCACGGTCTCCGGCGCCGGCCACCTCATCGACGCCGAACAGCCGACGCTCTACCGGCGAGCCGTCACCCGCTTCCTCAACTGACCGACGCCGGGCGGCGTCAGCTGGGCCGAAGCCCGACCGCCAGCGTCAGTTCGAGGACCCGCTGGGGTGATGCGAGATCCGGGAACAGTTCCCGCAGTTGCGACATGCGGTAGCGGACGGTCTGGGGGTGGACGAACAACGCCGCCGCCACCTCCTCCCGTCTGCCCTGGTGCAACAGCCATTCGCGCAACGTCTCCTCCAGCCGCCGTGCGGTCGCGACGGGCAAGGTCCGCAAGGGCGCGAGGGCTCGGGCGCGCAGGTCCGCGTACGCGTCGGCGTCGGCGCTCAGGACCAGCTCGGGCAGGTGGTCCTCGGTGTCGTGGATGTCGGCGGAGAGGGTGCGCGCGCGTACGGCTCGTGCGTACGAGGCGGACGCACGGGTCCATGGTCGGGCCGGGCCGACCACGGCGGTGCGGTCGGTCAGCTGCCGCAGGAGACGTGATCGGTCGGCGTCGGGGACGAGCAGCACACCGGTGGCGTCCGGGAGATCGTCGAGAACCAGGGTGCTCGGGTCGAGCGCGCGGTAGGCGGGCCGGGCCTGGGCGGCGGGCACCAGGACCGCGGTCAGGGAAACCGGTGGCTGCCACCCGGCCCGTTGAGCGGAGACCAGCAGCACGTCCGGGCTCGCGCCGGCGAGGAGCTCGCGGGCCAGGTGCTCCAGGTGGCGTTCGTGGGCGCGGCCCCGGGCGGCCAGTTCGTCGGCGTGGCCCGCGGCGCTCGCGGCGGAGAGCTCGTCGATGTAGGCGAAGGTCAGCTCGGCGAACTTGGCGACCTCGGCGGCAGGCAGACCCGCGGGTACCGCGCCCGCTGCCAGGCATCGCCAGGCCACGCGGGCGCCGACGCGGTAGGCGCTGAGCAGGGCGTCCATCGAACGGCCGTCGCGCACCTCGCCACGGCCCAGCTCGTAGGCCGCGTCACTGGCGTCACCGCCGGTGGCGTTGCCGCTCGCGAGGTCCAGGTAGTGCCCCAGGGCGGTGCGGACGGCCCGGCGGATGGTGCCGCCCATGCTGCCCGACAGGGCGTTGGCGTACGGAGGGACCTCGTCGATGATCGCCTGGACGACCTCGTCGGCGGTGGTCTTCAGCTCGGCCCGAAGCGCGGTGACGGTCTTCTCATCCAGGGCCAGTTCGCTGGCCCTCCGGACTGCATGACTCACGTTTTATTCCCTGCGAACAATTCAACCGGCCAGATTCACATCCTGCGGTCAGGACTTTACGCCTTGAGGCACAGCAAGCTGGAGTCATGACGAGTGCAGCCCTCCGCAGCAGGGCGTGGAAACTGCTGGAGATGGTCACGACGCCGCTGCTGCCGTCGGACTACCTCGACCTGGTCAGCCCGCTGCGTGCGGGCGCTGACCTGCGGGGCCGCATCGAGGCCGTGCACCCCGAGACGGGTGACGCCGCGACCATCGTGATCAGACCGGGACGGGGCTGGCGTGGCCACACGGCCGGCCAGTACGTGCGGATCGGGGTCGACGTCGACGGCGTACGTCTGTGGCGTGCCTACTCCCTCACCTCGCCGACCAACCGCCCGGACGGCCGCGTCACGATCACCGTGAAGGCGATCCCGGACGGCAAGGTCAGCAACCACCTGGTCCGCAGGGCGAAACCGGGCACCCTGATCCACCTCGACCAGGCGACCGGCGACTTCGTGCTGCCGCAGGCGAAGCCCGCCAAGGTGCTCTACCTGACGGCCGGCAGCGGCATCACGCCCGTGATGGGCATGCTGCGCAACAACGACTTCGACGACGTCGTCATGGTCCACAGCGCGCCACAGCCGCAGGACGTGATCTTCCGCGGCGAACTGCACGACCTGGTCGCGGCCGAGAAGCTGCGGCTCACCGAGGTGCACACCGACACACACGGCATGCTCGACATCACCCGTCTCGACGAACTCGTGCCCGACTGGGCCGAGCGCGAGACCTGGGCGTGCGGGCCCGCGGGCCTGCTCGACGCCGCCGAGAAGCACTGGAGCGAGCACGGCGTACCGGAGCGCCTGCACACCGAACGCTTCCGCCCCACCATCGTCGCCGCCGGTGACGGCGGCGAGGTCACGTTCAGCACCACCGGCAAGACCGTCGACGCGGACGGCGCCACACCGTTGCTGGACGTCGGCGAGGAGGCGGGCGTGCTCATGCCCTCCGGGTGCCGCATGGGCATCTGCTTCGGCTGCGTCTCACCGCTCAAGGCGGGCGCCGTCCGCGACCTGCGCACCGGCGAGATCACCGAGGCCGAGCCGGGCGTCCTCATCCAGACCTGCGTGTCCGCCGCCGCGGGCCCCTGCGACATCGAGCGTTAGGAACACCTTGACCGCCATCGACCCCACCGCCCATCTGACCGCGGAGCAGATCGAGGAGCTCGGCCGCGAGCTGGACGCGATCCGCGACGAGGTGATCGCCAGCCGCGGGGAGAAGGACGCCGCCTACATCCGTAAGGTCATCGCGGCGCAGCGCAAGCTCGAGCTGGTCAGCCGGGGCGTACTGCTGTTCTCGATGTTCCCGCCCGCGTGGGTGCTCGGCACCGCCGGTCTGTCCGTGGCGAAGATCATGGACAACATGGAGATCGGGCACAACATCCTGCACGGCCAGTGGGACTGGATGCGCGACCCGAAGATCCACTCCACCACGTGGGAGTGGGATCACGTCTCGCCGTCCGACCAGTGGAAGCACTCGCACAACGAGCTGCACCACACGTACACCAACGTGATCGGCAAGGACAACGACCTCGGCTACGGCATCATGCGCGTCGACGAGGACCAGAAGTGGCACCCCTTCCACCTCGGCCAGCCGCTGTGGAACTTCATCAACGCCTGCTTCTTCGAGTACGGCATCGCCGCGTACGACCTGGAGCTCGGCAAGAACCTGCACAAGCGGCGCCGCAAGAACCCGGAGTTCCGTGAGCGGGCCAAGGCCGTGGGCCGCAAGATCCGCAAGCAGGTGCTCAAGGACTACGTGATCCACCCGCTGCTGTCGGGCCCGTCGTTCCTCCCCACGCTCGCCGCCACGTTCACCGCGAACGTGGTCCGCAACCTCTGGTCCCACTCGGTGATCATGTGCGGGCACTTCCCCGAGGGCGTCCAGGTCTTCGAGCGCCGGTCGATCAACGGCGAGACGCGCGGCCAGTGGTACCTGCGCCAGATGATGGGCTCGGCAAACATCAGCGGCAGCAAGGCGATGCACTTCATGACCGGCAACCTCTCGCACCAGATCGAGCACCACCTGTTCCCGGACCTGCCGAGCAACCGGTACGCCGAGGTCGCGGTGAAGGTCCGCGCGCTCTTCGAGAAGTACGAGCTGGAGTACGTCACCGGCCCGCTGCCCAAGCAGGTGTTCTCGGCCTGGCGCAAGGTCGTCCGCCTCTCACTGCCGAACAAGAAGGCGCCCGTGGTGAAGACGCCGGAACCCGAGAAGGAACTCGTCGCGGCCTGACCGACCTCGGTGGGGGAACCGGGTCGGCCGTTCACCACGTTCCGGGTGTCACCCGATGTCGAAACGGGCCGCGGCGCGCAGCAGGGCCGGGGACACGCGGCCCAGGAAGCGGGCGGCCCTCGCCTCGGGGGTGACCGGGACAACGGCCTTGTCCTTGCGGACGGCGCGCAGGATCTGGCGGGCGACCTTGTCCGGGGTGAAGTTGCGCTTGGCGTAGAGGCCGGAGACGCGGTCGCGGGTCGTGGCGAGCTGATCGGCGCTCTGGCCGGAGAACGTGGTGGTGCGGGTGATGTTGGTGTTGACGATGCCGGGGCAGATGGTGCTGACGCCGATGCCGGCGGGGGCGAGTTCGGCGCGCAGGCAGTCGGAGAGCATGAAGACGGCGGCCTTGCTGGTGGCGTAGGCGGCGAGGATCTTGCTGGGCAGATACGCGGCGGCCGAGGCGAGGTTCACGATGTGGCCGCCCTCGCCGCGGTCCGCCATGAGGGTGCCGAAGGCACGGCAGCCGTGGATGACGCCCCAGAGGTTGACGTCCAGGACGCGGCGCCATTCCTTCTCGGTGGTCTGCAGGAAGGTGCCGCTGTGGCCGACGCCCGCGTTGTTGACCACGATGTCCGGGACGCCGTGAGCGGCGGCCACCTCGGCGGCGAAGGCGTCGACGGCCGCTCCGTCGGCGACGTCGACGCGGTAGGCGTGGGCCTTGGCGCCGAGAAAGCGGGCGAGTTCGGCGGTGCGTTCGGCGGCGTCGAGGTCGAGATCGCAGACCACGATGTCGGCACCCTGTTCGGCGAAGGCCAGGGCGGTGGCCCGGCCGATGCCGCTGCCGCCACCGGTGACGACGGACAGCTTTCCGGCGAAGGTGCCCCGCCGCGCTCGGGCCGCCCTCTCCTGTGCCTGGGTGGCCGGCACGCCATCCGCGTGTGCGGCAAGGTCCTTGATCATTTGTGCCACGGTGGGGCCTTTCTCCAAGAGCGCGGACCAGTGTCCGGCGGTGAGGGTGCGCCGCCACAGGCGCGGTGCCCAGCGGTCGAGGTCGTCGCTCAGGGCGGGGCTGACGTAGTGGTCCTCGGTGAGGGTGACCAGTTGCACCGGTACGGTGGTCGGCCGCTGCCGTGGGCGAAGCAGGCGGGGCAGCATGTTGGCGCGGTACAGGGCGATGCCGCGTACGGCGTCCGCGGTGAGGGTCGGCTGCGGGTGCCCGGCCCGTGGGGTGACCCCTTCGACGTACGACAGTACGCGGCCCCACTGCCCTGCCAGGCCCAGTCGCCAGGCGGCCGGGGCGAGCACGGGGGCGTGGAAGAGGACGATGTACCAGGAGTGCGCGGCCTGGCCGAGGAGCTGGCCGAGGTGACGGGGGCTGGGGCGGGCGAGGCGGCGGCGGGCCCAGTGGCCGACGTGGTCCAGACAGGGGCCGGACAGGGTGGTGTAGGAGGCGATGCGGGCCGCCGCCTGGGGTGAGGTGACGGCTTCCCAGGACTGGATGGAGCCCCAGTCGTGCGCGGCGAGGTGCACCGGCTTGTCGGGGCTGACCGCGTCGGCCACCGCGAACAGGTCGTCCGCGAGCTGCCGCAGCCGGTAGCCGCGCAGGCCCGAGGGTGTTCCGGAGGCTCCGGCGCCGCGCACGTCGTACCGGACGACGTGGTAGCCGTCGGTGGTGAGGGCGGCGGCGACGTCGTCCCAGACGTGGTGCGTGTCGGGGTAGCCGTGCACGAGCACGACGGTGGGGCCGGTGGGGTCGCCCTGTTCGTACACGGCCAGGGGTACGCCACCGGAGACGACCGTGCGGCGGTTCATCGGGCGCTCGCCTCGGCCCAGCGGCGGACGTGGGGCAGGTCGTCGTCGAGCCAGTAGGCGTCGTCCTCGGTGACCACCAGCAGTTCCTCGAACTTCAGGCCCACGTTGTGGAATCCGATGTGCGGCTCGACCGCCCACAGTCCCGGTGTGGGCGCGTGCCGCGAGGACCGGCCGTCCGCCCACAGCGGCGAACGGCCGTGCAGGCGCTCGCTGATGAGTTCGCGGCCCAGGGTCTGCAGGGTGCGGACGCCGAAACCGAAGACGTTCACTCCGGCGGGCCCGCGGGCGGTCATGCGGGTGACCTGGTGGCCGATGACCCGGCCCGGGTAGACCTTGTGCCGGTTGTCGTAGCCGTGGTGGGCGATGAGTGCGTCCACGGCGGTGTAGATCTCGTTGAGCGGCTTGCGCTGCCGCACCTCGCGGACGATCAGCTCGCGGTATTCACGCAGGTCGGCGGCGATCTTGTCCCACAGCGGGTTGTCGCCGATCTTGCCGGCGTAGCCGATGTCGGCGGTGTAGCCGTCGACGACGGGGGCGCAGTCGAGGATGTACGGCATGCCCTCCTCCAGCTTCCGGCGGCCCGCGAAGAACTGCAGCGGTGTCTTGAAGTGCCGGAAGGCGGTGCGGTCGCCGAACCAGGCGAAGGGCACGTGGAAGAAGTCCTCCACGCCCTCGGCGACCAGCTCCCGGCGGAGCCGGGCGGCGGCCTGACGCTCCGTCACCCCTGGTTCGAGCCAGGCGGCGACGCGCTCGGCGCAGCGGTAGGCGAGCTGTTGCAGTTCGCGGAAGCGGTCGATGTCGGTCGCGTCGTAGGGGAAGGCAGGGGCGAGTCGGGCCTGTGTGGTCATGGGTGGGGCCTTCTGTTCATGGGTGCGGGGGCGGGTCACAGATCCAGGACGAGGCGTTCGCCCTCCGGGGCGCGGGAGACGCAGACGAGCATCTCGCCGGCCGTGCGCTCCGCGTCGGTGAGCCGGCGGTCGCGGTGTTCGACCGGTCCGGCGAGGACCCGCTGGCGGCAGACCCCGCAGAAGCCCTGCCGGCAGGAGTACGCGGCGGCGGGGACGGCCTCGCTCAGCACGTCGAGCGCCGAGCGGTCGGCGGGGACGGTCAACGTCCGGCCGCTGCGGGCCAGTTGGAGTTCGAAGGGGCGGCCGTCGCGGATCGGGGCCGGGGCGAAGCGCTCGAAGTGCAGGCCTGCGGCGGGGCTGTCGTCGAAGGCCGCCCGGACGCCGTCGAGCATGGGCCCGGGGCCGCAGGCGTAGACGGCGGCCCCGGCCTGGGCGCGGCTGAGCAGGTCGCTGGCGTCGGGGATGCCGTGTTCGTCGTCGGCCAGGATCTCGACCGGGCCGCGCAGTTGCCGCAGTTCGTCGGTGAACGGCAGGGTGGCGCGGCTGCGGCCGGTGTGCACGAGCCGCCAGTCCAGGCCGAGCCGGGCGGCCTCGCGGGCCATCGGCAGGAGGGGCGTGATGCCGATGCCGCCGGCGATGAGCAGCACGCGGGGCTCGGCGGCGAACGGGAAGGCGTTGCGGGGCCCCTTCACGGTGAGCCGGGTGCCTTCGGGCAGGTCGTCGTGCACCTCCACCGAGCCGCCACCGCCTGTCTCGATGCGGCGGACGGCGATCCGGTAGGCCGTGCGGTCGGCGGGGTCGCCGCACAGGGAGTACTGGCGTCGGCGGCCGGAGGGCAGCTGGAGGTCTAGGTGGGCGCCGGGCTGCCAGGCGGGCAGGCGCGTACCGTCCGGTGCGGCGAGGCGCAGGGAGACGACGCCGTCGGCTTCTGTGCGGCGGGCGGCGACCACCAGGTTCAGCGGGGGTGTGGTCCGGGCGGCGGGGGTGCGGCGGCGGCACGGCCGGGTGGAGAAGGGGATGTAGGTGTCGCCGAAGGCAGTCAGTGCCCGCATGAAGCGGTCGGCGCGGGGTCTGCCGTACAGGTCGAGCGGCGGCGAGCTCATGAGCGGGGGTCCTGTTCGTTCGGTCAGTGGGCGGCGCGGGCGGCCGGGGACGTGGCGAGGTAGGCGATCGCCTGCCGGGTCGAGCCCTCCTGGGTGGGGTGGTAGCCGCGCTTGAGGTACCGCGTCGCGGAGCGCAGGCCGGTACCCAGTCCCGGCACGAGCCCGCGCCGGGACGCCGCGAGGTATCCACGCCAGGTCGCCTTGCGCTGCCGCCCGGCGGGCTGCGGGTCGGCGCCCATCAGGAAACGCGCGCCGCGGACCCACAGCCCGAGCAGGACGGGGAGGGCGATGCCCAGGGCGCGGATCCGCCGTACATAGCCCGGGTCGAGATGGGTCAGCAGGTCGTACGCCACGCTGCGGTGCTCGACCTCTTCCGCGCCGTGCCAGCGCAGCAGATCCAGCATCACCGGGTCGCTGCCGGCCTCGTCCAGGGCGTGGGCGTTGAGCACCCAGTCACCGAGGAAGGCGGTGAAGTGCTCGATCGCCGCGATGACCGCCACGCGTTCGACGACGTGCTGCCGGGCCCGCTCCTCGGAGAACTCCGGGCGGTCCCCCAGCACCCGGTGGAACAGCCACTCGACCTGTCGGAGGTACGGCCCCGGGTCCAGCCCCTTGGCCAGCAGGTGATCGACCACGCCTTGGTGGGCCTCGGCGTGGATGGCCTCCTGACCGATGAACCCGAGGACGTCCTCCCGCAGCCGGTAGTCGGTGATCAGCGGGAGGGCCTGCTTGAAGACGCGGACGAACCAGCGTTCGCCCTCGGGCAGCAGCAGGTGCAGGACGTTGATGGTGTGGGTGGCCATGGGCTCGCCCGGTATCCAGTGCATCGGAAGCCGCGACCAGTCGAACTGGACGTCGCGCGGCTCCAGGACGAGGTTGTCGTGCTCGCGATCCGGGAACCCGGCGGCGGGCTGGGCAGGGGACATGGAAGCGCTCCTCCGTCACGTAGAGGGGGCTGGAGGGGGTGAGGGCACGCGCCGGATCCGGCTCAGGACGGCGAGCCCTTATTGAGGATTACTCAACAGTACGCACTATTGAGTTTCCGTCAATAGGATGGGCGCATGGCTCCTTCCTCCACGCCCCGCGGCTCCCGGCTGCTTCCTTCCGAGCGGCGCGACCAGATCCTGGCCGTCGCCCGTCAGACCCTGGAGAAGCAGACGATCGACGACATCACGGTCGAGTCCGTGGCCGGCGAAGCGGGAGTCTCGCCCGGGCTGCTCTTCCACTACTTCGGATCACAGCGCAAGTTCCGGCACGCCATCCTCCAGGCCGCCTCGGACGAACTCCTCACCCATCTGCGCCCCGACCCGTCCCTCAGCCCCGTCGAGCAGCTGCGCACCGGCATCGAGACCTTCGTCGCGTACGTGGCCCGGCACCCCGCGGTCTACCGCGCCGTGACCCGGCTCAACACCGGCGGCACCGTGCGCACGCTGCACAGCTCGGTCCGGGCCACGCTCGCGGGGTGGATCACCGAGGCCTTCGTCGCGGCCGATGCGCCCGCCAGCCCCGCTCTCGGTATGTCCGTGGCCGGCTGGCTGGCGTACATGGAGGAGGTCGTCCTGGCCTGGCTCGACAAGCCGGACATCGAGCAGGACGAGCTCATCGACCTGTGCGAGCGCGTGTTCTATCAGATCGTCATGGTCACGCTGGACGACACGGAGCAGTACGAGCAGCTGCTGAGCCGTATGCAGGAGCGTGCCTGACGGGCGTGCGGTGATCGCAGCCCGCTCACCCGGACTGCGGCTTCGCGCCTGTCACAGTGACGCCCCGGCGCACTGGACGATCTGCTGGCCGGTGATCGCGCCGCCCTCCGGTCCGAGGAGGAAGGCCGTGAGGCCCGCGACCTCGTCGGGCGAGACGAGCCGGCCGAGCGGTGGGAGAACCGGGGGCGTGCCGGCGCGGCCGGGGTCGGACAGCATCGGGGTGTCGGTCGGGCCGGGGGCGATGACGTTGACGGTGATGGCCCGGTCGGCCAGTTCGGCGGCCCACGCGCGGGCGAGTGCGGGCAGCGCCGCCTTGGTCGCGGCGTACTGGCTCTTGCCGGGCACGCCGGTCGCGGTGCGGCTGCCGAGGAGGATCACGCGGGCCCCGTCGGGCAGCCGGGCGGCGAGGGTGTCGAGGAGGACCGTGGCGGCCTGGACGTGGACGCGCCACATCAGTTCGCCGTCCTCGGCGGAGAGCGCACCCAGCCGCGCGGAGCGCTGAATTCCGGCCGCGTGCACGACCGCGTCGGGAGCCGACACTCCCTCAAGGGCCCGGACCAGCGCCGCGGATTCGGTCACGTCCGCCTCGAGCCAGGTCAGCCCGTCCGCGGGCGTCGGGGGACGGCGGCTGATGCCGGTGACCCGCCATCCGTCCCGCAGCAGGCGGTGGCTGATCGCCGCTCCGATCCCCGAACTGACCCCGGTGACCAGGGCATGCCGTGTACCTTCCTGGACGGCCATCAGGCGGGCTCCTGGTGTTCCGGCTCCGCGGGCGGGGGCACCTCCGCCAGGACCACCTCGACCTCGCGCCCGCGCAGTTCGGCCACGATCGCCGGGTCCGCGCCGTCGTCGGTGATCAGGGTCCAGCCTGCGGGCAGGGCCGCCCAGGCGTGGAAGGGGCGACGGCCGAGCTTGGCCGCGTGGGCGAGCACGTACACGTGGTCGGCGCGGCGGGCCATCAGTTCCTTCAGCCGGGTCTGGCGCAGGTCGGCCTCGCAGATGCCGTGCTCGGGCGAGATGCCGTCGGTGCCGAGGAAGACGCGGTCGAAGGTCAGACGTTCCAGCGCGGCCTCGGTCAGCGGGCCGACGAAACCCTGGCTGAGCGGCCGTAGCGTGCCGCCGAGGCATTCGACGTGCACCGTCTCGACATCGGCGAGTTCCTGAAGGGCCGTCAATCCCGTGGTGGCGACCGTGAGTTCCTTCGCCGAGCGCAGCTCGTGGGCGAGGGCGCCCACGGTCGATCCGGCGTCCAGGAGGACCGTCTCCCCCGCGCGCACCTCCGCTGCGGCCCGGCGCGCGATGGCCCGCTTCGCCTCGAACGCCTCGCCGGTACGCTGCCGCAGCGATGCCTCGGGATGCGCGGTCAGCGCCATGGCGCCGCCGTAGGTGCGGGCGAGCCGGCCGTCGGCGGTCAGCTTGGCGAGGTCGCGGCGGATCGTGGACGCGGTGACGCCGAAGCGCTGGGACAGTTCCTCGACGCTGGTCAGGCCGGTCGTGGTGGCCAGGTGCAGGATCCGGTCGCGCCGGGCCTGGGAGCCGTTGGGAGACATCTGTCGTGAGGTCCTTCGCTGCGTGGGCTGCTGGGCGGCGGTCTCAGGGGCCGGTCGCCGGCCCGGTCACCGCGCCGGTCAGGGGGCCGGTACGGACGACATCTCGGCTGCCTGGCGCAGAGCCTCGACCATGCTACCGGCCTCGGCGACGCCCTTCCCGGCGATGTCGAAGGCCGTTCCGTGGTCGACGGAGGTGCGGATGACGGGCAGGCCCACGGTCATGTTGACGCCCGCCTCGATGCCCAACACCTTGACCGGGCCGTGCCCTTGGTCGTGGTACATGGCGACGATCAGGTCGTAGTCGCCGCGCCCGGCGAGGAAGAAGGCAGTGTCGGCGGGGAGCGGGCCGCGCGCGTCGATGCCGTCCGCGCGCAGCACCTCTAGGGCGGGGACGATCTTCTCCTCCTCCTCGCCGTAGCCGAAGAGGCCGTTCTCACCGGCGTGCGGGTTGATGCCGCACACTCCGATGACCGGCTTCGCGACGCCCGCCCGGACCATCGCCTCGTGACCGCGGCGTACGGTGCGTTCGACGAGGCCGGGCTCGATGCGGTTCACGGCGTCGATCAGGCCGATGTGGGTGGTGACGTGAATGACCTTCACCTTGGGCGTCGACAGCATCATCGACACCTCGTCCACGCCTGTGAGGTGGGCCAGCAGCTCGGTGTGGCCGGGGTAGACGTGTCCGGCGGCGTGCAGGGCCTCCTTGTTGAGGGGGGCGGTGCAGATGCCGTGGACGGCGCCCTTCATCGCGAGGTCGGCGGCCACCCGCACGTACTGGTAGGCGCCCTCGCCGGCGACCGGGGACAGTTCGCCCCAGGGCAGGTCGGCGGGCAGCAGGCCGAGGTCGACGACGTTGATGCGGCCCGGCGTGAACTCGGCCTCGTCCGGGCTCTCCACGGGCACGATGTCGCAGTCGACGCCCAGGATCGCGGCGGCCTGCCGCAGCCGTTCGGCGTCGCCGATGACGACGGGACGGCAGCGGGCGAGGGTGTCTGGGTGCAGCAGCGCCGGGACGATCACCTCGGGGCCGATGCCCGCGCCGTCTCCCATGGTTACCGCGATGAGGGGCAGTGTGCTGCGGTCGTCGGCGGTGGGGGTGGCGTTCACCAGGGGGTCTCCTTGCGGTGAGGGGTGGAGCGGTGAGCGGTGGGAGAAATCCAGGTCGTGCGGTGCTCGGTGGAAGAGGTCCAGGTCGTGCGGTGCTCGGTGGAAGGGGTCCGGGTCGTGCGGTGCGACGTGGAAGAGGTCCGGCTTGAGCGCCGCGGCGATGCGCAGCAGCGAGTCGGTGTCGCCGAAGCTGCCGGGCCGGGTGACGACATGGCGGCCGTCCGGTGTTTCGGCGCGGACGGCGCCGTGGTGGATCTGGCCGAGGGCTGTCAGGTGCCGTACGTCCAGGGCGTCGAGCACCCGGCGGGCTGTCTCGCCGCCGGTCAGGACGAGGTCGGCGTCGCGCGCGTGGTCGGCTGCGAGGCGCGCGAGTGTGAGCACCGCTCGCAGGGCCGAACCGGGCTGGATGCCCCGGGTGTTGTCGATGCTGAGGACGGTCACGTCCGACGTGCCGTCGAGGGAAGGTCGTACGTCCGACAGCGGCTGGTCGAGCGGTACGGCGATGTGTCGCGCACCGCGCGCGGTGAGTTGCGCGATCTGCGCAACCGCGGTGGGTTCGGCGGTGCCCACGACGACCAGCAGGGGCCGCCGCCCGCGTCGTACCGATGGCGCAGCGGTCGCCGGTGCGGGTGCCGTCAGGCGCCCGACGGCCGCGGCGAGCCCGCCCGTGCCCATCAGCCGGACACCGGGCCCGCAGGCGAGGGCCGTCTCGGCGATCAGGTCCAGGTCGGCGTCGGTCTCGGCGTCGCAGAGCGGAAGGCGTCCGGTGGCGATCGTCTCCCGCAGCGCACGGGGCAACGAGCCGCCCCGTACCGCGTCCAGCGAGATGACCGTCGTACGGCTGTCCCCGAGCGCCTCGGCGACCGACCTCGGCGGTGCGGCGGCCTCCGCTCTCCAGGCGCCCGTGGTGTGCAGGGGAAAGCCGTCCAGGTGGACCACGCCCCCGCGGACCGTGCGGCCCAGGGCCGGCAGGGCGGTGGCGACGACGACGGCCTCGGCGCCGGTCGCGAAGGCGGACGTCTCGGCGGCGAGGTTGCCCCGCAGCAGGGAGTCGACCTTCTTCAGGACCAGGGTGTCCGTGGGTACGTCGGTCAGGGCCTCGCGCACGCGCCGGGCCGCGTCGGCCGCGGGCAGGCTGCGGGTGTCGAGGTCGACCACGACGGGCTCGCCGTTGCCCGGCGCGGACCACGGCGCGGGGCCGAGCACGATGCGGCCGCCGGGGACACCGAGCGCGACGGCGGTCTCCGCCGCCCCGGACAGGTCGTCGGCGAGGGCGAGGAGGTGGCGAGGCGCCGGGGTGCCGTGCAGCGGGATGGGCATGTCCGCCTCCTGGGTCCTCGGTCGAAGGGAGGCGCACGGGGCGCCTCGGCGGCTCGATGATGACACATGCTGCGCGATCTGCGCGAGACCTCTTGCGCGATCCGCGCAAGCATGGAACGGTTTTCGCCGCGACAGAAACCGGTGGCGTCCCGAGGAACCTGGCCGCCGCCCCGAGCCGGTCGCCGCACCAGAACCCCCGAGAGGTCGACGATGACCCGAACTCCCCCGAGTGAGACGCTGAGCCGTCGCACCCTGCTGCGCTGGGGCGCCGCGGGCGGCACCGGCCTTGCCCTCTCCCCGCTGGCCGCCTGCGCCGGACCGACCGGCGCCCCCGGCCCCGGCACGCTCACCCTCGGGCTGAACCGCTCGCTGGTCAGCCTGGACAACAAGCTCAACCAGTTCGACGCCGCGGTGACCGTGCAGCGGGCCGTGCGCCAGGCCCTCACCGCGATCGGGCCGGGCATGAAGCCCACGCCGGTCCTCGCCGACCGGTTCGAGATGACCGCGCCGACCACCTGGAGCGTCCGGCTGCGCGAAGGCATCCGCTACTCCGACGGCCGTCCGGTGACCGTCGAGGACGTGGCGACCGCCGTGCGGATGTACGGCGAGGTCGCCGGCTCCTTCATCCTCGGTCTGTTCCCCGAACTGCCCAGCGTCGAGGCAACCGGTGAGCGCACGTTCCGGCTCCACACGCGTAAGCCGGTGCCCGTCCTGGACCGGCTGATGGCCAACATCCTCATCACCCCGGCCAAGGACAACCGGCCCGAGGAGCTGCGCTCCGGTGTCGGCACCGGCCCCTACCGCGTCGTCAGCGCCAACAGCGGGGCCGGCGAGTACACCCTGGCCCGCGTCCCCGACTACTGGGGCAGGCGGCCGCCTGTCGAGCGGGTCCGCGTGCGTTTCGTGCCGGAGGAGTCGAGCCGGGTCGTCGCCCTGCGCAGTGGCGAACTCGACGTCATCGACACCATCACCCCCGACTCGGCGGAACAGCTCACCGGCCTGCCCGGCGTGCACCTGGAGAAGACGTCCGGGGTGCGGATATGCCAGCTCTTCTACAACTTCCGCAAGCCGAAGAGCCATCCGCTGTCCGACCCCCGGGTGCGCCAGGCGCTGACGTACGCCATCGACGGCGAGTCCCTCGTACGGGACGTGCTCACCGACTCGGCGGAGCAGGCCGAGGGCGTCGTCCCGCTCTCCCTCCAGGGCGCCGAACGCACCGGCCGCTTCGTCCACGACCCCGGCCGCGCACGGCAGTTGCTCAAGTCGCTGGGCGCCGACGACCTGAAGATCCGGATCATGTGGGAGTCGGGCGAGTTCGCCGCGGACACCTCCGTCATGGAGGCGGTCGCCGAGATGCTCAAGGACGTCGGCGTGCGCACTTCCCTGCTCCAGTTCGAGCCCGGCGGCGACATTCTCAAGTGGCGCCAGGGCAAGGGCGGCGACTGGGACGTCATCGGCAACGGTTTCCCGGGCCCCACCGGCCAGGCGGTCACCATGCTCCAGGCGATGTACGCGGGGACCGCCGAGGACGAGCGCACCGGCGACGCGTTCATGGGCTACGTCAACCCGGCCATCGCCCGGCAGATCTCCGACGCCGCCACCGAGACCGACACCACCACCCGGGACCGCAAGCTCGCCGCCGCCCAGCACGCCGTGTGGGACACCTGGCCCTGCATGTGGGCGTTCGTCCCCAAGACCCTGCTCGCCCGCCGCACCCGCGTCGAGGGCATCGGGCTGCTGCCGGTCAACTCCTACGACCTGACCGCCGTACGGCTGGAGGGCTGAGCCGTGTCGAAATACCTCGCCCGCCGCCTGGGCCAGAGTCTGCTCACCGTCTTCCTGACCATCTCCACCGTGTTCGTGCTGGTCCGGCTCGCCCCCGGCGACCCTGCCTCCGCGTACGCGGGCCCGACCGCCACCAGCGACGACCTGGCCCGCATCCGCGAGCAGTTCGGCCTCGACCAGCCCCTGATCACCCAGTACGGCATCTTCCTGCGCGACCTGCTGACCGGCGATCTCGGCACCAGCTACTCCTTCCACTCCTCCGCGCTCGACGTCGTCCTCGACCGCATGCCGTACACGATCACGCTGTCCATCGCGGCGATCGCCGTCACCGTGGCCGTCGCCGTCCCGCTGGGCGTGTGGATGGCGCGCCGCGCGGACACCTCGCGCGAACTCGGCGCCAACGTGCTCACCATCGCCGGACAGTCCATGCCGGACTTCTGGACCGGCGTGATGCTGCTGACCGTCTTCGCCGTGCTGCTGCCGGTGCTGCCCGCGTCCGGGTTCACGTCCTGGAGCGGCCTGATCCTGCCCACGGTCACCATCGCGATCCTCCAACTCGCCCTGATCTCACGGCTGGTACGGCGCGAGATGACCACCGCGCTCGCCTCGCCGTACATCACCGTGGCCCGCTCGCGCGGTGTCTCCGAGCGGGCCCTGACCTGGCGCTACGCCCTCGCCAACTCCGCTGTCCCGCTGGTCACCGCGGTCGGCACCCGCTTCGCGGCGCTGCTCAACGGCGTGGTCGTGGTCGAGGTCGTCTTCGGCTGGCCCGGCGTCGGCTCCCTCGTCGTACGGGCGTTGGAGACCCGCGACTACCCGCTCATCCAGGCGACCGTCCTGGTCACGGCGACCCTCGCCATCCTCGTCCAACTCCTCGTCGACCTCGCCTACCCGCTGCTCGACCCGCGGGTACGACTCGGAAAGGCGGCCTGAGCCATGACCACCACCGTGGCCACTGCGGAGCGGCCCAGCGCCGTCACCGACCGGCATCTCGCCGGCTCCACCGCCGCCCGCCAACAGCGCAGCGCCCGCATCAAGTTGTGGGCCGGCGCCGTCTGCACCGCCCTGGTCGCCCTGCCGGTGGCCCTGGCGAGCATGCTGCCGCTGCCCGACCCGAACGCCCAGGACCTCTCGCGGCGCCGGCTGGCCCCGTTCACCGACGGGCATCTGTTCGGCACCGACCAGCTCGGCCGCGATCTGCTGTCCCGGCTGCTGCACGGCGGTCAGGTGTCGCTGACGGTGGGCGTTCTCGCGGTCCTCGTCTCCGGGCTCATCGGGATCGCGGCGGGCTCGGCGGCCGGCTACTTCGGCGGCTGGGTCGACGCGGTCGTCAGCCGCTTCCTCGAGGCCCAACTGGCGCTGCCCCTGCTGATGATGCTGCTGCTCGTGGTCGCGCTCTTCGGATCGTCGGTCACCGTCATCACCTGCGTGATCGCCATCGCCCAGTGGCCCGAGGTGGCCCGCCTGACGCGCTCCCTGGTCCTCGTCGAACGCGAGAAGCCGTACGTGGCCGCCGCCCGGCTGCTCGGCATGCGCAGCTGGTCCGTGCTGGCCCGGCACATCGTCCCCAACATCGTGCGCCCCGCCAGCCTGGTGGTCCTGCTGCTGCTCGCCCAGGCGGTGCTCCTGGAGAGCGCGCTGAGCTTCCTGGGCGCCGGACCGCAGCGGCCGTTCGCCACCTGGGGGCGCATCATCTCCGACGGCCAGGACTACATCACCACCTCCTGGTGGCTGGTCACCCTCCCCGGCCTGGTCATCGCCCTCCTCGTGGTCGGCGTCAACCTGCTCGGCGACGGCCTGCGCGACCGGGTCCGTACGAAGAAGGGAGCCTGAGCCATGGCCTCTCCGGCTCACGACCCGCTGCTGGAGGTCGAGGACCTCCAGATCGAACTGGTCACCCAGCGCGGTGTGGTCCGCGCCGTCGACGGCGTGAGCTTCACCGTCGGGCACGGCGAGACCGTCACGCTCATCGGCGAGTCCGGTTCCGGCAAGTCCACCACCGCTATGGGCGTGCTGCGGCTGCTGCCCGAGGGGCTCGCCGTGCTGTCGGGCGCCGCCCGCATCGGCGGCGAGGACGTCGTCGCCGACCCCGACGCGGCCCGGCGGGCGCGCGGCCGCACCGTGTCCCTGATCCCCCAGGACCCGATGACGGCGCTCAGCCCCGTCCACACCGTGGGGCGGCAGCTCGGCGACGCCCTGCGGCTGCGCCACCCCGGCCTGTCCCGCGCCGAGGCCCGCGAACGCGGCACCGACCTGATGGACCAGGTACGGATCAGCAAGCCCGAGACGCGCTGGAAGGCGTACCCGCACCAGTTCTCCGGCGGCATGCTGCAACGCATCCTCATCGCCATCGCGCTGGCCGCCGAACCGCAGCTGCTGGTCGCCGACGAACCGACCTCCGCCCTCGACGCCACCGTCCAGGCAGGCGTCCTCGACCTGCTCATGGACCTCCAGGAACGCACCGGCGTCGGCATGCTGATGATCACGCACGACCTCGGTGTCGCACGTCTGGTGTCCGACCGCATCCATGTCATGCAGGAGGGCAGGTTCGTCGAATCGGGGCCGGCCGAGCAGATCGTCGAACGGCCCGAGCACGCGTACACCCGCAGGCTGCTCGCGGCCGTTCCCGGCCTCGGGCCGTGGGACGAGGACGGGCTCGCCGACGACAACACCCCACTGGGAGCCGCACGATGAGCCAGCCGACCGCAGCGCACCAGGACGCGTTCCTCACCGTCGAGGGCCTCGTCGTCGACTACCCCACCCCGGCCGGCCCGGTGCGCGCCGTCGACCACGTCGCCTTCAGCGTGCCGCGCGGCGGCTCGCTCGCCGTCGTCGGCGAGTCGGGCTGCGGCAAGTCGACCCTCGCCCGCGCGATCGTACGGCTGCTCAAGCCCGCCTCCGGACGGATCGTGCTGGACGGCACCGACCTCGCCACGCTGACCGAGCGGCGGCTGCGGCCGCTGCGGCGCCGCGTGCAGATGGTCTTCCAGGACCCCTACGGTTCCCTCGACCCCCATCTGACCGCCGAGGAGATCGTGGCCGAACCGCTGCGCCTCGCGGGGGTGAAGGACAAGGCCGAGCGGCACCGCCGGGCCGGCGAACTCCTCGACCGGGTAGGACTGCCGAGCTCGGCACTGCACCGGCGGCCGGCCGAGTTCTCCGGCGGACAGCGCCAGCGCATCGGCATCGCGCGCGCCCTGGCCTCGGAACCGGACCTGCTGGTGTGCGACGAGGCCACCTCCGCCCTCGACGTGTCCGTGCAGGCCCAAGTACTCGACCTGCTCCGGGAGTTGCAGACGGAGACCGGCATCACCTACATCGTCATCGCCCACCATCTCGGCGTGGTGCGCGAGATCAGCACCGACATCGTCGTCCTCAAGGCCGGACGCGTCGTCGAGAGCGGTCCCACCGCGGCCGTACTCGCCTCGCCCACCGATCCCTACACCCGCGCGCTGCGGCGCGCCGCCCTGGACCCCACGGCGATCCGGGGCCTCAAACCCCGCGCGGCGGCGGCCCCGACCGCGGCGGCCCTCTCATCGGAAGGAACCGGCACGTGACCACCGGCATCGAACTGCCGAACGCACCCCTGCCCCTGTCCCGTCTCGTCCTGGGCACCATGACGTTCGGCGACACCGTCGACCGGGCGGGCGCCGCCGACATGCTCGCGGCGGCGCTGGACGCCGGCATCACCGGGGTGGACACCGCCAACGGCTACGCGGGCGGGGAGAGCGAACGCATCCTCGCCGAGCTGCTGCCCGCCCACCGCGACCGGATCGTGCTGGCCACCAAGGCCGGCATCCCGCACCCCGACCAGGGCGACCACGCTCCCCTGTCCGCCGCGGGACTGCGGGCCGCCCTGGAGGGCAGCCTCAAGCGCCTGGGCACCGACCACGTCGACCTGTTCTATCTGCACCAGCCCGACCGGGCCACGCCCCTCGCCGAAACCCTCGCCACGGTCGCCGAGTTCGTCGCCGAGGGCAAGATCCGCGCCCTCGGCGTCTCCAACTTCGCCGCCTGGCAGATCGCCGAACTCGTGCGCGTCGCCGACGAGGTGGGCGCCCCGCGTCCGGTCGTCGCCCAGCAGCTGCACAACCTGCTCGCGCGCCGGATCGAGGAGGAATACGTCGAGTACGCCGCCGTCACCGGGCTGCGCACCATGGTCTACAACCCGCTCGGCGGCGGCCTCCTCACCGGCCGCCACCACTACGAACAGGCCCCCGACTCCGGGCGGTTCGCCGACTCCCGGCTCGCGGAGATGTACCGGGCCCGCTACTGGGACCCGCGCCTGTTCGAAGCGGTCGCCGAACTCACCCGTATCGCCGCGGAAGCCGGTGTCCCGCTCACCGAACTGGCCCTGCGCTGGCTGCTGGACCGGGACTCGACCGACGCCCTGCTGCTCGGCGGTTCCCGCACCGAGCACCTGCGCGCCAACATCGCCGCCGCCCAGGCCGGTCCCCTGCCGGCCGACGTGACCGCCGCCTGCGACGCGGTCGGCGCCGCGCTGCGCGGCCCCATGCCCGCCTACAACCGCTGAGCCCTCGACGCGAAGGAATCCCCATGACCCCGGCAGAGTTCACCGCCGCCCTCCGCGCCCGCGAGCAACTCCTCGGCTACTGGTGCCTGTTGGACGCGCCCGTGGCCACCGAACGCATCGCCCGGCTCGGTTACGACTACGTCGCCCTGGACGCCCAGCACGGCCTGTTCGGCTACTCCGGCATGCTCAACAACCTCCTCGCCGTCGACTGCCAGGGCTCGACCGCGGTCGGCATGGTCCGGGTGGAGGCCAACGACCCCGCGCCGATCGGCCGGGCCCTGGACGCCGGGGCGACCGGGGTGATCGTGCCCCTGGTCGACACGGCCGCGCAGGCCGCCGACGCCGTCGCCGCCGTCCGCTACCCGCCGCACGGACGCCGCTCCTACGGCCCGATGCGCTCGGCGCTGCGGATCGGCCCCAACCCTGCCGACACCCACGACGCCACCGTCGTCCTCGCCATGATCGAGACGGCGGAAGGGCTCGCCAACGTCGCGGAGATCTGCGCCACCCCGGGCCTCGACGGCATCTACGTCGGCCCCTCCGACCTGCGGATCGCCCTCGGCGGTGCCACCTCCACCGACCCCGCCCTGGCCGACACCTTCGAGGCCGCGCTCGTCACCGTCCGCGAGGCGGCCGCCGCCGCGGGCGTCGCTGCCGGCATCCACAACCCCGACGGCTCCAGCGCCGCCAAACGCCTCGCCGAGGGCTTCACCTTCGCGACCGTCGCCTGCGACCTGGTCCACCTCGAACAGACCGCACGCCAACACCTGACCTCGGCCCGCACCCCTGGAGCCACGCTGTGACGACCGCACTCCTCGACGCCTACACCCGTACCGACACCACCCTGCCCGCGCCGACCGTGCAGAGCCACGCCGCGAACCTCACGGTGCTGCCCGGCGGGGACCTCGGCTGCGTCTGGTTCGGCGGCACGCAGGAAGGCATGGCCGACATCGCCGTATGGTTCGCACGCCTCGCCCCCGGCAGCACAGTCTGGACCGAGCCGGTCCGGCTCTCGGAAGACCCGACCCGTTCCGAGCAGAACCCCATCCTCTTCCCCGCGCCGTCCGGTGCCTTGTGGCTGCTGCACACCGCCCAGCGCGGTGGCGACCAGGACACCGCGGAGGTACGGCTGCGCGTCAGCCATGACGGCGGTGCCACGTGGGACGCGACCCGAACTCTCTTCCCCGCCACGCCCGGTGAGGGCGGGGTCTTCGTCCGCCAGCCACCGGTCGTCCTGCCCACCGGCCGACTGCTGCTGCCGATCTTCCGCTGTGTGGTCATCCCCGGCGAGAAGTGGTCCGGCGATCTCGACACCAGCGCCGTGATGGTCAGCGACGACGAGGGCCGCAGCTGGCGCGAACAGCCCGTGCCCGGCTCGACGGGCCTGGTCCACATGAACGTCCACCGCCTGCACGACGGCACGCTGCTCGCCCTCTACCGCAGCCGCCGCGCCGACCACGTCCACCGCTCCTTGTCGTCGGACGACGGCGACACCTGGAGCGAGCCCGAGCCGCTCGAGGTGCCGAACAACAACTCGTCGATCCAGTACGTCCCGCTGTCCGACGGCCGCCTGGCCCTCGTCTACAACCACAGCAGCGCCGCCGACGCCACGGACCGCCGGGTCTCCCTCTACGACGAGATCGACGACGCGGGCGGACTCACCGACGGCGCCTCGACGACCACCGCGGTGCGCCAGGCCCCCTCGGCCGCGTTCTGGGGCGCGCCGCGCGCTCCGCTCAGCCTCGCGGTGTCTTCCGACGGCGGGCACACGTGGCCCCTGCGCGCCGACCTCGTGACCGGCGACGGTTACTGCCTGACCAACAACTCCCGGGACGGCCTCAACCGCGAGCTGTCGTATCCGTCCGTGACGCAGGCCCCGAACGGTGACCTGCACATCGCGTACACCCACCACCGCAAAGAAATCCGCCACATACAGCTCACGCCGCGGGTCCGGTGACGAACGGCGCCCTGACTACGGATGCAGCTTCTCGCCCTGCGCCAGCATCGCTACGAACTTCTCGATCCGGCGCGCCCGGGTCTCGGCCCTCTTGGCGTCCTGGACGCGGTACAGGATCGCGTAGCGGTTCTGCCCGTCCAGCGTCTCGAAGAACTTCGCCGCGGCTGGGTTCGCGGCCAGGGCTGCCGCGAGATCCTCCGGCACGGTGGCGGTCTTCGCGCCGTCGTAGGCAGCCTCCCAGCGGCCGTCCGCCTTGGCGCGGTCGATCTCGGCCTGTCCCGGCGGCCGCATCCGCCCCTGCTCGATGAGGGCGGTCACCTTGTCCCGGTTGTTCTTGGACCACTTGCTGTTCGGCTTGCGCGGGGTGAACCGCTGCAGCCACCACTGGTCGTCGAACCCGGCCTTCTGGCCGTCGATCCAGCCATAGCAGAGAGCCACGTCGAGCGCCTGGGCGTAATCCAGCGCGACGATCCCCGGGGCCTTCTTGCGCAGCTTGAGCCAGACGCCGGGCGAGACGGCGTGGTTCTCACCGAGCCACGCTTCGAATGCCTCGGCGGATTCGAACGCGACGATCTCCAAGTCCTGAGCCACCCCAGCAGCCAACCACACCCGGCGCGTGGTCCCACCCCCATCGTCAACCGGATAAGTCATCCGCTTATGCTGCATTCAAATGGATACGTTATCCGCTTCAGTGTGACGCCGTACCGCTTCAGCACGCCTCTGCCCGCCACCCGTGCGTCACCAGGAAAGGCCCCGCCATGTCCTTCACCGTCACCGAGGTCCCCGGTCTGCCCGCCGGGTTCACCGACACCTTCACCAGCCGCACCGTCACCACCGACGACGGCCTGACCCTGCACGCCGTCGTCGGCGGCAGCGGCCCCGCCCTGCTGCTCCTGCCCGCCTGGCCCCAGTTCTGGTACAACTGGCGCCTCGTCATGCCCGCCCTGGCCGAGCACTTCACCGTCGTCGCCGCCGACGTCCGCGGCACCGGCGCCAGCGACAAGCCCGCCACCGGCTACGACGGCGCCACCGCCGCCGACGACATGGCCGCCCTCATGACCGGCCTCGGCTTCGACCGCTTCGCCGTCGCCGGCTACGACCACGGCCTCCTCGTCGGCCACGCCCTCGCCTCCAAGCACCGCGACCGCGTCACCCGTCTCGTGGTCGGCGAGGCGATCCTGCCGGGCTTCTCTCCGTCGCCGCCGCTGATGATGGACGCGGCCACCAACGAGTTCCTGTGGCACTTCGCCTTCAACAGCCTCGCCGAGATCAACGACCGCATGGTCGCCGGCCGCGAGGAGATCTACTACGGGCACCAGTTCACCTCCAAGGCCGCCCGCCCCGACGCCATCCCCCAGGACGCCATCGACGTCTACGTCGACGCGCTGCGCGACCCCGGCGCCCGACACGCCAGCTTCGAGGTCTACCGCCAACTCGGCGAGACCGCCGAGCAGTTCCAGCGCTGGCACAAGGAGGACGGCCCGCTGACCGTCCCGGTCCTGGCCATCGGCGGCGAGTACAGCACCGGCACCGCCCCGGCGGAGGACATGCGCAAGGTCGCCACCGACGTCACCGGCATCGTCATACCCGACTCCGGCCACTTCCTCGCCGAAGAAGTCCCCGAGCCCCTCACCAAGGCCCTGCTGGACTTCCTCCGCTGACCCCAACGAGCGGTGGCCGCTCGCACATACGCAAGCGGCCACCGCACCGTCGCTCTAACCCCTACTCGGCGTTCACGACAGTGACGCCGTGAGAGTTGTTGTCGCCGACGAGACCTCACGTCAGCAGCGAAGCAAGCTTGCTCCAGGCCTCCCGCGGAAGGGTCTCTTGTGTTGGTGTGCTGCCGTCCACGATGTGGAGGGCCACGTGGTCCGCGCCCGCGGCGATGTACTCGTCGATGCGGGCACGAATCCGGGTTTCGTCGCCCCAGGCGTAGACCGCGTCGATGAGGCGGTCGCTGCCGCCGTTCGCCAGGTCGTCCTCCGTGAAGCCGTTGCGCAGGAAGTTGTTGGTGTAGTTGGGGAGGGTCAGGTAGATGGCGAGGTAGTCGCGCGCCAGGGCACGGGCTCGGGCCGGATCGGACTCCAGGACCACCTTCAACTCCGGGGCCAGCAGCGGGGTTTCGCCCAGGCGCTCGCGGGACGCGGCCGCGTGGTCGGCGGTGACCAGGTACGGGATGGAGCCGGCGGCGCGGTCCCGGGCGAGGTCGATGGTCTTCGGACCGAGGGCCGCGAGGAGGCGCCGGTCGGCGGAATGGCCCGCCTCGTCCAAGGCGTCCAGGTAGGACACCAAGGCCGAGTAGGGCCGCCGGTACTGCTCCGCGAACCCGGCGTGGCTGACGCCGAGGCCCAGGGCGAAGCGGCCCGGGTGGGCGGAGTCCAGTTCGGCGAAGCTCGCGGCGGAGGCGGCGGGCTCGTGCTCCCAGATGCTCTGGATGCTGGTGCCGACCACGATCCGGGACGTCGCCTCGACCAGCGGGACGGCGTCGCGGGCGGAGGTGTTGCCGCCGAGCCAGAGCGCCCCGTAGCCCAGTTCCTCCAACTCCGCGGCCACCTCCGCCAGTTCACCGTTGCGGGACGGGTCCGAGTAGCGCAGGCCGCTGCTCCAGATGCCGTACCGTCCGACGGTTTCCTTGAGGCTGTCGGTCATGAGTGGCGTTTCCCTCCGGTCGGTGTGCGCTACGGCCGTACACCGACGACAACCGGAGGGTGCCGCCGGATCTTCCCACCCCTGCGCGGGACGGCGTATGCCTGCCCTGTTCACCAGGTGTCCCAGTGGAGCACCTCCTCCCTCGGGATGCGGCGGGCGGGGCGGAAGTCGGTGCCGAGGGTGAACGCCACGGGGATGAACGCCGCCTGCATGACGTCGTCGTAAGGAATCCCGAGGACGCGGGCCGACTCCTTCTCGTGGACGAGGTTGCCAGTGGTCCAGCAACTGCCGAGGCCGCGGGCCCGGGCGGCGAGCATGAAGCTCCACACAGCCGGGAGGATGGAGCCCCATGTCCCGGCCTGCTTCAGGACGGACGCGTCGTCGGTGCGGCCTTCCACACAGGGCACGACGATCGCCGGGACCTCGTGGATGTGCTGGTAGAGATGGACGGCGCCGGAGTAGACCCGCTCCATGTGCGCCACGTCGGCTCGGCGTACGTCCCGTTCGGGGACGGGGTCGGAGACGCCCGGCGTGCGCACGCCGTCTCGCCACACCTCGGCCAGCGCGGCCCGCCGCTCGGGGTCGGTGACGATCACGAAGTGCCAGCGCTGGCGGTTGCGGCCGGTCGGAGCCTGGACCGCCAAGTCCACGCATTCCTCGAGCAGTTGGCGCGGCACGGGCCGGGTGAGGTCAAGGCGGTGCCGGACCGCCCGGGTGGTGGAGAGGAGCTCATCGGAAGACAGGTCGAGAGTCATGCGTTGACCTTCGCGGAGTGCGCGGTGCGGCGACAACGCCGGACTTTCACTGGATGAAAACGCGGGGTGCGAAGTGACCGAGAGCGTTGCCGGGCGGGTCTTCTCGGTGCTGGACGCGTTCGTGGGGGCGCCGGCCACACTACGGCTGACGGAGATCGCCCGCCGGACCGGGCTGCCGGTGCCGACGGCACTGCGGATGGTGCGAGAGCTGGTCGCGTGGGGCGGGCTGGAGCGGGCGACCGACGGCTCGTATCGCCTGGGCACCCGGATTCGCGCCATCGGCGCCGCGGCCCCGTGCCCGCGCGGCCTGCTCGACATCTCGCTCCCCGCCCTCCGAACACTCACAGCCCGCACCGGCGGCCACGCAGACATCGCCGTCCCCTCCGACGGCACGGCCCTGTGTCTGATCAGCGGCCAACGCCTGCCCCTGCACGCCACGTCGGCCGGCAAGATCCTCCTCGCCCACGGCCACGGCCCGCCGACGGAGGTACAGCGTCACACCCGTCACACGGTGACCACCCCGGGCACCCTCGCCACCCAGCTGATCCGCATCAGAGAGACCGGCCTGGCCACGGCCCACGAAGAGTACGCACTGGGTGAACTCTCCTTCGCGGCACCGGTATTGCGGAACGACGAGGCCGTGGCGGCGGTCTTCGTCACCCTGCCCACCAGCGCCCCGCACGTCCGCGTCGACAGCGCCCTCCGCGAGGCGGCCCACACCATCGGCCGAGGACTCGACGCCCCAGCGCGATAGCCGACACTGGAACTCCATGCCGGGAAACGGGCCAGGTCCGCGAGAACGCAGGGGGAGGACGGGCGACCCAGGCTTGGAAGCATCCGGAGCATCCAGACGAAGGTGCGGCCGGCTGCCCAGTCCAGGAGCGGACGGGTCTTCCAGTGCAGTCCGTCCCTCCGGTGGTCGTCGGTGGCGTCCGGCGAGTTCACGACGGGCAGTTTCGGCAGGCCGAGCCAGGGTGCGATGCAGTCGCTACATCAGGCTGCCCCGACACACGTGAGCAATGTCGATGGGCTCTCTGTTCGACGAGTTGGAGTCATGGAAACCGGTACTCGGCGCGATCCCTCGATCAGGAGCCTCATTCCCGAGGCCCAGCGGTAGCGTGATCAGCATGACGGCTGAGGGCGGTACGGCAGAGGGTGAAGTCCTGGTCGGTGGCATGGTGAACGTGGGCGCGGTCGTCCGCCACGGTGCCCTGGTGGAACGCCCGGCGCCGCGCACCGCGCGCGCCCTCCATGCCCACCTCCTCGCGCTCAGGGCGCAGGGGTTCGACGCGGCTCCTAAGCCGATCCGTCTCAGCGACGACGGCCGCGAGCAGCTGTCCTTCGTCCCCGGCGACGTCCCTCTCCCCCCGTTTCCGCGCTGGGCGATGACCGAGGCCGCGTTGAGATCGGTGGGCAGCCTGTTGCGGCGTCTGCACGACGCGAGTGCGGCTATCGCGGTTGACGTATCCGCCGAGTGGCCGCGGTCTCTGTCCGACCCGGAGGGAGGGACGATGCTGTGCCACAACGACGTGTGCCCGGAGAACGTCGTCTTCCGCGACGGGCAGGCCACAGCCCTGATCGATTTCGACCTGGCGGCTCCCGGCCGGCCCGTGTGGGACGTCGCCATGACCGCCCGCTACTGGGTTCCCATGCTCGATGCCACATCCGCGGCCGGGTTCTATCCGGCGGGGCTGGACACCCCGGCACGACTGCGGGTCCTCGCCGACGGCTACGGCCTCTCCCCTCAGGAGCGCGCTGAACTGCCCGGCGTCATCGAACAGGCCACCGCATCCTGCCGGGCCTTCGTCGCTGACCGCGTGGCCCACGGTGACCCCGGCTACGTCCAGGCGCTGTCCGAGCGCGGCGGCTGGCGGCGTTGGGACCGCATCCAGGAGTGGCTGGTGGCTCAACGCGAGGTGTTCACGGCTGCCCTGTTGAAATGAGGGGCACGAGAAATGTCCGCCCTCCTTCAGGGATTCTGTGTTCGTTGCGAGCCTCCGTCAGCCGTGCTTGGCTCGCCCGATGAACCTTCTGTTGACGGCGAGCGGCCTGAGTAACGAGACGCTGAGAGATGCCCTGCGGGACATGCTGGGCAGGCCGTTCGGATCGGCGAACGTCGTGTACGTTCCCACCGCATCGCTCGCCGAGCCAGGCGACCACAGCTGGTTCATCGCCGACATGAACCGGCTGCACGGCCTGGGCTGGCGGGAGTTCGACGTCCTGGAGCTCAACGGCCTGCCCCGGCAGACGGTGCTCGACCGGCTGCTCCACGCCGACGTCATCTACGTCGGGGGCGGCAACCACTACCACCTCGCGCGCAGCATCACCGGCAACGGCCTGGCCGACGGCTTCCTCAAGGCGCTGGAGAGCCGGGTCTACGTGGGATTCAGCGCCGGATCAATGATCTTCAGCCGTCATCTCACCGGCCACTCCGCCGACGTCATCGGCGACACCGCGGACCTCCACGTGCTCGGCACTGCGACCGTGGAGCCGCCGTTCGGGCTCTTCGACTGGTATCTCAAGCCTCACCTGTACTCACCGGACTTCCCCGAGCGGGACGACGCCTGGGCCGATCGCATCGCCGCGCGCGCCGACTTCCCGATCTACTTCATCGACGACGCCACGGCCGTGCGTATCAGGGACGGCGAGCTGGATGTCATCTCCGAAGGCCGGTGGCGGTTCCATCCCTGACCGTCCCCGGACGGGCAGCGCGGCATCCCCGTCACGAGGAGAGAAGTGTCACCTGGCGACCACCAGGTGACCGCTGCCCGCCAGGTGCTTCGGCGGTTCCGAGGCGACGATGTGAGAGCGAGCGATTCGCCTCCGACACACCTCGTGAAACTCCCGCCCCGCGCCGGAAGGACAGGCCATGACCGCCACCGCACCCAAGGCACCCACCGCACCAGGAGTGCGGTCCTGGTGGGGAATCCCGTACGCCACCGCAGAGCGATACCGCCGGCCCGTGGTCGCGGGCTTCGATCCGGACCGCCCCTACGACCGCAAGGGCGTCGTCGCCGTCCAGCCCGACAGCGGCGACTGGCTGGAGGCGGACAGCGGGATGGGCGAGGACTGCCTCAACCTGAACGTGTGGGCCCCCGAACAGCCGACTGCGGACGCACTGCCGGTGGCCGTGTACATCCACGGCGGTGGGTTCGAGTACGGCGCGAACACACAGATCACCTCAAACGCTTCCGGTCTCGCCGCGACGGGCCGCGTCGTCGCCGTGTCGATCAACTACCGGCTCGGTGCCCTGGGCGCCGTCTCGCTGTCGCAGTACGGCGGTGCTCTCGCCGAGGCCAGCAACCTCTGTCTGCAGGACGTCATCGCCGCGCTGACCTGGCTCAAGCAGAACATCGCCTACTTCGGTGGCGACCCCGGCAACGTCACCGTCCACGGCCACAGCGCCGGCGCCTTTTCCACCTTCGGGCTGCTCGGCGCCCCCGCCGCCAACGGCCTGTACCGGCGCCTGGCCGGATTCTCCGGAGGCCCCTCGCGTATCCAGCCGGCCTGGTGGGCCGAGGAACACGCGCACCGGTTCGTCACCGAACTCGGTGTCGCGGACAACCCCGAGAAGCTCCTCGGCCTCGACACGGCCGCGCTGGTGGCCGCCCTGCACAAGGTCACCCCGACCGACATCGGTATCCGCGGGGGGATGCTGAGCACGAGCATCGGCGTCGTTCTGGACGCCGGACAGCCCGGGGCGGTCCTGCGCGCCCACCCCATGGACGTCCTGGCCGCCGGTACGCACCGGGACGTTGACATCCTGCTGAGCGCGGCCAGCGACGAGATGGGCTGGTGGGTGGTGAACACCCCCGAGACATTCGACCCGCACACCGTCGAGGCCGTCGTCGACGAGATCGCGGCCTGGCGCATCCCCCGTACCCGGGCCCAGAAGATCGTCGACGCCTACGACCGGGACGGCCGCACCCCGGCCGAAGTCCGCGCCGCCTACCTCACTGACTACGCCTTCGCCGTCTCGGCAGCCCGCGGCGCTTTGGCCCACGCCGCTGCGGGCGGCAACGCCCACCTCCTCCTGATCGGGCCGTCCGAGGGCGCGCCCGCCGTGCACGGCACCGAGATGTACGCCCTCGTCGGCCAGGAACAACCGGGCCGCAGCGCCGAACAGGCCGAGCGTGACACCCGTATCCGCGACATCGTGCTCGACTTCGCCACCGGCGAGCGGAACCGGCTGTGGCCCGCCGTCATCGACCGCCCCACCGCGGAAGGCGTCGGCAACCTCCCCCTTGAGGCCGGCGCGCACTACCAGGCCGTCCTCGACCGGTACGAGGGCATCGACCGCCCCTGACGGCCAACGGCGTGCGAACTCGACAAGGAGCCGACCATGAGCCACCCCGCACCAGCCGACCCCGCCGCACCGGCGACGATGCGTGCCATCGTCATCACCCGGCCCGGCGGCCTTGACGCTCTGGAGATCAAAGAGGTGCCCGTACCCCCGCGCAAGCCCGGCTGGGTACGTATCAAGGTGAGGGCCTTCGGCGTCAACGAGTCCGAAGTCACCACCCGCAAGGGCGAGTCGGACGCGGAGGTCACCTACCCGCGCACCCCCGGCATCGAGGGCGTCGGCGTCGTCGATGAGGCCGATGCGGACAGCGGGCTGCGCCCGGGGCGGCAGGTCGCGACCATGATGGGCGGCATGGGCCGTTCCTACGACGGCGCCTACGCCCAGTACGTGACGGTCCCCGCTGGTCAGGTCATCCCGTTCGAGACCAGCCTGCCGTGGGACGTGGTCGGCGCGCTGCCGGAGATGTTCCAGACCGCCTACGGCTCCCTGACCCGTGGCCTGGACCTCAGGCCCGGGCAGACGCTGCTCATCCGCGGCGGCACTTCCACGGTGGGGCTGAGCGCGGCGACGATGGCCAAGGAACTCGGCGCCAACGTCATCTCCACCACCCGGAACCCCGAGCGCGCCGACGAACTGCGGGAGATGGGCGTCGACCACCCGATCACGGACGACGGGACGATCGCCGAGAAGGTCCGGGACCTCGCACCGGACGGCGTGGACGCCGCGCTGGAACTCGTGGGCTGCACCGTCTGGCCGGACACCTTCCATTGTGTCCGCGTACACGGCACCGTCTGCTTCACCGGCGCCCTGGGAGGCGGCTGGACCGTCCCCGACTTCACCCCGTTCATGATCCCCAGCGGGGTGCGGCTGACCAGTTACGCGGGCGAGGCCGCCGACCTGCCCGCCCAGGTGTTCCAGCAGCAACTCCAGGCCATCGCCGACGGCCGGCTCAACGTCCCGGTCGCGAAGTCCTACCGTGGTCTGGAGCAGGTGCGCGACGCCCAGGCCGACGTCGAGTCCGGGACGAGGCCAGGCAAGCACGTCGTGGTGCTCGACGGCTGAGACGGAGGGCTTGGACGGCGGTCCAACGCCCCCGCCGCCTTCCCCTCATGAGCTGGTGCCTTCGCCGGCCGCGAACGCGGCCGGAGTCAGACCGGTGCGGTCGCGGAAGAAGCGGCCGAAGTTCGCGGGGTCGGTGAAGCCGAGGTGCACGGCCACGTCCCGCACGGCCCAACGGGCGCCGCGCAGCAGACGCCGGGCTTCCAGCAGACGCCGCTCGTCGATGAGTTCCCGTACCCCCTTGCCGGTGGCGGCCCGGGCGGCGCGGCTGAGAGTGCGGACCGAACAGCCCAGCAGCTCGGCGTAGTCCGCCGCCTGGTGCAGTTCGCGGAAGTGCAGCTCCAGGGCGTCCACGAACCGTCCGTACGTGTCACCGCGCCTCCTGTCGGACGTCGTGTCGGGAGGGGCGACGCCGGCGGAGTTGGCGAGGCGGAGCAGCAGCGATTCGAGCAGGCTGCGCCGCAGGGCGTGGTGGACTTCGAGGGGGCGGCGTCCGAGGGCGCGGTGTTCGTCGAGGAGTTGGAGCGCCGTCTGCTGGAGCCAGACGGTGTCGTCGGGGTGCGGACTCAGTACGGCGGGGGCTTCGTGTGAGGTGAGCGGGGCCAGGAGACGAGCGGTGTCGGCGGTCAGCACGTCCGGCTCGAACAGGATGAACGGGCCGCGGGCGGCGCCGGGCGGATGCCAGCACTGCGCGTGTCCGGGGCGTACCCACAGCCACTGGCCGGGTCCGACGGTCCGCGTGACGTGGTCGACGTCGTGCCGCAGTTCACCTTCGGTGACCAGGATCAGGTAGTGGAAGGTGGCGCGCCCCGGAAGGGGCGGGTTCCACGGCCAGTCGTCGTGCTGGGTGAAGAAGTCCTCGATGAGGCTGACTTCAAGGCCGTACGGAGTGCCGACCGGGGGCTGGAAACCGTACAACGGAACCTCGGCCGATCCGGCCTGTCCGCTCGGGCTGGGGTGTCTCTTGCCGACCATCACATGTCCGCAGCCTACCCCCCTCTTCGTCGGCTTCGAGGGAAGGATGGGACGTGCCGCCAGGACCGCGCGACGTGCACTCCGCGTCCTTGATGCCGCAATCCCGATCCCACCCGAGGAGGGCCCACCCCCATGGACGGACCGACCCTGCACAAGACCGCTGCCGACTGCGCGGAAGAACTTCCCGGGGCCCAGCTGGAGCACCCTTTCGGCCCCGACTGGGAGGTGTTCAAGGTACGCGGCAAGGTGTTCATGCTGATGACAGACGTCCCCGGCCGACCTGTCGTGATCCTCAAGGCGGACCCTGGTGAGGCCCTCGCTCTGCGGGAACACAACAGCCACATCACTCCCGGTTATCACATGAACAAGAAGCACTGGATCACGCTGGAGGGCGGAGACGGCGTCGGCAAGGAACTCGTCCGGGAACTCGTCACCGACTCCTACCTGCTCGTCGTCGATCACCTGCCCAAGGCCCACCAACCCGTCGACCCGCACACCTATGGCAAAGGCACACAGGTGTCCCGGTGAGCGCGACCGTGACAGGCTCCTCCCCTGGACCACATCACCAGGAGGAACCAGTGCCATCCGCGCAGCCACTCACCCCCGAGGAGAAACTTGCCGACGCGAAGCGGCAGTTGGGCCTCCCCCGTATCGTCGTGATCTGCGGCTCCACCCGTTTCATGACCGAGATGGCCGAGGCGGATCTGCGGGAGACCACAGCCGGAAGGATTGTCGTCAAGCCGGGTTGCGACCTGAAGTCGCCGCACGAGCTCTGGTCCGATCCGGTCGAGGCCGAGGCGCTGAAGGTCCGACTCGACGATCTGCACCGGGCGAAGATCCGGCTCGCTGATGAGGTGCTCGTGATCGGCGACTACATCGGAGACAGCACCCGAGCCGAAATCGCCTACGCCCGGTCGCTGGGCAGGCCCGTGCGGTTCACGCACCCCGAAGTCGACCCTGTTTCACACAAGTCGGACGACGGCAGGCGCGACACCTGACGTGCGCGCCTGCCGCGTTGCGGCCTGTCAGTCCTTCGGTGCGACGCGGATACGGTTCCCGTCAGGATCGGCCGCTACGAAGGTCAGCCCGAACCCCGCGTCATGAGGCTCGCGCAGGATCGTGACCCCCTTGGACTTCCACTGCTCGAAGATCGCGTCGATCTCGTCGGGTCCACCGTCGACGGCCAGGCACACCTCACCGGTGCGCGGGACGTCCGGTGACAGGTCCTCGAACTGGCCGGACCACAGACCGAGGTCTGCGCCTGGTCCGAGGTCGAAGGTGATGTATCCGGGAGTCTCGAACGAGGGGCTCATGCCGAGGAGGTCGCCGTAGAAACGCGCTGCGGCGGGGGCGTCGTTCACGTAGACGATGGACACGACGGATGTGGTCATGGTTGGTCCTTCTCGCAGGTCGGAGGTACGCGTTCACCAGCCTGACCGGGATATGCGCCGCATCCTGTCGCAATTCCCTGAAAAAATCGGTGGGTGACCCCAGACCGCTTCTTCAGCCTGATGGTGCTCCTCACATCGAGGGAGGCCGTGACCACTCAGGAACTCGCCTCGGCGCTCGGGGTGTCCCTTCGCACCATCACCCGGGACCTGAACTGGCTCCGCGACGCCGGTCTGCCGGTCACCGCACACCGCGGCCGCCTCGGCGGCGTGACCATGCTGCCCGGCTCCGGACTCGACCTCACGCGACTCACACCGGTCGAGCGGGATCACCTGTCGCTCACCGGGCTGGACGAGAAGCAACGGGCGGAACTCAACGCATCGGCCGAGACCCGGCGCGCGCTCTCCAAGCTCGCAGCCGCACAGACGCGTCGAGTCGACGAGCTCCTGCCACTCACCGACGTAGTGCACGTGGACAGCCGCCCGTGGCGTCGGACACGACCTTCCGGCACGACTCCGGCTTCGCTGATCGGCGCAGTGCGTCGAGGTCACCGGCTACGGATCGAGTACGCCAGCCCACGCGCGTCATGCCCACGCGACCTGGTCGTTGATCCCTACGGGCTGTTCGCCAAGGCCGGCATCTGGTACCTCGTCGCCGACTGCGCCCGAGAGCCACGGATGTACCGACTTGAACGGATCAGGACGTGGCAGGAAGTGGACCAGCCACGACGGATCCGCGAGAACGAGACCCTGGCCGCCGTCGCCGCGGCGCTCGTCGATCAGTGGGACCACAACCACGTGATAGAGGTCAGCGCCACCATCGACCAGTCCCAGATCGAACGAGCGCAACGGATCTTCGGCCTACGACTCGTCCGGGACGACGATGACGCATCCACCACCGGCCACAAGGTGACGATCCGCTTCCCGCATCTGGAGGACGTGCGAGCACTGCTGCCGTTCGGGAGCACCATCACCGTGCACGGCCCCACCGAAGCCAGGGCTCACCTCCGCGACCTCGCCACCGATCTCGCCCACCACTATGCGCCGTCACCAACGTCCTGACCGCAACACCTAGTTGTCGCAGGGAGTGGTGGGGTCGGAGCGATATTGCCTGGCGGGCCGGTGTGACGTCGGGCAGGGTGCCGGGGGATGAATGATGAGGACGAGATGTTCTACGCCCACCACGACTGTGTCGAGGGCCTGCTGCAACGAGGTCGCGGCCTCGGCGCGATACGCGCGCTCCAAGTACCCGAGGAATCCGCCGAGTTCGTCTATGACGCGATCCGCCGGGACTGGCGCTGGCACGCGGCCGACGACCGATCCGTCTACCTGGCGCGGCTGGTCCAGGAGTTGGAACTGTCCCTCTCCCCCATCCTGAGTCAGCTGGCGGCGGACGAGGAGGCCTGTCTGCGGGCCTGCGAGGTGCTGGAACTCCTGGCTCTCACCGGCTCGGAGGAGGCCCGGGAGGGCCTGCGGGCGTATGGCCGGGAGGGGCGGTACTGGCACCGTGTGATGGAGTCGGTGGTGCCGGGCTGTACGCCTGTTCCGCGGCCCTCCCTGGACCAGCTCAGCACCGCGGAGCTTCTCGGCCTGCTGGCCGACGACCGCGGACAAGTGGAGACGAAGTGCGATGCCTTGCGCGCGCTCATCAGCCGGCAGCCGACCGAGGAACTGATCCCGCTGGTCCCCTCGTTGGGCACCCCGGACGGGCACCGGATGCTGACCCTGATCACGCACGCTGTGGAGCGCCTCGGCGCCGCTGCCGTACCCGCAGCCAAGGGCTGGGTCCGGGACAAGCGCCCCTGGCTGGCCCAGTTGGGGGCGCAGGTCCTGGCCGACCACCCCAGCCCTGAGGCGCTGCCGGAACTCGTGCAGGAGCTTGCCGGGCAGTGGGCGACGCGGACTTGGTGCGGTCCCGACCGCACGGCCCGGCGGCTGGCCCGGTTCGGGCCCGACGCCGCCGCGGCAGCCCCCTACCTGCGACGCTTCTGGCTGCGCACCCCGCACTCCTACGAGCGAGCCGCCTATCTCCAGGCCCTCGTCGCCATCGATCCGCACGGCCTCGACTACGCCCTCACCGAATCCCTGTGGGACTGCGAAGAGCCCGCCCGGCTCCTCGCGATCACCTCAGCGCCCGCCAGCATGGAAGCCCTGGCACGCATCGCGATCCTGCGCGACGACCCGGCAGAGACTGCCGAGGTACGCGCCGCAGCACGCGCACGCCTGGCCTCACCCACCGGCTCGGGTCAGCCCTAGCTGCGGCGGGCGGCCCAGTGCGCTGTCCCCACGTCCGCAGGCAGCAGCCCCAGCAACACATGAATCAACACTCATATGGACATGGATTTCATTTCTATCTACGGTGGGAGGGCACCGACTCGGCGAGCGCTCAGGGGGTGATGTGCCATGGGCGGCCGGCCCACCCGGCAGCGGAAGGCGGTGTCGCACGCGCTCACGCAGTACGAGGACTTCGTGTCCGCCCAGGAGTTGCACGGCCTGCTGGTCGAGGACGGCCACGGCATCGGCCTGACCACGGTCTACCGCGCCCTGCGGGACCTGGAGGCGGAGGGCGGCGTGGACGTCGTACGGGATGAGGCGGGCGGGCGTCGGTACCGGCGGCGGCCGACCGACGGGCACCGCCACTACCTGCTGTGCCGCGACTGCGGACAGAGCCGGCCGGTCGACTCCGAGGTCGTGGAGGAGTGGGCGGCCGGCATCGCCGCCGCCACCGGCTACGCCGCCGTCGAGCACACCGTCGAACTCACCGGCATCTGCACCGACTGCCGACCCGCCGGGGACGAAGGAGCACCGACATGCCATGGCAACCCCTGGGAGCGCGACCCGGACGTCCCGGGCCCAGCACGCAGCTTCGCGCACTGAAGGACACCGTGCGCGTCCTGCTCGACCTCGACGACGACACCGCCGTCATGATCCGTCAACTCACCTGCACCGAACCGGGCTGCCCGCCGGTGGAGACCGTCGTCGCCGTGCTGCCCATGCAAGGCGAGGCACGCCGCTGGACGCTCCACCGGCCCGCCGACGAGATCACCGAGGACGACCTGCGAGCCGTCCTGCTCACCGACCCACCGCACTGACCGATCGCACTGACCGATCGCACTGACTGCCTACACCCACTCATCGCACCGACAGGAGCCAGCCTTGCCCCGCACCGACCCCACCTCACCGCGTGACGAACGCGTACCCGTCACCGTCCTCACCGGCTTCCTCGGCTCCGGCAAGACCACCCTTCTCAACCGCATCCTCACCGAGCAGCACGGCCTGAAGATCGCCGTCATCGAGAACGAGTTCGGCGAGGTCGGCATCGACGACGCGCTCGTGCTCGACGCCGAGGAGGAGATCTTCGAGATGAACAACGGGTGCATCTGCTGCACCGTGCGCGGCGATCTCATCCGTATCCTGGGCGCGTTGATGCGCCGACGGGAGAAGTTCGACCACATCCTCATCGAGACCACCGGCCTCGCCGACCCGGCGCCCGTCGCGCAGACCTTCTTCATGGACGACGAGATCGCCGCCCAGCTGCGCCTGGACGCGATCGTCACCCTCGTCGACGCGGCCCATGTCCTCCAGCACCTGGACGAGGTCAAGCCCGAGGGCGTGGAGAACGAGGCGGTCGAACAGATCGCGTTCGCCGACCGGATCGTGCTCAACAAGACCGACCTCGCCGACGAGAGGACGATCGCCGAGGTCGAGCAGCGCGTACGGGCCATTAACGCGCCGGTGCAGATCCTGCGCGCCCGGCATGCCGCGATCGACCTCCACCAGGTCCTGGACGTCGGCGCGTTCGACCTGGAGCGGGTGCTCGGCGACGACCCGTCCTTCCTCACCGAGACCGAGCACCAGCACGACACCACCGTTACCTCGGTCGGCATCGAGATCGACGGCGAGCTCGACGAGAGCCGCCTCAACGCCTGGCTCGGCAACCTGCTGCGCACCAAGGGCGTCGACCTCTTCCGCTCCAAGGGCATCCTCGCCCTCGCCGGCGCGCCGAAGCAGTACGTCTTCCAGGGCGTTCACATGCTGTTGGACGGCAGTTTCGGGCGGGACTGGCGGGATGGCGAAGTGCGCCGCAACCGGCTGGTGTTCATCGGTCGGAACCTCGACCGTGAGGCACTGGAGCGCGGTTTCGCCGACTGCCTGGCCACGGCGGGAGCGGTCGCGTGAGTACGGCTGTGCAGGCGCCGCCCGCCTGGGACGTCGCCGTCGACGACGCGCCGGTCGCGATCAGCGCGCGCGGTGACCTCGTGGCGGTTGCCGGGGCGGAGGGGACGGTGAAGGTCCTGGACGCGGCATTGGGCGCCGAGATCGGTGCGCTGGAGCTGCCCGGCGGCGCGCTGCGGGTCGAACTGGCCCCGGACGCACGGCACTTGGTGGCCACTGGTCCGATGGGGTATGCGCTGTGGCGGCGCACCGACGGCCGTACGACGGTGCGGGAGTCCGGCGCCTGGTCGGCGGCCGCCGCGTGGGCGGGCCCGGCGCGGATGGCCGTGGCCGTGGGCCGACGCGCGCTCGTACTCGACGCGGACGGGGGCGAGTTGTGGCGCACCGAGCCCGCCGCGTCCACCGTCACCGACCTCGCCTGGCTGCGTCAGGGACGGCGTCTGGCCGTCGCCGCGTACGGAGCCGTGCTCGGTCATGAACGGCACACCGGGCAACCGGTGGTGACCTACCCCTACGTCGGCTCGCATCTGGCGCTCGCGGTCGCACCGACGGGAAAGTGGATCTGCAGTGGCAATCAGGACGCCTCCATCCACATCTGGCGCACCCGCGACGGCAGCGAACTGACCATGTCCGGCTATCCGGAGAAGGTCTCCCGCCTCGCCTTCGACGACACCGGCTTCTGGCTCGCCGCTGACGGGGCACCGGATGTGACGGTGTGGGACTTCTCCGGCCAGGGCCCGGCGGGCACTGCTCCGCGCTCGCTGCGCTGCCACGAGACCGTCACCGCATTGGCCTGGCGGCCGGGCGCGGCCGGGCAGTTGGCCAGCGGCGGCGCGGACGGGACCGTAGCCCTGTGGCACGCCACCGCCGGGCGGCCGCAGCAACTCCTGCGTCCTGCCCGGGAGTTGGAAGGGAACGGTTCGCCGGTCGCCGCGCTCGCCTGGGCCGGGCCGCATCTGCTGTCCGTCGCCTGGCGTGACGGCCGGGTACGGACGTACGGGGTGCCGTCCCGGACCGAGCTGTGAACCGTTCGGTGATCCGGGCGGCCGCGCCCCGGCCCTGCACGCTCGTCGTGTGCCGGGGCTGTTGCTGTGGCAACCCGCGCAAGTACCCAGCGACCGATCACGCCTGGCAGCTCGACCGATTGCGGGCCGGCGCGGCCGAGCATGGCTTCGCCGTCCGTACGACGGACTGCCTCGGCCCCTGCGACCAGGCCAACGTCATCGTCGTCCAGCCCTCCACCGCCGGCCGGCGGGCGGGAGGCCGTGCCGTGTGGATCGGCTTCGCGATGGACGACGACTGCCCGGATGATCTGCTCGACTGGGCGGCGGGCGGCCCCGGTGTGGCCGAGCCGCCGGCCACGCTGACGCTGCAGTTCATCCGCCCGCCGCGCGAGGCCCGCACGCGTGCACGCCGGTGACCACGGCGAGGGCGGCCGCGACATCCTCGCGGCCGCCCGGCTCGACGCGGCCATCGCCGCCTCCGTCACCGCCACACTCCAGGCGCTGGCCACACCGTCGCGGCCGCTGATCCTCACCGCGCTGCGCCACCGCGCGCCTGGTCGGCGAACTGGCCGCCGCCGTCGGCATGGAGCAGTCCGCCGTGCCCCATCAGCTGCGCCTGCTGCGCGCTCTCGGTCTGGTCATCGGCCGCCGCGACGGCCGGCCGCCCCAGTCAACAATTGGCAACGATTTTCAATAGAGGCCCCTCTGGGCGCACTATTGGAAACGATTTTCATCTAGCGTGTGCCGGGACAGCACCCCCACCACCCCATCCGGAGAACTCCCATGCCCATGCCCCCGTCCCGGCGCCTCGCCCTGATCACCGGCGCTTCCCTGGCCCTCCTGACTGGTTGCGGCAGTTCGTCGGACTCGGCGAGCGACACGCAGACCCCCGCCGCCGCGACCACGATCCCGGTCGTGGCCTCGACCAACGTCTACGGCGACATCGCCCGCCAGATAGGCGCCGGCAAGGTCGACGTCACCTCGATCATCAACGACCCGAGCCAGGACCCGCACTCCTACGAGGCCAACACCCAGAACCAACTCGCCCTGTCCAAGGCCAAGGTCGTCATCGAGAACGGCGGCGGCTACGACGACTTCATCGACAAGATGCTGGACAGCGGCGGCAACTCCTCCGCCGAACTCATCAACGCCGTCAAGATCTCCGGCAAGACCGCCCCCAAGGGCGGCGAACTCAACGAGCACGTCTGGTACGACTTCCCGACGGCCGCGAAGATCGCCGACAGCATCGCCGCCGCCCTCGCCAAGGCCGACCCCGCGAACGCCGCCACCTTCACCAAGAACGCCGCGGCCTTCAAAAGCCGGCTCCAGCCGCTGGAGGCGAAGGAGGCGCAGATCAAGAAGGCGCACGGCGGAGAGGCGATCGCCATCACCGAGCCCGTACCGCTGTACATGATCGAGGCGAGCGGACTGGTCAACAGGACTCCGCAGGAGTTCAGCGAGGCCATCGAGGAGAGCGACGATGTCTCCCCCAAGACACTTCAGTCCACGCTGGCACTGTTCACCGGCAAGCAGGTCAAGGCACTCGTCTACAACGAGCAGACCTCCGGCCCCCAGACCGAGAAGGTCGAGCAGGCGTCGAAGACGGCCGGCATCCCCGTCGTCCCCGTCACCGAGACCCTGCCCAAGGGCAAGGACTACCTCGGCTGGATGACCGACAACGTCGACGCGCTCGCGAACGCGCTGGACAAGTGAGGCCACGCACCATGCCCCCGCTCCCCCGGCCCCGAACACCCGACACACCGGTGATCAGCCTGCGCGACGCCGCCCTGTCGTACGGCGACCGCACGGTGTGGCGCGGTGTCGAACTCGACGTACGGCCCGGGGAGTTCCTCGCCGTGCTGGGCCCGAACGGAGCGGGCAAGACCAGCTTCGTGCGGGCCCTGCTGGGTCAACAGCCGCTGTCCGCCGGGACCTTGACCGTCCTCGGCCGACCGGCCCGCGAGGCGAGCCGGCACATCGGATACGTTCCCCAGCAGGCCGCCCTCTCCGCCCAGGCGATGCTGCGCGCCCGCGACCTCGTCCGCTTCGGCATCGACGGCCACCACTTCGGGCCACGCCTGCGAACGGCCGCCGTCCACCGCCGAGTCGACGAGATTCTCGCCGCGGTCGGCGCCTCGGCCTACGCGGACGTCCCCCTCGGCCTGCTGTCCGGCGGTGAGCGCCAGCGCGTACGCATCGGCCAGGCCCTGGCGACCGACCCCCGCATCCTGCTGTGCGACGAGCCACTGCTCTCCCTGGACCTGCACCACCAACGGGCCGTGACCGAACTCGTCGACGCCCGGCGCCGCTCCCACGACACGGCGGTCGTCTTCGTGACCCACGAGATCAACCCTGTGCTCGACCTGGTGGACCGCGTGCTGTACCTGGCACGCGGCGGCCATCGCATCGGCACACCGCAGGAGGTCCTCACCTCCGAATCGCTGTCCCGGCTGTACGGCACCCGGGTCGACGTCGTCCGCGTGCACGGCCGGGTGGTGGTCGTCGGCGTACCCGACGAACCCCTCGCCCCCGCCCCACCGCACCACGCCCCCGTCCGGGACGGAGTCCGCCTGTGACGACGCTCGCCGACGGCATCTGGCAGCAGATGTTCAACTTCGACCACTACGGCGAACTCCTGGCGCTGGTCCGCAACTCCCTCGTCGTCGGCGCCGCACTCGGCCTGGTCGGCGGCCTGGCCGGGGTCTTCGTCATGATGCGCGACCTGCCGTTCGCGGTGCACGGCATCAGTGAACTGTCCTTCGCGGGCGCCTCGGCGGCGCTGCTGCTGGGGACGAACATCGTGGCGGGCTCGATCACCGGCTCGCTCCTCGCGTCGGCCGCGATCGGTGTCCTGGGGACACGTGCCCGGGACCGCAACTCGGTCATCGGCATCATCATGCCGTTCGGCCTGGGCCTCGGCGTGCTCTTCCTGGCCCTCTACAAAGGCCGCGCGGCCAACAAGTTCGGGCTGCTCACCGGCCAGATCGTGGCCGTCGACACCCCGCAGACGACATGGCTGCTCGCCACCTCCGCCGTCGTCCTCGCGGCCCTGGCCGTCATGTGGCGACCGCTGACCTTCGCCAGCACCGACCCGGACGTCGCCGCGGCCCGCGGAGTGCCGGTGCGCGCGCTGTCCCTCGCCTTCATGCTCGTCCTCGGCCTCGCCGTCGCCCTGTCCGTCCAGATCGTCGGCGCCCTGCTGGTCCTCTCCCTGGTGGTCACACCGGCCGCCGCCGCGGCCCGGGTCACCGCGTCACCGGTCCTGTTGCCGCTGCTCAGCGTGGTCTTCGCGGTGGCGTCGATCGAGGGCGGCATCCTGCTCGCCCTGGGCAGCAGCATTCCCATCAGCCCCTACGTCACGACGATCTCGTTCCTCCTGTACGTCGTCTGCCGGTTGGCGGGCCGGCGCCGTTCGCGGAGATGGGGAGTGCGGGCCACGGGCGCCCAACCTGCCTAACCCTGCGGCCGCGTCGGCGGTGATGGCCGGTCAGCTTCAGGAATTGCGGCACCCGACCCGGATCCGCTCCGATGTCGCACACCTGCTTGTACGGCGCGTCGGGGAAGCCAGCCGTAGCACAGCGCAACGGGTGTGCCGTCGATCTCCCGCACGCCGACCGTGGTCTCGTACACGGCCGCGAGCACAGCCCGCGACATGATGCCGCCAACCGCCGCGTCGGCGACCACCCGGCCGGCGCGCAGACCTTTCCGGTGAGTCTCCAACAGGTCGCGGGCGGCGGGATCGAGGAGGGCGTACCGCGCGGAATTGCGCTGCCTGTACGGCAACAGGCCGAAGTCGGCGCTCGGGGTGCGGGCGAGGGCGAAGAGGTGGTCGCGTTCGCCGTAGCTCAGGCATAGGGCGCGGGTGACGGCCGTGAGCACGGCCTCGGAGACGTGCTGCAGTCCGGCGGTATCCCGGGTGAGGTGGTTCCGATGGGAGCCCAGGAAGTCGCCGAGGTCGCTGTCGTGCTCCGTTTCTCCAGTATCAGAGGGTGTGGTGGGGTGAGGCGCGAAGGTGGCCCAGCTGGACCCAGGTTCGGAAATCTCCGGCGACGGGCCGGTTCAGGTGTGCAGCCCGCGAAGCATGACGCCCAGGTAACGGCGGCCGGTTTCGAGACGGGTCTCCTGGTCGTCGGTGTGGATCTGGGCCGCGGTGGCGATCCCGCACATGAGAGGCCTCAGGTCCTCCCAGCTGACGACGGAGCGGACGGCGCCCGCCGCGTGTGCGCGCTCGAGCAGTCGGCCGGCCAAGGAGTCCATCTCATCGGTGAGCTCAGTGGTGCGCGGCAGGACACGATCCGGCGCCGAACGCACGACGGTGACGGAGGGGTCCGTCAGCTGCACTTCCAGCGTGGCGTTGAGGAAGTCCACGAATGCCTGCCAGGGATCGTCCCGGGTGAGTGCCTGCTCGGCGTGGGCGACCAGCATTTCCAGGCCTGGCGTCGCCACGGTCTCCATCAGCGCTTCCGGGTTCGGGAAATGCCGGTAGACGGTGGCCACTCCCACCCCGGCCAGGCGGGCGACGTCGTTGAGCTGCAGCGGCACTCCGTCGTCCACGAGCTGCCGCCCCACGTCGACGATGCGCTGCCAGTTGCGGGCAGCGTCCCTGCGCATCGGTGTTGTGGTCATACGCACAGGATAACCGGATAGCTCATCCGCCTAGTGCACGACCAAAGGCAATGACGTGATCGCCACGCCCCCCGGAACCATGCCCCATCCGTGTGGAATTGCTCCGTTCGGATTTCGTCCGGGGTATAGTCGGCCGGGCGTGGCGTACGAAACCGTATCGTTCACCTGGGTGATATCGAACGGCACCTGAAAGGCAGCGACCATGAGCACCACCAGCAAGGGCGGACTGCGGGTGCGGATCCGTACCAAGGACGGCTGGGCCGTCCCGCACGCCGTGCTGACCGTCACCGACATGACGGGCCGCCAGGCTCTGCGTCAGGAAGCATCGCAGGACGGCCTCGTGACCACCGACGCCCTGACCCCCGGAACGTACACGGCGATCGTCACCGCCGTCGGCTACGCCCCCGTCGCCGCCACCGCCGTCGTGACCGCCTCCGGCGGTGCCGACCTCGGCTCGCTCGTGCTGGCCAGGGCCGCAGGCGTGGAGCTGCCGCCGCCTGGTCCGTGGACGATCGACCCGGCGCATTCCTCGGTGCGGGCGGTCGCCCAGCACCTCGGACTGACCAGTGTGCACGGCCAGTTCAAGGAGTTCGGGGGGCGGATCACGGTGGCGGACAATCCACTGTGGTCGAGCGTGGAGGCGGTGATCGAGGCCGCCTCGATCGACACGGGCAACGCGATGCGCGACGGTCATCTGCGCTCCGCCGACTTCCTCGACACGGACGTGCACCCCAAGATCACCTTTCGTAGCACGGGCATCACCCCGGCGGGCGAGGCGCGTTGGACCATCCACGGCGAACTCGGCCTGCACGGCGTGACCCGCGCCGTCGATCTCGACCTCTCCTACCTCGGTACCGGCCCGGACCCGTGGGGCGGAGTGCGGGCGTCGTTCCACGCGAGCACCGAACTGCGGCGCGAGGACTTCGCCATGAACTACAACCAGGTCATCCAGGCGGGCATCGCGGCCGTCGGCGCGACCCTGCGCGTGGAGCTCGACATCCAGGCCGTCCAGGGCGAGCAACTTCCGCCCGCCGCCTGACAGTTCGGCGCTCGGCACAGCAGCGTCCGCCGCCCGGGATGTCCGGGCGGCGGACGCAACAGGCATGCGGGGTGTCCTTCAGCGACGGACACCCCGTCAACTGCCGGACCTGACCGCGGCCTTACTCCGTCTCCTTGTGCCCCAGCTGGATGTCGACGCCCTCGTGACTGCCGTTCAGCGTGACGTGGGTGGCCACCGGCGGATATCCACTGGCGATCACGGTGTACTGCTCGCTGGAGAGGTCGGTGAAGATGTAGCTCCCGTGGACGTCGGTGTTGCGCGTACCGATGACGTTGCCGGCGGCGTCGAGCACCGTCACCCGGGCATCCTCCAGCGCACGTCCGTCATGGGTCTGCACCGTGCCCCGCAACGTGGCCGCGACGGAGAGCTGGATGTCGGCGCGGACGATCTCGGCGGAGACGGAGACCGGCACCGCGGCGGGGCGATGGCCGGACGCGCTGGCGCTGAGCGTGTAGTCGCCGGGCATCAGGTCGCCGATCCGGTAGTCGCCGTCCATTCCGGTGGTGGCGGAGGCCGCCACATCACCCTGCTGGTGGGTGAGCACCACCAGCGCGCCGGGCAGTTCCTCGCCGGCTCCGCCGCGCACCGTGCCGGCCAGGCCACCCGGGGTGGGCAGCACCACCAGGTCGTGGGAGACGGGGGCACCGTTCAGCGTCAGCGTCGCCACCTGCGGCTGGTATCCGGACGCCGAACCGATGAGGACGAGGCTGCCGTGCTCGGTGGTCTTCACCGCGTACGAACCGTCCGCACGGGACGTGGCACGGGCCAGCTGTCGGCCCGAACCGTCCAGCAGGGTGATGGCGGCGTGGGCCACGGGTGCGCCGGCGCCGCTCCTCACCTGGCCGTGGATGACGGCCCCGTCGCCCAAGGTGTCGACCAGCGCGGGCACGGCGGGTGCGCCGGGTGTGGTCTCGGCTGGCGCCTCCGAGTCCTCCGCGGGCGTGCCGGCCCGCTGCTTCGTACGGAACAGCAGCGCCGTGACGACCACGGCGAAGGCGAAGAACCCGGCCGACCACCAGTAGGCGACCTCGTAGCTGTGCAGCGCCGCGTTCGCCTTGACCAGCGGGTCGGACAGATGGTCCTTGGCGTAGTTCGTGGCGGCCGTCGCGGCGAGGGTGTTGAGCAGCGCCGTACTGATCGAACCGCCCACCTGCTGGGTCGTGTTGAGGGCCGCCGAGGCCACGCCCTGATCGCTGGCCTGCACCCCGAGCGTCGCGTAGCTCATCGCGGCGGGCATCGACATGCCCAGCCCACCGCCGAGCAGCAGCAGCGGGCCCAGCACATGCGCGGCGTAACCGCTGTGCAGGTCCAGGCGGGTCAGCCAGACCATGCCTCCCACCGCCAGCAGCATGCCGATCGGTACGACGATCTTCGGGCCGATCCTCGGCACCAGCCAGTTGGTGGACAGCTGCGCCATCACCATCAGCGCGGCCACCATCGGCAGGAACGCCACACCGTTCTTGACCGGTGAATAGCCCAGCGTCCCCTGGAGGTAGTAGGTCAGGAAGAGGAAGACGCCGAACATCCCGGCGGAGGAGATGAGGATGGTCGACAGGGCGGCGGCGCGGTCGCGGTCGGCCAGGACGCGCAGCGGCAGCACGGGGTGCTTCGCCCGGGTCTGCCAGAGGAAGAACGCCACCAGCAGCACGGCTCCCGCGGTGAGGAAGCCCCAGGTCATCCAGTTGTCCCAGTCGTGCGTCTCCGCGTTGGCGAAGCCGTAGACGACGCCGAAGAGTCCGCCGGAGACCAGGACGACACCGAGGACGTCGAGCTTCGGGCGTTCGGTGGGGACGGAGCGGCCGAGGAAGACGACCGCGCCGATCAGCGCCGGAACCGCGATGACGTCGTTGACGTACAGCGTCCAGCGCCAGTCCAGGTACTCGGTGAGCAGACCGCCGAGGACCAGGCCGACGGCCGCGCCGGAGCCGGCGATCGCGCCGAAGATGCCGAAGGCCCTGGCGCGTTCCTTGGCCTCGGTGAACGTCGTGGTCAGCAGCGAGAGCGCGGCCGGTGCGAGCAGCGCGCCGAACAGCCCCTGCACCGCGCGCGCGACGACCAGCATGGTGAAGCCGTTCGCCGCGCCGCCGAGCGCGGAGGCCGCGGCGAAGCCGATGATGCCGACGATGAAGGTCGTCTTGCGGCCGAAGAGGTCGGCCAGCCGCCCGCCGAGCAGCAGCAGACTGCCGAAGGCCAGGGAGTAGGCGGTGACGATCCACTGCCGGCCGTTGTTGTCGAAGCCCAGGTCCTGTTGGGCGGACGGCAGCGCGATGTTCACGATGGTGGCGTCGAGTACGACCATGAGCTGGGCGAGACCGATCACGGCCAGCGCCCACCAACGGTGCTTCGACGCTTGGGTGTGGCCGGGAGGCCCGGCCTGGACGGCGGGGGCCGGGATGGCTTCCACGATGACGCTCCCTAGTGGTGCTGGGACTGCTCGGACCTTATCGATCCGAAACCGTTTCGTACGCCAACGTAGGCAGGTGAGCTGCGAAACTCAAACGTTTCGATAGGACGTCACGCGAAGTGTGGGGTGGCTCACAGGCAAGGCTCAAATGCCCGTACATTTCCCGCACATACTTCGCAAAAACCGACGTCGGCTGCCGCGCTCATTCCGGCGGCTCCAGACCCCAGGTCGCCGCCCGCCCGGCGGCCGCCGCCCTGTTGGGGACGTCGAGCTTGGCCAGGATGTGCTCGATGTGCGTGGCGACGGTGCGTACCGTCACGAAGAGGCGCTCGGCGATCTCGCGGTTGGTGCGGCCGGCGGTGAGTTCGGCCAGCACCTGTAGCTCGCGTGACGTGAGTCCGCCGGGTTGGCTCGCGGCGCCGCGCTCGACGGCGGTCGCGGTCCCCTCGGGCGGGTCCACGGCGGCCGCGAGGCAGTCGTCGAGCAGGTCGAGCACTTGTGCGCTCCCCGGACGGGTGGCGCGCCGCCGTTCCATGCTGAGGTTCAGCACTCCGACGTAGCGGCCGTCCTGGGCGAACAGGCAGCGGGTCAGGCCGTCCTCGAAACCGGACGGCTCGATCACCTCGCGGACGGTGGTGGAGAGGGCGCGCAGCCCGGGCGGCACATCGTGCAGCCACAGCGCGCCGCCGGGCCTGCGTACGCGGGCGAACAGCGGGTCCTCGTGGAGACGGACGCTCAGATGCTCCCGCGCGGCGGGCGTGTAGTCGTCGGCGAGGACGACGTGGCGGCGCAGCCGCGGGTCCCACCGGGCCAGCGACGCACGGTCGTGGTCGACGACCCCGGACAGCGCGCGGAGCACGTCGTGGGCGGGCCCGGTCCCCCGGGCGACGCGGCGCGCGGCCTCACGCACCCGCAGGGCTGCTTCCAGCACCGCCTCGGTGGACCCGGGACCGGCTATGTCGCCGTCATTCGTCGCGTGCGTCATGCACCACCTCCCCACCGAGGACGGTGAGCATAACCGGCATGTCCGGGATGGCGTGCGGGTCGACGGTGAGGAGATCTCCCGCCAGGACGCACAGGTCCGCGACCTTGCCGACCTCGAGAGAGCCCTTCCACTGCTCGGCGAAGTCCTGCCAGGCGGCGTCGATCGTGTACGTGCGCACGGCCTCGGCGAGCGCGATGCGCTGCCCCGGTCCGCTGACCCGGCCACTGGCCTTGGACTCGCGCAGCAGCATCGTGGCGATCCCCTGGCGCCAGTCGGGGAAGGTGACCGGTGCGTCGGAGCTGCTCGTCACCCTGACCCCGGCGTCGAGGGCGTCCCGGTACGGCCACTCGTAAGCGGCCCGCTCCGGACCGACGAACTCCTCCTCCAGGTCCGCGATGGTCCACTTGATGGTGGGGTTCATGTTGACGCCGAAGCCGTGCTCGGCGAGCGTCTTCATGCTGCGCGCGGTGAGGAAGTCGCCGTGGATGACGTAGTGCCGGGCATCGGGACGCGGCCGCGCGGCGGTCGCTGCGGCGAAGGCGTCGACGACGGTGTCGATGCCCCGGTCCCCGGTGACGTGCACGCCGACCTGGTGTCCGGCGTCGTGCGCGTGCCGGACCATCTCCGCGATCTCGGCCACCCGGTCCTCGTCGGTGGCGCCGCCCACGCACAGCGCGCCGCAGCCGCCGCCGAGGTAGGCCTCGTGCATCCAGGCCGTCCTGTTCGGCGGGATGCCGTCGGCGAAGATCTTGACCCCGATCACGTTGAGCCGTCGCGGGTCCTCGCTGTCCGGCACGTCGATCCCGTCCAGGGCGCGGGCGAAGCCGGACGCCGTGCTGGACATGCCGCTCGGCAGCAGCAGCACGCTCACACGGGCCGTCAGCTCGCCGTCGGCCAGCAGCCGACGGTAGACGTCGAGGGTCTCCCCCGACAGCGCCCCGCCCATCATGCGGTCACCGCCGGGGCCGAGACCCGGTTCGGTGTAACTGGTGATGCCCAGGCCACGCAGCTTGGCCAGGGTGGAGCGGATCGCCACGGCCCGAACCTCCGGAGTGAGCGGCGGCAGCGCCTGCTGGACCAGCACCTGGCCGCCCTCCTGGAACAGGCCGGTGGGCTCGCCCCGGTTGGTGACGACGACCCCGCCGGGCGGCGCCACGCTGTCCCGATCGACGCCGGCGACTGCCAGGGCCGCGGAGTTGACCCAGGTGGCGTGTCCGGAGAAGTCCAGCAGCAGCACCGGGTGGTCAGGGCTGACGGCGTCGAGGTCGTACCGGTCGGGCAGACGCGTGGGGTCCGCGGCGCACTCGGCCAGATAGCCCGGGTCCCAGCCGACACCGGTGATCCACTGCCCCACAGGGGTCCGCTCGGCCGCCAGGCGCACCGCCTCAGCCACGTCGGCGATGGACCGTACGGCCGGATGTCCGAGGTCGAGCGCCAGCGGCGGCGAACTGATCCCCCAAGCACACCCGTGCAGATGGGAGTCGTTGATACCGGGCAGCAGCGTGCCACCGTCCAGATCGACGACCCTGGTGTCCGGCCCGACGAGATCCTCCACGTCCGCACGGGCCCCTACGGCCGCGATGACGCCGTCGGTGACCGCCAGCGCGTGGGCCACCGTGAAGTCGGGATCGACGGTGAGCACGGAGCCGTTCACGAAGACCAGATCGGCGAAGCCGGACATGAAGTCCTCCCTGGGCGTACGCGGGTGCTGCGGCACGTCGCCTGCCGAAGGACACACCCGGAACTGCGCAAACTCTGCGCCTTCGCCGGGTGAGCGCGCATCGGTCATCCGACCGATACGTCAGCGCCGCTTACCGGCCTCCGAGGAGCCCATGCCCTGGCTGGCGCGGCGCATCGCCTCGTACAGCGCGGCGTCCTCCGGCGGGTCCGGAAGCGGTCCACGGGCCGGCGCCTGGAAGGACTGGATCATCCACGCCACCAGGCGACGCCAGGCGTCCGGGGCGGAATCGCCGATGGCACTGAGGACGCCGACGTTGGCCATCAGGAGCAGGACGAGATCGCGGCTGGTGAAGTCCTCGCGCAGGTGCCCGCTGTCCTTGGCGCGGTCGATGAGTTCGAGGAAGCCCTGGTACGCCTGGGCACGCAGCGCTTCCAGGGCCTCGGCGCCGGGGAAGCTCATGGTCATCATGTCGGCGAAGCCCCGGTCGGCGGCCTGCATCGCACAGACCTCCTCGATGTAACCCGTGAAGGCGTCCCACGGGTCCGGTTTGGCCAAGGCCTCGGCGGTGGCCTTTGCGTACGCCTCCATGCGGTCCGCGAAGACCGCGGCGACCAGCTCCTCCTTGGCGGGGAAGTGCCGGAAGATGGTGGCGATCCCCACCCCTGCCTCCCGTGCGACCGAGGCCATCGACGCGTGCAGTCCGTCGCGCCCGAAGACAGTGCGCGCGGCGGCGATGATCCGCCCGCGGTTGCGCTCGGCGTCGCTGCGCATGGGCTGGCCTGCGGAGTCCGTCGCGCCGCCGGTGCCGTGGACGTTCTGGTTCCGGGAGGTCATGGCCGCAACCCTACCAAACCGGAAAGCACGATCCGGTTACCGTGATCAGCTCGGGTCCTGAGCAGCCGCCCCCGCCTCCCGGTGATCGCGGATGACGGCGTCGAGGGTTCGCACCTCGTCGGGACGGAGAGACAGCCGGGCGGCGGCGGCCGAGTCAGTCGCCGTCTCCGGACGTCCGGCGCCACTGATCGGCAGGAGGACGGGGGAACGATGCAGCAGCCACGCGAGGAGCAGTCGCTGCGGCGAGACGCCGCGGTCGGCCGCGAGGGCCAGGAGGCGAGGTGAGGCCGTGGCCGCGTCCCAGCCCCGCAGCGGCGAGTACGCCATGAACGGAATGCCGTGGCGCTCGCATTCACGAAGGAGTTCGTCATCGCCGCCGTCGCATGCGGAGTACGGATTCTGTACGGCGTCGATCGCGGTGACCGTGCGCGCGGCGGCGAGGAGGGACAGGTCGACGTTGGATACACCGACGGCTCGGAGCTTTCCTTCCGCGCGCAACTCACCGAGGGCGCCGACGCTTTCGGCGAAGGGCACCTCCGCGTCGGGCCAGTGCAGGAAGTACAGATCGACCGTCTCCCGCCTCAGTGCCCGCAGGCTCCTCTCGACGTCCGCTCTCAGCGCGGCAGGACGGGCGTCGTTCCTCCATTCCGCCGACCCGGCTCGGAAATGACCTCCCTTGGTCGCCACCATCACGGAGCTCCCGTCCTGGCGGGCGGCGAGCACATCGCCGATGAGCCGCTCGTTGTGCGCCTCCTCATCGGCGGTCGTGTAGGCGCGAGCGGTGTCGATGAGGTTCACTCCGCCGTCGATCGCCGCGTTGATCGTCGCGGCCGCCGTCTCCCGGCTGAGGTCCGGCCGAAGCGACAGCGCGGCTCCGCCGAGGGCGACCGGCCAGACTCGACGCCCCGCCACTTCCCGTACCGCCGACTGGACTTGACCGTCCGATCGTCCCGCTCGGTCCATCACACGCTTCCTTCCGCACCCGTTGCACTCTAAGCAGATAACCCTATCCATTTTCCGTGGTAGCGTGAAGAGTGAACCGGAATGGCCTATCCGAATCAAGAACGGATAGGCCACTCCATCCTTCCGACGAAAGGCTTGACATGACCCGCATGTCGTTCGCCGACGCGGCACGCGTGTGCCTCACGGCCAAATACGCCACGTTCTCCGGTCGCGCACGACGCGCGGAGTACTGGTGGTTCTCACTGGTCTACGTCATCGCCACCGGCGCCGTCGCCGGAATCATCTTCGTGACGGAGACCCCGCTGCTGGGCGTCCTCCTCCTGCCGTTCATCGTGCCCATGCTGAGCGTCTCCGTACGCCGCTTGCACGACACCGGCAAGTCAGGCCGGAGGATGCTCATCGCGCTGATCCCCATAGCCGGCCCGGTCATGTACCTCGTGGGCATGACCGCGGACAGCGTCCCGACCACCAACGAGTACGGCCCCTCCCCCAAGGCTGTCGGCCACCTCGTCGGCTGAGCCGGCGCTCACTACCGGAGGCGCCGACGGGTTCAGCGAGGACATGAGGACGGCGGAAGCCTTGCGACCGTCCATGGGTTCACCGGCACCACGGACCGCGGCGCCCGCTGGCGCCCCTTCAACGTGCGATGCCCGGTCGGGCGCCGAAGCCTCTGACGTAGCGCTGGGTGGTGGCCGCGGCGGCGTTGACCACGGAGGTGGGCGAGGGCAGGGGCATCGCCCGCATGTGGTGCTCGCCCACGCCGAAGGAGTAGACGCCGAGTTCGAAGGTCATCGCGGATTCCTGGCTTCAGTTGCTGATCGCGGGCATGGCCCGCCGGTAGCGGGCGTCGGTGAGCTGGGAGACCAGGAACGCGGCGATGTCGGCGCGGCTCATGGCGGAGCCGATCCTGTCGTGGCCGAGGAAGCCCGAGCGGATGCGTCCGGTGGCGGGCTTGTTCGTGGGGACGGTGATGCGGGCGATGGTGTAGTCGAGGTCCGAGTCGGTGACGGCCGCGGTCATGCCCTTCAGTTCTGCCAGCGCGTTGGGGAACATCAGCCCCGCCATGACGGGTAGCACCTTGTGCTTCCAGTGCGGTCGGTCCTGGGGGTCCGCAAGCGAGGGCGTGGCGAGGCCGATGAAGCGGGTGACCTGCTCCGTCTCCATGGCCTTCACGACAGCGCGGGTTCCGTCGGTCACCTCGCGGCCGGTCGTGGACCGTTTCATCGACGGGCCGAGCGCGCTGATCACCGCGTCGGTGCCGCTCACGGCTCGCTCGACGGCATCGCGGTCCGACAACTGCCCGGTGACGACCGTGAGATGGGTGTGCGTGAGGGCGAGTTTGGCGGGGCTGCGGACCAGGGCCGTGACCTCGTGGCCGTAGTCGAGGAGCTGTTGGACAACGAGGCGCCCGATGGCGCCACTCGCACCGAGGACGGTGACGCGCATGAGAGGGGTTCCTTGCGATGAGGGGCAGTTGGGGATCAGAAGCTGTACGGGCCGAATCGGCCCCAGGCCACCAGGGCGGCCAGGGCGAGCAGGACGGCGTTGAAGGCGATCGCGCTCGGTTCCTTGCGGCGGGCGTGGGTGAGCGCGGCCAGCACCATCACCACGCCCAGACCGGTTGCGGCCAGCGGGGTCAGCACGGGGGCGATGTCGGTGGCCGCCGGCAGGATCAGGCCGAGCGCCGCCGCGAACTCGACGATGCCGATGAGGCGGACGGTGTTCTGCGAGAAGTCGGCCGTCCAGGGCAGCCGGCCGACGAGCTTCTCCTTCGGCTGGGTGGACTTCATGACGCCGGCCATGGCGAACATGGCGGCCAGCACGGCCTGGACTATCCACAAGAAGACGTTCATGCACGGGTTCCTTGGCAGAGGGGGACGGGCGGGGAGGCAGCGGACGCGCCTCCCCGTGAGCGGAGTGGGTGGCTCGATCAGGCGGTGAAGACGGCCTCGGAGCGGGCGCGGTCTTCGTGAAGCTGCCAGTACAGGGGGGCGATGTCCTCGGCCTCCGCGGTCGGGAAGCCTTCCGGGCCGCCCCCGCCGATCCAGACGCCGATCGCCACGTGCGCGGCGTGCACGCCGCTGCCGGCCAGCTCCTTGTCCAGGTTGAGCACCCAGTTGCGCAGGGCTGCTGAGGCGGCGTTGACGTTGCCGAGCATCGGCACCGGGTCGACGGAACCGCCGCCGGTGGTGAACAGCAGGGTCCCGGCGCCGGCCTCCCGCATCGCGGGCAGGACCGCCTGCGCGGCGGTGAGGGCGCCGTAGAGGTAGTACTCGATCTGCGGTTGCAGGTTGTCCACGGTGGACTCCGACGGGGTGGCCAGGGAATGACCGGGGACCGGGGAGTGCGCGGCCGGTGAGTACTCCAGTACGTCGATGGCGCCGAAGCGGGCCCGCACGGCGTCCAGAGCGGCGGTCAGGGAGGGCCGGTCGAGGACGTCGGCGGGGAACGCCTCGGCCGTGATGCCCTCCTCGGCGAGCTGGTCGACGAGGCTCTGGAGCTTCTCCTTGGTGCGGGCGATCAGGGCGACGTCGTAGCCGCGGCTGCCGAAGGTGCGGGCGATGGCCAGGCCCATGCCGGGGCCTGCACCGATGATGGCGATGGTGGGCATGCGGGACTCTTTTCCGTGACGGGGGTGGGCTTCAGGAGAGGGTGACGGCGACCTTGCCGGGGGTGGGCTTCAGGAGAGGGTGACGACGACCTTGCCGGGGGTGCCGGAGCCGAAGGCGGTGAACGCGTCCGCGGCCTGCTCCAGGGCGTAGGTCGCGGTGACGGGTACGCGCAGCGCCCCGGAGACGACCTGTTCGGCCAGGGTGGTCAGGGTCGCCGCGTTCGGGTCGGCCATGATCGGGTGGACGGTGACGGACTCGTCCTTGACGGCGTCCGGGGTCAGGCCCGCGGGTGAGGCGATCCGGCCGCCCGGCCGCAGCAGGCCGGCGAGCTGGGCGCCGTCGCCCGCCAGGTGCAGCACCGCGTCCACGCCGTCCGGCGCGACGGCGCGGACCTGGGCCTCCAGGTCGCCGGTGAAGTCGACCACGTGGACCGCGGTGTGGGTCAGGCCGGTGACGAAGTCGGTCTGGGTGCCGGGGCGAGCGGTCGCGATCACCCTTGCCCCGCGGGCGGCGGCGAGCTGTACGGCCAGCGATCCGACGCCGCCGCCGGCTCCGGAGATCAGCACCGTCTCGCCCTCGGCCAGGGCCACTGCGTTCAGGCTGTCCGAGGCCGTCGTCCCGGCGACGCCGAGCGCGCCCGCGTCCGCCTCCGCCAGGCCCGCCGGGAGCTTGGCGACGCCGTATCCGGCGGAGACGGTGACGTACTCGGCCAGCGACCCGGTGCCCAGGAACGGCTTCATCACGACCCCGAAGACCGCGTCACCGACGTCGAAGCCCGCCACGTCCGCGCCGAGCGCCTCGACGGTTCCCGCGAAGTCCTTGCCGAGCACCAGCGGGAAGCGGTGCTCCATCATGCCGTTCAGGTAGCCCGCGGCGACGGCGAGATCGAAGCCGTTCACCGAGGAGGCGGCAACCTTCACCAGCAGTTCTCCGGCCTCGGGGCGGGGCGGTTCCACCTCGCTCACGGCTGGGGCGGCCGGAACCGCGTCCAGAGTGACAGCACGCATGACAGCACCTCTCCATAAGTGGACCGGCCTTCCCGGTTCCGCTGCTTCCGAGCGTAACAGCAGAAGTGGGCCGCCTGTTCCACTTGGCTAGGATGGGGGCATGACCTCAACACCTTCCGACCGGAGCCCGGGCCAGGAGCCCGAGGCGAGACTGCGGGCCGACGCCGAGCGCAACCGCGACCTCATCCTGGCCGCCGCCCGCCGCCTCTTCGCCAGGGAAGGGCTCGGCGTGTCCATGGCCTCGGTCGCCCGCGAGGCGGGCGTCGGAAAAGCCACGCTCAGCCGACGCTTCGCCACCCGGGAGGAGCTCATCAACGCGGTCTTCGCCGACCGCATGGACGCCTACGCCGCCGCCGTCGCCGAGGCGCTCGCCGACCCCGACCCCTGGCACGGCTTCACCGGTTACATCCACGCCGTCTGCGCCATGCAGGCCGCCGACCGCGGCTTCGCCGACGTCCTGACCATGTCGTTCCCGGCCGCCAAGGCGCTGGAGGCCCGCCGTACCGAGTCGTACAACGGATTCCTCGAACTCATCGCCCGGGCTCGCAGCAGCGGGCACCTGCGCGCGGACTTCGTCCCGGAGGACCTGGTCATCCTGCAGATGGCCAACGCCGGCGTCATCGCCGCCGCCGACGACTCCGCCCCCGACGCCTGGCGCCGCCTCGTCGGCCACATGATCCGCTCCTACGCCGCACCCGGCGCACCGATCCCCCCGGTGCCCGATGCCCCGGCGCCTGCGGCCCTCTACCGCGCCATGGTCCGTCTCGCCCGCACCGGGCACGGCTCCGCCTAGGCCGACGTACGCCCGCGGGACCGTATGCCTGTCACCGCAGCCGACCCGGGGTCGGCCCACCCGACCTCCGGCGAGGCCCCGCCCCAACGCCCCTGTCGTGACGGACGAAAGCCGTTCCCGCCGCCGAGTCCGTCGGGACTAGCATGGTCACGCCGCTGAGCCGCGGCGTGAGGCACGTGTCCGGGAGGGCTCCTGAACAAGGTCACCATCAGGGATGTCGCCGAGCTCGCCCGGGTCTCCCAGTCGTCCGTGTCGAACTACTTCCACAAGCCCCACAAGCTCTCCGAGGCCACCCGGGAGCGGATCCGGCAGGCGGTGGACGCCCTGGGATTCGTGCCCAACGACGCGGCCCGCATCCTGCGCACCGGGGTCAGCCCGGTGATCGGCTACCTCGCGTTCGAGCTGGCCAGTGCGACGACCCCGGAGATCGCGGGCCCGGCTGGAGCAGCTACCAATGGCGCGTCCAGCTCGACATCGCCGACGTCACCCACCTGATCCGCCCCGGCCGCAACGCGCTCGGCATCACCCTGACCGGCGGCTGGTACACCGAGCGCTACGGCTTCCGCGACGCCGCCGAACGCTTCTACGAAGGACCGCCGACGGCCGCCGCGCAACTCACCCTGGAGTACGAGGACGGCACCGTCGACACGGTGACCACCGACGAACGGTGGCGCTGGGCACCCGGCCCCGTCGTGTCCGCCGGCCTGTACCAGGGCGAGACCTACGACGCCCGCCTGGCCGTACCCGACTGGGCCCGCCCCGCCTTCGACGACGCGCACTGGAACCCCGTACGACTCCCCCGCGTCCCCGACGTCACGCCGACCCCGCGCTCAGCACCCCCCGTACGCGTGATCGAGCACCGCTCCGTCGCACACGTCCTGACCTCACCGAGCGGCAGGACCCTCCTCGACTTCGGCCAGAACCTCGTCGGCCGGGTCCGCATCCGGGTCACCGGCGAGGCCGGACACACCATCACCCTGCGCCACGCCGAAGTCCTCGAACACGGCGAACTCGGCACCCGCCCCCTGCGCAACGCCGCGGCGACCGACCGCTACACCCTCAGCGGCGACGGCGAGGAGGTCTGGGAAGCGAAGTGGACCTTCCACGGTTTCCGCTACGTCGAAGTCGACGACTGGCCGGGCGAGTTCGACCCCGCCGACGTCACGGCGGCCGTGCTGCACACCGACATGGCCCGCACCGGCGACTTCACCACCTCCCACCCGCTGTTGCAGCGCTTCCACGACAACGTCGTGTGGGGCATGCGCGGCAACTTCCTCTCCCTGCCCACCGACTGCCCGCAGCGCGACGAACGCCTCGGCTGGACCGGCGACATCCAGGTCTTCGCCCCCACCGCCGCCTTCCTCTACGACTGCGACGCCTTCCTGCGCTCCTGGCTGGAGGACGTCAGGCTGGAGCAGCGTGCCGCGGACGGGGTGGTGCCGATGGTCGTCCCGGCCGTGATCCCCCAAGTACCCGGACTTCTCAAGCCCGTTGCCGCCTGGGGCGACGCCGTCACCGTCGTACCGTCCGTGCTGTGGGAACGCTACGCCGACCACGCCACGCTCAAGGACTGCTACGCGGCCATGGCGGCCTGGGTCGAGGTGGTGCGCGAGCGGGCCGGCAGTTCGCTGCTGTGGGAGGAAGGACTGCAGTTCGGCGACTGGCTCGATCCCGACGCGCCGCCCGAGCGGCCCGGGGAGGCCAAGACCGACGCGGGCATCGTGGCCACCGCGTACTTCCACCGCTCGGCGCACCTCACCGCGCAGACAGCCGCTCTCCTCGGCCTGGAAGGTGACGCCCGTCGCTTCTCGGAGCTGGCGGAGCGGATCGCCGAGGCCTTCCGCGGCGCCTACGTCACGCCGCACGGGCGCATGATGTCCGACTCCCCCACCGCGTACGCGCTCGCCATCGTCTTCGACCTCGTCCGCGACGAGCGCCGGCAGGCCCTGGGCGATCGCCTGCGCGACCTGGTCCGCGCCGCCGGCTATCGCATCGCGACCGGCTTCGTCGGCACCCCGATCGTCTGCGAGGCGCTGACAGCGACCGGCCACGCCGCGGCCGCCTCACGGCTGCTGACGCAGACGGAATGCCCCTCCTGGCTGTATCCCGTCACCATGGGCGCGACCACGGTGTGGGAACGCTGGGACTCCATGCTGGAGGACGGCTCGATCAACCCCGGCCAGATGACGTCCTTCAACCACTACGCGCTGGGCGGCGTGGCCGACTGGCTGCACCGCGGCGTCGCCGGACTGGCCCCGCTGGAACCGGCGTACCGGGTCATCCGCATCGCGCCGACGCTGCTCGACGACCTGGACGACGCCTCGGTGTGGCACGAGACGCCGTACGGACGCGCCGAAGCCGGGTGGCGCCGCGACGGCGATGACGTCACCTTCCACGCCCGGATCCCTCCGAACACGCTCGCCGTCGTCGAGCTGCCTTCCGGAGCCCGCCACGTCGTGGGCAGCGGCGCCCACACCTGGGTCGAGCACCATTCCCGGCCGACGTCACCGCGCGGCCCACTGAGTCTCGGCAGCGGCCTGGACACCGTCATCGACGACCGGACGGCGTACCAGGCCGTCCTGGACGCCATACGCGGGATCGACGAGGTGCGCGCGGACACGTTTCGCCGTACGACGCGATGGTGGCGCGGCCGAGAACTGCGCGAACCCCTGGACAAGGCACCCCTGCCGGTCCTCACGGCGGTGGAACGGGCCCTGGCCGAACTGCCGCCCCACGACGGTTGGTGCGGGCGACCGTGAGCTCCCCGCTCCAGCCGCACGGCCTAGCGCAGCAGCAGGTCGATCACGCCGGTCAGGTCCTCCTCTCCGCTGCCTTCGGCGAGGCGGCGGCGCATCAACTCGAAGTAGGGGGTGAGCAGTTCCGGGCTGACGCCCTGCTGTTCGGCGGTGCTCAGGAAGGTCGGCGTGCCGGCCACCTGCATGGCGAGGTTGGACACGACTCCCTTGGTGTAGTCGCCGCTCCGCAACTGGTCGGCGGTCTGATGAACCGCCGGGGCCATCGCGACCAGCCAGTCGGCGAGCAGGGGGGCGAGCGAGGCGGGGTCGATGTCCTCCTTGCGGATCAGCGCGAAGGCGTGCGCGGCCCCGGCGAACATCCCGTACATGGCGCTGAGCAGTGCCACGTCGTGCAGAGCGGCGAAGCCCGCGTCCTGGCCGACGTAGGTGGTTCCGGCCGGGACGCCCAAGGTCTCCCGGTGTCCCTCGAACACCTCCTGCGAACCGCTGTAGAAGACGTAGCCTCCGGCTTCCGGGACGCCGATCATCGGCGGGACCGCCATGATTCCGCCGTCCAGGTAGCGGGCGCCGTGCGCGCGAGCCCACTCGGCGCGGGCGCGGGCCTGGGCGGGTGTGCTCGTGGTCAGGTTGACCAGGTCCCTGCCGGTCAGGTCGATGCCGGTCAGCGCCTCGCCGACCGAGGCGTCGTCCAGTAGACATACGACGACGAGGGGGTTGACCGCGACCGCCTCAGCCGCGCTGTCCGCGACGTTCGCGCCCTCGGCGGCGAGCGCCGCGGCGCGGGCCGGACTGCGGTTCCAGACGGTCAGCGGGTGGCCGGCGGCCAGCCACGCCCGAGCGAGGGCGGTGCCCATCGCGCCGAGGCCCAGCAGGGTGACGGGGGTCTTCTCAACGGTGTTCTGTGTCATGCGGATTAGGCTGGTCGCAGGCCCGGAGGTGATCAAGTACGCACTTGGTAGTGGGTGGTTACCCCGGGGTGAGTGAGCACCTCGGAAGGGTGGGGGCATGACGACGCTGAACCGGCCGGGCGCAGCACAGGGGCACGTCTGCGGGATCGACACCGCGATGGAAGTGATCGGCGGCAAGTGGAAGGTGCTGATCCTCTGGGCGCTCCACGAGCACCCCTACCGACGCTTCGGCGAACTGCGCCGACTGGTCCCCGGGATCACCGAGAAGGTGCTGGCCTCTCACCTGCGCGAGATGGAAGCGGACGGTGTCGTACGCCGTGTCGCCTACGACGAGGTGCCGCCCCGGGTCGAGTACTCGCTGACCGAGGAGGGCACACGCCTCAACGAGGCGCTCAGGCCGCTGGCCGCATGGGGACGTGATCGGTCGACGTCGGGCCAGGATCTTCGGTGAAAGCGCCGGTCACAGCCGCATGGGCGCCGCAGATTCCGGTCGGGAATGAACTCCGACCTTGATTGTTGAAAGTGGTATGAAAAAGATCGGGTTCCTGTCCTTCGGACACTGGACACCATCGCCGCACTCTCAGACGCGCTCCGCCTCGGACGCCCTCCTCCAGGCGATCGACCTCGCGGTGGCCGCGGAGGAGCTGGGTGCCGACGGCGCGTACTTCCGTGTCCATCACTTCGCGCGGCAGTACGCCTCGCCGTTCCCGCTGCTCGCCGCCATCGGCGCGCGTACCAGCCGCATCGAGATCGGCACCGGCGTGATCGACATGCGCTACGAGAACCCGCTGTACATGGCCGAGGACGCGGGCGCCGCGGACCTGATCTCGGGCGGCCGACTGCAGCTCGGCATCAGCCGGGGCTCCCCGGAGCAGGTCATCGACGGCTGGCGGCACTTCGGGCATCTGCCGTCCGAGGGAGCCACCGACGCCGACATGGCACGCGCTCACACGGAGCGGCTCCTCGACGTGCTGAGGGGCGAGGGATTCGCCGAGCCCAACCCGAACCCGATGTTCTCCAACCCGCCGGGGCTGCTGCGCGTCGAACCGCACTCCGAAGGCCTGAGGGACCGTATCTGGTGGGGGTCCAGCTCGAACGCCACCGCGGCATGGGCGGCCGGCCTCGGGATGAACCTGCAGAGCTCGACCCTCAAGGACGACGAGAGCGGCGAACCGCTGCACGTCCAGCAGCGCAAGCAGATCGAGGTCTACCGCGAGGCCTGGCGGGAGGCGGGGCACACCCGTGAGCCGCGGGTGTCGGTCAGCCGCAGCATCTTCGCCCTGGTCGACGACCGTGACCGCGCCTACTTCGGCCGTGAGGGCAACTCCAAGGACCAGATCGGCTACATCGACGCCAACACCCGCGCGATCTTCGGCCGTTCCTACACCGCCGAACCCGACGTCCTGGTCAAGCAGCTCGCCCAGGACGAAGCGGTCGCCGCCGCCGACACCCTGCTCCTCACCGTGCCGAACCAGCTCGGAGTCGCCTACAACGCCCACGTGATCGAGAGCATCCTGACCCACGTGGCCCCGGCACTGGGCTGGCGCTGAGCACCACCCACCCCTCCCCGCGGCCCCTGCGCACCCGCGCGCGCAGGGGCCGCTCTGCGGCTCAGTGTTCGCAGAGGGAGAACTCCCGTTCGTAGAGCTGCTCGTTGTGCTCGTCGACGAAGAACTTGCGTTCCTGCATGAGCTGGTCGCGGTACTCCTTGGCCTGCTCCAGCGTCATGGTCGAGGAGTCGGACCACGGCTGCTGCGGAGGCACATCGGAGGTCGAGACGATCCTCTGCGACGGGTCCACCAGGAAGAACACGAGGATCTTGCGATGTCCCGGGCGGGTCGGGTCCGCGAGACGGAACGAACCGACGCGGTGCTGCAGGACGTTCGGGAAGGCCAGGCAGCGCCCCGCGGGCGTGGACGCCGAGCCCAGAACCTGGTTCAGGGCGTCCTCGTCCTCCAGGCCGTAGACCTCGCGCACACCGTTGTCGTCGTTCTGCTCGTAGCTCGGGTCGTCGAGTGCCGCCCGGAAACTCAGGTGGCTGTCGGTGATGTTCTCGTTGTCCCAGTAGTAGATGCCGGTCGAGACGATCCGCTCGTTCAGCATCCCCTCGACATGCCAGGAGCCGCCGGGGTACTCGGGCCGGTCGGGGGTGAGGTGAATGGCGGCGACCTTGACGATGACCTGGAGAGAGCGGCCGCGCAGGTCGATGCGGGCCGACGCGTCGGGCATCTGGGGCGGCGTGAAGGCGGGGGCGTCCGGGACGACCGGACGGCGGTTCTCCCACCAGGTGTCGTGCGCTTCTTCCCATGCCTCGACGGCTTCGGCGTACGCCTCTTCATCGCCGTAGGAGGACTCGTCCGGGTACTCCGGCTCCGAGTCGTACCACCCGTACGGATCGGCCGTGATCCGCAGCGGTCGCGGATGGCGCAGGTCGGTCAGCACGTTCTCCCAGAGCGGGCGGAAGCGGGCGCACAAGTCCGGCAGCACGGCGAGCAGTTCGCGATGCGTCTCGGGGTGGACGTTGTTGACGTAGGACCGGAAGGCGACGGCGCCGTCCTCGCTGACGTCCACGTCCGTCGGCAGCCACTGGAACTTCTCCGAGAACTCGTACTTCGAGTAGCGGTCCGTCGGATTGTGCCAAGCCCGCTCCGGTTCGCCGCTCACGCCTCTCACCAGGCAGAACAGCGAGGGGTGGACCAGATCCAGTACGAGGCCGTCGGACCCGGGATGCCAGTCCTGTTCCCCTTCGGGGACCTCCTCCAGAGCCCGCACCGCCTCACGCAGCCGCACTCCGAGCTCATCCTCGACGAGGGTGTCCGACTGCCACACTCCGTCGACGGCGGACACCTCGATGCCGGTGCGCGCGTCGCGCAGGGCGGCGTAGTGCCGCAGTTCGGACAGCACGTAGTCGACCTGCGCCTCGGTGAGGCCCTGGTCGATCGCTTCCCGCGTCCACCTGGCGACGATGTCGGCGTCGTTCATCTTGTCGAACCATCGCGGCTTCGCCCGGATCTGTGCACTGCACTCCATCATCTGGAGCTCCCGCAGTGTCCGGGGAGTCGCGAACCCTATGGAACGGGAGGCTTGGAAGGGCAACGGAAACGCGGACAGGTCAGTCAACTCTCTGATTCTTCCCGGTAGGTGAGTGGTGGCCGGAACGATACGGGAGGCCACTGACACCACCGGGTCGTACTCGTCCCGCCTGACAGCCGTCTCATCGGCTCGCCCTCGGATTCGTACAGCTGGGTGACAGACAGGAATGTGATCGTGCTTTGCGGACAGGTGAACCGGGTTACCCGGAAAACAGTCGGCAGGTGAGAAGCGATCTCGTTCATGGCCAGTACACCGGACTCGACAGCCGTAGCAGCAAGCGAGAGAAGTACGGCGGTCACGGGCCGGAGACGCACGGCCCCGGCGGCATCAGGTGCACGCCGGGGGTTCCCTTCCGCGACCCTGCACAACAGCAGGGTCGACGCGCTGGACGGCCTGCGCACCCTCGCGGTCGCCCTGGTCCTCGTCTACCACGTCGACCACACACTGGTCCCGGGCGGCTCGATCGCCGTCGACGTCTTCTTCACCATCAGCGGCTTCGTCATCACCCGCCAGCTGCTCGCCGAGTACTCCCGCACCGGCACCCTCGCCCTGCTCCCCTTCTACCGGCGCCGCTGGCTGCGTCTGGTCCCGGCCCTGCTGGCGCTCTGCGCGGTGTGTCTGGTGCTGGCGACGACGACCTCGCTGTGGAGCTTCGACGGCTCCTGGCAGGCGGTGGGCCTCGCGGCGACCTTCCTGACGAACGTCTTCAGGGCCGCGGATTCCGGGTCGTACGGAGGCCCGCTCGCCCACACCTGGTCGCTGGGCGTGGAGGAGCAGTTCTATCTGCTGTGGCCGCTTCTGCTGCTGGGCCTGGTGCGCCGCCTGCGGGCGCGTACGGTCCTCCTGTGCACCGCCGCCTTGTGCGTGCTGCCCTTCCTGTGGCGCTGCGTCCTGTGGCATCCGGACGCCGTCCACCGCATCTACAACGGCACCGACACCCGCGCCGACGAACTGCTGGCCGGAGCCCTGGTAGCCGTGGTCCTGGCACGGTTGCGCCAGGACGACCCTCGGCTGCGCCTGCTGCGTGTCTGGGCCGGGCGGCTGGCCCTCCCCGCCCTCGCCCTGCTCGCGCTCGTGGCCTGGAAGGTGCCGGTGACCGGGAACGCCGGCATCTGGACCGCCCTCTGGTACACGGGCGGGATTCTCGCCGTGGCCGCGCTGTCCGCCACCCTGGTCGCAGGGCTGGAACTGCGGCCCGACGGACTGCCGTCCCGGCTGCTGGGGTTCGCGCCGCTCGCCTGGACCGGCCGGAATCTCAGTTACGGCATCTACCTGTGGCACTACCCCGTCGTGCGGCTGCTGGCCTCCCTCGACGTCGAGGTCGGCCTGCTGACGGGCACGGTGGTGCTGACCTTGGCGATGGCCCTGCTGTCGTACTACCTCGTCGAGCGTCCCTTCCTGCGCCGCGCGCGGCGGCACCGGACCTGACGGCGGCGCATCTGTGGTCGGCGCGGGCGCACCGCGCCGACTGTGGGGACTTCGCACATACGGTGGCTGGGTCAAGTCCCTTGTCTCTAGGATGGATTGCCTCACGCACCGGTCAGCTCGGTGCGGTAGGTGACTGGGGAGACGATGGAGTCCGGGAAGCGGTTGTCCACCAAGATCGACGCCACGGTTCCGACGGCCGCGCGCATGTACGACCACTATCTGGGCGGCAAGGACAACTACGCGGTCGACCGTGCCGCCTGCGAGGAGCTGGACAAGGTGGTGCCCAGCACCCGGGCGCTGGCGTTGAACAACCGCAGTTTCCTCCAGCGGGTGGTGGGGACGCTGGCGCAGGAGTACGGCATCCGGCAGTTCCTGGACCACGGGTCCGGTCTGCCCACGCAGAACAACGTGCACCAGGTGGCCCAGCGCATCGACCCGACCTCGCGCGTGGTGTACGTGGACAACGACCCGATGGTGCTGGTGCACGGCCGCGCGCTGCTGGACCAGAACGACCGTACGGCCGTGATCCAGGCCGACATGCGCGACACCGACGTGATCTTCTCCCACGCCGACACCCAGCGTCTCATCGACTTCTCGCAGCCGGTGGGCGTGCTGTTCAACTCGGTGTTCCACTGCATCCCGGACAGCGACACGGACGGCCCCCTCGCCGTGGTGCAGCGGGTGACCGAGCGGCTCGCGCCCGGCAGTTGCCTCGTGATGTGCCAACTGGTCAGCGAGGACCCGAAGGTGCGGGAATTCGTCACCGACTTCATGGACAAGGCCACGCAGGGGCACTGGGGCCGAGTGCGCGAGGAGAAGGACGTCGCGCAGTGGTTCGAGGGGCTGGAGATCCTCGAACCCGGCCTGGTGGAGGTGTCCACCTGGCGGCCCGACAACGAAGTGGCGCCGCGTCAACTCACCCAGGAGTGGATCGAGTTCGGCGGAGCCGGCCGCATCCTGTGACGGAGCGGCACCGGCTCACTCGCCCCCGTACCTCTGCTTGACGGTCTCGCGCAGCAGACCGAGGGAGTCACGGGGGCTCAGCGCGTCGTCGGCCAGTTGGTCCAGCGCCACGCGGTACTGCTCGGTCTCGTCGCGGTCCTCCAGGAACGTGGCGCTCCTGATGTGCTCCAGGTAGACGATGTCCGGGAGGTCGAGACCGCCGAAGCGCAGGTAGGTGACCGGGATGGCCGGTGCGGAGGCGTTGGTCACGTCCAGGGGGACGACCTGGATGACGACGTGCGACTGCTCGGCCATCGTGACGAGATGTTCCAGCTGTTCGCGCATGATGTCGCGGCTGCCCATGACCCGCAGCAGCACGGACTCGTCGACGATCGCCCACAACTGCGGCGCGTCCGGCCGCCCCAGCAGCTCCGCGCGCTTGGTGCGCAGTTCCACGCGGCGGTTCACCTCGCGGTCCGGGGCCGAGGGCAGGCCACGCTGCACGACGGCGCGTGTGTAGGCGGGAGTCTGGAGCAGTCCGGGGACGTACTGGATCTCGAACGTACGGATGGAATCGGCCGCTTCCTGCAAGCCGACGAGCCGGTCGAACCACTCCGGCATCAACCGTTTGTCGAAGCGCTGCCACCAGCCGGGCTCACCGGCTCGCCGCAGCAGTTGCAGGAGGACGGACGCCTCGTACTCATCCGTCTTGTACAGGTCCAGCAGCGCGCGGACGTCGTCCTCGGTGGGTGGTCGGCGGCCCTTGCCCGCCTCGATGCGGGACAGCTTCGCCGGGCTGAACCCCACGGCCCGCGCCGCCTGTTCCTGCGCCATGGCCGCGTCCTCGCGCAGGCCCGCCAGCTGCACGCCGACCAGCATCTTCAGCAGGGTCGGCGCGGGCTCGGCGCGATGCAGGTACGGCTCGAGCCGGGAGACACGCGGTGATTCCGAGGGCATCCTGACTCCCCGTGGGCGGAGGGCAACAGCCCGCATTATCGCACCGGTTGGGCCCTGTGCGCATGTTCCGGGCCGGAGCCGGGTGCGGGCCGCGCCGATCGCCCTTCAGAGCAGGTCGTCGAACTCGCCGTCCTTCACCCCGGCCAGGAAGGCCGCGACCTCGGCGGACGTGTAGACCAGCGCGGGTCCGTGCGGATCCCGGGAGTTGCGGATCGCCACACCTCCCTCGACCAACGGCGCCACCTCGACGCAGTTGCCCTCGGCGTTGCTGTGCCGGCTCTTGGTCCAGCGGACGCCCAGTGAACTCGCTTGCACCCCGTTCGGAACTGACGTCACTGCAGTCTCCTCGCGCACGACTGGCTCGATCCACACGCGCAATTTCTCGTGAAATTGCACGGACTGGCTTTCGAGGTGGATAATAACCCCGTCGCCAACACCCGCACTGGCGCCTGGTCCTGACGCCCTGACGCCACCTCAGGAGATGCCGTGTCGCAGCCCGCGCGCCCAGCACTCTGGTCTGGCCCGATCGGGGTCCCGGCACACCAGGCCGCGCCCCTCTCCCCCGCATCGCGCCCCACACGCCACACCGCCACCCTGCGCCTGCCCGGCAGCAACGAGGGATGCGCGCTGGCCCGTGAGTTCACCGACCGCATGCTGGGTGAATGGGAGTTGGGCGAGTGCCGGGACGACGCGCTGACCATCGTCTCCGAACTCGCCGCCAACGCCGTGCTGCACGGCCGCAAGAGCGACACCCCCGACGACGCCGACTGCGACGTATGGCTGCGACTCACGCGCCGCACGGCCCACCTGGTCTGTGCCGTGACCGACCAGGGCGCCGGACTTCCGCGTGCGGCGCACGCGCCGGACGCGTTCAGCGAACACGGCCGTGGCCTGTTGATCGTGGAGGCCCTGTCGCAGCACTGGGGCTGGACGCGCCACACCCCCTCACGCAAGACCGTCTGGGCCATGCTGGCCACAGGGGGCGCCTGACATGCGACCACTCACCGAGCACGCAGGCGGTGAGGAAACGGTGCGGCGGTCCGATCAGGCCACCACACTCCGCGACGTCGGTCTCGTGCCCTGGGGCGACATCGAGGACTCGACGGGGTCCGCCGCCGCCATCCCCTACCTGCTCGCCGCCATCGCCTCGGGCGACGAAGCCGCCGCGCAGGACGCACTGGACCGACTGCGGCACCGCATCTGCCGGCACGGCTTCGTGGTCGGGCAGGCCACCGCCGTGACAGTCCCGTTCCTGTGGGACCTGGTTCGGCGCCCGCAGACGACATGCCGCGCACAGATCCTGCGCCTGCTGCGGAACATCGCCGATGCCCGGCAATGGGAGACCACGGCCGCCGCCTACCCGAAACTCCGCCGCCACGGACACCACGTCGAGTGGGAATCCGCCGCCCGTCACGCCGTGCGCGCCCAACGCGGCACCCTCCCGGGCCTCCTGGCCGAGCAGGACCTCGAACTCGTGGACGCGACCAAGGCGCTGGCCTCCACGCTGGCCGACTGAAACCCACGGCCCGGCTCCTCACCTCCGGCAACACCGGCTCCCCGACCCCACCCCCGAGCCGACCCTGAGATGTCCCCCATCCTCCCCCGATATGTGTCAGGAATCTTTGACAGGTGCTGGCTGCCCCTGTCAGCCTTTTCTGACAGGTATGACGGAAAGGGGCCGCGATGCCCGAGGTCCCGCCTGCGGCACCGACGGGCGACGAGCTGCTGAAGGTGCTCTCCGCCCTCGGCAATCCGCACCGGATGCGCATCGTCGCGGCACTCCTGGAGCGCCGGAACTACGTCAGTGCGCTGGCGCGCGAGATCGGCATCAGCCGACCGCTGCTGCACATGCACCTGCAGCGACTGGAGGCGGCGGGACTGGTCGTCGGCACGCTCGAACTCGCCGAGGACGGCAAGGCGATGAAGTACTTCGACGTCACGCCGTTCTTCTACGAGTTGACGCCCCGGATCATCGCCCGGGCGGCAGCCACGCTCACCGAGGCCGAGAAAGAGGAAGCGAAGTGAATGGGGAACAGGTGACACTCGCCGCCGGCGACGACGTGGTGGGCGCCGTCGTCGGCGCCGTGGGCGCGGCCGGGCTCTTCAGCCTGCTGATCGTGATCGTCTGGCAGATCGCCGCCACCTGGCGGGCCCGCATGCTGGCCGCGCGCGAGCAGCAGTACAAGGACCTCGCCACGCGCTACGCCCAACTCCTTGAGGACACCGTGGAGTTGCAGCGCCGCACGGTCGAGGAGCAGCGGCAGACCCTGGACGAGCTGACACAGACGCGGCTCGCGGTGTCCTCGATGGAGAAGATGATGCGCGAGATCGAATAGACGCCCGGCTCGAAGAGCCAAGACGTACGGCCGGGAGCGGCAACTCCCGGCCGTACCGAGGAAGCATCGAGCTCGGACACACCCGATTCCTGCGCCACGGCAGGTCGTCACACCTGAACACGCCGTGGTGCGGGTCCCGTGCGCCCTGACGCCGACCGTCGAGACGGATCGGCGGCGCGCTCCCTACGTAAGGAGATTACCCATGCGTGCGCTGTTGCAGCGCGTCGCCCTCGCGCCCGGCGAGCGGCGTGGCTGGCGGTCCCCCCTCTGGGGGATGCTGGTCCTGGCGGCCTGGCTGATCCTGGCCGTCGCCCTCGGCCCGCTGGCCGGAAAACTCGGCGACGTCGAGGAGTCCGGACCCAACGCCTTCCTGCCGCGCGGCGCCGAATCCGCGCGGGTCAACACGGAGTTGGAGAAGTTCCGTACGGACACCCTCATGCCGGCGGTCGTCGTGTACACCGGCGAGGGCGCCAAGGCCACGGCGGAACGTGACCGGGACGCCTTCGCACGCTACGTCCCCGCCGGTCAGAAGGTCTCGCAGCCGATCCCGTCCGAGGACGGCGAGGCCGTGATGACGGTCGTGCCGCTGGACGGCGAGGACGACGTCACCGACAAGGTCGACGAGCTGCGCACGGTGGCCGGCGCCCACGCCCCGCCCGGCGTGAACATCGCGGTCGGCGGGCCCGCCGGTTCGCTCACCGACTCGGTCGCGGTCTTCGACGGCCTCGACACCACCCTGCTGCTGGCCACCGCTCTGGTGGTGGCCGTCCTGCTGCTGCTCACCTACCGCAGCCCGGTGCTGTGGCTGCTGCCGCTGCTGTCGGTGGGCTTCGCCGCCGTTCTCACCCAGGTGGCCACCTACCTGCTGGCCAAGCACGCCGGGCTGCCCGTCGATCCGCAGAGCGCGGGCGTGCTGATGGTCCTGGTCTTCGGCGTCGGCACCGACTACGCCCTGCTCCTGATCGCCCGCTACCGCGAGGAACTGCACCGCCACGAGGACCGGCACGCGGCGATGCGGATCGCGCTGCGCCGCTCGGGCCCCGCGATCCTGGCCTCCGCCGCCACCATCGCCGTCGGCCTGTGCTGCCTGGCCTTCGCCGACATCAACTCCTCCCGCTCGCTGGGGCTCGTGGGCGCGATCGGCGTGGTCTGCGCCCTCCTCGCCATGGTCACCGTGCTCCCCGCGCTGCTCGTCCTCACGGGCCGCTGGGTGTTCTGGCCGTTCGTCCCACGCCACGGCACACCCGTCCGGGCACCGCGCGCCATCTGGTCCCGCATCGGATCCGCCGTCGCCCTGCGCCCCCGCTGGTCGTGGCTGCTGTCGGCCGCCGTCACCGCGGCGTTCGCGCTCAGCGCGGCGGGCATCAGCATGGGCCTGACCCAGGCGGAGCTGTTCCAGGACAAGCCCGAATCGGTCGTGGCCCAGGAACGGATCTCGGCCCACTATCCGTCCGGCGCGTCCGACCCCGCCGACATCGTCACCCGCACCGACCGGGCCTCCGAGGTCACGGCGGCCGCGGCCGCGGTGGACGGCGTCGCCCGCGTCGAGACAGCGGCCGACCGCACCCCGGACGGCGAACTCACCGCGCTCACCGTGGTGTTGCGCGACGCCCCGGACAGCCAGGCCGCCAAGAACACCGTCGACGCCCTGCGCGACGCCGTGCACCCGATGGCCGCCCTCGTGGGGGGCACGACCGCGGAAACCCTCGACACGCAGCGGGCGGCCGACCGTGACCTGACGACCGTCGTCCCGATCGTGCTCCTCGTCGTCCTGGCCGTCCTGATCGTGCTGCTGCGGGCCCTGATCGCCCCGCTGCTGCTCCTGGCCACGGTCGTCCTGTCGTTCGTGGCCGCCCTCGGCGCCTCGAACCTCCTGTTCGAGCACGTCCTCGGCTTCGCGGGGGTCGACTGGTCGATTCCGCTGCTGGGCTTCGTGTTCCTGGTCGCCCTCGGCATCGACTACAACATCTTCCTCATGCATCGGGTGAAGGAGGAGACCAGGCGGCTGGGTCACGAGAGCGGCGTCCTGGAAGGGCTCACCACCACGGGCGGCGTCATCACCTCGGCCGGCGTCGTGCTGGCCGCCACGTTCGCGATCTTCGCGGGGCTGCCGCTGGTGACGATGGCCCAGATGGGCGTCCTCGTCGGCGTCGGCGTCCTCCTGGACACCTTCCTGGTCCGCACGATCCTGGTCCCCGCCCTCGCCCTGGACCTGGGCCGCTGGTTCTGGTGGCCGGGCCGCCCAGCCGGATCTCCGCCCTCGCATGAGGCCGCATGAGACGCCAGATGTCGAGAACGCCCGGGCCGCTCCGTCCCCGGGTGGAAGACGACGACAACGCCCCTGGAGGACAGTCATGCGAGCGACCGAGATCGCCGAGATTCTGCAGTCGCCGATCAGCCGGGAGCTGCTGGCGCGCGACGTGGTCCGGCTGGCGTACGTGGCCAAGGACGGCACGCCCAGGAACATCCCGATCGCGTTCACGTGGAACGGTTCCGAGATCGTCATGTGCACCACGAAGAACGCCCCGAAGCTGCCGGCCCTGCGCGAGAACCCGATGGTCGCCCTGACGATCGACACCGAGGTGCACCCGCCCAAGATCCTGCTCATCCGCGGTCGCGCCGAACTCGACGTCGTCGACGGCATCCCGGACGAGTACCTCCAGATCAACGGCTCGTACGTGATGACGCCCGAGCAGCGCGTCGAGTGGGAGGCCGAGGTCCGCTCGCTCTACGACGGCATGGTCCGCATCGTGGTGACCCCGACCTGGGTGAAGCTCATCGACTTCGAGACGACGCTGCCGAGCGCCGTCGAGGAGCTGATCCGGCAACGCGCCGAGCGTGAGCACGCCTGAACGCGGGCTCGAACCGGCGGCCTGCGGCACCCGCCGCCGCCCACTTCCCCGCATGGGATACCCCCTGGGGGGATACTCTCCGACGGTCACAACTCCTCGGAGAGCGGTGGGTCCATGGATGCGATCAGGCACGCCTTGTCCATTGCCGGGTCGATGACTTGGGAGGTCACCTGGGCGTTGATCCTCGGCTTCACCCTGTCCGCAGTCGTGCAGGCGGTGGTCCGCCGCTCCACGGTCGTACGGCTGCTCGGCGACGACCGGCCCCGCACGCTGGCCCTGTCCGCGGGGCTCGGGGCGGCGTCGTCCTCCTGCTCCTACGCGGCCGTGGCCCTTGCCCGCTCCCTGTTCCGCAAGGGCGCGAACTTCACCGCCGCCATGGCCTTCGAGATCGCCTCGACCAACCTGGTCATCGAACTGGGCATCATCATGGCTCTGTTGATGGGCTGGCAGTTCACGGCGGCCGAGTTCGTCGGCGGGCCCATCATGATCGTCGTGCTCGCCGTCCTGTTCCGGCTCTTCCTGCGCGAACGGCTGCTGCGCCAGGCCCGTGAGCAGGCGGAGCGCGGGGTGGCGGGCTCCATGGAGGGCCATGCGGCGATGGACATGTCCGTGCAGGGCGAGGGCAGTTTCGCGCGCCGGCTGTTCTCGCGGAACGGCTTCACGTCCGTCGCGCACATCTTCGTCATGGAGTGGGCCGCGATCCTGCGGGACCTGGTGGCCGGGCTGCTGATCGCGGGCGCGATCGCGGCGTGGGTGCCGGACAGCTTCTGGCACACCTTCTTCCTGGCGGACCATCCTCTCGCCGCCAAGCTGGTCGGACCGCTCGTGGGGCCGCTGGTGGCGATCGCGACGTTCGTCTGCTCGATCGGCAACGTGCCGCTGGCCGTGGTGCTGTGGAAGGGCGGCATCAGTTTCGGCGGGGTGATCGCCTTCATCTACGCCGACCTGCTGATCCTGCCCATCCTGAACATCTACCGGAAGTACTACGGCGCCCGGACGGCCGTCTTCCTGCTGGTCACGTTCTTCGCCGCGATGGCCGTCGCCGGGTACGCCGTCGAGTTCGCCTTCGGCGGTCTGGGGCTGATCCCGGACCAGGCCGACGCCACGATCCCCGAGGAAGGGATCACCTGGAACTACACGACCTGGCTCAACATCGTGTTCCTGCTGCTGGCCGCCACACTGCTCCTACGGTTCTGGCGCACCGGCGGTCCGGCGATGCTGCGGATGATGGGCGAGGCGCCGGAGCGGCACGGATCATCCGACGGGCACACGAGCGCGCACGAACACTGACCCCACGGACCGTGGATGGCGCGGTCGAGGCAGGGGCGGGCGCGCACCGCGTCCACCCCTGCCTCGCGTCCCGGCCTGTGGGTCAGGCCGTGACAGGCCGGAGTTGAGGAGCCGGGTCGGCCAGTCGTCCGGTGCGGTGCAGTCCGTACAGGGCGGCCGCGCAGGCGAGGCCGAGGGCCACCAGCGAGATCCACGGCAGCGCGGGCATGCCTGCCTCGCGGGCGGTGTCGAGTGCGGCGCCGGTGAGCAGGTTGCCCAGGGTGATGCCGATGCCGCAGATCGTGTTGTACAGGCCGTAGTGCGTGGCCACGAGACGGTCACCGGCGAGCCGGACGATGGTGTCCATCTCGAAGGGGTACGCGATCATCGTGCCGGCGGCCAGCAGCAGCGCGGTGAGGGTCGGCGGCACGGCTGCCAGCAGCCACAGCCCGATGCCGGACGCCGGCACGGGTACGGCGGTGGCCGCCAGCAGCGGTACGAACGCGACGCCCATCACGGCCAGCCCTCGGGTGAGGGCCTGCCCCGGTTCGTACCGGGCCTTGCACCAGGCGGTCACCCGTGTCTGCCCGAGGATCGTGCCGAGTCCGGAGACCGCGAAGAGCAGCGCCACCGCCGCCGTACCGAACTCCCCTTCGCCACCGAGTCGGCGCACCTCCAGCGGCAGGGCGAGATAGACCTGGAAGGACAGCACGTAGGAGCCGATCATGGCGCCCGAGAAGAGCAGGAACGGCCGGTTGGCCAGGATGCCGCGCCACTGGGCCAGCACGCCGTCGCCGCCCTCGCTCTGCCGGTCCGTGGTGTCCTCGGCGCGGCGGGCGGGCAGCGCGCGGAGCTGCACTACGCTCAGCAGCGCGAAGATCCCGGCGGCGACCAGACAGGTGACACGGAAGTCCACTCCGGTCAGGACCATCCCGGCCAGCGGGCCCAACAGGATTCCGGCCTGGTAGAAGACGTTGAACAGGGCGAACGCCTCGACCCTGCGCTCCCCGGCGTCGGCGGCCAGGTACGCCCGGACCGCCGGGTTGAACAGGGCCCCGGCGAGCCCGGTGGCCGCGGAGGCGGCGATCAGCGCGGCCAGTGAGTCGACCAGGCCGAGCATCGCGAAGCCGACGGTGCGCAGCACGCAGCCCGCCACGATCATCGGCTTGTACCCGAGGCGGTCCGCCAGGGTCCCGCCGACGAGGAACATGCCCTGCTGGCTGAAGTTGCGCACGCCCAGCACGAGTCCGACGACCCAGCCGGCCAGGCCGAGGGTGCCGGACAGGTGAGCGGCGAGATAGGGCATCAGCATGTAGAAGCCGAGGTTGATGGTGAACTGGTTGACCATCAGCAGCTGGACGCTGCGTTCGTAACTGCGGACCTGCGCGAGGGTGCCCTTCACCGGCTCTCCTCCGCCTGGTCGCCGGTGTCCGAGGTGAGCGGGTCGGCCACGGTGGTGCAGCGGGTCCAGCGGGTGACCTCCTTCTCGTCCGCGCGGCCGATCACCTCGGGTTCGGGCGCGGGCGGGGAGTCGAGCAGGCCGTGGGCGGCGCAGTAGTCGTCGTCGAACACCGTGCCGAGGTAGCGCTGCGGTCCGTCGGGGAAGATCGCCGCGATGCGGGTCTGCGCGGGCAGGGTGCGGGCCAGCCAGCCGGCGACCAGGGCGACCGCCCCCACGCTCCACCCGCCGGTGGCGTAGTGGGAGGTGGCCAGTTGGCGGCAGGTCCACACGGCTTCGGCCGGTGCCACCCAGTGGACCTCGCGGAAGGCGTCGTAGGCGACGTTGCGGGGGTAGATGCTGGAGCCGAGGCCGCGCATCAGCCGCGGCCGGGCGGGCTGTCCGAAGATCGTGGAACCGATGGTGTCGACGCCGACCACTGTCACCTCGGGGTAGAGCTGATTCAGCACGCGGGAGACCCCGGCGGAGTGTCCGCCGGTGCCCACGCTGCACACCAGGACGTCGATGTGGCCGAGTTCGGCGGCCAGTTCCAGGGCGAGCGGGGTGTAGGCGCTGGTGTTGTCGGGGTTGTTGTACTGGTCCGGGCACCACGCGCCGGGGTGCCGGTCCAGCAGGGACCTGACCCGTTCGCGGCGGGCCTGCTGCCAGCCGCCGGTGGGGTGCGGTTCGGAGACCACGTCGACCTCGGCGCCGTACGCGGTCAGCAGCCGGGTCATGGACGTCTCCAGACCGGGGTCGGTGACCAGGGTGACCGGGTGGCCGTAGACCAGGCCGGCCAGGGCGAGGCCCAGGCCGAGGGTGCCGCTGGTGGACTCGATGACCCGGGCGCCGGGTCGCAACTCGCCGCGGGCGCGGGCCCGTTCCACCATGTGCAGGCCGGGCCGGTCTTTGATCCCGCCGGGGTTGAAGCCCTCGAGTTTGGCCCAGAAGCCGCGGTCCGCGGGGGTCAGCGGCTCGGACACCCGCAGCAGCGGTGTGCCGCCCACGAGCGCCGACAGGGCGGACCGGTCGGGCGTGACGGCGGTGTTCGTCAGTGACTGCATCTTGTTCGCTCTCGCTCGATGAATACGCGTGCGTGCTCATCTCGCGCCACGGCCGCACGACGGACGGGCGACCCGTCCGTGCGTGCGAAGCCGTGCCGCGGCAACCGACCCGGAACGGTCGGCTGCGGCGGAGAGGTCTAGATGCGCCACCGCGAGGTGCGAACGAGCGCGGTCCTGCCCGTACTTCTTCTGTCGCGGCGGTACGGCGTCCGGCCCGCGACCGGCCCCACCTGGGCCACGGATGCGCCGACGAGTGCGGCAGCCCCCGCCTCGGCGGGTGCGTGCTGCGCCGCTTGAGCCGTCGCCAGGACGGCCGCGTCCAGGGCGCATTCCTCGTCGCCGTGGTGCCGATACGGCCCGTGGGGCACCGCGTCGCCCGCCGTCGACGCCGGGTACGACATGGCGGTGACGCCGGTGGCCGGCCGGCCCTCCCCGCCGGACAGGCCGTGGACGAGGGCGCACAGGCCGATCACCGCCAGCAGCGCGGCACGCAGCAGGACGAGAAGTGGGTGCGACAAGGCAGGCGTGGGCGTACGGGAAGGTGGCGGCACAGGTCCTCCATGCGCGCGCCGCCCCTTCGGTCACGGCTGATGCAGCCCGCGGCCGAAGGGAGCGTGACAGGCGAGGTGGGGGTGGGACGGAGATGACGGCGGCTATGCCGCGTCCACGGTCGTGGCGGTCGGGCGCAGACGCGTTCGTCTGTCGACGGCCGCTCGGGCCTCCGGCCTCTAGATCTGCTGCACCGCGGACAGTCTCCGAGCGCTTGACGGCACGGCGGCGAGCACCGGCCCGCCGAAGGCCCGCTGCGCCAAGTACCGTCCTGGAACGGCGGATTCGCCAACGGACACTGCAAAGCACGGTGGCGTCAGGACCGGTCCTTGCTGCGGCTGGCCGGATACGCAGTGCTCGTTCGGATGCGAGGAGCCATGCCCCTCACGCGGCTCACCTATCGCGGCCAGCCGGGACACGGCCGGCTCGTCGGCCACGCCGACGTCCGCGGCGACCGAGACGGCCGCGGGCCCTGTCACGCCGGTGACCAGGTGCCCTTCGGCGCTCTCGGCGTGGAGACCATGGGTGAGCACGAGGCCGAACAGCAGCACGGCCAGCGTCGACACCCGCAGCAACGGGCCCGCGGCAACGCGGACCCGCGGCACGCACAGGAGCGACCGGGCCGTAATCATGCCGTGATACTAGCGGCTCATGGGCCTGGGACCGTCAACTCCCGCGCCACAGCGCAGCAACGCGCCACGACATGACCGATTTGCTTCGGCGAGGACTCCGGGCCCGTGTGCACGATGCCCCGCGACGGCGGCCGATCCGCACTTCATAAGTACCCCCAGGGGGTATATGGTTACAGACGTCGGACGGAGCGGAGACAGCGCTCCTCCCGACCACAACCCATGCACCGAGACCTGAGGATGAAGCCATGACCGACCAGACGAACTCCGGCTCCTGCTGCTCCCCCGCGGGTTCCTGCCACTCCGGCACGACGACCGACGTCCAGGTCGGCGGGGTCAGCACCGTGTACAAGGTCGCCGGCATGACCTGCGGCCACTGCGAGGGCGCCGTCTCCCAGGAGATATCCGCGCTGGCCGGCGTCACCTCGGTCACGGCCCTCGCCGCGTCCGGCGAGGTGACGGTCGTGTCCGCCGCCCCGCTCGACGAGGAGGCCGTCCGAGCCGCCGTCGACGAGGCGGGTTACGAGCTCGTCGGCACGGCGTGAGCAGCCCCGTCACCGACACCCGATGAACGTACACACATCCCTACCGGGTGCCCTGCGTCAGACAGCAGGGCACCCGGCGCATGTGGTCAGCGGTTCCGCCCCGGACCGTAGTGACCGAGGAACATGTCCACTCCGCTGACGACGAGGCGGTCCGCGAGGTCGTCCTCGATGTGGGTGCCGTAGGTGCTGAAGACCATGTGAGGGAAGACCAGCAGCGCGTAGAACTGGATGATCGCGGTCTCCAGGTCGGGGATGACCAGCCGTCCCTGGTCCGCGAGTTCGCGCAGCGCGCCGGCGACGGCAGGGTGATGACTTTCCGGACCGTGCCCCTGCCAGCCCCGCCCGAGTTCGGGGAAGCGGTGATGCTCGGCGGCGACGAGATTGCGCAGGGCGGTGACGTCCTTGTTCGTCCTGACGGCGTGCACCCAGGCGCGGGCGGCCTCGATGAGGGCCGTCCGGAGATCCTCGGCCTCGGCCAGTCCTTCCAGCGCGGCCGATGAGGCGTGCCCGAGGGGCTCGTCCAGGGCGCTGCTGATGACCGCGCTGAACAGCGCTTCCTTGCTGCCGAAGTGGTTGTAGACGGTCACCTTGGACACGCCCGCCTCGGCGGCGATGGCGTCCATGCCGACGCCGAAGCCGTCCCGCAGGAAGAGTTCGCGGGCGGCCCGGACGATGGCCCGCCGCTTGAGTTCGGCGCGGGGGCCGCTGGGGGGCTGCTTGACGCTGTCCACGCTCATGGCCTTGATCATAGCAATCGACTGAACTGAACAGTTGAGTTCACATGAACTGCACCGTACAGTTCAGCCAGAGCCGCATGCTTCCGCAAGCTCATGACCACAGCGACAAGGACGGATCATGACCCATCCATCAACGAGCACCGGCCACATCTCGGACTCTCGCCACCCGCCGGCCGATCCGCGCCGCTGGGCGGCTCTCGCTGTCATCTGTGTCGCGCAGTTCATGCTGATCCTCGACGTCACCGTCGTGAATGTCGCGCTGCCCGACATGGCCGCCGACCTCCAGCTGGACCGGGCGACGCTGACCTGGGCGGTCACGGCGTACACCCTGTGCTTCGGCGGTCTGATGCTGCTCGGCGGTCGTCTCGCCGACGCGTTCGGGGCCCGCCGTACGCTCCTCGCCGGGCTCGCCCTGTTCACCGCCGCGTCGCTGGTCACTGGGCTCGCCGACAGCGCGGCGATGCTGCTGAGCGGGCGGATCACCCAGGGCGTCGGTGCCGCGCTGCTCTCCCCCGCGGCGCTGTCGATCGTCACGACCACCTTCCACGGCGCCGAACGCAACAAGGCCCTGGGCGTGTGGGCGGCGATCGGCGGCTCGGGCGCGGCGGCCGGGGTGCTGATCGGCGGCGCGCTGACCGACGGCCCGGGCTGGCAGTGGGTGTTCTACGTCAACGTGCCCATCGGCCTGGCCGTACTCACGGTGTTGCCCGCGCTCGTCCCGGCCCGGGCCCCGCAACCGGCCCGGCTCGACATACCCGGCGCGCTCCTGGTCACCGCCGGCACCGGCTCGCTGATCTACGGCCTGGTGAAGGCGGGGGACGCGGGCTGGGGCGGAACGGCCACGCTCGTGCCCTTGGCTGCCGCGGTGGTGCTGTACGCGGGGTTCGCCGTCGCCGAGCGGGTCGGCCGGGCCCCGCTGATGGACCTGCGGATGTTCACCCGGCGCCCGGTGCTGGCGGGAGCGTTCCTGATGCTGATCGCCACCGCGCTGCTGATCGCGTACTTCTTCCTCGGCTCGGTCCATCTCCAGCACGTCCGGGGCTTCAGCCCGCTGAGGACCGGTCTGCTGTTCCTGCCGGTGGCCGTGGCCACCGGCATCGGGGCCCACCTCGCCTCCCGGCTCGTCGGCCGGGTCGGCAGCCGCGCGGTCGCCGTGACCGGCATGGCGATCGCCACCGCCGGCTCCGTGCCGCTGACCCGGCTGTCCGCGGACGGCAGTGTGTACACGGGTCTGCTGCCCGGCTTCGTCGTCGCCTCCTTCGGCCTCGGTGCCGTCTTCGTCACCGCCACCACCACCGCGCTCGGCATGGTCGACCACCACGAGGCGGGCCTCGCCTCCGGAGTCGTCAACACCTTCCACGAGGTGGGCGGTTCGATCGGGGTGGCGGTCGTCTCGACGATCGCCGCCTCGGGCTTCGAGTCCGGTTCGGTCGACGGCTTCACGGACGCCTTCACCGTCTGCGCGACGGCGGCGGCCGTGAGCGCCGTAGTGGCCCTGGGGCTGGTGCCGGGCGGCAAGCCGCAGCTGACCGGAGGGCCGCACGTGCACTGACGGGAAAGCCTGGCGCTATACCCCTGGGGGGTATATGGTTCATGCCTGTGAGGCCCGAGAAGCCGGGCCACTCCTGAGGACATGGGGGACGAGATCATGGACCACACCGCGCACCACGCCGGCACCGCGCACGACCACGGCACGCACGAGGGCCACGACAGCCATGACCACCACGGTCACGGCGGACATGGTGGAACATCCTGGGCGATGGCCGCGAAGGCAACGCTCCACTGCCTCACCGGCTGCGCCATCGGTGAGATCCTCGGCATGGTCGTCGGCACCGCCCTGAGCTGGGGCAACGTACCGACCATGATCCTGGCGATCGCGCTCGCGTTCGTGTTCGGGTACTCGTTCACCCTCCTGGCGGTCCGCCGGGCCGGCCTGGACCTGAAGACCGCTCTCAAGGTCGCGCTCGCCGCGGACACCGTCTCCATCGCCGTGATGGAACTGGTCGACAACGCCATCATCGCCATCACGCCCGGCGCGATGGACGCCCACCTCTCCGAGGGCCTGTTCTGGTACGCCCTGCTCGGCGGCTTCGCGGTCGCGTTCCTGATCACCACCCCGGTCAACAAGTGGATGATCGGCCGCGGCAAGGGCCACGCCGTCGTGCACGCCTACCACTGACCACGGCCGGACCAGCACGACCATGCCGGGGGCGCCCCAGAACATCGGGGCGCCCCCGGCATGTTGCGGTAAAGGCGCAGGCCCTCGTTCAGACGTCCCCGGTCGCGTGGACGGACGACGGATTCAACGCTGGACACATGACCCCATCCCCAGCCGCAACCAGCACGGCCGCCCTCACCAAGGGGGGAGCCTCGCTGGTGGACCTGCTCGTCGACGCTCCCGAGATACGGATCGCCGTCACCGGCCCCCGGATGCTCATCGAGCAGCTGACCCTGCTCACCACCCTCTCCCCCTTCGACGGCTGCACCGCCCCCCGCCTCCAGGAACTCGCCGACACCCTGGAAGGAAGCATCCACTGCGGCCTGGTCGGCGTGGAGCCCGCGCAGATCGACGTCGCGTCGAACCGCTCCGGCGTACTGCTCCAGATCGATCTGGGACCCGCGAGCATGTACCAGAGCGAGCTGACGCTGCGGACGAAGACCGGTGAGACGCTGCGCGCGCTGATCAGCCGGCTGCTGAGCGACGATCCCGGCCGCCCGTTCTTCGCGGGCCTGTTCGCCGTGCCCGCCACCGGCCACCTCGAACACCAGCATCCGCCCGGCGATGAACCCCCTCAGCCCGGTCACGACCACCAGGGCGGAGGGCACAGCCATGGACATCCGTAAGAACGCCGTCGACCTCACCCCCCAGGAACGAGACCGCTTCCTGGAGGCCGTCATCCGCCTCAAGCACCGGCCCGCCCCGTCGGGCCCCGCGGGCGTGAGCGTCTACGACCAGTTCGTCGCCCTGCACACCGCGGTCATGACCGTCCTCCCGCCGGGATCGCCCCCGAACCCGCCCGTCAACTACGCCCACTGGAACATCGGGTTCTGTGCCTGGCACCGCCAGTACGTCAGACAGTTCGAGAAGGCGCTCCAGGCCGAGGTGCCCGGCGTCACCGTGCCGTACTGGGACTGGACCGATCACACAGGTGCCCTCGACAAGCTGTTCACCGGCGATTTCCTGGGCTCCCTCAACCCGGGCGCCCCCAAACCGCTCACCGACAGCGTGCTGCGCAGCCCGGTCCCGCCGGCCGAGCGCCCGGCCTGGTGGCCGACCGACATCGCGGGAGCGAAGGGCTTCCCGGTCCACCCCCTTCTCACAGAGGGCTTCGGGACCAGACTGGCCCGGGGCAGAGGCGCACTGACCTGGCCCCCGGGGAAGGCCCAGATCGCCCAACTCGAACAGCTCGTGCTGCAACAGCCCGGCGTGCACCCTTTCTGGTTCTTCTGGGCCGCGCTGGAAGAGGGCTTCATGGCTCAAGCCGCCAACGGGGCGCAGGTGTTCACGCCCACCCACAACACCGGGCACAACTTCATCGGCGGCCACATGTCCGGCGGCTTCTCGCCCAACGACCCGGTCTTCTGGCTCCATCACGCCAACGTCGACCGCCTGTGGGCCAGTTGGCAGACCCGGCGCCTCGCCGCCGTCCCCGGCTCGAAGCCGAAGGACCACTATCCTCCGCCGCAGCAGCTCTCCCCGTCCACCAACAAACCACAGCCACCCGGCCACGGCCTCAACGACAAGATGTGGCCCTGGGTGGGCACGACGCCCGGCTACGACACGGCCCAGCCACCCCAACTCAAGGCGCTCCTAACGGACTTCACCGGCGACGACGCCGTGACCGTGCTCGACGTACTCGACACGCAGACCATGGACACCGAGGGCTACCACTACGCCTGAGCACGACCACCGACCCGTCGATGGACAGGAGCAAGCCATGATCAACGGTGCGCATGTCATCGTCTACAGCCAGGACGCCGAGAAGGACCGTGCCTTCATCCGTGACGTCCTCGGCTTTCCCGGCGTCGATGCGGGCGGCGGGTGGCTCATCTTCAAGCTGCCCCCGGCCGAAGTCGCCGTACACCCGACCGATGGCCCGCCTCAGCACGAGTTCTACCTGATGTGCGCCGACCTTGATGCCCAGCTCGACGAGTTCCGCGCCCAGGGCGTAGAGGTCACCCGCCCGATCAGCGAAGAGCGCTGGGGCAGGCTGACGGCGGTCCGGCTCCCGAGCGGCGCCGAACTTCCGCTGTACCAACCGCTGCATCCCATCGCCCACAGTTTGTAACCCCGGCCGGCGACCGCCGTGCACGCTCGATGCGTACCGTACGTACAATTTGGACCCGAACGGTAATCGTGAGGACTCGTGACCCGCGGGTCCGAAGGGAGCGTGCCCGTGCCCGGCCACCGATCCATCACCGAGGCCGAGAAGCTGGCGGAGGCCAAGCTCGGCGGTATCCCCATCCGGCATGAGCAGATGGCCGTGGTCGCCAACATCTACCGTGCCGCCTCGGCTGTACGGCAGCACCTGGAGAACTCGGTGCTGCGCGGCGTCGATCTGACGTGGACCGCGTTCGTGGTGCTCTGGGTCGTCTGGATCTGGGGGGAGTCGGAGACGCGGCATGTGGCCGAGGAGGCCGGGATCTCCAAGGGGACGCTCACGGGAGTCGCCCGGACGCTGGAGGGGCGGGGGCTGATACAGCGTGCGGACCATCCGAGCGACGGACGGCTGGTGCTGCTCAGTCTGACCGAGGAGGGGCAGCAGCTCATGCAGCGCGTCTTCCCGGCGTTCAACGACGAAGAGGCCTTCGTCACGGAGCAGCTCAGCGACGAGGAGTGCCGCTCCGTCGCCGACGGGCTGCGGCGGGTCGTGCTCCAGGTGGAGGGCAGTGGAGAGGAGCGCCGGCAGGCCCTCCTCGGGGGCGCCGCGCCCGCACCTCGTCGTAGCGGCCGCCGCCGTAAGGCCTGAGCAACCGGCACGCCGGTCATGTCTGCTTGCGGTGCGCCGCGAGCAAGCGTTGCAGTACCGCGACGCCTTCCTTGGTGCGGGCCGGGGTGCCCGCCGTGACCTGGTGGAAGACCAGGCCGTCCAGGGCCGCGAAGACCACCTCCGCCATCTCCTGCGGTACGTCGAAGCAGGCCAGCGCCTCGCGGACGGCGTCGCGGTAGGCGTCGTAGAGCGTCTCGACGTGGTGCCGCAGCTCCGGTCTGCGGTTCGCTTCGAGTTTGAGTTCGTACTGGAACGCCTGTAGGTCCGGGTCGGCCGCGATGAAGTCGGCGAGGGGCGCGGCGAAGTCCTCGAGCCTGCCGCTGGCGGGGACGAGCGAGGACGTCTCGATGCTCCGCTCGACGCACCACTGGAGTGCCTGTTCGAGCAGGGTGTCGCGGGAGCCGAAGTGGTGGGCGACCAGCCCGTGCGTGACACCGGCCTCCGCGGCGACGGAGCGGTACGTCAGTTTCCGCAGGCCGCCGCGGGCCACCACCCGGACCGCCGCGGCGAGCAGCGCCTCGCGCCCCTCGCCGTAGCCCGGCCGGGCGTCCTCCCCCGTGTCGGCGGTCATCGGCCTCCTCCTCGCGTGCGGTCCATGCCCTCCAAACTATCCTATTGACAAGTTATCCAGATGGATAGATTCTCGCTGCATCGCGCATCCCCTCTCCCCTGGAGCCCTCATGGCCGTCCCCGAAGGTCTGAGCACCACCCCGTTCTCACCCCGCTACGCGGACCGCGTCGAGGAATGGATCGACGTCTACGGCAACGCCGTACCGCTGGCCCTCGGCGATCCGGCCGAGGAGTACGAGGCCATCCGCACCGCTGTCGGCGCCTCCGAGTACTCGATGCTCTACAAGTGGCATGTCGAGGGCGAGGCGGCCGTCGCCACCGTCGACGCCGTCTTCTCCCGCAGCGTCGGCGGGCTCGGTGCCGGACGCATCGCCTACGGGGTCGTCGTCGACGCCGAGGGCATGATGCTGGACGACGTGACCGTGGCCGTGCTCGCGGCCCACCATGTCGTCGTCACCGGCGGCAACCCCGCGACCCAAGAGTCACTGGCCGCGCACGCGCCCGCCGGGACCACGGTCACCGAACGCCGTGACGAGTCCGCCGTCCTGACCCTCCAGGGCCCGCGCAGCCGCCAGGTCCTTCAGCGCCTGACCGACCTCGACGTCTCCAACGAGGCCTTCCCCTACTACACCTTCCTGCCCGACGCCCCCGTCGGCGGGATTCCGGCCCAGGTGAGCCGACTCGGGTTCACCGCCGAGCTCGGCTACGAGATCCAGGTGCCGCGCGAGCGGGCGCTGGAGCTGTGGGACGCGGTCTTCGCCGCCGGCGCGGACTTCGGGATCAGGGCCTTCGGTGCGATCGCCCTGCTGACCTGCCGTACCGAGGCCGGGATGATCATGGGCGAGCTGGAGTACGACCGGACGGTCACGCCGTTCGAGTGCCGGATGGGCTGGGCGCTCGACTTCGACAAGGGCCCCTTCCAGGGGCGGGACGCGCTGCTCGCCAAGAAGGACAGCGCGGCGGGGCGGGTCGTCAGCGTCGTCGTGGAGGCAGCGCCGGAGGTCGCCGAGGGTGCGCGACTGGAGCTGGACGGGCGGGACATCGGCTACGTGACGATGGCCGTGCCCTCCCCCGCGCTCGCCGGCGCCACCCTCGGCCTGGCCCGGGTGCACCGGGACGCCGTGAAGTCCGGCACCGCGCTGACCGCCGTCGCCGCCGACGGCTCCAAGGCCGACGCCACGGTACGGCCCACGCCCGTGTACGACCCCGAGCGCGCCCGCGTACGGGCCTGAGCCGGAAGGCACCGCAGCCATGCAGCGCTACATCCTGACCCTCACGTGCCCCGACCAGCCCGGCATCGTCCACGCGCTCGCCGCGGGCGTCGCCGAGGCCAAGGGCAACATCCTGGAGAGCGCCCAGTTCTCCGACCCCGGCACCGGCGTGTTCACCATCCGCGTCTGCCTGGAGACACCCGAGGCCGGCACCGAGCGGCTGCGGGACGAACTCGCCCTGCGGCTGGCCCGGTTCGACCCGGTGCTGACCGTCCGGCCCGAGGAGCAGCGCCGCCGGGTGCTGCTGATGGTCTCCAAGTTCGACCACTGCCTGGTCGACCTGCTCTACCGCTGGGAGCTCGGCGAACTGCCCCTCGACATCCCGCTGATCGTCTCCAACCACCCCGATCTGGCCCCGATAGCGGAGCGGTACGGCATCCCCTTCGTCCACCTCCCGGTCACCCGCGACACCAAGCCGGAGGCGGAGGCGGAGTTGCTGCGCCTCGTCGCCGAGCACCGGGTCGACTTCGTGGTGCTGGCCCGCTACATGCAGGTGCTCTCCGACAACCTGTGCCGCAGGCTGTCCGGCCGGGTCATCAACATCCACCATTCCTTCCTGCCGGGCTTCAAGGGCGCCAAGCCCTACCACCAGGCCCACGAGCGGGGCGTCAAACTCATCGGCGCCACCGCCCACTTCGTCACCGCCGACCTGGACGAGGGCCCGATCATCGAGCAGGACGTCGTCCGCGTGGGGCACCGCCACACCGCGCCGGAGCTGGTCGCCATCGGCCGGGACGTCGAGCGGCTCGTCCTGGCCCGGGCGGTCCGGCTGCACGCCGAGGACCGGGTCGTCCTCACCGGTTCCCGCACCGTCGTCTTCGCCTGATGCCCGTACCGAGACGCCACTGCCGCCCGTACCGAGAGGCCCGTACGACATGACCACCGCGACGCTGCTCGACGGCAAGGCCGCAGCGGCCGACATCAAGCGTGAACTCGCCCAGCGGGTGGAGGTGTTGAAGAGCCGCGGCACAACCCCCGGCCTGGGCACCATCCTCGTCGGCGACGACCCGGCCAGCCACTCCTACGTCGGTGGCAAGCACCGCGACTGCGCCCAGGTCGGCATCGCGTCGATCCGGGTGGAACTGCCCGCCTCCGCCACGCAGGCCGACGTCGAGGCGGCCGTGCTCCGGCTCAACGCCGACCCGGCCTGCACCGGCTTCATCGTCCAACTGCCGCTGCCGGCGCACATCGACACCCACGCGGTGCTGGAGCTCGTCGACCCCGGCAAGGACGCCGACGGGCTCCACCCGGCGAACCTGGGCCGTCTGGTCCTCGGCATCCCGGGGGCGCTGCCCTGCACCCCGCGCGGCATCATCGATCTGCTGCGGCGCCATCAAGTGCCCATCACCGGACGGCAGTTCTGTGTCATCGGCTGCGGGATCACCGTGGGCCGCCCGCTCGGCCTGATGCTGACCCGCGCCACCGAGCACGCCACCGTGACCCTCTGCCACGAGGCCACGCAGGACACGGCGGCCCACGCGCGCGTCGCCGACGTGGTCGTGGCGGCGGCCGGCGTGGCCCATCTGGTCCGACCCGACTGGATCAAGCCCGGCGCCACCGTGCTGTCCGTCGGTATCACCCGGACCGTGGAAGGCATTCTCGGTGACGTCCATCCGGACGTGGACCGGGTCGCCGGCTCGCTGGCGCCGCCGGTCGGCGGGGTCGGCCCCATGACGAGGGCGATGCTGCTGACCAACGTCGTCGAGGCGGCCGAGCGCGGCTGAGACGCCCGGGGCCGGTACCGGCCCCGGGCCATCGCCTCACAACCTACGGACGGCTCCAGTGCGCATAGCGCTCCACCGCGTCCCCGTCGTGGCCCCACGGCCAGGGCGTCACCAGCCCGTCGATCGCCGAGAAGGCGGGGCGGGCCTGCGCCGCGCGGCCCGCACGGACGAGGGCGTAGGCGAGGAGCCCCAGGTCCGCGACGGCGGCGGCATGGCGGAGAGCACCGGGAACCGGCCAGAGGGACGCGGCCTGGTCCAGGACGCGTGCGACGTGCGGCTGGGCCCAGTAGCGGCTCGCCCCCAGTGCGCGGATGCCCCCGCCGTCCAGGTCGCGGTGGTACTGGCGCACGGCGGCCGTCAACGGCAGGCATGCCGCCGGGGCGTCCGGCGGCATGAGCGCGGTGATGTCGTCGAGGAAGTCCCGCAGGGCGCTGTGGCTTCCCTGCTCCTCGGGTGAGAGATAGCCGAGGGCCTGGAGATGTGCCTCCCGGTGCCACGGGTCACGCGCGCGGATCTCGGCCCAGACCGGGAGGACTTCGGCGCTCGGCCGCCCCAGCAGCCGCACCGCCGCCAGCGCGCCCACCCAAGGAGTGGGATCCTCCGGGCGGGCCTGGGCCGCGGCACGGGACAGTGCCAGGGCTTGCCATGGATCGGCGACCAGTTCGGCCCACGCGGCCAGGACGAGCGCGTCCGGATCGTGGGGTCGGCGTTCGCGCCAGTGCCGGGCCAGCGAGGGCGCGGCGTGCGCGAGCACGCCGATCCGGTGGGAGCGGCGGTCCCAGTCGCCTCCCGTCTCGCGCAGGAGCCGCTCCACCTGGGCGATGGCGAGGTCCTGCGGTCCGACGCCCCGGGCCGTGGCCACGCTCTTCAGCACCCGGCCCAGCGGGGCGTCGTCGAGTTCCGGCGCGAGGCGGGGGCCCTGACGCCCGCGGCCGAAGAGAGCCATGTCCTCGTCTCAGCGTCTGCCGTGGGCGGCCTGGATGAGCGCGTCGAACAGGCCCTGCTGGGCGGCGTCTTCGTGGGCGGTGTCCTCCGGGTGCCACTGGACGGCCGTGAACCAGCCCTGGACACCCGGCAGTTCGAGTCCCTCCACCGTGCCGTCGGCCGCCCGCGCGGTGACCGTGAGGCCCACCCCGGCCCGGTGGACGCGTTGATGGTGGTAGCAGGACGCCTCGATCTTCTCCTGTCCGGTGGCCTGTTCCAGGAGCGTGCCCCGCTGGATAGCCACGGGGTGCACGACGTGCCGGTGTTCGCGGTCCGGGCCGCCCATGTCCTGCTCCAGGGTGCCGCCGAGGGCGACATTGACGACCTGTAGTCCGCGGCAGATCGCCAGCAGAGGCCGATCCAAGTCGAGGGCCGCGCGGGCGACTTCGAGGTCGAAGTCGTCCTGCACGTCGTCGACGTCGTAGACGGTGTCGTGGGTGTCGGTGGCGCCGTAGCGGTGCGGGGCGAGGTCGCCGCCGCCGGGGAGCAGGACGCCGTCGAAGCGGGCGAGGCGTTCGGGCACGTCGCCGGAGGCGGGGTGGATGCTCGCCGGTTCGCCGCCGGCGCGCCAGACGGCCTCGATCAGGGCACGGGCGTTGACCTCGGCGGCGTACCGCAGCGCTGAGGTGGAGGCGGCGAAGCGGGCGGGGATCGCGATCAGGGGGCGGGTCACAGCTGGATCCAGGTGGTCTTCAGTTCGGTGTACTTCTCGAGGGCGTGGGCGGACTTGTCGCGGCCGTTGCCGGACTGCTTCATGCCGCCGAAGGGGACGGTGAGGTCGCCCTCCTCGTAGCAGTTGACCCAGACGGTGCCGGCCTTGAGGGCGCGCGAGACCTGGTGGGCGGTGGACAGGTCGGAGGTCCACAGGCCGGCGGCGAGGCCGTACTCGGTGGCGTTGGCGAGCCGTACCGCCTCGTCCAGGTCGTCGAAGGTGAGGACGGACAGGACCGGGCCGAAGATCTCCTCGCGGGCCAGCCGCATGCCGGCGTCCACCTGGTCGAAGACGGTGGGGCGCAGGAAGCTGCCGCCGGTCTCGGCGAGGGTGCGGCCGCCGCCGACGCGCAGCCGGGCTCCTTCGTCGAGGCCGGTGTCGATGTGGCCGAGGACCCGTTCGAGGTGGTTCGCGCCGACCATCGCGCCCATCTCGGTCGCCGGGTCGAGCGGGTCGCCGACCCGCAGTTCGCGGGCCCGCCTGACGATCGCGTCGGTGACGCCGTCGGCGACCGAGGAGTGGACGAGCAGCCGGGAGGGGGCGGTGCACATCTCGCCCTGGTTGAAGAAGATGCCCCAGGCCGCGGTGGCGGCGGCCTGCTCCAGGTCGGGGGCGTCGGGGAGGATGATGTTGGGTGATTTGCCGCCGAGTTCGAGCCAGACCCGCTTGAGGTTGGAGTCGGCGGAGTAGCGCAGGAAGTGCCGGCCGACGGCGGTCGAGCCGGTGAAGGCCAGCACGTCCACGTCGGGGTGGAGGCCCAACGCCCGTCCGGCGACCGGGCCTTCGCCGTTGACGACGTTGAGGACACCGGGCGGCAGTCCGGCCTCGGTCGCGATGCGGCCGAGGAGCAGCGCGGACAGCGGGGAGTTCTCCGAGGGCTTCAGTACGACGGTGCAGCCCGCGGCGAGCGCCGGTGCGAGCTTCCAACTCGCCAGCGTCAGCGGGAAGTTCCACGGTACGACGGCGCCGACGACACCGGCCGGCTCGCGGGTGACCAGGGCGAGGGCGTCGGGGGCGGTGTGGGGTGACTCGTCGGTGAGTTTGTCGGCGAGCTGGCCGTACCAGCGGAACGTGTTGATCGCGGCGCGCAGTTCGATGCCGTACGCGTCCGTGATGGGTTTACCCATCTCCAGGGTGACGGTCAGGGCCAGTTCCTCGCGGTGCCGTTCCAGGAGGTCGGCGATGCGCAGCAGGGCGCGGCCGCGGTCGGCGGGGGCCATGCGTGGCCAGGGGCCGGTGTCGAAGGCGCGGCGGGCGGCGGCGACCGCGAGATCGACCTCCGCTTCTCCCGCGTCGGCGACCTGGGCCAGGGTCTGGCCGTCGCGCGGGGACACGACGGCGAACGTGGCGCCGCTGCCGGCTTCGTCGACGCCGTCGATGTGGTGGCGCGTGGGGAGGTCGACTTCCTTGGCGCGGCGCAGGAGTTCTTCATGGGTGGCGTTGAGCACGGTGCCCCGTCTCCGATTCGTTGGTCTCGTGCCGTACGGCACTAAGGCCGATGCGGCCGGGAGCCGTCCCGGCCGCATCGGTGGACAGTCAGCCGGCGGTCCGGGTGCGCGTCAGCCGGGCGGCGGCGACGCCGAGGAGCAGGACCGCGGGGACGGTGAGCTCCAGCCAGAGGGCCGTGGTGCGGTCACCGCCGATGAGGGTGGTGAAGTTGGCGACGATGAGCCAGATGGCGCCGGCGATGCCGAGTGCGCCCAGGGTGGGGGCGAGGAGGGTGTTCCAGGGCCGGGTGTCGGCGCGCGAGCGGCGGAAGAAGACGACGACCGACACCGAGGTCAGGAAGTACAGCAGCATGACGCCGAGGACCGCGACCCCGCTGAACCAGGAGAAGAGGGTCAGCACGGGGTCCTTGCCCAGGATCGCGAAGGGCAGCACCAGCAGCGCGGCGATGAGGGTCTGCACGAGCCCGGCCGCCCAGGGCGAGTGCCGTCGGTTGAGGGCGGTCAGCCCATGCGGCAGCAGCCGCTCGCGGCCGAGGGAGAACAGGTAGCGGTTGGCGGAGTTGTGGAAGGCGAGGATGCCGGCGAAGAGGGAGGTGGCCAGCAGGATGGGCAGGACGTCGCCCGCCCAGCCGCCGAACAGGTCGGCGATCGGCGCGAAGACGAAGGAGGTGGCGTCCCCGCTCTGCAGTGCCTTGCCCGCCTCGCCCGTGACCTGGGAGGCGCCGTGCGCGGAGACCAGCATCCAGGAGGTGAAGGCGAAGAAGCCGGTGATCACGGCGACGGCCAGGTAGGTGGCCCGGGGGACGGTCCTGCGGGGTTCGCGGGCCTCCTCGCCGTAGATGGCGGTGGCCTCGAAGCCGAACATCGATGCCACGGCGAACATCAGCGCCACGCCCGGGGCACCGCTCAGCGCGGCGGAGGGGGAGAAGCTGTCCGTGAAGCCGAGGCCTTCGGGTCCGCCGCCCTTGACCAGGGTCACGAGGGCGAAGGCGATGAGGATGCTGAACTCGGCCAGCACGAAGACGGCGAGGATCCGGGCGCCCATCTCGATGCCCGACGCGCCGAGCACCTGGACGATCACCATGGTGACCAGGGTCCAGATCCACCACGCCACATGGACGTCGGTGTAGTGCTCGACCAGGCCGCTCACCGTGGCGCCGTACAGCCCGTACATGGCGGCCTGGACGGCGCAGTAGGCGAACAGGGCGATCCCGGCGCTGCCGGAGCCGGTCGTCCGGCCGAGCCCCTTGCCGATGTACGTGTAGAAGGCCCCGGCGTCCACGACATGGCGGCCCATGGCGACGAAGCCGACGGAGAACAGCAGCACGATGATGCCCGCCGCGAGGTAGGCGGCCGGGGCGCCGGCGCCGTTGCCGATGGCCACCGCGATCGGCACGGCGCCGGCGATGCCGGTGAGCGGTGCCTGGGCGGAGAGCACGAAGAAGAGAATGCCGAGGACTCCGAGAGAGTCGGGCTTGAGCCTGCCTGCCATGGAGGGGTCGTGAGCGGTCTGGGTGGCGACCGCTGTCTGACTGTCCACTCGAATCACCTGCCGGGGACGGGGAGGGGCGGGAAATTGTTTTAGGCCAAACGAGTTGCCTCATCGTGGGCCGGAACTATCCGTTTGGCAAGGGGTTGAGGGAAGATCCTTTTCCCGGCCCGACGACTACTCGTGGACGGTGATGGCCTGGAGCGGACAGACCTCGGCGGCCTCGTGGAGTTCCTCGGCGTTCGTGTCGTCCACGTCGGCGGTGTAGACGCCGGCCGTCTGCTGCCGCAGAGTCAGCCGGCCGTCGTCGTCGAGCGCGAAGAGGTCGGGGGCGGCGTAGACGCACTGGCCGTGGTCCTGGCACTTGCCGAGGTCGACTTCGATCTTCATGGTGGCTCCTGTCTCTCGAGGGGTTCCGGATCAGCGGAAGCGGACGGGGAGGTGGGTGACGGTGCGCAGGAACTCGGTGTGGGCGTAGGCGGGTTCGCCGGCCAGTTCGACGCCGGAGAAGCGGTGGACGAGGGCCGTGAAGACGACGTCGGCCTCCGCTCGGGCCAGGACCTGGCCGGCACAGCCGTGCATGCCGGAGCCGAAGGCGAGGTGCTGGCCGGCGGCGACCGGGCGGGTGTGGTCGAAGGTGTCGGGGTCGGCGAACACCGCGGGATCGCGATTGGCGGAGGCGATGAGCAGGGCCAGGACCTCGCCGGCGGGTACGGTCGTGTCCCCGATGACGGTGTCCTGCGTGGTCAGGCGGACCACCATCGACTCGGGTGTGTCGATGCGCAGGATCTCGTTGATGATGCCGGGGCGCGCCTCGGGGTCGTCGCGGTAGACGGCGAACAGGTCGGGCCGCTGGGTCATCAGCCAGATGCCGTGGTTGATGAGGTGCTTGACGTCGAGGTGGCCGACGGCGAAGAAGAGGAAGATCGTGTAGATGACCTCGTCCTCGGTCATCCTGCCCTCGTCCTGGGCGGCGATGAAGGCGTCGATCATGCCCTCGCCGGGGTTCGCGCGTTTGTCGGCGAGGAGTCGGCGGATGTGCCCGGCGAACCACTCCAGGGCCTCGGCGGTGCCCTTGGCCTCCTCGTCGTCGCCGCCGGGGCCGAGGCTCAGGCCGATCTCGTACGTCTTGCGCTGGACGGCGAGCATGTCGGTCGGCTCGATGCCGAAGATGTGGCAGATGCTGTCGAAGGTGCACTTCAGGGCGAGGCCGTCGGCGGCGTCCAGGGTGCCGTCGCCCTTCTCGACCTCGTCGAGGACGGCCTCGACGGAGGCCCGCATGACCTTGGACCACTCCTCGACCGCCTTGGGCGTGAACCAGCGGTTGGTGATGCGGCGCAGCCGCGTGTGGTCGGGGGCGTCCTTGCCCAGCATCGTGTGGTGGATCGGATCGGCGACCCCGAAGTCGAGCTGCTGCACGCTCAGGGTGGGGTTGCGGATCAGCCGGGCGACGTCCTCGTAGCGGGAGACGACGTACAGCCCGAGAGGGTGCTTGTAGACCGGGTGCTCCTCGCGCAGTCGCGCGTAGTACGGATACGGGTCCGAGCGGAAGCCCGGGTCGCGGAAGGGCAGCAGGTCCTCGGTGACGGTCATGGCGGGGCACTCCTCGTATCGGGCGCGAGGCAGAAGGAGAGGGATCGGAAGAGGGCGGGCGAGCGGTCGCCCTGCACCGCGAGAATTATCCAGTCGGATAGTTTCGTCAATAGGTCGCGGCCACTTCGCGCCCGCGTAATCAACTCTTTACTCGTTCGGAAACAAACGAGCCCCCGCCGCTGAGCGACGGGGACCCTGTCCGACCTGCTGTTTTCTATGGATTACGGCGGCTACTCCGCGTCGCCGCGCGGCCGGGTCAGCAGCGCGCGGAGCTCCTTCAGCGCGGCTTCGGTGACCTCCGGCTCGCCCAGGACCAGCTGGTGCAGGACGAGGCCTTCCAGGGCCGCGAACACGAGCCGGGTCATGGCGGGCGTGGCGTCCTCGGGCAGGATGCGGGACAGCTCGCGCTCGGTGGCGTCGAAGTACTCGCCGTAGAGCGCACGGATCTGCGGCAGCAGTTCGGGCCTGCGCCGTGATTCGAGCATGAGCTCGTACTGGAACGTCTGCATGGCCGGGTCCCGGACGACCATGTCCGCGAGCCCGGCGGCGAAGTCCGAGACGTTGCCCGTGCCCGGTTCCAGCGCGCTGGTGCTCGCGCTGGTCCGCACCGCGTGCTCCAGGGCCGCCTCGATCAGGGCGTCCCGCGAGCCGAAGTGGTGGACCACGAGACCGTGGGTGACCCCGGCCTCCTCCGCGACGGCGCGATAGGTGAGCTTGCGCAGCCCACCCTTGGCGACCACCCGCACCGCCGCGTTGAGCAGAGCCTCGCGGCCGGTCCCGTAGTCCACGCGCTTACGCGGCTTGGCCTGTGCTTTCTCGGAGGAATCGCTCATGAACGCGACCCTACCCGGCCGCGGAGCGCGGCAAGGAGGCGTCGCCCGATGCCTTTTCGAGCGCCCCGCCGGAAGCCCCCTGCCGCGCCCGCCGTCAGCGCCTGGGCGGGCGGATGCCGCGGAACTCCCAGTCGCCGCCGAGCGCGGTGGACAGCACCTCCTCGGACTCGGTGGGCTGGGCGCCGACGTCGGTACGGATCGCGGTCGGGCCGGTGACGATGTGGTTGGTGAGGCGGCCGAGGCCCTCGACCTCGACCTCGACGACGTCACCGGGTTGCACCGGGCGGGAGTTGGCGGGCGTGCCGGAGAGCAGGACGTCGCCGGGGTGGAGGGTGATGGTGCGGGCGATGTCGGCGACGAGGTAGTGCATGTCCCACTGCATCTCGTCGGTCGAACCGTCCTGCGCCACCTGCCCGTTGACGTACGTCCTCAGGCCCTTGCCGCGGAAGTCCCAGTCGGTGACCAGGCCGGGGCCGAGCGGGCACAGCGTGTCCGACCCCTTGACGCGGAGCATCGAACCGGCGTCCGTGTCGCGGAAGTCGTGCAGTCCGTAGTCGTTGGCGATGGTGTAGCCGGCGATGTACTCCCCCGCCTCGGCCGGGGAGATGTTCCGCGCGGTCCGCCCGATGACGATGGCGACCTCGCCCTCGTAGTTGAGCCACTTGCAGCCCTCGGGCCGGACGACGGCGCCTCGGTGGGAGTTGAGGGCGGACGTCGGCTTGTGGAAGTACGTGGGTGTGTCGGGCAGTTCGATGCCGAACTCGTCCACGCGGCTGCGGTGGTTGAGGTGGACGGCGATCACCTTGGAGGGGACCACGGGAGGCAGGTGCTGTGCGTCCTCGGTCTTCACGCGGCGGCCGTCACCGGCGACGAGTTCGTCCCCGTCGACGGTGACCTGGACGGCGGCGCCGTCGAGGAGGATGCGGCGGTACTCGGGCATGGCAGAGACTCCTGGATACGACGAGATACGGCTAGATACGGCTGTGAGGGGTGCGCGGGGCGGGCAGGCCGGTGCCGGTCCAGCCGTCGGCGGGGCGGTCGAACCAGAGGTGGACCTGGCCGGTGCCGATCGAGTTCTCGTACTCCCCGTACTGGCGGGCCCTGGCGACGCAGGCCTGTTCGCCGAGGGCGCCGGCCATCATCAGGTAGTGGAAGAACTTCGCCTCGGGCTTGAACTTCCAGAACTCGTCCATGGTGTCGAGGACCTTGTCGTGGCGGCCCTCCTTGAACCAGGCGATCCGCTCGTGGTCGGCCTCGCGGGCCTCGGGCGTGAAGATGTGCACCGGGTCGCTCGCCTCGTGGTCCCGCAGCTCGCGCAGCGGCCAGAAGGTGTGCGAGAGGGCGCCGGAGGCGATCAGCAGGACCCGGCGGCCGGGGGTGGCGGCGATGCCGTCGGCCAGTGCGCGGCCGAGGCGCAGATGGTCCTCCATGTCGCCGGTCTGGCAGACGCCGATGGTCACCCACCTCTTGTCGGGCAGCCCCTCGCCGAGGAACTTCCAGAGGTTGATGGTGGCGTAGTAGATCGGCAGGTACTCGTCCTCGATCGCGGTGATCCAGGTGCCGTGCTGGTCCGCGAACCGCTCGATGTTCCGGGCGAGTTCGGGGTCGCCCGGGAAGTCGTACGGCATCCTGCACATGCCGCGCGGCAGTTCCTCGGAGGTGAACAGGCCGGCCCTGCGCGCTTGCGCGGTGACCACGAACTCGACCGTCGTCGCCCAGTGGGAGTCGAGGACGACGACGGTGTCGTAGTCGTCCCGCTCGAACACCTCCCGGCGCAGCTCCTGGAGGCCGGTGACGAGGGTGATCTCCTTGCCCTCGTTCAGCTCCAGGCGGTCCTCCTGGGGGAGCACGATGGTGGGGACATGGGCGAGCAGGCCCGCCCCGACGATCTCACCCATGGTCCTGCCATCCCTTCGGGGCGGAGACGGTGTTCTTCACGTCGCAGTAGAAGTCGAAGCTCCAGGTGCCGCCCTCGCGGCCGACGCCCGAGTGGCGGGAGCCGCCGAAGGGGGCCTGGAGGTCGCGTACGAAGAAGCAGTTGACCCAGACCGTGCCCGCGACGAGTCGGGCGGTGACGCGTTCGGCGCGCTCGTGGTCGCCGGTGGCGAGCGTGGCGGCGAGGCCGAAGCGGGTGTCGTTGGCGAGGCGGACGGCCTCGTCCTCGGTGGTGAAGGTCTGGAGGGTCAGGACGGGGCCGAAGACCTCCTCCTGGACGATCTCGGAGTCCTGGGCGACGTCCGTCAGCAGGGTCGGCGCGTAGTACTGGCCGTCCTCGCGGTGGCCGCCGATGACCGCGCGGGCGCCCGCGGCGATCGCCCGCTGCACGAAACCGTCGATCTTCTCCAGCTGCCGGGGGTGGATGTTGGGGCCGATGTCGGTGGCCTCGTCGCGCGGGTCGCCTTGCCGGAGAGAAGACGCCTTATCCATAAAGCGCCTTGTGAACTCCTCCACGACCGTCTCCTCGACCAGGAAGCGGGTGGCGGCGAGGCACACCTGTCCGGCGTTGTCGTACTGCTCCACCGCGAGGTCGACCGCGAGGTCCAGATCGGCGTCGGCGAACACCAACAGGGGTGACTTGCCGCCGAGTTCGAGGCTGAGCGGGGTGAGGTTCGCGGCGGCGGAGGCGGCGATCCGCTGAGCGGTCGGCACCGAGCCCGTGAAGCTGATGCGGCGCACGTCCGGGTGCGAGGTGAGCGCGTCGCCGATCTCGGAGCCGTAGCCCTGGACGACGTTGAGGACACCGGCGGGCAGCCCGGCCTCGGCGGCGATGTCCGCGAGGAGCGAGGCGGTCAGCGGGGTCCACTCGGCGGGCTTGAGGATCACCGTGTTCCCCGCGGCCAGCGCGGGGGCCACCTTCCAAGTGGCCAGCATCAGCGGCGCGTTCCACGGGGTGATCAGTACGGACGGTCCCGCCGGGTCCCAGCTGACGTGGTTGGTGTGGCCGCGGGTGTCGAAGTCCTCGTGGTCCAGTTTCAGCAACCAGTCCGCGAAGAAGCGGAAGTTGTGCGCGACGCGCGGCATGACGCCGCGCCGGTGCGAGCGCAGCAGGGCGCCGTTGTCGGTGGTCTCGACGATGGCGAGTTCTTCGAGCCGCTTCTCGACCCCGTCGGCGACGGCGTGCAGGATGCGGGCGCGCTCGGCGCGCGGGGTGGCGGCCCAGGCGGGGAAGGCGGCCTTGGCGGCGGCCACGGCTGCCGCGGCCTCCATGGCCGTACCGCGGGAGATCTCACCGATGACGGTGCCGTCGATGGGTGAGTGGTCGGTGAAGGTGTCGGTGGAGGCGACGCGTTCGCCGCCGATCCAGTGCCGGGTGTCGACGGAGACACCGGCGACGGTGAGGGTGTGGTCGGTCATGTCCGGTCTCCAGGTCCTCTCGGGGGTGGGGGTCACTCGGCGCCGGACATGCCGGATTCCAGCAGGCGTCCGCCGTCCCAGACGACGCCGACCTGCCGGTAGTAGGCGCCGATCGGCTCGTGGATCTCCAGTCGGGCCAGTTCCTCGGTGGGGGCCTCGAACAGCTCCAGTTCGGCGTCGCCGCGCCAGGCCTGGCCGGCCTCGAAGGACGCCGCGCCGGACTCGATCAGCTCGTCGAGCGCGAGCCCCTTGCCCTTCTCGATCGAGGGCAGCCAGCGGTGGTGGGCCATCGGGTGGCCGTTGACGAACCCGTTGGTCTCGGACGGCTCGCGCAGGGTCACGACCGCCTGGGCGAGGCGCCGGTCGGCCGCGGCGAGCGTCGCTCCGAAGCGGGCCCCGGCCTCGATGCGCGGGGCGGGGCCGTAGGGGTGCGGGCGGGTCTGGTGGATCGAGCCGAGCTTCTTCGGATAGCCCTGGTGCAGGCCCCGCGCGATGGCGAAGTCCTTGTCGACCCAGATGTAGACGCAGCGCGAGTACGTCTGTCCCCGGTACTTGCAGCGGACGACCGCGAAGGCCTCCTTGTACTGGGAGAGCACCGGGTCGAGCAGTTCGCCGCCGTCGGCCGAGCAGGACTGCCAGTCGGCCCAGATCAACGCCACGGCGCCCGGGTCCTCGTCGGCCAACTCCAGCGGTTCGGGCAGGAGTTCACGGACGCGTGCGGGGTCGGTGCGGAACTCGACGGTGAGCAGGTCACCGGAGTAGCGCCAGGGCGGGGAGGGGATCAGCGACGAGGCGCCGGTCGCCGTCTTGGGCTGGAAGAATCCGCGAACGGTCATGATCAGTGGGTTCCTTGAGCAGTGGGGACGGGCTGCTTGAGCAGTTCGGCGCGGTAGCGGGCGGCGGCGGACGCGGCGGCGTGTCCGCCCAGGGCGACGACGCCGACCAGGCGGCCGGCGCTGTGGTATCCGGCGACGACATCGCCGTCGAGGTCACCGTCGAGCACCCGCACGTCGTCCCTGCCGAGCGCGGGGGCGCCGAAGGACTGGAGGCGGAACTCGTGCTGGTCGCTCCAGAAGGTGGGCAGCGGGGCGAACGGCCCGAACTCGGTCCCGCCGCCGGTGAGATGAGCGACGAGTGCCTTCGCCGCGTGTTTCGCGGTGTCGGTGGGGATGCACCAGTGCTCGACGCGGCGGGGTACGCCGTCGTAGCGGGCGTTGGGGAAGCGGGCGATGTCACCGACCGCGACGACCTCCGGGCGGCCGCCGACGCGCAGCAGTTCGTCGGTGAGGACACCGTCGCTGAGGTCGAGGCCGTTGCCGTCCAGCCACTCGACGTTGGAGAGGGAACCGACCGACTCCACGACGACGTCGGCCGGCAGCACCGTTCCGTCGGCCAGCACGACCCCGGTGACGTGCTCCTCGCCCTCGAAGCCGGCTACGCCGGCGCCCAGGACGAAACGCACTCCGCGCTCTTCGTGCCGCTTGAGCAGCGCGCGGCCCAGCAGTTCACCGAGGGGGCCGACCATGGGCAGGGGCAGCGGGTCGACGACGGTGACCTCGGCGACGCCGAGTCCCACGGCGGTGGCGGCGACCTCGCAGCCGATGAAACCGCCGCCGACCACGACGACCCGGGCGCCGGGCCGGGTCAGTGCCTCGCGCAGTCCTTGGGCGTCGTCGAGGGTGCGCACGGTGTGCCGGCCGGCGCGCGGGCCGGGGCAGTTCAGACGTCGGGGGCGCATGCCGGTGGCGATGACGAGTCCGTCGTACGAGAGCGCCTCGCCGTCGTCGAGTTCGACGATGCGGTCGGAGAGGCGGGCGGCGACCGCCTTGGTGCCGAGGCGCCATTCGACGTCGGAGACGCTCGCGCGGGGGCGGAAGGCCAGTGACTCGAAGGGGGCTTTGCCGGCCAGGACCTCCTTGGAGAGGGGAGGCCGGTTGTAGGGCATGTGCGGCTCGTCGCCGATCAGGGTGATCGTGCCGGTCCAGCCGGCCGCGCGCAGTTGCTCGGCGGCGCGGAGGCCGGCCATCGAGGCGCCGGCGACCACGATGCGTGCGCTCATGGTCAGGCCTCGATCCGGATGGCCTGCAGCGGGCAGACGTCGGCGGCTTCCTCGACCTCGTCGAGCAGCGCGTCGTCGGGGTCGCTGACGTAGGCCAGGCGGCCGTTGTCGTCGAGGCGGAAGACGTCGGGGGCGGCGAAGACGCACTGGCCGTGGTCCTGGCACTTGTTCATGTCGACGACGACCTTCATGGCCGGTCCTCCAGGGTGAGGGCGTGAGGCGGGGAGGCGGAAGAAGAGGGCCCGGCCGTGGACGGCCGGGCCCCCGGCCCAGGGTCCGGAGTTCCGGGACCCTGACTCATTTGGCTTCAAACAAAGTAGGCACGCACCACCCCCTGGTCAATACCTATCCATGCGGATAATTTTTTGGGGACAGCCTCTTGCGGGGTGGTGAAGCCGGCCATACCGTTTGGCACCAAACAACACCCCCAGCGCCCGAGGAGCATCGGTGAGCGCATCCACCACACCGGACGTCCGTCAGCACATGGAGCGGCTCGCCGCCGAGGGGATCGACGTGGTCCGAGTGACCTATCCCGACCTGATCGGCACCGAACGGGCCCGGGACGTCCTGCTCGACCACCTGCCCGCCGCCTACGACCACGGGCTCGCCTTCTGCCGGGCCGTCTACCACACCAGCCCGCAGGGCGACGTGGTCCCGGTCGCGGGCGGACTCGACGCCGGACTGCCCGACATCGCCGTACGACCGGATCTCGGCACGCTCGTCGCCCTGCCCTGGGAACCGGGCGTGGCCGCCTGCCTCGGCGAAGTCATCGACCCCGCGACCGGCGCACCGGCCCCCGAATCACCCCGTGACCTGCTGCGCGCGGTCCTCACCCGCTGCCGGGAGCAGGGCCTGCGGCCGGTCGTCGGGCCCGAGCTGGAGTACTTCCTGTGCGAGCCGGACGCCGCGAGCGGCGGCTGGCGCCGGTACGCGCGTGACGCCGGTGTCGTCTACACCGCCGGGCTGCGCGCCGACCCCGACAACCACCTGCTGCGCACCCTGCGCCTGCTGCGGGAGCTGAACATCGGCGCCCTCAGCGGGAACCACGAGTTCGACGGCGGACAGTTCGAGATCAACCTGACGCACAGCGAGGCCCTTTCGGCGGCGGACCGTGCCTTCCGCTTCAAGGCGGCGGTCAAGGAACTCGCCCGCAAGGAGGGGCGGCTCGCCACCTTCATGGCCAAGCCGTTCAACGACGCCGGCGGCTCCGGCTTCCACCTCCACCTGTCCTGCGAGGGTGAGGACGGCCGCAACGCCTTCGACGACCCCGCGGGGACGTACGGCCTGTCGGCCACCGCCCGGCACGCGATCGCGGGCATCCTCGCCCACGCCCCGGCCCTCGCCGCGCTCGCCAACCCGACCGTCAACTCCTACCGGCGCTTCGGCCCGGACACCCTCGCCCCGTGGCTGATCGACTGGGGTCTGGACAACCGCAGTGCCATGGTCCGCATCCCGCCCGAGCGCGGCTCGGGAGCCCGTCTCGAACTGCGGCTGGGCGACGCCAGCGCCAACCCCTATCTGCTGATCGCCGCGACTCTGGCCGCCGCCCTGCTCGGCATCCGGGCCGGCGCGGAGCCTCCCGCGCCGCTGGAGGGATACGGCTACGACACCGCCAAGGCGGCCCTGCTGCCGATGAACCTGTCCGCCGCGCTGGACGCCCTGGAGGCGGACAGCGACCTGACCGAACTCCTCGGCAAGGACTTCACCGCCTCCTACCTCTCCTACAAGCGCAACGAGGTCGAACGCTTCGGACGGCATGTCACCGACTGGGAGTTCACCGAGTACGCCCACCACCTCTGAGCCACCCAGGACTTCCCGCCGTACGCCTTATGGAGACCCCAGCCATGACCAGCCCCGCCCTTCCCGTCACCCCCACCGACGCCGACGAACTCCGCGCCCACCTCCAGGAACCGCTGCCCCTGGCGGACGTGAACCTGGCCGACCTCGACAACTTCGCCGACGGGGTCACCCCTTGGCGGATGTTCCACACCCTGCGCCACGAGAGCCCGGTGCACTGGCAGCCGGAGGAGGCGCCCAACTCCGGCTTCTGGTCGGTGACCCGGCACGCCGACATCGCCCGCGTCGACCGGGACGCCGAGACCTTCACCTCCACCCGGTTCGTGAACCTGGAGGAGGTCGACGAGGACCAGATCAAGAAGCGGGCCTCCATCCTGGAGCTGGACGGCGTCCGCCACCGCGCCCTGCGCAGCGTCATCCAGCGCCAGTTCGGCGCTAACGTCATCAACAGCTACACGGACTTCCTGCGCGGCCTGACCGCGAAGACCCTGGACGCGGCGCTGGCCAAGGGGACCTTCGACTTCGTCGCCGACGTCTCCGCAGACTTCCCCATCAACGTCCTCGCGCGTCTCCTCGACGTCCCGCCGGAGGACAACCAGCAGCTCATCGACTGGGGCAACCGGATCATCGGCAACACCGACCCCGACTACGCGGACGTGCTGCTGCACAGCGAGGAGAGCGAGCAGTACCGCGACCTGCCCTTCCGCTCCCCCGCCTCACTCGAAGTCTTCGAGTACGGCCGGGAGTTGGCCAGGCAGCGACGCGGCGGCGAGGGCACGGACCTGGTGTCGAAGCTGGTCAACACCACCCCGCGCGACGGCGTCCCCCTCTCGGCGCAGGACTTCGACAACTACTTCCTGCTCCTGGTCGTCGCCGGCAACGAGACCACGCGGCACACCATCACCCACTCGATGCTGGCGCTGCTCCAACACCCCGATCAGCTCGCGAGGTTGAAGGACGACCCGTCCCTCATCCCGACCGCGGTCGAGGAGTTCCTGCGCTGGGCCTCCCCCGTCTACCACTTCCGCCGCACCGCCACCCGCGACGTCGAGCTCGGCGGCAAGCAGGTCAAGGAGGGCGACAAGGTCGTCATGTGGTACGCCTCCGGCAACCGCGACGAGGAGGTCTTCGGCAACCCCTACGACTTCGACGTGGCCCGGCAGAACAACGACCACGTGACCTTCGGCAAGGGCAGCCCCCACCTGTGCCTGGGCAACCTGCTCGCCCGCACCGAGATCCGCATCATGTTCGAGGAGCTCATCCCCCGGCTCGCCGACATCCGGCTCGTCGGAGACGTACCGCGCGTGCGCTCCAACTTCGTCAACGGCATCAAGAAGCTGCCGGTGGAGGTCACGCTCGCCTGACGGGAGCGGCGGTCTTTGTGGTGGCGGCGCGGAACCCGGCGTACAGGTCCGCGCCGCCCGCCCCTCGCGCTCCGGAGGCGGTCAGGCGTCGACCGCCTCGCGTCGGCCGGCGGGCTGGGCCGACGCGGCGATGCGGGCCGCGCGGTCCGGCATGGTGAAGGCGAAGAGCGCGGCGACCGCGGAGATGGCCGCGAGCACCAGGTAGGCGTGCTGAAAGGCGGAGACGGGCGGGTGGGCGTCGGCGCCCGTCCCGACCGCGGTGGCCGAGGCCAGCACGACGGTGACCACCGCGGGGGCGGCGGCGTTGGCGGCCTGCCGTACGACGGTGTTGAGGGTCGAGGCGTGCGAGACGTCGGCCTTCGCTATGGCGGTGAACGAGGCGACCGTGGTCGGCATGAACACCCCGCCCATCGCCGCGCCGAGCAGGAACATCAGCCCCCGGAACGCCCACAGCGAGGACTCCGCGTCCAGCCGGGAGAACGCGACCAGCACCAGCGCCACCCCGAGCAGTCCGCAGCCCGCGATCCGGCGTGGACCGACCCGCGCGTAGAGCGGACCGACGAGCTGGACGGTGAGCAGCACACCGAGAGCCTCGGCGAAGGTGGCGGAACCGGACTCCCAGGCGCTCAGCCCCAGCCCCTCCTGAAGGAAGAGCGGGCCGAGGAACATCGCCCCCATGAAGCCGATGAAGCCGATGAACGCGGTGATGTTGGTGTCGCGGAACAGCCGGTCGGCGAAGAGGCGGACCCGCAGGGCCGGTTCGGGCACCCGCAGCTCGACCACCACGGCCGCCGCCAGCAGGGCCGCGCCGCCGATCAGGCCGGCCAGCACCAGTGGACTCCCCCAGCCCATCTCGGCACCCTCGCTGACCCCGAACATCAGCCCCGCGGTGCCGAACGCGGTGAGCACCAGGCCCGGCACGTCGAGGCGGCCGGGGACGTGGTCCCGGTGCCGGTCCAGGAAGAGCAGTCCGAAGACCAGGACCGCGACGCCGATCGGGAGGTTGGCGTAGAACACCCAGCGCCACGACAGGTGGTCGACGAGCCAGCCCGCCCCCATGGGGGCCAGGGCGGGCGCCACCTGCTGCGGGATGATCATGTAGCGGGAGACCTTGACCTGCTCGGACAGGCTGAACGTGCGGTAGAGCAGGGCGGCGGTGACCGGCAGCAGAATGCCGGCCGCCAGGCCCTGGAGGGCACGCCAGGCGACCAGTTCGCCGAGCGACCCGGCCGCGCCGCAGAGTCCGGAGGCGAGGGTGAAGACGGCGAACGAGACGAGCACCGTGCTCCGGCCGCCGAAGCGGTCCCCGAGCCAGGCCGAGACGGGGACGGCCAGGCCGACACAGACGGGGTAGACCACCACGACGGCGTCGAGGCCCGCGGTGGCGAGCCCGAAGTCCCGTCCGATGGAGGGCAGGGCGACAGTGGTCCCGGCTCCGTCCACGATGGACATGAACGCGGTGACGACACAGACGATGGGGACGACGATGCGCTGGTTGAGACGTACGGACACATGCTGAGCATACTCAGTTTGAGTAACCTCAGTGTTTCCTGGAGCCCTTCCACCGCACCCGGACGGCCGGTCGCCCGACGGCCCGCCGCCCGCATGCGATAGGAACGGACACGCGGCGCACAGCAGTTGTGACCCGTGAAGACATGCGGACGAGGACGGGAGCGCCACGGTGAGGGACGTACCGGGCAGCAGCGATCCATTGATCGACGAGATGTTCGCCACCACGCACCGGTTGCGGACCTACGTCGACGGACGGCTGGCCGAGAAGGGCACCTCCGTGGCGCGGCTGCGCGCCCTGCGCTTCCTGGCCCACACCGCAGAGCCGATGCGGATGCGCGACCTCAGCGACATGCTGGGCATCGCCGCCCGCACCGCGACCAGCCTGGTGGACGCCCTGGAACGGGAGGGCCTGGTGGCACGGCTGCCCCACCCCACCGACCGTCGCGCCCATCTGCTCGCCCTCACCGACGCGGGCCGCTCCCGCCACCAGGAGGCGGAGGACCTGGACCGGGAGGCCCTGAGCACGGCCACCGGCGCCCTCACCGCCGAGGACCGCGCCATCCTGCGCACGCTGCTGGGCCGCATCCGCGACACGGTCGACGCGGCCCCGAAGCACCCCCAGGCCGCCGGTACGGTACCGGGCGGACGGCAGTCGGAGTAGGCCGGTCGGTTCAGGAGCGTACGTCGACGTAGTCGCCGGCCGCCTTGGCGGGCCCCGTAGTGGTCGAGCCGGGGAAGCTCCAGCGCCAGTAGCCGTCCTTGACCGCCTTGACGGTGGTGCGCAGCGTGCCGGTGCTGCTGGTGTTCACCGTGGCCACCGTGGTGTAGGTGCTGCTGCCCTTGGGGCGGAACTGCAGTTTCACCGCCCGGCCCGCGTACCCCGCATACCGGTACGTGTCCCAGTTGGCCCGCACCAGCTTGCCCGTGACGGTGATCCGCGCGCCCTTCGCCACCGGTTCCGGGGCGGCGTTGACGGTCAGCTGCGCGGCACGCTTGAGGGAGAACGACCCCGCACCGGGGGCGAAGACGGAATCTCCGTCGACCGCGTCGACCAAGGCGTCCACCGACCAGGTGCCCGCGTTGGCGTTGGCCAGGTCCACCGGGTCGTCGCTGCCGGGGGCCGGGTGGGCGTTGACGGTGAACGTCGTCGTGCACGACGTGGCGGTCTCGCAGAACGCGTCGGTGGTGTAGAAGCCTCCGTGGGGACCTTTCAGGTCCACATCGGCGAAGGACAGCCCGGAGTCGTCCGCTCCGGTGACCGTGACCGGGAACGTCACGTTGCGGGTGATCCCCACGATGACGTCATGCCCCGAGTTGACGACCGCACCACTGACCACGGGCTCGCTGACCGAGGCGTCGGACACGGCATCAGCCGAGGCTCCTGCCCCCACCAGCACAACGGCGACGGCACCCACCACGGCACCGCGCCTCGCTGTACGGGCGGGCGAGGAGCTCTCGCGCCCGCCGGTCTGTCTGTCGCCCATCAGCGCGACGTATCGGCTCATCAATCCTCCAGGGGAGACGCACCGCGCCTCCCCAACCACTGCCCGAACGAGGGAAGTTGGCGGCAAGCACGGAAGACAGGGCTGTATCGCCTCGTACGACCACCGAACCGGCCCGATCGTTGCCCTGGATACGAAAGCTCCAGCGCTCCCCTCTCCCCCGTCGGACCCGGCGCTCCTCCCCCTCTCGACGCCAACCGCACCGCAACAGGCATCATTTGTCGGACAGGACAGCAGGAGGAGCAGCGCCGTGACCGACACCAGCGACACCCGACCCGCAGACGGTGCGGCACCAGCGGCCCGGCCGAGCCCGCTGCTCCGGCTGATGCGCTACCTCCCGCTGATCGCGCCCGTCCTGCTGTGGGCCGTGCCCTGCGGGGTGCTGCTGTACTCCGGTCAGCACTGGCCGCTGCCGGTCACGCTGGTCGGCACCCTCCTGTTCGCGCTCGGGCTGATCGCGATGCCGTTGACCATGGTGCGTGGCCACGGCCGGCGCCAGCAGGACCGGGCCGCGATCATCGGTGACAGCCTCCTGGGCGGCAGCTGGGTGCTGTTCACCTGGTCCGTTCTGCTCGGCGTGCTGCTGCGACCGGTCCTGGCCGTGGCCGGCGTCGGGGACGGACAGGATCGGGCCCGTATCGTCACCTGGGCCGTCCTCGGTGTGGCCGCCGTACTGCTCGCCTGGGGGTATTACGAGGCCCGGCGCGTCCCGCGCGTACGCGAACTCGACGTGCCGCTCCCCCGCCTGGGAGCCGGGCTCGACGGCACCCGGGTCGCCCTCATCACCGACACCCACTACGGGCCCCTCGACCGCGCCCGCTGGTCGGCACGAGTTTGTGAGGTGGTGAACACCCTGGAGGCCGACCTGGTCTGCCACACCGGCGACATCGCGGACGGCACCGCCGAACGCCGCCGCGCCCAGGCCACCCCGCTCGGCACCGTGAAGGCCACCCGGGCCCGGGTGTACGTCACCGGCAACCACGAGTACTACAGCGAGGCCCAGGGCTGGGTCGACCTGATGGACGAGCTGGGCTGGGAACCGCTGCGCAACCGCCACCTGCTGCTCGAACGCGGCGGCGACACCCTCGTGGTCGCCGGCGTGGACGACGTCACCGCCGAATCCTCCGGCCTGGCCGGCCACCGCGCCCACCTCGCCGGAGCCCTGGACGGCGCCGACCCCGACCTCCCCGTGCTGCTCCTCGCTCACCAGCCCAAGTTCATCGACCGGGCCGCCGCCGCGGGCGTCGACCTCCAACTCTCCGGCCACACCCACGGCGGTCAGATCTGGCCCTTCCACCACTTGGTCCGTATCGACCAGCCCGCCCTCGCCGGCCTCACCCGGCACGGCCCCCGCACCCTCCTCTACACCAGCCGCGGCACCGGCTTCTGGGGCCCGCCCTTCCGCGTCTTCGCCCCCAGCGAGATCACCCTGCTGGTGCTCCGCAGCAACGGAAGTACAGCCGCGTCCGATTGAGCGGGCAAGGCCGCCGACCGACGAGGCACTGGCGGCGGGGCCCGGCCCTCCTGGATTCTGGCCGCATGTGCCGGGCAGTGGGCTCCCCCCGCCGGGGTGTCCGCACGACGACGGAGGCAGCAGCCGATGGATCGAGCCGACGACGTACGCAAGATTCGCAGGGATCACGCCACACCCGTCTGCCCGGTCGACCACGGAGACGACGGCACTTGGCGGGTACACGGCTATCACGCGGCACGTGCAGTGCTGCGCAGCACCGACACCGTGCAGGCCGGTCTCGGGATCGAGACCGTGGAGAAGCTGCCGGCCCGGATCAGGCGGCCCGTGCTGTACCGGGACGGGCTGGAGCACCGCGAACACCGCCGACAGACCGCCCGCTACTTCACACCCCGCCGTGTGGACGAGCACTACCGGGAACTCACCGAACGCATCGCGCGCCGGCACCTCGAGACCCTGCGGAGCGCGGGCGAGGCATGGCTGGAGGACCTCACCTTCGGTGTCTCGATCGATGTGGCGTGCGAGGTGATCGGCCTGACCCGCAGCAGACCCGGCATCCAGCGTCGGCTGGAGCGCTTCTTCCCGGAGAAGTTCGGCAGGCCCGGGCTGACCAGTTGGCACGGGATCTACTGGCTGTTCCGCCAGAACAGCAACTGGCTGCGGATCTACCTCGCCGACGTCCGCCCCGCCGTCCGGGCCCACCGCGAACGGCCCGCGGACAACCTGATCTCACACCTGATCGCCGAGGGATGTTCCAGTGCCGAGATCCTCGGCGAGTGCCTCACCTACGCCGCCGCCGGCATGGTCACCACACGCGAGTTCATCAGCGTCGCCGCCTGGCACCTGTTCACCGACGCGGCGCTGCGCGAGCGCTACCTGGCCGGGGGTGAGGACGAACGTCTGGCGGTGATGCACGAGCTCCTGCGCCTGGAGCCCGCGGTGGCCCGTCTGAAGCGGCGGACCACCGGTCCCTTGGACGTGCCGAGTGCGGACGGGCCGGTCACCCTGCCCGGCGGCGCGCTCGTGGAGATCTTCGTGGACGAGGCGAACACCGACCCGGAGGCGGTGGGCGACCGTCCCAGAGCGGTCCGGCCCGGCAGAGCTACGACGACCGGCCGTTACGCGGCCGCCCTGTCCTTCGGCGACGGACCGCACCGCTGCCCCGGTGCCGACATCGCGATGATGGAGGCCAACGTGTTCCTCGGTCACCTCTTCGCCCTTGAGGGCATACGTATGCTCACGCCGCCCCGCGTCACGTTCCAGGACGAGATAGGCGGCTATGTGATCCGCGGACTGCGCGTGGCGGTCGACCCGCGGTGATGCCACGCGAGCGCCGGGCTCACCGCAGCGGCGGTCCTGCGGCGCCCGGGCCGTTGGACGGCTTGATCGGGGGCTGTCAGACCAACAGACTGCATCGGTGAGCCCTGAACTTCCCGTCTTCCGCTATCACCCCGATCCGATCGCCAGCGGGTCCGTCCGCGAGAGTGCCGAGACCTGCGCGTGCTGCGACCGCGCCACGGGGTGGATCTACACCGCGAGCTTCTACACTGCCGAGGACGTCAGCGGACGCTTCTGCCCGTGGTGCATCGCGGACGGCAGCGCGGCCGGACGGTTCGCCGGCGAGTTCATGGACTCCTACGGGCTCGCCGGCGTCAGCGAGGAGATCCTGCACGAGGTCACGCGCCGCACCCCCGGATTCCATGCCTGGCAGGATCCGCACCGGCTCGTCCACTGCGACGACGCGGCCGCCTTCATCGGCGAGGTCGGACACGGCGAACTGGCAGCCCACCCAGAGGCCCTCGACCAACTGAGGCAGGATCTGCGCATGGGTGGCCGGCACGACGCTGCCCAGCTTGAGCAGTTCCTCACCCACCTCGGCGAGGGCGCGACCGCGATGCTCTTCCGCTGCACCGTCTGCGGCACCCACCTCGCCTACGCCGACGCCTCGTGATCAGACCGGGTCGGCGGCCCGACTCCGGGGGCGGCCGGTCACGCCAAGTCCTCGACGTCCACCGGTAGTTCGGCGAGCCGCCACTCCAGCATTCCGTCGTGCAGACGGATCGCCCGCCGGCCCCGGTCGGTCAGCAGGCGTACAGCGTCGTAGGCGAGGACGCAGTATTCGCCGCGGCAGTACACGACGATCTCCGTCTCCGCCGGCAACTCGCTGATGCGGTCGGCCAGTTCGGCGACGGGGATGGAGCGGGCGCCGGGGATGTGGCCGGCGCGGTACTCCTCGACCGGCCGGACGTCCAGGAGCACCACGTCCCCCGCCGTCACGCGGGTGCGCAGTTCCTCGCGGCTGACTTCCGCCGCGCCGTCCTCCCCGAGGTAGGCGTCCCGGGCGGCGGGCACGGCGGCCTGGTGGGCTTCGGCGACCTTGCGCAGCAGTGCGAACAGCTGGGCCACGTCGTCGCCGGCGAGCCGGTAGTGGATGCGGACGCCCTCCCTGCGGGTGGCCACGAACCCGGCCTGTTTGAGGGTCTGCAGATGGGCCGAGGCCGTCGTCAGGTTCAGGCCGGCCGCCTTGGCGAGGGCGTCGACCGTGCGCTCGCCCTGGGCCAGCAGGTCGAGGAGTTCCAGTCGCTTTCCGCTGGCCAGCGCCTTGCCGCTGGTCGCGAACGCGTCGTACAGGTCCGCCTTCGTACCGGTCGTGGTGCTGCCCGCGCTTCCCGCCATGTCATCCTCCATAAATCCATGGAATAGTGTAGGTGATGGCACGGGCCATGACCACACGCGCCTCTCGTACCCGAAACCCTGGAGGGCCGGATGGGCTTCGCCGACGACCACCTGATCCCCCTGGTCGACGAAGGCCTGGGCAACAGCGCCTACCTCGTCGACCTCGGCGACGGACGCGCCCTGTCCGTGGACGCCGCCCGTGATCTGCGCGGCCTGCGAGCGGCCGCCGATCGGCGCGGTCTGACCGTGGCGTACGCCGCGGACACGCACCTGCATGCCGACTTCCTCTCCGGCGCCGTCCAGCTGGCCCACGACCAGGACGCGACCGTGCTGGCCTCCGCCGCCGGACACCGCGCCTTCCCGCATCGCGGTCTCGCCGACGGTGCCGAGGTCGACCTGGGCGGCCTCACGCTGCGGGCCCTGGCCACCCCCGGTCACACGGACGAGCACCTGTCCTTCCTGCTCCTGGACGGCGCCCGCGTACTCGGCGTCTTCACCGGCGGCTCCCTGCTCGTGGACTCCGCCGCCCGCACCGACCTCCTCGGAGCCGAGCGCACCGAGGAGCTGGCCCGCGCCCAGTACGGCTCGCTGCGACGCCTGGCCGCGTTGCCGGACGAGGTCGCCGTCTGGCCCACCCACGGCGCGGGCTCCTTCTGCTCGGCCCCGTCCGGCGGCCGACGCACCTCCACCATCGGCGCGCAGAAGCAGAGCAACCCGCTGCTGGCCGCCGACGACGAGAACACCTTCGTACGCCGACTCATGTCTCAACTGGGCAGCTACCCGGACTACTTCGACCGGCTCGCCGAGGTCAACCGGCGCGGGCCCAGGGTCCTGACCGGGGAGCCACCGCTGCCCGCGCTCGACCCGCGCCAGGTCAAGTCCCAGCTCGCAGAGGGCGGTTACGTCGTCGACGCGCGCCCGGCGGCCGTCTATGCCACCGGGCACATCCCCGGGTCCGTGTCCATTCCGCTGCGCGGGCAGTTCGCCACCTGGCTGGGCTGGCTGCTGCCCGACACCGCGCCGCTCGTCCTCGTCACCGACGACGACCAGGATCTGACCGAGATCGTCTGGCAGGCGTACAAGATCGGGTACGAGCACCTCGCCGGACGGCTCACCGGCGGCCTGTCCGCGTGGCTGGCCGACGGCAATCAGCAGGCCGTCACCGCGTTCGTCACCGCCGATCGCGCCGAGGACCGTCCCTACCTCGACGTACGGCAGGAAGCGGAGTTCACCGCCGGGCACGTGCCCGGTGCCGTGCACATCGAGCTCGGCGATCTCGCCGCCCGTGCCGTCGACGCCCCCGAGCGGCCGGTCGTGGCCTGCGGGCACGGCGAGCGCGCGATGACCGCCGCCAGCCTCCTCGAACGCGCGGGCCACACCGACATCGCCGTCCTCGACGGCGGACCCGCCGACTACGCCGCGGCCCACGGTCGCAGGCTCGCCGAAGGCGGCGCCGGGTGAGTGTCACCGCCGACGCCGACGTCCGGCCCGTGCGACTCGGCCTGCGGGAGAACTGGCCGCAGTTCACGCTGCTGGTCGTCGTCAATGTCTGCGTCGGCGGCCTGGTCGGCCTGGAACGCACCACTGTCCCGCTCATCGGCACCGAGACCTTCGGCATCACCAGCGATCTGGCCGTCTTCTCCTTCATCATCGCCTTCGGCCTCACGAAAGCGATGACCAACCTCGCGGCCGGTGTCCTGACGGCCCGCTTCCGCCGTAAGCAACTCCTGCTCGTCGGCTGGCTGTTGGGCGTACCGGTTCCCTTCGCCCTTGCCTGGGCGCCTTCTTGGGGCTGGATCGTCGCCGCGAACGTGCTGCTCGGCCTCAACCAGGGCCTGACCTGGTCGATGACCGTCAACATGAAGATCGACCTCGTGGGCCCGGCCCGCCGCGGCCTGGCCACGGGCCTGAACGAGGCGGCCGGTTACACGGCGGTGGGGGCCACCGCGCTCCTCACCGGCTACCTGGCCACGACGCACGGTCTGCGCCCGGTCCCCGAACTCATCGGTGTCGTCTTCGTCGCCGCCGGACTCGCCCTCTCCCTCGCGGTCCGCGACACCGCCGCCCACGTCGCCCTCGAACTTGCCCAGCGCACCGAGCCGTTGCCCACCGACGAGAGCACCGGCCTCAGGGCGACCTTCGCCCGCGCTTCCTGGCACCACCGCTCGCTGCGGGGCGCCAGTCAGGCCGGCCTGGTCAACAACCTCAACGACGGCCTCACTTGGGGCGTCTTCCCGCTCCTGTTCACCCAGCACGGCCTCGGGCTGGCCGCCGTAGGTCTGATCAAGGGGCTGTACCCGATCCTGTGGGGGCTCGGCCAGATCCCCACCGGCCACCTCGCCGACCGCATCGGCCGCAAACCGCTCATCGTGTACGGCATGCTCGTCCAGGCCGTCGCCTTCGTGCTCGCCCTGGCACTCCTGGACCGCCCCCTGCTCGCCGGGATCGCCTCCTCACTGCTCCTCGGCCTCGGCACCGCCATGGTCTACCCGGCCCTGATCGCCTCCGTCTCCGACCACGCCCACCCCGCCTGGCGCGCGAGCGCCCTGGGCACCTACCGCTTCTGGCGCGACATGGGCTACGCCGCCGGCGCCCTGGTCGCCGGAATCCTGGCCGACAGCTTCGGCCTGAACGCCACCGTCCTCGCCGCGGCGGTCCTCACGGCCGTCAGCGGGCTGCTGGCGGCGCACTGGATCACCGAGAAGACCAACCGCTAGCCGCATGGAGACGATCGGGACTTCGCCTGCCGGTCCGACGCCGGCAGGCGAAGCAGGGGGACCGCGGGTGCGCACCGACTCGCACCGCATCCCGAAGAGGCGGGTCCGGGGGGAAGTGACCCGCCTGCGCGAAAGCCGACCGGCACGACGCCTTCGTCGGCGGCGGCTCTCGACGTCGAGCATGCCGTGACGTTTCCGCGGGCGTCATACCTACCGGCGCAAGATACGTATCCTGCCCACGCGCACCGTTCCTGCGCGGGAGAAGGGAAATCCCTTCATGCCACTGCCGGGAGCGGCCGCTCCCCACACCCCCACCCCGTCGAACCCGATCAAGCACGCACAGGCTCCTACGTACTCCTTGATCGCGGTACGTATGCGCGGACGTTCCGCTGCACGGCAGTTCTAGGTCTCGGCCCAGGGTGTGATCCGGAGCCCCGGCGCGCGACCTGGCGCACGACAAGCGCGTTGGGCAGCCGTGACGCGCCGTCAAAGGCGCGTCCGCCATGTCTCGTCGGCGACAGCGCAAGAGGAAAGGCCCGCATGTACGGCACCCCGCCCGGCTCCGGAGACGTACGCGGCCGTGCGGCACGCACCTCGCGCCGGGTGATCCTGCGTGCGCTCGACATGCCTGGCATACCCGCCGCCACGGCGGTGACGGCGCAGGCGGCCTTCGACGCTCTGTACGTGTACGCCGCGCCCGCGCTGGTGCAGCAGACGTATCTGCTGACGGGCAGCCGCCGACTGGCCTTCGAGTCCGCCGAACACGCCTTCCACCAGGCTTGGGAGTGCTGGCCCGAAGTGGCCCGCGATCCCGATCCGGTGGGGTGGGTACGGGAGCAGGCGCATGAGTACGCCCTGTCCCCCTGGCATCGCTTCCGGTGGCTCGTCACCCCGCCTGGCCCGCAGCCCGGCGACCCCGTGTGGCAGGCGTTCCTGACGCTGCGGCCCTTGCATCGCCGTGCCGTCCTGCTGTGCGACGGGCTGGGGCTGAGCGTCGGTGAGGCCGCCGCCGAGACACACGCCAGCACTCCCGCCACCCGCAACAGGCTGGTCCACGCCCGTGCCGTGCTGCACGAGCGCCTCCAGGGCGAGGACGTGCCTCGGCAGTGGATTCGGCAGCAGCTCCTACAGGCGCAGGCCTCGACGCTCCCGCAGCCGTGGTCCGTGCGCGACGGCAGTGAACGACGGGTGCGCGCCCTCACCCGCACCGTCGCGCTGGTGACCGCCGCCCTCCTCGGCTGGATCGCCGTCACCGTCGCCACCACGCCGGGGCACTACGAATCCGTGGACCGTCCCCGCACGACGCATGACCGGACGAGCCCCGCTGGCCCGCCCGCCGCGCGCTCCGGCGACGGGGGCGTGCGGCAGCACGCCTGCGCTGCGGAAGCTCCGTCGCGCTTCCATCGCCTCACTCCTCCAGGGTGCCTCGGCGATGTGGCTGGGCAGTGATGGGCGCTGTGGAAAGAATCGATTCTGCCGAAGTGTGGGAGGCGTGCGACGGGGGATGCGAGCGGCCCCCTCGTCGCGCCACGGGTGTTGCGCGTGAGATCGCGGACGGTCGAGCGGATGTGACGACCGCCGACGCGACGACGCAGTAAGTGCGGGGCCGGGCAACGGCCTTGGCCGCAGGCCGCGTTCCCGCGGCCCGACCATCTCGTACGCCGTTTCAAAGGTGAATGTGGGGCTATTGGTGGGGTTCTTATCCTCATGGCGTCAACCGGGCCGTCTGCCGGTGGAGTTGACCAGTTTCGTCGGCCGCGCCGCCGAACTGGCCCAACTGACCCAGCTGTTCCGACAGGCACGGCTGGTGACGCTCGTCGGTCCCGGCGGCGTCGGCAAGACCCGGCTCGCGCTGCGGGCCGCGGCGCAGGCGGCGCCGAAGCTCACCGACGGCATACGGCTGGCCGAGCTGTCCGGGCTGCGCGGACCCGAACGGTTGCCCGAGGTCGTCGCCGATGCCCTCGAACTGCCCGACCGGCGGGGCGCGTCCGGCTTCGAGGCCGTCGTGAACCACGTCGCCGCCCGGGAACTGCTGCTCGTCCTGGACACCTGCGAGCACATGGTCGACACATGTGCCCTGCTGGTCAATGTCCTGCTGGCTCACGCTCCCGGCCTGAGAATCCTCACGACCAGCCGGCAGCCCCTCGGCGTGCCCGCCGAGCACGTGGTGCCCGTACCGCCGCTCGGCCTCGCGGAGGGCGAAGCGGGCGAGGCGGTGCAGCTCTTCGAACAGCGGGCGGCGTCCGCCGTTCCCAGTCTGTCGTTCACCCCCGAGGAACGCACGATCGCCGTGTCTCTCTGCCGGCGCCTGGACGGCATTCCGCTGGCGATCGAACTCGCGGCCGTACGGCTGCGCGCGCTGCCCATCGGCGTCCTGGCCGCGCGCCTCACCCAGAGCTTCACCGTGCTGGGTGCCGGCCGGTCCGGGACGTCGACACGGCATCAGAACATGGCCGCGACCATCGGCTGGAGCCATCAGCTGTGCTCCCCCGACGAGCGGCTGCTGTGGGCCCGGTTGTCGGTCTTCGGCTGTGACTTCGACGTGACGGCCGTGGAGGCGGTCTGCACCGACGCACGGCTGCCCGCGGGGTCCGTCGTGGACTGCCTGGTCGGCCTGGTCGACAAGTCCGTGCTCCTCAGGCAGGGCGACCGGTACCGGTTGCTGGACGTCATCCGTGACTTCGGCGCCCAGCGGCTGGAGGAGGCGGGTGAGACCGCCCTCATGCGACGGCGTCTGATCGGCTACTTCCACACCCGGCTCCGGGAGTTCGAGGAGCGCTTCTTCACCTCCGAGCAAGTGCCGCTGCACAAGGCCCTGTTGGCCGAACACCGCAACCTCACCGCGGCCCTGGAGTACGCCGACGCGGACGGCGTACTGCTGCCCCTGGCCGCCGCCATGTGGCCGTACCGGCTGTGCGCGGGTCATCCGGCCGAGGCCCGGTACTGGATGGACCGGGCGCTCGCCCAGCAACCCGAGGTGTCCGAGGACCGCGTCAAGGCCCTGGTGTGGGCCACCACGTTCGCCGTGATCCAAGGCGACGCGGAAGCCGGGCAGCGGCTCGCCGCCGTCCTCCAGGAGCAGGCCGCGCGACTCGACGACCTCCGGCTCCAGGGACTGGCCCTGATGTGCCACGGCATGGCCGGGGCCCTCGCGGGCGAGGCGCAGGAGGCGGTGGCCGAGCTGCGCCTGGCGCTGGACCGCCTCAGGAAACACGGGACCGAACTGGACGTGGCGCTGGCGAACCTGCGGCTGGGTGTCGTCCTCGCCCTGCACGACCGGGCCGAAGCAGCGATCGGCGTCTTCGAGGAGGTCCTCCGCCTCGTCGGCGCGGACAGCGAGGAGAGTTACGTCCAGGGCCACGCCTGCGGTTTCCTGGCGGTCGCCCAGTTGCAGGCCGGCCGTCCGGCCGCCGCCGAGCAGGCCGCCCGCCGCGCGCTGGCGCTGCACGACCGCCGAGCGGACGTCCTTGGCGTCGCCCTGGCCCTGGACTTCCTCGCCTGGGCCACCACCGGCCTCGGCCGCCACCAGCGGGCGGCGCTCCTCCTCGGCGGCGCGGACGCGCTGTTCCAGCTCCTCGGCCGGGGCCGGGCACTGGACAACCCCCAACTGCTGCGCACGCACGAGCGAGCCGAGTCCGGTCTCGACCGGGCGCTGGGGAATCAGTCCGTGCAGCAGCTGCGTCGCACCGGCGCGTCCCTGCCGCACGAACAGGTCCTGGTCTTCGCCCTGTCGGACGACGCCGCCCCACCCGCGCAGGACGAGGCCCCCGCGCACGGCGGCCTGACCCGACGGGAACGCGAGGTCGCTGCCCTGGTGGCCGGCGGATTGACCAACCGGGAGATCGCCGAACGGCTGGTCATCTCCAAGCGGACGGCCGACACCCATGTCGAGCACATCCTCGCGAAACTGGGTGTCTCCTCCCGGGCCCAGATCGCGCCGCTGGTACCACCCGAGCCCACCCCGGACGAGCACTGACCAGGACCCGGCACCCTCGGGCTTCGGGAAGCCGTCGCCGTCCCGCCCCCACGGCCTACCTCGGCCGGAACGCCTCCCCGCGGGGCGACGGCAGCGATCCTTGACGCGGCAGGGCAGCCCCCTCCCCGGCTTCGCTGAGCAGCTGCCGCAGCGCCGCCGTCCCCCGCGGGTCCGGCAGCGTGGGGTCCAGTGCCTCCAGGGCGCGCCGGGCCCGCCGGGCGGCGCGTCGGGGGCGGCCGTCGTGGTGGTCGAGGAGGGCCTGGGCATGGCGGGCGAGCATGGTGGCCCAGGCGTCGGTGCGGACGCTCGGATGGGTCAGGGCGCGGCGCGCGCTGTGCCGGGCGTCGTCCGGCGCGCTGCGGAGCTGTGCCACGGCGAGGGCGGCGAGGCTGACGGCGGGTGAGGGGCCGCCCGGAGCCAGGGCCGGGATGGTGTCGGCGGCCTGCTTGAAGTGCGCGGCGGCCGAGTGGACGTCGTGGTGGTGGCACGCCAGCACCCCGTGGACGTAGGCCACGCGCCCGATGGTGGCGTCGTCGCCGGCCAGCACGGCCGCCCGCCAGGCGCGCGCGAGCAGCTCGCCGGCGCGCCGCGGATCACGGTCCGCGCACATCCACGCCGCGAGCCACCACCCTTCGCGGCGCACGGGGCTGTCGGCGGGGGCGGGCAGGGACAGCAGGCCCAGCAATACCCGGCGGCCCTCCTCGACATGGCCGTAGACCATCCACCAGAACCAGAGGCCGACCATCGTCTCCACGGCCCACTCCACGTGCTCCTGCCGGGCGACCGCGTGGCTGATCGCCGCCTGGATGTCGGCGTGCCGTTCGCGTACGAGTTCGACGGCCTGGCGCTGGCAGCCCGTGCTCCAGAGGTTCTCGGCCACGGCTGCGGTACGGCGGCAGTGGAGCATGCGGCGTTCCGCGGCCACCCGGAACTCCTTCGTCCCGGTGAGCTGTTCGAAGCCGAAGTCGCGGGCCGCCCGCCGCATCCGGTAGCGCGGCATGCTGACGCCGCCCGGACCGTCCAGGCGCTCCAGGACCCCCGAGGACACCAGCCGGGCCACGCAGAAGGGAACCTGCTCCGCCGCCACGCCCCCGCCGGCGCACACGAACACGGCCGTCTCCTCGGTGAACGGGCCCTGGAGGACGCCGGCGCGTCGCCATACGGCCCGTACGTCCTCCTCGCACAGCAGGTACTCGGCCGCCATCGCCTCCCGCAGCGAGCGGTGGCGCGGCACGCTGCGACCGTTCGCGCTCAGCCGGCACTGGTTGTGCGTCACCAGGCCGGGGAGGTCGGCCGGCGCGTGCGTGCCCAGTTGCTGTGCGGCCAGCTCGATGGCGAGCGGAACTCCCTCCAGCACGGAGCACACCTCCTCGATGGCGCGCAGGTCCGACTCCGTGGGCCGGAAGTCCGCGACCGCCCGCCGCGCGCGGTCCAGGAACAGCTCCACCGCGGCGGACGGACGGCCCGCGTCCTGTGGCGGGCGGCAGTCGAGGGGCGCCAGGCGGAAGACCCGTTCCTCCCCCACGCCCAGTGAGCGGCGGCAGGTGACCAGAACGCGCAGCGTCGGCAGGGCCATCAGCAGCCGCTGCACCAGCCCCGCGCACTCCAACCGCACCGGGTCCACATCGTCCAGGACCAGCAGCGTCGGCAGCGCGGGCAGGTCGGCCACCGCCGCGAAGAGATCCGTCCGTGACGCCGCCGGCCTGCCCGTGAGTTCCTCGACGACGCGCCGCCCCAGGCCTCCGGGCACGGCCGGCCCGCGTCCGGTCCAGCGCACGCGGACCACCCGCTGCCAGGGGCCGGTGTCCATGGCAGCCCGGCACAACCGACTCTTTCCCACCCCGGCCAGGCCGGTCACGCTGACCAGCCGGTGCCCCGCCATGGCCGCCCGCAGCGCGGCGAGGTCCGTGTCCCGACCGACCAAGGTGCCGCTCTCGGAATCGCCGGGCCTGATCAGCCCGCCCGGGCCGCCGACAGATGTCCGCACTTTCGAATCTCCCCGTAACGCTCTCGGAATGCCATGAACACGAGCACGGCAGCACGGACCCCCAAGAGAAGAACCGTCACTGCAAGCCATGCCACGGCCACTCCAACGCGCCCTCCATGCGCCGGGTAGCGCAGAGGAGCGCCGATTCACACCCCCCAATGAACGTTCGAACACCCATGCTTTCAATCCCTCACAAGACGGGTGTGCAGTACTACGTACCAAGGCCCGGTCACGAATTGAGGGGGTCCGTATACGTACGGAAGAGCAATTCCCGTTCTCGCGTTTCCCTGTGGCGGCCCTACGTATACGGGTGGTTATCAGGCACGAATTCGGTTCTTTCACTTGAACGAGTGAGGCAGTTGGACGCCGGACGGGTCGAACGGCAGCATGGCCGCCGTCGGCCGCCCGGCCGCCAGGTCCTCGGTGCCTCGTCGCACCCCATATCAGGAGTTTTCAGTGCTCAAGGGTTTCCGTTCGTTCCTGCTGCGCGGCAATGTCGTCGATCTGGCGGTCGGCATCGTCATCGGTGCCGCGTTCACCGCTGTCGTCACCGGATTCGTCACCGCGTTCCTCACGCCGCTGATCGGTGTGGCGACCGGCGCGGTCGGCGACTTCAGCAAGCAGGAATTCACCGTCGCCGGGACCTCTTTCCCCTACGGAGCCTTCCTGAACGCCCTGATCAGTTTCCTGCTGGTCGCCGCCGTGATCTATTTCGCCGTCGTGCTCCCCGTGGGCCGGCTCCAGGAGCGTTTCAACCCGGTCAAGGACCAGCCGGTCGCCAAGGTCGACTGCCCGGACTGCCTGAGCACCGTGCCCGCGGCGGCGGTCCGCTGCGCCTTCTGCACCGCCGAACTCGCGGGCCGTCCCGGGTTCCCCGCGCAGGCAACCGCGTCCGTCGGCTGACCGACACACCTCTCGTCGGCGCAGTACCCGTGTCTCCTCCTTGAGGAGGAGACGAGCGAGCCGCCTTGGTGCCCTCGTATCAAGCGCAAGTGCGGACAGCCGCACGATGCTCCGGCACCCCCGGTCCGGCCAGGCTGGTGACACATTCCGAACCAGACCTGGAGACCCGTTTCCGTGGCTACCTTGCTCTACCGGCTGGGCCGAACCGCCTTCCGGCGTCGCTGGCTTGTGACTCTGTTGTGGGCGGTGATCCTCGGCGCGGTCGGCGTCGGTGCCGCCAAGGCGCCGGCCGCCTCCGACAGCGGTACGTCCTTCATGCCCGGCATCGAGGCGCAGAAGGCCTTCGACCTGATCGGCGAGCGCTTCCCGGGCTCGTCCGCGAACGGGGCGAACGCGCGGATCGTGTTCGTCGCCCCCGACGGTGAGAAGGTGACGGCCGCCGGCAACCGGGCCGCCATCGGCGCCTTCGTCAAGGAGGCCGCGGCCGCGCCTCAGATCTCCGGCGCCGTCGACCCGTTCGCCGCGAAGGCGGTGAGCAAGGACGGCTCGACCGCGTACGCGACCGTCAACTACAAGGTCGAGGCCGACGACCTCACCGACGCCGACAAGGCGGTGCTGGAGAAGGCCGTCGACCAGGCCCGCGACTCCGGGCTCACGGTCGAGGTCGGCGGCACCGCGCTCGCCGAGCAGCCGGCGGCGGGCGGCTCGTCGGAGGCGATCGGCATCGTCCTGGCCGCGGTGGTCCTGCTGATCACGTTCGGGTCCCTGGCAGCGGCGGGACTCCCGCTGCTGACCGCCGTCATCGGCGTCGGGATCAGCATGGCGGGCATCATGGCGCTGGGCAGCGTCTTCGGGCTGTCCATGACCACCGGGACCCTCGCCTCGATGCTCGGACTCGCGGTCGGCATCGACTACGCCCTGTTCGTGGTCTCGCGGTATCGGGAGGAGCGTGCGAACGGGCACGAGCCGCGTGAGGCGGCCGGTCTGGCCGTCGGCACGGCCGGCTCCGCCGTCGTCTTCGCCGGACTCACCGTGGTCATCGCGCTCGCGGGCCTGTCCGTGGTCGGCGTGCCGATGCTGACGAAGATGGGCCTGTGCGCGGCGGGCGCGGTGATCGTCGCCGTGCTGATCGCCCTCACCCTGGTCCCGGCCCTGCTCGGCATGTGGCCCAACGCCGTGCTCTCCCGCGCCACCCGCAAGCGCGGCCGTGCCACCACAGCGGCGGACAACGGCGGTACGCGCTGGGCCCGCTTCGTGCTGCGCCGCCCGGTCGCCGTGCTCGTGACGTCCGTCGTCGGCCTCGGCGCCCTCGCCCTGCCCGTCGCCCAGCTGGACATGGGGATGCCGGGCGCCGAGTCCAAGCCGGTCTCCTCGACCGAGCGGCGTGCCTACGACGCCCTCGCGCAGGGCTTCGGCGCAGGCTTCAACGGTCCCCTGACGATCGTGGTCGACGCCCGGGGTGCGGACGACCCCAAGGCGGCCGCGGCCGGGATCGCCCAGGAGATCGGTGCCACGCACGGGGTGGTGTCCGTCTCGCCCGCACGGTTCAACCCGGCCGGTGACACGGCCCTGTTCTCCGCGGTACCGGCCACCGGCCCGAACGACGAGAAGACCCAGGACCTCGTCCACAGCATCCGCGCGGAACGCGCCGCTCTGGAGCGGGAGACGGGCGCTACGTTCAAGGTCACCGGCAGCACCGCGATGGACATCGACGTCGCCCAGGCCCTCCAGGCCGCCCTCGTGCCCTACCTGGCCGTGATCATCGGCCTGGCCCTGGTGCTGCTGCTCGTCGTCTTCCGTTCCGTGCTCGTCCCCGTCAAGGCCGCCTTCGGCTTCCTGCTGAGCGTGCTCGCCGCCCTCGGCTCGGTGGTCGCCGTCTTCCAGTGGGGCTGGGGCGCGGGACTGCTCGGCGTGGAGCAGCCGGGTCCGATCATGAGCCTGATGCCGATCTTCCTGGTGGGCATCGTCTTCGGCCTCGCCATGGATTACGAGGTCTTCCTCGTCGCCCGGATGCGGGAGGCCTACGTCCACGGCGACCGGGCGCCCCAGGCGGTCGTCACCGGCTTCCGGCACAGCGCACGGGTCGTCAGCGCCGCGGCCGTCATCATGATCGCCGTATTCTCCGGGTTCGTGGGCGCCGCCGAGTCGATGATCAAGACGATCGGCTTCGGACTGGCCGTCGCGGTGCTGTTCGACGCGTTCGTCGTCCGCATGGCGCTCGTGCCGGCGGTGCTGGCGCTGCTGGGCGACAAGGCGTGGTGGCTGCCGAAGTGGCTCGACCGGCTGCTGCCCCGCGTCGACGTCGAGGGCAGCGGCCTGGCCAGGACGCGCCCGCAGGCTGTCGACGAGCAGCCCGTGTCGCCTGATCCGGTCCGCGTCTGAGCGGTACGCCCGAGGCCGCGGCACCCACCACCAGGGCGTCGCGGCCGGCCGTATGTGAGCATGACCTTCTTCCCCCACCTCGGAGCGCGATGAACACAAGCTGGCAGCGCTGGGCAGCGGCTCGACCCCGAGCCGCCGAGGCGGGGACGCTGGCCCTGCTGGCCGCGCTCACGATCAGCGGTGTCCTGGTCACCCGCGCGGTCATGTCCACTCCGCCTCTGTGGCCGGCCCTGGACCTGGCCCTCGTCGCCAGCGCCGCATTCCACTGGCGGCGCGTCCGGCCGCTGCCGGTGCTGGCCGTCACCCTGGTGTGTGCCATGGGCATCGGCGCGCTCGGCTATCTGCTGACGCCGCTGCTGATGGGACCGCTGCTGGCGGCGCAGTACTCCCTGAGCGTCCACTCCCCGCGCCGCACCACCTGGAACAGCGCGCTGGCCGCCGCCCTCGGCATGGTGGCCACCGGACTGTTCTTCCCGCCGTTCCACCGCTCGCCGGTCCTCTCCATCGTCAACCCGACGGCCTGGGTGCTGCTGGCCGCGGCTCTCGGCAGCTACATCCGGGTGCGCCGCGAGTACGCCGCCGCCCGCGCCGAACACGCCGCCCGGGAGCGGGAGGAGGAGGCCAGGCACCGGGTGTTCCAGGAACGGATGCGCATCGCCCGGGAGTTGCACGACGTGGTCGCCCACCACCTGACCCTCGCCGACGCCCAGGCCTCGACCGCCGCCCATCTCGCGGCGACCCACCCCGAGCAGGCGCTGGACATCATCGGCAAGCTGCCCCAGACCACCTCCGCCGCCCTGCACGAACTCAAGGCCACGGTCGGGCTGCTGCGCCAGGACGCCGACCACGGCGACGACCTCGCCCCCGCGCCCGGCCTGCAAGATCTGCCCGAGCTCGTCGACGCGTGCGCGGCGGCCGGCCTGACGGTGACCGTCAGCGTCGAGGGCCAGGCACGCCGACTCACCCCGGTGCTCGACCTGACGGCGTACCGGATCGTCCAGGAGGCCCTCACCAACGTCAGCAAGCATGCCGCCACCCCGGCCGCGCGAGTCCGCCTCGCCTACGCCCCGCACCGGCTGATGTTGAGCGTCACCAATGACGCGGCCCCCGGCGGCCCGTCGGAGATCAGAGGGGGGTTCGGGCTGGTCACGATGCGCGAGCGGGCCACCGCCGTGGGCGGCACCTTCCACGCGGGCCGCCGCCCGCAGGGCGGCTTCGAGGTCACCTGCACCCTCCCGCTCGACGACCGCGAGGACAATCAAGAACACCACCGCGAAGACCGCCCTGCCGAAGGCCCCGCCCTATGACGATCCGCGTCCTGCTCGCCGACGACCAGGCGCTGCTGCGCGCCACCTTCCGCATCCTCATCGACTCCGTCGAGGACCTGACCGTCGTCGCCGAGGCCGCCGACGGTCAGGAGGCCGTCGACCTGGTGGCCGAGCACCGCCCCGACGTGGTGATCATGGACATCCGGATGCCGAACCTCGACGGGGTGTCCGCCACCGCCGCCATCTGCGCCCGGCCGGAACTCTCGGGGACCCACATCCTCGTCCTCACCACCTTCGAGAACGACGAGAACGTCGCCAAGGCCCTGCGGGCCGGCGCGAGCGGCTTCCTGGGCAAGGGCGTCAGCCCTGACGTCCTGCTGGCCGGCATCCGCACGGTCGCGGCCGGCGAGGCCCTCCTGTCGCCCGCCGCCACCCAGACTCTCGTCGCCCGCTTCCTGGCGACGCCCGACACCGACGACTTCCTCGCGCTCCCCGCCGCCGTCCAGGGCCTCACCGACCGCGAACGCGAGGTCGTGGCCCTGGCCGCGTACGGCAAGTCCAACGCCGAGATCGCCGACCAGTTGGTGGTGAGCCCGCTGACCGTACGCAGCCACATCCATCGCGCCATGACCAAACTGGACGCCCGCGACCGCGCCCAGCTGGTCGTCATCGCCTACCAGAGCGGCCTGGTGAAGCCGCGCCCGCACAGCTAGGTGTACTGCTCAGGGACGTTGGTCAACCTGGCTGGGCAGTACAGC
>NZ_JADDXU010000026.1 GCF_015163075.1 Streptomyces justiciae
CTGAGTCGGAATTCCCGCCCGCTTCGGGGACTGGTTCCGGCACGCGAGGCGGCCGGGTTCCCGTTCAGGCGGAGCCGTAAACGTACTGGAGCGGGGCGCCCCGATGCAAATCGAGGCGCCCCGCTCCGGGTTCACGCGTACGAGGGCCGACGGACCGTCAGACCTCCACCACCACCGGGAGGATCATCGGCCTGCGGCGATACGTGTCGGAGACCCACTTGCCGAGAGTCCGCCGCACCAGCTGCTGGAGCTGATGGGGCTCGACCACGCCGTCCTGCGCCGAGCGCTCCAGGACCTCCGTGATCCTCGGGATCACGTCGGCGAACGCCGAGTCCTCGATGCCGGAGCCGCGGGCGTGGACATGCGGCCCGCCCGTGATCTTGCCCGTCGACGAGTCGATGACGACGAAGACCGAGATGATGCCCTCGTCGCCGAGGATCTTGCGGTCCTTCAGGGCCGGCTCGCCCACATCGCCGACCGAGAGGCCGTCGACGTACACGTAACCCGCCTGGACCTTGCCGGAGATCTTGGCCTTGCCCGCGACGAGGTCGACGACGACGCCGTCCTCGGCGATGACGATCCGGTCGTGCGGGACGCCGGTCATGGCACCCAGTTCGGCGTTGGCCCGCAGGTGGCGCCATTCGCCGTGGACCGGCATCAGGTTCTTCGGGCGGCAGATGTTGTAGAAGTACAGCAGCTCGCCGGCCGAGGCGTGGCCCGAGACGTGGACCTTGGCGTTGCCCTTGTGGACGACGTTGGCGCCCCAGCGGGTCAGGCCGTTGATCACGCGGTAGACCGCGTTCTCGTTGCCGGGGATCAGGGACGACGCCAGGATCACCGTGTCGCCGGAGACGATGCGGATCTGGTGGTCCCGGTTGGCCATGCGGGACAGGGCCGCCATCGGCTCGCCCTGGGAACCCGTACAGACGAGGACCACCTCGCTGTCCGGGAGGTCGTCCAGGGTCTTCACGTCGACCACCAGGCCCGGCGGGACCTTCAGGTAGCCGAGGTCTCGCGCGATGCCCATGTTGCGGACCATCGAGCGGCCGACGAAGGCGACCCTGCGGCCGTACTCGTGGGCCGCGTCCAGGATCTGCTGGATGCGGTGGACGTGGCTCGCGAAGCTGGCCACGATGATCCGCTTGCGGGCGCTCGCGAAGACCTGGCGCAGGACGTTGGAGATGTCCCGCTCGTGCGGGGTGAAGCCGGGGACTTCCGCGTTCGTGGAGTCCGAGAGAAGGAGGTCGATGCCCTCCTCGCTCAGGCGTGCGAACGCGTGTAGATCCGTCAGACGGTTGTCCAGCGGAAGCTGGTCCATCTTGAAGTCGCCGGTGTGGACGACCATGCCGGCGGGCGTGCGGATGGCGACTGCCAGCGCGTCCGGGATGGAGTGGTTGACCGCGACGAACTCGCAGTCGAACGGGCCGATGCGCTCGCGGTTCCCCTCCGCCACCTCGAGGGTGTACGGGCGGATGCGGTGCTCCTGGAGCTTGGCCTCGATGAGAGCGAGGGTCAGCTTGGAGCCGATCAGCGGGATGTCCGGCTTCTCGCGGAGCAGGAAGGGGACGCCGCCGATGTGGTCCTCGTGGCCGTGCGTGAGCACGATGCCCTCGATGTCGTCGAGGCGGTCCCGGATGGACGAGAAGTCCGGCAGGATCAGGTCGATTCCGGGCTGCTCCTCCTCGGGGAAGAGCACTCCGCAGTCGACGATCAGAAGGCGGCCGCCGTACTCGAAGACCGTCATGTTTCGGCCGATCTCGCCGAGACCGCCGAGCGGGGTGACGCGCAGGCCGCCTTCGGGGAGCGGCGGGGGCGGGCCGAGTTCAGGATGCGGATGACTCAAAAGACTCTCCTCACCACACGCGCCACGTACCGGTAGGGCACGTGGCGCGCATGACGTTCGTGCGTGTAGCAGTTGTCGTTGTGTGGTGCGGGCACCGGTGGCCCGCGTATTCAGTTGTGAAGTCTGTTGCGCGCCGGGGGCGCACGAAGTCTGTTGTCAGAGCTGTACCCCGCCGGCGGCAAGATCGATCTTGAGCTGCTCGATCTCTTCCGGAGTGAGTTCCACCATGGGGGCGCGCAGCGGTCCGGCGGGCAGGCCCTGGAGGGCGAGCGCGGCCTTGGTCGTCATGACGCCCTGGGTGCGGAACATGCCGGTGTAGACCGGGAGCAGCTTCTGGTGGATCTCCGTGGCCTTCTGGACGTCGCCCGAGACGAAGGCGTCCACGAGGGCGCGCAGGTCCGGGGTGACCACATGGCCGACGACCGAGACGAAGCCGACCGCGCCCACGGAGAGGAGCGGCAGGTTCAGCATGTCGTCGCCGGAGTACCAGGCGAGGCCGGAGCGGGCGATGGCCCAGCTGGCGCGACCGAGGTCGCCCTTGGCGTCCTTGTTGGCGACGATGCGCGGGTGCTCGGCGAGCCGGACCAGCGTCTCGGTGTTGATCGGGACGCCGCTGCGGCCGGGGATGTCGTAGAGCATGACCGGCAGCTCGGTGGCGTCGGCGATGGCCTTGAAGTGCCGGTACAGGCCCTCCTGCGGGGGCTTGTTGTAGTACGGCGTGACCACCAGGAGGCCGTGGGCGCCGGTCTGTTCGGCGGCCTTGGCCAGTTCGAGGCTGTGGTGGGTGTCGTTGGTGCCGACGCCAGCGACGACATGGGCGCGGTCGCCGACCGCCTCCAGTACGGCTCGTACGAGGTCCGATTTCTCCGTGTCGCTGGTGGTGGGCGACTCACCGGTGGTGCCGTTGATGATCAGGCCGTCGTTGCCTGCGTCCACCAGGTGGGAAGCGAGCCGCTGCGCGCCGTCGAGGTCGAGTGCGCCGTCCGCCGTGAAGGGCGTGACCATGGCGGTGAGGACCCTCCCGAAGGGGGTCTGCGGAGTGGAGGTCGGAGCCATGGGTAACACGCTACTCGCTGCTCAAGACGTGGTCTGCCCTCGGGGGGCGCGAAAAGTCATGACAAAGGTGGAGCCCGGCACTGCCTGCTCGGGGGTTCAAGCAGTGCCGGGTCCGTTTGATCAGGCTAGATGAACTTCTCCAAATGCCGCAATACGGACACCTCGCGAGGCTGAACCGTACATCTGTGCCCGGTCGGGGAACGCGGGTGCGTTACGGCGCCACACGGCCGTTCGCATTGAAGGCGGCGTACGTGAGCGGCATGAGCTTGGCCCACTCGGCCTCCATCTTCTCGCCGACCATCTCGATCTCGCGCTGCGGGAAGGAGGGGACCTTCGCCAGTTCGTGCTGGGTGCGCAGGCCGAGGAAGTGCATCAGCGAGCGGGCGTTGCACGTGGCGTACATCGAGGAGAACAGGCCGACCGGGAGGACCGCGCGGGCGACCTCGCGGGCGACGCCGGCGGCGAGCATTTCCTGGTAGGAGCGGTAAGACTGGCGGTACGACTCCTCCATCGCCCGTGACACCGAGTCGTGCTGCTCGGGTGTCCCCTCTACGAACACATACTTGCCAGGTCGGCCCTGCTGAACGAGCTTGCGCGATGTGTCGGGCACGTAGAAGACAGGCTGCAGTTCCCTGTACCGGCCGGACTCCTCGTTGTACGACCACCCCACTCGGTGCCGCATGAACTCACGGAAGACGAAGATCGGGGCATTGATGAAGAAGGTCATGGAGTTGTGCTCGAACGGGCTGCCATGCCGGTCACGCATCAGGTAGTTGATCAGCCCTTTGGAACGCTCCGGGTCCTTGCCCAACTCGTCCAGGGACTGCTCCCCAATGGTCGACACACGGGCCGCGAACAGCACGTCCGAGTCTGTCGCACTGTGCTTGACCAGCTCGACGCTGACGTCACTGCGCAAGTCGATCTTGAACTCGTCATCGGGGGTGGGGGTCACGGTTCGAAGGGTCCTTCCATCGCGTCTTTCGGCGACGCCACTCTACGGCCCACCAAACAGGACGTTCGTTGTCGTGACCGAGGAAACTTGGTTAAACCGGGCACCTTTTCTGGAACTCGTGCGTCTGTATCAACAACAGTCACTTATTCGAGCTTGAGAGGAGCGCTCCCCCATGTTCAGCCGGCGTGAGCCCGTCCCGTTCGCCTTCGTCGCCGAGGCCGACAGGTTCCGCAGCAATGTCACTCCCCCGCCCCGGGAGAAGTCCTCCGCCGGGCAGATAGCCGGGCGTTGGCTGCTGGGGGTCACCATCATCGCCGCGCTGGTGGGTTCCCTGGTGCTCGGGATGCCGGCGCTGACCGTCGATCACTCCGCCACGGACACCCAGCAGTCACAGGCGTCCCAAGGACACTGACTCTCCCCCACTGCCCCAAATGGCGTGGGAGGGACCCCCATGAGCCCCCAAAGGTGGCTCGTAGGGACACTGGCGGATAGCCTCACCGGGCACAGCCCACGCATGCATTGAGTGAGGACCAGCCGTGCCCCTGCCCTTCCTGACGGCCGACCGCGCCTTCGAGACAGCCGACGACATCGCGCTGCCCTTCGACGACCGCGACCACTGGCGGCGCCCGTACCGTCCCGGTCCCTGGCGGGTGGGTGCGGCGGCGCTTCTGCTGCTGCTCGCGTCGTACGTGCTGTTCGCGGCGGTCATCATCGCCCTGACCGGTTCGGTGTCCGAGGGTGGTGTGGTCTTCGGGGGCGCGCTGGCCGTCATCGCCGTGTCGCTGCGGCTGTTGCGGATGGGCGTGTGGGTGAGCGCGCGCGGGGTGCGCCATGTCGGGTTCCTCCTCACGCGGACCGTGCGGTGGGAGCAGGTCGTCGCCGTGCGGACGGTGCAGCAGCCGGTGCGCTGGCTGGGCCTGCCGCGGACCGTTCAGGGGCAGGCGCTGACCGTCGTACGGCGTGATCGCGCGGCGGAGGACACCTCGCCGCTGCTGACCACGCACAACGCGGACTTCCTGGGGCGGGCCGAGGCGTTCGACCGGGCCGCGGACTCGGTGGAGGCGTGGGGCGCGGAGTATCAGCGGGGCTGAGTCGCCGACGAAGACGTCGAAGGGGCCGGTCCGCGGTGTGTGCGGGCCGGCCCCTTCGGCGTACGGCGTCTCAGGCCTGGACGGGTTTGCCGTCGTGCAGGGCGATCGCCCTCTGCATCGCCTTGCGGGCGCGCGGGGTGTCGCGGGCGTCGTGGTAGGCGACGGCGAGGCGGAACCAGCTGCGCCAGTCGTCGGGTTCGGCCTCGGTCTCGGCCTTGCGCTTGGCGAAGACCTCGTCGGCCGAGTCGCGGTCGATGCGGCCGCTGGGCAGGCGCTTCAACTCGTCGACGGGCAGGCCGCCTTCGGCGTCGAGTTCGGCGGCGAGCTGGTTGGCCTTGCGGACGAACTCGGTGTTCTTCCACAGGAACCACAGGCCGATGACCGGCAGGATCAGCACCGCCACGCCGAAGGTGACGGTGATGAGGGTGCCGGACTGGATGAGCATGACGCCGCGGCTGCCGACCAGGACGAAGTAGAAGACCAGGACGGCGGCCGTTATGGCGTAGGACAGCTTGGCGCGCATGGTGGTGTCAGCCCAGGTCCAGGAAGTTTTCCAGGCCGAAGGTCAGGCCCGGGGTCGTGACCACCTTGCGGGCGCCCAGCAGGATGCCCGGCATGAAGCTGCTGTGGTGGAGCGAGTCGTGGCGGATCGTCAGCGTCTCGCCCTCGCCGCCCAGGAGGACCTCCTGGTGGGCCAGGAGACCGCGCAGGCGGACGGAGTGGACGGGGACGCCGTCGACGTCCGCGCCGCGCGCGCCCTCGAGGGCCGTCTCGGTGGCGTCCGGCGCCTGAGCCGTGCCCGCCGCGCGCCGGGCCTCGGCGATGAGCTGGGCCGTGCGCGTGGCGGTGCCCGAAGGCGCGTCGACCTTCTTCGGGTGGTGGAGTTCGACGACCTCCACCGACTCGAAGTAGGGGGCCGCGATCTGCGCGAACTTCATGTTCAGGACGGCGCCGATGGAGAAGTTGGGCGCGATGAGGACGCCCGTCTCCGGGGACGCGGCCAGCCAGCCGTTCAGCTGCGCGAGGCGCTCGTCGGTCCAGCCCGTCGTACCGACGACGGCGTGGATGCCGTGGCCGACGCAGTACTCCAGGTTGTCCATCACCGAGGCGGGCGTGGTCAGTTCGACGGCGACCTGGGCGCCCGTCTCCGCCAGGGTCTCCAGCTTGTCGCCCCGGCTCAGGGCGGCGACCAGCTCCATGTCCTCGGCGGCCTCGACGGCCTTGACCGCCTCGGAGCCGATCCGGCCCTTGGCACCGAGGACCGCCACGCGCAGCTTGCTCATCTCTTGCTTCCTTAAGCCAGAACAGAAGGGGGTTAGGCCACGGCCTCGTGCAGTCGGGACGCCTGCTTGTCCTTGAGCGGGCCGATGACCGACAGCGAGGGCCGCTGCCCCAGGATGTCGCGGGCGACCGCGCGGACGTCGTCCGGGGTGACCGAGGCTATCCGGGTGAGCATGTCGTCGACGGACATCTGCTCGCCCCAGCACAGCTCGCTCTTGCCGATGCGGTTCATCAGCGCGCCGGTGTCCTCCAGGCCGAGGACCGTCGAACCCCGGAGCTGGCCGATGGCGCGGGCGATCTCGTCGTCGGACAGGCCGTGCTCGGCGACCTGGTCGAGTTCGTCGCGGCAGATCTTCAGCACGTCATGGACCTGCGAGGGCCGGCAGCCGGCGTAGACGCCGAAGAGGCCGCAGTCGGCGAAGCCCGAGGTGTACGAGTACACGCTGTAGGCCAGGCCGCGCTTCTCGCGGACCTCCTGGAACAGGCGGGAGGACATGCCGCCGCCCAGGGCCGTGTTGAGGACGCCGAGGGCCCAGCGGCGCTCGTCGGTGCGGGCGAGGCCCGGCATGCCGAGGACGACATGGGCCTGCTCGGTCTTGCGGCCGATCAGCTCCACGCGGCCCGCGGTGCGCAGGGCACGCCGGCCGTCGCGCGGGGCGATGGGCGTGGCGTCGGTGTTCTTGAGGGCGCCCGCCTTCTCGAAGGCCGCGCGGACCTGTCGTACGACCTTGTTGTGGTCGATGTTGCCCGCGGCGGCCACGACCAGGTGGGTGGGGTCGTAGTGCTTCTTGTAGAAGCGGCGGATGCGGTCGGCGGTCAGGGCGTTGACGGTGTCGACCGTGCCGAGGACCGGGCGGCCGAGGGGGTTGTCGCCGAACATGGTGTGCGCGAACAGGTCGTGCACGCAGTCGCCCGGGTCGTCCTCGGTCATGGCGATCTCTTCGAGGATCGCGCCCCGCTCGACGTTGACGTCCTCTTCGAGGATGAGGGAACCCGTGAGCATGTCGCAGACGACGTCTATGGCGAGCGGCAGGTCGGTGTCGAGCACGCGCGCGTAGTAGCACGTGTACTCCTTCGCCGTGAACGCGTTCATCTCGCCGCCGACCGCGTCGAGCGCCGAGGAGATGTCCAGGGCGGAGCGGCGCGTGGTGCCCTTGAAGAGCAGGTGCTCCAGGTAGTGCGTGGCGCCGTTCAGGGCCGGGGTCTCGTCGCGGGAGCCGACGTGGGCCCAGATGCCGAAGGTCGCGGAGCGGACCGAGGGCAGGGTCTCGGTGACGATGCGCAGGCCACCCGGGAGGGTGGTCTTACGGACCGTACCGATGCCGTTCTCGCCCTTGATCAGGGTTTGGGTACGGGCGACGGCCCGCGCCTCCGAGGAGGTGCGGGCCGTCGCCGTGGAGCTACTCGACGTCACTTGTCGGTGTCGTCCTTCTTGTCGTCAGCCGACTCCTCGCCCTCGATCACGGGGATCAGGGAGAGCTTGCCGCGGGAGTCGATCTCGGCGATCTCGACCTGGACCTTCTGGCCCACGCCGACGACGTCCTCGACGTTCTCCACGCGCTTGCCGCCGGCGAGCTTGCGGATCTGCGAGATGTGCAGCAGACCGTCCTTGCCGGGGAGCAGCGAGACGAACGCGCCGAAGGTGGTGGTCTTGACGACCGTACCCAGGTAGCGCTCGCCGACCTCCGGCATGGTCGGGTTGGCGATGCCGTTGATCGTGGCGCGGGCGGCCTCGGCGGCCGGGCCGTCGGCGGCACCGATGTAGATGGTGCCGTCGTCCTCGATCGTGATCTCGGCGCCGGTGTCCTCCTGGATCTGGTTGATCATCTTGCCCTTGGGGCCGATGACCTCACCGATCTTGTCCACGGGGATCTTGACGGTGATGATCCGCGGGGCGTTCGGGGACATCTCGTCCGGCGTGTCGATCGCTTCCATCATCACGTCGAGGATGTGGAGGCGGGCGTCACGGGCCTGCTTGAGGGCCGCGGCCAGGACGGAGGCCGGGATGCCGTCCAGCTTGGTGTCGAGCTGGAGGGCGGTCACGAACTCCTTGGTGCCGGCGACCTTGAAGTCCATGTCACCGAAGGCGTCCTCCGCACCGAGGATGTCGGTGAGGGTGACGTAGTGCGTCTCGCCCTCGATCTCCTGGGAGATCAGGCCCATGGCGATACCGGCGACGGGGGCCTTCAGCGGCACACCGGCGTTCAGCAGCGACATGGTGGAGGCGCAGACGGAGCCCATGGACGTCGAGCCGTTGGAGCCGAGGGCCTCGGACACCTGACGGATCGCGTAGGGGAACTCCTCGCGCGTCGGCAGGACCGGGACCAGGGCACGCTCGGCGAGCGCGCCGTGGCCGATCTCGCGGCGCTTCGGGGAGCCGACGCGGCCGGTCTCGCCGGTGGAGTACGGCGGGAAGTTGTAGTTGTGCATGTAGCGCTTGCGGGTCACCGGGGAGAGGGTGTCCAGCTGCTGCTCCATGCGGAGCATGTTGAGGGTGGTGACGCCCAGGATCTGGGTCTCGCCACGCTCGAACAGCGCCGAGCCGTGCACGCGCGGGATGGCCTCGACCTCGGCGGCGAGCGTACGGATGTCCGTGACGCCACGGCCGTCGATGCGCTTCTTCTCCTTGATCACGCGCTCGCGGACGAGCTGCTTGGTCAGGGAGCGGTACGCGGCGGAGATCTCCTTCTCGCGGCCCTCGAACTCCGGCAGGAGCTTCTCGGCGGCGAGCGCCTTGACGCGGTCCAGCTCGGCCTCGCGCTCCTGCTTGCCGGCGATGGTCAGCGCGGAGGCGAGCTCCGGGCGGACGGCGGCGGAGAGCGCCTCCAGGACGTCGTCCTGGTAGTCGAGGAAGATCGGGAACTCGCCGGTCGGCTTGGCGGCCTTCGACGCGAGGTCGGCCTGGGCCTTGCAGAGCACCTTGATGAAGGGCTTCGCGGCGTCCAGACCGGCGGCGACGACCTCCTCGGTCGGCGCCTCGGCGCCGCCCTTGACCAGCTGGATGGTCTTCTCGGTGGCCTCGGCCTCGACCATCATGATCGCGACGTCGCCGTCCTCCAGGACGCGACCGGCGACGACCATGTCGAAGACGGCGTCCTCGAGCTCGGAGTGCGTCGGGAAGGCCACCCACTGGTTGTTGATCAGCGCGACGCGGACGCCGCCGATCGGGCCCGAGAAGGGCAGGCCGGCCAGCTGCGTGGACGCGGACGCGGCGTTGATCGCCACGACGTCGTACAGGTGGTCCGGGTTGAGGGCCATGATCGTGGCGACGACCTGGATCTCGTTGCGCAGGCCCTTCTTGAAGGACGGGCGCAGCGGGCGGTCGATCAGGCGGCAGGTGAGGATCGCGTCCTCGGACGGCCGGCCCTCACGGCGGAAGAAGGAACCCGGGATCTTGCCGGCGGCGTACATCCGCTCCTCGACGTCCACCGTGAGGGGGAAGAAGTCGAGCTGGTCCTTGGGGTTCTTGGAGGCGGTGGTGGCCGACAGCACCATGGTGTCGTCGTCCAGGTAGGCCACGGCGGAGCCGGCGGCCTGGCGGGCCAGGCGGCCCGTCTCGAAGCGGATGGTGCGGGTGCCGAAGGAGCCGTTGTCGATGACGGCCTCGGCGTAGTGGGTCTCGTTCTCCACTAGCGTTTTCTCCTCGTCTTCGTCCCTCCCGCCCGTGTGGCGGGGGGACGGTTGCGGAGAAGCGCTCCGTTCAGTGCGGGCCGGTCTTCGATCGAAGCACCCGGGCTCACTTCCCCCGGGGGCCACTACCGAGGACCGGCGGCGGCGAGGTGCGCTTCTCCTCGTTCGTCTTGTTCTTCTTGTGATGTCGCCATACCCCTACGGGTACGCGCCATCACGCTGTGTCGTACGTATTGCGTTGTGCTACCACACTACAAAGAGGCAGTGACACTCCGCACGTACAGCAAAGGGAGCGGCCCCCGAACAAGTGGGAACCGCTCCCTTCACGGCGTCTTACTTGGCGCCCGCCGCACCACGGCGGATGCCGAGGCGGTCGACCAGCGCACGGAAGCGCTGGATGTCCTTCTTCGCCAGGTACTGGAGAAGGCGGCGACGCTGACCGACCAGGATCAGCAGACCACGGCGGGAGTGGTGGTCGTGCTTGTGGGTCTTGAGGTGCTCGGTCAGGTCGGAGATCCGGCGCGAAAGCATGGCGACCTGGACCTCGGGGGAGCCGGTGTCGCCCTCCTTCTGACCGAACTCGGCGATGATCTGCTTCTTCACTGCGGCGTCGAGCGGCACTCGAAACTCCTCGTAGTCTGAAAATGGCCACCGAGTGCCCCCGGTCTGTGTCTCGGGGGAGCTTCCGTTACTCGGGAGGCGGGGATCCGCTGGGCGCGGCCTCCAGGGTCCTTCGAGGGACTCCGGGGGTGCGTACACAAACGGCCGTCACTCAGGGTACCAGGCACAGGTGGGCACCTTCTCCCGGGTTCCACAACCACCTGGAGCGGGGATGCGGGGCCACTAGGGTGACGGCAGATCGTACGACGTCGGGAAGGGGTCGCTGGGCATGGCGGAGACGGCTGAGGAGATCAAGGCGCGCAAGGAGCGGGAGCGGGACGAGCTCTACGCGCTCGACATCTCCGGCGTCGAGTGGCACTGCGCGCCGGGCACGGAGGAGCACGAGGAGCGGGTCGAGATCGCGTACCTGCCCGAGGGTGCCGTGGCCATGCGGTCCTCGCTCGACCCGGACACCGTGCTGCGCTACACGGAGGCGGAGTGGACGGCCTTCGTGCTGGGGGCGCGGGACGGGGAGTTCGACCTCGATCCGACGCCGGAGGAATCGGCGGAGAAGTGAGAAGAGGGGCGGCACGCGCGCGTGCCGCCCCTCCATCCGTACGTCAGTGCTTCAGCCCGGCGCTGCCGAACGCGATGGCCATCAGCACCGGGTCGGCCGGGGACTTGTCGTCGCGGACCAGCTCGCGCTTGCCGAAGAAGACCCGGCCCTGCTGGTAGAGGATGTCCGACTCGTCCGGGTCGCTGAAGTCGGCGTCGTCCTCCTCCGGGAGGGTGAAGAGGAGGAGCGGGGTCTCCTTGTCCGTGCGCGGGTTCCAGCGCACCACGGCCGCCGGGGCGACGGTGCCCGCGCCGCGGCGGTAGATGAGGAGATCGTCGCCGCTCATGCGGAGGGGATAGACCTTCTGGAACTCGCGGCCCTCGAACTTGCCCGCCGTCTTGCCGGTCGCGAGGTCGAACGCCACGATCCAGTCCGAGGGCTCGCCGGTGGCGATGTTCTCCTCGCTCAGGAGATAGGCCTGGGTGCGGCCGACGACGATGCCGTCGCAGTTCTCGTACATGCCGAAGTACGGCGACCCGAAGTACCGCTCGCCGCATTTCGGGTCGTAGCCGTCGAGGGAGATGGTGGTGCGGTACTTGCCGTTCCCGTCGAGGGTGATGACGTCGGTCGGGAGGCTGTCCCCGGCGGCGACGGCGAGCACCGGCGGATCGGACGAGGGCAGGTAGACGCTCTGGACCCCGTCGGAGACCTTGTACGTCCACACGGGCTTGCCGGTGCGGGGGTCGACCTTCTGCACCTGGTACCTGACGTCGGGCAGCGAGCCGCAGCCGCGCAGGGCCAGCAGGGCGCGGCCGCCGGCGAAGGCCTTGTCCTGGCACTCGTCACCGAGGGCGCTGCTCCACAGCTTCGCGCCGGTCTTCATGTCGTACGCCACCGAGCCCTGCCCCCAGGCCACGGCGACGACACCCTTCGTCAGGGTGAGGTTGGTGTTGGTGACGAAGGCGGAGTTCGCGGCCGGCATCTGCTTCTGCCACAGCTTCTTGCCGGTGTTCAGGTCGAAGAAGACCACCTGGTCGCAGACGCCCGCCTTCTCCGAGCCGTCGGGCTGCGGGGGCTGGATCACGACGGCGGTACGACCGTCGGCGGTGACGTGCCGGCTGGTGGCGCAGAGGTGGCCGTCGAGCTTGAGGGTCCAGGCCTTCTCGTCGGCGTCGAGGGCGATGTTGTAGCCCTCCAGGCGGTTGGCGACGCCCTTGACCATGACCTTGTCGGTGGCCCAGGTGCCGGGGGCGTAGCGGGGAGCGGCGTCGGTGGTCTTGGAGAGGCCCTCCTCGTCGTGTTCCAGCATCAGTTGGCCCTCGGGTGAGCCGGGGACCTTCTCGGTCGTCTCCCTGACGGCGTCGGCGCTCTGTACGACGGGACCCTTGGCGTCGGCGGGGGCGCTGTCGTCGCCGGACGCGAGGTACCAGCCGCCTCCGGCCAGCACGAGAAGGGCCACGACGACCGCCACCGCGCCCAGCAGTTTCGTGCGGCGACGCTTGCGGGCGGTGTCGGCCGCGAGTGCGGATTGGGTGTAGATCGAGGGAGGCGGGCCGAAGCTCACGCGGAAGCGCCCTTTCTGTTTCTGGCCGGAATCTGACCTGATCAAGTTCGGATCGGCCCTACTATGCCCGCCGGCCGGTCGCGGGCCGGGAGTGGGGTGTCTCGCCGTTCCCCTCAACACCCTTGCGGGGCAAGGTGCTTCGGACTGCGTGCGGTGTCGGCCGCCGTCACCTTCCGTTTGTGTTCGGGGTATTCACCGACATCGCCCTTTTTCCTCACCGATGCGAAAGCTGTGTACGCCACTTCTGGGCAGGTTGTGACGCAGCGGACGGTTGCTCGGGGGCGGACGGGCCTGCCGGGGTGGGGCTTGTGGTGATTAGGCTGGTACCGGGCGCGACGCCAGAACCCGTGGACCGGGCGTCGGCGTCCCAGGGGGAGAGCCGGTGGATCGGACGACCTCGAACGACTTCGGACGACTAGAAGACGACAAGAACAGGTCGCCCCTGGCACGGCGTGAGGGTGCTCGACCACACCAGGAGGAATTGTGAGCAGCGATCGGGACGGGATCCGCGGGGGCTGGGCCACACCCGGCGATGACCAGCCCGACGCGGAGTCCGCCAGCGAGATGACGGGCGAGTTCACCATCGACTACGCACCGCCTGCCTGGTACACGCAGAACGCGTCCGCGGGGTCGAACGACGGGGGGAATTCGGGGGGTTCGTCGGGTTCTGCGGGTTCGGGAGGCTCTGCGGGTGCGGGGGGTTCTTCGGGTACGGCGGGGTCGGCGGCCGGGGGTGCGTCCGGTGGCGCTGCTGGTGGCGCTTCTGGTGGCGTTCCCTCCCCTGCCGACTGGGCCGCGTCCTCCTTGCCGGGGCTGACTCCTCCCGCGCATTCGCGTCCGCAGGGTGCTTCTTCGGGGCCGAGTGCTGTTCCGTCGCCGGCGCCTGGGGCTCCGTTCACGCCGCCTGCGCCTGCGTCTGGGCCGGGGGCGGGGCCGGTGGCTGGTCCGGGGGCTCCCTTCACTCCTCCGGCGCCGGCTTCTTCCGGGCCCGGGGCTCCTTTTACGCCGCCCGCGCCTCCGTCGTCGGGGCCGGGGGCGCCGTTCACTCCGCCGGCATCCTCCGGACCGGGGGCACCCTTCACTCCGCCCGCGTCCGCTCCCGGTGCGCCTTTCCAGCCGCCCGCGCCGCCGAACGGTGGGCCGGGGGCGGTGCCGAGGCTTCCGGTCGGCAGCGGGTTCGAGCCGCAGCCGCCGCAGGCTTCGCAGGCCGACGCCCGGACCGAGGCTCCTGCCGCGGACCCCGCCTCTCCCACGGCCGTGCCGAACATCCCGGGACCGCAGGGGCCGTGGGGCGCTCCGGCGTCGGCTCCCTCCTCGTCCCCGGCGAGCTTCACGTTGCCCGCACCGGCGCCGGCGCCTGCGCCTGAGGTGGCCCCTGCCGCTCCCACGGCCGAGGAACCGGAGGAGTCCGGCAACGGTGACCTCGAAAGTGGCGCGACCATGCGGTTCTCCGCTGTCGCCCTGAAGCGTGACATCGCGGAGCGGGCTGCCGCGGCGGAGGCGAAGCTGACGTCGGTCGACGACGAAGTTGAGGAGACCGAGGGGGCGTCAGTGGCGGAGGCCGACGAGGCCGATGCCGAGCTCGACGTGGATGCGGACCGTGTCGCTGACGGCGAGGACGGCGCCGACGAGGACTCCGGCCTCGACGCGGACTCCTTCAGCGACGTTCCGTCCAGCGAGGACGCTGACTTGGGGGCTTCGGTTGCCGAGGCGGAAGATGCCGAGGGCGAGACGGAGCGGGAAGGTGCCGCGCCGAAGAACGCCGCCGCGGTGGACGCGGACCTGACGGACAGCGACTCGACCGACGCCGAGCCTCATGACACCGTCGCGGCGGCCCCGGTCGCCGTGGCTCCGGAAGCCGATGCCGACGTGGGACCGGCGGACGTGCAGGAGTCGGACGCGGGGGCCGAGGACGCTCAGGAGCCTGACGCGGGAACGGTGAACGCGGAGGAGTCGGACGCGGGAGCTGTGGGCCCGGTGACTGCGGACGCGGAGGCGGTGGACACTGAGCGTGGTGCTGCCGCAACTGACGATGTGGAGCCGGTGGATGCGGTTGATGCGGTGCCTGCTGACGCCGAGCCGGTGAACTCCGTACGTGCCGACGCGGAACCGGTGGATGCCGTACCCGCTGACGCTGAGCCCAACGACTCGGGTCTCTCCGACTCCGGCCTCTCCGGCTCGGAACCCGCAGACGCCGTACCGGCTGACGCGAACCCTGAGGAGACTGCGCCTTCCGACGCCGCGCCGTCCGAGACTCCCTCCGACGCCGCGCCGTCCGAGACTCCCTCCGACGCCGCGCCGTCCGACGCCACCCCTGAGGACAGTGCGCCCCAGGACTCCGCCCCACAGGACGCTCCGCAGAACTCCGCCCCACAGGACGCTCCGCCCGCCTGGACTCCCCCGCCCGCGCCGCAGCCCGGCATGCCGCCGCTGCCGCCGTCGTACCAGCCCGCCGCGCCCGCGCCCGCGGCGCAGTGGCCCGCGCAGCCCCAGCCGCAGCAGCCGGCCCCGGCGGCGCCCGCCCAGCCGCAGCCCGCGGTCGCTCAGAACCAGCCGCCCGTGCCGCCGCAGCAGCCGCAGTTCCAGCCACAGGCACCGCAGCCCGCGCCCGCCGCCTGGAACCCGCCGGCCACACAACAGCCCGCAGGCCAGGCCCCGGCAGCACCGGGCCCGCAGGCCGGCTACGGCTTCCCGCAGCCCACGGCCACGCCGCCGACGGCCACCCAACAGCCCACTGACCAGCCCCCGGTAGCCCCGAACCCGCAGGCCGGCTACGGCTTCCCGCAGCCCTCCCCCTCGACCCCGCCGGCTGCCCAGCCCCCGGCAGCCCCAGGCCCACAGGCCGGGTACGGCTTCCCGCACCCCGGCGGAGCCCCCGCGCCCAACCCGCAGGCCGGCTATGGCTTCCCGCACCCCGGCGCCCCGGCCCCCACCCCCAACCCCCAAGCCGGCTACGGCTTCCCCCACCCGGGCGGAGCCCCCGCCCCCACCCCCGCCCCGCAGCCCGGCGGATACGGCTTCCCGCCCTCAGGCGCCGCCCCCGACAACGGCCAGCCCCTCGCACAGCCGGGCCAGCCGCAGCCGGGCGTACCGCAACCCCAGGCCCAGCCGCAGCCGCAGCCGCAGGCCGACGCGCCCGCCACCCCGGCTCCCGCGCCCCAGGCCCCGCAGCCCCCCGTACCTCCGACCCCCCAGGGCGGTTACGGCTTCCCCCAGCCCCCGGCGCAACCAGACCAGCCCGGCCAGCCCGGCCAGCCGCAGCCCCCCGCACCCCAGCCGCAGCCCACCCCCACCCCCAACCCGCAGGCCGGCTACGGCTTCCCGCACCCCGGCGCCCCGGCCCCCACCCCCAACCCCCAAGGCGGCTACGGCTTCCCCCAGCCCCCCGCACAGCCGGGCCAGCCGGGCCAGCCCCAAGCCGACGCACAACCCCCGGCCAACGCTCCCGCCCCCACACCCACCCCCCAGGTCCCCCCGACCGACCCCCGCACCGGCACCGCCTGGCCTCAGCCCATGCAGCATGACCAGCGGCAGATGACCAACCCCGGTGCCGCGCCGCTCGGTTACACGGCGGCCGTGGAGCTGTCGTCCGACCGGCTGCTCAACAACAAGAAGCAGAAGGCGAAGAGCAGCCGCCCGGCTGCCCAGCCCTCCCGCTTCAAGATCGGCGGCAAGAAGGAAGAGGCCGAGCGGCAGCGGAAGTTGGAGCTGATCCGGACGCCCGTGCTGTCCTGCTACCGGATCGCCGTCATCAGTCTCAAGGGCGGCGTCGGCAAGACCACCACGACCACCGCGCTCGGCTCCACCCTCGCCACCGAGCGGCAGGACAAGATCCTCGCGATCGACGCCAACCCCGACGCCGGTACGCTCGGGCGGCGCGTCCGGCGGGAGACCGGGGCCACCATCCGTGACCTCGTCCAGGCGATCCCGTACCTCAACTCGTACATGGACATCAGGCGGTTCACCTCCCAGGCCCCGTCCGGGCTGGAGATCATCGCCAACGACGTCGACCCGGCCGTGTCCACGACGTTCAACGACGAGGACTACCGGCGCGCCATCGACGTGCTGGGCAAGCAGTACCCGGTGATCCTGACCGACTCGGGTACCGGTCTGCTCTACTCCGCCATGCGCGGTGTGCTCGACCTCGCCGACCAGCTGATCATCATCTCCACCCCGTCCGTCGACGGCGCCTCCAGCGCCAGTACGACCCTGGACTGGCTGTCCGCGCACGGGTACGCCGACCTCGTCTCCCGCTCCATCACCGTCATCTCCGGTGTCCGCGAGACCGGCAAGATGATCAAGGTGGAGGACATCGTCAGCCACTTCGAGACCCGCTGCCGCGGCGTCGTCGTGGTGCCCTTCGACGAGCACCTCGCCGCCGGTGCCGAGGTCGACCTCGACATGATGCGGCCCAAGGTGCGCGAGGCGTACTTCAACCTCGCGGCGATGGTCGCCGAGGACTTCGTACGCCACCAGCAGTCCCACGGCCTGTGGACCAGCGACGGCAACCCGCCCCCGGTGGCGGCCCCGCCGATGCCGGGCCAGCAGCAGTACGCCCAGCCCGGCCAGGCATATCCGCAGCAGCCGTACCCGCAACAGCAGCAGCCCGGCCCCGGCTACCCCCAGCAGGGCCAGCCGTACCCGCAGCCGCAGCCCGGTCAGCCGTACCCACCGCAGCAGCCGTACCCGCAACAGCAGCAGCCCGGTCCCGGCTATCCCCAGCCCGGGCAGCCGGGGCAGCCCCCGCAGCCGCCCCAGCAGTAAGCGGTCGTCACGACACAGAAGGGCGGCCGGTGCTCATCCGCACCGGCCGCCCTTCGGCGTTCTCACATCCGCAACGCCGTCAGCCGGCCTCCGCCACCAGCTCCCGGCAGCGCTTCACGTCCTCCGCCATCTGCTCCAGCAGAGCCTCCAGCGAGTCGAACTTCGCCTGCCCGCGGACGTACGCGAGGAAGTCCACGGCGACATGCAGCCCGTACAGGTCGAGGCCGACGCGGTCGATGGCGTACGCCTCCACCGTGCGCTCGGTGCCGTCGAACTGCGGGTTGGTGCCGACGGAGATGGCGGCCGGCATGGCCTCGCCCGCCACGTGCAGCCAGCCGGCGTACACGCCGTCGGCGGGGATGGCGGTGTGCGGGAGGGTCTCGACGTTGGCGGTCGGGAAGCCGAGTTCGCGGCCGCGCTGTGCGCCGCGTACGACCACGCCCTCCACCCGGTGCGGGCGGCCCAGGATCTCGCGGGCGCCTTCCAGGTCGCCCTCGGCGACCAGGCGGCGGGTGAGGGTGGAGGAGAAGGGCTCGCCGCCGCCCGCCGCGCCGGAGACGAACAGGTCGACGATCTCGACCTCGAAGTCATAGGTCTTGCCCTGCTCGGCGAGGAACTCCACGTTCCCCGCGGCCTTGTGGCCGAAGCGGAAGTTGGGGCCCTCGACGACCGCCTTGGCGTGCAGCTTGTCGACCAGGACCTTGACGACGAAGTCGGCCGGAGAGAGCTTCGAGAACTCCGTCGTGAAGGGGAGGATCAGGACCGCGTCCACGCCCAGCTCCGCCATCAGCTCCGCGCGGCGGTGGTGCGGGGCCAGCAGCGGCGGGTGGCTGCCGGGGCGGACGACCTCGCTGGGGTGCGGGTCGAAGGTGACGACGACCGAGGGAACGCCCAGCTCACGGGCGCGGTCGACGGCGTGCCGGATGATCAGCTGGTGTCCGCGGTGGACTCCGTCGTAGGAGCCGATGGTGACGACGCTGCGTCCCCAGTCCTCGGGGATGTCCTCCAAGCCACGCCAGCGCTGCACTGTGACCGCTCCTCATCGAACCCGTGTCCGTATTTACGGCTTACCTCTTACGCAGGTCTAAGGGTGCCATGCCGCGCCCGTCCGGCCCGCATCGGCATCGGCGCTGTGACTCGACGCACGTGGGTCAGGCGGGGACCCTGACCCCGGCCAGGTTCTCGATCATGCGGCGGCTGCTAGGGCCGACCACGGCCGCCCACTGCCGTGGAGCGTCGGTCAGCCAGCCCGCCACCTGGGCGGCGAAGCCGGGGGTCCGCCGCCCCAGGTCGACCAGCGCACGGTCGAAACGGGCCGCTCCGTGCGGGGTGCGCACGAGCAGGACGCCGATGCGGTGCACGAGTTCGCGCAGGCCGTCGCCTTCTTCGGGGTGGCGAGCGGCGGCGCGCAGGAGTGCGTCCAGCACGGCCGGCTCGCGCTCCTGGCTCAACAGGTGTTCGAGCAGTTCTCGACGGAGAGGGTGGGAGGCGGCTGTTCCGGGGGTGACGAGTACGGCGGCCAGGGCCGTCCGTACCTCCTCCGGGCCGTCGTCCAGCAGTCCGGTGACGAGCGGGAAGAGCACGGCCCGGGTGCCCGGGCCCTGGTCGAGGCGCCGGTCGACGTACGCGGCCACGTCCGCCGCGGTCTCCGGGCGCTGCTCCACGGCCTCCCGTACAAGTACGGCGATCCGGCGGGCCGGCGTGGGCAGCGTGACGTCGGCGAGCGTACGCAGCGCTTCTCCGGCACCCGGGCGGCGCAGCCGCGCCCGGAACGCGTCGAGCACCGGCTCGGGGTGAGTGGCGAGGGCGGCGACCAGCGCGCTCGGCGGGAAGTGCGGGTCGCCGGCCGCGAAGTGGCCGAGGGCCTGCGGGAGATGGCGGGCCCGCGTGTGCGGGTCGCGGACGAGCAGCGCGAGCGCGCCGCCGTGCAGGGTGCAGTCGGCGGGGCGGGCGAGGAGGGTGAGGGCGGCGTAGCGGAGCAGTTCGCGGTCGGCCTCGGTGGTCACGTGCGGGGCGGCGCGCAGACCGTAGGCGACCGCCGCGACGCGTCGGTCCGGGCGCTCGTCGTGCGCCCACCGGTCCACCGCCCGGCACACCGCCGACGGCTCGTCCTCCGCGAGCACCGCCAGCAACTCGTCGGCCCGCCGGTGGGCGCAGTCGACCAGCACCTCCGTCAGGTCGTCCAGCGCCAGCCGCCGGTGCGTGTGCAGCAGCGCCTGCGCCGCCTTCGCGACGGTCGCGTGCGGGGTCGCGGGCAGCGGGCGCTCGTCGTCGAACCAGCGGGTGAGATGGGGCTGTACGGCACCGGGGGCGTCGGCGAGGAGGCGCGAGGCGGCGTCCAGGAAACGGGGGGCGGTGTCCTGCGGGGGGCCGTCGGCGAGGACGAGACGGCGGAGGAGGTCGAGGAGGGTGACCGGGGGGAGGGGGAGGGCCAGCCAGAAGGTGGGCGGGAAGTGGGAGGTGGTGGTGAGAGGCGCGGACTCCCGTTTCTGCTCCCGTTCCCGTCCCCGCCAGTCCACCACCCGGTCCGCCAGCAGCCGCAGCACCCCCGTGTACGGGGTCGCGTCGGGCACCCGTAGGAGGGACTCGGTGAGGAGGCGGGCCGCCCACCAGGAGTGCGGGTCGGCGTCCAGTGCCCGGATCAGTTCCTCCAGGCGGAGGGCGAGGCTCGGGGTGCCCTGCTGGCGGGCGAGGAGGAGCAGGGACTGGACGACCGGTCCAATGCGGTGGTGCGGTACGGGGAGCGGGTGGCGGTCCGCCGGGTGGGTACGGCGGCGGTGGACGAGGGCGCGCAGGGCCTCGTCCAGGTCGAGGTGGATGCCCTGGATCCAGTCGGCGAGTTCCTCGTGGGCGAAGCGGTAGCCGCTGCCGGCGGGGACGAGGAGGCCCTCGGTGAGGACGGCGGAGGCCCAGCCGGTGCCGCCGCCGAGGCGGGCCGGGGCGGGGCCCCAGGGGAACACCGCCTCGAACGACTCCCGGTCCAGTTCACCCTGTCCGGGGCCGAGGCTGCGGCGGGCGGCCTCGTGGACCTGGCCGGAGACCTTGGCCGCGAGGCGGCGTACGGCGGTGCCGCGCAGGCCGTTCTCGGCGGCGAGGCGGACGGCGATGCGGAGGCACATCAGGTCGAGGTAGGCCGCGAAGACGTCGTCGCGGTCGACGTGGGCGTGGGGGGCGTCGGGGAGGGCGGCGCGGACCTCGGCGAGGAGGCGGAGGGTGAGGGGGTGGCGGGCGTCGGGGGTGTGCAGGGTGCCGTCGGGGATGCGGTAGCGGGCGCGCGCTGTACGGGCCTCGTCGTCCTGGAGGTCGGTGAGGTGGACGCAGGGGGTGTCGGGGTCCTCGGACGCCGGACGGGCTGCAACAGCTGAGCCCGCGTCAGGGGCAGCGCCAGGGTCAAGGGAGGCACTCCCGTAGAGCATCTCCCCCGGAAACCCGGCCCCCGCCCCCTCCCAGTACTCCGCCCGGCACGCCACCACGAGCCTCGCCCCCGACTCCCGTAGCCAACGGGCCGTGCCGTCGGTCCACTCGGGCAGGCGGTGGGCCAGTACGGGGGGCATCTCCTCGGGGCCGTCCAGGAGCAGGAGCAGGGGGCGGCCCTCGGTGCGGGCCAGCCGGGAGAGGCGGGCGGGGGTGAGGTCGCCCAGGTCGGTCACGTCCGCGGAGTGCGATGCGGCGACGATCCTCGCGGCGCGCGTCAACGCCCTTTCGGCGGCGTCGGCGACCGACGTGTCCTCGTCCCTCAGGTCGGCGCCGCGCAGCCAGAGGGTGGGAGCGGGGCGGGCACCCCGGTTGCGGCGGGCGGCGAGGGACGCGAGTTCCGTCGTACGGCCGCTGCCGGGCGGTCCGACGAGCGCGAGGACGGCGGCGTCGCCCTCGACGAACGCCTCGAACTCCGCTGCCGTGGCCGCCCGTTGGACCGGTTCCACCGCGCCGGGACCGACGGTGTCCGCGGCCCGGCCCACGTACCCGGCCAACGCGCCCGGCGGCCCGTCCTGGCCCACCGAGGTGGCCGTCAGTTCCAGGACTCCCGCCAGGTTGAGGTCGGTGCCGTACGCGGGGACGGTCGCCGCGTTCTCGGCGAGCAGGTCGGCGAGGGGGCCGTCCGGGGGCGGGAAGAGGGGCACCGCGAAACCGGTCTCGCGCCGGCCGCTCTGCAGTGCGGTCCCCAGTACGGCGACCACCGCGCCGGTCGCGGCGTCGAGGACCGGGCCCCCGGCCGCGCCGCCGCCGAGCCGCAGCGCGTCCCGCCCTGCCGTGCCGATCGCCAACTCCAGTACGCCGTCGAGGAGATGGAAGCGGTCCGTCGCCGTGTACGTCACGGAACCGGTCCCGAGCACCCGCGCCTCGCGCCAGCACCCGGCGGCGATCCGCACATAGGCACCGGTCTCGACGCCGCCCCGCCCGCCGACGGGCAACGGATCGACACCGAGCCCCTCGGTCCGTACGAGCGCCAGATTCAACTCGGGCAGCGCGGTCACCGCGTCGGCGCTCACCACACAGTGCCGGTCCTCGGCGGCGTACATCAACAGCCGGGGCAGCCCGTCGACGACCTCATGACTGGTGATGACGGTGCCCCGATGATCAGCAACGAACCCGACACCCCTGGGCCGCCCGGCCAGATCACGCACCCGAACGAGTACATGATCGGCCCCCGATCCCGACCCGAGGCCGTGCGACTCCCCTGCCGGAACATCACGCTCGCTCCCTGGCCGAGCTCCACGCTCAAACCCTGCCGAGGCCCCACGTTCGCGTCCCGCACCTGGCCGCCGCGCCTGCCTCGCCCCTGAGTTGTACGCCCGCCCCGGCTCCGAGCCCGGCGCCGAGCCCGCCCCCGGGGCATACGCCTGGTCCGCCCCTGCGCCGTACCCTCGCTCCTCCGCCGAATCGCCCGCGGCACCCGGCCCGGAGCCACGTGCCTGGCCCGTCCCCGAGTCATCCCCATAGCCCTGCCGAGAGTCCCGGGCGCGTCCCCGACCCGCGTCCCGCGCCCGGCCCGTCCCGGCAGCACGCCCAGGACCCGACGCCGAGGCTCCTGCCCCGATGCCCGGCGCCGAAAGCCCTGCCTCGCGGCACGACTCCGAGATTCCTGCCTCGCGGCCCGACTCGGAAAGCCTTGCCCCGAGGCCCGACTCCGGGGGCCCTGCCTGACTCCCCGGCTCCGAGCCCCCGCGCCCCGCCGGCCCCCGAACTCCCCCGTCCCCCCGTCCCGCGTCCCGCCCACGGCCCCCCGCCGTCCGTGAGCCCCGTCCCGTCATGGTGGAACCTCCCCGCCGTGGTGCTGTCGTGCTCGCGGGGCCGTCTCTCGGTCGGGTGGTCCGTGGGACAGGCCCGTCTTCGACGGTAGGCACCGGCTGATCGGCGGGACAGATCGCGTGGTGAACGCGCCCCCTTCCGCTCCCCCGGTTCACTCCGAGCGCCTGCCCGGACGGGTGAATGGGTGGGGGCGGGTGGATACACCCTAGGGGTGGGGGAACCGAGGGGGGACCGTGGAGCGGCGGAGTACTCCGTGACCGCCGCTCCACGGACGGGGCGTGATCGAGCGGCTCAGCCGAAGACGGCCAGGCTCTTCGCCTTGCCCTTCTGTTCCTCGACCAGGGCGAGGAAGCGGCCCTCGGGGTCGAAGACGGCGACCGCGCCGCGGCCCGCGTACTCGTCGGGCATCTCCAGGCGTACGCCGTTCAGCAGCAGCCTCGCCCGCTTGGCGTCCACGTCCCAGCGCGGGAACGCGGCCGCGGCGGCCTCGGCGATCGGCATGACCGTCAGCTCCTGCTGGAGCTGATCCAGGGTCTTCGCCGAGTCCAGCTTGTACGGGCCGACGCGGGTGCGGCGCAGCGCGGTGAGATGGCCGCCCACCCCCAGGTCCGCGCCCAGGTCCCGGGCCAGCGCCCGGATGTACGTGCCCGAGGAGCAGACCACGGACACCACCAGGTCCATCACCGGCGTGCCGTCCGCCGCGACCGCGTCCCGGACGTCGTACACCGCGAAGGACGAGATCCGCACCGGGCGGGCCGGGATCTCGAACTCCTCGCCCTCGCGCGCCCGCTTGTAGGAGCGCACGCCGTCGATCTTGATGGCGCTGACCTTGGACGGCACCTGCATGATGTCGCCGCTCAGCTTGGCGATCCCGGCGTCGACGGCCTCGCGGGTGACCTTCGAGGCGTCTGTCGACCCCGTGATCTCGCCCTCTGCGTCGTCGGTCAGGGTCGTCTGGCCGAGCCGGATCGTGCCCAGGTACTCCTTCTCGGTGAGGGCGAGATGCCCCAGGAGCTTGGTCGCCTTCTCGACGCCGAGGACGAGCACGCCCGTCGCCATGGGGTCGAGGGTGCCGGCGTGGCCGACGCGTCGGGTCCTGGCGATCCCGCGCATCTTGGCGACCACGTCGTGCGAAGTGAAGCCCGACGGCTTGTCGACGATGACAAGGCCGTCGGGCGTGGTGCTCTTCCGGTTCATTCGGAGGTGTCGTCCTCGTCCTCGCCCGGCTTCCGGTACGGGTCCGCCTCGCCGGCGTAGGTCGCGCCGGCCGAGACCTCGCGCACCTTCTCGTCGGACTGGCGGGCCTTGTCGAGGAGGTCCTCGATGGTCCGGGCGTTGTCCGGGAGGGCGTCGGCCACGAAGGTGAGCGTCGGGGTGAACTTCACGCCCGCCGCCGCGCCGACCGCGGAACGGAGCACGCCCTTGGCGCTCTCCAGCCCGGCCGCCGCCGCCGCTCGCTCCTCGTCGTCCCCGTACACCGTGTAGAAGACGGTTGCCTCCCGGAGGTCACCGGTGACCCTGGTGTCCGTGATGGTGACGTGGGTGCCGAGCCGCGGGTCCTTGATCCCCCGTTGCAGCTTCTGGGCCACCACCTCCCGGATGAGGTCCGCCAGCCTCTTCGCCCGCGCGTTGTCGGCCACTGGTCCGTCTCCTTAGTTACTTCTCTTGCCGCTTGCTTCAGTCTTCGTCGCTGTGGAGCCTGCGTCGAACCGAGAGCAGTTCCACCTCGGGCCGTCCGGCCACCAGCCGCTCACAGCGGTCCAATACGTCGGTGAGGTGGCCTGTGTCCCCGGATACCACCGCGAGCCCGATCTCGGCCCGGCGATGGAGGTCCTGATTGCCCGTCTCCGCCGCACTCACCGCGTACTTGCGCTGGAGCTCGGCCACGATCGGACGGACGAGTGAGCGTTTCTCCTTCAGCGAGTGGACGTCGCCGAGGAGCAGGTCGAAGGACAGAGTCCCCACATACATGTGTGTGTCCGGATGTCCCGCCGGTTCGGGGTACGGGCGCCGCGCTTGGACGCCGATACGGGAACCGTACACGCAACGGCCGGGGCCGATCGACGGAAATTCCCGCAAGGGAACTTCCCCGCCGATCGGCCCCGATCGCGTGCTGTGACGGTCAGACGCGCGGCTTCTCGCGCATCTCGTACGTCGCGATGACGTCGTCGACCTTGATGTCGTTGAAGTTTCCGAGGTTGATACCACCCTCGTAGCCTTCGCGGATCTCGGTGACGTCGTCCTTGAAGCGACGCAGACCCTCGATGTTGAGGTTCTCCGCGATGACCTTGCCATCGCGGACCAGGCGCGCCTTGGTGTTGCGCTTGACCTCGCCGGAGCGGATGAGAACACCCGCGATGTTGCCCAGCTTGGACGACTTGAAGACCTCGCGGATCTCCGCCGTACCGAGCTCGACCTCTTCGTACTCCGGCTTGAGCATGCCCTTGAGGGCCGCCTCGATCTCCTCGATCGCCTGGTAGATGACCGAGTAGTACCGGACGTCCACGCCCTCGCGCTCGGCCATCTGCGCCGCGCGGCCGGCCGCGCGGACGTTGAAGCCGATCACGATGGCGTCGGAGCCCATCGCCAGGTCGATGTCCGACTCCGTGACCGCACCGACGCCTCGGTGCAGGACGCGGATGTCGACCTCTTCGCCGACGTCCAGCTGGAGCAGGGAGGACTCGAGCGCCTCGACGGAACCAGAAGCGTCACCCTTGATGATGAGGTTGAGCTGCTGGACCTCGCCGGCCTTGAGCACCTTGTCCAGGTCCTCGAGGGAGACGCGGCGCGTGCGCTTGGCGAACGCGGCGTTGCGCTCACGGGCGGCGCGCTTCTCGGCGATCTGACGGGCCGTACGGTCCTCGTCGACCACCAGGAAGTTGTCGCCCGCGCCCGGGACGTTGGTCAGGCCCAGGACCTGGACCGGCGTCGACGGGCCGGCCTCGGCCACGCTGTTGCCGTTGTCGTCGTGCATCGCCCGGACTCGGCCGTACGCGTCGCCGACCACCATGGTGTCGCCGACCCGCAGCGTGCCGCGCTGGACGAGGACCGTCGACACGGCACCGCGGCCGCGGTCGAGACGGGACTCGATCGAGATGCCCTGCGCGTCCTGGTGCGGGTTGGCCCGCAGGTCGAGCGAGGCATCGGCGGTGAGGATCACGGCCTCCAGCAGGGAGTCGATGTGCAGACCCTGCTTGGCGGAGATGTCGACGAACATCGTGTCGCCGCCGTACTCCTCGGCCACCAGCCCGTACTCGGTGAGCTGACCGCGCACCTTGGTCGGGTCGGCGCCCTCGACGTCGATCTTGTTGACCGCGACGACGATCGGCACGTCGGCCGCCTTGGCGTGGTTCAGCGCCTCGACCGTCTGCGGCATGACGCCGTCGTTGGCCGCGACGACGAGGATCGCGATGTCCGTCGACCGCGCACCACGGGCACGCATGGCGGTGAACGCCTCGTGACCCGGGGTGTCGATGAAGGTGATCTTGCGCTCTTCGTCGTTGACCTCGGTCGCGACCTGGTAGGCACCGATGTGCTGGGTGATGCCGCCGGCCTCGCCCGCGATGACGTTGGTCTTGCGGATGGCGTCGAGCAGTCGGGTCTTTCCGTGGTCGACGTGACCCATGACGGTGACGACCGGCGGGCGGACCACCAGGTCCTCCTCGTCGCCCTCGTCCTCGCCGAACTCGATGTCGAAGGACTCGAGCAGCTCGCGGTCCTCCTCCTCCGGGCTGACGATCTGAACCGTGTAGTTCATCTCGTCGGCGAGGAGCTGGAGCGTCTCGTCGGAGACGGACTGCGTGGCGGTGACCATCTCGCCGAGGTTCATCATGACCGCGACGAGCGACGCCGGGTTGGCGTTGATCTTCTCCGCGAAGTCGGTGAGCGAGGCACCGCGCGACAGGCGAACGGTCTCGCCGTTGCCGCGAGGCAGCATCACACCGCCGACCGACGGGGCCTGCATGGCCTCGTACTCCTGGCGCCTCTGCCGCTTCGACTTGCGACCGCGACGCGCGGGACCGCCGGGACGACCGAAGGCGCCCTGCGTGCCACCACGGCCACCCGGACCACCGGGACGACCGCCGAAGCCGGGACGACCGCCGCCGCCCGCACCGGCACCCGGACCACCGGGACGGCCGGCGAAACCGCCGCCACCGCCACCGGGACCGCCCGGACGGCCGGCGAAACCGCCGCCGCCACCGGGACGGCCGGCGAAGCCGCCGCCGCCACCCGGACGACCGCCGCCGCCACCGGGACGACCGCCGCCACCGGGACCACGGCCACCGGGGCCACCGCCGCCGGGACGCGGGCCGGCAGCAGGACGCTGCGGCATCATGCCGGGGTTCGGACGCGGGCCGCCGGGGCCGCCGCCGGGACGGGGACCGCCCTGCGGACGAGGCATGCCGCCCGGGGTCGGACGCGCGCCACCCGGAGCCTGCGGACGGGGACCGCCCGCCGCACCCTGGGGACGAGGACCGCCCTGGCCCTGCGGACGCGGGGCACCGCCGGGACGCTCACCGGGGGCACCGGGGCCGCCGGGACGCGGGGCACCGCCCGGACGGGGCGCCTGCGGGCGCGCCATGCCGGTGGAGCCACCAGAGGTGAAGGGGTTGTTGCCCGGACGGGGACCGGCCGGACGGGCACCGGGACGCGGCGCCTGGCCACCCGGACGCTGACCGCCGGGAGCCGGACGGTCGCCACGGCCCTGGCCGCCCTGTGCGGGGCCACCGGGACGGGCACCCGGACGCGGGGCCTGCTGGCCGGCCGGACGCGGGGCACCCGGACGCGGGCCGGAGCCCTGCGCGGGAGCCGGCGCGGCGGGAGCCGACGGGGGTGCCGTGAACTCGGGCGTGGTCGGAGCCGGGGACGCCGGCGCGGGGCGCGGCGCGGGCTTCGGGCCCGGGGTCGGACGGGGGCCGGAAGGCGCCGGCGCGGCGGGAGCCGCGGGCGTCTCGGCGGCGGCCGGCTTGGGGGCCGGCGGGCGCGGGGCGGCCGGACGGGCAGCCTGCGCCGGAGAGGGGGCTGCCGGCTTCGCCGGGGCAGCCTTGCGCGGGGCGGGCTTGCCGCCTCCGTTGCCCTGCTGGAGGGCGTCCGTCAACTTGCGGACGACGGGCGCTTCGATGGTCGAAGACGCCGAACGGACGAATTCACCGAGTTCCTGGAGCTTGGCCATGACGACCTTGCTCTCAACCCCGAACTCCTTGGCGAGTTCGTATACCCGGACCTTAGCCACTTCGCTCCTTTTAGGTCCGGGTTGCGTCCGGACCGTCGCTACTTCATGGGCGTACTCATCGCGTGCTCATCGAGTGCTCATCGCAATCTCGACCTACTTCCAACTCGCGGGGTACCAGGGCCGCACGGGGGTTCCGTACGACACTCCTTGCGGTGTTGCCTGCTCAGCAACTGTCTGTCTGCTCGACGTACTGGCGCAACGCCTTTACGTCGAGCGCTCCCGGGGCGCGCAGCGCCCGCGTGAACGCCCGGCGGCGTACCGCCTGGTCGAGACAGACCAGGGCGGGGTGCACATAGGCGCCCCGGCCGGGCAGCGTACCGCTTGGATCGGGGACGCATGCGTCCTTGATCGCCACGGTGCGCAGCAGATCGGTCTTGGCCGCTCGCTGCCTGCACCCCACACAGGTGCGTTCAGGGCATGCGCGGGCGCGCGTCCGGCCAGACACTGCTAAGTCTACCTCCCCGTACCGACCTCACCCCTTTGGGGCAGGAATCGAACGGTTGTTGTCGTGATCTAAGCCAACCGCGGCTTGGATCTATTCCTCAGTCCTGCTCGGCGGGCTGCTCGGTGTCCGGACGGATGTCGATCCGCCAGCCGGTCAGGCGGGCCGCAAGCCGGGCATTCTGCCCTTCCTTGCCGATCGCCAGGGACAGCTGGTAGTCCGGCACGGTCACGCGCGCGGAGCGGGCCGCGAGGTCCACGACCTCGACCTTGGAGACACGGGCCGGGGACAGCGCGTTCGCCACCATCTCGGCCGGGTCGTCCGACCAGTCGACGATGTCGATCTTCTCGCCGTTCAGCTCGCCCATGACGTTGCGCACACGGCCGCCCATGGGGCCGATGCAGGCGCCCTTGGCGTTCAACCCGGAACGGGTGGACCGTACGGCGATCTTGGTGCGGTGACCGGCCTCACGCGCGATGGCGGCGATCTCGACGGACCCGTCGGCGATCTCCGGCACCTCGAGCGCGAAGAGCTTCTTCACCAGGTTGGGGTGGGTGCGCGACAGGGTGACGGACGGACCGCGCACGCCCTTCGCCACTCGGACGACGTACGACCGCAGCCGCATGCCGTGCTGGTAGGTCTCGCCCGGGACCTGCTCCTGCACCGGCAGGATGGCCTCCAGCTTGCCGATGTCGACGAGCACGTTCTTCGGGTCGCGGCCCTGCTGGACCACGCCGGTGACGATGTCGCCCTCGCGGCCGGCGTACTCGCCGAGCGTCGCGTCGTCCTCGGCGTCGCGCAGCCGCTGCAGGATGACCTGCTTGGCGGTGGTGGCGGCGATACGGCCGAAGTCGGACGGGGTGTCGTCGAACTCGCGGGGCTCCTGGCCCTCCTCGAGGTCCTCGGGGTCTTCCTTCGCCCACACGACCACATGGCCGGATTCCCGGTCGAGGCGCACGCGCGCGTGGCGGTGGCTTCCCTCGGTGCGGTGGTAGGCGATGAGGAGGGCCGACTCGATCGCCTCGACCAACAGGTCGAAGGAGATCTCCTTCTCCCGTACCAAGCCCCGCAGGGCACTCATGTCGATGTCCACGGCTACGCCTCCTCTTCCTTCTTGTCCTTGCGGTTGAACTCGACCTGGACGCGCGCCTTGTCGATCTCGGCGAAGCCGAGCCTGCGGGCGGTGGCCTTGCGGCCCTTCACTCCGGGCACCTCGACGTCGAGGCCCTCGTCGTCGACCTCGAGGATCCGGGCGACCAGTTCCCCGCCCTCGGCCAGTTGGAACTTCACCAGCCGGTCGACGGCGCGGGCGTAGTGCCGGTGCTCGGTGAGGAGGCGCTCCGCGCCCGGGGTGCCGACCTCGAGGGTGTACTCGCCCTCGCCCATCGCGTCCGTCTCGTCGAGCTTCGCCGAGAGCGCGCGGCTCACATCGGCGATGGCGTCCAGATCGGCGCCCTGGTCGGAGTCGACGACGACACGCAGCACGCGCTTTCGTCCGACGGAGTCCACGGCGATCTCTTCGAGATCCAGTCCCTGGGAGGTGACGAGCGGTTCCAGGAGCTCTCGCAGCCTCTCGCTCTGGGTGGTGCTCATCCGGGTGACTCCTCGGCCGCGTGTGCTGTTGTGGGAAGGTCGCGTGTCTGGTCAAAGGGTATCCGGTCCGAAGGACTGTTGCCGTCCATCGTGCGCCCCCAGGGGCCCGCGAACGGTGCCGATGAGTGGCTGCGGACCGGTGCGCGGGTACCGTGATCACCGGCGGGGCCGCCCTTCCCGCCCGTATGTTCGTACGAGCCCCCCGAGGACGTCTGCCGTGCCGTACCCCCCGCCGCCGCGCACCCCCTCGGGGCCGCGCAGAAGAACCCTTCTCGCCTCGGCCGCCGGAGCCGCCCTCCTGGTGGGCTGCTCCTCCGGGTCCGACGACTCGGACTCCGAGGAGAGCACCGGAGGCAGCCCGTCGGTCACCGAGCGGGCACGCACGCGTGCGGCGCGGGACAGCAGGGGGATCGTCGAGCGGTACGACGCCGTCCTCGCCGCCCATCCGACGCTCGCGGAGCGCCTGGCACCGCTGCGGGCGGAGGCGGTACGGCATGTGGAGGCGTTCGGCGGAACGGGGGCGGCGGGCGCGACGGCGTCTCCCTCGGCTTCCGCATCCGCGTCAGCGAGTGGCACGGCGGCGCCGTCGCCGGCCGTCACCGCGCCGGCGAACGAGAAGGACGCCCTGGCCGAGCTCGCCACCGCGGAGCGCGCGCTCGCGGACGCGCGCGCGAAGTCGCTGCTCGACCTGCCGGGCGAGCTGGCCCGGCTGCTGGCCTCGGTGGCCGCGGCCGGGGCGGCGCACGCGTATCTGCTGACGGAGGCGGCCAAGTGAGCGACAAGGAAGAGAAGCGGACCCTGACCGCCCTCCAGGCGGCCCTGGCGGCCGAGCACGCGGCGGTCTACGGCTACGGCGTCGTCGGCGGCCGCATCCGCGAGGGCCGGCGCACCGAGGCGCGTTCCGCCTACGACGCCCATCGCGCCCGGCGTGACCAGCTGGTCCGTGAGGTGCGGGACCTGGGCGGCAAGCCGGTCGCCGCGGCGGCCGGGTACGCGCTGCCGTTCCCGGTGCCGGACTCGGAGGCGGCCGTGCGGCTCGCCGCCGAGCTGGAGGACCGGGTCGCCGGGGTGTACTCCGACCTGGTGCGGGCAACCGTGGACGGGCGGCGGGCCATGGCCACGGAGGCGCTGCGGGAGGCGGCGGTGCGGGCGGTGCGCTGGCGCGGGGAGAGCGTAGCCTTCCCTGGTCTCGCCGAGCGGGCGGCGACGGCCACGGCCACCGCCACGGCCGCGCCGACTCCTACGGCGTAACGCGTACTGAAGGGAAGAACTCGGGTATGGCTTTCGAACCGCCGCGGCGTCTGGTCAGGGCGCTCGGTGAGACGGCACCTGACGGTGACGACTGGTTGGAGAAGCTGCCCGAGGCGGCTCAGCAGGCCGTCGCGCTACGCGAGTTGACGGTGGAGCGGGTGCAGGTGCCGGGCGGTCGCAGCAGCCTGGTCGTGCTGGTCCGGCGTGCCGACGGCTCCCCCGCCGTGCTCAAGCTGGCCCCGCCCAGGTTCCGGCCGGAGGCGGAGCGGGCGGCGCTGGCGCACTGGGACGGGCTGGGTGCCGTACAGCTGCTGGAGCCGTTCGCGGGGGAAGGGGTGCTGCTGCTGGAGCGGCTGCATCCCGATGTGTCGGTGCGGTCGTTGCCCGAGGCGAAGGCGTTGCTGGAGGCGGCCGGTACCTTGCGGCGGCTCTGGGTCGAGCCGCCTGCGGGGCATGTGTTCGAGACGGTGGCCGAGCGGACGGGGCGGCAGGCGGAGGCGATGCGGGCGACCGCGTCGGGCCTGGCCGAGGTCGGTCCGCTGGTGTCCGCGGCGGTGGCGGCGCGTGAGGAGCTGCTGAGTGCGCCGCCTGAGGAGCGGTTGCTGCATGGCACGTTCCGGCAGAGCAAGGTGTTGGCCGGGGAGCGGATGCCGTGGCTGGCGGTGGGGCCGGATCCGGTGGTGGGTGAGTGTGCGTTCGATCTCGCGCGGTTGGTGCGGGATCGGGTGGAGGATCTGATCGCCTCGCCGTCGGGGGCGTCCATCACTCGGCGGCGGGTGAAGCGGCTTGCGGAGTCGTTGGATGTGGATCAGGAGCGGTTGCGGGGGTGGGCGTTGTTCCGGGCGGTGGAGTCCGGAGTGCGGGCCCTCCGGGTGGGGAGGCCGCAGGATGCCGAGCTGTTGCTTGAATTCGCCGGGTGGCTTTAGGGGTTGAGTTTTTGGTGATACAGCCCCGCGCCCCTAGGTATCCCGTACAACCCTTAGTTTCAGAGCCAGAGCTGGACAGTCTGACGCTGCTCTGCGGGCCCGTTTGAGGGTGTGGGGCGGGAGTGGCATGTTCGCCACCAGGGGGTAGCCCCATTCGTCCAACTCGATGTGCTCCGGCAGGAGTTCCGCGCACAGGCCATGGGCCTCGCAACCCGTCCAGTCGATGTCGATCCGCTCGTTCATGTCAGTGGTTCTCCGTGCAGAAGCCCCTTGCGTGGGCGTCAAGTTCGGGGGCGAAAGTCGTCAGGGCGCTGCGGACCAGGCGGACTGTCCCGTCGGGGTGGTGGCAGGCGCCCCGGCCCTCCACCAGGCCTGACCAGCGGGCGACGTCCGTGCGGGTGCTGCCCTGCGGGCCCGGCTCGGCCAGGGTCGTGAAGGCCGCCGAGATGCGGGGCAGGCCGTTGAGGCAGGGGCCGCACTGGCCCGCCGACTGCGATGCCAGGTACCGCAGGATTCCGGCCGTCTCCTTCAGACCGCAGCGGTCGGCCGGGAGGCCCATCAGGACGCCGGCGCCCATGGTCGTCGCGTCCAGCGTCCGGGACGCCGCCTCCGGCGTCGGGAGCCAGGTGCCGTGGTAGCCGCCGAGCAGGACCGCGGACGTGCCGTGCAGGGGCATGAGGCGGTGCAGAGGGGTTCCGAACGGGGCTTCCACCACGTGGGGTTCATGCCCGGGCGTGTGGATCGTGCACAGGGCGCTGCCGGGCTGGGCCTGGGTGCCGGCCGTGCGGAACCAGTCGGGGCCGTAGCGGGCGATCAGAGCCAGGTGGGCGAGGGTCTCGACGTTCTGGACCAGGGTCGGGGCGCGGTGGACGCCCCGTTCGCGGATCGGGGGGTTCTGGTACGCCGGGAGCGCGGCGCCTCCTCCGACGTACCGGGCGAGTGCCGAGGACTGGCCGGAGAGGAAGCGCGCGGGGAGGCGTACGACCTTGACGGGGACCGGGTCGCGGCGGTGGGTCAGCGCCGATTCGAGGTCGGGTGCGCCTTCCTCCACCGCGAGGTGGGCCTCCCCCGCGCCCGTCGCCGCCGCGGCGAGCTGGATGCCGTCCAGGACCAGGTGCGGTGACAGGCGCAGCAGCGTCCTGTCCTTGCGGCTGGCGGGTTCGCCCTCGGCGCCGTTGGCGATGACGACCGGGGTTCGGCCGGTGCGGTGGCCTGCGGCGGCGACCGAGAGGAGCTTGCGGTGGACGGGGAACGCGGCGCCGCCTCGGCCGGTGAGGCCCGATTCGGCGACCAGGCGGAGGAGGTCGTCCGCGGCGGCCTGGGGGACGGGGCCGTAGCGGTCCTGGTGCGTCCGCAGGTCCGTCGGGGTGCCGCCGGGGGCCAGCAGGCGTGGGGGCATGTGGAGGTCCGGGAACGTCGCGGTCACGGGTGGGCTCCTTCACGGATACGGGTGCCGGTGCGAGTGTTGGCGCGCATGCGCGTGGCTGCGGCGGCCAGGACCGTGGTGGCGCAGGCGATCGTCAGCCACGTCATCCAGTCGGTGCCGGTGTCCGTGCCGATGCCCAGGCCGTGGATCAGGGCGAACGGCCAGGACGCGTATGCCAGCCAGTGCGTCGTGCGCCAGGCGCGGTGGCCGATGCGGTTGCGGAGGAGGCTGGTGATGACCACCGCCAGCATGAGGTCGAAGGCGACGGTGCCCAGGCCCAGCCAGAGGGGTTGGTAGTCGGAGACGAACGGGATGAGGACGTCGGTCAGCGTGATGGTGACGTAGGTGTCGACGATCGCCGTGGTGATGTGCAGGGCCAGGAAGGCGGTGGCGGAGAGGGAGAGGGTGCGGTGGAGGCGGATGGTGCCGAAGCGAGGGAGACCGGGGAGGCGGGTGCGGAGGCGTACGGCGATTCCTAGTACGACCACGATCGTGAAGAGGATCAGGCAGACGGCACCTGTTGCTCTGTTGGCGTACCAGAGGGTTTCGGTCGTCATGCGGCTGACCGCCGGTGGGGGCTTGTCGCGCCCTGCGGCGGAGCCGCTGATCGATACAGCCCCGCGCCCCTTAGGTTCGTCGGCCAACCCGGAGTTGTTATGACCAGGCCCTCTCGGCTCACCAGGCGGGCCGGGAGGCCCATCCCCGTCAGCCAGCGCTCTGCCCCCGCGCCCTTCACCAACGCCGCTGTGCTTGCCGCGTTCGCCTCGGCGCACGTGGCTGCCGCCACCGAGACCGTGCGCCACGGAGTGCGGGCCGGGAGGCCGGTGCTGGGGTCGATGATGTGGTGGAGGGCCTGGTCACCTCGGTGCCAGCGGCGGGCCGCTGTGCCGGAGGTCGCCAGGCCGCCGCTGTGGAGTCCCACCGAGTCGTACGAGCCGTACGCGGGTGTCTCGTCCACCGGGCCCGTGATGTCCTGGACGCGGATCTGCCAGCCGCCCGCCGGGGATTCGCCCGCCACGGCCGTGTCGCCGCCGAGGGCTACCAGGACGCCGCAGCCCGCAGCCTCGGCCAGCATGTTCGCGGCTCGGTCGGCGGCCCATGCCTTGGCGGTGGCGCCCAGGTCGAGGCGGACGCCGGGCGGGAGGGTCACCGTGCCGGTGTCGTCGTCGAGGTCGACGAGGCGCCAGCCGGGGGCGCGCTTCACGGTGAGGCGGACCGGGCGGTCGTTCTCCCGTACGAGGGTGAAGTCGCGGTCGTAGCCGATCGCGTCCATCGCCGAGCCGACCGTCGGGTCGACCGCGCCGTCCGTTGCCTCGGCCGCGCGCAGGGCAACCGACAGGGCTTCCGCGAGGAGCGGGCTGACCTGGACCGGGCGGCCGGTCGTGGTGTCGAGGGCGGCCAGTTCCGAGTCCTTGCGGAAGCGGGAGCAGGCCGCGTCGACCTCGGCGAGGTGGCGGGCGAGGAGGAGGTTGCAGGAGTCCAGCAGGGCCGGGTCGGTGACGACGAGACGGACGCTGGTGCCGAGGGCACGCCAGTCGGCGGCGGCCGTGGTGCGTGGTGCGCGGCGCTGCTTGAGGGAGACGGCCATCACGACGCCCCCGAGGTGGAGTCGGCGGAGCCGCTGCCGGAGGTGAGACCGGGGGACGAAGTACTCGTGCCCGTCGAGGAGTTGGCCGAGCTGTCCGAAGACGAGGTGTCCGACGACGAGCTGTCCGACGACGAGGTGTCCGACGACGAAGTGGACGAGTCCGTGGAGCTGCTCGTGCTGGAGCTCGTACCGCTGCTCGCCGTCGTGTGCGCGTCCGCCTGCATCGTGCCGACCAGGGCGAAGACCCCGGCCGCCGCGGCGAGTGTGACGGCTGCGGCGAGTGAGGCCGTGCGGCGGGCGCCCCTGCGGACCGCGGCGGCGGCACCTCGTTCCGTGGTTCTCATGACCGTTCCCCTCCGTAGTGACGTTCTGTCACGTCCTACGGTCGGGGAACGGCCTGAGAGAAGTCTGTGGGCTCTCTTTAGGGACCCAGAGACGTTTCTGAGGAGTTCCTTTACGCGGAGAGGCGGGCGATCGCCTCGTCCACCGTCAGCTCCTCGCGCTCACCGGTCTTGCGGTCCTTCAGCTCCAGGACGCCCTCGGCGGAGCGGCGGCCCGCGACGAGGATCTTCGGTACGCCGATGAGCTCGGCGTCCGTGAACTTCACGCCCGGGGAGACGCCCGCGCGGTCGTCGACCAGGACGCGCAGGCCCGCGGCGCGCAGCTTCTCGGAGACCTCCAGGGCGAGCTCGGTCTGGAGGGCCTTGCCCGCGGCGACGACGTGGACGTCGGCCGGGGCGACCTCGGCCGGCCAGCACAGGCCCTGCTCGTCGGCGGTCTGCTCGGCGAGGGCGGCGACGGCGCGGGAGACGCCGATGCCGTAGGAGCCCATGGTCACGCGGACCGGCTTTCCGTGCTGGCCGAGGACGTCGAGCTTCAGGGCGTCCGCGTACTTGCGGCCCAGCTGGAAGATGTGGCCGATCTCGATGGCGCGGTCGAGGACGAGGCCGGTGCCGCACTTGGGGCACGGGTCGCCGTCCTGCACGACCACGACGTCGACGTACTCGCCGACCTCGAAGTCACGGCCGGCGACGACGTTCTTGGCGTGCATGCCCTCCTTGTTCGCACCGGTGATCCAGGAGGTGCCGGGGGCCACGCGCGGGTCGGCGATGTACTTGACCTTCTCCCCCAGGCCCTGCGGGCCGACGTAGCCGCGGACCAGGTCCGGGCGGCCCGCGAAGTCGGCCTCGGTGACCATCTCGACGACCGCCGGGGCGAAGTGCGCCTCGACCTTGTCCATGTCGACCTCACGGTCGCCCGGCACACCGACGGCGACGATCTCGCCGTCGACCTTCACCAGCAGGTTCTTCAGGGTGTCGGAGGCCTGGACGCCGAGGGAGGCGGCGAGGGTCTCGATGGTGGGGGTGTCGGGGGTCGGGATGTCCTCGGCGGCGGGTACGTCGGTGGCGTCCACGGGCTTCAGCTCGTACGTGATCGCCTCGGTGTTGGCCGCGAAGTCGCAGTTCGGACAGTCGGCGAAGGTGTCCTCGCCGGCGCCGGCCGGGGCGAGGAACTCCTCGGACTTCGAGCCGCCCATCGCGCCGGCGGTCGCGGCGCAGATGCGGTAGTCGAGGCCGAGGCGCTCGAAGACGCGCTGGTAGGCCTGGCGGTGCAGGGCGTAGGACTGGGCCAGGCCCTCGTCCTCGGTGTCGAAGGAGTACGAGTCCTTCATGAGGAACTCACGGCCGCGCAGGATGCCGGCGCGGGGGCGGGCCTCGTCACGGTACTTGTGCTGGATCTGGTAGAGGATGACCGGCAGGTCCTTGTAGGAGGACGCCTGGTCCTTCACCAGCAGGGTGAAGATCTCCTCGTGGGTGGGGCCGAGGAGGTAGTCGCCGCCCTTGCGGTCCTGGAGGCGGAAGAGCTCGGCGCCGTACTCGTCCCAGCGGCCGGTCGCCTCGTACGGCTCCCTCGGCAGCAGGGCGGGGAGCAGCACCTCCTGGGCGCCGATCGCGTCCATCTCCTCACGCACGATGCGCTCGACGTTGGCGAGCACCTTCTTGCCGAGGGGCAGCCAGCTCCAGATGCCGGCGGCGGTGCGGCGGACGTAGCCGGCGCGGACGAGGAGCTTGTGGCTGAGGACCTCGGCGTCCGCCGGGTCGTCGCGCAGCGTCTTCGCCATCAACTGGGACATGCGCTGGACCGGTGCGTTGGCCATGGTTCTCGTACTCCTGCCGGGAAAACGGTGATGGCAAGGAGGTTAGCCGGGGGGCCGGTGGTGGCGGAAATCCGTTACCGGCGGCGCAGGGGCAAGGGGGCACCCATCACGGCGTACGGCTTCGGGGCGCTGGGGAAGAGGACCTGGCGGGCGAGGTCCATGTAGCCGAGGGAGTGGTAGAGGCCGCGGGCCGGGCTGTCGATGTCGATCGCGGAGAGGATCGAGCGGGGTTCGGCGGCGCCGTCGGTGATCGTGGTGATCAGGGAGCGGCCGATGCCGCGGTTCTGGTGGTGCGGGTGGACGTGCAGCTCCGTGATCACGAAGGAGTCGTCCAGCCAGGCCTCGTGGCCCTGGGCGCGGAGGTACGGCTCCACGACCGTGGACCACCAGTGGGCGCGGTCGTTGGGCATGCCGTAGACGAAACCGACGAGCCGCCCCGCCGAGGTGGCGCCGAGCGCCCTTGCGCCGGGGTAGGTCATGTGGCGGAGGACGATCTGGCGTCTTACGGCGACTTCGTCCGCGCCGAGGCCGAAGGCGACGGCCTGGACGGCCAGGGCCTCGTCGACGCGGGCGGAGAGGTCCAGGGGGCCGATCACGATGTCGTCGTCGGGGTGGCGGCGGTGTCCGTGACCGGGGAATCGCATGTGGGGAGCGTACAGGGCGCTTCGCCGGATGAGGCCGGGTACTTCAGGGGCCTTCAGAACAGGACGCTCATGAACGCGCCGACCTCTTCGAAGCCCACCCTTCGGTACGTCCTTCTCGCCGCCGTGTTGAAGTCGTTCACGTACAGGCTGACCACGGGGGCGACGTCCGCGAGGGCGTAGCGCAGGACCGCCGACATGCCGGGGGCCGCGTAGCCCTGACCCCTGTATTCGGGGGCCACCCACACGCCCTGGATCTGGCAGGCGCGGTCCGTCGCGGCGCCGATCTCCGCCTTGAAGACGACCTTGCCGTCCGCGTCGAGGCGGGCGAACGAACGGCCGGAGCCCACGAGTTCGGCGACCCGGGCCTGGTAGAGGAGGCCGCCGTCGCCGGCCAGCGGGGAGACGCCGACCTCCTCGGTGAACATCGCCACGCACGCCGGCATGATCGTCTCCATCTCGTCCTTGCGGACGCGGCGGACGTACGGATCGGGGGCGATGTCGGCGGAGAGCCGGTCGGTGACCATCAGGGGCTGGTGGGCACGGACGTCACGGGCGGGGCCCCAGCTGGGTTCCAGCAGCCGCCACAGCTCCGCGGTGGGTTCGGCGGGGCCGACGATCGAGGAGCAGCGGCGGCCCGCGCGCCGGGCGCGGTCGGCGAAGGCGCGGACGGCTCGCGGGGTGGCGCAGATGGGGACCAGGTTCGCGCCGGCGTAGCAGAGGGACGTCAGCATGCCGTCCTCGTACCAGCCCCACATCTCGCCGCCGAGCCGCCACGGGTCGAGTCCTGCGACCTGCACGCGGGACGTCACGAAGGCGTTCGCGACCGGCTCGCGGTCGAGGACGGCGAGCGCGGCGTCCAGGTCGCTCGGTTCGAGGACCCGGGAGGTCGTCTGGGTCAACACGGGCGGGGCCTCACACTGGGGACTGCGCTGATCTCCGCACTGTACCTGCGGAAGCTGAGCAGCGTCGCCCTGTGGTGGTGCCGGGTGCTATCAGGTGCCCGGGGTTGGTGTTGCCGGGCGCCCAATAGCTCGGGGGGTGCGTGATGTTCGCGGGTGCGGGTCGTACGGGGCTGGTCGCGCAGTTCCCCGCGCCCCTAAGGCGTTGCCGCCAGGTCTCTCAGCCGGCTACCGAAATCTGCGGCTCGCCCGATGCCACGCCGTCCTCCTGCATCTGCTCGGCGATCTTCATCGCCTCCTCGATCAGGGTTTCGACGATCTTCGACTCCGGGACCGTCTTGATGACCTCGCCCTTGACGAAGATCTGGCCCTTGCCGTTGCCGGAGGCGACGCCCAGGTCGGCCTCGCGGGCCTCGCCGGGGCCGTTCACGACGCAGCCCATGACGGCGACGCGGAGGGGGACCTCCATGCCGGTCAGGCCCGCGGTGACTTCCTCCGCCAGCTTGTAGACGTCGACCTGGGCGCGGCCGCAGGACGGGCAGGAGACGATCTCCAGGCCGCGCTGCTTGAGGTTGAGGGACTCCAGGATCTGGTTGCCGACCTTGACCTCCTCCACGGGAGGCGCGCTCAACGACACTCGGATCGTGTCGCCGATGCCCTGGCTCAGCAGCGCGCCGAAGGCCACCGCGCTCTTGATCGTGCCCTGGAACGCCGGGCCCGCCTCGGTGACGCCGAGGTGGAGGGGGTATTCGCACTGGGCGGCGAGCTGCTTGTAGGCCTCGATCATGACGACCGGGTCGTTGTGCTTGACGGAGATCTTGATGTCCCGGAAGTCGTGCTCCTCGAAGAGCGAGGCCTCCCAGAGGGCGGACTCGACGAGGGCCTCCGGGGTGGCCTTGCCGTACTTCTGGAGCAGGCGGCGGTCCAGGGAGCCGGCGTTGACGCCGATGCGGATCGGGGTGCCGTGGTCCTTGGCGGCCCGCGCGATCTCCTTGACCTTGTCGTCGAACTGCTTGATGTTGCCGGGGTTCACACGGACCGCGGCGCAGCCGGCCTCGATGGCGGCGAAGACGTACTTGGGCTGGAAGTGGATGTCCGCGATGACCGGGATCTGGGACTTCTTCGCGATCGTCGACAGGGCGTCGGCGTCGTCCTGGGTCGGGCAGGCGACGCGCACGATCTGGCAGCCGGACGCCGTCAGCTCGGCGATCTGCTGGAGGGTGGCGCCGATGTCGGACGTACGGGTCGTGGTCATCGACTGGACGGAGACCGGGGCGTCGCCGCCGACGGCGACGGTGCCGACCTGGATCTGCCGGCTCTTGCGGCGCTCGGCAACCCTGGTCGGAACGGACGGCATGCCGAGAGAAATCGCAGTCATCTGCTGTGCAACCCCAAGTCGTGGATCAAGGTCCGGCGCCAACGGAACAGTGGCCTCCAGGCTTCGAGATTACGGCACGCGCGCGGGCCGCAGCACATCCGTCCCGCCGAGCCACCCGAACGATGACGGCCCGGCACAGAGCGTGCCGGGCCGTGACCAACGCCGTATGGCTAGGAGATTCTCACCGGGTTAACCACGTCCGCGATCAGGACCAGGATCGTGAAGCAGACGAAGATGCCCGCGACCACGTACGCGACCGGCATCAGCTTCGCCACGTCGAACGGGCCCGGGTCGGGGCGGCGGAAGAGCTTGGCCAGGTTGCGGCGCAGCGACTCCCACAGGGCGCCCGCGATGTGGCCGCCGTCGAGCGGCAGCAGCGGGAGCATGTTGAACAGGAACAGGGAGAGGTTGAAGCCCGCGAGGAGCATCACGAACATCGCCAGTTGCTGGGACGCCGGGATGTCGAGGGTGGCGATCTCGCCGCCGACCCTTGCCGCGCCGACCACGCCCATCGGGGAGTCCGGTTCGCGGGGGCCGTCGCCGAAGGCGGCGTCCCACAGGGCCGGGATCTTGGAGGGCAGGGCGGCGAGGGAGTCGACGGCGTCGCCGACACGGTCCGTCATCCAGGTCACCGACTCGCCGAAGTCCTGTTTGACGACGCCGGTGGCGGCGCTGAAGCCGAGGAAGCCGGCCTTGACGTACTCGCCCTGGACGTAGGCCCCGCTGGAGTCCTTCTTCGCGACGAGGTTGGTGGCGATCTTGGCGGTGAGGGAGACCTGCTTGCCGTCGCGGTCGACGACGATCGGGACCGTCTTGCCGGCGCTGTCGCGGATGAGGTCGGAGAGCGTGTTCCAGTCGTCGGTCCGCACCCCGGCGAAGGAGACGATCTTGTCGCCCTTCTTCATGCCGGCCGCCGCGGCCGGGGAGGCCTTGTCGGTGCTCTTGCAGGTGTCGCGGTTCTCGCTCTGCGCGATGACGCAGGGCGAGACGGAGGCGACGTCGGTGGTCTGCTGCTGGATGCCGAAGCCCATCAGGACCGTCAGGAACAGGCCGATCGCGAGGATCAGGTTCATGAACGGGCCCGCGAACATCACGATCACGCGCTTCCACGGCTTGCGCGTGTAGAAGAGGCGGGAGTCGTCACCGGGCTGGAGTTCCTCGAAGGCGGCCGAGCGGGCGTCCTCGATCATGCCGCGCCAGGGTGAGGTGGAGCGGGCCTCCAGGCGGCCGTCCGGGCCGGGCGGGAACATGCCGATCATGCGGATGTAGCCGCCGAAGGGGATGGCCTTGACGCCGTACTCCGTGTCGCCCTTCTTCCTCGACCAGATGGTCGGGCCGAAGCCGACCATGTACTGGGGCACGCGGATGCCGAAGAGCTTGGCCGTGGAGAGGTGGCCGAGCTCGTGCCACGCGATCGAGACGAGGAGTCCGAACGCGAAGACCGCTATGCCGAGGATGAACATCAGGGTCGTCATGCACGGGCCTCCGCCGTCTGTGCCGCCAGTTCCCGGGCCCGGGTGCGGGCCCAGGTCTCCGCTTCGAGGACGTCCGACACGGTGAGTGAGGTTCCCGTGGCCGGCGTGCCGTGTTCGTCCACCACGCGTGTCACGGTCTCCAGGATTCCGTTGAAGGGCAGCGCGCCGACCCGAAATGCCTCCACGCACTCCTCGTTGGCGGCATTGAACACCGCCGGGGCCGTGCCCGCGAGCTCTCCCACGCGCCTCGCAAGGTTGACCGAAGGAAACGCGTCGTTGTCGAGGGGGAAGAACTCCCACGTCGACGCCTTGCTCCAGTCGAAGGCGGGGGCCGCGTCGGGGACGCGCTCGGGCCAGCCGAGGCCGATGGCGATCGGCCCGCGCATGTCGGGGGGCGTCGCCTGGGCGATTGTCGATCCGTCCGTGAACTCAACCATCGAGTGGACATACGACTGGGGATGCACGACGACCTCAATGCGGTCGAAGGGAATGTCGTAGAGGAGGTGTGCCTCGATGACTTCCAGGCCCTTGTTGACGAGGGTCGCGGAGTTGATGGTGATGACCGGGCCCATGGCCCAGGTGGGGTGCGCGAGGGCGTCCTCGACGCTGACGTTCGCCAGTTCTTCCTTCGTACGGCCGCGGAAGGGGCCGCCGGACGCGGTGACGACCAGCTTGCGCACGTCGGCCCGCGTCCCGGACGCCAGGGCCTGGAACAGCGCCGCGTGCTCGGAGTCGACCGGGATGATCTGCCCGGGCTTGGCGAGGGCCTTGACCAACGGGCCGCCGACGATGAGCGACTCCTTGTTGGCGAGCGCGAGGGTGCGGCCCGCTTCCAGGGCGGCGAGGGTCGGGGCGAGGCCGATCGAGCCGGTGATGCCGTTGAGGACGGTGTGGCAGTCGGAGGCGGCGACCTGGGTGGCCGCGTCGGGCCCCGCAAGGATCTCGGGGAGCGGCTCGCCGGTGCCGTACCGGGCCTCGAGTGACTCCCGCAGCGCCGGTACGACGTCCTCGCGGGCGACCGCGACGGTCCGTACCCCGAGCCGGTGGGCCTGCTCGGCGAGCAGGGAGACCCGGCCGCCGTTGGCGGACAGCGCGGTGACCCGGAACCGGTCAGGGTTGCGCAGGACGAGGTCGATGGCCTGGGTGCCGATCGAGCCGGTGGAGCCGAGGATCACCACGTCCTTGGGGCCGTCGCCCGCCACGGGGTCGTAGACAAGGTGGGGGTCGGCGAGAGGGGCTGGACTGTCACTCATCCCCCCATTGTTGCCGTAAGGACGGTGTGTGAGGACAGCGCGTCCCCCGAAGGGGGTCCTCCGGGAGACGCGGTGTCATGGGCCGGTCAGCGGATCGGGCGGTGGACGTTGTCCTTCTCGCTCGCCCCCGGCGTGGCGTCGGCGATCCACGGGCCCTCGCCCGACGGGTCGACGATGCCGTCCTCCAGCCATGTGTAGGTGCCGGACATGACGCCCTTGACGACCTTGCGGTCCAAGTCGTCGGTGTTGGTCCACAGGCGGCCGAAGAGCTCCTCGATCCGGATGCGGGACTGGCGGCAGAAGGTGTCCGCGAGCTGGTAGGCCTCGCGGCCGTGGGCCTCGGTGGTGCGGAGGAGTTCGGCGCGGACGCAGACCGCGCTCATCGCGAACAGTTCCGCGCCGATGTCGACGATCCGGCCCAGGAAGCCCTGTTTGGTCTCCATTCGGCCCTGCCAGCGGGACATGGCGTAGAAGGTGGAGCGGGCGAGTTTGCGGGCCGTGCGTTCGACGTAGCGGAGATGGACGGAGAGGTCTACCCCGTGTTTGAACTCGCTGTAGGAGTAGGGGAGTTGGCCCTGGCCTGCGACCAGTTTCGGGAGCCACTTGGCGTAGAACACGCCCGCGTTGGCGCCCGCCTTCGCCTTGTCCGACAGGGACTTGTCCGGGTCGATGAGGTCACCCGCGACCGAGAGGTGGGCGTCGACCGCCTCTCGGGCGATCAGCAGGTGCATGATCTCGGTCGAGCCCTCGAAGATGCGGTTGATGCGGAGGTCGCGGAGGACCTGTTCGGCGGGGACCGCCCGTTCGCCGCGGGCCGCCAGGGACGCCGCCGTCTCGAAGCCTCGGCCGCCGCGGATCTGGACCAGTTCGTCGGCCATCAGCCACGCCTGCTCGGAGGCGAAGAGCTTGGCCAGGGCGCCCTCGATGCGGATGTCGTTGCGGTCCTCGTCGGCCATCTGGCTCGCCAGGTCCGTCACCGCTTCCAGGGCGAAGGTGGTGGCCGCGATGAAGCTGATCTTCGAGCCGACCGCCTCGTGCTGGGCGATGGGCTTGCCCCACTGCTCGCGCGCCGCCGACCATTCGCGGGCGATCTTCAGGCACCATTTGCCGGCCGCCACGCAGGAGGCGGGAAGGGAGAGCCGGCCGGTGTTGAGGGTCGTCAGGGCGATCTTCAGGCCCGCCCCTTCCGGGCCGATGCGGTTCGCGGCCGGGACCCTGACCTGGTGGAAGCGGGTCACGCCGTTCTCGATGCCGCGCAGGCCCATGAAGGCGTTGCGGTTCTCGACGGTGATGCCGGGCGAGTTGGTCTCGACGACGAAGGCGGTGATGCCGCCCCGGTGGTCCTCGGACTTGGGCACCCGGGCCATGACGACGAGGAGGTCGGCGACCACGCCGTTGGTGGTCCACAGCTTCACGCCGTCGAGGACGTAGTCGTCGCCGTCGGGGACCGCGGTGGTGGCGAGGCGGGCTGGGTCGGAGCCGACGTCGGGCTCGGTCAGCAGGAACGCGCTGATGTCGGTGCGGGCGCACCGGGGCAGGAACGTCTCCTTCTGCTCGTCCGTGCCGAACAGCTTCAGCGGCTGCGGTACGCCGATCGACTGATGGGCGGAGAGCAGCACGCCGATCGCGGGGCTGGCCGAGCCCGCCAGGGCCAGCGCCTTGTTGTAGTACACCTGGGTGAGGCCGAGCCCGCCGTACTTGGTGTCGATCTTCATGCCGAGGGCGCCGAGTTCCTTGAGGCCGTTGATGACCTCGTCGGGAATGCGGGCCTCGCGCTCGATGAGGGCGCCGTCGACCTTCGTCTCGCAGAAGTCGCGGAGTTTGGCGAGGAACTCCTCGCCGCGCTCGGCTGCCTCCGCGGACGGCATGGGGTGCGGGTGGACCAGGTCGAGCCGGAAGCGGCCGAGGAACAGTTCCTTGGCGAAGCTGGGCTTGCGCCACTCCTGTTCCCGGGCCGCCTCGGCGACCTCGCGGGCCTCACGTTCGGAGACGGTGGGTTGGCTGGATGGGGCGGACATGAGGCTCACCTCGCCGCGAATCGGGATCTTGGACCGTTATCGTTACCGACCGGTGCTACTCGATCGTATGTACCCGATCCCGGGCGACCCCACCACCCCTGGCGCGCGCCCGGTCAGCCGATGTTGACGGAGTACGACTTCGTGTCCAGGCGTCCGGTGCCCTTGAAGACCTCGGTGCCGGACTCGATGCCGGAGACGTATTTGTCGTTGCCGAGCAGCTTGCGCCGGACGAGTGCCTGGGTGAAGTCGTCCAGGTTCAGGGAGGCCTTGGTGGTGTTGGTGCGGCGGACGAACGAGTAGACCTTCCAGCCGATGTCGCCCTGGTAGATGTCCCACATGGCGCCGCCGAGACTGACGCTGCCGTACTTGGTGCCGAGCGGTCCGGCGCCGCCCTGGCGGTTGAGCCAGATCATGATCTCGTCGGTGGGCTGGTCCTGCCAGTCGGCGGTGTTCTTGGCGTGCAGCCACAGGTCGTAGGCGACGTTCATGGTGCCGGGGTTCGAGCTGACCGTGAACTCCCAGTTGGTCTTCACGGGCTTGCGGTCACCGACGCGGATGGGCAGCTGGGTGGCGGCCTTGTCGGTCTTCCAGCCCCAGTGCCAGCCGAGGACGGTGGAGGCATACGACTTCACGTCGTAGTCCCGGCCGGTGGCGCTGTTGGCCAGGCTGTAGTCGGTGCCCCATGAAATGGTCGACCCCGCCTGGGAGTTGGACCACACGCACTGGGTGCCGGTGTACTTCCCCTCGTTCCAGAGGTTGTTGTTCACGTAGTACTTGCCGAGCGTGATGATGTCGAACGCCGTGCACTTCTTGCTCGACTCGTCGGCCTGCGCGACGGTCACGCCGACGGCGGCGGCGAGCGCGACCGTGCCGGAGAGCAGGGTCTTCGCCTTCTTGGAGAAGCGGGGGCGGCGGTGCTGCATGGGGGTCCTTCCGAGGGGGCTGTTACGTCCCCTCAGTGGCCGCCGCCCGGTGAAAGGTTGCCGTCAGGTCAGGGGGTGGACGCGCAGCCGGGTGCCGCGCAGGACGTACAAGGTGCGGCCGTCGGTGAGGAGTTGGACGTCGTCGGCCTCGGCGTCCACCGTCTTGAGGGTCCAGGCCGTCCGGCGGGTGCGCAGGCCGACGGCGATCGCGTCCTCGACGGAGGCGCCGCCCCGCCGCGGGAAGACGTAACCGCCCGCGAGGAGCGGGGGTTCGCCCGGGTTGTCGAGGAAGCTCGTGTCGCTGTGCCACTCCCAGCCCTTGCGGCGGTCGTCGCGCCGGATGACGGCGAGGTCCTTGCCGAGGCCGCTGAGATGGATCGGCACGCCGTCCCGTGGCGCCCTTGCGGGTGAGGACGATGTTGGAGGGCTTGAGGTCCCGGTGGACCAGGCCCGCGTCGTGGATGACCGAGACCGCGCGGGCGACCTCGGCCGGCAGCGCGCGTGCCGCGTCCTCCGTGAAGACCCCGAGTTCCGTCACCGCCTCGTGCAGTGTCGGCCCGGCCAGATACTCGGCGGCGATCCGCGGCACGGGGGCCGTCGAGGTCGTACGCCAGGACGGGTGCCACCCCCGGTCCGCGCACCGCCGACGCCGCGTCCGCCTCCCGCCGGAAGCGCCGCAGCATCGACTCGTCGCGGCCGTCCCGTCCCGCAGCGCCTTCACGGCCGCGATCTGCCCGCGCGTGTCCCGGCCCAGGTACACGGCGCCCGTCCCTCCTTCACCGAGCGTCGCGACGACCCGGTACGGGCCGATCCGCCGGACAGGCTCCCCCGATTCCGTTCCGTGGCCCCCCGCGATCGGCCATGGTAGGGAGGAAGCCGACACCCCGGAACCCCACCGGACAGGCTTCGGCAAGTCGATGTCGAAGCGCTTCGACAGCCTATGGACACCCACTCCCGGTACAGCTACTGTCGAACCACCCTCACCCGCCCTTATTCACCCTGCGCACTGTCGAAGCGCTTCACAAAGCTTGGAGAGCTGGATGGTCACCCTCGCCGAGGTCGCCCAGCACGCCGGAGTCTCGGCGAGCACGGTGAGCTATGTCCTCAGTGGCAAGCGGTCCATCTCCACGACCACCCGGCAGCGGGTCGAGCAGAGCATCCGCGAGCTCGGCTACCACCCGAACGCGGGCGCCCGCGCCCTGGCCAGCAGCAGGTCCAACATCATCGCGCTGATGGTGCCGCTGCGGACGGACATGTACGTGCCGGTGATGATGGAGATCGCCATCGCCGTCGCCACCACCGCCCGGACGCACGGGTACGACGTGCTGCTGCTGACCGGCGAGGAGGGCCCGGACGCGGTGCGCCGCGTCACCGGCAGCGGGCTCGCCGACGCGATGATCCTGATGGACGTCGAACTCGACGACGAACGGCTGCCGTTGCTGCGCGGCACGGACCAGCCGTCCGTGCTCATCGGCCTGCCCGCCGACACCTCCGGGCTGACCTGCGTCGACCTCGACTTCCGGGCGACGGGCGCGCTCTGTGTCGAGCACCTCGCGATGCTCGGCCACCGCGACATCGCTGTCATCGGCGAGGCCCCCGCGGTCTACGAACGGCACACCGGTTTCGCCGAGCGCACCCTTGACGGACTGCGGTCCCGGGCCCAGGAGTTGGGCGTACGGCTGCTGCACCGGCCGTGCGAGGGCGGGTACGACGCGATGGCCGTGACGCTCGCCCGCATCCTCGACGAGCGCCCCGGCACCACGGGGTTCGTCGTGCAGAACGAGTCGGCCGTCGAGCCGCTGCTCGCCCTGCTGCGCCAGCAGGGCCGCGCCGTACCGGAGGACGTGTCGGTCGTCGCGATCTGCCCCGACCAGGTCGCCACCCAGGCCTCGGTGCGGCTGACCTCGGTCGCCATCCCCGCGCAGGAGATGGGCCGCAACGCCGTGGAGCGGCTGGTGGCCAAGCTCGACGGCCGCGGCAGCGACGAAGTCGTCCTGATCACCCCTGAGTTGACGGTCCGGGCGAGCACGGGCCCGGTACCGGCGTAACACCTCATGCGTCCGCCCCTGCCGGGGCACCCCCATGTCTGCCACTCCGCCAGGAGTATCGGAGCCCAGGAGCGCCTCAAGTGCCTCAAGTGCCTCAAGTGCCTCAGCTTGCCGAGAACCAGCCCCCGACCGGCGCGGTGAGCCTCGCGCAGTCGTCCCCGACCGTCGGTACGTTCCGTGAGCGGGACGGCGCGCTGGAGTGGAGCGGCCGTCAGGAGACCGTACGGATCGAGCCCTGGGGCCCGGACGCGGTCCGGGTCCGCACGCGGCTCGGCGGGCCGATCCTGGAGGGGCTGCCGGGTGCGCTGCTCGACGACGCGCCCCCCACCTCGTCCACGGTCAAGATCGAGGACGGGCAAGGGCAGTTGACCGTCGGCGCGCTCACCGTCGAGGTCAGCGCCGAGGGCCTGATCCGCTTCCTGCGCACCGAGGACTCCGCCGAGCTGCTCTCGGAAGCCCGCGCCCATTTCTGGTGGCCGGGCTCGCGCCTCTACACGGCGGTCGGCAACGGCCACCACCGCCTGGAACAGCGGTTCGCCGCCTACGACGACGAGAAGCTGTACGGCCTCGGTCAGCACCAGCACGGCCGCTTCGACCAGAAGGGCCTGGTCCTGGACCTGGTCCAGCGCAACGCCGAGGTCGGCATCCCGGTGCTGACGTCGAGCCGGGGCTACACCCTGCTGTGGAACAACCCGGCGATCGGCCGGGTGGAGCTGGCCCACAACGGCACCCGCTGGGTGGCCGACTCGGCCCGGCAGATCGACTACTGGATCACCGCCGGCGCCCCCGCCGACGGGCAGCGCCGCTACTCCGCCGTCACCGGCCGTACGCCGATGATGCCGGAGTGGGCGGCGGGCTTCTGGCAGTGCAAGCTGCGCTACCGCACCCAGGACGAACTCCTGGAGGTGGCACGGGAGTACAAGCGGCGCGGGCTGCCGATCTCGGCGATCGTGTGCGACTTCTTCCACTGGACGCACCTCGGCGAGTGGAAGTTCGACCCGGCGGAGTGGCCCGACCCGGCCGCGATGGTGCGGGAGTTGGCCGACATGGGCATCAAACTCGTCGTCTCCGTCTGGCCGTCGGTGTCCCCGCTGAGCGAGAACCACCCGGTGATGGAGCAGCGCGGCTACTTCATCGGCACCCAGTACGGGCCGATGGCCCACGCGGACTGGCCGGACAAGGAGGTGGCGTCGACGGTCCAGGTGGCCTTCTACGACGCCACGAACCCGGAGGCGCGGGAGTTCCTCTGGTCGAAGATCAAGGAGAACTACCTCGACCCGTACGGCATCACGGCCTTCTGGCTGGACGCCTGCGAGCCCGAACTGAAGCCCGGCTTCCCGGAGAACCTGCGCTACTGGGCGGGCCCCGGCCTGGAGGTCGGCAACATCTACCCGGCGGACAACGCCCGCACCTTCCACGAAGGCCTGAGCGCCGAGGGCGAGGAGGTCATCACCCTCAACCGCTCGGCGTGGGCGGGCAGTCAGCGCTACGGCGCCGCCCTGTGGTCCGGCGACATCGGCACCGACTTCCCGACCCTGCGCCGCCAGATCGCGGCCGGCCTCAACACCGCGCTGTCCGGCATCCCCTGGTGGAACACGGACATCGGCGGCTTCCACGGCGGCGACCCGTCCGACCCGGCGTACCAGGAGGTCATGGTCCGCTGGTTCCAGTTCGGCGCGCTGTCCCCGCTGATGCGGCTGCACGGCTTCCGCGACCCGGGCATGCCGCTGGGCCCGGAGATGACCGGCGGCCCCAACGAGGTGTGGTCGTACGGCGAGCAGGCCGGGGCCGTGCTGGAGAAGTACCTGCGGCTGCGCGAGCGCCTGAAGCCGTACGTCCTGGACGTCATGCGCGAGGCCCACGAGGAGGGCCTGCCGCCCATGCGGCCGCTGTTCCTGGAGTTCCCGGACGACCCGGCGGCCTGGTCGGTGGACGACGCCTATCTCTTCGGCGCGGACCTGCTGGTGGCGCCGGTGCTGACGGCGGGCGCGACGGCCCGCACGACCTATCTCCCGGCGGGCGCGACCTGGACGGACGCGTGGACCGGCGACTCGTACGAGGGCGGCACGACCGTGACGGTCGACGCCCCGCTGGACCGCATCCCGCTGTTCCTGCGGGACGGGGCGCGGCTGCCCGTAGCGGAGTAGCCGCGTGAGCCGTGCGGCCGGTCCCGGTAGGGGAGGGACCGGCCGCACGCGCATGTCAGCGACGGCGTGTCAGCGACCTTGTGTCAGCGGCAGACGGAGGCCAGCGAGCGGACGAGTGCGGCGGTGTGCAGCGGGTCCGGGTGCTTCTCGTGGTGGATCTCGACCACGGCGAGGGCGAGTCCGGGGCGGCAGCCGATCGAGGACCGATCCGGGGTGGTGTCGGCCAGGGCGGTGACCAGGCCGGTGTTGATGCGGTTGATGGTCTGCCGTACGACGTTGAGGTCCGGCTTGGTCGTCGGGGCCTCGTCGGGATGGGCGGCCCAGCGGCGGAACAGACCGCGCTGGACGGTCTTGTTGGCCTCGATCTGGTCGCGGAAGACGGCCCGGATCTCGTCAGGGTCTGCGCCGATCCGCTCGGCCTGGGCGGCGACGGTGTCGAGGACCTGCTGTTCACGGGCGGGATCGTCGATGGGGCTGTCGGTGCCCCACTTGGCGGCAGCCACTGGGCCCTGTCGTCAAATTCCCGTCGTCCGCCCGGAGGGCGGGCATCGCGGCGTCCGGTGCGTGCGATCGCAAGGCGCCGGAGTGTCCGCGTGGCGGAGTCACGTGGGCGCTCCGGCAACGCGGCGAGCGCGCGTGCCGGACGCCGCGAGGCAGGCGGGAATTTGACGACAGGGCCCAGGGTCGGCGGTGGCGAGGCGGTCGGCGGACAGGGAGGCGACGGGCAGCAGGCCCGGGGACGTGGGAGCCGCCGCCGCGCTGCCCGGGGAGGTGAGCAGCGCGGCGGCGGCGAGCGCGGTGGTGATGAGGGGGGTGGTGGTACGCATGGGTTCATATAACCCCGTGCCCCCACCGCGTTGGGTCAACTGCTGCTGACGGTCAGGTTGTTGGTCTGGAAATCAAGGCCGCCGGACGAGGACGTGATCTCGTAGCCGAACTGGACGTCCCCGATGGTCTCGCTGCTGGACATCCAGCCCTTGGTGCCCGAGATCCAGGTGAGGATCGGCTTGATGTTCACGGTGCCGGAGGTGGAATCGGAGGTCCGCAGGAACGAGAAGACCTCGTTGGCGCCGTTGTTGCCCTTGTAGACGGTCCAGGTGTGGCCGCCGAGGGTGACGTTGCCCTGGGAGGTGCCGAGCGGGCCCACGGCTCCGTTGTAGTTGACCCAGAGCATGATCTCGTAGTCGTAGTCGGTGTCCCAGATGTCGTACGACGTGTTGTACGCGCCGGACGACGGGACGGTGACGTTGTAGCTGCTGGACAGCGAACCGAGCGAGGATATGGTCTTGTTGACCACCTTCTTGGAGTTCGGGTACGACTTGATGCCGCCGGTGTTGGGGTGGTTGGCCCAGACCCCCCAGTTGGTACCGGAGTTGGCCCAGATGCACTGGCTGCCGGCGCCGGAGCCCCAGATGTTGTTGTAGAGGGTGTAGCCGTTCAGGCTGGTGTTGCCCCACTGGTCGCAGGAGTTCCACACGGCCGCCGAGGCGGGTGCGGAGGCGAGGCCGACGGTGGCGCCGAGGGCCATCGCCGGGGCGAGTACGGCCATGGTGACTTTACGGAGCGTGCTCTTTGCCATGGTGTCCCTTCCATGGGTGGGGGGAATTGCGGGGGTGGTTACCACGCCTCCAGACGCAGGACGTGGTCTTCTCCGGCGACGAGGTCGAGCGGCCGGATGCCGGAGGAAGTCCTGAGTTCGACGCGGTGGGTGCGGGTGGGGCGCAGTACCGCGGTCGCTTGCTGTGGGGTCCAGGTGAGGTCGAGTGCGGCGCCGAACCGGGTGCGCACGCCGAGGAGTCGGCCCTTGGGGCACCGGCCGGGCACCGCGGGCAGCAGCACCAGCCGGTCCGGCGTCGACTGCACGAGCATCTCGATGAGCACGGCCGGCAGGGTGTGGGCGGCGTCGGCGTTGTAGACGTCGCGGTTCGGGTAGTGGGCGCTCATCAGCGAGCTGTGGAAGAAGTCGCCCTTGAGGACCTGGCCGAGGGCGTGCGCGACCCGTTCGCCGTCCCGCAGGCGGGCCGCGATCAGGGCGTGGTGGAGATGGCCGTGGGCGGAGTCGTTCTCGGCGCCGCGCAGTTCGAGGGCGCGGTGGGCGGCGTCGGCGAGGTCAGGGGTGTCGTAGGGGTTGATCTCGTCGAGGGGCCAGACGCCGTAGAGGTGGCTGAGGTGGCGGTGGTCGTAGGTGTCCTCCAGGCCCGGCCAGGCCCATTCGGCGAGGGCGCCGTCGTCGTTGATCCGGTGCGGCGGCAGACGGTCGGCGAGGGCGCGCAGGCGGTCCGCGTCGTCCGGGTGGTAGGCGGCGGCCGTGTACAGGGCGTGCCGGGCGGCCGAGAGGTCCATCGCCGCGTTGATCGCGCCCCAACTGGCGTTGGCCGGACGGTTCTCGGGCGAGTAGGAGGGGACGACGACGAGGTGGCCGTCGGCGTCGGTGCGGGTGAGGAAGTCCTCGTAGAACAGGGCGACTTCGGCGAGCGCGGCGGCGGTGCGCGGGTCGCGGGTGCCGGTGGTCTCGTCGTGGTCGACGAGCGGCTTGAGCAGCCAGTCGGCGCCCGCCGTCCACAGGTGCAGCGGGTACTCGCGCTCGAAGTGGTACGTCAGCCCGGACTCGCCGTCGCTGTGCGGCGGGGCGACGATCCCGCGGGCGCCGAAGATCGCTCGGGCGTTGTCCCGCCAGTCGGCCAGCTGCCCCTGGATCAGGGCGGCGAGCGCCTCGGTGACCTCGGGGAGGGCGGCGGACGCGGCGGACGCGGTCTGGAGGTTGACGTTGGCGTCGTTGGTGAACGCGCCCGACCAGGCGGTGTCCCAGTCGCCGGTCCACAGGCCGGTGAGACGGGGCGGGAAGAGGCCGCTCGCGGAGAGCAGGTGGTAGCGGCCGGCGGCGAAGAGCCGCTCCATGAGGGCGGGGCTGTCGGGGTGCTCCAGCAACTCCGAGCCGGACAGGGCGCGTTCGGCGGGGTCGGCGTCCAGGTCGAGGGTGACGCGCTCGTAGGCGGTGCGGTGGAGAGGCGTGTGGCGGTCGAGGAGGGCGGTGTGGTCGAGGGGCAGGTCGCGCAGGGCGCGGGCCTCCTCCATCACGTCCAGCTCGCCGGTGTGCCGGACGACGCGGGTCAGCAGCAGCACCGACTCCGGGCCGGTGATCCGCAGGCCGGGCGGGGTGAGCGTGGCGGTGCCGCCGGTGACCTGCACGAGGGTGACGCCGGTGTAGGCGCGGTCGCTGCCGGGGTAGCGGGCGCGCAGGGTGAGTAGGGCGCCCTCGGGGGTGAGGACGGCACCCTGGCCGACGCCGAGGTCCTTGGGGGCGCCGGGCAGCCGGTGGTCCAGGGAGATGTCGAGGTCGCCGGCGGTGACGCGCTGGACGATGACGTCGTCGGCGCGGGAGACGAAGACCTCGCTGTCCCAGCCCTCGTACCAGGTGCGGGTGACGCCGGTGGCGAAGTCGACGGACCGGTGGTAGCCGGGCGCTTCGCCGGTCGCTGTGCCGCGCAGCCGGATCTGGAAGGCCGGGTGGAAGGGCTGCACCCACTGCAGGTCCCGGCCGTCCGTGAAGCGTTCGGCGGCATCGAGTTCGCCGGCGAGCAACCGGTCCTGGAGGGCCGGGAGTTCGGCGGCCAGCTCCGGCGGGCGGGCGTGCTCGGACCCGTTGGGGCGGACCAGGGTGTGATGGGTGACGACGACCCGCTCGTCGTTCGGCTCGCCGAACACAAGGGTGCCGTGACGGCCGTTGCCGCTCAGGAAGCCGTCCTCCCAGCGGGCGGCCGGTCGGGGTTCCCAGGTGCCGTGCGCAAGGCTCATGGCTTCAGCACCGCCACTCCGTAGCGGTCGAGGGTGAGTTCGTCCGTGACGTTCATGCCGGTCAGCAGATCACGGAAGGCGCCCGGAACTCGAACGGCCACCGACTCGCGCCCGTGGTTGAGCACGAACAGCAGCTCACCCCGCCGTACGGCCTCGACCCCCGCCGGAAGCCCCTCCAGCACCGGCCGCACGCCCGCCTCGGCCGCGAACTCGGCGAGCATCGCGCGCAGTTGATCCGATTCGGGAAGGGTCGCGAGATAGCGGGCCCGGCCCTTGCGCAGCACGGCGGGCAGCCCGTCGAGTTCGCCGCCCTTGAAGGCGGCGGCCACGACCGCCTCCCCGTCCGTCTCGATCTCCTCCGACCACAGGGTGCCGCGGAACCCGTCGCACTCGACGGCCTCCCCCGCGTCCAGCGGCCACCACTCGTGCAGAGTGCGGATGCCGAACAGCTCCCGCAGGCGTACGTCCATGCCGCCGGGCCTGACCCGGTCGTCCTGGTCGGCGACGCCGGTCAGGAAGCCGGAGACGAGGGTGCCGCCCTGGCGGACGTAGGAGAGGAGGTTCTCGATCGCCGCGTCGGTGAGGGCGTACAGCTGCGGGACGACGACGAGCTTGTACGCGCTCAGGTCGTGTTCGGGGTGGGCGAAGTCCGTGGCGAGGTGGGCCTCCCAGAGGGCCCGGTGCCAGGCGGTCAGGACCTGCGGATAGTCGACCTCGCCGGAGAGCCGGCCCTCGTGGGCGCCGGCCCACCAGGAGTGCCAGTCGTGCAGGATCGCGATGTCGTTCCCGGTATGACTCTCCGTCACCTCGGCGCCGATCCGGCCGAGTTCCGCGCCGAGTCGCTTGACCTCCTGGTACGTGCGCCCCCGCTCCCCCGCGTGGCTGACCATTCCGGAGTGGAACTTCTCGGCGCCCTGCCGGGACTGCCGCCACTGGAAGTAGCAGACGGCGTCGGCGCCGCGGGCGACGGCCTGGAGCGACCAGAGCCGGTTGAGGCCGGCCGGCTTGGGATGGTTCACGCCCCGCCAGTTGACGGGCCCGGCCGCCTGCTCCATCAGCATCCAGGGGCCCCGGGCCTGCGAGCGGGTCATGTCCTGCACGAGCGCCGCCTGTTGGGCGCCGAGCGGGTCCCGCGGGTCGGGATAGAGGTCGACGGAGACGACGTCCTCCTCCTCGGCCCACCGCCAGGCGTCCTGCCCCGTCCACAGCGGCATGAAGTTGGTGGTGACCGGGAGGTGCGGGGTGTGCCGCCGCACGATGTCCCGTTCGGCGAGGAAGCACTCCAGGAGCATGTCGGAGGTGAACCGCTTGAAGTCGAGGACCTGGGTCGGGTTCTTCAGATAGTGGGCGTGGCGCGGGGTGTGCACCTCGGCCCAGTCGCCGTAGCCCTGGCTCCAGAAGGCGGTGCCCCAGGCGGAGTTGAGGGCGTCGAGCGTGCCGTACCGCCGCCGGAGCCAGTCCCGGAAGCGGGCGGCGGCCTCGTCGCCCCAGTCGAAGGTGCAGTACTCGTTGTTGATGTGCCACATCGTGAGGGCGGGGTGGCCGCCGTAGCGGGCGGCGAGGTCCTCGGTGATGGCGGCGGCGTGGCGCCGGTAGACGGCGCTGGAGTGCGAGAAGTGCTGGCGGCCGCCCCACCACTCGGTGCGGCCGTCCTCATCGACGGGCAGGGTGTCGGGGTGCAGATGCCCCAGCCAGGGCGGCGGCGAGGCGGTCGGGGTGGCGAGGACGGCCCCGATGCCGTGCTCGTGCATGAGGTCCATGATCCGGTCGAGCCAGCCAAAGTCCCGTTCCCCGGGCCGGGGTTCGAGCCTGGCCCAGGAGAAGACGCCGAGTGTGACGGAGTTGACGCCGGCGTCCTTCATCAGCCGGACGTCCTCGTACCAGGTCTCCTCGGGCCACTGCTCGGGGTTGTAGTCACCGCCGAAGAGGATGCGGCCCCGGGTGGCGTCGGCGAGGCCGGGCATCAGGCGGGCTCCCCGTACTGGATACCGCGCCCGTTGGTGGCGAGGTACACGCGCCCGTGGACGCGGGGGTCACCGGCGATCGCCTCACCGGTCCAGCCCCACTGGTGCCGGTCGTCGTTGATCCGCACCCAGGACTTCGCCTCGTCGTCGGAGCGGTACACGGCGGTGATCGACTCGGTGGAGCCGACCATGTAGACGGCCGGGTAGTCGGCCCCCTCGGCGGCCTTGCCGAAGCCGAGGGCGTACGAGGCCCAGCAACTGGCGACCTTGGAGAAGCTGACACCTCCGTCAGTGGACCGGTACAGCCCGTTCCCCTTCAGGCTGAGCCAGAGGTCACCGGAGCGTCCGGGTGCCGCGACGAGCTCGAACTGGCTGTCACCGGACGGCAGCCCGCCCGCACGCGCGGTGAAGGTACGGCCACTGTCAGTGCTGGCGAGTAGCGTTCCTGTGTCGCTGTCGTATGCGTAGAAGAGCGTCGGGTCGGCCGGGTCGGCGACCGGCGTGGCGCCCTTCGGGAAGGAGGGGACCTCGGTCCAGGTGGCCCCGTTGTCGGTGGAGCGGTGGGCCGGGTATTTGGTGCCGTCCCAGTGCACGAAGACCCACAGCAGGGCGGTGCCGTCGGCGTTGACGGCGATCGGCCCCGGTGCGTCCTTGGCGAGGGAGGGCTGGGCCGCGAAGGGCGCCCAGGTCTGCCCGCCGTCGTTCGAGTACGCCCCGTTGCCGTGGTCGCCCCACCCGGTGCGCACGACGTACGCCGGCTTCGCCGCGGCCTGCGCGAGTCCCGTCGCCGTCCCGAACACGGGGTTCGACGCCATGCCGCGCGAGGGGGACGCGGTGAGCTTCTCGTGGTACATCACGCCGATGTCCCCGGACCCGCTGAGCAGGTGCGCCTCCCCGACCGGGGGCGAGATCAGCAGCCGCGCGGAGGCCTCTTCGATCCCGCGGATCTGCGGGGCCCAGTTCTTCAGGTCCCGGGTGCCGTAGAGGGTGGCGCCGGTGCCGTAGACGACGTGCCGGGAGTCGTACGGGTCGAGCGCGAGCGCCTGGATCCACCAGCCGAACTTGGGCGCGTCCGCGCCCCACTTGAGATAGGGGGTCTCGGACACGTCGAAGACAGCGGAGTCCTTGAGGGACGTCCAGGAGCGACCGCCGTCGGTGGACCGGAAGACGGTGTCGACGAGGGCCCACCGGTTGTTGGTGGACACGACGAGGGTGCCTGGCCGCCGGGCGTCGACGGCGACCCCGCCGTACCCGAAGGAGTCGGTGCCACCGTCGTCGGTCGTCCCGCCGGGCTTCACCGGCGTGACCTCACGCCACTTCCCGTTGGCGGTGCACAACGCGTGCACACTGCCGTCCGACTGCCCGTTGGGTCCGGGTGCGTTGGCGTACGTCAGATACAGCTCACGGGTGTGCTTGTCGTACGCGGCCCGGATCGGCACCTTGGCGGCGGCACCGGAGGGCTGCCCAGGCACGGCCTCCCACGTGACCCCGTCGCCGGTGCGGTACAGGTTGGCGGCGGTCCCGTCGGAGTCGCCCCAGCCGGCGTAGAGGACCCGCCCGGCGGCGACGAGCAGGGTGACGCCCTGCCCCGAGGCGCTCGGCGTGCCCGGGAATCCGCCGGCAGCGGCCCAAGTAGCGCCCCGGTCCGTGGACTTGAGCAGCCCGTCATGTCTGGTCCCGAGCCAGAGGGTGTCACTGTCACGCGGGTCGACCAGCAGGCGCTCGCCGCACCCACGCCCGTCCTCATTGGCCCCGAGTTTGACGTCGAGATCGGTACGGGCCCAGGTGGCCCCCCGGTCGTCGGACCGCAGAACGGCCCCGTTGGAGGCCCAGGACTGCGCGTACGTACCGAGGGCGAGATAGACCCGGTTCGGATGAGCGGGGTCGACCGCCATCGCCTCGACCCCGAGCAGGTTCCAGTCGTCCCACCCGAGGTGATCAGTGAGCGCCGTCCACCGCGCGGCGGAGTCGTCCCACCGATAGGCGCCACCGATGTCGGTACGAGCGTAGGCGAGCCCCCGGACGGAGGGATGGAAGAGCACGCCGGTGACGAACCCGGTGCCGCCTTGGACGACGTTGCGCCAGCGGTAGGTGGGGGCGACGGAGGCGGCCAGGGCGCTCCCCTGGAGAGAGGGAACGGCGGTGAACGCAGCGGCAGCAGCGGCCCCGGCAAGAACAACACGACGACTGGGCCGTGATGCGCGCATGACACGTACCTCACAATTCTGAGACAGGGGAGGGAGACGTACCTAAAGGGGCGCGGGGAACTGCGCGACCAGCCACAACAAACCCGCAGCCGCCAACGATCAGAAGCACCCCAGTGAGTAGGCGCCGTTCAACCCTTGACCGCGCCCGTCAACATGCCCTTCTTGAAATGCCGCTGCACGAAAGGCGAAAGCACAGCCACCGGCAGCAAAGCCATCACCATCACAGCCATCTGAACGGCCAGCCCCGACAACTGCCCCGTCTTGATCGCCTGCCCCAACCCCACCGGCGCCTCCTGCTTCTGCACCAGCTGGATCATGACGTTCTGCAACGGCATCATGTCCTGGTCGTTCAAGTACAGCGACGCGTTGAACCAGGCGCTCCAGTACCCCACCGCGTAGAACAGCGTGATCACGGCGATGACCGCCCGAGACAACGGCATCACGATCTGCCAGAGAATCCGGAAATCCCCGGCCCCATCGATCCGCGCGCTGTCGGTCAGCTCCGACGAGATCCCCATGAAGAACCCGCGCAGCACCAGGATGTTGAAGACACTGATCGCACTCGGCAGGATCAGCGCGAGATAACTGTCCGTCAGCCCGAGGGTCTGCACCAGCAGATACGTCGGAATGAGCCCGGCGCTGAAGAACATCGTCGCCAGCAGGACCATCAGGATCCACCGGTGCCCGAGCGATCCCGACCGCGACAGCCCGTACGCGCACAGCACGGACACGGTCATCGAGAACGCGGTGCCCACGGCCGTGACGAGCACGCTGATGATCGCCGCCCGGGTGACCTGCCCACCGCTGAGCAGCTCCTGGTAGGCCACGAACGTGATGCCCTTCGGCACCATCACCAGCCCGCCGGCCTCGTCGATGGTCTTGCGGGACGAGAGGCTGGTGACGACGACGATCCACAGCGGAAAGAGAATCGCCAGGCACGCGATCCCGAGCACGAGCCCCTTGCTCGCCAGCCCCACCTTCGAGGGAGGCTCCTCCCACACCGGCCGAGGCGGCGCGGCGAACCGGCCGGGTTTGTCGATGACGACGCTCACTTCTTGTACACCCCCTGCTCGCCCATGAGATGGGCCACCTTGTTCGCGGCCAGGACGAGACCGATGCTGATGACGCCCTTGACGAGTCCGGCGGCGGCCGCGTAGCCGAAGTCCTGGTTGCGGACGCCGTTCCACCACACGAAGGTGTCGAGCACTTCCGCGGCGCCCGGTCCCACGGCGTCTCTCTGCAAGAGGATCTGCTCGAAGCCCACCGTCAACGCGTCGCCGACCCGCAGCACCAGCAGCAGCGCGATCACCGGCCGCAGCGCGGGCAGCGTGACGTGCCACATCCGGCGCCAGCGGTTGGCTCCGTCCATCGCGGCGGCCTCGTACAGGTCGGGGCTGACGGCGGCGAGCGCGGCGAGGAAGACGATGATCCCCCAGCCGGCGTCCTTCCAGACGGACTGCGCGGTGACCAGGAACTTGAAGGTGTTCGGGTCGGTCATGATGTCGAGGCCGTCGTAGCCGTGCTCGCGCAGCAGCTGGGAGAGCAGCCCCGCACCGCCGAGGAGTTGCTGGAAGACCGAGATCACCAGCACCCACGAGAAGAAGTGCGGCAGATAGAGAACGGCCTGGGCGACCGCCCGCACCCGGGGCCTGACCACGCTGTTGATGAGCAGCGCGAGCAGGATCGGGATGGGGAAGAACAGCAGGAGCTGGAGGAAGAAGAGCACCAGCGTGTTCTGGACCGCCGACCAGAAGGAGGAGTCCTCGAAGATCCGCTGGAAGTTCTCCAGCCCCACCCAGGGGCTGTGCAGCATGGACACGACGCCGTTGTCGCTGATGTAGGGGTCGTAGTCCTGGAAGGCCACCACGTTGCCGAGGATCGGCACGTAGTTGAAGAGCAGTACCAGGGCGACGGCCGGCAGCGTCATCAGGAGCAGGACGCGGTCGCGTCGGAACCTGTGCCGCAGACTCAGCTTTCCCGGACGTCGCTTCCGGCTGGAACCGGTGGCGCCGCCGGACGCCACCGGGGTCTTCGCCGTCGAGTCGGCCTCGGTCCTGCTCCGAGGCACCGTGCTGTGGGACACGGCCGTTCTCCTTGCCTCGGTACCGGGTCAGCTGGCCGCGGAGCCGTTCTCGTCGAGGATCTTCTTGTACCAGTCCCGCAGCTTGTCGCCGCCCTTGCTCTTCCAGTCGGAGACGGCCTGCTGCATGTCGCTGATCTTCTTGCGGCCGCGGACGATGTCGTCCTCCAGCTGCTCGAAGTCGTTGGCGAGGTTGGTCCAGCGGTTGGGCTCGGTGATCTGCATGCCCCAGAAGGCGGACTTCTTGGTGAAGGCGCCCATCCGCTGCTCCCACTCGACCTGGGCCTTGGCGACCTCGGGGAAGTCGGGGTGGGCGAGGGTCGCGGCGGGGCTCGCGATCATGACGTAGGCGTTCATCACGTCGATGTTGCCCTGGTCGGTCTTGGTGGGGACGCCGTCCTTGACGGTGTAGTGGGTGCCCTCCACGCCGTAGTTGGTCATCATGTACTCCTTGGTGCCGTACGGCGCCGCGGTGACGTTGGCGACGGCGAGCACGTCGCGGATGACCGACTCGGAGGCCTTCTTGTTGACGAAGGCGAAGATGCCGGCGGGTTCTTCGGCGTAGATGGTGGGGTTGCCGCCGTCGTGGCCCCAGACGTCCATGCCCCAGATCTTGAACTCCGGGTTCTGGGTGGCCTGTTCGGCGGTGCGGCCCCACCACTGGGAGATGTTGTTGGGGTAGATCAGGAACTCGCCGGCCGCGAACTTGGGCCCGGGGTCGGGGGCGTTCTTGCCCATCTTGGAGTCGGGGTGGACGACTCCCGCCTCGAACAGCTTGCGGGACCATTCGATCGCCTCGAGGTACTGCTCGGTCTCGATGCGGTTGACGAGCTTGCCGTCGACCATGTCCCACCACAGCGGCTTCTCGCTGCCGGAGAAGACGCCGAAGGCCTGCCAGGCCGTCCACTTCATGTCCAGGCACGCCCAGCGCTTGGCCTTGGCGTTGGTGATCTCCTTGGCCAGGGCCATGAACTCGTCGCAGGACTTGGGTATTTCGTACCCTTCCTTCTCGAAGATGTCCCGGCGGTACAGCGGCACGATGCTGGGCGCCCACGGCGACGGCATCGGCAGGCCGCGCAGCTTGCCGCCGAAGATGGAGCGCTGCCAGGCCTCCGTCGGGATCGCGGCGAGGTTCGGGTACTCCTTGACCGCGTCGCCGGAGAGGTAGGGGCCGAGGTCGGCGAACTTGCTGATGATGGCGGTGGGGATCTTGCCGTTCATGTTCCAGCCGGGGACGACCACCACGTCCGGGACGTCGCTGGAGGCGAGGACCGCGCCGAGCTTCTGCTCGTAGGTGTTGCCGTCCTGGTTCTGCCAGGAGACGTCGACGCCGATCAGGTCGTTCATCGCCTTGTAGTAGGCGTTGTCGCTCTTGGGCGGGGAGCCCCAGAACGGCGACATGACGGTGACCTTGCCGCCCTTGCCGAGCTTCTTGGGGACCGACGTCTTCAGCGTGGCGAGGTCCAGCTTGCCGGTGAAGCCGACCGCGGAGCCGTTCTTGGCGGGGATGTCCGGCGTCACCACGTTGCTGGCCACGTAGGCCGGAAGGATCTTCTTGGCGTCCTTGCTCGACGTGGTGCCGTCGCGCGAACCGCTGTCCGAATCGCCGCAGGCGGCGAGGAGCGGCATTCCTCCGGCCACCGCTGCGGTGGCGACCGCCGTGGAGGCGAGGAAGCTTCTCCGGCTGGGCCCGGAGGGAGCGGAAGCGGCGTTCGGCGTCATTGCGTCAACCCTTCATGGCGCACCAGGACACCCGGCGGTGGGCCGTCGGCTGCGGTGTCTTCAGTGGAACTGGCTGAGCCGAAGCGTTCCTTCGACTTCTACGGTCGCTGCGTAGTCGAAGCGCTTCGATGTTGCTGTGAGGTTAAGTGAAGCCCTGTGGGTGCACAAGGGTCGCTCCCAATATTCCTCGGAGGTCTGCGAGGTGACCTTTTCTCATGCACCGCTTGAAGTGATGGTGCCGCTCCCTTGACACCCACGCCGATGTCGAATGAGCATCGAAGCGCTTCGAAAGCGCTTCGCCGCTCCACTCCAAGGGGAACCCCACGTGACCGCACAGACGCCGCCCACGCCGCCCTTCCGCGATCCGCAGCTGCCGTTCGCGAAGCGCATCGACGATCTGCTGTCCCGGCTCACCCTCGACGAGAAGACCGCGTTCCTGCACCAGTTCGCGCCCGCCGTGGAGCGCCTCGGCATCGCCGCGTTCCGCACCGGCCAGGAGGCGCTGCACGGCGTGGCCTGGATGGGCCCGGCGACGGTGTTCCCGCAGGCGGTCGGCCTCGGCGCGACCTGGAACACCGATCTCGTACGACGGATCGGCGACGCGGTGTCGAAGGAGGTCCGCGCGATGCGGGCCCGCGACGACCGCGTGGGCCTGAACGTCTGGTCGCCGACCGTCAACCTGCTGCGCCACCCCCTGTGGGGCCGCAACGAGGAGGGCTACTCGGAGGACCCGAAGCTGACGTCCGCGATCGCCACCGCGTACACCCACGGCCTGCGCGGCGACCACCCCACGTACTGGCGCACGGCCCCCGTCCTCAAGCACTGGCTGGCCCACAACAACGAGACGGACCGGGCCACTTCGTCGAGCTCGGTGCGCCCGCGCGTGCTGCACGAGTACGACCTGCGCGCCTTCCACGAGACCGTCGAGGCGGGCGCGGTGGCCGGCGTGATGCCCGCGTACAACCTGGTCAACGGCCGCCCCAACCACGTCAGTCCGTATCTGCGCGAGCAGCTGCGGGCGTGGACGGACGAGGACCTGCTGGTCTGCTCGGACGCGGGCGCGCCCTCCAACCTGGTGGACTTCGAGCACTACTTCGACACCCACGAGGAGGCCACGGCCGCCTCGCTGCTGGCCGGCGTCGACAGCTTCACCGACCACGGCACGGACAGCTCGCAGATGATCGGGCGGATCAAGGGGGCTTACGAACAGGGCCTGTTGACCGAGGCCGACATCGACACGGCGGTCCGCCGCCAGCTCTCGGTGCGGTTCCGCCTCGGCGAGTTCGACGGCTACGACGAGCCGGGCGCGTTCGACACGTCCGAACACCGTGCCCTCGCCCAGGAGGCGGCGGAGCAGGCGATCGTTCTCCTGCGCAACGACGGGGTGCTGCCGCTCGCGCCCGACACCCGCCTCGCCGTCGTCGGGCTGCTCGCCGACGAGTGCAAACTCGACTGGTACAGCGGCACGTTGATCCACCGCTCCACCCCGCTGGAGGGCCTGTACGAGCGGTTCGGCGCCGAGCGCGTGGAGTTCGCGGAGGGCGTGGACCGCGTCCTGCTCAGGACGTCGACCGGCGCCTACCTCCACGTCCCGGCCGCCGAGGCCGACGACGAGGTGCGCGGCGCCGAGGGCGCCCTCGACCCGGCGCTGCTCGCGGGCCGCACCGACCTCCCGCCGCTGACCACGGACGCGACCGGCACCGAACTCGCCCTCGTCGACTGGGGCGAGGACCTGCTGACCCTGCGCGCCCCCGACGGCCGCTATCTCTCGGTCGCCGAGGACGGCTATGTCCGCGCCGCCGCCGACCAGCCCGGAGGCTGGGTCGTCCAGGAGACGTTCCGGCTCGAACCCCATGAGAACGGACACCTCCTCCGGCATGTCGGCACGGGTCGCCACATCTCTGTCGCCGCCGGCGGAGTAAAGGTTGCCGACGAGAACGCGGAAATCTCCGAGCCGCCGGAGATCTTCGAGCTGATCATCGCCGAGCACGGCAAGGACGCGGTGGCCCGGGTCGCCGCCGAGGCCGACGTGGTCGTGGTGGTCGCGGGCAACGACCCGCATCTCAACGGCCGTGAGACCGAGGACCGTACGACCCTCGCGCTCCCCGCCCACCAGGAGCGGCTGCTGCGGGCCGCCCGCGCCGCGAACCCGAACACGGTGCTGGCCCTGGTCTCCGCCTACCCGTACGCCGTGGACACCGGCCCGCTGCGGGCCGCGCTCTGGACGGCCCACGCCGGCCAGGCCGCGGGCACCGCCCTGGCCCGGGTCCTCGCCGGCGACGTCTCCCCCGCGGGCCGCCTCCCGCAGACCTGGTACGCGGACGACGCCGACCTGCCGGACCTGCTCGACTACGACGTGATCGGCGGCCGGCAGACGTACCTGTACTACGAGGGCACGCCCCTGTTCCCGTTCGGCCACGGGCTGTCGTACGCGTCGTTCGCGTACGCGGATCTGAACTCCCGTGTCGGAGAAGAGGCGTTGCACGTGTCCTTCACGGTCACGAACACCGGTGACATGACCGCCGACGAGGTCGCCCAGCTCTACACGAGGGCCATGGACCCGTCCGTGCCGCGCTCGCGTCGCGCGCTGGCCGCGCACCGCCGGGTGACGCTGACGCCGGGCGAGAAGGTGACGCTGGACCTCGAAGTCCCGCTGTCGGAGCTGGAGTTCTGGGACGTGGCCCAGGGCCGCGCGCGTCTCGAACCCGGGCCGTACGACCTGCTGGTGGGCGCTTCAAGCGAGGACATCCGGCTGCGTACGACGGTCGTCCTGGACGGCGAGCCGGGTGGCCCGCGACCGGTGGCCGAACGCGGCCTGGACGGGGCGGACTTCGACGAGCAGAGCGGCGCCGAGATCGTCGACCGTACGAAGACGGCGGGCGACGCCGTGACACCGGCGCCGGGCCGGACGGCCGAACTGCTCTACCGCGCCTGCGACTTCGGGCCGGGCGTCACGCAGGTGACGGTGACCGTGGCGGGCGAGGGCACGGTGGAGGTGTCGCTGGACGGCGGCGCCACGTCGGTCGCGCTCTCACCGAAGACGCCCACGTCAGGACCGTACGACTACGTCACGCTCGCGGCGGATCTGACTGCCTCCGGTATGCACGACGTCCGCCTCAGACTGCGCGGCCCGTTGCGGCTCGCGCACGTCGGCTTCTCCGGTTGAGGGTCCGGAGAAGCCCGGCACGGAGAAGGGGCCCGGCACCGGAAGGCATCGGTGCCGGGCCCCTTTTCTCCAGCCTAGCTGAAAATGGTTCCCATTAGCTAGAGGGGGCCGTCAGAGAGCGAGCCCGGTGAGAACCAGCACCCGCTCGTAGGTGTAGTCGTCCATCGCGAACTTCACGCCCTCGCGGCCCACACCGGACTGCTTGGCACCGCCGTACGGCATCTGGTCGGCGCGGTAGGAGGGCACGTCGCCGATGACGACGCCGCCGACCTCGAGCGCACGGTGGGCGCGGAAGGCGGCTTGGAGGTCGTGGGTGAACACGCCCGCCTGGAGGCCGTACTTGGAGTCGTTGACGGCCGCGAACGCCGCGTCCTCGCCGTCGGCCTTCGTCACGGTGAGGACGGGTCCGAAGACCTCCTCGCAGGAGATCGTCGTGTCGGCCGGCACGTCGGTGAGGACGGTCGGCGCGTAGGAGGCTCCGTCGCGGGAGCCGCCGGCCAGGAGGTTGGCGCCTGCCTCGACCGCTTCCTTGACCCATGCCTCGACGCGCTTGGCGGCGTCCTCGCTGACGAGCGGGCCGACGTCGGTCTTGTCGTCGCTCGGGTCACCGGTGACCTGGGCCTCGACGGCGGCGACGATGCGCGGCAGCAGCCGGTCGTACACGGACGCGTCGGCGATGACCCGCTGCACCGAGATGCAGGACTGGCCGCCCTGGTAGTTGGAGAAGGTAGCGATGCGGGTCGCGGCCCAGTCGAGGTCCGCGTCGCTCGCGTAGTCGCCGAGGACGACGGCCGCGCCGTTGCCGCCCAGTTCCAGGGTGCAGTGCTTGCGCGGCACCGAGTCCATGATCGCGTAACCGACCTTCTCGGAGCCGGTGAAGGAGATGACCGGCAGGCGCTCGTCCTGGACGAGGGCGGGCATCCGGTCGTTCGGCACCGGGAGGATGCTCCACGACCCGGCGGGCAGCTCGGTCTCGGCGAGCAGGTCGCCGATGATCAGACCGGAGAGCGGGGTGGCCGGGGCGGGCTTGAGGATGATCGGCGCGCCGGCCGCGATCGCCGGGGCGATCTTGTGGGCGCACAGGTTCAGCGGGAAGTTGAAGGGCGCGATGCCGAGGACGACGCCCTTCGGGAAGCGCCGGGTGAGCGCGAGCCGGCCCTGGCCGCCGAGGTCGGTGTCGAGGCGCTGGGCCTCGCCGCCGTTGAAGCGCCGGGCCTCCTCGGCCGCGAACCGGAACACGGACACGGCCCGGCCGACCTCACCGCGGGCCCACTTGATCGGCTTGCCGTTCTCCGCGGAGATGAGCTGCGCGATCTCCTCGGTGCGCTCGACGAGACGCCGGCTGACGTGGTCGAGGGCGGCGGCGCGGACGTGCGCCGGGGTGGCGGCGAACTCGTCGCGCACGGCGTACGCGGCGGCGACGGCCTCCTCGATCTGCGCGTCGCTCGGCACGCTCACCTTGCCGACGACCCGGCCGTCCCAGGGCGAGGTGACGTCGAAGCTGTCCTCGCCGGTGACCTGGCGGCCGGCGAGCCAGAAGGCGGTGGTGGAAGTCATGTGCGAGTCCGGCCCTTCGCTGTCGGGGGTGTGTACGCGGCTTGCGCCTCCACGGTAGGGCCGACCCCACGGACCGGCGTTTGTCCGAGTCGTAGTGGTACGACTCGGCCTTGCGCCGCTTTGTCGTACGACGCCGTACGCCTGTCGAGATGCCGTACGACTACTCCGGCGCCGTCGCCTTCAGCGCCAGCCACAGCTCCATCCGTACGTCCGGATCGTCCAGCGAGCGGCCGAGGATCTCCTCCACCCGCCGCATCCGGTACCGCAGGGTGTGCCGGTGGACGCCCAGGTCCGCGGCCGCCGCGTCCCACTGGCCGTGCCGGGACAGCCAGGCCCGCAGGGAGGCGACCAGGTCCCCGCGTCCGGTCGCGTCGTGCTCGTGCAGCGCCCGCAGCAGCCCGTCCGCGAACGCCTTCACCGCGTCGTCGGCGAGCAGCGGCAGCACCGACCCCGCCGCCAGCTGCTCGTGCTCCACGTACACCCGCCCCCGTCGCCGGGCCACGGACAGCGCCTGCTCGGCCTGCTTGTACGCGGCTCCCGCGGCCACCGGCCCCACCGGCGCCGACACCCCGACGACGAGCTCCTCGTCCTCGCCCTGGTCCCCCGCCCGGGCGGCCTCCACCGCGGCCCCGTACTCCCCGCACGCCCCGGCGGCCGCTCCCCCGTCCGCGGCCAGCACCACCAGCCGCTCCCCTTCGGGCACGACCAGCACGGCCTCCCCGGCCCGCGCCGCCGCCGACTCCACGGCCTCGGTGAGCCCCCCAAGCGGATCGCCGTCAGCCTCGGGCCCCCGCAGCGCCGAGCCCACCTCGGCGATCACCACCCGGAACGGCGCGTCCAGCAGCGCCCCGTACAGATCCCCGGCCACGGCCCGGGCGTGATCGGGCTCCCCCGCCAGCAGCATGCGCAGCACCGCCGCCCCGATCCGCTGCTCGGCGGCGTGCAGCGACCGTGACCGCTCCGTCGTGAGCGTCAGCAGCGCGATCGCGGAATGGACGGCGTATCGCTCGGCCGTGCCGAGTGCCGACGCGGTGCCCACCGCGAGGGCGGCGCGGGGCCGCCGTCCGGTGCCCAGGGAGTGCAGTTCGACGCGGTCCTCGTCCGCCGGGCCCGCGACCACCGACGACGCCGGGGCGGGGCGCTCGCGCAGCCGCTCCACGTCCGCGGTCAGCCGCGCGGCCCGCCGGCCGGCCCACTCGGGCGCGGTGGCGACGACGGCGCCCGAGGCGTCGTACAGCGCCGTCCACCCGTCGACCTGGGAGGCGAGCGCGGCGAGCAGCCCCTCGGGCCCCTCCGCCAGCGCCTGCTTGGTCAGCTCGCGCTGCGCGGCGAACCCCGCCGTCACCGCGCGGTACTGGTCGGCGGCGATGGCGGCGGAGACGGCCTTGCTGATGGCGAGGAAGGGCGTGCGCCGGGGGACCTCCAGCAGGGGCAGCCCCTCGGTCTGCGCGGCGGTCACCAGTGCCTCGGGGATGTCCTCGTAGTTGACCCCGACCGCGAAGCCGAGCCCGACGACCCCGGCGCCGACCAGCCGCTTCACGTACCGCCGCATCACCTCCGGGTCCGCCGCGTCCAGCTTGAGCGCGGTGATCAGCAGCAGCTCCCCGCCCTCCATGTACGGCACGGGGTCGGCGAGCTCGCTGACGTGCGCCCAGCGCACGGGGACGTCGAGGCGGTCCTCGCCCGCGCGCACGGTCAGTTTGAGCGCGGAGTGGTGGACGAGCGAGGCGAGGGTGGGAGGCATGAGGCCTTCAGATCAGTGAGGTGCGGCCGATGTGATCATTTGGCCGTGGTGTATGAACGGCCTGTGCCGATTCTGCCTCACCGTACGGTCTGACTCAGCCCCTCAGGTCCACCAGCAGCGGCGGCGCGTGCTCCCCCTTCACCGTGGTCAGGGACAGCACGGCGTGCCCCGGCGGCACCGCGTGCGCCAGTTCGGACGCGGACCAGCGCTCCCGCTCCACCTGGCGGACGGTGACCGCCTCCGTGGTCACGGCCTTGCCGGTGACCAGCTTGCGCAGGGAGTGCATGAGCCGGGTCATCGGCTGGTCGGCGAAGACGGTGTGCTGGGCGACGTCCTTGGTCTCCACCCACTCCGTGCCCCAGGCCTCGGCGAAGCGGCTGCCGTCCCAGGTCGTCACCCCGGACAGCGCCATCCGGCAGCCGACCGCCCCGTACAGCGGCCCGTGCAGGGCCTCGGGGACGTCGGAGACCGAGCGCAGCGCCAGCACCACGCCGGCGTTCTGCGAGCGCAGCCGCTGGATGCGGCGCAGCGAGCCGGGCGTGACGGTGCCGGTGGCGTCGTCGAGGACGAGGCTCACGAAGTGGTCGCGGGCGCCTTCCTGCTCCTGGGCCACCCGCGCGAACTGGGCCAGCACGAGCCGGGTGATCAGCCGCGCGGCCTCCTCGTGGCCGTGCCGGGGCAGGTCGATGCGGACCCGGAGCGGGTGGTGGGCGACGGCGCGCAGGGAGAACGGGCGGATGGTGTCGCCGCCGGAGCCGAAGAAGCCGTCGAACGCGGGCCGGTCCAGCAGGGCGAGCCGGTCGGCCAGCGCCGGGCCGGGGTCGCCGGGGGTGCCGGTCTGCCGGACGCGGGCGTCCAGCTCACGGCGCATCGCCGCGTGGCGGTCGTCGGTGAGCCGCGCGCGGAGGTCGGCGAGGCCGGCGGGGTCCCCTTCGAGCAGTTCGCGCAGGACGGGCAGGGTCGGGAAGCGCCCGTAGGCGGCCCGGTAGGGGCCCAGCAGTTGGGCGAGGGGGCGTACGGCGCGCTCGGCGCCCACGGTGTCGAGGTCGCCGGCCAGTGCCTCGGCGAGGAACCCGGCGGCCTCGTCGGGGTCGTCGACCTCGGCGTAGGGGTCGAGGTCGTGCACGGAGGCGGGGTCGCCGACGCGGACCACCACGTCGTAGGCGGAGTCGGGCCCGAGCGGCGTCCCCGCGCCGCACACCACGACGACGGCGCAGCTTCCGGTGAGGGCCTGGAGCGTCAGGGACTCGGCCACCGGGGCGATCACCTGCCGGGTCTTGCCGGCGCCGGACGGGCCGACGACCAGCAGTGAGGTGCGCAGGGTATCCGGTCCGAGGGCGGCGCCGACCCCGCCGTACGCCAGCGGTGTGCGTTCGGCCTCGGCCCAGCGGCCGATGCGGACCTGGCCGGTGAGCAGGTCGTGCCGGGCGGCGCGGTGGGCGAGGTCGCGGGCGCCGGAGGGGTGGGTGAAGGCGGCGGCGCCCTGTCGGAGCACCGTGTCCGTGAAGTCGGCGAGCCGGCCGAGGCGGCGGGCCCGCGTCCAGCCGTGCTCGATGCGGGCGCAGTCCACGTCGTTCATCCGCCCGGCGAGCAGCTCACCGGCGAGCAGGTCGGCGACCTGGTACTGGCCGGCCTCACGCAGCTCGGGCCAGCGGGCCCGGGGCTGCTCGGCGACGACGCCCAGGTCCTGGCCGTGCGCGGCGCGGCGGCGGTCGGCGAGCCAGGTGCGGGCGAGGGGAAGCCAGCCGCCGAGGCGGGCGAAGGGCCACAGGACGAGGACGACGACGGCGGTGTCGAGCAGTTGCTTGGAGGGCGAGCCGTACACCCCGTACCCGTCGGTGATCAGCACGAGCAGGGAGAACAGCGGGGTGACGACGGGCACGGGGTCCCAGCCGACGACGGGAAAGGCGTCCGGGAAGACGAAGCTGAGCGCGATCAGGGCGCCCAGGGCGGCGATGAGGGCCCGCGCGGGCTGGGCCTTGCGGCCGACGAAGTGCCGGGCGACGACGGCCCAGCCGCCGAGCCGGATCACCAGGTACACGAGCAGGGCGAAGGAGAGGCCGCTGTAGACCTCCAGCGCCTCCACGCCGGGGTACGGGACCGACCGTCCCGTCAGCTCCTTGGGCGTGGCCAGCGTGCCGCCCCACCACCAGTCGTCCGGCGTGAACAGCCGCAGCACGGTGAACTCGTACGGCACCTCGCCGCGTCGCCAGAAGGACCAGAACACGATGCCGACGACGAGCGGGATCAGCATGCCCGCCACGGTCACCGGGGAGAGCCGCTCGGCCTTCCGCGCCGCCTTCGGCCGCACGTATCCGAACCGCCAGATGCCCGGCTCGGCCTCGGGCCGCTTCTCGTTCAGCCAGTTGGCCACCACCGCGCCCGGGCTCTGCCCCGGCTGCGGCGGCACCCTCGGCACGTCCGGTGGCCCCGCCGGACGGGGCACCGGGTTCGCATGCGTACCCCGCGCGTCCTGCGTCCCGTCGCTGTCCATCGCCCCTGCTCCCTGACCAGCCGTTCCGTCCACCGTCAGCGGTCAATCTAACGCCCTGGCAAGGGGAGTTCACCGCTTACGCGGCCGGGGTCCACGGAGCGGACGGGCGGGCGCGCCGGCCCACCGACCGGCGGCGCTATGTCCACCACGGACAAACCCGCCCCCCTGACACCGCCCACATGGAGCATGCCCACCCCCCGCTCCCCGCCCTAGCCTGCGAGAAAAGAGACATGCGTCCGCAAGACGTTCGGTAAGACCCCGTACGCCACACCCCCAGGAGCCCCTCATGAGCGCACTTCCGCAGGAGCGCCGGATCGTCACCGCCATCCCCGGCCCGAAGTCGCAGGAGCTGCAGGCCCGCCGCCTCGAAGCGGTCGCGCAGGGCGTGGGCTCGGTGCTGCCCGTGTTCACCGCGCGGGCCGGCGGCGGCATCATCGAGGACGTCGACGGCAACCGGCTCATCGACTTCGGTTCCGGCATCGCGGTGACCAGCGTCGGCGCCTCCGCCGAGGCCGTCGTACGCCGCGCGAGCGCCCAGCTGGCCGACTTCACCCACACCTGTTTCATGGTCACCCCGTACGAGGGCTACGTGGAGGTCGCCGAGGCCCTCGCCGAGCTCACCCCGGGTGACCACGCCAAGAAGAGCGCCCTGTTCAACTCCGGCGCCGAGGCCGTCGAGAACGCCGTCAAGATCGCGCGTGCGTACACCAAGCGCCAGGCCGTGGTGGTGTTCGACCACGGGTACCACGGGCGCACCAACCTCACCATGGCGCTGACCGCGAAGAACATGCCGTACAAGCACGGCTTCGGGCCCTTCGCCCCCGAGGTGTACCGCGTGCCGGTCGCCTACGGCTACCGCTGGCCGACCGGCGCCGAGAACGCCGGCCCCGAGGCCGCCGCGCAGGCCATCGACCAGATCACCAAGCAGGTCGGCCCGGACAACGTCGCCGCGATCATCATCGAGCCGGTGCTGGGTGAAGGCGGCTTCATCGAGCCTGCCAAGGGCTTCCTGCCGGCCATCCGGCAGTTCGCCGCCGACAACGGCATCGTCTTCGTCGCCGATGAGATCCAGTCCGGTTTCTGCCGCACCGGGCAGTGGTTCGCCTGCGAGGACGAGGGCATCGTCCCGGACCTGATCACCACCGCCAAGGGCATCGCGGGCGGTCTGCCGCTCGCCGCCGTCACCGGCCGCGCCGAGATCATGGACGCCGCGCACGCCGGTGGCCTGGGCGGCACGTACGGCGGCAACCCGGTCGCCTGCGCCGGTGCGCTCGGCTCCATCGAGACGATGAAGGAGCTCGACCTCAACGCCAGGGCGAAGAACATCGAGGCGATCATGAAGGCCCGCCTCGGCGCCATGGCCGAGAAGTTCGACCTCATCGGTGACGTGCGGGGTCGCGGCGCCATGATCGCCATCGAACTCGTCAAGGACCGCGCCACCAAGGAGCCGAACCCCGAGGCCACCGCCGCGCTCGCCAAGGCCTGCCACCAGGAGGGCCTGCTGGTCCTCACCTGTGGCACCTACGGCAACGTGCTGCGCTTCCTGCCCCCGCTCGTCATCGGCGAGGACCTCCTCAACGAGGGCCTCGACATCATCGAGCAGGCCTTCGCCCGCATCTGAGGCGATCGTCCGGGCGATCATCCGGGGCGAAACCTCTTTTTTCACAGCCGCCCCTGGCGTGAACGCACAGCGGATTCCGGGTCTGGGGCGGCCGACGGCAGAGGGTGTGAAGAAGGTGTGCGGGGTGCATGGCAGGACTCGATTCCGGCTGTCGTACCCCCACTCGCTGCCGTAGGTTCTACCCAGATGAGAGATACACCCCGCCCACAGGGGACTGTGGGCGACATCAGGCCGGGGCCTCCCCAGCTTCGACCTGGTCGTGCCCTCGCGCACACAACCGGAGCCTCCGGCTCCGGATCTCCTCACCGATCGGACGGTCACGCGCCCCAAACCCCCCGGGGCGCGCGACGATCCGGTCCGGACGGCCGCCCCGGAACCACCCCCCCTGTTCCGGGGCGGCCGACCTCCTTCTTTCTCCTCCTCCTTCTCGGGCTTCCGGCCCTCCTCTTCGCGCTGATCACCTGGCAGGTCGTGGCCGACGGCCCCCTGCTCGGCCTGGACGAGCGCGTCAGCCGCGCCCTCCTCCACCCGGACCGCGCCTCCGCACTCCTCGCCGACCTGGGCAACATCCAGGTGGCCGTCCCGATCCTCGCCGTCGTCCTGGTCTACGTCGCTCTGCGCGCCCGGCGTACTGGTACAGACCGCTGGTGGGTGGCGCCCGCCGCCGGGGCCCTCCTGATGGCCCTGGTCCCGGCGCTGATCATCCCGCTCAAGGAACTCACCGCCCGCCACGGCACCCACGTCATGCCGCCCGGCCCCGGCTACTACCCCTCGGGCCACACCGCCACGGCCGCCGTCGCCTACGGCACCGCGACGCTGCTGCTCCTGCCGTGGCTCCGGACCGCCTGGGCCCGCCGCACCCTCGTCGCGCTCTGCGCCCTCGCCGTGCTCGGCGTCTCGTTCGGGCTGGTCCGGCGCGGATATCACTGGCCGCTGGACGTCGTCGCGAGCTGGTTCCTGTGTGCGGTACTGCTCGGGTCGCTGTGGGTCTTCCTCAACCGGCAGCGACGATCCACCCCTTCCGCGGAACACTCCTGACCAGCCCGCGTTCCCTGAGCACCTTGTAGGCACGCTCACCCACCCACACCGCCACGCCTTCCGACGCGGCGAGCTTCCTGGGGCTCGGCAGCCGTTCGCCCGGGAGCATGCGGCCCGCCGTGATGTCGGCGCAGAGCCGGTCGGCCAGCCGGGTCCAGATCTCCTCGGGGCGGCCGTTGTACGTGTCGTTGTGGCGGGGTCGCTCCGCCCTGATGGCCTGGCGCTCCGCCTCTTCCGCGTCGGCCGGGTACTCGATCCTGATGCCGATGACATCGGGACCCCACGGCTTGTCGCGCAGGTGGGTGCGGACTCGGGTGAGCGGACACGTGGAGATACCGACGTACAGCAGGCCCTCGACGCCGTAGAGGCGGTACAGCGCCGTCCCGCGCCCCGCGTACAGGCTGCCTTCCTCGTCGAACAGGCCGCGCAGGAACTGGCTGTCTATGTCGGTCATACGGCCCGGCTCCTTCGCGTCGTCGCGATTCCGGCCGTATCAAAGTAGTCGTCCAGAGGCAGTCCGGGACCGCCTCTTCGAGCAGTTGTCCGCGTCGGCCGCACGGGCGGCCGACGAGATGTCGGACGAAGGACGCGCGAAGGGGCGTCACGGTGTCACGGTGTGGTGTCGGGAAGGGGGAGTGCGACAGCCCGCGTGACAGTGCGCCCGTCCGGCCGAGTCAGCCTTCGTCGTCCGTGGCCAGCCCGGCCGCCGCCTCGTGCATCGCCAGTTCGAGGAGCGCCGGGTCGGTGAGGGTGCCGGAGCCGTCGGGCGGGACCAGCCAGCGGACCCCGCCGGTGGAGCGTCCGGGATACGGCACGACGATCCAGGTGCCCGCACCGGCTGTGCGGATGCCGGTGCCGACCCAGCGCGCGGCCGTGCCGGGTGGCACCAGGAATCCCATCCGCGCGTCACCGAAGTCGACCAGCACCGGGCCGGGCTGGTCGATGATGCGGGTGAGGACGTCGAGCGTGGGATAGCCGAGCTCGCCCGGCAGGATGAGCACGTCCCAGGCTTTACCGGCGGGCAGCAACGCGACCCCGAGGGGGTTGCGTTCCCACTCCCAGCGGCAGGCCTCGGGATCCGGAGCCACGGATGCCAGCCACTCGACCGCCGTCTTCGCCCCAGTCATGAGGGGACCTCCCTTTCCTACGTGGACGCGGAGCGCGTCACGAGGGAGAGGGAGGTCCTGGGCGGGCATTACGCGGGTTTCGGCACCTCGTTGAAGTGAACTGGATCACACGCCGAATGCGCCCCCGTGAGAACGGGCGTCAGCTGTCGAAGCCCAGGCCCAGCCGGTCCATGGTCTTCAGCCACAGGTTGCGCCGGCCGCCGTGCGAGTCCGCCCGCGCCAGCGACCACTTGGTCAGCGCGATGCCGGTCCAGGCGAACGGCTCGGGCGGGAACGGCAGCGGCTTCTTGCGGACCATCTCGAGCGAGGTCCGCTCGGTGGTCTCCCCCGCGAGCAGGTCCAGCATCACGTCCGCGCCGAACCTGGTCGCGCCGACCCCGAGGCCCGTATAGCCGGCCGCGTAGGCGACGTTGCCGTGGTGGGCGGTGCCGAAGAACGCCGAGAAGCGCGAGCAGGTGTCGATCGCGCCGCCCCACGCGTGCGTGAAGCGGACGCCCTCCAGCTGCGGGAAGCAGGTGAAGAAGTGGTCGGCGAGCTTGGCGTAGGTCTCCGGCCGGTCGTCGTACTCGGCGCGGACCCGGCCACCGTACTGGTAGACGGCGTCGTAACCGCCCCACAGGATCCGGTTGTCGGCGGAGAGCCGGAAGTAGTGGAACTGGTTGGCCGAGTCCCCGAGGCCCTGCCGGTTCTGCCAGCCGATCTCCTTGAGCTGCTCGTCGGTGAGCGGCTCGGTCATCAGCGCGTAGTCGTAGACCGGGACGGTGTACGACCGCACGCGCTTGACCAGGTTGGGGAAGATGTTGGTGCCGAGCGCGACCTTGCGGGCCCGAACCGACCCGTAGGGGGTGCGTACGGCCATGCCGGCGCCGTACGGCTTCAGCGTCAGGGCGGGGGTGTGCTCGTAGACGCGGACGCCGAGTTGCACGCAGGCCCGCTTCAACCCCCAGGCGAGTTTCGCCGGGTTGAGCATGGCGACGCCCCGGCGGTCGTACAGCCCCGCCTGGAAGGTCGGCGAGTCGACCTGCTCGCGCACCGCGTCCGCGTCCAGGAACTCGACGCCCTCGGCGAGGCCCTGGCGCTGCATCTCCTCGTACCAGTCGCGCAGTTCCCACGCCTGGTAGGTCTCGGTGGCGACGTCGATCTCGCCGGTGCGCTCGAAGTCGCAGTCGAGGGAGTAGCGGGCGACCGCCTGCTCGATCTCGTCGAGGTTGCGGGCGCCCAGCTCCTCCAGCTTGTGGATCTCGTCCGGCCAGCGGGTCAGCCCGTTGCCCAGACCGTGGGTGAGGGAGGCGGCGCAGAAGCCGCCGTTGCGGCCCGAGGCGGCCCAGCCCACCTCGCGGCCCTCCAGCAGGACCACGTCCCGCTGCGGGTCGCGCTCCTTGGCGAGGAGCGCGGTCCACAGTCCGCTGTAGCCGCCGCCGACGACCAGCAGATCGCAGGTCTCGGGGCCGGTGAGGGCGGGCTCGGGGTGGGGCTTGCCGGGGTCGTCCAGCCAGTACGGGACCGGCTGGGCTTCGGAAAGTGCCTTGATCGAATGACTGCCACGGCTCATGGCGCTTGGGGCCATGATTTCAACTCCCTACAGAGCATTACGCAGTAAAGGCTTACGCCTTTTGCTTGTTACGGCGATTGGTGATGACCATAGAGGTCAGCACCAGCAGTACGGCGACCAGGAACATGGCCGTACCGATCACATTGATCTGAACGGGCGTACCGCGCTGTGCCGAGCCCCAGACGAACATGGGGAAGGTGACGGTCGAGCCCGCATTGAAATTGGTGATGATGAAATCGTCGAAGCTGAGCGCGAAAGCCAGCAGCGCGCCCGCCGCGATTCCCGGTGCCGCGATCGGCAGGGTGACCCTGACGAAGGTCTGGAACGGGCCCGCGTAGAGGTCCTGGGCCGCCTGCTCCAGGCGCGGGTCCATCGACATCACGCGCGCCTTCACCGCCGTCACGACGAAGCTCAGGCAGAACATGATGTGGGCGATCAGGATCGTCCAGAAGCCCAGCTGCGCGCCCATGTTGAGGAACAGGGTGAGCAGCGAGGCGGCCATGACGACCTCGGGCATCGCCATCGGCAGGAAGATCAGCGAGTTCACGGCGCCGCGGGCGCGGAACCGGTAGCGGACCAGGGCGAAGGCGATCATGGTGCCCAGAATGGTGGCGCCGATCGTCGCGAAGGCCGCGATCTGGAGGCTGATCGACAGCGAGCCGCACATGTCGGCGACACCGCACGGATCTTTCCAGGCGTCCGTGGAGAACTGCTGCCATTCGTAGTTGAAGCGCCCCTTCGGTTTGTTGAAGGAGAACACCGTGACGACGACGTTCGGCAGCAGCAGATAACCGAGGGTGAGAAGTCCCGCGATGACGACGAGATTGCGCTTGAGCCAGTTGACGAAGGGCATTTAGACCAGATCCTCCGTCCCGGACTTGCGGATGTAGACGGTGACCATCACGAGAATGGCGGCCATGAGGATGAAGGACAGTGCCGCGGCCGTCGGGTAGTCCAGAATCCGCAGGAACTGCGACTGGATGACGTTTCCGACCATGCGGGTGTCCGTCGAGCCGAGCAGGTCGGCGTTGACGTAGTCACCGGCCGCCGGAATGAACGTCAGCAGCGTGCCGGAGACGACGCCCGGCATCGACAGCGGGAAGGTCACCTTGCGGAACGTGGTGATCGGCTTGGCGTACAGGTCGCCGGCGGCCTCGTGGAGGCGGGTGTCGATGCGCTCCAGCGAGGTGTACAGCGGCAGGATCATGAACGGCAGGAAGTTGTACGTCAGACCGCAGACGACCGCCAGCGGGGTGGCCAGCACCCGGTCGCCGGTGGTCCAGCCGAGCCAGCTGGTGACGTCCAGGACGTGCAGCGAGTTGAGCGCCCCGACGACCGGGCCGCCGTCCGCGAGGATCGTCTTCCACGCGAGGGTGCGGATCAGGAAGCTGGTGAAGAACGGCGCGATCACCAGGATCATGATCAGGTTCCGCCAGCGGCCCGCCCGGAAGGCGATGAGGTACGCGAGCGGGTAGCCGAGCACCAGGCAGAGGATCGTCGCCGAGCCGGCGTAGAGGATCGAGCGCAGGTACTGCGGCCAGTACTCGGACAGCGCGTCCCAGTAGGTGGCGAAGTGCCAGGTGACCTTGTAGCCCTCCTCCAGGGAGCCCGTCTGCACGGACGTGGAGGCCTGGTAGACCATCGGCAGCGCGAAGAAGACGACCAGCCACAGCATGCCGGGCAGCAGCAGCCAGTACGGCACGAGCCGGCCGCGCTTGCGCGGGGGCTTCTTCTCCGGTGCGGTCGGGGCGAGAGGCGGCGGCGCCTCGGTGAGCGTCGCCATCAGGCCGCCGCCCCTTCCTCGACACCGGCGTCGATGTCCTGCGCCGCGTCGAGGCCGAAGGTGTGCGCCGGGCTCCAGTGGAGTACGACGTCGGCGCCGGGCACGAGCCGGGAGTCCCGCTCGATGTTCTGGACGTAGACCTCGAACTCGGGGCAGACCGCGCTGTCGATGACGTACTGCGTGGAGACGCCGATGAAACTGCTGTTGGCGATCTTGCCCGTGATGCGGTTGCGGCCCTCGGGGATCTCGCCCGCGTCGTCGGCGTGGGTGAGGGAGATCTTCTCCGGGCGGACGCCGACCAGTACCTTGCCGCCGGTCGTCGTCGGCGCGGAACAGCGTGACTCGGGCAGGACGAGCTTGCCGCCGCCGGCCTTGAGGACGATGTCGTCGCCGTTCTTCGTGTCGACCTCGGCCTCGATGAGGTTGGAGGTGCCGAGGAAGTTGGCGACGAAGGTGGTGTGCGGGTTCTCGTAGAGATCGGTGGGCGAACCGAGCTGCTCCACTCGTCCCGCGTTCATCACGGCGACCGTGTCGGCCATGGTCATGGCCTCCTCCTGGTCGTGCGTGACGTGTACGAAGGTGATGCCGACCTCGGTCTGGATGCGCTTGAGCTCCAGCTGCATCTGGCGGCGCAGCTTGAGGTCGAGGGCGCCGAGGGGCTCGTCGAGGAGGAGCACCTTGGGGTGGTTGATGAGCGCGCGGGCCACGGCCACACGCTGCTGCTGGCCGCCGGAGAGCTGGTGCGGCTTCTTGCGGGCCTGCTCACCGAGCTGGACGAGCTCCAGCATGTCCTCGACCTGCTTCTTCACCGACTTGATGCCACGCCGGCGCAGACCGAAGGCCACGTTCTCGAAGATGTCGAGGTGCGGGAAGAGGGCGTACGACTGGAAGACGGTGTTCACCGGCCGCTTGTAGGGCGGCAGGTTGGTCACCTCCTGGTCGCCCAGGAACACGGTGCCGGTCGTCGGCTCCTCCAGGCCCGCGATCATCCGCAGGGTGGTGGTCTTGCCGCAGCCGGAGGCGCCGAGCAGGGCGAAGAAGGAGCCCTGCGGCACGGTCAGGTCCAGCGGCTGTACGGCCGTGAAGCCGTTGTCGTACGTCTTGCTGATGCCCGAGAGGCGGACGTCCCCGCCGGTTTCGTTCTTGTTCGTCACGGTGGTCACGCCCCAGTCAGCTTCGCGAACTTCTGCTCGAACTCGGTCTCTTCCTTCGAGCTCAGCGAGCGGAAGGCGTGAGACTTCGCGGCCATGGCCTTGTCCGGGATGATCAGCGGGTTGTTCGCCGCATCCGGGTCGATCTTCTCCAGCTCGGCCTTCACCCCGTCGACCGGCGTCACGTAGTTGATGTACGCGGCGAGTTCGGCGGCCGGCTGGGGCTCGTAGTAGAAGTCGATGAGCCGCTCGGCGTTCGTCTTGTGCCGGGCCTTGTTCGGGATCAGGAAGTTGTCGGTCGACGTCATGTACCCGCTGTCCGGGATCAGGAAGTCGATGTCCGGGCTGTCGGCCTTCAGCTGCACGACGTCACCGGCCCAGGCGATACAGGCCGCGAAGTCGCCGCTGGTCAGGTCGGAGGTGTAGTCGTTGCCGGTGAAGCGGCGGATCTGGCCCTTGTCGACGGCCTTCTGCATCCGGGCGATCGCCGCGTCGTAGTCGTCGGCGGTGAACTTCGCCGGGTCCTTGCCCATGTCGAGCAGGGTCATGCCGACGCTGTCGCGCATCTCGGAGAGGAAGCCGACGCGCCCCTTGAGCTTGGGGTTGTCGAGCAGATCGGAGACCGACTTCACCTCGACGCCGTCCAGCGCCTTCTTGTTGTAGGCGATGACGGTCGAGATGCCCTGCCAGACGTACGAGTACGCGCGTCCCGGGTCCCAGTCGGGGTCGCGGAACTGGGCCGACAGGTTGGCGTAGGCGTGCGGCAGGTTGGAGGCGTCCAGTTTCTGGACCCAGCCGAGGCGGATGAGGCGGGCCGCGAGCCAGTCGGTGAGGACGATGATGTCGCGGCCGGTGTCCTGGCCCGCCGCGAGCTGCGGCTTGATCTTGCCGAAGAACTCGACGTTGTCGTTGATGTCCTCGGTGTACTTGACCGAGATACCGGTCCGCTTCTTGAACTGGTCGAGCGTGGGGTGGTGTTTCTCGCTCTCGTCCACGTCGATGTACTCGGTCCAGTTGGAGAAGTTGACGACCTTCTCCTTGGCCGAGTGGTCCTCTGCGGAGACGCCGCCCTGGGTGTTGCCGGCCGCGGGGATGCCGCAGCCGGTCAACGCCCCGAGGCCGCCGACCGCGAGCGCGCCGCCCGCGGAGGCGCGCAGCAGGGACCGCCGGGTCATGGCGGCCCGGCCATTGCGGAAGCTGCGCCGCATGGCGGCCACTTGGGCCGGGCTCAGGCGGTCGGGCTCGTACTGCTCCATGCGCGTGGTGCCCTTTCGGAGGGTCGGCCGCGGGTCGGGCGGCCTGGTTCAGCTAACGGTCCCCGAAGATCGTGCGGTGCCAGTCCTTCCTGGCGACCGCCGTATTGTCGAACATGACGTGCTTGATCTGGGTGTACTCCTCGAACGAGTACGAGGACATGTCCTTGCCGAAGCCGGACGCCTTGTACCCGCCGTGGGGCATCTCGCTGATGATCGGGATGTGGTCGTTGACCCACACACACCCGGCCTTGATCTCGCGGGTCGCCCGGTTCGCCCGGTAGACGTCCCGGCTCCAGGCGGAGGCCGCGAGGCCGTACGGGGTGTCGTTGGCGAGTGCGATCCCCTCGTCGTCGCTGTCGAAGGGGAGGACGACAAGGACCGGCCCGAAGAGCTCGGACTGGACGATCTCGCTGTCCTGGGCGGCGTCGGCGACCAGGGTGGGCCGGTAGTAGGCGCCCTTGGCGAGCTCCCCTTCCGGTGCCTCGCCGCCGGTGACCACGCGCGCGTAGGCACGCGCACGGTCGACGAAGGCGGCGACCCGGTCCCGCTGCACGTGCGAGATGAGCGGGCCGAGGTCGGTGCCGGCGGCGAAGGGGTCGCCCAGCCGCACGGTCTCCATGAGGGCGGCCGTCTTCTCGACGAACGCCTCGTAGAGCGGCCGTTGCACGTACGCGCGCGTGGCGGCCGTGCAGTCCTGGCCGGTGTTGATGAGCGCGCCCGCGACGGCGCCGTTGACGGCGGCGTCGAGGTCGGCGTCGTCGAAGACGACGAAGGGCGCCTTGCCGCCGAGTTCGAGGTGGATGCGCTTGACGGTGGCGGTGGCGATCTCGGCGACGCGCTTGCCGACGGCGGTGGAGCCGGTGAAGGAGGTCATGGCGACGTCGGGGTGGCCGACGAGATGCTCACCGGCCTCCTTGCCGGTCCCGGTGACGATGTTGATGACACCGTCGGGGATGCCGGCGTCGGTGGCTGCCTGCGCGAACAGCAGCGAGGTCAGCGGGGTGAGCTCGGCGGGCTTGAGCACGATGGTGTTGCCGGCGGCGACGGCCGGCAGGATCTTCCAGGCGGCCATTTGCAGGGGGTAGTTCCAGGGCGCGATGGACCCCACGACACCGATCGGCTCCCGCCGCACGTACGACGTGTGGTCACCGGAGTACTCACCGGCGGACTGCCCCTGAAGGTGCCGCGCGGCACCGGCGAAGAAGGCGGTGTTGTCGATGGTCCCCGGGACGTCGAACTCACGCGTCAGCTTCAGCGGCTTGCCGCACTGGAGCGACTCCGCGCGGGCGAACTCCTCGGCCCGCTCGGCGAGGACGGCGGCGAAGCGGTGCAGGGCGTCGGAGCGCTCGCCGGGGGTGGTGGCCGCCCAGCCGGGGAACGCCGCGCGGGCGGCGGCGACGGCCGCGTCCACGTCTGCCGGGCCGGCCAGCTCGTAGGTGTACACCTCCTCGCCGGTCGACGGGTCGACGACCGCGTGCGTACGACCGGAGGTGCCCTTGGCCAGCCGGCCCGCGATGAACTGCGCACCGTCCGCGAGGCGCTCCTGCGCGGGGAACCGGTCCGAGGTGTCGGGGGCTTCCTGGGTCTCGGGGGTTTCCGGGGTGGCGTTGCCCGGGTTGTGCATGTCGCTCGCTCTCCTCCGCCGCCGGCCCGTGTTCACAGGCGGTGGGCGTAGCTCCAGCTCGATTTGAGTGCCGATCCTGACAGAGCAAATGCCGTCCAACAAGTGATTCCGTTGTTGCCTTTTGGTTACGCGACGGAATCTGTCGACCAGGTGTCGAGCGAGCGAGGAAAAGGGAGGACGGAGTGTCAGTGGCGCCTGCCAGACTCGCATGCATGACGAAGATCGATTCTCGGGACGCGCTGGTCAGGGCGGTCGAGGCGGGGGCGAGAGTCAAGTACCTCCATTTCTGGGGGCACCGCCCGCTGCCGGACGGCCGGATCGGCGCGAGCTGTCTGAGCCAGTGGTGGCCGTCACCGTTCGTGGTGGACGGAGTGACGTATGCGACGGCCGAGCACTGGATGATGGCCGGCAAGGCGCGGCTCTTCGGCGACGCGGAGGCGGAGCGGCGGGTGCTGGCGGCGGACCATCCGTCGCTGGCGAAGAAGGCGGGCCGCCTGGTCCGGGACTTCGACGAGGAGACCTGGGAGCGCGAGCGCTTCGGGATCGTCGTCGAGGGCAGTGTCCACAAGTTCGCCTCGGACGCGCGACTGCGGGAGTTCCTGCTGAACACCGGGGAGCGGGTGCTGGTGGAGGCCAGCCCGGTGGACCGGGTATGGGGCATCGGCCTGGCGGCGACGGACGAGGCGGCGTCGGATCCGGAGCGGTGGCGGGGGCCGAACCTGTTGGGGTTCGCGCTGATGGAGGCGCGGGGGCGGTTGCGGGTCGGTGGCGCCGGCGATTAGGGCCTGCATCGGCAACCGACGACAACGCCGCAGATCGGCGTGCCAGACCCCGCGTCTGCGGCATGATCCGCCGAACAGGCCCTAGGCCCGGTCAGGTCAGGTCACGACGAGGAGTATGAGCATCCCCACGCCCAGCAGGATGCCCACGGCTCCGCAGATGATCCCGGCCAGGGCCTGGCCGGCGTTGGTGGCCAGGCCCTTGCTCGCCTTGCCGCGGCCGATCGAGCCGAAGATCACGCCGAGGATGCCCAGGACGATGGCCAACGGCCACAGGCAGAAGACGATCGCCGAGAGGATGCCGAGGACGAGTCCCGCGGTGCCCATGCCGTTGGCGGGCAGGGACTGCATGCCGGGCCAGCCGTAGTAGCCCTGGGGCTGGCCGGGGTAACCCTGGGCTTGCCCCGGGTAACCCTGCGGCTGGCCCGGGTATCCGTAGCCGCCGCCCGGATAGCCGTAGGGCACCTGACCGGGGCCGTCGGGGGCGATGGGGGGCGGGGGGACGGCGGCGTCCGGGGCGTAGGGGGCCGGGCCGGTAGGGCCGGTGGGGGGTGCGAAGGGGTTCGGCGGGGTTGCGGCGGACGGTGGGGCGAAGGGGTTGGAGGCAGAGCCGCCGGGTGGTGCGAAGGGGTTGGCGTCGCCGTTCGCCGTACCGTTCCCCGGGGCGGCGAACGGGTTGGCGGAGCCGTTGTCCGACGCGGACGGCCCACCCGGCGCGGCGAAGGGGTTGGCCCAGGGCTGTGGCGCGGGTGTGCCGTGCCCGGGCGCGGGCCCGGTTCCAGGCGTCGGCGTCGCCCCGTCCACCCCCGGCATCGAGGTGATCGTCCGCTGGTCGTGGACCGAAGGAGGCGGCCAGGAAAGCGGGTCGTCGGACACGACGGTGCCACCGGGCCCACCAAGGCCGCCCGCATCTGCGGGACCTGCCGGACCACCAGGGCCACCACCCGGCATAGCCCCCGCGTCCCGGCCCGAGGGCGCCCCCGCGCCACCGCCCGGCATAGCCCCCGCGTCCCGCCCCGGCGCAGCCCCCGCCGCGCCCATCGGCGGTGCCCAAGGGTCCCGCCCCGTATCCGATACTGTGCCCGTCCCCTCGGCCCCCTTCACGTCCGGCTTGTCCAGGCCCACCTTCGGAGCCGGTGGTGGCGGAGTCGGCCGGTTCCGGGTCGGGTCCGGGGTCTGCGCCTCGTCGGACATGCGTGGGTTCCCCTCGGTTCGGATGCCTCGTCATGCTACGGCCAGGGCATCCCCCACGCGGGGGCGGCCTACGATGATCCCCGAGTCACCGATCAGCCGATCACCCGCGCCCGCCGCACGCCGGCCGAGGGCGCCGTTCCGGGGAGGAACCTTGACCGACCGCCTCATCGACCCCAGCATCCCGCGCGACCTGCACGCGTTCATCGCCTCGCTGCCCAAGGCCGAACTGCACGTCCATCACGTGGGCTCCGCCTCCCCCCGGATCGTCTCGGAACTGGCCGCCCGGCACGCCGACTCCAAGGTCCCCAGCGACCTGGAGGCCCTCGCCGACTACTTCACCTTCACGGACTTCGCCCACTTCATCGAGGTGTACCTGTCCGTCGTAGACCTGATCCGCACCCCGGAGGACGTACGTCTGCTGACGTACGAGGTGGCCCGCGATCTGGCCCGGCAGCAGGTGCGCTACGCCGAGCTGACCATCACCCCGTTCTCCTCGACCCGCCGCGGCATCGACGAGGAGGCGTTCATGGAGGCGATCGAGGACGCCCGCAAGGCGGCCGAGGCCGAGTTCGGCACCGTACTGCGCTGGTGCTTCGACATCCCCGGCGAGGCGGGCCTCGTCTCCGCCGAGGAGACCGCGCGGCTGGCCACCGACGACCGGCTGCGCCCCGAAGGGCTCGTCTCCTTCGGGCTCGGCGGCCCCGAGATCGGCGTACCGCGCCCGCAGTTCAAGCCGTACTTCGACCGCGCGATCGCGGCCGGCCTGCACTCCGTCCCGCACGCCGGTGAGACGACCGGCCCGGAGACGGTGTGGGACGCCCTCACCCACCTCCGCGCCGAGCGCATCGGGCACGGCACCAACTCCTTCCAGGACCCGAAGCTCCTCGCCCACCTCGCCGAGGAGCGGATCCCGCTGGAGGTGTGCCCGACCTCCAACATCGCCACCCGCGCGGTGCGCACGCTCGACGAGCACCCGATCAAGGAGTTCGTGAAGGCCGGGCTCGTCGTCACCATCAACTCCGACGACCCGCCCATGTTCGGCACCGACCTCAACAACGAGTACGCGGTCGCCGCCCGCCTCCTCGACCTCGACGAGCGGGGCCTGGCCGAGCTGGCGAAGAACGCGGTCGAGGCCTCCTTCCTCGACGAGCCGGGCAAGTCGAGGATCAAGGACGAGATCGACACGTACACCGAGGCGTGGCTCGCCCCCTGAGCCGACCGCACAGCACACTGTCCCGCCCACCACAATGGGCGCATGCAGAAGCTGACCGCAGTCGCCCATCGCGGCGACCCCTACCGCGTCCGTGAGAACACGCTCGACTCCCTGCGTTCCGCGCTCGACCTGGGCGCGGACGCCGTCGAGGTCGACGTGCGCCTCACCAGGGACGGTGTCCCCGTGCTGCTGCACGACGCGACGCTGAAGCGGCTGTGGGAGCACGACCGGCCGCTGCTGTCCCTGTCGTCGGACGAGGTCCGCGGCCTCACGGACGGCAAGGTGCCCACGCTGGCCGAGGCGTTGGCGGTGGTCGACGGAGCCCGGCTCATGCTCGACCTGCCGGGCACGCCGGACGTGAAGGCGGCCCGCCGGGTGGTGGACGTCGTACGGGAGGCCGGGGCGGAGGACCGCGTCTACTACTGCGCGGGCGCCCCGGCCATGCTCGCCGTACGCGCCGCGGACCCGGCCGCGGAGATCGCGCTGACCTGGACGTCCCTGGCCCCGCCGCGCGCCGCGCTGGTGGACGCGGTCCGCCCCCGCTGGCTCAACTACCGCTTCCCGCTGGTGGACAAGGCGCTCGCCGAACGCGTCCACCGCGACGGCTACCTGCTCTCCGTGTGGACCCCCGACACGGTCCGCTCGATGCGCCGCCTGATCACCGCGGGCGTCGACTCGATCACGACGAACCGCATCGACGCCCTCTGCGCCCTGCGCGACCTACACGCGTGAGCGCTGCGCCACCGTCGCCGGGTCGGCCGGTTTCGCGCGGGTGACGTACTGCGGTACCGGCGCGGTGTCCTTGCCGGTGTCGCGGACGAGGCCGTAGCGGATCGCGCCTTGCGGGGGGCCGTAGTTGATGTCCTTGTCGGCGGCCTCCCAGGTGGACGGGAAGACGGTGAGCCCGTAGCTGGCGCCGCGTTCGTTGACGGTGAGGCTGACGCTGCCGTCGAGGTAGAAGTACTCGTTCTGCCACATCTGCTGGGTGCCGTCGGGCAGCACCGTGTATCCGGTGGCGGGGCCGCCCATGCCGGTGGCGTCGGGGCCGGTGGCGTCGTCCATGCGGCGGCCGCCGCCCGAGGCGACGTGGAAGAGCCTGCCCTTCAGGCCGGTCCAGGTGGGCATGGCCAGGCCGCCCGACCGGTCCTGCGGGGCGATCTGCCAGCGCACCAGGACGTAGCCCTGCCCGCTGAGGTCCACCGTCTCGCCGCGGTGCTGCATGACCGCCTTCGGGCCCCAGCTGCTGGTGATCCCGGACTCGGGCCGGTGCGGCAGCGCCGCGGGCTTCGCGTTCGGGTCGGGCGCCGCGTCGACGGCGTCGACGACCGTGCCGTACAGGTCGATCTTCCGCTGCTGGGTGGGCGACGGGGACGGGGACGGGGTCGCCGTGGGCGAGGGCGCCGCCGGCGGGCGGGCCGTGCTGGCGGCCGTGGGACTGGAGACCGCGCGCGGGGGCGGGTCGTCGGGCGGCTGTACGACGACGTAGGCGCCGCCCGCCACGATCGTCGCGCCCGCCGTCACCGCGACGACCGGCTGGGTGAGCGCCGCCATCACCTTGGCGGACCAGCCCACCGAGGCGGCCCCGGCCGCCGCTGCCGCCGTCTTGCCGCCGAAGGCCAGCGAGAGGGTGAAGCCGACGGGGAGCGGGACGAGCGCGATGCCGACGAGGAGGCGTTCGGCGGGGACGACGGTCTCGTGGGTGTCGCCGCAGTAGCCGCAGCCGCGGATGTGCCGGGCGAGCCGTTTGCGCCAGACGGAGTCGGGGCGGCCGTTCCAGCGGGCGGTGGTCTCGCGCAGGTCGGGGCAGGCGCCGTCGAGGGCGCGGACGATGCCGCGCGCGGTCTCGACGCGTTCCTTGAGCCGCTGGACGCGTACGGCGGCGTGCTGGCGGCTGATGCCGGCCGCCGCCGCCAGCTCGCGCCGGGTCAGCTCGCCCGCGACCTCCAGCCACCACAGCGACAGCAGCTGCCGGTCCTCGTCGTCGAGCCAGCGCACCGCCTCCGCGACCTCGCGCCGCTGCCCCTCCAACTGGAGCCGCAGCACGGTGAGTTCGGCGAAGTCGGCGGCGCCGCCCGCGGCGGACTCGTCCAGCGGGGCGGCGGCGGTCCGGCGCCGGGCCCGGTCCCGTATCTGGCGCATGGCGATCGCGACGAGCCAGGACCGGAAGCTGTCCGGGTCGCGCAGCGAGCCGAGGTTGTCGACGGCCCGCAGCATGGTCTCCTGCACGACGTCGTCGACGTCGGCATGGCCGTTCAGGGCACGCCCGACGATGTTGTAGACGAGCGGCAGCCAGCCCGCGACCAGCTCGTCCAGCGCCTGCCGGTCACCGGCCTGCGCCGCCGCGATGGTGTCGCGCCACTCCCGCGTGTCCACGTCGTCCTTCCGGGTCCGAGATCGGTCCACCCTCTCATTCGTCCTGGGTGGAGCACTCCCGGGTGGAGACGGAACTCAGGATTCCCCGATAACACTTTTTCGCCCCCCCTAGGGGAACACCCTCTCAACTCCCCTATTCACAGGCGCTGTTGCTCAAAAAGCCGTCGGAGCCTGACACCCTCACCACCATGCCTCTCCCCCGCAGAACCCTCCTGACCGCCGCCCTCGCCGTGAGCGCCGGTGCTCTGACGAGCCCGGCCTACGCCTCCACTTCCGCCTCCGCGCAAAGGCCACGAAACGCCCCCGACGCCGAGGCATTGCGCGCCGCCATCGCCGGGCTGCCGAACGCCGACGCGACCGCCGCCCTCGTCCGGATCGGCGGCCGGGACGGCAGGTGGCGGGGCAGCTCCGGGGTGCACGACCTGGAGAGCGGGCGGGCGGCCGACCCGATGGGCCGGTTCCGGGCCGGGTCCACGACGAAGGTCGTCACCGCGGCCACCGTCCTGCACCTGGCCGCCGAGCACCGCGTCGACCTCGACACACCCGTCCAGCGCTACCTCCCGGGCCTGTTCACCGCCGCCTTCGACCCGATCTCGGTACGCCAGTTGCTGAACCACACGAGCGGCATCAAGCCGGGCGACAGCTTCGACGACCCGTACGCCCACCGCTTCGACACGCTGCCCCCGCGGCAGGTCGTGGCGTCGGCGATCGCGAAGGGCCCGGCCTTCACACCGGGGACGCAGCAGCAGTACCTCAACATCAGTTACACGGTCCTCGGCCTGCTGATCGAGAAGGTGACGGGACACTCGTACGCCACCGAGGCCACCCGGCGCGTGCTGCTCCCGGCCGGCATGCGGGACACGTACTTCCCCGGCACCGACCCCCGCATCCGCGGCCCGCACAACCGCGGCTACCAGCGGATGACGGCGGCGGACGGGACGACGAGCCTCGTCGACGTCACCGAGTGGAACCAGGCGGACCGTTTCGCGGCCGGCGACATGATCTCGACGACCGCGGATCTGGAGCGGTTGCTCCACGCGCTGTTCCGGGGCCGGATCGTGCCGGGACCGCAGTTGGAGGAGATGTTCACGGTCCCGGCGGACATCGAGGGGGCGACCTTCAGCGCCGGGTTGCAGCGCATGGCGGTGGGCGACCGGGTCTACTGGTTCAAGACGGGGGCGCGCTACGGCTACAGCACCGCGGTCGCCGCGACCCGCGATCTGCGTCGTACCGTCGTCTACTCGGTGGGCGACACGGACGCCAAGGACGAGTCGTCGAACCCGGTCATCGACCGGATCGTCACGGCCGCGCTCAAGTAGCGAGCGCGGCGGGCACGGGAGCCACGGCGGTCATCGCCTCCAGCCGCTTGATCTTCTTCCGTACGACGTACAGCGGTACGACCCCGAAGACCCCGAACGCCATGTCGATCACGCTCCACCAGAACGGGATGCCGCGGATCGGCCCGCAGACCAGCGCGAGCGGGACGATCCCGGCGCAGGCGATCATCCCGAACTCGACGACCCAGATGTTGCGGACCGGGTCGCGGTAGGGCCCGTAGAAGGCGACCGCGATGACGAGGTGCGCGAAGGCCAGCCAGTCGGTGCCGTAGAGGAGGAACGGGTAGTCGGCGTCGGCGGTGTCGAGGCCCTGCCGGACCCGGGTGATCCAGTCCGTCAGGGCGTCGGGCGCGGGCAGGTGCGTCAGCAACTCCTCGGTCCAGCGCAGTTCGTGGACGAGCGGGAAGGCCGTGGCGCCGCTGAGCACCAGGCAGATGACGAAGAGGACCAACCAGGCACGGATGCCCTTGAGCAGGGCGGCTCTGTCGCTCATGGGAGGAGCGTACGCCTGAAGTTGAACATGTTCAAAAAGGGTTTCAGGGGCCCGTCCCGGGCGCGGACGGCGCGACGGTCGGCACGGTCCGCGAAGGCACCGCGCTGGGCGAGGGCTCGGGGGTCTCGGTCGGTTCCGACGGCACCGCGGAGTCGCTCGGGGGGCTGCCGGCGGGCGTGGAGGCGGGGCTGCTCGCGGGTGGCGGGGCGAGCGGGACGGTGGGAGACGCCGGGGTGTCAGGAGTCGCCAGGCGCAACGGCAGTACGACGAGAGCGGCGACGGCGCACACCAGTCCCGCCCCGGCGGCGGCCCGCAGCAGCTTGCGCCGGGCGGCGCCGCGTCGGATGGCCTCGTAGCTCCCGGGCGGCGGGCCGAGATACTCGGCCGGGGGACGCAGGATGACGGCGAGCGGGTCGTCGAAGGCGGAATCAGGGGCGGGGTCGGTCTGGAAGCCGAAGCCACGTTCGGAGCCGAAGTCGAAGTCCGGGCCGTCGTCAGCTGGTGTGATCAAGACTCCTCCTCAGGTGGGCGCGGAGCAGTTCGCGGGCCGCGTGGAGGTCGGCCTTGACGGTTCCTTCCTTGCGTCCGGTCAGCATCGCCACCTCCCGGACGGGCATGTCGGCGTAGTAGTGCAGGAGGATCGGGACGCGCAGGCGTTCCGGCAGCGACTGGACGAGCAACCGTACCGAGGGGTCCGCCGGTTCGGACGAGGGCCCGAGCTCCGCCTCCGTGGCGACCCGGCGCACGGCCCGGCGCTCGCGCTCCAGCTTGCGCCAGTGGTCGCGGACGAGGTTGGCCGTGGTGACGTAGAGAAAGCCCTGCGGTTCGTCCACCGCGGTCCAGCGCGCCCACAGTCTGGTGAACGCCTCCGAGGCGATCTCGTGGGCCGTCTCGTCGTCGTCGACCAGCCGCCGGCACCAGCCGGCGAGGCGCGGGTAGAGCGCGGCGAACAGCTCGGACGCCGCCTTCTCTCGGGACCGTTTCAACGTTCTCCAGTGGGTGGGGGGTTCGTGGGTGAAGACCCCGAACCGTCGGCACGCGTTCCGACGGGGCGGGATCCGGCGGCTCCGGTCAGCGACCGGTGGCGCTCACCGCGGCGAAGACGATCACGTTGTCGGGGTATCCGTCGCCGGTCCGCGGGCCGCCACAGGTGATGAGGCGCAACTCGGGCCGGTCGACGTCGCCGTACACCTCGTCGGTCGGGAAGTCGGCCTTGGCAACGGTCCGTACGGCGGTGACGGCGAACCCGGCCGAGGTGCCGTCCTTCAGCGTCGCCGTGATCCGGTCGCCGCGGCGCAGTGCCGCGAGGTGCCGGAAGACGCCGTCGCCGTAGGAGCCGACCGTGACATGGCCGAGGATCACCGAGGGTCCGGTCCGCCCCGGCACCGGCGAGTGCTCGTACCACCCGGCCCGGTCGTGCGCCGTGATCGGCGGCACCTGGACGGTGCCGTCCGCCGCGAGCCCCAGCCGGAGGACCGGGGTGTCGACCCCGATGGCCGGTATCCGCAGCCGGACCGGCACCGAACTCCCGTTCCGCGCGGTCGACTTGGCGGCGGGTGTCTCGGTGGCCGAGGTGCGGACTCCCGTCCCGGCTCCCGGACCGCCGCAGCCCACGAGCAGCGCTGCCGGGGCCGCGAGCGCGAAGGCGCGCCGCGAGAGCGGACTCACGCCCCGCTCGCCCGCCGACGCCGTACGACGAAGGCGGCACCGCCCCCGAGGACGACCGCCGCGGCGGCACCCCCGCCGACGAGCCCGCCCTTGCCGTCCGAGGACGGGGCCGTCACGCCGGTGTCCGGCGCCCCGCTGGGCACGACGGAGACCTGGGCGCCGGGCGCCTCACTCGGAACGGTGGTCGGTTCGGCACTGGGCACGGCGGTCGGCTCGGCACTGGGCGCGACAGTCGGCTCCGCGCTGGGCTCGCCCGGCGCGCTGGGGACGGGACTCGGCGTCGCGTCGGCGAAGGCGGGCGCCGCACCGGTGAGCACGGCCGCGCAGGCAAGTGCCGCGACGCCCAGGACAGTTGTACGCATGGATGACTCCCCTTGCTTCGGTCCGTCCGCCCGTCGGTCGGGCGGGGTGACGGATCGAGCGGAGAGACGAGACAGCGGCGGGGCGCGTTGTAAAGAGATGGCAAAGTCGTGTGACCAGGACCGATAGTTGGCACCAGAAGGCGTTCGTGACCTGCGCTGATGCCAACTAGCTTCTGGTACTGGAAGTACGGAATCAGAGAGATATTTGGCACTTTGGTACACCGCAGGTCAGAGGATGTTTCGCCGGGAACTTCAGGTCTCGGTGCAACGTCCCTTCTGATGATCCGCACGGTGATGCATCCACAACACCACATCGCAGACTCGAAGCGCGCTGACGGTCGCAGGGAGGCCAGCGGCCTGTCGTAGAGCCATCAGCTCGCGGTGCAACGCCTGGTTGTCGGCACGCAGTGCGCCATGCAACTCAAGCCAGAATGACTTCGGCCGCTCGAGGACACAGCGAACGACCTGATCGTAGACGGGCAACAACCGCGGTCTCTTCCGGGCGAGGAGCTTGCCGGCCGTCACTCACCCGACACCGGGTTGGCCACAGAGAACACGCCAGGCAGTGTGGGCCGGTGCCCCATCGCCCAGGTCGGTGACCTCAGCTTCGACCATGTCGACGTCATGGGGAACTCTGCCCAGTAGTTCGGACATTCGGAGACCAAGGTCGCCTTCCAAGAGGTCCAAGGCGACCTGCGCAGGGATCCTGACCGACAGGGTCTGAACAGCAATAAGATCATCGGCGGTCACTACATTCGCTACCGGTTGACGATCCCCTCTGCCGGCCAAATGCTCGAAACGACCGCCCGTGAATGACACCGTTTCCAGGTCCAAGCTGATGCCGAAGTAGCGCCGAAGATTGGGCACGGCCTGATCAGAGGCGATGAGGCTGCTCAGTCGGTGCGCAAGTGGCGGTTGGCTCAACGCCGCAACCAGAGCGCGAAGGCGTCGATGAGGCCGGCGTAGAACCGCTCGTCGGGCACCGATCCCGGGTTCTTGCTCGCATCGTAGAAGGCCACGTTGGAGAAGGTGGCGGAGGCGGATGCGTTGAGGTTCTTGTAGAACGCGAGCTTGCCGCGTCCGAACCCGACGAACAGCCAGAACACCCCGAGCGATGCGGTGTTCTGCAGCAAGGAGCGGACCTCGGCCTTGTCCCATGGCTCATCTCCGACCTGCGTCACGATGAAGGCCGGGTCAGCCGCTCCTGACTCCTGGTAGTGCCCCACTGCGCGACGCATGGCGTCGGCGACATTGCCCCAGCCCCAGTCCACCTGGGTGTGCAACTGCCCGATACGCCCGCGGTAGTTGTCGAGACGGATCTCCTCCAGAAAAGGTTCTCTTCCGCTGGAGAAAACCACGGGCACGGTGCCGTCATCGTCAAGGTTGGCCGACAGCGCGAGGACACGCTCTGCGAAGGCCTGCACGGCAAACGACTCGTACAGCTCTTCCATGTGCCAGTCGTGGTCCAGGATCAGGTACACGGCCGCGCGCCGGTTCGAGATGCCCCGGTCCACGAGGGCGTTGCCGGCCTGACGAGCTGGGGGCAGCAGCGCCGGGGCCAGTCGTTCGACCTTCGACAAGTCAACCGCAGACCCCGCTGAACTCGAATTCGGATGCCCTTGGGCGGGAAGAGACACGGGTGTGGGAATGGGCTCGGGGTCGACATCCACTCCGTAGTCGGTGGCCAGACCAGCTAGGCCTGAGGCATACCCCTGTCCTACAGCGCGGATCTTCCATCCTTTGTTCCGCCGGTAAAGCTCCGCCAGGACCACAACCGTCTCGCCGGATGTGAAGTCCGGCGCGATGAACGACATGGCGGACGCCGCTGACTGGGTAATCGTCAGAAGCGGAGCGCGGGTGAAGACCGCGCCGGGCTGAAGCGGATCAGCACTCACCACAACGACCACCCGGTCCACATCAGCTGGCACACGGACGAGATCCACCGTGACCGCCGAGCCAGCCATTGACACACCGTCTTGGGACGGGTGGTTGTAGAAGACCAAGTCCTCGTCGCTGCGAACCTTGCCGTCCGCCCCTAGCAACAGCGCCGAGACATCCGCGGTCAACCCCTGAACCGACACCGTCAGTACCACCGGTGCCGCCAGCAGCGCCTGGTTCTCCCCTTTGCGCAACGACGTCGACCGCATCCTTCGCCCCCCCTTGATCGCTGAGAGGGAAACGGTAGTCCGCTGGTGCTCGACCGTCTCGGCTTTGGGTGGAATGCGCCCCTGAGATGACTTCAGTCCCCGCTCCTCGCTCCAGATGACCAACCTCCCAGGGGTGAATGAGCCTGGCACGTACTCCCGAAGTTTCTGTTGGTGCCACACTGTGCCCCCGGGGAAAGAGGTGGGCCATGGGATTCGGGTTCCGTGTCGGTGTGCCTGGGCTGAGTGTTCGTGTCTCCACACGAGGCGTGCGAACGTCCGTCGGTCCTCGTGCGGCGAGGCTCAGTGTGGGCAGTGGCGGCGCAAGGGTGTCGACGGGACTCGGTCCCTTCTACGCGTCGAGTTCACTCAGTGGCAGTCGGCGCCGGACCACTACGCGTCGCACCGCTCAGACTCGGTCGGTTGCCCCGTCGGCCGGTCAGTTGGAGCGAGCACGCCGCCAGGCCGAACGAGCCCAGCAGGAGGCGGAACGCGACGCCGCCATTGCTCAACTGCAAGAACTCAGGCTGCAAATGACCAGTGTCCACTTGCAGACCTTCGCCGCTGCGCAACCGCCTCTGATCCCAGGTGCTCCGCAACTCGGCCTGCCATGGGCACTCGCCGAAGCCCAGGCCTTCCACCTGCAAGGAGTAGGCCGACTCGCACGTGCCGAACGAGCTGCCGCCAAACAGCGTGCGCAGGCGGACGCTCCCGCGTACCTGGCCTCGGAGTCCGCGCGTCTACACGCCGTCCGTGAACAGATGGTCACCGAGGCAGGAGCGTGGTGGCACGCGTTGCTGGCCAACGACGAGGCCACTGTCTGCGAGGCGGTCAACACCGCGTTCTCCGACAATCCCGCCGCCGGCTGTGCAGTCGGCGTGGAGGGCTCGGTGCTGTCCGTCGTGATGCGGCAGCAGGACCTGGACACGATGCCCACCCAGACCGCAGGCCTGACCCCCAGTGGCCGTCCCACCCTGAAGAATCTCACCAAACGTGACCGGACCCTGTGGTGGTTGACAGCCATGGGCTCCAACATCGTCGCCACTCTCAAGGAAGGCTTCGCAACCGCACCCGGCATCCAGGCCATCGACCTGGCCGTCATGACGCGCCTTCCCGATACACAGCGACTCGGCTTTGTCGCTTACGGCCGGTGGACACGACAGGCAATCGAGTCAACACCTTGGCGGACGCCCGAGGACGCCCTACGTTTCCTCGACATCGGCCAGGACACCGCCTGTTCCGTCACCACCACCGCCTCCGGCAATCTCTCCAGCACGCTCAAACCACTGGACACCACGCGCATTGCCGGCCTACAAGCCCTGCTGGACGGTGCCCAAGACGACTCCAGCTCTGGTGAACCGTCCCTCGCGGACTTGGACATCGCCCTCGGCGCCAACACGCCTCCCGATCCCCGAGCCGGGGTAGGCGATCCGTACCGGATCAGAGCGTTCGCCGAGTGGAAGCATCAGACTCTCTCACCACCTCCCGTCCCCGTCGCTCCCCCGGCCGCGTCCGCAGTACTCATCGCGGGCCAGACGCTCGTACTCCCCGAGGAAGCCTGGCAAGGACTTCGCGTCTCCTTCACCTTCGCCGGCGCAGACGCAGACCTCACTCTGTTCTTGCTCGGGAACGACGGCCGGGTCTGCAGCGACGAGGACTTCGTCTTCTACAACCAGCCCTCTGCCGCCGACGGAGGCGCCCGCCTCCTCGGCAAACAGCAGGAAGGATCACACACGGTGGAACGCGCCACCGTCCACCTTTCCGCGCTACCCGACCGGGTACACCGCGTCGCTGTCGCCATCAACATGGATGTTGACACCGGACTCACCTGCGGGTCCCTCACTCACGCAACCCTGGACCTGGATTGCGTAAGCGGCACCGCGTGGACGTTCAGGCCTCCCGCCGATCCTTCCATCCGAGCGATGGTCATCACCGAGCTCTACAGGCACAGTGTCGACGGCAACCCCGTGTGGAAGCTCCGGGCTCTCGGCCAGGGCTGGGCTGATGGGCTCGACGGCCTCGCTCGGGCTTACGGAGTCGACGTCGAGTGACAATCCCTCGTCACAAGCCGTGTGACCAGGAACGCTAGTTGACACTTTGGGACATCGTAGGCCGCAAGGGGTACCAGAACGTTCTCTCCGAATCAGTTGGTCGTTGGTGTGCCGCACCGGCTCGCCGCGCATGTAACCCTGCTCGTGCGTCTGCACAGTTCGGTGCCAGCGTCAGCGATCTTTTCGGCGGTGGTGCCCGGTGCTCCAGCTGTGACGCCGCCTTCCGTCGTTCAGCTGCCAGCGCCCAGGGTTGGGCTTGTTGCTGGGCTGTCAGAGGCGTGCGGCATCATCGGCAGATGGCAGCCACACCAGCCCCGCCCCCGGCGATGACACCGCAAGAACTCCAGCAACAGGAACAGACCCTGGAGCTGATCAACAGCGAACTCGCGGCGCGTCTGGCGCGGCAGGCCGAGTCGGGCGCGAAGGTAGACACCAAGGCAATCTTTCTGGTGGGATTCGCTGCCACTGCCGCGCAGTTCCTGGCTTCCCGGAGCTACGAGCCGTTCACCGGCGCCGCGGCCTTCCTGGCGTACGCGGTCGCCATCGGCTTCGGCATTGCGATCTTCAACCTCGCCGAGTACGAGGATCTCAAGCCACGGGAAACCCTGGACACCTACGCACGCTCGACAAAGGGCGCAACTCTGGGGGCGCTCGCCGGAACGAGGGTGGGCTTCTTCGAGAAGAACGAGGCAGTGCACCAGCGGAAGACGAAACGCTGGACAGTCGCTCTGGCCGCCGTCGGCGCCGGGATCTGCCTCTCCACTGTCAGTCTCGTGCTGCACACTGACGGCCATGACAGACACACAGAACCAGGGAAACCCGCCCCCGCCTCCTCCACCACCCCCACCCAGCCTCACTGACTCCCTCGCCAACCCGGCTCTTGTGGGTACGGAGAAGAGGAACGAGGACAGGCCCGCGCGCACCAGGGCGACCACCGGGGGACAGACCAGGGAACGGCGCTGACCCGCGCCGCGAGAAGGCGACCTTCTCCGCGCGGCGAGACGGCACGGACCCCGGGCATCTGCGGCCGGGGTCTCTACGTGCGCTGGAGCGTCCAACTGGTTCAACGGCCAGCCGACGGGGCGTCACGCCCACTCCATGCGCAGCTCTCGCACCGCGTCCAACTGGCCCTGGGCGAGCCCGATGACGGATGGCGGGCGCAGTACCTGAATTGCGTGGTGACGGCCCGGTGATTCCGCTTAGCGTGATCTGGCCGGCGATCGCCAGCATGTCGTGAACACATTGGAGTTCCTATGGCCCTGCCCGCACGGCTCACTGCCGCCCTGGGGCGACACCCCGACGACCTCACCGAGGCCGATCTGCAGCGTGCGGTCGAGAACCACATCCCCGAGAGTGTCGACCTCGATTGGAAGAAGGACTTCTATAAGGGCACCGACGCGGGCAAGAAGGAACTCGCCAAGGACGTGTCCGCCATGGCCAACACCGCCGGCGGCATGGTCGTCATCGGCGTCGACGACGGCAATCAGGACCACGCCCACGACTTGGCCCCCTTCGACCCGGTCCAAGGCCACGGCGAGGAATGGATCCGCTCCGTGCTCGCGAACTGGATCCAGCCCGTCGTACCCAACGTCGGCGTACGACCGCTGAAGTCCGAGAGCAAGGTGGGCAAGATCTACTGGGTCCTCACCGTGCCCGCGAGCACCCAGGCCCCGCACGCGGTCGCAGCCCCAGGCAACGACTACCACTTCCGTGTCTACGTCCGGCACGGCACCACGACCCGCACCCTTGCCGAGTCCGAGATCGCCCAGCGCTACCGTGACCGCTTCCAGGCCGCCTCCGACGACATCGACCGTCTCCACCAGGTCACTGACGCGGGCTTCGGCTACCTCTCGGGCTACTTGACCAGCACGGCCCACGGCGGCAGCCCCAAGGTGACCTACTACCCGGGCTGGGTCAGCATGGCCGCCGTTCCGGCCGTCCGCGGCGCCTATCCCGTGACCACACGAGTGGATCGGGACGCGGCGTTCGACCGCTTCGTCAAGCTCGCCGGCGAAGGTGTGACCACCAACGTGCAACCGGCCCGCCCCGTGCTGGTTGGCCGCCGCCAGGTCCGCTTCGAGGGCGTACCGACCGGCCAACTCCACCAGGACGGCAGCTTCTACGCGGCGGTGCCCATCAACCTCCAGAGCGACCACACCAACGACGACGGCCCCAAGCGGCTGTTCCAGCGCGGACTCGAACTCGACGTCGTGGCCCTGGTACAGGCTGCCGCAGCCTGGGCGGCGGAGACCGGATCGGCCGGCGACCTGATGCTGTCCGCCGCACTCCACCGCTTCGACAACAGAGACAAGCCCGTGCACCTGATCGCGTCGGAGCACACCTTCCACCACGGCCCTGCGACGCCGCTCCCAGCAGCTCCTGCGCAGACCACTGGCGATCTCTCCGCCATTGTCACCGACCAGCGAGAGGCCGTTGTCGTGGCCTGCGCACTCGTCTCCGACCTCCTGGCCGACATGGGAGTGCACGAGCCTCACGTCCTGACCCCCGACGGGGAGATCCTGATCAACCGACTCGAGGGCTACCGGCATACGCTGCGGTAATCGCCTACCGACGGCAGCAATGCTCTCCCGCCTCCGGGAACACCGCTCTCACTCTTGGCGTTCTCGCCGTCCGCAGACACAACAAAAGCTGGTGTACCGGCACTGCGAGCCCTTCGATGTCCCCGACGGGACGCCGTCATGCCTCAAACGCTTGGGGCGCGCAGTGCCTTCCGGGCGGCGCGGCCACGCCGCCCATCCCGTACAGTGCGCCGCCAGAGCTCAAGTTCGGCTTGGTAAGCCTCGACTAGCGGCCGGACATGGGGCACGGTCTCGGACTCCGTCTCTTCTCGGACGATCTCGTCGACCGGAATGCTCTGCTCTCGGTCGAGATCACACGCAAGCGCCAGCCGGTCCGCGTACAGGTAGAGCCTCCGACGCAGCCTCAAAGTCGCGCCATCGTGATCGACGTTCATGAATTTGCCGGCACATCCGCCAAGCCGACGGGCTTCGCTGGTACTGCCTAGGCTGCGCAGTTCAAGCACTGTAGGACTGTAGATGTGCTCACCTTGCGTGACTTCACTCCAGACACAGATCGAGGCGAGGCGTGGATCCGCATGGGCCCCGTGCTCAGTAAGGCCAGGGAGTCCCTCCCGCATGACGTTCCAATCGCTCGCTCGCATGCGCCAATTTGCCATTAACCGACGCCTGTTAGCAAAGTTCACGCGGAACACCGCCCCACTCAGATCCTGAGCGACGCGCTCGGCAGCGTCTTCAAAAGACGGCCACAGACCTGCGGCGTCCAGACGGGGCCCAATCCGAAGGAGCGTGCTTTGCGCACTCCCATTGGGCATCCCGAGTAGGGGCGCACACTCGATCCAGCGCTTCCCGGTGAGGAGTTCAGCGAGGCGCAGTGAGGCGGCCCGCCGCAGACAACGCTCGGTCTGCCAGTCCCTCCTCGGCAACGCCTCAACGATTCCAGCGAAGTGCCGCTGGAACCACACGCGGGGCACGTAAGCGGGAATGTCCTCCGCGCGAAATTGGTGTGAGGGGCGGATTTCACGATGGCGGGCGAGAGTCGGGACGCCATGAAGGCGCCGGGCGACCGCTCGTGACAATGTGTTTGAAATGTCCTGCTTCCGCAGGACACTTCCGGCGTAGGGGGGAGAGCGTCGATAGGCCTCGCGCGCAAGCGGATTGACGCGACTGCGGAGAGAAGCAAGTTGGCGATCGCCCAGCAGCGTGTCGGCCGCGAGGAGCAAGGCCCCACACACGTCCGGATCACTCGGAGGTGCCTTGGTCCCGACCAGACTCAGGCTGCGCCTTTCCTTACGATCTGCGCTGATGAGCGCTGCGGCGGGTTCCGCGTGGGTGCCGACGAGATCGACAAGGCAGGAGGAGGGAAGGAGCTCAGCTCCCAGCGGCCACGTCATCTTGATCAGATGCGTCATCGCAATGAGGTCCGGAAAGTACGTCGCATCCGACTCCGCGGCACCGCTCATGCTCGACGCAGCCGGGTCCGGATTCAAGTGGCGCCAGATGCGCTGCTGCAATGACAAGAGACGTTCAAGGTCATCGGTCTGCAGTATTGGGCGAGCGCACATCCCGTCGCCTCGCTGATCGAGCCTGCCGGGGCACGGTGGAATTCCCCTCCAATGAACCGTGTGGCTGCGTTCCGCTCCGGGCCTGTTGCGGCATTCGGCGGGATGTTGTCCGGGCATCCCGGCGTTCTTCACCAGGTCGCGACGCCCACTGGTTGGACCGTTCACGGGAAGCCCGCAATCCGGGCAGAGGTATTCCAGGAGGCGACGGTGGGGCAGGCAAGCGAAGACGATCGGCAGGTGCCATTGCAACCGCCATGCGCCTCCATAGAGGCTCTCCTGCTGACTGCCGTTACCCCGCAGGCAGTCGGGACAGTAGCGGCTCGACTGGTTCACGGCCCAATTAGTGGATGCACTGGCTCCGATGCGCGCCGTGTTCGTGCGCACCCTAGCCAGAGGGCGGTAAACCCGCTTAAAACGGCGCAAAGTGAGCCGCTCAGCCTCCTCATGCGCCAGGTGTGTCACCGAGGCGAAGACGGCCAGGACATCGTCCGGAATAGCCCTGAGGTACAGACTGTTGAGCCGCCCCTGGTCGACAAGACCGCATAGTTCGCCGATCCGCAGAGGGGACCGCTCCAGACGGTACGCCAGACGCAGCACGAATCCGGGCAAGGACTCCTCAGGCAGCGGTGTCAGGCTGCGCGCAAGTCGATCAGTGACCACACCATTCCTCCTGCCGCCATGCCCGACACCGACGCCACTATGGGAGCCCCCCTTGGGAACTTGAGATCGACGGAATCCGTGCGCCGTAACCACAGTGGCCATCTGGAACTCCGCGTAACGAATCAGCCGGCCGTCTGTGGCAACAGGGAAACGGTCAGATTTTCACTCGTACGCGTGAGTTGCGAACGGGCGGCCACTCGGGGCGGGCTGAGCGCCGTACGGTCAATGCGCTTTTGGGCTTACCCATCACGGTGCGGAGGCAGGCACTCTCGGATGAATTCGACAGCTTTGGGGCAGGGCTGGCGCACCGGATCGACACCGTCCCATGGGGGCACGTGGTCGGACGTGTGCGCCCTGGAAGACCTCGCCGTGCTGGATTCCGGTTTCACGGACTACGCACAAGCATTGGACCTGGATGGGGCGTGGCCCGAGCGCTGGAGCACGATGTGGAAGTTCGGCCAGACTCCGGTCACCAGCCCGGTGCGTGACCTGGACAAGGTGGATCTCCGGCGGAGCGTTCCAGTACGCCGTTTCACCTGGCGCACGGACCAGTTCCACCGCCCGGGTCTCGAGTACCTGATGGCGACGGACCGGCACCACGGTTTCGAGAGCCATGAGGAGGAGCGGCTGCTGCTGGTGGCCGACTTCGCCGCCGGCCTGATTGAGGCCCTGTGCCAGCCCTTCCTGCTGCGGTTCTTCTCCGGCGGCAAGGTGATCCGGCACACCCCGGACTTCCTGCTCGTGACGGAGTCTGGGCTCGTCCTGATCGACGTACGTCCGGACGGCCGGATCAAGCGGGAAGACGCGCTGAAGTTCGCCGCGGCGGCGGAGGCGGCATTGTCGGCGGGCTGGCAGTACGGCGTCGTGGTGGGCTGGCGCCAGCACGTATGGACAAACGTGGACGCGCTCTCCGCAGAGCGGCGTCCGCTGCCGGATGTGCTGGGAATCCAAGAGCAATTACAGGAAGTGGCGGCACAAGGCCCCTTGCCGTTCGGCGAGTTGGCGCAGCGCTGCCGCATCCCGGCGATCGCCCGGGCCCATGCGATCCACCTGCTGTGGCACCGTCACCTCGGCGTGGATCTCTCCGGGCCGTTCGGGGACGCGAGCCTGGTGCGGCTCGCTCCTCAGCAGCATCACCGGCAGCTGCCGCAGTGAGCACTTCCCTCGATCCCATGTGGAATCTGTCGACCGGCGCCGAGCTGATCATCAACGGCAGCGCGTGGCGGATCCAGTCCTGCCTGCCGCACCTCGGCCGGGTCACGCTCGTCGACGAGGATGGCGAGACGTGGAAGACCTCGATCAGCGAACTGATGCATCGCCCGGACTGTCGCCCCTCCACGCGAACCCGCACGGACCTGCCCGCCGCGGACCGGGGCCGTCAGCCCAAGTCGATGGACGACCTTACGGAGCATCAGCGCGAGATCGTCATGCTCCGTATGGAGCACTTGCGGGAGGCCGAAACGGGGTTTCGCAGCGGCGATCCGTGTGACGCGTTGCCGCATGAACCACGACCGCAGTACAACCCGGACACCACGACGCTGACCGATCGCCGCCACGCCAAGGAGAACGAACTTCGCAAGACCGCGGCCGAAGCTCCCGCCCAAGCGAAAGCGAACGGGCTGCACCGGGTGAGTGTGCGCACGCTGATCCGCTGGGACACTGCGCGGGCGAAATACGGCCCGATCGGCGTCGCGGACGACCGCTGGCTGCGCGAGGCGACCGGGCACACGATCACCCCCGAAGTGCGCGAGGCGTTGTTCGCGGTGTACGCGGAGTCGACGACTCGCCGCTCGAAGCTGACCATGCGGGACAAACAGCGTCTCATCCACCAGTACGTGCGCGAGGTTTTCGAGGCCCCGGATACCAAGCCCAAAGACGGCGATGCAACAGGAGGCACGGAGGGTAAAGCTACAGATGCTGAACCCGCTGAGAAGCCGCGCGTGCAGATCCCCAACTACGACACCCTACGGGCCATCTGGAAGGAGTGGTTCGGCTCCAACGGTGCGCGGCAGCGCTACGCACGCTCGGCGGCGAAGGCCCAGCAGTACGCGACAGGACGGCACGTCGTGGTGCACCGCCCCGGCCAGGTGGTGGCCCTGGACAGCACGGTGCTGCCGGTGAAAGTACTGGACAACGTGTTCGGCGACCCGGTGTCCGTACATCTGACGCTGGCATTGGACGTCTACACCCGCTCGATCGTGGCGTTCCGGCTCAGTCTTGTCTCCGACAAGTCGATCGACGTCGCGATGGTGCTGCGGGACATGATGATGCCGCTGCCGATGCGCCCGGAGTGGGGCAAGAATGTGGAGTGGGCCTACCCCGGCGTCCCCAACATGGTGGTCGCGGAGTTCGCCGGGTACGAGGTCGCCGGGCTGCCGTTCTTCCCTCCCGAGACGGTCACCACCGACCACGGCTCCGTCTACCGCAACCACCACCTCGTCGAGGTGCAGCGGGTCATCAAGGCGAACATCAAGCCCAGCCGCGTTCTGCGTCCGACCGACAAGCACTCCGTGGAGCGGACGTTCGGCGCCATCAGGTCGCTGCTGTTCGCCCTCCTGCTCGGCTACCAGGGCACGGACGTCGCCGACCGGGGCGTGGACCCTGAGGCCGACGCCTGCCTGACCGTGACGGAGATGGAACACGTTATCGCCACCTGGGTTGTCGAGACCTGGCAGAACCGGCGCTTCGGCTCGTACGCCCCGAGCTGGGACCCGCGTGGCGATCACAGCCCCAACAGCCTGTTCACGGCGGCCATGTCCCAGGGCGGCTTCGCCCTTCGGATTCCGCCCGCCGAGCTGTACTATCAGCTCCTGCCGCGGCACAAGCTCATGATCCACGGCAGGCGCGGGGTGAAGGTCAAGAACCTCTGGTACGACGGCCCCGCCCTGGATCCCTACCGCGGCAAGCTCTCCCACCGCGGCGGGACGGACAAGAACAAATACGTCGTCCACCGCGACCCACGTGACCCATGCTTCGTCTTCTTCCAGGACCCCAATACGCACGACTGGCACACACTGCGCTGGACCGGACTGCCCGAAGAAGGCGAGGTTCCCGCGTTCAGCGACGCCCGCGTCCGTGAAGCCATGCGAGAACTACGCAAGACAGGCCTTGCCCCGAAGTCGGACACCGAACTCCTCCCGGTGCTCCTGGAGTTGATCGGTGGCAACATCCCGGTCGAGAAGTGGCCGACACAGCTCTCCAAGAGGAAGCGCACCGAGCACGCGCGCGAAGTCGCCCAGCGGGCCGCGGCGGCCGCCGACCGCCCCGCAGACGCGACCGAGAGGAAGTCGCCGCAACCCGCCCCCGTTCCCTCTGCGCGGGCAGGTTTCTCTGACAGCAAGGTCGTCCCCCTGCGCCCGAAGGACCGCGCTCAGCAAGTACACGACGCGGTGAACAGCGAACGTCGGCGCCGTCGCGAGGCAGCGGTCCCCGACGAGCTGCCCACGTCCCCCGATCTGTCCGAACGGCTGCGCTCGTCGAGCTTGATGGCGCTGCTGGACGACGACTTTGACGATGACGACTCCACCATCACGGCCGGCGAGGCCGAGGAAGAGGCCAGTCAGTGACCTCGAAGCAGAACCCGCTGTCGTTCCTTCCCGGCCCGGCGGTGGACCGCACCACCTTCGAAGGCTGGAACCGATGGTGCGAGACCCGCGACGCCTTCGTCCCTGCGCCGATCCTCACCGCTGAGCAGTACAAACGCCTCACGAAGCGCCAGAAACGCATCCACGATCTGCATCGCCTCGCGACGCACAGCTCCCTGCCGATCCAGGCCACCCCCATGAGCGAACGCGTCGCCCACGCCGTCCTCGCCCGCGTCGAGGACGGCGCCTTCAGCCACAAGGCCGGAACCCGCGGCGGCATCATGGTCAACGGCGACGGCGCCCAGGGCAAGACCGAGACCATCTGCGAGGCCCTGGCCATCTTCCAGGAAGAGTGGCTGGCCCTGAACAACTACGCGAACCCCGACGCCATGCCCGGCACCCGCGACCTGGTCGCCCCCGTCGCCTACGTACGCTGCCCCGTCAAGGCCACCCCCATCTCCACCTGCCAGCGCATCCTCGACTTCTACGGCGAGGACTACAAGGGCATGCGACTGGAAGACCTCGTGCGCACCGTCAAGACCGCAGTCGTCGAGCACGCCACGAAGGCCCTCGTGATCGACGACATCACCCGCCTCAAGCTGCATCGCGAAGCCGACCAGGACGTCCTCGACCTGATCCGCGAAATGATGAGCATGCCCGTCACCCTCATCCTCGTCGGCGTCGGCATCCCCACCTCGGGCCTGCTGCGCGAAGGCCGCCGCGACCCCAAGACCCAGGAGTGGATCTACGAGCCGGTCAAGGACGCCGGCCGCAGCCCCAACGCCCACGCCGCAAGCCAGCACGAACGCCGCTTCCAGGTCGTCGACCTCGACCCGTTCAGGTACAAGACACCAGCGCAGATGGAGGCCTGGATGGTCCATCTCCGCCGCTTGGAGGGCGAGTTGCGCCTGCTGAGCGACACCACCGGCATGCTCACCGAGGGCGACATGCCCGAGTACCTGTTCAACCGCACCAAGGGCGTCGTCGGCATCCTGGAGAAGCTCATCCAGCACGGCTGCCGCCGCGCCATGGAGGACAAGAGCGAGCGCCTGACCAAGGGGCTGCTCAACCAGTTCACGGTCACCCCGGACGACATGCCCGACCTCGACGCCGGGTCAGGCGAACAGCCCCACATCCCGCCCCACGAGCCGACGCAGAAGAAGAACTCCCAAGGCCGCAACACCGTGTTCGACGACGACGGCCCGGCCCAGAAAGACGCCGGATGAGCGAGGTACGGCGTCGTGTGCTGGCCCGCTCCATGGACCCGCTGCCGGAGGAGTCCCTGCCGGGGTATCTCCTCCGGCTCGCCTACCGGCTCGGCCGCTCCCCAGGGCGCATCGCCGAGCTGTGCGGGATCAGCGACGGTCGCCAGCGTCGCCTCGTCGCCGACCACCTGCTCGAACTGCCCGCAGACACGGCCACCGCGTTCGCGCAGGAGAGTGGCCTGTCGGAAGCCGAAGTACGAGGCCTCGCGCTGATGCGGTACGCGAGGACCTATCCGGCGCTACGGGTGAAGCGAGGAGCTGAATCCCCTCAGACGGGTCGGAAGGGATACTTCGGCAGCGTCAGCCACTTCTATTCGGCGTCCTGGAGCGTGAACTTCTCCAGCCGCTACTGCCCCGACTGTCTCGTCGGCGACAGCAGTGCGGTCCAAGTCGCGTACGGCGGCGCGTGGAGTCTGCGCTGGCACCTGCCGGTCGTCTTCGCTTGCTCGCAGCACCAACGGCTCCTAGACGTACGGTGCCCCTCCTGCCGCAAGCCGATCAACCAGTCCTACGCGGGCCGCGCCACATTGATCACCCAGCCCTCGAACAGTGTTCGCCTGCATCCTGTCCAGTGCCGCAACACTGTCCCCGGATCGGGCGATCGCGTCTCTCGCGTACGCCTCTGCGGCGCGCGCCTCGACCAGCCGACCGACCACGACGTGCAGACGCAGGTTTCCCCTGCGGACCACGCGCACCTCATCGAGCTGCAGCGCCAGCTCGATCAGCTCCTGTTCCCCGCAGCAGCTTCCGTGGATGAGGAGCAACCTCGTGGCTGGACCATCCAAGAGCTCATCCCCATCGCCCAGTTACTCACCCTGAGCTGGCCCGCTGGGAGAAATCTCGCCCCATCGGACGGGCTCGCTTCGCTCATCGACGAGTACGCGGCCCCCATTCACGCGCACCTCCTCAAGGCGCCCGCCCGGCGCAACGCTCAGCTCCGGCTCCTGTGGTCCGCACCGCAGGACAGTGCTCAATGCGGGGCGCTGCTCCTGAGCGCGAAGGCCCTGTTGGACGAGGCTCCCGACGAGGCCGCATTGCGGGAACGCGTCCGCCCCCTGGCGCAGTTCGCCTTCGAGAACGCACCCGCGAGCGCGTGCCGGTCCTTCTTCAGCCGGCCGGACTTCTCACCAGGCCTGGCGCGGGCCATGGCCCGCCGCGTGCACGGCTTCTACGCCGCCGGCCCCCTGGAGTACGCCACCCTGCGGGTTCCCTCTCGCGCCTGCCGCTTCACCGTCGAAGAGGTACCCTCCCATCTCCCGACGTCCTGGTACGACAAGTACTTCGGCGACTTCGCCGCCCACGTTCCCCTGGCCAACCTGTACACGGTGCGCCACCTGCGGCGCGCGGCCTCCCTGAAACTCGCCGAAATGGCTGCCGGTGGATCATGGCGGAACTGTGCCGAAGCCCTCGACATCCCTGTCGGTCAAGCCCACAGCGCACTCGTCAAGCTCCGCCACCAGTTCGGCGACAGCGGTTTATGGACACGCTTCGAGGACGTCACCGAAGCGCTCGCCCACCACCTAGACGTCCTTCCCGAGCGCATCAACTACGCCCGGCGCCGCCGCGCCCTGGCTGAATGGCAGATGCCAGACGAGGACTGGACCGCGCTCTGCTCCGACGTGCGGCAGGCGGACCGGTTCACCGCCCAGTACGGCACAACTCTCGGCACCGTGCTGGCATGGACCGAAGCCACCCAGGCCGACTATCACCTGTGCCCACTGCTGGACAGAATGCGCAGCGGCCCTACCGGCATCGCCCGGCTGATCGACGAACTCTCCGCTTTCTTCACGCCGGCCAACCACCGCGGCGGCCGCCTCGAACTGCGTCACCGCATCGCACGCTACGCCGCGCGGCTCGGGGAGGAAGATGGGGATCGGGGAGGCTTGCCGGTCGCCGTCGCCCAGCGCAACTCGCGATGGGCATGAGCGCTGCCCCGGCGTTGCCCACACCTCCCGGCCGCCCTTCAAGTCGGTGACGTCTGCGCTCAGGCCGGCAACCCCAGCAGTCGACGGCGTGCCGTCACCAGCCCTCTCCACCGTTGCCGCGTCCTCCGCTGTCCATCCACCCACCGCGGCCCAGGGGCGGCCACGGGCAGCGGCAGGTCGCCCATGAAGTACGCGATGTCGACGTAGTACGCGTAACCGCCTCGGCGGGTGAGCCCTCTCAACTGATCGATCGCAAGCTGGAGCCCCGCGTCATCGCCGAGTACCGCGTGGTGAAAGCACAGGGCCAGTTGGAGTTTGGCGGCCGCGTAGGCGATCCCCGAGACATCGATCTCCGCACGCAGCACCGCACCCCGATCGAGGACGTCAGCGCCCCGTCCGGCATCGCGTACGAGACCGGCGATGCGGGCGGTGATCTCGTTGGAGCGCAGGCTGAGGGACTCCAGCATCCGTTCGGCCAGGTCGAGTTCATCATCCGCGCGCGCAGGGTCGGCCAGGGCCGCGGCGAAGGCGAGGTGGGCCTGCGCTACGGCTGTCTCGCCCACGACCCCGTGCTGTTCCGCTTCGTCGCGTCCGGCCCGGTAGGCCGCGACCGCACGGTCGATATCGCCCTGTACCCACCACACGTCGCCCATGACCCGGTGGTGCCGTCCTTCCCATCCGAGTTCCCCGGCGGCCTCCAGGGCGGCAGGGAAGTCTCCGGCCAAGCGGCTCAGATGCGCCAGGCCGCGCCGCGCGGCCGGCGCCAACCGCCCTTGACCCGCGACGACGTGTCTCATGCCGTCACGTGAGGCGTCGGTCAGACCGAGATCGCGTTGCGCCTTGGAGCGGTAGTACAGGGCGAGATCCGCGAGTTCGTCGGGCAGCAGTCCCGACGTGAGGACCGCCGACAGCCGACTGACCGTACGTTCACGGTGCTCGTGCTGGCGACGTGCGACCGCGCTGAGCGTGTCCACCAGGGCGGCGGCCGGCGTGCCCGCGCCAACTCCCAGGGCGTCATCAGCATCCGGCAGGACGAGTGGTTCCCAGATGGAGTCGGCTACGTACTGGAAGGCGGCGTCGATGAGCCAATCGAGCTCCAGCTGGAACTCGCGGGCGAGCCAAAGGCCTTGTCGAAGGCAGCCGAGCAGCAGCGCGCGGTCCCGTCGCGGGCCGTGGCGCCATTCGTCGGCCAGAGCTGTGAAAGCACGCTGAGCGGCGCGCTGCCAGTCCCGCTGCGACCAGCGGTCGTCACCGGTGTCGGATGCGTTGCGGATGGCGGCGCGTATGACGTCGTGCAGGTGGAAGGGCCACCGCTCGTTGACGGTCTCCCGCACGAAGGGCCGCTCGACCAGACGGAGGACGGGAGCGTCGTACTCCAGGCCGGAGGCCTTGGCGGCGAGCGGGACGGAGAAGGCGTTGAACAGGCTGACCGACCGCAGCACATGCCGCTCGTCGAGGGTGAGGTCGCTCAGGGTGCGGGTGATCAGTGCCGGGAAGTCGTGGTCGAAGTCGGCGAGTTGGGGCTGTGCGCCGCCCCGGCGCAGTTCGAGGTAGCGCATGACCGCTAGGTCCAGGTACAGCGGCAGGCCGTGGGAGCGTTCGGCGATGACCCGGCGTATCGGCATGTCGATCAACGGCTGTCGGTCCTTCACGAGGCGACGGGCGAGGTAGTCCTCGCAGTCTTCGGGAGAGAAGTCGCCGATCAGGATCTGGCGGGACGCCGGTTCAGTCACGTTGATGCTTGTGCGGGCCTGTGAGGCGACGGGCGGTTGCAGGCCAGGCCAGGCTCCCGGCCCGGCCCAGTCGAGTTGGCCGGCGAGCGCTTCGTCGCCCCACTGCAGCCGGTTGCGTCCGGTGACGATGAAGAACGCGTTCGGCATGAGCCAGACGAGCCGCTGGAGCAGCCGTTCTACGTCGCGGTGTGTGCGGTCACCGATGTCCTCGAACGTGTCGAGCAGGACCACGGGCAACGTCCGCTTAGCCGTCGGGAGTTGTGCGAGGTCCCAGGCGAGGAGGTGCGGGTAGAAGCTGAGGGCGTCCGGACCGGGCTCGGCTTCGAGGAGGTCGGCGAGGCGCGTGCAGCCGGCGAGGGCGCGTACGGCCTGCCGCCGCTCGCGCAGCGCCCTGACTAGGGCGCCGGTGCCGTGCCCCATAGCGCTGCCGACCGTGCCGGGCAGCAGGAGGGCCTGGGCGACGTCGCTGAGCACGGACTGCATGTGCTGCGGCAGCGCGGCCGCGGCGCTGAACCGGCCGAGGAGTCCGCCGCGGCGCAGGTGTTCCTCGATCGGCTCGCCGGGGTGGTTGTGCTCCCAGTAGCGGCGCAGGGCGAGATCGAAGGCGGGCATCGGTCGCCCCATGACGGTGAGCGCGAGCCGGACGGAGAGGATGACACGCTCGAAGTCGGTGTTCGCCGAGCGGGCGAGGTCGATGCGCACCGGGATCACGCGGTGCCGGTGCAGGTACGCCGGCGGCGCCCACTGCGGCGGCCGGTCGTCCCCTCGCGCCAGGACGGCCTCGATCTTGCGCGAGAGCGTCGACTTCCCGATCCCGCCGACTCCATGGAACACGAGGACGTTGCGGCGGGGGCTTTCCAAGTCCTCCGCGTCGAAACCCGGCGCGCTGACCCGGCTCAGGTGCTCCGCCAGGCATTCTGTGACCGTCTGCCACTGCGCCTGGCGGTTCGTGAACGCCTCGCTCGCGGAGATGCTCCGGTCGTTCGAACTGAACAGGGTCCGAAGGTCCCGGTCGTCCACATGTCCCCCTCTTGACGATCAAGTCGCGTCAATCTACGTCTACTTGGGCCGGGGACGGCAAGGTACGCGATCCGGCCACGTGTCCGCCTGAGAGAGTCCGGGGTGCCGGTAGCGTCGTCGACGACGGGCGCGGGTAGGCCTCGTATCACTTCGGAGGGGAGCACTGGTGGTCGACCGGATCTGGCTGGATGTCCCGTACGCGGAGAAGGACCAGGCGAAGGCGGCTGGAGCCCGGTGGGATCCGGCCGCCAAACGCTGGTACGCGCCCCGCCGGGGTATGGCGGCGCTCGACGCGTGGGCTGCCGCTCCGGACGTGCCGGACTTGCTGCCCGGCGAAGACCGCACGCTGGGGCAGGGCTTGTTTGTTGACCTGGTGCCCTCCAGCTGCTGGTTCACCAATGTGCGGTCTTGCGTGACGCCGAGGGACTGGGAGCGGCTTCGGCGGATGATCACTAGCCGGGCCGGGAGGCGGTGCGAGGCATGCGGCGCCACCGAAGACCGCACCGCCCAGCGGTGGCTGGAGGCGCATGAGCGGTGGGTGTACGACGACGCGGCCCGGATCCAGCGCCTGAAGCGGCTGATCTGCCTGTGCACGGACTGCCACACCGTCACCCACTACGGATACGCTCAGGTCCGCGGCTTGGAGTCGAAGGCCTTCGCCCACCTGGTCAAGGTGACGAAGATGGACGGCGTGTCCGCCCGCCGCCACATCGACGCCGCGTTCACGCAGTGGCGGCGCCGCTCCGCCGTCACATGGCAGCTGGACCTGAGCATCCTCACGGACGCGGGCATCACCCTGAAGCGACCGCCCGCCGCAGCTGACCGGCCCGGTGTCGCCGCGGCCCAACTCGCCGCAGAGCGAGGCGTCCCCCGCCCCTCTGCCTCCGCCTCGCTCCCCACTACCCCAGCGGTGCCCTCGCGCCCCACCCCGAACGTGCCTCGCCCGCGTGACGACTCAACGTCGCTGCTCCGCCGCATGTTCGGCCGGGGGCGCTGATCACCTGCGACCGCCCGTCAGGCAGGGACCGCCGGCTCCCCTCCGCAAGCCGCAGCACGTTCCGACTCCTCGTGGCTCGGGTCAACGACCAGCGGCTTGACGTCGGCTTCGTCGCCTACGAGGCGGGGCGGCTGCGCGTTACCGAACCGCCGCCATCGCAGTCCGACCATGTCGGTGAACTCCAGTCCGAACACCAGCTAAGCATCCGCAGCAAGGGCGGGGTGTCCGGGAAGGACAGGCTGAGCTGCGGACTGCTGCTCCTTCGATCCGGGTGCTCAGCACGGTCCGAGGTGCCACACAACTCATACCGGATCGCCGTCAACGGGCCGTCGTCGGCCGTGCAGAAGACCCAGCGCTGCGGATCGACGATCGGGCCTTCAGCATCGTTGATCACCATCAGGCCCACGTGCAGGCGCCCACTGAAGTTCCGATGCCCTGCCCCGCGGCCAGCTCCGACCGCGTCGGTGCCCTTCGGATCGTAGAAGGACGCCTCCTTCCCCACAGCCCTGGCACGCTCTCTCGGCGGCACCCACGCACAACGAAGACCCCCGGGGCGGACACCATCCGGGGGCCTTCAGTTCAGTGGCGGATCAGGATCAGACGTGCTCGACGACCGGCGGCTGCGCCGAGGAACCCTCAGCGTCCGGCCCCGTCCCCCGCAGCGCGACCTCTTTCACGAACACCGCCGCCACCAGCGCGACCACGGCCACCACGGCCCCGAGCAGGAACGCCGAGTGCGTGCCGGCGGACACCGCGTGCTGGTACGCCTCCCGCGCCGCCTCCGGCAGCTTCGCCAGGCTCGCCGCGTCCAGCTGCGCGGACTGCTCGGTCACCTTGGATCCCAGCGACCCGGCCCGCTCGGCCATGACGTCCTGGACCCGGTTGTTGAACAGCGCGCCCATGATCGCGACACCGAAGGAGGAGCCGAGCGTACGGAAGAGGGTGCTGGACGAGGACGCGACGCCCATGTCCTTCATCTCGACGCTGTTCTGCGCGACCAGCATGGTGACCTGCATCAGGCAGCCCATGCCGAGACCGACGATCGCCATGAAAACACCGGAGGTGACCCGTGAGGTGCCGGTGTCCATCGTGGACAGCAGGTACAGTCCGACGACCATCAGGACGCTGCCGACGAGTGGGAAGACCTTGTACTTGCCGGTGTTCGTCGTGATGCGCCCGGCCAGCATCGAGGTCACCAGCATCGCGAGGAGCATCGGCAGGAGCAGTAGCCCGGAGTTGGTCGCGGAGGCGCCCTGGACGGACTGCTGGTAGAGCGGCAGGTAGAGCGTGGCCCCGAACATCACGAAACCGGTGATGAAGCCGATGATCGCCATCAGCGTGAAGTTGCGGCTGCGGAAGATGTGCAGCGGCAGCACGGGCTCCGCGGCCTTGGTCTGCCAGAACACGAACCCGATCAGCGAGGCGACGCCGACGGCGATCAGCTCCATGATCCGCGCGGACGTCCAGGCGTACTCCGTGCCGCCCCAGGTGGTGACGAGCACGATCGCGGTGATACCGACGGTCAGCAGCACGACACCGAGGTAGTCGATCCCAGCCTTGGCCCGCTTCTTCGGCAGCTGCAGCACGACGGCGATCAGCCCCAGCGCGACGACGCCGAGCGGCAGGTTGATGTAGAACGTCCAGCGCCAGCCCCAGTTGTCGGTGATGGTGCCGCCGACCAGCGGTCCGCCGATCATCGCCAGCGCCATGACACCGGCCATCATGCCCTGGTACCGGCCGCGCTCCCGCGGCGGAATCAGGTCACCGATGATCGCCATGACGCCGACCATCAGACCACCGGCACCGAGGCCCTGCACGGCCCGGAACCCGATCAGCTCCCCCATGTTCTGCGCCATGCCGCTCAGCGCGGAGCCGATCAGGAAGATCACGATCGACGACATGAAGACGCCCTTGCGGCCGTACATGTCACCGAGCTTGCCCCAGATCGGGGTGGCCGCCGCAGTGGCCAGCGTGTACGCCGTCACCACCCATGACAGGTGCTCGGTGCCGCCCAGCTCACCCACGATCGTCGGCATGGCAGTACCGATGATCATGTTGTCGAGCATCGCGAGCATCATCGCGATCATGAGCGCGAAGAGCACGAGCCGAGTGCTCCTGGGCTGTTTCGCCGTCCCGGCGCCGTCGACGGTGTCGACGGTTAGCGTGTCCGCCATTGTTCCCTCTTTCCCAGGACTGCGGCCCTGACCAGCCACGTTCCTGCCGAATCAGTCTCCACGAGCTACTTACTTGCCGCCCGGCAAGTTGGCTACACTTGGAAGGTAGCCCCGGAACTAGCCGGGCGTCAAGTAAGTTATCTAGTCGGGCGGCAAGTAAGTTCGCAGGAGACGCGAGGAGCGCGAGAATGGTCGGCACCATGGACGACACCAAGCGGCAGCAACGCGGCAACACGCGCCAGCGCATCCAGGACGTGGCCCTCGAGCTGTTTGCCGAGCAGGGCTACGAGAAGACATCGCTGCGGGAGATCGCGGAGCGCCTGGACGTCACGAAGGCGGCGCTCTACTACCACTTCAAGACCAAGGAACAGATCCTCGTCAGCGTGTACGAGGATCTGACTCGACCGATCGTCGAACTGATCGATTGGGGCCGACAGCAGCCGCAGTCATTGGAGACGAAGCAGGAGATCCTCCGCCGCTACCACGACGCCCTGGTCGAGGCCGCGCCCTTCTTCCGCTTCATGCAGGAGAACCAGGCGACGGTGAAGGAACTGCGTATCGGCGAGATGTTCCGCACACGCATGCTGGGGCTGCGCGACATCCTCCTCGACCCCGACGCCGCCCTCGTCGACCAGGTCCGCTGCGTCAGCGCGGTGTTCACGATGCACGCCGGCATGTTCGCCCTCTCCGACCTAGCGGGCACGGACGAGGAGAAGCGGAGAGCGGTCCTGGAGGTCGCGACCGGCCTGATCACCGACGCGCATCAGGGAACGGATACGCCCTAGGTATGTGAGGGCTCGACGTTGGTGACGGACGATGGCCGGCCGTCTCAGCCCTCACCCGAGCAGCACGCCCGAGAAGACGAGGCACTTGAAGTACCGTCCCGCAGGCAGCGGACAGCGTGGCTCGCGGCAGGCCACTGCGTCCTCAACCTGCCGCCACCACTAGCCTGTTCACCGCCCTTCAGGCATCCACACACGCATGGCTTGCGTGTGCCCGACATGGCCAACGGCGCGCTACTGCCGTACGTGGCGAAGCGCGATGCGGACACGGCCGTCATCGCCTGGAACAAGCCCGACGACGCCACCGGTTTCACCCTCTACCGGACCTCAGACGCAGACACAGCGACCACCAATCCCCATGAGGACGCGGCGGGTTGGGACGACGTCCTCGCCGACACCCGGCTCCGCAGCTAGACGGAGGACGACCTGCGGCATGGCAGACGCTGGTTCAAGGTCGCCGCCTCGCTCGCGAGCGGTGGCAGCAGCCTCAGTGAGGAGGTGGCGATCGTCGGCGGCGAAAGCCTCGGGTACAGCTGACTCTGTCGGTGCGTCTCGGGAAGGCGTTTCCGCGCTGCAACCTGGCGGTCCGGGCGCCGAACCGCCTCGCTGCGGAGGTCAAGGCAATCGAGCGTCCGTGTCGCCGGTCACCGACACATCGACGGCGGGCAGCGGGCGGGCGGCGTCCTGGGCGGGCCGAGTCGAGCAGTGCGAAGGCGGTCTCGTGATCCACGGGCCGCCGTCAGTACGCACGGCATCGTCGACGCGCTCGCCACGACGAATCTGAAGTGCTGAGCGGACCGGGTGCACCAGAGCGCCGGCCGCCCTGTCCGGGGGGTCGTTCCGAGAGGCGCCGACTCGGGTGGCAGCGTCGACACAACAGCACCCACGCCAAGATCCGCTGCAGCGCCACCGGGATCACCGACATGGTGCAGGCTCGTGAGGCTGGAGAACACTCACTCAACCCGTCGACCACATCGAACTGTTGCCTGCCAAACGCCTGACGATCGGCGTCTACGGCATCCGCATCAACCGCCTCACCTACAACAGGTGAACCTGGAGCGACGGGTCGATGCGCGAACCCTGCTGTCCGCATCATGGACAAGGTATGTCATATTTTGGGATGACGAGAGTAGGGTGCCGTACATGTCTCGCATTCTCGATCTCGCAGTGATCCCCGGTGACGGCATCGGCCAGGAGGTCGTGGCCGAAGGTCTC
>NZ_JADDXU010000027.1 GCF_015163075.1 Streptomyces justiciae
GCTAGAACAGCGGCATCTGCCCTGGGAACTCCGGAACGGCGTAGCCGTCCAACGCGGGCTGCGCGGCTCCCAGTTGGGCCTGTCGACGGGAGCCCGCGCAGGAGGTGAGTTCGCCGCTCTCCCGGGCCCCGGGCGGGTCGTGCCGCGCGAAGCGCCCGGCGACCACGGCGATCTCGCGCTGACATTCGGGGCAGTTTCTGCGACGGCTGGACATGGGGTCAGTGTGCCCCGGACAAGCGTGCGCCCCACATCGTGAGGCACATCACCACTCGCCTTCCGCACGAGGTCCAGGCATACGAAGAGACCCCCTCCACTCTGCGTTTCCGCAGTGTGGAGGGGGTCTTCCCCAGTGTGGCGGCGCCAGGATTCGAACCTGGGAAGGCTGAGCCGGCAGATTTACAGTCTGCTCCCTTTGGCCGCTCGGGCACACCGCCGGGGTTTTGCTGCCCTTCGAACCGCTTTTCGGCGGTGCTCCGTGGCAACGACGTAAACAATACCCGATGGAGAGGGGTGCTTCGCCACCCGATTGATCAGCGCTCGGGGGACGCGGGGTGGCTAGGCTTGTCCGGATGCGGCCCGGGGACTGTGCCCGGCTCGGCGGCAGCCCCACGCACGCCGAAACGCACCCGGTACGCACCCCGATACGCACCCCGATACAAGGAGCCACAGGACATGGCCGACTCCAGTTTCGACATCGTCTCGAAGGTCGAGCGGCAGGAGGTCGACAACGCCCTCAACCAGACCGGCAAGGAGATCTCCCAGCGCTACGACTTCAAGGGCGTCGGCGCCTCCATCTCGTGGTCCGGCGACAAGATCCTGATGGAGGCGAACTCCGAGGACCGGGTGAAGGCCGTTCTCGACGTCTTCCAGTCCAAGCTGATCAAGCGCGGCATCTCGCTGAAGGCCCTGGATGCCGGCGAGCCGCAGCTGTCCGGCAAGGAGTACAAGATCTTCGCGTCGATCGAGGAGGGCATCTCCCAGGAGAACGCGAAGAAGGTGGCGAAGATCATCCGCGACGAGGGCCCGAAGGGCGTGAAGGCCCAGGTCCAGGGCGACGAACTGCGCGTCAGCTCCAAGAGCCGCGACGACCTTCAGGCCGTCATCAGCCTGCTCAAGGGCAAGGACTTCGACTTCGCCCTGCAGTTCGTGAACTACCGGTAGTCCACGGCCGGTTCACGGCCTGTGCCGTGTCGTACGAGGAAGGGTGGGCACCTGGCCGGTGCCCACCCTTCTCGCCTGCTGGCTGCGGTCCGGGGGTGGATCAGTCGCGCGAGTTGCCGAACAGGATGCGGTAGCCGATGAGGAGGACGAGAGAGCCTCCGATCGCCGCGGCCCATGTCGTGCCGTCGTAGAAGTCCTTCGTGATCGGGTGGTCCAGCCAGCGGGCCGAGATCCAGCCGCCGATGAACGCGCCCGCGATGCCGATGAGGGTCGTGCCGATGAAGCCGCCCGGGTCGCGGCCCGGCAGCAGGAACTTGGCGATGGCTCCGGCCAGAAGCCCCAGGATGATCCAACCGATGATGCTCATGCCCTGAACCTGCCCTTCCGCGCTGTGCCTGCACTGTTCCGGCCCTGTGATCTACGTCCGGTCGGACTGTGTGCCTGCGCGGGTACGTCCCTGCTTCGGCGGCAACGCGAGTTCGTGCCGTGTTGATGAAGAGGACGTCACGGGTGCACCGGTTGGTTGCACTGATCAGTAGGGTGCGGCGCATGGCACCTTCCAGCCCGCGTCCCGACTCCGGCTCAGGTTCTGGACCTGGCTCCGGGCCCGCTTCGGAACTGCGACGCACCCTCGGCGTGGGCGACGCCGTCGTCATCGGGTTGGGGTCGATGATCGGGGCCGGTGTCTTCGCCGCGCTCGGCCCCGCGGCGCGCGCGGCCGGTTCCGGGCTGCTGATCGGGCTGGCGGTCGCCGCGGTGGTCGCCTACTGCAACGCCACCTCGTCGGCACGCCTGGCTGCGCTGTATCCGGCTTCCGGCGGCACGTACGTGTACGGGAGGGAGCGGCTCGGTCCTTTCTGGGGTTATCTCGCGGGCTGGTCGTTCGTGGTCGGGAAGACGGCCTCCTGTGCGGCGATGGCGCTCACCGTGGGCGCGTACGTCTGGCCGGGGCAGGCGCACGCCGTGGCGGTCGCGGCGGTCGTGGCGCTGACCGCGGTGAACTACGGCGGTGTTCAGAAGTCCGCTCTGCTGACGCGGGTGATCGTGGCGGTCGTGCTCGCTGTCCTCGCTTCCGTCGTGGTCGTGTGCCTGGGGTCGGGGGCTTCCGATGCCGGGAGGCTCAGCAGCGGGGCCTCGGGCGGTGCGGGCGGGGTGCTGGAGGCCGCCGGTCTGCTGTTCTTCGCGTTCGCGGGGTACGCGCGTATCGCGACCCTCGGGGAGGAGGTGCGGGATCCCGCGCGCACCATCCCCCGCGCGATCCCGCTGGCTCTGGGGATCGCGCTGGCCGTGTACGCGTGTGTGGCGGTGGCTGTCCTTTCCGTGCTGGGGGCCGAGGGTCTCGGGCAGGCCGGGGCACCGCTGACCGACGCCGTGCGGGCGGCCGGGGTGTCGGGCCTGGTGCCGGTGGTCCGGGTCGGCGCTGCCGTGGCCGCGCTGGGATCGTTGCTCGCTCTGATCCTGGGTGTCTCACGGACGACGCTGGCCATGGCGCGTGACCGGCATCTGCCCAGCGCCCTGGCGGCTGTCCACCCGCGCTTCCAGGTGCCGCACCGGGCGGAGCTGGCCGTGGGAGCGGTGGTCGCGGTGCTGGCCGCCACGGTGGATGTACGGGGCGCTATCGGGTTCTCCTCCTTCGGGGTGCTGGCGTACTACGCGGTGGCCAACGCCTCGGCCTGGACGCTCGGTTCGGCGCCGAAGGCGCGGGTCGTGCCGGCGGTCGGGCTTCTCGGGTGCGTGGTGCTGGCGTTCGCGCTGCCGGGGGTGTCGGTGGTGGTGGGCGCGGGTGTGCTGGTGGTGGGTGTGGTGGCGTACGGCGTGCGGCGACGGGTGGGTGGGGTGTCGCCGCGGTAGGGCGGTTGGCGGGGTTGGCTGGCGCTCCGAAGGGCGCGGACCCGGACCGGCGTTCAGCGCTCTGGCGGGATTGGCGGCGTATGGACGTGGGTGTGGATGCCGGTGTCGGTGTCGGTGTCGGCCGGATGTATCTCAGGCCGTACGAAGGCGCGGGGCGCCGGATGGGGGTATGCACGCGGGGTGCGGCTGCCTCGGCTCGGTGCGGCCGTGGTTCTGGCGGCCGTGGTTCTGGCGGCCGTGGTTCTGGATCTCTGGTGAAGTGCGGGCCCACAGACGGGCGTTGCACATGTTGGCTGCCCCCTGTGCCCGCACCTGCTCGTGCGCGGTCATGTGTTCATGATGCAGGCGGGCACTGACAGTCGGGGCGGCCTGTGGATAACCGCCAGCCTGTGGACAACTGGCGCAGTGGCCGGGTGTCCTACCAGCCCGAAGACGCGAACGGCTTGTCGGTCGAGACGATTTCGCGGCCCAGCGGGAACAGCGACACCGGGATCAGCTTGAAGTTGGCGATGCCGAAGGGGATGCCGATGATCGTGATGCACAGCAGGAGGCCGGTGACGATGTGGCCGAGGGCCAGCCACCAGCCCGCCAGGATCAGCCACAGCACGTTGCCGATGCAGGACGGGGCGCCGGCGTCGCGGCGCTCGACCGTCGTGTACCCGAAGGGCCACAGGGCGTAGACGCCGATACGGAAAGCCGCGATGCCAAATGGAATGCCGATGATCGTGATGCACAGCAGCACGCCGGCGGCGAGATAGCCGAGGAACAGCCAGAAGCCGCTCAGGACGAGCCATATGACGTTCAGGATTGTCTTCACTGGTGGCGACCTGCCATCTTCTCGAGGCGGGCGATGCGGTCCGCCATCGGCGGATGCGTGGAGAACATCTTGGAGAGTCCCTGTCCCGGGCGGAAGGGGTTGGCGATCATCATGTGACTCGCGGTCTCGATGCGCGGCTCCGGGGGCAGCGGGAGCTGCTTGGTGCCGGCCTCGAGCTTGCGCAACGCGCTGGCCAGGGCGAGGGGATCGCCGGTGAGCTGGGCGCCGGAGGCGTCGGCCTCGTATTCGCGGGAGCGGCTGATGGCCAGTTGGATGAGGCTCGCGGCGAGCGGGCCGAGGATCATGATGAGCAGCATGCCGAAGATGCCGGGGCCGTCGTCGTCGTTGGAGCGGCCGATCGGGATCAGCCAGGCGAAGTTGACCAGGAACATGATCACGGAGGCGAGGGCTCCGGCGACCGACGAGATCAGGATGTCGCGGTTGTAGACATGGCTGAGTTCGTGGCCGATGACGCCGCGCAGTTCGCGCTCGTCGAGGATGCGCATGATTCCCTCGGTGCAGCAGACCGCTGCGTTGCGCGGGTTGCGGCCCGTCGCGAACGCGTTCGGTGCCTCCGTCGGGGAGATGTACAGGCGCGGCATGGGCTGGCGGGCCTGGGTGGAGAGCTCCCGGACCATGCGGTACAGCGCGGGGGCCTCGAACTCGCTGACGGGGCGGGCGCGCATCGCGCGTAGCGCCAGCTTGTCGCTGTTCCAGTACGCGTACGCGTTGGTCCCCAGGGCGATCAGGACCGCGATCACGAGCCCCATACGGCCGAAGAAGCTGCCGATGACGATGATGAGTGCGGACAGTCCCCCGAGGAGTACTGCGGTCCTGAGCCCGTTGTGCCGGCGGTGCACGGTACGCCCTCCAAGTCGTGCAGCAGGGGAACCCTTTGCTTGCTGATCTGCGGTCCTTCTGGTGTATGTCCAGTGGACCCTCCCGTTCTGGTCAACGCCAGGCGAGAGCCGCTAGTTCCCTTGTGCGTGCGGGGCGGGGTGTGAGCCGTCCGGGTGAAGGCCCGGAAGCGGCCTGGTCGTGCGGTGGTGGGGGCCCTCAGAAGAGTCCGGTGCCGGCGAAGCGCAGGACCAGTTGGGGAGCGCCGGACAGGGCGATGCCGAGGACGCCGGTGAGGGCGAGCGCGGCGGTGAGGGGCGCGGGGACCCGGTGGCGTACAGCTTCGCCCTCGGGTGCGCGGAACAGCAGTGCCGTCCACTGGAGGTAGTAGTACAGCGCGATCACGACGTTGGCGGCCATGACCACCGCGAGCCAGCCGAGACCGGCGTCGACAGCGGCGGAGAAGACGGTGACCTTGGCAAAGAGGCCGATGATGCCCGGCGGGAGTCCGGCGAGGCACAGCAGGAAGAACGCCAGGAGGAGCGCGGCGAGGGGGTTGGTGGCGTAGAGGCCCCGGTAGTCGCTGACGCGGTTGCGGGACTTCGTACGGCCCACCACTGCGGCCACCGCGAAGGCACCGAGGTTCACGGCGGCATACATGAGGGCGTAGGCGACGGTGGAGCCGATGGAGTGCTCGGCGTCGTCGGAGTAGGCGGCCGCGGCGATCGGCACCAGGAGGTAGCCGGCCTGGCCGACGGACGACCAGGCGAGGAGGCGTACGGCGCTGTACGCGCGCGTGGCCTGCTGTCGGAGGGCGCCGACGTTGCCGACGGTCATGGTGAGGGCGGCCAGCGCGGCCAGGGCCGGGCCCCAGACGTCGGCGTACGAGGGCAGGGCGACGACGGTGAGGAGGATCAGGCCGGAGAAGCCGACCGCCTTGCCGACGACCGACAAGTAGGCGGCGATCGGGAGGGGCGCCCCTACGTAGGTGTCCGGAACCCAGAAGTGGAAGGGCACGGCGGCCGTCTTGAAGGCGAAGCCGATGAGGGTGAGGACCACGCCGGTCTGGGTGAGGGTGTGGAGCTGGCCGTCGACGTGCTGGACGCGGTCGGCGATCTGCGTGAGGTAGAGGGTGCCTGTGGAGGCGTACACGAAGCTGATGCCCATGAGGCTGACCGCGGTCGCGGTGACCGAGGACAGGAAGAACTTCAGGGCTGCTTCCGAGGACTTGCGGTCGCCTTGGCGCAGGCCCACGAGGGCGAACGCCGGCAAGGAGGCGACTTCCAGGGCGACGATCAGGGTGGCCAGGTCGCGGGAGGCGGGCAGGAGGGCGGCACCGGCGGCGGAGGAAAGCAGCAGGAACCAGTACTCCCCTTCGGGGAGTCCCTTGTCGGCGTCCCTGAGGGCCGTGACCGAGAGGAGGGCGGCCAGCAGCGCTCCGCCGAGAACCAGGAGCTGGAGGACGAGGGTGAAGCGGTCCGCGGTGTAGCTGCAGACGTCGGCTTCGCCGGACAGGCAGAAGGTCGCCCGGTCGCCGTCCAGGAGAGGCAGCAGCATGAGCGCAGAGGCGGCCAGGCCCGCGACGGAGAGCCAGCCGAGCAGCGCCTTCTTCGCGTCACCGACGAAGAGATCCGCCACGAGGACCACGAGGCCGACGACCGCCGCGATGGTGGGCGGTGCGATGGCGAGCCAGTCGACGGACTGGACGAGGTTCGCGGTCAGGGAGCTCATCGGGTGCCTCCTGCGAGGAGCTGCTGTACGGCCGGGTCGGTCAGGCCCAGGAGGGCCTTCGGCCACAGGCCGGCTACGACGGTGAGGGCGACGAGCGGCGTCCAGGTCGCGAACTCGTACGTGTGGACGTCGGCGAGCTGCGGCGCGTCCTGCGGTACGGCGCCCATGCAGACGCGGCGGACCACGGCGAGGAGGTAGGCGGCCGTGAGGAGGGTGCCGAAGGCCGCGATCGCCATGAAGGTGAGGAAGGCGGTGCGGCTGAGGTCGTCGGCGGGGTCGAACGCGCCGAACAGGGCCAGCATCTCGCCCCAGAACCCGGCGAGTCCGGGCAGGCCGAGGGAGGCGACCGCGGCGAACGCGAGCAGGCCGCCGAGGCGCGGGGCCTTGCCGTAGAGCGCGGCGCCGGTCTGTTCGGCGAGGGCGTCGAGGTCGGTGGTGCCCGTGCGGTCCTTGAGGGCGCCGACCAGGAAGAAGAGCAGGCCGGTGATGAGGCCGTGGGCGATGTTGGCGAACAGGGCGCCGTTCACGCCAGTCGGGGTCATCGTGGCGATGCCGAGGAGGACGAAGCCCATGTGACCGATGGAGGAGTAGGCGATGAGGCGCTTGAGGTCGCCCTTGGCGCCCTGTTTGGCGAGGGCCAGGCAGGCCAGGGACCCGTAGATGATCCCGACGACGGCGAAGGCGGCGAGGTAGGGCGCGAAGTCGGCGAAGCCGTCGGGGGCGATCGGCAGCAGGATCCGGACGAACCCGTACGTGCCCATCTTCAGCAGGACGCCGGCCAGCAGGACCGAGCCGACGGTCGGCGCGGCGGTGTGGGCGTCGGGCAGCCAGCTGTGCAGCGGCCACATCGGGGTCTTGACCGCGAGCCCGATCCCGATCGCCAGTACGGCGATGACCTGCACGGATGCGGTCAGGGACCGGCCGTTGTCAGTGGCGAGTGCCACCATGTCGAACGTGCCCGCCTTGATTCCGATCAGGAGCAGGCCCAGCAGCATGACGACCGAACCGAGCAGCGTGTACAGGATGAAGCGCCAGGCGGCCGCGGTCCTGCCCTCGCCGCCCCAGCGGGCGATGAGGAAGTACATCGGGATGAGCACCATCTCGAACGCCAGGAAGAACAGCAGCAGATCGAGAACGGCGAAGGTCGCGAGGGTGCCGGACTCGAGAACGAGCAGCAGAGCGACGAAGGCCTTCGGGGTCGGGCCCGAAGGCATCTTGAAGTACGAGTAGAGCGCGCAGAGGAAGGTCAGCAGCGCGGTCAGGACCAGAAGGGGGAGGGAGATGCCGTCGATGCCGAGGTGGATGCGCACGTCGAGTGCGGGAATCCAGCTGATGTCGGTCGTGGCCTGCATCTTCGACGGATGGTCGTGGTCGAAGCCGAGCGCGAGGACGATCGCGGCGACGAGAATCGCGCCGGTCACCGTCACCCCGTGCCGGAGCACGGCCTGCTCGGGCGACTTCCCCTTCAGCCCGGGGGGCGCGGGCAGCAGAGCTGCTACGGCACCGAGGAGCGGGCCGACGACGACGAACGCCAGAAGGAACTGCATCACGGACTCGTTGATATCGATCACGCCTGCTCACGCTCCCGTGGCGACGAGGACTGCGGCGACCACCAGGACGACGGTGCCGGCGAGCAGCGCGCTCACATAGGTCTGCACATTGCCGGTCTGGGCCCGCCGTACGGCCCAGCCCAGCGCCCGGGGCGTGGCCCCCGCGCCGCGTACATAGGTCTCGACGACCTCGCGGTCGAGGAAGCGGACGAGGGCGGCGCCGGCCTGGACCGGGCGGACGAAGAGGGCCGAGTAGACGGCGTCGAGGTGGAAACCGACGGCCGCGTGCCGGTGGAGTGGACCAAGCAGAAGCCTGCCGGGGTCGGCGGGGTCGGGCGCGTAGGCGATGTCCCCGTACGCCGGCTCGTGGCTGGCGATGGCCTCGGCCTCGACCAGGGCGGCGTCGCCCTCCGGGTGGGCCGCGACCGCGCCCAGCGGCACGCGGGCCGCGAGCGCGGTGGTGTGCCGCCAGGCTGCGTAGGTGACGATGCCGCCGACCAGGGCGACGCCCGTGCCGACGACGGACGTGGTCAGGGTCGGGGTCAGGTCGCGGCCGTCGAACCAGTCGGGGAGCACGCGATAGGCGAGTCCGCCGACGGCGAGGGACGGGACCGCGAGCACCCACAGGACCACGGTCATGGTGAGGGGCTCGCGGCCGTGGTCGGGGGCCTCGGCACCCTGGCCGCGGAAGGCCAGCAGCCACAGGCGCGTCGCGTAGGCCGCGGTGAGCAGGGCCGTGAGCAGCCCGGCGACGAGGACGACCCAGCCCGCCGCGCCGGGGGCGTGCTCGGTGTGGCCGGTGGCGACGTGCTCGGCGGCGCCGAGGACGGACTCCTTGGAGAAGAAGCCGCTGAACGGCGGGATCGCGGCGAGCGCGAGGAGCGCCACGGTCATCGTCCAGTAGGCGTCGGGCACGCGGTCGCGCAGATGGCCCATGCGGGACATGGCGGCCAGTGAGTTGGTGCCGGCGGCGTGGATGATCACGCCCGCCGCGAGGAACAGCAGCGCCTTGAAGGCGCCGTGCGACAGGAGGTGGAAGACGGCGGCACCGCGGTCGCCGACGGCGAGGGCGCCGGTCATGTAGCCGAGCTGGCCGATGGTCGAGTAGGCGAGAACGCGCTTGATGTCGTCCTGGGCGAGCGCGGCGAGCGCCGAGCCCGTCATCGTCACGGCCGCCATGACGGCGAGGACGACCATCGCGGCCTGCGAGGCCTCGAAGACAGGGAGGAGACGGGCGACGAAGTAGACACCGGCGGCGACCATCGTCGCGGCGTGGATCAGCGCGGAGACGGGCGTGGGGCCCGCCATCGCGTCCGGGAGCCAGGTGTGCAGCGGGAACTGCGCCGACTTGCCGGCCACGCCCGCGAGGAGCAGCAGGGCGATCAGGGTCGGGTGGTCCAGTCCCCCGCTCGCGACGGCGCCGAGCACCTTCGTGATGCGGAAGGACCCGGCGTCGGTGGCCAGCGCGAACAGGCCGATGAGGAAGGGGACGTCACCGAGCTTGGTGACCAGGAAGGCCTTGATGGAGGCGGCGCGGGCCTCCGGGGTCTCCCAGTAGTGGCCGACCAGGAAGTACGAGCAGATGCCCATCACTTCCCAGCCCACCAGCAGCACCATCAGGTCGCCGGAGTAGACGACGAGGAGCATCGCGGAGGTGAAGAGGGAGACGAGAGCCGCGTACGACGGGTAGCGCGGGTCGTCGCGCAGATAGCCGGTCGAGTAGATCTGCACGCAGCTCGCGACGAGGCCGACCAGGACGGCGACGAGGGCGGCGAAGCCGTCGATGTGCAGGGCGAGTTCGATCGGGATCGAGCCGGTGGGGGTGAGCTCGGTGGCGGCGTTCACCGCCTCGGCCCCGCCCTGGCGTACGGCGACGATCGCGGCCAGTACGAGTGCGGCGAGCGTCGGTAGTACCGCGAGCGGGCGGACGAACCCGGGGGCCGTGCGCCCCAGGAGCAGGCCGGCGGCCGCGCCCAGGAACGGAAGGAGGGGGACGAGGACGGCGAGGGTGGTGGTGGTCACGCGGTGGCCTCAGCCTTCTCGGCCGCGGTGGCGTCGCCGTCGGAGTCGGGGCCGTCGGGCTCGTGGCCCTCGGCGGTGTCGCGGAGCCTGTCGATGTCCGAGGTGCCGCGGTTGCGGTAGACCGCGAGGACGATCGCCAGGCCGATGCCGATCTCGGCGGCGGCGATGGCGATGGTGAACAGGGTCAGGGCCTGGCCGGAGTGCAGGGTCTCCTCGGCGGTCCGGCTGAGCCAGACGTCGAAGGCGACCAGGTTGAGGTTGACGGCGTTGAGCATCAGCTCGACCGACATCAGGACCAGGATCGCGTTGCGGCGGGCGAGGACGCCGTACAGGCCGGTGCAGAAGAGGAGGGCGGAGAGTACGGCGGGATAGGCGAGGTGCATCAGCGGGCGCCTTCCTGCTCGGCCGACTCGGCTGCCGTGGCCGGCTTGGCTCCGGCGGCGGACTCGGCACCTGTGGCGGAGCCCGCGCCTGGGGCGGTCCCGGCGGATGTGGTGGATGCGGTGCCTGGCGTGGATGCGGTGCCGGGCGTGGATCCGGTGCCTGTGGTGGATCCACTGCCAGTCGTGGCCCGAGTTCCCGTGACCGGCTCTTTTCGCCGGATCGGGTGATTGCGGGAATCCGGGACGGATGGGGAACCACCGGACACGGCCCGGGAGTTCACAGGGGGCGAGGCCGACTCCGCCTTCGCCTTGCGGGACAGGACGATCGCGCCGACCAGCGCCGCGAGGAGCAGGACGGAGAGGGCCTCGAAGGGGAGGACCCAGTTCTGGAAGAGGCTCGCTCCGGTGGCCTCCGTCGAGCCGGCGGCGGGGCCGTCCAGATCGATCCAGGTCGTACGGAAGGCGTCGACGACGACCCAGACCAGGGCGGCGGCCGAGGCGACGGCGACCGTGAGGGCGGCCCAGCGGTTGCCGGAGTCGGCGTCCGGGGAGCGGCCGATGGGGGCCTTGGTGAGCATCAGACCGAAGAGGAGGAGCACGACGACGGAACCGACGTAGATGAGGACCTGCACCCAGGCGATGAACTCGGCTGTGAGAAGGAGGTATTCGACAGCGAGACCCCCGAGGGTCACCACCAGCCACAGGGCGGCGTGCACCAACTGCCGGGTGGTGACGGTGATGAGGGCGGCGCCGAAGGTGACCAGGCCGACAAGGAGGAAGGCGATCTCGACGCCGGTCGGGCTGAGGAAGCCATGGGTCTCGGGGGCGGCCACAGTCAAGGGCAGGGAAGCGAGGCTCACGCGTCTCCCTCCTGCGGCTCGGCCTGGGCGGCGGCCAGCTTCTCGGCGGTCTTGCGGGCGGCGGCGATCTCCTTCGGCTCCTCGGCCGCGGGGTCGAGGGCCGGCGGGGCCGGGACGGTCCACATCCACTCGCGGAGCTTGTCGCGTTCGTGGGTGAGGTCGCGGATGTCGGTCTCGGCGTACTCGAACTCCGGGGACCAGAACAGGGCGTCGAAAGGACAGACCTCGATGCAGATACCGCAGTACATGCACAGGGAGAAGTCGATGGCGAAGCGGTCGAGGACGTTGCGGCTGCGCTCGCGGCCGCCGGGGGCGGCGGGCGGGACCGTCTCCTTGTGGGAGTCGATGTAGATGCACCAGTCCGGGCACTCCCGGGCGCAGAGCATGCAGACCGTGCAGTTCTCCTCGAACAGGCCGATGACGCCGCGGGTGCGGGGCGGGAGGTCGGGCTGGACGTCGGGGTACTGCTCGGTGACGGTCTTCTTCGTCATCGTGCGGAGGGTGACGGCCAGGCCCTTGGCGAGGCCACTGCCAGGAATGGGGGCCATGGTTACTGGATCACCACCTTGACGATGCCGGTGAGGGCGATCTGGGCGAGAGAAAGGGGGACGAGGAGGGTCCAGGAGAGCTTCTGGAGCTGGTCCTCGCGGAGACGGGGGTAGGTCACGCGGAGCCAGATCACGACGAAGGCGAGGACGGCCGTCTTCAGGAGGGTCCACACCCAGCCGAGGCCGTCGGCGCCCCAGGGGCCGTGCCAGCCGCCCAGGAAGAGGACGGTGGTCAGGCCACACAGGACGATGATCCCGGCGTACTCGGCGAGGAGGAACAGGGCGAAGCGGAGGCCGGTGTACTCCGTGTACGCGCCGAAGATGATCTCCGAGTCGGCGACGGGCATGTCGAAGGGCGGGCGCTGGAGTTCGGCGAGGCCGGCGACGAAGAAGACGATCGCGCCGACGATCTGCCAGGGCAGCCACCACCACTCGAAGGCGTCGACGATGCCGGGGAGGGAGACCGTGCCGGCCGCCATCGCGACGGAGGCGGCGGTCAGCAGCATCGGGAGTTCGTAGGCGAGAAGCTGAGCGGCGGTGCGGAGGCCGCCGAGGAGGGAGAACTTGTTGGCGGAGGCCCAGCCGGCCATGAGCGAGCCGAGGACGCCTACGCCCATGACGGCCAGGACGAAGAAGACGCCGGCGTCGATGACCTCGCCGACGGCGCCCTCGCCGGGGCCGATGGGGATGGCAAGGAGGACCAGGAGGTAGGGCAGGAGGGCTACGGCAGGGGCGAGTTGGAAGATGCGGCGGTCGGCGCCCGCGGGTACGACGTCTTCCTTCTGCGCGAACTTCACGCCGTCCGCGACGAGTTGGGCCCAGCCGTGGAAGCCGCCGGCGTACATGGGACCGAGGCGGCCCTGCATGTGGGCCATGACCTTGTGCTCGGTCTGGCCGACGATCAGGGGGAAGGTGAGGAAGACGACGAAGACGATCAGGAGTCGCAGGGCGACGTCGAGAGCGTCGTTCACTGCGGGCCTCCTGCGGGGTCTTCGGGGGTGTTGCGGGCGTTGGGGGAGCTAGGGGTGTCAGGGGTGCTGGGCGGGTCGGGGACTTCGGTGGTCCCGGGAGACTCCGGGGCCCCGGGCGACTCTGGGGTCCCGGGCGACTCCGGGGTGCCGGAAGACTCCGGGGTGCCGGAAGATTCCGGGGTGCCGGGAGACTCGGGGGTGCCGGGAGACTCGGGGGTGCCGGGAGACTCGGGGTCGCCGACGGGGGTGTCGCGTAGCTCCGGGGCTTCAGGTTCCGCTTCGGGAGCGGGGGGCTGATCGGCCTGGGCCTCGGGTTCCACACCCGGCTCGGACTTCGGGCTCGGCTCGGCCTCGGACTCCGGTCTCGGTTCGGACGTCGACGCCGGCTCGGGCGCCCTCTCCGACTCCGGGCTCGGTTCCAGGCTCCGCTCCGGGCTCGGCGTCGGCTCCGACTCTGGCCTCGACTCCAGTTCCGGCGACGGCTCCCGGCGCGACTCCAGTTCCGGCGACGGCTCCCGGCGCGACTCCAGTTCCGGCGACGGCTCCGGACGCGACTCCGCTGCCGGCTGCGGCTCAGCCCCCGACCGCTCCTCGGCGCCGGATTCCCGCCCGGCGTCCGTCCCAGGCTCCGGTTCCCTTCCGGCGTCGGACTCGGCATCCCGCCCGGACTCGGGTTCGTCGAAGGCTGGGCGGGCGTGGTGCCACGGGGCGTCGGCGCTCCGGGGAGCGCGCGAAGTGGGCCTCGGGGGCGTGGCGGCCGGGGTCGGGGCGTCGGCCGGTGTGGTGCCGGAGGCAGTGGTGCCGGGTGCGGGGCGCTGGCTCGCTGAGCCCTGCGAGGCGCTGCGGGAGCGGCGCGGACCAGTGGGGGCGGCGCCAGTACCGGCGCCCGGGGCGTCGGTGGCTGGGGCGTCGGTGGCCGAGCCCTCGCTCGGAGTGTCGGCGCCGCCGGCCGCCGTCTGGCTCGCCGAGCCTTGGGCAGCCGTGCGGGAGCGGCGCGGACCGGCAGCCGAAGAGCCCGGCGTTGCCGACCCCTCCACCTGACTCGCCGAGCCCTCCGCCGCCGAACGCGACCGACGCGGACCAGCAGGCGACCCACCCGGCGCTGCGGGTGCCTCCGCCTGGGTCGCCGACGTCTCCGCCTGGCTCGCCGAACCTTCCGCCGCCGAACGCGACCGACGCGGACCAGCAGCCGAAGCCCCCGGCGCCGCCGACCCCTCCGCCTGGCTCGCCGAGCCCTCCGCCGCCGAACGCGACCGGCGTGGACCGGCAGTCGGAGCGCCCGGTACCGCCGACGCCTCCGTCTGGCTGGCCGAACCCTCCGCCGCCGTACGCGACCGGCGTGGACCGGCAGTCGGAGCGCCCGGTACCGCCGACGTCTCCGTCTGGCTGGCCGAACCCTCTGATGCTGTGCGGGTTCGGCGGGTGGGGCGGTCGCCTGCGGCTCGTGGGCCTGTGGGGCGGGTGGGGCGGGTCGGGGCGGGGGGGAGTTGGCCCTTTTGGGGGCCCCAGTCGTTGGGGTCGGGGACGCCTGGGGGGAGCATCTGGCGGCGCTTGGGGCCGCCGTGGTCGGACTCGCCCGGTTCCTTCGCGCCGGGCCAGGCCTTGGCGACGCGGGCGGCCAGGACGAAGTCCTTGCGGAGGGGGTGGCCTTCGAAGGTTTCCGGAAGGAGGAGGTGGTCAAGGGCCGGGTGGCCCTCGAAGACGACGCCGAACATTTCGTGCGTCTCGCGCTCGTGCCAGGCCGCGCCGGCGAAGACGTGGACGGCGGTCGGCAGGGTCGGGGAGTCGTGCGGGACCGTCGTACGGAGCAGGAGGCGGCGTACCGGGGAGAGGGCGGCGAGGTGGGCGGCGACACGGAAGCCGGTGCCGGGTTCGTCGACGGCGCTGAGCCAGTCGAAGTAGGTGCAGCCCAGTTCGTCGCGGGCGGTCTGGAGGGCCGTGATCCAGGCGGTTGGAGGGACGTCGACGGTGAGGACGTCGTAGGACTCCTCGGCGGTGGCGTCGGGGCCGAAGAGTTCCTCGGTGGGGGTGGGCAGCCAGCCGGTCGTGGTCATCGTTCCTCGCCCGGGGTCGGAGAGGGGGCCTTCAGCAAGTCGCTCTGCAGTGCGGCCGGGGAGGGGCGGGCGGCGGTGCCGTTGCCGTAGCGCTCCCCCAGTGACTCGCGAGCGATCTTCTCCTGGAGTTTGAGGATGCCCTGGAGGAGGGCCTCGGGGCGGGGCGGGCAGCCGGGGACGTAGACGTCGACGGGGATGATCTGGTCGACGCCCTTGGTGACGGAGTAGGAGTCCCAGTAGGGGCCGCCGCAGTTGGAGCAGGCGCCGAAGGAGATGACGTACTTGGGTTCCGGCATCTGTTCGTAGAGGCGCTTCACGGCGGGGGCCATCTTGTCCGTGACCGTGCCCGACACCACCATGAGGTCGGCCTGCCTCGGTCCCGGTGCGAAGGGGATCACGCCGAGGCGGATGAAGTCGTGGCGGGCCATCGACGCGGCGATGAACTCGATCGCGCAGCAGGCGAGGCCGAAGTTGAAGACCCAGAGCGAGTAGCGGCGGCCCCAGTTGAGGACCACCTTCATCGGCTCGGGGGCCAGGCGGGCGAGGGCGCCCAGGCGCTTCGGCTCGGGCAGCATCACGGGCTCCGGCGAGGTCACTCCCGAGGTTCCTTCCGGCGTCACGTCCATGTCAGGACGCCCTTCTTGTAGGCGTACAGCAGGCCCACGGCGAGGAAGCCGAGGAAGATGAACATCTCGACGAGGGTGGTGGCGCCGTAGCCGGGGGCGGCGAAGATCGTGGCCCAGGGGAACAGGAAGATCGAGTCGACGGCGAAGATGACGTAGAGGAAGGCGTAGACGTAGTAGCGGACCTGGGTGTGGGCCCAGCCCTCGCCGACGGGGTCGACTCCGCACTCGTACGTCAGGAGTTTCTCGGGGGTGGGGACCACCGGGCGCAGCAGTCGTCCGGCGCCGAAGGCGACCGCGACGAACAGCACGCCGACGGCGGCGAGCAGCCCGACGACCGAGTACGACTGGAAGTAGTCCGAGTAGTCCGACGCGGCGACAGTGGTCGGTTCTCGCACGTCCGCCCCTCGCTCCCTGTGAACAACGTCGTTCGACGATCTGTACGCACGGGAGTCTAGGGCCTGCTAAAGAGAGCGTAAGCAGCCCGTCACGGCTTGAGATGCCCGTGGGAGAGACAAAGAGGAGACGAAGGGGGGCAGGGTGGGGTTTTCCCCCGGGTGGCGCGGCGGTCCGCCTCATGGCGTCGCGGCGCGCCGCGCGGCACGCTAACCCATATGACCGAACGCCCCAGCCCTTCACCGGCCACGACTCACCGGGACGACGCCTTCGACGACGGGCCCCGGCCGCTGCCGCCCGTCCGCTTCGCCTACGACGCGCACACCTGGAAGGAGATCGCGCATCTCCTGCTGAACCTTCCGGCGGCGTTGCTCGGGTTCGTCTATGTGACGACGGTGCTGTTCACCGGGTTCTGGCTGACTGTGACGGTGATCGGGTTCCCGTTGCTGGCGGCCGGGCTGATGGGGGCGCGGAAGCTGGGCGCGCTGGAGCGGCGGCGGGCCCGGGCGCTGCTCGGGGTGCGGATCGACGAGCCGAGTCCGTTGCCGCTGAAGACCGGCAATTCGGGCTTCTTCCAGCAGCTGTGGATGATGCTGAAGGACCCGGTGGGCTGGCGGACGATCCTGTACGACTTCATCCGGCTGCCCTGGGGCATTCTGACCTTCACCGTCACGCTGACCTCGCTGTTCGTGCTGTGGCCGGTGCTGCCGTATCTGGCGCGGGGGCTGACCAACGCCGACCGGGCGATGGTGCGGGGGCTGCTGTCGCCGTCGGACGAGCTGGAGCGTCGTATCGCGGAGCTGGAGTCGGACCGGGGGGTCGTGGTCGACACGGCCGCGGCCGATCTGCGGCGGATCGAGCGCGACCTGCACGACGGGGCGCAGGCCCGGCTGGTCAACCTCGCCATGGGGCTTGGGCTGGCGAAGGAGAAGCTGCTGGAGGACCCGGAGTACGCGCAGGCGATGGTCGAGGAGGCGCACGGCGAGGTGAAGCTGGCCTTGCAGGAGCTGCGGGACCTGGCGCGCGGGATTCATCCGGCGGTGCTGACGGACCGGGGGCTGGACGCGGCGCTGTCGTCGGTGGCGTCGCGGTGCACGGTGCCGGTGAAGGTGACCGCCGACCTGGACGCCCGGCCGGCCGCGGCGATCGAGGGCATCGCCTACTTCACGGTCTCCGAGCTGTTGCAGAACATCAGCAAGCACAGCGGCGCGCGGTCGGCGTCGGTGGAGGTGTGGCGGTCGGGCGACCGGTTGCTGATCCAGGTGTGGGACGACGGCCGCGGCGGCGCCCGGCTCGACGGCGGCACCGGTATGCAGGGGCTGGCGGAGCGGCTCGACGCGGTCGACGGGCTGTTCGTCATCGACTCTCCGGTGGGCGGGCCCACGACGGTCACGGCGGAGCTGCCGTGGCGGGACCGTTCGGCGCAGGACGCGCGGCGCGCGTAGCGCACCCGGCATCGGCGTCCGCCGGGGAAGGTAGGGAAAACCCCCCTTCCAAGACGCCGACGGCCTCCATGGTCCGCTGACCTGCGGTCGAGCAGGGTGGAGTTACGACAGGCGACCGGTACGACACCCAGGCGCGGGACGAGAGAAGGACGACGTCGATGGCCACGGATTACGGACAGAGCTACGGGTTCCTCGAGGAGCCGGGGCGGCGTCGGCTGCCGGCCGGGCTGCGGGCGCCGTTCGAGGGGCGCACCTGGCGCGAGTTCGGGTATGTGCTGCTCAGCCTGCCGGTCAGCATCCTGCTGTTCACGTACGGCGTCACGATGGTCGCGATCGGTGCCGGGCTGCTGGTGACGTTCCTCGGGGTTCCGGTGCTGGCGGCGGGGCTGGCCGGGTGCCGGGGGTTCGGGGCGATGGAGCGGGCGCGGGCGCGCGGGCTGCTGGGTCTCGAGGTCGCGGACCCGGAGCCGCTCAGGATGCGGGGGCACGGGTTCCTGGCGTGGATGGGGGCCGTGCTGAAGAGCGGTGCCTCGTGGCGGGCGCTGCTGTACTCGGTGATCCAGTTGCCGTGGTCGGTGTTCTCGTTCGTGGTCGCGGTGATCTTCTGGGCGCATGGGTGGGCGCTGCTGACGTATCCGCTGTGGTTCTGGCTGTTCCCGGTGTACGGCGGGCAGGACGGGCTTCAGCTGTACGGCGACGAGACGCATCACATCTATCTCGACAACCCCTTCGAGATCGGCGTGACGGCGTTGGTGGGGCTGTTGTTCACGCTGGCGACGCCGTGGATCGTGCGGGCGCTCACCCAGGTCGACCGGCTGCTGGTGCACGGGCTGCTCGGGCCTTCGCGGCTGGCGACGCGGGTGGTGGAGCTGGAGTCGGACCGGGGGGTCGTGGTGGACACGGCGGCGGCGGATCTGCGGCGGATCGAGCGCGACCTGCACGACGGGGCGCAGGCCCGGCTGGTGGCGCTGGCGATGGATCTGGGGCTGGCGAAGGAGAAGCTGGCGGAGGATCCGCAGGCGGCGGCGCGGATGGTGGACGAGGCGCACGGTGAGGTGAAGACGGCGTTGCAGGAGCTGCGGGATCTGGCGCGCGGGATTCATCCGGCGGTGCTGACGGACCGGGGTCTGGATGCGGCGCTGTCGGCGGTGGCGTCGCGGTGCACGGTGCCGGTGCAGGTGGAGGTGGACCTGGTGGAGCGGCCCGCTCCGGCGATCGAGGGGATCGCGTACTTCACGGTGTCGGAGCTGCTGCAGAACATCAGCAAGCACTCGCGGGCCACGTGGGCGGGCGTGGATGTGTGGCGGGTGGAGAACCGGCTGATGTTGCAGGTGGTGGACAACGGGGTGGGCGGCGCGAGTGCCTCCGGCGGGTCGGGGCTGGCGGGGCTGGCCGAGCGGCTCGACGCGGTGGACGGGATTCTGGTGGTGGACTCGCCGGTCGGGGGGCCTACGCGGGTTACTGCGGAGTTGCCTTGGCGGGGGGAGCGGGGCTGAAGGGGTGGGGGCGAGGGGGATGACGTGACGGGGGGTCGGGGCGACGGGGATGACGTGACGGGGGTGGGGTTCGCGTCGATGGGTTTCGCCCCCGCCGCCCTTACCCGTTCCCATCCCCAGGGGCTGCCGCCCCTTCGACCCCGCCGTTTCTGGGGGCTGCCGCCCCCAGACCCCCGCTTCGGCCCCGAAAGGGCCTCGTCCTCAAACGCCGGACAGGCTTGAGGACGCGTTCACTCTCAGGACCGTCTTTCCTCTGCTGCGCCCCTCCCCCAGCAGGCGGTGGGCCGCTGCCGCGGCGGCCCAGGTCGCCGATGTTGTAGCCGGTCAGGGTGCGGTTGTTCTTCAGAGCGGGAGGACGGGCAGGTGCAGGTCGGGGTGGCGGGCCGCCTCGCCGTAGACCGCGACCCTGCCGAAGGGGGCCAGGACGTCCAGGCTCGCCAGGCGGGTCGGGCCGCCGACCGGGTCCAGGACCACTCGACGCCACGGCCGGCGGTCGCCGCCCGCACGGCCGCCGGGAAGCCGTCCCGGACGAAGACCTCGTCGTAGCCGAAGGCGGCGCAGGCGTACTCGGCCTTCTCCGGCGTGCTCACCGTGCCGTACACCGCCCGCGCCCCCAGCGCCCGCCCGGGCCAGCTGTGCCGCCACGCCTCCGACGCCGCCCGCGGCGGCGTGGATCAGGACCGTGTCGCTGGGTGCGAGGCGGGCCGCCCCGGCCAGGACGCCGTACGCCGTGGTCAGTACGAGGGCCGCGCCGCCGCCGCTGCGCAGGTCGAGGGCGTCGGGGAGCGGGAAGGCGAAGGCCGCCGGGACGACGGTGTACTCGGCGTAGCCACCGCCGTCGGGCAGGTAGGCAGCGACCCGATCTCCGACCCGCACGTCCGCCACGCCGGCGTCCGCGGCCACCCTCTCCCCCGTCCCCACCGCAGCGACCATCCCCTCCCCCACCGCGGCCACCACTCCCGCCGCCTCCAGCCCCGTCACCGTCTCCCCGGCCGGCTCGCCGAAGTCTCCGAGGCGGTGCTGGATCTCCCCGTAGTTGACGCCCGCGTAGGCGACGCGGAGGAGGATCTCGCCGGGGCCCGGGGTGGGGGTGGGCAGGTCGACGAGGTGGAGTACCTCCGGTCCGCCGGTCCTGCTGAACGCCATCGCCCGCACAGGGCCTCCCCCTCGCTCGTCGATGGAGGCCGGAACCGCTCGTGGCGGCTCCCGCATTCCCGTCGGACGGGCCGCGTCGGCTCGTTTCACACGCTGTTCATCGGCGCTTGTCGAGGTTCATCCACGTTCATCGGCCCCGAATCCCGTTGCTCCGGCGCGAGCCGCTGTGAATGCTGGAATGCTGGACTTTGCCCGTCGGGGAGACGGGCGCGGAGACGGGGTGTGGGGGCCGAGGATCGTGGAGGACAGGGTGCGGGTGGTCATCGCCGAGGATTCAGTGCTGCTCAGGGAGGGGCTGACCCGGCTGCTGACCGACCGCGGGCATGACGTCGTCGCGGGCGTGGGAGACGGCGAGGCGCTGGTCAAGACCATCACCGAGCTCGATGAGCAGGGGGCTATGCCGGATGTGGTCGTCGCCGACGTGCGGATGCCGCCCACGCATACCGACGAAGGTGTGCGGGCCGCCGTACAGCTGCGCAAGGCCCACCCCCGGCTCGGGGTGCTCGTACTGTCGCAGTACGTCGAGGAGCGGTACGCGACCGAACTTCTCGCCGGGTCCAGCCGTGGCGTCGGCTATCTGCTCAAGGACCGGGTAGCCGAGGTGCGTGAGTTCGTGGACGCGGTGGTGCGGGTCGCCGAGGGCGGTACGGCGCTGGACCCGGAGGTCGTCGCACAGTTGCTGGGGCGCAGCCGCAAGCAGGACGTGCTCGCGGGACTCACCCCGCGGGAGCGGGAGGTGCTGGGGCTGATGGCCGAGGGACGGACGAACTCGGCGATCGCGCGGCAGCTGGTGGTGAGCGACGGGGCGGTGGAGAAGCATGTCAGCAACATCTTCCTGAAGCTGGGGCTGTCTCCGAGTGACGGGGATCACCGTCGGGTTCTCGCGGTGCTCACCTATCTGAACTCCTGACGAGCTGACACCGTGTCAGCCATATGGGTGCAGCCGTCATCGATGTGCCGATGGACGAGGGCGGCGGCCGACGAGGCTCAGAACCGAACGGGAGCACTGCGCGTCTTGTAGGGAAGCGCCGGGGGGCGAGTAAGTCATGACAAGTCAGGGCGACAGGGCGTCTCAAAATCGTGTCCATCATGCGATTGGCCACAGGAAGGCGACCCTTACGGACGTAGGGTTGATCCAGGGAAGGCCTGCGGGAAGGCCTGTCCCGGACAGCCGCCTCGAGGGAGGTCCAGTTCAGTGACCAGCCAGGTCAGTAGCCCAGCGGAGCAGGCCGACGAAGCCGTCGTGGGAGAGCAGCGCAAAGCAGCAGGGGCGAAGGACGTCCGCCGCCTCGACCGGGTGATCATCCGCTTCGCGGGGGACTCGGGGGACGGCATGCAGCTCACCGGCGACCGCTTCACGTCCGAAACGGCCTCCTTCGGCAACGATCTGTCCACTCTCCCCAACTTCCCCGCCGAGATCCGGGCGCCTGCCGGAACGCTGCCGGGTGTCTCGTCCTTCCAACTGCACTTCGCCGACCACGACATCCTCACCCCGGGTGACGCGCCGAACGTCCTGGTCGCGATGAACCCGGCCGCCCTGAAGGCCAACATCGGCGATCTGCCACGCGGCGCCGAGATCATCGTCAACACCGACGAGTTCACCAAACGGGCGATGCAGAAGGTCGGGTACGCCGAGAGTCCCCTGGAGGACGGGTCGCTCGACGGGTACAGCCTCCACCCTGTGCCGCTGACGACACTCACGGTGGAGGCACTCAAAGAATTCGACCTGTCCCGCAAAGAGGCCGAGCGCAGCAAGAACATGTTCGCGCTCGGCCTCTTGTCGTGGATGTACCACCGGCCCACCGAGGGCACGGAGCGCTTCCTGGCCTCGAAGTTCGCCAAGAAGCCCGAGATCATGAAGGCGAACCTCGCCGCCTTCCGCGCGGGCTGGAACTTCGGCGAGACGACCGAGGACTTCGCGGTCTCCTACGAGGTCGCCCCGGCGGCCACCGCCTTCCCGGTCGGCACCTACCGCAACATCTCCGGGAACCTGGCGCTGTCCTACGGACTGGTCACCGCGTCCCGTCAGGCGGACCTTCCGCTGTATCTGGGCTCGTACCCGATCACCCCGGCGTCCGACATCCTGCACGAGCTGAGCAAGCACAAGAACTTCGGTGTCCGCACCTTCCAGGCGGAGGACGAGATCGCCGGCATCGGCGCGGCACTGGGCGCGGCGTTCGGCGGCTCGCTGGCGGTGACCACGACGAGTGGTCCGGGGGTGGCGCTCAAGAGCGAGACCATCGGTCTTGCGGTCTCCCTGGAGCTGCCGCTGCTGGTGATCGACATCCAGCGCGGCGGGCCGTCCACCGGTCTGCCGACCAAGACCGAGCAGGCGGACCTGCTCCAGGCGATGTTCGGCCGCAACGGCGAGGCGCCGGTCCCGGTGATCGCGCCCTGCACCCCGGCCGACTGCTTCGACGCGGCGCTGGAGGCGGCGAGGATCGCGCTGACGTACCGCACGCCGGTGATGCTGCTGTCCGACGGCTATCTCGCCAACGGCAGCGAGCCCTGGCGCATCCCGGAGCTCGATGAACTCCCGGACCTGACCGTGCAGTTCGCGCAGGGACCGAACCACACGCTGGAGGACGGCACGGAGGTCTTCTGGCCGTACAAGCGCGACCCGCAGACCCTGGCCCGCCCCTGGGCCGTCCCCGGCACGCCCGGCCTGGAGCACCGCATCGGCGGCATCGAGAAGCAGGACGGCACAGGCAACATCTCCTACGACCCCGCCAACCACGACTTCATGGTCCGCACCCGGCAGGCCAAGATCGACGGCATCGACGTACCCGATGTCGAGGTCGACGACCCGCACGAGGCACGCACGCTGGTGCTGGGCTGGGGATCGACGTACGGCCCCATCACCGCCGCCGTCCGCAGACTGCGCGCGGCCGGCGAGTCCATCGCGCAGGCCCATCTGCGCCACCTCAACCCGTTCCCGCGGAATCTCGGCACGGTTCTGCAGCGCTACGACAAGGTGGTGATCCCCGAGATGAACCTCGGGCAGCTCGCCACGCTGATCCGGGCGAAGTACCTGGTCGACGCCCACTCGTACAACCAGGTCAACGGAATGCCGTTCAAGGCCGAACAGCTCGCCACGGCTCTCAAGGAGGCCATCGATGGCTGAGACGTCCACGGAAGGCACGGGCACGATCGAGGCGCTTTCCCTCGTCCCCAAGGCCGAGGGACGCCAGGCGATGAAGGACTTCAAGTCCGACCAGGAGGTGCGCTGGTGCCCCGGCTGCGGTGACTACGCGATCCTCGCCGCCGTCCAGGGCTTCATGCCCGAACTCGGCCTGGCCAAGGAGAACATCGTCTTCGTCTCGGGCATCGGCTGCTCGTCGCGCTTCCCGTACTACATGAACACGTACGGCATGCACTCCATCCACGGCCGCGCGCCTGCGATCGCGACGGGCCTGGCGACGAGTCGGCGGGACCTGTCGGTGTGGGTGGTGACGGGTGACGGCGACGCGCTGTCGATCGGCGGCAACCACCTGATCCACGCCCTGCGCCGCAACGTGAACCTCAAGATCCTCCTCTTCAACAACCGGATCTACGGCCTGACCAAGGGCCAGTACAGCCCGACGTCGGAGGTCGGGAAGATCACCAAGTCGACGCCGATGGGCTCGCTGGACGCGCCTTTCAACCCGGTGTCCCTCGCGCTCGGCGCGGAGGCGTCGTTCGTGGCGCGGACGGTGGACTCGGACCGCAAGCACCTCACGTCGGTGCTGCGGGAGGCCGCCGCCCACCCCGGTACGGCGCTGATCGAGATCTACCAGAACTGCAACATCTTCAACGACGGCGCCTTCGAGGTGCTGAAGGACAAGCAGCAGGCGGAGGAGGCGGTGATCCGGCTGGAGCACGGGCAGCCGATCCGCTTCGGTGCCGACGGCGCGAAGGGTGTCGTACGGGATCGTGTCACCGGGGATCTGAAGGTGGTGACGGTGACGCCGGAGAACGAGGCGGACGTCCTGGTCCACGACGCCCACGCGGCGTCCCCGACCACGGCCTTCGCCCTCTCCCGCCTGGCCGACCCGGACACGCTGCACCACACCCCGATCGGTGTGCTGCGGTCCGTGGACCGCCCGGTGTACGACACCCAGATGGCCGACCAGCTCGACACGGCGATCGAACAGAACGGCAAGGGGGATCTGGCGTCGTTGCTGGCGGGTGGGGACACCTGGACGGTGGTGGGCTGACGAGTCGCAGAGGCCTGGATGTCGTACGGCGGCGTCCAGGCCTCACGCATGTCAGGCGTCGGGGATGTCCCGCTTGGCCCTGATCAGCGTTTCGCGGCTGATGACGACGATGCGCTCGTAGTCGGCGCGGGCTGCGTCGGAGGGAAGGTGGGGGTCGAGTTCGGCGGTGGCCTCGGTGCCGATGACGGCGAAGTTGCCGTCGGTCAGTTCGAAGACGTCGGGGCAGGTCTCGCCGGACATGCTGCCTCGTTGACGTGGGGTCCAGCCCAATCTTCGGGAGAAGAAACGGACTTGGGGTTCGTCGAACACCACGGTGGGCTCCTCTGCGGGGGTGCAGTGCAGGACTCGCCGACGACAAGATCGTCACATAGACGGACTTGGCGCAGGCTCTTCATAGATGACCCGCCCGACCTCGCTTTAGACCCACTCGTTAGCGTGATCACATCAGTGGCGAACTCACCACCCACCACTCGTCCGGGTCATCCGCCCGCTCTTCCAGGAGGGTGTCGACCTCCCGCCCGACCCTCGCCTCGAACGAGTCCTCGGGCAGCAGGCGCCGGTGCTCGGCGGTACGTTCCCAGTACTCAGCGAAGGCTCCTCCACGGCACAACACCCGCAGATTGCCGAGGAGTTCGTCCCAGTCGACCGAGCCGATCCGATAGGAGAGCAGGGTCGCCGCGTACCAGCGGTTCACGAACATGATCTGGCGGCGCCGCTCCTCGGACACCCCGGTCAGCGAGCTGGCGGCCGTGGCGAGCGACGGGTCGTCCATGGCGCGGCCCTGCTGTTCGGCGATGAGGCGGTGGTGCTGGATGAGGTTGGAGCGGCGGATCTCCTCGGTCATGAGCGTCAGTTGGCTCACGAGCGCCAGCAGGAGTTCCTCCTGGCGTCGGCGGCGGGCGCCCCGGCCGAAGAGGGCGCGCAACGGTGTGGCCATGGCAACGAGTCCCCCCTGGTCGCGAACCCTCATCGTGCCCGGCGGTACAGGTCCGCGCTCGGGGCGGAAAGGGGGCGCACGGAGGGACGCCCGCTCAGAGCTCAGACGCGGTTCTTCGTCTCGTCGTACACCTGCCGCGCCTTCTCCACGTCCCCCATCCGCCGCTCCGTCCACACCGCGAGCCCCCGTACCTGCTCCGCCGCCTCCCGGCCCAGGTCGGTGAGGGAGTAGTCCACCCTCGGGGGGATCACCGGGTGGGCGTCGCGGTGGATCAGGCCGTCGCGTTCCAGGGTCTGGAGGGTCTGTGTCAGCATCTTCTCGCTGACGCCCCGGCCGTAGCCGCTGATCGCACGGCGCAGTTCACTGAAGCGGTACGGGCGGTCCATGAGCTGGATGAGGATCAGCACGCCCCAGCGGCTGGTGACGTGTTCCAGGACGAGGCGGTACGGGCACATCGCCTCGGCGTTCGTCTCTGTAGCACTTACTGCCATGCCAGTACCTTACTTCAAAGTGGGTACTTTCCAGCAGTTAGCGCTTCTCCTACGGTTAGTGCATCCGCACCCACAAGGAGAACGCAGATCATGAGCATCGTCGTCACCGGAGCCAACGGCCACCTGGGCCGCCACGTCATCGAGCAGCTGCTGGAGAAGGTTCCGGCCGACCAGGTCACCGCGGTCGTGCGCAGCGCGGAGAAGGGCGCCGAGTTCGCCGCGCGGGGCGTGAAGCTCGCCGTCGCCGACTACAACACCCCGGAGACCTTCGACAGCGTCTTCGCCGCCGGCGACAAGGTGCTCCTCATCTCCGGCAGCGAGGTCGGCAACGACCGCCCCGGCCAGCACACGGTCGTGATCAACGCCGCCAAGGCCGCCGGCGTCGCCCTGCTCGCCTACACCAGCGCCCCCGGCACCCTCAGCGCCGCGCTCGCCGACGACCACCGCGCCACCGAGAAGGTGCTCCTCGCCTCCGGCCTGCCCTACGTACTGCTGCGCAACGGCTGGTACCACGAGAACTACACCGAGAACCTCGCCCCCACCCTGGAGCACAACGCCGTCGTCGCCGCCGCCGGCGAGGGCCGGGTGTCCTCCGCCTCGCGCGCCGACTACGCCGCCGCCGCGGTCGCCGTCCTCACCGGCGAGGGCCACGAGAACCAGACGTACGAGCTCGGCGGCGACACCGCGTGGAGCTTCGCCGAGTACGCGGCCGAGCTCAGCCGGCAGACCGGCAAGGAGATCGCCTACAACGCCGTGCCCGGTGAGGCCCTCGTCGGCATCCTGACCGGCGCCGGACTGCCCGAGCCGTTCGCCGTGATCCTCGCCGGCGTGGACGCCTCGATAGCCAAGGGCGAGCTGGTCGTCGACTCGGGCGACCTGTCCCGCCTCGCGGGCCGCCCCACGACCCCGCTGGCCGACGCGATCGCCGTCGCGCTCAAGGGCTGAAGTTCCGCAAAGCACCCAAGGGCTGACCGGCGGCTGACCGGCACCCCCGGGAACCCACGCCCCCGCCTGTCATGACCGTATAGCGATACGGGCATGACAGGCGGGGGCGCTCGGCGCTACCTTCTTGCAGGCGATGAACGTGAGAAGGAGGGCCCGTGACCGGGAAGCCGAGCGGTGAGCGGCGTATAGGACTGCTGAACGGCTTCGCGGCGTACGGGATGTGGGGGCTGTTCCCCCTGTACTTCCCGCTGCTCAAGCCCGCCGGACCGTTCGAGGTGCTGGCCCACCGGATGGTGTGGTCGCTGCTCGTCGTGGTCCTGGCCCTGGTCGTCCTGCGCCGCTGGAGGTGGGCCGGCGAGCTGCTGCGCCAGCCCCGGCGGCTCGCGCTGATCGCGGTCGCCGCGGCCGTCATCGCCGTCAACTGGGGCGTCTACATCTGGGCCGTGAACAACGACCGGGTCGTCGAGGCCTCGCTCGGCTACTTCATCAACCCGCTGGTCACCATCGCGATGGGCGTCCTGCTCCTCAAGGAGCGGCTGCGGCCCGTGCAGTGGGCGGCGGTCGGGGTCGGCGCCGGTGCCGTGGTCGTGCTGACCGTCGGGTACGGGCGACCGCCGTGGATCTCCCTCGTCCTCGCCTTCTCCTTCGCCACCTACGGGCTGGTGAAGAAGAAGGTCAACCTCGGCGGGCTGGAGTCGCTGGCCGCCGAGACCGCGCTGCAGTTCCTGCCCGCGACCGGCTATCTGATCTGGCTGGCCTCGCACGGCGACGCCACCATCCTCACCGAGGGCCCCGGTCACGCCGCGATGCTCGCCGGGACCGGCCTGGTCACCGCGCTCCCTCTCATCTGCTTCGGCGCCGCCGCGATCCGCGTGCCGCTGTCCACGCTGGGTCTGCTCCAGTACCTGGCGCCGGTGTTCCAGTTCCTGCTCGGCGTCCTCTACTTCGGTGAGGCCATGCCGCCCGAGCGGTGGGCGGGCTTCGCGCTGGTCTGGCTGGCACTGTCGCTGCTGACCTGGGACGCCCTGCGCTCGGCCCGCAGGCTGAGGGCGGAGATCAGCAGGCCCGCCGCCACCATCGCGACCGGCACCACGAGCGCCGCGCGGAAGGCCGAGAGCGTCGCCGCCGGACCCGACCCGGTCGACGCCAAGCCGTAGACGGCGGTCACCACCGAGATCCCGATCGCCGAGCCGAACTGCGTCGAGGTGGTCAGCAGCCCGCTCGCGAGCCCCTGCTCGGTGTCGTCCCCCCCCCTCGGTCACGGCGATCGTCAGCGGCCCGTACGCGAGCACGGCCAGCAGGAAGCCGCCGACCACCACCCGCGCGTTGCCGAACCGGGCGACAAGGCGCGGGGTGAGAGTGGGGGCCAGGACCGCGTCGCAGCCCATGATCACCAGAGCGAGCGCGGTCCGGAACGACGACCAGCCGCGCAGCTCCTGCTCCCTTCCCATGGGACACCCGCGAGGACTGTCAGGTGTGGGAGCCGTACGACGCGCGGGCCATCGAGGTCCTTTAGGACAGTTCCTGACCTCGGGCGGCGCTATAAGTGGCCGCATGACATCGACACCGACCACACCCGCGCCCGTGCACTGGAAGCTCGTGATCGACTGTGCGAACCCGCAGGCCCAGGCCGATTTCTGGGCCGCCGCGCTGCACTACGAGGTCGAGGACAACGACGCTCTCATCCAGCGGCTGCTGGAGCTCGGCGCGCTGCCGCGCGAGGCCACCGTCGAGTTCCACTCCCGGCTCGCCTTCCGCGACCTGGTGGCCGTACGGCATCCCGCGGACCCGTACGACAAGGACAGCGGCACCGGGCTCGGCCGGCGGCTGCTGTTCCAGCGGGTGCCGGAGGAGAAGACCGGGAAGAACCGGCTCCACCTCGACCTCCACCCCGGTGACGGGCCGCGGGAGGCCGAGATGGAGCGGCTGACCGGGCTCGGCGCGAGCGTGCTGCGGGAGGTGAAGGAGCCCTCGGGGGCGTGGGTGGTGATGGCGGACCCGGAAGGGAACGAGTTCTGCGTGCAATGACGGATCGGCGGGGGGCGCCGCCCGGTATACGAACACCCGTGTCCTGATACCGCTCTTGACGGAGAGTTAGTCACAGCTTCACCATCCAGGCACCCCATTCGCTGTGGAATCCCTGTGATTCCCAAGGAATTCGGAGCCCCCCACATGAAGCTCTCGGTTCCCGGACGCGCCACGGCCACCGCCGTCACCGCGGCCGCGACTCTCCTCGTCGGCGGATCCATAGCCGGGGCGGCCCCCGCCCCGGACCCCGCGGTGGCCGCCGCCCCGGACATCCCCGTCGCCAACGTCAAGGCACACCTGACCCAGCTCCAGTCCATCGCCACCGCCAACGGCGGCAACCGCGCGCACGGCCGCGCCGGCTACGAGGCCTCCCTCGACTATGTGAAGGCGAAGCTCGACGCCGCCGGATTCACCACCACGATCCAGCAGTTCACGTCCTCCGGCCGCACCGGCTACAACCTGATCGCGGACTGGCCGGGCGGCGACACCAACCAGGTCGTCATGTCCGGCTCGCACCTCGACAGCGTCACCGCCGGACCCGGCATCAACGACAACGGCTCCGGCTCGGCGGCCGTCCTGGAGACCGCGCTGGCCGTCTCCCGCGCCAACTACCAGCCCACCAAGCACCTGAGGTTCGCCTGGTGGGGCGCGGAGGAGCTGGGCCTGGTCGGCTCCCGCTACTACGTCAACAACCTCTCGTCGACGAACAGAGCGAAAATCAGCGGCTACTTGAACTTCGACATGATCGGCTCCCCCAACCCCGGCTACTTCGTCTACGACGACGACCCCGCGATCGAGAAGACGTTCAAGGACTACTACGCCGGCCTCGGCGTCGCGACGGAGATCGAGACCGAGGGCGACGGCCGCTCCGACCACGCCCCGTTCAAGAACGCCGGGGTTCCGGTCGGCGGGCTGTTCAGCGGCGCCGATTACGTCAAGACGGCGGCGCAGGCGGCCAAGTGGGGCGGTACGTCGGGACAGGCCTTCGACCGCTGCTACCACTCGTCCTGCGACACCACGTCCAACATCAACGACACGGCGCTGAACCGGAACAGCGACGCGATCGCGTACGCGGTGTGGGCGCTGTCCTCATGACTCAGGCGGCTACTGGCTGAGCTTGCGGGCGCGTTCGGCGAGGCGGTTCATACGGGCGTGGGCGGACTCCAGCTGCTCGATGTCCTCGGCCGCCGGACCGTCCTCGCGCGTCAGCTCCGTCCACAGCCCGATCAGGTCCACGCCCATGCGCAGGCCCAGCTCCGGGTCGCGTACGGCACGCCAGGCGGTCGCCGCGCTCTGGACGTTGCCGTACGCGGCCTCCGCGTCCCGGGCGCGGCGGCGGGTCCTCGCCAGGTCGAGGGAGAGCCCGAAGGCGCGCACCGGGTCACCGGCCAAGTAGGCGATGTACGCGGTGAGTTCGAGCAGCCGCAGCACCTCGGGGTGCTCCGCGCCGAGCGCTCCGGTGGCCTGCGCCACGGTCTGCTCGGACAGCCGCGCCGCCTCCTCCGTCCGCCCCTCCTTCACCGCCTCGTTGATCCGGCTCATCGGCTCGGCGAGCATCGCGGTGCCGCCCCCGTCGTAGGCGGTCGCCGGATCGTCCCCGAGCACCGCCTCGGCCACGGCGTCGAAGCCGCGCGGCGGGGTGGGCTTGGGGTCCGGGTCGTCGAGCCGGACGGACGCGCCGAGGCCGAGGACGGGCTTCGGCGCGGAGGCCGGCTGGGGTTGCGGCTGAGGTTGAGGCTCGGCGTCCGCCGGGGGCGCGTCAGTCCGGGATACGTCCGTCCGCGGTGCGTCCATCACCGGCGGGGGGCCGAACTGTCCCGTCGGGGGCGCTACGGTGCCGGGCGCCGCGTTCTCCACCCACTCGGGCACGGCCCGCAACCGGAACGTCGGCACGGCATCGCGCGGCGCCTGCCCTTCGCCCTCCGCCTCGCGGAACGTTCGCGCGGCATCGCGCGGGGCCTGCCCTTCGCCCTCCGCCTCGCGGAACGTTCGCGCGGCATCGCGCGGGGCCTGCCCTTCGCCCTCCGCCTCGCGGAACGTTCGCGCGGCATCGCGCGGGGCCTGCCCTTCGCTCTCCGCCGCCCCTTCCGGCGCAGCCTCTTCCGGGAGGGGCCGCAGGAGGAAGGTCGCCGGTTCGGAGGGGGCGCGAAGGAGGTGGGTGGGCTTGTCGCGCTGGGGCTGGTCGTCGGTCATGGGCGCGGGTGGTGCGACCGGTGCCGCGGTCGGCGGGGCCGGTTCCTCCTGCCCCGCCGCGGTCGGCCACGCCGTCTGTCCCACCCCGGCCGGCGGGGCCGTGGGCCGCGGCTCCGCCGTGAACTGGCTGGAACCGTCCCGCTCGATCCGCAGGGCGACGACATAGCCGATGCGCTCGTCGTGGACCGTGGCGTACACGGAGTGACCGGTGGCGAGGGCGATGCGGTGCAGGTGGTTCAGGACGGTCTGCTGGATCTCCTCGCCCGGCACCGCGCCGACCGGCACCCCGCCGACCGTGGCACCGCCGGGTCGGACCAGCACGTCGAGCGGCGCCGCCGCGAGCACGGCACTCTGCTGTTCCCGCTTCTCACGGCCAAGTCGCGACATCGTTCCCTCACTCGGTGCGTCGGGGAGTGGGCGGAGGGCGTGCTCGAGTTCCATGGTGCTCCCTCCGGCCGTCGGCCTTCCGCTCCCCCGGCGTCAAGAGCCGGTCGTACACGTACTGTTGAGTAGTCTCTCCGCTCGCTCCCGGTACTCACGTCACCGTGGCGTCACAGACTCGTCCCAGGCGGGCCGGGAGCGACCTCGGGGAAGGAGAGCGTACGTGCAGCAGGGACCGGAGATCTGGATCCGCGGGCCGGTGGCCGTACCGCAGGACCCACCGCCGGAGCCCACCCCTGCCACCACGGCACGGCGTTTCTCCTGGGTCGGCACCCACGGCGGGGCCGGCACCTCCACTCTCTCATTCGTCTACGGCGGCCATGACTGCGGCCGTGACTGGCCAGGCCCCGCCGATCCCCCGTCGGTGCTGCTCGTGGCCCGCACCCACGCGGCCGGGCTCGCCGCCGTGCTGGGCGCCCTGGAGGTCTTCCGGCGCGGCGCGGCTCCCCAGGGGCTCGACCTCGACGCGGTGGTGCTGGTCGCGGACGCGCCGGGGCGGCTGCCGAAACCGCTCGCCCAGCACGTGAAGGTCATCGAGTCGGTGATCGACGTGTACCGGGTCCCGTGGGTCCCGGCCTGGCGGCTCGGCGACCTGTCCGGGCACCCCCCGCGCGAGACGGCGTCGCTGGCCCGGCTGACGGGCGCGGCAGGGCGGGCGCACTGAGAGGCCCCTTGGACATTTACTTGCGCACGCATATGATGCAGGTGCAGGTAATCGTCGTACGTCACTACCGCCTGGAGTCCTCATGACCCGCCGCTTCCTGTTCCTCCTGGCCAGCAGCCGCAGCGACGGCAACACCGAGCTGCTGGCCCGGCGGGCGGCCGAGCAGCTGCCCGCGGACGTCGAGCAGCGCTGGATCGACCTCGCGGAGCATCCGCTGCCCGACTTCGAGGATCTACGGCACGACAGCGACCATGTGCGGCCGACGGACGGGAACACGGGGCTGCTCTTCGACGCCACCGTCGCGGCGACGGACATCGTGATCGCGTCGCCGCTGTACTGGTACTCGGTCTCCGGCCAGGCCAAGCGCTACCTCGACCACTGGTCGGGCTGGCTGCGCACCCCCGGCGTCGACTTCAAGGCGACGATGGCGGGCCGCACCCTGTGGGGCGTCACCGCGCTCGCCCACGAGGAGTTCGAGGTCGCCGACCCGCTGGTCGGCACCCTCAACCACTCGGCGGCGTACCTGCGGATGCGGTTCGGCGGGGTGCTGCTCGGCAACGGCAGCAAGCCGGGGGACGTGCTGCGGGACACGGAGGCGCTGGCGCGCGCGAAGACGTTCTTCGCGCGGGAGGCGCCGCTCGCCCGCTTCCCGTACGAAGAGGTGTGAGCTACGCCGTGATGTCCTTCGTCGTGAACCTCGCCCACGCCGCCGACCCGAACACCGCCGCGTACAGGGCCTGGAGGCCGAGGTTCTTCTGCAGCTCGTCCCAGTAGACGGGTTCGCGCATGAGGTCGGCGAAGGACAGCCAGTAGTGCGAGAAGAAGTACGGCTGGAGCGCGTGCAGTTGGGGGATCTGGTCGAGGATCTGGACCGTGATGAGCAGGCCCACGGTCGTCGCCATCGCCGCGATGCCGCTGCCGGTGAGGGTGGAGACGAACAGGCCGAGGGCCGCCACGCCGGTCAGTGACGCGGCGACGACCAGGGCGATGAGGAAGGCCCGGCCCAGCCCCTCGGCGAAGGTGATCTGTGTGCCGGAGATGGTCGTCAGATCGCCGAGTGGGAAGAGGAGGGCGCCGACCGCCAGTGCCGAGATCGCCACGACGAGGGTGGCGACCACGCAGAACGTCATCACCGTCGCGTACTTGGTGAGCAGCAGGCGGGTGCGGCCTGCCGGGGCGACCAGCAGATAGCGCAGGGTGCCGGCGTTGGCCTCGCCCGCGATCGCGTCGCCCGCGATCACGCCGATGGCCATCGGGAGGAAGAAGGGGAGGGTCGCCGCCAACGCCGTGAACACCAGGAAGAGGCCGTTGTTGGTGACCTGGGAGATGAAGGCGGGGCCTTCTCCACCGCCGCCGCGGCCCCCGCCCACGCCGCCGCCGTCGCTGGTCTCGATCTTGATGGCGATGCCTACGAGGATGGGGACGGCGGCGAGGACGGCCAGGAGGGCCAGGGTCCGCCAGCGGCGGAAGGTCGTCAGTAGTTCGTTGGCGAAGAGGGTGCCTCGTGGGGTTGTGCGGCGGCTGCGGGTCGGTGGGGGCTGGTCGCGCAGTTCCCCGCGCCCCTGAACGGCACTCGTCTCAACCGGCGACATCAAAACCCTCCCCCGTCAGCGCCACGAAGGCCTCCTCCAGAGACGCTCGTTCCACACCGAACCCTCTGACGCGCACCCCCGCTTCCACCAACGCGGCGTTGATGTCGGCCAGTTCGCCCTCTGGTGGCTCTGCCGTCACGCGGTCTTCCGCCACCACTACATCAGCGATCCCCTGTTCCTTCAGGACCCTCGCCGCCTCCCCTGTGTCCGGGGTCGTCACGACCAAGCGGCCTCTCGCTGCCAGGTCTGTCACCGGGCCCTGGGTGATCAATCTGCCCTGGGCCATGACCGCCGCGTGCGTGCAGACCTGCTCGATCTCGTCCAGCAGGTGGGAGGAGAGGAAGACCGTGGTGCCGTCGGAGGCCAACTCGCGGACCAGGGAGCGGATCTCGCGCATGCCCTGGGGGTCGAGGCCGTTGGTCGGCTCGTCCAGTACCAGCAGCTTGCGGGGTTGGAGGAGGGCCGCCGCCAGGCCCAGTCGCTGTTTCATGCCCAGCGAGTACGCCTTCGCCTTCTTGCCGGCCGCCGCCGACAGGCCGACGCGGTCCAGGGCCGTGGCGACGCGGGTACGCCGGGTGCGGGGGTCGGCGGTCGGGTCGGCGGCGTCGTAGCGGATCAGGTTGTCGCGGCCGGAGAGGAAGCCGTACAGGGCCGGGCCCTCGATCAGGGCTCCTACGTGCGGGAGTACGGCGCGGGTGGCGCGCGGCATGGGCTGCCCCAGGACGCGGGCCGTGCCCGACGTGGGCTCGATCAGGCCCATCAGCATGCGGATGGTGGTGGTCTTGCCGGAGCCGTTGGGGCCGAGGAAGCCGAAGACGCTGCCCGCCGGGACGGTCAGGTCGAGACCGTCGACGGCGAGCTGCCCGCCGCGGTAGCGCTTGGTGAGCGCGCGGGTGTGGATGACGCTGTCACCCGCGCCCTCGGGATGCGGCTCCGTGGCGGGCGGTTGGTCCATCGGCTCCCTCGATTCGTCCCCGAGTACTGCGTACGGTGGCTACTTCGCCGCGTCCGCCGCCTTCACCAGCGCGTCCTTGGTCACGGCGCCGACGTAGACCTTGCCGTCGTCCGTGATCAGGGCGTTGATCAGCCGCGTCTTGAAGACGGTGCCCTCGCCGAACTTGCCGCTCACCTTGTCGCCGAGCGAGTCGAGGAAGCCGCCGAAGTCGCCGCCGACCTCGGAGCCGGACGGGATGCCCTGGCCGCCGGTGTCGAAGGTGGCGATGGAGTCCCAGCCGTCCCCGATGACGTTGAGCCCGTCGAGGCCGCCGAGTTCCTCCGGCCCGCGCTTGTCCCGCGGGGCGGCGGTGCTGTCCTCCTCCGTGACCTTCGCGCCCTTCGGCGGGGTGAAGTCGAACGTGGACGCGGCCGGCTTGGCGAAGCTGACCTGGGTGAAGCCGGCGTCGACGACGGCCGCGCCGCCGCTCGACGGGGTCAGCGTGAACTTCAGCGGCATCCCGGTCCTGGCGTCCACGGCGACGGTGATCTGGCCGACCGTGGACCCGTCGTCCTTGGGCTTGATGACGAGCCGGTACGCGTCCCGGCCGGCCACCTGCGCGGTGCCGTCGACCGTCACGGACGTGGTGTCGTCGACCGCCTTGAGGGCGTCGTCGGCGAAGTCCTTGGGCGTGGCCGGGGCTTCCTCGTCGTGCTTCGCGCTCTCGTCGGCGGTGCCGTGGAAGACCTCGTTGGACTTGCTGTCGTAGCCCCAGACGTCCTTGCCGTTGTGGATGAGGCTGTACTCGGCCGCGTCCTCCAGGACCGAGACCTTCTGCTTGTCCGGGCCGTCGGAGGCGACGCGCAGGGTGTGGGTGCCGGTGGCGAGTTCGGTCAGCTTGGTGGAGGGGTCGGCGGACGACCCGTCACCGCCGGAGCGCGAGGCGCCGCCGGTGAAGGCGTCCCCGAGCCCACCGAAGTCGGGCAGCCCCAGATCCGTGGTGATCTTCACGGTGCCGGACAGCTGCTGTACGTCCGACGCGGCGATCTTCTCGATGAGTTCCTGTGCGCTGATCTTCGGCAGGTCGGGGTCGCCGGAGTCGGCGAGTGCCGGGACGAGCCCGATGGTCGCCGCGGCCACCCCCACGACCGCGACCGGGACGACGTACCGCGCGGCCTTGCGTCGCCCAGCGCGCAGGTCGTCGGCCTCCTCCGCGAGCGTGCTGTCGTCGGATTCGTACGGTGCCATGTGTGCCTTACCTCCGTCGTCGGCGGCGGCGTCCTTCGAAGCTCTCCCTCATGGGAAGTGCCCCCTCGTCCATCCCGTAGCCGCCATTCTCACCCGAATCGGTGAGGATTGGTGTTTTCCCGTGGTTCCCATCTGACCAAATCGACGGGGTCGGGGCGTCAGCCCGCGGGCTCAACTCCGCGTACACCTGGGGTATGACACACGGAGGCGGCGCCTCCCCCGACCCGTAGGGGTCGGACGGACGACGCCGCTCCGGTCGTATCGCGTCAGTCGCGCAGGAACACGTAGTCCGCGTGGTAGGGCACCCCGACGATCTCCCCCGGCGTGCAGGAGCCGGCCGGGGCGACGCCGCCCACGGTGTTGAGCCGCAGGATCTCGGTCGTACGGGCCAGCAGGCCGTGCTGCTTGCCGGACTGAGTGGCCTTCAGGTCCAGCTCCGGGATGTTGCCGTCGCCGTTCGGGGTGCGGGACAGGACGGCGCCGGTGACCGCGCTGCCGTCGGGCGCGACCCACTGCGGCGTACCGGAGTTGGGGGCCACGAACGAGTGCGCGATCCGGCCGCCGAGCACGGCGCTGACGTCCCGTTGGGCGAACGCGTAGCCGCCGCCCGTGGCCGCCTTGCACTCGTAGATCTGCTCGCCCTTCACCACGGACGCCTGGAAGTTCCTCAGCGCGTCACGGAAGTCGAACCCGGCGACGGTGACCTTGTGCAGCTGGCCGCGGACGGCGCCGCCGGGGAACCGCTTGGTGTGCAGGTTGGCGTAGAACGCCCCCGGGTCGGACTTCAGCGCGTCGAGCAGCGCCGCGTCCTTCACCGTCACGGTGCCGGTGACACTGTGCCCCTTGCCCTTCCCGAGCACCTTGCTGAAGTCGACCTTGACGTCCCCGTTGACCCCTTTGGCGCCCTGGTGGATGTGCAGGGCCGTGGGCCGGTCGAGCCCCCGCCACTTCACGGCGACGGACACCTGGTCGCCTTGCACCTTGACGAACTCGAGCGCGGCCCCGTCCGCGTCCCCCGCGGGCACCTCGTTGGCGCCGCGCAGGCTGGTGGCGAGGACGGTGGCGGCCTCGGTGGTGTTCCCGACGGCTAAGGCCGAAGTGGGAGTGGCCACGGCAGCCAGGACGACAGCACTGACGATCAGCCTCTTACGCATGAACTCGTCTCCCCGTTTCGAAGAGCCGACACCCCCGCGCCGGCTTCTGACGAGACATACGGGACAGATCTGAGCGTGGACTCAGCCCAGATATGTGACACGCATCACACTGACGTCCCTGAAGGGGCGCGGGGCTCTATCGATTTGCGGCTCCGCCGCGTGGGCGCGACCAGCCACAACGAACCCGCAGACGGCACCCGGCACAAACCAGGCACCCCCTCAGCCCGCCCGATGCACCACAGCGTCACAAAGCTCGGTCAGCGCAGCCTTCGCATCGCACTCCGGCAACGGAGCAAGCGCAGCCCGCGCCTCCTCAGCAAACCGCACCGTGTCCCGCCGAGCCTGCTCCAACGCAGGATGCCCGCGCAGCGCAGCCAACGCCTCCGCAAGCCGCTCATCGTCACCCAGGTCAGAGTCCAGCAGCTCGCACAGCGCAGCGTCCTCCGCCAGCCCCAGCCGAGCCGCACGCTCCCGCAGCCGCAGCACCGGCATCGTGGGAATGCCCTCGCGAAGATCCGTGCCGGGCGTCTTCCCCGATTCGTGGCCCTCGGAGGCGATGTCGAGGACGTCGTCCGCGAGCTGGAAGGCGACGCCCAACCGCTCCCCGTACTGCGTGAGCACGTCGACCACCGACTCGTCGGCGCCCGACATCATCGAGCCGAAACGGCAGGAGACGGCGATCAGCGAGCCGGTCTTGCCCGCGAGGACGTCGAGGTAGTGCTCGACCGGGTCCCGGCCGTCCACCGGTCCGGCGGTCTCCAGGATCTGTCCGGTCACGAGCCGTTCGAACGCCTCGGCCTGGATACGGACCGCCTCGGGCCCGAGGTCGGCGAGGATCTGCGAGGCGCGGGCGAAGAGGAAGTCTCCGGTGAGGACGGCGACGGAGTTGCCCCAGCGGGTGTTCGCGCTGTCCACGCCCCGCCGGACGGAGGCCTCGTCCATGACGTCGTCGTGGTACAGCGTCGCCAGGTGGGTCAGCTCGACGACCACCGCCGAGGGCACCACGCCGGGCGCATAGGGGTCACCGAACTGGGCAGTGAGCATCACGAGAAGCGGCCGGAAGCGCTTGCCGCCCGCGCGGACGAGATGCTGCGCGGCCTCCGTGATGAAGGGGACCTCGCTCTTGGTGGCTTCGAGCAAACCCTCCTCGACAGCAGCCAATCCGGCCTGGACATCGGCTTCGAGAGCCTGGTCCCGCACGCTCAGCCCGAACGGCCCGACGACGGTCACGAGGGGTCTCCTGTCTGCTGGTGTCTACTGGCGATTACGCGGTATGTCGATAGGTCGCTGCCTTCACTCAAGTCAGCGTATCCGGTCACCTTTCGATCACCGTCGCCCCCCACCCGTGCAGCAGGGGCGGTATCGGATCACGGCCGGTATGTTTCTGATCACCTGAAAAGTACGGATATCCATCGACTTACCCGGAAGCAGTAGAGCGTGTCTCGAACCACCGTCGATGTCGACCCCGGAAACCAGCCGCCTCCCGAGGACGACACCGCCTTCTTCGGCCAGCCGAAAGGCCTGCTCACCCTCTCCGGTCTGGAGGTCTGGGAGCGTTTCTCGTTCCTGGGCATGCAGGCCATCCTCGTCCTGTACTTCGCCGATTCGGTGGCGCACGAGGGCATGGGCATGGCGGCCGGAACCGCCGCCTCCGTCTCCGCGGCCTACGGCACCCTCGTCTACCTGGTCTCCGTCGCCGGCGGCTGGCTCGCCGACCGCATGCTCGGCTCGTACCGCGCGGTGCTGTGGGGCGGCGTCCTGATCGCCTGCGGGCACTACTCCATGGCGGTGCCGACCGCGACCATGACCTGGGTGGGCCTGGGCCTCATCAGCGCGGGAACAGGCCTGCTCAAGCCCAATGTGGCCACCATGGTCGGCAAGCTGTACCGGACCGACGACGAGCGGCGTGACGCCGGGTTCGCGCTCTACTACATGGCGATCAACATCGGCGCCTTCGCGGGCCCGCTGATCACCGGCTGGCTCGGCGACCACAAGGGCTGGCACTGGGGTTTCTCGGCCGCCGCGATCGGCATGACCTTCGGGCTGATCCAGTACGTCGCCGGGCGCCGTCACCTGGCCGGGCGCAAGCACGCGGCCGAGTTCGCGCTCGCGCCGGACGCGATGCGGCGGGCGGTGCGGCTGATCGTCATAGGCGTCGTCGTCGTGGCCGTGGTCGCCGGGCTGCTCGGGGGTGTCGGCTGGCTGACCATGGACCGGTTCGTCGACCTGCTCACGCTGATCTCGGTGATCGCGCCGGTCGTCTACTTCGCGGTGATGTTCCGCAGCCCCCGGGTCACCGCCGAGGAACGCGGTCGGCTGAAGCCATACATCGTCCTCTTCCTGGCCTCGACCGTTTTCAACTTCATCCTCTTCCAGGCCTACAGCACGATGATGCTGCTGGCCTCCACGAACGCCGAGACGACGATCCTCGGCTTCGACTTCCCGGCGAGCTGGTACGCCTCCGCGCTCGGCGCCTTCGAGGTCGGGCTCGCGCCCTTCGTGGCCGCCCTGTGGGTGCGGATGGGCCGCGGTCAGCCGCACGCCTCCAACAAGATCGCCATCGGGGTCGTGCTGGGCGGCCTGTCGTTCCTGCTGATGGTGCTGCCGACCTCCGGGCACTCCTCCGACGACTACCTCATGTCCGCCTGGTGGATCGTCGGCTCCTACCTGCTCCTGGGGCTCGGCGACATCCTCCTGGAGACCTCGGGCATGTCGGCCACCACCAAGCTCGCCCCGGCCGCCTTCTCCAGCCAGACCATGTCCCTGTGGTTCCTGTCGCTCGCCCTCGCCAACGGCATCCAGGCGCAGACGGTGAAGCTCTACGACGACGTCTCCCACCCGGCCTACTTCGGCGTCAACGGCACGATCGCGGTGGCCGCGGGCCTCGCAGTGATGGCCGCGGCGCCCTGGCTGCGCCGCACCATGCACCCCGTCCACTGAGGTCACAGCGATGAGCCTGCACATCCGTACGTCCTTCCCCTACGAGACGACCCACGAGGACCTGCGCATCCCGCTCCCGGACGGGACGTTGCTGTACGCGCGTGTGTGGCGGCCGCTCACCGAGGAACCGGTACCCGCTCTGCTCGAATACCTGCCGTACCGCCTCACCGACTGGACCGCGCCCCGCGACTTCCAGCGCCATCCCTGGTACGCGGGACACGGCTACGCCTCCGTGCGCGTCGACGTCCGCGGGCACGGCAACAGCGGCGGGCTGCCGACGGACGAGTACTCGGCGACGGAGCTGGCCGACGGGGTCGAGGTGGTCAACTGGCTGGCGGCGCAGCCCTGGTGCGACGGCAAGGTCGGCATGTTCGGGATCTCCTGGGGCGGCTTCAACTCCCTCCAGATCGCGGCCCTCGCGCCCGAACCGCTCAAGGCGGTCGTCACGGTCTGCTCCACGGACGACCGCTATGACAACGACGTGCACTACATGGGTGGTTCCGTCCTCGCCGTCGACATGCACGCCTGGGCCGCGACCATGCTGGCGTTCGTCTCCCGGCCGCCGGACCCGCAGTACGTGGGCCTGGCCTGGCGGGACATGTGGCTCAAGCGCCTGGAGCACGTCGACCCGTTCATCCACACGTGGCTGGACCACCAGACCAGGGACGCCTACTGGCGGCACGGCAGCGTCTGCGAGGACTACGACGCGATCGACGCGGCGGTCCTGGCGGTGGGCGGCTGGCACGACCCGTACCGCGACACAGTGCTCCGGCTGGTGGAGCACCTGCCGTCGGACCGGGTCCGCGGGCTGATCGGCCCGTGGTCCCACCAGTACCCCGACCGCGGGCTGCCGCCGGGCCCGGCGATCGGCTTCCTCCAGGAAACCCTGCGCTGGTGGGACCAGCACCTGAAAGGCGTCGACACCGGCGTCATGCGGGAACCCCTCCTGCGCGCCTGGGTCAGCGACTCCCACCGCCCCGCCACGGTCTACGACACGCTCCCCGGCCGCTGGGTCGGCGAGCCGGCCTGGCCCTCCCCCCACGTCACGACGATCTCGTACGGCCTCCAGGGCGCCCCTGTCCTGGTCCGCTCCCCGCAGCACACGGGCGTGGACGCCGGGCGGTTCTTCCCGTTCGGGAACGATGCCGATCTGCCGCCGGAGCAGCGGGAGGAGGACGCCCGGTCGGCCTGCTTCGAGTTCGCGGTGGGTGAGGAGACGTGGGTGCTGGGGCGGCCCCGGGTGCGGTTGCGGGTGACGTGCGAGGTGCCGCGCGGGCAGGTGATCGCGCGGTTGTGCGATGTGGCGCCGGACGGGTCGTCGACGCTGGTCACCCGGGGCGTGCTGAACCTGTCGGCGCGGCACGGGCGGGACCGGGCGGTGCCGTGGGAGCCGGGGGCGACCGGGGAGGTCGTCTTCGAGCTGAACGGCATCGGGCATGTCTTCCCGCCCGGGCACCGCATCCGACTCGCGGTCTCCTCCGCGTACTGGCCGTGGATCTGGCCGCAGCCCGAGTCCGAGGCCGGGTTCACGCTGGACCCGGCGGGCAGCTTCCTCGAACTGCCGGTGCGTGTGCGGGAGTCGGCCGGTGAGATCACCTTCGGGGAGCCCGAGCAGTCCGAGCCGCTCGGCGTCAACTTCCCTGCCACCCTCGACGAGCCCCGTCCCGAGCGGCTGGTCGTGCGGGACGTCGCCAAGGGCGAGTGGCGGCTCGAGGTCGACCCGCGCTACGGCGGCACCCGCTTCTATCCCGACGGCCTGGAGTTCACCGAGGACGCGCTGGAGACGTACACGATCCAGGAGGCGGACCCGCTGTCGGCGCGCGCCCGCTCGAACTGGTCGATCCGGCTGCACCGGCCGGAGCTGGGCTGGGACACCACCGTCCGCACCCGTTCGGAGATCACCTGTGAAGCGGCTGTGTTTCTGACGTCCAACGAGGTGATCTGCACGGAGGGCGGCGAGGTGGTGTTCCACCGGACCTGGGAGAAGCGGATTCCACGGACCGCCGGTTAACTGCCAGTTGGGGATTATTGCCCGATTTGCCGTTCTCGTTCTCCACGGTGAGTTGGCTCACTTCGCCCTGTCCGAAAACCCCGGAATTCCGCGGCGCGCAAGCCGGACACCAAGGTCAACAGGTGCGATCTGTGAATCCGGTACTTGTTTCGGACATGTGCAGTCGCATACGTTCCGGGCCCGGGTGGACGCCGAATCCTGCCGCCACCCGTAGACCGCTCACCTCACGCAGAGAACTTCACGGCAGGAGCGGGGGACCCAGGTAAGTCGCCGGGCCGGACGTCCTCGGACGCACCGGTACGGCTCGGGGTTAAGTCATGCCTTCTCGGCATGGCCGGGCAGCTCCCGCCCGAACCCGACAGCTCACCTCGCAGGCGCCGGAGAGGAACTTCGTCATGCGTCTGTCCCGCAAGCTCGCCGTCACCGGTGCCGCCGTCGCCGCACTCGCCCTCCCCGTCGTCGGCGCGACCACCGCGTCCGCGGCCACCGCGACCACGGTCACCGCCACCTCGCTCGGCTACTCCAACACCCTCGACGGCTGGATCCGCGCCTCGCTCCAGGTCATGGCGCAGAACGGCATTCCCGGCTCGTACGACGGCATCTACCGCAACGTCATCCGCGAGTCCTCGGGCAACCCGTACGCCATCAACAACTGGGACTCCAACGCCGCCGCGGGCACGCCCTCCAAGGGCCTGCTCCAGGTGATCGACCCGACGTTCAACGCGTACCACGTGGCCGGCACCTCGTGGGACTCCTACGACCCGGTCGCGAACATCACCGCGGCCTGCAACTACGCGGCGCAGCGGTACGGGTCGATCGACAACGTGTGGGGCGCCTACTGAGGCCTGCCGAGGGCTGGTTGAACAGCCTTCCGCCCAGGGCTAGTTGAAGAGTCTTTCGAGGACGACGGCGATGCCGTCGTCCTCGTTCGACAGGGTCACCTCGTCGGCCACGGCCTTGAGTTCGGGGTGGGCGTTGGCCATCGCGACGCCGTGGGCCGCCCAGTCGAACATGGGGATGTCGTTGGGCATGTCGCCGAAGGCGAGGGTGTCCCGCGGGCCCAGGCCGAGGAAGTCGGCGGCGAGCGCGAGGCCGGTCGCCTTGGTGATGCCGCATGGCTGGAGTTCGACGGTGCCGGGGCCCGACATCGTCACCGTCGCGAGGGAACCGACGACTCCGCGCGCGGTCGCCGCCAACTCGTCGTCGGACAGGGCCGGGTGGCGCAGCAGCACCTTGCTGATCGGCTCGCACCACAGGTCGTCGCGGCGGCCCACCCGCACGGCGGGCAGGGTCGGGTGCGGCATCAGATACCCGGGCTCGATGAGCGTGAGCCCGTCGACGCCGTCCTGGTCCACGGCCGCGTACACCTGCCCCACCTCGGCCTCGATCTTGCCGAGCGCGGTCTCGGCCAACTCCCGGTCCAGGGTGACCGACCACAGCAGACGGTCCGCGCCGGCGTCGTAGACCTGCGCGCCCTGCCCGCACACCGCGAGTCCGGTGCTGCCGAGGTCGTCGAGGAGCGGCCGCACTCTCGGGGCCGGTCGGCCGGTCACCACCAGATGCCGGGCCCCGGCCGACGCCACCCGCGCGAGTGCGGCGAGCGACCGGTCGGAGAGCGTGTCGTCGCCCCGGAGGAGGGTTCCGTCCAGGTCAGTGGCGACGAGTGAATATGCGGTGGGTGCGGCCATGATCAGAGAATACGGATGGAATCCCCCGCCGACTCGACGCGAACCGGACGGCCGCACCTTTCACATCCGTTGACGTCGGCTCCGGTTGGGCACTGAGCGCTGGATGGCCTGTGAGCGTGCACAGCAGAGAAGCGATTCAACCCCTTGTCATGGGGAGGGGCGTCGGGTTACCTACTTGTTGATCGCGGGAGTCGCGACGCTCTGATGCTGTGAACGATCACAGGAGACTCTGACATGCGTAGACGCAGTGTGCTGACCGCTGCGGGAGCCGCCGCGCTGGCCGTGCCCGTGCTGGGGGCGGTGCCTGCCGCCGCCTCTTCGGGCGGGCGCCGCCTGGAGATCCGGGCCATGGACATCTCCTCGCTGCCCAAGAACGAGGACCACGGCGCCGTGTACCGCACCGCCGACGGCCACCGCGTGGACCCGCTCCGGCTGCTCGCCCGCGCGGGGATCAGCCACGCCCGGCTGAAGGTGTGGGTCGACCCGGTCGACGGCTACAACGACAAGGCGCGCATCCTCCCGCTCGCCCGCCGGTTGAGACAGGCCGGCATCGGCATCTGGATCGACTTCCACTACTCCGACACCTGGGCCGACCCGGCGCACCAGACCAAGCCGGCCGCCTGGGCGGACCTGGACGTGACGGGCCTGTCCCGTGCGGTGTACGACCACACGGCCGACGTGCTGGGCGCGCTGCGCCGCCAGGGCACCCCGGCCGAGTTCGTGCAGATCGGCAACGAGATCAACGGCGGTCTGCTGTGGCCGGAGGGCAAGAACTGGGGCAGTGACGGCGGGGGTTGGGGCAACCTCGCCCTGCTGCTGAAGGCCGGGCTGAGCGCCGCCCGGGACACCCAGCCCCGCATCCGCACGATGCTGCACCTCGCCGCCGGAGGCGACAACGGCACGTCCCGCTGGTGGTTCGACAACGCGGTCGCCCAGGGCCTGGACTTCGACATCATCGCCCAGTCGTACTACCCCTTCTGGCACGGCGGATTGGACGCGGCCGCCGCCAACTTCGCCGACATCACCGCCCGTTACGGCAAGCCGGTCGTGATCGCCGAGACCGCCTACCCGTTCACGCTGAGCAGCGAGGACGACGTCAACGACATCCTCAACAGCCCCTCGCAGCTCACCCCCGGCTTCCCCGCCACGCCCGAGGGCCAGGCCGCGTGGCTGCGCGCGGTGGCCGACCTCATGGCCGCCGTCCCGAACGGGCAGGGCCTCGGCCACTGCTACTGGGAAGGCGCCTGGACCTACCGCGCCGGCAGCGGCTGGAACCCCGAGGACCCGACGTCGGGCAACGCATGGGAGAACCTCGCGCTGTTCGACTTCGAGGACCGGGCGTTGCCGGGACTGCGGACGCTGGGGCACTACCGGTCGTAAGCCTCCTCGTCGGTGATCCGTCGGCGGTCGCGGGCCCGCCCCCCTCATGGTGTGGGTGAGATGCTCACGGGGTGACGGATCACCCGGAGACCTTCCTGAACCATCTGCGGACCGCGGCGGTCGGCGTCCTCGCACGCTTCCCCGAGCAGCTCAAGCCCGAGATCTACGCCCTGTCCTTCCGTATCTGGCGCATCGACGGCGACGACCGCCACCCGTACGTGGCCATCGGCTACAACACCGAGAGCCAGTACGAGCGGGAGAAGTACCCGGGTGACGAGGGCGAGGTCCGCTGGAACTACGCCTACTGGCTCCTCGACGGCTTCGAGATGCTCGGCAACATCCCCGAGGACCCGGCCGGCAGCCGGGTGTACGTGGAGGAGGTCAGGCAGCTCGGCGTCTGGTACGAGGGCGAGTTCGACCTCGACCGGGTGCTGCACGACGACGACCTCCGCGCCCGCACCGACCTCCTCCGCCGGCACTTCTACGACGCCGTCATCGACCTCGCCCGCCACCTCCACGCCGACGGGGTGATCGAGAAGACCCTCGGCCGCCCGCTCCCGGTCGTCGTCTTCGACATGGACTGCCCCGGCTGGGAGGCCCACGCGACGGAGTACGCCAACCCGCCTGAGCTGATCGAGGAGTTCATGGCGTGGCAGAGGGAGTTCGGGGAGTTCGGGGAGTCCGAGGAGGCGGGTCCGGACGAGGCGGAGGGGGCAGGCAGTGGGCGGGGCCGGCACTCCGGGTGAACTGCCGCCGCTTCAGCGGCGGTTGCAGGAAACCGGCGAGATCAGACTCCGGCAATCCCTTGCCGCCGCACTCCAGAACGCGCAGCATCAGGGCGTCCCTCCCGAGGAGATCCGGACCCATTTCGACGGCGACCGCCGGCTGCGCCCGCTCGCCGAACTGCTGGAGGCCGAGGAGCAGGAGGAGCCCGCGCCGGGCGTCCCGCGCCCTGCGCAACTGGACAGCGTCTTCGAGGAGGCGTACCTCCGCCGACTCGGCGCCAGTCTGGAGGAGATCCCGCTCTACGGCTTCACCGGCCGCCGCGTCGAACGCGCGGGGCTCGCCATGGCCTACACCCACCTTCGCGTCAGCCTCACGGGCGAGGGCGAGGGCGACCGTGGTGCCGTCGCGCTGCCGGTCGACGCCGTGCTGGCGGACACGCCGCGGCTGTTCGTGCGGGGCGAGGCGGGCTCCGGGAAGAGCACCTTGCTGAGACGCCTCGCCCACAGCGCGGCCCAGGACCGTTTCGAGGGACACCTCGTCGCGCTGCGCGGCGTGACGCCCGTACTCGTCGAACTGCGGGAGTACGCCGACGGTCGGCTGCCGACGTGGGACGGACTGCCGCGCACCGGCGCCGGCATCGACGCTCCCGAAGGGTGGCTGGAGCGGCGCGCCGCGCAGGGCCGGGTTCTGCTGCTGCTCGACGGCCTCGACGAGTTGGTGCCCGAGGCTCAGGAACGGGTCCACGTCTGGCTGCTCGACCGCTTGGCCGCGTATCCCGGCAACCGGGTCGTGGTCACCGCGCGCCCCACCACATCGGTCGACCAGCGGCTCACCGACCGGGGGTTCCGGCAGGCCCTCCTCGAGCCGATGAACCCCGAAGAGCTCGCCCGGTTCGTCGGGAACTGGTACCGGGCGCATCCGGTCGGGCCGAGCGATGCCGCCTCGGCTCCGGGGGGTGCCCGGCCCGGCGACGCGGCGGAGGGATTCGCGCAGGAGGTGTTCGCGGCGCTGAAGGCGCGCCCGGCGCTCGCCGAGCTCGTGGGCACCCCCTTGTACGCCTCGCTGATCTGCGCGCTGTGGCAGGAGCACCGCCGGCTTCCCGACCACCCCACGGAGGCGTTCCGGCAGGCGGTGCGGTTGATGGTGGACCGGGGCAGGGACCAGCAGGTGCCGCGGGCGCGGTCGTGGTTCGCCGCGTCGGACACGGACGTACTGAGCATGCTGTACGGGCTGGCCTGGCGGCTGTCCCGGAGCGGGCTCTCCGAGATGGCGCGCGCCCCGCTGCTCCGGCATGTGCGAGAGGAACTGGGTGAGCACCGGCGGGATCTCGGCGTCACGGCCGAGGAGGTCGTCGACCACCTCATCGCCCGCTCCGGGATTCTGCGGGTGTCGCCGCTCAGCGACGCGGTCGGGTTCGTGCACCGGTCCTTCCAGGAGTACCTGACCGCCGAGGCCGCGCTGAAGAACATCGGCGAGATGCGGTTCCTCATCGACCGGGCCCACCTCGACGTCTGGCGCGACACCGTCCTCATGGCCGCCTACCTCGCCGCTCCCGCGCAGCACGGCACGCTGGTGAAGGGGCTCGCGGCTCGTGCGCGCGACGAGCTGCACCACGAGCGGCTGCTGTGGCGCCTGGCCATCTCCTGCCTCGACACGCGACGCGCCCCGCCGAAGGAGCTGCTGGAGCTGCTCCACCCGGCCGCGGACTCCGTACTGCCGCCACGGCGCCGGGCCGAGTCCCGTGCCCTCGCGGCCGTACCGGACTGGACGCTGCGCGCGCTGCCGCGCGATCTCGACCGACTCACGGGTGAGGCGGCCGGACTGACCGTCCTCACGGCGGCGCTCACGGGCGACGGCGGCGGCGAACAAGCACTGACGCTGCTGAGCGGATACGCACGGCAGTGCGCCTCGGCGGTCCGGGCGGCCGCCGGGGAGCATCCCACCAAGGCGGGCGGGAAGGCGGCCGGGGAGCATCCCACCAAGGCGGGCGGGAAGGCGGCCGGGGAGCATCCCACCAAGGCGGGCGGGAAGGCGGCCGGGGAGCATCCCACCAAGGCGGCCGGGAAGGCGGCCGGTCGCGAGGCGAACCGGCTGCGCGCCGCCTACCGCGAACTCGTCGGCGGCTGGCAGTACTTCGACCCCGACCGGTACGCCGAGCGCGTCCTGTCCCTGCTGCCCCTGGACGTCTCCGACGGGCGCGGGGCCATGGACCTGCCGATCGCCCGGCCCGGTGAGTGGACGGCCGCTGCGACACGGCTGGCCGACCGCGTGGCAGGACTGGCACTCGCCGTCCCCTGCGACCCGGAGGTGCTCGGCGGATTGCGCCGGTTCACGGGGCTGCGACGGCTCCGCGTCGATGCCCTGCCCGAGGACAGTGATCTGACGCCCCTCGGCACCTGCCGCACCCTGCGGGAGCTGGCGCTCCAGGGCGAGGGGCAGCTCCCGGACCTCACACCTCTGGGCGAACTGACGGAGCTTCGGCGCCTGGTGCTGTGGCGCTGGCTGCCCTTCAGCCTGCGGAACGTGCCCCTGCCGGAATCCCTCCTCGTGCTGGGCATGATGGGGCTGCGCGAGGGCGAGGATCTCGCGTGGCTGGCACCACGCCATTCCGGGCTTCAGGAGCTGTCCCTGGCGGGCGCGGGCCGACCCTGCTGGACGGATGCCCTCGCCACGCTGACGCACCTGCGCGAACTCGACCTCGGCGGCTACGACCTCACGGACCACCTCCCGGCCGTCCTCCGGGCGGCGCCGGGTGTGCAGAGCCTCGGACTGCATTCCTGCACGGTGCCGCCCGACCTGGCGGGCCTGGACCGGCTGACCCGGCTCGCCCTGCTGGACCTGCGCGACGTCACCGGTCCCGAGGGCACCCCCCTCAACCTCTCCGGCATCGCCCGCCCCGCCGGCGCGAGGAAGGTCAAGGTGGTGGTGAGCGGCGACACCCGGCTGGACGAGACGACCGTTCCCCCGTGGGTGTCCGTCCGGCACGGCCGTGCAGGCGGGGCGTAGCGCACTCCTGCGACGAGCCGGGACAGGCGCGCTTGCGCAGGCAGGGCTGAGCAGGCAGGCCGGGGCAGGCGCGCTTGCGCAGGCAGGCCGGGACAGACGCGCTTGCGCAGGCAGGCCCGGGCAGGTGCGCCGCGCCGCGGCTGCTCAGCCGTGCGCCGCCACCAGATGCCGCGCCAGCCTCTGTGAGGCGAACTCCGTGCCGCACACGAAGCGCATCACCGGTCCGTACGACGACGCCGACGGCAGGCCCGTGAAGTACAGGCCCGGCACCGAGGAGACGTAACCGGCGCCGAGCTTGGGCGCGCCGCGGCTCACCGCGAGTCGGGTGCGGAGCTCATGGCCGAGGAAGTCCATCGCGGCGAGGTCGACGCGGTAGCCGGTCGCGGCTATGACGTGGTCGGCGGCGAGGCGTTCGGTGCGGCCGGTGTGGGTGAGGACGGTCAGGGACGGGTGGCCGTCTGCGGTGTCGGCCTTGAGGACGCGGCGGACCTCGCTGACCCGGACCTTGCCCTCGAAACGGTCCCGCAGCCACCAGGCGCCGAGCGGGCCGAGGACGCGGCGGACCAGGTAGTGGCGGGCCTGGGCCGGGAGCCGGCGGTAGGGGTGGGGGTAGTAGCTGAGCGCCCACAGGGACCAGGCGCGGCCGAACGGGGACTCCGGGCGCAGCCGGGGCTGTTTCCAGGGCGGGGCCCCGAAGGCGACGCTGCCCCGGCCGCGCGCCACGACCCTGACCTGGGCGCCGGCCTCCGCCGCGAGGGCCGCCGTCTCCAGCGCGGACTGACCGGCCCCGACGACGATCAGCTCGCGGCCGGAGAAGCGGCTGAGGTCGTGGTGCTGGGAGCTGTGGGAGACGGGGCCGGTCGGGGTGGGGCCGTCGGGCAGGGTCAGCTCCGGGGGCAGATGCGCGAGGCCCGAGAGCCCGGTGGCGACGACGACCGCGCGCGCGGCGAACAACTCGCCCGAGTCCAGCTTCAGTTCGAAGCCGTGGTCCTTGTCCCGGTCGACGGACACGACCCGCACCCGCTCCAGCTCGGGCACCAGCTTCTGCTGGAACCACTCGCCGTAGGCGATGAACGTCTCCACGGGGATGATGTCCTCGTCCGTCACCAGCCGCGGTATGCCCGCCGCGTCGCAGTAGTCGACCAGGCCGTGGCCCGGCTGCGGGGCGTCGAGGTTGGAGGCCACCGGGGTGGACTTGAGGAGCATGCCGGCGGGCATGTGGTCGCGCCAGCTCACCATGGGTTCGCCGAAGACACGGACAGGGATGCCGCGGGCCCTGAGATGTGCGGCGGTCGACAGCCCGAAGGGCCCGGCGCCGATGACTGCGACTGGTCGGATCACGAAGTCCCTCCCCAGGACATCACTTCGTCACTTCGTGGTGGTGCGTGTGCTGTTGTCGTTCGTCGGCTTGGCAGGTCAATGGGTGGCGGCGCCGCGGTGGTTGGTCCGCCACAGCTGGTAGAGATGCTTCGCGCCCGGTCGTACGAAGCGCGCGAGCATCGTGAGGAACGGCAGCGGGTCGTCCCCCGCGAACCAGGCCAGCTCCGTCCCGCTCGCCCGCCCCGGCGCGTGCGGCGTCGTATAGCCGCTGCGGCGGTAGGCGAGGAGGGCGGGCAGGTCGATGTTCTCCACGATGTACCGGTGCCCGGCGCGCTGTTCCCCCTCCGGAACGGAGCGGCCGGTCAGGTCCAGATGCATGGCGCGGACGACGTCCACCCCCGACTCGTTCTCGAAGAGCCGGAACTGGGCGCCCATACGGGGGTTGAAGTCGAGGAGCTTGTACAGTCCGTCGCGCCGGTCGAAGCGCAGGTCCAGGTCGATGATTCCGGTGAAGCCGATCTGTTTGATGAAACGCGCGGCGAGGTCCGCGAGTTCCGGATTGTCGACGACGTACGCGTTCGCCGTCATTCCGGCGTGCGGCGGCCAGGAGCGGACCTTCACGCCGGTGAACATCGCGAGCGGGGTGGAGTCCGCGTCGAAGTAGGCGTGCACGATCCAGTCCTCGGCCTCCTCCCTCGGCAGGTACTCCTGGAGGATCACCGCGGGCTGCTCGCCCCAGTCACGGGCGAGGGCGAGCAGCCCCTCCCGGGTGCCGATCCGGGTCGTGCCGTTCACGGCCGGCCGGGTGCGCCGCACGAACGCCTCCCGGTTCTTGGCCACCACCGGGAAGCGGGCCTTGTCGGCGAACGCGACGATGTCGTCGTAGGACTGCGGGAAGGCGGCCGTCGGGCTGGGTATGCCGTGTTCCACACAGAGTTCGTGCAGCCCCTGCTTGCTGGCCAGCCGGCGCGGCAGGCCGCGCTCGACGGGCGGGACGAGGAAGCGGGCGCCGAGTTCGACGCGGTGCTCGGCGATCAGCACCGCGGCCTCCTCGTCGGTGGGCACCAGGACGGCGGGCCGTCCGATCCTGCGGCCGATCCTGAGCAGTCCCTCGACGAGCCGGCCCGGCTCCTCCGTGCCCGTCGTGGGCCAGACGAAGGCCTTCTCGAGGTAGCGGGAAGCGGCGGCGGGTGTGTAACGGTCCTCCGTGATCGCATACATCGGGACGCCGAGACGGCCCAGGCTGCGGATCGCGCCGACCCCGCCGTGGTGCAGCGGATAGTCGCCGAACTTCACGATCAAGCCCGGTACCTCTCTGTCGGGCTCGAACGGCACACGCACGTCTGCACTCCTGGCCACGGGTCCCCCCACGTGTCCCGTCCACGGAACGGCCCCACCCCGCCCGTTGTCCCCAAAGGAAGCTAAGCCGGAATTGCCGCCTCCGACCGATGCTTATCAGGACATTGCTAACTCTTTAGGCACTGCCGAGACAGGCAACTCGGCCGTAACGTGTGGCGCGACCACATGCGTACGCAGTGCTCCGATCCACGAAGCGATGGAGAGCGAGGCAGCACCCCATGCCCCCCTTCGACCTGCCCGAGGGCGACCCCTTCGGCCCGCACAACCTCCCCTACGGCGTCTTCTGCCCGCCCGGCGCCACCGACCGGACCGTCGGCGTCCGTCTCGGCGACCACGTCCTCGACGCGGGCGCGGCGGCCCTGGCGCTCGGCTCGCCCTACGCCTCCCTCCTCGCCCAGCCCTCACTGAACCCGCTGCTCGCGGCCGGCCGCACCACCTGGTCGGACGTGCGGCGCGCGCTGACGGCCTGGGTGACGGTGCCGGCCCGTCAGTCCGCCGTCGCGGAGTTCCTGCACCCCCTGTCGTCCGTGACCCTGCACCTCCCCTTCGAGGTCGCCGACTACGTCGACTTCTACGCCTCCGAGAACCACGCCCGGAACGTCGGCCGGATCTTCCGCCCCGACGCCGCGGACTCCCTCACCCCCAACTGGAAGCACCTCCCCATCGGTTATCACGGCCGCTCGGGCACGGTCGTCGTCTCCGGCACCGAGGTCGTACGCCCCGCCGGGCAGCGCAAGGCCCCCACCGACCCGGCACCGGTCTTCGGCCCCTCGGTGCGCCTCGACATCGAGGCGGAGGTCGGCTTCGTGGTCGGAACACCGTCCCCGATGGGCTCCCCCGTGGCCCTGGCCGACTTCCGGGACCACGTCTTCGGCCTCTGCCTGCTCAACGACTGGTCGGCCCGCGACATCCAGGCCTGGGAGTACGTCCCCCTCGGCCCCTTCCTCGGCAAGTCCTTCGCCACGTCCGTGTCTGCCTGGATCACCCCGCTCGACGCGCTGGAGGAGGCCCGGGTGGCCCCGCCCGAGCGGACGCACGAGCTGCTGCCGTACCTCGACGACACCGGCGCCGACGCCGAACCCGGCGGCTACGACCTCCGTATCTCCGTCGCCGTCAACGGCCACGTCGTCTCCGAACCCCCCTTCTCCACCATGTACTGGACGGCCGCCCAGCAGTTGGCCCACATGACGGTCAACGGGGCGTCCCTGCGCACCGGTGACCTCTACGGCTCCGGCACGGTGAGCGGCCCCGCGGAAGGGGAGCGCGGCTCACTGCTGGAGCTGACCTGGAACGGCCGGGACGCCCTCGAACTCCCCGACGGCAAGCGGACGTTCCTGGAGGACGGCGACGTGGTGACCCTGTCCGCATGGGCCCCGGGACCGGACGGGGTGCGGGTCGGGCTGGGCGACGTGGTGGGGCAGGTCGTGGGACAGGCCTTGGGATAGCGGGCGTCATGACGTCACGGTGAGCCTTCCGGGGACGGCCGACGGCGAGTTGCCGGCGGGGTTGCTGAGACGTTGCCGAAGGTGCGCTCGGGAACCGAGGGAGTCGAGGGTGAGTTGAGGTGACGGGCAGGGGTGCCGTCGAGGTCTGCCATGTGCCGCCCGGCGCCGTCATACTGACGGCGACGGACGGTGTGCGCACGACCCGATGTGCGCAGGAACCAGCACCACCCCGCACGCCCCGGTGTGCGCAGGAACCAGCACCACCCCGCACGGCCCAGCACGACCCCGCACGCCCCTGCGCGACCCGCACCCCCGTCGCGCACCCCCTCGCCGCCCCTTACGCCGACCAGGATCCGGAGCCCGTGGCATGACTGTCTGCCTGCTCCTGCTGAGCACCGTCGCCCTGACGGCCGCCGTGCCGGTGCCGCGCGCGCTGACCCGGGCCGACTGGCCCGAGCGGGAGCCTGTGGTCGCGCTGTGGGTGTGGCAGTGCCTGGTCGCCACGGTGCTGATGTGCAACCTGACCGCCCTGGTCCTGGGCGCGGCCGCCGTCTTCCACACGGTCCGCGACCATGTCTTCGCCCCGGCACCCCCGGCCGTGACCGCGGCCTACGACCTGTCCGCAGCGCCGGTCTGGGCCACCGTCCTCACTCTGCTGCTGGCCTGCGGCGCCGCCTGGACGACGGCGATGCTGGCCCGCGAGCTGGTCGAGGCCCGCCGGCGTCGCGGCCGGACAAGGGCGCACCTGCGCGAGCGCGCCCCCGCACTCCCCGGCGGCCTGGAGAAGGCCGCGCGCGGCCCCCTGCTGGTGCTGGAGGACGAGTACCCCGACGCCTGGTGGATGCCGGGCAGCCCGCCGCAGCTGGTGGTGACGACCGGGGCGCTGCACCGCCTCACCGACGTACAGCTGGACGCCGTCCTCACCCATGAGCGCGACCACGCCCGCGCCCACCACGACTGGCTGCTGCACCTGTCGACGGCCCTGGCGACCGGCTTCCCCCGGGTCCCGCTCTTTGCCCACTTCTGCGAGCAGACCCACCGCCTGGTGGAACTCGCCGCGGACGACACGGCCTCCCGCCGCTGCGGTCATCTGACGACCGCGCTGGCCCTGATCGAGCTCAACCAGCACCGGGGAGTGCTGTCCTGCGCCTCCAGCCACCGGCTCCTGGGCGAGCGCGTGGACCGACTGCTGGAGCCGCGCCCCCGGCTGGGCCGCCGGCATCGGGCGGTCACGGCCACGGTGGCGGGACTCGTGCCGCTGGTGCCGTTGCTGATCGCTTTCGGGCCGGGACTGACCGCGCTGGCGTGAGCCACGCCTCGCCTCGCCACGGACGATCGTCCTGCGTCCTCCGGTGGCAGATCTCTCCCCCGCCACCCGAAATCCCCAGGTCAAAGGCCGATTCGGCAGCCCGTCCAGTGGCGCAACACTCCCGCAACACCTCATTCCCTACCCCCTAGGTATGGTTCCCGCCATGCCTCCTTCCGACCGCATCCGCGACCACGCCGGCCAGGGCTCGACCACCGTCGCCGCCCACCGCGCGCGGCGTCGGCTGCGCGCGGACCAGGCGCGGCAGCTCGCCGACCTCCTCCGCCACCAGCTCCTCTCCGGCGGCTTCGAGGACGGCACGCTCCCGCACGAGACGACCCTCGCCACCGACTACCGCGCCTCCCGCAACACGGTCCGCCAAGCCCTGGACCTGCTCCGCGCCGAAGGCCTCGTCGAACGCCTCCCCGGCGTCGGCACCGTGGTCGTCGCCCAGAAGTACCCCCACGGCCTCGACCGCCTGATGGGCCTCGCGGAAACCCTGCGCGAACACGGCACCGTCACCAACGAGGTCCGCACGATGGGCCCGGCCCCGGCACCGCACCCGGTCGCCGAACGCCTCCATGTCCCACCCGGCACCGATGTCCTCTACATCGAACGCCTCCGCCGACTCAACGGCCTCCCCCTCTCCCTCGACCTCACCTACATCCCGCTCGACATCGGCACCGCCCTGCTCGGCGCCGACCTGGAGAACACCGACGTCTTCCGGCTCCTGGAGTCGATCACCGGCCAGGGACTCGGCCACGCCGAGATCACTCTGGAGGCGGTGAACGCGGACGCCCACTCCGCCGCCGTACTCGAAGCCCCGCGCGGCGCGGCCGTCCTCATGCTGGAGCGCCTCACGCATCTCGCCGACGGCCGCCCCGTCGACCTGGAGTTCATCCGCTTCCGCGGCGACCGCATCACGATGAGCGGCCTGCTGCACCGGTCCCTCTGACCACCTCCCGCCTTCTTCCCACCCGCGCCTCCTCCCCCCTCACCTCTTCATCGTTCGGCAGGCCCCCCGCGGTTCACTGCCGCGCAGGAAATCTCAGCGAATCCCAACAGATCTCAGGACATCTCTGGAGACAGCCATGCCCTTGGCGCCCCAGCGGGCCGACGTGCCCGTGACCATCGACGAGTCGAAGTGCATCGACGGCTGCACGCTCTGCGTCGACATGTGCCCGCTGGACTCCCTCGCCATCGACGAGAGCAACGGCAAGGCCTACATGCACGTCGACGAGTGCTGGTACTGCGGCCCGTGCGCGGCCCGCTGTCCCACCGGAGCCGTCACGGTCAACATGCCCTATCTGCTCCGCTGAGAGGTCCCGACTCCCATGAAGAACAAGGCAGTTGCCGCAGCCGCCCTCCTGCTGCTGGCACCCCTGACGGCCTGCGGTGGCAGCGCCGAGGCCGGCGACGGCTCCACGGTCACCGTGACCGTCGGCTACCAGTCCAGGACCATCAACACCGTCACCGCCGGCACCCTGCTCCGCTCGCTCGGCTACTTCGAGAAGGAGCTGAACGCCCTCGGCGACGGCAGGACCTACAAGGTCGACTGGCAGGACTATGCGACCGGCGCCCCGATCACCGCCCAGATGACCGCCGGGAAGATCGACATCGGTTCGATGGGCGACTTCCCGCTCCTCATCAACGCGGCCCGCGGCAAACAGCTCGGCAAGCCGACCCACCTGGTGTCCGTCACCGGCTACAACCTCCGCGGCGGCCTCAACACCATCGTCACCGCGCCCGACTCGAAGCTGGCCACGCTCACCGACCTGCGCGGCAAGAAGGTCTCCACCAGCGTCGGCTCCGCCGCCGACGGCACCCTCGTACGCGCCCTCCAGCGCGCCGGCCTCGACCCGGACAAGGACATCGAGAAGCTCAACCAGCAGCCCGCGGTGGGCGCTTCGGCGCTGTCGGCGGGCAGCGCGGACGCGCTCTCCCAGTTCGTCGCCTGGCCCGGCCTGCTCACCTACCAGGGCAAGGCGAAGGCCCTGTACGACGGCGCCGAGCTGAAGCTCCCGACCTTCCACGGCGTCACCGCCCGCGAGGACTTCGCGCAGCAGCACCCCACCGTCCTGGAGGCCTTCCTCAAGGCCCAGGCCGAAGCCACGGGCTACCTCAACGACCACCCCGTCGACGCCGCAGAGAAGGTCGCGAAGGCCACCGGCCTGCCCGCCGAGGTCGTCTACCTCTACAACGGCGCCCACGGCATCTCCACCTTCGACCCCGCGATCAAGCCCCAGCTGGTCTCCGCGCTGAAGGACGACGTCTCGATCCTGAAGTCGGCCAAGCTGACCGGCGACATCGACGTGGACGCCTTCGTCGACGACCAGTACGTCAAGAAGGCCCTCGGCACGTCGTACGCCACGCAGCTCGCCGCCGCCCCGCCCGCCGCCGCGAGCGAGGTCTGGCCGAAGGGCGCCTCCGCGACGCGCGCCTTCAAGACGCCCGCCGAACTCCTGGCGTACGTCTCGGCCCACCAGGACGGCATCCGCGCGGCCTACGTCCCCGACGCCACCACCGGCACCCTCTGGTTCGCCGACAAGGCGGTCTGGGTGGCCGACAGTGACAAGCTGCTGCCGTTCGTCGCACCGGCGACCGCGAAGGAGTATGTGGCCGAGCACGGCGGCGCCCGCGTGGTGACGTACGCCGACGCATTGGAGCGGGCGTCGTGATACGCCGAAGCGCTGGAGCGGGCGTCGTGATGCGCCGACGCGCCGGAGCGGGCGTCGTGATGCGCCGACGCGCCGGAGCGGGCCTCGTGATGCGCCGACGCGCCGGAGCGGGCCTCGTGGGCCGGCCACTGCCCGCCGCCGGCCGGTATGCGCTGCGGATGGTCTCGCTGGTGGCCGCCCTCGGTGTGTGGCAGGCGCTGACCAGCCTCGACATCGACCTGTGGCTGCGCTTCTCGCAGTTCCCCACGGTCACCGACGTGGCCCACGCCTTCGCCGACCGGCTGGCCGGGCCCGACTACTGGACCGACCTCACCGACAGCCTGACCCGTATCCTCAGCGGCTTCCTGCTGGCGGCGGTGCTCGGTGTGGCGACGGGCGTGCTCGTGGCGCGCTCCCGCCTCGCCGAGGACCTGATCGGGCCGGTGCTGGAGGTCGTCCGGCCGATCCCGGCCATCGCCCTCGTCCCCGTCGCGATCCTCCTCTTCCCCTCCAACGAACAGGGCATCGTCTTCATCACCTTCACCGCCGCCTACTTCCCCGTCCTGGTCTCCACCCGGCACGCGGTCCGCGCGCTGACGCCCGTGTGGGAGGAGGCGGTGCTGACGATGGGCGGCGGCCGGTGGCGGATCCTCGGCTCGGTCGTCCTGCCGGGGGCGCTGCCCGGCATCTTCGGCGGGCTGTCGGTCGGCATCGGCGTCTCGTGGATCTGTGTGATCTCCGCCGAGATGATCTCCGGCCAGTACGGCGTCGGCTACCGCACCTGGCAGGACTACACCGTCGTCGACTACCCGGGCGTCTTCGTCGGCATGGTCACGATCGGCGTCCTCGGCTGGCTCACCTCCACGGCCGTGGAACTGCTGGGCCGCCGCCTGACCCGCTGGCTGCCACGGACGTCGTACGACGCCGGAGGCCGAGCGAGGAACGTCCGCGCAGCGTCTTCTGCGCGGGAGCCCAAGTCCGCCGCGTCCGCGCCGAAGACCGAGGAGGCACGCGATGAGCACCTCGTCTGACATCACCGAAGCCGCTGCCAGGGCACCCCGGGTCACCGATGCCCCACCCGCCCACGGCACCCGTCTCACCCTCCGCGCCGCCACCCTCGGCCGCCCCGACGCCCCCGCCGTCACCGGCGTCGACCTCGACGTCGCCCCCGGCGAGATCCTCACCGTCGTCGGACCGTCCGGCTGCGGCAAGTCGACGCTGCTGCGCACGCTGGCCGGCCTGCTGGCACCCCTCGACGGCGAGGCCGACCAGGACGGCCGACCGCTGACGGGCCCTTCCGCCGACCGCGCCCTGGTCTTCCAGGAGGACGCCCTCCTGCCCTGGCGCACCCTGCGGGCGAACGTCGAACTCCCCCTCGCCATCCAGGGGTTGGCCCGCGCCGACCGAAGGCGGCAGGCCTCGGACTGGCTCGCGCGCGTCGGTGTCGGCGACCGGTCCGGGCAGCTGCCGCACCGCGTCTCCGGAGGCCAGCGCCAACGCGCCCAACTGGCCCGGGCCCTGGCCGGCCGCCCGCGCGCGGTGCTGATGGACGAACCGTTCGGCGCCCTCGACGCCCAGACCCGCGCCGGCATGCAGGACCTGCTCGTCGAGGTGCTGCACGGCACGGGCGCGACCGTCGTCTTCGTCACCCACGACGTCGACGAGGCCCTCTTCCTCGGCGACCGCGTCGCCCTCCTCGGCAACGGCCGCCTCACCGCCGTACGCGACGTGCCGCGCCCCCGCGACCGCACCGCGCGCGACGACCCCGCGCGGCTCGCGCTGCGGCGCGACGTCCTGTCCTCCCTCGGTTCCTGAAAGGCCCCTCGGTGACCAGCCCCGCGAACACCCCCCTGGCGATCCCCGCCCTCACCGACGCCGAGGAACTCTCCTGCGACGTCCTCGTCATCGGCGGCGGCACCGCCGGCACCATGGCCGCGCTGACCGCCGCCGAGCACGGTGCCGACGTGATCCTCCTGGAGAAGGCCCACGTCCGGCACTCCGGCGCCCTCGCCATGGGCATGGACGGCGTCAACAACGCGGTCATCCCGGGCCGCGCCGAGCCCGACGACTACGTCGCCGAGATCACCCGCGCCAACGACGGCATCGTCGACCAGTCCACCGTCCGCCAGACCGCCACCCGCGGCTTCGGCATGGTGCAGCGGCTGGAGTCGTACGGCGTGAAGTTCGAGAAGGACGAGCACGGCGACTACGCGGTCCGCCAGGTCCACCGCTCCGGCTCCTATGTGCTGCCGATGCCGGAGGGCAAGGACGTCAAGAAGGTGCTGTACCGGCAGTTGCGGCGGCGCGAGATGCGGGAGCGGATCCGCATCGAGAACCGGGTGATGCCGGTGCGGGTGCTGACGGCTGAGGGGCGGGCCGTGGGGGCGGTCGGCTTCAACACCCGTACGGGCGCCTTCGTGACGGTCCGCGCGGGCGCGGTGATCCTGGCCACGGGCGCGTGCGGCCGACTGGGGCTGCCGGCTTCCGGATACCTGTACGGCACGTACGAGAACCCCACCAACGCCGGTGACGGGTACGCCATGGCCTACCACGCGGGCGCCGAGCTCACCGGCATCGAGTGCTTCCAGATCAACCCGCTGATCAAGGACTACAACGGCCCCGCCTGCGCCTACGTCGCCAACCCCTTCGGCGGCTACCAGGTCAACCGGCACGGCGAACGCTTCGTCGACTCCGACTACTGGTCCGGCCAGATGATGGCGGAGTTCGCGGCCGAGGTGGCATCCGACCGGGGACCGGTCTACCTCAAGCTCAGCCACCTCCCCGAGGAGTCGGTCTCCGCCCTGGAGTCGATCCTGCACTCCACCGAGCGGCCCACCCGAGGAACCTTCCACGCGGGCCGGGGCCACGACTACCGCACCCACGACATCGAGATGCACATCTCCGAGATCGGCCTGTGCGGCGGCCACTCCGCCTCGGGCGTACGGGTCGACGACCACGCCCGCACCACCGTCCCCCGCCTCTACGCCGCCGGCGACCTGGCCTGCGTCCCGCACAACTACATGATCGGCGCCTTCGTCTTCGGCGACCTCGCGGGCGCGGACGCGGCCCAGTACGCGGCGTACGAAGGGGAGTTGCCCGCCGACCAGCTCCGTGAGGCGCACGAACTCATCTACCGCCCGCTGCGCAACCCGGACGGCCCGCCGCAGCCCCAGGTCGAGTACAAGCTGCGCCGCTTCGTGAACGACTACGTGGCCCCGCCGAAGTCGGGGGCCCGGTTGTCGCTCGCCCTGGAGTCCTTCGAGCGGATGCGGGACGACATCGCCGCGATGGGCGCCCGGACCCCGCACGAGCTGATGCGCTGCGCCGAGGTCTCCTTCATCCGCGACTGCGCGGAGATGGCCGCGCGCGCGTCCCTGGCCCGCACGGAGTCCCGCTGGGGCCTCTACCACGACCGTCTCGACCACCCCCATCGCGACGACGCGTCCTGGTTCCACCACCTCGATCTGCACAAGTCCCCCTCTGGTGCGATGGAGTTCACGGCCCGTCCCGTGGCTCCCTATCTGGTCCCGGTCGAGGAGTTCACCCCGACCGGCGGCCCCTCCCGGCACCTCGGCGAGGTGCACCCGGAGGAGGTGGCGACGGCGGGGTCGCGGGACCGGGCGCCGGTGGCGACGGGTGCCGGGGGCGACGGCCCGGACCGTTCCGACGGGGCCGACAGTGCCGACAGCCGGTCCGGACTCTCCGCCCCTCCCGCCGCCGAGCAGTCAGCCACCCGCCTCCTCGAACTGGTGGCCCTCGCCGAGGAGGAGCCGGAACTCGACGCCCTGCGGCCGTACTTGACCGACCCGGCGGCCACGGTCCGGCGTGAGGCCGTCGCGGTGCTCACCGAGACCCTGCCGCCCGGCACCGGCCCCGCCCTGGCCGACGCGCTCCGCGACCCCGCCGCCGAGGTCCGTGCCGCCGCCGCGGCCTCGCTGCGCGAGCTGGTCGAGACGCTCCCGCCCGAACCCGCCCTGCGCGAAGGCCTCGCCGTCGCCCTCCACGAACCCGACCCTGTCGTACGGGCCGCCGCCCTCGACGTCCTGCGTGCCCTGCGGCTGGGCGACACCGCGCTGTTCACGGGCTCCCTGACGGACGACGACATCGCCGTCCGCATCGAGGCCGTACGCGCCCTCGTCTCGGTCGACGCCGCCGAGGAACTGGCCCGCGCGGCGACGTCCGACCCGTCCCGCGAGGTCCGCGTCACCTTCGCCAAGGCCCTGGCGACGGTGTCCACAGGGCGCCCCGACGTCGTCCTGCCCACCCTTGCCACGCTCACGACGGACGCCGACGCCCTGGTCCGAGGCGCCGCCTACGCCGCCCTGGGCACCACCGGATGCCCGGACCCGCTCGCCGAACGCGCGGTGGTCGCCTTGGCGGACGCCACCTGGCAGGTGCGGTCCGGGGCGGCGACCGCCCTCTCCGGAGCGGCGGCCGACACCGCCGTCCCCGCCCTGGCCAAGGCACTCGCCGACCCGAACGCCGACGTACGCAAGGCAGCGGTCCTGGCCCTGACCCGACACACGGCCACGGAGTCCGCCCGCGCCGCCCTGGCCACGGCGACGTCCGACTCGGACGCGGACGTCAGGGCGTACGCGTCACGAGCGCTGTGACGGCTGCCGGCCGACCGGCCTCGGGCCGACGACAACCGGCACGCACCCTGCGACGGGCGCCCAGGCCATGGGCCCGAGGCCACAGATGCCGGGCGCACCGGTGCTGGGCCTCGGGCGCCACGGCCGACGCCTACGTCCAGTCGGGCTCCGGCTCCCCCTCCATCTCGGGCCAGTCGTCCGCACCAGGTTCTGCGTCACCGGCCCCGGACGGCGCCGACGCACCCAACCCGTCGAGCACCGCCAGCACCCCCTCCCCGTACGTCGCCAGCTTCTTCTCGCCGACCCCGCCGACCTCGCCGAGTTGCGCCACCGACGTCGGCCACACCGTCACGATCTCCCGGAGCGTGGCGTCGTGGAAGATGACGTACGCCGGGACACCCTGCTCCTTGGCCTGTTCCGCGCGCCAGGCGCGCAGCGCCTCGAAGGCGGGGAGCAGCGCCTCGGGCAGCTCGACCGCGGCGGCCTTGGACTTGCCCCTGCCGGAGGACCCCGACGCCTTCGCCACCGTCGGCTTCTTCGGTTCCTTCCGCAGCGGCACCTCCCGCTCCCGCCGCAGCACCGCCCCGCTGGCCTCGGTCAGCGTCAGCGTGCCGTACTCGCCCTCGACCGCGAGCAGCCCCTGCGCCAGCAACTGCCGTACGACACCGCGCCATTCACCCTCGGTCAGCTCCTCGCCGATGCCGAAGACGGACAGCTGGTCGTGGTCGAACTGGATGACCTTGGCCGTGCGCCGGCCCAGCAGGATGTCGACGATCTGCACCGCGCCGAACTTCTGCCCTCGCTCGCGCTGGAGCCGCACGATCGTCGACAGCACCTTCTGCGCCGCGATGGTGCCGTCCCAGGTCTCGGGAGGGGTGAGGCAGGTGTCGCAATTGCCGCAGCCCACCGGGTCCGGCTCCTGGCCGAAGTAGTTCAGCAGCTGCCCGCGCCGGCACTGCGCGGTCTCGCACAGCGCCAGCATCGAGTCCAGGTGGGCGGCGGCGCGGCGGCGGAACGCCTCGTCGCCCTCGCTCGACTGGATCATCTTGCGCTGCTGTATGACGTCGTTGAGGCCGTAGGCCATCCAGGCCGTCGAGGGCAGTCCGTCGCGTCCCGCGCGGCCGGTCTCCTGGTAGTAGCCCTCGACCGACTTCGGCAGGTCGAGGTGGGCGACGAAGCGGACGTCCGGCTTGTCGATGCCCATGCCGAAGGCGATGGTCGCGACGACGACCAGGCCGTCCTCCCGCAGGAACCGGGACTGGTGCGCCGCGCGTGTGCCCGCGTCCAGGCCGGCGTGGTACGGGACCGCCTCGATGCCGTTCTTGGCGAGGAACTCGGCGGTGGCCTCCACCGACTTGCGCGACAGGCAGTACACGATGCCCGCGTCGCCCTCGTGCTCCTGGCGCAGGAAGCTCAGCAGCTGCTTCTTGGGGTCGGCCTTGGGCACGATCCGGTACTGGATGTTGGGCCGGTCGAAGCTCGCCACGAAGTGCCGGGCCGTCGGCATGTTCAGCCGCTGGGTGATCTCCTGGTGCGTCGCGTGCGTGGCCGTGGCCGTCAGCGCGATGCGCGGGACGTCGGGCCAGCGCTCGCCGAGCAGGGACAGGGCGAGGTAGTCGGGGCGGAAGTCGTGGCCCCACTGGGACACGCAGTGCGCCTCGTCGATCGCGAAGACGGCGATCTTGCCGCGGGAGAGCAGGTCGAGGGTGGAGTCAAGGCGCAGCCGCTCGGGCGCCAGATAGAGCAGGTCCAGCTCGCCCGCGAGGAACTCGGCCTCCACCACCCGCCGCTCGTCGAAGTCCTGCGTGGAGTTCATGAACCCCGCGCGCACGCCGAGCGCCCGCAGCGCGTCCACCTGGTCCTGCATCAGCGCGATGAGCGGCGAGACGACGATGCCCGTACCGGGTCTGACCAGGGACGGAATCTGGTAGCACAGTGACTTGCCGCCGCCGGTCGGCATGAGCACTACGGCGTCGCCGCCCGCGACCACATGCTCGATGACGGCTTCCTGCTCGCCGCGGAAGGCGTCGTACCCGAAGACCCGGTGCAGCGCGGCCAGCGCCTCGCTCCCGGCCGCCCCGGCGGGCCCTGCCACCTCGGTCAACCCTGGCATCTCGCTGATCCCGCCCATCCCACCCATAGTCCTGTCCCCCGTACGTCGTCCCTCGACCACTGCCTCCACGATAGGGGCCCGCACCGACAGCGCCGGAGTTATCCACAGGCTCACCCCGTGACGCTCCGCGTTCACTCCAATGGTCCGCGTCACATGGAGGCGTACCGCCCTCCGGGGACATGCTGCTCAGGCGGGCAGGGGAGGCCCGCCTCCCGGACAGCGTGCCTCGACCGGCGCGCGCCACTTCCGCTTCAAGGAGCCCCCGCATGTTCTCTCGGCCCCTCAAGGCCGCCGTCGCCGTGGCGATAGCCGGTGCCTTCTCCCTGACCGCCGCGCCCGCACAGGCCGCACCCGCGGACGACGCCGACGTCTGGATCGCCCTGGTCCCCACGTACGCGGCGACCGGCAAGTACGCGTACGAGCCGTTCGCCCCCGGCGGGGGCTACGCCCGCACCAACACGTGCGTGCCCAACATGGGCTACCACTACGTCAACGCGCAGCTTCGGGACGACCCCGCCGTCGACCCCGCCAAGCCGGAGGTCCTGTTGTACGAGGGCGGGTCCAACGCCAGCACGCGCAAGCTGGTCGGCGTGGAATGGAGAGTCCCGATCTCGGCCACGGCCGCCGCGCCGACGCTGTTCGGCAAGACCTTCTTCAAGGACACGGCGCTGGGCGTCTACTCGCTCCACGCCTGGATCTACAAATCCAACCCCAACGGGCTCTTCGAGGCGTACAACCCGAGGGTGACCTGCCCGGCCTGAGCGCACGCGAAAGGGCCCCGGTCCCCCGAGGGGAGACCGGGGCCCTGCGCACCCGCCCGCAGGTCACCGCACGAACACTCCCGCCTGGTTCGCCAGGTCCAGGAAGTACTGCGGCGCCACACCGAGCACCAGCGTGACCGCGACACCGACGCCGATCGCCGTCATCGTCAGCGGCGACGGCACGGCGACCGTCGGGCCCTCGGGCCGCGGCTCGCTGAAGAACATCAGCACGATGACGCGGATGTAGAAGAACGCGGCGATCGCGGACGAGATCACACCGACCACGACCAGCGGTGCCGCGCCACCCTCCGCCGCCGCCTTGAACACGGCGAACTTCCCGGCGAACCCGGAGGTCAGCGGGATGCCGGCGAAGGCCAGCAGGAACACCGCGAACACGGCCGCGACCAGCGGTGAACGGCGGCCGAGCCCCGCCCACTTGGACAGGTGCGTGGCCTCGCCGCCGGCGTCGCGGACCAGCGTGACCACCGCGAAAGCGCCGATCGTCACGAACGAGTAGGCGGCCAGGTAGAAGAGGACGGACGACACCCCGTCCGGCGTGGTCGCGATGACACCGGCGAGGATGAAGCCCGCGTGCGCGATCGACGAGTACGCCAGCAGCCGCTTGATGTCGGTCTGGGTGATCGCGACGATCGCGCCGCCGAGCATGGTGACGATGGCGACGCCCCACATGACCGGCCGCCAGTCCCAGCGCAGGCCGGGAAGCACGACGTACAGCAGCCGCAGCAGCGCGCCGAACGCGGCCACCTTCGTCGCCGCCGCCATGAACCCGGTCACCGGCGTCGGCGCGCCCTGGTAGACGTCCGGCGTCCACATGTGGAACGGCACCGCGCCGACCTTGAACAGCAGGCCCATCACGATCATCGCGCCGCCGACCAGCAGCAGCGCGTCGTTGCCCATGGTGTCCGCGAGGGCCGGGTCGACGTTCGTGACCGTGCCGTCGACGACCTGGGCGATCGTGGCGTACGACACCGAGCCCGCGTAGCCGTAGAGCAGCGCGATGCCGAACAGGGTGAACGCGGAGGCGAAGGCGCCGAGCAGGAAGTACTTGACCGCGGCCTCCTGCGACATGAGCCGCTTGCGGCGGGCCAGGGCGCACATCAGGTACAGCGGCAGGGAGAAGACCTCCAGGGCCACGAACAGCGTCAGCAGGTCGTTGGCCGCAGGGAAGATCAGCATGCCGGCGACGGCGAAGAGCAGCAGCGGGAACACCTCGGTGGTGGTGAACCCGGCCTTCACGGCCGCCTTCTCGCTGTCGCTGCCCGGCACGGAGGCGGCTTGTGCGGCGAAGGAGTCGACCCGGTTGCCGTGCGCCTCGGGGTCGAGCCGGCGTTCGGCGAAGGTGAACAGGCCGACCAGGCCCGCCAGCAGGATGGTGCCCTGGAGGAAGAGCGCCGGTCCGTCGACGGCGATGGCGCCCATCGCCGCGATCCCGGCCTTCGTCGTCGCGTACCCGTCGGCCGCCAGTGCGACGACCGCGGCGAAGGCGGCGGCCAGCGCCACGGCGGACAGGAACACCTGCGCGTAGTACCGCTGCTTGCGCGGGACGAACGCCTCGACGAGCACCCCGATGATCGCCGCGCCGACGACGATCAGCGTGGGCGACAATTGTCCGTATTCGATCTTCGGCGCATCGATCTTCGAGATCGGATCGGCCGCGGTTGTCCACAGGCTGTGGACGGCTGTTGCGCTCACTTGGCCGCCTCCACCTCGGGCTGGGGGTCCTTCTTCTGTACGTCGGACATGGTCGCCTTCACTGCCGGGTTGACGATGTCCGTGACCGGCTTCGGGTAGACCCCGAGGAAGATCAGCAGGACGATCAGCGGCGCGACGACCACGAGCTCACGGACGCGGAGGTCCGGCATCGCGGACACCTCGGCCTTCACCGGGCCTGTCATCGTCCGCTGGTAGAGGACGAGGGTGTAGAGCGCGGCGAGCACGATGCCGAAGGTGGCGATGATGCCGACCACCGGATAGTTCGAGAACGTGCCGACCAGCACCAGGAACTCACTGACGAACGGCGCGAGTCCGGGCAGCGACAGGGTCGCGAGGCCGCCGATCAGGAACGTGCCGGCGAGCACCGGGGCGACCTTCTGCACACCGCCGTAGTCGGCGATGAGCCGCGAGCCGCGCCGCGAGATGAGGAAGCCCGCGACCAGCATCAACGCGGCCGTGGAAATACCGTGGTTGACCATGTAGAGCGTCGCGCCGGACTGGCCCTGGCTGGTCATCGCGAAGATGCCCATGATGATGAAGCCGAAGTGCGAGATCGACGCGTACGCCACCAGCCGCTTGATGTCCCGCTGGCCGACGGCGAGCAGCGCCCCGTAGATGATGCTGATCAGCGCCAGGACGAGGATCGCGGGCGTCGCCCACTTCGACGCCTCCGGGAAGAGCTGGAGGCAGAAGCGGAGCATCGCGAAGGTGCCGACCTTGTCGACAACTGCCGTGATCAGTACGGCGACCGGGGCCGTGGCCTCGCCCATCGCGTTCGGCAGCCAGGTGTGCAGCGGCCACAGCGGCGCCTTCACCGCGAACGCGAAGAAGAAGCCCAGGAACAGCCAGCGTTCGGTGTTGGTCGCCATGTCGAGCGAGCCGTTGGCCCGCGCCTCGGCGATCTCCTGGAGGCTGAAGTTCCCTGCGACCACGTACAGGCCGATCACCGCGGCCAGCATGATCAGGCCGCCGACCAGGTTGTAGAGCAGGAACTTCACGGCGGCGTACGACCGTTGCGTGGACGCCGCCTCCTCGCCATGCTCGTGGGCACGGTCCCCGAAGCCGCCGATGAGGAAGTACATCGGGATCAGCATGGCTTCGAAGAAGATGTAGAAGAGGAAGACGTCGGTGGCCTCGAAGGAGATGATCACCATCGCCTCGACGGCCAGGATCAGGGCGAAGAAGCCCTGCGTCGGCCGCCACCGCTTGCTGCCGGTCTCCAGCGGGTCGGCGTCGTGCCAGCCCGCCAGGATGATGAACGGGATCAGCAGGGCGGTGAGCGCGAGGAGCGCCACCCCGATGCCGTCCACACCCAGTTCGTAGCGGACCCCGAAGTCCGCGATCCAGGAGTGGGATTCGGTGAGCTGGTAGCGGTCCCCGTCCGGGTCGAAGCGGACCAGGACGACGATCGCGAGGACGAGGGTGGCGAGCGAGACGAGCAGCGCCAGCCACTTGGCGGCGGTGCGCTGCGCGGCCGGTACGGCGGCCGTGACGACCGCCCCGATCGCGGGGAGCGCCGCCGTCGCTGTCAGCAGAGGAAAGGACATCGGTATCAGACCGCCCTCATCAGCAGGGTCGCGGCGATGAGGACCGCCGCACCGCCGAACATCGAGACCGCGTACGACCGCGCGAAGCCGTTCTGGAGCCTGCGCAGCCGTCCGGAGAGGCCGCCGACCGAGGCCGCCGTGCCGTTGACGACTCCGTCGACCAGGGTGTGGTCGACGTACACCAGGGACCGCGTGAGGTGCTCGCCGCCGCGGACCAGGACCACGTGGTTGAAGTCGTCCTGGAGCAGGTCGCGTCGGGCGGCCCGGGTGAGCAGCGATCCGCGCGGGGCGACGACCGGGACCGGGCGGCGGCCGTACTGGAGCCAGGCGAGGGCGACGCCGAGGACCATCACGGTCACCGTGGCGGTCGTGACCGTCGCCGCGCTGATCGGCGCGTCACCGTGGTCGTGCCCGGTGATGGGCTCCAGCCAGTGCAGGAAGCGGTCGCCGATGCTGAAGAATGCGCCGCCCGCGACCGATCCGACGGCCAGCACGATCATCGGGATCGTCATGGACCGGGGCGACTCGTGCGGGTGCGGCTCGGCGTGCTCGCCGCGGTGCTCGGCGGCGGGCTCCGCGCTGGGCGCCTCCGGGGAGCGGGTCGGCTGGTTCCTCCAGCGTTCTTCTCCGAAGAACGTCATCAGCATCACGCGTGTCATGTAGAAGGCGGTGATGGCCGCGCCCAGCAGGGCGCAGGCGCCGAGGATCCAGCCCTCGGTGCCGCCCTTGGCGAAGGCCGCCTCGATGATCTTGTCCTTGGAGAAGAAGCCGGACAGCCCCGGGAAGCCGATGATGGCGAGGTAGCCGAGGCCGAAGGTCACGAAGGTGACCGGCATGTACTTGCGCAGGCCGCCGTACTTCCGCATGTCGACCTCGTCGTTCATGCCGTGCATGACCGAACCGGCACCCAGGAACAGCCCGGCCTTGAAGAAGCCGTGCGTCACCAGGTGCATGATCGCGAAGACGTAGCCGATGGGGCCGAGGCCCGCGGCGAGGACCATGTAGCCGATCTGCGACATGGTCGAGCCGGCCAGCGCCTTCTTGATGTCGTCCTTCGCGCAACCGACGATCGCACCGAACAGGAGCGTGACGGCACCGACGACGGTGACGACGAGCTGGGCGTCCGGGGCGAGATTGAAGATGTTGGCGGAGCGGACGATCAGGTAGACGCCCGCGGTCACCATGGTCGCGGCGTGGATGAGGGCCGAGACCGGGGTCGGGCCCTCCATCGCGTCCCCGAGCCAGGACTGGAGCGGCACCTGGGCGGACTTGCCGCAGGCGGCGAGCAGCAGCATCAGGGCGATGCCGGTGAGCGTGGCCTCGGAGGCGCCGGTGACAAGGCCGGGCTCCTCGTGGCTGCCGAGGACCGGGCCGAAGGCGAACGTCCCGAACGTCGTGAACATCAGCATGATGGCGATCGACAGGCCCATGTCGCCGACGCGGTTGACCAGGAAGGCCTTCTTCGCGGCGGTGGCGGCGCTGGGCTTGTGCTGCCAGAAGCCGATGAGCAGGTAGGACGCGAGACCCACGCCCTCCCAGCCGACGTACAGCAGGAGGTAGTTGTCGGCGAGGACGAGGATCAGCATCGCCGCGAGGAACAGGTTCAGATAGCCGAAGAAGCGGCGGCGCCGCTCGTCGTGCTCCATGTACCCGACCGAGTACAGGTGGATCAGCGAGCCGACGCCCGTGATCAGCAGCACGAACGTCATCGACAGCTGGTCGAGGCGGAAGGCGACGTCCGCCTGGAAGCCCTCGACCGGGACCCAGCTGAACAGGTGGCTCGTCAGGGTCCGGTGTTCGGCGCCCTTGCCGAGCAGGTCGGCGAAGAGGACGAGGCCGAGCACGAAGGAGACGGCCGCGAGCAGGGTGCCGATCCAGTGGCCGACGCGGTCCAGGCGCCGGCCGCCGCACAGCAGTACGGCCGCTCCGAGCAATGGCGCCGCCACCAGCAGCGCAATCAGGTTCTCCACGATTCTTCCGACCCCTCAGAGCTTCATCAGGCTGGCGTCGTCGACCGAGGCCGAGTGGCGGGAACGGAACAGGGACACGATGATCGCGAGCCCGACCACGACCTCCGCGGCGGCGACGACCATCGTGAAGAACGCGATGATCTGGCCGTCGAGATTGCCGTGCATCCGGGAGAAGGCGACGAACGCGAGGTTGCAGGCGTTGAGCATGAGCTCGATGCACATGAACACGACGATCGCGTTGCGCCTGATCAGTACGCCGGTGGCGCCGATCGTGAACAACAGGGCCGCGAGGTAGAGGTAGTTGACGGGGTTCACTTCGACGCCTCCTCGGCCCGCTTGAGGTGGGACGGCTCGACCGCGGTGCGCTCCAGGCGTTCCTCGGAGCGCTGCTCCAGCGCCTTGAGGTCGTTGAGCGCCTCGGCCGACACGTCACGGATCTGGCCGCGTTCACGGAGCGTCTTGCTGACCGTGAGCTCCGAGGGGGTGCCGTCGGGCAGCAGGCCCGCGATGTCCACGGCGTTGTGCCGGGCGTAGACACCGGGGGCCGGCAGCGGCGGTACGTGCTTGCCCGCGCGGACGCGCTCCTCGGCCAGCTCGCGCTGGGTCTTGGCGCGCTCGGTGCGCTCGCGGTGGGTGAGCACCATGGCGCCGACGGCGGCCGTGATCAGCAGGGCGCCGGTGATTTCGAAGGCGAAGACGTACTTGGTGAAGATGAGGGTCGCGAGGCCCTCCACGTTGCCGTTCGCGTTCGCCTGCGCCAGGCCGTTGAACTCCTTGAGCGAGGCGTTGCCGATGCCCGCGATCAGCAGGATGCCGAAGCCGAGCCCGCAGAGAAGGGCCAGCCAGCGCTGGCCCTTGATGGTCTCCTTCAGGGAGTCCGCGGCCGTGACGCCGACGAGCATCACCACGAACAGGAACAGCATCATGATCGCGCCGGTGTAGACGACGATCTGCACGATGCCCAGGAAGTAGGCGCCGTTGGCGAGGTAGAACACCGCCAGGATGATCATGGTTCCGGCGAGCGACAGCGCGCTGTGCACGGCCTTCTTCATGAACACGGTGGCCAGGGCGCCGAGCACGGCGACCGTACCGAGGACCCAGAACTGGAAGGCCTCTCCGGTGGAGGTCGAGTAGGCGGCGAGATCGCTCATGCCGTCGCCTCCTCTTCCTCGGGCTTCTCGCCCTTGGAGACGGCTACTTGCTGGACCGTGCCGGGCGCGGCCTCGGTCACCAGGCCCCGGTAGTAGTCCTGCTCGTCCGTCCCCGGGTAGATCGCGTGCGGCGAGTCGACCATGCCGTCTTCCAGACCGGCGAGCAGCTGCTCCTTGGTGTAGATCAGGTTCGCGCGGCTGGAGTCGGCGAGCTCGAACTCGTTGGTCATCGTCAGCGCGCGCGTGGGGCACGCCTCGATGCACAGGCCGCACAGGATGCAGCGGGCGTAGTTGATCTGGTAGACGCGGCCGTACCGCTCGCCCGGCGAGTAGCGCTCCTCGTCCGTGTTGTCGGCGCCCTCCACATAGATGGCGTCGGCTGGGCAGGCCCAGGCGCACAGCTCGCAGCCGACGCACTTCTCCAGGCCGTCCGGATGGCGGTTGAGCTGGTGCCGTCCGTGGAAGCGGGGAGCGGTGGTCTTCTGCTGCTCCGGGTACTGCTCGGTCAGCCGCTTCTTGAACATGGCCTTGAAGGTCACGCCGAAGCCGGCGACGGGGTTCATGAAACCGGGCTTGGTCTCCTTGGGCTCCTCAGCCATCGGACGCCTCCTTTCCATCCAGAGATCCGTCGTCACTCTGAGTATTCACTCCGCCACTGACAATCAGCTCCCGCTCCTGCCGCGAGCGGCGCCTCGGCACGGCCGGCAACTCCTGTCCGGGCAGCGGCGGTACGGGGAATCCGCCGGCCATCGGGTCGAATCCGACGGCGGTCGCGGGCTCCTCCTCCTTGGCCTTGCCGCGGAACATGTCGGCGACGAAGGAGAGCAGCAGCAGGACCAGGACGCCGCCGCCGATGTAGAGGGCGATGTCGGCGAAGTCGTAGTTCTCGTTCCTGAGGGTCCGCACGGTCGCGACGAGCATCAGCCACACCACGGAGACCGGGATGAGGACCTTCCAGCCGAGCTTCATCAGCTGGTCGTAGCGGACGCGGGGGAGCGTGCCGCGCAGCCAGATGAAGAAGAACAGCAGCAGCTGGACCTTGATGACGAACCAGAGCAGCGGCCACCAGCCGTGGTTGGCGCCCTCCCAGAAGGTGCTGACCGGCCAGGGGGCCCGCCAGCCGCCGAGGAAGAGGGTCACGGACACCGCCGAGACCGTCACCATGTTCACGTACTCGGCGAGCATGAACAGCGCGAACTTGATCGACGAGTACTCGGTGTTGAAGCCGCCGACCAGGTCGCCCTCGGACTCCGGCATGTCGAAGGGGGCGCGGTTGGTCTCGCCCACCATCGTGATGATGTAGATGATGAAGGAGACCGGCAGCAGGATGACGTACCAGCGGTCCTGCTGCGCCTCGACGATCGCCGACGTCGACATCGACCCCGAGTAGAGGAAGACGGAGGCGAAGGCGGCGCCCATGGCGATCTCGTACGAGATCATCTGCGCGCAGGAGCGTAGGCCGCCGAGGAGCGGGTACGTCGATCCGGAGCTCCAGCCCGCCAGCACGATGCCGTAGATGCCGACCGAGGCGACCGCGAGGATGTAGAGCATCGCGATCGGCAGGTCGGTGAGCTGCATCGTGGTGCGCTGGCCGAAGATCGAGATCTCGTTGCCGGCCGGGCCGAAGGGGATCACCGCGATCGCCATGAAGGCCGGGATGGCCGCGACGATCGGCGCGAGGATGTAGACCACCTTGTCCGCGCGCTTGACGATGACGTCTTCCTTGAGCATCAGCTTCACGCCGTCGGCGAGCGACTGGAGCATGCCCCAGGGGCCGTGCCGGTTGGGGCCGATGCGCAGCTGCATCCAGGCGACGACCTTGCGCTCCCAGACGATGGAGAACAACACGGTCACCATCAGGAACGCGAAGCAGAAGACGGCCTTGACGACGACGAGCCACCAGGGGTCGGTGCCGAACATCGAGAGGTCTTCCGCCGCGAGGTACGGGCTCATGCCTCCACCTCCTTGGGGGCTTCGGCGGCGGGGGTCGCCGGGCCGATGCGGACGAGGGAGCCGGGCAGCGCACCGGCGTCGGAGGCGACGCCCCCGCCCACGGAGTTCAGCGGCAGCCAGACCACGCGGTCGGGCATCTCGGTGACCTGGAGCGGGAGTTCGACGACTCCGGAGGAGCCGGTCACGGCCAGGACGTCGCCGTCCTTGACGCCCGCCTCGGCGGCGGTCGCGGCGGACACGCGCGCGTGGGCGGCGTGCCGGGTGCCCGCGAGCGCCTCGTCGCCCTCCTGGAGACGGCCCTGGTCGAGCAGCAGCCGGTGTCCGGCGAGGACGGCCTCTCCGGCGGCGGGCCTCGGCAACTGGGCGCCGGTCTCCAGCGGTTCGGTGGCCCGCGGGCCGTCCCAGGCGCCGAGCCGGTCGATCTCGCCGCGCACGGTCCGCAGGTCCGGCAGACCCAGGTGTACGTCCATGGCGTCGGCCAGCATCTGGAGCACGCGCGCGTCGGTCGGCGCGAGGCGACGGGTCATCTGGTCGGGCTTGAGCGCTGCCTCGAAGAAGCGCACCCTGCCTTCCCAGTTGAGGAAGGTGCCGGCCTTCTCGGCGACGGCGGCGACCGGCAGGACGACGTCCGCGAGTTCGGTGACCTCGCTGGGCCGCAGTTCCAGCGACACCAGGAAGCCGACCTCGCCGAGCGCCTCACGCGCGCGTGCCGGGTCGGGCAGGTCGGCGACCTCGACGCCGGCGACGACCAGCGCCTGGAGTTCCCCGGTGGTGGCGGCCTCGATGATCTGCGTGGTGTCCCGGCCGTAGCGGTGCGGGAGTTCGGCGACGCCCCAGGCGGCGGCGACCTCCTCACGCGCGCGTGGGTCGGTGGCCGGACGGCCGCCCGGCAGCAGCGTCGGCAGCGCACCGGCCTCGACGGCACCGCGCTCCCCCGCCCGGCGCGGGATCCACACCAGCTGGGCGCCGGTCGCGGACGCGGCCCGTACGGCGGCGGTCAGTCCGCCCGCCACGGCGGCCAGCCGCTCACCGACGACGATGACCGCGCCCTCGGTCCGCAGCGCCTCGGCGGCCTGCGCGCCGCCCTCCTCCAGGCCGACGCCGCTCGCGAGCGCGTCCAGCCACTCGGTCTCGGTACCGGGAGCCGCCGGCAGCAGCGTGCCGCCGGCCTTCTCCAGGCCGCGCGTGGCGTAGGTGGCCAGCGAGAAGACCTTCTGTCCGTGCTTGCGCCAGGCCTTGCGCAGCCGCAGGAAGACGCCGGGCGCCTCCTCCTCGGCCTCGAACCCGACCAGCAGGACGGCGGGCGCCTTCTCCAGCGCGGTGTACGTGACGCCCGTACCGTCGAGGTCGCGGCCGTGGCCGGCGATCCGGGCGGCCAGGAAGTCGGCCTCCTCGCCGCTGTGCACGCGCGCGCGGAAGTCGATGTCGTTGGTGTCGAGCGCCACGCGCGTGAACTTGCTGTACGCGTAGGCGTCCTCGATGGTGAGCCGGCCGCCGGTCAGCACACCGGTCCGGCCGCGCGAGGCGAGCAGGCCCTGCGCGGCGATCTCCAGCGCCTCGGGCCAGGAGGCCGGGACGAGCTCACCCTCGGGGCTGCGCACCAGGGGCGTCTGAAGCCGGTCGCGCTGCTGCGCGTACCGGAAGGCGAACCGCCCCTTGTCGCAGATCCACTCCTCGTTGACCTCGGGGTCGTTGGCGGCGAGCTTGCGCATGACCTTGCCGCGCCGGTGGTCGGTGCGGGTGGCGCAGCCGCCGGAGCAGTGCTCGCACACCGACGGCGAGGAGACGAGGTCGAAGGGGCGGGAGCGGAACCGGTACGCCGCCGAGGTGAGCGCGCCGACCGGGCAGATCTGGATGGTGTTGCCGGAGAAGTACGACTCGAACGGGTCGCCCTCACCGGTGCCGACCTGCTGGAGCGCGCCGCGCTCGACCAGCTCGATCATCGGGTCGCCCGCGACCTGGTTGGAGAACCGGGTGCAGCGGGCGCACAGCACGCACCGCTCACGGTCGAGCAGCACCTGTGTGGAGATCGGGACGGGCTTCTCGTACGTCCGCTTCTTGCCCTCGAAGCGGGACTCGGCCTGCCCGTGGGACATCGCCTGGTTCTGCAGGGGGCACTCGCCGCCCTTGTCGCAGACCGGGCAGTCCAGCGGGTGGTTGATGAGGAGCAGCTCCATCACACCGTGCTGGGCCTTCTCGGCGGCCGGCGAGGTGAGGTGGGTCTTCACCACCATGCCGTCGGTGCAGGTGATGGTGCAGGACGCCATCGGCTTGCGCTGGCCCTCGACCTCGACGATGCACTGCCGGCAGGCGCCGGCCGGGTCGAGCAGGGGGTGGTCGCAGAAGCGCGGGATCTCGATGCCGAGCTGCTCGGCGGCCCGGATGACCAGGGTGCCCTTGGGCACGCTGATCTCGGCGCCGTCGATGGTCAACGAGACGAGATCTTCCGGCGGGACCGCCGCCTCGCCCCCTCCCGAGGGAGCGTTGGTGGTCACCGTCATGCGTTCACCTCCGTGCGGGAGTCGGCCCAGACCGTGGACTTGGCCGGGTCGAAGGGGCAGCCGCGGCCCGTGATGTGCTGCTCGTACTCCTCGCGGAAGTACTTCAGCGAGGAGAAGATCGGCGAGGCGGCGCCGTCGCCGAGGGCGCAGAAGGACTTGCCGTTGATGTTGTCGGCGATGTCGTTCAGCTTGTCGAGGTCGGACATGACGCCCTTGCCGGCCTCGATGTCACGCAGCAACTGCACGAGCCAGTACGTGCCTTCGCGGCAGGGCGTGCACTTGCCGCAGGACTCGTGGGCGTAGAACTCGGTCCAGCGGGTGACGGCGCGGACGACACAGGTCGTCTCGTCGAAGCACTGGAGTGCTTTCGTGCCGAGCATGGAACCCGCGGCACCCACTCCTTCGTAATCAAGAGGGACATCGAGGTGCTCGTCGGTGAACATCGGCGTCGAGGAGCCGCCCGGCGTCCAGAACTTGAGCCGGTGCCCGGGTCGCATGCCGCCGCTCATCTCCAGCAGCTGGCGCAGCGTGATGCCGAGCGGGGCCTCGTACTGGCCGGGGCTGGCGACGTGGCCGCTGAGCGAATAGAGCGTGAAGCCCGGGGACTTCTCGCTTCCCATCGACCGGAACCATTCTTTGCCCCGATGCAGAATCGCGGGAACCGACGCGATCGATTCGACGTTATTCACCACAGTCGGGCAGGCATAGAGGCCTGCGACCGCAGGAAAGGGGGGACGAAGCCGCGGTTGACCACGGCGGCCTTCGAGCGAGTCGAGGAGTGCGGTCTCCTCACCGCAGATGTACGCGCCCGCGCCCGCGTGCACGGTGATGTCGAGATCGAGCCCGCTGCCCAGGATGTTCGTCCCGAGGTAGCCGGCCGCATAGGCCTCGCTCACGGCCGCGTGCAACCGCCGCAGCACTGGCACCACTTCACCGCGCAGATAGATGAAGGCATGCGACGACCTGATGGCGTAACACGCGATGATCATGCCCTCGATGAGGCTATGCGGGTTCGCGAAGAGGAGCGGAATGTCCTTGCAGGTTCCGGGCTCCGATTCGTCGGCGTTGACAACTAGATAGTGCGGCTTTCCATCCCCCTGGGGAATGAACTGCCATTTCATTCCCGTGGGGAATCCCGCGCCGCCGCGGCCGCGCAGACCGGAGTCCTTGACGTACGCGATCAGGTCGTCCGGTGACATCGCGAGCGCCTTGCGCAGGCCCTCGTATCCCTCGTGCCTCTTGTAGACGTCCAGCGTCCAGGACCTGTCCTCGTCCCAGAAGGCCGACAGCACGGGTGCGAGCAGCTTCTCGGGGCTGGTGTCTTTCAGCTCGGGTGCCAAGGTCATCACTCCCCCTCCTCGGCGACGGGCCCCGCCGGGTGGGCCGGGTCGGAGGCCGACGTGTCCTGCGGCGCGTCGTGCGAACTCAGGTGCTCGGTCGGCGACGGCTCGTGCACGGCGCGGTCCTGCGGCGCCCTGTCCTGCGGCTCGTCGTGCGGACCGCCGTCGCGCGGATGGACCACGCGCGCGGGTGCGGCCTCTCCCCTGGCCAGGCGGAGGCCCACCAGCGAAGCGGGTCCCGCTCCGCCGCTTGCCTCGACGGCCCCTGGCCGCTCGTCGGGGAAGCCGGCGAGGATCCGCGCGGTCTCCTTGAAGGTGCACAGCGGCGCCCCGCGCGTGGGCTGCACCGGACGGCCCGCGATCAGGTCGTCGACGAGGCGCTTGGCGCTGCCCGGGGTCTGGTTGTCGAAGAACTCCCAGTTGACCATCACGACCGGCGCGAAGTCACAGGCCGCGTTGCACTCGATGTGCTCCAGCGTGACCTTGCCGTCCTCGGTGGTCCCGCCGTTGCCGACGCCCAGGTGCTCCTGGAGGGACTCGAAGATCGCGTCGCCGCCCATCACCGCGCACAGCGTGTTGGTGCAGACGCCGACCTGGTAGTCACCGCTCGGCCGCCGCCGGTACATGGTGTAGAAGGTGGCGACCGCGGTGACCTCGGCCGTGGTCAGGCCGAGAACGTCCGCGCAGAACTGCATCCCGGTGCGCGTGACATGGCCTTCCTCCGACTGCACGAGGTGCAGCAGCGGAAGGAGCGCGGACCGGGAGTCGGGGTAGCGGGCGATGACCTCGCGCGCGTCCGTCTCAAGCCGGGCTCGGACGTCGTCCGGGTAGGCGGGCGCGGGCAGTTCGGGCATGCCCAGGCTGACGCCCCGCTCCGAAGAAGAGGTGGTCACCGGTCGACGCCTCCCATCACGGGGTCGATGGACGCGACGGCGACGATGACGTCGGCGACCTGGCCGCCCTCGCACATCGCCGCCATGGCCTGCAGGTTGGTGAAGGACGGGTCGCGGAAGTGGACCCGGAAGGGGCGGGTGCCGCCGTCGGACACCGCGTGCACCCCGAGTTCGCCCTTGGGCGACTCGACGGCCGCGTACGCCTGTCCCGGCGGTACGCGGAAGCCCTCGGTGACCAGCTTGAAGTGGTGGATCAGGGCCTCCATGGAGGTGCCCATGATCTTCTTGATGTGGTCGAGGGAGTTGCCGAGACCGTCGGGGCCGAGCGCGAGCTGGGCGGGCCAGGCGATCTTCTTGTCGGCGACCATGACCGGGCCGGGCTGGAGCCGGTCCAGGCACTGCTCGACGATGTGCAGCGACTGGCGCATCTCCTCCAGGCGGATGAGGAAGCGCCCGTAGGAGTCGCAGGTGTCTGCGGTCGGGACCTCGAAGTCGTAGGTCTCGTAGTCGCAGTAGGGCTGCGACTTGCGCAGGTCGTGCGGCAGGCCGGTGGAGCGCAGGATCGGACCGGTGGCGCCGAGGGCCATGCAGCCGGCCAGGTCGAGGTAACCGACGTCCTGCATACGGGCCTTGAAGATGGGGTTCCCGGTGGCGAGCTTGTCGTACTCCGGGAGGTTCTTCTTCATCTTCTTCACGAACTCGCGGATGTGGTCCACCGCGCCGGGCGGCAGGTCCTGCGCGAGTCCGCCGGGGCGGATGTACGCGTGGTTCATCCTGAGGCCCGTGATGAGCTCGTAGATGTCGAGAATCATTTCACGATCACGGAATCCGTAGATCATGATCGTGGTGGCGCCGAGTTCCATGCCGCCGGTGGCGATGCACACCAGGTGCGAGGAGAGCCGGTTCAGCTCCATCAGGAGCACCCGGATGATCTTGGCGCGCTCGGTGATCTGGTCCTCGATGCCGAGGAGCTTCTCGACGGCGAGACAGTAGGCGGTCTCGTTGAAGAAGGACGTCAGGTAGTCCATGCGCGTCACGAACGTGGTGCCCTGCGTCCACGTGCGGAACTCGAGGTTCTTCTCGATGCCGGTGTGCAGGTAGCCGATGCCGCAGCGGGCCTCGGTGACCGTCTCGCCCTCGATCTCCAGGATCAGGCGCAGCACTCCATGGGTGGACGGGTGCTGGGGGCCCATGTTGACGACGATGCGCTCGTCGTCGGCGCGGGCCGCGGACTGGACGACCTCGTCCCAGTCGCCACCGGTGACCGTGTAGACGGTGCCCTCGGTGGTCTCGCGAGGGGTTGCGTGCGATGTGCTCACGAGTACGACCTCCGCTGGTCCGGAGCCGGGATCTGGGCGCCCTTGTACTCGACGGGGATGCCGCCGAGGGGGTAGTCCTTGCGCTGCGGGTGGCCCTGCCAGTCGTCCGGCATCATGATCCGGGTCAGGGCGGGGTGACCGTCGAAGACGATCCCGAAGAAGTCGTAGGTCTCGCGCTCGTGCCAGTCGTTGGTCGGGTACACGGAGACCAGGGACGGGATCTTCGGATCGGCGTCCGGGGCGCTGACCTCCAGGCGGATCAGCCGGTTGTGGGTGATCGAGCGCAGGTGGTAGACGGCGTGCAGCTCGCGGCCCTTGTCGTGCGGGTAGTGGACGCCGCTGACGCCGGTGCAGAGCTCGAAGCGCAGGGCCGGGTCGTCGCGCAGGGTGCGGGCGACGCGCAGCAGATGCTCGCGCTCGATGTGGAAGGTGAGCTCACCGCGGTCGACGACCGTCTTCTCGATGGCGTTGTCGGGCAGGAGGCCCTGCTCCTCCAGTGCGCCCTCCAGCTCGTCGGCGACCTCGTCGAACCAGCCGCCGTAGGGGCGGGTGGCCGCCCCCGGGAGCCGGATGGAGCGGACCAGGCCGCCGTAGCCGGAGGTGTCGCCGCCGTTGTTGGCGCCGAACATGCCGCGCTGGACGCGGATCTCCTCGCCGCCCTCGCCCCGCTGGCCGGGGAGGTTGGAGGCACCGAGGTCCTTCTCGGGGTTCACGCCGTTCGACGCCCCGTTCGCGTCGCTCATCGCAGCAGCCCCTTCATCTCGATCGTGGGCAGGGCCTTGAGCGCCGCTTCCTCCGCCTCCCGGGCCGCTTCCTCGGCGTTCACGCCGAGCTTGGAGCCCTGGATCTTCTGGTGGAGCTTGAGGATGGCGTCCATGAGCATCTCCGGCCGTGGCGGGCAGCCGGGGAGATAGATGTCGACCGGGACGATGTGGTCGACGCCCTGCACGATCGCGTAGTTGTTGAACATGCCGCCCGAGGAGGCGCAGACCCCCATGGAGATGACCCACTTGGGGTTCGGCATCTGGTCGTAGACCTGCCGCAGCACCGGCGCCATCTTCTGGCTGACCCGGCCGGCGACGATCATGAGGTCGGCCTGGCGGGGTGAGCCGCGGAAGACCTCCATCCCGAAGCGGGCCAGGTCGTAGCGTCCGGCGCCGGTCGTCATCATCTCGATGGCGCAGCAGGCCAGCCCGAAGGTGGCCGGGAAGACGGACGCCTTGCGCACCCAGCCCGCGGCCTGCTCGACGGTGGTCAGCAGGAAGCCGCTCGGCAGCTTTTCTTCGAGTCCCATGAGTTAAAGGCCCCTCAGTCCCATTCCAGGCCGCCGCGCCGCCATACGTACGCGTACGCGACGAAGACGGTGAGCACGAAGAGCAGCATCTCCACGAGCCCGAAAACACCCAGGGCGTCGAAGGTGACGGCCCAGGGGTAGAGGAAGACGATCTCGATGTCGAAGACGATGAAGAGCATCGCCGTCAGGTAGTACTTGATGGGGAAGCGCCCGCCGCCGGCCGGCGTGGGGGTCGGCTCGATCCCGCACTCGTAGGCCTCGAGCTTGGCCCGGTTGTACCGCTTCGGACCGATCAGCGTGGCCATGACCACGGAGAAGATCGCAAAGCCTGCCCCGAGGGCTCCCAGTACGAGGATGGGCGCATACGCGTTCACCGCTCCTCGCTCCTCTCAGTCGGCACTGACTGCTGGCGATGGCGTCGGGTTCACTTCCGTCTCACGTGCCCCACGAACCCCGTTCGTCCCGACGAAGATCGCGAACATGTGAAGCAGGTCACAAGCCCAACTGACCCGCATCTTATGCCCGCCGGTCTGTGATCTGCGACACGGGGTATTGCACAAGCTTTGTGATCTCCACCACCTGACGAAGGATCATGAAGTCGGATGAGCGGTGATCTTCGTACGTGAAGCGTCCGAGCGATCACCAGAGGTGACATTTTGGCTCGTCGGCGCAGTTGGGACGGGGTGCGGAAGCGGCGTCTCAATATCAAGAGTCTTCCCGTGCATGCAAATTGGTGCTGGACGCGACCGCTTGATAGTGCGCGGCGTTCACACCCGGGAGGGGGTCGCGGGGCGCGATGTGGACGCGTGCACACATTCACGAGCGGGTGACGGCGAGGGGTGCGCGCGTGACGCAGGCGCCGCCGTAACCGTTGCGTGACCTCCGCCACATCGATGAGAGACCTCTGAGAAGCGGGCTTGGCCACCGGTCCCAACCGGTGGTAGGCGCGGGGCAATTCGGGCGTAACGATGAAAGACCGTGATCACGGCCATGATGGACCGTGCCCGCAATGTCCGTTACGGCGTCAATAAAGAGCGCCACGCCCGGGATTCGAGGGGCTGGATGAACAACTGTGGCGCAGGACACGTTTCTTGAAGGTATGGAGGAGCCCCTGATACCGGTTGTTCTCATGTCCCACACCGCTCACATACGCAGCCACCGGAAACCCCGCCGCAGCGCGACGACTTCGCTCGCCGTGCGTGCCGGAGTTGCCGGTGGCGTCCTCAGCATGGCAGCGGCGGGCGCGTCGGCCTCGGCGAGCGCCGCCGAGACGACGCAGACGCTCGAACTGCCCACGCTCACGGCCGACCTGGCCGCCCAGGTCGCCCAGTCCGCGGACGCCACGCAGCAGGCCGCCGCGAACTACGAGCTGGAGGCCGAGCGTGACGCGGCCGCCGCCGCGGCCGCCAAGGAGGCCAAGAAGGACCTCGCCGAGGCGAAGAAGAAGGCGGAAGCCAAGAAGAAGGCTGAGGAGGCCCGCAAGGCCGCCGCAGAGGCCGCCGCCTCGCGTTCCTCAAGCCGGAGCACCCTCTCCGCGTCCACGACCGCCTCGGCGCCCGCCAGCGGCTCCGTCGCGACCGTCATCGCCTTCCTCAAGGCCCAGGTGGGCGACGCCTACGTCATGGGCGGCACCGGCCCCAACGCGTGGGACTGCTCCGGCCTGGTCCAGGCCGCGTTCAAGCAGGTCGGCGTCGACCTGCCGCGCGTCTCCCAGGACCAGTCCATGGCCGGCACCGACGTGTCCCTGTCCAACCTGCAGGTCGGCGACATCCTGTACTGGGGCGGCAAGGGCTCCGCGTACCACGTGGGCGTCTACATCGGCGACGGCCAGTACCTGGACGCGGCCAACCCGTCCAAGGGCGTTGTCATCCAGGACCTGTCCGGTTACCCGGCGTCGGGTGCCGTGCGCGTACTCTGACAAAACGCGCACGGGCGCACAGAACGTCGGAAGGGCCGCAGCCGCTCGGGGGCAGCGGCCCTTCCGCCCGTCCCCGTGACTATCCGAGGTCGAAGGTGTTGGGCAGGCCCAACCGGTGGCGGGCCTCGTCGATCCGCTTCAGCGGCTCCATCTCCGGGGGCCGGAAGAGCTCCAGCACCTCACACCGCTCGGCGTCCGAACGGTCCGCGTCCAGCAGCGCGTTGACCGCCAGCCGGGCCGACTCGTTGGCGCCCTCCATCGTCGCGAGGTCCACGTCGGTACGGACGTAGTCGCCCGCGAGGAAGAAGTTGGGCACCTTCGTGCGGGCCGAAGGGCGGTTGTAGAGCGTGCCCGTGGGATGGATGAGGAGCTGTTCGCGGTTCTGCGGGTCGGGGCCGCCGACGCCCGTCACCGCCGGGTCCATGAACCAGCCGAGCCGGTCGTCGTCGACCAGCGTCGTCTTGCCGGCGTCGTTCAGCCCGTCCTTCAACTGCGCCCACAGTTCGGCGACGATCTCGTCCTTGGTGCATTCCTTGGCCGTCTTGCCGTACAGGATGCCGGGCTTGTCCCATTCCGAGATGATCGCGGAGAGACAGTCGCGGGCCTGGCCGTCGCCGTAGTCGCGTGCGAAGTCCCGGCCGTCCCAGAACTGGGCCTGACCGACCGCCGTCACCGACCAGGGCGAGTCGAGGCAGTTGACGTGGCCGTGCACGACGGGGGTGGGCGTGCGCAGGTAGAACATCACGCCGGTCATCCAGTCCGTCTTCAGCGCGTCGCAGCGCGCGAGCTGCGGGTCCGCCGCGCGCAGGGCCGCTCCCCACGTCACGCGCGCGTGCTCGACGGGGAGCGCGGAGACGTAGTGGTCGGCGGTGACGGTACGTTCGTCGCCGCCGTCGCGGGCCGAGACGCGGACGCCGGTGACGCGGCCGGCGTCGTACAGGACCTCGTGGACCTGCGTGCCGAGCACGAACCGCACGCCCTGGGAGCGCAGATGCCGTTCCCACGGGTCGATCCAGGCCTCGCTGGTGGGGGCGTTGAGGACGCGGTCGACGTCGGAGTCGGGGCCGTCCATGCCGCGGCCGAGGAGGCCCCACAGGATCAGGGCCTCGATGATGACGCGGCCGACCGTGCGGGTGGAGGCGACTTCCGCGCGCGTGGCGACGAGGTTGCGGGTCTGTCCGATGCCGAGGACGGTCTGGTACTCCGCGCTCATCTCCTCCGCGCGGATGAAGTCCCACCACGAGGTCTTCTCCCACTGGTCCTCGCGGCGGGCGTCGCAACTGGTGAGGTGGACCAGGACGCGGTCGGCGAAGTAGGCGGCCTCGTGGGCGGGGAGGTTGGTGGCGAGGTCCAGGACGGAGAGGATCTGGTCTCGGATCCAGAGCGGGGTGAGGTCACCGGGGGCGGGCGGGGTGGTGGCGCGGCGCAAAGGGAAGTGCAGGTCGGGGCGTCCGTCCGCGCGGGCGAACAACTCCTCCGTCGCGTTGCGGAGGTTGTCGCGGACGCCTCCGGCGTTGCCGGGGAAGGGGATACGGCTCATCGTGTCCGGCAGGTTCCGGTAGAAGCCGGGGAAGAAGCGGAAGCCGTGCTCGGCGGGGAGGTCGGCGCGGCCGCCGGCGGCCGTGCCGGGGACGGGCATCGAGCGGGCCTTGCCGCCGAGGACGTCGTAGTACTCGTAGACGGTGACGTCGTAGCCGCGTTCGGCGAGTTCGTGGGCGGCGCTCAGGCCCGAGACGCCACCGCCGAGGACGGCGACGCGCTTGCCGGAAGCGGCGCTCGCGCCTCCGGCGGGCCATAACGCGAGGGCGCCGGCCGCTCCTCCGGTACCGGCCAGGAAGCGTCTGCGGGTGTGGCCCTGGGGCCGCTGGGTGTGTTCTGTTGTCATGGGCAACGGAGGGTAGGGAGCGGCCCCGGAGGCCGGAAGCCCGATGACCCACCGCCCACAGCATCCACACACCGAGGAGAAACGCACTCATGCCCAGCGTGTTCGTACAAGGCAGGCCCGTTGACTCGTATCCGCCGCTCGCGCCCGACGCCCGGCGCGGGAAGGTGCGGCGCATCACGGAGGTCGGGGAGCAGGTCCTGCACAAGCCGTGCCGGGACGTGACCGAGTTCGGGCCGGATCTCGCCGCCCTGATCGACGACATGTTCCTGACGATGTACATCGCGGACGGGGCCGGCCTCGCGGCGAACCAGGTCGGCGTCGATCTGCGGCTGTTCGTCTACGACTGCCCGGACGACGACGGGGCCCGGCATGTCGGGCACATCGTCAACCCGGTGCTCGACGAGGCTCCGGCCGGACGCGGGCTCCTCGACGACCACGAGGGCTGCCTGTCCGTCCCCGGCGCCGTGATGGACGTACCGCGCCCGGAGCGGGCCGTGGTACGCGGGTACGACAAGGAGGGCGAGCCGATCACCGTCGAGGGAACGGGATACTTCGCCCGCTGTCTCGCCCACGAGACCGACCACACCAACGGGCACGTCTACCTGGACCGGCTCTCCAAGCGGGACCGCAAGGAGGCGCTGCGGCAGGTGGCGGACCGGCGGGACGAGGTGTTCGCGCGCCGGACCGCCAACATCGAGGCCCTGAGCAGCTAGTTACGCCTTCGGCGCCACCTTGCTCAGCCCATTGATGATCCGGTCCATCGCGTCGCCGCCCGTCGGGTCGGTGAGGTTGGCCAGCATCTTCAGGGTGAACTTCATGAGCAGCGGGTGCGTCAGGCCGCGCTGGGTCGCGATCTTCATGACCTTCGGGTTGCCGATGAGCTTCACGAAGGCGCGGCCCAGCGTGTAGTAGCCGCCGTAGGTGTCCTTGAGGACCTGCGGGTAGCGCTGGAGCGCGATCTCCCGCTGGGCCGGCGTGGCCCGCGCGTGGGCCTGGACGATGACGTCGGCGGCGATCTGGCCGGACTCCATGGCGTAGGCGATGCCCTCGCCGTTGAAGGGGTTCACCAGGCCGCCGGCGTCGCCGACGAGCAGCAGCCCACGCGTGTAGTGCGGCTGCCGGTTGAAGGCCATGGGGAGGGCGGCGCCGCGGATCGGGCCGGTCATGTTCTCCGGGGTGTAGCCCCACTCCTCCGGCATCGAGGCGCACCAGGCCTTCAGCACCTCGCGCCAGTCCAGCTCCTTGAAGGAGTCGGAGGTGTTGAGGACGCCGAGGCCGACGTTGGACGTGCCGTCGCCCATGCCGAAGATCCAGCCGTAGCCCGGCAGGAGGCGCGGCTCAGGGCCGCGGCGGTCCCACAGCTCCAGCCAGGACTCCAGGTAGTCGTCCTCGTGGCGCGGCGACTCGAAGTACGTCCGTACGGCGACGCCCATCGGGCGGTCCTCGCGGCGGTGCAGGCCCATCGCCAGGGAGAGGCGGGTGGAGTTGCCGTCGGCGGCGACGACGAGCGGGGCGTGGAAGGTGACCTCCCGCTTCTCGCCGGAGTCGCCGAGCTTGGCGTGGACGCCGGTGATGCGGCCGGTGCGGTCGTCGATGATCGGGGCGCCGACGTTGCAGCGCTCGTACAGCCGGGCGCCCGCCTTCTGGGCCTGCCGGGCGAGCTGCTCGTCGAAGTCGTCGCGCTTGCGGACGAGGCCGTAGTCCGGGAAGGAGGCGAGATCCGGCCAGTCCAGCTGGAGCCGGACGCCGCCGCCGATGATGCGCAGGCCCTTGTTGCGCAGCCAGCCGGCTTCCTCGGAGATGTCGATGCCCATGGCGACGAGCTGCTTGGTGGCGCGCGGGGTGAGGCCGTCACCGCAGACCTTCTCGCGCGGGAACGCCGTCTTCTCCAGCAGGAGGACGTCGAGACCGGCCTTGGCGAGGTAGTACGCGGTCGTGGAGCCGGCCGGCCCCGCGCCGACGACGATGACGTCGGCGGTGTTCTCGGAAAGGGGCTCGGAGTGGGGCTCGGTCACGGCGGTCACGGCGGGATCTCCCCAAGTTCGAAATCTGCGTGCCGACTAGCACTGGACATGGGCAGTCTATTCAGCACGATTGATCACCCGGCTGAAGGGCTGCCCCGTGAACCGAGCTCTCCCCGTAGTAAGGCTGCGTGTCCCCACCGACGAGGACGCCGTCGCCTGGCACCGGCTCTTCGACGACCCGGACGTCATGGAGTTCCACGGCGGCCGGTCCGCGGAGCTGTACGTCTACGAGGAACTCACCGCCCGCCAGCGCCGGCACGACGCCGAGCTGGGCTTCTGCCTGTGGACCATGCTCGACGAGGACGACCGGGTCATCGGTTTCACCGGCGCCCAGCCGTGGCCGCAGGAGTGGGGGCCGAAGGGCGAGATCGAGATCGGCTGGCGGCTCGGGCGGGCGTACTGGGGCAAGGGATACGCCACCGCCGCCGCGCGGGAGACGCTGGAACGGCTGCGGGCGGCGGGCGTGCCGAACGTGGTGGCGATGGTCAGACCGGGCAACGAACGCTCGGTCGCGGTCACCCGGCGCCTCGGCATGGAGCTCGCGGAGACCTTCCCGCACCCGCGGCTCCCGGAGGACGCGCTCTGCTTCCGGCTCGACCTGGAGAACGGTCACGCACAGTAACTAACTGTTACAGAACGCCACTTAGCGCTTCCGGACGGCACCCCCAGGCGGTTACCCTGCTAGTACCGCTGGGGGTGACATCTTGCGCATAACACCCAAAACACCCGAAGTGCGCGTGCCGCGGCTCGTCGGACTGATGGCCATGGACGCGCGCAGGACGGCCGAGGCGACCGGCCTCTTCCTCAACGCTCCGGACCGGCCCGACTTCCACCGGACGGTGGTCGAGTACGTCGTACGGCAGTACCCGCAGCCCAACGCCGAGGTGCCCCGGGACTCCGTGATCTACGTGTGGTTCGACTTCGGCGAAGGGGAAGGCGGCGGAGGGGTGCGCGAGCCACGCATCCCCCGGCCTCCGACCGGCGGACTCCAGCGCGAGCTGGACGAGCCGGGCGACCCTTACGTGTCCGTCAGCTCTGCCTGAAGCCGGGCGTCGGGCCTACTCGAAGCCGGACGTCAGGCCTGCTTGAAACCCCGGTGCAGGGCCACGACCCCGCCCGTCAGGTTCCGCCACGCCACCTTCGACCAGCCGGCCTTCTGCAGATGCCCGGCGAGTGCGGCCTGGTCTGGCCAGGCGCGGATCGACTCGGCGAGGTAGACGTACGCCTCGGGGTTCGAGGAGACCGCGCGCGCGACCGGCGGGAGGGCGCGCATCAGGTACTCGGTGTAGACCGTGCGGAAGGGCGCCCAGGTCGGGTGCGAGAACTCGCAGATCACGACCCGGCCGCCGGGCTTGGTCACCCGGTACATCTCCCGCAGCCCGGCGTCGAAGTCCTGCACGTTGCGCAGCCCGAAGGAGATGGTGACGGCGTCGAAGGTGTCGTCCTTGAACGGCAGCCGTGTCGCGTCGCCGGCCGTGAGCGGCAGCCACGGGTGCTTCTTCTTGCCGACCTGGAGCATGCCGAGCGAGAAGTCGCAGGGCACGACGTACGCGCCGGTCTGTGCGAACGGCAGCGAGGAGGTCGCCGTACCGGCCGCCAGGTCCAGGATCTTCTGCGCGGGCCGGGCGTCGACCGCCTTCGCGACCTCCTTGCGCCACACCCGGTCCTGGCCGAGCGACAGCACATCGTTCGTCAGGTCGTACCGTTCCGCCACGTCGTCGAACATCGAGGCGACTTCGTGCGGCTGCTTGTTCAGGGAAGCGCGGGTCACGGGCCCATTCTTGCAGCCGCCCTCGCCGAAGCAGCCGAGGCCCCGCTGGAGCCGGGCCCGCTCACGGCAGAAGCCTCGGCCTCTTCTTCGCCGCCACGTCCTCCACCCATCCGCACGCCAGCACGAACACCGCGATCAGGACCCACCCGATCCCGAACATGAACCACTGGCTCTCCAGCGGCAGGTACTTCTCGAAGGCCGGGACGTTCCAGAACTGGTCGATCAGCGGTACGGCGAGGATCAGCGCGATCTCGTGCCAGAGGTAGATCGTCACGGCCCGCGCATTGAAGATCGTGACGACCCGGTCCAGGCGCTTGAAGCGGGTCAGCCACGCGAAGTCGATCCCGAAGGACGACTTGGCCCAGAACAGCAGCATCACGAACCCCGCCGACCAGAAGGCCTGCGCGAGCGGGATCTCGTCGAGGTCGTACGTCCCGACCTCGCCCTGGCGGGTGAAGGCGTACCAGCCGCCGTACCCGATCGCGGCCAGCGACAGGACCACGACCACCGCGGGCTTCAGCCGCTCCAGCACCCCGTCGCGGTGCGCGAAGCCGAGGATCCAGCAGAAGAGGTACGTCGAGAAGTCCCAGAGCTCGTTGCCGAGCCGCCCCTCGGGACCGGACCACACGAAGTTGAGGACCAGGATCGGCGCGAGGGACAGCAGCAGCACCGGGACCCGCGCCAGCCGGAACACCTTCAGCAGCAGGGGGGACAGCAGCACGAACCACAGGTACGTCCGCAGGTACCAGAGGATCTCCCAGGCCTGGACGCCCCACTTGTTGCCGGGTGGATCGCCGAACGGCACGATCCAGAAGACGATGTTGTAGTGCCTCGGCATCCAGCCGTGGATCAGCATCGCCAGCACCACGAAGAAGCCCCAGAACCAGAACGGGGGCAGCAGGCGCCGCAGCCTGCTCCTCACCACCTTGAGCGCGGGGCGCTCCAGGGACTTCGCCATGAGGGTGCCGGCGAGCCCGAACATGATCCCCATGGAGGGGAAGACCATGCCGCACCAGGCCCACCCGAAGGTGTGATAGGTGACGACGCGGACGAGGGCGACGGCGCGGAGGGTGTCGAAGTAGCGGTCGCGTACGGGCCGTTGGGGCAGGGTGTCGGTGAGCGACGGCCGCTCGGCGGCCAGCACGGCTGTCGGCCCGCCTCTCCGGTGCGAGCCCATCTCAGCTCACCCCCGCCGGGGTGCCGACCTCGCCGGTCCGCTTCAGCTTCTGCCACCTGAGCCGGCCGCCGGTCAGCGCCGTGATGCAGGAGTGGATGAGGACGAGGTACATCATCTGCCGGTAGGCCAGCTGCTGGAGCGGCATCATCAGCAGGTACCGGTACTTCTCCTTGTCCAGCCGGAACGCGTAGGCCGCGCACACCAGTTGGATGCCCAGCACCGCGAGCCACGCGAGCAGGGCCGCCTGGAAGTCGATGAAGATCATCGAGTACGCGGTGAACACGTCGATGAGCGGGGCGAACACGGGCGTGACGATCTGGAAGATCACCACCAGCGGCATGCCGACGCGGCCGAACCGCCCCGAAGGGCCCTTGTCCGTCAGGGACTTGCGGTGCTTCCACAGCGCCTGCATGGTGCCGTACGACCATCGGTAGCGCTGCGACCACAGCTGCTTCAGCGAACCGGGCGCCTCCGTCCACGCCTTGGCGTGCTCCTGGTAGACGACCCGCCAGCCCGCGCGGTGCATGGCGATGGTGATGTCGGTGTCCTCGGCGAGGGTGTCCTCGCTCATGCCGCCGACCTGGAGCACCGCGTCGCGGCGGAACGCGCCGATCGCGCCCGGGATGGTGGGCATGCAGCGCAGCAGGTCGTACATGCGGCGGTCGAGGTTGAAGCCCATCACGTACTCGATGTGCTGCCACGCGCCGATGACGGTGTCGCGGTTGCCGACCTTGGCGTTGCCCGCGACCGCGCCCACCTCGGGATCGGCGAAGGGCTGCACCAGCTGGTGCACGGCGTCCGGTTCGAAGACGGTGTCGCCGTCCATCATGATGACGATGTCGTAACTGGCGTTGCGGACACCGTTGTTGAGGGCGGCGGGCTTGCCCGCGTTCTCCTGGCGGATGACCCGGACGTTCGTCATGCCGAGTTCGTACGCCGCGTCGCGCGCGATCTCCGACGTACCGTCCGTCGAGCCGTCGTCCACCACGATGATCTCGATCGGATGGGTGCTCTGCGCCAGCGACTTGAGGGTGTTGGCGATGCACTCCTTCTCGTTGTACGCCGGGACGATCACGCTCACCGGGCGGGTGACGGTCGGGCCCCAGCTGAAACGGCGTTTGTTGCGCTGCCTGTAGTGGCGGCGGGCGAGGATCAGCATCATCCCGAAGCGGCCCATGACGGCGACGCCGACGACCATGAGGCCGACCGAGAGCGCGGGCACGGCCCACTCGGCTACGGCGACGGCGGCGATGAGGGCCTTGCCCTCGTAGAGGGTGGCGCCGGTGGCCGCACGGTGGGCGGCCTGGAGGGTGTTCACGCCCGAAGGCTGCTGTCCGACTGGCGCGTTGACCGACTGGTCCTTCTCCAGCACCCCGCTGATGGTGGTGAAGGTGTACCCCTTCGCCCTCATCTTCTCGATGTACTTGGGCAGCGCCTTGATGGTCTGCGACCGCTCGCCGCCCGCGTCGTGGAAGAGGACGGACGCCCCGTTGCTCTTGGACGGCGTCGCCCACTTCACGATCTTCGCGACGCCCGGCTTCTTCCAGTCGTCGCTGTCGGTGTCGACGAAGACGCTGGTGTAACCGTCCTCGCCGAGCTTCTGGTAGACGGGCCAGCTGTAGTTGTCGATGGCGTCCGTCTCCGAGGAGTACGGCGCCCGGAACAGCGTGGTGGTGATGCCGGCCGCGCCCGCCAGCGCCAACTGGGTCTGCTGCATCTCGCGGTTGACCCGGGCGTCGCTCTGGTAGGAGAGGTCGACGTGGGTGAAGGTGTGGATGCCCACCTCGTTGCCCTGCTCGACCATGTCCTTCACGATGCCCGGGTAGCGCGACACCATCGAGCCGACCACGAAGAACGTGGCGGGGACGTCGTACTTCTCCAGGATCTCCAACACCTGTGGTGTGTAGGTGGGGTTGGGGCCGTCGTCGAAGGTCAGGGCGATGGTCTTGTCCGGGACCGAGACGGTCGTGGCCTGTCCGCCGCGGAAGCTGAGGATCGGCCCGCCGTTGAGGATCTTGTCGGGGACCTTGCTGGAGCTGGCCCCGTCACGGACGCGCTGGTCGCCGCCGACCTCGGCGCGCAGATAGCCGTCCAGCAGCATCACGCTGGTCAGCGCCAGCAGAAGCAGCAGGGCGAGCAGGACGCGCGGTTTCTGCAGCGCCGCGGCCTTGCCCGCCGCGCGCCCGATACGGGAGGGGGCGCGGCGCCGCCCCCGGTGGGATGTCGTGGTCGTCGTCATAACGGTGCCTGCGCTCCGGTCAGTTGGCGTTCGCGGACGCGTTCACGGACGCGGACGGCGTGGGGACGCCCGAGGGCAGCGCGGGCGGGCTGCCGCTGGGCTGGACGACGTCGCCGACGCCGCCCTGCTGGCGGGCGCCCGGGCCGGTGCCGCTCTGGCCGGCGGGGCCGCCCTGGCCGCCGCCGAAGGGCAGCAGCGAGGACGGGCTCGACGTGCCGATTCCCATGAAGGCCAGGCCCAGGACGACGGCGTACCCGAGACACAGGACGCCGATCAGGAGGCCGATCCGGCGCAGCAGCTTCGAGCGGCGTCCGGAGTTGTCAACGAACACGGGTCCCTCGTCGTCGGACCCGTTGCCACGTTTGCGGCGGCGACCACGCGGGGCGCGGTTTTCGATGGCAGGCTCGGAATGCATTCCCCGGATATTAGGGAGGCTTTATGTGTCGAAAACTCGGGTTCCCATGTGAGACACCCATGAGAAACGCCTTATCCTGTCTCTTCTCTGAGAGTTCGCTGGAACGCCTGCGTAACCCTGCGCGGGGCGAATGGAGTTGAATGTACGGTTTCATTGACCGATTGGTCCGTTTTGATCGACCCTGCCCATGGATTGACTATGCGCCAACTGTCCTCATGAAGCTCAGTCGCGTGTGAGACATTTCCCCTTCAGAAACACGATTTGTTTCCGTCCTGAGACAGAAATCACGAGAGCGGGTGCATGCGCGATGCGGCGTTTCCTGAGGCCGGCGGCGGGGCTCGGTTGCCTGTTTGCCCTGGCCACGGCGGGGTGTTCGGCGAACACCGACGCGGCGTCCGACGCGGCGCCGGCGAAGAGCTCCGCGGCACCGTCCGAGACGTCGTCCGTCACCTCGTACGCCCCGTACGTCAGCGCCACCGAGGCCTCCGACACCGACTCCGCGGGGTCGCCGACGACGTACAACCTGGCCTTCGTGATCTCGGACGGCAGCAGTTGCACCCCGAAGTGGAACGGCACGACGGCGATCGACAACTCGGCCGTGGCGTCCCGGATTTCGGCGCTTAAGGAGGACGGGGCGAGCGTCCGCGTCTCCTTCGGCGGGGCGTCCGGGGAGGAGCTGGCGGAGGTCTGCGACAGTGCGGAGGAGCTGGCGCAGGCGTACGGCGACGCCCTCGACGCGGCCGGTTCCACCCAGGCCGACTTCGACATCGAGGGCGACGCGCTGACCGACTCCGACTCGGTGGAGCTGCGGTCGGAGGCGATAGCGCTGCTCCAGGAGGAGCGGAGCGACGTGAGCGTCGTCTTCACGCTTCCTGTGATGCCGTCGGGGCTCGATGACGACGCGTTGGCGCTGCTGGAGTCGGCCAACAACAGTGCGGTGCAGGTCTCTTCGGTCAATCTCATGACCATGAACTACGCGGAGTCGTACGACGGGGACATGGGCGACTACGCGATCACGGCGGCGAAGGCTGCGCATGCACAGTTGCGAGACGTGTTCGGTACGTCCGCCGCGACGGCGTGGGGTGGGATGGCGCTCACGTCGATGATCGGCACGAATGATGTGGACGGGGAGACGTTCACGCTGTCCGATGCCGCTCAACTGCGGGAGTTCGCGGAGGAGAAGGGGGTGGGGTGGGTGTCGATGTGGGCGACGTTCCGGGATCAGGAGTGCACCGGGGACGAGGATGCGCTGACCAACTGCAGCGGGGTTGAGCAGAGTTCGGGGGCGTTCGGGGAGGCGCTGGCGGGTTAGCGGCGTCTGTGCACCAGTCGGCCAGCACAGACTGTGGCGACACACTCGCCGTTCTCGTCGAGAACCGCCAAGTCCGCGCGGCCGGCCTCCTTGAGCGGTGTCGCCTGGGCGCGCGGGACCATCAGTACGTCGTTCCGCTCGGCCGCCGCGCGGAGTTCGGGCGTATCGGCGTACTCCGCCAGGATCGTCGTCGCGCCCGACTTCAGTACGGCGTGGATGACCTCGCGCGGGCTCGGGGCGTCCGGAAGCGGACTCACGAAATTGCGGGCGGGGCCGAGGACGCCCGGCCAGACCCGGACGCGGGCATCCGGAAACCGCTCGCGCAGCTCCTCCAGCGTGCCCACGGCGGCGATCCTGTCCCGCTCCACCAGGACGGCGCCGCCCTTGATCGGCTCAGAGGTCCACGTGTACCGCACCTCGTCCGCGGCATGCAGCGTACGCACTAGTTGGACGCGAGGATCTTCAGCTCAGGATGCGCCGTCCCGCCCTCGATCGCCGTCGAAGAGATGTGGGACATGACGCGCGCGTCCACCGGGTCGTTCGCCGGGTCGTCGTGGACGACCAGGTGCTCGTACGTCGTGGAGCGCTGGGCCGGGGTCCGGCCCGCCGTGCGGATCATGTCGATCATTTCCTGGAGGTTGGAGCGGTGCTTGGCACCGGCCGCCGAGACGACGTTCTCCTCCAGCATCACCGAGCCGAGGTCGTCCGCTCCGTAGTGCAGCGTCAGCTGCCCCGCGTCCTGGCCCGTGGTCAGCCAGGAGCCCTGGATGTGGGCGATGTTGTCCATGAAGAGCCGGGCGATCGCGATCATCCGCAGGTACTCGAGGATCGTGGCCTGGGTACGGCCCTTGAGGTGGTTGTTCATCGGCTGGTAGAGGTACGGGATGAAGGCCCGGAAGCCCCCGGTCCGGTCCTGTACGTCACGGATCATCCGCAGGTGCTCGATGCGCTCGGCGTTGGTCTCGCCGGTGCCCATGAGCATGGTGGAGGTGGACTCGACACCCAGCCGGTGGGCCGTCTCCATGATCTCCAGCCAGCGCTCGCCGGACTCCTTCAGCGGCGCGATGGCCTTGCGCGGCCGCTCGGGCAGCAGCTCCGCACCGGCGCCGGCGAAGGAGTCGAGACCGGCGGCGTGGATGCGCTGGATGGCCTCCTCCACACTCACCTTGGAGATGCGGGCCATGTGCTCGACCTCGCTCGCCCCCAGGCTGTGGATGACGAGCTGCGGGAACGCCTCCTTGATGGCGGCGAAGTGCTTCTCGTAGTACTCCACCCCGTAGTCCGGGTGGTGCCCGCCCTGGAACATGATCTGCGTGCCACCGAGCTCAACGGTCTCGGCACAGCGCCGCAGGATGTCGTCCAGGTCGCGCGTCCAGCCGTTCTTCGTGTCCTTCGGCGGCGCGTAGAAGGCGCAGAACTTGCACGCCGTGACGCACACGTTCGTGTAGTTGATGTTCCGCTCGATGATGTACGTCGCGATGTGCTCCGTACCCGCGTACCGCCGGCGTCGTACCGCGTCGGCGGCGGCGCCCAGCGCGTGCAGCGGGGCGTCGCGGTAGAGGTCGAGCGCCTCTTCAGGGGTGATCCGCCCACCGGCGGCGGCGCGGTCGAGGACGGACTGAAGGTCGGCCTTCTCGGTCACCGGGGCGTCCCTTTCGTCAAGGGTTGTGGACGGAAGCATCCATGTGCGCGGACCCGGCCAGCCTACGCCAGGCCGTCTTCCGGACCGACGTCAGGCCGCGTACGCCCCGATCAGCACGCCCAGGAACGCCCCCATGATCAGGAACGGGCCGAACGGGATCGCCGTCTTCCGCCCCGCTTTCCGTACGACGATCAGCGCACCCCCGTACAGCGCCCCCAGCAGGAACCCGGCGAACGTCCCGAGCATGACCGTCGCCCAGCCGTACCAGCCCAGCACCGCCCCCGTCCCGAGGGCCAGCTTCACGTCGCCGAAGCCCATGCCGGCCGGGTTGATGAGGAAGAGGACGAAGTAGCCGCCGCCGAGGGCGAGGGAGCCGTAGAGGGCGTGGAGCCAGTCGCCGGTGTGCTCGGGCACGAAGGACATGACGCCGAGCAGGGCGAGCGCAGCGCCCGCGAAGGGCAGGGTCAGCGGGTCGGGCAGCCGCTGCACCTTCAGGTCCACGACCGCGAGCAGCACGCCGACCGGCGCCAGAAGCAGCCAGACGCCGATCTCGGGCCGGGTGCCGGTGGCGGCGAGGGCGGCGCAGACGAGGGCGGTGACGAGGGAGAGGAGGGGGGTGGAGGGGCCGTAGGACCGGGGGCAGAGGGTGCATCGGCCGCGGCCGAGCCACCCTCGTACCGGATGCCCGCCGGGGCACGTCTCCCGCCAGGCCTCCCCGGCCGGTGCGGAGAACCGGTAGGCCGCCCTCGGCAGCAGCGCGCCCGCCGCCGCGCCCCACAGCGCGGCGGCGATCACGAGGAACGTGGTCATCCCACGGCCGCGACGCCGTCGCGCCACGTCGGCAGCAGCTCGTCGAGCAGCGCTTCGGTGCGCGGCGGCAGCCCGCGGGCGCCGCTGCGGGTGATGAGGTCCGCGGCGAGGGCCTGGAGGCGGGCGGTGTCGCCGGTGGAGTGGGTGGCGCGGAGCAGTTCGTGCCACAGGCGCTCGTCGCCGGGGGCGGAGTTGAGGGCCGCGTTGAGCGCCTCGATGGCCTTCTCCGCGCGGTCCTTGACCAGGTGGAACTCGGACAGTGCGAGGCCGATGTCCGCGACGAGCAGCGGGAGTTGGGCGTCGATGATCTCGTGGGTGAGCCAGCGGTAGCGGCCCTCGGGCCGGTCGGCGAGGAGCGGGCCGCGCACCAGCACGAGCGCGTCGGTGAGCAGCCGCCCGCGCACGACCCGGCTGTCGACACCGCGCCCCTGCGTGGCCTCGTGGTAGAGCGAGCGCAGCACGTCGAGGTCCGATACGACGGACTTGGCGAGCGTGAGTCGCCCGGTCGAGTCGGTCCGGAGCCGCGGGCTGCCGTCGGGGTCGGTGCCGAGCCAGGCGCGCAGCCGGTCGAGCAGGGCCTCGCGGACGTCGTCGGTGACACCGCGCGGCCACAGCGCCGAGGACAGCACGCGCGGGTGGACGCCCTCGCGGTGCAGGAGCAGCAGGGCGAGCGCCTCGTGGAGGAGGGCGCTCCGGTCGCCGTCCGGGGTGTCGAGGCCGATGATCTCGTACGGTCCCACGAGCCGCGCGTACACAGCCGGCCGCCCCTGCTCGCTGATGTCGACGAGGAACGGCGGCGCGGTGGCCGGTCCCTGCGGTTCGCGCTCGGGGTCGGACTCGACGAACAGCTCGACGACCGCGCGCTGCAACGGCACCGGCAGCAGCTGGGCGTCGAGTTCGAGGCCGAGCAGCGGGGCGAGCAGCTTGCCCTCGCCGGTGACCTCCATCTCCCAGGCGGCGCCGGGCAGATCGCCGCTCTCGGTGCCGACGAGGTAGCCGATGCCGAGCCGGCTGGCGTCGGCGGCGAGTTCGGCGAGCTTCATCGCGTCGTCGGCGGAGGGCTCGGCGGCGAGGAGGACGAGGTGCGGGGCCCAACGGGTGTGCTGGGCGGGCCCGGTGCGCCCGGTGAGCACGGAGTCATGGCCCGCGGCGCCCAACGCCCCCCGTCGCTGCCGGGTCTCGGCGTCCATCGTCTCGATGAGGTCGTCGATGGTGTCGAGGTGGCGGAGTCGGTTGGGGGCGAGCGGCGTGAGGTCCTCGCCGAAGCCGACGAGGGTGATGGTCATGCGGTCCGACCAGCCGTTGGTGGCGAGTTCGGCGGCGACGGAGGCGAAGACGGCGGCGCGGTCGGCCTCGCTGCCGGAGAGGGAGACGAGGCCGGGCACGGACTCCAGGTTGAGGAGGAGGCGCGAGTCGTCCATGGTGCCGAGGCTGACCAGGCCCGGGTACGGGGCGGCGGCGTCGACGTCCTCGTACCGCTCGGCGTCGGTGCGCGCGAGCATCCAGAACGTCTGGTCCTGCCCGAGCTGCCACGGAGCGGGCGGGTTGCCGGAGGGCTGAGCGAGCTGGAGGTGGAGGTCGCCGTTGCCGCCGAGCCAGGCCGCGTACGCGGTCGGCAGCGGACGGGACTCGGCACCGAGGGACGCGGCGAGTCCGCGCAGGGAGCGGTCGAGCAGTCGTACGCCTTCGGGGTCGGCGCCCACGAGCAGGGCGTCCTGCGCGTCGGCGGCGTCGCCGGTCGGCGTGGGCGGCTCCATACCGCGCCGCCCGCCGACGGCACCGAACGCCGACTGCCACAGCGCCTGGCGGCGACGCCGGCCGAGGGCGCCGAGGAGGCCGGCGGCGAGGAGGGGGGCGCCGATGAGGGCTTGGGGCAGACCGAAGGAGGATTCTTCTGTGGCAGCCGTGGCGTGTTGCTGGTGCTGCTGGTGTTGCTGTCCGCTGGGCTGCTGGTCGGGGGCGGGGCGCTGTTCGGGGAGGGAGACCTGGGAGGCGCCGCCGCTGCCCTGCTGGTGGCCGCCGCCTTGGGCGTGGTCGCCTTGAGCGTGGTCGCCGGTCTGGCCGTAGTCGTGGATCTGCTGCTGGGCGGCGGAGCCACCGGCCGCCTGGGGCATCTCGACGAGGTCGCCGCCGCGCGCGTCACCCGGCATCTCCATGATCCAGCCGGGGCGGATGAGGCTGGCCTCGGACAGCTTGGAGCCGTCGGGCTGCACGCGGTCCTTGTTGAGCTCGAAGATCTCCTTGTACCGGCGGCCGTCGCCGAGGTGGCGCTCGGCGATCTCCCAGAGGGAGTCGTGGTGCCGGCCCTCGGGAGGCTGGATCCGGTAGTACTTCGTGTCGTCGGACTTGGCGGTGCTGCCGCCTTGCGCGTCCGCGTGGGAGGCGGCCTGGGAGGCCTGCTCGGCGAGGGCGGCGGCGGTACTGGCCGCCTGCTCCTGCTGCTGGGCGAAGAGGCCGGGGGTCTGCTGGGCGGCGGCGACGGTACCGCGCTGGTTCCCGTCGAGACTGTGCTGCCCGATCTGCGACAGCCCCGGCGTGAGGCTGGCGGCCGTGGCGCCGACGAGGAGGAGGGCGGCGACGAGCTGCCGGGCGAGGATCTGACTGGGGCCGGCGCCCGGGACGCGGCCCGGGACCCCGACCCCCGACACGGCGGCCTTTATCTCCACGAGCACGCAGGCGGTGAACTGCGCCCAGGCGAGCCAGACAATGACGGTGAGGATGTGGAGGAAGGTGCCGGTGGTGATCGGCTGTTGCAGCCACTCCATCGGCTTGAACTCGTGCGGCAACGGCCATCCGACCGCCATGGCGAGCGCCCCGGGCACCCCGACCACCAGCACGGCCAGCGCGACGAACGCGAAGAACGCCTTCACGAAGTCCCCGAACGAACGCCGTCGGATCCGCACGGGCTGCGGGGTCCGGTTGCGGGGCGCCGGGGTCGCGGGCGCGGTCGTGTTTCCCGTCGAGCTTGACGAGCTTGAACTGCGGCGTCGTGCCATGGCGGGCGTCCTGGGTCGTGTGAGGAGGGGGTGGATGCAAGGGAGTACGAGAGTGCACTGAGCCTACAGAGATCTTAAGTACGCCGTCGAAGCCCGGGCAGACCTGTGGATAACCTCCCTGCCCCCGCCCCGACTCACTTCCTCACGACCTGCCGGAGAGGCCGGAGTTGCCCCGTTTCAGACCGGGGGGTATGCGCACCGTTCGCAATCGCCACGCGACACCCTCACGTTCCCCACACAATCCCCAATGACCCGTCATGGGCGCATTACCCGCCCCTGATAGCGTCGTTCCCCGTTGCAATCGCCAATCCTCGGGGGAGATCCATCGTGGCCCGCCGCACCCTGCCCGTCACCGCCGCCACGTTCGCTTTGTCGGCAACGCTTCTGCTCTCCGCGTGCGGCGGGGGCGACGACACGTCGTCGGACGACATCCAGGGGGCGGACACGGGGTCGAGCAGCCCGTCGGCTTCGGCTTCCGCGTCGGCATCGCCTGGCGTCGAGCGCCCGAAGATCACCATCCCCAGCAGCTTCCAGCTCACCTTCGAAAACTGGTCGAGCGGCGACCCCGTCGAGCAGGCGGTACTCGACGACGCCAAGGAAGAGGTCCGGGCCGGATACGCGGCGATCATCGCGAACGACCCTGACAGCGAGGCCGTCGCCTTCTACGACACGCAGGGCGTCGTCGGGCAGACCAAGGAGTGGATCAAGTCCTACACGGACAAGCACCTCACCGTCATCGGCAAGCTGCCCGCCTTCGCACCCAAGGTCGGTGTGGCCAAGACCGGCAGAGGCGCATCGCTCAGTTACTGCACGGACGAGAGCGCCGCGCAGACCAGGAACCTCAAGACCGGCAAGGTCGAGGGGAATCCGGCGGGCACGAACCCCTACGTCTTCTACACGGTCTCCCTGGCGAAGAACGCCCAGGGCGTCTGGCAGAACGCGTCTGTGCACTCCGAGCGAGGCGGGTGCTCCAAGTGAGCCTGCGACACCGGCTGGCACCCCTGATCGCCGGATCGCTCTCCGTGGCCCTGCTGGGCTCGACGTCCGCAGAAGCGATCGGAGAAGCGGGCACCGACACGCGAGGCCAGGCCGACGGCACCGAACTGGCTGCCTCCGCCTCGTACTCCAGGATCAAGGTCACCCAGAAGAGCGGTCCGACGGGTGGAAAGCAGGGCACCCTGTCGTCCACCGATGTGAACTGGGAGCTCCCGCCCTGCTGGTACGAGCCCCTCTTCACACCGGAGCAGTTGAAGAACTTCGCGGAGACCGACGGCAGTGGCCAGGTCAGCATCCGACAGGGGTGGATCGGATCGAGCCTGTGGACCGACCATTTCAAGGACGAGAAAGACGCTGTCAACTACTTCGGCGCCCCGGCGAACGTGAAGGGTTACAAGAACTACAACATCGGCAAGAAGGGGTACTTCTGGCACGGAGTCGCCCCGGACGTCGCCGACATCGACGACACGTCACTCTGCAATCGCCTCATGTTCTGGCAGAACGCCGGTGAGATCCCCGACGATCCGAACGCTCCCACGCCGGAGACCCTCGCCGACTACGCCTACAACAAGGTGAAGGTCCCGGAGACGAAGATCGAGCTGAAGCCGGCCACCAGGTCCACGGTGAACCTGCCGACGTGGGTCTGGCTGGACAAGGGCACTTTCCAGGAGGTCAAGGTCCGCGCCGAGCTCCCGGACACGGGTCTGTGGGCGGAGACGACGGCCAAGCCTGTCGCGCTGCATCTGAACCCCGGCACGGAGGACGCGCAGACGTTTCCCGCGTCCGGCGACTGCGAGATCAACGCGGACGGCTCGATCGGCACCCCGTATTCCACGGGCGACGCCAACAAGACTCCGCCCTGCGGCATCCGCTACCTGAAGGCCACGAGCGGCACGCCGTACCACCTCTCCGCGTCCGTGACCTGGCAAATCACGTGGGAGGGCTCAGGCGGCACCGGCGGCGACCTCCCGGACGGCACCTTCGAGACGACGCAGGACATGAACGTCCAGGAGATCCAGGCGATCAACCGCTGACGCACGGCCGAATCACGACCGCCACCCGTCAGGCCGGGTCGTCCGCGGCGTCGACGAACAGATCCTGTGCGTCGGTTGCGTGGACGGCCCGCTGGGCCCACGCCTCGAGCTGATCCGGATCGGTGCACGCTTCAACCCGTGCACGAGCAGCGTCCGGGACGGAGAACCCCCGCCATTCGAGGATCCGCAGCACCATCTCCGCCTTGGCCTGGGCCCGGCCTTCGTCGCGGCCTTCTTCACGACCTTCCTCGCGACCCTCTTCGCGCACCTTCTCGGCAACCTCGTGCCGGAAGAAGTAGTGGACCGCCATCATCAGCTCCTTCCACGTCTGCCGGGCCTCGACATCGACCAGACAGGATTCGACGAACTGCGCGAGCACGCCCGCGCTCTCGGTGTCGGTGGTCGCCAAGGCTGGCGCCAGCGGTTTCAGTACGGCAGCGGCACTTGGTCCCCGACCATGTGTCATCGCCGAGAAGGCCGCGAGGAACAAGTCCCGCTGGGCCTCTGCCTCGTCGGCGATGAGGGGCACGTTCTCAGGCCCGAGCACGAGCGGCCGTACCGCCGGCGAATGCCAGCCCGGCAGCCCCAGCAGAATCGGCTGCCTCGCCCAGCGGGCCGTGGCCCTGTCCTGGGTCAGGACGATCAGCACCGGCTCCCACTCATACTTCGCGTACAGATAGGAGGGTGAAGCCTGCCGGGTCCTTCTGACAGATCCGGTGCAGCCCTTCGTGCGGCGATCTGACCATCGATCCTCCTTTCGTACGACGTGATCAACGCCTACGCCGCGGCAAGGTCACACCACACGTACTTGCCCCGATGCCCGTTGCGCGCGAGCGGCTGCCAGCCCCAGAGGTCGGCGGAGGCCCGGACGAGGGCGAGCCCCCGCCCCTCCTCGGCGCCGAGGAGTTCGGCCAACTCACCCGGCGGCTCCGGCGGTTCAGGGTCCGCGTCCCACGCCCCGATCCGCAGCACCCCGTCCGCGCAACGCACCCTCAGCGCCGCGGGGCCCTTCGTATGGCGTACAGCGTTCGAGACCAACTCCGTCGCCAGCAGTTCGGCGGTGTCGACGAGGCGAATGAGGCCGTGCATCGTCAGGATCAGGCGGAGAGTGCGGCGGCAGATGGGGACGGCGCGGGGGTCGTTGGGGATGTGAAGACAGTACTCCCAGGGGGCGTCGTCGGTTTGGGGCATGGCTGAACTCCGTTCGAAGGGAGGGGAGTTGGCGGGCCGGTCCGGTGGCAGTGCCGCAGCCGTCATGGCAGGACGGAGTGGTGCGCTTCCGGGACTCCCGGGTTCCGCAGCGTGTGCGTTGCGTCACTGACGGTAGGTCCTCATTTTGGGACCACGCAAGTCATTGCCGTAATCTGCCCTCCGAACGAGTGGCTGCCAGAGGGCAGTTGAGGCAGGGAGGAAGCACATGCCGCGCAGGCAGCAGCCCACCGCACGACAGGAACGCCTCGGCGCCGAGCTGCGGAAACTGCGCGAAGCCGCCGGACTCAAGGGGCGCGAGGCCGCCGCGCTGCTGGGGACCGATTCAGGGCAGATCAGCCAGATCGAGGCCGGCACCGCGGGCGTCAGCGAGGAGCGCGTACGGCGGCTCGCCGCGCACTACTCCTGCACCGACGGGGAGTTGATCGACGCCCTGGTGGCGATGGCAACGGATCGGACGCGCGGCTGGTGGGAGGAGTACCGCGATCATCTGCCGACCCCGTTCCTGGACCTGCCGGAGCTGGAGCACCACGCCAGCTACCGGTGGGACGTGGACTTCCTGCACGTACCCGGCCTGCTCCAGACACCCGACTACGCTCGCGCCCTCTTCGCCTTCGTCAACCCGGAGTTCCCGGCCAGTGATGTGGACCGCTGGGTGGAGCACCGGATGAAGCGCAGGACGATCATCGAGCGGCCTGATCCGGTCCCGTACGCGACGGTGATCCACGAAGCTGCTCTACGCATCAGGGTCGGCGACCGAACCGCGACACGGGCACAACTCACCCGCATCCTGGAACAGTCCGAGGTCGAGCACATCACCGTGCGGGTCATCCCCTTCGACCTGGACGGCTTCGGCGGCGCCGGAAGCGCCATGGTCTACGCGGGCGGCCTCGTACCCCAACTGGACACCTTGGTGCGTGACAGCCCCAACGGTCCGGTCTTCGTCAACGCCGAGGCCCAACTCAGCCGCTATCGAACGCTCTTCCATAAGGTGGAGGCGCTGTCACTCGAACCTGTGCGCTCGCGTGACTTCATCCACCGCCTGACGAAGGAGCTGTGAGAGCGTGCTCACCCCCGATACGTGGACGAAGGCGTCTTACTCCGGCGGCGGCCAAGGCGACGCCTGCGTGGAAGTCACTGACCGCCACACCCACATAGCCATCCGTGACTCCAAGGACCCTACTCAGGGCACCCTCTCCTTCCTTCCCGCCACCTTCACGACCTTCATCGATGCCGTGAACGACGGATCAAAGGTCGGTCTTCGCTCCCGGCCATGACAGGCAGCGCCACCCGGAGCCGTCCCCCTCGATGAGAAAGGGCTGTGCGTGGGGCAGCGGCGTACCCCAGACCGCGGCCCCGAGCGAGCAGAGTCGGCCCAGGGCGACGGTGAGGCCGGCCACGTGGCCGACGACGGCGACGGTCTCGCCCGAGTGCTGCGCGGCGATGCGCCGGAAGGCCGCGGTCACTCGGCCCACGACGTCGAACCCGCTTTCACCGTCGGCGACTTGTCGCTCCAGGCAGCCGTCGACAACCCAGGCGCGAAGCACGTCAGCCGTCTGCCGCCGGACGCCCGGATCACTGCTCCCCTCGTGCCTGCCGATACCCATCTCCACGAGTTCAGGCATGGCCCGGAACGGAACACGGAATGCGGTGGCCAGCGCCTGCCCGGTCTGGCGTGCGCGCAGGGCGGTGCTGGAGTAGACCTGGCTGATCGGCTCCCCGGCGAGGGCCCGTGCCGCGACGGCAGCCTGCTGCCGCCCGAGCTCGGTCAACGACGCACTCGGCACGGCCCCGGCGACTCCGCCAGTGACATTCTCCGACTCACCGTGCCGCAGACACCACACCCGGACCCCGTCCTCGAAGAACGTCACCGAGCCCTCCTCGTCGTCCTCTGAAGTGCCTCGTCAGGTGATGCCGCCGCCGTGCGGCGCAGGTTCGGTGGCGATGACATGCTGCAGCTGCCAGCGGGCCTCCTCCCAGCGGGCGCTGCGCGCGACGAGCCGCTCGTCGGCGCCGCCAGAGGTCCGTTTCGCATACCAGCGGCCGGCCTCGGCCTGAAGTTCACGCGCGACGTCCCGGCAGGTGATCAGCGAACTCCGCATCACGTGATCGCGCACGTCCTCCATCATCCGCTGACAGCCGACCCGAACGGCCTGCACCGCCAGTCCTGCTCCCCGAGCAAGCAGATGCCGGTCGCCCTCCCACCGCTCGGCGGTCACGCTGAGCTGCTCATGCGCCGTGAGCAGCCGAGGAGTCGCCTCACCGAGCTCGATCGCCTCATCTGCGGCCGCGAGGTACTCCAGGCACGCGGCCATCACGTCGTCCTCGATCTCCGCCCGCTGGACGTCAAGCATGTGATGCGCGAAGTCCAGAGCCAGATGCGCAGCGCGTTTCTCCTCGACCTGGTCGAGGAGATCGTCGATCAGTTTGGGAAGAACGATCACGTCTTTCTACCGTCCCCACTCACCACGGCCACGGCTGAGGATCTGCAGCAGCTTCTCGGTGTCTCCCGTGGCGATCTCAAAATTTCCGGACCTGATGCCGACAGCCTCTGCGGCCCGAGCGGCGTTCGTAAACTGGTTGCCCTTGGTGACCTTTTCGCTGTTCATCTTGTGGTCAACGACCCACCCGACCCGGTTCTTCTTGTCCGTCATGTCTACGATCACAAAGTCTCCCTCGGCCTGCTTGCCGTGCGTGCGATAGACCCGCAGGTTGGTGCGCTTCTGCAGGAGCGCTTGCACAAACTCCCGCTCCGGCGGGCTCATCTCGAACGGCGTCCCCTTCTTCACCTGCTGTCCCGCTCTCACCCGGATCGGCTGGTAGGGAGAGAGACCATAGGGGTCAGACCACGTGAGGGGGTCGTGGACGTAGGTGTCCGGGTTGGGTGCCGCGCTCAATCCCAGAGGATCCGGGCTGAGATACCGTCCCGTCTCGGGGTCGTAGTGCCGGTGCAGGTTGTAGTGGTGCCCCGTCTCCACGTCGTGGTACTGGCCCGGGAAACGCAATGGTGTGTAGGCCGTGGCGTCGTGGTTCCAGGTGGTGGCGCCCCACAGGGTCGCTGTGCGGCTCCATGCGACACCACCCTGCTCGTCGAGCAGCTGTGTCGGTGATCCGATGGAGTCGGTGACGATGGCGTAGAAGCGGTTGTCGACCTCTTCCTGCGACATGGCATCTTCCTGCGTTACGGGCGCGGCCCTCATGTAACGCTCCGACTGCGCCAGCGGTTCTATCCCGCTCTCGTCGAACTCCCATGTCATCGTCTGCACAGTGGGAACATCCGTCACACTCATGCTCTGCTCCACCAGCATCCCCTCGTGCCAGGTGAAACAGGTCTCCTCCAGCACCGTCCGCCCGTCGGCGGCCAAGTGCTGCTTGGCAATGCGGCGCCCCAACGGGTCGTACCGGTAACGCCACACGCTCCCGTCGGGAACGGTGACCCCAGTCAGCCGGTCCTGGGCATCCCAGACATACCGCCAGACATCGGGCTTCCGGGAGAGACGGACCCGGCGCCGTACGGTGAGACGCCCGCTCGCGTCATGCTCGTAGCGCACATGCCCGGCCGAGACAAGACGGCCGCCCTCGTACTCGCGTGCTCCGGTAGCGTCCGCGCCGGGATGGAACGCGGGCCAGTAAGCCTCCACCTGGTTGCCGAGGGCGTCATAGGCGTACGTTTCCGTCCAGTCGGCCGCCCGGACTTGAGTGATCCTGCCGTCGGCGCCCAAGGTGTGCTGCCGGTCACCGACCGCGGCCAACGCCCCGTCCGGACGCCACGTGTACTCCTGCGGGGCCGACACCGGACCCCGCGGACCGCTCAGGCCGCTGCTGAGCAGCCGGTCCATGACGTCCCAGGACTGCGCCAGGTGGACCGTGCTTCCCCAGCTGCGCCCGGTCTCCCGCCCCACCGGGTCGTGCGCGGAGGTGATGGTACGACCGCCAACGGCCAGCACGGTCCGCCGACCCGCCGCGTCGTAGGAGTACGCGGTGTCGGTCCCCGCCGGCGTCCGGCGCCGGATCAGCTGCCCCACGGCGTCGTACGTCAGGTGCAGCGTGCGCCCGTTGACCGTCTCCGACGTCAGCAGACCCGCGGCGTCGTAGGCACGGGTCAGCTGCCCCTCGGACCACACGGCGCCCACCAGTCGGCCCATGGGATCGTAGGAGAAGTCGGTGGCCTCGTCGTCCGCCTCGGTGCGCGACACCCGTCCCATGACGTCCCGTGCGTGCCGGACGACCTGGCCGGTGGGGGTCGTCCGGGCGATGAGCCTTCCTGCAGCGTCATACTCGTAGCGAGCCACACGGTCGCAGAAGTCCGACTCCGCGACCAGACGCCCAGCCGCGTCGTACGCGTAATCCCAGGCACGGCCGTCGGGCCGGCTCACGCGAATGAGCCGGAGCGAGGGGTCGTACTCGAAGCGGTACCGCACGCCGCCCGGCTCGGTGCGGGCACTGAGCAGGTCGAAGTGGGTGTACTCGTAGTACGTCACGGCGCCCGTCCCGTCCGTGTGGCTCGTACAGTTGCCCTCGGCGTCGTAGGTCCACGATTCGGTCGAACCGTCCGGGTGCGTGGTGCTGAGGAGCTGCCCCTCCGTGTTCCACCGCCACCGTGTCACCGTGCCGAGAGGGCCGGTCTCGGAGACGGTCCGGCCGAAGGCGTCACGCTCTTGGACGGTTCGGTTCCCGAGCGGGTCGGTCACTTCGATGCCTAGTCCCGCCGAGTTGCAGACAAGGCGCGTTGCACGTCCGAGAGCGTCCACGAACTCGGTGAGGCGCCCCTGCCCGTCGTAGCGGAAGTGGCTCGTCGCTCCGGTCGGGTCGGTGAGGGTGAGACCGTTGCCGCGGTCATCGTACGTACGCTGCCACCGCTCGCCGTTCGGCGTCACTGTCTCGGTCGGCAGGCCCAACTCGTTGTAGACGACGATGGACCGGTTCCCGTCCGGGTACCGGATCTCCAGAGGTCGGCCGAATTCGTCATTGCGGTACTCCGTCGTGTGGCCCAGCTCGTTCGTGTGCGACGTGACGTGGTGGTGCTCGTCGTAGGAGGTCCGAGTGGTGTGGCCGAGGGGGTCGATCTCTGCGACGACCTGACAGTTGTCGTTGACGACGAAGCGGGTGACGGCGCCTTCCGCAGTCGTCAAGGTCGTGATGCGGCAGCCGGGCCAGGCAGGGTCGGTGTCCTCGTAGTCGAGGGTGATGGCGATATGACCGGCCTCGCCGCCCTCGGCGACACAGCGGTCCCGGGCGTCATAGGTGTAGGCATAGCGGCTGTCGTTCGAGTCCGTCCAGGACGTGATGCGCAGCCGGTGGTCGTAGCTGAACCTCAGGGGCGAACCTGATGAGTTGAACGTCTCGGTGAGATTGCCGTCGGTATAAGCGAACCGCTTGATGAGCACGTCCGAGCCGTCCTCCGCGGCACCGACGAGACTGAGGGAGGTGACCCGGCCGTCCTCGGTGGCCAGGGCGAGGTGGTAGCCGCTGGAGTGGCGAATCGCCAATGGGGCGCCGTAGTCGTCGTATTCGAAGGTGATGGCGTGCTCGTTGCGGTCGGTGATTCGTGCCAGAAGCGCGAGGCCGTCAGTGGTGGGGTGGGCGAATTGACGAGTGAGCCCCGTATACGGGTCCTCGATTGCGTACCCGCCGTCGTCCCCTCGGATCAGCGGCCATCGGGGCCCTGCTGTGGGCAGTACGGGGGCGTGGGTATCGGCCGGATGGGGGTAAGAGAGGAGCAACCCGTCCTCGGTGACAAACACAACCCCCTGCTCGTCGACTTCGAGGCGCTGGTCGACGGTGGAGGACCAGGTCGGGCCAAACCACCAGCCGCAGCGGTAGTCGGAGGCGACTCGGCGGGTGAACTCCAAAGGCAGCAGACCCGGCAGATACACATCGGACTGCGGGAGGTACATGGCGCCGGTGGCCATGTCCACGGGGTCACTGCCCTTGGACCGCACCACGTTCTTGAGGCGGTTGAAGGCTCCCTTGGATCCGTCGAGCAGCCCGCGAGCGCTCTTGCCCAGGCCTTTGACACCGAGAGCCATGCCCTTGAGTCCGGTCTTACCGAAGGCCTTGAGCCCCTTGGCGAGGCCGCCGAGGGTGGTCAGCCCCTTCATCCCCGGTATGCAGTCCAACGCCGCCAGGCCCACATCCCACAGGGAGGCCTGGCCTTTGGAGTATTTGTAGAGCGTGTCGGCGAGCACGACGAGGGCCGCGATCAGCACGATCGCGCCGAGGATCGGCCCACCGATGATCATCGCGATGACACCGACCACCGCGACGACGATCTTGCAGACGGCGACGATGTTGTCCCAGTTGTCGGAGAACCAGTCCCCGACCTCCTCCCACCACGACCGGTTCTGAATACCGGCGTCGGAGGCCTCGTCGATCTTCGTCTTCGCGGTGTGCGCGGCCTCCTCGCGCATCTTGCGCGCGTCCTCGGCCATCTTCTTCGCCGCGGCCAACGCACCCTGAGCGTCGTTGACGTCCGACTGGGCGCTGGTCTGCGCGGACTTGGCATGCTGAGCATCCCGGGTGGCGGCTCGGACCTTGCCCTCGTCCGGCTTGTCACCGCCCGACTTACTTCCGGTGGGATCGTCCTTGTACTTGTCGGCTTCCTTGTTCGCCCGCGTCACCCACGAATCGGCCGACGCCAGGCGGGAGTTGGCGGAGGACAGGTCGCTCTGAGCTTCCCGGCCCTTGGCCAGGGCACGGTCGGCCAGCGCCTGGGCGCGCTCCAGCTTCGGCCAGAAGTCGGTCAGCGCGTCGCCGCACAACTCGTACGACTTCTTCAGCTTCTTCAGGTTCTTCGGGACGTCCCCGAACTCGTCCTTGAAGACCTCCGCCGACTTGCCGGCCCACTCCAGCAGGGTGTCCTCACCCGCCATGCCATTGACCAAGCGAAGGGCATCCGAGACGTCATCGGCGAAGTCGTGGAGTGTCTTCGCCAGCAGCTTGATCCGGTCCGGATCACCCGGCGTCGGGTCCTTGTCCAGATCCAGGACATGCCAGTCCGTGGGCCGATGCCCCGCCATACCGCAACCCCCGTCACGCGTGCATCACTATCAACAGCCATGTGCACACGCGAACCTACAGGGAACAGCCGTTCGGCGCGAGAAACAGCATGTCATCAGGGCCGGCGGCGACTGCGCACAGCTCGCCACGCGTCGCCGACGGGCTCGAGCGGCCGCATCCACCGCAGCAGCGTCTCCCGCACCGTCACGTACACCCACCGCCGCTTCAGCCACGGCGGGAGGTCCCGGAAGGGTACGAACGTCAGCGTGTCGTCGATCGCATGGTCTGCGGCACCGCCCAGGCCCTCGGCGCGCAGGGCGTCGTACAGCTCCGGAGTCAGGCGACCGTCGAGGCGGGCGAGGTGGGCGGTCGCGGTGAAGGGGAAGTCGCGGCCCGGGCCGGGCAGTAGTTCCAGGGCGCGGATGATCCGCGGGGAGACCACCTCGGGCGGGCAGTTGAGGGCGAGACCGATCACCGCGGCACCCAGGCTGTCGTCGTTGCGGTCGAGCGCGGCGTCAACTTCGGCCGGGTCGTCCATGCCGAGCAGGCCCTCGCCGGTTTCCCAGTTCCAGTCGCGGTTCATGCCTCACGCTCTTCTCCGGTGTCTCGTCCCATGACCCAGGCCTTCAACCTCGTCACGGCCCACGCCAATTGATCAGCATCGGCCAACTCCAACACCTCGTCCGTCACCTCACCGCTCGCCACGGCCGCCAGCTGTAGCTGCGCCTCCCCGCTGGCCCAGACGATCAACGCCCCCAGGCGGTCCGGCCCTTCGAGGCTGAGGCACGCGCTCTGTTTGGGGTGGTTCGCGGTCGGTGCCTGCCAGGTCACCTCGAACCGTGTCCCTTCCAGCTCCGCGCGCAGGCGGTCGTACGACGTACGCAGGTCATCCAGGCCCATCGAGCAGCACACCCTCCAATGCATGGGCGTACGCCCTGACGCCCGTCCTCGCCGTCTCCGGCGTCGGCGAAACCGGTCGCAGTACGCCCGGCAGGAACGCCACCCGCCACATCCGGAAGACGTCCGACACGGACCTGGGCACTGCGAGTGCCGCCGCCCTCCGCATTGCCGCTACGACGAGAGTCGTTCCCCTCTCCACCCCCGGGCCCCGCGCCACGGCGGCGCCCACCAGCCCCTCCATGAGCCTGGCCAACTGCAAGTCCGCACCCATGCCGAGCATCCGCCGCAGCACCAAGGGGTCGTCGACGTTCGGTGGATACTCCTCGATGCAGCCCGAGTGCAACATCAGGGACTCGGCCGTCACGTCCCCCGACCCGTCGCCCCAACCGCCCTGTCGCTCGAAGAGCCGCATCGTCTCGGGTGAGAAGTCGCCGACCGCCTGTACCACCGCGAGCAGCCCGTCCAGTTCGGCGCGGTGTGCCGTCACGAAGGTGGTCAGCGTCGACGACCCGGCCGCGGCCGCCAGGTCCAGTACCGACCACAACGGCCCGAAGACGTCGTACGCCAGCCCACGTTCGTCGGCCCCGACCACCGTCAACCGGTGAACCGGAACGTCGACGTGATCGCGTCGAAGATGTCGAAGAAGGAGTCCGCCAGGTCCAGGACCTGGCTGCTGCCGCCTACCAGGGCGACCTTGCCCTCCTGGCCGGGTACGGGGATGTATGTCTGCATCAGGACCGCGCGGATCGTGCGGTTCAGGGCGTCGCCGGGTACGACGATGTCCTCGATGCCGTACGTGCGTGCCGCAGGGCCCACCCCCGGGATGTCCACCGTCGTCACCTTGCGCCAGGAGTCGCCCTCCTTCTTGGCTTCCTTGACGGCGAGTTGGCTCGCGATGACGGACGGGTCGGTGGAGAGGGGCTCGCCGCGTTCGTTGCGGCCGCCGACCATCGACACCGTCACCGAGCCCGTGATCGGGGTGTCGCCGCCGAAGTTCTCCGCCATGCAGCCGCAGTACAGGGCGCCCGACTTCCAGGCGTCCGCCGCGGCCTTGCGGAGGAAGTCCATGTACACGTCCTTGTACGGGGACAGCTCCGGGCGCTGGGCGATCCGGTCGTTCACCATGCGGCGGATCGAGTCGTCACGGGACTCCGGGCGTACGTCGAACTCCCACCACGACTCGGGGACCTTGATACGGAAACCCCCGCGCTCGACCGTGAGCGCCTCCATGTAGCGGGCCATGACGTCGACCTTCCCCGTTGTTCCCCGTGGTTCGGAAGTACCGCGCGTTTGCTCGATCGCTCGCTGCAACCGTTGCGTTGTACCGTGCACGTCAGACTACGAGATCGGCACCGGAACCGGGGGACGGGGACATGGGACAGAACGGCAAGAGTGACCTCTCGCTCCCGCTGAGCGAACTCGAGGACTACGGACGCCGGCTGCGGTCGATCAAGACCCGCCTCAACCACACCAAGAAGCTCTTCGAGCAGTACAAGGACGACATCGGCGACGGCAGCGTGAACGACGCCCTCGACGACTTCGAGTCCAACTGGGAGGACGGCCGCGAGGACATCACGCAGCAGCTCGACGCGCTGTCGAAGATGTCGGACGCCGTCGTCCGGGAGTTCAAGAAGCTCGACGACGAACTGGCCAAGCAGGTCAACGACAAGATGAAGACCGAGGACAAGCGGCCGAAGAAGGAGAAGTAAGGCCGGGCGGCCGTCGTCCGGCTCATACTCCGCCCAGCAGGGAGGCCAGTCCCTGCTCCAATTCCCGCCCCACCGGCTCGCCACCCGGCTCCGTGATCGTGTACGTGCGCAGCAGGAAGCGGTGGAGTGTCGTCGTGTCGAAGAGGACGATCGCCACGCCCTCCGGCGCCCGGAACTCCACCGCCGTGCGCGTCGGGCCGTACGGGCGGACGTGTACGTTCCCCACGCCCGCCGGGCTGCCCAGCCCCTCCTCCAGAAGGCTGCGGGCGAAGGTCCAGGTCAGCTCCTCGCCGTCGAGCGAGATCCACGCGGGGAAGAGGAGGTGGACGGCCAGCGGGTCGGCCGAGGTGTAGCGGAGGGTCAACGTGACCGCCAGCTCCTCGTCGTCGGGGGTGAGCAGGCTGGCGCCGGTGGGCTGTTCCAGGGTGATGGACATGGTGGGCGGTCTCCGTTGCGGGGTGGGGCGGGGCACAGCAGGGCAGGGCGGCGGCGAGTTGGCCGACGTACTGGTACGAGCACGCAAGTGGCCTGTGCATTACGCCGGTTACGCAAGATGTTGATGTGACCTGCATCACTTTCCATGGCGCTTGAAACTTTGATTGAAAGTTTTGTCATCTACGCTGACAAACCCTTCCCTGCCCCCTCCCCACGCAGGCCCTGGAGCGTTCCGCCATGTCCGACGGTTCCACTTCCACCGCTTCGAACTTCTCCTACGCCCGGATGTACGAGGAGCAGCAGCCGCGCCTCGTCGCGTACGCCCGCTCCCTCACGCGGAACTCCTGGACGGCCGAAGACCTCGTCGCAGAGGCCCACTTCAGGGTGTGGCGGCGGCTGGCCGAGGGGCACGAGATCGAGAACGTGCCGGCGTATCTGATGACGACCGTGCGCCATCTCGCGAGCGCCGCCGCCGGAACTGCCGTACGGGAGACGCCTCAGGACCCGCAGAGCGACGAGCGGGGCGAGGTGCCCGCTCAGACGCGGGGCTGCGCTGATCCTGCCGAGCAGGTGTCCGCCGTCGATCTACTCGTGCGGGTGCTGGGGCAGTTGCCCGAGCGGTGGGTCAAGGCGCTGTGGCTGGCGGAGGCGGAAGGGCAGCCGCTCGCGGCGATCGGGCCGCAGGTGGGGACGAAGGACGGGGCTACGGCCGTGCTGCTGCACCGGGCACGGGAAGGGATGCGGCAGGCGTTTCTCCGCACCCAGACCGGGGCACCGGACGACCCCGCCTGCCAGGTGCACTGGGCACGGATGCCCGCGTATGTACGGGGTGCCGCCACGGAACGGCAGTCCGAGCGGCTGCTCGGACACGTGGACGCCTGCGACGACTGCCGGGCGCGGCTGGCGGCCCTGATGAGCGCCAACGACCGGTTGCCGGCGCTGGTCGGGCCCGCGTTGCTGGTGTTCGTGGCGGGAGGTGCGGGCAAGTACGTGCTCACGGCGGCGGCCGCGGGGGCCGCGGGGCTCAAGGGCGGCGGGGTGCTGGAGGGGGTACGCCATGTCACCGCCGGCGGCGCCAAGGCCGCGGTCGCGGCCGGTGCGGTCGTGGCGGGCGCCGCCGTGGTCATCCTCGCCCTCGGCCCCGGCTACTCCACGCCGACTCCGGCCGAGCGGACGCCGGTTGCGGAGGCACCGGCGGGGCAGGTACCGGTGGCGGAAGGGCCGGTGGCCGGTACGCCAGTGGCCGATGCGCCGGGGACCGGTTCGGCGGCGGCTGATACGCCGGTGGCGGGCGCGCGGGGTGACGACGGTGGCAGTGGCGATGGCGGTACGACGGTGCAGCCGGCCAGCGCTGAGCGAGGCGACGGGTCGTCGGTCGACACGCGTACGCCGGGCGCCGATGAGCCGGCGCCGCCTCCGAGCGAACCCACGCCCCCTTCCGTCCTTTCGCCGACCGCCCCCGCCCCGGAACAGCCGACACCGCCCGCTGAGGACACACCGGACCAGCCGACACCGCCCGCCGAAGACACCCCGGACAAGCCCGCGCCCCCGGCCAAGGACACCCCTGAGGAACCAGCACCGCCCGCAAAGAACCCGCCGGCACAGCCCGCGCCACCCACGGACGACACCCCGGACCAGCCCATACCCCCAACCAAGGACACCCCCGGGGAGCCCACCCCGCCCGCCGACAACCCGCCCGAGCAGCCCACCCCCCCCGCCGATTACGCCCCGCCGAAGCCCGCCCCCCCCCCCCCCGCCCCCCCCCCTCCACCCCCCCCCCCCCCCCCCGCCATGCCCCCGATCCGGCGTCCGGTCAGCCCCGGCACCAGCC
>NZ_JADDXU010000028.1 GCF_015163075.1 Streptomyces justiciae
CCACCTCGAAGCCGCCGGGTCGCAGACGCACCCGGCGGCTTCCGTATGTCCCCCGCCGGGTGACACCATCAACCCCTGGGTCGCATTCACGCCGTTTTCTTCCACGGACCCCCGCGCGCGATAATCGAACGCGGAGCCGCGGAATGAGGGAATGCTCGGACGTCCTAGCACTGGTCACTGACAGTAAAAGGGCGTGAGCGCGGCCCGTGTCACTACACACACCGGTGAAGGACAACCACTCATGACGACGCCCACGATCGAGCTCAAGCCCTCGGCCTCGCCACTTTCCGACGCGGAACGCGCCGCGATCCTGGCCAACCCCGGGTTCGGCCGCCACTTCACCGACCACATGGTCGTCATCAAGTGGACCGAGGGCCGCGGCTGGCACGACGGCCAGCTCGTGCCGTACGCGCCGCTCTCCCTCGACCCGGCCACGATGGTCCTGCACTACGCGCAGGAGATCTTCGAGGGCCTGAAGGCCTACCGCCAGCCCGACGGCACCGTCGCCACCTTCCGCCCGGAGAAGAACGCGCAGCGCTTCCAGGCCTCCGCCCGCCGCCTCGGCATGCCGGAGCTGCCGGTCGAGACGTTCATCGAGGCGTGCGACGCGCTGGTGAAGCAGGACGAGGCGTGGGTCCCGGCGCACGGCGGCGAGGAGTCCCTCTACCTCCGCCCGTTCATGATCGCGACCGAGGTCGGCCTGGGCGTGAAGCCCGCCAACGAGTACCTGTTCCTGGTCATCGCCTCCCCGGCCGGCGCGTACTTCCCGGGCGGCGTCAAGCCGGTGTCGATCTGGGTCTCCGAGGACCACGTCCGCGCCGTGCCGGGCGGCATGGGCGACGCCAAGACCGGCGGCAACTACGCGGCCTCCCTCCTCGCCCAGGCCGAGGCCGCCGAGCAGGGCTGCGCCCAGGTCTGCTACCTCGACGCGGTCGAGCGCAAGTGGGTCGAGGAACTCGGCGGCATGAACCTGTACTTCGTGTACGGCAACAAGATCGTCACGCCGACCCTCACCGGCTCCATCCTGGAGGGCGTCACCCGCGACTCGCTCCTCCAGGTCGCCCGCGACCTCGGCTACGAGGCCGAGGAGGGCCGCGTCTCCGTCGACCAGTGGCAGACCGACTCCGCCAACGGCACCCTGACCGAGGTCTTCGCCTGCGGCACCGCCGCGGTCATCACCCCGGTCGGCACGGTCAAGCGCACCGGCGCCGAGTGGCAGCAGAGCGCGGGCGAGCCCGGCGAGGTGACGGTGAAGCTCCGCCAGGCACTGCTGGACATCCAGCGCGGCACGGCCGAGGACCGGCACGGCTGGATGCACAAGCTGGGCTAGACGTCGCTGTTCGCCAGGGCCGTCCCGGAGGTCACCTCCGTGGCGGCCCTGCCGCTGTCCCGCCGGGGTGAGAGCAGGAGGTACGCGACTCCGCCCACGAGCCCCGACAGCAGGAAACTACAGTCCACCCCGCCGGTGAGGGACAGCAGCGGACCCTCGTACGACGGCAGCGACACCGCCAGCAGACCGACCGCCGCACCCAGCGCCCACGACACCGTGGCCGGGACGTTCCAGCCGCCCCGGAACCAGTAGATGCCGCCGCGCGCACGGCGGTTGAAGACCTGGAGGGCGTCCGCGTCGTACACCCCGCGACACCGCGCGAAGCCGATCAGCGTGATGACCGCCCACGGGGTGCCGATCGCCGTCAGCAGCAGCACGAAGGACGTCATCGCGTCCTGCGCGGACGAGGCGAAGTGGCCGACGAAGACGCAGGCCGTGGCGACGACGGCGACGGTGTAGGTCGCGGTGGCCCGGGAGGCGCGCGGCAGGATCGCGTCCAGGTCGAGGCCCATGGAGTAGAGCATCAGACCCGCGTTGCCCACCGAGCCCGCGGAGGCGGCCAGCAGGAGAGGGAGCAGGTACCAGGACGGGGAGGCGTCGACCAGGGGCCCGGCGTAGTCCAGCGCGGCGCGGGCCGCGTACGCCGTGAACGTGCCGAAGAGCTGCGGCACCAGCAGACCCAGCAGCAGCCCCAGCCACGTGGCGTGCAGGACCCGGCGGTCGGAGTGGCGGGCCGGGGAGATGTAGCGGGTGTAGTCGCCGAGGAGGGTGATGAAGGCGATCGGCCCGGACAGGCCCGCGGCCACCGCCGCCAGCAGCCAGGTGGGCCAGAAGCCGCCCAGCAGATAGCCGCCCGCCTCGGGCAGCGCGTCCGTCGTGAAGTCGGGGGCGTAGGCCACGACCCCGAGGACCAGCAGGGCCGTCATGCCGATCGCCAGCACCCGCGACATAGTGAGCAGCACCTTGTAGCCGTAGACCGCGCCCGCCACGGTCGCCGCCGCGAGCAGCCCGTAGATCACGCCGTACGACCATCCGCTCGCCGGCAGCCCGACCAGCCGGCCCAGCACGCCCACCATCACGTCACCGCCGATCCACACGGTCAGCGCGGTGTAGCCGAGGGCGAGGAGCAGGCCCACCACCGAGCCGACCAGGCGACCGCGGACGCCGAACTGGGCGCCGGAGGAGGTGGAGAGGTTCGTCGCGGTGCGCAGCGAGATCAGGGCGAGCGGGGCCGTCAGCAGGGTGCCGACCACCGTGCCCGCCACGATCGAGCTCACCGACGACCACCAGTCGAGGCCGAAGGACGGCGGCAGCCAGCCGAAGACGATCACGCCCAGACACAGGTTCGAGCCGAGCAGGATCGAGACGAGGTCGCGTGGCCCGCTGGTGCGTTCCTCGTCGGGGATGGTGTCGACTCCGCGCTGTTCCATCGGCATGCTGTGTCTCCCTCGGTTTGAGTGACGTTCAATGTGGGCTCAGCTCTGCTCTGTCGTCAACCCTTTGTTTAGTGGCAGCCTCGGTTTAGAGTGATGCTCTAAAGCGAAGGGAACGACATGCGGCTCACCCCCACCGAACGCGACCGCCTGCTGCTCTTCGGCGCCGCCGAGCTGGCCCGGGCGCGCAGGGCCCGCGGCCTCCGGCTGAACGTGCCGGAGGCCACCGCGCTCATCGCGGACACCGTGTGCGAGGCCGCCCGGGACGGCGCCCGGCTCGCGGAGGCCATCGAGCGCGCCCGAGCCGTCCTCGGCCCGGACGACGTGCTGCCCGGCGTCGCGGACGTCGTCACCGAGGTGCATGTCGAGGCCGTCTTCGACGACGGTTCGCGGCTCGCGGTCGTCTCCGACCCCATCGGGGGCGGGGAGACGGGTGAGGCCGCGCCGGGTGCGCTGCTGCCGGGGCCCGCGCACGCCGAGCCGGAGGCGGTCGTACGGCTGACCGTCACCAATACGGCCAGCGTCCCCGTCTCCGTCACCTCCCACTTCCACTTCTTCGAGGCCAACCCCCGCCTCGACTTCGATCGGGGGGCCGGGTACGGCATGAGGCTCGCCGTCCCCGCCGGGTCGTCGGTGCGGTTCGGGCCGGGGGAGTCGCTGGAGGTCGGGCTGGTGCCGATCGGCGGGGCGCGGGTCGCGATCGGGTTCGCCGGGCTCGTGGACGGGGCGCTGGACGCGCCGGGGGCGCGGGAGGAGGCGCTGCGGAGGGCTGCCGCCTGCGGATACCTGGGGGTCCAGGACATCGAGGGCATGGAAGACGTGGACGACGAGGAGGTCGCCGTATGAGCCGCCCCGGAGGGCACCCCGCCGAGGCCCGGCGCCTCACCCCGTACGAGTACGCCGCCACCCACGGCCCCCGCGCCGGCGACCGCGTCCGCCTCGGCGACTCCGGGCTGACGATCCGGGTCGAGGCCGACTCGCAGCAGTACGGCGACGAGTTCCTCGCCGGTTTCGGCAAGACCGCCCGCGACGGACTGCACCTCAAGGCCGCGGCCGTCCGCGAGACCTGTGACGTCGTGATCAGCAACGTCGTCGTGATCGACGCGGTGCTGGGCGTCCGCAAGGTGTCCATCGGCATCCGTGAGGGGCGGATCTGCTCCATCGGGCGGGCCGGCAACCCCGACACCCTCGACGGCGTGGACGTCGTGGTCGGCACCGGTACGTCCATCGTGTCCGGCGAGGGGCTCATCGCCACCGCCGGGGCCGTCGACACCCACGTCCACCTGCTGTCGCCGCGGATCATGGAGGCCTCGCTGGCGTCCGGGGTGACCACGATCATCGGGCAGGAGTTCGGCCCGGTGTGGGGCGTCGGCGTCAACTCGCCCTGGGCGCTGCGGCACGCGTTCAGCGCTTTCGACGCCTGGCCGGTCAACATCGGCTTCCTGGGCCGGGGTTCGTCGTCCCACGAAGCGCCCCTGATCGAGGCGCTGGCCGAGGGCGGGGCGAGCGGCTTCAAGGTGCACGAGGACATGGGCGCCCACACCCGGGCGTTGGACACGGCACTGCGCGTCGCCGAGGAGCATGACGTCCAAGTCGCCCTGCACAGCGACGGGTTGAACGAGTGCCTGTCGGTCGAGGACACCCTGCGGGTGCTGGTAGGCCGCACCATCCACGCCTTCCACATCGAGGGCTGCGGCGGTGGACACGTCCCGAACGTGCTGAAGATGGCCGGCGTCCCGAACGTCATCGGCTCCTCCACCAACCCCACCCTGCCGTTCGGCCGGGACGCGGTCGCCGAGCACTACGGAATGATCGTCTCCGTCCACGACCTCAAGACCGACCTGCCCGGCGACGCCGCCATGGCCCGCGACCGCATCCGCGCCGGGACCATGGGCGCCGAGGACGTGCTGCACGACCTGGGCGCGATCGGCATCACCTCCTCCGACGCGCAGGGCATGGGGCGTGCCGGTGAGACCGTCCGCCGTACCTTCGCCATGGCCGGGAAGATGAAGGCCGAGTTCGGCGCCGGGAACGACGACCACGACAACGAGCGCGTCCTGCGCTACATGGCCAAGCTGACCATCAACCCGGCCATCGCCCACGGGCTCGCGCACGAGGTCGGGTCGATCGAGGTCGGCAAGCTGGCCGACATCGTGCTGTGGCGCCCGGAGTACTTCGGCGCCAAGCCGCAGCTGGTGCTCAAGTCCGGGTTCCCGGCGTACGGGGTCGTCGGCGACCCGAACGCGGCGACGGACACCTGCGAACCCCTCGTCCTGGGCCCGCAGTTCGGGTCGTACGGCGCCACCCCCGCCGACCTCTCGGTGGCCTTCGTCGCGCAGGCCGCCGTCGACCAGGGCCACGACTCGATGCCGACCCGGCGCCGCAGGGTCGCCGTCCGCGGCACCCGCGGCATCGGACCGGCCGACCTGCGCCTCAACTCCCGTACCGGAGCGGTCGATGTCGACCAGCGCACGGGACTGGTGACCCTCGACGGCGAGCCACTGCGCTCGGAACCCGCCGAGTCCGTCTCCCTCAACCGCCTCTACTTCCTCTAGGACTCGCTCATGACCGTCTACCGCATGCCCGCCGAGTGGGAACCGCACGAGCGCACCTGGATGGCCTGGCCCAGCCCCAACCCGACGTTCACGAACGACGAGGAGCTGGCCGAGGCCCGTGCCGCCTGGGCGTCCGTGGCCCGTGCGGTACGCCGCTTCGAGCCGGTGACGATGGTGCACGGGCCGGGGCAGGGGGCGTCGGCCCGTGAACTGCTCGGTCCGGACGTCGAGTTGGTGGAGCGCGAGCTCGACGACGCGTGGATGCGGGACATCGGCCCGACCTTCGTGAAGGACCGGGCGGGGCAACTCGCCGCCGTGGACTGGACGTTCAACGGCTGGGGCGGGCAGGAGTGGGCCCGCTGGGAACACGACGCGAAGATCGCCGGGCATGTTGCCGACCAGACCGGAGTGGCGGTGCTGAGCAGCGCCCTCGTCAACGAGGGCGGCGCGATCCACGTGGACGGCGAGGGCACGGTCCTGCTCACCGACACCGTGCAGCTCGGCGCGGGCCGCAACCCCGACTGGACCCGGGAGCAGGTCGAGGCGGAGATCCACGCCCGGCTCGGCACCACCAAGGCCATCTGGCTCCCGCACGGCCTGGCCGGCGACTACGGCACGTACGGCACCCAGGGACACGTCGACATCGTCGCGGCCTTCGCGCGGCCCGGCGTCGTGGTCGTCCACAGCCAGCGCAACCCGGCCCACCCCGACCACGCCCGGTCCCTGGAGTACGTCGAGATCCTGCGCGGCCAGACCGACGCGCGCGGCCGCCGCCTGGAGGTCGTCGAGATCCCGGCGCCCACCGTCCTGAAGGACGAGGACGGCGACTGGGTCGACTACTCGTACATCAACCACTACCTCTGCAACGGCGGCGTCGTCCTCTGCGCCTTCGACGACCCGAACGACGAACTCGCCGCCGGCATCTTCCGCCGCCTCTTCCCCGACCGCACGGTCACCCTCGTCGACGCCCGCACGATCTTCGCGGGCGGGGGCGGCATCCACTGCATCACGCAGCAGCAGCCGAGGGCGGGCGTCAGGTAGAACGTACGGGTGAATGTGCTGACGCAGCTCCTGCCCGACGCGGTACCGGTGACCGCCGTATGACCACGCCCCGCCGGACCCCGGCCCCGCCGCGCGAGCGCATTCTCACCGCCGCCATGGAGATGATCGCCGACCGCGGCCTGGAGAAGCTGACCATGGCCGCGCTCGGGCGCGAGCTCGGGATGAGCAGCGGCCATCTCCTCTACTACTTCCGGTCGAAGGACGAACTGCTGCTCCAGACCCTGGAGTGGAGCGAGGGCCGGCTGGGCGGCGAGCGCGGCCGGCTCCTGGCCCGTACGGGCACCGCGCGGGAACGGCTCGATGCGTACGTCGACCTGTACGTCCCCGACGGTCACCGCGACCCCCACTGGACCCTGTGGCTGGAGGTCTGGAACCGCTCGCAGAGCGCTGCCGTCGAATCGGACGCCCGCGACCGCCAGGCCGCCATCGAGGGCGCCTGGCACCGTGACCTGGTGGCACTGCTGGCGGAGGGGGTCTCCCGGGGGGAGTTCCGACCGGTGGACCCCGACCGCTTCGCGGCCCGGCTGCGGGCGCTCCTCGACGGCTTCTCCATCCACGTCGCCATCGGCCTCCGCGGTACCGACCGACCGCAGATTCTCGGCCACGTACGGGAGTTCCTGAACGAGACCCTCCTCGCGGACGCCTGAGCCCGCGCCCGGGTTGTACTCAATTCGGGGGATTGCCCTGGGCTTTGTGATGCGCTTGCCTCATGGAGAGCCCTCGGCACAGGGCCGGGGGGAAACAGTGTCAGCGGGGGCAACGATGTCGAGGGGGCTTCGGGGGACGTCCGCCGTCTGCACTGGACTCCGTCGCCAGTAATGGAAATCTGGGGGGATCTTCCATGCGACTCGCACGCCGTACGACCCTGATCGCCACCGTCCTGGCCACGCTCAGCCTGGCCGCGTTACCGGCCTACGCCGGTCACCCCGCATCGCGCACCGAACGGGTCAGCGTCGACACCCACGGCCGACAGGCCGACGGTCCATCCAGCCGCCCCGTACTCAGTGCGAACGGCCGGTACGTCGCCTTCGTCTCGACCGCCTCGAACCTCGTCCCGGGGGACACCAACGGCGTCGCCGACGCCTTCGTCCGCGACCTGCGCACCGGCCGTACCGAACGCGTCGGTGAGGGCCCCGCGACGGGCGTGGCGCTCAGTGGTGACGGCCGCCGCGTCGTCGTCGCCACGGCCGCCGCGCTCACGCGGGACGACGACAACGGCCTCGACGACATCTACCTCGTCGACCGCCGCACCCACCGCACCGAACGCATCAGCCACGGCCACCCGGACGCGCCGCCGCGCTACCTGCTCAACTACTCGCCCGCCATCAGCGCCGACGGCCGCGTCATCGCGTACACCACGTCGACCCCGGACGCCGCGCCGGGCGACACCAACGGGCGCGACGACGTGATCGTCCACGACCGGCGTACGGGCAAGGACGAACTGGTCCAGTACCGCACCGACGGCACCCTCGGCGAGGCCGACTCCCTCGGGGCGGCGCTCAGCGTCGACGGCCGGTACGTGGCCTTCGAGTCGGCGGACCAGCTCGACCCGGCCCACGACTACACCCACGCCCGCAACGTCTACGTACGCGACCGCGTGGAGCGGACCACGGAACAGATCAGCCGGCCCACCAAGTACGTCTACAAGGAAGGCTCGTTCGGCTCGTCGCTCAGCGCCGACGCCCGTGTGTTCGCCTTCGCCTCCAACGTCCGCTCTCTGGTGCCCGACGACACCAACAAGGTCACCGACGTCTTCGTCTTCGACCGGGGGTCGCAGGCGACCGTGCGCGTCAGCACCGCCGCCGACGGCACTCAGGGCGACGGCGCGAGCTCCGGGGCGTACCTGAGCGGTGACGGTCGCCGGGTCGCCTTCGTGTCGGCCGCCACGAACCTCGTACCGGACGACACCAACGGCGTCGCCGACGTCTTCGTCAAGGACCTGCGCACCGGCGCGATCGAGCGGGTCAGCACGGCCGCCGACGGCACCCAGGCGGACGGCCCGGCGACCGGCGCCACGGCCCTGAGCGGCCATCGGGTCGCCTACGCGTCGGACGCCACGAACCTCGTGCCGGACGACACCAACGGGGTGACGGACCTCTTCGCCCGCCGCCTGCACTGACCGGAGCACCGAATGCCAGAAGGCCAGAAGGCCAGAAGGCCAGAAGGCCAGAAGGCCAGAAGGCCAGAAGGCCAGAAAAGACCGAACCAGCACAGGGGGACAAGCTCTTGTACGCCAGCACACGCACCGCACTCGCCGCCGCATTGGCCGCCGGGCTGCTCGCACTGTCCGCCACCACGGCGTCGTCCGCCCCGGCCCCGCACACCGAGCGCCTCGGCACCTCACCCACGGGCGAGCAGGGCAACAGCTACACCTACGGCCCCGAGTTCAGCGCCGACGGCCGCTTCGCGGTCTTCTCCTCGGAGGCCTCCAACCTGGTGCCCGGCGACACCAACGGACAACGCGACGTCTTCGTCCGCGACCTGCGCAAGGGCACCGTCGAGCGGGTCAACGTCAGCTCCGCGGGCGCCCAGGCCGACAACACGTCCACCTCGTTCGACATCAGCCGCGACGGCCGGTACGTCCTGTTCACCTCCCAGGCCCGCAACCTCGTCCACTGGGACACCCCGCCGCCCGCCGACGAATGGGTCGACGACGTCTATCTGCACGACCGGCGCACCGGAAAGACGGAACGGCTCAGCTTCGGTCTCGACGGCCGCTCCGTCGACGTCGGCGGCGCCGCCATGTCGGCCGACGCCCGCTACGTCGCCTTCACCGCCCGCCCCAACCGGATGGAGGCCGACGACCCCAACGGCTACCGGATGCTCTACCTCCTCGACCGCGAGACCGGGAAGGTCAAGCGCATCAGCGGGCGCGACCGTCCCGAGTGGACGTCGGTCGTGTACGACGTCAGCGACGACGGCAGCCGCATCGTCTACGACCAGTTCCAGTACCGCGGCCCGGGCTCGGCCCTGTGGGCGTACGACATCAAGAAGGGCACCCAGCAGCAGCTGAACGTCACCCCCGAGGGCACCCCGACCACCGTCATGGCCGTCGACGCCTCGCTCACCTCGAACGGCCGGTACGTCGCCTTCAGCTCCGGCGCCCCGGACCTGGTCCCGGACGACACCAACGGCGACACCGACGTCTTCGTGCGCGACCTGGAGACCGGCAAGATCCGGCGGATCACGCACAACGCGGAGACGGCCTTCGGCACCCAGAACCCCGAGATCAGCCCCGACGGCCGGTACGTCGCCTACGAGGCCACCCTGCGCGACCGCGACACGGGCTACTTCGGCGTCGGCAACGTCTACCTCCGCGACCTGCGCACCGGCACGGTCCGCCTGGTCAGCGAGTCGGTCACCGGCGGCACGGTCGAAGACGAGGCCGTCACCCTCTACTCCGTGAGCCGTGGCGGCAAGGAGGTCGGCCTCTCCTCCAGCTCCACGCAACTGGTGCCGGACGACACCAACGGGGTCACCGACGGCTTCGTCCGCCACCTGCGCTGACCAGCACAGGGTTCGCATTCTGAGACGGACGGTGAGCGCGGGGGCGACTTGTGCCAGACTGCCCCCGTGCTCTCGTTCGCCATGATTATTGGCAGCAGGCGCGCCGGTCCGCAGTGACCGTCTCGTACGACCAGGTACGGGCGGACACCGTCGTCCTCGACCCGCGCGCAGACCTCTCGCACCCGCGAGAGGTTTTTCGCTTTTCTGGCCCACCTGCAGCCGGAGGCGAGAGCGCGAGGGAGTATGTGGGGGCGGTGGAGCCGGTCATTCCGGTACGACCGAGATCCAATCCTCAGGAGCCTTGAGAACATGACCGAAACCAGCGAGCTCGACGATCAGTTCCACGTCTTCGACACCACCCTGCGCGACGGCGCCCAGCGGGAGGGCATCAACCTCACCGTCGCGGACAAGCTGGCCATCGCACGGCACCTGGACGACTTCGGCGTGGGCTTCATCGAGGGCGGCTGGCCCGGCGCCAACCCGCGGGACACCGAGTTCTTCGCCCGCGCGCAGGCGGAGATCGAGTTCAGGCACGCCCAGTTGGTCGCCTTCGGCGCGACCCGGCGGGCCGGTGCCAAGGCGAGCGAGGACCCGCAGGTCAAGGCCCTGCTGGACTCGGGCGCCCCGGTGATCACGCTGGTCGCCAAGTCCCACGACCGCCACGTCGAGCTCGCCCTGCGCACCACGCTGGACGAGAACCTGGAGATGGTCCGCGACACGGTGTCGTACCTGGTCGCGCAGGGCCGCCGGGTCTTCGTCGACTGCGAGCACTTCTTCGACGGCTACCGCGCCAACCCCGAGTACGCCAAGGCCGTCGTACGGGCCGCCTCCGAGGCGGGCGCCTCCGTCGTCATCCTCTGCGACACCAACGGTGGCATGCTCCCGGCCCAGGTCCAGGCGGTCGTGTCGACGGTGCTGGCCGACACCGGCGCCCGCCTCGGCATCCACGCCCAGGACGACACCGGCTGCGCGGTCGCCAACACCCTCGCCGCCGTCGACGCGGGCGCGACCCACGTCCAGTGCACGGCCAACGGGTACGGCGAGCGGGTCGGCAACGCCAACCTGTTCCCGGTGGTGGCCGCGCTGGAGCTGAAGTACGGCAAGAAGGTGCTGCCCGAGGGCAAGCTGCGCGAGATGACCCGCATCTCCCACGCCATCGCCGAGGTCGTCAACCTCACCCCCTCCACCCACCAGCCGTACGTCGGTGTCTCGGCGTTCGCCCACAAGGCCGGCCTGCACGCCTCCGCGATCAAGGTCGACCCGGACCTGTACCAGCACATCGACCCCGAGCTGGTCGGCAACACCATGCGGATGCTGGTCTCCGACATGGCGGGCCGCGCCTCGGTCGAGCTGAAGGGCAAGGAGCTCGGCGTAGACCTCGGCGGCGACCGAGAACTGGTCGGCCGGGTGGTGGAGCGCGTGAAGGAGCGCGAGCTCAAGGGCTACACGTACGAGGCGGCGGACGCGAGCTTCGAACTCCTCCTCCGCGGTGAGGTCGAGGGCAAGCCGCTGAAGTACTTCGGCGTCGAGTCCTGGCGCGCGATCGTCGAGGACCGCCCCGACGGCAGCCACGCCAACGAGGCCACGGTCAAGCTCTTCGCCAAGGGCGAGCGGATCGTCGCCACGGCGGAGGGCAACGGCCCGGTCAACGCCCTGGACAGGGCGTTGAGGGTGGCGTTGGAGAAGATCTACCCCCAGCTGGCCAAGCTCGACCTCGTCGACTACAAGGTCCGCATCCTGGAGGGCGTCCACGGCACGCAGTCCACGACCCGCGTCCTGATCTCCACGTCGGACGGCACCGGCGAGTGGTCCACGGTCGGCGTGGCCGACAACGTCATCGCCGCGTCCTGGCAGGCCCTGGAGGACGCGTACACATACGGCCTCCTCCGCGCCGGCGTCACCCCCGCCGAGTAACCCCTCACCACGAGCCCTCGGCGAGCCCCTCAAACTCGCCGAGGCTCATGAACCGCCCGTCGACCCAGACCTGACCGGGGGCGAGGCCGACGAGGCCGTCGGCGCTGCGAACACCGGGAACTCGGCGTCCCTGCCTTGTGGCCTCAACACGCGTCCCCCACCAGCTCGTCGAAGTCGTCCTCGCTCATCGCCCGCCCGTCCGCCCAGACTTCGCCGTCCTTCAGGGCGGCAAGGTCCTTGTCCGTGAAGGTGACCTCGCCGACGTAGTCCACGAAGTCCTCGTGCTCGTACGCCGTGAACTTCAGGTGGTAGGTCGCGCCGGACAGCATCCGCTGCGGCCCGACCGTGTCCGGGTGCCAGGAGTCGGGCGGTGTGAAGAGCGGGAACGTGGTGTCGGCGAGGGCGGGCATGGCCGGTGCCGACCAGCCGTTCGCGGCCTGATGGCCCCGGCGGCCACGGCCACCGTTCCGGTCGTCCGGGGAGGCCCGGAGCGTCACGCTGCCCGACTGGTCGTCGTCGCACGGCCGTACCCGCGCCATCGGCCGACCGTCCGCGTCCAGCCAGACGCCGACCAGCGACAGCTGCGCCGGACTGCACCCGCTGAGCAGCAACCCCCCGGCCGCAACACCCGCCGCCACGAACCCCACGCGTCTCACGCCCCGCCCCCTCCGTCGTCGTGCCGACCACATCACGCGGGCGACCGGTGGTACGACCACCGTTCGGCACCGGTCTCGTTGCGGTCGTACAACATGCCTGGTGGGAACGTGAGTTGAGGGTGCGCCGCGGGAGCCCGAATGGCTGATGTGATGCCTTGACGGGCGTGCGGGCCACCAGTTAACTCACGCCGTGAGGTAAGTCATGTGTGGACCACGAGAGCCACGCGAGCCGAGGGGGAAGCTCCATGCGAAGAACCGCCCTGCTCACCTCCGCCACCCTGCTGGTGGCCCTGTTGCCGGCCCTGGCCGCCCAGGCCGCCGACGATCCCGCCCCGGTCCCCGTCGACCGCTTCGAGGGCGAGGTCCCCTTCGCCGACCCACCCGAGGGCGGCCTCTTCACCTGGGGCAGCGACACCGACGACCCGCCGACGCTCCGCCTCGCGGCGCGAGATGACGCCCCCGAGGGCGACAAGGTCCTCACCGGCAGCTACGACATCAGCGGCTACGGCGGCTTCACCCACGACTTCGCCTTCGCCGAGCCCGCCCACGACTGGTCCGCCCACCAGGGCATCCGGTTCTGGTGGGAGGGCCAGGACAACGGCAAGAAGATCGCCTTCGAGCTCAAGGACGGCGGCGCCAACGGCGAGGCCTCAGAGCTCTGGACGACGTCCTTCACCGACGACTTCAGTGGCTGGAAACAGATCGAGATCCCCTTCACCGACTTCGTGTACCGCACCGACTACCAGCCCGTCGGCGGCATCGACCACGTCCTCGGACTCACCGAGACCTGGGGATACGCGGTCACCCTCCCGGTCGGCGCACCCGGGCAGTTCGCCATGGACGGCGTCGAGTTGTACGGCAAGGCCGACCAGTCCCGGCGCGCCTCCGTCCTCACCGACGCGCCGGTGTACCCGGTGAAGGAAGGCGGCACCGCCACCGTCGAGGTCACCCTGGCCACCACCGGCTCCGCCCCCGTCGAGGAGCCCGTGACGGTCGCGTACGAGACGCCCGCCGACCCCGGCAAGGACTACGCCCCCGTCTCCGGCACCCTCACCTTCCCCGCCGGTACGGCCTCCGGCACCACGCGCACGATCCAGGTCCGCACCCTCAAGGACAAGGCCGCCGAGAACGCCGAGACCATCCCCCTCGAGCTCACCGTCACCGGCGCCAAGGCCCCCGACGAGACGCCGCAGATCGTGATCGACGCCCACGGACTGCCGTATCTGAACGCCAAGTTGCCCATCAAGGCGCGCGTCGCCGATCTCCTCTCCCGGATGTCCCTCGCCGAGAAGGCCGGCCAGATGACCCAGGCGGAGCGCGGCGCGGTCGGGACCGGCGGCGACATCGCCACGTACGCCCTCGGCTCGCTCCTCTCCGGCGGCGGCTCCACCCCCACGCCCAACACCCCCGAGGCCTGGGCGAAGATGATCGACTCCTTCCAACTCCGGGCCCAGGCAACCAGGTTCCAGATCCCCCTGATCTACGGCGTCGACGCCGTCCACGGCCACAACAACCTGATCGGCGCCACCGTAATGCCCCACAACATCGGCCTCGGCGCCACCCGCGACCCCCAACTCGCCCAACGCACCGGCGCGGTGACCGCCGCCGAGGTCCGCGCCACCGGCATCCCCTGGGACTTCGCCCCCTGCCTCTGCGTCACCCGCGACGAACGCTGGGGCCGCTCCTACGAGTCCTTCGGCGAGGACCCGGCCCTGGTCGACTCGATGGAGACGGTCATCCAGGGTCTCCAAGGCGCCGCGAACGGCAAGGACTTGAAGGACGACGACAAGGTCCTCGCCACCGCCAAGCACTTCGTCGGTGACGGCGGCACCGCCTACGGCTCCTCCACCACCGGCACCTACACCATCGACCAGGGCGTCACCACCGTCACCCGGCAGCAGCTGGAGGCCATCCACCTCGCCCCGTACGAGACGGCCGTCGACCGCGGCGTCGGCACGGTCATGCCGTCGTACTCCTCCCTGGACGTCATCGGCGACGGCCAGGGCCCGGTCAAGATGCACGCCCGCGCCGACATGATCAACGGCGTGCTGAAGGGCCGGATGGGCTTCGGCGGCTTCGTCATCAGCGACTGGGACGGCATCAACCAGATCCCCGGCGACTACACGAGCGACATCCGCACCTCGGTGAAGGCGGGCGTGGACATGGTGATGGCCCCGTACGCCTACAAGGACTTCCGCACCGGCCTGGTCGCGGAGGCCGAGGCGGGACGGGTCAGCGAGACGCGCATCGACGACGCCGTATCCCGCATCCTCACCCAGAAGTTCAGGCTCGGGCTCTTCGAGAAGCCGTACGCCGACACGAGCGGCGCGGCGAAGATCGGTTCCGCCGAACACCGTGCCGTGGCCCGGCAGGCGGCGGCCGAGTCGCAGGTGCTGCTGAAGAACGCGGGCGGTGTGCTGCCGCTGAAGAAGTCCCAGAAGGTGTACGTCGCCGGCTCCAACGCCGATGACATCGGCAATCAGACCGGAGGCTGGACGGTCACCTGGCAGGGCGCCTCCGGCGACATCGTCCCCGGGACGACGATCCTGGAAGGCCTGCGCGACGCCGGGGGAGACGTGACGTACTCCAAGGACGCCGCCGCGCCCACGACCGGCTACGACGTCGGGGTGGTCGTCGTGGGGGAGACCCCGTACGCCGAGGGCGTCGGTGACGTCGGCAACGGTCACGACCTGGAGCTGTCCGCGGCCGACAAGGCGGCCGTCGACAAGGTGTGCGCGGCCATGAAGTGCGCGGTGCTGATCGTGTCCGGACGCCCGCAGCTCATCGGCGACCGGCTCGGCGCGATCGACGCCCTGGTGGCGTCCTGGCTGCCCGGCACCGAGGGCGCCGGCGTCGCCGACGTCCTCTACGGCAGGCGGCCCTTCACCGGCCAACTCCCCGTCACCTGGCCCAAGTCGGAGGCGCAGCTGCCGATCAACGTCGGGGACGCGACGTACGACCCGCAGTTCCCGTACGGCTGGGGCCTCACGACCCTGACCAAGGTCCCCGCGGGCGGCGCGACGACGCTGAAGGCGCTCGCCGTCGCGGCGGCCGTCGCCGAGAAGGCCGGGGCGGACGAGGCGGGGCACGCCCTGGTGACCAAGGCGCGGCTGATCGTCCAGCAACGGCCGGTGACGGCGGCCTCGGCGAAGCCCTTCGCGGAGGCGGACCATCTGCTGCTGACCGGACGGTACGGAAAGGCGGTGGAGAGCCTGCTGGCGGCCTACCGGGCGAGCTGACCAGGGTCGATGTCCTGGTTTGGGAGGCTTCGGGTAGCGTCGGAGTATGAAGTCCGCCCTACGGACCCGAAGCCTCCCCAGGCTGCTGGCGGCCCTGGCGCTCGCCGCCCTGACCGCGCTGTGGGTGGCCCCCGCGCCACCCGCGTCCGCCGCCGCGCCTGCCGCAACGAGCGTCTCGACGATCGCCGAGGCGCTCCGCGAGAGCCCCGTCTACGTGGACGAGGCGGCATCGGACCAACTGTCCGCCTCCGACGCCCGCACCCTGGCCGACCAGATCAAGAACGCGGACAAACCGCTCTTCCTCGCGGTCCTGCCGGCCGGCTACCCCACCCAGGACCTCTTCACCAAACTGCGCACGGCGACCGGCATCACCGGCCTGTATGCGATCCGCCTCGGCGACGCGTTCGACGCCCGCGCCGACTCCGCGGTCCTGCCGCGCGCGGCCGTACGGAACCTCGTCACCACGGTCGCAGGCGAGGACACCCGGGCCCAGCTGAGCGACTTCACGAACAGCGCGCTGACGAACATGGGCGGCTCGGCCCCGGCGAGCTGGGGTACCGCCTCCGACGACAACGGCGTCCCGACGGGCGCGCTCGTCACGGTCGGCGCGGTCCTGGTGGCCGGCGGGGCAGGCGCCTACGCGCTCGTCCGCCGCAACCGACGCCGGCACGCGGAGGAGCAGCGGGCGGCACTGGAGAAGCTGCGGGTGGTCGTGGACGAGGACATCACCGCCTTCGGCGAGGAACTGGACCGCCTCGACTTCCACCCGGCGGAGAAGGGCGCGGACGACGCGATGCGCGCGGACTACGAGCGCGCGCTGGACGCGTACGAGCAGGCGAAGACCCTGATGGCGGCGGTGGGCAAGCCGGAAGAAGTACGAGCGGTCACCCAGGCGCTGGAGGAAGGCCGCTTCTCCCTGGCCCAACTCGCGGCCCGCCGCGAGGGCAGGCCCCTGCCGGAACGCCGGGCCCCCTGCTTCTTCGACCCCCGCCACGGCCCCTCCGTCACGGACGCCACCTGGACACCCCCGTCCGGCGCCCCGCGCGAGGTCCCGGTCTGCGCCGCCGACGCCACCCGCCTCGCCGACGGCCGCGACCCCGTGATGCGCGAGGTCGACACGGACGCGGGCCGCCGCCCCTACTGGGACGCGGGCCCGGCGTACGGCCCCTGGGCAGGCGGCTACTTCGGCGGCGGCATCCTCCCCGGCCTCCTCGTCGGCACGGTCCTGGGCAGCATGATGGCGACCCCGTCGTACGCCGCCGACTACGGGTCGGGCTACGGCGACTTCGGCGGCCCCGGAGGCTACGAGGGCGGCGACGTCTCGGGCGCGAACTTCGACTCGGACGACTTCAGCGGCGGCTTCGGAGGCGGGGACGGCGGCGACTTCGGTGGGGGCGGCGATTTCGGAGGGGGAGGGGACTTCGGGGGCGGGTTCTGAGGACGAGGACGAGCTCCTGCCGTCCCGACCCCCCACCCACCCGGAGGGGGCGGCATCCTTGAAGTGCCGGTCCGCATCATCCAGCCCGTCCGGCGTTTGAGGACGAGGCCCGTTCAGGGCCGAAGCGGGGGTCTGGGGGCGGCAGCCCCCAGTGATGGGACGGGTGGGGGCGGCGGGGGCGAGAAAAACCCGGCGTGAACCCCCACGGGCCCGGCACCCGACATGCCGGACCCGCGAGAGACCGTACGAGAACCAGCCGCCGTCAGAGCGTCGAAGCCGCCGACGCTATCGCCGAGGCGAACGTGGACACCTCGGTGTAGACGCCGGGCGCGTTGGGCCGCGCACAGCCCTCGCCCCAGCTGACGATCCCGACCTGGATCCAGGCCCCGGCGTTGTCCTTGCGGAACATCGGCCCACCGGAGTCACCCTGACAGGTGTCGACCCCACCCGCCGCGAACCCGGCACAGATCTCCTCGCCGGCGACGAGCCCACCGTACGACCCGCCGTACGCCTTGCACGTGGCGTCACTGACGAACGGCACGGTCGCCTTGAGCAGATACCGCTGCTGAGCCCCGCCCTCACGCGCCGCACCCCACCCGGCGACCGTGAAGTCACCGGTGTTGTACTGCGTGGTCGTGGCGATCTTCAGCGTGGGCAGGTTGATCGGCTGGGCGAGCTTGATGAGCGCCCAGTCCTTGCCGGTGCCGTTGTAGCCGGGCGCCTGAAGCACCTTCGTGGACCGGACCTGGACGCGCCCGCTGGTCGACTGGAGGTCGACGACCCCGGCGGTCGCGGTGATGCTCGTGTTGTTCCCGGAACCGCTCACACAGTGCGCGGCGGTCAGCACGATCTGCTGGGTGTACAACGCCCCGCCGCAGCCCATGGAGAGCCGGACCATGAACGGGAACTCGCCCTGCGCGGCCCGGGTCCCGCCGACGACGGGCGCGGGAGCGGCCTGCGCGGCCGAGACGGGCTGAAGACTGGCGATCGCGAGGGCGGCGGCGCCGAGGACCGCGCATCTCTTGAGGGCCGTGAGGAGTCTCTTCAACGTGATGCCTTCCGTGGGGGGTGGAAGTGCTCGGATCACAGAGGTGACGCGCGCATGCCAGGCAGCACAGCAAAGAACCGCCCATTGGATGGCATGGGCAAGTCAAATCTGTCGGTGGATTATGAGAACGCTGTGAGACCTGAGGCAAGGGGTGGAATCCGGCCACGTACCTGAGCCGAGCCGGGCATCAGGCCGCCCGGTCGAGAGGCCACCGCCGCCCGTACCGCTCCCCGGCGGCATGCCACCAGGCGGGCGGTGAAGGGCCGTTGACGGCGGAGCCCGGCTGACTCGGATGCAACCCGAGCCGCCGGAGCGCCCCGCCGTCGACGTACACGGCGAACCATCCACGCCACCGCCCGTCCGGCCCGGGCCCGCAGGCGAGATCCCACCGGAGCTCCTCGGCGGCGAACGGCATCCAGTCGACGCCGCGTTCCCGCAGTCAAGCGCGAACGGCGGCCAGGGGCCGGGGAGTTCCGGCGGTGTTCTCGTACGAGGCGACGAGCACCCAGACGGGCTGGGTGACGGGAGCGGCAGAGGCCATACGGCTCATGATGCGGACGAACTCCCATGCCTGCACCCGGATTTCCCCGCCCCCTTGCCTGAATCGCGGCCCCGATCACCAGGACCGGCTCATGGCGCGGGACGAACTTTCGTGCCCGCACCCCGCATCCCCTGCGCCCTTGCCTGAGTTCCGGCCCCGGTCACCAGGTCCGGCTCATGGCGCGGGACGACGAACTCCCGTGTCCGTACCCCCGTATTGCCTGCGCTCTTGCCTGAGTTCTGGCTCCGGTTGCCAGGTCCGGCTTATGGCGCGGGACGACGAACTCCCGTGTCCGCACCCGGCTTTCCCCGCACTCCCGCCCGCACCCCGACCCCGGTCGCCAAGGCCAGCGCCACCAGCCCCGCACTCACCCACACCGGCGCCCGATACCCGTCCCCGCCCGCGATACCCGCATCGAGGACCACCCCACCAACCCAAGGCCCGCAAGCCGCCCCCACGTTGAAGGCCGCCGTGGCGAATCCGCCGGCCAGCGTCGGGGCGCCCGGTGCCGCGTAGAGCACCTGGGAGATCAGCGTGGACCCGACGCCGAAGGCGAGCGCGCCCTGCACGAGAACCGACCCCAGCAGCACGGCAGGCTCCCCGGCGCCGAGCGCGAGAGCCGCCCAGCCCAGGCACAGGGCGGCCCCGCCCACGCCCACAACCACCCCGGGGCGCCGGTCGGCGAGCAGCCCACCGGCCCGTACCCCGGCGAACGCCCCGACCCCGAACAGCGCGAGCACGACCGGCACCCACGCGTCACCCAGCCCGGCGACCTCGGTGACGAGGGGCGCGAGGTAGGTGAACGTGCAGAAGGTCGCCCCGTTCACCAGCGCACCGAGCAGCAGCAGGAGGAGCAGTCGGCGATGGCGCAGCACCCTCAACTCACCGCCCAGCGCGGGACCTTGCGGCGCCGCACCACCGGGCACCGACCGGGCCACCGCCACCACGGCCGGCACGGACACCAGCGCCACCGCCCAGAACGCGGCACGCCAGCCCCAGAGTTGACCCAGCAGCGCCCCCGCGGGCACCCCCACGACACAGGCCAGGGTGACCCCGCCCAGCAGCATCAACGTGGCCCGCCCCTTGGCGTCCGGCGGCACCATCCCGACCGCCGCGACCAGCGCGACCGCCAGGAACCCGGCGTTGGCCAGCGCCCCCACGACCCGGGTGGCGAGCAGTACGGCAAAGCTCCCGGTCACCGCACCCACCACGTGCACGCAGAGGAAGGTGACCAGGAACCCCAGCAGCGCACCGCGCCGCGACCAGCGCCGGGCGAGCCCGGCCATCAGGGGCGCCCCCACCACCATCCCGGCGGCGAAGGCGGAGGTGAGCGCACCGGCGTCCGCGACGGACACGTGCAGCTCACGGGCGATGTCCGGGAGCAGCCCGGACAGCATGAACTCGGACGTCCCCTGGGCGAACACGGCGACGCCCAGCAGGAACAACGCAAACGGCATGAAGGAACTCCGCAACCCGAAGCAGAAGAAGTGGAACACGGCACGAAGTACCGGCCGTCCGGGCAGCGCGGAGCGGGGCCTGTCAGCCCGGCATCACGAACAGCCACCGGAGAGCCGGTGGCCGGAGTCTGGACGCCTCGGGGCTGGACACGCGGGCAGGCTACTCGTTCGAGACCGCCCGCGCAGGGATTAAAGACCAGGGATCAAAGACAAGAGGTCAAACGACCAGGGATCAAACGACCAGGGATCAAAGGCAGCGCGAAGCGCCGGTGAGTCGCGGCGACTCACCGGCGCTGTCGCCGGGGCGTCACGCGTTCTTGATCGCCGAGATGTCGAAGTTCAGCTTGATCTTGTCGGAGATCAGCACGCCACCCGTCTCCAGGGCCGCGTTCCAGGTCAGGCCCCACTCGGAGCGCTTGATCTCCGCCTTGCCCTCGAAGCCGACGCGCTCGTTGCCGAACGGGTCCTTCGCGGCGCCGTTGAACTCGAGGTCGATGGTCAGCGGCTTGGTGGTGCCGAGGATGGTGAGGTCACCGGTGATGCGGTAGTCCTCGTCGCCCAGGGCCTCCGCCTTGGTGGAGCGGAAGGTCATGGTCGGGAACTCGTCGGTCTTGAAGAAGTCCGCGCTCTTGAGGTGACCGTCACGGTCGGCGGAGCCGGTGTCGATGCTGTCCATCTTGACGTCGATGGAGGCCGTCGAGGCGGACGGGTCACTGCCGTCGAGGTGCAGCGAGCCGCTGAAGTCGACGAACTTCCCCTTGACGTTGGTGACCATGGCGTGCCGGACGGTGAAGCCGATCGTGGAGTGCGCGGCGTCGATCGTGTAGTCACCGGTCAGGGCGGTCAGGTCGGTGTTCGCCATGGTGTGCTCCTTCGGAGTGAGTAAGTTGAACGTTGAACTAACCAACAGGAACGACGGTAGCCCTATTCCATTCAAGTTTCAACATCATCCGCAAAGTGTTGGCGTGATTACGCTGAGGTGGTAGATGCCCAGGGCATGAACCAACGTCACGCTGACTCCATGAGACTCACGCGCAGAGCCCTGTTACTCGCGGCGACCCTCGTCGCCACCAGCACCTCCGTGAGCCGCGCCGCCGCCCCCGACCCCTACGCCGCCCTCCGCCACCGCTGGCTCGACATCGCCCTCGGCGCCGGCTACGACCCCACCGCCGAGCCGTACGCCTCCCGCCTCGCCGAGACCGGCGAACTGGCCCGCGCCTTCCGCACCACCATGGCCCCCACCGCCGGCTCCCTGTGGCCCGACCGCCCCTACGACCCGCCCTCCGGCATCACCCAGAGCTACAGCCGCCTGTGGACGATGGCCCAGGCCCACACCCAGCCCGGCACCGGCTCCACCGGCGACGACACCCTCCTCGCGGACGTGATCCGCGGCCTCGACCACCTCTCCGCCACGGTCTACAACCCCACCACCACCCGCTACGGCAACTGGTGGGAATGGCAGATCGGCAGCCCCCGCCTCCTCATGGACCTCACGGCCGCTCTCTACGACCACCTCACGGACGCCCAGCGGCAAGCGGCCTGCGCCGCCGTCGACCACTTCATCCCCGACACGATGCTCACCGACTACTCCGGCACCTCCACCGGCGCCAACCGCGTCGACCTGTGCCGCTCCGTCGCCCTGCGCGGCATCCTCGGCCGCGCCCCCGACCGCATCGCCCTCGCCCGCGACGCCCTCTCACCGGTCTTCCCCTACGTCACGCAGGGGGACGGCCTCTACGCCGACGGCTCCTTCGTCCAGCACACCTGGGTCGCCTACTCGGGGACGTACGGCCAGGTCCTCCTCGACGGCCTCGGACGCCTCTTCGCCCTCCTCGCCGGATCGGAGTGGGAAGTCACCGACCCCGCCCGGCAGATCGTCCTCGACAGCGTCGAGCACGCCTACGCGCCGCTGATCCACGACGGGTTGATGATGGACAGCGTCAACGGCCGTGCCATCAGCCGGGGTTACCTCAAGAGCGACGACCGGCACGTCCTGTGCAGCGACCACTTCCACGGCCAGGGGATCATCGCCGCGATCGCCCTCCTCGCCGACGGCGCGAGCCCTGCGGAGCGACAGCGCTGGTACGGCCGTATCAAGGACTGGGTCGAACGGGACACCGTCACACCGATCTTGACGGCACGTCAGTTCGGGGTCGCGGACCTGGCCCGGCTCCAGGCGGTGGTCGAGTCACCGGTCCCCGCCACCCCCGCACCCACCGGCCACCACCTCTTCGCCGCCATGGACCGCGCCGTCCACCGCCGCCCCCGCTTCGTCGCGAACATCGCCATGGCCAGTGACCGCATCGCCCACTACGAGTGCGGCAACGGCGAGAACCCGCGCGGCTGGCACACGGGAGCCGGAATGCTCTCCTGGTGGGCCGAGGGCAACGGCGACCAGTTCACCGACTGGTACTGGCCGACCGTCGACTGGTACCGCCTCCCCGGTACGACGGTCTCCACCCGCCGCCTCCCCGACAAGGCCGGCGGCGAGTGGGGCGAGCCCAAGCCCGACGCCCGCTGGGTCGGGGGAGCGACGGACGGCGAGTACGCGGCGATCGGCCAGCACCTGAAGGGGCTCGGCTCCACCCTCCAGGCCCGCAAGTCGTGGTTCTGCGTCGACGACGCGGTGATCTGCCTGGGCGCCGGCATCACCTGCGCCGACGGCGTCCCCGTCGAGACGGTCGTCGACAACCGCAACCTCGGCGAGAACGGCACCCAGCCCTTCGTACGCGGCCACGGCTGGGCCCACCTCGAAGGCCACGGCGGCTACGTCCTGCCGTACGGCACCCTCCGCGCCCTCCGCGAGGACCGCACCGGAGCCTGGTCCGACATCAACACCACCAGTACGACGGAACGGGCCACCCGGCGCTGGCAGACCCTCTGGCTCGACCACGGCACCGACCCGGTCGACGCCACGTACGTCTATGTCCTCCTGCCCGGCGCCGACCGTCACGAGACCGCCGCCCGGGCCGCCGACCGGCACTGGCTGTCCGTCCTCGCCAACGACGGCACCCGGCAGGCGGTCCGGGCCCCCGCCCTGGGCCTGACCGCCGTCAACTTCTGGCAGGCCGGCACGGTCGGACCGCTCACGGCCTCGGCTGGCGCCAGCGTGCTCCTCCGCCGCAGGGGCCGCACCGCTACCCTCTGCGTCAGCGAGCCGCCCCGCACCGGCGAGCCGCTGGAGATCATCTGGGACCACCCCGTACGCGCCGTCCTCCGAGCCGACGACCCGGTCGAGATCCTCGGCACGGGCCGCCGTCTGCGCCTCCGTGTCACTCCGGGGAGGGCATGCGCCACGCACGAATGTGAGGTGGCTCTCGGCTGACCGCTTTGTGCGACCCCTACAAGCAGGAAGCCCCCTGAGCAGTCGGAACGGCTGCATGCCGCTCAGGTTCTGTTCAGGGGTACCAGGAAAACGGGCCGGAGACTGTACGGAGTCGACGGCCCGCTTTCCTTGCCGTGCTTCGTAAGGTCACTACATGACCGTTTTGGATGACGCGCCGGGTGAGCCGACGGACGCACGCGGACGAGTGGCCGAGCTGCACGAGATCCGTGCCCAGGCACTGGCCGGACCGAGCGAGAAGGCGACCGAGGCGCAGCACGCCAAGGGCAAGCTGACCGCCCGGGAGCGCATCGAACTCCTTCTCGACCCCGGGTCCTTCCAGGAGGTCGAGCAGCTGCGCCGGCACCGCGCGGTCGGCTTCGGTCTGGAGGCCAAGAAGCCGTTCACCGACGGTGTCATCACCGGTTGGGGCACGGTCGAGGGCCGTACGGTCTTCGTCTACGCGCACGACTTCCGGATCTTTGGCGGCGCGCTGGGCGAGGCCCACGCCACGAAGATCCACAAGATCATGGACATGGCCATCGCGGCCGGTGCGCCGCTGGTCTCGCTGAACGACGGCGCGGGTGCCCGTATCCAGGAGGGCGTCTCGGCGCTCGCCGGTTACGGCGGCATCTTCCAGCGCAACACCAAGGCGAGCGGTGTCATCCCGCAGATCTCGGTGATGCTCGGTCCCTGCGCGGGCGGTGCGGCCTACAGCCCCGCCCTCACGGACTTCGTGTTCATGGTCCGCGAGACCTCGCAGATGTTCATCACCGGCCCGGACGTGGTCAAGGCCGTGACCGGCGAGGAGATCACGCAGGACGGCCTCGGCGGCGCGGACGTGCACGCCGAGACCTCCGGCGTCTGCCACTTCGCGTACGACGACGAGGAGACCTGCATCGCGGAGGTCCGGTACCTCCTCTCCCTCCTCCCGCAGAACAACCGCGAGAACCCGCCGCGCGTGGAGTCCACTGACGCGCCGGACCGCCGTGGTGAGGTTCTGCTGGACCTGGTGCCGGCCGACGGCAACCGGCCGTACGACATGGCCAAGGTCATCGAGGAGATCGTCGACGACGGCGACTACCTGGAGGTCCACGAGCGCTGGGCGCGGAACATCATCTGCGCGCTGGCCCGTCTGGACGGCCAGGTCGTGGGCATCGTGGCGAACCAGCCGCAGTCCCTGGCCGGTGTCCTGGACATCGAGGCGTCGGAAAAAGCTGCGCGTTTTGTCCAGATGTGTGACGCTTTTAACATCCCGATCGTCACCTTCCTGGACGTCCCCGGGTTCCTTCCGGGCGTCGACCAGGAGCACGGCGGCATCATCCGCCACGGCGCGAAGCTCCTCTACGCCTACTGCAACGCGACCGTGCCGCGGATCTCGCTGATCCTGCGCAAGGCGTACGGCGGTGCCTACATCGTCATGGACAGCCAGTCCATCGGCGCTGACCTCACGTACGCGTGGCCGACGAACGAGATCGCCGTGATGGGCGCCGAGGGCGCCGCCAACGTCATCTTCCGCCGGCAGATCGCCGAGGCCGAGGACCCCGAGGCGATGCGGCAGAAGATGGTCAAGGAGTACAAGTCCGAGCTGATGCACCCGTATTACGCGGCGGAGCGCGGCCTGGTGGACGACGTGATCGACCCGGCGGAGACCCGCGAGGTCCTCATCAAGTCCCTGGCGATGCTGCAGACCAAGCACGCCGACCTGCCCTCCCGCAAGCACGGCAACCCCCCGCAGTAACCCACAGGTACCGCTGCGGAAACCTCTCTCACGGAGACTGTGACCTATGAACACCCCTGACATCCGCGTCGAGAAGGGCCACGCCGAGCCCGAGGAAGTCGCCGCCATCACGGCCCTCCTCCTGGCCCGAGCGGCCGCCCAGCCGTCGTCCACCGACCAGGCCCACCGCGGCCGCCCCAAGGCCGGCTGGCGCCGCCTGGAACGCGAGGGCGGCTTCCGCGCCCCGCACAGCTGGCACTGAGCTCGTACGACGCTGCAGGGCCCCTCTCTTCAGGAGAGGGGCCCTGCAGCGTTTTGTCTTTTGGGGGCGCGGGGAACTGCGCGACCAGCCCCCGGGCTGCCGCAGACGGCACACAACCGTCCGTGGCAGCCCACTAGCCGCTACCGCAGGCGAGCCATCAACGCGTGCTCGACCAGCGTGATAAGAGCTGACTTCGCATCGGCCCGATGCCGCGCGTCCGTCGTGATGATCGGGGTGTCGGGGCCGATCTGGAGCGCCTCGCGGACCTCGTCCGGGTTGTACGGCTGGTTGCCGTCGAAGCCGTTGAGGGCGATGACGAAGGGGAGACCCGAGTTCTCGAAGTAGTCGACCGCGGGGAAGCAGTCGGCGAGGCGGCGGGTGTCCACCAGGACGATCGCGCCGATCGCGCCGCGCACCAGGTCGTCCCACATGAACCAGAAGCGGTCCTGACCCGGCGTACCGAACAGGTACAGGATCAGGTCCTGGTCGAGCGTGATACGGCCGAAGTCCATCGCGACCGTCGTGGTCGTCTTGTCTCCGGTGTGGGTGAGGTCGTCGATGCCCGCCGACGCGGATGTCATCACGGCCTCTGTGCGCAGCGGGTTGATCTCCGAAACGGCCCCGACGAACGTGGTCTTGCCCACGCCGAAGCCACCCGCCACCACGATCTTCGCCGAGGTGGTGGAGCGGGAAGGACCGCCGCTAGAGCTTGCGAAGTCCACTGAGCACCCTTTCGAGCAGTGTCACGTCTGGCTGGCCGCCGGCGTTCTCGTCGCCGCCGGGCTGATGGATCGCGACCAGTCCCGCCTCCGCCAAGTCGGCGACGAGGATCCTGGCCACGCCGAGAGGGATGGTCAGCAGAGCCGAGACCTCGGCTACCGACTTGATCTCCCGGCAGAGGTTGCAGATCCGCTGATGCTCGGGCAACTGGCCCTGCATCTGGTGCGGCTGCGCGGTGGTGTGCACCAGCGCCTCGATGGCGAGCTGGTAGCGGGGGCGCGTCCGGCCGCCGGTCATGGCGTACGGGCGCACCAAGGGGTTGTTCGACGCCCCTGCGGGCGCCGGCTCAGGGGCGCGTCGCTGCGGCTGCACCGGCTGGATGCGCGGCGCGGGCGGCTGGTCGTACGGCGACGGCCCGGGACCCTGGGGGTGCTGGGGTGCGTACGGCTGCCGCTGGCTGGGTGCGGAGGGGAAGTTGTAACGGTTCGGGTTCTGGGCACCGTCGTTCTGGCCCTGTCCGGGGCCGTACGACCAATTGCCCGACGATGAACCGCCTGGGGGTGTTGCCACTTTCTCTCCTCCTCCGACTGTGCCGGGCACCGCATCACTGTGGAGCCGCGTCCCGAAACCTTACGGCCCCGGGACGCCAAAACGCACCGTCTGTCTGTTAGTTGAGAAGGCTCCCTTGGAGCTCCGCACGCAGATCGGGCGTCAGGACCGTGCCGGCACGGTCCACCAGAAGGGCCATCTCGTACCCAATGAGGCCGATGTCCGCCTCCGGGTGGGCCAGCACCGCGAGCGAGGAACCGTCGGAGATGGACATGATGAACAGGAATCCCCGCTCCATCTCCACAACCGTCTGGTTCACGCTGCCGCCCTCGAAGATGCGCGAGGCACCCGCGGTCAGCGAGGTCAGACCGGAGGCGACGGCCGCAAGCTGGTCGGCGCGGTCGCGCGGAAACCCTTCGGACATCGCCAGAAGGAGTCCGTCGGCGGAGACCACCACCGTGTGAGACACCCCGGGGGTGTTGTCCACGAAATTGGTGATCAACCAGTTCAGGTTCTGTGCCGCCTGGCTCATCGGGCTCACACTAACGCTCCTGGTTGTAGGTGCTGTCAGGACCGAGGCCCTGGCCGTTCGTTTCACTTCCTGCGCTTCGACCCCGCTGGACACCGCGGCGCAGGTTGCTCAGCCTGCCCCGGACGTCCTCGGGAGCGCGGGAGACCTGTGGGCCCCCCTGGGGGGTGGTTTCGGCGGCTCCCTCGACCAGGTTGGCCTTGGGTACCCGCCGCGGCAGACCGGAGGAGGTGACCCCGCCCGCCTTGGGCTTACGGAGCGCCGATGCCTGCTGCCAGCGCTCGTCGTTGGCCGAGCGCCAGTCGCCGTTGCCGGTTCCGTTGCCGTTGTTGCCGCTGCCGTTGCTCTCCGGTGCGGAGGGCGTCGGCGCCGGGTTCGTGTGCCGCGACTCGAACAGGCTGCCGCCCGTGCCGTTCGCGCTGCTCGTGCCGTTCGCCGCGCCACCGCCGGAGCCGCGCCGCGGAAGGCCGGCGTCGGTCAGCTCGTGGACGGACGACGGGGCAGGTCCCGGACGGTCGAAGCCTACGCGGTCACGCTCACCCGCGTCAGCGGCCTGCACGGATTCCGCTTCGGGAGCGTACTGGTCCTGGTAGCCGTTCTGATAGGCGTCCTGCTGCGGCCAGTCGTCCTGGTAACGCCGCTCCTCGAAGGCCGGGAAGCTCTCGGGGACAGCCGTCTGGGCGGCCGCGGACTCCTCCTGGACCGGCTCCGCATACGCGGGCTCGGGGTAGCCGCCGCCGTTCGACGAGAAGGTGTCGTTCTGCGGCAGGCCGCCGTTCGGCGCGTAGTACTGCTCGTCGTACGACGGCTGCCGGGGCTCCTCGTACGAGGTGTGCTGCGGCTCGGCGTACGCCGACTGCTGCTGCTCCTCGTACGCGGCGGGCTCCTGGTAGCCGCCCTGGCCGTTGTCGTACCCGGCCGGGCGGGCGTCGAACTCGTCGCCGTACGACGGGGCCGCGGGCGCCTCCTGGCCGGGCTGCGGGGTGTGCGCCTGGGCCTCCAGGGCCGCGCGGCGCTCCTCGCGCATCAGGGAGCGGCCCACGGGGTCCAGCTCACGGATGTCGTCGGGGACCTCGGTGCTGTAGCGGCTGTCGTCGAAGCCGAGCTCGGCGGCCGTCCGCATCGGCAGACCGTTGTTGAAGTCCTCGCCCTGGTACTGCTGCTCCGGGATGATCTGCGAGACGGTGAACTCGTCGACCGGCGCCTGCTGCTCGCCACCGCCACCGTGGGTGATCGCGTCGGGCAGCATGACCAGCGAGGTGGTGCCGGCCTGCTCGCCGGAGGGGCGGAGCTGGACGCGGATGCCGTGCCGGTCGGACAGCCGGCCGACCACGAACAGGCCCATGCGCTGCGAGATCGCGGCGTCCACGGTCGGCGGGTTGGCCAGCTTGTGGTTGATGTCCGCGAAGTCCTCGGCGGTCAGGCCGATGCCCTTGTCGTGGATCTCGATCATCACGCGGCCGTCGGGGAGACGGGTCGCGGTGACGCGGACCTTGGTCTGCGGCGAGGAGAACGTGGTGGCGTTCTCCAGGAGCTCGGCGAGCAGGTGCACGAGGTCGGTCACGGCGCGGCCGTGGATCTCGGCCTCCGGGACGCCGGAGAGCTCGATGCGCTCGTACTGCTCCACCTCGGAGGAGGCGGCGCGCAGCACGTCGACCAGCGGGACCGGCTGGTCCCAGCGGCGGCCGGGCTCCTCGCCGGCGAGGACCAGGAGGTTCTCGCCGTTGCGGCGCATACGGGTCGCGAGGTGGTCCAGGCGGAAGAGGTTCTCCAGCTGGTCCGGGTCGGCCTCGTTGTTCTCCAGGTCGGTGATCAGGGTCAGCTGGCCCTCGATCAGCGACTGGTTGCGGCGCGACAGGTTGGTGAAGATCGCGTTGATGTTGCCCCGCAGCAGGGCCTGCTCGGCGGCGAGCCGGACGGCCTCGCGGTGGACCTGGTCGAAGGCGCGGGCGACTTCGCCGATCTCGTCGGTGGAGGTGATCGGGATGGCCTGCACCCGGGTGTCGACGCGGCCGGGGTCGGTGCGGGACAGCTGGTCGACCAGCATCGGCAGGCGCTGCTCGGCGATGCCGAAGGCGGCGTTGCGCAGCTGGCGCATCGAGCGGGACATCTGGCGGGCCACCATGCCGGCCAGGATGAACGCGGCGAGCAGGGCGACCACGACGGCGGCACCGGTGATGAGGGCGTCACGCTTGGCGTCGTCGGCGATGCTCGCGGCCTCGTCCACCGCGGTGTCGCTCATGTCGGACTCGATGGTCCGGTACGTCTTGTACTTGAGGGTGTTGAACGCCCACCAGTTCTCCGCGGTGACGCCCTTGGTGGCGAGTGCCGCCCGCTCGGACTTGTCCGTGGAGGTCAGCGAGCCGACGTACTTGACGAAGGTGGCCGTGTCGGTCGGCGGCGCCACGTAGGCGGCGTTCTTCTTCGCGGCCTCCTCGGACATCGCCTTGCCGTCCGCCAGCGCCTGCTTCTGCAGGGTGTCGAGCTTGGCCGCGTCGGCCTCGGTGCCACCACCGACGTACTCCTCGATGGCGATGCCCTCGAGGTAGGCGTACGAGGTGAGCGCGGTGCGCTGGGCGGCCAGGTCGGTGTCCTTGGGGCCCGGGGCGATCAGCAGGTGCATACCGATGGAACGCTCGAGCGACAGCGAGGCCTTGGTCAGCGCGATGGCGTAGACGGTACGGCCGTAGCTGGTGATGTTTCCGGTGCCGAGACCGAGCTCGTTGGCGAACTCCATCAGGGGGTGCGCGACCTGGACGTAGCCCTCCTCGGTCTGCACACCGCGGAGCTTGTCCGTGTACGCGGCGGCGCGCAGCTTGGTGAGGTCGCCCTCGACCTCGCGGAACAGCTGGAGGCGGCGCTGCAGGCCCGCCGTCTGCGGCATGTTCTGCGCGGCCTCGTCGAAGGCGTCGGCGGCGTCGTCGGTGGCCTTGCGGGCGGCGACGACCGTCTTGTCGGTCTGGCCCTTGCCCTGCAGGAGAGGGGCGGCGGTGGTGTCGCGCTCGTTGTAGAGGGCGTCGCCGTAGGTCAGGGCGGCACGGACCAGACGCGCGGTCTTCTCGGCGTCCTCGGCCTGCTGCCAGGTGTCGATCGAGCTCTTCACCTGGAAGCCGCCCATGACGAGGCCGACCAGCACGGGTATGAGCAGGATCGCGTTCAGCCTGGTCGGCACCCGCCAGTTGCGGGGGGACAGCCGGCCACCGCTCGGCGCCGGAGCAGCCGTTGGTTCGGAACCGGGCACAGGGGCGGGCGCCGCTCCGCGCGGCGGCGGGGTGAAGTTGCCCCGGGCCGACGGCTCGGGACCGTTCTTGCTTCGCCTCACTCGACCAACAACCTCTCGGAGGGGTCGGCACCTACGTTGTGCCGCAGTCTCTCAGAGCCCAGTTCGCCATCGACTGATGAGTACGTCTTTGACTATTGGGCAGTTCAGGCATTCCAGCACGTGGTCCTGCGCTCGTCCAAACATGGGAGTGCAGGGATTCCGAGTGATGTAAGCCCCAGATAAAACGGTCATAAAGAGCGAGCCCCGTCAAAAGACGGGGCCTTTGTGGACGCAGCGACACCGGTTGACCGCGACGCGTGGCCGTACCACCCGATTCCTCTGCCGAAACGTTATGAACACCGGGGCCGACCGTGTCAAAGGACACAGCCGGCTCCGGGGCATCTACGACAACTGCCGTATGGCGCGGACGATTTGAGTGCTATCGCAGACGTGCCATGAGAGCATGCTCGACCAGCGTGATCAGGGCACTCTTCGCATCCGAGCGGTGCCGGGCGTCCGTCGTGATGATCGGGGTGTCCGGACCGATCTGGAGTGCCTCACGCACCTCCTCGGGCGCGTAGGGCTGGTGTCCGTCGAAGCCGTTGAGGGCCACGACGAACGGCAGACCGCTGTTCTCGAAGTAGTCGACCGCGGGGAAGCAGTCGGCAAGACGCCGGGTGTCCACCAGGACCACCGCGCCGATCGCGCCGCGCACCAGGTCGTCCCACATGAACCAGAAACGGTCCTGACCGGGCGTACCGAACAGGTACAGGATCAGGTCCTGGTCCAGGGTGATACGGCCGAAGTCCATGGCCACCGTGGTGGTGGTCTTGTCCCCGGTGTGGGTGAGGTCGTCGATGCCCGCGGACGCGGACGTCATGACGGCCTCGGTGCGCAGCGGGTTGATCTCGGAGACGGCGCCCACGAACGTGGTCTTGCCGACGCCGAAGCCGCCGGCCACCACGATCTTCGCGGAGGTGGTCGCCCGGCCTCCGTCAGAGCTTGCGAAGTCCACTGAGCACCCTTTCGAGCAGTGTCACGTCCGGAGCGCCGGTGCTCTCGTCGCCGCCCGGCTGGTGAATGGCGACGAGCCCTGCCTCGGCGAGGTCCGCGACGAGGATGCGGGCCACACCGAGCGGCATGGCCAGGAGCGCCGACACCTCCGCGACCGACTTCACCTCACGGCACAGATGGCAGATGCGCTGGTGCTCCGGGAGCAGGCCCATGAGCGCTGCCGGGTCGGCCGTGGTGCTGATCAGGGCCTCTATGGCCAGCTGGTAGCGCGGCCGGGTCCGGCCGCCGGTCATCGCGTACGGACGTACCAGCGGCTGGTCGCCCTCATCCTCGTACGGCTCCGCGTACGGATCATGAGAGGCGGTGGGCGGGGTCATTGATCCTCCGGGCGGGACAGCAAACTTCCGGTCAGTCGTGCCGTCTTGGTGAGGCCGGTGGGGGGATTGTGTCGGCCGACGGTGATTTCGTGAGACGGGTGGATCGAGGCGGTTCAGTGAAGCAGACTGCCCTGTAGTTCCGCGCGGAGATCGGGCGTGAGGACCGCACCCGCGCGGTCGACGAGCAGGGCCATCTCGTAGCCGACGAGGCCGATGTCGCACTCCGGGTGCGCGAGCACGGCGAGCGACGAGCCGTCCGAGACGGACATGAGGAACAGGAAGCCCCGTTCCATCTCGACGACCGTCTGTGCCACGTTGCCGCCCTCGAAGATCCGGGAGGCCCCGGCCGTCAGCGAGGTCAGTCCCGACGCGACGGCCGCCAGCTGGTCGGCACGGTCACGCGGGAAACCCTCGGACATCGCCAGCAGAAGACCGTCGGCGGACACGACGACGGTGTGGGACACCCCGGGGGTGTTGTCCACGAAGTTGGTGATCAACCAGTTGAGGTTCTGTGCCGCCTGGCTCATCGGGCTCAACTAACGCTCCTGCTGGTGAGTGGGGCTCGGGAAGCTGCCCGTCTGGCCGGTGCCGGCCTGACGACCCTGCGCGATACCCCGACGGAGATTGGTCAGACGGCCGCGTACGTCATCAGGCGCACGGGAGACCGCCGGACCGGCTTGGTGCTGTTGCTGCTGAGCCGTGCCCGGGACGAGGTTCGCCCGGGGCACCCGGCGCGGCAGACCGGAGGTGGTGACACCGCCCGCGGCGGGCTGCCGGACGCGCTCGGCCTGCCGGACGAGGTCGTCGTTCGGCGAGCTGCGCCAGGCGGCCGAGCCGGGTCGCTGCGGAGCAGCCGGGGCCTGCGGCGCTTGAGGAGCCTGGGCCGGGGCGGCCGGGGCCGCGCCGTTGCCGTTCGCCGGCTGACCCTGGCCCTGGCCGCCCTGCGCACCGTGGAACCAGTTGGTCTCCAGGGTGTCGTAGAGCGGGGTACGTCCGTCGCCGGGGCTCGCCGCCGGCGGCAGCGCCTCGGGCTCCTGACGTACCGGCCGCTGCGGACGCTGCGGGGCCGGGGGCCGCGGGGCGCCGAAGTCGGCGGGACCGCGTCCGGCGCCCTGCTGCGGCCGCTCGAACTGGCCGGTCTGCTGCGGGTTCACCGGTCCGGCGGGGGACTGGCGGCCTGGCAGCGCGTGCTGACCGGTGGAGCTGCTGTCGTGGTTCGGCGCCGGGAACTGGCCGGTGGAGCCGTTGTCGTAGCCCTGCGGGACCGGGAACTGACCGGTCGCGGACGGGCCGTTGGGGGCCGGGGTGCCGAAGACGTCCGAGCGGACGAAGGAACCCGTGCCGTCCTGCGGGGCGTTGGCGCCCGGCTGGGCGAACTGCCCGGTGTTCTGCGGGGCGTCGAAGTCGGGCCGGGGGAACTGACCCGTGCTCTGCGGACCACCGAAGTCCGAGGCCGCGAACTGGCCGGAGTCCTGCGAGGTGCCGGGACGGGCGAACTGGCCGGAGTCCTGGGCGCCCGGCACCGCGTTCGGCCGGGGGAACTGGCCGGTCTGCTGCGGGCCGCCGGTGCCCGGCATCGGGGCGTCGAAGTCCGGGCGGGGGAACTCGGACGTGGAGCCCGGGCCCTGCCGGTCGTCGATCCGCGGCATGCGCGAGGTCTGCGAGGGGTCCTGCTCGTCATGCCCGCGCGGGGCGTCGAGCGAGGCGTGCGAGATCTGCGGCTGGGCGTTCTCGTCGCTCCAACTGGGCCGCGACTGCTGCGCGTTGCCGCCCGGCAGCTCGGCCCGCGGACCGCCGCGACCCGGCAGCAGACGGCTCCGCCGACCGCCGCCCTGCTCGCCCGCCGACGGGGCGGACTGCTGCGGCGGCCGACCGCCACCGAAGGCGTCCTGCGGCCCACCGGTACCGGCGGCCTGAAGCCCCTGCGGAGCACCTGGAGCCTGACCGCCGAAGCCCGCGCCCGCACCGGCCGGAGCGGGCCGGCCCTGCGACGGAGCGGACGGCGACTGCGGCCCACGCGCGCCACCGGGCGCACCCGGACGACCGGAGTTGCCGGTACCCGGCAGCGCGGCCCGCGGTCCCTGACCGGCACCGAGCCGGCCACCGGCCGGAGCACCGGCACCGAGGGCACCGCCCGCGGGCGCACCGGCGCCGAGCGAACCGCCGCCCGGCCGGCCGGAGCCGCCACGGGCCGCGGCCGCACCGGCGGCCGCCTGCGCGGCGGACGGGGCACCGCCACCCGCGCCCTGACCGGGCTTGGGCTGCGGCTTCTTGCCGCCCTGGGCGACGTCGACGGGCAGCATGACCAGCGCGGTCGTACCACCGGAGTCGGACGGCCGGAGCTGGATGCGGATGCCGTGGCGCTGCGACAGACGACCGACCACGAACAGACCCATGCGGCGGGAGACCGAGACGTCCACGGTGGGCGGCGAGGCGAGCCGCTCGTTGATCGCGGCGAGGTCCTCGGGGGAGAGGCCGATGCCGGTGTCGTGGATCTCGATCAGGACGCGGCCGTCGGGCAGCGCGTGACCGGTGACCTTGACCTTGGTCTGCGGCGAGGAGAACGAGGTCGCGTTCTCGAGCAGCTCGGCGAGGAGGTGCACGAGGTCGTTGACGACGCGGCCGGCCACTTCGGTGGTCGGCACGGCGGCCAGCTCGATGCGCTCGTACTGCTCCACCTCGGAGGCGGCGGCACGGAGCACGTCGACCAGCGGGACCGGACGGGTCCAGCGGCGGCCGGGCTCTTCACCCGCGAGCACCAGAAGGTTTTCACCGTTACGACGCATACGGGTCGCGAGGTGGTCGAGCTTGAACAGCGAGGACAGCTGATCCGGGTCGGCCTCACGGGACTCGAGCTCGGAGATCAGCGACAGCTGACGCTGGATAAGACCCTGGGAACGACGCGAGAGGTTGGTGAACATCGCGTTGACGTTGCCCCGTAGCAGGGCCTGCTCGGCGGCGAGCCGGACCGCCTCGCGGTGCACGTCGTCGAAGGCCGCGGCCACCTTGCCGATCTCGTCGCGCGAGTGCACACCGACCGACTCCACGGACGTGTCGACGTCCTGCGGGTCGGACTCGGACAGCTGCTTGACCAGCTCGGGCAGACGGTCGGTGGCGACCTTGGTGGCGGTCTCCTCCAGCCGGCGCAGCGAGCGGATCATGGAGCGGGCCACCACGAAGGCGCCGACGAGCGAAATACCGAGCACCAGCAGGATCAGCGCACCGGAGATGATCGCTTCGCTCTCCGACTCGTTGCGCAGCTCGCGGGCCTTCTGCTCCATCTGCTCGAGCAGGGTGCTCTCGATCTTGCCCATCTGGTCGATCTTGGTCGAGCTGTCGTCCAGCCAGTCCTTGTACGACCGCTTGTCCAGGTTCTCCAGACCGTTCGTGGAGTCCAGGGCGCGGCTGGCGTAGGTGTCGGAGGACTGGATGGTCGTGTTGTTGTCGCCGATGGGCTCCAGGAGCTCCACGGCGCTGGCCTTGCCGTAGATGGACTGGAAGCTCTTGAGCTCGGACTCCTCGCTGGTGAGGGCCGACTGGGCGTACAGCCGGTCGTTCTCCGAGAGGTCACCGAAGGACGTCTTGTTCGCGGGCAGGGCCGCGGCGAGGACGGCGCGCTGGATGGAGGCGTACTCCTTGGCGGCGGAGAAGGCCGCCAGGGAACGCGTCCGCTGGATCATGTCCGGGTTGCTGGTGGCCTGCGCCATGTCCTGCGAGAGGTCCAGCAGCTGCGTGATGAGGCGGTGGTAGGCCTCCACCGTCTGGGTGGAGTTGTCCGGGGCCTCGTACGCGTTGTTGCGGACCTTCTCGATCGAGCGGAGGCTGCCCACCAGGAGGACCACGTTGTCGCGGATGCCCTGGAGGCCGCTGCCCTGGTCGCCGATCTCCTCCGAGGAGTCGACGAAGTCCGTGATGGCGCGGTCGGTCTTGTCCCGCAGACCCTTGATCGTGTAGTCGCTCGCGCTGGAGCCGTGCGCCAGCGGGCCGGCCGACTGGTCACGCTCGTTCTGCAGCGCCTCGGCCAGGGCCGTGGCCTGCTTGGTCATGTCCGTCAGCAGCTTCATGTTCTCGAGCTGCTGGATGTCGTTCACGTTGTCGCTGATGCGCAGTGCGCCCAGCGAGGTGGCCGCGACGACGGGCAGCGCGAGCAGCGACACCAGACGCGTGGAGATACGCCAGTTGCGCAGCGCTATTCGCGAGCCGGGTCCGCTCGGGCCCTTCGGCGGCTTCACCGTCGGGGCGGTGGGGTTCGGGGCCCCGGAGGGCGTCGCGCCGGGGCGCGCACCTCCGTCGCCGGACGCCACCTGGCCCGGGTTCTGGGCGTGCTGGGGCGAGGAGCTGCCATTGCTGGGGGCAGTCCCGCCGTGCGGCTCCGGCTCCGCCGAAGCACTGCCATCCCTCTTGAAACGTCCCTGCACTAGCGTCGCAACCTCTGGACCAGGCGCCCTCCGCGTGAACGGAACGGCACGGTGTCGGCGTACTACGGGGGGCGTCCTGAATTACGCCCCCCGATGGTCGTGAGTGACCGGCGCTGGCTCCCCCTTCTCGCCGCCACTCGGCGCTCGGTGCGCCCCCTGTGCGCCGGCTCGATCCTGCGGCGGTCCGTGAGATTCCAGCACAGTGCCGGATCTCCAACAAGGGCCGTGGGTCAGGCCGTGACCTACGTGACAGCACGTAAGGGCTGAGTTACGGGTCGTAGAAAGTGATCCGGACGATAACGGACGTATGCCAACGGATCGTTGACGTGCGGGGGGTGTCCCAGTCGCCATGATCAGGAGCGGAATGATGGGTTCAGGGGGTCAATGTCCGTTTCGTTGGGGTGAGTTGCGGGCCGGAATTGACCGCTTTGCCCCTGGGGTCGTGAGCAAACTCACACACGGATCATGGGGTCTTCCGCTCTTCGGAGGGGAATTGCATGTTTAGCCTGACGCTTTACATGACGTAACACTTTGACAACCTGCGTCTGCGCGAGGGTCCTTCAGGACTCCGCCGACGCCCGAGGACGACAAGGTCCACTGCAACCGTGAAGACGACGATGATGTTCCGCAACATAGCCAACCCGCGGCGCACGACGCTGGCGCACCTCGAGGACGCCGACGACCTGCAGACCCCGGAGCTCCCGGAGCACTCGGTCGACCTCCCGGCCCAGACCGCCAACCCGCGCCGCACGGTCCTGATGGAGATCCCGGTCGCCGCTGCCGCCGAGTAGATCACAGCCGTACGACCATCAGGGCGCCCACGCCGATCCGCGGGGCGCCCTCGGTAATGCGCGCGGCAGCCGCCCCTCCCCGCGTTAGCCTGGAGCGTCAGACTCCAGCCAGCTCAGTTAAGGGGCGCAAGGATCCCGTGCGCATCGCCAGATTCTCCATCGACGGGAACGTCGCCTTCGGCGCGGTCGAGGGCGACAAGCCGGACGAACTCGTCCTCGACATCATCAAGGGCATCCCGTTCGCCGACTTCGAGCTCTCCGGCACGAAGGTCCCGCTGAGCAAGGTCCGGCTGCTGCCGCCGGTGCTCCCCAACAAGGTCGTGGCCTACGGCCGCAACTACGCGGAGCACGCGCGCGAACTCGGCAACGACGTCCCGGACGTCCCGTTCGCCTTCTTCAAGCCGTCCACCTCGGTGATCGGCCCCGGCGACGAGATCCAGTACCCGTCCTTCTCCGAGGAACTGCACCACGAGGCCGAGCTGGCCGTGGTCATCGGCCGCATGTGCCGCGAGGTCCCGCGCGAGCGCGTCAAGGACGTCATCCTCGGCTACACCTGCGCCATCGACGTCACCGCCCGTGACGTGCAGCGGCGCGAGAAGCAGTGGGCCAGGGCCAAGGGCTTCGACACCTCCTGCCCGCTCGGCCCCTGGGTGGAGACCGACCTCGACCCGAGCGACCTCACCATCCAGCTCACGGTCAACGGCCAACAGCGCCAGCTCGGCCGCACCAGCGAGATGATCCACCCGATCGAGGATCTGATCGTCAACATCTCCGAGGCCATGACGCTGCTCCCCGGCGACGTGATCCTCACGGGCACCCCGGCAGGCGTCGGACCGCTCACCGTCGGCGACGAGGTCGCCGTCACCATCGAAGGCATCGGCACTCTCACCAACAAGGTTGTCAAGCGTGGCTAGCGCACCCGTCCGCGTACGTTTCTGCCCCTCGCCCACCGGTAACCCCCACGTGGGCCTGGTCCGCACCGCCCTGTTCAACTGGGCGTTCGCCCGGCACCACCAGGGCACCCTGGTCTTCCGCATCGAGGACACCGACGCGGCCCGCGACTCCGAGGAGTCGTACCAGCAGCTGCTCGACTCGATGCGCTGGCTGGGCTTCGACTGGGACGAGGGCCCCGAGATCGGCGGCCCGCACGCGCCCTACCGCCAGTCGCAGCGCATGGACCTCTACAAGGACGTCGCCGCCAAGCTCCTGGACGCCGGCCACGCCTACCACTGCTACTGCTCCCAGGCGGAGCTGGACGAGCGCCGCGAGGCCGCCCGCGCCGCCGGCAAGCCCTCCGGCTACGACGGCCACTGCCGCGACCTGAGCGCCGAGCAGGTCGAGGCCTACCGCGCCGAGGGCCGCGAGCCGATCGTCCGCTTCCGCATGCCCGACGAGACGATCACCTTCACGGACCTGGTCCGCGGCGAGCTGACCTTCACCCCGGAGAACGTCCCGGACTACGGCATCGTCCGCGCGAACGGCGCCCCGCTCTACACCCTCGTCAACCCGGTCGACGACGCCCTGATGGAGATCACCCACGTCCTGCGCGGCGAGGACCTGCTCTCCTCCACCCCCCGCCAGATCGCCCTGTACAAGGCGCTGATCGAGCTGGGCGTCGCCAAGACCGTCCCGGAGTTCGGCCACCTGCCGTACGTCATGGGCGAGGGCAACAAGAAGCTCTCCAAGCGCGACCCGCAGGCCTCCCTCAACCTCTACCGCGAGCGCGGCTTCCTGCCCGAGGGCCTGCTCAACTACCTGTCCCTGCTGGGCTGGTCGCTCTCGGCGGACAAGGACATCTTCACCACCGACGAGCTCATCGCGGCCTTCGACATCGCGGACGTGAACCCCAACCCGGCGCGCTTCGACCTGAAGAAGTGCGAGGCGATCAACGCCGACCACATCCGCCTGCTGGACGTGAAGGACTTCACCGAGCGCTGCGCCCCCTGGCTCCAGGCGCCCTTCGCGCCCTGGTCGCCGGAGGAGTTCGACGAGGCGAAGTGGCAGGCGATCGCCCCGCACGCCCAGACCCGTCTGAAGGTCCTGTCCGAGATCACCGACAACGTCGACTTCCTCTTCCTGGCGGAGCCGGTCTTCGACGAGCCGTCCTGGACGAAGGCGATGAAGGAGGGCAGCGACGCGCTCCTGACCACGGCCCGCGAGAAGCTGGACGCGGCCGACTGGAGCTCCGCGGAGTCGCTGAAGGAGGCCGTCCTGGCCGCCGGCGAGGCCCACGGCCTCAAGCTCGGCAAGGCCCAGGCCCCGGTCCGTGTCGCCGTCACCGGCCGCACCGTAGGCCTGCCGCTCTTCGAGTCCCTGGAGATCCTGGGCAAGGAGACGACGCTGGCCCGCATCGACGCGGCCCTGGCGAAGCTGGCGGCGTAACCCGCACACCCGTGAGGGGCGGCACCCGGACCACCGGGTGCCGCCCCTTCGCCGTACCCCGGACAGGGCGGCAACTCCCGGGTTACCGTCGGATCATGAGCATTCGGGCCGTGGTCTGGGACGTCGACGACACTCTCTTCGACTACACCGGCGCCGACCGCGCCGGCATGCGGCTGCATCTGACGGCCGAGGGACTGCTGGACGGGTACGAGAGCGTCGAGCAGGCCATCGTCCGCTGGCGGGAGATCACCGACGTCCAGTGGGCGCGGTTCTCCGCCGGAGAGGTCGACTTCCAGGGCCAGCGCCGCGACCGGGTCCGGGCGTTCCTGGGCGAGCAGCTGAGCGACGCGGAGGCGGACGCCTGGTTCCAGCGGTACGTCGACCACTACGAGACCGTCTGGGAGCTCTTCCCGGACGTCCTGCCCGCCCTCGACGCCCTCGCCGCCAGCCACCGGCACGCGGTGCTCTCCAACTCCAGCATCCAGGTCCAGGACCGCAAGCTGCGCAGTCTCGGTGTCCACGACCGCTTCGAGGCGATCCTGTGCGCCGCCGAACTCGGCGTCTCCAAGCCGGAGGCCGCCGCCTTCCTCGCCGCCTGCGACGCCCTGGACCTCGCCCCGCACGAGGTGGCGTACGTCGGGGACCATCCGGAGATCGACGGCCGGGGCGCAGCCGACGCCGGGCTGCTCTCGGTGTGGATCAACCGTGACGGCGGGTACGCCGGCATCGACGCGCCCGTCGGCCCGCACCGGATCGCCACCCTCGCCGAACTCCCCGCGCTCCTCGGCGCGGATACCCGTTTTGGAGCCCCGTCCACCTTCGGGTAATGTTCTTCCTGCGCCGAGGGGAGCGGGCCGAGAGGCCGGAAACCCACAGCGCGAAACTAGAACAAGATCCCCATCGGGGCTTGCGTTCCAGTGGCCTATGGTGTAATTGGCAGCACGACTGATTCTGGTTCAGTTAGTCTTGGTTCGAGTCCAGGTAGGCCAGCTCGCAGAGCTCATCTGCAAAGCCCCCGTTGTGTAGCGGCCTAGCACGCTGCCCTCTCAAGGCAGTAGCGCCGGTTCGAATCCGGTCGGGGGTACAGATCCTTCCCGCGAAGGTGGTTCGGGTAGCTCCCACCACCATCGATGCAGGATCGCTAGGGCCCCCGTTGTGTAGCGGCCTAGCACGCCGCCCTCTCAAGGCGGTAGCGCCGGTTCGAATCCGGTCGGGGGTACTGACTGGTCTAAACCACATTGGTCTATGGTGTAATTGGCAGCACGACTGATTCTGGTTCAGTTAGTCTTGGTTCGAGTCCAGGTAGACCAGCTCGGACCTGCGGAGACGCAGGCTCCACGCCCCCGTTGTGTAGCGGCCTAGCACGCCGCCCTCTCAAGGCGGTAGCGCCGGTTCGAATCCGGTCGGGGGTACGTAGAGGAAGGCCCTCCACTTCGGTGGGGGGCCTTCTCCGTTCTCGGGGACCGGCTCCCGCCGCCCTACTCGAAGCCGTACCGCCGCGTCGACTCCTCCTCCTGCGCCAGCCGGTGCAGCGCCTGGAGCATCGGCTCGACGAGCACCACACCCAGCACCGCCACCTCCGCCTTCTCCGCCTCCGAGACGTGGGACTCCATGAACTCCATGTCCAGCTCGGCGACTTGGCGCATCAGCCGGGCGTACGGCACGAGCGTCTCGGGATTCCAGTCGTAGCCGAGCCGGCGCAGCGCGGCCGTCGCCACCACGAGGGAGCGGAAGGACGGCGAGATCGTCGTCATGGCCTGGGCGTTGGACCACCCCAGGGTCTTGAGCAGCCCCTCCATCGCGACCCGCGCGCCCTGCACGAACTCGTCGTCCGCGTCCGGCTCCGGAACCTGCGGCAGGGCCCAGACCGCCGCGCCCAGGCGCATCGCGCGAGGCAAGGAGTCGTCGTCGACGTGCCCCAGCACCTCCTTGACCGTCGCCACCGGCACCCGGCCGACCTGGATCATCGCGCGGATCAGCCTCAGTCGGCGCAGGTGCTCCTCGTCGTAGTCGGCGGTGGTCGTGTTGACCTGGCGGCCGGGCGCCAACAGCCCTTCGCGCAGGTAGTACTTGATCGTCGCCGTGGACACCCCACTACGCTCGCTCAGTTCGGCCAGCCGCATGTCTTGCGCCCTTCATTGGGGAGTGCCACTATCCAAGCATCATCCAGAAGGATAGTGCCGCTATCCGATGAGGGAGCCATGGGGGAGCCGTGTTCACGAAGCGGGTGCTGGGGCGTACGACCGCCGATGCCGAGGGGGACGTGGTGGTCCTGCTCATCGGGATGCGCATCAACCACTTCTGGGCCGTGCACCAGTGGGGGCTCGTGATGGTGTCGATGTTCCGCATGCTGGCGGAGCTCGCCAAGGACCCGAGCCGCGGGCTGCTGGGCAAGGTGATGCTGACGGCGTCGCCGCGGACGTACTACATCGTCCAGTACTGGGAGTCCAAGGAGAAGCTCTACGCCTACGCCCACTCGCCGGAGATGATCCACCACCGGATCTGGGGGCTCCTCAACCGCAAGGAGCGGGAGGGCAAGGTCAAGGGCCATGTGGGCATCTGGCACGAGGCCTATGTGGTGCCCGAGGGGTCGTACGAGGCGATCTACGGGGACATGCCCGCGTTCGGGCTCGCCGCGGCGCACGGGCAGGTGCCGCTGGAGCGGCGGGGGCGCTACGCCAAGGACCGGTTCGCGCACCGGTCGGCGAAGGCGGCCGGGAAGACCGGCTGACCCGGGGGGATCGGGGGAACGAAGGGGCCTGCCGCGGCGTTGGGGCAGGCCCCTTCGTCGATGTCCCGGTCCGGGGTTCAGCCCGTGCGGCGCAGGGCCTCGGAGAGGCGGGCCGCGGCGTCGATGACCGCCTGGGCGTGCATACGGCCCGGGTGGCGCGTCAGACGCTCGATGGGGCCGGAGACGGACACGGCGGCCACGACCCGGTTGGAAGGGCCGCGTACGGGCGCTGAGACGGACGCGACGCCCGGCTCGCGCTCGCCGATCGACTGGGCCCAGCCGCGGCGCCTGACGCCCGACAGGGCCGTCGCCGTGAAGCGGGCGCCCTGGAGGCCGCGGTGCAGGCGCTCGGGTTCCTCCCAGGCCATCAGGATCTGGGCCGAGGAACCGGCCTTCATCGTGAGCGTCGAGCCGACCGGGACGGTGTCCCGCAGGCCGGACAGGCGCTCCGCCGCGGCGACGCAGATGCGCATGTCGCCCTGGCGGCGGTAGAGCTGGGCGCTCTCGCCCGTGACGTCACGCAGGTGCGTCAGGACCGGGCCCGCCGTGGCGAGGAGACGGTCCTCGCCGGCCGCCGCGGCCAGTTCCGCGAGGCGCGGGCCGAGAATGAAACGGCCCTGCATGTCGCGCGCCACCATACGGTGGTGTTCCAAAGCCACGGCCAGCCGGTGGGCCGTGGGTCTTGCCAGTCCGGTGGCCGCCACAAGCCCCGCGAGGGTGGCCGGACCGGACTCCAGGGCGCTGAGGACAAGGGCTGCCTTGTCCAGAACGCCGACGCCGCTACTGTTGTCCATGAAACGATACTCACGTCTCACTCTGTGAAACGCAAGTTCCTTTTTTCGTGAGACGCGCAACCCTTGGATGCACAGCGGCCCGCGGACCAAACGGGCCTGGCGGCGGCTGCCCGGGAATCCAGGGGTGCGGGCGCCGCTTCCGGAAGATCTCTAGTTGGGCCGGCGCACCTCTTGCCGGCCGGAGGGAAAGCGATGGGTAGGACACTCGCGGAGAAGGTCTGGGACGACCACGTCGTCCGGCGCGCCGAGGGCGAGCCCGACCTCCTCTTCATCGATCTGCATCTGCTGCACGAGGTGACCAGCCCGCAGGCCTTCGACGGCCTCCGCAAGAGCGGTCGCCAGGTGCGCCGCCTCGACCTCACCATCGCGACCGAGGACCACAACACCCCGACCCTCGACATCGACAAGCCCATCGCCGACCCGGTCTCCCGGGTCCAGCTGGAGACGCTGCGCAAGAACGCCGCCGAGTTCGGCGTGCGCCTGCACCCGCTGGGCGACGTCGAGCAGGGCGTCGTGCACGTCGTCGGCCCGCAGCTGGGTCTGACCCAGCCCGGCATGACCGTCGTCTGCGGCGACTCCCACACCTCCACGCACGGTGCCTTCGGCGGCCTGGCGTTCGGCATCGGCACCTCCCAGGTCGAGCACGTGCTGGCCACCCAGACGCTGCCGCTGGTCCGCCCGAAGACCATGGCCATCACGGTCAACGGCGAACTGCCCGAGGGCGTCACCGCCAAGGACCTGATCCTGGCGATCATCGCCAAGATCGGCACCGGCGGCGGCCAGGGCTACGTCCTGGAGTACCGCGGCTCCGCCATCGAGAAACTCTCGATGGAGGCCCGCATGACCATCTGCAACATGTCGATCGAGGCCGGTGCCCGCGCGGGCATGATCGCCCCCGACCAGACCACCTTCGACTACCTCGAGGGCCGGGTGCACGCCCCCAAGGGCGAGGACTGGGACGCGGCCGTCGCGTACTGGAAGACCCTGAAGACGGACGAGGACGCCGAGTTCGACGCCGAGGTCGTCATCGAGGCCGCCGAACTGTCGCCGTTCGTCACCTGGGGCACCAACCCCGGTCAGGGCGCGCCGCTTTCGGCGGACGTCCCCGATCCCGCTTCGTACGAAGACGCTTCGGAGCGCCTCGCCGCCGAAAAGGCCCTGGAATACATGGGGTTGGAGGCCGGACAGCCGCTGCGCTCCATCAAGGTGGACACCGTCTTCGTAGGCTCCTGCACCAACGGCCGGATCGAGGACCTGCGCGCCGCCGCCGAGCTCATCAAGGGCCGCAAAGTCGCCGACGGCGTACGGATGCTGGTCGTTCCCGGCTCCGCGCGGGTCGGTCTGCAGGCCGTCTCCGAGGGCTTGGACGTCGTCTTCAAGGACGCCGGTGCCGAATGGCGGCACGCGGGCTGCTCGATGTGTCTGGGCATGAACCCCGACCAGCTGGCCCCGGGTGAGCGCTCCGCGTCCACCTCGAACCGCAACTTCGAGGGCAGGCAGGGCAAGGGCGGCCGTACGCACCTGGTCTCGCCGCAGGTCGCCGCCGCGACCGCCGTGCTGGGCCACCTGGCCTCGCCCGCCGACCTGTCCGACGCCCCTGTCGCCGCTGGAGTCTGATCAGTCATGGAAGCATTCACCACGCACACCGGCCGGGCCGTCCCGCTGCGCCGCAGCAACGTCGACACCGACCAGATCATCCCTGCTCACTGGCTCAAGAAGGTCACGCGGGACGGGTTCGAGGACGGGCTGTTCGAGGCCTGGCGCAAGGACGAGACGTTCGTCCTCAACCAGCCCGAGCGCAAGGGCGCGACGGTCCTGGTCGCCGGCCCCGACTTCGGCACCGGCTCCTCCCGTGAGCACGCCGTGTGGGCGCTGCAGAACTACGGCTTCAAGGCCGTCATCTCCTCCCGCTTCGCCGACATCTTCCGCGGCAACTCGCTCAAGAACGGCCTGCTCACGGTCGTTCTGGACCAGAAGATCGTGGAAGAGCTGCAGGAGCTCAGCGAGAACGACCCGCAGGCCGAGATCACGGTCGACCTGGAGGCCCGCGAGGTGCGCGCCGAGGGCGTCACCGCGAGCTTCGAGCTGGACGAGAACTCCCGCTGGCGGCTGCTGAACGGCCTCGACGACATCTCCATCACCCTCCAGAACGAGGCCGACATCGCCGCGTACGAGGCCAAGCGGCCCTCGTTCAAGCCGCGGACGCTCGAGGTCTGACCGCGACCCTCGCGCGGCACAACTGAACAGGTCGAGTTTCGGCCACCGAACACCCCCCGCTGTACCCCCGATCAGCCCGATCGGGGGTACAGCCGTGTCTGCACCCGAACGGCCCTGCGCCCGCCCAAAACGCTTCTCAACTTCCCACGTTAGAAGGGGTGTTGCAGGGGTACGCGACTGTTGTGGCCGTGGCTTCGGCACGCGCCCGGAAGGCCGTTTGAGGCGGCAGTTGCACCCTGAGCGGGCGACAACTCGCCCCAGATGGCACAATCTGTGCATGGAACACGACGGCCAACTCGAGCTCTATGCGGCGGTCGCGGACCAACTCAAGGAAGCGCACACAAGGGTGCGCGCACTGCAAGTCCCGGAGGGCGTACGGATGGCGCTGACCCGGAAGCTGCTGGTCATTACGGCCGCGGCCAAGCACGATCTCGCCGATGCGGCAAGGCGTCTGGAGGCCTTCACGGCGGACCTCGACGCGGGTCGATTCCCCGAAGAGGAACGCTGAACAAGTCCGAGACAGCCGAACCCGTTGCGGCACAAGGGTGATAAGCCCGTTTCGTGTTTGATTTGCGGTATATATCTGCCTAACGTGCGAAAAAGCCTGAACAGTTTCGTTCGGGCAATGTCTCCGAAGGGGAAGACGTGAACAAGGCGCAGCTCGTAGAAGCGATTGCCGACAAGGTCGGTGGCCGTCAGCAGGCCGCCGACGCGGTCGACGCGGTCCTGGACGCCATCGTCCGCGCGACCGTGGCGGGGGACCGGGTCTCGGTCACCGGCTTCGGTTCGTTCGAGAAGGTCGACCGCCCGGCCCGGTACGCCCGGAACCCCCAGACGGGCGAGCGGGTTCGGGTCAAGAAGACCTCCGTTCCCCGCTTCCGTGCGGGCCAGGGCTTCAAGGACCTGGTGAGCGGCACGAAGAAGCTCCCGAAGAACGACGTCGCGGTCAAGAAGGCCCCCAAGGGCAGCCTGACCGGTGGGGCTTCCGCCACGGTCAAGAAGGCCGCCGCGAAGAAGGCCACCACCAAGACCGCCGCCGCGAAGAAGACCACGGCGAAGAAGACGACCGCCAAGAAGACCACGGCGGCCGCCAAGAAGACCACGGCGAAGAAGACGACGGCCAAGAAGACCACGGGCGCCGCCAAGACCTCCGCCGCGAAGAAGACCACCGCCAAGAAGGCGACGGCCAAGAAGGCCCCGGCGAAGAAGGCGACCGCCAAGAAGGCGCCCGCCGCGAAGTCGACGGCTCGCAAGACCACCGCCAAGAAGGCCACCGCCCGCAAGAGGTAAGGGGCGAGCGGTACTCACGCGCCGGGCCGGACTCCGTTCATGGAGTCCGGCCCGCGGCGCGTTCTAGAAGGTCTGGAGGGTTACGAGGGTGACCTTGTCGCCGTCCAGTTCGATGCGGACCCGCTGGCCGGGGCGGAGCAGGCGGAGGCCGCCTGCGTCGAACGCCGGGGCGTCGAAGGGGACGGGGGTGCCGTCGTCCAGCAGCACGCTGCCGGTTCGGGTGTCGGCGTCGTAGGTGTATGCGGTGGCCTGCATGGTCGTCAGCCTAGTGGTTCGTCGTCGGGTGCGGGCCTGTCGCGGCTGGTCGCGCAGCTCCCCGCGCCCCTGGGGCGTTGCAGTGCCGTCGGCCTCAAGAGCCCGGGATCAGCAAGCGCGCCGACGCTGCCGCCGTACGGGGCCCCACCCCCAGCGCCAGCGCCGCTCTCAGGTCCTCGCCCGTGTCCACGTCCTGGCGTACCGAGTCGACGTCCGTGAGAGCCAGTTCCACCGCCCCCGACGCACGATGCCTGGCCCGGGAATCCGTGCCGAATGACGGGCGCAATTCCTGGTCCCCGTGGATCGCCAGTAGCGTCGTACCGATTCCTGCCGCGTCCGGAAGGAAAGCGCGGGGGAATTCCGTCGCTGCGTCCAGTACCCGGGCCAATTCCAGCGGGCGCAGGGCGGGCAGGTCGGCGTTCAGGGCCGCTACGGGGGTTTCCGGGTGCGAAGCGCGTACGACCCCCGCCCCGTACGCCAGCGCCGCGTTCAGGCCGCCGCGCGGCTCATCGGGGACGATTCGGGCGCCCAGGGCGGACAGCTCGCGGCCGGCCAGCGGGTCGTCCGTGACTACTGCCACATCCCCGACCGCGCGGGAGGCCAGCGCCGCTGCCACGGTGTCCTGGGCGAAGGCGAGGGCGAGGCCCGGGCGCAGCCCGTCCGCCGCGGTGTCCGAGAGCCTGCTCTTGGCCCGCTCCAGGGGCTTCAGGGGTATGACCAAGGTCCACTGCACGAGCGTTCCGTCCCTCTCTTGTCGCGGTCATTGTCACTCAGCCGTCACCTGGGCCATCTGGCGGTCGTCGCGGCGAGGCGTACGGTGTTCTCGACAGACCGGCGGCCTGGGGCGACACTTGTGCGGCCCTGAAGGCCCCTAGAGGAAGGTGTCCGCGTGCCCCGCCGCAGAATCGGCTTCTGGTACCGCTTGGCAGCGGTGATCGCCAAACCGCCGCTGGTGGTTCTGATCAAGCGGGACTGGCGCGGAATGGAGAACATTCCGGCTGATGGCGGATTTATCACCGCGGTGAACCACAATTCGCACATCGATCCCTTCGCGTACGCGCACTTTCAGTACAACACCGGCCGTGTTCCGCGATTCCTCGCGAAGAGCGGTCTTTTCAAGAAGGGATTCGTCGGTGCCTTCATGCGCGGCACCGGACAGATCCCCGTCTACCGCGAGACCACGGACGCGCTGAGCGCCTTCCGGGCCGCGATCGACGCCGTGGAGCGCGGCGAGTGCGTCGCGTTCTACCCCGAGGGCACCATCACCCGGGACCCCGACCAGTGGCCGATGACCGGCAAGACCGGCGCCGCGCGGGTGGCCCTGCAGACCAAGTGCCCGGTGATCCCGGTCGCGCAGTGGGGCGCCAACGAGGTGTTGCCGCCGTACGCCAAGAAGCTCAACCTCCGTCCGCGCAAGACCTCGAAGGTCCTCGCGGGCCCGCCGGTGGACCTGACGCCGTTCTACGACAAGGAGATGACCCCGGACCTCCTCAAGGACGCCACCGAGGTCATCATGGCCGCCATCACCCGCCAGCTGGAGGAGATCCGCGGCGAGAAGGCGCCCGCCACGCCCTACGACCCGCGCAAGGAGCGGATCGAGCAGCGCAGGCGGAGTCAGGCCGAGGCCGGCCACGAGGAGGAGAACGCCAAGTGAGCAAGCCCGTCAAGGCGGCTGTCTTCGGTACCGGATCGTGGGGCACCGCCTTCGGCATGGTCCTCGCCGACGCGGGCTGCGAGGTCACCCTGTGGGGCCGCCGCGCCGAACTCGCGGAAGCGGTCAACTCCACGCGTACGAACCCGGACTACCTTCCCGGCGTCGAACTCCCGGTGAACCTGCGGGCGACGACGGACGCGGCGGATGCCGCGCGCGACGCCGACTTCACCGTTCTCGCCGTCCCCTCGCAGACGTTGCGCGGCAACCTCGCCGAGTGGGTGCCGCTGCTCGCGCCGAACACCGTCCTCGTGTCGCTGATGAAGGGCGTCGAACTCGGCTCCGCCATGCGGATGAGCGAGGTGATCGAGGACGTCGCCAAGGTGGGGCAGGACCGTATCGCCGTGGTCACCGGGCCCAACCTCGCGCGCGAGATCGCCGCCCGGATGCCGGCCGCCGCGGTGGTCGCGTGCACCGACGAGGCGGTCGCGCAGAAACTCCAGTCCGCTTGCCACACGCCGTACTTCAGGCCGTACACCGAGACGGACGTGGTCGGTTGTGAGCTCGGCGGCGCGGTGAAGAACGTCATCGGGCTCGCCGTCGGCATCGCGGACGGCATGGGGCTCGGCGACAACGCCAAGGGCTCGCTCATCACGCGCGGCCTCGCGGAGACCGCGCGGCTCGGTGTCGCGCTCGGCGCCGACCCGCTCACCTTCGCCGGACTCGCCGGTCTCGGCGACCTGGTGGCGACCTGCTCCTCGCCGCTCTCGCGCAACCACACCTTCGGCACCAACCTCGGCAAGGGCATGACCCTCCAGGAGACCATCGCGGTCACCAAGCAGACCGCCGAGGGCGTCAAGTCCTGTGAGTCCGTGCTGGATCTGGCCCGCAGGCACGGCGTCGACATGCCGATCACCGAGACGGTCGTCGCCATCGTGCACGAGGGCAAGCCTCCGGTGGTCGCCGTCAAGGAGCTGATGTCGCGCAGCGCGAAGCCCGAACGACGCTGAGCGACGCGGGTGGAGGCACGCTGTATCGGGGCTCTACCAACGGGTACTCTCAACGCGATATGAGCACCGAGAACCTCCCCCAGAGCCCTGAGCAGCCGTCTCGCAAGCCGCGCGTGGCCGTCGTGTTCGGCGGGCGCAGCTCCGAACACGGGATCTCCGTGGTCACCGCCGGCGCCGTCCTGAAGGCCATCGACCGGACCAAGTACGACGTCCTGCCGATCGGCATCACCCAGGACGGCCGTTGGGCGCTCACCGCCGACGAACCGGACCGCATGGCGATCACCGAGCGCCGTACGCCCAACGTCGACGAGCTGGCCGAGTCGCACGAGGGCGGAGTGGTGCTCCCCGTCGACCCCGCGAACCGCGAAGTCGTGTACAGCGAACCGGGATCGGTGCCCAAGGCGCTCGGTGAGGTCGACGTCGTCTTCCCCGTCCTGCACGGCCCCTACGGCGAGGACGGCACCCTTCAGGGTCTGCTGGAGCTCTCCGGTGTCCCGTACGTCGGCTCGGGCGTGCTCGCCTCGGCGGTCGGTCAGGACAAGGAGTACATGAAGCGGGTGTTCACCTCCTTCGGGCTCAAGGTCGGCCCGTACGTGGTGATTCGGCCCCGCGAGTGGGAGCAGGACGAGTCGGCCGCCCGTAAGAAGATCGTCGACTTCGCGGGTGAGCACGGCTGGCCGCTGTTCGTGAAGCCCGCGCGCGCGGGTTCGTCGATCGGCATCACCAAGGTCGACGACCTGTCCGGGCTCGACGAGGCGATCGTCGAGGCCCAGCGGCACGACCCGAAGATCCTCGTCGAGGCGGCCCTGCGCGGCCGGGAGATCGAGTGCGGGGTGCTCGAGTTCGAGGACGGTCCCCGTGCCTCGGTTCCGGCCGAGATCCCGCCGCCGGACGCGCACGCGTACTACGACTTCGAGGCCAAGTACATCGACTCCACCCCGGGGCTCGTGCCGGCGCCGCTGACGCCGGAGGAGACCGCAGAGGTGCAGCGGCTCGCGGTGGACGCCTTCGACGCGGCGTCCTGCGAGGGGCTGGTCCGCGCGGACTTCTTCCTCACCGAGGACGGCGAGTTCGTGATCAACGAGATCAACACGATGCCGGGCTTCACGCCGATCTCGATGTATCCGCAGATGTGGCAGGCGACCGGGGTCAGCTACCCGGAGCTGGTGGACCGGCTGATCCAGGCGGCGCTGCGCAGGTCGACGGGCCTGCGCTGAGCCCGGTGGCGGTCTAGTCGGCGATCCCTTCGGGGATCGCCTTCTTGACGGACTCGGCCAGGTCGATCAGCACGGACGACGTGTCCACACCCTTCGGCACGGTCACCTCGACGTACGCCTCGCGGTTGGCGCACGTGAAGCGGTAGGCGCCGTCGTCCTGCTGCTCCATCAGCCAGTCGACGCCGTTCACGCCCCCCGCGACGGCGCTCGGGTCGCCGCCTTCGGCCACCTTCGGGTCGACCATCTTCGGCGGTCGTGTGACACCGCAGCGCAGTATGATCGCCGGGTTCCCCCAGCCCGCGGTCAGCGCGGACGCGGGCTCGGGGTCTTCACGGCTCTCACCGTCCACCTTGGCCGGCAGTGCTTTGTCCAGTTTCCGGCACAGCTCGGTGGCCTTCGTGCCGGGACTGGGAACCGCCGCCGACGCGCTGTCGTCTGCAGATGAGCAGCCCGCGGCGGTGATCAACAGGGCGAGCGCAGGCAGGCCGATGAGCCGGTGACGGAAAGAGTTCACCGGCCAAGGGTAGACGGGGGCTACAGATGGACGACCGGGCAGGTCAGGGTGCGGGTGATGCCGTCCACTTGCTGGACCTTCGCGACCACCATCCGACCGAGGTCGTCGACGGTGTCCGCCTGGGCCCGCACGATCACGTCATAAGGTCCTGTCACGTCCTCGGCCTGGATCACCCCAGGAATCTTGCTGATCGTCTCGGCGACGGTCGACGCTTTGCCGACCTCCGTCTGGATCAGGATGTACGCCTGTACCACGGAACCTCCAGGGCGGCCACGAGGATCATGTGGGGAAAAGGAACGCCACGGTATCGCGTCGCCGCTCGCCGCGGGGAGACCTGCGGGGGCGCGGACGCCCGCGCCGGGGTGCAGACATGGCAGAAGTTGACGGTCACTTCGACCGTATCGAGGACACTGGTCACGCGCGACCGGGCACGGCAAGGGACAGAAGGGGCGAAAGGGCAATGAAGGGCACTGTTGGTGAGCTCGGGGAGTTCGGGCTCATCAGGGAGCTCACCTCCCGTCTCACCACCACCCCGGCGGTCCGGGTCGGCCCCGGCGACGACGCCGCGGTGGTGGCCGCTCCCGACCGCCGGGTCGTGGCCAGCACCGACATCCTCCTGGAGGGGCGGCACTTCCGCCGGGACTGGTCCACGGCCTACGACGTGGGCCGCAAGGCCGCCGCACAGAACCTCGCGGACATCGCCGCCATGGGCGCCGTACCGACGGCCCTCCTGCTCGGCCTGGTCGTCCCGGCCGAACTCCCGGTGACCTGGCCGTCCGAGCTCATGGACGGCCTGCGCGACGAGTGCCAGGTCGCGGGCGCCTCCGTGGTCGGGGGAGATGTCGTACGAGGGGACACCATCATGGTCTCCATCACCGCGCTCGGCGATCTGCGCAACCAGGAGCCCGTCACGCGGGCCGGCGCGCAGCCCGGCGACCTCGTGGCCGTGACGGGCTGGCTGGGCTGGTCCGCGGCCGGGTACGCGGTGCTGTCGCGGGGTTTCCGCTCGCCGCGGGCGTTCGTGGAGGCGCACCGGCGTCCCGAGCCGCCGTATCACGCGGGACCGGCGGCGGCGGGCCTGGGCGCGACGGCCATGTGCGACGTGAGCGACGGGCTGATCGCCGACCTCGGGCACATCGCCGAGGCCAGCAAGGTCCGCATCGACATCCGCTCCGGCGCGATCGACATCCCGTCCCAGATGAACGACATCGGGCAGGCGGTCGGCGTCGACCCCATGCAGTGGGTGCTGACCGGGGGAGAGGACCACGCGATCGTGGCGACCTTCCCGCCGGACGTGAAGCTGCCCGCCCGCTGGAAGGTCATCGGCGAGGTCCTCAACCCCTCGGCGCTGCCCCAGGTGACGGTCGACGGGGCGCCGTGGACGAGCAAGGGCGGTTGGGACCACTTCGGGGACATCGAGTCGTGAAGCCCCGCGTGCTGACGGTCGCGGGCTCCGACTCCGGTGGAGGAGCCGGAATCCAGGCCGACTTGAAGACGATGCTCGCGCTCGGCGTGCACGGCATGAGCGTCGTCACGGCCGTCACCGCGCAGAACTCCCTGGGTGTGCAAGGGGCTTGGCCGCTGCCCGTCGAGGTCGTGCGGGCCCAGTACCGCAGCGTCGTCGACGACATCGGCGTACAGGCCGTGAAGACCGGCATGCTGGCCTCGGCCGAACTGGTCGAGGCGGTGGCCGAGTTGCTCGCCGGGACCGACGCCCCGGCCGTCGTCGACCCGGTCGGGGTGTCGAAGCACGGCGACTCGCTGCTGGCCGCCTCCGCGCTGGAGTCGGTGCGCACACGGCTGCTCCCGGCCGCGACCGTGGCGACCCCGAACCTCGACGAGGTGGCCCAACTGGCCGGGGTGCACGTCGAGTCCGAGGGAGACCTGCGGAGGGCCGCCGAGGCCGTACTGGCGTACGGGCCCCGGTGGGTGCTCATCAAGGGCGGTCACCTCACGGGGGACGCCGTCGATCTGCTGACCGACGGGTCCGAGGAGCACTGGCTGCGCGCGCCGCGCCACGACAACCGGCACACCCACGGGACCGGCTGCACGCTGGCTTCGGCGATCGCGTCGGAGCTGGCGAAGGGGCGGTCCGTGCCGGAGGCGGTGACCGAGGCGAAGGCGTACGTCACCGGGGCGATCAAGGGCGGGTTCGCGCTGGGCGATGGCATCGGCCCTGTCGATCATGCCTGGCGGTTCACCGCATAGGCACGGCAAAAAGCCGGCCCACCCGGAGGTGGACCGGCTCAGTGCAGCGAACCAGCAGTGGCCGCGCGCTTAGCTGTGCGTCAGCGCGAGACCTTGCCGGCCTTGATGCACGAGGTGCAAGCGTTCACGCGCTTCGGCGTCCCGCCGACCACGGTACGGACGCGCTGGATGTTGGGGTTCCAGCGACGGGACGTACGGCGGTGCGAGTGCGAGATGTTGTTGCCGAAGCCCGGCCCCTTGCCGCAGACGTCGCAGTTGGCAGCCACGGGTCACTCCAAAGACTTCAGATGCACTTACGGTTGGATCCCGGCAAGCCGGGATCGAGATCGTAGGATCAGAGATCTGAGTGGCGCTGCCAGGGGAATGGCCCGATCGGATCGGGCAACCGGAGCAGCATACAACGACTGCGCCAGTAGAACGAAACTACCATGGCTGCTCAGGGCCCTGCTCCCGGCCCTCTTCCGGTGGACACCTCCCCGGGGTCTACGCTGCGTCCACGTCCAGCAGTCCAAGGAGGCGCAGGTGGCGCAGGTGCCGCAGACATTCTTCGATGCTCTCGCGGTGCGCACCTGGTGCGGTCTCGCGCTGGAGGCGCTCGGGCGGGCGCGCGAGGAGATCGACGCGATCAATGTCTATCCGGTGGCCGACGGCGACACCGGCACGAACCTGTATCTGACCGCCGAGTCCGCGGCGGCGGCCGTCGAGGCCGTCTTCACCGCCTACGACGAGAGCGGCAAGCCCTCTCTGGCCGACGCGGCCCGCGCGATGGCGCACGGCGCCCTCATAGGCGCCCGCGGGAACTCCGGGACGATCCTCGCCCAGCTGCTGCGCGGCATGGCCCAGGTCCTCGCCCGCGACGGTGAGGCGTCTCACACCGACGGGACCGGTCTCCGCCTCGCCCTGCGACGCGCGGCCGACTCCGCGCGCGAGGCCGTGGCCCACCCGGTGGAGGGCACCGTCCTGTCCGTCGCCTCGGCCGCGGCCGACGCCGCCGAGGGGAACGAGGGCGACTGCGGGGCGGTCGCGCGGGCCGCCTACGAAGGGGCGCGGGCGGCGCTCGCGGCGACCCCGGGGCAGCTGGCGGTCCTGGAGCGGGCCGGGGTGGTCGACGCGGGCGGCCGGGGGCTGGTGGCGGTGCTCGGGGCACTGGTGGAGACGTTCACCGGGGAGATGCCCCGAGTGGTGGCGGCTTCTTCCGTTGCGCACGCGCGCGTGGCTGCCGTTTCCGACACGGCGGCCGTGGACGAGTGCGCGGACGCGCCTTCGGAAGCCGGTGGGCCCGCCTTCGAGGTGATCTACCTCCTGGAGGCCGAGGACGCGGCCGTGGCGCGGCTGAGGACCCGCCTCGACGCCCTGGGGGACTCGCTCGTCGTCGTCGGGGGCGACGGGTTGTGGAACGTCCATGTGCATGTCGACGACGCGGGCGCGGCCGTGGAGGCGGGCGTCGAGGCGGGGCGGCCGTACCGGATCCGGATCACGCACTTCGGGCTCGGTGACGTCCACACGCGCGGGGGCGAGCGACCGCCCCGGGAACGGGTCCAGCGGGCTGTCGTGGCCGTCGTGCCCGGCGAGGGGCTGGCCGGGCTCTACACGGAGGCCGGCGCCACCACCGTGCTCGCGCGCCCCGGGGAGCCGCCCGCGAGCGGGGAGATCGTCGAGGCCGTACGACGGGCCCACGCGCGCGAGGTCGTGCTGCTGCCCAACGACGCCGACCTGCGCCACACCGCGGCCGCCGCCGCCGAGCAGGCCCGCACCGAGGGCATCCGGGTCGCGCTGATCCCGACCCGCTCCGCGGTCCAGGGCATCGCCGCGCTCGCCGTGCACGAACCCGAGCGCCGCTTCGACGAGGACGTCGTCTCGATGACCTCGGCCGCCGGCGCCACCCGCTACGCCGAGGTCGCCGTCGCCGAACGCCAGTCCTGGACCCTCGCCGGCATCTGCGAGGCGGGCGACGTCCTCGGCCTCATCGACGGCGACGTGGCCGTGATCGGCTCCGACGTCACCGCCGCCGCCGAGACCGTCCTGGACCGCATGCTGTCGGCGGGCGGCGAACTCGTGACCCTCGTCCTCGGCGACGACGCCCCCGAGTCCATCGCCGACCATCTCGAAGCACGTGTCCGTGAGGCGTACCTCGCCGTCGACACGGTGGTGTACCGGGGCGGACGCCAGGGGGCGCTGCTCCTCATCGGGGTCGAGTAGCGGGTCGCCGACAGGCGTGGGGAGCCGTTGGGGGCTGCTGGGGGGCGCCCTAGTCGTCCAGCACCTGGAGCATCTGCCGGGCCTCCGCGCAGCGCGCCTCGGCCGTCTCGTCGTCCTCGCCTTCGTCGTACGCCCCATGGGCCTCGTACGGCTCGTAGTCCTCGTACGCCGCCAGCACCGCACGCGCGCGTGCCACCGCGCGGTCGGGGCGGCTGAGGTCGGCCTCCAGCCAGCCCGCGGCGAGCTCGGCGCCGGTACGGCTGTGCAGGGCCTCGTCGCCGAGGGACGCGAACACCACGATGGCCTCGGTCATCTGGGCGAGGGCGTCCTCCAGGGCGGCCTGGATCGTCTCGTCCTCGGCGTCCTCGGCGGCCGAACGGGCGAGCAGGTCGCCGTACTGCCGATGGGTGTGCCCGAGTTCGGCGACGAGCCGCTGCCGGGCCTCGTCGCCCACGGAGTCCGCGCCCAGCGCCTCCCCGCACTCCCGCACCGCCTCCGCCATCAGCTCCCGGGCCTCGTCCTGCCCGCCCTCCGCGCGCAGCGCCAGCCACGCGCGGGCGCGCAGCGAGCGGACCAGCCCGTGCACGTCACCGACCTCGCGCCACAGCTCGCCCGCGCGCGTGTACGCACGGTCGGCCTCGTCGGGCAGCCCGGCCTGACTGAGCGACTCCCCGGCGAGGTGGGCCAGCGTCGCGTGGTCCTGCTGCTCGGGCCACTCGCGCGCGATCTCGGCGGCCCGGAGGCGGTGCTCGGCGGCCTCACGGTGTTCGCCGAGCTCGCTCAGACAGTCGCCGAGCCACCACTGCGCCTGGACGACCGCGGCGTCGCCGTGCGTGTCGACGCTCAGGTCGGGCAGCGCCGACTCCAGCACCGCCGCCGCCTCGGCCCACCGGCCCTGCCGCAGCAGGAACCCGCCGAGCAGATGCCGCGCCCAAGCGCCGAGCGTGGGTCCGGCACCGGCCTCGTCGGCCCAGTGCGCCGCCTCCAGGGCCTGCTCCGCGGCCTCCTCCGGCTGTCCCGTGCCGCCGAGCACCTCGGCGAGCTGGAGGTGCAGCTGGGCCCGCCCGGTGGCCTCCAGATACGGTTCGCCGTGCGTCAGGGCCGCCCGCAGCGCCCACTCGGCCTGCCCGATGTCGCCGAGATGGTGGGCGAGCCCGGCCAGCCTGGCCTGGTACTCCACCGCGAACCACGGCAGCCCCGCCGCCACGAACCCCTCAGCGGCCCGCGCGAACAGCTCGGCGGCCCTCGGCAGGTCCCCGGCGTGCGCCGCCAGCTCCGCGAGCATGGCCCGCGCCTCGGCGTCCCGCGAGCCGAGCCGCACGTCCTCGCCGACCCGCCCGTCGACGAGCGCGAGCACCTCCCGGACGGCGGCCTCGGCCTCCGCCAGGACCGACGCCGGTACGGCGCCCTCCTCCTCGGCCGCCTGCACCCGCCGCAGCAGGATCCGCGCCCGCCCCATCAGCACCGACGCCGTCTGCCGTACGCCGGTGCCGTCCTCGGCGTACAGGGCGAGCGCCTCGTCGTACGGCCCCGCGACCGCGGCCAGCGCGCCCTCCACGTCACCGGCGAGGGCCCGCATGAACGCCCCACGCGTGCGTGCCGCCAACGCCTCCCCTGGATCGCCCGCCGTCGCGTAGAGCTCGGCGGCGTGCTCGAACAGGTCGAGGCCCGCGGGGCCCAGGTCCATCGCCCGGTGGTCGACGATCTCCGCCTGGTCACGCGGGTCGAGCTCGACGCCCTCCGCGGCCCGCGCGACCGCCGCCCACGCCTCCACGGCGTTCGGCTGGAGGCCGTCCGAGAGGCGGCGTGCCTCGGCGATCAGGGCGGTGAGGTCGGTCTCCGGTGCGGCCGGCGGGGGAGGCGCGGCCGGGGCGGTGGCCTGGCGGGCGGCGCGCACGCCCAACGGCAGCCGCTCGACCAGCGGTTCCTGCGCCATACGCGCGCGTGCCCGGTCGCTGACGTACGTCGTGCCATTGCGCCGGTCGAACTGGCCGGCCAGGTCCAGGGCCTCCGCACGCGCGTGTGCGGCGAGTTCGCGGGCCGTCCACGTCCGGCCGGCCGGTCCCGGCACCTGGCGGTCGCCCAGGCCGAGGCCGGTCAGCCGGTCCATGAGCAGCGTGACCACGCTCAGGAACTCCAGCTTGCCGCGCGGATGCCCGGCATCCGTGAAGTACGCCGGGCGCTCCGCGAGCAGCTCCAGGCCACGGGCCTCGTTGCCGGTCAGCGCGCAGAACTCCACATGGTCGGCGTACGCGGTGCGCATGCTCTCCATGGCCCGCACCAGCCGGAAGCCCCGCAGATGGTTGGCCCGTGCCGCGTCCAGGCGGCCCAGCCGCAGCAGCGGGACCAGGGAGGACGCGAGGACCGCGTGCGGTTCGTGCGCGCAGGTGAACTCGCCCTCCAGGACCGGCGCCCACAGCCGGAGCGCCTCCGCGTCCCGGCCCTGCTCCGCCCGCCACCAGCCCTGCCCGTTCAGCTCGCACGCGTGGCAGTCGGCCATGGCGTCCCGGTCGGCGGCCAGCCACGCGGTGAACGCCCGCTCCGCGCGCGCGGTGTCCCCGACATGCGCGGCCACGGTGAACTCGACGCTGCGCACCGCCCGTTCGGAGTGCCCGGCGAGCCGGTAGCGGTGCTCCATCTCGCCGAGCCACTTCTCTATCGAGGCGAGCGGGATGTGCGGCTGGTCCAGCATCCCGGACGACATCCACTTGAAGACCCAGTGCAGCGAATGGGTCTCGTACTCGTCGAAGTCCTCGGGCCGCTCGTCCCACATGCGCAGCAGACGCGCGAAGGGGACGAACATCTTGTCCTTCTCGGAGCTGTAGTTGTAGACCTTCAGCTGGTGTCCGAGCGCCTCGATCACGGCGAGCGGGATGTTCAGCTTCTCCGCCTCGGCCAGCAGCTGCTCCGCGCGCGCGTTGCGGGCGGGGCCCTCAGGCTGCTCGCCGTTCTCCGCCATCGCCCGGCGCAGTGCGTCGAAGTCCGTGATCTCCCCCATCAGTGCCCCTCCTCGCCGTTCGTCGCCCACTCCAGCAGTCCGATGAAGGCCCGGTTCAGCAGCGCCGAGTCCGCGGGCCTGAGCGGCCGCTGCGCCATCAGCAGCGCCTGCCCGTACAGGGACTCCGTGGCGGTGCCGATCAGTTCCGGCCCGCGCAGCGAACTGATCCGCCGGATCAGCGGGTTGAGGTGGTTGAGCACCAGACGCGCGCGGGGAGCGGTGCCGCGCAGCGAGCCGAGGATGCCCGCCCACAGGTCGTCCGCCTGCGCCTCGGCGTCCGCGCGGGCCTGCTCGTGGCGGGCCGCGCGGTCGTCCAGGTGCAGCGCGGGCACGGTGAGCGGGTGGAACGCACGCAGGACGACGTCACAGCCCAGCGGGTCGAGCGTGGCCCGCGCGGCGGCCAGGAAGCCGGCCAGCGCCAGCTCCTCCGCCGGGTCGACGGAGTCCAGATGCGCGGTCACGGTCTCCGCGTCCAGCTCCGCGACCACCGTCCCCGGCCGCACTGACGGCAGCGCCTGGACCAGGTCGCTGTCGTACGTGTAACCGCCGTTGACCACCCCGATGCCCTGCGCGGACGCGATCGGCGCGACCTGCCGGAACTCCTCGACGGTCCGCGTGAAGTGCACGACCGGGTGCCGCCGCGCGAACTCCTCCAGGGACACCTGCCCGTCCGTCGTCTCGAAGGGCAGCCACGGCAGCATCGTGCGCAGCATCTCCGCGTCGTGCCGCGCCAGCGACTTCACGCCCAGGTGGTGGACCGACAGAAACGCCGCGAGCCGTTCCGGATCGCCCGCGGCGAGTCCTGTCAGCCAGGACCGAATCCTTTCGCCGAGCGCCTCCCGTACGGCGGCCAGCGTCTCGTCCTCGTACAGCGCCTCCCGCGACGCCGTGGGCCGCAGACTGTCCGTGTCGAGCACGCACCGCACGAAGAACGCCCAGTCCGGCAGCAGCTGTTCGGCCCGCTCGGTCAGCAGCATCCCCTTGAGGTGGACGCGATGCGTGGCCCGCTGCGCCGGACTGACCGCCGACGGCAGGACGTACGCCACCCCGCGGACGCCCGCGAGCGGCACGTTCAGCTCGATCGAGTCCAGCGGAGTGAACCCGAACAGGTCATGACAGTGCCGCGCCAGGGCCACCCTCCGGCCGGCGGGGGAGGGGTACGACCGGTCCCAGGGCGCCGGCAGCTCGGTGACCGCCTCGCCGTCCACCCGCACGTCGTACGGCAGCAGCGCGCCGAAGTCCCGCGCCAGCGCCAGGACCTTCTCCGGCGCCAGCCACTCCCCGGCCCCCGCCCGCGCCGTCAACTGCACGGTGGTGCCGGGCTCGGGCCGGGCCTCGGGCGCCAACGTCCGCACGGTGTACGAACCGTCGTCGCTCGCCGTCCACTCCACCGGCGCCGCGTCCGGCGTACGCGCGCTGCGGCTCACCACCCGGATCCGCTCGGCCACCACGAAACAGGCGAGCAGCCCGATGCCGAACTGCCCGAGGAACTCGGACCGCGCCTCCTGGATCCCGTCGGCCCGCTTCGAACTGCGGCCGATGGTGGCCAGCAGCTCGTGCACGTCCGTCTCGGTGAGCCCGACGCCGGAGTCCTCGACCCGCAGGGCGCCGCCCGCCGCGTACAGCCGCACCTCCGCCGGGGCGCCCGGCTCCTCGGCCCGCCGGGCGGTGACGGCGTCCACGGCGTTCTGCAGCAGCTCGCGCAGATAGACCTTCGGACTGGAGTAGAGGTGATGGGAGAGCAGGTCCACCAGACCACGCAGGTCGACCTGGAAGGTGTGGGACGGAGAAGCCTGGGATGCCTGTGAGGTCTGGGAGTCCATCGCAACGGCGCCGTGGGCGGGGGACGGTCTACGGCGCGGGGTCGGGCGGTCCCGGTGGGGCGGTGACCGCGGAGGGGATGGCCGGAGGCGCGCCATCCTAAAGCCGGAACAGCCCGCCTGACCAGGTGTTTCGCAAGACGTATACGGCAATGTCAGTGGCGTGGTGTGCAATGGATCTCGTGCCCGCACTCGAAGAACCACTGAAAAAGGTGCTCGGCCCACCCACCGCGAAGGTGATGGCCGAGCACCTCGGCCTGCACACCGTCGGCGACCTCCTGCACCACTACCCGCGCAGATACGAGGAGCGGGGCCAGCTCACCCACCTGGCCGACCTCCCCATGGACGAGCACGTCACGGTCGTGGCGATGGTCGCCGACGCCCGCCTGCACACCTTCGCCTCCGCCAAGGCCCCGCGAGGCAAGGGCCAGCGCCTCGAAGTGACCATCACGGACGGCAACGGCCGCCTCCAACTGGTCTTCTTCGGCAACGGCGTCCACAAGCCCCACAAGGAGCTCCTGCCCGGCACACGCGCGATGTTCGCGGGCAAGGTCTCCGTCTTCAACCGCCGACTCCAACTGGCACATCCGGCGTACGAGTTGCTGCGCGGTGCCGACGACGAGGCGACGGAGACGGTCGAGACCTGGGCCGGCGCCCTCATCCCGATCTACCCCGCCACGGCCAAGCTGGAGTCCTGGAAGATCGGCAAGGCGATCCAGACGGTCCTGCCGAGCGCCCAGGAGGCGGTCGACCCGCTCCCGGACTCCCTCCGCGAGGGCCGAGGGCTCCTGCCGCTGCCGGAGGCCCTCCTCAAGATCCACCGCCCGCACACCAAGGCCGACATCGAGGACGCCCGCTCCCGCCTCAAATGGGACGAGGCCTTCGTCCTCCAGGTCGCCCTCGCCCGCCGCCGCCACGCCGACGCCCAGCTCCCGGCGGTCGCCCGCCGCCCCAAGCCGGACGGCCTCCTCACGGCCTTCGACGACCGCCTCCCCTTCACCCTCACGGAGGGCCAGCAGAAGGTCTCCAAGGAGATCTTCGACGACCTGGCGACGGAGCATCCGATGCACCGGCTGTTGCAGGGCGAGGTCGGATCGGGCAAGGCACAACCCCTTGACTCGCTGGTGCTGACTCCCACCGGTTTCCGTCGTATGGGGGACCTGAAGGTGGGGGATGAAGTTGTCGTGCCCGACGGAGAGATCGCGCTGATCGACGGTGTCTTCCCGCAAGGAGAGCGCGACGTCTGGCGGCTGGTGCTGTCCGACGGCAGCTCTGTCGAGTGCGACGACGAACATCTCTGGATCGTCGGTACCAGTTGCGGATGGCACCGAGGGCAGGCGCCGAAGATCATGACCAGTCGGGAGATCCGTCTGGACACGTTCAAGGCGAACGGCTCCTCGAAGTGGTACATCCCGGCCGCGACCCCCGTCGACCTCGGCGGCGACACAGGACTGCCCCTGGATCCCTACCTGTTCGGTCTGCTCCTGGGTGACGGCTCGTTCCGGCACAACCTGCGGTTGTCCACGATCGACGACGAGATCCGTGATGCCGCGGCGGCAGCTGTCGCGCCGGAATGCCGGTTGGTGCCGGTGAAGGGCTCTGGCTGCGACTACACGATCCAGCTGACACAACGTGCCGGCGGTGTCCGAAATCCCGTGATCCAGATCTTGCGCGACCTGAACCTGTGGGGCGTGACGTCACACGACAAGTTCGTGCCCTGCGAATTCAAGAACACGTCGATCAAGAATCGTCTGTCCCTGCTGCAAGGTCTGCTGGACACGGACGGCACTGTCCAGGCGGACGGCATGAGCATCTCGCTCTGTTCGGCGTCACGCAGGCTCGCAGACGACGTCGCCTGGCTCGTGCGCTCGCTGGGTGGCCGCGCACGAGTCCTGCCGAAGCGAGCCGCTTTCAACGTCTCGGTGGCCCTGCCCGAGGAGTACGCGCCATTCCGGCTGGCCCGTAAGGCTGCACGCGTACACCCCCGGCCGAAATACAACACCTTCAGGCGGGGAATCCGGGCTGTCGAATACGTGGGACGCAAGCCGGTCCAGTGCATCAGCGTCGCCCACCCGAGCCATGCCTATGTCACCGACAACTTCACGGTCACCCACAACACCATGGTCGCTTTGCGCGCCATGCTCGCCACCGTCGACGCCGGCGGTCAGGCCGCCATGCTCGCGCCCACCGAGGTGCTCGCCCAGCAGCACCACCGCTCGGTCGTCGAGATGATGGGTGAGCTGGCCGAGGGCGGGATGCTGGGCGGGGCCGAGCACGCCACCAAGGTGGTGCTGCTGACCGGGTCCATGGGAGCGGCCGCGCGGAAACAGGCACTGCTCGACCTCGTCACCGGCGAGGCCGGCATCGTCATCGGCACGCACGCGCTGATCGAGGACAAGGTCCAGTTCCACGACCTCGGCCTGGTCGTCGTCGACGAACAGCACCGCTTCGGCGTCGAGCAGCGCGACGCCCTGCGCGGCAAGGGCAAACAGCCCCCGCACCTCCTCGTGATGACGGCCACGCCCATCCCGCGCACGGTCGCGATGACGGTCTTCGGCGACCTTGAGACCTCCGTTCTCGACCAGCTCCCGGCCGGCCGCTCGCCGATCGCCAGCCATGTCGTCCCGGCCGCCGACAAGCCCCACTTCCTGGCCCGCGCCTGGGAACGCGTGCGCGAGGAGGTGGAGAACGGCCATCAGGGGTACGTCGTCTGCCCCCGCATCGGCGATGACGAGGACGACCCCAAGAAGGTCCGCAAGTCCGCGGAGGACGAGGCCGAGAAGCGCCCGCCGCTGGCCGTCCTGGAGATCGCCGACCAACTCACCAAGGGCCCGCTGAGCGGGCTGCGGGTCGAGGTCCTGCACGGCCGTATGCATCCCGACGACAAGGACGCGGTCATGCGCCGCTTCGCCGCCGGCGAGACCCATGTCCTGGTCGCCACCACGGTCATCGAGGTCGGCGTCAACGTCCCCAACGCCACCGCCATGGTGATCATGGACGCCGACCGCTTCGGCGTCTCCCAGCTCCACCAGCTCCGCGGCCGGGTGGGCCGAGGCTCCGCGGCGGGCCTCTGCCTCCTGGTCACCGAGATGCCGGAGGCCAGCGCCGCCCGCCAGCGCCTGAACGCGGTGGCGTCGACACTGGACGGCTTCGAGCTCTCCCGCATCGACCTGGAGCAGCGCCGCGAGGGCGACGTCCTCGGCCAGGCCCAGTCCGGCGCCCGCACCTCCCTGAAGGTCCTCGCGGTCATCGAGGACGAGGAGGTCATCGCGGAGGCGAGGGAGGAAGCGGTGGCGGTGGTGGAGGCGGACCCGGAGCTCAAGAACCTTCCGGGCCTGCGCACGGCGCTCGATGCGCTCTTGGACGAGGAGAGGGAGCAGTACCTGGAAAAGGGCTGAGGGAGACTTCCTAGGGGCGCGGGGCTGTAATCCATATGCGGCTACCGCCGCGCGGGCGCGACCAGCCACACTGAGACCTGAAGCCGCCCACAGACCAAGGACCACAGATGACCCGCGTAATCGCCGGCGCAGCCGGCGGTCGCCGCCTAGCTGTCCCGCCAGGGACCGGCACCCGCCCCACCTCCGACCGCGCACGCGAAGGTCTCCTCTCCACCTGGCAGTCCCTCCTGGGCGGCCCCCTGGACGGCGAGCGTGTCCTCGACCTCTACGCCGGTTCAGGCGCCGTCGGCCTAGAGGCCCTCTCCCGCGGCGCGAGCCACACCCTCCTCGTCGAGGCCGACGCCCGCGCCGCCCGCACCATCCGCGAGAACGTCAGGAATCTCGCCCTCCCGGGCGCCGAGGTCCGGGCCGGCAAAGCGGAGCAGATCATCCAGCAACCGGCGCCGACCGAGCCGTACGACATCGTCTTCCTCGACCCGCCGTACCGAGTCACAGATCACGATCTTCGGGAGATTCTCCTCACACTCCGCTCGGGGGGCTGGCTCGCGACGGACGCGCTCGTCACCGTGGAGCGCAGCACCAGAGGCGGTGAATTCGGGTGGCCGGAGGGTTTTGAAGCACTCCGGTCCCGTCGTTACGGCGAGGGAACGTTTTGGTACGGTCGCGCCGCCTCTACGTGCGAAGACGCACGATGACCGGACCGGAGAGCGAGGGATCTCAAGTGCGCCGCGCCGTCTGTCCCGGGTCGTTCGACCCCATCACCAACGGACATCTCGACATCATTTCCCGCGCCTCCCGTCTGTACGACGAGGTCTACGTCGCGGTCATGATCAACAAGTCCAAGAAGGGCCTGTTCGAGGTCGAGGAGCGGATCGAGCTGATCCGCGAGGTCACCGCCGAGTACGGCAACGTGAAGGTCGAGGCCTTCCACGGACTCCTCGTCGACTACTGCAAGCAGCGCGACATCCCCGCGATCGTCAAGGGCCTGCGCGCGGTCAGCGACTTCGACTACGAACTCCAGATGGCCCAGATGAACAACGGGCTGTCCGGTGTGGAGACCCTGTTCGTCCCCACCAACCCCACCTACAGCTTCCTGTCTTCCTCGCTCGTCAAGGAGGTCGCGACCTGGGGCGGCGACATCGCGCACCTGGTGCCGCCGGTGGTGCTGCGGGCCCTCAACGAGCGCCTGCGCAAGGACTGATGGGGCTACAGTCGTCCCGTCCGTCTCCAACACAGCTGTAGAGAGTGGCGAGCACAGGTGGACGTGCAGAAGAAGCTCGACGAGATCGTCGCCGCGGTCTCCGGCGCCCGGTCGATGCCCATGTCGGCCTCGTGCGTGGTCAACCGCGCCGAACTGCTCGCGATGCTGGAGGAGGTCAGGGCCGCGCTGCCCGACTCCCTCGCCCAGGCCCAGGAGCTGATCGGCGACCGCGAGTCGATGGTCGAGCAGGCCCGCCAGGAGGCCGAGCGGATCATCTCCGGCGCGCACGCCGAGCGCGGCTCGCTGATCTCCGACACCGAGGTCGCCCGCCGCTCCCAGGCCGAGGCCGACCGCATCCTGAACGAGGCCCGCAGGGAGGCCGAGGAGGTCCGCGCCGAGGCCGACGACTACGTCGACTCCAAGCTCGCCAACTTCGAGGTCGTCCTCACCAAGACCCTCGGCTCGGTCGGCCGCGGCCGCGAGAAGCTCCTCGGCACCGGCCCGGGCCTGGACGAGCAGGGCTACGAGGACGAGGACGCCCCCGAGCGCAGCCACGACCCCGAGACCCTGCGCCGCGACGCCGACGCCTACGTCGACACCAAGCTCGGCGCCTTCGAGGCGGTGCTCGCCAAGACCCTGGAGGCCGTCGGCAAGGGCCGCGCCAAGCTGCACGGCCGGATCGCCACGGACGACCTCGGCGCGCTCGCCGACGACGACAGCACCGTCCAGCACTCCAGCGACGCCGACTACCTCGCCGACCTCGCGGCCCTGGCCGAACAGGACACCCCGGCCGCGGCGGCCGTACCGCACCAGCAGCAGTACGACCAGCAGCCCGCCTACGGCTACCAGCAGCAGGACACCTACGGCGGCGGCTACCCGCAGCAGCCGGCCTACGCCCAGCAGCAGGACCCCTACGGCTACCAGCAGGCCGACCCGTACGCGTACCAGGGCTACGACGCCCAGCAGGCCGCCTACGACGCCGGACAGGCCCAGCAGGCGCAGCACGCCCAGCAGTCGTACGCCCTCGACGAGACCAGCCTCTTCGACACCGGCATGATCACGCCGGAGCAGCTGAGGGCCTACGAGCAGGGTCGCGGCCAATAAGAACCAGCGCGGGACCACCGGATTGGGCCGTGAGCGAAAGGTCCAGTATCCTGGCTCTTCGGTCGCGCGTACGTCCGCGATCAACGCTGCCCGGGAACACCGAAGGGCGGCGTCCCTCTGAGCTCGAAGATCGAAAGCAGGAATGGCTCCCAACGCACACCTCGACCACCGCAAGCCTCTCGTGTTCGACACGCACGAGCTGGGGCGGCGGCCCGGTGCGCTGCAGCGCCTGACCCGCGAGATCGACGCTCCCAAGGATCTGGGGATCGCGGGAGTCGTCGGAGTGCCGGAAGGCGCCCCGGTGGAGCTCGAACTCCGGCTCGAGTCGGTCATGGAAGGGGTGCTTGTCACAGGCACCGCCCGTGCACAGGCCGAGGGGGAGTGCGTAAGGTGTCTGGAGCCGCTCGAGCTGGAGCTCGAAGCGGACTTCCAGGAGATGTTCTCGTACCCTGACGCCGACGATCGGGGCCGCCCCAAGGCGGAGCCGACCGACGACGCCGAGGAAGACGAGGACAGGCTCTTCATCGAGGACGGCCTGTTCGACCTCGAACCAGTGCTGCGTGACGCGGTGGTGCTTGCCCTGCCGATGCAGCCGGTGTGCCAGGACGACTGCCCCGGCCTGTGCTCCGAGTGCGGAGCCCGGCTGGCGGACGACCCGGACCACCACCACGACGCCGTCGACATCCGTTGGGCGGCACTGCAGGGACTCGCCGGTTCACTCGAAGATGGCGAGAAGGACGAGATGAGCGGCGCCGAAGCGGAAGCGGGCGTCGACGAGAAGCAGGAGAAGTAGCCGTGGCTGTTCCGAAGCGGAAGATGTCGCGCAGCAACACGCGCCACCGCCGGTCGCAGTGGAAGGCTGCGGTCCCCACCCTGGTTGCGTGCGAGCGCTGCCACGAGCCCAAGCAGCAGCACATCGCGTGCCCGTCTTGCGGCACCTACAACAAGCGCCAGGTCCTCGAGGTCTGAGCGGCTGGTGAGAGGCACTGTGTCCACGCCGAAGAAGAACTCTGCGGAGAACACGGCCTCGTCCCACACGCTGTTGGAAGGGCGGCTCGGGTACAAGCTCGAGTCCGCCCTTCTGGTGCGTGCGCTGACCCACCGGTCCTACGCGTACGAGAACGGCGGTCTGCCGACCAACGAGCGCCTGGAGTTCCTCGGGGACTCCGTCCTCGGCCTCGTGGTCACGGACACGCTGTACCGCACCCACCCCGACCTGCCCGAAGGCCAGCTGGCCAAGTTGCGGGCCGCGGTGGTCAACTCTCGTGCGCTGGCGGAGGTCGGCCGCGGGCTCGACCTGGGCTCCTTCATCCGGCTCGGCCGTGGTGAAGAGGGCACGGGCGGCCGGGACAAGGCGTCCATCCTCGCCGACACCCTCGAAGCGGTGATCGGCGCGGTCTATCTCGACCAGGGTCTGGACGCGGCGGGCGAACTCGTCCACCGGCTCTTCGACCCACTGATCGAGAAGTCCTCCAACCTCGGTGCCGGCCTGGACTGGAAGACCAGTCTCCAGGAACTCACCGCGACCGAAGGACTCGGCGTGCCCGAGTACCAGGTCTCGGAGACCGGCCCCGACCACGAGAAGACCTTCACTGCTGCCGCCCGCGTCGGAGGCGTCTCGTACGGCACCGGCACCGGCCGCAGCAAGAAGGAGGCGGAGCAGCAGGCCGCCGAGTCCGCCTGGCGGTCCATCCGGGCCGCGGCGGACGAGCGCGCCAAGGCTGCTGCCCAGGCCGCCGCGAAGGCCGTCGAGGCCGACGCGGGTGCCGACGAGGCGTCCGCCTCCGCCTGACAGAACAGCGCAGTACGCCGAGCGCCCGTCCCGCCCCGGGGCGGGCGCTCGGCTCATGGACCGGGGGATGCGATGCCCGAGTTGCCCGAGGTAGAGGTCGTACGCCGAGGTCTGGAGCGGTGGGTCGCCCACCGTGCCGTCGCCGAGGCCGAGGTGCTGCACCCGCGCGCCGTACGCCGGCACATCGCCGGCGCCGACGACTTCACGCACCGCCTCAAGGGCCATCGCATCGGCGTGCCCAGTAGGCGCGGCAAGTATCTGTGGCTGCCCCTGGAGGACACCAACCAGTCGGTCCTGGCCCACCTCGGCATGAGCGGCCAACTCCTGGTCCAGCCGCAGGAGTCACCCGACGAGAAGCACCTCAGAATCCGGGTGAGGTTCGCCGACGGCCTCGGCACCGAGCTCCGCTTCGTCGACCAACGCACCTTCGGTGGACTGTCGTTGCACGACAACACCGAGGACGGGCTGCCCGACGTCATCGCGCACATCGCCCGCGACCCGCTGGACCCGCTCTTCGACGACGAGGCCTTCCACCAGAACCTCCGCCGCAAGCGCAGCACCATCAAACGGGCCCTGCTGGACCAGTCGTTGATCAGCGGCGTCGGCAACATCTATGCGGACGAGGCGCTTTGGCGCGCCCGCATCCACTACGAGCGCCCCACCGCCGGGTTCACGCGCCCGCGCACGGCCGAACTCCTGGGCCACGTGCGGGATGTGATGAACGCGGCCCTCGCGGTCGGCGGCACCAGCTTCGACAGCCTGTACGTCAACGTCAACGGGGAGTCCGGCTACTTCGACCGCTCCCTCGACGCGTACGGCCGTGAGGGTCTGCCCTGCAAGCGGTGCGGTACGCCGATGCGCCGACGGCCGTGGATGAACCGGTCGAGCTACTTCTGCCCGAAGTGTCAGAGGGCGCCGCGCGTCTCGTCGTAGCGCCGGCGTGCGTCGAGCACGTCGTCCATCCGGCCCTCCAGGAAGTGGATGAGGCCGAGCAGTCGCGTGGCCATCTCCTGGCCCAGCGGCGTCAGTTCGTAGTCCACGCGGGGCGGGTTGGTCGGCTGGGCCTCGCGGTGCACCAGGCCGTCGCGCTCCAGCGCGTGCAGAGTCTGGGACAGCATCTTCTCGCTCACGCCGTCGACACGGCGCCGCAGTTCGTTGAAGCGCAGCGAGCCCTCGTGCAGCGCGCCGAGCGTGAGTGCGCCCCAGCGGCCGGTGATGTGCTCCAGCGTGCCCCGCGACGGGCAGGCCTTGGCGAACACGTCGAAGGGGAGATCCCACTCCGCCTCGCGCTCCTGCGTGATGTCCATACCTCAAGCGTACTCGAACGCAGCGCTAACCGGTAGGTTGCACTAACTAGAAGTTAGTGCTTTCCTTTTCTCATTGTTAGTGACCTGCGCATCCCAGGAGTACGCATCGTGACCAGCCCTGTCGTTTCCATCGCCTACCACTCCGGCTTCGGCCACACCGCCGTCCTCGCCGAGGCCGTCCGCGCCGGTGCGCAGGAGGCCGGGGCCGAGGTGCATCTGATCAACGTCGCCGAGATCACCGACGAGGAGTGGGCCGTTCTCGACCGCTCCGACGCGATCGTCTTCGGCTCCCCGACCTACATGGGCACCGCCTCCGGCCCCTTCCACGTCTTCGCCGAGGCCACCTCGAAGCGCTGGTTCGGACAGGACTGGAAGGACAAGCTAGCCGCCGGCTTCACCAACTCCGGCTCCAAGAGCGGCGACAAGCTGCACACCCTGCAGTTCTTCCAGATCCTCGCCGCGCAGCACGGCATGCACTGGGTCAACCTCGGTCTGCACCCGGGCTGGAACAACAGCGAGGGCTCCGAGCACGACCTCAACCGCCTCGGCGTCTTCGCGGGCGCCGCCGCGCAGACCAACGTCGACGAGGGTCCGGACGCCGTTCACAAGGCCGACGTGGCGACCGCCGAGCACCTCGGACGCCGGCTGGCTGAGACGGCGAAGGTGTTCGCGCACGGCCGCGCCGCCGTCGCCGCGTAAACAGCCGTGTAGACATCGGGACATACGAAGGGGCTCCCACCCGGTCACCGGATGGGAGCCCCTCGTCGTTTGTGCCGCTAGTAGCCGAAGTCCTGGGTCCACCAGGGGCCGCCGGCCCCGAAGTGGACGCCGACGCCCAGCGTCTTGAAGTCGCAGTTCAGGATGTTCGCCTTGTGGCCCTCGCTGTTCATCCAGGCCTCCATCACCGCCGCGGCGTCGGCCTGACCCCGGGCTATGTTCTCGCCGCCCAGGTTGCTGATGCCGACCGCCTCGGCCCGGTCCCAGGGGGTGTTGCCGCTGGGGTCGGTGTGGTCGAAGAAGCCCTGGTCGGCCATGGCGTCGCTGAAGTCCTCGGCGAGCTTGCCCAGCGCGCTGTTCGCGGAGACCGCGCTACAGCCCACCTTCGCCCGCTCCTCGTTGACGAGCTTCAGAACCTCTGCCTCGGCCTGCGCCTCCGCGGAGATGGTGATGCCCGGCGCGGTGGAGTGCTGCGGCGCCTTCGTGGCCGTCTTCGACGGCTTCGCTTCCGGCTCCTTGCTCGGCGTCTTCGTCGGCTCCTCGGTCGGCGTCTTGGTCGGCGCCGCCGTCGAGGCCGAGGCGGACGGCGTCGGCGAGGCCGTACGGGCGCCGCCGCGGCTGGCTGCCTCGTCGTCCCGGCCGGCGTCGGCGCTGCCGGAGGTGCCGCCCTGCTCGGTCGCCGAGTTGGTCGGGGTGTCCGCGGCCTGCACCTTGTCGCCGCCGCTGCCGCCGCCGATCTTGTAGTTGTCGAGGCCCGGCACCACACCGGTGGCGACCGCGACGGTGCCGATGGCGACCGCCGCGGAGACCCCGAGCAGACCGGTCTTGACCGGCGTCACGACCCTCTTCTTACGACGCCGGCGAGAGCCCCCGCCGCGGCGCGGCCCGTCACCCGGCGAGAAACCCTCGCTCGGGAACATGGCGGTGCCGCTGACCTGGGCGTACTCGTCGTCGGTTGCGTAGAGGTAGGCCTCGCTGCGGGCGTGCGCCTCGGGGTTCAGATACGGCGCGATGCCGACCGTGGGGTACTCGCCGCTGTGCGGACCCCGGGCGTCGGCCTCGAAGTCGTACGAGAACTGCCGGTCGATGCCGTACGCGTGCTGCTGGTCGAAGCCGTACGAGTCCTGCTGGTCAAAGCTGTACGAGTCCTGCGGGTCGTAGCCGCTCGTGTACGAGCCGTCTGTTTCCGTGACCCCCGTGGCGCGGCCCGTGGCGGCGCGGCCGGCGGCGGAGCGTCGGTGGCGTCCCATGTGTCCTGGCCTTCCTCGTCCTTTGTGGCCGACTCGTCCCCGGCGGTCGGACCGAACTCACAAAACTCACACGATCGAGTGAGTTTCGTATGAGATTCATTGGCAGGGGACGGTACCGCATGGCGCCAGGGGAGGGAGCGCCCAGAGAGACATTGGTTGGTTAGGTTGCACCCATGAGCGAGGATGTACGACTGGTCGCCTGGGTGCGGGGACGCGTCCAAGGTGTGGGTTTCCGCTGGTTCACGCGGGCCAAGGCCCTGGAGCTCGGTGGGCTGAGTGGTTTTGCTCTCAATTTGGGGGACGGACGGGTCCAGGTGGTCGCCGAGGGCCCGCGCGAGCGATGCGAAGGGCTCCTCGCATGGCTTCTGGGTGACGACACGCCCGGGCGCGTGGACGGTGTCACCGAGATCTGGGACACACCCCGTGGGGGTTACGACGGCTTCGCCATCCGTTGAACCGGTTCTGTAAACCACGCCTGGTGGAAGCGGAGGGACATGCCACCGGCAGCTGCCCGAAGCAGAAAGACGCTGGTGGTTGCCAAGAATGGGTTCTCGTGGGAGGCTCCGCACTTAAGGATGATCGCTACGCCCCGAGGGCCCCGCAGGAGTCGCTGCGCCGCCGTTTCCCGGCCGCGCGCCACCGGGTTGCCCGCCAATACGGGGCGTGATCGTGTTGACCGTCAAACTTTTTGGTGAGACGCTGAATACACCCCGCGCACCTTAGCTGTTTGGCATGGTTGAACGGCAGCAGTAACTCAACAGTGTCAAGCATCGCGGGTGCGAATCCCTCACGACCCACACCGCTTCGGTCGGTCACTCATTGTGGAGGACCATCCATCATGGCAAAGGCGCTTCTCGGTTACGTCGGCGGCTCCGACCCGCGACTCATTGCCGAGATGCGACGGCTCCAGCAGCGTGTACAGGACCTCGAATCCGAGCTCGTACGGATCCAGGCCGAGAACGACGCGCTCGCGGCTGCCGCTTCTCAGGACTCGCTTCTGGAGAGCATCGACGCACACCAGGCGGAGCCTGCGCTCACCTGATCACTGCATCGCACCACGACAAGCAGTGGTTGGGCTGTCCGTGTCAACCGCTAAGTTGTCAGAGTTGCAAGGGACGCTTCGGCGTCCCTTCTTTCTTTCCCCCGCACTCCCCTCACCTTCTTTAACGTCTGATGTGCCCTGCACGTTCATGGGTGAAACCGCGGGCAACCGCACGTTCATGGAGTGAGACAACCCCGGAAGGTAGAGTCCAGCGGCGTGCACCTCAAGGCCCTGACCCTCCGCGGGTTCAAGTCGTTCGCCTCGGCGACCACGCTCCGGTTCGAGCCGGGCATCACGTGTGTCGTGGGACCGAACGGCTCGGGCAAGTCCAACGTCGTCGACGCCCTCAGCTGGGTCATGGGCGAGCAGGGCGCCAAGTCGCTGCGCGGCGGCAAGATGGAGGACGTCATCTTCGCCGGCACCACCGGGCGTCCGCCCCTGGGCCGCGCCGAGGTGTCCCTGACCATCGACAACTCCGACGGGGCGCTGCCCATCGAGTACGCCGAGGTCACCATCACGCGGATCATGTTCCGCAACGGCGGCAGCGAGTACCAGATCAACGGCGACACCTGCCGCCTCCTCGACATCCAGGAACTCCTCTCCGATTCCGGCATCGGCCGCGAGATGCACGTCATCGTCGGCCAGGGCCAGCTCGACTCCGTCCTGCACGCCGATCCGATGGGCCGCCGTGCCTTCATCGAAGAGGCCGCGGGCGTCCTCAAGCACCGCAAGCGCAAGGAGAAGGCCCTCCGCAAGCTGGACGCGATGCAGGCCAACCTCGCGCGCGTGCAGGACCTCACGGACGAACTCCGCAGGCAGCTCAAGCCCCTCGGCCGCCAGGCCGCGGTCGCGCGGCGGGCCGCCGTGATCCAGGCCGACCTGCGCGACGCCCGCCTCCGGCTGCTCGCCGACGACCTCGTGCGCCTGCGCGAGGCGCTCAAGGCCGAAGTGGCCGACGAGGCCGCTCTGAAGGAGCGCAAGGAGACCGCCGAGCAGGAGCTGAAGAAGGCCCTCCAGCGCGAGGCACTCCTGGAGGACGAGGTACGGCAGCTCACGCCACGCCTCCAGCGCGCCCAGCAGACCTGGTACGAACTCTCCCAACTCGCCGAACGGGTACGCGGCACCGTCTCGCTCGCCGACGCCCGCGTGAAGAGCGCCACCTCCGCCCCGCCCGAGGAACGGCGTGGTCGCGACCCCGAGGACATGGAGCGCGAGGCCGCCCGCATCCGTGAGCAGGAGGCCGAGCTGGAGGCCGCCCTGGAGGCGGCCGAGCGGGCCCTTGAGGACACGGTCGCCCACCGCGCCGAGCTGGAACGCGCGTTGACCGACGAGGAACGGCGTCTGAAGGACGTGGCCCGCGCCATCGCCGACCGCCGCGAGGGCCTGGCCCGCCTCAACGGCCAAGTCAACGCGGCCCGTTCCCGTGCCGCCTCGGCCCAGGCCGAGATCGACCGCCTGGCCGCCGCGAGGGACGAGGCCCAGGAGCGGGCGGTCGCCGCACAGGAGGAGTACGAGACGCTCAAGGCCGAGGTCGACGGCCTGGACGCGGGCGACGCGGAACTCGCCGAACAACATGACGCGGCGAAGGCGGCCCTGGCGGAGGCGGAATCCGCACTGACGGCCGCGCGGGAGGCGGCGACGGCGGCGGAGCGCAAGCGGGCGGCGACGCAGGCGAGGCACGAGGCGTTGGCGCTGGGGTTGCGGAGAAAGGACGGCACGGGCGCGCTGCTTGGCGCGAAGGACAGGCTGAGCGGCCTGCTGGGTCCCGCGGCGGAACTGCTGAGCGTGACCCCGGGCTACGAGGTGGCGTTGGCGGCGGCGTTCGGCGCGGCGGCGGACGCGCTGGCGGTCACTTCCCCGTCAGCGGCTGCGGACGCGATCCGACTGCTGCGCAAGCAGGACGCGGGCAGGGCGTCACTCCTCTTGGCAGGGTCCCCGGAGACGCCCCCCAGGGGCGCGGGGAACTGCGCGACCAGTCACAACGAACCCGCAGACGCCAGCCAACAGTACGCGGCAGATTTCGTCCGCGGCCCTTCCGACCTCATGCCAGCCGTACGCCGCCTACTGACCGGCATCGTCATCGTCAGCACCCTCGAAGACGCCGAAGACCTCGTCTACGCCAACCCCCACCTCACCGCGGTCACCGCCGAAGGCGACCTCCTCGGCGCCCACTTCGCCCACGGCGGTTCCGCAGGCGCCCCGAGCCTTCTCGAAGTGCAGGCCTCCGTCGACGAGGCAGCCGCGGAGCTGGAAGAGCTGGCCGTCCAGTGCGAGACGCTCACCGAGGCACAGCACGCGGCAGCGGAACGACGTAAGGAATGCACCGCCCTCGTCGAGGAACTGGCCGAACGCCGCCGCGCCGCCGACCGGGAGAAGTCGGCCGTCGCCCAGCAGCTCGGCCGGCTCGCCGGCCAGGCGAAGGGCGCCGCGGGGGAGGCCGAGCGGTCGACCGCGGCCGCGGCCCGCGCGCAGGACGCGCTCGACAAGGCGCTCCAGGACGTCGAGGAACTCGCCGAACGGCTCGCCGTCGCCGAGGAGATGCCCGTCGAGGAGGAGCCGGACACCGCCGTACGCGACCGGCTCGCCGCCGACGGGGCCAACGCCCGGCAGACCGAGATGGAGGCCCGCCTCCAGGTCCGTACGCACGAGGAGCGCGTCAAGGGCCTAGCCGGCCGCGCCGACTCCCTCGACCGTGCCGCCCGCGCGGAGCGCGACGCACGCGCGCGTGCGGAGCAGCGGCGGGCACGGCTGCGCCACGAGGCGGCCGTTGCCGAGGCCGTCGCCTCCGGCGCCCGGCAGTTGCTCGCCCACGTGGAGGTGTCGCTCGCGCGCGCCGACGCCGAGCGGACCGCCGCCGACGCCGCCAAGGCCCTCCGCGAGCAGGAGCTGACCGCTGCTCGCGCCACCGGCCGCGACCTCAAGGCCGAGCTCGACAAGCTCACCGACTCCGTGCACCGCGGCGAGGTCCTCGGCGCCGAGAAGCGGATGCGGATCGAGCAACTGGAGACCAAGGCGCTGGAGGAGCTGGGGGTCGAGCCCGCCGGGCTGGTCTCCGAGTACGGCCCGCATCAGCTCGTACCGCCCTCCCCGCCCGCCGAGGGCGAGGAGCTGCCGGAGGACCCGGAGCATCCGCGGAACCAGCCGAAGCAGTTCCACCGGGCGGAGCAGGAACGGCGGCTCAAGGCGGCCGAGCGGGCGTACCAGCAGCTCGGGAAGGTCAATCCGCTGGCGCTGGAGGAGTTCGCGGCGCTGGAGGAGCGGCACAAGTTCCTCAGTGAGCAGCTGGAGGACCTGAAGAAGACCCGCGCCGACCTGCTTCAGGTGGTGAAGGAGGTCGACGAGCGCGTCGAGCAGGTCTTCACCGAGGCCTACCGGGACACGGCCCGGGAGTTCGAGGGCGTCTTCAGCCGGCTCTTCCCGGGTGGTGAGGGTCGGCTGATCCTCACCGACCCCGACAACATGCTCACCACGGGCGTCGACGTCGAGGCACGTCCGCCCGGCAAGAAGGTCAAGCGGCTCAGCCTGCTGTCCGGTGGCGAACGGTCCCTCACGGCCGTAGCGTTGCTGGTGTCGATCTTCAAGGCCCGGCCGAGTCCGTTCTATGTCATGGACGAGGTCGAGGCCGCGCTGGACGACACCAATCTTCAGCGGCTGATCCGGATCATGCAGGAGCTGCAAGAGGCCTCGCAGCTCATCGTGATCACGCACCAGAAGCGCACGATGGAGGTCGCCGACGCCCTGTACGGCGTCTCCATGCAGGGCGACGGCGTCTCGAAGGTCATCAGCCAGCGGCTGCGCTGATCCCGTCTACCCGGTCTCCACTTCTTCAATCCTTGAACTCAACCTCCTCAGTGGTGCCTGTTTTCTCACATCGCTTCGTCTGTTGACTTCACAACTTGAAGGCATAGGGTCTGCATCGTTGTTCTTGCCTTCAGGCAGCGTTGCCGATGGCCTTAGGAGTTGAACGTGACCAGCACTGCGCCACCCAAGTCAGGAGCCAGGACGGCTCATCCCGATCATCTCGGGCATGTCATCTTCATCGCGGCGGCCGCCGCGATGGGCGGGTTCCTCTTCGGGTACGACAGCTCCGTGATCAACGGCGCCGTCGAAGCCATCCGGGACCGGTACGACATCGGTTCGGCGGCGCTGGCGCAGGTCATCGCCATCGCCCTGATCGGCTGTGCCATCGGCGCCGCGACCGCGGGCCGGATCGCCGACCGCATCGGCCGTATCCGCTGCATGCAGATCTCCGCCGTGCTGTTCACGGTGAGCGCCGTCGGCTCGGCGCTGCCCTTCGCGCTGTGGGACCTCGCCTTCTGGCGCATCGTCGGCGGTTTCGCCATCGGCATGGCGTCCGTGATCGGCCCCGCCTACATCGCCGAGGTCGCCCCGCCGGCCTACCGCGGCCGTCTCGGCTCCTTCCAGCAGGCCGCGATCGTCATCGGCATCGCCATCTCGCAGCTGGTCAACTGGGGTCTGCTCAACGCGGCCGGCGGCGACCAGCGCGGCACGCTGATGGGGCTCGAGGCCTGGCAGGTCATGCTCGGCGTCATGGTGATCCCGGCCGTCCTCTACGGCCTGCTCTCCTTCGCCATCCCCGAGTCCCCGCGCTTCCTCATCTCGGTCGGCAAGCACGAGCGCGCCCGCGAGATCCTCAAGGAGGTCGAGGGCGAGAACGTCGACCTCGACGCCCGTGTGGCCGAGATCGAGCACGGCATGCACAGCGAGCACAAGTCCACGTTCAAGGACCTGCTCGGCGGCGGCTTCTTCTTCAAGCCGATCGTCTGGGTCGGTATCGGCCTGTCGGTCTTCCAGCAGTTCGTCGGCATCAACGTCGCGTTCTACTACTCCTCGACGCTGTGGCAGTCGGTCGGCGTCGACCCGACGGACTCGTTCTTCTACTCCTTCACGACGTCGATCATCAACATCGTCGGCACCGTGATCGCCATGATCTTCGTCGACCGCATCGGCCGTAAGCCGCTGGCGCTCATCGGCTCGGTCGGCATGGTCATCGGCCTCGGTCTGGAGGCCTGGGCGTTCAGCTTCGACCTGGTCGACGGCAAGCTCCCGGCCGCCCAGGGCTGGACCGCCCTCATCGCGGCCCACGTCTTCGTCCTCTTCTTCGCCCTGTCGTGGGGCGTGGTCGTCTGGGTCTTCCTCGGCGAGATGTTCCCGAACCGCATCCGCGCCGCCGCCCTCGGCGTCGCCGCCTCCGCGCAGTGGATCGCCAACTGGGCCATCACCGCGAGCTTCCCGTCGCTGGCCGACTGGAACCTGTCGGTGACCTACGTGATCTACACGGTCTTCGCCGCGCTCTCCATCCCGTTCGTCCTCAAGTACGTCAAGGAGACGAAGGGCAAGGCGCTGGAGGAGATGGGCTGAGCAGCCCGTATGAACTCGGGGGGAAGGGCTCAAACCCCGCTGCCCCTCTCCCCGTAACCCTCACCGCCGCCCCGGCTCGGCCACTGCCCGAGCCTGGGCGGCGGTGTCGTGCCGCCGAGGGGCTCAGCCCTCGAGCCTCGGCAGGACGTCCTCGCAGAACAGCCGCAGACTCCGCCACCCTTCCGCGACCGGCATCCCACCCGCCAGCGGATGCAGTACGAGGTTGTCGAGGCCCTGGGTCACGCACTCGTCCGGCGTCAGCACCCGGTACACGCCCTCGGCGCGCAGCTCCGCCACATCCGTCGCCGCCGACTTCACCGCCGACCGGATGTCCCCAAACTGCCAGGAGGCGTACGTCCGGGCCTCGTGCAGGAAGTGCTCCCCGTGCGTGGCCCACACCTCGTCCGGGTCCTCCGCGATGTGCAGCAGCGGGGTCTCGGCGGCCGGCATCATCGTCCAGCCGTCCGTGCCGTACTCGACGAGCCGCTCCTTGTAGTACGCCTCCAGCTCCGGCAGATGCGCGCTGGGGAAGAAGGGCAGCCCGAGGCGGGCGGCCCGGCGGGCGGCGGCCTGCGAGGAGCCGCCGACCAGGAGCAGGGGGTGCGGGTCGGTGAAGGGGCGCGGGGTGACCCGTACGGTACGGCCCTGATATTCGAACTCCTCGCCGGTCCACGCCTTCAGCAGCGTCTCCAGCAGTTCGTCCTGGAGCTTGCCGCGGAGCTTCCACTCCACGTCGAACAGGGCGTACTCCTCGGGCCGGTAGCCGATCCCGGCGACCGTCACCAGGCGGCCGCCGCTCAGCAGGTCCAGCACCGCGATCTCCTCGGCCAGCCGCAGGGGGTTGTGGAGCGGGCCGATGATCGCCGAGACGGTGACCGCGATGCGGCGGGTGGCGCCGAAGACGGCTCCCGCGAAGGCGAAGGGGGAGGGCAGCCAGTTGTTGGCGACGCCGTGGTGCTCCTCCGTCTGCACGGTGGTGATGCCGTGTTCGTCGGCGTACGCGGCCATCTCCAGGGCGGCCTGGTAGCGGGCGCGGAGGGAGGCGGGGGTGGCGGCGGGCTCGACGAGGTTGAAGCGGACGACCGTGACGGGCATGGGGGTCCCCCTTCAGTCGGTGGTGGGGGACGCTAGCTGACGGAGCGTCAGATGGCCATGGCTGCGGGCGCCTTGGTGGACGCCGGGCGGTGGACGGGTGGCTTCGGCAGCGCCGCGTACAGCACACCCGAGACGGCGATCGTCGCCACCCAGCCCAGGCCGTACTCGCCGATGGGGTTGCCGTCGGCGAAGGGGCCGGTGAACCAGTCCGAGCTGGTGAACAGCAGTCCGGTGCCGAGGCCCACGGTCCAGGCCGCGACCGCCGCCGGGCTGAAGCCGCCCCGGTACCAGTAGGCACTGGTCGGCGTGGTGTCGAGCAGGGCCTCGGTGTCGTACTCCGTACGCCGCAGCATGTCGGCGCCGAAGACCCCGAGCCACGCCGAGAAGGCCACCGCGAGGAGGGAGAGGAAGGTGACGAAGGGGCCCATGAAGCCGGTCGCCGCCAGCATCAGGACGCTGCCGAAGATCAGCGAGATCGCCGCGTTGATCGAGACCGCCCAGTGACGCGGGACGCGGAAGCCGAGCGTCTGTGCGGTGAAGCCCGCCGAGTACATGGACATCGAGTTGATCAGCAGCGTGCCGACCAGGGCGATGAGCAGGTAGGGGACCGCGAGCCAGAGGGGCAGGATCTCGCCGAGGAAGGAGACGGGGTCCGTGGCGGAGGCCAGGTCGGGGGTGGCCGACGCCATCACCACACCCATCAGGACCAGGGGCAGGACGACGATCCCGGCGCAGCCGACCGTGTTGCGCACGATCGCCGCCGACGACGCCGAGGGCGGCAGGTAGCGCGTGAAGTCGGGAGCCGAGGGCACCCAGCTGATCCCGCCCGCCGCGATCAGCCCCACGCCCGCGACCATCGCCGAGGCCGGCCCCGCGTCCTGCCCGAAGACCGTGCCCCAGTCCGTCTCGACGATCAGATGGCCGAGCACGAGGACGGAGAAGGCGCCGAAGAGACAGGTCGCCCAGGTGTTGCACCGCTGCACGGCCCTGATGCCGAGGCCCGAGATCGCGAACGTGGTGATCACGAAGAGGAGGAGGGTGGCGACGACGAGGGCCGTGTTGGTCTTCACGCCGAGGAGGATGTCCAGCACGGTCAGCAGCGCGCAGGCGCCGGTCACCGCGTTGATCGTCTCCCAGCCCCAGCGGGCGATCCAGATGAGCGAGCCCGGCAGCAGATTGCCCCGCTGCCCGAACACCGCGCGAGACAGCGCCATGCCCGGGGCACCACCCCGCTTGCCGGCGATCCCGATCAGCCCCACCAGGCCGTACGAGGGTGTGTCGCGACCCACTGCATGGGCCGTGACACACCCTGGGTCCGCTCCTTCGCGTACCCGACGGGCTCCGCATACTGGACCCGTTGTGACTCCGCCTCTGAGAGGCTTCCCGGCCGACGCGGGGTCGGACGGCGGGCCAGCCCGGCCCGGTGGGGCGCAGCCCCGCGTGGACAACGAACGGTGGAGTGAGAGGTCACGCCATACTGGACGAGTTATGGAAACCGTCATCCTTGCTGTAGTCATCGCCGTGGTCGTGCTCGGTGTGCTCGGCGGGCTCGTCGTCGGCAGCCGACGCAAGAAGCCGCTGCCCCCGCCGCCTCCCGCAGCGCCCGACATCACCGCCCCCCCGGCCGAGCCGCACATCGGCGACGAGGCCGAGACGCCCCGCGACGAACCGCGCCGGACGATAGAGGAGGTGGACCTGCCCGACGGCTCGACCGGTGTCGCCGTCGAGGAACCGCCCGTCGTCGAAGAGCTCCCGCCGACCGAGATCGAGGTCCCGGAGCCCACCGCCGGCCGCCTGGTGCGGCTGCGCGCCCGTCTCTCCCGCTCGCAGAACGCGCTCGGCAAGGGTCTGCTGACCCTGTTGTCCCGCGAGCACCTCGACGACGACACCTGGGAGGAGATCGAGGACACCCTCCTCACCGCCGACGTCGGCGTCGCGCCGACCCAGGAGCTGGTCGAGGGCCTGCGCGAGCGCGTGAAGGTGCTCGGCACGCGTACGCCCGAGGAGCTGCGCGGGCTGCTGCGCGAGGAGCTCCTGAAGCTGGTCGGCACCGACTTCGACCGCACGGTGAAGACCGAGCCGGAGACCAGCAAGCCCGGCATCGTGATGGTCGTCGGTGTCAACGGCACCGGCAAGACCACGACCACCGGCAAGCTGGCCCGCGTGCTCGTGGCCGACGGGCGTTCGGTCGTCCTCGGCGCCGCCGACACCTTCCGTGCCGCCGCCGCCGATCAGCTGCAGACCTGGGGCGAGCGGGTCGGAGCCCACACCGTGCGCGGTCCCGAGGGGGGCGACCCTGCCTCCATCGCGTTCGACGCGGTGAAGGAGGGCAAGGAGATCGGCGCGGATGTCGTGCTGATCGACACCGCCGGCCGCCTCCACACCAAGACCGGCCTCATGGACGAGCTCGGCAAGGTCAAGCGGGTCGTGGAGAAGCAGGCGCCGCTCGACGAGGTGCTGCTGGTGCTGGACGCGACGACCGGGCAGAACGGTCTGGTGCAGGCGCGGGTCTTCGCCGAGGTCGTCGACATCACCGGCATCGTCCTCACCAAGCTCGACGGCACGGCCAAGGGCGGCATCGTCGTCGCGGTCCAGCGGGAGCTGGGGGTGCCGGTGAAGCTGGTGGGGCTTGGTGAGGGTGCGGATGACTTGGCGCCCTTTGAGCCAGAGGCGTTCGTGGATGCGCTGATCGGGGACTGAGCGCCTACTGGGTTGCCGCGACAGGCCGGTGAGCGTCTGCGGCGCCGTTGTGGCTTGTCGCGCAGTTCCCCGCGCCCCTAGTGGAACCCGCATACCAAGAAGTGCCCGCCCCCAAGGTGCAGTTGGGAGCGGGCACTTCGCTTTGCTATGCCCTTGATCGATGTGCCACGTAAGCCAGCGTCCCCAGCAGCAAGCGCGCCGCCGGTGGCTTCGTCGCCGAGTCCAGGGCCGGGGGGCGGAGCCAGTGCACCGGGCCCAGGCCGCCTCGGTCGGACGGGGGAGCGGTGATGTGGGTGCCCGGGCCCAGGCCGCGCAGGTCCAGGGAGGTGGGGTCGTCCCAGCCCATGCGGTAGAGGAGTTCCGGGAGTTCGGCGGCGGCGCCGGGGGCGACGAAGAAGTGGGCGCGGCCTTCGGGGGTGGCGGTCACCGGGCCGAGGGGGAGGCCCATGCGTTCCAGGCGGACCAGGGCGCGGCGCCCGGCCGGCTCGGCCACCTCGATCACGTCGAAGGCCCGACCGACCGGCAGCATCACCGAGGCGCCCGGGAACTCGGCCCAGGCGCCGGTCACTTCGTCCAGCGTCGCGCCCGCCGGCACCTCTGGCGCGAAGTCGAGCGGATGCGCGCCCGGCGCCCGGCAGTCGGAGTGCCCGCAGGAGCACGCGCCCGCGGCGGCCCGGGCGCCCGGGACCACGTCCCAGCCCCACAGGCCGGTGAACTCGGCCACGGCGGTGCACTCCGACGAGCGGCCGCGGCGACGAGAAGAGGACCGGATGTCGCGGATCCCCCGACTGCTGCCGATCGTGAAGCCCATGCCCCCTCCAACGGGTCCGGCGCACCGGTGGTTACGAGACGCGCACGGAAAGTGACCTGAGCGATGCCGTGCCCGTCCACTCGGCGCCCGGTTGCGCCCCGGGTGGTGCGCCCGATGACGCGCGCCCCTGAGTGCACCGCTCCGCCCACTCCCGGCTGTCCTATGTCAAGTGAATCGCGTGCGGGCGACTGTGAGTTCATTCGAAGGGGTGGCGAATGGTGGCGTTTCCGGGATCGCCATGGCTGGACGGGTGATCGTAGGATTACTTTGAGTGCACGAGTCCTGGGGGCACATGCACTCGTGGGTATGCCGGAGGCAACTCGGCATCCCGTTCGAAGGGTGACAACCGTCGGACAGGAAGCCGTATTTACCGGCATTCTGATAGGGCTTGGCGCACTCAGCGACAAGTGGTCTCAGGGATGGGGGCGTTCCAGTGAGCGGCAACGGCGGAAGCGGAACGGGCGCCGGCAGCGCGGTCAACGGCGACAAGCGCCCCAATGAGCTGCTCACCTCATGGTTCGTGCGCAGCGGCTGGTCGAAGGGCGAGCTCGCCCGCCAAGTCAACCGCCGGGCCCGCCAGTTGGGCGCCAACCACATCTCCACCGACACCTCGCGCGTCCGCCGCTGGCTGGACGGCGAGAACCCCCGTGAACCGATCCCGCGGATCCTGTCGGAGCTGTTCTCCGAGCGGTTCGGCTGCGTCGTCTCGGTCGAGGACCTCGGCCTGCGCGCCGCCCGCCAGTCACCCTCCGCACACGGGGTCGACCTGCCCTGGACGGGCCCGCAGACCGTGGCCCTGCTCAGCGAGTTCTCGCGCAGCGACCTCATGCTGGCGCGGCGCGGCTTCCTCGGGACCTCGCTGGCCCTCTCCGCGGGCCCGTCCCTCATCGAGCCCATGCAGCGCTGGCTCGTCCCCGCCCCGTCCACCGCGCACCACGAGCCGGAGCCCTCGGCCGCCGCCCGCCGCGGCGGCCGCCTCTCCAAGCCCGAGCTGGACCTCCTCGAGTCCACCACCGTGATGTTCCGGCAGTGGGACGCCCAGTGCGGCGGCGGCCTGCGCCGCAAGGCCGTCGTCGGCCAGCTGCACGAGGTGACCGACCTCCTCCAGGAACCCCAGCCCGAGACCACCACCCGCAAGCTGTTCAAGGTCGCCGCCGAGCTGGCCGAGCTCGCGGGCTGGATGTCGTACGACGTGGGACTCCAGCCCACCGCGCAGAAGTACTTCGTCCTTGCGCTGCACGCCGCCAAGGAGGCGGGCGACAAGCCGCTGGGCTCGTACATCCTCTCCAGCATGAGCCGCCAGATGATCCACCTCGGCCGGCCCGACGACGCCCTGGAGCTGATCCACCTCGCGCAGTACGGCAGCCGCGACTGCGCGAGCCCGCGGACCCAGTCGATGCTGTATGCGATGGAGGCCCGCGCCTACGCCAACATGGGCCAGCCCGGCAAGTGCAAGCGTGCCGTCCGGATGGCCGAGGACACCTTCGCCGACGCCGACGACTGGGACGAGCCGGACCCCGACTGGATCCGCTTCTTCTCCGAGGCCGAGCTGTACGGCGAGAACTCCCACTCCTACCGTGACCTCGCCTACGTCGCCGGCCGCAGCCCGACGTACGCCTCCCTGGCCGAGCCGCTGATGCAGCGGGCGGTGGAGCTTTTCGCCAAGGACCAGGAGCACCAGCGGTCGTACGCACTCAACCTGATCGGCATGGCCACCGTGCACCTGCTCCAGCGCGAGCCCGAGCGGAGCACCGTCCTGGCCGAGGAGGCGATGGCCATCGCCAAGAAGGTCCGCTCCGAGCGGGTGAACACTCGTATCCGAAAGACGGTCGACACGGCCGTACGCGATTTCGGTGATCTCGCCGAGGTCGTGGATCTCACGGACAAGCTCGCCATCGAGCTGCCCGAGACGGCCGAGGCCGTCTGACACCCGCGGGAAACCCATGAACCCCGGCCGCGGCCGGCCCTCCCGAACTGCCCGACTCGGCTCCCCCATGCCAGGTCATCGGAAGGCCGCCCGCGGCCGGTTTCTTTCCTTCATCGAAGGTTGCGCCACGATAACGATCCATTCGGCGAACATCCGGCAGTTCATCGACGCGTAACACGTAAGGCGCCTTCGTCACGGCGGCGAAACAACGAGGGGCTTCCACCGAAACCGCGCTGCGCCAATCTCATGGCGCATAACCGGCCCACCCCTCAATCCGCTCAGGCTTCGCCCGCACGGGGCCGTACCAACGACGAGGAGACGCCGATGGCACCAGCCATCACGCTCGCCGCAGACAAGCTGTCGGTGGCCAACACAGGTTTCATGCTCATCTGTTCCGCCCTGGTGCTGATCATGACCCCGGGCCTCGCCTTCTTCTACGGAGGCATGGTCCGCGTCAAGAGCACCCTGAACATGCTGATGATGAGCTTCATCAGCATGGGGATCGTCACCATCCTGTGGGTGCTGTACGGCTTCTCCATGGCGTTCGGGACGGACCACGGCTCGATCATCGGCTGGGAGAACGACTTCTTCGGCTGGACGGGCATCGACAAGGGCGACATCTGGTCCGGGTACACGATCCCGGTCTTCGCCTTCGCCGTCTTCCAGATGATGTTCGCCATCATCACGCCGGCCCTGATAAGCGGTGCGATCGCCGACCGTGTGAAGTTCTCCGCCTGGGCGCTGTTCGTCGTCCTGTGGGCCACGGTCGTCTACTTCCCGGTCGCCCACTGGGTCTGGGGCACCGGCGGCTGGGCCTTCGAGCTCGGTGTGATCGACTTCGCCGGTGGTACGGCGGTCCACATCAACGCGGGTGCCGCGGCGCTCGGCGTGATCCTGGTCATCGGCAAGCGCGTCGGCTTCAAGAAGGACCCGATGCGCCCGCACAGCCTCCCGCTGGTCATGCTCGGTGCCGGTCTGCTGTGGTTCGGCTGGTTCGGCTTCAACGCCGGCTCGTGGCTCGGCAACGACGACGGCGTCGGCTCCCTGATGTTCGTCAACACCCAGATCGCCACCGCCGCCGCCATGCTCGGCTGGCTGCTCTACGAGAAGATCCGCCACGGCGCGTTCACCACGCTGGGCGCCGCCTCCGGCGCGGTCGCCGGTCTGGTCGCCATCACCCCCTCCGGTGGTGCGGTCACCCCGATCGGCGCGATCTGCGTCGGCGTCATCGCCGGTGTCCTGTGCGCCATGGCGGTCGGCCTGAAGTACAAGTTCGGCTACGACGACTCGCTCGACGTCGTCGGCGTCCACATGGTCGGCGGTGTCATCGGCTCCCTGCTGATCGGCTTCTTCGCCAGCGGCAAGGGCCAGTCCGACGTCAAGGGCCTCTTCTACGGCGGTAACGCGGACCAGCTCTGGAAGCAGTGCGCCGGTGTCTTCGCGGTCCTCGCCTACTCGCTGATCGCCTCCGCGATCCTCGCCTTCCTCCTCGACAAGACCATCGGTATGCGGGTCAGCGAGGACGAGGAGGTCTCGGGCATCGACCAGGCCGAGCACGCCGAGACCGCATACGACTTCAGCGGCGCCGGCGGCGGTTCCGCCAAGGCCGCCGTCGCCGCCCCGGCCGCCGCCGCTGCGAGCAAGAAGGTGGACGCATGAAGCTCATCACCGCAGTCGTCAAGCCCCACCGGCTCGACGAGATCAAGGAAGCCCTCCAGGCCTTCGGGGTGCACGGCCTGACGGTCACCGAGGCGAGCGGTTACGGTCGTCAGCGGGGCCACACCGAGGTCTACCGCGGTGCCGAGTACACCGTCGACCTGGTCCCGAAGATCCGTATCGAGGTCCTGGCCGAGGACGACGACGCCGAGCAGCTGATCGACGTCATCGTCAAGGCCGCCCGCACCGGCAAGATCGGTGACGGCAAGGTCTGGTCCCTGCCGGTCGAGACGGCCGTACGGGTCCGGACCGGCGAGCGCGGTCCCGACGCGCTCTGACAGAAAAGAACAGGAGCTGCTGGGTGTCGAGTACGGACGTGCGTAAAGAAGCAGAGGACTCCGGACCCAGCGGCTATGCGGCGGCCCGGCTGCGTCTCCTCACCGAGGGGGCGCAGTCCGGGCCGCCGCGCCGTTCGGCCCTCTCCGAACTGACGGACGACTGGCTGACCGGGCTCTTCACGGCGGGCGCCGAGGGGCTGCGCGGCGTCTCCCTGGTCGCCGTCGGCGGCTACGGACGCGGCGAGCTGTCGCCCCGCAGCGACCTGGACCTGCTCCTGCTGCACGACGGCAGCGACTCCGGCGCGGTCGCCGCCCTGGCCGACCGCATCTGGTACCCCGTCTGGGACCTGGGCCTCGCCCTCGACCACTCCGTACGGACCCCGGCGGAGGCCCGCAAGACCGCCGGCGAGGACCTGAAGGTCCAGCTCGGCCTCCTCGACGCCCGCCACCTCGCCGGCGACCTCGGCCTGACCGCCGGACTGCGCACCGCCGTCCTCGCCGACTGGCGCAACCAGGCGCCCAAACGCCTCCCCGAACTCCAGGAACTCTGCGCAGAACGCGCCGAACGCCAGGGCGAGTTGCAGTACCTGCTGGAACCGGACCTCAAGGAAGCCCGCGGTGGCCTGCGGGACGCCACCGCCCTGCGTGCCGTCGCCGCGTCCTGGCTGGCCGACGCCCCGCGCGAGGGCCTCGACGACGCCCGGCGCCGGCTCCTCGACGTCCGCGACGCGCTTCACCTCACCACCGGGCGCGCCACCGACCGGCTCGCGCTCCAGGAGCAGGACCAGGTCGCCGCCGAGCTCGGCCTGCTCGACGCGGACACGCTGCTGCGGCAGGTGTACGAGGCGGCGCGGGTCGTGTCGTACGCCAGTGACGTCACCTGGCGCGAGGTGGGGCGCGTGCTGCGATCGCGCGCCGTGCGGCCGCGGCTGCGCGCCATGCTCGGCGGCGGGAAGCCCGTCGCGGAGCGGTCGCCGCTGGCCGAGGGCGTCGTCGAGATGGACGGCGAGGTGGTGCTCGCCCGCGCCGCGCGCCCCGAGCGTGACCCCGTCCTGCCGCTGCGCGCCGCGGCTGCCGCCGCACAGGCCGGGCTGCCGCTCTCGCTGCACGCCGTACGGCGCATGGCGGCCCACGCGCGCCCCCTGCCCACGCCCTGGCCCGCCGAGGCCCGCGAGCAGCTCGTGACGCTGCTCGGCTCCGGCGCCCCGACCATCGACGTCTGGGAGGCGCTGGAGGCGGAGGGCCTGATCACCCGGCTGCTCCCGGACTGGGAGCGGGTGCGCTGCCGGCCGCAGCGCAACGCCGTGCACATCTGGACCGTCGACCGGCACCTGATCGAGACGGCGGTCCGCGCCTCGGAGTTCACCCGCCGCGTCCACCGCCCCGACCTGCTGCTGGTCGCCGCGCTGCTGCACGACATCGGCAAGGGCTGGCCCGGCGACCACTCGGTGGCCGGCGAGATCATCGCGAAGGACGTCGCCGCGCGCATCGGCTTCGACCGCGAGGACGTCGCCGTACTGGCGGCTCTCGTACGGCATCACCTGCTCCTCGTCGACACCGCCACCCGGCGTGACCTGGAGGACCCGGAGACGGTCCGGTCGGTCGCGGAGGCGGTCGGCACGCCGTCGACGCTGGAGCTGCTGCACGCCCTGACGGAGGCGGACGCGCTGGCCACCGGCCCGGCGGCCTGGTCGTCCTGGCGGGGTTCCCTCGTCGCCGACCTGGTGAAGCGGGTCGCGGCCGTGCTCGCCGGGGACGACCTGGACGAGCCCGAGGCCGCCGCGCCCACGGCGGAGCAGGAACGGCTGGCGATCGAGGCGGTCGCGACCGGCAGCCCGGTGCTGTCGCTGCGCGCGCAGACCGAACCGCCGACGGGGGAGGAGCCGTCCGGGGACCCCGAGCCGCTGGGCGTGGAGCTGCTCATCGCGGTGCCCGACCAGCCGGGCGTCCTCCCGGCGGTGGCGGGCGTGCTGGCGATGCACCGCCTGACGGTCCGGACCGCCGAGCTGCGGGCCCTCGACCTGCCGGACGGCGTCGACGGCTCGGTGCTGCTGCTGAACTGGCGGGTGGCGGCGGAGTACGGCTCCCTGCCGCAGGCCGCGCGGCTGCGGGCGGATCTGGTGCGGGCACTGGACGGGTCCCTGGACATCGCGGGCCGCCTCGCCGAGCGCGACGCGGCCTACCCGCGCCGCCGGGGGGTCGTCGCGCCGCCGCCGCGTGTGACGGTCGCCCCGGCCGCGTCCCGGCTGGCCACGGTGATCGAGGTACGCGCGCAGGACGCCCCGGGGCTGCTGTTCCGGATCGGGCGGGCGCTGGAGGACGCGAGCGTACGGGTGCGCAGCGCGCACGTCTCGACGCTGGGCGCCAACGCCGTCGACGCCTTCTACGTCACCGGCCCCGAGGGCGCCCCGCTGCCGGGTGACGAGGTGGCTTCGGTGACGCGGAAACTGGAGGAGACGTTGCGGGGCTGACGGGGGATCCCGGCCAGCCGCCGCGCCGGGATACCCTGGAAGACGCTCATACTGCCCCCGACTCCGAGGACCGACGCCGCCGTGTTCGATACTCTCTCCGACCGCCTCTCAGCGACCTTCAAGAATCTGCGCGGCAAGGGGCGTCTGAGCGAGGCGGACATCGACGCCACCGCGCGCGAGATCCGTATCGCGCTCCTCGAGGCGGACGTGGCCCTGCCGGTCGTCCGGACGTTCATCAAGAACGTCAAGGAGCGGGCGCTCGGTGCCGAGGTCTCCCGCGCGCTGAACCCCGCCCAGCAGGTCCTGAAGATCGTCAACGACGAGCTCGTCACGATCCTCGGCGGCGAGACCCGGCGTCTGCGCTTCGCCAAGCAGCCGCCGACCGTGATCATGCTGGCCGGTCTCCAGGGTGCCGGTAAGACGACCCTCGCGGGCAAGCTCGGCCACTGGCTCAAGGGCCAGGGCCACTCCCCGCTGCTGGTCGCCGCCGACCTCCAGCGCCCGAACGCCGTGAACCAGCTGAGCGTCGTCGCCGACCGTGCCGGCGTCGCCGTGTACGCGCCGGAGCCGGGCAACGGCGTCGGTGACCCGGTCAAGGTCGCCAAGGACTCCATCGACTTCGCGAAGTCCAAGGTCCACGACATCGTCATCGTCGACACCGCGGGCCGCCTCGGTATCGACCAGGAGATGATGCAGCAGGCCGCGGACATCCGTGACGCGGTCTCTCCCGACGAGATCCTCTTCGTCGTCGACGCGATGATCGGTCAGGACGCGGTCAACACCGCCGAGGCCTTCCGCGACGGCGTCGGCTTCGACGGCGTGGTGCTCTCCAAGCTCGACGGCGACGCCCGCGGTGGTGCCGCCCTGTCGATCCGGCAGATCACCGGCAAGCCGATCATGTTCGCGTCGAACGGCGAGAAGCTCGACGACTTCGACGCCTTCCACCCTGACCGGATGGCCTCCCGCATCCTCGACATGGGTGATCTGCTCACCCTGATCGAGCAGGCGGAGAAGACGTTCAGCCAGGAAGAGGCCGAGAAGATGGCCTCCAAGCTGGCGTCCAAGAAGGGCCAGGACTTCACCCTGGACGACTTCCTGGCCCAGATGGAGCAGGTCAGGAAGATGGGCAGCATCTCCAAGCTGCTCGGCATGCTGCCCGGCATGGGGCAGATCAAGGACCAGATCAACAACCTCGACGAGCGGGACGTCGACCGCACCGCCGCGATCATCAAGTCGATGACCCCGGGCGAGCGCCAGGACCCGACGATCATCAACGGCTCCCGTCGCGCCCGTATCGCGCGCGGTTCCGGTGTCGAGGTCAGCGCGGTCAAGGGGCTGGTCGAGCGGTTCTTCGAGGCCCGCAAGATGATGTCCCGCATGGCCCAGGGCGGCGGGATGCCGGGCATGCCGGGGATGCCGGGCATGGGTGGCGGCCCCGGCCGCGCCAAGAAGCAGCCCAAGAAGGCCAAGGGCAAGCAGCGCTCCGGCAACCCGATGAAGCGCAAGCAGCAGGAGCAGGAGGAGGCCGCGCGCCGCGCTGCCGCCGCGCAGGGCGGCAACGCCTTCGGCGTCCCGGGCCAGCAGGCTCCGCAGGACTTCGAGCTGCCGGACGAGTTCAAGAAGTTCATGGGCTGACGGTTTTCTCTTGTACGTCCCCGGGGGCGCCCCTCTTCGGAGGGGTGCCCCCGGCGTCGTAAGCGCACATGCTGGCGCGGCTTTCCTGTCGTAACGTCCGGATATGACCAACCCTGCGCCGCCCCGCAAGTCGCCGGACCAGCTCTGGCGCACCGAGGGCACCCCGGAGGAGCCGCAGAAGCCGTCCCCCGGTGGGCGGCGGCCGCGTGGCGGCTGGTGGAGTCTCGTCGTCACCGCGCTGGTCGTGTTCCTGATCGCCAACCTCGTGCTGTCCTTCTTCAACGAGGGCGACGAGCCGACGATCTCGTACACCGAGTTCAGCAAGCAGGTCGACGCCGGCAACGTCAGCAAGATCTACGCCAAGGGCGACGCGATCCAGGGCCAGCTCAAGAAGGAGCAGGACAACCCCGAGGGCGACGGCAAGTACACCAAGTTCAACACCGAGCGGCCTACCTTCGCGGACGACCAGCTCTGGGAGGACCTGACCAAGCACAACGTCACGGTCACGGCCGAGCCGGTCGTCCAGCACCGCAGCTTCCTGGCCAACCTGCTGATCTCGCTGGCCCCGATGCTGCTGCTGATCGTGCTGTGGATCTTCATCGCGCGGCGGATGCGAGGGGCGATGGGCGGTGCGGGCGGGATGCTCGGCCGCAAGGCGCCGCCCAAGCCGGTCGAACTGGAGGCGGGTCAGAAGCGCACGACCTTCGAGGACGTGGCCGGCATCGACGAGGTCGAGGGCGAGCTCAACGACGTCGTCGACTTCCTGAAGAACCCCGAGGCCTATCGGCGCATGGGCGCCAAGATGCCGCGCGGTGTGCTGCTCGCGGGTCCGCCCGGCACCGGCAAGACACTGCTCGCGCGCGCGGTCGCCGGTGAGGCGGGGGTGCCGTTCTTCTCCGCGTCCGCCTCCGAGTTCATCGAGATGATCGTCGGCGTCGGCGCCTCACGCGTGCGGGAACTGTTCGCGGAGGCCCGCAAGGTGGCCCCGTCGATCATCTTCATCGACGAGATCGACACCATCGGCCGGGCCCGCGGCGGCGGCTCCGGCATGGGCGGCCACGACGAGCGCGAACAGACCCTCAACCAGATCCTCACCGAGATGGACGGCTTCTCCGGCTCCGAGGGCGTCATCGTCATCGCGGCGACCAACCGCGCCGACGTCCTGGACCCGGCCCTGACCCGTCCCGGCCGCTTCGACCGGGTGGTCATGGTCTCGCCCCCGGACCGGGGCGGCCGCGAGGCCATCCTGGAGATCCACACCCGTGACATCCCGATGGCCGACACCGTGGACCTCGCCCAGGTCGCCCGGACGACCCCGGGCATGACCGGCGCCGAACTGGCCAACCTGGCCAACGAGGCTGCCCTGCTGGCGGTCAAGCGACAGCAGGAGCAGGTGACGCAGAGCGACCTCTCGGAGGCGCTGGAGAAGGTCCAACTCGGTGCCGAACGCCCGCTGGTGATGCCTGAGGAGGAACGCCGCCGCACGGCGTACCACGAGAGCGGACACGCCCTCCTCGGCATGCTGCAACCGGGCGCCGACCCCGTCCGCAAGATCACCATCGTGCCGCGCGGCCGGGCGCTCGGCGTGACCTTGTCGACGCCGGACGCCGACAAGTACGCGTACACCGAGGAGTACTTGCGCGGCCGGATCATCGGCGCCCTCGGCGGCATGGCCGCCGAACAGGTCGTCTACGGCGTCGTCACCACCGGCGCGGAGAACGACCTCGAACAGGTCACCAACATCGCACGCGGCATGGTCGCCCGGTGGGGCATGAGCGAACGGGTGGGCCGGCTCTCCGCGCTCCCCAACGACGCCCAGCAGGCCTACGGGCTGGCCGCCGCCCCGCAGACCCTCGACGTCATCGACGGCGAGATGCGCCGGATCGTCGACGAGTGCTACGAGGAGGCCTGCCGCAAACTCCTCGACCACCGCAGCCAGTTGGACGACCTCGCCGAGGCGCTCCTGGAGAACGAGACGCTGGAGGAGGCGGACGCTTACCGCATCGCGGGGATCACCCGGCTGACCAAGGACGAGGCCTAGGCGCCCGCAAACGTCCAGATGTGCGGCTCCCCGTCCTCCTCCGCCCAGTGGACCTCCACGTTCTCGGCGTGCGCGGGCACGAGATAGGTCTCGCAGAACGTGTGGCTCTCGCCCTGCTTCCAGCTCTCGACGTCGTACGGGTCCTCGCAGCCCGGGGCGTCCTCGGCCGCGCCGATGAGGATCGCGCCGCGCTGTCCGTCCGCGAACAGCGTGGTGCCGTCGCCGACTTCGGGGGAGTCGGTGAGGGCCGGGCCACCTCGGTGGGTGTAGGTGACGTGGGCGGTGGCCAGGACCAGGCCCTTGGCCTTCTCCGGTTCCGAGACCGCCTTGCGCGCCTCGGCCTCGGTGCCGACGTCGACCTTCTCGGCGGCGATCGTGTAGGTGACCGTGCCGGGGTCCTCGGCGACCTTGCCGGTGACGCTCTCGCCGGGCGCGAGCGCTTCAGTGGCTGACGGTGACGGCTTCGCCGGGCTCTTCGCGTCGACGCCGCCGTCGCCGCCACCGCAGCCGGCGGTGAGGGCGAGGGCGAGGAGGGCGACGGGCAGCGCGGTCTTGCGGTACGGCACAACAGCTCCTGTGCACAGGGGAAACGGACCCTGTGCAACGAAGCGGGCCGCGGACCGCAGCGCCTGGTTCAGGCCATGTTGGTCACGGCACGCGCGCGATGAGATACCGGAACACGTTCGGCATCCACACCGTCCCGTCCCGCCGCTGGTACGGATGCAGCGCCTCCGCCACCTCCTTGTCGACCTGCGCCTGGTCCGTCGCGGAGATCGCCGCGTCGAAGAGACCGGTCGACAGCAGGCCCTTGACCGCGCTGTCCAGATCGGCGTACCCGAACGGGCAGGCCACCCGCCCGGAACCGTCCGGCTTCAGTCCCGCCCGCTGGGCGACCTCCTCCAGGTCGTCGCGAAGGGCGGGGCGCCAACTGCCCGTGCCGCGCAGCGGATCCGCCAGCTTCGTGGCCACCCGCAGCACGGACGACGTGGTGCAGCGCTCCGGCGGACCCCAGCCGGCGAGCACCACGGGCGCCCCGCGCTCGGCGAGCGGGGTCGCTGCCCGCAACAGCTCGCCGAGCCCCTCCGAGTCGCCCGCGAGACACCCGATGGGCTCGAAAGCGGTCACCAGGGTGTACGCGGGCGTCTCCGCGTCGGCCGCGTCCTGTGGTGTGCCGTCGACCAACCGTGTGTCCCCACGCGCGCGCGTGCCCCATGCCTCGGGCAGCAGCCGCTCCCGGGCCAGGGCCAGCCGTTCGGGGCAGAAGGCGTCGACGCCGGTGACCGCGGCCCCTCTGGAGGCGGCCATCAGAAGGGCGAGCCCGCTGCCGCAGCCGAGGCCGAGCAGCCGGGTGCCGTGTCCTACATCGAGTCGCTCGTAGACGGCCTCGTAGAGCGGGACCAGCATCCGCTCCTGGATCTCGGACCAGTCACGCGCGCGTGCACCGAGGTCCGCGCGGGAGGTCTCGCCCGCCGAGGACAGGTGCTGCCGCACGAGCGTAGGTGTCATGGATAAGCGCCCCAATCCGCCGAGAGTTGCCTCTGTGCCCGATCACGTAGCCCCCGTGACGTGCGCTCGCACTCCCCCCGTATGCCAGGTAACTCCGCACTCGACCGCTCGTCCAGAGGCTGAAGGGCCCTGCTTGTGGGTTGGCTGTGCCGGGGAAAAGAATTCACATCCCGGCAATGTGCGCCCGTAACATCGCGCCATGGCAAAGGCACCTGTTCTCACCCCCCGGGCGGACGACTTCCCGCGCTGGTACCAGGATCTGATCGCCAAGGCCGAACTGGCCGACAACGGTCCGGTGCGCGGCACCATGGTCATCCGACCGTACGGGTACGGGCTGTGGGAGCGGATGCAGGCCGAGATGGACGCCCGCATCAAGGAGACGGGCACCCAGAACGCGTACTTCCCGCTGCTGATCCCGCAGTCGTACCTCACCCGAGAGGCCGACCATGTCGAGGGCTTCGCGCCCGAACTCGCGGTCGTCACTCACGGCGGCGGCAAGGAACTCGAAGAGCCGGCGGTCGTCCGGCCCACCTCCGAGATGATCATCAACGAGTACTTCTCCAAGTGGGTGCAGAGCTACCGCGACCTGCCGCTGCTGATCAACCAGTGGGCCAACGTGGTGCGTTGGGAGCTGCGGCCCCGGCTGTTCCTGCGCACGACCGAGTTCCTGTGGCAGGAGGGTCACACCGCCCACGCCACCTACGAGGAGGCCCGCGAGTTCGCCGCGCACATCCACCGCGAGGTCTACGAGGACTTCATGGTGAACGTCCTCGCGATGGACGTCGTCCCCGGCCGCAAGACCGCCCGGGAGCGGTTCGCGGGGGCCGTCAACACCCTCACGCTCGAAGGCATGATGGGCGACGGCAAGGCCCTCCAGATGGCCACCAGCCACGAGCTGGGCCAGAACTTCGCCAAGGCCTTCGACACCCGGTACCTGTCCATGGACGGCACGCAGGAACTGGTCTGGCAGACCTCCTGGGGCTCGACCACCCGCATGATCGGCGCGCTCGTGATGATGCACGGCGACGACGACGGCCTGCGGGTTCCGCCGAGGCTCGCGCAGATCCAGGTGGTCGTCCTCGCGATCAAGGGCGACGAGGCGGTTCTGGCCAAGGTCCGCGAGCTCGGCGATCAGCTGACGGCGGCGGGCGTCCGCGTCCGGGTCGACGACCGCACGGACGTCCCCTTCGGACGCCGCGCGGTCGACTGGGAGCTCAAGGGTGTGCCCGTACGCGTCGAGGTCGGGCCCCGTGACCTGGAGAACGGCACCGCGATGCTGGCGCGGCGCATCCCCGGCGGCAAGGAGCCGGTGGCGGTCGACTCCCTCGTACGACTGCTCCCCACGATCCTCGAAGAGGATCAGGCGCTGCTGCTGACCCAGGCGCGGGAGCGCCGGGAGTCGCGGACGGCGGACGTGGCGACGGTCGAGGAGGCCGTCGAGGCGGCGACCGCCGGCGGCTGGGCGCGCGTGCCGTGGGCGACGCTCGGCGAAGAAGGCGAGGCCAGACTGGCCGAGCACGCGCTGACCGTACGGTGTCTGGTCGCCGAGGACGGGTCGGTGCCGGACGCCGACGACGCGCCGGGTAACGTCGCGGTCGTCGCGCGCGCTTACTGAGGTAGCGCCCTTCCGGCGGGAGAGCGACCGAAACGCCTCTTGCGCATCCGAGGACCCCACTCGTCGCGACGCGCAGACATCGTCTACAGGGCGGTGCGTATATCGGACTACGTACCGCCTTGGTACGAGCTGTGAGGCTTCTCCGCAGATCAGCGCACCCGCCCTCGTCAGGACGCATCAGCGGCAACTGACGGGTACGTGCAAATTATTTGGGATGGCCCGGAATCGGAACACTGGGGCACTCCGGCTCGTTGTCATTACGTGAGCACGACACAGACACCACCTGTTCTCGCCGCCGAGCTGGCGCAGGCGTGGGCCGACATTCAGCGGTACCACCCCGAGCTGCCGGATCTCGCCGCGCCAGAGTCCCTGATCGGGGAGTCGTCGTCCGCGTGCGGGCACGAACTCTCCTTCGAGCGACTGCTCCATGAGGCAGTCCATGGGATCGCCGCCGCCCGCGGCGTCCGTGACACCTCCCGCGCCGGCCGCTACCACAACCGCAGATTCCTCGCGATCGCCGAGGAACTGGGCCTGGACCACCCCGAGGAGCCGCACCCGAGCAGCGGCTTCTCGCTGGTCACCCTCAACCCCGAGGCGAAGCGCCGCTACCGGCCGACGATCGACCGCCTCCAGCGCGCCCTGAAGGCGCACACGGCAGCCACCTCCGCCGACACCTCCCGCACCTTCCGCGGCCCCGCCGCCCGGCACGGCTCCTCCGGGGGCGGCGTGCGCGTGAAGGCGGTCTGCGACTGCGGGCGCAACGTACGGGTCGTCCCGTCGGTGCTGGCGCAGGCGCCGATCGTGTGCGGCGGCTGCGGCAAGCCGTTCCGCATCCCGGAGGTCGTCGGGGCGGCCTAGCCACGCGCGGTGCCGGCGTCTCGTGGGTGCCGGGACCGGTGTCGTGGGGGCACCTCTGACGGGCACCCGGACCGCCGGGTGCCCGTCAGGCATGCCCTGCGCCGGCCTCGGTCCGAGGCGAGCCGAGGGGTGTGGCACAATGTCTAGCTGTACTCGACAGTCGCACAGGACCCCTCTCTCCTCCGGCTGACGCGTCCATCGGGCACTCGGGTACCGCAACCCCACGCGGCAATCTCGCCGTGCCCAACCACGTCAAAACCAGGAGAATCCACTCCCGTGGCAGTCAAGATCAAGCTGAAGCGTCTGGGCAAGATCCGTTCGCCTCACTACCGCATCGTCGTCGCCGACTCCCGCACCCGTCGTGACGGCCGTGCGATCGAGGAGATCGGTCTGTACCACCCGGTGCAGAACCCGTCGCGCATCGAGGTCGACGCCGAGCGCGTCGCCTACTGGCTGGGTGTCGGCGCGCAGCCGACCGAGCCCGTGCTCGCCATCCTGAAGAAGACCGGCGACTGGCAGAAGTTCAAGGGCGAGCCCGCCCCGGCTCCGCTGCTCGTGGCCGAGCCCAAGAAGGCTCGCCCCTCGTTCGAGGCCCTTGGTGGCGACGACGAGGGCAAGGGTGAGGCCATCACCCAGAAGAAGAAGGCTGAGAAGAAGGACGAGGCTGCCGCCGAGTCCGAGTCGACCGAGGCCTGAGCATGCTCGAGGAGGCTCTCGAGCACCTCGTGAAGGGCATCGTCGACAACCCTGACGATGTGCAGGTCGCATCCCGCAACCTGCGCCGCGGACGCGTGCTCGAGGTCCGGGTCCACCCCGACGACCTCGGCAAGGTGATCGGCCGCAACGGCCGCACCGCACGCGCTCTGCGTACCGTCGTGGGCGCCATCGGCGGCCGCGGTGTCCGCGTCGACCTCGTCGACGTCGACCACGTCCGCTGACGCCAATCGCAGCACCGGCGTGGGCCTGTCCGGCGGATCAGGTCGCAGGGAATCAGCGGTTTCTTCAATAGCGCAGGCGAGCGGGGCTTGGTGCGTGCAGCTGCAAGGCGGAGGAGGGAGTCGACGCGGAGCGTCGGCGACTGACGACAACGCGGCAGATGTGCGTGCCAAGCCCCGCGTCTGCGACAGGATCCGCTGGACAGGCCCACGGGCCGGGGAGGGCCTTGGGGCCGTCCCCGGCCCGTAGTCGTACGTACGATCAGGAGATCTTCGAAAAGTGCAGCTCGTAGTCGCTCGCATCGGCCGTGCTCACGGCATCAAGGGCGAGGTCACCGTGGAGGTCCGCACCGACGAGCCGGAGCTCCGGCTCGCCCCCGGTGCCGTCCTGCTCACGGACCCCGCCGCCACCGGCCCCCTCACCATCGAGACCGGCCGGGTGCACAGCGGCCGGCTCCTCCTGCGCTTCGAGGGCGTCAAGGACCGCACCGCCGCCGAGGCCCTGCGCAACACCCTCCTGATCGCCGAGGTCGACCCGGAGGAGCTGCCGGAGGACGAGGACGAGTACTACGACCACCAGCTGATCGACCTGGACGTGGTCACCGCCGACGGCGTGGAGGTCGGCCGGATCACCGAGATCTCGCACCTGCCCTCGCAGGACCTCTTCATCGTGGAGCGGCCCGACGGCAGCGAGGTGATGATCCCGTTCGTCGAGGAGATCGTCACCGAGATCGACCTGGAGGAGCAGAAGGCGGTCATCACGCCGCCGCCCGGGCTGATCGACGACCAGGCCGAGATCGCGTCCTCGAAGGAAGACGGCGCATGAGACTCGACGTCGTCACGATCTTCCCCGAGTACCTCGAACCGCTGAACGTCTCCCTCGTCGGCAAGGCACGCGCGCGTGGACAGCTTCAGGTGAACGTCCACGACCTGCGCGAGTGGACCTACGACCGCCACAACACCGTCGACGACACCCCGTACGGCGGCGGCCCCGGCATGGTCATGAAGACCGAGCCCTGGGGGGACGCGCTGGACTCCGTGCTGGCCGACGGCTATGAGACGGGCTCGCACGCACCCGCTCTCATCGTCCCGACGCCCAGCGGGCGCCCCTTCACCCAGGAACTCGCCGTCGAGCTGTCCGAGCGGCCCTGGCTGGTCTTCACACCGGCCCGCTACGAGGGCATCGACCGCCGGGTCATCGACGAGTACGCGACCCGGATGCCCGTCTACGAGGTCTCCATCGGCGACTACGTCCTCGCCGGCGGCGAGGCGGCCGTCCTGGTCGTCACCGAGGCCGTGGCGCGGCTGCTGCCCGGCGTCCTCGGCAACGCCGAGTCCCACCGGGACGACTCCTTCGCGCCCGGCGCGATGGCGAACCTCCTGGAGGGCCCCGTCTACACCAAGCCGCCCGCCTGGCGCGGCCGGGAGATCCCGGAGACGCTGCTCAGCGGCCACCACGGCAGGATCGCCCGCTGGCGGCGCGACGAGGCACTCAAGCGCACCACCGCCAACCGGCCCGACCTCATCGAGCGCTGCGACCCCAAGGCCTTCGACAAGAAGGACCGCGAGATGCTCTCCATCCTGGGCTGGGCGCCGGACCCGGCAGGGGAGCCGTACGGCCGATTTTGGCGTCGGGTCGACGACGTGGAAGAATAGGTCGCTGTTGTGCGTCGTCCGGCGTGCGCCCCTGCCACAGGGGGACACGACGCCCGCCCCGACATGGACAGCATCCTCCGATACACCTAGCTCCCGCCTATGACCTGTGGCATGGGCGAAGAAAGCAGACGAAATGTCTCACCTGCTCGACTCCGTCGACAGCGCGTCGCTGCGCAGCGACATCCCGGCCTTCCGCCCGGGTGACACCGTCAACGTCCACGTCCGCGTCATCGAGGGCAACCGCTCCCGTGTGCAGCAGTTCAAGGGCGTAGTCATCCGTCGCCAGGGCGCCGGTGTCCGCGAGACCTTCACGGTCCGCAAGGTCTCGTTCTCCGTCGGCGTCGAGCGCACCTTCCCGGTGCACACCCCGATCGTCGAGAAGATCGAGCTCGTCACCCGCGGTGACGTCCGTCGCGCGAAGCTGTACTACCTGCGCGAGCTGCGCGGCAAGGCCGCGAAGATCAAGGAGAAGCGCGAGAGCTGATCTCGCGTTCGGGGCTCCACAGAGGGGCCGGATAGCATCTGGCCCCGATGGACACCGAAGCACAGCAGACGGAGCGCGACCGCTCCTCCCGCCCTTCCGACTCCGAGGAGATCTCGGACACAGAGGGTCAGGAGGGACGGTCGCGTTTCGCGTTGCCGGCGCGGATCACCGAGTGGCTCCCCGGCGGGCGGATCACCCTGAGCGTGCTGGTCTGCCTGCTGTTTTTGCTGCTCCTCAATGCTTTCGTGGCCCAACCCTTCCAGATTCCCAGCGGATCCATGGAAAACGGATTGAGGATCGGGGACCGCGTTCTCGTAAATAAGTTGGCGTACCGTTTCGGTGCCGAGCCGCGGCGCGGAGATGTGGTCGTGTTCGACGGATCCGGGTATTTCGGGGATGCGGACTACATCAAGCGCGTTGTGGGTGTGGGGGGAGACCACGTGGTCTGCTGCGACAAGAAGGGGAGGATCGAGGTGAACGGCCGGTCGGTCGACGAGTCGACGTTCCTGTACCCCGGTGACAGCCCGTCGACGGTGGCCTTCGACGTCGTCGTGCCCGACGGCACCCTCTTCGTCCTCGGCGACCATCGCAGCCACTCCAGCGACTCCCGCGACCATCTGGGCTCGCCCGGCGGCGGCATGATCCCGGTCGACGAGGTCATCGGCCGCGCCGACTGGATCGTATGGCCGACCGCGCACTGGACCCGGCTCAAGCCTTCCGCCGCCTACGCGCGCGTGCCCGCCGCGGGCGGTGCGCATGGGTAACCGCGGCAAACCGCGCGGGGTGCCCGGCGACGCCGCCGACAACCTGCTCCCCACCGGCGTCCGGCGCGCCGCCAGCCCCGCGGGCGGCCGTACGCGCGCGGAGCGCCGCAAGCTCCAGCGCAAGGTCAAGCGGCGCCGCAGGCGCTCCGCCGTGAAGGAGATACCGCTCCTCGTCGGTGTCGCCGTCCTCATAGCCCTGGTGCTGAAGACCTTCCTGGTGCAGGCCTTCGTGATCCCGTCGGGCTCGATGGAGCAGACGATCCAGATCGGCGACCGCGTCCTGGTCGACAAGTTCACCCCGTGGTTCGGCTCCAAGCCGCAGCGCGGGGACGTCGTCGTCTTCAAGGACCCCGGCGGCTGGCTCAAGGACGAGCAGACGACGGTGAAGAAGGAGGACCCCGTCGTCGTCAAGCAGATCAAGGAAGGGCTCACCTTCATCGGCCTGCTGCCGTCCGACAACGAGAAGGACCTCATCAAGCGCGTCGTCGGCGTCGGCGGCGACCGCGTCAAGTGCTGTGACACACAGGGGCGGGTGACCGTCAACGGCGTCCCGCTCACCGAGGGCGACTACCTCTATCCCGGCAACGCTCCCTCCACGCAGCAGTTCGACATCACCGTCCCCCAGGGGCGGTTGTGGGTGATGGGCGACCACCGGGCCAACTCCGCGGACTCCCGCGTCCATCAGGACACCGACTACGGCGGCACGGTCTCCGAGGACTCGGTGGTGGGACGGGCGATGGTCATCGCCTGGCCCCTGGGGCACTGGACCACCTTGAAGGAGCCGAAAACCTACGCTTCCGTGTCCGACTCGGCGACCGGGTCGACCGCTGCTCCCCCGCTGTCGCATAGGGTTGCCTCCGACGATCCGAATGGACCTGTCCAACTCCCGACCCCTGCGGAACTCCCGCTCGTTATGGGAGTGGTGGGCCTGCACCGTGTCATGGGCAGGCGGCGGCACAGAGTAAGGAGTTGGCGTGGGGGATGTGGCGGTTGGCGCACGGTCCGGACACGACGGCGAGGAGCACCGCGGACGCCCCGTGGACGCGGCCGACCCTGCCGCGGACAGCGTCGTGACCTCGAACGACGGCTCCGGTGGAGACGGGGACGGGACCAGGACCGATCAGGGCCAGGAAGAGTCGAAACCCGCGCCGAAGAAGCCGCGTTCCTTCTGGAAGGAACTGCCGATCCTGATCGGTATCGCGCTCGTGCTGGCGCTGCTGATCAAGACGTTCCTGGTGCAGGCGTTCTCGATCCCGTCCGACTCGATGCAGAACACCCTCCAGCAGGGTGACCGGGTCCTCGTCGACAAGCTGACGCCGTGGTTCGGCTCCGAGCCCGAGCGCGGTGAGGTCGTCGTCTTCCACGACCCGACCAAGTGGCTGGCGGGTGAACCGACCGCCGAGCCGAACGCCGTCCAGACGTTCCTCAGCTGGATCGGTCTGATGCCGTCCGCCGAGGAGAAGGACCTCATCAAGCGGGTCATCGGCGTCGGCGGCGACACCGTCGAGTGCAAGGGCACCGGTCCGGTGAAGGTCAACGGCAAGGCGCTGAACGAGAGCGACTACGTCTACGCCGGCAACACCCCTTGCACGGTCGACGACATGGGCGGCCAGTTCAAGGTGAAGGTGCCCAAGGGCTTCATCTGGGTCATGGGCGACCACCGCCAGAACTCCCGCGACTCGCGCTACAACCAGGACGACAAGTACCACGGCATGGTCCCGGTCGACGAGGTCGTCGGACGGGCCATCGTCAAGGCCTGGCCGATCAACCGCTGGGGCACCCTGCCGGTGCCGGACACCTTCGACCAGGACGGCCTGAACACCCAGTCCTCGGCGTCCACCGCCCTGACGGTGGCCCCGCAGGGGCTGGCGCTCGCGGGCGCGGTGCCGGTGGTGCTGTGGCGGCGGCGCAGGATCGCGCCGGTGGAGACGCGCTGACCTTCGTCGAGGCACCGGGTTCACCTAGGCAAACCTTTACGGAGCCGGTGACCTTGGTCCCCGAAGGGGGCTGACCGGTTCCGGTACCGCCGGGTAGGGTGCGGACCCATGGGTGGCGAGAGCACGACACGTACGGCCCCGCGCAGCGGTGGCACCAACACGGGCCCGGTGGGCAGCCGGACCGGACAGCGACTGTCCGGGCTGGCCGTCGCGCTGGGCCTGGTGCTGTTCCTCGGCGGGTTCGCCTGGGGAGCGGTGGTCTACCGGCCGTACACCGTGCCCACCAGCTCGATGGCGCCCACCATCGACGCCGGCGACCGGGTGCTGGCGCAGCGCATCGACGGCGGCGACATCCGCCGGGGCGACGTGGTCGTCTTCACCGACAAGACCTGGGTGAGCAACGCTCCCGTGGTCAAGCGCGTGGTCGCGGTCGGCGGGGACACCGTCTCCTGCTGCACGAAGGGCAAGCTGACCGTCAACGGCAAGCAGATCGACGAACCGTATCTGCCCAAGGACAGCCTGGCCGAGTGGAAGAACATCCCCGAGGTGACCGTCCCCAAGGGCCGGCTGTTCCTGCTCGGTGACGAGCGGCAGGGCTCCCTGGACTCCTCCGCCCATCTCACGGACGCGGCCAGTGGCACGGTCGCGGTGAGCGCCGTGACCGCCCGCGTCGACGCCGTCGTCTGGCCCATGGACGGCATGCTGAAGGAGCCGAGCGGCTTCAAGGAGCTCGGTGCGCTGTCCGCGCCGGGACCGCTGCGGACGATCACCGCCCTGATCATCGGCGGCGCGGTGCTCGTGCTCGGCGGTGGCGCCTACGGTCCGATCGCCAAGCGCCTCGGCAAGCGTCGTGCCGCTCGGACCCGGACGGAGCCCGTGGGTGCGCGCTGAGGCCGCGGCGGACACCTACGAGGGCGGACTGCGCAAGGTCGCCAGGGTGGTGCTGCTCGACCCCGACGACCGCATCCTGCTCCTGCACGGCCATGAGCCGGACGATCCGAGCGACGACTGGTGGTTCACGCCCGGCGGCGGAGTCGAGGGCGACGAGACTCGTGAAGCGGCCGCTCTCAGGGAACTCGCCGAGGAGACCGGAATCACCGAGGTCGAGCTCGGGCCGGTGCTGTGGCGGCGGATGTGCTCCTTCCCGTTCGCGGGGCGCCGCTGGGACCAGGACGAGTGGTACTTCCTGGCCCGGACGACGCAGACGGCGACGGCGGCGACGGCCCTCACCGATCTGGAACGGCGCAGTGTCGCCGGAGCGCGCTGGTGGACGTGTCAGGAACTGACCCGGGCACATGAGACGGTGTATCCGACCAGACTCGCCGAGCTGCTCCGCAGGCTGCTCGACGAAGGTCCCCCGGCCGGGCCCGTGACCCTCGACACCGAAATCGTCTAGGGGCTGACGGGACTGGCGCACAATGGTGGGATCGCACGGCTGAAGGGGAACATGCCATGAGCGCCGAGGACCTCGAGAAGTACGAGACCGAGATGGAGCTGAAGCTCTATCGGGAGTACCGCGATGTCGTCGGTCTGTTCAAGTACGTGATCGAGACCGAGCGGCGCTTCTATCTCACCAACGACTACGAGATGCAGGTGCACTCGGTCCAGGGTGAGGTGTTCTTCGAGGTCTCGATGGCCGACGCATGGGTCTGGGACATGTACCGGCCCGCTCGGTTCGTGAAGCAGGTACGGGTGCTCACGTTCAAGGACGTGAACATCGAGGAGCTCAACAAGAGTGACCTGGAGCTGCCGGGCGGGTGAGGGCGGTAGTGGGGCCGCTCGTGTGGGTGGCTGAGTTTTCCACAACCGCCGGGTAGTCCACCAAGATCAACAAGGGTGGCTCGGCTGCGTGATCGTTGGCGCCGGAGGTGGTGCCGACATGAACGCACGCAGTGCACTCGGCAAGTACGGCGAGACGCTGGCCGCGAGGCGGCTGGCGGAGGCCGGGATGACCGTCCTGGAGCGCAACTGGCGCTGTGGCAGGACCGGTGAGATCGACATCGTGGCGCGGGACGGAGAGGTCCTGGTCGTCTGCGAGGTCAAGACACGGCGGGCGGGTGCCTTCGAGCACCCGATGGCCGCGGTGACCCCCGAGAAGGCGGAGCGGCTGCGGGGCCTCGCCGAATGCTGGATCCACGCCCACGGAGGGGCGCCACCGGGTGGCGTCCGCATCGACCTGGTCGGCGTCCTCCTGCCGGAGCGCGGCGCACCCGTCGTCGAGCATGCGCGGGGGGTGGCCTGAGATGGGGTTCGCGCGGACGTGCTCGGTGGCGCTGGTGGGCGTCGAGGGTGTGGTGGTGGAGGTCCAGGCGGATCTGGAGCCCGGGGTCGCGGCGTTCACGCTGGTAGGGCTGCCGGACAAGAGCCTGACCGAGAGCAAGGACCGGGTGCGGGCCGCGGTGGTCAACTCGGGCGCCGCTTGGCCGGCCAAGAAGCTGACGGTGGGGTTGAGCCCGGCGTCGGTGCCGAAGAGCGGGAGCGGGTTCGATCTCGCGGTGGCGGCCGCGGTGTTGGGGGCGGCCGAGCGGATCGATCCGCGGGTGCTGGCGGACATCGTGATGATCGGGGAGTTGGGGCTGGACGGGCGGGTGCGGCCGGTACGGGGCATCCTCCCGGCGGTGATCGCGGCCGCCGACGCCGGTTACGAGCAGGTGGTGGTGCCGGAGTGCGCCGCCGCAGAGGCCTCGCTGGTGCCCGGCATCTCGGTCCTGGGCATCCGCAACCTGCGCCAGCTGATCGCCGTCCTGGCGGACGAACCCGTGCCCGACGAGGAGCCGGAGGAGGAGGGCCGTCCCGATCCGCTGCTCGCCGGGCTGCGGGTGCCGGGCACGGGCGCGGCCACCGGCATGCACAGCATGGGCGCCGCGCAGCAGGACCAGGGTCATGACCTGGCCGACGTCGTGGGCCAGCTCTCTGCCCGCACCGCCGTGGAGGTTGCGGCGGCCGGCGGCCACCACCTCTTCCTGGAGGGGCCGCCGGGAGCCGGCAAGACGATGCTGGCGGAACGCCTGCCCGCGGTGCTGCCCCGGCTGACCCGGCAGGAGTCGCTCGAGGTCACGGCGGTGCACTCGGTGGCCGGGCTGCTGCCACCGGGCAAGCCCCTGATCGACACCGCGCCCTACTGCGCCCCGCACCACTCGGCCACCATGCAGGCGCTCGTCGGCGGTGGCCCCGGCATCGCCCGGCCCGGCGCGGTGTCGCTGTCGCATCGCGGGGTGCTCTTTTTGGACGAGACCCCGGAGTTCAACAGCCAGGCGCTGGACGCGCTCCGCCAGCCTCTGGAGGCGGGGCATGTGGTGATCGCCCGCAGCGCGGGTGTCGTGCGGTTCCCGGCGAAGTTCCAGATGGTGCTCGCGGCCAATCCGTGCCCCTGCGGGCGCTTCTCCCAGACCGACGACTTCTGTGAATGCCCGCCCTCGGCGATCCGCCGGTACCAGGCCCGGCTCTCCGGTCCGCTGCTCGACCGGGTCGACCTGCGGGTGGAGGTCGACCGCGTCACCCGGGCGCAGCTGGCCCAGCGCGGGGCCAGAGGGGAGTCGACGGCGGTGGTCGCCGACCGGGTGCGGGCCGCCAGGGAGCGCGCGGCGGCACGGCTCGTCGGCACCCCGTGGCGGACCAACAGCGAGGTGCCCGGCCGTGAGCTGCGCAGCCGCTGGCATGCGCTACCCGGGGCGATGGACGAGGCCGAGCGCAGCCTCGAACGCGGTGTGCTGACGGCCCGCGGACTCGACCGTGTGCTGCGCGTCGCCTGGACGGTCGCCGACCTGCTGGGACACCAACGGCCCGACGCCACCGACGTCGCCCTGGCCCTGCAACTGCGCACCGGGGTTCCCAGGGGCGTCCCCATGGCCATCGGAGCGCTCACATGAACGGAGGGGAGGACCCGGGCCGCGAGCTGCTCGCCCGAGTCTTTCTCGCCCGGGTCATCGAGCCCGGTGACGAGGTTGCCGGGCGGTGGGTGCGGGAGTTCGGGGTGGGGGAGGTGGCTCGGAGGTTGCGGGACGGGCGGGAGGTGTTGCCCGGGGTGAGTGGGAAGCGGTGGGCCGGGCTGGTGGCTCGCGCGGCGCGGGCCGAGCCGCGGGGCGATCTCGCGGTCGCGGCCGAGGCCGGCGTGAGGTTCGTCTGTCCGGGGGACGGTGAGTGGCCCGGGCAGTTGGACGATCTTGGAGACGCCCGGCCGCTCGGGCTGTGGGTGCGGGGGCGGCCCAGCCTGCGGATGTGGGCCTTGCGGTCCGTCGCGGTGGTGGGGGCTCGGGCCTGCACCGAGTACGGCGCCCACATGGCGGCCACCCTCGCCGCCGGGCTCGCCGAGCGCGGGTGGGTGGTCGTGTCAGGGGGTGCGTACGGCGTCGACGGGGCCGCCCACAGAGGGGCGCTGGGCGCCGGCGGTGCCACCGTCGCCGTGCTGGCCTGCGGCGTCGATCGACCCTACCCGCGCGGGCACACCGAGTTGATCACCAGGATCGCGGAACAGGGGCTGGTGGTGGGGGAGTTGCCGCCGGGGGACCATCCGACGCCTAGCCGGTTCGTGCTGCGGAACCGCGTCATCGCCGCGCTGACCAGAGGGACCGTCGTCGTCGAGGCGGCGTACCGCAGCGGCTCGCTCGTCACCGCGCGCGCCGCGCAACGGCTCGGGCGGCACACCATGGGCGTGCCCGGGCCGGCCACCAGCGGCCTCTCGGCCGGGGTGCACGAACTGCTGCGCGGCGACGCCGAACTCGTCACCGACGCCGAGGAAGTCGTCGAGGTGGTCGGGGACATGGGCGAGCTCGCGCCGGAGCGGAAAGGGCCTGTGCTGCCGCGCGATCTTCTCGAACCAGGTGCGCGGAGAGTTCTCGACGCGCTGCCGGCACGCCGTGCGGCGAGCGCGGTCGACATCGGGCTGGGCGCGCAGACGACGGAGGACGAGGCGGTCGCGAGACTGTACGAGCTCCGATCACTTGGTTACGTCGAACGACACGGCGACGGCTGGAAGTTGACACGCCAGGCGATGATCTCCGTCCGTGGTGCTCGCGCTCCGAGTTGACCGAGCGTGTTCGGCCGTCCGGGGGAACCCCTACAGCCTTGGGAATTCCCGCAGTTGGAGTTTCCCCGCGGTCACGCTGAGTCGTCGGCGTGACTCGGCGGGGCGTCGAGAGGAACGTATCTGCGCACGGCTCGGGGCCGCTCCTTCGCACACCGCGACACTCCAGTCACGCTACGCTCACGGGGATTCCGGCACGGAACGGCGACTCGACCACAGATCAACACCAGAGACTCCAGATCCACATCAGAGATTCCAGATCCGCATCAGACCGACAGGTCACCCAGCCATCCCCACTTCACGGCAGAACGGCACAAGGCGACGAATGCCCCAGCACACCTCCGGGTCCGACCGGGCGGCGGTCCCCCCAGCCGCCCGGGACGGTGGCAGCGTGCGGCCCCCCGCTCCCTCGACGCTCGACGAGCTGTGGCGGTCGTACAAGGCGACGGGGGACGAACGGCTGCGGGAGCAGCTGATCCTGCACTACTCGCCGCTCGTGAAGTACGTGGCGGGCCGGGTCAGCGTGGGGCTGCCGCCCAACGTCGAGCAGGCCGACTTCGTCTCCTCCGGTGTCTTCGGGCTCATCGACGCGATCGAGAAGTTCGACATCGACCGGGAGATCAAGTTCGAGACGTACGCGATCACCCGGATCCGGGGCGCGATGATCGACGAGCTGCGGGCGCTGGACTGGATTCCGCGGTCGGTGCGGCAGAAGGCGCGGAACGTCGAGCGGGCGTACGCGACGCTGGAGGCGCGGTTGCGGCGGACGCCCAGCGAGGGTGAGGTGGCGACCGAGATGGGGATCGCCGTGGATGAACTCCACGCGGTCTTCAGTCAGTTGTCGCTGGCCAACGTGGTCGCGCTGGAGGAGCTGCTGCATGTCGGGGGTGAGGGCGGCGACCGGCTGAGCCTGATGGACACGCTGGAGGACACCGCCGCCGACAATCCGGTGGAGGTGGCCGAGGACCGGGAGCTGCGGCGGTTCCTGGCGCGGGCGATCAACACGCTGCCCGAGCGGGAGAAGACCGTGGTCACGCTCTACTACTACGAGGGGCTGACCCTCGCGGAGATCGGGAACGTGCTGGGGGTGACCGAGAGCCGGGTCAGTCAGATCCACACCAAGTCGGTGCTGCAACTGCGGGCGAAACTGGCGAGCTTCGGTCGGTGACCTGGCCGGATGGACGGTCGTGGTCGAGAGTGACTCCCGTCCGGGGCGGTGCGTCCGTAAAGTGGTGGACGTGCCAAGGATTCGAGCGGCCTCCGTGGCCGAGCACCGGTCGATGCAGCGAGCCGCCCTGCTGGACGCGGCTCGGTCGTTGCTGTCCGAGGGTGGGACGGAGGCGCTGACGTTCCCGGCTCTCGCGGAGCGGACGGGGCTGGCGCGGTCGTCCGTGTACGAGTACTTCCGGTCGAGGGCCGCGGTCGTCGAGGAGCTGTGCGAGGTCGACTTCCCGGTCTGGGCGGCGGAGGTCGCTGCGGCGATGGGCGCGGCGGACGGGGCAGAGGCCAAGGTCGAGGCGTATGTGCGGCGGCAGCTGGCGCTGGTGGGGGATCGGCGGCATCGGGCCGTGGTCGCCATTTCCGCGAGTGAGCTCGATGCGGGGGCTCGGGAGAAGATCCGGGCCGCGCACGGGGGGTTGGTCGCGATGATCGGTGAGGCGCTGGAGGAGATGGGGCATTCGGAGCCTCGGCTTGCGGCGATGTTGCTGCAAGGGGTTGTGGACGCTGCTGTGCGGCGGATCGAGCTGGGGGCGGCGGAGGATCCTGCGGCGATCGCTGAGGCTGCGGTGGCGATGGCTCTGCGGGGCGTTCGCGGCTGAGGTTGGTGGGGGTTGCTGCGGGGGCGGTTTCGCTCGCCCGCGCCGGCGGGGTGCCGCCTGCGCCCACCCGTGCCGCCCCAGCGGCACGACTGCCCGCAGTCATGGCAGGGGGAT
>NZ_JADDXU010000029.1 GCF_015163075.1 Streptomyces justiciae
CTCGCTGTCCTTCGAGACACCTATGCTCTGGGCCACCGGCTTCCTGGTCACGTTCGTGTTCGGTGGCCTGACGGGAGTGATGCTGGCCTCGCCGCCCATCGACTTCGCGGTCTCCGACTCGTACTTCGTCGTGGCGCACTTCCACTACGTCGTCTTCGGCACCGTCGTCTTCGCGATGTTCTCCGGCTTCCACTTCTGGTGGCCGAAGTTCACCGGCAAGATGCTCGACGAGCGCCTCGGCAAGATCACGTTCTGGACGCTGTTCGTCGGCTTCCACGGCACGTTCCTCGTCCAGCACTGGCTGGGGGTGAACGGCATGCAGCGCCGGATTCCGGACTATCTGGCGGTGGAGGGCCTGACGCCCCTCAACACCCTGTCGAGCATCTTCTCCCTCGTGCTCGGCGCCTCGCTCCTGCCGTTCTTCTACAACGTCTGGAAGACGGCCAAGTACGGCAGGCCGGTCGCGTCCGACGACCCCTGGGGCTACGGCCGTTCTCTGGAGTGGGCGACCAGCTGTCCCCCGCCGCGGCACAACTTCCTCGCCCTGCCCCGTATCCGCAGCGAGTCCCCCGCGTACGACCTGCACCACGCCCCGGCGCCGGAACGGGAGTTGACCGCCCGATGAGGGACACGTTCGTCAACGACATCGAGGGCCATCTGCTGCTCGCCGCCACCCGGCAGGAAGGCCGCACGGCCGCCGAGCGGCTCACCGCACCCCTGCACTGGCTGACGGACACTCAGCGGGCCGAGCTGGAGCGCCGCTTCGAGGCGGAGTACCTCGCACTCGCCCGCGCCTCCTGGCAGCAGACGGCGGTGCGGGCCGGGAGTCTGCGGGACGAGTACGAGGCGAGGTACCGGACGCTGCGCCGACGACTGCTGGCGGGTTTGCTGCTCGCCTGCGCGGCGGCCGTCGGCGCCCTGGCCCTCTGTCTGGTCTAGCTCTGCGTCCACTTCTGGTTGGTCTGGCCGTTGCACGTCCACAGCACCATCGCCGTGCCGTTGGCCGTGGCCGCGTTGTAGGCGTCGAGGCAGAGACCGGCGTTGACATTGGTGATCGTGCCGTCGCTGTTGACGTTCCACTTCTGGTTGTTCTGGCCGTTGCAGGCCCAGATGACGACCTTGGTGCCGTTGGACGTCCCGCTGTTGTAGGCGTCCAGGCACTTGTTGCCGTACACCACGAGTTCCTTGCGGGAGGTGTACGTCCACTGCTGGTTCTGGCCGCCGTTGCAGTCCCAGAGCTCGGCCTGGGTGCCGTTGGTGAGGGTGTTGTTGTAGACGTCGAGGCAGCGGCTGGAGCCCGTGCCGACGACGAGGGTGCTGTTCGCGCCGGGCAGGGGGCGGACGGTGATGTCGGCGAGCGTGGGCGCGCCGGTGAAGGTCAGCGTGTTCGAGGAGCCCTTGGACAGGCCGACCATGACCGAGATCGTGCCCTGGGAGGAGCCGGTGGGCGGGAAGGAGACGGTCGTCGAGCCCTGGCCGTTGACCTTGAGGGTCGCGGTGCGGGCGCCGGCGGTGTTGTTGGTGTAGGCGACGTCGACGGTCTTGATCCCGGTGCTGCCGGCGGTCACGCCGGTGAAGCTCGCCGTGCCGGTGTAGGTGCTCGCCGACTGCTCGGTGCCGCCGGTGACCGTCAGCATCACGGAGCCGCCCGCCGGGACAGAAGCGGTGTAACTCGTGCCGTACGAGCCGACGTCGGCCCGCGCCCACAGGTCACGGACGGTCGCGTTGGCGTTGGTCAGGCCGAGGTCGGACCAGCGGACGGTGATGTTCTGCGCGGAGGCGGTGCGGTTCATCAGCACGACGGCGCGGTTGCCCTGGCCGGACAGGACCTTGCCGTACACCTGAAGGCCCGTGCTGTCCTCGGCGACCTTGACGCCCTGGAGGCCGCGTGCGTCCTGGTCGACGGCGATGACCTCGGGGTTCTTGAGGATGTTCGCCGTCTCGGTGGACATCGTGGCGAGGTTGTTGCCCGCGAGGAGGGGTGCGCCGGAGATGGCCCACAGGTTCATGTGGGTGCGGTTCTGGGCGGCGGTGAAGCCGGACATGCCGACCATCAGCATGTCGGGGTCGTTGTAGTAGCCGGTGTGCTGGGCGAGCGGGTGCAGGCCCTGGTCGAAGTTGGACAGCATGTTCGTCTGGGACGGGCTGTTGCCCCAGAAGATGATGTCGGTGCTGGTCCGGTACATCGGGGCGAGCCCCGGGGCCCAGTTCCAGGTGTTCTGGTAGCCCCAGTTGCAGATGGAGAGGGTGAGCGGACGCCCGGTGGTGGCGGTCGCCCTGGCCACGGCGTCGCTGATCGACTTGTACGTCGTCGCCGCGTCGAGCCCTTCCGCGTCGCCGCCGCACCAGTCGACCTTCACGAAGTCGAAGCCCCACTGCGAGAACTGGAGCATGTCCTGGTCGTAGTGGCCCTCGCTGCCCGAGCCGGGGGCGGCGGGGCGGCCGGTCGGGTAGTAGTAGCCGCAGCCGTCCTTGCCGGCGTCGGTGTAGATGCCTGCCTTCAGGCCCTTGCTGTGGATGTAGTCGGCGATGGCCTTCATGCCGCCCGGCCACTCGGACTCGTCGACGGTGATGTTCCCGGCACTGTCCCGGGTGCCCTGCCACCACCCCTCGTCGATGTTGATGTACTTGTAGCCCGCGTCCGGCAGCCCCGCCGCCACGAACGCGTCGACCTGCTGCTTGATCACGTCGTAATCGATGGCTGCGGCGAAGCTGTTCCAGGAGGCCCAGCCCATCGGCGCGGTGGGCACGGCGATCTGCCGGCTCGTCGCCGCCTGCGCCGGGGTGGGCTGGGCGAAGAGCAGGGCGGCCGTGGCGGTCAGGGCGAGGACGACGGCGCGTACGACGGCGGTTCTGGTACGGCGGACGAGTCCGCCGCGGGGCGCGCGGGGTGGGGGAAACATGCGGCTCCTTCGGAGGGGAAGAACGCCCGGCATGGTCGACATCTCGAACGAGGATCGAATGCCCGAACGTATCGCGCGCTGAAAGTAGAACCGCGGGAGGCGGAAGTCAACGGCTGCGGCAGGCGTGAACTCGCCGCTTCGCACGGGTCGTTCACCCCGCTCGGGACGTGATCCCGACATACTGGCGCTCGTGCGCGTAGCAATCATGACGGCGGGATCCCGGGGCGACGTGGCCCCCTTCACCGGCCTGGGGCACGGCCTGCTGCGGGCCGGCCACGAGGTCACCCTGGTCACGCACGGCTCCTTCAGGCCCTTGGTGGCGGGCTCGGGGCTCGGCTTCCACCCCCTGCCGGTCGACCCCCGCACCGTGCTGGAGTCCGACCGCGGCAAGGGTCTGCACCGCAGCGCCACCGGCCCCGGGAAGCTGCTGCGAGCGGTCTCGATGGCACGGGCGCTGGCGGGCACGATGGCCGACGACCTGCTGACGGCGGCCCGCGCCGCCGACATCCTCCTCCTCTCGGCCTCCCTCGCCCCGCTCGGCCACACCATCGGCGAGGGCCTGTCCCTGCCGACCCTCGGCCTCAGCCTCCAACCGGTCGCCACGACAAGGGAGTTCGCCCCACCCATGCTGGGCGGCGGCTCCTGGGGCGCGCTCGGCAACCGCGCGGCCGGACACGGCGTGGGCCTCGCCATCGAGCACGTCTTCTCATCGGTCGTCCCCGAGCTGCGCACCCGCCTGGGCCTGGGCCGAGTCGGAAGCGCCGCTGCCCTGCGCCGCCGGGAGCGCCGCAACTGGCCCGTCCAGCACGGCTTCAGCCCCCTGGTGGTGACCCGCCCCCACGACTGGCGCCCCGGCCTGGACGTGGCGGGCTACTGGTGGCCGTACGACGTCTCCACCGAACTCCCCCGGGAGGTGCGGGACTTCCTCGACGCCGGCCCGCCACCCGTCTTCGTCGGCCTCGGCAGCGCCACGGTCCCCGACCCCGAACACCTCAGCACCGAGATCGTCCGAGCCCTGCGCCGGGCCGGGGTACGCGGCGTGTTCCAGCGAGGCTGGGCGGGCCTGGCGGCCGAGGGCGACGACATGCTGACGATCGACGAGATCGCCCACTCGGCGCTGTTCCCCCACATGGCCGCGGTGGTCCATCACGCGGGCGCGGGCACGACCGGGGCGGGACTACGCGCCGGGGTGCCCGCGGTGCCGGTACCGATCCAGTTCGACGCTGGCTTCTGGTCGGAACGCCTGGTCAGACTTGGGGTGGCTCCTCGCGCGGTACCGCTGCGCCGTCTGACCGCCGACACGCTCGGCGCGGCGCTGGTCCAGGTGACGCGGGACGGGGAACACGGGAAGCGGGCACGGGCGCTGGGCGAGCGGATCCGGAGTGAGGACGGAGTGGGCCCGGTGGTGGCGGCGATCAGCCGATTGTGTCGCAGCTGACCGGCTCCACGGTCACTGGGGTGATCCGTCGACCACCTGGGTGATCCCGAGGTCGAGGCGCATCTCACGGCGCAGGTCGTGCAGGAGGCGGCGTGCGGCGTCCAGATGCGCTCGCGCCTGTTCGGCACTGTCCGCGTCCCGAAGAGTCCCGCCGTGCAGCCGCCTGAGGATTCCGTACGCCTGGTTCAGCTCCCGGTTGACGGCCGAGGCGACCGCCAGCACCTGGTCCGGCACCACCATCTGGGCCTCCGCATAGCAGGCCCGGTACTCGGAGCGCGTCTCCTGCAGTTCATCGAGGTGTTCCGCACGCTCCGGCAGCGCGTGCAGGCTGTTGTTCAACGCCCCGAAGTAGTGGCGGGCGCACTGGTTCAGCGCGACGTAGCTCGTCAGTCGCAGTTGCTGCACCCGCTCCTGGGCCCGCGCCGTCTCCTCATGCTGACGCAGTCTCTCGGCGTTGTGCCGTTCGGCCGCCAGCGACCGTGCCGCGCTGCGCTGGGTCAGCCAGGCCGCGCTGAGCGTCCCGCAGACACCTACGACCGCGACGAGCAGTGCCTCCACCGTCCCGCCCTCCTCATCAGCATCCCCCGCCCCCGGAACGTCGGCGGCACGTGCGGGACAGCATCCGCCAACTCGGGCCGCCGAGACAGTCGTTGGGACAGATTCTGTCGCGACGGATGTACAACCCAGAACAGATCTGTACCCTTCCGACATGAACCGCGACTCGGTGCAGAGCGACGGGGGACCCGGCCGCGACCTGCTGAAATCCGCACGGGCACTGCTGCAGGGTCACTTACCGCAGTCCAGTACCGTGACCTTCGTCAAATCCCTCGCGGGTGGCTACACGGCCGCCCGCGTCATGCTGTGCGACATCAGCCAGACACCCCCCACCAGCAGTGGCGTGCTCAAGGGGCAGTACATCTTCAAGGCCGGGTTCTCCACCGGCGAGCCCCAGGCCACCGCCCACAACGCCTTCGTGACAGGCCTCGGCGGATATGGCCACGACCGCGTCCCGCGCCTCGTCGAGTCGGTGCAGGAGTCCGGCATCGGCGTCGACATCTACGACATCGCCGGGCTCGCCCTGAACCTGCTGCGCTCGGCCGAACACGTCGACGTGGAGGACCGCGAGGAGATCTGCGCCCGCGTCGCCGGTGAGCTCCTGGAGGCCCAACTCGCCGTCGCAGGGCAGCCGGACTACACGGCGACCGTCGGATCGGTGCTGCGCGAGTGGCTCGGCAGCGACTTCCCCGAGGACCAGCGCGGCGCACGGGTGCGTGAAGTGCTCGCCGAACTCTGCGACGGGGGCCGTGCCTTCCTCCACGAGGGCGAGCTGCTCCCGAATCCGCTCGTCCTCCTCGAACCCCGATTCGGTCTGGCCGAACGCGACCTGGCCTGCTTCCGCGGTCCCGCCCACGGCGATCTGCACCTGCGCAACGTCATGGTCCGGGGCTCCCGTCTGACCAGGGACCTCGAGTACTGGCTCATCGACGTCAACTGGGACGCCCCCGCACCGCTTCTGTACGACCACGCCTACCTGGAGCTGTCGGCACTGCTGTTCGGGCTCACCCGGTCCAGCAGCGGCCGGGCCCTCCCGCTGCTGGCCCGGCTCGACAACGAGGCCTTGACCGTCCCCGTCGACCTCGACCTCAGCGACAAGGCCTTGCTCACCCTGCTGCGCAGCATGAGGCAGGAGGCACAGCGTGTCCTGACCACCCACGAGGAGAGACGGCCCGACGTCTGGCAGCAGCAGCTGCTCATGGCCCGGATCGCGGCCGGTCTCAACTACGCCGCCAAGCCGCTCGACAGCATGCCCCTGCGGCGTGCCGCGCTGGCGAGCGCCAGCTGGGCGACACGGCTCCTGCTGCGCAGCCGCCACCCCGAGGTGTGGATCGACATCGCCAAGGAGGGCCGGATCAGCAATGTCGGCCTGGCGACCAACGCCGGCGCGATCCGGGTCACCGCCCAGGAGTCCCTGCGCCGTTGGAGACCCTTCCGGGAGACGCACGGCGGCATGGACCTGTTCCTGGTCGCCGACTCCGTGGCCGCCAAACCGGCGCTGGCCGCTCTCGCCCACTGCGGCTGGGCGGCCGTGATCGACCTCGACCCGAGAAGCGACGACGAGGGCCTGTCCAGCATCGTCCTCCCCGGTCTGGAGGAGCGACGCCATGTCAGCGTCTTCGGTGAGAACAGCGGGGAGGTCTCACCGGCCAACGCGACCAACTGGCTGATGGCCAACGGCTGGGAGAGTCACGACGAGGACGCCGCCGAGACCGACGACCAGTGGCGCCGACGCGGTCATCTGCAGCGCGTACGGCAGTTGATCGACAACACGCACGACGGCACCCCGCACCAGTCCGCCGCGGTCCTGGTGCTGCGCTCCGGGAATCGGGACCGGGAGATCGACCGCGTCCTCGACTACATCGACGAGCGCTACGACGGCATCGCCGAACGGCTCGACCTCGCCGAGGCTCCCGCCCACAACGGCATAGACATCGACGCGTTCCTCACCGTCGTCGCCGAATCCCTGCCGCCGGACACCGGTGCCACCTCGCCGTCGCTGCCCGGCCCCGCCGGACGCCGCTGGGCGCTGAAGTGGTCCGACCTGCAGCGCCTCTCGGTCGACCTGGAGGTCCTGCACTCCGAGATCCTCTCCAGCGGCGATCCCGCCGCCGAACAGGTCAGCGACGAGTTCTGGCGTGGCCGGCCGCCCACCTGGCAGGAGCTGGAAGTCCCCGTCGACGTCGAGCGGGACGCGTACAAGGAGCTGGTCAACGACATCATCGAGCGGCTCAGGGACCACCAGCTCGCCACCGTCCGCCTCGACCACTCTCCTGGCTCGGGCGGCACGACGCTGGCCCGTCGCGTCGCTTGGAACCTGCACCGCGGCCATCCGACGGTGCTCCTGCGCTCGTACTCGGACACCACGGCCGACCGCATCGACGAGATCTACCAGGAGACAGGCTCCACGACACTCGTCGTCGCAGAGTCGGCCATACTGCCCGAATACGACCGGGACGAACTGGTCCACTCCCTGGCCCAGCGCAACACCCGGGCCGTGTTGTTGTGGGTGAACCGGACGAACGTCCGCAGGGGCGGAACGCCGCACAAACTGCTCGACCCCCTGCACGGCAACGAGCGCCGCCGCTTCCTCAAGAAGTTCCGGGAGCGCGCGACCACCGACCACGCCCGCCGACTCCTGGACGGCTTGGCCGAGGGAGCCACGGACGATGTGGCGGCGCAGAAACTCTCGCCGTTCTTCTTCGGGCTGTGCGTCTACCAGGAGCAGTTCGAGGGCATCGCCTCGTACGTCCAGAACCACTTCACCCGACTGACCCGGCAGCAGAAGGTGCTCGCCCGCCATCTCGCGCTGCTGACCCGCTACGGCCAGGAACTCGGCCTGCCGATCGTGATGGTCGACGCCTGGATGCGCCCCGAGCGGCCGGTGTACTCGCCTCTCAACGAGACCCAGCTCAGCGAGCTCCTCGGTCCCGACCTCCGTCATCTCGTCGTCGCGGAGCGGGGTGCGCTCAGGCTGCTGCACCCGCTCATCGCGGACTTCGTCCTGCACGGCGAACTGGACGGCGAACAGCACAGCCTCAGTAACATCGCGGTGGAATTCATCAACAAGACCACCGAATTGCTCGGCTCCGCCAACAGTACGACCTACCACCTCCTGAACGAGCTGTTCATCCGGCGTGCCAACATGTCCGGGGACGGGCGGCCGTACGACTTCTCCGAGCTCATCGAGAAAATGGAGACAGACGGCGGCACACGCGTGTTCGAGGCGCTGACCATTCGGTGTCCCGAGAACGCGCATTTCTGGAACCACCGCGGCCGTTTCGCCATCTACCGGCAGAAGACGGACTTCGGCCAGGCCGAGCGGTTCGTGCAGACCGCCGTGGACAAGTCCAAGGGCCGTGACGCCACTCATCTCCACACCCTGGGCATGGTGCGTCGCTTCTGGATCGAGAACACGCTCGACGAGATCCTCAGAGACGGCGACCGGCACACACCGCAGGAACTGCTCACCACCGTCGAGCCGCTGTTCAACCGTGCGATGGAGGCCTTCACCGACGCCGCCAGGTACAAGAACACCGAATTCACCTGGTCCACTCCCATCCAGCTCATCGCCACCGTCGTCGAGCGGGTCTGGAAGGCTTCGGGCCACCAGAGCCTCGCCGAGTTCATGGACAGCGACGACCCCTCGGCGGTCTGGGTGACCGAGCAGATCGGGCGGGCCGAGGAACTGCTCGACAACCTCCGCAACATCAACGCCGAGGGCCGGTACTACCAGAAGCTCGACAACCAGTTGACCTCGCTCTACGGCGATGTCGAGCGGCTGGTCGAGCAGTGGCAGGACCTGCGCCGCCGGGGGACGGACAGTCACGAGGTCGGCCTCGCCATCGCCCGCACCTTGTACGCCAAGGCCGGGCGGGACTGGTCGGAGGTGACCGAGGAACACGCGCGGACCATCGCCGAGATGACCGAGGGGACGGTCGACAGCGGCCAGGCCACCGACGCGGACCTCCGGCTCTGGTTCCAGTCCTACCGCAGGCTGCCCGAGTACTCCGAGACGCGCGCGCTGGAACGGCTTTCGTGGTTCGCCTCGCAGCGCAACAGCCTGGACGCGAACTACTACCTCTACATCCTGCACTTCCTCATCTGGTACCGGGGCGATGCACGGGACGAGGAGCGCGTTCGCTACTACCTGGAGGAGTCCACGCGGCTGAGCCGACAACACCGCAGGCAGTGGAGCTTCGAGTGGCTCGGCAACGCCACTCGCGCCCATCCCCTCGTGCACTTCAGCGAGATGGGCCAGCAGCGGACCGGGCCCACCGGGTTCTGGAGCCGGCCGCAGGAACTGGCACGTGTCGAGGGGATCATCACGGAGATCAAGAGTCCCCAGTCCGGACGGCTCAGGGTCCGGCACGGGAAGCTGCCGGCGTTCTTCACCCCGCGGAACAGGTTCCGGCAGACCCGTGACGTCGAGAAGCCCGTCGAGTTCTATCTCGGTTTCAGCTACGAGGGGCTGCGCGCCTGGGAGCCCACCTACCCCGGCGAGACCCCCGACGCACTGACCAACGCGGAGCCGGCCAGGAGGTTCCTGAGCGCGTCGAGGCCGGTCGCCACGTCGGCTGCCGCGGCGCCGGATCCCGAACCGGAACCCCAGCCGGACGAGCCGGTCCACGCACCCGCGGCGGCCGCGACCGCCCCGACGCCCTACCGGGTCGATCCGGCCGTCCTGCGCTCACTCGCGGGCCGCCGGCAGGGACGCGGCGGTCCGGAGGACTTCCAGAAGGCCATCCTGGACCTGCTCAAGGAGGCCGAGCGCCAGCAGTCCCCGCTGACTTCGCTGGAGTTGGGCAAGGCCCTGCAGACGCTGTTCGGGATGGAGGCGTACAGCCGGTTCCGCCGCGACAAGGGGAAGGGGAAGCTGAAACTCGCCGTGGAGAGCATCGGCTTCCACACCACGCCGACCCCACAGGGTTTCGACGTCCGGCTGCCCTAGGAGGCAGCGACACCCTCAGGCAGTCGCCGGGCCCCACCCCGGCGGCTGCAGTATCCCCAGCAACTGCCGCACCAATTCCTCCACCACCTCATCCAGCGAAGCGTCCACCCACCCCGAGCTCCAGTCATGGAGCAACCCGTTCACGGCCCCGATGAACGCCGTCGCCGGCAACCGGTAGTCCCGGGGCACCGCCTCCCCCCGCGCCACCGCCGCCCCCGCCTCCGCGCACACCAGGTCCACCCACCGCGCCCGCCGAGCCAGCCGCTGTTCCTCCAGCCGCGGGCTGACCCCGATGATCTCGACGAACGTGATGCGGATACGGCGCGCGTCACCGGTGACGTTCGCGGCGTACGCCCGGAAGATCGCCGCGACCCGTTCAGCCAGCGGCAGCGCCTCCGCGTCGGCCACCGCCGTCAGCACCGCCTCCTCCGCCCAGCCGTTGACCTGGAGGTGCAGCGCGGCGAGGACGTCCTCCAGGGTGCGGAACTCCTCGTAGAACTGGCGCGTGGACAGGCCGGCCGCCTCGCTGAGCGCGGCGACGGTCGTGTTGCGGTAGCCCGGCGTGTCGCCGAACAGTTGCAGCGCGGCGTCCAGGAAACGGCGGCGCCGTTCCGCCTGCCGTTCCTCCGCGGTCTTGCCGCCGTAGCGGCCGGTGGGCGCCTTGAGCCTGCCCGCCACGGTCACCTCCGTTGATCGTCCACTGGCTCGCCAATTTTGTCGTGCACGCAGTCTTGTGGACAGGGCGCCTCTTCCTTACTTTTCAGTAAGTTGACTCTGAAAGCATCCGTGTTCAGTTTCCGAGTCCACCTTTCGAGCCGCGCTTTGGCATGTCCTACTCATGAACCCCACTCAGAGGAGAGAGCCGTCATGCCTGCCTTCAGAACCCGGCATCTGTGCGCCCTGGCCGCCGCCGTCGCCCTGACCGCCACCGTCCCGGCGACCGCCGCCTCCGCGGCCGACGCCGCCGCCCTGCGCGAGGTGCTGTTCGTCGGCAACAACTGGGACGGCACCGCCGACGTCCTGCAGTCCACCGGAAGTCTGGCCAAGGTCGGCCGGATCAACGTCATCCCCGACAAGGACGCGCGGATGGCGGAGATCAACGCCGATCCGATCAAGTGGATCTACTTCATGGCGATCCGCAACGGCGTCGGCGAGGGCCACGACCAGTTCGTCGACGACATGTACACCACGCCGGACGGCGCCTCGGTCGTCGTCTCCCGGCCGAGCTTCGCCGACGTCGTGTCGATCAACCTGGCCACCGGAGCCATCAACTGGCGCTTCCCGGTGTCGGGTTACCGCTCCGACCACATGGCGGTCTCCCCCGACGGCACCCGGGTCGCGGTGTCCGCCTCGACCGCGAACACCGTGCACGTCCTCGACATCAACACCGGCAAGCAGGTCGGCAAGTTCGCCACCGGCGACAAGCCGCACGAGAACATCTTCACCAAGGACGGCAAGTACATCTACAACATGGCGATCGGTGACGTGAACACGGACACCGACGCCCCGTGGCTGGACTGGACGAAGGGCGACCGGCACATCACGGTCGTCGACGCGACGACGTACCAGCAGGTCAGGACGATCGACATGCGGCCGAAGCTGGACGCGCTCGGCCTCACCGACTACTCCGACGCGGTGCGCCCGGCCGTGTTCTCGCCGGACGAGTCCAAGCTGTACTTCCAGGTGTCGTTCTTCAACGGCTTCTTCGAGTACGACCTCGCCACGGACAAGATCACCCGGATGAAGACCCTGCCGAAGAACCCCGCGACCAGCGACGACCGCACCACGTACGTCAACGACTCTCGTCACCACGGGCTGTCGATGAGCCCGGACGGCTCCAAGCTGTGCGTCGCGGGCACGATGGACGACTACGCGACCGTCGTCAACCGCTCCACGCTCCAGGAGGGGCCGCTGGTCACCGCGTCGAAGCCGTACTGGGCGACGGTCAGCGGCGACGGCAAGAGCTGCGTCATCTCCGAGAGCGGCGCCGACCAGGTCACGGCGATCGACTTCGCCACGGGTCAGAAGACGGTGTCCGTCCCGGTCGGCGACCACCCCCAGCGGGTGCGGCTCGGCCATGTCGCGGCGAACTGGACGAGCCCGGCGTCCTGAGGGGCGGTGCGGTCGTGTGTCGGGTGCGGGGTGCGTCGTGGCTTGTCGCGCAGTTCCCCGCGCCCCTTGAGGCCGGACCAGTTGTCGAACCCGCACCCGACACACAACCTTCTCAGCTGAACTTCGACGCCATCCAAGTCGCAAGCTCGGCCTTGGCCGCGTTCAGCACGGTCGCCGAGGGCGCGGTCGCCCCGTTGGTGACCAGCGCATAGTGCAGGGTCCCGGAGTCCGAGTCGGTGAGCAGCAGTCGTCGGCTGCCCGTGCCGCCGGGTTCCGGGGCTGTGCCGATCGGGGCGGACGACGTATAGGCCGGCGGAGCGTACGCCGTGCCCAGGTCGGAGACCACCGTGGTCGTCGCGGTCGGGAAGGAGGCGGGCAGGTGGAGTTCCGTGGGAGCCGTGCCGCTGCCCGAGCGCCACACCAGCAGCCCGTACTGCCCTGAGCCCACCAGCGAGGACACGTTCGGCAGCGAACTCGGCACCGGGTTCCAGGTCAGGGTCGTGGAGCCGTCGCGGGAGCGGTCCTCGTAGGTGAAGGCGAGGGTGCTGCCGGAGGTCGCGCTCGGGTAGAGGCGGTCCAGGAGCCTGGCGTCCTGACGAAGCGTCACCACCCCGTTGTCGTCGAGGCGTACGGCGGACAGGTCCTCGTCGTTCCAGGCGTCCCCGCTGGTCTGCACCTTGTCGGGGTTGCCGTTCATCAGCTCGCTGTGGCGGCCGTTGTAGATGTCCCACTGCCACTGCGAACCGGACAGGACCGGACCCGAACCTGCGGGCGAGGTCCACCAGTTGGCGCCCTTCACCCGGGAGTCCAGGGCCTGGTACATGGCCTTGAGGACGGTCGGCGCCTTGCCCGCCGTGGAGCCGTTGAGCGGGTGGCCGAACTCGCTGACGACGGCCGTGGTGCCGAGCGCCGCGGCGCGGTCGCGGACGGTGCCGAAGTCGCTCACGTACTGGCCGTCCGAGGCGTTGCCCCACATCAGGATGCCGGAGATGGCCTTCTGGTCATAGAAGTGGGTGTTGAAGACGTACCGGGAGCCGATGCTGCCCGCGTCGAGGAGACCGCCCTCCTCCTTGCTGACGTTGCCGTTCCAGAAGAGGTTGGGCTCGACGAGGGCGGGCTTGTCCTGCCAGCCGGCCGCGTCCATGCGGGCCCGGAACTTCACGTAGAACGGCCACAGCAGGTCGCGTTCCCAACTGCGGCTGGCCTGGCCGGAGTCGTAGGTGCCGGCGTACGGCTCGTTGTAGGGGTCGAAGCCGAGGACGCCGGCGAACTCCTCGGTGCTGACGTTCTGTTTGATGTACGCCATGACCTTCTGGGCCGTGGTGAGGAAGGCGTCCTGGAGGCCGTGGGCGTTGTGCCAGAAGTCGTACTGGGCGGCCTTCACCGCACCGTTCTGGGTGATGTTCTGGCCCCACAGGAAGCAGATCCCGCACGACTCGTCGGGGTAACTCCCCAGGTCCACCGCCCACTTGGGGGCGCCGTCGCCGGTGTACCAGCTGTCCTCGTCGAAGAGGTACCGGGAGTACAGGTCCTGGTGGAAGTCGGGGTAGACGCGGATGCCCGCGTCGAGGAAGGCGCGCATCTGGGCGGTGGCGGCGGCCAGATACGCGGTGTCGACCTGGCCCTGCACCGGTTCGGCGTAGGCCCAGGAGAGCAGGAAGCGGACGGAGTTGCCGCCGCCGAGGGCGCGCAGGGCCTTCGCCGACTTCTGGGCGTCGGCGACCGAGGCGAAGGGCAGGCCGTGGTTCTCGGCGAGCTTGGTCTCGCCGGAGACGTTGTAGCCGCGCAGCACGACCTCGCGGCCGTTCGCGTCCACGAATCGACCGCCGGACACCGTGAGTGCCGTGCCGTCGAAGGAGAGGGAGTCGGGGACGGTGGCCGCGGTGGCGGACGGGGAGCCCGCCACCGTGAGGAAACCGCAGAGTCCGCAGAGGACAACCAGAACAACCAGCAGACGGGCCCGGAAATTCGGCATGTTCACTACAGTCCGGTGATATCAGGACACCGTCAATACCTTCTGACTCATGAGTAAGTCTCAGGTTTTCTCGGCTCTTTGACCCCACTAACCCCTTCGGCCCGTTACGTTCAGCAGGTACTCCTTGCGGTTGAGCGGGTTGTGGTCGGTCCGCGGACGCTCGGGGACGTCGTCCCCGCCCGCCACCGGCGCGTAGTCCTCGAAGGCGCTCTCCCACTCGGCCTCGCCGCGGGTCAGCCCGGGCAGCCGCTGTTCGAGGCCGTGCACCCGGGCCGCCGGGACCACGCCCTCCAGCACGCACAGCGCGCCCCGCGTCTCGGTCGTCTCCGGCACCGCGCGCGCCGCGGACAGCACCGGCAGCAGCGCCCCCAGCGTGTCCGCCGGGGCCTCCAGGCGGAACCGGTGCATCGGTTCGTACACCCGCGTGCCCGCCAGGCGCAGCGCCTCGGCGAGGACCAGCGGGGTCAGACCGCGGAAGTCGGCGCCGGTGCTGGACATGCTCTTGTCGAAGCCCTGGTGGGCGTGGCTCTGCCGGGGCCAGTAGCCGGAGTGGGTCATGGTGACCGCGCAGTCGGCTACCTGCCAGCCGTGCAGCCCCTGGGCGAGGGTCTCGCGGACGGTGTCCTCGACCGCCCGGAAGAAGGCGTACGGCATCGCGCCCAGCTCCACCTCCAGGCCGAAGGTGACGCCGGTGCCGGGCGGGGCGGGGTCGACGCGCAGACCGACCGTGGCGAGGAAGGGGTTGGCGTCCTTCTTGATGAACTCGGCGGCGGCGCCCGTCCCCACGGGGCGTTCGACGCACAGCGGCGTCGTCTCCCGGAAGCCGACGGCGAGCCCGAACTCCTCGGCGAGGGTGGCCTCGATGACCTCCTTCTGGACCTCGCCGTAGAGAGAGACGGAGAGCTCCTGGCGTACCTCGTCGTGGCGCAGGTCGATGAGCGGGTCCTGCTCGGCGAGCTGGGTGAGGGCCTGGTGCAGGGCCCTGCGATCGGTGCCGGGGCCGGGGACGACGACGGTCTCCAGGGTGGGCGGGGAGAAGAAGTGGCCGTGCCGTTTGCGGGGTTCGCCGATCGTGTCGCCGATGCGGATGTTCCCGAGCCCCCACAGCCGCGCGATCCGGCCGGCCGGGACCGCGTCGGCACGGACGTCCGTCCCGTGGTCGAAGACGCTGACCGCGGTGACCCGGCCCTCCTCGCGCCCGGGACCGAAGGGAACACGGTCACGGGTGCGCAGGGTGCCGGAGAACAGCCGCGCGTACGCGACCTTCTCCCCCGCCGGACCCCGCTCGACCTTGAACACGCTGCCGGAGACGGGCCCTTCGGGGTCGCCGTCGGCGGCGGGCAGCAAGTCCTTGATCCCGTCGATCAGTTCGGGCACTCCGGCGCCGGTGACGGCCGAGCCGAAGTACACCGGGTGGACGAGGGCCTGCCGGGTCTGGGCGACGAGCGCGGCCCGCAGCCGATCGGCCGCGAGAGTCCCGTCGACGTACGCGGCGAGCAACTCGTCGTCGTGGTCGGCGAGGACGTCGGCCGTCACCGCGCCGGGCACGAACGCCGCCTTACGCATGCCGAGTTCCACGGCTCGGCCCATCGGGACGATCGCGGGCGTGAGCCGTTCGGCGAGGGCGTCGAGGACACCCTCGTACCGTGCCCCGCGTCGGTCGATCTTGTTGACGAAGATCAGCGTGGGGATGCGCAGCCGCTGGAGCGTCCGCATCAGGACGCGGGTCTGTGCCTGGACGCCCTCGACGGCCGAGACGACGAGCACGGCCCCGTCGAGCACGCCGAGGACGCGCTCCACCTCGGCGATGAAGTCAGGGTGGCCGGGGGTGTCGATGAGGTTGACGGTGATGTCGTCGACCGCGAACGAGACGACGGCCGACTTGATGGTGATGCCGCGCCGGCGCTCCAGCGCGAGGGTGTCGGTCCGCGTACTGCCGGCGTCGACGCTGCCGATCTCGTCGATCACCCCGACCGAGTGCAGCAGCCGCTCGGTCAGGCTGGTCTTACCGGCGTCGACATGGGCGAGAATCCCGAGGTTGAGCAAGTGCACGAAGCGTCATGTCCTTCGAAGAGGGGGTCATTCCTTCTTGGGTGGACATGCGTGCAGTGCGCACTACTGCTCTCCTTCATCGATGGCCGACCGGTCACTTGCAGTGCAACAGGTCCGCACTCCGGGCGCCAACGGATTAACGCTCAACAAAGCCCTGTCACGGCCCTCGCCGCCTCCCCCGGCCGGTCCTAGAGTGACGCCCATCACGTCCGGTGTTTCCTGGGAGGGCACATGACCCGTGTCTCGGTGAAGGTGGACGGAACGAACTACGAGGACGAGGTCGAACCCCGTCTCCTGCTGATCCACTACCTGCGTGACCGCCTCGGCCTGACCGGGACCCCGGTCGGCTGCGACACCTCCAACTGCGGGGCCTGCACGGTCGACCTGGACGGCGAGAGCGTCAAGAGCTGCTCGGTCCTGGCCGTCCAGGCGGACGGCGGAGAAGTGACCACGGTCCAGGGCCTCGCCGGGGAGGACGGCGAGTGGACGGGCCTCCAGCGCGCCTTCCACGAGCGGCACGCCCTCCAGTGCGGCTACTGCACCCCGGGGATGATCATGGCCGCGCGCGATCTGCTGCGCGACAACCCCACCCCCACCTCGGACGAAGTGCGCCACGCCCTCGAAGGGAACCTGTGCCGCTGCACGGGCTACCAGAACATCGTGCGCGCGGTGCTCGCCGCCTCCGGGCAGGAGGTCGGCACATGAGCGACACCGTCGAACGGGAGGTGGGCCGGGCCCGGCCCCGCAAGGAGGACGCCCGGCTCGTCACCGGACAGACCAACTGGACCGACAACATCGCCGTCAACGGGCTGCTCCACCTGGCGATCCTGCGCAGCCCGATGGCCCACGCCCGCATCGACCACGTGAATGTCACGCCCGCTCTCGAACGCCCTGGCGTGGTCGCTGCGTTCAGCGGCGCCGACCTCGCGGAGGGCCTCGGCTCGCTCCCCTGCGCCTGGCCGGTCACCGAGGACATCGTGCTGCCCGACCACCCGCCGATCGCCACCACCGAGGTGCGCTACGCGGGCGACCCGGTGGCGGTCGTGGTGGCCCGCGACCGGTACGCGGCGGCGGACGCCCTGGAGGCGATCGAGGTCGACTACACGCCGCTGCCCCCGGTCCTCGACCTGGAGGCAGCCCTCGCCGAGGACACGGTCCTGGTCCACTCCGACAAGGGCACCAACCGCTGCTACGACTGGCCCTTGAAGACCGGCGAGGACTTCGAGTCCGTACGGCAGCGCGCCGACGTGACCTTGAAGCGCCGCTACCACCAGCAGCGCCTCATCCCCAACGCGATGGAACCGCGCGGGGTCGTGGTCACCCCGCTCGCCGCGTCCGGCGAGTACACCCTCCACTCCTCCACCCAGATCCCGCACATCCTGCGGATCATGCTCGCCGTGGTCACCGGCATACCCGAGCACAAACTGCGGGTCATCGCCCCGGACGTCGGCGGCGGTTTCGGCTCCAAGCTCCAGGTGTACGGCGAGGAGGCCATCGCCCTCGCGGTCGCCCGCCGGACCGGCCGACCGGTGAAGTGGACGGAGTCCCGCAGCGAGGGCTACCTGGCCACCCATCACGGGCGCGGCATGATCCAGGACATCGAGATCGCCGCGAACCGCGACGGCACCCTCCTCGGCCTCAAGGTTGATCTGCTGGTCGACATGGGCGCCTACCTGATGCTCGTCACCCCGGGCATCCCGATCCTGGGCGCGTTCATGTACCCGGGGATCTACAAGATGGGCTCCTACGAGCTCAACGTCACCGGCGTCTTCACCACCAGGACCCCGACCGACGCCTACCGAGGCGCCGGACGCCCCGAGGCGACGTACGCCATCGAACGGATCATGGACGAGCTGGCCGCCGAACTCGGCCTCGATCCCGTGGAGTTGCGGCGCCGCAACTGGATCGGGCACGAGGAGTTCCCGTACACGACGATCGCGGGCCTGACGTACGACAGCGGCAACTACGAGGCCGCGACCGAGAAGGCGCTCGCCCTGTTCGACTACGACAAGCTGCGCGCCGAGCAGGCCGACCGCAACCACCGGGGCGACAGCGTGCGCCTGGGCCTCGGAGTGTCGACGTACACCGAGATGTGCGGGCTCGCGCCGAGCCGGGTGCTCAGGGATCTGCGGTACGCGGCCGGCGGCTGGGAGGCGGCGACCATCCGCATGCTGCCCACCGGCAAGGTCGAGGTGGTCACCGGCACCAGCCCGCACGGTCAGGGACACGTGACCTGCTGGAGCCAGATCGCCGCCGACGTGCTGGGCGTACCGTTCGAGGACGTCGAGGTCGTCCACGGCGACACCCAGGCAGCCCCGCAGGGCATGGACACCTACGGTTCGCGGTCGCTCGTCGTGGGCGGCACGGCCGTGCATCACGCGGCGGTGAAGGTGGTGGAGAAGGCCCGCAAGATCGCCGCGCATCTGCTCGAAGCGAGCGAGCAGGACCTGGAGTTCACGGACGGCGTCTTCTCGGTCAAGGGTTCCCCGGACGCCCGCAAGACCATCCAGGAGGTCGCCTTCGAGACCTTCACCTCCCACGACCTGCCCGACGGTCTCGTCCCCACCATCAACGCCGAGCACCTGGTCGATCCCGACAACTTCTCCTACCCGCACGGCACCCACCTGTGCGCGGTCGAGGTCGACACCGAGACCGGGCAGACCCGGATCAGGTCGTACGTCTGTGTCGACGACGTCGGCCGGGTCGTCAACCCGCTGATCGTGGAAGGCCAGGTGCACGGCGGCCTCGCGCAGGGCATCGCGCAGGCGCTGTACGAGGAGGCCGTCTACGACGACCAGGGCAACCTGGTCTCGGGCACGATGGCCGACTATCTCGTGCCGTCGGCGCCGGATCTGCCGGAGTTCACAACGGACCGGACGGAGACTCCGGCCACCTCGAACCCCTTGGGGGTGAAGGGCGTTGGTGAGGCCGGGACGATTGCGTCCACGCCCGCCGTCGTCAACGCGATCGTGGACGCGCTGCGTCCGCTGGGCGTGCGCGACGTGCGGATGCCCTGTACGCCCGAACGGGTCTGGCAAGCGGTGAGGGAGGCCTCGCGATGATTCCCCCGGCATTCGAGTACGCCCGCCCGGCCGACGTCGACGAGGCGGTCCGCGCGCTCGCCGACGCGGGCGAGGAGGCCAAGGTACTGGCCGGCGGGCAGAGCCTGCTGCCGCTGCTGCGGCTCCGACTGGCCTTTCCCGAACTCGTCGTGGACGTCGGCCGTATCGCGGAACTGCGCGGGGTGCGCGAGGACGGCGACAGCCTGGTCATCGGCGCGATGACCACGCACCACGACGTGATCCGCGACCCGCTGGTCCGCCGCCACGCCGGTCTGCTGGCCGCCGCCACGGCGACCGTCGCCGACCCCGCCGTACGGCATCGCGGCACCCTCGGCGGCTCCCTGGCGCACGCCGACCCGGCCGGGGACCTGCCCGCCGTGGTACTGGCGATGGACGGCGAGCTGGTGGCGCAGGGCCCGGCCGGGCGACGCACCATCCCCGCCCGGCAGTTCTTCGTCGACTACCTCCAATCCGCCCTGGAACCCGACGAGTTGCTGGTGGAGGTACGGCTGCCGAAGACGGACGGCTGGGGCTTCCACTACGAGAAGTTCCACCGGGTCGCCCAGGCCTGGGCGATCGTCGGCGTGGCCGCGCTGGTACGGCGCGACAACGGCCGCGTCGCCGAGGCGCGCGTCGGACTGACCAACATGGGCACGACCCCGCTGCGCGCCACCGCCACCGAGGAGGCCCTCGCCGGTGCCGGGGACGCGGACGCGGTGGCACGGGCCGCGGAGTCGGCGGCGGTGGCCACCCAGCCGTCCCGGGACACCTCGGCTTCGCCGGAGTACCGGGCCCATCTGGCACGGGTGCTGGCCAAACGCGCGGTGCTGGCCGCCGCCGGGATGGGGTGAGCGGCGATCACGGAGACCGACGGCCAGTTCGACGGCCCGGAACAGGTGCGGGCCCGCCTGGAGGCGACGGGGTACCTCGTCGACGAAGGGCTGGCCGTCGCCTGCTTCCTCGCCCTGCGGCTGGCCCGGCCGATCTTCTGCGAGGGTGACGCGGGCGTCGGCAAGACCGCGCTCGCCGCCGCCCTCGCCGAGGCGCTCGGCGCGCCGCTGATCCGGCTCCAGTGCCATGAGGGCATCGACGCCTCGCAGGCCCTGTACGACTGGGACTTCCCGCGTCAGCTGCTCCATCTGCGGGCCGCCGAGGCGGCGGGGATCACCGACGCGGACCGGCTGGAGAGCGAACTGTACGACCGGCGTTTCCTCGTGGCCCGGCCGCTGCTGCGGGCGTTGGAGACCCGGCCGTCGGTGCTGCTGGTCGACGAGATCGACCGGGCCGACGACGAGTTCGAGGCGTTCCTGCTGGAGCTGCTCTCGGAATACGCGGTGACGATTCCGGAGCTGGGCACGCTGCGGGCGGAGGTTCCGCCCGTGGTGGTGCTGACGTCCAACCGGACGCGTGAGGTGCACGACGCGTTGAAGCGGCGGTGTCTTTATCACTGGTTCGAGCATCCGGGGTTCGGCCGTGAACTGGCCATTGTGCGGCGGCGGTTGCCGGGGGTGTCGGAGCGGTTGGCTGCGCAGGTGACCGCCCTTGTGCAGGCGCTGCGCGGGCAGGACCTGGTCAAGCCACCCGGGGTGGCGGAGACCATCGACTGGGTGCAGGCGTTGGATGCGCTGGGGGCGAGTGAGGTGGATGCGGAGTTGGCTGTGTCCACGTTGGGGGCGGTTCTCAAGTATCGGGAGGATGTGGAGCGGGGGCGGGGGTTGGATTTCGCCGCGTTGCTCAGTGTTTCAACGGAAGTTCAGTGATGGAGTCGTCTGCGGGTTCGTCGTGGCTTGTCGCGCAGTTCCCCGCGCCCCTGGGCGGCGTTGACGCTGCCCTTCTTGGATTTGCGCGGGCCCTTCGCGCTGTGGGGGTCGGCGCCAGTTCCGAGCGGGTGCATGCCTTCTTGCGGGCCGTGGATGTGCTGGGGCCCGCTCGGCGGACGGATGTGTATTGGGCCGGGCGGCTGACTCTTTGCGGGGAGCGGGACGATCTGGAGCGGTATGAGCGGGTGTTCGCCGCCTACTTCGGCTCCGGTGAGCCTGCGGCGCCGCCCATTCCCGTCGCTCCCGCCATCAGGCTGCGGGGTGTCGCGCGCGATGCCACTGGGCCTCGCACCACCACCCGACGCGAAGCCGAAGCACCTCCCATGGCCGCCCTCGCCGGTTCAGCCGAAGTGCTGCGCCATCGGGACTTCGCCCAGCTCAGTGCCAGCGAACGCGTCCAACTCGACCGGCTGCTCGCCGCGTTCGCGCTTCGCGGTGAGACGCGGCGCAGTGCGCGGCGGCGGTCCGCGCGGCGTGGCGGTGTCGATCCGCGGCGGACCGTGCGGGAGCTGTTGCGGCACGGAGGTGAGCCTGCGCGGTTGTTGCGGCACTCTCGGGCCGAGCGGCCCCGGCGGGTCGTGCTGCTCGTGGATGTCAGTGGGTCCATGGCGCCGTACGCCGACGCGCTGCTGCGGTTCGCCCATGCCGCTGTCCGGGGGCCCCGTACCGAGGTGTTCACCATCGGGACCCGGCTGACGCGGGTGACGCGGGAGCTCTCGCATCGTGATCCGGATCTGGCGATGGCTGCGGTCTCCGCGGCCGTGCCTGACTGGCGGGGCGGTACTCGGCTGGGGGTGTTGCTGCGTGAGTTCCTGGATCGGTGGGGGCAGCGTGGGACGGCTCGCGGTGCGGTCGTGGTGGTGCTGTCCGACGGGTGGGAGCGTGGCGATCCGGAGCTGCTGGCGGCGCAGATGCGACGCTTGCGGCGGCTGGCGCACCGGGTGATCTGGGCGAATCCCCGCAAGGCTCGCCCCGGGTACGCGCCCCTGGCGGCCGGGATGGCGGCGGCGCTGCCGAGCGTGGACGCGTTCGTCGAGGGGCACAGCCTGGCCGCTCTGGAGAGCCTGGCGGCGGTCGTGAGAGGAGCGGATCGTGCGTGAGATTCTCCCGGCGCTGAGCGCCTGGTACGCGGCGGGATCGCCGTTCGGGCTGGCCACCGTCGTCGCCGTGAGCCGTAGCGCGCCGCGTGATCCGGGGGCCGCGATGGCGGTCGGGCCCGGTGACGAGGTCGTCGGCAGTGTGTCCGGAGGGTGTGTGGAGGGGGCGGTGTTCGAGCTGGCGCAGGAGGTGGCGGCGAGCGGGGAGGCGCAGCTCCAGACCTTCGGGTACAGCGACGAGGACGCCTTCGCGGTCGGGCTCACCTGCGGCGGCGAGATCACGCTGCTGGTGCGGCCCGTCACGCCGGCGCTGGACCCGGCGTTCGGCGAGGTCGCCGAGTCCGTGGCCGCGGGGCGGCCGGTGACCGTGGCGACGGTGACGGACGGTCCGGCGCCGCGCGGCGCGACGCTCGCCGTGTGGCCGGACCGGGTCTCCGGCACCCTCGGTACGACCGGTCTGGATGTGGCGGTCACCGCCGACGCGCGCGGTGAACTCGCCCTCGGGGCAACGGGGCTGAGGCACTACGGTCCGCGTGGCGAGCGCCGTGAGGACGCGGTGAGTGTCTTCCTGCACTCCTTCGCGCCGCCCCCGCGGATGCTGGTCTTCGGCGCCATCGACTACGCCGCCGCGGTCGCCCGGATCGGCGACTTCCTCGGCTACCGGGTGACCGTCTGCGACGCCCGCCCCGTCTTCGCCACCCCCAAGCGCTTCCCGCCGGGCGTGGAGGTCGTCGTGGACTGGCCGCACCGCTACCTCCAGAGCACGGACACCGACGAGCGCACCGTGATCTGCGTCCTCACCCACGACCCCAAGTTCGACGTCCCGCTGCTCCAGGAGGCGCTGCGCCGGCCCGCCGCGTACATCGGCGCGATGGGCAGCCGGCGTACCCACGACGACCGGATGAAGCGGCTGGTCGACGGCGGGCTGACCGACCGTGAGCTGTCCCGGCTGCGCTCCCCGGTCGGGCTCGACCTCGGCGCCCGTACGCCCGAGGAGGTGGCCGTCTCCGTCGCCGCGGAGATCGTCGCGCTGCGGTGGGGCGGCACGGGCACGCCGTTGACGGCGACCGGTGGGGCCATCCATCCCGAGGGAACCTGACGGAGGAAGTCATGGAACTGCACCACGAGTTCACCGTGCCCGTCCCGGTCGACGACGCCTGGACGGCGCTCCTCGACATCGAACGGGTGGCGCCCTGCATGCCGGGGGCGAGCGTCGAGGAGTACGACGGCAAGACCGTGACGGGCTCGGTGAAGGTGAAGGTCGGCCCGATCACCGTGACGTACAAGGGCACCGCCGTCTTCGAGGAGCAGGACGACGCCGCCCACCGCATGGTCCTCGTCGCGAGTGGCCGGGAGACCCGTGGGCAGGGCACGGCCCGCGCCACCGTCACCGGCACGCTCACGGAACAGGACGGGGGTACCGCCGTCTCCGTGCGGACGGATCTCACCGTCACGGGTCGCCCGGCGCAGTTCGGGCGCGGGGTGATGGCGGAGGTGGGCGACCGGATCATCGGCCAGTTCGCCCAGTGCCTCGCCGAGAAGCTCGCCGTCGCCCCGGACACCGCGTCGCCCGACGCGGAACAGCCGCTGGACCTCCTCCGCACGGCCGGCGTGCCGGTCGCCCGGCGATTCGCGCCGGTGGTCGTGGCCGCCGTCGTGATGGTCCTGGTGGGGCTGCGGATACGGCGGTGGCGGCGGCGCTGAGCCGCACGTTCACCCGTACCGCTGATGATCCTCCACGACCTGCGCCAGGTGGTCCAGAGCCGCCGTCACCCGCGCCGGGTCCTGCTGGAAGAACGGGTCGTCCGGCACCGGCAGCGACCCGGCGAGGGCCCATCCCCGGGCCCGCGCCCAGGTCGCGTCGTCGGCGTCGACCGCCTCCCGGAAGGCGTCGCGGCCCTGCGGCGGCAGGAACATCCACGCGGGCTGTAGGTCGACCGCGGGATCGGCGACGGCGAGCGTCCCGAAGTCGATGACGGCGCTCAACCGGCCGTCCCGCATCAGCAGATTGCCCGTCGCGAGGTCCCCGTGGATCCATACCGGCGGCTTGTGCCAGGCGGGCGCCGCGAGGGCCGCCTCCCACACCTCCGTCACGGCGTCGATGTCGACGATCCCTGTCCCCGCCAGCGCCTCCAGCTTGGGCCGGACGCGCGCCTCGGCGGCCAGCGAGTCACGCGGGTCGCCCAGGGGGACGCCACGGAAGGCGTTGCTCTGCTCGGGGCCGGGACCGCCGGTCGCGTCGATGTCCTTCAGCGCGTTGACGAACCCAGCCAGATCCAGCGCGGCCTGCACCGGGTCGGCGAGAGCCTCGGTGGTCGCCGTCTCGCCGTCCAGCCAGCGGTACACCGACCATGGGTAGGGGTAGCCCTCGCCGGGTTCGCCGAGCTCCAGCGGTTCGGAGACGGTCAGCGGCAGGTGGGGGGCGAGCTTGGGCAGCCAGCGGTGTTCCCGGGCCACCTGGCCGGCCCAGTAGGCGTACCGCGGCAGTCGTACGGACAGTTCGTCGCCGAGCCGGAAGGTCGCGTTGTCCATGCCGGACTGCGGCACCGGGGCGAGCGGGAGGTGGGCCCATTGCGGGAACTGGGCGGTCAGCAGACGGCGTACGAGCGTGGTGTCGATCAGCACGCCGTCCATCTCAGCGGGGCGACGGCGGCAGCGTCCAACGAATTAGAGGGTTGAGAGCCGCTCCCCGGGGTACGCGGCGCCCAACGGAAGGAGAAGAGGACGCACACCGTTGCGCACCCTCTTCGGCACACCTCTGTGGAAGGAGGTCCGTGACAGCGCACACTCGCAGCGCCCGGGCCGCTTCCGGACACATGGAGCGGCCCGGATCCCCGTGAGGTGTCGCAGCCGGCTACCGCGGAGGCAGCCGGTGCAGCAGCACATCGTCCAGGCGGCCGTCCTCGACGGTCGCCGTCATGTACGTGCAGTGCGGCTGACGCCGCCGGTCCGTCGGGGAGCCGGGGTTGAGCAGCCGCAGACCGGTCGGGGCGGTGGTGTCCCAGGGGATGTGACTGTGCCCGAAGACCAGCACGTCGGCGTCGGGGAAACGCGCGGCACAGCGTGCCTCGCGGCCCTGCGCGGGGCCGGTTTCGTGGACCACCGCGAAGCGCAGGCCGCCGAGTTCGGCGTACGCGACCTCCGGCAGCCGGGCTCGCAGTGCCGGTCCGTCGTTGTTGCCGTACACGCCGACGAGGCGCCGGCTGAGGCGCTCCAGCAGATCGAGGGTGGCGGTGTCCACCCAGTCGCCCGCGTGGAACACCACGTCGGCGTGCGGGAGTTCGGCGAGCAGGGGGGCCGGGAGTTCCTTGGCGCGCTTGGGCAGATGGGTGTCGGACATCAGGAGCAGTCGCACGCGGTCAGACTATCCGGGGAAGATCGTCAACCTTGACACGATCGGTATGCGATCCGAGCGGTGGTCGCAACATCAACCACTGCGGCGTCGGGTTAGCATCTGGCCACAAGCACCGCACCATGACAGAAACGACAAGCGACCCAAGGGGGACCGAGCCTCATGCCGGTCAAGGTCAGCGTCGTCGTCCCCGTGTACAACCCCGGGGTCTACATCGAGGACTGCATCGCGTCTCTGAAGAGGCAGTCACTGCCTCCCGACGAGTACGAAGTGATCTTCGTCGACGACGGTTCCACCGACGGAACGCCCGGCCGGCTCGATGAGCTCGCTGCCGAGGACTCACGCGTCCGTGTCATCCACCAGGAGAACTCCGGCTGGTCCGGCAAGCCCCGCAACGTCGGGATCGAGGCCGCCCGGGGCGAGTTCGTGATGTTCGTCGACAACGACGACTACCTCGGCGACGAGGCCCTGGAGCGGATGTACGACTACGGCGTGGCCAACGGCGCCGATGTGATCGTGGGCAAGATGGCCGGCAAGGGGCGCCCCGTGCCGGTGGAGCTGTTCCGCCGCAACCGCCCGAAAGCCACGGTCGAGAACGCGCCGCTGATCGACAGCCTCACCCCGCACAAGATGTTCCGCCGGGCCTTCCTCGACGACATCGGTCTGCGCTTCCCGGAGGGCAGGCGGCGGCTCGAGGACCATGTCTTCATCGCCGAGGCGTATCTGCGCGCGGAGAACGTGTCCGTGCTCAGCGACTACGTCTGCTACTACCACGTACGCCGGGACGACGCCTCCAACGCCGGTTTCCAGCAGTTCGAACCGGCCGGGTACTTCAAGAACCTGCGCGAGGCCCTCGACGTCGTCGAGACCTACACCAAGCCGGGCGACCTGCGGGACCGGCTGTTCCGGCGCTGGCTGCGCAACGAGATGGTCGAGCGGATGCGCGGCCGGCGGCTGCTCGGGCTGCCCGAGGACTACCGCCGGGCGCTGTTCGCGGAGATCCACTCGACCGTCGTCGACCGCTTCGGGCCCGGTGTCGCGGCCGGTCTGCCGCCCGCCCAGCGGGTGGTGGCCGCGCTGATCACCGCGGACCGCTATGACGACATCGTGGGGTTCGCCGAGTGGGAGGCCGGGATCGCCCTCAAGGCCGTTCCGGAGGGCGTCGAGTGGCAGGACGGGGTGCTGGAGGTGTCGCTGAGCGCCGAGTTCACCTCGGGCGGCGAACCGATGCGGTTCCCCGCGCAGGGCGCCCTGGCGAAGGATGCTCCGCCGCTGGACGCGGCCGAGGCGATCGCCTGGGTGTGCGCCGACTCCGTCGCGCGTTTCGACAAGGCCGCGGGCGATCTGCTGCTGCGTGAACGGACCAGTTCCGCCCAGCACTTCCAGCCCGTGCGGGTCGTCCGGGAGACGGTGTCCGACCAGGGCGGCGACCGGGTGCGGCTGGTGCTGCGGGCGACGGCGTCCGTCGATCCCGCCACGGCGGCGGGCGGGGCGGCGCCGGACGACGGTCTGTGGGACGCGTTCGTGCGGGTCCGGCTGGGCGGCTGGACCAAGGAGTGCCGGCTGGGTCCGGCCCCGGCCGAGAACCGGCCCAGGCCGCAGGCCGGTCTGGCGGGCGGGCGCGTGGTCCTGCCGTACTGGACCCATCCGCACGGCAACTTCGCCCTCGACGTGGACCGGGCGACCAAGCGGCTCGGTCTTGACCGGGTCACGCCGGGCACCGTCGCGGTGGACGGCGCCCGGATCAGCACCGCCGTGCCGTTCCAGGTGGCCGGGGAGACCAAGGTGGTGCTGCGGCTCGGCGCGGCCGAGATCGTCGATGTGCCGGGCACCCTCTCCCCCGCCGCGGACGAGCGGCTCGGGTCGGTGCTGGAGGCCGATCTGCCGCTCGCCGAGTTGAGCGGCGGGCGATGGCGGGTGGCGCTGAGCCCGGTGCCGAACGCGGCCGAGCCGCGCTTCCTCGTGCTGCCGCTCGCCCTGCGCGTCTCCGGGGACACCGTCCGTCCGGTCGCCGCGCCCGGCCACGGCGGCGCGCAGCGGCTGGCCCGCAAGGTCAAGCGCACGCTCGGCCGGGTGCTGCGGGGGGCGGCCCACCGGGTCAGGAACCGCGGCAAGTAGACGACAGCAACTGAGCGCGGCCCCCATGGAGTTCATGGGGGCCGCGCTCAAGTGCTGTCCGGGACCGGGATCACTTCTTGGCGTAACGCGCCTTCAGCGCATTGCGCTTGTTGGTGCCCTCGGCGTTCTTGCCCTTCTCGATGATCACCAGGTTGTGGTAGAAGTGCACGCCCACGACGTTGAGGTCCGTGTAGCTGGGCTGGTAGTGCTCGTCCACGAACTCCTCGTAGTTGAGGCCGTCCGTCAGCCGCTTCAGCATCGCCATGCTGGTGTTCGGGTCGTCGAGGTCCTCGCTGCCCATCCACTCCGGCCAGTACGACGACTGGGTGTCCTCGACGACGTAGATGCCGCCGTCCTTGAGGCGCGGGAAGAGCGTGGCGAACGTGGTCAGCACGTGCGGGGGGCGGTGGCTGCCGTCGTCGATGATGACGTCGAGGTCACCGATCTTGTCGGCGACGGCGTTCAGCGACGACGGGTCGGACTGGTCGCCGATGAACGTCGTGATGCGGTCCTCGTCGACATGGGACTTGTCCTGGATGTCCATGCCGAAGATCTGCGCCTTCGGGAAGAACGCCTTCCACATGCGCAGCGAGGCGCCGCCCTGGCCGGGTCGGTTGTAGCCGCCGATACCGATCTCCAGCAGGTTGAACTGCTCGTTCTTCAGGTGCTGGAGGTGCTTCTGGTAGTGCTGGGTGTAGCGGTGCGCGCCCCACTTGTCCGTCTTGAAGTGCACGGCGAGTTTGTTGAGGTCGTGGGAGATGGCGTCGAGCCCGGTGGGCTTCTTCTTGACCGGCTGGGGCGGCTGACCGGAGATACGTCGCTTCAACTGGCGCACGATACGCACGTTCTTCTCACCCAACACGTTCTTCACAGTTGTTCTGATCGACATGGCTCGACGAGGTCCTTTCAAAGGTGAACGGTCGGATGGTGCTCAGTGCGGGGTGACGCGTCGCTTGAGCGGCTCCCACCAGCTGCGGTGGGCGCGGTACCAGGCGACGGTGTCGGCGAGGCCGGTGGCGAAGTCGTGCCGGGGCGCGTAGCCGAGTTCGGTGCGGATCTTGGTCCAGTCGACGGAGTAGCGCAGGTCGTGGCCCTTGCGGTCCTCGACGTACTCGACCATGTCCCAGCCGGCGCCGCACGCTTGGAGGAGCAGCCCGGTGAGTTCCTTGTTGCTCAGTTCGGTGCCGCCGCCGATGTTGTAGACCTCGCCGGCCCGGCCCGCGGTGCGCACGAGGTCAACGCCCTGGCAGTGGTCGTCGACGTGCAGCCAGTCGCGGACGTTGCGGCCGTCGCCGTACAGCGGGACGTTCCTGCCGTCGAGGAGGTGGGTGATGAAGAGCGGGATCACCTTCTCCGGGAACTGGTGCGGCCCGTAGTTGTTGGAGCAGCGGGTGACGCGGACGTCCAGGCCGTGGGTGCGGTGGTAGGCCAGGGCGAGCAGGTCGGAGGAGGCCTTGGAGGCGGAGTACGGCGAGTTGGGCGCGAGGGGGTGCGTCTCGGGCCAGGAGCCCTCGTCGATGGAGCCGTAGACCTCGTCGGTGGAGACGTGCACGAACGGGCCGGTGCCGTGCCTGAGGGCGGCGTCCAGCAGGGTCTGGGTGCCGACCACGTTGGTGAGCACGAAGTCGCCGGCGCCGGCGATCGACCGGTCCACATGGGACTCGGCGGCGAAGTGCACGACCTGGTCCGCGTCGGCCACCAGCTTGTCGACCAGCTCCGCGTCCCGGATGTCGCCCTGCACGAACTCCAGGCGGGGGTGCTCGAGTTCGAGGTTGTCCAGGGTGCCGGCGTAGGTGAGCTTGTCCAGCACGGTGATCCGGGACGCGTCGGAGTCCGCCGAGGCCAGGAGCCTGCGCACGTACTGGGAGCCGATGAAGCCGGCGGCGCCGGTGACGAGGAGGTTCATGAACGGATCTGCACCTTGCTGTGGTCTCCGAGCACTAGGCGGTGGGCAGCGGGCATACCGGTCGTCGGGGTCACCTCGACGTGACGGCCGATGAGGGAGGACTCTATACGTCCCACGCCCCGGATCGAGGAGTCCCGCAGCACGATGGAGAACTCCAACTCGCTGTCGGTGACACGGCAGTTCTCGGCGACCGAGGTGAAGGGGCCGACGTAGGAGTCCTCGACGACCGTGCCGGAGCCGATGATCACGGGTCCGACGATGCGGGAGTTGACGATCCGCGCGCCTTCTTCGAGGACGACCCGGCCGACCAGCTCGGAGCATTCGTCCACCTCGCCGTCGATGCGGTGCGCGACGGTCTCCAGGACGGTGCGGTTGACCTCCAGCATGTCGGTGACGTTGCCGGTGTCCTTCCAGTAGCCCTTGATCACCGTGGAGCGGACGTCGGCGCGTTCGTCGATGAGGTGCTGGATGGCGTGGGTGATCTCCAGCTCGCCGCGCCAGGACGGGGCGATGGCCCGGACCGCGCCGTGGATGACGGGCGTGAACAGGTAGACGCCGACCAGGGCGAGATCGCTCTTGGGGGTCTCCGGCTTCTCCTCCAGGCCGATCACCTGGCCCGCGGCGTCGAGTTCGGCGACACCGAAGGCGCGCGGGTCGGGGACGTGGGTGAGGAGGATCTGCGCGTCGGGGCGGTGGGTGCGGAACTCGTCGACGAGGGCGGCGATGCCGCCGACGATGAAGTTGTCGCCGAGGTACATCACGAAGTCGTCGTCGCCGAGGAACTCCCGGGCGATCAGCACCGCGTGGGCCAGGCCGAGGGGGCGTTCCTGGGGGATGTAGGTGACCTCCAGGCCGAACTTCGAGCCGTCGCCGACCGCTTCCTCGATCTCGGCGGCCGTGTCCCCGACGATCACGCCGACTTCGGTGATCCCGGCGGCCGCGATGGACTCCAGGCCGTAGAACAGGACGGGCTTGTTGGCCACGGGAACGAGTTGTTTGGCCGAGGTGTGGGTGATCGGCCTCAAACGCGTTCCGGCGCCACCAGACAGGACGAGAGCCTTCATCTGGTTCACCTTAGTCCCGTTCACCCGTTGCCGACCGTGCGCGGTGCGGCTTGCCTGCCACGAAAAGGCCGAGGTGGCGCGGGGTGGATTCGATCGACCGGCGCCGTGCGCGATCGGTTCACGGTGCACTCGTACGAGTGGTCACAGCGTGACCTCGCTCCACACCTGTTTGCCGCCGCTGACCGGTACGGTGCCCCAGGCCGCCGACATGGCTTCGACCAGCAGGATGCCGCGACCGCCGGTGGCCTCCCAGCCGATGCTGGTCGGCTTGACCGGGGTGCGGGGCGAGGCGTCGGCGACGGCGACGCGCAGCCGGTGGTTGACCAGGGTGAGGTCGAGGCGGACCCGGCCGTCGGTGTGCACGAGGGCGTTGGTGACGAGTTCGGAGACGATGAGCAGGACGGCGTCCTGGGCGTCGGCGGGCACGTTCCAGGAGCGCAGGGTGCGCCGGGTGAAGCGGCGGGCGTGGCCGACGGCCTGCGGGACCCGCCACACCGTCCAGTTCTCGCGCAGCGGGTGGGAGGCCATCCCGTCGTAGCGCACGAGGAGCAGGGCGACGTCGTCGCTGCGGCGGGCGTTGCCGAGCAGGGCGTCGGCGACGAGGCCGAGGTGGGCGGGGTCGGAGGCGGACAGGCCCTGGGCGAGGCGGTCCATGCCCTCGTCGATGTCGGCGTCGGCGGACTCCACGAGACCGTCGGTGGCCAGCGCGATCAGGGTGCCGGGCCGCAGCCGCAGCGGGGTCATCGGGAAGTCCGCCTGGGCGACCACGCCGAGCGGCGGCCCGCCCTCGGTCTCGGTGATCTCGGTGGTGCCGTCCGGGTGCCGCAGCACCGGCGGGAGGTGGCCGGCCCGGACGCACCAGGCGGAGCCCTCCTCCATGTCGAGGTCGACGTAGGCGCAGGTGGCGAAGAGGTCGGTCTCCATGTCCGTCAGGAGCCGGTTGGCGTGGGAGACGACGACGTCCGGCGGGTGGCCCTCGACGGCGTAGGCGCGCAGGGCGGTGCGCATCTGGCCCATGAGGGTGGCGGCGCCGGCGCTGTGGCCCTGGACGTCGCCGATGACGAGGGCGACGTGGTTGTCGGGCAGCGGGATCACGTCGTACCAGTCGCCGCCGAGCTCCAGTCCGGCCGTGCTCGGCAGATAGCGGGCGACGGCGACCGCGCCGGGGAGCTTGGGCAGCCGGCGGGGCAGCAGCTGCCGCTGGAGCATGCCGACGAGCTCGTGTTCGGCGTCGAAGGCGTGGGCCCGCATCAGGGCCTGTCCGGCGAGCCCGGCGGAGGCGGTGAGCAGGGCGCGTTCGTCGGGGCCGAACTCGTGCGGGGTGTCCCAGCCGATCAGACAGGCGCCGGCCATGCGTCCCGCGGCGGGCAGGGGGAGGACGGCGAGGCCTCCGGGGCCGACGTCGGCGAGGGCTGGCTCCAGGGCGGTGCCCGCGGGCCAGATCTGGGCGCGGCCCTCGCTCAGGGCGGCGGCGAGGGTGGGCATGGCGCGCACGGGGGCGTCGGGCCACTCGGTACGCCATTCCAGGCGCCACAGCTCGGGCCAGGACTCGGGGTCGGGCGGGTCGAGGACGGTGACGACGAGCCGGTCGTTCTCCAGCTCGGCCAGCGCGATCCGGTCGGCCCGCAGCGGCTTGCGCAGGGCGGAGACGACGGCCTGGCTGACGTCACGGACGGTGCCCGCAGTGGCCAGCGCGGCGGCCAGCCGCTGGACGCGGGCCACGTCGGTGACGTCGGAGCGCAGGGTGGAGGCGTCGGCGACGGTGCCGACGAGGCGGGCGGGGCGGCCCTCGCCGCCGGGCAGCAGCCGGCCGCGCAGTCTGAGCCACTTGGGTGGCCCGGTGGGCTGCAGGGCCCGGAACTCCAGCTCGCGGTCGCCGAGGGACATGTGGTCGGCCTCGGTGACGGACATCAGCGAGGGCAGGTCCTCGGGCACGGTGAGCGCCAGCAGGGTCTCCACGCGCCCGTCGAAGTCCTCCCTGCGCATCGCGAACAGGTCCAGGATGTCGTCGCCGACCTCGATGCGGCCGGTGTCCAGGGCGAGACTGAACGCGCCCGCGGGCAGTTCCCCGCCCTCGGCGGCCGCGGCCGGGGCGGGGCAGGCCACGGCGTCGGCGAGGAGCTCCAGGCACTTGCGGTCGTCGGTGTCGAAGCCGTCGGGGCGCTCGCTCACGGCGAGGAGACAGCCTCCGCCGTCGCGGCGGGCGGGCAGGGCCGCCAGATGGAAGTCCCGGGACGGCAGGCGCCGCGCCTCGGCGCCCTCGGCAAGCTCCTCCGGGCCGAGCCAGGCCGACCGCCCGCTGCGGTGCGCGTCGGCCACCGGGGAGCCGCCGGCCAGGGGGTAGGCGTCCCGCAGTCCGTACAGGGTGCGGGGCACCCCGGCCGCGTCCACGAGGCAGAGCAGCTCGCCGTCCTCGCTCGGGGCGTACACGGCGGCGAAGGACGCCCTGGCGAAAACGAGCACCTGTTCGAGGACGCTCCGCAGCCGTTCGGGTGAGTCGGGACCGGCCGTGAGCGCTTTGAGGGCAACTTCGGCACGCAGCGTTCTCGTTCTGCGTCCCGCAGCTCCCTCACTGACCACGTCCGCCATTACAGCGCTTATGAGGCACGTGCGCAGCCCCTGTGACCGTTCCGTGGAGTGTCTGCGGGGGTGACACGGGGGTCGGGATCGAAAGTCGCCGAACAAGTCTTTACGCATGCGTTCCGCACGGTGATCTCGTGACAGCGGTGACTGTCCGTGGCCGCCGCGCCCGCTGGAAGCTCGATGCCGGGCCAAGGAGGGGGAGGCATGGACAAGCGGTACGAGGTGTACGCGCTCGCCGACCGGCACTTCTACGACACGCCGGACCGGCTGTCCGCGGGAGCGCGCCAGGCGGCACCCCTGTTCGAGGCGGCGCGGCGCGAGGTGCCGGCCGGCTGGGACGCGGCGCGCATCGGCGACTGGCTGACGCTGACGCCCCTCGGCCCGGACGGCGGGCCGGTGGCCGGTCCGGCGCAGGGCTGGAAGGTCCACGCCTCGGCCACCCGGGCGAACGCGGAGCGGATCGCGGCGATCGTCTGGGACTACTGCGTGCCGCGCCGTATCCCGTTCAAGTTCGTGCCGGGACCGCATCTGCTGCATCTGCGGAACACCAAGTACGCGGCCCGCGACAGCAGCGGCAAGTTCGTCACCCTGTACCCGGCCGACGAGGAGCAGCTGCACACGGTGCTGCGCGAGCTGGGCAGGCTCCTGGAGGGGTTCGAGGGGCCATACATCCTGACCGACCTGCGCTGGGGCGACGGGCCGCTCTACGTCCGCTACGGGGCGTTCGCACGCCAGTTCGTGGTCGACGAGCGGGGCTCGCTGGTGCCGGCGGTGCGGGACGGCGCGGGCACCCTGGTGCCGGACCGCAGGGCGCCGTCCTTCCAGGTCCCGGAGTGGGTGACGCTGCCCGCCTTCCTGGCCCCGCATCTGGCGGCGCGGAACACCACGACGGTGGGCGAGCTGCCGTACCGGATCGAGAAGGCGCTGCATTTCTCCAACGGCGGCGGGGTCTACTCGGGCACCGACACCCGGGACGGCAGCAGAGTCGTCCTCAAGGAGGGCCGGCCGCACGCGGGCCTCGCCGCGGACGGGGCGGACGCGATCGCCCGGCTGGAGCGCGAGAAGGACGCGCTGGAGCGGGTGGCGGGGACGGGCGTGGTGCCGGAGGTGCGGGACTGGTTCACGCTCGGCGACCACCGGTTCCTGGTCATGGAGTTCCTCGAGGGGCGCCCGCTGAACTCGTTCTTCGCCGAGCGGCACCCGCTGCTCACCCCCGACCCCGACCCGCGGGCGGTGGCCGACTACACCGCCTGGGCGCTGCGTATCCACGCCGGTGTCGAGCGGGCGGTGGCGGCGATCCACGCGCGCGGGATCGTCTTCAACGACCTGCACGTCTTCAACATCATGGTCGGGCCCGACGGGGAGTCGGTGTCCCTGCTCGACTTCGAGGCCGCCGCGCCGATCGACGAGCAGGGCCGCCAGGTCGTCGCGCATCCCGGCTTCTTCGCCCCGCCGGACCGCACGGGCGCCGACGTCGACCGTTACGCGCTGGCGTGTCTGCGGATCGCTCTGTTCCTGCCCGTCACCACGCTTTTCGTGGTCGACCGCGGCAAGGCGGCCCATCTGGCGGAGGTGATCCTCCGTCAGTTCCCGGACGTGCCGAAGGAGTTCCTGGACGAGGCGGTCGCGGAGATCACCCGGGACACCGGATCGTCGGCGCCCGCATTGGTCAAACCTTTCGTCGAGCCCGCCGACTGGCCCTACAGCCGCGACTCCATGGTGAAGGCGATCCTCGCCTCGGCCACCCCGGAGCGCGACGACCGGCTCTTCCCGGGCGACATCACCCAGTTCAACGACGGCGGCGGACTCGGCCTCGCGCACGGCGCGGCCGGCGTGCTCCACGCACTGGACGCGGTCGGCGCGGAACGGTACGAGGAGGGCGAGCGCTGGCTGCTGGCCCGTACCGCGCCCCCGCCGACGGGCACCCCGCTCGGGCTGTACGACGGGCTCGCGGGCGTCGCCCACGTCCTGGACCGGCTCGGCCACCGGCAGCGCGCCCTCGACCTGGTCGGCTCGATCCTCGCCGAACGCTGGCAGAACCTCTCCTCCGACCTGCACGGCGGGCTGGCCGGCCTGGGCCTGGTCCTCGCCGAACTCGCCCGTACGACCGGTGAGTCGGAGCTGCGGGAGCGTGCCGCGGAGGCCGCCGACATCCTCGTACGACGTCTCGGGGAACCCCTTCCCGACGGCACCCGGCGGCGCCGGGCCGGGCTGTTGCGCGGGGCGAGCGGGCCCGCGCTGTTCCTGCTGCGGGAGTACGAACGCACCGGTGAGGAGCGGCTGTTGAAGGCGGCCGGGACGGCGTTGCAGCGGGACCTCGACGTCTGTGTGACGCACCCGAACGGGTCGCTGGAGGTCGACGAGGGGTGGCGGACGCTGCCGTACCTCGGCGAGGGGAGCGCGGGCGTCGGGATGGTGCTGGACGACTATCTCGCCCACACGGGTGGCGAGTTGGCGGACGTCCGGGCCGGCATCCTCACCGCGGCCACCTTCCGCTTCTATGTGCAACCGGGTCTCTTCCAGGGCCGGGCCGGGCTGATCCTGCATCTCGCCCGTACCTCGACGCCCGGAGCCAGGGACCGGCTCGCCGGGCAGATCGACGGGCTCGGCTGGTTCTCCATGTCCTACCAGGGCCAACTGGCCTTCCCCGGACACCAGATGATGCGGCTGTCGATGGACCTGGGCACCGGCACGGCCGGCTGCCTGCTCGCGCTCGGCGCGGCCCTCGACGCCGGGGCGGACACGCATCTGCCCTTCCTGCCGCCGCTCGGGCGGCCCCCACAGCGCGGTTCCGCGAGCTGACGGAGCCGTGATCCGACCCCGTCCCCACGGGTGACGACAACACCGAAGAGAGGAAACCGACATGGCACTTCTCGACCTGCAGACGATGGAAGCCGACGAGACGACGGGCGGCGGCGGGGTCAGCAGCCTCAGCCTGCTGTCCTGCATCAGCGCCGCGAGCATCACGCTCTGTCTCTGACGAGCGCCGCGCGTCCAGGGCTCCGGGCGGTTCCGCTCCCGCGAGGGAGGGGCCGCCCGGGGTCCGCGCCTCACAGGAGCGGACCCGGACCGGACCCGCGGGCCGCAGCTCACAGGACAGGACTGCACCGGTCTCGGGGGGTTCCGCACGTCGCAGGGAAGGGCCGTATGACGATGCCATCGGCAGCGCGTACGACGGTGTTCGGGGCGCTCGGTCCCGCCCCCGTCCGGTGTCTCGCCCTGTGTCTGGTGAGCACCGCCGCCACCGGTGCCGGCCTGCTGCTGCCCGCCGCGCTGGGCCGGGCCCTGGACCTGCTGCTGGCCGGGGCACCGGCGACGCGGTGGGTGGCGTACTGCGCCGCGCTCGTGCTGTTGCTCGCCCTTTTCGACGCGGCCGAGACCGTGCTCGGCGGCACCCTCGACGCCCGCACCACCTCCTGGCTGCGCAGGCGGCTGACCGGCCATGTCCTGGCCGTCGGCCCGCGCGCCGGCGAACGCTTCGGGCCCGGTGACCTCGTCGCCCGCCTCGTCGGCAACGCCGCACAGGCCGGCACCGCGCCGACCGCCCGCGCCGCCCTGCTGGCCGCACTCGCGGGCCCGGCCGGCGGGCTGGTCGCCCTCGCCCTGATCGACCCGTGGCTCGCGGCCGTACTCCTGGCCGGGGCACCCGTGCTGGCGCTGCTGCTGCGCGCCTTCGCCCGCGACACCCGCGAGTGTGTCGCCCACTACCAGCGTGAGCAGGGACGGATCGCGGCGGCGCTCGCGGAGGCCGTCGACGGGCACCGCACCATCCGGGCGGCCGGTACGGCGGAGCGGGAGAGCGCCCGCATCCTCCGGCCGCTGCCCGCGCTGTCCCGGGCCGGGCACCGCATGTGGCGGGTGCAGGGGCGGGCCGCCGGCCAGTCCGTCGCCGTGGCCCCGCTGCTCCAGCTCGGTGTCGTGGCCATCGCCGGTCTGCTGCTCGCCCGGCACCGGGTCACCGTCGGCGAGGTGCTCGCGGCCTCGCGGTACGCGGTGCTCGCCAGTGGCGTCGGCATGCTGGTGGGGCAGCTCGCGAGCCTCGCCCGCGCCCGCGCGGCCACCGGCCGGCTCACCGAGGTGCTGGCCGAACCCGCCCGGGTGCACGGCGACCGACGGCTGCCGCCCGGTCCCGGTCGGCTGGAACTGCGCGGGGTGACCGCCCGGCGCGGTGACCGGGTGGTCCTGGACGGCCTCGACCTCGTGGTGCCCGGCGGGACGACGCTCGCCGTGGTCGGCCGGTCCGGCGCCGGCAAGTCACTGCTCGCCGCGCTCGCCGGCCGGCTCGCCGACCCGGACGCCGGGGAGGTGCTGCTCGACGGTGTCCCCCTGCGCGAGCTGACCCACGACGAGCTGCGCGGGGCGGTACGGCACGCCTTCGACCGGCCCGCGCTGCTGGGCGGGACGCTGGAGGAGGAGATCGGCCTCGGTCCCACGCCCGCCTCCCCCGCGCGCGTCCGTGAAGCCGCCCGCACCGCGCACGCCGACGACTTCGTGAACCGGCTGCCCGCCGGGTACGCCACGCTCTGCGCCGACGCCCCGCACTCCGGCGGCGAGTCCCAACGCCTGGGCCTGGCACGGGCGTTCGCCCACGACGCCCGCCTCCTGGTCCTCGACGACGCCCTCTCCAGCCTCGACACCGTGACGGAGGCCCAGATCACCACGTCCCTGGTCGGCTCCGGCGCACACAGCACCCGGCTCCTGATCGCCCACCGCGCGGCAACGGCGGCCCGGGCGGACTCGGTGGCCTGGCTGGACGGGGGGCGGGTACGGGCGGTGGGACCGCACGAGAAGCTGTGGCAACTACCGGACTACCGGGCGGGGTTCGGGGACGGGGAGGCGACGTGAGCGCCCGGCGGGCCTGCGGGAACTCCCGGACCGGGAACCGTCATGAGCGCCCAGCGGGGCAGCCGCGACTCCCGGACCGGTGGGCTTCGCTCACGGACGGCCAACCGTCACGAGCGCCCGGTGACGCCACCTCAACTCCCGGACCAGCCGAAGCCGTTCGCCGACGGAACACCGGCATGAGCCCCCGTCCGGCGCAGTGGACGTCGTTCACGGACGGAGGCCCGGCATGATCGCCCGGCGGGGGCTGCGCTTCCTCCGGGACCGGTGGCAGGTCGTCCTACGGCTTGCCGTCTGGTCGCTGCTGGAGACCGGGCAGACCTTCCTCACCGGCTACGCCCCCGCCCGCGCCCTCGACGACGGCTTCCTCGCGGGGCGGCCCGGCGTCGGGCTGGCCTGGCTCGGGGTGGCCGGGGTCGGGGTGCTCGTCGGGGCGTTCGGCACGGCCCGGGTCTACGCGGCGGTGGCCGAGCTGGTGGAACCGCTCAGGGACGGGCTGGTGACCCGGGTCGTTTCCCGTGGCGTGCGGGAGGGGGACCCCACGGCGCTTTCCGGGCTCACCCAGCAGACCGAGATCGCCCGGGACACCTTCGCCGGGCTGGTGATGGTGTCGCGCTCGTTCGTGTTCACCGCGGCCGGCGCGCTGATCGGCCTGTTCTCGCTCGCCCCGCCGCTCCTCCTCGTCGTCGGCCTCCCCCTGCTCGCCGGCGTGGCCCTGTTCCTGGCGACGCTCCGTCCGCTGGCCCGCCGCCAGGAGGCGTTCCTCGTGGCCGACGAGGCGCTCGCCGAGCGGTACGGCGCGGTCTGCCCGGGGCTGCGGGACATCACGGCGGCCGGAGCGGAGGAACGGGTGGCCGCCGACACCGGGCGCCACATCGAGACCGAGCGACGGGCCGCGGCCTCCCTGGCCCGCTGGGGCGTGCTGCGGGTGGCCGCGCTGACGATCGGCGGCGAGCTCCCGATCGTGCTCCTGCTGGTGGCCGCTCCCTGGCTGCTCGGACAGGGCGTCACCCCGGGCGCCCTGGTCGGCGCGCTGTCCTACGTCACCCAGTCCCTGCTGCCCGCCCTGCGCAACCTGGTCCACGGCCTGGGCACCAGCGGCTCACGGCTGGTGGTGGTCCTGCGCCGGCTGCTCCGCGAGGACGGCTCGGCATCCGGCACCCCGACCGGGCAGCTGCGGCGCCCCGCCGACGATCCGCCCGGCATCCCCGCTCTCACCCTCAAGTCCGTCACCTTCGCCTACGGCCCCGCCGCGGCCCCCGTCGTCGACGGCCTCGACCTGGAACTCCGGCCCGGCGCCCATCTGGCCGTCGTCGGCCCGAGCGGCATCGGCAAGTCCACGCTCACCACGCTGGTCGCCGGGGTGCTGGAGCCCGGGCAGGGCGCGATCAGGATCTGCGGTTATCCGGTGCCGGGCTCCGAGGCCGCGGCCCGCCGGGTGCTGGTCCCGCAGGAGGCGTACGTCCACACCGGCACCCTCGCCGAGAACCTGGGGCTGCTGCGGCCCGGCCCCGTGCCCGAGGCGGAACTCCTCGCCGCCGCCGAGGCGGTGGGGCTGCTGCCGCTGCTCGACGCGCTCGGCGGCCCCGCCGCCCCGGTCGACCCGGCCGCGCTCTCCGCGGGGGAACGCCAGCTGATCGCCCTGACCCGGGCCTATCTGTCGTACGCCCCGCTCGTCCTGCTCGACGAGGCGACCTGCCATCTGGACCCGCGCGCCGAGGAACACGCGGAGCGGGCCTTCGCCGCGCGGCCCGGCGGCACGCTGGTGGTCGTCGCGCACCGCATCAGCTCGGCCCGCCGGGCCGACCGGGTCCTGGTCATGGACGGCCGGACGACGGCGTACGGCACCCACGACGAGCTGCTGGACCGCTCGGCGCTCTACCGCGACCTCGTCGGCAGCTGGTCGCCGGTGCCGTCACAGCCAGCCCTCGCCCTGGGAGATCCGGATCGCGTCGATGCGGTTGCGGGCCCCGGTCTTGCGGGTGATGGCCGCCATGTAGTTGCGCACGGTCCCGTGGGACAGGTGCAGGCTCCCGGCGATCTCCGCGACGGAGGCCCCCTCGGCGGCCAGGGATAACACGCTCAGCTCCCGCCGGGTCAGCGGCATCTCGGCGGCCTTGAGGAAGCCGAAGCCCAGCGAGTCGTCGACGAAACGTTTTCCTTCCGCGACCCGGCGGATCCCGCGGACCAGGTGCTCGGGCGAACCCTCCTTGTCGACATAGCCGAGCGCCCCCGCCTCCACGGCCCGTTTCAGCAGGCCGGGGCGGTTCGCACTGGCGAGGACGAGCAGGCGGGGCGACGACATCCCCGGCGGCCGGGCACCGAGTTCGCCGAGCGGCGGGAGCCCGTAGCTGTCCGCGCACTCCAGGTCGGCCGCGCAGACGTCCGGCAGCAGGGATCGCAGCCGGCCCGGCGCGCTGCGCCACGGGGCGTCGTAGATCCCCAGGTCCGGTTCCCGGCGCAGCCACTCCGCCAGGACCGACCTGACCAGACACTCGTCGTGCACCAGAAGAACCCGGATCACTGCCCGTCCCCTCGCGTTGCCGTTCGCCGGTTTCCATGGGTGAGAAGCGTCTGCCCCATTGTTCGCGTCCCGCACCTTCCGCGGGCGCGAAGAACCGGCCATCAGGGGGCGCGGGGGCGCACTGACGGCTCTCGTACGCCGCCCCGCGCTTCGAATGCAGGGGCATGGGCGGGGGCGCACGGGGTAGAGGGCGCGGCTGCCGCCGGGGTCCGGTCCGCTCGCCGTGCGCGTCCCGCCGCCAGGGGGCAGATTTGATCCCGGGGCCCGTCGCACGCCGGGCTCCGGGCCCTTCGGGGCGCGCGAGGAGGTGGTCGGCGTGTCCGACGGGCCGAGGACCGCGCAGGCGCCGGCGACCGCCCGGACGCGGGTCGGCCGGCCGCTGCTGTCCCTGGCGCTGGCCTCGATGATGGACGAGGTGCACGCCCACTCCGGCGCGGTGTATCTGCTGGCGTCCGGCGAGCCGGTCCTGGAGATGGCGGTGATGGCCGGGCTGCCGCGGGCCTTCGCGGCGCCGTGGGAGCGGGTCGGGCTGAGCGCGCCGATCCCGGTCGCCGAGGCGGTCCGGGAGCGGCGGCTGGTGTGGGTGGGCGGCGAGGAGGAGATGGCCCGCCGGTATCCGCGGATCGCGGTGGTGCTGCCGTACCCCTTCGCGCTCGCCGCGCTGCCGGTGGCGACGGACACCAAGGTGCATGGCGCGATCTTCGTGACCTGGCCCGGCTCGCATCCGCCGGAGCTGTCCGACCGGGAGCGGGACCATCTGACCGCGGCCTGCGGGCGGCTCGCGGTACGCCTGGAGCGGGCCGCCGACGAGAGCCGCCCGGTGTTCCCGGAACCGGATCTGCTGGCCGGGACGGCGGTGGGCGGGGCGGCGGGCACGCTCGGGACGGTGGAGGCGGCCCGGATGGTGTCCCGGCTGCCGTACGGGCTGTGCTCGCTGGATCTGCACGGCCGGATCGCGTTCGCCAACGCGGCGGCGGCCGAGCTGATCGGCGTCCCCGTCAGCAGCCTGCTCGGCACCCAGCTGTGGGCGTCGGTGCCGTGGCTCAACGACCCGGTGTACGAGGACCGTTACCGGGCCGCGCTGCTCAGTCAGCAGACGACGTCGTTCGTGGCGCTGCGGCCGCCCGGCGACTGGCTGTCGTTCCGGCTCTATCCGAGCACGACCGGACTGAGCGTGCGCATCAGCCGGGCGCGGGCGGTGGCGGAGATGAGCCGGAACGCACCGAAGGAGGACGGCGCCCCGTCCCGGCTGGTGACCATCTCGCAGGTGCTGAGCCTGGCCGGGGCGCTCACCGAGGCGGCGGGCGTGGAGGACGTGGTGCAGCTGGTCGCGGACGAGATCGTGCCGGCGGTGGGCGGTCAGGCGCTGGTCATGCTCGGGTCCCGGGCGGGGCGGCTGCATGTGCTGGGCCATCGCGGCTATCCCGACCCGCATGTCGTGGAACGGTTCGACGGGCTGCCGCTGACCGAGCCGACGCCGGGGACGCACGCCCTGAGCAGCGGGGTGCCGGCGTTCTTCGACTCACGGCAGGAGCTGGAGCACCTGTATCCGACCCGGAACGCGACCCCGGACGGGTTCGCCGCCTGGGCGTATCTGCCGCTGATCGCCTCGGGCCGGCCGGTGGGCACGTGTGTGCTGGCCTACGCCGAGCCGCACCCGTTCCCTGCCGACGAACGGGCGGTCTTGACGAGCCTCGGCGGGCTGATCGCGCAGGCCCTGGAACGGGCGATGCTGTACGACGCCAAGCACCGGCTCGCCCACGGCCTCCAGGAGGCCCTGCTCCCCCACTCGCTCCCCGCGCTGCCCGGCATCCACGCGGCCGCCCGCTATCTGCCGGCCACGCAGGGCATGGACATCGGCGGCGACTTCTACGACCTGGTGCCCTCGCACGGAGTGGCCTCGGCCGTCATCGGGGACGTACAGGGGCACAACGTCACGGCGGCCGGGCTGATGGGGCAGATCCGGACCGCAGTACGGGCGTACACGACCGTCGGACAGGCCCCTCAGGACGTCATGAGCAGCACCAACCGGCTCCTGATCGACCTGGGTTCGGACCTCTTCGCCAGCTGTCTGTACCTACGCCTCGACCCGGCCCACGGGCGGGCCGTGATGGCGCGAGCGGGGCATCCCCCGCCGCTGCTGCGCCGACCGGACGGCAAGGTGCGCGTCCTCGACCTGGCCGGCGGCCCGCTGCTCGGCATCGACGGGTCGGCGACGTATCCGACGACGGAGGTCGAGCTGGCCCCGGGCAGCGTGCTGGCCCTCTACACCGACGGCCTCATCGAGTCGCCCGGCGTCGACATCGAGGACGCTCTCGCCGATCTGGGCCGGCGGCTGGCGGAGGCCGGGGATCTGCCGCTGGACGCGTTGGCGGACGAGCTGGTGGGGCAGGGTGGCGCCGCGCAGGAGCGGATCGACGACGTGGCGTTGCTGCTGCTGCGGGCGCGGTGACGCGAACGCGGTCCGGCCCTCCCGCCGGAGGGTCGGACCGCGTGTCCGTGGAGCGCTGGTGACGCGGGGTCAGTGGGTCTCGGTCAGGCCGGAGTCGCCGTTGTCCGCGCCCGCACCGGTGTCCTCGCCACCGACGTCCTGGCCACCTGCCTCCTGGCCGGCCTCTTCGCCGCCGACTTCCTGACCGGCGCCCGCTTCCTCGCCCCCGCCGACCTCTTGACCGGCCCCGGCTTCCTCGCCCGCGCCCGCCTCGTCGCCGGCGCCCGCACCGGCCTCGTCACCGGCGCCGGCCTCGCCGCCGCCCGCCGCGTCGCCCGCGCCGAGGGTCGCGCCGACCGCCTCCAGGGCGGTGGTGACCGGCTGGAAGAAGGTCTCGCCGCCGACCGTGCAGTCGCCGCTGCCGCCGGAGGTCAGGCCGATGGCCAGCCCGTCCTGGGTGAACAGCGAGCCGCCGCTGTCGCCGGGCTCGGCGCAGACGTCGGTCTGGATGAGGCCGGTGACCGTGCCCTCCGGGTAGTTGACGGTCGCGTCGAGTCCGAGGACCTGGCCGTCGTTGAGCCCGGTGGTGCTGCCCATTCTGAAGACCTGGAGGCCCACCTCGGCGTCGGCGGCCTGGGAGATCTGCACGGTCTGGCCGTCGCCGACGTTGACCTCGCTCGGCGCCACGGTGGCCGGGTCGTCGTACTTCACCAGCGCGAAGTCACCGTCGCCGGGGAACGTGGCCTGGTCGACGGTGGCGATCGGCTGGCCGTCCTGTGCGTCCGCCCACTCGGCCGCCGCGACGCCGCAGTGACCGGCCGTCAGGAAGGCCGGGCTGCCGTCGCCCGCGGTGACGTTGAAGCCGGCCGAGCAGCGGGCGCCGCCGCCGAAGATGGCGTCGCCGCCGGAGAGGAAGGTCTTGAAGGTGCCGGCCGACTTCTTGATGGTCGCCATGCCCGAGCCGAGGGTGTCGACCGTCGACTCCAGCTGGTCCCACTTGGCGCCGGTGACCGTGCTGTCGGCGGTGACCAGGATCTTGTTCGTCCTGGGGTCGACGGCCCACGCGGTGCCCGGGATGGTCGCGTCGGCCTTCAGCGTCGCGGCACCCGCGGCGAGTTCGGTGAGGCTGTTGTCGACCTCGCGTATCTTGGCGCCGGCCTTCTTGGCCTGGACGATCACGTTGTTGTTGTCGCCCGAGATGACGTTGACGACGAGCTGCTGCTGGTCCGTGTCGTAGTACGAACCGGCGAAGGCGTCGCCGAGCAGTTCCTGGAGCTGTGAGGCGAGATCCGATGCGTCCGACGCCTTGAGCGTCTTCGGGGCGGCCGCGGCTCCGTTCGACGACGAGCCGTCCTGGGAGGCGTTCGCGTTGGGCAGGAGAATCGCCGCCGCTCCGAGCGCCACCACGCCGCCTGCCGCGATCGCGGCCTTGCGCTTGGGGATTCGCTTGTGACTCAAACTTCTCGACCTCCTGAAGGACGGGGTCAGTGCCACCGTTCGTCGGCGGCTGTTCGGGGCGCCTGGATGGCAGTGGGTACGCAGGAGGCACCTGGGGCGTTCAATTCCGTTTGTTGGCAGTCCCTTTGCAGTGTCGAATCGGCCACGGGATCGGCGATGGTCCGCGTCCGGCGGCCCGGGAGCGGGAACAATCCCCCATATGACGATGACCACCGCCGAAGCCGACAAGATCCTCTCCGCCAACTTCGCCCCTTGGGTGCTCGATCTGGGCCTGTCGGTCGAGTCCCTGGGCGAGGACCGGGCGACCCTGCGACTTCCCTGGTCGGACCGGCTGTCCCGGGAGGGCGGCGCGCTGTCGGGGCAGGCGCTGATGGCCGCCGCGGACACCGCCACCGTGATCGCCGTGTCGGCGGCGCGGGGCGGCTACGGACCGATGACGACCGTGCAGCAGTCGACGTCGTTCCAGCGCGCGGTGTCCGGTTCGGATGTCCTGATCCAGGCGGTGATCACCAAGCTGGGCCGGCGGATGGCGTTCGCCGACATCACGATGACCGACGCCGACTCGGGTGAGATCGCGGCGCACGCGAGCACGGTCTACGCACTTCTCGGCTGACAACCGATCCGACACGGTCCGCGATCGATCAGCGACGGTCCGTCTCGAAGTTCCCGCGGAATCCTGGCTTCAGCGAATCTGCACATCCAATACCCAACCAAGTCACCGTGCGCGGCGGATCTGCACAAGCGTGCTCCGCCGCGTACGTCATTGGGGCGGGAGTGTCGGATTCGCCTCTCGGGCCGCAAGTCCTCGTGTGAACCGAAGACGTGCCGCTTGTGAAGAAGTCGCCGCAGAGACGTGCGCACGCCTGCACGGTTCGGGGCCTGTGGGGCTCAAGTGCCCTGGTGAGGCCCCTGGTTGATTGGAAGCCCGTGCCCGGCGCGTGCTTTTATCCATCGCACCGCGGCAGCCGCGAAGGCTTTTCCGGAAACGGGTGCCTGGCGCCTGCGGCACGCGGCCGCCCCTGCCAGGGGTCCGCTCCCCCTTGTGAATATCCATATGAAGGGAAGTTCCACCATGAACTCCACCCCCCAGGTTGAGACCGTCGAGATCTCCGACGCCGAGCTCGACAACGTCTCCGGCGGCCTGCAGCTGAACGCCCTGGGCACCGTCACCGGCCTGGTGGACGGCATCGCCCCGGTCTCCGGCCTGGTCGACACGGTCGTCGGCACGGTCGAGGGCACCACCGGCCTCTCCGTGGCCCCGGTCACGAACCTGGTCGCCGGTCTCTGATCGCACCTCGTGCCCTGAGTCCCGGAGCCGTTTCCCGGCTCCGGGACTCTCGGATGTCCTGACTCAACCGGCTGCCGTCAGCCGGTCCTTCCTCGTTTTCAGGTGAGGGAAAGTTCCGTGCAGTTCCGCCAACAGGCCCTCGCCAAGCTCCAGTCACCGGAGGACCTCGACCTTCCGGTGCGGTTCGCCCGCCCGCAGGGCTGGCTCGCGCTGTCCGTGACGGTGGTCGTGATGGCCGCCGCGTCGGTGTGGGCGGTGACCGGTTCGGTCGCCTCCACCGTGGGCGCTCCCGCCATCCTCACCCACGGGCAGGGCAGTTACATCCTGCAGAGCCCGGTCGCGGGCCAGGTCACCGCCGTCCTCGCGAAGCAGGGCGAGCGGCTGCCCGCCAACTCCCCGGTGCTGAAGGTGCGTACCGCCGAGGGCGACACCGTCGTCCGCTCGGTCGCCGCGGGCCGCGTCACCGCGCTCGCCGCCACCATCGGCCAGATCATCCAGACCGGCGCCAACGTGGCGGCCGTGGAGAAGGTCGCGCACACCTCCGATCCGCTGTACGCCACCGTGTACGTCCCCGCCGAGAACGCCGCCTCGATCCCCGCGAACGCCGCCGTGGACCTGACGGTGTCGTCGGTGCCGACGCAGGAGTACGGCGTGCTGCGCGGCCATGTGAAGTCGGTGGACCGTTCGGCGCAGTCGGCGCAGCAGATCTCCGCGTTCCTCGGCGACAGCCAGCTCGGCGAGCAGTTCACGAAGGACGGCAGGCCGGTGGCCGTGACGGTGAAGCTGGACAAGTCGTCCGGCACGAAGAGCGGCTACAAGTGGTCGTCCGCGGACGGGCCGCCGTTCTCCCTCACCTCCATGACCGTGGCCCAGGGTTCGATCCGCCTCGCCGACCAGCGTCCCGTCGATTGGCTGCTGCCGTGAGCACCGCACAGGAGACCCGCAGCCGCCGCCGCTCCGCCCCGCCCAAGCGCCCGGTTCCGAAGGGCAAGGGCAAGACGGTCCGCACGCCCACTGTCCTCCAGATGGAGGCCGTGGAGTGCGGCGCCGCCTCCCTCGCGATGGTGCTGGGCCACTTCGGCAAGCACGTCCCGCTGGAGGAGCTGCGCATCGCGTGCGGTGTCTCGCGGGACGGTTCGCGCGCCAGCAACCTCCTGAAGGCGGCCCGCAGTTACGGCCTCACGGCCAAGGGCATGCAGATGGACACGGCCGCCCTCGCCGAGGTGAAGGCACCGGCGGTGCTGTTCTGGGAGTTCAACCACTACGTCGTCTACGACGGCATGGGCCGCCGCTTCGGCCGCCGCGGGGTCTACATCAACGACCCCGGCAAGGGCCGCCGGTTCGTGCCGATGGAGGACTTCGACTCCAGCTTCACCGGAGTCGTCCTGATCATGGAGCCGGGTGACGGCTTCACCAAGGGCGGCCGCAAGCCCGGCGTGCTGGGCGCGATGCCGGCCCGGCTGCGGGGTACGGCGGGCACGATGCCGGCCGCGGTGCTGGCGAGCCTGCTGCTGGTGCTGGTCGGCGCGGCGGTGCCCGCGCTGAGCCGCACGTACATCGACATGTTCCTCATCGGGGGCCAGACCTCCCTGCTCGGCGTGCTGTTCGCGTCGATGGGGACGTGTGTGGCGCTCACCCTGGTCCTGACCTGGCTGCAACAGGCGAACCTGCTGCGCGGCCGCATCATCTCCTCCACCCTCTCCAGTGCCCGCTTCCTGCGCCATCTGCTGCGGCTGCCGGTGACGTTCTTCTCCCAGCGCAGCCCGGCCGACCTGGTGCAGCGCCTCCAGTCCAACGACGCGGTGGCCGAGACGCTGGCCCGCGACCTCGCGGCGGCGGGCGTGGACGCGGTGGTCGTCGTCCTCTACGCCGTCCTGCTCTACACGTACGACCCGCAGTTGACCTTCGTGGGCATCGGCGTGGCCCTGCTCAACATCGTGGCGATGCGGGTGGTCATCCGGCTGCGCGCCACCCGGACCGCGAAACTGCGGGCCGACAGCGCCCGGTTGACCAACACCGCCTACACCGGCCTCCAGCTGATCGAGACGATGAAGGCGACCGGCGGTGAGGACGGCTACTTCCGCAAGTGGGCCGGGCAGCACGCCACCACGCTGGAGGAGCAGCAGCGGCTCGGCGTGCCCTCCGCCTGGCTGGGTGTGGTCGCGCCGACGCTGGCCTCGCTGAACAGTGCGGTGATCCTGTGGATCGGCGGCATGCGCGCCGTCGAGGGCGGCATCTCGGTCGGCCTTCTCGTCGCCTTCCAGTCGCTGGTCACCCGCTTCACCGCCCCGATCACCCGCCTCAACGGCGTCGCGGGCCGCATCCAGGACTTCGCGGCCGACGTGGCCCGTCTGAAGGACGTGGAGAACTTCCAGGCCGACCCGCTCTACGGCCGCCCCGGCGGCGCCGAGTCGACGCGTCGGCTGCACGGGCACGTGGAGCTCCAGAACATCTCCTTCGGCTACAACCCGCTGGACAAGCCCCTGTTGACCGGCTTCGACCTGACGGTCGGCCCGGGCCAGCAGGTGGCGCTGGTCGGCGGTTCGGGCAGCGGCAAGTCGACGGTGTCCCGGCTGATATCCGGCCTGTACGCGCCCTGGGAGGGTGTCATCCGCATCGACGGGCAGCGCCTGGAGGACATCCCGCGCGGCGCCCTCGCCTCCTCCGTCTCCTTCGTCGACCAGGACGTCTTCCTCTTCGAGGGCTCGGTCCGGGACAACGTGGCGCTGTGGGACCCGTCGATCCCGGACGACGCGGTGGTGGACGCGCTGCGGGACGCCGCCCTGTACGACGTGGTGATGCGCCGCCCGGGCGGCATCAACAGCCGGGTCGAGCAGGACGGCCGGAACTTCTCCGGCGGCCAGCGCCAACGCCTGGAGATCGCGAGGGCGTTGGTCCGCAGGCCGAGCATCCTCGTCCTCGACGAGGTGACGAGCGCGCTGGACGCCGAGACCGAACAGATGGTGATGGACAACCTCCGCAAGCGCGGCTGCGCCTGTGTGGTGATCGCGCACCGGCTGAGCACCGTGCGCGACAGCGACGAGATCGTCGTGCTCCAGCACGGCACGATCGTGGAACGCGGACGGCACGAGGAGCTGGTGGCGCGCGGTGGCGCGTACGCGGCTCTGGTCAGGGAGCGCTGAGATGACGACCGCACCCGAGGGGGACCTCGTCCTCCAGGCCCTCGGCTCGATGGGCACGCCGTACGACCTCGCCGGGCACACCCGCCTGGACCTCGAGGGGCCGCAGGTGCTGTGGCTGGTGGCGTCCGGCGCCGTGGACCTGTTCGCGGTGGACGCCGAACAGCAGGGCCACTGGCACCACTTGGGCCGCCTGGAGGCGGGCTCGCTGCTGCTCGGCCCGACGCCGGGACCCCAACACACGCTCGTGGCCCGCCCGTTGCGGGACTGCGTCGTGCACCGCATCGGGCTGCGCGAGCTGTACCAGCCCGCGAACACCCAGACCTGGTCCTACGACGAGTACGGCAACCCGCAGTACGTCCCGCCGACGACGAGCCCGCTGGAGTACGCCCTCGCCCTCGGCGTCGGCCGCAGCCTGTCCATCCTCTTCCAGGCGCCGATGGCGAACGAGCGCGCCGCGGAGATCACCGACGACGACGTCTTCTGGATGCAGGTCCCGCCGGGCAGTGTGCAGTACGGCTCGCTGTACGGCGCGGAGGCCGCCGCCGACCTGCTGATGGACCCGGCGGTGTGGCAGTCCATGGTCGACCAGCAGTACCGGCTGCTGACCACGCTGGACCGCTGGATCGAGCAGCTGGAGCGCACCCACGAGACACGCACCGCCGAGGGCATCAAGGCCGGTGAGGCGGTCCGCGCGCAGGCCGACCGGACGCTGCTGGCGTCGATCGGCAAGTCGTCGGGCAAGCGCGCCACGGCCGCCGACGCGGACGCCTCGTACGCGGCCTGCAAACTGGTGGCGCAGGCGGCCGGGATCACCCTGGCCGACCCGGCGCAGTCCGGCACCGGCAGCGACCGGCTCGACCCGGTGGAGCAGATCGCGCTCGCCTCCCGGGTGCGCACCCGGGCCGTACGGCTGGACGGCACCTGGTGGCGGGACAACGTCGGCCCCCTGGTGGGGCATCGGGCGCTGTCCGGGGCGCCGGTCGCGCTGCTGTGGCGGCGCGGCGGCTATGTGGCGGTGCATCCGGCGACGGGCCGGGAGACGCCGGTCGAGAAGGCCAACGCGGAGGAGTTCGAGCCGCGCGCGGTGATGTTCTACCGTCCGCTGCCCGACCGGGCGCTCAGTCCGCTGCGGCTGCTGCGGTTCAGCATGCAGAACATGGGCGGCGACCTGACGAACCTCCTGCTCAGTGGCCTCGTCACGGTGGCGATCGGCGCGATCGTGCCCATCGCCACCGGCAAGGTGCTCGGCGAGTTCGTGCCGAAGGCCCAGACGCATCTGATCGTCCAGGTCTGTCTGGCGGTGATGGTCAGCAGTCTCGTCGCCGCGACCTTCATGCTGTTGCAGAACCTGACGATCCTGCGCCTGGAGGGCCGGATCGAGGCGACCCTCCAACCGGCCGTGTGGGACCGGCTGTTGAGGCTGCCCACCAAGTTCTTCACCGAGCGCTCGACGGGTGAGCTGGCGAGCGCGGCGATGGGCATCAGCGCGATCCGCCGTCTGCTGGCCGGAGTCGGTCCGGTGGTCGCCCAGTCGGTGACCGTCGGCGCGATGAACCTGGGGCTGCTGTTCTGGTACAGCGTGCCGATGGCGTGCGCGGCGATCGGCATGCTGGTCGTGATCGCCGGGGTGTTCCTGGGGCTCGGGCTGTGGCAGGTGCGGTGGCAGCGGCGCCTGGTGGTGCTCGGCAACAAGCTGAACAACCAGGCGTTCCAGACCCTGCGCGGACTGCCCAAGCTGCGGGTCGCGGCCGCCGAGAACTACGCCTACGCGGCATGGGCCTCGGAGTTCGCGCGCAGCAGGGAGCTCCAGCAGAAGGTGGGGCGGATCAAGAACCTCACCACGGTGATGGGTGCGGTGTATCTGCCGGTCTGCACGCTGCTGATGTTCATGCTGCTGGCCGGTCCGGCGCGCGGCTCGATGTCGGCGGCGGCGTTCCTGAGCTTCAACACCTCGGTGACGATGGTGCTGACGTCCGTGACCCAGCTGACCGGTGCGTTCGTGTCGGCGGTGGGCGCGCTGCCGCTGTTCGAGGAGATCAAGCCGGTCCTGGAGGCCACCCCGGAGGTCCGCACGGCGAGCACCCGGCCGGGCCCGCTGACCGGCGGGATCGAGGCGCGCCGGCTGTCCTTCCGCTACTCGGACGACGGCCCGCTGATCCTCGACGACGTGTCCTTCGAGGTGAGGCCCGGCGAGTTCGTGGCGATCGTCGGCCCGAGCGGCTGCGGCAAGTCGACGCTGCTCAGGCTGCTGATCGGCTTCGACCCGCCGGTCTCCGGCAGTGTGCTGTACGACGGGCAGGACCTGGCGGCGCTCGACCAGTCGGCGGTGCGCCGGCAGTGCGGGGTGGTGCTCCAGCACGCCCAGCCGTTCACCGGCTCGATCATGGACGTCATCTGCGGCACCGAGCCGTACACGCCGGAGGAGGTCATGGCGGCGGCGCAGATGGCGGGGCTCGCGGAGGACATCCAGCGGATGCCGATGGGCCTGCACACGATCGTCTCCGGCAGTGGTGCCGTCTCGGGCGGCCAGCGTCAACGGCTCATGATCGCCCAGGCGTTGATCCGCCGGCCGCGCATCCTGTTCTTCGACGAGGCGACCAGTGCCCTCGACAACGAGACGCAGCGCACGGTCATCGAGTCCACCAAGGCCCTCAACGCCACCCGCATCGTCATCGCGCACCGCCTGTCCACGGTGCTGGACGCCGACCGCGTGATCGTCATGGAGGACGGCAAGGTCGCCCAGCAGGGTCCGCCCGCGCAGCTGCTCGCGGACACGAACGGGCGGCTGCACGAGCTGGTGCGGCGGCAGATGGCGTAGGGGTCAGTCGAGGCCCGGGACGGGGGCGCCGGAAGGGACACCGGCGTCCACATAGGCGTCGTAGAACACCTTCCACGGCGCCTCGCTCGGGGTGGACGCCCCGTCGGCGTACCTCTCCAAGGCGGCCAGGCAGACCTCCCAGCCGGCGCCGTTACGGGCGGCGGTGTTCGCCTCGCTGAGCACGTTGGTGAGCGTGAAGCGGGTGCTCTTCTCGCCCAACTCCTCCAGGTCGAAGCGCAGTTCGTCGTCGCCCCACGCGAAGGAGAGGTGCCGGGGCGGCTCGACGGCGAGGACGCGGCCGGTGGATTCCGGCATGTTGGGGTCGCCGCTGAACCTGACCTCGCCGCCGGGGCGCAGGTCGATCTCGGCGCGGGACGGGAACCAGTGGGCGAGTTCGTCGGCGTCGGTCACGAACTGCCAGACGCGGTCGATCGGATGGGCGTAGGTGCGGCTGAAGCGGACGGCCGGGCGGCCGTCGTCCAGCGTCAGATAGGTGCCGGTGAGGTCTTCGGACATCGGGATCAGTCCTTCGAAAGGGGCGGTTCCTCGGAGTCGTCCAGGCGTCGGCCCAGCGCGTCGAGGCTGTCGTTCCACAGCCGCCGGTACGGGGCGAGCCATGCGTCGAGGGCGGCGATCGGGGCCGGGTCGAGGGCGTAGACGCGGCGTTGCGCGTCCTGCCGGACCCGGACCAGACCGGCGTCCCTGAGCACTCTCAGATGCTTCGAGGTGCTCGGCTGGCTCAGGCCGCACGCTTCCACGATCTCCCCGACGGGCCGTGGCCGCTCCAGGAGCAGCGCGACGATGGCCCGCCGGTGGGGATCGGCGAGGGCGGCCCAGAGCGCGGCGTCGGACATGAGTCCAATATGCCTCGGCGGTTATATGCCGGTCAAGGCATGCACCCCGGGCTCACGAGTCGGCGCCGTAGGTGCCGAACTCCGGGGACCCCGCCCACTCGAAGACATGCACCGACAGGCCGCCGGGCGTCATCTCGTGGTCGACGGGCCGCAGCCCTGCCGGGGCGCCGCCGTCGGGGAACAAGCGCCGCCCCTGACCCACGACGACCGGGGCGATCGCGAGCCGCAGGGTGTCGACCAGGCCGGCGGCCAGCAGGGACTGGGCCAGCCGGGCGCTGCCGTGGATCTGAAGCTCCCGGCCGGGCTGTCGCTTGAGTTCGGCGACCTGGGCGGGGACGTCGCCGTCGAGAACCGTGGTCGGACTCCAGCTCCCCTCCGTCAGGTGACCCGAGGCCACGTACTTCGGCAGGCCGTTCATGACGGCGGCGAGGGGATGGTCGGTCATCCGCGGCCAGTCCCGGGCGAAGTTGTCGTAGGTCCGGCGGCCGAACAGGAGCCCGTCCGCCTCGCCGAGCCAGGCGCCCGCGAGCTGCTCGAACCGCACGTCCAGGTACGGCACGAACCAGCCGCCCCGCGTGAATCCGTCGCTGGTGTCCTCGTCCGGGGAGCCCGGCCCCTGGGAGACACCGTCGAGGGACAGGAACTGCTGAACCACCAGCTTCATCGCACGCCACTCTCTCCTAGACAGCGAAACGTTGCCGTTTCGATCGAACTGGTCTACCCTCTACGTGTACGAAACCGTTTCGTTCACGGCTTGGTAACGTTCCCGACCCCTTTCCCTGGAGTGGTTTGCCCATGTCCCAGAACACCCTGACCGACAGCGCCCCATCGGGCACTGCGGAGGCCGCGCCCGCCTCGAACAAGCGGTGGTGGATCCTCGCCGTCATCGCCCTCGCCCAGCTGATGGTGGTCCTCGACGCCACCATCGTGAACATCGCCCTGCCCTCGGCGCAGGCCGACCTCGGGTTCTCCGACGGCAACCGGCAGTGGATCGTCACCGCCTACGCGCTGGCCTTCGCCTCCCTCCTGCTGCTCGGCGGCCGCATCGCCGACCTCTTCGGCCGCAAGACGGCGTTCCTGATCGGAGTGGTCGGCTTCGCCGCGGTCTCCGCGCTCGGCGGTGCCGCGACCAACTTCGAGATGCTGGTCACCGCCCGTGCCCTCCAGGGTGCCTTCGGCGCCCTCCTCGCGCCCGCCGCGCTGTCGCTGCTGAACACGACGTTCACCGACGCCAAGGAGCGCGCCAAGGCCTTCAGCGTCTACGGCGCCATCGCCGGCGCCGGCGGTGCGGTGGGTCTGCTGCTCGGCGGCATCCTGACCGACGCGCTCGACTGGCGCTGGACGCTCTACGTCAACGTCGTCATCGCCGTCGTCGCCTTCGCCGGCGGCTGGCTCCTGCTGCACAACCACCGTGACGCCGGGAACTCCAAGCTGGACGTGCCGGGCACGATACTGGTCGCCGCTGGTCTGTTCTCCCTGGTCTACGGCTTCTCCAACGCCGAGACCCACGACTGGAACTCGCCCGCCACCTGGGGCTTCCTGATCGCCGGCGGTGTCCTGCTGGTCGCGTTCTCCTGGTGGCAGACCAAGGCCGCGCACCCGCTGCTGCCGCTGCGCATCCTGCTCGACCGCAACCGCGCCGCCTCCTTCCTCGCCGTGCTGATCTCCGGCGGCGGCATGTTCGGCGTGTTCCTCTTCCTCACCTACTACCTCCAGCTCAACCTCGGCTTCAGCCCGACGAAGACCGGTGTCGCCTTCCTGCCGATGGTCGCCGCGCTGATGGTCGCCGCCCAGCTCGGCACGACCAAGCTGGTGCCGCGGATGGGCCCCAAGGCCGTCATCCCGCTGGGCTTCGGCATCGCCGCGGTCGGCATGGCCTGGCTGACCGGCATCGGGGTCGGGTCGTCGTACACCAGCGCGGTGCTGCCCCAGCTGATCGTCGTCGGCCTCGGGCTCGGTCTGGTCATGCCGCCCGCGATGCAGCTGGCCACGGGCGGGGTCGCCGCGGAGGACGCCGGTGTCGCCTCCGCCACCGTCAACGCCATGCAGCAGGTGGGCGGTTCGATCGGTACGGCGCTGCTGAACACGCTGGCCGCGAGCGCCGCGACCGACTACCTGGCCGGCAAGGACCCGAGCAACAAGCTGGTCCAGGCCCAGGCCACCATCGAGAGCTACACCACCGCCTTCTGGTGGTCGGCGGGCCTCTTCGCCGCCGGCACGCTGATCGCGTTCCTGCTCTACCGCCGCGGGGTGCCGGAGCAGGACCCGGACGCCGCACCCGTGGTCCACATGTAGTTCCCCCCGAGCAGAGGGGCCGCCGTCATCAGGGAGACGGCGGCCCCTCTTCGCTGCCTTGGCGGCCGCATGCCGTATCTGGCCGGTTACCGCGCATCACACCCGGGCGCGGTGAGTGAAGGCCCCGAAGCGGGTACTCACGGGTCCATGCGAATCAGCGTGGTGGATGTGGGGTCGAACACGGTCCGGCTCGTGGTGGCGGACGCCGAGGGCGGGGTGCCGCTGCCGGTGCACACCGCGAAATGGCGGCTCCGGCTGTCCGAACAGGTCGAGCCGGGCGGCGCCGTGCCCGAGGAGGCGGTCGACAGACTCGTCGCCGCCGTGGCCGAGGCGGACCGGACGGCGACCGAGTGGGGCTCGGCCCCTCCGCTGGCCTTCGCCACGGCGGTGGTGCGCGGCGCGCCCAACTGCCGTGACGTGCTGCGCACCGTACGGACCCGCACCGGGGTCGAGCTGTGCACCCTGCCGGGCGAGCTGGAGGCGGAGCTGACCTTCCTCGGGGCGCGGCGCTGGATGGGCTGGCGGTCGGGGCCGCTGGCCCTGCTGGACATCGGGGGCGGCTCCCTCGAAGTGGCCTTCGGCCGCGGCAGGCTGCCGGACTTCGTGGCCTCGCTGCCGCTGGGCGCCGGCCGGCTGACCCACGAGTTCTTCGGCGGCGAGGACCCGCCGTCGCCGGAATTGCTGCGGACGCTGCGGCGCCGGGTCCGGCATCAGCTGCGGGACGTGGCGGCCCGGATCCGCTGGGAGGGGCCGCACACGGCGGTGGCCACGTCCCGTACGTTCCAGCAGCTGGGCCGGTTGTGCGGGGCGCCGCCCGGACGGCACGGACCGTTCGTGGAACGGGAGTTGCGCCGCTCGGACCTGCGCGCGGCGATCACCCGGCTCGCCGCCCTGCCCGCCGCCGAGCGCGCCCGGCTCCCCGGCATCTCCGCCCCCCGGGCCGCCCAGAGCCTGGCCGGCGCGGTGGTCGGCCACACGGCCCTGAAGCTGACCGGCATCAAGGCCGTCAGCATCTGCCCCTGGGCGATCCGCGAGGGCGTCCTGCTGCGCCACATCGAGGACGGCGCGTCCTGGTGGGCGGGGATCAGCCGCCGCAGCGAGGAGAACGGCGGCCAGGAACTCGTCCCGCTGCGCATCGCGGCCGCGACGAACTGAGAGAGGACAGTGCGATGACCCACGACAAGAAGCACCCCGAGACGGCCACGGAGCAAGTGCTGCGCAAGATCGAGGAGGCGGAACGCCACACCCGGGAGACCGAGGAACAGCGCCGCCGCCGGGGCGAGGCCGGCGAGGCCATCACCCCCAACACCCGCGCCCAGGAGGAGTCCGAGGGCGACTAGGGCGCCCTCCCGAGGGAGACGCCGTCGCCGGTGTCTGAGACAGCGGCGGCGTCCGAGGCCGCCGTACCGCCTTCTCCCGTGAAGCGCGCCGTGAACCCCATCTCCCTGGCGGGCCCCATAACGTCCGTGTATACGACGGCTGTTACGCAGCTCGGGGCTGCCCGGCCGGTTTCCGCCGCTGCCCGGCATCCCCGGGCAGCGGACTTGACTGCGAGGGCCGGCCGGGTGGCCCCACTCCGCCCGGCCGGCCCCCGGTGCGAGATCGCAGGGGTCCTCGTGACAGCGCCCGCGCTCCCCAGCCACGGGCTGCCGTCCGGTTTCACGGGAACCCCGCGACCCCGGCCCTAGAAGGTGAAGAGGCTGGCCCCGAGGGAGCCCTTCACGCACTCGTTGGCGAAGGTGCGCTCGTAGGAGACGCGTCTGCCCTGCCAGACCCCGTCGACGGTGACGACCACGGGGTCGTACTCCTTGGTGCACTGCACGTCGTCACGGGCCTGGAACGCGTCGAGGTCGCCGCCCACGCCGCGCAGTTCGGCACAGGCCAGAGCCGCCGCGGGATGTGTGCCGGAGGCGGTCGGCGCGCAGGTCAGGGTGACCGCGCGGGCCGGGGTGACGGTGGCGGCGCTGTCGCCGTGGCCCAGGGTGAGGACCAGGGCGGAGGGGGCGTAGAGCGAGTCCGGGGCGGCCAGGGCGGCTCCGGTGAGGGGGCCGCAGACGGCGCCGGCCGTGAGGGCGAGGGTCGCTGCCCAGCGCGCGGTGTTCCGCATGGTGTGCATCCTTCCGCTGATACGAGGGTGGTGCCGCGCCCGGCACGGTCGGTGCCGGGGCGGCGAGCGCGAGTCTGCCGAGTCCGCGGCCGGAACACACATCGACCCCACGCGTTTCAGTAACCTTGCGTGTTGAATCAGTGGCGCGAAGTCACGGAATTCGAACACCGGAGCCCAGTAACCACGCGGCTCTTGATCGTCTTCACCGACCGAATGGCCGGTTCACACCCGCTCCGCAATCGGCCTGAAACATTCCGGTTGAGCTCTCGGCGCACTCCGTCCCGACCCCTTGCGTTCACGCTCCGGCGGAGTAATCGTCATTACATGATTACAACAGAGCAACGAGAGAAGCTGCGCGGCTGGTTCGCCGGGCGGCTGCCCGACGACCTCTTCGAGGAACTGGCCGAACTGACCGTCGACCGTGAGGAGATCACCGTCATCGGCCGCATCCCCGCACCCCGGCTGGCCGAGGGCGCCTCGGCCACCGAGCGGGAGGCGGCCGTGCAGAGCCGGATGCAGGAGTTCCGGGAGCGCACCCGCGAGGCCCGGATCGAGGTGGCCCGCGAGGCCGAGCACCGGTTCCGGCGCAAGGTGTCCTGGGGTGTGGAGTGCGCCGGGGAACGCGCCCTGTTCACGCATGTGGCCGCGCCCGTGATGACCCGGCTGCGGCAGCCCGAGCGCCAGGTCCTGGACACGCTCATCGCGGGCGGCGTGGCCCGCAGCCGCAGCGACGCGCTCGCCTGGTGCGTCCGCCTGGTCCAGAAGCACACCGACGACTGGCTCACCGAACTGCGCGACTCCCTCGAACATGTGCAGCGGGTACGAGCCCAGGGTCCCGACACGGAACCGGAGGACACCCCTGCCGAGGGAGCCGACGACACCGAGTGATGGAGGTTTCGTACATCCGCGGCGCGAAGGATGGATGAACCGTCCTCTGGTGCGGCCCTCGACCGCGGCCTTACCGTCGGCAGACCCCCGAGAGGACGGCCTCCTCTCCCGCCGCACACCCCCGCGACGACGACCGGCCGCCCCCGACAAGCCCCTCCCCCGCGCCACGACGCGCTCCACCGCCGGTCCCCCTCGCTGGAGCCCCCTTGTCCCCGCAGCCCGACCCCTCGTCCGCGCCGTCCCTGACCGAGGTCGAGACCCACGGTGTCGACCGCATCCCCGACGCGGACCGCACCGCCACCCCGCTGGACCTGTTCCGGCTCGCCTTCGGCGGCGCCAACACCTTCTCCACCTGTGTGCTGGGCGCCTTCCCGATCCTGTTCGGCCTCTCCTTCTGGCAGGGCCTCGCGGCCACCCTGCTGGGCGTCGTCGCGGGGGCGCTGATCCTGTGTCCGATGGCGGTGTTCGGGCCGGTCAACGGCACCAACAACGCCGTCTCCTCCTCGGCGCACCTGGGCGTGCACGGCCGGGTGGTCGGCTCCTTCCTCTCCCTGCTGACGGCGATCGCGTTCTTCTCCATCTCGGTGTGGAGCTCCGGCGACGCCCTGGTCGGCGGCGCCCACCGGCTGTTCGGGCTGCCGCGCGGCGATCTGAGCTACGTCGTGGCGTACGCGCTGTTCGCGTGTCTGGTCCTCGCGGTGTGCGTGTACGGCTTCCGCTTCATGCTGTTCGTCAACAAGGTCGCGGTGACCTCGGCGAGCGTGCTGTTCGTGGTCGGCGCGATCGCCTTCGCCGGCGACTTCGACCCGTCGTACGCGGGCGTCTTCACGGACTCGGCGGACGCGGCCACGCAGTCCCTGTTCTGGCCGTCCTTCATCGGCGCCGCACTGATCGTCCTGTCGAACCCGGTGTCGTTCGGCGCGTTCCTCGGCGACTGGTCGCGCTACATCCCGGCGAGCACCCCGCGCCGCCGCGTGATCGGCGCGGCGTTCCTGTCGCAGATCGCCACGCTGCTGCCGTTCCTGTTCGGCCTGGCGACGGCCAGCATCATCGCGACCAAGGCCCCGGACTACGTCGACCCGGCCGCCCCCGACTTCGTGGGCGGACTGCTCGCCATCTCGCCGAGCTGGTTCTTCCTGCCGGTGTGTCTGCTGGCCCTGATCGGCGGCATGTCGACGGGCACGACCGCGCTGTACGGCACCGGCCTCGACTTCTCCTCGGTGTTCCCGCGGCTGTCCCGGGTGCAGGCGACGCTGCTGGTCGGCGTGGCGTCGATCGCGTTCATCTTCATCGGGCGGTTCGGCCTGAACCTCGTCCAGTCGATCTCGACGTTCGCCACGATGATCATCACCTGCACCACGCCGTGGATGGTCGTGATGATCCTGGGCTTCTGGACCCGGCGCGGCTGGTACGACCCGGACGCGCTCCAGGTCTTCAACCGCCGTCAGCGCGGCGGCCGTTACTGGTTCGCGCACGGCTGGAACTGGCGCGGCATGACCGCCTGGTGGGTCTCCGCGCTGCTCGGTGTGCTGTTCACCAACATCCCGGGCCAGTTCGTGGGCCCGCTGGGCGACCTCGCGAACGGCGTCGACATCAGCCTGCCGCTGTCGCTGGTGGTCTCCGCGGTGCTGTTCCTGACGCTGCTGCGGGTGTTCCCCGAACCGCGGGCCGTGTACGGGCCGGAGGGCGCGCGGCTCGCACGGACCGTCGACGTGCCGGTGCCGGCCATCACCGGACCGGGCGCGGTGCCCGGCGAGCCGGAGCCCGTGGCGGCGGCGAACGGCGGCTGACCCCGGTGTTCTGACCGGCCCTTACTCGCCAGTATCGTCGGAGCGCAGCGCGTTCTCAGCGACGAGAGGCGGGACCCACGGATGGCCAAGCACTGGGCGGACTTCCAGTACGAGATCTATCTCAACGGACTGTCAGGAGCCGTACCGCGGCTCCCGACCGACCTGACCCGCCTGGAGGAGCTCACCGAGCAGCGGCTCGGGCCGGGGCCGGTCGGGTACGTGGCGGGCAGCGCCGGTGACGGGAGCACCGCCCGCGCCAACCGGGCGGCCCTGGAACGCCGTCGGATCGTGCCGCGCATGCTGCGGGACGTGCACGAGCGGGACCTCGCCGTCGAGGTCCTCGGCCGGTCCCTGCCCGCCCCGCTGGCACTGGCACCGGTCGGCGTGCTGTCGATCATGCACCCGGACGCCGAGTCGGCCGCCGCCCGGGCCGCCGCCGCGCAGGGCGTGCCGTACATCCTGTCCTCGGCCTCCAGCACGCCGATGGAGCAGGTCGCGGAGGCGATGGGGGACGCCGAGCGCTGGTTCCAGCTGTACTGGCCCAAGGACCCCGAGGTCGCCCGGAGCTTCCTGCGGCGGGCCAAGGCGTCCGGGTTCACGGTGCTCGTCGTCACGCTGGACACTCCCCTGCTGGCGTGGCGGCCCCGCGACCTGGACCAGGCGTATCTGCCGTTCCTGCACGGCGTCGGCACCGCCAACTACTTCTCCGACCCGGCGTTCCAGGCGGCCCTGGCCAAGCCGGTGCACGAGGACCCGAACGCGGCGGTGCTGCACTTCGTGGGCATGTTCGCGGACCCCGCGAAGACCTGGCCGGACCTGGCGTTCCTGCGCGAGAACTGGGACGGCCCGATCGTGCTGAAGGGCATCCAGCACCCGGACGACGCGCGGCTGGCCGCCGATGCCGGGATGGACGGCGTGGTCGTTTCCAACCACGGGGGCCGGCAGGTCGCCGGGGCGATCGGCGCGGCCGACGCGCTGCCCCTGGTCGCCGAGGCGGTCGGCGACCGGCTCACCGTCCTCTTCGACAGCGGCATCCGCACCGGCGACGACGTTTTCAAGGCGCTCGCGCTCGGCGCCCGGGCGGTGCTCGTCGGACGGCCGTACGTCTACGGCCTCGGCCTCGACGGTCAGGCCGGCGTCGAGCATGTGATCCGCTGTCTGCTCGCCGAACTCGACCTCACCCTCGCACTGTCCGGACACGCCACGCCCACCACCGTGAGCCCCGCCGACCTCACGGAGGACCCCGTATGACCGCCCCGAAGAACGTGCTCGCCGTCATCGCCCCGCACGTCGGAGGCCGGACCGCCGGTGCCGGGCTCGCCACGCTCTTCCCCGGCGACGCCGAGGTCACGGTCGTCGAGCGCGCGGACGAGAACCCGGCGGCGCTGCGCGCGGCGCACGTCGTCATCACGGCCCTCGCCCCGGTCACCGCCGAACACCTCGCCGCCGCGCCCGAGTTGCAGCTCGTACAGTGCGCGAGCCACGGCTTCGACTACGTCGACGTCGAGGCCGCCCGGGAACTCGGCGTGCCGGTCTGCACCATCGGCTCCAGCGGCGCCGAGGCGCAGAACGTGGCCGAGCAGACCTTCGCCCTGATGCTGGCACTGGCCAAGCAGCTGGTCCCGGCCCACACCGCGCTCGTCGAGGCCGACTGGGCGCTCCCCCGCCTCCAGCGGTCCCTGACCGAGCTGTCGGGCAAGACGCTGGGCATCGTCGGCCTGGGACAGATCGGGCGCGAAGTCGCCCGGCGCGCGGTCGCGTTCGACATGAACGTCGTCTACGCGGGACGGCGCCGGGTGCCGGAGGTGACGGAGGCACGGTTGGGCGGGGCCCGGCATGTGCCGCTCGACGAACTGCTGCGTGTCTCCGACTACGTCTCGCTGCACGCGCCCCTGACCGACGACACGCGCAACCTCCTCGACGCCTCGCGGCTCGCGCTGCTCAAGCCGACCGCGTTCGTCGTCAACACCGCGCGGGGCGCGCTGATCGACCAGGACGCCCTCGCCGACGCCCTGGAGAAGGGGGCCCTAGCCGGGGCGGGCATCGACGTCTTCGACCCCGAACCGCCCACCCCGGCCCTGCGGTTGCTGCGCGCCCCGAACGTGGTGCTGTCGCCGCACGTCGGGGGCGTCACCCGCGAGACGCTGGTGCGGATCGCCCTGGCGGCCGTCCAGAATGTGGCCGGCTACCTGGCGGGCGATCCGCCCCGGGACGTGGTCAGCGGGCCCGCCCCTGCTCGCTGAGGTCCACGGCCCGCACGGACGGGGCGCCGGAGTCGGGGACCGACAGCGCGCCGGCGCTGGGCGAGACGGGGTCCGTCACCCAGCGCTGCTGGTCGGAGCCGTCACGGACCTTGACGACGATGTCGGAGTCCGGCTCCCCGCTGGTGGAGGTGACGGCGAGCTGCTCGTCCCAGCGGGTGAGCAACTCGCCCTGCACGGTGATGTCGTAGCGCACGTCGGCGGCCCGTTTGCCCTTGTCGTCCGCGCAGGTGCCGAGGATGACCACCCCGGCGTCGGCGTGCGAGTCGAGGCACAGGTCGGGGTCGGCGGCACTGCGCAGCAGCCCGTCGTCCTCGTCGTACGTCCATTTCTGGGTGTCGTCGTCCGAGCAGGCCTCCAGCTCGGTCGCGGCGCCCTCCTTCACCGCGCCCCGGATGTCGAGGCACAGGTCGGAGCCGACGTTGCGCAGCCTGGATCTGCTGGGCGCGAGGGGGAGTTGGGCGGTGCCCGGCGGGGACGCGGAGACGCCGTCCGGGGCCGACTCGCTGCCGGTGGCGCTGGTGGAGGCGGCCGGGTCGGCGCCGCCGTCGTCCGACCACAGGCTCGCGGCGAGCACACTGGCGATCAGGCCGGCGGAGGCGAGGCCGACTCCGGTGAGCAGCACCCGGGAGGGGCGGGGCCCCTCGGGGGGACGGCGGCCGGGCGAGGGGATGCGGGACAGCAGCCGCCGGCGTCCGCCGCCGTGCCGGGCGCCGCCCTGTGCGCGGGAGCCCTGCGCGCCTTGCCCACGCCGGGAGTCGAGATAGCGGCGGGCTCCCCAGCCGAGCACGGCCTCGGCGAGCAGAATGCCCAACCCACCCTCGAAATGGCTGAGTTGTTCGGCCGCGAAACGGCAGTAGCGGCACTCGCCCAGATGCTGCTGGACATCCGGCAACAGGGCTCCGCCGCGGCGAATCGGGACGTCGAGGAGGCGGTTGTAGAACCGGCAATCCTTGGTCGGCGCGAGTTCCCGATGGGCATGTACACAACCCTCGCGGAATTTGTCACGCGCCTGTTCGAGCGCGGCCGAGGCGCTGACGGTGTCCATACCGAGCAGGGCGGCGGGGACGGCTATCGGCTCGGCCTCGACCTCGGTGTGCCAGAGCAGACAGCGGGCGACTCCGGGCAGCGCGAGGAATGACCGCTCGGCGAGTTTGCGATTTTCGGGCGTCATGGACTTCGCCGCCCGCATACCGCGACCGCCGGCGGGTTTCCCGAGGTCCGGAAGTACGCCGGATATTCGGTCCTCGGCCGACCACTCACGGACGGTGTCCCGCGCGCGCACGAGCAGGCGGGGGCGCAGCGCGGTGGCCGGCTCACCGAGGGCGATCCGGTCGAGGACTTGGTGGAAGGCGGCCGCGGTGACCATGGAGGCCACCTCCGAGCGGGCGGCCAGGCAGATGACGGCGTACTCGTGGACCGGCTGCCAGTGACGCGCCATCAAAAGCGCGGCCGACTGGGCCGCCTCGCCGTCCGGACGGCCGCGGAGATGGGCGGCGAGGTCGTCGTCGGATTCCCCCGGGACTCCGCCGGGCGGCGGGTACGGAGGGCGAGGGGGGTGGGGGGTGGGCACTGAGCGGGTTCCTTCCCACGCGCATGTGGTTCTGTGCTTCAACTCGCCGAAAAGGAGCGGGGACGGATGCGTCCTCTCCGGTGATGCGCGAGGAGCGTGAATTCATGGCGGCTCGTCCGGCCCGGTTCCCCACGGGACGAATGAAGACCCGGCCTTTACCCCCCGCACAGGTAGTTCACCCTTGCACAACGGGGTCATGGCCAACAAGGCACTTGAGCAACATCAGCCTCATTGAAAGAAAGTCAGAAACGGGGTCGGCGCAGCTCTCCCCGCCCGGCTTTCGGTATTCCACACGCCCCGTGTGAAACACGCGCACGCGCCGGGGCACCGCGCACGCTCCCGGCGCGCACCACCCCGTAGTGCACTGGTACCGGCCCCTCGGAGGCCACGCACAGGACGGCGGCTCTCCTGTGCGCAACCGGCCGCCGACCCCGATCCTCCCGCCCTCGGTCGGCGGCCCCGAGGGCGGGCCGGGGTCGGCCAGGCCGACGGGCGCTTTGCGCGGACGAGTCCCAGGACTGCCGGGCCGACCGGTGTGCCTCACACGACGCGTCCCAGACCTGCCGGGCCGACCGGTGCCCCGTGCAGCGCGTCCCCAGATCCGCCAGTCCGCCTGACGCCTCGCGGGACGCGTCCCAGATCTGCCGGCCGCCTGACGCCTCGCGCACCCGCGTCCCAGATCTGCCGGGCCAACTGACGCCCCGCGCGTCCGCGTCTCAGACCTGCCGGGCCGCCTGACGCCCCGCGCACCCGGGTCTCAGACCTGCCGGGCCAACTGACGCCCCGCGCGGCGCGTCCCAGATCTGCCGGCCGCCTGACGCCTCGCGCGTCCGCGTCCCAGACCTGCCGGGCCAACTGACGCCCCGCTCGTCCGCGTCCCAGACCTGCCGGGGCCGCCTGACGCCCCGCTCGTCCGCGTCCCAGACCTGCCGGGCCAACTGACGCCTCGCGCACCCGTGTCTCAGATCTGCCAGGAGCGCAGTCGGTCGGCGGCGCCGTAGACGTCGGTCTTGCCGGAGATCAGGTCGCGGGCGAGGTCGACGAGGGCGCCGTAGGGCGGGTCGATGCCGACGCCGCTGACGAACATGTACGCCACCGCCGTCGCGCAGGCGAAGCGGGCGTTGGCCGACGGCAGCGGCTTGAGCAGGGCGAGGGTGTGCAGCAGCGCGGCGGCCCGCCAGGCGGGGTCGGAGTCCACGCCGAGCCTCGGTGGGTCGACGCGGTGCCGGGCGACGGCGGCCACCAACGCCGAGAAGTCGTTGATCGTGGGCTGGTCCGGCAGGACCTCTTCATGACGCTGGAGCAGCCAGGGGACGTCGATGTGGACGACGGAGGCCATCGGTCAGCCGGCCCGCCGCTCGCCGTGCCCGGCCGGTTCGTCGTCGGGAAAGGCGGCCGCGAACTCGTCGGCGTGGGCCGCGAAGAACCGCCGGAACGCCTCCGCGCCTTCCTTGAGGGCGCGATGCCGCGCGATGTCGGCGGCGGCCGCCTCCCGGACGAGGGCCTTCATCGACGTACCGCGCTCCTTGGCGATCTGCCGCAGGTCCTCTAGCTCACGATCACTGAACTCCACGTTGAGAGCTGGCATGCCCCAACGGTACCGCTGAGGTACTTACCCGTAAATACCCCCAGGTCAAAGCCGCTCCTGACGGGTACCTCGGGTACTCAGCACGACGTCCGAATCCCGCCGGTGACGGGCCGCCCGGCGCAGCAGACTCGTAGCCATGGACACGCACACGGACACCGACACGACGACCTTCACGACGATCGAGAGCCCTCTCGGCGAGCTGCTCCTCGTGGGCCGGGCAGGGATGCTCACCTCCCTGTCGATGCCGGGACAGCGCACCGCACCGGCCGTCCGCCCCGACTGGCAGCGCGACGACGACGCCTTCACCGAGGCCACCACCCAGCTCACCGCGTACTTCGCGGGCCGGCTCACCCGTTTCGACCTGCGGTTCGCCACGGACGGCACGGACTTCCAGCGACGCGTGTGGCAAGCCGTCGACACGATCCCGTACGGCACCACGACCACGTACGGCACGCTCGCCGCGCAGCTCGGTGTGGCGCGGGCCGACACCCCGGCCGTGGGCGCGGCGCTCGGCGCCAACCCGCTGCTGATCGTGCGGCCCTGTCACCGGGTGATCGGCGCGGACGGCTCGATGCGCGGGTACGCGGGCGGGGTGGACCGCAAGGTACGGCTGCTCACGCACGAGGGCGCGCTCCAGCCGACGCTCGTCTGACGGGAGGACCTCATGACCCTCACCCTGAACCAGGCCCGTCGCCGCGTCGCCGGGACCGACTGGGACGCGCTCGCCGCGGAGCTGGACGAGTACGGCAGCGCGCCCACGGGGCAGTTGCTGACGCCCGCCGAGTGCCGTGACCTGGCGGCGCTGTACGAGAAACCGGAGCTGTTCCGTACGACCATCGACCTGGCCCGGCACCGCTTCGGCTCGGGCGAGTACCGGTACTTCACTCACGACCTGCCCGCCCCGGTGGCCGCCCTGCGGGCCGCGCTCTACCCCCGCCTGCTGCCGGTCGCCCGCGACTGGGCGGCCCGGCTCGGCCGTCCGGCGCCCTGGCCGGACTCCCTCGCGGAGTGGCTGGAGCGCTGCCACGCGGCCGGGCAGGACCGGTCGGCGCAGATCCTGCTGCGGTACGGGGCGGGCGACTGGAACGCCCTGCACCGGGACGTGTTCGGCGAGCTGGTCTTCCCGCTCCAGGTCGTCGTCGGGCTCGACGTGTACGGCACGGACTACACGGGCGGCGAGTTCCTGATGGTGGAGCAGCGGCCCAGGGCGCAGTCCCGGGGCACGTCGACCGTGCTGCGGCAGGGCCACGGCCTGGTCTTCACCACCCGGGACCACCCGGTGCGCACCCGCCGGGGCTGGTCGGCCGGCGCGATGCGGCACGGTGTGAGCACCGTCCGCTCAGGACATCGGCACACCCTGGGCCTGGTCTTCCACGACGCCTCCTAGGCGCGCGCCCACAGGCCCCTGCGCCGGTAACCGCCCTCCCAGAACAGCCGGTTGAGGACGCGGACCGGCGGCGGCATACTGCCGAGGAACCTGGCACGGTCGGCGGGCGGGGCGCCGTCGACGACCCACGGCACGAACACCGCGGCCCCGCGCACCCCTTGGGTCTCCCGGATACGGCCGATGAAGGCGCCCCAGTCGGCGTCCGTCAGGACGTCCTGGATCAGCGGCAGGGCGCTGTCCTCCTCGTGCCGGAGATGGTCGTCCAGGGTGGCGGTCAACGCCCGTACGAGGTCGCCGAGTTCGGGCGCGCAGTCGGCCAGCGCGGTGTCGACGGCGGCGAGCAGCGGGTCGATGCGGGAGTGCTCGTCCTCCATCGCGTCGAGCAGCGCGAGCTCGCGCGGCCGCCCGGCGACCCGCTCCCTGACGCGCGGCCACAGCCCGGCGTCCTCGGCGGTGTGGTGGACGTGCAGCTGGTGCTGGAAGTTCTGCCAGCCGGCCCGGACCGCGGGGGTGCCGGCCCGTCCTTCGGCGACGGCGTCGGCCAGCCGGGCCAGATCGCGGCGGAAGGCGTCGTGGGACGCGTACATGGCGGTGAAGTCGATGGTCACCGGTCCTCCTCAGTGCCCACGGATGCGGACTCAGGGTCAAGAGGCCGGGGCGTCGCGGCGGTGTGACACGGCGCTCCCCCGGTGAGGCACACGTCACATTCAGGCCGTCCGATGTCACATTCGCGCCCCCGGGAGCCCTCGCAGTAGTGAGCGCGTACCGGGAGGCCCACGCATGTCCAAGATTCGTTTTCCCGAGGCCGACGAGGCGACGGACGTCTTCGTCGGCCATCGTGAGCTGCTGTTCGGCATCGTCTACAACATGCTCGGCAGCGTCGCCGACACCGAGGACGTCCTGCAGGAGACCTGGCTGTCCTGGACGGCCCGGCGCCGGATCACCGACTCGCCCCTGGACGGGATCGCCAACCCGCGCGCCTATCTCGTCCGCATAGCCGTGAACCACGCCCTGGGCCGCCGTGCCGCGATCAACCGGCGGCGCGAGACGTACGTCGGCCCGTGGCTGCCCGAGCCGCTGGTCGCGGACGACTCCGCCGACGACACCGCGGTGCGCACCGAGTCGGTGTCCCTGGCGATGCTGGTGGTCCTGGAGTCGCTCACCCCGCTGGAGCGCGCGGTGTTCGTGCTGAACGAGGTGTTCGGGTATCCGCACACCGAGATCGCGGAGATCCTCGACCGCACCCCGGCGGCGGTACGGCAGGTGGCGCACCGGGCCCGGGACCATGTGCATGCGCGACGGCCACTGTACGAGGCGCATCCGCGGGTGCGGCGGGAGGCGACCGAGCGGTTCGTGGAGGCCGCGCTCGGCGGGGACATCGGCGCGCTGATGGAGATCCTCGCGCCGGACGTGACGATTTGGACGGACGGTGGCGGCAACCGCCGGGGGGCGGGGTCGCGCCCGGTGCGCGGCCGGGACAAGGTCGCGCGTCTCATCGACGGATTCCGCTCCCGGGGTGCCTCGCTCGACCTGGAACTGCGCTACGGGCAGGCCAACGGCGACGCGGCGGCCGTGCTCTTCGAGGACGGGACGCCGTACGCGGTGATGGTCATGGACCTCACGCCCGAGGGCGACCAGGTGTCCGACATCTACATCGTCGCCAACCCCGACAAGCTCGGGCACGTCGAGCGGGGGGAGCGATGAGCGGGGAGCGGATCGCCGACTGGTTCGACGGCCGGCTCGGCATCCACTCCCTCGGCCGGCGCTATCTGCGCAAGGTCTTCCCGGACCACTGGTCGTTCCTGCTCGGCGAGATCTGCCTCTACAGCTTCGTCGTGCTGGTCCTCAGCGGGGTGTGGCTGACGCTGTTCTTCCATCCCTCGATGAACGAGGTGACGTACCACGGCAGTTACGTCCCGCTCAACGGGGTGCGGATGTCCGAGGCGTACGCCTCCACGCTGGAGATCAGCTTCGACGTGCGGGGCGGTCTGCTGATCCGGCAGTTGCACCACTGGTCGGCGCTGGTGTTCGTGGCCGGGATGCTGACGCACATGATGCGGCACTTCTTCACCGGTTCGTTCCGCAAGCCGCGCGAGGTCAACTGGGTGTTCGGCTGGACCCTGTTGTTCCTCGGGCTGTTCGAGGGCCTCTTCGGCTACTCGCTGCCGGACGACCTGCTGTCGGGCACGGGGCTGCGGTTCGTCAACGGGGCGCTGCTGGCGGTGCCGGTCGTGGGGACGTATCTGTCGATGTTCCTGCTGGGCGGCGAGTTCCCCGGGAACGACATCGTGGCCAGGTTCTACTCACTGCACATCCTGGTGATCCCGGGCATCATGGCAGCGCTCGTCGTGGCCCACGTGCTCCTGGTCGTGTACCACAAGCACACCCAGTTCGCGGGCCCCGGCCGGACCGAACGCAACGTCGTGGGCGCGCCGTTCATGCCGGTGTACCTCGCAAAGGCGGGCGGATTCTTCTTCCTGGTCTTCGGCGTCCTCACCCTCATCGCGGCCGTGGCGAGCATCAACCCGGTCTGGCAGTACGGCCCGTTCCGCGCCGACCAGGTCTCCACGGGCGCCCAGCCGGACTGGTACCTGGGCTTCGCCGAGGGGCTGGTGCGGATCATGCCGGGCTGGGAGATCACCCTGTGGGGGCACACGCTCATCCTCGGGGTCCTCATCCCGATCGTGGTGTTCCCGCTGCTGCTGGTGTTCATCGGCGTCTACCCGTTCGTGGAGGCCAGGATCACCGGCGACCGCCGCGAGCACCACCTCCTGGACCGTCCCCGCAACCGCCCCGTCCGCACCGCGATCGGCGCGTCCTGGATCAGCCTCTATCTGATCCTGCTGGCGGGCGGCGGCAACGACATCGTCGCGACCCGCCTCCACCTGTCCATCAACACGGTGACCTGGGTGGTACGGATCGGGGTGTTCGCCGTCCCGGCAGCGGTCTTCGTCATCACCCGACGCATCTGCCTGGGCCTCCAACTCCGCGACAGGGACCTGGTGTTGCACGGCCGGGAAACGGGCGTGATCAAACGCCTCCCGCACGGCGAGTACATCGAGGTCCACGAGCCCCTCGACCAGGCCCGCCGCCACACCCTGACCGCCCACGAACGGCCGAAGGAACTCGTGGAACACGAACGCTAGTCACCAGGCGGGGCGCGGGTCGCGCAGATGCTCCGGGGTCTGCTCGGGGTGCCAGTCGTTGCCCTGTTGGTCCGTGCGGACGAGGTAGCCCGGGCTCGGCGCGAACTCGAAGGTCTCCGGGGCCGGGTCGTGGAGGCGTACGGTCCGCGGGAGTTCGATCTCGACCAGCTTCCCGTCGTGGATCATCCAGAGCCCGAAGCAGTCGTCCTCCTCGTCATGGATGAGCACCTGCACGGACTCCGGACGGTCCCACGGCAGCGACTCCAGATGCTTCAGCAGCCCCGTACGCGACCCCACCCGGACGAACTCCGAGGCCCAGCTGTACATGGTGCCGGCGCCGAGGGAGCTGGGGACGGGCACGAACCTGCCCTTCCAGCTCCGCTCGTCGTCGTGTTCGAGGAGGGGCTCCATGACCTCCCAGGAATTCCCCAGCGCCAGCACGATGACCTCCGCGATTCTGCTCACGAGCGGAGTATCACCGCGCGCATGGAGCCCCCGCGAACCGATTTCCGTCTACGTCTGGTCCGCCACGAAGGAGGCCATCCGGGTCAGGGCGGAGTTCCAGTTGATGGTGTGTTCGTTGGTCGACCAGGACTGGATGTCGTCTATGTAGCAGAACTGGCCGACGCAGCCCTGGAGTTTGCTCTGTGCGTAGGGGTCCTGGATGCTCGAGTTCGGTCCGCCGGCGAGGGTGCCCTTGGGCGGGTTCGGGAGGTTGGGGTCGAGCTGGTGGGCGTACCAACGGCTGTGCTGGTTGTGGGAGTTCACCTCGCCATACCCGGTCACGTACGACATGTTCAGCGCGTTGCGGCCGAAGAGGTAGTCGACGCTCTGGAGGGCGCCGTCCCGGTACTTCGAGCCGCCCGTGATGTCGTACGCGGTGGCGATGACGATGCCGTTGTGCAGGATCTGGTGGTTGGAGCCCCAGTCGTAGAGGTTGTTGGTGGGCGCGTACGGCATCCCGTACGGCTGTGACTTCAGCGTGGCGAGGTAGCGGTCGGCGCCCTTGACGACCGACTGGCGGACCTTGTCGCGGCCGGGCAGCTTGCTCGGCACGGTCGCGAGGTCGAGACGGGCCGCGGCGGCGGTACGCGCCCAGTCGTAGCCGAGCGGGCCGAAGATGTCGGCGGTGTGGACGGGCGAGTTGAGGACGTAGTCCGCGAACTGCTTCTCGCCCGTGGTGAGATACAGCTCGGCGGCCGCCCAGTAGAACTCGTCGGTGGCGTCGGTGTCCGCGTAGGCGCCGCCGCCGGTGCCGTCGTTCGGGTCGGCGTGCAGGTCGGGGTGCGCGAGCGCCGCGGTCCAGGCCGTGCGGGCGGCAGCGAGGGTCTTCGCCGCGAACGCCTTGTCGTAGGGCCTGTAGAGGCGGGCCGCCTGCGCCGCCGTGGCCGCGAGGTTCAGGGTCGCCTCGGTGGTCGCCGGGTGCAGCTCACGCTTCTGCGGGTCCTCGCTCGGCAGCAGCGGCAGGCCGGTCCACGCCTCGTCGTGGATCTTGTGGTGGGCCATCCCGGCCAGCGGCTGCCCCGCGGGCACCTGCATCTTCAGCAGGAACTCCAGCTCCCAGCGGCTCTCGTCGAGGATGTCCGGCACCTTGTTGCCGCTCTCCGGGATGGCGAGGGTGCCGTCGCCGAGCTTGGCGGGCTCTCCGGTGCGGGCGTGCAGGGCACGCTCGTAGGTGCTCAGCAGCTCCCACGTGGAGATGCCGCCGTTGACGACGTACTTGCCGTGGTCACCGGCGTCGTACCAGCCGCCGGTGACGTCGAGCTTGTAGTCGCAGACACCGGGCTGGCAGGGGACGGCGGAGTCGCCCTGGTTGGGTGCCACGTCGACATGGCCGGCGGCGCGGCCGTAGCCGGGTCGCAGGTCGTCGCGGATCGGGATGCCGCTGCGCTGGGTGTAGTAGTACTTCAGCGCGTCCAGGCGGAGTTGCTCATAGGCGGCGGTGCCGATGTCGAAGGGGCGACTGGTCTCCCCGTCGGCGACCAGCGTGTAGCCGGTGCCCGCCTTCCGGTACGACCCGAAGTCGATCGAGTGGACGTTCTGCCCGGAGGACGCGTCGACGCCCCGCGGGGTGCTGGACCCCTGCGCCACCACGGTCCCGGAGGCGTTCTTCAGCTGCCAGGGCAACTTGGCCGTCGCGTCCGTGACGAGCGTGGCGTTCTTCGGCCCTGACGGCAGATAGGCGACCTGGTTCACGCGCACGCGCGGCCCGGTGTCGGGCTCGTACACCTCCGGCGGCACCCCGCCGAGCAGGGACACGTCGTCCATGCAGAACTTCCAGGCGTCCGCGCTGCCGCCGAGCTGGAAGCCGACCTGCGCCTGCGTGGCGTCCACGGGCGAGGTGAAGGTGTAGGAGTAGCTGTTGCCGGAGACACTGAGCTGCGGGCTGACCTCGAAGTAGGTGTCGTACGGCGCCACTTGGAGCCCCACGATCGCGCGCACGACATGCCCGTCAGGCACCCCGTCCGCCGTGAAGGCGAACTTGTACGACTCCCCCTTGACCAGCGTGACGTCGTTCTGGCCGACGGCGGCGTCCCAGCGGTTGGTGGTGCCGCCCGGCACGTCCGCGCACAGCTTCCCGCCGGACAGGCCGGCGGTGACGTTGCTGGTCGCCCACCAGGGCTCGGTGCTGGTGTCGAAGGTGCCGTTCTTGAGCTGCTCGACCTCGTCGGCGGTTGCCGGGAAGGACGGCGCGGCGACAAGTACCGCTCCCAGCAGGGCCGTCAGGGACAGCAGGGTGGTGTTGCGTCTTTTCACGTCCGGGCTCCTCGGTGAGCTACGGGCGGCGCTCGCGTATGGGAGCGCTCCCAAGAGACGGTCGGAGGCCATGCTTGTTGCAGGCATGACACCCCGTCAACGGTCCGGACGGGACTGGTTGGTCGGATCGTCCGGACCGTGCGCGGGAACCGTCAGGCGGCCGGCACCTCCAACTTGCTGATCCGGACCGCTCCTTGGACCTCACCGGGGTGTCCGCTGGTCAGGGTCAGCCGCAGCCTGGACCCGCTGATCGGGTCGAAGGTGACGACGGTCGGCGCGTCGGACCCGACGGCCCACTCCACCGCCGTCCCCGCCGCCTTCGCCCAGTGCGCGCCGTCCCATGCCTCCACCTCCACGGACGCGGGCAAACTGTGCGTCGCGCTCAGGGTGAACGAGATCTCCACCCGGTCGAAGGTCCGTGTCCGCCCGAAGTCGACGGACACCCAGTCCTCGGCCCGGGCCCCGTTGAAGGCGGGCAGCAGCGCGGTGGCGGCCTTGCTGAAGGCGTTGGACCAGCCGGTGGCCGGATCGCCGTCGAGCATCGCGGCGGGCAGGGTGTCCGTGCGGCCGGAGTAACTGGCGTCCGCGTAGGGGTAGTTCGGCGGGGCCGGGTAGTCGGGCCGGAAGTCGGCCGCCGGGGTGCTCGCGGCCGAGCGGGAGGGCGTGGCGCGCAGGATCGCGGTGCCCGTGCGCAGGCCTTCCGCCCTGCCGGTCACCTTCAGGGCGCCCGATTCGGTGCCCGAGCGCACGACGGCGAGGGCCTTGCCGTGGAACGCGGTGCGGGTGCCGGCCTGGTAGCGCTCGGCACTCTCCTCGCGGCCGTTGTCGAGCCCTGCGAGGGAGCCGCCGGCCACCTCTAAGGCGATCAGGTTCTCGGCGTCCGGCACGACCACCCCGTGCCTGTCGACGATGTCCGCGGTGACGAACACCAGGGAACGCCCGTCCGCGGCCACCGACTTGCGGTCGGCCGTCAGCCGCACCGCGTGCGCGGCCCCCGCGGTGCGCAGCACATCGGTGGCGACGGCCTTCCCGCCCCGCCGGGCCACCGCCTTCAACTCACCAGGCCGGTAAGGGACTTTCCAGGTCAGGTGGAGCTTGCCCGCGCTGCCGTTCGGGCTGGTGTAGCTGCCGGGGTAGGGGCCGTCGGTGAAGGTCTTGTCGTCACCGGTCGCCTCGGTGGTCTCCAGGTAGGTCCGGCCGTCGACGGTCGTCTTCGTGTCGAACTTCCGTATGCCGAGGGACTTTCCGTTGAGGTACAGCTCCACGGTGTCGACGTTGGAGTACGCCCACACCTCCACCGTGTCGCCCTCCTCGTGGTTCCAGGTCATCGGGAGCAGATGGACCATCGGCTCGCTGATCCACTGGCTCTGGAAGAGGTAGTACATGTCCTTCGGGAAGCCGGCCGTGTCGACCGCGCCGAAGAAGGAGGCCTTCACCGGGAAGACGTCGTACGGCGTGGGCTCGCCGATGTAGTCGATGCCGGACCACAGGAACTGGCCCGTGAACCACTTCCGGTCCCGGTCCTTCTTGTGGCCGTACTCGCCGCTCATGGTCCAGGAGGCGAGGTTGTTGTCGTACGAGGAGACCGCCCGCCTGCCCGGCGTGTGGTTCTCGCCGGTGTTCAGGTGCTCGGGCTCCTGGTACGTCCCGCGCGTCGAGGTCTCCGACGACGACTCGGACTCGAAGAGGAACAGGTGCGGGTAGGCCGCGTGCAGCTGGTCGACGGACTTGGCGGTGTTGTAGTTGAGGCCGAGGCCGTCCAGCTTGGCCAGCATCAGGTCGGCGGCGGAGCCCTTGGCGGGCAGGCGGCGGTACTTGTCGGAGCCGATGACCAGGGGACGGGTGTCGTCGGCGGCCTTGATGGCGTCGATGATCCGGTCGGCCATGGCGAGTCCGGCGGTCGAGGTCGAGTCGGGGACCTCGTTGCCGATGGACCACATCACCACGGCGGGCGAGTTACGGGCCGCGAGCACCATCTCGGTGGCGTCCTTCTCGCACCACTCGTCGAAGAAGCGGCCGTAGTCGTAGCGCGTCTTGCCGGTCCTCCAGCAGTCGAAGGCCTCCACCAGCATGACGATGCCCAATTCCTCGCAGACCCGGATCATCTCCGGCGAGGGCGGGTTGTGGGAGGTGCGGAAGGCGTTGACGCCCATCGACTTCATGATGGTCATCTGGCGGCGGATCGCGTCGATGCTCACGGCGGCGCCGAGCGCGCCGAGGTCGTGGTGCAGGTCGACGCCCTTCAACTTGGCGTGGACGCCGTTGAGATGGAAGCCCTCGTCCGGGTCGACGCGGACGGTGCGGATGCCGAAGGGGGTGCGGTAGGTGTCGACGGTCCGTCCGCCGACGCGGATTTCGGTCAGCAGGGTGTAGCGGCGGGGGTCGGCGAAGTCCCACAACTCCGGGTCGGTGACGGTGAGTTCGTGGGTCTCGGTCGCCTTGTCGGTGACGTCGGCCGTGGTCGCCGTACGGGTGACCGTCCGGCCCTTTCCGTCCTTCACCGTAGAGCGGATCTCCACCCGGCTCGCGGTGCCGGACGCGTTCACCACGGAGGTCCGCACCCGTACGACCGCCCGCTCCTCGGTGACGTCGGGCGTGGTGACGTACGTGCCCCAGCGCTCCACGTGCACCGGCTCGGTGATCACCAGGCGGGCCTCGCGGTAGATGCCGCTGCCGGAGTACCAGCGGCTGCTGGGCAGCCGGTTCTGCACCTTGACGGCGATGACGTTCTCGGTGGTGCCGTCGGTGTGCAGCAGGTCGGTGAGGTCGAAGGCGAAGCCGGTGTAGCCGTAGGGGTGGCGGCCGACCTCGGTGCCGTTGCAGTAGAGGTACGCGTCCATGTAGACGCCGTCGAACTCCACCGAGATCCGCTTGCCGGCGCAGGAGGGCGGCAGGGTGAAGGCGAGGCGGTACCAGCCGAGGCCGCCGGGGAAGAAGCCGGTGCCGCTGGTGGTGCCGTGCTCGGTGGTCGGGGCGAGCTCGATGCTCCAGTCGTGCGGCACCGCCACCTCGCGCCAGGCCGAGTCGTCGTGGGCGGGGTCGGCGGCGCCCGCGTAGGCGCCGGTCGGGTCGGTGATGCCGCCCGGGTTGACCAGGGCGAAGCGCCAGCCGTCGCGCAGGGCGACCGTGGTGCGGCCCGTGGCGCTCCCGGTGGCCTCGGCGGCGAGGGCCGCCGGGGCGCCGAGCAGCGCTCCGGCCGTGGGCGCGGCGGCGGTGGTGGCGATCAGAACAGATCTGCGAGTGACCGTCATGATGGTGCGGCTCTCCCTCATCCGGCTCTTGCTCATCAGGGCCCAGAAGTACTCACAACTGATCGTGAACACACAGATTCTGACGCGGTGCCACACTGGACCGTCAAGGGTGCGGAGACGCATGACCGTCCCACCGGCCACATCGGCCGGATTTCCCCCTTGACCCGGGGCGTCCTCGCCGTGGGGCGCCTGAGGGGGTTCCCGTCCGCACGCGGGCCTGACGCACTAGGCTGGAACTCAAGTGACGCGCTTGTTCACTGTGAGTGTGCGCAATGGAGTGGCGACGATGAGCCCGGACTACCCGTTCGACGATGCCGCGACGGCACGGGCTGTCATCGACGAGCGGGGCACGGTCGTGGAGTGGAACGGCGGCGCGGAGCGGCTGCTCGGGCACCCGGCCGCCGACGTCGTGGGCCGTCCCGCCGAGAACCTGCTGGTCGGCGACGGCGCGGGGGCGGCCTACGCCCCGGTCGGCGCGCGCTGGGACGGTACGGTCACGCTCCGCCACCGCGACGGCGGCACCGTGTCCGTGTGGCTGCTCGCCCACCACCGCCCCTCCGACGACGGCACGCCGGGCCACTGGCTCGTGGTCACCCCGCTGGAGGCCGGCGAACCCAGCTCCGCCGACGACCCGCTCGCCACGGCGGCGCTCGTGCAGTCGCCGTGCGCCGTCGCGGTCTACGACGAGCGGCTGCGGCTGAGCCATCTCAATGCCGCCATGGCCGAGGTGATAGGGCTGCCGGAGGACCGCATCCGGGGCCTGCGGCTGTCGGAGATCGGCGGCAAGCCGCAGAGCGCGGAGCTGGAGGGGCATCTGCTGCGCGTGCTCACCTCCGGCCGGGCCGAGGACGTCCAGACCTACATGCGCACCGGCGGCGAGTCGCTGGCGCACGCCTGGCTGGCCCGGATGGCCCCGGTCACCGACCGCGAGGGCCGGGTGCGGGGCGTCTGTCTGGCGGCGCACGACTTCACCGAGAACTACCTCGCCCGCGAACGCCTCCAGCTGGTCAACGAGGCGAGCGTCCGCATCGGCAGCACCCTCGACGTCACCCGGACGGCTCAGGAGCTCGCCGACGTGTGCGTGCCCGCGCTCGCCGACTTCGTCAGCGTCGACCTGCTGGACCCGCAGGAGAACGGCGACCCGCTCGCGCCGGTCGTCACCCCGATCAGCCTGCGCCGGGCCGCCCACCAGTCGGTCAACCCGGGCACCCCGGAGGCGGTGGCCAAGCCGGGCCAGGTCGAGGTGTACCCGGCCTCCTCTCCGCAGGCGGACTCGCTGGTGGCGGGCCGTACGATCGTCGCCACCATCGCCTCCGGGCAGCTGGACGAGTGGCTGAACTGGAACAAGGCGCGTGGCGAGGCCGTCCGGCAGTTCGGCATCCACTCCACGATGTCGGTGCCGATCCAGGCCCGCGGCCTCACCCTCGGGGTCGCGGTGCTGACCCGGTTCCGGCGGCCCGACCCGTTCACGCCGGACGACGTGCTGCTGGCCGAGGAGGTCACGGCCCGCGCGGCCGTCTGCATCGACAACGCCCGCCGGTTCTCCCGCGAGCGGGAGACCGCGCTCGCCCTCCAGCGCAGCCTGCTGCCCCGCTCGCTGCCGCGCACCGCGGCCGTGGCGGCGGCCTCCCGGTATCTGCCGGCCGCGCGGGCCGGGGTGGGCGGCGACTGGTTCGACGTGATCCCGTTGTCCGGGATGCGGGTCGCGATGGTCGTCGGCGACGTCGTCGGCCACGGCATCCAGGCCTCGGCCACCATGGGCCGGCTGCGCACCGCCGTGCGCACCCTCGCCGACATCGACCTGGCCCCGGACGAGCTCCTCACCCACCTCGACGACCTCGTCGTACGACTGTCCGCGGAGGCCGGTGCCGAGGGCAGTCCGGGCGAGGTCGGGGCGACCTGCGTGTACGCGGTGTACGACCCGGTGTCACGGCGTTGCACGCTGGCCCGGGCCGGACATCCCCCGCCGATGCTGATCCCGCCGGGCGGCACGCCCGAGCAGCTCGACCTGCCGTCCGGGCCGCCGCTGGGCGTGGGCGGACTGCCCTTCGAGTCGGCCGAGCTGGAGCTGCGCGAGGGCTCGGTGCTGGCGTTCTACACGGACGGGCTGGTCGAGTCCGCGGAGCGTGACGTCGACGCCGGGCACGAGCTGCTGAGCCAGGCGCTGGCCGCGTTCTCCGACTCGCTCGAGGAGACCTGCGACCGGGTCCTGCACACCCTCCTGCCGGCCGGCGGCTCCACCGACGACGTGGCCCTGCTGCTGGCCCGCACCCGGGGACTGCCCTCCTCCCAGGTGGCGACCTGGCACATCCCCGCCGACCCCTCGCTCGTCGCCCCGATCCGCAAGCAGGTCGTCGACCAGCTCGGCACCTGGGACATGTCGGAGGCGTCGTTCACCGCGGAACTGGTGGTCAGCGAACTCGTCACCAACGCCATCCGGTACGGCGCCCACCCCATCCGGCTCCGGCTGATCCACGACGCGACCACGCTGATCTGCGAGGTGTCCGACACCAGCCACACGGCCCCGCATCTGCGCCGCGCCAAGACCTGGGACGAGGGCGGCCGGGGCCTGCTGCTGGTCGCCCAGCTCACCCAGCGCTGGGGCAGCCGGCACACGGCCGACGGCAAGACGATCTGGGCGGAGATCGGGCTGATCGAGGAGGAGTAGGCGGTCACGGCGTCTCGGCGAGCCAGGGTCTGATCTGTCGACGTGCCTCGTGCAGCCGGGACTTGAAGGTGCCCAGCGGGATGCCGACGCGTTCGGCGGCCTCCGCGTACTCCAGCCGGCAGATGTCCCGGTACACCAACGGCTCGACCAGCAGCGGGTGTTCGCGCTCCAGCCGGTCCAGCGCCTCCAGCAGGTCGATCCGCGAACCGGCGATGACACTGGTGGTGCGCGGGTCGGCGCGGAGGTCGTCGACCGTCGGGGCCGGCTGTTCGGCGGAGCGCCGTTTGAGTTCGCGGTACTTCTGCCGGCAGCAGTTGGCCACCACGGTGTAGAGCCAGGTGCCGAAGCGGCTGCGCCCCTCGAACGTGCCGATCTTGCGGGCGACTTGGAGCAGCACGTCCTGGGCGGCCTCCTCCGCGTCCTCGCGGCAGGGCAGGAAACGGCCGCAGCGCCGGACGACCTCGGGGCGGATCGCCGCGAGCAGTGCGTCGAGAGCGTCCCCGTCACCGGCGGCCGCGCGCCGGGCGAGGTCCTCGATCGGGGGCTGGTCCGGCACGACGGCTCCCCTCGGTGTGGTCGCTGCGGCAGGCATGATAGTCGTATGCACTCCGTCGAGCGGATCGGCCGCTACCGGGTCCAACGGCGCCTGGGAACCGGCGCGTTCGGGACGGTGTGGCTCGCGCACGACGACACGCTCGACGCGCCGGTGGCCGTGAAGGTGCTCGCCGACAACTGGTCGCACCGGCTCGACGTCCGCGAACGCTTCCTGTCCGAGGCGCGGTTGCTGCGCCGGGCCGCGTCGCGGCGTGTGGTGCAGGTCCACGACATCGGTGAACTCCCGGACGGCAGACCGTACTTCGTGATGGAGTACGCCGACGGCGGCACCCTCGCCGACCTCCTCGACGACGGCCCGCTCCCCGTCGACGAGGCGCTGCGGCTGACGGCGTCGGCGGCGCTCGGGGCCGCCGCGCTGCACGAGGCCGGGATCGTGCACCGGGACATCAAGCCGTCCAACCTGCTGTTGCGCACCGGCCCGGACGGCAGCCGGCAGGTGCTGCTGGCCGACCTCGGGCTGGCCAAGATCCTGGCCGAGGCGTCCGGGCTGACGCTGGCCGCCGGTTCGGCAGGGTACCGGCCGCCCGAGCAGGCCGAGCCGGGCACCGGCATCGACGCGCGTGCCGACGTCTACAGCCTGGGCGCGGTCGGCTACCACCTGATCACCGGGGCGGTACCGGCCGCACCCGGCAAGGTCGTACGCCCCGACCGGCTGCGTCCGGGCCTGGACCCCGGCGTCCGGCGGGCCCTGCTGCGCGCCCTGCGCCCGGACCGCGCGCGGCGCTGGCCCGACGCGCGGGCGTTCGCGGCGGAGCTGGAACGGCTGGCGGCGGACCGGCGGCCCCGACGCCGGCCCGCCCTCCTCGCCGGGCCGGCGGTGACGGCGATCCTGATCGGCACGGCCTTCGCGCTGTGGCCGCACGGCTCCGCGCCCGTCGACCGGCGGATCGCCGACGCGACGGGGCGGGTGTCGGCCGACGTGCCCGCCGCCTGGGCCGGTCAGGTGCGCGCCGCTGGGTGGGACCCGGCCGTCCTCGGTCTGCGCGCCGGACATGAACCGGGGTTCGCCGTCGCCGACGACCTGACGAGGTGGCAGGACCTCGGCGCGGGCGTCAACGGCGTCTTCGTCGGGGTACTGGAACACGGTGACATCACGACCGTGGTCAACGACCTCGCCCATCCCCAGTGCCACTACGACGGCGCCCGCGACCACACCCTGGCCGTGTGGCACGGCAGGGTCCGCACCTGGAGCGACTGCCCCGGCGGCGGCTCGGTCGTCGAGGCCGGGCTCACGCCCCCGGACGGGGGCGGGCAGCCGCAGGTGTACGTGCAGATCAGGACGGACGACGGCGGTCCGGCGGCGAGGGACGTCCTCGGTTCGGTGCGGGTCGAGGGCTGAGCGCGCGAACTTTTCCGGCCGTGGGCGCATCGGACTCTCATGACGGGGCCACAACGCGCCGTACGAGGAGTGAGACGACATGGTGAACACGTACCGGTCCGTGCACCGGGCGGCCCTGCTCGCGGGCGCGGCCGCCGCCCTGAGCCTGCTGACCGCCTGCGGCGGTGGCAGTGGCGGCGCGGGCGAGGCCGCGACCGCGCCCTCCACGCTGCCCGGCACCGCCGCGCCGGCCACCAGCGGCGTGACCTCGGCGACGCCCTCGGTGCCGCCGAGCGCCGGCCCGACCTCGCCCACCCCCTCTTCGCCGCCCACCGCGAGCCCGGCCGCGAGCGCCCGCTGCCACACCTCCGAGCTGGAGGCCGTCCTCGGCCGCAACGACCCGGGGGCCGGGCAGGAGAACTTCCCCGTGATCCTCACGAACACCTCCTCGCGGACCTGCACCATCCACGGCTATCCGGGCGCCGCCTTCGTCGACGCCGCCGGCAAACAGCTGGGCCCGGACCCCCAGCGCTCCCCCGGCACACCCACCACCGTGCGACTGGCGCCGGGCCGCAGCGCCTGGTCGGGCATCACCTTCGCCAACCCGAAGATCAGCGGCGCCCGCACCGCCAACCCCGACGCCCTGCTGGTGACGCCGCCGGACGAGCGGGAGCCGCTGAAGGTGTCGTGGTCGGCGGGAGAGGTGCCGGTCTCCGGCAACGAGTCCACGGTCTTCCTGACGGTGTTCGACCAGGGCCCCGGCGCCTGACCCGTCGAAGAGGACTCTTACTTTCACCTGGTTTCATGGGCGGGTACGGCTCGATCACGCCCCGAAGGAACCCCCCTGAACACCCCGCTCGCCGAAGTCCTGTCCATAGCGCTGCTCGTCGCCGTACTCGCCTGGGCCGTGATCCGTCCACGCGGTCTGCCGGAGGCGGTGCTGGCGGTCCCGGCGGCCGGGCTCGCGATCGCCACCGGAGCGATCTCGCCGGAACACGCCTGGGCCGAGGCCGAACGGCTCGGACCGGTGGTCGGCTTTCTCGCCGCGGTGCTCGTGCTCGCCCACTTCTGTGACGTCGAGGGGCTCTTCCGGGCGTGCGGCGCCTGGATGTCCCGCCGGGCCGCCGGCCGCCCCGGCACCCTGCTCACCTCGGTGTTCGTGCTCGCGTCGGCGATCACGGCGGTCCTCAGCCTGGACGCCACCGTGGTGCTGCTCACGCCGGTCGTGCTGGCCACCGCCGCCCGTAGCGGCGTACGGGCCAGGCCGCATCTCTACGCCTGCGCGCACCTGTCGAACACCGCGTCCCTGCTGCTGCCGGTGTCCAACCTCACCAACCTGCTGGCCTTCGAGGCGAGCGGGCTCAGCTTCACCCGGTTCGCGGCCCTCATGGCGCTGCCCTGGCTGATCGCGATCGGCGCCGAGTACCTGGTGTTCCGGCGCTTCTTCGCGGACGACCTCAAGGCCGCCGTCGCCGCTCCCGACACCGGTGCGGCGCCCGAGCTGCCCGTGTTCGCGCTCGTCACCGTCGGCTGCACGCTCGCCGGGTTCGTGGTGGCGTCCGCCGTCGGCGTCGAACCGGCGTGGGTGGCGCTGGTGGGCGCGCTGGTGCTGGCCGGCCGGGCGCTGGTGCGGCGGCGGGCCACGCCGCTCACCGTGGTGAAGGCCGCCGCGCCGGGGTTCCTGGCGTTCGTGCTCGCGCTCGGCGTGGTGGTGCGCGCGGTCGTCGACAACGGGCTCGCCGACGCCCTGCGCCACGTGATCCCGGACGGGTCCGGGGTGGTGGCGCTGCTCGGGATCGCCGTGCTGGCCGCGGTGCTGGCGAACCTGATCAACAACCTGCCCGCGGTGCTGGTGCTGCTGCCGCTCACCGCGGCGGCCGGGCCCGGTGCGGTGCTCGCGGTGCTGATCGGCGTCAACATCGGCCCGAACCTGACGTACGCCGGTTCGCTGGCGACGCTGCTGTGGCGGCGGATCGTGCAGCGCGACGGTCAGCATGTCGGGCTCGGCGAGTTCACCCGCCTCGGTCTGCTCGCCGTCCCGGCCGCGCTGGTGCCGGCCACGCTCGCCCTGTGGGGTTCGATCCAGCTGATCGGGGCCTGAGCGGCGCCGGAGTCAGCGCCGGCCGCCGCCCCCGTACCCGCCGTAGCCCCCGTAGCCTCCGTACCCGCCGCCGTACTGGCCGTCCCAGTTGCAGGAGTACGTGTAGTAGCAGGGCACGTCGCTCGGATACGCGCTGCTGGGGGTCGGCGCCGCGGTCGACGGCGTCGCGGACGGCGTCGGCGTCGGGGTCGCCTTCTTCGGGGTGGGCGTAGGGGTCGGCGTCGGGGTCGGGGTCGGCTCGGCCATCGCACCCCAGTTGACCCACTCCATCTGGAGGTCGGCCTTCGAGGTGTCGAACACCCAGCGCTGGCTGGCCGTCTCGTCCTCGCGGGACTTCAGGACCAGGGCGCCGGTGCCGTCGGTGGCGGCGGGGGTGAGGGCCAGGTCCTGGTCCCAGCGCGGCACCAGGTTGCCGCGCATCGTGAAGTCGTACCGGACGTCCTTGTTCTCGGCCTTCGCGGTGCCGGTGCACGGGGCCAGCTGCACCGAGTAGCCGAGATGGGAGTCGAGGCAGAGCTCCGGGTCGGCGGCGCTGCGCAGCAGTCCGTCGGTCTCGTACGTCCACTGCTGCGCGGCGTCCGAGGAGCAGTCGGTGACCTCGGTCTCGGCGCCCTTGACGGCCTTCTTGCCGACGACGGCGACGCAGAGCCCGGAGTCGACGTTGTGGATCCGGCCGCTCAGGGTGCCCTGCCCCTCCTGGCCGGCGTCGACCCAGGTCGGGTCGGTGGTGGAGTGGTCGGTGCCGGTGCCGGGCGTGTCGGAGGCGCGGGCGCCCGCGGCCGGGGCGGTGTCGTCGCCGTTGCCGACGGCCCACAGGACCAGCGGGAGGACGACGAGGGCACTGGCGGTGGCCACGGCGGCGGTGAGGTTGCGGCGGCGGGCGGCGGCCTTCTTCGCCGAGTGCCGTCTGCGGCTTCTTCGCGCCGGCGCGCCGGCTCCGGCAGGCGGAGCGGGGACGGAGGGGGCGGTACGGGGAAGAGACGGCGCGTCGAAGAAGGGCTCGCCGGCGATGGTGTGGGCCGCGGTCTCCTCGGCCGGCGCCGGTGCGTCCGCCGCCTCCTGGGCGGCCCGGGTCTCCGCGTAGGCGCGCCCGCCCCAGCCGAGGACGGCCTCGGCGAGGGCGACACCGAGGCCCTGGTCGTTGAACTGGTTCAGCTGGTCGGCGGTGTGCCGGCAGTGCTTGCAGCGGTCCAGGTGGGCGCGCAGGTCGGGGTCGACGTCGATGCCGCCGCGCCGGTAGGTGACGTCGAGCATCCGCAGGAAGCTGCGGCACTCCTGCTCGGGCGCGAGTTCGCGGTGGACCTGGAGGCACTCCTCGCGCAACCGCTCGCGGGCCCGGCCCAGTTCGACGCGGACGTCCTCCTCGTCCAGGCCCAGCAGGGCGCCCGGTATCTCCAGCGGCTCGCCCTCGACCTCGCTGTGCCACAGCAGCGCGCGGGCGGACTGGGGCAGCCGCTGGAACGCGCCGGACAGCAGCCGCCGGTCGGCGGGCGGCAGCAGCCGGGCCGAGGCCCGCTCCCCGTCGACGGTCTCGGAGCGCAGTTCGGGGTGGAGTTGTTCGCGTCGGCGGTCGGTGTCCCATTCGGCGGCGATGCGTCGCACGGTGACGAGGATCTGCGGGCGCCAGGCGGCCGTCGGCCCGTTGTGCCGCAGGGATTCTCCGAAGAGCCGGGTGAATGCGGCGGTGGTGAGCATTCCGGCGGAACGCGGTCCGTCGGTGCACAGCCGGGCATAGGTGAAAGCCGCTTCCCAGTGCCGGTCGAGGAGTTCACCGACGGGGTGAAGGGCGGGTGCCGTTCCCGTCCACTTCTTCAGCTCCGCACTGAGTTGTGCGTCCGTCACGTCGAAGAGGCGGGCCGGGGCGGTGGAATTCGGCAGGCCTGCGTCTTTCACGGCGGCATTCCTCTCGGGGGCATACACAAGAAAGTCCATACCAATGGGTATGTGGTCCCGCCGACGACAGCTCTTGTGAAGCGTGGGGGGCGTACGGGAGGGGTCGCGCACGGAGCGGGGACCTTGTCCGGGCGCCGACAGGGCCCCACCTTTCCACAGGTGAGCGAGATGTAACAAGAGAGCCCGCTGTTTTGTGCATTACGTGCGCACCACGTGTTTTTGACGTTGGGTCAATAGCCCGGGCGTTAGTGAATGACTTTCCTGCGGCAAACCATTGAACTGCCACTCCATCCCGTATCGGACGGGCTCGCGCGCATCACGCCCCAACCATTGGCCCGCCGGACCGGTACGCGCCGGGCGGCATGCCGAAACGCTCGCGGAAGACGCGGTGGAAATGGAAGGGGCTCACGAACCCCGACGCCGTGGCCACCCGTTCCACGGGCAGGTCGGTGGCCTCCAGCAGCCGCGCGGCGTGCCGCAGCCTCGCCTCGCGCAGGGCGCGCATCGGCGACTGGCCCACCTGCCGCGTGAACAGGTGCGCCAGCCGGGAGGGCGACAGCGCGACACGCGCGGCGAGCGAGTCGACGGTGTGGGGCGCGCCGGGGTCGGCGGCGATGAGTTCCTGGACGTGGGCGATGCGGGGGTCGAGGCCGGGTGCCGGGGGACGCCGGCGAGCGGCCCCGGCCGTCAGCAGGATCACCTCCTCCAGTGCGCACAGGGCGAGTTCCCGGGCGACGGTGTCGTGCGCTACGGCGATGCGGTCGTCCGGGGCCTCGCGTCCCGGCGCCGGTTCCTCGGCGCCGGGGGGCCGGCGGGCGTCCGTGCGCATCCGGTGGAACGCCGACTCGACGCGGGCGCGCAGTGCGGCCGGGGTCGGGGTGACGACGTACAGGCCGTCGCCGCGGTCGTACGGGCGCAGCCACGGCAGCCAGGAGGGGCGGGCCTGGCAGTGCACCCACCAGAACCGCCAGTGCGGGGCGTCCGGCGCGACGCCGTAGCCGTGCGGGGAGCCGGGCGCGAGGGCGACGAGGTCGCCGGCCCCGGCCCGGGTCGCCGCCGAGCCGTGGCGCAGTTCTCCGCCGCCGGCCGCGGTCCAGGTGAACAGCCAACTGTCCGAGCCCTGCGGCCGGTTGACGAAGTAGCCCGGCGCCTCGTCGTAGCGGCCGAGCACGACCAGGCCCGCGGGCGGCGCGGGTACGCCCGGGGCAGCAGTCCCGGGCAGTCCGTCAGCGGTCACGGGCATCCTCCTGAAGTCGCCTCCCACCTAGCGTGACACGCGGAAGAGCACCGACCGAGGAGTGGACGCATGACAGTGCTGGACAAGGAAGCCGCCGACCGCGTGCGGCAGTTCGAGGAGGACGGGTTCATCGTCGTCCGCGGGCTGTTCGGGGCGGACGAGATCGACCGGCTGTGCGCCGAGTTCACGGCGCTGCACGCGGCCGGGCCGGTGCGCGGGCACTTCGAGCCGCGGCCCGGGGACGACCCGCTGGCGGTGTGGCCGCGGGTGATGCAGCCGCACGAGATCAACGCGCTCGCCCGGCGGATGCTGCTCGACGCGCGGCTGCGGGGTGTCCTGGAAGCGCTGCTCGGCGAGGAAGTGCTGGCCGCGCAGAGCATGTTCTACTTCAAGCCGCCGGGGGCGCGCGGGCAGGCGCTGCACCAGGACAACTTCTATCTGCGGGTCGAGCCGGGGACGTGCGTCGCGGCGTGGGTGGCGTGCGATGTGATCGACCGGGAGAACGGTGGCCTGGAGGTCGTTCCCGGTACGCACCGGATGGACCTGTTCTGCCCGGAGGAGGCGGACGAAGGGGTGTCGTTCGCCCGGGAGTACGTGCCGCCGCCGGCGGGGCTCGCGGCGGTGCCGGTGGACATGGCGCCGGGGGACGTCCTGTTCTTCAACGGCAGTGTGGTGCACGGCTCGCAGCCGAACCGGAGCGCGTCGCGGTTCCGGCGCTCGTTCATCGGGCACTACGTGGGGGCTTCCGCCGAACGGATCGGGGCGTACTACCGGACGATGTCGATGCGGGGAGAGCGCGTCGAACTGCAGGAGAGCGAGGGCGCGGGCCCCTGTGGGACGGAGTTCGCACCGCAGGGGCCGCACTGAGTAGCGGTGTCAGTGGCCGACGATCGGCCGGGCGGTGTACGGCTGCTCCAGCGCCTCGATCTCCTTCTCGCTGAGGGCGAGTTCGACCGCCGCCACCGCGTCCTCGATGTGGTGGGGCTTGGCCGCGCCCACGATGGGGGCCGCCACCGTGTCCTGGTGGAGCAGCCAGGCCAGCGCCACCTGGGCGCGGGGGACGCCGCGGTCGCCGGCGATGCGGGTGACCGCCTCGACGATGGTGCGGTCGCCCTCCTGGTAGAGGCGGTTGCCGAAGTTGTCGCCCGCGCTGCGGTCGGTGACCGTGCCCCAGTCCCGGGTCAGCCGGCCCCGGGCGAGCGGGCTCCAGGGCAGCGCGCTGACGCCCTGGTCGGCGCAGAGCGGGAGCATCTCGCGCTCCTCCTCGCGGTAGAGGAGGTTGTAGTGGTTCTGCATGGAGACGAACTTCGTCCAGCCGTGCCTCTCCGCCGTGTACTGCATCTTGGAGAACTGCCACGCGTACATCGAACTGGCCCCGAGATAGCGGACCTTGCCGGCCTTGACCAGGTCGTGCAGGGCCTCCATCGTCTCCTCGACCGGGGTGTGCGGGTCGTAGCGGTGGATCTGGTAGAGGTCGACGTAGTCGGTGCCGAGGCGGCTCAGGCTGTGGTCGATCTCGGTCATGATCGCCTTGCGGGACAGTCCGCCGCCGTTGGGTCCGGAGCGCATCCGGCCGTGCACCTTGGTGGCGAGGACGATCTCGTCGCGGTCGGCGAAGTCATTCAGCGCCTTGCCGACGATCTCCTCGCTGGTGCCGTCGGAGTACACGTTCGCCGTGTCGAAGAAGTTGATGCCCGCGTCCAGCGCCTGCCGGATCAGCGGCCGGGACGCCTCCTCGTCGAGGGTCCACTCGTGCACGCCGCGGTCGGGCAGGCCGTAGGTCATGCACCCCAGACAGATCCGCGACACGTCCAGGCCCGTCGAACCGAGCTTCACGTACTGCATCGTTGCTGCTCCTGCCTTCCGAGTGGTTACGAAGGGGAGCGTACGGTGTCCGGTCGCGCCCCTCAGGGGGTCACCGTCCGAGCAGGTCCAGGGCCTGTTCCCAGCCGAACTCCGTGCCCGGCCCGCCCGCGAACGGCGGGCCGAACCGCACGCCCATCCCCCGCAGTCGTATCAGGCTGTCCTGGTAGGCGGGGTGGGCGGCCAACGCGTCGGCCACACAAGGCAGTACGGCTATGGGGACACCGAGGCCGTACGCCTCGCACAGGGTCGCCACCGCGAGGGTGTCGGCGAGGCCGGCCGCCCATTTGTTGACGGTGTTGAACGTGGCGGGCGCGACCACGACGGCGTCCGGCGGCGGGAAGGGGCGCGGGTCGCCCGGGGTGCGCCAGGCGGAGCGGATCGGGCGGCCGGTCCGCGCCTCCACGGCGGCGGTGTCGAAGAACCCGTTCATCGCGACGGGGGTGGCGATGACTCCGACCTCCCAGTTCCGCTCCTGGGCGGCGGTGATGAGTTCGCTGACGTCGGCGGCGATGCCGGCGGCGCAGACGACGACGTAGAGGAAGGGTTTCTGAACCTGTTCGGTCACTCCGGAACCCTACTGAAGGGGGAAGGACCGCCCGTGCTCGGCTTCGGGGCGCGGGCCGAAGATGCGGCGCTCCTTCTCCTCGATCGCGACGTCGTTGATGCTGGCCTCGCGCCGGGTCATCAGGCCGTGCTCGTCGAACTCCCAGAGCTCGTTGCCGTAACTGCGCCACCACTGCCCGTCGGTGTCGAGGGACTCGTACTGGAAGCGGACGGCGATGCGGTTGCCGTCGAACGCCCACAGGTCCTTGCGCAGGGCGTACTCCTGCTCGCGCGCCCACTTCGCGGTGAGGAACGCGACGATCTCGTCCCGGCCGGTGACGAAGGTGTCGCGGTTGCGCCACACCGAGTCCTCGGAGTACGCGAGCGCCACCTTGTGCGGGTCGCGGGTGTTCCAGGCGTCCTCGGCGGCCTGCACCTTCCGGGCGGCGGTCTCGCGGGTGAACGGCGGCAGGGGCGGGCGGTCGGTCATGTCATCCTCCGTGACCAGAAAGGGAGAACGTGCGTTCTCCACGCTGCTGCTACCGTAGGAGAACGCACGTTCTCGCGTCAAGGAACGTCAGTCATCGTCGAGGAGTGGCCCTCATGGACAGCGCGACCGCCCGGGAGCAGGCACTGGACGCCGCGGAGGAGCTGTTCTACGGCCGCGGCATCCAGTCCGTCGGCATGGACGACATCCGTGGCGCGTCCGGCGTCTCGCTCAAGCGGCTCTACCAACTCTTCCCCGCGAAGGAGCAGTTGGTGGAGGCCTACCTGGAACGCCGCGACGTCCTCTGGCGCGGGCGGCTCGCCGAGCACGTCGAGGGGAGCACGGACCCCGAGGAGCGGATTCTCGCCGTCTTCGACTGGCTGGAGTCGTGGTTCGGCGAGGACGGTTTCCGCGGGTGCGCGTGGATCAATTCGTACGGCGAGCTGGGCGCGACCTCGGCCCGGGTCACGGCCCAAGTCCAGGCGCACAAAGGGGCGTTCCGGCAGTACCTCGACGGCCTGGTGGCGGACGCGGGACTGCCCGGCGCGTTGGCCGGGCAGCTGTTCCTGCTCGCCGAGGGGGCGATGGTGACGGCGGGGATCACGGGGAGCACCGCACCCGCGCGGGAGGCGCGCGAGGCGGCGCGGCTGCTGTTGCGGGCCGCGGCCCTGTGACGATCGGCCGGCTATGTCACGGTGATGGCCCCCACGGGGCAGGCCCGGGCCGCCTCGCGGACCATCGGGTCCCCGGCGCCGTCCTCGCGGTCGGGCAGCAGCGTGCTGAATCCGTCGTCGTCCTGGGTGAACACGGCCGGGGCGGCCAGGGCGCACTGGCCGGCGCCGATGCAGACGTCCTTGTCGATGTCGATGTGCATGGCCTCGAGCCTCTTACCAGGTCACGGGGAGTTCCAGCATCCCCTGGATCGTGTCGCCGGGCTTGAAGGGGATCTCGTCCGCGGGGGCGGCGAGCCGGAGTGCGGGCAGCCGGGTGAAGAGGGTGCGCAGGGCGATCTCCATCTCGGCGCGGGCCAGGTTCTGGCCGAGGCACTGGTGGATGCCGAAGCCGAAGCCGACGTGGTGGCGGGCGGAGCGGTGCCAGTCCAGGGTGTCGGGGGCGGGGTAGACGTCCTCGTCACGGTTGATGACCGAGGTCGAGAAGACCACTCCGTCGCCCGCCCGGATCGTCTCGCCGCCCGCCTCGATGTCCTCGGTGGCCAGCCGGAGCAGCCCGTCGGCGATCGAGAGCATGCGCATCAGCTCCTCGACCGCGGCGGGCAGCAGCTCGGGCCGTGCACGCAACTCGGCCAGCCGATCGGGGTGTTGGAGCAGGGTGAAGGTGCCGAGGGAGATCATGTTGGCGGTCGTCTCGTGTCCGGCGACCAGCAGGATGGTGGCGAAGGAGATGACCTCGGCGCGGTCCAACTCCCCGGTGCGCAGCCGGTCGTGGACGAGTTCGTCCAGCACGCCGTCGCCGGGCCGCTCCTGCTTCAGCTTCCGGTCGATCAACTCCTCGAAGTAGGCGTCCAGTTGATCGCGTGCGTCCTGGGTGTCGGAGGCCCTCGGGCCGCGCAGCAGCCGGCGCGACTGCCCCTCGAAGAACTCGTGGTCGGCGTACGGCACGCCGAGCAGGGCGCAGATCACCATCGAGGGGACCGGCAGCGCGAAGGCGCTCACCAGCTCGGCGGGCGGGCCCTGTGCGACCATCGCGTCGAGCCGCTCGTCGACGATCCGCTGGATCCGCGGCCGCAGTTCGGCGGCCCGGCGCAGGGTGAAGCTGGGCACCATCATGCGCCGCTGCGTGTGGTGCTTCGGGTCGTCTACGCCGAGCAGCGCCACCCTCCGGTTGCGTACCGCCGCGAAGCGTTCCGTGGGCGCGGGGAAGTCCGGGTGGGTGCGGTCGGTCGACAGGCGCGGGTCGGCGAGGAGGGCGCGCGCGAGGGCGTGCCCCGTCACCAGCCAGGCCGGTCGTCCGTCATAGAGGGAGACGCGGGCCAGCGGGCGGCCGTCGCGCAGGGGGGCGTAGGCGGTGGGCGGGTGGTAGGGACAGGTGCGGTCCTGCGGGAAGGCGACGGGTTCCGTTTGCGTGGGGGGCGTTGCCGTCATGGAAGACCTCGCAGACGAAGTGAGCTTCGTGCCCGATGTCGGTCGCGGCATCGGACAGATCTTCATTAGATGCCCGGGGCATCTATGCGGCGACGAGAAGTTCGGCCAGATCGGTGGCGCAGGGAGGTTGGCCGGGGATGCTCGCTCGGAATCGAAAACCGGGGGTCGGCCGCTTCGGCCGGGCTCGGACGAAAACCGGTTGTGGGCGGGAGCGGCCCCGCCGCAGAATCCCGCCATGTCTACGACGAACCGCGCCCTTCTGCCGCTGACCGCCGCCGCCACGCCGGTGCGGTTCCAGCAGCAGACCGGCCGCCCGGAGGGACTGACACCTCCCACCTCGTGACCGGGGCGTTCGTCGCGGGCCTGCTCGCGGGCTACGGCATCGCCATGCCCGTAGGCGCGGTCGCGACCTATCTCGTCTCGCTCACCGCCCGGACGTCCCTGCGCACCGGTGTCTGCGCCGCGCTCGGCGTCGCGGCCGCCGACGGGTTGTACGCCCTGGTGGCCACGGTCGGGGGCACCGCCCTGGCCGCCGCGCTGCGTCCGGTGCTCGGGCCGCTGCGCTGGGCGTCGGCGCTGCTGCTGCTCGCGCTGGCGGTCCGCGGCGCGGTCGTCGCCGTACGCCACTACCGCGGCCGCCACCCCGGCACCCGCACCGAGCCTCCGCCCCCGAGCCCCGCCCGGGCCTTCCTGACGCTCCTAGGGATCACCCTGCTCAACCCGACCACCGTGATCTACTTCGTGGCCCTGGTGCTCGGCACCCGGACCGCGGACCCCGTCCGGCCACTGGAACAGGGCGTGTTCGTCCTGGCCGCCTTCGCCGCGTCCGCGAGCTGGCAGGTACTGCTGGCCGGCGGCGGCGCCCTGCTCGGCCGAACGCTGACCGGCCGACGGGGGCGGCTGGCGACGGCACTGGCGTCGAGCGCGGTGATCGTGGCGCTGGCGGTGCGGATGATGGGGTGAAGCGGGTGGTCAGGGCGGCGGTCAGGGGGCGCGAATTCGCGCCGCGCCTGGTCGGGGGTGCAGGCCGGGCCGCGGCCGGTTAGGGCCGAGAACCCAGTCGGCGGCCCGGTCAGGGGCTAGGACCCGGGCGGCGGCCGCAGTTAGGGGCTAGGACCCGGGCGGCGGCCCCGGTCAGAGGCTAGGACCCGGGCCATGGCCGCTCAGGACGCGAACGCCCGGGCGACGGCCAGTCAGGGGCGAGGACGCGGGCCCGGGCCGGTCAGGGGCGATGGTCCGGGCGAAGGTCCTGGCCCCGGCGCCCGTCAGGGACAAGGCCCTGGCCCCGGCCGCTCACGGGGCGAAGGCTCTGGCGACCGTGAGGCTGTCCTCGTACACGTGGTGTCGGACGATCAGGTCGTCCTCGATGGTCAGGTGCAGGGCGAACCTGGCGCGATAGGGGCGCCCGGTCGCCCGTGCCGTCTGCCGGATCTCGCCGAGGACCACCGCGTCGGCGCCGTCCACCAGGATGCGTTCGATCCGGGTGTCCGCCTGCCCGGGGACGTGGTGCGCGGCCAGTTCGCGGTAGTGGGCGGCGGCGTCCTCGCGGGTCGCCCGGTGCCGGATCCACGGGGTCGCGGCGCGACCGTGCTCGTCCTCGGGCCAGTCCAGTTTCCAGTCGGCGTGTTCGGCGTACAGCTCGGCGATCCGCTCCGGGTCGCCCTGGCCGATGCGCCGCAGCAGTTCCGCGATCACCGCGCGGGTCATGGTCTCGATGGTGGTGGTCATGGGTACTCGTACTCCTCCCCTTCGGCGGTTGCCACTGTGCCCCGCGAGACACGGGCGACGCGATTACCCCCGAGGTCATGGCGGGGTGGATGAATCCGCCGCGCTCCGGTGTTGTGGGTGGTGGCAGTCAGCCGCAGGACACGACGACGATGGGACGGATGCCATGCCTCTCGAGGGTCAGTACGAACCCAGCCCGACCGCCTGGGTGCGCGAGCAGGTGGAGCTGTACGAGAGCTCCGGCGGTACCGAGGGGACGACCCTGATGGACACCGGGATGCCCGTGATCCTGCTGACGACCCTGGGCGCCAAGAGCGGCAAGATCCGCAAGACGCCGCTGATGCGGGTCGAGCACGAGGGCCGGTACGCCGTGGTCGCCTCGCAGGGCGGCGCGCCCACGCACCCGGTCTGGTACCACAACATCAAGGCCGACCCCCGCGTGGAGCTCCAGGACGGACCCGAGAAGGGCGACATGATCGCGCGCGAGGTCACCGGCGCGGAGAAGGCCGAGTGGTGGGAGCGGGCCGTGGCGGCGTATCCCCCGTACGCGGACTACCAGAAGAAGACGGACCGCGAGATCCCGGTCTTCGTGCTGGAACCGTCCACGGAGAGCTGACCGACCGGCCCCGCCGAGCTGACCGACCGGCCCCGGAAAAAGATCTCTCGAAAAATTCTGGGACGGGGTGCATGAAGCCCCGTCGGCCGGGCACCAGAGCCTCAGGCCCCGCCGCGCTCCCCCGTCGCGGCGGGGCTTTCTCGTGCCTCGCGCGCGGGCCGGTCGGTGATGTCGAGGAAGATCTGGTCGGCCTCGGTGAAGGTGTCGGCGACATGCCGCTTGATGCGTACGGCGACCTCCTCGACCCGCTCGCTGTCCATCCCCGGCACGAGGTCGACGCGCGCCGCCACCAGGACCGATTCCAGTCCCGTCTTCATCGTGAACAGCGCCTCCACGCTGTCGATCTCGGGCTGCTCCTGGAGCAGCGCCCGGATCCGCCCGCTCGTCTCCGCGTCGACGGCCTCCCCGATCAGCTGGTCGCGCGCCTCACGGCCGAGCCGGTAGGCGACGTAGACGAGCAGCGCCCCGATCGCCAGCGACGCGGACGCCTCCCACACGACCTGCCCGGTGACCATGTGCAGGGCCATGCCGGCCATGGCCAGGCTGACGCCCAGCACCGCCGTGCCGTCCTCGGCGACGACCGTGCGCAGCGCCGGGTCGCGCAGGCCGTCGCCCGTGCCGCCCTGCCGGTGCGTCTGGTAGAGCGCCCGCACCAGCGACGCGCCCTCGGCGACGAAGGCGACACCGAGGACGACGAGCCCGGCGACGTAGCCGCTGAGCTTCTCCTCGGCTCCGTTGCGCAGCGCCTCGAAGCCCTGGAAGAACGAGAAGCAGCCGCCCATGACGAAGATCCCCACGGCGGCGAGGAGCGACCAGAAGAACCGTTCCTTGCCGTAGCCGAAGGGGTGCCGTCGGTCGGCGGGGCGGCGGCTGCGGCGCAGGGCGGCCAGGAGGAAGACCTCGTTGAGGCTGTCGGCGACCGAGTGCGCGGCCTCCGACAGCAGGGCCGGGGAGTGCGCGACCAGACCGCCGACGGCCTTCGCGACGGCGATGACCAGGTTGGCGGTGAGCGCCACCAGGACGGTGACCCGCGTTCTGCGGTCCGCCTTGTGGCCCTCGGCCTCCCGCGCCGGGGCCTGCGGTGATGCCTTGTGCCGTGTGTTCAGGGATGCGTTCGAGGTCGTGTTCGAAGATGTCCCGCTCACCTTCGCCGACTGCCCCGACTGACGGGGCTCACACGCCGAAATCGGGGAACGCGGTCATGGGACACCCGCACGGCGACAGGGCACGGCAGGGAGGCGGCATGACTGGCTCGGACGGAGGCAACAGCGCGTACGGGAACCGGACGTTCCAGCGGTCCAAGGCCCATTTCACGGACCGGATCACCGCGGACGGCCGCGACGGCTGGCCGGTGGAGCCCGGCCGCTACCGTCTGGTGGTCAGCCGGGCCTGCCCCTGGGCGAGCCGGGCCCTGGTCTCCCGGCGGCTGCTGGGCCTGGAGGGCGCCCTGTCGCTGGCGGTGGCCGACCCGATCCAGGACGACCGCAGCTGGCGGTTCACCCTCGACCCCGACGGCCGCGACCCGGTCCTCGGCATCCGGTACCTGAGTGAGGCCTACGACCGGCGGGAGACCGACTACCCGGGCGGGGTGAGCGTGCCCGCGATCGTGGACGTACCCAGCGGGAAGCTGGTCACCAACGACTACCAGCAGATCACCCTCGACCTCGCCACGGAGTGGCGCGCCCTGCACCGGGACGGCGCCCCCGACCTGTATCCGATGGCGCTGCGCGACGAGATCGACGCGGTGATGGCGGACGTCTACGAGGACGTCAACAACGGCGTGTACCGGGCGGGTTTCGCCACCGAGCAGGCGGAGTACGAGGCCGCCTGCTCGGCGGTGTTCCGGCGGCTGGAGCTGCTGACGCCCCGGCTCGCCCGGCAGCGCTATCTCGTCGGCGACACCCTCACCGAGGCGGACATCCGGCTGTTCACCACGCTGGTGCGTTTCGACGCCGTCTATCACGGCCACTTCAAGTGCAACCGCTGGAAGCTGGCCGAGAACGAGGTGCTGTGGGGGTACGTCCGTGACCTCTACCAGACGCCGGGCTTCGGTGACACCGTCGACTTCGACCACATCAAGCGGCACTACTACCAGGTGCACACCGGCATCAACCCGACCCGGATCGTGCCGCTCGGACCGGATCTGTCGGGCTGGCTGACCGCGCACCACCGCGAGGAGCTGGTCGGCAGGCCGTTCGGCGACGGGACACCGCCGGGGCCACCGCCCCCGGACGAGCAAGTGGCAGCGCAGGGCCGGCCCGCACCGGCGTAGGGACGGCAGACGAAGTCGGAGGAGAGACGATGGCCAAGAAGAACAAGAAGAAGAAGCTGAAGCTCCCCCTCGCCTACAAGCCCCTCGGTTTCGTGCTGGGCTGGTCGAGCGGGGCGCTGGCCGGGATCGCGTTCCGCAAGACGTGGAAGGTGATCCGGCACGAGGACGACGCGCCCGACGCCCTGGACCGGGACCGCACTTGGGGCGAGATCCTGCTCGCGGCGGCGGTGCAGGGCGCGATCTTCGCGGTGGTGCGCAGCGCGGTGGACCGCACGGGCGCGAAGGCCATCGAGCGGTCCACCGGCGTCTGGCCCACCGCCGACGAGGGCGGCCGGGACTGACGCGGCGTCAGCCCTGTTTCGGTGCGGGACTGACGCGCCGTCAGCCCTGTTTCGGTGCCGTGGGCGTGACGCGGCGCAGGGTGAAGGAGTGGCCCGCCGGGTCGGCGTAGCCGCGCTCCTCGAACGGGCCCGAGGCGTCCTTCGTCTCCAGCGGGCGCCCGCCCAGCCCGATCACCCTGCGCTCCGCCTCGTCCAAGTCGTCTACGACGAAGTCGAGATGGGCCTGCAGGGCGTTCTCGGGGCGCGGCCAGCTCGGCGGGGTGGCGTTCATGTCCCGGCGGAACGCCAGCCGCATCCCCTCCGAGCCCCTGATCTCGACGCGGTTGGCGGTCGCGTCCGTCTCCTCGCCGTCCAGCAGTTCCTTGTAGAACCCGGCGAGCTTCTCCGGCTCGGCGCAGTCGAGCACCACGATGCCCGCTTTCACCAGTGCCATGTCTCCTCCGTACGGTCCGGGGCGCGGGGCGTTCGTGCCCCGCGGCCCTGTACCTCACGGATATCCCGGTCCGCCCGGTTCAGTCGGCGACCAGCCACTCCCCGTCCCGCATCAGCTCCCGTCCGACGAGTTCGTCGGCCTCGCGCCAGGCCTGGACCCTGACCGGGCGGACCCTGAAGTACTCGTAGAGGGTGGTGAGTTGACGGGGGTCGAAGCCGGTCTTCGCCGCGAAGCGGTCGCCCTCCTCCTGGGACAGTTCGGCGAGGGTGATCGTCTCGACGGTGCCCTCGATCATCGTGACGTCCCTGGTCGGTCCGATGCCGAGCCGGGTGCGGCCGGTCGTGCGCAGATTGCGGCCGGTGGGGCTCTTGGCCGGGGTAGCGAGCAGCAGGGTGGCGCCGTCCCAGAGGAAGGAGAGCGGGGTCAGGAACGGCAGCCCGCCGGCGGCGTCGGCCGTCGCGACCCAGACGTCCTCGTCGTGCTCCAGGCGGTGCAGGGTGTCGAGCTTCCGCTGTTTCGCGGGACGTGCGGGCGGGTTCGCCATCGCCGGTCGGCCTCCTGAGGTCATCGGGAACGGTCAGGGACAGTCTCGCGGTCAGGTGTCCGTCCCGTCCCGGATCTCCGCGAGCCGGGCCGCCGCCGCGCTCAGCAGCAGGTCCAGGGCCATCGGGTAGGAGCTGCGGGGCATGTCCGTCATGAGGTGGCGGGCGGTCGCGGCGATGTGCGGGTGGGTGTCGGCGGGCAGCCGGGCGTACGTCGCCCGCCACACGGCCGCCTCCGCCTCCCGGGCCGGCCGGGGCAGGGCGGTGCTCGCCGAGTCGAGGGCGGCGAAGGCGAGGGCCTGGTCGACGAAGGCGTGGTAGATCCGTACCGCTTCGGCGTCGGGGAACCCCGCGTCGCGCAGCACTCCGATGATGGTCTCCACGGCCTGGATCTCGTGGTCGCGCCCGGTCACCCGGTGCGAGCTGAGGACCGCGGCCCGGGGGTGGGCGAGCGCCCCGGCGTGCATGCGCAGGCCCAGGTCCCGCAGGTCGGCGCGCCAGTAGCCGGTGGGCCGCCAGATGCGCAGGGTGCGGCCGATGAGCTCGTCGGCGACGGCGAGCATCAGGTCGTCGGTGTGCCGGAAGTACCGGTAGAGGGAGCTGGGGTCGGCGCCGAGGGCGCGGCCGAGGCGGCGGACCGAGAGGGCCTCGGCGCCGTGCTCCTCGATCAGCCGCATGGCCGTCTCGACGATCAGCTCCTCAGAGAGGACGATGCCCTGCTTGGTGGGCCGTCTGCGCTGCCGGGCGGTGGGCGGGACGACGCGGTCGGTCATGGCGTGCCTCCGTGGGTCCGATGGCCGCACCTTATGACAACACCGTTGACCTGTTAACCCCCCGGCCAGTTTCATGTCGCCTCACCGGGGCCGACCAGGCCCCCCGGTGCGAGCGGAGAACCGGCCATGCCCGACACACCACCCCACGCGTCTCCCGCGCAGCCGGTGCTGCGCAAGTCCCTCGGCGTCCTGGACGGCGTCGCCATCGCCGCCTCCAGCACGGCCGCGACCACCAGCATCGGCATCGGCCTCGGGGTCACGGCCGGGGTCGTCGGACTGCATCTTCCGGCGATCATGCTGCTGGCGTTCCTGCCGGTCCTCGGCATCGCCGGCGCCTACGCCCGGCTCAACCGCGTCGAGCCGAACGCCGGCAACGGCTATGTGTGGGTGGGCCGTTCGCTCAACCCCTGGCTGGGTTTCCTGGTCGGCTGGATGAACATCGTCGCGACGGTGGCGTTCCTCGCCTACACCACGGCCGTCACCGGCTCGGCCCTGATCCAGCTGGCCGGGGACGCCGGACTGCACCGGCTCGGCGGCCTGACCCTGGACCCCGGGTCGACGGCCCAGACGACACTCCTCGGGGTCGTGGTCCTCGCCGCGGTCACCCTGACCGCCGTCACGGGCGTGCGCACGGCGGCACGACTCCAGGCCGGGCTGCTGGTCTTCGAGTACGTCGTGCTGCTGGGCTTCTGCGGATACGGCATCGTCACCGGCCCGCACGCGTTCAGCTGGAGCTGGTTCGACCCGTTCGCGATCCCGTCCGCGACCGCGCTGGCCCAGGGGCTGCTGCTGTCGGTGTTCTGCTACTGGGGTTTCGAGGCCGCGTTCAGCGTGTCCGAGGAGGTCCGCGACCCCCGGGACGCCTCCCGGGCGGGCCTGACGACGCTGTTCACGATGCTCGGCCTGTTCCTCATCGGCTCGGTCGCGTTCCAACGCGTCTTGTCCGAGCAGGAGTTGGCGGGCCACGGCGCGGAGGGCCTGGCGTTCTTCGGCGACCGGCTGGCCTCGCAGCCGCTGGCCGCGCTCCCGCTGGTGGCGCTGATGTTCTCGGCGGTCGCCTCGCTCCAGGCCGGGGTGATCCCGACGGCGCGCGGGATGTTCGCGATGAGCCGGGACCGTACGCTCGGGCCGGTCTGGTCCAAGGTCAGCCGCCGGTACGGCACTCCCGCCGCCGGCACCGTGCTGATCGGCGCGCTGGCGGCCGGGGTCGCACTGCTCGCCCTCGTCATTCCCCGCCTGGCGGACATGATCATTGCGACAGTGAGCGCCATCGGCATCGTGGTGGCCCTGTCGTACGCGCTGACCGCCCTCGCGGCCGCCGTGCGCTTCCGTTCGCTGCTGCGCGAGGACTGGCGGGAGGGCGTACGGGCCGTGGTGCTGCCGACGCTCAGCGCGCTGGCCCTGCTCGGGCTCGGCGGCTATCTCGGCTGGTCCTTCTACACCTCCACCGATCACTTCGCGCTCCGCGCGGACAACGGCTGGTTCCTGCTCAGCACTCCCCTGGCGATGATCGCGTCCGGCTTCGCGGCCGCCGCGTGGGCCAAGTGGGTGCGCGGGTCGGCCTACTTCCGCACCGGCGAGGGCACGGACGCGGACTCCCCTCGCCTGCTCCCGACACCCCACTGAGCGCTCCGCCTGTCCGCTGCATCCCGCGCCCCTTCGAGGCGCGCCGACGCTCCACGCACTTCACCCGACCTCCCAGGAAACGGACCATGTACGCAGATCTGCTCTTCACCGGCGGCCCCGTCCTCACCCCCGAGGGCCGCACCGCGACCGCGGTGGCCGTCACCGGCGACCGCGTCACCGCCGTAGGACGGGACGAGGTCCTGGACCTGCGCGGGCCGCGGACCGAAGTGGTCGACCTCGCCGGGCGGTTGCTGCTGCCGGGCTTCCAGGACGCGCATGTGCACCCGGTGCCGGCCGGCCTCGAACTGACGCAGTGCGACCTCACCGGCACGAAGACCGCCGCGGAGACCGTCGCCGCCGTACGCGCCTACGCCGACGCGCATCCCGAGCGGGTGTGGATCACCGGCGGCGGCTGGTCCATGGAGGCCTTCGAGGGCGGCACGCCGACGAAGGAGCTACTCGACGCGGTCGTCCCCGACCGGCCCGTGTACCTGCCCAACCGCGACCATCACGGCGCCTGGGTCAACAGCCGCGCCCTCGAACTGGCCGGCATCACGCGCGACACGCCCGACCCTGCCGACGGACGGATCGAGCGGGACGCGTCAGGCTCGGGCGAGCCGAGCGGCACCCTTCAGGAAGGGGCGATGCAGCTCGTCGGACGCCTCGCGCCCGCGGCCACCCCGGCCGACCGGCTGGCCGCCCTCCTGCACGCCCAGCGCCATCTGCACGCGCTCGGCATCACGGCCTGGCAGGACGCGCTCATCGGGGACTTCCTCGGCATGGATGACCCGGCGGAGGCGTATCTGACGGCGGCCCGGGACGGTTCGCTCACCGCGCGTGTCGTCGGCGCCCTGTGGTGGGACCGGGAGCGAGGGGCCGAGCAGATCCCCGAACTCGCCGCGAGGCGGGCCGCGTTGAGCCACGGCCGGTTCCGGGCGGGCACGGTCAAGATGATGCTGGACGGGGTCGCCGAGACCGGGACGGCGGCGCTGCTCGACCCATACCTGGACCGGTGCGGCTGCGCCACCGCCAACCGCGGCACCAGCTTCATCGATCCCGGTCAACTGCCCAAGTACGTCACCGAGTTGGACGCGCTCGGTTTCCAGTGCCACTTCCACGCCCTGGGCGACCGTGCCGTACGCGACGCGCTGGACGCGATCGAGGCCGCGCGCACCGCGAACGGACGGAGCGACACGCGGCCCCACCTGGCGCATCTTCAGGTCGTCCACCCCGACGACGTACCGCGGTTCGCCCGACTCGGCGCCACCGCCAACATCCAGCCGCTGTGGGCGGCGCACGAGCCGCAGATGGACGAGCTGACCATCCCCTTCCTGGGGCCAGAACGGGCCGCGTGGCAGTACCCGTTCGGTGCGCTGCTGCGGTCCGGCGCCACGCTCGCGGCGGGCAGTGACTGGCCGGTGAGCAGCCCCGATCCGCTGGAAGGCATCCATGTCGCGGTCAACCGGCGCACGCCCGACGCGGACGGCGCGCCGGTGTTCCTGCCGGCCGAACGCATCGGTCTCGCCGAGGCGTTGACGGCGTACACGGCGGGTTCGGCGTATGTGAACCATCTCGACGACACCGGGCAGGTGCGCGCGGGGGCGCTGGCGGACCTGGTCGTGCTGGACCGCGACCCGTTCGACGTTCCGCCTGCGGAAATCGCGGCGACGCGCGTGGCGCTGACGTACGTCGGGGGCGCGCGAGTATACGCAGCTCAAGGGGCTTGAGCAGTAACGGAGATCACGGTCGGGTCACGGTGTAGATCATTTACGCTCTGGGAAGTCTCGTTCCGCTTCTCGATTCAACTTTCGTACCACGAAGGCGAGTTCGAGTACATGGGCGGTCTCCCCCTGGACCGCCCACTCCCAGGGGTGGGGGGTTCTGCGCGCCGTCTCCCGAAAGGAACCACATGCCTCAGGCCGTCACGTCCGACCTGCCCTCCGACGCCCCCACCGGCCACCACCAGTCCACGGAGGCGGGCGACGCCCTGATCCGCCTCCTGACGCAGCACACCAAGGGGATCACCGCACGGCACCGCGATTCCCAACGCTCCGTCCAGCAACGGCTGGACGCGCTCCGCTCCCCCCACCCCGGGTCCGCGCTGCGGCTGGAGGGGGCCCTCCACCTCGCGCGGCCCGCCTTCCTCCCTCCCGACGAGGCGGGCCTCGCCCGGCTGCGGCAGCTGGACGCCGGTCTGCGCGTGATAGAAGCGGCGTTCCCCCAGGTCGGCACCGACGCCGAGATCTGCCGGCTGACCTGCACGATGCTGGAAGGCGCCTGGCGCACCCGGGCCCTCACCCCACCGCGCGAGGCGGAGCAGGCGGACGTCTGCGACTGCGCGCTGTGCGGTCGGCTGCCCACGCCCCCCGTCCGCACGCTGGACGACTACGACTGGCGGCAGAGCGCCGGCCGTCCGCTCGCCGTCAAGACCTGGCCGTACCGCCGGGAGCTCGACAGCGTCCTGACCGGTGGCTGGTCCTGGACCCGGCAGATGAACGACCTGGAGCACGACCTCGGCCACCGGCACCGCTACGAGGACGACATCCTCGTCTTCCACGAGTACAAACGCGTGATCGACACCATCGACACCACCCGCCTCACCCAACTCGTCGAGGACCGCCTCGCCGAGAACTTCAGCACCAACACGGCACGGGCCCTGGTCGCCGGACTCTTCGCGGCCCACAAGCGCGCCGTCGACGAGTACTGGCTCCAGCAGCACGGCACGGGCGACGTCACGCTCCCCCAGTCCAACCCGCTGAGCCACAGCACCTATTCGGCCCTGCAGATGATGGACTGCCTGTTCTGGCACGTCGCACCGGACACCGAGCTCTGGCAGGACGGGAACCTCGCCTCGCTGCTGCTGTGCCGCGTCATCGACGACATGGCCGACGTCCGGGCCGACGCCCTCACCGGCGAGATCAGCAACTTCTGGCTCGCAGACCTGCCCACCCACACCAAGGCCCTCTACGGCGCCAGCGCGATCGCCCTCGTCAAGTACGGCTGCACGCCCGAGGCGCACGACCCGATGTGGAACACCTGGCTGATGACCACGACCATCGTGTGGATGGGGCTCACCGGCCGCCACGCCCTGTGGTTCGACGGCATCACCCAGGGCCTCCCGCCGGCCGAGGCCTGCCCGCTGTGCGATCTGCAGCCCGACCCGTGCACCGGCATCCTCACCGACGGCACCACGCTCACCATGGCCCCGCGGGCGACGGTACCGGCGCTGAGTATCCGGGCCGCCGAGCTGTCCGCACGCTGCAAGACCCAACACCCGCGGGCCTGGGCCCTGTTCGACGCCGAGCTGCACGCATTCGAGGCCGTGCACGGCACCTGGTCCGGCGACGTCGACAACGCGTGGGAGATCCTGCGCCGCACCTACATAGCCGGTGTCGAGGCCTCGATGGCCGACCCGTCCCCGGACCGCGCCCGTGCCGTCCAAGTGGACGCCGGAGTGGTCGGATCGGAGAGGTTCCACGCCCTGCACGACCCGCGGACCGGGCGCGAGGACATAGCGCTGCTCGCCTACATGTTCGCCTGCGCGCACCCGCACTTCCTGTGGAACGCCATGGGATACGTCCCCACGGGCGTGGCGGGCGACTGGCTCGACGGCTGACGCCGAGAACGCCACCCCCCCCCCCCCCCCCCGGGGGGGGGGGGGGGGGGGGGGGGGCGGGGGTGGGGGGGGGGGGGGGGGGGGGGGGGGGGGGGGGGGGGGCGGGGG
>NZ_JADDXU010000003.1 GCF_015163075.1 Streptomyces justiciae
CCTTCCCGGCCGTTGGACCGTTCCGACGAGTGAGACTTTAGCGGATTCCCGGCCCCCGAGCTAATCGGGGCCCGCGTCCTTTCGAACGTGGATTCCTCATTTCGCAAATACACATGGCGATACGCACGACGACGGATCGTCGATTGTTTGCTGGTACCTGCGGAATGGCTGTCCGGGGACCGACCGGAGTCGGCTCTCACGTCGGACAACTCGGAGAACAGTACGGACCGGGTCTGGGTGTGTCAACTCCGCTCCGGAGGAGACCCTCCCGGCGTACTCTGGGACGCATGACGACGCGTACGTACACCCAGCTGTGGTGGGCCGCCTGACGGCGGCCGGACTACGTATGCACTCAACGGCCGCCGCTTCGGCGGCCGTTCTCGTATCTCCCTCCAGAGCTCCAGGGGGACGGCCCGCAGGGGCGGCGGTCCCGACCAGGAGGTGGAGTAGGGATGACGCGGGTCTTCAGTGGGGTCAAGCCGACCGGGCATCTGACGCTGGGGAACTACCTGGGAGCCATGCGGCGCTGGGCTGCCGTGGATCAGCACCAGGCCGACGCGCTGTTCTGCGTCGTAGACCTGCACGCGCTGACCGTGGACCACGATCCGGCGCGGGTGCGGCGGCTCAGTCGGCAGGCGGCGACCCTGTTGCTTGCGACCGGGCTGGATCCGGAGCTGTGCACCGTGTTCGTACAGAGTCATGTCGATGAGCACGCGCGGCTGTCGTACGTACTGGAGTGCGTGGCCACCGACGGCGAGATGCGGCGGATGATCCAGTACAAGGAGAAGGCCGCGCGGGAGCGGGAGCGCGGTGGGAGTGTGCGGCTGTCGCTGCTGACGTATCCCGTGCTGATGGCGGCGGACATCCTGGCGTACCGGACGGACGAGGTGCCGGTCGGGGACGACCAGACGCAGCATGTGGAGCTGGCGCGGGACATCGCGGTGCGGTTCAACCAGCGGTACGGCCACACGTTCGTGGTGCCTCGGGTGACGCGTCCCGGTGTGGCGGCTCGGGTCATGAACCTTCAGGATCCGACGTCGAAGATGGGGAAGAGCGACGACGTCGGGCCCGGGATCGTCTATCTGCTGGACGAGCCGGACGTGGTGCGGAAGAAGGTCATGCGGGCGGTCACGGACAGCGGGTCCGAGGTCGTGTACGACCGGGAGGCGCGGCCGGGGGTGGCGAATCTGCTGGAGATCATCGCGGCCTGCTCGGGTGGGAACCCGGAGGAGCTGAGCGGTGTATATGAGTCGTACGGCGCCTTGAAGAAGGACACCGCAGAGGCCGTGGTGGAGGTGCTGAGGCCCGTGCAGGAGAGGCACAAGGAGTTGTGCGCGGATCCTGGCTATGTGGAGGGGGTGCTGCGGGATGGTGCGGAGAAGGCTCGGGCGATGGCCCGGCCGACCGTCGATGCCGCGTATCGGGCGATCGGACTGCTGCCGGCGGCCGCTGATATCGGCGTGAGCGTGTAGGGCGTGCGCTGGGCCGCCCCTTCCCGGGGGTGGGGCGGCCCGGCGGTGTCAGTTGTTGCCGGAGGCCAGTTCGCGGCTGCGGTCGCGGGCGGCTTCGAGGGCGGCGATGAGGGCTGCTCGTACGCCGTGGTTCTCGAGTTCGCGGATGGCGTTGATCGTCGTGCCCGCGGGGGACGTGACGTTCTCGCGGAGCTTGACGGGGTGCTCGCCGCTGTCGCGGAGCATGGTGGCGGCGCCGATCGCGGACTGGACGATGAGGTCGTGGGCCTTGTCGCGGGGCAGGCCGAGCAGGATGCCGGCGTCCGTCATGGCTTCGACCAGGTAGAAGAAGTACGCCGGGCCGGAGCCGGAGAGGGCGGTGCAGGCGTCCTGCTGGGACTCGGGAACGCGGAGCGTCTTGCCGACGGCGCCGAAGATCTCCTCGGCGTGCGCGAGGTGGTCGGCGGTGGCGTGGCTGCCGGCGGAGATGACGGACATGGCCTCGTCGACGAGGGCGGGGGTGTTCGTCATGACGCGGACGACCGGGGTGCCGGCGGCGAGGCGCTCCTCGAAGAAGGAGGTGGGGATGCCCGCGGCGCCGCTGATGATCAGGCGGTCGGCGGGGACGTGGGGGGCGAGCTCGGCGAGGAGGGTGCCCATGTCCTGCGGCTTGACCGTGAGGATCAGGGTGTCGGCGGTCTTGGCGGCCTCGGCGTTGGTGACCGGGGTGACTCCGTAGCGCGCGCGGAGTTCCTCGGCTCGCTCCTGGCGGCGGGCGGTGACGAAGAGGTCGGCCGGGGCCCAGCCGCCTCGGATCATTCCGCTGAGCAGGGCTTCGCCGATCTTGCCGGTGCCGAGGACTGCGACTTTCTGGGTCATGGCTGCGGGTGCCCTCCGGGGGTTGCGTCGTCCGGTGTTCATCCTCGCACCGGGGGTCGGGGGGCGGCTGGGTTGTCCGGTGGGCGGGACGTCCGGGCGGACGGCGGGGCGGGGCGTGGGCACCCGTGCGGCTACTGGGTCCTGCGCCTGAGGGTCGCGGCGCCGAGGCCCAGGACCAGGAGGGCGCAGCCGGCCACGATCAGGGTGTCGCGGACGAAGGCGGCGGTCATGTCGGTGTGCCTGAGGACCTCGTTCATGCCGTCGACGGCGTAGGACATGGGGAGGACGTCGGAGATGGCCTCCAGGACGGGGTGCATGTTGTCGCGGGGTGTGAACAGGCCGCAGAGCAGGAGCTGGGGGAAGATCACGGCCGGCATGAACTGGACGGCCTGGAACTCGGAGGCGGCGAAGGCCGAGACGAAGAGGCCGAGGGCGGTGCCGAGGAGGGCGTCGAGCAGGGCGACCAGGAGCAGCAGCCAGGGGCTGCCGGTGACGTCGAGGCCGAGGCCCCAGAGGGCGAGGGCGGTGGCGAGGACGGACTGGATGATCGCCAGGGTGCCGAAGGCGAGGGCGTAGCCGGCGACGAGGTCGCCTTTGCCGAGCGGCATGGCGAGGAGGCGTTCGAGGGTGCCGGAGGTGCGCTCGCGGAGGGTGGCGATGGAGGTGACCAGGAACATCGTGATCAGCGGGAAGATCCCGAGGAGGGAGGCGCCGATGTTGTCGAAGGTCTGTGGGCTGCCGTCGAAGACGTAGCGCAGCAGGAACAGCATCACGCAGGGCACCAGGATCATCAGCGCGATCGAGCGCGGGTCGTGGCGGAGCTGGCGCAGGACGCGGGCTGCGGTGGCGAGGGTGCGGGAGGCGTTGAGGGCGCTGGTCGGGGCCGGGGCGATCGGCGGGGTGGTGGTCGTGGTGGTCATCGGGTCGTCTCCTTCTTGCGTCCGGCCGCGACGGCCTCGTCCACGAGGTGCAGGAATGCGTCCTCGACGGTCTCGGAGCCGGTGCGGGTGCGCAGGGCGTCCGGGGTGTCGTCGGCGAGGATCTCGCCCTCGCGCATGAGGAGGAGGCGGTGGCAGCGCTCGGCCTCGTCCATGACGTGGGACGAGATGAGGAGGGTGGCGCCGCGTTGGGCGGCGATGTCGTGGAAGAGGTTCCACAGGTCGCGGCGCAGGACGGGGTCCAGGCCGACGGTCGGTTCGTCGAGGACGAGGAGTTCGGGTGTGCCGAGGAGGGCCACGGCCAGGGAGACGCGGCTGCGTTGGCCGCCGGAGAGGTTGCCGGCGAGGGAGTCGGCGTGGCTGGTGAGGTCGACGTCTTCGATGACCCGGGTGACGTCGGAGTGGCGGCGTTCGGAGGCGGCGTGGCCCGGGGCGAGGATCGCGGCGAAGTAGTCGAGGTTCTGGCGGACGGTCAGGTCGTCGTAGACGGAGGGGGCTTGGGTGACGTAGCCGATGCGGGTGCGCAGGGTGGGGTGTCCGGCGGGGCGGCCGAGGACGTCGAGGGTGCCGGTGACCTTGGCCTGGGTGCCGACGATGGAGCGCATGAGGGTGGATTTGCCGCAGCCGGAGGGGCCGAGCAGTCCGGTGATCTGGCCGCGGGGGACGGTGAAGTCGAGGCCGCGCAGGACGGTGCGGGGGCCGCGGACGACGGTGAGGCCTTCGGCGTGGACGGCGGGGGTGTCGGGAGGCTCGGAAGAATAATTCATCATGTGATGAATAATGCTCCCGCACGCCGTGCTCGTCAAGCGGGGTGTGACGGCGGTTCCGGCGGCGCAGGCGCGTGAGGGGGTGATCGGAGTTCGGTGATCCGGTCCGTGCGCTTCCAGAGCCCCCTGTGGTTCACCGGAACGGCCTGTGCGATCAACTCCCTTTCCTGACAATGGGTTTCAGTGCCGCGTACTCCCCCGACACGGCGCGCCCACGCATCTCCCACCGTGTTCCCGACCGGAGGTGCTTCGCTCATGCGCTATCGCGTACGCAAGGCCGATCTGTTCGCTTCCCTCGTCGTGTTTCTCGTGGCGCTGCCGCTGTGCGTAGGGGTCGCCATAGCCTCCGGTGTGCCGGCCGAGCTGGGGCTGGTGACCGGGATCGTCGGCGGGCTGGTCGCCGGGGTGCTGCCCGGCAGCAGCCTCCAGGTGAGCGGGCCGGCGGCGGGGCTCACGGTGCTGGTCTACGAGGCCGTGCACCGGTACGGGGTCGGGGTGCTCGGGGTGCTGGTGTTCGGGGCCGGGCTGGTGCAGCTCGGGCTCGGGGTGCTGCGGCTCGGGCGGTGGTTCAGGGCCGTGTCCGTGGCGGTCGTGCAGGGGATGCTCGCCGGGATCGGGCTCGTCCTGGTCGCCGGTCAGGTGTATGCGCTGGGCGACGCGACCGCGCCTGGTGGCGGGTTGGGGAAGCTCACCGGGCTGGTGTCGTTGCCGTCGCTGCTGGACCCGGTGGCGTTGTCAGTGGGGGGTGCCACTATGGCCGTACTGCTGCTGTGGCCGCGATGGAAGCGCGGGGCTCGCCTGGTGCCCGCGCCGCTGGTCGCGGTCGGCCTCGCGGCGGCGGTGACCGGGGTGTTCGGCCTTCAGGTGCGGCGGGTCGAAGTGCGAGGGCTGCTGGATGCCGTACGGCTGCCGGAGGCCGCGGATGTCGGCCGGCTGACGGAAGTGGGCGTGCTGGGGACGGTCGTGGCGTTCGCGTTGATCGCGTCGGCGGAGTCCTTGTTCAGCGCGGCGGCGGTGGACCGGCTGCATGACGGGCGGCGTACGGACTACGACCGTGAGCTGATCGCGCAGGGCGCGGGCAACGCGGTGTGCGGGGTGCTCGGGGCGTTGCCGATGACCGCGGTGATCGTGCGGAGCGCGGCGAATGTGCAGGCGGGTGCCGAGACCAAGGCGTCCCGGGTGCTGCACGGGGTGTGGCTGCTGGTGTTCACGGTCGTCGTGCCCGGGGTGCTCGGGGTGATTCCGGTGGCGGCGCTGGCCGCGCTGCTGGTGCACGCCGGGTGCAAGCTCGTGCCGGTGCGGGAGGTGCGGGTGTTGTGGCGCGGGCATCGCGGGGAGGTGGTCGTGCTGGTGGTGACGGCGACGGCGATCGTCGTGGGGAACCTGTTCGAGGGGGTGTTGGTGGGGTTGGCGCTGGCGGTGGCGAAGACCGCGTGGGATGCCAGCCATGTGCATGTGGAGACCGAGGACCGGGGTGCGGCGGGGCTCGTCGTCCGGGTGCTGGGGCATGCGACGTTCCTGCGGCTGCCCAAGCTGCTGGACGCGTTGGAGGCGTTGCCGCGTGACCGGGAGGTGCGGCTGGAGTTGGGCGGACTGCGGCACCTGGACCATGCGTGCGCGGCGGCCCTCGAGGGGTGGGCCGCCGGGCGGGGTCAGGCGTTGGCTGCGGGCGGCTTGATGGCGACGAGCAACTCGACGTCGTAGGTCTCCTCGACGATTCCGTCCGGGAAGACCGCCAGCAGGTGGCGTCGTTCCTCGGTGAGGAAGGCCGTGGCGCTTTCCTCACCGGCGACCAGGAAGATCGAGTGGCTGCCGATGTTGGCGAGGTGGGTGTCGACGGGGACGCGGCGGCTCCAGCGGACCGTGCGGTGGGCGAAGTCGAGGCGCCCGGAGGGGTCGGCGAGCCTGGGGTCGATGTTGCGCTGCTCGGCGCTGACGTTCACGGCGAAGTGGCGCGCGATCCGGCGCGAGGCGTCGGTGATCCACGGCACGTCGTGGGCGTCGGTGTTCCACCACAGCGCGAGGGCGCCGCCCGGGCGCAGCACGCGGAGGGCTTCCGGGACCGAGCGGGCGGTGTCGGTCCAGTGCCAGGCCTGGGCGTAGGTGAGGAGGTCGAGGGAGTCGTCGGCCAGGGGCAGGTCGTCTCCGGTGCCCTGCACGATCGGGAGGCCGGGGTTGGTGTGCCGGAACTGGGCGGCCATGCCGTCGCCGGGTTCGACGGCGATGACGTCGGCGCCGCGGGCGTGCAGGAGGGCGGTGGCGATGCCGGTGCCGGCGCCTACGTCCGCGACGCGGGCGCCGGTGAGGGAGCGGCCGGTGAGGTCCTCGATCGCGTCGAAGAGGGCGGGCGGATAGGAGGGGCGGTTGGCCGCGTACTGGGCTGCGGCGGCGTTGAAGGACTGGGCGCGGGCGGTGTGCGAGGGGGCCGTCGTCATAGGGCCCATGGTGGCGGAGGTGGGTGCAGGGTGCAGTGAGTTTTCGGTGAGAGAGGGGGGCTCTCTTGGCGGCAGGACGAGAGACTCAGAGGCCGGCGGCGCTGCTACGGCTCCCGCTCAGGAACGGCGGCGCTTCTTCGACGGGTTGCCGGAGCGGCGGGTGGTGCGCTTCTCGTGTTGCTTGAGGGCGGCCTCGTACTCCTCGCGGTGGAGTTTCTCGCCGGGGGCCTCGGTGAGGGAGCGGAAGAAGTAGGCGAGGAGGGAGCCGACGAAGCCGATGGCGAGCAGGCCGCGGAGGGAGGCCTGGCGGTCGGGGTCGGGGCGCTTGGTGAAGCCGTCCCAGGTGTGCCGGAAGGCGAGAGCGCTGCAGATTGCGAACATCACGACCATGAGGAGGGTGACGAAGCTGCCGATGTCGGCGATCGCGAGGCCTTCGTAGGCGAAGCGGAGGACCAGGCAGGAGGCGACGGCCGCGGCGAGGGAGCCGACGGCGGCGCCGATACGGCGGACCGTGTAGCCGTTGGCGTGGTCGACCCAGGTCGTGCCGAAGAACCGGATGGGTTCCGGCCGGGGGCCGGGGGCGGAGCCCGCGGGGGTTTCCTGGGTGCCGTTGTCGTCGCTCACGCGTCGATTATGGCTCCGGGGCGGGCGCGGGCTCCGCGGGGGCTCAGCAGCGCCGGGTCACGTAGCCGTCGCTGCCCGTCTTCACGTAGGTGTCCGAGACGTAGACGCCGTCGGCGGTCTTGTCCCAGATGTTCGAGGTGCCGAGCGGGCCGGTGATGGTCTCGCCGGGCGTCTGGCAGACGAGCGTGAGGGTCGTGCCCGGCTTGTAGGTCTTGATGATCTGGTAGCTGGTTCCAGGGCCGCTCCGGGCGTTCACGTCCGAGGTGCCGACCACCGGGTAGCCCGCGGCGGCGGCCTGGGAGGCGGTGCCGAGGACGGTGAGGAAGGCTGCGGCGGTGCCGGCCAGCAGGAGGGAGCCGCGCTTCAGCGATGTCATGGGGGGTTCCTTTGGATCTTCCTGGTGGTCAGAGTGCGCAGCGGGGGCGGATGTAGCCGTCGCTGCCCGTCTGTACGTACGTGTCCGAGATGAACTCGCCGTCGTCGATGTTGTCCCAGATGTTCGAGGTGCCGTACGGGCCGGTGATCGTCTCGCCCGGCGTCTGGCAGTAGATCGGCACCATGGCGCCCTCGGGCAGCACGCGGGAGATGGCGTACTGGGTGCCAGGGCCGCGGCGGACGTTGACGCGGTAGCCGGGGGCGACGGGGTAGTAGCGCACGGCCGCGTCGGCGGTGGCGGCGGCGCTCACGGTGATGAAGGCGCCGGTGGCGCCGGCGAGGAGGACGGATCGGCGGGTGAGTGGTGACACGGTTCCCTCGGAGTGGTGTGGGGGTGGGTGTGGCGTGGGGCTTCTCGGAGCAGGGTGGCGGGCTCAGAGTGCGCAGCGAGGACGGATGTAGCCGTCGCTGCCCGTCTGCACGTAGGTGTCCGACACGTACTCACCGTTGGAGATGCAGTCCCAGATGTTCGACGTGCCGTAGGGACCCGTCACCGTCGTCCCCGGTGTCTGGCAGAGGATCGCGACCTGGGCGCCCTCGGCGAGCACCCTGACGATGGGGTAGCTGGTGCCGGGACCGCTGCGGACGTTGAGCCGGTATCCCGGCGCGACCGGGTAGTAGCGCACCTCTGCTTCGGCCTGGGCGGTGGCGCTCAGCGTGATGAAGGCACCTGTGGCGCCGGCGAGCAGGACGGATCTGCGGTTCCAGGTCTGCATCGGAGTCCCTTGGATGAGAGCCGAGTTCGGAATGTGCGGCGGCGGAGGCGGACAGGCCGCCTCCGCCATGTCACGTGCGCGTTCGGGGTGAACTCAGCCGCAGCGGTCCGCGACATAGCCGTCGCTGCCGGTCTGGACGTAGGCGTCCGACACGTACTGGCCGTAGCTGATGTTGTCCCAGATGTTCGACGTGCCGTACGGGCCCGTCACCGACGTCCCCGGCGTCTGGCAGTAGATCGGCACCTTGGAACCCTCGGTCAGGACCCGGACGATGCTGAAGTTGGTGCCGGGGCCGCTGCGGACGTTGAGACGGACGCCAGGCGCGATCGAGTAGTAGCGGACCGATGCCGTTGCCGACAGGGCCTCGATCTCGTCGGCTCCCTCGGCCTCTTCCACACGGTCGACAGACATGAAAAACCTCCCCCGTTGAACCCCATGACTGCCATGGGGCCCCGTTGATTCCCCTGAATCACGCCATCAAACAGATGTACGCAACTCGCGCACGGAGACTAGCAAGCCGCCTCTGTCTCGTACGAGTCATCGACTAGGCTCCGTGCGTCGCGCGCGCGGACGAACAGCACGGGGGTGGTCCCATGGCGCCACAGCGCAATACCGGAGCGGGCGCGGAAGCGGAACTTCCCGAGTACGCCGGTCACTACCGCCTGGAGTCATGCCTCGGGTCAGGCGGGATGGGTGTCGTGCACCTCGCCCGGAGCACCTCGGGGATGAAGCTCGCGGTGAAGATCGTGCACGCCGAGTTCGCGCGAGATCCCGAGTTCAGGGGACGGTTCCGGCAGGAGGTGGCAGCCGCGCGGAGGGTGAGCGGGGCGTTCACAGCGTCCGTCGTGGACGCCGATCCAGAGGCCGAACGGCCTTGGATGGCCACCCTGTTCATCCCTGGCCCGACGCTGTCCGACCATGTGAAGCGGAACGGCCCCATGGAGCCGGCCCAGTTGCGCCGCCTGATGGCCGGACTGGCGGAGGCACTGCGGGACATCCACCGCGTCGGCGTGGTGCACCGGGACCTCAAGCCGAGCAATGTGCTGCTCGCCGACGACGGTCCGAAGGTCATCGACTTCGGCATTTCCCGGCCAAAGGACAGCGAACTGCGCACGGAGACCGGGAAGTTGATCGGCACTCCGCCCTTCATGGCACCCGAGCAGTTCCGGCGACCCCGAGAGGTCGGGCCCGCTGCCGATGTCTTCGCGCTCGGGTCCGTGATGGTGCACGCGGCGACCGGGCGCGGGCCGTTCGACTCCGACAGCCCGTATGTCGTCGCCTACCAGGTCGTGCACGACGAGCCGGACCTGACCGACGTACCGGAGAACCTGGCACCGCTGGTGCTGCGCTGCCTCGCCAAGGAGCCTGAGGACCGGCCCACTCCCGACGAGTTGATGCGTGCGCTGCGGTCGGTCGCCGCCTCGTACGACACGCAGGCCTTCATACCGGCCCAACGGGCCGGGGACGCGCCGAAATCCGACTCCGCACCGCCGCCGCCCCGGGCCCGCAGACGCCCCGGCCGGAAGACGGTCCTCGCCGCGGCGGCAGGCGTGCTCGTCGTGGCCGGTGTCCTTGCCTCGGTCCGGCTGCTGGGCGGAAGCGGCACCACCACGGAGGGCGGCGGCACACCCTCGGCCTCCACCTCCCGGTTCACCGGCTGGGAAGCGAACCCGGTGCCCGAAGGTACGGGTGCCGCTCAGTGCTCATACGGAGGACGGCAGTTGCTCTGCGCTCGCCCCGGCGCGCTCTTCGGCCTCGACCCGTCCGACGGCACCGTGCTCTGGCGACACCCGATGGCCACGTCGAGCGCGACCAAGCCGCCGGTCCTGGCAGCCGGGCTCGTGCAGCCGATGACGGACGAGAGCCAGCGCCTGGAGGCGCTGGACCCCGCGTCGGGCAAGGCCCGATGGCAGCGGAAGATGCCCGCGCGCAACGCAATACAGGTCGCCGGGCGCACGATCCTGCTCACCACCCTCGACGGGACCGTCAGGGGGATGGACGCGTCGACGGGCGACCCGAAGTGGAGCCGACGGATTCCGGGGCACCCTCTGCCGTCCTTCGCTTCCTTCGCCGGAGACCCCCTGGTGTACGCGACGAATCCCTCGGCCGACGCGTCGAAGACCCGGGTCACCGCCGTGGACCCGGCCACCGGAGCGGTGCGCTGGGACGCGCGACTGGACGGGAAACTGACGCTGATCGGTGTGCAGGGCGGATCCCTCTTCTTCCTCGCCACCGACAAGGTCTACGACGACACGGACGCCGTCGTGCGCTACACACCGTCCACCAAGTCGGCGCGCCGGGTGGCGCTGCCGATGGGGCGCGCCGATGCACGGGCGGTCGTACACGAAAACGTCGTCTATCTCCTCGGCACGGGCGGCTCGCTCGAGGCCGTGGACATGAAGGCGCGCAAGCGGCTGTGGCACCTCGAAACGGCCGTCAGCAGAGGTTCTGTTCCTGTATCCGACGGCACCCACGTGTTCTTCGTCGCCGCCGACGGCCGTTTGCTCGCCGTCGACGCAAAGGAGGGTCACCTCGTCGGGCAGACCCCGGTCCGCTTGGACGCCGCCTCGGACCGGGTCGCCGGTGCTCTGCCCGGCCCCTTGCTAGCCCACGGCCACCTCTACGCCACCGCCCCCGACGGCACCGTCTTCGCCGTGGACGCGCGTGACCCGGCGGCCTGGTAGCAGCCGAAAGGACTACCCCCAAGGCAGAAAGGGCCGCCCCCGAGAAGGAGGCGGCCCCGTGGGTCAGAAGGTTCAGCCCAGTTTCGAGACGTCCCGGACCGCGCCCTTGTCCGCGCTCGTCGCCATCGCGGCGTACGCCTTCAGCGCGGCGGAGACCTTGCGTTCGCGGTTCTTGGGGACGTACGCCCCGCCCAGCGCCTGCTCGCGGCGGGTCAGTTCGGCGTCGTCGACCAGGAGCTCGATCGTGCGGCCCGGGATGTCGATGCGGATGCGGTCGCCGTCCTCGACGAGGGCGATCGTGCCGCCCGCGGCGGCCTCCGGGGAGGCGTGGCCGATCGACAGCCCCGACGTGCCGCCGGAGAAGCGGCCGTCGGTGACGAGCGCGCAGGCCTTGCCGAGGCCGCGGCCCTTCAGGTACGAGGTCGGGTAGAGCATCTCCTGCATGCCCGGGCCGCCCTTGGGGCCCTCGTAGCGGATGACCACCACGTCGCCCTCCTTGATCTCCTTCAGGAGGATCTTCTGGACGGCTTCCTCCTGGGACTCGCAGACGACCGCCGGGCCCTCGAACCGCCAGATCGACTCGTCGACGCCGGCCGTCTTCACGACGCAGCCGTCGACCGCCAGGTTGCCCTTGAGGACCGCCAGGCCGCCGTCCTTGGAGTACGCGTGCTCGGCGGACCGGATGCAGCCGCCCTCCGCGTCCTCGTCGAGGGCCTCCCAGCGCTCCGACTGCGAGAAGGCCTCGGCCGAGCGGACGCAGCCCGGGGCTGCGTGCCACAGCTCGACCGCCTCGGCGGACGGGGAGCCGCCGCGGACGTCCCACGTCTTCAGCCAGTCCGCGAGGGACGGGCTGTGGACCGAGTGGACGTCCTCGTTCAGGAGGCCGGCGCGGTGGAGTTCGCCGAGGAGGGCCGGGATGCCGCCCGCGCGGTGCACGTCCTCCATGTAGTACGTGCGGTTCTTCGCCACGTTCGGCGCGACCTTCGCCAGGCAGGGCACCCGGCGCGAGACCGCGTCGATCTCGTTGAGGCCGAAGGGGACTCCCGCCTCCTGAGCCGCGGCCAGCAGGTGCAGGATCGTGTTGGTCGAGCCGCCCATCGCGATGTCCAGCGCCATCGCGTTCTCGAAGGCCGCGAAGGAGGCGATCGAGCGCGGCAGGACCGTCTCGTCGTCCTGCTCGTAGTAGCGGCGGGTGATGTCCATGACCGTGCGGGCCGCGTCCTCGTACAGCCGGCGGCGGGCCGTGTGCGTGGCCAGGACCGAGCCGTTGCCGGGGAGCGAGAGGCCGATGGCCTCCGTCAGGCAGTTCATCGAGTTGGCGGTGAACATGCCGGAACAGGAGCCGCAGGTCGGGCAGGCGTTCTCCTCGATACGGAGGATGTCCTCGTCCGAGATCTTGTCGTTCACGGCGTCGGAGATCGCGTCGACCAGGTCGAGCGTGCGGACCGTGCCGTCCACCAGGGTGGCGCGGCCGGACTCCATCGGGCCGCCGGAGACGAAGACCGTCGGGATGTTCAGGCGCAGGGCCGCGTTGAGCATGCCCGGCGTGATCTTGTCGCAGTTGGAGATGCAGATCAGGGCGTCGGCGCAGTGGGCCTCGACCATGTACTCGACCGAGTCCGCGATCAGGTCGCGGGAGGGCAGGGAGTACAGCATGCCGCCGTGGCCCATCGCGATGCCGTCGTCCACCGCGATCGTGTTGAACTCGCGCGGGATGCCGCCCGCCTCGCGGATCGCCTCGGAGACGATCCGGCCGACCGGCTGGAGGTGGGTGTGGCCCGGAACGAACTCGGTGAAGGAGTTGGCGACCGCGATGATCGGCTTGCGGCCGATGTCCGCACCGGGTACACCGGAGGCGCGCATAAGGGCGCGTGCGCCCGCCATGTTGCGGCCGTGGGTGACTGTGCGGGACCTCAGCTCGGGCATCGTCGCTCGCTCCTTCAGACAGTTGTGGCTGCTATCGAGCGTACGCCGGTCATCCAGGGGGCGGGACGAGGTGTCCGGAATGCGGGACGCACATCTCGCACCCCAGGGATCAGCCGTCTCACGCCCCAAGGATCAGCCGTCTCGCGCCCCAGGGCTCGTCTCGCGCTCAGGGCCCGGTCAGATGCCCCTGCACCACCGGCGCCACCCGCGCGATGATCTGCTCCACGTCCGCCGACGCCAGCGGCTCCACCTTGATCACGTACCGCAGCATCGCGATCCCGACCAGCTGCGCGGCCGCCAGCTCGGCACGCAGTTCCGCGTCCGGGGCGTCGAGCTCACCAGCGATCCGGCGCAGCAGCTGCGCGGAGACGAGGCGGCGGAAGACGGTGGCCGCGGCCTCGTTGTTGACCGCCGAGCGGACGATCGCGAGCAGCGGCTTGCGGGTCACCGGGTTCTCCCAGAGCCCGAAGATGACCTGGGTCATCCGCTCGCCGACGTCCTCCACCGGCCCTTCCAGCACCGTGTCCCGCACGATCAGCGCCGGCGCGAAGGCCACCTCCACGGCCGCCTCGAAGACCTGCTCCTTGGTGCCGAAGTAGTGGTGGACCAGGGCCGAGTCGACCCCGGCGGCCTTCGCGATGCCGCGCACCGACGTCTTCTCGTACCCCCGCTCGGAGAACTCCTCGCGGGCGGCGGCCAGGATGCGGTCGCGGGTGTCGGCTGATTCCGTACGAGGGGGCCGGCCCCGCTTGCGCGCGCTGACGCCGTCGGTCACGGCAGCCTCTGCGCCTTCACGGCCGACGCCAGATGCAGCCGGGTGAAGGCCAGCGCCTCCGCGAGGTCGGCCTCACGTTCGGCGCTCGACATCGCGCGCCGGGTGTTGACCTCGATGACGACATGGCCGTCGAAGCCGCTCAGGGCGAGACGTTCCAGCAGTTCGGCGCAGGGCTGGTTGCCGCGGCCGGGGACGAGGTGCTCGTCCTTCGCGGAGCCGCGGCCGTCGGCGAGGTGGACGTGGCCGAGGCGGTCGCCCATGCGGTCGACCATCTCCATCGCGTCGGTGCGGGCCGTCGCGGAGTGGCTGAGGTCGATCGTGAAGTGCCGGTAGTCCTCTTTGGTGACGTCCCAGTCGGGGGCGTACGCGAGCATCTCGCGGTCGCGGTAGCGCCACGGGTACATGTTCTCGACGGCGAACCGTACGTCCGTCTCGTTCGCCATCCGCCAGATCCCCTCGACGAAGTCGCGGGCGTACTGGCGCTGCCAGCGGAACGGGGGGTGGACGACGACGGTGCTCGCGCCGAGCTTCTCGGCGGCGGCCTGGGCGCGCTGGAGCTTGACCCAGGGGTCCGTCGACCACACGCGCTGCGTGATGAGCAGGCAGGGGGCGTGCACGGCGAGGATCGGGATCTGGTGGTAGTCGCTCAGCCTGCGCAGGGCTTCCATGTCCTGGCTGACGGGGTCGGTCCACACCATGACCTCTACACCGTCGTAACCCAGGCGTGCGGCGATCTCGAAGGCCGTCGCCGTCGACTCCGGGTACACGGAAGCCGTCGAGAGGGCGACCTTCGCGTCCGGGATCCGTACGACTGGTTCTGCCACGTGGGTCAGCCTAAAGGGTTGGGTCGGGTGGGTGCGGGGTGCCTATTCGCCGTTGTGGGGTTTGCCACGGGCGGGTGCGGGTGCGTTCGTGGTTGCTCGCGCAGTTCCCCGCGCCCCTGGGGCGTTACACCGAGCCCATGTGATCAAGTCGCCGGAGGATTACGCCCTCCCTCAGCGCCCAGGGACAGATCTCCAGCTTCTCCACACCGAACAGATCCATCGCCCCCTCCGCCACCAGGGCGCCCGCCAGCAGCTGGCCGGCTCGGCCCTCCGAGACTCCCGGGAGTTCGGAGCGCTGGGCCACCGTCATCCCCGCCAGCTGCGGCACCCACGCCTCCAGGGACTCCCGCTTCAGCTCGCGCTGGACGTAGAGGCCCTCGGCGGAGCGGGCGGCGCCGGCGAGGCGGGCCAGTTGCTTGAAGGTCTTGGAGGTGGCGACCACATGGTCGGGGGCGCCGAAGCGGGTGAACTCGCCGACCGTGCGGGCGATCTGGGCGCGGACATGGCGTCGTAGGGCCCTTATCGCCTCCGGGTCCGGCGGGTCGCCCGGCAGCCAGCCCGCGGTGAGGCGGCCGGCGCCGAGGGGCAGCGAGACCGCGGCGTCGGGCTCCTCGTCGATGCCGTACGCGATCTCCAGGCTGCCGCCGCCGATGTCGAGGACGAGCAGCTTCCCGGCCGACCAGCCGAACCAGCGGCGCGCGGCGAGGAAGGTGAGACGGGCCTCTTCGGCGCCGGTGAGGACCTGGAGCTCGACGCCGGTCTCGGCCTGCACGCGCGCGAGGACGTCGTCGGCGTTGCTGGCCTCGCGCACGGCGGAGGTGGCGAACGGCAGGAGGTCCTCGACGCCCTTGTCCTCGGCGGCCTGGAGGGCCTCCTTGACGACCGCGATCAGTTTGTCGACCCCTTCGGGGCTGACGGCCCCGGCCTCGTCGAGGAGTTGGGCGAGGCGCAGCTCCACCTTGTGCGAGTGCGCGGGCAGCGGGCGCGCGCCCGGGTGTGCATCCACCACCAGGAGATGCACCGTGTTCGATCCCACGTCGAGGACACCGAGTCTCATGTACGGAACGCTACTGCCAGCCGAGCCGTCCGCCGTCCCCGGAGCCGTCCTGGGCGACTTACCCTGGACGCGTGCCAAAGACCAAAAAGGCGAAGAATGAGCAGGCCGCCACGGCCTCCGGCGCTTCTTCGCAGGCGAAGTCGCAGGTGGAGTCGTCGGTGAAGCCGTCGGTGACAGCGTCGGCGGACTCCCAGAAGTCACAGCTGATGACCGAGGTGAAGTCGCCGAAGATGTCGAAGAAGGCCCGGGCCGCGGACGAGAAGGGGCTCGACTTCGCGCGCGCGTGGGTGGAGTTCCCGGATCCGGCGGACGACGAGCAGGTCTTCCGGTGCGATCTGACATGGCTGACCTCTCGCTGGAACTGCATCTTCGGCAGCGGCTGCCAGGGCATCCAGGCGGGCCGCGCGGACGACGGGTGCTGCACGCTGGGCGCGCACTTCTCCGACGAGGACGACGAGAAGCGGGTGGCCGGGCATGTGGCCAGGCTCACTCCGGAGATCTGGCAGTTCCACGACGAGGGCCGGGAGCACGGCTGGATCTCGGAGGACGAGGACGGCGACCGGCAGACCCGCCCCTACCAGGGCTCCTGCATCTTCCAGAACCGTCCCGGCTTCGCCGGTGGCGCGGGCTGCTCGCTGCACATCCTGGCCATAAAGGAGGGCCGCGAGCCGCTGGAGACCAAGCCGGACGTCTGCTGGCAGCTTCCGGTGCGGCGGACGTACGACTGGATCGACCGGCCCGACGACACCCGGGTGCTCCAGGTGTCGATCGGCGAGTACGACCGGCGCGGCTGGGGTCCGGGCGGCCATGACCTGCACTGGTGGTGCACGTCGGCGACCTCGGCGCACGGCGCGGGCGACTCGGTGTACGTGTCCTACGGCCCGGAGCTGACCGAGCTGATGGGCAAGGCCGGCTACGACCGGCTGGTCGAGCTGTGCGAGGAGCGGCTGGCCTCGCAGCTGCCGCTGCTGGCACCGCATCCTGCCGATCCGGTGGGCTGAGGGGCGTATCGCGCGGGGCTGCGGGCGCCTCCCGCTCGCCACGTGGGCTGACCGGTCCATCAGCGACCGGTCTACGACGTCGACGGGCTCGGGTCGCCGCTGTCGCTGGGCGGCGGGGTCGAGCTCGCCGGGTCCGAAGGGGCCGTGTCGGTCGGGGTCGGGTCCGGGTCGGGCGACGAGGGCGGTGGGTCGCTCGGCGTCGGGTCCGTAGGCGCTGACGTGGTGGGTGTCGGGTCGGGGTCGTCGGACGAGGGCGGCGGGTCGGCGGGGGTGCCGGGGTCGGTCGGGGTGGGCGCGGTGCCGTAGCCCTCGATGGAGACGACGGCGCCGGCCGGTGACACGGCCACCCGCGCGCTCCAGTAGCCGGACGGCTCGCGCAGATGGTCCACGTACACCTTGATCGTCAACGACTCGCCGACGGCGAGGGTTCCCGCGGACTGGCTGAGGTAGAGCCAGGAGGCGCCGGTGGTCGCGGACCAGCGGACCGGGGTGTCGCCGGTCGCGGTGAGCGTGATCAGCGTGGTGTCGCCGCTGTTCCCTGCCGCCACCTCCAGTTGGCCGGCGCCCTGCTTTCCGGCGCCCGCGACGCTGATGACCTCCACGGACACGTCGGGTTTGTTGCCCTTGGTGAAGCGGTCGCCGGGCGGGGTGCTGGCGTTGCCCGCGTTCTCGTAGCCGTCCCCGACCGCCTCACCGTCCAGGCCGTCCGGGCCGCGCGCCTCGCTGGCGGAGGCCGAGCGGCCCTCGGTGCCCTCGGCCGTGGACGTGCCCCGGTAGGCGGCCCAGAGCGCCAGGACCGGGGCCGCGACGACGGTGGCGACGACGGTCGTGGTGACGGCACGCGCGCGCAGGCGGTCGCGGCGGGCCGCGCGGTCCTTGGGGTCCATCGGGAAGCCACGCCGGTCGAAGCGCGGCGCGGCGGCGCCCCGCGCGCGCGGGAAGTGCGCCATGGCGACGTGCAGGGTCGCGCGGGGCGCCTCCAGGACGGGCAGTTCCGAGGGGGTGACGCTCGCGCCGGGCCAGCGGCCGGTGATCGCGCGCTCGGCGGTACGGCGGCAGCGCGGGCAGTCGTCGACATGCCGGACCAGCTCACGCCGTACGGCCGTGCTGAGCACCAGCTGGTGGTCGCCGGTGAGGCGGGCGACCCCCGGGCAGGTGCCGGTCTCCACGACGGCGAGGGCCGCGCGGGTGCGCTCGACCTCGCAGGCGGCGGCCGCGAGCAGTTCACGGGCGGCGGTGAGGTCCATGCCGAGGACGGCGGCCACCTCGTGGGCGGCGAGGTGGTGGCGGACGGCGAGTTCGAGGGCCTCGCGCTGCTCCGGGGTGGTGCCGGCGGCCTCCGGCCAGGCGAGCAGGGCGAGTTCACGCCGGCGCGCCTCCAGGACCTCCTCGGAGACGGGCGGGGCCGACGCTCTTACGGCGTTGTCACGGCCCGCCGCGTGGGTGGCCTGACGTTTCTGCTTGGCCTCGGCCAGCTTGCGCAGACAGGCCCAGCGGGCCAGCGCGTACAGCCAGGCCCGGCGGTCGCCCGCCGCGTCCGGGCCGCGGCGCTTCTCGGCGAGCGCGAGGACGTCACCGAGCGCGGCGGTGGCCGCGTCGTGGTCGCACAGCACCGACAGGCAGTAGGTGAACAGGCCGTCCAGGTACGGCTCGTAGCGCGCGGGCGGCCGCTGCGCCAACGTGCGCGCGGCACCGCGATCGCGCGCCTCCCGCCGCGCCCGATGTGCGCCGGTGGTACGGGTCGAGGTCTCCGGACTGCTGCTCATCACCCGTGGACCGTAGGACGCGGCAGTTGGCCCCTTCCCGCACCTTGAGCACTTTTACTCCGTACGGGTGAAACGATCCCTCATAAGGGGACAGGAACCTTCTGTTCCGGCGCTCTGAGTGTGACGTACGCCATTTTCTGAGTAGCCGTACTCATGTCCGGTCCACGGCGCGCTCACAGACTTCGAGCATGAGACGAATTTCCCTGATGCCGCTGGCGGCACTGACCGCGCTGTGCGGGCTCACGCTCGCGGGGTGCGGCAACGAACAGGCGGACACGCGCGCGAAGGCCGACGTGGACCATGTCCGGGCGGGTTCGTCCGGCTCCCCCACCACCCGTCCTGACCCGGCCGACGACGAGTCCGGCGACTCCGAGTTCATCGCGTTCATGATGCTCCTCAACACGGTCGCCGAACCGTGCCTGCCGGAGCTTCCGACCGCGGTGCCCCCGGAGGAGTCGGAAGCCATGGAAGAGATCCCTTCCGACGCGCCCCGCCCCGACGAACTGCCCCTCCCCGACGAGCCGCCGCCCTCGAGTGAACCGCGCGACCCCGAGGAGGCCTTCCAGGAGATCGAGCTGAGCTCCGTCGAGAAGTGCGACGCCGAGCAGCACGTCCGCCGCATCACGAAGGCCCTCGCCGCGGGCACCGCCGACCCGGCGCCGGGCGACGTCGACGCGGTCCTGCGCGGGCTCGGCTACATCGAGGAGCGCATCGACGGCCCGCAACGCGCGCGTGGCGGGGTCGAGTTCACGCTCGACCTGCGGGTGATGGGCGGCTCGCTGTGCCTGTCCGGTACGACGACCGGCACGAAGACCACCATCGAGCCGTACGGCGCCGACGTGGAGGTCGCCTGCACGGAAGTGCGGAGGTGAGGCGCGGAAACTGAGCCGCGGCGGGCGTTGTCAGTGCGGGCGGCTACGGTTTCGTCCATGGCTGCCCGTACGAAGACCGCCAAGGACCGCCCCGCCTTCCGCTGCACCGAGTGCGGCTGGCAGACGGCGAAGTGGCTCGGCCGCTGCCCCGAATGCCAGGCATGGGGGACGGTCGAGGAGTACGGCGCGCCCGCGGTGCGTACGACGGCACCCGGCCGCGTCACCACCTCCGCCCTGCCCATCGGCCAGGTCGACGGCCGTCAGGCGACCGCCCGCTCCACCGGCGTGCCCGAGCTGGACCGCGTCCTGGGCGGCGGCCTCGTCCCCGGCGCGGTCGTGCTGCTGGCGGGCGAGCCCGGCGTGGGCAAGTCCACGCTCCTGCTCGACGTGGCGGCCAAGTCGGCGAGCGACGAGCACCGCACGCTGTACGTCACGGGCGAGGAGTCGGCGAGCCAGGTGCGGCTGCGCGCCGACCGCATCAAGGCCATCGACGACCATCTGTACCTCGCCGCGGAGACCGACCTGGCCGCCGTCCTCGGCCACTTGGACGCGGTGAAGCCGTCCCTGCTGATCCTCGACTCGGTGCAGACGGTGGCCTCCCCGGAGATCGACGGCGCCCCCGGCGGCATGGCCCAGGTGCGCGAGGTCGCGGGCGCGCTCATCCGGGCCTCCAAGGAACGCGGCATGTCCACGCTCCTGGTGGGCCATGTCACCAAGGACGGCGCGATCGCGGGCCCGCGCCTGCTGGAGCACCTCGTGGACGTGGTGCTCTCCTTCGAGGGCGACCGGCACGCGCGCCTCCGTCTCGTCCGGGGCGTCAAGAACCGGTACGGCGCGACGGACGAGGTCGGCTGCTTCGAACTGCACGACGAGGGCATTACGGGCCTTGCGGACCCGAGCGGACTTTTCCTGACCCGTCGTGACGAACCGGTCCCCGGCACCTGTCTGACGGTCACCCTGGAGGGCCGCCGCCCGCTGGTGGCCGAGGTCCAGGCCCTGACGGTCGACTCCCAGATCCCCTCCCCCCGGCGCACCACCTCCGGTCTGGAGACCTCCCGCGTCTCGATGATGCTGGCCGTCCTGGAGCAGCGGGGCCGGATCAGCGCCCTCGGCAAGCGGGACATCTACTCCGCGACGGTCGGCGGAGTGAAGCTCTCGGAGCCCGCCGCGGACCTGGCCATCGCCCTCGCGCTGGCCTCCGCCGCGAGCGACACCCCGCTGCCCAAGAACCTCGTCGCGATCGGCGAAGTAGGCCTCGCGGGCGAGGTCAGACGGGTCACGGGCGTCCAGCGCCGACTGGCCGAGGCCCACCGTCTGGGCTTCACGCACGCCCTCGTGCCGGGCGACCCCGGCAAGATCCCTCCCGGTATGAAGGTCCTGGAAGTCGCCGACATAGGGGACGCCCTGAGAGTCCTTCCGCGCTCGCGTCGGCGAGAGGCCCCACGGGACGAGGAGGAGCGCCGGTAGACTTTGCCCTGGTCTCGCCCGTCCGTACGAACCGAATGTGCGAAACGGGAGCGCCAGAAGAACCTGCGACCGGAGGAGTGCAGTGGCAGCCAACGACCGGGCAGCAGCTCCCGGAAAGTCCGGCGGGAGCTCCGGTGCCGATGGCCTGATGCGCGCCTCACTGAGCGCCGTGGCACCCGGCACGGCCCTGCGCGACGGCCTGGAGCGGATTCTCCGCGGCAACACGGGCGGGCTCATCGTGCTCGGCTTCGACAAGACGGTGGAGCCGATGTGCACGGGCGGTTTCGTCCTGGACGTCGAGTTCACGGCCACGCGCCTGCGTGAGCTGTGCAAGCTCGACGGCGGCATCGTGCTCTCCTCGGACCTGTCGAAGATCCTGCGGGCCGGCGTCCAGCTGGTCCCGGACCCGACGATCCCGACGGAGGAGACCGGCACCCGTCACCGCACGGCGGACCGGGTCTCCAAGCAGGTCGGCTTCCCGGTCGTCTCGGTCTCCCAGTCGATGCGTCTGATCGCCCTCTACGTCGACGGCCAGCGCCGCGTCCTGGAGGACTCCGCGGCGATCCTGTCCCGCGCGAACCAGGCCCTGGCAACCCTGGAGCGGTACAAGCTCCGCCTGGACGAGGTCGCGGGAACGTTGTCAGCGCTGGAGATCGAGGACCTCGTCACGGTCCGGGACGTCTCCGCGGTGGCCCAGCGCCTGGAGATGGTCCGCCGCATCGCGACGGAGATCGCCGAGTACGTGGTCGAGCTCGGCACGGACGGCCGCCTCCTGGCCCTCCAGCTCGACGAGCTGATCGCGGGCGTGGAGCCGGAACGCGAACTGGTGGTCCGGGACTACGTCCCCGAGCCCACGGCCAAGCGCTCCCGCACGGTCGAAGAGGCCCTGTACGAACTGGACGCCCTCACCCACGCCGAGCTGCTCGAACTCTCCACGGTGGCCCGCGCCTTGGGCTACACCGGCTCACCGGAGGCCCTGGACTCCGCGGTCTCCCCCCGAGGCTTCCGCCTCCTGGCTAAGGTCCCGAGGCTCCCGGGCGCGATCATCGACCGCTTGGTGGAGCATTTCGGCGGCCTGCAGAAGCTGCTGGCGGCAAGCGTGGACGACTTGCAGACGGTGGATGGGGTCGGCGAGGCAAGGGCGAGGAGCGTGCGAGAGGGCTTGTCCCGCTTGGCCGAGAGCTCGATCCTAGAACGGTACGTATAGGCACCTAAGGGGCGCGGGGAACTGCGCGACCAGCCCCCACACAGCAGCACACGACCATCAACCCACTGCGGCAGCCCCTTAGTCGCTCTCCAGCACGAACGACGTCTGCACCTTCGCAAACCCCGGCGCAGCCAACTCCACCAGGTACGTCCCAGCCCCGGCCACCCCCGCGGGCGGCGTCGCACACTGCGGAGCACTCGGCTTACGGTCCCACTTCACGGTGTACGTGATGCTGCTACCGGCCGGCGCCCGGAACACCAGACTCCCCGCCGTCTTCGGGCAGTCGGCAGACGACCAGTACTCTTCGTCCTCCGCGGCCTGAGTGATCGTCAACACCGCGCTCTTCGGCCCGAGATCGACCTTGCAGTCACTGCCGGAGGAATTGGTCGCGGTCACCAGCAGCGTGGGCGTCTCACCGGGCCCGTACCCGTTGTGAAGACTGCGCACGGTCAACTTCACCGCGCCTGTCGTGCAGTTGGGCAGCGTCGAGCCCGCCGGCACCGTGTCGTTCTGACCGACACCACTGCCCGCACCGCCACCGGCCGCCCCACCGTCCGAGCCGCCGGAACCGGAGGAACCCGAGGACCCGGAACCCGCGGTCGAACCGGAACCGTCTCCGGACCCGTCACCGGAGCCCGACCCACCACCGTCCCCGCCACCGCTCGACTCGTCGCGCCCGCCCGGCGCTTGACTGATCGCAGGCCCGGAACTCGACGGTCCCGGGGTGATGGAGGGCGCGGGATTCTTGCCGTTGGTCCCGTCGGCACCGTTCTTGCCGCCACCACCGCCCGACGTGACCACCCAGGCGATCAGCAGCGCCAACAGGGCCAAGACAGACAGCAGTACGGCCCTCCGTCGCCAGTAGATGGAGGAGGGAAGCGGCCCAACCGGATTGCGCAGAGATCCCACGGCGCAAACTGTACGAGAGATCGGCGCCTCCGCTGCCCCTACCCGCCGCGGGGGATCACAACTTTTCCGGATCATCATTCCGGACGCGGGCGTTCCACCCCTGTCTTTCGTCGGGTGCGGCTCCTGACGATCGCGGGGTGTGACCGTATCGGCCCGCCGCCTACGGTCCGTGACCATGGATGACGAGGACACCGCGCTCTACCGCGACATCACCGACTTCGCCCACGACACCCCTACGTGGGTACAGCACACGGCCGAGACATGGACGGAGGCCGGACTCCTGCTGTTCGCCGCGCTGTTCGTCCTCGCGTGGTGGCGCGCCCGCCGCACCGAGGCACGCCCGTTCGCGATCGCGGCCCTTGCACCTCTGGCCACGGCTCTGGCGTATGTGTGCAGCGAGGTGCTCAAGTCCGGTTTCCGGGAGGAACGCCCGTGCCGGGCCGTCGCGACGGCGGCGCCGTCCCTCGCGGACTGTCCGCCGCCCGGCGACTGGTCGTTCCCCAGCAACCACGCCACGATCGCGGGCGCGGCGGCCGTCGCCCTCGTGCTGGTCCGCCGGGCACTGCTGTGGTTGACGGTCCCGCTCGCCCTTCTCATGGCCTTCTCGCGCGTCTTCGTCGGCGTCCACTATCCGCACGACGTGGCGGCGGGGCTGGCGCTCGGAGCGCTGGTCGCCGCCTTCGCCGTACGGCTGGGCAGTCAACCGGCGACCCGGCTTGTCCTGGCGATGCGGGCCTCGTCGATGCCTGCCGTGCGGTGGTTCGCGGGGCCGGGGCCGGCGGCGCACCGGGCGTCGTACGAGCTGCGCTGAGCCTCAGCCCTGCGGATCCATCAGCCCGGCCTCGTACGCCACGATCGCCGCCTGTACGCGGTTGCGCACGCCGAGCCGGTCGAGGACCGCGCTGACGTACGCCTTCACCGTGCCCTCGACGAGGTGCAGCCGGGCGGCGATCTCGGGGTTGGACAGGCCGGTGCCGACCAGGGCGAGCACCTCGCGTTCGCGCGGGCTGAGTTCGGCCACGCGCGCGCGTGCCGCGGTCTCGCGGTCGAGGCGGTCACTGTCGCGCCGGCCGCTGTCGACGACGTACCGGGCGACCTTCGGGGACAGGAAGGCCCCGCCGCCCGCGACCGCCCGTACGCCCGCGATGAGTTCGTACGGGTCCCCGGACTTGAGCAGGAAGCCGGTGGCTCCGTCGCTCAGCGCGCGGGCCACGTAAGCCTGTTCGGAGAAGGTGGTGAGCATCGCGACGGCGGTACGGGGGACGGTCCGTACGATCTCCTCGGCGGCGGCCAGGCCGTCCAGGCGGGGCATGCGGATGTCGAGGAGGGCCACGTCCGGGCGGTGTGCCTGGGCGAGGCGGACGGCCTCGCGGCCGTCCGCCGCCTCCGCGACGACCTCCGTCTCACCGCTGCCGGCGAGGATGGCGGACACGCCCGCGCGGATCATGGCCTCGTCGTCGGCCAGCAGTACGCGGATCACGGGCGGGCCTCCGGGCTTGCGGGCGTGCGTCCGGCTCCGGGGATCAGGTCCTTCGTCACCAGCCGCCCGTCGTCGTCGAAGCAGAGCCGGAAGTGGTCGACGGAGACGAGGAGTTCGCCGCTGGCACGGTAGTAGCGGCAGTCGGTGTTCGGAGGCGGTGCCGGGGCGCGTTCCACGGGGGCGTCGCGGACGGTGCGATCCGGCAGCACGCGCGCGAGGTCGGCGGCGGCGGTGCCGGGGCGCAGTGCGGCGTAGGCGGAGGACGTCAGCACGGAGTGGGTCTCCGTGTAGGCGTACCAGCCGAAGCCGCCGCCGATCAGCACGATCCCGGCGGAGGCGGCGAGGGCCACCGCGCGCGTGATGCTCAACGGGGCGCGTCGCCGGGGCTGTTCGGGGACGTACGCCCGTACCCGGAAGCCGTCCTCGTACGGCCCCGCCTCGAACTCTCCACCGAGCGCCGTGACGGCGCCCCGCAACCCCAGCAGCCCGCTGCCGCCCCCGGCCGGACCTGGGACCGAATGCGGCCGCGTGGCCCGCCCGTTGGTGACGGTGACCGTGTTCCCGGCCAACGCCACGACCACGGCCGCCCCGGGCGCGTGCCGCGCCGCATTGGTGAGCCCCTCGCGCACCACCCGGTAGAGCAGCCGCCCGACGGCACTACGGGGGTCCGCCTCGGCATCCTCGGGACGCGCCTGAACCGCACACGTGCCCATCTCGGCGCCCTCGGGACGCGCCTCAACCACACACGGGCCCATCCCGGCACCCTCGGGACGCGCCTCAACCGCACACGGGCCCATCCCGGCGCCCTCGGGACGCGCCTCAACCGCACACGGGCCCATTCCGGCGCCCTCGGGGCGCAGCTCAGCCCCGCGGCGGCCAGCCTTGGCACCCTCGACCCCATGGGTGCCCGCCGCAACCCGATCGAGCCGCACCGACAGCCCCGACTCCGCCGAGCGGGCGACGAGTTGGGGGACCGTCTCGCCCGGCGGGGTGAGGGGTGCGGGGTCGTCGGGGTCCCTGAGTACGTCGATGATCTGGTGCAGCCGGTCCGTGGCGTCGGCGGCGGCCGTGCGGAGGTCGGCCACGGCGGATCGGTGCTCCGGCGCGAGTCCGGGGGCCATCTGGAGGGCGCCCGCGCGCAGTGCGAGGAGGCTCAGTTCGTGGCCCAGCGAGTCGTGCATGTCCTGGGCGATGCGGGCCCGTTCGCGCAGCCGCGCCTGTCGCTGCTCGCCCTCCAGGCGCGCCGCGCGGGACCAGCCGGCGGCGGCCAGCTCGCGGCTCTGCCGCCAGTGGCGGCCGCCCAGCCAGGGGAAGACACTGCCGAAGAGCAGGGTGCACATCAGGACCACCCACTCCGGTGCCGGGTCGACCCCGACGAGCGCGATCCTCACCGTGCCCGCGCAGCCCACGGCCGCGAAGACCGCCCATGCCGGGCGCACCCGGTCCGCCCGCAGCCCCAGCAGCAGGGCGAAGGCGGCCAGGGCGGGGCCGTACGAGACGCTGAACAGCGCGGGGGTGGATGCCAGGCTCAGTACGGCCACCGCCGCGAACGCCTCCAGGGGCCGGCGTCGGGACAGGGCGGCCGCCACCGCCAGGACGCCCAGGCCGGCCGCCTGCTGCCACCCCGCGCGCGGTTCGTTCAGGCCGACGCGGTCCGCCGTCAGCGCGGGCAGCGCCAGGGCCGCCCAGAGCAGGCAGGCCCGTCGTAGGTGAGGACGTTGGTGAGGACGTTCCATCCGGCCGACGTTACAAGTGACTGGAGAAACGGCACTGCTGTCGATCGTCAGGTGCTGCCGTACGCCTCAGGGGTGGCGGTGCCCCCGCGCCCCCTCCCCCGCATGGCAGGATCGGAAGGCCATGACTGCGCCCATCACCAAGTCCCCCGCCCTCTCCGAAGCCGAGACCGGAGCCGCGGCCGAAGCCGGAGCCGAGGGTGCGGTGCGAGCCGCCGCCCGAGTCGGCGCTCAGCCCGACGCCGACACCTCCGCCGGAGAGCATCTGCACGCCCCCGTCATCGACTGGTTCGACGAGCACGCCCGCGATCTGCCGTGGCGCCGCCCCGACGCCGGGCCGTGGGGGGTGATGGTCAGTGAGTTCATGCTCCAGCAGACGCCCGTCAGCCGGGTCCTGCCGGTCTACGAGCAGTGGCTGGCCCGCTGGCCGCGCCCCGCGGACCTCGCCCAGGAGGCGCCCGGAGAGGCCGTCCGCGCGTGGGGCCGACTCGGCTACCCGCGCCGCGCGCTGCGGCTGCACGGCGCCGCCGTGGCGATAACGGAACGGCACGGCGGGGACGTACCCACCGACCACGCCCAGCTGCTCGCGCTGCCCGGCATCGGCGAGTACACGGCCGCGGCCGTCGCCTCCTTCGCCTACGGCCAGCGGCACGCGGTCCTCGACACCAACGTCCGGCGGGTCTTCGCGCGGGCCGTCACCGGCGTGCAGTACCCGCCGAACGCCACCACCGCCGCCGAACGCAAGCTGGCCCGCGCCCTGTTGCCCGCGGACGAGCCCACCGCCTCCCGCTGGGCCGCCGCCTCCATGGAGCTCGGCGCGCTGGTGTGCACCGCCAAGAACGAGTCCTGCCACCGCTGCCCGATCGCCGCGCAGTGCGCCTGGCGGCTCGCGGGCAAGCCGGAGCACGACGGTCCGCCGCGGCGCGGACAGACGTACGCCGGTACCGACCGCCAGGTGCGCGGCAAGCTGCTGGCGGTCCTGCGCGAGGCGCACGCGCCCGTGCCGCAGGCCGCGCTGGACCGGGTGTGGCACGAGCCGGTGCAGCGCGCGCGGGCCCTGGACGGGCTCGTCGCGGACGGGCTCGTGGAGCCGCTGCCCGGTGGTTTGTATCGGCTGCCGTTGACATAACGCCGCACGAACACCGCCCCAAATCACCCCGAACCGGCGCGATTCGCTGCGCCGGTTTACCCCTTTCCTGCTTCCGTTACACAACCGACGGACAGCCGAGGGCTAGCCGCGCGCTGCTCCGCACAGCCCCGTGACAACCGCTCCGTAGCTTCATTGGCGTACCGCAAGGACGGCGGCACACAGGCAATGAAGAACCGGCGGCAGGCAAGTCGGAAACGGGGATGGAGGCGGTCGATCATGGCGCAGGGCGAGGTGCTCGAGTTCGAGGAGTACGTCCGCACCCGGCAGGACGCGTTGCTGCGCAGCGCCCGTCGCCTGGTCCCGGACCCCGTCGACGCCCAGGACCTGCTGCAGACGGCGCTGGCGCGGACGTACGGCCGCTGGGAGACCATCGAGGACAAGCGGCTCGCGGACGCCTATCTGCGCCGGGTCATGATCAACACCCGGACCGAGTGGTGGCGGGCCCGCAAGCTGGAGGAGGTGCCGACCGAGCAGCTCCCGGACGCCTCGGTCGACGACGCCACCGAGCAGCACGCGGACCGCGCCCTGCTGATGGACATCATGAAGGTGCTCGCCCCCAAGCAGCGCTCCGTGGTCGTGCTGCGACACTGGGAGCAGATGTCCACGGAGGAGACCGCCGCCGCCCTCGGCATGTCGGCCGGTACGGTCAAGAGCACGCTGCACCGGGCCCTCGCCCGGCTCCGCGAGGAGCTGGAGAGCCGCGATCTGGACGCACGCGCGCTGGAGCGTGAGGAGCGGGAGCGTTGCACGGCGGCCTGACCGACAGGGCTCGCGGCGCCGACGGGACACTCGGCGCCGGCCTCGACCCCGCACCGGGACGGGGCGCTTTCCAGGCGGCGATGACGGCGGTGGCCGTACTCGCCGCCCTTGCCCTTTTCGTCTCCGCCTGCGCCACCGGCGGCACCGGCACCCGTGACGAGGGTCCGGCCCATGTCGAGACCTCGGCCGGCTCGGAGATGGCCGCGGGCGCCGCGCCCTCGGCCACGGCCTCGTACTCCGGCAGTCTGACCAAGGCCGAGGCCGCCCAGCTGCTCAAGGACGACCCCTCGGTCTCGGCCGAGGTCAAGAACGACCTCCAGCCCTGCACCGGGGACGACCCGCCCGTCGACGTGACCTCCGGCAACCTGACCGGCGGAACCGCGCGTGACGTCGTGGTCAACGTGCTGACCTGCAGCGACATCATCGGCATAGGGGCGTACGTGTATCGCCTCCAGGACGGCGCGTACGAGAATGTGTTCAAGGCCGAGGAGCCCCCGGTCTACGCGCAGATCGACCGCGGCGAGCTGGTGGTGAACAAACAGGTGTACGAGAAGGGCGACGCGGTGGCGGCACCCTCCGGCGAGTACGTGTTCATCTACCGCTGGACGGCGGGCCGGTTCGTCAAGCGCTCGGACGAGTACAGCGAGTACGGCAAGACGTCCGGGGACACGGCCGCGGAAGCGCCCACGCCGGTGCCGACGACCTGAATTCCGAGAAGCCCTGGATTTCCGTGAACCGATCGGGCCGCTCGGAACGATCACCTTTCGACAGCAAGACCGAGCCGCAAGACCGAACCGCAAGACCGAGCAGTAAGACCGAACCGCAAGAACAAGCCGTAGGACCAAGGACAGAGAGCAGCGGGATGGCAGACCAGACTCACGTTCTGTTCGTCGAGGACGACGACGTCATCCGCGAGGCCACCCAGCTCGCCCTGGAGCGGGACGGCTTCGCGGTCACCGCGATGCCCGACGGCCTGTCGGGCCTGGAGGCGTTCCGGGCGAACCGCCCGGACATCGCGCTGCTGGACGTCATGGTCCCGGGCCTGGACGGCGTCAGCCTGTGCCGGCGCATCCGGGACGAGTCGACCGTGCCGGTGATCATGCTGTCGGCGCGCGCCGACTCCATCGACGTGGTGCTAGGCCTGGAGGCCGGGGCCGACGACTACGTGACCAAGCCGTTCGACGGCGCCGTGCTGGTCGCCCGCATCCGCGCGGTGCTGCGCCGCTTCGGACACGCGGGCGGCGGCGAGCGGGGCGACGACTCGGCGGCCGCGGCGGACGGCGGGGTGCTGACCTTCGGCGAGCTGGAGATCGACACCGAGGGCATGGAGGTGCGCCGGGCCGGGGAGCCGGTGGCGCTCACCCCGACCGAGATGCGCCTGCTCCTGGAGTTCTCCTCCGCGCCGGGTACGGTCCTGTCCCGCGACAAGCTCCTGGAGCGCGTGTGGGACTACGGCTGGGGCGGGGACACGCGCGTGGTGGACGTCCATGTGCAGCGGCTGCGGACGAAGATCGGCCAGGACCGCATCGAGACGGTCCGTGGCTTCGGCTACAAGTTGAAGGCCTGAGCGGGGCGGACATGCGGGGGACAATGCAGCGCCTGGTCCCGGCGCGACTGGAGCGCGCGGGCATCCGTACGGGACTGCGGTGGAAGCTCAGCGCGGCCATCGCGTTCGTCGGCGCGCTGGTCGCGATCGCGCTGAGCCTGGTCGTGCACAACGCGGCCCGGGTGTCGATGCTGGACAACGCCCGCGATCTCGCGGACGAGCGCATCCAGATCGCCCAGCGCAACTACGACCAGTACAGACGGCCGAACCCCTTCCCCAACGTCAAGATCAACGACTCCTCGCTGCCGAGGGAGCTGCGGGAGAAGGTCGAGCAGGGGCGCCGGGCGACCTATGTGACGGACCGGCCGGGCGGCGAGCCGGACATCTGGGCCGCCGTACCGGCGGCGAACGGCAATGTGCTGTCCCTGCACACCACGTTCACCGACCGCAGCACCGACATCCTCAACGACCTCGACCAGGCCCTGGTGATCGGGTCCATCGCCGTCGTCCTCGGTGGCAGCGCCCTCGGCGTGCTCATAGGCGGCCGCCTGTCGAGCCGGCTGCGCAAGGCGGCGACGGCCGCGGGGCAGGTCGCGAGCGGCGAGACGGACGTACGGGTGCGGGATGCCATCGGCGGTGTCGTACGGGACGAGACCGACGACCTGGCCAGCGCGGTGGACGCGATGACGGACGCGCTCCAGCAGCGCATCGAGGCCGAGCGCCGGGTCACCGCGGACATCGCGCACGAACTGCGCACCCCGGTGACCGGCCTGCTCACGGCGGCGGAGCTGCTGCCGCCCGGCCGTCCCACGGAGCTGGTCCTGGATCGGGCGAAGGCGATGCGCACGCTCGTCGAGGACGTGCTGGAGGTGGCCCGCCTGGACAGCGCGTCGGAGCGGGCGGAGCTCCAGGACATCCTGCTGGGCGAGTTCGTCAGCCGAAGAGTGGCGGCCAAGGACCCGGACATCGAGGTCCGCGTGGTGCACGAGTCGATGGTCACGACCGACCCGCGCCGCCTGGAGCGCGTCCTGTTCAACCTGCTCGCCAACGCCGCGCGGCACGGCGAGCCGCCGATCGAGGTCACCGTCGAGGGCCGGGTCATCCGCGTCCGCGACCATGGGCCGGGCTTCCCCGAGGACCTTCTCGCCGAGGGGCCGAGCCGTTTCCGCACGGGCAGCGCGGACCGCGCGGGGCACGGCCACGGCCTCGGCCTGACCATCGCCGCCGGCCAGGCCCGGGTGCTGGGCGCCCGCCTCACCTTCCGCAACGTCCGCCCGGCGGGGGCGCCGGACGGGGTCCGGGCGGAGGGGGCGGTGGCGGTGCTGTGGCTGCCGGAGCATGCGCCGACGAACACGGGGAGCTATCCGATGATGCCGTGAGGCTCGGCATCGGCCTTGTGTTCAGAACGGCCGTGTTCAAAAGGCCCTGTTCAGAACGGTCGCGTTCAGAACGGCTTAGAGAAGTCCAGCTCCTCGCTCCGCTCGGTCAGCGAGTACCAGTTGCCGTTGTCGTCACGGAAGATCGCCTCGATGCCGTACGGCCGCTCCTGCGGCTCCTGGATGAACTCGACCCCGCGTGCCCGGAAGGTCTCGTAGTCCCCTCGGCAGTCATCGGTGCGGAAGGCACCGGCACCGATGACCCCCTTGCCGACCAGCGTCTTCAGCGCCTGGGACGACTCGGCGTCGAGCCCCGGCCCGTCGAGGCTCATCAGGGCCAGCTCGACCCCCGGCTGGTCCTTGGCGCCCACGGTGACCCAGCGCATGTCGCCCATGGAGATGTCGTCCCGCACCTCGAAGTCGAGCTTCTCGGTGAAGAAGGCCTTGGTGCGCTGCTGGTCGAAGGTCCACACGGTGGTGATGCCCAGGCCCTTGATCATGGCTCTGCTCTCCTGTCGTCCGGGGTTTCACCGTAGGCAGGGCTGCCGTCAGGGCGCTTCTCCGGAATTGCGGTCCCTGCGTGGGAAGCCGCCGGCCCAGAACAGGGCGTAGCAGCCGGGGATCAGAGACGCCCCGCGCCCCACGTGCTTGGCCCGGTACTCGCTCGGTGTCAGCCCGGTCCGTGCCTTGAAGCGCGCGGAGAAGGTGCCGAGGCTGCTGAAGCCGACGAGGTGACAGATCTCGGTGACGGACAGGTCGGCGCCGCGCAGATACTCCTCGGCGCGCTCGATGCGCCGGTGGGTCAGATACTGCCCGGGCGTCTCGCCGTAGACCTCCTTGAAGGCCCGGAGGAAGTGATACCGCGAGTACCCGGCATGGGCGGCCACGGTCTCCAGGTCGAGGTCGGGGTCGGCCCAGTCCCGGTCCATGGCGTCCTTGGCGAGCCGCAGCTGCCGGGTCCTGTCCATGCGGTCGATGGTGGCACGGGGCGCCGACATCGTCGTAGGACAGGAAGCAGGACATGGAGAAGGCCCCCGGGGCGGACACCGACCGGGGGCCTTCAGTTCATCTGCGCCTCTGCTCAGGCGCTCGGCGTCGGATCAGCGGATCAGACGGCCTCGACCATCGCCGGAGCCGCGGCGGACTCCGCGTCCTGCGCCTTCGGCCCCGCGCCCTTCAGCGGGACCTCCTTCACGAAGACGGCCGCCACCAGCGCGACCACCGCGACGACGGACCCGAGCAGGAAGGCCGAGTGCGTGCCGGAGGACACGGCGTGCTGGTACGCCTCGCGCAGCGCGTCCGGCAGCTTGGCCAGGCTCGCCGCGTCCAGCTGCGCGGACTGCTCGGTCATCTTGGCCCCGGCCGCTCCGCCGCGCTCGGCCATGACGTCCTGGACCCGGTTGTTGAACAGGGCGCCCATGATGGCGACGCCGAACGACGAGCCCAGCGTCCGGAAGAGGGTGGTCGACGACGAGGCGACGCCCATGTCCTTCATCTCGACGCTGTTCTGCGCGACCAGCATGGTGATCTGCATCAGGCAGCCCATGCCGAGACCGACGACGGCCATGAACACACCGGAGGTGACGCGGGACGTGCCGGTGTCCATCAGCGACAGCAGGTAGAGGCCGACGACCATCAGCACGCTGCCGAGGACGGGGAAGACGTAGTACCGCCCGCTGTTGGTGGTCACCCGCCCGGCCACCATCGAGGTCACCAGCATCGCGCCGAGCATCGGCAGGAGCAGCAGGCCCGAGTTGGTCGCGGAGGCGCCCTGGACGGACTGCTGGTAGAGCGGCAGGTAGAGGGTCGCGCCGAACATCACGAAGCCGGTGATGAAGCCGATGACCGACATCAGGGTGAAGTTGCGGCTGCGGAAGATGTGCAGCGGCACGACCGGCTCGGCGGCCTTGGTCTGCCAGAACACGAACCCGATCAGCGAGGCCACGCCGATGCCGATGAGCTCCATGATCCGCGCGGACGTCCAGGCGTACTCGGTGCCGCCCCAGGTGGTGACCAGCACGATCGAGGTGATGCCGACGGTCAGCAGCGCGACGCCGAGGTAGTCGATGCGCGCCTTGGCCCGCTTCTTCGGCAGGTGCAGCACGGCGCTGATCGCGGCCAGCGCGACGACGCCGAGCGGCAGGTTGATGTAGAAGGACCAGCGCCAGCCCCAGTTGTCGGTGATGGTGCCGCCGACGAGGGGACCGCCGATCATCGCCAGCGCCATGACGCCGGCCATCATGCCCTGGTACTTGCCGCGCTCCCGCGGCGGGATGAGGTCACCGATGATCGCCATGACGCCGACCATCAGACCACCGGCGCCGAGGCCCTGCACGGCCCGGAACCCGATGAGCTGCGGCATGTCCTGGGCCATGCCGCTGAGCGCGGAGCCGATCAGGAAGATCACGATCGACGACATGAAGGCGCCCTTGCGCCCGTACATGTCACCGAGCTTGCCCCACACGGGCGTGGAGGCCGCGGTCGCGAGGGTGTACGCCGTCACGACCCAGGCCAGATGTTCGAGTCCGCCCAGATCGCCGACGATCGTCGGCATCGCGGTGCCCACGATCATGTTGTCGAGCATCGCGAGCATCATCGTGATCATCAGGGCGAGCAGGACGACCCGCACGCTCCTGGGTTGCTTCTCGTCTTCCGGTGCTGCTGGCTCGGCTGCCTGTGTGTCCGCCATGATTCCCACTCCCCCGGCACTTACTTGCCGCCCGGCTAGTTAACTACACTGAGGGAAGGTAGACCCGTAACTAGCCGGGCGTCAAGTAAGTTTTGTTCCAAGCCAGTTTTCCCCAGTCAAGGAGTGCGCGAGGATGGGCGGCACCATGGACGGCACCAGGCAGCGGCGCCGCGGGAACACCCGCCAGCGCATCCAGGACGTGGCCCTCGAACTCTTCGCCGAGCAGGGTTACGAGAAGACGTCGCTGCGCGAGATCGCGGAGCGCCTGGAGGTCACGAAGGCGGCGCTGTACTACCACTTCAAGACCAAGGAAGAGATCCTGGTCAGCATCTTCGACGATCTGACCCAGCCGATCCTCGACCTGATCGAGTGGGGCAAGCAGCAGCCGCACACGCTGGAGACCAAGCAGGAGATCGTACGGCGCTACAGCGACATCCTCGCCGACGCCGCCCCCCTGTTCCGCTTCATGCAGGAGAACCAGGCGACGGTCCGGGAACTGCGCGTCGGCGAGACCTTCAAGGAGCGCATGCAGGGCCTGCGCGACATCATGATCGACCCGGCGGCGGACCTGGTCGACCAGGTCCGCTACATCAGCGCGATCTTCACCCTGCACGCGGGGATGTTCTTCCTCCAGGACCTGCCCGGCGACGCGGAGCAGAAGCGCAAGGCGGTCCTGGAGGTGGCGGCGGACCTGGTGACGCAGGCCCACGGGGCCACCACGAAAGACCGGGGCGGGTCTTAGGGCGTGTCTTAGACGGTCACGCCCTTGGAGCGCAGGAAGGCGACCGGGTCGACGGCCGAACCGTAGTTGGCGGTCGTACGGATCTCGAAGTGCAGGTGCGGACCGCTGGAGTTGCCGGTGTTGCCGGACAGGGCGATGCGCTGGCCGGTCTTGACGACCTGGCCGACCTTGACCTCGATGCGCGAGAGATGGGCGTACTGCGAGTAGAGCCGGTTGCCGTGCTTGATGACGATGGCGTTGCCGTACGCGGAGCCGTCACCGGCACCGTTCCCGCCGGCCTTCACGACGGTGCCGCCGTGCGCGGCGAAGACCTTGGTGCCGCTGGACACGGCGAAGTCCTGCCCGCTGTGGGTGGACTGCCACATGCTGCCGGCCTGCGCGAAGCTCGCGCTCAGCGTGTACTTCTTCACCGGGTCGACCCAGGAAACGGTCTTCTTGGCGGCGACGCCGGTCTCGGCGGCCGCCGCGACCCCGGTCCCCAGCACGGCCGAGGCCCCCAGGCCGACGGCCACCACGGCCGCACGGGTGCGGAGCTTGGACATACGGGAAGAACGGGAAGCGATACGCGGGGACATCGGAACCTCATGGGGACGGGGACAGAAAAACCACCCGGCGCACAGGCATCCGCCGGATGGGGCATCCCTTGGTAACCCCGACTTCCCGAAACGCCCAAACCCCCTGTCTACGACGGAAGCTAGTACTTCATCCGAAAACTTCCGCTTCCTTGACAGAGAGCCCACTCGGGACGAATCCACCCAGGACGGCGAAATTTCCTCAAAGGTTCCGGGACAAAAGTCCTTTTTGCCCCGATCGGGCTCACTGCTAAGCGCCTTAGTAACGGACAAATCGCCTGTGCGGCATGTCACCGGGCACGGAGATCGACGGACCGGGGAATGTGACGGGGGCTACGCCGCGGGGCCTCCGCGAGGGCGCACGGGGACTCTCCCCACCCGCACACACATCAAGTGACGCAAGCCTCTTCCCACTTACCCCTCAGTAACCTTACGGTTCCCCTCGCGCCACCCACGCCAACCATCATGCCCCCGTCAACGGCAGCAGCACCGGACGTGAGAGGACCCCCCACCCATGACGAACCGACGCCCCCTGGTGCGCCGCATGACCGTCACCGCCGTCTCCACGGCGGCCCTCGTCGCACTCGCCGCCCCCGCCGACGCCGCGACCACCGAGGACGTCGACTACGCCACCTGGCAGCAGGACTGCCAGGCGGTCATGAACCAGGCGCTGCCGTACCTGAAGCAGCGGATCGCCGCCACCAAGCCCGGCGAGAAGCAGGCGATCGTCTTCGACATAGACAACACCACCCTGGAGACCGACTTCGGCTTCAGTTACCCGCAGCCGGCCAACAAGCCGGTCCTGGACGTCGCCGAGTACGCCCAGGAACACGGCGTCTCCCTGTTCTTCGTGACGGCCCGCCCCGGCATCATCTACTCGGTCACGGACTACAACCTCGACCACGTCGGCTACGACGTCTCCGGCCTCTACGTCCGCAGCTTCATCGACCTGTTCAAGGACGTCGCCGCCTACAAGACCGCCCAGCGCGTCGACATCGAGAACAAGGGCTACACGATCATCGCGAACATCGGCAACAGCGCCACCGACCTCTCGGGCGGCCACGCCGAGAAGACGTACAAGCTCCCGGACTACGACGGTCAGCTCTCCTGACCGACCTGGTCAACTGCCGATATCCTCACCCCCGTTGACGTGATCACGGGGGTGAGGCGGATGGACCCGGCGGTCCTCGGCAGCAAGTTGGCGTCGAGCCTGATGGCGTCCCTGGTACGGAAACTCTTCGCGCCGGACGCCCCGGGGGCGGGCCTGACCGACAAGCCCGTACGCCTGTCCTCCCTGGTCTCCTTCCGCGGCGAGAAGCGCACCCTCGGCGAGAAGGAGGTCCGCGCCCTGGCCCGCCGCATGGTCAACGCGGCCACCGAATCCCCCGGCGAGCCCCCTTTCCCCGCCGACGATGAACCGGCCGTCATCGACGCCCTGACCGCCCGCCTGCTGGCCCTCGGCGACCTGGACATGGACGACGTACAGGCGGTGGACCTCGGCCACTGGGAACTCGCGCGGACCCTCGCCCGTACGGCACCTTCCCCCACCGGCCTGTCCACCGACGCCGGCTACTTCCTCGACTCCGCGACGGAATGGGCCTGCCTCCAGATCCTGGAGTTCTTCACACGCAGGTCCACCTTCGTGGCGCGCACCCTGGTCGAGCAGACCCGCAGACAGGCCGTCCTGATCGCGAAGACCGACGAACTGCTGTCCCGCACCCCCCGCCCAGGCGCCGCGGACCGCGCCTTCGAACGCCGCTACCTGCGCCACATGGCCGAGCGCCACAACCACATCACCATCTACGGCATCGACCTCCGCGACTCCCCGGACCGCTGGCCGCTGGAGGTGGCGTACCTGAGCCTGGAGGCGACGGCGGTCGAGGAACGCACCCTCCCGGAGGAGCGCCCCGCCGGCCCCCTGACCGTCCAACTCCCCGCCGAGGACGCCCTCCTGACCCACGACCGCGTCCTCCTGCGCGGCGACGCGGGCTCCGGCAAGACGACCCTGGTGCAGTGGCTGGCGGTGACGGCGGCGGGCGAGCTCTCGGACATTCCGTTCGTCCTCCCCCTCCGCACGTTGATCCGCGCGGGCGCCCTGCCCGCACCGGCGGAATTCCTGAAGGCCGTGAGCTGCCCCCTGACTCCGCCAGAGGGATGGGCCGAACGAGTCCTGGCGGCCGGCCAGGGCCTGATCCTGATCGACGGCCTGGACGAGATCCCGGCCCCCGACCGCACCCGCACCCGCGACTGGCTCCTCGCCCTCATTCACGCCTTCCCCGGCAACCGCTGGCTCCTGACCTCCCGCCCCACCGCCGTACGCCCCGACTGGCTGACGGCCGAAGGCTTCCACGAACTGCTCCTGGCCCCGATGCGCCGCCCGGAGGTCGCCACCTTCGTCCACCGCTGGCACACGGCGGCGGGGGCCCCGGAGTACGAGGGCCCGCTGCTGGACTCCCTGCGCACCAAACGCGACCTCGCCCGCCTCGCCACCAACCCCCTGATGTGCGGCCTGATCTGCGCCCTGCACCGCGACCGGCGCGGCTATCTCCCCAGGGGGCGCGAGGAGTTGTACGAGGCAGCCCTGACGATGCTGCTCACCCGCCGGGACCGGGAGCGCGGCCTGGGTGAGGAGGAGCTGGGCGAGAACGCGCAGCTGGAAGTCCTCCAACGCCTCGCCTACGCCCTGGTGTTGAGCGCCCGCACGGAGATGGACGTCGAGACGGCCGAGGGCATCGTGGAGCGCTGCCTGCCGTCGATCTCGGCGCGCGGTGACGCGGCTTCCGTGCTCCGCGCCCTGCTGCTGCGCAGCGGCCTGCTCCGCCAACCGGCCCTGGGAGTCGTGGACTTCGTCCACCGCACGTTCCAGGACTACCTGGGGGCGCGGTACGCGGTCGAGGAGGGCCACCTCGACGTCCTGCTCAGCCACGCGGACGACAGCCAGTGGGAGGACGTGATCCGCCTGGCGGTGACCCACGCCAGGCCGCGTGAACGGGCGTCGCTGCTACGGCAGTTGCTGGCCCGCGAGACTCCCCGGCTGACGCTGCTGGCCCTGTCCGCCCTGGAACACGACGCGGTCGTGGACGCGGCGGTCAAAACGGCCGTCGAGTCACAGGCGGCTGCCCTGATCCCGCCCCGCACCACCGCGGAGGCGAAGACCCTGGCGGAGGCGGGTCCCCTGGTGCTGGAACTGCTGCCGGGCCCGGACGGACTGACCGACGACGAAGCCCTCGCCGTCACCGTCACCGCCTCGATCCTCGGCGGGGAGGAGCCCGACGGGGCGTTGGCGGTGCTGCGACGGTTCCGTGAGCATCCGGATCTCGATGTCCGGCGTCAGCTCGTGGGGACGTGGGACCGGTTCGACACCGAGGAGTATGCGGTGGAGGTCCTGGACCATCTGGACCGTACGGATCTCTACATCACCTGTGCGTCGGCCGAGCAGCGAGCGGCGCTTGCACGGATGGCCTCCTGGCCCTCTCTGAGTTTCAAAGGCCCGCACTCCGTCGAGGACATCCTGGGCTCCCTGCCCGCGCCCGAAGCGGTGAGCGAGCTGGACCTGATGGAGAACCCGCTTCTCACCGATCTGAGAGCCCTGCTACCGCTCACCTCACTTAACAGATTGGCTCTGACCAGCTGCCCGTCCTTGGAAGGCCTGGACCGACTCACTGCACTGACCAGTCTCGGTTTCTCCGATATCGGCGACATTTCCCGGCTGCGTTCTCTGCGCGGGATCCTCAATATCTCCGTCGTGCAGGAACTGCCGGGTACCGCTCTCCCCCACGTCCTACCTGTCGACTCACCGCTGGAGCTTCTCTTCCTTGGCAAGGGCAGCACCAATGACACCGGCCTGCGCGGATTGCGGCACTGGGCCACCCTACGAGTGCTCAGCCTCGGCCCGCTGACCACCGAACTGACCCTCGCTGACTGGCAGGAGGTCACGGAGCTGCCGGAGCTGACCAGGCTCTTCCTGAACGCGAGGATCATCCGCGACTTCCCGCACTCCGTAGAGGCCATGCCCGAACTCCCCGGCATCGAAGTGCTACGAGTCGCGAACATGCACGGCGCCGAAGACCTTTCGCCCCTCGTCCCCCGCCTACCGGGCCTCCGCTCCGTAACCCTCCAGAGCAACCCCGGCGAACCCATATCCGCCGCCCCCTACGAAGGCCTTTTCCCGGACATCGAGATCAACCTGGACCTGCGCTAGGCAAACCCGCGCCAGGCACAGCAAAGGGGCCGGCACCCAAAGGCACCGGCCCCTTCCCGCGCAATCCCCGAAGGGCTACGCGTCCTTGCTCAGATTCGGCCCAGCCCCACCGGCCGCCTGCTCGATCGGCGGGACGTCCGGCAGTGCCGACTTCTCCTCGCCGCGGAACGTGAAGGTCTGGGCGTCGCCCTCGCCCTCCGTGTCCACGACCACGATGTGACCGGGACGCAGCTCGCCGAAGAGGATCTTCTCCGAGAGCGTGTCCTCGACCTCGCGCTGGATCGTGCGACGCAGCGGCCGCGCGCCCAGGACGGGGTCGTAACCCTTCTTGGAGAGCAGCTCCTTCGCGGACTGGGAGAGCTCGATGCCCATGTCCCGGTCCTTGAGGCGCTCGTCCACCTTGCCGATCATCAGGTCGACGATCGCGAGGATGTCCTCCTGAGTCAGCTGCGGGAAGACGACCACGTCGTCGACGCGGTTGAGGAACTCGGGCCGGAAGTGCTGCTTGAGCTCGTCCGAGACCTTGTTCTTCATGCGCTCGTAGTTGGACTTCGTGTCGCCCTGGGCCGCGAAGCCCAGGTTGAAGCCCTTGGAGATGTCCCGGGTGCCGAGGTTGGTCGTCATGATGATGACCGTGTTCTTGAAGTCCACGACCCGGCCCTGGGAGTCGGTCAGACGACCGTCCTCCAGGATCTGCAGCAGCGAGTTGAAGATGTCCGGGTGGGCCTTCTCGACCTCGTCGAAGAGGACCACGGAGAACGGCTTGCGCCGCACCTTCTCGGTCAGCTGGCCGCCCTCTTCGTAGCCCACGTAGCCGGGGGGCGAACCGAAGAGCCGGGAGACCGTGTGCTTCTCGCTGAACTCCGACATGTCGAGGGAGATCAGCGCGTCCTCGTCACCGAAGAGGAACTCGGCGAGCGCCTTGGACAGCTCGGTCTTACCGACGCCGGACGGGCCGGCGAAGATGAACGAACCACCGGGACGCTTCGGGTCCTTGAGGCCCGCACGCGTACGACGGATCGCCTTGGAGAGCGCCTTGACGGCGTCCTTCTGACCGATGACCCGCTTGTGGAGCTCGTCCTCCATGCGCAGCAGACGCGAGGACTCCTCCTCGGTCAGCTTGAAGACCGGGATGCCGGTGGCGGTCGCGAGGACCTCGGCGATCAGCTCGCCGTCGACCTCCGCGACGACGTCCATGTCGCCGGCCTTCCACTCCTTCTCGCGCTTGGCCTTCGCCGCCAGCAGCTGCTTCTCCTTGTCGCGGAGAGAGGCCGCCTTCTCGAAGTCCTGGGAGTCGATCGCCGACTCCTTGTCGCGACGCACGCCCGCGATCTTCTCGTCGAACTCGCGGAGGTCCGGCGGCGCGGTCATCCGGCGGATGCGCATCCGGGAACCGGCCTCGTCGATCAGGTCGATCGCCTTGTCCGGCAGGAAGCGGTCCGAGATGTACCGGTCGGCCAGTGTCGCGGCCTGGACGAGGGCCTCGTCCGTGATGGACACACGGTGGTGGGCCTCGTAGCGGTCGCGCAGACCCTTGAGGATCTCGATAGTGTGCGGGAGCGAGGGCTCAGCGACCTGGATGGGCTGGAAGCGGCGCTCGAGGGCCGCGTCCTTCTCCAGGTGCTTGCGGTACTCGTCCAGCGTGGTGGCGCCGATGGTCTGGAGCTCACCGCGGGCCAGCATCGGCTTCAGGATGGAAGCCGCGTCGATGGCGCCCTCGGCGGCACCCGCACCGACCAGCGTGTGCAGCTCGTCGATGAACAGGATGATGTCGCCGCGGGTGCGGATCTCCTTGAGCACCTTCTTCAGGCGCTCCTCGAAGTCACCGCGGTAGCGGGAGCCGGCGACCAGCGCGCCGAGGTCGAGGGTGTAGAGGTGCTTGTCCTTGAGGGTCTCGGGCACCTCGCCCTTGACGATGGCCTGGGCGAGGCCCTCGACGACGGCGGTCTTGCCGACGCCGGGCTCACCGATCAGGACCGGGTTGTTCTTCGTACGGCGGGACAGCACCTGCATGACCCGCTCGATCTCCTTCTCGCGCCCGATGACCGGGTCGAGCTTGGACTCACGAGCGGCCTGGGTGAGGTTCCGGCCGAACTGGTCGAGGACCAGGGACGTCGAGGGGGTGCCCTCGGCAGGCCCGCCGGCGGTGGCGGTCTCCTTGCCCTGGTAACCGGAGAGCAGCTGGATGACCTGCTGCCGCACCCGGTTGAGATCTGCGCCCAGCTTGACCAGGACCTGGGCGGCGACGCCCTCGCCCTCGCGGATCAGGCCGAGCAGGATGTGCTCCGTGCCGATGTAGTTGTGGCCCAGCTGAAGGGCCTCGCGGAGCGACAGCTCCAGGACCTTCTTGGCACGGGGGGTGAAGGGGATGTGCCCGGACGGGGCCTGCTGGCCCTGGCCGATGATCTCCTCCACCTGCTGGCGGACCGCCTCGAGCGAAATCCCGAGGCTCTCAAGGGCCTTGGCGGCGACACCCTCACCCTCGTGGATCAGGCCCAGGAGGATGTGCTCGGTGCCGATGTAGTTGTGGTTGAGCATCCGGGCTTCTTCCTGAGCCAGGACGACAACCCGCCGCGCGCGGTCGGTGAACCTCTCGAACATCGTTAATCGCTCCTCAGAGCGGTCAGGCAGTGGGGGGAACTTCCCCTCCCTGTCCTTCCGCAGCTTAGTCCCGCAAGCGGGGACCGCTCATTCCAACTGCCGACACCGTCGATGGCCTCCTGACCCCGAACGCCGACATCTGCTCCAACCTGATGGTGCGAGACGATGTTCCCGCAGGCCAGGCAGTTACCCCTACTGTCAGTACGCCGATGGCGAACGTGAGACGGCCTGTCCTGCGTGTCGCCCCCTCCCACTAGGGATGTCTTACCCGCTGGGACTGACACTCCATGCCGAGCGCCCCGGTTCCCTCCGCTATGGGCGAACAACCCTGCGTCTCGCCGCACCCCCGGACGCCCCCTCTTTCGCCACGCTGTGCATTCGCCGGAACACCCAGCGTAACTCGCACGCTCCTCGGACGGTTGCACTTGGCATGGTTGGCACCCTCCCCCCGGCCGCCTCTCCGGTCACGGCCGTCTCTCCGGTCACGGCGGCCCCCACGGTCCCGCCCCCCCGCCGGCCGCCCGACGCGAGCGATCAGGTCCGCCGGTGGTACGAGAACGATCTGGGGTGGCCGACGGTGCCCGACGGCCCGGGAACTCCGGTACGACTTTTCGTGGGCCCGCGCTTCGACGTCCTGGACGTGCCGGCCGAGGCGGGCCGGGCCGCGCTGCGCCATCTGGCGCCGGGCTCTCCGGTGGCCGTACAGGACGGACGGATGCGGCTGCTGCTGGCCGCGGGCAGCGCGGAGGAGGTGCCCGGGGTCCTGGACTGGCTGGAGTGGGGCTCCCTGCGGCTCGACCTGAGGACGCTGGGAGAGGGCGACACGATGACCGCGCCGCTGCCCGTCGACGGCGGCGTGACGCCGCCCTGCGGTGTCGGCCTGCGCCCGCTGGAGCCGGACTCCACCGACCCTGGGCCGTTGCTCACCCGGAACGCGTCCGGCGCCCTGCAGGGGGCCGCCGTGTGGCTGCGGCCCCCCGAGGCGGGGTGCGAGGTCGAGGCCTCGCTGCCGACGCTGTCGGCACTGGGGGGCGGTGGGGGCGCCCCCGATCTCGTACGAGTGGTGGACACGGTGGCCACGCAGTGCCACCGTCTGCGGCTGCGCGCGTGCGCTCAGCCACCCGCCTTTTCATAGGCGTCGCGCTCAGGCGTTGGCCTTCTCGTAGGCCTCACGAATGGCCGCGGGAACACGACCGCGGTCGTTGACGTCGTGGCCGTTCTCCTTCGCCCAGGCACGGATCAGCGCGGTGTCCTGGCTGCCGCCGCCGGAAGCGGCGCGCGCCTTTCCGCGACCGCCCGCGGCACGGCCTCCGGTACGACGACCGCCCTTCACGTAAGGCTCGAGAAGGCCACGGAGCTTGTCCGCATTGGCAGTCGTGAGATCGATCTCGTACGTCTTGCCGTCCAGCGCGAACGTCACGGTCTCGTCCGCCTCGCCGCCGTCGAGGTCGTCGACAAGAAGGACCTGAACCTTCTGTGCCACCGGATTTCCTTTCATCGATAACTTCAGGACCGGGGTCTGCGGCGTCCGCCGTTTCGCCACCCCTGTTATATGCAGTACTGCAGTACGTCGGAAAGCAAACCGCTTTTGCTGGAAAAACACAAACCCCTGGGAGAGACAGACCGGCCGACCTCGGTCCGGAAACATGCGCGTTTCGGACATAGGGAACCTGGGCATCGTGCCCCGGCCGAATACGCCTTGATCACAGATGCAGAAGCATCCGGCTGTTGCCCAAGGTGTTCGGTTTCACTCGTTCGAGCCCCAGGAACTCCGCGACACCCTCGTCATAGGAACGCAAGAGCTCCGCGTAGACATCGGTGTCAACGGGCGTCTCACCGATCTCGACGAAGCCGTGCTTGCCGAAGAAGTCCACTTCGAAGGTCAGACAGAAAACACGGCGAACACCGAGCCAGCGCGCGGTGTGCAGCAACTTCTCCAGCAACTGGTGTCCGACACCGGCGCCCTTCAGGCCGCGCTTCACCGCGAGAGTACGAACTTCGGCAAGGTCTTCCCACATCACGTGCAGTGCGCCGCAGCCGACGACCTCGCCGTTGTCGTCCCGTTCGGCGACCCAGAACTCCTGGATGTCCTCGTAAAGCGTCACCGTCGCTTTGTCGAGCAGGATGCGTCGCTGGACGTACTCGTCGAGGAGACTGCGCACCGCCGGCACATCGCTGGTGCGGGCCCGCCGGACGGTGATGGCTTTTGCGGTGACTTCGGGGCTCTGAGGAGACGAGCTCTCTGCTGACATGTGCGGACGCTATCGCCCGTCGCCGCCCGGTGCCGAGGCGGGGTTCTCGCGGCTGGTTTCGGCAACGGTATCCGTCGCGGGCGCTTCCGGGGTTTCCGGTCCTTGGACGATGCGTACGGCGTCCCGCAGTGCCTGTCGCTGTTCGTCGCTCATCATGCCGAAGAAGGCGACGAGAGCGGCGGCGGGGTTGTCGCTCTGCGACCAGGCGTCGTTCATCAGGGCGGCGGCGTAGGCGGCACGAGTGGAGACGGCCTCATATCGATAGGCCCGTCCTTCGGCCTCCCGTCGCACCCAGCCCTTCTGATGGAGATTGTCCAAAACGGTCATCACCGTGGTGTAGGCGATGGACCGTTCCTGCTGCAGATCTTCCAGGACTTCCCGAACGGTCACCGGGCGGTTCCACTTCCACACCCGCGTCATGACCGCGTCTTCGAGTTCTCCCAATGGGCGAGGCACAGCTCAGCACAATAGTGGGAGATCTCGGTATTGGCGTGCCGGACGTGCACTTTCACCGGCAAACGAGAACAAAAAGGGCGTACGACTCGGAAAGTGAGGGAGTCGTACGCCGGTGAGGGCTGGCTCGGACGCGGGTCAGACGTCCGTCTTCGCGGAGGCCTGCCGGGCACCCTCCGCGCGCGCGAGGGCGGCGTCGACGACGGCGTCCTCCTTGGCCTTGTTGGCGCCGCCCTGGGTCTTCACGATCACCCTGATCACACCGATGAAGAACACCGCCATGACGACGGGGGGCACGAGCGCGGAGACATAGTCCATGCGTCCAGGGTAGCCAGGGGGCCCACACGCGCGGGTCCGGGGTGCGCGTACCGGCATTTCCCGACACAGAGGTCGGCCCGCGGCGAGCTGCTGCCGCGGGCCGACCTCCGTAGAGGGCCGTGTCGTGACGGGCGCCGGGTCGAATCAGCCCGCGGCGAGTTGCTGCGGCGGGTTCGCGGGTGGCGGTGGGGTCGGCTTGCGGCGGGGGAAGACCTCGCCCGGGGTGGGGATGGGGCGGCTCGGCTTCGGGGCGGCAGGGACCGGCCCCGGCTTCTCCGCGGGCTTCTTCGTGGGAGGCGCGGGCTTCTCCGGCTGCTTGGCGGAGGCTTCGCCCTCACCGAGCACCCCGGCGAACACCTCACCGGACGCCCTCACGGAGGCTCCCGCCGAGTCGGCCTCGTCGGAGGAGTGGTCGGGCGTGGCCGAGAGGCCCCCTGAGAGGGCCAGGAGGCGGGTGCGGGAGGCCGGGACGGCCGGGGTGGCCCTGCGGGCCTTACCGCGGGCCAGACGGGCGCGTACGTCCTGTTCCGCGAGCCTCTGGCAGCGGTCCAGCAGCGCGGCCGCCGTGGGGTTGCCCCGCAGGGCGCGCAGCGCGGCGAGGTCGTCGGGGTTCGGGCGGTACCCGGCGCCCAGCGCCTCCTCCAGGAGGGTGAGGTAGCCGGCGGCGGTGCCGGGCAGGGCGTCGCGGTACCGGGCGAGGTCGGCCACCAGGAAGGCACGCAGCCGGGCGCCCTCGCGCATCGCCTCGTCGAGGGAGTCGGCTAGGCGGAGACAGTCCTGGACGTCCTCGGCCGAGGCGGTTCGGGGGTGAAGGGCGAGGGCGAGAGCGCGGCGGAGCACACGCAGCTCCTCCACGCCGAACGCCATGCCGCCGCGGGATCCGTATGGCGTGGGCATGCGGCGACGATACGCGCTAATCAGACAAATTCGACATAGGGGATGGGCGTGGCGTGCGGGGCCACCCGGTTGCGCCGCCCCGCAGCAAGGGGCGGCGCCGCCTCACATCCGCGAGACGTTCCGCTCGTACACCAACCGCAGCCCCACCAGCGTCAGCCACGGCTCGTGCTCGTCGATCACCGACGACTCGCCGAGGACCATCGGCGCGAGGCCACCGGTGGCGATCACCGTCACGTCGTCCGGGTCCTCCGCCAGCTCCCGGGCCATCCGGTTCACGACCCCGTCGACCTGGCCCGCGAAGCCGTAGATGATGCCGGACTGCATCGCCTCGACCGTGTTCTTGCCGATCACGCTCCGCGGCCGGGCCACCTCGATCTTCCGCAGCTGCGCGCCCCGGACGCCGAGCGCCTCGACGGAGATCTCGATGCCGGGCGCGATGACCCCGCCGACGTACTCCCCGCGCGCGGAGACCGCGTCGAACGTCGTCGCCGTACCGAAGTCGACGACGATCGCGGGGCCGCCGTAGAGCTCGACCGCGGCGACCGCGTTGATGATGCGGTCCGCGCCGACCTCCTTGGGGTTGTCGGTGAGGATCGGCACGCCCGTCTTCACGCCCGGCTCGACCAGGACCGCCGGCACGTCGCCGTAGTACCGCCGCGTGACCTCACGCAGCTCGTGCAGCACCGAGGGGACCGTCGCGCAGATCGCGATGCCGTCGATGCCGTCGCCCAGCTCGTCGCCCAGCAGCGGGTGCATGCCCATGAGGCCCTGGAGCAGCACCGCCAGTTCGTCGGCCGTGCGGCGGGCGTCCGTGGAGATGCGCCAGTGCTCGACGATCTCCTCGCCGTCGAACAGGCCGAGGACGGTGTGGGTGTTGCCTACGTCGATCGTGAGGAGCATCGCGACTACTCCGCCTCACGCAGGTCGAGACCGATGTCGAGGATCGGCGAGGAGTGGGTGAGGGCTCCTACGGCGAGGTAGTCGACGCCCGTGTCGGCGTACGCGCGCGCGTTGTCCAGCGTCAGCCGGCCCGAGGCCTCCAGCGCGGCCCGCCCGTGCACGAGCGCCACCGCCTCCTCGCACTCGCCCGGCGTGAAGTTGTCCAGGAGGATCAGGTCCGCGCCCGCGTCCACGACCTCGCGCAGCTGGTGCAGGGTGTCGACCTCGACCTCGATCGGCACGTCCGGGAAGGCCTCCCGTACGGCCTTGAAGGCCTGGGCGACGCCGCCGGCGGCGACCACGTGGTTGTCCTTCACCAGGGCCGCGTCGGACAGCGACATGCGGTGGTTCACGCCGCCGCCGCAGCGCACCGCGAACTTCTCCAGCGAGCGCAGGCCCGGCGTCGTCTTGCGCGTGTCACGCACGCGTGCCTTGGTGCCGTCCAGGACGTCCGCCCACGCGCGCGTGGCGGTCGCGATGCCGGACAGCCGGCACAGCAGGTTGAGCGCGCTGCGCTCGGCGGTGAGGAGGTCACGCGTGCGCGTGGTGACCGACAGGAGCTTCTGCCCGGCCTCCACACGGTCGCCGTCCTCCACGTGCCGCTCGACCTCGAACTCGTCCTCGCAGACCACCGAGACGACCGCCTCGGCGACCCTGAGGCCGGCCACGACGCCCGCCTCGCGCGCGACGAAGTCGGCGGTGGCGACGGCGTCCTCGGGGATGGTCGCGACGGTCGTCACGTCCACGCCGTGGTCGAGGTCCTCCTGGATGGCCACGTTGGCGATGTCCTCGACCTCCACGGGGTCGAGCCCGGCGTCGGCCAGGAGCTGGGCGAGCGCGGGGTCGAGCCCGCACTCCAGGTACTCCTCGCCGCCGTCCGCGCCACAGGCGCAGCCGTCGCCGCAACCGCCGGAGGAGGCGAGAGGAAGTTCGTCGGTGCTCACTGCTGTCACTGCTCCTGAAGGGGCCGGCGGGTCGGGGGGAAGTCTGCGGTATCCGTGGTGTGTACGGCGAGTGTGCGGTCCGGATTCAGCCGTACGACGATGTGGCGGCGCCATGCCGCGTCGTCGCGGTCGGGCTCGTCCTCGCGCCAGTGGCAGCCGCGCGTCTCCTCGCGCTGCTGGGCGGCGGTGACCAGGACGCGGGCCACGCACAGGAGGTTGGTGGCCTCCCAGGTGTCGACGCCGGGCTCGGCGGTCTTGCCGTTCTCGTCGAGGGCGTCGCGGGCGTCGGCGTGCAGCCGCTGGAGCTGCTCGGCCGCCTGCGCCAGGGACTCGGCGGAGCGCAGGACGCCCGCGCCGGCCGACATGATCCGCTGGATCGCGAACCGCGCCTCGGGCGACTGAAGGGGGTGCGCGGGCTTCTCGGGGTGCTCGACCGGCTCAGGCACGCGCGCGTGGAGGCCGTTCGCGGCGTGCTCCGCCGTGATGTCCGCGACGATGCGTTCGGCGTAGACGAGGCCCTCCAGGAGGGAGTTCGACGCGAGCCGGTTCGCGCCGTGCACGCCGGTGCAGGCGACCTCGCCGCACGCGTACAGGCCCGGGACGGTCGTACGGCCGTGGGAGTCGGTGCGCACGCCGCCGGAGGCGTAGTGGGCGGCCGGGGCGATCGGGATGGGCTCGGTGACCGGGTCGATGCCGTGGGCGCGGCAGGCGGCGAGGATCGTCGGGAAGCGGTGCTCCCACATGTCGGCGCCGAAGTGCCGGGCGTCGAGGTACATGTGCTCGGCGTCCTTCTCCAGCATGCGGCGCAGGATGCCCTTGGCGACGATGTCGCGGGGTGCGAGCTCGGCCAGTTCGTGCTGGCCGACCATGAAGCGCACGCCGTCGGCGTCGACCAGGTGGGCGCCCTCACCGCGGACGGCCTCGGAGACCAGGGGCTGCTGGCCCTCGGCGTCGGGGCCCAGGAAGAGCACGGTCGGGTGGAACTGGACGAACTCCAGGTCGCTGACCTCGGCGCCCGCGCGGAGTGCGAGGGCCACGCCGTCGCCGGTCGACACGGACGGGTTGGTGGTGGCGGCGAAGACCTGGCCCATGCCGCCGGTCGCGAGGACGACCGCGGGGGCGTGCACGGCGCCCACGCCGTCGTGCTGGCCCTCGCCCATGACGTGCAGGGAGACACCCGCCGTACGGCCGTCGGCGTCCGTGAGGAGGTCCAGGACGAGCGCGTTCTCGATCGTGCGCAGGCCACGCGCGCGTACGGCCTCGACGAGCGCGCGGGAGATCTCCGCGCCGGTCGCGTCGCCGCCCGCGTGGGCGATGCGGCGGCGGTGGTGGCCGCCCTCGCGGGTGAGCTCCAGGTCGCCCTCTTCGGACTCGTCGAAGTGGGCGCCGGTCTCGATGAGGCGGCGTACCGCGCCGGGGCCCTCGGTGACGAGGATGCGGACCGCGTTCTCGTCGCACAGGCCCACGCCGGCGACCAGGGTGTCGTCGAGGTGCTGCTCGGGGGTGTCGCCCTCGCCGAGAGCCGCGGCGACGCCGCCCTGCGCCCAGCGGGTCGAGCCGTCGTCGAGGCGGGCCTTGGTGACGACGACGGTCCTCAGGCCCGCGGCCTCGCAGCGCAGGGCCGCGGTCAGGCCGGCGACGCCGGAGCCGACGACGACCACGTCCGCGTCGATGGACCACCCGGGCGCGGGCGCGTGCAGTCGTATGCCTGTGCTGGTCACGAGGCGGCTCCGAGGTTTCCGAAGGTGAGCGGGAGGTTGTCGATCAGCCGGGTCGTCCCCACCCGGGCGGCGACGGCGAGTACGGCCTCGCCGGTGAAGTCGTCGTCGACCTCGGTGAAGTCGGAAGGGTCGACCAGGGCCAGGTAGTCGAGCTGGAGCGGCGGCGAGAGGCGCGCGGCGTCGTCGAGGACCAGGCGGGCGGCGGCGCGTACGGCCGAGGGGGCGCCCGGGATCGCCTTCGCGACGGCGTGCGCGTCGGCGGCCGCGCGGGACTCCCCTATGGCGCTCAGCGCCTCGGCACGCGCGTGCGTGGCGGGCACCTCGCGCGCGCGGGCCCGCAGCGCCTCCTGGGCGGCGTGCCGGTCGCGGCCCGCGAACAGGGCCTGGGAGAGCGCGAGGGCGGTGCGGCGCTCCTGGGGCGAGAGGTAGCGGTTGCGGCTGGACAGGGCCAGGCCGTCGTCCTCGCGCACGGTCGGTACGCCGACGATCTCGACGCCGAAGTTCAGGTCCCGCACCATGCGCCGGATCAGGGCGAGCTGCTGGGCGTCCTTCTGCCCGTACAGGGCGACGTCGGGACGGGTGAGGTGCAGCAGCTTGGCGACGACGGTGAGCATGCCGTCGAAGTGGCCGGGGCGTGAGGAGCCCTCCAGGCGCTCGCCCATGGGGCCCGCGCTGATGCGGACCTGGGGCTCGCCGCCGGGGTAGACCTCGTCGACGGAGGGCGCGAACACGGCGTCCGCGCCCGCCTCCTCGGCGATCTTGATGTCGGCGTCGAGGGTGCGGGGGTAGCGGTCGAGGTCCTCGCCCTGGCCGAACTGCAGGGGGTTCACGAAGACGGTGACGACGACCTCGCCCTCGGCTCCCGCGATCTCGCGCGCGGTGCGGATCAGGGTGGCGTGGCCCTCGTGCAGGGCGCCCATGGTCATCACGACGGCGCGGCGGCCTTCGCGGACGCGCGCGTGGAGCTCGTCGGCGGTGCGCAGCAGGGTGGTGGTCATCCGGCATCTCCCTCGGTGCCGTCGGTGCCGGGGGTCCCGTCGGGTCCGTGGGTCCCGTTGGCGAGTACCCCGAGGAGGTCCTCGGCGAGCTCGGGCTTGAGCAGCCCGTGGGCGAGCGCCCGGTCGGCGGTCGCGCGGGCCATCGCCAGATAGCCGGCGACGGTCTGCGGGGAGTACTTGCGCAGCTCGGAGACGTGCGCGGCGACGGTGCCGGCGTCCCCGCGCGCGACGGGGCCGGTCAGGGCCGCGTCACCGGAGCGCAGGGCGTTGTCGAGGGCGGCGCCGAGGAGCGGGCCGAGCATCCGGTCGGGGGCCGTGACACCGGCCTCCCGCAGCAGCTCCATGGACTGGGCGACCAGCGTGACGAGGTGGTTGGCGCCCAGCGCGAGTGCCGCGTGGTAGAGCGGCCGGCGCTCCTCGGCGATCCACTCGGGCTCGCCGCCCATCTCGATGACGAGGGCCTCGGCGGCCATCCGCAGCTCCTCGGGCGCGGTGACCCCGAAGGAGCAGCCGGCGAGCCGCTGGACGTCCACGGGCGTGCCGGTGAAGGTCATCGCCGGGTGCAGGGCCAACGGCAGCGCGCCCGCGCGCAGGGCGGGGTCGAGGACCTTCGCGCCGTACCGCCCGGAGGTGTGCACCAGGAGCTGTCCCGGCCGTACGGCGCCGGTCTCGGCGAGACCCTCCACGAGGCCGGGCAGGGTGTCGTCCGGGACGGTCAGGAGCACCAGGTCGGCACGCTGGAGGACCTCGGCGGGCGGCACGAGCGGTACGTCCGGGAGCATCTCGGCGGCCCGCCTGCGGGAGGCGTCGGACACCCCGGAGACGGCCACCGGGCGGTGCCCGGCGAGCTGGAGGGACGCGGCCAGCGCGGGCCCCACGCGTCCGGCGCCGACGACGCCGACGGTGAGGCGCGCGGGGCGGTCCCTCGGGTCTGGCTGTTGGCTTGTACTCACGCGACGGAGGCCTTCCCGTTCCAGTCCGCATCTGGGTACCGGACGATTTCTCGTCATGTTAACGCGATTGGTTCCAGGGTCGTCCGGTTGTCCACAGGCTGTGGGTTTCCCCACGTCGCGCGGGAACGGAAATGCGGGTGCCCGCGGGACGGACCGCGAGGCATGATCCCGGGCATGAGCGATGCTGCGGAGCAGGTGGACGAGAAGTCGGCGGAGGAGCGGTTGCGGGAGCGCCGCCGGAACGCCGCGCGGGCGGCACGACGGCTTCTGTGGCGCGGCGGGCTCAGCGGCACGATCCGGGAGCGGCTCACGTCACTGGCGGAGGCCGCACCCGAGGTCTACGACCTGGAGGAGCCCGCGGACATCTACGGCAACGGCGTCGTGACGGCCCTGGAGGAGCGGGTCGCGTCCCTGCTGGGCAAGGAGGCCGCCGCGTTCTTCCCCACGGGCACGATGGCCCAGCAGATCGCCCTGCGCTGCTGGGCGGCCCGTACCGGGAACCCCACGGTCGCCCTGCATCCGCTGGCCCACCCCGAGGTCCACGAGCGCCATGCCTTCACCCAGGTCAGCGGCCTGCGCCCGGTGCGCCTGACCAGCGAGCCGCGGCTGCCCACCGCCGACGAGGTGCGCGACTTCGACGAGCCCTACGGCGCGCTGATGCTGGAACTGCCCCTGAGGGACGCCGGATTCGTCCTGCCGACCTGGGAGGAGCTCACCGAGGTCGTGGACGCGGCGCGGGAGCGCGACGCGGTGGTGCACTTCGACGGCGCGCGCCTGTGGGAGACCACCGTCCACTTCGGCCGCCCCCTGGACGAGATCGCGGGCCTGGCGGACAGCGTCTACGTGTCGTTCTACAAGTCCCTCGAAGGCCTCGCCGGAGCCGCGCTCGCCGGCCCGAAGACGCTGGTGGACGAGGCGAAGACCTGGCGGCACCGGTACGGCGGGATGGCCTTCCAGCAGTTCCCCACCGCGCTGTCCGCACTCGTCGGCCTGGAGCGGGAACAGCCCAGACTGCCCGAGTACGTCCGCCACGCGCGCGTGGTGGCCGCCGCGCTGCGGGAGGGGTTCGCCCAGGCGGGCGTGCCCTGGGCGCGCGTGCACCCCGAGGAGCCGCACACCCACCAGTTCCAGGTCTGGCTGCCGTACGACCCCGAGGTCCTGGTCGAGGCGGCGGTGCAGCAGGCGGAGGAGACGGGGACGTATCTGTTCACCGGCTACTGGGACCGCGGCGGGCCCGGCCTCGCCCTCACCGAGGTCACCGTCGGCGCCGCCGGCCTGGAGTGGACGGCCGACGACGTGAAGACGGCGGTCGCGGACTTCGTGGCACGGCTGCCGTAGGGATCAGCGGGTGAGGTGCAACCGGCGGCCCAAGGCCTGCCGTATCCGCCCCCGGGCCGGCCGTTCGGCGAGCACCGCGCGGAAGAGGCGGTGGTCCCGCCACTCGCGCACGACCTGCCAGTCGTGGGCGCCGGGCGCGGGCGGGGCGGGCTCGCCGTGCTGCTGGGCGCGGTAGGTGTCGAGGAGGTACTGCTGCGTGATGCTCATGACTGATCGCCTTCTCGGGACGTGCTCCGACAGGGCGGGGGCCGCGGCTGCCCCGTGCTCCCAGGCTGCGCCGGTACGGCGGCGAAGTCGCGCCGATTGACGGCCGCCGTCAATCGGGGGCGGCGTTGTCAGTGGCGGGGTGCACCATGAGGGCATGAGCGTGCGCATCGACATCGCGGGGCTGCGGCCGGAGAGGGTCGCCTTCGTGCCCTCACCGCTGGCCGAGCTCGCCATGGCGCTGCACGCGCTGGCCGAGCCGGGGCATCATCCGGGACAGCAGGGCTGGGTGACCGGCGTGACCGCGCGGCTCGACTCGCACCTCGCCGACCGGATGTGCGAGGCGGACTTCCTGTGGCGGACGACGTTCTCCGACCTGTTCATGCCCTTCGCCGGCATTCCGGGCCGGAGCACGCTTCCTGGGGCGACGATCGCCCAGGAGCTGGACCAGCTCGACAAGCTGACGGACGAACAGTTCGTGGACGCGGCCCTGGAGTTCACCTGCGCGGTGCCCTACTCGTCGTACGGCCCATCCGTGCTCTCCGACCCCGAGCTGCACCGGCGCGCCCTGGAGCTGGCCGCGTCGCGCGGGCCCCAGCAGGTGCGGTTCACCGAGCGGCTGCTGGCCGACCCGGTGCGGATCCGGACCTGGTTCCGCGAGTTCGTCGAGGACTGCGACGCGGCGTTCTTCGCCGACACCTGGTCCCGGCTGCGCCACCAGCTCGCGGCCGACGCCCGCCACAAGACCGACCTGCTGCGCCACAAGGGCCTCGCCGAGGCGCTGACCGCGGTCTCCCCGGCGGTGACCCTCGACGAGGCCTCCGCGCGGATCACCGTCGACAAGCTGGGCGAGGGCCGGACCGCCACGGAGGACGGCGGCCTGCTGCTCGTCCCGACGAGCCTGGGCTGGCCGCATCTGAGCGTCCTGCACCGCCACGGCTGGCAGCCGACCCTGCACTACCCGGTCGGCACCCCCGAGCTGGCGTCACCGTCCTCGGTGGAACAGCTGGCCCTGCGGATGACCGCGCTCTCCCACCCCGTCCGGATGCGCCTGTGCCGCCATCTGGCCCGCAGCGCGTACACCACGAGCGAGCTGGCCCAGGCGCACGGCATGACCGCTCCCGAGATATCCCGCCACCTGAGCGTCCTGAAGAAGGCGGGCCTGATCACCACCCGCCGCCGCGGACGGTACGTCCTGCACCAGCTGGACGTGACCATGGTGGCGCGGCTGGGCAGCGACTTCCTGGAGGGCATCCTGCGCTGAGCGCGCGGGAGTCCGGCTCAGTCGAACCGGATGTGCTTCACCCCGATCCGCACCTGCCGGAGCCGCGTCCGCAGCGCGCCCTCGTTGTTCGGCCGCAGCCGCAGCCCGGCGAGGACGGCGATCCGGTCCGCCGTCTTCGGCACGGTCGAGTCGTCGGTCCACAGATGCTCGGCGAACTCCGGCTCGCGCAGCCGCTCCAGACAGTGGTCGAGCTGCTGCACGGCCCAGGTCTCGCGCCCCAGACCGGCGTTCTTCCCGCCCACGAACTGAAGAAGGTGCCCGAAGCCGCGTTCCCGGAGCCGCTTGACGACCGTCTCGCGCCGCGCGAGGAGCGTGAAGTGGCGTACGTCATGGCCGAGTTCGCCCAGGCGGCCCACGGTCTCGGCGAAGTAGCCGGAGTCCGTCACCGTCATCGGAGCGATGACCACACCGTCGTGCTTGGTGAGAGCGACGTCGAGGACCTCGACGACGCCCTGCCGCCAGGACGTCAGATCCTGGAAGTCGCCGCGCAGTTCGGGCGGCAGCATGCGGCGCAGCCCGAAGCCGGCGTGCTCGGGGTCGCAGACGACGCTGCCGGGCAGCCGGCGCTGGATCTCGTACGCCGTCTGCGTCTTCCCGCCGCCGAAGGGGCCGTTGATCCACAGGAGCATGCGCAGACCCTAGTGGGCGGCGGTCACGCGCGGGGCGCGCTCACCGGATGTCAGCCGTGCCCGCCGGCCCGCACCAGCCCCGTCTCGTAGGCCAGGACGACCACCTGCACCCGGTCCCTGAGCCCCAGCTTGGTCAGGATGCGGCCCACATGGGTCTTCACGGTCGCCTCGGACAGGACAAGGCGGGCCGCGATCTCGCCGTTGGACAGGCCCTGGGCGACCAGCACCATGACCTCGCGCTCGCGGTCGGTGAGCCGCTCCAGTTCCTTGTGCTGGGGCTCCTTGCCGGTGCTCGGCAGCATCGGCGCGAACCGGTCGAGGAGGCGGCGCGTGGTCGAGGGCGCCACCACCGCGTCCCCGCTGTGCACCGCGCGGATCGCCGCGAGGAGCTCGCCGGGTGGCACGTCCTTGAGCATGAAGCCGGACGCGCCCGCCTTCAGCCCGGAGAACGCGTACTCGTCGAGGTCGAACGTGGTCAGGATGAGCACCTTCGGCGGGTTCTCCTCCTGGCAGATGCGGCGGGTGGTCTCCACACCGTCCAGCTTCGGCATGCGCACGTCCATCAGCACCACGTCGACGGTCGTGGCCCGCAGCACCTGGAGGGCCTCGACGCCGTCGCCCGCCTCCGCGACGACCTCCATGTCCGGCTGGGCGGCGAGCACCATCCGGAACCCGGTGCGCAGCAGCACCTGGTCGTCGACGAGCATCACGCGGATCGTCATCGGGGCCTCTTCCGTCTCTCTACGACTCTTCTGGTTGCGTCGGCAGGGGTGTTACAGGTGTCAACAGGGGGCGTGCGTCGGCGTCAATGCGCCGGTTTGAGCGGGAGCAGCGCGCTGATACGGAATCCTCCGCCCGGACGCGGTCCCGCATCCAGCGTGCCGCCGACCATACCGACGCGCTCGCGCATCCCGATCAGGCCGTGGCCCTGGCCGTCGGCGCCGCCGTCCTCGTACAGCTCGTGCGGGGCGCCCTTGCCGTCGTCCTCGACCAGCAGGCCGAGCCCGTCGTCGAAGTACACCAGGCGCACGCTCGCGCCCGCGTTGGGCCCGCCGTGCTTGCGGGTGTTGGTGAGCGCCTCCTGCACGATGCGGTACGCCGTCAGCTCGACGCCGCTGGGCAGCGGGCGCGGCGTGCCCTCCACCTTGAAGTCGACCGGCAGGCCGGAGGTGCGGCACTGCTCGACCAGGTCGTCGATCTGCTCGACGTCGGGCTGTGGGACGTACTCGCCGACCTCCTGGTGCTCGCCGGTGCGCAGCACGCCCAGCAGGCGGCGCATCTCGGCGAGGGCCTGGCGGCCGGTGGAGGAGATCGTCTCCAGGGCCTTCTTGGCCTGGTCGGGCGCGGCGTCGAGGACGTACGCCGCGCCGTCGGCCTGCACGACCATCACCGAGACGTTGTGCGCGACCACGTCGTGGAGCTCGCGCGCGATGCGGGCGCGTTCGGCGGCGACCGCGACCTTCGCCTGCGCCTCGCGCTCCTTCTCGAGCCGGCTCGCGCGCTCCTCAAGCTGCGCGAAGTAGGCGCGGCGGGTGCGCACCGAGTCGCCGAGCACCCAGGCCAGCGCGAACGGCACCGTCTGGAAGACGATGAGCGCCGCGTTGGCCAGGGCGCTCGCGTCGTGGTTCCACCACCGCAAGTGCGCCACGCACGCCGCGCTCAGGCCCATGGCGAGCGCGAGCCGGGACGCCCAGCGGGCGCCGGTCGCGGCGACGGTGTAGACGATGACCAGGAACGCGAAGTCGCCCGGTGTCGTGGGCACGTCCGCCAGCAGTTGGGCGACGCCGATGGCGATGGCCAGGAGCAGCATCTTCTCCGGCATGCGCCGGCGCAGCGCGATCACCAGGCTCAGCAGGAGGATGATCGGGACGACCGCGGCCTCCGCGTCCGTACCCTCGTCCGCCTGCTCGGCGACTTCGAACACGACCGAGATCCCGAACAGGAAGACGGCCCAGAAGCCGTCGACCCATGTCGGGTGCCTGCGGAGGAAGTCATAGAGGCGCTGCACGTAACCCAGCGTAGGGAAGCGTGATAGGTGCAGGGGTCAACCGGAGGGTCGATCCATGCGCCCCCGGCATACTCCCCAAGGTGGAGGCTTCGCTCCCCTGTGCGCATAGTCTGGCGCCGTGACGGACGGGACGGCGGAGGAGTGGCGCGGCTGGCGGGCGGCGACGCAGGCCGCCCTGTACGGCCCTGACGGCTTCTACCGCCGCCCGGAGGGCCCGGCGGGTCACTTCCGTACGTCCGTCCACGCGTCGCCGCTGTTCGCCGAGGCCGTGGCCCGGCTGCTGTGCTGGGTCGACGAGGCCCTGGGCCGGCCCCCGACTCTCGACTTCGTCGACATGGCGGCCGGCCGGGGCGAGCTGGTCACCGGGGTCCTCGCCTCCCTCCCCGCGGAGGTCGCGGCCCGCACGCGCGCGTACGCCGTCGAGATCGCCGACCGCCCGCCCGGCCTCGACCACCGGATCGAGTGGCTGCCGGAGCCCCCGCGCGGGATCACCGGGCTGCTGTTCGCCAACGAGTGGCTCGACAACGTGCCGGTGGAGATCGCCGAGGTGGACTCCACGGGGGTCGCACGCCGGGTGCTCGTACGACGGGACGGGACCGAACGGCTCGGGGAGCCGCTCTCCGGCGCGGAGGCGGGGTGGCTCGCGCGGTGGTGGCCGCTGCCGGCCGAGGAGGGGCTGCGTGCGGAGGTCGGGCTGCCCCGGGACGAGGCGTGGGCCGACGCGGTCGCGGCGGTGGCGCGGGGGCTCGCGGTGGCGGTCGACTACGCGCACACTGCGGACGCGCGCCCCCTGTTCGGGACGCTCACCGGATTCCGCGCGGGGCGCGAGACGGCGCCCGTGCCGGACGGGTCGTGCGACATCACGGCGCACGTCGCGCTGGACGCCGCGCTGGAGGCGTGCGCCGTGCCCGGGGGGCGCGCGCTGACACAGCGCGCCGCCCTGCGCGCCTTGGGGGTCGCCGGCGCACGCCCCCTGCTCACCCTCGCGACCACACAACCCGCGGCCTACGTACGCGCCCTCGCGACCGCCGGCGAAGCCGCCGAACTCACCGCACCCGGCGGCCTCGGCGACTTCGGCTGGCTGCTCCAGCCGGTCGGCATCGACCACGCGCCCCTCGGCGACCTACTTGTCGATGTCCCCGACCACGAAGAACAGTGACCCCAGGATCGCCACCATGTCGGCGACCAGCGTCCCCGGCAGCAGCTCCACCAGCGCCTGGATGTTGTTGTACGACGCCGAGCGCAGCTTGAGGCGGTACGGCGTCTTCTCGCCCTTGCTGACGAGGTAGTAGCCGTTGATGCCGAGCGGGTTCTCGGTCCAGGCGTAGGTGTGGCCCTCGGGCGCCTTGAGGACCTTCGGGAGCCGCTGGTTGATCGGGCCGGGCTCCAGGCCGGCCAGCCGGTCGAGGCAGGCGTCGGCGAGGTCCAGGGAGTTGTGGGTCTGCTCCAGGAGGACCTCGAAGCGGGCCAGGCAGTCGCCCTCGGTGCGGGTGGCCACCTTGAGGGTGTCCTGGAGCTCGCCATAGGCGAGGTAGGGCTCGTCGCGGCGCAGGTCGAAGTCGACGCCGGAGGCGCGCGCGATGGGCCCGCTCACGCCGTAGGCGTGCACGGTCTGCGGCGCGAGCGCGCCCACGCCCCGCGTGCGCCCCCGGAAGATCTCGTTGCCGAGCACCAGGTCGTCGTACACGTCCATGCGCGAGCGCACGGCGGCGACGGCGGCACGCGCGCGTCCCGTCCAGCCGGCCGGGAGGTCCTCCTTGAGGCCGCCGACGCGGTTGAACATGTAGTGCATGCGCCCGCCGGAGACCTCCTCCATGACGTTCTGGAGCACCTCGCGCTCCCGGAACGCGTAGAAGACCGGCGTGATGCCGCCGAGCTCCAGCGGGTACGAGCCGAGGAACATCAGGTGGTTGAGCACCCGGTTGAGCTCCGCGAGCAGCGTGCGCGTCCACACCGCGCGCGTGGGCACCTCCATGCCCAGCATGCGCTCGACGGCGAGGACCACGCCCAGCTCGTTGGAGAAGGCCGACAGCCAGTCGTGGCGGTTGGCGAGCATGATGATCTGGCGGTAGTCGCGCGCCTCGAAGAGCTTCTCCGCGCCGCGGTGCATGTAGCCGATCACCGGCTCCGCGTGCTGGATCCGCTCGCCGTCCAGGACGAGCCTGAGGCGCAGCACACCGTGCGTCGACGGGTGCTGGGGCCCGATGTTGAGCACCATGTCGGTGCTCTCCGCGGCGCCGCCGATACCGACCGTGGTCTCCGTCGTGGGAGTCATGGACACAGTCTCTCCTACGTACGCTGGCCCTATGGAGACGGGGAGCGGGCAGGACACGGAGCCGGCGGCGGGTGAGCCGGTGTGGATCGGGCTGCCCCCGGGGCTGCTGCGGATGCGACGGCTGTTGCTGGTGGTGTGGCTGGGGCTGATCGCCCTCGCGCTGGGCGGGCTGCTCGGACTGTTCGCCGGGCCTGGCTGGGCCGCGTTCGCGCTGCTGCCGCTGGCCGTCATCGGGTGGGGCTGGGTGATGCTCGGCCGCAACTGGGCCTCCTGGCGCTACGCCGAGCGCGCGGACGACCTGCTGATCAGCCGGGGCGTGCTGTGGCGCGAGGAGACGGTCGTGCCGTACGGGCGGATGCAGCTCGTCGAGGTCACCTCCGGCCCCGTGGAACGGCACTTCGGGCTCGCCAGCGTCCAGCTCCACACGGCCGCCGCCGCGACCGACGCGACCATCCCCGGCCTCGACCCGGCCGAGGCGGAACGGCTGCGCGACCGGCTCACCGAGCTCGGCGAGGCCCGATCGGCGGGCCTGTGACGACGCCCGGCCTCGACGACGGCGTGCCCGGGCTGCGGGCGAAGCCGCCGGTGACCGAGCGGCGGCTGCACCCCGTGACGCCGCTCAGGCGGGCGTGGGCGCCGGTCGCGGTGCTCATCGGCTGGGCGGTGCACGACCCCGACCAGGCGCAGCGCCAGCTGACCCGGCTGACGACCACGACCCTGCTGATCGCGCTCGCCGTCCTGGTCCCGGCCGCCGCCCTGTACGGCTTCCTCACCTGGTGGTACACGCACTTCGCGGTCACCGAGTCCGAACTGCGCATCCGTACCGGGCTGTTGTTCCGGCGCACCGTGCACATCCGGCTGGAGCGCATCCAGGCCGTCGACGTCACCCAGCCGCTCCTCGCGCGCGTGGCGGGCGTCGCCAAGCTGAAACTCGACGTCATAGGCGCCGACAAGAAGGACGAGCTCGCCTTCCTCGGGGAGCGCGAGGCGCGTGCGCTGCGCGCGGAACTCCTCGCGCGCGCCGCCGGGTTCGCGCCCGAGACGGCGCACGAAGTCGGCGAGGCGCCGGCGCGCGAGCTGCTGCGCACGCCCCCGCGTGACCTCGCGATCGCCCTCGTGCTCACGGGCGCCACCTGGGGCGCGCTGGTCGCCGCTCTCGTCGTACCGCCCGTCCTGTGGTTCGCCACCCACAGCCTGTGGACGGTCCTCGCGACCGGCGTGCCCCTGCTCGGCGCGGCGGGCGCGAGCAGCGTGGGGCGGTTCGTCGGCGAGTACGACTGGACCGTGGGCGAGTCACCGGACGGGCTGCGGATCGACCACGGGCTCCTGGACCGCACGCACGAGACGGTGCCGCCGGGACGCGTGCAGACCGTGCGGATCGTGGAGCCGCTGCTGTGGCGGCGGCGCGGCTGGGTGCGGGTGGAGCTGGACGTGGCCGGGTCGTCCAACTCGGTGCTGGTGCCGGTCGCTCCGCGCGCGGTCGCCGAGGCGGTCGTCGCGCGCGTGCTGCCCGGGGTGACCGTGCCGCCGCCGGACGCCCTGTCCCGGCCGCCGCGGCGCGCGGGACGGTGCGTGCCGTTGTGCTGGCGCGGCTACGGACTCGCCGTCACCGACGCGGTGTTCGCGTCCCGGCAGGGACTCCTCAGGCGCAGCCTCGCCCTGGTCCCGCACGCCAAGGTGCAGAGCGTACGGCTCGTGCAAGGGCCTTGGCAGCGCCTGTGGCGGCTCGCCGACGTCCATGTGGACACCGGGGCCGACAAGACCGTCACGGCCCGTCTGCGGGACGCGGAGGAGGCCGCCGAGCTGCTCCGGTCACAGGCCGAACGCTCCCGCACGGGACGCCGCGACGCGCTGCCCGACCGCTGGATGGCCTGACGGCGGCGCGAGCCCAGACGAAAGACGGCCTGAAGGCGCCGCGAGCGCGGACGAAAACGGCGAGGCCGCGCGGCCCCACCCGGGAACCACACGGCCTCGCCGTCAGTCACGTCGCTCAGGACACCGCGCTCCGCAGCCCCTGCACGTCGATCTGCTCCGTCTCGTCATGGGCCGTCAGGTCGATGACCTGACCGACGCCGCGTGACTCCTCGTCGGCCGGCTTGAACTCCGCCTCCGCCTCGGCCTTGTGGAGGGCGAGCGCCTCCTGGCCCACCACGTCGGCGAGGTCCTCGTTCTGCACCGCCTCCAGGGCGGCGGACGCCTTCTGGGTGCCGAAGAAGTCGAAGCCGCCCTCGACCGCCGGGCGCCGCACGGGCGTGGCCGGTACGACGGCCACCGCGGTCGGCGCGACGAAGTGTCCGGAGGGCTGCTGCACGGGCTGGGCCGGCTTGGCCGCGGTGCTGGTGACGGCGGCCGCGCGCTCATGCCCGTCGGCCGCCGCGGGCTGCCCCTGCGCCTCGTCCTCCTGCGCGGCCTCCGCTGCGGAGTCGCCGGGAGCGGCGACCTCGGCGGCGACGGGACCGGCCTGGGCCGGCACGCTCTTCGCGGGACCGTCGCCCTTCGGACCGCCGTCACCGTCCGGCGTGCCGTCCCCCTTCGGGGAACCGTCGTCCTTGGGCGAACCCTCGCCCTGGGGAGCTTCCGTGGGGGCGTCCTTCGAGGAGGCCTCCTTGGACTTGGGAGCCTCGTCGCCCTTCACCGAGTCACCGGAGTCGGCAGCGGCGTCAGCCTCGTCGCCGGCAGCCCCCGCCCCCTCCGCGTCGAGCCGCGCCAGCGCCACCTTCGCCCGCAGGAACAACTGCGAACCCTCCGGCGAGAAGATCGCGGGCGTCTCCGGCTTGTCGTCGGCTTCGGCGGTCTCGACGCCCTCCGCGCTCTGCACGTCCGCGTCCTCGACCGGGGCAGCCACAGCCTCGGCCTCCTCGGCAGCGTCGGCGACCGCGGGAACCAGCTCCGGCACCGGCGGCAGCGCGCGTGCCGGAGCCGCGCTCTCTATCTCGAGCAGCCGGCGGCCCTCCAGGGCGCTCGCGCGCTCGGTCTCCGCCGTGGCGTACCGGCGCAGCAGCGCCGCGTGCTCGTTGCGCAGGCCCGCCAGTTCGGAGCGCTTGGCCCGCAGCCGCTGCTCCAGCTTGCCGCGCAGCTCGCGCGACTCCTCGAGGTCCGCCTCCAGTTCGGCGACCCGCTCCTCGAACCGCCACTCGTCGCTGGCACGCGCGCGCGTGAGGTCGGCGACCTGCTTGCCGGCCTGCGCGTCCCAGCGGCGCATGACGGCGGCGCCGACCACCGCCGTCGCCGCGGCACTCGCGGCGATGACACGCAGCACGGCCTGTTGCGAGAACACCCAGGGGCCGAAAGCGCAGACGAGCGAGACGCCTGCGATCGCCGACGGGGGCAGCAGCCTGTGCAAGGGCGGTGAATGGCGGTGACGTCCACGTGGCATGGCCAGAAACTTACCGCGCGTAGGCGAATCGTGGTGCCCCGGCCCGTAAAAACACAGCCATCCCGGAGCCTTCACACGACATCAGGAATCAGACCGGCCACCGAATTCGACAAGGGGCACATCTCCGGGCCGGCGAACCACAAGATCATTTCCGGTCTCAGCGGTCGCTCAACCGCCCGCTCATCCACTGCAAGGTCGCCGGAATCTCCCGCCGCCAGGTGTTGAAGTTGTGCCCGCCGCTTTCCAGGATGATCGACGAGATACGGGTCCGGTCGGTGGCCTTCACGCGCTCTATGAACTTCAGGGTGTCCTTGTAGTTCGACTCGCCCACCTTGCTGCTGCTGACGAGCAGTGAGGTGTCGGGCGCCGGCTCGTGCTTGAGGTACCACCACAGGTCGGCGCGATTGCGGAGTTCCTCGTTCCCCTGGAAGAGATCGCCTGTGGTGGGGTCGATCGGCGCCTTGTAGTACGGCGAAAGGCCCGCGCCCGCCGCGTACACCTGCGGGTGGTGCATGGCGAGCTTCAGCGCGCAGTAACCGCCCGTGGAGTCGCCGATGATGCCCCAGCTGCCCGGCTTCTTGCCCACCCGGTAGTGCGCGAGTACGGCGTCCGGCAGATCTTTGGCGAAGAACGACTCCGTCCGCGGTCCGTTCGGAATGTCGACGCACTCCGTGTCCCGCGGCGGCGCCACGGTCGGCCGCAGCATCACCAGGATCATCGGCTGCATACGGCCGTCCTTGGCGAGTTCCAACGCCGTGCTCGGGTAGTGCAGTTTGTCGACCAGCGCCTGCGCGGTGCCCGGATATCCGGTGAGGACCACGGCCGCCGGGAACGTGCGCGTGCGGTACTGCGGCTGGAAGTACTCCGGCGGCAGGTACACGAACGCGGACGTCGCGATGTGCGTCGTACGGCCCACGATGTCGACCTTCTGGATCTGACCGCCGCGCTGCGGCCGCCCGCTGCCGGTCTCCTTGACCCGTCGTACGTCCGTCACCTGGAGCGGGCCGCCCGAGCCGCCGTTCGCCGTGTGGTCTATGACCACGCCCTGCTCGTCCTCCTGCCCGAACAGGTCGGCCCAGCTCGCGTAGAACCCGAAGGACTGGTTGGCGCCGAGGCCGAGCGCCGCGAACAGCGCCAGCTGGGTCGCGAACAGCAGGCCCACGCGCCCGCTGACGGCCCGCCAGCCGCGCCGCGCCAGCCGTGGCCACAGCCATACCGTGCCGACGAACAGAGCCACGGCCGACGCGATCGCCAGCACCAGCACGTTGTTGCTCGTGAGACCCATGGTTCGGTACCTGTCTGCGCTTTCTCCCCGTGCCGACGCGCCTCCCGCGGATCTTCGCGAGGGCTTGTCCGGCCCTTTTCCCGGCCTTTGAACCGGCTTTGAGGAAGTGAGTGAACCTCTCTCCCCGAGACACCGTCCTAGAGGGCGCAATGTCGCCGGATGCCCGAATCGGGCCCCGGATCCAAGGTCTCTCGCAGAACTACGGGATGCGATGTCTGTCAGGACAGATGAGGAAATGTCGGGCGGGGTTCCGAGCCGATCACCGCGCGTGCGGCGCGTACTGCGTGGCCCGCGCCCCGAGGCCGTCCCGGTCCTGGTCGCCAGAGCCTGCGCGGTGGTGGGGCTTCTGGACATTGCCGCGGGCGTGTTCCCGCGCTTCCGTCACAGCCGTATGCACACCCTGGCCGAGGTGCTGCCGGGCGCGCTCGGCCCGTTCGCCGCGGCGCTCGCACTGAGCGCGGGCGTACTGCTGCTCCTGCTGGCGCACGGCCTCCGGCGCCGCAAGCGGCGGGCCTGGCGGGCCGCCGTGGTCCTGCTGCCGGTCGGCGCGGTCGCGCAGTTCACGTACCGCCACTCACCGGTGGGCGTGCTCATCTCGCTCGCGCTGCTCGCACCGCTGCTGATCCACCGCGACCAGTTCAAGGCGCTGCCCGACCCGCGCAGCCGCTGGCGCGCGCTCGCCAACTTCGTCCTCATGGGCGCCGGTTCCCTCTTCCTCGGACTGGTCATCGTCAGCGTCCACCCCAAGACGCTCGTCGGCGACCCGAGCCTGGCCGATCGCATTACGCACGTCCTGTACGGCCTCTTCGGCTTCGAGGGCCCGGTCGACTACCAGGGCAACACCTCCTGGACGGTCGCCTTCTCCCTCGGCGCCCTGGGGCTGCTCACGGCCATCACGACGATCTACCTGGCCTTCCGCCCCGAACACCCCGCCGCGCGCCTCACCGAGGACGACGAGGCCCGGCTGCGGGCCCTGCTGGACAAGCACGGCGGCCGCGACTCCCTCGGCCACTTCGCGCTGCGCCGCGACAAGGCCGTCGTCTTCTCCCCCAGCGGCAAGGCCGCGGTGACCTACCGCGTCGTCTCCGGCGTGATGCTCGCCAGCGGCGACCCGATCGGCGACATCGAGGCCTGGCCGGGCGCCATCGAGCGCTTCATGGACGAGGCCAAGGCCCACTCCTGGACGCCCGCCGTCATGGGCTGCTCGGAGACCGGCGGCGAGGTGTGGACCCGCGAGACCGGCCTGGACGCCCTCGAACTGGGCGACGAGGCGGTGGTGGACGTCGCGGATTTCTCCCTCGCCGGGCGCGCGATGCGCAACGTGCGCCAGATGGTCAAGCGCATCGAGCGCGCGGGCTACGAGACCCGCGTACGGCGCGTCCGTGACCTCGGCGACGCCGAGCTCGAGCGCATCCGCCGGGCCGCCGACGACTGGCGCGGCACCGACACCGAACGCGGCTTCTCCATGGCGCTGGGCCGGATCGGCGACCTCGCCGACGGCGACTGCCTGATCGCCACCGCCCACAAGGCCGACGAACAGCCGGGCGAGTACGGCGACCTGAAGGCGATCCTGCACTTCGTGCCCTGGGGCGACGACGGCGCCTCCCTGGACCTGATGCGCCGCGACCGCTCGGCGGACCCCGGCATGAACGAACTCCTCATCGTGGCCGCGCTCCAGGCCGCCCCGAAGTTCGGCATCACGCGCGTGTCCCTCAACTTCGCCATGTTCCGCTCCGCCCTCGCGCGCGGCGAGAAGATCGGCGCGGGACCGGTGCTGCGCGCCTGGCGCGGGCTGCTCGTGTTCCTCTCGCGCTGGTTCCAGATCGAGTCGCTGTACAAGTTCAACGCCAAGTTCCAGCCCCGCTGGGAACCCCGCTTCGTCGTCTACCGTGCCTCCGGCGACCTGCCCCGCATCGGCTTCGCCGCCATGCAGGCCGAGGGCTTCGTGAACCTCGCCCTCCCCCTGCCGCGTTTCCTGCGCCGCCGCAGGTCCGCCCCACGCGCGTGCGCGCACGCGGTGGCGGAAAGAGACGTCCGCGCGGCGTGACGCCCGACGCCACTGACCGGCACGCACGGCGTGACCCCGATCAGCCCCGGGCCGCCTGAGGACTGGCCCGAGCGGAAGCCCCACCCCTCCTCCAGCCCGGGGGCTTCCGCTCGGGCCGCACGCCGGTACGGCTCCCCACGGGGCCTACGCTGAACGTATGAGCAAGCAGAGCGGACGCGGGCGCGTCGTCGGCCTACCGGCATGGGACCGCTGCGCGGTCATGGGAGTCGTGAACGTCACGCCCGACTCCTTCTCCGACGGCGGCCGCTGGTTCGACACGGCCGCCGCCGTCAAGCACGGCCTCGCCCTCGTCGCCGAGGGCGCCGACCTGGTCGACGTCGGCGGCGAGTCCACCCGCCCCGGTGCCACCCGCGTCGACGAGGCCGAGGAGCTCAAGCGCGTCATCCCGGTCGTCCGCGGCCTCGCCTCCGAAGGCGTCACCGTCTCCGTCGACACCATGCGCGCCTCCGTCGCCGCCCAGTCCCTCGCCGCCGGCGCCGCCCTCGTCAACGACGTCAGCGGCGGCCTCGCCGACCCCGCGATGATCCCGGTCGTCGCCGACGCGGGCGCCCCCTTCGTCGTCATGCACTGGCGCGGCTTCCTGGAGGGCGGCAACGTCAGGGGCGTCTACGACGACGTCGTCACCGAAGTCGTCGACGAACTGCACGCGCGCGTGGAGGCCGTCCTCGCCGGCGGCGTCTCCCCCGACCGCATCGTCGTCGACCCCGGCCTCGGCTTCTCCAAGGACGCCGAGCACGATCTGGTCCTGCTCGCCCACCTCGACCGCCTGCTCACCCTCGGCCACCCCCTGCTCGTCGCCGCCTCCCGCAAGCGCTTCCTCGGCCGCGTCCTCGCCGCCGACCCCGAGGCGGCGCCCCCGCCCGCGCGGGAGCGCGACGCCGCCACGGCCGCCGTCTCCGCGCTCGCAGCGCACGCCGGCGCATGGGCGGTGCGCGTGCACGAGGTGCGCGCGACGGCGGACGCGGTACGGGTCGCACGCGCCGTGGAAGGGGCGCGCGCAGCGGGCAACGGCGCAGAAGGAACCCGGTGAGCGCCCCCCATACCGACGTCGAGCAGGTGGAAGCCGCCAACACCACCTACTACGAGGCGATGGAGCGCGGCGACTTCGAGGAGCTCTCCTCGCTCTGGCTCACCCCGGCCGACCTGGGCGTCGACGAGGAGTACCACGACCCCGCCGACGCCGGCGTGATCTCCTGCGTGCACCCCGGCTGGCCCGTGCTCACCGGCCGCGGCGAGGTCCTCAGGTCGTACGCGCTGATCATGGCGAACACCGACTACATCCAGTTCTTCCTCACCGACGTGCATGTCTCCGTCACCGGCGACACCGCCCTGGTGACCTGCACCGAGAACATCCTCAGCGGCGGGCCCGCCCCCGAGGGCGGCGAGGAGCTCGGCCCGCTCGTCGGCCAGCTCGTGGTCGCCACCAACGTGTTCCACCGCACGCCGTCCGGCTGGAAACTCTGGTCCCACCACGCCTCCCCCGTTCTGGCCGAAAACGACGAGGGCGAAGGGGACGACACCCCCACGTGAGTGGGTAGGCGCACGATGGACGACCCACCGGCGGCCCACCGACGAGCCACCGGAACCGCCCACAGGGACCAAGAAGTGGTTGGAATCACGAGCCCCTGGGTAGGGGCGGCTACCAACCCGTGAGCCGCCGGGTTCCCCAGGGGAAACACACGGTGAAACCTCCTGGCCCCGGCTCGGCCCCACGCCCCCGTGGCCCGGTGCTGTCAGTGCCCGCAGGTAGATTCGTTCGAGGCCGGTGTGCCGCCCGCACCCGGTACGAACCGGCCATTACCGACGATTGCAGGAGTGATTCGCGTGGATCGTGTCGCGCTGCGCGGCCTGAAGGCCCGCGGGCACCACGGTGTGTTCCCCAAGGAACGCGAGGAGGGCCAGACCTTCATCGTGGACCTCGTCCTGGGCCTGGACACCCGGCCGGCCGCCGCCGACGACGACCTGGCGAAGACCGCGCACTACGGCATCGTGGCGGAGGAGGTCGTGGCCGTCGTCGAGGGCGAGCCCGTGAACCTCATCGAGACCCTCGCCGAGCGCATCGCCCAGGCCTGCCTGAAGCACGAAGGGGTGGAGGAGGTCGAGGTCACCGTCCACAAACCGGACGCGCCGATCACGGTCCCCTTCGACGACGTGACGATCACCATCACCCGGAGCCGAGTATGACCGCGTCCTTCGCCACGGGCCCGAGCGACCCGACCGTCCAGCCGGTACCCGCCTCCGTCGTCCAGCAGGTGGACGCCGCCGACACCACCCTGCACAACCCCAAACGCGCGGTGATCTCCCTCGGCTCCAACCTGGGCAACCGCCTGGAGACCCTCCAGGGCGCCATCGACGCCCTCGAGGACACCCCCGGCGTCCGCGTGAAGGCCGTCTCGCCCGTGTACGAGACCGAGCCGTGGGGCGTCGAGCCGGGCAGCCAGCCGTCGTACTTCAACGCGGTGGTCGTCGTGAAGACGACGCTGCCCCCGTCGTCCCTGCTGGAGCGGGCCCACGCGGTCGAGGAGGCCTTCCACCGCGTCCGCGACGAGCGCTGGGGCGCCCGCACGCTGGACGTCGACATCGTGGCGTACGCCGACGTCGTCTCCGACGACCCGACGCTCACCCTCCCCCACCCGCGCGCCCACGAACGCGCGTTCGTCCTGGCGCCGTGGCACGACGTGGAGCCGCAGGCCCAGCTCCCCGGCCGCGGCCCCGTCTCCGGCCTCCTGGCCGACATCACCCGGGACGGCGTGGAACCCCGCAAGGACCTGGAACTCCGGCTGCCCGAATAGTCGTTAAGGTCAAGAGCACGAGCGTCGGGCACAAGGATCAGGGCAACGCCTGTCCGTCCGAGGACCGGGCCTGTCCCTCCGAGGACAACACCGGTCCACCGAGGACATCCGATCCGGGGGAGCTGAAGGGTCACCGTGAGAGAGCTGCGCATCAGGCTGCTGGCCGGCGTGTTCGTCGTCGCCGGAATCCTGTCCTGGGCGGGCGCCCGCCTGTGGGCCTCGATCGGGACCCTCCCCAGCGTCCCCCTGGCCGCCCCCATCGTGCTGGCCCTGATCGCCGTGGTCCTGCTGTCCACGGCGCTCTCGATCCGGGCCCGTCTCAAGGCCCAGCGCGAGCGCCGCCCCGAGGCCAAGGGCGTGGACCCGCTGATGGCGGCCCGCGCCGTCGTCTTCGGGCAGGCCAGCGCGCTGGTCGCCGCCCTCGTCTCCGGCATGTACGGCGGCACCGGCGTCTTCCTGCTGGAGTCCCTCGACATCCCCGCCCGCCGCGACCAGGCCATCTACGCCGGCTTCTCGGTCCTGGCGGGCATCGGGGTGATAGCGGCCGCCATCTTCCTGGAGCGGGTGTGCAAGCTCCCGGAAGACGACGACAACAACACCGGGGCCACCTCGACGGCCTGAGGCAGCCCTGGGGCGCCTATCGCGCCATGATCAGGCTCATCGCCTCGTTGCGGGTCGCGGGGTCGCGCAGCTGCCCGCGGACCGCCGACGTTATGGTCTTCGCCCCGGGCTTGCGCACGCCCCGCATCGACATGCACATGTGCTCGCACTCGACGACCACGATCACGCCGCGCGGCTCCAGGATCTCCATCAGGGAGTCGGCGATCTGCGTGGTGAGTCGTTCCTGCACCTGCGGCCGACGGGCGTAGACGTCCACGAGCCGGGCCAGCTTCGACAGCCCCGTGATCTTGCCGTCGGTGGACGGGATGTAGCCGACGTGGGCGACACCGACGAACGGCACGAGGTGGTGCTCACAGCTCGACAGGACCTCGATGTCCTTCACGAGCACCATCTCGTCGTGCCCCAGGTCGAACGTCGTCGTCAGCACGTCCTCGGGCTTCTGCCACAGCCCCGCGAAGATCTCCTTGTACGCCCGGGCCACCCGCCCCGGCGTCTCCTTGAGCCCTTCCCGGTCCGGGTCCTCCCCGACCGCGATCAGCAGTTCGCGGATGGCGTTCTCGGCGCGCTTCTCGTCGAACTCGCCGATGGAGCCTTCGCCGTCCAGCGTCACGGGGTCGGTCATCTGGTGCCTCGTTCCTCGGTGTCCCTGCCTGCACGGCTGAAAAACGCCGCGCCCCCCAGGCTAGAACCTGGGGGGCGCGGCATCCATTCCGGGCCTGGTGAGGCCACCGGGGCCCGGAATCTCAGCTCTCCGGACGGTCCTCGGGGGCCGGCTCGGTCACGGGCGCGGACTCCGCCGCCGTGGCCTTGGCGGTCGAGATCGCCGGGGTGGCGCCGTTGGCACCGTTCGTCAGGGCGAGCTCCTTCGGGGAAAGCACCGGCGGACGGGTGGACGGCGTACGGCGGGAGGAGCCGGTCCAGGCGGGCCGGGCCGGACGCTTGACGATCGCGGAGAAGATCTCGGCGATCTCCTCCTTGCCCAGCGTCTCCTTCTCCAGCAGCTGCAGGACGAGGTTGTCGAGGACGTCGCGGTTCTCGACCAGGATCTCCCAGGCCTCGTTGTGCGCGTTCTCGATCAGCTTCTTGACTTCCTCGTCCACCAGGGCGGCGACTTCTTCGGAGTAGTCGCGCTGGTGGGCCATCTCACGGCCGAGGAACGGCTCGGTGTTGTCGCCGCCGAACTTGATGGCGCCGAGACGCTCGGTCATGCCGTACTGGGTGACCATCGCGCGGGCCGTGGCGGTGGCCTTCTCGATGTCGTTCGCGGCGCCCGTGGTCGGGTCGTGGAAGACCAGTTCCTCGGCCGCGCGACCGCCCAGCATGTAGGCGAGCTGGTCGAGCATCTCGTTGCGCGTGGTGGAGTACTTGTCCTCGTCCGGCAGGACCATCGTGTAGCCCAGGGCGCGGCCGCGGGACAGGATGGTGATCTTGTGGACCGGGTCGGAGTTGGGTGAGGCCGCCGCGACCAGGGCGTGTCCGCCCTCGTGGTACGCGGTGATCTTCTTCTCCTTGTCGGACATGATCCGGGTCCGCTTCTGCGGGCCCGCCACGACGCGGTCGATCGCCTCGTCCAGCATCTGGTTGTCGATCAGCTTCTTGTCCGAGCGGGCCGTCAGCAGCGCGGCCTCGTTGAGGACGTTGCTCAGGTCCGCGCCGGTGAAGCCCGGCGTGCGGCGGGCGACCGCCGACAGGTCGACGTCCGGGGCGACCGGCTTGCCCTTCTGGTGGACCTTGAGGATCTCCAGACGGCCCTGCATGTCCGGGCGGTCGACCGCGATCTGGCGGTCGAAGCGGCCGGGGCGCAGGAGGGCCGGGTCGAGGATGTCGGGCCGGTTGGTGGCGGCGATCAGGATGACGCCGCCCTTCACGTCGAAGCCGTCCATCTCGACGAGCAGCTGGTTCAGCGTCTGCTCACGCTCGTCGTGACCACCGCCGAGGCCGGCGCCGCGGTGGCGGCCGACCGCGTCGATCTCGTCGACGAAGACGATCGCCGGGGCGTTCGCCTTGGCCTGCTCGAACAGGTCACGGACTCGGGAGGCACCGACACCGACGAACATCTCGACGAAGTCGGAACCGGAGATCGAGTAGAACGGGACGCCGGCCTCGCCCGCGACGGCACGCGCGAGCAGGGTCTTGCCGGTGCCGGGAGGACCGTAGAGCAGGACGCCCTTCGGGATCTTGGCGCCGACGGCCTGGAACTTGGCTGGCTCCTGGAGGAACTCCTTGATCTCGTGGAGCTCCTCGACGGCCTCGTCGGACCCGGCGACGTCCGCGAAGGTCGTCTTGGGGGTGTCCTTGGTGATGAGCTTCGCCTTGGACTTGCCGAAGTTCATGACCCGGGAGCCGCCGCCCTGCATCTGATTCATCAGGAACAGGAAGACGACGACGATGAGGACGAAGGGAAGCAGGGAGAGCAGGATGCCGACGAACGCGTTCTGCTTGGTCGGCGAGACGGTGTACCCGTCGGGGATCTGCTTCTGCTCGAACTTGGTCTGCAGTGTCGCGGCGAGGTTCTGGCCCTGGTCGCCGATGTAGCTCGCCTGGATCTTCGAGCTGCCGTCGACCTTCTCGCCGTCCTTGAGCTCGACCTTGATGGTCTGCTCGTCGCCGGTGGTCAGCTTGGCCTGCTGGACCTTGTTGTCATTGATCGCCTGGACGACCTGGCCGGTGTCCACCGTCTTGTAGCCACCGGACGAGCCGACGACCTGCATCAACACGACCACGGCAAGGACGGCCAGCACGATCCACATGACCGGCCCACGGAAGTATCGCTTCACGTCCATCCATACGGAGCGGTGTCGCCCCGTCCCTCCTGCCATAGTGAGTTTGATAAGACAGTTCTTCTGACGGTACCCCAGCTTCGTCACGCGAAGCCGCACGGGACGGCTGAACGAGCCCGTCTGCATGCTCCAACGGCGCGAAACCCGCCGGGGTTCCCGATCGTCTTAGGAAGAAGGCCCGCTCGGCCTCAAGGCCGGCTCAGCCGCCGTAGACGTGGGGCGCGAGCGTACCGACGAACGGGAGGTTGCGGTACTTCTCGGCGTAGTCGAGGCCGTAGCCGACGACGAACTCGTTGGGGATGTCGAAGCCGACCCACTCGACGTCGATGGCGACCTTGGCGGCGTCCGGCTTGCGCAGCAGGGTGCACACCTTCAGCGACTCCGGCTCCCGGGAGCCGAGGTTGGACAGCAGCCACGACAGGGTCAGGCCGGAGTCGATGATGTCCTCGACGATCAGGACGTGCTTGCCCTTGATGTCGGTGTCGAGGTCCTTGAGGATCCGGACGACACCGGAGGACTGGGTGCCCGCGCCGTACGACGACACGGCCATCCAGTCCATGGTGACGGGGGTGGACAGCGCCCGCGCGAGGTCGGCCATGACCATCACCGCGCCCTTGAGGACGCCGACGATGAGCAGGTCCTTGCCCGCGTACTCCGCGTCGATCTTCGCGGCCAGCTCGGCCAGCTTGGCGTCGATCTGTTCCTTGGTGATGAGCACCTCTTTGAGGTCGGTGCCCATGTCTTTCGCGTCCACCCGCATCACTTTCGGTCGTCCCACCGGCCTGCCCGTCACCCCTCGCGGAGGGGTAAGGATTCAGCCTTGCCGAATCACCAGTCTGCCACCCTGACGCTGGGCGACGACCTTGCCGGGGAGATTGATGGCCCCCTGGCCGCGCCAGCCGGTGATCAGCCGGTCGACTTCCTCGATGTGGCGGGCGAACAGCGAGCCCGCCGGGGCGCCCGCCTCGATGGCGGCGCGGCGCAGTACACGGCGGCGCACGGCGGGCGGCAGGGCGTAGAGCTTGGCGCATTCGAGCAGTCCGGCCGCGTCGCGTACGGCGGTCGCGGCCTGGCTCGCCCAGGCGTCGAGGGCGTCGGCGTCGTCGCGGGAGAGCTGGGCCGTACGGGCGAGTGCCTCGACGACGCCCTTGCCGAGGGCCTTCTCCAGGGCCGGCAGGCCTTCGTGGCGCAGCCGGGAGCGGGTGTAGGCCGGGTCCGCGTTGTGGGGGTCGTCCCAGACGGGCAGCGACTGGACCATGCAGGCCTTGCGGGCGGTCTGCCGGTCGAGCTGGAGGAAGGGGCGGCGGTAACGGCGGGCGGCCCCCGGCCCCCCGGAAACAGCGGCCATTCCGGACAGGGAGCGGATGCCGGAGCCGCGGGCGAGGCCGAGCAGGACGGTTTCGGCCTGGTCGTCGCGGGTGTGGCCGAGCAGGACGGCGGTGGCGCCGTGGCGGGCGGCGGCGTCGTCGAGGGCGGCGTAGCGGGCGTCGCGGGCGGCTGCCTCGGGGCCGCCTTCGCGGCCGACGGTGACGGCGACGGACTCGACGGGGTCGAGGCCGAACTGGCGCAGCCGCAGGGCGACTTCCTCGGCGCGGAGGTCGGAGCCGGGCTGCAGGCCGTGGTCGACGGTGACGCCGCCGGCGCGGATGCCGAGTTTGGGGGCCTCGAAGGCGAGGGCGGAGGCGAGGGCCATGGAGTCGGCGCCGCCGGAGCAGGCCACGAGCACGAGCGGGGACGGCGGGCGCTCGTGCGGAGAGTCGGAGGAGTCGTCAGAGGGACTGGTGTGTTCGTTGAGGATGTCGTGGAGGACGCGGCGGACCGCCAGGCGTATCGCCGCGACCGCAGGATGGGGACCCATGTCCGGTTCCCTTCATGAAGTTTTCGGGGGGTGAGCCCGAGGTTCGGTCACTCAGAGTGTGTAGATGGTGACAGAACCCGGCCGTTCCCCGAGCATTGCACGCCTACCCAGGGCTCACGGTCCCTCGGACGGGTGATTGGAGGGGCGTTCGCCTGCCGTCGGCCGGTTTTCTTTCACGCCCTTTCCGCCCGGTTCACGACTCGGTCCCGGAGTTTCCCGAATCCGCCTTGCGGTGCACCCGCGCGATCCAGTCCGCCGGTTTGGCGATCTCCGTCTTCGTCGGGAGCGTGTTGGGGGAGGTCCACACGCGGTTGAAGCCGTCCATGCCGACCTCGTTGACGACGGCCCGCACGAAGCGTTCGCCGTCGCGGTACTGCCTGAGCTTGGCGTCCAGACCCAGCAGTTTGCGCAGGGCCATGTCGAGCCGGGAGGCGCCCTTGGCCCGCCGCTGCTGGAACTTCTCGCGGATCTCCTGCACGCTCGGCACGACGTCCGGGCCCACGCCGTCCATCACGAAGTCGGCGTGGCCCTCCAGGAGGGACATCACGGCGGTGAGGCGGCCGAGGATCTCCCGCTGGGCCGGGGTCTGCACGATCTCGACGAGCGAGCGCCCGCCGTCGTCCTCCTCGCCCTCGGGACGCCCGCCGGCGAGGGACTGGGCGGCCTCCCGGATGCGTTCCAGGACGGTCATGGGGTCGACCTCGGTCTCCCCCAAGAACGACTGGATTTCGCCCTCCAGGTGGTCCCGCAGCCAGGGCACCGCGGTGAACTGCGTGCGGTGCGTCTCCTCGTGCAGGCACACCCACAGGCGGAAGTCGTGGGGCTGTACGTCGAGTTCGCGCTCCACGTGCACGATGTTCGGCGCGACCAGCAGCAGCCGGCCGCCGCCGTTCTCCCCGGCCGGGAGTTCGCGGGTGGCCGGGGCGAAGGTCTCGTACTGGCCGAGGACGCGGGAGGCCAGGAAGGACAGCAGCATGCCGAGTTCGACGCCGGTGACCTTGCCGCCGACGGCGCCGAGGACCGCGCCGCCCGGGGTGTTGCCGCGCCGTTCCTGCATCTTGTCGAGGAGGGGCTTGAGGATCTCCCGGAAGCCGGCGACGTTGGCCCGGACCCAGCCGGGGCGGTCGACGACGAGGACCGGGGTGTCGTGGATCTCCTCGGTGGCCATCCGGGTGAAGCCGCGGACGTGCCCCTCCGAGGCCTTGGCGTGCCGGCGCAGCTCGGCGACGACGGCCCGGGCCTCGTCGCGGCTCACCTCCGGCCCCGGCCGCACGAGCCGGGTCGCGGTCGCCACCGCGAGGTTCCAGTCGACCATCTGAGAAGAAGCAGCACCACCGATGCTCGTCATGCGTCAACCGTACGTGAGCGTTCCCGCTGGGGGCAGGCCGCGGCGGCCGGCTCCGTGGCGGGCCGTCAGCCGCAGCCGCATGCCGCCAGTGCCGTCGCCGCCTTGTCCAGGGCCGACTGCGCGGCGTCCTTGCTCGCCGTGTCGGACGCCAGGAACGCGAAGGCGAGGAGCCGACCGTCCTGGTCGACGACGGTGCCCGCCAGGGTGTTGACGCCGGTGAGGGTGCCGGTCTTGGCGCGTACGACGCCGGCGGCGCCGTCGGGCGTGTAGCGGGTGGTCAGCGTGCCCGTGAAGCCGGCCACGGGCAGGCCGGTGAGGACCGACCGGAGTTCGGGGTGGTCCGGGTCGCCCGCCTTCGCGAGGAGGGCGGTCAGGAGGTCGGCGGTGAGCTTGTCGTCGCGGTTCAGCCCGCTGCCGTCCTTGAAGGAGACGCCGGAGACGGGGAGTTGCAGCTTCTTCACCTCGGCACGGATCGCCTTGCCGCCGCCGTCGAAGTCGGCGCGTGTCTTCGTCGCCACCGCCGTCTGGCGGGCCAGGGCCTCCGCGATGTCGTTGTCGCTGTTGGTCAGCATGCGCTCGACGAGGGTGGACAGCGGCGGCGAGGAGACCTCCGCGAGCGTCTCCGCGCGGTCCGTCGCCTTGGACGGGCCAGGGGACGTCGTCTTGATGCCCTCGTCCGCCAGGAAGGCGGCGAACTTGCGGGCCGCGTCGTCGGCCGGGTCCGGCGCCCGGACGGCCGTACCGCTCGTGGAGTCGTCCGTGCGGGCCTCGTCCGCCATCAGGGGGCTGACCAGGGCAAGGTTGGCGTCGACGCCGATGGGGTGCAGGGCGGAACCGGCGTACAGGGTGGTGTCGTACGACAGCGTCACCTTGCGGACGCCGTCCTTCTTCAGGGCCTTCGCCGTCTTCGCGGCCAGGTCGCGCAGGCTCGCCCAGCCTTCGGCGTCCTTGCGGGCCGTGAGGGTGGGGTCGCCGCCGCCGACCAGGACCAGTTCGTCGGTGTCGGGTTCCAGGGCCGCGCGGGTGGTGAGGCGGTGCTCTGGGCCCATCGCCGACAGGGCGGCGACCGCGGTGGCGATCTTGGTGGTGGAGGCGGGGGTGAGGGCGGTGCCGGCGCCGACGCCGTACAGGCGCTTGCCGGTGGCCACGTCGACGACCGCGGCCGTACGGCGGCTGCCGAGCGCGCCGTCCTCCAGGAGCGGCCCCAGGACGGCGGAGAGGGCCTCGCCGCTCGGCGCTGACTTCACGGTGTTCGTGGCGCCGCCGAGGCCCGCGAGGACCGAGGAGGCGCTCGGGGCGGGCTCGGGAGCCGCTCCCGTCGTACCGGAACCACGGTCGTGATCTGCGCCACCCGTGTGCTCCAGGGCGACCGCCCGGTCCCGCTCGGCCGTACGCTGACCGGTGGAGTCCCAGGGGCCGGCGGCGGTCACCACCACGGCCGTCAGCGCCAGGCCGGCGGTGGCGGCGCCCGCGGTGTACTGCCAGGTCTTCACCGTCGTCAGACGCTTGACCTGCGGTTTCATCACGTTCGCGAGGCGTGCCGACTGGGGGCGTGCGGCTGCCAGACGGGGTCGTACGGCGTTCGCGAGCCGCGTCACATGCGGCCTCGCGGCCCGCCAAGGCCTCAGTTCAGGCACGACCACCAGCCCCTTTCGCGATCACACACCTGCGTGAGGGACACTTAACCACCAGAACTATGTGCTGATCATGGAGGAGCCACCGGTGGAGTTCGACGTCACGATCGAGATCCCGAAGGGTTCGCGGAACAAGTACGAGGTGGACCACGAGACCGGTCGGATCCGCCTGGACCGTCGACTCTTCACCTCGACCGCCTACCCGACCGACTACGGCTTCGTCGAGAACACTCTCGGCGAGGACGGCGACCCGCTGGACGCGCTGGTCATTCTTGACGAGCCGACCTTCCCGGGCTGCCTCATCAAGTGCCGCGCGATCGGCATGTTCCGGATGACGGACGAGGCCGGCGGCGACGACAAGCTGCTGTGCGTCCCGGCGACGGACCCGCGCGTGGAGCACCTGCGTGACATCCACCACGTGTCGGAGTTCGACCGCCTGGAGATCCAGCACTTCTTCGAGGTCTACAAGGACCTGGAGCCCGGCAAGTCCGTCGAGGGCGCCAACTGGGTCGGCCGCGTCGACGCCGAGGTCGAGATCGAGCGGTCCTACAAGCGCTTCAAGGAGTCCGGCGGCCACTGAGGCTCCTGACGACTTCTGTTTTCCAGCGGGCCGCACGCACACGCGTGCGGCCCGTTCGCGTATCCGCGCACCAGTGGGGAACGTGTCTGTGCGCATACTGAGGCGACGGATGGTGCCGTACAGGGAGCGATACGCAAGTGACGTCGGCGGAGGACCGCAAGCCGCAGTCGGACGAGGCGAGGAGCGTCTACGACCCCGAGATCACGTCCGAGTTCGCCATTCCCGACGGACTGGCCGTGCCGAAGGCGGGCGGCGGCGAGTCGGAGACGTCCTCGGAGTTCGCCGTACCGGAAGGCCTCCAGGCGCCCGAGGGGCCGGCCGCGGAGCCGGAGGGGTCGGCGTTCAGTACGCCGCGCACCTACAGCGCCAAGCACGCCCCGCCCGCGTTCACCCCGGCGACCGGGGTTCCCGTGGTCTCGCTGGCCAAGGACGTGCCCTGGCAGGACCGGATGCGCACGATGCTGCGGATGCCGGTGGCCGAGCGGCCCGCGCCGGAACCGCTGCACAAGGAGGACGAGACCGGCCCTGCCGTCCCGCGCGTGCTCGACCTGACGCTGCGTATCGGGGAGCTGCTGCTCGCGGGCGGTGAGGGCGCGGAGGACGTGGAGGCGGCGATGTTCGCCGTCTGCCGCTCGTACGGCCTCGACCGGTGCGAGCCGAACGTCACCTTCACGCTGCTGTCGATCTCGTACCAGCCGTCCCTCGTCGAGGACCCCGTGACGGCCTCCCGGACCGTGCGGCGGCGCGGCACCGACTACACCCGGCTCGCGGCCGTCTACCAGCTGGTGGACGACCTCAGCTACCCCGAGACGGCGTTCTCGCTGGAGGAGGCGTACCGGCGGCTCGCCGAGATCCGCCGCAACCGGCACCCGTACCCCACCTGGGTGCTCACCTCGGCGAGCGGGCTGCTCGCGGGCGCGGCCTCCGTGCTCGTCGGCGGTGACGTCCTCGTGTTCGTGGCGGCCGCGCTGGGCGCGATGCTCGGGGACCGGCTGGCGTGGCTGTGCGCGGGGCGCGGGCTGCCGGAGTTCTACCAGTTCACGGTCGCCGCGATGCCGCCCGCGGCGATAGGGGTGGCGCTGACGGTGGCCCACGTGGACGTGAAGGCGTCCGCGGTCATCACCGGTGGGCTGTTCGCGCTGCTGCCGGGGCGGGCACTGGTGGCGGGCGTGCAGGACGGGCTGACCGGGTTCTACATCACCGCGTCGGCGCGGCTCCTGGAAGTGATGTACCTGTTCGTCGGCATCGTCGTGGGCGTGCTGATCGTCCTGTACTTCGGCGTGCAGTTCGGCGCCGACCTCAACCCCGACGTGGCCCTCATCATCGAGGAGCGGCCGCTGTGGCAGATCGGGGCGTCGATGCTGCTGTCGCTGACGTTCGCGGTGCTGTTGCAGCAGGAGCGGTCGACGGTGCTGGTGGTGACGCTCAACGGGGGTGTCGCGTGGTGCGTGTACGGCGCGCTGCACTACGTCGGGGAGATCTCGGCGGTCGCCTCCACGGCGGTGGCGGCGGGGCTGGTGGGGCTGTTCGGGCAGATGCTGTCGCGGTACCGGTTCGCTTCCGCGCTGCCTTATACGACCGCCGCGATCGGGCCTCTGTTGCCGGGTTCCGCCACGTACTTCGGGTTGTTGTCCATCGCGCGGGACGATGTCGACAAGGGGTTGGTGTCATTGGCCACGGCGGCTTCTTTGGCCATGGCCATCGCCATCGGGGTCAATCTGGGGTCGGAGATCTCGCGGTTGTTCTTGCGGGTTCCCGGTGGGGCTTCTGCTGCGGGGCGGCGGGCCGCTAAGCGGACCCGAGGGTTCTGACGCCTATTAGCTCGGGTCCGGCCCATAGACGGCGAGTGCAGGTAGTCGGGGGCCGGTCGCGCAGTTCCCCGCGCCCCTAGGTATCTCTCAGTAGCCCTGATTAGGCGGGTACTGCTGGTTCTGCTGGGCGCCGTAGCCGTACGGCTGCTGCTGGGGGGTCGGCTGCTGGCCGTAGTACTGGTCGTAGCCGTACTGGTCGTTGTAGCCGTACTGCTGCTGGTTGCCGTAGTTCTGCGGAGGCTGCTGGTCGTCGTTGGACGGGATGCGGCGCAGCTGCGTCGTCGCGTCGTCCATCGGCGGGGGCTGGTACGCCTGGGGCTGGGGCGTTGCCGGGGTCTCGGCCTCTGCGCGCTTCTTCTTTCCGCGCTCTCGGAGGTACTCGATGATGATCGGGATCACCGAGACGAAGACGATGAGGACGAGGATCGCCTCGACGTTCTTGTGGATGACGTCGATCTGGCCGAGCCAGTACCCCGCCAGGGTGACGCCGGTTCCCCAGGCGACGCCGCCGATGACGTTGTACGTCAGGAAGGTGCGGTACTTCATGCGGCCGGCGCCCGCCACGATGGGGGCGAAGGTGCGGACGATCGGGACGAAGCGGGCAAGGACGATCGCCTTGGGGCCGTACTTCTCCATGAACTCGTGGGCCTTGTCCAGGTTCTCCTGCTTGAAGAGCTTGGAATTGGGCCGGTTGAAGAGCTTCGGGCCGAAGAACTTTCCGATCATGTAGCCGACCTGGTCGCCGAGGACGGCCGCCAGCACGATCAGGAAGCAGACCAGCCACAGCGGCTGGCTGATGTAGTCGCCCTGCGCCACGAAGAGACCCGCCGTGAACAGCAGCGAGTCGCCGGGCAGGAACGCGAACAGCCCCGACTCCGCGAAGACGATCAGCAGGATGCCGGGCAGGCTGAACGTCTCGATCAGATAGTTCGGACTGAGCCACTCGGGGGCGAGCGCGAGCGTCATCACGGGTCTGTGGCTCCTGGTGCTGGGGGACGGGCTGGGGCTGGCTGCCAAAAGTATCAACGCAGGCGTCGGAGCCCAGGTTCCATGGGGGCGCCGAGGATGCGCTGTGGGCTCTCCGGGAGAAAGCTGTGAGCCATGAGTATCGACGATTTCGGCGGCGGCCAGGGCCCCCAGCCCGATGTGCTCGTGGTGACCACCAACGACGTGCCCGGCTTCCGGGTGCAGGAGGTACTGGGGGAGGTCTTCGGGTTGACCGTGCGCTCCCGGCATCTGGGGAGCCAGATCGGCGCGGGCCTGAAGTCGATGATCGGCGGTGAGCTCAAGGGGCTCACCAAGACGCTGGTGCAGACCCGCAACCAGGCCATGGACCGGCTCGTGGAGCAGGCACGCGCGCGTGGGGCGAACGCCGTGCTGATGTTCCGCTTCGACGTGACGGAGGCGGCCGACGTCGGCACCGAGGTGTGTGCCTACGGGACCGCGGTGGTCCTGGCCCGGGAGTGAGGACCGGGCCAGGACGGACTACGCGGTGTGCCGGGCCGCGTTCGCCCTGATCGCGTCCCTCAGGTGCTCGGCCAGGCCGTCGCCCATCGCGTCGTAGAACGCCTTGAAGCGCTCGTCGGAGACGTACATGTCGCCGAAGCACAGGTGCATCTCGTACGGGACCTCGAAGTAGTACCTGCTGATGTGCTGCCGGTGTTCCTCGGCGAGGTCCATGGCCGCCTCGGCGGACGGCTGCTCGCCGGCCGTCACGAGGGCGGCGTAGCGCCGGCCCCAGTCGTCGACCTCGGCCTGGATGCGTTTCCAGTCCTCCTTGGTGTACGTCGCGGCGCGGCGCTGGGACTCGGCGTACGCCTCGGTGCCGCCCCAGCGCTGTTCCGCCTCCTCGGCGTACTGCTCGGGATCCTTGTCGCCGAAGACCTCGAAGCGTTCCTCCGGCGTGAGGTTGATGCCCATCTTGCGTGCCTCCATGGCCTGCTCCACGGCCGCCGCCATCTTCTGGAGCTTCTCGATCCGGGCGGTCAGCAGTTCGTGCTGGCGGCGCAGGTGGGTGCGCGGGTCCGTGGCCGGATCGTCGAGGAGGGCGGCGACCTCGTCGAGCGGGAAGCCGAGCTCGCGGTAGAACAGGATCTGTTGCAGCCGGTCGAGGTCGGCGTCGCTGTAGCGCCGGTGGCCCGCGTGGCTGCGCTCGCTCGGGGCGAGCAGGCCGATGTCGTCGTAGTGGTGCAGCGTGCGCACCGTCACTCCGGCGAAAGCGGCGACCTGTCCCACGGAGTAGCTCACTTCGTCCGCTCCTTCCCTTCTCGGTACGCCGTCCACGGTGCGGCCTCACGCCACGTGAGGTGCAAGCCCATATCGGCACCTCCGGATGTGGTGCCCGTTTTGCCCGTTTATCGTGAGCCCGTGGCCCAGGACACCGCGCAGCAGGCACCCGCAGCCCCGGCGACCCCGGCCCGTGCGCTGCTGCCCCTGATCCTCCCCGCTCTCGCGGTGGGCGTGGGCGTGGGCCTGATCTTCCTCGGGGTGAGCGCGGCGGCCGAGGCGTTCCAGGACGTGCTGTGGCAGAACCTGCCGGACGCCCTCGGCGTGGGCCGGTACTCGGTGCTGTGGATGCTGGTCATGCTCACCGCGACCGGGGTGGCCGTAGGACTGGTGGTGTGGAAGGTGCCGGGCCACGCCGGACCCGACCCGGCGACCACCGGTCTCGACGCCCCTGTGCTGCCGCCCGTCGTGCTGCCCGGGCTGGTCCTCGCGACCGCGCTGATGCTGGCCGGCGGGCCGAGCCTCGGCCCCGAGAACCCGATCATCGCCGTGAACGTCGGGATCGCCTTCTGGCTCGGCCGGCGGCTGCTGCCCCGGATGCCGGGCGGGCTGTGGCCGGCGCTGGCGGAGGCGGCGACGATCGGCGCGCTGTTCGGTACGCCGGTGGCGGCGGCTCTGGTCGTCTCCGAGGCGCTGGCCGGGCGGCAGATCAGGGGGACGCTGTGGGACAACGTCTTCGCGCCGCTGGTCGCCGCCACCGCGGGCGCCCTGACGACGACCCTGGTGGCCCATCCGTCCTTCGATCTGCATCTGCCCGCGTTCGGGCGGCCCGGCTGGGGCGATCTGCTGGCGGCGGTGGTGATCGCGTCCGCGGCGGCCCTGTTCGGCATGTGTGCCGTCCGCGCCTTCCCGTACGTCCACGGCGCCTTCGCCCGGTTGCGGCACCCGATGCTCGTGCTGCCCGCCGGCGGCCTCGTGCTGGGGCTCCTCGCGGCCGTGGGCGGCCATCTCACGCTCTTCAAGGGGCTGGAGGAGGTCGGGGAGATCGCCGCCGACCCGGACGGCTGGTCGGCCGGGGAGTTCGCCACGATGACGGTGGTGAAGCTGGCCGCGCTGCTCGTCGCCGCGTCCTGCGGCTTCCGCGGCGGGCGGATCTTCCCTGCGGTGTTCGTCGGCGCCGCCTTCGGGCTGTGCGCCCATGCCCTCGTCTCCGGCGTGCACCCCTCCGTCGGTGTCGCCGCGGGCGTCCTGGGCATGCTCCTCGCCATCACCCGGCAGGGCTGGGTGAGCCTGTTCACGGCCGCCGTGCTGGTGGCCTCGCCCGCGATCCTGGCCCTGCTGTGCATCGCCTCGCTGCCGGCCTGGCTGCTGGTGACCGGACGCCCCCAGATGCAGTTGCGCGACGACGGAACCCCGGTCCGCTGAACCCACTTCGAGGAGTCCATCGATGCCGCTCCACCAAGGTCCCGAGAAGCGCGACGAGCGCCCGATGTCCGTCAACCCCTTCTACGGGGAGGCCGATCCGGTCGGCGGCATGACCGAGGCCCCGCCCAAGCACCGGCTCCCGGACGCCCCGCTGCCGCCCTCGACGGCGTACCAGCTGGTGCACGACGAGCTGATGCTGGACGGCAATTCGCGGCTCAACCTCGCCACCTTCGTCACCACCTGGATGGAGCCGCAGGCCGGCATCCTGATGGGCGAGTGCCGGGACAAGAACATGATCGACAAGGACGAGTACCCGCGCACCGCCGAGCTGGAGCGGCGCTGTGTGGCGATGCTCGCCGACCTGTGGAACGCACCCGATCCGGCGGCCGCCGTGGGCTGTTCGACGAACGGGTCGAGCGAGGCCTGCATGCTCGCCGGGATGGCGCTGAAGCGCCGCTGGAGCAAGCGGAACCCCAAGCCGGGCGCCCGGCCCAATCTGGTCATGGGCATCAACGTCCAGGTCTGCTGGGACAAGTTCTGCAACTTCTGGGAGGTGGAACCCCGGCTCATCCCGATGGAGGGCGACCGCTTTCACCTCGATCCGCAGGCCGCCGCCGCGCTGTGCGACGAGAACACCATCGGGGTCGTCGCCATCCTCGGCTCCACCTTCGACGGCTCCTACGAGCCCGTCGCCGACCTGTGCGCCGCCCTGGACGAGTTGCAGGAACGCACCGGCCTCGACATCCCGGTGCACGTCGACGGGGCGTCGGGCGGCATGGTCGCGCCCTTCCTCGACCCGGACCTGGCCTGGGACTTCCGGCTGCCGCGCGTCGCCTCCATCAACACCTCGGGGCACAAGTACGGCCTGGTCTACCCGGGCGTCGGCTGGGCGCTGTGGCGCGACCACGACGCCCTGCCCGAGGAGCTGGTCTTCCGCGTCAACTACCTGGGCGGCGACATGCCGACCTTCGCGCTCAACTTCTCCCGGCCCGGCGCGCAGGTCGTCGCGCAGTACTACACGTTCCTGCGGCTGGGCCGGGAGGGCTACCGGGCCGTGCAGCAGACCACCCGGGACGTCGCGGGGCGCCTCGCCGAACGCATCGAGGCCCTCGGCGACTTCCGGCTCCTCACTCGGGGCGACCAGCTGCCGGTGTTCGCCTTCACCACCGGGCACGACGTGACGGCGTACGACGTCTTCGACGTGTCCCGGCGGCTGCGCGAGAGCGGCTGGCTGGTGCCGGCGTACACCTTCCCGCCCAACCGCGAGGACCTGAGCGTCCTGCGAGTCGTGTGCCGCAACGGCTTCTCCGCCGACCTCGCCGAGCTGTTCGTGGACGACCTGCGCCGGCTGCTGCCCGAACTGCGCCGCCAGCCGCACCCGTTGACCAAGGACAAGGGCGCGGCGACGGGCTTCCACCACTGAGGACCACCTGAGGACCACCTGAGGGCAGCCTGAGGACTACTTGCTGAGCGCCTACTTGCTGAGCGCCGCGAACCGCCGTACCGCCAGCGGGAAGAACACCGCGAGCAGCGCCAGCGGCCAGGCCACGGCCGCCCACACATGGTCCGTGCCGAGGCCGCCGAACAGGTCCCGTACGGCCGTCGCCGTGCGGGACATCGGGTTCCACTCGACCACCGTGCCGAGCCAGTCCGGCATGGAGGCGGGGGCGGCGAGCGCGTTGGACAGGAACCCGACCGGCCAGACCAGGATCTGCACGGCCTGCACCATCTCGGGCTTCCCGGCCACCAGCGCCAGGAAGATGCCGATCCAGAGCATGGCGAAGCGGAAGAACAGCAGCAGTCCGAGGGCGCCGACGAACGCTCCCGGGCCGCCGTCCGGCCGCCAGCCGAGCGCGAACCCGACGCCGACGAGGACCCCGAGCCCGACCGTCGACTGGAGCATGTCCGCCACCGAACGCCCCACCAGCACCGCCCCGTTGGCCATGGGCAGCGAGCGGAAGCGGTCGATGACGCCCTTGTCGAGATCCTGGGTGACGGCGATCATCGTGCCCTCCAGGCCGAAGGCCATGGTGAGCGCGAGCATCCCGGGGACCAGATAGTCGACGTACTCCCCCTCGACGCCCCGGCCGCCGCCGATGAGATAGCCGAACATCAGCAGCAGCATCACCGGGAAGACCAGACCGACGACCACGCGCACCGGCTGCCGTGCCCAGTGGGCGAGTTCGCGGCGGGTCATGGTCCAGGAGTCGGTCAGCGCGTACGTGCTCATGCGGCCTCCTGAGTGAGGTGCAGGAAGACCTCGTCCAGCGTGGGCCGGCGCAGCGCCACGTCCTCGGCCTCGATGCCCGCCTCCTCCAGGGCCCGTACGACGCCGGAGAGCGCCGCCATCCGGTCGGTGACCGGGGCGCTGAGCAGCCGGCGGTCGGGGTCGACGGAGACCCCGGACCGGTCGACCGGCAACAGCGCCACCGCCGCCCCCAGTTGCCCCGCGTCCCGCAGTACGACGTCGATGCGGTCGCCGCCGGTCGCCTTCTTCAGCTCCTCCGGTGTGCCGTCCGCGACGACCCGGCCGGCGTCCACGACGGAGACGCGGTCGGCGAGCTGGTCGGCCTCCTCCAGGTACTGCGTGGTGAGCAGGACCGTCGTACCGCCGCCGACCAGGGAGCGGACCGACGCCCACACCTCGGCGCGGCCGCGGGGGTCGAGGCCGGTGGTGGGCTCGTCCAGGAAGAGCACCTCGGGTTCGGTGATCAGGGAGGCCGCGAGGTCCAGGCGGCGGCGCATGCCTCCGCTGTAGTGCCGTACCGCCTTGCGGCCGGTGTCGGTCAGGGCGAACCGCTCCAGGAGCTCGTCGGCACGCGCGCGTGCCCGGCGGGCGCCCAGGTGGTGGAGGCGGCCGAACATCTCCAGGTTCTGCCGGCCGCCGAGCTCCTCGTCGAGCGCCGCGTGCTGGCCGAGCAGGCCGATGCGCAGCCGGACGGCGTAGGCCTGGCGTACGACGTCGTGTCCGGCCACCTCGATGCGGCCGGCGTCGGGGCGCAGCAGGGTGGAGAGGATGCGGACCAGGGTGGTCTTGCCGGCGCCGTTCGGGCCGAGCACTCCGTGCACGGTGCCGCGGGCGACCGTGAGGTCGAGCCCGGCCAGTGCCTGTTTCTCGCCGTACTTCTTGCGTGCTCCGTCGACGGTGATCGCCGCTTGGGTCACTGCCACTCCCTCGCTAGTCAAAGTTGACTACCCGATCGAAAGTAACGCGGCGGAGCCCATTGGTCAAACTTGATTAGCCGGCGTCCTCCGGATGCCGCTCCCCCGTCGCGTACGGGTTCTCCTCGCCCTCGGCGAGGATGCCGACGAAGGGCTCGCCCTCCCCCGCGAAGGAGTACGCCCCGTCCTCGATGCGCCCGATCAGGCCCTGGATCCACGCGAGTTCGGCGTCGGCCGTGTGGATCCAGAGGTTCATGATCTCGCCGATGTGGCCGAGCTGCTCGGGGCCTTCCTCGGGGACGTAGTGCTCGGTCACGGAGGCGCGCCACTGCTCGATGCGGCGGATCCGCTCCTTCAGCAGTGTCACCACCTCGGCGCGCGGCAGCTCGACCATGAAGCCGATCGCGGACGACTTGACGTCCATCTTCTGGTCGTACGAGGTCAGCGCCTCGCGCAGCAGCCGCAGGAACTCCTCGGTGCCCGCCTCCGTGATCTCGTACTCGGTACGGGGCGGGCCACCGGCGGTGGACGGCGCGATCTCGTGCGCGTGCAGCAGTCCCTGCTTCGCCATCTGCTTCAGGGCGTGGTAGATCGAGCCGGGCTTGGCGTGGGACCACTCGTGCGCGCCCCAGTACTCCAGGTCGTTGCGCACCTGGTAGCCGTGGGCCCGCCCGTGCTGGCGGACGGCGCCGAGCACGAGGAGACGGATCGCTGACATGGGGCCAGCGTAGGACGCTTGACGTCAGCGCAGGCTCGTGCCCTGCTCCTCAGCCCCAGCTCGTGCCTTGCTCCTTCGCCACCAGCTCGAAGGCGGTGGCGCCGTCCAGGGACTCGCGGATGATGTCGGCGTGGCCGGCGTGCCGGGCCGTCTCGCGGATCAGGTGCAGGACCAGCCAGCGCAGGGAGACCGCCTCGTCCGGCGGGAACCAGGGGTCGTTCGGGAGCGGGAAGGTGTCGTCGAGGCTGGGGACCGCGCGGATGAACGCCTCCGTCTCGGCGGCGACCTCCTCCCAGTAGGCGAGCTGCTGCGCGACGGTCTCGCCCTCGGCCAGCGCGAAACACTCGTGCCAGTTCGACTCGTCCCGCTTCACCGCCGGCGCCTCACCCTTGGCCCGGGCCACCCAGCCCTGCTCGGTCTCGGCCACGTGCTTGACCAGGCCCGCCAGCGACAGCTCGCTGGCACTGGGCGTGCTGCGCGCCTGCTCGTCGGTCAGCCCCAGCACGGAGCGCCTGATGCCGCCGCGCTGCTCCGCCAGGAAGGACAGGAGCGCGCCGCGCTCGTCGCCGTACGCCTCGGCTCGCACGTGAGTGACCATGACCGGCCGCCTTTCATCGGGACCCGGGGGGCTCTCCCCCTGACACCGACGAAGCTACGGGCCCTTGCGGTCAGGTTCTGTCCGCAAGGGCCCGGCGTGGAGGAAACGCTCAGAACGGGAAGCCGCTCCGGCCGTGCTGGACCGAGATCCACTTCAGCGTGGTGAACGCGTCCAGCATCGTCTCGCCGTTGAGGCGGCCGATGCCGGAGCTCTTCTCGCCACCGAAGGGCACGATCGGCTCGTCGTGGACGGTGCCGTCGTTGACGTGGAACATGCCGGTGTCGATCTGCTTGGCGAAGTTCACGCCGCGCTCGATGTTGCCGGTGTGGACGGCACCGCTGAGGCCGTACGGGGTGTCGTTGACGATCCGGACCGCCTCCTCCTCGCCGTCGACCGGGATGAGGAAGGCGACCGGGCCGAAGACCTCCTGCTGGAGCAGGGTGGAGTCGGCGGGGAGGTCGGTGAGGACCGACGGGGCGACCAGGTTGTCCGTCACCTCGCCGCGCAGCAGGGCCGTCGCGCCCTCGGCGAGCGCCTGCTCGACGGCACCCGAGACGGCGTCCGCCTGCGAGGAGTTGATGACCGGGCCGATGACGGTCTGCGGGTCGCGCGGGTCGCCGACCTTCAGCGACTTCACCTTGGCGACGAACTTCTCGGTGAACTCGTCCGCGATCGAGCGGTCGACCAGGACGCGGTTGGCGGCCATGCAGACCTGGCCCTGGTGGACGTACCGGCTGAAGACCGCGGCGTCGACCGCGTAGTCGATGTCGGCGTCGTCGAGGACCACGATGGCGCTGTTGCCGCCGAGTTCGAGGACCGAGCGCTTGAAGTGGGAGGCGCAGACGGTCGCGACGTGGCGGCCGACCTTGTCGGAGCCGGTGAAGGAGATGACCTTCGGGACAGGGTGCTCCAGGAAGGCGTCGCCGATCTCCGCGATGTCGGTGATGACGACGTTCAGCAGGCCCTGGGGCACGCCCGCGTCCTCGAAGATCTTCGCGACCAGGGAGCCGCCGGTGATCGGGGTGTTCTGGTGCGGCTTGAGGACCACGCCGTTGCCGAGCGCGAGCGCCGGGGCGACCGACTTGATGGAGAGCAGGAAGGGGAAGTTGAAGGGGCTGATCACGCCGACGACACCGACCGGGACGCGGTAGACGCGGTTCTCCTTGCCGTCGATCGGCGAGGGGATGATCCGGCCCTCGGGGCGCAGGGAGAGGTGGATCGCCTCGCGCAGGAACTCCTTGGCGAGGTGCAGCTCGAAGCCGGCCTTGAGGTACGTGCCGCCGAGCTCGGCGATGATCACCTCGGTGATCTCCTGCTCGCGCTCCTCGATGAGCCGCAGGGCCTTCTCGAAGACCGCGCGACGGGCGTACGGGTTGGTCGCGGCCCATTCCTTCTGGGCGCGGGCGGCCGCCCGGTACGCCTCGTCGACCTCGTCGACCGTGGCTATGGTGATCGACGCCAGCTTCTCGCCGTCGTACGGGTTGAAGTCGATGATGTCCCAGGAGCCGGTGCCCGGGCGCCACTCACCGTCGATGTACTGCTGGGCCAGGTCAGTGAAGTACGACGACATGTGATCCCCAAATCACTAGCGGACGCGCGATCTGCATCACGGTCTGATCACACGTCATCGTACTTGCGACACAAGCGAGTTGGGGACAGAGAGCGAAGTTATGGGGAGAACCCTAGAACCCTAGGAAGTGCGCGGGGCCCTTCAGGAGAGCTGGAGGAGACCCCGCAGAAGATCCCGGCTCTCGTCCGGACCCGGGCTGTCCTGCTGGAGCTCCTTGAGGGCGGTCTCGTACTGGGCGACGTCCTCGCGCTTGTCCAGGTAGAGGGCGCTGGTGAGCTGCTCCAGATAGACCACGTCGGTGAGGTCGGACTCCGAGAAGCTCAGGATCGTGAACGCGCCGCTCTCGCCCGAGTGCCCGCCGAAGCTGAACGGCATGATCTGGAGCCGCACGTTGGGGCGCTCGGAGATCTCGATGAGGTGCTGGAGCTGCCCCCGCATCACCTCGCGGTCGCCGTAGGGGCGGCGCAGCGCGGCCTCGTCGAGGACGATGTGGAAGTCGGGAGCGTTCTCGGCGACGAGGTACTTCTGCCGCTCCAGGCGCAGCGCCACCCGCCGCTCGACGTCGGCCTCGCTCGCGCCCTTCATGCCGCGCCGGACGACTGCACGTGCATACGCCTCGGTCTGCAGCAGACCGTGCACGAACTGCACCTCGTACGCGCGGATGAGGTTCGCCGCGCCCTCCAGACCCACATAGGTGGGGAACCAGCTCGGCAGGACGTCGGAGTAACTGTGCCACCAGCCCGCCACGTTGGCCTCGCGGGCGAGGGAGAGCAGCGACATGCGCTCGGCCTCGTCCGTGATGCCGTACAACGTCAGGAGGTCCTCGACGTCCCTGGTCTTGAAGCTCACCCGGCCCAACTCCATCCGGCTGATCTTCGACTCGGAGGCGCGGATGGAGTAGCCCGCGGCCTCGCGCGTGATCCCCCGCGCCTCACGCAGTCGCCTGAGTTGTGATCCGAGCAGCATGCGCCGCACCACCGATCCCGGCTCTCCCGCGCTCACGTTCGCCAGCCTCCCCAACCGTCTTCAGGGGCCGAAGTCTGCCACTAAAACACTTCGAGCTGTACTCGTCCGATTACAGAGATGGAAAGAAGCCAAAGATTCCACACAGGAGGAGGCGGCGAGAAGGCAAGAGAGAGAAGGAAGTTGGCGGAAAAAATGCCCAACAAGCGGTACGGCACCGTCCAATTCGGTCACGTGCACGTGCATCTGCACCTTGCATCTGCACCACACATCCGAAACCATGGTCCCGCGCAACCGCTGCATCGCAACGACCGCGAGTTCCCGGGAGTGCCTCGCATGGGGATGAATGGATCGACCATGCTCGAGCCGTTACGGCAGGGCCTTCCGCCGCTGGATCCCACGGCCGTGTCCAACGCCGCCTCCTGCGCTCTGCCCGCCCGCTACGAAGCGGTGCGCGAGGCACGGCAGTTCACCCGCAGAACACTCGACCAGTGGGACATCGGCGACCGTTTCGACGACGTCTGTCTCGTGGTCTCCGAACTGGTCACCAACGCCCTGCGGCACGGACTGCCGTCGAGCAGCGGCCACGCCCCCGACCAGATCCCGCCGGTGCGGCTGCATCTGATGCGCTGGACGGACCGGCTGGTGTGCGCGGTGCGCGACCCCAGCCACGACAGTCCGGTGGCGCGCGACTCGGACGACTTCTCGGCGGAATCCGGCCGCGGCCTGTTCCTCGTCGACTCCTTCGCCGACAGCTGGGGCTGGCACCCGCTGGCCGGCACCCTCAACGGCAAGGTCGTCTGGGCCCTGTTCCTGCTCCAGCCGCGGGAATCCGCCGAGTGAGGCCCCGCGGCGTTTTTCGACGCCGCGGTTCTACGCGCGTCACCGCCCGTAGAGAGCCGGTAACCCCGGGGTGACCGGGGTATCCGTCGCCCTCAGCCGGCTATCAGGTGGTCGAACTCGCCGTCCTTGACGCCGAGGAGCATCGCCTCGATCTCCGCGCGCGTGTAGACGAGCGCCGGACCGTCCGGGAAGCGCGAGTTGCGCATGGCCACGCCGCCGTCGGGCAGCCGCGCGAACTCGACACATGAACCCTGCGAGTTGCTGTGCCGGCTCTTCTGCCAGGCCACCCCGCTCAGATCCGTGGCCGCCATGCCGTTGTACACGTCCATGCCGTTGTACACGTCGTGGTCCACAGGTCGCTCCCCGGTGGTGCGGTGGCCTTGGGGCCATTGATGCAATGGTCAACTGGTCCGGATCATAGCTCTGTTCACGTGCAGATGCATGAGCAGATGCACGTGCACGCGGGGTGTTCCCGTGGTTACAGATGTGACGTACGTGCCGCTACATCCGTTCCAGCGCATCCCCCAGGGCCCGCATCACATGCGATCTCCAGCCCCCGTCCATGATCGTCCGGGCCATCAGCTGTGCGGGGTCGTCGGGGTCGAATCCCTCGTGTACTAGGAAGAGACGCGTTCCACGCCCTTCCTGTTCCAACTTCCACGTGATGGTCCAGTCGGCGGAGTTGGCGGGATCGGTGTCGGTCCAGCGGACGCTCAGCATCCGTTCCGGCTGAAAACCGAGAACCTCCACGTCGACCGTGCCGGAGAAGTTGGTGTTGGGCCGGGGGACGGACGTCATCGTGTACCGGTGACCGACCTCGAGACGAAACGCCTCGGTCCCTTGCATCTGCCACTGCACGAGCAGCTCGGGCTCGGTGAGGGCGCGCCACACCTTGGCGGGCGGGTGCGGGAAGAACTGGTCGACGCGGATGACGGTGAGGTCGTCGTCAGGGGTGGCGTTCATGACGCGTCATCGTCGGGCATGCGGTCGAGCAGCTCGCCCAACCCCTTCAGCCGGTCGCGCCAGAACCGCTCGTACGGGTGGAGCCAGTCCTGCACCTCGGCGAGCGGGGCCGCCTCCAGGCGGTAGATACGCTGCCGACCGGAGCGCTGCTCGGAGACGAGGCCGGCGTCGCGCAGCACCTTGAGGTGCTCGGAGAGGCTCGGGCGGGCCATGTCGAAGTGGGCGGCGAGGGCCTGCACGGGCTGCGGGCCGCCGTCACGCAGGAGCCGCAGCACCTCGCGGCGCACGGAGTTGGCGAGCGCGGCGAAGACGCGGTCGTTCGCGGCGGCGGTACCCGTCCCGTTCATGGCGAGGTCAGAAGCCTTCCTTCTCCGTCAGCAGCATCAGACCGTTGCCGTCGGGGTCCGTGAAGGCGGCCATGCGGCCCCAGGGGAGCTCGTCAGGACCCTGCACGGACACACCGGCCTCGGCGAGGCGCGCGCAGTCGGCGTCGACATCGGTCGTCACCAACATGATCCCCCGGGCCGAACCGGGCTCGAAGCCACCCATCCCGGGGCCGGAGAGAGTGAAGACGGTCTGCGCGCCCTCAGGGGCGACCTGGAGCCAGCGGCCCTGGGGCATGTCCCGGTCGGCGGTGACGGTCATGCCGAGGATGTCGATGTAGAAGCGCAGGGCGCGGTCCTGGTCGGAGACGGGGAGGGTGACGAAGGAGGCGTGTGTGATGGTCATGCGGAACACGATAGGTAGGAGTTTCCCTACGCGTCAAACGTAGGGAAACTCCTACCTATGGCTGCTCACCTGGCGCTGGAGTACGGCAGCAGCGCCATCTCCCGGGCGTTCTTGATGGCGCGGGCGAGCTGTCGCTGCTGCTGGGCGGTGACGCGGGTGACGCGACGGCTGCGGATCTTGCCGCGGTCGGAGATGAACTTCCGCAGCAGGTCGGTGTCCTTGTAGTCGATGTAGGTGATCCCGGCGGCGTCCAGCGGGTTGGGCCGGGACTTGAGGGGCTTGCGGTCGCTCTTACGAGGCATCAGACCTCCAGGAGGGTGTCGAAGGCGGGCGGCAACTGCTTCCAGGCACTGCGGCCCGCGGCGTACTCGGCATCGGTCAACAGGCAGGACTCCAGCAGCCGTTCGAGTCCGTCGCGGTCGAGGGCGGGGGACGTGAACACCAGGTGCTGGCAGCAGTCGCCGTGCTCGGGGTGCCAGTCCAGCGCGGCGGCGGCACGGCGCACCGGCGGGACCATGTCCCAGGCCGCGTCGGGGAGGGAAGCGAGCCAGGGCCCGACGCTCTCCACGCACAGCGCGCCCCCGGCCGCGTCCCAGTGCAGCAGGGTGTCCGGCCGGTCCGCGAGCCAGAACCGGCCCCGGCTGCGGGCGGCGGCACAGGTGATGTCCTCCAGCGCCTCGTACAGCCGCTCCGGGTGGAAGGGCCGGTCCCGGTGCCATACGAGGGTGGAGACGCCGTGCGCGTCGGCCTCGGCGGGCAGCAGGGCGCAGGCGGGGTGCTGGGCCGCGGCGGCGGCTTCGACGTCGAAACCGGCGAGGGCGGCCTGGGCAAGGGGGGAGAGGGAGGCGGTGTTCCTGCCCGGGGTCGGCTCGGCGGGGTGTGCCGGTGGGGTCGGGTCGGCGGACTGTGCCGGTGGGGTCGGCTCGGCAGACCGTCCCGCTGGCGTCGGCTCCCCCGGCGTCCCGCCCCACGCCGCGGAAGGCGCCGCGCCCGCCAGGTCGCCGGGGCCGATCGGGACCTGGCGGGCTGTCGGGTGGAGTTGGGACAGGAGTTCGCGGTCCTCGTCGTCGGCCTCCTCCGAGTCGGTCACGGCGAGGACGGGGGCGTACTCCAGCTGGCGGGCGAAGGTGTCGGCGATCGTGCGCTGGTCGGTCGCGGCCGCGGCGAGGCCGCGCTCGGCGAGGTCGTCGCCGTTGCCGAGGTAGGGCAGGACCAGCGCCGGGTCCACGGCGGTGATCACACCGGTGACCGTGAGGCCGCCGGCGGCCACCACCTCCGCCATGGCCTTGGGTTCGACGGAGTCCCACAGCTCGACGATCGCGAGCCGCGTCGTCCCGTCGTCCGCGAGGCGCCGCAGCTCGGGCACCAGGTCTTCCCGCAGCGCACAGCACGCGCAGTCGTTGACCAGGGGCGTCTCCCCGGCGGACAACAGACCGGAGGCGTCGCGCACGGTCCGCACCACCGTGCCCGCCGCCGCCGTCGCCAGGTCGTGGTGGAGTACGACGCTGCCGGGGACGTCGGCGAGGAGCCGCTCGACGGCCGCCTTACGGGCGTCGGCGTGCAGCCCGCCGACGATCACGACCGAGAGCATCAGCCCCGCTCCCCCGACCGCCCGTACCGCCGCTCGAAGCGCTCCACGCGGCCCGCGGTGTCCAGGACCCGGGCGGTGCCGGTGTAGAAGGGGTGGCTGACGTTCGAGATCTCGACGTCCACGACCGGGTAGGTGTTGCCGTCCTCCCACTCGACCGTCTTCTCGCTCGTCATCGTCGAGCGGGTGAGGAAGGCGTAGTTCGCGGCCCGGTCCCGGAAGACGACGGGGCCGTACGACGGATGGATGTCCTTGCGCATGGCGGAGGTCAGCGCTCCTCTCGGAAGTCGACGTGCCGGCCGACGACCGGGTCGTACTTGCGCAGCGTCATACGGTCCGGGTCGTTGCGGCGGTTCTTGCGGGTGACGTAGGTGAAGCCGGTCCCGGCCGTGGACCGGAGCTTGATGACCGGGCGGAGTTCGTTGCGAGCCATGCCGTGTATCTTACTGAAAATGAATTCCATTTACACAACTGCTTCGAGAGAGGTGCGTCACCCGTGTCCGCCCACTGCATGCTGACCGGCGCCCGGCCCGGCTTCGGCAACCGCATCTCCCACTCCCACCGGCGCACTTCACGCCGCTTCGACCCCAACATCCAGTCCAAGCGGTACTGGCTGCCCAGCGAGGGCCGGTACGTCCGGCTGCGGCTGAGCGCGAAGGGGATCAAGACCGTCGACACGATCGGCGTCGAGGCGGCCGTGGCGCGCATCCGCGCCCGGGGAGTGAGGATCTGATGGCCAAGAAGAGCAAGATCGCGAAGAACGAGAAGCGGCAGGAGATCGTCGCCCGGTACGCCGAGCGGCGGGCCGAGCTGAAGGAGATCATCCGGCGGCCGTCCTCGACCGACGCCGAACGGCTGGAGGCCCGGCGGGAGCTGGGCAGGCAGCCACGGGACGCCAGCGCCACCCGGGTGCGCAACCGTGACCAGGTGGACGGCCGGCCGCGCGGCTACTTCCGGGCCTTCGGCCTGTCCCGGGTGAGCCTGCGTGAGCAGGCGCACGCCGGGTACCTTCCGGGGGTCCGCAAGTCGTCCTGGTAGCTTGCTGCGGTCGTAGCGTCCGCCCGTAATCCGCTGATCCGCCAGGGAGCTTCCATGACATCGGCTTCGGTGAACCTCTCGCGCACCGCGACGGCCGCGGCCATGGCTCTCGCGGGAGTCCTCGCCCTGGGCGCGTGCAGTTCGGACGGCGGTTCGGACTCCGACGACTCGACGCCGAGCGCGAGTGCCTCCGCCAGTGGTTCGACCGGCGGTTCGGCCTCCTCGTCCGCTTCCGCCTCCGGCGACCTCGCCGGCAGCTGGCTCACCACCGCCAAGGGCAAGGCCGTCGTCCTGATGGTCAACGGCACCGAGGCGGGGCTGTTCGCGACCGGCGGGACCGTGTGCAGCGGGACCGCCCGCGAGGAGTCCGGGATGCAGATGATCCACCTCAAGTGCACGGACGGCAGCAAGGACCGGGCGACCGGGATGATCGACTCCGTCGACAAGACCACCCTCAAGGTGACGTGGGAGGGCGGCCTCGGCGCGGAGACGTACACCAAGTCCGAGGGCGGCAAGCTGCCCTCGGGGCTGCCGACGGCCGGCCTGGGCTGAGCCGGGGATCGGCGGGGGCGGGCAACCGTCCCCCGGGCTCGTGCGTGATGATCCATGCACGAGCCTCAGCGGCACCACGCCGCCCGGAGCATCCAAGGACCCACCATGCGCGCCCTCCCTCTCGCCGCCGCCACCCTCGCCGCGGCCTTCCTGCTGACCGCCTGTTCCGACGACGACAGCGGCAAGGACCCCGGCACCGGCGCCTCCGCCAAGGCCGGCGGCGCCTGCGCGATCGGCGAGATGGGCGTGCGGGTCGGCCCCGCCAACGCCGCCCCGGCCGCCGGCGACTCCGGCAACGTGCCGGTGACGATCACCAACAAGAGCGGCGCCAAGTGCACGCTGGGCGGCCTGCCCGGTGTGGACCTCGTCGCCGGCGGCACCACGGTGAGTGTGGAGTCCGACCCGGCCGCCACGGCCAGGAAGACGAGCCTGGCCAAGGGGGCCTCGATCTCCTTCACGCTCACCTATGTCCGGGGCGAGACGGGCGGCGACCGGAGCCTCGCCGTGACGAGCGCGGACTTCACCCTGCCGGGGTCCACCAAGACGTACGCCTTCAAGTGGTCGTACGGCGATGTCGCGCTGAAGAAGGACGGCCAGACCCCGGACGCCACGGTGTCCGGGTTCATGGCGTCCAGCGAGTGACTCGGCTCAGCGCAGGGGCTTGCGGGACTTCACCTGCGCCCGGTCGGCCGCGTCCGAACCCTCCAGCCAGCCCGCCTCGTCGCTGACGCCGCGCAGGCGGGACGTGGTGGTCTGCGGGAACATGCGGTCCACGCGGTCGGTGACGGCGACCTCGCGGGTGGCGAGGACCGGGAGCAGGTCGTCGCCGACCTGGGTCTCGGCGGCGGCGCGCAGCCGGTCGCCGACGCGGTGGGCGTAGGCGGCGAGGAAGGACTGCCGGAAGGTCTTGGTCCGCTTGCGGCCACCGGCCCGCTGGGCGGCCTCCGCCTTCGTCATCGCGGTCGTGGCCTGCACCAGGAGCGAGGTGTAGAGCAGCTCCACGGCGTCGAGGTCGGGGCCGAAGCCGACCACCGTGGAGAAGGCGAACGCCTCGTTCCAGACCGCCCGGCAGTGGTTCGCCGTCGCCACCGCGTCCAGCAGCACCGCCTTGGCCTGCTCGTACGGCGGCTCGACCCCGATCCGGCAGGCGCCGGGGGTGTCATGCGTCGGCGCCTGCGCGTCCAGCAGCGCCTCGTCGACACTGTGCCGGGCCATCAGCTCCTGCGCCTTGGCGGTGAGCGCCTCCGCCTCGTCCGGGTAGCCGGTCGCCTCCGCCTTGGCGAGCAGCGCTCGGATACGGGTGAGCATGCGGGGCTCGGCGGAGGAGTGCCGGGTGACGGGCTCGTCCAGGGGTTCCAGGGTCGGCAGCCGCAGCAGCAGGCGGTACAGCTCCAGGACCGCGGTGGCGTGCGAGAAGCGGTCGGTGCGGGGTGCCGGGTCGGCGGGCAGTTCGGCGAGCTGGGCCGCCCAGCGGGGGCCGCGCGCCCGGTCGTCGGGCGCCTGCGCGCGGATCAGCGCCGACAGCAGGCGCAGATGTACGTCGTCCAGCTCGCGCCGCACCAGTCGTACGACGTCGGCGGGCTGCCAGCCACGGCGCCAGGCGGCCGCGACGAACTCCCGCCCCCGGCGTTCGAGTTCGGGGTCGGCCGTCGCGTCGGCGGCTAGGAGGGAGGCGGCCGTGTCGAGGGCGGAGTCGGCGTCCGTGTAGAGGGCGGCCTCGAAGGCGCGGTCGACGGTGCCGGGGGCGCTGCTGCTGGTCACGGGGCGATCGTCTCACTCCCCGAAAATCGGGTGCCGCGGCCCATGGGGACTTCGAGCATGGCGGCATGGTGGACATGTCTCTCTACGCGGCCTTCCTCGTGGCCGCTTTCGCGCTCTGTGTGACTCCGGGTCCCGACATGATGTTCATCGTGGCGATGGGCGGCCGGGGCGGGCCGTCGGCGGGGGTGATGGCGGCGTTCGGGGTGGCCTGCGCGATGTTCGTGCACACGGTCGCGGCGGCGCTCGGGCTTTCGGCGCTGTTCCTGGCGCTGCCGACGCTGTACCACGTGCTGCGCTGGGCGGGCGCGGCCTATCTGCTGTATCTCGCGGTGAAGGCGTTCCGGGACCGTTCGGTGCCGGGCGAGGGGACGGCGGCCGGGCCGGGGATGCGGCGGGCGTTCTGGCAGGGCGCGGTGACCAATCTGCTGAACCCCAAGGTGATCCTCTTCAACGTGGCGTTCCTGCCCCAGTTCGTGGCGCCGGAGAAGGGGCACGTGTGGGAGCAGTTCCTGGTCCTCGGGCTCTCGATCACGGTGATGGGGTTCGCGGTGGACGGTTCGATCGGGCTGCTCTCCGGGAAGCTGTCGGCGCTGCTGCGGCGGAACCGGCGGGTGGCGCGGGGGCTCAACATCTTCAGCGGGACGGTGTTCACGGGGCTGGCGGTGCGGTTGGCCGTCTCGGCACCGAAGTAGTGTCAACTTCGGGTTGACACCCGTGGAGCGTCAACCTACGGTTGACACATGACGACGAACCCCAACATCACGTCATCCGTACGCCTCGACGACCTCATCGCGGCCATCAAGAAGGTCCACGACGAGCCCCTCGAACAGCTCGAGGACGCGGTGATCGCCGCAGATCACCTCGGTGACGTGGCCGACCATCTGATCGGCCACTTCGTGGACCAGGCCCGCCGCTCGGGCGCCTCCTGGACGGACATCGGCAGGAGCATGGGGGTGACCCGGCAGGCGGCGCAGAAGCGGTTCGTGCCCAAGGAGGGCGGGGACGCCGGCGCGAACCAGGACTTCAGCCGGTTCACGCCGCGCGCCCGCAACGTGGTGATGGCCGCCCACAACGAGGCCGTCGCCGCCCGCAACGCCGAGGGCCGGCCCGAGCACCTGGTCCTCGGCCTGCTGGCGGAACCGGAGGGGCTGGCCGCGAAGGCGATCGTCGCGCAGGACGTCCTCCTCGACACGGTCCGCCAGGCCGCCGGCGCCGCACTCCCGCCGGCCGCGGAGAACGCCCCGGAGCTGGTGCCGTACGGCGCCGACGCCAAGAAGGTCCTCGAGCTCACCTTCCGTGAGGCCCTGCGCCTGGGCCACAACTACGTCGGCACCGAGCACCTGCTGCTGGCGCTGCTGGAGTTCGAGAACGGCGAAGGGGTGCTGTCGAGCCTCGGGATCAGCAAGCCGGCCGCGGAGGAGTACCTCACCGAGGTGCTCGCCAAGATCCAGGTGAAGCCGGCGGAGCAGGGCTGACCGTCGTTGGATCCGGGAGAAACCGGCGGAGCAGGGCTGACCGTCGTTTGGACCCGGCAGAAGCCGGCGGAGCAGGGCTGACCCTCGTTGTCAGACCCTCCTGCGAGACTCGCAACCATGACCGATCGCTGGGCGCTCGCTCCGGCCGAGGGCGGTGGCGCGGAGGTCGCCCCCCTCGGTGCCGACGGGCTGCCCGTCGGGCCCGTGGTGCGGGAGGCGGACCTCGCGGCGGCCGTGCGGGGGCGGCCGGAGGTCACGCGGTGGGTGTGGCGGTCCACCGCCGAGGTGTATCCGCGGCTGCTCGCCACGGGGGTGCGAGTCGAGCGGTGCTACGACATCGAGGACGCGGAGACCCTGCTGCTCGGCCATGCCGGGCGGTACGGCGAACCCCGGTCGGCCGCCGCCGCGCTCGCCCGGCTGCGCGGCGGCCCCGTACCGCCCGATCCGCCGCTGCGCTCCGCCGAACCAGGCTCCCAGTCCTCCCTCTTCGAGCCCCAGGCCGTCCACCTCCCGCTGGCCGACCTCCTGGAGGTCTACGCCGACCAGCTGCGCCGCCAGGACGCCACCGCCCACCCGGACCGGATGCGGCTGCTGATCACCGCCGAGTCGGCCGGGATGCTGGTGGCCGCCGAGATGAACCGCGCCGGGCTGCCGTGGAGCGCCGACGTCCACCGGGCCGTGCTGCACGAGCTGCTGGGCGACCGGTATGCCGGTGGCGGTGAGCCCCGCAGACTCGCTGAACTCGCCGACGAGGTCTCCGCCGCCTTCGGGCGCCGGGTCCGGCCCGACCTGCCCGCCGACGTCGTCAAGGCCTTCGCGCAGGCCGGGATCAAGGTCACCTCGACCCGCCGCTGGGAGCTGGAGACCGTCGACCATCCGGCCGTGAAGCCCCTCATCGAGTACAAGAAGCTGTACCGGATCTGGGTCGCCCACGGCTGGTCCTGGCTCCAGGACTGGGTGCGGGAAGGCCGTTTCCGCCCGGAGTTCCTCTGCCACGGAACCGTCACCGGCCGCTGGGTCACCAACGGCGGCGGCGCCCTCCAGATCCCCAAGGTGATACGCCGTGCGGTCGTCGCCGACCCCGGCTGGCGGCTCGTCGTCGCCGACGCCGACCAGATGGAGCCGCGCGTGCTCGCCGCCATCTCCCGCGACCCCGGCCTGATGGAGGTGGCCGGCCGGGAGAGCGACCTCTACCAGTCCGTCTCCGACCGCGCCTTCTCCGGCGACCGCGACCAGGCCAAGATCGCGGTGCTGGGTGCCGTGTACGGCCAGACCTCCGGGGACGGCCTCAAGAACCTCGCCGCGCTCAGACGCCGCTTCCCCAAGGCGGTGGCGTACGTCGACGAGGCGGCCCGCGCGGGCGAGGAGGGGCGGCTCGTGCGGACCTGGCTCGGCCGCACCTGTCCACCCGCGGCCGGCTCGGGCGAGGACAGCGCCGAGGAGGCCGGCATTCCCCAGGAGGACGACGGATGGGTGCCGGGCTACGCGTCCACCAACGCCCGCGCCCGCGGCCGGTTCGCCCGTAACTTCGTCGTCCAGGGCAGCGCCGCCGACTGGACCCTGCTGCTGCTCGCGGCACTGCGGCGGACCTGCGCGGACATGGCGGCCGAGCTGGTCTTCTTCCAGCACGACGAGGTGATCGTGCACTGCCCCGAGGAGGAGGCCGAGCAGGTCGTCACCGCGATCCGGGAGGCCGCGGCGCTGGCCGCCCGGCTGACGTTCGGGGAGACGCCGGTGCGGTTCCCGTTCACGACGTCGGTGGTGAAGTGCTATGCCGACGCCAAGTAGCCCGGCCTTGTCAGCTGTCGAGCAGCTCCCTGAGCTCGGCCAGGACCTCCTTCTTGTCCGTCCCGTCCAGCGCGGCCAGCGCGATGCGCCACTGCTCCTGCGCCTCCGCCGCCCGCCCCGTCTCCCGCAGCAGCAGCCCGTACTGGTGGCGGGCCAGACCGCCGGTGTACCCGTCGGCGCGGGCGTCCGCGCGGCGCAGCAGCTCGTCGCACTCGCTCTCGCACGGCCCGGTCCGGCCGAGCAGCCGCAGCGCGCGCACCAGTCCGAGCCGGGACTGGGACTCCCCGTGCCAGTCGCTGTGCCCGCCGAGCATGCTCAGGCTCTCCTCGAAGTGCGGTACGGCGGCGGCCGGTTCGCCGAGGGTGAGATACGCGTAGCCGATGTTGCAGAGAGCGGAGTGCGCCACGATGACGTTGCCGATCTCGCTGCCGATCGCGAGCGAACGCCGGTGGTACTCGATGGCGGCCCGCGGGTCGGTGTGCTCGTAGAGGTTACCGAGATGGCCGTACGCCACCGCGTCCCCCCACGGGTCGTCCAACTGCGGTGACAGCTCCAGGCACTGGAGCAGCGCCTGCTCGCACTCGGCGTACCGGCCGAGGCTCTCCAGCAGCAGGCCCTGGTTGCCGAGGCAGCGCCGGACCCGGGAGACCATGCCGAGCCGCCGCCACAGCGTGGTGGCCTGTTCCATGAAGGCGAGGGACTCGCCGTGCCGGCCGGCGAGGAAGTGCATCCCGGCGAGGTCGCTCAGCGCGTACGCCTCGGCCACCTCGTCGCCCAGGCGGCGCGCCAGCTGGAGCGCGACCTGCCCGAGCACCTCCATCTCGGAGACCCGGCCGCCGCGTTGGAGGCAGGGGAAGATGAGCCGCAGCAGCGTGGAGACGTGGGCGGCGGTGCGCTCGTCGGCGGCGTCCGCGTGGCGCTCGGCGAGCGCGACGATGTTCTCCAGCTCCGCGGTGCTCCAGGCGAAGGCCTCCTCCGAGCCGGCGAACGGCGGCACGGACCCTACGTGCGCCGCGTGCTCGGGCGGTTGCGTCGGGGTCGGGCGACGCCGGTCCTCCTGGTCGAAGCCGGGGACGACGGTCTCGGTGAGGACGCGTTCGGCGACGGCCGTGTACCAGCGGACGCCGGTGCGGGCGACGTCGGCGGCCTGTCCGCTCTCCGCGAGTTCGCGGGCGAAGTCGCGGACCAGGTCGTGCGGGGCGTAGCGGCCGTACGCCGTCTCCTCCAGCAGCGCCACGTCGACGAGCCGGTCCAGCGCCTCCTCCGCGCGGTCGGTGTCGGTGCCGAGGAGCCGGGCGACGAGCGGCGCGCCGTACGTGGGCAGGTCCAGGGCGCCCAGGCGGCGCAGCGCGAGGGCGGCGTCGCGGTCGGAGCGGCGGCCCGAGGCAGCGAGCGCGTCGTGGGCGACGGCCAGGGAGCGGCGTACGGACAGGTCGTCGTACTCCAGCCGCTGCAACCTGCTCTCCGTGGCGGCGAGTTGGTCGGCGAGCACGTCCGGGGTGAGGGCGCGGCGGGCGGCCAGGCGGGCGCCGACGATGCGCAGGGCGAGGGGGAGGCGGCCGGTGAGTTCGACGAGGGGGTGGGTGGCGTCGATGCGGTCGTCGTCCTCGGCATCGGGGGCGGGGCCGGGGCCGCGGCCGGAAGCCGCCCGCAGCAGTGCCGCGCTCTCCTCCGCCGACAGCGGTTCGAGCGGGAAGCGGCGGGCGCCGTCGAGCGCGGCCAGCGGGGAGCGGCTGGTGACGATCACCGCGCAGCCGGGGCCGGCCGGCAGCAACCGCCGTACCTGCGCGGCGTTCTCGGCGTCGTCCAGCACCATCAGGGTGCGGGTCGGAGCGAGCATCGAGCGCAGCAACGCAGCTGCCGCATCCGGGTGTTCGGGGATGGAGCGCGGGTCGGCACCGAGGTCCCGCAGCAGCGCGGTGAGCGCCTGCGCCGAGGTGAGGGGGGTCATGCCGGGGGTGGCGCCGTGCAGGTTGACGTACAACTGCCCGTCCGGGAAGCGGTCCCGCAGGGCGTGCGCCGTGTGCAGGGCGAGTGCGCTCTTGCCGACACCGGCGGTGCCGCTGATGACGGCTACGGGGGTGTGGTGGTCGGCGGAGGGGGCGGTGTGGGGGGATTCGTGGGGGGTGAGGGTCTGGCGCAGGTCGTCGAGGTGGGTGGCGCGGCCGGTGAAGTGGGGCGGGGGTGGGGGGAGTTGGGCGGGGCGGGGTGGGGGTGTCGGGGGTGGGGTGGAGGACGGGGCCGAGGGCGGGGCGGCTGCTGGGTCTGCTTCTACGGCTGCTGCGGCGGGGGTTGTGGTTGCGGCGGGCGAGGTGTCGACGGTTGGGGTGGTGGGCGCGGCGGGCGTCGCGGAAGGGGCGCCGGATGCGGCCGACGGGCTGGTGGATACGGCGGGCAGGGCACCGGCCCCGTTCGCCACGTCCGCGGCACCTGGTCCCGTGCCCATGGCTCCGACCCCCGCCGTCGTCGCCTCAGCCGCACCCGCCCCGGCCGTCGCCGCCGGCGCGACAGCCCCAGGCACGCCAGGCACCCCAGGCACCCCAGGCACCCCAGGCACCCCAGGCACGCCAGGCACGCCAGACACCCTCGACGCCCCAGACAATCCCGCCGCCCCCAACTCCCCCCGCAACACCTCCACATGCGCCTCTCGCACCCCCGCCCCCGGCTCCACGCCGAGTTCCTCGATGAGGCGAGTGCGCAGGTCGCGGTGGACGGCGAGGGCCTCGGCCTGGCGGCCCGTGCGGTGGAGGGCCAGCATCAGCTGGCGGTGGAAGGCCTCGCGCAGCGGATGTTCGGCGGCGAGCGCGGTCAACTCCGGTACGACGGCGTCGAGTCGGGCGCCACCGACGGCGAGCTCGGCGTCGTACCGCCACTCCAGGAGCAACAGCCGAGCCTCCCCCAGCCGTTGCACGAAGGCGTACCCGCCCAGCTCGGGCGGGAGCCCGGCGAGCGGCGTGCCGCGCCACAGCGTGAGCGCCGCGGTGCTCGCGCGCACCGTGCGCTCCCAGTCCCGCCCGGCGTGCGCGGCGCGGGCCTCGGCGGTCAGGGACTCGAAGACATGGACGTCGAGTTCGCCCTGCTCGACCCGGAGCAGATAGCCGGGCGGCACGGCCCGCAGCCGCTCGGGGTCGTCGAGCAGCCGGCGCAGCCGGGTGACGTGGTTGTGCAGGGAGGCCTGCGCGGAGGCGGGCGGCGACCCGCCCCACAGGGCGTCCTTGAGCGCGTCGACGGAGACGGTACGGCCGGCCTCCAGCAGCAGCGCGGCCAGCAGCACCCGCACCTTGGGGCTGCCCACGACCCGGGCGACCGGGCCGTCGGCGTCACCGCCGGCCTCGACATCGGCGGCGCCCGAGGTGTCGTACAGGACCGGCGGACCGAGGAGTCCGAAGCGCAGCTCGCACCGCTTCACACCGACCCACTGCCTTCCGACGCGCTGTACCTGGCGAAATCTCGCCGTTGGCCACATGTTAGCGATCCGTTGGTGATGCCTGATGTGATCATTCCATCGGATCTGGCCCGAGGGTGCGCGCGTCAAACGCGTTACTCGGGGGAGTGTCGCCGTCGTGGCCGGATCCGGGGATGTGACAGGACCCCGGTCGTCGGAGGTGAACGACCGGGGTCCTCGTCCATGCCCCGAAGCCGGCCGTCCCAGGCCGGACGACCCAGGCCGGACGACCCAGGTCAGACGATCGGCGGGCGCCCCAGCCGGGTCAGGCGCCACACCGTCCGCCAGCGCATCGGCCGCCGCTCCCCCGCCGGCTCCCGCAGCCCCTCCGCGAACCCGCCGAACCAGACGCGCAGCCCGGCCCCGGACCGGTTCCGTACGACGGTCAGCAGCATCCACACCCCGAGGTGGACGGGGATCAGCGGCAGCGGCAGGCGACGCCGGGCCAGCCACACCCGGTTGCGGGCGTTGACCCGGTAGTAGACGGCGTGCCGGGCGGGCGAGGTCTTCGGGTGCTGGAGCAGCAGCTCGGGGGCGTACAGGATGCGCCAGCCGGCATCGGCGGCCCGCCATGCCAGGTCGGACTCCTCGTGCGCGAAGAAGAACCGCGCGGGCCAGTCCCCGATCTCGTCGAGCATGGCCATCCGGAAGCCGTGTCCGCCGCCGAGGAAGCCGGTGACGTACCCGCCACGCAGCGGATCGGCGGAGCCGAGGCGGGGCACGTGCCGCTGCTGGGTCTCGCCGTGCTCGTCGGCGATCCGGAAGCCGACGATGCCGAGCCGGTCGTCGGCCGCGAACAGCTCGCCGACGCGCCGCAGCACGTCGGCGTCGACGAGCAGCCCGTCGTCGTCCAGTTCGACGACGACGTCGACGTCCCCGAACTCCCGCAGCCGGGCGAGCCCCACGTTGCGTCCGCCGGGGCAGCCGAGGTTCTCCTCCAGCTCCACGACGGTGACCTCGCCGGGCAGTGACAGCCGCGCGGCGAACTCCGGCAGCCGGCAGCCGTTGCCGACGATCACGATCCGGGTGGGCGGGACGTCCTGCTTGGCCACGGACTCCAGCAGGGCGTCGACCTCGGCGGGCCGGTTCCCCATGGTCACGACGGCCACGGCGACACGCGGCGCCCGCGCTGCCTCCTCCATGCCCTCACCTCATCCCGGCTCTCAAGTACCGCCGCGATGCTAGTGGTTCACGGTAAGGACTTCTTGAAGACTCCTCATGTACGCGGCCGAGTCCGCCGATCTGCCGAGCGAGCGGACTACCGAAGCAGCCCCGTCAGCGAGTGTGACCCACACCACAAGCCAAGGGTGGATAGCGGGACCGGGCCCGACGTCCTTATTAAGGGTGTGAGGGAGGGGCGACGCTGATGAGGCAGGGGCGGTCCGACGCGTTCGACCGGTTCGTGGCGAACCGGTGGCCGGCCTTGCTGCACCTGGCGCGGCTGCTCACCGGCGGCGACCGGCACCGGGCCGAGGATCTGTTGCAGGAGGCGCTGGTCAAGCTCTGGTTCGCCTGGCCGCGGGTGGCGGACCAGGCGCCGGAGGCGTACGTGCGCAAGATCCTGGCCCGCGCCGCGGCCCGCTCGGCACGGCGCCGCTGGTGGGGCGAGCGGCCCACGGACCCGCTCGACCGGCTGCCCGACCCGCCCGAGCCGGCGGACGAGACCGCCGCCGTGGACGAACGGACCCGTCTGGAGGCCATGTTGGCGCAGCTCCCGGCACGTCAGCGGGCCGCGGTGGTGCTGCGCTACTACCAGGACCTGCCCGAACAGCAGGTGGCGGAGGTGCTGGGCTGCCCGGTGGGGACGGCCCGCTCGCTCACGGCACGGGGCGTCGGACGGTTGCGGCGGCTGATGGCGGAGACGGCCGAGCCCGTGTCGTCGTCGGCCGAGTGAAGGGCGGGGGTGGAGAGGGAGCCATGGACCACTTGGACCACTTGGACCACTTCGAACAGGAGCTGGCGCGCATGATGCGCGACAGCGGCACCCCGTACGAGGGATACGAGGGATATGAGGACCGGCACCGCCGACGCCTGTACGCCGGTGTCCGCGCCCGGCAGCGCACACGACGCGCGTGGATGGCCACCGGTTCGGCGCTGACGATCGCCGCACTCGGTGCCGTACTGCTGACCCTGCCGAACTCCTTCGCCCAGAACGGCCCCGACCCTCGGGACCCACGCCCGGCCACCTCCGCCGAGCCGCTCCCGACCCGCTCGACGGCCGACGACGCCCCGATACCGGCCTTCACATCGAGCACGGCCGTGACATCGAGTACGGCCGTGACATCGACCACGGTCCCGGCGAAGTCACCGCGCGGCGGAACCCGTACGACGTGATCGACGAGAACACGCAAGCCACCGCTCCCTACCTGCCCCCTTGGGAACAACGCCTACGCCGCTTCGGATACACACCCCGCCCTCACACACCCCTCCGGGACCGCCTGACCGCCCCCTTCCCCCGGCCCTTCGCCCGCTGGTCGGGCTGGGCCGGCCCCCTGCTGGTGGCGGCCCTGGCCGGGGTCCTGCGCTTCTGGCACCTGGGCACCCCGCACACGGTCGTCTTCGACGAGACGTACTACGCCAAGGACGCCTGGTCGCTCCTGCGCCTCGGTTACGAGGGCACGTGGCCGGACCGCAAGATCGCCGATCCGCAGATCCTGGCCGACCCGCAGGTGATCCCGCTCTCCGACCCCGGGGTGTTCGTCGCGCATCCGCCCGGGGGCAAGTGGGTGATCGCGCTGGGCGAGTGGATGTTCGGTCTGAACCCGTTCGGCTGGCGCTTCCTGACGGCGGTCCTCGGCACGCTGTCGGTGCTGATGCTGTGCCGCATCGGCCGCCGGCTGTTCCGCTCGACGCTGCTGGGCTGTCTGGCCGGGACGCTGATCGCGCTGGACGGCCTGCACTACGTCATGAGCCGCACCGCATTGCTCGACCTGGTCGTCATGTTCTTCGCGCTGGCGGCGTTCGGCTGCCTGCTGATCGACAGGGACAAGGCGCGGGCAAGACTGGCGTCGTCACTACGTCAGGCCGACGGCCACATACGCCCGGACGCCCACACCGCAACCCGCGCGAGAACCGGACTGCGCCCGTGGCGCCTCGCGGCCGGCGTCTGCCTGGGCCTGGCGTCCTCGGCCAAGTGGAACGGCCTGTACTTCCTGGCGTTCTTCGCGGCCCTGACCCTGCTGTGGGACGTGGGCGCCCGCCGCATGGCCGGAGCCCACCACCCTTACCGCGCGGTCCTCCGCAAGGACCTCGGCTGGTCGCTGCTCTCCCTGATCCCGGTGGCCACGGCGACCTACCTGGCCACATGGACGGGTTGGTTCCGCTCCTCCGACGGCTACGACCGCCACTGGGCGGACGGGCGCGGCGGCCCCTGGTCCTGGATACCGGCCCCGCTGCGCAGCCTGTGGCACTACGAGCACGGCGTCTACCAGTTCAACGTGAACCTGGACTCGTTCCACAAATACGAGTCGAACCCCTGGAGTTGGCTGGTCCTGGGCCGGCCGGTCCTCTTCCACTACGAGTCCCCGAAGCCAGGCACAACGGGCTGCCACACGGCACCGAACTGCTCCCAGACGATCCTGGCCCTGGGCACCCCGGCCCTGTGGTGGACGGCCTGCGCCGCCCTCGCCTACGTCCTCTACCGATGGGCCCTGCGCCGAGACTGGCGAGCCGGCACGATCCTCTGCGGAGCGGCCGCCGGCTACCTCCCCTGGTTCCTCTACCAGGACCGCACGATCTTCTCCTTCTACGCGGTGGTCCTGGTCCCCTACCTCTGCCTGGCGGTGACGATGCTGCTGGCAGCCCTCCTGGGCCCACGGAACGCCCCGGAAACCCGCCGCCTCCAAGGCGCGGTCGCGGCCGGCGTGATCGTCCTGCTCATCGCCTGGAACTTCATCTACTTCTTCCCGCTCTACACGGCCCAGACGATCCCGTACGCGGACTGGCAGGCGCGGATGTGGCTGGAGAGTTGGATCTGAGCGGAAGCCGGAGACTACCGGGAACGCCCCAGCTCCCGATCCAGCACACTCGGCCAGTCCCCATCGGCCAACCCACCGGACACCAGCAGATCCCGCCAGTCCTGCCGCGCGAGCCGGACAGCCGAGCGAAACCGGTCCACGTCCCCGTCCGCGATCAACACAGCCGCAGCCAGCAGCCGCTCGGTGTCCTGCCGCGAGCCTTCGAGCTCCCCCGCCAGCACCCGCAGCGCCCCTTCGATCCCCTTCGCGGCACCAGGCTCCGGAAAGTCCCGCTCGATCCTCGTGTGCAGCCGAGCAGTGATCGGCTCCTCGGCCATGCCGTCCCCCTGTCTCCGCCGAACCAAAAAACCCAGCTCAGAACTGATCTGAGCTGGGTTTGAATGGAGCCGCCTTCGGGATTCGAACCCGAGACCTACGCATTACGAGGTCTATAGGCGTACAGCGCTGATCAGCGGCTAACGACTCACAGGCCGGGTGACCTGCGGAAACGTGTCCCAGAGACACCCGTAAAACCCCGGCCCTTCCCGTTGCCACATGTACGGCATGTGTACGGCAACGGGGCGGCCCCGGGCGGTGTTACGAGCACCGACCACGGGGCCTACGGCCGGACCCTTCACCAGCAAGGAGTCCAGACCATGAGCAACACCGTACAGACCTCTGCCCCCGTCGCGTTCCTCGACGGCATCCCGCGGCCGAAGGTGGCCCTCGATGGGCCGGCCGTTGCCCCGGGCAGCCGACTGGTGCCCGCGAAGGTGGCCCGCGCGAACGAGGGCGGCATCATCGTCTACATCGAGTGCCCGACCTGGTGCACCGAGGACCACGTCGACGAGTACGTGGCGAACGTCGAGGACGTCATGCACCGCGGAGACCCGGCCCGCGCTGAGGTCGCCTCGTTCCTGAACGACACCACACTGATCTACGCACTCAACGCGCGCCTCGAGGCCGACCCCATCGCGAAGGACACGCGGCTGCGCGGGGCGCACGTCACCGTGTGGGAGGACGGGGGGCCCGAAACGGCGGAGCTGACGGCGGATATGGCTGAGGAGCTCGCCGATGACCTGGTCGGCCTCGCGGCCCGTCTGCGGCACCTGGCCCGCACGGTGCGTTTGGCCAACCACGAGGTGCCTGCGGAGCGTGTGGCATGAGCGAGCCCCGCACCGTGACCCTGACGACCATCGACCACGGCACCGTCACGCTGCCTGAGCCCGACTGGTGCGCCGGCCACCCCGACACCCGCGCCTCGTACAAGGTCGACATCTCTCACGACGGTCCCGAGCACACCATCGCCCCCGGCGGCCGCGAGATGTTCAAAGCGCTCCTCACCCAGGCCCCGTACTCCTCGCAGGACCGCGCCATCGGCCTCTACATCGAGGTCGCCAACCTCACCGGCACCTGCACCCCGGACGAGGTCGAGGAGCTCGCCGACGACCTCATTGCCGCCGCGGTCCGGCTGCGTGAACTCGGGCTGGAACTCGCCGAGATCCTCCGCAGGGGTGAGCTGTGAGCGCGCGTCCCGTGCGCCGGCCGACCGAGGACGCCGCGATTGCCGCGGTGTCCCGGTCCCCCCGGCGGCTGCCTCCGGTTGAGGCCATCTTCGCCGACCTCGTTGCCGCGCAGCGCGCGGGCGATCGGCAGGGCGTGCGCCTGTGCGCTGCGCTCGTCGTGCGGAAGGCAGGCGCGTGATGGCTGCGATGTCCCGTGCAACGCGTCGCAGTGTGGTGATGCACCTGTTGCGCACCGGCATGACCGTGCCGCAGGTTGCCGCTGAGCTGGAGGTTTCCCCGGACACCGTCCGCAGGGACGCCGCAGCTGCACGCCAGGACGCACCGCAGGACGCCGAGGACGCGCAACAGCTGATGCGTCCTGATGCGCTCCCTGTTGCGCCGCAGGTCGGGCAATACGAGCGGGAGACGGACAGCGTCCGCGTCCTGCTCGCCGAGGCGCTGAGTGCCGAGCAGCTGCACGAGCTCGAGGCGTCCGACTCGGACGCGCCGGTCGACGCGGTTGCGGCCCGCCTCGAGGCTCTCGCCGACTGGCAGCAGGCGTTGCAGCGCCTCGCGGCCCTGGCCGATGTCGGCGGGTTCCTGGCCGCGGAGCGAGCCGCCTACGAGCGAGCGCGCGCCGAGACCAACGCGGCGTTCGTCGGCTGGTGGTTCGACGGGCGCACCCGGATCTCGCAGGACGGCCAGGACACCGCGGCGCAGATGCGTCCCGAGGCGTCCGGTCTGCTGCTGCCCGAGACACCGCAGATGCGCCGCGACCTCGAGGCGCTGTGCGCCGCGTACAGCGCGCGCCCCGAGGACGCGGCCCGGTTCGCCATCCACCAGGCCGCGCGGCACGTCCGCGCGTGGCAAGCCGCGCAGCGGCACAACGAGGGGAGGCGGACCGCATGACGGACCTGCGACTCGTCTACGGCTGCCCGAAGTGGTGCACGGAGGACCACACGCAGCAGGCCGGGGAGGACCGCGAGCACCACGCCGGCGCAGTCCACGAACTCCGGATGCCGGACGGCCGCCTGCTCGCCGAAGCCTCGCTCGCCTGGGAGACGGGCACCCCGGTCCCCCAGCTCGTCGTGAGCGGATCCCTGGGCTCGTTCCTCGACGACGTGACGCTCCTGGGCCTCGAGGACGCTCTCACCTTCGAGGCCGGAGCACAGCGGTTCGCGGCCCACGTCAGCAGCATGACCGGCATCGTGCGAAGCGCCGCAGCGCAGCTGCCGAAGTCGAAGCGATCCAACCCGGGGCAGCGGGCGCGTGCGGCATGGCGGGAGACGCGTCTGTACCTCGCCGAGCGCGACGGCCGACGCTGCTTCTACTGCCGCACCGAGTTCGACAAGCTCAGGGGCGTCACCATCGATCACTACGTGCCCAAGAGCCTGTGGGCGTGCAACCTGCCCGCCAACCTGGTGCTCTCCTGCCGACGCTGCAACCTCCGCAAGAGCGACAAGCTCACGTGGTCGATGGCGGCCGTCCTGCTCTCCTGGGCTGCCAGGGAGGGAGGCACCGAAAGGGAGCCGGAGACGGCCGATCGGCTCCTTCCCGCGGCCTGACGGCGCTGCCTCCCTGGCCTCCCTCCGACCTGAATCCGCAGGCCAGCACAGGGAGGCACGGGAGGGAGGCAGACAGGGAGAACTCCCTCCCTGCGCGGCGCCTCCCTAGCAGCCTCCCTAGCAGCCTCCCTGACAGCCGAAGCCCCCGAGACAGCCAGTCTCGGGGGCTTCGGCATGCGTGCTGCTAGGTGCTAGGTCGCTGGTCACAGCCGGTATGGGCCGCTAGGGCAGCTGCTAGGCCTAGCAGGGCGGGCCGCTAGGCCTAGCAGCTACTCGGGCGCCCGGCTGTACGCCTCCAGCGTCGCCTTGCTCGTCGAGGCGTCCATGAGCCGCAGCTCCCACGGGCCGGTGTTCACGTCGAACTCCTTGCCGAAGCCGACCCACTTACCGGCCATGCGCCGCCCTGTGGGCTCCACGAGCATCTGGAGCGCGCCGAAGTACCGGGCGCCCCGGTAGTAGCCCTCGGCGGCCGTCTGCTCGGTCCACGTACCGGTCACGGTCGCACCGTCCAGCTGGAGATCGAGGGTCAGCGGACTGTCCGGGTTGAGCGAGCCGTTCGGCAGGCTGCGGCCCGTGATGCGGTTGCCGTGCTGGAGCAGCACGACGTAGTGCTTGCCGGTGAAGCTGGAGTCGCGTCCCGAGCTGAAGTACTCGTACCTCGACAGCCAGACGCCCGAGTAGTTGCCGCGGGGTGCCGTCTGCGGCACGGCCGCGGCGCTGGCCGAGGGGATGCCCACAGGCGAGTCCTGGAGATCGTGGCCCCCCTGGCCGTCGTCGGCTACCCGGGCGAGCGCGGAGGCGGCGAAGCCGAGGGCGTCGATCGGCATGCCGGTGACGCGCTCCAGGGCGCGGGCGTACAGGGGCCGCGGGGCGCCCGTGGTGCCGTCCTCCCAGCGCTGCACGAGCCGCTTGGAGGCGTCGTTGGGTTCGCCCACAGCGGTGCCGGACTCGCGCAGAGCTCGGGCGAACTCGTCCTGACTCATGAGCAGCCCCATACGGACTGCCCGAAGGGTGCTGTTCGGGGTCGTCATGCGATCAACGGTAGAGCTTCACGCTGCGGAATGACACCGAAATGACGCCTGCCGTGTCGTCGCTATGACGCCGCATCCGTCGTCGCGCGGTGTGGCGTGACGAGGCGAACGTGACCAGTGACGAAAGCCCCGCAGGCCGCGCGAACGGCCCCGGGGCATTGGCCGACTGGTTGGAGTCGACATGGCCGAGAGTACTCAGGACACCGCCGCCGTGCGCAACCCTTCCGGGCACGGCTGGTGCGCGTGGCACGAGAACTACGCCAGAGACGTTCGGCTGATCAGTGTGGTCGAGCAGAGCTCCGGCTCGGGCTGGAACCTGTTCGCGTGCCGCCCCTGCCGTCAGGCGTATGAGCTCGTGCCGTTCGCCGACCGGCCATGAGCCAGCGGCTGCACGACCTCCCCGAGCCGCCACCCGCCAACGAGCTGGGCTACGCCGCGTACAGCGGCTGGGCCTGCTGCTGGTGCGGCAAGAGCCTCCTCGGCATGAGGGGCACCGTGTCCGCGGGCATCTCCCGCGGCCGCCAGGGCGCTCACGTCCTCGACATGGAGGTCTACTGCTGCCCGGACTGCGCTGCCGCCCGGCGGCGATAGGCGCCCGCCCGCCCTCGGCACCCCATGCCTCACGAGGGTGGGCGGGTCTCGGGCGCCTCGGTCACGCAGAGTGATGCTCACTATTTCGCTGGTGCTCGCTTCGCCGGATTAGGCGAGTGATTTGGGCCGCGTAAAAAAACGGGAGACAAGGGCGTTTGGGGTCGCTCACCTGCGACTTCAAAAACTGGTCCGGCTCGCGGTCCCCGCCCGGTCACGCACCGACGGCCCGCCACTGTTCGTGACGGGCCGTGGTGTAGGGCGCAGGCGGGTCTTCGGGTGAGTGGGCACCTCGCCGCCTTGCCGCGTGCCCGGTCGCGGGTTGACGCCCTGGTCTAGCCGAAGCCGTAGCCCAGGCCTCCGCCGCCGCGCTTGTACTTGAGGAGGATCCTCTCCAGCTCCTGCGCGGTGGACACGGCATCGATCGGTCCGTTGATGATGACCGTGATGGGAGCGGCGTCGCTGCTGCTTGTGCGAGCGACCGCGGCCCGGCCGGCAACCGGAGCAGTCGCCGCACGTCCCGCCATCCGTCCGGCCACGGCATCCATGGCGCTGTCGATGAACGGCATCCCCGCCAGCACACCGACCGCCACACCGCGGGCGGTGTTGATGCCGTCGGGGATCATCTTCTTCGCGGGCGAGGAGATCCCGAGGGCCTTCTTCAGGGCCTTCTGCATGGAGAGGGCGATCTTCTCCATGAGCTTCTCGATCTCCTTCTCCTGGGACTCCAGTCCCGCGAGGAAGCCCTTCGAGGCGTTCTTGCCGGAGTCGTAGAGCGCGTCGGCACCCTTCTTGCCGAGCGTGGTCGTGGTCGAATCCAGCTGCTTCTGCAGCGAGTTGATGGACGCGAAGGTGGCCTTGTCCGCCCCGACGAGCGCCGAGGCGTAGGCGTAACCGGCCTCCGGGCCCATGTTGAGGATCTGCCTCAGCAGGCTCTTGTTCAGGCCGCGCTTGGCGAGGATGTCGATGTAGCGGGTGAACTGCTTGATCTGCGCCAACTTGCCTGCGAGGCCTGCCTTGATGCCGCCCGCCGTGACCTCGCCCGGCTCCATGCCGAGGTTGGCCAGGCCCGCACTCTCGCGGGCACTCTTGGTGGTGTCCTTCGCGAACTCCTTCGCCTCCGCGATCTTCGCGGCGATCTTGTCGCGTTTCGCTGCGAGGTCGAGCAGCTTCTTCGTCTGCTTGTTGACCATCGCGACAAGCTGGTTGTCCTTCTTGCCGGTGAAGGCCTTCCAGATGTCCGCCGCGAGATCCTTGGCCGTGGCCTTGATCTGATCCCGGGTCCCGGTCAGACCCTTGATCATTCCCTTGCCGACATCCTTCATCAGCGCTTCCGTCTTCTTCGACGGAGAGCGGATCTCCAACTCGTCACGGATCCCCGTGAGGACGGAACCCGCCATCGCCCGAGCCGCGACATACACGCCAGCCGTCGAGCCGAGCCCAGCGGCCAGACCCTGCGCCGCGGCCTGCCCGGCGCTGGACGATCCGTTGAGCATGCCCGCGGTGGTCTTCGCGTCGAAGACCTTCGCCGCCTTACCGAAGAGCACCAGCTCGGGGCCCTCTTCGCCGACCATCGCGATCTCGCCCGCGACCGGGTTACCGCCTCCGGCGTACCCGTTGTACTTCGCGCTGTTGCGGCCGGCCGTGCCCTCCACACCCAACGTGTGCTGAACGGTGTAGATGTTGACGGTCTTGTCGCGGAGCTTGGAGATCGCCCGCTGGATCGCCTGCACGACCGACGTCGACTTGTCGGCCGCCTGGAGGGCGACCAGCTTCTTCTGCTTCAGCGAGTCGACCTTCGCCTGAGCGGCCGCAACCTTCTTGTCGAGGTCCGTCTTGTCCGCGCCGACCGCCGTCTTACGCTTCTGCTTCAGCGCATCGACGCGCTCCTGCGCCTTCGTAATCTTGTCGTCGAGGTCGGTGACGTCACCCTTCAGCAGGGTCGTCTTGTCCGGGATTTGCAGGATCTGATCGGCGAGCTGCGCGGCCTCCTTCTTCGTGAGGCCCATCGCCTGCGCTGACTTGATGAACTCCTCACGGCCACGGCTGTAGATCCCGTTGACGTACTCCCACGACTTGCCCTGCTCGCGGGCGGCGGCAGTGGCGGCATCGGTCTTGCCTGCGAGGTCCCGCAGCGCCGACTCGGCCGCCCGCGCCTTCGCTGAGTTCAGGTCCAGTTCGCCGTGCGACATGGACAGCGCCCCGGCGTTCTCCCGCGCGGCCTTGCTGGTGTCGTCGATGGACTGCTCGAACGCGTTCATAGCGCCCAACCCGGTGCGCTGGATGTCGTTGAGCGCCTGGATGCTCTGGCGCAGCCCGTCCGCGGACTGCTTCTGTGCGTCGAGCTTCGCCTGCACCTTCTGCGCCTCGGCACCGAACAGGCCCTGACTCTGAGCCGTCAGCTTCTGCTCGAACGCGAGGTCAGCGAGCGCCTGGTCGTACTTGTCGAGCTCGCCCCTGAACTTCTCCGCGTCCTCGGGCTTGAGGCCCTTCAACATGTCGGCGAGGGCCGCCTTGGCCAGCTGGGCGTTGCCGTTCCTGACGAGGTTGGTCAGGGCCTCGTCGATGGATCCAGCGCTCTTGGTGAACTCCTCAGTGGCATCCCCAGCATCGAGGAAGCCGCCGGTGATGTCCGCACCCCAGTTGTTGATGCTCTCCACGACGCTGGGGTTGGTGACCTTGCTGATCTGGTCGTGCAGCTTCCCAAAGTCGGCGCCGAACTCCTGCGCCGCGTAGCCGGTCACCTTGCCGGTGCGCCCCAGGTTCCCCAGCGAGGTGGTCAGCCTGTCCACGTCGGGTGGCGCCGATTCGCCCATGCTCGACAGCTCGGAGATGGCCATGACGAGCAGGCCGATCCCGGTGCCCGCTATCGCGATCTTCGCCGTGCGGGACAGAGTGCCGATCGCCGCCGTGACACCGGCCAGGGTGCCCGGGGCGCCGGCGGCTGCCGCGCGCATGGTGACGAGCTGGGTAGCGAACACGGCCAGCGCGGCGCGGCCAGCGGCCAGCCCGAGGGCAGCCGCCTTGGTCACCTTCAGCGCCAGGGCCAGCTGAAGGAAGGCGGCGATCGCTCCGGGCGGCACTGCTGCTACGAGGCTGGCGACGGCATCGACCGTGTCGAGCAGGCTGACGCCGACGCCGCTGCCCGCGTCGAGGATGTGGACGAGCGCTGTGGCCACGCTGCGCAGAACGCTCGACACGGTCGGGCCCTGCGCCCTGGCCCACTCCATGAACTCACTCGCAGGGCCGCCCACCTTGCCGTCGCTGACGCGAAGCAGGTGCACGAACCCGTCGTTGACGCTGCGCAGCGTCGTCTTAGCGAAGGTCGTGAACTTTGAGTTGAGGCTGTCGAGGCCCGGGGATTCGATCTCCCCGCCGAGGATCGTCATGAACCGGTCGGCCTCGGTGCTGGCCGCCTTCACCAGGCCCGTGGTCTTCGGCACCAGGGCGTTGGTGATCTGAACGCCCTTGATGAACGGCGCCATCGTGTCGCCGGCCAGCGAGTCGGACCACGCCTGGTATTCGTCCTTCAGGATGCCGACGGCCACCGCAGCTTCGCGGGTCTTCGGCGGCAGGGCCGCCATCACACGGGCGTACTCCGCCTGTGCGGTGACCGCTGCCTGAGACGTGCGCCCCGACGTCGCTACCGCGTCCTCGTAGGCCTTCTGCGCATCCGAGGCCTCCCCGAGCGCGGCCACCTGAGGGACGAGCGCCGCGCCCATCGCGAGCGCCGCCGCTGCCACGGCACCCGCCCCCGCCGCGATCGGCGCCAGCGACGCCGCGGCAGGGATCGCCGCAGGCGCCAGCAGCTTCGTGACCTTGACCAGCTCGGAGACGGACGCCGAGCCGTTCTTGGACATGTCATTCAGGCGGCGCTGCAGTCGCTGTGCGCTGTCCCCTGCCTCGTCGAGCGCCGGAGAGAGGTCGTCCTGTCCGGTCAGAATGAAGGTCAACGACGGCATGAGCCATCCCCCTCAGCGAGGCGGCCCGCGCGCTGAGGGGCGGGCCGCGGACGGCTCAGAACGTCGGGGCGACCAGGCCGGTGCCTGCGATGACGCTGATGGACTTCGGGTAGCGAGCCGAGTGGAGCGCGAGGTAGTTGTACACGCGCAGCAGGACCGACAGCTGGTCGGCCTTGGTCTCGCGGAACGCCTCCGCGCGCATGATGCCCTCGTAAAGGATCACGTCGGAGGAGCGCAAGGTGATGATGCGGTCCTCGTTGGTGCCGGCCCCCAGGTTGGTGGGGATGTTCGGGTCGACGTACACGGGCAGGCCCTGCCACGTGCCGACGAACCCTTCGGAGACGACGTCGCCCATGGCGGCGAGGACGTTCTGCGGCATGTTCGCCACCGGCACCACCAGTGGGCGGCCGGCGGTGTCGAGGGCGGCCGTGAACCAGGCCCAGCGCCGCGGGTGCATGAACACCTTGTCGGGCGGCAGGAAGCGGCCCGTGTGGATCTGCTGGATGGCGTCCGCGCCCTTGGCGTACAGCTCTCCCACCGTCGGCGAGGCGTCGGTGTACGTGATCGCGTTGATGCCGGTCACGTTGAGCAGGCCGCGCTTGCCCGCCGCGTTGTTGTTGATGACGAACGTGTCGACCTTGACCGCGAGATCGGCGGCGAGGTCGGCGAGCAGGACGTCGTCCATGTTCACCGGCGACTGGTCGATGAGCTGCTGGCTGATGACCTGCTGCCCGGCGACCGTGGCGACGTTCGCGGCGATGCTGTCGGTGGTGGCGTCGGTGTTCTGCACCGCGGTGTTCTGCGTCGTCTGCTCTGCGGTGGCCGTGCCGGTCGCGACGCGCGGCAGGTTCACGACGTCCGTGCCCGGAGGCAGGGGCAGCTTGCGGACCTGGTCGGCGACGACGCGCGCGGAACGGGCCAGGGCGACCGCCTCGTTGACGAGCCACAGCGGCGGCACGAACTCGCCGCCAGCGCCGTCCGTGGTGGACAGCGCGCGAGTCTCCAGGGCGACCTCTCGGGTGTTGCGGCGCAGCCGGTCGGCGGCGTCGACGTCCTGACGCAGCGCGAACGCGGTCATGTCCTTCACCCACGAGGCGCCGTGCACGTCGCCCTTGCGGTAGGTGGTCTCGTTGCTGGTGACCTGAAGGCCGGTCGGCTGCGGGCCGAGCGGCGTGTACCGGGCGCGGAGGTCGGCGGCACGCTGCCCGCGCTGCTCGGCCTCCTCTGCCTGCGCGATCTCAGCGTCCAGGCCTCGGATCTCCTGGGCCTTCGCGTTGAACTGCTGCTCTTCAGCGGCCGTCAGGCTGCGCTGCTCGGTCTGCGGCCCGGCGAGGATGGCGTCGAGCTCGGCCTTCAGCTGCGAACGGGCAGCGCGGAGGTGGGGCAGGGAAACGGTCATTGGGGTACGCCTCTCGGGACAAGGCGACGCAGCCCGCGGAAACGGCGGGGCGTCGAATCTCAATCCCGGTAGGTGGTGGCCCAGGTGGTGGCCTCGACTTCAGGCTCCGGCGTGGGCTCCGGCGTACCGGTGGCGGCCGTGTGCCGCCTCTTCTGTTGTGCTCTGCGACCCATCACAGATCACTCACGAAGGAGTTGATCACATGATGCCACAGCGGCCCCCGGACGTGGGAGAGTCCGCGGGCCGCCGGTCTCAGGGCTGCGGCAGGGAGGCGACTTCCGAGCCGAGGAAGCCGAGGACGGTCTCAACTTCGGTGTCCGTGTGAGCGGCGAGCAGGCAGGCCAGGCGCACCCCCATATAGGCGACAGCGCGCACGGTGTCGACGGGCTTGTCGGCCCACAGCTCAGCAGTGGTGTCATCCACGATCGCCGCGTACTGCGGGCCCGTGAGGTCCCCTTCGAGCATCTGGTGGGTGGCAGTCAGCAGGGCCACGGCGCCGGCCAGTTCGGCTCGGCCGTTGGGGGGCTGGGTCACCGGTTGTCTCCTTCGGGGTAGACGAGGGTCAGGGCGAGGGCCCGCTTGCGCCACAGCTCCTGGGCCGTAGTCCCCTCGCTCTGCGCCAGCTCGGTCAGCAGCGCACCAATGAGACCGAGGAGGTAGGGCGTCCCGTACTCCGCCTGAGCGCACACCTCCGCGAGCAGCAGCCGCACCGGGTCGTCAGCCGGTGGGGCGCCCTCGTCGTCGGCGATGGCCACGTAGGCAGTCACGAGCGCGATCACGTCACGCCGCGCCTCACGCGAACGCGGGTCCAGTGGGGCCGTCACGATGCCTCCCGAGCAGGTTCGCAGTTGGGATGCGCGGTCTCTCCAGAGGCGCAGTGAACGGGATCCAGGGGCGTCTTACACACCGTGCAGAGCACCACATCAGCAACTACGCTCAGTGAGCGCAATGGCGAAGGTGACAGCGAAGGTGCCGAAGGCGCCAACACCGTAGGGCCTGGCGCCTTCGGCACCTTCGCGGCACCTTCGGCGAGGTCGGTCACGCTCAGTACCCAGACCCATCCCTTGTTGAAGGCGGATTTTTGGGAGGAAACCCCGGCCTTTGCTCGAGCACGCTGGAGTGTGCGCTTCGAGAACCCGTCCTTCTCGCCAGCCTTCAGAACGTCGCCGGCCGACGCCTCGCCCCCGTTGTCGGTGAGGTAGTCCGTGAGCCAGGCGACCGCCTCGTCCCGCTCGCTGACGTCGTCGCGGTCCACTGGTGCCGACAAGGTGTCTTCCACCGTGCGCTCGGAGACGCCCAGGAAGACCAAGCGCCCGACGTTGGCCGTGCCCTTCGCCGTCGGCACATCGAACCCCTCGATGCAGTACGCGAGCGAGGGGAGGTCGAGGCGCCCGAGGCTGTTCTTCGTCTGGGTCATGACCTGCTCGTCGGTCTCGCGGTCCCGGGCGAACGCGAGCACCGCGCGGGCGAGATCCTTGAACGCGCCCGACCCGGAGATGAGTTGGGAGGGATCGGTGCTGTTGCCCTTGTTGAAGTGGGCGATGCCGAGCGTGAGCGCCTTCGTCCGCTCGGCCATCCGCACAAGCGGTTCCAGGGCCTGGCGCACGTCCTGGGTGCGGTGGGCGTCGGTGCTGCTGCCGAGCGTCGACATGAGTGGGTCGACGATGAGGGCCGCGACGTCGTGTTCGGCGATGGCCTGCTCGATCAGGGACACGTCCAACGGCAGCGAGATCATCGTCTCGCCGCGAAGCATGTCCTCGGCGTCGACCCGGAATACGCGCTCCAGGTCGGCGCCAGCGGCAATCAGCCGCGGCACGAGGGTTCGAGACCAGGAGTCCTCAACGGCCGCGTACAAGACGTTCTTCGGCTGACCGTAGAAGGTTCCGGGGAGCTCGCCGCGGGACAGCCTTGCGGCGAGCCAGATCCCGAAGCTGGACTTGCCCGTACCTTCCCGGCCCGCGGCGAGCGTGAGCGCCCCGGCCGGAATCCGGCCCTCACCGGACTCCGGCTCCCATGCCCAGATAACCGGCTCGGGCGCGATGGCGGACGCTGCGGTCAGCTTGATGCGCCGCTGCGGCATCTCGGCGGCCGGGGCCGGAGGCGCGCTACGCGGAGGCGTGAAGGGGTGCCCAAGCTGGCCGCCCTCGTGGCGTGCCGCCACTGCATCGCACGGCCGGCCACCCACGTTGTGGGTGCAGAACTGGGCACGGTCTAGCGTCGTCACGCGGCCTTCTCTCTGGGGTACGCAAGGCGCCTGCCTGGCTGACCCGGAACAGCGATGGGTGGCCAGCCGGGGGTGGGCACCAGGGCGCGGGGCGGCTGCCGGTGCGCGGCCAAGTCGAGCTCGGCGCGCGTGCGGCGGTCGGCGATGGACGGCCGCGCCCGGTGAGCCTCCCGGAACCAATCCAAGAGAGCCTGCTCGTCGCCGTACTTGCGCCACTTCTCCGCGGCCTCGAGGGCCGCCGCGAACCGTCTGGGGTCGTCGCTCGGCAACGCCATCCATTCGGCGCTGGCGTACTGCGGGAAGTCGCCAGAGCAGAACGCCATGCGAGCAGCTGCCCACAGTTCGACGGCGTCCGGCGACTGTGTCACCATGGCGGCGACTTCGCCCGCCGCGAGGTTTCCCTGAGACCCGCCAGTTAGCCCCTGGCGGGTCTCATCGTTTCCGCTCATGCGACCGCGCCTCCGGGCTTGACCGTCTGGTCGTTGAGCCACGCGTCGATGGCGCTGCGGCGGTACTTCACCCGGCCGTACTGGCCCGGGTGGGTCTTCACGTACTCCGGCCCGATGCCTAGCCACCGGTAGTTCGCCAGAGTCTTCGCGGCAATGCCGTACTGCTCCTGCACCTGCTTCGGCGTTAGCAGCGGATCTGTCATGCCACCGATCCTTAGCTGAATCGACTATCCAAGTAGTCGAATCGGTTGTTGCTCGGATCTTCCCGCAACGTCTTGCAATTAGTCAAGGCGCCCACTACATTCGTCGATGTGACTAGCGAATCCACAGTGAGCGACGTCGTCGCGGAACGCGTTCAGCAGGTACGGAAGAAGCGCGGATGGACGGTGAAGCAGCTGGCGGACCAGTGCGCAGCAATCGGGGCCGAGGAGCTCACGGCTCAGGCGCTGTACAACATCGGCAACGGGCGGCGCGACGAAGGCGGCCGGCGTCGCCGGTTCGTCACAGTGGACGAGGTTGTCGCGCTGGCGCTGGCCCTTGATGTGGCTCCAGTGCATCTGCTGGTCCCGCCAGACGCGGCCGACGACGACGAGTACCGGATCACTCCCACGAGCGTGGTGACCGCGCGGGACATGCGGGCGTGGTTCCGCGGTTACTACCCCGTGCTCGGGCGGAGCGTCCGTGACTTTCATGGGGAGGTCCCGGAGAGCGAGTACGGCCTGATCCGGATCGCGCCCGAGGCACGCACTGACCCGGAGCAAGCGATCCGGGAGATCGACGAGTTGCTGATCCTGTTGCAGGACGCCCGCCAGCGGGCCGTCGCAGACAAGGAGACAGGGGGGCCCAATGCGAGTGTGGATTGAGGACCGTTCCACCCACACGGACTACCAGGAGTCGATGGCGAAGTGGCAGTCCGCGAAGGGAAGGGGCAGCAAGCGGAAGCCCCTCGGCCGGTGGCGGGTCCGCTGGTACGGGCCCGACGGCAAGGGGAAGGCGAAGACGTTCGGCAAGCTGCCGCAGGCCGAGGCCGAGCGAGACGCCATCACGGCGCGGCTCGACAAGGGTTCGTACCGGGACCCCAGGTCGGGTAAGGCGGCCGTGAAGGTGGTCGCCGAGGAGTGGTTCGCGTCAAAGCGGAAGATCGGCCGGACCACGAAGCGGGACTACCGGGACCTGCTCGACAACTACGTGATCCCCAAGTGGGGCGACTGGCAGGTCGCGGCCGTCCAGTGGGAAGACGTCGACGCGTGGCTGACCGAGCTGGAGACCGGGCCGGGGAAGTCGGGCCGGCCGATCGGTGCGGCTCGCATCATCAAGGCGTACCGCGTCCTGGCCATGGTGATGAAGCACGCGGTGTTCTCCAAGCGCGTCTCACTGAGCCCGTGCCACGACCACGAGCTGCCGCGCCCGGATGACGAGGACGAGCACGTCTACCTCACCTATGACCAGCTGGAGCAGCTGGCCGAGGCCGCGGGCCCGTACCGGCTGCTGATCCTCACCCTGGGGTACTGCGGCATCCGGTGGGCCGAGGCGTCCGCGGTGAAGGTGGGACGCCTCCAGGTCGCGCAGCGCCGCATGCGGATCGTGCAGAACTACACCGACGTGTCTGGGCACCTGGAGCTCGGGCCGGTGAAGAACCACGAGAAGCGCTCGGTGCCCCTCCCCCGCTCGTTCGCGGACGAGCTCGGCGAGCTGGGCACCGGCCGGAAGGCTGACGCGCTGCTGTTCACCGCCCCCGAGGGCGGCCCGCTGCGCTACGCCAACTTCCGCTCGAGGGTGTTCGACCCCGCGGTGAAGGCGGCAGGCCTCGAGGGCATGGGCATCACACCGCACAAGCTGCGGCACACGGCCGCCTCGCTCGCCATCGCGGCGGGCGCGGACGTGAAGGTCGTACAGACGATGCTCGGACACAAGGACGCGTCCATGACCCTGAACATCTACGGCCACTTGTTCCCGGACCGACTCGACGAGGTGGCGGACGCTCTCGACATAGGGCGAGGTGTCGCACTGGCCAAGCTGCGTGCGTCTCTCACGGAAGCGGCGTGATCGAAACCATGCGTACAAAATGCGTACTGCCCGCTCGGGATCCTCCCCGAACGGGCAGTCAGAAAACGGCCTGTGACCAGCCGATTCATCGCTGAGCCGCCTTCGGGATTCGAACCCGAGACCTACGCATTACGAGTGCGTTGCTCTGGCCATCTGAGCTAAGGCGGCGCGCCGTCCGCACTATGGTGCGATCAGCAACGTCGGTAAGTCTACACAGTTTCCGGGGGTGCTCCGCACCAGCCCCGGAGGCGGTCATTCCGGGGCTGGGTGGTGGGGCTAGGAGCAGCGTTTGCCCTGTGCCGGAGGCGTCCCGTGGAGGAGGTAGGTGTCGATCGCGGAGTCGATGCAGGTGCTGCCGCGGCCGTAGGCGGTGTGGCCGTCGCCCTCGTAGGTGAGGAGCCGGGAAGAGGTCAGCTGGGCGGCCAGGGCTCGGGCCCAGCGGTACGGGGTCGCCGGGTCGCGGGTGGTGCCGACGACGACGATCGGGGCGGTGCCGCGCGCGGCGATGCGGTGCGGCTCGCCGGTGGCCCGCACCGGCCAGTACGCGCAGTTCAGGGAGGCCCAGGCCAGGCCCTCGCCGAAGACCGGTGACGCCTTCTCGAACTCGGGGAGCGCCTCACGCACCTCGTCCGGCGTCGAGAACGCCGGCGGGAGGTCGAGGCAGTTCACGGCGGCGTTGGCGAACATCAGGTTCGAGTAGCGGGCGTCGGCGTCGCGCTCGTAGTAGCTGTCCGACAGGAACAGCAGTCCCGCGCCGTCGTTCTCCTTCATCGCTGTCGCCAGCGCCTCGCGCAGCTGTGCCCAGGCGCCCTCGTCGTACATCGCCGCGATCACACCGGTCGTGGCGAGGGCCTCGCCGAGCTTGCGGCCGTCCGCGTCGCCGGTGGGGATCGGGTGCGCGTCGAGCTTGCGGAAGAACGCCTTCAGCCTGGTCCCCACCTGGTCCGCCCGCTTCCCCAGCGGACAGTCCGGCTGCTGCACACAGTCCCGCGCGAACGACTGGAACGCCGTCTCGAACCCCGCCGTCTGGTCCAGGTTCATCCGGCGGGCGGGCAGCGACGGGTCCATCGCGCCGTCCAGGACCAGCCGCCCGACCCGGTCCGGGAACAGGCCCGCGTACGTCGCCCCGAGGAACGTCCCGTACGACGCCCCGACATACGTCAGCTTCGCGTCGCCCAGCGCGGCCCGCAGGATGTCCATGTCCCGGGCCGCCTCGGCGGTGGACACATGGCGCAGCAGCTCGGGCGACCGCGCCCCGCAGCCCTCCGCGAACTTCTGGTACGCGGCGACGAGTTCGTCGGTCTCCTCCGTGTCGTCGGGTGTCGTGTCGGTCTGCGTGTACGCGTCCATCTCCCGACCGCCGAGGCACTCGACGGGCTCGCTGCGGGCGACGCCGCGCGGGTCGACCGCGACCATGTCGTACCGCGCGCGGACCTCGGCCGGGTAGCCGATCCCGGCGTACGCCTGGAGGTAGCCGACCGCCGAGCCGCCCGGCCCGCCCGGGTTCACCAGCAGCGAGCCGAGCGCCTTGCCGGACCCGGTGGCCTTCTTGCGGGCGACGGCGAGGCGGACGTCACCGGCGTCCGGCTTGTCGTAGTCGAGCGGCGCCCTCATCGTGGCGCACTGGAAGCCCGGGACACCGCAGCTGTGCCAGCTCAGCTTTTGCTCGTAGTACGACGTGAGCGCGGCCGGCGTGGCCTTCGGCAGCGCGGCCAGCGCCGCCTCCGCGGCCGAGCTCGGCGAGCCCGTCGCGCTTCCGGAGGAGCAGGCGGAGACGAGCAGCGCGGCGACGGCGAGCACGGCACCGCCGGTGCGGGTACGCCGGTGGCGGCGTGGACGAAGGGGCCGGGCGAGCGGGTCTGCGGAGCGGGGACTGCGCCTGATGTGCATCACGCGAGCGTAACTGTGCGCAGCGACATGAACGCTCTCCGTGCACAATCCGGCTCGTACGAGTTACCTGGTCAACCCTCAGTTGATCGTCGGGTCAGCCGGCTCGCAGCGCCATCGTCATCGCCTCCACCGCGAGCAGCGGCGCCACATTGCGGTCCAGGGCGTCGCGGCAGGCGGCGATCGCCTCGATGCGGCGGAGCGTGGCCTCCGGGGAGCTGCCGCGGGCGAGCCGCTCCAGGGCGTCCTCCGCGTCCGCGTTGGCGATGGCCACGCGCGAGCCGAGCTGGAGGGCGAGGACGTCGCGGTAGAAGCCGGTGAGGTCGGTCAGCGCGACGTCGAGGCTGTCGCGCTGGGTCCGGGTTCTGCGGCGCTTCTGCTTGTCCTCCAGGTCCTTCATCACGCCCGCCGTGCCGCGCGGCAGCCGTCCGCCCTGGGCCGCGCCCAGCGCCGCCTTCAGCTCCTCGGTCTCCTTGCCGTCCATCTCCTCGGCGAGCAGCTTGGCGTCCTCGGCGGCGGCGTCGACGAGTTCCTGCGCGGCCTTGAGGCAGCCGCCCACGTCGTCCACCCGCAGGGGGAGCTTCAGAACCGCGGCCCTGCGTTCCCGCGCGGCCGGGTCGGTGGCCAGTCGGCGGGCGCGGTCGACATGCCCCTGCGTGGCCCGGGCGACGGACGCCGCCACGGCGGGCTCGATGCCTTCACGTCGTACGAGAAGGTCGGCGACGGCGTCGACGGAGGGCGTCCGCAGGTTGAGGTGCCGGCAGCGGGAGCGGATGGTGGGGAGGACGTCCTCGATGGAGGGGGCGCACAGGAGCCAGACCGTGCGGGGGGCGGGCTCCTCGACCGCCTTCAGCACGGCGTTCGCCGACTTCTCGTTCAACCGCTCGGCGTCCTCGACGAGGATCACCTGCCAGCGGCCGTTCGCCGGTGACGTGAAGGACTTCCGGACGGTGTCCCGCATGTCGTCGGCGAGGATCTGCGCGCCCACGGCGGCGACGGTGGTGACGTCGGCATGCGTGCCGACGAGGGCCGTGTGGCACCCGTCGCAGAACCCGCACCCGGGGACCCCGCCGAGCGCCCGGTCCGGGCTCACACACTGCAGCGCCGCCGCGAAGGCCCGCGCGGTCTGTGTCCGCCCGGCTCCCGGCGGGCCGGTGAACAGCCACGCGTGCGTCATCTTCGACGCGGCGGGCGGCGGCGCGTCGGAAGCGGCGGCGGTGACGAACGCGTCGGCATCCCGAGCGGCAGCCGTCAGCTGCTCACTCACCTTCTCCTGTCCGACGAGGTCGTCCCAGACGGTCATGCCTCACGCCGCCCTTTCGTCATGGTCGGGGGTACGGCCTCCATTGTGCGGGGCAGCACTGACAACGCCGCCCCGCAGCCACGGCGGCGTCAGCCCCGACGCCCCCGGCCACGCCCGTCGCCGAAGTCGTCGCCGTCCCGGTCCCGCGGGCCCAGCAACTCGTCCGCCAGCGACGGCAGATCGTCCAACGGAGTCTCCTCGGCCCAGTCCGACCGGGCCCGCCGCCGTGGCGCCCCGGTCTCGTCGACCTGAGGCATCTCGCGCGTACGGTCCTCGGCTCCGTCGGGCCGCGCCTGCTCCTCCCGGAAGAACCCAGGCGGCACCCGGTCCGCGGGAGCCTCCCCCGGCACGGGTGGCAACACGGCCGTCTCGTCAGCGGCCCCCGGCGCGACAGGCGGCAACACGGCGGTCTCGTCAGCGGCCCCCGGCGCAACCGGCGGCAGCACCGCCGTCTCGTCCGCTGCACCCGGCACGACCGGAGGCAGCACCGCTGTCTCGTCAGCGGCCGAAGCCTGCGGAGGCTTGGGCAGCTCGGCGGTCACCTCATTGTCAGGAACCCGCCCCTCAGAACCACGCCCCTCAGCCGCACGCCCACCGGAGCCACGCCCTTCAGAGCCACGCCCCTCAGCCGCACGCCTCTCGGACCCCCGCCCCTCACCGGCATCCGCCCCCTCGGAGCCCCCGTCGGACACCTTCCGCAGCACAGCCGTCTCCTCCACCGGCCCGCCCGACGCGTTCGTCGGCGTCACCACCGGCGTGGGCACAGTCGCCGCGTCCGGGGCCACCGCGGGCGGCGTCGGCTTCTTCGGGCCCGCCTCGGCCGCCGCGGACGCCTGCTCGGCGAGCCGCCGCGCCTCCTCGGCCCGCAGCAACGCCTCCTCGGCCTTGCGCTGCTTCTCGACGCGCCGCGCCTCGGCCTCGGCGTGCAGCCGCGCCTCCTCCTCGGCCTGCTTGCGCCGCCGCTCCTCGTCGGCCTTGCGGCGGGCCTCTTCCTCCGCGCGGGCCTTCTCCTCGGCGAGCAGCCGCTGCCGCTCCTCCTCGGCCCGCTTACGCGCTTCCTCGGCCCGCAGCCGGGCCTCCTCCGCCTGCCGTTCGGCCTCGCGCCGCTGCGCCTCCTCCAGCTCGCGCCGCTTGCGCTCCTCCTCCTCGGCGCGCAGCCGCTCCAGCTGCTCCTGGCGCTCCCGCTCCAGCCGCTCTTCCTCGGCCTTGCGCGCGGCCTCTTCCTCGGCCTTGCGGCGCGCTTCCTCCTCGGCCTTGCGGCGGGCCTCCTCCTGCTCGCGGATCTCCTGCTCGGAGAGCGGCAGCATCTGGTCGAGCCGGTGCCGTACGACGGTGGTGACGGCCTCGGGCTCCTGGCCCGCGTCGACCACCAGGTACCGGCCGGGGTCGGCCGCGGCGAGCGTCAGGAACCCGGAGCGCACGCGCGCGTGGAACTCCGCCGGCTCCGACTCCAGCCGGTCGGGCGCCTCGGTGAACCGCTCCCGGGCGATCTCCGGGGAGACGTCGAGCAGGACCGTCAGATGCGGGACCAGCCCGTCCGTGGCCCAGCGGTTGATGCGGGCGATCTCGGTCGGCGACAGGTCACGGCCCGCGCCCTGGTAGGCCACCGACGAGTCGATGTACCGGTCGGAAATGACGACCGCGCCGCGCTCCAGGGCGGGCCGGACGACGGTGTCCACGTGCTCCGCGCGGTCCGCCGCGTACAGCAGCGCCTCCGCGCGGTGGGACAGCCCGGCGCTCGACACGTCCAGCAGGATCGACCGCAGCCGCTTGCCGACCGGCGTCGCGCCCGGCTCGCGCGTGACCACGACCTCGTGCCCCTTGGCCCTTATCCACTCGGCGAGCGCCTCGGCCTGGGTGGACTTCCCGGCGCCGTCGCCGCCCTCCAGGGCGATGAAGAAGCCGGTCGCCATGGGCGCCGTCACCGGGTCGTCGCCGCCGAGCAGCGCGTCCCGCAGGTCGTGCCGCAGCGGCACTCCGGAGCGGTCGTCGACCTTGGCGAGCACCAGCGCGGCCACCGGCAGCAGCAGCGCGCCGACCAGCATCAGCGTGAACGCCGCCCCGCCGTGCGCGAAGACGAACTTGCCGCTCTCCAGCCGGTGCGGCCCGATCAGCGCGGCGATCAGCGGGGCGATGACCGCGCCGAGCGCCACGAACACCCGTACGACCGCGTGCAGATGCTCGGTCGTGCGCGGGCGGCGGTAGTCCTCGGTCTCCTGGTCGAGCAGCGCGTGCCCGGTGTTGGCGGCCACGCCCGCGCCGATGCCGGCGAGCGCGACGATCAGCAGAACGGTGGTGACGTCCGGGACCAGGCCCGCGGCCAGCAGGGCGACGCCGGTGAAGGCGATCGCCAGCGCGAGCAGTCGGCGGCGCGAGAGCGAGACCAGCACCTTGGGCGCCGTACGGATGCCGACGACGACCCCGCCGGTCAGCGCGAGCACCAGCAGGCCGTACGTCACCGGCCCGCCGCCCAGGTCCTTGGCGTGCAGCACGGACACGGCGACGGCCGCGGAGACCGCGCCCGCGACGGCGGCGCAGGCGAGGACCAGCAGCGGCAGCACACCGGTGCGGCCCTTGTCGACGCCGGTGCCCGTCTTGGGGCGGCGCAGGCCCTCCAGCGGCGAACGCGCGCGCGGGGTGCGGGTGTCAGGCAGTTCCAGGAAGGTCAGCACGGACAGCGACGCGGCGAACAGACCGGCCGCGACATACGAGGCGAGGGCGGCCTGATGCTGGTCGAACCACTCGATCCCGGCGCCCAGCAGGTTGTTGACGAGCGCGGCGGTGACGAGCGCGGCAGCAGCAAGCGGGATCGCCACGAAGCCCGTACGCAGCGACAGGCGGCGCAGCGCGTCCAGGTGGTCCGGCAGCGGTCGTACCGTCGCGCCCTCCGGCGGCGGGGCCGGGAGCAGGGCGGGCGCCGCGCTCTCGCGGCACACCGACCAGAAGCGCTCGGCGACTCCGGTGACGAAGGCCGTCACCAGGAGCATCGCCAGCGCGTTCTGAGGCGTCCAGTCGATCCACAGGGGCGCGACGATCAGCAGCGCCGCCCGCACCCCGTCCGCGCCGACCATGGTCCAGCGGCGGTCGAGCGGCCCCTCCTGCGAGGTGAGGGACGTCAGCGGGCCGAGGAGCACCGCGCCGAACAGCAGCGTGGCCAGGATGCGCACGCCGAAGACGGTCGCCACTGCGAACGCCACCCCTCGGTACCCACCCCCGAAGGAGCCCTCGGCGATCGCCGCCTGGAGGGCGAGGACGACCACGACCAGAAGGGCGAGGGCGTCGCCGACACCGCCGACCAGCTGGGCACTCCACAGCCTCTTCAGCTGTGGTTGGCGCAGCAGGGCGCGGACGGCGCGCTCGCGGGCGTCCGCGGCAAGGGCGTCGTCGGGGGCCGGGTGGTGGGCCGTTGGCTGCTCGGCTCGCGTCATGCTTTCAGCCTATCGGGCAGCACCGACAGCCCGTGGCGCCCGTCCGAACGTGCGCACGCCCCGACACCAAAGTGATGCCGGGGCGTTCGCTTTGCGAAGCCTCAGTGGAGCAACAGGGCCGAAAAGAGCCTCTGGTGCCGCCGGTCTCAGTCCTCCGACGCCGTCTTCGAAGCCGCCGCCTTCTTCGCGGTGGTCTTCTTCGCGGCCGTCGTCGTCTTCTTCGCGGCGGTCTTCTTGGCGGCCGTCTTCTTGGCCGGGGTGGCCTTCTTCGCGGCGGCCTTCTTGGCCGGAGCCTTCTTCGCCGTCTTCTTGGCGGGGCCCTTCGCCCGCTTCTCGGCGAGGAGTTCGTAGCCGCGCTCGGGGGTGATGTCCTCGACGCTGTCGCCGGAGCGCAGGGTCGCGTTGGTCTCCCCGTCGGTGACGTACGGCCCGAAGCGGCCGTCCTTGACCACGACCGGCTTCTCGCTGACCGGGTCGGTGCCGAGCTCCTTCAGCGGCGGCTTGGCGGCGGCCCGGCCGCGCTGCTTGGGCTGGGCGTAGATCGCGAGCGCCTCTTCGAGGGTGATCGTGAAGAGCTGGTCCTCGGAGGTGAGCGAGCGCGAGTCCGTGCCCTTCTTCAGGTACGGCCCGTAGCGCCCGTTCTGCGCGGTGATCTCCTGGCCCTCGGCGTCGGCGCCCACCACGCGCGGCAGCGACATCAGCTTGAGGGCGTCCTCCAGCGTCACCGTGTCCAGGGACATCGACTTGAACAGCGAGGCCGTCCGCGGCTTCACGGCGTTCTTGCCGGTCTTCGGGGTGCCCTCGGGGAGCACCTCGGTGACGTACGGGCCGTAGCGGCCGGCGCGGGCGATGATCTGGTTGCCGCTGACCGGGTCGGCGCCGAGCTCGAAGTCGCCGCTCGGCTTGGCGAGCAGCTCCTCGGCGTACTCGACGGACAGCTCGTCGGGCGCGAGGTCGTCGGGGACGTCGGCCCGCTGGTGGCCCTCCGCGTCCTTCTCGCCGCGCTCGATGTACGGGCCGTAGCGGCCGACGCGGAGCACGATGCCGTTGCCCACCGGGAACGACGACACCTCGCGCGCGTCGATCGCGCCCAGGTCGGTCACCAGCTCCTTGAGGCCGCCGAGGTGGTCCCCGTCGCCGTTGCCGGCCTCGGCCGCGCCACCGCTCTCCGGGGTGCCCTCGCCGAAGTAGAACCGCTTCAGCCACGGCACGGACTGCGCCTCACCGCGGGCGATGCGGTCGAGGTCGTCCTCCATCTTGGCGGTGAAGTCGTAGTCGACGAGCCGCCCGAAGTGCTTCTCCAGGAGGTTGACCACGGCGAAGGACAGGAAGGACGGGACGAGTGCCGTGCCCTTCTTGAAGACATAGCCGCGGTCGAGGATGGTGCCGATGATCGACGCGTACGTCGACGGGCGGCCGATCTCGCGCTCTTCGAGCTCCTTGACCAGGCTGGCCTCGGTGTAGCGGGCCGGGGGCTTGGTGGCGTGCCCGTCGACCGTGATCTCCTCGGCGGAGAGCCGGTCGCCCTCGCTGACCTGCGGCAGCCGGCGCTCGCGGTCGTCCAGCTCGGCGTTCGGGTCGTCGGCGCCCTCGACGTAGGCCTTGAGGAAGCCGTGGAAGGTGATCGTCTTGCCGGACGCGCTGAACTCGACGTCCCGGCCGTCGGCGGCGGTGCCACCGATCTTGACGGTGACGGAGTTGCCGGTCGCGTCCTTCATCTGGGAGGCGACGGTCCGCTTCCAGATCAGCTCGTACAGCTTGAACTGGTCGCCGGTCAGACCGGTCTCGGCGGGCGTGCGGAAACGATCACCCGAGGGGCGGATCGCCTCGTGCGCCTCCTGCGCGTTCTTGACCTTCCCGGCGTACGTCCGCGGCGCGGACGGCAGATAGTCGGCGCCGTACAGCTGCGTGACCTGCGCGCGGGCCGCGGCGACAGCGGTGTCGCTGAGCGTCGTGGAGTCCGTACGCATGTACGTGATGTAGCCGTTCTCGTACAGCTTCTGGGCGACCTGCATGGTCGCCTTCGCGCCGAAGCCGAGCTTGCGGCTGGCCTCCTGCTGGAGGGTCGTCGTACGGAACGGGGCGTACGGCGAGCGGCGGTACGGCTTGGACTCGACGGACCGGACCGCGAAGTCCGTGTTCTCCAGCGCGGCGGCCAGCGCGCGGGCGTTGGCCTCGTCGAGGTGAAGGGTGTTGGCGCCCTTGATCTGCCCCAGGGAGTCGAAGTCGCGGCCCTGCGCGACGCGCTTGCCGTCGACCGTCTGGAGTCGGGCGACCAGCGTCGACGGATCGCTCGGGTCACCGGCGCGGCCGGTGCCGAAGGTGCCGGTCAGGTCCCAGTACTCGGCGGAGCGGAAGGCGATGCGCTCGCGCTCCCGCTCGACGACGAGACGCGTGGCGACGGACTGGACACGGCCCGCCGAAAGGCGCGGCATGACCTTCTTCCACAGGACCGGCGAGACCTCGTAGCCGTAGAGGCGGTCGAGGATGCGGCGGGTCTCCTGGGCGTCGACCATGCGCTGGTTGAGGTCGCGCGGGTTGGCGACGGCGGCCCGGATCGCGTCCTTGGTGATCTCGTGGAACACCATGCGCTTGACCGGGACCTTGGGCTTCAGCACCTCCAGGAGGTGCCACGCGATGGCCTCGCCCTCGCGGTCCTCATCGGTGGCGAGGAAGAGCTCGTCGGAGTCCTTCAGCAGGTCCTTGAGCTTCTTGACCTGGGCCCTCTTGTCGGCGTTGACGACATAGATCGGCTCGAAGTCATGTTCTACGTCCACACCGAGGCGGCGCACCTCGCCGGTGTACTTCTCCGGCACCTCCGCGGCGCCGTTGGGGAGGTCGCGGATGTGCCCGACGCTCGCCTCGACGACGTAACCAGGGCCGAGATAGCCCTTGATCGTCTTCGCCTTGGCTGGCGACTCGACGATGACGAGTCGGCGGCCGCCGTGTGCGGTCTCGCTGGTCGGGGACAACTTCGCTCTTCTCTCCGGTCGACGCTGGGGCCTCCCCAGGCGGTCCCCGGGGTCGGGTCATGGTGACGCTGCGGAGTGTGACGGTACATCCCGCCCCCGTGTCAAACGGGAAAAGCCCGCAACGGCCACTCGAACGGTAACCCGACTACCGCCATTCCTGCCGCCCGGAGTACCCACCGGCCATTTCGAGCCTTAGTGGAGGACCCCCTCCCAATTACCGGGACCTCGGCCTTTTCATGGTCATCACAGCCGGGTGAAGCACCATGCGCCGGCGACGAGGGCGATCACCGCGGCACTGCTCGCGATCATCGCCGATGCGACCGGGCTCACACCGTGCGCCACCGGTTCCCCGTGCCGTACGCGGACCGCGGTCCACGCCAGCAGCCCGGCCCCGAACAGCGCGAACACCGTCCCCGCGAAGATCGCCGGTCCGCTCTCCATGGCTCCCCCTGCCCCTTTTCTCCCGACCGCGCGTGCCCTCGGGCATGGAGGTTGACACGCGCGGGCGGCGGCCAGGCGAACCCGAGGTGAACGCGGGACCGACCCGGCTGTGGACTCCCCGGGGGCGAGCGGTCCCGGCCGGGCTCAGACCGAACCGGGCGCGGGTATCTTTCCGGTCGTCTTCTCGCCGTCGGTCCGGCTCACCGTGCACACGGCCTTCTTGAACCCCTTGTTCCAGTCCTCCTCGTCGGCGACCCAGCCGTAGACGGTGCGCTCCGATCCCGGCGCCCAGGTCGACTCGAATTTGTTGCCGCACAGCTTCGTCGCGTTGTCGGTGGCTTTCTCGTAGGTCATTTCCTCGGGCGCCTGAACCACGCCTATGACCTGGTCGGTGTGGGGTTTCACGCAGTCGGTGAGCGGGGCGTTGTAGCCGTCGTCCTGCTCCTCGTAGATCCAGCAGTCGCCGGTGCTCATCTGACCGACCCACAGCCGCGTGCCCTCGTCCCGGAGGCGGCCGACCTCACCGCCTATCGCCGCATGGCGGCCGAGTACGAGACATGCCGTACCGCTGTTCGCCGCGGTGAACCCCGCCTTCGTCGGTACGACGGCGTAGAGCGCCGCGTCCGGAAGGGCGTCGACGACCGCGCGCGTCTGGTTCGCGCAGCGCCGGCCGCCCTCCGCGCGCGCGTCGGCGTAGTCGGTGGCCGTGTCGACGGCGACGACCTGTCCGTCCGGCCAGTCCTCGGCGCAGTCCACCACACCGAGGTTCGGCTCCGACTTGAACGGCGTCCCCGACCAGACTGCCTGCACACAGTCGCCGGTCTCCAACGGCTCGCTGAGGCCGACGACATCCCCGTACGGCAGCACGGGTCCGGTCGGCGGCGGGGAGCTCTTGGGGACGCCGGAGGTGGGCGGCTTGACCGCCGGGGTGTTCGTGCCCCCGCCGCTGTCCTTGGTCAGCGAGACGGCCAGCCAGGTGCCACCGGCGACGACGAGGACGGCGGCCACGACGAGCGCGATCAGCGCGAGCCGCTTCTTGTCCCGGGACGGCGGACCGGGCGGGCCCGCTCCGGGCGCCCCCGGTCCGCCCGTGGCCCAGCCGCCACCGGAAGTGCCGCCGAGGTAGGGCTGGGTGGGGCCAGCGGCGACGGCGGGGCTGCCCGCGTAGGGCGGCGTCGGGCTGTTCCCGTACGGTGCCGGGCCACCGCCTCCCGCATACGGGCCGTAGGGCGCGACGCCGCCGCTCGCATAGGGCCCTTGCGCGTAAGGATTGCCTGGTTCAGGCGACGGTGAGGACGGCTGAGGGGCACCCGGCGTGACGGGCCCGCCCGGCGTGCCCGGCGTCTGTGGCGTTCCAGGTGTCTGCGGAGTACCCGGCGTCTGCGGCGTACCCGGCGTCCCCGGCCCCGCACCACCGCCACCACCCCACCCCGGCGACGTACTCGCGACGTACCCCGGCGGCGGTCCGTCCATCACCCCGCCTCCCGGAGCGGCACCGGAGCCGACCGGCTGCCCGCCCGCCCCCTCGCCCGCCCCGAACCCACCGTCCGGCGGCCCGAATCCCGGCGTCACACCGAACCCGGCCCCCGCCCCGGCGCCGACACCCGCACCCGCACCCGCACCCGCACCAAGGCCGGCCCCGCCCGTCGCCGTGTCCCACCCCGGCGAAGCCCCCCGCACCACCCGCTCCAACCCCCGCGCCACCGTCTCCGGCGACGACCTGCGCACCGGGTCCTTCACCAGCAACCCCTGGAGCACGGGCGTCAGTTCACCGGCCCGCACCGGTGCCGTCGGTTCCTCCCCGAGCAGGGCCGTCAGGGTCGCGTACTCGCCGTGCCGGTCGAAGGGGCCGTGGCCCTCCACGGCCCAGTACAGGGTCGCGCCGAGCGAGAACAGGTCCGCGGCCGGTGTCGGCGGCTCCCCACGCGCGCGTTCCGGCGCGAGATAGCCGGGCGTGCCGAGGATGCCCGCCGTGGCGGTGAGCCGGGGTTCCCTGGACTCGGGTTGGAGGGCGATGCCGTAGTCGGTGAGCAGCACGCGCGCGTACGGGTCGCCCGAAGCATCCGATCCCAGCAGGATGTTGGCCGGTTTCACATCCCTGTGGAGGATGCCGATCCGGTGCCCCGCGGTCAGCGCGTCGAGCACGGCGAGCCCGACGCGGGCCGCCTGGACGGGCGGCAGCGGACCCGAACTCCGCACCACCGCCTGGAGGTCGACCGCGTCCGGCACGTACTCCATGACGATCCACGGCAGCCCCTCGTGCACCACCACGTCATGCACCGTCGCCACATGGCGGTGCCCGCGCAGCCGCGCCGCGTGCCGTGCCTCGCTGCGGGCCCGCGCGATGCGCTGCGCGGGCTCGCTCGCGTCCATCGGCACGTCCGGAAGCGCGATCTCCTTCAGCGCGACCTCGCACGCCAACTCGTCGTCGTACGCCAGCCAGACCCGGCCCATGCCGCCCGCGCCGAGCGTCCGCAGCAGCCGGTAGCGGCCGCCCACGACCCTGCCTTCACCGTGATCCGGCGTCTCCCCCGACATCACGCCTCCCCCCGAGGCCCGAGCGGGTGCGCCTCCCCCGAGGACGCGCCGGGCCTGCCCCTCGAAGGTAGCCTCGCACGCACCACTGACAGGAGACCTTTTCGTCACCAATCAGACCAGACCGGGCGCACCCGTCTCAGGGGTACGCCCCGACCTCAGCCGCCCCGACGTCAGCGGTCGCGACCTCAGTCGGCTGGCCCCCAGCCGCCCCGGTCCCAGTCGGCTCAGGCCGGTTCCAGGAACCCTTGCTCCACCAGCACCCGGATCTGCGCCGGCGTACGGTCCCGCAGCAACACCGGGTCCTCGCCCACCAGTTGCGCGATCGCGTCCAGAATCCGCCCCGCGCTCAGCGAGCCGTCGCACACGCCGGCGAAGCCCGCGCCGACGGTGTCCACCTTGGTGGCGCGGCGCATGCCACGGTTCTGGCGCAGCACCACATGCTCCGGGTCCTCGGCGCCGGGCAGCCCGACCTGTTCCTGCACGATCTCCGGCGCGAGCTTGAAGTGCCCTTCCAGCAGCGCCGCGTCGTCGTGCGCCCGCAGATAGTCGAGCCGCTCGAAGTGCGCCGCGACGGTGTCGCCGAGCGGCTGCTCGACGGGGTGCGGCCACTCCTCGGCGACGACCGAGGGCACGGCGGCCTCCGTCTTCCGCAGGGTGATCCAGCCGAACCCGACCGCCTTCACCTTGCGCGCCTCGAACTCGTCCAGCCAGGCGTCGTACAGCGCCTGGTACTCGGCCGGGTCCCCGCGGTGGTCGCCGGCGTCCCTGAGCCACAGCTCGGCGTACTGCGTGACGTCCTGCACCTCGCGCTGGACGATCCACGCGTCGCACCCGCGCGGCACCCACGACCTGAGCCTGTCCTGCCAGTCCTCCCCTTCCACGTGCTGCCAGTTGGCGAGGAACTGCGCGAACCCGCCCTCGTTCAGGCGGTCGCCCGCACCCTGAACGAGCGACCGGCACAGATCGTCCCCGCCCATCCCGCCGTCCCGGTACGTCAGCCGGGCGCCCGGCGAGATCACGAAGGGCGGGTTGGAGACGATCAGGTCGTACGTCTCGTCGTCGCGCACCGGCTCGAAGAGCGAGCCCTCCCGCAGATCGGCCGCGGGGGCGCCGGACAGCGCCAGGGTCAGCGCGGTGATGTGCAGGGCGCGCGGGTTGAGGTCGGTCGCCGTCACGCGCGTGGCGTGCCGTGCGGCGTGCAGCGCCTGGATGCCGGACCCGGTGCCGAGGTCGAGCGCGGAGCCGACGGGGGTGCGGACGGTGATGCCGGCGAGGGTCGTGGAGGCGCCGCCGACGCCGAGGACGACGCCCTCCTCGCGGCTGCCGATGCCACCGGCGCCGCCCACGGCGCACCCCAGGTCGGACACGATGAACCAGTCCTCGCCCTCGGGCCCGCCGTACGGCCGTACGTCCACCGTCGCGGCCACCTCATCGGCGCCGACCCGCACCAGCCACCCGGCCTCCAGACACGCCTCCAGGGGCAGTACGTCCGCCACGCGCGCGTGGAGCACGGGTTGCTGGAGCAGGAAGAGCCGTACGAGCACCTCCAGCGGGCCGTCCCCACGGGTGGCCCGCAGCGCGGGCACGGTCTCGCTGCGGGCGAGCGCCGCGTACGCGGGGGCGCCGAGCAGTTCGAGCAGTCCGTCGGCGGTGAAGGAGGCGCCCAGGAGGGCGTCACGCAGGGCGGCGGCGACGTCGGGGCGGTCGGCGGAGGGCAGGGGGGCAAGGCTGGAGTCACTCACCACCCCATTGTGGACGCAAACCGGCGCCGCAGGCGGTGCCTGCGGCGCCGGGGCCGGCCGGGGGCGGGTGTCAGCCGTTCGTCGCCGACGGTGTGGCGGACGCGCTCTTGCAGCTCTCCTGCTCGGCCATCGCCTTGCCGACGTCGCCCTCCTCGAGGTTCTTGAGGGCGTCGCTGCCGCTGGTGCTCAGCTTGTCGAGCTCGGTCGCGACGTCCTTGAGGCCGTCCGCGAACTTGCCCTGGTCCTTGGTGTCGAGGTCGTCGACCTGCTTCTTGAGGGAGGCGTAGGAGGCGGACAGGCTGTTGAGCTCCTTGACCGCATCCTGCTGCTTCTTCTCGCTGTTCTTGCTGTCGCCGGTCTCGGGCGCCCCGGCCTTCAGCACGGCCGCGCCGATCGCCTTGTAGGCGTCGGACATGTCCTGGAAGGCCTGTGCGTCGGTCTTCTGGACGTCCTCCGGCTTGCTGTTGTCCGAGGTCTGCTTCTGGATCGCGGCGTTCGCGGCCTCGATCTTCTTGGCCTGCGGCTGTACGGCGTCACAGACCTGCTTGGCCCAGGCGTCGAGCTTCTCGCTGTTGTCGTCACCGCTGCTGCATGCCGACAGCGCCATCGCCAGTACCGCACCGCCGGACAGCGCGGCTGCGAGCTTCTTGTTCACCGGATTGGTCCCTTCCATGGCTCCTCGGCCCCGGAACATACACGGCACCTGGAGGACATCCACAGACAGGCTGTCCGTTACATCCGCATTAGAGCCATTTGCACCAAGTGAGAGAAGGCTCACGAACGGGGCGTGAACGCACAGAGCGGGCGGGGACGCGTCCACACGCGCCACCCGCCCGCCCCGTGAGCCGGGCCTCCGCAGGAGGGCCTACGACACCGTCGTAAGACCGCCTACGAAACCACCGCGGGATCGGCCGAACTGGCCACCTTCTTGGCACTCTCCTCGTCCCCCACGGCGATGCCGCGCCGCTTGGAGACATAGACCGCGCCGACGATCACGGCGAGCGAGAGCAGGGCGATCCCGATCCGGACGCCGATGCTCTTGTCCTCGCCGTAGCTGAACTTGATGACCGCGGGCGCGATGAGCAGCGCGACGAGGTTCATCACCTTCAGCAGCGGGTTGATCGCGGGCCCGGCGGTGTCCTTGAAGGGGTCGCCGACCGTGTCGCCGATGACGGTCGCGGCGTGGGCCTCGCTGCCCTTGCCGCCGTGATGGCCGTCCTCGACGAGCTTCTTGGCGTTGTCCCAGGCACCGCCGGAGTTGGCGAGGAACACAGCCATGAGCGTGCCCGCCCCGATCGCGCCCGCGAGATACGCGCCGAGCGCGCCGACACCGAGCGTGAACCCGATGAAGATCGGCGCCATGACCGCGAGCAGACCGGGCGTCGCCAGTTCCCTGAGCGCATCCCGGGTGCAGATGTCGACGACCTTGCCGTACTCCGGCTTCTCGCTGTAGTCCATGATCCCGGGCCGCTCGCGGAACTGCCGCCGCACCTCGTAGACCACGGAACCCGCCGACCGCGACACGGCGTTGATGGCGAGCCCGGAGAAGAGGAAGACGACCGCGGCGCCCGCGATGAGGCCGACGAGGTTGTTGGGCTGCGAGATGTCCATCATCAGGTTCATCGGGGCGCCCTCGCCGGACACCTTCTCCCCGACGTCCTGCGCGCCCGTGAGGATCGCGTCACGGTACGACCCGAAGAGCGCCGACGCCGCCAGGACGGCGGTGGCGATGGCGATGCCCTTGGTGATGGCCTTGGTGGTGTTGCCGACCGCGTCCAGGTTGGTGAGCACCTGCGCGCCCGCGCCCTCGACGTCCCCGGACATCTCGGCGATGCCCTGGGCGTTGTCGGAGACCGGCCCGAAGGTGTCCATGGCGACGATCACGCCGACCGTGGTGAGCAGACCGGTGCCGGCCAGTGCCACCGCGAACAGCGCCAGCATGATCGACGTACCGCCGAGCAGGAACGCCCCGTAGACGCCGAGGCCGATCAGCAGGGCGGTGTAGACGGCCGATTCGAGACCGACGGAGATACCGGCGAGGACGACGGTGGCCGGGCCGGTGAGCGAGGTCTTGCCGATGTCCCTGACGGGACGGCGGCTGGTCTCGGTGAAGTAGCCGGTCAGCTGCTGGATGACGGCGGCGAGCAGGATGCCGATGGCGACCGCGACGAGCGCGAGGATGCGCGGGTCGCCGTCCTTGTCGGCGATCGCCCCGTCGGTGACGCCGTCGAGATCGGCGTACGACGACGGCAGGTACGCGAAGACGGCCACGGCCACCAGCACGAGCGAGATCACCGCGGAGATGAAGAACCCCCGGTTGATCGCGGACATGCCACTGCGGTCGGACCGGCGCGGCGCCACCGCGAAGATGCCGATCATGGCGGTCAGCACGCCGATCGCGGGCACGATCAGCGGGAAGGCGAGCCCGGAGTCGCCGAAGGCCGCCTTGCCGAGGATCAGCGCGGCGACCAGCGTCACGGCGTACGACTCGAAGAGGTCGGCCGCCATACCGGCGCAGTCGCCGACGTTGTCGCCCACGTTGTCGGCGATGGTCGCGGCATTGCGCGGGTCGTCCTCCGGAATGCCCTGCTCGACCTTGCCGACCAGGTCGGCGCCGACGTCGGCGGCCTTGGTGAAGATGCCGCCGCCGACACGCATGAACATGGCGATCAGGGCGGCCCCGAGGCCGAAGCCCTCGAGCACCTTCGGCGCGTCGGCCGCGTACACCAGCACGACACAGGAGGCGCCCAGCAGACCGAGCCCCACCGTGAACATGCCGACTACGCCGCCCGTGCGGAAAGCGATCTTCATTGCCTTGTGCGAGACGGCGGTGAGATCCTTTTCCGGTTCACCTTCCGCCGGGGTCGCTTCCCGTGCCGCCGCGGCAACGCGCACATTGCTGCGCACGGCGAGCCACATGCCGATATAACCGGTGGCCGCCGAGAACGCCGCGCCGATCAAGAAGAAGACGGATCGACCGGCGCGCTGATTCCAGTCGTCCGCGGGCAGCAGCATGAGCAGGAAGAACACGACCACGGCGAATACGCCGAGCGTGCGCAACTGCCGGGCCAGATAGGCGTTGGCGCCTTCCTGCACGGCCGATGCGATCTCTTTCATGCTGTCGGTTCCCTCGCCCGCCGCGAGCACCTGGCGCACCAGGACACCCGCGACCACGAGCGCGGCCACCGCGACGGCGGCGATCACCCAGACGATGATCCGGTTGTCGTCCGTCAGGACCGCGGCTGCGAGAGAAGTGGGATGGTCCAACTGAGGGGTAGAAAGCCCCGCCATTCGTCCTCCTTGACGCTTGGGCTGAGCTCAAGATGTGGACGGATTGTAGGTAGCGGAACCTGATCAAAACAGTGGGCGGTAAACGGAATTGGCCTTCACATGCTCTTCAGCAAATGATCGACGTCACGCCACAGAACCCGAAAGAGCTAATGCCCCAAAGGCATTGACTGATCGTGAATGATTTCACGAATTCCGAAAATACAAAGGGCCCCGCGGGTGCGGGGCCCTTCGATGTTCTGCTCTTATGACGGTCTATGAAGATCAGGGAAGCGTTGCGGCCGGCGGAGTGGTCGGCCAGGTCATACGGATCGACCCGCCGTGCTCCCCCGCGGTGACCTCCACGTCGTCGACGAGGCCGCTGATGACCGCGAGGCCCATCTCGTCCTCCTCGGTCTCCACGTCCGGGTCCTCGGCCGCCGCGCCGGGCGCCCGGTCACCCGGGGCCGAACGCGGCGCCTCGTCGCCGACCTCGATGGAGAACTGCTTCTCCTCCTCGATCAGCAGCACCTTCACCGGAGCGGTGATGCCACTGTTCTGATGCAGTCCGACGGCACGGGTGCAGGCCTCGCCGACGGCGAGCCTGACCTCGTCGAGCACGGCCTCGTCCACTCCGGACCTGCGCGCCACCGCCGCCGCCACCAGGCGGGCGGTCCGGACGTGCTCGGGCAGCGCGCTGAAGCGGAGTTCAACGGTGGCCATGCATCCCCCTCGGAACTACGGGCGTGCTGTCGGGGGACCGGACCGCCGAATGTCCGGACCCCCCAGGTACTACAGCCGTGCCGGACGCGGTTCAGGTCACCGCGCCCGGACCGGTGGTTCAGTCGGTCGCCGCCACCGCTTCGTCGACCGAGGTGTGGATCGGGAACACCTTGGTGAGACCGGTGATGCGGAAGATCTTCAGAATGCGCTCCTGGTTGCAGACCAGGCGCAGCGAGCCCTCATGGGCCCGCACTCGCTTCAGGCCGCCGACCAGCACGCCGAGCCCGGTGGAGTCGAGGAAGTCCACGCCCTCCATGTCGACGACGAGGTGGAAACTCCCGTCGTTCACCAGCTCGACCAGCTGCTCGCGCAGCTTGGGCGCGGTATATACGTCGATTTCGCCACCGACCTCGACGACCGTACGATCGCCGACGGTACGGGTCGACAGGGACAGGTCCACGGATCCTCCAGCACCTTGCTATCGAGCGGTCGTCCCGCGGGACACCTCGGCTTGAAGCCCCCAGGACGGTTCGCCAGCCGCGATGGCATTCAATCACTTACCGGCAGGCGTGCACGACGCCTTGGTCCCATTGTCCGTCACGCCGGTGACACACTCGGTGCCGATGGCCAAGAATCACCGATCCGATCGATCCCCGACGGACGCCGTATCCCGGGTGGACCCGGGCACGGTGCTGGGCAGGCTCGCCTCGGGGCCGAGCCGTGCTTCGCGCATCACTCATACGGAGCACTTGCCCCCGCGCGAGGGCCGCCATGCCGTCTGGCCTGACCGGATTCGCCCGGAGGTCCTCGCGGCCGTCCAGGCGGCGGGCATCGAGCACCCCTGGGCCCACCAGGCACGCGCCGCGGAGCACGCCCTGGACGGCGAGTCGGTGGTCGTCGCCACCGGCACCGCCTCCGGCAAGTCCCTGGCGTACCTCACGCCCGTCCTGTCGGCCCTCCTGGACGGCTCCGAGGCCCCGAACGGCCGCGGCGCCACCGCGCTCTACCTCGCCCCGACGAAGGCGCTCGCGGCGGACCAGTGCCGTTCTGTGAAGGAACTTTCACAACCGCTGGGCAATTCAGTTCGACCAGCCGTCTACGACGGTGACACCCCGTTCGAGGAACGCGAGTGGATCCGCCAGTACGCCAACTACGTGCTGACCAACCCGGACATGCTGCACCGCGGCATCCTCCCCTCCCACCCCCGCTGGTCCTCCTTCCTGAAGGCGCTCAAGTACGTCGTCATCGACGAGGTCCACACCTACCGCGGTGTCTTCGGCTCCCACGTCGCCCAGGTCCTGCGCCGGCTGCGCCGCCTCTGCGCCCGCTACGGCGCCTCCCCGGTCTTCCTGCTGGCCTCCGCGACCGCCGCCGAGCCCGCGGTCGCCGCCCGCCGCCTCACCGGCCTGCCGGTCGTCGAGGTCGCCGACGACGCCTCCCCGCGCGGCGAGCTGGTCTTCGCCCTCTGGGAGCCCCCGCTCACCGAGATGCAGGGCGAGAAGGGCGCCCCGGTCCGCCGTACGGCCACCGCCGAGACGGCCGACCTCCTGACCGACCTGACGGTCCAGGGCGTCCGCTCGGTCGCCTTCGTCCGCTCCCGGCGCGGCGCCGAGCTCATCTCGGTCATCGCCCAGGAACGCCTGGCTGAGGTCGACCGCTCGCTGGCCCGCCGAGTGGCGGCGTACCGGGGCGGCTACCTCCCCGAGGAACGCCGCGCCCTGGAACAGGCCCTCCATTCGGGCGAGTTGCTGGGCCTGGCGGCGACGACGGCCCTGGAACTCGGCATCGACGTCTCGGGCTTGGACGCCGTCGTCATCGCCGGCTACCCGGGCACCCGCGCGTCCTTGTGGCAGCAGGCCGGCCGCGCGGGCCGCTCCGGCCAGGGCGCCCTGGCCGTCCTGGTCGCCCGCGACGACCCCCTGGACACCTTCCTCGTCCACCACCCCGAGGCCCTCTTCGACCGCCCCGTGGAGACGACGGTCCTCGACCCCGACAACCCCTACGTCCTCGCCCCGCACCTGTGCGCGGCGGCGGCGGAACTGCCGCTGACGGACGAGGACATGGACCTGTTCGGCCCGGCCTGTGAGGACCTGCTCCCGCAGCTGGAGGCCGCGAAGCTGCTGCGCCGGCGCACGAAGGCCTGGCACTGGACCCGCCGGGAGTCCGCCGCCGACCTCGCCGACATCCGCGGCGGGGGCGGCCGCCCGGTGCAGATCGTCGAGTCCGGCACGGGCCGTCTGCTCGGCACGGTCGACGCGGGCGCGGCCCATACGACCGTCCACGAGGGCGCGGTCCACCTCCACCAGGGCCGCACCTATCTCGTCCGGTCCCTGGACCTGGAGGACTCGGTGGCGCTGGTGGAGGAGGCCAACCCGCCGTACTCGACCGTGGCCCGCGACACCACCGCCATCACCGTCCTGGAGACGGACGTCGAAGTCCCCTGGGGCCAGGGCCGGTTGTGCTACGGCTCCGTCGAGGTCACCAATCAGGTCGTCTCCTTCCTGCGCAGACGTCTCATCACCGGTGAAGTCCTGGGCGAGACGAAACTCGACCTCCCTCCTCGTACGTTGCGCACGCGCGCGGTGTGGTGGACCGTCACCGAGGACCAGTTGGACGAGGCCCGCATCAACCCCGAGATCCTCGGCGGCGCCCTGCACGCCGCCGAACACGCCTCCATCGGCCTGCTCCCCCTCTTCGCGACCTGCGACCGCTGGGACATCGGCGGCGTCTCGATCCCCCTGCACCCCGACACGCTGCTGCCCACGGTCTTCGTCTACGACGGCCACCCCGGCGGCGCGGGCTTCGCGGAGCGCGCCTTCCACACCGCCCGCGCCTGGCTCACCGCCACCCGCGAGGCCATCGCCTCCTGCGAGTGCGACGCCGGCTGCCCGTCCTGCATCCAGTCCCCCAAGTGCGGCAACGGCAACGACCCGCTGCACAAGAGGGGGGCGGTGCGGTTGCTCACGGTGTTGTTGCGGGGGGCGCCAGCGGCGGGGGCGGCTGGGGAGGCGGGGGCCCAGGGACTGGCGGAGGCGGCTGTCAGGGAGGCGGAGTCCCAGGCGTCGGCGGAGAGGACGGCTGCGGAATCGGAGCCCCAGGGGCCGGCGGAGGGGCCGGCTCCGGAAGCGGTTCGCCAGGAACCGGCGCCGGAAGCGGCTGTTCCGCCGGTCCCGCCCGGGCCCTGACCTCCGCCGCGAACGGCCCCCGCCCTGCCGCCGCCGTCACGTCCGAGACCTCACCCACCAGCGCGCACCGCACGAGCCGCGTGCCCTGCGCCCGGGCCACCCGAGCGGCCCGGGCGCAGGCCTCCGTACCGCCCTCCGCCCAGTGGTCCGCCGCCGCGAGCGCCGCCAGATCCGCGCCGCGCGCCGCACGATGCCGGGTCACCACGGCCTGCCCCAGGGCGAGCACGACCCCGAACACCACGCACAGCACGGCGATCGCACCGACGCTCCACACGGTGGCGGAGCCGCGGTCGGAACCGACACCCCGCCGGCGTGCGGAGCCACGGTCGGAGCAGACACCCCGTCGGCGCACGCCGCGCCCGCTCATGGCCCGCCCTCCACCGAGGCCACGGCCTCCTCCCGCACCTCGAACGGCAACCCGCGCAGCACCGGCGGCTTGGCCACGACCACCACCCGGACCTGCGTCTCCTCCCGGCTGACCGTGACCTTCGCCCCGCGCGGCGCCGCACCACGGGCCACCTCGACGACCGCGTCGGCCGGGTCCTCCCGAGCCGCGGCCCGGGCCCCTGTCCGAGCCGCGTCCACGCACTGGATCTGGGCGGCCACCACGAGCAGCCCCCACACCAGTGCCGTGGCGAACATCACCAGCACGGGCAGCACCACGGCCGACTCCGCCGTCACGAACCCCCGGTCCGCGCGGGCCCGTTCACATCCGCGCATCGAGGGCCTGCTTCACGATGCCCTGGAGCTCCGCGCTGACGGCCCCGCTGGTCACCACTTTGTAGAGGACGACCGCGAACGCCACCGCCGCGACGATGCCCATCGCGTACTCCGAGGTGACCATCCCCGTGTCCTTCCGCGCCGCCCGAAGCCGCGCGAGTACCACCTTGCACATCTCAACCCCCGTAAGGATCAGCTCTGTTGCCTACTGCTTCTCTGTTGCGAACTGCTTCTGTGATGCGAACTGCTTCTGTGATGCCTACTGCTTCGCGATCACCGGAACCGCTTCACCCCCGCCCCCGTCATCCACCACCCCCTCCCATGGCCGCGCCCGCCAGTCCGATCACGATGGGCAGCACCCCCACCGCGATGAACGCGGGCAGAAAGCACAGCCCCACCGGCGCGGTCACGAGGACGGCGGCCCTCCGGGCCCGTGCCGTCGCGGTACGCGCCCAGTCGGCCCGGGCTTCCGCGGCGATCCGGGCGACGGGGACGGCGGCGGGCAGCCCGGAGACGTCGGCCCGTTCCAGCAGCCGCGCCAGCGGCCCCGCACCCGGCATCGAGGCCAACCGCCGCCAGGCGTCGCCGGGTTCACCACCCAGCCGCACCTCCGCCGCACCCCGCGCCAGCCCTTCCCCGACCGGGCCGCCCAGCGCCTCGCCCACGGCCTGCGCCGCGACCACCGGACCGGCACCGGCCGCGATACAGGCCGCCAGCAGATCAGCCGCGAGCGGCAGTTGACGCGCGGCCTCTCCGACGTCGTACTCCTCCTCGGCGCCCGCGACCGTCTGCCGCCTCCGCCACCACCACAGCCCGGCGGCGACGCCCAGCCCGACGGCGACCCCGGCCGCACCCCCGACGAGAGCCCAGCCGCCGGCCACCACCCCCACCGAGGGCAGCCACCGCCGTACGGCCGTCCGCATGTCACCCCGCGGCCCGGCGTCCCGCGCCTCCCGCGCCACCAACCGGGCCAGCCGCCGCCGAACCCGCCGCTCGCGGCGAACCCCCTCGACCCACCTCGCGACCCACGCGAGAACCAGCAAGGCCCCCACCACCGCCCCCAGCCTGTGGACAACTTCCGCACTCACAGCACCCTCCTCCGCACACCCCGACGCTCCAGGCCGCCACCGCCCCTTGCCCGCCTCGCACCAGCCCGCAAGACGGCCCTTCTCCCACCCCGCCCCCGTCTCACAGCGCCTCCGCTCCCCGCACGATCCGCATCGCCCACCACATCCCCAGTCCCTCCAGCACCCCGCCCACCACCAGGCATCCCAGCCCCGGTCCGGTGTGCAGCAGGACATGGAGCGGGTCGGAGCCGAGGGCCGTGCCGAGGAGCAGGCCCAGGACCGGCAGGCCGGCGAGCATCAGGGCCGTGGAGCGGGCGCCCGCCAACTGGGCACGCAGGTCGGCGCGTTGGTCCCGCTCGGCACGCAACGCCGCTTCGAGCCGGTCGACCCCGGCGGCCAGCCCCGCACCCCGGTCCACGGCGACCCGCCAGCACGCCGCGAGCCCCAGCAGCCCACCGGCGCCCGGCTGCCGTGCCGCCGCCGCGAGCGCGTCCGGCACGTCACCACCGAACCGCGCCGCCGCCAGCACCGCCGACTGGGCGTCACCGAGCCCGTCGCAGTCACGGGCCGCCCGCAGCAGTGCCTCGCCCGGCTGCCGCCCGGCCCGCACCTCCCCGGCGAGCACCCCGCACAGCGCGATGACCGCGTCCCCGCGCCGCTCCCGGGCCTGCCGCTCCCGCCGGGCCCACCGCACCCGCCGCAGCAACGGCACCCCGGCCAGCCCCACGACGAGCGGCACCACCGAGGCCCCCAGCACCGCGAGCACCGCCCCGGCTGCCGCCGACCACCACTCGGCCCCCAGCCTCCCCCGCAACCGCCGCACCTCGCCGCCCAGTTGCCCCCACAGCGGCGGCCCGGTCCCGGCCACACCACCGCTCCCCGCGAGCAGCAACCGCGCCCTCCGAGCACCGACATGGGGCCCGCCCAGCAACCAGACCACCGCCCCGACGCAGGCCACGGCAGCACCGGCCGACATCTCACTCACCCCGGTCATGGCATCCCTCTCCGAGCAGCCCCCGCAGCCGCTCCCATCCCCGCTCGTACGCGAAGCCCTCCACGCCCCACCGCAGCGCCGGCACCGTGCGCACCAGCCCCGACGGGTCCCGTTCCAGCACCCGCACCTCGGCGATCCGTCGTCGCCCGGTCCGGTCGCGCACCAGGTGCAGCACCACCGACAGCGCGGCCGCCACCTGGGAGTGCAGCGCGGCCCGGTCGAGTCCGGCGGCCGTGCCCAGCGCCTCCAGGCGGGCCGGCACATCGGCGGCGGCGTTCGCGTGGACCGTCCCGCAGCCGCCTTCGTGGCCGGTGTTCAACGCGGCCAGCAGATGCACTACTTCAGGCCCCCGCACCTCGCCCACGACGAGCCGGTCCGGCCGCATCCGCAGCGCCTGCCGCACCAGGTCCTGGAGCGTGACCAGGCCCGCGCCCTCCTGGTTGGCCGGTCTGCTCTCCAAGCGGACGACGTGCGGATGGTCGGGCCGCAGTTCCGCCGAGTCCTCGGCGAGCACGATCCGCTCCCCGGGCCCGACCAGCCCCAGCAGCGCGCTCAGCAGCGTCGTCTTGCCGGTGCCGGTCCCGCCGCTGATGAGGAACGACAGCCGCGCGTCGACCAGCGCCCGCAGCACCCGGTCCCCGCCCGGCGGCACGGTGCCCGCCGCCACCAGCTCGTCGAGCGTGAACGCGCGCGGCCGCACGACCCGCAGCGACAGACACGTGCAGTCGACGGCCACCGGAGGCAGCACCGCGTGCAACCGCGTCCCGTCGGGCAGCCGGGCGTCCGCCCACGGCCGTGCGTCGTCGAGGCGCCGCCCGGCCACCGCGGCCAGCCGCTGCGCGAGGCGTCGTACGGCCGCAGCGTCGGGAAAGGAGACCCCGGTCAGCTCCAGCCCGCCGCCCCGGTCCACCCAGACCCGGTCCGGCGCCGACACCAGGACGTCGGTGACGTACGGGTCGGCGAGCAGCGGCTCCAGCGGCCCGCTGCCGACCAGCTCGGACCGCAGCCGCGCGGCGGCGCCCAGGACTTCGGCGTCCCCGAGCACCCGCCCCTGTTCACGCAGCGCCTGCGCCACGCGCGCGGGCGTCGGTTCGGCCCCGCTCTCGGCAAGCCACTGCCGTACGCCGTCGAGCAGTTCCGGAGCCATGTCGGCCCCGTCCTGTGCCCGGCCGAACGCACCCGGCCCCGCGTCCGCGCCACCCCGCGCGCCCTCGGCCACCCCCGGCCCGCCGCCCCGCGCGCCCTCGAACACTCCCGGTACGCCACGCGCGCGTGCCCACTCGTCCTCCAGCACCGTGGTCATGCCGCCTCCACCAGTGCCCGCTCCCAGAACTCCTTGCAGAACCGCGTCAGCGGCCCCCTCCCGGCGCCGGGCGGTGTCCTGGTCTCGTGCGGGCGCAGCAGGCCCGCCTCGACCGGCACCTCGCCCACCAGGGGCAGGCCGAGCAGCCGTGCCACCTCCCGGTCGTCGAGTCCGGGCGCGTACGGCCCCCGTACCGCCACCCGCAGGTCGCGTACGACCATCCCGACCGCGGAGGCCACCCGCCCGGCCGCCGCGACGGCCCGCAGTTCGGCGGGGACGACGAGGATGCCGAGGTCGAGCTGGGCGAGCGTCTCGGCCACACCGCCGTCGATACGGCGGGGCAGGTCGACGACGACCGTGCCGCCCCGGCGCCGGGCCGCGGCGAGCACCGCGCGGACGGCCTGCGGCGGGACGGCGACGCAGTCGCCGCGGTCCCAGCTGAGCACCCGCAGGGAGTGCAGCTCGGGCAGCGACTCCTCCAGGGCGCCGCCGCCGACCCTGCCGCGCGAGGCGGCGAACGCCGGCCAGCGCAGCCCCTCGGCGGTCTCCCCGCCGAGCAGTACGTCGAGTCCGCCGCCCAGCGGATCGGCGTCCACGAGCAGGGTGCGCAGTCCCTCCCGCGCGGAGGTGACGGCGAGCGCACACGCGAGCGTGGAGGCTCCGGCCCCGCCCCGGCCGCCGATGACGCCGACGGTGAGGGCGGGCCGGCCGACGCCTTCGGCGACGTCGGCGATCCGGTCGACGAGCCACTGCTCGCCGTCGGGCAGCATCAGGACGTGGTCGGCGCCGATCTCGACGGCCCGGCGCCACACCCCGGAGTCGTCCTGGTCCCTGCCGACGAGGACCACCCCGCCTCTGCGCGCGGCGCCCCGCACCCGTCGTACGGCGTCGTCGCCGACCAGGACGAGCGGCGCGGCCTCCCATCGGTCCCGCGGCTCGGGCACCCCTGGGTGCACCTCGGGTGTGGCGCCGGCCGCCGCGCAGAGCCGGAGCAGGTCGTCGAGGAGCCCGGGGTCCTCGGTGATGATCAATGGTCCGCCCTGTCGCCCTCCGGCGCCGGACGGCGGATCGTGTGTGACGGCTGCGGCCACGCTTTCCATCCCCCTTCGCTGCATCTCGCGAGGGCACCAAGGGCCTCGCGATTCCCGAACGTGTGAAGAACCGGCAACCGGCCTCCATATGAACGGCCGATAGGAACCGGCCAAACGCGGCCGACTAACCGGATCCGGCCATCAAGTCGGCGCCGGCGGGCCGCGCTGGAATCACGGTGCAACGCAGCGGGAAATAAAGTGGATCTTGGTCAATATCTGTGGACAACTCGGCCGTTGTGAATATGTCCGTCACCCGAACCGGTGAGCTGTACACCGATCCGTACCGACCTCTGTGCGACTTCCGCAGAGCAGCGCTACAGCTACGGACGGTGACGGATCATGGGCACGCGAAAGAGGCGGCCGAAGCCGCCTCGGTGCGGCGGTCCAGTCGCCTGCGAAGAGGGGAAAACCCACCCGGACATGCGACGACCCCCACCGGGGGGGAGAGTGGGGGTCGTCTCCACGGCCGACTCGGGGGGGGAGGAGCCGGGCCGGGTTAGCACGGTCGCGAACGATCCGTGACTTCCATGGTGTACCCGAGAGCCCTCTCAGGCAAACCCACGCGCCCCACCTTACGCCGAATGGGCTGCGCCTATGCTCGGGGTCGTGGAAAACCACTCCTTGCCCCGCACAGCGGCCTTCTTTGACCTGGACAAGACGGTCATTGCGAAGTCGAGCACGCTCACGTTCAGCAAGTCGTTCTACCAAGGCGGGCTGATCAACCGCAGGGCCGCGGTACGTACCGCGTACGCCCAGTTCGTCTTCCTCGTGGGCGGTATGGACCACGACCAGATGGAGCGCACCCGCGAGTACCTCTCCCAGCTCGTGCGCGGCTGGAACGTCCAGCAGGTGAAGGAGATCGTCGCCGAGACCCTGCACGACCTGATCGACCCGATCATCTACGACGAGGCCGCCTCCCTCATCGAGGAGCACCACACCGCCGGCCGCGACGTCGTGATCGTGTCCACGTCCGGCGCGGAGGTCGTCGAGCCGATCGGTGAACTCCTCGGCGCGGACCGCGTGGTGGCGACCCGGATGGTGGTCGGCGAGGACGGCTGCTTCACCGGCGAGGTGGAGTACTACGCGTACGGCCCGACGAAGGCCGAGGCAATCAAGGAGCTGGCCGAGTCCGAGGGGTACGACCTGGAGCGCTGTTACGCCTACAGCGACTCGGCGACCGATCTGCCGATGCTCGAGTCGGTCGGCCGTCCGCACGCCGTGAACCCGGACCGCGCGCTGCGTCGCGAGGCGCTCGCGCGCGGGTGGCCGATTCTCGATTTCCACCGGCCGGTCCGGCTCAAGCAGCGGTTCCCCGCGTTCTCCGTACCGCCCCGTCCGGCGCTGGTCGCGGCGGCCGCCATAGGGGCCGCAGCGGCCACCGCGGGTCTCGTCTGGTACGCGAGCCGGCGCCGGGCGACGGCGCTCTGAGCTGCGGCGGCGTCACGACTGTGCCCATGTCCGGTATATCGGTGCCCGTTTAGCGCCTGTTTGAGAGTAAAAGTAAAGAACTGCAGCCAGCACTTCCGCTTGCCCGGGTCCTGGAGTACAAAGGGGTTAACGGCCCGCGAGACCAAGGACATCCGAGAGGATCACCTTAATAACGCATTTGGCCCCACGGACCGAGCATGAACACTGGGCACCCACGCGACGTCGACCCGTCGATTACGGGCCAGCCGCACCAGGTGACGGGCAAAGTTCCCGACCTGATGGGCAACATATCGAGGACGCTTGGTAACCCGGTGAGCATGCCAGCGGCGGTACGAATCCTCGTACCGCCGCAACCCTGTTCAGGCCCCCGTGCGGGGGCCTTTTGCGTGCTTCACGCCGCCCCGCGCTGCAACGCCTCGCACACCGCCGTCGACTCGCGCACGCCGAGTTCGACCGCCTTGCCGCAGTGGGCGATCCAGGCGGCCATCCCCTCCGGAGTGCCGGAGACATACCCTTCGAGCGCCGCCAGGTAGGCCGCGCGGCCCAGTTCGGCGTGGCCGACCTCCGCCGGGCAGACGGACTTGGGGTCGAGGCCGCTGCCGATCAGGACGATGCGCTCGGCCGCGCGCGCGACGAGGCCGTTGTGGGAGGTGAAGGGCCGCAGCGCAAGGAGTTCGCCGTGGACGACGGCGGCCGTCACCAGCGCGGGGGCGGAACTGCCCGCGATGATCAGCTCGGACAGGCCCTCCAGGCGGCCGTTGACCTCCGCCGCACTGGGCAGCGGCAGTTCGATCAGCGGCTCGTCGACCGGTTCGCCCTCCCGGCGCGGACGCCCGACCTCGTCGCCATTGCTCGCGGCGGCCACCAGGTGCAGCCGGGCCAGGACCCGGAGCGGCGACTGCCGCCAGATGGACAGCAGTTGACCCGCCTCGGCGGTCAGCCTGAGCGCGGCGCCCATCACGCGCGCCTCGTCGTCCCCGCTGAAGTCGGAGCGGCGGCGCACCTCTTCGAGGGCCCAGTCGGCGCCGGACAGCGCCGCGGAGCCGCGGGAGCCGCGCAGCGCGGCCTCGCCGGTGACCGTGTTGCTGCGGCGCCGCATGATCCGGTGCCCGTAGACCCGGTCCACGGCCTTGCGCACGGACTCCACGGAGTCGGCCACACCGGGCAGCGAGCCCAGGGCCGCGAGCGGGTCGGCGGTCGCGCCTGTCGTACTCATGAGTACGACATTACGCAACGGCGGACCGGACCCCACGATGGAGTGGTCTTCTTCACGCACACCTGCCACGTACAGCTACCGCACCACTACCCTTCGTGAACATGAAAATTGCTTTCGTCGGGAAGGGCGGCAGCGGCAAGACCACCCTGTCCTCCCTGTTCATCCGGTATCTCGCCACGACCGGGCGGCCGGTGGTCGCGGTCGACGCCGACATCAACCAGCACCTGGGCGCCGCCCTCGGCCTCGACGAGGCGGAGGCCGCCGCGCTGCCCGCGATGGGCGAGCGGCTGAAGCTCATCAAGGAGTACCTGCGCGGCGACAACCCGCGGATCGCCTCCGCCGAGACGATGATCAAGACCACACCGCCCGGCGAGGGCTCCCGGCTGCTGCGGGTGCGCGAGGACAACCCGGTCTACGACGCCTGCGCCCGGCCGGTGGAACTCGACGGCGACACCGTCCGTTTGATGGTCACCGGGCCCTTCACCGACGCCGACCTCGGAGTGGCCTGCTACCACTCCAAGACAGGAGCGGTGGAGCTGTGCCTGAACCACCTGGTGGACGGGCGTGACGAGTACGTCGTGGTGGACATGACGGCCGGCTCCGACTCCTTCGCCTCCGGCATGTTCACCCGCTTCGACATCACGTTCCTCGTCGCCGAGCCGACCCGGAAGGGGGTCTCCGTCTACCGCCAGTACAAGGAGTACGCCCGGGACTACGGCGTCGTGCTGAAAGTCGTCGGCAACAAGGTGCAGGGGCAGGAAGACCTCGACTTCCTGCGTGCCGAGGTCGGGGACGACCTGCTCGTGACGGTCGGGCACTCGGACTGGGTGCGCGCCATGGAGAAGGGCCGGCCGCCCCGGTTCGCACTCCTGGAGGACACCAACCGCCGCGCCCTGCGCCTGCTGCAGACGGCCGTCGACGCGACGTACGACCTGCGCGACTGGCAGCGCTACACCCACCAGATGGTGCACTTCCACCTGAAGAACGCCCAGGCCTGGGGCAACGAGCGCACCGGGGCCGACCTGGCGGCGCAGGTCGACCCCGGGTTCGTGCTCGGCGAGAGCCTGGTGGCGAGCGCCTGACGGGCTCCTACCGCTTGGCTGCCGGCGCCCCCGGTACGCCCTTCGGGGCCGGGGCCGGACGGCCGGAGAGGAAGGACGCCCAGCCCTGCTTCGGGGCCTCGCCGACGCCGAGCGTCCGCATCTTGGCCAGGGTCTCGGGGTCCTGGGCGTCCAGCCAGTCGGCGAGCTGCCGGAAGGAGACGCAGCGCACGTCGGGCTTGTTGCAGACCTGCTCGACGGTCTCCTCGACGGCGCGCATGTAGGTGCCGCCGTTCCAGGACTCGAAGTGGTTGCCGATGATCAGCGGGGCGCGGTTGCCGTCGTAGGCGCGGTGGAAGCCCTTGAGCAGGCCGTCACGCATCTGGTCGCCCCAGAACTCGTACTTGTTCGGGTCGCCCTGGGTGTTGGTGCCGGACTGGTTGACCATGAAGTTGTAGTCCATGGTCAGCTGCTCGTAGGAGTGCCCGGGGAACGGCACGAGCTGCATCGACAGGTCCCACAGCCCCTCCTTCTTCCGGGGCCAGAGCTGGTCGTTGACACCGCTGGTGTCGTAGCGGAAGCCCAGCTCACGGGCGGCCTTCATGAAGTTCTTCTGGCCCTCCAGGCAGGGCGTACGGGCGCCGACGAGTTCCTTGTCGTAGTCGAAGGGGAGCGGGGCGGCCTTCTTCATGCCGGTGTTGGTCTTCCAGGACTTCACGAACTGCTTCGCCTGGGCGATCTCGTCCTTCCAGTCCTCGACCGACCACTGGCCGACCCCGCCGCCGCTGCCGCAGAAGTGGCCGTTGAAGTGGGTGCCGATCTCGTTGCCCTCCAGCCACGCCCCGCGCAGCTGCTTCACGGTCGCGGCGATGCCCTCCTCGTCGTTGAAGCCGATGTCGGAGCGGCCCGGGGAGTGCTGCGGCGGCCGGTACAGGTCGCGCTTCTCCTCCGGCAGCATGTACACGCCGCTGAGGAAGTAGGTCATGGTCGCGTTGTTCGCCTTGGCGACCTTGCGGAAGTGGGAGAACAGCTTCTGGCCGTCCTCGCCGGCGCCGTCCCAGGAGAACACCACGAACTGCGGCGGCTTCTGACCGGGCTTCAGGCGTTCCGGGCGGGGCAGGTGCGGCTGGGCGCCGGTGTACGCGGTGGAGCCGTCGCCGATCAGGCGGACCGGGCTCTTCGGCGGCGCCTGGGCGGGCTTCGCCTTCTGCGGGCCGGCGGCCCCTTCCTTGGAACCGTCGGTGCCGATCGCGCAACCGGCGAGCGATGCGGCACAGACCGCGGCGACCACGGCGCCGGCGGCGATCCTCTGGGTGGCGGCCATGTTCCGCCCACCTACTTCCTTCTGTCTCGGGAACTGGGGCCAACGACAGCGCCGCCAAGCTCGCACGAGACCGAGAAGGAATTAGTACGACAAGCCGATCAAATATCCGCATCACTCTGATGGGTGACTTATTAGCCTATTTGCCAGGAAAGTCTATGCCTGGCCTTTACTCTGAATTACGATCCGTTTACCGAGCGTTGATTCATCCCGCCGCTGCACGCCGTGACCCACGGCCGCGACCCGACCCCCCGCAAGAGCCGGGGGACCACCTGTTCCGCGACCGCGCTGCCCCGGAGGAGACGGGAATTATGTCCGCCTGCGTCCCCACCCGCGCCGCCGACTCGAGTCGGACCAAGCGCATCCACCGACCCCACAGCCCCCCGCCGTCCCGGCCCCGCCGCTTCCGTATCGCGGGCGCCGACGTGTCGGCCTCGATCGCGGTCTTCCTGATCGCCCTGCCCCTGTCCCTCGGCATCGCCCTCGCCACCGGCGCGCCCCTCCAAGCCGGCCTCGTCGCCGCCGCCGTGGGAGGCCTTGTCGCCGGACGGCTCGGCGGCTCCCCGCTCCAGGTGAGCGGCCCGGCCGCCGGACTCACGGTCGTCACCGCCGACCTCATCCACCGCTACGGCTGGCGCACGACCTGTGCGATCACGGTCCTCGCCGGGCTCGCCCAACTCGGCCTCGGCTGCCTGCGCGTGGCCCGCACCGCGCTCGCCGTCAGCCCCGCGATCGTGCACGGCATGCTGGCCGGCATCGGCGTCACCATCGCCGTCGCCCAGCTGCACATCGTTCTGGGCGGCACCCCGCAGAGTTCCGTCCTGGCCAACCTCCGTGCGCTGCCTGCCCAGTTGGCCGGCCTCGCGCCCGCCGCCGTGTCGGTGAGCGCGCTGACGCTGACCCTGCTGCTGCTCTGGCCCCGCATCCCGGGCCGGGTGGGCCGCCTGCTGCGCAAGGTCCCGGCCGCCCTCGTCGCCGTCACCGGCGCCAGCGCGGTCGCGGCCCTCGCCGGGCTGACCCTGCCCAAGGTCGACCTGCCCTCCTGGAGCAGCCATGCCCTGGCCGGACTCCCCGAGGGTCCGGTGCTCGGCATCGTCGCCGCCGTCCTGACGACCACCCTGGTGTGCAGCGTGCAGTCGCTCCTCGGCGCGGTCGCCGTGGACAAGATGGCGGCCGCCCGGCCGGGCCTGACGGCCCAGGTCGGACGCTCCGACCTGGACCGCGAACTGCTCGGCCAGGGCGCCGCCAACGTCGTGTCCGGCGCGCTCGGCGGACTCCCGGTCGCCGGGGTCGCCGTGCGGAGTTCGGCGAATGTGCACGCGGGTGCCGTGAGCCGGAACTCCACGATGCTGCACGGCGTTCTCGTAGTGATCGCCGCACTGCTGATGGTCCCGGTCCTGGAGTTCATCCCGCTCGCCTCGCTCGCCGCCCTGGTGATGGCCGTCGGCATCCAGATGGTGTCCCTGCACCACATCCGTACGGTGACCCGCCACCGAGAGGTCCTGGTCTACGCCGTCACCACCCTCGGCGTGGTGGTCCTCGGCGTCCTGGAGGGCGTGACGCTCGGCATCGCCGTGGCCGTCGCCGTCGCCCTGCACCGCCTCACCCGCACCCGCATCACCCACGAGCACGACGAACAGGAAGGAGTCCATCACGTCCATGTACGCGGCCAGTTGACGTTCCTCGCGGTGCCCCGCCTCAGCCGGGCCCTGCACCTCGTGCCCCAAGGCGCCCATGTCGTCGTCGAGTTGGACGGTTCCTTCATGGACCACGCGGCGTACGAGTCCCTGCAGGACTGGCAGAACACGCACACCGCGCAGGGCGGCACCGTCGAACTCACCGGCCGCCGGTCCGGAATCACTATCGCCGAGCCCGGCGAGACACCCGCGACCGGCGCGGGCGCCACGCCCCCGACGGACGACGCCGACGCGCCCACCGCCGCAGGCTGCCGCTGCCGCCCCTGGACACCCTGGCGCAACCACCAGTGCGAACGCCCTCCGTCCGCACCACCGTCCGTGACGTCCCAGGCATCCGACGCGTCCAACTCACCCGGAGCATCCGGCGCATCCGGCGCGCCCGGCACGTCCGGTGCTCCTGGCGCCCCCTCCCCCGGCGCCGGCGCTGTCGGTCCGAGCGGGCATGAACTGGCCCGTGGCATCAGCGCGTTCCAGCGCCACACCGCGCCCCTGGTGCGGGGCGAGCTGGCCCGGCTGGCCCGCGAGGGTCAGCGGCCCTCCCAGCTCTTCCTCACCTGCGCCGACTCCCGGCTGGTCACCTCGATGATCACCTCCAGTGGTCCGGGCGACCTGTTCGTGGTGCGCAACGTCGGCAACCTCGTTCCGCTGCCCGGCGAGGAGAGCGGGGACGACTCGGTCGCCGCCGCGATCGAGTACGCGGTGGACGTGCTGAAGGTGCGGTCCATCACGGTGTGCGGGCACTCCGGGTGCGGAGCCATGCAGGCGCTGCTCAACTCCGAGCCCGGAGGCGTCCAGACGCCGCTCAAGCGGTGGCTGCGGCACGGTCTGCCGAGTCTGGAGCGCATGGCCGACGACAGCAGGCCGTGGGCCGGACTCGCCGGCCGGGCGCCCGCGGACGCGGTGGAGCAGCTGTGTCTGACCAACGTGGTCCAGCAGTTGGAGCATCTGCGGGCGCACGAGTCGGTGGCCCGGGCGCTGCACAGAGGGGAGTTGGAGCTGCACGGGATGTACTTCCACGTGGGCGAGGCGCAGGCGTATCTGCTCACCGAGGCGTCGGAGGCAGGCGTGTTCGACCACGTGACGGATCACGTGGTCGGCACGGAGGATCTGCGCAGCCCGGCGTGACCGTCGCGGTCCCGCCCCACCCGGACGCCCCGCTCAGCGGGGAACGGACGTCTCCGCCGGGTGGGGCGGGGCGGGGACCGGATCGCACGGGGCGACCTCACCGCGGAAGAAGGCGAGGCCGGTGGCCGGCAGGAAGCTCCCGTCCGGCTGGCGCTGCCCCATCTTCTCGACGACCAGGGAGTCCCCGCGCCGCAGGTCGAACACCCAGCCGGGGCTCTGATCCGAGCGGCTCCGCACCCCCTTCCCCCGAGGCTCGGTGCACTCGTAGCCGTTGGGCAGCTTGTCCACGACCACGTGGATGCCGTGTGCCTTGAGCTTTTCGACGAGCCCGTCCGGCAGGGTGCCGCCGAGGCCGAACTCGTTCATGGTGACCGTCACGGTTCCGTCCGAGTGCGACACCACCGCGTAGGCGGGGGTCTCGGCGGGGGAGCCCGGCATCAGCACCGCAGCGCCCGCGGCGGCGGCGCAGGCCAGGGCGACGAGTCCGAGCCTCGGCGCCGTGAAAGCCGTACGGGCCCTGAAGCGGCGGCGTCCCGCGGGCGTCGGCGCTGCCTCGGCCGTGCCGTCGTCCGCGCGCAGGTCGATCTCGCGGCGCAGTTCCACCAGCAGCCGGTCCTCGAATGTCGTCCTGGTGGTCATGCCTCTCCCCCGTTTCCTCCGGTGACGTACGACAGGGACGTGCCGCGCGGTCCATCGGCGGGCTCGTCCGCCGCACGGCGCAGCGACTTGCGGGCCCGGTGCAGCCGTACGCGGGCCGTGACCTGGGTGATGCCCAGTGCGGCGGCGGTCTCGGAGACCGTCAGCTGGTCGACCACGATCAGCTCCAGAACGGCTCGCTCCCCCGCGGGGAGCCGTTCCAGCGCGGCCAGGGCGCGGCGGCCCGGGGACTCCGCGTCGAGCTTGTCCTCCAGGCGTGCGATGTCGTCCGGCTCCAGCAGCCGCCGCCCGGAGATGCGCCGGTCGCGGGCCGTCTCGCGGGCCACCCGGCGGTGCTCGCCGGCGACGACGTTGCGGGCGATGCCGTAGAGCCAGGCCGTCTCGCTGCCCCGGCCCGGGCGGTAGGTGTGGGCGGAGTCCAGGACCGCGAGGAAGATCTCGGCGGTCAGGTCGGCGACGGTGTGCGGGTCGGCGACACGCCGGGCCACGAAAGATGTCATCGCGTCCACATGGCGCCGGTAGAACTCCTCGAAGAGCTCTGGGTCGCGGACCGCCGCCTGCGGCCCGCCCCGTATCCCTTCCACACGTACCCCCTTCATGTCGGTGGCGCTTCATCAGTACTTGGGTCGGAGTGTGAAAGGCGTTACAGGGACTGAACTCTGCCTGGTCGGCGTCCGTGGGTACGGATGACGTCGGCCACCGAGAGAGACGTACCAAAACGGTCCCCCACAGGTCTAAACCAATTTTCCGTCGACCCTTGTCAGCAGGGGCTTCGGTCTGATGAGCTGTGGCCTGGGACACAACGGTCGCCCCGGCAAAACACTGCAAGGGAGATGTCGTGAGCAACGAATCCTTGGCCAACCTGCTCAAGGAAGAGCGCAGGTTCGCGCCGCCCGCGGACCTGGCAGCGAACGCCAACGTCACCGCGGAGGCGTACGAACAGGCCAAGGCTGACAGGCTCGGCTTCTGGGCCACGCAGGCCCGTCGGCTGACCTGGGCCAAGGAGCCGACCGAGACACTGGACTGGTCGAACCCGCCGTTCGCCAAGTGGTTCAAGGACGGCGAGCTCAACGTCGCGTACAACTGCGTCGACCGGCATGTCGAGGCGGGCAACGGCGACCGGGTCGCCATCCACTTCGAGGGGGAGCCCGGCGACAGCCGTGCGATCACCTACGCCGAGCTCAAGGACGAGGTCTCCAAGGCCGCGAACGCCCTGCTGGAGCTGGGAGTTCAGAAGGGCGACCGGGTCGCCGTCTACATGCCGATGATCCCGGAGACGGCGATCGCGATGCTGGCCTGCGCCCGCATCGGCGCCGCGCACTCCGTCGTCTTCGGCGGGTTCAGCGCGGACGCGCTCGCGACCCGTATCCAGGACGCCGACGCCAAGGTCGTCATCACCTCCGACGGCGGCTACCGGCGCGGCAAGCCGTCCGCGCTCAAGCCGGCCGTGGACGAGGCGATCGGCAAGGTCGACAACGTCGAGCACGTTCTGGTCGTACGCCGTACCGGACAGGACGTCGCCTGGGACGACAGCCGGGACGTGTGGTGGCACGAGATCGTCGAGCGGCAGTCGGCCGAGCACACGGCCGAGGCCTTCGAGGCCGAGCAGCCGCTGTTCATCCTCTACACGTCGGGTACGACGGGTAAGCCGAAGGGCATCCTGCACACCTCCGGCGGTTACCTGACCCAGGCCGCGTACACCCACCACGCCGTCTTCGACCTGAAGCCGGAGACGGACGTGTACTGGTGCACGGCCGACGTCGGCTGGGTCACCGGGCACTCGTACATCGTCTACGGGCCGCTCGCGAACGGCGCCACCCAGGTCATGTACGAGGGCACGCCGGACACTCCGCACCAGGGCCGCTTCTGGGAGATCGTGCAGAAGTACGGGGTGACGATCCTGTACACGGCGCCGACCGCCATCCGTACGTTCATGAAGTGGGGCGACGACATCCCCGCGAAGTTCGACCTGTCCTCGTTGAGGGTTCTCGGCTCCGTCGGTGAACCCATCAACCCCGAGGCGTGGATCTGGTACCGCAAGCACATCGGTGCGGACAAGACGCCGATCGTGGACACCTGGTGGCAGACCGAGACCGGCGCGATGATGATCTCGCCGCTGCCCGGCGTCACCGAGACCAAGCCCGGTTCGGCGCAGACCCCGCTGCCCGGCATCTCCGCGACCGTCGTCGACGACGAGGCCAACGAGGTGCCGAACGGCGGTGGCGGCTACCTGGTCCTCACCGAGCCGTGGCCGTCGATGCTGCGCACCATCTGGGGTGACGACCAGCGGTTCCTCGACACGTACTGGTCGCGTTTCGAGGGCAAGTACTTCGCCGGTGACGGCGCGAAGAAGGACGACGACGGCGACGTCTGGCTGCTCGGCCGGGTGGACGACGTGATGCTCGTGTCCGGGCACAACATCTCCACCACCGAGGTCGAGTCGGCGCTCGTCTCCCACCCGTCCGTCGCCGAGGCGGCCGTCGTCGGTGCCGCCGACGAGACGACCGGGCAGGCCATCGTCGCCTTCGTGATCCTGCGCGGCACGGCGAACGCCGAGGACGAGAACCTCATCGCCGACCTGCGCAACCACGTCGGCGCCACCCTCGGCCCGATCGCCAAGCCCAAGCGCGTCCTGCCGGTGGCCGAGCTGCCGAAGACCCGCTCCGGCAAGATCATGCGCCGCCTGCTGCGGGACGTCGCCGAGAACCGCCAGCTGGGTGACGTGACGACCCTGACCGACTCCACGGTCATGGACCTCATCCAGGCCAAGCTCCCGGCCGCGCCCAGCGAGGACTGAGGCTCGCCCCGCAGAACCGGGGTGGCTTCACCGCCGTAGAACAGGGGTGCCCGGCGTGAGAACGCGCCGGGCGCCCCTTTTAGGTAAACTAAACAAAACTAGCGTGACCCCATAGGTGTGCCGGGAAGTCTGGTCGGCGAGCAGCTCTGCCCTACCCACCGACCGGAGGTCCCCCTCATGGCCGCGCCCCGCTCCACCACCCCCCGCAAGGTCTTCGGACGGCTGTCGCTGCCCGAACGGACCTTCGTGGCGGACGCGCTGCGCACCGAGACCGTCGGCGGTGTGCTGCTGCTGGTGGCCGCGATCGCCGCGCTGATCTGGGCGAACGTACCCGGGCTGCACGACAGCTACGCGTCGGTCAGCCACTTCCACTTCGGCCCCGAAGCCCTCGGTCTGAACCTCTCCGTCGCCCACTGGGCCGCCGACGGGCTCCTCGCGATCTTCTTCTTCGTCGCCGGCATCGAACTCAAGCGCGAGCTGGTCGCCGGTGACCTCAGGGACCCCAAGGCGGCCGCGCTGCCGGTCGTCGCGGCCCTGTGCGGGATGGCCGTACCGGCGCTCGTCTACACGCTCACCAACCTCAGCGGCGGCGGATCGCTCGACGGCTGGGCGGTCCCGACCGCGACCGACATCGCCTTCGCGCTCGCCGTGCTCGCCGTCATCGGTACGTCCCTGCCCAGCGCCCTGCGCGCCTTCCTGCTCACGCTCGCCGTCGTCGACGACCTCTTCGCGATCCTGATCATCGCGGTCTTCTTCACCGACCGGATCGACTTCGCCGCCCTCGGCGGCGCGGTGATCGGCCTGGCCGTCTTCTGGCTGCTGCTGCGCAAGGGAGTGCGCGGCTGGTACGTGTACGTCCCGCTCGCCCTGGTGATCTGGGGGCTGATGTACAACAGCGGCGTCCACGCCACCATCGCCGGCGTCGCCATGGGCCTGATGCTGCGCTGCACCACGCGCGAGGGCGAGCAGCACTCCCCCGGCGAGCATGTCGAACACCTCGTACGGCCGCTCTCGGCGGGCCTGGCCGTGCCGCTGTTCGCGCTGTTCAGCGCCGGTGTCTCGGTCTCCGGCGGCGCCGTGGGCGACGTGTTCACCAAGCCGGAGACGCTCGGCGTCGTCCTCGGACTCGTGGTCGGCAAGGCGATCGGCATCTTCGGCGGGACCTGGCTGACGGCACGCTTCACCCGGGCCTCCCTCAGCGACGACCTGGAGTGGGCGGACGTCTTCGCCGTCGCGACCCTCGCCGGCATCGGCTTCACCGTGTCGCTGCTCATCGGCGAGCTGGCCTTCGACGGGGACGCGGCCCTCACCGACGAGGTCAAGGCGGCCGTCCTGATGGGCTCGCTCATCGCGGCGACCCTCGCGACCGTGCTGCTGAAGGTGCGCAACGCCAAGTACCGGCGGATGGTCGAGGCCGAGGAGCGCGACGAGGACCTCGACGGCATCCCGGACATCTACGAGGAGGACGACCCGGCGTACCACCTGCGGATGGCCGCGATCTACGAGAACAAGGCCGCCGAGCACCGCCGGATCGCCGAACTGAAGGCCGCGCAACGCGCCGGGCTTGCCGAAGTGGCGGGCGGGGCAGGCGAGGAGGACGACCGTCGGGCATGATCTGACGGGACGGTACAAAAGACGAATCCTTACGCAGGGAGACCGCGATGAGCGCACCCGACGGCAGCCCGGTCGGCGCCGAACGCAGTATCGGCCAGCTGTTCGCCTCGGCGACGACCGAGATGTCCGCGCTGGTGCACGACGAGATCGCACTGGCCAAGGCGCAGCTCAAGCGGGACGTGAAGCGCGGCGCGACGAGCGGCGGCGCGTTCATGGTGGCCGGCGGGGTCCTGGTGTTCTCGCTGCCGATGCTGAACTTCGCCCTGGCGTACGGCATCCGGACCTGGAGCGACTGGAACCTCGCGGTCTGCTTCCTGCTGTCCTTCGCGGCGAACGTCCTCATCGCGGGCATCCTCGCGCTGATCGGCGTGGTCTTCGCGAAGAAGGCGAAGCAGAGCGGCGGCGCGCAGAAGACCGCGGCGTCGATGAAGGAGACGGCGAGCGTCCTGCAGAAGGCCAAGCCGCACCCGCGGCCGGAGCTGCCGCAGGACCGTGTCCCGGAGGCCATCGAGGCTGTGGCACGCTCGTCGTCATGAGCGAGCCCGCCACTCCTTCGGCCGAATCCGTCGTACGGCCCGACGTCCTCGGTGACAGACAGGTCACCCACCGGGACGTCGCCGCCAACGGCGCGCGGTTCCACATCGCCGAGATGGGCGACGGGCCGCTGGTGCTGCTGCTGCACGGCTTCCCGCAGTTCTGGTGGGCGTGGCGGCATCAGCTGCCCGCGCTCGCGGACGCCGGGTTCCGGGCCGTCGCCATGGACCTGCGGGGCGTCGGCGGCAGCGACCGCACCCCGCGCGGCTACGACCCGGCGAACCTCGCCCTCGACATCACCGGCGTGATCCGCTCCCTCGGCGAGCCGGACGCCGCGCTGGTCGGCCATGACCTGGGCGGATATCTGGCGTGGACGGCGGCGGCGATGCGGCCGAAGCTGGTCCGGCGGCTCGCGGTGTCCTCGATGCCGCATCCGCGGCGCTGGCGCTCGGCGATGCTCTCGGACGTCAAACAGACCCGCGCCGGGTCGTACATCTGGGGGTTCCAGCGCCCCTGGATCCCGGAGCGGCAGCTGACCGCGGACGACGGCGCGCTGGTCGCCGAGTTGATCCGGGACTGGTCCGGGCCGAGCCTGCCGGACGACGACGCGGTGGAGACGTACCGTCGCGCGATGTGCATCCCGTCGACCGCGCACTGCTCGATCGAGCCGTACCGCTGGATGGTGCGCTCGATGGCCCGCCCGGACGGCATCCAGTTCAACCGGCGCATGAAGCGACCGGTCCGCGTGCCGACGCTGCATCTGCACGGCTCGCTCGATCCGGTGATGCGGACCCGGAGCGCGGCCGGTTCCGGGGAGTACGTCGAAGCGCCGTACCGCTGGCGGCTGTTCGACGGGCTCGGGCACTTCCCCCATGAAGAGGACCCGGTCGCTTTCTCCACCGAACTGATCAATTGGCTGAAGGATCCCGAACCCGATCGGTGACCGTCCGGACGCGCCCGGTATCCGGACCTGAACATCTGTCCTACGAACAGCCAATTGCCCGGCGCATAGGCCAATTGGGGGCCGTGGGGGCGGTTATCGACCTTGGGGCAGGGGCACACGTCGGGGTATGGGCTGGACGCACGACTACAGTGACGCAGCACGCAACCGCCGCTCGGGCCACGGTCTGAGCCCCCACCAGCGAGGAGGGGCCCCGCAGGAGCAGGGCACGGACCTCCGGGTGGGCATCCCGCGCATCCTGCGCCGCCGGGCCCGCTGGGTCTCGGTACGACTGCGTCACACCCGGGGCTGACGCAGGCTCAGGCCCCTCACACGGCTCACAGCGCGCAGCTGTCGCTGTCCACCTGCTCGTTCGCGGTGCGCCCCTTGTCGATGTCCTCCCGGATCTCGTCCGCGGTCAGCGCGTAGCCGGTGTCGGCGTTGTCGAGGGACTTGGCGAACACGACCCCGTACACCTCGCCTTCGGGCGTGAGCAGCGGGCCGCCGGAGTTGCCCTGGCGGACGGTCGCGTAGAGGGAGTACACATCGCGGTGCACGGTGCCGCGGTGGTAGATGTCCGGACCGTTGGCCGGGATGCGGCCGCGCACGCGCGCGGCACGGACGTCGTACGCGCCGTTCTCCGGGAACCCGGCGATGATCGCGTCGTCGCCGCTCACGGCGTCCGTCGCCGTGAACTTCAGGGCGGGCGCCTTCAGTTCGGGTACGTCGAGGACGGCGATGTCGCGCTCCCAGTCGTACAGCACGACCGTGGCGTCGTACTTCCGGCCCTCGCCGCCGATCTGGACGGTGGGCTCGTCTACGCCGCCCACCACATGCGCGTTGGTCATGACGCGGCGCTCGCCGAAGACGAAGCCGGTGCCCTCGAGGACCTTGCCGCAGCTCTGGGCGGTGCCCATGACCTTGACGATGGACTGCTTGGCCTTGGCCGCGACCGGGCTGTTGACGAGCGCGGGGTCCGGCGGCTGGACCTCCTTGATCGGCTCGTCGGAGAACGGGCTGAAGACCTGCGGGAAGCCGTTCTGCGCGAGGACCGAGGTGAAGTCCTTGAACCAGGTGTCGGCCGCGTCCGGCAGCGCCTCGGAGACGCCGAGGAGCACCTTGGAGCCGCGGACCTCCTTGCCGAGGGTCGGCAGCGTGGTCTGGGCGAGCGCGGAGCCGATGAGCCAGGCCACGAGGAGCATCGCGACCACGTTGACCAGGGCGCCGCCGGTGGCGTCCAGGGCGCGGGCCGGGGACCAGGTGATGTAGCGGCGGAGCTTGTTGCCGAGATGCGTGGTCAGGGCCTGGCCGACGGAGGCGCAGACGATGACGACGACCACGGCGACGACGGCCGCGGTGGTGCTGACCTCCGCCTTGTCGGTCAGGGCGTCCCAGATGACGGGGAGCACATAGACGGCGACGAGACCGCCGCCCAGGAAACCGATCACCGACAGGATGCCGACGACGAAGCCCTGGCGATAGCCGACGATCGCGAACCACACGGCGGCGACCAGCAACAGGATGTCCAGCACGTTCACCGGTTCAGGCCTCGCCTCATCACATGACACAGCACGGCAGACACCCTGTCATGACCGCCAGTCGAGCGGGACCTGCTTGTCCCGGTCCCAGGGGCGCTCCCAGCCGGAGTAGTGCAGCAGCCGGTCGATGATTCCGGCCGTGAATCCCCAGACCAGGGCCGATTCGACCAGGAATGCCGGGCCTCGGTGGCCGCTGGGGTGGACGGTGGTGGCACGGTTGTCCGGGTCCGTGAGATCCGCCACGGGGACGGTGAAGACGCGGGCCGTCTCGCCCGGGTCGACGACCCCCACCGGCGTCGGCTCGCGCCACCAGCCCAGCACGGGCGTGACGACGAAGCCGCTGACCGGGATGTACAGCTTGGGCAGGACGCCGAAGAGCTGGACGCCGGACGGATCGAGGCCGGTCTCCTCCTCGGCCTCGCGCAGCGCGGCCCGCAGCGGCCCGTCGCCCTGCGGGTCGCCGTCCTCCGGGTCGAGGGCGCCGCCGGGGAAGGACGGCTGCCCGGCATGGGAGCGCAGCGAGCTGGCCCGCTCCATGAGGAGCAGCTCGGGCCCGCGCTCGCCGTCCCCGAACAGGATCAGTACGGCGGACTGCCGCCCCGCGCCGTCCGCCGGCGGCAGGAAGCGGCTCAGTTGCAGTGGCTCGACCGTCTCCACGGCGTGCACCACCGGGTCCAGCCAGCCGGGCAGACCGTCCTTGCGCAGCGCCACGCTGCCCTGCGCATTGCTCGCGTGCGTCATCGCCACCCCCGTTCCACCCGCTTCAACGCCCGGGCACCCGCTGATCGTTCCGTCATCCGGCCCCCAGCGGCGGGGCCGCCTTGCCGCCCGCGTCCAGATAGGACTGGGGCGGGTTGAGGCGCTGGCCCGGGAAGCCGCCCTTCTCGTACTTGAGGAGCTTTTGCGCCTTCTCGGGGTCCGTCTCGCCCTCGCCGTATGCCGGGCAGAGCGGGGCGATCGGGCAGGCGCCGCAGGCGGGCTTGCGGGCGTGGCAGATGCGGCGGCCGTGCCAGATGACGTGGTGGGACAGGTCCGTCCAGTCGCTCTTCGGGAACAGCGCGCCGATCGCGGCCTCGATCTTGTCGGGGTCGGTCTCGTCCGTCCACCGCCAGCGCCGCACCAGCCGCTGGAAGTGCGTGTCCACGGTGATGCCGGGCCGCCCGAAGGCGTTGCCGAGCACGACGAACGCGGTCTTGCGGCCCACTCCGGGCAGCTTGACGAGGTCCTCCAGCTTGCCGGGCACCTCGCCGCCGAACTGCTCCACGAGCGCCTTCGACAGCCCTATGACCGACTTGGTCTTGGCCCGGAAGAAGCCGGTCGGACGGAGGATCTCCTCGACCTCCTCGGGGTTGGCGGCGGCCAGGTCCTCGGGGGTGGGGTACTTGGCGAAGAGCGCGGGGGTCGTCTGATTGACCCTCAGGTCGGTGGTCTGGGCCGACAGGACCGTGGCGACGACGAGCTGGAAGGGGTTGGTGAAGTCCAACTCCGGGTGGGCGTACGGGTAGACCTCGGCCAGTTCGCGGTTGATACGGCGGGCGCGGCGGACCAGGGCCGTGGCGGACTCGGCCTTGGCGGGCTTGACGGCCACCTTCTTCGCCGGGGCGGCCTTCTTCACGGCGACCTTCTTGGCGGCAGCCTTCTTCACGACCTCCGGAGCCTTCTTCACCGCAGCCTTCTTTGTCGCTTTTACGGCTTTCTCGCCCTTGCTCTTTCCGCCACCGGAGTTCTGTTCGCCCACAGCGGAATCCCGACGTGCAACCACCCGTCCAGCCCCCTTGGCCTGTGCTCTCACCGGCGATTTGGACACCCGGCCAGCCTAAAGCCCGGCACCGACAATCGCCCCGGACCCCGGAGATCGGCCCCCGATTGGACCCCTGCCGCTTACCTCAGGACAGGTGTGCGGCATCCTTGTGACAGATCACACTGTTTGGACCGTCCGGCAAAATGGGGAGCACGGTCCCCTGGTACCAAGGGGGAGAAAGATCCCCTGAGCAGGTCGACAAGGAGAGAACTCGTGGACGACGTCCTCCGGCGCAACCCGCTCTTCGCGGCTCTCGACGACGAGCAGGCCGCGGAGCTGCGCGCCTCCATGAGTGAGGTGACTCTCGCTCGCGGCGACTCCCTCTTCCACGAGGGCGACCCCGGCGACCGGCTCTACGTCGTCACCGAGGGCAAGGTCAAGCTCCACCGCACCTCCCCCGACGGCCGCGAGAACATGCTCGCCGTCGTCGGCCCCGGTGAGCTGATCGGCGAGCTGTCGCTGTTCGACCCGGGCCCGCGCACGGCGACCGCCACCGCGCTGACCGAGGTCAAGCTGCTCGGCCTCGGCCACGGCGACCTCCAGCCCTGGCTGAACGTCCGCCCCGAGGTCGCCGGCGCCCTGCTGCGCGCCGTCGCCCGCCGGCTGCGCAAGACCAACGACCAGATGTCCGACCTGGTCTTCTCGGACGTCCCGGGCCGTGTCGCCCGCGCGCTCCTGGACCTGTCCCGCCGCTTCGGCGTGCAGTCCGAGGAGGGCATCCACGTCGTCCACGACCTCACGCAGGAGGAGCTGGCCCAGCTGGTCGGCGCGTCCCGCGAGACGGTCAACAAGGCCCTCGCCGACTTCGCCCAGCGCGGCTGGCTCCGCCTGGAGGCGCGTGCGGTGATCCTGCTCGACGTCGAGCGGCTCGCGAAGCGCTCGCGGTGACGCTGCCGGTGGTGTGACCCTTCTGGGGGCTGCCGCCCCCAGACCCCCGCTTCGGCCTAAAGGGCCTCGTCCGCAAACGCCGGACGGGCTGCTGTAGTTGTCCCATGTCTGAAAATGTGCCCTCCAGAGGTCTCGACCCGCAGGGCTACATCGAGCGCGAAGGCTCCCTCGCGCGCGTGCCGCACGCCTTCCGTCCCGTCGTCGCCATGGCACGGGACGGGCTGCTGGACGTCTTCGGGTCCCGGCTGCACAGCGCCTACCTCTACGGCTCGATCCCGCGCGGCACAGCGCGCGTGGGCCGCAGCGACCTCGATCTGCTGGTCGCCCTGCGCGAGGAACCCACGGACGCCGACCGGGACGCCGTACGGGCCCTCGGGGACGCGCTCGACAAGGAGTTCCCGGAGATCGACGGGGTCGGGACGCTGCTCTACAGCCGGGCGCGGCTCCTGAGCGAGCAGGAGACCTACGACCTCGGCTGGTTCGTGGCCTGTCTGTGCACCCCGCTGCTCGGTGACGACCTAGCCGAATACCTGCCGCGCTACCGCCCCGACGCGCTCCTGGCCCGCGAGACCAACGGGGACCTCGCCCTGCTGCTCCCCCGCTGGCGCGCCCGCGTCGAGGCCGCGGGCGACTCCGAGGAGGCCCTGCGCCCCCTCGTCCGTTTCATGTCCCGCCACCTCGTCCGCACCGGCTTCACCCTCGTCATGCCCCGCTGGAACGGCTGGACGAGCGACCTGGGCGAGATGGCGGCGGCGTTCGGCACGTACTACCCCGAGCGGGCCGAGCAGCTCCGGGAGGCGGCCGTACGCGGCCACGAGCCGAGCGGGGACCGTGCCGTCCTGATGTCGTACGTCGACGATCTGGGCCCCTGGCTCGCGGACGAGTACGCGCGCGTGCACGGCGTGAAGGCACCTCGCCCCGACTAGCCCCTTCCGGGGCTAGATGAGCCCGTGCTCCTCCAGGTAGTCCATCTGCGCCCGCACCGACAGCTCTGCCGCCGGCCACAGGGAGCGGTCCACGTCGGCGTAGACGTGGGCGACGACCTGGGACGGGGTCCGGTAGCCGTCCTCCACGGCCGTCTCCACCTGGGCGAGCCGGTGGGCGCGGTGGGCGAGGTAGAACTCCACCGCCCCCTGGGCGTCCTCCAGGACGGGGCCGTGGCCGGGCAGGACCGTGTGGACGCCGTCGTCGACCGTGAGGGACCGCAGGCGGCGCAGGGAGTCCAGATAGTCGCCCAGGCGGCCGTCGGGGTGCGCCACGACCGTCGTACCGCGGCCCAGGATGGTGTCGCCGGTCAGGACGGCCTGATCGGCCGGGAGATGGAAGCACAGGGAGTCGGAGGTGTGGCCGGGCGTCGGGACGACCCTCAGCTCCAGGCCGCCGACCGTGACGACGTCCCCGGCCGCCAGCCCCTCGTCGCCCAGCCGCAGCGCCGGGTCCAGGGCACGCACGCGCGTGCCGGTCAGCTCGGCGAACCGGGCGGCGCCCTCGGCGTGGTCCGGGTGACCGTGGGTCAGCAGGGTGAGCGCGACGCGCTTGCCGGCCTTCTCGGCGGTGTCGACGACATGGCGCAGATGGCCCTCGTCCAGCGGTCCGGGGTCGACCACGACGGCCAGTTCGGAGTCGGGCTCGGCGAGGATCCAGGTGTTCGTGCCGTCCAGGGTCATCGCGGACGCGTTGGGCGCCAGCACGTTCACGGCTCGCGGGGTGGCGGGGCCGGAGAGGACCCCGCCCCGTGGCTGGCCGGGAAGGGCTGCTGCGTCCGTCATACGAGGGCTCCTTGTGGCGGCGTGGACCGTGCCGTCATGCGGTCATGCCGTGGCTTCTTGTGGCGGCGTGGACCGGCGCGTCACGCCGTGGCCCCACCGGTCGGGATGTGCTTGGTGAACTCCTCGTGCCCCGGCCAGGACAGGACAATCTCCTCACCGTCCAGCCTGGCCCGCGCCAGGACCGGGGTCAGGTCGCGGCCGGGCGCCGCCGCGAGCGCCTCCGCAGCCGCCGAGTACCCGCTCAGCTGGCGCAGTGTCGCGATCGTGGGCGGCATCATCAGCAGCTCGCCCTTGTCGTACGCCGAGGCCGCGTCCGCCGGTGCGATCCACACCGTGCGGTCCGCCTCCGTGGAGGCGTTGCGGGTGCGCTGGCCGGCGGGCAGGGCCGCGACGAAGAACCAGGTGTCGTAGCGGCGGGACTCGAACTCGGGGGTGATCCAGCGCGTCCACGCCCCCAGCAGGTCCGAGCGCAGGACCAGGCCGCGGCGCTCCAGGAACTCGGCGAACGACAGGTCCCGGGCGACCAGGGCCTCGCGGTCGGCCTCCCAGTCCGCGCCGGTGGTGTCGCCGACGACCGAGTCGGGGGTCGGACCGGCGAGAAGGACGCCTGCCTCCTCGTACGTCTCGCGGACGGCCGCGCAGACGATCGCCTGGGCCTCGGTCTCCGTGACGGCGAGCCTGCGTGACCACCACGCGCGCGTGGGGCCCGCCCAGCGGATCTGGTGGTCGTCGTCGCGCGGGTCGACGCCGCCGCCCGGATACGCGTACGCGCCTCCGGCGAAGGCCATGGAGGCGCGTCTGCGCAGCATGTGCACGGCGGGACCGGCGGCGGTGTCCTTCAGGAGCATGACCGTGGCCGCGCGCTTGGGGACGACCGGGGTGAGGGTGCCCTCCGCGAGCGCACGGATGCGTTCCGGCCAGTCCTGCGGAAACCACTGCCCATTCGCCATGGGCGGAGGCTATCCCGTGGTGCGCGAATGTTCGAGAGGTGATCGGTGGTGCCGCCACCCATCGGCTACTCGCCGGTCAGCTCCACCTGGACCTCGACCTCCACCGGCGCGTCCAGCGGCAGCACCGCCACGCCCACGGCGCTGCGCGCGTGCACGCCCTTGTCGCCGAGGACCTCGCCGAGCAGCTCGCTGGCACCGTTGATCACGCCGGGCTGGCCGGTGAAGTCCGCGGCCGAGGCCACGAACCCGACGACCTTCACCACGCGCGCGACCCGGTCCAGGTCACCGGCGACGGACTTGACGGCCGCCAGCGCGTTCAGGGCGCAGATGCGGGCCAGGTCCTTGGCCTCCTCCGCGGTGACCTCGGCGCCCACCTTGCCGGTGACGGGGAGCTTGCCCTCCACCATGGGGAGCTGGCCGGAGGTGTACACGTACACGCCCGACTGCACGGCAGGCTGGTACGCGGCCAGCGGAGGCACGACCTCCGGGAGCGTCAGACCGAGTTCGGCGATCTTCGCCTCGACCGCGCTCACGCCTTCTCCCGCTTGAGGTAGGCCACCAGCTGCTCGGGGTTGTTCGGCCCGGGCACGACCTGGACGAGCTCCCAGCCGTCCTCGCCCCAGGTGTCCAGAATCTGCTTCGTCGCGTGCACGAGCAGCGGCACAGTCGCGTATTCCCACTTGGTCATGTGGCCGACTTTAGCCGCTGCTCCCGCACCGGCTCCGCCCGCCTTATCCACAGCCTGCCGCTTGACGCGCACACGGAGTGGTTACGCTCGAATACGTGAGCAGGCTCCAGGTCGTCAGCGGCAAGGGCGGAACCGGTAAGACCACGGTGGCCGCAGCCCTCGCGCTGGCCCTGGCCGACGAGGGGAAGCGCACGCTTCTCGTCGAGGTCGAGGGCCGGCAGGGCATCGCACAGCTCTTCGAGACGGAGGCATTGCCCTATGAGGAACGGAAGATCGCGGTAGCTCCCGGCGGCGGGGAGGTGTACGCCCTCGCCATCGACCCCGAACTGGCCCTTCTGGACTACCTCCAGATGTTCTACAAACTCGGCGGCGCGGGCCGCGCCCTGAAGAAGCTCGGCGCCATCGACTTCGCCACCACCATCGCGCCCGGCCTCAGGGACGTGCTCCTGACCGGCAAGGCGTGCGAGGCGGTGCGCCGCAAGGAGAAGTCCGGGCGGTTCGCCTACGACTACGTCGTGATGGACGCGCCGCCCACCGGGCGCATCACGCGCTTCCTCAACGTGAACGACGAGGTGGCGGGGCTCGCCAAGATAGGGCCCATACACAATCAGGCGCAGGCCGTGATGCGGGTGCTCAAGTCGCCGGAGACGGCCGTGCACCTGGTGACGCTCCTGGAGGAGATGCCCGTCCAGGAGACCGCGGACGGCATCGCCGAACTGCGGGCGGCGAAGCTGCCGGTGGGCCAGGTCATCGTGAACATGGTGCGCCCGGAGGTGTTGGACGCGGCCGAGCTGGAACTCGTACGCGGCACGGCTCGTTCTTCCTTCGCGCAGTCGCTGTCCGCCGCGGGGCTCGGCGGGGCGCGGCGCGGCGGGCATGCCGAGCGGCTGGTGGACCCGCTCCTCGCGCAGGCCGAGGAGTACGCCGAGCGGTACGCGCTGGAGCACGAACAGCGCGCGGTCCTCGGCGAACTGGGCCTCCCGCTGCATGAACTGCCGCTGCTCGCCGAGGGCATGGACCTGGCGGGGTTGTACGAACTGGCCACGGAACTGCGGAAGCAGGGGATGTCATGAGCCCGGACGCCGAGCGGCAGCACCGCCTCTCCCCCGCGCGCGTGCTCGATCTCGACCCCCTGCTCGACGATCCGGGGACCCGCATCGTGGTGTGCTGCGGCTCGGGCGGGGTCGGCAAGACCACGACCGCCGCGGCGCTCGGGCTGCGGGCCGCCGAGCGGGGCCGCAAGGTGGTCGTGCTGACCATCGACCCGGCCCGCCGGCTCGCCCAGTCCATGGGCATCGACTCCCTCGACAACACCCCGCGCCGCGTGAAGGGCGTCGAGGGCGCCGGCGAGCTGCACGCGATGATGCTCGACATGAAGCGCACCTTCGACGAGATCGTCGAGGCGCACGCGGACCCCGAGCGGGCCTCCGCGATCCTGGGCAACCCCTTCTACCAGTCGCTCTCTGCGGGCTTCGCGGGCACGCAGGAGTACATGGCGATGGAGAAGCTGGGGCAGCTGCGGGCGCGGGACGAGTGGGACCTGATCGTCGTCGACACCCCGCCGTCCCGGTCCGCGCTGGACTTCCTGGACGCGCCCAAGCGGCTGGGGTCCTTCCTCGACGGCCGGCTGATCCGGCTGCTCACCGCCCCGGCCAAACTGGGCGGCCGCGCGGGGATGAAGTTCCTCAACGTCGGGATGTCGATGATGACCGGCACCCTCGGCAAGCTGCTGGGGGGCCAGCTCCTCAAGGACGTCCAGACGTTCGTCTCCGCGATGGACACCACCTTCGGCGGCTTCCGCACGCGCGCGGACGCCACGTACAAGCTGCTCCAGGCGCCCGGGACCGCCTTCCTGGTGGTCGCCGCGCCCGAGCGGGACGCGCTGCGCGAGGCCGCCTACTTCGTGGAGCGCCTCGCGGCGGAGGACATGCCGCTCGCGGGGCTGGTGCTCAACCGGGTCCACGGCAGCGGCGCCGCCCGGCTGTCGGCCGAGCGGGCACTCGCCGCCGCGGAGGATCTCGACCTCGTGGGCGACCGCGCCGCGGAAAATCTTGAAGAGTCCCGCATTGTCGATCAGGAGGACGGGAAAGCTGGAGTTCGTAACTCTCCCGACACAGACGGCAGTTCAGGTTCCCCCACCTCGAACCGGACCGTCCCACAACTCACCGCAGGCCTGCTGAGGCTGCATGCCGAGCGTATGCAGCTGCTCTCCCGCGAGCAGCGCACGCGCGACCGCTTCACCGCGCTCCACCCCGAGGTGGCGGTGGCAGAGGTGGCCGCGCTGCCCGGCGACGTCCATGACCTCGCGGGGCTGCGTGACATCGGGGCGCGGCTCGCGGCCGGCCGGCCGGAGCTGCCCGAGACGGCGGAGGAATGACCCCGAAGGGCCCCGGCGGAGGAATGACCCCGAAGGGCCCCGGGGGGCGATGCCCCCGAGGGGCTCAGCCCACCGCCGCGTAGTTCTCGTAGACCTCGTCGTCGTCGAGGGGCAGGATGCCGGCCCCTCGCTCGTACTCCACTCGCGCTGTCTCGAGAAGCCGGCGCCAGGAAGTGACCGTTGGCCGCCTGCGCAGCAGTGCGCGGCGCTCCCGCTCCGTCATGCCTCCCCACACGCCGAACTCGACGCGGTTGTCGAGCGCATCGGCCAGGCACTCGGTCCGCACCGGGCATCCGGTGCACACCGCCTTGGCCCTGTTCTGCGCTGCTCCTTGAACGAACAGTTCATCCGGATCGGTAGTGCGGCAGGCCGCCTGCGCACTCCAGTCGGTTACCCAGCCCATACCGGCGCCGTCCTCTCCCGAATCGAGGCTCCCCCACGGCGGCAGCGGCATATTCACCGCCGCCAGTTGAGGACGTTACGGAAGGTGGGCACAGCGCAACACCCCCTTCGGGCCCAATCTTGAATGGCCCGAACGGACTATGCGTAAGCGGCAGATCACCCGGGGGAGTGAGCCCGCGACATGCGTGATCATCCCGGCAAAGCGGGACAGTTCTGTTGAGTCACAACGGGCACCAGGTGACACACAAGGCGGATTCGGACACGCCCCCACCAGAAAGTCGGGGAACCTCCGGAACGATTCGGGGTCGCCGGACGTATTGATACGTGGCCGCACTGCTGTGACAGTTGAGAGCAGCTTAGGCCAAGGCCTGCGCGCGTGTCCGGCGAATGAGAAGGTAGGCGCTCTCTTTGCCATGCGCTCGAAACGGCCTGTGCACTTCGTCGAACGCTCATGAGTACGGATTAGGCTGCCCCCATGTCGAAGAAGCGCTCCGGTGGTGGTCTCTCCGCCACCCAGCAGGCCGCCAAGTTCCTAGGTGTCAGCGTGCTCTCGGGCGCGGTGCTGGCCGGCATCGCCCTGCCCGCCGTCGGCGCGCTCGGACTCGCGGCCAAGGGATCGGTCGAGAGCTTCGACGAACTCCCGGCCAACCTGAAGACGCCACCACTGAGCCAGCGCACCACGATCCTCGACGCCAAGGGCGGCACCATCGCCACCGTCTACTCCCGTGACCGCACGGTGGTCGAGCTCAAGGACATCTCGCCGTACATGCAGAAGGCGATCGTCGCAATCGAGGACTCGCGCTTCTACCAGCACGGCGCGGTGGACCTGAAGGGCGTGCTGCGCGCCCTCAACCAGAATGCCCAGAGCGGCGGGGTGGCCCAGGGCGCGTCCACCCTCACCCAGCAGTACGTGAAGAACGTCTTCGTGGAGGAGGCGGGCGACGACCCCACCAAGGTCGCCCAGGCCACCCAGCAGACCATCGGCCGCAAGATCCGCGAACTGAAGTACGCGATCCAGGTCGAGGAGGAGCTGGGCAAGAAGAAGATCCTCGAGAACTACCTGAACATCACGTTCTTCGGCCAGCAGGCGTACGGCGTCGAGGCCGCCGCCCAGCGCTACTTCTCCACGTCCGCCAAGGACCTCACCCTCGCCCAGTCGGCGCTGCTCGCCGGCATCGTCCAGTCACCGAGCCGGTACGACCCGGTCAACGACGAGGCGGAGGCCACCAAGCGCCGCAACGTGGTGCTCCAGCGCATGGCCGAGGTCGGCGACATCTCACGGGCCGAGGCCGCCAAGGCGCAGAAGGAGAAGCTGGGCCTGAAGGTCAGCCAGCCCAAGAACGGCTGCATCACGGCCGTGAAGGGCGCGAGCTTCTTCTGCAAGTACGTCGAGGCCGTCTTCAAGAGCGACCCGGTCTTCGGCAAGACCAAGGAGGAGCGCGCCAAGATCTGGAACCAGGGCGGCCTGACGATCAAGACCACCCTCGATCCGCAGGCGCAGGACTCGGTCCAGGCCTCGCTCAAGGAGCACGTCTACAAGTCGGACAAGGTCGCAGCCGCGGCCACCCTCGTCGAGCCCGGCACCGGCAAGATCGTCGGCATGGGCCAGTCGAAGCCGTTCGGCTACGGCAAGAACGAGACCGAGATCAACTACTCGGTGAACTACAGCATGGGCGGCTCCAACTTCGGCTTCCCGACCGGTTCGACGTTCAAGCCGTTCGTCGCGGCGGCCGCGCTGGAGGAGGGCCGGCCGGCCGACCAGGAGTACTCGTCGCCGTACCAGATGGAGTACCCGAGCCCCGTCCAGACCTGCGACAGCAAGCCATGGGTCAACACCAGGGGCGAGAAGCTGGAGAACGAGTCGGAGTCGGAGAAGGGCCCCTACCGCCTGCGCAAGGCGATGGAGCTGTCGGTCAACACCTACTTCGTGCAGATGATCTCCGACATCGGCCTGTGCCCGGTGGTCAACATGACCAACAAGCTCCAGGTCGTGCAGGGCAACGGCGACAAGCTCCCCGAGGTCCCGGCCATCGCGCTGGGCTCGAAGGGCATCTCCCCGCTGACGATGGCGACCGCGTACGCCGCCTTCGCCGCCCGCGGCATGTACTGCACGCCGGTCGCCATCGAGTCGATCACCCAGAAGGTCGGCCAGCAGCAGAAGTCGCTCGAGGTCCCCAAGTCGACCTGCTCGCGCGCGATGTCCGAGACGACCGCGGACACCATCAACCAGCTCCTCAAGGGCGTGGTCGACTCCGGCACCGGCAAGACGGCGGGCCTGTCCGACCGCGACAACGCCGGTAAGACGGGTACGACGGACTCCCGCAAGAACGCCTGGTTCGTGGGCTACACGCCGAACCTCTCGGGCGCGGTCTGGGTCGGCAGCGCCTCCCAGAAGGTCGAGATGAAGAACATCTACATCGGCGGCGAGTACAACTCGCTCGTCTACGGTGGCCAGGTCCCGGGCCCGATCTGGAAGGACGCCATGACCGGCGCCCTCGCGGGCAAGGACGCGCCGGGGTTCAACTTCGTCGACATCCCGGAGGACAACCCGGACCGCGGTGACGGCGACGGGAACGGGAACGGCAATGGGAACGGCAACGGCAATGGCAACGGCGACGGGGACAACGGAGACGGCAACGGCAACAACGGCGGCACCGGCGACGGCGGCACCGACGGGGGCACCTTCCCGACGCCGACGTTCTCGATCCCGGAGAACCTGTTTCAGGGGAACAATGGGAATGGGGGGCGGAATGGCTGAGAGGTGGGGTGGCTGAGCCAGTGGTCCACGGGTGGATGGCTGGGCGGCGGGGTGGCTGAGCGGCTGGGTGGCTGAGCCAGTGGTCCTTTGACGGCGACGGCCCCTTCACCGTCGTACAGAGTTGTCTGTCTTCTCTGTACGACGGTGAAGGGGCCGAACGTTTTCCGGGACCGTCGGTCAGCCGGGGACCGTCGGTCAACCGGGGTCCCTCGGTCGCCCAGGGTCTCTCGGTCGCCCAGGGTCTCTCGGTCGCCCAGGGTTTCTCGGTCAGCCGGCCAGCAGCTTCTTCACCGTGGCGGCGACGCGGCCGCCCTCCGCGAGGCCCGCGACCTTCGGGTTCACGATCTTCATGACGGCACCCATGGCCCGCGGCCCCTCGGCGCCCGCCGCCTTCGCCTCCTCGACGGCCTGGGCGACGATCGCATTCAGCTCGTCGTCGGACAGCTGCTTGGGCAGGTACTCGGCGAGGACCTCGCCCTCCGCCTTCTCCCGCTCGGCGCTCTCGGCGCGACCACCCTGCGCGAAGGCGTCCGCCGCCTCGCGGCGCTTCTTCGCCTCCTTGGCGATCACCTTGAGGACCTCGTCGTCGGAGAGCTCGCGCTTCTCCTTACCCGCGACCTCCTCCTTGGTGATCGCGGCGAGCGTCAGCCGGAGCGTCGAGGAGCGGAGCTCGTCGCGCTCCTTGATCGCGGCGTTGAGGTCTTCCTGCAGCTTCGACTTGAGCGTGGTGGTCATGGGTCCGATTCTCGCAGGTGTACGACGCGGGACGCCCGCGCATTTACGGGACCGCGGACGGCTGGTCAAGCGGGCGCCCGCGGTCTGACACGATGGAGGCATGCGCGCGCGATACGGAGTTCCCTTGGGAATGGCGGCGGTTGGCGCCGCCGGCTTGCTGTACTCGGCGGGATTCGAGGCCCGTTCCTTCCGCCTGCGACGGGTGACGGTCCCCGTCCTCCCCGCCGGCATGCGACCGCTGCGCGTGCTCCAGGTCTCCGACATCCACATGGTCGGCGGCCAGCGCAAGAAGCAGCGCTGGCTGCGATCGCTGGCGGGGCTGCGCCCGGACTTCGTGATCAACACGGGCGACAACCTGTCGGACCCGGAGGGCGTGCCGGAAGTGCTGGACTCGCTGGGCCCGTTGATGGAGTTCCCGGGGGCGTACGTCTTCGGCTCCAACGACTACTACGGCCCGCGCCCTCGCAACCCCGCCCGCTACCTCCTGGAGAAGGCGAGCGGCCGGCACGGTCTGAACGGCAACCCGCCCGCGGTCGGCGTGGTCCACAACCCGTGGGAGGACCTGCGGGACGGTTTCGACGCGGCGGGCTGGCTCAACCTCACGAACACGCGCGGCACGCTGAAGGTCGAGGGCGTGTCGGTGGAGCTGACGGGACTGGACGACCCGCACATCAAGAGGGACCGGTACGCGGAGGTGGCGGGCGGTCCGTCGTCCGCTGTGGACTTCTCGATGGGCGTGGTGCACGCGCCGTACCTGCGCGTCCTCGACGCGTACGCGGCCGACGCCTACCCCCTGATCCTGGCCGGCCACACGCACGGCGGCCAGCTGTGCATCCCGTTCTACGGTGCCCTGGTCACCAACTGCGACCTCGACACGGACCGGGTGAAGGGCCTGTCGACCCACACGGCGGAGGGCAGGACCTCGTACCTCCACGTCTCAGCGGGCTGCGGCACGAACCGGTACACACCGGTGCGATTCGCTTGTCCGCCGGAGGCTACGTTGTTGACGTTGGTGGGGCGGGGGTAGCTGGGGGGCAGGGGTGCCGGGCCTTTGGTGCGGGGGTTTCTGCCGCACCGGCCTGCTGCCGCACGGGGGCTTCTGCCGCACCGGCCTGCTGCCGCACGGGGGCTTCTGCCGCGTCGGCCCGCTGCCGTACGGGGGCTTCTGCCGCGTCGCCCCACTGCTGTACGGGGTGACTGTTGGCTGTCGGCGGCGCGGGCCCGGCACCGTACGGGGATTTCTAGCGCCTCGGCCGGGTGGTTAACCCGCACGGCCCGCCCGTATCGCCCCATATGTCCGCGCTGCTTAGCGTGAGGGCATGACCACCCCGATACCCAGGGACATCCCGGACCTCCCCGCGATCCCGGGTGTACCCGCGCTGCTGCCCTCCCCCGTCCCCGCCACCGCGGTGGTGGCCCCCGTACGCCGCCCGCTGGCCGCCACGTACCGCCTGCTGGTCGCCCTCGCGGCCGCCGCAGCGGTGACGATCGACCTGCTCCTGGGCAGCCCGACGCGCGTACTGAGCTACTTCACGATCCAGAGCGCCGTCCTGCTGGCGCTGGTCTCCGCGGCGTCGGCCCGCAGGGCCTGGACCGCGCGCCGTCCGCTGCCGGCCGGACTGACCGGCGCGACACTCCTCTACATCCTGCTCACGGGCCTGGTGTACCACCTGCTTCTCGCGGACACGACGACGCCGTTCTCGATGACGGACGCGGCCGAGCCGACGGGCTGGGCGAGGATCACGAACGTGGCCCTGCACACGGCCCTGCCGATCGCGGCGACGCTGGACTGGCTGCTGCTGACGGCCCCGGGCCGCCTGCGCCTACGCCATGCGGCGACCTGGCTGCTGTTCCCCCTCGCCTACCTGGCCTTCTCCTTCACGCGGGGTGAGCTGCTCGTCCCCGGCACTCCGGCCCGCTACCTCTACCCGTTCCTGGACGTCGACCTGCACGGCTACAAGACCGTCCTGGGCAACGCCCTCCTCCTCGGCCTCTCCTTCTACGCCCTCGCCGTCCTCCTCGTGGCCCTCGACCACATCCGCCCGAACCCCCTCCGCCACCGCGCCCACCACCGCGCGAAAACCGGATTTCGTCTCCAGCCACCAGTGGGCTAAAGTAAACGACGTCGCCGCGACAAGCAGGAACAGCAGCGACATCGGGGTGTAGCGCAGCTTGGCAGCGCGCTTCGTTCGGGACGAAGAGGTCGTGGGTTCAAATCCCGCCACCCCGACAGCCAAAACAGCAGGTGAGGCTCCTACCGGTTTGGGTAGGAGCCTCACCTGTTTCTGTGTGTGCGCGTCCGGGTGCTCGCCGCAGTGGGGAAACTCCTGCGCGGGTCGCGGAGTCGGATCGTTAGGGTCGGCGGCGTTAGTGAAGGTGAGCGTCGTATAGCGAACCACCGAGTCCACGTCGTACCCGTCGTTCTCGCTCTGGCCAATCCGTCGTGGCAGCGGGACGTACGGCTCGATTCCTCGGTCTTCGAGAACCTCGACCATGTCTTCCACGCGCTTTTCGATGACTTCTGCGATGCGGACGAGCCTGAGCGATACCTCGGCATCAGTCTGAGGACCGCGGAGGAGGTCGCTCTCATGCGTGAGTTGGCTGTCGCGATCAGCGCCGCTGGAGGCGAGGCCCCCGGCGGCACGGAGGTGGAGTAGCTCCGGGCGTCCTCCTGGCCGGACGTGGTCGCCGTTGCCGGTCGCCTTGCTCAGGTCATGGTCGCCAACGATCTCGGAGAACTCGTCTCTCTGCACCACCGCGAGGCAGTCAGTGGTTCTGGCGACGGGACGACGAATCCGGATCACAGGTCTGAGTGTCAGAGTCCGCGTATCAGCGGCATTCAGGACCGGGGAGCGGAACAGGCGTGAGTGAAGCGCACGTAGGTGGTCGTTGCTGTGTGCCCTCGGGTGGTGGGGTGGGTGGGGATGCGAGGGCTGTGCCGCTCCGGCGGGAGGGGGGTGGTGGCGATGGCATGGTTTTGGTTGGTGGGGGTGAGTTTCTTATGGGGGCTGACGATGTTGAGGGGGTTCCGGGGGACGGGGAAGGGCCTGTGCGGAGGGTGCAGGTCGACGCGTTCTGGGTTGATGTGCATGCCGTCAGTAATGCGCGGTTCGCTGAGTTCGTGGACGACACCGGGTATCTGACCGATGCCGAGCGGCTCGGGTGGTCGTACGTCTTTGCCGGGTTTCTGCCCGGCGTCTTGCGGCGTGGGGCTCCGCGGCCCGAGGCGGCGCCCTGGTGGTGTGCCGTGGGTGGGGCCAGTTGGCGGGAGCCGGAAGGGGTCGGGAGTGGGGTGGAGGGGCGGGAGGATCATCCCGTCGTCCATGTGTCCTGGTACGACGCCGCCGCCTACGCCGCCTGGGCGGGGAAGCGGCTGCCCACCGAGGCCGAGTGGGAGTACGCCGCCCGGGGTGGGCTCGAGCAGCGGCGTTATCCGTGGGGGGACGAGCTCGATCCCGGCGGTGAGTATCGGTGCAATGTCTGGCGCGGGGTCTTCCCCGGCAAGAACACCGGCGCCGACGGGTATCGGGGGACCGCGCCCGTCGACGCCTTCCAGCCCAACGGGTTCGGGCTCTACAACATGTCCGGCAATGTCTGGGAGTGGTGCAGTGACTGGTGGGGAGTTGAGCACCGGGGCGATCGTTCTGGGCAAGGGGCTGCGCCGCGCGGGCCTCTCGGGCCGGCCGACGGGACCCGTCGTGTCATCCGCGGCGGTTCCTACATGTGTCACGTCTCCTACTGCAACCGCTACCGCGTCGCCGCCCGCACCTCCAACACCCCGGACAGTTCCAGCGGGCACACCGGGTTCCGGTGCGTCGCATCCGCCCATTGACCGGCAGAGTGTCGGTCGGTCGCATGCCCGGTGCCGCCGTCACTCCCCTGCCGGTGCCTACGCAGCCGTAGCCTTGGGCCGCAGGAATCGAACCGACCGATGAATCCGCTAAGGACGTTCGCCCAATGATCATCTTCGGCACCAAGGGATACCTCTACCAGCTCGCGATACTCACGCTGGTCTGCGGCGGCTGTGGCAACCCCGCCGCGCACACCCTCCGGAAGCGCGTCACGAAGTTCACGCTGTTCTTCGTGCCGCTGTTCCCGATCTCCACCAAGTACGCGACGCAGTGCACCTTCTGCGGTACGGAGGTGAAGATCGGCAAGGAGCAGGCCGAGCAGCTCCAGGCGCAGGCCGCCGGCGCTCCCGCCCCGTACGGGCAGGGGCAGGGGTACGGGCAGCAGCCTCAGCAGCCCTATCAGTCCTGAGCCCACGCCCTGATCGAATTCGGTGGTGCTGCGCCCCTCCTTGGATTAAGTTCCCTTAAGGAACTTACCCGCGCCGAGAGGGAGACGCCCCGTGTCGCAGCAACACACCTGGACCGCCGTCGACGACTACTTCAACGGGCTGCTCGTGGAAGAGGACCCCGCGCTGCTCGACGCCGTGAAGGACAGTGCGGCGGCCGGGCTACCCGGGCATCAAGTCGCCGCCAATCAGGGGAAGTTGCTCAACCTGATCGCCCGGGTCCGCGGTGCCCGTTCCATTCTGGAGATCGGTACCCTCGGCGGTTACAGCACCATCTGGCTGGCCCGTGCCCTGCCCGAGGGCGGGCGGCTGGTGACGCTGGAGGCCGATGAGCGGTGTGCCGAGGTCGCCCGGGCCAATGTGGCGCGGGCCGGGCTCGGGGACATCGTCGAGCTGCGGCTCGGCAAGGCGCTGGACACGCTGCCCGTGCTGGTGGAGGAGAGCGCCGGGCCCTTCGACCTCGTCTTCATCGACGCCGACAAGCCCTCCAACCCCGACTATCTGCGGTGGGCGCTGAAGCTCACCCGGCCCGGCAGTGTCATCGTCGGCGACAACGTCGTCCGGGACGGTGCCGTCACCGACCCCGACAGCGACGACCCGCGCGTCCAGGGCGTCCGCCGCTTCACCGAACTCATCGCCGCGGAGCCCCGGTTGACGGCCACGACCGTGCAGACCGTCGGGTCCAAGGGGTACGACGGTTTCACGCTGGCGCTGGTCACCGGCTGACACCCAACCGCGTGTGCAGGTCCAGGCCCGTCGTGCCCGCGCGCTCCCGGCCCGGCAGCAGCCGCATGTCATGGTCGTAGTCGCCGCCCGTGAGGGAGCGGAACGGGACCGGGGGGTCCGTGAACAGGGCGTCCAGGCGGCGGGCGTACGCCTCGAGGGCGGGGGCCCAGCGGTCGGCGGGCATACGGTCCGTGTCGTACACCGCGAAGGGTTCGAGCGGGGTCATGCCGGTGAACCAGAACAGGCCGTGCTGGAGCGGGTGGAGCACGTCGGTGAGGCGGCCGTGGATGCCGCGGTCGGAGAAGGCCGTCTCCCGCGCGCCGAGCGTCACCGAGAGCAGGGCCCGGCGGCCGGCCAGCGCGCTGGCGGTGTCGTCGTACGGCGGCGGGACCTTGGGGCCGTACGCGAAACCGCTCGTGAAGACGCGGTCGATCCAGCCCTTCAGGATCGCCGGGGCCGAGAACCACCACATCGGGAACTGCAGGACGACCGCGTCCGACCAGCGGATCTTCTCCTGTTCCGCGGCGATGTCCGGGGCGAGGCGGCCGGTCAGTGTGGCCTCCTCCGAGTCGCGCATCACATGCAGGCGGCGGGCCGGGCCGCCCTCCGAGCCGTGGTCCGGGTAGTCGTCGGTGCTGACCGTCGGGTTCCACTTCATCGCGTACAGGTCGGAGAGCCGTACCTCGTGGCCCGCCGCGCGCAGGTGGTCGACGGCGAACGTGGTCAACGCCGTGTTCGGGGAACGCGGTTCGGGGTGGGCGCTGACGACCAGGATCTTCTTCTGCTTCATGCCGGTACGGTCTCCCCGCCGGCGGCACCGTAGCCAGAACCCTCCTCCACCGGTGGAACGCGAGTCCTGGTACTGCGAGGACCAGTCACGGAGCAGGGCGGTGTTCGGCCGCCGCCGCGGATACTGGGAGACATGGACGGGATCTACGACAGCCGCCGCGCCCTCGGCGGATTCCTGCGCGCCCGGCGCGGGCGGGTCGCCCCGGAGCGGGCCGGGATCGGCGGGGGTGCCGTCGGGAGCAAGCGGCGGCGGGTGCGGGGGCTGCGGCGTGAGGAGCTGGCCCAGCTCGCCGGGATCAGCGTGGACTACTACGTCCGCCTGGAACAGGGGCGGGCCACCGCGCCGTCCGCCGAGGTGCTCGATGCCCTGTCCCGTGCGCTCGGGCTCGACGCGGCGGAGCGGCGGCATCTGGACACCCTGGCCGCCGGGCGGCCCGACCCCGTGCCGCGGCAGCGGATCGGGCCGGGGCTGCGGCGGGCGCTGGACGCGATGGACGGGCTGCCCGTCTTCGTCACCAACCACCGGCTCGACGTCGTCGCCTGGAACCCGCTGGGCGCCGCGCTGATGGGCGGCTTGGACGTGCCAGGCCGCCGCGACGCCAACAACGCCCGTTTCGTCTTTCTCGATCCCGCCGCGCGGGACCTCCATCCCGACTGGGAAGCGCGGGCCGCCGAGGCGGTCGGACAGCTGCGGGTCGCGGCGGGGCGGCATCCCGACGACCCGGAGCTGACCGGCCTCATCGCCGAACTGGCCGACGCGAGCCCGGAGTTCCGGCGGATCTGGGACTCCGGCGAGGTCACCATGTGCGCGGCGGGGCGCAAGCGGCTGCGGCATCCCGTCGCAGGGCTGCTGGAGCTGGACTTCGAGACGCTGCACGTGCCGGCCGGGCCCGGGGAGTCCGGGCTGGTCCTGCATGTGTTCAGCGCGGCGGAGGACAGTCCCGAGGCCGCCGCGCTCCGAAAGCTACTGGCCTAGTCAGTTGTTCCAGGTCTCGTCGTACGGGTCCGACGGCTTCGCCACCGGGCGGGCCGACGTCACCTTCAGGTACGGGATCGGGCCGTTGTTGACCGGGTCCTTGGTGCGCTCGGGCGTGTAGGTGCCGGTGGCCTCCAGCCAGGCGTCCGGTCTCAGCACCGGCGGGATCTTGCCCGTCAGGGCGATCTTCACCGGCTGGGCGTCCGCGGCACAGCAGTTGAGGGCCATGCGGACGAGATAGGGACGGCCGGACGCGTCCAGGGCGACGAAACCGGTGACCTTGATCTCGCGGCCGCGCAGCTCACGGCCGTGGTCGTAGACCGCGCGGCCCGCATAGTCGGCCACCCCGAGGCGCAGCGGGCCGGTGGCGGGCAGGTCGTCGTAGCCGTACGCCTGCTGGAGTGCCGTACCGGAGCGCATCGCGCTGTAGGAGCCGAGGGCGGGCGGGGCGACGAGGACGAGGGCGAGGAGGGGGAGGACCAGGAGCCAGGAGACGCGGGGTTCACGGTGGTGGTGGTCGGCGTGGCCTTCGTGGTCGGCGTGGTCGGCGTGGCCTTCGTGGTCGGCGTGGTCTCCGTGGTCGGCGTGGTCTCCGTGGTCGGCGTGGTCTCCGTGGTCGGTGCCTCGGCGTTCGTACCACAGCGTCGCCACCGCCGCCGCGATCAGGACCGCGCCGGACAGCAGGAGCAGCGGGCGCAGGCCTGCCTTGACGTAGCGCAGGTAGAGGTCGGTGGAGCCCGCGTGCAGCAAGGTCGCGCCGAGCAGGAACATGACCGCCGACTGGGCGTGCCGGTTCACAGCAGCACCGCCCCCGTCAGTACCGCCACCAGGACGGCGAGGGCGAAGGTGGCGGGCGCGAAGCGGAGCGCGAAGCCGCGGCCGAAGGTGCCCGCCTGCATCGCGAACAGCTTCAGGTCGATCATCGGACCCACCGTCAGGAACGCCAGCCGCGCCGTCAGCGAGAACTGCGACAGCGACGCCGCCACGAACGCGTCCGCCTCCGAGCAGATCGACAGCAGTACGGCGAGGACGGCGAGGGCGAGGACGGACACCACCGGGTTGCCGGCCGCCGCCCGCAGCCACTCCTGCGGTACGACCGCCTTCAGCGTCGCCGCCGCCATCGCGCCGACGACCAGGAAACCGCCGGCGTGCATCACGTCGTGCCGCACCGAACCCCAGAACGCCGCTCCCCTGCCCTGGCCCTCGTACGAGGCACGGGCCGGGGGCCGCAGCCAGTCCGCGCGGCCGAGGCGCAGCCACAGCCAGCCCATCGCGCACGCCACCAGCAGGCCCGCGACGAGGCGGGCGAGCACCATCTCCGGGTTGCGCGGGAAGGCGACGGCCGTGGCCGTCAGCACGATCGGGTTGATCGCCGGGGCGGAGAGAAGGAAGGCGAGGGCCGCGGCCGGGGTGACGCCCCGGCGTACCAGCGCGCCGGCCACCGGCACCGACGCGCACTCGCAGCCCGGCAGCACCGCCCCCGCCACGCCCGCGACCGGCACCGCGAGCGCCGGGTTCTTCGGCAGGGCGCGGGCGAAGAAGGAGGGCGGCACGAACACCGCGATCGCCGCCGACAGCAGGACGCCGAGCACGAGGAACGGCAGCGCCTGCACGGTCACCGCCACGAAGACCGTCATCCAGCTCTGCATCACAGGGCTGGCCAGCGCGCCGCGGATGGGGCCCTGGAGGAGGAGGGTCAGGAGCAGGAGCATCGTGAGCAGGAGCGGGGAGTTCAGGTGGCGGGCCTGGGCCTGCTCGTCGCCCTTGGGCGCCGTGGGCGTCGGCTGCTCGGGCTTCGGAGGCGGCGCCTGCTCGGTCTTCTGGGGTGGCGTCGGTTCCGCCGCCGCGGGCGGGGCTTCTTCGGTGATCGCCACGGGTGCGGTACCTCCGGTGGTGCGCGAGGGCGTGGGTTCCACGTGGATTTCCCTCCCCTTGAGTACGCCGGGCGGGAGACGGGCGTTCAGCTCGTGGCAGTCTTTTCCCTCGTGGCGAGCCTTCCGAATCAGAGTCAGCAGGGTCAGCAGGGGCGGCAGGACCAACAGGGGGCCACGGCCGCGCACATGGTGGTGTGCGGGGACGACGGGCTCGCCCATCGGCTGGCCGCCGAGTTGCGGGGAGTGTACGGGGAGCAGGTCACGCTCGTCGTACCGGCGTCCGAACGGACGGTACGGCCGCCCGTGGTCGGGCGGGCCCGGGCCGCGTCGGCAGCGCTGCTCGACCGGGTGGTGAACGCCGCCGCCGGGCGGACCGGCGCGAGTGAACCCGTCGGCGGGGAACGGCTGGTGGAGGCCGCGGAGGCGACCGAGGCCGTGCTCGCCGACGCGGGGGTGGAACGGGCCGCGGCACTGGCGCTCGTGTATGACGACGACGAGACCAACATCCGCGCCGCGCTGACGGCCCGTCGTCTCAATCCGCGGCTGCGGCTCGTACTGCGGCTCTACAACCGGCGGTTGGGGCAGCACATCGAGGAACTGCTGGATCAGGCTGCCGCGTTGGCCTCCGGTGACAGTGGTGGTGACGGTGGTTTCGATGCTTCTACGACCGTGCTGTCCGATGCCGATACCGCTGCGCCGGCGCTTGTCGCCTCCGCAGTGGCCGGGACCAGCAAGGTCGTGCAGACGGACGGGTTGTTGCTGCGGGCGGTGGAGCGGCCGGCGGGGCAGGGGGGTGGGGCGGGGCTGGCCACGTTGGCGTTGCTGTCGGGTACGGGTAACGGTACGGCGGGAAGTGACGGTGCCGGTGGCGGGGGCGGTGGTGTCGCCGGGGAGCAGGGGCCTGAGTTGCTGCCGGATGCGGGGGCCGTGCGGGATGCGGTGGGGCGCGGGACCGTGGTGCTGGAGCAGGTGTCGTACGCGGGGCCCTCGTTGCCCTCGGGGCGGGGTGGGGTCGTGCCGCCGTTCGCCTCGTTGTTCTCGCGGCGGTTGCGGTGGTCGCTGGCCGGGCTCGTGGGGTGTGTGGCCGCGCTCGCCGTCGCGTTGTCCGTCGTGACGGGTGAGCATCCGCTGTTCGCCACGTACGAGACGCTTCTCGATCTCTTCGCCATCAACGATCCCGCGCTCGGGGCGCCGATCGGGCGGCAGATCCTGCAACTCCTCGCCGGGCTCGTGGGGTTGTTGCTGCTGCCGGTGCTGCTGGCCGCGGTGCTGGAGGCGCTCGGGACCTTCCGGTCGGCGTCGGCGTTGCGGAAACCTCCTCGGGGGCTGGGTGGGCATGTGGTGCTCCTCGGGCTCGGGAAGATCGGTACGCGGGTGCTCACGCGGTTGCGGGAGCTGGACATTCCTGTGGTGTGTGTCGAGTCGGGGCCCGAGGCGCGGGGGCTTGCCACGGCTCGGCGGTTGCGGGTGCCGGTGGTGCTCGGGGATGTGACGCAGGAAGGGGTGCTGGAGGCGGCGAAGATCCATCGGGCGCATGCGTTGCTGGCGGTGACCAGTTCGGACACGACGAATCTCGAGGCCGCGTTGTATGCGCGGTCGGTGCGGCCGGATCTGCGGGTGGTGTTGCGGTTGTACGACGACGACTTCGCGACGGCGGTGTACCGGACGCTTCGGGCCGCGCATCCTCGGGCGTCGACTCGGAGTCGGAGCGTTTCTCATCTGGCCGCGCCCGCGTTCGCCGGGGCGATGATGGGGCGGCAGATTCTCGGGGCGATTCCTGTGGAGCGGCGGGTGTTGTTGTTCGCGGCTGTGGAGGTGGGTGGGCATCCGCAGTTGGAGGGGCGGACTGTGGGGGAGGCGTTTCGGGCGGGGGCGTGGCGGGTGTTGGCGTTGGACACGGCTGCGGGTCGGGATGCGGCGGAGCCGGCGGTGGAGGGGGCGTATGAGGAGGGGGCTGTGCCTTCGGGGCTGGTGTGGGATCTGCCGGACAACTATGTGCTGAAGGGGGCGGATCGGGTGGTGTTGGCGGCTACGCGGCGGGGGTTGGCGGAGTTGCTGGGGCGGCGTGCGCGGGACGCTGCGCTGAGCTGAGGCGGCTGGCCGGGCACTTGGCGTGGGGTGCTGGGCGGGGGCGTGGGTGTCGTTTGCCCGGCGGTGGGGCTGGGCGGGGGTGGGGTGGGGTTGGGCGGAGGTGGGTGTCACTCGCCCGGCGTGGGGCTGGGCGCCGGGGGGGTGCGCGTGGGGGTGGGTTTCGCTCGCCCGCGCTGGCGGGGTGCCGCTGCGCCCACCCGTGCCGCCCCAGCGGGACGGCTGCCCGCAGCCACGTAGGAATACGGGTGCCGCTGCTCGGGTGGGCACCGCCCCAGCGGGACGGCTGCCCGCAGCCACGTAGGAAACGGGTGCCGCTGCTTAGGTGGGCGCCGCCCCAGCGGGACGACTGCCCGCAGCCACGTAGGGACACGGGTGCCGCTGCTCGGGTGGGCACCGCCCGAGCGGCACGCCTGCCCGCAGCCACGTAGGGACACGGGTGCCGCTGCTCGGGTGGGCGCCGCCCCAGCGCACGGCTGCCTGCGGCTGCGGCAGGTGAACGGCGGACGCCGTCCCAACGGGACAGCCGTCCGCTGTGGTGGGGCGGCGGCTCGGTGTTTGGTTATGCGCGTGTGGGCGGGGTTCCCAAGTGCCTTTCTGCGAAGTCCAGTTCCAGGCGCACCTGCTTGATTCGTTCGTCCACCACCAGCGAACCGTGGCCCGCGTCGTAGCGGTACACCTCGTGTACCGCGCCCCTTGTCTCCAGGCGCTTCACGTAGTTGTCGATCTGGCGGATCGGGCAGCGGGGGTCGTTGACGCCGGCGGAGATGTAGACCGGGGCCTTGACCTGGTCGACGTAGGTGAGGGGGGACGAAGCCTCGAAGCGTTCCGGGACTTCTTCCGGGGTGCCGCCCAGGAGCGTGCGGTCCATGGCCTTCAGGGCTTCCATCTCGTCGTGGTACGCCGTGACGTAGTCGGCGACCGGGACCGCCGCGATGCCGAGGGTCCACGCGTCGGGCTGGGTGCCGAGGCCGAGGAGGGTGAGGTAGCCGCCCCAGGAACCGCCGGTGAGGATCAGGCGGGTGGGGTCGGCGAGGCCGGACGTCACCGCCCATTCCCGGACCGCCGCGATGTCCTCCAGCTCGATCAGGCCGACTCGGTGCTTGAGGGCGTCCGTCCAGGCTCGGCCGTAGCCCGTCGAGCCGCGGTAGTTGACACGGACCACCGCGTACCCGTGGTCCACCCAGGCCGCCGGGCCCGCCGCGAACGCGTCGCTGTCGTGCCAGGTCGGGCCGCCGTGGATGTCGAAGACCGTGGGGAGCGGGCCGCTCGCGCCCGCCGGCTTCTGGACCAGGGCGTGGATGCGGCCGCCGGGGCCCTCCACCCACACGTCCTCCACCGGCACTGAGCCAGGGGACTTCATGCCCGGTGGGTCCAGGACGACCACGCCGGTCGTGGAGCGGACCGTCGAGGGCTCTGCCGCCGACGACCAGAGGTACTCCACGCTGCCGTCGGGGCGGGCCGTCGCGCCGGAGACCGAGCCCGCCGGGGTGGGGACCTTCACCAGGTCGCGGGTCGTCAGGTCGTAGCGGAACAGCTCGCTGCGGGCCTCGAAGCTGTGGGCGATGAGCAGGCCCGTGCCGTCCGGGTACCACTCCGCGCTGACGTCGCCCGGCAGCTCCAGTGCCAGGTCCGTCTCCTCCCCCGACGCCACGTCCCACACCAGCGGCTCCCAACGCCCCCGGCGCTGATGCCCGATGAGCAGGCGGCTGTCCCCGTCGACCGGCGCGAAGCCCAGGACCTCCAGACCCAGCTCCTCGGTGCCGCCCTTGGTGTCGTCCAGCTCGGCGACCGGCGTGCCGTCGAGGCGGACCACACGCAGCGCCGAGTGCATCGCGTCGCCGTGCTCGGTGTGCTCCAGGGCGATCAGCGAGCCGTCGTGGGAGAGGTCGCCGACGCCCGCGGACTCGCGGTGCCGGTAGATCTCCACCGGGGTCTCGCCGGTGCGGGCGACATAGATCGTCGTACCGTCCTCGTCGGTCGAGCGGCCGACCACCGCCGTGCGGCCGTCGCGGCCGAGAGCCAGGCCCGCCGGGTAGGAGGCGTCGAGGCCGGGGGCGGCCGGTTCGTCCGGGCCGCCCTCGAAGGGCTGGCGGCGCCAGACGCCGAACTCGTCGCCGTCCTTGTCGTCGAACCACCAGATCCACGCGCCGTCCGGGGTGAGCACGCCGTCCGTCGTGCCGTTCGGCCGGTCGGTGACCTGGCGCTGGGCGCCGGTGGCCCGGTCCCAGGCGTACAGCTCGTACGTCCCTGTCGCGTTCGACACGAACAGGGAGCGGTCCGGGGCGTCCTCCGCCCAGTCCGGCAGGGAGACCCGGGGCGCCCGGAAGCGCTTCTCCCACTCCGGCATCGCTTCCTGCCGTGCGCTCGCAACACCCTGAAGGTCGCTCTGTTCGTTCTGCTCGGGCGCGGCGGACCCGTTGCTCTCAGTCATGGGCCCATACTGCCCGCCCGCACAGACACATCACGGGCGGGGTGCACAGCCTGTGGACAACTCATTGCCTGTGGACAACCCGGCCGGACGGGACCGATTGTCAGTGGGCGGGTGCAGACTCGTCCGCATGACCGAGCTGCGCAAGACAGTCGAGACCTTCTGGGCCTCCGCGGAGGCGCGGGACTGGGAGACGTTCGCGGGGACGCTCGCCGCGGACGTGGTGTACACGGCGCCGCAGTCGCGGGAGCGGGTCCGCGGGCGGGAGCGGTACGTGCGGTTCAACCGGGAGTATCCGGGCGACTGGCACCTCAGGATCGAGCGCATCGTCGCCGAGCCGGGGCAGGTCGTCACCTGGATCCACTTCGCGGTGGGACTGGAGGAGATGTACGGCATCTCGTTCTTCACGGGGGACGAGTCCGGACGTATATCGGCTATTGCCGACTTCTGGCCGGAGCCGTACGAGCCGCCCCAGTGGCGCGACCACCTCGCCGAGCGGTACTGAGCGCACCGACCCCGCGGGCCGGCGCTGCCGGGCTGCCCCGTACCGTTGAGGTGTGTACCGGTTTCTGCTGACGCCCCGTTGGTGGGGGATCAACGTCTTCGTGCTGCTCGCCATCCCGTTCTGCGTGTTCATGGGGTCCTGGCAGCTGAGCCGCTTCGAGGAGCGGATGCAGAGCCACGACCAGGCGACCGCGCAGGCCGCGTCCAACAAGCGGGAGGCCGCGGCCCCGCTGGCCGAGCTGCTGCCGGTGGACCAGGAGACGTCCGGGCGGCAGGCCACGGTGAGCGGGCGGTACGGCAAGCAGTTGCTGGTGCCGGGGCGGGAGCTGGACGGAAAGCGCGGGTTCTACGTGCTGACGCTGCTGCGCACCGACGGCGGCAAGGCGCTGCCGGTGGTGCGGGGCTGGCTGCCGGGGGACGCCGACCCGGCGAAGGCGCCGGCCGCACCCAAGGGTGAGGTCACCGTCACGGGCGCCTTGCAGGCGTCCGAGCAGCCCGGGGAGAACGGCGTCAGTGCGCAGGGCGGGCTGCCCGCGGGGCAGACCTCGGCGATCAGCGCGGCCTCGCTGGTGAACCTGGTGTCGTACGACCTGTACGACGCCTGGATCACCCTGTACAAGGCCGATGCCGGGATGAAGGCGGTGCCCGCGAGCGCGCCGGCCGACAGCGGGCTGAACCTGAAGGCGTTCCAGAACCTCGGCTACACCGGCGAGTGGTTCGTGTTCGCCGGGTTCGTGGTCTTCATGTGGTTCCGGTTGCTGCGCCGCGAGGTGGAGTTCGCCCGGGACGCGGAGCTGGGCCTGGTGCCCGAGGAGAGCGAGCAGCGAGCGGCTGTCTGACGCCGGCCGGCATCAAACAGCGTCAACGGCTTCGGCATCGAGCAGCACCGACGAACGCCCCCGTCGGCGTCCTACGACGCCGCCAGCACGCCCGTCCAGTAGACCGTCCCCGCGCACGCGTTGCTCACCGTCGTCGTGGCCGAGGCCACGCCGCCCTCGGCGGAGTTGGTGATGGTGACGCTGCCGTCGGCCGTGCCGCCGTCCTCCGTGACGAGCTGGGTGGTGGTGCCGGTGTCGCCGCCGGTGGAGGTGCCCTCCGTGGTGGTGCCGGTCTCGCTCGGAGACGGGTCCGGTGACGGGTCCGGGTCGCCGCCCTGGACGGGGCAGGTCTCCGAGGGGACCCAGGCGAACTTCACGTCGTAGGAGGCGCCGGGCTGGAGGACCAGGGAGGCGAGTTCCGTGGACGGGTCGGGCAGGGAGGCCGCGGCGTCACCGGCGGTGTGCCGGGCCTGGCCGACCTTGGAGTAGTCCGCCGCTCCCGCGACCGCGAGGCTGATCGAGCCGGGGCCCGCGATGGAGCAGGCGGCCGTGGAGGTGTTGGTGTAGCGGAAGGTGCCGTAGACCGCGCCGGAGGCGTCCGCGGCACCGGCGTTGGCCGTGGCCGAGCCGAGTTCCGTGGCCGTACAGACGGGGACGCCGACGGTGCTGGTCGCGGACGGGTCGGTGGCGCCGGCGGTGCCGCCGCCGGTGGAGGAGCCCTTGCCCTCCTTGTCGCCCTTGTGGTCGCCCTTGTCCTTGTCCTCGACCTTGCCGGAGCTGCCCCCGGAGGTGGACTCGCCGCCGTCGGGGCCCTTGCCCTCGCTGGCGCCGCCCTGGGCCTGCGAGTAGTGGCCCGCGTTCAGCGGGTCGGCGTCGGAGCCGGTGGCGCCGGAGACGTGCAGCAGGGCGGGGACGGCGGTGCCGATGAAGAGCGCCGCGGCGGCCATGCCGACGAGGGCCTGCCGCTTGCGGGCCCGGCGGGCGGGCACCGCCTGCCGCAGGTGGTCCAGCGTGCCGTCGCGCGGTTCGATCTCCTGGACCGCCTGGTGCAGCATGCGGCGCAGAGCCAGCTCGTCCGAGTCGAACCCGTCGTCGGGGCTCTGGTCGTCGAGGCCGTGGTTCACAGTTCCGTTCCCAGCGTGTGATTGCTTCGGGGTGTCCTGCCCGTCCCCGCCCGGCTCGTGCCAGTCGAAGGGGCGGTGCAGGTGGCGCCGCCCGTCCCGGCCTTCGTGGTCCCCGCTCATGCCGGTGCCTCCATGGCGACGCGCAGCGCGGCGATGCCGCGGGAGCCGTACGCCTTCACCGAGCCGAGGGAGATCCCGAGGGTCTCGGCGACCTGCGCCTCGGTCATGTCCGCGAAGTAGCGCAGGACGAGGACCTCGCGCTGGCGGCGCTGGAGTCCCTTCATCGCCTTGATGAGGGAGTCGCGCTCCAGCTGGTCGTACGCACCTTCCTCGGCGCTCGCCATGTCCGGCATCGGCTTGGACAGCAGCTTCAGTCCGAGGATGCGGCGGCGCAGGGCCGAGCGGGAGAGGTTGACGACGGTCTGGCGCAGGTACGCGAGCGTCTTGTCGCGGTCGCGGACGCGTTTGCGGGCGGAGTGGACGCGGATGAAGGCCTCCTGGACGACGTCCTCGCAGGAGGCGGTGTCGTCGAGGAGGAGGGCGGCGAGACGCAGCAGGGAGCTGTAGTGCGCCCGGTAGGTCTCGGTGAGGTGGTCGACGGTCGTGCCGGCCGCCGTGACGTCCTCGGCGCCGTCGCGCTGGTTCGGGATGCGGGCGGGCCGCGCTGCGGGCATGGGCGCGATCACCGGCATGCCGCCGGGCGTGCCGGGCATGCGGGGTCGTAGGGCCGCGGGGCGGGGCCGAAGGGCCGTACCGCCACGTGCCGCGCTGAAGTCGAGTACCTCTGCCACGCCAGTTGGACACGGCTACCCCCGTGAGGGTTGTACGTGCCGGGCGTCACTTTTGCGTCGGACCGCGCTATGTCACGCGACACAGCCCCCCGTCTTGTGTCAGGCAGCACTACTGACCGTGCGTCAAGCGCCCTCATGCCTACCCGCTCTTCCCCTATGTCCTGAATGGTTCGGGGCGTCCCCACGCCCCTTGCAGCATCCCCGCGCCCCCGGGAGGGCGTACGCCCTCATGAAGGGCGTTCGCAAAGACGCTCCCCGCCCTTCACGCGGTTGCGGAGAGCGGGGAGGAAAATCTTCGGACGACAACGACGTCCGCAGCAAGTGGTCCGGACCATCGACCGGCTCACACTTGGTTCACAGATCTTACAAACCTGTCGAGGTCAGCCGCCCTTGAATTCGGCCGCGACCAGCTCGGCGATCTGTGCGGTGTTCAGCGCCGCGCCCTTGCGCAGGTTGTCGCCGCACACGAAGAGTTCGAGGGCGGTGGGGTCGTCGAGCGCCCGGCGCACCCTCCCCACCCAGGTGGGGTCGGTGCCGACGACGTCGGCGGGCGTCGGGAACTCCCCGGCCGCCGGGTTGTCGAACAGCACCACACCCGGCGCGGTGGCGAGGATCTCGCGCGCCTTGGCGACGGTGACCTCGCCCTCGAAGCGGGCGTGGACGGTCAGCGAATGCGTGGTGACCACCGGGACCCGCACACAGGTGACGGCGACGGGCAGTTCGGGCAGGCCGAGGATCTTGCGGGACTCGTCCCGCACCTTCATCTCCTCCGACGACCAGCCGTCCTCGCGCAGCGACCCGGCCCACGGTACGACGTTCAGCGCGACCGGCTCCGGGAACGGCCCGGTGTTGTCGCCCACGGCCCGGCGTACGTCCCCGGGGTGCGTCCCCAGTTCCGTGCCGGCGACCAGGGCGAGCTGCTGCCGCAGCGTCTCCACGCCGGCGCGGCCGGCCCCGCTCACCGCCTGGTACGACGACACCACCAGCTCGCGCAGCCCGAACTCGGCGTGCAGCGCGCCCAGGGCGACGATCATCGACAGGGTCGTGCAGTTCGGGTTGGCGATGATGCCGCGCGGCCGCACCCGGGCGGCGTGCGGGTTGACCTCGGGGACGACGAGGGGCACCTCCGGGTCCATCCGGAAGGCGCCCGAGTTGTCCACGACGATCGCACCGCGCGCCGCGGCGATCGGCGCCCACTGCGCGGAGACCTCGTCGGGTACGTCGAACATGGCGACGTCGACGCCGTCGAAGGCCTCCTCGGTCAGGGCCACGACCTCGACCTCCGCACCGCGCACGGCCAACTTGCGGCCGGCCGAGCGCGGCGAGGCGATCAGACGGATCTCGCCCCAGATGTCCGCGTGCTGGGACAGGATCTGGAGCATGACCGTGCCGACGGCCCCGGTCGCGCCCACGACCGCGAGCGTCGGCCGGTCCGGTCGCCCGGATCCTGTCCCGGCCATCAGCGTCCCGTGCCTCCGTAGACGACGGCCTCGTCGCTGTCGGAGTCGAGCCCGAAGGCGGTGTGGACGGCGCGGACGGCCTCGTTCACGTCGTCGGCGCGGGTGACGACCGAGATGCGGATCTCGGAGGTCGAGATCAGCTCGATGTTCACGCCCGCCTCGGACAGCGCCTCGAAGAAGGAGGCGGTGACACCGGGGTTGGTCTTCATGCCCGCGCCGACCAGGGAGATCTTGCCGATCTGGTCGTCGTAGCGCAGCGAGTCGAAGCCGATGCCCGACTTGTGCTTCTCGAGGGCGTCGATGGCCTTGCGGCCCTCGGACTTGGGGAGCGTGAAGGAGATGTCCGTCAGGCCGGTGGAGGCGGCGGACACGTTCTGCACGATCATGTCGATGTTGATCTCGGCGTCGGAGATCGCCCGGAAGATCGTCGCGGCCTCGCCCGGCTTGTCCGGCACGCCGACGACCGTGATCTTGGCCTCGGAGGTGTCGTGCGCGACACCGGAGATGATGGCCTGCTCCACCTTCTTGTCCCCTTGCTCGATGGGCTCGCTGCTGACCCAGGTGCCCTGCAGCCCGCTGAAGCTGGACCGGACGTGGATCGGGATGTTGTACCGGCGGGCGTACTCCACACACCGGTGGAGCAGCACCTTGGAGCCGGACGACGCCAGCTCCAGCATGTCCTCGAAGGAGATCCAGTCGATCTTCTTCGCCTTCTTCACCACGCGCGGGTCGGCGGTGAACACGCCGTCCACGTCGGTGTAGATCTCGCACACCTCGGCGTCGAGGGCGGCGGCCAGCGCCACGGCCGTGGTGTCGGAACCGCCGCGGCCGAGCGTGGTGATGTCCTTCTTGTCCTGGCTGACGCCCTGGAAGCCCGCGACGATGGCGATGTTGCCCTTGTCGAGGGACTCCCGGATGCGGCCCGGCGTGACGTCGATGATCCGCGCTTTGTTGTGGACCGAGTCGGTGATGACACCCGCCTGGCTACCGGTGAACGACTGGGCCTCGTGGCCCAGGTTTTTGATCGCCATGGCCAGCAGGGCCATGGAGATACGCTCTCCGGCGGTCAGCAGCATGTCGAACTCACGCCCGGCAGGCATCGGGGATACCTGCTCGGCGAGATCGATCAGCTCGTCCGTCGTGTCGCCCATCGCGGAAACGACGACGACCACCTGGTGGCCGTTCTTCTTCGCTTCCACGATCCGCTTGGCGACGCGCTTGATGCCCTCGGCATCGGCTACGGAGGAGCCTCCGTACTTCTGCACGACAAGGCCCACGTGCGCTCCTCGCTCAGTCAGTCACTATCCGCACATACGCATATGTACTGCGGTCGGCTCAGTCTAACGAGCGTCCGAAATCGACCTTCGGGAAACCACATGGTGAGACCCGGACGCCCAGCACGACCCTGCCCATCCGCACGATGAACACTCGGCAAAGTGGGCCAGGTCACCCGTTGACGCTCTGAGTAGTCGAACGCTAACTTCGCGTCGTCGTCGCCACACCAGGAGCACGAGGCTCCATCGGGACTAGCGACGCGCGAAGGATTCCCTTCCCTTGACGACTGCGACCGTCTCAGAGATCCAGCACGTCACTCCCGCCGACCTCTTCGAGGTCCGCCCCTTCACCCCGCACTGCGAGGTCATCCGGGCGGCCGGCGACCACGCGGTGATCGGGGTCTCCCCCGGCAACAGCTACTTCTCCGCCCGCCGGGTCCTGGACCTGGCCCGCTGGGCGCTGGCCCACTTCGACCAAGCCGACTTCGTCTACACGGACCTGCATGTGGCCGAGATGTACGAGGCCTCCGGCTATCCGCCCGACGACGCGCGCCGCAAGGCGGTGAAGAACCTGCGCGGCGTACGCGCGAAGGTGCAGGCCGCCGTCCAGGCAGCCGACCCCGGCGGAACCCGCCTCCGCGCCCACGCCATGTCGGACCTGCGATCCGTCCCCGCCTACCGCGACCTGCACGCCCACCTCACCGCCCGCCTCTCCACCGACGACGAGTTCCGCACGACCTGCGAACAGCTCGTCGACACCTTCCTCGCCGGCAAGGTGACGGACGTGACCGAGGCCCAGCGCCAGGTCTGCATGGCGTACGTCTGCGCCGAGGCGCCCCTCTTCCTGGACACCCCGGCGATCCTGGGCGTCCCGTCCTCCCTGAACTGCTACCACCAGCTGCTGCCGATGGCCGAGCTGCTGTACGCCCCCGGCGCCGGCCTGCGCGCCTCGCGCAACCAGGGCCACGCGATCGTGACGCCCGCCGAGGAGGTGCGCGTTGTCCGCTGACACCCTCATCGACTTCCCGTTCTCCTGGCGCGGCGACCAACTCCCGACGGAGGTCGAGGAGTTGAGGTCCAGTGCCCCCGTGCGCCGGGTCCGCACCATCGCCGGTGACGAGGCCTGGCTGGTCTCGTCGTACGACCTCTGCAAGCAGGTCCTCGAAGACCCGCGCTTCAGCCTCAAGGACACCTCGGCGCCGGGCGTGCCCCGGCAGTACGCGCTGACGATCCCGCCCGAGGTCGTCAACAACATGGGGAACATCACCGGCGCCGGACTGCGGAAGGCCGTACTGAAGGCCCTGAATCCGAAGTCACCGGGACTGGTGGACTGGATGCGGGCGTACGCCGGTCAGCTCGTCGACGGACTGGTCCGCGAGGGCGCCCCGGTCGACCTGCGGGGCGGTTTCGCCGACCCGTACTCGGCCGGCATGCACTGCCGCATCGTCGGCATCCCGCAGGCGGACGCGCCGCGGCTGATGCGGAGCCTGGACATCGCGTTCATGAACTCGGCGTGCCCGGTGGCCGGGGCCCGGCTCAACTGGGACCGGGACATCGCGTACATGACCGAACGGCTGGACGACCCGGCGACCACCGGGCTGATGGCCGAGCTGGCGGCGCTGCGCGCCGATCCCGAGTACGCGCACCTCACCGACGAGATGCTCGCGACCGTCGGCGTCACGATGTTCGGCGCGGGGGTCATCTCCACGGCCGGGTTCCTGACCATGGCCCTGGTCTCGCTGCTCCAGCACCCGGAGCTGCGGGCCGAGCTGGTCGCCGACCCCGGGAAGATCCCGGCGGCGGTGGAGGAGCTGCTGCGGATCAACCTGTCGATCGGGGACGGGCTGCCGAGGCTGGCGCTGGAGGACGTGCGGCTGGGGGACGTCCGGGTGGCTGCGGGCGAGCTGGTCCTCGTGCTCGTCGAGGGCGCGAACTTCGACCCGGCCGCGTTCCCCGACCCGCACACCGTCGATCTCACCCGCCCCAACAGCGCCGCGCATCTGTCCTTCGGCCGCGGCCGGCACTACTGCCCGGCGACCGCGCTCGGCCGCCGGCATGCCGAGATCGCCCTGGAGGCGCTGCTGGAGCGGATGCCGCAGTTCCGCCTGGCGGTGCCGATCGAGCAGTTGGTGTGGCGGACCGGCTTCATGAAGCGCCTGCCGGAACGGCTCCCGGTCATGTGGTGACCGTGTGCCGGACAGGCCCCTAGGGGCTCGGCGACCGGCCGTCTTTAAACTTCAAGCACTATGGTTCGCCTGTGCGCGTACTGCTGGTGGAAGACGATGAACCGGTCGCCGAGTCGCTCCGGCGCGGACTGCTGCGTTACGGCTTCGAGGTGGCCTGGGTCACCACGGGCGGGGCGGCCCTGAGGCACGAGGAGCCCTACGACGTCGTACTCCTCGATCTCGGCCTGCCCGACACCGACGGCCTCGACGTGTGCAAGGCGCTGCGCGAGCGCGGGAACGTGCCGATCATCGTGATCAGCGCGCGCAGCGACGAGACGGACCGGGTGGTCGGCCTGGAGCTCGGCGCGGACGACTACGTCTCGAAGCCGTTCGGGGTGCGGGAGGTCATCGCGCGGATAAGGGCGGTGATGCGCCGCGCCCAGCCGCGCGCCGAGGTCGCGGCGGCCGGCCCCGACCGCTACGGCACGCGGCTCACGATCGACCGCAAGGCGGCCCGGGTCCGGCTGGACGGCGAGGAGGTGGCCCTCGCGCCCAAGGAGTACGACCTGCTGGCCTTCCTCACCGAGGAACCGGGCGCGCTGATGTCGCGCGAGCAGATCATGGAAGCGGTGTGGGACGCGAACTGGTTCGGGCCGACGAAGACGCTGGACGTCCATGTGGCGGCGCTGCGGCGGAAGTTGGCGGGCGCGATCACCATCGAGGCGGTGCGGGGGGTCGGCTTCCGGCTGGAGATCGTCAAGGGTGACGCGGCGTCATGAACCGCCAGCTCATCCGGAGTTACATCCTGCTCGTCGCGGTGGCGATCCTGCTGTTCACGGTGCCGGTGGCGTTCACGCTCACCAAGCAGCTCCGCGACGACACCGAGCTGTCCGTCGAGCGCGAGGCGACGACCATGGCGCTGCTGCTGGCCAGCGGCGACGAGGCGTCCTGCCGGGCTCTGACGAAGATGGCCCAGGCCTACGCCGACGAGACGCACGACGAGGTCCAGGTGACCGCGACCGACTCCTGCACACCGGGCGTGCCCGCGCCGGAGCGGGACGCGCGGCTGGCCGGGGTGCTGCGGACGGGCGAGCCGAACACCGACTGGGGGTCGGACTTCATCTGGGGCCGGAACCTGGTGATCACCGTTCCCGCCGAGGCCGACGGCAAGGTCGTCGGCGCGGTACGGATCGTGTACTCGACGTCCGGCCTCACCCACAGGCTGTGGACGATCTGGGGCTTCCGAGCCGGGCTCGCGGTGGCGGTGCTCGGGGTGGCCGCGCTGATCGGCACGGTGGTCTCCCGCCGGATCACCGCCCCTCTGCGTGAACTCAACGCCATGGCCAGCAAGTTCAGCGACGGCGACCTCACCGCGCGCTCGCCGGTGACGGGCCCGCCGGAGACCCAGACGCTGGCCCGCACCCTGAACCAGGGCGCGGAACGCCTGGACACCCTGGTGGCCTCGCAGCGCATCTTCGTGGCCGACGCCTCCCATCAACTCCGCACCCCTCTCACGGCGTTGCGCCTCTCCCTGGACAACATCGCGGACGGCGTGGACGACGAGTTCGTACGGGAGGACGTGGAGCAGGCGACGGCCGAGGTGGTCCGGATGAGCCGCCTGGTGAACGGACTGCTGGTGCTGGCGCGGGCGGAGGCGAAGGTGACGGCCGCGGAGCCGCTGGTCCTGCGGGACATCGTGGCCGAGCGGCTCGCGGTGTGGAGGCCGGCCGCCGACGAGCGCGGAGTCACCATCGCGCTGGGGGGGAGTACCGCCGACGGCCGGCTGCTGGTGCTGGCCAGCCCTGGTCATCTCGACCAGGTGCTGGACAACGTGCTCTCGAACGCCCTGGAGGTGTCGCCGGACGGGGCCACGATCACGGTCTCGTACGAGGTGCGGGGCGACGAGATCCTGCTGTCCGTCCAGGACGAGGGGCCGGGCATGTCCGACGCGGAGAAGTCCCGCGCCTTCGACCGCTTCTGGCGCGGCCAGGGCCTGACCGGGCGCTCCGGGTCGGGGCTCGGGCTCGCCGTCGTCAAGCAACTGGTGACGGACGACGGCGGGACCGTGGCGCTGGCGGATGCGCCCGGGGGTGGGCTGGTGGTGCGGATCAGCCTTCGGGCATCGCCGAAGAGTGGTGGTTGACGATCTTCCACTGGCCGTTCCGCTTCTCGTACTCGTACGTGTAGCGGGCCTCGACGACGCGCTTGGCGCCGGTGTCGGGGTCGGTGAGCGTGAACTCGTACACGCCGGCGTCGAGGGCCGAGTTGTTGTCGAGGACGTTGATGTGCGTCTCGATCTTCTTGCCGACCGGCTTGTTCTCGAGGAAGTGCTCGAAGTAGTCGACGATGCCTGCGTGGTCGGTACGGACCTTGTTGGAGACGGTCGGCAGCAGCACCGCGTCCTTGGCATACCGGTCGGCGACGGTCTCGGCGTCGCCGGTCCGCAGGGCGTCGTTCCAGCCGTCGAAGAGGGCGGCGATCTCGGCCTTGGCCGGCTTCTTGCTCTTCTCGGGCCCGGCGACACCGACCCCGGCGGCGAAGGTGCCGACGGCGACGAGGGCACCGGCGGTGACGATGGCGACACGCTTGGTTATCGGGCGAGGGGTCATCTCATCTCCAGTGCGGGCGAGGGGGGTTGGCTTCCGGTGCGGTTCGATTTTCCGCTTCGGAAGTGACTCCAGGTTCGCCTGGCACCGGTTAGGGTCCGTGCAACCGTCGTACAGGGAAGATCCAGGGATGACCCAACTCACGCAGGGTGATTGATTGATTACGAGCGCCATGCTGGCCGGGATCGTGCTGCTCGGCTCGTCCGTTCAGTGGCTCACCGGCATGGGCTTCGCCCTGGTCGCCGTACCCGCCCTGATCCTGCTGCTCGGACCGGCGCAGGGGGTGGTGCTCGCCAACTGCGCCTCGGGGGTCATCTGTGTCGTGGGGCTGGTGGGCGGGTGGCGGCGGGTGCGGTTGGCCGCGATGGTGCCGCTGTGCGTGGCGGCGGCCTGCACGGTTCCCGCGGGCGCCTGGATGACCCGCCAACTCCCGGAACCCGTCCTCCTGTTGCTCATGGGAGGGTTGGTGACCGCCGCCGTCCTGCTGGTCATGCGCGGCGCCCGCCTCCCCGCCCTGCGCGGCACGAAGGGCGCCGTGGCCGCCGGGGCGGCGGGCGGGTTCATGAACTCCGCGGCGGGCGTCGGCGGACCGCCGATATCCCTGTACGCCCTCAACGCGGGCTGGACGGTACGGGAGTTCGTACCGAACGCCATGTTCTACGGCGTGGTCGTCAACGCCTTCTCCGTGGCGGCGAACGGGATGCCGGAGCTGAGCACGCCGAAGTGGGTCGCGGTGATCGCGGCTATGGCAGCGGGCGGCCTCATCGGCAGGACACTCACCTCCCGCATACCCGAACAACGAGCCCGCCAACTGGTCCTGCTGCTCGCGCTGACGGGCGGGGTCACAGCACTGGGGAAGGGCCTCTGGGGGCTGTGATCAGTCCTGTCACTGCCCCTGGCGCATCCCCAGCGGTTCGCCGATCTCCTCTGCCATCACCTTGCCCGCCTCGAACTCCAGGGTCTCGTCGCCCATGCTCTGGTCGGTGTCCAGGCCGTCCAGTTCCTCCAGGGGCTGGTTGAGGCGGACGTGGGCCAGGACCGAGTGCAACGCGCGCAGGGTCGCGGACGCCGTCGTGCCCCAGTTGGAGAAGTAGGAGAACTGCCACCACCACAGGGCCTCCGTGGTGCGGCCCGCGCGGTAGTGGGCCATGCCGTGGCGGAGGTCGGTGATGACGTCCGTGAGGTCGTCGGAGATGCGGGCCGGGACCGGGGACTTGCGCGGCTCGTAGGGGTCGAAGACCTCCGAGTACACGTCGATCGGCTCCAGCAGCCGCGCCAGGTTCTCGCGGAGTTCGTCCACGTCCGGCTCCGGGCCCAGGTCGGGCTCGTAGCGCTCGTCCGGCACGATGTCCTCGTGCGCGCCGAGGCGGCCGCCGGCCAGGAGGAGCTGGGAGACCTCCAGGAGCAGGAAGGGGACGGCTGAGTCGGGCTCGTCGCCCTTCGCCACCTCGGTCACCGCCACCAGGAAACTCTCCACCTGGTCGGCGATCTGGACCGCGAAGTCGTCGGGGTTCTGCGCAGTGGCGTGCAGTGTGGCGTCAGACATCTAGGAGTCGTCTCCCCTCGAAGGCGCGGCCGAGGGTCACCTCGTCCGCGTATTCCAGGTCGCCACCCACCGGGAGGCCGCTGGCCAGGCGGGTGACCTTGAGGCCCATGGGCTTGATCATGCGGGCGAGGTAGGTGGCGGTCGCCTCGCCCTCCAGGTTGGGGTCCGTGGCCAGGATCAGCTCCGTGACGGTCCCGTCGGCCAACCGCGCGAGAAGTTCTCGTATACGCAGGTCGTCGGGGCCCACGCCTTCGATGGGGCTGATCGCGCCGCCCAGGACGTGGTACTTGCCGCGGAACTCGCGGGTGCGCTCGATCGCCACCACGTCCTTCGGCTCCTCCACCACACAGATGACGGAGGGGTCGCGGCGGGGGTCACGGCAGATGTTGCACAGTTCCTCCTGCGCCACGTTGCCGCAGGTCGCGCAGAAGCGGACCTTCGCCTTGACCTCCATCAACGCCTGCGCGAGACGCCGTACGTCCGTCGGTTCCGCCTGGAGGATGTGGAAGGCGATCCGCTGGGCGCTCTTGGGACCGACGCCGGGCAGCCGCCCCAGCTCGTCGATGAGGTCCTGCACCACGCCTTCGTACAACGGACTGCCGTCCTTCCTGGGGTTCCTTACACGTACGTACGGTAGTTGGCGGACCGCCCTCTGAGGAAGGCGGGCCCCGTCCTAGAACGGCAGGCCCGGGATGCCGCCGCCCAGGCCCTGGGCGAGCGGGCCCAGCTTCTGCTGCTGGAGCGTCTGCGCGTTCTCGTTGGCCGCCTGTACGGCCGCCACGATCAGGTCGGCGAGGGTCTCGGTGTCCTCCGGGTCCACCGCCTTCGGGTCGATCTTCAGCGCGCGCAGCTCACCGGAGCCGGTGACCGTCGCCTTGACCAGGCCGCCGCCGGCCTGGCCGTCGACCTCGGTCCTCGCCAGTTCCTCCTGCGCGTTCGCCAGGTCCTGCTGCATCTTCTGGGCCTGCTGGAGCAGCTGCTGCATATTGGGCTGGCCACCACCGGGGATCACGATCAGCTCCCGCTCATAGGTCTGTGTCTTGTCCTCTGTCTTGAGCCTACGTGCTCCACCCAGGCATCGCCCCAGCACTCTTTCGAGTGAGATGACGTCGAGTCCTATACCTGATCAAGGCCCACTTCCGGGCGGAAAAGAGGTGAAAGCCGTCCCTTCGCCACCCATTGGGAGGTAGGAAAGGTCCGGCACGTCGGCATCATGCGTCACACGTGCATTACGCAGCGTGATCAGCCGTGATCAGTCGTTGTCGGTCGTGGAGGGAGTGCCGGGTGGGTCAGCCGGAGATGCAGCCCGAGGGTCCGCCTCAGGACGAGCGGGGCGGGGAGGCGGCCGGGCTGCGGCCGGGCGACCTGACGGGGCGGACGTTCCCCCTCGGGGACTGGGGCGAGCCCGCGCCCCGGCTCGACGAGCTGTACCGGTGGGTGGAGCGCGGGGCGCTCGACACCGCCGCCTGGTATCTCGCGGACCGGGTGTGGAAGCGGCGCGGCGCGCGGGCCCTGCGGGGCGGGGCGGCGGCCGGTGCGGTCGCCGGGGCCTCGCTGCCGCTGCTCGACCTCACCGGGGTGGTCGGCGGCGTCGCGGCCTGGGGGTATCTGGCGTTGCTCCTCGCCGTCGCGTGCGTCGCGGTTGATCGGTTCTTCGGGGTCACGTCCGGGTGGATAAGGGACGTGGCCACCGCGCAGGCCGTGCAGCGGCGGCTCCAGGTGCTCCAGTTCGACTGGGCCTCGGAGAGTGTGCGAGAGGTGCTGGGGCCGACCGAGGGGACCGCCGGGGAGGCCGCCGAGCGGTGTCTCGGGGTGCTGCGCCGGTTCTCCGAGGACGTGACCGAGCTGGTGCGGGTGGAGACGACGGACTGGATGGTGGAGTTCCGGACCGGGTCGGCGCCGCTCGGCATTCAGACGGCGGTGGCGGGGGCGCCGCGGGCGGATGCGAATGTGGTGCAGGGGAGGTTTCCGTTGCCGCCGGGGGCGGGGGGTGCGCGGCCTAACATGCCTCGGCAGCGGCCGCCGGAGCCCAGGTGACGCGGTAGGGGTTGGGGGTTGCGGTTTTCATGCGGGTGCGGGTGCGTTGTGGCTGGTCGCGCCCCGCGGCGGAGCCGCATATGAATACAGCCCCGCGCCCCTGAGGCGTTGCAGTCAGCCCAGGATCAAAAGCTCGGCCCCTACCAGCACGTCCACTACCGCACACCATTCCGCGAAGCTCGGCGCGACCACGCCCTTCAGCCTCTCCAGCGTCAGATGCGCCAAGTCCCACATCCCATGGCCCAACCACCCCGCCGCCACCACCCATCGGCCCACCTCCGGGTCCACCGCCAGGCCCGTCACCGCCAGCGCGCCGAAGGCCACCACCCCCGCCGCCTGCACGCCCCACGCGCGAGGCGTGCCCCGTAGCCGTCCCCACAGCAGTACCGCCAGCGCGATGCCGATCATCGTGGTCGCCGGTGAGAACAGGTCCAGGGCCTGGAGGCCGAAGACGAGGACCAGGCCGCCGCCCAGTACCGGCCAGGTCGCCTTCGGTGTGCCCAGTTGGTTGATCACCACGTACAGCAGGGGCAGCAGCGGCAGTACCTGCCCGAAACCCTCGACCGAGTCCGCCGACGTGTCCGACGCGCTCGCCGCCGCCTGGGCCGCCCAGAGCGCGAGCGCCGCGAACGTCGGCCAACGGCGGGTCAGCGGCGCTGTGTTGATGTGGGTCATGTCGTTCAGGGTGGTGGGGGCCGGAGTACGGCAGTAGTGCCGGGCGCGCACGTCGTCGTATGACATCTGTCATCTCCCCGCTGCCACAATGACCGCGTGGACGAGGGGGCGGGGCTCGCGGGTTTCCGGCGGTACACGTGGTGGGCCGTGCCGGGGACCGTGCTGTGTGTGCTGGTGGTGGCGTACGGGGCCTGGGCGCTGGACGGGGACGTGCCGCTGTGGGCGCGGGTGCCCGTCGTGCCGGCGCTGGGCGTGCACGCCGTGGCCGCCGTCGTGCTGCTCGGTGGGTCGATGGAGGAGCGGGCACCTGCGTCGCGGCCGCGCGGGGGCTGGGTCGTCACCGCCTGTCTCGCCGCCGCCGTGCTCGCCGTACTGCCGTTGACGCGGCACAACTACGGGCTGTGGGCGGTCGCCCCGGCGGTGACCGTGGCGATCGTCGCCGCCGGTCTGCCCGCAGCTCCCGGCAGACGGTGGCTGATCGGCGGTGCCGTCGCGCTCGCGCTGTTGCCCGGCGGTGCGGTGAGTCTGGCCGCCGGGGACGGCGAGTTGGCGTACGCGGCGCTCTTCCCGGCCTGTCTGACGGCGTTCACCGTGTGGACGGTGCTCGGGCCGCTGTGGGCGTGGCGGATCGCGGGGCGGCTGGACCGGGCGCGGCGGCTGGAGGCGGAGCTGGCGGTGAAGGACGAGCGGCTGCGGTTCGCCTCCGACCTGCATGACATCCAGGGGCATCACCTCCAAGTCATCGCCCTGAAGGCTGAATTGGCGTCGCGGCTCGCCGAGGCCGATCCGCCGCGCGCCGCCGCCGAGATGCGGGAGATACGGCAGCTGTGCGCGGACGCGCTGCGGGACACGCGGGCCGTCGTGCAGGGCATTCGCCGTACGACGCTCGACGACGAGATCGCCAACGCCACCCGGGTGCTGGCGGCGGCCGGGATCGACGCGCGGATGAACCTCGAACCCGCCGCGAAGGACCGGCAGTTGGGTGATCCCGCTCGTAGTCTCCTCGGGCTCGTCATGCGTGAGGCCACCACCAACGTGCTGCGCCACAGCCAGGCCCGTACAGCGGAGGTCGACTACCGGCTCGTCGGCGACCTCGTCCGGTTGCGGATCGGCAACGACGGGGCGGTCACCCGTCCCGGCAGCGCCGACGGCACCGGGCTGCGGGCGCTCGCCGAGCGACTGCGGGGCGCGGGCGGGGAGTTGACCTGGGAACGGGCGGACGGCGACCGTTTCACGGTGACCGCGACACTGCCCGCCCAGAGGGCCGTCTCGACACGGCCCGCCCAGGAGGCCGCCGAGTGATCCGGCTCGACGCTGCCGCCCAAGGGGCCCCCAAGTGATCCGGCTCGACGCTGCCGTCCAAGGGGCCGCCAAGTGATCCGGCTTCTCCTCGCCGATGACGAGGATCTCCTGCGCGGTGCCCTGGCCGCGCTGCTCTCCCTGGAGGACGACCTCACCGTGGTCGCGGAGGCCGCGACCTCCACCGATGCCGTACGGCTCGCCCTGGAACACCGGCCCGACATCGCCGTACTGGATCTCGAGATGCCGCCCACGGACGGGCTGCGGGCCGCCGAGGAGATCCGGGCCGGGCGGCCGGGCACCCGCGTCGTCCTCGTGACCCGGCACGCCCGGCCCGCCGTGCTGCGCCGCGCGCTGGCCGCCGGGGTGCGCGGGTTCGTGCCCAAGACCACCCCTGCCGCCCGGCTGTCCGAGATCCTCCGGGACATCGCCGCCGGGCGCCGTTACGTCGACCCGGACATCGCCGCGTCCGCGCTGACCGAGGACGACTGCCCGCTCAGCGCACGGGAGTTGGAGGTGCTGCGGGCGGCCCGTACGGGGGCGTCGGTGGCGGAGATCGCCGCGCAGGTCCATCTGGCGCAGGGGACCGTGCGCAACTACCTCTCCGCCGCGATGTCCAAGCTGGGGGCCACGACACGGCATGCCGCAGCCCATCACGCGTGGCAGCAAGGGTGGATCTAGCAGCGGTCAGGCCTGCGGGTCGGGGAAGGCCACCGGGCTTCTGAGCCCCTTCGCGTTCACGGCCCGTACCCCGAAGAAGACGTTGTCCTTCGACAGGTCGATCTCGTACGTCGTCACGTCGCCGACCGGGATGACATGCGTCCACTCGGGCGCCGTCGTCTCCCGCCACACGACCTCGTAGCCGGCGAGATCCGGTTCCGTGCCCCGCGTCCACACCAGCCGGGTGGAGTTGGTGAGCAGGGTCGTGACGATCTTCGCGCCCCTCGGGGTGCCCGGGGCCTGCGCCAGCGTCCACAGCGCCGCCCCGTTGACCTTGGCGACCCGCCCCACGAAGTCGAAGTCGCAGAACTCGGGCAGGTCGCCGTACTGCTTGCCGTCCTCGACGCGGACGTCCTGGTGCTGGTGGGCGAAGTCCTCGGCAGGCTCGGTGAAGCGGGCAGCCGGGTAGGCGCGTTCGAGGAACGGGATGTGGTCGCCACCGCGGCGGTAACGGTCCCGGCGGTAGACGACACGGACGTGCATGCCGGTGGCCTCGTTGTCGGCCACGTCCCTCACGAAGCGGGCGAGTTGGCGGGTGGCCGAGTCGTTCTCGCCGCCCACCGAACGGCGGATCGCGGCCTGTTCGGGGGTCTCGGAGGACGGCACGCCTTCCGCGAAGAGACGGATGGTGTACGGGTCGCGGGTGCCGTCGTCCGCGGTCGGGCTGCCGACGATGTCGTTGGTGAACATGCCCTGGACGTCCGCCCCGGCGGCCTTGAACTGCTGGGCCATGTAGGCCGATCCGAACAGGCCCTGCTCCTCCCCCGCCACCGCCGCGAACACGATCGTCGCGGCGGGACGGCGTTTCGCCATCACCCGCGCCAGCTCCAGGACGACCGCCACCCCGGACGCGTCGTCGTCGGCGCCCGGCGCGTCGGAGGTGGCGTCCATGACGTCGGTGACGCGGGAGTCGTAGTGCCCGGAGACGACGTAGATCCGGTCCGGCGTCACCGAACCGCGCAGGGTCGCGATGACGTTGGTGATCCGGGTGGGCGTCGGGATGCGCGGGCCCGGTTCCTGGACGTACGACTGGAGTTCCGCCGTCATCCGGCCGCCCGAGCCGGCGGCGTACGAACGCAGCTCCGCCAGCAGCCAGTCGCGGGCGGCGCCGATGCCGCGGGCCGGGTCGTCCTGGGCGGAGAGGGTGTGGCGGGTGCCGAAGGAGACGAGCTTGCGGACCGTGGCCTCGATGCGGGCGGGGTCGATCTCCCGTAACAGCGCCCGGAGTTCACGGCTCGGGGGCTGGGCGGTGGCGGGTGGCCGGCCACCGGGCGAGGCTGCCTCGGCCACATCGGCCGGTGCCGCCTCTGCCCAGTCGGCCGGTGCCGCCTCGGCCGCGCCGGTCCCCGCGGCGCCCGCGGTCAGCGCGGCCCCTCCCGTCGCGGTCAGGACCGTTCTTCTGCTGGGACGCATGCGCCCTCCCGGGGTCAGTGGGTCAGGATGCCGTCACCCACACAACTCCTCTTGCCGCTCGCACGGAAGATGGCCGTACTCGCGGATCACGTCCTGGCTCGTGGCCTCGTCGAGGTAGGCGAGGAAGGCGGCGGCGAGCGAACCGGGCTGTGCGGCGCGGTGGGTGTAGGCGTACTCGACGCCCCGGTAGGGATAGCGGTCGGTCTTCACGGACGGGGCGATGCCGTCGAGCGGCACGGCCCGCACGCCCTCGTGGCCTGCCGCGACGGTGAGTTCGCTGTAGCCGATCGCCCCCGGCACCTTGCTCACCGCCTCCAACACGTCTTCCGTGGAGTCGAGTTCGCATCGCACGACGGACGCCGAGCGGTCGTCCTTGTGGACGCAGTCCAGTGATGTGCTCGGCACCCGCTCCCAGGTGCCGAGGACGCGCTGCTGGAAGGTCTGCCGGGTGCCGGAGTCGGCGTTGCGGCTGACGAGGGTGACCGGCAGGTCGGGGAGGTTGGGGTCGAGTTGGCGCCAGCGGGTGATCTCGCCGCCGTAGAGCCGTCGTACGTCCTGTTTCGACAGGCCCTGAGCGCCTAGGGCGATCCGGTCGTTCACGACGAGCGTGAAGGCCGACAGCGCGACCTTCTCGCCGTGCAGGCCGAGGCGGGCGCCCATGGGGCCGTCCGAGAAAGCGATGACGTCCTTCGTGCCCTCGGCGGCGAGTTCGGCGACTCCGGCCTCGCTGCCGCGCGCCTCGACGGTGAGGTCGGCGCCCTCGCAGTCCTTCTCGTACTCCTTCGCGAGCGTCCTGACCACCGGCGCGAAGGCGGTCGAGCCGGTGATCCTCAGCGAGCCCTGTTCGCAGCCGAGCGGGGGTCTGGTGTCGTCGCGGGCGACGATGATGCCGGCGAGGGCGACGACGGAGAGTGTGAGCAGGGCGGTGAAGAGCCGGGCCGGGCCGCTGAGCAGGGGCGGGGTCTCGTCCGGGGTCGCGCTGCGGTTGGGGTGCACCTCGCCCTCGCGGAGGCCGCCGGTGAGCCGTATCTCGCGGCCCACGTCGCCGCCGGACAGCAGCACGAGCAGCTTGAAGTGGTCGCCGCGGTTGAGCGGGACGCGGGGGATACGGAGCCGGTTGCCCTCGTAGCCGAAGCCGCGTTCCGGGGTGAAGTGGTCCATGAGGTGGTCGCGGTCGGTGGGCTGGGTGACCGAGACGCCGCGGATGGTGCGGTCGGTGAAGACGGCGGTCAGGCCGTGCGGGGCGGGGCCCGTGTAGTCGTCGCGGTCGATGCCCTGCGAGCCGTCGTTCTCGACGCGGAGGAGGACGAGGGTGGCGTCGGCCATGTCCGGGGCCTCGTTGAACAGGCCCAGGCGGACGTTGGCCCGGCCCGAACGGACATCGTCGCCGATGGGGTTGTCCATCTGGACGCGGTAGCCGATGCGCTTGCGGCGCGGCACCCGGCGCTCGTACCAGACCATGACCCCGGACGCGGCGATGCCGAGGACGGCGGTCCCGACGGCGACGAGGTTCTCTGCGCTCAGCCATTCCACCGACGGGACCGTACGAGTGTGCGGCCTCAACGCCCTTACCGTGGCGCGTACTTCGCGTTACTGCTTGGTGTACGTCAGCTTCTCGCCGCTGCCGGTGTTGACGCGCTCCAGGGTGCCGTCCGGCTTGAGGGTGATCTCGGTGGCCGCGCCCGGGGTGCACGAGGTGGCGGGCTCGCCGACCGTCACCGTGGACGGGCCGATCTCCAACGGGCCGTCGCTGCCGGGTGATTCGGTGAGCGCGGCCTGGAACACGCAGTGGTAGTCGGGGCCGTCGGCGACGAGCGAGAGCACTGTGTCGCCCACTTCGCCCTGCTGGATGGTGAGTTGGCGGGTGTGGTGGCCGTCCGCGTTGTCGATGCCCGCGGTCCAGGTGCCGAGGTAGCCGGCGGGGACGGTGCCGTCCGCCGGGGCCGAGGTGGTGGGCGTCGGCGAGGGCTCGGTGGGGGTGGGCGAGGGGCCGGGGGTCGTGGGCGCGCTGGTGGTGGGCGTGGGGTCGGCCTTCTCTCCGTCGCCGCCGCTGCTCATCAGCGCGTAGACCGAGCCTCCGGCGCCGAGCGCGACGACCAGGGCGACGGCGACGAGCGCGATCGTGGACCGGCCGCTGCGGCGCGGGGGGTCGGGCTGGGGGTGCGGTTGCTGGGGATAGGGGGCGCCGGGGCCGTAGGGCGGGGTGGCGCCGGGGCCGCCGCTGTACGGGTTGTACTGCGCCGGGACACCGGGCGCCCAGGGCTGCTGGGGGTGGCCGTAGGCGGGGGTGGACGGGGGCGGGGGCGCGTACTGCTGGGGCGGCTGCTGCGGGTAGCCGTACGCGGGATGGGCGGGCGGTGTCCCGCCCACGGGCGCGGGAGGGGCCGGCGGAGGGGTCGTGCCGCCGTACTGCCCGACGGCGGTCGGCAGATGGTTCAACGGCGCCCCGCCGCCGGGCTGCCCGGGCACGGGCGGCGCGTCCTCGGCGGCGGCGGAGGCATGCTCGGGCGCCACCTCACCGCCCACGCCCTGAGCGGCTCCGGCAGCCCCGGCACCCCCAGCGCCCTCGCCGCCAACGCGCCCCCCGTCGCCCTCCGGGTCCTCCGTCTCCAGCAACTGCACGGCATGCCGCCCGAGTTGCGCCACCAGCGCGCTCGGCAGCCACGGGTCGCGGGAGCGGCCGCCGGACACCGTGTCCTCGGCGCCGGTGCGTTCCAGGACCTGGTCCAGGGGCGGGCGGGCGGCCGGGTCCTTCTTCAGGCAGTCCCGTACGAGGTCGGCGAGGCCCTCCGGGACCCCCTCCAGGTCGGGTTCCTCCTGGGCGATCCGGAACATGAGCGCGTGCACGCCACTTCCCCCGGCACCGAAGGGAAGCTTGCCGGTCGCGGCGTACGCGAGCACGGAGCCCAGGCAGAAGACGTCGCACGCAGGCGTGATCCGGTCGCCCCGCACCTGCTCGGGCGCCATGAACCCGGGCGAGCCGACCAGCGCGCCGGTCCTCGTCAGGCCCCCGTCGGTCACCGTCTCCAGGGCCCGCGCGATGCCGAAGTCGATGACCCGCGGCCCGTCGATCGTCACCAGCACGTTGGAGGGCTTCAGGTCCCGGTGGATGATCCCGGCGGCGTGGATGTCCTTGAGCGCGTGCGCGAGCCCGGCGGCGAGGATCTTCACCGACCGCTCGGGCAGCGCCCCGTGATCATGACCGACGACCTGCTGGAGGCTCGGCCCGGCGACGTACCCGGTGGCGACCCAGGGCACCACGGCCTCGGTGTCGGCGTCGAGGACGGGCGCCGTCCAGTACCCGCCGACCTGCCGGGCGGCCTGCACCTCCTGCCGGAACCGCGCCCGGAACTCCTCCTGCGCGGCGAGCTCCTCCCGTACCAGCTTCACGGCGACGGTCCGCCCCCGCTCCGACCGCGCGAGATACACCTGCCCCATCCCACCGGCCCCGAGCCGCGCCAGCAGCCGATACGCCCCGATCCTCTGCGGATCCCCGGCCCCCAGCTTCTCCATCGCAGGCCCTCCCCGTACTCCCCCGACACGTGCCTGTGCGTGAGGCTCACGATAGTGCGGTCCTACGAGGTGACGGACGCCCCGGGTTCGACGGTTCCTCAAGACCTGTGTCTTACGCCAAGCCCGACAACCTGTCGCGGAAACCCCCTGTCCACAGACAGGACGCCGATACCGCTTCCGCATCGCGGACATTTACGCTCACTCGCATGACCCCTCAGCCAAACCCCGAGGTCGGCGCCGCCGTGAAGGCCGCGGACCGTGCTCATGTGTTCCACTCCTGGTCCGCGCAGGAGCTCATCGACCCGCTCGCCGTCGCCGGCGCGGAGGGGTCGCACTTCTGGGACTACGACGGCAAGCGGTACCTCGACTTCACGAGTGGCCTCGTCTACACGAACATCGGCTACCAGCACCCGAAGGTCGTCGCCGCGATCCAGGAACAGGCCGCAACCCTGTCCACGTTCGCGCCCGCCTTCGCGATCGAGGCGCGGTCGGAGGCGGCTCGGCTGATCGCCGAGCGGACGCCCGGTGATCTCGACAAGATCTTCTTCACCAACGGTGGTGCCGATGCCGTCGAGCACGCCGTCCGCATGGCGCGGCTGCACACCGGGCGCGCCAAGGTGCTCTCCGCCTACCGCTCGTACCACGGCGGTACGCAGCAGGCGGTCAACATCACCGGCGACCCCCGCCGCTGGGCCTCCGACAGCGCCTCCGCCGGAGTCGTGCACTTCTGGGCGCCGTACCTCTACCGCTCCCGCTTCTACGCGGAGACCGAGGAGCAGGAGTGCGCGCGGGCCCTTGAGCACCTGGAGACCACGATCGCCTTCGAGGGGCCGGGAACGGTCGCCGCGATCATCCTGGAGACCATCCCCGGCACCGCCGGGATCATGGTCCCGCCGCCCGGCTATCTCGCGGGCGTCCGCGAGATCTGCGACAAGTACGGGATCGTCTTCATCCTGGACGAGGTCATGGCCGGGTTCGGGCGCACCGGCGAGTGGTTCGCAGCCGATCTGTTCGGGGTCGTACCGGATCTGATGACCTTCGCCAAGGGCGTGAACAGCGGGTATGTCCCGCTCGGCGGCGTCGCCATCTCCGGCGCGATCGCGGAGACCTTCGGCAAGCGCGCCTACCCGGGCGGTCTGACGTACTCCGGGCATCCGCTGGCCTGTGCCGCCGCCGTCGCCACGATCAACGTGATGGCGGAGGAGGGCGTGGTCGAGAACGCCAGGAACCTCGGTGCGACGGTGGTCGAGCCCGCCCTGCGCGAGCTCGCCGAGCGGCACCCCTCCGTGGGCGAGGTCCGCGGCGTCGGCATGTTCTGGGCGCTGGACCTGGTCAGGAACAAGGAGACCCGCGAGCCGCTGGTGCCGTACAACGCGGCCGGTGAGGCGAACGCCCCGATGGCCGCGTTCGGCGCCGCCGCCAAGAAGCACGGCATCTGGCCCTTCATCAACATGAACCGCACCCATGTGGTGCCGCCCTGCAACGTCTCCGAGGCCGAGCTGAAGGAGGGCCTGTCCGCGCTGGACGCGGCGCTCTCCGTGGCCGACGAGTACACGGCGTAGCCGCAGCGGCCTTCCCGGCGCTACGCGGGTAACCACCGGGAACCCGAACGCGTAAGGTGGCGTGCTCGTAGACATACACGTGCACGCCACCCGAACGCCCTCAGGGAGAGGCCCGACCATGCCCGGCAGCAGCGGCAACGGCGCCGTGACCCGCAACACCCTGCGGCAGCAGATCGCCGACGCGCTTCGCGACGAGGTGCTGGGCGGGCGGCTCCAGCCGGGCCAGGAGTTCACGGTCAAGGAGATCGCCGAGCAGTACGGGGTGTCCGCGACGCCGGTCCGCGAGGCGCTGGTCGACCTCGCCGCGCAGGGCCTCCTCGAAGCGGACCAGCATCGCGGCTTCCGGGTCCACGAGTACTCCGTCGAGGACTACCGCGGCATCATCGAAGCCCGCGCCCTCGTCATCGACGGCATGTTCAAGGCGCTCGACGACGGCCATCTGGGCCTGGTCGACGAGCCGGACGACACCCGTATCCCCGCCCTGCTCGCCGGTGTGCGGCGCCGCGGCGAGGAGGCCCAGCGGGCCGCCGGGGCCGGTGACCTGACCGTCCTGATCGGCTATGACCTGCGGTTCTGGCGTGAGTTGAGCGCCCTGTACGGCAACCCCTACCTCTCGGACTTCCTGCACCGGCTGCGGGTGCAGTCCTGGGTGTGCGCGGTGCAGCACCTGCGCCGGATCGACGATCTGCGCGGCGAGTTGTGGGCCGACCACACCGGACTGGTCGACGCGCTGGTCCGCCGGGACACCACGGCCGCGCGGGAGATCGTCGCCGCGTACAACGCGCAGTCGCTGGCGGTCATCGAGCGCATGGCCGGGGAATGAGCCTCGTGCAATGAGCTGGGTACCCGGGGTGTGGGTATCGGGACTTCACGATTACTCTTCCCAGACCGGTTCGCTACACCGAGCTATGCGAGGAGCCCTCTTTGGCCTGTGACCTGTGGCTGGTACCGCTCGTCGACGTGTTGTGCCACACGCCCGACAACCCGTTCGCCGAGGAACTCGCGCAATACAACAAGGTGCTCGCCGAGGCCGGGCTGCCGCCGGTGCCGGTGTACCAGTACATGCCGGGCCTGTCCGGCGAGGTCGCCCCGGTGGCGGGCTTCGACTACGACGCCCTGCACTTCCTGCGCCGCGCGTATCTGCTCCAGGTCTGCGGGCTGCCGGTCACGCCGGTCGACGAACTCGGCGGGGACTACGAGCAGTTGCTGGAGATGTTCGAGGCGACGGCCCAGCAGTCGCACCTGGTCTGGCACTACGACCACGCGGGCGCCTACGTCCCCGTCGACTTCCCGCACCCGCTGGCCAACGACGAACTCCTCGCGGGCGGCGGCCCCTTGGGCTCCTCGCAGACCCTGCTGCGGGAGCTGGCGCTGGTCGGCCCGTCGATCGGCATAGACCCCGCCAACCCGCCGGCGGCCCCGCAGCCGCCGCTCGGCCCCACGGAGCTGGAGGAACCGGCCGTCCCCGCCCCGTACGACCCCAGCCCCTTCGCCCGGGAACGGCACGTCTGGCTGGGCCTGCACGCGGCGGCGACCCGCAGCCTCGCCCAGGGCTCGATGATCATCTTCAGCTGAGCCGCGCGCGGGCGCGCTCCTCGGCGTCCCAGCCGTAGATCAGCGCGGCCGCGCAGCCGGTGACGGCCACGATGCCGGGCGGCGTGAGCCACCAGGGCAGGCCGAGCCAGGTGAAGAGCATGCCTCCGCCGAAACCGGCGATCACCACGGCGACGAGCAGCCGCCTGCCGTACGGCCGCCACGCCGCGTACTCCCGCAGGCGCGGGGACCCGGCCAGCCGGATCGCGCCGAACGCGAAGGTGAGCACGGCGAGGAGCCCGGCGAGCGTACCGGCTATGGCCGGTATCTCGGGTTCGTCCCGGGGCTCCTCGGGGGTGTTCTGCCTGAGGTCTCCCTTCGCGAGCGCCATGATGTCGCCGCGCCAGATCGTGCCGGTGACCCGGTCGCCCTCGCGGAGCTCTCTCAGCAGCGGGTCCGGGCTGCCGAGGTCCACGACCTGGTCCCAGAAGGGTGTGCCGACGACGGTCGCCTGCTGCTTGCCCCTGCGTCCGGTGGTGCGGAACTCCACGTCCGTGACGGTGAAGGCGACCGTGCGCAGACAGTCCTCCCACGCCCGCGTCGCCTCACGCTCGGGGCATGCCCGGGCGGCTCTGTAGTCCTCGTACCGCCCGGTTGTGCAATAGGGGTACGACAGCGTTCAGCGCAGCTGGGACAGGCCCTTCTTCAGGTCGTCGAGGTTCATGATCGGGAAGACCTCGACCTGGGCGTTGAGGTTCGAGAAGAACGGTTCGCCGATGGGGGGCAGGTCAGAGCTGTCGTTCATGTCGAAGACGAGGTAGCAGGTCCGCCGGCCGCCCTCGGGTCCGAAGTAGGCCGCCTCCGGCTTGATCCGCTCCAGGGTCTCGCCCAGCAGGTCCTGCATCTTGCCGCTGCCGAGAACCTCGTTCGCCTTGTCCGTGTCCAGCGTCGCCTTCAGCATCACGCGCATCGCACTCACCCTCTTCCGTCGGCTGACACGCGCACGTTTACAGCGTAGACCCGATATGTCCGTTCCTGTACTCCAGCGGAAGGACACCGAACGCCTCCCCCGGTGCGACGCGCCCCGCGGCCGCCCGGAGCACGCTGGAAGCCACCCGAAGGGAGACGGCGATGATCCTGGTGACCGGTGCGACAGGGCACGTGGGAGTGGAGCTCGTACGACGACTGGTGGCGTCCGGCGTGCCCGTACGGGCCATGACGCGGCGCCCCGACGAGGCCCGCCTGCCCTCCGGCGCGCGGCCGGTGTACGGCGACGCGGGCGACCCGGCGAGCCTGTCGGCGGCTTTCGCGGGCGTCTCCGCGGCCTTCCTGATGTCGGCCCAGCCGGTCGGCACGGCCCCCGCCCCGACCCACGACCTGGCCCTCGCGGAGGCGGCCCGGCAGGCGGGCGTACGACGGCTGGTGAAGCTGTCGGTGCTGGACGGCGGTACGGGCAGCGACCCGATCGCCCGCTGGCACGCGGCGGCGGAGGCGGCGGTCATCGACGCCGCCCCCGTCTGGACGCTGCTGCGCCCCGGCCGCTTCATGTCCAACGCCCTCCAGTGGGCGGGCCGGTTGAGCGCCGGCGACGAGGTGGCGATCCCGTTCGCGGACCGCCCGGCGGCGAGCATCGACCCGGCGGACCTGGCGGAGATCGCGGCACTCGCGCTGACGACCGACGAACACGCGGGCATGACCTACGAGTTGAGCGGCCCCGAGTCCCTGACCCCGACGCAGGAACTGTCCCTGCTCGGCCAAGTCCTGGGCCGCGACCTGCGCGTACGCCCCGTACCGCCCGAGGCGGCCCGCGCGGGCATGAAGAGGTACGGCTTCCCGCCCGAGGTCGTCGACGCGATCATGCACCGCACCCTGGACGACGACCGGGGCGCGGACGTCCTCCCGACGGCAACGAAGGTACTGGGCCGCCCACCGCGGACGTTCGCACAGTGGGCGCGAGCGCACGCGGAGGCGTTCCGGTGAGGCTCAGAACACCGGCGTACCGGCCTGCGTCAGCTTCCAGTTGGTGACCGCGAAGTCGGCCGGGTCCAGCGTCCCCTTGGCCGTCACGTAGTCGATCATCAGCTGGCGGATCTCGTTGGTGGAGCTGTACGCGATGTCGGCGGACGCGATGTGCGGGTAGCCCGAACCGCCGTTGGCCCGGTAGTTGTTGACGGCGACGACGAAGACCTGGTCGTCGGTGACCGAACTCCCGTTGTAGGAGAGGTTCTTGATCCGAGAGCCCTCGGCCGCCGCGATGTCGATGTCGTACGAGACGCCCGCCGCGGTGTCGTACATGTAGTCCCAGAAGCTGTTGGCGTTGGTGAGCGTGGCGGTGTCCACCGTCGTTCCTGCCGGGACCTGGTGGTAGTACTTCGCCGCGTACTCCAGGTAGTCCCTGAGCTGGGCGCCGGTGAGCTTCTTGCCGTACAGGGTGTTGTCGTAGATGTAGAGCCCGGCGATGTCCTTGATGGTGACGCTGCCGGCCGGGATGTCGGCGGTGCGTGAGAAGGGCGCGGCGACGGAGATCAGCGGCAGCGCGGCGTCGGACGCGGACAGCCCCGCCTTCACGGTGTCCATCTGCACCTGGTGGATGAAGTCCATGATGGGGACGTCCTTCCAGCAGGAGTCCGCGGCGGACAAGTCCTGGGTGCAGGTCCCCACAGCCGTGTTGACGTACTTGACCACCAACTCGTGGTCGGCCTCCAGCAGCTTCTTGATCTCCGGGTCCTCGTCGACGCCCTTCGGGTCGAGGGTCTGCGCGGTCTTCTTGGTGACCTTCCAACGCCCGTGCTCCAGCTCGACCTCGAAGTCGAAGACGCTCAACCGGTAGCCCCAGCAGTACGGTTCGGACAGCAGCACCTCCTCCCCGGTCTCCGCGTTCTTCACGGTGTACGACGGGACTTCGACGTGCGTGTGGCCGACGAGGATCGCGTCGATGCCGGGCACCTGCTCGGCGACGAGGTTGGAGGCGTTCTCGACGTACGGCAGCGCGTCGCCGTACGACGTGGACCCGTCGAGCCCGGAGTGGTCGGTCAGGAAGACGAGGTCGCAGCCCAGCGCGCGCAGCCGCGGCACGTACTTCTTCGCCTGCTCGACGAGCCCCGGGAAGACCATCTTCCCGCTCACGTTGTCCTTGTCCCACAGGGCGATACCGGGGTTGGTGAGACCGAGGATGCCCACCTTGATGTCCGGCGCGCCGGGCACACAGATGCGCTTCACGGTGTACGGCGCGAAGGCGGGCTTCAGGGTCTTGGCGTCGAGGGCGTTGGCGCCGAGCAGCGGGAAGCGGCACTGCTCCTCGAACTGGCGCAGCGTCTCGATGCCGTAGTTGAACTCGTGGTTGCCGAGGGCGGCGGCGTCGTACCGCATGTGGTTCATGGCGACGGCCATCGGGTGCTTCGCCCCGTCGGTGATGGGCTGCACCCGCGCGAAGTAGTAGGCCAGCGAGGTCCCTTGGATGATGTCCCCGGCGTCGACGAGCAGCACCCGGTGCTCCCCCTTGGCCGCCCGCTGCTGCTTGATGAGCGTGGCGACCCGGGCGACCCCGACGGAGTTGCCCTTGGCGTCGCTGTAGGCGGCGTCCTTGTAGTAGTCCCAGTCGAAGACGTGACTGTGCAGATCGGTGGTACCGAGGATCGAGAACGACCAGGTGCGCGGCTGCCGCTCGGCGGCTTGCGCCTCACCGGTGGCGAGCGTTCCGGCGACGGCGACGGCCGCGCCGGTCACGGCCGACTTCTGCACGAACTCACGGCGGTTCATGGGACCGACGGGCATGGAGGACTCCTGGGACGGGAGAGGGAGGAGAGGGCGCAACTACCCGCGTAGATAGTTGCGTTCCTCCACTTCCCGACGGAACCAGGAAAAGGCCATGGGCCGGTCAAGGAAATCCTTGACCGGCCCACAGACGTGCGTACGTCCTACAGGAACGAGTTGATCTCGATCGTCTCGTCGCGGCCCGGGCCCACGCCGATCGCGGAGATCGGGGCGCCGGACATCTCCTCCAGCGCCTTGACGTAGTTCTGGGCGTTCTTCGGGAGGTCCGCGAAGGACTTCGCCTTGGTGATGTCCTCGGACCAGCCGGGGAGGGTCTCGTAGATCGGCTTCGCGTGGTGGAAGTCGGTCTGGGAGTACGGGAGCTCCTCGACGCGCTTGCCGTCGATCTCGTACGCCACGCAGACCGGGATCTGCTCCCAGCCCGTCAGCACGTCGAGCTTGGTCAGGAAGAAGTCCGTCAGGCCGTTCACGCGGGTCGCGTAGCGGGCGATGACCGCGTCGAACCAGCCGCAGCGGCGGTCACGGCCGGTGGTGACGCCCCGCTCGCCGCCGATGCGGCGCAGCGCCTCGCCGTCCTCGTCGAAGAGCTCGGTCGGGAACGGGCCCGAGCCGACGCGGGTCGTGTAGGCCTTGAGGATGCCGATGACCCGGCTGATCTTCGTGGGGCCGACGCCGGAGCCGGTGCAGGCGCCGCCCGCGGTCGGGTTCGACGACGTCACGAAGGGGTACGTGCCGTGGTCGATGTCCAGGAGGGTGCCCTGGCCGCCCTCGAAGAGGACGACCTTGTCGTCCTCCAGCGCCTGGTTCAGCACCAGGACCGTGTCGGCGACGTACGGCTTCAGCCGGTCCGCGTAGGACAGCAGCTCCTCGACGACCTGCCCGGCCTCGATGGCGCGGCGGTTGAAGACCTTGGTCAGGAGCTGGTTCTTGCCGTCCAGCGCCGCCTCGACCTTCTGCGTCAGGATCGACTCGTCGTAGAGGTCCTGGATGCGGATGCCGACGCGGTTGATCTTGTCGGCGTAGGTCGGGCCGATGCCCCGCCCGGTGGTGCCGATCTTCCGCTTGCCGAGGAAGCGTTCCGTCACCTTGTCGACGGTGACGTTGTACGGCGTGATGATGTGAGCGTTACCGCTGATCAGGAGCTTGGACGTGTCGACGCCTCGCTCGTTCAGCCCGTTCAGCTCGGAGAACAGGACCGACGGGTCGACGACGACACCGTTGCCGATGACCGGAGTGCAATCCGGGGACAGGATTCCGGAAGGGAGCAGGTGCAGGGCATACTTCTGATCGCCCACGACCACCGTGTGGCCGGCGTTGTTGCCGCCCTGGTAGCGCACCACATAGTCGACAGACCCGCCTAGCAGGTCCGTCGCCTTTCCCTTGCCTTCGTCACCCCACTGAGCACCGAGCAGCACAAGTGCGGGCACGCGCGTACACCCCTTCCGGGCGGGGCATGTCCAAGGTCAGGGGCGTACGCGGCACGGCCTTGTGCTGCGTACACCGGCGACCTTCTTCGGCCACCGTCGGCCGTGGTCGGCCGCGAACCCGTCGGACCCGGATGCCCCGGAATAGACGAAGCCCCTGGCGCAATAGCGCAAGGGGCTCTTGCACAAAGATGCTACCCGAGGAAGCGAGGCAGGACCGAGGTGGCGACTTCAGCGACTTCCGATCAGCTGCTGGTGGTCATCGATCCGGTCGCCCGGAGGACCGACGGCGAGTCGGTCCGGATCGCGAAAGACGTGCTCAGCGCGGGTGCGACCACGAAGGTCTGCATGCCGGAGGGGCCCGATGAGTTCGCCCGGGTGCTGGCTCGCCGGGGCGCGCGGCGGCCGGTGGTGGTCGGCGACGACCGGGCGCTGCTGCGCGCGGTGTCCCTGCTGCACCGGCAGCGGGAGCTGGCTGGATGTGCGCTGTCCTTCGTGCCGGTGGGCGGTGCGCTGTCGGTGGCCCGCTCCCTGGGGGTGCCGACGGGTGCGGTGGCCGCCGCGCGGACGGTCCTGGACGGCGTGGAGCGCCGCCTCGACCTGCTCGTCGACGACAGTGACGGGGTGGTGCTGGGCGCGCTGCGTATCCCCGCGGTGGCTCCGCAGCCGCCGGAGATGGAGGCGGAGGCGGAGGCGGCCGGGCGCCCCTGGCTGCGGACCTGCCAGACCCTCGTACGGACCCTCGTCCCGGCCCGCCCCACCCGGGAGCCCGCGCCGCCCGCGCCGGGGCCCTCCCGGCTCCGGGTGGAGGTGGACGGGGTGACCCTGGTCGACCTGGGCCAGCCGGTGGAGGCGGTCTCGGTGACGCCGGGCGTGGCCGGGCTGGCCGAGGTCGAGGTGCGGCCGGTGTCGGTGGGCGCGGAAGCCTCCCTGCTGCGAGCCTCCGGCAGAACGGTGACGGTCACGGGCACGGACTTCCGCTACCGCGCGGACGCGGGCGTGGCGGGCCCGGTACGACGCCGGACGTGGACGGTGTGGGAGGGGGCCCTGGGACTGACGCTGCCGGGGCGGTGACAGGCCCCCGCCCCCACGCGCTGTCAGGCCACCCCGTCCTTGGTCTCCCCGCAGTCGTGCCCGGTGGAGAAGTACCCGGCGCCCGAGTTGCTGTAGTTGTCCTCGACGCTCCCGCAGGCCAGCACGTACACGTAGGCGCCCTCGGGGATGTCGCTCCACGGGTGCTTCTTGTCCGTGGTGTTGCAGCCGGAGGTGTTGTGGATGGTCCGGAAGTTCCAGCCGTAGCCGGACTTGTAGTACGACACCTGCCCCCAGACGGTGCCGCCGTCGCACTGGGTGTCCTTGATGTAGAAGTTGTCGCCGTCGGCCACGAAGTAGACCCAGCCGTCGGCGTTGCTCGCCACGGACGTGCCCGAGTTCTCGCCGGCGCTGGCGGCGGTCGCGGTACCGATGACCAGCATGGCCGCCGCGGCGCCGATTCCGGTTATCCGGCCCAGGGCTTTCGCTCTCGTCTTCATGCGCACGAACTTTCGCACGCAACTTCCGTAACTATCAACGCAATTCAACAAATTCACAGCCCTGGAACCCGCGACGGCCTTCAGGGATGCGCCTTCCGCCAAGCCGCCATCGCCGCGTTCCACTCCTCCCCCGACAGGGCGGTCAACGAGGCCGGGAACAGGCCGTCCTCCTCCTTGGCGATGTGGTGGTGCAGCTCCTGTACGGCCTCGGTCAGGGTCTGCACGTCGGCCGGGTCCGTGAGGTTCAGCGCGGCCAGCTCGGCCGTCATGGCGTCCACCAGCTCCCGCGCCCGCCCCGCCTCCCGCGCTCCAGCGCCCGCAGGGCGTCGCCGGCGGCGTCGGTGACCCGTTCGTGTTCCGCGATGAACTCCTTGATCAGCGGGATCTCGCGGCAGCCGCAGTAGTGGCACATGGGGTTGTTGTTACCGTGCGGGTCCGTCGATCACACCGGGAGGGCACGTGAGCCAGTACTTCGACATAGGCGACGAGACCCTCTGGAACCCCTCCAACGGGGCCGCCCGCCTCTTCCTGCGGCATGTGCGGCTGTACGAGGAGGAGCTGGGCGTTCCCTCGGGGTTCGGGCCCATGGAGAACGACGAGTGCAAGATCGACCCTGGCGCCTTCGCGACGTACGTCGACGCCCTCCTCGACCTGCACGACCGCACCCGGCACTCGATCATCGACGCGCTCTCCGAGGGCTTCGTCGCGACGGTGCTGGTACTCGCCGAGCGGGCCGGCATCAAGGTGCGGCCCCCCGTGGTCACCGACCGGCTCACGGGGCTCACCGACGTCCAGGTGCCGCTGCCCGACGCCCAGGGCAGGGCCGTGCGTCTGCGGGAGCGGGCGGATCTGCTGCGGCGCGGGATGCCCGTCTAGCTCCCGCTGCCACACCCAAGCCCGTCTAGCCCCCGCCGCCACACCCAAGCCCGTCTAGCCCCCGCCGCCACACCCAAGCCCGGCCACGCCCCGCCGCCACACCCAAGCCCGTCCAGCCCCCGCTACCGCACCGGCAGCGTGTCCGACTCGTCCTTCAGGCCCACCCCGGTCGCCCCCAGCTCCCGCGCCCGCCCCATCAGCGCCGCCAGCTTCCCCGCCGCGGCCTCGTACGTCAGGCCCAGGGGCGGTCTGATGTTGGACAGGCAGTTGCGGTGGGCGTCGGTCGTCACCCCCGGCACGGGACGGTACGCCAGATACGCGCCCAGCGAGTCCGCCGCCGACATACCCGGGCGTTCGCCGATCAGGACGACCACCGTCGTCGCGCCCATGGCGGCCGCCACCGCGTCCCCCAGCGCCACCCGTGCCTGCTCGGCCAGCACGACCGGCGCGATCCGCCAACCCGGCAGCCGGGTCACCGTCTCCGTCACCACCCTCGCCGCGTGCTCGTGCACGGCCCGGCTGGACAGCCCGTCCGCGACGACGAACACCACGTCCCACTCCCCCACCGGCAGATGCGCCCGGTCGGTCGCGTCCAACCGGCGTCCCAGGTCCGGGCGTTGGAGATACGTCAGCCGGTCACCGGCCTCGCTGCGCACCCGTACCGTCGGAAGACCCGGCAACCCGGCCGCGACCCGGTCCGGTTCGAACGGCGAGTGCACCGCGTCCCGTGCGGCGGCGTGCGCGGCCTGGAGTTCCAGCCGGTGCCGGGTGGGGAGCCCGGAACCCGCCCGGCCGAGGCCGATACGGGCCTGCGTGCGGGTCCGCAGCGGCCCCCACAACTCGCCTTCCGCCAGCGTCAGTTCACTCATGCCGCTAGCTCCCTTCCGGCGATCTCCGTCAGTGCGTGTGCCTCGACCTCGCGGATGCCGCCGGCGTCGTCGAGCAGCCCCATCGACGACAGCCACGCCTCGAACTCCGGTGCCGGGCGCAGCCCGAGGACCTCGCGGAGGTACAACGCGTCGTGGTACGAGGCGGATTGGTAGTTGAGCATGATGTCGTCGCCGCCCGGCGTGCAGATCACGAAGGACGCGCCCGCGACACCGAGCATGGTGAGCATGGTCGCGATGTCGTCGTCATCGGCGTCCGCGTGGTTCGTGTAGCAGATGTCCAGGCCCATCGGCAGGCCGAGCAGCTTGCCGCAGAAGTGGTCCTCCAGGGCGGCGCGCAGGATCTCGCGGCCGTCGTAGAGGTACTCCGGGCCGATGAAGCCGACGACCGTGTTCACGAGCAGGGGGTCGTAGCGCCGCGCCACCGCGTACGCCCGTGCCTCCACCGTCTGCTGGTCCACCCCGTGGTGCGCGTCGGCCGACAGGGCGCTGCCCTGCCCGGTCTCGAAGTACATGACGTTCCGCCCGACCGTGCCGCGCTCCAGCTTGAGCGCCGCCTCGTACGCCTCGTCGAGCAGCCCGAGCGTGACGCCGAAGGAGGCGTTCGCGGCCTGGGTGCCGGCGATCGACTGGAAGACCAGGTCGACGGGGGCGCCGCGGTCCATCAGGTCGACGCTGGTCGTGACGTGGCAGAGGACGCAGGACTGGGTCGGGATGCCGTACCGCTGGATGACCCCGTCGAGGAGGTCCAGCAGGTCCCGTACCGCCTTCGGGCTGTCGGTCGCCGGGTTGATGCCGATGACCGCGTCGCCGGAGCCGAGCAGCAGCCCGTCCAGGAGGGCGGCCGCGACGCCCGCCGGGTCGTCGGTGGGGTGGTTGGGCTGGAGGCGGGTGGCGAGGCGTCCCGGCAGGCCGATCGTCGAGCGGAAGGCGGTGACGACGCGGACCTTGCGCGCGACCGCCACCAGGTCGGCGTTGCCCATGAGTTTGGAGACGGCCGCCACCATCTCCGGGGTGAGTCCCGGGGCCACGGCGGTCAGCGCCGGACCGTCCGCCGCCAGCAGCCACTCCCTGAACTCCCCCACCGTCAGCCCCGCCACCGGCGCGAACGCGACCGCGTCATGCGTGTCCAGGATCAGCCGGGTGACGTCGTCGCTCTCATACGGGATCAGCGGCTCGGTCAGGAACGTCGTGAGCGGTACCTCCGCCAACGCCCAGCGCGCCGCGACCCGTTGCCGGGCCGACGCGGCCGCGAGCCCGGCGAGACGGTCGCCGGAGCGCTCGGGGCTCGCGGCGGCGAGAAGGCGGGCGAGGCTGTCGAAGCGGTGGCGCTCCCCGCCGAGAACGGACGTGTACGCGGTCATGCCGGGACCGTACGAGCCGCGTGTTGCGAGCAGATTTCCGCAGATTTCCTCGGACTTCTAAAGGTCTGGTTGACAAACATTTAACGCACCGAGACCCTTGGCCGACTCATTCGGCCGACAGAGTCCAGCCCGGTACACCAGCGCGTCAGCAGGAGAGGGGCCTAGCCCGATGGCAGTGGACGAGGGAGTCGCCCCAGCGGCGAAGTCAGACGAGACAGGCACGGTTCACCGGCTCAAGCCCAACGCCGTGGGCCTGCTGGGCGTGGTCTTCATGGCCGTCGCGACGGCCGCGCCGATCACCGCGATGACGGGCAACGTGCCCTTCATGGTGTCGGCGGGCAACGGCATCGGCGCCCCGGCGAGCTACCTCGTCGCAATGGTCGTACTGGCAATCTTTTCCGTCGGCTTCACCTCGATGGCGAAGCACATCACCTCCACCGGAGCCTTCTACGGCTTCATCTCCTACGGCCTCGGACGCACCGTCGGACTCGCCTCCGGGCTGCTCGCCACCTTCGCGTACGTCGTCTTCGAGCCGGCCCTGATCGGCATCTTCTCGACCTTCGCGACGGAGACGCTGAAGGACCAGACGGGCGCGGACATCCCCTGGTGGGCGTTCGCGATCCTGATGCTGGCGATCAACGCCACCGGCACCTGGTTCGGCGTATCGGTCGCCGAGAAGCTGCTCGTCGTCCTGCTCGCCACCGAGGTGACGATCCTCGCCGCGATGGCGATCTCGGTCGCCTTCCACGGCGGCGGCCCGGACGGCTTCAGCGTCGACCCGGTCAACCCGGTCAACGCCTTCAAGGGGACGTCCGCCGGGCTCGGTCTCTTCTTCGCCTTCTGGTCGTGGGTCGGCTTCGAGTCGACGGCGATGTACGGCGAGGAGTCCCGCAACCCGAAGAAGATCATCCCCAAGGCGACGATGATCTCGGTGCTCGGCGTCGGCGTCTTCTACGTCTTCGTCTCCTGGATGGCGATCACCGGCACCGGCGAGTCGAAGGCCGTCGAGGTCTCCACGGCCAACCCCCTCCAGCTCTTCTTCGGCCCCACCGAGCAGTACGTGGGCCACTGGGCGGTCGTCGTCATGCAGTGGCTGATGATCACCGGCTCGCTGGCCTGCGGCATGGCCTTCCACAACTGCGCCGCCCGCTACATGTACGCGCTGGGCCGCGAGGGCGTCCTGCCCTCCCTGAAGAACACCGTCGGCCGCACCCACGCCCGGCACGGCTCCCCGCACATCGCGGGCCTGGTCCAGACGATCGTGACCGCCCTGCTCCTGCTGGCCTTCGCGGCCGCCGGCAAGGACCCGTACACCGGTACGTACGTCCTGCTCGCGATCCTCGGCACCATGGCGATCCTGGTCGTGCAGGCCGTCTGCTCCTTCGCGGTGCTGGTCTACTTCCGCCGCAACCACCCCGAGAGCCGCCACTGGTTCCGCACCCTCACCGCCCCGCTCCTCGGCGGCGTCGCGATGCTCGCGGTGGTGGCACTGCTGGTCTCCAACATGGGCGCGGCGGCCGGCACGGAGTCCGGCTCCCTGGTGCTGAAGGCGACCCCGTGGCTGGTGGCGCTGGTCGCGGGAACGGGCATCGGGTACGCGCAGTACCTGAAGCGCCGGGACCCGGCCCGCTACCAGCTCCTCGGCCGGACGGTCCTGGAGGAGACCAAGGAACGCTGAGCGGACATGGTGAAGTCGGCTGCGGTGCGGTCATGCCCTGAAGGGGCGCGGGGAACTGCGCGACCGGCCACGACGGCGCCGCAGCCGACCCCCCTCCCTCGCCGCGCTTCCAGCCGAGCGCTTAGCGCTCGTCGCCGAACAGCTCGGCCCTGCGGACCTGCCAGCGTTCCATCATCTCGGCGACGTCCTTCTCGATGAACTCGAAGAAGGCGAGCGTCTCGGCCAGCCTGTGGCCGGCCGGAGTCTCGGCCCCCAGGCTGGCCACACCCTCGCGCAGGGCGTCCTCCCAGCGCTTGATGATCGCCTCGCGGTTGGTGAGGGCCTGGTACCACTGGTCGCTGTGCACCCGGTACCGCTCGCGGCGTGAGCCGGGCTCCCGCTCCCGCGACAGCATGTGCACCTGGGACAGATAGCGCACGGCACCCGAGACCCCGGCCGGGCTGACCTGGAGCTGTCGGCTCAGCTCGGCGGAGGTGAGGGCGCCGCTGTCGGAGGCGAGCAGCGCGGCGAAGACCCGGGCCGGCATGCGCGCCAGCCCCGCCTCGACGAGCTGCGCCGCGAACCGCTCCACGAACCTGGACACCGCTTCAGGGTCCCGACCTGCCACGTCACTCATCCCCTCACCCTAACCGGCGTTCATATGCTTCCTTAACTTCACAAATTTCTGAAAGAAGCGTACGTTCTGAAGCATGACGAAGGCAATCACGGTCTCCGGACTGCACAAGTCGTTCGGCCGGACCCACGCGCTCGACGGTCTGGACCTGGAGGTCGAGACCGGTGAGGTGCACGGCTTCCTGGGCCCCAACGGCGCCGGCAAGTCCACCACCATCCGCGTCCTGCTGGGCCTGCTGCGCGCCGACGCGGGCGCCGCGCAGGTGCTCGGCCGCGATCCGTGGGCGGACGCGGTCGAGGTGCACCGCCGGATCGCCTACGTCCCCGGCGACGTGACGCTGTGGCGCAACCTGTCCGGCGGCGAGGTCATCGACCTCTTCGGCAGGCTGCGCGGGGGCCTCGACCCGGCCCGCCGCGCCGAGCTGATCGACCGCTTCGAACTCGACCCCACCAAGAAGGGCCGCACGTACTCCAAGGGCAACCGCCAGAAGGTCGCCCTGGTCGCCGCGTTCGCCTCGGACGTCGACCTGCTCATCCTGGACGAGCCGACCTCCGGCCTGGACCCCCTGATGGAGGAGGTCTTCCAGCGCTGCGTGGAGGAGGAGCGCGACCGGGGCCGCACGATCCTGCTCTCCTCCCACATCCTCAGCGAGGTCGAGGAGTTGTGCGACCGCGTCAGCATCATCCGCAACGGCCGCACGGTCGAGACGGGTTCGCTCGCCGACCTGCGCCACCTGACCCGCACCAGCGTCTCGGCCGAACTCGCGGGCCCTCCCAACGGGTTGGCCGCCCTCCCCGGCGTGCACGACCTCGACGTCCAGGGCCACCGGGTCCGCCTCCAGGTCGACACCGACAAACTCGACGCCGTACTGCGGCAGTTGAGCGAGTCCGGCGTGCGCTCGCTGACCTCGACGCCCCCGACCCTGGAGGAACTCTTCCTGCGCCACTACCAGGAGGCGGCGTCGTGATGACCTCCCTCGCGGGCACGGGCGTCCTGCTCCGCTTCTCGCTGCGCCGCGACCGGCTGATGATCCCGGTGTGGGTCGCGGTGAACGCGCTGATGGTCCTCTCCATGCCCGCCTCCCTGAAGGGCCTGTACGGCACGGACGCCGAGCGGGCCGACCTGATCCACCAGGTGGAGACCAACGCGTCCTTCCGCGCCCTGATCGGCCCGGTCTTCGACACCGACCTGGGCGCGCTGACGGCCTGGCGGGTCGGCGTGTACGCCGGGCTGGTCGCGGCGGCGATGAGCCTGCTGATCGTCGTACGGCACACCCGCGACGAGGAGGAGAGCGGCCGGCAGGAGCTGGTGGCGTCCGGGATGGTGGGCCGCAGGGCGTCGCTGACGGCGGCGCTGCTGGCGGCGGGCGTCGCGAACGCGGTGCTCGCACTGCTGGTGACGGTGGGTCTGGCGGGCCAGGGAGTGGTGGGCGCGCTCGCCCTCGGCCTCGGCATCGCGGCCGTGGGCATGGTCTTCGCCACGATGGCGGCGATCGTCGCCCAGCTGACGGAGAGCGCGCGGCTGGCCCGCGGGCTCACGTCGGCCGTCCTCGGCGCGGCCTTCGTCCTCCGGGCGGCGGGCGACTCGGCGTCGGACGACGGCAGTTCGGTCCTGACCTGGCTCTCCCCGCTGGGCTGGCTGGAGAACCTGCGCCCGTACGCGGACGAACGCTGGTGGGTACTGGCCCTGTTCGCGGCGGCGATCCTGCTCCAGGCAGGCGGGGCCTACGAGTTGGCGGGCCGCCGGGACGTGGGCATGAGCTTCTTCCCGACCCGCCCGGGCCCGGCCACGGGCCGGCTGTCCACCGCGAGCGCGCTGGCCTGGCGACTGCAACGGGGCAGTGTGTACGGCTGGAGCCTCGCCTTCTTCGTCGTGGGCGTGGTCTACGGCGGCCTGACCGACGGCGTGGCGGACCTGGTCGGCGACAACGAGAACGCGCGCGAGATCTTCGAGCGGATGGGCGGCCAGAGCGGTCTGGAGGACGCGTTCCTGGCGTCGATGGTCGGGATGATGGGCCTGATCGCGGCGCTGTACGTCGTGCAGAGCGTGCTGCGCCTGCACGGCGAGGAGACGTCGGGCCGCGCGGAGCCGGTCCTGGCGAACGCGGTGAGCCGACTGGGCTGGGCCGCCGGCCATCTGGTCGTCGCCTTCGGCGGGGCGGTGCTGCTCATGCTGCTGACGGGACTCGGCTTCGCCGTGGGCTACGGCAAGGAGGTCGGCCCGATCCTGGGCGCGTGCCTGGTCCAGGTGCCCGCGGTGTGGGTGATCGGCGGGCTGGCGGTCGCGCTGTACGGGCTGCTGCCGAGGGCGGCGATGGCGGCCTGGGGTGTCGCCGGGGCCGTCCTGCTCATCGGCTGGGTGGGCCCGGCCCTTGACGCACCGCAGGCGGTACTGGACCTGTCCCCCTTCGGCCACCTGCCCAAGTTGCCGGGCGGGGAGATGAGTTGGGGTCCGGTGGTGCTTTTGACGGGCATCGCGGCGGCGCTGCTGGCAGCCGGCCTGACGGGCTTGCGGCGCCGGGACCTGACCACCTGACAGGGAACCTCCGCGCGGCCTGCGCGCGTCCGTCCTGAACATGGGACAACGCGCACAGGCCGCGGCAGGCTGCCTGACCGCCGCCACCGGGGCCGGCCTGGGGCTGGCGGTGTGGGCCGTCGACGTACGGTCCCGCCTCTGGCGCTTCGAACAGAGCCCGGACTGGAGCGTGCTCTACGCCGAGCTGCCGCTCGCGATCCTCGGCGGAACCGCCGCCGCACTGGTGGTCTGGGCCCTGGCCCGACGGATCGGACGGTGACGGCGACTCCGTGCACGCTGCAACCATCTGGTGTCCGAACGAGTCTTCCCCCTTGCTGCTCGTCGCGGACGCGGGAGCCGCGTCGTACGAAGGGATGCCAGATGGCACGACAGAGGGCGGAGCGCGGTACCCCGGAGGGCGAGAGACAGCGGCGGATGCGCCGGGCCGCCGTGTCCGGCGGTGTCACGGCCGTCTGCCTCGGTGGCGGGGCCATCGCCCTCGACGGGTTCTCAGGCGCCGCCCCTTGGTGGCTCGTCGCACCGCTGACCGTCCTGTGCGGCGTCTTCGCCGGCTGGGCGGGGGCGAGGACGGGCCGTGAGAACGCCCTCCGCGCCGAGACGCTCGCGCCGGGCGAGAAGCTGCTCAGCACCTACACCGTGCGGCCGCCCTTCACACCCGGGCGAGCCCCCACCCCCTACGAGAACCCGCCCTTCCAGCTGCTGCTGACCTCCCGGCACCTGCAGCTCTGGGAGCACGCCAACCTCCTGTGGGCGTACCCCTGGCCAGAGCTGCGCCTGACCGCCGACGGGCCCCGTCTGAAGATCTACCACCAGGGCCAGGAGGCCGGCTTCATGCTCCTCGAACCCCCGGGCTCGGTCCACGAGGTCCTGCTCGCGGGCCGTCGCCTCGGGGCGTCGTGAGAGAGGCCGGCCCCCTGGGCTACTCCACCTCCACCCGGAGCCCTTCCAGCCCCCTGATGACGAAGTTCGGCTTCCGCTCGGGCTCGGCGGCCAGGGTGAGGGTCGGGGCCTTCTCCAGCAGGGCCGTCATCGAGGCGGCCAGTTCGATACGGGCCAGCGGGGCGCCGATGCAGTAGTGGATGCCGGCGCTGAAGGAGATGTGCGGGTTGTCCGGGCGGGTGAGGTCGAGGCGCTCGGGGTCCTGGAACACCGCCGGGTCGTGGTTGGCGGAGCCGAAGAGCATGGCGATCTCCGCGCCCCTCGGGATCGTCGTGCCATCGATCTCGATGTCGTCCAGCACCCAGCGCTCGAAGAGCTGGAGCGGGGTGTCGTAGCGCATCAACTCCTCGATCGCGGACGGGATCAGGGAGTGGTCCGCGCGGAGGGCCGCGAGCTGGTCGGGGTTGCGGAACAGCGCGTACCAGCCGTTGACGGTGGCGTTGACCGTCGCCTCGTGCCCGGCGTTCAGCAGCAGCACGCAGGTCGAGATCATCTCCTGCTCGGTGAGCCGGTCGCCCTCGTCATGGGCGGCGATGAGACCGGAGATGAGGTCGTCGCCGGGTTCGTCGCGTCGTACGGCGATGAGCCCGCGCAGATACTCCGAGAACTCGACGGAGGCGCGGACCGCCCTCGCCGCCACGTCCTCCGGCGGGTTCAGCTCGTACATCCCGCAGATGTCCGCCGACCAGGGCCGCAGCGGGCCGCGGTCGGCCTCCGGGATGCCCAGCATCTCGGCGATGACCGCGACGGGCAGCGGCTCGGCGACGTCGCCGAGCAGATCGCCGCCGCCCTTCCGCACCAGCCCGTCCACCAGTTCCCCGGCGAGCCGGGCCACGTACGGCTTCAGGCGCTCCACCGTCCGGGGCGTGAACGCCTTCGACACCAGCCGCCGGATGCGGGTGTGGTCCGGCGGCTCCAGGTCGAGCATGCCGTGGTCGTTGAGGGTGTGGAACGGCTCGTGCTCGGCGGGCGGCGGGGTGCGGCCGAAGTCCTCGTGCGAGAACCGGTGTTGGTACGTCCGCCCCAGCCGCCGGTCCCGCAGCAGTGCCGACACGTCGGCGTGCTGCGGGACCAGCCACTGGTTGGTGGGCTCGTAGTACTGGACGCGGCCCTTGGCGCGCAGGTCGGCATAGGCGGGGTACGGGTCGGCCAGAAATGCCGGGTCCCACGGGTCGAAGGCTGCCATGAACGGACGCTAGCCCGACCCTCCCCCTCCTGACCAGGGGTGTCAGACCCAGACCGGGACGTGTTCCGCCGCGTAGCGGGCACCGAAACCGCCGTGCGGAAGGATCTCGGCGATCGCTGCGAGGTCGGCGTCGGTCAGGGTGAGGTCCGCGGCGGCCGCGTTCTCCTCGATGCGCCGCACACTGCGGGTGCCGGGAATCGGCACGATGTGCTCGCCGCGGGTGAGCAGCCAGGCCAGGGCCAGCTGGGGGACGGTGGCGCCCTTGGACGCGGCGAGGGCGGCGAGGCGCTCGACGGCCTCGACGTTCTTCTCGAAGTTGCCGGGCTGCCAGCGCGGGTCGCCGCGGCGCATGTCGGTCGCGTCGTACGCGTCGGCGGGCTTGGCCGTGCCGGTGATGAAGCCGCGGCCGAGCGGGGAGTACGGGACGAAACCGATGCCGAGTTCGTCGAGGACCGGGAAGAGCCGCTCGACGTCCCGCTCGAAGAGGCTGTACTCGGTCTGGAGCACCGACACCGGCTGTACGGCGTGGGCGCGGCGGATGGTCTGCGGACCGGCCTCGCTGAGCCCGAAGTACTTCACCTTGCCCGCGTCGATCAGCTCCTTGACCGTCCCGGCGACCTCCTCGATCGGCACGTCCGGGTCGACGCGGTGCTGGTAGAAGACGTCGATGTGGTCGACGCCGAGGTATCGCAGGCTGTTGTCGGCGACCTTGCGGATGTTCTCGGGACGGCTGTTGAGCCCGAACCCCTTGGACATGTCCGAGAGGTCGGACAGATCGAAGCCGAACTTCGTGGCCAGCACGACCTCGTCCCGGAAGCCCTTGACCGCCTTGCCGACCAGGATCTCGTTCGACCCGGTGCCCCAGCCGTAGAGCTCGGCGGTGTCGATGAAGGTGACGCCCAGCTCATGGGCGCGCTGGATGGCGGCGACGCCCTCCTGCTCGTCGCCGGGCCCGTAGGCCATGGTCAGGCCCATCGCGCCGTAACCGAGCGCCGAGACGGTGAGGCCCTGGCCGCCGAGTGTCCTCTGCTGCATGACGTACTCCTGCCATCGCGTCAAACCAAAACGTTTGCTTTGACCGACTGTACGCCCGGACGGCCACCCTTGCCAAACAGAACGTTTTGGCTGGGTAACCTCGAGACATGACCTCTTCGACGACCCCGGACTCGACCCGCGACCGCATCGTCACCGCGGCGCGCGCCGAGTTCGCCCGGTACGGGATCGCCGGCGCCCGCATCACCCGTATCGCCAAGGCCGCGAAGACCAGCACGGAACGCCTCTACGCGTACTTCCGCAGCAAGGAAGAGCTCTACGGCTTCATCGCCGAACGGGAGATGTGCGCGGTCTCCGAGGCGACCCGCCTGGACCCGACGAACCTGCCCGAGTACGCCGGCCGCGTGCACGACTACTTCATCCGGCACCCCGACCGCTACCGGATCATGAGCTGGGGCCGGCTGGAACTGGCCGGCGACACGGCCGACACCGTGACCGGGGAGGCGATCCGCCGCAAGGCGGAACAGATCCGCAAGGCACAGGAGGCGGGCCAGCTGGATCCCTCCTGGGAGCCCATCGACATCCTCGTGTTCCTCAACCAGATCGCCATGGCCTGGGCGGGCCAGCTCGACCTCGTGGACGCGGCGGCGGACCAGACCCACGACCGCTCCCTGGCGGCACGCCGGGCGGCGGTGGTGCGGGCGGTGGAACGCCTGTTCCCGGCGACGGGGTCCTAGCGGTCAGGGTCGGCCGAAGTCGGGCAGCGTTAGCGTGCCGTCCTCCGCGAGGGGGAAGCCGGGGTTGTGGGCGATCTCCCAGGCGTGGCCGTCGGGGTCGGTGAAGGCGGCGGAGTAGAAGCCGATCTCATTGAGGGCGGCGGGCTTGGTGACGGTGCCGCCGGCGGCTCGGGCCGCTGCGAGGAGGTCGTCGACCTCGCTGTCGTCACGGACGTTGTGCGCGAGGACGATGCCGCCGAAGGCGGGCGGTTCCTTGCCGGCCTCCAGACCACAGTCGGCGGCGAGCTTGTCGCGGCCCCAGAGGACCAGTCCGAGACCGCCGGCCTGGAAGAAGACGGTCTCCTGGACCTCCTGGCCCTGCCAGCCGAGGGCTTCGTAGAAGGCTTTGCTGCGGGCCAGGTCGGAGACGCCGAGGGTGATCAGGGTGACTCGCTGTTCCATGGGGGGACTTCTTCCTTCAGGTGGTTGATGAGGGCCGTGAAGGAGGCGGGGGGGAAGGAGAGGGTGGCTCGGGTAGGGGCTTTTGAGTCGCGGATGGATATGTGGGTGGGGAGTTCCGCGATCTCGACGCAGGTGTCGCCGTCGCCGCCGTCGGAGTACGTGGACTTACGCCAGTTCATCAGAGTTCCTTCGCCATACGGTGGATGAAGTCACGCGACGCCACAGGGTCCAGCGACGCGCTTTCCACCCTACGGAGCAGCGCCCGCAGTCGGTCTAGTTGGGATTCGGCATCAATGAACGCGATGCCCGTGGGCGAATCCCGCATCCCGGTGTCGAGCCGGGGCACGGGGCCTCCCGCATACATCATCGAGGCCCCGGAACCTGCAAAGCCGTCCTGGTCGGTAGGGATCACGCGCACGGTGGCATGGCCCTGCTCAACCAAGTCCAGGATCTGCCGAAGCTGGGCACACGAGGACTTGCGGTCGGAGACACGGAGCCGCAGGGCGACCTCGTGGATGATCGCCTCGTACGGGGTGGGGTTGTCACCCTCGATGACAGCACGACGCCGCATACGGTGCTCCACCCTGGGGGCCACTTCGCTCTCAGGCAGCTCAGGGTTCATGTAGGCGAAGACCGCGCGTGCGTAGTCCGGGGTCTGAAGGAGCCCTGGGATGCGGGTGATCACGACCTCGCGCAGGAATGTCGCATGATGCTCGGCCTCGGCCGTGTCCATGAACACCGGAGGAAGCACTCCCCGGTACTCCTCCCACCAGCCACGCGTCCGCTCCGTCGCCATGGCTACGAGGGCGTCGATCAACGCCTCGTCGGTGCAGGCGTAATGAGCCGCGAGTCGCCGAACCCGCTCCTCGCTGGCACCGGAGAGACCCAGCTCCACCTGGCTTATCTGGGCCGAGGTGGAGTTCAGCAGTCCCGCTACCTCACGCGCCTTCAGCCCGGCGGCCTCACGCAGTCGACGCAGCTCGGTGCCCAACCGCACTTGCCTCGCGGTGGCGTGACTCCTCGGCGCCATGCACTCTCCTCAACAGCCCTGCCGTAGTACCTCGTTCGGGCGCCAGGTTACGCCAACCAGTTGCGCGAGGAGTAATTACTCCTCTACCGTCAGTGACGCAACGCTCACCCTGCGGAAGTGCACCGCAACCACCCTGCGGCACCGCCACCGCACCCAACTCCCCACCCCCTGAACGGAGTTATCCGCATGCCCGAAACCACCGCCGACTCCTGGGAGTACTCCCTCGACATCCCCAACGACCCCAGAGCCGTCACCGTCAGTCGCCGCACCCTCCGGCTCATCCTGACCATGCACGGCCTCATCACCCTCGTCGACGCCGCGGAGCTGCTCGCCGCGGAGTTGGTCTCCAACGCCGTTCTTCATACCGACGGCCCCGCCGCCCTGCGGCTCCGCTGGCGGGACGGTGTGCTGCGGATCGGTGCGTGGGATGCCGATCCCGAACCCCCGGACCCGCCCCAGAAGTTGACCGGCGACCTGAACGCCGAATCCAGCCGCGGCCTCGCCCTCGTCGCCGCCACCTCCGACCTCTGGGGCTGGCAGCCGTTGTCGAGATTCGGCAACCGGGGTAAGTACGTGTGGTGCGAACTGGCGACAGCATGAGCGCCCTGTCCCCGCGTCTCGCGGCGATCGTGGAGGCGCTCCCCCTGCGCCCGGACTCGCGTGTGCTCGAGATCGGGTGCGGACCCGGGGCCGCCGCACGGGCCGTCGCCCACCGGCTCACCACCGGCCACATCCTGGCCATCGACCGATCCGCCACTGCCATCGCCCAGGCCGGAGCGGCGTCGGCGGAGGAGATCGGCTCGGGGCGTATGAGGGTCCGGCAGGTCGCCGCGGAGGAGTTCGTGCTGCGGGCCGACGAGGAGCCGTACGACCTCGTGTTCGCCGTCCGCGTCGGGGCGCTCGACGGGCGGCACCCCGAGGCCGGCCAACTGGTGCTGCGGCGTGTGGCCGAGGCGACAAGGGCGGGCGCCCGGCTGTTCGTCGACGGCGGCGACCCCCTCCGTGAACTGGTCATCCCGAGGCATCCCAACGGGTGACGCCCGCGGCACCCGCTACTGGCGACGGCATGACCGCGACACGCAACCGATGGTTGCGCATAACCGCCACCGGGGCTTACAGTGATACGCAACCAAAGGTTGCGAAAGGGCCGGGTGAGCGGCATGGAGTACGGCAGCATCGAGCGGGAGATCCAAATCGACGCCACCCCCGAGGTGGTCTACGAGGTCGTCAGCAGGCCCGAGCACCTGAGGGAGTGGTGGCCGGACGAGATCGAGTTCAAGCCCGTACCGGGCGCCACCGGAGTCATCTCTTTCGGGGACAGGAGCACGCCGGACGCGAAGGTCGAATCGCTGACCGTCGTGGACGCCGATCCGCCCCGGCGGTTCTCCTTCCGGTGGGTGTACGACGAGGGCGAGGTCGCGACGCCGACCAACTCCCTCCTGGTGACCTTCGAACTGACCCCGTCCGGCTCGGGCACGCTGCTGCGCTTCAGTGAAGCGGGGTTCCGGGAACGGGGCTGGGAGGCAGCCGTGCTGGAGAACGCCTACCGCGAGCACGCCGCCGGCTGGGACCACTTCCTGCCGCGCCTCGTCGCCTATGTGAACCGACTGGTGTCCACGCCGTGAGCGTCACCGTCGACGACGAGCTGTGGTCCGCCGTCGGAGACCCGACCCGGCGTCGGATGCTCGACCTGATGCTGGCCGACGGCTTCGGGACGGCGACCTCGCTGAGCGACCGACTGCCGGTCACGCGCCAGGCCGTCGCCAAACATCTCGGCGTACTCCACCGGGTGGGGCTGGTCCACGCGACCCCGTCCGGCCGCGAGCGCCGATACGAGGTGGACGAGGAGCAACTCGCCCGCGCTGTCGCCCAGTTGGCCTCGGTCGGGGCGAGCTGGGACGCGCGGCTGCACCGCATCAAGCGCATCGCCGAGGCGATCCAGCGCGACCGGGAGAACTGACCCCGGCCATCAGGAACACCACATCAGAGAGAGGTATCGAGATGCCCGACATCCTGCACAGGATCGGAATCACCTCATCCCCCGAGGCCGTCTACACGGCCCTGACCACCGTCGAGGGGCTCGCGGACTGGTGGACGCGGGACACGGACGGCGACCCCCGTGTCGGAGGAGTCATCCGGTTCCGTTTCGTACCCGGCGGGTTCGACATGAAGGTCCTCGAGGCCCAGCCCGCCGAGCGCCTGGTCTGGGAGGTCGTCGACGGGCCCGAGGAATGGATCGGCACACACGTCCGCTTCGAGCTGAAGCAGGAGGACGACTTCACGATCGTGCTGTTCCGTCATGAGGGCTGGAAGGAGCCGGTGGAGTTCATGTACCACTGCAGCACCAAGTGGGCGACCTACCTGATGAGCCTCAAGAAGCTGATCGAGACCGGCAAGGGCGAGCCCGCGCCGGACGACGTCCAGATCAGCAACTGGCACTGAACTCCCCGCCGGAAGCGCCGCGGCCCCCGTCACCGCACCACGTCGAAGACGTTCTTCTGAAGGCCGTTCGCGTAGGCCTCGTGCTCGACCAGCTTCAGGCGCTGCTTGTCCTTGTCCGTCGTCGGGAAGAGGCGCTTGCCGGCGCCGAGGAGGACGGGGAAGACCAGGAGGTGGTAGCGGTCGATGAGGTCGGCGTCGGCGAGCGACTGGTTCAGCGAGGCGCTGCCGTGGACGATGATCGGGCCGCCCTCGGTCTTCTTCAGCTCGGCGACCTCGTCGAGGGAGCGCAGGATCGTGGTGTCGCCCCAGTCCGAGACGAGGTCGTCGTCCGTGAGCGTCGTCGAGACCACGTACTTCGGCATCACCTTGTAGTCGGCGAACTCCTCCATGCCGGGCCACACCGGGCTGAACGCCTGGTAGCTGGTCCGCCCCAGGAGCATCGCGGCCGCTTCCTTCTGCTCACGGCCCTTGATCTCGAACGCCTCTGGGAGGAACTCGATGTCCTTGAAGGTCCACCCGGAGTTCCGGTAACCGGGCTCTCCGCCCGGGGCCTCCACGACGCCGTCGAGGGAGATGAAGGCGGTGCTGATGAGGGTGCGCATGTCGGTTCCTCCGTCGCTTGTCTGTCTGTCCGGTGCTGTCTCGTGTCCAGCTGTGATCTACGACCGCTGATCACGGAGAAACTCATCGGCTGACACCCACCCTATTTTTCGAACCCTCCTACGGCCCCTATCCCGGCGTCACCAACCGCGCCTCGTATGCGAACACCGCCGCCTGCGTCCGGTCCCGCAGCCCCAGTTTCACCAGGACGCGGCTGACGTGGGTCTTGATGGTCGACTCCGCCACCACCAGCCGCCCGGCGATCTCCGCGTTCGACAGGCCCTGCGCGATCAGGACCAGGACCTCGGTCTCGCGGTCGGTGAGGTCGCCGTAGGCCGCGTGGGCGGAGGACATCAGGCGGGGGGCGTCGGAGAGCCGCGAGAACTCCGTGATCAGGCGGCGGGTCACGGAGGGGGCGAGGAGGGCCTCTCCGGACGCCACCACCCTTACTCCGTCCGCCAGTTGACGGGCGGAGGCGTCCTTCAGGAGGAAGCCCGAGGCGCCCGCCTTCAGCGCCTGGTAGACGTACTCGTCCAGGTCGAACGTCGTCAGCACCAGCACCTTCGCCGCACCGTCCGCCGCCACTATCTCGCGCGTCGCCTCGATGCCGTTCAGCTCCGGCATCCGGATGTCCATCAGGACCACGTCCGGGCCCAGCTCGCGGACCTTCGTCACCGCCTCACGGCCGTTGACCGCCTCGCCGACGACCTCGATGTCCGGCATCGCGTTGAGGAGCACCGAGAAGCCCTCGCGCACCATCATCTGGTCGTCCGCGATCAGCACGCGGATGGTCATGCGTCACCCTCGCTCGCACTCGGCACCGGCAGGTACACCGCCACCTCGTAACCCCCCTCGTCCGTCGCGCCCGCCGTCATCTCGCCGTTCAGCATCGAGACGCGCTCCCGCATCCCCGTGATGCCGTGCCCCGCGCCGGGCGACGGCTTCAGCAGGGTGCCGGCCGGCGGCGGGTCGTTGACGACCCGCAGGCCCAGCCCCCCGAGGACGTAACCGATCTCCACCTGCGCGCTCGCGCCCGGCGCGTGCCGGAGCGTGTTGCTGAGCGCCTCCTGGACTATGCGGTACGCCGACAACTCCACCCCCTGCGGCAGCTCGCGCACCGCGCCCGTCACCGTCTTCCGCACGCTCAGCCCCGTGTCCCGCACATTGGCCAGCAGTCCGTCGAGGTCGGCGAGCGTGGGCTGCGGGGCGTCCGGGGCCTCGTAGTCCTCGGCGCGCACCACGCCCAGCACCCGGCGGAGTTCCGTGAGCGCCGCCACCGCGTTCTCCCGGATCGTCGCGAACGCCCGCTCCAGCTCCGGCGGCGGGTTCTCCACCCGGTAGGGCGCCGCCTCGGCCTGGATGGCGACCACCGACATGTGGTGCGCGACCACGTCATGCAGCTCGCGGGCGATCGTCGACCGCTCCTCCAGCAGCGTGCGCTTGGACCGCTCGTGCGCCGTCACCGTCTGCTGGGCGGTCACCTCCTGGCGGGCCTCGCGGCGGGTGTGCCAGACGGCGACGACCAGCATGACCAGCGCGGAGAGGACCAGCATGGGCGCGGTGTCGTCGCCGTAGTAGTAGACCGGGCCGAGGATCACGTCCGCCACGAAGGCGTACACCGCGGTCACCGCCCACATGCACGCGGCCGTACGCGGCTTGGTGCGTATCGCCACCACCGTCAGCACGGTGAGATGACAGGCGAAGCTGGCCGGCAGCCACGGATAGCCGTCCAGGGAGCTGCCGAAGACCTGGCTGACCGGGGTGGCCGCCATGGACAGCCAGAACGCCGCGATCGGCCGGAGCATGGTCAGCAGGATCGGGAGGACGGCGAGCGGGCCAAGCAGCGCGGCCGTGCCGCTGTTGTCGACCGCGGCCATCAGCAGCGTGATCACGGCCGCCGCGGAGATCACGGCGTGCGGTGTCCAGGCAGCGTACTCGCGCAAGGGGCCGGGCAGCCGCCGGGTCAGCGGGCCGTCGACCCGCATCCGGAGCAGCGGGCGGTAGGCGAAGGCGTCGTGGAACAGGTCCTGGCGCAGTCCGCGCAGGGCGTTCGCGGCCAGCCGGAACTCCGGGCTGCGCGGCCCGGCCCCGTCCCCCGCCGGCGATGTCTGCATGTGGGTCGTCTCGGTCACGTACAGAACGGTAGGCGGAGGCCCGCCTCGCGGTCGTCACCAGTGAGAGGGGTCCTCCGGCATCCGTCTCAGGTACTACGGGTCCTCCACGGGCCAACGGCCCGGGCCCCGCGGCCCTGCCTTCGACGGCCCGCCGGTTCAGTAGCCGGACGGCCGCACCAGCCCCGACTCGTACGCGAACACCGCCGCCTGCGTCCGGTCCCGCAGCCCCAGCTTCACCAGAATCCGGCCCACGTGCGTCTTCACCGTCTGCTCGGCCACCACCAGCCGCTGGGCGATCTCCGCGTTCGACAAGCCCTGCGCGATCAGCGCCAGCACCTCCGTCTCCCGCTCGGTCAGATCGCCCACGCGCTCCTTCAACGGGGGCTTGGGGCGGTTGTCGAGGCGGGAGAACTCGGTGATCAGCCGCCGGGTGATGCCGGGCGCGAGCAGCGCGTCACCGGCCGCCACCACCCGCACCGCCTCCGCGAGCTGGTCGGCGGAGGCGTCCTTCAGCAGGAAGCCCGAGGCGCCCGCGCGCAGCGCCTCGTACACGTACTCGTCAAGGTCGAAGGTCGTGAGCACCAGCACTCTGATCTGCGGGGTCGCCTCGGTGATCCGGCGGGTGGCCTCGATCCCGCCGAGCTCCGGCATGCGGATGTCCATCAGCACGACGTCCGGGGCGAGTTCGGCGACCTTCTTCACCGCGTCCAGGCCGTCGACCGCCTGTCCGACCACATCGATGTCGGGCTGGGTGTTGAGCAGCACGGTGAAGCCCTGCCGGACCATCTGCTGGTCGTCGGCGATGAGGACACGGATGGGGCTGCTGCTCGTCATACGGGGCCGTCCTTGGGATCAGGGGAGGGGGCGGAGGCGGAGCCGACGGCGGGGGCCTCGGCCCACGGGGGTGACGTCGGCAGGAACGCGGCCACCTCGAAGCCGCCGTCTGGCCCCGGCCCCGCGCGCAGCGTGCCGCCGAGCATCGCGGCCCGCTCCCGCATGCCGAGCAGGCCGTGGCCGGCGCCACGGGAGAGCGGGACCCGGCCCGTGGGCGGCGAGTTGGTGACCCGCACGTCCACGCCGTGCTTGTGGTGGACGAGCCGCACGGCGGCCGTCGCGCCGGGCGCGTGGCGCAGGACGTTGCTCAGCGCCTCCTGCACTATCCGGTACGCCGACAGCTCCACGCCCTGCGGCAGCTGCCCACGGGTGCCCTGGACGTCGACCCGGACGGTCAGCCCGGCCGCCCGGGTGTTCTCCACCAGCGCGTCGAGTCGGTCGAGGGTGGGCTGCGGGGTGTGCGGGGCGGTGCCGGTGTCGGTGCCGGGCGCGCCGACCTGGTCCGGGGTGTCGGGGTGCTCGGAGCGCAGCACGCCCAGCACCCGGCGGAGTTCGGTCAGCGCCTCCAGCGCGTTCTCCCGGATGCCCTCCAGGTTCTCCTTGAGCTCGTCGGACGGGTTCTCCACCAGGTGCGGGGCGACCTGGGCCTGGATGGAGATCACCGACATGTGGTGGGCCACCACGTCGTGCAGCTCGCGGGCGATCCGGCTGCGCTCCTCCAGCACCGTGCGCCGGGCGCGCTCCTCGGCGGTGAGCGACGTCTGCTCGACGAGCTCCGCGCGGGCCTCACGGCGACCGCGCAGGGCGGCGCCGAGTACCACGGACACCGAGCACAGGGAGAGCGTGAGCACCCCGGTGCTCGAGTAGTCGGGGCCGCCCCACAGGCCTTGCAGGACATAGGTGACCAGGGCGGTCAGGGCCAGCGCCTCGGTGGGGACCCGCGCCCGCACCCGCAGGGCGAGCAGCAGCAGCACGACCACATGCGTGATGATTCCGGTCGTGCTCCACGGCCAGGTGAACCCCCCGGCCGGGCCCCCGAGTTTGCCGTGCACCAGCAGCGCCGCCAGCAGCGAGGCCACCGTAGACAGCCAGAACGCCGGGATGGGCCGCCACATCCCGAGAAGCACCGCACAGCCGTGCGCGAGCGAGAGCGGGAAGGCCCATCCGAAGGCCAGCCCCACGCGCTCCTCGAGCTGGGGCGTGCCGGCGACGGTGACGCCGAACGCGATCAGACAGAGCAGGCCGTGCGGCAGCCAGCGCAGCCACAGCGACGGGGGCAGCGGGTCCGCCCGGAACGTCCACAGATCGTCGCGCAGCACACGCAGCCAGCGTCGTACGCGTCCCACGACCACGTGCTGGATCCCCGTTTCCGTCACGCGGCTCAGCCTAGACATGCCGCATCTCCCTCGTCGTACCCCGCTCGGACGGGCGGCCGGTCCGCACCACCCGTGTACTCCCGCCCCGCCGACGCCCCTGCTCGTAGCCCCGGAACGCCGTCCAGCAGACGGCGAGGACGGCGGCGAACACCGGCAGCCAGGCCAGCCGCGCCGCGACCCATCCGAGGCCGTCCGGCACGGTGTGCAGGCCCGGCAGGCGGCCGGCGAACAGGCCCGTTGCGGTGGTCGCCATCAGTGCCGTCTGGTGCCACAGGAAGATCGTCATCGCGGAGAGGTTCACCAGGGCGACCGCCGCCCAGGCGAGCGGCCGGCGCATCGCTCCGCGCAGCCGGTCGCGCAGCAGCAGGGCGAGCCCGCACTGGGCCAGGCCGAAGGTGACGGCGGCCAGCGTCGGCGGGTTCAGGTTGGACACCGCGACGCCGGGGACGCCGACCATCGACGCCGGATAGCCGGCCCACGCCACGAGCGCCGCCGTCGCCGCCGCGCCGCCCGTCAGCAGAATCCAGCCCGCCCGCCGACGCTCCAACTCGCCGCGCGTCCAGGCCGCGCCCAGCGTGAACGGCACCAGCCAGCCCGCGGCCACGTTGACCCAGCCGAGCCAGGGCGGGCCGCCGAGGCCGAAGCGGATCAGATCGACATGGAGCACGGCGGCGAGCGGCCACAGCGGGCTCAGCCGGGTCAGCAACGGGGTCGCCGCCGTCAGCGCGGCGAACACCACGAGGAACCACATGGGCGACAGCGCCAGTTTGACGAGGGTGTGGACCGTGCCGAACTCCGCGCCGGTCAGGAGCAGTCCGACCGCCGCCACCGTCCACAGGGTGAGGACGGCCGCGACCGGTTTGAACAGCCGGGACAGCCGGGCGGTCAGCCACGCCCCGTACGTCGTGCCCCGGGCGCGGGCGGAGGCGTGGCTCCGGGTCGCCACATGGCCGCCGACCAGGAAGAACACCGCGAGCGTCTGGAACGCCCAGGAGATCGGGGCCAGCCATGGCATGTGCTGCAACGGGCTCGCCGTGTGCAGGCTTCGGCCGTCCGCCACCAGGGCGGTCACCAGCCAGTGGCCGAGGACCACGCCGAGGATGGCGACGGCCCGCAGGGCGTCCACGGCCCTGTCCCGGTCGGCGGGTGTCGCGGCGTCTACTCGGGCGGCGCCCTGCTGTATGGCCTCGCGTATGCCTTTCCGGGCGGAGCGCAGGGCGGGGGCCTGGGGCAGGTCACGCACGGGTCACCTCCGAGGTCTCGCCCAGGACGATCCTGGTCAGGTTGGTCAGGGAGACCGAGCCGGGGGCGAAGTAGTCGCTGTGGCCGCCGTCGCCCGCCGCGAAGCGGCTCGCGCCGAAGGACGGGGACATGGGGTCGGTGCCGAAGCCGACGGTCGTGCCGAAGAGGTCGGTCTTGATGTGCGGTACGTCCGCTATCCAGTCGTCGGTGCCGCGGGCCGCCCAGACGTGGGCGCGGGTGTGCAGGGCGGCGGCGGTGTCGGCGCCGGTGCCGGGGCTGCCGAGGAGGACGAGGTCGGTCGCGTCCAGGGCGGTGGCGGCGCGGGCGCAGACGACCGAGCCGTAGGAGTGGCAGAGGAGGGAGACGGTGGTCTCCTGGCCGACGATGCCTCGGAGTTGGCGTATGAACTGCCGGAGCTGCGGGGCGGCTTGGTCTGCTCTGCCGGTGGTCGTGACGGTCGTGCTGATGGTGTCCGGGGTTTTGTAGCCGAGCCAGGCGATGACGGCTGTGTGGGGCTCGGTGCGGTTCAGCTGGTGTTGGAGGGCCGTCGCTTCGGCTCGGAAGCGGTCGTAGGTGTCCAGGGAGGTGTCGGAGCCGGGGACGAGGACGGCGATGTGGTCGGCGTGGGCCAAGTCGCCGAGGACCTCGGTGACTTGGCCTTCGCCTCGGCCGTCGAAGTGGAGGAGGTGGCGGGTGGGGGTGGCGAGGGAGCGGTCGGCTGCGGCGCGGTGCGTGTCGCCGTGGGCGGCGGCCATGCGGGATGACTCAGCGGCGTTGGCTCTGTTGGCTGCGTATGCGGTGTCCAGCGTCGACGCTGTCAGTGGGGGGAGCGTTGCGGGAGCCGGTGCCGGGATTTCCGGGCGGGCCGCGGCGGAGAGGGGCAGTACTACGGCGGCGGTGATGAGGGTCGCGAGGGTGGCTCGGCGCCATTTGTGGGTGCGGCGGGGTGGGGGTGCGGGTGGGGGCGTTGCGCTTGCCCGCGCTGGCGGGGTGCCGCCTGCGCCCACCCGTGCCGCCCCAGCGGCACGACTGCCCGCAGACGGCACGGCGTGACGATGCGCGGCGGACTCCCCGGCGTGACCGCCCGCAGACGGCACGGCAGGACGATGCGCGGCAGACTCCCCGGCGTGACCGCCCGCAGACGGCACGGCATGACGGTGCGCGACGGACTCCGCGGCACGACCGCCCTGCACCGCAGACTCCCCGGCACAACCGCCCGCAGACGGCACGGCGTCCTCGTGCGCCGCAGGCTGTGCGGGGACTCGGAGGATGCCGCCGCTGCCGTGACCCATGGTCTGCGAACCGCGCCAGTTGATCGAGAACCCCACGTCCGTCTCCCCCTCCCGGACCGCCCGGCCATCGGGTCTGTCCGAGTGGGAAATTACGGAGCCGGACGCCTCGTCCGCGTCCCGCCGGGGAGCTCACCTCCGACGTAGCTCTCAGGTATTACGGGTATGAAGGGGGCCTCCCCAATAGGGAGCCCTCGTCACCCGTCACCACGCCAGCTGCGCGATCTCCTCCGCCACCACCGCACACGCGTCCGCCGCCGGATCGATCAGCGGGAAGTGGCCGACGTCCTCCAGCAGTGTCACCCCCACCACCTCCCCCGCCTTCGCCGCCGCGTCCGCGTACGCGTCGGCCACCGCCTGGGGGACCACGTCGTCCGTGCGGCCCTGTACCAGCGTCGTCGCGATGCCCGTCGGCAGCAGCAGGGCCGGGTCGGCGTACGGTCGGCGGGGCGCGAAGTGTTCCTCGCCGCCCAGGAGTTGCAGCGAAGCGCCACCGCACACGCCCAGTTTCTCCGCCACCGTGAAGTCCGCGATCGGGGCCAGCGCGACCACACCCCGCAGTGGCGGGGGCCGGTCCACGCGCCACCCGGAGTCGGCCGGCAGGACGTGCCGGGCCGCGGCCCACAGCGCCAGGTGTCCGCCCGCCGAGTGCCCCGTGATCACCGTGCGGCGCGGGTCGGCCTGCGGGAGGGCGTCCCGTACGAGCGCGGGAAGCGCGTCCATCGCCGCGGCCACGTCGTCGAACGTGTCCGGCCACCGACCGGCCACCGGACCGCCGGAAGCGTCCTGCCCCGGCAGCAACGCCCCCCGCCGGTACTCGACGTTCGCCACGGCGAACCCCCGTCGCGCCAGATAGTCCGCGAACGGGGTGACGTGCCGCCGGTCGTACGGCGCCCGCCACGCGCCCCCGTGCAGCACGACCACCAGCGGGGCCGGCGTCCCGGCCGGGAGCTCGGTCCTCGGAGCGTAGAAGTCGATCACCTGGTCGGGGTGGTCGCCGTACGCGGAGCTGACGTCGGGGTCGACGGGCGGGTGGGAGAACGCCGACTCCTCCTCGGCGGCGGCCCGGGCTGCTGCGGAGTCGTCGGGCATGCTCCAACCTCTCAGCGATGAAACGCAATTGGATGAGAATTCGCGAGGATTTCCCCTGTTGGCGGGGACGGTATCAGGCCCGTGACGTGCGCGGACACACGGATGTCACGCTCGGTGAGGCTTAAACGGTTCTGCTGTTTCGTTACGCTGGCCCCGTTTCGCACGGCAGTCACCCGCGACAGCCCCCGCAACCGCCCCATGGAGGCCGATATGTCCGCCGAACCCGGCACCGTACGTCCCGGAGGGCGTACCGCCCGTGTCCGCGCGGCCGTGCTGCGGGCGGCCGGTGACGTCCTCGCCGAGCACGGGTTCGCGCATCTCGACCTCGCCGACGTGGCCCGCCGCGCCGAGGTCGGCAAGACGACCGTGTACCGGCGCTGGGGCTCGGTCACCGGCCTGGTCGCCGACCTCCTCGCCGACATGGCCGAACAGTCCCTGCCCCGCGAGGACACCGGCACGGTGCTGGGCGACCTCCGCGCCAACGCCCGCCTCGTCCAGCGCACCCTCGCCGATCCCCGCCAAGGCGCCCTGTTCCGCGCGGTGATCGCCGCCGCCACCTGCGACGAACGCACCGCCGAGGCCCTACGACGGTTCTACGACATCCGGGTCGCCGAGTGGGCCCCCTGCGTCCAACAGGGCGTCGCACGCGGGGAGTTGCCACCGGGGACGGACGCCGAGGAAGTCGTACGAGCCGTGTCCGCCCCGCTCTACTACGCCCTCCTCACCACCGGAACGCCCCCGGCCCCCGCCGCCGCGGACCGCGCGGCCCGAGCCGCGTTCGCTGCCGCCGCGGCCGGCGTCTACGCCACCACCTAGGGTCCCTCGCAACCGCCCCGCGCAACCCCCAATTTTGTGGATTGCGGGGCACATCAGCGCACGAGGAACATGGCCCGCATCGCAGATGTATCCGGGCGTACGTGGCGCATGCGCACGTCGTGCCGGAGCGGGGGCTGCGGGACGGGGGATGTACAGCATGGCCGGGAACGGGGGACGGAAGCCCTATCTCGTCGTCAAGGCGCCGGGTCAACTCGCGGGCACTCGCTGGGAGTTGAATCAGGATGTTCATGTCCTCGGCCGGTTCGGCGACATCCGCCTCGCCTCCCCCGACGTCAGCAAACGCCACGCCGAACTGCGCCTCGGCAGCGACGGGGTCTGGCTGAACGACCTGCACTCCAGCAACGGCGTCCTGCACAACGGGGTGCGGCTCGCGCCGGACCGGCCGGTGCGGCTGGCCGAGGGGGACCTTCTCCAATGCGGGTCCGTGCAGCTCGTGTTCCACGGCAACGGCCACGGCAACGGCTACGGCAACGGCTACGGCGTCACCGACCTGCGCGACCACCGGCGCCGCCGCGCCGCCGACCCGGATCTGCCGACCGGCCCGGTGCGTCACGCGGACCCCCCGCCGGTCGACGACGACGCCCGCTCGTCGTCCACCCGCTTTCTGGCCGCCGCCACCCAACTCGACCCGTGGTTCGCCGACGTGGTCGTACAGCAGGTCGTGAACGAGCCCTACCGCGCGCTCGCGCCCGTGTTCGGCGCGGACCTGGGGGTCGTCACGCGGTGGGCGCTGGCGGCACGCAGGCGCCGACTCGCCCGGGACCTCGTCCTCCTCGCCCTGCTGCTCTGCGTGCTCGCGCTGATCGGGATCGGCGTCCGCGCCCACATCGGGGAGTTCCAATCCGACCAGCCGCGGATCGACTGGCAGCCGTACGCCCTCGGCGCCCTGCCCGCCCTGCTCCTCGGCTGGTCGGCCGTGGCCGTCGACATCTGGGTGACCGAACACCTGGTGCTGCGTCGGAGACTGGCCGCGCACCACTACCAACCCGCCCAGGCACCCGACCCGTTGAGCTCCCGCGTCCGCGAACGCCTCACCGCCGTGGCCGAGCGGCCCGCCGGGAACCTGATCGTCTGCTCCCACTACTACCCCTTCGCGGGCAGCGGCTTCCAGGTCGACGAGTGGGACATGCCGATCGACATCCGCAAGGGCACCGTCCGCCCGGAAGGCGGCCGCCGCGCGCCCCGGCCGTTCGCCACCGGCGAGTTGTACGACGTCCTGGTCGCCGCGGCCCGAGGCATCGGCCTGAACAACCTGCGCGTGGAGGAGCGCCTCTTCGTCGACGGACTGAACGTCGCCCTGGACCGCAGGCTGCTGCCGACCCGCGACCAGCCGCCGCTCACCCGGGTCGACCCGCACGTCATGCGCGCCATGCCGGACGGCCTGGGCGCCACCCGGCGCTCCTACGTGAGCATCGAGATCCCCGCCTGGAGCGGGCAGTTGGTGGTCACGATGTACCTGCGGGCGGTGCAGGTGCACGGCACGCTGTACCTGGAGTGGTCGGCGTACGCTCTGCTGCCGATGCTCCCGCAGTACTACGCGGTCGACCGCCTCCCCCACCGCACGGCCGCGGGCTCCGCCGTACGCGCCGGGGCGCAGGCACTGGCACGGCTGCTGCCCGCGCTGCTGGGCGCGCCGAGGGCGCTGGCGCGGCGTGCCTTCTCCGCCCGCGCGGCAGCCGCCCACCGGCGCCGGCAGCGGCGGCTCATCCGGGGCGGCTACCAGTTCGACTACGGCGCCCAGCACAGCATCCGGGAGTTCGCGTGCGGTCTGGACGAGGGCACGTACTTCCTCGGCAGGGACCTCAGCCGCGCCCTCGCCACGACGCAGCAGCACCTGCTGAACACGGTCGGCGACTTCCTGGAGGCCCACGGCATCGATTCGGAGAACTTCCAGCGGCAACAGCAGAACCTCGTCCAGAACTTCACCACGAACAACGACTACAGCGTCAAGGCCAAGCACATCAGCGGCGGCGCGATCGCCCCTGGTGGCAGGGCGAACGCCAGTGGTGCAGGGGGCGGGCAGCGTGCCGCCTCGAGCGCCCCGCGGGGCTGACAACCAACAGTGACTCGCTGCGAGGAGACGGCACATGAGGCACCGTGACGACTACACCCACGACCCCGGCTACAACGACTACAGCGTCAGTACCGGCGGCGGCGACATCACCGGCGGCGCCATCGCGCCCGGCGGCACGGCGAACTACAACGCCGCCCCCGTCTCGCCCGACACCCTCGAACTCCACCAGCGTCTCGACGAGCTGCGGCGGCTGCTCGCGCGGTACTCCGCAGCCCTCCCCAACTCCGACCAACTACTGGACGACACGGACCAGTTGGACGCCCAACTGCAACGGGAACGCCCCAACCGCACCGTCGTGCAAGGACTGCTCGACTCGCTGACGGCAGGGGCGGGCGGCGTCAGCGCCATCACCTCCGCCGTCAGCGCGGTCGTCCAGCTCGTCAGCCGTTTCCTGCCCTGACCCGCAGCGTCTCCCCGAGCACCCGTGCCGCCCGCTCCACTTCACCGAAGCCGACGTACAACGGCGTGAACCCGAACCGCAGCACATCCGGGTGCCGGAAGTCCCCGACCACGCCCCGCGCGATCAGCTCCTTCATCACGTCCCCGGCGTCGTCGCACCGCAACGCCACCTGGCTGCCGCGCTCCGCGTGTGCCACCGGCGTCACCGACTCCACCCGGCCCGCGGGCGCGTACGCGGCCACGCACTCCAGGAAGAAGTCCGTCAGCGCAAGGGACTTGGCCCGTACCGCCTCGATCGACACCCCGTCCCAGAGGTCAAGTGCCGCCTCCAGGGCCAGCATCGAGAGGATGTCCGGCGTCCCGACCCGGCCGCGCAGCGCGCCCGCCGCCGGTTCGTACGAGGCCCGCATACCGAAGGGCTCCGCGTGCGAGTTCCAGCCGGGCAGCGGGGAGTCGAAGCGGTCCTGCACCTCCCTGCGCACATAGAGGTACGCCGGTGAACCCGGGCCGCCGTTCAGGTACTTGTACGTGCAGCCCACCGCCAGGTCGACGCCGTGCTCGTCGAGCCCGACCGGCAGCGCGCCCGCGCTGTGGCACAGGTCCCAGACCGCCACGGCCCCGGCCGCGTGGACGGCGGCCGTGAGCGACGGCAGGTCGTGCAGGCGGCCGGTGCGGTAGTCGACGTGGTTCAGCAGCACGGCCGCGGTACGGTCGCCCAGCACGCCGGGCACCTCCGCCGGCGTCACCGGACGCAGCGTGCACCCGGTCATCCTCGCGGCCGACTCGGCGATGTAGCCGTCGGTCGGGAAGGTCGTCGCGTCGACGACGATCTCGTCCCGGCCGGACGAAGGCCCGCCGACCAGCCGCACCGCCCCTACAAGTGCCTTGAAGACATTGACACTTGTGGAGTCGCCGACGACGATCTGCCCGGCCGCCGCGCCCACCAGCGGAGCGATCCGGTCGCCGATCCGCTCGGGCGCCGTCCACCAGCCGCTCTCGTCCCAGGACCGGATGCGCAGCTCGCCCCACTGCCGCCGTACGACGTCCTCGACGCGCCCGGGGACGGCGGCGGGCAGCGCGCCCAGCGAGTTGCCGTCGAGGTAGACCACCTCGTCCAGCACGAACTTCCCACGCACGCCCGCCAGTTCGTCAGCGGCGCCCAGTTTCTCGGCCTTCGTCACCAAGGCCTTCGCCGCCGCCTCAGACATGCGACCGCGCCGTCCACAGCTCGGGGAACACGTTCTTCTGCGCCCGCTTCTCCAGCCAGGCCACCCCGGCGGAGCCACCCGTGCCCGCCTTGGCGCCCATCGCGCGCCGCGTGGCCACCAGATGGTCGTTGCGCCAGCGCCACACCAACTCGGCGACATCGGTCAACGCCTCGCCGAGCCGGGCGAGTTCGTCGTTCGGGTCACCGGAGTAGAGGGCGGTCCAGGCGGCCTCCACCTCGGGCGACGGCTCGTACCGCCGGGACACGTCACGCGCCAGGACGGCGTCCGGGATCGCGTGCCCGCGCCGGGCCAGCAGCCGCAGCACCTCGTCGTACAGGCTCGGCTCGTGCAGCGCCTTCTCCAGCTCGGCGTGCACGCGCGGGGCGCCCCGGTGCGGGACGAGCATGGACGCCGACTTCTCTCCGAGCAGGAACTCCATCCGCCGGTACATCGCCGACTGGAAGCCGGAGCCCTCGCCGAGCGCGGCCCGGTAGGAGTTGAACTGGGCCGGGGTCAGCTGGCCGAGCGGCCGCCAGGAGGCGTTCAGCGCCTCCAGCTCCCGTACGGAACGCTTCAGCGCGTCGACCGCGACGGGTACGTCGTCGGAGCGCAGCGCCCGGGCCGCGGTCTCCCACTCATGGACGATGACCGTGAACCACAGCTCCATCACCTGGGTCGTGACCAGGAAGACCATCTCTCCGGGATCGTCGGAGAGGGTGTGCTGGAGGTGGGTGAGCACGTCCGCCTTGACGTAGTCCTCGTACGGCGTCGTGCCTTCGAAGTCGAGATGCGGGGTCTCGGGCTCCGGATTCTCGTGAGCCTCGTGGGACATCGCTGTCTCCTGTTGTGTACTCCGGGTAGCGGTCCGCCCCTGCCGTTACCGACACGGGGGCCCCGGTCCCCAACCGAATCCTCAGCCGTCACCCCCGGGAAGCGCAAGGCCCGACTGGATCACAGCCGGGCCGAGCGCAGGACAGTGCCTCTAGCCCAGCGTCTGGGCCGCCGTCGGCGAGGAGTCCTTCAGGAACTGCGAGCAGCGCTCGTACTCCTCCTGCTCGCCGATCGACCCGGCGGCGCGGGCGAGGGCGTGCAGGGCGCGCAGGAAGCCGCGGTTCGGCTCGTGCTCCCAGGGGACGGGGCCGTGGCCCTTCCAGCCGTTGCGGCGCAGGGCGTCGAGGCCGCGGTGGTAGCCCGTACGGGCGTAGGCGTACGACTCCACGACGCTGCCCCGCTCGAACGCCTCGTCGGCCAGCTGGGCCCAGGCGAGGGAGGAGGTGGGGTACTTCGCGGCGACGTCGGCCGGGGCCGTGCCGTTCGCCAGGAGCTCACGGGGCTCCGGGTCGTCGGGGAGGTGGGTCGGGGGCGGGCCCCCGAGGAGGTTCTCGTGAATCGACATGAGGACAGTCTCTCTCGCCGGTTGTCTGCGGGCGCATTGTGGCTGGTCGCGCTCACGCGGCGGTAGCCGCAAATCAATACAGCCCCGCGCCCCTTAGGAGCCTCAGCCCAACCGCCCCTGAGAACGCTCGCCCTCCAGGGGCGGCGCAGTGATCGAGCCGTGCCTGATGCACTCCGGCCTCCTGCAATCCGGCGGCAGCGCCCGTACCGTCGTGAACGCCACCGCCGCCCCCACGATCAGCGCCCCCGCGCACACCACCATCGCCCGCCCGAACGCGTCGTCGAAGGCGCCCGGCGTGCGGTAGGCCTCCTCGCCCATCCCGGCGATCATCGGGAGCGCGGCGACCGCGATGAGGCCGGCCGCGCGGGCCGCCGCGTTGTTGATGCCGCTGGCCAGGCCCGCCCGGGCCACGTCCACCGAGGCAAGCACGGTCGCGGTGAGCGGGGCGACCAGGGTGACCATGCCGAGGCCGAGCACCAGCAGCGCCGGCAGGACGTCGGCGAAGTAGTTCGCGTCCGGGCCGACCCGCAGCATCAGCAGCATCCCGACCGCGCAGAACAGCGGCCCGACCGTGAGCGGGATGCGGGGCCCGATCCGGTCCGCCAGCTCACCTGAGCGGGCCGAGAACAGCAGCATCATCGCGGTCGTCGGCAGCAGTGCCGTACCGGCGCCGAGGGCCGAGTAGCCGGCGACGACCTGGAGCTGGAGCGCGGCCAGGAAGAAGAAGCCGCTGAAGGCCGCGTAGACGCAGAGGGTGACCAGGTTGACGGCCGTGAACTGCCGGGACGCGAAGATCCCGAGCGGCATCATCGGATCGGGCCGCCGCTTCTCGACGTACACGAAGGCGACGCCGACGCCCACGCCGAGCACCGCCGTGATCCAGTCCGCCTCGATCAGCGCGTACGTCACCAGCGCCAGCGCGAGCGCCCCTAGGAACGCGCCCAGGACGTCGAAGCTCGTGTGCTTGCGGCCGTCCCCCGATTCCGGGACGTGCCCTACGGCGATAGGGGCGCACAGCAGGGCCAGCGGGACGTTCAGCAGGAACACCCAGCGCCAGCCGGGCCCGTCCACCAGCCAGCCGCCCAGGAACGGCCCGACGGCCGCGCCGATGCCCCCGAAGCCGGACCACAGCCCGACGGCCCGACCCCGGTCGTCGGGATGGAAGGAGGCCTGGATGAGCGCCAGCGAGCCGGGGGTGAGCAGCGCGCCGCCCACGCCCTGCAACGCCCGCGCCCCGATCAGCACCCCGGCGTTCGGCGCGAGCCCGCACAGCAGGGAGGCGGCGGCGAACCACACCACACCCACGACGAACACCTTGCGCCGCCCGTACCGGTCCCCGAGCGAGCCGCCGAGCAGGATCAGTCCGGCCAGCGTGAGCATGTACGCGTTGACGGTCCACTGGAGCGCGCCGAGATCGGCGTCGAGATCCCGCCCGATGCGCGGGAGCGCCACGTTGACGACGGTCGAGTCCAGCATCGCCATGCTGGAACCGAGCACGGTGGTGAGCAGGATCCATTTGCCCTGCGGCGAGGCCAGCCGGACATCAGCCATGCCCCCCAGTAAACAGTGAGCCCGGCGCCGAAGCACCGGGCTCACTGAACACACATACGACTACTTGATCTTCGTACCCGTCGAACGCAGGTTGGCGCAGGCCTCCGTCACGCGGGCGGCCATGCTCGCCTCGGCGAGCTTGCCCCAGGTGCGCGGGTCGTAGGTCTTCTTGTTGCCGACCTCGCCGTCGACCTTCAGGACGCCGTCGTAGTTCTGGAACATGTGGGCCGCCACCGGACGCGTGAAGGCGTACTGGGTGTCGGTGTCGATGTTCATCTTGACGACGCCGTTGTCCAGCGCGGTCGCGATCTCCTCGGCGGTGGAGCCGGAGCCGCCGTGGAAGACGAAGTCGAACGGGGCGGTCTTGCCGTACTTGGCGCCGACGCCCTCGTTGAGGTCCTTCAGCAGCTCGGGGCGGAGGACGACGTTGCCCGGCTTGTAGACGCCGTGCACGTTGCCGAAGGACGCGGCCAGCAGGTAGCGGCCCTTCTCGCCGAGGCCGAGGGCCTCCGCGGTGCGCAGGGCGTCGTCGACCGTGGTGTAGAGGGAGTCGTTGATCTCGTGCGAGACACCGTCCTCCTCGCCACCGGTCGGGGTGATCTCGACCTCGAGGATGATCTTCGCGGCGGCGGCGCGGGCCAGCAGCTCCTGGGCGATCGCCAGGTTGTCGGCGAGGGTCTCGGCGGAGCCGTCCCACATGTGCGACTGGAAGAGCGGGTTCTCGCCGCGGGCGACGCGCTCCTCGGAGACCGCGAGCAGCGGACGTACATACCCGTCGAGCTTGTCCTTCGGGCAGTGGTCCGTGTGCAGCGCGACGGTGACGTCGTACTTCTTGGCGACGATGTGCGCGAACTCGGCCAGGGCTACGGCGCCGGTGACCATGTCCTTGTTGTGCTGACCGCCCAGGAACTCGGCGCCACCGGTCGAGATCTGGACGATGCCGTCACTCTCGGCCTCGGCGAAGCCGCGCAGTGCCGCGTGCAGGGTCTGCGTCGAGGTGACGTTGATGGCCGGGTAGGCGAACTTGCCTGCCTTCGCCCGGTCGAGCATCTCGTTGTAGACCTCGGGGGTTGCGATGGGCATCTGTCCGCTCCTTGGAGTGTGCGGGTTGGCGTACTACGTGCTGACGGCCCTGACCTAGACCTTGGTGTGGGGGTTGCGACGTCATCGTCGGGCCCCATCTTTCCAGACGTACCGGGATGCTCCGAGCGGCCAGAAGTCCCGGTTGCCGGACCTTTCCGGTGTCCTTGTCAGTCCAGGCCCAACTCGTCCTTGGAGAAGGCGTAGCGGTACGGCACACCGGCGCCCTGTTCGATCTTCTCGGCGGCGCCGGTGGCCCGGTCGACGATGGTGGCGACGGCGACGACCTCGGCCCCCGCCTCCCGCACGGCCTCCACGGCGGTCAGCGGAGAACCGCCGGTGGTGGAGGTGTCCTCGACGACGAGGACGCGGCGGCCGGCGATGTCCGGGCCCTCGACGCGGCGCTGGAGCCCGTGCGCCTTGGCGGCCTTGCGCACGACGAAGGCGTCGAGCCGCTGCCCGCGCGCGGCGGCCGCGTGCAGCATGGCGCCGGCGACCGGGTCGGCGCCCATGGTCAGCCCGCCGACCGCGTCGAACTCCAGGTCGGCGGTGAGGTCGAGCAGCACCTGGCCGACCAGCGGGGCCGCCTCACCGTCGAGGGTGACGCGTCGCAGGTCGACGTAGTAGTCCGCCTCCAGACCCGACGACAGGGTCACCTTGCCGTGCACCACGGCCTTGTCCTTGATCTGCTGCAGCAGCGCGCCGCGTACGTCCGTCATGCCGCCCAGCTTAGAGGCGCCGCCAGCTCCAGGTGGTCGCGGCTTCGAGCGGCTCCAGCAGCGTGACCAGGCGCGGCAGCGTGTTGAGCCCGTCGGGCGGCCCGGTCTGCGGCTCCACGCAGACGGCCTCGGCCTGCTCGTCGTAGACGACGACCCACTCCTCGCGGGAGCCGACCTTCAACTCCAGCTGCCCCGGCCAGGTCAGCGTCACGTTGACGCCGCCGGGCATCCCGAAGCAGTCGTCCCAGGGCCCGGGCTTGGGGTCGATCCGCCGCCCGGTGGGCAGGTGATCGTCCCCGCGCTCCTCCTGCCAGGCCGCCTCGAAGGCCACCTGTACGTCCTCCGCGCCCTCGCCGCCGAGGTTGCGGTTGAACCACGGGTGCCAGCCGATCTGGGCCGGGAAGGAGGAGTCGTACGTCTCGACGGACATGGTCAGCGTCAGGGCGTCCGGGGTGAGGGCGACGGCCTGGGTGACGCGGCCGGGGTAGGGCCACGGGTCGACCAGGTCGTACGTGATGACGGCCTCGTCGGCCGTGGCGCGGGCGATGCGCCAGGCGCCGTCGCGGGCGGTGCCGTGGATGGCGTGCGGCGGGGAGTTGAGCGGCATCTGCTGGACGCCGGCGCCGTCCCGGAACCGTCCGTCCCTGATCCGCCCGCACCAGGGCACCATGGGGAAGCAGCCGAAGCGCTCGCCCTGCCGCAGCAGTTCGACGCCACCGACGCGCAGCCCGCCGATCCGCCCACCGTTCCCCGGCAGCACGGTCACCTCCGCGTCACCCGCGGTCAGCGTGATGGGTTCGTTACTCACGGGACGACCCTACTGGGGCGATCAAGAGGGCATCGGGTGCGGCTGGGGTTCGGGGGGTGCAGGGCGGGCTTGGCAGCGTCGTCCGGGGAGCCGGGGCGCCAGGGGCGCCGGTCAGCGGCGCTTGCGCAGCGCCCGGGTCACCACGATCGCCGAGGCCAGTGCCACCGCCGCCGCGGGGGCCGCCCACCGCAGTGCCGGGTTCGGGGCGATGGTCTGCGGTGCGGGGACGGGGGCGTAGCGGCCACGCGGGGGTGCGTGGTCGACCTCCTCGGCGCTGCGGCCGATCATCGTGCGGCGGGCGTGGGCGGCTTCGGCGGGGAGGTCGCGGGGGGCGGTGTGGTCCTCGCCCTGGTCCTGGTCCTCGCCCTGGTCCTGGTCCTCGCCCTGGTCCTGGTCCTCGCCCTGGTCCTGGTCTTGGTCTCGGTCGGCGGTGGGAGGCTCGGGGGGTTGCGGTGCTTGCGGTGGTTCGGGGGCCTCTGGTGCTTCGGAGGCTTCCGGCGCTTCAGGGACCTCAGGGGCTTCGGGCTCGGGTGCCTCCGCGGCTTCCGGTGCCTCCGTCTCCTGACTCCCCAGGTTCTCCGCGAAACGGTTCAGCAGCCGTGTCGCCGCCGACGTCACCGACTCCCCCGGCAGCTCCGTGATGCGTCCGTCCGCCGACGCCGTGCCTCCGAAGGTGAGGGTCGTTCCGCCTTCCGCGTCCGTGAGCCGCAGGGTCAGCGTCAGCTTCACCGTGCCGCTGCCCCGGGCCTCCACCGCCTCGCCCTCGACCGCGTACGTGCCGTCGTCCCGCGCGGACAGTCGGGCCGTGCCGCGATACGTGACGGAGTGACTGCCGACGCGCACCTTGAGCCGCCCGGTGACGGGCTCGGCGCCGGCGTCCTGTTGGAGCCCGGGAACGGCCCGGGCGACCCGTAGGGGATCGGCCAGCGCCTCCCTGAGCCGCTCGGCCGGAACCGGAACGAACACCTCATGCTCCATGGTCCGCGAGCCTACCCAGAGGACCGACGACTGCACCCCCGTTGGTCGAAAGTGACCGCGCCCTCGTGTCGGCGGGTCCGGGCGCCGGTGTCCTCAGCCTCCCGGCGTCACGAGTCCCGTCTCGTACGCGACGACCACCACCTGCGCCCGGCTCGCCAGCCCGAGCTTCGTCATCGTGCGGTTGAGATGCGTCTTCACGGTCGCCTCGCTGATGAACAGCCGGTCCGCGGCCTCCGCGTTGGTCAGACCGCGGGCCACCAGCCGGACGACCTCCACCTCGCGGGTCGTCAGCGCGGCCAGGTCGGCCGGGGGCTCGGCGCCGGCCGCCGTGCCGTCGGCCGTGCGAGTGTAGGCCTCCACCAGGCGCCGGGTGACCGCCGGCGCGAACAGGGCGTCACCGCGGTGGACGGCGGTCACCGCGGCGAGGAGGCGTTCGGGGCCGGCGTCCTTGAGGAGGAACCCGGAGGCGCCCGCGCGCAGCGCGCCGTACACGTACTCGTCGAGGTCGAAGGTGGTCAGGATCAGGATGCGCGGCGGTGGGTCGGCCGCCGCCGCGAGAATGCGTTCGGTCGCCTCGATGCCCGTGATGCCGGGCATGCGGATGTCCATGAGGACGACGTCGGGGTGGGTCTTGGCGGCCAGCGCCACGGCCTCCGCACCGTCCGCGGCCTCGCCGGCCACCTCCATGCCGGGGGCGGCGCGCAGCAGCGCGACCAGTCCGCCGCGGACGAGGAACTGGTCGTCGACGACCAGCACCCTGATCGCCGGTTGGTCGTTGCCGGTGTCGGTCATTCCGCGACGGCGTCCCCCCGGCGTGCGCTCGGTGCCGACGTCGGCAGGGTGAGGTGCACGCCGAAACCCCCCTCGCTGCGCGGGCCGACGACGATCGACCCGCCGTAGAGCTTGGCCCGCTCCCGCATCCCGATCAAGCCGTGTCCGCTCCGGTCCTGCTTTCTGGCCGGATTCACCCCCTTTCCGTTGTCCTTGACGGTCACCGTCATCTCGCCTGCTCTGTAAGCCAGTTCGACGTGCGCCTGCGCGCCGGGAGCGTGTTTGAGGACGTTGGTCAGGGCCTCCTGGACCACGCGGTAGAGGCAGAGCTGGACGCCGGGTGGCAGCGGGCGGGGTTCGCCGGTGATGCGGAGGTCGACGGGGACGCCGCCCGCGCGGACCCGGTCGACCATGTCGGCGAGCTGGTCGAGGCCGGGCGCGGGCGCCCCGTCGGCCGCGCCCTGGACGCCGTCCGCGCGCAACAGCCCCAGCATGCGCCGGAGTTCGGCGAGCGCCTCGCCGCTGGAGCCGGCGATGGTGTCGAGCGCCTCGCGCGCGGTGCGGGCGTCGGAGGTGAAGACGAAGCGGGCGAGGCCGGCCTGGACGTTGATGACGGCCATGTGGTGGGCGACCACGTCGTGCAGTTCGCGGGCGATGCGGACGCGTTCCTCGGCGACCTCGCGGCGGGCCCGTTCGGCCTGTTCGGCCTTGAGCTGCCGGGTCAGTTCGGCGGTCCGGCGGGCGGAGTGACCGAACCACCACAGGACGAGGGCGTAGGCGAGGGACTGCGCGACGACCGAGGCCATGGAACTGCCCTCGGTGACCAGGCCCGCGTAGATCCAGACCCCGGCCAGCAGGGCGGCGCAGACCGCGGTGGTCCGGGTCGGGCGCAGGGCGGCGACGGTGTAGAACGCGAGCATCGGGCCGAGGGAGTTGACCACCGGCCAGTAGCCGAGGGTGACGTAGCCGGCGGAGACCGCGAGGACGCCGACGCAGACGAGCACGGGTGCCCTGTTGCGTAGGACGGTCGGCAGGTTGGCGAGGGCGACGAGGGTCCAGGCGAGGGCGTCGGGTGCGGGCCACCCCTGGGCGGCCGACTCCCGGCCGAGGAGGACGGCCACGGTCGTCTGCGCCGCGGTGATCAGGCCGTCCACGACGAGGGGGTGGATCCGCATCGCCGCAGCGTAACCGCCGTGCCCGGGCGGGGGCGTCAACCTCCCGCGGTACCGCGGAAGTTGCAGGAACCGCGCGGTTACCGCCGAGGTTGGGCCGAACGTCCAACCAGCGCGGGATTCGGGGCGCATGCCTCGCGTCCTAGTTTTCCGGTGCGGGCCGGAACGGGGGCTCAACGGGGGACCCCCGGCCCGCGGCAACCGAAGGAGAACCACGTATGTCTCTGCGTAAGAAGGCTCTCGCGCTGGCCGTCGTCACGGCCGTCGGCGGCGGACTCGCGCTCACCGCGACGCCGGCGTCGGCGAGCATCTCCCAGGGGTACGTCTCCGGGGCGGGCGACCCGACGAACGACTGGGGCGACGAGGGCACCCTGTCTGCCACCAGCCACGCCAACAGCAACGCGACCGCGCTGGTGCAGCTGCTGCTGTGGGCGGACGGCGCCAAGGAGAAGAACGGCACCACGTTCGACTACGCCGACATCGACGGCCGGTACGGGTCCAACACCACGGCGGCGGTCAAGTCCTGGCAGAAGCTGTACAACAGCCGGGTGGACGCCGGGCTGGTGGTGGACGGCAAGGCCGGCCCGAAGACCCTGGGCGCCGCGGACGTCTCGCTCGTCGACAACGGCAACGGCACCGTCACGTTCTGGGGCTGGAAGCACAACGTCACGTTCAAGCGCTCCGGCGGCAAGTACTACGTGAAGGTCAACAACACCCGCGGCTGGAAGCTCGCCTCGTACAACACGCTGAACGCCGTCTGAGCCACGGCGGGGGCAACGGGGGAAAGGTGACGGCGGTCCGTCCCTCCTGGGGAGGGGGCAGGCCGCCGTCCCATGTGGGGGCGCGTGTCGGTCAGTTCGCGTACTCGGGGTGCACCAGCGTCGACGGCGGCAGGCCGGTGATCCGGGTGCTCGCCACCGTGCGGGCGTCGGCTGCGAGGGACGCCTTGGTCAGGGTCCGGGGCGGCGGCGCGTGCCCGTCGAGGCCGAGGGACGGCGTCATGTCGGCGGCGGCCAGGACGAAGCCCCAGTCGCGGGGTGCGCGGGAGGCGCCGGTCACCCGGTCGGGCCCGGCCGCGAACCCTTCGTCACGCCCGCCGACGCAGTAGGGCACGGTACGCAGCCCCGCCGCGCGCATGGTGGTGTCGACCGTCCAGAAGACGCGGGGTCGGGAGGAGACCGGCCCGGCGTGCACCACCAGGCGGCCGCCCGGGGCCAGGGCGCGGTGGGCGAGGCCGTAGAACTCCTGGGAGTACAGCTTGGTGCTGGCGGTGATGCCCGGGTCGGGCAGGTCGGCGATCACCACGTCGTAGGCGGCGGGCCGCGCCTGCCGCAGCCAGCCGAAGGCGTCGCCCGTGGTGACATGGACGCGCGGGTCGTCGTACGCATGGCCGTTGAGGGCGGCGAGGGCGGGGTCCGTGCGGGCCAGCCGCACCACCCCGGCGTCGAGTTCGACGACGTCGACCCGGCCGACGCCCGGATGACGCAGGACCTCGCGCGCCGCGAGCCCGTCGCCGCCGCCGAGGATCAGCACGCGCGTGTGCGGGCCGTTCATCGCGGGGTGGACCAGCGCCTCGTGGTACCGGCGTTCGTCGCGTCCGCTGACCCGGAGGCGGCCGTCGAGGAAGAGGTCGAGGGGGCGCCCGTGGGTGCCGCCGGTGAGGACGACCTCCTGGACGTCGGTCTGGAGGGCCACGCGGACGTCGTCGCCGTACACCGCCTGCCGCGCCGCGCGTTCGAAGTCGTCGACGAGTACGGCGGCCGCGGCGAGGACGCCGAGCACGGCGAGGTTGGCGATCACCAGCAGCCAGCGCGCCCGGCGGGTCAGGTCGCGGCGGAACAGGCCGAGGACGAGGGCGCCGCCCACGATCGCGTTGACGGTCCCGGTGATCAGGGCGCCGGTCAGCTGGCCCAGCATCGGCAGCAGGAGAAAGGGGAACGCGAGGCCGCCCACCAGACCGCCGACGTAGTCCGCGGCGAAGAGGTCGGCGACCGCGCCGCCCGCGTCCTGGCGGCGGATGCGCTGGATCAGTTCCATCAGCAGCGGGACCTCGGCGCCGATGAGCAGCCCGATCGCGAGGGAGAACGCGACCAGCAGACAGCGCGGCCCGTTGGCCCACAGGCCGCCCCAGTCGCCGGTCCAGGCGAAGACGGCGTACAGCGCCATCGCGCTGCACCCGCCGACGAGGGCGAGCGCGGCCTCGATCGCGCCGAAGCCGGCCGCGGCATGCCGGCGCAGCCGCTTGGCGAGCAGCGAGCCGACGCCCATCGCGAAGACCATCACGGACAGCACGACGGAGGCCTGGGTTACCGAGTCGCCGATCAAGTACGAGGCGAGGGCGACGAGTTCGAGTTCGTACACCAGTCCGCACGCGGCGCACACGAACACCCCTGCGAGGACCAGGAACCGCCCGACCGCGGGCCGCACCGGAAGCCGCACAGGACCCGCCCAGGGCGGCGCTGTGCCGGGCGGGGCGGGCGCGTGCGGTTCGATCACGTTGCGACGGTACGTCACTGCAACGGCACGCTTCGTCACCCACACGTGTGGAACTCACGGTCGAGGGGCGGACCGGGGTTTGCGGACACATGGGCAACTCACGGTCGACGGTCCGACCGGAGTTTGCGCGGCCGCTACGGCGACTCGCCCTCTAGAGCGCGGCAGGAACCTTGACGCCGACCTTCGTCCGGGTCGCCACCAACTGGCCGTCCTGCGGGTACGCGTGCCAGGTCCGCCACAGCACCTGACCCTCGTGATGCTGGGCGAGCAGGGCCGTGAAGGCGTGCGGACTGCCCGGGAAGACGCCCGCGAGGCCGTGCGGGTGGTCGGAGACGAGGGCCAGCAACTCCTGGGCGCGGCCCGCGAACTGGCCCGGGGAGAGGACCTCCACGCGCGCCGCGAACTCGTACTCCCAGTCGCCGACGCGCTTGGCGACGCCGAGCGGCAGCGGGGTGCTGCTGCCCGGGATGCAGGCCACCGTCTCCGAGCAGGTGCCGCGCTCCTCCTCCAGAAGCACCTGGTGGGAGGCGCCGAGGAGTCTCAACTGGAGGGTCGCCCCCGCCAGTTCGAGGTCGAGCGTGGCCAGCGCCGGAAGCGGCTCGCGTCCCAGCGCCCAGGCGAGGTCGGCCGCGCGCGTGTCGGTGTAGGAGGTGTTCAGGGTCGTGAGCATGGATCGGCTCCGCAAGCACGCAAAGTAAGGGCGGTGTGGGGGGGGCGCCGGCGCACCCGGGTCGACACCGGCGGGGATTCGGCCCGGTCGGCCCGGTCGGGATTTCACAGCTGAAGTGTCCGGAGGACGGCCGAGGGCCCGCTTTGGTGATTTAGAGGGAATCATGAACTGTGGCGCCGCCACAGCGTTTTTACCCAACTTCGTGGCGTTTCCATCCCTCAGAGGGCTCCACAGTTCAACTGTTCAACTACGGCGCACGCCGGGCCCGCCAGGGCGTACGCCGGGGCATCCGCACGCCGGGCACGAAAAGCCGGGCCCCACCCCCGTGCGGGCCCGGCTCGTCCGGCTGCGGTCAAGGGGCTCAGCTGCCTCCCCCACCGCAGCCGCCCCCACCGCCTCCTCCACAGGACGACCCGCCGCCACACGACGAGCCGCCGCTGTCACCCCCTCCGTCCGCCCAGCTGTTGCCGCTGGTGTCGCCGCCGCTGCCGCCGCCCGACCGGGACGAGCCCCGGTTCCCCCGGCGGCGCTGCGCGACGATCCCCACCCCGAGCAGGGCCGTGTAGAGGACCAGCAGAGTGATCCCGAGAAACATGGACATGCCGTCCCCGCCTTCCGGCGACCCGGCCGCGGCCCGCGTCAGCTGCCGCCGCCGCAACCGCCCCCGCCACCACAGGACGACCCGCCGCCACACGACGAGCCGCCCCCGCAGGACGAGGAGGAACCACAGGACGAGGACGACGACGAGCCGCACGACGAACCGCCGCTGCTGGACCCCCCGTCCGCCCACCAGCTGCGGCTGCCGCCGCGCCGGCCCGCCCGCACCCCGTGCGAGCTCCCACTGCTCGCCCTCGCGATGACGAGGACCACGAACCCGATGAACACCACTGCCAGGATGATGCCGAAGACCATGGCGTCACCCTCCTTCCGTGTCCCCCGAGACGACCCCCCGTGGGCGCCTCGGGTCCTGCGTGCGAGGGAGATGCCCCGGCGTCTCATCAGCCAAAGCAGAGTTGAGGAAGTCCAGAGCTTGGGCGCAGGATGACCGGCATGACCTCCACCGCACGCCCGCACCTCAACCGCCGGCTCGCCGAGTTCGGGACGACGATCTTCGCCGAGATGTCCGCGCTCGCCGTGCAGACCGGCTCGATCAACCTCGGCCAGGGCTTCCCCGACACGGACGGCCCCGAGGAGATCCGGGAGGCGGCCGTGCGGGCGCTGCGCGACGGACGCGGCAACCAGTACCCGCCGGGCCCCGGCGTCCCCGAGCTGCGCACCGCGATCGCCGCGCACCAGCAGCGGCGGTACGCACTGTCGTACGACCCTGACACGGAGGTGCTGGTCACGGCGGGCGCCACGGAGGCGATCGCCGCATCGCTGCTGGCGCTGTTGGAGCCCGGCGACGAGGTCATCGCCTTCGAGCCGTACTACGACTCCTACGCGGCCTGCATCGCCATGGCGGGCGGCACCCGCGTCCCGGTCACCCTGCGCCCGGACGGCGACAGCTTCCGCCTCGACCTCGACGAGCTGCGCGCGGCGGTGACGGACCGGACCCGGCTGCTGCTGATCAACACCCCGCACAACCCCACCGGCACGGTCCTCACCCGCGAGGAGCTCACCGCGATCGCCGAACTGGCGGTCGAACGGGACCTCCTGGTCGTCACCGACGAGGTGTACGAGCACCTGGTCTTCGACGACGCCGAGCACATCCCCCTCGCGACCTTCCCCGGCATGCGGGACCGCACGGTCACGATCGGCTCGGCCGGCAAGACCTTCTCCTTCACCGGCTGGAAGGTCGGCTGGGTGACCGGCTCGCCGTCGCTGGTCAGCGCGGTGCGCTCGGCGAAGCAGTTCCTGACGTACGTCGCCTCGGGCCCCTTCCAGTACGCGGTCGCCGAGGCCCTCGCACTGCCGGACAGCTACTACGAGGCCTTCCGCGCGGACATGCTCGCCAAGCGCGACCTGCTCGCGAGCGGCCTGGCGGAGGCGGGCTTCGGGGTGTTCCGGACCGCCGGCACCTACTTCATCACCACCGACATCCGCCCCCTCGGCGCTGTGCTGTCTCAAGAGGGCGACGGCTTCGCCTTCTGCCGCGCGCTGCCGGAACGGGCCGGGGTGGTCGCCATCCCCAACGCGGTCTTCTACGACCACCGGGAGGCGGGCGCGCCCTTCGTACGGTTCGCGTTCTGCAAGCAGACGGGAGTGCTGGAGGAGGCGGTCAAGCGCCTCAAGGGGCTAGCGGGCTGACGCGACCCGGGCGGTCAGACACTGGGCGCATGATGCTCGCTTATGCCTGAATTCTTATGCAATGTGCTGATGTGACCCATGTCAGCACGCTCGCGCCGCCCACCGTCACACAGCCCGGCACCGCCGAACGCAGCACGCCGCGCCATCCCATGGCGGTGGCGCTCGGCCTGTTCGCCGCCGCCCGGCTCACCGGGCTTGCGGTGCTCGCCGCGACCGCCTGGGCCACCGGCCACCACCCGCTCACGCTGCTCGGCCGGTCCTGGGACTCCCGCTGGTACCTGGGCATCGCCGCGCACGGCTACGGCCACACCCTCCACATCCGCCCCGGCGTCGTCTACAGCGACCTCGCCTTCTTCCCGCTCTACCCGGCGCTGGTGCGCGCGGTGACCGCGGTCAGCCCGCTGGGCGGCGGCGCGGCGGGCCTGCTGGTCTCGTGGACGGCGGCGGCGGTGGCGGCGTGCGGCATCTACGCGATCGGCGTACGCCTGCACGGCCGGGCCGTAGGCACCGCTCTCGTCCTCCTCTGGGCCCTGTTGCCGCATTCGGTCGTGCTGTCGATGGCGTACACGGAACCCGTCCTGACCGCGTTCGCCGCCTGGTCGCTGTACGCCGTGCTCACCGGCCGCTGGCTGTGGGCGGGCACGCTGGCCGCGCTCGGGGGGCTGGCCCGGCCGAACGGGTTCGCGGTGGCGGTGGCGGTGCTGGCGACGGCGGCGTACGAGATCTTCCGGACCCTCAGGCGGGGCGGAAAAGTTACCCACAGCCTGTGGACGGGCGCGGCGCTCGCCCCGCTCGGCTGGTCGGCGTACGTCGTCTGGGTCGGCCATCGCAAGGGCGACCTGCTCGGCGGCTACTTCGCGGTGCAGCGCGGCTGGGGCTCCAGCTTCGACTTCGGCCACGGATCACTCCGCTTCACCCGCCACCTGATCCTCCAGGGCGACCGCCTGGTCTTCCCGATGACGCTGCTGATCGTCGCCGCGGCGGTCCTCCTGTACGCCCTGCTCCTCCTGGACCGCCCCCCACTCCCGCTCGCCGTCCACACCGCCGTACTCCTGCTGATCACCCTCGGCGGCTCGGGTTTCTTCGAGTCCAAGCCGCGCTTCCTGCTCCCCGCGTTCCCGCTGCTGCTCCCGCTGGCCCGGGCGCTGGTCCGCACGGCGAGAGCCCGGCCCTGGCACGCGGTCGTGGTGACCGGTGCCCTGGCCGGGCTCTCGTTCGCCTACGGGGCGTATCTGGTCGTACTGGCGGATACGCCGCTGTAGCGGATGTTCAGCTCCTACTCGTCGCCGTCGGCGTCACCCTCGGGCTTCTCGGCGTCGTTGATCTCCTGCTCCAGGCCGAGCTGCTCCACGAGCCACTTGTCGAACTCGATCGCGGCCCGCACCCAGCTGACCGTCGACGACACGAAGTGCTCCAGGCTCACCCCGGTGCCGATCAGCATCTGCGCCTCGCCGATGAGGCGGACGGTGCCGTCGTCGTGGGTGTGCGTGTAGAGCTTGGGCCACAGGGTGCGGCGGTTCCAGTCGTCGATGGACTCGAGCAGCTGCGGCTTCTCGTCGATCTTGTGGGGCCGGTCGTAGAACGTCCGGACGGAGAAGACCTGCTGGTCACCCTCACCCCGGAACATGAAATACGTACGGAACTGCTCCCACGGCGCCGCGAGGTCACCCTCTTCGTCAACGACGTACTTCAGCTCCATCTGCTCCAGGAGCTGCTTCACGAGGTCCTGATCCGGGACGACGGGGCCCGCCGGTCCTTGGGGCTGCGGCTCGGGCTGGCCCCCGAAGTTCGGAATCGAGGACGGGTCGATGGTCACCGTGATTTTCCCTTCGTACGGATTCCGCCATCCTCCCCCATGCGGGGAGGGGGGTGGCAACCCCCGGCGGGGTCTGTCAGCCGTGGGCTGACTTGATCCGGTCGCCGGGGGTCCGGGTACCCAGGGTCAGAGCGTCTTGCCCGTCGCCGGGCCCACGAGCAGGCCGTCTCCGAAAGTGTCCACCCTGACCGTGTCGCCGTCCTTGATCTCGCCGGAGAGGATCTCCTTGGCGAGGCGGTCGCCGATGGCGGTCTGGACCAGGCGGCGCAGGGGGCGGGCGCCGTAGGCCGGGTCCATGCCCTCGTCCGCGAGCCAGGCCAGGGCCTCGTCGCTGACCTCCAGGGTGAGGCGGCGTTCCGCGAGGCGCTTGGCCAGGCGGTCGATCTGGAGGCGGGCGATGCGGCTCAGCTCGTCCTTCGACAGGGCCGAGAAGACGACCAGGTCGTCCAGGCGGTTCAGGAACTCCGGCTTGAAGGCGGTGCGGACCACCTCCAGGACCTGCTCCTTCTTCTCCTGCTCGGTGGTGAGCGGGTCCACCAGGAACTGGCTGCCCAGGTTCGAGGTCAGCACCAGGATCGTGTTGCGGAAGTCGACCGTGCGGCCCTGGCCGTCGGTGAGCCGGCCGTCGTCCAGCACCTGGAGCAGGACGTCGAAGACCTCCGGGTGGGCCTTCTCCACCTCGTCCAGCAACACCACGCTGTACGGCCGCCTGCGCACCGCCTCCGTCAGCTGGCCGCCCTCCTCGTAGCCGACGTAGCCGGGGGGCGCGCCGACCAGGCGGGCGACGCTGTGCTTCTCGCCGTACTCCGACATGTCGATGCGAACCATCGCCCGCTCGTCGTCGAAGAGGAAGTCGGCGAGGGCCTTGGCGAGTTCGGTCTTGCCGACGCCGGTGGGGCCGAGGAAGAGGAAGGAGCCGGTCGGGCGGTCGGGGTCGGCGATGCCGGCGCGGGTGCGGCGTACGGCGTCCGAGACCGCCTGGACCGCCTCCGTCTGGCCGATCAGCCTGCGGCCCAACTCCTCCTCCATGCGCAGGAGTTTCTGGGTCTCGCCCTCCAGGAGACGCCCGGCCGGGATGCCGGTCCAGGCGGCGACGACGTCGGCGATGTCGTCGGAGCCGACCTCCTCCTTGACCATGGTGTCCTTGGCGGCCTCTTCCTCGGCCTCGGAGGCTTCCTCCAAGTCCCGTTCCAGGGTGGGGATCTCGCCGTACAGCAGCTTGCTGGCGGTGTCGAAGTCGCCGTCGCGCTGGGCGCGTTCGGCCTGGCCGCGCAAGTCGTCGAGCTTTTCCTTGAGTTCACCGACGCGGTTGAGGGACTGCTTCTCCTTCTCCCAGCGGGCGGTGAGGCCCCTCAGCTCCTCCTCCTTGTCGGCGAGGTCGCGGCGCAGCTTCTCCAGGCGTTCGCGGGAGGCCGGGTCGGTCTCCTTCTCCAGGGCCAGCTCCTCCATCTTCAACCGGTCGACGGAGCGCTGGAGTTCGTCGATCTCGACGGGGGACGAGTCGATCTCCATGCGGAGCCGGGACGCGGACTCGTCGACGAGGTCGATGGCCTTGTCGGGGAGGAAGCGGGAGGTGATGTAGCGGTCGGAGAGGGTGGCGGCCGCGACCAGCGCGCTGTCGGCGATCTGGACCTTGTGGTGGGCCTCGTACCGCCCCTTCAGTCCGCGCAGGATGGCGATGGTGTCCTCGACGGTCGGCTCGGCGACCAGCACCTGCTGGAAGCGGCGCTCCAGGGCCGGGTCCTTCTCGATCCGCTCGCGGTATTCGTCGAGGGTCGTCGCGCCGACCATGCGCAGCTCGCCGCGAGCGAGCATGGGCTTGAGCATGTTCCCGGCGTCCATGGCGGAATCCCCACCCGCGCCGGCCCCCACGACGGTGTGCAGCTCGTCGATGAAGGTGATGATCTGGCCGTCGGAGTCCTTGATCTCGGCGAGGACGGTCTTGAGCCGCTCCTCGAACTCACCGCGGTACTTCGCGCCGGCGACCATCGCACCGAGGTCGAGGGCGACGAGCCGCTTGTTCTTCAGCGACTCCGGCACGTCTCCCTTGACGATCCGCTGGGCGAGCCCTTCGACGACGGCGGTCTTGCCGACACCGGGCTCACCGATGAGGACGGGGTTGTTCTTGGTACGGCGGGACAGCACCTGAACGACCCGCCGGATCTCCTGATCGCGCCCGATGACGGGGTCGAGCTTGCCCTCGCGCGCGGCGGCGGTGAAGTCGGTACCGAACTTCTCCAGGGCCTTGTAGGAGCCCTCGGGGTCGGCGGTGGTCACCCTTCTCCCTCCCCTCGCCTTCTGGAAGGCGTCCTGCAACTTCCTGGCGTCGGCCCCCTGCGAGGAGAGTACGTCCCCAGCCTGGCCGCCCTTGGCGGCGGTGCCGATGAGGAGGTGCTCGGTGGAGAGGTACTCGTCGCCGAGGTCCTTGGCGCGGGTCGCGGCGTCGTTGACGACGGCGAGCAGTTCGCGGCTGGGCTGCGGGGGCGCGACGGTGGAGCCGGTCACGCTGGGGAGCCCGGCGAGGATCTTCTCCGCGCCGGCGCGGACGGCGGCGAGGTCGGCCTCGACGGCGGCGAGCAGGTCGACGATGTTCTCGTTGTCCTGCCCCTGAAGCAGAGCCAGCAGCAGGTGGGCGGGGGTGAGGTCGGGGTGGCCCTCGGCGGCGGCGCGCTTCTCGGCCGCGTTGATCGCGTCCCGGCTCCGGTTGGTCAGCTCGGCGTCCACGTTCTCGTGCTCCTCCTCGGTGTCGATGACCCGGGTGTCGTTGACTCTCCTTGGACTGATTCAGTCAACGTACACAAAGTTGAGTCTATTCCGCTCAAGGTGCGGTCCGGGAGGGGTCGGGGACCGGGTTCCCCTCCTGCCGGGGTTAAGTTCCGGGGCATGGCGACGACGTACACCCAGGACCCCGGCGCACCGGACCCGCTCTACCTCAGCTTCTGGCGGGAGCGGCACCTGTGCACCCTGACGACCCTGCGCCCGGACGGCAGCCCGCACGTGGTGCCGGTCGGAGTGACATACGACCCGGAGGCGCGACTCGCTCGGGTGATCACGAACAAGTCGAGCGCGAAGGTGGGGCACGTGCTGGCGGCGGGCCCTTCCGGGGCCCTGGTCGCGGTGTGCCAGGTGGCCGGGCGGCGGTGGGCGACGCTGGAGGGGCGGGCGCGGGTGAGGACCGAACCGGAGCGGGTGGCGGAGGCCGAGCGGCGGTACGCGGAACGCTATGAGCGCACGCCGTCGCCGAATCCGTCCCGGGTGGTGATCGAGATCGAGCTGACGCGGGCGCTGGGGCGCGGTTGAGCGGCGGCCTCACGAGCACCGTTGGCGATTTTCAGCCACGGCCAGAAAGGGTCGATACCCGGAAATGTCCCCGGAAACTGCAGCGGCGTCACCGTGTTCAGGTCACGGTGACGCCGCTGCGGGGGGAAGCGCCTGAGCGATCTGTTACGACGGGGGAATCGCGTCAGGCACTGCGGGGGGTGGCTGAGATGGTCCGTGGGGTGGGGGATTCCGGTTCCACCAGCCGATGGTCTCGTTGGTCGAGGTTCACAAAGATCATTCCGTACCGAATGGCACACCGCACAGGCTGCGGCGCCCCCCGAGGCCGCCGCAGACACCGGTACGCCCGCACGTCCTCGTCGTCGTCGCGGGTGACGACGACCGGCTCGCCGAAGACGGTCACCATCAACGAGTCGCCGGAGTGGGGGATCGCGGTGACCAGGTCGATGAAGTGCCAGCCGGAGCGATAGGCCGTGGCCATTTCACGACGGAAGGAGCGGTCGTCGGGGGGAGTGGTCATAGCTGCTCGGCCCAGCTGCTGTCGTCAACGGACCAGGAACTGTCCCCGGGCACGGTGGCCGGATCTCCGCTCGCCGCGATGATCCAGCTGCTGTCCTTCGGGGCCGCAACGGTCGTTGTCGTCGTACGCCAGCTGCTGTCCGCCTGGACATCGCCCTTCGTCCCCGCAAGGCCGCTCAGCGCCCCGATGGCCACAACGGTGGAGAAGGCGGCGGCAAGCACCGAGCGAAGCATTCTCTTATGCATAGTCGGCTTCGTCCTCATTTGAAGGTCACCTCTCCCCCGCTGAATACGACGATGGCCCATTCCGGCACGTCATGGCCACACAATCGGTGCATCATGTTCCTGCATGTTCAGGACCCTGGGGGGTGGAGATTTGGCAATAAATGAGACTAAGCAGACACATCCTCACACGGTGACCGAGCTGTGCGAGGACGGTCGCCGTCTCTACGGGAACGCTCTCCGCACTGGTCGTATCGCCCGTGCGGACGTCGAGCCTGCCCCGTGCCTGATGGAGTTCGCCCTCCTCCATCCCGACCCCGACGACGCGAACTGGCTGCGCCCGGTTCCCCCGTCGATCGCCCTGGCGCAGCGGCTCAATCCGATCGAGGACGAGATCACCCAGCGGCGCCGGCAGTCGATCGAACTCGCCGAAGCTTTCGAGCCGTTCATGACGCTCAGCGCCCAGTCGGCCGGAACCACGCACTCGATCACGGTGCTGGAGGGGCTCGACCGGATCAACGCGGCGCTGGATCTGGCCACCGCCCAATGCCAGAACGAGATGCTCACCGTCCAGCCGAGCCGCCGCCGCCTCGAGCACACCCTGACCAAGGCCCTGGACCGCGACCGGCCGTTGATAGACCGGGGCTGCCGCATCCGCACCCTCTACCAGCACCCCGCCCGCTACAGCCCGGAAACCCTGGCCTACGTCGCCCAGTTCACCGACGGCAAGGTCGAGTACCGCACCATCGACGAACTCGTGGAGCGGCTGATCATCTGCGACGAGACCGTGGCGTTCATCCCGACGCGGGACGACGGGGAGGTCGCCCTCGAACTCCGGCACCCGGGGCTCGTCCGCTATCTGATCAAGGTCTTCGAGTTCATGTGGGGCCGCGCGGTGCCGCTGAGCGCCGGCGCGCCCTACGAGACCGCCCCCGACGGCATCACGGACATCCAGCACTCCATCGCCAAGCTCCTCGTCGAGGGCCATGTCGACGAGGCGATCGCGCGGCGCCTCGGGATGAACGTCCGCACCTGCCGGGCCCACATCGCCAAGCTCGCCTCGGCGCTGGGCAGCGGCAGCCGCGCCCAACTCGGCTACCTCATCGCGGAGTCGGGCATCCTGAAGCAGGAGGGAGCGGACGAGTGACGTCGGCGCCGCACCCGGAGCACGGTGTGGAGGAGCTGTGCGCGGCGGGGCTGGAACTCTACGGCCGCGCCCTGGCGAACGGCGGCGTCCCGGAGCGCGAGGCGGACGCCGTGCCCTGTGTGCTCCGTGCCGGACTGCTCCGCCCCGACCTCGACGATCCGCATCGGCTGCGGCCTGTCCCCCCGGCCGTGGCCCTGCCCCGGCTGCTGCGCGGCATCGCCGAGGACATCGCCCGCCGGCGCCGCGCCGAGACCCGGCTGGCCGAGGCGTTCGAACCGCTGCTGGCCCTTGCCGAGCGGGACAACGGCAGCGTGGACACCACCGGTTTCACCCTGTTGAGCGGCCTCGACCGGATCAAGGACGCTATCGGACGCGCCATGCGCCAGTGCTCGCAGGAGGTGCTGACGATCCAGCCGGGCGGCAAGCGTCCCGTCTCCGCGCTCGCCGTCGCCCTGCCCCTGGAGCAGCAGTTGCTCTCCCGTGGCGGCCGTATGCGCACCCTGTACCAGCACACCACGCGGCACGACCCGGCCGTACTCGCGCACTACGAGCTCCTCGTCGGCGACGTCGAGGTCCGCACGCTCGACGAGGTCCCCGACCGCCTCATCGTGCTGGACCGCGCGGTCGCCCTCGTCCCGGCCAACGCCGAACGCACCCTGGCCGTGGAGGTCCGCCACCCTCCCCTGGTGACCTACCTGGCCACCACCTTCGACCGCCTCTGGCGCCTCGCCACCCCCATGCACCCCCAGGCGGTCCAGCAGCCCACGCTCAACGGCGTCACCGCCCGCCAACGCGCCATAGCCGCCCTCCTCATAGAAGGCCACACCGACGCCGTCATAGCCGACCGTCTCGGTCTCAACGTGCGCACCGCCCGTGAGCACATCGCCAAGCTCGCCGCGACTCTCGGCAGTGAGAGCCGGGCGCAGCTCGGTTATCTCATCGGACGCTCCGGGATTCTTGATCAGGGATCGTGAGGGCGCCGCCCCCGGCGCCCCCGGCGCCGCCTGCGCCGGTGGGGCGTGGCGGGCCGTCCAGGCCCACCTGGGCGATCCGGACCCCGAGTTGCGTGCGGCTCGCCGCGCCCAGGGTCTCCGACAGGCGGGCGATGTGGGCTCGGCAGGTGCGGACGCTTATGCCCAGCCGTTCCGCGATCACCGCGTCCTGGTGGCCCTCCGCGAGCAGCGCCGCGATCGACTGCTCCCGGTTGGAGATGCCCTCGATGCCGGTGTCGGGCAGCGGGGCGGTCAGGGGGATCGCCAGCCGCCACAGGCGTTCGAAGACCGTCGCCAGGAAGCCCACCAGCGCCGGGTGGCGGAGTTCCAGCGCCAGCGTGCGGTCCGCGTTCGCCGGGATGAACGCCACCGTGCGGTCGAAGAGGATCAGCCGGTCGATGACCTCGTCGAGGGTGCGGGCCTGGACCGCGTCGCCCATCAGTTCCAGGTAGTTCAGCAGGCCCTGGCCGTGGCGGGCGACGTGGGTGTAGAGGTCCCGCATGCGCACGCCCCTCGCCCGCAGCGCCAGCGCCCGGTGCAGGCCCTCGGTCAGTTCGTGCTCGGGGCGGATGCCGCCGGGCTGGACCGTCAGCACCTCCGTCGTGCACGCCTGCGTCGCCTCGTCCATCGCCGCCTGGATACGGGACAGCCCGTCGAGGACCCGGATCGCCGAGCGGTCCGCCATCGCCGACGACGACAGCTGCGAGCCGAGCCCCGCGTACCACTCGAACGCGGCCACCGCCGAGCCCATCCGGCGTTGACTCGCGCTGACCTCGTCGTAGACCCCGCGCAGCAGCCGGGTCATGACTTCCTGCGGGGAGGTGGGGACCAGCCAGTCCATGTCGTCCGGGTCGGGGTGCAGCAGGGCCAGCTCCAGCAGGCACGGCACCGGCTCCGCGTCCTCGCGCGGCACCCGGCCCCGCCGTACGGCCCGGGAATACACGCGATCCCCGGCCTCGCACAGTCGGTCAGCACCGTGTGGATGCTCGTCCGTCCCGTGCCCGGCCATCGCCCAGCCCACCCCCGGTTCCAGCCTCTTGTGCCCGGCGTGCGCGCGCTCGTGGCACAGGCACACCCCTACGGCTCCGCAACTATGCGCGGACCAGACCAGCTCCGCAACACGGCTCGTCCCGGTGTGACCGAGGGAAACCACTGATTTACCCCGCTATCGTCGGGCCTCCGAGCGCCGCCCTGCAACAAGCTGATGGTCCCCCTCCGTACCCGTCGCACACCCGGCGGAATCCGTTTCTCCGCGTGAGCTGCCGGAAATCCGCCGGTGATCGCCGCGTTACGCACCGCATCTAACGTCCCCTCATGGCGGACATATTTGACGCGTACGCGTTGGCCGACGCGTGGGACGAGATGTTTGTGCGGCCGGGTGAGGTCAGGACCGCCTATGAGCCGGTGCTGGCGGCACTTCAGCCGATCGAGCCGAGTGAACTGCGCTTCCGCGCCGACCAGATGGCCCGGGCGTTCACCGACCGGGGCGTGACCTACGCCTTCGCGGGCGAGGAACGGCCCTGGCCGCTGGACCTCGTACCGAGGATTCTCGACGCGCTGGAGTGGGATCTCATACAACGGGGGGTCGCCCAGCGGGTGCGGGCCCTGGAGGCCTATCTCGGCGACGCCTACGGGCACTGCCGGGCCTTCGAGGACGGTGTCGTGCCCTGGCGGCTGCTCCTCAACTCCCCCCACTTCCACCGGGTGGCACACGGGGTCGAACCACCCGGCGGGGTGCGCATCCACGTCGCCGGCATCGACCTCGTACGGGACGAGGCCGGTGACTTCCGGGTCCTGGAGGACAACGTGCGGGTGCCCAGCGGGGTCTCGTACGTCATCGAGAACCGGCGGGCCATGACCCGGATCTTCCCCTCCCTCTTCGCCGAGCAGCACGTGCTGCCGGTGGACGGGTACGCGCAGAAGCTGCTCGCCGCGCTACGGAAAGCCGCTCCGGACGGGGCCGACGACCCCCGCGTCGTCGTCCTCACCCCAGGGCCGAGCAACGCGGCGTACTTCGAACACGCCCTGCTGGCCCGGCTGATGGGCGTGCAGCTGGTCGAGGGGCACGACCTGGTGTGCCGGGGCAACCGGGTGTGGATGCGGACCACGCGCGGCGAGGTGCCGGTGCATGTCGTATACCGGCGCCTCGACGACGACTTCCTCGACCCGCTGCACTTCCGGCCCGACTCGGTCATCGGCTGCCCCGGCATCATGAGCGCCGCGATGGCCGGGAACGTCACCCTCGCCAACGCCGTCGGCAACGGCATCGCCGACGACAAGCTGCTCTACACCTACGTCCCCGACCTCATCCGGTACTACCTCGGAGAGGAACCGATTCTCCCTAACGTGGAGTCCTTCCGGCCCGACGAGCCCGGTCAGCTCGACGCCGTCCTCGACCAGATCGACCAGCTCGTCATCAAGCCGGTGGACGGGGCGGGCGGGCAGGGCATCGTCATCGGGCCCAAGGCCGACGCCGAGACCCTGCGCCGGACCCGGGAAGCCGTCGTCGCGGACCCGCGCGGCTTCATCGCCCAGCGGCCCGTCGCCCTGTCCACCTCCCCCACCCTCGCCGGAGAGCGGATGGCACCGCGCCACATCGACCTCAGGCCGTTCGCCGTCAACGACGGCAACGATGTCTGGGTGCTGCCCGGCGGCCTCACCCGGGTCGCCCTCCAGGAGGGCAACCTGATCGTCAACTCCAGCCAGGGCGGCGGCTCCAAGGACACCTGGGTACTCGCCGAGGGCCCGGCCGAACATCCGGAGGTGCCGAGCGCCGACGGACTCCCCGAGGTCGCACCCCGCCAGCTCGGTCCCGACGGCAACCCCACCTTCGTGGAGGAAGGGGCGCAGCAGCAGTGAGCGACGTGATCCTCTCCCGGATAGCCGAGGCACTGACCTGGACCGGCCGCTATGTCGAACGGGCGGACGCCACCGGCCGCATCCTCGACGCCTACCTCCACCGCATGCTGGAGGACCCCTGGCGCGACGAGGACGCGGCCTGCCGGTCGCTGTACGCGATCCTCGGCGTCGACGCGGGCCCCGAACGCGTCGACATGCAGCAGGTCCTCGACCAGCTCGCCTTCGACTCCCGCTCCACCTGCTCCATCGAGGGCGCGCTCGGCGCCGCCCGCCTCAACGCCCGCAGCGCCCGCGAGGCCGTCTCCTCGGAGATGTGGGAGTGCCTCAACTCCACCTGGCACGCCCTCGCCGACCAGCGCCGCGCGGCCCGCCGTACCGGCCCCTACGCCTATCTGGAGCTCGTACGGGCCCGTGCCGCGCTGTTCTTCGGGCTCGCCGACTCCACCATGAGCCGGGACGACAGCTGGCGGTTCGTGGTGCTCGGGCGGAGCCTGGAGCGGGTGGACATGACCGTACGGCTGCTGTCGGTACGCGTGCTGGACGCCGCCCACGCGCCGGACTGGACGACGCTGCTGAGCGCGTCCGGCGCCGACGAGGCGTACGCGCGCGTGCACAGCGGTTTCGGCGACAACGCGCGCGTGGCCGAATTCCTGCTCCTGGACCGGGACTTCCCGCGCTCCGCACTGCACGCGCTGACCACCGCCGAGGAGTGCCTCAGCGCCCTCGGCCGCCCCCGCCAGGACCCGGCCCGCCGCCCCATCGGACGCCTGCGCACCCGTCTGGAGTACCTCGACCTGACCGCCCTCCAGGACCAGCTCCCCGCCCTCCTAGGCGACCTGCAACAGGCCTGCATGGCCTCGGCGGAGGCGGTCGCGGAGCGGTTCTTCCCGTACCAGGGGCCCGTGATCTGGGCCCAGGAAGGGGCGTGAGCAGATGGCGCGCCGCCTGAGGATCAAGCACGTCACGCGGGTGTCGTACGCCCAGCCCGCGGCGTCCTCCCACAACGAGGTCCGGATGACCCCGCTGACCCTGCCGGGCCAGACCACCCTGGACTCCCGGGTCACCGTCAGCCCCGCGACGTCCACCTGGTCGTACTGGGACTACTGGGGCACCCAGGTCACCGGCTTCGACCTCCTCGACCCGCACGGCGACCTCACCATCACGGCCTCCAGCCTGGTGGAGACGGCCCCGCCGGACCCCCTGCCCGAGCCGCCGTCCTGGGCGGAACTGTCGGAAAGTACGGCGAGTTCCCGCCTGTTGGAGTTCGCGGGCCCGACAGCCCGTACGACCGTCCCCGCGAAGCTCCTCAAGAAGGCACGCAAGGCCGCCGCCGGCCTCGACCCGCATGCCACGGCCGTCGCGGTCTCCGCCCTGGTCGCCGACCGGGTCACCTACCTCCCCGGCGCCACGGGCGTGAACACCTCCGCGACCGAGGCCTGGGAACAGGGCGCCGGCGTCTGCCAGGACATCGCCCACCTCACCATCGCCCTGCTGCGCGGCCTGGGCCTGCCGACCCGGTACGTCTCCGGCTACCTCCACCCCGAGCGGGAGGCGGAGCTCCACCGCCCGGTCGCGGGACAGAGCCACGCCTGGATCGAGTACTGGGCCGGCGACTGGTGCGGCTACGACCCGACGAACCGGACCCGCGCCGACGAGTCGCACGTCGTGGTCGGCCGCGGCCGGGACTACGACGACGTGACCCCGCACAAGGGCATCTACCGGGGCGTGCCCGGCGGGCCGCCGGAGGTGACGGTGGAGTTCACGCGGGTGGCGTGACCGCCCCCGGAGCGACTCGTGTCGCCCTTCTCCCCTTTCCGGGGCGAAGGGCGCACAATCGCCGTCATGCCGACAGCGCGCCCGATCAGGCTCATGGCACTGTCCCTGACCGCCCTGCTGCTCGTCGCCGGCTGCGGCGACGACGGCGACGACCCCGGCAGCACGGCCCCGAAGCCGCACAAGGACGGGCATCTCACCTTCACCCTGCTGACCCTGCGCTGCGGGATCACGGGCGTCACGGGCTCCCACGCGGACGCCCCGCCCGAGGGACAGTTCTGCGCCGCACGGCTGCGGGTGGAGAACAACGACCCGAACTACCACACCTACGAGTCGGCCCGGCAGCGCATCGCGGGCGTCACCGGGGACCGGTCCCGGCCCGACTCCTTCGCGATGGCGGTGCGCCGCCAGTCGGAGAAGGTGCGGCTCGGCGGCCACACCCTCATGGAGGTCGAACTCTGGTACGACGTCCCGAAGGGCGCGAAGGTCACCGGCCTGAGGGTGTCCGGCGACAACGACCCGTCCAGCTTCACGAGCACCAAGCCGATCGGACGGGCGCCGGACGGGGTGTTCATCCCGATGACGCCCGCCGCACCGACCGCTAGTTCAACTTGATCTGGGCGCAGGCGGAGGCGAACTTCGCGGTGCAGATCTGCTTCACGGTGTAGATGCCGTCCGCGACGACCGTGCTCTTGATGTTGGACTGCGTCAGCGCGGACACCGACACCAGCTGGGCCGGGATCTCCTTGTCGGTGGGGCTGTCGACGCGGTCCTGGGTGAGCGAGTCGAACAGGATGTCCTTGCCCTGGATCTTCGCCACGGCCATCTCGGCGGCGGCCTCGGCCTCCAGCGGGTAGGACTTGTAGACGCTCATGTACTGCTCGCCGGCGACGATCCGCTGCACGGCGGCCAGTTCGGCATCCTGCCCGGTGATGGGCGGCAGGTCGGTCATGCCGGCCTCCTCCATCGCCTCGATGGCGGCGCCGGCCATGGCGTCGTTGGCGGAGTAGACGGCGGCGATGTTGTCCTTGCCGATCGAGGAGATCGCGGCGGCCATGTCCTTCTTCGCGACGGCCGGCTTCCAGCCGTCCACGTCGTACGTCTCGGAGATCGTCACCTTGCCGGTGAGCTCGGAGAGCGCGCCCGCCTTGAACTGTCCGGCGTTCGGGTCGGAGGGCGAGCCGTTGAGCATGACGATCTTGTCGGAGCTGTCGACGCCCGAGCCCAGCGACTCGACCAACGTGCGGCCCTGCACCTCGCCGACGAGCTCGTTGTCGAAGGAGACGTAGGCGTCGATGGGGCCCTCGGCGAGCCGGTCGTAGGCGATGACCGGGATGCCGGCGGACTTGGCCTTCTTCACCATGGGGGCGATGGCGTGCGAGTCCACGGCGTCCAGCAGGATGACGTCGACCTTGTCGTCGATCATCTTCTGCATCTGGCCCGCCTGCTTCTTGGCGTCCGCCTCGCCGTTGGCGTAGACGGTCCGGCCTTCCTTCTTGGTGAGCTCCGCGACCTTCTTCTGGATGATCGGGTAGTCGAAGTCCTCGTAGCGGGTGTTCGTCGTCTCCGGCATCAGCACGCCCACGGTGACGTCGTTGCCCTTGGTCGGACTCGCGTCCGCGCTGTCCCCCGACACACCCAGGGCCCCGCAGGCGGTCAGCGACAGGGCCATCGAGGACGCGGCCATGCATATGGCGGTACGACGCATTGGGGAGCTCACTTCTGGTGCCTTCCGGACGCGGGCGCAGCTTTGCGACCCAGATGACTGAAAAGCCAACGCGGCCCCGCCCCCCAGCGTCAAGCGGAACCACTTAACGAGTGCGCAACGCCACTCTCCGCACGGACTGTGAAGAACTCGCGGAACCATCCCCAAACGCCCTTTACGGACCCTCCATTCAAGAGGAGCCCCGGCGAAGGCAAAGATCCGTACAACCAACTCCATTCCTCACGAGTCGTGATCACGACGGCTTCCGCCGACCGTTCCCCATCCGCTCAGAGGATCGAATGAACCCAGCCAGACGTACGACGATCACGTCCGCCGCCGTGCTCGCCGTGACCGGCGGTCTCCTCACCACGACCGCAGCCCCCGCCTCCGCCGCGACGACCTGCACGTCGCCGGTGTTCAAGCGGCAGTTCTTCGCGAACACCACCTTCTCCGGCACCCCGAAGAAGACGGACTGCGACACCACCATCGACCAGACCTGGACCGGCGCCCCGGTCACCGGACTGCCGTCGAACAACTTCGGTGTGCGTTGGTCGGTCACCCGCGACTTCGGCTCCGGTGGGCCGTTCTCCCTCGCCGCCTCCGGACTCGACGGGATACGGGTCTACGTCGACGGCGTACGCAAGATCGACCTGTGGAAGAACACGTCGACGACCGTCTCCAAGACCGTCAACGTCACCGTCCCGTCCGGCAAGCACACCCTCCGCGTCGACTACGTCAACTGGACCGGCAGCGCGAAGGTGAAATTCGCCTACACGCCCCGCACCTCGGCGACCATCGACAAGGTCAAGCCCCTCACCCCGACCGGCACTTCGGTGTCGTACGACGCGGCAACGGGCAAGGCCAAGCTCACCTGGGCGAAGAACAAGGAGATGGACCTCGCGGGCTACCGCGTCTACCGCCGCCTGAAGGGCACCTCCTTCGGCAGCACCCCGCTCGCGACGACCACCGGGACCTCGTACACCGACACCCCGCCGGCGACAGGCGAGACGTACTACTACGAGGTCCGCGCCTACGACAAGGCCGGCAACGTCTCCGGTGGCACCGCCGACCAGGGCGTGACCACACTCGACACCACGGCCCCCGCCGCGCCCGCCGGCGTGGAGGACAACTGGGGCGTCGGCATGGTGGACAAGGTGACGCTGCGCTGGGACGGCAACACCGAGGCGGACATCGCCGGTTACCGGGTGTACCGGTCCACGTCCAAGCCCGTCGCGCCCACCGCCGCGAACCTGGTGGGCTCCCCCACCAGCGCCTACTTCCAGGACACTCCGGCGCCGACCGGCGACTGGTACTACTACGTCGTCACGGCCGTCGACACGCACGGCAACGAGTCGGCCGTCTCCGGTACCGCCGAGTTCGAGACGTACGACGAGACGGCGCCGGTCTTCGTCCCGACCGATCTCAAGGCCACCGACGGCCCGGACGGGGTCACCCTCACCTGGTCCTGGAACCGGGACCAGGACGCCGACCTCGCCGGCTTCGAGGTCTACCGCGACGGTTACTACATCGGCGACGCGACCGGCGAGTTCGTGGACCGTGACGTCGAGTTCGGCGAGACGTACAGCTACTACGTCCGCGCCGAGGACGACGACCACAACCTGGGCCCCGCCTCGGCCGCCGTCTCTGTCACGCACACCGACCGCACGGCGCCCGGCGCGGTCACCGGCCTGACCGCGAAGTCCGCCGCGAACGGCATCCTCCTCGACTGGGACGACAGCACGGCCGAGGACTTCGACCACTACGAGGTCTACCGCGCCGAGGAGACCGACGGCGGCTCCTGGACGTACACGAACATCACCGACAGCCTGGTGTACGGCTCGACGCAGTCCGAGAACCGGGACCCCAACCTCCCCGACGACCAGAACCTGCGCTACAAGGTCATCGCCGTCGACGCGGCCGGCAACGCCCTCGACCTCGACTCCGTGGCCTACGTCGCGGTCAACGAGTTCCTGATGAAGCCCGACATGGTGTACGCCGAGCACTCGGACATCCTCACCACGGGCAACGCGCAGGGCGAGATCCACATCTCCTACGACCAGTCCGCGGACACGTACGGCACCGCGGCCAAGTTCCGTGTCTACCGGTGGGACAACTCCGCGCGTGAGTACGTCGCGCAGTTCGACACCCAGGACACCGCCGACTACTGGTTCACCGACCCGACTGCGCCCTCCGGCTCCACGGTCTTCTACAAGATCACGGCCGTCTACCCGGACGGCACCGAGTCCGCGCCGGTGGGCACCTGGATGTTCACCTGACCTGCCCGTACAACCAACGCCCCGTCTCACCGGTCCTGATCGTCGGCGGCTTTGCCCGCCGTTGACGATCAGGACCAAAGGAACCGATGAACCCAGCCAGACGTACGACGATCACGTCCGCCGCCGTGCTCGCCGTGACCGGCGGTCTCCTCACCACGACCGCCGCCCCCGCCTCCGCCGCGACGACCTGCACGTCGCCGGTGTTCAAGCGGCAGTTCTTCGCGAACACCACCTTCTCCGGCACCCCGAAGAAGACGGACTGCGACACCACGATCGACCAGAACTGGGGGACCAGCGCCCCCACTTCGGGCCTGCCGTCCAACAACTTCGGCGTCCGCTGGTCCGTGACCCGTGACTTCGGCTCCGGTGGGCCGTTCTCCCTCGCCGTCTCCGGGCTCGACGGGATACGGGTCTACGTCGACGGCGTACGGAAGATCGACCTGTGGAAGAACACGTCGACGACCGTCTCCAAGACCGTCAACGTCACCATCCCGTCCGGCAGTCACGCCCTCCGCGTCGACTACGTCAACTGGACCGGCTCCGCCAAGGTCAAGTTCGCGTACACGCCCCGCACCTCCGCCACCGTCGACACGGTCAAGCCCCTTGTCCCGACGGGGACTTCGGTGTCGTACGACGCCGCCACCGGCAAGGCCAAGCTCACCTGGTCCAAGAACAAGGAGATGGACCTCGCGGGCTACCGCGTCTACCGCCGCCTCAAGGGCACCTCCTTCGGCAGCACCCCCCTCACCACGACCACCGGGACCTCGTACACCGACACCCCGCCCCCCACCGGCGAGACGTACTACTACGAGATCCGCGCCTACGACAAAGCCGACAACGTCTCCGGCGGCACCGCCGACCAGGGTGTGACGACGGTGGACCGTACGGGGCCCGCCGCGCCTACGGGGCTGAGTGCGCACGGGGATCTGGACGGGATGGTGCTGGGGTGGGACGCCGTGTCGGGTGCGGTCGGGTACGAGGTGTTCGAGAAGGACGCGGCGACCGGTTCGTACACCCTGCTGAAGTCGCTCACCGGCACCTCCTACCTGCACTACGTGGGCCACAACGAGACCCTGCACACCTATGTCGTGCGCTCGCTCGACGCGCTGGGCAACCCGGGCCCGTACTCGGCGCCGGTCACCTCTGACGGCATCGACCGGACCGCGCCGCCCGCGCCGTTCGACCTGGCGGTGAGCACCGACAGCGGTGACGTGCGAGTGAACTGGAAGACGCCGGAGGAACACACCCGCGACGAGCTGGACAACTACGGTCGCTTCACCGTGTACCGCTCCGTGGGCAGCACGCTCGGCGCCGACGCCGAGCGTCTGGACTGCGACTACAGCACCACGTTGGACAGCGCCAACGACGTCTACTCGTTCGGCTGCGTCGACCCCACCTGGGCGTACGCCACGACCTACACCTACGCCGTCACCTTCACCGACTGGCAGGGCAACGAGTCCGCCCCGTCCGAGACCGTGACGGTGACGACCGCCGACGGCCTCCCGCCCGCGCCGGTCACCGGCCTGACCGCGACGCCCCGCGCCGACGGCGTGCTGCTGCGCTGGAACGCGTCCACGGACGCGGACATCGACCACTACTGGGCCGCCCGCGGCGTGCGCCAGGCCGACGGCTCCTTCAAGGCGACCGACCCGTGCACGCGCAGCACCACCGACCCGCTGACCGCCCTGTGCATCGGCATCCCGGACGGCGAGACGGCCGCCTACGCGGTCTACGCCGTCGACAAGTGGGGCAACGCCTCGGAATGGACCATCGTCGACGCCACCGAGCTGACCATCACCCCGGGCGAGCCCATCGGCGCCGACTCCGGCGCGCTGTGGGGCGGCGGGGGCTGGACCATGCCGGGGCAGGGCGGGAACGTCCAGTGGCACTGCGAGGGCGCCGTCTGCGCGGACGTCACCGAGTACCGCGTCAGCCGCTGGAACACCGAGACGCAGACCTACGACCTGCTCGGCACCGTGGCCCCGAAGGACGGCGTCTACTACCAGTCCTACACCGACGCCACGATGCCGCTCGGCTCGATCTCCTACTACCGCGTCGTCGGCGTCCTGTCCGACGGCACCGAGACGGTCGCCGCCCACCCGTGGCAGATCCGGCCGGACCTCGTCTGAGCCGAAGAAGGAACACGAACCCGATGAACCACCCTCGCTTCACGACGGCCGCCGCCGCGAGCGCGGTCGTCCTGGCCACCGCGGGCACCCTGCTCACCGTCACGCCCGCCTCCGCCGCGACCACCTGCAACTCCCCTGTCTTCAAGCGGCAGTTCTTCGCCAACACCACCTTCTCCGGCACCCCGAAGAAGACGGACTGCGACAGCGCCATCGATCAGAGCTGGAGCGGAGCCCCGGTCTCCGGGCTGCCGTCCAACAACTTCGGTGTGCGGTGGTCGGTCAGCCGTGACTTCGGCTCCGGTGGGCCGTTCTCCCTCGCCGCCTCCGGGCTCGACGGGATACGGGTCTACGTCGACGGCGTACGGAAGATCGACCTGTGGAAGAACACCTCCACCACCGTGTCGAAGACCGTCAACGTCTCCATCCCGTCCGGCAAGCACTCTCTCCGCGTCGACTACGTCAACTGGACCGGCAGCGCGAAGGTCAAGTTCGCCTACGCGCCCCGCACCTCGGCCACCGTCGACAAGGTCAAACCCCTTGTCCCGACCGGGACTTCGGTCTCGTACGACCAGGCCACCGGCAAGGCCAAGCTCACCTGGTCCAAGAACAAGGAGATGGACCTCGCCGGCTACCGCGTCTACCGACGCCTCAAGGGCACCTCCTTCGGCAGCACCCCGCTCGCGACGACCACCGGGACCTCGTACACCGACGCCACCCTCCCGGTCACCGGCGACACCTACTACTACGAGATCCGCGCCTACGACAAAGCCGGCAACGTCTCCGGCGGCACCGCCGACCAGAGCGTGACCACCGTCGACCGCACCGCCCCCGCCGGGGTCACCGGTGTCACGGCGAAGGGCACCACCGCCGGCATCTCGCTGACGTGGGAGGCGTCGGCGTCGAAGGACGTCGACCACTACGAGGTGTGGGCCTCCCGGAACGGGGACCCCGACCCCGACGGACCGGACCTCGTGCTCGGGACGTCGCTCCAGTTCCCGGTGCCGGCCGACGACACGGGCGTGCCCTACGCCTTCTCCGTGTACGCCGTCGACACCGCGGTGAACGTCTCGCCCGTGTCCGGCGAGGTGGCCGCGAGCCGGCCCGTGGCCTCGACGGCCGCCGCGCCGACCGGCCTCGCCACGGAGCCGCCCGCCGACGACCTCACGAAGGTCACGTGGACGGCGTCGCCCGACATGGTCGGCAGCTACCACGTCTACCGCCGCACCGACACCCAGAGCGCCTGGACCTGGATCGGCAGCACCGGCGGCGAAGGGTGGGAGGATCGGACCGCTCCCGCGGGCAAGGCCTACTACTACGTGGCCACCGTGGGCGCGGACGGCCTGGAGTCGCTGCCGTCCGAGCAGGTCTCCGCCGAGCGCGTCACCAAGGCCACGGCGGTCGGTCCGAAGGCGCCGAAGCTGACGCTGGTCTCCAACGGCATCCCCGGCCGCTCCGCGATCCAGGTCACGGCGGCACCGGGCGCGGGCGACGAGGGACGGCTGCTGAAGGGGTACTCCTGGGACGTCTCCGGGGCGTGCGGTGACAGCGGCACGCAGTTCTCGACCACGGGGTCGATCTCCTGGGTCGCGCCGTACAACGGGCCTTGCATGGTGACCGTGTACGCCGTGGACTATTACGGCCGAGTCGGCTACCAAGGCGCCTCGCTGGAGTTCTTCAGCGGGCGGTGACACACCGTTCAAGCATGCGAGAGGGGCCCGGAGGACAAACCTCCGGGCCCCTCTCGCATACGTCTGCCTAGTCCTTGGCCTTCTTCGGCCGCCAGACCACCAGCGCGCTGGTCTGCTGCACCTCCTGGTACGGCACCAGGTCACGCCGGTACGACGCGTGCACCGCCGCCTCCCGCTGCCGCATCGCGGCGGCCGCGCCTTCCAGCGCCGCCTCCATCTCCGCGACACGGGACTGCAACGCGGCGACCTGGTTCTCCAGCTCGATGATGCGCTTGATGCCGGCCAGGTTGATGCCCTCGTCCTGCGACAACTGCTGGACGGTGCGCAGCAGTTCGATGTCGCGGGCCGAGTAGCGGCGGCCCCGCCCTGCGGTGCGGTCCGGGGAGACCAGGCCGAGGCGGTCGTACTGGCGAAGGGTCTGCGGGTGCAGGCCGGAGAGCTGGGCCGCCACCGAGATGACGTAGACCGGGGTCTCCTCGGTCAGTTCGTACGGGTTGCGTCGACGGCCGTCCATCTCTCTCATGCTCCCTTCGCGGCCTGGAACAGCTCCGCCCGCGGGTCCTCGTCCGCGGTCGCCTCGCGATACGCCTCGAGCGCTTCACGAGCCTTCCCCGTCACGTCCTTGGGGACACTCACCTCGACGGTGACCAGGAGGTCGCCGCGGGTGCCGTCCTTGCGGACCGCGCCCTTGCCGCGGGCGCGCATGGTGCGGCCGTTGGGCGTGCCGGGCGGCAGCTTGAGGGTGACGGGCGGGCCGCCCAGGGTGGGGACCCGGACCTCGCCGCCGAGCGCAGCCTCCGCGAACGTCACCGGGACGGTGACCGTGAGGTTGTCGTCCTTGCGGCCGAAGACCGGGTGGGCGTCCACGTGGACGGTGACGTACAAGTCGCCCGCGGGGCCGCCCCGTTCACCCGGCGCGCCCTTGCCGCGCAGGCGGATGCGCTGGTTGTCCGTCACCCCGGCGGGGATGCGGACCTGCATGGTGCGCGAGGACTTGGCGCGGCCGCTGCCCTTGCACTCCATGCAGGGGTGCTCGGCGATGAGGCCGCGGCCCTTGCAGTCGGGGCAGGGGTCGGTCAGCGAGAAGCCGCCGCCCGAGCCCCGCGCGACCTGGCCGGTGCCGACGCAGGTCGGGCACACGCGCGGTGTGCCGTTCTTGTCGCCGGTGCCCGAACAGGCCTTGCAGGGGGACTGCGAGGACATCCGCAGCGGGACCGTGGCCCCTTCGATGGCCTCCGTGAAGCTCAGCGTGACCTCGGTGTCGATGTCCTGGCCGCGCCGCGGCTGGACCCGGGTGCCCCCGGTGCCGCCGCGGTTGAACAGGCCGCCGAACACGTCGCCGATGCCGCCGCCGAAGCCGCCGGAACCCTGGCCGCCCTGGCCGCCACCGCCTCCGAAGAGGTCACCGAGGTCGAAGTTGAAGGAGCCGCCGCCCGCGCCCGGCCCCGGGCGGAAGCCGCCGTTGCCGAAGAGGGCGCGAGCCTCGTCGTACTCCTTGCGCTTCTTGGGGTCGCCGAGGATGTCGTTCGCCTCGGAGATCTCCTTGAAGCGCTCCTCCGCCTTGGTGTTGCCCTTGTTGGCGTCCGGGTGGAACTCGCGGGCGAGCTTCCGGTACGCCTTCTTGATCTCGGCCTCGGTGGCGTCCTTGGGGACGCCGAGGACCTTGTAGTAGTCCTTCTCGATGAAGTCCTTGGTGCTCATCCCCGACGCCCCTCCTCTCGGTCCGTCCTGACGTCAGCCCTCTTCAGAGCTGTTGTCCTTCTCCTCGGTCTCGGCGTCCTCGGCCTTGACCGTCTGCGCGCCCGGCTGCGGTTCGGCGACGGCCACCCGCGCGGGGCGGATGGTGCGCTCGCCGATGCGATACCCCGGCTGGAGGATCGCCACGCAGGTCGTCTCGGTGACGTCCGGTGCGTAACTGTGCATCAGGGCCTCGTGGATCGTCGGGTCGAAGGGCTCGCCCTCCTTGCCGAACTGCTGCAGACCCATCTTCGCCGCGACGGTCTCCAGTGACTCCCCGACGGACTTGAATCCGCCGACGAACTCGCCGTGGTCCCGGGCGCGGCCGATGTCGTCGAGCACGGGCAGGAGTTCGGTCAGGAGGTTCGCGATGGCGATCTCCTTGACCGTGATCCGGTCCCGCTCCACGCGGCGGCGGTAGTTCTGGAACTCGGCCTGGAGCCGCTGGAGGTCCGTGGTGCGCTCCTCGAGCGCCTTGCGGACCTGGTCCAGCTGGGCCGTCAGGCCGGCGATCTGTGCGTTTGCGTCCCCGGCCGGGGCCGCCCCCTCACCCTCGGGCGAGGCGGCGGCCTTCGGCTCGGCGTCGTCGGGGGTCGCGCCGGAGGGGACGTCGGGCTTCTCCTCGAAGCCCGGGGTCTCCTCCGTCACGCGGCACCGTCCTTACGGTCCTCGTCGACGATCTCGGCGTCGACGACGTCGTCGTCGGCCTTCGGGGCCTCCGCACCGGCGCCACCCGCGGCCTGCGCGGCGTTGGCGTCGGCGTACATGGCCTGGCCGACCTTCTGGGAGACCGCGGCGACCTTCTCGGTGGCCGTGCGGATCTCGGCGGTGTCCTCGCCCTTGAGCGCGGTCTTCAGCTCCTCGACGGCGGCCTCGACCTCGGTCTTGACCTCGCCGGGGACCTTGTCCTCGTTGTCCTTGAGGAACTTCTCCGTCTGGTAGACGAGCTGCTCGCCCTGGTTGCGGGTCTCGGCGGCCTCGCGGCGGCGGTGGTCCTCGTCCGCGTACTGCTCGGCCTCCTGGCGCATCCGGTCGACCTCGTCCTTCGGCAGCGAGGAGCCGCCGGTGACGGTCATCTTCTGCTCCTTGCCCGTGCCCAGGTCCTTGGCGGTCACGTGCATGATGCCGTTGGCGTCGATGTCGAAGGACACCTCGATCTGCGGGACGCCGCGGGGCGCCGGCGGCAGACCGGTCAGCTCGAACATCCCGAGCTTCTTGTTGTACGCCGCGATCTCGCGCTCGCCCTGGTAGACCTGGATCTGCACGGACGGCTGGTTGTCCTCGGCCGTGGTGAAGATCTCGGACCGCTTGGTCGGGATCGTGGTGTTGCGCTCGATGAGCTTGGTCATGATGCCGCCCTTGGTCTCGATACCGAGGGACAGCGGGGTCACGTCGAGGAGCAGGACGTCCTTGACCTCACCCTTGAGGACACCGGCCTGGAGGGACGCGCCGATGGCGACGACCTCGTCCGGGTTGACGCCCTTGTTGGCGTCCTTGCCGCCGGTCAGCTCCTTGACGAGCTCGGCGACGGCGGGCATACGGGTGGAGCCACCGACGAGGACGACGTGGTCGATCTCGTTGATGGAGATGCCGGCGTCCTTGATGACGTTGTGGAACGGCGTCTTGCAGCGCTCCAGGAGGTCCGCGGTCAGCTGCTGGAACTGGGCGCGGGTGAGCTTCTCGTCGAGGTGCAGGGGGCCCTCGGCGGAGGCGGTGATGTAGGGCAGGTTGATCGAGGTCTCGGTGGACGAGGACAGCTCGATCTTCGCCTTCTCGGCGGCCTCACGGAGACGCTGGAGCGCCATCTTGTCCTTGGCGAGGTCCACGCCGTGGCCCGACTTGAACTGCTGGACCAGGTAGTCGACGACGCGCTGGTCCCAGTCGTCACCACCCAGGTGGTTGTCACCGTTGGTGGCCTTCACCTCGACGACGCCGTCGCCGATCTCCAGGAGGGACACGTCGAAGGTGCCGCCACCGAGGTCGAAGACGAGGATCGTCTGGTCGTCCTTGTCGAGGCCGTACGCCAGCGCGGCCGCGGTGGGCTCGTTGACGATACGAAGGACGTTGAGACCGGCGATCTCACCGGCTTCCTTCGTCGCCTGGCGCTCGGAGTCGTTGAAGTACGCCGGGACGGTGATGACCGCGTCGGTCACCTTCTCGCCCAGGTAGGCCTCGGCGTCCCGCTTCAGCTTCTGGAGGATGAACGCCGAGATCTGCTGCGGGTTGAAGGGCTTCCCGTCGAGCTCGATCTTCCAGTCGGTGCCCATGTGACGCTTCACGGACCGGATCGTCCGGTCCACGTTGGTGACCGCCTGGCGCTTGGCCACCTCGCCGACGAGCACTTCGCCGTTCTTCGCGAAGGCGACGACGGACGGCGTGGTCCTGGCACCCTCGGCGTTGGTGATGACGGTGGGCTCGCCGCCTTCGAGAACGCTGACGACGGAGTTAGTCGTGCCCAGGTCGATGCCGACCGCACGTGCCATGGTTGATTCCTCCAGCTGACTTGAGTGGAACGGACTCAAGTGTGCATGACGCCCGCGAATGGGTCAACAGACCTGAGTCTGTGAGGCTCAACTCTTATCCGTTCCTTACACGCAACTGTGCCCTGACCTGCGGCGATACCGGTCGAGCAGCACCGGAGGACTTCACCCGCAGCAGCGCGAGTACGACGACCAGGGCGCCCGAGGCCACCCACAGCGCCCCCGTTCCGCCCACCCACCCGAGGTGCTCCAGCACCCCGACGAGCACCCCGGCGAAGGCCCCGAGCCCGAGCAGCACCACCGTCCCCTGCGGGGTGAGCCCGAGCCTGCGCAGCCGGTGCCCGAGATGGTCGGGCCCGCGCCGCCCGGCGAGCCGCCGGGAGACGACGACCAGAAGGACGTCGGCGAAGGCGACGACGTTGAGCGCGAACAGCACACCCGCACTGGAGGCCGCCTCGTGCCCGGTCCGGGCCACCACGCCCGCCGCCGCGAGCACGAACCCGGCGAACAGCGCCCCGCCGGAACCGAGCCCCACGCGCGCGGGCGGCCAGTTGTGCATGAGGAACCCGGTCAGCGCGGCGGCCAGCACGCTCAGCAGCACCGCGAGCCCGTCCATCACCTCGGCCGCCGCGCAGGCGCCCACCCCGAAGGCGGCGACGACCCCGACGGTCCCGGCGAGCCCGTCGGCATGGTCGAGTGCCCGGAACCCGAGCGCCACGAACGCGATCCAGCCGACGGCGAGCGCCCCGCCGACGACGCCGGTCTCCTCGTACGGCACCACGCAGGCCGCCGCCACCGCCGTACCGACGAGGAGCACGCGCGCGCGGACGCGCCAGAGGTCGGCGGCGAGTCCGAGGGCGGCGACGGCGACGGCCGCGACGAGGAGGTCCCCGCCGCCCAGGGGCACGAGGTCCGTCCACTCCCCCACGGCGACGACGGCGCAGGTCGCGAGGACCACGGCCAGGCCCCCGGAGAGCGGCACCTTGCGCTGCTGCCGGCGACGGTCGACGAGGCCGAGGCGCAGCGCGGGGGCGCGGAGTACGGCCGCCAGGACGGCGGTCAGCAGCAGGGCGGTCGTGGCGGCGGCGATCCCATAGAGCACGCGTCTTAAAGTAGTCACGAATGTACCAATTTGGTACGCATAACACGTTCGGATTGCCACACGCTCTTAAGGCAACCCTCAGCGACACAGATCACCGCAGTGCTGGCTACAGTGCGAACGACGATGCGGGTACCCTCAAGAGGACTGCATAAGTTACCGCTTAGTAATCTCGCCCCGCCCAGGCCCGAGGAGCCCCCGACATGCAACTCGCAGCGATCATCGTGTCGCTGGTCCTGACCGTGGTCGGTGCCGCACTCTTCGCACGCGTCATCGCGCAGTTCGTCCGCTTCTTCATGCTCGGACAGCCGCTGCCGGCCGGTGCCCGCACCGACAACCCGTACCAGCGCAGCGTGACCCTGGTGAAGGAGTTCCTGGGTCACACCCGCATGAACCGCTGGGGCATCGTGGGCTTCGCCCACTGGTTCGTCGCCATCGGCTTCCTGACGCTGATCCCGATCCTGGGCCAGGCCATCGGCCAGCTCTTCCAGGCCGACTTCCAGCTCCCGATCATCGGCGGCTGGCTGCCCTGGGAGATGTACGTCGAGTTCATCACCGTCATGACGACGGTGGGCATCGCGATCCTCATCCCGATCCGGCTGCTGAACCTGCCCTCCCGGGCCGGCCGCAAGTCCCGCTTCGCCGGGTCCACGGCCTGGCAGGCGTACTTCGTCGAGTACGTCATCCTCACCATCGGCACCGTGATCTACATCCTGCGCGGCCTGGAGGGCTCGCTGCACCACGTGGAGCACTACGAGGCTGCGTACTTCGCCTCGTACCCGCTGGTCGCCGCCCTGCGTGACCTCGACGTCTCCACGCTCCAGACCCTGGTCTACCTGTTCGCCGGGATCAAGGTCAGCGTCTCCTTCATCTGGATGATCGTCGTCTCGCTCAACGCCGACATGAGCGTCGCCTGGCACCGCTTCCTCGCCTTCCCGAACATCTGGTTCAAGCGCGACGCCGACGGCCGCACCGCCCTGGGCGCGCTCCAGCCGATGACGTCGGGCGGCAAGCCGATCGACTTCACCGACCCCGGTGACGACGACGTCTTCGGTGTCTCCCAGGTCGAGCAGTTCTCCTGGAAGGGCCTGCTGGACTTCTCCACCTGCACCGAGTGCGGCCGCTGCCAGTCGCAGTGCCCGGCCTGGAACACGGGCAAGCCGCTCTCGCCGAAGCTGCTGATCATGTCGCTGCGCGACCACTCGCACGCCAAGGCGCCCTACCTGCTCGCGGGTGGCGGCAAGACCATGGAGGGTGAGGAGAAGGCGTCCGAGGAGCAGCTGGCGGGCGTTCCCGCCGCCGCCCTCGCCGAGGCCGAGCGCCCGCTGATCGGCACCGTCGAGGAGAACGGCGTCATCGACCCGGACGTCCTGTGGTCCTGCACCACCTGCGGCGCCTGCGTCGAGCAGTGCCCGGTCGACATCGAGCACGTCGACCACATCGTCGACATGCGCCGCTACCAGGTGATGATCGAGTCCGCGTTCCCGTCCGAGGCGGGCACGATGCTCAAGAACCTGGAGAAGAAGGGCAACCCCTGGGGCCTGGCCAAGAAGCAGCGCCTGGAGTGGACGAAGGAAGTCGACTTCGAGGTGCCGGTCGTCGGCAAGGACATCGAGGACCTCTCCGAGGTCGAGTACCTGTACTGGGTCGGCTGCGCCGGCGCCCTGGAGGACCGCGCCAAGAAGACCACCAAGGCCTTCGCGGAGCTGCTGCACATGGCGGGCGTCAAGTTCGCGATCATGGGCGGCGACGAGAAGTGCACCGGTGACTCCGCCCGCCGCCTCGGCAACGAGCCCCTGTTCCAGGAGCTCGGCATGGAGAACGTGGCCGCGCTGAACATGGCGTTCGGCGAGGACGACGAGGACGAGAGCACCAAGAAGCCGAAGTCCTCGAAGAAGATCGTCGCCACCTGCCCGCACTGCCTCAACACGCTCGGCAACGAGTACCCGCAGCTCGGCGGCGACTACGAGGTCATCCACCACACCCAGCTGCTCCAGCACCTGGTGGACGAGGGCAAGCTGACCCCGGTCACGCCGGTCGAGGGCATCATCACGTACCACGACCCCTGCTACCTGGGCCGCCACAACAAGATCTACACGCCGCCGCGCGAGATCATGACGGCCGTCCCGGGCCTGCGTCAGCAGGAGATGCACCGCCACAAGGAGCGCGGCTTCTGCTGTGGCGCCGGTGGCGCGCGGATGTGGATGGAGGAGCGGATCGGCAAGCGCATCAACAACGAGCGTGTCGACGAGGCCCTGTCGCTCAACCCCGACATCGTCTCCACCGCCTGCCCGTTCTGCCTGGTCATGCTCACGGACTCGGTGAACGGCAAGAAGAACGAGGGCAAGGCCAAGGAGTCCATCACCGTCGTCGACGTCGCCCAGCTGCTGCTGGAGTCGGTCAAGACCCCGGTGGACCCCGAGGACGCCGCGGAGACCGAGAGCGAGCCGGAGCCCGAGCCGGTCAAGTAACGGTCCTGGCCGATACGGCCGTACGACGCCCCCTGTCCGAGGAATCGGCAGGGGGCGTCGTCGTATGCCGGCGCGCGCCGCAGATGACGAAGGTGACGCTGATGAGCAGCGCCCAGGAGACCCACTTGCCGATCGCGACCGGCTGCCAGCCGTCGAGCTGGTCCGGATAGGTCCAGGCGCCGAGATACGTCGCCACGTTCTCCGCCAGCCACAGGAAGAACCCGATCAACGCGAAGGACAGCACGAGCGGCATCCGGTACCGGTGGGCACCGATCGTGTAGTGCACCCAGGTGCCCGCGGTCGCCGCCAGCAGCAGCGCGGCAAGCGGCCAGCGCAGGTCGGGTATCCAGTGGTGGGTGAGGAAGTTGGCGTACAGCAGCACGGCGACCGCGGCGGTGGCGCGGGCCCGGTAGCCGCGCAGCGACAGCCGCATCAGCCGCCAGGCACGGCACACGTAGCTGCCGACCGCCGCGTACATGAACCCGCCGTACAGCGGCACCCCGGCGAGCTTGGCGACCCCCGGCTCGGGATAACTCCAGGACCCGACGTGCACCTTCACGATCTCGAAGGCGAGCCCGAGCAGATGGCAGAACGCGACAACGGCCACCTCCCGCCGCGTCTCCCAGCCCACCAGGAACCCCACCCCGGTCAGCAGGACGCCGTACGCCAGCAGCAGGTCGTAGCGCGCGACCGGCAGCGGCGGGAGCAGGGTCGAGGCCGCCATGCCGGCGAACAGCGCGACGGCGAAGGCGCAGCAGCGGGCCTGGAGCCAGGTGAAGCGGGCGAGTTGGCGGAGGGCATGCACGGTGCTGTAGATCGCCCTCGGGGTGGGGATGGTTGCAGCGGCGCCCTACATGGGCAGCGAATGCAGCCGCGCACGCCCTGCCGGCCATACCGCGTCCTCGGCGAGCGGCAGCCACATCGTGTGCAGCGGATGGTCCACGACGGCCTCCCCCGGCTGCTCCACCCGCATGCCGTCCGTCGACTCCCGCCAGCCCAGCCGCCGGTACAGCGGCATCCGGTCCGGCAGGCAGAACAGCAGCCCGAACTCCGCGCCGGTGCCCCGGGCATGGGCGACGGCGGCTTCCACGACCAGCCGCGCCAGCCCCTGGCCCCGCAGGTCCGGCGCGACGACCACCCCGCCGAGTCCCGCCACCGGGAACCGCCTCGCGCCGACCGACACCGTGGCGTCGACCAGCCCGGCGTGCGCCACCAGCCGCCCCGCGTGCCGGACGCCGAAGTGCACGTCCTTGTCCCGGGACCGCACCCCGAGCGCGGCCACCTCGAAGGGGTCGTCGAGGCCGCCGGTGATCTCGTCGAGGTCGGCCTTCGTGTACTGGGGGAGTCGGATGACCGTGTACGTCATGACGATCATCGTTTCACCGGAGGTGCTCCTCGGTGCACAGCCCCCTCAGCCACTCCGCGCACGCCGCGTCCGCCGCCGGGAGGGTCGTGCCGGGGAAGAGGCGGGTCCAGGCGCGGGTGGGGGCGAGGGCGCCGAGGCGGGTGGCCAGGGTCAGGGCGCGGCGCAGTTCCGGCAGGGTGCGGCCGTCGCCGGTCCAGGGTTCGAGGTACGCGTCGCGGAGCCTGGGCAGCGCCTCGGGGCCGTACCGTTCGCGGACCCGGCGGGCGGGGACGGTGAAGCTGCAGAAGGGGTGGGAGATGTTGGCGTCGCCCCAGTCGAAGAAGGTGAAGCGGCCGGGCCCGGGGTGGAAGAGCTGGCCGTCGTGCAGGTCGCAGTGGTCGAGGGAGTCGGGGACGCCGGTGTCGGCGAGTTCCGCGCACCAGTCGAGGAGGCGGGGGCGGAGTGCCGTCAGGCGGGCCCGGTCGGTCGGGTCCAGGGCGCTGTTCGCCGCCAGCGCGCTGTCGAAGATCGACGGGAGGGTCGCGGCACGGGCGTCCGGGACGCCGATACGGCCCATCTCGTCGACGTACGGGATCAGGGCGCGCTGCATCCGCGCGTACTGCCCGAGCGCCCCCTCCCACGCCCGGACGTCGGCGGCGCCGCGCTCCAGCACGTCCCGGAAGACCTCACCGCCGTAGGGCAGCAGCGACCAGCCGCGTCCGGCGTCGACCGCGAGCGGCTCCAGCACATGCTCCGGCACCCAGCCGGCCAGCGCGGCGGTGAGCGCGCCCTCGAAGGCGCTCGCGGGCGGGTTGGCCTTGAACCAGACGTCGGCCCCGTCCCGCACACCGATGCGCACCAGCACCGACCACGGCCGCAACCGCACACTCCACCGCCCCGCCGGCCGCAGCCCGTGCGCGGCGAGCCCCGCCTCCGCCCAGCCGAGCGCGGCCTCCCGCCACTCCGGCCGCTCCCAGGGGGTCACGGTGTCCTGGTAGCTCCCCCGGTCCACGGTCATCATCGACGCCTCGTGCTGCATCGGCCCATCCGACCATCGTCGGCACCCCTTCCACCAGCGGTTTCCGTACGAGAGGATCACCGGGACCGTAGGCAAGCGTGAGGTGGGGGAAACATGGGGCTCGTCGTACTGCTGGGCATCCTGGCGTTCGTGATCTTCGGGTGCGTCTGTGTGGTGTGGGCCGCGCGGGGCGGGCCACGGTGGGTGCGGGGGGTGGCCTGGGTGACGACCGGGCTGGGGGAGGTCGTGGTGGCCCTGGCGAAGAGCAACAAGCGGAACAGCCGCTCCAACTCGAGTAGTGACGATGGCGACTGAACCGACCCCTTAACCCCGCCGTCGAACGCGTGCATCATTGCGAGGTCGTTGTCGATGATGCTGACGAGGTGAGCGGTGCGCGTGCGAAGAGCCGGGACGGGCACGGCGGTTCTCTGCGGTGTGCTGCTGGTCGCCGCCTGCGGCCCCACCCAGCACGCCGAGAGCTCCGACGACACGACCGGCGCCCCCGTACGGGCCAACAGCGCGCCCGCCCTGCTGCCCGTGCCGCGCGGCGACGGCAGCAAGGTCGCCGACGACTTCAACGGCGATGGCCACCGCGACCTCGTCCTCAACGACCTCGTCAAGGCGGAGAGCCACACCGACGACCCCGGCATCGGCATCGTCTACGGCAGCGCGCGCGGACTGCGGCCGGGCGCACGGCAGTTGGTGAGCGCGAGGAAGCAGGCGGTGGCCACCAAGGGCCAACTCCCCGCCGTCTTCGACGCGGAGGCGAGCTGCGACCTCGACAAGGACGGGTTCACCGACCTCGTCGTCTCCACCGACCCGCCCTTCGACGGCCAGGGGCAGCCCCCGGTGCCGTTGCAGGTGCTGTTCGGCTCCCCCGCCGGGCTGACCGGCAAGGCCGTCAAGCTCGCCGTCCCCGCCAAGGCCCGCGCGGGCAACGACTGGGCGGACCAGCCGGTGTGCGGGGACTTCGACGGCGACGGCGCCGAGGACCTCGTCCTGCACGCCTCGGGCGGCCAACTGAGCTTCCTCCAGGGCCCGTTCAACCGGAAGGGCGCCCCGCGCAAGGCCGGTGCGCCGATCCAGTCACCGGGACAGGTGCCGACCGGCCCGGCCGCCGACGTGAACCTCGACGGCTACGACGACCTCGTCGTCCGTACCGCCGAAGGCACCGCCGCCTCCGCCGTCGTCCTCGGCGGGCCCGCCGGTCCGATCCGTACCGGCGCCACCCTCCCCGCCGGCATCGACGTCGCCCTCGGCCGCTTCGGCGAAGGCAAGGCGTGGGACGCGGCGGTCGGCGCGATGGGCGGCACCGCCCTGCGCTACGACCTGCCCACCGCCGTCCGCGGCACCCTCGCCTCCCCCGGCTCGATGCTCGACGCCGGGGACTTCGACGGGGACGGGCTGAGCGAACTCGTCTCCAGCGGCTCGCGGGTGAAGGTCTTCCGGGGCCGTACGAAGGGACTGTCCGCGTCGGCCATGGTCACCGTCGAGCCGAAAGCCGTCGGGACGACACGGGTCGTCGGCGTCGGCGACTTCGACAGGGACGGCCGGGCGGACCTCGCGGTACGCACCTACCGGGGCGAGACGAAGGACAGCGTCGCGGTCTTCTCCGGGACGAAGAAGGGCCTGCTGACGGCGGAACCGACGCTCACCTTCTCGACCTCGGCGTTCCTCGGCTCCTGACTGGCACGCACCACGCGCCTCAGCTCGCACAAAAATTTACCGAACTCACGTACAACCCTTGCCCAACGGCAGCGGTCTCCTGATCGCCGACCGCGCTGTGTGCCCGTGGTGAGCCGAGAGCCGCTCCCCGGAGAACGCGTGCGGTCCGCCCCCCATTGACTGTGGACGCCCCGCCAGGCGTCCCCGCATGCCGCAGGAGAAACCGCATGCACCAGCGTCATCTGCGACTCGCCCTCGCGACCGCCACCGCGGCCGCGCTCACGGGCGGTCTGCTCACGTTCTCGGCCGCGACCGCGACGGCCGCCGACTCCACCACCGTCCCGCAGGCCGACTTCAACCACGACGGGATCGGGGACGTGGCGTTCTCGGCCGCCGGCGCCTATGTGAACGGCAAGAAGGCCGCCGGCCAGCTCGTCGTCACGTACGGCACCGCCACCGGCATCTCGTCCGCCAAGCGTTCCGTGATCAGCCAGAACACCACCGGCGTCCCGGGCACCGCCGAGACGAACGACTTCTTCGGCGCGGAGACCGCGTACGGCGACTTCAACAGCGACGGCTACGACGACATCGCCGTCTCCGCGGCCTACGAGGACGTCGGCAGCGACACCGACGGCGGCACCCTCGTGGTGCTGTGGGGCTCGGCGAGCGGCATCACCGGCAAGGGCGTCACCGTCTCCGACCCGGCCCCCTCCTCGCACGACAACTGGGGCAAGAACCTCGCCGCCGGCGACTTCGACGGCGACGGCAAGGACGACCTGGTCGTCGGCAACACCTCCAGCACGCTCTACCTCTACAAGGGCGGCATCAGCGCCACCGGCACCGCGGTCGGCGGCCGCAGCACCGTCAAGCCGCCGATCCAGTCCGGCGGCAACGCCCGCGGCCCGCTCAACCTCACCGCGGGCGACGTCAACGGCGACGGCCGCACCGACCTCGTCGTCGACGGCTTCGAGACCGAGACCGACTACGGCTGGAACACCAACTACCTGGTCCCCGGCACCGCGAGCGGCCTGTCCGCGGCCTCCGCGCAGGAGCTCAAGCCGGGTGTGATCACCGCGATCGGTGACATCAACGGCGACAAGTTCGGCGACATCGTCTCCGGCATGTACTGGAACAGGACCACGAGCGACGGCAGCGTCACCTTCCCGGGCGGCGCCGACGGCGGCAAGGTCTGGGTCACCTACGGCTCGGCGAGCGGCGCCGGCTCGGTCACCGGCATCACCCAGAACACCGGCAACGTGCCCGGCACCTCGGAGAAGAACGACTACTTCGGCTACGAGCTGGACCTCGGCGACATCAACGGCGACGGCTTCCAGGACCTCGTGGTCGGCGTTGCCGGCGAGAACATCGACGGCATCACCGACACCGGCATGGTCACCGTCCTGTACGGCGCGGCCTCCGGCCTCAACACCTCCTCCGGCGCCCAGTCCTTCGCCCAGTCCACCGGGGGCGTCCCCGGCGAGGACGAGAAGAACGACGCCCTCGGCGCCGACGTCAAGCTCGACGACGTCACCGGCGACGGCAAGGCGGACCTGATCGCGGGCTCGTACGAGAACGACGGCAACGGCGCGCTCCTCTACCTGCCGTCCAACGGCACGAAGATCACCACGACCGGTTCCCGCACCGTCTCCCCGAGCACCTCCGGGGTCTCGACGACCGGCAGCCCGAACTTCGGCGCCAACTTCGCCGACTGACCCGACACCCCACCCGCCGGGCCGACCCCATCGGCCCGGCGGCCCCCTTTCGCCGACGGGAGCGAACCCCATGCGCACAAGCACCGCCGCCGCCCTCACCACCACCCTGCTGGCGACCGGCCTCACCCCGCTGTTCCTCGCCGCCCCGGCCTCCGCCGCCGTCGCCAAGCACTACGACGACTTCAACGGCGACGGCTACCGCGACCTGGCCTACAGCAACTACTCCAGCGGGATCTCCGGCCCCGACGGCTGGGAGGGCGGTGCCGTCACCGTCGTCTACGGCAAGGCGAGCGGCCTGGACACCGGCCACACCCAGGTCGTCCACCAGGACAGCGCGGGCATCCCCGGCACCGGCGAGGAGGACGACTACTTCGGCGAGTCGCTCAGCAGCGCCGACCTCAACAAGGACGGCTACGCGGACCTGGTCGTCGGCAACAGCACCGAGCACGTGGGCAGCGCGGAGTACCGCGGCACGGTCACCATCGTCTGGGGCTCCCGCACCGGCCTGTCCGGCGGCACCAGCCTCGCCCCGAGGTCCGGCGCGAACGGCTCCCAGTCCCACTTCGGCAGCGAGCTCGCCACCGGCGACTTCAACGGCGACGGCTCGCCCGACCTCGCGGTGATCGGCGGCAGCGAGGCCTGGCTGTACCGGGGCCCGTTCACCAAGTCCGGTACGACGGGAAGCGTCGCCAAGATCGACAAGGAGGGTGCGGGCTGGTACTCGCACGGCCTCGCCGCCGGCAAGGTCAACGGTGACGGCAAGACCGACCTGGTGGTCCTCGGCACCCAGTTCGTCGACAACCAGCCGGCCGACCGCATCTGGTACCTCAAGGGCGCCTCGTCGGGCCTGACCTCCGGCGCCTCCAAGACGTACGCCAGCCAGCCGTGGGGCGCCGCGATCGGCGACTTCGACAAGAACGGCTACGGTGACATCGCGGTCGGTCTGCCCGACAACAACGACGGCAAGGGCATCGTCAGCGTCTGGCGCGGCACGTCGTCGGGGCCGAGCGGCTCGATGACGTACAACCAGGCGTCCTCCGGTGTCTCGGGCAGCCCCGAGGCGGGCGACAACTTCGGCTACTCGGTCTCGGCCGGCGACACCAACGGCGACGGTTACGCGGACCTCGCGGTCGGCGTCCCGCAGGAGGACGTCGACGGTAAGGAGGACCAGGGCGGTGTCACCGTCTTCCGCGGCGGCTCCGGCGGCCTGACCGGCACCCGCTCCACCTGGATCCCGCAGTCGGTCCTCGGCCCGGCCGACTCCTACGTCTCCTTCGGCGCCCCGGTCCGCCTGCGCGACCTGAACCGCGACGGCAAGGCGGACCTGACGGTGGGCGCGAACGGCGACGCCCTGTTCATGCCCGGCACCAGCACCACTCCGACGGCGACGGGCTCCGTCCACCTGCCGGAGTACGGCGGCGGCTTCCTCGACTGACCTCCCCCTTCTTTTCTTACTGGAGCACCCCTATGCGCCCCCTCAGAACCGCCCTCGCGGCCGCCACCGCCGCCGCCCTGACCGGCGGTCTGCTCACCCTGGCGTCCGCCACGACCGCCGCCGCGGCGCCCTCCGGCCTCGCCGGTGACTTCAACGGCGACGGCTACCGCGACGTGGCGATCGCCGCCCCCATCGCCAAGGTGAGCGGCAAGACCGGCGCGGGCTACGTCGCCGTCGTCTACGGCACCAAGAGCGGCCTCGACACCAGCGAGCGCCAGATCATCAGCCAGGCCACCGACGGCATCCCGGGCACCCCGGAGTCGTACGACTACTTCGGCGACCGTCTGACGTCGGGCGACCTGGACGGGGACGGCTACACGGACCTCGTCGTCGGCGTGCACGGCGAGCAGATCGGCTCGACCGGCGACTCCGGCGCCCTCACCGTGCTGTGGGGCGGGGCGACCGGCATCAAGTCCGGCACCGACATCAGCTCGCCCCTGCCGCCCAACCGCAACGAGTTGGGCTGGTCGGTCGCCACCGGCGACTTCGACGGCGACGGGGACACCGACCTGGCGGCCGTCAACCTCGCCTACGCGGAGCTGAACATCTTCAACGGCCCCATCTCCCGTACAGGCAAGGTGAGTTCGCTCCAGTTCATCGACACCTACGACCAGACGGGCATCAACGCCGACAAGCTCGTCGCGGGCCGTGTCGACGGCGACGGCACAACCGATCTCCTCGTGATGGGCCAGCAGGAGATCACTGACGGCTACCGCACCCGCAGCGTCCTCTACACCGGCTCGGCCGACGGCCTGCGCCCCGGCAGCAAGCTCGCCGGCGGCTACGACGCGGTGATCGCCGACGTGAACAAGGACGGCTACGGCGACATCGTCACCGGCAACTTCATGGAGAAGTCCACGTCCGAGCCGAACGGCGGCCTGGGCGGCGCGGTGACGGTGACGTACGGCGCGGACACGGGCTTGTCGTCCCGCACCCCGGTGAAGTTCACCCAGGACTCGGCGGGCGTCCCGGGCACGGCCGAGAAGAACGACTTCTTCGGCTGGAGCCTGTCGGCCGGCGACGTGAACGGCGACGGCTACCCGGACATCGCGGTCGGCGCCGAGCAGGAGACGATCGGCTCGGCGAAGAGCGCGGGCACGGTCACGATCCTGCGCGGCTCGGCCACGGGCCTGACCGGCACGGGTGCGAAGCCCTACTCCCAGAACACCACGAACGTCCCCGGCACGGCCGAGTCGAACGACCACTTCGGCTACGCGGTCCAGCTCACGGACATCGACAACAACGGCCGCACCGAACTGGTCACCTCCGCCTCCGGCGAGAACACGAGCGACGGCGCGGTCTGGTTCCTGAAGTCCACGACGTCCGGCATCACGGCCACGGGCTCGAAGTCCTTCACCGGCCCGACCCTGGGCGGCCCGACGGGCGACGCGTACTTCGGCGACGTACTGGAAGGCTGACGGATGCGCGGCCGCCCACCCGGCGAAATCCCCGTGACCTTCAGGGATTCCCCGTAAGGGATGTCACAGCTCGGCAGCAAAGCCGGGCCCGAACCCTCGGGCCCGGCACGTCACTCTCCGGGACCAGGTACGTTCGAAGGCGTGGCTGGATTCAGGATCGGACGCGGCCGGGACAACGGCGCTCCTCACACGCGACCGCAACAACCTCCGTACGGGCAGCAGGCCCCGCAGGGACCGTCGTACGGCGGCTACCCCGCGCCGCCGCAGCCGCAGCCGTATCCCGGGCAGCAGCAGGGGTACGGCGGCGGTCACCAGGGCGGCGGCTACGACGAGCCGGAGTACTTCGGCGGCGACGGCGGCTACGGCCAGCCCCCCGCCGGCCCGGACCCGTACGCGGCGAACCACCCGGGCCACACCCAGGCGTTCTCGGTCGGCGAGGACCCGTACAACCAGGGCGGTACCTACCGCGCCGGTTCCACACCCCCCGCGGGCCCGGTCGGCCCCCGGCTGCACTGGAAGGACCTGCTGAGGGGCATCGTCATGGCCCCCAACCAGACCTTCCTCCAGATGCGGGACTACACGATGTGGGTCCCGGCCCTCATCGTGACCTTCCTCTACGGCCTCCTGGCCGTCTTCGGCTTCGACGGCGCCCGCGAGGAGGCGATCAACGCCACCCTCTCCAACGCGGTCCCGATCGTCCTGACGACGGCCGTGGCGATGGTCCTGTCGTCGTTCGTGCTCGGCGTGGTCACCCACACCCTGGCCCGCCAGCTCGGCGGCGACGGCGCCTGGCAGCCCACGGTCGGCCTCTCCATGCTGATCATGTCCCTGACCGACGCACCCCGTCTGGTCTTCGCCATGTTCTTCGGCGGCGACGCGACCTTCGTCCAGGCCCTCGGCTGGGCGACCTGGGTGGCCGCGGGCGCCCTCCTGACCCTGATGGTCTCCAGGTCCCACGACCTGCCGTGGCCGAAGGCGCTGGGGGCGTCGGCGATCCAGCTGATCGCGTTGCTGTCGATCGTGAAGCTGGGCACGTTCTAGGCGGCTACACCGCGAGCCGGGCCAGCACCGCCTCAAAGAGCTCGGTGAACGCCGACTCGCGGTGCAGGTCGACGGTCAGGGCGTTCATGTCGCGCAGGATGTCGGCCAGTCTCGGGAGCTGGGCGCGGATCTCCGTGTAGAGGTCCATGTCCTCCCGGAATCCCTGGAGGTTGGCCGACGACACGGACTTGAGCGCCTCGTCCAGTTCGGCGATCTGCTCCTCCCAGTACCGCACGTACGCGACCCGGTCCTTCGCCCGGTGGATCCGCGCGTCGGGAAGCACCACCGGGAACACCCGGTCCCGGAAGTCCCCGTGCTGGGCGACCTGCAGCAGCTCGAACAGACAGCTCTGCGACTTGAGGTAGGCGTCGCTGATCACGAGGATCACGCACTTGCCCTCCCCGATGCGCTCCATGAACCGGCCGATGGACGCCTTGTACCCGGCGTCCCGCCGGTCGCGCACCATGATGAGGCCGCGCTCCTGGAAGGCGGCGTCCAGTTGGTCGGCGAGGGCGTTGCTCTCCTCGCTCCAGGAGTACGACAGATAGACGTGCGCGGACTGCTCTGTCGACAGCGGCTCCGGTACCGCCAGCCTGAACCTCAGCGCCTCCAGCTGCATGTCCGACCGCAGCCCCCCGAACGCCGGATGGTCGAAAGGGATGGCGTACAACGTCAGCACCAGGTCGAACAGCGCGACGACATACCTGCTGTACCAGACGTCGTCCTGGAACTCGCCGGGCAGCAGGCCGCGCAACTCGTCGGGAAGGATCGCCTCGGCGGCACCGGTGCGCAGCAGCGGGGCGACACGGGGCGACCGCCCGGGGCGCGTCCGCCGCCGCTCCCGGATCAGCGCGGCGTCGGCACCGAGCCGCGCGAACTCCCGTGCGTACGCGCGTGTCACGACCGCCAGCACGAAGTCATCGTCCTGGACGTCGCCCGCCTCCTCGACGACGAGCACACCGGCATCCCGCAGATCGCGGGCGAGTTGGGCGACCCACTCCGCGTCCTCGGGCAGATGGCTGACGTAGCACCGGGGCACCGCGCGGTCGGCGCGGAAGCTCTTCACCCGGACCAGGCGGGTCTCGTACGCCCCGCGCAGCCGCGCCGCCGCCCGGTCCGTCCCGACGAGCCGGCTGTCCTCCTCGCCGAGCGCGACCGGCCCGTCGAGATCCGGCAGGGCGATGCGCTCCCCGCACCGCGAGCAGAACATCGTCCCCAGCCTGTCCCGCAGGGCGCCGATCACCACCGTACGGTCCTGCTTGTGGCCGTTCCCACAGGCCACCGGCGGGAAGGGGGTGACCGTGACGTCATGGCGCTCGTAGAGGAAACCCTCCAGGAGCCCCTGGAAGGCGTTCCGGCCGTACGGCGGCACCGCCTCGCTGTAGTGGAGCACGAGCTCGATCTCGCCCTCCCGCTCCTGAAGGAGACGCAGACCGCAGATCTCGCCGCTGCCCATCTCGAACTGGGCCTGGTTCTGCCAGTAGTTGACCCGGGTGAAGCGGCGGGTGTGGCCGAGCAGCACCACGAGCGCGGCGTAGACGTTCTCCACGCGGCCGCGGACGACGTACGTCATGTCGTCGACGGTCTCGACCGCGTCGTACAGCGGCCGCTTCTGCTTGATCAGGCCGGGGAAGATCAGCAGGGTCTCCGCGCCGAGGGTCTCCCGGAAGCAGAGGTTGTGCTCCAGGAACCGCGCCACCGCGGCGTCGACGAGCACCTGCCTCTCGTCGGGGGCCAGCGTCTCCAGCTCGGGGAAGCGGTACTCGCCGGCCAGCAGGGAGGCCTCGCTCGTCGCGCCGAGCGCCTGCGGGTGCTTGTCGGCCTGGAGGAAGATCGAGGAGGCCAGGTCGACGAGCACCTCGGGGGCCAGCAGGATCGCCTCCGCGCCGGCCGAGGTGCGCAGCACCGACACATAGCCGTGGTTCTCCAGGTGTCCGACGGCGGTCATCATCTCGTCGTCGGTGAACCGCCAGCCGGCGTCCGTGGCCTGGAGCTGCTCTCTCAGGTCCGCCGGCCGGACCAGGACCTCGCTGCGGTCGGGCCGTTCCTTCAGCGCCAGGACGTACTCCTTGATGCGCTTGAAGGTGACGGTGGTGACCGTGGTGGTCATCCGCTCCCACTGGATCTGGCCGCGCAACAGCTCCATCAGTGCGCCGACCCCCGAGCCGGTCATGGCACTGGTGCTGACGTATCCGCCGCTGATCCCCCGGCTCTGGCAGAACTGCTCGAGGTCCGACGCCGGGAGGGCGGAGGTGCCCCGGTCGTCCCGCGCGCCGACCAGGACGGTCGGCGGGAGGCTCCTGCCGCCGGACAGCTGCTGGAGCCAGAACTCCACGCCCTTCAACGGCTCCTGACGGTTCGTCGGGTCGAAGAGCACGAGCGCGAGATCGACGTTGTCGAGGAAGATCGCGTGCACCGGCCGGTACACGTGCTGCCCCGCGAGGTCCCACAGCACGGCCTCGCAGTCGGTGCCGTCCGCGCGCTGCGTCCGTACGTCGTCGACGACCCAGAACTGCTGCCCGTGCGTCGACGCGTGCTCCCGGAACTCGTCGTGCGCGAGCCGCCACCCGAGCCCGGTCTTCCCGACACCGGAGTCCCCGACGAGGACGACCTTGGCGGTCATGTAGCGGACGGACTCCACGGGCGCCGGCTGGCCGAGGAGCCGGTCGAGGTCGTAGTCCCAGACGGAGAGGCCTGAGTGGTTGGTCCAGACGGCGAAGCGGGGGTGGGCGGGGTGGAAGTCCAGGACCGGGGCGGTGCGCCATTTCCAGTCGATGGGGTCCTCGTATTCCTCGCCGCGGCTGCGGACGGCGGCATCTTCCGCTTCGTCGTGTTGAGGGAGCCGCACGACCGCGACGGTCGTCCAGTCGTCCGTGCGCCACAGCCGGACGGTTCCGTCGTCCGAGGCCGTCCCCATGAGCTTGCCGTCCATGGAGAACGCCACGTTCCAGACCCGGTCGGTGTGACCCTCCAAGGTCGTGGCGCGCTGCTCCGGATCGACGGTGGGGAAGGGTGACCGCAGCCCGACAGCGCCACGGCTCGTGCCGAAGGCGAGCACCCCCGTGTGCCCGGACCAGGCGAGGCAGGACACGTTGTCAGGGGTGTCCCACCCCGTCAGAGAGACGGGTTGCGAGGTGACGGAAGGCCCCGTCTTCCACGTCTGGACCGTGCGGTCGGCCGAGGAACTGGCCAGGCCGAGTCCGTCCGACATCCAGGCGAGGTCGGTCACGAAGTCCGTGTGACCCTCGAAGGTGTGCTGGAGCCGCCCGTCACCGACGTCCCAGACTCGGACCGTGTTGTCGTACCCGCAGGACGCGAGGAGATGGCCGAAGCGGAAGTTCCCCCAGGCGACCCGGAAGACCCATTCCCTGTTCGCCGCCAGATGCTGGGGCGGCCTGAGCCCCTCGAGATCCCAGATCCGAACGCCGCCGTGGCCGCAGGCACCGGCGAACCGGGAACCGTCCGGCGCCCAGGACACGTGCCCCACGTCCGCACGGTCCGCTGTGTCGAGCAGGGGCACCTCGAAGACCGCGACGTCCGTGCCACTCTCCGCGTGCACGACACGGACGCGGTCCGGCGCGGCCGGCACGGCGACCAGCGCCCCGTCGGGCGACCAGGCGACAAAACGCCCGCACTCCTCGCCCGGCGGCTGCCCCAGCCCCCGCCTCAGCCACACACCCGTGCTGGACGACTCCCCGTACTCCGCCATGATCCCCCGCACGTGCCCCGAGCCCGCCCCCTGCTGTGGACCACAAGGTTAGAACCAACGGCACGTGCGGGCAGGCCGGTTCGCCGCGACTACTGCACGTCCACGAAGTCGCCGGCCGCGTTGACCGCCGGGGTGGTCGAGGTGCCCGCGAAGGAGTAGCGGAAGTAGCCGTCGCCGGCCGCGGTGACGGTGGTCTTGAGGTTGCCCGTCGAGTCGGTCTTGATCGTCTTGACGGTCGTGTAGGTGCTGGAGCCCTTCTTGCGGAACTGCAGCTTCACCGACTGGCCCGTGTACCCGTGGTACAGGTTGTCCTCCCAGTTGGCCCGGGAGAGCTTGCCGGTGACGGTGATGGTCTTGCCCTTCTTCACCGGTTCCGGCGAGGCGTTGACCGTCAGCTTCGAGGCGCGCTGCACCTTGAAGGTGGTGGCGGCGTCCCGGTGGATGTAGTCGAAGTCGTTGGCGGAGACGAGCGCACCGAGGTTCCAGGTGCCCGCCGCGGCGTTGTCGGCGAAGCCGGTCGACCCCTGCGGGTCGAAGGTCAGCGTGCCCGAGCAGGTCGACGTGGTGGCGCTGACCTTGACGCAGGTGATGTCGCCGTCGTCGTACCAGATCGTCGCGTAGTTCGGGCCGGGCCCGTCGCCGCTGATGTACGACGTCTTGGCGATGCCCGAGTTGTCCGTCGCGGTCACGGACACCTTGGCAGAGACCACGTTGGTGGTGCCCACCACGACCGGCTTGCCGCCGTTGACGACGGCCTTGTCGATCGTGATGTCCCCGGCACCTCCGTCGTCCGCCTGGGCGCTGGTGGCGCCGACCGCGGTGACGGCCAGTGCGAGGCTGGTGCCGAGCAGGGCAAAGCGCGTGGTTGCGCGCATGAACATCCCCCCATGGAGTCCTTGCCCGACCAGAATCGATCTGATCGGACCTGATCAGAGGGGAGCGTATGCCGTTGGCCAAGGCCTAACCACGTTGTTATTTCAACGACTTCGCCACAGCACTGTCACAGACCCCAGGCGCCTCAGCCGCTTCAGCCGCCTCAGGCACCTCAGGCACCTCAGGCACCTCAGGCACCTCAGGCGTCGAGAACCTGCCCCGCCCGCTTCACGACCGGCGGTTCGACGCTCCACGGGAAGTTGATCCAGTCATCCGTCCGCTTCCACACGTACTCGCACTTCACCAGCGACTGCGACTTCTCGTAGATCACGGCGGACCGCACCTCGGCGACATGGTCGAGGCAGAAGTCGTGCACCAGCTTGAGCGTCTTGCCGGTGTCGGCGACGTCGTCGGTGATCAGGATCTTCTTGTCGGAGAAGTCGATGGCGTTGGGGACGGGGGCGAGCATGACGGGCATTTCCAGGGTCGTCCCCACGCCCGTGTAGAACTCCACGTTGACCAGGTGGATGTTCTTGCAGTCGAGGGCGTAGGCCAGCCCGCCGGCGACGAAGACTCCACCCCGCGCGATGCTGAGCACGATGTCCGGCTCGTACCCGTCGTCGGCGATGGTCTGCGCGAGCTCGCGGACGGCGGCGCCGAAACGCTCGTAGGTGAGGTTCTCCCGTACGGCTGCGTCGCTCATGCTCACACCTGGGTCCGATGGAAGTTGAGGAAGGAGCGGGAGGCGGTGGGCCCGCGCTGGCCCTGGTACCGGGAGCCGTACCGCTCACTGCCGTACGGGAACTCGGCCGGCGAGGACAGCCGGAACATGCACAGCTGGCCGATCTTCATGCCGGGCCACAGCTTGATGGGGAGGGTGGCGAGGTTGGACAGCTCGAGGGTGACGTGCCCGCTGAAGCCGGGGTCGATGAACCCGGCGGTGGAGTGCGTGACGAGCCCGAGCCGCCCGAGGGAGGACTTGCCCTCAAGGCGGGAAGCGAGATCATCGGGAAGCGTGATGACCTCGTACGTCGAGGCGAGCACGAACTCACCGGGGTGCAGGATGAACGGCTCGTCGCCCTCCGGCTCCACCAGCCGCGTCAGATCGGCCTGCTCGATGGAGGGGTCGATGTGCGGGTACCGGTGGTTCTCGAACACCCGGAAGTAGCGATCGAGGCGCACGTCGATGCTGGACGGCTGCACCATGGATTCGTCGTAGGGATCGATCCGTACCCGCCCGGCGTCGATCTCGGCCCGGATGTCCTTGTCTGAGAGAAGCACGTCCCGAGGATACGCAAGGCGCGCGGACCGATTCGAATCGGACGCCGCGCGCCTGTGTCACTGCCGGGTGGTTGCTGCCGTGGCTAGTGCTTCTCCAAGGTCACGGGTACGACGCTGCGGAGCCGCGCACACCGTGGACATCGGACCAGCCGACCGGGGCCGAGGCGCTCGGCCTGCTGCATCGGGAACGAAGCGGTGCTGAACACGTGCCCATCGGCACAGCGGACGACGGTGCGTTCCATCAAGTCCCAGAGTCCCTTCCCCAAGAGCCCCGTCCGGCTGTTGCTCGCCGGACGACAAATGCCACATTACGGGATGGAAGGAACGACTCTCCAGGCGGCACTCCGACCACTCCCGGACCCTCTCCCACCCCTCCACCGTACGCCCCAACTCCGGCCCCCCGCAGCCCTGTCACACCCCCGTAACGCACACAGACCCCACGGCTTCAGCGCCGGGGGTCTGACATGGGGTACAGTGACGAGGCATTACGACACCGGTCCCAACCGGCGTCTTACGCGGGTGTAGTTTAATGGTAGAACATCAGCTTCCCAAGCTGAGAGCGCGAGTTCGATTCTCGTCACCCGCTCCATGCGAAACCCCCAGGCCGTGGGCCCGGGGGTTCTTTGTTGTCTAGACCGGTGCGAGGGGTGCGCACCACAAGCGCACCATTAGCTCTCGGCGGCCTCCTCACTGTGGTGCGCGGAGTGGTCCTTGTGGTGCTTCGCACGCTCGGCGCGGACCAGGTCGTCGAGTCCGGCGGCCACCTCGCGCTGACGCTCCTCGTCGGAGTGCTGATAGATCAGCGCCGCCTTCTCCGAGGACTGCCCGGCGCGAACCATCGTGTCCTTGAGAGTCGCGCCCGAGCGAGTCGAGAGGGTGTGCCCGGTGTGACGAAGGTCGTAGAAGCGGAAGCCGTCCGGGAGGCCAGCGGCCGTACGGGCGCGTCGCCACTTTCGGCCGAACGACGTGCGCCGGAAGGGCGCCCCCTTCTCCCCCACGAAAACGAGTCCGTCGGGTCCCTTCTCGGCGAACCAAGCGAGGTGCTGTTTCACCTCCTTGTGGAGGAACGGCGGGAGGACGACGACACGGACGCCCGCCTCGGACTTGGTCTCGCCGGGGGCCCGCTTGCCGTTGGTCCGCTCAGGCTCGGCGACGCGGACTCGGATCACGAGGTTGTCGACGTCGACGTCCCGGCGGCGGAGGCCGGCCAGCTCCTCGGGGCGCATCGGACCGTAGGCGCCGAGGTAGACCATCAGGCGCCAACGGATGCCGATCGCGTCGGCGAGGGCGTCGACCTGGGCGACGGTGGCGATACGACGTTCGGCGGCTGACTCCTTGCCCGCGCCCTTGATCCGGCACGGGTTGCGGGTGATCAGGTCGTCGTCGACCGCTGTCTCCAGGATGCCCTTGAGGAGGCGGTACGCCTTGGCGATCGTCGTCTTGGCTGTGGTGGTGCGAAGCCGCTCGGCGCGCCATTCGCGAACGCGCGGCGCGGTGATCTCATCCAGGTCGAGGTCACCGAAGGTCGGGAGGATGTGGAGCCGTAGGAGATCCTCGTAGAGGTCTACGGTGCGCACCGACAGCTCTCGTTCCTCGACCCACTTCTCGGCGTAGACGCGGAAGTTGACTGCCCCGGCGTCCGGAGCGCGCCAGTCTCCCCGGGTGAGGTCTGCCTCCACCTGAGACAGCCAGACCTCCGCGTCCTTCTTGGTCTCGAACGTCTCCTCCGCGCGGATGCGCTCACCGTCAGGACCGAGGTAGGAAGCAGTCCAGCGGCCGGACCGGTACCGCCTCACCGCGCCGAAGCGGCGTCTCCTGCCTTTCTTGTTGGCCATCAGGCGGCCCTCCTAAGGGCGGTGCGCCGGAGCCGGATCGGCTCGACGGTGCGGGACCGGATGAACTCCTCGACCGCGCTCTCAGGGATACGGACATGCCGGCCGAGCTTCACGTACCGAATGCGTCGCTCCTCGATCAGCCGCCGAGGGAATCGGGCGCTCGTACCGAGTAGCTCGGCGACCTGGTCGACGGACAGGTAGCGGTCGGTCATGCGGTGGGCTCACCTTCCGTTCCGGGGGCGGGGTCGAGGGATGCGGAAAGCCATGCCTCGGTGTCGGAGAGGCCGGTTCCGGCGAACACCCAGTGCGCGAGTACGTACGTGGTGTTGGTGGTGGGGGCGTTGGCGGGCACGGCTTGTGCGCGGCGCCATTCGGCGCGGGCGTTGCGGAGGGCGCCGAGGGTTGTGGAGTAGCGGCGGGACTTGGTGGAGAAGTGGCCGCGGAAGCCGAGCATGTGGGCCCAGGCGCGGAGTCGGAGGTGTTCGAGGCTCTTGCGAGCGCCGAGGGTCCAGGCAGTTCGGACGAGGCGGCGGGAGTGGTCGCTGATGTCGAGCTGGGCCAGCTCGGCGGCGAACTTGAGCGGGCGGTCGAGAGCCCCGGTCGCTGTCTCGGCTCCCTTGGTCGCGTACTTGGCGATGTACGCGGCTACCGCTCGCTCGGTTAGCTCCTGGCCGTCGTTGAAGTCGGCCGATCGGATGGTGCGGACGTCGAGTTGGCGGCCGAAGGTGAAGGTGTGGGTGCGACCGTCGATGACCGGGCCGTCGACGCTGGCCTTGGTGGCGGCGGCCTCGATGGCGTCGGTGAGCAGCTCAGCGGTGGCCCAAGGCGGGGGTGGGGTGTCTCCGCCGCTGGGGCCGTCGAGGCGGATGACCGCGTGGAAGTGGACGGCGCCGCGTTTCTGGTACTCGGCGACCTTGGCGAAGGAGACGCGGGCGTGGTCGCGGAGCCTGCGCTGTGAGAGGCCCGCGCGCTTGGCGACCTCTCGGCGCAGGTACGTCGAGAAGCGGCGCCAGAGCTGTCCGGCGTGGGCGTTCCAGAGGACTGCGGCTTCGTAGTCGTAGGTGTCGGGGTTGAGTGGGGTGCCGAGTGCTTCGTCGTCCTGGTCGTGGTGGTCGCCGCAGCGACAGGGGCGGCCGTCGGTGCGGCGGTTGTGGACCGGGCCGAAGCCGGGGGCAGTGAAGGTCGCGAACACGCGCGGGTGGGCGGCGACTTGTTCGGGGGTGCCTTTGCCGCCGCGCAGTCCGGCGGTGATCAGGTGGAAGGTGTCGCGACGGTAGACCTCGGCGCAGGCCTGGCAGCGGGTCGTGCGGCGGTTGTTGCAGCGGACGAGGAGTTGGCCGGCCGGGAGGTCGGTCGAGTCGAGGTGGTGGAGGACGGCGCCGATTTCGCCGGTGGTGGTGTCGAGGTCGTATTCGGTGCGGTGGCCGTCGAGGCGGATCGGGTGGGTACAGCCGCCGAGGGTGGAGAGTTGGCGGAGGGTACCGGGGAGCGTGCCCTGTGCGGCCAGGTTCGCGAGTTCCGGGAGCGGGGCCGGAGTGGTGCGGGTGAAGATGGCGTTTCTCCTTCTGGCTGACTTGGTCGGGAGGAACAGGCCCCGGGGCGGCGTGATGCTTCGTCGAGCGACGCCGCCCCGGAGGGCAGGTGGGGTTCAGCGCCGGTGCTGGTCGCGGAGCATCGAGCGCAGGACGACAGCGGCCACGGCTACGGAGATGGCTGTGACGGCGACGGCGGCCAGGAGCGCGGTGAGGACGACTCCGCCGACGACCAGTGCCGCGATCGTCTTGTGGTCGATGGAGACCGCCGGGAGCGAGCGATGTACGGGCACGGGTGCCGGGTCGGCGGGTGCGTGGGTGTGTGCGGGCGGCGGGGTCGGGTTGTCGGGGTACTTGGGCAGCAGCACGGTCGATCTCTCCTCATCTACTCGTCTAGGTATGTGAGCCGTTTATGACGTCCACGCCGGTGCGGGCGCCGGACTCGATGGCGGGGGCGAAGAAGGTCTGCGAGAGCCAGAAGCCGAAGAGGGCGATCAGTACGACGACCCAGGTGCGGACGCCGAGGAACTTGACCGCTCCCCAGGCGAAGAAGCCGAGGACGACGACGAGCGGCAGGCTGACGGTCACGGGGTGCGGGTCCTTTCAGCGGACGGGGCAACGGTGGGTGCGGGCGGCGAGTTCGGCGGCGGCGCGGCTGTCGTAGTCGGTGGAGAAGCCGCAGCGCGGGGCGGTGCAGGCGGCGGTGTGTTTCTCGCGGCCCCGGCCGTCGTACGAGGTGGCGACCTGGACCGGGCCGATTCGGACGACGTTGCGGAAGCGGCGTTGGGCGGTCATGGGCCTCTCCTTTCAGAGCTGGGCGGCGATGGCTTCGGCCATGGGCGCGGGTACGCCGAGGCGGGCGCGGAGGGTGGGGGTGTCGATCGGTGTGCCGGTGCGGGTGTGGTGGTCGGTGGCGACCTTGCGGGCGTGGTCGACCAGGGCGGCCGGGACGGTGATGGCAGGGTGTTCGGGTGCTGCTTCGATGACGGGTTGGGCGAGGGATTCGGGAGCGGGCGCGTCTTCCGGGTCCTCGGTGGCCGTTTCCGGCTGCGGCGGGGTGTGGACGAGGAGCGTTCCGCCGAGGAAAGCGACTGCGGGCCAGCCCGCGACGAGGATGCGCAGCCAGGCCGGCACCTGGTTGAGGTCGAGGAGTCCGGCAGTGGCGATATTCGCGCCGAGGGATGCCGCGAGTGCGATGACGAACCAGCACCACGCGGCAGCTTTCGCCGTACCGGACCGCAGTCGGCGCCAGGCCGCGACCAGCAGCAGGTCGACGCTGATCGGGTAGGCCCACGCCTTCCATCCGTCCTGTCCAGCCGCTGCGGCGATGTCGTGGAGGTGGGCGAAGGAAAGAGCTCCGGCGATGACCGCCTGGACCAGAACGGCGTCGACGCGGAGGGCCGGGCGAACCATCAGGCGTCCGTGCCCGGGTAGCGGGGGCCGGAGTTGGGGTCGTAGGCGGGCGGGAAGAAGCCGGGCGGCGGTTCCGGAAGCGAGGCCGCCAGGGACGGTCCGGCGACGTCGATGAAGTCGTTGTCTGCATCGAGGGTGGCGGCGTACAGGGCGAGTTGGCCGAGCATCACGACGGTGCGCACGAAGTCGTCGCGGGCGGTGCTGCTCATTGGGACCTTCCTGTTTCGGACATGGGAGGGGTAGGGACTTGGCGTGAGACGGTCACGCCGACCGGGGCGGGGTGGAGGTCAGTCGGTCATCGGGTACGGCCGGACGACCGGGGTCGGTGCTTCGAGCGGCCGTACGGGCACGTAGGGCCGGAAGGGCTTGAGCGCCGCCAGGTCCGGCACCAGGTGTGCGGTGTCCTGGCAGATCTCGGCGGCGTCGCCGAGGGAGAGGTACGGCGTGCGGATGCGGGACCAGCCACCCGAGGTGTCGCCCGCCACGGCCAGTCCGGGCAGCTCGGGCGCGATGGCGCAGGCGGCGTAGACCGCTTCCGGGGCGATGTCGCCGAGTGCCATCTTGGCGGAGGCTTCGTCGTTGACGCGGTGGCAGACGCGGCCGGTCAGCTGGGCGCGCAGCATGGTGGCGCCCTTTCCGAGTTCGGCGCCGAAGCGCTGCCCGCAGACTTCGAGGTAGATGCCGGCGGCGCGGCCGAGCTGGGCGAGGCGGATGAGTTGGGTGACCATCTCGTCCCGCCGTTCCTCGTCCTTCTTCGTGGCGACGAGGAAGAGTTCGGCGACCTCGTCGACGAACAGCACGATCGGGGTGGGGCGTTCGTGCTCGGGCAGACCCCAGATGTCGGAGGTGATCTCCTCGTCGGGGGTGCTGGGGGCGATGCCCTGCCGGGCCTTGATCAAGTCGTAGCGGTCCTCCATCTCCTGGACGAGTGCGGGAAGCAGTGCAGCGGCCTGTTCCGGGTCAGTGGCGAGTGCGGAGAGCCGGGGTGCGAAGGGCGCCAGTTCCACGCCGCGTTTGCAGTCGATGCCGACGAGGGCGACGGGTTGCGGGGCGAGTCCGGTGATGAGGTGGCGTAGGTACATGGACTTGCCGGACAAGGTGGCGCCGAGGGTGAGTTGGTGAGGGATGGTGCGGTAGTCGCGTACGAAGGGGGTGGCGTCCTCGCGGAGCGCGACCGGGATATGCAGGTGCCCGCTGTCGACCTTGCGAGGCATCCGTACGCGGCGCAGGACGTCGTAGCCGACGAGCCGGAGTTCGACGACACCGGGCTTGACGGTGGTGACGTACACGGCGTGAACGCCCCAGGCGTGCCGCAGCCGTTCGGCGGATGCGGCGACATCGGCGGGTTCCTGGCCCGGGGCGAGCCGGAGCCGTATCCGCAGGCCAGTCGTGGTGGGGCGGATGATGCCCCGGCGGGGCGGGACGGGTCGTATCTCTCGGTTCGTGGTGGCCTTGACCGCGAGGACCCGCAGCCGGGACGGCGCGACGGTCAGGCCGCATGCTTCCATGACGGAGGCGTACGAGCCGAGCAGCCGGGCGGTGGAGACCGGCAGGCCGACGGTGGACCAGTAGACGGCCGGGTGCTTGGCCCGGGCGTAGGCGGCCCCGCCGCCGAGTGCGGCGACAGGACCACCCACCTCCAGGAGCGTTGCTATGTCGGTCATCAGGCAGCGGCCCCGGTCGCGGCAGCCGGGAAGGCGGCCGGGGTGACGGCGGCGGCGCGGTAGGCGATGCCGTGGCGCTGCTGGCCGTTGAAGACGCTCTCCCACGGCCGGGCGATGAGCCCCGGCAGCGAGACGGGCGAGCCGAGGGCCAGCCCTTCCGAGATGCCGCCCTCAGGAATGGTGACCTTGATGAGCGACGACTCACCGTCCTCGATGTAGACGACGCCGACCGTCATCAGCGGCTCACCGCTGACGGCGTCGGTGGCCCGCTCGCCGGTCTGACGGTCGCGGACCTTCGGCTCCGGAGCCTCGGTCAGCAGGATCGTCGCGGCGGCGGTCTCAACGCGAATGGTGCGCAAGGGAGTTCCCCTATCTACTCGTCTATACATGATGCGTCCTGCGAACCCGATTCCGTGTTCGCGTGGACCACTCTGCCACTCAACTTGCCCACTCGTCTATACGAGTATGCCTGTTGAGGTGTACGAGTCCGAGAACCGACCCCGCGCACCACCGCAAACCATGACGATCAGGTCGCGGGAAGCTGGTACGACAGCACGTATGCGTCAGCCGCCATCACGGTGTCACAGACCTCCACGGCTCGACCCTCGGTGTCGAAGGCGGTCCGGATGAGGTGGATGACGGGCACGCCGGAGGCCAGCCGGAGGGTCTTCACCTCGGCCGGCGAGGGCATCCGGGCGCGGATCTCCTCTTCGAAGTGGTCGAGGCGGTGGCCGAGTTCTTCGAGGCGGGCGTAGATGCCGCCGGGGCCGGGGTTCGGCTCGGCGATCTGGGTGCCGCGGGCGATGTCGAGGGGGAGGTAGGAGGTGGCGAACTCGACCGGGCGTCCGTCGAGGAGGTAGCGGCGGCGCCGGGCGAGCACGCGCCGTACGGAGCCGAGCCGGGTGGAGATGTCCTGGCTGGCCTTCTCTTCCTTGACCTCAAGGCTGTCGACCTGGGGATGACTGCCGACCGTGTCGGCTTCGACGATGAAGGCAGACTTGCCCTGCTCGCGGTGGCGCCGCGCGAACCGGTCGGAGGCCAGACGCCGCACGGGCGGCCGGGGCCGCACGAAGACGCCCTTGCCGTGCTCGGCGTGCACGAGCCCTTCCCCCTGAAGGATGGAGAAGGAGTTTCGGACCGTCATACGGGATACCCCGTAATGCTCGACAAGGTCTGCTTCCGAGGGCAGCTTCTCGCCTTCCCGGAATCGCCCACGGTCGATGGCCTCACGCAGCTGGTCGGCGATCTGCCGGAAGACCGCACGATCGCTCGTGGGGTCGAGATCACCGAGAAGGCCCGAAGAAAGAGGGCTCACGTGTACTCCTTTAGGTATCTAGACGAGTGGGCGAGTCTTGTTGCTACGGTGGAGAGCCTAGCCAGCCGAGAGGGCCGAGGAACGTGAGCATGGACCGACCGCACTCCGTGAGCGTCGCTGGAGTGATCGTCGACGCCCAGAACCGCGCCCTCCTGATCCAGCGCCGCGACAACGGCAAGTGGGAACCCCCCCGGCGGCGTCCTCGAACGCGAGGAAACCATCCCCGAGGCCCTGCAACGCGAAGTCCTCGAAGAAACCGGCATCAAGATCGCACTTCCCGCGACCCTGACCGGCGTCTACAAGAACATGACGGGCCTGATCGTCTCCCTGGTCTTCCGCTGCCAGGCCGCCGACGGGACGCCCACCACCGGTTCCGAAACCCGCGCACTGCGCTGGGCCACCCGCGAAGAAGTCTCCGAACTCGCCGACGAGGCGTACGCGATCCGCGTCCTGGACGCACTCGACGCGACGTCCCCGCCGGCCATCCGCGCCCACGACGGCGTGAAACTCGTCTAGCCCGAACCCGCTGCACATGGCGGCCTACCAGCACGAAGGAACTTGTATGCACGAGTATACGAGTGAGACCCGGGTCTGGGGGCTCACTTGCCCGGGATTTCCGGAAGAGGTGAGCCGGGCCCGCCGCTGGACCCGCGACATCCTGCGCGGATCTCCACTCGCGGAGGACGCCGAACTGATCGTGAGCGAGCTGAGCGCGAACGCGATCCTGCACACGGCCAGCGGCCGGGACGCCGGGAGCTTCCACCTGGCTGTGGCGGTGTCGGCGCAGGTGGTCGCGGTGTCGGTCACGGATGACGGCGGCACCAGGAGTGCCCCGAAGGTCGAGCACCAGGACCAGGAGGCGGAGCACGGCCGGGGCCTGGGCATGGTCAGCGTCATCGCTCACCGGGTGGTGGTCCATGACAGCGACGGCGGCCACACGGTCACCGCGGAACTCTTCACCGACGCCCAGATGGGAGGGCACCCGTGCTGACGACGAGCGGACTGCGACGCGGCTTCTGGTGCGAGTGCTGGACCCAGGACCTCACAGAGAGGGAACGGCCGGCACTGCTGGCATCCTTCGACGCCTACTCGGCTTCCGAGGCGGACAGATGGGTGGCGGCCACGCTCCGCACGATCTCCCCCGCGCTGGACTCTGACGCATCGGACGTGGCATGGGCCTGGCTCTCCCAGGGCCGCATCGCAACCCGCCAAGCCCTCTTACGCTCCGAGCCCTGCACGGTCACGATCACCCAGGACCAGACCCGCATCACATGGACGATCCGACCAGCGATCTTCCTACCACTCGCCCATCGTCAGGGCACCGAACTCCCAGCCTGCGCACACGACTTCGAGCCCCACACGCCCGACTGAGTTACAACTTTCTCTACTAGTTCAAGGCGGCTCGCTCCGCTCCCCGCGCGCGGCCCGGCCCCCGGCCGGGCCTGCGCTCCTGTCTCCGCCCCGCTCCAGCCCGGCCGGCGCCCGTACCGCGCTCACAGCATGCAGCCGCCTGGCGTTAGAGAAGGGGTACGTCGTGGCTGGGGCGGTCGGCTCCACGGCTTTAGGCAGCCACTTTGGCGCGAGCCTCGAAGATCATGGCCCCAACGTCGTGCTTTAACGGGCAGGTCAACAGACTGCCCGACGCGCCGGAAGCTTACGGGGCCATGATCACTCGCGCCAAAGCAGCTCCAGCCCAAAGCCGCTACGCCGACCTCGAAGCTGCGCGAAGGTCCTCTCCCCTGCAGAGTTCTCACGCTGAGGGGACAAGCGCATGAGCTGGCTGCGCTCGTGACCAACTGTTGACGTCTACTTAGGAACGTCTTGAATAGTCAACGCGAGTGTCTAGACCCATGTGGAAGGTGGGATGGATGGTGACGTCCGTGATGGATTCCAGATTTCGCACTCTCTCAGCAAAATCTGGATCGTCCTGGAAGAAACGGAATTCAGATCGACTGCCAGTCTTGCAGCCGATGAAGCCAATGTTGTACAGCAGAGAGACCAGGGGGCCGTACCAGTCTGACCAGCTCCCTTCGGCGTGTGTCCACATTTTCGCAGTGAGCTCATAAACCCATTCGGTTCCGGTAAAGGCCGGATCCCCAGCAGTTTGCGTGATTGCGTCGTCTAGTCTCCGAGTGAATTCGTCTGCCGACATCGGCAGGGTGACACCCTCGAACACCTCGAAGATTCGATCAATCCCGGGGTATGAAGTCTTCCATTCGTCGCGCAGGGCTAACAGGCGCTTACGAGAATAGGGCTCCTCGGCTCCCCTGATTTCATCCCAAGTCAGAGGTTCGGCCCGCCCGGATCGCGCCAATGCTTCATTGAAGAATGCGATGATGTCTCGCGGGCGCATCAGGGTGCGTTGAAGCATGTATTCGAGCGCGTCGCCGCGAGTGGCATTTGTGCGAGGTAGGATTTCGTAAACAGATCGCAGTTTCACGTCAAAGTCGGACGTGGCAACCCGGATTCTTTCGGAAATCAGCTCTTCGAGCTCCGTAGCGGTCCAGCGCATCCTTAGCGCGAGCGCCCGAAACTTTTCCTCTTGCCCACCCGAACGATGGCCAAAGTCTAGGTGCTCAAAGATGTTGGTGCGGAGCGCTACGATGACCTTAAGATTGTCGACTCGCTGTAGATCCAATACTGCCCGAAAAAGGCATCTGATCAAGGCGTTGGCCAGCTTGTCGTCGACCCAGTCCCTGTCGAGGTCGTCGATTACCACATATGTGAAGTTCTGGCGGCTATCCAGGATGTCCTCGTCGAGGACATTAATCATCTTGTTCAGTCTAGCCATCTGAGTTTCGTTGACGATGCGCTGAAATCGATCTGCCAGCTCTGTGCGCACTTCCGAGGAGAAGGTATCTCCTGATGTGGCTCCCAGAGTCGCATCCGCCGACCCCGGCAGGGCGATCTTCCCCTTGGCCTCCTTGTTGATGCGCTCTTCGAACTTTTCTGTAACTTCCCGGACTCTTTGGTCGGCTTCGACCCAAAAGCGGTCCTGGAACTCTTCCAAGTATTCTAGCGCCGCCTTCTTTCCGGGATCTCTGCGAATCTTATCTCGCAGTGTCGCCAGGAAATTTGCCTTTGCTGCAGGGGTGTTCACCTTATAGCGGTGCCGAATGAGTTCTACCAGTAGGACGTGTTTCCACAGTGCGATAAAAAGCGGGTCGAGGCTTACCTCAAGTCCGTCCAAAAATCGCATAATGCCAAGGTTGGTGATGTACTGAAGGGAGAGGTCTTCAGGGATCACCCTTACGACATGCCCCGGAGATTCCTCTTCCAGTTGTTGAAGTGCGGCTGACTTGCCGCTACCGGTCCGCGCAATGATGAAGCAGCGGCGATCATCTTTATCAGAGATCGTCAAGTAGTCGTCTGACTCATAGAAGGCAGAATGCAACAAGCGCTTGTCTGCTTCCGCCTGTTCGGCACCCAAATTAAAATTGGCCCCACGTCGACGTGACTTGTTATGAGTCATTGGCCCCCCTCAACTCCGCAGAAATCCCCGGTACTCTGCGTGATGATCTACGTACGGTAGCGCACCCACGGCGACTTGAGTAGGACTTCGGCAGTTGCCAAGAAACTCTGTCGAAGGAGTACCAGCAGGCACTCGTGGTGGTCAGCTGGCGACTAGCAGGCTCAGTAGGGAGCGCAAGGCTGTACTTCAGCCGGAGACGCTGCGCTCGAACATGGGCCGCGATTGCGGTCTCAACAGAACCCGTTTCCGTAGTTGTTCGCAGGTGTCCCCGATGAGCCCGCAAGCCCTGTGAGCAGGCACTTGTCCAGCTTCGCGGGGCAACTGCGGACGCCTCCGGACCAAGATCGGACGGTTCGTAATGCGTTGGTCTCGGGTTCGGATCCTGGTAGGTAGCTCCACAGGCCCCAGATCAAGACGTCTCGCTGCTGAGCCCTTCGAGTGACTGGCCATCCCTCCAACCCGCTGCGCAAGTGGCGACCCGGGCAACGCGCTCGGGAGCCTCGTGTTCCCAAACCCGTAGGACAGTCCATCCCTCAGCCATCAAGTGATCAGTCGTCCCGACATCCCGAGCCATGTTCTTATCCCCTGGCCAAGGACACCCCCGGGCTCGCGGCTGACACACAGGGAGGCTGAGCGACACACATGGGCGAGAAGAACGCTTAGACGCCTGCCCCGTCTCACTTTCCGTCTCATTCAGCCCCGTTCATGGCCGTTCAGGGGAGACTCGGAAACGTCTCCACGTGGGCAGCCAGTCGCCCATGAACCCAGGTGAACGCCCTCGAACGACCCTCATCACTGCACCCCCACAGTTGGAAAGCGTGTTGCCCGAACCTCAGCCTCATCCTCAGCGGGCGTACCCACCGGATTCAGCGCAACCTTGCTGCCACTACGGCTGCGGCCGTATGGAGGCTCAGCCGCCGGTGACGGCAGGGACGATCACCGCAGCGATCGCAGAGACCAGGCCGGCCACGGCCAAGAAGCCGTTGAACTTTTCTTTCGCCGTCGGGAACACCGCGCGACCGACGTTCCCAACCTTGGTCCGCAACACGATCATCTTGATCTTCTGCCACCGGTGTTGACGATTCCGGCAGCCCATCAGCACGCCGTATGCGTTGTTCCGACAGTAGGTGCGTCCGTCTCGGTTAACGGCACCGCACCAAACCGGTACTTGGAAGGAGGCGTAGGCGAACACTGCTACCGACAGGGCGGCGATGACCGAGAGGGCCCATTGCTGGCTCCACGCCACGATGAGGGCCCCGACCGCGATGTATCCCCAGTACAAGCGCATGGCTTTCCCCATAGCTGCGCAGCGTAGTGGCATATGCGCAGGTCAGGCATCGGTCAGAACTAGCCAGAGTCCCCGCGATGGCGCGCGGCCGCCTCTTGACTCCGGGTTCTCCTGACATCGTGATCTGGCCCGCCCCTGGGCCGTCCGACGCCGCTCGACAGCGGCCAATGACGACCAACAACCACCACCAGGCGCACGAGCCCACCGCCCCTGGCCAGCAAAAACCCAGCTTCCCAAGATCCCGGACAAGACCCAGGGCAAGAAGACACCGGCAAGCCAGCATGTTCATCATGGGGCATGGGGATCGATCTGGAGCTGCACTCATCACGGCCGGCTCACAACAACTGGCGCAAGTCCCGCGTGACGCTCCTGCGGAGTTCCTACGGGCACGGCGACGCGCTGGCCGATGCGCTTGGCTCGCTCCAGCTCCTTGGAGTACCGGGGAGGCTCACTGCCGTCGATCCGTACGGGGACACGTTGATGAACGAGCAAGAGGCCGCAGCCGCCCTCCGGGAGATCCACGGGCTACGGCAGAGATGCGGCGATGAACGTCAGCTCGCCGCGCTGGACGACCTCGCCACGATGCTGGAAGAGTGCGCGGCCACCCCAGGAAGTTATCTGTGGTTCGCGGGCGACTAAAGCCCGTGCCACGTCCGCTGGGTGCGTGTCTAACTGCGTGACAACGCCCACGCACAACGGCGAACAAGGGCGGACGTCTGCGGACCATCAGCGCAGGTGAGAGCTACACCAGTCCCAGGCAGTGGCCCCACCCAAGTTGCTTCGGGGCGAAGGGGTCGTGGGCTAAAGGCCGTTGCGCTCGATCAGCGAACCATCAGGGCCCAGTGTGTAGACGCGCGGCGGGGCCATGGCTTCCACGGCTCTACGCAACTCCGCTTCCTGCTCTGCGAGATCTGGCCCTTGAGGGTTCCTCGTATGGAATCCGTGCAGCTCGATGGCGTCTGCGTCGACGTCATCAGGCTCGGGACGCCCCTCCTGGATGAAGCCGTAGAGCCCCCTCAACGCGTCCTCGCCCAGCTCCAAGGGGTGGAAAGGCAGGGGGTACGGCTCTTCCTCTTCGTCGGGCCAGGGCACGATGTCGGCCGGACGGTTTCCGGCCCAGTAGGGGAGTTCGAAGGGGAGCGGTTCGCCGATGTTCTCGATGATGCCGCTGTCCGGGGACAGGCTCAGGGAGCGGACCAGGCGCCCGTCCTCCCACAGGGCGAACGCAAGCCAGTCGACGACGCTGTGCATGGCGTGCAGGACGAGCCGTCGGCCGGCGCTTGCTGCCACGAGGTGCTCCGGGAGCTGGGAGGGGAGGTCGATCATCACCCTCTGATCACCGATGACCTCCACGCCAGGCCAGCTGGCCGCGTACGCCGTCCCCTTCGGCGGGTACACGCCGTCACTGAGAGTCGAGCCTTCGCACTCCTCGATCTCCAGCCCCGGATACAGCCGCCGCATCATGGCGGCCGTTCGGTCCCGGTCCGCCGGCCCCACTCGTCGCAGCAGCCCGGGTATGTCGCCGTCGGCGTACACCAGCAGTCCCGTCTTGGCTCCCAAAGCCCCTCCCAGAGCGATGCCCATCCTGGCTGACGCAACATAGCCGCACGCACTGACAACCAGGGCTGCCAGAGTCCCGTGACCGCACCACTGGCGCACCAGATCGAGCGGGGAGCAGCGGGGAACCATGGTGAAAGCCACGGAGATCGGCGGGGATCCGTTTACGCGGTTTGCCCAGGTCAGCGGACGAGCGGGCCGTAAATGATCGCAGCTTCCCAAGCTGAGAGCGCGAGTTCGATTCTCGTCACCCGCTCCACGACTAAGGCCCAGGTCAGAGACCCGGGCCTTTTTGCTGTTCATTGTGGTCAGTTGTCGGTTGCCGACCTCAGGCTTCGGCGGTGGTCTTCAGGTCGTGCAGCCATGCTTCGAGGCTCGCGCCGAGGGCTGCGGTCGCGGTGGGCACGTCTGTTTCGATCTGGGTGCCGGTCCAGGTTTCCTCGGTGTGGACGTGCACGCCGTCCTTGGCCTCGCGGAACGTCCACAGGTGGACGCCCTCGTCGATGCGCAGTCCCTCACCTGTCGCGGGGCCGCTCCACAGGATGCAGCGGTGAGGCTGGAGTTCCTGGACGGTGGAGGTGATCACGAGCGTGGTGGCGGGGGTCGTGGGAGTGGCCGGCGCGGGGGTCGTCCACCGGAACTGCGAACCCGCCTTCAGGCGGCCGGGACCGAGACGTTCGGAGGTGATGACTGGGGGCTGCCAGGACGGCCAGCGTTCGACGTCGGTCTGTAGCTTCCAGACAGTGCTCAGTGGCGCCTTGATCACGATGTCGGACTCGTAACGGACAAGGGCGGTGGCATCGACACCTCGCCCGCCGCACCGGGACGTATCACCGTGGGGGGCCACAGAGGCCTGGGCGGTCGGGACGGTGTTCGCGAGAACGGCGGCTACGGCGAGCACGAACGCCGCCCTACCGACGCGAGACCGACGCCGGAGGGTTCGCGTGAGCGGGTGCAAGGGGCGAGGGCCGGTGCTGAACATGGTGTTCCTCTCGTTTCGTTGGGGTGATCGGATCGGGTCACTCAGGTCTGCTACGGGTTCAGCACGATCTTTCCGGCGGCGGTGCCCGACTCGGCCAGCCGCAGGGCCTCGGCGACGCGGGTGAGCGGCAGCTGCGCGGCGATCTGAGCGGTGACCTCGCCGCGCTGGAGGGCGGCGAAGACCTGGGTGAGGTCGGCACGGAGGCGGGCGCGGAAGCGGTTCTTGGCCAGGGCCCTGCCGGCCCAGACATTGAAGAAGTACGCGCGGCGGCGGCCCGGCAAGGCGTTCCACAGCCACACCCGGCCGAGCAGCTTGAGGACGGGCCACTGCTTGGAGCCCTCGTCGTCCCGGGTCGAGGCACTGCCGTACGAGACGAGCGTGCCGCCGGGGGCGAGAAGGCGCCAGGAGTCGACGATGCCGGGGCCGCCGACGTGGTCGAAGACGGCGTCCACGCCATGGGGGGCGAGTTCGCGGATCCGTGCGGCGAGGTCGTCGGTGCGGTAGTCGACGGGGGCGACTCCCCGCTCGCGCAGGGCGTCGTGGTGGCGCGTGGACGCCGTGCCGATCACCTGCGCGCCTGCGGCCTGGGCGAGTTGGACCAGGATCGATCCGACGCCACCGTTCGCGCCGTGCACCACGACGGTGTGCCCGGCACGGACGCGGGCCTTGCGGTGCAGCATCTGCCAGGCGGTGATGCCGTTGACGACCAGGGTCTCCGCCTCCGCCGCACCGATCCCGTCGGGCACGGGCACCACGTCCGCCGCGTCGACGACCACATGACTGGCCCAGCCACCGACCTTGACCAGCGCGGCGACCCGGGTGCCGGCCAGGCCCGGCTCGACTCCCGCGCCGGTCGACAGCACCGTCCCCACGAGGTCGTAGCCGGGCACGAACGGGAACGGCGGCTGGTCGTAGTAGCGGCCGCGCCGCATCTGCTGCTCGGCGAAGGAGACGCCGGTCGCCTCCATGCGGATCACGACCTGGCCGGGGCCCGCGGCGGGTACGGCTCCGTGCCGGATCTGAAGCCCCTCGGGCTCGACCTTGCCCGGCAGGACGACCTCGACGAGTCCATCGGCGTTCATGGCTACCTCCACAGAGTCTGTGAGTTACTGGGCTTCGCGTTCGTTAGAAGTTATAACCGCACTCGTTCGAGAGTGTCAATAACTTCAGTGATAGCCTCTAACTATGGTGAACTCGGAAGCGGAGACCCCGCGTGCGCGCTACCGCGCCCAGGTGCGCACGGAGATCAAACAGCGCGCGTGGGAGCAGATCGCCTCGGCGGGCGCGTCTGCGCTCTCCCTCAACGCGATCGCCAAGCAGATGGGCATGAGCGGACCCGCGCTGTACCGGTACTTCGGCGGTCGCGACGAGCTGATCACCGAGCTCGTCAGGGACGCGTACCGCAGCCTCGCCGACACCTTCCGCGCGGCCGCGGAGGGCGGTGCCGATGTGACCGCGCTGGCGCACGCCTTGCGGGGATGGGCCCTACGGGACCCACAGCGTTACTTCCTCATCTACGGCACGCCCGTCCCCGGCTACCAGGCGCCCGACGACACCACCGCGATCTCGTCCGAGATCATGGCAACCCTGTTGGACGCGTGCGCCGCGTTGCCCTTGGACGGACCGGCGACACCGTTCGACGCACACCTCGAGGACCACCGGAACTGGGCGGACGGCCATCCCGCCCCGCCCGCGGCCCTCCATCGGGCCCTGACCTTCTGGACCCGGCTGCACGGCGTCCTGTCCCTGGAACTCGCCGGCCACTTCACCGGCATGGGGATCGACCCCGCGCAGCTCTTCGCCGCCGAGCTGGACGACCTGACGGGCACACCGGCGAGCTGACCACGCCAAGCCGCGCCTGCGGAGAGCAATATCTGTTCCCGTGAAATGAGAATTGAGTACGGGCCGCAGCGAGTATTCCTCGAGCGACCGGCGGAGCGGAATTGGCCGCCACGCAAAGCCGATCGCACCGTGCTACTGTCGAACTCAGTTGCAGATGTGGTGTCAGAAGGTTTTTCCGACGGCTGATCATCACGGCGACACGGAATACGCACAGGGCGTATTCCCGTACACCGTTCCCGAAGGAGAAACAACATGGCTACTGGCACCGTGAAGTGGTTCAACGCGGAAAAGGGCTTCGGCTTCATCGAGCAGGACGGCGGCGGCGCCGACGTCTTCGCCCACTACTCCAACATCGCCACCCAGGGCTTCCGCGAGCTGCTGGAAGGCCAGAAGGTGTCGTTCGACATCGCGCAGGGCCAGAAGGGCCCGACGGCTGAGAACATCGTTCCCGCCTGACGCGTCGCCGGCACTGACGCACACTTCACGAGCGAGGGCCCGCACCCCAAGGTGCGGGCCCTCGCTCGTTTCATTCCCAGGGTGATTTTCCCCTGTCGTTTTCCAGCCCGTTCCCGCTATTCTCCGCGCCGCTCATTCTTCTGCGGCAATCCCTACGTCTCACCCGTCGAAGTGGATGAGATCTCCTACGGTCCACGCGCTGACGTCCTTGATCGCGACCCGGTACATGCCACCCGTCTCCGGGATTCCGAGGGTGCCTTGCAGGATGCGGGCGAGATGGAAGTGCAGATGCGTGGGCGCCGCGTCGCGAGCGGGCCGGTCTCCTCGAGAACCGCTCGCGAAGACGTCCGAGAACGGGCCGAGGCGGTCCGAGTCCTTCAGGACCTCCGCCACCCGCTCCCGCCACACGGCCTCGGGAGCGAGCCGGCCGGTGATGACGGCGCCGCCGACGACCACGGTCAGCGACATCTGATTGCTTCGCTCGGACTCCACCGTCGCGGAGAGGGCGACGAGCAGCTCATCAGGGTTCGACATGACAGCAAAGCTTATGCGGCCCACCCGTGTGGCCGGTCATCGAAGGGTTCTTGCTCCATCAAGGGAGTGAAATCTTCTCTTGCCGGAGTAGATTTTCGGCCCTGGCATGGGTACGCTTCTTCTCGTAGACACGGTCGACGAGACCCGCCAGACACGAACTGGCGGGTGGCAGTACCGGTTCCATCAGTAGTTGGTTCAGAGAGGAACGGAGGAGCAGACGCCATCAGGATCGCCCGGCCCGAGGAGCACTCGGCCCGGGTACCGCAAGACCCCGGAATGGATGGTGGTCCCCGGTCAAGCAGCTGCGATCCCCCCGCACCCCCCTCTGCCGGGCCGGGTAGCGGAAACAGAAGGTCGGCACAGCAGTAGGGCCGACAGATGGTGTTCAATTTCCTTCGGGGCCCTGGTGCCGTACGGCACCAGGGCCCCTCGACGCGTTATACGACGAGGTGACATGACATCGGACAACCCCCTGAATGATCGTCTGGACGACGACGACTACCCCGCGTACACCATGGGCCGGGCAGCCGAGATGCTGGGCGCCACCCCGGCCTTTCTCCGAGCCCTCGGCGAGGCTCGTCTGATCACTCCGCTCCGCTCGGAGGGAGGACATCGCCGGTACTCCCGCTACCAACTGCGGATCGCCGCGCGCGCCCGGGAGCTCGTCGACAAGGGGACTCCGATCGAGGCCGCGTGCCGCATCGTCATCCTCGAGGACCAGCTCGAGGAAGCGCAGCGCATCAACGCCGAATACCGGCGTGCCGCCGCCGAATCGGCGGACCGTGCCGGCTCCGGTTCCGGCCCCGCCTGAACACACGGGTGCGTGCCGTATCGCAGAACAGTCCGCAGATCAGCCGCCGTCCGACCGTCCAGGCCATGCCTTCGGCCCGTCACATCACACCCGCCCAGCAGGCCACGAGTTGAGAGGCAGCGGGCCGCGGTCGATGACCGTGCGGATGCAGAACGTGCTGCGGGCGTCTCGGACCAGTCCGATGGACAGGATCTGGTCCGTCAGGACCTTCTCGAAGGTGCGCAGGTCCGGGACCGCCGGTTCGACGAAGAAGCCGGCGTCGCCGGAGACCACATGGCACCGTCAGCGTTCCGCAGCGGCCAGATCTGTCCACCGTGATCTTCCGGCTCCGCCCCGCCGACAGCAGCCAGGGCGCCGTGGCGCGGGCCGACGAGGCGAGTCGGCTGCTGCTGGAGCGGATCAACGGCCATCGGCGCATCATGCTCTCCAGCACGGTCGTCGACGGCCGCTACACCCTGCGCGTCTGCGTGGTCTCCCACCGCACCCACCACGACCGCATCGCCGAGGCGCTGGAGATCATCACCGCGGAGGCACGCTGACGCATCCCGGCGCGTCAGCCGTATCCGCCGTCGCTGCGGCGCCTCGGAGTCACGTACCGCCCGGCCCCCCGCTTCCGAAGGAACCGCCCGAGCCGCCGCTCCAGCGGGGGCGGGTCTGATTCTCGGCGGGCCTGCTTCCGTGGTGTTCGAGGTCGTGGGGAGTGAGGCGTTCGCTTTCGTCGCCGGCGCGTGGGACCTCGTCCGGTTCGCGGCGCTGGCGGGTCTCGGGGGTGGCTTCCGCGTCCGGGGGTGGGCTGGCGTGGTGGGTGGGGTCGTCCGGTCGCCGCGGGTCCTGTTCACGGCGGCGCACCCGCAGGCCGAACCGTACGGACCACACGAGCGCGGCCGCGACGGCCAGTCCTACGACGAGTACGACGATCACGCCGGCCGCGGAGCCGGCGGCGACCACTTGCAGTGCGTGCGTGTAGACGTTCATGCCGGCCGAGTACCCGGACGCGGGCGGCGGAGGCGCGACCTCCCCGTTTTCCCGGTCCGTGGCCGGTAGCGTCGCCGCGGACAGCCGCGGACAGCCCCAGACGGCCGGGGCAGCCGCCGTTTCCCTGGCCGCCGTCAGGGCACTCGCGACGACGGTCCGCACCCACGGGCCCACGCCCCGCGCGCCCCTGCCCCACCCCCTTCGAGCCGCCGGCCAAGGAGGACGATGACCCAAGCCACGGAACGCCGCCACGAGCCTCGACGGTCCGGCTCCCGCGGCCCCTCCCTGGGCCGGACGCTGTTGCGCTGGGCGAGTACGACCGACCACAAGGTGATCGGCCGCCTCTACATGGTCACGGCGTTCTGCTTCTTCCTCTTCGCTGGGCTGCTCGCTCTGGCCATGCGGGCCGAACTCGCGCGTCCCGGGCTTCAGTTCGTGAACGAGCACACCTACAACCAGCTCTTCACCATCCACGGCACGATCATGATGCTGCTGTTCGCGACGCCGATGTTCGCCGGTTTCGCCAACGCGGTGATGCCGTTGCAGATCGGCGCCCCGGACGTCGCCTTCCCGCGGCTCAACGCGCTGTCGTACTGGATGTATCTCTTCGGCGGGCTGATGGTCGTGTCCGGGTTCGTGGTGCCCGGCGGGGCCGCCGCGTTCGGCTGGTTCGCGTACGCGCCGCTGAACAGCGCGTACCACTCCCCCGGCGCGGGCGGCGATCTGTGGGTCATGGGACTGGTCGTCACCGGGGTGTCCACCACGCTCGGCGCGGTCAACTTCATCGCCACGATCCTGTGTCTGCGCGCCCCCGGCATGACCATGTTCCGGATGCCGATCTTCACGTGGAACGTGCTGTTCACGTCGATCCTCGTGCTGCCCGCGTTCCCCGTGCTGACCGCCGCGCTGCTCGCCCTGGAGGCGGACCGGAAGTTCGGCGCGCACATCTTCGACGCGGCGAACGGCGGGGCGATCCTCTGGCAGCACCTGTTCTGGTTCTTCGGGCATCCCGAGGTCTACATCGTCGCGCTGCCGTTCTTCGGGATCATCTCGGAGATCATCCCCGTCTTCTCCCGGAAGCCGATCTTCGGCTATGTGTCGCTGATCGGCGCGACCATCGCGATCACCATGCTGTCCGCGGTCGTGTGGGCGCACCACATGTTCGCCACCGGCGCGGTACTGCTGCCGTTCTTCTCCCTGATGTCGTTCCTGATCGCGGTGCCGACCGGCATCAAGTTCTTCGCCTGGATCGGCACCATGCGCCACGGCTCGCTGTCCTTCGAGACACCGATGCTGTGGGCGATGGGGTTCCTGATGTCGTTCCTGCTGGGCGGGTTGAGCGGGGTGCTCATCGCGTCCCCGCCGCTCGACTTCCATGTCACGGACTCGTACTTCATCGTCGCGCATCTGCACTAAGTGCTGTTCGGGACGGTCGTGTTCGCGATGTTCGCCGGGTTCTACTTCTGGTGGCCGAAGTTCACCGGGAAGATGCTCGACGAGCGGCTCGGCAAGATTCACTTCTGGCTGCTGTTCCCGGCCTTCCAGCTGACGTTCCTGGTCCAGCACTGGCTCGGCGAGGAGGGCATGCCGCGCCGGTACGCCGACTACCTCCCCGCCGACGGGTTCACGCTCCTCAACACCCTGTCCTCGACCGGGGCCTTCCTCCTGGGCATCTCCACTCTCCCCTTCCTCTACAACGTCTGGCACACCGCCAGATACGGCAAGCAGGTCACCGAGGAGGACCCCTGGGGCTTCGGGCGCTCCCTGGAATGGGCGACGAGCTGCCCGCCGCCCCGCCACAACTTCGTGGCCCTGCCGCGGGTGCGGTCCGAGTCCCCCGCCTTCGACCTGCGGCATCCCGAGGTCACCCGGCAGACGAAGGAGGAGGCGGGCCGATGAAGGTCGAGGCGCTGCTCTTCGGCGGAGTCGCCGCGTTCTTCGGCGGTACGGCCGTGCTGTACGGCCTCTGGTCCGGCGATCCCGCCGGTACGGCGGCGCTGGTCGTGGCCTTCGCGATGGCCGCGCTCGTCTCGTTCTTCTGCGCGATGCAGTACCGGCGCAAGGGGCGGCGCCCTCAGGACCGTAACGACGCCGAAGTGGCGGACGGGGCCGGGCCGTTGGAGTTCTTCCCGGACGAGAGTCCGTGGCCGATCGTCACCGCGGTCGGGTTCGCCGTCGCCGCGACCGGTGTGGTCTACGGGCTGTGGCTGTTCCTCATCGGGTTCGGTGTGCTGGCGCGGGGGGTTCTTGGGCTGGTGTTCCAGTACGCCGGTCGGGGTGCCGATCAGGAGCAGGGGGAGGGCTGACGGGCGTACGGGGGGCTCCGGGGCGGAACTTCTCGACCGGGCGGTGGTCGCTCTCGTAGCCGCCGTCGATGGTCTGCCGTACGTCCCCCGTGCCCACGCCCTCCTCCAAGCGCTGCCGCTCCGACTCCAGCAGGGCGTGGCAGAGCCGCCGGGTGAGCATGAAGGCGAGCACGGGGGCCACGACGAGAGCGATGCGCAGGACCCAGGTGAGGGTGTTGAGGGAGATGCGGAAGGTCTGGGCCACGACGTCGTTGCCGCCGGCCAGCAGCAGGACGCCGTAGAAGGTGATCCCGGCGACGCCGAGGCCGGTGCGGACGGGGCGTTCGCGCGGCCGGTCGCACAGGTGGTGCTCCTCGTGGCGCTCGCCGGTCAGGCGCTGTTCGACGAACGGGTACGCGTACAGGACGAGGAACAGCAGCGCGGGCAGGACGACCGCGGGCAGCAGGACGTTCCACATGATCGTGTGCCCGGCGACGGAGGTCTCCCACGGGGGTACGAGTCGCAGCGCGCCCTCCAGGAAGCCGACGTACCAGTCGGGCTGGGAGCCGGTCGACGCCTGGTCGGGGCGGTAAGGGCCGTACGTCCACACCGGGTTGATCTGCGCGAGGCCGGCCAGCAGGGTCAGCACGCCGAAGACGAGGAGGCTCAGGCCCGCCGAGGTGGCCGTGAAGTGGGGGAAGAGGGGTTTGCCGACGACGTTGCGGTTCGTGCGGCCGGGGCCGCGCCACTGGGTGTGCTTGAGATAGAAGACCAGGATGAGGTGCACGGTGACCAGGGCGATCAGCACCCCGGGGAGCAGCAGGATGTGCAGGCTGTAGAGCCTCGGGACGATGTCCTGGCCCGGGAACTCGGAGCCGAACGCGAACATGCTGACGTACGTGCCGACGACCGGGATGGACAGCATGATGCCCTGCGCGATCCGCAGGCCCGTGCCGGAGAGCAGGTCGTCGGGGAGGGAGTAGCCCGCGAAGCCCTCGGCGAGGGAGAGCAGGAACAGGGTGACGCCGATGACCCAGTTCACCTCGCGCGGCCTGCGGAAGGCCCCCGTGAAGAAGACGCGCAGCAGGTGCGCGCCGATCGCCGCGACGAACACCAGGGCCGCCCAGTGGTGGAGCTGCCGGATGAGGAGACCGCCGCGTACGTCGAAGCTGATGTGCAGGGTGGAGTCGAAGGCGGCCGACATCCGCACGCCCCGCAGCGGCACGTATCGGCCGTCGTAGACCACCTCGCGCATCTCCGGCTTGAAGAACAGCGTGAGCCATACGCCGGTCAGGACCAGGACGACCAGGCTGTAGAGGGCGAGTTCGCCGAGGAAGAACGACCAGTGGTGCGGGAACGCCTTGCGCAGCAGCCGCCCCGCGCCGTCCGTGAGTGGCAGACGCGCGTCGACCGTGTCGGCGAGCCACTCCCCGCGGGCACGCTCCTCGCCCCGCTGTGGCGGGGAGACCTCTCGGCGCTGCGCCCTCATACGACCTCCGCGTCGTCCGTGCGCTCCGCAGACATCCCTTGCCCTCGGACCGCCGGGCGAGTACCCGCGTCCCGCGAAACACTCGCACGGCCCGGACCCGGCACCCGTTCGGGCGCGGGTCGGGGGGGCGGTGTGCTCGGGGGGTGGGCGGGTTCTCGGCGAGGCCGGCCGGGAACCCGCTCTGCGGCAGCCCGGCAGAGCGGCGTGCCAGGCCCCGCGTCTGCGGCATGGCCCGCCGGACAGGCGCTAGCGCACGTCGACGAAGTCGCCCGTGGCCTTCACCGCGCTCGTCGTCATCGTGCCGCGGAACTCGTACCGCCAGTAGCGGTCGCCGGTCGCGGTGACCTTGGCGGTCGCGACGCCGGTGGAGTTGGTCAGGGTGTAGCCCAGGGACTCGTAGTAGCTGACGCCCGGGCGGCGGAACTCGAGGTAGGCGCGCTGGTTCGTGTAGCCGCGGTAGTCGTGGGTGTCCCAGTTGGCGCGGGAGAGCTTGCCCGTGACGGTGAGGGTGGCGCCCTTGGCGACGGGCTCGGGGGCGGCGTTGACGGTCAGCTTGCCGTAGCGCTTCATGAAGAAGGAGGTGTAGCCGTCCGTCTTCACGTAGTCCCCGTCGTTGGCGTAGGCCTCAGCGTGGACCTTCCAGATGCCGGCCAGGGAGTTCTTGAGGTCGCGGCGGGGGTCGATCGTGTAGTGCTTGGTGCAGACGGACGTGGTGCCGTCGGCCGTGCACACCGCCGCCGACTCCGTGGGTTTGAGCACCGCGTCGGCCGCGCCGAGGTTCTTGCCGTGGAAGAGCGTGAAGTCCGCGGACTTGATCCCGGAGTCATCGCTGGCCGTCAGTTTGACGGTGATCGTCCGGGAGTTGGTGGTGCCGAGGACGACGTCGTTGCCGGCGCCGCCTCCGCCGGTGATCCGGAAGGCGCCGACATCGGCGTTGCCCACCACCTCGTTCGCCTGGGCGCCGGGGGTGAGGAGCGCGGCTATGGCCAGGGCGCCGAGCAGGCCGGAGCCGATCATGAGTCTTCGCATGGAGTCCCCGAAGGGTCGGGCCCGCGGAGGCGGGCCGCCGTCAAGTGGAGGAAGTGTACGCACGGGTGATCGGGGCCCCGTCGGCGCGGTTGTCCCCCTGGTCGTCCCTTGGTCGTCCCTTGGTTGTCCGTGAACTTCCCCGGAATTGTCCGTGATCGGTAACGGACGGATCCCGGGGCCGCCGTTGCCCGTCCTGCCATGCGAAGGTCGGGCGAGCAACTGCGGGAAAGTGGGGCGGACATGGCGCGGCACGGTGCTGGGCGGGGCTGGTACGGCAAGGTCGTCGGGGCGGCCCTCGGGGTGACGATCCTGGCCACCGGCGCGTCGATGTGGACCGCGCAGGCCGGTGCCGTCGGCTCGTCGCCGAAGGCGAGCGCGCCCGCGAAGCCGGCCGCGGTGAAGCCGGTGGACGTGACCATCGTGCACGCGTCCGACAAGGGGGCGCGCGGCGTCAACATCACCATCGACGACGGACCCGACCCGGTGTGGACGCCGCAGGTGCTGGACGTGCTCGCGGAGTACGGGGTGAAGGCCACGTTCTGCATGGTGGGGACGCAGGCGCAGGCCCACCCGGACCTGGTGAAGAAGGTCGTCGCGGCCGGGCACCGGCTGTGCGACCACTCGGTGTCGCACGACACCACCATGGACAAGAAGTCGCAGGCCTACCAGTCCCAGCAGATCCTCGACGCAGAACGCATGATCACCGAGGCGTCGGGCGGCGTACGCCCCATGTACTACCGCGCTCCCGGCGGCGCGTTCACCCCGTACAGCCGTCAGCTCGCCGCCTCCCGCGGCATGCGCCCGCTGGGCTGGAACGTGGACACCAAGGACTTCGAACGCCCCGGCACGGAGGCCATCGTCACGACGGTCCAGCAGGAGATCGCCAACGGCCCGACCCTCCTCTTCCACGACGCCGGCGGCGACCGCTCCCAGACCGTGGCGGCCCTCCGCCAGGTCTTGCCGTGGCTGAAGGAGCAGGGGTACAGCTTCGGCTTCCCGGTGCGCTGACGTTCCCCGTCCGTTGACGCCGGACCGCGTCCGGATAAGCTCACCGCCCTGGCATGGATCTGCCGTCCGACCTGGGGGGATTGTGGGCTCAACCGTTGTCGTTCCCGTACCGCGAAGATCTTTCGGCGCGCTGCTCGGCGTCGTGCTGCTCGCCGGTGGCGCCGTCGCCTGTGCCGGCGACGCCGGTAGCCGGTCCGCCGAAGCGGCGCCCACGAAAGTGGCACCCGCCGCGGCCGTCGCCCAGGCGATCGACGCGTCCCAGGACATCGCCTCCCTCCACTACCGGGTCGTCGGGACCCTGCCGTCGACGGGCCGTCTGAAGGCCGAGGCCTCCATGAGCGTCAAGCCGGCGGTCATGCGGATGACGATGAGCGCCGACGACTACAAGGGCGGCGCCGTGCGGCTGGCGGTGCGGTTCCTCGACGAGGCCATGTACGCCAGCAGCAACCGTCTCCCCGCCGAGAAGCTGAAGGGCAAGAGTTGGTTCGGCGCCGCGCCGGGTGTGTGGGGACACAACGTGGACAACCAGTCCTTCGGTGTGCTGCCCGACGAACTGCAGCCGAGCCCCCTCGTGCAGTCGACGATGATGAGCGCGTCGAAGGACGTGCGGGTGATCGGCACCGAGACGGTCGACGGGGCCCGGACCACGCACTACAAGGGGACGGTCCGCTACGACGACATGACCACCGCCACCCAGCGCGCTCAGGTCTACGGGCTGCACGCCGACGACCCGATCACCATGGACCTGTGGGTCGACGCCGACGGCCGCACCAAGCAGTTCCGGGTGCGGGCCGACCATCTCGACGCGGCGACCCTCACCGTGGCCGGGTCCCTCGACCTGACCTTCACCTACCTCGGCATCGACCGTCCGGTGACCGTCAAAGCCCCGCCCGCCGCCGACACCCGCTGGCTGGGGGACGCGCGGGAGGGCTGACCCGCGCCACCCCTTACGGAGTCATGACGTACCCGCGCGCTCCCCTGGCGTCGCGCCGGTGCGGATCTAGCGTGGCCGTATGCGTGTACTGGTCACCGGCGGTGCCGGGTTCATCGGGTCCCAGATTGTCGCGGCGCTGAGCGCGCGCGGGCACGAGGCGGTCGTGTACGACATCCGCGCCGACTCCGGTGCCGATGTGCGGGACCCCGACGGTGTCCGGCGGGCGTTGCGCGGTGTCGATGCCGTCTGTCATCAGGCCGCCATGGTCGGGCTCGGCAACGGGGTCGCCGATGCTGCGGACTACGTCTCCCACAACGACCTCGGGACCGCTGTGCTGCTCGCCGCCATGGCGGAGGCGGGGGTGCGGCGGCTGGTGCTGGCCGGGTCGATGGTCGTGTACGGGGAGGGGCGGTACGAGTGTGCGCGGCACGGGGTCGTGCGGCCCGGGCCGCGGGCCGTCGAGGATCTTGACGCGGGGCGGTTCGAGCCGCTGTGCCCGGTGTGCGGGGCCGAGCTCGTGCCCGGGCTCGTCGGTGAGGACGCGCCCGTCGATCCGCGGAACGTGTACGCCACCACCAAGCTCACCCAGGAGCATCTGGCCGCCTCCTGGGCTCGGTGCACCGGTGGTTCGGCGGTGGCGTTGCGGTATCACAACGTGTACGGGCCCGGGATGCCGCGCGATACGCCGTACGCCGGGGTCGCCTCGTTCTTCCGGTCCGCGCTGGCGCGCGGTGAGGCGCCCCGGGTGTTCGAGGACGGGCTTCAGCGGCGGGACTTCGTGCATGTGCGGGACATTGCCGCGGCCAACGCGGTTGCGCTGGAGGCGGGTTCGGGTTCCGGGGTACTCGTCTCCTACAACGTCGGCAGTGGTGAGCCGCACACCGTCGGGGAGATGGCGCGGGCGCTCGCGGACGCCTGCGGTGGGCCTGCGCCGGTTGTCACCGGGGAGTATCGGCTGGGGGATGTACGGCACATCACCGCGGACTCGGGGCGGCTGCGGGGGGAGTTGGGGTGGAAGGCGGAGGTTGGGTTCGGGGAGGGGATGGCGGAGTTCGCGGGCAGGAACGGTGGGTGAAGCCGGTTTTCGTCTGCGGCTTCGTGGGGGCTGGTCGCGCCCACGCGGCGGAGCCGCACATCGATACAGCCCCGCGCCCCTTAGGGCGACGGTCGTGCCGGAATCACGAAGTGGCCGCCGGCAATGTCACCTCGAAGCGGCAGCCACCCGGGATGTTTTGTACGGTCGCCTGCCCCCGGTGTGCCTCCACGATTCCCCGCACGATCGCCAAACCCAAGCCCGCCCCCGCCGGAGGAGTACGGGCGTGGCTGCCGCGCCAACCCGTGTCGAAGACTCGGGCGAGGTCCTCCTCCGGGATACCGCCGCAGCCGTCCGTCACCGAGAGCACCACCGCGCCCTCGGGCCCCCGCTCAGCCGCGACCGCCACCGTGCCGTCGGCCGGGGTGCGGCGGATCGCGTTGACCAGGAGGTTGCCCAGGACCCGGCTCATCTCCTTGGGGTCCACCTCCACCGGCAGCTGCTCGATGCGGTCGCCCACCAGCCGTACGCCCAGCTCCCTTGCCAGCGGATCGGCGCCGGCGAGGGCGTCGCCGACCAGGTCGTAGAGGGAGATCCGGGCGTACGACAGCGGCAGCGTGCCCGCGTGGATGCGGGAGAGTTCGAAGAGGTCGCCGACCATGTCGTTGAGGCGTTCGACCTCGGTGCGGATCTGGCGGAGGTAGCGGTCGGGGTCGGCGGCGACGCCGTCCTCCAGCGCCTCCGACATGGCGCGCAGACCGGCCAGCGGGGTGCGCAGGTCGTGCGAGATCCAGGCGACGAGTTCGCGCCGGGAGGTCTCCAACGCCCGTTCGCGTTCGCGGGATTCAGCGAGGCGGGCGCTGGTGGCCGCCAACTCCCGGCTCAGCGACTCCAGTTCGGCCGTCGCCGGGACGGAGGGCGCGGCGAAGCTGCCGCCGTCCCCGAAGGAGCGGGCCGCGACCGCGAGTTCGCGGCTGCGGGCGACGACCCAGCGGCCCAGCAGGAACGCGGTGGCGAGGGAGACCACGGCCGCCATCGCCACGACCGTCGTGACCACGGTCAGGTCGTGCGGGGACAGGAACATCGCCCAGGCGACGGCGAGCGTCCCGGCCAGCATCGCCACCACGCCGACGGCCGCCACCACGGCCATGGACACGGTCAGCGAGCGGTGGCGCACCACCCGCAGGACAGCGGCTCCGGCCAGCCCGGTGCCCGCGGCGCCGAGGAAGGCGTACAGGGCGATGAGGAGGGTGTCGTTCACGATGCCTCCTCCGTGCCCGTGGGGTCGAAGCGGTAGCCCACGCCCCACACCGTCTGGATCAGCCGGGGCCGGGCCGGGTCGTCCTCGATCTTGCCGCGCAGACGGCGGACGTGGACGGTGACGGTCGACAGGTCACCGAAGTCCCAGCCCCACACCTCCCGCATCAGGTCCTCGCGGCCGAACGCCCGCCCGGGGTGCCGCAGGAAGAAGGCGAGCAGGTCGAACTCGCGGAGGGTGAGGGCGAGTTCGGCGTCGTTCTTCGTCGCCCGGCGGGCCTCGGGGTCCACGGCCAGACCGGCCGCGCCCAGCCGCTGTCCCGAGGCCGCGGGCCTGCTGCGGCGCAGCACCGACTCCACCCTCAGTACCAGCTCACGGGGGCTGAAGGGCTTGGTGACGTAGTCGTCGGCGCCGACCTCCAGGCCCAGGATGCGGTCGTCCTCGTCGCCCCGGGCGGTGAGCATGATCACCGGCACCGGCCCGTGGCCGCGCATCCGGCGGCACACCTCCAGGCCGTCCATGCCGGGCAGCATCAGGTCCAGGACGACCAGGTCGGGCCAGTGAGCGGCCGCGCGGGCGAGGGCGGTCGGGCCGTCGTCGGCACGGTCGACGACATACCCCGCGCGGTCCAGATACCCGACGACGACCTCGGCGACGGTGGGATCGTCGTCCACGACGAGGATCCGGGAGGGACCACCGTCCACATTCGGCTGCTGCTGCATACCTCCAGCCTGGCACCGGGCACCCTCCGATGCCGTGCCTGAGCGGGCCTCGGCCTCGGACGTCCGCGTTTCGTAAGGAGCGGGAGTCCGGTATGACCGATTCGCGTTCGTAGGGTGAAACCGTGACGACGACACCTTCCGACGTCGACGTGGTGCTGCCCTGCCTGGACGAGGCCGAGGCCCTGCCCTGGGTGCTGAGCCGGATTCCGGCGGGCTGGCGCGCCCTCGTCGTCGACAACGGTTCCACCGACGGCTCCGCCGACCTCGCCCGCACGCTCGGCGCGACCGTCGTGCACGAGCCGCGCCGCGGCTTCGGCGCCGCCTGCCACGCCGGCCTGACCGCCGCCACGGCCGAGGTGGTCTGCTTCTGCGACTGCGACGCCTCCCTCGACCCCGGGCTCCTCATCCCCTTCGTCCGCGAACTCCAGGCAGGCCAGGCCGACTTGGTGCTCGGCCGGCGCCGCCCCCAGGCCCGCGGCGCCTGGCCCGCGCACGCCCGCGCCGGCAACCTCGCCCTCGCCCGCATGCTGCGCCGCCGCACCGGCCTGCGCCTGCACGACCTCGGCCCCCTGCGCGCCGCCCGCCGCGAGCCCCTGCTCGCCCTCGACCTCACGGACCGGCGCAGCGGCTACCCCCTCCAGATGGTCGTCCGCGCGGCCGACGCCGGCTGGCGGATCACCGAGCACGACGTGCCGTACCTGCCGCGCACCGGCGCCTCGAAGGTGACGGGCACCTGGCGCGGCACCTGGCAGGCGGTACGGGACATGAGCCGCGTCCTCGGCGAGGCTCCGACCGCGGGGAGGGCCGTACGGTGACCACGCTGCTCGTCATCGCCAAGGAACCGGTGCCGGGCCGGGTGAAGACCCGGCTGACCCCACCGTTCACCCCCGAGGAGGCGGCCGCCCTGGCGGAGGCGTCCCTCACGGACACCCTGCACACGGTCGCGGCGACCCCGGCCGACCGCAGAGTGCTGGTCCTCGCCGGCGAGCCCGGCCCCTGGCTGCCGCCGGGTTTCGAGGTCGTACGACAGTGCGCGGGCGGCCTGGACGAACGCCTGGCACACGCCTTCGCCCAGTGCACGGGCCCCGCTCTGCTGATCGGCATGGACACCCCGCAGGTGACGCCGGAGCTGCTGACCGTGGACTTCGCGGACTGCGACGCGTATTTCGGCCCGGCGGAGGACGGGGGTTTCTGGGCGCTGGGATTGGCGACGCCCGACCCTGACCTACTGCGGGGGGTGCCGATGTCGACGCCGACGACGGGGGCGGTGCAGAGGGGGAGGCTGATGGCTGCGGGGTTGAGGGTGCGGGACCTGCCGCAACTGCGGGACGTGGACACGGCGAGGGATGCGGAGGCGGTGGCGAAGCTGGCTCCACACGGCCGGTTCGCGGCGAGGCTGGTGGGCTTCGGGGCTCTTACGCCGGGTAACTCGCTGGCTGGCGACCACCGCAACCCACCTAGGGGCGCGGGGAACTGCGCGACCAGCCCCCACCGACCTGCAGCCGACCGATGACGAGCCCACCCACGGCCCTCGCCTGGGCCACAGCCGACCCCTACGCAAAAGCCCTCCGCACCGGCCAAGGCCCCCTCTTCCTCCGCCGCACAGACGGCTGGCTCCTCCCCCTGGAAGTAGAACGCTGGTGCGCCCAAGCCGACGCAGTCGACCGCACCGTCCTGGACCACTGCGAAGGCACCGTCCTGGACGTCGGCTGCGGCCCGGGACGGCTCGTCGCCGAACTGGCCGCCCGTGCCGTCCCCTCCCTCGGGATCGACGTCAGCGAGGCCGCCGTGGCCCACACCATCCGCCTCGGCGGCCAAGCACTACGCCGCTCGGTCTTCGACCCACTCCCCGGCGAGGCCCGCTGGGACACGGTGCTCCTCATGGACGGCAACGTGGGCATCGGCGGCGACCCGCACGCCCTGCTGACCCGAGTCGCCCAACTCCTCAAGCCCCACGGTCTGTTGATCGCCGAGACGACCCCCGTGGACGTCGACGAACGCGTCCACGTCCACCTCACCGACGCCCACACCACCACCGGCGCCCCCTTCCCCTGGGCCCGCCTCGGCACCCCGGCGCTGCTCCGCTACGCACGCGGCTGGGAGCAGGAACGTCAGTGGTCGGCCGGCGGACGCACCTTCGTCGCCCTGCGCACCCGCACCGCCAGCAACAGCGCCGACCCGCCGAACAGGACCGCGGTGATCAGCAGCCAGCGCCCGAGGAAGCCGTCCGGGGAAAGCCCCGTCGCGGACCGGTAGCGCCGGTCCACCATGCCGCTGATCAGCGGGAACCAGACGAGAAGGAGCAGCCCGGACAGGGCCGCCGGTACGCGCACGTACATCACCCACTCCCGGCGCCGGACGGCCCCCAGCCCCCGTACGACCACCCGGTCCGCCACCGCGTACACCGGCAGCAGCACGAGGTCGTGCAGCAGCGCCGCGCCCACCAGCCACACCGCCACCCCGAACCAGTCGTCGGCAAACAGCCGCACCCCCGCATAGGCGGCGAGCGCGAACGAGCACGCCAGCAAAAGCAGTTGGACCGGACTACCGACAACCACCTTGCGCATCACAGGTCTCCGAACGTCAGCCGGGCCACCCACTTGGTGTTCAGCACACCGGGTGCCGCGGGCACGATGACGCGTGCCGGGTGGCCGTGGTCGGGGGACAGCTCCTCGCCGTTGACGTAGAGGGCGAGGAGGGAACGCGGGTCGGCGACCTGGTTGGCGCGCAGGGCGGCGCGGCGGAAGGCGCCGTGGCGTTGCAGCGACTCCACGAACACGTCCGGCGGATCGTCACGGTCGTAGCCGACCAGAGCCGCCAGGTCCCGCAGCCGCACCCCCCGCCACCACTGGTCCGAGGTCGACCAGCCCTCCACGCAGGCGATGGGCAACGCGGCGCTGTGCAAGGGCAGTTGGAGCAGGTCGTCGCGGCTCAGCCGGACGACTCCCGTGCGGCCGGCCACGACGAGACGCCACGCCTCCGCGCTCGTCTCGGCGGCGGAGATCCCGGCGTAGGCGGCCGTCTTGTTGATCTGGAAGCCGTTCGGGCCGCTGCCGGGGTCGCGGCCGCCGTGCGGGGCGAGGAGGGCGGTGCGGCGCAGCGGGCCGTCGACGTTCTGTCCGACGGTCGTGGCGAAGAGGAGCAGCGAGCCGCCCCCGACGAACCACAGCGCACCCCGGCGGGAGACGGTCGGCGCGGCGGGACGCGGGGAGACGAGGTCGCTGCCGGGCTCGTCCCGCAGGTGTCTCAAGGCCCGTAGTGCGGCGGGGAGTTTGAGGAGCGCGTGCGCGACGAAGGCGGCGAAGAAGACCCAGGCGCCGTAGAAGTGGAGGGGGTAGAAGGAGCCGGGGAAGATGTAGTCCAGCTGGACGTTGAGGACGCCCGTCACGAACTCGAACAGGCCGCCGCCGACCAGGAGGAGCAGCGAGATCCGCTCCAGGGCGTGGGCGAGTGATCGGGCCGGGGGCAGGGTGAAGAGCCTGGGCACGACCGACCACAGCTTGGCCAGCAGTACGGGGATGAGGGTGATCCCCAGCGTGACGTGGATGCCCTGGTTGAGGCGGTACAGCCAGTGCGGGTGGGTCGGCCAGGCGAAGAGGTAGAAGCCGAGGATGCCCTTGTCCGGGGTCTTGTCGTTCACCGGCGACAGGTCCGGGTTGTAGGCGGCGTACGAGACCAGTCCCGTCACGAACAGCACGGTGATGCCGACGAGCAGGACGAGGCCCAGCACCGAGGTGAACCAGGGACCGCGCAGCGGGCTGCGCCAGAAACCGGGGGTGGAAGGAAGCCGCGGATCGTCTCGCATGGGCCGACCGTAGGCCCGGACCACCCCAAGAAAGGGTGCGCGACCCATGACGAAACGCTGACGTCCGGCCCGGGAGACGGGTCACGGGCCGCCACCCGGCCTAGCGTTCCCGGCGTGACCCGCTCGCCCTCCCGCGCCCTCCGCCGTGATCTGTACGCCGCCGGTGCCGCGGCCCTGCTGGTGACGGCCGCCGTACTGGTCGGCCGCCACATCCAGGACACCCGCCACACGCTCTTCGTGAGCTGGCCGCCGCTGTTCGCCAACTGGGACCCGCACCTCGGCCCCGGCACCCCGGCGGCCGTCCTCGTCGCCGCCGGGACCATCGCCTACGGCCCCGCCCTCGCCACCCGCCTCCCCTGGCGGGCGCTGCTGCCCGCGGCCTGGGGCACGGCCATGGCGTGGATCTTCTCCCTCGCCCTCATCGACGGCTGGCACCGGGGCATCGCCCGCCGCCTGACCACCCGCTACGAGTATCTCCAGGTCATCGACCGCTTCGACGACATCCCGGCCACCCTGCGCACCTTCACCGACCACATCCTGCTCGGCTCCCCCGACCACTGGCCCGCCCACATCGCCGGCCACCCGCCCGCCGCCACCCTCACCTTCGTCCTCCTCGACCGCATCGGGCTCCGGGGCGGCGGCTGGGCCGGGGTCTGGTGCATCGTGATCGGCGCGACGGCCTGCGTGGCCGTCCTGGTCACGATCCGCGCCCTCGCCGACGAGACCCTCGCCCGCCGCGCGGCCCCCTTCCTGGTCCTGGCCCCGGCGGCGGTGTGGATGGGCACGTCGGCGGACGCGTACTTCGCGGCGGTCGCGGCGTGGGCGGTGGCGCTGCTGGCGCTGGCGGTCACGCGGGGGTCCATGTGGTGCGCGGGCGCGTCCGGCCTGCTCTTCGGCCTGACCTGCTATCTCTCGTACGGCCTCACACTCGTCGCCCTGATCGCGGTGGCGGTGCTCGTGCTGGGCCGCCCGCGCCCCGTCCTCCTGGTACCGCTGCTCGCCGGACTGGCCGTCGTCCCGGCGCTGTTCACGCTCGCCGGGTTCGACTGGTGGGAGGCGTACCGCCTGCTGGTGACCCGCTACAACCAGGGCGCGGGCGGCGTCCGCCCGTACGGCTACTGGGTGTGGGCGAACCTCGCCTGCACGGTCCTGATCACCGGCCTGGCGACGGTGGCGGGGCTACGGCGGACAGGCGCGGTCCTGCTACGACGGGAGGGCGACGACCGCTCCGGAGCGAGACGTCTCGCGCTCCTCGTGGCCGCCGCCCTGCTCGCCCTGCTGGTCGCCGACCTGTCCGGCATGAGCAAGGCGGAGACGGAACGCATCTGGCTGCCGTTCGCGGTGTGGCTGCTCCCGGCGTGTGCGTTCCTCACCCGGCCGCGTGCGTGGCTGATCGCGCAGGCGCTGTTGGCCCTGCTCCTCAACCACCTGCTGCGCACGGGCTGGTGATCAGTGGTCGGTCTCCAGGTGGAGCTTGAGGAGGTCGACGCCGTAGTCGTTGCCGTTGGGGGTGCGGATGATGGTGTGGATGTGCTGCTGGGTGGGGGTGCCGTTGGGGCCGCCCGAGCTGGTGTCGCCGTCCTCGTGGTAGGCGAGCGCGGACTCGGCGTCGTACTCGATCAGGACGACGGGGCTGTGGACGCGGTAGTAGAACGCCGAGTCGTCCTCGGACTCGCCGATCCAGTAGAAGTACGTGTCGTCGAGGTGCTTCTCGATGTCCCGCAGCCAGACCCGGGAGTGGCCCTCGTCGATGGTGCCGGTGTAGACCTCGACGAGGTCGAGGAGCAGCTTCTGCTGCTTGCGGTTCAGCTCCGAGGCCTTGAGGCCCTTGTAGGGCAGGACCGCGTTGTCGTTGCCCGCGCCGACGGTGAGGTTGGTGCCGGTCTTCGTCTCGGTGCCGGGGGCGGCGGTGGCGAGTTGGGTGTCGTCGAGCGAGCGCAACAGCTTCAAGCCGGCGGCGGTCTCCTCCCTGAACAGGTGGTAGTCGACGCCGTCGTACGTGATCTTCGTGGGCTCGGAGCCGCGGAAGGTCGGGGTGGCGACGACCTGGTCGCCGAGGACGAAGTAGTTGATGACCAGGTGGTGGCCCTCGAACTGGAAGCCCCAGGGGTCGGTCGCCGACGGGGTACCCATGATCGTGAACCAGTAGGCGTCGTAGTTGAGCGCCTTGGTGGTGTCGCCGCTGTTCTCGCCGAGGAAGTGGTTGAGCTTGCGGATCTGGGTGGCGTTCTCGAGTCCGCGCGCGGAGAGGGCGGCCTTGAGCAGCTTGATCGCCAGCTTGTACTGCTTCTCGGTCATGTCGCGCAGGGCGACACCGTCGCGGTCGTTGGAGTCGACGTTCGTCCAGTCGAGCCACTGGTCGGCGTCGATGTCGAAGAGGGTGGCCGACTTCTGGTCGTCGGTGAGCGAGTCGACGAAGGCCGCGGCCGCGCGGACGACGGGGGTCGTGGAGACGCCGGTGCGGTGGATGGCGTACAGGTCGTCGATGACGGTGCCGTCCGTGGTGACGCCCACGAAGTCGTCGTACGCGATGGTCTGCCCGAAGCCGCCACCACCGCCGGGCGGCGGGCCGGACGGGGTGGCGCTCGCCGTGGCGTCGGCGGTGGCGTCGGACGTCGTCTCGGCACCGGCCTGGCTGGCGGCGTAGCCGCCCATGACAGCGACGGCGGAGACGCCACCGGCGAGGAGGGCCTTGTTCATGAACCAGCGGCGGGAGCGGTGCTGGGCGGGGGTGCGGGGCTTGTGTCCGTGCGATGAGTTGACCATGGCGGTGACGATTTCGTCGACACTTAAAGCCAACGTGGCAGGGACCTGTGGATCGCCTGGGAGGCGGTTCAGCTCGAGAAGGCGCCGCGTGCGGTTGCGTCTATGAACGTGGTGAAGGTGGCGGGGGCGACGCGGAGGTGGCCGAGGGTGGGGTGCTTGGAGTCGCGGATGGCGATGTGGGTGGTGGGGATCGGGGCGACTTCAACACAATCGCCGCCGGTGTTACCGCTGTAACTGGACTTACGCCACGGAGAGTTGGTCAGGTCCGGAGTGCTGCCCATAACGTTCCTCCAGTACGCGCTTGATCAGTTCCGCCGAATCCTCCACGGAGAGCGCGGCTGCCTGCAAGCTAGCGTAACGAAGGGTGGCCTCTCGAACCGTTTCCGGGCTGGCGGTCATGTGCCCCGAGATCACGTCCTCGGTGTAGACGAGATCGGGGTCCTTGTCGAAACGCAGCAGGTTGAACGAGCCGACCAGGTTGGCGTGTTCACCGATCCCGAACGGCAGCACCTGAATCCGCAGCCACCGCCTCCCGCCAAGGTCCAACAGGTGGCGGAGTTGCTCGCGCATGACCTCCACGCCGCCGATCTCGCGACGCAGCACTGCCTCATCGAGCACCACCAGCAGCAGCGGCGGCTGTTCGCGCTCAAGGATGCGCTGCCGCTCCATACGGGCCGCGACCTGCTCATCAAGCTTCCCCGGGTTGCCGGTAGCAAGCACGGCGCGTGCATACGCCTCCGTCTGCAACAGCCCGTACACCACCTGACACTGGTACGTGGAGATGTACGTCGCCTTGGCCTCCATCGCAGCGTACGGCTGGAACCAACTCGGCAACTGGCTCTGCAACACCAGCCCCACCAACCCCGAGAAGAACCCCTCCGTCCCCAGCGCCGCATCCACCCGTTCGCTGAACTCCCGCGTCGGCACCTTCTGCGCGCACTCGATCTGGCCCACCAGCGACCCCGTGCAGAAGATGATCGCCCCCAGCTCGTTCAAGGTCAGCCCTGCGCTGTCGCGGCGCCGCCGCAACTCGTAGCCGTAGTAGTCCAGCGGGGACGCGCTGGGATCAAGGTCTCGGCGGACGTGTGCCATGGGCGGTCACCCCTCGCATGCTCGGCTCATAGCCGAGAGTAACCGCCCGACTCCACTCGGGTGACGGGAATCACCCAACTCGCTCAGCCCCAGATCGCCTTGCGCATGTCGACGCGCGATGGTCGCCCGGGGATTGTCGTCCTGTTGTCGGCCACCCTCCCCGAACAACACCGGAACAACAGCCGAGCAACGTACCGTTGGTTGACTGCTTGACCAGACGGGCACACACGGTGTTCGTCCGCGGCCCTTCGCACTACCCAGAGTCGCCCAGGAGGGCCCACCCCGGTGAACTCCCGTCACGGACACGAGATGCGGTTCGGCGTACTCGGCCCCGTAGAGGTGCTGAGGGACAACGTTGCCCTGGAACTGGGGCCGCGCCAACGGCGGTTGCTGCTCGTCCGGCTGCTCATCGAGGACGGCCGGCCCGTCTCGCAGGACACGCTCCTCAACGACCTGTGGCCGACCGACCGTCCCACCGGCGCCGCCTCCTCCGTGCGGGCCCACGTCAGCAGGCTACGCGCGGCCCTCGACCCGGTACGGCAGGGTCTGCTGGTCAGCGGCCCGTCCGGGTACGCCCTGAAGGTGCCGCGCGAGGCCCGGGACACCACGCTCTTCGAGGAGGCGGTGGGCCGGGCTCGCGACGCCCTTCGGGGCCGCCAACTCACCATCGCACGGCAGGAGATCGACGCCGCGCTGGCATTGTGGCGGGGCGAGGCGCTGGCCGAGGCCGGCGAGCACGCCTTCGCGATCCGGGAACGTGCCCGGCTCGACGCCGCCCTCGACGACGCGAAGGAACTGCGGGCCACGATCCTGGTCCAGCAGGGGGAGACGGAACTGGCGATCGACGTCGCCGAGGGCCTCGTACTGAAGGCACCGCTGCGGGAGACGTCGTGGGCGCTGCTGATGCGGGCGCTGTACGCGGCCGGGCGGCCGGTCGAGGCGCTCAAGCAGTACGAGCGGTTCCGGGACATGCTGGCCACGGAGCTCGGCCTCGACCCCAGCTGAGGGACCTGCACACGGCGGTGCTGCGCCACGACGTCGCCGTACTCGGTACGGCGGTGACGGGGGCGTCGCTGCCACCGGGGCCCGCCGTCACCGTGCGGCGCCCGCGGCCCGCCCCGTTCGTCGGCCGGGCCGCGGAGACGGCGCGGCTGGACGTGCTGCTGGCGGCCGGGGCCGCGGGGCGGCCGCAGTGGGCCGTGGTCGACGGGGAGCAGGGGGCGGGCAAGACGCGGCTGCTGGACGAAGTGGCCGCGCGGGCGGCGGCGGCCGGGTTCACAGTCGCCCGTACCCGGGCCGGTCAGGCGCTCAGCGGCAACCGCGGCATCTCGCAGACCTGCCCGACCGTGCAGCTGCTCGACGCGCTGCGGCAGGACGGCAAGGACTCCGCCGAGGACGAGGTCGCGCAGAAGGACCCCCTCGCCACGGTCGTCGATGAGCTGACGCAGGGGCCCACCCTGGTCGTCGTCGACGACCTCGACCGGGCGCCGCAGGGTTTCCACCGACTGCTGCGGCGGCTGTCGCAGGTGCTGCGGGAGGCCCCGGTGGTGTTCGTGTGCACCCTGCGCAATCCCGACGCGCCCGTCTCCAGCGTCCTGCTCGCGGACCTGGCCCTGCTCGGCGCGACCTGGCTCACCCTGGAGCCGCTGACGCTCGACGACGTGGCCGAACTACTGGCCGCACAGGGCGAGTTCGCCTCGCCCGCCGAGGTGGCGGCGCTGCACCGGCGCTCCGAGGGGCACCCCTTCACCCTCGTCGACCTGCTCGCCCTGCCGCCCGGCCGGCGTACCGGCCCGGACGCCCAGATCCCGGCCGCCGTCCGCAACATCCTGCATGCGCGGCTGCTCGAACTGCCGGACACGGCACGGACGATGCTCGCCTTCGCCGCCGCCGACGGGGAGTGGCTGGACGTCAGCCTCCTCGCCGACGCGCAGGGGCTGGCGCCGGACGAGCTGCTGCCGCTGATCGACGCCGCCGTCACCGCCCGCGTCCTGGTGTGGGACGCGGAGCCCGGCACCGCCGACACCACCGGCACGGGCCGCTACCGGCTGCCCGAACTCCCCCGCGACGTCGTGCTGAGCACCCAGACCGCGTCCGCCCGGCAGCTCCGGCACGCGGCCCTCGCCCGCGAGCTGGCGCGACGGGCCGGTGACGAGGCCGTCGTGGAGCGACTCGCCCGGCATCTGCGCGCGGCGGGCCCCATGGCTCCGGACATGTCACCGGACGTGACATCGCCCGGCGTTACTCCCCACTCTCCTCATCCCAGGAGTCCGCGATGAGCACCAAGACAGGACCCCAGCGTTATCCCGGCGCCAGCCGCGCCAACTGGTACCAGGACGACTTCGGCGGTGACCCCATGGAGGTCAACGTCGTCGTCCTGCACACCACCGAGGGCCGGACCCTGCCCGGCTACGAGGGCGGCGCCACCGCCCCCAACCTGACGGCGGTCCCGGACCTCGCCGCCAAGAAGCTGAAGTGGTACCAGCACTTCGACATAGAGACCTCCTCCCGCGCCCTGGTGAACCTGCGGGGCGGCGTCGAGACGAACACCCTGAACGTCTGCCAGGTCGAACTCGTCGGCACCTGCGACCCCAAGACCCAGAAGAAGTGGATGGGCGCGGGCCAGGCCCACATCTACTGGCCGGAGGCCCCCGACTGGGCGCTGGAGGGCGTCGCCAGGTTCCTGTCATGGATGCACGAGCAGCACGGCGTACCCCTGTCGGGGCCGAAGGAGTGGCCCGCATACCCGGAGTCGTACGGCAGTGGCGGCCAGCGGTTCACGGCGGCCGAGTGGACGGACTTCAAGGGCATCTGCGGGCACATGCACGTGGCCGAGAACGTCCACGGCGATCCCGGTGCGATCGACTTCGCCCGGCTGCTGAAGCACGCCAAGGCCGACCTCGACGTGGACGACGACGACACTCCGGGCGGCACCGGCTCCACCACCACCCCGGCCAAGCCCAAGATCCCCGCCTTCCCGGGCCGCAAGTACTTCACGGCGGGCGCCGCCAACGCCCATGTCCTCGCGCTCGGCAAGCAGTTGGTGAAGCGCGGCTTCGGCGACCACTACAAGGTCGGGCCCAGCAGGACGTGGGGCGAGGCGGACCGGCTCAACGTCCGGGACTTCCAGAAGTCCCGCAAGGAGCTGCGCGGTGACGCGGACGGCACGCCGGGTCCGCTGACGTGGCGGCTGCTGTTCTCGTAGCCCTTCGACGGCTGTCGGTTCCGTGAGCCCGCGGTGAAGCATCGCGGGCTTCGCGTGAAGGATCACGGGACCGGCCCGGACGCCAACTCCCGGTGATCCCGGGCCGGTTACGACCAAGCTCGCTGCATGACGACGCGCGCAGGGCGGCCCCGCCCGCGGTACTCCCCCACACCTCCTCCCGGCGTACGGCCAGGTCGACGACTCCACGATCTTCGACTCGGCCTACTTCAAGGTCCAGATCAAGAAGTCGCAGTCCGGCACGGACCCGGCCGGGTTTTCGGCGTCCGCAATCTTGACCGGCACCTCCGTGGACCCTTACGTTCCCGTCTCGGTAAACGGTTACTACCAGATTCCCGTCCACCGAGAAGAGGTCGCTCAACGATGAGAGCTTCAGGAGAGCCGGGCTCCCCGTCCCGTCGGCGCGTCCTCAAGGGCGCGGCCGTCGCCGCCGGAACGGCGGTCGTGGGCCTGACCGGAACCCCCGCCCACGCGTCCGGCCCCCGCGACTGCGCGGCCACCGCCCGCATGGGCGCCAACGCCATCACCCTGTCGGTGACGGACGGCGCCCTGAGCTGGTCGGCGACCCGCGAGGGCATGACGGTGATCGGCACCTCCGCCCTGGGATTCACGCTGGCCGACGGCACGGTCCTCGGCAACGATGTCATCGTCCTGGACGGCGACCGCGACACCGTCCATCGCACCTGGTCCCCGGTCTACGGCCGCAACGCCACCGTCACCGACCACTACCAGGAACAGCGCTGGCGCCTGCGGGACGCCGCGACGGGCATCCGGTTCGGCGTGCAGATCCGCGCGTACAAGTCGGGCGTGGCACTGCGGTACGTCCTGTTCGGCACCGGAACGGCCGTCATAGCCGACGAGTTGACGACGTTCGCCTTTCCGGACGGCACCACGGTCTACAGCGCCCGGGACGAGGACGCGTACGTGCCCGTGGCCCCCGGCGCGATCCCGGTCACCGGTACCTCCACCACGGACAACGGCCCCCTCACCGACCTCCCGTTGACCGCCACGCTCGCCGAGGGCCTCATAGCCTGCGTCTGCGAGTCGGCGCGCCTGAACTACCCACGCCTGATGCTGAGTTCGATGGAGGGCGACGGCAACACCCTCTCCGCGTACCTCATGGAGCACACAGCCCGCGGCACCGGCGAGGTGGAACCGACCTCCACGGTCACCACGCCCTTCGCCACTCCCTGGCGGGTGCTGGTCACGGGCTCCACCCACGCCGAACTCATCGACAACGCCGAGCTGGTCCTGAACCTGGCCCCGCCGAACGTCCTCCCCGACACCTCCTGGATCAAGCCGGGCAAGGTCTTCCGCTGCGAACTCACCACCGCCGCGGGCCTCGCGGGCGTCGACTTCGCGGTGGCCCGCGGCATCGACTACATCGAGTACGACGCGGGTTGGTACGGCCCCGAGTTCACCACGGTGGACGCGACCACGCCCATCGCCGCGATCGACCTGCCGTCGGTCATCTCGTACGCCACGAGCAAGTCCATCGGCGTCTTCCTCTACGTCAACCGCCTGGCCCTGACCGACGCGGACGCCCTCTTCGCGCTCTACAAGAGCTGGGGCGTCACGGGCATCAAGCTCGGCTTCATCAACGACGGCACCCAGTCGATGACCGACCGGATCACGGCGTGGGCGCGCACGGCCGCCGAGCACGAGCTGCTGATCGACATGCACGACGACGTCCGCCCGGCGGGCCTGGAGCGGACGTACCCCAACTACCTGAGCCTGGAGGGCGTTCGCGGCAACGAGCAGTTCCCGACCGCCACGCACAACGTGACCCTGCCCTTCGCCCGCAACATCGGCGGCCCCCTCGACTACACGATCTGCTACGGCCAGTCCCGCAACAAGACGACCAACGCCCACCAGATGGCGATGGCGGCGGTGTACTACCAGCCCCTCAACTTCCTTTTCTGGTACGACAAACCGTCGAAGTACGCGACCCCCGCGAACTGGCCGGGCCTGCCGTGGTTCAACGCGATCCCGACGACCTGGGACGAGAGCAGGGCGCTGGCCGGCCGGATCGGCGAGTACGCGGCGGTGGCCCGCCGCCACGGCACCACCTGGTACCTGGGCGCGATGACGAACGAGACGGCGAGAACGCTGTCCCTCCCGCTGACGTTCCTGACCCCCGACACGCCATACACGGCGACGATCTACGCGGACGGCACCCCGGGCACGAGCCCGTTCCGCACACCGGTGGTGGTGAGCAGCGTGAGCGTCACGTCGAAGACCACGCTGGAGGTGGCGATGGCCGCGGCGGGCGGCCAGGCGGTGATGTTCACGCCTTAGGCGGGAGGCTCCGGCGCCACACCTCCAGCGCCTCCTCCGCCGCCCCCGGCGCGACCAGCAGCAACGGGTCGCCGTACGAAGGGAGTTCGGGTACCGCCACCGCGCCCGCCTCGCGGGCGATCAGGAGGGCCGGGAGGCCGTCGACGTGGTGGAAGGAGCCGATCGCTGCGGCGGTGGCGCGGCCTGCCGCTACCTGGGCCAGGGACAGGGCCGTGGAGCCCATCACGCGGGCCGTGCAGTGGCGGTCGGCCAGGTCGGACAGGAGGGCGTCCAGGCCGGGCCAGTGTTCGTGGGCCGCCCACTCCGTGAGAAAGACGTGGCCCGTGAGGGTGTTGTGGGAGGCCGCTTGGATCGGGGTGCCGTTGAGGTGGGCGCCGCGGCCCCTCAGCGCCGTGAACGTCTCTCGGCGCCAGGGGTCCGCGACCACGCCGAGGAGGGGGGTGCCGTCGGGGGCGGCGAGGCCCAGGGAGAAGGAGCACCAGCCGATGCCGTGGGCGTAGTTGGTGGTGCCGTCGACCGGGTCGACGACCCAGTGCGGGGCGTCGGGGGCGCCCTCCGTGACGCCGTACTCCTCGCCGACGATCCCATGGCCGGGGAAGGCCGCCGCGAGGGTCTCGCGGACGTGGCGCTCCACGGCCTCGTCGGTGTCGGTGACGATGTCGGCGGGGCCGTCCTTCTCCCGGACCGTCTCGGGGCGGGGGCGGCAGATCAACTCCGAGGCGTCAGCCGCCAGTTGCGTCGCCACCGACAGGGCTCGGTCCAGGTCCACGCGGGTCGTCATCTCACTCCGCGTTCCGGGTCGCCATCGGGACCACCGCCGTCAGGATCTCCTGCACCCGGTCCGCGATGTCCGCGCGGTCGTTGAGGACCCAGGAGATGTGCTGGGCGCCGAAGAAGGCGGAGACGAGGACGCGGGCCGTGGCCTCGGGTGAGGTGCCCGCGGGGAGCTGGCCCGCCTCCTGGGCCTGGCGGAGCCAGACCGTGAGGGACTCGGTGTAGCCGAGGTAGGGCATGGGCATCTCGGCGCCGATCAGGGACCGTTCGATCTGGAGGCGGGCGCCGGCCTGGACCATCGTCTCGTCGCGGAAGGCGCGCGCGGTGCGTTCCAGGAGTTCGGTCACCGCCCGCAGCGGGGTGAGGTCGGCCTCCTCGACCTCCTGCCCGATGACGCCGAGCCGGTGGTAGAACTCCTCGGCGCAGGCCTGCGCGAGGGCCTCCTTGTTGGCGTAGTGGAAGTAGACCGCGCCCTTGGTCACTCCGGCGAGTACGGCCACGTCCTGCACGGTCACCGCGGGGAATCCCTGGGTGGCGAACGCCTCGGCCGCCGCGTCGAGGACCTGCCCGCGGGTGCGCACGGCCCGCTCCTGCTTCAGGCCCGTGTCCCGGTGGCGGGGGGCGGTGTCCCGGGCGGGCCGGGACCTGGCTGCGCTGCGTTCCACGGCCATGCTGTCCATCCTCTGGCGTTCCTTGAAATATACCTTCGGGAATGTATTGTAAGTGGCGGCTCGACCGGCGGAAGTCCTGTGCCGGTGTTGTGCCGGTGTTGCTGTCTGCGTGAATCATTCACTGGGGGTTCAGACCATGCATCAGCCTGTCGTCACACCTGTCTCCACGCCCATACGCGCCACGGCCGGCTCGACCGCCGTACGAGCGGAATCCCATGGTCCGCTGCTTCTCGCGCCGGGCCCGGAGGCCCCCGCACCCCCCGCGCACCCGCAGCTCAGCTACCTCCAGCCGGTCCCGCGCCACATGGTGCACCGCGCCGCGATCGCCGAGGTCTTCCTCACCGACGCCGTCCGCACCGACGAGCACTCCTTCCTGGTCGCCGCCCAGTGGCCGCGCGACCACGCCGTCTACTCGCCGGGCAGCGACGGCACCAGTGACCCGCTGCTCTTCATGGAGACCATCCGCCAGGCCCTGGTCTACCTCGCGCACGCCTACTACGACGTGCCGCTCACCCACCGCTTCATCGGCTTCGGCTCGGAGTTCGAGATCACCGACCCGGCCGCCCTGCGCATCGGCGGCGAACCGGTCCCGGTGGTCCTGGAGGCCGAGTGGGTGTGGGTCGGCAACCGTCCGCCGAATCGATTCGGCATGCGGCTCGAAGTCGTCCTCACGGTCGGCGGCCGGACCTGCGGGCGCGGCGCGCTGCACGTCGTCGCCGTCGACGACAAGCGGTACGCCATGCTGCGCGGCCGGGGCGCCAAACCGCGCGGTGTCGCCGTCACCGGCCCGGCCCCGCGCGCACTGGAGCGGGTGCACCCGGCCGCGGTGGGCCGGCTGCGCGCCAAGGACAGCGTGCTGGTGCGCGAACACACCGACACACCCTGGCAGTTGCTCATCGACGTCGAGCACCCGATCTTCTTCGACCACCCCAGCGACCACGTCCCGCTGATGGTCACCCTGGAGGGCTTCCGCCAGCTCGGCCACCTCCTGCTGCACCCCGGCGACATGGCCCGCGGCGCCGGGCACGGCCTGCTCGGCATGGAGGTCGACTGCCAGGCCTTCGGCGAACTGGACGCCCCCATCGACCTGGTGGTGCGCGAGCGGCAGCCCGACACCGCCTCTGGCACCACCCGGCTGACCCTGGACGCCGTACAGAACGGCGCCTCGGTCGCCACCTGCCGGACCCTGTGGGGCGCCCAGGCCGATCACGTGGATCACAGGGTGCCCGTTTCCTCTACGGCCTGACGCCCGTCCACCGCGTCCCACAGCCCCCGTACCCGCTCGGCCAGTCCGCGCCGCTCCGGATCGGGGGCCGTGTAGTACGCGCCCACCAGGATCACCACGGCGAGATCGGCCAGCGACTCGGAAGACAGCGGTTCCGTGACGCCGTCGTCGCCCTCGGCGGCCAGCGCCCTCAAGTCGGCCGGGAGCCGCGGGGTTTCGGGCGCCGACTGGGCCTCGTCCATCACCAGACGCAGCGCCGCGTTGAACCGTACGTCCGACTCCACGCGCTCCGCGAGGGCGCAGCACAGGGCACGCAACTGCTCGTTCGCCGGGAGGTCGCTGTCCTTGTGCCGGGCGAGGAGTTCGTCGACGACCTGGTCGAGGTGCTCGGTGAGCGCCCGCGCCAACTCCTCCTTCGAGGCGAAGTGGGCGTACAGGGCGCCCTTGGTGAGCCCGGTGCGGGCCGCCACGTGCTGGAGGTTGGCGCGCGGATAACCGTGCCGGACGAACTCGGCCGCGGCGGCGTCGAGGACCAGTTCATGGGTGCGCAGTGAGCGCGCCTGTTTCGCCATCACGGGCCCCTTCGGACGGTTGCCTCGAATAATACCTTCTTGAACGCACTTTTTTTACCTGATCCTGACAGAGATGACTAGGAGCAGTCACATGCCCCCCACCTCCGCAACTGCCATTGCCGCCGCACACGCCCAAGCCGCCGACCGTGAGGGCCGGTTGGCACCCGAGGTCGTCGCCGCGCTCACCGCCACCGGCCTGGCCCGGCACTTCGTGCCCCGCCAATGGGGCGGTACGGAAGGGACGTTCACTGCCCTGCTGCACGAGGTCGCCGCGGTCGGCAAGGCCTGTACGTCGGCCGCCTGGGTCGGCATGCTCTGGGCCGCGCACGGCCGGTTCGCCGCGCTGCTGCCCGAGGAGGGGCAGCGGGAGCTGTGGGGTGCCGATCCCGACGTACGGATAGCGGCGGCGCTGATGCCACCCGCCGGGCGGGCCGAACCGGCGCCGGGCGGCTGGCAGTTGACCGGCAGCTGGGGGTGCGTGAGCGGCGTCGGCAGTGCGCAGTGGGTGCTGGTCGCCGCGCCCGCGGGGGACGGGGAGACGCGGGTGTTCGCGGTGCCGGGCGCCGCCGTCGACGTACTCGACACCTGGGACGCCACCGGACTGCGCGGCACCGGAAGCCACACCGCGGTCGTACGGGACGCCTTTGTCCCGCACGAACTCAGCTTTCCCCTGGCGGAGTTGATGCGTGGGGCCACCGCCCCGCGCCTCCCCCGCTGTCACACCGCACCGGCTCAGCTGGCCGGTGGGCTGATGTTCTGCGCGCCCGCGCTGGGCGCGGCCCGCCGGGCGCTGGCGGTGTGGTCGCAATGGGCGGCCTCCAAGGCGCCCGGCAGTGGGCGCCCGCAGTACGACAGTGCGGCGGTGCGCGAGACGCTCGCCGTGGCCTCGGCCCACATCGACGCGGCCGGCCTGCTCCTGGAGCGGGCCGCGCACCGCGCCGACACCGAGCCGGTCACCCCGGCGCTCGTCACCGGCAACCAGCGGGACGCGGCCGTGGCCGCCGGCCTCCTCGCCGACGCCGTGGACCGGCTGTTCCGCACCGGCGGCGCCCACATCCGCGACGCCTCCGGCGAACTCACCCGCCTGTGGCGGGACGTCCGCACGGTCGCCTCGCACGGTGTGCTCCGCCTGGAACCGGTCGCCGCCGCCTACGCCTCCACCGCGCTCGCCGCGGCGGACCGGGCGAGCACGGCCTCCCGCTCCGCGTAGAACCCGATCTTCCAGTCCAGGTAGCGGAGCGTGGCGGCGAACTCGGCCGCCCGCGGCCGCAGCAACTCCCGGTGCGCTTCGAGCAGTTCGCGGCGGGCGGCGATGGTCGGGTCGCCCGCCCGGTACAGCTCGACGTAGTGGTTCATGTCGGCCGGGGACATCCCGGTGCTGCGCAGGTGGTTGAGGAACTCCAGCCAGCGCAGATGGATCGGGCTGTAGGCACGCACCCCGTACGGGTCCTCCTCGGCGCCCTCGATCAGCCCCTGCCGCTCGTACCAGCCGAGGGTGTCGGCGTCGAGGCCGCTGATGCGGACGACCTCCTCCAGGGAGTAGGTCTCGGCGTGGGTGGTGACGTAGGCGGTGGGGCGCTTGCGGTCGTAGGCGGCGTACTCGGTGGTGGTGCCGGTCGTCGTATGCGTCGTCGTACCGGTCGTGGTGTCGGTCACGGACATGGTGATCCCTCTCTGGGCAGGGTCGGGTGGCTTCAGTGGCGCCAGGACGCGGCCGCGCGGTGCGCGGTCAGGGCGGGGCGGTGCCAGGTGGGTGCGGCGGTCCGGGCGGGCGCGGGCTCCTCCGCGGCAGGCGCCCGCCGGGCCAGTTCCAGCAGTACGGCGGTGGCGGCGGCGAGTTCCTCGGGCGACGGGTCACCGCGCTCCACCCTGAGCAGGGGCGCCTCGGTGCCGCTCATACCGGCTGGTTCCCGTGCTTGCGGGAGGGCAGGTCGGCGTGCTTGGCCCGGAGCATGGCGAGCGAGCGGACGAGCACGACCCGGGTGTCGCGGGGATCGATGACGTCGTCGACCAACCCGCGCTCGGCGGCGTAATAGGGGTGCATGAGCTCGGACTTGTACTCCTTGATACGACGCTCACGCACCGCCTCCGGATCATCGGCGGCCGCGATCTCCCGCCGGAAGACGACGTTGGCGGCACCCTCCGCCCCCATCACGGCGATCTCGTTCGTGGGCCACGCGAGGGCGAGGTCGGCGCCGATGGAGCGCGAGTCCATGACGATGTAGGCGCCGCCGTAGGCCTTGCGCAGCACCAGGGAGATGCGCGGCACGGTGGCGTTGCAGTACGCGTACAGCAGCTTGGCGCCGTGCCGGATGATCCCGGCGTGCTCCTGCCCGACGCCCGGCAGGAACCCGGGCACGTCCACGAGCGTGACCAGCGGGATGTTGAAGGCGTCGCAGAACTGCACGAACCGCGCCCCCTTTTCGGAGGCGGCGATGTCCAACACCCCTGCGGTGGCGGCGGGTTGGTTGGCGACGATGCCGACGACGTGCCCGTCGAGGCGGGCGAGCCCGCACACCAGGTTGGCGGCCCAACTGGCCTGCACCTCAAAGAAATCCCCGTCGTCGACGATCTCCTCGACGACGCGATGGATGTCGTACGCCTGGTTCGGCTCGGCCGGCACCAGGTCGAGCAAGGCCTCGCAGCGCCGGTCGGGGTCGTCCGAGGGCGTTTCGTAAGGCGGGAGTTCACGGTTGTTGGCGGGCAGCAGGGACAGCAGATGCCGTACGTCCTCCAGACAGCTCGCCTCGTCGTCGTAGGCCGCGGCGGCGACGCCGGAGACATCGGCGTGCACGTCGGCACCGCCGAGGCCGTCCTGGCTGACCTGCTCGCCGGTGACGGTGCGGACGACGTCGGGGCCGGTGATGAACATCTGGGAGATGCCGCGGACCATGAAGACGAAGTCGGTGAGCGCGGGCGAGTAGGCGGCGCCACCGGCGCAGGGCCCGAGCATCACGCTGATCTGCGGGAGGACGCCGGAGGCGGCGACGTTGCGGGTGAAGATCCCGCCGTACCCGGCGAGGGCGCTGACCCCCTCCTGAATCCGGGCGCCCGCCCCGTCATTGAGGCTGACCAACGGCGCCCCGGCGGCGAGCGCGAGGTCCATCACCTTGTGGATCTTCGTGGCGTGGGCCTCGCCGAGGGCACCGCCGAAGATACGGAAGTCATGGGCGTAGACGAAGACGGTCCGCCCGTGCACGGTGCCCCAGCCGGTGACGACACCGTCGGTGTAGGGCCGCCGAGCCTCCAGCCCGAACCCGGTGGCCCGATGCCGCCGCAACGCCTCGACCTCGGTGAACGAGCCCGGATCGAGGAGGAGTTCGATGCGCTCCCGAGCGGTGAGCTTGCCACGCGCGTGCTGCTGGTCGGTGGCGCCGGGGGCGGGGCCTTCGTGGGCGAGCTCGCGGATGAGGTGCAGTTCGGCGAGGCGGGTGCGGGTGGTGTCAGGGGTGGTCGTGTCCGGTGGGGGTTGGGGAAGGGTGCGTTCTTCCATCACGGTCATGGGTCCCATCATGCCGTCTTTAAATTCCTTCGTGAAGGTATTTTAACGGGGCTTTGCGAAGGAAGTGGGCGAGCGGGGGGCGGGCGGGAGCGCTGTGCCGGGCTCGGGCCTGGCGGCCACGGGAGGAGCTGAGCCGCCGCGCCTCGTCCGTACCCGTCTCACGCACGGGCTTGCGGATGAGGGCGTCGCCGGCGGTGCAGGTCAGGTGGTCGTACGCGCCGACCTCGGCGAAGAGACTCCGCCACCGCTCCCTCGTCGGTGACGTCCAGCGTGAGCCCCGCGGCCTGGCCGAGCGGCCGTTTGGGCGGCGCCGCGACCCGCTGCGGGCTTGCCGCCGATGACGACGACGCGCTGGTGGTGCGGTGACGTGGACCAACCATCCCGTTCGACGGCTGCCGGGCAGGCGAACCGGCACACGGCACATGGGTTTCAGCCCCCGCCCCCACGTCGAAGACCCCGGCGCCGGGAGTGGAACCCGGGCCGGGGTCTTCGTGTTTGTGGCCGGTGCGGCGGGCGGGGGGCGTTGGGCCGACCGGCCGTCCAGGGGTACGTCGGGTACCCCTAGGCCTTGGTGTTCGCGTTCTCCGCCGACCTGTTGGTCAGGCGGGGCAGGAACACGGCCGTGGCCGCCGCCGTCGCCAGCAGCATCACCACGCTGATCACGAAGCTGGTGTCCATGCCCTGCTTGAAGTGCGAGGTGTCCGCGATCAGCGCCCCGAACGCCGCCACCGCGATGCAACTGCCCACCTGGCGGAAAGTGTTGAGCACCGCCGCCGCCGTGCCGGCCCGCTCGCCGTCGACGTTCTCCAGGATCGCCGCCGTCAGGGACGGCACCGCGAACCCGCCGCCCAGGCCGATCGGGACCAGCAGCAGCACCGGGATCCAGTACGACGTCGAGGAGGTGACCGTCAGCATCAGCAGCGAGCCCGCCGTCATCACCAGCTGCCCGATCGTCATCGGCACCCACGCCCCCTTGCGGGCCGCGAGCTTCACGCCCGCCATGTTGACGATCGAGATCAGCGCGCACATCGGGATGAACATCGCGCCGGTGCTGACCGGGGAGGCGCCGCGCACCTGCTGGAAGTACATGCCGAGCAGGAAGATCGCACCGTAGAAGACCGCGTTGATGGTGAAGCCGGCCGCGAGGCAGACGAGGACCGTGCGGTTCTTGAAGATGCTCAGCGGCACCATCGGCTGCTCGCGCCGCGACTGCGTCACCACGAACACCGCGATCGCGACCGCGGCGAGCGCCAGCGTCCCCAGCACGTCCACGCTCGTCCAGCCCGCGCGTCCGCCCTCGATCACGGCGTACGTCAGACCGGCCAGGGACGCCACCACCGACAGCTGGCCGACCAGGTCGACCGGCGCCGACCGGCGCGGCGAGGGGGTGATGCGGGTCAGCAGCGCGAGGCCGAGGGCGCCGACCGGGAGGTTGAGGTAGAACACCGCACGCCAGCTCAGCCCACTGGTGAGCATGCCGCCGATGACCGGCCCGACCGCCACGGCCACGGAACCAGCGGCCGTCCAGATCGCGATGGCCCGCGCCCGCTTGCCGGGGTCGGTGTACGTCTGCCGGATCAGCGCGAGCGACGCCGGGACCATGAGGGCCGCCGCGCCGCCCTGCACCATGCGGGCGCCGATCAGAGTGCCGAGGTTGGGGGCGATTCCGCAGGCCAGGGAGGCGACGGTGAACGAGGCGAGACCCCAGGCGTAGGCGCGGCTGGCACCGATCCGGTCCGAGAAGGTACCGGCCGACAGCATGAACGCGGCGAACATCAGGGTGTAGCCGTCGACGATCCACTGGAGGTCGGCCATCGTGCCGCCCAGGGAGTGGGAGATGGCCGGGAGGGCGACGTTGACGACCGAGCCGTCGAGGGAGATGACGAAGAAGGCGAGCAGGGCGGCGGCGAGGACGGTGGTGGGGGAGCTGGACCGGGGGGCGGCGGGCGGCGCACCGGCCGGTTCGACAGGGCGCCGGTCGGTCCGCGCGGGCCGGGTCAGGATGGCCATGGGAACTCTCCTTGGAAGGAAGGGGTGGGGGGAGGCGAGGGTCGGGGGGCCGGTCAGGCGTCCACCGGCGCGGCGCGGCGGCGGCTGAGTTCGGCGAACTCCGGGTTCGTGCCGAGCACTCCGCCCTCGCCCCAGCGGTTCTGCGGGATCTCCTGGATGTAGACGGTGATCTTGTCGAGGGGCGCCCCGATGACGCGGTGCACGGTGGCGGTGAGCTCCTCGATGAGCTCCTGGCACTTCTCGTCGGTCTGGTTCGGCCAGGTGGTCATGGAGAGGATGGGCATGGCGAAGCTCCTTGGGTGTGGGTGACTGGTGAGTTTGTTTCGCTGCGGGCGGCGGCGACCTGCGGTTTTGCGGCCCCGTGGTGACACAAACTCACCAATCACGGGGCCGTAGCACGGCTACAGGCCGGGCGAGGCTCCGCCGTCGAGGGTCAGGGCGGCGCCCGTGATGTGGCGGGCGGCGGGGGAGAGGAGGAAGGCCGCGACGCGGGCCACGTCCAGCGGGGCGGCCAGTTCGCCGAGCGGGGTCTGGGCGGCTACCTGGGCCGTGACCTCCGCCGCGGTGGCGCCGGTGCGGTCGCCGATCGCCTTGGCGATCTCGTCCCAGAGGGGTGTGCGGACGGCGCCGGGGTCGAGGACGTTGACCCGGACGCCCTTGCGCCCGAGATCCTTGGAGACGGCCTTGGCGAAGGCCGCGAGGGCGGCGTTGACCGCGCTGTTCACCGGGAAGAGCGGGTCGGGGTCCTTGCGGAAGACGCCGCTGACCAGCACGACCGAGCCTCCGTCGCCCTCGGCCAGAGGTCCGGCGAGCGCCCGGGTGAGCCGTACGGCGCCCATCAGCTTGCCGTTGAACGTGGTCTGCCACATCGCGTCGTCGGTTTCGGCGAGCGGGGCGAGCGGGCCGTCCCCCGCGGTGTGGACCAGGCCGTCCACCCGGCCGAGCTCGGCGACCAGGGCGGCGACGGTCGCGTCGACCGAGGCGGCGGAGTTGATGTCGGTCTCGTAGGTGACGAGCCGGCCCGCGCCGCCCGTGCGGGCGTCGATCTCCTGCCGGGTCCGCTCCAGGCGGCCCGCGTCCCGGCCCAGCAGGGCGACGGTGGCGTCCGAGCGGGCGAGCTCCTCGACGACGGCCGAGCCCATGCCGCCGGTGGCGCCGGTGACGACTATGACGGGGGTGGCGTTCATGGGGTCCTCAATTCGCTGGCGTTGAGCGGCGTTTGACGAGATGTCAGAGAACACCGGCGGCCCGATCGGAGCGGGTCCGGCCTGGTGATGAAGAAGGTAGCCCGGTTCGGGAGCGCGCGCAACCATCTAGTTGGTTTTTGAGAACCAACTAGATGGTTAAGCCCGTTCCCCACCCCCTCCGACCAGCAAAAAGGGAGCCCGGAAATCTCCGGACTCCCTCACCCCACCCAGGCCTGGACGGACGTCAGACCGCCCCCTGAAGCACGTTGTCGATGATCGAGTGCCCGTGCGCCACCACGCTCGCCCGCAGCAGCGCCCACCCGCTCTCCGTCTCCCCGTCCGGCCCCAGCATCAGCCGGCGCTGCTGCGGCACGATGAACGGCCAGGACGCGATGCCGATCAGGGCGATGAGCACGCGGGCGGCCGTGGCGGGGTCGTCGACGCCGAGCGCGAGGCTGAGCGCGGCCGTCTTGTGGACGTAGTACGCCTCGCGCTCCTTCTCGTCCGGGATCGGCTTGTCGCGGTAGTGCAGACCCTCCCAGGCCAGCAGCCGTACGAGGTCGGACTGGCGGTGGTAGTCGAAGACCTCGCCGACGTACGAGCGCAGCCCCTCCTCCGTGACGGGGATGGGCACCGCTTCCGACATGTGGGCGTAGACCTTGGTCATCACGGCCGCGAACAGGGCTTCCTTGTTGCCGAAGTAGGCGTAGATCCGCTGCTTGTTGACGCCGGAGCGTTCGGCGATGCGGTCCACGCGCGCACCCGCGAGCCCGTGCTCGGAGAACTCCGCCTCGGCGGCTTCCAGAAGCTTGGCGCGGGTCGCCTGCGCCTTGGGTGTCTCAGCCATGGGACCAGCGTAGTCCACGCCACAACCAACTGGATGGTTCAGAAAAACCAACTAGATGGTTGCACTCTTGCCGAGACTCCTCTACGTTCTTCACATCGGCCCCGCCACCCCGGAAAACCCGGTGCGGAAGAGGCGGCAGGCCCCTCGTGTCAGCTCCCATGTCAGCTGAGGAGAAACGCATGTCAGCCACAGCCACCCTTCGGACCCTGCTGCTCGTCGGTGACCGTTTCGCCGGATTCGCCGCCCAGCAGGACGTCCTCACCGTCAGCCAGTTCATCGAGGAGATGCGCCTCGGGGTGTACTCCTGGGACAGCCGCCCGGTCCGGGTCCGCGCCGGTCAGGGCGTCACCGCCGAGGACGCGGACAACGTCAGGGACGCGGCGCTGCTGCTCGGCCTCGGTGACCGTCTCGACCTCGACTTCCGGGCGCCGGCGCTGGCCGGCCGCGGCGAGGCCCACAAACACCGAAGCGACAACACCCTGATAGCCGACCTCCGGCGGGACGGTGCGGACCTCTTCTCCGCCACCCTCCGGGTCCACAACGACAACGAGCTGCTCATCGACCACCAGACCGGCGAGCACGTCCAGGGCATGGTGGCCGTCGAGGCGGCCCGGCAGATGTTCCTCGCGGTCAGCGAGCGCTACCACGCCTGCCGCTACCTCGACCGCTCGTACTACTACGTCATCGAGTCGATGAACACCGACTTCGAGAACTTCCTCTTCCCCGTCGACGCCACGATCGTCTACCACTCGCTGCGCGCCGAACTCGACGACCCCGACCGGCTGTCCTTCGCCGCGGAGATCTCCCTCCACCAGGCCGGCCGCCGCGCCTCCATCACCACCGTCACCTACACGGCCTTCGACGCCCCGGTCATCGAGGCCAAGGAGCACCGCCGGGCCCAGTTCGCCGTCGAGCACACGGTGCGCAACGCGCGCCAGACGATCACGCCCACGGAGCCGGTGCTGGCCACCGTCTGAGCACCGTACGACCACTTCAGAAACGCACTCACTCACCCAAGGAGAACCGTCATGTCCGCTTCCGCCGCCCTCATCACCGCCACCGAGCTGTTCGCCAAGCCCGAGCAGATCGACGCCGTCGCCGAGGCCTGGCAGGCCCACAACGACGCGTCCGGCTTCGAAGGACGCATCCTCTACCGCGGCCTGGAGAGCAACTCCGTCCTCGAACTCGCCCCGCTGCACCACGGGTTCGAGCAGATGGAGGAGCTGCGCGCCGACTGGTGGAAGCTGTGGGAGGCCGTCGGCCCGCTGGGCGAGGGCGACTTCCGCCGCCAGTTCCTGCAGTTCGTCGAGGCGCCCAAGCCGGCCGCCGGCGCCCTGCCCGACACCCACTACGTGCAGATGCGGCACGTCGAGGTCGTGCCGCGGGTCTACCGGCAGTACCGCGCCTGGCGCGAGGAGACCATCTTCGACGTCGTCCGCACCACCGACGAGGTCAAGAGCTTCCAGGCGTTCCACTCGCTGGCCAGCACCGAGCCCGGCGTGATGTTCGTGTCCGGCTTCGACGCCGACCCCGCGAAGTACATGGAGGCCTTCACCTCCCCGCGCTACCAGCAGATCGTCCGCGAGGCGGGCGACACCTACATCACCGGAGGCGACAACGGCCTGTACACCCGCATCTACGAGCGCGTCACCGCCTGACGCCCCCCGTCCCTCCCCTCCCACGGCCGGCCGCGGAACCCCTGTGCACTGAGCGCGGCGTTGCGCGGCCGGCCGTATCCACCTCTCCTCTCCCTCCGTCACCCGCCTCTCCACCTCGCGTCCGCGAAGGAGCACCGACATGACCCTCTCCCCCGTGGCCCCCGCGCCCGTCGCGGCCGCGCCCATGACCCGGACCTACGACCTGAGCGTCACCACCCAGGGGCCGCTCTACCCGCCGAGCGAGATCGTCGACGAGAACGGCGACTTCGTCGTCATCGGCCGCGTCAACCGGCCCGGCCCCGACGGCGCCACCGTCTCCGCGTGGGGCGGCGCGGTGGTCTCCCCGGACAGCCCGCTGCCGCCGCTCGGCCAGAACCTGCCGTACGACATCGTCCGCGAGCTCGACCTCACCGACCCGACCGGCCCGGACGCCCAGGTCCAGCTGTTCACGCTGCCCCTCCCGCTGCCCTGCAACAACTACCCGATGCTGTTCGCCCCCGAGCAGCGCCCCGACGCGCACGACGTGCGCCGCCCGAGCTATCCGCTGCACGGCGCGCCCATCCCGGACCTGCGCGAGGAGGACGGCCCGAAGGTGCGGGAACCGATCACGCTCGGCCAATGGGCCAAGGCGCGCGGCCAGTTGGAGGTGCATGTGCCGGCGCACCGGCGCGGCGCCGACTTCTCCTTCGCCTTCACCGGTCTGATCCCGGACAGCCTCTACACGGTCATGTCGCTGCGCGAGCACGACCTCGACCCGGCCGGCCCGACCCGCCCCGGCCCGCTCGGCGTGCCGAACGCCTTCATCAGCGACAGCAACGGCATGGCCCACTACCGGGCGACCCTCCCCAACCCCTTCCCGGCGCCGGGCACCCCCGGCTCCAACCGGGTGATCAACGTGGTCGTGCTGTGGATGAGCTACCAGCAGAACTACGGCGGCGCCATCGGCCACTTCGGCCTCGGTGGCGACATCCACGCCCAGCTGAAGCTCCAGGGCCCGAGCTTCGGAGAGTTCACGACCGAACCCGCCAACTGACCGTCTCGGTATGCCACTTACCCCTCAGGAGAGACCATGGACCACACCATCGGCATCATCGCCACCGGCTCCTACCTGCCCGCGACCGTCGCCCACAACGACGAGGTCGGTGCCGCGGCGGGGGTGACCGCGGAATGGATCGAACGCAAGACCGGCATACGACGACGACACCGCGCGGCCCCGCACGATGCCACGTCGGACCTGGCGGCGAACGCGGCCCGACAGGCGTTGCTTCAGGCAGGTCTGACGGCCGATCAGCTCACGTACGTCGTCGTCGCCACCTCCACCCCCGACCACCCCCAGCCCGCCACCGCCGCCATCGTCACCGACCTCATCGGGGCGCGCCGGGCCGCCGCCTTCGACGTCAACTCGGTGTGCAGCGGCTTCATGTTCGCGCTGACGGCAGCCGACCGCATGCTGCGGGCCGAGCCGCGCACGGCGTCGGGGCAGGGGCCGTACGCCCTGGTCATCGGTGCGGACATCTACTCCCGCATCCTGGACCCGGCCGACCGCAAGACGGCCATCCTGTTCGGCGACGGAGCGGGGGCCGTCGTCCTCGGGCCGGTGCCGGCCGGGACCGGCGGCATCACCACCAGCCTGACGACCCGCGGCGACCAGCACCGCCTGATCAGCGTCCCGGCCGGCGGCAGCAGGCGCCCAGCCTCGGCGGAGACTGTCGCGGAGGGCGCGCACTGGTTCACGATGGACGGCCGCGGGGTGCGCGGCTTCGTGCACGACAACCTGCCCGGTGCGATCGGCGAGTTGCTGGCCAAGGCACGCGTACCGGCCCGTGCGGTACGGCACTTCGTCCCGCACCAGGCGAACGGCGTGATGCTCGCCGAGGTCTGGCCCGCGCTCGGCCTCGACACGGCCCGCATGCATCTGGCCCTCGCCCATCACGGCAACACCGGTGCCGCGTCCGTCCCGATCACCCTCGACGTGGCGCACCGGCGGGGGTTGTTCACCGAGGGCGACCTGACGGTGCTGTCGGCCTTCGGGGGCGGCATGTCGGTCGGCTCGGCCCTGTTCCGCTGGGCCCCGACGGCCCACGCCCGCCCGGCACGGGCCGCTGCGGCGACGGGGGCGACGACGGGCGTACGGGAGCCGGTGCTGGCCGGGGCGAGGTAGCGGACGGGGCGCGATGCCCCACCCGCCCGGCACGGACGTACCCACGACGGAGAAACACCACGCGTGCACAGACCACTGATGCCATCAACGCCCCACAGGAGCAACAATGATCACCCTGCAGAAGCCGAAGAGCCCCGGTCTCCCTCGTTTGCATGTCTTGGCCAACGGCACGCTGGCCTCGGTGCAGCACGGCGGCACCTGGTACCTGCTGAACACCGGCCCCGAGGCACGGCGGCCCGTCCTCCACCTCGCGGGGGACGCGGACGACGCGGAGCTGGAGCCCCACATCTGCCGGAGCATCGACTGACCCCGCACACAGATGGAGGGGCGGAGGCCGATCAGGCCCTCCGCCCCTCCATCCACGTGTCCTCAGCAGAGCGGCAGGGCGCAGCCCCCCGAGCAGCCCTCGGAGTGCTCGTCGCGGCCCATGGACCAGCAGGCGAGCGCGCACCCGGAGACGGCGGCCGCGGCCCGGTCCGCACGCCGGGCGAGATAGCCGCGTACGACGGGGTCGTCGCCGACGCCACGGGGGTGGCCGACGCAGTCGAGGAGGGGGAAGTCGGAGGGGTGGTCGCCGTAGGCGAAGCAGTCGCGCGGGTTGACGCCGGGGTGCTCGGCGAGCATCCGCAGGGCCGCCGCCCGCTTGCCCTCGCCGATCACGGGCTCGGTCAGCTCACCGGTGTAACGGCCCTCGCGCACGACGGGCGAGGAGCACAGGACGTGCCGGGCGCCGACGTGCTCGGCGACGGGGTCGAGGCAGGGCGGGAAGGACCCGGAGACGAGCACGATCTCGGCGCCGGCGGCGCGATGCCGGTTCAGCTCGTCGACGGTGGAGGCGATGAAGAACCCGGGGTCGGCGGAGGCGAGGGTGAACCACTCGCGCCCGAGCGCGGCCATCTCCTCGACGCTCTCACCGGCGTAGGAGCGGTAGTAGGCCCGGTTCACATCCGCCCGGGGCACCCCGGCGGCGGAGCGGCCCTTGAGGTCGGCCTCGACGAGCCGGTACCGGTGCTCGCCCTCCTCACCGAACCGCCGGACGAGCTGAAAGCGCAGGAACTCGAACATGCTCTTGCAGTTGATGAGCGTCTCGTCGACGTCACAGAAGACCAGGTAGGCGGGCCGATGCCCCGCGTCGACCCGCACCCCGCCGGCTGTCTCCGCCACCACCGTCATGTCCAGAACCTCCCCCTCGGGGCCCGGCACGGTACCGGGCACTAAAAAAATTCCTTCGTGAAGGTATCACTCACCGGATGCTGTTGTCAGTGGGCCCGGCTAGCCTCCGAAGGAGTACCGGCACCCCTTTTCGGGAGGTTTCCATGGCCTCGCGCCTCAACCCGTACCTCAGCTTCGACGGCACCACTCGACAGGCGATGGAGTTCTACAAGGAGGTGTTCGGCGGCACCCTCACGCTGAACACGTACGGCGACTTCGGCCAGGCGGACACCCCGCTGGCCGACAAGATCATGCACGGCATGCTGGAAACCCCGTCCGGCTTCACCCTCATGGCCGCCGACGCCCACCCGGACATGCCGAACACCGTCGGCAACAACTACTCCATCAGCCTCAGCGGCGACGACGACACAGAACTGCGCGGCTACTGGGAGAAGCTCTCGACGGACGGCACGGTGTCGGTCCCCCTCGACAAACAGATGTGGGGCGACGTCTTCGGCATGTGCACGGACCGGTTCGGGGTGCCTTGGATGGTGAACATCGCGGGGGCGCAGGGCTGATCGGGGCGGGATCGGCCGCGGTGCGAGGCGTCGGGTCGTCCCCATGACGCCTCGCCCGCGGCACCCTCCGGCGCCCCTCGTCGAGGTCGGCCTTAGCCGGAGACGGACCGCTCCGCGGAAGCCGCCCGCCGCGTCTGCTGGCCGCCCTCCAGATGCGCCACCACGGTCCCGTGGAAGCGGGTCACCGCGTCGTTCACGCTGCGGATGAAGCCCGACTCGGCGTTGCCACGGCCGCTCCCCATGCCCTTGAACAGGGACAACCGGAAGCCGGTGATCTGAAGGCCGTTCTTCGGCAGCATGTCCCCGGGTTCCGGGCGCAGCCGCTCCAGGGTGCTTCTGGGTCCCCCTGTCTCCCCTTCGACAAGCGTCTCGACATGCAGGTCGGCGGGGGCCTCGGCGAGGCGTCGCACGAGCCGTTTCGCCCAGGTCAGGGGATAGCCCTGAGTGGGTGCGGGGATCTCGACGGAGGTGCGGATACGCCCCGTCCGCAGATCAGCGGTGACGGCGAGAACGCCGGGCGTTCCTTCGATGCGCAGCTCCGCCTGAAGTCGGCCTTCGAGGCAGAGCTGGTCGGCAAGGCGTGTGCGGAGGGCACCGGGATCGACTCCGCGTCGGGACCGCTGGACGGGCAGCACCTTCTGGCCGAGTTCACCGCCGAGCCCGAGACAGACCTGCCGAATCAGCCGCTCCCAGCTCTCCACCACCTCCAGGGCACGCGCGTCTCCCTGGCACAGGGTCTCGTCGTCGATGCCGTTGCGCACGGGGACCCAGGCCGGACCCATGTTCTGGAAGCCGTGGCATCCGGAGTTCTCGTGCTGGAGGTAGTGGAGCAGTTCCTGGAGCAGCCAGGCGTGCGCCATGTTGCTGACGCCCTCGTGCCGGATCAGCATCTGGGCCTGATGGGTCACCTCGGCCCAGGACAGATGCCACAGCGCCACCTTGTGCTTGCGCCGCCCGTCGATCTTGACGTCGACCAGGGGACTGCCTTCCAGCGCCACGTCGTTCGACAGCGTGATCACCGCCTCATAGCCGCGGCGCGCGGCGATGTCCATGTACGCCTGGACCTGCTCGGCCTTGAGGGCGTTGCCGTTGGTCTTCGTCTCGACCAGCGCCGTCCACAGCTTGCCGGCCCGCTCGACGCGGATGACACCGTCAGGGCGGCGCGGGGTGTCACCGTGCGGCAGGGACACCTCGGTGAACGTCTCCATACGGCCCGCCGGTGCTCCGAACGCGGCGGTGAGCCGCCTGCCGAACTCCGGAATCTGCGCCATCACCGACAACAGCACCGACGTGGCCCGCATTTCCCGGTCCCGGTCGCTCTTGAGCGCGGAAACCGGAAAGAGCCTCGCGTCCTTCCACGAGTCGTTCTCCGCCAGCGACTTCTTGGCCGCCTTCGGCAGCGTGACCTTCTTCTTGGCGGTACGGGGCCGGGCCGACGCCTTCTTCGGCTCCGCGTCATCGGCGGGCGTCCGCGGCGCGGGAACCGCCTCCAGCGGCACCGCGGATGCACGGTCCTCGGCGGGGGTCACGGGTGCGGTGTCCGTGGACTCTTCGTCCGCCACGTCCGCCACGTCCGCCGGGGTCTCCTCCGTGGCCGCGTCGTCATCGATGTCAACGCCGAAGTCCGTTGCCAGACCGGCCAGTCCGGTGGCGTATCCCTGGCCCACCGCCCGGATCTTCCAGACGCCGTCGCGGCGGTAGAGCTCACCGAAGATGAAGGCGCTCACCGCGCCCGCGTCCTCGATGGCGAAGCGGAGCAGGCCCTCGCCGGAGCCGTCGGCCAACGTCAGTTGCAGATCGTCGAGTTCGCCGAAATGGGCCCCGCCGTAACGGCTCGCGGCCACCACGATCCGTTCGACGTCGTCCGGGATCGCGGTCAGGTCGAATCCGATCCGGTCCTGGTTCCCGCCCCCTGTGGGCGTCTTGCCCAGCAGCTGCACGCTCCCGTCAGCGGCCACCGGATTGTTGTAGAAGTAGAAGTCCCCGTCGCTGCGCACCTTGCCGTTGCCGTCCAGCAGCAGCACGGACACATCGGCGTCGCCCTCACCCGTGGAACTCGTCCAGTCCAGACTCACGATCACCGAGTCGACGCTCTCGCTGAGCGCCGCCAGACCTACGTTGGCCCCCTTGACCAACTCGTACATGCAACCCACCCCCCAGCAGGGCACGTCACACGCGAATCACCAGCCCCCGCCCACCGTCGGTTGATCCGTCGTGACGTGCTGCAACTTTCAACGCACGTCGGAACTCTAGTACTCGATCAGGCCCGCCACCCCAAGCCCGCCGCAATCGACGCAACACGCACCGCCGGTGATCGCGCCCCGCCCCTACCCCAACCCCCGTACCCGCCCCACCGCCTCCGCCAGATACTCCCGCGTCCAGGCGACATGCCCCGTGTCGTCCGTGGCGCGGGGGCCGTCCTCGATGACCAGGATCAGGCCCAGGTAGAGCTGGTAGAGGGCGAGGCGGTGGTGGAGGGTGGGGGTGAAGTTCAGGGTGCCGCCGGCTTCGACGTAGCCGGTGACCACCTCGCTGTCCGGGGTGGCGTCGCCGCCGAAGGCCAGGGAGATCAGTTCGGCCGCCGGGTCGCCCCAGAAGGCGCGTTCGTGGTCGATGAGGCCGGTGATACGAGGGTGATCGCCGCCGTTGACGAAGACGTTGCCGGGCCAGAGGTCGAAGTGGACCAGGCGGGGTTCGGTGACCTCGTCGAGCGCGTAGCCGCCCTCGGCCACCAACTTCCTGATCGTGTCCGGCTCTTCGGGGAGCTCCGAGTTCCAGCGGGCCGCGTCCTCCAGCAGCGCCTCCACCATCAGCGTGAACGCCGTCCGCCAGTCCGGCGCCGACAGTCCCGACTCGGGTGCCGGGTAGCCAAAGCGGCCGTCCTCGGACACCAGGGTGTTCAAGCGGGCGGTGACCGCGCCCAGTTCGCGGCGCAGGGTGCTGGTGGTGGCCGGGGAGAGGGTCTTGGCCACCTTGTCCCAGGGGGTGCCCTCCAGGAGGGAGACCATGAGGAACTCGTCGTCGGCGTAGAGGAGTTCGGGGCCGGGTACGTGTCCCTCCGGGAGCTCCTTCAGGCGGCGGTAGACCATCGCCTCGGTCGCCATGATCCCCCGCTCGTACCGCAGCACCGGCACCTCCGGCAGCGGAGCGAGCTTCACGATCGCGGCGCGGCCGTCGTCGAGGCGGACACGGTAGGCCGTGTTGTAGCAGCCGTCGGTCAGCTCGGCCTCCAGTCGGCCCCCGATCCCGGCCGAGTCCCGCAGCAGGGCGTCGAGGTCGGCGGGGGACAGGCGGCGTTTGGTCTGACTCTGCATGGGGCCACTCTTCCAATCCGGGGCGCTTTCGGACAGCGGAGGGGCCAGCCGTCTGGGAGCGCTCCCAAGATGCCTACCGGGTCACCCGTACGTCAAGGGTGACCGAGCGGCTCACAGCAACCGACAGCTCAGTCATGGCAGTTCGACCTTCACCTGCCCCGCCAACGCCCGCAGAAAGTCCCCCGCGTCGAACATCTCCCCCGCCGACACCACACCCGCCCCGACCTCGGTCCGCCCCGTCAGCACCCGCTCCGTCGCCTCCACCACCAGCGGTGCCGTGACGGCGTAGATGTCCCGGCCCCGCGCCACCGCCCGCCGCTCCTCCCCACCGGACCGCACCACCACATCCACCAGGAATGTCTGCGCAGATCGCCCCGAACCGTCCCCGTCCCCGTCCCCGTCCGCCGCGACCGGTGCCGGAGTCTCCGGCGACGACAGGTCCCTCGCCGCCTCCACCGTCATGTACGTCCGCACCTCGGGGATCGGCAGATGGCTCGGGACCGTCACCACGTCGGCCATCGTGAACTCCCCGATGACCTGCCGCGCCCCCATCGGCTCCGGGAACGCCCACTCCAGCACCGGCGCCGCGTCGTCCCGGTACTCCAGCCGCCCCCCGCTGAACCGCACCCGCCGCCCGTCCCGCCGCCCCCGCGACACCTCGCCCGCGATCCGCGTCCCCGGCGTCGGGTGCCAGCTGTTCAGGCCGTACGCGACATGCGCCTCGTCGGCCGCCGTCCACTCCCCCATCGCGGCCGTGGCGAGCAGGTCGCCGAGCCCGCCGTAGAACGCCATCGCGGGCACCACCGGCACGCCCGCCGCACGGGCGCGGTCCGCGAAGTGGGCGAAGGTGTCGGCGTTGGCCTCGATCTCCGCCGCCACGTCCAGGTAGGGAATCCGGGCACGCAGCGCCGCCTCGATCAACGGCGCGGCGGTCGTCGCGAACGGCCCGGCGCAGTTGATCACGGCCGCCGCGCCGGCCAGCGCACGGTCCAGCGAGGCCGGGTCGTCCACCGACGCCGGACGCGCCTCCACGTCGTACTCGACGGACATCGCCTTCAGTCGCACGGCGTCGCGACCGGAGAGCAGCGGCACGAAGCCGCGCGCGATCAGTTCCTGCACCACGAAGCGCCCGGTGTGCCCGTACGCGCCGAACACCGCGACCGTCCGTCCCGCTGCTGCTTCCGCTCCCATGACGCCCCCAACTTCCTCACCGGCTGATCCGTCGACGACCATCCTGGGCGGCGCGCACACCGCAGCGTGAGTGTCCGGAACGACACGCCCCATACAATTACGGACATGACCGCCGTCGCCCTCGCCGTCACCGACGGCATGCTGCACTTCGAGCTGTCCCTGGCGTACGAGGTGTTCGGCGCCGTGCCGGACGGGGTGACCGTCCCCTGGTACGACGTCACCGTCTGCGGCTCGGCGCCGGTCCGGGTCGGCCGGTTCCGGCTCGAACCCGATCACGGCCTCGACCGTCTCCGCGACGCCGACACCGTGATCGTGCCGGGCTGGGCGGACGTCGACGTGGACCCGCCCGCCGAGCTGGTCGAGGCGGTGCGCGCGGCGCATGCGGCGGGGGCGCGGGTGGCCTCGCTGTGTACGGGCGCGTTCGTGCTGGCCGCCGCTGGTCTGCTGGACGGCAGGCGCGCGACCACGCACTGGGCGCACACCGAGGAGCTCGCCGCCCGCCATCCCGAGGTGGAGGTCGACCCGGACGTCCTCTACGTCGACAACGGCAGCGTCCTCACCTCCGCCGGGAAGGCCGCGGCGATGGACCTGTGCCTGCATCTCGTACGACTCGACCACGGATCGTCGGTCGCCAACGCCGCCGCCCGCCGTCTCGTCGTACCCCCGCACCGGGCGGGCGGTCAGGCGCAGTTCGTCGCCGCGCCCGTGCCCGCCCGCGACGACCACCCGCTCGCCGCACTCCTGCCCTGGGTGATCGAACGCCTGGACCAGCCGCTGACCGTGACGGACCTGGCCCGCCGGGCCGGGATGAGCTCACGTCACCTCACCCGCCACTTCCGGGCGGCCACCGGCACCACCCCGTTGCAGTGGCTGCTGACCCAACGCATCCGCCGCGCCCAGGAGTTGCTGGAGACCACCGACGACGGCATCGACGCCATCGCGACCGCGACGGGCATGGGCACGGCGACGACCCTGCGCCGCCACTTCCACCGCACGGTCGGCGTCCCCCCGGACAGCTACCGCCGCACCTTCCGCACCCGTCCCGCCACCGCCCAGAAGTCACCTACGGGGACAATGGGCGCATGAGCATCGTGAAGATCAACGTCCTCACCGTCCCCGAAGAGCAGCGCGAGGTCCTGGAGAAGCGGTTCGCCGCGCGGGCGGGGGCGGTGGAGGGCTCGGACGGGTTCGAGTGGTTCGAGCTGCTGCGCCCGGTGGAGGGCACCGACACCTACCTCGTGTACACGCGCTGGCGCAGCGAGGAGGACTTCGACAAGTGGATGGCGGGGATGGGGCGCGCCTCGCACGGCGGTGGCGGTGGCGGTGGCGCGGAGGGCGGCGAGCGGCCGAAGCCGGCTGCCACCGGGGCGACGCTGTGGTCCTTCGAGGTGGTGCAGCAGGCGGCGCCCAAGGCCGAGGACAGCTGATCGAGAAGTACCCCTGGTCCGTTGAGTTCATGGTCATGAACGGCAATCACGTACACGTCTATTGACGCGTACACAGCAGGCCCTTACGGTCCGGAGAAAGCGCTTTCCCCTCTCTGGAAGAGGTGCGCGCGACGTGGCGTGTTCATTCACGCGAACCGCCACGTTGCCACACCCAACCCGCGACAGAAAGGGCACGGCCCCCCATGACCAAGTTCTCCGGTCCCCGTACGAGACCCATAGCCGCCGCATCCGCGGTCGCGACCGTCGGCCTCCTCGCCGGCACCCTGGTCGCCCTCTCCGGCACCACGGCGAACGCCGCCACCACCCGCTACGAGGCCGAGACCTCACCGGCGGTCTGCACCGGCGCCGTCGAGACGGAGTGGACCGGCTACTCCGGCAGCGGCTACTGCAACGGCACCAACGCCTCCGGCGCCTACAACCAGTTCACCGTCTCCGCCTCCGCCGCGGGCACCGCGACCGTCAGCGTCCGCTTCGCCAACGGCACCACGACGGCCCGCGCCACGGACGTCGTCGTCAACGGCACGACCGCCTCCTCGGCGTCCTTCGAGGGCACGGGGGCGTGGACGACCTGGGCGACGAAGACGTTCACCGTGCCGGTGAACGCGGGCAGCAACACCATCCGCCTCAACCCGACCAGCGCGGGCGGCCTGGCCAACATCGACTACATCGACGTGGAGACCACGGGTACGACGACCCCGCCCTCCTCCACGGCCCTGTACGTCTCCCCCACCGGCACGGACGGCGCGGCCGGTACGGCGAGCGCCCCGACCACCCTCACCTCCGCGATCAGCCGTATCGCGGCCGGCGGCACGATCTACATGCGCGGCGGCACGTACAACTACTCGTCCACCGTGACGATCCCGGCCGGCAACAACGGCACTTCCAGCGCCCGCACCCTGCTCTCCGCGTACCCGGGTGAGACGCCGGTGCTCAACTTCTCGGCGCAGAGCGAGAGTTCGTCGAACCGCGGTCTTCAGCTGTTCGCCAACTACTGGAAGCTCTACGGCCTCGTCGTCGAGCGCGCGGGCGACAACGGCATCTACGTCGGCGGCAGCAACAACGTCATCGAGCGCACGGTGACCCGCTACAACCGTGACACCGGGCTCCAGTTGGGCCGGATCGCCTCCTCGACGCCGAGCAGCGAGTGGCCGTCGAACAACCTCGTCCTCAGCGCCGAGTCGCACGACAACGCCGACTCCGACGGCGAGGACGCGGACGGCTTCGCGGCGAAGCTGACGACGGGCACGGGGAATGTCTTCCGGTACGCCGTTTCCCACAACAACATCGACGACGGCTGGGACCTGTACACCAAGACGGACACCGGCGCGATCGGCCCGGTGACCATCGAGTACTCCCTCTCCTACAACAACGGCACCCTCAGCGACGGCTCCCAGGCCGGCAACGGCGACCGCAACGGCTACAAGCTCGGCGGCGACTCCATCGCGGTCAACCACGTCGTCCAGCACAGCATCGCCTACGGCAACGGCCACCACGGGTTCACGTACAACAGCAACCCGGGCTCGATGACCATCACGAGCAACGTGGCCGTCGCCAACACCGAACGCAACTTCAACTTCGAGACCGGAACCTCGGTCTTCCGCTCCAACACCTCCTGCGACAGCGGCGCCAACGACCGCTACGTGGGCGACGCCGACAGCTCCAACCAGTTCTGGTCCGGCACGAACGGCTCCCGCTGCTCCTCCTACACGGGCGCCCTGGGCTGGTCTTTCGCGTCCAACGGCAGCCTGGTGGTGACGTTCGGCGGCAAGCAGGTCACGCTCTAGGCGAGCCTGCTTCCCTCCAGGGCAGGAAGGTCAGGACGTATCTGACCTTCCTGCCCTAGATTTGGCGCCGTGCGGCACGCCGGAGGGGGCACGGTGGACTACGACTACGACGTCTTCATCAGTTACAGCCACAGAGGGCATGTGCGGGACTGGGTGAAGAACCACTTCAGCCGTGAACTCCAGCTGTATCTAGAGGACTTGCTGCCCACGGACCCGCGCATCTTCGTCGACTTCGAGATACCCGCCGGATCGCCCTGGCCGGACCGCCTGGAACAGGCGTTGCTGCGCAGCCGCTGTCTGGTGGCCATCTGGTCGCCGCCGTACTTCCGTTCGGACTGGTGCATGGCCGAGTGGAAGAGCATGCAGCTGCGCCAGGAGGCGCTGTCGCAGGTCAACGGCCAGGCGCCGACGCTCGTCTACCCGATCAACTTCATGGACGGCGAGCACTTCCCGGAGGAGGCGCAGAAGATCCAGCAGTACAAGGAGCTCACCAAGTACGGCTACGACGGCCCCCAGTTCCGGGACACCCCCGCCTATCTCGGCTTCCAGGACCGGATGCGCACGGTCGCCGAGGAGGTAGCGGCCTGTCTGGCCTGCGCCCCCGAGTGGCAGGAAGGCTGGCCGGTCGTCCGACCCGCCGCGCACGCGGAGTCCCCCCAGCGTTCCGTCCCGAGGCTGTGATGACGATGAGCCAGGGCCGGATCGCGACCTTCTACTCCTACAAAGGCGGTGTGGGACGCAGCTTCCTGCTCTCCAACTCCGCTGTCCTGCTGGCCCAGTGGGGCTACCGGGTGCTGTGCATCGACTGGGACCTGGAAGCCCCGGGCCTGCACTACTACTTCCGTCCGTACATGGACGTCCCCGCCACCGGCCTGACCGACATGGCGCTCGCCGTACGCGAGGGGGAGCGCGTCGGCGCCCTCGACCACATCACACCGGTCGCCCTGCCGGACGGGGCGACACTCGACCTGATCGCCGCCGGCGGCGTCGGCAACGACTACGTCCCCAAGCTCCAGAGCATCGACTGGGAACAGCTGTACCTGGAGCACGACTTCGGCAACGTGCTGGAGAGCTGGCGGGAGCGCTGGCTCGACGCCTACGACGTGATCCTCGTCGACAGCCGCACCGGCATCTCGGACTCCGGCGGCATCTGCACGGCCCAGCTGCCGCACATCCTCGCCTACACGTTCACGGCGAACCAGCAGAACGTCGACGGCGTCCTGGACGTCGTACGCCGCGCCTCCGTCACCCGCAACAGCCTCCCGTACGACCGCTCGCGCCTGCTCACCCTTCCCCTCCTCTGCCGCTTCGACATGAGCGAGGAGTACGAACGGGCTGCCGAATGGCGGGAGAAGCTGCGCGGCGAACTCAAGCCCAGCTACGACGCCTGGGTCCCCGACGGCTCCCCCGTCGAACGGGTCCTCGACAACTGCACGGTCCCCTACTCCGCGTACTGGTCCTTCGGCGAGGACCTCCCGGTCGTCACCGAGGACTTCCGCAACCCCCAGCTGATCAGCCACAGCATCGCGTCGATCGCCGCGCTGATCGCCCGCAACCTGGAGGACGCCCGGCTGTTCACCGAGAGCCGCGACGCGTATGTGGACGCGGCGATCAGGACGGGGCGGCGGGGCGGGCATTACCAGTACGACTTCTTCATCAGCGGTACGCCGAAGACGGAGAGCGAGGCCACCAGGCTCGCGGCTCTGCTGGCGGAGGCGGGCCTGTCCAGCTTCTCGGCACTCCAGCCGGACGCCGGCCCGCGCGAGAACCTTCGGCCGGTCATCGACAGCAGCCGCCATCTCGTCCTGCTGGCCCGCGACTCGGTGGACTCCTGGCATCGGGACGAGCTGAACTACTTCCTGCGACAGACGCTGGACGAGCAGTCGGACCGCACGGTGTTCCCGGTGGTCGGCTCGACGCGGGTGCTGCGGGATCTGCCGTCACTGGTGCATGCGCTGCCGTCGTACAGCCTGGCCGAGGGCCAGCTGGCGGACGTTGCCCGGGGGATCTCGGCGAGGGCTCGGTCGCAGTCGACCCACGTCGATTTCGACACGGCGTCCTCGGCGGGGCGTGGGCGGGTGTTCGTGGCTCATATGCCGGAGGACCGGGCGTGGGCCGAGTGGGTCAGCTGGACCTTGCGGGAGGCAGGGTACGAAGTCGACCAGGACTGGCCGGGGCGGCAGGGAGACAGCTTCCTGACGACTGTGCTGGGCCTCCCGGCCGAGGACCGGATCGTGGCCTTGTACTCCGCCGCGTTCCTCGGCGAGGGCGGGATGCCCAGGGACCAATCGGCGGCGCTGCTGGCGATGCCGGAGAAGTTCATCGCACTGCGCGTCGAGGAGATCGACGTGCCGGGGGCTGTCCAACGGCACGGGTTCACCGACCTGTTCGGCGTGGAGGAGCGGGAGGCACGGGAGGCGCTGTTGCGGGCGGTCGAAAACCCGATCAGCACGCCTACGACGCCGCCCGCGTTCCCAGCGTCGAGTACGACTGAGTCCCGGGTGCCAGGAGACCGGCCGAGCGCGTGGAACCTCCCCACCCGCAATGCCGGCTTCATCGCACGGGACGACCTGATGCTGGAGATCAAGACCAGGCTGACGGACTCGACCACCAGAGCACCACTGGCGCTGACCGGGCCCTGCGGGGTCGGCAAGTCCCAGTTGGCCATCGAGTACGCGCACCACTACCGCAGCGAGTACGACCTGGTCTGGTACATGCAGGGGGCGTACACCTCGTCCTTGGCCGAGCTCGCCGCAGCCCTCGGCTGTTGGCAGGCCGACAGCAGCGACGTCGACGGTGTCCGGGCCCTCCACCAGGAGCTGCGCGAGCGTTCGCGTTGGCTGTTGATCTTCGATGGCGTCGAGAACCCCGTCGATCTCGCCGGCCTTCTGCCGAACGGTGACGGGCACGTGCTGATCACCTCCCGCAACCCCCATTGGCGTCAGGTCGCCACGACACTCGAGGTCGATGTCCTGCCACGCGCGGACGCGGTCGCCCTGCTGACCTCCCGCCATCGCAACTTGACCAAGGGGTACGCGACACAACTGGCCGAGGCGTTGGACGGTCTGCCGCTCGCGCTGGCCCAGGCTGCGGAGGCCCTCTACGTCTTCCCCCCGGAGGAATACCTGCAACTGCTGGCAGAGCACCCGGCCGAAACGCTCGACGAGGACAGGCCGTCCGACTACCCGGGAGGGTATCTGACGGCTCAGCTGGCGATGAGCTTGAACAAACTGAGCCAGGAGAAACCAGAAGCCGCCCTCCTGTTGCGCGCCTGCGTGCTGCTCGCCCCCGTGCCCCTTCCGCTGACCCCAACCGCCCTGGGGGCCACCCCCCGTGGCTTCCGGCAGCTCCTGATGGCGATGGAGGAGGCCGGGCTGGCCCGGGTGTCCGGCGGCAGCACCAGGCTGCCCAGGCTGACCCTGGCCGTGCTGCGCGACCACCTCAGCGCCGAGCAACGTGCCCCGGCCGCCGCCAAAGCCAGCGAGCTGCTGATCGCCCTCGACCCCGACGACGCCCCGGACGCCGAGGGCCGCTGGCGTGAACTCGCGCCCCACTTCCTCGCCATCGCCCCGGGCGACCTCGTCACGACGACCGCGCGGGCCGTGGCACTCAGGGCCTGCTGGTATCTGATGGAACGCGGCGATTACGGCCAGGCCCTGCACAGGCTGCAGGACCTGTACGCGACGTGGGAGCGGGGACTGGGCGGCGATGCCGTGGAGACCCTGATGGCAGCCTCCTACCTGGCGCGCGCCTCTTTCGTCACGGAGGACCGCGAGAGCGCGTGGAAGCTGGACTCGGACGTCTTCGACCGTCAGCAGCGCCTGATCGGTCCGGAACACCCTGACACGCTGCGCACCGCCACGAATCTCGCCATCGACCTCGCGGCTGTCGGCCGGACCGAGCAGGCCGTCGCCCTCGGGGAGAACAACCTTCGCAACCAACGCGACGTACTCGGCGAGGACCACCCCGACACCCTGCAGACCGCCGCCAATCTCGCCATCGACCTCGAGTCCCTGGGCCGGACAGCGGACGCGAACTCCCTCCGCGACGACACCATCGCCCGCATGCGTCGGGTGCTCGGCCATAACCACTCCAAATCCCTGCACGCCATCGACCGCCACAAGTTGCGGCTCCCCCCGCTGGGCGCGCAGCAGACACCGCCGTTCTGAGCCCCCGCCCACCCGTACAACTCGTTTGTACGGGCGGGCAATGGTGAACGTACGGGGATCAGTGGGGAGTTCTTACCCATGGGGACGACGACAGGGCCGCGGTCACGGCAGGCACGCAGGAACGCGTCGGCGATGCGGATGGTGGGCGCGCTGCTCGCCGTGTTCCGCACGGCCGCGGGATATACGCAGAGGTCGCTGGGGGAGGTGTTCGCCATCAGCGAGGAGACGATCGCGTCGATCGAGCAGGGGAGACGGCGTCTGAAGCCGGACCTCGCCGAGCAGTTGGACGACTTCCTGGACACCAAGGGGGCTTTGACGGCGGCGCTGAGGTATCTGCCGGAAGTGGATCTCGTACCGCAATGGGCGGAGGAGTATCTGGACCGGGAGCAGGAGGCCGTCGCCATCTCCTGGTACGAGAGCCTGGTGGTGCCTGGTCTGTTGCAGACAGAGGGGTACGCGCGGGCAGTGTTCCGCAACCGCGTGCCGCTCTATGACGAGGACGAGATCGAGCAGTTGGTCACCAACCGCATCGAACGGCGGGACATCCTGCACCGCAAGGCGCCGCCGATGGCGAGCTTCGTCATCTGGGAGGCGGTGCTCCGGGACCGGCTGGGCGGCGAGGAGGTGTACGCGGATCAGGTGCGGCACCTCCGGGAGTACTCCGAACTACCGGGCCTCACCTTGCAGATCCTTCCGCTCGGCCGCACCTCGCACGCCGGGCTCGAAGGCCCCCTCGTCCTGCTGGAAACCCCCGAGCACCAGCGGCTCGCGTACAGCGAGACACAGCGTGGCAGCACCTTGATCGCTGATCCGGACGAGGTGGGGATCGTGGCCCAGAAGTATGCGATGCTGCGGACGCAGGCCCTCAACGAGGAAGACACCAGGGACCTGTTGGACCGTCTTCTGGGAGAGCGATGAGCGACACCGAACTCACGTGGTTCAAGTCCAGCTACAGCAGCGGTGAAGGCGGCGCCTGCGTAGAGGTGGCCGTCCAGCCGGCCACCGTCCACATCCGCGACTCCAAGACCCCCACCACCCCCCACCTCAAGGTCACCCCCGCCGCCTGGGCCGCCTTCGTCACGCAGAGGTAGCGTCAAACGCGCGCTCCCCGGCCCGCTGCCCCACGACCTTCCGGCGCCGTACCGGCTGCATCAGCGGGTTCGCGGCCGCCCAGTACGCGCCCTTGCAGATCAGCTCCTTGTAGCGCGCGGCGCCGCGGCCGGTGAAGGCGCGGTCCTTCGCCGTGTCGTCGGGGGTCACCATCTGGATGATGGCCTCCTTGCGGCCGAGGCTGATGCACTGGTGGTTGTAACCGACCAGCTTCCGCGGAACCTTCGTGCCCGTCAGGCGCGCGGCGATCGTGTCGGCGGCCAGCCAGGCGGCCGGGGTGCCCGAGGCGCAGGACATGCGGAGCGGCTTGTCGTTGTGGCCCATGGCGTACGCGGCGTCGCCGACGGCGTACACGTCGGGGTGCGAGACCGAGCGCATGCCGGCGTCGACGACGATCCGGCCGGTGCCGGTGACCTTCAAGGTGGTCGCCGCGGCGATGGGGTGGACCGCGAAGCCCGTGGTCCAGACGGTGACGGCGGCCGGGATCGGGCCGTCGCCGGTGTGGACGGTGCCGTCCTGGACGCCGGTGACGGCGGTGTGTTCGTGGACGGTGATGCCCAGGTCGGCGACGACCTTGCCGAGGTGGGCGCGGCCGGTCGGGGACAGCCAGTCGCCGAGGCCGTCGCGGGCGACGAGCGCGATGTCCAGGTCGGGCCTCGACTCGGCGAGCTCCGTGGCGAGTTCGAGGCCGGTGAGGCCGCCGCCGACGACGACCACGGGGGCGCCGGCGGTCAGTTCGGTGAGGCGTTCGCGCAGCCGGAGCGCGCCGGGGCGGCTCGCGATCTGGTGGGCGTGCTCGGTGACGCCGGGGACGCCCTGGTCGGTCCAGCCGCTGCCGAGGGCGTAGACGAGGGTGTCGTACTCCAGTCGGCCCTCGGTGCCGCCGGCGAGGACGGTGACCGTCTTGGCGTCGGCGTCGACCGAGGCGACCCGGCCGATACGGACTTCTACGCCCGTGCCCTTGAACATGGCCGCGAGCGGGCGGGGCTTCAACTCCTGGCCTGTGGCCAACTGGTGCATGCGGACGCGCTCGACGAAGTCGGGTTCGGCGTTGACGAGGGTGATGCGGACGTCCTCGCGGCGCAGGCGGCGGGCGATGCGACCGGCGGCGCTCGCTCCGGCGTAGCCGGCGCCCAGGACGACGATGCGGTGCTTCATGGTTCGGCTCCTGTCCGATTCGGGTTCGCACCTTGAACCGGACAGGCCGCCGATCCCTGACAGCTCTGACGCGTGACCTGTGTCACACGGCTCAGAAGGCCGTGAACAGGGGTTTCCCGGGGTCCAGCGCCGCCCACCGCTCGGTCGCCCGCGTCAGCTTGTCGGGGTTGATCTGGTTGCGGACCGCGACGATGCCCTCGGCGGTGACCTCCAGGCACATGACCCCGACGACGCGGCCGTCCACGACCGCCACGGCGGCGGGCTCGCCGTTCGCCGTCCACGCGTACATCTCGGGCCGGCCGCCCGCGTAGTCCCGCTTGACCTGGGCGGGCCTGAACAGGCCCCACAGGAACTTCGCGACCGCCACGGCACCGCTGAACGGCGTGGCGCGGGCCGGGATCTTCCCGCCCCCGTCACCGACGCTGGTGGCGTCGTCGGTGAGCAGCCGGATCAGGGAGGACGTCTCACCGCTGGTGGCGGCCGCGAGGAACTCCTCGACGAGTTGCCGGGCGGCGGCCTCGTCGATCTCCCCGCGGGCCTTGCGCGCCCTGCCGTCCGCGACGTGCTTCTTCGCACGGTGGTAGATCTGCTGGCTGGCGGCCTCGGTGAGGTCGAGGATCTCGGCGATCTCGCGGTGCGGGTAGTCGAAGGCCTCGCGCAGCACGTACACCGCGCGCTCGTTGGGCGTCAGCCGTTCCATGAGGGTGAGCACGGCGTACGACACCGACTCGCGCTGTTCGGCCGTGTCGGCGGGGCCGAGCATCGGGTCGCCGCCGAGGAGCGGCTCGGGAAGCCACTGGCCGACGTAGGTCTCGCGGCGGGCGCGGGCCGAGGTCAGTTCGTTGAGGCACAGGTTGGTGAGCACCTTGGTCAGCCAGGCCTCCGGCACCTCGATACGCCCGGTGTCCGCCGCCTGCCACCGCAGAAACGTCTCCTGCACGACGTCCTCGGCCTCACCGACGGAACCGAGCAGCCGGTAGGCCAACGCCTGAAGGCGCCCCCTGGAGGCCTCGAAACGATCGACGTCCACGACGGTCAGAGACATGTCCCCGACCCTAGGCGGCCGTTGGTGATCGGGCCAGGGCCGGGGTGGGGGCCGGCCTTCCCGCGGGCCCGCCCCGGAGCCCGTCCTGGTCCGGTGCTACTCCAGACCGATCGCCGCGCACCTGGCCGCATAAGCCGCCGTACAGATGTCCTTGACCGTGTAGACGCCGTCCTTGATCACCGTCTCCTTGATGTTGTCCTGGGTCAGGGCCACCACCGGGACCAGCATCGACGGGATGTCGTCCTCGGTCGGGCTGTCCACCGTGTCCTGGGTCAGGGCGTCGAACATGATGTCCTGGCCCTGGATCTTGGCGACGGCCATGTCCGCGGCGCTGTTCGCCTCCTCCAGGAACGACTTGTAGACGGTCATGTACTGCTCGCCGGAGACGATCCGCTGGACCGCCGGCAGGTCGGCGTCCTGGCCGGTCACCGGTGGGATCGTCGTCGCGCCCGCCTTCTTCAGGGCGTCGATCGCCGCGCCCGCCATGCCGTCGTTGGCGGAGTAGACCGCGGCGATGTTGTTGACGCCGATGGCCGCGATGGCCTTCTCCATGTCCGCCTCGGCGATCTTCGGCAGCCACTCCTCGACGTCGTAGGACTTGGCGATGGAGACCTTGTTCTGGAGCACGCCGAGAGCGCCCTGCTTGAAGCGGGCGGTGTTGGGGTCGGCCGGTGAACCGTTCAGCATGACGATCTTGCTGCTCTCGGCCTTGTCGCCGAGCGCCTCCATGATGGCGCGGCCCTGCACCTCACCGACGAGTTCGTTGTCGTGGGATATGTACGCGTCGATCGGGCCCTGGGCCAGGCGGTCGTACGCGATGACGGGGATGCCCGCGTCCTTGGCCTTCTTGACGTCCGTCTCGATGGCCTTGGCGTCGACCGCGTCCACGAGGATGGCGTCGACCCGCGCGGAGATCATCTGGTCGAACTGCCGGCTCTGCCGCTTCGCGCTCGCCCCGGCGTTGGCGTAGCGCACCTTGCCCTTGCCGTCCGTGAGGTCGGCGACGCGGGCCTTGATCAGGGGGTGGTCGAACTTCTCGAAGCGCGTCGTCTCCTTGTCCGGCAGGAGCAGCCCCACCGTGAGGTCGTCGCCCTTCGCCGGGCCCCGCGTGCTGCCGCCGCCCTCCGCGGCGTCGACGACACCGCAGGAGGTGAGCAGCAGGGCGGAGCCGACAGCGAGGGCAAGACGAGCGGCGGTTCTGTGGGGGGTGCGAGCGTTCACGTTCCAGGGCCTTCCGGGCGATTGCGCGGCAGGGCGGCCGGTGCACGTCACGGCGACATCAGCCCTGCGGGATCCGAGCCTCTCGCGCGCGGGCCGCTCCCAGGAGTTGGGTGCGGAATCTCCCCCACCCGTCACGCCATGTTTCACAATTCCCTTGCGCACCTGGGGTGTCAGCGGCTGAACCGCCATGTGACGTGCGTGTCCGAGGCCTCGACGACCGTCACGGGGATGTCCACGGTGCTGCCGTCGGTGCGGGTGCCGGTGCAGTGGAGCGTCGTACCGGCCACCGCCTTCAGCCCCTCGGGGCAGGCGACCTCCACCTTCGTGCCGACCCACGGCAGCGGGTGGTACTTGCTCTGGGTGCGGCCCGCGACGATGTTCGGGGCGAGCGCCTTGTGCCCGTCGACCGTCACCGTGTCGTACGCGTCGAGCGCGGTCGTGGACTCGGTGCCGGACAGCAGGTACGTGCCGAGCCCGCCGACACCGAGCACCGCCGCCGCGCCGAGACAGACGCCGAGGAGGTATCTGAGGTCCGGCATGGCGTAGGTCCTCCGGGGCGCGGGGATGGCCACACCCCAGTGTCACCTGTCCATCGGCCTGTCGGCCTTTCGGCCGAGGTCACGGGTGGCCCGGCCGCCTACCGTGATCGGCATGAAGTCCGCTTCCCTCCGGGGCGTGGGCCGCGGTGCCTGCGTCGGCGCGCTGCTCGCGCTGGCCGTCGTCGACCTGCTCGCCTCCGGCAGCGCCGGCTACGGCGGCTGGCGTCCGGCGCTCGTCCTCGTGGTCGGCCTGGCCGCCGTGCTGTGGCCGCCCACGCGCCGCCCCGCCTGGCTCACCCCGCAGCTGCGCACCGCAGTGCCCGCCCTCGCCTCGCTCCTCTACACGGCGACGGCGTACGCGCTGCGCCGCAACGGTGCCTTCGGCCCGGGCGAGGCCGCCGTGCTGCTGTGCCTGCTGTTCATCGCCGTACGGCACTGTCCGCCGCGGTGGGCGGTGGTGTGCGGGCTGCTGGACGCGGCGGCGCTGCTGACCACACCCGCCCGGTACTACCGCTCGTTCGGCCAGGCCGAGGCGCTGGGCTATCTGCTGGTCGGCGCGATCCTCGCCATGCTCGTCGCCGGTCTCGCGGCCTATCTGCGCTCGCTGGACTACCGCAGGACGGTCGCCGTCGCCGACACCCGCCGCGAGGAGCGCCTCGCGATCGCCGCCGACCTGCACGACTTCGTCGCCCACCACGTGACCGGCATCCTCGTGCAGACCCAGATGGCCCGCATGATGGCCACGACCCGGCCCGAGGGCCTGGACCCGGTCCTCGCCGGCATCGAGGGTGCCGCGACCGAGGCGCTCGCCTCGATGCGCCGCACGGTCGGTGTCCTGCGGGACGCCACCGGCGAGGCGGACCGGCGGCCGGTCGGCGATCTCGCCGGCATCACCGAGCTGACCTCGCGCTTCGCGAGCCCCGGCCAGACCGTGACCCTGCACTCCGACGTCCCGGCCGACCTTCCGCACGAGGTGCAGGCGGCGGCGTTCCGGGTGGTGCAGGAGGCGCTGACGAACGTACGGCGGCACGCGGCCGACGCCACCGAGGTCACCGTACGACTGGCCCTCGACGGCGGCCGGCTGACCGTCCTGGTGACCGACGACGGCCGGGGCGGCACCCAGCTCCCGGACGCGGCGCACGGCGGCGGCTTCGGGCTCGTCGGCCTGAAGGAGCGCGTGACGGCGCTGGGCGGGGAGCTCGCGGCGGGGCCGCGCGCCGGGCACGGCTGGGAGATCCGGGCGGAGTTCCCGCTACCGGCCGAAAGTACGAGAGAGGTGAGCTGAAAGACCCGTGCGGGCCCCGTCGAGAGGCCCGCACGGTGGTGCACGTGTTGCTGATTACGGCGCGTTGATCAGGTCGACCGGCGGGACCTGGACCGTGCGGTGGCCCGGCGTACCGCCCAGGACCACCTTGCGCAGGGCGACGTTGTTCTTCAGGTTCGTCTCCTGGAGGCGCTTCTCCGGGTTGGCGATGACCTCGATGTAGTACGTGCCGTTCGGCAGGTCCGTCACGTCGAAGGACTGGCCGGGGCGGTACTGGGTGTAGGTGTCGCCGGAGCCGACGTCGAGGACCTCACGGACCGAGATGGAGTTCTGCTGACCGCAGGCCGTCGACAGATCGGTGTTGTACGGCTTGAAGTTGGCGTTCTTCACCGTGTAGTCGATCGCGTCGGTGTTGGCGAGGCAGAACGCCTCCTTGCCGCTCTTGACGATGTCCTGTTTGTCCGCGCTCAGCAGCCGGTAGCTGGCGAAGTCGGTGAAGTGCCAGTGCTCGTGGCCGACGCGCGGGTCCCACTCCATGGTGCCGGTGGGCGCGTAGCCGACCTGCTTGCCCTTGGCGTCGTAGAAGTACTGGTAGGCGTCCATCAGGTCGGCGCCGGGCTTGCGGAAGCCGTCGACGACGAGCGGCGCCGGTCCCGCGTTCCAGACGTTGGCGCTGAAGGCCAGGTAGTCCTTGCCCGCCACGTCGCCGTCCTCGCCGTCGGTGATGGCGATGTCCCAGGCGGGCAGCGAACGCAGGTCGGGCTTCGGCACGCCCGCGGGGGCGCCGGCCCGGCCGGTGGGCCGCTGGCTCGCCGGCTTCAGCGCGGGTGCGACACGGGAGCCGTCGGTGTGACCGGTGCCGTCGCCCAGGTGGTGGGCCAGGCCGCGGTCCTCCAGCGCGTGCGAGAGGGCGCCCGGGGTGGGCTCGTCGGCGCCGCGCGGGCCGTAGTGGTGGGCCATGGAGTGACCCGCCATGCCGCTCATGCCGCTCATGGAGTGGCCGCCGTGCATCGCGGACATGCCGCGGCCCGCGCCCCCGCCGCCGTCGCTGATCTGACGGACGGTCACCTTGATGGTGCGCTGGTCGTTCGGGATGCCGAAGAGCTCGCGGTACTTCTTGGCGACGCCCACCTTCGCGGTGTACTCACCGGCCGGCAGGTCGACCGGCTTGTCGTAGTCGACGGTCGAGGAGTTGGCCGCCCAGCCCTGCTCGACACCCCACACCGAGCCGAGGGTGAACGGGTTGGTGGGGCAGCTCTCCGGGTAGTGCGAGGTCGCCGGGGCGTCCGGGCGGAGCCGGCCGGAGGCGTTGTTCGGGCAGAACGTGCCCTTGGGCTTGGCGACCTCCTGGCCCTGCGCGTTCTTGATGGACACCTCCAGGAAGCCGGGCAGCCCGGAGAAGTCCTTCACCAGCCCCGCGGGCAGGGCCTTGCTCCCGATCTTCTTGCCCTTCGCGTCGCGCAGGATCTGCTGCGCGACGACCGGGTCCTTGTACGACTTGCGCTTCACCTGGAACTCCAGCGGCGCGTTGTCGACGGTGACGTACGTCCCGAGGTCGAGGTAGACCCCGGGTTCCCCCTCCCACCGGTCGAGCGTCACGGCGTTCGACGCGGCGATCAGCTTCAGCTTCGGCTTGCCGGGTGTGGCGGCCTGCGCCGCGCCGGCGCCGGGAGCGGCCCCGGCGCCGGTGACGACGACGGTGAGTGCCGCCGAGGCGGCGAGTGCCACGCGTCGGGCGCGGCTTCGATGGTGCTGACTGGTCATCGGTTCCTCGTCTGCGAGTGCCATGGTCAGTGGCATCGGACTGGACAGCCCACCGGACGGCCACTGGTACGGGCGCACCCCAACGCGCCTGGGCCGGTTCTGTGAGCAACCTGTGAGACTGGTAAATGGTGTGTCGAGGTTGCCTGTTGAACCGAAAGTCGCACCCGAGTTCCTCCGAAGGAGGGATGGTTACGTTTTACTCAACCCCTGGTTGCGACGCGGTGAGCAGGCGACGATGGACGCATGACGCTGGCCGAGCGCGCCCTGGAGCGCCTGCGAGTCTGGCCCGATCTCCGTACGGGGCAGGCCAGTTGCGGTACCGGAAGCGCGCTGCGCGCCGGTCGCAGCGAGATCGTGCACTTCCATTCCGCCCACGACGTGGACCTGCATCTCACCGACCGGGCGCTCGACCGCTTCGCCGCCGACCTCTCGGAGTCGACGGCGATCCGGCTGGTCCCCGGCTCCCGCTGGGTCACCGTGCACCTGGACTGCGACACGGACGTCGACCTGCTGATGAGCCTGGTCAGCATGGCCCTCAAGGCCCATCAGGCGCCGCAGGCCGAGACCGCGGACGTGTGCAACTTCCACCGGGTGACGGTCATCCCGTCGGCGTCCGCCAGGCCCGGTGGTGGTCGAGGATCGTCTCCTCGAACGGGCGGTAGGTGACGCCGAGTTCGGTGCGGCTGCGGCTGTTGTCGACGCGGAAGCGGATGCCGAGGTGCTTGCGGATGTAGTCCTGGGTGAGTCCGAAGGCGGGGCCCAGGAGCCGAACCGGCCAGTGCGGCAGGCGGGTTCGGGGCAGGCGCAGGTCACGGGGGTGGGCGGTGCGCAGGACGCGGGCCATGTCGTGGAAGGAACTCATGGTCTCGGCGGCGAGGATGTAGCGGCCGTGCGCGTCGGGGTTCTCGGCCGCCGCGATGTGCGCGTCGGCGACGTCCCGGACATCGACCGTGGTGAAGCTGAAGTCCGGGGCGCCGTAGAAGAAGTAGCCCTTGAAGAGCTCCTCCAGGAGGAAGAGGCTGCCGGACTCGGAGGCGGCGGTGAGCGAAGGGCCCAGGATCAGGCCAGGGTTGAGGGCCACCATCCGCCAGCGGTCCTGCGCCTTCGCCGCCTCCCAGGCCGCTTGCTCGGCGACCGTCTTGGCGTAGTGGTACGGGTTGTTGGCCACCGTGCTGGTGGTGTTGACGTACTCCTCGGTGAGGACCTGGTCCTTCATCGTCTCCAGTACGTCGATGTAGTCGCCGAAGATCGCGCCGACCGTGGAGGTGAGGACCAGGCGGCGGACGGCCGGGGTGCGTTCGATCGCCCCGAGGACGTTACGGGTGCCGAGCAGCGCGGGTTCGACGACGTCCCGCCGGCCGTCCTTGATCTTCTCCGGCATGAGGAACGGGGAGGCGACGTGGAAGACGGTCGCGCAGCCCTTGGCCGCCTCGTCGAAGGAGCCCTCGGCGAGCAGGTCCGCCGCGAACAGGTCCAGCCTGCCCGGGAATCGGTCCTGCATCGCGATGAGCGGCCTGGTCTTCGGTGAGGGGGCGGTGGAGCGGACCGTGGCACGCACCTGGTAGCCGCGCTCCAGCAGCCGCTTCACCAGATGGCTGCCGACGAAGCCGCTGCCGCCGGTCACCAGGACCGGCGCCGATCTGTCCACGTCGCCCACCCGCGCTCCTCCTGCCGGTCAGAGTCCGTAGCGGCTCTTCAGATGACGCCAGAAGTCACGCAGCATCCACTTGTCGAAGTCCGTGATCTGCGTGGCCGATCCGGCCTTCATGAGGAAACAGCACTGACCGGTCGGCGTCCAGTCGTAGAAGTCGTCGAGGCCGAAGGTGTGGCCGACCTCGTGGAGATAAATGTGGATGTTCTCCTGGGCGAGGGCGCCGGTGAAGTACTCCTGTCCGACGCGCTGGCCCCAGTCGCCGCCGGCGCCGCCCTGGAAGCCCTTGGTCAGCCACAGGGACTGGTCGTAGTGCCGGGTCACTCCGCCGGGGCACCTGGAGTAGTTGCCGTCCTGATGGAAGAAGCGACCGCAGTCGGGCGCGCACTGCGGGGCGCCGCCGCTGTCGAGGTTGCCGGCGTAGATGTCGACGGAGTTGTCCGTCCACTGGAGCGTGGCGCGGTCCTTCACCGCCCAGCCGACGATGTTGACCGGAACGCTCGTGTACGGCCAGGAGTTGGTGCCGGTGCCGTTGTCGAGCATGGCGGTCATCCACTTGCCCCACTGCTTCTTCAGGGCGGCGTGGATCTGGTCGCGCAGGGCGGTGCTGACGGGGGCGTCGGACTCCCAGCGGACGCAGTAGTTGATGCTGCCCCGGTTGGCCATGACCTGGTCCCAGCCGTAGTTCCGGAAGCCGTAGAGGTTCGGGTAGGTCGACTCGACGTGGTTCCAGACCTCGTTGAGGGGCTGGGCGAGGTTCGAGGGCGGGTTCCAGTTGTCGGCGGCCCGGGCCTCGCCGGTGGTCGTGAAGGCCGCGGCGAGCACCGCGGTGAGAATGGCGAGCAGGCGCGCGATACGGGTGCGCATGGAGGTGAACTCCCTTCGTGGGGGTCGGGATTTCACCTCTCAGTCGGCGCCGGGGCGAAGGGAGTTGCCGTCCTGTCGTCACGCGTACGGGGTTCAGAGGGGCACGGCCACCGCGTTGTACGTCGTCTCCGGTGTCGGAGTCGTCGTGAAGCGGGCGTTGACCAGGTACAGCCGGTCGCCGAAGCGGGCGGCCGTGGTGGGCACGTCGAAGCGGGGGTCGGTGATCGTGGTGCGCAGGGTCGCGGTGGTGGCCCCGGTGTCGAGGTCCCAGACGCTGACGAGGTTGAGGCGGTTCTGGACGACGTACAGCGTGCGACCGATGCGCCACAGACCGTCACCGTTGGCGACGGTGTCCTGCCCGACGAGCGTGATCTTCCGGGCGTGCCCGGTCCGGGGGTCGACGTTGTAGAGCTCGCCGGGCGTGGACTTGACGACGATCAGGCCGCGGCCGTCCGGGGTGGGGACGATGCCGTTGGCGTTGTTGACGTCGGGGAGCTGCGCCCAGTCGCCGGTGAGCGGGAGGGTGCGGACGGCTCCGGCGCGGCCGCGGGGGACGCTGTAGAGGGCGGCGGCGCGGGAGTCGGTGAACCAGGCGCGGTCGCCGAGCAGGGTGACGTCGTTGATGAAGTGCCCGGTGGCCTCGGAGAGTTGGAACGTGCGGACGACGTCCCCGGTGCGGGCGTCGTGGACGCGGGCGACGCCGGTGTTGCCGGCGACGTACAGCAGGCCGTCGCGGTCGGTCTTGAGACCGACGGCTATCTGGCCGGTGGCTCCGGCGTAGAGGATCTCGCCCTCGCCGGTGCGCAGGTCGGCGCGGTAGATGCCGCCATTGGCGCGGGAGCCGAAGTACGCGTACGGCTGGGCGCCGATCGCGATGCCCTCGGGGAGCCAGCCGTCCGGCAGGGGGAACTCGGTGGGCCGGGCCGTCGTCCACGCGGCGGCGGGAGCGGCCGTCACGGCGAGGGCGGCCAGCGCCGCGGCACCGCCGAGAACGGCTCTGCGGCTCGGGTTCTGGACCATGGTGGGGGCCTCCGTGGATTCCAATTCCTTTTGCTGTCCCTTTAGTTGACAACGGAAGCAGCAGAAGGCGAGTTCCCGGGAACGAGCGCACGGATTCCGCCGGAATCCCGCACTCCCCATTTCTGCCGTTTCGGTGATAATTGCCATATGAGTACGGCAGCGTTCGTAGTCGCGGCCGCGGGGAGCGATGTGCTCAACGTGATCGCCGCATTCGTCGGTGGCGCGGTCATCGCCGGGGCACTGATCTGGGCCGTACAGTTCGGCATGCGGGTCCGGGACCGGGAACTTCCCCGGCCGCGCCCCGAGGAACAGCCCAGTCTTCCCCTCACCGGCGCGATCCACGAGATCAGGGAGATGCGGGAACCGGACGAGCTCCCGCTCGCTGAGCAGGAACGGCTCATGCCGTACCAGCTCCATCACTCGGGCAGTAAACGCGGAAAGGACCAGCACCGCAGACGATGGCTCCCGGGCTCCAGCGGCGGCTTCGGCAGCGGCGGCCTCGGACACGTCTGACAGCGGACATCACCTTCTGACAGCGGACACCAACAGGGGCTGCACCGCCTGTCGGGCGGGGCAGCCCCTCTTCGCGCGGTCCGGCTCAGGTCATGCCGCGCCGGGCGCCGGTGGAGTCGGGCGCCGTCGCCAGGGCCCAGATCACGAAGAAGTCGACGCCGATCATGAGCCCGGACCAGACGGGCGAGTACGGCAGGAACAGGAAGTGCAGCACCATCGCCGCCGACGCCAGGAAGATGCCGGTCATCCGGGCCCACCAGGCGCCCTTGAGGACGCCGTAGCCGACGCCCACCAGGACCGCGCCCAGGACCAGCATGATCCAGCCCCAGCCGGTGAGGCTGATCTTGTAGACGTAGTCGCCGATCCGGTCGTACACGTCGTCCGCGGCCAGCGCCGAGATCCCCTGGAGGATCGCCAGCACACCGTTGACCAGCATCAGCACACCCGCGAAGACGAGCCCGCCGGTGGCCCAGCCACTGCCGGCGCGGTCGGGCGGCGGGGCGGGTTCGGCCTGCTGGTGGCCCTGGTCCCACACCGGGGGTGTGCTGGGCGGTGTCGTGTGCGGCTGCTGGGTCATGTCCGTACCCCGTCTCTCGCGCGGGTCCGCGCGTCGGTGTCGGTGATGCTTCGACCATCCGCGCGGTGCGGGGGCGGCGCCCGAGGGACTGCGCCGTTCGGGTGACGGCCCGAGTGCGGCGGCGGGCGCGAGGACCTTCACTGGAGGACATGACCGGTAACCGGACGCACCGCGCCCCGATCACGATCGTCACGATCGCCGCGCTGACGGCCCTGACCGCCCTCACCGGCTGCTCGGACGACGACGACACGCCCTCCTCGGTGGCGAGCAAGGCGGCGTCCATCGCCTCCCAGGCCACGGAGGTGTTCGCGTCGGCCACGGCGGAGGCGGGAAAGAAGTTCGACGACGTCAAGAACGGTGTCGACGTCAAGGACAACGTCACCCTGGGCACCCCGCGGACCGGCTCCGACGGCCGCACCACGGTCGACGTCACCGTCAAGAACACCGGCGACGCGCAGAAGTCGTTCCTGGTGCAGGTGAACTTCAAGGACGGCGGCGGCGACCTGGCGGACGCGGTCGCGGTCACCGTCTCCGACGTGCCGGCGGGCGGCAGCAAGAAGGCCACCGCCCGCAGCAACCGCGACCTGTCCGGCACCGTGAAGACCGAGGTCGCGAGGGCCGTCCGCTACTGAGCTCCGCTCCTCAGGCCATCCAGAAGAACACCGCCGTCATCCGCTTCTCCTCCAGCGTCGTACCGCAGTAGCCGGTCGCGCTGTGCACGAGGTTGGCGTTGTAGAGCAGCAGCCGGTTGAAGCGGTGCGGGACGCGTACGTCCTCCTCGAAGGCGTCGGGCGCCACGAACCGGATGCCGAGCGCCTCGACGAGGTTGTTGTGCGGGGCCTGCACGACATTGCCGCCGAGCCGGCCGCCGGGCAGGGACTGGCGGTAGAAACTGGTCCCGCAGTCCTTGGGGACGCCCGGGTTGAGGTAGAGCACCGCCGCGTACCGGCACAGGGCGCGCGAGTCGGTGTGCGGGCGGGGCGTGCTCTCGCCCTCGCCGACGACCTGGACGCAGTTGTGGTTGAGGGTGCCGCCGCCGGGCGCCGACTGCACCCACAGCTCCTTGGCGCCGGTGGCCTGCCGGACCAGCCGCTCCACGCGGGCCAGCTCCCCCGGCTCCAGGCCGGGCATGGCGCGCAGCCCCGGCCAGGTCTCCGGCCGGTGCGGGTACCCCTCCACCCAGTCGTCCTTGGCGAGACACCGTTCCCGTACGGCGTGCGCGTCGGGCAGGACATCGTCCAGGACCCAGTAGTCGCGGCCCTTGGTGGGCTTGCGGTACGGGAGAACGGGCAGCGTTCCGGAGGGGTGTGGGGGCATGCGCCGAATCTAGGGCCGGGCCGGTTCTGGACTCGCCCGCGAACCGGTCTGGAATCCCCCGCGAACCGGTCAACGAACAGTCAACACACGTACGGAATACGGGAGCTCACGCACCTAATCGTCCGCATTCCGGAACCAAGGACTCAGAAAGACTCAGTAATTCGCCAGTAACGGTCGCTGCCTAAGGTCGTCCCCTCGGCCCTGTTCCGAAACATTGGCCAGCAGCAGGGCAGGGTCATGCCCCTCGGGACGGGAGCCGCCGTATCCCTCCTGTGGGGGGTAGGGATACACCCGGGGGTCCCGTGCGCCGATGAGGTTGCTCTTGGAGCAAGTAATGCGGGACCCCCACACCCCACCCTGCTTGCCGGCCCGTGACGCACCGTGTCCCGTCGGCCACGAATCCGGCCGGAACAGGAAGCCGGGCTAGAGTGCCGCCCTCATGAGCAGCGGAAATGCACAGCCGGCGAACAGCGGCGGACGGCGTACGACGCCGCCCGTGCTGCGGCTGTACCTGCTCGGCGGCTTCCGTGCCGAACGCTCCGGCGGCGCGCCCGTGGCCGACCACTGGCCCCGCCCCAGCGCCCGGCGGCTCGTCGAACTGCTCGCCGTCTCCCCGGGCCGCGTCCGGCACCGCGAGGAGATCATCGAGATGTGCTGGCCCGACACGGCCGGCACCCCCGCGGCCCTCGGCAGCCTCCGCGTAGCCTTGCACGCCGCCCGCCGCGCCCTCCAACCCGAACTCCCCCCACGCCACCCGTCCGCGTACCTGGTCAGCGAGGGGGCGCTGCTGCGGCTGCCGATGGAGACGGTGTGGATCGACGCGGATGAAGCGGAGCGGTTGGCGGAGGGGGCGTTGCGGGCGCGGGGTGCGATGGAGGGGGTGGTGCGCGCTGAGGGGGCGGTGCGTGCTGAGGGGGCGGTGCGTGCTGAGGGGGCGGTGCGCGCTGAGGGGGCGGTGCGCGCTGGGGTAGCGGCTGAGGGGGCGTTGGGGGCGGGGGTTGGCGATGAGTGGGTGCTGGGGGCTGGGGGTGCTGCCGGGGGAGGGCTGCGGGCGGAGGGTGACGGCGAGCGGGGGCTGCGGGCTGGGCCTGCTGGCGAGCAGGCGCTGCATGCGGGGGCGGACGCCGAGTGGGCGTTGCGGGCCGGGGGTGCCGGCGAGCAGGCGCTGCATGCGGGGGCGGACGCCGAGTGGGCGTTGCGGGCCGGGGGTGCCGGCGAGCAGGCGCTGCGGGCTGGGCCTGCTGGCGAGCAGGCGCTGCGGGCTCGGGGTGCCGGCGAGCGGGCGCTGGGGGCTGAGCGTGCTGGCGAGCAGGCGCTGCATGCGGGGGCGGACGCCGAGTGGGCGTTGCGGGCCGGGGGTGCCGGCGAGCGGGCGCTGCGGGCTGAGCGTGCTCGCGAGCAGGCGCTGCATGTGGGGGCTGACGCCGAGTGGGCGTTGCGGGCCGGGGGTGTCGGCGGGTGGGCGCCGTACGGTGGGCGTATCGGTGAGTTGGCGCGGGCGTTGAAGGCGTTTACCGGGGAGTTGCTGCCCGAGCATCGGTACACCCCCTGGGTGCAGGCGCGGCGCGAGGGGCTGGACGCGTTGCGGGACTCGGTGCGGCTGGCGCTCGCCGAGGCCTGTCTGGCCGACGGCGAGATCGAGCGGGCCGCGGCCACCGCGCGGGCCGTTCTCGCAGACAGTGCCGCCGAGGAACGCGCCCACCGGGTGCTCATCGCCGCCTACCTCCGCCAGGGCATGCGCCGGCGTGCCCTCGCCCAGTACCACCAGTGCCGGCGCGCCCTGGACGCCGAGTGGGGCGTCCTGCCCGGCCCCGAGACGGAGGCCCTGCACCGGGCAGCCCTGGGCACGGAAACGTACGCGGTACGACGCCCGACGCCCGCGCGCCCCGCACCGCCGCCCCCCGCCCTCCTGCGCACCCTCTCCGAGGCGCAGTTCGTAGGGCGCCGGGCGGAGCTGGAGCGCCTCCTCAACCCCGCCCGTCCCGCCCTGTCGGTGATCGGCGGCGAGGCCGGCATCGGCAAGACCCGGCTGGCCGCGGAGGCGGCACGGCGGGCGGCGGCGAACGGGGCGGCGGTGCTGTGGGGTGCCGGCCATGACGAGGGGCCGCAGGCGCCGTACGGGTTGTTCGTGGAGGCGTTGGAGGGCTGGCTGGCGGGGCGCGCCACGGAGGACCGGGCGCGGATCGCGGCGGAGTATCCCGAACTGGCGGCGCTGCTGCCCTCGTTGGGGCAGGTCGGTGTGGTGCCGGGGCGGGGGCCGGAGTATGAGAGGGAGCGTATCTTCTCGGCGGTTTCGGGGTTGCTGGGGTTGGCGGCGGTGCCGGGGGCACCGGGCTCCGGCGGCGGGGTGCTGGTCGTCCTCGATGACGTCCATGCGGCGGACATGGCGTCGTTGCAGCTGCTGGCGCGGTTGGCGCGGCGTACGCCGCCGCCGTCGGTTCCTCGCCTGCGCTTCCTGGCGACGTACCGTCCCGAGGACCTCCCGGAGACCGATCCGCGGCGGGCGGTCCTCGACACGCTGGTACGTCAGGGCACGGCTGACCGGCTGCGCCTCCAGCGCCTGGCTCGCCGGGAGTGTCTGACGCTGGCGGCGGAGGTGATGCCGGGGGAGGGGACGCCGGCCGCGCTGCACCGGGTGTGGGAGTTGTCGCTGGGGCATCCGTTGTTCGCGCTGGAACTGGCGAAGGCAGGTCTGCCGCCGACCGGTACCCATGAGGACCTGACGGCGCCGGAGGGCGTCCGGCTCCTGGTCAATGAACGTCTGTCACGGCTGAGTCCTGCGGCTCGGCGGGTGATCGAGGTGGTGGCGGTTGCGGCGGGCGGGGTGGCGACGCTGACGGAAACGGAGGAACTAGCCGCCTCGGCTCCGCCATCGCCGAATGTCTCCCCACCCACACCACCCGTGCGGCTTTCGCGGTCGGGTGCGGGTGGCCCTGGTGGGGCGGAGACGCCGCTGGCGGGTGCCGGCGGGGTCGACGCGGCGGGGGCGCCGGGGGCAGGCACGGGTGAGGGCCGTGCGGCAGGTTCGTCGGTGACGGGCGCGGATGACGTCCATGCGGCGGAGGCGCCGTCCGCGGGCGCGGGCGGGATTGATGCGGCGAACTCGTCGGTGGCAGGTGCGGGTGGGGTGGACCCGGTGCGGACGCCAGTAGCGGGCACGGGTGAGGTCGGTGCGGCCGATTTGTCAGTGGCGGGTGCGGGTGAGGTCGGGCGGGCGGACTCGTCGCCGGTAGGGGCGGACGCGAGTGGGGCATCTCTGCCCGCCCCCGCGTCCCGCATGTCTCACGCATCCTCTCCCGCACCAGCACCAGCACCCGCCTCCGGTATGCCTCACCCCTCCTCCCTCGACCCCGCGTCCCCCATGCATCACCCCTACCCTCCCTCCTCCCCCTCTCCTTCCTCCGTCGTCGACGGCATCGACATGGCGCTTGCTGCCGGGGTGTTGGAGGAGCGGAGTGTGGCTGTGGGTGGGGTGGTCGTGGGTGGGTTGGGGTTTCGGCATCCGTTGATGCGGGTGGTGTGCCGGGAAGGGCTTTCGCAGGCTCGGCGGCGTCAACTGCATGCCGGGTACGCCGAGTTGCTGCTACGGCGACGACCCGGCGCCGTCGACGCCGTGGCCGTGCATCTCGCGGGCGCCGACGATCCGCGCGCCGCCGACCATCTGCACCGGGCGGCACGTCGCGCCGCGGCGGTCGGGGCCGATGACACCGCCGACCACTACTACGGCGAACTGACCGCCCGTCTAGACGCGGTGGCCGTCGAGGCCGCCCGCATCCGCCTCGACCACGCGACGGTACTGCGCCGCATGGCCCGCCACGAGGACGCCGTACGGGTCCTCCGTGAGGCCCTGGCCGACCTCCACCGCCACGGCACGCCCGCCGAACAGGCCCGAGCAGCAGCCCAGTTGGCGGAGTCCCTGGCCAAGACAGGTGCCCCACAGGAGGGTTTCCGCCTCCTGGACACCCACTGCCCACCCCAGGACGCACCCCCACAACTCCACGCCACCCACCACCTGGCCCGAGGCTTCCTGTGCTTCGTGACCGGTGACTACGAGGGTTCCCTGAACGCAGCGAGAAGGGCACAACAGGCGGCCACGACCACGGTGTTCAGTCAGCCCGCACCCGCCGACGGCGAATCCGCCCCAGACCGGCCACCCGCACCCGACCACGCAAGCCGCACGGGCGGTGCGGGTGGGCACACAGTCGGCGATGGCGGAGCCGGGGCGGCTCACCCCGGCCTCCTCGCCCGTGCCCTCGCTCAGCAGTCCACCTCCCTCGCTCTCACCGGCCGGCTCCCCCAGGCCCGTGCCGCCGCCGACGCCGCTCTCCCGTACGCCGAGGCTCATGGGGACCCCCGGCTCCTCGCCGCCGTGCTCTCCATCCTCCGTGAGCACGAACGCCGTTCCGGCCGACTCCGCGACGCCGTCGTGATCGGGCGCCGTGCGCTCGATCTCGCCGACCGCTGCGGCGATCCCGAGGCCGCCGCCTTCGAGCGGGCCAACCTCGCCGAAGTGCACCTCCTCCTCGGCGAGTTCACCGAGGCCGCCGCCCTCGCCACGGAAGCCGTCGACGAGGCGCAGGCGCACGCCGGCTGGTGTCTGCCGTACGCCCTCACCGCCCTCGCCCGCGTCCAGCTCCGCGGCGGCCCCCACCGACCAGGTCTTCCCAGCACCCGTGAACTGCTGGCCCGCGCCGCCGGCTGCCTGGAACGCCGTCCCGACCGGCAGGCCGAGTACGAAGTGCGTACCGCTCAGGCCGAGTTGGCGCTGAAGGACGTACGCCCCGACCGTGCCCTCACCCTGCTGTCCGACGTCTCCGGCACCGGCGTCCCCGTCCTCGCCGCCTGGGCCCATCTCACCGCCGGCGACCCGGCACGCGCCGCCGACGTCGCCGCGGCGGAGGCCGTACGGGCCGCCGGTGCGGGCGAGGCGGTCACCGAGTGCGAGGCCCGTACCGCCCAGGCGGCGGCACTGGCGGTACTCGGCCGCACCGAGGAGGCCGCCACCTGCGCCGGCCGGGTCCGCGAACTCGCCGAGACGCTGCCCTACCCGACCGTGCTGCGCAGAGTGGCCTATGCCAAACCCTGACGCCTGACGGCGCTGCGCAGAGTGGCCTACGCCAGCCCTGACGACCCGCCTCGCGCCGCGCAGAGTCGCCTACGCCAAACCCTGACGCCCGACGGCGCTGCGCACAGTGGCCTACGCCAAGAGCCCTGACGCCCGGCCATGCTGAAGCAAAGCCGCCTACGCCAAGCCCCGACGGTCCTGCGCAACGCCGCCTACGTCAGCCCCTGCCGACCCGCCTCCCGTCCCGCGCCCCCCACCACCACATAGATCTGCTCACTCACCGCCGCCACCCCGTTGAAGGACGCCGTCGCCTGCAACCGTCCCGGCCCCGCCGGCAGCGCGGTGGACGGGACGCACGTCCACTTGCCGTCCCGGCCCGCCGTCGCCGTGCAGATCTCCGTCCCCGGTTCTGGGCCCTGCCCGGTCACGCCCTCGTCCTTCGTGTCCTCGTACCGGACGGTGATCTGCGCCCCGGGGTAGGCCGTACCGCCCGTCGCCGGCCGCACCGCGAGCGCGACCCCGGACGCCGGCCGGGTCAGGGTCGGTTCGGGCAGGCCCACGGTGACCGCGCAGGTCCCGCGGTCCTTGCGGGTGCCGTGGGCGTCCGTGAGGCGTACCGCGCAGCCCGCGAGGCGGGTGCCGGGCACCGCGTCAGCGGGCACGGCCAGCACGAACGGGAACGAGCGCCCCCGCCAGGGACGCCCGCCCGCCGGCCCGGACCAGGTGTACGACGCGCTGTCGCCGTCGGCGTCGACCCGGCCCCGGTAGTCCCGGGCCCGCAGCGGCGTCTTCGTCACCTCGGCGCCCTCCGGCGCGGTCAGGGTCAGCCGGGACCCGACGCCGAGCGCGTCCCCCTCGTACCCGGCGATCTCGACGATGCCCTCACGGCCGGGCAGGACCGTGACGTCCCCCCACAGTTCACGCGTGCTTTCGACTCCCTGAGCGGGCGCGATCGCGCCGAGCGCGGCGAGGGCGGTGGTGGCGATCCCGAGGACGACGGTGTTCGTGGACCTGCTCATCGTGTGCGGGCTCCCTGTGCGGACGAGGTCGGTCGGCCCCACCCCCGGTTTGCGCACCCCCGGTTGCGATTGTCGCGGGGCGCCGGCGCGGGGCACGTGCGCTGTGCGGCCGTATGGCGGAAGCCGTCGCCTGATGGGGGCGCATCCCGTGGGCCGTCGTCGGCGGGAGGGCCCGGCGAGGCGAACAGAGCAGTCGTCTCATCCCACGGCGCCGCGTGGCTCCTGTCACAGCATGAACAACCGTGGCTCCTCGTCCGTACACAGGGTCGTACGACCCCCGACCGGACAGGAGCCACGGTGCGCTTTTCGCGGAACGCGACGGGAACGCTCTTCGTGGGCGGTGCGCTCAGCCTGACGATCGTCGCGCTCGCGTACCCCACGATGCTCGGATTCAACAAGGTGTCCACCGCACAGGACCGCGTCATCGCACAGACGCAGTGGGGGCCGTTGACCGAGCAGGACCGGGACTTCGTGGTCAAGGTGCGGGCGGCGGGGCTGTGGGAGTACCCCCTGGGCAAGGTCGCCCTGGAGAAGGGGACGACCCCTGAGGTCAAGGAGGCGGGCCGGCATCTCATCGACGGTCACGCGGCCCTGGACGCGGCCTGCCGCAAGATCGCCCCGATGCTCAACGTCACGCTGCCGAACGTGGCGAGCCCGCAGCAGCAGGGCTTCGTGAACCAGATCGAGACCAGCTCCGGCAAGCAGTTCGACTCGAACTTCGCCAACATCCTGCGCACGACGCACGGTTCGATCTTCAACACGATCGCCAAGATCCGCTCCACGACCAAGAACTCGCTGGTGCGCTCGCTGGCGGACATGGCCAACGACACGGTTCTGGACCACATCACGGTCATGGAGAAGACCGGCTTCGTCAACTTCGACCAGGCCCTGTTCCAGCAGACCACCCCGCCGAAGCTGCCCGACACCGACCTGACGCCGCCGGCCCCGCAGCCCGGCGCCCCCATGGTCGTCCTGAGCCCGCCGCCGAACCCGACGTCCACCCCGATCGCGATCCCGGGCGAGCAGGCGGGCGCGAGCCCGAGCCCGAGCCCGACCATCGGCTGACCGCTCGCCTACGCCAGCCACACCGTGGTGTCCGGTCCCAGCAGCCCGTCCTCCAACGGGCCGCTGGCGACCAGCACTTCACCCTCCGGCAGCGTGACCGCCGTGTCCGACAGGTTCGTCACGCATCGCCAGCCGTCGTGCCGGGCGAAGTCCAGCACGCTGGGTGGGGCGGCCGCCGCCCAGGTCAGCGCCTCGCCCTGGAGCAGCTTGCGGCGCAGTCTCAGGACCGTGCGGTACAGCTCCAGGGTCGAGCCCTCGACGCCCTCCTGCGCCTCGACGGCGTACGCCGCGAAGCTCTCCGGCTGCGGCAGCCAGGCACCGCCCGCCCCGAAGCCGTACGACGGACCGGTCCGCGTCCACGGCAGCGGCACCCGGCAGCCGTCACGGCCCTTGCGGACGCGTCCCGTCTGCTCCCAGACGGGGTCCTGGAGCACCTCGACGGGCAGGTCGGCGACCTCGGGCAGTCCGAGTTCCTCGCCCTGGTAGACGTACGACGAACCCGGCAGCGCCAGCATGAGGAGCGTCGCGGCGCGAGCCCGGCGCAAGCCTTGTGCGGTGTCGACCTCGGGGGCGTGGCCGGCGGACAGCAGCCAGGCGTTCTCGTCGGTGCCCGGCGGGAGCATCAGGCGGGAGGTGTGGCGTACGACGTCGTGGTTGGAGAGCACCCAGGTGGCCGAGGCGCCGGCCGCGCGGGCGCCGGCGAGGGAGTCGGTGATGACCTGGCGCAGCGCGTCGGCGTCCCACGGTGCTTGCAGGTAGGCGAAGTTGAAGGCCTGGCCGAGTTCCTCGGGGCGGGCGTACAGCGCGCGCCGCTCGGCGCTCGGGACCCAGGCCTCGGCGACGGCCATGCGGGGCGGACGGTAGGAGTCGAGGACCGTGCGCCAGTCGCGGTAGATCTCGTGGACCTCGTCGCGGTCGAAGAAGGGGTGGGTGCCGGGGGCGAACTCGGCGAGCGCGTCCTCGCCGCTGAGGGCGGGTGCGCCCAGGTCGCGCAGGGGTGCGGCGAGGTCCTTGGCGAGGGCGTGGGCGACGTCGACGCGGAAGCCGTCGACGCCCCGGTCGGACCAGAAGCGGAGCGTGGTGCGGAAGTCGGCGCGGACCTCCTCGTTGTCCCAGTCGAAGTCGGGCTGCTCGGGGGTGAACAGGTGCAGGTACCACTGTCCGTCCGGGACGCGTTTCCACGCGCTGCCGCCGAAGACGGACTGCCAGTCGGTGGGCGGGAGTTCACCGTGTGCGCCGCGGCCGTCGCGGAAGACGTACCGGGCGCGGGCGGCCGAGCCGGGTCCCGCGGCGAGGGCCTCCTGGAACCAGGCGTGCCGGTGGGAGCTGTGGTTGGGGACGAGGTCGACGATGACCTTGAGGCCGAGGCGGTGGGCCTCGCCGGCCAGGGCGTCGAAGTCGTCGAGGGTGCCGAGGCGGGGGTCGACGTCTCGGTAGTCGGCGACGTCGTAGCCGCCGTCTGCGAGCTCGGAGGGGTAGAAGGGGCTCAGCCACAGGGCGTCGACGCCGAGGGCGGCCAGATGGGTGAGGCGTGCGGTGATGCCCTTCAGGTCCCCGAGCCCGTCGCCGTCGGCGTCGGCGAAGCTGCGGGGGTAGATCTGGTAGATGACGGCCTGTCGCCACCAGTTGGGGTCCTTGGACGAGAGGTCGTGGGTCACGCGGCGCTCCTGGCTGATCCGTGCGGACGGAAAAGACATACAAAGGGGAATCTGTCCCCAGCTGTGCACGGGCGAACCCCGGCCATTTCGCGGAGCCACGCGTTCCCTGTGTGGCGGAATTGTGATGACCGTTGAACAGACCTTGTATTCCCGCAGGTTGACAGCGTTCCGGCAGGAGATCCACGATGTCCGCACGCTGTTGTGCGTGCGACTCATGTGACCAATGGGTCCAATGTTTCCGAGCGCCCTTTTTTGCGCTCTGCAGCGTTCCGCAGCGCTTTTCAGTTCACTTCACCCTGATGGGATACGCATGTCCATAGCGAGACGTGTCACTGTGCGCCGCCTGCTGGGGACGGGCGCCGCGACGCTCGCCATCTGCGCCTTCACGGCCTCCGTCGCCTCGGCCACCGACTGCCCCGGCGGCAAGGGCTGGGACGACGGCGGCAGCTACAAGCCCGGCACGGGCGCCGGCACCGAGACCGGCACCGAGCTGTGCGAGTTCTCCCTCGACGGCAAGAACTTCTTCCCCTCGGTCAAGGTCGACGACCAGAACCTCAAGCCGACCGACGACGGCAAGGTCCACGTCACGGTCCGCACCGCCGGCAACGCGTCCACCTGCACGGCCTCGCTCGCCTCCTACCGGGCGCACGGTCCGACCTTCGCCACCTCCGGCGAGCAGGTCTTCCACGACTTCGACACGGTCACCGTCAAGGCCGGCGGGACCGACACCCTCGACATCGCCATCCCCGACCAGGGCTGCTACGCGCAGATCGACCTCTACCGGGGCAACACGAAGTTCGACGGCAAGCTCGACGCCAACGACGGCTTCCAGCACGGCGACCTGCCCAAGGGCCCGGACCACCCGGTCATCAAGGACAAGCTGATCGCGGCCTGGAACGGCGGCACGAAGGACTGCACGGCCCAGCCGTCGCCGACCCCCACCCCGACTCCGTCGGCCTCGGAGTCCACCCCGGCCGAGGAGACCACCCCGCCGGCGTCCGAGTCCGAGACCCCGACCCCGTCCGCCTCGGAGTCCACCCCGGCCGAGGAGCCGACCCCGTCGGCCTCCGAGTCGACGACCGCCCCGGCGGCCACCCCGAACGGCGGCGGCGACGACCTCGCCGAGACCGGCGCCAGCAGCAACACCCCGATCATCGCGGGCGGCGCGGCCGTGCTGCTGGCCGGCGGCGCGGGCATCGTCCTGGCGACGCGCCGACGCAAGGCGACGCGCGCGTAAGGGATTCGCGCGCGTAAGGACTCGCGCATAAGGGATTCGACAGTCATCTGGACGCCGGGCAAGGGGACCTGCCCGGCGTCCGGTGCGTCCAGCCCTACGGCTTCGAGCTCAAACCCCGCTCTCGGGCGAGGCGGTCGTGGACGTCGACCGGTCCGTGATCACCTTCGGCGACGAGTACGCGTCGACGACGATCGCCTGCCACCCGCCCGACCACGTCGACATCATCCCCTCCGCCGCCACCTACGAGGCTCGTCGGCCGGCTCCCCCGATGAAAAAGTCGTCGCCCTCCGGGCCCACCCCCTGTTACGGTCCCCCCATGAAGCGCGCCAACCCGTCTTCCACGACGACGCCGGACATGGTCCCGGCGCGCTGACACCTGAGCTGACGCGAACCCCGGGGCGAGTGCCCCGGGGTTTTTGCTGTGCGGCGGCGCTCGTCCCTCGATGTGGAGGAGAACGCCATGAACGCCGACAACGCCCGGCACGACCACCGTCGACTCGGCCGTGAACTCGACCTGTTCGACACCGACCCCCTCATGGGCGCCGGGCTGCCGTACTGGCTGCCGGACGGGGCCGTCGTACGGCACACCCTGGAGGAGTACGTCAGGGAGGCGGAGCGCGGCGCCGGGTACCGGCACGTGTACTCGCCGGTGCTCGGGAAGCGGGAGCTGTACGAGATCTCGGGGCACTGGTCGCACTACAGCGACGACATGTTCCCGCCCATGAAACTGGGCGGTGAGGAGGTCGTGCTGCGGCCGAGTCTCTGTCCGCACCACGCCCTCATCTACCGGTCACGCTCCCACTCGTACCGCGAACTCCCCCTCCGTATCGCCGAGTTGGGAGGCATGTACCGCTCCGAGCTCTCCGGTGTGCTCGGCGGCCTCACCCGTGTCCGGTCCATCCAGCTCAACGACGCCCATATCTTCTGCACCCTGGACCAGGCCGTCGAGGAGGCCCGCGCCGCCCTCGCGCTCATCCGCCGCGCCTACGCCGACCTCGGCATCCGCGCCGCCAGGTACCGGCTGTCCCTGCCGGGGGAGGGCAACAAGTACGTGGCCGACCCGGAGCTGTGGCGCCGGGCCACCGCACTCCTCGAAGACGTCCTGGAGGGGGTCGAGTACGAGGCCGCCGAGGGCGAGGCCGCCTTCTACGGGCCGAAGATCGACGTGCAGATCGTCGACCCCGCGGGCCGCGAGTCCACCCTCTCCACCGTCCAGATCGACTTCCACCAGCCCGAACGCTTCGACCTGCACTACATCGGCCCCGACGGGGCGAAGCACCGCCCGGTCATGGTGCACCGCAGCATCATCGGCAGCGTCGAGCGGGCCGTCGCGCATCTCGTCGAGGAGCACGGCGGGGCGTTCCCGGCCTGGCTCGCACCGGTGCAGCTGGTCGTGCTGCCGGTGGCGGAGGAGCAGTACGGGCAGGCGGAGAAGGCCGTACGGCGTGCTCTCGACCTCGGACTGCGGGCCGAGCTCGCCGGTCCCGAGCACGGCACCCTCGGCGCCCGCATCCGGTCGGCGCGACTCGTGCCGTACGTCGCCGTGATCGGGGAGCGGGAGGCGGCCGACGGCGATCTGGCCGCCGTACGGCTCAGGGACGGGCGGCGGCCCGGGGTCGTGTCGGTGGAGGAACTCCTCGCGAGGGTCGAGGGCGTCGTCCGGACCCGTGGCGCCGAACTCTGGGCGGCTGCGTAAGGTCGGTGACACGACGGAAGGAGTCCCCGTGACCGCCCAGCCCATCCCCGTGATCATCGACTGCGACACCGGGGTCGACGACGCGCTCGCCCTGCTGTTCGCCGTACGTCACCCCGGTCTCGACGTCCGCGCGATCACCTGCGTGGCCGGGAACACCGACGTCGACGGGGTCGTCCGCAACACGTTGACCGTGCTGGAGACGGCCGGGGCCGGAGACATCCCCGTCGCGCGGGGCGCCGAGCGGCCGTTGATCGAGCCGGTGCGCACGGCCTCGCACGTGCACGGGCAGGACGGCATGGGCGACCTCGGCCTGCCCGCGCCGACCCGGCGCCCGGTGGACCTCGACGCGGTGGCCCTGCTGCGGCGCGAGATCCTCGCCTCGCCGCGCCCGGTGACCCTGATCCCCACCGCCCCGCTGACGAACATCGCGCTGCTGCTGCGGACCCACCCCGAGGTGACCCGCAACATCGAACGGATCGTGTTCATGGGCGGCGCGGTGGAGGTCGGCAACGCCACGCCGGTCGCCGAGTTCAACGTGTGGCACGACCCGGAGGCCGCCGCGATCCTGCTCACCGCGGGGGTGCCGATCACCATGTACGGCCTCGACGTCTTCCGGCAGGTCATCGTGCCCGCCGCGGACGTCCAGCGGCTGCGCGGCAGCTCCGACCCCCGGCTCCGGCTGGCCGGCGAACTCCTCGCCCACCGCGACCCGGCCACCTCCGGGGACCCCACCCCCACCGGCGGCCTCGGGGACGCGGGCGCGGTGTGCGCGGTCGCCGACCCCGGCGGCATCACCACGAGCCTCCTGCCCGTCGAGGTCTCCCTCGCCCCCGGCCCGACCCGCGGCCAGACCATCGTCGACCGCCGCCCGCGGCCCGGGGAGTCGGAGATCCACCACGGCGAGCGTGAACTGCACATGGTGGACGTGGCGTTGGAGGTCGATGTGGAGCGCTACGTGAAGCTGTGGCTTTCGGTGGTGGAGGGCGACTGACCCCAGCATGAAGCCGTCACATGTCTTCGATCGCAGCTCGGAGTGGGGAGCACTCACCGCTTTCGTGAACCGGCCGCTGCCGCACGCCATGCTCGGTGTGGTCAGCGGCAGGTGGCGGATGGGGAAGACATATCTGCTGCGGGCGCTCGTCGAGCAGTACGGTGGCTTCTATTTCGAAGCCGCCGACGGAACCGAGACCGAATCCCTTCGCCAGTTCAGCGCCGCCCTGGCCGAGTACACGGGCTCTCCGGCCGCGTTCACCTTCGGCAGCTGGGACGACGCCGTCTCCTATCTCTTCGGGCTCGCCTCTCCCGAGGGCGGCGCGGGTCCGGACGGGCCCTTCCTCGCGGTCATCGACGAGTTCCCGTACCTGACCAAGGTGGCCCCGGAACTCCCCTCGCTCATCCAGCGCGCGATCGACCACTTCCAGGTCGACGAGAGCCGCATGCGGCTCCTGCTCTGCGGCTCGGCGATGTCCGTCATGGGCGGACTGCTGGCCAGTACCGCTCCGCCTGGCGGACGACGTCCCTGTCGACCTGCGGGATTTCGACGACTGGGTGTGCCGGACCGTGCTGTCGCCGTACAGCCCCCTCTTCCGCGAGGCGCGTTACCTGCTCGCCGAGGAGGCGGACATCCGTGACACCGCGCTGTACCACTCGGTGCTCGCGGCCGTGGCCCAGGGCAATACGACGCGTGGCGGCATCGCCGGCTACATCGGCCGCAAGTCCGTCGACATCTCCCATCCGCTCAACGTCCTGGAGGACAGTCACCTGCTGGAACGCGAGGCGGACATCTTCGGGGCCGGGAAGTCGCAGTACCGCATCACCGAGCCGCTGATCAACTTCTACGAGGCCGTCATGCGGCCGGCATGGGCGCGGCTGGAGAGCGGCCAGGCCGCCGAGGTATGGGCGCAATCGGCGGAGCGCTTCGCGGCGCAGGTGGCCGGACCGCACTTCGCGGCCATGTGCCGGGAGTACGTGCTCGGACCAGGGCGCTCCCTGCTCCGCTCGGCGTTGGGCGAGGTCGGCACCGGGGTGGTGACCGACACGAAGGAGCGCCGCCAGATCCAGGTCGACGTGGCCGTGGTCGAACGCGGCTCGGGTGGTGACAGGCCCGCGGTCACCCTGCTCGGTGAGGCGAAGTGGGGGACGGTCATGGGGCGTAACCATCTGGAACGCTTGGCGAGAGCCAGGGATCTGCTGGCAGGACGTGGAATGGACACCACGGGATGCGGGCTCGCGTGCTTCAGCGCGGCCGGTTTCAGCGAGGCTCTCCGGGCCGAGGCGGACCGGAGTGGAGTCCTGCTCGTCGGGCTCGACGAACTCTACGGCCGTGCGATGCCACCGACGCCACTCCCCGGGTAGCAGCGCCGTGCGATGCCACCGACGCCACTCCCCGGGTAGCGGGCGGCGCTCGGCACCCCGAGCCACCGAACGGGTCGGTGTACGGCGAGTCGCAGCGACGCGGAAGCGCCCCGGCCGCGCGTAACCCATACAGCCCGGACCAGTGGTGCCCCCTCACCTGCGATGCTCCCGTTGGAGCATGACCCGCCGCGCCTTCCTCGCCGTCGCCCTCGTGCTGCCCCTCGCGACCACCGCCTGCTCCGCCATCCGGACGGAGAAGGCCGCCCCTGCCACCGCCACCCCGTCCGCCTCCGCCGCCAAGTCCTCGGCGCCTCCCGCCTCCACCCGGCCCACCCCCGCGTCCGTTCCCGCCCTCACCCCCGCCCAGGCGCAGGCCGCGCTCATCACCTACACCGACCTCGGTGAGCCCTGGGCGCCCACCCAAGGGGCCGCCACCTGGCGGGACGGGCTGCTCAAGGCCACCGCCGACGCGCCGGACTGCCAGAAGCTGCTCGACGCCCTCTACTCAGAGCGGCTCTTCGGCGCGGGCGCCCATGTGCGGGCCGCGACCGGGCTCGACGACACCTGGGACGACGCCCAGCTGCACCACCAGGTCGTCGCCGTACGGCCCGCCGACGTGGACCGGACGCTGGCCTGGCTGAAGACCCTGCCGAAGAAGTGCGGGACGTTCACCGCGGCGACCGCCACCGGCGCCGTCCAGCACGCCGCCGTCAGCGATCCGCGGCTGCCGAGGATCGGGGACGCCCGGCAGGCGCTGCGGCTCACCCTCGCCGGGGAGAGCGCGGACGGCGACGAGACCGTGCTCACCCTCGACGTGGCCGCCGTACGCGTCGGAGACGACGCCCTGATCATCACCAACGGCGGCCTGGGCGACGTCTACCCCGAGGTCACCCAGGCCGTCGCCGAGCTGGCCGCCCAGCGCCTGGCGGACGTACGCAAGCAGGCCCGCGTACAGGTCTGACCCGTCAGGGCCCGCGCGTCGCCTCCGGAGTGCCCTCCAGCACCTCGTCCGCGCTGAGCGTCCCTTCCGACAGCGCGCGGGCCACGGACGTCACGGACTGCTGCTCCTTCTCGGCGTAACGGCTCAGGAGGTCGAGCGCCTCCGTGAAGCTCACGCCCGCGTACTCCGAGAGGAACCCCTTGGCCAGCTCCACGGACGCCTTCGCGGAGACCGCCGCCTGAAGCGACGTCAGCAGGTCGTGCGGCCGGGCGGGCGGGGTCGGCCAGTGGGTGAGGGTGAGAGCGGCGACGTCGCTCATGCCCTGGGCGACGACCAGGTCCGCGTCGGGCAGGACGCCGCTCTCCCGGTTGGCGAGGGCCACCGCGCCGATCGCCCCGCCGTCCAGCCGCAGCGGCACGACATGCACGGAGACATACCCCGCGGCCAGGGCGCCCCGCGTGTACGCGGGCCAGCGGCTGCCGGAGCGCAGGTCGTCGGCGTTGACGGGTTCGCCGGTGCGGAAGCAGTCCACGGACGGGCCGTCGTCCTGCTCCAGCTGGAGCATCTCCAGACGGCCCAGTTCGTCGTCGGAGGAGGCCATCGGACGCAGCTCGCCCCGCGAGTCGGACACCATCACCCCGACGGCGTCGACCGCCAGCAGCCCCAGACAGTGCTCGCCGAACCGGGTGAACAGGTCCAGGGGGTCGAAGCGCGTGCCGAGCGTGTCCGCCAGGTCGACGAACGCGCGCGTGAGCCGCAGTTCCCGGCTCATCCGTCCCTCCTCAAGCCGCCACCACGGCCACCGGTCGCCGGACCCGAGGCCGAGGCGTATTCAGTCACGGTCGAACTTCTTCCTGTGCGAGACCACCTCGCGCGCCACCTCGAGGGCGGTGCGGTTGTGCGCGAAGGCGTGGGCGCGCAGCCGGGCCAGCGCTTCGTCCGCGCCCACCCGCAGCTGCGCCATGATCATGCCGATGGCCTGGTAGACCTCGTCATAATCCGTGGCCAAACCGCTCAACCAGGGTTCATCCCCGTCAGGTCCATTGTCCTCCCCCCGCGGCAGCGCCATAAGGGCCACCGTCATCACGCCTGCGACGAGCTGCGCGGTGCGCAGCTCGCGGTCGTGGAGCGCGCCCGGGGTGTCGCGGTAGAGGTCGAGGGTGCCGACGCACACGGCGTCGTTGCCCAGCGGGAGCGAGTACACCGCCTGCACCCCGGCGGCCGTCGCCTGCTGGGCGAAGACCGGCCAGCGCAGCACGTCCGGGCCGTCCGTGAGGTCGGACGCGAGGACCGGGGCGCCCATCCGGGCGGCGTGGAAGCAGGGCCCGTCACCCAGGGTGGCCTGGACCTCCGCCAGACGGGACGCCTCTTCGCTGCTCGCGCTCAGCCGGACGGGCATGCCGTTGCTGCGCAGGGACACGCTGGCGCCGACGACGGGAAGCAGCTTGACCGCGACGACGCACAGCCGCTGCGGGATCTCCCCGGGTTCCGCACCCCGCACCCCCTCGGCGATCACGTCAGTGGCTCGCACCCGGTCCCGCTCCCGCTCGTGTTCCGAGTTCCGCCCGGAGAGCCTGGGGTCGTCGCCGCGCGGTGTCCGGGATCTCCTGGTGTCGTCGCCACCGGATGTCCCGGGGGCGCCGCCGGCGGACGTCCTGGGGTCGTCGCCGGGAGCGCCGGAGCGGTCGTCCCTGGGCCCCACGGCCACCGCCTCCTTCGTTCGGCGCGACCATTATCGTCCATGGGCTCCCGGAGAGGACTCACCCGGAGCCGGGATCTGAGCTCGTGGTGGGTCCGTCTCCGGGGGCGCAGCCCGACTACCCCTCGTCCGAGGGGGGAAACCCGTCGTCGCGCCCACCGAACGGCGGACCTCGCCGGGGTGTCGGCGGGTGAGCCCTCGGCGGGCGGCCGCCCACACTCTCGACGAGGTCGTGGGCGAGGTCGCGCAGCTTCACGTTCCGCTGCTGCGAGGCGCGGGTGAGGATCTCGAAGGCCCGTTCCGCCGAGCAGCGCTCCTGGACCATGAGGATGCCGAGGGCCTGGTCGATGACGGTGCGCGAGGCGATCGCGTTCTGCAGGTCCAGGCTGAACTGCAGATGCCCCGCGATCTTCAGGGCGACCCCCAGCGCGCCGGAGGCGTGCCCCGCGAACACGGCGGCCTCCTCGCGCACCTGCCGGGTGAAGCCGCCCGGCTCCGTGGAGTACAGGTTCATCACGCCGGAGACCTGCTGGCGGGGCGGGATCAGCGGCAGCGCGAGCATGCTGCGCAGTCCGTTGTCGCGCGCGAGGTCGGGGAAGGCGCCGAACCGCCGCTCCTGGTCGACGTCGGCGACATGGTTCGGCCGGCCCGTCCGCAGGGTCTGGAGACAGGGGCCCTCGCCGACCGCGTACTGCTGCTGGTCGAAGCGGTCCACGATCTCGTGGCTGGCGGCGGCCGTGTAGGGGTGGTCGCGGCCGTCGGCGGCGAGGGTGACCGAGCAGTACACCTCGATCGGCAGCGAGTGCGCGGCGAGGGTGACGAGCTCCTGGAGGAAGTCCTCCAGCCGGTCGGCCTCCACCAGCAGGGTCTGGATGCGGGCCAGGACGCGCTCGCCGCGCGCCGGTCCGACGGGATGTTCGTCGGTCACGGTGGGCCCTCCCTCGGCCGGGGAAACCGCCCCGGCGGCCGGGTACCCCGCGGAACCGGGTCGATTGCCCCGTTCCGGCCCTCCCCCTGGCCCGGCCCGGCGTTCACGAAAGGGCGTTCACGAAGAGGGCTTCACACCGCGGGGTCGGCTCGCTACCGTCGGTCGTGGTGCGAGTCAGGAAGCGGCCGCCCACGACGTCCATCCCGTGCCGGAGCCGCTCATGCCGCTGGCCTCGTGCCGCCCCACCCCCCGCGCCGCGGGCGATCCGACCCGGCGGCCCGGACGACCCTAGAGAGACCTGTCCCCGACCCCGCGACGCCGACCGGGGCGTCTCCCGCCGCTCCGCGCGGGACCGGGGATGTCGGGCGAGGACCGCGCAGGGAGCGGCGCGTCCTCGCACGGGGCGGCCACGCCCGGCCACCAGGGCGGTGGCCGCCCCACTGATCGACCGCGCACGAGCGCCGATCGACCGTGGGCGGGGCCGCCGGCTCATCGCTTCACAAACGAGCCCGCGTACGAGCCCGCCGGCTCACCTCTTCTCGTACGGGTCCGCCGGCTGCTTCACCCGCGTGACCGTCGTGGCGTCCAGCACCGGTGGCCATGCCGCGTCCGTGCCGAGCCTGCCCTTCGGGTGCCAGGTGCCGGTGACGGTGACCCAGGTGTCCGCGGGCAGCGCGTCGGCGCCGCGGATCTCGACCTTGCCGGCGCTCGCGTCGGCGGCGCAGCAGGAGACGAGGAGCCGGGTGACGTACCAGGTGCCGTCGTCGCCGTGGGTCACGAACCCGGTCAGCTTGACCGTGCGGCCCTTCAGCGACCGCCCGCTGTCGTAGATCGCCCGCGAGCTGAACTCGCCCACGGTCAGCTCCACCGGGTCCCCGGCGGGCAGTGCCGGGAAGGTCCCGACCCCTTGCGCGGCCCGTTGCGCGGCCTCGCGTTCGGCGCTGTAGGAGCCGAGGGCGGGCGGCGGGAAGAGCAGCAGGGCGAGCGCGGGGAGGGCGAGCAGCCAGGCGGTGCGGGAGCCGTGGTGCCCGTGCCCGTCTTCGTCCGCGTGCTCGTGCTCGGTTCGGCGTACGACGGCCATCGCGACGCCCAGCAGGACGAGCGCGGCCCCGGACACCACCAGGTACGGCCGCAGCCCCGCCTGCACGTACCGCAGATACAGCTCGCTGAACGCCGAGATCCGCAGGATCGCCGCCCCGACCAGCACCAACAGCAGCGCGGACCCGTACCGCCTGCGCATCACAGCAGCCACCACCCCACGAGCACGCTGCTCACGACGGCGACCACCCAGGTCACCGCCGAGAACCTGACCGCGAAGGCCCGCCCGAACGTGCCCGCCTGGAGGGCGATCAGCTTCAGGTCGACCATCGGACCCACCACCATGAACGCCAGCCGCGCGGTGGGCGAGAAGCCGCTCAGCGAGGCCGCGACGAACGCGTCCGCCTCGCTGCACACGCACAGCACGACCGCGAGGACGGCCAGCAGCAGCACCGACAGCCAGGCCGAGCCGGTGAACAGGTCCAGCACGGACCTCGGTACGACGATGTTGAAGGTCGCCGCGGCCGCCGCGCCGAGCACGAGGAAGCCGCCGGCGTGCAGGAAGTCGTGCTGGAGCCCGGCGCCGAAGGCCTTGACGCCACGGGCCTCGGGGGCGTGCCGTTGCGGCGGGCGCAGCCACTCCTCCTTGCCGAACCGGGCCCACAGCCAGCCCATGACCACGGCCGTCGCGAGGGAGGCGACGAGCCTGCCGAGCACCATCTCGGGCTGTCCGGGGAAGGCGATGGAGGTGGCGACGAGCACGACGGGGTTGATGGCGGGCGCGGAGAGCAGGAAGGCGAGGGCGGCGGCCGGGGCGACCCCGCGCCGCATCAGGCTCCCGGCGACCGGCACGGACGCGCACTCGCACCCGGGCAGCACGACCCCGGCCGCCCCCGCGACAGGCACGGCGAGGGCTTGGTTCCGGGGCAGCAGCCGGCTGAACACCTTCTCCGGCACGAACGCCCCGATCGCCGCGGAGACGACCGTGCCGAGGAGCAGGAACGGCACGCCCTGCACGGTGATCGCGGTGAACACGGTCCACCAGGCGGCGACGGGCGGGGTGTAGAGGTCGAGGGCGAGTGTGGGCCCGAGCACGGAGGCGACGGTCGCGATGGCGATGAGCGCGGCCCCGCCGACGACGGCGTACACGAGCGCCCGTACGGCGACCCGCACCCCGTCGACCACACTCCGCCGGCTCTCCACACCCACCCTCTCGTCCCGCGCAGGCTAACCGGTGGGTGCTGTGCGGAGGATCGGGATGGTCATAGAGGGGGCTGTGGGCGTGCGGGCGCGGGGAGCGGGACGGGCCCAGAGGTGAGGGCGCAGGCGCGGGACCGGGGCGGGCAGGGAGCGTGCGGGCGTGGGACCGGGGCCGGTCACAGAGGAGGCTGTGCGGGTGCCGGGCCCAGTGTCGTCGTGCCCGGGGCCGTTCGGTGGCCCAGGCCTGTGCGGTAGGCGTCCAGGGCCGCTTCCACCCGGCCCTCCCTGCGGAGCAGGTCGCCCAGCAGGCGGCACAGGTCGGCCAGGTCGCCCGCGGCGCCCGCGCGTTCCAGGAGGCTCAGGGCGCGGACGTAGTGTTCCTCGGCGGTCTCCGGGTCGCGGGCGTCCTCCGCGATGATGCCGAGCAGGCGGTGCGCGGCGGCGGAGTGCACGGCGCCGCGTTCGGAGGAGAGGTCGCCGAGGACGTCGTGGAGAAGGGCAGCGGCCTCTTCGGACTTGCCGCGGCGGTGCAGTACGTCGGCCAGCTCGACCGCGGCCTGGCTGGAGTAGAGCGCGGCACGCTTGGCGGACAGCATCGTGAGCGCCTGTCTCAACTCGCTCTCCGCCCGCTCCAGTTCGCCGTTCTGGGCGCACACGTACCCGCGCATCCAGTGGCAGTTGGCCAGTTCCGTACGGAGTTGCAGCCCGCGGTAGAGCTCGGCGGCCTTGGCGAGGGAGGCGTCGGCCTCGGCGACGCGGCCCTCGGCGATGAGGGTGCGGGCGACCGAGCGGTGCATGCGGGCGACCAGCGCCGGGTCGCCGGCCTGCGGGGCGAGCGCGAGGGCGAGTTCGGCGGCCTGGGCGGCGCGGGCGTGGGCGCCCATGTCCATGTACGGGCCGATGATGCTGGCGTACAGGAGCAGGAGCGCGTCGGGGTCGTGGAGGCCGCCGCGGTTGAGCTCGTCGAGCGTGGACTCCAGCAGGTAGACGGCGTACCGGAGTTCACCGGCGAGGTAGTGCGCGAGGGCGCGGCCGCGCAGGGCCGGCACCCGGGCGGGCAGCGGGGCGTCGGCCAGGACCAGTTCGGCCCGCTCGAAGTACCGCCGCCCCTCGACGAGTTCACCGCTCTCCACGGCGGACTCGCCGAGCCCGATGAGGGCGTCGTACTGCGCCTCGGCGAGCTGGAGTTCCTCGGCCTCGGTGAGGAGAGCGGTGTAACTGCGGGCCGCCTCCTCGGTGTCGCCGGTGGCGAGGGTGCGCTGCGCCTCGATGAGCCGCAGCCGCAGATCGGTGACGAGGTGGGCGGGGCGGCCGGTGGCCAGCTCGTCGAAGGCGACGCCGAGGCGGTCGGCGAGATGGCGCAGCGCCTGGTCGGAGGGGCGGACCCGGCCCGACTCCAGGGTGGAGATGTAGGCGGCGGTGTACGCGGGCTCGGCCAGCTGCCGCTGGGTCAGGCCGCGTTCGACCCGGAGTTGCTGCACCCTGCGCCCGATGATCTCCGGGTCGTCACGGTCGGACATGGGCCAACTCCCCCTGCGCCTCTTGCCGTTCGGCTCCGCCGGGCTCTAGGTTAAACGGCGTATTAAGCCTGCTTAATAGGCAGTAGGTAAATAGGCGGTGGGAGTCGTCGTCCTTGCCGATGCCGCCATGGTCGCTGTCACCGCAAGAACCGCTGTAAACGCTGTAAACCGCTGTCGTCACCGTCGTCACTGCGAGGTCGTCGTGCTCGAACGCACCAGCACCACCGAGCGTTACGCAAGGGGCGTCATAGCCGCCGTGGTCGCCGTGGCGGCCCTGGTCCTGGCGGCGAACGCAGGGCCGGCCCGGGCAACGGAGGACCACCGGGCCGACCGGGTCGGCCAGGTCCAGCAGCACCTCCAGCGGGATTAGCCTCCGGTCAGAGCTGGAACTCCGCCGGGTTCAGGTTCAGCGCCGTGCAGGCCTCGCGCAGGACCATCTGCTCGGCCTGCGAGAAGTGGCCGTCGGCGCCGGCGATGACGATGCCGGTCTGGATGACCGCGCGGGCCTCGGTCGGCTTCTTCGCGGCCTTGGCGATGTCCTGGAGCGCCTCGGACTTGCCCTGCGCGAAGTTGCGGGTGAGCTGCTCCACATGCTTGTGGAACCGCGTGCGCAGCTGCTCCGGCGGGAAGTTCTGGAGCACCTCGTTGGTGAGGATCATCGACTCCATCTGCTGCATCTCGGACGCGTCCACCTGACCGTCCGCCGCCGCGACGAGCGCGCACATCGCCATGCTCGCGTCCCGGTACGCGCCGCTCTTCAGCTCGGTCTTGATCGAGCCGAGCTGCGTCTTGAACAGACCGACCAGCTGGGCGCGCGAGCCGCCGCCGTGAGAGCCGCCACGCGAACCGCTGCCGTGTCCGCCGCCCTGCACCTGCTGCTGCAAGCCCTTGGCCTGGTCCTTGAGCCGGTCGAACAGTGCCATTGACGTCACCTCGGTACTCGTCTGAGTGATCTCATCCGCACAACGCCCCCGCCCCGGTAAAGGTTCCATCAAGCGCCTCGGCCGCACACCTCCCGGTACGGCACGTCCGGCACGTACGTCCGCCACTGCCCCCGCGTCAGCCCGGCGCCCCCGGCCCGCGCGCACACCGCCCGCGCCGCCCGCTCCGGATCGACGACGTACCGCTGGAGCGGGACGTGCGCGCTCCCGGCGTACAGCGTCCCGCCGTCCGCCGCGAACGCCAGCGACTCGATCCGCTCCCCCGGTGTCGTCAGCAGCCCGCCCAGCGGCTGCCGGCTCGCCACGTCCCACAGCTGCACGCTCCCCGCGTCGCCGCCCACCGCGAGCGTGCCGCCGTCCGGGCTGATCGCGAGGGCCGTGACCGCCTCGGGGGTGTCGCCGCCCGGCGCCGGGAAGACGTTGCGCAGGATGCCCGCCCGGTGCCGCACCGCCCCGTCCCACAACGCGACCCGGCCGGTCTGGTCGCCGACGGCCAGCAGGGAGCCGTCACCGCTGAAGGCGAGCGCGCCGATCTGGTCGCCCTGGACGAGGTTGCGGCCCCGCACCGTCCCGCCGGAGGCGACGCGGTTGTCGCCGACCAGCAGCCGCCCGCCGGGGTGGACGGCGAGATGGCCGCTGGTTAGCCCACGCACCGCCGACACCCGGCGGCCGCGTTCCGTGTCCCACACCTCGTCCCGCGGATCACCGCCGAACGACGACCGGGCGGCGTACAGCCTCTTTCCGTCACTGTTCAGCGCCAGTGCCACGACCGCCTCCGAGGAGTCGGACGCCGCCAGGTCCACCGCCGCCCGCGCCCGCCCGCGCCGCACGTCCCAGAGGGTCACGCGCTGCGGGGCGGCCTCGTATCCAGGTGCCGAGATGCCGTACGCGAGCGTCCCGCCGTCGGGGCTGAACGCCAGCAGCGGCATCGTGTACGACGGCGTGATCGGCCGCCCAGGGTCCCGCGAGACCGGGAACGGCGGGGCCGGCAGGGTCCGTACGACGTGGCCGTCGTCCGTGGCGCGCAGCAGGAAGCGGTAGCTGTTGCCGGTGCGTTCGGCGGTGGCGAGGGTGCGGCCGTCCGGGGCGAGGAGTACGTCGTCCAGGGCGCCCGTGTGCCAGGCGGCGGTGACGGCTCCGGTGACGTCGAGGGAGTGGACCGTGCCGCCTTCGAGATAGCGCAGGACGGGGCGGTCGGGGTCCCAGTACAGGCCGCGGTAGAGGTGCTGGTTGTTCAGGGCCCGGCGGAACACCGGGGCGTCGGGGGCGGACAGGCGCCAGACCTGGATCTCGGTACCGTCCGCCGTCGCCAGGAAGTTCCCGTCCTTGCTGAACGCGGCGTACTCCACGCCCGGCCGGGTCAGGTCGGCGAGCTGTCCGCCGGAGCGCACGTCCCAGACGCGGACGCCGGTGGCGGTGACGAAGCCCAGCCGTCCGGAGCCGAGGAACGGCAGCGTCCGGTCGTCGCCGCAGAGGTCGTGGGCGTCCTGCCAGTCGCCGGGGAGGGTGCGGCCGTTGTCCCAGAGTTGTGGGGTGGCGGTCGCGGACGGGCACAGGGCCGTCAGGGGGCCGTCCGTCACGGCCTTGTCCGTGCCCGGCTCGTCCAGGAGCACGCGGCCGTCCGTCGTCGACCGGACCCGTACGCGGTCGTCGGCGCCGGTCACCGTGTAGCGGCCGCCGCCGATGTCGACGAACGCGTCGGACGCCTCGGGGTGGCGCGTGTCGCCGGTCCAGCGGCCCGCGGCGGTGTCCCAGAGCCGGATGCCGTCGCTGTCCGAGAGGGCGAGGACGCGGCCGTCCGGGCTCGCCGCGTCCACCTGCCCTCCGGCGGGCAGCCGGCCCGAGGCGATCTGCCGATGGCCGGCCACGTTCCAGCGCCGCCACGTCCGGCCCTCGACGCTGAGCAGGGTGCGGCCGGAGTCGGCCAGGAAACGGGTGGGGGTCTCGCCGGGTGCCCGGTCGGTGAAGGTGTCGAGCTCGGGCTGGGCGAGGGAGCCGAGCAGGGCGCGGCGGGTCTCGGGGAGTTCGTCGACCCGCCAGGCGGCGACGCCGAGGAGGCGGGCGATGCGCGGGTCGGTCGTACGGAGGGAGTCGGCGACGTCCGCGAGGCGGCGGGCGGCGTCGGCGGTGCGGCGCTCCTCGTTGTCCGCGCGCAGCCGCCAGGCGGAGAGGCCCGCCACCAGCGCGACGACCAGGACCGCCGACAGCCCGGCCACCAGGGTGCGGGCGCGGCGGGCGGTGCGGGCGGCGGTGCGGCGCTCCTGCTCGCGGGCCTCGAAGGCGGCCAGCAGGAAGGCGCGCTCGGTGGCCGTGAGCGCCGGGTCGGTGGCGTGGCCGGGGAAGTGTTCCTCGGCGCGGTCCAGGCGGGCGCCGCGGTAGAGGTCGCCGGGGTCGCGGTCGTGCTCCTGCCAGACGCGGGCCGCCTCCGTCAGCTGCCGGTGCCGGCGCAGCCGTTCGCGGTCCTTCTCGATCCAGCCGTGCAGCCGGGGCCAGCAGCTGATCAGCGCCTCGTGGGCGAGCTGGACGCCGTCCTCGTCGGCGGTGACCAGCCGGGCGCGGGCCAGGCGGTCGACGACCTCCGGGACGTCCGGGTCGGCCCACTCCTCCAGTTCGGCGCGGGTGAGGGGGCGGCGGGTGTCGGGGGTGCCCTGGCCGGGCTCGACCATGCGCAGCAGCAGACGCCGGGCCACGGCCCGCGCCGCGGGGTCGAGGTCCTCGTACACCGTCTCGGCGCTCGCCGCGATCGCGCCTCGTACGCCACCGGCCGCCTCGTAGGCGGACAGGGTGAGCAGGCGGCCCTTGCGGCGGCGCCAGGTCTCCAGCAGGGCGTGCGAGAGCATCGGCAGACCACCGGGCTGGTCGAGGACCTCCTCGACGATCCGAGCCGTCAGCTCGCGCTCCACCAGGTGCCCGGCGGCCTGCGCCGGCTTCACCACCGCCTCGCGCAGTTCCTCCGCCGTCATCGGACCGAGCAGCAGCCCGGCACCGGTCAGGGCGTCCGCGAGACCGCGGTGCTCGGCGCAGCGGGCGTAGAAGTCGGCCCGTACGGCGACCAGGACGCGCAGTCTGCTGTCCGGGTCCCGCGCGGCCAGCAGCAGGTCGATGAACCGGGCCCGCTCCGCCGCGTCCCGGCACAGGGTGAACGCCTCCTCGAACTGGTCGACCACCACCCAGCTCTCCGGCTCGTCCGCGCCCGGCGCGAGGAGATGCCCGTACCGCTCGACGGGCCGCGCCCCCGGCGTCAGCACGCGCAGCACGGCCGGGCTGTCCCGGCGGGCGGCCTCGGCCCGCAGGCGCGGGATCAGCCCGGCCCGCAGCAGTGAGGACTTGCCGCTGCCGGACGCCCCGAACAGCACGGCGAACCGGTGATCGCACACCAGCCGGCTCAACTCGTCGGCCATGCGGTCCCGCCCGAAGAACAGGTGATGGTCGTCGGGTTCGAAGCGGGCCAGTCCCCGGTACGGCGGTGGCGTGTCCGGCGGCTCCGGGCGTACGCCGCCCGCCTCCGCCTCCTTCCAGCGGGCCTCCCACTCCCCGGGGTCGGCGCCGCACGCCCGCGCGTAACCCCGGACGACGTCCAGGGAGGGCAGCCGCTCACCGGCCGCCGCCTGGGACAACGTTGTCGCGGAGAAGCCGGCGGTCGTCGCCATCGTGCGGTAGGAGGGGCCGCCGGCGGCCTTGCGGAGCTCGCGGAGTTCATGGGCGAGGCGCTGCACAGGGCCGGCCTCGGGGTCCACGGGTCTTTCGGGTCGGCCCATGGCACACCCCCCTCGTCACCGTTGATGGCTTTCGTACGGCTTTCGTACGTGGCGCAAGTGACGACAACGTAACGTCCGGACAAATAGGGGCGCCAGGGGTTCGTGAAATTGATTGGTGTGGCAGAAGGGACGTGCCGATCAATGTTCCGGTTGCCAGCGTCAGGGCCATGAACCTGAAGAAGCCGGCCCTCGTGGCCCTCAGCGCCTCCGCCCTGACCGTCGCCCTCACCGGCAGCGCGAACGCCGCCGTCCTGACCCCCCTCGGGGCGAAGGCGGGCACCTTCGAGAAGAAGTACATGCCGCTGTTCGACTACGACACCAACGGCTGCCTCCCGGCGGCGGCCGTCGACGCGAGCGGCAAGCTCAACGGCGGCCTCGACAACAGCGGGGCGATCGTCGGCGGCTGCCGCAACAACCACCTCGGCAAGGCCAACACCTACACCCAGTCCTGGTGCAAGAACGGCTGGTGCGCCTACATCTACGCGCTCTACTTCGAGAAGGACCAGACCCAGAACGGCATCGACGTCGGCGGCCACCGCCACGACTGGGAGTCCGTCGTCGTCTTCCAGAAGCAGGGCGCCGAGAAGCCCAGCTACGTCGCCGCCTCCCGGCACGGCGGCTACAGCACCCACCCGATCAGCGAGGTGCCGATGAACGGCAACCGCGTCGAGATCGTCTACCACAAGGACGGCTCCAGCACCCACGCCTTCCGCTTCGCCAAGTGGGGCGAGGTGCCGCGGGCCTGGGGCAACGGCACGTGGGACGAGCCGGCGCTGGTCGACATCAACCAGATGGCCGACACCCCGCGCAACGCCCTGTGGAGCTCCAAGTGGGGCAAGGCCAACTTCCCGCTGACGGGCAACTTCCAGGACAACATCAACAAGGCCCGCGAGGCCGACAGCCGGGCCAAGGCCGCCATCCCCGCGTTCTGACGCACGGCCCCCTGAACCGCGGCCGTCGACGCCCACTCCCCCCTCCGCGTCGGCGGCCGCTTCATGCCCGCGCTACGTTGCCCGCCATGACCGATCTCGGCCCCGTCAGCTGGCCACCCACCCCGATCCGGACCGAACGGCTCGTCCTGCGCGGGTCGGAGGCCCGGGACCGCTCCGTCTTCGTCGAGCTGCTCGCCTCTGCGGACGTCCACACCTACCTCGGCGGGCCCCGGCCGCTCGCCGAGCTGGAGTGCGAGCTGCCCGCGGCCCCCGAGCGGTGGCCCGGGAGCTTCGTCGTCGAGGCCGACGGGGCGATGATCGGCCAGCTCCTGCTGCGGCGCGCCCCGGCGCACGCTCGCCCCGCCGCCGCGGGCAAGGTCGATCTCGGCTACATGTTCCTGCCGCGGGCCTGGGGGCACGGATACGCCGGCGAGGCCTGCGCCGCGGCGCTCGGCTGGCTCGCCGAGGCGCTGCCCGGGGAGCCGGTGGTGCTGCACACCCAGACCGCCAACGCCCGCTCGATGCGGCTCGCGGCGCGGCTGGGGTTCACCGAGGTGGAGCGGTTCCGCGCCTGGGACGCCGAGCAGTGGCTCGGCATACGGTCCCAAGGCAGGCCCTAGAGGCGCCGCTCGGCATACGCTGCCCCGCATGACCTCCGCCGCCGCTCGTACCGCGCTGGACCTCACCGCTGAGCTCGGGCTCCCCGAGCTGGAGGAGTTCTACCGGGATCTGCATCGCCATCCCGAGCTGTCCCGGCAGGAGCACCGCACCGCCGGGCTGCTCGTCGGGCGGCTGAAGGGGGCCGGGTTCGAGACCGTCGAGGGGGTCGGCGGCACCGGCGTCGCCGGTGTCCTGCGGAACGGGGACGGGCCTGTCGTGCTGCTGCGCGCGGACATGGACGCGCTGCCCGTCCAGGAGGCGACCGGGCTGCCGTACGCCTCCGAGACGCCCGGCGTGATGCACGCCTGCGGGCACGATCTGCACGTGACCTGGCTGGCGGGCGCGGCCCGGGCGCTGGCAGCCGGCCGGGACGCCTGGCGCGGGACCCTGGTCGTCGTCGGGCAGCCCGCCGAGGAGACCGGCAGCGGGGCGGCGGCGATGGTCGCGGACGGGCTGTACGCGCGCGTGCCCCGGCCCGATGTGCTGCTCGGGCAGCACGCGGCGCCGGGCCCGGTGGGCCTGTACCCGCATGTTCCGGGGCTCATCCTGTCCGCCACCACCGACGTCGAGATCGTCGTGCACGGGCGGGGCGGGCACGGTTCGCGGCCGGAGACGACCGTCGACCCCGTGCTGACGGCCGCGTATCTCGTCACCCGGCTCCAGAGCGTCGTCAGCCGGGAGATCGCCCCGCGCGAGTCGGCCGTGCTGACCGTCGGCCGTATCGAGGCGGGCACCGCGCCGAACATCATCCCGTCCACCGCGCGGATCTCCCTCAACCTGCGCACCCAGTCCGAGGCCGTCCGGGACCGGATGGTCGCCGCGATCCGCCGGATCGCCGAGGGCGAGTGCCATGCGGCGGGCTGCCCGCGCGAGCCCGAGGTGATCCTCGGCGCCTCCTTCCCGGCGACCGTCAACGACGCCGAGACCGACCGGCGGGTGGCCGCCGTGCACCGCGAGGTCTTCGGCGACGGCACGGTCTTCGACCCGGGCCCGGCGATGGGCAGCGAGGACTTCTCGCTGCTGGCCGCGGACGGGCAGCCGTACGCCTACTGGTTCGTGACCACGACCCCCGCCGCGACCTGGGACGCGGCGCCGGGCGGCGACGACCTGTTCGCGAAGCTCGACGCGATCCCCAGCAACCACAGCCCGCACTTCGCGCCGGACCTGTCGGTGATCGAGCCGGGGGTGCGGGCGCTGGTGTCGGGCGCGCTGGCCCACCTCGGCTGAGCCAGGCCCCCCGTACGTCGTTGTCCGTGGCATGACTTACTCTTCGCTCACTCGCCACACGCGACGCACAGGTCCCGCACGTGACCGGCCGCGTGCGGCCTCCTCATTCGTTCCGGGGGGTTCGAAACAGAAGTGCGTATGCGCTCCCTCGCGGCCGCCACCACGCTGGCGGTCCTCTTCAGCTCGGCGGCCCTCACCGCCACTCCGGCGTTCGCCGACTCGGTCAAGCCCGTCTCAGCGATCGAGGACGCGGCCGACACGGTCGTGGACGGCACCCATCAGCGGGTGTTCATCAGCGACCCGTCCACGAACCAGATCGCCGTCACCGACGGCACCGGTGCCGTCATCGGCACCCTCACCGGGCTGCCCCAGGTCCGCGACCTGACGCTCAGCCCGGACGACGGCACGCTGTACGCCGCGGTCTACGGCGCCGACAAGATCGTCGCGTTCGACACGGCGACCCTCGCGCAGACCGCCGAGTACGCGACCGGCACCGGGACCATCCCGTCCCGCCTCGCCTACGCCGACGGCAAGCTGTGGTTCGGCTACGGCGACCAGTGGGACTCCGACCTCGGCGTGGTCGACCTGACCGCGGAGACGCCGACGGTCACCCTCGGCCTCGCGGTGGGCCACGACTTCGCGAGCCCGCCCGCCCTCTACGCCGACCCCGACAACCCGGGCACCCTGCTCGCCCTCGACACGGGCATCAGCTCCGGCCCGATCGTCGTCTACGACATCTCCTCCGGCACCCCGGTGCTCAAGGTCACCGAGGACAAGGGCGGCTTCTACAAGGACGCGGCGCTCACCCCCGACGGACAGAACGTCGTCGTGGCCGGACCCGGCACCCGGGCCCTCACCGAGTACCGCCTCTCCGACCTGGCGGAGGTCCGCACCTACCCCGTCCCGTCCAACCCGCTGACGGTCTCCGTCGCCCCGGACGGCACGGTCGCGGCCACGGTCCTCGACACCGACGACGTGGGCGACACGTACGTCTTCCCCACCGACGCGAGCAAGCCGGTCAACGTGCGCAACCTGTCGCACGACTGGATGCCGGGCGGCCACCTCACCAACTGGACGGCGGACGGCAGCAAGCTGTTCCTCGTCACCGACACCTACTACACGCCCCAGTTCCGGGTCGTCGACGAGCCCCGCAAGTACGCGGCGACGCTCACCGTGAACGCCCCGGCCTCCGCGCCCCGGGCCAAGACCCTGACGGTCAGCGGCACGCTCACCGCCAACCTGGCCCTGCCCGCCGGCACCCCGGTCACCGTCACCCGCACCGACCTGGAGTCGCCGAACGGCAAGTCGCTCGGCACCAAGTCCCTCGGCACGGGCGGCAAGTTCAGCTTCACGGACGTCCCGCCGGCCGGCGGCAAGGTCACGTACAGGGTGACGTACGCGGGCGACGCCGAGCACACCGGCGCCACCGCCTCCGACACGGTCGACGTCTCGCGCGCGACCCCGGCCCTGACGCTGAACAACAACGGCAAGGTCTACTCGTACGGCCAGGACGTGAAGTTCACCGCGCACCTCGGTACGACGTACAAGAACCGCACGGTCGAGATCTGGGCCAACCCCTACGGCGCGGACAAGCCCAACACCCTGGTGAAGAAGGGCACGGTCAACTCCGACGGCAACCTGTCCGTCGTCGTGGACCTCAAGCGCAAGACCGAGCTGACGGCGAAGTTCGCGGGCGACTCGCGTTACGCGCCGCGGTCGGTGGTGAGCAAGGTCGGTGCCAAGGTGTCGATCTCGACGTCGGTCAGCGGCGCGTACAAGACGAAGTACACGTGGAACCACACGTACTACTTCTTCCGCCAGTCCAAGGACCCGATCGTCACGGCGACGCTGCCGCCGTACGGCGGCCGTACGCAGCTGTTGCAGGTGCAGTACTGGTCGGGCACCAGCTGGGTCACCACGTACCGCGAGTACTTCAAGCTCGACTCGGCCGGCAAGTCCGCCGTGCAGCTCACCGGCACCCCGCCGAAGGGCGTCCGCTTCCGGGTCCGCAACTCCTACGTCAGCGGCTCGGGCGACAGCGTGAACACCACGACGTACGGCTCCTGGAAGTACTTCACCTTCACGAGCTGAGGGTCTGCAACTGACTGAGGTGCTTGTGCACATGGTCCAGGGCGCCCTCCCGGCGCCCTGGCACCCGAGCCCTCAACTCCGCCAGCGCGGGCCCCAGTTCGCGGGCCCGCGCCGGGTCGTCGATGCGGCCCCACTGGTGGTGGGCGCGGTCGACGGCGGCCTCCACGGCGGGCGCGTCCGGCGCCTGCCCGGCCGTCAGACGGGTGGTCGCCACCGCCAGCCAGGCCCGGCAGCTGCGCACCGGGTCACCGGCGAACATCGCGAGATCGGCCCGGACTTCACTCCAGTGCAGGGCCTCTTCGGAGGCGGGGCCGTGCGCCCGTACGGCGTTCAGCTCGTGGTGCGCGGCGAGCGCGTCCGCGTCACCGTGGCGCCGGGCGGCGACGGCCGCCGAGATCAGGGCGTGCGGATCGCCCGCCTCGGGGCCCTGCGCGCTCAGCACGTAGCCGACGCTCTCCTGCGGGAGGCGGCTGAGCGCCTGCTGGTGCAACTGGTCCAGCGGCGGCCGGTGCCCGCTCCTCAGGATCGTCGCGACCGCCTTCATGTACGCGGGCGTGCCCAGGCTGCGCCGGGACGGCGGCGGTGCGATCCGCCCGTGGACCGCGTTGTTGCGGCCGGTGTCCAGGGGGTTGGCGCCCAGCCACTCCCAGGTCTCGGGGTCGGCGTGCAGGTCGAGGACGAACGTCGTCGCGCCCGCCGGGCGCAGCCGCAGCTCGTCCTTGAACCAGTGCCAGGGGAACCCGGTGTAGCGGACCGTGGCCGGGGTGGTGCGGGCCAGCGCGAGATGCGGCAGGCGCTGGCGGCGGTCCAGTTGGAGCTGGCCGGTGACGAAGACGGTGAGCGGTCCGGGGGCGGCCGCGGCGGCGCGCAGCCGGGTCAGCACGGCCTGCGGTTCCAACGGGTCCGCCAGCTCCACCACGTTGGCGGTGTCCGCGCCGGACAGCACGGCGGGCGGCACGGCCGCGAGGACGGGCAGGACGGACGCGGCGTCGACCAGACACCCCTTGCCCGCCGGTGCGGCGGCCAGCAGCAGCACGGTTCCGGGCATCGGTCCCTCCCCATCCCCCGTCGATCACGTACGTCAGCACCGTAACCGCTGCGGCTGCAAAGGTGGACCTCAGGACTGCAAACGTCCCTTTCGGACGGTTCCGGGGAGTGAGCGGCGGACCGCGAACACCGTGGTGTCGTCGGCGAGATGGCCGCCGCTGTGCCGCAGCGTGCCGTCGCGGACGTAGGCGACCAGGCGGCGGGGTTCGGCGGTGAGCGGGTCGGCGGCGACGGCGGCGGCGACCTCGGCGGCGAGCGGGTAGAACCGGTCCTCGGTGTCGCGGGCCTCGGTGACGCCGTCCGTGGTGATCAGCAGGGTCTCGGTGGGGGCGAGCGGGACGCGCTGCACGGGCGGCGGCCCGTCGTCGGAGAGTTCACCGAGGCCGAGCGGGAGCCCGGTGTCGACCGGCAGCTGCCGTACCCCGTCCGGGCCGACGGCCAGCGGCGGTTCGTGGCCGAAGACGACGACGTCCACCACGCCGGGCGCGTCCTCGGGGAAGCCGATCAGGACGGCGGTGGCGAACCGGTCGCTGTCGTCGCGGCCGAGCGCGGTGAGGTGCAGGCCGTGCCGGTGGATGCGGAGCTCCAGGCGCTCCGCCACCGTGCCGATGGCCTCGTGGTACGCCGCCTCGCGGAACGTGCCGAGCAGCGCGGCCGCCGCCTCCACCGCGCCGAGCCCCTTGCCCTGCACGTCCCCGACGAGGACCCGGGTGCCGTGCAGGCCCTGCTGGACGTCGTAGAAGTCGCCGCCGACCCGGGCCTCGACGTCGGAGGCGAGATAGACGGCGGCGTGGTCGAGGCCGCCCCAGTCCGCCGGCAGCGGGCGCAGCACCGTGCGGCGGGTGGTCTCGGCGACGTCCCGCATGTGCAGCATGTGCCGCTCGCCGCGGACCCGGACCGCGCAGGCGAGGACGGCGAGGATGCCGCCGAGGGCGACCAGGATGAAGTCGGGCAGGGAGCTCTCGTACCGGCTGGGATAGGACGTGTCCGCGACGAAGTAGGTCACGAGCGCCAGCACGGCGAAGACCGCGGTGCCCCACACCCCGCAGATCGCGGCGGCGATCCCGGGCACCAGCACGACCCAGGAGATCATCCGGAACTCGCCGGCCGTGTTGAAGTCGACCACCGTGATCGCGACGAGCACCACCAGCGGCGGCACCCACGCGACACTGCGCCCACGGACGCGCAGGAGCTGGTGGCGGCGCAGGACGTCGTACTCCCGGGCGGGCCGGGACAGCCGGGCAACCGGACCGCGGCGCCGCCCGCCCATCGGCCTCAGCCCGTGCTTCATGCAGTTCAGCGAAACACGGGGTGACCGGGGCCGCACTCCGACTTGCCAGGGCCCTCTCCCAGGTGTGCTCTGGTAGGCGGGGGCGAGGAGAGAGAGGAGTCCTCTCATGGCTCATGCGGCACCCGCGTCCGGCGCCAGGTCCACGACGGCCCGTCGTTCGCCCGATGTCTTCAGCCCGCAGGTCCACACGGCGGCGCGGTACGGGATTCCCGTCGTCCTGGGCCTCGTCTACGGCTACTGGGCCGCCGCCAACCGGCGCGGCGGCGGCGAGATCACCGGCTGGAACATCCTGTTCGGCTTCGTGACCGCGCTGTCGTTCATCGTGCTGTGCATCGCGGTGGCGACGTTCGCGCCGAAGCTCAAGCGCGAACTGCACTCGCTGGTGAAGTCCGCGTTCGCGGGCGCCGCGATCGGCTTCCTGTACAGCCAGACCGGCGAGAGCGTGCTCAGGTCCACGGCGCTCGGGGTGGTGGTCACGGCGGGCATCTTCGCCGTGTTCTTCTACCGCTACTACACGCGCGAGGACGCCGAGGGGAACCGCATCCGCTGACGCGTGGACGTGGTCGGCAGAAGGGCCCGGCAGCAGCTGCTGCCGGGCCCTTCTGTCTCCCTCTCTCACCAGCTGCCCGAGGAACCGGTCGACCCGGTCGAGCCGGTCGCGCTGAAGCTCCACGAGCCGGAGAAGCTCCAGGAACCGGAACTCGTCACGCTCCAGGAGTCGTTCATGTACGGGTCGTCCCAGTTGCTCCAGGAGCCGTCCTTCCACTCAGGACACGGATCGGAGCAGGTCGGCACCCCGCGCCCGCCGGTGTCGACGAACGCGGCGCTCGCCCAGCCCTGGGCGCCGACGAGCCAGTACCAGTAGGGGTTGCCGTTGACGCTCTGCCCCAGGACCTTGCAGTCCACGCGATCCTGGCTCCACGGCGAGAGCTGGTCGACGACGGGCGAGTGGGTGGTGGGCGCGGCTCTCACGTTGAGGTCGACGCCGGAGACGATGGTGCCCCAGATCGGACCGCCGGAACCGCCGCCACCGCCATGTCCGTCGGCGTAGGTCGGCGGGGTGGCGGCTGCGGCCGTGGTGCCCGCTGCCGCGGCGACGAGAGTGCCGCCGGTGAGCAGGGCCGCGGCCAGGGTCCGCAGGGCCGGAGTGGTGCGCATAGATCGGCCTCCTTCTCCCCAGAACCAGGAAACACCCGTTCGGGTGAACCCTCCACCGGAGAGCGGGAGGGCTTGGGGCTACTGGGGTGTGGGCGCCGTACACCCGAATGCAGTGCCCCCGCTCGCGCCCCCAGCTCCCCGGCCCTTGCCTGGAAGGGTGCGCCCACGCCTTCGCAACGCCCTCTCGGCCACGCTCATCGGGCTGGCCTGTCTGCTCGTGCCGTTCAGTGTGCTGGCGTCCTGGGCGGCGTACTGGACGACCGTCGAGCTCGCCCAGGTCAGACGCCAACTGACCGACGCCTACGTACCGTTCGACCTCGCCGGGTTCTGGCTGCCCGTCAGCGCCCTGGTGCTGGCCGCCGCCGGGATCGCCGTCGCCGCCTGCCGCCGCCGCGCGGTGACGGCGACCTCGCTGGGCACGGCGCTCGGCGGCGGACTGCTGGGCCTCGCGGTCGCCGTCGGCCGCCGGATGACCCTCGCCGACCTGCCCGACGCCGACCACCGCAGCGCCGCCGGTGTCATCTACGACGCCCTCACCGGCACCCTGCGCACGGTCTCCTGGCTGCTGGTCGCCCTCGGCCTCACCGTGGCCTGCGCGACCTGGCTCACGGCCCGGTACGCGCGACGCCGGCAAGTGTCCGCAGCGCCCGTCGCAGATCCGGCACCGCGGCCGACGCGAGCCCGAGCCTGACCGCGTCCGGCGTCCGGCTCGGGTCGACGGCGAAGGCAGGGCCCGGCGTCACCGCGATCCCGTGCGCCGCGGCGGCGGCCGTGAAGGGGTCGGCCCGCCATGGCGCGGGCAGCTCCCACCAGGCGTAATACACCTGCGGATGAGCCCGTACGGCGAACCCGTCGAGTTCCTCGGCGACGATCCGCTGCCGCAGCGCGGCGTCCGCCCGCTTGGCCTCGACGAGCCGCTCCACCACCCCTTCCCCGATGACCCGGACCGCCGCCTCCAGCGCGAACCGCCCCGCGCTCCACCCCCCGGACCGGATCGCGGCGGCGACGGCGTCGACCCGGTCCTCCGGTACGACGACGAAGCCGACGGTGAGCCCGGGCGCGACCCGCTTGGACAGGCTGTCGACGACGTGGGCGAGGCCGGGAGCGTGGGCGGCGAAGGGGTCGGGGGCGTCGGGGTGCAGGAAGGACCAGATGCGGTCCTCCACGACGGGCAGCCCCAAGTCACCGACCACATGGGCGAGTTGCCGCCGCCGCTCGTCGCTCATGGTGTGGGACGTCGGGTTGTGGAGCGTCGGCTGGAGGTAGAGGGCGGACAGTGGGGCCGTGCGATGGGCGGCGAGGACCGACTCGGGCAGCGGGCCGTCCTCGTCGGCGGCCAGCGGCACGAGGACGCGGCCGAGACGGGCGGCGATCTCCTTGACCAGCGGGTACGTCAGCGGCTCGACGCCGACCCGGCCGCCGGGGCGCACGAGGGAGGCGAGGGTGGCGGCGATGGCCTGGCGGGCGTTGCCGGTGAACAGGACACGGCCGGGTTCGGGGCGCCAGTGCGGGGTCGCGAGGAGGGTCGCCGCGGCCTCCCGCGCGGGTGCGGTGCCGGTGGCGGCGGCCGGGAGGAGCGCCTCGGTGAGGACGTCGGGGCGCAGCAGGGGCGTGAGGAGCGGGGCGAGGAGCTCGGACTGGCCTGCCACGGCCGGGTAGTTGAGCTCCATGTTCACCGGCGCGGCACTCGCCTGCTCGATGAGGGCCCGGCCGGTGGGGTCGTGCGCGGCGGCCCGTACGAAGGTGCCGCGGCCGACCTCGCCCACGACCAGCCCCCGCCGTACGAGTTCGGCGTACACCCGCCCCGCCGTCGACCCGGCGATCCCGCGCCGCCGTGCGAACTGGCGTTGCGGCATGAGCCGTTGGCCGGGTTTGAGGCGTCCGGCGGTGATGTCGTCGGCCAGCCGGTCGGCGATGGCCCGATAGTCGTCCACGGTTTCCCCCACTTGCCTCTTGCGATTGCACCGAGGGCAAAGATCTTATTGCACCGAGGAGTGAGGGCGGCCTAGGGTCGGGATCATGACCGATCCCGCACCCCTGGTGCTGATCCACGGCCACCCCTTCGACCACACGATGTGGACCCCGCAGATCGAGGCGTTCTCCGGCGACCGCCGGGTGATCGCCCCCGACCTGCGCGGCTACGGCGCGAACCCGGTGCTCCCCGGCGTCACGGAGTTCCCCGACTTCGCCCGGGACGTCGCGGCGCTGCTGGACGAACTGCGGGTCGAATCCGCCGTGTTGGCGGGCCTGTCGATGGGCGGGCAGATCGTCATGGACTTCCAGCGCCAGTTCCCCGACCGGGTCCGCGGCCTGGTCCTCGCCGACACCTTCCCGGCCCCAGAGACGCCCGAAGGCGTCGAGTCCCGCAACGCGATGGCGGACCGGCTGCTGCGCGAGGGCATGCGCGGGTACGCCGACGAGGTGCTGGAGAAGATGGTCGCCCCGTACGCCGACGCCCGGGTCAAGGCGCACGTCCACGGCATGATGACGGCGACCTCCCCCGAGGGCGCCGCGGCCGCCCTGCGCGCCCGCGCCCTGCGGCCCGACTACCGCGACCTGCTGACCCGGGTGAAGGTCCCCGCGCTGGTCGTGGTCGGCACGGACGACGAGTACACCCCGGTCTCCGACGCGGAGGCGATGCACGCCGCGCTCCCCGACTCGGAGCTGCTGGTGGTCCCCGGCGCCGCCCACATGCCGAACCTGGAGCGGCCGGAGGAGTTCAACGCGGTGCTCGGGGCGTTCCTGACACGGGTGGACGGCCACTCGTAGTCTCGGGTCCGTGACGCACCAGTCCATCACGGGGGACACCGATGTACACGCTGTGCCGGAAAAGCGAGGAGGCAGGCGGGCCGGGGCCTGGCTCGGGGGGCTGCTGTTCGCCGTCGTGAGCGTCGTCGTCGGGTGCCGTACGGCCGACACGGACGGCATCACCCCCGTCCCCCAACTGTTGGCCTTCCTGCCGTGGCTGCTGGTGCCGACGGGGATCGGGCTGCTGCTCGCGCTGCTGTCCAGGTGGTGGGTGGGCCTGGTCTGGGGAGTGGCGCTGCTCGGCCTGCTGGCGTGGTTCATCGAGCCGTATGGCAAGAGCAGCGAGCCCAGCGGCAAGGTCCTCGCCTCGCTCAGCGTGCTGACCTCGAACGTCGAGTTCGGGCGCGGTACGGGGGCGCTGGTGGACGTGGTGCGGCGGGAGAAGCCCGATCTCGTGTTCGTCCAGGAGTGCGAGTACACCTGCGAGGCGGAGCTGAAGCGGACCCTCGGTGTCGCCTACCCGAACCGGCGGGTCGTGCCGGGCGCCGGCTCCGAGGGCTCGGTGATCCTCAGCCGCTACCGCCTCACGGCCGCCGACCCGGTCGCGGGCACGATGGGGATGCCGGGCGCGGTGGCGGACGTCGACGGCCGGACCGTACGGCTCCAGCTCGCGCACCCCATGCCGCCCCTCCCCGGCCAGGTGGACGTGTGGAAGCGCGAACTGGGGACACTGCGCGACTTCGCCGCCCGGCACCGCGGCGCACCGCTGCTCCTGGCCGGTGACTTCAACGCCTCCCAGGACCACGCGGCCTTCCGGCACATCCTCGACGCGGGCCTGAAGGACGCCGCCCGCCTTGCCGGTTCCGACCGCACCCCGAGCTGGCCCGCCCGCACCGCGCCCACCCTGGGCGCCCAGATCGACCACGTGCTCGTGTCGGCGGACTTCTCCTGCGAGAAGGCCCGGTTCCTGGACCTGGCCGACACCGACCACCGGGCGCTGCTGGTGGAGCTGGACCTGCACCAGGGCGGATGACGTGTAATAGGCGCATGTCCCGAGAGTTCCCCATCGGCCTCACCCCTCCCGACTGGCTGGTCAGGAACCTCCAATCCCAGCCCGCCCCCGTCAACTGGGCGGCCGTCGCCCGCGCCGCCGTCGCGATGACCCTCCCGCTGGCCATCGGGCTCGCCGTCGGCGAGGTGGAGTACGGCGCCCTGGCCTCGATGGGCGCCCTGTCCGGCGTCATCGGCGACACCGCGGACGCGTACCGGATGCGCATCCTCAACATCGCGATCCCGCAGCTGTTCGGGGCGGTGGGCGTGACGGTCGGGTCGCTGGTGTTCGGCCACGGCTGGCTGGCGGTGGCCGTGGTCACGGCGGTCGCCCTGGTGTCGGGCATGATCTCGACGATCGGCGCGGTGGCGTCGGTGTCCGGGCTGCTGCTCCTCCTCAACTCCGTGGTGGGAGCGGGGCTGCCGATGCCGGGCGAGTGGTGGCTGGCGCCGCTGCTGATGACGGGCGGCGGACTGCTGGTGCTGGTCCTGGCGCTGCTGGCCTGGCCGTTGCGCTCCGGCGTCCCGGAACGCTCGGCGGTCGCGGACACGTACCGCACGGTCGCGACCCTGATGTCCGCGTGCGGCACCGAGGCCTATGACCAGGCCCGCCACACGGTCACCCAGTCCCTGAACCAGTCGTACGACCTCATCCTGGCCCGCCGCACCCGCCACCACGGCCGCAGCCCCGAACTCACCCGCCTCCTCGCCCAGTTGAACGCCATAACCCCGGTAGTGGAGGCGGCCCCGGCGGCCCACGTCACCGGCGAGCCGCTGCCGCCGGAGGTCACCGAGGCGGTGCACCACCTGGCGAAGGCGGTGGAGACGGGCTACACGGGCCCGATAGCCCTGAACCTGCCCGTCCCCACCTCGGAGACGACCCGCGCGGTGGACCACGCCCTGCGCCACGCGGCGGAGGTGGTCCGCACCCCGGACGTCGACCCGAGCGGCATCGACGACCGCCTCGGCCGCCCGGCCGCCCTGCGCATCCGCGCCGCGCGGGCGACCCGCAACGTGGCGCTGTCGGCGGCCTCCTGGCGCTACGGCCTGCGCCTGGCCCTGTGCATCGGGGTGGCCCAGGTCCTCGTCTCGATCATCCCGGTACCGCGCTCGTACTGGGTGGCCCTGACCATCACCTTCGTCCTGAAGCCGGACTTCGGCTCGGTGTTCTCCCGCGCCCTGCTCCGCGCGCTCGGCACGGTGGCGGGCCTGGTGATCGCGGCGGCGGTCCTGGCGGAGGTGCCGCGCGGCTGGTGGGACGTCCCGGTGATGCTGGTCCTGGCCCCCCTGATCCCGGCCCTCACCCCGAGGGGCTACGGCTACCAGACGGCCGCGATCACCCCGGTCATCCTGCTGCTGTCGGACGTACTGAACCACCAGGGCACCGCCCTCCTCATGCCCCGCCTCCTGGACTCCCTCATGGGCTGCGGCATCGCCCTGGTCGCCGGCTATCTGCTCTGGCCGGAGAGCTGGCACACCCGGGTCGGCGACCGGCTGGCGAAGGCCGTGGACGACACGGCGACCTATGTGGAGTCGGCGTTCGGCCGCGACCCGACCGACCCGCCGGCCAGGGCCCGGATGCGTCGCGGCCTGTACCGCGACCTGTCGGTGATCCGCACGGAGTTCCAGCGCGCCCTCACCGAACCCCCGCCCACCGGCCGCCGGGCTGCGGCCTGGTGGCCCCTGGTGGTCGCGGTGGAGCGGATCGTCGACGCGACGACGGCGGCCCGGGTACGGACGAAGCACGGCGCCCCGCTGCCCTCGGAGGCGGAGGTGGCCCAAGTGGTGCTTCAGCTGAGGGAGTTGGCGGAGGGAGTGCGGGAGGCGGAGACCCTGTACGCGGTCCGCACGGACCTCACGGGACCGTCGGGAAGCGTCCTGGAGCCGCTGCGGCAGGAGGTCGCGGCGGCCCGCGCGATCGCCTCGCCCCGCTGACACCGCAGGACGAAGGGGTGCGGCCGCCCTGTGCAGGAGGGCGGCCGCACCTGTGGGGGGTGGGGTCAGGCTCGGGTCAGCTCTTGTCGAGGGCCTTGTCCATGGCCGCGGCCAGGCCGTTGGCCCAGAGCTGGTTCACTCGGGAGCGTTCGGCCGAGTTCGGCTGGGCGTTGGTGCAGGACGGGCCCGGACCGCCGCCGGACATGAGCTCGCTGCACGGGCCCGAGTAGTGGTCCGGGAGACCGAGGACATGGCCGGTCTCGTGGGCGGTGACGCGGGTGGAGTCGTACTGCTGGTTCTGGGCGTAGTCCAGGAAGATGTAGCCGCTGCCGTGACCGTCCGTGGAGGCGTAGGAGCCCCGGGAGTCGTTGCCCTCCCGGTAGGAGAAGTCCGCCGAGGAGGCCGAGCCGGACTGGAGCTTCACGTTCGACACCGCGCTGTTCCATATCTGGGTGCTGCGCGCTATCTGGGTGCTGAACGTCGGGGCGCGGGAGGCGTCGTAGACCACCGTCACGGCCGCGGCGCTGTCCGGGTTCGCGGCCCGCTTCTCCGCGACCGACCGCAGCACGGCCTGGAAGAAGGCGTCCGTGCTGTCCGTCGTCGAGGCCTTCGCCGTGTAGCCGACCGTCGCCGGCGCCGCGGACGCCGGAACCGCCAAGCCCAGTGCGGCCGTTGAGAGGACGGCCGCGAGGGTGTACGTGTGCTTGCGCATCGATGACTCCTTGGTGGGGGGTGAGTCGTCGATGTGAGTCTCGGGGGGCGTGCGGCGGTTGTGATGATGGCAACCGGCGATAGGCCCGTGCTATCGGCAAGCTCTGGTGAAAGCTGTGACTCCGCTTTACGCTCCCTGGGCATGGAGCTCGAGGTGAGGCATCTCCGTGCGCTGTGCGCCATAGCCGACACCGGCAGTCTGCACCGGGCCGCGAGACAACTGGGCGTCGCCCAGCCCTCGTTGAGCACCCAGCTCAGACGCATCGAGCAGGAGCTCGGCGGGGCGCTGTTCCGGCGGGAGCGTACCGGGTGCCGGCCCACACCGCTCGGGCGGCTCGTGCTCAGCCGGGCCCGCCCCCTCGTCGCCGAGATGCGCTCCCTCGTCGCCGAGACCCGGGCCGCCGCGGCCGGCGGACCACAGCTCCGGGTCGGCTCCACCGCCAGCCGCGCCCTTGCCGGATGGCTGCGGCGGCTGCGGGCACGCGGCCAGGAACCCACGCTCCACATGGACGTCTCGCCCAACGCCCTGCTGCGCATGGTCGCCGACGGGCAGCTGGACGTCGTGTTCGTGCACGAGGTGGAGGGCTCGCCGCTGCGCATCCCGGAAGGGCTGCGGCTGCGGGTCCTGGTGGAGCGCGAGCCCCAGTTCGTGTCACTGCCCGCGGATCATCCGGCGGTGGGAAAGCCCGTGGTCGGCCTGCGCGACCTGGCGCACGACCGCTGGATGATCGACCCGACGGTCGACGGTGAATGGGACGCGGTACAGCGGATGTTCCGCGCCGCCGGTATCAACCCCCGTGTCCTGTACGGGGATTACCACACCGCCGCCGCCCTCGTGGCCACCGGCGAGGTGGTCACCGTGTGCCAGCCGTCCTGCCTGCCCCGCCCCGAGATGGCCGTACGCCGTCTCGCCGGAGACCCGCTCGGCGTACGCCTGCTGCTCGCCGCCCGCACGGAGACGGACCTCGACGGGGTGCACCCCGCGCTGGAGGAGGCGTACTGGGAGGCCGCGCGGGAGGCACCGGCGTACCGGGAGTGGCTGGAACGGTCCGCCGCCCCGGCCACCCCGTTGACCACCTGACTCAGACGCCGATGTCCGAGCCGTCCTTGCGCCACACGGCCACGACCGCCGGGCGCACGATCTTCCCCGGGCCGTCGGGCCAGGTGCTGGCCGGGTTCTCCACCGTCGCGCCGGTGATCTCGCCCGGGTGCTGGACGGCGACCAGGACGCGGCGGTCCTGGATGACCGGGCCGCAGGTCTCCGCGCCGGTCGGCATGGTGAGGAACTGCTTCAGCTCACCGCGCCGGTCGCCCTTGGTGGCGACGCCGAACAGGCCGTCGTGGGAGCCGAGCTGGTTGCCGTCGGTGGAGATCCAGAGGTTGCCGTACGGGTCGAAGGCCACGTTGTCCGGGCAGGAGATCGGGCTGACCTTGTCCTTCGGGAACCCGGCGAAGTAGGTGGCCGGGTCGGCCGGGTCGCCCGCGACCAGGAACAGGGACCAGGCGAACTTCTTGCTCTCCGGCCGGTTCCAGCGCTCGGTCAGCTCCAGGATGTGCCCGTGCTTGTTGGCGTTGCGCGGATTGGCCTCGTCGGCCGGGGCGTTGCTGCCGACGCCGCGGTTGGTGTTGTTGGTGAGGGCGACGTAGACCTTGCCGGAGACCGGGTTGGGCTGGATGTCCTCGGGGCGGTCCATCTTCGTGGCGCCGACCTTGTCACCGGCGAGCCGGGTGAAGACGAAGACCTCGTCGGCGGTCATGCCGTCGACGTGCGAGACGGCGCCGTCCGCGGTCGCGGTGGCCAGCGGGATCCACTCACCGCTGCCGTCGAACTCACCGTCGGCCGGAAGCTTGCCGGTGCCGTCGATCTCGATGGCGGGGGAGTCACCGCTGAGCTTGGCGACGTACAGCGTCCCTTCGTCGAGGAGCGAGAGATTGTGCTCCCGAACGGCGCGCGAGGTCCCCTTCTTCACCCGCTTGCTGCTGACGAACTTGTAGAAGTAGTCGAAGCGCTCGTCGTCACCGGAGTAGACGACGGGACGTCCGTCGGAGGTCAGCCGGACGGTCGCGGCCTCGTGCTTGAAGCGGCCGAGGGCGGTGTGCTTGCGCGGGGTGGACGTGGGGTCGTACGGGTCGAACTCGACGACGTAGCCGAAGCGGTGCACCTCGTTGGGCTCCTGGGCGACGTCGAAGCGCTTGTCGAACCGCTCCCACTTCCGCTCGCTCGCGCCGGTGCCGATGCCGTACCGCTTGTCGGTCGCCCGGCCGCTGTTGGCGAAGTACTGGTTGAAGTTCTCCTCGCCGTGCAGCGTGGTCCCCCAGGGGGTGGTGCCGCCGGAGCAGTTGTTGAGCGTGCCGAGGACCTTGGTGCCGGTCGGGTCGGCGGAGGTCTTGAGGAGCTCCGAACCGGCGGCGGGCCCGGTGAGCCGGAACTCGCTGGTGGCGGTGACGCGCCGGTTGAGCGGATGCCGGGAGACGGCGGTGAGCTTCCCGCTCCGCCGGTCCTCCTCCACGACAACCGCGGACAGCCCGTGCGCGGCCCAGGCGATCTCGACCTGCTCACGGGTCGGGTTGGCGGCGTCGTAACCACGGAACATGAGCACTTCGTCGGTGTACTCGTGGTTGGCGACGAGGAGCTGCTTGCCGTGGCCGAGCGGGAGCAGGGCGAGGAAGTCGTTGTTGTACCCGAACTGGCCGGCCTGCGCGGCGGCCGTCTGCTTGTCCGGGTCGAAGGCGGGAGCGCCGCGCAGGATGGGCTCGCCCCAGCGGATGACGACGTTCTGCGCGTAGCCGTCCGGGACGGTCACGGCGTCGGTGGTGTTGGGGGCGACGGGGGTGTACCGCAGGCCACGGGCGGCCTTGCTGCCCTTGTGGTACGGGGTGGCCGGCGCCGTACCGGTCGCGGCGTGGGCCTGCGGGGCGGCGACGACGGTCGCGCCGGCCGCGGCGGCCACGGTGACGACGGCGGCGGTCCGCATCATGGAACGGCGGCTGAGGGCGCCGGCGATGACGTCACCGACGTACTCGTTGGTGCTGGTGTTGGGCACCTCGTGGAAACAGGCGTTGCCGCACCGGTAGAGACAGGTCATGGCGGAACGGCCGCCCTGGTGTCCGTCGGACGACGGCGTACTGATCAACGGCAGCGGTATGCGCACTTTGTAATCCCCTTGCTTCCCCATGGACTCCCCTTGAATCCCCGCCCCGGACGCTAGGGGCCGGTTTGTGCGGGAGCGGGGACTGGCGATGAACGCGGGGTGAATGCGGAGTAGCGGGGTGGGAGTTGGGGTCGGGTTGCACGGTAAGACCGAATACGACCCTTGACGGGAGCGGCTTCCGATGCCCTCCCCCGCCCAAGATCCCCCTCCAGGGCCGCTAACCTTACGTGTCCGTCCTGGCCAGGGATTGACGGGCATCAACTCATGCGAAGGGTTGCGCACATGGGCATTCTCACTCTCCTGCGGAACGCGTTCGGCCGCTCACGCAAGGGGCGTACCGCCGAGGCAGAGGGTGCGGAGACGCAGCCGACGGTGCCGACGCCTGCGGCGCCTGAGCCGGAGGCCAAGGCCGAGGTCCCGGAGCCCCGCACACCGGCCGAGCCGGCCAAGGACGACGAGCACGAGCTGGTCTCGGCAGCATTCGACAACGTGACGGTGCCTCGGCAGGGGGCGGCGGGTGAGGGGTCGGGGGCTGAGGTCGAGCCGACGACCGAGGAGCCGGTGACCGAGGAGCCGGTGGCTGAAGAGCCGGTGGTCGAGGCTGAGGCTGAGTCGGTGGCTGAGGTCGAGCCGGTGGCTGAGACTCCGGTGGTCGAGGCTGAGGCTGAGCCGGTGGCTGAGGCTGAGTCCGTCGCTGAGGTTGAGGCTGAGTCTGCGGTAGAGGTTGCCAAGCCCGAGACGGGGGCTGCTCCCGAGGTTGAGACTGCCTCCGAGGCGGCTGCTTCCGAGGTGGAGCCCGTTGCGGAGGAGGCGGCTGAGGCCGCGCCCGCTACCGCGCCGGAAACCGCTGAGGAGACCGCCCCCGTCGAGGAGCCGGTTGCCGAGGAGCCCGCTCCGGAGCCGGTATCGGAGACCCAGCCGGAGCCCGTGGCCGAGCCCGTGGCCAAGGCTGAGCCCGTGGCCGAGGCTGCCGCTGCCGAAGAGCCGGCGGCCACCGAGGAGCCCGCCGCAGACGAGACGCCCGCCGTCGAGGAGCAGCAGCCGACCGCCGAGGCCACCCCCGAGCCGGTCGCCGAGACCACCCCCGAGCCGGTCGCCGAGACCGCCCCGGAGCCCGAGGCCGCCGCCGAGGCCACCCCGGAACCCGCCGCCGACGTCGAGCCCACTCCGGAACCGGAGCCGGTCGCCGAGGTCACCCCGGAGCCGGACGCTGAGCCCGAGACCAAGGTCGAGCCCGAGACCAAGGTCGAGCCCGAGGCCCAGGCCGAGCCGGAGGCCCAGCCCGCGGCCGCCGCCGAACCCGCCACGGAGCCCGTCGCCGAAACCACCACGGAGCCCGAGCCCGCCGCCGACACCACCCCCGAACCGGCCGCCGCCCCCGAGGCCCAGCCCACCCCCGAACCCGCCCCCACCCCCCTCGCCGCAGCCGCCGATGGCGAGTCCGTCCCTCAGGGGCCACCCGCAGACGACATCGAAACTGTCACGGGTGGTGCGGGTGGGAGCACTCGCGCCGAAGGCGAAGCCGAGGCGACCGTCGGCCACGGTGCCGCCGCCCTCGCCCTCGCCAAGGCCGGCCTCACCACCGCCCGCGCCAGGACCTACCTCGTCCTCGACCGCTCCGCGAGCATGCGCCCGTACTACAAGGACGGCTCCGCCCAGGCCCTCGCCGAGCAGACCCTCGCCCTCGCCACCCACCTCACCCCGGACACCGAGGACACCCCCTCCGTCCACGTCGTCTTCTTCTCCACCGAGGTCGACGGCACCCTCGACCTCACCCCCGCATCCCCCAAGGACGCCATCGACGAGGCGCACGCCGGCCTCGGCCGCATGGGCCGTACCAGCTACCACGCCGCCGTGGAAGCCGTACTCGCCCACTACGACAAGACGACGACCCCCGGCGCGAACATCCCCGCCCTCGTCGTCTTCCAGACCGACGGCGCCCCCGACGCGAAGACCCCCGCCACCCAGTCCCTGACCGAGGCCGCGAAGACCCACCCGTCCGTCTTCTTCTCCTTCGTCGCGTTCGGCGAGCACGAGAACAAGGCCTTCGACTACCTCCGCAAGCTGAAGACCGACAACACGGCCTTCTTCCACGCGGGCCCCACCCCGAAGGAGCTCACGGACGCGGAGCTCTACGACGGCGTACTGATCGACTGGCGCCCGTAACCCCGATCAACCGGCCGCCCGCCTTCCACCCTGCAATACGGAAAGCGGGCGGTCCCCCCATGTCGGCTACGATTTCTTGGTTCGTAAAGCATCACGAAATCCGACCTGGGAGCAGCCCCCGATGGCTCGACACCTCATCACCAGCGCCCTTCCCTACATCAACGGGATCAAGCACCTGGGCAACATGGTGGGGTCCATGCTCCCGGCGGACGTGTACTCCCGGTACCTCCGCCAGCGCGGCCACGACGTCCTCTACATCTGCGCCACCGACGAGCACGGCACCCCGGCCGAGCTGGCCGCGAAGGAGGCGGGCCTCTCCGTCGCCGAGTTCTGCGCGCAGGCCCACGACGCCCAGAAGGCGGTCTACGACGGCTTCGCGCTGGCCTTCGACTACTTCGGCCGCAGCTCCAGCGAGCAGAACGTCGAGATCACCCAGCACTTCGCCCGCCGCCTCAACGAGAACGGGTTCATCGAGGAGCGGGCGATCCGCCAGGTCTACTCGCCCGCCGACGGCCGTTTCCTCCCGGACCGCTATGTCGAGGGCACCTGCCCCCACTGCGGCTACGACAAGGCCCGCGGCGACCAGTGCGAGAACTGCACCCGCGTCCTGGACCCGACCGACCTGATCAACCCGCGCTCGGCGATCTCCGGCTCCACCGACCTGGAGGTCCGCGAGACCAAGCACCTCTTCCTCCTCCAGTCGAAGCTCCAGCACGAGGTCGAGGAGTGGGTCGCCCGGCACGAGGCGGAGTGGCCGCAGCTCGCCTCCTCCATCGCCCGCAAGTGGCTGACCGAGGGCCTGCACGACCGCGCGATCACCCGCGACCTCGACTGGGGTGTCCCGGTGCCCGCCGACACGTGGCCGGAGCTGGCGGCCGAGGGCAAGGTCTTCTACGTCTGGTTCGACGCCCCGATCGAGTACATCGGCGCGACGAAGGAGTGGTCGGACCTGGACCCGGAGAACCGGGACTGGAAGTCGTGGTGGTACGAGGCGGACTCCGGCGAGAACCCCGTTCGCTACACCGAGTTCATGGCCAAGGACAACGTCCCCTTCCACACCGTGATGTTCCCGGCCACCGAGCTCGGCGTCCGTGAGCCGTGGAAGAAGGTCGACTACGTCAAGGCCTTCAACTGGCTGACGTACTACGGCGGCAAGTTCTCCACCAGCCAGAAGCGGGGCGTCTTCACCGACCAGGCCCTGGAGATCCTGCCCGCCGACTACTGGCGCTACTTCCTCATCGCCAACGCCCCGGAGTCGGACGACTCGTCCTTCACCTGGGAGCACTTCACCGCCACGGTGAACAAGGACCTCGCCGACACCCTCGGCAACTTCGTCAACCGCGTCCTGTCCTTCTCCCGCAAGCGCTTCGGCGACGACGTCCCCGAGGGCGGCACCCCGGGCGAGGCGGAGGCGAAGCTGGGCGAGGAGATCGCCCGCCTCCTCGCCGAGTACGAGGAGCACATGGAGGCCCTCCAGTTCCGTAAGGCGGCGGCGGCGCTGCGCGCCCTGTGGTCGGCCGGCAACTCCTACCTGGAGGAGAAGGCCCCCTGGCTGGAGATCAAGACCGACAAGGACGGCGCCGCGCTGACGCTGCGCACGGCGATGAACCTGATCCACCTCTACTCGGTGGTCTCGGAGCCCTTCATCCCGGCGACCTCGGCCGCGATGCGCCAGGCCTTCTCCCTCGCCGACGACACCGAGACCTGGGTGTCGCGGGAGGAGGCGAAGGCGCTGACCTCCGTCCCGGCCGGCACGCCCTTCACTGTGCCCCCGGTCCTGTTCGCCAAGCTCACGGACGAGGACCTGGAGACGTACAAGGAGCGCTTCGGCGGCACGGCGGAGTAAGCGAGGGGCGGGGGCGTGCTGAAGATCTTCCTCTGCCATTCGTCGGGGGACAAAGAACACGTACGGCGCCTGCGGACGCGGCTGCTGTCCGCGGGCTTCCAGCCCTGGCTCGACGAGGAGGACATCCTCCCGGGCCAGGACTGGGACCGTGAGATCCGGCGTGCGATCCGCGCCTCCGACCTGGTCCTGGTCTGCCTCTCACGGGCCTCGGTCACCAAGACGGGATACGTGCAGAAGGAGATAGGCCTCGTCCTCGACTTCGCCGACCACCAGCCCGAGGGCACGATCTACGTCATCCCGGCCCGCCTGGAGGACTGCGAGGTCCCGGAGCGGTTGCAGCGCTGGCACCGGGTGGACCTGTTCACCGAGGGCGGTTTCAGCCGGCTGCTGAGGTCGCTGGCGGCGGTCGGCGGGAGCCCGGTGGTCCCACCGGTTCCACCGGCCCCGCCGGCAGTCGGAGTCGTTCGCTCTGACGGGTTCTACGCGATGACCGACGGGAGCTACGGGAGCTCCGTGACCTACACGCAGCTCCTCAGGTTCTACGCGGACGGCACCGCGGTGAGCGGGACGTCGACGAGCGCGGTGCCCGAGGAGATCGTCTGGTGGTTCCACCGGGAGGGGGGAATCCTGGGCGCGGGGCCGTACGAGATCGACGGGGACCGGATCAGCTTCGCCACCTCGAACTCCTACGGCACCATCGAGTTCAGCGGGACCGTCGTCGCCGAGGGTGCGGAGCTGCACCTCCACACCCTCAACCTGACCAACCGCTACCGGACGTCCGGCATCTGGCGCTTCACACCCGCCCAGTTCACGAAGTGAGCACCCCCGCCCCTGCCGTCTTCCCCAGCGACGTCGGCAGGTTCGTCACCGCCGACCCCGTCTCCAGCCCCGCCGTGAGCGTCGGCGTCCAGTTGACGGTCGTCTTCAGGTCCTTCGACGACGCCGCGTTGTAGGCGGCGACCAGGTCGGTCACCGTGCCGTTGACGAGGTTGCCGCTGCCCTTGATCGAGCCCGTGCCGTCGCCGCTCAGCAGCTTGGACACCTTCACCGAGGACGGCACCTTCCAGTAGTTGTTCTCCGCCACCACCTGGGCCTTGGCGCGGGAGTTGATGCTGTACTGCACCGCGTAGCCGTTCAGGGGCGTGACGTCGTAGTAGTTGTTGTAGATGTGGATCTGGCCGACCCGGGAGAGCGGGGCGCGCTGGACGATGCCCTTGTAGACGTTGTGGTGGAGGGTGACGCGCAGCTTGCCGGCCGGCTCGCTGTCGCTGCTGCCGATCAGGGTCGTCTTGTCGTGGTTGGAGAAGACGTTGCGGGAGATCGTCACCAGGTCGGAGCTCTTGGTGACGTCCAGTTCGCCGTCGTGGATCTGGTACTCGCGGCCGTAGTACTTGGGGTTCGCCGAGTCCAGGTGCGGGGCGTCGGTGAACGTGTTGTGGTCGGCCCAGACGTGGGTCGCGCCGCGCAGCGTGACCGCGTCGTAGTTGGAGTTCCAGTTGCCGTCGTCGCCGTCGGTGGGGTCCCACTGCGGGAAGCAGTCCTCGGTGGCGGCGAAGCTGAGGTTGCGGACGATGACGTTGTCGACGTTCTGGATCTGGAGCATGGCGCCGGTCAGCCCGGCGTTCGTGCCCGGGACGCCGACGATCGTCGTGTTCGCCGGGACCTTGAAGACGATGTTCTTCGCCTGCTTGGTCTGCGCTGCCGCGCGGGCCTTCTCCTGGGTGCCGGAGGGGAGCTTGGAGCGGCCGTACGTCGAGGGGTCGTACGCCTTCAGGTACGAGGCGAGCGAGTAGCCGGTGCCCGAGGCGTAGTCGGCGCAGGTCAGCTTCTTGCCGGCGACGTCGGTGTTGGCGTCGATCGTGCCCTTGACCTTGATGATCCGCGGGGTGGTGTCCGTCGCCGAGCCCAGCGCCTTCACCAGCTGGGCGCGGGTGGCGACGGTGAAGGTGTGCGCGGCGTCGGCCTTCGTGCCGCCGGTCGTGCCGGTGCCGGAGGACGCCCAGCCGTCCTTCGCGGCGAGCGCCTGGTGGTACAGGTCGGCGGCGGTGGTTCCGGCGTTCGCGTTCATGACGACGACACCGGCGCCGACACCCGCGGCCACGGCGGCGGCGGTGACGACGAGGGTGCGCCGCTTGCGCAGGGAACGGCGGTGAGAAGGAGCGACCACGGGTGAGTCCTTAGGTACTTGGGGGGTAGTTCCGCCTCTTCTGTGGTCGTGGAGATCCAAAAGGTTGCCGTAAAACTTTGCGTCGGTCGGTGATCAAGTTGTGGGCAGGGGGCGGAACTTGCCAGGAAACATACGTATGGTTTGCGCCATGGCAGTACCTGGGATCATCCCGATCGCCTACGAGCCGCACGGCCGTACCGAGGCCATCGGGCTTTACGCGGAAGGGCAGTTCCTGGGGTCGGTCACCTACGCCTTCCCCAAGGGCTTCCGGCCCGACGACGGCTGGGAGGAGCAGAAGCGCCTCTACTCCGTGCTGCACACCTTCGACGCGGAGGGCAACTACCGCGACTCGGAGATCTGGTGCGCCGGCACCTGGGCCGAACAGCAGCGGGACGCCTCCGTGCTCGCGCGCGCCCGCGCCCGTCTGGCGACCGGGCTGCGCGGTCTGCCGCGGCGGACGTACACCGACATCGCGGTACGGCCCTTCGAACTCGTCCTGGACGGCGTGCTGTTCGGGCTCGTCACCGGGGAGGAGGACGGCGAGCCGTGGGCCGAGTTGTATCCGGACCGGCTGGGCTTTGGGCCGCCCTGGGACGGGAGTTACGACACCTGACGATCACAATTCCTTCGCACGATCTAGGCAGAGGCCCCGACAAGGCGCTATACATGCCCGAAGATCACTGAAGATCACCAGTGGTCATGAGTGGGGGGTTTCATCCATGGCACTTTTCGGCAACGCGCACACCATCGACCCGGGCCAGGCGGCCTCGGACTTCGCCAAGCTGCTCGGCTCCGGCGAGGGTGTGCAGGCGGCGTACCAGCTGGTGCGTGACGTCATCATGTTCACCGATCGACGGCTGATCCTGGTCGACAAGCAGGGCATCACCGGCAAGAAGGTCGAGTACCACTCGATCCCGTACCGCAGCATCACGCACTTCGCGGTGGAGACGGCCGGCACCTTCGACCTCGACGCCGAGCTGAAGATCTGGGTCTCGGGCCAGTCGGTGCCGATCCAGAAGACGTTCACCAAGGGCGTCGACATCTACGAGGTGCAGGCGATCCTCACGCAGTACGTGGCCCGCTGACCCAGGCCGTACGTCCCGACGCCCCCGGAGTCGTCTCCGGGGGCGTCGGCATGTCCCCTGCACGGCCGATGGCGCTGCGGCGACTTTAAGAACCCTTGGTAATATCCGCGCACTTGTGCGAGAGCAGGGGCTCTCGCAGGGGAGGGAACCTCACGTGGGCAGACACGCCCTGAGACGGGGCGGTCTCGCCGCTGCCGTCTCCTCACTCGCGGTCGCCGTCGCGGCCGTGTCGGTCGTCGTCCTGACGGAGAGCGGCGACTCCGCCGAAGCCGCCACGACCGCCACCGGCACCACCGGGATCGCGCTGACCGATCCCAGCTCCACCACCCCGCGCACCGACCGGCCCTTCGTCGCCGGCGAGAGCGGCTATCTGCACCGGGCGACCGGCCTGGACGGGCTGCTGTGGACGGACTACGCCACCGGTGACACCGTCACCGTGGTCGGCACCGACGGCACCTACACCCCGGCCACCGGCTGCACCTCACTCGGCTCGGTCTGCCGTACGGCCTGGTACGGCGCCGACAGCGACCTCGTCGCCCTGCCGACCACCTCCGCCGTCTCCACCACCCTGTGGGACCCGGCGACCGCCACCGCGAAGAAGGTCAGCTGGGCGGACACGCACGGCTACTACCGGGCCCTCGCCGGGCGGACGATCGTCACCACCTGGTCCCTGATCGACCAGGTCGACGGCGCCTGGCGGGCCCGCAAGGTGACCGGCGACTGGACCAACCTGCAGAGCGACGACATCGCCGCCGCCGACTCCGACGGCGTGCTGTGGGCGCGCAGCGGCGAGGTCGCGTACATCGACAACGCGTCGGCCGTGAACACGGTGGCGTTCACCGACGCCTCCGCGGCCGACCACTACGTGATGAGCGGCGACCGGATCGGCTGGTACGACACCGCCACCGCCGAACTCCACCTGAAGTCCCGCACCGACCTCACCGCCGCCGAGCAGGTCGTCACCCTGGCCTCGAACCCCGGCATCCTCGACGGCGACCCGGTCCTGGCCGGCGACCGGCTGCTGCTCCCCCAGGGCGGCACCGTCATCGCCGTCGACATCACGGACCCCGCCTCCCAGCAGACCTTGCTGGGCGACGCGGGCGACTACCTGCTGCCCGCGCCCGGCGGCGACGCGCTCGTCACCGGCGGCACCGGCGCCGACGACTGGTGGCTGCAACGGGTCGGCACGGCCGAAGACGGCAGCGCCGCCCTGACGAAGCTCTTCCAGATCCCGGCCGTGGAGAAGGCCAAGCAGGGCATCGCGCTGAGCCGGGGCAGCCTGCGGGTCGCAGACTCCGGCCGCTGGACGACCCTGCGCACCCTCACCACCAACGGCTCCACCGAGCTGACCGCGTCCGCCGCCACGGACAGCGCCCAGCTGTCGTCCACCGCGGTCTGCCCGTACGCCGGGGCCACCTGCATCCCGCTGTGGGGCAACACCGGTGTCGAGGCCGACGACGTCTACCTCAACACCTTCTACGACGCCGATGAGGACGGCAGCGGTCTGGAGAACGCCGACCGGCTCAACTCCGTCTCCGGCAGCGACCTGGACTTCGGCACCGCGGGCGGCTCGATCGTCGACGTCTCCGACGACTACGCGGTCTACAACTCCGGTGGTACGACGCCGGCGCAGTACGTCGCCGAGTTCGGCCAGGGACAGAAGCTGAAGCGCTCGGTGCGCGCCGCGGCCCTGAACGGCTCGACTCTCTGGAGCGCCACCACGACGGCCGGCAAGCTCACCTCGTACAGCCTGACGGAGAACAGGACCCTCGCCACCGTCACGGTCCCGGGCCTGGCCTGTGTGCCGAGCGAACTTCAGGCGGCGGGCCGCTGGGTGTACTGGGCGTGTGGCACCGCCTCGGCGGGGGTGTACGACACCAAGGCCGCCGCCTCGACCGCGGTCACCCCGGGTGACGTCCTCCTCGGCGACGGGTTCACGGTCCGCCACGACCACGCCGCCGACACCCTGGTCCTCACCGAGGCGGCGACCGGCACCACCCGGGTGCTCGCCTCGCACGTCCCCGACACCGGCCTCGCGGCGGACCGGCGCTTCCGCTGGACCGTCGACGAGTACACGGGCCTGGTCGCCTGGTTCGACCTCTTCGAGCGCACACGGGTCGTCACCACCGGTGTCACCCCGTCCGCCGTGACGGCGTTCCGTACGGAGACCACCGACTACGTGGATTCGGCGACGCCCTGGTCCGCGGACTGGCTGCTGTCCCGGCCTGCTGCCTCCTGGTCGCTCACCCTCACCTCGGTGCAGAGCGGCGCCGGCGGCAAGGGCACCCGCACGATCACCGGCGGTGCGACCGCCGCGTCGGTGTCCGCGTCCTGGAACGGCAGGACAGCGAGCGGGAGTTGGTTCCCGACCGGCCAGTTCACCTGGACCCTGAAGGCGACCGGCCTCGGCACCAGCACGGCCGACACGGTCGCCTCCGGCAAGGGCTTCCTCGACCACGGTGCCGCCGTCCGCCACGACCACGTCAGCGTCGACGGCCCCGACGGCCGCGGCGACCTGCTCACCCTCAACTCCTCGGGCGGGCTGACCTTCCACCAGGGCACGGGCACCGGCAAGTTCAGCGAGAAGTTCACGGGAACCGGCTGGGCGACGACCGTCAGGGCGATCCCCTTCGGCGACCTCAACGGCGACCGCTGCAACGACGTCCTGGTCCGCTACAGCTCCGGCGCGCTGCGCCTGTACAAGCCGGGCTGCGGCAAGCCGGTCAAGCCGTCGACGTCGTACACGACCTTGGCGACCAGCGGCTGGACCCAGTACGACATCCTGACGTCCCCCGGCGACGTGACCGGCGACGCCCGCCCGGACCTGCTGGCCCGCAACGCGTCGACGGGAACGGTGTACCTCTACAAGGCCACCAGCACCGGCAAGCTGTCGTCGCGCGTGAAGCTCTACGACAACTGGAAGGGCTACAAGAAGATCGTCGGCGCCGGCGACCTCAACGGCGACGGCATCGGCGACCTCCTCGCCCAGGACAAGTCCAACGTCCTTTACCGCTACGACGGCAAGGGCGACGGCACGTTCAAGCCCCGCGTGAAGCTCTTCACCGACTGGGGCGCCTCGTACAACGCCGTGACCGTTGTCGGCGACATCACCGACGACGGCAAGCCGGACCTCATCTCCCGCGACACGAACGGCAACCTGTACCGCAACAGCGGCGACGGGAAGGGGTCGTTCGGGGCACGGACGAAGATCGCGACCGGCTTCGGCAGCTACAAGTCGCTGTCATAGAACGGCGGTTCGCACGTGGAGGCGCCCGGGGCCCGCTGGTCCCGGGCGCTTTCACATCGCGGGCGCCAGCGCTGCCGTAGCCGCCCACCACGGGGCGCTGTACCACCCCCCGGGCACCCGCCGCCCGCTCACCACGCCACCGGCGTAGTAGTACGGCGTCACCTCGCGCCACCGGTTGGAGACGACGTAGGTGACGGTGTCGACGACCACGCGGCCGTCGTGGGCGGTCACGGCGGGGGTGCCGAGGCCCGGCAGGGGCGGGCCGGGGTCGAGGCGCAGGGCGGTGCGGGCGGCGCGGGCGTAGTGCAGGCCCTCCAGGGCGGTCACCGCCACCTGCGCGTACCGGCCGTCCGCCAGCTGCGCCCGCGCCGTCCGGCACCGCTCGGTGGCGTCGGCGAGGGCCTGCGCGGCGGCACGGTCGTGCCCGGGGTCGAGCCCGGACAGGCCGGCGCCGAGCCGGTCGACCCACTGTTCGGCGTCGTTCCGTACGTCATCCCTCTCGGGGACCGGCTCCGGCCTCGGTGTCTCGACAGCCCGCCGCCGCTGCGCGACGACCGCGAACACCGCTCCCGCGATGAGCAACAGTGCGAACGACACGGCGACAACCATCGCTTCCTCCAGCGCTTCCGGTAGGTCTGTACGACTCCATGAGAACCACGGCCGCTGTGCGGAGACGTCGAGCGGTCTGTACGGCTGCTGTGAGTCCGCCATGCCCAGGCCGCAGATGAACAAAAAGTGAAGGGGCCCGGAACCGTGTGGCGGTTCCGGGCCCCTTCTCGGGGGTGAGATGTGGACTAGGACCAGCCCGGGTCGGTGACCGTCGCGGTCGCCACGGTGGTCGTCCGGGCGTCGGTACCGGAGTCGCTCGCGCCGAGGACGGCGATCAGGGCGGCGGCGGTGACGGCGACGAGCGTGGCGAGCGTGCGGCGCATTTGGTTCCCCCAAGTAGTGGTGTTTTAGCGGGAGTTGGGCCGTTCCGGGCGGTTCGGCGTGACTCCATAGTGGGGTTCGAGTGATCCTCGAGTCGCGTGTTTTCCGTGGCACGAAACGATCTGGCACATGTGTGCCAGTGCACGGCCCGCGGGGTCGGATGCGCGGGCACGGGATCTTCACAGCCGTCCGGGGCGATCTTGCGAAGCCCGCCACGAGCATGATCACGTCATGCTGCTGACCTGCGCGTCCGCTCCCCGGACAGGCTTGTGGTGGGACCCCGTCCAGCGGCACAATCCCTCCGCATGACTTGACCCACGGAGTGGCCGCGCCGGGGCTGGGACGGGCCCGTCCCCCATGTGCCGCCAGCGTTGTCGGGACCCGCCGTCGCTCCGTGACACGAAGCTGGGGGGCTTGCGTGCTGGTTTCTCTCGGACTGACCGAGCAGTCCGACCGCCTGTATCGGGCCATCCTCAGACGGCCGGATCTGGCCGTCGCGGATGCCGCGAAAGAACTCGGGGTCACCGAGGAGAAGTGCCGCGAGGAGCTGGAGGAACTGACCCGCCTCTCCCTCCTCACCCCCACCTGGCGCCGGGACGGCCGGCTGCGCGTGGTCGCCCCCAAGGCGGCGCTCGACTCCCTCCTCGCCCACCAGCAGGCCGAGATCGTCGAACGGCAGCGCGCCCTCGCCGAGAGCCAGGCCGCCGCCGACGCGCTGCTCACCCAGTACGCCGAGCTGCACCCGGAGGAGCCCGAGCAGGGGGCGGAACGATTCCTCGGGGTCGACGCGGTCCGCGCCAAGATCACCGAGCTGACCGCCGACGTCCGCACGGAGATCATCAGCTTCCACCCCGGCGGCCCCCAGCCCGCGGCCCAGTTCGAGGCCAGCGAGCCGATCACCACCGGGCTCCTCGACCGCGGGGTCAAGGTCAAGGGCGTCTATCAGGACTCCCTCCGCAACGACCCGGTCAGCGTCGAACACGCCCGCTGGCTCACCGAGCACAACGGCGAGCTGCGCACCGTCCCCTCGCTGCCGATGCGGATGATCATCCTGGACCGGCAGAAGGCCCTCGTCCCGATCGACCCCGCCGACAGCTCCCTGGGCGCGGTCCTGCTGCGCGAACCGGGCGCCGTGGCCGCGTTCTGCGCCCTCTTCGACGCCGTGTGGGCGACGGCCACCCCCTTCGGCGAACCGGCCCGCCGCAGCCTCGACGACCCCGGCTCCCAGCCCCGCGAACTGCTCCGCCTGCTCGCCCAGGGCTACACCGACGAGGCCGCCGCCCGCCGCCTCGGCATCTCGCTGCGCAGCGAACGGCGCCTGATCTCGGAGCTGATGGAGAAACTGGACGCGCAGAGCCGCTTCCAGCTCGGGCAGCGGGCCGTCGAACACGGGCTGTTGTAAGGGGACTTGGGTAAGGGGACTTGGGTAAGGGGACTTGGGTATCGGGTCTTCAGCAGGCGCAGGCGATCCCGCTGACCGGTGCCGTCAGCGGGTCGACCGCCTGCTTGCGGACGCCGGCCGCGTCCTCGACCTCGAAGCCCTCGCGGGACCAGTACTCGAAGCCGCCCAGCATCTCCTTCACCGGGTAACCGAACCCGGCGAAGGCGTACGCGGCCCGCGTGGCCCCGTTGCAGCCGGGCCCCCAGCAGTAGGTGACGACCAGCGACCCGGCCGGCACCAACTCGGCCGCCCGCTCGGCGATCTCGTCGGTCGGCAGATGCACGGCCCCCGGGATGTGCCCCTGCTCCCACGCCTCGGTGCTGCGCGTGTCGATCAGCACGAACCCCTTCGCGCCCGACTCGATGTCGGCGTGCACGTCGGAGGCGTCCGCCTCGAAGGACAGCCGGCCACGGAAGTGGGCGAGCGCCTCGGCGGGATCAGCGGCGGGGACGCGCAGCACCTTCGAGGGGGCGGTGGTGGTCGTGGTCATGGGACTTCTCCTTGGGTCGGTTCGTGAGGGTGCGTACGGCGGCGACGGCGACGACCGCGAGGATCGCCGCGGTCGCGCTGCCGGGCAGCAGGAGCAGGACGGCGGTGGTGCCGCCCGCGAGATGGGCGAGGGTGAGGGTGACGAGGGCGAGGGTGGCGGCGGTGGCGGTGCCCTCCGCCTGCGGCCGGCCGGTCAGTTCGTGCCAACGGGCGCCGGTGGCCTGGAGGTTGGTGCGGCAGTAGAGGGCGAGGACGAGGGCGCTCAGCAGGGCGAGGGGGGCGAGGGGGAGGTCGGCGAGGGGAGCGGGCGGTCGCAGGAGTACGGCGTACAGGGCGGCGGCGGCCGTGACGCCGAGGAGGGTGCCCGCGAGGGCGGTGCGCTGCGGTACCGCGCCTGCGGGCACGGCGCTCTCGATGCCGACCCAGCCGAAGAGCAGCGGGAGCAGCACCCACCAGGAGGCGGTCGCGTCGGGGGCCCCGCCCAGCGCCCACCATCCCCCGGCCGTCGCCAGCACGACCGCCAGCCGCAGCCGCCGTACCGGCGTCGACAGCGGGCGGGGCCGGTAGGTGGCCCAGGTGGCGGCGGCGAGCAGCGCGGCGACGGCCCACACGAAGGCGTCCCCCGACACCCGGGCCGCGAACTCCCCGGCCGTCAGCGCGACCGCGGCCTGCCCGGTGGCGAACCCAGCGAAGTACAGCCCGGTGACGACCCGCGCGGCCCGGAACCCCAGCCGCCGCCGCACGAACCCGACCGCCCCGCCTCGCGCGGTACCCCCGGCACCCGCGACGAGCAGACACCAGATGATCACCACGAGCGCGACCACCACGGACCACCCGACCGGCGCGGGAGCGAGAGCGGCGGGCAGCAGCAGAACACCCGCGCCGAGGACGGCGACGAGAGCACGGCTCCCGGCCGCGCCGAGGGCACGCGCACCGGCCGCGGCGAGTGCGTGGCCGCCCGCGCCGGGGGCCGCGGACGGAGTGAGCAGACCCGCGTCGGTGGCCATCGGGCCGCCCGCCCCGAACCCGGCACTCACCGAGGAACTCGCCCCGGCCGCGGCGTTTCCGGCAGCCGACGTCCTGGCCCCCGCACCCGATCCGACCCCGGCAGCCGACGAGCTGGCCCCCGCGCCCGATCCGGGCCCGGCAGCCGACGTCCCGGCGCCCGCACCCGATCCGGGCCCGGCAGCCGATCCGGCCCCGGCGTCCGGTGCGGCACCGGCCGCTCGCACCCCCGCACCCCCACCCTTCATGACAGCTCGTGGAAGAACAGCGGTGCCGCGTCCGGCAGTTGCGTGCCCGCCGGGACCAAGCGGTCGTCCAGCGCCGCCCACTTGGGCATCTGCGTCGTCATGTCCACCTGTACGCCCAGCTGTCCGGCGAGGTGGGCCGACCAGCCCGGCATCAGGGGGGCCGAGGTGACCGCGACCGCCGCGAGGAGTTCGAGGTGGGCGACGAGGCGGGCAGCGTACTCCTCGCGCGGGCCGGCGGCCCGGACCAGGGACAGCTGGCGCAGGTCGTCGACGGCGCGGTCGACGATCACGGCCAGTTCGGCGGCGGCCTTCTGCGGGGAGAACGTCTCCGCGCCGAGCGCGGCGGCGATGCGGGCGGGCAGTTCGGCGCGGTCCTCGTCGAGGAAGGTGACGGACAGGGCCGTCTCCGGGACCACCGACTGGAAGTCCTGCGAGAGCAGGTCCAGGACCGTGTCCGTCCAGCGCTCGATGCCACCCGCCAGGACCGTGCTGACGGTGTCGGCGAACTCCTTCATGGAGAAGTTGTTCTGCTCCCGCTCGGGGCCGGTCAGCGCGAGGTGGAAGCGGAGCGCGTCGGCGTTGACGCGGCGCAGGAACTCGCCGCCCCAGATGGCGTGGCCGCGGCTGGTGGAGAACTTGTCGCCCTCCAGCCGGTAGAACTCGTTGATCACGACCTGGCTCGGCAGGGTCAGCGTGCCCTGCGCGAGCAGCAGCGCCGGCCAGAGCACCGCGTGCGAGAACGAGCAGTCGAAGCCTATGAAGTTGACGATCTTCGTGTCGGGGTTCGTCCACAGGCGCTCCCACTCCGCCTTGTCGCCGTTGGCCTCGGAGAGGCGGGCGGTGGCGGCGGCGTAGCCGAAGATGCCGCTGAACCAGGTGTCGAGGATGTGTCCCTCCCAGCCCTCCAGCGGGACCGGGATGCCGTAGTCGGCCTCGCGGGAGATCGGGGTGTCGGGCAGGGCGCGCTCGAACAGGCCGTCCAGGTAGGAGATCAGGCGCGGGCGCCACTCCGCCTTCGACTGGGCGTCCGCGTAGTAGGCCTGGAGGCGGTCGCGGTAGTCGTCGAGCGGGAACACGATCCGGCGCAGGGTGGTCAGGCCCGGCTCCTGCCGGCAAGACGTGCACTTGGGGTTGGCCAGGCCCGCCGGGTCCTGGGCGAGACCGCAGGCCTCGCAGTAGATGCCGTCGGAGGGGTCGGCGCAGAACTGGCACTCGCCGCGCACCTCGGCCTCGTAGAGGTAGCGGTCGCAGGGCTCGCAGCGGAAGACGGGCAGCTCCTCGACCTTCAGCGCGCCCGCGTTCCACAGCTCCAGGAAGAAGCGCTGCACGAACTCGGTGTGCGTGGTGTCGGTCAGCGGGCGGGTGAACCAGTCGTGGTGCATGGAGCCCAGCGACAGCGTCTGCTCCATGCGGTCGCCGAACAGCTTCGCGGTCGGGTACGCGGTGGAGCCGATCTCGGCGGCGCGGCGCGGGACGTAGCAGGAGTGCTCGTCGGAGTAGCCGACGTACCGGACGTCGTGGCCGCGCTGGCGGAGGTGCCGGCTGAGGATGTCGGCGCCGAGGAACGGGCCGGAGAGGTGGCCGAGGTGGAGGTCGCCGTTGGGGTTGGGCGGGGCGCTGGTGACGACGTACGAGGTCATGGTCTTCGAAGTCCTTACGATGCGAGCTGGTTGAGGGCGGGCTCCGGCACGGCGCTCGTGTCGAGCGCCGGGAGCACCTCGCAGGTCGGTGCCACCACGCGGCTGTGCGGCGGGAGGTCGTCCAGGACGATGGCGTGGGCGCCGACGCGGGAGTCGGAGCCGACGGTGACCGGGCCGAGGACGCTGGCGCCGGTGCCGATGATCACGCGGTCGCCGACGACGGGGTGGCGGCGGGACCCGGCCGGGCGGCGCAGGTCCTTCCACCAGCCGACCGAGCCGAGCGTGACCTGGTGGTAGAGCATCACGTCGTCGCCGATGCGGACGGTCTCGCCGATGACGACGGCGGTGCCGTGGTCGACGAAGAAGCGGCGGCCGATCCGCGCGCCCGGGTGGATCTCGATGCCGCTGACCGCGCGGGCCAGCAGCGACAGGGCGCGGGCGGTGAAGCGGTGCCCGCGCTGCCAGAGGCGGTGCGCGACCCGGTACGTCCACAGGGCGTGGATGTGCGGGTAGAGCAGCACCTCGGCACGGGAGGAGGCGGCGGGGTCCTTGGCGAGGACGGTGGCGATGTCCTCGGCGAGCAGCGCCCGCAGCCGCGGCCCCTTCTCACATGTGGTCATACGGCGCCTCCGGTCTGACCGGCCGTCCCGCGAGGAACCGCTGCGGACGGTAGGGCTCCAGGAGCTCCTGGATCGCCTTGCCGGGTACGGCGCCGCCCTCGATGATCTCCTTCGCCGCCAGCTCGGCCACGGCGGGCGCCATCTTGAAGCCGCCGCCGCTGAAGCCGAGGGCGAGGTACAGCCCGTCGGGGCCCGCGGCGCCGACGACCGGGCGCTTGTCCGGCGTGTAGCCGTCGAGGCCGGAGCGGGTGCCGGCGAGGGGCGCGGTGGCCGCCTGCGGGACCCGGACCGCGATCGCGTTGATCGCCGCTTCCAACTCGGCCTGCGTGAGCGGCTCCACGTCCCGGCCCAGCTCGGTGTCCGGCTTGCTGGGCACCCCGAAGTAGAAGCGGTCCAGGCCGTCCGGCCGGAAGTAGGAGCCGGTGGTGTCGTCGATGCAGGTCGGCACCGAGGCCCGCGAGCCGCGCCGCCCCGCCCCCGGCAGCTCGGCCTGCGCGAGGCCGATCCGGCGGGCGGTCACCGGGATGTGCACGCCGAGGTACTCGGCCGGGGCCGAGCCCCAGGCGCCGCCCGCCAGCACCACCAGCGGCGAGTCGATGCGGCCGATGGAGGTGAGGACGCCGGTGACGACACCGGCGTGCTCCAGGACCTTCATCGCCCGGATGCCCTCGGACGGGGAGACCCCGAGCCGGTAGGCGGCGGCCAGCAGCGCCCCGGAGGCCATCATCGGGTCGGCGTAGCCGCCCTCGGGCTCGTAGGCGGCCAGCGCGACGTTCTCGGTGCTGAGCCCGGGATAGATCTCCTTCAGCTCGTACGGGTCGACGACCTCCACCCGCCGATGCCCCGCGGCATCGGTGGTCGCGGCGGCGTTCTGCCGCAGGTCCTCGGCGTGGTTGTCGCCGACGATCATCACGAACCCGGTGCGCCGGTAGCCGCAGTCGCCGCCGATGACGTCGGCCCACTGCTCGAACACCGGCAGGGAGCGCGCGGCGAGCCGCGTGTCGGCCACAGCGGTGTGGTGCAGCCGCAGCAGCCCGCCCGAACGGGACGTGGCGCCTTGGGCGTTGACCCGGCCCTGGTCGCACAGCACGATCCGGCCGAGTCCGGCCAGCGCGAGCTGGTGCGCGATGGCCGCGCCGATCACCCCGCCGCCGACGACCACCGCGTCGGCGTGCGCGTGCACGATGGGACTCATCAGGCGGACACCCCTGCCACCACACGGGAGTTGACCGGACCGGACGGGTCGTCGATCTCGAACACGGCGGCCCACTTGGCGCGTTCGCGGGCGATCGCCTCGGCGCCGCCCCACCAGATGGTGACGAACCGCAGCCGGGTCTCGCCGTCGTTGGTGAGGTCGTGGTCCTGGTACGGCGTGATGAACACCGTCTCCCCGGCCCGCACCCGGCGCGTCTCGTCGCCGATGCGCATGACACCGCTGCCCTCGGTGATGAAGAACATCTCGTTCTCGTCGTGGTTGTGCGCGGTGGACGTCTCGCCGGGCGCCACGTCCACCCAGGCACCGCCCCAGAAGGGCTCCTCGACCGCGCCGGGCCAGGGGAAGATGCGCCGGCCACTGACGTTGTACGGCTCCTCGAAGACCATGTCGTCCTCGTGGGCGGTGAACACGTGCATCAAGCTCTTCTTCTCGCTCATATGGGTTCCCCCGTTTCACGCGGCGACGGGCTGCCGCAGTCGGCTGCGCAGGTCGCGGTGGATGGTGTCGGCCTTGGCGGCCATCTGGCTGAAGGAGGTGGCGGAGCCGATGCCGTGCCGCCACTCGGTGAGGCCGTCGAGGTAGAGACCCACCTCGCAGTCGTCGGTGGTCTCGGCGCGGTAGGCCCGGGTGACATCGGGGCGGCCCTGCGCGTCGAACTTCAAGTAGGGCTTGAACGCCTCCAGTTGGCGGGGGAAGGCGGCCTCGCGGTAGCCGGTGCAGACGATGACGGCGTCGGCCTCGATGACGCTCCGCTCGCCGGTGAAGACCTCCTCGGTCTCCAGCCGTACGACGTCCCCGATGACGGAGACCCCCCGCACATCGGTGCGGCGGTGCATGTGCAGCCGTTGCCGCCCGGTGAGCCGGTCCTGGTAGACGGCCTGGTAGAGCCCGGTGGAGACATCGGGGTCCACGGCGGCGTAGTTCGTGGCCCGAGCCTGGTTCAGAGCCCGCTCGCGCTCCTCGTCGCCGAGCGCGTAGAAGTAGTCGGTCTCGTCGGGGAAGTACACCTCGTTGCTGAAGTGGCCCAGCTCGTACATCCGGAAGCCGGCGTGCCGGACCAGGGAGTGGATGTGGGCGTCGGGGTGGAGACCGGCGAGGTGCAGCACGATCTCACCGGCGGTCTGCCCGGCGCCGATGACGGCGACGCGGTCCAGCCGGCCGAGTCCGGCCAGGGAGGGCAGCAACTTGCTCGCGTGAAAGACACGTTCACCGAGCGCGGGCCGGAACACCTCGGGGACGTAGGCCTCGTGACCGGTGGCGAGGGCGATGTTGCGGCCCTCGACGCTGTGCACGGAACCGTCCCGGGGATCACGCGCCACGACCCGGGCACTGCGCACCCGCCCGTCGTCCCCCACCACCGGCTCCACCGACAGCACCTCGCGGTGGTAGTCGACCCGGCCGCGCACCTGCCCGGCCGCCCACTGCACGTAGTCCGACCACTCCAGGCGGCTCGGGTAGCCGCCCATCAGCGTGAACGGGTAGAAGCGGCCGGTCTGGTGCAGATAGCTCGGGAACCCGAACCGGGAGCGCGGGTCGCGGGGCGTGGCGAAGTCGCGCAGGAAGTGGTGCTGGATGTCGGTGCCGGGCAGGACGAGGTTGGGCTGCCAGGCGGAGTCAGCGGCCTTCTCCAGGTAGCGGGCGCTGAGCACCCCGCCGTGGGCGTCGTCGTGGTCCTCGACGGCGGCGGCGAGCGCGATCCCGGAGGGCCCGAACCCGGCGACGACGAGATCATGGACGTCGTACGGGCTCATGCTCATCGGAGGGCCTCCTCGGCGGCGGTGAGGGCCTCGCGCAGGATGCGTCCGGCGATGTCGATCTCCTGCTCGGAGCAGTTCAGGGGCGGCAGCATGCGCACGACGCAGTCGTCACGGCCGCCGAGTTCGAGGATCAGCCCGCGGCTGACGGCCTCCCACTGCACGCGCTTGGCGAGCTTGGTCGCGGGCTGCCCGGTGACGGGGTCGTTGAGCTCGACACCGGTCATCAGCCCGAGCCCGCGCACGTCGGCGACGTACGGGCTCACCGCGCGCAGCCCCTGGAGGTGCACCATCAGCTGCTCGGCCCGCGCCCGGACGTTCTCCAGGACCCGCTCCCGCTCGACCACCTTCATCGTGGCGACGGCGGCGGCGAAGGCGGGCTGGTTGCCGCGGAAGGTGCCGGTGTGGGCGCCCGGCGCCCAGGCGTCCAGCTTCCCGTCGTAGAGGATGACGGCGGCCGGCAGGCCCATGCCGCTCAGCGCCTTGGACGCGCACACCACATCGGGCTCGATGCCGTACTGCTCGAAGGCGAACCAGGTGCCGGTACGGCCGCAGCCGCTCTGCACCTCGTCGACGATCATCGGGATGCCGAGCCGCCGGGTGACCTCACGCACCCGCCGCACGAACTCCACGTCGGCCGGGATGACCCCGCCCTCGCCCTGGACCAGCTCCATGATCACGGCGGCGGGAAGGGTGATGCCGCCGTTGACGTCAGTCAGGGCGCGCTCCAGGAAGGTGGCGCAGTTGACCTCGCAGTTCTCGCGCTTGAGGCCGAGGGGGCAGCTGTGGCAGTTGGAGTACGGGAAGAAGTGCACGCCCGGCATCCGGCCGCGTACCGGCTCCTTCTGCTCGACGAGCCCGGTCACGCTCATCGCGGCCATCGTGGCGCCGTGGAAACCGCCCTGGAAGGTGATGACCTCCTCGCGGCCGGTGGCGGTCTTGCACAGCTTCAGCGCGGCGTCGACGGCGTTGGCCCCGGTGGGCCCGCAGAAGTGGATACGTGTCCGCTCCCGCATCGGCGCCGGCAGCATCCCGATGGTCAGCTCGGTGAACTCGTCCTTGATGGGGGTCGGGAAGTCCAGCCCGTGCACGAACTCGTCGAGCTGCCGGTGCGCGGCGGCGAGCGGCTCGGGGTGGTTGTGCCCGAGGGAGAGCACGCCGGCCCCGGAGAGGAAGTCGAGGAAGACGTTCCCGTCGAGGTCCTCTACGTAGCTCCCCTTGCCGCGTCGTATGGCTATGGGGAGTTTTCGCGGATAGGAGCGTGAGTTGGATTCGCGAGCGGCCTGCCGGTCGAGAAGCTCGGCGCTGCGGGGCCCGGGAAGGGTGCCGGAAACGAAGGGTCCCGGGTAGCCAGGGGAGGTGGGAGCGGCGTGATCAATGGTTGCGGTCATGAGGGTCAAGCACTCCAGTTACGTCGGTGAGGGATACCTAGGGGCGCGGGGAACTGCGCGACCAGCCACAACGGACCGGCACACGCGCATCAGGCCGCAGCCAGCACGGCGCTCCGGTCGTTACTGGACAGCACCGCACTCAACGAATCCGTAAGCGTCGCCGCCCGAAGCGACAGCAAGCTGAACGACCCGGCGTCACCAATCCCATGGCTCGACTCGCACAGCCCGTTGAGGAACAGCGGCGGCGTCCCGTCGACGACCGGCATCAGCGCGTAGTCTCCGGAGACCTCCAGCCGCCCGTCGCTCTCCTTCGCGAAGCGCGACGCCAGCCCGGCCATCAACGGCGGGCAAAGCTCCTCATGCGCCCCCGGCCCCATGTTCCGGAACCCAGTGGCAAGCACGGCGAAGTCGACAGAGTCCGTCACCGTCTCTCCGGTGTTGCGCTCCCGGAAGTCGATGTTCACCCGCCCGTCGGCCTCGGCCACCGACACGGCCTCCAGGTTGCCGCGCACGAACAGCCGCTGGTCGCCGTCGAGTTCCTGCTCGTAGATCTCCAGGTACAGCTCCCGCAGCACGTCGATGTCGGCGGACGAGTAGTTCGTCGGGTGCATGTAGGCGTCGAGCGCCTTCTTGCCGTCGCGCGAGGCCCGGAAGTAGTAGTCGGTGAACTCGGGGAAGTACCCCTCCTCACTGAACGGGCTGGTGTCCTTCTGCCGCAGCGAGTGGGAGCGGGTGTACGTCGTGACCCGCGTCCGCGGGAAGCGCCGCCCGAGGTCAAGCGCCAGCTCCACCGCGCTCTGGCTGCCGCCGATGACCGCGACCGAGGCCGGTTCGCCCGAAGCCGTCAGCGAGGCCAGCTTCGGCAGGTACTGGGTGAGGTGGAACACCCGGTCGCCGCGCAGCGTGTCGTAAGGCGCCGGAATGTACGGCGTCCGGCCCGGCCCCATGACCAGCGTGCGGCCGAGGTAGCGGCGGCCCGACATGGTCGTCACCTCGTACAGCCGCTCCCCGTTCTCCTCCACGACCTCCAGGCCCTCGGCCCGCTGGTTGCAGTCGACGAGGTGGGAGAAGAAGCCGGCGGCCCAGCGGATGTACCCGGCGTACTCCTTGCGCAGCGGGAACTCCGAGGGCAGGTTCAGGTGGCGCAGCAGCCGGCCCTGCTCGTGCAGGTAGTTGAGGAAGCTGTAGCGGGAGCGCGGGTTGCGCAGGGTCACCAGGTCTCGGCTGGGGTGGTTCTGGATGTCGGAGCCGTCGAGCAGCATCCCGGGCTGCCACTCCGGACTCGGCCGGGCCTCCAGGAAGCGTGCCGTCAGCGGTGAGTTCCGCTCCTCCAGGGCGATGGCGAGGGCGAGGTTGGCGGGTCCGAAGCCGATGCCGAGGATGTCGTAGACAGGAGTGGACGTGCGGCTGGTCATCGCTGAGTGCTCCTTGAAGTGACAGTCGTGAAGGTCGGGTTGCCGTCGAAGTCGATGCGCAGGCCGCCGATGCGGTCGGCCGCGTACACGCGTTGGTCGGTGCGGTACCAGAGGGGGATCAGGGCGAGGTCGCGGATCGCGATCCGGTCGGCCCGCCGCCAGGCGTCGACGCGTTCGGCGGGGTCGGTGGCGGCGCGGGCGCGGGCCACCAGGGCGTCGAACTCGGCGTCGACGTACCGCCCTTCGTTGTCGCCGTGGGCGGTGCCCTCGGCGTCGGGGGCGGTGCACGAGGAGTGCAGCAGCGGGAAGAGCATGTTGTCGGGGGTGGGGTAGTCGCAGGCCCACCCGGCGCGGCACAGACCTGCCGCCGCGATCGACGTGCGGTGGTCGACGAGTCCGCGCGCGTCGGTGCGCAGCAACTCGACCCGCCAGCCGTGGACTTGCTCCAACCCGTTGGCCAGAGCGATCACCCAGTCGTCGTGCCCGGCGCCGGTGTTGTAGGCGAGGTCGACGCGGGTACCGGGCCCGAGCCCCGCCTGCCGGGCCGCTTCCCTGGCCCTGGAGGGGTCGTACGCCGTCCAGTCGTCCTCGATCTCCGCGCGCGGGGTGTGCGCCTTGCCGAACCACGGCGAGAGCAGCGAGTGCGCGGCCGTACGGCTGCCGTGGAAGTGGGTGTCGATGAGCCCCTGCCGGTCGATGGCGGCGGAGACCGCCCGGCGGGCGTCCACCGAGCCCATGGGCGTCTGGTGGCAGAAGGGGATGAGGTAGAACAGCCCGGCGCCTTCCTGCTCCAGGTAACCGGCCTTTTCGGAAGCCTCCTTGGTCCGGGCCGGCGGGATGCGGGCGTAGTCGTAGGTGCCGTCGACGAAGCGGGCGTACTCGTCGTCGAGGGCGGTGACCGGGTCGAGGATGTCGAGGTGGATCTCGTCGATCTCGGGCCGCGGCCCGAACCACCGCTCGTTGCGCCGCAGCCGGATCGCCTCGCCGTGCCGCCAGGGTCCGTCCATCACGAACGGGCCGTTGCCGACCGGGAGATCGTTGTACGACGTCTCCAGCGCGGCCGGCGTCCAGGACGGCACCGGGAAGAAGACCGGCTGGAGCGTCTTGAGGTCGAACTGGACGTCGGGCTCGGTGAGTTCGACGACCAGCGTGGCGTCGTCCACGGCCGTGAAGTCCCGGACGCCCGCCAGGTGGTAGGCGGTCTCGGTGTTGGCCTCGGGGTCGAGGGCGCGCCGCCAGCCGCGTACGAAACTGTGCGCGGTGACCGGCTCGCCGTCGCTGAAGACGGTGTCGGTGCGCAGCCGGAAGGTCCAGGTGGTGGCGGTCGGGTCGGCCTCCCATTCCCGAGCCGTGGCCGGGATCAGCCCGCCGTCCTCGTCGAGCGCGAGCAGGCCCGTGAACAGGGCCTTGCAGACCAGGATCCCCTCGCCCTCCTGGGCCTTGTACGGGTCGATGGCGGTGGGCTCGGTGATGCCCATGCGGAAGATCACGCGGCGCCCCTGACCACGGGCGGCACCATGACGACGTCGAGCTGCTCGTCGAGTTCGGCGGCGATCCGCTCCACCCGGTCGACGTCCTCGACGCTGCGGTAGGGCGCGGCGACGGCGAGGGAGCCCGCGATCTCGTACCAGCCCTCGGGGGCGCGGCGGAGCCGGTCGCCGGGCTTGGAGGCGGGGATGTAGGAGCGGAAGTACGGGGAGTGGTAGGCGTCGCCGGGGTTGTTGCGGACCAGCGTGCCGGTCCGGTAGGCGAACTTGATGCAGGTCGCGGCGCGGGGCGTGGCCGCCCTGCGGACCTCGCCGTCGAGGACGGCGGCCCGCTTGGCCTCGTCGTCCCCGGCGAGCACGGCCTTCGCGTACAGCCGTACCGCGTCGATGCCGTGCACCTCGCGCAGGTTGCGGTAGTTCTGGCCGCCGCTCATCCGGGTGGCGAACTCCACGACCCGGTACCGGCCTTGGGCGTCCTGCCGGAACTCGGCGTTGAACAGGCAGTGCTCGACGCCGAGTCCGGCGACGATGCCCTCGGCGACCGCGACCAGCTCCGGCTCCTCCTCCGGGGTGCGGAAGGGCAGGGTGTAGAAGTCCTCCTCGAAGTAGGGGCCGGGCATCTGCATCTTGTTGGTGACGCCGACGAGGTGGAACTCGCCGTTGACGACGACCCCGTCGAGGGTGACCTCCTTGCCCGGCAGGAACTCCTCGATCAGCGCGATCTCGGGGCCGTCGCTGGGGAAGTAGCCGCCCCACTCCTCGGCGAGCCGCGCCACGTCGGTCAGCGCCCGCTCCAGCTCGTCCCGGTCACGGACCAGGCTCACGCCGATGCTCGCGGCGAGCGCGCTGGGCTTGACGATGAAGGGGTACGAGAAGTCCTCGGCCGCCTCCAGGCCGGCCTCGACGCCGCTCACCCCGGCGAACTGCGGGGCGGGCAGGGCGTGTTCGGTGAGGAAGGTGCGCTGGAGCTTCTTGTCCCGGGAGATCGCGTCGGCGGCGGGGCGCGGCCAGGAGTGGCCGAGCAGCTGGTTGGTGCGGGAGGTGACGGCGATGTCGCTGTCGTAGAAGGTGATCGCGGTGGCGATGCCCAGCCTGCGGGCCTCGTCGGCGCAGAAGGCGGCCATCGACTCGCCCTCCAGCTCCTCCGGGACCGGGATCACGGAGGCGAAGCGGCCGTCGGCGGCGGCCTGCTTCACGCCGGTCGCCAGGTGGATCTCCAGACCCATCCGCTCCAGGGTCTCGATGTGCTCGCGGTGCCACGCGTACGTGTTCCGCATGATCAGCAGGATCTTCGCGCCGCTCATGCCGCGACCTCCTGCGACAGCTCGACGGTGACGACGGTGATCTGCTCCAGCAGGGCCTCGGCGGTCTCGATCGCCGCCGTGGTGTCCGGACCGGTGGTCAGCACCTGTCCCGCGCGGTCCCAGTTGCCGCGCAGCTCCCCGAGGACGTCGCCCGGCTTGACGGTGGTCTCGACGTCGATGACGTCAGCCAGCTGCTTGGCCTCCTCGACGCCCTGCACCTCGACGACCGTGCCGGGGCGGGCGGACAGGAAGCGGGTGGCGGCGGAGCGCCCCGGCACCGGGCGGGCGTCCAGGGCCGGGATCAGCCCGAACTGCCAGGCCACGATCCACTCCTCGACGTCGATGCCGTAGGCGGCGTTCAGCAGGTCGAAGATGCGGTCGCCGCCCATGCGGTTGTGACTCTCGATGATCTTCGGGCCGGTGGGGGTGAGCCGCAGCTCGGTGTGGGCGGCGCCGTCCGTGAGGCCGAGGGCGTCCAGGAAGCGGGCGACCGTGTCCTCGACGCTCCGCTCCTGCTCGGGGGTGAGCCGGGCCGGCAGGGCGTGCCCGAACTCGATGAACCCGTTCTCGCCGCCGGTCAGCTTCTCCGTGATCGCGAGGACCACGTGCCGGCCCGCGAAGGAGAACGACTCCACGCTGAACTCCGGGCCGGAGATGTACTGCTCGACGAGGAAGCGCTCGATGTGGAAGAAGTTCCCCCACTGAAGGTCGGTGCGGGCCCGCAGTGCCTCTACTCCGGCCCACGCGGCGGCGGCCTGCTCGGGCCCGTCGATGCGCTCGACCCCGAGGCTGGCGGTGGCGTCGGCGGGCTTGAGCACGAACGGGTAGCCGTGCGCGGCGCCGAAGGCGACGAGGTCCTCCGCGTTCGTCACCTCGGCGGCGGCGACCGACAGGTCCCGGGTGTCCTCCGAGGCGGCCAGCAGCTCACGCATCGCCCGCTTGTCCCGCAGGAGTTCGGCCGTCCGCTCGGTCGTCCCGCCGAGTCCCAGGTGGTCGCTGATCCGCGCGGCCGGCACCAGACCGGGCTCGGTGATCGACACCACCCGCGTGAAGCCGTACGCGGTGTGCGCGGCCTCGATCAGCGGGCGGGTGGTCTCCCAGTCGGTGTAGTCGGCGATGATCACGGCCTCGGCGAGCTTCGCCGCCTCCGGCACGAAGTGGTCCTGGTGCTGGATCAGCACGAAACGGATCCCGAGGGCGGCCGCCTTGCGCAGGGTCTGGATCCGGCCGCCGACGACGAGCAGCGTGGGGTCACCGGTTGATCGCGAGGTCGCTGATTGCTGGGTCATGGCGAAAACTCTGGTCCATGAATTCCGCCGGGAAAATACTTTCCAGGTGGCACAAGAATGCCCGGCACAATTGATCCAGCAGGCCACCGGAAAAGCCCCCCTGGCACGTTTGTGCCACGCACTTTGGTGCCCGCCCGTTCCCCTTCCTACGCCGCTGCCGCACCGGGAACATCGAGGTCATGCCAAGGATCGCCATGACTACGTTCGCCGTGCTCAAGCAGCCGTATCCGCACCTGTCGAACGACGACTTCAACGCACTCGAACCACTGGTTTTCGGCGCCTCGGAAACCAGCCCCGGCTTCATCGCCCGCGCCACCGCGATCGACGTCGTCGACACCAAGTGGACGAATTTCGGCCGGGACTACGGCGACTGGGGGTTCTTCGACGCGCCCGCCTTCTACACCGGCGGCCGCACCGACGACACCGACACCCGCGCCTCCACCCTCTCGCTGTGGACCGACCTCGCCTCCGTGAAGGCGTACGCGTACGGCGGTCTGCACCGGCAGGCGCTGCGCGACCGCCGCCGCTGGTTCGCCCAGATCCCCCACAAGCTGTACGCGGCCTGGTGGGTGGCCGACACCGAGATCCCCACCTGGACCGAGGCCTGCCGGCGCCTCGAGCACCTGGACACGCACGGTCCCAGCGCGCACGCCTTCGACTTCAGGCAGCCCTTCGACCCCGAGGGCCGCCCCGTGTCCTCGTCCTCCGCCCCCGAGGTGACCCATGTCTAAGCCCAACGTCCGGGCTCTGCTGCTGGTGCTGAGCGCCGCGGCCTTCCTGCTGACCCTCGCCGGTTCGGCGCTGAAGAACACCGTCCAGGTCTACTTCGTGCCGATGGCCGACACCTTCGGCGGCTCGCGCGGCGCCCTCGCCTGGGCGACCACGCTCTTCGCCGTCACCGTCGCCGTGGCCTCCCCGCTGGTCGGCGCGATCGCCGACCGCATCGGCGGCGCCGCCACCCTCGCCGTCGGCACCGCCCTGTCCGGCGCGGCCCTCGTCGGCTGCGCGCTTGCCGGCCGGCTGTGGCTGTTCGTCGCGGTGTACGCCGTCGTCGCCGCGCTCGCCTCGACGATGCTGTCGTACGTCCCGCTCGGCGTCCTCGTCGACGAGCTCTTCCGCGACGGCCGCAAGGGCCTGATGTACGCGCTGCTCACCAACGGCGCGGCCGTCGGCTTCGTCGTCCTGGTGCCGCTGTGGTCCTGGCTCGGCACCTGGGCGAGCTGGGAGAACGTGCTGCTCGTGGTCGGCCTGGTCTTCCTGTTCGTGCTGGCGCCGGTCGCGCTGCTGGTGGCGCGGGCGTCGGGCAAGGTGACGTCGGCGGACGCGGAAGCCGCCGTGCCGGACGAGTCGCCGGTCCGGCTGTCCTTCGCCGAGCGGTTCCGGCTCACCACCCGCAACGCTGACCTGCGCCGGCTCGCGCTCGCCATGTTCGCCTGCGGCGCCACGATGGCCTTCATCGACGTGCACTTCATCCCGCTGATGCACGACCACGGCCTGGGCCACACCGTCTCCTCCACCGCCGTCGCCCTGCTCGGCGTCTTCGAGATCGCCGGCGGACTGCTCGCGGGCTGGCTGTGCGACCGGGGCCGGATCAAGGCGGTGCTGCTGAGCGCGTACGCGGTGCGCGGGGTGGCGATGCTGCTGGTCGCCCTCACGCCGACCGGCACGGTCGCGATCGCCTTCGGCATCGTCTTCGGCATCAGCTACCTGGCCACGGTCATCGCCACCACCATGTGGGCGGCCCGGGTCCTGCCCGTCGAGGTGCGCGGCTTCGGCATGGGCCTGGTGTGGACGGTCCACGCCCTCGGCACCGCCCTCACCAGCGAGGTCGGCGCCCTGATGGCCGACTCGACGCACAGCTACACCCCGGTCACCCTCGGCTGCGCGGCCCTCGCGGCGGCGGCCTGCGTCCTGGTCCTGGCCAGCCGCGTACCCCCGACGGACACCACGGCGGCGCCCGAAGCCCCGCTGGAGGAAAAGGAGCTGGCCCCGGCAGCCGGCTGACGCCCAAGCCCAGGTGATTGGTGAGTTTGTGTCACCTGGGTGCCGTAAAACCGCAGGTCGCCGTCGCCCGGCGTGAAACAAAGTCACCAATCCCCCAAGGACCAGCCCGCCATGTATGAGCCCCGTACTCGTCAGTTCCTTCTGGTGATGACCACCGCCGCCTTCCTGCTCACCTTCATCGGAGCGGGACTGAAGATCACCCTCGAGGCCTACGTCGTGCCCATGGGTGAGACCACCGAAGGCGCCGGTGCCTTCCTCGACGGCGCGGCCACGTTCTTCGCCGTCACCACCGCCGCCGCCTACGCCCTGCTGGTCTGCGTGCTGGTGGCGGCGCGGCGCGTACCGGCGGCCGACGCCCCTTCCGACCTCCCCTCCTGAAGGAGCCCCACCCATGGCGGACACCGCCCCCCTTCACCAGCGCCTGCGCCAACTGCCGCGCAGCGCCTGGGTGATCTTCGCGGGGATGTTCCTGATCAAGTTCGGGAACTTCCTCAACGTCTTCCTCGTGCTCTTCCTCGTCTCCCGCGGCTACTCCACCGCACAGGCGGGCCTCGCGGTCGCCGCGGTCGGCCTCGGCACCTTCGTCGGCAACATGATCGGTGGCACGGTCGCCGACAGGTTCGGCCGCCGCAGCGCCATCGCGGTGTCGATGTTCGGCTCGGCTGCGGCCACCGCCGCGGTCCCCTTCACGGACGGCCTGGTCACCACGACCGCCCTGGTCTGCCTGGTCGGCGTCTTCGCCCAGCTGTACCGCCCGGCGGCCGGCGCGCTCCTCGTCGACGTCGTCGACGGCGAGCAGCGGGTCATGGCGTTCGCGGTGCTCCGCCTCGCCGTCAACGTCGGCATGGCGGTCGGCCCGCTGGTCGGCGGTCTGCTCAGCGGCCACTCCTACACGTACGTCTTCGCGGGCGACGCCCTGTTCTCCGTCGCCTTCGGCACCCTGGCCCTGCTGCTCCTGCCGGCCGGCCGCCCGGCACAGGCCCCGGTCACCGCCTCCGAGGCGGCGGGCAAGGGCGGCTACCGCGAGGTCTTCACCGACCGCCCGTACGTGCTGTTCCTGCTGTCGATGGTCGCCGCGACCTTCGTCTACGGCCAGACGACTGCGACGCTCCCCCTGCACGTCACCGACGCCGGCTTCTCCAACACCGTCTACGGCCTGCTCCTCGGGCTGAACGCCCTGCTGTGCGTGGTCATCGAGCTGCCCCTCACCCGGCACACCGAGCGCCGCGACCCGCGCCGCGTCATCGCCCTCGGCCTGCTGCTGCTCGGCGCCGGCATGGGGCTGACGGGCGCGATGAACGCGGTGTGGCTGCTGGCCCTGACGGTCGTCCTGTGGACGGTCGCCGAGACCATCTACACCCCGATCGCCAACGCCTACCCGGCCGAGTTCTCCCCGGCCCACCTGCGTGGCCGCTACCAGGGCGCCGAAGGCCTCGCCCACACCCTCGGCGGCACCCTCGGCCCGGCCGTCGGCGGCCTCCTCTACGGCATCAACGCCCCGCTGCACTGGACCGTCTGTGCCGCCGTCGCCGTCCTCGGCGCGGTCCTGGTGCTGGGCGCCAAGCCCGGCGTACGGCAGACGGAGACTCCGGCGGCCCAGACGCCCGAGCCCGTGTCCGCCACCACCAACTGATCCGCACCACCCGTCACTTCACACCAGAGAGACCCCGATGACCGTCAGCAGCACCGAAGTTCCCCGCATTGACATCCCCTCCGCGACCGAGGACCCGGCGGCATACGTCACCGCGCTCCTCGAAGTCGCCGCCGAGCGCGACCCGTTCGACGTCCTCGCCAAGACCCCGGTGTGGGCCGCGCGGCTCTTCGCGGACCTGCCGACCGAGCTCGCCGAGACGGTCCCGGAGGAGGGGGAGTGGCCGGCCGCGTTCACCGTCGGGCACCTCTTCGACGTCGACATCGTCTACGGCTTCCGCTGGCGCCTGGTCGCCACCGAGGACGCCCCGGTCTACCCCGGCTACGACGAGGAGAAGTGGGCCCCGCTGCCCCGCCTCCCGTTCCGCCAGATGCTCGACGCCTGGACCGGCCTGCGCGCCTCCAACGTGGCCCTGCTCGCGGCCCTGCCGCCCGAGGACTGGCAGCGCACCGGCCACCACGGCGAGCAGGGCGGCGAGACCATGGAGGTCATGATCAAGAAGGTGGTCGGCCACGACATCGCCCACATCAACCAGATCTACCGCGCGATCCGCCTGGTCCGTCAGGCGGCCGGCCTGGACGTGGCGGAACTGGACGCGACCTACCTGTCGCTGGGCCTGTAAGGGGCCACCGCGCAAAGGGCGCCCGGGACTTGACCGTCCCGGGCGCCCTGTCATCCGCGCGGTGTCACATGGTGGTGTTGTCGTTCTCCGCGTCCGGGTCGACGCCCATGGTGATGGAGCCGACGACGCCCTTGGCGATGTGCTTCTTGTCGTACTTCAGCTTGAGGAGACCGCCCGCGGTGCCGCTCTGGTCGTAGATGGTGTCCTCGGTGAGCGTGGTGCGGGTGGTGGTGCTGGTGGAGTACGGCTCGACCTCGGCGGAGGCGAGCACGGACTCCTCGGAGAAGAAGAACTGGCCGGTGTGGCAGGTGTTGCCGCCCTCGTAACCGGCGTCCGTCCACTCGCCGTTGACGTGCACCTTCGTGTGGATGTGCACGCAGCGGCCCTGGTACCAGCCGGGGAAGATGGTCTTGAAGGTGACCTTGCCGTGCTTGTCCGTCTTCCAGGTACCGCGCAGATAGCGCTCGTCGTCGGTGGGCTCCTCGTGGATGGAGCCGCCGGTGCCACCGGAGGGCGCGCCGGACGGCGGCTCACCGGTGGGCGTGGCGCCGTCGCTGGGGGCGTCGGTCGGCATGCCGCCACCGCCACCGCCGGACGACATGCTCTCGTACCCCGAGTAGATGCCCAGCGCGTCGCAGTGCCAGATGTCCACGGCCGCGTTCGCGATCGGCTTGCACGTCTCGGCGTCGATCACCTTGAGGTTCAGGACGAGCGGGATGCCCTCCTTGTCCTCGGTGATGTCCCGGCGGATCTTGTCGGCGTCGATGTAGTACGGCCCCTCGGTGGTCTCCGAGGTCAGCTTGTAGCACGTCTCGGCGGCGGAACCGGTGCTGCTCGCGGAGGCGGAGGCGCTGTCCGTGGTCTCGTCGGCGAACGCACCCGAGGCGAGCGCCGCGCCCGCCCCCACCGCGACGGCGGCACCCGCACCCGCCACGACGACCTTGCGCCGCGTCAGATCCCGCCTGTGCTTCGGTTCGTTGCCCTGCTGGTTTCCCGTCATGGGCACCGAAGTTAGGTAAGAAGACTGGGAGGGCCACAGGCGAGAGCTGTGACCCCCTCACAGGGAAACACCAGGTGAGCCTTGCCTTACTTGGGAGTCGGTCCCGCTACGACGGTGGCGCCGACCGTCCCCGCGGTCGCGTCCGCGGCCCGCGCACCGCGGAGGTAGCGCGCCGCGACCACCGCGAGGAGCGACGCCGCCGACAGCGTGTAGAGGCCGCCGTTGGTGCTGCCGGTCGTGTCCTTGAGATAGCCGAAGAGGAAGGGCGAGACGAACCCGCCGAGATTTCCTATGGAGTTGATCAGTGCCAGCCCCGGCGCGGCGATCCTGAGATCGAGGCCGGACTGTGCCATCGGCCAGAACAACGTGGCCGCGCACTTGGAGCCGACCCCGGCGAGCGTGACGGCGGCGAGCCCGAACCACGGCGAGCCGAGCGTGGCGAGGAACGTGCCGATCGCGGCGAGGACGAGCGTGACCGCCAGATAGGGGCGCCGGTCGGGTGCCCGGTCGGTGAAGTGGCTCATCGCGTACATGGCGATCATCGAGCACACCGCCGGGATCGCCGACAGCAGCCCGACCTCGAAGGACGACAGCCCGCCGATCTCCTCGATGAGGCTCGGCAGCCAGAACGTGATCGCGTACCCGGTGAGCGTCATCGCGAAGAACGCCCCGGTGAGCAGGGCGACCTGGGGGTGGAGGACGAGCCGGAGCCGGGAGGTGCGCGGGGCCCGGCTGCGGACGTCCTCGTCGCGGGCGACCGCCGCGCGCAGCGCCGCCTTCTCGTCGGCGGCGAGCCAGCGCGCGTCCTCGATGCGGGAGACGAGGAAGAACCCGGCGACGATCCCGACGACGACCGAGAAGACGCCCTCCAGAGCGAACATCCACCGCCAGCCGGCGATCCCGTGCGCCCCGTGCAGCTCCAGCAGCGCCCCGGTGATCGGCCCGGTCACGATGCCGGCCGCGGCCGACCCGCCCAGGAAGATCGCGCCGGCCCGCCCGCGATGGGCGTCGGGCAGCCACTGGGTCATGTAGAGCATGGCGCCGGGGAAGAACCCGGCCTCCGCGACGCCCAGCAGGAAGCGCAGGACGTAGAACATCGTGACGTTGTGGATGAAGCACATCGCCACGATCACCAGCCCCCAGGTGATCATGATCCGGGTCAGCCAGACCCGGGCCCCGAAGCGTTCGAGGAGCATGTTGCTGGGCACCTCGAACAGGGCGTACCCGATGAAGAACAGGCCCGCGCCGAGCCCGTAGGCGGTGGCGCTGACCCCGACATCGGCCTGTAGCTCGTCCTGGACGAACCCGATGTTCGTCCGGTCCAGATTGTTGACCAGCAGCATCAGCACCAGCAGCGGCATCATCCGGCGGAGGAACTTGCCGACGGCGCGGCTCTCGGGTTCTGACATCGTTGTCTCCCACGATGGTTGTACACATACATGAACTGCCTTCACGTATCTGCGCGACCTTACGAAGGGCGACAGTGCGGGTCAATGGGTTGTTCAGACGTCCACATGTATGGACACAATGAGGAGAGCCCCGCCCCCTCACGGCCGCAGACGGGCCGGGGAAGCGGGGCCCGGTCGGCTCAGGTGCCGTCGTTCGTCGCCTCGGGGTCCACGCCGACCGTGATCGACCCGCGCACGCCCTTCGCGATGTCGTCCTTGCGGTACCGCAGCTTCAGCAGGCCACCCTGGGTGCCGCTGCCGTCGTAGATGGTGTCCTCGTCGAGCGTGGTCCGCTCCGCCGTGTTGGAGGCGTACGGCTCCACGGCCGCCGAGGCGAGCACCGACTCCTCGTCGAAGAAGAACTGCCCGGTGTGGCAGGTGTGCCCGCCCTCGTACCCGGCGTCCGTCCACGCGCCGTCGACGTGCACCTTCACATGGATGTGCACGGTACGGCCCCGGTACCAGCCCGGGAACACCGTCCGGAAGGCGACCCGCCCGTGCCTGTCGGTCCGCCAGGTGCCGCGCAGATAGCGGGTGTCGTCGGTCGGCTCCTGATGCCCGCCGCCACCGCCCGGGGGAGGACCGGTGGGGGCGTCGGTGGGCGTACCGGTCGGCGATTCCGTCGGCGCCGGCCCGCCGCCCCCGCCACCCCCGTTGCCCATGTCCTCGTACCCCGAGTACACACCCACCGCGTCGCAGTGCCAGATGTCCACCGCGGCATCGCGGATCGGCCGGCACGTTTCGTTGTCGATCACCCTGAGGGCGAGGAGCAGCGGAATGCCCTCCCGGTCCTCGGTGACGTCCCTGCGGATCTTGTCGGCGTCGATGTAGTAGGGGCCCTCGGTGGTCTCCGAGGTCAGCTTGTAGCAGGCGTCGGCCCCGGCCGTCTCCTCGCCCGCGGACGCAGTAGCGGTGAAGGCGCCGCCCACCCCCACCGCGGTCACCGTCACACCACCGGCCGCCAGGACGGTCCTGCGCCTCAACTGCCCTCTGTCGTCTGCTTTCTGAGTTCCCGTCATGCCCCGGGACGCTAGGGGCGGGAGATCCGGCAGGAACATCGGAGGGAGCTGTGAATCAGGGGGCGCAAGCGAAAGGGCTCGAAACCGACGCCGGTTTCGAGCCCTTCCTGTCCGCTTGTTACTTCGGCTGCGGCTTGCGCACCGTCAGGTGCAGCTCCTTCAGCCGCGCCTCCTCCAGCTCCGTCGGCGCGCCCATCATCAGGTCCTGGGCGTTGCCGTTGAGCGGGAAGGCGATGGTCTCGCGGATGTTCGGCTCGTCGGCGAGGAGCATCACGATGCGGTCGACGCCGGGGGCGATGCCGCCGTGCGGCGGGGCGCCGAAGCGGAACGCGCGGAGCATGCCCGCGAACTTCTCCTCGACGGTCTCCCGGTCGTAGCCCGCGATCTCGAAGGCCTTCAGCATGATCTCGGGCTCGTGGTTCCGGATCGCGCCGGAGGACAGCTCGACACCGTTGCAGACGATGTCGTACTGCCAGCCCAGGATGTCCAGCGGGTCCTGGGTCTCCAGGGCCTCGAGACCGCCCTGCGGCATCGAGAACGGGTTGTGCGAGAAGTCGATCGCGCCGGTGTCCTCGTCCTTCTCGTACATCGGGAAGTCGACGATCCAGCAGAACCGGAAGACGTTCTCCTCGAAGTGCCCGGCACGCTTGGCGGCCTCGACCCGCACCGCGCCCATGATCCTCGAGACCTCGTCGAACTCGCCCGCGCCGAAGAACACCGCGTGTCCGGCAGCCAGCGACAGCCGCTTGGTCAGCTCGGCGACGTTCTCCTCGGTGAGGAACTTCGCGATCGGGCCGGTGAGCGAACCGTCCTCGGCCACACGCACCCAGGCCAGGCCCTTCGCACCCAGCGTGACGGCGAAGTCGCCGAGCTGGTCGAAGAACTTCCGCGGCTGGGCGGAGACGTCCGGCACCGGCAGCGCGCGCACGTGCTTGCCGGCGAAGGCCTTGAACTCCGAGCCCTCGAAGATGTCGGTGATGTCGACGAGCTCCAGCTGGGCGCGCAGGTCCGGCTTGTCGGAGCCGTACTTCAGCATCGCCTCGCGGAACGGGATCCGCGGGAACGGCGAGGTCACATGACGCCCGTTGCCGAACTCCTCGAACAGCTCGGTCATGAGCTTCTCGATCGGCTGGAAGACGTCCTCCTGCTCGACGAAGCTCATCTCGACGTCGAGCTGGTAGAACTCGCCCGGCGAGCGGTCCGCGCGCGCGTCCTCGTCACGGAAGCAGGGCGCGATCTGGAAGTAGCGGTCGAAGCCCGAGATCATCAGCAGCTGCTTGAACTGCTGCGGAGCCTGGGGGAGGGCGTAGAACTTGCCCGGGTTCAGACGGGACGGCACCACGAAGTCACGCGCGCCCTCCGGGGAGGTGGCGGACAGGATCGGCGTCGCCATCTCGTTGAAGCCGAGGGCCACCATCTTGGAGCGGATCGAGGCGATGACCGACGACCGCAGCATGATGTTCTTGTGCATGCGCTCGCGGCGCAGGTCGAGGAAGCGGTACTCCAGACGCCGCTCCTCGTTGACCCCGTCCTCGGTGTTGATCGTGAACGGCAGCGGGGCGGCGGCGCCGAGCAGCTCGACCTCGCTCACCTCGACCTCGATCTCACCGGTCGGCAGATCCGGGTTCACGTTCTCGGTTCCACGTGAAACAACGCGGCCGTCGATACGGACCGTGGACTCCTTGGAGACCTTGTCCAGCGCCTCGTAGGCCTCGGTGCCCGGGCGGGCGACCAGCTGCGTGATGCCGTAGTGATCGCGCAGATCGATGAAGAGGATGCCGCCCAGGTCGCGCCGATTGTGCAGCCAGCCACTCAGCCGGACGTCGGTGCCGACGTCAGAGGAGCGGAGCTCGCCGCAGGTGTGGGACCTGTACCGATGCATCGTCGTTCATCGTCCTTACAGTGTGGGCGTGTGCCGAGGGTCACTCCCCGACAGGAACGGGCCATGGTGCCCGGACCTCCCAAGGGTACCGGCCGCCCCAAGATCGCCTCTCCACCATTTACGTCGTATGCATGCATGGGCCATCAGTGGCACGGTGCGATCACCTCTTCTTACAGTGGGGCAATGCGCACTGGTGAGCCCTTGCCCGCCGTGGGGGAGGTCCTCTCCGCCCTCGCTACCGGCCTGTGGCACTGGGACACCGCGACGGGCCTGGTCACCGTGGACGCCGAGGCAGCCCGGCTGCTCGGACTGCGGGCCGAGGCCACCACCCTCACCGAGGTCCAGGCACGCGCGCGCATGCACCCCGTGGACTGGAACGAGATCACGGGCGTGATCCAGCTCGCCGTCGCCGAGGGCACCCTCGCCGAGGTCCGCATCCGGATCATGGACGAGCAGAACCGGGTGATCCGCGTCGTACGCAGCCGCTCCAAGCCGTCGTACGACGCCGAGCGCCGCGCCTTCGTCCTGATCGGCGCGATGCAGGAGGTCACCGAGCCCTCGCCGACCACCGCGGCGGCCCGCAGCAGCACCGCGATCACCGGCGACTGGCGCCGCTCCCGCGAGGCGTTCCTGCTGGACGCGGGCCGCGCCCTGGCCGAGGCCCGCTCCACGGAAGAGGTCCTGCGCGTCGCCGCCGGCCTCTCCATGCCCGGCTTCTCCCCCGACGGCCTGGCGGTCTTCGGCGTCGAGGGCGACCGCCTGAAGATCATCGGCCACCACGGCCAGCAGCCCGGCGACGAAGGCCCCTTCTCCCACATGTCCCTGGAGACGGACTACCCGGCGGCGGAGGTCGTCCGCACCGGCCGCGCGGTGTACCTGTCGAGCCCCGAGCGCTACCGCGACCGCTACCCGGTCACCTGGCCGCTGGCCGCCCACTTCGGCCGCCAGTCCTGGGCGTTCCTGCCGCTGACGGTCGCCGGCCGCACCATGGGCGCCTGGATGGCGGCCTTCACCTACCCGGTGGCCTTCACCCCCGACGAGCGCTCGGTCCTCACCACCGTCGCCCGCATGCTCGCCCAGGCCCTCTCCCGCGCCGAGGCCGCGGAATCCGCCCGCGAGCTGACGGACGGCCTCCAGCGCTCCATGCTCCCCAAGCTGGGCCCCGAGATACCCGGCATGAGCGTCGCCGCCCGCTACGTCCCCACCGGCGGCGGCCTCCAGGTCGGCGGCGACTGGTACGACATGATCCCGCTGCCCAACGGCCGCCTCGCCCTCGTCATCGGCGACGTACAAGGCCATGACGTCCGCGCGGCGGGCCTGATGGGCCAGCTCCGCATCGCGCTGCGCGCCTACGCCTCCGAGGGCCACCGCCCCGACGCCGTCCTCTCCCGCGCCTCCCGGTTCCTGCACGGCATGACGTACGACGACGACCAGGACCCCGGCGACCTGCGCTTCGCGACCTGCCTCTACGCCGAGGTCGACCCCAGGACCGGCGCCCTCGACATCGCCCGCGCCGGCCACCCCGACCCGGCGATCCGCATGGCCGACGGCACGGTGATAGCCCGCCGCACCGACGGCGGCCTCCCCCTCGGCATCGACCCGGACGCCGACTACCCCACCACCCGGCTCACCCTCGAACCCGGCGAGACGATGATGGTCTGCACGGACGGCCTCCTGGAGACCGGCGGCCACGACCTCGACACGGGCTGGCAGCGGGTCCGCACCATCCTGGAGGAACACAAGGGCGACGACCTCGAGGAACTCGCCGACGCCCTGGTCCAGGCGGTCCACGGCCCCTCCTCCCACCACACCCCGGGCCCCCTGACCGACCGCCGCGAGGACGACATAGCGGTCCTGCTCCTGCACCGCGAGGGAGACGGCTGCGGCTGCGGCGACACGGTCACCCCGCCCCAGGTCCGCCGCACGATGCTCTCGGTGGCCCAGGCGGAACCGGAACGCGTGGGAGTGGCCCGCGAACAGCTCAGGGAACTCCTCCACGACTGGCCCTCCCAGGACCAGATCGACTCCGCCGTCCTGCTCCTCTCCGAGATGCTGACGAACGTCCTCGTCCACACGGACGCCGACGCGCTCCTCCTCGCCGAGGTCCACGGCGAGGGCCCCGGCAGCCGCCGTATGCGCATCGAGGTCACCGACACCAGCGACGACCTCCCCCACAAACGCCGCCCCGGCGAACTCGCCTCCTCCGGCCGCGGCCTGATGCTCATCGAACTCCTCGCCGACGCCTGGGGAGTCGACCCGCGGGGCGAGGGCAAGAGCATCTGGTTCGAGCTCTACGAGTCGACGGCGGACGAGTCCTCCGCGCCCGCGTAACGCTCCCTCAGCTCGTGCGCGATCCCGAACGCGGCGGCGGTCAGCGGCACGGCGAGCAGCATCCCGAGAATCCCGGACACGGACGCCCCCGCGGTGATGGCAAGCATCACCACCGCCGGATGCATCTGCACGGTACGGCTCTGGATGACGGGCTGCAGCACATGCCCCTCCAGCACCTGCACGGCGAGCACGACTCCCAACGCCCACAAGGCGATGACGAACCCACGGTCGGCCAACGCGACGAGCACCGCGACGGCCCCCGAGATGAACGCGCCGAGATAGGGGATGTACGCCCCGACGAACACAAGCGCCCCGAGCCCCACGGCACCCGGCACGTCCAGGATCAGCAGCCCGACGGCGATGCAGGTGGCATCGATGAGCGCGATGAGGGTGGTCCCCCGCATGAACCCCTCCATCGCCTCGAAGGCCCGCCGCGCCATGGCCTCGACGAGATCACCGGAGGAGGCGGGAACCACCGACCGCAGCGCACCCACGGCCCGATGCGAATCCCGCAGAAAGAAGAAGACGAGAAAAAGCGCGAGGACGGCCATCGCCAGGGCCTCCCCGACGACACTCACCCCGCTGATGACCCCGGACGCGGCGGTCCCCCCGAACTTGCTCAGCAACTCCTTGGCGTTGGAGGCGAGATCATCGAGCGAGGTCCCGGCCGCCCCGAAGTGATCGGCGATCCCCTGAGCCGCGTCCTTGAGCGAGGCGACGATCTCGTCGCCGGTGTCGATGAGCGCCGCGACGACGATGTAGACGGCCCCACCGACCACGCCGACCACCGCCACACAGGTGAGCCCGGCGGCCAGCGACCGCCCGACCCTGACCTTGATGAGCCACCGGTGCAACGGCCCGAGCAACGCGGTCCCGAGCAGCGCGAGCAGCACCGGCACGACAGCGGTACGGAACTCCGCGCACAGCCGGATGCCGACGTACACGACCCCGGCAACAAGCAGCACCACGGCACACCAGGCGGCGATACGACGAATCGGGGCCGGGAGCAGCGCAGTCGACGGTTCCTGCATGCTCCCATCTGGCCATACGTCAGTTCCGGTGTCGCGCAGAAGCAGCCGAACGAGCCCTCGAACCGGCCCACGGCCACCTGCCATGATCAACAGGTGACGAGCGAACCCTCCCACCCCGGCCGCCGGAAGTACGTCCTGTTCGACGTGGACGGCACCTTGATCGACGCGGTGAACAACCAACGCCGGGTCTGGGCCACCTGGGCGGAGCGCTACGACCTGAACCCGACCGAGGTCTACGAGGTGGCCCTGCGCACCCGCCCCCTGGAAACGTTCGCCCAGGTCGCCCCGAACCAGAACCCCCAACACTGCCTGGCGACTCTGCACGAACTGGAGGACGCCGACGTCAGATCCGGCGTCTACTCAGCCTTCGACGGCGCCTCCGAACTCCTCCACGCCCTCCCCCCGGACTCCTGGGCCCTGGTCACCTCGAACTACGAACACCGAGTCCGCGGCCGCTTCCAGCGCACCGGCCTCCCTCTACCGTCCCTGATAGTGGACGCGGCAGCGGTGCCCGAGGGCAAACCGTCCCCCACCCCCTACCTCCAGGCCGCCACCCACCTGGGCGCACCCCCCGAGGACTGCCTGGTCATAGAGGACGCCCCCTCCGGAATCCGCTCAGGCCTGAACGCCGGAATGCAGGTATGGAGCGTGAACACCGCAACCGCCCCCGAAGGCCCCCACCGCCGCTTCCCCACCCTCCGCGAAGCGCTCCCCGACATCCTGGCGTTCGCTGAGCAGGGCTGAATCACTTCTCGTAGTACGGCAAGGGCCCGAATCCGCAGACCGAGCTTGCGGATTCGGGCCCTGGAGAGCCGGGGAACCGGTGCGCCTTACAGGCCGCCCTCCGACATTCCGTGCACGGCGGGGATCGTCCCCAGCCGGCCCTTCTGGAAGTCGTCGAACGCCTGCTGGAGTTCCTCGCGGGTGTTCATGACGAACGGGCCGTAGTGGGCCATCGGCTCACGGATCGGCTGTCCGCCGAGGAGGACGACCTCGAGGTCCGGCGTGTGGGAGTCCTGCTTCTCGTCCGCACGGACCGTCAGGGAACCGCCGGCACCGAAGACGGCCGTCTGCCCCATCTGGACCGGACGCCGCTCGGCACCCACGGAACCACGCCCCGCCAGCACGTACGCGAGGCCGTTGAAGTCCTCGCGCCACGGCAGCGTGATCTCCGCGCCCGGTGCCAGCGTCGCGTGGATCATCGTGATCGGGGTGTGGGTGATGCCGGGACCCTGGTGGCCGTCGAGCTCACCGGCGATGACCCGGAGCAGCGCGCCGCCGTCGGGCGTCGTCAGCAGCTGGACGTTGCCGCCGCGGATGTCCTGGTACCGGGGCGCCATCATCTTGTCCTTGGCCGGGAGGTTGACCCACAGCTGGAGGCCGTGGAAGAGCCCTCCGGACATGACCAGCGACTCCGGCGGCGCCTCGATGTGGAGGAGGCCCGAGCCGGCGGTCATCCACTGGGTGTCGCCGTTGGTGATGGTGCCGCCACCGCCCTGGCTGTCCTGGTGGTCGAAGATCCCGTCGATGATGTAGGTGACGGTCTCGAAGCCCCGGTGCGGGTGCCAGGGAGTCCCCTTCGGCTCGCCCGGCGCGTACTCCACCTCTCCCATCTGATCCATCATGATGAACGGATCCAGATGCCGGTAATTGATCCCGGCGAACGCTCGGCGCACCGGGAAGCCCTCGCCCTCGAAGCCGCTCGGCGCGGTCGTGACGGCGAGTACGGGACGGGCCACGGCGTCCGCGGGGGCGGCGACGCGGGGAAGCGTCAGTGGGTTCTCGACGGTCACTGCAGGCATGTCGGTACCTCCTTGGTGCGACCAGTTTAGTTGAGCATTGAACTTTCTGCCACCCCTAACGGCAGAAGCCCGGAGGACATTCCCTCCGGGCTCCACCACGCGGGCCTGACCCGCGTCAGTTGCTGAAGTACAGGTACTTCCAGGACCCGTACGTCGTCGAGTTCACGGTGTCGCCGGACGAGCCGTTGACGTACACCGACCGCATCCGCGCCCGGATGCCCGACTCACCGGGTGCCCCGAGGGACACGGCCGACTTGCCGCTCGTACCGAGCGGGAAGTACTCCGAGTCCGAGGAGTACCAGGTGCCCTGGTAGTAGACCTGGAGGTCGAAGCGCTGCTGGCGGCCCGGGTAGTAGGTCATCGTCGTCGTGAGCAGCGGGTCGGTGCTCTTGTGGAACCAGTAGTACGTCGTCGAGCCGATCTTCGCCGTCTTGTAGTGCTTGGAGACGGCGGTGGAGATCTTGACTTTGGCGTAGGCCGTGGACTTGACGGTCTTCGGCTTGTAGCGGGAGTCGCCCGAGAAGACCGCGGTGACGGCGGTGTCCCGGGTCATGTCCACCCAGGCACTGATGTTGCCGTCGGAGTTGACCGTGCCGGTCTTGATCAGCTTCTTGCCCTTGTCGCTGCCGAAGGGGTCGGCGTAGATCGAGACGGAGCGGTTCTTGTACGTCGTCCCGAGGTGCGCGGTGAACTTCACGTCGGCGCCGTACGAGTACAGCTTGCCGTTGTTGTTCAGGCTCAGCGAGGTCGAGGCGCGGGAGACGTCGACGGTGTCGGAGGCGCTGACGGCCGTGTGGGCGGTGTCGCCCGCGTACTTCACCGTGTACTTCACCTTGCCGCCGGCGGGCGGGGTGTTGGTGAAGGAGTACGTGCCGTCCGCCTTGACCGTCACCGACGGCAGCGCCTTGCCGTTCGGGCTCTCCAGGTCGGTGCGGGTGACCGACAGCTGCGCGCCGGCCGGCAGCGGCACCGAGGCCGAGATCTTGCCCTTGACGGTGAGCTGCTTGGCTCGGGGGGCCGTGGCGGGGGCGCTGACCGTGAGGGTCGGCACGCTGAGCGTGGGCTGGGTCAACACCTTGAGCGTGTAGCCGTTGCTGAAGTTGACCAGGGCGAAGACGCGCGAGCTGTCCGGGGCCCAGGCCACGTCGTTCACGGGTCCGGTGCCCGGGGTGTAGGTGCGGACCGGCTTGGTTGCGTCCGGCCGGTAGATCGCGACCTGGGTGCCAGAGGTCTGGGCGATCAGGCCGCCGGGCCCGATGTCGGCTCCCTGTCCGGCGGGGTAGGCGCCGGCCTTGGTGAAGGTGCCGTTGGCGAAGGCGTCCCGGTCGGTGCCGTTGACGAGCACCTGGTCGCCGCCGGGGACGAGGTCGACGTCGTAGACGCCGTTCGTCAGGGCGTACGAGGTGTCGTGCCAGGCGGTCACCTTGGGGGTCGCGCCCGATACGTCGAGGACGGCGAGGGTGCCGGAGGAGTCACCGGTCTCGCCGACGGCCAGCAGGCCGGGGCGCAGCGGGTCGGTGTCGAGGAGGGCCTGGCCCCACAGTCCGGAGCCGGTGCCCTCGGTCGGGAGCTGGGCGAGCGCCACCGGGTCGGTGCCGCTCGCGGGGTCCACGGCCGGGTCGACGGAGCCCAGGTCGCCGTCCCACTGGTCGCCGTAGGAGAACCAGACCTTGCCGCCGGCGAACGCGAGGTGCGTGGGGCCCGTGCCGGTGGCGACGGGGTAGCGGGTCTTGATGTCCAGGGTGGCCGGGTCGAGGGCCACGATCTCGTGCGTGCCGCGCAGGGCGGCGTACAGGGTGGTGCCGTCGTCGGAGAGCGCCAGTTCGGAGACGCCTTCGACGCCGGCGGTCACGGAGTCGACCTGGTTGCCGTTGTAGTCGGCGGCGAAGATCCGGCCGTTGGCGCTGTCGCCGACGAAGACCCGCTTGAGCGAGTCGCTGACGGCGAGGCCGCCGGGCGAGCCGACCGTGGTGGTGGCGGCCGAGGCCGTCCCGGCCGTCACGGCGGTCAGCGCGACGGAGCTGAAGAGGACCGCGAGCGCCGTCGCGGTGGATGTGCTGCGCATGCGCACAGGTGTGAACCCCCACAAGAGATCCCGGGGTCGCCGGGAGACTGAGAGCGCCGCGCGGCACCCGGACGCGGACCGCCCGGAGGGCGGTGTGGCGTGCGGGGCGCGGCTGCCAGGGGCACTCTATGGCATGACTGTGACAATCCAGTGGAGGTTTTTCCTCCGCCGGGCAGCGGCTAGCCGTACATCCGGCGCATCGCGAACTCCACCATCTGCTCGACGGCCTTCGCGTCGAACACCATCCGGTGTTCGCCCTCCATGTCGAGGACGAAGCCGTACCCGGTCGGCAGGAGGTCGATCACCTCGGCGCCGGTGATCACGAAGTACTTGGACTCCTTGCCCGCGTACCGGCGCAGTTCCTTGAGCGAGGTGAACATCGGGATCACCGGCTGCTGGGTGTTGTGCAGGGCGAGGAAGCCGGGGTTGTCGCCGCGCGGGCAGTACACCTTGGACGTGGCGAAGACCTGCTGGAAGTCCTCGGCGGCGAGCTGGCCGGTGGTGAAGGCGCGTACCGCGTCCGCGAGGGACGGCGGGGACGGCTCGGGGTACAGCGGCGGCTGCTGGCCGTACCCGCCCGGCATCTGCTGCTGTGGCGTGGCGTACTGCGCTTGCGTACCCGCGCTCTGGTCGTAGCCGTACATGGGCGCAAGCGTACCGAGCGGCCGGGGCGAGTGGTCCGGTACGGAGGGGGTTCACCTGGTGCCGCCGCCTCAGGCTCGTGCGTAGAGCGCCCGAATCCCTGTCCGCCGGGGTCAGAGAATGCGAACGCGCGTACCAATGATCGCTGGTCGGAGTGGCGGTCGCGCGATCGGGGTACGGGTGTGCGGCTGTCGCACCTACGGTCTCATTCCAAGATGTCGGCAGGCCGCGGATGCTCGGTCCGGGGTTGCGGAGGGGGTGAGGGTTCGACGGGAGCGGTCGCAGAGGAGGCCCGGCATGCGCGGTGGACGTTCCGGCTGCGGATGTCGTCGACCGCGCTCGTCGCGCTGCGGGCGGAGTGGGACCGGTGCCGGTGGCTGTGGAACGAGTCAGTGGCCAAGTCCAAGCAGGTCCACGCCCAGAACAGGACCCGGCCCGACGGCACCGGCAAGCAGACGTGCGGTCCGGCCCAGCTGGACAGGATGCTGACCGAGGCCCGCCGCAGCACGCCGTGGCTGGCCGAGGGCAGTTCGGTGCCGCAGCAGCAGATCATCCGCGACTTCGGCAAGTCGAGGGCGAAGTCACTCAAAGACATCAAGGAACGTCTGCCGCAGCGGCAGCGGGCCGGGATGCCGGGCTGGAAGACCAAGCGCGAGGCGCTGCCGAGCCTGAACTACACCCGGCGTGGGTTCCGGCTCAAGGACGGCCGCCTGCACCTCGCGGGCGGCATCGTCGTGACGCCGGTGTGGTCGCGGCAGCTGCCCGCCGCCCCGTCCAGCGTGCGCGTGTACCAGGACAGCCTGGGGCACTGGTACGCAAGCTTCGTGGTCCCGGCCGAGGTGCAGCCGCTGCCCGGGACCGGCCAGGTGCTCGGCATCGACTGGGGCGTACGCGAGATCGCGACCACCACTTCCGACGGCCACGACCTCCCCCACCCGCAGCACGGTACGAAGGCCCGCGCCAAACTGGGCCGATACGACCGGATGATGGCCCGCCGCAAGCCGAAGAAGGGCCAGGCCGCCTCCAAGGGCTACCGCCAGGCGAAACAATGTCGGGCGAAGACCTACGCCAAAATCGCCCGGCAGCGGCAGGACACGGCCCGCAAATGGGCCAGGAAGGTCGTGGCGGACCACGACGCGATCGCGGTCGAGGACTTCAAGCCCAGGTTCCTGGCGAGGTCGTCCATGGCGCGCAAGGCCGCCGACGCGGCGATCGGCGCCACTAAGAAGGCCCTGCTGGAGATGGCCCGCAAGCACGGCCGGATCGTGCACCTGGTGCACCCGGCCCACACCACCATGGACTGCGCACGGTGCGGAGCGAGAGCCAAGCACGCCCTGCCGCTGTCCGAACGCACCTACACCTGCACCGCGTGCGGAGCCGTCTCTCCCAGAGACAAGAACTCCGCCCGCGTGATGCTGGTCCGGGCTGGTCTCACCCCGGCTGGCGCCGAGGGCGTAAGACCTCTGGGAGCGCCGCTCCCAGAGGCCGCCTGAGCCAGGAATCCCCTGCTCAGCAGGGTGAGGAGTCAAAGATGGCCGGATCGGGGTTGCGATTTATTACCGGCGGGTAGCATCATCGTATCGAAGCTACTTGTCGGTACGTGAACTAGCGCGAGGATCCAGTGCCTCGCCCGTCTCTCCAGGGAGCCGTCGCCATGGGGCACTACAAGTCGAATCTCCGCGACATCGAGTTCAACCTCTTCGAAGTACTCGGCCGCGACAAGCTGTACGGCACGGGCCCCTTCGAGGAGATGGACGTCGAGACCGCGAAGAGCATCCTCGACGAGCTGACGCGCCTCGCGGAGAACGAGCTGGCGGAGTCCTTCGCGGACGCCGACCGCAACCCGCCGGTCTTCGACCCGGAGACCAACACCGCGCCGGTCCCCGCGTCCTTCAAGAAGAGCTACAAGGCCTTCATGGACTCCGAGTACTGGCGCCTCGGCCTGCCCGAGGGCATCGGCGGCACGGTGGCCCCGCCGTCGCTGATCTGGTCGTACGCGGAGCTGATCCTCGGCGCCAACCCGGCCGTGTGGATGTACTCCTCCGGTCCGGCGTTCGCCGGCATCCTCTACGACGAGGGCAACGACGTACAGAAGAAGATCGCCCAGATCGCCGTGGAGAAGACCTGGGGCTCGACCATGGTGCTGACCGAGCCGGACGCCGGTTCGGACGTCGGCGCCGGTCGGACCAAGGCGGTCCAGCAGGAGGACGGCTCCTGGCACATCGAGGGCGTGAAGCGGTTCATCACGTCCGGTGAGCACGACATGGAGGAGAACATCCTCCACTACGTCCTCGCGCGTCCCGAGGGTGCCGGTCCGGGCACCAAGGGCCTGTCCCTCTTCCTCGTCCCGAAGTACCTCTTCGACTTCGAGACCGGCGAGCTGGGCGAGCGCAACGGCGTCTACGCCACGAACGTCGAGCACAAGATGGGCCTGAAGGCCTCCAACACCTGCGAGATGACCTTCGGCGACCAGCACCCCGCCAAGGGCTGGCTGATCGGCGACAAGCACGACGGCATCCGCCAGATGTTCCGCATCATCGAGTTCGCCCGCATGATGGTCGGCACGAAGGCGATCTCGACGCTGTCGACCGGTTACCTGAACGCGCTGGAGTACGCCAAGGAGCGCGTCCAGGGCTCCGACCTCGCCGCCTTCGGTGACAAGGCCGCGCCCAAGGTCACCATCACGCACCACCCGGACGTCCGCCGCTCGCTGATGACGCAGAAGGCGTACGCGGAGGGCATGCGCGCCCTGGTGCTGTACACCGCCTCGATCCAGGACGCGATCGCGGTGAAGGAGGCCGCGGGCGAGGACGCCAAGGCCGAGCACGCGCTCAACGACCTGCTCCTGCCGATCGTGAAGGGCTACGGCTCCGAGAAGGGCTACGAGCAGCTCGCCCAGTCGCTCCAGACCTTCGGCGGCTCCGGCTTCCTCCAGGAGTACCCGATCGAGCAGTACATCCGGGACGCCAAGATCGACACCCTGTACGAGGGCACGACCGCGATCCAGGGCCAGGACTTCTTCTTCCGGAAGATCGTCCGCAACCAGGGCGCGGCCCTGAACGGTCTCGCCGAGGACATCAAGAAGTTCCTGGCGCTCGGCACCGGCGGTGAGGAGCTGGCCGGCGCCCGCGAGCACCTCGCGAAGGCGGCCGTCGAGCTGGAGGCCATCGTCGGTCTGATGCTGACCGACCTCGCGGCCACCGAGCAGGACGTCAAGAACATCTACAAGGTGGGCCTGAACACCACCCGGCTGCTGCTGGCCTCCGGTGACGTGGTCGTCGGCTACCTGCTCCTCAAGGGCGCGGCTGTCGCCGCCGAGAAGCTGGAGACCGCCTCCGCCAAGGACAAGGCGTTCTACACCGGCAAGATCGCGGCTGCGAAGTTCTTCGCGGCCAACGTCCTGCCGGGTGTCACGGGTGCGCGCAAGCTCGCCCAGAACGTCGAGCTGGACCTGATGGAGCTGGACGAGGCCGCGTTCTAGGACACATCAGCACAGCTCTCCTGAGGGCCCGCTCCCCGCACCGGGAGCGGGCTCTCGTACGTCGTCCAGGTGAATCCCTTCGTCGTTAAGGTGAACCCCATGAGCGAACCCTCCCGCTTCGACCGCGGCCACACCGACGACCTCATGACCTTCCTGGCGGCGAGCCCGTCGCCGTACCACGCCGTGGCGAACGCCGCCGAGCGGCTGGAGAAGGCCGGCTTCCGGCAGGTCGCCGAGACGGACGCCTGGGACGGGACCAGCGGCGGCAAGTACGTGCTGCGCGGTGGCGCGATCGTGGCCTGGTACGTCCCCGAGGGCGCCGAGGCGCACACGCCGTTCCGGATCGTCGGCGCGCACACCGACTCCCCCAACCTGCGGGTCAAGCCGCTGCCGGACGCCGGGGCGCACGGCTGGCGGCAGGTGGCGGTGGAGATCTACGGCGGGCCGCTGCTGAACTCCTGGCTCGACCGCGACCTGGGCCTGGCCGGCCGGCTGACCCTGCGGGACGGTTCGACGCGGCTGGTGAACGTGGGCCGGCCGCTGCTGCGGGTGCCGCAGCTCGCCATCCACCTGGACCGCTCGGTGTCGGCGGAGGGGCTCAAGCTCGACAAGCAGCGGCATCTGCAGCCCATCTGGGGGCTCGGCGACGACGTCCGCGAGGGCGATCTGATCGCGTTCCTGGAGGAGGAGGAAGGGCTCGGCGCGGGCGAGGTCACCGGCTGGGACCTGATGGTCCACTCCGTCGAACCGCCCGCCTACCTGGGCCGCGACAAGGAGCTGGTGGCCGGGCCACGCATGGACAACCTGCTGTCCGTGCACGCCGGGGTGGCCGCGCTGACCGCGGTCGCGGCCGGCTCGGACCTCGATTACATCCCCGTACTCGCCGCCTTCGACCACGAGGAGAACGGCTCGCAGTCCGACACCGGTGCGGACGGGCCGCTGCTCGGCAGTGTGCTGGAGCGTTCGGTGTTCGCGCGCGGAGGGTCGTACGAGGACCGGGCGAGAGCGTTCGCGGGCACCGTCTGTCTGTCCTCCGACACCGGCCACGCGGTCCACCCCAACTACGCCGAGCGGCACGACCCGACGCACCACCCGCGGGTCAACGGCGGCCCGATCCTCAAGGTCAACGTCAACAACCGGTACGCGACGGACGGTTCGGGCCGCGCGGTGTTCGCCGCCGCCTGCGAGAAGGCCGACGTCCCCTTCCAGTCCTTCGTCTCCAACAACTCCATGCCCTGCGGCACCACCATCGGCCCCATCACCGCGGCCCGGCACGGCATCAAGACGGTCGACATCGGCGTCGCCATCCTGTCGATGCACAGCGCCCGCGAACTGTGCGGCGCGGACGACCCGCACCTGCTGGCGAACGCGCTGGTGGCGTTCCTGGAGGGATAGTTTCCGCACGCCTGGTTACCCGCCCCTGACGGAAACTTCATGCAGGGGAGGCGACACTCATGGGCCTCGGCGGATGCATCATCCTCATCGCCGCGGGAGCCATCCTCACGTTCGCGACCGACTGGGACATGCAGGGGGTCAACCTCGATCTGGTCGGCATCATCCTGATGATCGTCGGGCTGATCGGCGTCAGCACCTTCAGCAGCATCGCGCGGCGCAGGCGGGTCGTGGTGCCGCCCACCACGCCGGTCATCGACGAGGAGGGGCGGACCCGGAGGGAGCCGCCTTACTGACAGCCCGTCACAAACGGGTCTCACAGGAAATATCCAGACAACCGTGAGCAGTCCGTTACACCGGACTGCTTGTCTGCTTGTAGTGATTTCGTGAAGACTTGTGAGGACTCAGAGGTCCCGGGGGGTGAGCGTTACCGGGTCTCGTCCTCGCAAGACTTCGCACCAGGGGGCCCGCAGTGCTCGACCTCGCGGCGCCCAGCGGTCGCCACGCGGCCCGCCGTGCCCACGCGGCCCCCGAGGAGCCGCCGACCCGCCCCCGGCTCGCCGTCCTGATCCCGGCGCACAACGAGGCGGACCGCATCGGCGCCGCCATCGACGGCCTGCGCGACCAGACCCGGCGCCCCGACCTCGTCGTGGTGGTCTGCGACAACTGCACCGACGACACCGCCGAGATCGCCGTCGCGCACGGCGCCCAGGTGTTCCACACCCAGGGCAACACCCACAAGAAGGCCGGCGCCCTCAACCAGGCCATCGCCTGGATGCTGCCCCACCTCGACGACCGTGACCTGCTGCTGGTCCAGGACGCCGACACCGTCCTCGACCCCTGGTTCGCCGAGACCGCCCTCGCCACCTTCAACCGCAAGGTCGGCGCCGTCGGCGGGGTCTTCTACGGCGAGGAGGGCGGCGGCCTCCTCGGTCTGCTCCAGCGCATGGAGTTCCACCGCTACGCCTGGGAACTGGAACGCACCGGCGGCAAGGCCCAGGTCCTCACCGGCACCGGCACCATGTTCCGCGCCCGGGTGCTGCGCGAGGTGCGGGCGGCCCGCCGCGCCGGGGTGATCGGCGGCGGCAGCGGCTACTACAGCCTCGCCTCGCTCACCGAGGACGACGAGATGACCAAGGCGGTCAAGACCCTCGGCTACCGGGCCATGTCCCCGGCCGGCTGCGCGGTCACCACCGAGGTCATGCCGACGCTGGGCAAGCTCTGGCACCAGCGGCTGCGCTGGCAGCGCGGCGCCCTGGAGAACCTGCGCGACTACGGCTGGACCAAGGTCACCGCCCGCTACTTCGCCCAGCAGGTCCTGATGGGCTTCGGCGCGCTGTCGTTCCTGGTCTACCTCGTCTACATGACCACGTTCACCACGCTGTACGGCTGGCCGGGCTTCTCCCCGTTCTGGACGGGGATCGGCCTGATCTTCGTCGTCGAGAAGACGGTCTCCGTACGGCGGGCCGGCCCCAGGGCCGTCCTGGTCGCGGCGCTGATGGTCCCGGAGATGCTCTACGACCTCTTTCAGCACGCCGTCTACTTCACCTCGCTGTGGGGGATGTTGCGCCGCAGCGAGGAGAAGTGGGTCGCAACCTAACCCTCAACCCTCAACCGAGAGAAGCGAGAAGCACGATGTACGGACGAGTGATCGGCGCGGGCACCACCGGTGCCGGAGGCGCCACCCTGGCCGCGACCGGCCTGTGGATGAACAGCATGGCCCTGGTCGTCACGGCCACCACCCTGGCGGCCGCGGGCGTGGCCCTCTACAAGCTGGCCCCGCGCCCGCGTCGCCGGTAGTGGCCTTATCGGCCTACTGGTCGCGCTGGTCGGGGTCCATCCCGGCCAGCACCAGGGGCAGCCGGTCCGCCCCGCCCTCGACGAGGCGGACCGGGACGCCCCAGTCCTGCTGGTGGACATGGCAGGCCGGGTATTCGTTCTCCGGGTCGTCGTCGCAGCTCGCCGCCATCGCGAAGACGTGCAGCACACCCTCCCCGACGGCCGGATCGAGGCGCAGGGTGCGGGAGAGATCGGTGCCCGCGCCCTCTCCCTCTCCGTCGAGCAGCAGCTCGGGCGGGGTCGACGAGACCAGCAGCCTGGTCGAGGGGCCGTAGCGGGTGTCGAGCTTCTGTCCGGCGGGCGCCTGGAAGACGACGTCCAACCGGAGCTCGCCGGGGGCCACTTCGGTGGCGGCCCGCTGCGTGCGATGAGCGACCGAGGCCACCTTCACGGCCTCCTCCGGCAGCCGCAGCCGGGTCAGCCGGTGCCGGGCGGACTCCACGACCACGATGTCCTCGCCGACGAGCACGGCGTCACTGGGCTCGCGCAGGTCGGTGGCGAGGGTGGTGACCTCGCCGGTCGCCGGGTCGAAGCGGCGCAGGGCGTGGTTGTAGGTGTCGCTGACGGCGACCGAGCCGTCGGGGAGCGCGGTGACGCCCAACGGGTGCTGGAAGAGGGCCTGTTCGGCTGCGCCGTCGCGGTGACCGAAGTCGAACAGCCCGGTGCCTACGGCGGTGTGGATGGTGCCGCCGGGGTCGACCCAGCGCAGGGCGGACGTCTCGGAGTCGGCGAGCCAGAGCCTTTCCGGGGTGGCGGCGAGCCCGGAGGGCTGGGCGAACCAGGCCTCTTCGGCGGGCCCGTCCACAAGTCCCTCGTTGGTGGTGCCGGCGGCGACCGAGACCGTCCCCTCCTCCGGGTCGTACGTCCACAGCTGGTGGACGCCGGCCATGGCGATCCACACCTTGCCGTTCCAGTGGGCGACGTCCCAGGGGGAGGAGAGGTTGACGTCACGCGCGGGACCCGAGGTGGCGTCGGCCTGCATCCACTGCCGCCCCGTGCCGGCGAGGGTGGTCACCGCGCCGGTGGCGAGGTCGAGCCGGCGCAGGGCGTGGTTGACGGTGTCGGCGACGACGACGGAGCCGTCCGGCAGCAGCGCGAGTCCCTGCGGCTCGTTGAAGGAGACGGCGCCGGCGGACCCGTCCTCGAAGCCGCGCCGCCCGGACCCGATCCGCCGTACGACGCTCTCCCCGTCCGCCGCCAGCTCGACGAGCTGATGCCGGGTGGTGTCGCTGACCAGGAAGTTCCCCGAGGGCAGCACGAGCGCCTTCCCCGGGAACCGCAGCACGGTCGGCTCCGGCTCCGGCGCCACATAGGGCCCGTCCCCGCGCCGCAGCGTGCCCTTCGCCTCGTGCTCCGCCTCCAGCTCGGTCACCAGCCGCTCGATGGCGTGCACATGGCCCTCACCGGCGTGCTGCGCGACGACGTACCCCTCCGGGTCGATCACGACGAGCGTCGGCCAGGCCCGTACCGCGTACTGCTTCCAGGTGGCCAGCTCGGGATCGTCCAGCACCGGATGCCCGACCCCGTACCGCTCCACGGCGTCCACCACCGCCCCGTGCTCCGCCTCGTGCACGAACTTGGGCGAGTGCACGCCGATGACGACGACGGTGTCGCGGTGCTTCTCCTCCAGCTCGCGCAGCTCGTCGAGGACATGCAGGCAGTTGATGCAGCAGAAGGTCCAGAAATCCAGAATGACGATGCGTCCCCGCAGGTCGGCCAGGCTGTACTGCTTCTCGCCCGTGTTCAGCCAGCCGCCCTTGCCGATCAGCTCGGGGGCGCGGACACGGACGCGGCGGGGTGCGGAGTCGCTCATGGATCAAGGGTGCCACCCGCCACCGACAGTCACCTCAGCGCATGCCCGGTCGTCGCGTCCACATGGTCCGGTACGTCGTCATGGCGGTCCCCGACGGTGAGGGTGCCGGTGGGTTCGAACAGGAGGATCGCGGTGGGTGCGGGGGCGTACGGCTTGTGCTCGATGCCGCGCGGGACGGTGAAGACCGAGCCCTTCGGCAGGACCACCGTGCGCTCACCGGCCGGCTCCCGCAGGGAGATGTGCAGTTCGCCGTCCAGGACCAGGAAGAACTCGTCGGTGTGGTCATGGACGTGCCAGACGTGGTCGCCCTCGACCTTGGCGACACGGACGTCGTAGTCGTTGACGGCCGTGACGATGCGGGGGCTCCACGGCTCGGTGAAGGAGGCGAGGGCGGCGGAGAGCGCGATGGGTTCCATGACGTCATCGTCCGGGGTGGCCGGGGCGGTTCACGAGTGCTAGGAATCGCATATGCCGCAAGGATTCTCTCAGCGTCCACATCGGGTGGTGCTCGTCGTCGACGAGAACTCCAACCCCTTCGAAATGAGCTGCGCCATCGAGATCTTCGGACTCCGGCGGCCCGAACTCGGGCGGACCCTCTACGACTTCGCCCTGTGCGCCGCCGAGCCGCGCACCCGGATGCGGGACGGCTTCTTCACCCTCACCGACATTGCCGGACTGGAAGCCGCTGAGGAGGCGGACACCCTGGTCGTGCCGAACCGGCCCGACACCGCCACCCCACGCTCACCCCGCGTCCTGGACGCCGTACGCCGGGCACACGCGCGTGGCGCCCGTCTGCTCGGCTTCTGCTCGGGGGCGTTCACGCTGGCGGAGGCCGGGTTGCTCGACGGGCGACGGGCGGCCTGCCACTGGATGTGGGCCGACTCCTTCCGGGCCCGGTTTCCGCAGGTACGGCTGGAGCCGGACGTGCTCTTCGTCGACGACGGGGACATCCTCACCGCGTCCGGCAGCGCCTCCGCACTCGACCTCGGGCTGCACGTCGTACGACGCGACCACGGCGCCGAGATCGCCAATGCCGTCTCCCGCCGCCTCGTCTTCGCCGCCCACCGCGACGGCGGGCAGCGTCAGTTCGTGGAGCGGCCCATCCCCGAGGTGGCCGACGAGTCGCTGGGGCCGCTGCTGGCGTGGGCGCAGGAGCGGCTGGGCGAGCCCCTGACCGTGGCGGACCTGGCGGCCCGCGCGGCCGTCTCACCGGCCACGCTGCACCGCCGCTTCCAGGCCCAGCTGGGGACGACGCCGCTCGCCTGGCTGACCGGGGAGCGGGTGGCGCTGGCCTGCCGGCTGATCGAGCGGGGCGAGGAGCGCCTCGATGTCGTGGCCGCGCGGAGCGGACTCGGCACGGCGGCCAACCTCCGCGCGCGCGTGCGGCGCGAGACCGGGCTCAGCCCGTCGGAGTACCGGCGGCGTTTCGGCCCGGCGTCCGGGGAACCGGTCATGGCATGAGATTCCTCGTACGCGACCGGCTGCTCGGCTTCGGCGACGACTACTGGATCGAGGACGACCAGGGCAACAAGGTCTTCCTCGTCGACGGCAAGGCCATGCGGCTGCGCGACACCTTCGAGCTGAAGGACACGCGCGGGCGCGTCCTCATCGACATCCGCCAGAAGATGTTCGCCCTGCGCGACACGATGGTGATCGAACGGGACGGCGAGCCCCTGGCCCGCATCAAACGCAAACGCCTGTCCCTGCTCCGCAACCACTACCGCGTCTCCCTGGCCGACGGCAGCACCGAACTCGACGTCAGCGGCAAGATCCTGGACCGCGAGTTCGCCATCGAGTACGACGAGGAGCTCCTCGCCGTCGTCTCGCGCCGCTGGCTGCACGTCCGGGAGACATACGGCGTGGACGTCGTACGGGAGGACGCGGACCCGGCGCTGCTGATCGCGGTGGCGGTCTGCGTGATCCACCTGGCGGAGAAGGAACGCGAGGAGGACTGACGACCGGCGTCTACGGCCTGCGCGGGGGCTCCAGGCCCAGGACGCGGTCCTTGAGGGCCGGGAACTGTTCGCGGGTCGTCGCGACCTTCCCGGGGTCGAACTCGACCGTGAGGACCTCCTCGCCGGCCCCCGCCTCCGCCAGCACCTCGCCCCAGGGATCGACCACGATCGAGTGACCGGCCTGCGGAACTCCCGCGTGCGTCCCGGCCGTTCCACACGCGAGCACGAACGCCTGGTTCTCCACCGCCCGCGCCTGAGCCAGCAGCGTCCAGTGCGCCCGGCGGCGCTCCGGCCAGCCCGCGGGGAGGACCAGGGTCTCGGCGCCGGCGTCGACGAGGCCGCGGAACAGTTCGGGGAAACGGAGGTCGTAGCAGGTGCCCAGACCGAGGGTCGTCTCGGGCAGACGGACCGTCACCAGCTCCCGGCCCGCGCCCATCAGCACGGCCTCGCCCTTGTCGAAGCCGAAGCGGTGGATCTTGCGGTAGGCGGCGATCAGATCACCGGAGGCGGAGAAGACGAGCGAGGTGTTGTACAGCGTCCCGTCGTCGGCGCGCTCGGGGATCGAGCCCGCGTGCAGCCACACGCCCGCGTCGCTCGCGGCCTTCGCCATCGCCTCGTGCGTCGGCCCGTCCACCGGTTCCGCGTCGCTGCCGAACCCCTCGTAGGCGAAGGCGCCCGTGGTCCACAGCTCGGGGAGGACGACGAGATCGGCGCCCGCCTGCGCCCGCACCAGGGAAGCCACCCGCCGTCGACGCGACTCGACCGATTCGTCCTCGTTCACGTCGATCTGGATCAGAGAGGCGCGCACACTACCACCGTCCTGGCATTCGAGCCGTTCACACGGGCCTACGATCGTCACACGAAAGCACTGCCGGGGTGCCTCACAGCAGCGTAACTTAGCGTCCCAAGACACCCGCTCAGTGCAGCCACCTCCCGCTGGCAACGCCGCCACCACCTGCCCGTGTACCGACCGCCGAGGGGTCCCGTTCCGTGAGTCTGCATCCCACCCTCCAGCCCTACGCCGACGCCTGGACCCACTCCATCGAAGCGATATCCGAGCTGGTGACCCCGCTCGTGGAAGGAGAGTGGAACCGGCGCACCCCGTGCCCGGGCTGGTCGGTCCGTGACGTGGTCTCCCATGTCATCGGTCTGGACTGCGAGATGCTCGGCGACCCGCGCCCGATCCACACCCTGCCCCGCGACCTGTACCACGTGACGAACGAACAGCAGCGGTACACGGAGATGCAGGTCGACGTCCGCCGTCACCACACGGCGCCGGAGATGACGTCCGAGCTGGAGTACGTGATCATCCGCCGCAACCGCCAGCTCCGCAACGAGTCGCGTGACCCGGGCACCAAGGTGCGTGGCCCCTACGGCAGCGAACTGACGCTCGAGGAGTCCATGCGCCGCCATGCCTTCGACGTCTGGGTCCACGAGCAGGACCTGCGCGCCGCCCTCGGCCGCCCGGGCAACCTCGACTCGCCCGGCGCGCACATCGCGCGCGACTATCTGCTCGCCGAACTCCCCGCCGTGGTCGCGGAGAAGGCCGACGCCCCGCGCAGTTCGGCGGTCGTCTTCGACGTCCACGGCCCCATCGAGTTCCTGCGCACGATCCGCGTCGACATCCAGGGCCGCGGCACCCTCGAAACGGCCCCGGCCCTCGGCCCCGCCGCCACCCTCACCCTCGACTGGGAGACGTACGTCCGCCTGGCCTGCGGCCGGGTGACGCCGGAGCAGGTGGCGGACCGGGTGAAGGCGGAGGGCGAACCCCAGCTGACGACGGCGATCCTCAGGAACTTCGCGGTGACGCCGTAACGGCACTTTTTCAGCCGACCGAGTCGGAGCAGGACTTCTTGACCCAGCGAGTCGGGTGGTGGATGGGCGAAGGCCCGGGGGTCTGGGGGCAGAGCCCCCAGGGCCGCCCGCACCAACGCGCCCCGCTCACGCAGGAACGTGCACTGCCTCCACCCGGCTCGCGACAAGCCGCTCCCGCTCCCGGCGAATCGCCCGCTTCCGCAACCGCAGAATCTGACTGACACCCACCGCCTGGAGCACGAACACCACGGAGAACGCGATCCGATAGTTGTCCCCGGTCGCATCCAGCAGCACCCCCACCGCGAACAACGTCGTCATCGAGGCGACGAACCCGCCCATGTTGGTGATCCCGGACGCCGTCCCCTGCCGCTCCGGCGGATTCGCCGGCCGCGCGAAGTCGAAGCCCAGCATGGAGGCCGGCCCACAAGCCCCCAGCACCGCGCACAGCACCACCAGCAGCCACATCGGCGCGTGCTCACCGGGATACGCCAGCGTCACCGCCCACAGCAGCGCCGTCGCACCCACGGTCCCGAGCGCCAGCGGCAGCCGCGCCTCGTGGTGCCGGGCGACGACCTGGCCGTAGACGAGCCCGATGAGCATGTTGGACAGCACCACGAGGGTCAGCAGCTCACCGGCGGTCGCCCGGGACAGCCCCTGTGCCTCGACCAGGAACGGCAGGCCCCACAGCAGCAGGAACACCATCGCCGGGAACTGGGTCGTGAAGTGCACCCACAGCCCGAGCCGTGTCCCCGGCTCCCGCCAGGACGCGGCGATCTGACGGCGCACGTAGGCCGCGCCCTGGTGCGGGACGGGCTCGGGCTCGTACCCCTCGGGGTGGTCCTTGAGGAAGAGGAGCAGCAGCACCAGCACCACCACGCCCGCGAGCGCACTGCCCGCGAAGGCGGCCGTCCAGCCGATGCCGTGCAGCAGCCGGGCCAGCACCAGGGTGGAGACGAGGTTGCCGGCCATGCCGACCAGTCCCGCGAGCTGGGCGACCAGCGGGCCGCGCCGGGCGGGGAACCAGCGGCTGCCGAGCCGCAGCACGCTGATGAACGTCATCGCGTCACCGCAGCCGAGCAGCGCGCGCGAGGCGAGGGCCATGCCGTACGAGGGGGAGAAGGCGAAGCCCAGCTGTCCCGCCGTGAACAGCACGACCCCGATGGTCAGCACCTTCTTGGTGCCGAGCCGGTCGACGAGCAGGCCGACGGGTATCTGCATGCCCGCGTAGACCAGCAGCTGGAGGATCGAGAACGTCGACAGCGCGGAGGCGTTGACGTGGAAGCGGTCGGCGGCGTCGAGGCCGGCGACGCCGAGCGACGTGCGGAAGATGACGGCGACGAAGTAGACGGAGACGCCGATGCCCCAGACGGCCATGGCACGGCGGCCGCCCGGAGGATCACCGGGCAGGGCCTCGGACCTCATCGGACCTCACCCCGCGCGAGGTGGGAGAACCACTCGACGTGTCCGTGAATGAGCCCGACGACCGCCTCCGCGTCGCCGGAGCGCAGCGCTTCGAGGATCTGCTCGTGCTCGGTGAGGGTCTTGGTGATGCGGTCCGGGTGGGCGTGCATGACCGCGACGCCCATCCTGAGCTGCCGGTCGCGTAGCTGGTCGTAGAGCCGGGAGAGGATCTCGTTGCCGCCGCTGCGGACGATCTCGGCGTGGAAGCAACGGTCGGTGACCGCGGCGCCCGCCAGGTCCCCGGCGGCGGCCTGCTCCTTCTGCCGCGCGAGCAGTTCCTCCAGGCGCGCGATGAGCTGCGGTGACGCCGGTACGGCCTTCCGCGCGGCGTGTTCCTCGACCAGCTGCCGGGTCTCCACCACGTCCGCGATCTCCTGCGCGGAGACCGGCAGGACCATCGCGCCCTTCTTGGGATAGAGCTTGATCAGCCCTTCGACCTCGAGCCGCAGCAGTGCCTCGCGCACCGGCGTCCTGGACACCCCCACGGCCTCGGCGAGCTCGCCCTCGGTGAGCAGCGTCCCGCCCTCGTAGCGGCGCTCCAGGACGCCCTGCTTGACGTGGGCGTAGACGCGGTCGGCGGCGGGCGGTTGCTTGGTGGGGGCGGCGGGCTGGTCGGTGGCTGCGGGTGGGGCGGAAGGCATGCGCACAGCATAGATACAACACGTGTGCATGAGGGATCCCGTTCCATCATGCGGACCGCAACACTCGCCCCAGTCGCCGCACAACCTTCTGTGCTACTTACGTGTCACACACTTGCGGCCCCCTCGCCTTTCCCCTCCAACTCGGCCGCATCACAGGCGAATTCGACGTATTCGGGGTATTTCAGTTGACAACCGCTACTAAGGGCCTCCGTGTCCGCAGAGCCGCTGCCGTCGCCCTCACGACCGGCGCGATGCTCGCCACCGGGGCTCTCACCGCGGCGCCGGCGCAGGCCGTCACCACGCCCACCATCACCGCCAAGAGCGGGTACCTGATGAACAGCGCCACGGGAACAACGCTCTTCAGCAAGAACGCCGGCACCCACCGCCTCACCGCTTCGACGACGAAGATCATGACCGCGAAGGTCGTGCTCACGCAGTCGAACCTGAACCTGGACGCCAAGGTCACGATCAAGAAGGCGTACAGCGACTACATCGTCTCCAAGGGCGCCTCGTCGGCTCACCTCATCGTCGGCGACAAGGTCACCGTCCGTCAGCTGCTCTACGGGATGATGCTGCCGTCCGGCTGTGACGCCGCGATGGCGTTGGCCGACAAGTTCGGCAGCGGTACGACGGTCGCGGCCCGCACCAAGAACTTCATCGCCAAGATGAACAACAAGGCCGCGGCCCTCGGCATGACGAACACGCACTTCGACTCGTTCGACGGCATCAGCAACGGCTCGAACTACTCGTCGGCGAAGGACCTCACCATCCTCGCCCGCAGCGCGATGAAGAGCTCCACGTTCAAGTCGGTCGTCAAGACCAAGTCGTACACGGCCAAGACGATCACGAGCAGCGGTTCCACCCGCACCATGTCGGCGTGGAAGAACACCAACACCCTGCTCGGCTGGAACGGCACGCTCGGCGTGAAGACCGGCTCCGGCACCGAGGCGAAGTACTGCCTCGTCTTCGCCGCCACGTACAACGGAGAGTCGGTGATGGGCGCCGTCCTCACCGCCTCCTCGGCGGACAACCGCACGGCGGACGTGAAGAAGCTCATCAACTACGGCTACGCGAAGATCAGCTGACGCGTAGGGACGTAACGAGGGGGCCTGCGACAGCGGGCCCCCTCACGCATGTCACCGCACCGGCAGGAAGAACCGCCGCTTGTCCTTGGAGGTGGCCCCGATCCGCCCGTAGAACCGGATGGCCCCGTCGTTCCACACGGGCGTCTGCCACTGCACCTGCCCAAGCCCCAGCCGCCGCGCCTCCCCACGCACGGCATCCATGAGTAACTCCCCGATACCAAGCCCCCGATGCCCGTCCCGCAGGTACAGGCAGTCCATGTGCAGGTACTCCTCCCCGTCCCAGGTGGACACCTCAGCGGAACAGGTGGCGTACCCGACAAGGGGCCCGCCTTCCCTCAACTCGGCGACCAGCCCGATCAGTCGAGGCTCGGGCTCCCCGAACAACAAAAACCCCAGCCGCTCGGCCAGCCCCTTGGCAGGCGGATCGGCCTTCTCATACACGGCATGCTCGGCGATGAGGGCGACAACTTCCGGAAGATCATCAACACGCGCCCGCCTGACGTTGGTCATCGGACCATGATGCCTGGCCGGATAGACGTTCGATCCATCGCTCGCAATCGTGAACATCCACATATCGCCTGCAAATTCGACTTTCTCCGCTCTACGTTCCGCAGCGGAGGTGGTTCAAATGATCGAACCCAGCAAGCACCAGCCCGACCCTCGGACACAGCGCGACGCGATCGATGTCAGCGACTTCGTGTACGCGGCCACAGGGGCTCGCATCCGGAGGCTGACGATGCCGGACGGGGCGCATTGGTTCCCGGCGGTGGACGTCTGCAAGCAATTGGGGCACACCAACTCGCGTCAGGCACTCGCCGACCACGTCCCGGACGACCATCGAGAGATTCTCGAGACCGTAACTGGAGCTTACGGTCTCAGCGTTCCCGCAGGTAGAGAGTGGCGCCGAGACCTGAATGTCATCTCTCTGCAGGGTCTCATCCTCCTCGTCAACGCCTGCACGAAGCCGGCCTGCGCCCCCTTCAAGCAATGGGCGGCCGAGGTGATCGAGACCATCCAGCGAGAGGGTTCCTACACGCTCGAAGAGGCCGAGGTGCAACCCACCGAACCGGGCGCCCCGATCGCATACGCGATGCCGGAACAGGTCGCAGAAGCGATCGTCCGGCTGGAGGCGCACAACCTTCAAGTCGACGAGGACCTCGCGAACGCACAGCGTGAATCTCTGGCGCTGCAAAGGCAGACGCTGGAGATGCAAAGGGAGATGCTGGAGATGCAGCGGGCCACGCTCACCGCGCAGCAGGCCATCGCGCAGGCCATGGACCGTATCGCGAACCGCCTCGACGTCCTCGCCGTCGACCGTCCGGCCCCCACCACCGACCTCGTCGCGCATCCGACCACGGAAGCCGTACTGGCCGACTGGCGGCAGCGGCTCTCCGTGACGTCGGACGTCTGGTCCGTGGCCGTGGTCATCGCCCCCGTGCTGGTCGAGGAGGGCGAGCTGCGACAGCCGCTCGCCTCCATCGCCGCCCGCACCGGACTCTCGGTCCAGCGCGTCAACGAATGCCTGCGCCTGCTGCGCAAGCACGCCTGCATCCACGCCCGGGGCGGCACGGAGGACGGAACGCCGGTCTACGTCCTCAAGCGGTCCTGACCGGCCTCAGGAATGGATGAAGGGGCGGCCGCAATCCGAACTTGCGGCCGTCCCTTCGGTTTTCAACCTACCGTCTCGGCACGTCGATGAACGCGGCCTAGTAGTAGGTGTTGCCGTCCCAGTCGGACTCGTCGCAGCCGAGTTGCGTCTCGCCCTCGTACACGCAGACCTGGATGCGCAGCGCCCAGATGCCGCGGGTGTCCGTCAGCGAGGTCACCCACGTCTGGGAGGTGCCGTAGCCGTCGGTGACCTTGCGCCAGGCGTAGCTGGTCACCACGCGGTCCGGCGTGAGGGACTGCACCCGGATGCGGACGTGGTGGCCGTCGGGAGCGGTGTCGGTCAGCGTCAGGTAGATGTCGCCGGCGACGGTCTTGCTGTTGTAGTAGAAGCTCCCGCTTCCCTTGGCGCCGGAGATCGACTCACCGACGTCACCGGCCGCCGCCGGACTCACGGAGAAGGCGAGGGCGCCGAGTGCGGCGGCCCCCACGGCGAGGGCACGGCCGAGCTGCTTCTTCAAGAATTCCCCCTGGGCTCAAGATCGGTTGTTCGACGGGGGGATTCTACGGCGATCATGACCATGCCACGAACGCCAACTCCTCGCCGACTAAGCCGGGTTGCCCGTGGAGATGTCGAACTGGATGTCCACGTCCTTCGGGTCGACGTCCGTGCCGGCCTTGGGGGACTGCCGGATCACGATGCCGTCGCCCCACGTGTTCTCGTCCACGGGGGTCTTGTCGTAGTTCCAGCCGGCGGCCTTCAGACAGGAGAGGACCGAATCCCAGCTCTTGAAGGTGAAGTCGGGCACCTGCACCTTGTCCGGGTCGTTGCTCGACTCCAGCGGCTCGGTGCACTCGGTCGTCTCGATCGTCCGGTTCGCGTCCCCGGTCCGGTACCCCGTCGGATGCGACGAGGCCGACGTGCTCGCCCCGTCGCTCCCCTTGGCGTCGTCGTCCGAGCCGCCGTTCATCAGCAGGGCCGCGATGAGGCCGCCGACCGCGATGACCGAGACGATGATCGAGCCGAGGATCACCGGCTTGTTGTTCTTGCCGCCGCCGCCCGATGAGGCGGGGGCCTGCTGCGGGGTGATGTTGTACGGCGGCGGAGTCGACGCGTACCCGTTCGGCGCCGGCGTCTGGTAGCCGCCCTGCTGCGGGTAGCCGTACGCGGGGGCGGGCGTCGGGGTCGGGGTGCCGTACGGGTTCGGCGTCGGGGCCGGCTGGTACGGGGTCTGGACGTTGTTCGTGGGCGGCGGGGGCGTCTGGCCGACCGGCGGGAACACGGCCGAGCCGACGCCCGCGCCGCTCGCGGTCTGCGCCCCCGGCACGATGCTCGGCGGCGCCGCCTGGAAGGAGGCCGCCACCCGCAGGCACTCGTCGCGCATGGCCTCGGCGCTCGGGAACCGTTCGTTCGGGTTCTTCTTCAGCGCGCGGGCGACCAGCGCGTCCACGGCCGGCGGCAGCGATCTGTTGATCGAGGAAGGAGCGACCGGCTCCTCCTGGACGTGCGCGTACGCGATCGCCAGCGGCGAGTCCGCCTCGAACGGCAGCCGCCCGGTGACCAGTTGGAACAGCATGATGCCGACCGAGTAGAGGTCGGAACGGGCGTCCACGCCACGGCCCAGGGCCTGCTCGGGGGAGAGGTACTGCGGGGTGCCGACCACCATGCCGGTCTGCGTCATCGACGTCACGCCCGACTGCATGGCGCGCGCGATGCCGAAGTCCATCACCTTGACCACGCCACGCTTGGTCATCATCACGTTGCCGGGCTTGATGTCGCGGTGCACCAGCCCCATCTCGTGGCTGATCTCCAGCGCCGCCAGCACGTCCGCGGTGATCTTCAGCGCCTTGTCGGCGGGCATCGCGCCGAACTGCCGTACGTCCTCGTCGAGCACCGAACCCAGCGGCCGCCCCTCGACGTACTCCATGACGATGTACGGCATCGTCGACCCGTCGAGATTGTCCTCGCCGGTGTCGAAGACCGAGACGATGTTGGTGTGCGTGAGCTTGGCCACGGCCTGGGCCTCGCGGCGGAACCGCTCCCGGAAGGCCTGTTCCCGGCCCAGCTCGGTGTGCAGCGTCTTGATCGCGACGGGGCGGTCCAGCATGGTGTCGTGCGCCAGGTGCACCGAGGCCATGCCGCCTTCGCCGAGCAAGTCGCGCAGCTGATAGCGGTTGTTGGCGAGCGCCCGCCCCGCGTACCGGCCCTGTGCGCCGTCCTGGCTCATCTTCCGCGTCCCCCATCGGCCATCAGGCGCCGGCCCGACTGTCGTTGATCGAATGGCTCATTCCCGGCCAAGTCTGCCCCACGGCACTGACAGGTCAAGCCGGGTGCCCGTTCCGTGACCGTACGCGAAAGAAGCGTCGCGGAAGCGTTACAGGGGCCGTACGGCCGGTACACAGAATTTGCACGACAGCGCGTGCTACCGCTTTGATGGCCGGTCCGTCTCGGACCGGTCCCCGGGCTCATCCCGGACCGGAGGCTTGCGCGGAGGCTGTAGCGTGGCCGACGGAGACCGTAACAACACCGCGCGCACCGCGGGCAGAAACGACGGCGAGGACTGATGGCACAGCAGCAGCGCGCTCAGGGCCCGTCCGACCCCGAGGCGACTGGCGGCGGGATGTCAGATGCGCCGGAGCTGTGGGGTAACGGCGGACTGGTCGGCGACGGCCGATATCGACTGACACGCAGACTCGGCCGCGGCGGCATGGCCGAGGTGTTCGCCGCCGAGGACGTACGGCTGGGCCGCACCGTCGCGGTCAAGTTGCTGCGCGCCGATCTCGCCGAGGACCCGGTCTCCAAGGCCCGCTTCACGCGCGAGGCCCAGTCGGTCGCCGGTCTCAACCACCACGCGATCGTCGCCGTGTACGACTCCGGCGAGGACTATGTGAACGGCCAGTCCGTTCCGTACATCGTCATGGAGATCGTCGAGGGGCGGACGATCCGCGATCTGCTGATCAACGCCGAGGCGCCGGGCCCGGAGCAGGCCCTGATCATCGTCTCCGGTGTCCTGGAGGCGCTCGCCTACTCGCACCAGCACGGCATCGTGCACCGCGACATCAAGCCGGCCAACGTCATCATCACCAACAACGGCGCCGTCAAGGTGATGGACTTCGGCATCGCCCGCGCCCTGCACGGCGCGCAGTCGACGATGACGCAGACCGGCATGGTCATGGGCACGCCCCAGTACCTGTCGCCGGAGCAGGCCCTCGGCAAGGCCGTCGACCACCGCTCCGACCTGTACGCGACGGGCTGTCTCCTCTACGAACTCCTCGCGCTGCGGCCCCCGTTCACGGGCGAGACCCCGCTGTCGGTGGTCTACCAGCACGTCCAGGACATCCCGACGCCGCCCTCCGAGGTCTCCGACGCCACGCCCCCGGAGCTCGACGGCCTGGTCATGCGCTCGCTCGCCAAGGAGCCGGACGACCGTTTCCAGACGGCCGAGGAGATGCGCGGGCTCGTCCAGTACGGGCTGCAGATGCTCTACGAGCAGGGCGGCCACACCGGCACCTGGAACACCGGGCCGGTCGCGGTGCACGAGGGCCGGCACACCCCGGCTGCGGGCTTCGCGAACACCACGGTCATGGGGCACCCGGACGGCGGCGCCCCCGGTACCACCCAGATCCCGCAGCCGATCCTGCCCCAGGGCTACGGCGGCGGGGACGACGGCGGCTTCGAGGGGCACGGCAACCGGGGCAGCGGCCGCGGCAAGCTGTGGATCCTCGCCGTCCTCGCGGTGATCGCGATCGCGGCGGGCGTCGCGCTGGCGCTGAACGGCGGTGGCGGAGGCGGCGGCGGGGACGGCACCACACAGTCGCCGACCACCTCGCAGACCAAGGACGACGAGACGGCCAGCGAGTCGCCGAGCGACGAGCCGACGGACGAGGCCACCGAGGAGCAGACCGACGACGGCACGGGCAGCGGCTCCTCCTGGACCCCGTCGTCGACGCCGTCGTACACGCCCTCGGCGACGCCTTCGGAGACGGCGACGGAGCCCACGGGCGAGCCGACGACCGAGGAGCCGACGGACGAGCCGACGGACACCGCCGAGCCGACCGACACCGCGCAGCCGACCGACACGAGCGGCGGCGAGACGGGCGGCGACACGGCGGGCAACGACGGCACTTGAAGGCCGGGCCTGCCGACCGGCGGCCTGTGACCTGACCTCCACGCGCGCGTGCGGACCGGAAACGGACCGTACGCGCGCGTGCTGCTTCCCGGGCCCCGCGCGCGGCCCTCATCCGGCGAACGCGTCGCACACCGTCTCGTACTCCCGCGTCCACCACACCGCCAGCGCCGACGCCGCCGGGAACTGGGGGTCCGCGCGGGTGTCGCCGCGCTCGTAGTGCCAGCGCAGCATCCAGAAGTCGTTGAGCCGCTCCCACCACACCCGGTGCACGGCCGCCGCCAGCTCCGAGGGCGTGGCCCCGGCCGCGCGCCGGTACGCGCGCGCGTACGCCCGCACCTTCGGCAGGTCGAGCGCCCCCGCGGGCCGTACGAAGAAGATCGCGGCGGCGCGTACGGCCTCCTCCGCGCGGGGCTGCACGCCGAGCCGGTCCCAGTCGACGATCGCGGCGGGGGCGTCCCCCTGGTAGAGCAGGTTGAACGGGTGGAAGTCGCCGTGCACCCAGCCCACGCAGGCCCCGCGCGGCGGCCGTCGATGGGCGTGCTGCTCCAGCAGGGCGCGGCGCTCCAGGAGGCGGTGGCGGGCCAGCTCGTCGAAGGAGTCGGCGGGGCGGTGGCGGCGCACGCGCGTGAGGAGCTCGTCGATGAGGGCGAAGGTGGCGGTGGGGTCGGCGCTGCGGACGGGGTGGGGGCTCGTGGCGGGGCGGGTGCGCCCCTTGGGCGGCATGACGCGCTCCAGGGCGGCGTGCACGGCGCCCAGCAGCGCCCCGAGCCGTGCGCACTGCTCCGGGGTGAGCTGGCCGCCGTGGCGGTGCCGGCCCTCGATCCAGGGGTGCAGGGCGTAGGCGTGGCCGCCGACGACCGCGACCGTACGGCCGTCACGGCCGGCCAGCGGAGGGGCCACGGGGACGCCGATGTCGGCCAGGCGCTGGGTGGCGCGGTGCCGGCGCTCGATGGCCGCCGGGTCGGCGGTGTCGGGGTCGAAGTGGTGCTTGAGGAAGTAGCGGCCGCGGGTCGTGCGGAGCCGGTAGCCGCGGTTCAGCAGCCCTTGTTCGACGGGTTCGCAGGTGACGGCGGAGCCGGCGGCGTACTGGCTCAACAGGGCGCTCAGCGGGGGCGTGTGGGGCACTAGGGGTGGTACACAAGGGCGCGGCACGCGCCAGATGCTAGGGCAAGCGACGCGCCCGTGAGCTGGGCGTTGTCACAGACAGTCGCAATCGATCACGGCATGTGCGCGAAGTGACTTTCCAGGGCGCCGTCGGTGGAGTGCACGGTCCCGAACTGCGGCTCGACGCGCAGATAGACGGGTTCGTACGGCTCGCCGTCCACGACGCGGGGCGCGGGACCGAACCGTGCGAGTTCGGCGGGCGTGGGCTCGTGCTTCGTGCACGCGCCGACCACCTGCACCGACCACAGCCCCTCGCCCGGCCGGGCCGAGCTCAGGTTGTCCGCGCCGTACGCGACGACATGGCCGACGCACGCCCGGTGATAGCCGACGCTCCTCGGCAGCCGCAGCAGGATGCGGCCGTCGACCACGATGTGGCGGGCGAAGGCGAGGAAGGGCAGCGCGCGCATGCTGGTGGCCACCCGGCCGTAGTCGGTGCGGGCAAGCAGGTCGACGGCGAGCTGTTCGTCGGAGGGCATGTAACCAATGTCGGACCTCGGCGCCGCCGAATGCAGGGGTCTTTGGTCCTCAATGCCGCTGCTGCTCCACCTGCATGCGCGCCACGTACGCCGCCGCCTGCGAGCGCCGCTCCATTCCGAGTTTCGAAAGAAGACTCGACACGTAGTTCTTGATCGTCTTCTCCGCGAGGTGCAGCCGTTCGCCGATCGCGCGATTGGTGAGCCCCTCCCCGATCAGATCGAGGATCTTGCGCTCCTGGTCGGTGAGGTGCGCGAGTTTGTCGTCGCTCTTGGCGCTGCCGCCGTCGCGCAGCCGCTCCAGCACGCGCGCGGTGGCCACCGGGTCGAGCAGGGACTTGCCGGCCGCGACGTCCCGTACCGCCGACAGCAGCTCGTTGCCGCGGATGGCCTTCAGGACGTAGCCGGCGGCGCCCGCCATGATCGCGTCGAAGAGCGCCTCGTCGTCGGCGAACGAGGTCAGCATGAGGCACTTGATGTCCTCGTCCCGCGAGCGGATCTCCCGGCAGACCTCCACCCCGCTGCCGTCCGGCAGCCGTACGTCGAGGACCGCGACGTCGGGCCGGGTTGCCGGAATCCGCACCAGCGCGTCGGCCGCCGTACCGGCCTCGCCCACCACCTCGATGTCGTCCTCGACCGAGAGCAGTTCATGGACGCCTCGCCGGACCACCTCATGGTCGTCGAGCAGAAATACGGTGATTTTTCCGTCTTCGCGCACGCAGCAAGTCAAACACAGAAAGTCTTCCGGTGACCTGGGTAGCCGGGATAACGTGCCGTTGCTCCGGCCTCCTGCAAGGCTGTGACCAGCGGCTGTTCCCGATTGCGCGATCTACTAGGAAACCCAAGCATCGAATTACTTGGAAATCCAAGCAAAATCGCAGGTCAGGAGGGGTTTCACAGAATTGTGCAGCACTGGGTAACGTGCCTTTTGCAGGGCGCTCGCCGGGGCACCTTGTCACGCCTGATCCCGACCGGTCCGCACCCACCCCGTGCGTCGGCAGGGCCCAGGTGAGCCGCACTGGCACCCGGCGAACCCGGATGCCGGACCGACGGAGGAGCACACGTGACCGTGGAGAGCACTGCCGCGCGCAAGCCGCGACGCAGCGCCGGGACCAAAAAGTCCCCGAGCACCGAGCCCGAACTGGTTCAGCTGCTGACGCCCGAGGGCAAGCGCGTCAAGAACGCCGCCTACGACAAGTACGTCGCCGGCATCACCCCTGATGAGCTGCGTGGTCTGTACCGCGACATGGTGCTCACCCGCCGATTCGACGCCGAGGCCACTTCCCTGCAGCGGCAGGGCGAGCTGGGCCTGTGGGCGTCGCTGCTCGGCCAGGAGGCCGCCCAGATCGGCTCCGGCCGGGCCACCCGCGAGGACGACTACGTCTTCCCGACCTACCGCGAGCACGGCGTCGCCTGGTGCCGCGGCGTCCCGCCGGAGAACCTGCTGGGCATGTTCCGCGGCGTGAACAACGGCGGCTGGGACCCCAACAGCAACAACTTCCAGCTCTACACGATCGTCATCGGCTCCCAGACGCTGCACGCCACCGGCTACGCAATGGGCATCACCAAGGACGGCGCGGACAGCGCGGTCATCGCCTACTTCGGCGACGGTGCCTCCAGCCAGGGCGACGTCGCCGAGTCGTTCACCTTCTCCGCGGTCTACAACGCGCCGGTCGTGTTCTTCTGCCAGAACAACCAGTGGGCGATCTCCGAGCCGACCGAGAAGCAGACCCGCGTCCCGCTCTACCAGCGCGCCCAGGGCTTCGGCTTCCCCGGCGTCCGCGTGGACGGCAACGACGTGCTGGCCTGCCTCGCGGTGACGAAGTGGGCGCTGGAGCGCGCCCGCGCCGGCGAGGGCCCCACCCTGGTCGAGGCGTTCACCTACCGGATGGGCGCCCACACCACCTCCGACGACCCGACCCGCTACCGCGGTGACGAGGAGCGCCAGGCCTGGGAGGCCAAGGACCCGATCCTGCGCCTTCGCCGGTACCTGGAGGCCTCAAACCACGCGGACGAGGGATTTTTCGCGGAACTCGAGGCCGAGAGCGAGGCGTTGGGCAGGCGAGTGCGCGAAGCGGTCCGTGCCATGCCGGACCCGGACCACTTCGCCATCTTCGAGCACGCGTATGCGGACGGACATGCGCTGGTCGACGAGGAGCGAGCCCAGTTCGCCGCCTACCAGGCGTCGTTCGCTGACGGAGAGGGGGCCTGACATGGCGACCGAGACTTCCAAGGCTGTGACATCCAAGACCATGGCTCTGGCCAAGGCGATCAACGAGTCACTGCGCCGCGCCCTGGAGACCGACCCCAAGGTCCTGGTCATGGGCGAGGACGTCGGCAAGCTCGGCGGCGTCTTCCGTGTGACGGACGGTCTGCAGAAGGACTTCGGCGAGAGCCGCGTCATCGACACCCCGCTCGCCGAGTCCGGCATCGTCGGCACCGCGATCGGCCTCGCGCTGCGCGGCTACCGCCCGGTGGTGGAGATCCAGTTCGACGGCTTCGTCTTCCCGGCCTACGACCAGATCGTCACCCAGCTCGCGAAGATGCACGCCCGCTCGCTGGGCAAGGTCAAGCTTCCCGTCGTCATCCGCATCCCCTACGGCGGCGGCATCGGCGCGGTCGAGCACCACTCGGAGTCGCCCGAGGCGCTCTTCGCGCACGTGGCGGGCCTGAAGATCGTCTCGCCGTCCAACTCCTCCGACGCGTACTGGATGATGCAGCAGGCCATCCAGAGCGACGACCCGGTGATCTTCTTCGAGCCCAAGCGCCGCTACTGGGACAAGGGCGAGGTCAACACCGAGGCCATCCCCGGCCCGCTCCACAAGGCCCAGGTGGTCCGTGAGGGCACGGATCTGACGCTGGTGGCGTACGGCCCGATGGTGAAGACCTGCCTGGAGGTCGCGGACGCCGCGGCCGAGGAGGGCCGCAACCTGGAGGTCCTGGACCTGCGCTCGGTGTCCCCGCTGGACTTCGACGCGATCCAGACCTCGGTCGAGAAGACCCGCCGCCTGGTCGTGGTCCACGAGGCGCCGGTGTTCTTCGGCTCGGGCGCCGAGATCGCCGCCCGCATCACGGAGCGCTGCTACTACCACCTGGAGGCCCCGGTGCTCAGGGTCGGCGGCTACCACGCCCCGTACCCGCCGGCCCGCCTGGAGGAGGAGTACCTGCCGGGCCTGGACCGGGTGCTCGACGCCGTCGACCGTGCCCTGGCGTACTGAGGAGAGGGTCGTGACGACGATGACGGAAGCGTCCGTACGCGAGTTCAAAATGCCCGACGTGGGCGAGGGCCTCACCGAGGCCGAGATCCTCAAGTGGTACGTGCAGCCCGGTGACAAGGTCACCGACGGCCAGGTGGTGTGCGAGGTCGAGACCGCCAAGGCGGCCGTCGAACTGCCCATCCCCTACGACGGTGTCGTCCGGGAACTCCACTTCCCCGAGGGCACCACGGTCGACGTGGGCACATCGATCATCGCCGTGGACGTCTCGGGCGGGGCGGCCCCCGCCGAGGCACCGGCCCCGGCAGCCGCACCCGCTGCCGAGCCCGAGAAGAAGCCCGAGGGACGCCAGCCCGTCCTCGTGGGTTACGGCGTCGCCGCGTCCTCGACGAAGCGCCGCCCCCGCAAGGGCCCCCAGATCCCGGTCCAGGAGGCCTCGACAGCGATCCAGACCGAGCTGAACGGCCACGGGGCCGCGGCGGCCGTACGGCCGTCCCCGCCGGCCGTACAGCCCGCCCCGCCGGTCCAGGAGCGCCCGCTGGCCAAGCCGCCGGTGCGCAAGCTGGCCAAGGATCTCGGCGTCGACCTGACGACGGTCACCCCGACCGGCCCCGACGGCATCATCACGCGCGAGGACGTCCACGCGGCGGCGGCCCCGGCACCGGAGGCAGCCCCGACACCGGCACCGGCGCCCGCCCAGGCCCCCGCGCCCCTGCCGACGTACGACACCGCGCGCGAGACCCGCGTCCCCGTCAAGGGCGTCCGCAAGGCGACGGCGGCGGCGATGGTCGGCTCGGCGTTCACCGCGCCGCATGTCACGGAGTTCGTGACCGTCGACGTGACCCGGACCATGAAGCTGGTCGAGGAGCTCAAGCAGGACAAGGACATGCAGGGGCTGCGGGTCAACCCGCTGCTGCTGATCGCCAAGGCCCTGCTGGTCGCGATCAAGCGCAACCCCGAGGTCAACGCGTCCTGGGACGAGGGCAACCAGGAGATCGTGCTCAAGCACTACGTGAACCTGGGCATCGCCGCCGCCACCCCGCGCGGCCTGATCGTCCCGAACATCAAGGACGCCCACGCCAAGACGCTGCCGCAACTGGCCGAGTCGCTCGGCGAGTTGGTGGCGACCGCGCGCGAGGGCAAGACCTCCCCGGCCGCGATGCAGGGCGGCACGGTGACGATCACCAACGTCGGCGTCTTCGGCGTCGACACCGGCACCCCCATCCTCAACCCCGGCGAGTCCGCGATCCTCGCGGTCGGCGCGATCAAGCTCCAGCCGTGGGTCCACAAGGGCAAGGTGAAGCCGCGTCAGGTCACCACGCTGGCGCTCAGCTTCGACCACCGCCTGGTGGACGGGGAGCTGGGCTCCAAGGTGCTCGCGGACGTGGCGGCGATCCTGGAGCAGCCCAAGCGGCTGATCACCTGGGCGTGAGACATGAGTGAAGGGGCCGGCGTCCGCTGACGTCGGCCCCTTCTCGTCACATGTCTACAGGTACGGCCCGCCGGAGCGGCCGCCCGGGTGCCCGTCCTCGCCCTCGTGGCCCACGCCCGGCGGCAGCGCCCGGCGCATCTGCTCCAACTGGGCCCGCGCGGCCATCTGCTGGGCGAACAACGTGGTCTGGATGCCGTGGAAGAGGCCCTCCAGCCAGCCGACCAACTGGGCCTGCGCGATCCGCAGTTCGGCGTCGCTCGGGGTCGCCCCCTCCGTGAAGGGCAGGGAGAGCCGCTCCAGCTCCTCGACCAGCTCCGGCGCCAGACCGTCCTCCAGCTCCTTGACCGAGCTGCGGTGGATCTCCTTCAGCCGGACCCGGCTGGCCTCGTCCAGAGGAGCCGCGCGCACCTCCTCCAGCAACTGCTTGATCATGCTGCCGATCCGCATGACCTTGGCGGGCTGCTCCACCATGTCCGTCACCGGAAGCTCGCGGGAGTCCTCGTCCCCGGTGCCGCCGAGCGCCATTCCGTCCTGGCCCACGACCAGGATCTGCGGCTGCTCGGACGACCGTTCGTTCCTCGGCATCTCCATGCCGCCATTCTCTCGCACCCGTACACCTCATCACTGGGGTGCCCCCGGTGGAGGGTGATCCACCGTTTACGGGGTGGGAGATTGCCTCAGCTGTCCGGATTCGGAGCCTGTGTCATCCGCAGCAGCCGGGCCTCACAGTGGTCCAGCCACCGCAGCTCGGCCTCCGTGTGGCAGACCTGCTGCTCCAGCACCAGCAGCCGGGCCACCTCGTCCGGATGCTCGGGGGCCCGCGCCAGCGCCTCCGCCCGGGCCCGCACATGGTGGTGCAGGGCCCGGGACACATGCCGGCGCTGGACGTCGACGACCGCCCGTACGTCGGCGCCGGGCACGCCGACCGCCATCACCAGCTTGATCGCCAGCTCGTCGCGCGGCGGGCTGCCCCGCTCCACCGGCCGCGCGAACCACGCCCGCACCTCCGCGCGGCCCGCCTCCGTGAGCCCGTACAGCGCCCGCCCGGCCTCGTCCGCGCCCTCCTGCACCACCATCCCGTCCCGCTCCAGACGGCCGAGGGTCGTGTAGACCTGCCCGATGTTCAGCGGCCAGGTCCCGCCCGTGCGCGCCTCGAACTCGGAGCGCAGCCGTGAGCCGTAGCGGGGGCCGTGTTCCAGCAGCGCCAGCAGTCCGTGCCGTATCGACATACCCGGATTGTGCGGCCGGTTCGGCCCGGCGGCGGTACCCGTAATGCCGGAATCGCGGGGTGGTGTGACGCTGGTGCTGTGACGGGATGGCTGCGCACGGTGCGCACGACGGGACTGCTGATCGCCCTCGGAGCGGGCGGGGCGCTGCTGCCGTACGACGCGATGGCTTCGCCCGCCGATCCGACGCCGGGGGTGCAAGCGTCTGGCGCGGCGAGCGCCCCCGCGGGGCAGGGGCGGGAGCATGGCGAAGGGCGGGGGCGGCCGGGGCCGGGCGGTGCAGCGACGCCCACCAGCCGTCCCACCGACGGTGCCGCCACTCTCGTACCGGACACCGACAGCCCCCGGCGAACCGCCTCACCGCGGCCCTCCGCCGCACCGCCGCGCCATGGACAGCCGGTCGTCCCGCGCACCGGGCCGTCCCGGGCCGGGAGCAGCGCGGGTGAGGGGCGGGAGCGTCCGGGTCGGCAGGAGGAGAACCCTGGGGCATCGGAGACGGAGGCGGAGGCGAGTGCCGATGCCGGTGCGGATGAGGACGGTGAGCGGCAGGACTTTGGGGTGCCCGACGAGGGCATCGCGGACGGCGGTGTGACGGACGAGGGGGCGGGCCGCGCGACGGACGGCGCCGCCACCGTCGTACCGGAAGCCACGCGGCAGCCGGTCGGGCAGGCCGTCGGCCAGGAGCGACCGCCGACCGAGCCCGTCCTGCGCATCCTGCCGCTCGGCAGCGGGCTGGTGCTGATCGGGCTCGGCCTGGGGCTCGCCCTGCTCGGGGTGCGTCTGCGCCGCGGCTGACGGCGGACGCTCCCGGCTCCGTTCGGCCTGTCCTGTGTGACCGACCTATTCGACGACCAGCAGGACCTTCCCCACGTGGCCGCTCTCCTCCACCACCCGGTGGGCCGCCGCCGCGTCGCTCATCGGGAGTTCGCGGTCGATGACCGGGCGGATGTGGCCGCCGTCGAGCAGGGGCCAGACGTGTTCGCGTACGGCCGCCACGATCGCCGTCTTCTCGCTGAGCGGGCGGGCGCGCAGGGTGGTCGCGCTGATGGCCGCGCGCTTGCCGAGCAGCGCGCCGATGTTCAGCTCGCCCTTGGTGCCGCCCTGGAGGCCGATGATCGCGAGGCGGCCGTTGACCGCGAGGGCCCGGACGTTGCGGTCCAGGTACTTCGCGCCCATGTTGTCGAGGATGACGTCGGCCCCCGCGCCGTCCGTGGCCGCCTTGAGCTCGGCCACGAAGTCCTGCTCCCTGTAGTTGATCAGGATGTCGGCGCCGAGCTCCGCGCAGTGGTCCAGCTTCTCCTTCGTGCCCGCCGTGACGGCGACCTTCGCGCCCACGGCCTTCGCGAGCTGGATCGCCATCGTGCCGATGCCGCTGGAGCCGCCGTGCACGAGCACCGTCTCCCCGGGGCGCAGGTGGGCGATCATGAAGACGTTCGACCAGACCGTGCAGGCCACCTCGGGCAGCGCGGCGGCGTGCTTCAGGTCGACCCCCTTGGGCACCGGCAGCAGCTGGCCCGCCGGGACGACGACCTTCTCGGCGTAGCCGCCGCCGGAGAGCAGCGCGCACACCTCGTCGCCGACGGCCCAGCCGGACACCCCGGTGCCGAGCCCGGCGATCCGGCCGGAGCACTCCAGGCCGGGGTAGGGGGAGGCGCCGGGCGGCGGGTCGTAGAAGCCCTGCCGTTGCACGATGTCGGCCCGGTTGACGGCACTGGCCACCACCTCGACCAATACCTCACCCTCACCGGGCACCGGGTCGGGGACCTCGTCCCACGACAGCACCTCGGGCCCACCAGATTCGGGAATCGTGATCGCACGCATGGGGGCGACGCTACTCCTCGGTCTCCGGTCCCAGGTCACTCGGCCTTTTGACGGGGCCACCCGGAAATCCCTGTGCGGCACCGATGAGTTTGCGCGACCGTAAAGGTCTCCCCATGCGTAGCCCAAGCACGCTCCAGCCCACAGCGCCTGTACGGCCCACAGCACGCGGAAGGACACCCCACCATGAGCCAGCACACCTCCGGCCTGGCCATCGAGACCGCGGGACTGGTGAAGACGTTCGGTGAGACCCGGGCCGTCGACGGAGTCGACCTCGCCGTCCCGGCCGGCACGGTCTACGGCGTCCTCGGTCCGAACGGCGCCGGCAAGACGACCACCGTGAAGATGCTCGCCACCCTGCTCCGACCCGACGGCGGCGAGGCCCACGTCTTCGGCCACGACGTGGTCCGCGAGGCCGACGAGGTGCGCGGCAGGGTGAGCCTCACCGGCCAGTACGCCTCCGTCGACGAGGACCTCACCGGCCTGGAGAACCTGGTCCTGCTCGGCCGCCTCCTCGGCCACCACAAGAAGGCCGCCCGGCTGCGGGCCGGGCAGCTCCTGGAGGCCTTCGGGCTGACGGACGCGGCCGCGAAGCAGGTCAAGCACTACTCGGGCGGCATGCGGCGCCGTATCGACATCGCCGCGTCCATCCTCAACACCCCCGACCTGCTGTTCCTCGACGAGCCGACGACCGGCCTCGACCCGCGCAGCCGCAACCAGGTGTGGGACATCGTGCGCGCGGTCGTCGCCCAGGGCACCACCGTGCTGCTGACCACGCAGTACCTGGACGAGGCCGACCAGCTGGCGTCCCGGATCGCCGTCATCGACCGCGGCCGGGTGATCGCCGAGGGCACCAAGGGCGAGCTGAAGGCGTCCGTCGGCGCCGGGTCCGTGCATCTGCGGCTGCGCGATCCGGGGCAGCGGCCGGAGGCGGAGCGGGTGCTGAGGCTCGCGCTCGACACGGACGTACAGCAGGAGCCGGACCCGGTGGCGCTCACGGCACGGCTGTCCGGGGCCGGCGACTCCGCGGCCGAACAGGCCTCCCGCGCGCTCGCCGAACTCGCCCGCACCGGCATCACCGTCGACAACTTCTCGCTGGGCCAGCCCAGCCTGGACGAGGTCTTCCTCGCCCTCACCGGACACGACACCCACGAAGCCCCCGACGCGAAGGAAGAGGCGGCGGCATGAGCACCGCGACCACCACCGAGGCCAAGGACCTCGCCCCCGTCAGCGCCGAGTCGCTGGCCGCTCTGCTGGTCGCCGGGGAGCGGCCGCCGCGCCCCAGCGCGCTCTCGGCCTCCCTCACCTTCGGCTGGCGGGCGATCCTCAAGATCAAGCACGTCCCGGAGCAGCTCTTCGACGTCACCGCGTTCCCGATCATGATGGTGCTGATGTACACGTACCTGTTCGGGGGTGCCCTGGCCGGCTCCCCGAAGGAGTACATCCAGTTCCTGCTGCCGGGCATCCTGGTGATGTCGGTCGTGATGATCACGATGTACACGGGCGTCTCCGTGAACACCGACATCGAGAAGGGCGTCTTCGACCGGTTCCGGTCGCTGCCGATCTGGCGGCCGTCGACGATGGTCGGCTATCTGCTGGGCGACGCCCTGCGCTACACGATCGCGTCGGTCGTGATGCTCGTCGTCGGCATGATCATCGGCTACCGCCCGGACGGCGGGGTCGGCGGCGTCCTCGCGGGGATCGCGCTGCTGGTGGCCTTCTCGTTCGCGTTCTCGTGGATCTGGACCATGTTCGGGCTGCTGCTGCGCACCGAGAAGTCGGTGATGGGCGTCAGCATGATGGTGATCTTCCCGCTGACCTTCCTGTCCAACGTGTTCGTCGACCCGAGGACCATGCCGGGCTGGCTCCAGGCCTTCGTCAACAACAGCCCGATCACCCATCTGTCCTCGGCCGTACGAGGGCTGATGGCGGGCGACTGGCCCGCCGACGAGGTCGCCTGGTCGCTGGGGTGGGCGGGCCTGTTCGTCGCCGTCTTCGGACCGATCACCATGCGGCTCTACAACCGCAAGTGATCACTCCTGTGCTCACTCCTGTACGAGGGGCCGGACGTCGGGTGCGATCTGCGTACCCGGCGTCGCCCGCACGATCGTGATCAGCCGGTCCGTCAGCTCCAGCGTCCCGACGTCCGGATCGTCGTAGCCGAGCACCCGATGACCTCGTACGACACTCACCACCAGGTCGTCGGTCTCCCGCGGCCTGCGGCCCACCTCGGCCTTTATGACCGGCCGTTCGACGATGTCGAGCCCGCTGCCCTGCTGGATGAGGTCCTCCATCACCATGCCGGCGGCCGGGCTCAGCACGGACAGCCCGAGCAGCCGTCCGGCCGCGCTCGCGCTGGTGATGACGGCGTCCGCGCCGGACTGCTTGAGCAGGGGCGCGTTCTCCTCCTCCCGCACCGCGGCCACGATCTTGGCGCCCTTGTTGAGCTGCCGGGCGGTGAGGGTGACGAGGACGGCGGTGTCGTCCCGCTGTGTCGCGATGATGATCTTCCGGGCCTTGTGCACCTCGGCCCGCTTCAGCACCTCGCTGCGCGTCGCGTCCCCTATGACGCCCGCGTACCCTTCGGCGGTCGCGGCGTCGATCACCTTGGAGCTGGGGTCGACCACGACCACCTGCTCCTTCCTCAGCCCCGTCGCGCAGACGGTCTGGATCGCCGACCGTCCCTTGGTCCCGAAGCCGACGACGACGGTGTGGTCACGCAAGGTGGACCTCCAGCGGTTGAGCCGCCATTCCTCCCGGGTGCGCTCGGTGAGGACTTCGAGCGTGGTGCCGACCAGGATGATCAGGAACAGCACGCGCAGGGGCGTGATGACGAAGATGTTGGTGAGCCGGGCCCCGTCGCTGACCGGGGTGATGTCGCCGTATCCGGTGGTGGAGAGGGTGACGGTCGCGTAGTACCAGGCGTCGAGGAAGTCGACCGAGCCGTCGGAGTTGTCGTTGTAGCCCTCGTGGTCGAAGTACACGAGCAGCGCGGTCGCCGAGAGCACCAGCAGCGCCATGAGGACCCGCTTGGCGACCTGCCGGAACGGGTGCTCCACCACTTTGCGCGGCAGTTTCACCCGGTGGGTCACGAGATGTTCGTCCGCCTGGCGGGCGATCGCGTCATGGCCCGGAAGTTTCACGTGAAACACACCCCGATTCCGGCGGACGCCCAGGGCAGGTCGAGGAGTTCCAGCTCCTGACCCGCACGGGCACCGCCAGGCGGTACGACGGCCAGGGCGTCGGCCGCCGCGATGCCGCGCAGCATGGCCGGGCCGTTGTAGTGCAGCGGGACGGCGCTGTCACCGCGCAGGACGACGGGGATGAGCCGGGTGTCATGCGGATGGCCGTGGACCTCGTCCCGCAGCGGCAGCGCGTACGGCTCCGGGGCGGGGTGGGCGGCAAGGGTCCGCAGCAGCGGCTCGGCGAGCGTGAGCAGCCCGGAGACGGCGGCGAGGGGGTTGCCGGGCAGGCCGACGAGGTGCTGGTTCTCCTTGATACGGGCCAGCAGCATCGGGTGCCCGGGGCGCACCTTGACTCCGTTGACCAGGAGTTCGGCGCCGATGCGTTGGAGCGTGGGGTGCACATGGTCGACGGGGCCGGCGGCGGTCCCGCCCGTGGTGACGACGAGGTCGGCGTCGGAGGTGGTGATCGCCTTGTGCAGGGCCTCGGCGTCGTCGCCGAGTCGGCGTACGGCGATGACCTCGGCGCCGAGTGCGCGCAGCCAGGGCGGCAGCATCGGGCCGAGCGCGTCCCGGATCAGGCCCTCGCGCGGGAGGCCCGCGGTGAGCAACTCGTCGCCCAGGACGAGGACTTCGACGCGGGGGCGGGGGACGGCGGTGAGGGTGTCGTACCCGGCGGCAGCGGCGAGCCCGAGGACGGCCGGCGTCACGAGGGTGCCGACGGGCAGGAGTTGGTCGCCGTTGCGGCACTCCTGGCCGCGCGGGCGGATGTCCTGGCCGTGCTTGGTCTCGCGGGTGGCGTGCAGCCGGCCCTGGGTGTCGGTACGGCCGTGCTCGCTGCGCAGGACCGCGGTGGTGTCCGGGGGGATGCGGGCGCCGGTGGCGATCCGGACGGCCTCACCGTCGCTGAGCGGCTGCGGCTCGGCGTGCCCGGCGAGCACACCCTCGTCCCGTACGTCCCACGGTCCCGGTCCGGCGACCGCCCAGCCGTCCATCGCGGAGGTGTCGAAGGAGGGGAGGTCGGTGAGGGCGGTGAGGGGGGCGGCCAGGGTGAGGCCGAGGGCGGCGTCGAGGGGGACGGGGGTGGGGGCGCGGTGGCTGGTCGGGGTGCCGGAACGGGGGGCTCCGGCGGCTCGGGCGGCATCAGCGGCCTGGGCAACTCGGGCGGCGCGGGCGGCCCGCGCTGCGATGTCCCGGGCCTGGGGCCAGGGGGTGGCGCGGTGGTGGGCGTCGGACTTGCGGGCGGCGTCGCTCTGCGTCGGCCCGGTGGGCGGGGGCACCTGCTCGCCCGAGGCACGGCCCGGGGTACGGCCTGTGTCGCGGCGGTCGTTCACGAGGGCGAGCACCTCCTCGACGTCCAGGTCCTCGGCGTCGGTCTCCGCGCCGGTCCGGGTGGAGCGGGCGGTCATCCGGCGTCCGTACCGGGCTGGGCGTCGCTCGGCTTGGCATCGGAGGGCTCTTCGTCGGGCCAGGCGAGGGCGAGGGCGGTGGCCTTGCGGGCGGCGTCGGCGACCGCCTCGGGGCCTCCCCCGGCCTGCGCGGCCGCGTAGCCGACGAGGAACGTGGTCAGCGGCGCCCCGGGCCTGGCCACGTTGTGGGCGGCGTCGCGGGCGAGGTCGAGCAGGACGCCGGTGTCGACGTCGAGTTCGATGCCCAGCTCGTCCTTGACTGCGGAGATCCATTCATCCAGCACGGGTCCATGCTCCCTGATACGTGCCCTGGCGGCGGCGATGTCGTCCCAGGTGTCGCAGTCGAAGGACGCGACGGGGTCCGGGACACGGGTGAGGTGGAGTCCGGCGGTGAGCCGGCGCAGGGGCAGCCCGGTGAGGCCGTCGTGCGCATCGGCGAGCGTGGTGAGCTCGCGGCGCAGTGCGGAGGCGCGGTAGGCGGCGACGAGGGGTTGGTCGCGGCCGTCGGCGTCGGTGAGCAGCGCTCCGTCGGTGCCGGCCGCGCGAAGGGCGGTCAGCAGACGGCGGACGGTGTCCGCGGTGAGGAAGGGCAGGTCGGCGGAGAGGACGACGACGTCCCGCGCGGTGGTGGGGTGGAGCCCGGCGCCAAGGGCGGCGACGGGACCGCCGCCGGGCGGGTCCTCGCGGGCCCAGGTGACGGCCCGTGCGGTCGGGCGGGGGTCGGCGACGACGACGGTGGTACGGGCGTCGGCGCAGGCGGCCAGGACCCGCTCCAGCAGCGCCCGCCCGCCCACACGCACGCCGGGCTTGTCCACACCACCGAGCCGCCGAGCGGCACCCCCGGCGAGCACGACGGCGTCGTACGCGAGATCAGCACCGGCGGCGCCCGCGGGCTCGTACGAGGTCACCCTCCGAGTATGCGGGCCACCGCGATCACAGGGAACGCGTGGGGGGCGCCGCAATCGGAGAGGACGGGTGGGGCTCCGTGATCGGGGGGCGCTTGGGGCTCGGTGATCGGGGGGCGCTTGGGGCTCGGTGATCGCGGCGGCCCTGCACTCGCAGGGGGTGCGCGGCAGCACAGGCCTCATCGCAAGGCGTGCGGCGCCACCGCTGCGGACCGCCGCCGTACGGCGCCTCTGCTCCGGCCCGTCAGCCGCGCGACGCCCCCCGCCGGACCGCCGGCCGCGTGGCGACGCCGCCACGATCGCCGGCCGCGTGGCGCCACCGTATCGATCACCGAGTGCGCGGCGGCACCGCAGCCGTCAGACGGGGCACAGCGGCGCCATGACGATCACCGCGCGCCAGCGGCATCACAGCCGTCAGACGGCGTGCAGCGCCACCACAGCAACCACCGCGCGCCCCAGCGGCACCGCCGCCGTCGGACGGCGCGCAGTGCCACCGCGGCGATCACCAAACGTCCACCGGCACCCCCGCGTTCACAGCGTGCGCAGCAGCACCGCCGGTTGTTCGACGCAGTCCGCCACGTATCGCAGGAAGCCGCCCGCCGTGCCGCCGTCGCAGACGCGGTGGTCGAAGGTGAGCGACAGCTGGACGACCTGCCGGACCGCCAGCTCGCCCTCGTGCACCCACGGCTTGGGGATGATGCGGCCGACGCCGAGCATCGCGGCCTCAGGGTGGTTGATGATCGGCGTGGAGCCGTCGACGCCGAAGACGCCGTAGTTGTTCAACGTGAAGGTCCCGCCGGTGAGTTCGCCGGGGGTGAGGGTGCCGGTGCGGGCCGCCTCGGTCAACCGGGCGAACTCCGCGGTCAGCGACTCCGCGTCCCGCGCATGGGCGTCCCGGACCACCGGCACGACGAGCCCGCGCTCGGTCTGCGCGGCGAAGCCGAGGTGCACCTGGTCGAGCTGGACGACCTCCCTCGCCGCCATGTCGACCGTGGAGTTGAGCTCGGGATAACGGGCCAGCGCCGCCGTGCAGATGCGGGCCAGCAGGGCGAGCAGGGAGATCTTCGGTCCCCCGGCGGCGTTCATCGCGGCACGCGCCCGCATGAGTTCGGTCGCGTCGGCGTCGACCCAGCAGGTGGCGTCGGGGATCTCACGCCGACTGCGGGACAGCTTGTCGGCGACGGCACCGCGGATGCCCTTGAGGGGGGTGCGGATGCCTCCGGCGGCGGGGCCGGTGACGGCCGGGGCGGCAGGCAAGGGCGTCGTCTCCGGAGCGGCGGTCGGCGCGGAGGCGGTGCGCCCCTGGGCCGTCGCCGCCCGCAGCGCGTACTCCACGTCCGCCCGCAGGATCAGCCCCTCGGGGCCGGAGCCGGTCAACTCCCGCAGATCCAGTCCGTTCTCGCGGGCGAGGCGCCGCACGAGGGGCGAGATGACCGGCACGGGCCCTTCCGGCACCTCACGCGTGGCAGTCACCTCACGCGCGCCAGGCATCTCCCGCGCGGCGGACACCTCACGCGCGGCAGACGCCTCGTCCGCAGCAGGACCCTTACGCGCACCCGTCCCGTTCGCCGCGCCCCCGGCCGGTGGCTGCGCCGGACGTACCCTTCGGCGTCGCGCCGGTGCCTCCGAAGTGCCGTATCCCACCAGCACGTTCCCAGAGCCCTCGGTCTTCGCGCCCGTGTCCTCGGTGGGCGCGGCGGAAGCGGGCGCGCCCACCGCGACGGTGATCAGCGGTGCGCCCACGGGCAGTTCCGTGCCCTCCTCGCCGAAGCGGGCGGTGACGACACCGCCGTAGGGGCAGGGCACGTCGACCAACGCCTTGGCGGTCTCGACCTCGACGACCGGCTGGTCGACGGCGACGACGTCACCGACCTCCACCAGCCAGCGGACGATCTCCGCCTCGGTGAGCCCCTCCCCGAGGTCGGGGAGCTTGAACTCCAGCACCTGTGCCATCAGCTCTCGGCCTCCCATTGCAGACGCCCCACGGCGTCCAGGATCCGGTCCACGCCGGGCAGGTGGTGACGCTCCAGCATCGGCGGCGGGTAGGGAATGTCGAACCCGGCCACGCGCAGCACCGGCGCTTCCAGATGATGGAAGCAGCGCTCCGTGACACGGGCCGCGATCTCCCCGCCCGGGCCGCCGAACCCGCCCGACTCGTGTACGACGACCGCGCGTCCGGTCCGCCGTACCGAGGCGCAGACCGTCTCGTCGTCGAACGGCACCAGGGAGCGCAGGTCGACGACTTCGAGGTCCCACCCCTCGGCCCGGGCCGCCTCGGCGGCTTCGAGGCAGACGGGTACGGACGGCCCGTACGTGATGAGCGTGGCGCTCCGGCCCGAGCGCCGCACCACCGCGCGGCCGATCGGTTCAACGCTCTGCGGCTCGTCCGGGTTCCAGGAGTCCTTCGACCAGTACAGGCGCTTGGGTTCGAGGAAGACGACCGGGTCGTCGGAGGCGATCGCGGCGCGCAGCAGGCCGTAGGCGTCGGCGACGGTCGCGGGCGTGACGACATGGAGCCCCGGGGTCGCCAGGTAGTACGCCTCGGAGGAGTCACTGTGGTGCTCCACGCCGCCGATGCCGCCGCCGTAGGGGACGCGGATGGTGATCGGCAGCGGCATGGTGCCGCGCGTCCGGTTGCGCATGCGGGCGACATGGCTGATGAGCTGCTCGAACGCCGGGTAGGCGAACGCGTCGAACTGCATCTCCACGACCGGCCGGAGCCCGTACATCGCCATGCCGACGGCGGTGCCGAGGATGCCGGCCTCGGCGAGCGGGGTGTCGGTGCAGCGGTCCTCGCCGAACTCCTTGGCGAGGCCGTCGGTGACGCGGAAGACGCCGCCGAGGGTGCCGACGTCCTCGCCCATGACGTGGACGGTGGGGTCGGCGGCCATCGCGTCGCGCATCGCGCGCGTGAGGGCCTGCGCCATAGTGGCGGGCTTCACCGCGACGGTGGTCATGGAGTCTCCCCCTCGGCTTCCAGCTCGGCCTGCAACTGGGCGCGCTGTTCGAGCAGTTGCGGGGTGGGTTCGGCGTAGACGTGGGCGAACAGGTCCATGGGGTCGAGGACCGGGTCCTGGTTCATGCGCTCGCGCAGGTCGGCGGCCATGGTCTCGGCGGCGTCGCGGGCGGCCTGGATGCCGGCGTCGTCGAGGAGGCCGCGCGTGGTGAGCTCGTGTTCGAGGAGCTTGATCGGGTCGTGGTCGCGCCAGGCGTCGACCTCGGCGTCGCCGCGGTAGCGGGTCGCGTCGTCGGCGTTGGTGTGGGCCTCCACGCGGTACGTGATGGCCTCGACGAGAGTGGGGCCGCCGCCCGCGCGCGCGTGCCGTACGGCGTCGGCGAGGACCTCGTGCACGGCCGCCGCGTCGTTGCCGTCGACCAGCCGGCCGGGCATGCCGTAGCCGACGGCCTTGTGGGCCAGCGACGGGGCCGCGGTCTGCTTGGCGAGCGGAACGGAGATCGCGAAGCCGTTGTTCTGGACGAGGAAGACGACCGGCGCCTGCCAGACGGCGGCGAAGTTCAGCGCCTCGTGGAAGTCGCCCTCGCTGGTGCCGCCGTCGCCGACCATGGCGAGCGCCACCACGTCGTCGCCCTTGAGGCGGGCGGCGTGCGCGAGGCCCACGGCGTGCGGGAGCTGGGTGGCGAGCGGGGTGCACAGGGGGGCGACCCGGTGCTCGTGCGGGTCGTAGCCGGTGTGCCAGTCGCCGCGCAGCAGCGTGAGCGCCTCGACGGGGTCGAGGCCCCGGGCGACGGCGGCGAGGGTGTCGCGGTAGCTGGGGAAGAGCCAGTCACGGTCCTGAAGGACCAGCGCGGCGGCGACCTCGCAGGCCTCCTGGCCGGTGCTGGAGGGGTAGACGGCGAGGCGGCCCTGCTTGGTGAGGGCGGTCGCCTGCGCGTTGTACCGACGGCCGCGCACCAGTTCGGCGTAGAGGCGGCGCAGCAGGCCGGGGTCGGCCTTCCCGGCGGCCTCGGTGCCGAGGACGCGGTACGGCTCCGCGTCGGGCAGCAGCGGCGCGGGGTCGGTACGGGGCTGCCAGGCGGGCGGCGGCGATGGCCGGTACCCGCCCCGCTGCTCCATGACCGTCATGACGGCACCTCCTCGTGGGAGCGGCTTCAGGCGCGTCACGGCTTGTGATGCGCCTCACCTACCGATTGTTCGGTCGTCGGCACATTTTGGCTACAGGCACCCTCAGGCTGTGGACAAACGGTTCTCCACAGCCTGAAATGAACGCAGTACGTCCATGGTAGGGAGGCGGGGGGACATGGCACCTGAACAAATGGCCGAAAGCCCGGAGGGCGGCGTGCCCCTGCCGCCCCCGCGTCCTCTCGACGCCATCGATCAGGACATCCTGCAGATGCTCCAGGTCGACGGCCGCGCCTCGATAAGGTCCGTCGCCGAACGCGTCCACGTCTCCCGCGCGAACGCCTACGCGCGTATCAACCGCCTCATCGAGGACGGCGTCATCCGCGGCTTCGGCGCCCGCGTCGACCACGAACGCGCGGGCCAGGGCACCTCGGCGTACATCACCCTGAAGATCGTCCAGAACACCTGGCGCACGGTCCGCGAACAGCTCCGCCAGCTCCCCGGCGCGTCCCACATCGCCCTGGTGGGCGGCGACTTCGACGTCCTTCTGCTGGTGCACACGCCGGACAACAGATCGCTGCGCGAGCTGGTCCTCACCCGCCTCCAGGCGATCCCGGAGGTGCTGAGCACGCGCACGCTCCTGGTCTTCGAGGAGGAGGACCTGGAGCCGCAGGGCTGAGCGGCCGGGCCGCGGCGGTCAGGCTCCGGACGTCGCCGTGATCGCGAGCATCACCCACAGCATCGGCAGCAGCGCGAACCCGAGCCCGGCCCCGGCGGCCATCATGCGCGTCGCCCGCAGGGCCCGGCGGTGCGGCAGAGCCCACGCGAACACGAGGAGAGCGGCCGCCCAGTAGAGGACACCGCCGAAGGCGCCGGTCTCGTGATGGGACGCGAACCAGCGGTACTCCAGGACGAGGAACGGCAGGCCGAGCAGGGAGGCGACAAGCGGCGCCTTCCACCAGGTGGGGTGGCGATGAGCGGTCCGGATCATGTGCCCAGCTCACCAGCGCGCGGCCGGTCCGGCATCGGGAGCCGTACTCATCCCGCCCGCGCGCGCGTACTCAGGCGCCCCGCCGCAGCCCCCCGAACACCAACTGCGCGACCGCGTCCGCCACTTCGCGCTCGTTCATCCCGCGCCCGTCCGGCCGGTACCACTCCACGATGGAGTTGATCATCCCGAAGACGAGCCGGGTCGCGAGGCGTACCTCCACGTCGCCCCGCACGTCCCCCTCGGCGGCCGCGGCCTTCAGCAGTTCGGCGACCCGGTGGTCGAAGTCGCGGCGGCGTTCCAGGGCCCAGCGCTCGGTGCCGGTGTTGCCGCGGACGCGCAGCAGCAGGGTGACGTAGGGGAGTTCGGCGATGAGGACCTCGACCATGCGCCGCACCACGTACTCCAGGCGCTCGGCGGCGTGCCCCACGCGTGCGTGCTCCTCGTCGAGGATGCCGAACAGGCCGTCCAGCGCACGGCTGACGGCCCGGCGCAGCAGCTCCTCCTTGCCCGCCACGTGGTGGTAGATCGAGGACTTGGAGATCCCGGCCGCCTTGGAGAGGTGCTCCATGGAGGTGCCGTCGTAGCCGCGCTCGTTGAAGACCTGCACGGCGACGGACAGCAGCGTCTCGGGGGTGTACGTGTCGCGCTTGGCGGTGGTCATGACGTACTGCCCTCCCTCTTGTCGGTGGCGTACGCGTGGCGGTACAGCGCGAGGGACGGGGCGTAGCGGCCGCTCGGGTCCCGCAGGTGCAGGTCGTCGAGGAGCGCGTAGGCCCAGTTGCGGCCCAGCCTGCGGCTCCATTCGAAGGGGCCCAGCGGGTAGTTGACCCCGAGCCGCATCGCCGTGTCGATGTCCTCCTCGGTCGCCACGCCCTTGGCCACGGCGTCGTGCGCGAGGTCGACGATCCGGGCGACCGTGCGGGCGACGATCATGCCGGGGACGTCGCCGATGACGCTGACGTCCTTGCCGAGCGCCTGGAAGAGGCCGATGGCCTCGGCGAGGGTCTGCGGGGCGGTGTCCTGGGAGGCGGACAGGGCGATGCGGGTGGCGCGGCGGTAGTCGAGGGCGAGGTCGAAATAGACCACGTCCCGGAACTCCACCGACGTCTGCCCGTCGGCGAGCGCCAGCTGGCCGCCGCTGGGCAGCACCAGCCGCGTGCCGTGGTCCTCCTCGTCCTCGCGGACCTGGATGCCCGCCTCGCGGATCAGGGCGAGCAGTTCGGACGCGGGGCCCAGGTCGCCCTCGGCGGTGACGTAGGCGGGCGGCTGGGAGGGTTCCGCGGTGTGCGGTTCGGCGGGCTCGGCGTCGGGGCCGTGGTCGTACCAGCCGTGCCCGCTCTTGCGGCCGAGGCGGCCCGACTCGACCAGGCGGCGCTGGGCGAGCGAGGGCGTGAAGCGGACGTCCTGGAAGAAGGACTGCCACACCGAGTGCGTGACGGACTCGTTGACGTCCTGCCCGATCAGGTCGGTGAGCTCGAACGCGCCCATCTTGAAGCCGCCGGACTCGCGCAGCACCGCGTCGATGGTGGCGGGGTCGGCGCCCTGGGCCTCGTAGACCGCGAACGCCTCGGCGTAGAAGGGCCGGGCGATGCGGTTGACGATGAAGCCGGGGGTGTCGGCGCAGGCGACCGGCGTCTTGCCCCACGCGCGTGCCGTCTCGTACGCGCGCGTGGCCGACGTGACGTCGGTGGCGAACCCGGAGACGACCTCGACGAGCGGCAGCAGCGGGGCGGGGTTGAAGAAGTGCAGGCCCACGAGACGGCCGGGATTGCGCAGGGCGCCGCCGATGGCGGTGACCGACAGGGAGGAGGTGTTGGTGGCGAGCAGACAGTCCTCGCCGACGATGTCCTCCAGCTCCCGGAACAGCTCCTGCTTGACGTCCAGCCGCTCCAGGACGGCCTCGACCACCAGGGAGCAGTCGGCGAGGTCGGCGAGCGTGCCGGCGGCCGTCAGACGCGCGCGTGCCGCGTCCCGGTCGGCGCCGGTGAGGCGGTCCTTCTCGACGAGCCGGTCGAGGCGGGCGCCGATCGCGTCGGCCGCGTCCTGGGCACGCCCGGGGGCGGTGTCGTACAGCCGTACGGGGTGGCCGGCGACCAACGCGACCTGGGCGATGCCCTGGCCCATGGTGCCGGTGCCGACGACGGCCACGGGGCTGCTGAGGTCGAGTGCTGTCATGTGCGCGATCCTCCCGCACGGGGTTTTCCACAGATGCGGCGGACCCCCTTGTCCCGACCGATCGTTCGGTTACTCTAACTCTGACTGGCCGTTCCTGCCCATGGTTCTGCCCAGGTCATGAGCTCGACGAAGAGTTCTCCAGACGAGGAGTTGGTCCCGCATGGCCGCCGAACTGACCGCCCACGAGCTGATCGCCAAGCACCGGCCCACTCTCGACCAGGCGCTGGAGGCGATCCGTACGCGCGCGTACTGGTCCCCGCACCCCGAGCACCCGAAGGCCTACGGCGAGAACGGCAGCCTGGACGCGGCGGCGGGCAAGGCGGCCTTCGACGCCCTCCTCGGCACCCGCCTCGACCTCGGCCAGCCCGGCACGGACGGCTGGGTGTCCGGCGAAGTGTCGCCGTACGGCCCGGAGTTGGGCGTCGAGTACCCGCACGCGGACGTGGACGTGCTGCTGCCCGCCATGAAGGCGGGCCAGAAGGCGTGGCGGGAGGCGGGCGCGGAGATCCGCGCGGTGGTCTGTCTGGAGATCCTCAAGCGCATCAGCGACCGGACGCACGAGTTCGCGCACGCGGTCATGCACACCTCCGGCCAGGCCTTCATGATGGCGTTCCAGGCGGGCGGCCCGCACGCGCAGGACCGCGGCCTGGAGGCGGTGGCGTACGCGTACGTGGAGCAGGTCCGCACCCCCGACACCGCGGAGTGGACCAAGCCCCAGGGCAAGCGCGACCCGCTCGCGCTGACCAAGCAGTTCACGCCGGTCCCGCGCGGGATCGCCCTGATGATCGGCTGCAACACCTTCCCGACGTGGAACGGCTACCCGGGCCTGTTCGCGTCGCTCGCAACCGGCAACGCGGTCCTGGTCAAGCCCCACCCGCGCGCGGTGCTGCCGCTCGCGCTCACGGTCCAGGTCGCGCGCGAGGTGCTGGCCGGTGCCGGATTCGACCCGAACCTGGTGGCGCTGGCCGCCGAGCGCCCGGGTGAGGGCATCGCCAAGACCCTCGCCACGCGCCCGGAGATCCGGATCATCGACTACACCGGCTCGACGTCGTTCGGCGACTGGCTGGAGGCCAACGCCCGTCAGGCGCAGGTCTACACGGAGAAGGCCGGCGTCAACACCGTGCTGGTCGACTCCACGGCGAACTACAAGGGCATGCTCTCCAACCTGGCCTTCTCACTGTCCCTGTACAGCGGCCAGATGTGCACCACCCCGCAGAACCTCCTCATCCCCCGCGACGGCATCCGCACCGACGAGGGCCCCAAGACCTTCGACGAGGTCGCCGCCGACCTGGCCCGCTCGGTCGACGGCCTGCTCGGCGACGACGCCCGGGCGAACGCCCTGCTGGGCGCGATCGTCAACCCGGACGTCAAGGCCCGCCTGGAGGCCGCGGCCGGGCTCGGCGAGGTCGCCCTCGCCTCCCGGGAGGTCGCCAATCCGGAGTTCCCGGACGCGGTCGTGCGCACGCCGGTCATCGTCAAGCTGGACGGCGCCAAGCCGGACGACGAGGCCGCCTACATGAGCGAGTGCTTCGGCCCGGTCTCCTTCGCCGTCGCGGTCGACTCGGCGGCGGACGCGGTGGAGCTGCTGCGGCGCACGATCCGCGAGAAGGGCGCGATGACGGTCGGGGCGTACACGACCGACGACGAGGTCGAGCGCGCGGTCCAGGAGGTCTGCTTCGACGAGGCCGCGCAGCTGTCGCTGAACCTCACGGGCGGGGTGTACGTCAACCAGACGGCCGCGTTCTCCGACTTCCACGGCTCCGGCGGCAACCCGGCGGCCAACGCGGCCCTCACGGACGGGGCGTTCGTCGCCAACCGTTTCCGGGTCGTGGAGGTGCGCCGAGAGGCCTAGGGCCTGCCCGAGAAGTCCCCGGGAGGCCTGGAACCCTCCCTAGAAGTCCGCCGTGAGGCTCCAGTGGTACAGCGTCATCCCCACGCTCGTCGCGAGGTTGTAGCTGGAGACCTGGGGCCTCATCGGCAGCGCCACCAGATGGTCGGCACGCGCGCGTAGCTCGGCGGACAGCCCGCTGCGCTCCGAGCCGAAGGCGAGGACGGCGTCGTCCGGGAGCTTCACGCCCCGGATGTCGTCGCCCTCCGGGTCGAGGGCGTAGAGCGGCCCCGGGGGCAGCTCCTCGACCGTCACCCGCTCCACCGCCGTCGCGAAGTGCAGCCCCGCGCCGCCGCGCACGACGGTCGGGTGCCAGGGGTCGAGCGTGCCCGTGGTGACGACACCGGTCGCCCCGAATCCCGCCGCCAGCCGGATCACAGCCCCCGCGTTGCCGAGGTTGCGCGGGTTGTCGAGGACCACCACCGGCGCGGGGCGGGGAACGCGCGCCAGCGCCTCCAGGTTCGCCGCGCGGGGCGGCCGTACGGCCAGGGCGGCCACCCCCGTCGGATGCGGGCGCGGCACGAGGTTCTCGTACGTCCCCGGCGCGACCTCCGTCAGGAGCGCGTCCAGCTTCTCGCGCACGTCGGAGGCCAGCTCGTCGGCGAGGGTGAGCGTGGCCGCGCGGTCGGTGGTGACCGCCACCGGCACCTCGGCCCCGAAGCGCAGCGCGTGCTTGAGGGCGTGGAAGCCGTCGAGCAGGACGGCGAAGTCGGCGAGCCGGTGCCAGACGGCCACCGGGCCGGTGGGAGCGGCGGGGTCGGTCATGCCGTGAAGCCTACGTGCGTCTCCTCGGCGCTCTCGGGGGCGCGGGGCTGCGGCAGCGTCGTACGGCCCCGCCCGGCCGTGAGTCGCGCACGCGCGCGTGCCGCCCAGCCGCCCAGCCGGCGCAGGAACGGCGTCGGCAGGAACACCGCGTCGGCGGCGATCATCGCCAGCGAGAAGAACGGCAGCCCGAGGACGACGGCGATGACGGCGTGCTCGGTCATCATGGCGGCCAGCAGGACGTTCTTGACCCGCCGGTTGAACAGTGTGAACGGGAAGGCGACCTGGACGGCGACGGTGCCGTAGGTGATGAGCAGCACCATGGTGGCGCTGGAGGACAGCGCGTCGGCGAGGCCGGGCCAGGGTGAGAAGTAGTCGAGGTGCAGCGGGTAGTAGACGGCGGTGCCGTCCTGCCAGCGCGAGCCCTGGATCTTGTACCAGCCGGCCGTCGCGTAGATCAGACACGCCTCGGCCATGATCACGAGCAGGGCGCCGTTGTGGACGATGTTGCCGACGACGTCCAGCAGGATGCGTGGCTGCTCGGTCCGCGCGAGCCGCTCGACCGCCCACCACACGCCCAGGGACAGCCACACCGCCCACAGCAGCGTGGGGACGAACCGGTCGCCCTCGAAGAGCCGGCCCGCGCCGGTCGCCGCGATCAGCACCAGCCCGAGGACGATCCACAGGACGGGCCCGACCCGGTCCGGAGCGTGCTCCCCACGCGCGCGTGCCCTGCGCGCGTCCAGCGACCACACCTGGCCGCACCGCGTGAACACCAGGTAGATGCACATCAGGTGCAGGACGTTGTCGCCGCCGTCGCCCATGAAGATGCTGCGGTTCTGCAGCGAGAGCACGCCGACCATGAAGAGCGCGGACATCGTGCGGGTGCGCCAGCCCAGCAGCAGCAGGGCGCTGGAGAGGACGGCAAGGCCGTAGACGAGCTCGAACCAGAACTGTCCGTCGGACCACATCAGCGCGGTGAACGCGCCGTTGCCCGCGATCAGCTGCTCGGCGAGGTCCCAGCTCCAGGGCCCGTCGGGACCGTACAGCTCCTGGCGGTGCGGGAGCTCGCGCAGCAGGAACAGCAGCCAGGTCGCACTGAAGCCGATACGGACCACCGCGGCCTGGTACGGGCCGAGCGCCGACTCGGTGATCCGGGCGATGGCCCGGGAGACCGCGAGGGAGAACCGGTTCACCGGGCGCCTCCCACGCGGTCGTCCGAGGTGACCGCCCACCAGGGCAGCTCCCGGTAGGCGGGCTTGTCCGAGACCTGCTCCTGGCTCCAGTCGGGCGGCCGCACGTTGGTGGACACGGACCGCACCTGCACCCGCTCGACGCTCCCGCCGGACCCGGCCGCGTCGTCCCGGTCGAGCCGCATCACCACGATCCGGCGCAGATACGTCTCCGACAGCGCGCCGCGCAGCCCGACCGGCCGGTTGTCGGTGCCGTGCGTGGCGGTGAAGAAGTCCCAGGCCCGGCGCAGCTCGTTCTGCTGGGTGTGGCTGGGCAGCAGATTGCCGTCGATGGCCCGGCCGTCCTCGGCCGACAGGTCGTACCAGCCGGTGGTGCGGACGGTGCCGTCCGCGGCCAGGACCTGGGCACGCACCTGCACGGCGATGTTCTGCTGCAACGGGTTCGGCGCGAACAGCTTCCAGTTCTGCTCGAACTCCGGGTAGACCCAGTCCTCGATCGCCCTGCCGTGCTGCTTGGTGACCGCGTTCGCGGGCGCGACGTGCAGGAAGGTCATCCCGAGGTGCACACAGACGGTGACCGCCACGATCGCGAGGGCCAGCGCGGCCCCGATCTGGTACCGGAGGGACAGCGCGGCGACACCGGTGCGGGGGTTGGCGGGCGCGAGCGGGGCGTGCAGCGGCAGCGGGGGAGCCGGCTCGGCCGGTGGCTCGGGGGCACGCGGCTCGTCGGCCCCGTGCCGGGCCTCCGAGCCTGTGTCGTACGCGTCCATTCCGCCCCGTTTCCCGATGTCCGGACCGTGTCTGCGGCGTCCTGTCCGCCCGCGCCCACCGCTTGGCACGGCACTCGCACGCGAACGGTACTCAGGCCCGCCCGCCGGGCACAGCCCATCAGCCGAACCCCGGTCACTCGGCCCCTGTCGTCCACAGGGACCCCGGCAGGTTATCCACAGCGGTTGACACCTTACGGCGCCCGGCACACCATGGATGCGACGAACCGAACGATCGGTCGGGAGCTTGCTCCGGGCAGGGACCGGGGTCGAGGGGGCCACATGGCAACAGCAGCACAGGCGTACGACAGGACGGACACCGCCGGTCAGGACGCGTACGAGCGTGCCTTCGACGCCGCCGTGGCCGCCGACGAGCGCATCGAGCCGCGCGACTGGATGCCGGACGCCTACCGCGCGACGCTGGTCCGCCAGATCGCCCAGCACGCCCACTCCGAGATCATCGGCATGCAGCCGGAGGCGAACTGGATCACGCGCGCGCCCAGCCTGCGCCGCAAGGCCATCCTGATGGCCAAGGTCCAGGACGAGGCGGGTCACGGCCTGTACCTGTACAGCGCCGCCGAGACCCTCGGCACCGGCCGCGACGAGCTCCTCGACAAGCTCCACTCCGGCCGCCAGAAGTACTCCTCGATCTTCAACTACCCGACCCTGACCTGGGCGGACGTCGGCGCGATCGGCTGGCTCGTGGACGGCGCCGCGATCACCAACCAGGTCCCCCTGTGCCGCTGCTCCTACGGCCCGTACGCGCGCGCGATGGTCCGTATCTGCAAGGAGGAGTCCTTCCACCAGCGCCAGGGCTACGAGCTGCTGCTGGCCCTCAGCAAGGGCACCCCCGTGCAGCAAGCGATGGCGCAGGACGCGGTGGACCGCTGGTGGTGGCCGTCGCTGATGATGTTCGGCCCGCCCGACGACGAGTCCTCGCACTCCGCGCAGTCGATGGCCTGGAAGATCAAGCGGCACTCCAACGACGAACTGCGCCAGCGCTTCGTCGACATCTGCGTCCCGCAGGCCGAGTCCCTCGGCCTGACCCTCCCCGACCCGGACCTGAAGTGGAACGAGGAACGGGGACAGCACGACTTCGGCCCGATCGACTGGACCGAGTTCTGGGACGTCCTCAAGGGCAACGGCCCCTGCAACGAACAGCGGATCACCCAGCGCAGGCGCGCCCACGAAGAAGGCGCCTGGGTACGGGAGGCAGCGGCGGCCCACGCCGCCAAGCACGGCAACGGGACGGGAGAGCAGCAGGCATGACGAACACCGACTGGCCCCTGTGGGAGGTCTTCGTGCGCTCGCGCCGCGGCCTCTCCCACACCCACGCCGGCAGCCTGCACGCCCCGGACGCGGAACTCGCCCTGCGCAACGCCCGCGACCTGTACACCCGGCGCGGCGAGGGCGTCTCGATCTGGGTCGTCCCGTCGGCCGCGATCACCGCGTCCTCGCCGGACGAGAAGGACCCGTTCTTCGAACCGGCCGCCGACAAGCCGTACCGCCATCCCACGTTCTACGAGATCCCGGAGGGGGTGAAGCACCTGTGACCGCCGACGTGACCCTCGACGCGACCACGCGCACCGCCGCCCTGGCCCTCGGCGACGACGCCCTGGTGCTCTCCCACCGCCTCGGCGAATGGGCCGGCCACGCGCCCGTCCTTGAGGAGGAGGTCGCCCTCGCCAACATCGCCCTGGACCTGCTCGGCCAGGCCCGGGTGCTGCTGTCGATGGTCGGCGACGAGGACGAACTGGCGTACCTGCGCGAGGAGCGCGCCTTCCGCAACCTCCAGCTGGTGGAGCAGCCGAACGGCGACTTCGCCCACACCATCGCCCGCCAGCTCTTCTTCTCCACCTACCAGCACCTGCTGTACGCCGAACTGGCCGCCGGAGAGGGCCCGTTCGCGCCGCTCGCCGCGAAGGCCGTCAAGGAGGTCGCCTACCACCGCGACCACGCCGAGCAGTGGACCCTGCGGCTCGGCGACGGCACCGACGAGAGCCGGGAGCGGATGCTACGGGCGTGCACGGCGCTGTGGCGGTTCACCGGGGATATGTTCCAGCCGGTGACAGGCCTCGACGTCGACGGGGCGGCACTGGAGGCGGCCTGGCTCACGTCCGTGACAGCCGTCCTCGACCGCGCCACGCTCACGGTCCCCGAAGGACCGCGCACGGGCGCGTGGACGGCCGGAGCGGGCCGACAGGGCCTGCACACCGAGTCGTTCGGACGCATGCTCGCCGAGATGCAGCATCTGCACCGCAGCCACCCGGGGGCGTCATGGTGACCACGACCCCGCTGGAGGCGGAGCTGTTGGAGATCGCCGGCGCGGTCCCCGACCCCGAACTGCCCGTGCTCACCCTCCAGGAGCTCGGCGTCGTCCGCGCGGTGCACGCCCACGGCCCCGACACCGTCGAGGTCGAACTGACCCCGACCTACACCGGCTGCCCCGCCATCGAGGCGATGTCCCTCGACATAGAGCGGGCCCTGCACGCGCACGGCGTGCGGGACGTCACCGTCCGCACGGTGCTCACGCCCGCCTGGTCGACAGACGACATCTCGGCCGAAGGCCGCCGCAAACTCCAGGAGTTCGGCATAGCGCCCCCGCGCGTGCAGCGGACCGCGGGACCGGTCCCCCTGACCTTGGGAACCACCCGCACCCTGGACACGCCCCCCGTGCACTGCCCGCACTGCGGCTCCGCCGACACCGAACTGCTCAGCCGCTTCTCCTCCACCGCGTGCAAGGCGCTGCGCCGCTGCCTGGCCTGCCGTGAACCGTTCGACCACTTCAAGGAGTTGTGATGGCCCGCTTCCACGCGCTCCCGGTGGCGGCGGTCGACCGGCTCACCGACGACTCCGTCGCCCTCACCTTCACCGTGCCGCCGGAACTCGCCGAGGAGTACCGCCACGCCCCGGGCCAGCACCTCGCCCTGCGCCGCAGGGCCGACGGCACCGAGATCCGCCGCACCTACTCCATCTGCTCCCCGGCCCCGCACGGCGAGGCGCCCCGTCAACTCCGGGTCGGCGTACGGCTGGTGGAGGGCGGCGCGTTCTCGACGTACGCGCTGAAGGAGATCAACGTCGGCGACGAGCTGGAGGTGATGACCCCGGCGGGCCGCTTCACCCTGGCCCCCGCGCCCGGGCTGTACGCGGCGATCGTCGGCGGCAGCGGCATCACGCCGGTGCTGTCGATCGTCTCGACGCTGCTGGCCCGTGAACCGGCCGCCCGCTTCTGCCTGATCCGCAGCGACCGTACGGCCGCCTCGACGATGTTCCTGGACGAGGTCGCCGACCTGAAGGACCGCTACCCCGAGCGACTGCAACTGGTGACGGTCCTGTCCCGGGAGGAGCAGCAGGCGGGCCTGCCGTCCGGGCGCCTCGACCGTGAGCGGCTGACCGGACTGCTGCCCGCGCTGCTGCCGGTGGCGGACGTGGCGGGCTGGTTCCTGTGCGGGCCGTTCGGCCTGGTGCAGGGCGCGGAGCGGGCCCTCAAGGAGCTCGGCGTCGCGCGCACCCGTATCCACGAGGAGATCTTCCACGTCGACGCGGGCACCCCCACCGCCCCGACGACCCCCGCGCCCGCGCACAGCACGGTCACCGCCCGGCTCGACGGCCGCGGCGGCACCTGGCCCGTCCAGGACGGCGAGTCCCTCCTGGAGACGGTCCTGCGCAACCGCCCCGACGCCCCCTACGCCTGCAAGGGCGGGGTCTGCGGCACCTGCCGTGCCTTCCTCGTCTCCGGCGAGGTCCGCATGGACCGCAACTTCGCCCTGGAGCCGGAGGAGACGGAGGCCGGCTATGTGCTGGCGTGCCAGTCGCATCCGGCGACGGAGAAGGTGGAGCTGGACTTCGACCGGTAACCGTCAGCTCAGGAGACGGGCGGTGCCACGCCGTTCCCTTCTTCTAGAACCTGTTCTATCTTGACGGTCCGTCAGATCAGCTCGGCGGCCCTGTCCATGCTGTCCATGGGTCGCCTCGTCGATCGGCCACCCGTCGGGAGGACAGGACCGTGGACTTCAGCTTCACCGAGGAGCAGCAGGCGGCGGCCGAGGCGGCACGCGGGGTCTTCGCCGGGGTCGCACCGGACGCCGTCCCCAGCCCCGCGCTCGCCGTGGGCGCCGTCGCCGACACCTTCGACCGTGCGCTGTGGCAGAAGCTCGCGGACGCGGACCTGCTCAGCCTGCTGCTGGACGGCGCGTACGGCGGGGCGGGCCTGGACGCCGTCGCCCTGTGCCTGGTGCTGAGCGAGTCGGCGAGGGTGCTGGCCCGGGTTCCGCTGCTGGAGAGCAGCACCGCCATGGCCGCCGTACAGGCGTACGGCAGCGATGAGTTGAAGTCCGCTCTGCTGGAGCGGGCGGGCCGCGGCGAGCTGGTCCTCACGGTCGCCGCGAGCGGCCGCACCGGCCACGACCCGGCCGAACTCGCCGTGGCCGCACGGCAGGAGGGCGCCGAGTGGGTCCTGGACGGGATGCAGACGGCGGTGCCGTGGGCGTACGACGCCGACCTCGCCGTCGTCCCCGCGCACACGGCTGCCGGTCACACCGTGCTCGCGCTGGTGGCGCCGGGGAGTGCCGGGGTGGGCCTCGCCGAGCAGTTCTCCACGACGGGGGAGCGGCTGGGCGAACTGCGCCTGGAGTCGGCGCGGATCGCGGCGCGGGACGTGCTCGACGCGGACGATGCCTGGGAGTGGCTGCGTCATCTGCTGACCGTCGGGACCTGTGCGCAGGCGCTCGGGCTCGGTCAGCAAGTGCTGCGCATGACCAGCGAATACACCGGCAAGCGGGAGCAGTTCGGGTTCCCGGTCGCCACGTTCCAGGCGGTCGCCGTGCAGGCCGCCGACCGCTACATCGACCTCAAGGCCATGGAGGCCACCCTGTGGCAGGCCGCGTGGCGGCTCGGCTCCGGGACGCAAGGGACGCTGCCGGTTTCCGGTGAAGTCGCCGTCGCCAAGATCTGGGCCTCGGAGGGCGCCCGGCGGATCGTGCAGACGGCACAGCACCTGCACGGCGGCTTCGGCGCCGACGTCGACTACCCCCTGCACCGTTACCACGCCTGGGCCAAGCACCTGGAGCTGTCACTCGGCCCGGCGGCGGCCCACGAGGACGCCCTCGGCGACCTGCTGACGGCACACCCGCTGGGCTGAGGCCCGTCCGTTACAGGACGAAGGCGGGCGAGCCGTTGTCCGTCACCATCGGCCGACCCGCGCCCTCCCAGGCCAGCATGCCGCCGTCGATGTTCACCGCGTCGATGCCCTGCTGCACCAGATACTGCGTGACCTGCGCGGAACGGCCGCCGACGCGACACATCACATAGGCGCGCCGCCCCTCCGCCACCGCCTCGGTCACCTCACCGAACCGGGCCACGAAGGCGCTCATGGGGACGTGCAGGGCACCCTCGACATGCCCGGCGGCCCACTCATCGGCCTCACGGACGTCCAGCACGAGAGCGTCGGCCGGAACACCGGCGACGTCCACCGAAGGCAAAGCAGCACCAAAACTCATGGTCCGAGGCTACCTGAGCCCAGCCGAAGCCCTACTGCTCGGCGTACGCCCGACCCCGGCTGCTGCCGCGGCTACTGCCCCTGCAGCTCAGCCAGCTCCCGCTCCCGTTCCGCGACCTGTGCGAGCAGCTGCTCGGCGATCTCCTCCAGGAGACGGTCGGGGTCGTCCGGGGCGAGGCGGAGCATCGCGCCGATCGCGCTCTCCTCCAGCTCCCGCGCGACGACGGTCAGCAACTCCTTGCGCTGGGCGAGCCACTCGAGGCGGGCGTAGAGCTCCTCGCTCTCCGACGGCCCCTGCTCCGCCGGCTTGGGTCCGGCCTCCCACTCCTCGGCGAGCTCCCGCAGCAGCGGTTCGTCGCCGCGGCCGTAGGCGGCGTTGACGCGGGTGATGAACTCCTCGCGCCGGGCCCGCTCGGTCTCGTCCTGGGCCAGGTCGGGGTGGGCCTTGCGGGCCAGCTCGCGGTAGAGCTTGCGGGCCTCGTCGCTGGGCCGCACCCGCTGCGGGGGCCGCACCGGCTGGTCCGTGAGCATCGCCGCGGCCTCCGGGAACAGCCCGTCGCCGTCCATCCACCCGTGGAACAGCTCCTCCACCGCCGGCATCGGCATCACCCGGGCCCGGGCCTCGTCCGCCTTGCGCCGGTCCTCGGGATCTCCGCTGCGGGCGGCCCTGGCCTCGGCGATCTGCGCGTCCAACTCGTCGAGCCGGGTGTACATCGGGCCGAGCCTCTGGTGGTGCAGCCGCGAGAAGTTCTCGACCTCGACCCGGAAGGTCTCCACCGCGATCTCGTACTCGATCAGCGCCTGCTCGGCCGCCCGGACGGCCCGCTCAAGCCGCTCCTCGGGCCTGGGCTCACCGTCCTCCGGCCGGGGCGCACCCTCCTCGGGCACCGCCCGCGTCCCGCCGGCGACACCACCCTGCTCAGCTTCCGGGGTCGTCACCCGACCAGCGTAGGCCACACCCGAGGCGGCCCTTCCGACACGGCGTACGTCGGCCCGCACGCCCGGCCGACAAGGCACACGCCGACCCTCAACCCGTCCGGCATGGCACACGCCACTCCCACACCCACCCGGCACCGCACACGTCAGCCCCCACGGGCGTCCGGGCAGTCCGCCGGCACCCACTCGGCGACGAGGTCCCGGCACGCGACGACCAGCGTCCCCGGCCGGCACGCGACCTCATGGGTGCAGCCACCCTCGTACGGCAGCACCTCGTCGAGGATCACGTCTCCCAGCGCGGCCACGTCACAGACGTCCAGGACGTCCACCTGGAACCGCGAGACACCCATGTACCGGACGAGCAGGTCCTCGTCGTGCTTCCAGCAGTTGTGCCCGAAGCGGATCTCGATCTCCCCGTCGCCGGTCCGCCGCACCTGAAGCGGCTTGAGGTCCTTCACGCACCGCTTGCCGGAGAAGTCGTAGTGCCCCGGGTCGGTGGCGAAGGCGCGGGCCCCCGGCGGGAGGCTCTCCGCCAGTTCGGGGAGCCTCCCCAGGTAGGCCCGAGGGTCGATGATCCCGGTGACGTCCCCGTCCCGCCCGTCGAGATCGACGTACTTCATCACCTGCCCCCGAAGCTCCTCAGACCCCCATCTCCCCGGCGATCCGCCCCGACCGCACCGCCGCCACCAGCTCCGCGTGGTCCGCCTCCGTGCGGTCGGCGTAGGTGACGGCGAACGTCGCGATCGCCTCGTCCAGCTCCTCGCTCTTGCCGCAGTACCCGGCGACCAGGCGCGGGTCGGCGCTGTGGGAGTGGGCGCGGGCCAGGAGGGCGCCGGTCATGCGGCCGTAGTCGTCTATCTGGTCGGCGGCGAGCGCGGCGGGGTCGACGCTGCCCTTCCGGTTGCGGAACTGCCGTACCTGGAAGGGCCGGTCCTCGACCGTCGTCCAGCCCAGCAGGATGTCGCTGACGACCTGCATGCGCTTCTGCCCGAGCACCACCCGGCGGCCCTCGTGCCCGGCGACGGGCGCCTCGAAGCCAGCGGTCACCAGGTGCGGCAGCAGCGCCGAGGGGCGGGCCTCCTTCACCTGCAGGACCAGCGGTTCGCCGCGGTGGTCGAGGAGCAGGACGACGTACGAGCGGGTGCCCACGCTGCCTGTGCCGACGACCCGGAACGCGACGTCGTGGACCGCGTGGCGGGCCAGCAGCGGCAGGCGGTCCTCGGAGAGCGTGTCCAGGTACTCCTCCAGGGAGCCGGCGACGGCCGCGGCCTCCGCGTCCGGCACCCTGCGCAGCACCGGCGCCGCGTCGACGAAGCGGCGCCCGCCGGCCTCGGTCGGCTCGGTCGACTTCGCGGCGAACCGCCCGCTGGTGTTGGCCCGCGCCTTCTCCGAGACCCGCTGCAGGGTGCCGACCAGGTCATGGGCGTCGGTGTGGGAGACGAGCTCCTCGTCCGCGATGGCGTTCCACGCGTCCAGCACCGGGAGCTTGGCGAGCAGGCGCATGGTGCGGCGGTAGGCACCCACCGCGCCGTGCGCCGCCTGGCGGCAGGTGTCCTCGTCCGCGCCCGCCTCCCGGCCCGCGAGCACCAGCGAGGCCGCGAGCCGCTTGAGGTCCCACTCCCAGGGGCCCGGCACCGTCTCGTCGAAGTCGTTGAGGTCCATGACGAGGTCGCCGCGCGCGTCCCCGTAGAGACCGAAGTTGGCCGCGTGGGCGTCGCCGCAGATCTGGGCGACGATCCGGGTCATCGGGGTGCGTGCGAGGTCGTAGGCCATGAGTCCGGCCGAGCCGCGCAGGAACGCGAAGGGCGTGGCCGCCATCCGTCCGACGCGGATCGGGGTGAGGTCGGGAAGGCGTCCGCGGCTGGACTCCTCGACCGCGCCGACCGCGTCGGGGCGGGAGCCGTCCAGGTCGAGCGCGGCGTGCGCACTGCGCGGGACCTTGCCCCGCAGCGACTTGCCCTCCTCCTTGGGCGAACCCTGCGCGGGCCACGCGGCGAAGCCGCGCACCCGGGGCAGCCTGCGCCCCGCCTCCGCGGAAACCCGTACGCCAGCTTCTGCACCGACCTCGGTCACACCGACCGCCTCCCCCGAACACGCACGCGCCCGAACATCAACTCGTGCAGACCGTACAGCCGGTGGCCGAAACGCGTCAGACCCTGTGGACAACTCCACAGCTGTGGAAAACCCGCCGCGCCCTCTGCCGTGGACCAGCCGCGACACCGGCCGGCTCTCAGCAACCGCCCCCGAGCGCCTCGTCCGGCAGATACCGCTTCGCCCACCGCCCCAGCTCCGCGAACGCCGGCTCCAGCGCGGCCCCCGCCTCCGTCAGCCGGTACGACACCCGCAGCGGCGGCCCCTCGTCGACCTCGCGCACGACGAGTCCCGCGGCGGCGAGCTCGGTGAGGCGGTCGGACAGCATCCGTTCGCTGATGCCGGGAACCGCCCGGCGCAGATCGACGAAGTACGCCGGTCCCGGGGTGAGGACGGCCACGATCGGCCCGGTCCAGCGCTTCCCCAGCAGCTGGAAGACGCGGCTGATCCCGTCGTCGACCCGCTTGCACGCCTCGGTGCCGTGAATCAGCTCGCCCGCCATGCCCCCAGGGTACTGCCCTGTTCGTAGGGGGATGAAAAAAAGTAAGTCCCTGTGTTATTCATAGTCGGGTACGAATTGTTAGCCGCTCACAGCGCAAACCTCTTCCCTGGAGACCTTCATGGCCACGCTGCTCCACATCGACTCCTCCGTGTTCCCGCACGGCGCCTCCGCCTCCCGCTCCGTCACGGACGCCTTCCGCAGGACCTGGGAGGAGCAGCACCCGCAGGGCACGGTGATCTACCGCGACCTCTCCACCGACCCGGTGCCGCACCTCACCGCCGACGCCCACCTCGCCGGCTTCTCCGATCCCGCGACCCACACCCCCGAGCAGGCGGCCGCCTTCGCCGCGCGCGTGGCGCTCATCGAGGAGCTGGAGGGGGCGGACGCGGTACTGATCGGCGCCCCCATGTACAACTTCGCGATCCCGTCGACCCTGAAGGCCTGGCTGGACAACGTGATGCTCGCGGGCCGCACCTTCATGGCGGAGGACTCGAAGATCAAGGGGATCCCGGTCACCGTCGTCGCCAGCCGCGGCGGCTCGTACGCGCCGGGCACCCCGCGCGAGGACTACGAGTACGTGCAGAACTACCTGCGGGCCGTCCTCGCCGACTCCCTCGGCCTGGAACTCGACTTCATCGTCCCGGAGCTGACCATGGCCCCGCAGAACCCGGCGATGGCCGAACTGGTCCCCCTCTACGAGGCCTCCCGCGAGCGCGCCCTCGAGGACGCCGAGACCAAGGCGAAGGCGGTCGCCGAGCGCCTGGCCGCCTAGGTTCACTTCGTGTGATTGTCCTCACCACACAGTCCGGGGCGAGAACACCACACAGTCCGGGGCGAGGACACCACACGGCCCGGGCCGAGGACAACGAGAAAGCCCCCCAGGTCCGAGACCTGGGGGGCTTCCAGCTGTGCGCGAGGGGGGAGTTGAACCCCCACGCCCTTGCGGGCACTGGAACCTGAATCCAGCGCGTCTGCCTATTCCGCCACCCGCGCATTGGGTGTGTCCTCAGGCCCTGCTCCCTTGCGGGTCCGGCGCCTTCCGACATCCAGAACATTAGCACGCTGCCAGGGGTGGGTTCACATCCCTTTCCCCAGGGCAGCCACCGACCAGGACGTTCACCGGACGGCACCGAACCTCCGCCCCTCCGGCTACGTATCAACGTCGACCGGTTCACGTATCAACCTCGTACCGGTCCCGTCCGTCTCCCCAGGAGCCGGTCGGGGTCCACAGTCAGGTGCGGGACACTGGTCTGCGGCCGCCTCTACGATCCTTGACAGGAGGAGTCGGCCCGCGGGAGTTCGAAGAGGAGCTCCACAGGGAACTTCGGAGGCGTCGACACCCGTCGACGGGGCCGACAGGGGGAACCAGCCGATTCACCGGCGCGTGGATACGATCAGTAAGCAGTACCAGGTGCAGTACCAGGTAAGGCAGTACCCGCTCTGCGGGGTGCAGGACGGCAGCAGCTACGGAGGAGGTGCCCCATGGGAGTCCTGAAGAAGTTCGAGCAGCGTCTCGAAGGTCTGGTCAACGGCACCTTCGCCAAGGTGTTCAAGTCCGAGGTCCAGCCCGTGGAGATCGCCGGCGCGCTCCAGCGCGAGTGCGACAACAACGCGACGATCTGGAACCGCGACCGGACCGTCGTACCCAACGACTTCATCGTGGAGCTGAGCACGCCGGACTTCGAGCGGCTCAGCCCCTACTCCGGCCAGCTCGGCGACGAGCTCGCCGGCATGGTCCGCGACTACGCCAAGCAGCAGCGCTACACCTTCATGGGCCCGATCAAGGTCCACCTGGAGAAGGCCGACGACCTCGACACCGGCCTGTACCGGGTGCGCAGCCGTACGCTCGCCTCCTCCACCAACCAGCAGGCCCCCGGCACCCCGGGAGCGCCCGCCGCCCCGGCCGCCCGGCCCACGGCGCCGAGCGGCTACGGCTACCCGCCGGCCGCCGCGCCCGCGGGCGCCCCTCCCATGCCGGCCGCGCCGCCCCCCGGCGGACGCCCCGGCGGCTACGGCTACCCGCAGCCCGCCCAGGCCCCGCGCTCCGGCGGACCCGCCGGTGCCCCGGCGCCCGGCGGCCGCACCCGCCACTGGATCGAGATCAACGGCGCCCGCCACCAGATCTCCCGCGCGACGCTCGTGCTGGGCCGCAGCACCGAGGCCGACGTGCGGATCGACGACCCCGGCGTCTCCCGCCGGCACTGCGAGATCCGGACCGGTTCGCCCTCGACGATCCAGGATCTCGGGTCCACCAACGGCATCGTGGTGGACGGACAGCACACCACCCGCGCTACGCTCCGCGACGGCTCGCGGATCGTCGTGGGCAGCACCACCGTTATCTATAGGCAAGCCGAAGGGTGAAGCGGGGGCAATGTCAGAGCTGACCCTCACGGTCATGCGGCTGGGTTTCCTGGCCGTACTGTGGCTGTTCGTGATCGTGGCCGTGCAGGTCATCCGCAGCGACCTGTTCGGTACGCGCGTCACCCAGCGCGGCTCCCGGCGTGAGGCCGCCCGGCCGCAGCAGGCCCAGCGGCAGCAGGCGCCCCCGCAGCAGCGCCAGCAGAGCGCCGGCGGCCGCCGCGGCCGCAACGCCCCCACCAAGCTGGTCGTCTCCGAGGGCACCCTCACCGGCACCACCGTCGCGCTCCAGGGCCAGACCATCACGCTCGGCCGGGCGCACGACAGCACCATCGTGCTGGACGACGACTACGCCTCCAGCCGCCACGCGCGGATCTACCCGGACCGGGACGGCCAGTGGATCGTCGAGGACCTCGGCTCCACCAACGGCACGTACCTGGACCGGAGCCGGCTGACGACCCCCACACCGATTCCGCTGGGCGCGCCGATCCGCATCGGCAAGACCGTCATCGAGCTGCGGAAGTAGTGCTACATCATGAATAGGCGCGAGCGGAGCGAGCACGCAGCGGCCCCCACCCCGGGCCCCGGCGCGCTCCCGACCGGAGGGTGGGCACCGTGCGGATGTATCCGGAGCCGACGGGCGAGGTGCGCATGAGTCTGTCACTGCGCTTCGCCGCCGGATCGCACAAAGGCATGATCCGGGAGGGCAACGAGGACTCCGGATACGCCGGACCCCGACTGCTCGCGATCGCCGACGGCATGGGCGGCGCCGCCGCCGGTGAGGTCGCCTCCTCCGAGGCCATCTCCACCATCGTCGCCCTCGACGACGACGTCCCCGGCTCCGACGTCCTCACCTCCCTCGGCATCGCCGTGCAGCGCGCCAACGACCAGCTGCGCTCCATGGTGGAAGAGGACCCGCAGCTGGAGGGCATGGGTACGACGCTCACCGCCCTCCTCTGGACCGGGCAGCGCCTCGGCCTCGTCCACGTCGGCGACTCCCGCGCCTACCTGCTGCGCGACGGCGTCCTGACCCAGATCACGCAGGACCACACCTGGGTGCAGCGCCTCGTCGACGAGGGCCGCATCACCGAGGAAGAGGCCACCACCCACCCCCAGCGCTCCCTCCTCATGCGGGCACTGGGCAGCGGCGAGCACGTCGAGCCCGACCTCTCCATCCGCGAGGTCCGCGCCGGCGACCGCTACCTGATCTGCTCCGACGGCCTCTCCGGCGTCGTCTCCCACCAGACGCTGGAAGACACGCTCGCCAGCTACCAGGGCCCGCAGGAGACCGTGCAGGAGCTCATCCAGCTCGCCCTGCGCGGCGGCGGCCCCGACAACATCACCGTCATCGTCGCCGACGTCCTCGACCTCGACACCGGGGACACCCTCGCCGGGCAGCTCTCCGACACCCCCGTCGTGGTCGGCGCCGTCGCCGAGAACCAGCTCCAGGTGCACGACAACGGCATCATGCAGACCCCCGCCGGACGGGCCTCCGGGCTCGGCCGCCAGGTGCCCGGACAGGGCGGCGGGGGCGGCGAGTTCGGCCCGCCCGGCTCCGGCGACGTGACCGGTTTCATCTCCACCGACGGCTTCGGCGGCTACTCCGACGACGACTTCGTCAAGCCCCGCAAGGGCCGTAAGTGGCTGAAGAGATCCCTCTACATCGCGCTCGCCCTCGGCGTCATCGGCGGCGGGCTCTACGGCGGCTACCGCTGGACCCAGACCCAGTACTACGTCGCCGCCAACGGCGACCATGTCGCCCTCTACCGCGGCATCAGCCAGGACCTCGCCTGGGTCTCGCTGTCGAAGGTGGAGAAGGACTACCCGAAGATCGAACTCAAGTACCTGCAGCCGTACCAGCAGGAGCTCGTCGAGAACACCATCGCGGAGGGCGGTCTGAAGACCGCGCAGAAGAAGATCGACGAACTCTCCGTGCAGGCCTCCGCGTGCCGCAAGGTGGCCGAGGCGCAGGCGACCGAGAGCGAGAAGAACTCCAAGACCGGTGAGGGCGAGGCCGGCGGGACCACGGGAACCACCCGTTCCTCCCTGACGTCCAAGGCATCGCCCAGCCCGACCACCTCGACCTCACCGTCCCCGAACGCGTCCGCAACCCCGACCGCGCCCACTCCCACCCCCGGCCCCACGCTCTCCGACGAGGAGAAGCAGGTCGCGGGCAAGTGCGGTACGTGAGAGGCCCCGTCACACGATGAGCAGTACCACCAACTCGCCGACGCACCACACGTCCACGATCGGCTCGATCGGCACGCCGAGCCGGCGCAACACCGAGCTCGCGCTGCTCGTGTTCGCCGTCGTCATCCCGGTGTTCGCCTACGCCAACGTGGGCCTCGCCATCAACGACGAGCTGCCTGCCGGTCTGCTGGGCTACGGCCTCGGGCTCGGCCTGCTCGCGGGCGTCGGCCATCTCGCCGTACGGAAGTTCGCGCCGTACGCGGATCCGTTGCTGCTGCCGCTGGCTACGTTGCTGAACGGGCTCGGGCTGGTGGCCATCTGGCGACTGGACCAGTCGAAGCTGCTCCAGCAGATCGGACAGGCCGGCGGCAAGGCGACGAACCAGCTGATCTACACCGCGCTGGGTATCGCCCTCTTCATCGCCGTGCTGGTCTTCCTCAAGGACCACCGCACCCTGCAGCGCTACACCTACATCTCCATGGTGGGCGCGCTGTTCCTGCTCCTGCTCCCGCTCGTCCCGGGCCTCGGCGCCGACATCACCTACGGCGCCAAGATCTGGATCCAGGTCGGCAGCTTCACCATCCAGCCCGGTGAGTTCGCCAAGATCGTTCTGGCGGTCTTCTTCGCCGGGTATCTGATGGTGAAGCGGGACGCGCTGGCCCTCGCCAGCCGACGCTTCATGGGCCTGTACCTGCCCCGTGGACGCGACCTCGGCCCGATCATCGTCGTCTGGATGATCTCGATCCTCATCCTGGTCTTCGAGACCGACCTCGGTACATCCCTGCTGTTCTTCGGGATGTTCATCATCATGCTGTACGTCGCCACCGAGCGGACCAGCTGGATCGTCTTCGGCCTGCTGATGTCCGCCGCCGGCGCCGTCGGCGTGGCCAGCTTCGAACCGCATGTCCAGACCCGTGTCCAGGCCTGGCTCGACCCGATGCACGAGTACCTGCTCAGCCGCAACGGCAGCAACGACGGCATCGTCCACTCCGAGCAGGCCATGCAGGCTCTGTGGGCCTTCGGCTCCGGCGGCACCCTCGGCACCGGCTGGGGCCAGGGGCACTCCGAGCTCATCCGCTTCGCCGCCAACTCCGACTTCATCCTCGCCACGTTCGGCGAGGAACTGGGCCTGGCCGGCGTCATGGCGATCCTGCTGATCTACGGGCTGATCGTGGAGCGCGGCATCCGTACCTCGCTCGCGGCCCGCGACCCCTTCGGCAAACTGCTGGCGGTCGGCCTGTCCGGCGCCTTCGCGCTCCAGGTCTTCGTCGTCGCCGGCGGTGTCATGGGCCTCATCCCGCTGACCGGTATGACGATGCCGTTCCTGGCGTACGGCGGATCCTCCGTCATCGCCAACTGGGCGCTCATCGGCATTTTGATCCGCATCAGCGACACCGCGCGCCGCCCGGCCCCCGCCCCCGCTCCGAACCCCGACGCCGAGATGACCCAGGTGGTCCGCCCGTCATGAACAAGCCCCTGCGCCGGATCGCACTCTTCTGCGGGCTCCTGGTCCTCGCCCTGCTCATCCGCGACAACTGGCTCCAGTACGTCAAGGCCGACGAGCTCAGGACCGACACCGACAACCGCCGCGTCGCCATCGAGCGCTATGCCACCCCGCGCGGCGACATCATCGTCGACGGCAAGGCCATCACGGGCCACGCCGAGACCACCACCGGCGACTTCAAGTACAAGCGCACCTACAAGAACGGCGCCATGTGGGCCCCGGTCACCGGGTTCGTCTCGCAGTCCTACGGCGCCAACCAGCTCGAGTCCATCGAGGACGGCATCCTCACCGGCAACGACGACCGGCTCTTCTTCCGCAACACCCTCGACATGATCACGGGCAAGGCGAAGGAGGGCGGCAACGTCGTCACCACCCTCAACGCCGCCGCCCAGAAGGCCGCCTACGAGGGGCTCGCCAAGCGCGGCAAGGGCGCCGTCGTCGCCCTGGAGCCGTCCACCGGCAAGATCCTGGCGCTGGCCTCCTACCCGTCGTACGACCCGGGAACGATCGCCGGCGGCGGCGACTCGGACGCCGAGGCCTGGAAGAAGCTCGACAAGAAGAACAACCCCGACGACCCGATGCTCAACCGGGCCCTGCGCGAGGTCTACCCGCCCGGCTCGACCTTCAAGGTCGTCACCGCGGCGGCGGCCCTGGAGAACGGCCTGTACAGCGACGCCGACGAGAAGACGAAGTCGCCGCTGCCCTGGGTCATGACGGGCACCCGGACCGAGCTGAAGAACGAGGGCAACATCCCCTGCGAGAACGCCACCATGCGCGTCGCCCTGCAGTGGTCCTGCAACACCGTCTTCGGCAAGATCGGCGCCGACCTCGGCAACGACAAGATGCTTGAAGAGGCCAAGAAGTTCGGCTTCGACGAGGAGCAGTTCACCCCCGTTCGCTCCAGCGCCTCCGTCTTCTCCGACGACATGGAGCCCTCGCAGGTCGCCCTGTCCTCCATCGGCCAGTACAACACCGCCGCCACCCCGCTGCAGATGGCCATGGTCGCCTCCGCGGTCGCCAACGACGGCAAGCTCATGAAGCCGTACATGGTCGACGAGCTCCAGGCCCCGAACCTGGACACCATCGCGAAGAACGACCCGGCCGAGCTCAGCCAGCCGCTGTCGCCGGAGAACGCCCAGGTCCTGCAGTCGATGATGGAGACCGTGGTCGAGAAGGGCACCGGTACGACCGCACAGATCGGCAACGGAGTCACGGTCGGCGGCAAGACCGGTACCGCCCAGCACGGCGAGAACAACAGCAAGAACCCGTACGCCTGGTTCATCTCGTACGCCAAGCTCGCCGACGGCAGCAAGCCGGTCGCCGTGGCCGTGGTCGTCGAGGACGAGAGCGCGGTCCGCGAGAACATCTCCGGCAGCGGCCTCGCGGCACCGATCGCCAAGAGCGTGATGGAGGCGGTCATCAACTCCAAGAAGTGACCCCGCTCACGTCCCCTTCACATCGGTGCACGTTGCGATACCGGTCCTGTATCGGGTGACGGGCTTGGCCAGGTCACACAAAGCCAGCCGGGTACGGTAGGCCCGGACGGCAGCCCCCGACCGCACACCAGTGCCGGTCGGGACCGACGGAGAGGGCTGGTAGGGAACTATGGAAGAGCCGCGTCGCCTCGGCGGCCGGTACGAACTGGGCCAGGTGCTCGGTCGTGGTGGCATGGCGGAGGTCTACCTCGCGCATGACACCCGTCTCGGCCGCACCGTGGCGGTGAAGACGCTGCGCGCCGACCTCGCGCGCGACCCGTCCTTCCAGGCCCGGTTCCGCCGGGAGGCCCAGTCGGCCGCCTCGCTCAACCATCCCGCGATCGTCGCGGTCTACGACACGGGCGAGGACTACATCGACGGGGTCTCGATCCCGTACATCGTCATGGAGTACGTCGACGGCTCCACGCTCCGTGAGCTGCTCCACTCCGGCCGCAAGCTCCTGCCGGAGCGGGCGATGGAGATGACGATCGGCATCCTCCAGGCCCTGGAGTACTCCCACCGCAACCAGATCGTCCACCGCGACATCAAGCCGGCCAACGTCATGCTGACGCGCAACGGCCAGGTCAAGGTCATGGACTTCGGCATCGCCCGCGCGATGGGCGACTCCGGCATGACGATGACCCAGACGTCCGCGGTCATCGGCACGGCGCAGTACCTGTCGCCGGAGCAAGCGAAGGGCGAGCAGGTCGACGCCCGCTCGGACCTCTACTCCACGGGCTGCCTGCTGTACGAGCTGCTGACGGTCCGCCCCCCGTTCGTGGGCGACTCCCCTGTCGCGGTGGCCTACCAGCACGTCCGCGAAGAGGCCCAGCCCCCGTCGGTCTTCGACCCCGAGATCACGCCAGAGATGGACGCGATCGTGTTGAAGGCCCTGGTCAAGGACCCGAACTACCGCTACCAGTCCGCCGACGAGATGCGCATCGACATCGAGGCGTGCCTGGACGGCCAGCCGGTCGCGGCGACGGCGGCGATGGGTTCGGTCGGCTACGGCGGCTACCCCGACGACCAGCCGACGACCGCGCTCCGCTCGACGGACGCCGGCGCCACGTCGATGCTCCCGCCGATGAACCCGGACGACCCGGGCTACGGCGGCTACGACGACCGCCCCGACCGCCGCCGCCAGAAGAAGAACAACACCTCCACAATCCTGCTGGTCGTGGCCGCGGTCCTGGTCCTGATCGGCGCGATCCTGATCGGGAAGTGGGCGTTCAGCGGTAATAACGCGGCCGATGACAAGGTGGCGGTGCCGACATTCATCGGCGAGACGCAAGCGAACGCCAAGACCATGGCGACGAACAGCGATCTACAGCTGACCTTCACCAAGAAGGAGTGCGAGGACCAGCCCAAGGGCAACATCTGCGACCAGAACCCCGACGCGGGCACCAAGGTCGACAAGAAGTCGACCGTCGAGTTGGTGGTCTCGACGGGCGCCCCGAAGGTCACCGTGCCGAGTGTCATCGGGGACCAGTTCGACGAGGCCAAGGCGAGGCTCGAGGGCGACGAATTCGGGCTGGTCGTCAAGAAGAAGGAGAAGGAGTCCACGGAGGAAACCGGCTCCGTCCTCGACCAGACCCCGGTCTTCGGCAAGCAGGTCGAGAAGGGTTCCACAATCACCCTCACGGTCGCCGTCGAGATCCAGAAGTCCACGGTGCCGGACGTCGCGGGCAAGACCTGCGACGAGGCCAAGGCCCTGATGACGCAGAACAACCTCACCGGCAACTGCGTCACCGACACGGAGACCGACGACGCCAACCTGGTCGACAAGGTCATCAGCACCGACCCGGGCATCGGCAACTCAGTCGACAAGGGCTCGACGGTGACGATCCACCTTGGGAAGAAGAGCGAGAAGGCCAAGGTTCCGAACGTCGTCGGACAGACGGTGCAGCAGGCCAAGCAGACTCTGCAGGCCCAGGGCTTCACCAACATCCAGTTCGCCAACGGCAGCGACCAGAGCAACAACGCGTTCGTCACAGACCAGGACCCGGACGCGAACAACGAGGTCGACGACCCGGCCGGCACGACCATCACGCTGACCACCATCGGCACCGGTGGCAACAACGGCGGCGGCAACAACGGCGGCACCAACTTCTTCGGCGGCACGACCGGATAGGCGTCCCGCACCGAGGAACGAGCCTCTACACATCGCAAAAGTCCCGGAACCAGAACGGTTCCGGGACTTTTCACTGTAGCCCACGGGCTTCTTCAACTACCGGGCTGGCTTCTTGATGCTCGCCCGAGCTGACAGCTGCTCAGGACCAGTCCCTGCAGTAGTTGAGCTTTTCGTCACCCTCGAAGCGGGCTACCTCAACACCAGTGGCCTCGATGCCGTATTCGTCCCGAGCGGTGGTGCTGAGAGTGAGGGTTTCGCCCTTACCCGAGGTGAGGGAGTGCCACTTCCACGTCACAACCGCCGAGTTCCCGACCTCCTTGGTGATGAGGCGAACCCTCACGTGGTGTCCGTCGGCGAGAGTGTCCGTGACCGACAGCGAGATGCCGAATTCCAGGTACGGCCAGATTTCCCCAGAGGGGTAGTCCGCCGACATGCCGCCACTCGCGCCTGTTGTCGAGCAGCTAGCGGTCGCGTCCGCTGCGGACGCCTGACCGGTGAACGCGACCGTGAGCACGGCCGTCGCGGCGCAAGCGGTAGCCATGCGCGTGCGAGTTCTCATATCGCTTTTTCCTCTACCTTGCTGGTGGCCCAATCCCTCTCGGACGCCCCCCAGTGATCAACATTGATGATCACCTAAAGGCTTGGACAAGGACAACCAAATATCAAACAGTTGACCGATATTGGGCTGCCCCCTGCGCGCCTACCGAGCAACCCAACCCATGGGCGGCACACAAGAGCTTCCTTTCCTTGAGCACCCAGCCTCCACCTGATGGACACATTCATGTGGATTTGAAATAGAAGGCTTCCTCAGGAGGTAACCCGACACCACTCGACAGCGGGAAGGCGAGGGACGTTAACCACCTGGCCGCCGATCCCACGTGATGGCTGGAAATGATCTATTAAAGGGCTTCACAAGGCGGTGAACTGGCAGGTCTGGGCCCGTAATCGCGGCCTCGTCGTCATGATGCGAGGGCGAGGTTATGCGTGTGGGTGGCGGCCTGGACCGCGTGGTGGAGGCCATCGCCCCGCTGCCGGCAGTCGCAAAGGTTCTTGTAGTTCTTCATCCGGCCGATCACATGCTCCACCCGCTGCACGCACCTTCCGGCGGGCGGCCTTGTCATCCTCCTCGTCAGTTCCTCGGACGGCGCCCAGGCCGTGTCCACCTAGTCGAGCCCAACCGCCCCACACCACCTACCGATAGCGGCTCGTGTATGCCAGCCCCACTCGTTGATCGGATGGGGCGGGGTGTCGAGCTCTGCCCTGGCCACGCGGCCACGCCCCGAGCGCAAGGGCAGAACGTGATCAACGAAACCGCACCTGATCGAACCCTCGAGCGAGCACCGTCAGAATTGATCGCCCTTCGGGCCGGAGTCCCGCGCATCGAGCAGCGGCTCCAAGCACAACGAGCGGTTGCAGAGGCTCGAAGGGGTATGGGACTACTGGCCTGCCATCGGAGTCATGGCCGCCATGAACGGCCGAGGAGGAGTGGCGCGCCGGTGAGCCGCTGAGGGTCCTGGAGTAGCCACGACGACATGACAAGGCTCGCTAAGCGACTGACTTCCTCATGGAGGCCAGTCAACGCAGCTCCTTAGGCAACGTCCGCTCCCCGTCCACCTTCTCCACCCGCACCAGCTCCCCCCACACCACATACCGATACCGCGACGTGTACACCGGCGTGCAGGTCGTCAGGGTGATGTACTTGCCGGCCTTCTTCTTGCCCGACTCCTTCGGGATGGCGCCCAGTACCTTGACGTTGTACTTCGACGTCTCCGGCAGGATCGCGTACGCCTTGTAGACGTACCACTTGTCCTTCGTCTCGAAGACGATCGGGTCGCCCTTCTCGATCTTGTCGATGTTGTGGAACTTGGCGCCGTGGCCGTCGCGGTGGGCGGCAAGCGAGAAGTTGCCGTCCTTGTCCGACATGGGGAGCGTGGCCTTCACCGGGTCCGTGTAGTAGCCGGCCACACCGTCGTTCAGGATCTTCGTCGACGTGCCCTTCTCCACCAGGACCTCCCCGTTCTTCATCGCGGGGACGTGGAGGAAGCCGATGCCGGCGCCGGTGTCCAGGGCTCCCGGCCCCGTGTTCTGGGCCCAGTTGTCGCGGACCTTGTCGGCCTGTTTGTCGGCCGCGCGGTCGGCGATGACGTTCGTCCACCACAGGGAGTAGACGACGAACAGGCCCAGGATCAGGCCCGCCGTGATGAGGAGTTCACCGAAGACACTGATCGCCGTCGCGATCGGACCCATGCCGCGGCGGCGCGGAGCGGGAGGCGTGGTGTCGGTGTGCTCTTGGTGGTCGGTGGTGGCTGCCACTTGGTCATCTGCCCTTAATTGACGAGCGCATCCGGCTTGCCCTTGCTGCGCGGCCGTTCCTCGACCATCTTGCCCCAGACGATCAACCGGTACTTGCTGGTGAACTCCGGTGTGCAGGTGGTCAGCGTGATGTAGCGGCCCGGCTCCTTGAAACCGGACTGCGGCGGCACCGGGTTCAGCACGCTCGTGTTGCTCGGCGACGTCACCGGTAGCGACGACGTCATCTTGTAGACGAAATAGTCGTCCTGCGTCTCCACGACGATCTCGTCGCCCTTGGCCAGGCGGTTGATGTACCGGAACGGCTCGCCGTGCGTGTTGCGGTGGCCCGCCAGCCCGAAGTTGCCGGTCTTCGCACTCGGCATCGCCGTCTTCAGCGCGCCCTCCGAGTAGTGGCCCACCATGCCCCGGTCGAGCACCTTCTTGTTGCTCACGCCCTCGGCTATCGGCACGACCACGTCCAGCTTCGGGATGTGGAGAAGGGCGAAGCCCTGCCCGGGCTCGAACTCGCCCGGCGCCCGCTTCCCGCTCTCCCACTCCTCCTGGAGGTTGCTCGCCTCCTTGCCGGCCTGCGCGTGCGCCCGGACGTTCGTCCACCACAACTGGTAGGTCACGAACAGCAGCATCAGCACACCGGTGGTGATGAACACCTCACCGATCGCCCGGCTCGCGAGCACCCCGGGGCTGGGCTTGCGGGCCTTCGCCCGCCGACGCGCCTCGACACGGGAGAGCGGTGCGGAGGACTCCTCGTCGTCCGCAGGCTCTGTCGAGGGCCTCGCTCCGCCCCCATGACGCCCGCCACGCCGCTTGGCGGCCTTTCTACGGGCCGCACGGCCGCCCGGGGTGACATCGGATACCCGTGTGACGGACGAGGCCTCAGAGGCCGATATGGACTCCGGCGGGTCCGGTATCCGCAACGCCACCGTCTCGTCATCAGCAGGCGGCACATAAGGCTCGTACGGCTCCTGCGATTCGTACGGCCCCTGCGGCTCGTACGACGGCGGCTCGTACGACGCCGACGGCTGATGCGCCCCCTCGTACCACTCCCCAAGCGCACCGGCACCCTCGTACGACTGCTCCCCGTACGAGGTCCCGGACTCGCGCTCGGGGCGCAGTGCGGTCACGCCGTGGCCCTGCCCACCACCGGGGCCAGCCCCGCAGATCGCGCCACCGCACCCTGGTCGCCGCACTCCACCAGCCAGTTGGCCAGCATCCGGTGACCGTGCTCGGTGAGCACCGACTCGGGGTGGAACTGCACGCCCTCGACAGGCAGTTCACGGTGCCGGAGGCCCATGATGATGCCGTCGTGCGTCCGGGCCGTGACCTCGAGTTCGGCGGGCACCGTCGCCGGCTCCGCCGCCAGCGAGTGATAGCGCGTCGCCGTGAACGGGCTCGGCAGGCCGGCGAACACGCCCTTGCCCTCGTGCTCCACCAACGACGTCTTGCCGTGCAGCAGCTCCGGCGCGCGGTCCACGACCCCGCCGTACGCCACCTGCATCGACTGCATGCCGAGGCAGACGCCGAAGACCGGCACCCCGGTCGCCGCGCAGTGGCGGACCATCTCGATGCAGACGCCCGCCTCCTCCGGCGTCCCCGGGCCCGGCGACAGCAGGACGCCGTCGAAGCCGTCCTGGGCGTGCGCCGTCGACACCTCGTCGTTGCGCAGCACCTCGCACTCGGCGCCCAGCTGGTACAGGTACTGCACCAGGTTGAAGACGAAGCTGTCGTAGTTGTCGACGACGAGAATCCGCGCACTCACTGGTTGTCCACCGTCACATCGTTGAAGGGCAGCAGCGGTTCGGCCCACGGGAAGACGTACTGGAAGAGGACGTAGACCACCGCAAGCGCCAGCACGAGTGAGAGCAGCGCCTTCACCCACGCGTTCCCCGGCAGATGCCGCCAGATCCAGCCGTACATGCCGTCCCTTCCGTCGCACCACGGCACCAGACTCACGCCGTACAGCCAACAGACTAACGGCGCAGCGCCTCCGGTTTCCCTGCCTCCACAGGCTGTGTGGAGTCCAGATGCGCCCAGACGATCAACCGGTGGCTGTGACCCCACTCCGGATCGCACGTGGTCAGGGTGAGATAGCGGCCCGACCTCTGGTACCCGGACTTACGTGGCACAGGATCGATCACCTCAACGTCCGTGGGTACGGTTTTGTAGGGCCCTTTGTCGATCCGATACGTGAACCAGGTCGTCCCGTCCGTCAGCACCACCGCGTCCCCGCGCCGCAGCTTCGGGAAGTCCTTGAACGGGTCGCCGTACGTCCGCCGGTGCCCCGCCACCGAGAAGTTGCCCTCCTGGCCCAGCTGCGCGGTGCGCGCGTAGTGGCCGAGGCCCTTCTTCAGCGTCCCGACCCCGGTGCCCTCCAGCACGGGCTTGTTCCACGTGAAACCAAGACGCGGGATGTACATGATCGCGAAGGGCTTGTCCTTCTTGTACGGCGCCGGAGCGGACGGACTCGCCGACGACTGGGAACCCCCCGTGCCCTTCGGCTGCTCGACACTCCCCTTCGACCACTGCTCCTGAAGCTGGTCGATCTGCTCGCCCATGACGTCGTCGGCCTTCACACCGGTCCAGAAGAGCACGTAGACCACGAACAGGACTATGACCGCGCCTACCGTGATGCAGAGCTCGCTGAGGGTCCTGACGACGAGACGTACTCGCACCGGCGGCTCCCGAAGAGACCTACTCCACAGGCTTGGCGTACTGCAGATCCACTGTGCCCGAGTAGCCGGGCAGAGTCACCGCTCCGTCGTCCTCGACTTTCCATCCGAGGCCGTAGACGTTGACGTAGACCATGTAGTTCTGGATCGCCTTGCTGGCGGCCAGCGACTGCTTCAGCTGCTCCGGGTCCCCGACCGCCGTGATCTTGTACGGCGGTGAGTAGACCCGGCCCTGGAGGATCAGCGTGTTGCCCACGCAGCGCACGGCGCTGGTGGAGATCAGCCGCTGGTCCATGACCTTGATGCCCTGGGCGCCGCCCTGCCACAGCGCGTTGACCACGGCCTGGAGGTCCTGCTGGTGGATGACCAGGTAGTCGGGCTGCGGCTCGGGATAGCCGGGGAGCTTGGCCGTCGCGTCCGGCGGGGCGTCGTTGAGCGTGACGCTGATCGCCTCGCCCTTCAGCTTCTGGGTGCCCGCCTTCTTCTCCAGCGCCGTCAGCTTCTCGTCCTCGGCCTTGGTCGAACCGTCGTCCCGTTCGGCCAGCGCCTCGACGTCGTCGCGCAGGGCGCCGTTGGACTCGTCGAGCTGACCGTTCTTGTGGCTGCGCTCCAGGATCAGGTCCGAAAGTTTCAGCAGCGAGGCATCCGTGCGGATGTTGGTGCCCTTGGCCGTATTGAAACTGGTGAAGAAAATGAGCCCCGCGAGCGCGAAGACGGCCACCGTGAGCAGCCGCACGGGCCGGAAACGTCGGCCGCGGGCAGGGGTGGATCCCATCCCCTGGGGGTTGGCAGAATTGCTCAACGTACCCTTATCTCCTTCGGCGCCGCGGAAGCACTACGCTAACGGACGCCCGGGGGAGCACTAAGTGTCCCCTTGTACGCTGCCCCGAGCCCGACCCAGCTACCTGCGCGGCCACGCAGCGCATCGACAGGAGAGACCCTCGTGCCGAAGTCACGTATCCGCAAGAAGGCCGATTACACGCCGCCGCCGGCGAAGCAGGCGACCAGCATCAAGCTGAACAGCCGCGCCTGGGTCGCGCCCGTGATGCTGGCCCTGTTCGTCATCGGGCTGGCCTGGATCGTCGTCTTCTATGTGACGGACGGCTCGCTGCCCATCGACGCGCTGGACAACTGGAACATCGTGGTGGGCTTCGGCTTCATCGCCGCCGGATTCGGCGTTTCCACACAGTGGAAGTAGCTCTGCCCCGAGCTGTTCGCTGAGTTATCCACAGATCGCGAAAGTATCCACAGGCTACCTGGGGACAATAGAACGACGATCTGTGGATAACTCACAGAGGGTTGACGCCGGTACGACTGCCACACCGGCCCCCGCAAACCTGTTCGCCCCCTGCCTGACCTGCGGAAACACAGGTCAGGCAGGGGGCACAGTTGTTCGCGCACACTATGCACAAGATTCGCAACCCGCTGTGGACAACGGGGCTTTTCGAGCTCAGGTGAGCTGGGCCGTGCGCAGCAGAGTCATGACGATGACCGCGATGAGGACGACCGCGCAGGTCCCGTACTGGACGAGGGCGCGGCGTTCGCGCGGGGCGTGGACCATGGCGTAGCCGATGACGACGCCGCCGACGAGGCCGCCGATGTGGGCCTGCCAGGAGATGTTGGCCCAGCCGAAGGTGAAGATCAGGTTGATGACCAGCAGCGCGATCACGGGCCGCATGTCGTACTGGAGGCGGCGCATGAGGACGGCCGTGGCGCCGAAGAGGCCGAAGATGGCGCCGGAGGCACCGAGCGAGGGCTGGTTCGGCTCGGCGAGCAGGTAGGTGAGGGCGCTGCCGGCGAGGCCGGAGACGAAGTAGAGCGCGAGGTAGCGGGCGCGGCCGAGGGCTGCTTCGAGGGGGCCGCCGATCCACCACAGGCTGAGCATGTTGAAGATGATGTGGATGTAGCTGCCGTGGAGGAACATCGCGGTCAGGAGCCGGTACCACTGGCCTTCGGCGACGCCTTCGACGTCGCCCAGGAGCGGGACGTAGGCCCGTCCGATGAGGTCGAAGCTGTCGGTGAAACGGTCGCCGACGGAGAGTTGGACGAAGTAGGCGGCGAGGCACAGGCCGATGAGGATCTTGGTGATCAGGCGCGGGTCGGCGGTGACCGTCCCTCCGGCGACCGTGCGGGGCGTGGCCGCGTCCGGGGCGTGGCCGGTGCCGGAGCCGTTGCGGACGCAGTCGGGGCACTGGAAGCCGACGGAGGCGCTGATCATGCATTCGGGGCAGATGGGGCGTTCGCAGCGGGTGCAGCGGATGCCGGTCTCGCGGTCGGGGTGGCGGTAGCAGCCGGGCAGGCCCTGTTCCTGCTGCGGGCTGCCTGGCGCCTGGTCCATGAGGTCGTCCCCTACGTCGTCGTATGCAATGAAACCGCCCCGTCCATCCTTACGGATGGGCGGGGCGTTTGGTTCCCTGCCTGCCCTGGTGTGCCTGTGGGGTCAGCGTTCGCGGGTCTCGACGACGACGGTCTCGATGACGATGTCGTTGACCGGGCGGTTGGTGTTGGGGTTGGTCGTGGTGGCGGCGATGGTGTCGACGACCTTCTGGCTGGCGGCGTCGGTGACCTCGCCGAAGATGGTGTGCTTGCGGTTCAGCCACGTCGTGGGGCCGAGGGTGATGAAGAACTGGGAGCCGTTGGTGCCGGGGCCGGCGTTGGCCATGGCCAGGAGGTACGGCCGGTCGAAGCGGAGGTCGGGGTGGAACTCGTCCTCGAACTGGTAGCCGGGGCCGCCGGTGCCGTTGCCCAGCGGGTCGCCGCCCTGGATCATGAATCCGCTGATCACTCGGTGGAAGACCGTGCCGTCGTAGAGCTTGTCGGTGGACTTCTCGCCGGTGGCGGGGTGGGTCCACTCACGCTCGCCCTGGGCGAGCTCGACGAAGTTCCGGACCGTCTTGGGAGCGTGGTTCGGCAGCAGCCGGACTTCGATGTCGCCTTGGTTGGTCTTCAGGGTGGCGTAGAGCTGCTCTGCCACGGTCTGCCTTCCGTTGTCTTTCTGTGACCCTCCGATCCTCGCACGGTCCGGGCGGTTCGGCGCCTGTCGCCTCGGTGGAGGTCTCGTTCAGACGGCGCTCACAGAAAAAGGGGCGAGTCCTCCCGGGCCGGGCGCGCTCTTCGGCGATCCGTGGCATTGTCGACGACAAGCTCCCGTTGCCCCGTATGCCCGCCCTCGCATGCCTCTCCGGCTGTTGGCATGCATGATCCGTAAAAGGGTGGAAAGTCGAATTACCGTACGCCACCGAGGAGGAGGATTCCCGTGACCCGCATTGACAGCGTGCGCGCCGCGACCGGTTCGGCGAAGGACAGCGTGCTGCACGCCGCGGAAGTGGTGGCGCCCTACGCCGACACGGCCAAGGACAGGGCCTCGCACTACGCACACGAGGCGCGCGTACGGCTCGCGCCGAGGGTGTCGCTGGCGGCCGAGCAAGCCCGCGTCCAGTACGGCGCGCATGTCGCGCCGCGTCTGGAGCAGGCCCGTACGCATGTGCCGCCGAAGGTCGACCAGGCCGCCCATGAGGCTGCTGAGCGCACCCGTAAGGCTGCCCGGCAGGCCGCTGATTATTCGAAGCCGAGGATCGAGCAGGCCGTGGCCGCGGCCGGGCCTGTGAGGGACGAGGCTGCTTCGCGTGGGGTGGCCGCTCTGGCCGCGTTGCGTGGCCAGGTTTCACCGAAGGAGATCGAGAAGCTGACGCGCAAGCATGCGCGGCGGGCGAGGGCCGGCCGTCTTGCCAAGGCGTTGGCGGTTGCCGGGCTGCTCGCGGGCGGTGCCTTCGCGGCCTGGAAGTGGTGGGACAAGCAGGCCAACCCGGATTGGTTGGTCGAGCCGCCCGCCGCGACGGAGGTGCCCGAGTCGAGTCGGCTGACCTCGGTGGACGGCAGCGGTCAGTCCGTTCTCGACCCTGAGGTGCAGGCCAAGGAGGCCGAGGAGGAGGCGGCGCACCGCGACGAACGGCGGTGACAGCTGATCCTTGAGCCGCTGGATGCGTTCGGCTCTTTGAGCAGCGCTGTAAGGCGGGAGGTGAAGGTGCCTCCCGCCCCGCAGCGATGTTTCACGTGAAACGTCGGCGGAAGAGGCTCCCGGCCGTCGTCGCGTCCGGGGCGCTCTCGGGTGCGGCGAGTTGGAGGCCGTACCAGAGCACTGCCTGGTTCGAGGTGATGACCGGGACGCCGAGTTCTTGTTCCAGGGAGGCGACGGCGCCCAGGGAGGGGAAGCCGCTGCCGGGTACGAGGACGCTGTCGGGGCGGGGGGCGTTGTGGAAGGCCTTGGCGACCTGCTGGTGCACGTCGGTGGGGTCGATGGTCCAGTGGGCGCCCTCGTCGAAGGCGTTGTAGCGGGGGATGCCGTCCCACTCCGGGCCGAGCTGGAACTGGACGAGGCTGGTCTCCTCGATGCCGAGCTTCCCGAGGTACTCCTCCGTGGCCCGGAAGGTGGGCTCGGTGAACCAGGGCGGCATGACGAGGAGGGGGCGGCGCACGCCGGAGGCCTGGAGGGCGGCGGTGATGGCCGTGGCTGCAGTGTGGACGCGGACGCCGTGGGCGTGGGCGCCGGCCGCCTCGATGAACTCGGTGTCGAAGGCGGGTCCGCCGAAGAAGCTGCTCGATCCGAAGCAGAGGGCGATGCTGTGTGCGCCCAGTCGGCCCAGCTGGTCCAGGCCCCGGACGACGTCGGGGGTGTCGGCGAGGGCCGCGGCGGGGCTGCCGACGTACTCGGTGTCGGCGGGGCGGGGGCACTCGAAGCGGGCGGTGTGGACCGAGACGTCGTCAGGGGCCATGCGCCAGATCTCGGTCTCGGGCACGGGGTCGTTGTGGATGACGAGGATGCCGAGGCGGGCGGCTGCGGGGGCGGTCATCCGTGCTCACCCACCGGGGTGGGGGTGGCTTCCGTGATCCGGTCGGAGGTTTCCGTGGTCGCTCCGAAGCCGATCCACGCGATCAACGCGCCGGCCAGGGCGACGCCTCCGGCCAGTAGGAACGCCGTACGGAAGGCTTCGTCGCCGGGGTCGGTGCCGAGGACGAGGACCAGGGCGGCGACTCCGAAGGCGCCGCCCGCGTACTGGGTGGTCGTCATCAGGGCACCGGCGACGCCCTGGTTGCGGTCGTCCACGTCGCGGGTGCCGCCGACGAACATCGAGGTGTAGATCATGCCGTGGCCGAGTCCGCTGACGACGAGGCCGGGCAGCATCGCGGCGAGGTAGCCGTGGTGGGTGGCCGAGACGCCCAGGAGGGCGAGGCCGAGCGCGCCGACGGTGAACGCCAGGGCCAGCGAGCGGCGGACGCCGAAGGGGCCGACGATCCTCCCGGCGATCATGTTGCCGAAGGTGATGCACGCGGCGAGCGGCAGGAAGGCGATGCCCGCAGCGAGCGGGGCGTAGTCGCGGCCGTCCTGGAGGAGCAGCGTGACGAGGTAGAACTCGACGCCCGCGACGCTGGCCATGTAGAGGGCGGAGGAGCAGCAGCCCATGACGAGGCTGCGGGTGCGCCGCAGCACGGGGTCGACGAGGGGCTGGGTGCTGACGCGCTCGCGTCCGGCGAAGAGCACCAGCAGGACGATTCCGGCGAGGAAGCTGCCCAGGGTCAGGGGGTCGGTCCAGCCGGCGTCGGCGGCGAGGGTGAGGCCGAAGACGGAGACGAGGACCATGGCGGTGCAGAGCACGGCGTTGAGGACGTTGAGTGTGGTGGTGCGGTCGTGCTCGGCCTTGCCCGGCAGGAACTTGGGGGCTGCGAGCACGCACAGCACGGCGAAGGGCAGGTTGACGAAGAACGTCCAGCGCCAGGAGAGGCTGGTCAGCAGGCCGCCGATGACGACACCGGCGGCGAGGCCGCTGGCGCCGACGGTGCCCCAGACGGCGAGCGCCCGGGTGCGTTCCTTTCCGGCCGGGAACGTGGTGTTCACCAGGGCGAGGATCGAGGGCTGGAGGCAGGCCGCGGCGACGCCCTGGAGGGCGCGGGTGATCAGCAGCAGCGCGGCGTTGGCGGCGAGGCCGCCCAGCAGCGAGGCGACGCCGAAGAGGACCAGCGCGGCCATGAACAGCTTGCGTGCGCCGAGTCGGTCGCCGAGCCGTCCGCCGACGATCAGGAAGCCGGCGAAGAACACGGAGTAGGCGCTGACGACCCACTGCTTGGCGGTGCCGGACAGGTCCAGGTCGGCGCTGATGTCGGGCAGGGCGACGAAGATGACGGAGAAGTCGAGCGCGATGAGGAACTGGGCCGCGGAGAGGGTGATGAGCCCGCCGAGGAGTCCGCGGGACGCCGCCGGCGCGGGGGGTGTGGTGGGTAGGGGCATGGTGGGGTGACCGCCTGGTTCTGTTGTCGTGCCGTCAGAGGTGCGGGGCCTGAGGGGCTTGGGCTTGAGCGAGGGCTTGGGCTTGGGCGGGGTCCAGTGCCTGGGCCAGCTCCTCGACCGTCTCGGCCACCGACCCGGCGCCCGCCTCGGTCAGCTGCCGCCGCGTGGCGACGCCGTAGGTGACGCCGATCGCGGGGATGCCGGCCGTGGCGGCCATCCGCATGTCGTCGACGGCGTCGCCGACGACCACGCACCGGCCGGGCGGCACGTCGACCGAGCGGGCCGCGAGCAGGGCCAGGTCGGGGTGGGGTTTGCCGCGCGGGGCCATGCCGTGGCAGACGACGGCGTCGAACGCGTCGAGGAGGCCCGCGGGTTCGAGGAGTTCGAGGGCGCTGGCCCGGATCTTGCTGGTGCAGATCGCGGTCCGGCGGCCCTCGGCCCGTAGCCTGCCGAGGAGTTCGGGTACGCCGGGGAAGACCAGGTCGGCGGCCTTGGGGACGACCTCCTCGCGGAACAGCTCCCGGAACAGGGCGACCGAGGCGGTCACGTCGGGGTGTTCCTCTGGGAGCCCGGTGAGTTCGGCGAAGACGGCTCCGAGGGGCTTGCCGACGGTGGCGCGGATGCGGTCGGCGGGGACGTCGGGGTGGCCGGACCGCTCCAGCACCTGGGTGAGCACGCCGGCGATGGCGCCGGGGGTGTCGAGGAGGGTGCCGTCGAGGTCGAAGAGGACGGCGTCGGGTCCCTGGGCGGCCGTCACGAGTCCACTCCCGCCGCCAGTTCAAGGGCGAACTGGCCGGCGAACTGCCCGGCGAGGCTCGCGGTGGACAGCAGCACCGACCGGTTGGCGGCCGAGGTGCGGCCCGCGGTGGCCTTGGAGATCGCCTTGAGGAGGTACGGGGTGATCGCGGGGCCGGTGACGCCCGCGGCCTTGGCCTCGGCGGTGGCGTCGGCGAGGGCGGCCTCGATGTCGGCGGACGGGATGCCGTCCGCCTCGCGGATCGGGTGGGTGATCAGCGGGGAGGTGGCGTTGCCCGCCCGCCAGTGGGCGAGGACGACGGCGGCGATGTCGCGCAGGTCGTCCAGGCGGTGCGGGTTGGGGATGCCGGTGCTGACGCTCAGGTAGGCGGGGAAGTCGTCGCAGCGGTAGCCGAGGACGGGGATGCCGGCCGTCTCCAGCCACTCCAGGGTCCACGCCGGGTGCAGCATCGACTTGGCGCCCGCGCAGACCACGGCGACCTTGCTGCGGGTGAACTGCACGAGGTCGGCGGAGATGTCGAAGGTGTCCGGGGCGTCCCGGTGCACGCCGCCGATGCCGGCCACGGCGAACACCCTGATGCCGGCCAGCTCCGCCGCGACCAGCGAGGAGGACACGGTGGTGGCGCCGGAGCCGCCGCGGGCCAGGGTGATGCCCATGTCCCGGGTGCTGACCTTGGGTACGGCGGGGTCGGCGGCGAAGAGTTCGAGCTGTTCCTTGGTCATGCCGACGCGTATCCGGCCGTCGAGCAGGGCGACCCGTGCGGGGACGGCGCCCTCGGCGCGGACGGCGGCGTCGATGTCGAGGGCCAGGTCGAGGTTGGCGGGATAGGGCAGGCCGTGCGGGATGGCCGAGGACTCCAGGGCGACGACCGGGCGGCCTTCGTGCAGGGCCTCGCGGACCTCCTCGTCGATGTCGAGGAGGGTGGGGTCGGGGGCGGTGACGGTCATGTCGGGGCTCCTCAGCTCTTCGGGGTGGGCGACGTGGCGGCTTCGAGGGCGAGCGAGCCGCCGGGGACCGTGCCGGTTCCGGCGCCGTCCAGGAACCGCGGGTGCGCGGTGCGCATGGACGCCATGACGAACTCGTAGGGCAGGTCGTCGAAGGCACCGTGGTCCTTGAGGAACTCCATGGCGGCGCCGCTGCCGTGCGGGTGGTAGAGGCTGTCGGTGCGCCCGTCGAACTCCAGGGCCTGCATGCCGTACAGCTTGCAGAGCACCTTGTTGAAGACGGGGGTGGCCTTCACCCAGCGGCCGTCGAGGTGGATCTGGGTGAGGCCGTGGAAGAAGACGTCGCCGCCGATGTGCTCGATCAGGCGGGGCGAGGCGAGGTGGTTGCGGACGTCGCCGTAGACGAGTTTCGAGGGGATGCCGAGGGCGCGTACGGCGGCGGCGAAGAGGGCCGACTTGTGCAGGCAGAAGCCTGACTTGGCGGTGGCGGTGCTGGATGCCTTGAGGCCCTCGCGGGACAGGTCGGCGCCGTACACCTCGTAGTGGACGGTGTCGCGGACCGCGTAGTACAGCTTCACGGCGTTCTCGCGGCGGTCGGCCGAGCGGTCGTCGACGACGGCGTCGATGAAGGTCTGGACGGCGTCGGACTCGTAGTCCAGGAACTCGGTGGGCGCGGTGAGGCTGCTGGTCACGTCGGTGGTGGTCATGACGGGTTCCCTGGTCAGAGGCCGAGAAGGCTGGCGATCCGGGTGCGCTGGATCTCGCTGGTGCCGGAGTAGATGGTCCCGGCGACGGAGTCGCGCAGTCCGCGTTCGACGCCGTGGGAGGTGAGGACCCCGCGGCCGCCGTGGATACGGACCGCGTCGAGGGCGTTCTGCACGTTCGCCTCCGACACGACGGTCTTGGTGGCGGCGAGGTCGAGGGCGGCGTCCTTGCGCGCCTCCACCTTCGCGCCGGTGTCCCGCAGCCACTTGCGGGCGGTCTCGGTCCGGATCTTCATGGTGGCGATCTTGTGGGAGATCGCCTGGTACTTCCCGATGGATTGGCCGAACTGCGTGCGGTCCTTGGCGAATCGGACCGTCTCCTCCAGTCGGCGGGTCATCTCGCCGAGCGTGATGGAGAAGGAGAAGAGCACCTCGCGCTTCATCACGTGATCGAGGACGAGGAACCCGGCGCCCTCCCCGCCGACCCGCTGGGCGGCCGGCACCCGCAGTTCCTCGAAGGCGAGGGTGCCGATCGGGCTGGTGCGCAACCCGATCTTGTCCATGGCCGGCCCGACCACCAGGCCGGGCGTCCCGGCCTCGACGAGGAGGCAGGTCAGCCCGAACGGGCCGGGGGCGCCGGTGCGGACGTAGAGGAGGAAGACGTCGGCGACGGGGGCGTTGGTGATGAACATCTTCCCGCCGCTGACGACGTAGTGGTCGCCGTCGCGGACGGCCGTGGTGGAGATGTTCATCGCGTCGGAGCCGCCGGACTCCTCGGTGATGGCGTGGGCGGTGATCAGATCGCCGGAGACGATCTTCGGGAGGTAGCGCTCCTTCAGGTCGTCGTCGCCGAACCGCTGGAGCGGTGTGCCCACGGACACGATCTGGGTGGAGGCCGAGAAGGACAGGCCGGAGTCGTGCGAGACGCGGCCCAGTCCCTCCAGGGCCCGCATGGTGTCGGTCAGGGACCGGCCGTGGCCGCCGTACGCGGGGGCGAACGGGGTGCGCAGGAGGCCGGAGTCCTGGACGGCCGACCACTTGTCGCGGGAGAACTCGGCCCTGCTGTCGAGGCCTTCGAGGTCGGCGTTGAGGCGGTCGGCCCAGGGGGCCATCAGGTGGAGGAGGTCGGAGGGGGGTGGCTGATCGGACATGGCCGCTCCTTGAGCAGGCGAACAGGCGGACAGTCGAAACGTCGGGCCGTCAGGGCCGTCAGTACTGGGAGAAGCCGTCCTCGGACAGGGTGTGCCGTTCGTCGCCCACGATCGGCGGGTTGAAGACCGAGACCAGGTGCAGGTCCTCGTAGTCGGAGGCTATGAGGTAGTGCGGGTCGTGCTCGTTCAGGACGTAGATCGTGCCCGGCATGATCTTGTGCCGGGTGCCGTCCTTCTCGACGACCTCGCCGGAGCCCGCGACGCAGTAGCAGGCCTCCAGGTGGTTGCGGTACTGGAGCGCGCTCGTGGTGCCCTGGCGGACCAGGGTCACGGCGAAGGCGAAGCCCATCCGGTCGGCCTCGACGAGCAGCCGGTGGCTGGTGCCGTTGCCCCACTCGACGGGGGCGACTTCGTCAACGGTGCGCGTGAACACAGGGGTACTCCTTGGCTTGTCGAAGGGGTGTCGAAGGGGTGTCGAAGGGTTCTCGAGCGGTGGTCAGGCCGCTGCGGGGGCGGAGTGCCGGACGATCAGCTCGGTGATCGCGGCGATGCTCCGGAAGTGCTCCGGCTTGATCTCCAGGTCGTCGACCGGGACCTGATAGGCGGTCACGATGTGGGACACCAGGCGGACGAGGCCGAGGCTGTCGATGACGCCGGAGGCGACGATGTCGAAGTCGTCGGTGAGGTCGGAGGCGTCCTCGCCGGCCAGGTACTCGGCGGCGATGTGGGCGCGCAGCTCGTCGGCTATGGCATGAGGGGTCGGGGTGGTCATGCGGTCGCGGTCTCCTTCATACGGTCGTCTCTGATCCGGTTGCGGTCGGGCTTGCCCGTGGAAGTGCGGGGCAATGGCTGGTCGGTGAGGTGGACCGAGGACGGGATGGCGTGCCGGGGCAGCCGTGCGCCCACATGGCTGCGCAGGCCGAGGCCGGTCAGCACGGCGGTGGGACGCAGCGTCACCCTGGCGTGCAGCCGGGCCCCCGCCTGGTCGTCGGGCAGGGCGACGACGACCGCCTCGGCGACATCGGGGTGGGTGGTGATGACGGCCTCGACCTCCTGGAGGTTGGTGCGGATGCCGCGCACCTTGACCTGCCAGTCGGCGCGTCCTTCGAGGTGGACGAGGCCGTCCGCGCCGCGGGTGACGATGTCGCCGGTGCGGTAGTGGGCGCGGCCGTCGATCTCGGTGAACGCCCGCTCGTTCAGGGCGGTGCGGAGGTAGCCGTCGGTCTGGAAGGGCGTGGAGACGACGAGTTCGCCGGTGCCGGGGCCGTCCAAGGGGGTCCCGTCGGGGGTGAGTACGAGAGCACGTACGCCCGGGAGGGGGCGGCCGATCGGCATCCGGGCCTGGGGAGCCGGGGTGCGGGGGACCTCGTACACGAAGGAGTCGTTGGTCTCCGTGCAGCCGAAGACGTTGTGGAAGCGGGCTTCGGGATACGCCTCGAACACCGGCGGCAGCAGGTCGGCCGGCATCGCCTCGCCGGTGAACACGGCCTGTCGGACGGTGGGTTGGGAGGGGCCCTGCGCGAGCAGCCGGTGCAGCATCGGCACGCCCTGGACGAAGGTCACCCCCCGCCCGCTCACCAGCTCCGCGAGCCGCCCCGCGTCGGCGGCCTGCTCCTTGCCGACGAGGAGGACCTGGGCGCCGAGCCGCAGGAAGGTCCACACGTCCAGCAGCGCCAGGTCGAAGTTGAGGGGGGCGTAGGAGAGGGCGACGTCGTCGCCGGTGAGGGCGAAGGCGTCGGTGGCCCAGTCGGCGAAGGCGGTGAAGCCGTCGGCGGGGATGGGCACGATCTTCGGGGTTCCGGTGGAACCGGAGGTGGTGAGCAGCAGCCGGGTGCGGTCGGGGTCGGGGATCGCGAACCCGGCTGCCTCGGTCTCGTCGGGCGGTATCGGCTCGGCCGACAGGGTGCCCCGCTCGTCCGCGCCGAGCAGCTGAACGGCACGCGCCTGCCGGCTCAGCCGCGCCAGCGCCTCGGCCCCGAGGTCGGGCGACGGGACGAGCGCGACCAGGCCCTTGCGGAACACGGCCAGCAACAGGGCGACGGTCTGCGGCGACTTGTGCGCCGGGACGCAGACGACGGCACCCGGCGCGAGGCCCAGCCGGTCCAGCTGGTCGGCGAACGTCGAGGTCAGGTCGTCGAGTTGCCGGTAGGTGACGCTCTGGTGGCAGCAGGACAGGGCGACGCGGTCGGCACGTCTCTCGCGATGGGCGCCGACGGCGTCGGCTAGGTGTGGTGACGGCATGAACGGCCCCCGGACGGTGGTGAAGGGAACCCGGCGCGATCCGGTCACCCTGCGGTCGGGCCCCGGTGCCGGGCGTTGATCACGACCATCACTGTGTGGAGCGGGCCGGTGGTGTCACAAGCACGGTCCGTGATCCTCATCAGGTCCACAGGAATCCGTCAGGTCGCCGTCAGTTGAGGGGAACGCCGGGCCGCGGATGGTGGCCGGACCACCTCCCGGGGACCCTGCCGAGCCCTTTCGTCCGCCCTTCGACGACCCGGGGTGGTGGTCCGGTCACCATCCGCCGGGCGGACGGGGTTCCCCGGGCACCTCCTCCGGACGCCCGGCCGGTCGGCAGGGTGAGACGCGTCAGAAGTCAGCGGGCGAGAGGCAGGCGTCACCGTGAGCAGAGCCGTCTTCAGCGAGGCCGTCTTCAGCAAGGCCGTCTTCAGCAAGGCCACCTTGAGCGAGGCCGCTTCGAGCGAGGCGACCTTGGGCGAAGCCGCCTTGAGCCAAGCCCCCTTGGGCCAAGCCCCTTTGAGCCAAGCCCCCTTGGGCGAAGCCGCCTTGAGCCAAGCCCCCTTGAGCGAAGCCGCCTTCGACCGCCCCGGCGCGGACCTCGGTTGGGCCGGCTTCCATCAGCCGCCGGACGTCGTGGCCGAGCTGTCCGCCGCGCTCTTCCCCCGGGTGCTGCGCCGCAAGGACCAGCGCTGGTGGGCCGAGCAGTACGTGCGCGGACTGCTCGCCGCGGACGGCCGCAAGTCGGTGCGCCGGATCGCCTCCGCGGTCGGCGGCGGGGCGGCCGAGCAGAGCCTGCACCACCTCATCGCCGCCTCCACCTGGGACTGGTCACCGATGCGGGCGGCCCTGGCCCACCGCCTCCAGGACGCCGTCACCCCAGCCGCCTGGGTGGTGCAGCCGATGGCCATCCCCAAGGTCGGCGAGCACTCGGTGGGCGTCGGCCGGCAGTTCGTGCCGCGCGCGGGCCGGCCGGACAGCGGGCAGCAGGCGTTCGGGCTGTGGTTCGCCTCCGAGCGGGCGAGCGCGCCGGTCAACTGGCGGCTGCATCTGCCCGGCGGCTGGATCCGCGACGCGGAACGGCGGCGGCGGGCGGAGATCCCCGAGGGCGCGGGTGAGGAGAGCCTGGAGGAGTGCGCGGCCGCTGTCGTGCGGTCCACGCTCAAGTGGGACCTGCCGCGCCGGCCGGTGGTCCTCGGGGCGGCGGGCCCGGATCTGGGTACGGCGATGCGGCGGTACCGGGAGGCCGGCGTGCCGTTGCTGGTGCGGGTCCCCGGTGGCACCGCGCTGGCCGTGGCCGAGCCGTCGCTGCCCGGCTTCGGCGCCGGGGCGCTCGCCGCGCAGCGGATCGCCGACTCGTTGCGGGCCCTGCGCCGCCCCGTCCAGTGGGCCGATCCGCTGGCCGGCCCGACGACCGTACGGAGTTCGCTGGTCGTGGGCGTCCCGGTGACGCTGCCGGACGAAGGCCGGCCGGGGCTGCTGCTCGCCGAGTGGACCGCCCCCCAGAGCGCCGCACGGACCGACCCGCGCCGGCCGCCGACGGAGTTCTGGCTGACCGACCTGGACCGGATGCCCGTCCCCGCCCTGCTGAGGCTGGCCAAGCTGGCCCGCCGGGTCGCCCGGGACTGCGCCACGACCGGTGAGCAGGTCGGGCTACGGGACTTCGTCGGCCGCTCCTTCAAGGGCTGGCACCGCCACACCACCCTCGCCTCCGTCGCCTACGCGGCCCGCACCCTGGACACCTCCGGCGTCATCACGGCACGCAGCGCCTGAACCGTCGTACGCCTACTGCCCACCCCCCAGCAGATGCCGCGTCCGATGCAGCCGCAGCGCCAGCTGCACCTCCAACGCCTGCGTGGGCTCCTGCCAGTCGGCGCCGAGCAGGTCGGTGATCCGTTCCAGGCGGCGGGAGACGGTGTTGGGGTGGACGTGCAGCAGTTCGGCCGCCCGCGTGGGGCTGCTGCCGGAGGTGAAGTACGACTCCAGGGTCCGTAGCAGCTCGGTCGACTGCTGGTGGTCGTAGTCCAGTACGGGCCCGACGGCCGACCGTACGAACCGTTCGACGTCCTGCTTCTCCGACAGCAGCAGCCCCAGGAACCCCAGTTCCTTCGGCGACGCCGTACCGCCGACGCCGTCCAGCACGGTCAGGGCGTCCAGGCAGCGCCGGGCCTCCTGGTGGACGCGTCGGACGTCGTCCGGCGCGGTGGTCGGCCCGGCCGCGCCACCGGTCACCGGATGCCCGAGGACGACGGAGAGTTCGCGCTGTACGGATCTGGCGGCGCCCGACGGATCGTCGCCGGGCAGCAGTAACACGATGTGGCCGCCGTCGACGTACTTGAGCCCCGACAGCCGGTGCGCGCACGCCGAGGCCCAGGCGTTGGCCCGGCTCTGTGAGCCGCCTTCCGGGCGGACCACCACGACCACGTGCGGTTCGGCGAGGTCGACGCCGAGCCGGCGGCCGCGCGCCGCGAGCTGCGTGGGCGGCAGTTGGGAGACGTGCAGCAGGTCGTGCAGCAGCTCGTCCCTGACCTGGCCCTCGGCCACCGCCGTGCTGCGCTGCATCAGCAGCTGCACCGCGACGGCCTGCGCGACCAGGCCCAGCAGCTGCTCCTGCGCCTCGGACGGGGGCCGGGCGCCGTGCAGCAGCAGGGTGCCGAGGCTCTCCGTGCCGCCGGTCACCGGGCAGGCCGAGAGCACGCCGCCGGTGCCGTCGTCGCAGCGTACGGGCCCGTCGGCGGCCTGCGCGTCCAGGCACAGCCGGTCGACCGGGGAGCCCTCTCCACGGAGGTCTATGCGGGTAGATCCGAGGCCCGACAAAAAATCCGGGAAGCCTTCCGTACACGCGAGATCTTTGCCGATCGCGCCCCGCACCAGCAGCGCGCCGTCCAGTTCGGCAGCGGCCCGCTCCAGCAGGGCGGGCAGTTCGCTGCCGCCGAGGGCGAGGTCGATCAGGCCGCGGTGGACGCTGTGCAGGCGGCGCACGGCCGCCGAGGAGTCCATGGCCTGCGAGACGTCGCCCGTCAGCTCCGCGACCTCGGTGCGGGTCCGTTCCAGCAGCCGGGTCCGCTCGATGGCGACGGCCGCGAGGTCGGCCAGCGAGGCCATCAGCGAGATCTCGTTGGGCAGGAAGTGCCGGATGTTGCGGTCGGCGACATAGAGCACGCCGAGCGTGGAGTGCTCGTGGCGCAGCGGGACGGCCATGATGGCCCGCAGCCCCTCGGAGCGGACCACGTGGTCGATGGTCTCGTTGTGGACGAAGCTGTCGTCGTGCAGGTAGTCCGGGGTCCAGAAGGGAGCGGACCGTTTCTGCGCGTGCGCTCCGACCCCGCCGGCGAGCGGTACCTCGAACCCGACGGTGATCGCCGAGGCATGGCCGTCCGCGGCTCTGACCTCGGACACCCCGTCGTCGCCGTGCAGGCTCACCCAGGACATGTCGAGGCCCATCAGCAGCCGGGCCCGCCGGGTGATCACCGCCAGCAGGGTGTCCAGGCTGTACGGATGGGTCAGATCGCGTGCCGTGTCGACCAGCGCGGACAGTCCGGCCTCGCGCTGCTGACGCCGGGCGAACAGCTGTCTGACCTCCAGCGAACGGTCCTTGGCCGTGGTCAGCTGCGCCAGGTCCGTCGCGGAGACACCGGCCTCGGCCGCCTGCCCCAGCAGTTCCTCGAAGCGCTCGGCGGGCGCCTCCCTGGCCAGCAGGTCAAGCATGGCCAGCACATACGCGTCCAGCAGGCCCCCACCGGTCTGCAACCCGCGGCCCTCCCCCAGAGCATGGACCAGATCGTTCCGGAAAACCTAGTTCAGGTTTTTACCGAGGGTCAACCAGTTCTTGACCGCGCAACTTCAAAAGCGCAGGTCAGCGGCGCCGACGGTGGCGCGGTCACCTCACCGGCGGGCCCGCGCTGTTGCCGGAGCACCTTCCGCCGCGTCCGTCCCGCCCGTCACGCTCGGCAGCACAGGCAACGCACAGTGCGACGCCGCCAGCAGACCGGAACGGGTGGGGACTCATGCCGTACACACCGCAGGTGCAGGACTACCAGCGCTCCCTGGAACGCAGCCGACAGTCCCTCAACCGAGCCGACCGGCCCGACGTGTTCACCCTCGCCGGACGGCAATGGGACCTGCTCGACGAGGTGTTCGCGCCGGTGTACTCGCCGTCGACCGGCGTGGCCCTGGACTTCCTCGGGCTCACCGGCCCCGGCGTCGAAGAGGTGCGCCGCGGCTCGTTCCTGGAGATCGGCTGCGGTACGGGGGCCATCGCGGTGACCGCCGCCCTGGCCGGCCACACCCCGGTCGTCGCCTCGGACATCAACGTGCGGGCGGTGGAGAACGCCGCCGTCAACGCCCGCCGCCACGCCATGACGGACCGGGTCAGGGCCGTGCACGGCGACCTGTTCTCCGGCCTCGACGCCGGCGAACGCTTCGACACCGTCTTCTGGAGCTCCAACTACGTGCTCGGCCCCGACCATTACGAGTACCGCTCCGCCCACGAACGCGTCTACGTCGACGCCGGCTACCGCACCCACCGCCGCTACCTGGAGCAGGCCCCGCTGCGCACGACGTCCGGCGGCCGCGCGCTGCTGCACTTCAGCAGCCGCGGCGACCACCCCCGCCTGACCCGCATCGCCGAGGAGACCGGCCGCGAGCTGCGGGTCCTGAACAGCTGCCGGGTCCGGGAGGGGGAGTACGGCAACGAGATCGTCGAGCACCTGCTGCTCCAGATCGTGCCGGTCGGCTGACCGGAGCAGATCGTGCCGGTCGGCTGACCGGAGCGGACCGCGCCGAACAGCTGACCGGAACCCACGGATCCGACCTGCGGAGAGACCGGATTTCCATGCGCACCCTGCTCGTCGACAACCACGACTCATTCACCTACAACCTCGTCCACCAGCTCGCGCGCGTCACCGGCGCCGAGCCGACGGTCGTCCGCAACGACGACCCGGACTGGCACCCCGCGCTGCTGGCGGAGTTCGACGCCGTCGTCATCTCGCCCGGCCCCGGAACCCCGCAGCGCGCCGCGGACTTCGGCATCTGCCGCGAGATCATCGAGCGCACGGACCTTCCGCTGCTCGGCGTCTGTCTGGGCCACCAGGGCATCGGGCTGCTGAACGGGGCGAGCGTGGGCCGCGCCCCGGAGCCCCGGCACGGCCGCACCTCGCCGGTGCTGCACGAGGGCGAGGGCCTGTTCGCGGGCCTGCCCTCGCCGTTCGAGGCGGCGCGCTACCACTCCCTCGCCGTCACCGGCCTCCCCGACCCTCTGGAGGTCACCGCGTGGACGCCGGACGGCGTGGTCATGGGCCTGCGGCATCGTGAACGACCGCTGTGGGGCGTGCAGTTCCATCCCGAGTCGATCTGTTCGGAGTACGGCGACGAGCTGCTGGCCAACTTCCACCGCCTGGCCCGGACCGGCGCCGGCCGCCGCCGCGAGACGGTGACGCTCCAGCGCCCGGCACCCCTCCCTCGTACCCCCACCCGCTCCCTGCGCGTGCTCACCGCCCAGGTCCCCACGCCCTGCGACGACGAGACGCTCCACGACCGTCTCTTCCACGCCGCCGACCACGCGTTCTGGCTGGACAGCAGCCGCCGCGACGGCCAGGGCCGCTTCTCCGTCATGGGCGACGCCTCAGGACCGCTGGCCCGGGTGGCCACGGCCGACGTGGCGACCAACACCGTCACCGTGCGGTCGGCGACGTCCGAGGAGACCGTCGAGGGCCCGTTCCTGGACTGGCTCGACCGGGACATGGCCGCCCTCGACGTCCAAGTACCGCCGCTCCCCTGCGACTTCGCCCTCGGCTGGACCGGCTACCTCGGCTACGGCCTCAAGGCGGAGTGCGGCGCCCCGCCCGGCCCGCGCGCGGAGGAACCCGACGCCGTGATGGTCTTCGCGGACCGCGCCCTCGTCCTCGACCACGAGACGGGTACGACCCACCTGCTGGCCCTCGCCGAGCACGACGCCCCGGAGCCCGCCCGCGCCTGGCTCGACGCCACCGCCCGCCGCCTCACCGCCCTCACCGGCGCCCTCCCGGCCCCGCCACCCGAACCCCCGGCCCCCTTCGGGGAGTTGCGGCTGCGCCACGACCGCGACGCCTACCTCCGGCTCATCGACACCTGCCAGGAGGAGATCGCCGCAGGCGATAGCTACGAGATCTGCCTGACCAACATGGCCGAGGCGAAGACGGCCCTGGACCCGTGGCAGGCGTACCGCTTCCTGCGGCGCACCAGCCCCGCCCCCTTCGGCGCCCTCCTGCGCTTCGGCGAGCTGGCGGTGCTCTCCACCTCGCCCGAACGGTTCCTGCGCGTCTCGGCCGACGGGGTCGTGGAGTCCAAGCCCATCAAGGGCACCCGCCCGCGCGGCGCCACCCCGGAGGAGGACGCCGCCCTCGTCGCCGACCTGCGCACGCACGAGAAAGACCGCGCCGAGAACCTGATGATCGTCGACCTGGTCCGCAACGACCTGGGCCGCTGCGCCGAGACCGGCAGCGTACGGGCCGACCCGGTGTTCGCCGTCGAGAGCTACGCCACCGTCCACCAGCTCGTCAGCACCGTGACCGCACGGCTGCGCCCCGACAGCAGCCCGGTGCGCTGTCTGCGCGCGGCCTTCCCGCCGGGGTCGATGACCGGCGCGCCCAAGCCGCGCACCATGGAGATCATCGACCGCCTGGAGAACGGCCCCCGCGGCATCTACTCCGGCGCCATCGGCTACCTCTCCCTGACCGGCGCCGCGGACTTCAGCGTCGTCATCCGCACCGCCGTCGTCACCCCGGGCCGGCTCCGGTACGGCGTCGGCGGCGCGATCGTCGCCCTGTCCGACCCGGCCGCCGAGTTCGAGGAGACGGTCGTCAAGGCGGCCCCGCTGCTAGCGCTGGCCGGCACCGGCTTCACCGACCTCCGGCAGCCGCTGCCGGCCGCCGCCCACTGACACCACGGGCCCGGCTCCCCAAGGGGACCGGGCCCGCAGCAGTTCCTCTCCTACGACGTCCACGTCGACGCCCCGTTCGGCCAGACAGCGCAGCTCGCGCAGGGACTGCTCATGACACCCCAGCAGCGTGTCGCCCTCCAGCGCCCGGCCACGCGCCGCCGCCTCCACCGTCCGCGTCGTCATCACATGCCCGGTGTTCCAGCTGACCAGGGTCCGCACCTGTTCGGGCCGGGTCCCCGACCAGAGCAGCATCGGCGGCCGGGCACCGCAGGCCCGCAGACTCTGCCAGCGTTCCCCGCCCAACGCCGTCTCGCGCGCCCGGTACAGCAGCCGGGCGGTGGCCAGGGCCGCCGTGCCGCGCAGCCCGCTCGCCGGGGCGCCGGGCCGGCGGTCGAGACGGGCGTCCACCTCGTCCTCCAGCGCCCCCAGCTCACAGGAGGCGGCCGTGCCCAGGCCCGCCAGCTCCACACCGCGCTCCCGGGCGCGCTCCAGTCCCGCCCCCTGGGCGTCGAGGACGGCACGGTACTGACGTACCGAGAAGACCAGGGTGGACTCCACGCCGATCCCCTCAGCGAGGCAGTCGGCCACGGTGCCGATGCCGGACGGCGTCGCCGGCACGCTCACCAGCACGTTCGGCCGGTCCACCGCACTGCGCAGCACCCGGGCCGCCGCCACCCACGCCTCCGGGTCGTCGGCCCCGTCGAAGGCGGCCGCGGCGACCGACACGAAGCCGCCGCTCACCCGTACCGCGTCACACGCCGCCCGCACCGCGCCCAGCGGCGTCCCGGACGCCATCCGGATCCCGCGGAACCCGCACCGCACGGCGTCGAGCACCGCCGGCCGCTCCTGCGGACCCGCCTCCCACCACGGCGCGACCCCTTCGGCGACGAGCTCCTCGATGAGCCCCATAGCTTCAGCCGTCATCACCCCCCAAAGCTAGGGGGATTGGCTGGAACACGTCACTGTCGTCGACCAGACGTTGTCAGGTCGCCGCGGACAGAAAGAACCCCCTGACCGCGTTCCCGCAGGTCAGGGGGTTCTTCGTTGTGGAGCCTAGGGGAGTCGAACCCCTGACATCTGCCATGCAAAGACAGCGCTCTACCAACTGAGCTAAGGCCCCGGAAAAGGAGCGTCCGTCCGGAGGAGTCACACCACCGGCGGGCGCCGCAGACCAGAGTACCGGGTCACCCGGGGTATCTCGCAAAAAGATTGGGGGTCCCGATGGATGACCACTCTCCGTAAGATGCTCGGCGTGGTTCGCTACAGCGAACCGCGGTATTTGGGGAAGCGATGGGGAGACGCAATGGACGCCGCACAGCAGGAAGCCACCGCAAGAGCGCGGGAACTGCAGCGGAACTGGTACGGGGAGCCGCTGGGGGCGCTCTTCCGTAAGCTCATAGACGATCTTGGCCTCAACCAGGCTCGTCTCGCGGGGGTACTGGGACTGTCGGCACCGATGCTGTCGCAGCTGATGAGCGGACAGCGGGCGAAGATCGGCAACCCGGCCGTGGTGCAGCGGGTGCAGCTGCTCCAGGACCTGGCGGGGCAGGTCGCGGACGGCAGCGTCAGCGCCGCCGAGGCGACGGAACGGATGGACGAGATCAAGAAGTCCCAGGGGGGCTCGGTGCTCAGCAACACCACGACCACGACGAGCAGTTCGGGAGCGCCGACGGTCAAGCGGGTCGTCCGCGAGATCCAGTCGCTGCTGCGCTCGGTCGCGGCCGCCGGCGACATCATCGACGCCGCCGACACCCTCGCCCCGACCCACCCGGAACTGGCAGAGTTCCTCCGGGTCTACGGCGCCGGCCGCACCTCCGACGCCGTCACGCACTACCAGTCCCACCAGAGCTGACCCGGTAAGGCGCGAGGGGGTCGCGCCTCACCACACAGGGACCGGAGAACGACACGTGGGGGCGTGTCCTTCCACCGGACCCGCCCGGGCCTCAGCCACCGGGTTCTCATCGCGCGGGCTCTCATCTCCCGGGCGTGAGGGTTACATGAGGGGTGTCACTCATCTCCGAGGGATGCGACGGGAGTCGTATCCCTCGCAGTGGGGGAAGCAAGGGGGGAGACCGAAGGGGGAGGAGCGACGCACAGCCATGGGTGAGGTCTTCGCCGGCCGGTACGAACTCGTCGACCCGATCGGGCGCGGTGGCGTCGGCGCCGTCTGGCGCGCCTGGGACCACCGGCGTCGGCGCTATGTCGCCGCCAAGGTGCTCCAGCAGAGCGACGCGCACTCCCTGCTCCGGTTCGTCCGTGAGCAGGCGCTGCGGATCGACCACCCCCATGTGCTCGCGCCCGCCAGCTGGGCCGCCGACGACGACAAGGTCCTGTTCACCATGGACCTGGTCGGCGGCGGTTCGCTGGTCCACCTGGTCGGGGACTACGGCCCGCTGCCGCCGTCCTTCGTCTGCACGCTGCTGGACCAGTTGCTGTCCGGGCTGGCCGCGGTGCACGCGGAGGACGTCGTCCACCGGGACATCAAGCCGGCCAACCTGCTGCTGGAGGCCACCGGCGCGGGCCGCCCCCGGCTGCGGCTGTCCGACTTCGGCATCGCCATGCGGCTGGGCGAGCCGCGCCTGACGGAGACCGACCTCGTGGTGGGGACGCCGGGATACATCTCGCCCGAGCAGATGATGGGCTCCGAACCGGACTTCCCCGCCGACCTGTTCGCCGTAGGTCTGGTCGCCCTCTATCTCCTGGAGGGCGCGCGGCCCGACACCAAGGCGCTCGTGCAGTACTTCGCGGCGCACGGCACACCGGGTGCGCCCAAGGGCATCCCCGAGCCGCTCTGGCAGGTCGTGGCCATGCTGCTCCAGCCCGATCCACAGGCGCGGTTCCGCACGGCCACGGGGGCACGCAAAGCACTCGCCTCGGCCATGGAACTGCTGCCCGAGCCGGGCCCCGACGACGAGTTGATCGAGATATTCGACCAACTCGGGCCCCTGCCACCGGGGTTCGGCCCCGAGGGACCACTCAAACCGGCGCCGGGTGTGGAGACGACCCGGGGGGCGAGGGCGGCGCGGGAAGCCCGGGAAGCCACAGAACCGCAGGGTGTCACGGGGACGCAGGGCATCAGCGGGCCGGAGGCTCCACCGGGCACACCCCGCAAGCCGACGGACTCTCCCTGGCCGGACAGCTCCTCCGACTCCGTATGGCCCGGCACGGGTTCGGTGACGACCGATCCCCGTCGCGCCACCGCGAGTTCGACGACGAACGATCCCCGTCACACCCCCACGGGTTCGACGACGAACGATCCCCGTCACACCCCCACAGGTTCGACGACGACCGATCCGCATCACGCCGCCGCCCCCGGCGTCGTACCGCCCGACCCACGACAAGGCACCGCCACCGGTCCCACACCGGACATCACGCCACCCCGCCCCCAGCACCCTCCCGCCACGGCCCCCTCGACCGGAGCGCAACCGCCCTCCATGTCGGACACCGGCAGCTTCCACCTGCCGCCTCCACAGACCACCGCCCCAGAACCACAGCACAGCGGCGCACCACAACAGCCCCCGCACCCGGCCCCGCACCCGGCCTCGATCGCCCCCCACGACCCCACGCACGTCCTGTCCACCCCCCGTCCCGAAGCGCCCCACCAGCCCGACCGGCACGATCAGCCCGGCCGGCCGCATCAGCCGCACCAGTCCCCCCACCCGGCACCGCCCCTGACCCCACCGCTCCCGCGTCAGCCCGCCGATGCCTCTACTGCTTCATACACCGCTCGGGTCCCGCAGGTTCCGCCTCCGGCCCAGCCAATCCCCCGCCGCCGCGGCTCCAGGGCCCGACGCCGCCCGGGCCCCCCGGCCAAGGTGACGCTCCCCCTCCTGCTCCTGGCGCTGACCTGCTACGCCGTGGGCTTCTGGGCACTGACCCGCATCTGAACAACCCACGCCCGCGAGCGAGCCGCCCCGGTGACGGCCCAGGCCAACCCCCTTACGCGGCGCCCCCAGCCCGCCGCCGAGCCACCACCGTCCACACCCCGAGCACCCCCAACAACACAGTCCCGCCTCCGATGCCGGCGACAGCGACCACCGTCATCACCGCGTCGTCCCCCGCGGCTCCGCCCCCGCCGCCGTCACCTCCCTCAGCAGCCCCCGGCCCCTGAGCCGCCACCTCGAAAGGCCCCGGCGGCTGGAACCGCCCCGCATACGCGGGCCCCGCCTCGGCCGAGCCGTCGACCCGTACGCGCAACGTCACTTCGAACGGCCCAGCGCCGAACTCCTCGCCCATCCGCTCGGAGAGATGAAGGACGAGGTAGTACGAGCCGGCGAACCGCATGCCGCTCACCGCGCCGGAGGAGCCGTACCGGTTGGCGTAGTCGACGGGCGGCACCGAGCGGAGCGAGGCCGACTTCTGGCCGCCGCTGTAGCCGAGGCTCACGTCGGTGACGGGACCGCGCGCGGGGTTGCAGAGGGACATGGTCAGGGCGCCGCCCACATAAGCGCCGCGGACCGTGCTGCCCAGTTCGGCGGTGGCGCCGAGTCGTTGCCCCCAGCCGACCGGTACCGCGTAGAAGAGCGTCTGGCCGGGGGAGATGTCGGCGCTCCAGACCCCCTGCTCCACCGGCGCGGCCGAACCGAAGCCCGCGCCTCCGGAGCGGGGTGTGGCCACGCCCCTGACGCCGCCGGGGGAGGCGGAGTCGGAGTCCGGGTCCGGGCTCTCCGGCGGAGTGGTGCCCACGGCGTTCTCCAGCCGCGGTTCCAGGAACGGCGCCAGCTCCAGATCCCAGTCGTCCGGCGTCCCGCCCGTCCCGGCGATGCGGTGGACGATCACGTAGTACGAGCCCTCGTCCTGGCACGCCGTGCGCCGGGAGGAGATCTCCCGCATCCCCGACACCACGACCGGCCGCGGACTGCGCCCCGCCCTGACCAGCTCGCTCTCGATGGAGCAGTTACGGCTGTCGGCGTCCTGCACGGTCACCCTGATGCCGTCCGACGCGGTCACCGTCGCTCCCGCGCGCGGGACGGCGGTGACGGAGACGTACGCGTCGGAGGCGTCGTCGAGTTCGAGGCGGTAGTAGACGTCGCTGTCCGCCGGAAGGGCGCTCTTGTAGGTCTTGCCGGGGACGAGGAGCTCGGCGTCCCCGGTGCCCGCGGCACCGTCGACCGGCTGGTCATCGGACGAGAAGCCGTACGACCCGGACCCGGCAGCCTCCGCCCCCTCGGCCGCAACCGACCCCGTCTGCCCCATCAGGGTGACGGCCGCCACGACCACTGACACGAGTGCCGGACGCAGAGCGGTCCACGGCCGAGAACGCCACCGCACGGTACGCCGCCCCACCGCAACCCGCCACCTCTCCTCGTCGCCGGGCCGAACCGTCGCCGGACCGTGGCCCATCCTGCCCAGCCGGAGCGAGGCTCACCCCCGGATTCAGGCAACGCAAAACCCCGACCGCAACGGCGGCCGGGGTCTGTTCAGAATCGGGTGTCAGTGCTCACGAACCCGTGGGCACGGAGTCAGTCGCCTCCGTCCACAGATCCTGCTCGGCGCGATCCGCCTGGATCTGGCGGTACACGAGGAGCCCGCCGATGGCGGCCAGTGCGACCAGGAGAAGCTTCTTCACCGCGCGACCTCGTCTTTCCTTGACGTAGGGGACCTCTGGCGCCCGACTATACACACCGTCCGAGACCGATCGGTGACCTGCGTCAGCCCCTCAACTTCCGCCTTCCGCACCGCAATAGAAGCGGATGACGCCGCTCCGATCGGAGGGTGATCACACCTCCACACACGGTGACTTTTGCTGCACCTCCTCCCCTCTTCTCCGGTTTTCAGGCCCCTTGCGCCCATCCGGGTGGTGTTCATCTGAAGATCGACGCGCCATGGGCGTCGGTCCGTGCTTTCGCGGCCCTCATACACATCATGAGGAAAGTACGCAAATCGCCCAACCCGAAAGTAGAGGGGCCATGGACCGGAACAAGGTCATGAAGCTGTGGACCGCGATCGTCACCGCCTTCCTGGCGCTGTGCACGACGCTCGGACTCGTCACCACCACCGCCGCGGCGGCCGTACCGCAGGCCGACACCACCCGCAACAGCACCGCGCCGGCCACGGCGCCGGAGCTGACCCCGTGGGCCGCGGCCTGGTCCTGGTCCCTGACCCACGCCAGGTCCCTGCCGCCCACGATGAAGCAGCGCATCCGCGCCGAGGCCCACGGCAAGACCCCGAGCTGCCGCCACCGCTCCCCGTCGGACACCGAGTCGACCGACGAGGCGACGGCCCTCTGCGACGACACCGCCGCCGCCCCGCAGGCCGAGCCGGCCGCCCCGCACGGCCGCTGAACACCCGGCACGCGCGCACGACCTCGACGTAACAGCAGAACCTCGTACCACTTGACCACCCCGAAGACCGGAAACCCCTGGTCGTCAGGGTGAGGCCGTGAACCGGCGCATCGTCATCGTCACCGCTGTACACGCCCCCTCTGCCGGCTACCTGCCGGAGGCCTACCGCTCCCTCTGCGAGCAGCGGTTGCCCCACGGCTGGGAATGGCACTGGGTGATACAGGAGGACGGCAGAACAAAGCCGTCGCCCCGTACGTGCCCGACGACGACCGCGTCACCTTCCGCCAGGGACGCCCCGGCGGCCCCGGCGTCGCCCGTACGATCGCGCTCGCGCACGCCGAAGGCGAGTACGTGAGGGTTCCGGACGCCGACGACCTGCTTCCACCGGGCGCTCTCGCCCGCGACCTGACCGCGCTAGAGGCCGACCCCGCTCTCGGCTGGGCGACCTCCCGAGTCCTGGACCCCTTCCCCGAGGGCTCGACGACCGGCTTCCCCGGCGACCCTGACCACGGCCCGATCGAACACGGAGCAGTCCTCCACCACTGGCGGACCAACGACTTCCGCGCGCCCGTCCACCCCGCGACGCTCTGCGTACGACGCGAGCTGCTGCCGTCGCTCGGCGGCTGGATGGCCCTGCCCGCGTCCGACGACACCGGACTGCTGCTCGCGCTGAACTCCGTGAGCCGCGGCTGGTTCTCACAGGAGGTCGGACTCCTGTACCGCAAATGGGACGGCCAGGTGACCGGACAGCCCCCGCACGTGGACCCGGTCGAACGCGAGGCCCGGATGTCCGTCATAGAGGAACGGGCGCGCGCACTCGCCGCTCTTCAGTGGCGTACGACCCCGCAGGCCCCGCAGCAGAGATCCCCGTTCGACGACGTCATCCGCTGACGCTGATCGCCCGCGAGGGGCACCCTTCCGCCGCTTCACGCACGCGTGCCTCGTCCTCGGCCTCCTCGCGCCCCGGTAGGACGGTCCCGAAACCGTCCACCACCGTGAACACGGACGGCAGCCGGTACACACAGTCCCCCGAGCCGTAGCACCGCTCAGGGTCGACCGAGATCTTCCTGCACGTCCCTCCCAGGAGGGTCAGTGCCCTCCCGCCGCCCCGGCGAACCAACCGGCCACCGTGCGCAGGGTCGTCTCGTCGAGCCGGTCGACCAGGGCCTGTACGGCCGCGACGTCCTCCGGCGCGAGGTCGTACCGGCCCGCCTTGCTCAGCCCCGCCATGAGCACCTGATGCCGCCGGTCCTGCATGCGCTCGACCAGCTTGTCCGGCGCCCCGACCGCACCGACGGCCGTCACAGATGCTTCAGGCACGGCAGCGGAGGCAGCGGAGTCGTCGCGCGCCGGGGTCTGCCAGCCACCGCCCTCCCCGGGACCCCACACCTCCACGCTCACCTCTTCCCCGCGCGCCCGCAGGGTCTGGCTCATCTCGCCCACGGCGTACAGCACCGGCCCTCGGTGAGGCGACTCCGCGGCCACCCGCCAGGAATCGGTGGAAGGCCGCCGGAACATCGCGACCCAGCGCGGTTCCCCCGACGGCTGCGGACTGAGGGGACGTGTCTCCACTGCACTCACCCCTTGACTCACCCCTTGGGAAGCGGAACGGCACGGGGACCATAATTGACGACCCGTCAGATATCCAGACCCGCAGCCACAACCGACAGCTGCCCGCCGACCACCACGCCGGAGTCCCTCAGGACAGGCCACGCCGAACGCACCCGCAGCGCCTACGCCCGCGCCGAGGCCGCCTGCCGCCACGCGGGCATCGGCCCGGACGCCGTGGAACTCGTCCCGAAGAGCCCGGCCGGCCGCGCCGCCCACTCCCTGCGCCTGTCCGCCCACTCGACGAGCACCCTCGCCGCGTCCGCCCCCGCCCCGGCCGCCGACGCCCGCTGCGCCCGCAACGTCGCCGCCGCGGCAGCCCTGGCGGCCCAGGCGGCGGCACAGACCCACGACGCCAACAACCACGAGAGCAGCCAAGAGAACGACGACCGCCCGGGGAGCCTCTCCAACGCGGCCTTCCGTACGGTGCTGAAGGCGTCCCAAGCCGCGGAGGCGGCGCGGTCGGCAGGATGGATGCGGCCGCCCCGTTCATAAGACAGGGCCCGCCCGCCGATGAAACGGGCCCGCCCCATCGTCCGGCGCCGGTCCCTCCCCTCGTGGGGACCGGTGCCGAACTGTGGGGCGGCGTCGGCCTGCGCCAGGGCCGCGTGGGCCGGGCAATGGCCGGAACATGGCAGTCCGGATGCGGCCGGTGATTACTCCGGCGGAAGCTCAGGCAACGCACAGTCAACCGCGTCGCTGTGGCTTGATCCTGCCCCCTGGTGTCGTCGCCGGGGAGGTTCCGGACCTGGGGGATCGACTTTTCCGCAGGTCAGCCCTATAGAGTGAGTTTTCCGGTCCGGATGTCCAGCGGCGAGGGAAGTAAGGGGTGGAGGCCTTGAGTTCCGACTCAGGGGCACGCACGGCCTTCGCGGAACGCCTCGCGCTGCTGTACCGGGAGGCCGGAAACCCGCCCCTCAAGAGCGTGTCCGAGGCGGTCGGCCGACTCCAGCGGGTCGACGAGCGGGGGCGTCCCGTACGGGTCTCCGCGCAGCGGATCAGCGACTGGCGCCGGGCCAGGAACGTACCCGCACAGTTCACCGCGCTCGCGGCCGTCCTGCACATCCTGATACCCCAGGCGCGCCGCGCCCAGCCCACCCCGGTCTCCACCGGGCTCTACGACCTCGCCCACTGGCAGCGCCTGTGGGAGCAGGCGATCACCGGCACCGCCGACGACGAACGCCCCGCGGCCGAGACCCCGCCCCCGCCCGCGGCCGGCGTCTGCCCCTACCGCGGCCTCGCCTCGTACCGCCGCGAGGACGCCCGCTGGTTCTTCGGCCGCGAACGCAGCACCGACGCCCTCCTCGCCCAGCTGCTCGGCGCGGAGCGGACCGGGGGACTGGTCATGCTCGTGGGCGCCTCCGGAGCGGGGAAGTCCTCCCTGCTCAACGCCGGTCTGGTGCCCGCGCTGACCGACCAGGGCCGGGAGGTGGTCCAGCTCGTGCCGGGCGCCGACCCGCTCGCCGAGCTGACCCGTCGTATCCCCGTACTCGCGTCGGTTCCGGACCCGTACGATCCCGCCTTCGCCCGGACCGTGCGGGACTCCGTGCGCGCGTGGGCCGGCGAGGCCCGGCCGGTCCTGATCGTCGACCAGTTCGAAGAGACGTTCACTCTCTGCGCCGACGAGGCGGACCGCCGTACGTTCGTCCAACTGCTGCACGCCGCGTCCACACCCGGCGACGGCTCGGGCGATCCGGACGATCCGGCCCCGGTGCTGGTCGTCCTCGGCATCCGCGCCGACTTCTACGAGCAGTGCCTCGGCCATCCCGAACTCGCCGACGCGCTCCAGCACCGGCACATGGTGCTCGGCCCGCTGACCACCACGGAGCTGCGCGAGGCCGTGACCGCCCCGGCGAAGGCCGTGGGTCTGGAGCTGGAGCCGGGGCTCGCGGAGCTGATCGTGCGCGAGGTCAGCGCCGACGGGCCGCGCGGGGCGCACGACGCCGGAGTGCTGCCCCTGCTCTCCCACGCGCTGCTGGCCACCTGGCAGCGCCGCAAGTCGGGCCGGCTGACGCTGGCGGGATACAGGGCTGCGGGCGGCATCCAGGGCGCCGTGGCGGCCACCGCCGAGCGAGCCTGGTCCGGGCTCGACCCGGCCGCCCGTACCGCCGCGCGGCTGCTCCTGCTGCGGCTGGTCCGGCTCAGCGAGGACACCCAGGCCACCCGCAGGCGCGGCACCCGGCGTCAGCTGGCGGCGGAGTCGACGGACCCCGACAAGACCGAGGAGTCCCTGGAGGCGCTGGTCCAGGCCCGGTTGGTGACCTTGGACGCGGAGACCGTGGAGATCACCCACGAGGCGCTCCTGCATGCCTGGCCGCGGCTGCGCGACTGGATCGACGAGGACCGCAACGGCAACCTGCTGCGCCAGCGCCTGGAGGAGGACGGCAGGTCCTGGGAGGACTCCGAGCGCGATTCCGCGCTTCTGTACCGCGGATCACGCCTCGAACAGGCGCACACCTGGGCGAAGTCGGCCGGCGACACCTTCCTGACCCGCAGCGCGGTGGAGTTCCTGGCGGCCTCGGTACGGCTGCGCCGGCGCACGGTGTGGATCAGCCGGGCCGCGATCTCCGCGCTGCTCGCGCTCACGCTCGTCGCCGTCTGCGCGGCGGTGATCGCGTGGAAGCAGCGGGACGACGCCGTCTTCGAGCAGGTCGTCGCCGAGGCGGACCGCTTCCAGGACACCGACCCCTCGCTGTCCGCCCAGCTCGCCCTGGTGGCGCACCGGCTGCGCGGGGACGACGAGGGCGCGCGCAGCCGCGTGCTGTCGACGGCGAACGCCCCGCTGGCCACCCCGCTGCTCGGCCACACCGGCGCCGTCTACCTCACCTCGTTCAGCCCCGACGGCCGCACCCTGGCCACCGCCAGCTACGACCGCACCGTCCGCCTGTGGGACGTCTCCGACCCGGCCCGCCCGAAGCCGCTAGGCAAGCCCCTGACCGGCCACACGAGCTGGGTCAGCAGCGCGGTCTTCAGCCCGGACGGCCACACCCTCGCCAGTGCCTCGGACGACGGAACGATCCGCCTGTGGGACGTACGGCAGCCGAGCCGGCCGCGTTCCCTCGGCGCTCCCCTGACCGGCCACGACGGCACGATCTACCTGGTCGCGTTCAGCCCGGACGGCCGCACCCTCGCCTCCGCCGGCGACGACCACACCGTACGGCTGTGGAACGTGACCGACCCCGCCCGCCCCGAGCCGCTCGGCAGGCCGCTCACCGGCTCCACCGCGGCCGTGCGTTCCGTGGCGTTCAGCCCGGACGGGCGGACCCTGGCGGCCGGGGGCGACGACGACACGATCCGGCTGTGGGACACGACCGACCCGCGCGAACCCGAGCCGCTGGGCAGCCCGTTGACCGGACACACCGGAATCATCCACTCCGTGGCGTTCAGCCCGGACGGCCGCACCCTCGCCAGCGGCAGCACGGACGACACCGTACGACTGTGGAACGTGGCCGATCCGCACGCGGCCGAGCCGCTGGGCACCCCACTGGCCGGGCACACCGGCCCCGTCTGGTCGGTGGCGTTCAGCCCCGACGGCACGCGTCTCGCCGCCGCGAGCGCGGACAGCACAGCCAGCCTGTGGAACGTCGCCAACCCCGCCTCCCCGTCCCAGATCGGGGAGCCGCTGTCCGGCGCGAGCGGGGAGATGTACGCGCTCGGCTTCAGCCCGGACGGGCGGACGCTCGCCACCGGCAACGGCGACAACAAGGTCCGGCTGTGGTCGATCCCCACCTCGGACATGACCGGCAGGCTCGGCGCGTTCCGCCCCGACGGCCGCGTCCTCGCCACGGCGGCCCGCGACGAGCACATCCGCCTGTGGAGCGTCACCGACCCCGACCGGCCCCGGCGGCTGGCCGCGCCCTTCAGACCGGGGGAGGGCGACATCCGCGCGCTGGCCTTCGCCCCGGACGGCCGCACCCTCGCGGTCCTGACGGGCAGCCACGCGGTGCAGCTGTGGAACGTCGCCGACCCCCGCCACCCGGTCCCCCACGGCCGCCCGGTCCCCCTCCAGACCCGCTTCCCGGGCCCCGAGGCGCTGGCGTTCAGCCCGGACGGCCGCCTCCTCGCGACGGCCCACGACGACCGCACGATCCAGCTGTGGAACGTCACCGACCCCGCCCACCTCACCCGGCTCGGCGCCCCGCTGACCGGCCATCGGGGGTACGTCAACTCCCTGCTGTTCAGCCCGGACAGCCGCACCCTGGCGAGCGGCAGCGCCGACGACACCGTCCGCCTGTGGAACGTCACCGACCCCGGCCACGCGACCCCGCTCGGCGCCCCGCTCACCGGCCACTCCGGCCCCATCGACACCCTCGCCTACAGCCCGGACGGCCACACCCTGGCCAGCGCCGGCGACGACGACACGGTCCGCCTGTGGAACGTCGCCGACCCCGGCGACGCGACCCAGGTCGGCCCCACCCTCACCGGCCACACCGAGGCGATCGTCTCCCTCACCTTCAGCAGGGACGGCGACACCCTCGCCAGCGGCGGCAACGACAACACGGTCCGCGCCTGGGACGTCACCGACCCGGCACTCGCGACGCCCATCGGCCAGGCGATGAGCCCCAACGGCAAGACGGGCAGCTTCCTGTCCTTCAGCCCGCACGCCGATCTGCTCGGCATCTCCAGCGGCGTCGACACCGTACGGCTGTGGAACCTCGACACCGACACGGCGGTCCGCCGCATCTGCTCGGCCACGCGCGGCGTCCTGACGCCCGGGAAATGGCACGAGTACCTGCCGCGACTCGCCTATGAACCCCCGTGCGAGGACTGACGGGACCACGTGATCCCCGTCACAACACCTCACCGGTCCCGAGCAGCCGCCTCCCCCAGCACCATCACCGTTGTTAGCCTTGGCCATAGCCCGGTCGCTGGTGCATCCCCCGTCGCCAGCGACCGGGCGTTCGCATGCCCGCCCCCACACACACAGCAACTCCGCATACGAGAAAGACCCCCAGTCGTATCGACTGGGGGTCTTTGTGCTGTGGGGCTAACAGGATTTGAACCTGTGGCCTCATCCTTATCAGGGATGCGCTCTAACCAACTGAGCTATAGCCCCGCCGCGCTCTGCGGTGTGTGTCCCGCGCGCTGACTCCTGAAGATTAGCGCACGACCGGGGCAGTCCCAAAATCGATAGTCGGGGCCGCTCACTCGTCCTCGGCGAGCGTCAGCTCGACGCCGCCGACGAAGCCCGCGGAGAGGTTGTAGATGAACGCGCCGAGCGTCGCGAGGGCCGTCGCGAGGACGACGTCGATGACCGCGATGATCGTCGTGAACATCAGGACGTTCGGCAGCGAGAGGAACGACTGCAGGTCGAAGCCGTTGGACTCGTTCGAGCCGGTCGCCTCGGAGATGGTGCCGCCGACGCTGGAGAAGACGCCCATCGCGTCCATGACCATCCACAGCACGGCGGCCGCGACGATCGTGCAGATGCCGAGCGCGATGGAGAGCAGGAAGCTGACCTTCATGACCGACCACGGGTCGGCCTTGGCCACCCGCAGCCGCGCCTTGCGGGTCCGCGGCGTGGTGCGCGCACCGGTGCGCGGCCGGCGTACGGCGCCGGTGGCGGCGGCCTGCGCCGGGTAGGCCTGCGGCGGGTGGTAGGGCCCCGCGGCCTGCTCCGGCCGGCGTTCCCCCGGCAGCGGCGACGGCGGCGGGGCCGACGGCTGCGGCTGTGCGCCCGGAGCAGCCGGGCCCGCGCCGGCCGCGTACTGCTGGGTCTGCGGGCCTCGGGTGTCCGTCACAGTTCCCCCCTGTGATCCAGGTGCGTCGGGCGAGGGAGAGTCCTTGGCGGGCGACTTGATCGCCTTGAGCTGGGTCGTGTGCGAATCTGTCGCCCGCCCGTCCGTGGCGCGCGCGTCGGTCGTACGCGCAGCGTTCGTACGCGCGGCGGAGCCACGACCGCCGTCGTCCGTGTCCGTACCGGAAGGGGTACTGGACGATCCGGCGCCCGTGGCTCCGCTCACGTGACTCACTCCTCGTGCTACTCGGCCGAGGGCGCCTCACCCTCGTCCGTGCCGGTGGTCGCGGCACCTTCGGCGGTCTCGTCGACGGCGTCCTCGCCGTCGACCTCCTCCGCCTCGCGCCCCGCCTCGGCGTTACGTGCGATACCGACGACGGCATCGCGCTTGCCCAGGTTGATCAGTTGGACGCCCATGGTGTCACGGCCCGTCTCCCTGACCTCGTTGACTCGCGTACGAATCACACCGCCGCCCAGCGTGATGGCGAGGATCTCGTCGGTCTCCTCGACCACCAGCGCGCCGACGAGAGAACCCCGGTCCTCCACGATCTTGGCGGCCTTGATGCCGAGGCCGCCGCGACCCTGGACGCGGTACTCGTCGACGGCGGTCCGCTTCGCGTACCCACCGTCGGTGGCAGTGAACACGAACGTACCGGGTCGAACAACATTCATCGAGAGCAGCTCGTCTCCCTCACGGAAACTCATGCCCTTGACACCCGAGGTCGCGCGGCCCATGGGACGGAGTGCTTCGTCCGTCGCCGTGAACCTGATCGACTGCGCCTTCTTGCTGATCAGAAGCAGATCGTCCTCGGCCGAAACGAGTTCGGCACCGATCAGTTCGTCGTCAGAACCGTCGTCCGTTTCCCGGAGGTTGATCGCGATGACACCTCCGGAACGCGGCGAATCGTAATCCTTCAGAGCCGTCTTCTTCACCAGACCGCCCTTGGTGGCCAGGATCAGATACGGCGCCACCTCGTAGTTGCGGATGGCGAGGATCTCGGCGATCGCCTCGTCCGGCTGGAAGGCCAGCAGGTTGGCGACGTGCTGTCCACGCGCGTCACGCCCGGCGTCCGGCAGCTCGTACGCCTTGGCCCGGTAGACGCGGCCCTTGTTGGTGAAGAACAGCAGCCAGTGGTGGGTGGTGGAGACGAAGAAGTGGTCGACGATGTCGTCTTCCTTGAGCTTCGTACCCCGTACGCCCTTGCCGCCGCGCTTCTGCGCCCGGTAGTCGTCCGTCTTCGTCCGCTTGACGTAGCCGCCGCGCGTGACGGTGACGACGATGTCCTCCTCGGCGATGAGGTCCTCGATGGACATGTCGCCGTCGTAGGGCACCAGCATGGTCTTGCGGTCGTCGCCGTACTTCTCGACGATCGCGGCGAGTTCCTCGCTGACGATGCCGCGCTGGCGGACCGGCGAGGCCAGGATCTCGTTGTACTCCGTGATCTTCGCCTGGAGTTCGTCGTGCTCCTGGATGATCTTCTGGCGCTCCAGGGCGGCCAGTCGGCGCAGCTGCATCTCGAGGATGGCGTTCGCCTGGATCTCGTCGATCTCCAGGAGCTCCATCAGGCCCGTGCGCGCGATGTCGACGGTGTCGCTGCGCCGGATCAGCGCGATGACCTCGTCGATGGCGTCCAGGGCCTTGAGCAGACCGCGCAGGATGTGCGCCCGCTCCTCGGCCTTGCGCAGCCGGAACTTCGTCCGGCGGACGATGACCTCGATCTGGTGCGTCACCCAGTGGCGGATGAACGCGTCCAGGGAGAGCGTGCGCGGCACGCCGTCGACCAGGGCCAGCATGTTGGCGCCGAAGTTCGACTGCAGGTCCGTGTGCTTGTACAGGTTGTTCAGGACGACCTTGGCGACCGCGTCCCGCTTCAGGACGATGACGAGACGCTGGCCGGTGCGCGAGCTGGACTCGTCACGGACGTCGGCGATGCCGCCGACCTTGCCGTCCTTCACCAGGTCGGCGATCTTCTGCGCGAGGTTGTCGGGGTTGGTCTGGTAGGGCAGTTCCGTGACCACCAGGCACTGGCGGTTCTGGATCTCCTCGACCTCGACGACCGCGCGCATGGTGATCGAGCCGCGGCCCGTGCGGTACGCCTCCTCGATGCCCTTGCGGCCCACCACCAGGGCGCCGGTCGGGAAGTCGGGGCCCTTGATGCGCTCGATGAGCGCGTCCAGGAGCTCCTCGTGGGAGGCCTCCGGGTTCTCCAGGTACCACTGGGCGCCGGCCGCGACCTCGCGCAGGTTGTGCGGCGGGATGTTGGTGGCCATGCCGACCGCGATACCGGCCGAGCCGTTGATCAGCAGGTTCGGGAAGCGGGCCGGCAGGACGGTCGGCTCCTGGGAGCGGCCGTCGTAGTTGTCCGTGAAGTCGACGGTCTCCTCGTCGATGTCACGGACCATCTCCATCGACAGCGGCGCCATCTTGCACTCGGTGTAGCGCATGGCGGCCGCCGGGTCGTTGCCCGGGGAGCCGAAGTTGCCGTTGGAGTCGACGAGCGGCATGCGCATCGACCACGGCTGGGCGAGACGGACCAGGGCGTCGTAGATCGAACTGTCGCCGTGCGGGTGGTAGTTGCCCATGACGTCGCCGACGACGCGGGCGCACTTGTAGAAGCCGCGCTCGGGGCGGTAGCCGCCGTCGTACATCGCGTACAGGACGCGGCGGTGGACGGGCTTGAGGCCGTCCCGGACATCCGGCAGCGCACGCGAGACGATGACGGACATCGCGTAGTCGAGGTACGAGCGCTGCATCTCCGTCTCGAGCCCGACGGGCTCGACACGCTGGGCGATGTCGCCGCCCTCTTCAGGCGTGAGGGGGGTGTTCTCGTCGGTCATTGCTGGTGAAGATCCTTCCTGGTGCGGTCAGCTGAGACCGACTCAGATGTCGAGGAAGCGGACGTCCTTGGCGTTGCGCTGGATGAACTGGCGGCGCGCCTCGACGTCCTCGCCCATCAGCACCGAGAACAGGTCGTCGGCCTGCGCGGCGTCGTCCAGGGTGACCTGGCCGAGGACGCGGTGCTCCTGGTCCATCGTCGTGATGCGCAGCTCCTCGGCGTTCATCTCGCCAAGGCCCTTGAAGCGCTGGATGGAGTCCTCACGCACCCGCTTGCCGCGCTGGCGGCCCATCTCGAGCAGCGCGTCGCGCTCGCGGTCCGAGTACGCGTACTCGGTGTCGTCCCGACCCCACTTGATCTTGTAGAGCGGGGGACGCGACAGGAACACGTGCCCCGCCTCGACCAGCGGCCGCATGAAGCGGAACAGGAAGGTCAGCAGCAGGGTGTTGATGTGCTGGCCGTCGACGTCGGCGTCCGCCATCAGGATGATCTTGTGATAGCGGAGCTTCTCGATGTCGAAGTCCTCGTGCACACCCGTGCCGAACGCCGAGATCAGCGCCTGGATCTCCTGGTTCTGCAGGATCTTGTCGATCCGCGCCTTCTCGACGTTGAGGATCTTGCCTCGGATCGGGAGGATCGCCTGGTACTGCGGGTTGCGGCCGGACTTGGCCGAGCCGCCGGCGGAGTCACCCTCGACGATGAAGATCTCGCACTTGGTGGGGTCGTTGGACTGGCAGTCGGAGAGCTTGCCCGGCAGGGACGCCGACTCCAGCAGACCCTTACGACGCGTCAGGTCGCGCGCCTTGCGGGCCGCCACGCGCGCGGTGGCCGCCTGGATGCCCTTGCGGATGATGTCCGCGGCCTCGACCGGGTTGCGGTCCAGCCAGTCGTTGAGGTGCTCGTAGACGGCCTTCTGCACGAAGGTCTTCGCCTCCGTGTTGCCCAACTTGGTCTTCGTCTGGCCCTCGAACTGCGGCTCGCTCAGCTTCACCGAGATGATCGCCGTCAGACCCTCGCGGATGTCGTCACCCGTGAGGTTGTCGTCCTTCTCGCGGAGCAGCTTCTTGTCGCGCGCGTACTTGTTGATGAGCGAGGTCAGCGCCGCACGGAAGCCCTCCTCGTGCGTACCGCCCTCGTGGGTGTGGATGATGTTGGCGAAGGAGTACACGCCCTCGCTGTAGCCGCTGTTCCACTGCATCGCGACCTCGAGGGACAGGCTCTTGTCCTTGTCCTCGGCCTCCAGGTCGATGACCGTGGGATGCACCAGGTCGCCCTTGCGGGAGTTCAGGTACCTCACGAAGTCGACGATGCCGCCCTCGTAGTGGTACGTGACGTGCTTGACCTCGGCCTTCTCATCGGCACCGGCCTCGTCCGCACCGGAGGTGGCCTTCGCCGACTCGCGCTCGTCAGTGAGTTTGATCGTCAAACCCTTGTTGAGGAACGCCATCTCCTGGAAGCGCCGCGAGAGCGTCTCGAAGGAGTACTCCGTGGTCTCGAAGATGTCGCCGTCGGCCCAGAAGGTGACCGAGGTGCCGGTCTCCTCGGTAGCCTCGTGCTTCGCGAGCGCGGCCGTGGGGACGCCCATCTTGTAGTCCTGCGTCCAGCGGTGGCCGTCGGTCCTGACCTCGACGGCGACCTTCGACGACAGCGCGTTCACGACGGACACACCCACGCCGTGCAGACCACCGGAGACGGCGTAACCGCCGCCGCCGAACTTGCCGCCCGCGTGCAGCACGGTCAGCACGACCTCGACGGCGGGCTTGCCCTCGGACGGGACGATGCCCACCGGGATGCCACGGCCGTTGTCGACGACGCGCACGCCGCCGTCGGCCAGGATCGTCACGTCGATCGTGTCCGCGTGCCCGGCCAGCGCCTCGTCGACGGAGTTGTCGACGACCTCGTACACGAGGTGGTGCAGACCCCGCTCACCGGTCGAGCCGATGTACATACCGGGTCGCTTGCGGACCGCGTCCAGACCCTCGAGGACGGTGATGGCGCTGGCGTCGTACGAGGCGGTGACCTCGCCGTTCGCGCCGGCGTCGGTGGACGGGATGTTCTCGTTGGGGTTGCCGGAATCGGCCACGAAGCGCCCTTTCTGGCACAGCACGAGCCAAGCTCGTCGGCGGGTTGCCGGAGCGGCTGCGGCATGTTGCGTTGGTAAGCCTTGATCAGCGTTGCTCAGCTTGTCCCGGCGGTCCCCACTAATGGGGCGGGATTGGCTTCCAGTCTACCGGTAGCGCCGACAGTGATGGGGGTTTGCCGGTACCTGAGTCCTCATGTGCCGCCCGAAATACCGCTCCGCCGGGTCCCCATATACGGAGCGGGGCTCCAAGAGGCTCACGGAGGCACTCAGCGCTTCTGACTGTCAACCCTTGGCTACTTGGGAGTCAGGTCGCGATTCGCAACCGCGTGCGGGTGTACGACACGACGGCCGCCGAAGGTCCCGGAGGACCGCCGACGGCCGTCGATGTGATGTCTGTCACCCAGAGGTTTGCGGGCTCATCCGTAGGTGTCACCAGGGCCTGTGCTGCCCGGGGCACGCAGGGGGCCGTAGCGCCGCGGGGGGCCACCAGGGTTGAGCACTTTGATCATCCGCACGCTGCCCTGGCCCAGGTCCTCATTGAGGCGGGCGACCAGAGCGGGCGCGAGATGACGCAGTTGGGTCGCCCACGCCGTGGAGTCGCACTGCACGACCAGCACCCGCTCGTCCTCGTCGTACTTCTGCGGCACACAGTGCTTGGCGAGGTTCTCCCCGACGATCTCCGGCCAGCGCCCCATCACCCCGCCGACCGCCGCCGGCGCCTCCCAGCCCCGCTCACTGATCAGCCGGTTGATCGCCGAACCCAGCGCCATCGGGTCGCGCCCGTCGGCGCGCGCGCCGGAGCGCAGACCGCCCCGCCGCGCCTGCTTCTTCTGCTGCGCCGCGTCCCCACGCGCGCGTGCCTGCTCCTTGGCCGCGCGCAACGCCACGCGCGCGAGGTCGATCCCCGAGGGTTCGGGCGTGTTCTTCTTCGGCTCCTCGGCACTCACGCGCGCTCCACCACCCCACCGGACACCGCGTACCGCGCCCCCACCAGCAGATGCGGTACGTCGTCGTCGACCGCCGCCGTCACCAGCACCTGCTCCCCGGGCGCCACCAGCTCCGCCAGCCGCTCCCGGCGCCGGGTGTCCAGCTCGGCGAACACGTCGTCGAGGATCAGCACCGGCTCATTGCCCTCCGCGCGGAGCAGGTCGTACGACGCGAGCCGCAACGCCAGCGCGTACGACCAGGACTCCCCGTGCGAGGCGTAGCCCTTGGCCGGCAGCTGACCGAGCTTGAGCAGCAGATCGTCCCGATGAGGACCTACGAGGGTGACGCCCCGCTCGATCTCCTGCTTACGGGCCTCCGCGAGCGCCGCCATCAGCTGCTCGTAGAGATCCTCACGGGTGTGCGCCTCACCGGGCGCCGACGGCTTGTACTCCAGGGCGATCGGGCCGCCGCCGGGCGCCAGCTGCTCATACGCCTTGTCGGCCAGCGGCTGGATCGCGGCGATCAGGTCGAGCCGCTGGGCGAGCAGCTCGGCACCCACGCGCGCGAGGTGCTGGTCCCACACGTCGAGCGTGGACAGGTCCATCGAGCGGCCACCGTGCCTGCGCGCGAGCGCCGCCGACTTCAGCAGGGTGTTGCGCTGCTTGAGGACCCGCTCGTAGTCGGAGCGCACGCCCGCCATGCGCGGGGAGCGGGCGGTGATCAGCTCGTCGAGGAACCGTCGCCGCTCCCCGGGGTCGCCCTTCACCAGGGCGAGGTCCTCGGGGGCGAAGAGGACGGTCCTGAGGATGCCGAGCACGTCACGCGGTCTGACCTGCGACGACCTGTTGATTCGAGCGCGGTTCGCCTTGCCCGGGTTCAGCTCCAGCTCGACCAACTGCTGCCGGTCGCCCTGCCTGACCTGCGCCCGGACGATCGCGCGGTCGGCGCCCATGCGGACCAGGGGGGCGTCGGAGGAGACGCGGTGGCTGCCGAGGGTGGCGAGATAGCCGACCGCCTCGACCAGGTTCGTCTTGCCCTGCCCGTTGGGGCCGACGAAGGCCGTGACGCCCGGGTCGAGCGGAACTTCGACCCGGGCGTACGAGCGGAAGTCGGCCAGCGACAGATGCGTGACGTGCATGGTCGGGCGCCGACCTCCCCCAGCTTGTGGGCTGTTCTCAACAGCCCTGTGGATTACTTCTTCTCGACCGCGTGGCCGCCGAACTGGTTGCGCAGCGCCGCGATCATCTTCATCTGCGGCGAGTCGTCCTGCCGGGACGCGAACCGCGCGAACAGGGACGCGGTGATCGCCGGCAGCGGCACCGCGTTGTCGATGGCGGCCTCCACAGTCCAGCGGCCCTCGCCGGAGTCCTGTGCGTAACCGCGCAGCTTGTCCAGGTGCTCGTCCTCGTCGAGGGCGTTGACGGCCAGGTCGAGCAGCCAGGAACGGATGACCGTCCCCTCCTGCCACGACCGGAAGACCTCGCGCACGTCGGTGACGGAGTCGACCTTCTCCAGCAGCTCCCAGCCCTCGGCGTAGGCCTGCATCATCGCGTACTCGATGCCGTTGTGGACCATCTTGGCGAAGTGCCCGGCGCCGACCTTGCCGGCGTGCACCGAGCCGAAGTCGCCCTCGGGCTTGAGCGCGTCGAAGACCGGCTGCACCTTGGCGACGTTCTCCGCGTCGCCGCCGTACATCAGCGCGTAGCCGTTCTCCAGGCCCCACACACCTCCGGAGACACCGCAGTCGACGAAGCCGATGCCCTTGGCGGCGAGCTCCTCGGCGTGCTTCTCGTCGTCCGTCCAGCGGGAGTTGCCGCCGTCCACGACGACGTCACCCGGCTCCAGGAGCTCGGCCAGCTCGTCGACCGTCGACTGGGTCGGGCCACCGGCCGGGACCATCACCCAGACCACGCGCGGTCCCTTGAGCTTGCCCACAAGCTCTTCCAGGCTGTGGACATCGGCGAGGTCCGGGTTGCGGTCGTATCCGATGACGGTGTGGCCTGCGCGGCGGATCCGCTCGCGCATGTTGCCGCCCATCTTGCCGAGGCCGACGAGACCGAGCTCCATCAGTTGTTCCTTAGGTTGCTGTGGCGTGTGTGGCACCTTCGTACCTACGTCCGAGCCTAAACCCGGACGCTCACGCACACCTGTGGGCATACGCGCTCATACGTACGCCCCCACCTGCGGATTTTCCCCAGACCGCGAGACCGTCGTCCACGGCCTGGGGATAACTCCGGTCGCTCAGCCGGTCAGCCGCTGAGTCGCACCGGCATGATCAGGTACTTGTAGGCCTCGTCCGCCTCCGCGTCCAGGGCCGGCTTGCCGCTGAGCAGCGCGGGCTTCGTCGACGTCGTGAAGGACAGCTGGGCGACCGGGGAGTCGATGGCGCTCAGGCCGTCCAGCAGGAAGGTCGGGTTGAAGGCGATCGAGATGTCGTCGCCGTCGAGGTTGGCGTCGACGCGCTCCACAGCCTGTGCGTCGTCGCTGGAACCGGCCTCCAGGATCAGCACGCCCTGCTCGAAGCTCAGCCGCACCGGGGTGTTGCGCTCGGCGACCAGGGCCACACGCTTGACGGCCTCCACGAACGGGGCGGTCTCGATCACGGCGACGGAGTTGAACTCGGTCGGGAACAGCGTGCGGTACTTCGGCAGGTCGCCCTCGAGCAGACGCGTGGTCGTACGCCGACCCGCGCCCTCGAAACCGATCAGGCCCTCGCCCGCGCCCGAGCCGGAAAGCGCCAGGGTGACGCTGTCGCCGCTCGTGAGCGCCTTGGCGGTGTCCAGGAGGGTCTTGGCGGGCACCAGGGCCACCGCGGACGCCTCGGGGTTCTCCGGCTTCCACAGGAACTCGCGGACCGCGAAGCGGTAGCGGTCGGTGGAGGCCAGCGTGACGGTGTCGCCCTCGATCTCGATGCGCACACCGGTCAGCACCGGCAGCGTGTCGTCGCGGCCGGCCGCGATGGCGACCTGGGAGGCGGCGGAGGCGAAGACCTCACCGGGGACGGTGCCGGTCGCGGTCGGCATCTGCGGGAGCGCCGGGTACTCCTCCACAGGCAGGGTGTGAAGGGTGAACCGCGAGGAGCCGCAGACCACGGTCGCCCGTACACCGTCTGTGGAAATCTCCACCGGGCGGTTGGGGAGGGCGCGGCAGATGTCGGCGAGCAGGCGGCCGGAGACCAGGACCGTGCCCTCCTCCTCGACCTCGGCCTCGACGCTCACCCGCGCGGAGACCTCGTAGTCGAAGCTGGACAGGCTCAGCTGGCCGTCCTCGGCCTTCAGCAGAAGGCCGGCGAGGACAGGCGCCGGCGGACGGGCCGGGAGGCTGCGTGCCGCCCAGGCCACTGCCTCCGCGAGTACGTCGCGTTCCACCCGGATCTTCACTGTTGCCGCCTCCTGCTGTTGCCGGCGCTTCGCTCTGCCTGGCCTCGTCGTCTGTCTCGGTGTCGTCGGCCCCTGTGAGGGGAAGGACACCGGGGAACAGTCTGACGCACCCCACTGACAGTAGGTGCCTCTCGGGGTCAAGTCGTGACGAGGGGCAGTCGGGAGCCGGACAGCGAGTTGTGCACAGGACCCCCTTCGAAACGGATTCCCAGCTCTCTCTAGTTGGGAGTAGTAGTAGGGGCTGTGGATACCGTGGATAACTGCGTTTGCGCAGGTCAGCCCGGAAATTTTGTCCACGGGTCCTGTGGGCGGAGGCGGTGGACAACTCGGGGTGTCTGTGGAGAACAGAAAGTTCTGCACACTCCGTGCACAGGCTGAGCCGAGTTCTCCCCAGCTGCGTCCCCAGCTTTACCCACGTTTCCCACACCCCAACCCGGCACCTTCGTGTGACGCCTTTCACTCGACACGGTGAGCAGCCGCGTCGCGTTGCCGAACAGTGGACAGCCATGTGGAGAAGCTGGGGATCGCTGGGGACAACCGGGCTCAACCTGTGGGTTGCCGGTGGACAACTCGATGCACAGCCTGTGGATCTTTTCGTCGTCCACAGTCTGTGGAGATCGCTCGTCCACGAATCCACAACCACTTGACCTGGCCTGATGGTCTTTCAACAGACCCCCTGTGGACGGCGATCTGGACAACTTCGCAGTCCCCAGGATGTGGACGGCAGAAAGTTGCCGAATCTGTGGAGGGAGGCCGTAACCCGGCAGGTAATCGAACATGCGGCTACGAGGACGTGACGGCCGAGACGGCGTCCCGGGCCGTGGCGGCATGACGAAGGGCGCCCCGGGACCGTGTCCCAGAGCGCCCTGGACGCCGTGAGTACGCCTGTGTCAGCCGTTCTTGATGCGGTTCGTCAGCTCCGTCACCTGGTTGTAGATGGAGCGCCGCTCGGCCATCAGATTGCGGATCTTGCGGTCCGCGTGCATGACGGTCGTGTGGTCGCGGCCGCCGAACAGCGCGCCGATCTTCGGCAGCGAGAGGTCCGTCAGCTCGCGGCACAGGTACATGGCGATCTGCCGGGCGGTCACCAGCGCGCGGCCTCGCGAGGTGCCGCAGAGGTCCTCGACGGTCAGGCCGAAGTAGTCCGCCGTCGCGCCCATGATCGCCGTCGAGGTGATCTCGGGCGCCGAGTCCTCGCCGCCGGGGATCAGGTCCTTGAGGACGATCTCCGTCAGGCCCAGGTCCACCGGCTGCCGGTTGAGCGACGCGAACGCCGTCACCCGGATCAGCGCGCCCTCCAGCTCACGGATGTTCCGCGAGATGCGGGAGGCGATGAACTCCAGCACCTCCGGCGGGGCGTTGAGCTGCTCCTGCACCGCCTTCTTGCGCAGGATCGCGATCCGCGTCTCCAGCTCGGGCGGCTGGACGTCGGTGATCAGACCCCACTCGAAACGGTTCCGCAGCCGGTCCTCCAGCGTCACCAGCTGCTTCGGCGGCCGGTCGCTGGAGAGCACGATCTGCTTGTTCGCGTTGTGGAGCGTGTTGAACGTGTGGAAGAACTCCTCCTGCGTCGACTCCTTGTCCGCGAGGAACTGGATGTCGTCGACGAGCAGGATGTCCATCTCCCGGTACCGCTTGCGGAAGCTGTCGCCCTTGCCGTCGCGGATGGAGTTGATGAACTCGTTGGTGAACTCCTCCGAGCTCACGTAGCGCACGCGCGTGCCGGGATACAGACTCCGCGCGTAGTGCCCGATCGCGTGCAGCAGGTGCGTCTTGCCGAGCCCCGACTCCCCATAGATGAAGAGGGGGTTGTACGCCTTGGCGGGCGCCTCGGCGACGGCCACCGCGGCCGCGTGCGCGAAGCGGTTGGAGGCGCCGATGACGAACGTGTCGAAGAGGTACTTCGGGTTCAGGCGCGCGGTGGGCTCACCGGGTCCGGCCGCCGGCGCGGGCTTCGCGGCCAGCGGGCCGGGGGCGCCACCGGCCGGGGGCAGCGCCGAGCCGCCGGGTCCGCCGCGGTGCGCGTGCCCGCCGCCGGAGGGCGGCTCGGGCAGGTCACGGCGGGGCCCGCCCTGGTCGTAGTCGTCCCGGCGCGGCCCCGGCTGGTCGTAGTCGTCGCGCCTGGGGCCCGGCTGGTCGTACTCGTCGCGCCGCGGCTGGTCGTACTCCGCGCGCTGGCCGTCGTAGGACGGGCGGTCCATCGGCTGCGGGCGGTAGTCCTGCGAGGGCGAGGCGTAGGCGTCCTTGGGGTAGGGCTCCTGGCCGTACGACTCCTGCGGCGGCGGGGTCGCGTACGGGTCCCGCTCCGGGAAGCCGAGCCGCGGCTGCTGCCAGCTGTACTCGTCCTGCTGCGGCCGGGGCCAGGCGCCGGGCTCGGGGCGCTGGTACTCGCCCGGGTAGGCGGGGCGGGCACTGGGCAGCTGGTCGCCGGGGCCGCCGGGGAGCTGCTCGGGGCGGCCCGGCTGGCGGTCGTCGCCGCGGTGGCGGTCGTCAGCGCGGTGGCGGCCGTAGCCCTCGTACTGGTTGCCGTTGTCGTACTGGTTGTCGTACGGGCCGCTCTGGCCGTCGTACTGGCCGGCGGGGAGCTCGGGCTCCTCGTAACGCGGCTGCTGGGGGCGCGCGGGCTGGGGTGCCGGCGGGGCCGGGGGCTCACCGGCGGAGTCGTCGACGGTGATCGCGATACGGATCGGGCGGCCGCACTCGCGGCTCAGGGTGTCGCTGACGATCGGGGCGAGGCGGCCTTCGAGGACGCCCTTCGCAAACTCGTTCGGTACGGCGAGCAGGGCGGTGTCCGCGACCAGCGCCAGCGGCTGGCAGCGGCGGATCCAGTGCTCGTCCTTGACCTCCACGCCCTGCCCGCGGCCCTCGCCGAGGAGCTGCTCCAGTACTCGTGGCCACACTGCGGCAAGATCGGCAGGTACGTCAGCCACAGGGCACGCTCTCTCACAGGTCCCACGAACGTGTGATGGTGGGACGGGTCGGGATCTACACCGCGGGGCGCGGGGGACAAAGGAACGAATCGGAGTTCAGCCACGGTAGTCAGGGCGACGGGTGCGGTTCAAGTTGTTGTCCCCAGGCTGTGGATAGTGTCTCCCGGAGGCGGCTGGTTTGACCGGATGGCGTAGCCGCGCGTACCGTAACCAGGTCGAGTTGTCGATGGCTGCTGCCGCCTGCCTCCGATGGGCACAGATCGCGTCAGGTGATCGGGAAGCGGTGCACTCGGGCGTAAGCGAGAGCTACTCGTGGGCGCACGGTGACAGCCAGGACGGCACCCGCCACCACCGATTTGATTTCTGGAGCCCCCGAGTGAGCAAGCGCACCTTCCAGCCGAACAACCGTCGTCGCGCCAAGACCCACGGCTTCCGCCTGCGGATGCGCACCCGTGCCGGTCGCGCGATTCTCGCGAACCGCCGTGCCAAGGGTCGCGCCAGCCTGTCCGCCTGATTCCGGTCAGGTCATGCCGTCGTGCTGCCCACCGAGAACCGGCTGAGGCGGCGCGAGGACTTCGCGACCGCGGTACGACGAGGACGCCGGGCAGGACGCCCGCACCTCGTAGTCCATCTTCGTAGCGGTGCAACGGACCCGCACGCGCCTGGGGAGAGCGCTCCCCCGACGCGTGCGGGTTTCGTCGTGAGCAAGGCTGTGGGCGGTGCGGTGGTGCGCAACAAGGTGAAGCGCAGGCTTCGCCATCTGATGCGCGACCGGGTCGACCTGCTGCCCCCCGGTAGCCTGGTAGTCGTACGAGCGCTGCCCGGTGCGGGTGACGCCGACCATGCACAGCTGGCCCGAGACCTGGATGCCGCCATCGAGCGGCTACTGGGAGGGGGCGCGCGATGAAGTACCCGCTGCTGGCTCTGATCAAGCTGTACCAGTGGACGATCAGTCCGCTGCTGGGGCCCGTGTGCAAGTACTACCCGTCGTGCTCCCACTACGGCTACACGGCCATCGACCGGCACGGTGCGATCAAGGGCACGGCGCTCACCGCCTGGCGCATCCTGCGCTGCAATCCGTGGTCGCTGGGAGGCGTGGACCATGTCCCGCCCCGCAAGCGCCCGCGGTGGCACGAAATGCTGCGTGACGCCTGGCGTGCACGCAGGGGCGGGCCCTCCGCCGCCGAAACGGCCACCGAGGAGAATCCCTCTTCGACCACCGAAGAGAATCCTCCTTCGAGCCCGGCCGCAGAGACTCCGTCCCATGCCCAAGGAGCATGATTAGTGGACACGATTGCCAGCCTGTTCAGCTTCATCACGACACCCGTCTCCTGGGTCATCGTCCAGTTCCACAAGGTGTACGGCGCCATCTTCGGCCCTGACACCGGCTGGGCCTGGGGCCTGTCGATCGTGTCCCTGGTGATCCTGATCCGTATCTGCCTGATCCCGCTCTTCGTGAAGCAGATCAAGTCGACGCGGGCCATGCAGACGCTCCAGCCCGAGATGAAGAAGATCCAGGAGCGCTACAAGAACGACAAGCAGCGCCAGTCCGAAGAGATGATGAAGCTGTACAAGGAGACGGGCACCAACCCGCTCTCCTCGTGCCTTCCCATCCTGGCGCAGTCGCCGTTCTTCTTCGCCCTGTACCACGTGCTCAACGGCATCGCGAACAACGACACCATCGGTGTCATCAACGAGAGCCTGCTGGCGAGCGCCCAGAAGGCGCACATCTTCGGTGCCCCGCTGGCGGCGAAGTTCACCGACAGCTCCGCCGACGTCGCCGCCCTCGACGCCTCGCTGACCACGGTCCGCATCGTCACCGCGGTCATGATCGTCCTGATGTCGGCCTCGCAGTTCTTCACCCAGCGCCAGCTGATGACGAAGAACGTCGACACCACGGTGAAGACGCCGTTCATGCAGCAGCAGAAGATGCTGATGTACGTCTTCCCGGTCATGTTCGCCGTCTTCGGCATCAACTTCCCGGTCGGTGTCCTCGTCTACTGGCTGACCACCAACGTGTGGACCATGGGCCAGCAGATGTACGTCATCCACAACAACCCGACCCCGGGCTCCAAGGCTCAGGCCGCCTACCTGGAGCGTCTGACCAAGCACGTCACGCACCACGGCAAGGTCCGCCGCCGCAGCGAGAAGACCATCGTCAAGGCGATCGTCGCCAAGGGCCGTGACCGCAACGAGTTCGAGCGCAAGTTCATCAACGCCCTGAGCAAGGCGGGTCTCGCCGCCCAGGCCGACGGCGCCGTGATCAAGAGCGAGAGCCAGGCCGCCGCCCAGGCCGAGGACGGTACGCCGACCGCCGGTGGCACCGGCACTCCGAAGCGTCAGCAGCCCAAGCGGCAGAGCAAGTCGCAGCGGCAGTCGGGTGGCGCCTCCGGCACCACCGGTGCGGCCAAGTCGGCCGACGAGTCCGTCTCGCTCAGCAAGTCCGACGAGCCCGAAGACGCCAAGCCCGCCACCCCCGCCAAGAAGGCCGCTCAGAAGCAGCAGCCCGGCGCCGGTACCCGCAGCAAGGCCCAGTCCGGACAGCGCAAGGGCCCGCAGCGGCCCAAGTCCCCGTCCAAGAAGTAAGAAGGAGTCCAACCCGTGACGGAAGGCACCACCTCCGCCGCTGCCGAGGGTGCAGACACCCTGACCCGCCTGGAGCAGGAGGGCGAGATCGCGGCGGACTACCTCGAGGGTCTGCTGGACATCGCCGATCTCGACGGCGACATCGACATGGACGTCGAGGCCGACCGCGCCGCTGTCTCGATCATCAGCGACGCCGGCAGCCGCGACCTGCAGAAGCTGGTCGGCCGGGACGGTGAGGTGCTCGAGGCCCTCCAGGAGCTCACGCGCCTGGCCGTGCACCGGGAGACCGGCGACCGCAGCCGTCTGATGCTGGACATCGCGGGCTACCGGGCCAAGAAGCGTGCCGAGCTCTCCGAGCTGGGCGCCAAGGCCGCCGCCGAGGTCAAGAGCAGTGGCGAGCCCGTGAAGCTCAAGCCGATGACGCCGTTCGAGCGCAAGGTCGTCCACGACGCCGTCAAGGCCGCCGGTCTGCGCAGCGAGTCCGAGGGCGAGGAGCCGCAGCGCTTCGTCGTCGTACTGCCCGCCTGATCGGACCGTAGGTTCCTCCGGCCCCGTCTGCCCGGCAGACGGGGCCGAACTTTGTCAGCCTGATAGTTCTGGTGGTTGTGGTGATCGGCGCCGTGAGCGCCCATCGCGGTACGGAAGGACGGTCCCCGTGACGGAGGCAGCGGAGCTCCCCCCTGCGCCCGAGCAGGCGCGCACGGTGTTTGGTGATCGCTACGCGGACGCGGTCCGGTACGCGGAGCTGCTCGCTGAGGCGGGCGTGCAGCGCGGTCTGATCGGCCCGCGTGAGGTGCCCCGGCTGTGGGAACGGCACCTGTTGAACTGCGCGGTGCTCTCTGAGGTCGTCCCCGAGGGCGTGACCGTCTGCGACGTCGGCTCGGGTGCCGGCCTCCCGGGCATCCCCCTGGCGCTGGTACGGCCCGACCTGAAGATCACGCTCCTGGAGCCTCTGCTGCGGCGTACGACCTTCCTGACCGAGGTCGTGGAACTGCTCGGCCTGGACCATGTGACCGTCATGCGGGGCCGTGCCGAGGAGGTCATGGGCAAGCTGCCGCCGGTGCACGTGGTGACGGCACGGGCCGTGGCTCCGCTGGACCGGCTGGCCACCTGGGGCATTCCGCTGCTGCGCCCGTACGGCGAGATGCTCGCCCTCAAGGGCGACACCGCCGAGGAGGAACTCAAGGCGGCGTCCACTGCGCTGAGCAAGCTGGGTGCCGTGGAGACGTCTGTCCTTCAGGTGGGTGAGGGAGTCGTGGATCCCCTTTCCACGGTCGTGCGAGTCGAGGTCGGGGAGAGCCCCGGCGGAGTGCGCTTCGCGGCCAAGCGGGCGAAGGCGGCTCGTACGGGACGTGCGCGCCGTCGTCGCGGATAGGTGATCGACGTCTCGACGTCGCGGACAGGTGGCTGATGCCTCGGCTTCGCTGATCCGTCCTGACGACGAGACGTACTCCACACAAGCTGCCAAACCTACGCATGCCGGAGTGTCGCGGCAGTTCGCTCTCCGCTGCTGTGCATCGTGTTTCACGTGAAACGTCGCTCACTCCTGCACGGCATCATCAGCCGTGGCCGCGCCGCGGCCGAACCGCGCGACCGGAAGCCTCTCGGGTCACTCGGAGAGGTAAGGGAGTTGTCCACAGAGGTGGATTTCTCCACAGAACGCCAGGCCTCACTGGTTCACGACCCCGAAGACATGGGAGGCTCTGTTCATTGCGAGCCTGAAGTCGAGGAGAGTGAATCCTTGCGGTCCGACGCCAACATCGCGGGACCGATGACCGATCCGGTCCCCGGTCCCCGTACCGAGTCGATCGGGGACGATGTTTCACGTGAAACACCGCCCCCGATGGACGACACTCCCATCGGTCGCGCTGCCCAGCTGGCGGTAGAGGCTCTGGGCCGCGCCGGCGAGGGTCTGCCGCGGCCTGAGCAGACGCGTGTCATCGTTGTCGCCAACCAGAAGGGCGGCGTGGGCAAGACGACGACAACCGTCAACCTCGCTGCTTCGCTGGCTGTACACGGTGGCCGGGTCCTTGTGATCGATCTGGACCCGCAGGGCAATGCGTCCACGGCCCTGGGGATCGACCATCACGCCGAAGTGCCGTCCATCTATGACGTGTTGATCGACAGTAAGCCGCTGGCCGAGGTCGTTCAGCCGGTCCCGGATGTCGAGGGGCTTTTCTGTGCGCCCGCCACCATCGATCTCGCCGGTGCGGAGATCGAGCTGGTGTCGCTGGTGGCACGTGAGAGCCGTCTCCAGCGCGCGATCCAGGCGTACGAGCACCCCCTGGACTACATCCTCATCGACTGCCCGCCTTCGCTCGGCCTGCTGACGGTCAACGCTCTGGTCGCCGGAGCCGAGGTCCTCATCCCGATCCAGTGCGAGTACTACGCGCTGGAGGGGCTGGGTCAGCTGCTGCGCAACGTCGACCTGGTGCGAGGGCACCTCAACCCCGCCCTGCATGTCTCGACGATCCTGCTCACCATGTACGACGGCCGGACGCGGCTCGCGTCCCAGGTCGCGGAAGAGGTGCGCACCCACTTCGGTGACGAGGTGCTGCGGACGAGCATTCCCCGCTCGGTCCGTATTTCGGAGGCGCCGAGCTATGGGCAGACGGTGCTGACTTACGATCCAGGATCGAGCGGTGCCCTCTCCTATCTTGAGGCGGCACGCGAAATCGCGCTGAAGGGCGTGGGCGTCAGCTATGACCCGACCCAGGCCCACATCGGCGCCCAGAGCAACCCGAGCATGGTGGAGGGCATTCAGTGAGCGAGCGACGGAGGGGTTTGGGCCGTGGTCTCGGCGCACTGATCCCCGCTGCCCCGACGGAGAAGACGCCGGCTCCGGCCGCGATGGGTGGCGCGGGTTCCGCGTCCCCGGCAGCTGTTCCGGTGCTGACGACCGACCGTGGGGTGGCGGCGGCGAAGGTGGCCACGCTGCCGCCTGTTTCACATGAAACGGAGGAGCCGTCGCTGAACGGTGCCGTGGAGACGCTCGCGTCTCCGGTCGGTGCCCACTTCGCCGAGCTCCCTCTCGACTCCATCACGCCGAACCCGCGCCAGCCGCGTGAGGTCTTCGACGAGGACGCCCTGCAGGAACTGGTCACCTCCATCAAGGAGGTCGGTCTCCTCCAGCCGGTCGTCGTACGCCAGGTGGGTCACGCCCGCTACGAGCTCATCATGGGCGAGCGGCGCTGGCGGGCCAGCCGTGAGGCGGGCCTGGAGGCCATCCCGGCGATCGTGCGGGCGACGGAGGACGACAAGCTCCTCCTGGACGCCCTTCTGGAGAACCTGCACCGGGCGCAGCTGAACCCGCTGGAAGAGGCCGCCGCCTACGACCAGCTCCTGAAGGACTTCAACTGCACGCACGACCAGCTGGCGGACCGCATCGGCCGGTCCCGCCCGCAGGTCTCCAACACCCTGCGTCTGCTGAAGCTCTCCCCGGCCGTTCAGCGACGGGTGGCCGCCGGGGTGCTCTCCGCCGGGCATGCGCGGGCGCTGCTCTCGGTCGAGGACTCGGAGGAGCAGGACCGCCTCGCCCACCGGATCGTGGCCGAGGGGCTCTCGGTGCGTGCCGTCGAGGAGATCGTGACCCTCATGGGGTCGCGTCCGCAGACGGCTCAGCGTGCCAAGGGCCCGCGGGCCGGTACCCGGGTCTCTCCGGCGCTGAGCGACCTGGCGGGCCGTCTCTCGGACCGCTTCGAGACGCGGGTGAAGGTCGACCTGGGTCAGAAGAAGGGCAAGATCACGGTCGAGTTCGCCTCCATGGAGGACCTCGAGCGAATTCTCGGCACGCTCGCCCCGGGCGAGGGGCCGGTCCTTCAGAAGAGCCTTCTGGACGGCGACTCCGAGGACTCGGAGGACTGATCGTCCGGCCGACGGTGCGAGAGCGTCCGTCGGTCAGGAGAGCGGGCCGTGTTCCACGGCAGAGCGGGCTGAGTTCGGCAGGGACCGGACACAGCCCGCTCTTTGCTTTCATGCGGTGTCGATGCCATCACATCGTGGATACGATGCGAGCGGGTACGGCGCATCCACCCGGCAGCACCTCTCAGGGGAGGCAGGTGTCATGCGAACGGTGAGCCGCAGCGGACTGGTGAGCGCGGGTCTGGGACTGGGCGCGGTCGGCGGCTTCGTCGGCAGCCTGCTCCGGGAACGGAGCGCTCTGACAGCCGCCCGCGATGCCGCGGGCGAGGGAAGCGAGGAACAGCCTTCATGGGGCGTCGGCTCGTACCGCTCACGCTGGACAACCTTCAGGACATTCCCCAGCGCTGTCGCTCGTGTGTCTTCTGGGAGTTGGACCCAGTCAGCGGTGAAGCCGCGGTAAGAGGGGGCACAGCCGCCCTGGAGAAGGAAGCCTGGATCTCCGCCGTCCTGTTGGACTGGGGATCGTGCGGCCGGGTCGTCTACGTCGACGACGTGCCGGTGGGTTTCGTGCTGTACGCCCCTCCGGCCTACGTCCCGCGCTCGACGGCGTTTCCCACGAGCCCCGTCTCACCCGACGCCGTGCAGTTGATGACGGCGTTCATCATGCCGGGGTACCAGGGGCAGGGACTGGGGCGGGTGATGGTCCAGACGGTGGCCAAGGATCTGCTGCGACGGGGCTTCAAGGCCATCGAGGCCTTCGGGGACGCCCGTTGGAAGGAACCGGCCTGTGTGCTGCCCGCCGACCATCTGCTGGCGGTGGGCTTCAAGACGGTGCGCCCGCACCCCCTGCACCCACGACTGAGGCTGGAGCTGCGTACGACGCTCTCCTGGAAGGAAGACGTGGAGATGGCGCTGGACCGCCTTTTGGGCGCGGTGCAGAAGGAGCCCGCTCTCCGTCCCCTCTGACGACGATGGGCCGGCCCTCTCGGGCCGGCCCAGTCGTGTTTCACGTGAAACATGTGCCATCGACTCGATGGCTCAGAACGTCACTCGGCGATGAAGTCCTCGAGGTCGCGCACGATGGCGGCCTTCGGCTTCGCGCCGACGATGGTCTTGGCGACCTCGCCACCCTGGTAGACGTTCAGGGTCGGGATGGACATGACGCCGTACTTGGCGGCCGTACCCGGGTTCTCGTCGATGTTGAGCTTCACGATCTCGATCTTGTCGCCGTACTCGGCGGCGATCGCCTCGAGGGACGGAGCGATCTGGCGGCACGGGCCGCACCAGGCAGCCCAGAAGTCCACCAGGACGGGCTTGTCGCTCTTGAGGACGTCCTGCTCGAAGGAGTCGTCGGTCACGTTCTTCAGGGTGCCGGCCACGGCGGGCTCCTTAACTCTTGTGCGTGGGGTGGTGGATGGGAGGGGATCAGACAGAGGTCTTCTCGGGCTCCGCCTGCTCCTCGTCCGCCAGGGCGGCGAGGTAGCGCTCGGCGTCGAGGGCGGAGGAACAGCCGGTGCCGGCCGCGGTGATCGCCTGGCGGTAGGTGTGGTCGACCACGTCGCCGGCGGCGAAGACACCGGTGACGTTCGTCCGCGTGGAGGGCGCGGCGACCTTCAGGTAGCCCTCCTCGTCGAGGTCGAGCTGGCCCTTGAAGAGCTCGGTGCGCGGGTCGTGGCCGATCGCGATGAACAGGCCGGTCACCGCCAGGTCCGACAGCTCGCCGGTCTTGAGGTTGCGCAGCTTCAGGCCGGCCAGCTTCGGGTCACCCTGGATCTCGGCGACCTCGCTGTCCCACACGAACTTGATCTTCGGGTCGGCGAAGGCACGCTCCTGCATGGCCTTGGAGGCACGCAGGGTGTCGCGACGGTGGACGATCGTCACGGACTTGGCGAAGCGCGAGAGGAAGGTGGCCTCCTCCATCGCGGTGTCACCGCCACCGATCACGGCGATGTCCTGGTCCTTGAAGAAGAACCCGTCACAGGTGGCGCACCACGAGACACCGCGGCCGGAGAGCGCGTCCTCGTTCGGCAGGCCGAGCTTGCGGTGCTGCGAGCCGGTGGCGACGATGACGGCCTTCGCCTTGTGGACCGTGCCCGCCGTGTCCGTGACGGTCTTGATCTCACCCGTGAGGTCGACGCTGACGATGTCGTCCGGGACGAGCTCCGCGCCGAAACGCTCGGCCTGGCCGCGCATGTTGTCCATGAGCTCGGGGCCCATGATGCCGTCCTGGAAGCCCGGGAAGTTCTCCACCTCGGTGGTGTTCATCAGCGCACCACCTGCGGTGACGGCGCCCTCGAACACCAGCGGCTTCAGCGACGCGCGCGCGGTGTAGAGCGCCGCCGTGTAGCCGGCGGGCCCGGAGCCGATGATGATCACGTTACGGACGTCGCTCACGGCTTGGTTCCTCGTCTCTGGACTGCGTCAGTACGACCGGTGGGAGCCCCTCTCAGAACTCTCACCCCACCCAACGGATCCTACGGGGCGCGCATTCCCGGTGTGTCCGGGCACACGGAGAGGCGCCACCGTACGGGATACCACGCCGGAGAGAGACGAAGCGTCAGTGCGCGGAACGCGCGTAGGAGTGCGTCAGCAGAACCTTCGCGGAGGAGGACGGGTCCTTCTCACAGCCGGCGTCGACCACGTAGGCGTCGACTCGGCTGGTGTCCTTCGCGTTGAGCATCAACACGAGGTAGGCCGGATCTCCGTCGTAGGTGCCCTTCTTGGCGGCCAGAGCCGTGTCGTCGCGACCGATGCCTTTCAGCACACAAGCAGGAACCTGTGGCAGGGGCTGGTTCTTGAGGTGGTTCTCGGGCACGGTGTTCGCCCCGAGACTGCGAGGGGACCGGGAACCCTCACCGGCACCCTGCGCCAGAAGCTCGGAGACCTGGGTCTCGACCTTCTTGCCGGAGAAGGCGTCGGCCTGCGCGGTGGGGTCGGACGGCTTGCCGTCGTTGAAGGACGACAGCAGCACAGAACCGAGTCCGAGGGCGGCGACCGTGAACACGGTCCCCAGCACGGCGATCCTGCGTCGCCCGCCGCGGGAACGGCCCTTGCGGCCGGGGCCGGTGCTGGAGGCACGGGCGTGGCCTGCGGGACGGTCCGCCGACGCCGATGTTTCACGTGAAACATGCGTACCGGCGAGTGCGGGGGCAACAAGGTCGGTGGTGTGATCGGAGCCGGAAGCATCGGCGGGCTCGGGAGCTGTCGCGCTGAGCAGAGCCTCGGCAGCGAGAGCGGCGTCGATACGGCCTGCGACGTCGTCGGGCATGCGCGGCGGACCAGGCAGCGAGCCGAGCAGGCCCCGGATCTCCTCCAGCGAGGCGTGCACGTCGGCGCAGAGCTCGCACTCGTCCAGATGTCGTCGTACGTCCGCGCTGCGGGTCGGCGTGAGCAGGCCCTCGGTGAGCTCGGAGAGCTCCGCGACGTCCGGGTGCCCGGCCGCGTCTGTCGTGGATGTCACGCTCGCCCACCTCCGCCCGTCACAGCAGCTGAATCGCCTGGACCTGTCTCATGGGGCCCCGGGTCAGGGGATCCCGCTGCCGGTGGGACGGATGTCCCGTGCACCCGGTTCCGTCCCCTGCCCGGTTCTCTGCTGTCACCGGTGTTTTCCGGCCGCAGATGAGTGAGGAGGGGGAGGAGTCTGGCCCGGCCGCGGGCACAGCGGCTCTTCACCGTGCCGGTCGGCACGTCGAGCATGCGGGCGGCCTCGGCGACCGGGTATCCCTGCATGTCCACCAGGACGAGCGCGGCCCGCTGGTCGTGCGGCAGCGTGCCGAGTGCCTCCAGCAGCTGGCGGTGCAGATCGTTGCGCTCCGCCGGCGCCGAAGCCTCCTCGTGGGGCTCCAGGAGCTGTTCCAGGCGCTCGGTGTCGTCGACCGGTGAGGTCTTACGGGAGGCGGCCTTGCGGGCACGGTCGAGACAGGCGTTCACCGTGATGCGGTGCAGCCACGTCGTGACCGCCGACTGGCCCCGGAAGGTGTGCGCGGCGCGGTAGGCGGAGACCAGGGCGTCCTGGACGGCGTCAGCGGCTTCCTCGCGGTCCCCGAGCGTGCGGAGGGCCACGGCCCAGAGCCGATCACGGTGACGTCTTACGAGCTCGCCGAACGCGTCGGGATCGCCGTCCACGTGAGCGGCGAGGAGGTCCTGATCGCTTGCGTCGCCGTATGCGGTGCCATCTGCCATCGGACCCCCTCCCCTGGGATGCGGTGCGCTCAGCCCTTGAACGTCACGTCGGTGACCGCCTGCTTGTAGCCGGCGCTGCTGTAGCCGTCCGAGGGTGCGCTCGGTACAGCGGTGATCCACAACAGCACGTACTGCGTCTTGACCGACTTGGAAGCCTTCACCGTGAGAGAGGTTCCGCTCGTGGTAGCGGTTCCGATCTCTGTCATCCCGTCGACCCCGGTCGAGGGGGACAGGGAGTCGGTGGCGTAGAGCTTCACGGTCGTGTGATCGCCCGGATACCGGAGCCCTATCGACGCCGTCGAGATCTTCTGCGCCGAACCGAGGTCGTAGACGATTCCCACGCCGGGCTTGTACGGAGCGAGCGTCGGGCCCTCGTTGTAGCGCTTGGTACGCCAGTACGTGGAGCTCTTGCCGTCGTACGTCAGCTGCACATCGTCCGGAGCCTGTGCGTCACCGCTGGCGACGTACTCCTGGGCACCGGCGATGCTGAGCGTCTTGACCGGCTTGGTCTTGTCGCCGCTCTTGTCGTTGTCGTCCGTCGTCTGCGTCTGGTTGGTGTCGTCGGACTTGTTGTTCTGCTCCATGAGGGCGTCCGCCAACTGCCAGCTGCCCAGGCCCAGCGCGGCGATGAGGAGCGCCGACACGGCCCACTTCAGGGCCTTGCCGGTGCGGCTCTGCAGCGGCGGCGGAGGAGGCGGCAGCGGCTGGGTGACGCCGGGATGGGGCGCCGGGCGGCCGTACGTGCCCTGCTGGTACGTCGTGCGCTGGTACTCGGGCGGCGCGGTGAACGCTGGCTCCGGCGGGCGGATGCGGGGCATCTCGCCGATCGCCTTCACCAGTTCCTCCGGCGTGGTGCACGCGGATTCGTGGCGTGAGGCGGTGGCGCCGTCGTTGACGAGCGCGCGCATCGACAGCTCGGACAGGCCGCGGTGGACACCCGCACGCACCTGGTCGGGCGGGATCAGCCCGATGTCCTTGGGCAGCCCGGACAGACCGTAGGCGTCGTTCTCGTACGGCCAGCGCTGGGTCAGGCCCGCGTACAGCAGGGCGCCGATGGCCTCGGTGTCCGTGCGCTGCGGGGTCTCGGACGTGATGCCGCGCAGCGCGGCATTCACGGCGAGGCCGCGGATGCGCCACTGGCCGCTGGAGGTCCGCAGGACCGCGTTCGGGTTCAGGCGCAGATGCGCAAGCCCTTCGCGGTGGGCGGCGGCCATGGCGGAGGCGACCTGACTGACCATCTGGTAGGCGTCGTGCGGCTCCAGCGGCCCGGGGGCCAGGAGGGCGGTCAGCTCGGTGGCGTCGGGCAGCCACTCGTGGACCACGTAGACGAGGTCGTTCTCCTCGACGGCGTCCAGGACCTGGACGAAGCGCGGGTCACCGAGCAGCGCGGACGAACGGGCCGCGGCCAGCACGGAACGGGCTCGCGCGTGGTCTGCGGGCAGGATGTGCACACCGACGGCGCGACGGAGCTTCTCGTCGACCGCACGCCAGCTGCTGAACCCGTCCAGCCGGGTGACGCACTCCTCGAGCCGGTAGCGTCTGGCGAGCTTGTGGCCGCTGTGCAGCTCGGGCGGTGAGGCCTTCCCGGGACCCTCGGTCCCGCCACTCCCCTGTGCCTCGTCGATGTCCGTGTCCCGCTCCCGGTTAGTGGCCACCCCGTCGGCCGTGGACTGGTCCGCCTCTGCGGTCAGCGGCTCGTCGCCGCTGTTGTCTGCCACGTCGACGGCAGCCGTGCTCCGTTCCGCCACCGTCGTTCCTGCCTCCCCATTCGTTGCGCGCCGACCGACATCCGTGCGCGCCGTCCGACGCCGAAACCAATTGTGCCCACAGTCCGCCGCTATGCACGACACACGGTGGCGGACGATGGTTGTGCGCGTACCCCCTTATCAGCGCCCCAGCCGTCCGCGCACCATGCCGACCAGGGAGTTCAGCTCCTCGATACGCATCTTCCGGGCGGCCACGAAGAAGATCCCGAGCAGGACGGCTCCGCCGACGATCAGAGCGGCGAAGGAACCGATGACGCCTTGGCCGAGGACATGCGCGATGCCGTAGCAGGCGGCGCCGCTGAGGATCGCGGCCGGTACGGAGGCGATGCAGAGCCTGGCGTAGGTCCGCATCACGCGGGCGCCGTCCAGGTCGCCGCCCAGCTTCTTGCGCAGGCGGCTCCAGGCGACACCGACGCCAACCGCGTAGGCGAGGCCGTACGAGGCTGCCATGCCGACGACCGCCCAGCGTGCCGGGATGACGAAGTAGCAGACGGCGGAGGCGGCGGCGTTGACGGCCGCCACGATGACCGTGTTGTAGAAGGGGGTTCGGGTGTCCTCGTAGGCGTAGAACGCGCGAAGGACGACGTACTGCACGGAGAACGGGATCAGGCCGAGGCCGAAGGCCATCAGCATGTAGCCCATGTTGGTGGCCTGGTCGGCACCCGAGGAACCGAAGATCAGGGTGCACATCGGGATGCCCAGGGAGACGAACCCGAAGGCGACGGGGACGATCGCGACGGCCGTGGTGCGCAGGCCCTGCGAGATGTCGTCGCGGACGGCTCCGCTGTCGTCCTCCGCGGCTGAGCGGGAGATGCGCGGCAGCAGGGCTGCCATCAGAGAGACCGTGATGATGGCCTGCGGCAGGCCCCAGATCAGCTGGGCGTTCGCGTAGGCGGCGAAGCCGGTGCCCTTGACACCGGAGTCGAAGCCGGCGGCGGTGGACAGCTGGGTGACCACGAGCGCGCCCGCCTGGTTGGCGAGGACGAACAGGATCGTCCACTTGGCGAGCATCGCGGCCTTGCCGAGACCGTGGCCCTTCCAGTCGAAGCGGAGCCGCAGGCGGAAGCCGGTCTCGCGCAGGTAGGGGATCATCGCCAGGGACTGGACGACCAGGCCGAGCAGAACACCGACGCCGAGGAGCCGCTGGCCCTCGGGCGGGATGTTCGTGACCTCCATCCCGGAGCGCTCCGAGGTGCCGTAGACCCACAGGAACATGCCGAGCGTCACGATGATGACGATGTTGTTCAGGACCGGGGTCCACATCATCGCGCCGAAGCGGCCGCGGGCGTTGAGGATCTGACCCATCACCACATGGACGCCCATGAAGAAGATCGAGGGCAGGAAGTAACGGGTGAAGGTGATGGCCACCTCATTGGCCGCCGGGTCATTGGCGACCTTCGCGGACAGCGCGCGGACCAGGAGAGGAGCCGCGAACATCGCGAGGGCCGTGAGTGCGGCGAGCGCGACCATCACCAGGGTCAGCAGACGGTTCGCGTATGCCTCGCCGCCGTCCTCGTCGTCCTTCATGGCCCGCACGAGCTGAGGCACGAAAACGGAGTTGAGGCCGCCACCGACGGTCAGGATGTAGATCATCGTCGGCAGTTGGTAGGCGACCTGGAAGGAGTCACCGAGGAGGCCGAGACCCAGCGCGGAGACGATCATGGCGGAGCGCACGAATCCGGTGAGCCGCGACACCATCGTGCCCGCCGCCATCACCGCGCTCGACTTCAGCAGGCCGCCGGCCTTCCCGCCCTTCTTCGCGGAAGCCGCCGCCGGAGCCGGCGATGCCGGAGGGGGTACGGGTGCCGTGCCCAGGTTCATTGTCCTGTCCGCGGACGGCGGCATGGGCGGCTCGGCGCCCGGTACCGGCGCCGGGGACGGAGCCGGTACCGACGGGGGCTGGTACGGCTGCTGGCCGCCGCCCTGCTGCTGGTCCCGGAAGAGGTGCGCGAACGCGTCCGGCTCGTGGCGCTCCTCGGCGGAGTGCGTGACGAGGTCGTCGACGCCCACGTACTGCGTGGTGCGCGGGTCGTCGCCGTACGGCAGGTACTGGGTCGCGCCGTCCGGCTCGGGCGCCGGGGTCTGGGCCCACACGTGCGGGTCGGGGGCGTACGGGGACTGCTGGGGCTGGGCGTACAGCGGTTGCTGCGGCTGGTACGTGCCCGGAGGCGGCGGGGGGTGCGCGGCGCGGTCGTAGAGCGCCTCGGCGACCGGGTCCTGGGCGGAGATGTCCTGGGCCCGGTAGGGGTCCTGGGCATAGGCGTCCTGGAGGTACATGTCCGCGGGTGGCTGCGGCGGTACCTGGCCGTGCTCGGGCGGCGGGCCCTCGGGGTGGCCCGAGCTGCCCGCGGCCTGGCCGCGGTCACCGTCGTACGGCGCGTTCATGGTTACCCCACCTCATCGTCCCGGGCCCACCGGCCACGACATCCTCAACGGTCCACTCTCTCACCCGTGCCGGACGGGTCGGTGCTTTCCGCTGCGGTGTCCGGTGTCGGGTCACTCGGCTGCTCCGGGTCGTCTGCCCCGGGCCGGGTGCCGGACTCCTCCGTGAGACGGTCTTCGGGCCCTTCCGGGTTCTCCGGGCCGTCCGCCGGCTCCCCGGCCTCCTCGGGACCGTCCGAGCCGGCCTCCTCGGCCTCCCGCTGGGCGGCGCGCTTGCGCTGCTTGTACATCCGGAAACCGGCGAGGACGAGAAGGAGGAAGCCGCCGCCGATGACCAGCATCACGGTGGCCGTGAACTCGGTGACCTTCACGTCGAACCGGACGGGATCGCCGTACGCCTGGCCGTCCTCGGTGAACAGCTGGGCGACCACCTTCGCCTGGCCGTTGGCCTGGGCCGAGGTGGTGAACTTCACCGTCTGGCTGTGTCCGCCGTTGACGGTGACCCGCTGTTCCTCGTAGTCATCGTCGCCGATCTTCAGACGGGTCGGGCTCGTGGAGGTGAGCCGCAGGACGAGGTGGTCGACGCCCTGCACCAGGTTGTTCTGCACGGTCACGGGGATCGTGGCGCTGCGCCCGGAGAGCTTGACCTCGGACTTGTCGATCAGCTTGACCTGGTTGGTCAGGCTGTCGAGGTAGTTCCGCACGCCGTCGCGGTAGCTCTGCGCCTCGGCGGCACGGCCGCGCCACGACGTCGACATCTCACGGTTCATGGCCCGCCCGAAGGGGGTCACCACGCGGGACTGGTCGGTGAGGATCACCTTGAACTTGTCGAGCTTGTCCTGCACCGCCGCGATCTGCTCGAAGGACGGCTTCGACAGCTCCTGCTTGCGCAGCTTGGCGGGGTAGGCGGAGGCCGGCGGGACCTTGGTGGTGGCGCTCGCGTCCGGCTTGGCGGCGGCCGCCGACGCCAGGGTCTGGGTCTGCGTCCACTCCCCGCCCTGGAGGGCGGCCACTGCCGCGGCCATCGCCTGCGCCTGGCTCGCGGTCGGCGTCCGCTGCGGGGCGACGACGATGCTGCGCTCCTTGTCCACCTGCTGGTTCAGCGCCAGGCTCGAGGCGAGGAACTTCTGCACGGCGAGGGTGGACGCGGAGGCCGAGGTCAGGTCGCCCTGGAACGCCGTGGACAGCCGCGCATCCGCGACCACCGCGGTGGTGCCGCCGCCGATGGGGCGGGCGGCGGAGGGCGTGTACGGCAGCCCGGCGGTCTCTTCGAGGCTGTCGCTGCGCGCGATCACCTTGTCGGCGCCCGCGGAGGTGGCGACCTTGACGATCGACGGGTCGACGGCGCCGTTCACGGGCCAGGCGAAGTCGGTGTCGGGTGTCACGTGGAGCACCGTCTGCACCGTGGTGGCCGCGACGTCGGTGGCGTCCTTGAGGTGGCTCAGGGAGCCGCTGACGGTGGTGCCGTTGTGGGCGAGTGAGGCGAGGTCCGGGTCGGCGAACGGAAGGGCGACGACCTCCTTGTCGGTCACCGCGTCCTGAAGGTCGGCCAGCCACTGCTTGGCCACCGCCTGGTGCGTACCCGCCACCGTGCCGGTGCCGGACTCGACGCGATAGGCACCTGTCATCGCGTCGACGGAGGCGAGCAGGTCCGGGTCGATCACCCAGGTGACGTCGAGGGCCTTGCCCAGCGACAGCATCTGCTCCAGCCGGCCGCCCGGCGAGATCTCCTTGGCCAGGTCGTCGTTGAGGAAGACCGGCGTCTGCTCCGCGTTCGACCCCGTCTCGGCCGTCATGTGGGCGGTGGAGATCAGCGGCCACAGGACCGTCGTCTTCGTCTGGGTGTCGGCGCCTTCGGGCTGCCAGGGCAGATACGTCCGCTGGATGCCGAGGACCTGCTGCCACTGCTGCGCGGAGGTCTGACCGGTCAGGGAGACGCCGAGCTGGTAGACGCCGTCCGAGCCGAGGTCCAGCTCGTCGACCGGAACGGCGATGCTGAAGCTCTGGGCGACGCCGGGCGTCAGCTTGGCGAACTTCTTGACGTACTTGCCGCCGACGATCGTTCCGTCGAGTCCCGGCTGGAAATCGGCGCGCTGCGCGACGCTGTCGACGTCCGAGCGGGTGCTGAGCTCGGGGCCGACGCGCAGATCCACCTGGGCGTCCGTGACCGTCTGCTTGCTGTCGTTGGTCACGGTGCCGGACACGGTCACCGTGTCGCCGTCCGTGGGGACGCTGGGCGTGAGCGTGTTGATGTCCACGGACACGGTGCTGGAGCCGGACGCGGCGCTCGCGGGCGCGGCGGCGGGCAGCTGGAGCAGACCGGCCAGCAGAGGCGCTCCGGCGAGCAGTGCTCCCGTGCGCCGCAGCCACCGGCGGGCAGGTGAGGGACTCATCCCCTGGAAGTCTGCCGCCTCGGCCACGCGCTCGCCCGTCCCTCGTCGTCAGTGGTCGTCAGTGGTCGTCGCAATGTGCGTCCACGCATGGTAACGATGCGCGCTGAGGGGAAGTGCCGCGGTCTGCTCCACAAGATCGGGAAACAGGGCCGGGCCGTCCTGTATGTGTGCGTATAAAGGGGAGCGAATCAGTACGTCCGGCAGACGCTTCCTCTGTACCGACCTGCGTACGGGGCTGTGCAGATTTGATGGAGGCGCCTGTCGGAGGCGCTCGCGATTAATCGGGGCGCTCCGGGTCGCCGGGGCCACGTACCCTTTTCTGTTGTGCCGAACGCCAACGAAGACAAGCCCAGCGCCCTGAGCCAGGTGCAGCACCGCGCGGTCAGTGAACTGCTGCGGGTCGCCCCTGTCGCCGACGACCTTGCCCGCCGTTTCCAGGAGGCCGGGTTCTCTCTCGCCCTGGTCGGCGGCTCGGTCCGGGACGCGCTGCTCGGCCGGCTCGGCAACGACCTGGACTTCACGACCGACGCCCGCCCTCAGGACGTACTGAAGATCGTGCGCCCGTGGGCGGACGCCGTGTGGGAGGTCGGGATCGCCTTCGGCACGGTGGGTGTGCAGAAGGACGGCTACCAGATCGAGGTGACGACCTACCGGTCGGAGGCGTACGACCGGACGTCGCGCAAGCCCGAGGTGTCGTACGGCGACTCCATCGAGGAGGACCTCGTCCGGCGTGACTTCACGGTGAACGCGATGGCCGTGGCTCTGCCGGAGAAGGAGTTCATCGACCCGCACGGCGGTCTGGAGGACCTGGCGGCACGGGTGCTGCGCACGCCGGGCACGCCTGAGGCGTCCTTCTCGGACGACCCGCTGCGGATGATGCGAGCGGCGCGCTTCGCCGCGCAGCTGGACTTCGAAGTGGCCTCCGAGGTCGTAGACGCCATGAAGGAGATGTCCGGGCGCATCGACATCGTCTCGGCCGAGCGGGTCCGGGACGAGCTGAACAAGCTGATCCTGTCCGCGCACCCGCGCAAGGGCCTGACCCTGCTGGTCGACACGGGCCTCGCGGACCACGTCCTGCCCGAGCTGCCGGCGTTGCGCCTGGAGCGTGACGAGCACCACCGCCACAAGGACGTCTACGACCACACGCTGATCGTCCTGGAGCAGGCGATGGCCCTGGAGGAGGACGGCCCCGACCTGGTCCTCCGCCTCTCCGCTCTCCTCCACGACATCGGCAAGCCGCGCACACGGCGCTTCGAGAAGGACGGTCGGGTCTCCTTCCACCACCACGAGGTGGTCGGCGCGAAGATGACCAAGAAGCGCATGACGGCGTTGAAGTACTCCAACGACCTGGTGAAGGACGTCTCACGCCTGGTCGAACTCCACCTGCGCTTCCACGGCTACGGCACGGGCGAGTGGACGGACTCCGCGGTCCGCCGTTACGTCCGTGACGCCGGCCCGCTCCTCGACCGCCTCCACAAGCTGACTCGCTCCGACTGCACGACCCGCAACAAGCGCAAGGCGACGGCGCTTTCGCGTGCGTACGACGGCCTGGAGGAGCGCATCGCCCAACTCCAGGAGCAGGAGGAACTGGACGCCATCCGCCCGGACCTGGACGGCAACCAGATCATGCAGATCCTCGGCGTCGCCCCTGGCCCGGCAGTCGGCCGCGCGTACAAGCACCTGCTGGAACTGCGCCTGGAGAACGGCCCGATGGGCGAGGAGGCCGCGGCCGCGGCACTCAAGGAGTGGTGGGCCGAGCAGAGCTGAGTCTGTGAAAACGGGGTCATGTTTCACGTGAAACATGACCCCTGGAAAGCATCGAGGGGCGACGTTTCACGTGAAACGTCGCCCCTCGTGGTGTCTGCGGTGCCGCAGGACCTACTACTTGTCCTTCAGGCAGAGCAGGAAGTCAGTGCCGTCACCGGACTCGGTGTAGACGTACTGGAAGTCCTTGGCCTCGGCCGCGCACTTGGTCTCGGCGAGAGTACCGCTGAACGTGCCCTCGATCTTCGCCAGCACCGTGTACTGGGCCTTCGAGGAGGTGCAGTCGACGACCTCGAGGTCCGGGTTGTTGTCGTCGCTGCTGCCGCGGTGCATGCAGTCGCCGACCGCTGCGGTGTTGGCGTCGTCACGGCTGGAGATGTAGCCGCCGATGGCGATACCGGCGACGGCCACGACGATGACGATGTTCTTGATCGTCTTGAAGCTCAGCTTGCGCTTCGGCTGCTCCGGCGGGACCGGCGCGTACGGGACGCCGGCCTGCTGCGGGAAGCCCGGCTGCTGGCCCTGGGCGTAGGGGTTGCCGTCCTGGGGCGGGTACGGGGCCTGGGCCTGGGGCTGGCCGTAGGGCTGCTGGCCCTGGGCGAACGGGTTCTGGCCCTGGGGCGGCGGAGTAGACACTTGGGGGTCCCCCTAGAACATGGGTGAGTGATGCGCAATGAGGCGCGAGTAAGACGCACGTAAGTTACCGGGACCCACTGACACCCCTGTACCCCAGGGGGACTCTGTGTCATTGATGTGACACTTACTGGCGTTCAAAGTGGGCCATAACCACAGCAACTGCCCCGTAGATAACGGCCACTGTGACCACCAACACCACAGAGCGCCCGTCCGGCGGCAGCATCAGGGCGGCCACCGCGGCTGCTCCGACGAAGGCGATGTTGAAGAGGACGTCGTAGACGGAGAAGATCCGGCCCCGGAAGGCGTCGTCGACCGAGGACTGGACGAGGGTGTCCGTCGCGATCTTCGCGCCCTGGGTGATCAGGCCCAGGACGAATGCGGCGACGAGCATCGGCGCGACGGCGAAGGGGAGGCCCAGGGCGGGCTCCAGGATCGCGGCCGACGCCGCGCACACCACGATCCAGCGGCCCGGGCCGAGACGCCCCGCCGCCCACGGTGTCACCACGGCAGCCACGAAGAAGCCCGCGCCCGAGATGCCCAACGCCAGCCCCAGCAGGGCGAGTCCGTCGTCGGTGGTGGAGGAGAACTCGTACCGGCACAGCATCAGCAGCATGACGAGCAGGGCGCCGTAGCAGAAGCGCATCAGCGTCATCGCGGCGAGCGCCCAGGCGGCTTCCCGACGTGGTTTCCCGGCGAGGTGGCGGACGCCCGCGGTCAGGTCGCGGGCGGTGCCGGCGAGGGCCGCGGTGAGGCCGGGGCGTACCAACGCGGGGTCGGGGCCCAGCAGTTCTTTTGCGATGCGCAGTGATGCCAGCGCCGCGCACAGGTACAGGGCCGCCCCGAGGAGCACGACGGCCGCGTCGGAGTCGGCCACGACCAGGCGTACGACGAAGGCGAGTCCACCGCCCGCGGTTGCCGCGAGCGTACCGGCGGTCGGGGAGAGGGAGTTGGCGACGACCAGCCGTTCGTCGTCGACCACGCGGGGCAGCGCGGCGGACAGGCCGGACAGGACGAAGCGGTTGACGGCGGTGACGCACAGGGCGGAGACGTAGAAGAGCCAGTCCGGGGCGTGGCTGACCATCAGGACTGCGGTCGCCGACGCCATCGCCGCGCGCACCAAGTTGCCGTAGAGGAAGACCTGGCGGCGGCGCCAGCGGTCCAGCAGGACGCCGGCGAAGGGGCCGACCAGGGAGTAGGGGAGCAGCAGGACGGCCATGGCGGAGGCGATGGCGGCGGCCGAGGTCTGTTTTTCCGGGGAGAAGACGACGTACGCGGCGAGCGCGACCTGGAAGACGCCGTCGGCGCCCTGGGAGAGCAGGCGTACGGCGAGAAGGCGTCTGAAGCCCTGGAAGCGGAGCAGGACGCGCAGGTCACGTACGACGGCCATGGGGCACAGCCTCACACAAGGGAAGGGTCCCCGGGCGGTACAACCCGGGGACCCTCGACACAGCCCTGGCAGGAGCGTTTTTGAGCGGTGGTGAGCTTTAGCGCTCGACCTCGCCCTTGATGAACTTCTCGACGTTGGCGAAGGCCTCGTCGTCGAAGTACTGGACCGGCGGGGACTTCATGAAGTAGGAGGACGCCGACAGGATCGGGCCGCCGATGCCGCGGTCCTTGGCGATCTTCGCGGCGCGCAGGGCGTCGATGATGACACCCGCGGAGTTCGGGGAGTCCCAGACCTCGAGCTTGTACTCCAGGTTCAGCGGGACGTCACCGAAGGCGCGGCCCTCGAGGCGGACGTAGGCCCACTTGCGGTCGTCGAGCCAGGCCACGTAGTCCGAGGGACCGATGTGGACGTTCTTCTCGCCCAGCTCGCGGTCGGGGATCTGCGAGGTGACGGCCTGCGTCTTCGAGATCTTCTTGGACTCGAGGCGGTCGCGCTCCAGCATGTTCTTGAAGTCCATGTTGCCGCCGACGTTGAGCTGCATCGTGCGCTCGAGGCGGACACCGCGGTCCTCGAACAGCTTCGCCATCACACGGTGCGTGATGGTGGCGCCGACCTGCGACTTGATGTCGTCACCGACGATCGGGACACCGGCCTCGGTGAACTTGTCGGCCCACTCCTTGGTGCCGGCGATGAAGACCGGGAGGGCGTTGACGAAGGCGACCTTGGCGTCGATGGCGCACTGGGCGTAGAACTTCGCCGCGTCCTCGGAGCCGACCGGCAGGTAGCAGACGAGAACGTCGACCTGCTTGTCCTTCAGGACCTGGACGACGTCGACCGGCTCCTCGGCGGACTCCTCGATGGTCATGCGGTAGTACTTGCCGAGACCGTCGAGCGTGTGACCGCGCTGGACCGTGACGCCCTTGTTCGGGACGTCGCAGATCTTGATGGTGTTGTTCTCGCTGGCACCGATGGCGTCCGAGAGGTCGAGGCCGACCTTCTTCGCGTCGACGTCGAAGGCGGCGACGAACTCGACGTCACCGACGTGGTAGTCGCCGAACTGGACGTGCATCAGTCCAGGCACCTTGGTCGCCGGGTCGGCGTCCTTGTAGTACTCGACTCCCTGAACCAGCGACGCGGCGCAGTTGCCCACACCGACGATGGCTACGCGAACCGAACCCATTCCGGTTGCTCCCTGTGTGTACGAGTGAGGCCCTGACTGGGCGCTCACGTGGCGGTGTCGTCGGGCAGATCGGTCCGGGGGGTGTCCCCGGGCCGTGGCAGGTTGCCCGTCGCTCCAGTGGTGTTGTTCTGCTGAGAGGACTGAGCGGGCCCCCCGGTGGAACCACGAAGGTCCCGTCCGGCCCGCTCGCTCTCGATGAGCTCGTTCAGCCAGCGCACTTCGCGCTCCACGGACTCCATTCCGTGGCGCTGGAGCTCAAGCGTGTAGTCGTCGAGGCGCTCCCGGGTGCGCGCGAACGAGACGCGCATCTTGTCCAGGCGCTCCTCCAGCCGGCTGCGGCGGCCTTCCAGCACCCGCACGCGCACATCGCGCGACGTCTGTCCGAAGAAGGCGAAACGCGCGGCGAAGTGCTCGTCCTCGTACGCGTCGGGGCCGGTCTGGGAGAGCAGTTCCTCGAAGTGCTCCTTACCTTCCGCCGTCAACCGATAGACGATCTTGGCGCGACGCCCCGCGAGTGGTGCGGCGAGGGCGTCCTCGGGAGCGTTCCCCGACTCCTCGATCAACCAGCCGTTGGCGACCAGCGTCTTGAGGCAGGGGTAGAGCGTGCCGTAGCTGAACGCTCGGAACACGCCCAGTGACGTATTGAGTCGTTTGCGCAGCTCGTAGCCGTGCATCGGGGACTCGCGCAGGAGACCGAGTACGGCGAACTCCAGGATCCCGGAACGCCGGCTCATGGTCGCCTCCTCTCGGTCTTCCGCTCGCTTATGTCGCTCTGATGTATCGACTCGATACATCACGACGATAGAACGGCCTTCCGGATGCGACAAGTGCGGGGACGGTGAACGGGATCACATCACCGATTCGTTGGAGGCAAGTTGCCTGATTTGGGGTGAACTTCGGGGCTAGGCGGGTTTTGACGGTGCGTAGTCTGTGCGGCATGCACACCACCGGGAACCGAGTGACGTCTGGGGACGTCATCGTCCTCGGTGCAGTACGGGTGAATGCGAAAGCGACCACATCCGTACTTCGGGGGGACCGGAAACCAGCAGCCGCCGTTTCCAGGCGCGCAAAGGTGCGCCTGCCCTAGGAGTAGTCGTTCGATGAGCGAGCACCGTCGCAAACCGCCGCAGCCGCAGGGAGGCGGACGTGCCGCGGCCCGACGCGGCCAGTCCGGCTCGTCCTCCGGCCGCCGTGCGGCACCGCGTGGCGCCACCGGATCTCCTTCCGACGCGTACGGGTCGGGTTCACACGAGTCGGGAGCTGAGGAGCGGCCGTACGGCGGCCGCGCCGAGGCCCGCCGCGCGGCGCAGAGAGGCGGGGGCAGCCGACGCAGAGCGCCCGAGCCCACGGGTCGCGGCGCGCGCCGCGGGGGCCCGGGTGGCCCCAGCGGCCCTGGACGGGGCCGAGCCACCGCCTCCACCAAGAACCGGTTCATCGACTACCCGCGCGCCGGCAAGTACGGCTGGCAGCGCTGGGTGCCCTCCTGGCGCCTCGTCTCCGGACTCGGCCTCGCCTTCTTCGGCAGCCTGGTCGCTATCGCGGGCATCGGCTACGCCATGGTGAGCATCCCGAGCGAGAACGCCGCGGCGAAGTCCGAGAACAACGTCTACTACTGGGCCAACGGCGATCAGATGGTGGCCACTGGTAGTGGTGCCAACCGTCAGAACGTCGACATCGCCAAGATCCCCAAGGCCATGCAGTGGGCCGTGATCTCCGCGGAGAACAAGAGCTTCTACACCGACTCGGGCGTCGACCCCATGGGTATCGCGCGAGCGCTCGCCAACATGGCGCGCGGCGGTGACACCCAGGGTGGTTCGACCATCACCCAGCAGTACGTGAAGAACACCTACCTGAGCCAGGAACAGACCGTCTCCCGGAAGTTCAAGGAGATGTTCATCTCCATAAAGGTGGGCACGAAGCTCACGAAGGACGAGATCCTCCAGGGCTACCTGAACACGTCGTACTACGGCCGTGGCGCGTACGGCATCCAGGCCGCCGCGCAGACCTACTACGGCAAGGACGCCGAGGACCTCACCGACTCCCAGTGCGCCTTCCTCGCCGCGCTGCTCAAGGGCCCGACGTACTACGACCCCATCGACAACACGAGCATCGACCCCTCGGCGACCAAGGACGCCAATCTCAAGCGCTCCAAGGAGCGCTGGGGCTGGATCCTGGAGCAGATGCACAACGACAAGCATCTGACGGACGCCAAGTACCAGACGGCCATCAAGAAGTACCCCATGCCCCAGGGCCTCAAGGCGACCAAGGGCATGACCGGCCAGATCAGCTATCTCGTCGACACGGCCAAGAAGTACGTGCTGGCCCACTCGAACATCTCGCGGGCCGACTTCGACAAGGGCGGCTACCAGATCTACACGACCTTCGAGAAGAGCAAGGTCAACGCGCTCTCGGCGGCCGTCAAGAAGATCGAGAAAGAGAACATCGACCCGGAAAAGCGTGAGAAGGACAAGCACGTCCAGTTCGGCGCGGCGTCGGTGCGGCCCAACGACGGCGCGATCGTCGCGATCTACGGTGGCGCAGGCTACGAGAACGACCACTTCAACAACAACGCGGACACCTCGGGTGTGCCGGTCGGTTCGACGTGGAAGCCGTTCGTGATGGCGGCGGCCATGGAGTACGGCACCTACAAGGATCCGGACGTCGGTGTCTCGCCGCTGAGCAAGTACAACGGCAACGACCATCTGAAGGTCAAGAACAACGACGGCAGCTACGTGCTGAAGAAGGACAACTCGGTCTTCTACCAGGAGAACGAGAGCGACTATCCCTGGGGCTACATCAGCCTTCGTAAGGCGATGGAACAGTCCATCAACACGCCGTTCGTGCAACTCGGCATGGACGTGGGGATGGACAAGGTGCGGAGTGTCGCCTCGAAGTCCGGCATCCTGGACAGCAGCTTCGCCGACTACAACGGCAACCCCTCCTTCGCGCTCGGCACTTCGACCCCCAGCGCCATCCGCATGGCGGACGCGTACGCCACCTTCGCCGCATCCGGCAAGCAGGCCGATCCGTACTCGGTGACCGAGGTCAAGAAGGACGGACAGCCCCTGTCGGGCTTCGACAAGCCGAAGATCAAGCTGGCCATGCCCGAGAACGTGGCGCACAACGTCACGGACCTCCTCGAGAACGTCATCAAGAACGGTACGGGTAAGAACGCGCTGGCCCTGGGCCGTACGGCGGCCGGCAAGACCGGTACGACCGACAGCAACAAGTCGGCCTGGTTCGTCGGCTACACCCAGCAGCTGTCGACCTCGGTCGCGATGTTCCGAGAGGACCCCAAGAGCAGCAAGCTGCTCTCCATGAACGGCACCGCGGGCGTGGAGTCCATTCACGGTGGTGACATCCCCACCGAGATCTGGACCGAATACATGAAGGCCGCTCTGAAGGGCGACAGCGACCCCGGCTTCCCGGACGCCGAGAAGATCGGTGAGATCCAGGACGAGGCGGGGGCACCGTCCCCGACGCCGTCCGTCACCGCGACGCCGAGTGAGACGCCGAGCGCGACGCCGAGCCCGACGCCCAGCGAGTCCGAGATCCTTCCCTCGCCGTCGGCCAGCGAGTCCTGCAAGTTCAGCTGGCAGTGCTCGGACACCGGAGGCACGGACACCGGCGGTACGGACGGAGGCGTGACCTCCACACCGACTGCCACGGAGACGGACACCACCAGAGGTAACGGCAATGGAGGCGGCATCTTCGGAGGATCGACCGGTTAGCCGCCATATCGCCCGCCGAGGGTGTTTCACGTGAAACATGGGCCGTCGCACCCACCAGGTGCGGCGGCCCTCGGCGTATTCCTAGGCAGGTACGGCAGGATGTGCCCCATGCCCAGTGCAGAATCCACGCGAGCGAGCGTGCACGAGCAGGACCCGGTGCGGCCCACCAGGGACGACGAGATCGCCGCGAGCGGCAGTGAGCTGATCGGTGGTCCCATCGGGCGGCGTGCCCTGCTCGGGACGTCCTGGTGGACTCCCGTGCGGGTCATCGCGCTCGTGGCGATCGGCATGTTCGCCCTCGGTCTGATCCAGAAGGCGCCCTGCTACAACGGCGGATGGTTCTTCGGCGCCAGCTCGCAGTACACGCACGCCTGCTACTCGGACATCCCGCACCTCTACGCGGGGCGCGGTTTCGCCGACGGGCTCGTGCCGTACTTCGACAAGCTCAACGGCGACATGGAGTACCTCGAATACCCGGTGCTGACCGGTGTGTTCATGGAGGTGGCCGCCTGGCTCACGCCGGGCAGCGGCAGCATCCAGGACCAGGAACAGTGGTACTGGATGGTCAACGCCGGGATGCTGATGGCCTGCGCGGCCGTCATCGCCGTCTGCGTGACCCGTACGCACGCCCGGCGCCCCTGGGACGGTCTGCTGGTCGCCCTGGCGCCCGCCTTCGCGCTGACGGCCACCATCAACTGGGACCTCCTGGCGGTCTCCCTGACGGCCGCCGCGATGCTGATGTGGTCCCGGGGCCGCTCCCTCGCGTTCGGCGTCCTGCTGGGCCTCGCCACGGCCGCCAAGCTGTACCCCGTCTTCCTGCTCGGCCCGCTGTTCGTGCTGTGCTGGCGCGCCGGGAAGTGGCGGGACTTCGGGAAGGCGTTCGGCGGCGCCGCGGTCGCCTGGCTCGTCGTGAACCTTCCGGTGATGCTGCTCGCCTGGGACGGCTGGGCGAAGTTCTACGAGTTCAGCCAGGAGCGGGGCGTCGACTTCGGGTCCTTCTGGCTGATCCTCGCCCAGAACTCGTCCGACCCGCTGAGCACCGACACCGTCAACACGCTCGCCACGCTGCTGGTCCTGCTGTGCTGCGTCGGCATCGCCGCGCTCACCCTGACCGCCCCGCGCCGGCCGCGTTTCGCCCAACTGGCCTTCCTGATCGTCGCCGCCTTCATCCTCACCAACAAGGTCTACTCGCCCCAGTACGTCCTGTGGCTGGTCCCGCTGGCGGTGCTGGCCCGGCCCAAGTGGCGGGACTTCCTGATCTGGCAGGCCTGCGAGGTGGCGTACTTCCTGGGCATCTGGATGTACCTCGCGTACACGACCAGCGCCGACGCCCACAAGGGTCTGCCTCAGGAGGGCTACCACTGGGCCATCGGCCTGCATCTGCTGGGCACGCTGTACCTGTGCGTCGTCGTCGTGCGTGACATTCTCATGCCCGAGCGGGACGTCGTACGACGAGCGGGCGACGACGACCCCTCGGGCGGTGTGCTCGACGGGGCGGAGGACGTGTTCGTGCTCGGCCCCGCTGCCCATCCCCCGCGGCACGCGGCCCACTTCGCCGGTCCGCAGGTCGAGTGGGGCGAGCGCGGAGAGTCCCCTTCCGGCGGTAGTTCGCTCTGAGCGAACGGGGGTTGATGGCCCCTAGCGCCAAGCGAAAGGCCGTGCACGGGCAGTCCGTGCACGGCCTTTCGGCTGTCTGCATACGGCTTCTCAGGCGGCCGTACGGCCCTCAGCGGTCGACGATCCGGTCGAACTGCGTGGTGGTGTGCCGCAGATGGGCCACCAGTTCTTCGCCGACCTTCGGCTCGGGGGCGTCGGAGGGCACGAAAAGGATCGACACCTGCATGTGCGGCGGCTCGGCGAACCAGCGCTGCTTGCCGCCCCAGACGAACGGAGAAAGGTTCCGGTTCACCGTGGCCAGGCCCGCGCGGGCCACGCCTTTGGCGCGCGGCATGACGCCGTGCAGGGCCTTGGGGGCCTCCAGGCCCACCCCGTGCGACGTACCGCCCGCCACGACGACCAGGAAGCCGTCCGAGGCCGCCTTCTGCTGCCGGTAGCCGAAGCGGTCGCCCTTGGCCACGCGCGTGACGTCCAGGACGGCACCGCGGTACTCGGTGGCCTCGTGGTCCCCCAGCCACAACCGCGTGCCGATACGCGCACGGAAGCGGGTCTGCGGGAACTGCTGCTGGAGCCGGGCGAGATCCTCGGCCTTGAGGTGGCTGACGAACATCGTGTGCAGCGGAAGACGGGCCGCGCGCAGGCGGTCCATCCAGCCGATGACCTCCTCGACGGCGTCCGAGCCGTCGGTGCGGTCCAGCGGCAGGTGGATGGCGAAGCCCTCCAGGCGGACGTTCTCTATGGCGGCGTGCAGCTGCGGCAGATCCTGCTCGCTGATGCCGTGCCGCTTCATCGAGGACATCACCTCGATGACCACCCGGGCGCCGACGAGGCCGTAGACCCCGTCGATCGACGACACCGAGCGGATGACACGGTCGGGCAGCGGGACGGGCTCCTCGCCGCGCCGGTACGGCGTCAGCACCAGCAGGTCACCGCCGAACCAGTCCTTGATGCGCGCGGCCTCGTACGTGGTGCCGACGGCGAGGACGTCCGAACCGAGCCGCGTGGCCTCCTCGGCGAGTCGCTCGTGCCCGAAGCCGTAGCCGTTGCCCTTGCAGACCGGGACGAGCCCTGGGAACTGGTCCTGCACGTGCTTGTGGTGCGCACGCCAGCGCGCGGTGTCGACGTAGAGCGTGAGCGCCATGGCCGGACCTGGAACCTTTCTCGTGGCTGCGGTGTATCAGAGGTATGAAAGCGAATTGTGGTGGCTCAGCGGCGCGACATGTAGATGTCGAGCGCCTTGTGGAGCAGCTTGTTCAGCGGGAAGTCCCACTCGCCGAGGTACTCGGCGGCCTGACCACCGGTGCCGACCTTGAACTGGATCAGACCGAAGAGGTGGTCGGTCTCGTCCAGCGAGTCGGAGATGCCGCGCAGGTCGTAGACGGTCGCGCCGAGCGCGTAGGCGTCGCGCAGCATCCGCCACTGCATCGCGTTCGAGGGCCGGACCTCGCGGCCGATGTTGTCGGAGGCACCGTAGGAGTACCAGACGTGCCCGCCGACGATCAGCATCGTCGCCGCCGACAGGTTCACGCCGTTGTGGCGGGCGAAGTACAGCCGCATGCGGTTGGGGTCCTCGGTGTTGAGGGCCGTCCACATGCGCTGGAAGTACGACAGCGGGCGGGGCCGGAAGTGGTCGCGCACGGCCGTGATCTCGTAGAGCCGCTGCCACTCCTCGAGGTCGTGGTAGCCGCCCTGGACGACCTCGACGCCGGCCTTCTCGGCCTTCTTGATGTTGCGGCGCCACAGCTGGTTGAAGTTCTTGTGGACCTCTTCCAGGGAGCGGTTCGCCAGCGGCACCTGGTAGACGTAACGCGGCTGGACGTCGCCGAAGCCGGCGCCGCCGTCCTCACCCTGCTGCCAGCCCATACGACGGAGCTTGTCGGCGACTTCGAAGGCGCGCGGCTCGATGAAGTCGGCCTCGATGTCGCGCAGCCGCTTCACGTCCGGGTTCTGGATGCCCGCCTTGATGGAGGGGGCCTCCCAGCGCCGGATGATCACCGGCGGGCCCATCTTCACGGAGAAGGCGCCCTGGTGCTTGAGGTGGGCGAGCATCGGTTCCAGCCAGTCCGTCAGATTCGGCGCGAACCAGTTGATGACCGGGCCCTCGGGCAGATAGGCGAGATAGCGCTTGATCTTGGGCAGCTGGCGGTAGAGGACCAGGCCCGCGCCGACCATCTCGCCGGTCTTGTCGTCGAACCAGCCGAGGCTCTCCGAGCGCCACTCCGCCTTGACGTCTGCCCAGGCCGGAACCTGCATGTGGCTCGCCGACGGCAGGCTCTGGATGTAGGCCAGATGCTGCTCGCGGCTGATCGTCCTCAGGGTCAGGCTCATTCGGGGCGCTCCTCGGGCTGGTGTGTCCCCATGGGTACAGGGGCTCCGGCTCTCGCGCCGAAGCCTACTGCGCCTTGCGAGCGCCCCGACTGGGCGTACGGAAGCTGCGCCCCGGCTCAATGGGCTGCCGAGGTGTTCCGTGGTGCTTTGGGTGATGTGAAGAGGACGGTGTCCCTGGCGTCAGCTGATCACTCCGCCGAAGAGGCCGCCGTGGGCCATGCCGAGGAAGAAGCCGACCGCCGAGGCGCCGAGACCGAGGATCAGTCCGAAGCGCTCACGGGTCGTCTCCGAGATCCACTGGCCGTACGCGCCGGTGCAGATCCCGACCAGGCCGGCCCAGGAGCTGAGCAGGTGCAGGTTGTGGAACATCGCCGTGACGAATGCCGTGATGCCCAGCACCAGGGTCACCGCGAGCAGCGTGTCCTGGAGGGGGTGGGGCTTTCCGTCCGTGGCGAAAAGGCCTCCGACGGTGTTGGGTCGCATTGCCTGTGCCATAGGGCACCTCCTGCGGAAGGCGGCGCATCGTAGCGCCATACACACCCGATGTGTACAGATTGTCGGCGTCGGCGGCCGGATTTCAACCGGAAGCCGGTGTGCGGGTAGTCTGTACCGTCTGCACTGGTGTCTGCCCATGCCGCGACCGGGACTACCGCGAGGAAGCCTCGATTGTCAGTGGCGGCCGATACCGTTGCGTACGCATCACAACCCTCCTGCCACGGAACGACCGTGGCCGCTGAGTCCAAAGGAGGTGGGTTCCACATGCGTCACTACGAGGTGATGGTCATCCTCGACCCCGATCTGGAGGAGCGCGCTGTCGCCCCCCTGATCGAGAACTTCCTCTCCGTCGTCCGTGAGGGCAACGGCAAGGTCGAGAAGGTCGACACCTGGGGCCGTCGTCGTCTCTCGTACGAGATCAAGAAGAAGCCCGAGGGCATCTACTCGGTCATCGACCTGCAGGCCGAGCCTGCGGTCGTCAAGGAGCTCGACCGCCAGATGAACCTGAACGAGTCGGTCCTCCGGACCAAGGTCCTCCGCCCCGAGACCCACTGAGCTCTCCCGCTCAGCTGATCTCGGGACTCGAGTAGCAGCACCACAAAGCAGCCAGCAGCAAACCCGCCGAGAGGTTCCCCCATGGCAGGCGAGACCGTCATCACGGTCGTCGGCAATCTTGTCGACGACCCCGAGCTGCGCTTCACCCCGTCCGGTGCGGCGGTCGCGAAGTTCCGTGTCGCGTCCACCCCCCGCACCTTCGACCGTCAGACCAACGAGTGGAAGGACGGCGAGAGCCTGTTCCTGACCTGCTCGGTCTGGCGTCAGGCGGCGGAGAACGTCGCCGAGTCGCTCCAGCGAGGCATGCGCGTCATCGTGCAGGGCCGGCTGAAGCAGCGGTCCTACGAGGACCGTGAGGGCGTCAAGCGCACGGTCTACGAGCTGGACGTCGAGGAAGTCGGCGCCAGCCTGCGGAACGCCACGGCCAAGGTCACCAAGACCGCCGGCGGTGCCGGCCGCGGTGGCCAGGGTGGTTACGGCGGCGGTGGCGGCCAGGGTGGCGGCGGCTGGGGTGGAAACTCCGGCGGCGGCCAGCAGGGCGGCGGCGCTCCTGCCGACGACCCGTGGGCGACCGGCGCTCCCGCCGGTGGCCAGCAGGGCGGCGGCGGTGGCGGCTGGGGTGGAAACTCCGGCGGCGGCGGTGGCGGCGGCTACTCGGACGAGCCCCCCTTCTAGACCTTCGGGCCCGGTTCCCGGGCTTGATCGGTCGAGGGCGGGTCGTACCCAAACTTCTTGATCACACAGGAGAAACACCATGGCGAAGCCGCCTGTGCGCAAGCCTAAGAAGAAGGTCTGCGCTTTCTGCAAGGACAAGGTCACGTACGTGGACTACAAGGACACGAACATGCTGCGGAAGTTCATTTCCGACCGCGGCAAGATCCGTGCCCGCCGCGTGACCGGCAACTGCACGCAGCACCAGCGTGACGTCGCCACGGCCGTCAAGAACAGCCGTGAGATGGCGCTGCTGCCCTACACGTCCACCGCGCGCTAAGGGAAGGGTGACCGACCAATGAAGATCATCCTCACCCACGAGGTCTCCGGCCTCGGCGCTGCCGGCGACGTCGTCGACGTCAAGGACGGCTACGCTCGCAACTACCTGATCCCGCGGAAGTTCGCTATCCGCTGGACCAAGGGTGGCGAGAAGGACGTCGAGCAGATCCGTCGCGCTCGCAAGATCCACGAGATCCAGACCATCGAGCAGGCCAACCAGATCAAGGGCCAGCTCGAGGCCGTCAAGGTTCGTCTGGCCGTTCGCTCCGGCGACGCCGGTCGTCTCTTCGGTTCCGTCACCCCGGCCGACATCGCCTCGGCGATCAAGGCTTCCGGTGGCCCCGAGGTCGACAAGCGCCGCATCGAGCTGGGCTCGCCCATCAAGACCCTGGGCGCCCACGAGACGTCCGTGCGTCTGCACCCCGAGGTTGCCGCCAAGGTCAACATCGAGGTCGTCGCGGCCTGATCGCTGGGCTCGGTTTGAGCAGTTGTGAGAGGGGCCGTACCCACATCGGGTACGGCCCCTCTTGCATGCGCGAGTCATTGTCGGGCGCTGTGCATGCTCAAGCAGGGCGCCAGTGTCCGCGGTGTTTCACGTGAAACGTCGCGCTCGCGCCCGGACGTGTTTCACGTGAAACGGCCAAGCAGCGGGCGATGTTTCATGTGAAACGTCAGCGGGTCGCGCCCGTGACAATCCAGCGTCCCGACCGGGCTCGCATCCACAGCGTCAGCATGCGGACCGCCATCATCAGCGTCATGGCTCCCCACAGGGCGGTGAGACCTCCGCCGAGTGTCGGGACGAGCAGGGCCACGGGGGTGAAGACCGCCAGAGTCAGCACCATCGCCCAGGCCAGATACGGGCCGTCGCCCGCACCCATCAGTACACCGTCGAGGACGAAGACGATCCCGCAGATCGGCTGGGAGAGCGCCACGACGAGCAGCGCCGGCAGGGCGGCGTCCTTCACGGTGGAGTCACTGGTGAACAGCGGGAGGAACGCGGGCCGGGTCACCACGACCGCCAGGCCGAGGACGATGCCGACCGCGATGCCCCACTGCACCATGCGGCGGCATGCCTCGTGGGCGCCCTGGGCGTCGCCTGCACCGAGATAGCGGCCGATGATGGCCTGCCCCGCGATGGCGATCGCGTCCAGGGCGAAGGCGAGCAGACTCCACAGGGACAGGATGATCTGGTGCGCCGCGATGTCCGCGTCGCCGAGGCGGGCAGCCACCGCGGTGGCGATCATCAGGATCGCGCGGAGCGAGAGGGTGCGGACGAGCAGAGGGGCACCGGCCTGGGCCGAGGCCCTGATGCCGGCTGCGTCGGGACGCAGAGAGGCTCCATGGGCACGGGCTCCGCGTACGACCACCACGAGATAGACGACGGCCATGCCGCACTGGGCGATGACGGTGCCCCAGGCGGAACCGGCGATGCCGAGGTCGGCGCCGTAGACGAGGCCTGCGTTGAGGACCGCGTTGGCGACGAAACCGCCGATGGCGACGTACAGAGGGGTCTTAGTGTCCTGGAGGCCGCGCAGGACACCGGTCGCGGCGAGGACGATGAGCATCGCCGGGATGCCGAGGGACGAGATCCGCAGATAAGTGGTCGCGTACGGGGCGGCGGTGTCCGAGGCGCCGAAGAGCTCCACCAGGGCGGGCGCCGTGGGCAGCACGACGGCGATGACCGCGGCGCCGAGCAGGAGGGCGAGCCAGATGCCGTCCATGCCCTGGCGGATGGCGGCCTGGAGGTCGTCGGCGCCGACCCGCCGGGCGACGGCCGCGGTGGTGGCGTAGGCGAGGAAGACGAACACGCTGACCGCGGTCGTCAGGAGTGCGGAGGCGACTCCCAGGCCGGCGAGTTGGGCGGTGCCGAGATGGCCCACGATCGCGCTGTCCGCCATGACGAAGAGGGGCTCGGCGACGAGCGCGCCGAAGGCCGGGACGGCCAGGGCGACGATCTCTCGGTCGTGCTGTCGCCGTGCGGCGCGCGAGGTCGCGGGAGCGTGTGTCATGAGCACCAATCTAATCGTCCACAGGTAATAGATGCAATCTAATAGTGACCCTTACTTGAAGTCTTGCGCCGCGCGCTTGTGGACGCCGTGCGGCCTGATCTTGGTCCGACTGGGAAAGTTTTTCTTCTGCACAGCCGGTGGACGGGAAGTGTGCAGGTCAGGGCACGTCCTTCGAGAGAAGGGCGAGCTTGTTCACAGGCCTGTCCACCGGGTCGTGCACAGGTTTCGCCGAGTTCTCCACAGCATCCGGGCCGTCGTCCACATGGCCTGTGGATAACCAGATTGGCTGACGGTGCCGACAGGCCTACCGTGGTCCGGCGCCCGGCTCCGTCCGTCGGCCCGAAAACCATCACAAAACCGACGCGCCGCAAACGGAGTTGGGCCTCTCATTTGTCAGTGCCGTGCCGTAGAAAGAGAGGCACGGCGAGGGTCCGCTCGGCGGACGGGAGGAGGTGGCTCGGTGAGCATTTCCGAGCCCTTGGACGATCCGTGGGCCGACAGCGGTCCCAGTGATCGCCTGCCTGCCTCACGCCGACGCGGCGACGGAGGCCGGGGCCGCGACGAGCAGCACGACCGCGGCCGGGAGAACGGCGAATGGGACGGCGGGAGCGCGTCCTTCGAGCGCGTGCCACCGCAGGACCTTGACGCGGAACAGTCCGTGCTCGGCGGCATGCTCCTGTCGAAGGACGCCATCGCCGATGTCGTCGAGGTCATCAAGGGCCACGACTTCTACAAGCCGGCCCACGAGACGATCTTCCAGGCGATCCTCGACGTCTACGCCAAGGGCGAGCCGGCCGACCCCATCACGATCGCCGCCGAGCTGACCAAGCGCGGCGAGATCAACAAGGTCGGCGGCGCATCGTATCTGCACACCCTCGTACAGACGGTCCCGACGGCGGCGAACGCCGAGTACTACGCGGAGATCGTCCATGAACGGGCGGTGCTGCGGCGGCTGGTGGAGGCCGGTACGCGCATCACCCAGATGGGATACGCGGCCGACGACGACATCGACGAGATCGTCAACCGCGCCCAGGCCGAGATCTACGCGGTCACCGAGCAGCGCACCAGCGAGGACTACCTCCCGCTCGGCGACATCATGGAGGGCGCGCTCGACGAGATCGAAGCCATCGGCTCCCGCACCGGCGAGATGACCGGTGTGCCGACCGGCTTCACGGACCTCGACTCCCTCACCAACGGCCTGCACCCGGGCCAGATGATCGTCATCGCGGCCCGCCCCGCCATGGGTAAGTCGACGCTCGCACTGGACTTCGCCCGGGCGGCGTCCATCAAGAACAACCTGCCGAGCGTCATCTTCTCCCTCGAAATGGGGCGCAACGAGATCGCGATGCGTCTGCTGTCGGCCGAGGCGCGGGTGGCCCTGCACCACATGCGGTCCGGCACCATGACGGACGAGGACTGGACACGTCTGGCACGCCGGATGCCGGAGGTCTCGGCGGCGCCGCTCTACATCGACGACTCCCCGAACCTGTCGATGATGGAGATCCGCGCGAAGTGCCGCCGGCTCAAGCAGCGCAACGACATCAAGCTCGTGATCATCGACTATCTCCAGCTGATGCAGTCCGGCAAGCGCTCCGAGAGCCGTCAGCAGGAGGTCTCGGACATGTCGCGAAACCTCAAGCTGCTGGCCAAGGAGCTCGAGGTCCCGGTGATCGCGCTCTCGCAGCTGAACCGTGGTCCCGAGCAGCGCACGGACAAGAAGCCCCAGGTGTCCGACCTGCGTGAGTCCGGCTCCATCGAGCAGGACGCCGACATGGTGATCCTGCTGCACCGCGAGGACGCCTACGAGAAGGAGTCGCCGCGCGCGGGCGAGGCGGACATCATCGTGGGCAAGCACCGTAACGGCCCGACGGCGACGATCACGGTCGCCTTCCAGGGCCACTACTCGCGCTTCGTGGACATGGCCCAGACCTGAGCCGCCCGCCCCGGGCCGAATGAACTCGACGCCCCGGCACCTGCCGGGGTGGACTGGGGGCATGACGACATCTCAGGAACTGCTGCTCCCCGGCACACGCCGCGCTCTGCTGCACCGGATCGCCGTGGCCCAGGCCGAAGGGCGGACGCCGTCGCTGGTCGCGGCGGTCGTGCGGGACGGCCGGGCCGTCTGGCACGGCTCACGGACCTCGGTGGACGGGCATGGCCCGGACGAGAACGTCCAGTACCGGATCGGCTCGATCACCAAGACCTTCACCGCCGTGCTCGTGCTGAGGCTGCGTGACGAGGGACTGCTCGACCTCGGCGACCCCTTGGAGAAGCACCTTCCGGGCACCGGCGCGGGGGAGGCGACCATCGCCGAACTGCTCGCGCACACGGCCGGGTTGGCGGCCGAGGCACCCGGCCCGTGGTGGGAGCGGACCGCGGGCGCTCTGCGTCCCGAGCTGTCCGACGTTCTCGGCGAACAGCCCTTCCTGCATCCGGCCGGCCGCCGTCATCACTACTCGAACCCCGGCTACACCCTGCTGGGCGCCCTGGTGGAGAAGGTGCGCGGAGCCTCATGGGAGGAGGTCCTGCGGCGCGAAGTGCTCGAACCCCTGGGCCTGGGCCGCACGAGCGCTCATCCGCTGGCCCCGCACGCGGGCGGCTGGGCCGTGCATCCGTGGGCCGATGTGATGCTGCCGGAACCCACCGAGGACCTCGGGAGGATGGCGGCGGCGGGTCAACTCTGGTCGACCACCGGTGACTTGGCCAAGTTCGCGGCCTTCCTGGTGAAGGGGGACGACCGGGTGCTGAGCGCGGAGACGGTGCGGGAGATGCGCACGCCCGCCGCGCCGGCCGAGGCCGCGGACGTGGTCGACGGCGCCACCTACGGTCTCGGGATGCAGATCCAGCACCGGGACGGCCGACTGCTCGTGGGGCACTCCGGTTCCCTGCCCGGGTTCCTGGCGAATCTCACCATCAGCGTGACGGACGATGTCGCGGCGGTCGTGCTGACCAACTGCACGTCCGGCCCGACGCTGTCCGCCGTGGGCGCCGACTTGGTCCGGATCGTCGCGGAGGCCGAGCCGCGCATTCCCGAACCGTGGCGTCCGCTGCCCGAAGTCGACGCGGACGTCCTGGAGTTGGCGGGGCAGTGGTACTGGGGCACTCATGTCTTCGCCCTGCGGCTCACCTCCGACGGTGGCGTCTCGATGGGGCCGCTGTCCGGCGGTGGCCGCCGCTCACGCTTCCGCGCCAACGGCGACGGCACCTGGACGGGGCTGGAGGGCTACTACGCCGGAGAGCTTCTGCGGGCCGTACGGCGGCCTGACGGAAGCGTGAGCCATCTGGACCTCGGGTCGTTCGTGTTCACGCGTGAGCCGTACGACGAGGGGGCTCCTGTGCCTGGTGGGGTGGACCCGGAGGGGTGGCGCGGGATCGGTTGAGCGGTGCGGGGGCTTGTTTCACGTGAAACAAGCCCCCGCCGCCGTACGGAAATGTCAGAGCGGCAGCTTGAAGCCCACGTGCGAGGCCTCGAAGCCCAGCCGCTCGTAGAAGCGGTGGGCGTCGGTGCGGGTGACATCAGAGGTCAACTGCACCAACTGGCAGTTCTGACGTCGGGATTCCTCGATCGCCCACTCGATGAGCTGGGTTCCCAGTCCGCTGCCGCGCTCATCGGCATGCACACGGACGCCTTCGATGATTGACCTGGTGGAGCCGCGCCGGGACAGCCCGGGAATGATCGTGAGCTGGAGGGTGCCGACGACACGGCCCTCGCGGACGGCGACGACCAGGTGCTGGTTCGGGTCGGCGCTGAGCCGCTCCAGGGCGGTCAGATAGGGGGCGAGGTCGTCCGGCGACTCGCGCTGCGCACCCAGCGGATCGTCGGCGAGCATGGCGACGATCGGGGCGACGTCATCGGAGCCGGCGGCGCGTATTTCAAGATCTCCCATGCCGTCAGCCTATGCGGGCACCTTCAGCGATTCGACGACCTTCACCAGAGGTTCCAGCTCGGGGTTCTTGGCCGCTTCGTCCAGCGCCTCGCGCAGGGCGGAGTCGTTGGTCGGCCGCGCCTCCTCCAGCAGGGCGAGGCCTGCCGCGGTGACGTTGGTGTAGATGCCGCGGCGGTCGGTGGGGCACAGGTACCGGGTCAGCAGGCCGCGGTCCTCCAGGCGCGTCACCAGGCGGGTGGTGGCGCTCTGGCTCAGCACGACCGCGTCGGCGACCTGCTTCATCTGGAGGTGGCCGCCGTCACCGTCGTGCTGCCGGCTGAGGACGTCGAGCAGGGAGTACTCGCGCACGCTGAGGTCGTGCCGAGCCTGCAGTGCCCGCTCGATGTGGGCCTCGATCCTCCCGTGCAGCAGGGAGAGGGCGCACCAGCCCTGGGCGAGGGCGGTGAGTGCGGGGTCCGTCGCTGTCATTGGCGCTTCCTTCGTCCCGGAACGGCTGAAACCAGGATAGGGCAGGCCCGCAATAGCCTGCGCTTGCAATTATCGCGCGTCTGCAAGTATTGTCATCAAGCGTAAAGCGCTCGTGCAATCAACCGGGAAGGTGCAGACCTCCATGCCTCTCGCGCTCCTGGCCCTCGCGATCGGGGCCTTCGGCATCGGAACCACCGAGTTCGTGATCATGGGCTTGCTGCCCGAGGTCGCAGGCGACTTCGGTGTCTCCATCCCCACGGCCGGCTTCCTGGTGACGGGCTACGCGCTCGGCGTCATGTTCGGCGCCCCGCTCATGACGGTGCTCGGCACCAAGGTCTCCCGCAAGCGGATGCTGATGGCGCTGATGGGCCTGTTCATCGTCGGCAACCTGCTCTCCGCCCTCGCCCCCGCCTTCGGCGTCATGCTGATCGGCCGGATCGTCGCCTCGCTCGCCCACGGCGCCTTCTTCGGGATCGGCTCGGTCGTCGCCGCCGACCTGGTCGCCCCGGACAAGAAGGCCGGCGCCATCGCGATGATGTTCACCGGCCTCACCGTCGCCAACGTCGTCGGCGTGCCGCTGGGCACCCTCGTCGGACAGACCGTCGGCTGGCGGGTCACCTTCGCGGTCGTGGCCGCCCTCGGCGTCGTCGGCCTGGCCGGCATCGCCAAGCTCGTCCCCGACATGCCCAAGGCCGAGGGCGTGCGCCTGCGCCACGAACTGGCCGCTTTCAAGAACGCCCAGGTCCTGCTCGCCATGGCGATGACCGTGCTCGGCTTCGGCGGCGTCTTCGCGGCGATCACCTACATCGCGCCGATGATGACCCACGTCGCCGGATTCGCCGACGGCTCCGTCACCTGGCTGCTCGTCCTCTTCGGCCTCGGCATGGTCGGCGGCAACCTCGTCGGCGGCAAGTACGCGGACCGCGCCCTGATGCCCATGCTGTACGTCTCCCTGGGCGCCCTCGCGATCGTCCTCGCGCTCTTCACCGTCACCGCGCACAACAAGGTGCTCGCGGCCGTCACGATCGCGCTCATCGGCGCCCTCGGCTTCGCCACCGTCCCGCCGCTCCAGAAGCGCGTCCTGGACCAGGCACACGGCGCCCCGACGCTCGCCTCGGCCGTGAACATCGGCGCCTTCAACCTCGGCAACGCGCTCTCCGCCTGGCTCGGCGGCCTGGTCATCAGCGCGGGCCTCGGCTACACCGCCCCCGACTGGGTGGGCGCCGCCCTCGCCGCGGGCGCCCTGGGCCTCGCCGTCCTCTCGGCGGCCCTGGAGCGCCGGGACCACAGGTCCGGCACGCCCAGCGCGGTCGTCGCCGGAGCCGTGCCGACCGAACAGCGGGCCGCCGCCCACGACTGAGCCGCAACGACTGCGCCGGTCCCCCGAACTCCTCGGGGGACCGGCGCAGTCGTACGGAGGACCCCTCAGCCCGCGGCCACCGTCACCGGCGCGAACCGCCGGCTCCAGTCACCCGGCAGTTCCGGGATGCCGTAGGTCATGACCGCGTTGAAGGCGACGGACTCCAGGCCGTGTTCCCGCGCCCACGCCAGCAGCTCTTCGTGCCGTACGTCGATGTCGGTGCGCAGCGGTCGGTCGGTGTGGGCGGCGAGGGAGGCGAGGAGAGCCTTCGCCGTCTCGGTGTCCCGGGCGACGAGCGGCCCCACCACGTGGGTGTCCATGTTGGGCCACGCGGCCGCGTAACCGATGATCCGGCCGTTCTCCTCCGCGACCCGCAGCTGGTCGGCGAAGGCGGGCAGCCGCGTGACGATGTGGGTGCGGTCGGCGCCGAAGACCTCTTCGTCGAGGCGGAGAATGGCGGCGAGGTCCCCACCCGTGGCCGCCCGCGTCGCAATGGCGGGCCGGTACCCGTCGGCCCTGAAATGCCCACGCACCATTTCTGCTCGGCCGGTGGCCTTGAAGCCGAGCTCCTCGTAGAGAGGGCGGCCGTTGGGAGTTGCGTGCAGGGTCAGGGGGGTGGTGCCCATGGCCGCGAGGACATGGCGCATCAACCGGCGGCCGACCCCCTGGCGGGCGTGCCGTTCGGCGACCAGGACCATGCCGATGGCCCCCAGCTCCGGGCGCTCCTGCGGCCCGTACTCGGTGACGACACAGGCGCTGACAAGTCCCCCCTCGGGGTCGTCGATGCCGTAACCCGTCCCGGCGGCGAGGAGGAAGCCCCACTTGTGCTCCTCGCGCGGCCACCCCCGGTCCTCGGACAAGTCGGCGCAGGCGGCGAGATCGCGATGCGTCAGACGGCGGATGGGCAGAGCGGCGGGGGAAGGTGTCGACACGCAGGTCAGGCTGTCTGACCGGCACCCCTGACGTCCACCCGTTTCCGGGGAGAAGTACGAGCTTTTGGCCATGTCGTAGCCGTCCGCACAGCCCGGCGACAGCTGCCCGTTGTTTCACGTGAAACATGGGCGAACTGCGGGCCTACGGCACCCTCGCGAGTCGGCGTACCGAAATCCGGCCCGGGCAGCCTCGGGCTTCAGTTCACCCCGTTAACCTCGGGCTCCATGGCCAGACTTCATCTCTTCGATCTCGACGGCACGTTGTTGCACGGCACCTCCGCGCCGGTCGAGATATCCCGGCAACTCGGCTTGGAAGCCGAGACCGTGGCCCTCGATCAGGCGGTCTCGGCGGGGCTCATCGAGCCGCCCGAGTATGCGACGCGGGTGCACACCCTGTGGGCGGATCTCACGGACGCCCATGTGACGGCCGCATTCGAGGGCGCGCCCTGGCTGGCCCGTATTCGTGAGGTCTGGGGGGAGATCCGGAGCAACGGGGACTACTGCGCGGTGGTGTCTCTTTCCCCGTCCTTCTTCGTCGAGCGGCTCACCGCCTGGGGCGCGCATGCGGCGTACGGATCGCGTTTTCCGGCCGTGCCGTTCACCGAGCCCGTGGACCCGGCCGGAGTTCTCAGCGCCGCGGCCAAGGTCCTGATCGCCGATCGGCTGTGCCAGGAGTTCGGGGTCACCCGGGCCGATTGCGTCGCTTATGGAGACTCGTCGTCGGACAAGGACCTCTTCGGTGTGGTTCCGGTCTCCGTCGCGGTCAATGCCGACCGTCATCTGGCCGGTCTCGCCACCCACTCCTACGCGGGGAAGGATCTGTGGGAAGCCTATGAATTGGTGGGTCGCGCCCGGTAATTGAGCGAATTCATGGTTCGCACCCCTGCCTCATTCATGGGGGACCGAGGGGGGACTTGTGTGCGCCGCAGTGACCGGTAGGGTCGACTCCGGTTCTTGTCCGACGAGGGGAGCGTCCTGTGCGTACCCTCCTGCGTCGGGCCGAGAACGAGGCGACGCAGCCTAACGGGACGGAGAGATCGAAGACCCGCATTTTCGGTTATGCGGCCGGAGTATCCGCACACGATGCGATGCTGCGGTGAGCGCGCTGCGGCCAATGTCGCACTCTCGCCTTACTTGTCCGTATGGGGCGTGAATACGGGTTGAATATGGCCGCATCGGCCGTGGCCATGAACGGGGAAAGCAAGCCGTCTGCGGGGGAAGCAGGCACATTCCGATCGGGGAAGTGCGCAGACCGACCGAAAGATGTTCGAGGCGAGGCACACCATGGACGCTCCGACCACCACGTCGGCCGACAACGGCACTTCCGGCGGCGGGGGCGGCTGGTTCACGCCGCACAAGCAGCCGACGACGCCACCGGGCGGCGAGCAGGAGGCCGCCGAGGGCAACCGGCAGCAGGAGGCCCCTGAGGGCAACCGACTGGCGGGGCTGCGCGCGGTCGGCAGGACCACACCGGGCCATGACGAGAGCTCGGCGGGGCAACCCGCACAGGCCGCGCAAGCCCCACAGGCCGCCCCGACCCCGCCGGCGCCTCCCGTACCGGCCCCCGTGTCACCGGAGACATCCCCGCCCGCCGAACAACGCGTGCCCCCTCAGCGGGCCGCCCCCGCGAGGGCCCAGGAGGCCTCCCCGGACGCGGTTCTCATCCGCAGGACCATGGCGGAGGTCGGCCCGGTGGCCGACAAGGTCACCTCGTACTTCTACGCCCTGCTCTTCGTACGCCACCCCGAGCTGCGCTCGCTCTTCCCCGCGGCGATGGACACTCAGCGGGACCGGCTGCTCAAGGCGCTGCTCACCGCGGCGGAGCACATCGACAACACCCCCGTCCTCGTCGACTACCTCCAGAACCTGGGCCGCGGCCACCGCAAGTACGGCACGCGCCCCGAGCACTACCCGGCCGTCGGCGAGTGCCTCATCGGCGCCCTGAACAAGTACGCCGAGCACATCTGGGGCCCGGAGTTCGAGGCGGCCTGGGTCCGGGCGTACACGACGATCTCGCAGGTGATGATCGACGCGGCGGCCGCGGACGAACTGCGCGCCCCCGCCTGGTGGTACGCGGAGGTCGTGGCGCACGATCTGAGGACGCCGGACGTCGCCGTCGTCACCGTCCGCCCGGACCAGCCCTATCCCTTCCTCGCCGGGCAGTACACGAGCGTGGAGACGCCCTGGTGGCCGCGGATCTGGCGGCACTACTCCTTCGCCTCGGCGCCCCGCTCCGACGGCTTGCTGTCGTTCCATGTGAAGGCCGTCCCCGCGGGCTGGGTCTCCGGCGCCCTGGTGCACCGCGCCCGGCCCGGTGACGTCCTCCGCCTCGGCCCGCCGGCCGGTTCGATGACCGTGGACCACACGACCGACAGCGGTCTTCTCTGCCTGGGCGGCGGCACCGGCATAGCGCCCATCAAGGCGCTGGTCGAGGACGTGGCCGAACGCGGCGAGCGGCGGCCGGTGGAGGTGTTCTACGGCGCGCGCACCGACATCGACCTGTACGACATCGACACGATGCTCCGCCTCCAGCAGTCCCACCCGTGGCTCTCCGTGCGCGCCGTCATCGACGAGCAGGCGCGTCTCCAGCTCCCCGACGCGATCCGCCGTTACGGCCCCTGGAACGAGTTCGACGCCTATGTCTCGGGCCCGCCCGGAATGATCCGCAGGGGTGTGGACGCGCTGAGGGACAGCGGCATTCCGTCCGAGCGCATTCGCCACGACTCGGTGGAGGAGCTCGTCGTCATCGGCGACTGAGCACCCGCACCTGCCTCATCCCAAGTCCGGCGCGTGCATGGCACGTACGCCCTCGATGTTGCCGTCCAGGTAGTGCCGCAGCGACAGCGGCACCAGATGGACGGAGGCGATCCCGACCCGGGTGAACGGCACCCGCACGATCTCGTACTCCCCGATGGGCTCGTCCACCTCGGGGCCGTGCCGCAGCGAGGTGTCCATGGACTCCAGGCGGCAGACGAAGAAGTGCTGGACCTTCACCCCGGTCGCGCCGCCGTCCTCGCCGATGTGCTCGACGGTGTCGACGAAGCAGGGCACCACGTCGGTGATCTTTGCGCCGAGTTCCTCGTACACCTCGCGGTGCAGGGCGTCGACGACGGTCGTGTCGCTCGGCTCCACGCCCCCGCCGGGGGTGAGCCAGTAGGGATCCACACCGGGCTTGGTGCGCTTGATCAGGATCAGGTCGTCGCCGTCCAGGAGAACGGCACGTGCGGTGCGCTTGACCACGGGTCGGACGGTCATGGGTGAAATGTGGCCCGCTTGGTTCCACGTGAAACATCGCATGCGGTCATTGATCGAGCGCACCAGGTGACCCATGGAGAACCGCAGGTCAGCCCCAGCCCTCGGCCGCCCTCAGCAGCCAGTCGTGGGCCCGTGCGACATGCGGCATCGCCAGGGTGCCGGTGCGGACCACGAGGAAGTACGTGCGCAGCGGCGGCACCGCGGGATGGTGCAGCGCGACGACGTCACCCCGCTCCAGGGCCTCGGCGCACAGATACGTGGGCAGCACCGCCAGCCCGGCCCCCGCTGCCGCGCAGGCCAGCACCGCACGCAGATCGGGGACGATGACCGTACCCGGGGCGGCCGGACGGGAGTCGAAGACGGAAGCCCAGTAGCGGGAGACGAACGGCAGCGACTCGTGCACCTCGACCACCGGGACGTCCTCCAGGGCATGCGCTCCCTTGCGGCGCAGCAGGCCCGAGCCGATCTGCTCCGCCCGGCGCGGGGAGGCGACCAGGACGTGCACTTCGTCGCAGAGCGGAGTCGCGGTGAGCAGAGCGCCGCGCGGACGGGCCGTACTGATGGCCAGATCGTGATGCCCGGCGGCCAGCCCTTCCAGCGTCTCCTCGGCGTTTCCGAAGGAGGCGCGCAGTGCGAAGCCCTGACCGTCCTCGCCGGTCAGCTCGGTGAGCGCGGGCAGGGCCCGTTCCGCGGTGAACTCGGGTGGCCCGGCGAGGTGCAGGGTCCGTAAGGAGGACTCGTCGTCGAGGCCGGTCTCGGCGATCTCCACGAGGGCGTCCAGATGAGGCGCGGCCTTGTGCGCGAGTTCGTCGCCGATGGTCGTCGGGGTCACGCCGCGGGCCTGCCGCAGGAACAGGGGGCGGCCCAACTGCCGTTCCAGGGTGCGGATCTGCGAGGTCACGGCGGGCTGCGACAGACCGAGCAGGGCTGCGGCGCGGGTGAAGGAGCCGGCCCGGTGCACGGTCACGAAGGTCCGCAACAAGGCCAGATCCATGCCACGCCCTCCCCTTCCGCGCCCTGTTCCAGCCCCCGGCCGGGCCCCAACTATAAATATGTCGATAGGTCTCTGTCGCTACTGTGATTGGACACTGACACAGAGTCAACTAGCCTTGTTCGCGCGGTTCTTCGCGCGCGGAACCGAGGACGGTCCGAGCCACGAGGGGGGAGGCTCGGACCGTCCGTTGTACGTAGCCGGACACCGACCGGCGGGTACGTGTAGGGCTCAGTCGGCCGACTCCCGCAGCGCCCGCCGCACATCCGCCACCAGGTCCTCGGTGTCCTCGGCACCGGCCGAGAAACGGACGAACCCGTCCGGCACCGCGTCGCCGCCCCAGCGCCCCCGCCGTTCGGCCGTCGAGCGCACCCCGCCGAAGCTGGTCGCGTCGTCCACGAGCCGCAGCGCGTCGAGGAAATGCTCGGCACGCGCGCGCGTGGGCAGCGTGAAGGAGACCACGCACCCGAAGCGGCGCATCTGCTGCGAGGCGATCTTGTACGACGGGTCGGCGGGCAGCCCCGGGTAGCGCACGGCGAACTCCTCGGGCCAGTCGCGCAGCGCCTCGGCGACGGCCAGCGCATTGGCGCTCTGCCGCTCGACACGCAGCTGGAGCGTGGCGATCGACCGGTGCGCGAGCCAGGCCTCCATGGGGCCGGGGATCGCCCCGACGAGCTTGCGCCAGCGTCGTACGGCCGTCATCGCCTGGGCGTCGCGGCCACAGACGTATCCCAGGAGCACGTCCCCGTGCCCCGTGAGCTGCTTGGTGCCGCTCGCCACGGAGAAGTCGGCACCGAGCTCCAGGGGGCGCTGTCCGAGCGGCGTGGCGAGCGTGTTGTCGACCGCGACGAGGGCGCCACGCGCGTGTGCCGCTTCCACGAGCCGCCGGATGTCGCACACGTCGAGCCCGGGATTCGACGGCGTCTCGATCCACAGCAGCCGAGCGCCCTCCAGGACGGCCCGCTGCGCGTCCCCGCCCGTCGGCGCGGTCCGTACCTGGATGCCGTACGCCCGCAGCTGCTCATGGACCAGGGGCAGCGCCTGGTAGCCGTCGTCCGGCATGACGACGGTGTCCCCGGCGCGCAGCTGCGAGAAGAGCACCGACGAGATGGCGGCCATGCCGGAGGCGAACACGAGCGTCTGGACGTCGTCCTGCCCGGGCGCCTCCAACTCGCCGACGGCCCGCTCCAGAAGGGTCCAAGTCGGGTTCTCGTCGCGGCCGTAGGTGTACGGCCCCTCGACGTCGCCCGGCAGATGGAAATGGGCGGCGAAGACCGGGCCGGGAAGGGTGGGCTCGTTCTTGACGGGCTCGGGCAGTCCGGCCCGCACCGCGCGCGTGCCCTCCCCGGTGGCCCCGGTCGTCTCCCTCATGCCGCCTGTCCTCCCACGTCCTCGCGTACGGCGTCGAGCAGGCCCACGCTCGCCGCCTCCACCATCTCAAGGCACTCCTCGAAACCGTCCATACCGCCGTAGTACGGGTCCGGTACGTCGAGATCGTCGCCCGCCGACGCGTCGTACGAGCGCAGCAGACGCACCTTCGCCGCGTCCTCCGGCGTCGGCGCGAGGCGCCGCAGGGCCTTGAGGTGGCCGTGGTCGAGGGCGATGACGAGATCGAGCCGGGCGAACCACGACGGCTGGAACTGACGGGCCGTGTGGGCGCTGTCGTACCCGTGCTCCTCGAGGACGGAGACGGTGCGCGGGTCGGCGCCGTCGCCCTCGTGCCAGCCGCCCGTACCGGCGCTGTCGACCTCGACCCGGTCGTCGAGCCCGGCCTCCGCTACGCGGGCGCGGAAGACGGACTCGGCCATCGGCGAGCGGCAGATGTTGCCGGTGCAGACGAAGCAGACGCGGTAGGTCATCTTCCGGCTCAGTCCCCGTCGGGGAGGACGACGTTGAGCGCCCAGGACACGATCGAGATGATCAGGCCACCGAGGACGGCGGTCCAGAACCCGTCGACGTGGAAGCTCAGGTCGAGCTTGTCCGCCAGCCACGACGTCAGCAGCAGCATCAGCGCGTTGACGACCAGGGTGAACAGACCGAGCGTGAGGATGAGCAGCGGGAGGCTGAGCAGCTTCACGATCGGCTTGACCAGGAAGTTGACCACGCCGAAGATCAGCGCGACGAGGATCAGCGTTCCGATCTTCTTGCCCGTGCTGTCACCGGTCAGGGTGATCTTGTCGAGCAGCCACACGGCGACCGCCAGGGCGCCCGCGTTGGCGATCGTCTTGACTACGAAATTCTTCATGTGTCTGATCGTGGCAGAAGAGATCGGTTACCAGCAGTGCGACGAGGGCGGACAACTGCGATGAAGGCATTCCGGCTGGACGAACTGGAGGCGGAGCGCGCCTCCAACGAGGGCGCCTACCTGCAGTTTCTGCGGGAACGGAACATGTCCGTCGGCCTGTACGCGCTCGACGCCGGTGAGCATGATCCACAGAAGCCGCACAACCAGGACGAGGTCTACTTCGTTGTGAGCGGGCGTGCCGCGATCACGGTGGGTCTGGAGACGACCCAGGTGGCCCGGGGCAGCGTCGTGTACGTGCCGGCCGGTGTCGCCCACAAGTTCCACCACATCAGCGAGGATCTGCGGGTTCTGGTGGTCTTCTCTCCCCCGGAGAGCTGAGCCGCCGCCTCGGGGTTCCCTAGGGGTTCGATCAGGGGACGACGAGGGGTGCGAGGCCCCCGTTCGGGCCCCTGCCCGCCCTAGCATCGAAGCAGGACATCGGAAGGATCCGGCGACAAGAGATGCCGGGGACGAGAGAGGTTGGGGCGATGCGTGAGATCTTCGCGGGACTGCCGTGGTGGGTGAAGTGGATCGCGGTGCCCGTCATCGCCCTGGTCGTGTTCGGCGGGCTGATAGCCAGCGTCCTGCACTTCGTCGTCTGGCTGCTGTTCAAGGCACTTATCTTCGTGGCTTTGGTCGGCGGGCTCATCTACGTCGTACGGAAGTTCACGACGAGCTCATCGTCGCGCAGCGACTGGTGAGGTCCGCACGGGCCATGGGTGACGGGTATCGGTGATCGGTAACAGGAATCACCGGTTCCCTCGCGCGAGGGAAGTTTTCGGCACAGGCCGTCTGTGAGCGGTGGCGGGCGGTTAAAGTCCGGAATTCGACGCGGGGACGATCCCCCGCGAGCGGCGTACACCCCCTCCCGTGTCCCCCCGCACGGGCAGCCCCCTCGCGCTTCGGGAGTGACCCTTGGCCACGGTTGACACCGCACCCGCAGAACTTCACGTACCCGTACAGACGGCGCCTCCGCCACGACCGGCGGCTTCGGCTGGACAGACGACTCCTGTACGACCGGTGACTCCCGTTGAGCGGCACGCGGCGACGCCTGTCCAACGGCCGGAGCGGTCGGACCATGCCGACCAGCAGGAGCAGACCCCCTCCACGACCCTCATCGGCTCGGTCCAGCGCGCGATGCGCCTGCTGGAGTCCGTCGCCGGGCATGAACACGGCGCCCCCGCCAAGCAACTGGCCCGGGAGACCGGCCTCGCCCTGCCGACCGCCTACCACCTGCTGCGCACCCTCGTGCACGAGGGCTATCTGCGCCGGGACAAGGGTCTGTTCTTCCTCGGCGAGGCGGCCGAGCGGCTGAGCAGCAGCGGAGCCAAGCAGAAACGTCGCAGCACGGTCGTCGAGGCGCTGGCCCACTGGCGGGACGTGATCGGCGTACCCGTGTACTACGCGATGTACCGCGAGGGCGAGATCGAGGTCATGTGCGTCTCCGACACCCCGGGCAACCCCGCGGTGGAGGAGTGGGCCGACTTCCGTGAGACGGGGCATGCGCACGCCATCGGCCAGTGTCTGCTGTCCCAACTGGACGAGGGCGCCCGCCGCGATCACCTCGAGCGCTACCCCGTGCAGGCCATCACCCCGTACACCGTGCACGACAACCACACACTGCTCCGGCGCCTGGATCGGATGGGGCGGATGGAGCCGGTCTTCGAACAGCAGGAGTACGCGCTCGGCACGGTGTGCGCGGCGATCCCGATCACGATCGGACCGACCGCCGCGACCATGGCCATTTCTCTCCCCTCCCATCAGGCGGACCGGCTGATGGATGCCACACGTCGGCTGCAGAGCGAGATCGGACAGCTTCTGGGGTCGCTCGCGATCTCTATCAGTATCTGAAAACTCACTCCTTGTGATCTCCCGTATACGTTCAGCAAGATTCCACCAGAGTCAGAGGGATCATTCCCGGCCAGTTGACGGCAGATGACGGGGTAGACGATGGACGAGTCCGTACAGGCAGAGGTCATGATGAGCTTTCTCGTGTCCGAGGAGCTCTCGTTCCGTATCCCGGTGGAGCTGCGCTACGAGACCTGTGATCCCTACGCGGTGCGACTGACCTTCCACCTGCCCGGGGACGCCCCCGTGACCTGGGCCTTCGGGCGCGAGTTGCTGATCGACGGCGTGGGGCGGCCGAGCGGCGACGGGGATGTGCGCATTGCGCCGGCGGAGCACGAGACGCTCGGTGAGGTGCTGATCCGGCTTCAGGTCGGCGCCGACCAGGCGCTGTTCCGCTCGTCGACGGCGCCGCTCATCGCCTTCCTCGACCGCACCGACAAGCTGGTGCCGCTGGGCCAGGAAGGGGCGCTCGCGGACTTCGACGCCCATCTCGACGAGGCGCTGGACCGCATTCTGGCGGAGGAGCAGAGCGCGGGCTGAAGCGTCACGCCGGTAGGGGAGGCGGAACGCTTCAGCGCCGGTGTGGAGGGGTGCAGGAACGCTTCTTCTGGGGAGGGGTGCGTTCGTGTGTTCTGGGCGGCTGGGGCGTGGGGCGTTCCGGCGTGGGCCGGTTCTGGAGCCTGCACGGCGTTGTGGCTGGGTGGTCGGGTGGCCGAGTGGCTGGGCCGGGTCGGTTGGGGGCGGCGCGGCGTCAGTGCTTACGGCGGCGCCCGCGGCCACCCCGTGCGGTGGCCGGCTGCGGAGCCTGGGCGCCCTGTGTGCCGTACGCCCCAGCTTGCGCCCCGGGCTGTGCGCCTGCCTGCGTGCCCGCCGGAGTCGGCTCGCCGCCTGTCGGAATCGTGCCGGAGCCGGGCCGGTCGGCCGACACCACCAGCGCCGCGAGGGCCGTCGTGACCGGGACGGACGCCACCAGGCCGATCGAGCCGACGAGCGTCCGCACGATCTCCTCCGCCACCAACTCGCTGTTGGCGACCGTCCCCACGCTGCTCTGCGCGATCGAGAAGAGCAGCAGCAGAGGCAACGCGGCGCCCGCATAGGCGAGGACGAGCGTGTTGACGACCGAGGCGATGTGGTCGCGGCCGATGCGGATGCCCGCGCGGTACAGCCCGCGCCAGCCCATCGAGGGGTTGGCCTCGTGCAGCTCCCAGACCGCCGAGGTCTGCGTGACCGTGACGTCGTCGAGGACGCCGAGCGAGCCGATGATGACGCCGGCGAGCAGCAGACCGCTCATGTCGATCGACGGAAACAGGCCATGGATCAGACCCGTGTTGTCGTCGGTGTTGCCGGTGAGCGCCGCCCAGCCGATGAACAGCGAGCCGAGGATGCCGATCAGCAGCAGTGAGATCAGCGTTCCGAGCACCGCGACGGAGGTTCTCGCCGACAGCCCGTGACACAGATACAGCGCGATCAGCATGATGGCGCTCGCCCCGATCACGGCCACGACCAGCGGGTTCGAACCCTGGAGGATCGCGGGCAGGATGAAGAAGTTCAGGATCAGGAAGCTGATCGCCAGCGCGACGAGAGCCATGACACCGCGCAACCGCCCGACGACCACGACGGCCAGGGCGAAGATGCCGGCGAGCAGGGCCATGGGGAACCGGCGGTTCACGTCGGTGACCGAGTACTGCAGGTCCTTCGGCGCGGAGGGCTCGTAGGCGACCACGACCTTCTCGCCCTCGTGCAACTGCCGAGACTGGTCCGGCTGCACGATCTCGGTGAACGTACGGCCCTTGTCCTTGCCGGTGTCGACGCGGATCGTGGCCTTCTTGCAGGTGCCGTCGGCCTGTTGCTGGGCGGAGGAGCCCTCGGCCGTGGAGGTGTCGCCGGTCGGCGTCTCGCCGGAGGCGTTGACGGACTTGCAGCTCACCTCGTCGACCTTGGTGACGGTGGCCTGCTGGGTCTGCCGGTCGAAGCCGACGCCGGTGCGCTCGTGCGCGGGGGCACCGCCGGGCCACAGCACGGCGAGGCCCACCAGAACGGCGGCACCGAACGGGATGAGGATCGCCGCGATGACCTTGCGCAGGTGCTTGGAGACGGGGGCCGCGGGGCCGTGGCTGTGACTGTGGCCGTGCGAGTGACCGTGCCCGCCGCCACCTCCCGTGCCACCGCCATCTCCCGTGCCGCCGCCGCTGCCTTCCCTCGGGAAGGCGCCGTGCCCGCCATCGGTGCCGTGTGCGTGCTCGTGGCTGTGGCCGGGGCCGCCGGCAGGGTCGTGACCGTGGTGGTGACCGCCGCCGCTTGCCGGCCCGCGTTCGACCCGGCCGCCGGGTCGGGGCCCTTGCTCGAATCCTCCGCCGGGCCCAGGACGAGGACCGGGCCCAGGACGAGGACCGGGCCCAGGACGAGGACCGGGTCCAGGTCCAGGACCGGAAGCAGGTCCGGGACCGGGCCCGCGCCCATTCCAGCCACCCGGCCCTGGCCCGTTCCAGCCGCCGGACTCAGGCCCGTTCCAGTCATCCGGCCCGGGCTGAGCGCCGCCGCCTCTGCGGCCGGGGCCACGGGGTGGCTCGGGCGGATACGGGGGCTGCGGTGTCGTGGTCACCGACCGATCATCGCAAGAACGGCAGGGGCCCTCTGTTCACCGCGCCCGAATTGACGCTAGCGTGGAGGCACCTTTGTACACGCGGGAGCTCGGAGCACCGGGCTGAGAGGGCGCTGACCTCCGTCCCAGCGATGTTTCACGTGGAACGTCGTCACCAGTGAGTGACGTTCCCCACGAAACGTCGGCAGACGGAAACCGCTGCGTCGACCGCCGAACCTGTTACCGGGTAATGCCGGCGTAGGGAGTAGGTCTCATGACCATCAAGGACGCGCGCACGCCTGCCTCCAGCCAGGACGAACAGCCCATCGCGGGCGAAAAGTCCACGGAGAGTGGGAAGTCCATCGGCTGGCACAAGGGGTACGTCGAGGGCTCGCGCCCCGACCTTCGAGTGCCGGTCCGTCAGGTGCACCTCACCAACGGGCAGTCGGTCACGCTGTACGACACGTCGGGCCCGTACACCGATCCCCTGGTCGATACCGATGTCCGCCGGGGCCTGGCCCCGCTGCGGGAGAACTGGATCATCGCTCGCGGCGACACCGAGGAGTACGCGGGTCGTCCCGTCCGTCCCGAGGACGACGGCATCAAGCACACCTCGCCGCGGGGCGGCAACCTGCGCAACCTCGACGCGGTCTTCCCGGGGCGGCCCCGACTGCCGCGCCGGAGCCGTGACGGCGGGGCGGTGACGCAGCTGGCGTATGCGCGCCGCGGCGAGATCACGCCCGAGATGGAGTACGTGGCCATCCGGGAGAACGTGGCGCCCGAGGTCGTCCGGGACGAGATCGCGGCGGGGCGCGCGGTGCTCCCGGCGAACGTCAACCACCCGGAGATCGAGCCGATGATCATCGGCAAGCGGTTCCTGGTGAAGGTCAACGCCAACATCGGCAACTCCGCGGTCACCTCCTCCATCGAGGAGGAGGTCGAGAAGATGACCTGGGCGACCCGTTGGGGCGCCGACACGGTCATGGACCTCTCCACGGGCCGCAACATCCACACCACCCGTGAGTGGGTGCTGCGCAACTCCCCCGTCCCCATCGGCACAGTGCCGCTTTACCAGGCGCTGGAGAAGGTCGACGGCAAGGCCGAGGAACTGACCTGGGAGATCTACAAGGACACGGTCATCGAGCAGGCCGAGCAGGGCGTGGACTACATGACCGTCCACGCGGGCGTCCGCCTGCCGTACGTCCCGCTGACCGCGAACCGCAAGACGGGCATCGTCTCTCGCGGCGGCTCGATCATGGCGGCGTGGTGCCTGGCGCACCACAAGGAGAGCTTCCTCTACGAGAACTTCGAGGAACTCTGCGAGATCCTCGCCGCCTACGACGTCACGTACTCGCTCGGCGACGGCCTGCGGCCCGGCTCGATCGCGGACGCCAACGACGAGGCGCAGTTCGCGGAGTTGAGGACGCTCGGGGAACTCAACACGATCGCCAAGCGTTTCAACGTTCAGACCATGATCGAGGGCCCGGGGCATGTCCCGATGCACAAGATCAAGGAGAACATCGACCTTCAGCAGGAGATCTGCGAGGAGGCTCCGTTCTACACGCTCGGCCCGCTGACCACGGACGTCGCCCCGGCGTACGACCACATCACCTCGGGCATAGGCGCCGCGATGATCGCGTGGTGGGGCACTGCGATGCTCTGCTACGTCACGCCCAAGGAGCACTTGGGCCTGCCCAACCGTGACGACGTGAAGACCGGCGTCATCACCTACAAGATCGCGGCCCATGCGGCGGACCTTGCCAAGGGGCACCCTGGCGCACAGGAGTGGGACGACGCCCTGTCGGACGCCCGCTTCGAGTTCCGCTGGGAGGACCAGTTCAACCTGGCCCTCGACCCCGACACGGCCCGAGAGTTCCACGACGAGACACTCCCGGCGGAGCCGGCCAAGACGGCCCACTTCTGCTCGATGTGCGGTCCGAAGTTCTGCTCGATGAAGATCTCCCAGGACATCCGCCGCCAACACGGCAGCAGTCAGGGGGAGATCGAGGAAGGGATGGCGCAGAAGTCGAAGGAGTTCGCGGCGGCGGGGAACCGGGTGTATCTGCCGATCGCGGACTGAGTACCGAGTGATGGGGCGGCGGCGGGGACAGGTGTACCCCTTGTCCGTGCCGTCGGTCGGACATCCGGCTTGCGCTCCCCCGAAGGCGGTTGGTCGCGGCGAGGGGCGCAAGCCGGGGGTCACTCCGGCTGGTGTTCGGGGCCGCCGAAGTCCGGGCTGGTGTAGTCCGGGCTGCTGAAGCTGGGGCGGGAGCCCGTGGTGCCGTCGTCCGGGCTGCTGAAGCCCGGGCGGTCGTAGCCGAGGTTGGGCATGCGGCTGGGCGCCTGCGGTGTGGTGCGGTGCAGGGCTGCCGCGGTGCCGGGGTCGGCCAGGGCGTCCCGCAGGAAGGGCAGGACGCCCCGCTCCAGCAGGGCGTCGTGCCAGGCTTCCCTGGCGCGGGCGACCTCCCCGGTCAGCTCGGCGTACGGCCCGGTGTCGACGAGCGAGGGGCGGTTGCGCAGGGCGGTGAGCAGCAGCCCCACCGCGGCGACCAGGATCGCCACCGCGGTCATCGCGCCGAAGACCCAGCCCGTGGTCAGCATCGTCCTGGCGAACGCCTGTTCCGGGTCGAGCATCTTCAGGATGTAGCCGACCAGCAGGAATATCGCCGCGGCGGTGCCGGCGAGGACGGGAGCCAGCACCGCGACGACGGCGACGGCGCCCGCGCCGGCGGTCTCGGCGACCTCTCCCATGGTGGCGGCGAGCCCCGCCGCGCTCGAACCGGACTCCGCGGAGCCGGTCTCGCGCACGGACGTCGGGGTGGACGGCGCCGGCTGGCGCAGTTCCTCGCGGACCTTCACGTAGTGCTGGTACTCGGTCGCCGCGGCCGCCGTGATGATCGCGGTGGCGTTGAGCGCCATGGTGCGCAGCTGTTCGGGATTGAGCCGCTGTCCCACAGCGGCCAGTTCCGGGCGGTGTGGGGCGGAGCGCAGCGCCTCATCGAGGATCCGCTCGTATTCCTGGCGGTCCTCGCTCAGCAGGTGCTGCGGAACGCTGTTCATGTGCATCCCCCGATGCTCCGTAGGGCTTGGGGCTCGCATGACTGTGAGCCGTCGGGCAGAAACGGAGGGGAGCCTGCTACGGATAAGCCGATGGTAGAGCGGTCACCGCACAGGGTGACAGGGGGTTTCCAGAAATTGGGCCCTGGCCTGCGCCGTCTCCGATCGGTCCGGCATGGGGGATCGTCTGCCCGGTGAACGTTCAGATATCCAGCGGAAGTTGCTGGACCAGCAGCTTTCCGGCCATGGTCACGCCGCCGTCCATCGCGATGGCCAGTCCGTCGGCGTAGACGTGCGGTCCCTCGACCACGGGGCCGCCCCCGTCCTCGCCGTCCTCGGAGCCGACTTCGCCCAGGAGGTAGGGAATCGGGCTGTGTCCGTGAACGATCCGGGTGCCGCCGTACGTATCGAGCAGGGACCGCACATGGTCGGCGCCGCCCTCGTCGCGGAAGGAGAAGCGCTTGGTGAACTTGCGGAACAGGTCCCACACCTCGTCGGCGTCGTTGCGCGTGAGGGTCTCGCGGACCGTGTCGTTGACCGCCTCGATCGAGTCGCCGTAGTCGAGGTAGGCGGTGGTGTCCGAGTGGACGAGCAGATGACCGTCGACGGCCTCCATGGCGTCGAGGCGGGCCATCCACTGCAGGTGGTGGTCCTGGAGGCGGTCCATGTCGGTCTTCTGCCCGCCGTTGAGCAGCCAGGCCGCCTGGAAGGTGGCGGTGCCCGCGCCGGAGTTGACGGGGGTGTCGCCGAACCGCTTGGCGCCGAGCAGCAGCAGCTCGTGGTTGCCCATGAGGGCCTTGCAGTAGCCGCCGGCTGCGGCGGCCTCCGCGGACAGCCGCATCACGAGGTCGATGACGCCGATGCCGTCCGGGCCGCGGTCGGTGAAGTCGCCGAGGAACCACAGCCGGGCGGTGCCGGCGCACCAGTTGCCCGCGGAGTCGATGAGGCCCTTCTCCTGGAGGGCCGCCACCAGCTCGTCGAGATAGCCGTGCACATCCCCGACGACGAACAGGGCGCCCGGCCCGTCCACGGGCTGCGGGACCACGGCCGGGTCGACGCTCACCTGAAGGGTGTCACCGCGGTTGACGACCGGAAGGTTCCGCTCCGTCGGGGTGTACCCCTCCGGGTAACCCTCGGGGTACGCCTCCTCGTGGGGCGGCGCGACGTCGCCGGGGTGCGTGCTGTGGCCGTACGGACCGGTCTCGTGGACGTACGCGGGTACCCGGAAGTCGCGCAACGTCGCCGTCCGCTCCGCCTCGGGTCCCTGACCGGCCCCCTGAGTCATCAGACCCCTCCACCATCGCGCCGCATCTGCACCGCTTCGGACTGCCTGGTCGCAGCGGCCCGCGGTGTCGTGGGCCCATCATAGGAATGCGGATCGCGCCATGTGATGACCCAGGGGTGGTGAATCGGCGCAAGAGTCCAGTTCACCGCGGCTTTCGCCCCGATTGGGCAGGGCTTCGGCCACCTGCTGACGACCCGGTGAGGGCCGTACGGCGTCCGCGCTCTACTTCTCCTCCGGTGACCGGGGCGGGCTGACGGTCGTCCGCGGCGGGCGTCGCTGGGACGAAGTGCGCACGATCAGTTCGGTCGGTATCACCTGCTCGACCGGTTGGTCCGACTCGACCCCTTCGATGGCGTCGATGAGGAGCTGGACGACCGCCGTGCCGATGCGTCGCGGCTTCAGCGAGAGCGTGGTGATGGGGGGCTCCGTGCTGGCGTACACGGTGGATTCGCTGCAGCAGACCAGAAGCAGGTCCTCCGGTACGCGCAGCCCGTAGCGACGGGCGGCGGCGAGCAGATCGGTGCCGTTGGGGTCGAACAGGCCGTAGACGGCGTCGGGCCGGTCGGGCCGGGCCAGCAGCCGGTCGGCGGCGACGGCGCCCGCACAGGGGTCGTGGGCCGGATAGGCCTCGTACACCGGGTCCTGGCCGACCCGCTCGCACCAGCGCAGGTACGCCGTCGTCGACAGATGCGTGTAGGTGTCGGTCGACGTCCCCGTCAGCAGGCCGATGCGGCGGGCGCCGGCGTCGGCCAGATGGTCGAGGATGCCGAGCACGGCGGCCTCGTGGTCGTTGTCGACCCAGGCGGTCACCGGCAGCTCGCCGGCCGGGCGGCCGTCGGAGACCACCGGCAGTCCCTGCCGGACCAGCTCGCTGACGACCGGGTCCTGGTCGGACGGATCGATGACGACCGTGCCGTCCAGGGCGACGTTCGACCACACGTCGTGGCGTGAGGTCGCCGGGAGGATGACGAGCGCGTAGCCGCGGGCGAGCGCGGCCGAGGTGGCGGCCCGGGCCATCTCGGCGAAGTACGCGAACTCGGTGAAGGTGAAAGGTTCATCCCCGTACGTCGTCACGGTCAGGCCGATGAGTCCCGACTTGCCGGTACGGAGGGTTCGGGCCGCTGCCGACGGGCGATAGCCCAGTCGGTCGGCGACTTCTCGGACATGGCGTCGGGTGGCGTCCGGGAGCCGGCCCTTGCCGTTGAGGGCATCGGAGACGGTCGTGATGGAGACTCCGGCGGCGGCGGCCACGTCTCTGATGCCCGCCCGGCCCGGTCGGCTGCCTCGACGTGAGGTTTCCGCGCGGCTCACCTGGTGCTTCCCTGCTGCTGTCATGGCGAGCCGATAGTAGGGCTCATGCGGTGGGGTAGTGCGGACGCATATGCACGCGTTGACAGGCACGTTTCTGCATGGTCATCGCCTGTCAATTCCCTTCGAATGAAAGGGAGTTGAACGATCCAATGGCACTACGTGACTTGTCGGCACGCATGAGCCTGCCAACTCCTCGATGTTTCGAAGAGGTCTCAACTCACCTTCACGAGGGATGCGCGCCACGGCGCGCACCACCGGCGCATAGATATATGTGAGAGCGCCCTGCGATTCGTCTGCCTTCGGGCGGTGATGCCCCTGATGCCAGTGGGACTGGTGTGGTTTGCGATCTCCTGCGTCCCACCTGTACGCACCGGCGCCGAATCCTCATAAGGTGTGGAGTATTGGAAGCCGGCGGCGTGGACGGGGCCGTCGGTGGTCGCGAGGAGGACTGCGGTGAGCGAGACGAGCCCCAAGCTGCGCGCCGAGCTGGAGGGTATCCCCACCTACAAGCCCGGCAAGCCCGCCGCGGCCGACGGCCCGGTCGCCTACAAGCTCTCCTCCAACGAGAACCCCTATCCGCCCCTTCCGGGCGTGATGGAGAGCGTCACGGCGGCGGCAACGGCCTTCAACCGCTACCCGGACATGGCCTGCACGGGCCTGATGAACGAGCTGTCCGAGCGCTTCGGCGTCCCGCTGACGCACCTGGCCACCGGCACGGGTTCGGTCGGCGTCGCCCAGCAGCTGATCCAGGCGACCTCGGGACCCGGCGACGAGGTCATCTACGCCTGGCGGTCCTTCGAGGCGTATCCGATCATCACGCAGATCAGCGGCGCGACCTCGGTGAAGGTCCCGCTGACGCCCGGCGATGTGCACGACCTGGACGCGATGGCCGCGGCCATCACCGACCGGACGCGGCTGATCTTCGTCTGCAACCCCAACAACCCGACGGGCACGGTCGTGCGGCGGGCCGAGCTGGAGCGGTTCCTCGACCGGGTGCCGAGCGATGTGCTCGTCGTCCTCGACGAGGCGTACCGCGAGTTCATCCGCGACAACGAGGTGCCGGACGGGGTGGAGCTCTACCGCGACCGGCCGAACGTCTGCGTCCTGCGGACCTTCTCCAAGGCGTACGGTCTCGCCGGCCTCCGTGTCGGATTCGCCATCGCCCATGAGCCCGTGGCGGCGGCGCTGCGCAAGACCGCGGTGCCCTTCGGCGTCAGCCAACTCGCGCAGGACGCGGCGGTCGCGTCGCTGCGTGCGGAGGACGAACTGCTCGGCCGGGTGGGCTCCCTGGTGTGTGAGCGCAACCGTGTGGTCGAGGGACTGCGCGCTCAGGGCTGGACGGTGCCCGAGACCCAGGCCAACTTCGTGTGGCTGCGGCTGGGGGAGCGCACGGTCGACTTCGCGGCGGCGTGCGACCGGCACGGCGTGGTGGTCCGGCCGTTCCCCGGCGAGGGTGTGCGGGTGACGGTCGGGGAGGCCGAGGCGAACGACATCTTCCTGAAGGTGGCGGAAGGGTTCCGTAAGGAGCTCTGACCGCAGGGTCCCTGAGGAGCTCTAGTTCTCCACGCGTTCGACGCGGACGGGGTCTCCGTCCCGCACGGACGCCAACAGGCTCGGGTCGCTGTCCAGGCGGCCCATGACGTTGCACGGACTCGCGAGGCGGCACTCGTCGCCCCGCGAGATCGGCGTGGGCCCGAAGGGGAGCGCGAGGGCGTCGCCGTCGGTCCAGAAGGCCACTGTGCCGGGCTCCACGACTTGCTGGGCGTTGGTTTCACGTGGAACCGAGAGCCCTGTGTCGAAGTAGACCTCCTGCCCCCAGGTGTGGGCGGAGGAGACTAGCGGCAGCGCCTTGGTGAGGGCCTGCGCTGTCGGGGTGTCGTCGAGAGTCGCGGTGAGGTGGCCCGAGGGCCAGGAGATCCGTATCTGCATGGCCAGCAATTCAACAAGATGTTGAAGTTGCTGCCAAGGGTCATGCCCGGGTGACGCAGGAGACATGACCCCCCTGCCGTTAGTCGAAATTCAGTACGTCATACTGGGCTTGTGAATGTGAACGCGTTCACAAGCGTGTCCCGGTTGCTCCAGTGATGTGTGTGACATAAGGGGCAAACTGCCGCTGTACCACGGCGACGTAAGGAGACTGACGACGTGGACCTGGCTCTGGCGCCGGAGACATTGGCGCGCTGGCAGTTCGGCATCACCACCGTCTACCACTTCCTCTTCGTCCCCCTGACGATCTCGCTCGCGGCCCTCACGGCCGGCCTGCAGACCGCCTGGGTGCGCACGGAGAAGGAGAAGTACCTCAGGGCGACGAAGTTCTGGGGCAAGCTCTTCCTGATCAACATCGCGATGGGTGTGGTCACCGGCATCGTGCAGGAGTTCCAGTTCGGCATGAACTGGTCCGACTACTCGCGCTTCGTCGGTGACATCTTCGGTGCCCCGCTCGCCTTCGAGGCCCTGATCGCCTTCTTCTTCGAGTCGACGTTCATCGGGCTGTGGATCTTCGGCTGGGACAAGCTGCCGAAGAAGATCCACCTGGCCTGCATCTGGATGGTCTCCATCGGCACGATCCTGTCGGCGTACTTCATCCTCGCGGCCAACTCGTGGATGCAGCACCCCGTCGGCTACCGGATCAACGAGGCGAAGGGGAGGGCCGAACTCACCGACTTCTGGCTGGTGCTGACGCAGAACACCGCGCTCGCCCAGGCCTTCCACACCCTGTCCGCCGCGTTCCTGACCGGTGGCGCCTTCATGGTCGGCATCTCCGCCTTCCACCTGCTGCGCAAGAAGCACATCAGCGACATGAAGACCTCGCTGCGGCTCGGCCTGGTCACCGTCATCGTCGGCGGTCTGCTCACCGCGATCAGCGGCGACACCCTCGGCAAGATCATGTACGAGCAGCAGCCGATGAAGATGGCCGCCGCCGAGGCGCTGTGGGACGGCGAGAAGCCGGCGCCCTTCTCGGTCTTCGCGGTAGGCGACGTCGACAAGGGCCACAACAAGGTCGCCATAGAGATCCCGGGCCTGCTGTCCTTCCTCGCCAAGGACGACTTCACCTCGTACGTCCCCGGCATCAACGACGTCAACAAGGCCGAGCAGGAGAAGTACGGGCCCGGCGACTACCGGCCCAACATCCCCGTCGCCTACTGGGGTTTCCGGTGGATGATCGGCTTCGGTATGACGTCGCTCGCGATCGGTGTGCTGGGCCTGTGGCTGACCCGCAAGAAGTTCATGCTGCCGCAGCACTTGCGGGTGGCCGACGACGAGGTGCCGCATCTCGTGCTGATGCCCCGCGGCAAGAAGGCCCTCGGCCCGAAGCTCACCCGGTGGTACTGGCGGATCGCCGTCCTGACCATGGGCTTCCCGCTGATCGCCAACTCCTGGGGCTGGATCTTCACCGAGATGGGCCGGCAGCCGTGGGTCGTCTACGGCGTCCTGCAGACCCGTGACGCGGTCTCCCCCGGTGTCTCCCAGGGCGAGGTCCTCACCTCGATGATCGTCTTCACGACGCTCTACGCCATCCTCGCCGTCGTCGAGGTCAAGTTGCTCGTGAAGTACATCAAGGCAGGACCGCCCGAGCTCACCGAGGCCGACCTCAACCCGCCCACGAAGATCGGCGGCGACACCCGTGACGCCGACAAGCCGATGGCCTTCTCGTACTAGGCCGAGGGAGATCGAGTCATGGAACTTCACGACGTCTGGTTCGTGCTCATCGCCGTCCTGTGGACCGGCTACTTCTTCCTGGAGGGCTTCGACTTCGGGGTCGGCATCCTCACCAAGCTGCTGGCCCGCAACCGGCCCGAGAAGCGGGTGCTGATCAACACGATCGGCCCCGTCTGGGACGGCAACGAGGTGTGGCTGCTCACGGCGGGCGGCGCGACCTTCGCCGCCTTCCCCGAGTGGTACGCCACGCTCTTCTCCGGCTTCTATCTGCCGCTGCTGATCATCCTGGTCTCCCTGATCGTCCGCGGTGTCGCCTTCGAGTACCGGGCGAAGCGGCCCGAGGAGAACTGGCAGCGCAACTGGGAGACCGCGATCTTCTGGACCTCCCTCATCCCCGCCTTCCTGTGGGGTGTCGCCTTCGGCAACATCGTGCGGGGCGTGAAGATCGACAAGAACTTCGAGTACGTCGGCACCTTCTGGGACCTGCTCAACCCCTACGCCCTCCTCGGCGGCCTGGTGACGCTCACGCTGTTCACCTTCCACGGGGCGGTGTTCACGGCGCTCAAGACCGTCGGGGACATCCGGGAGCGGGCACGGAAGCTGGCGCTCCAGGTCGGGCTCGTCACGGCCGTGTGCGCGCTGATCTTCCTGCTGTGGACGCAGGTCGACAGCGGTGACGGCAAGAGCCTGGTCGCTCTGGTCGTGGCCGTCGCCGCCCTGGTCGCCGCGCTGGTGGCCAATCAGGCCGGCCGTGAGGGCTGGTCGTTCGCACTGTCCGGCGTCACCATCGTGGCCGCCGTGGCGATGCTCTTCCTGTCGCTCTTCCCGAACGTCATGCCGTCCTCGCTCCACGAGGACTGGAGCCTGACGGTCACCAACGCCTCGTCGAGCCCGTACACCCTGAAGATCATGACCTGGTGTGCGGCGATCGCCACGCCGATCGTCCTGCTCTACCAGAGCTGGACCTACTGGGTGTTCCGCAAGCGCATCGGAACGCAGCACATCGCCGAAGCCACGCATTGAGGTGTGTTTCACGTGAAACCAATCGATCCGCGTCTGCTCCGCTACGCCCGCGCCACTCGCCTTTTCATGGCGGCGGTCGTCGGACTGGGCGTCGTCGGAGCGGCGCTGGTCATCGCTCAGGCGATGCTCATCGCCGAGGTGGTGGTGGGCGCCTTCCAGCACGGGATGGCGGTCGCTGAACTCCGCACTCCCCTGCTGTTGTTGGTGGCGGTCGCCGGTGGTCGTGCGCTGGTCTCGTGGCTCACCGAGCTCGCAGCGCATCGGGCGAGCGCGGCGGTGAAGTCCGAACTGCGGGGGCGGTTGCTGGAGCGGGCCGTGGCGCTCGGCCCTGGGTGGCTGAGCGGGCAGCGGACCGGTTCGCTGGTCGCCCTCGCCACGCGGGGCGTCGACGCCCTGGACGACTACTTCTCGCGCTATCTCCCGCAGTTGGGGCTGGCGGTGGTCGTGCCGGTGGCGGTGCTGGCGCGCGTGGTCACCGAGGACTGGGTCTCGGCCGCCATCATCGTGGGCACTCTCCCGCTCATCCCGGTCTTCATGGTGCTGATCGGCTGGGCCACCCAGTCCCGGATGGACCGTCAGTGGCAGCTGCTGTCCCGGCTGTCCGGGCACTTCCTCGACGTCGTCGCCGGTCTGCCGACCCTGAAGGTGTTCGGCCGGGCCAAGGCGCAGGCCGAGTCGATCAAGCGCATCACCGGCGAGTACCGGCAGGCGACCATGCGGACGCTGCGTATCGCCTTCATCTCCTCCTTCGCCCTGGAACTGCTCGCCACGCTGTCGGTGGCCCTGGTCGCCGTGACGATCGGCATGCGGCTCGTGCACGGCGAGATGGACCTGTACGACGGCCTGGTCATCCTCGTGCTGGCGCCCGAGGCCTATCTGCCGCTGCGGCAGGTCGGGGCGCAGTACCACGCGGCGGCGGAAGGGCTGGCCGCCGCCGAGGAGATCTTCGAGGTGCTGGAGACGCCCGTGCCGGCGGCGGGAACAGCCGACGTGCCGGCTGGTGCGCTGACCTTCGAGGGCGTCACCGTGCGCTACCCGGGGCGGTCCGGTGACTCCGTCCAGGACGTGTCCTTCGCCGTCGAGCCCGGGGAGACGGTCGCGCTCGTCGGGCCGAGCGGGGCGGGCAAGTCCACGCTGCTGAACGTACTGCTGGGGTTCGTCGCGCCCGCGGAGGGGCGGGTGCTGGTCGGGGGAGTCGATCTCGTCGACGCCGACCTGGACCGGTGGCGGTCGCAGGTCGCGTGGGTGCCGCAGCGGCCGCAGTTGTTCGCCGGGACGATCGCGGAGAACGTGCGGTTGGCGCGGCCCGACGCGGACGACGCCGCCGTACGGCAGGCGCTCGCGGATGCGGGGGCCCTGGAGTTCGTCGACGCGTTGCCGCTGGGCGCCGAGACCGGGCTCGGCGAGGACGGGGCCGGGCTGTCCGCCGGGCAGCGGCAGCGGCTCGCGCTGGCCCGGGCGTTCCTTGCGGACCGGCCGGTGCTGCTGCTCGACGAGCCGACCGCCGCGCTCGACGGGGCCACCGAGGCGGACGTCGTGGCGGCGGTGCGGAGGCTGGCGGTGGGGCGCACGGTGCTCCTCGTCGTGCACCGGCCGGCGTTGCTGGGGGTGGCGGACCGGGTGGTGCGGTTGGCCGAGCCCGCGCTCGCGGGCGCCGCCGAGGCCGGAACGGTTCAAGCGCCTAGGCAGGTCGAGGTGGTGGCGCCTCCCACCGCGGACACCGCTGACACCGCCGACGTGGCTGCACCGGCAGCGGAAAGCCGCGGTGTCCTCGCCCGCGTCCGTGCCATGTCCGGCCCCCGGCGCGGCCGGCTCGCGCTCGCCCTGCTTCTCGGGAGCCTCGCGCTCGGCAGTGCCGTCGGGCTCATGGCGACCTCCGGGTGGCTGATCTCGCGCGCCTCGCAGCAGCCGCCCGTGCTCTATCTGATGGTGGCCGTCACGGCGACGCGTGCCTTCGGGATCGGGCGGGCCGTCTTCCGCTACGCCGAGCGCCTCGTCTCGCACGACGCCGTGCTGCGGATGCTGGCCGACACCCGGGTCGCCGTGTACCGGCGCCTGGAGCGGCTGGCGCCCGCCGGGCTGCGGCGGACCCGCCGCGGAGACCTGCTGTCGCGGCTCGTCGCCGATGTCGACGCCCTCCAGGACTACTGGCTGCGCTGGCTGCTGCCCGCGGGCGCGGCACTGACCGTGTCCGCCGCGTCTGTCGGCTTCACGGCCTGGCTGCTGCCCGAGGCCGGTGCCGCACTCGCCGTGGGGCTGCTGGCTGCCGGGGTCGGGGTGCCGCTGGTCACCGGTGCGGTGGCCCGGCGTGCGGAGCGGAGGCTGGCGCCGGCCCGCGGTGCGCTGGCGACGCGGGTGACCGACCTGCTGACCGGGACAGCCGAACTGGCCGTCGCCGGCGCCCTTCCCGCACGTACCGCCGAGGCACGCGAGGCCGACGGAGTGCTCACCCGGATCGCCTCGCGCGGCGCCACCGCCACCGCCCTCGGTGACGGCCTCACCGCGCTCGTCTCCGGCCTCACCGTCGCCGCCACCGCGCTCGCAGGCGCCCAGGCGGTCGCCGACGGACGGCTGGGCGGCGTCGCCATGGCCGTCGTCGTCCTCACCCCGCTGGCCGCCTTCGAGGCCGTCCTCGGCCTCCCGCTGGCCGTGCAGTACCGCCAGCGGGTCCGCAAGAGCGCGGAGCGGGTGTACGAGGTGCTGGACGCCCCGGAACCCGTACGGGAGCCGGAGCGGCCGTGCGAGGCGCCCGCGTCGCCGTTCCCGGTCGTCGTGAAGGGCCTGTCGGCCCGGTACGCCGGACAGGAGCGGGACGCCCTCGCGGGGCTCGATCTGACTGTCACGGAAGGCCGCCGGATCGCCGTCGTGGGCCCGTCCGGGTCCGGCAAGACGACCCTCGCACAGGTGCTGCTGCGGTTCCTGGACGCGGCGGCCGGTTCGTACACGCTGGGCGGCGTGGACGCGTACGACCTGGAGGGGGACGACGTACGGCGGTTCGTCGGGCTGTGTGCGCAGGACGCGCACCTCTTCGACAGCTCGCTGCGGGAGAACCTGCTGCTCGCGAAGAAGGACGCCACCGAGGTGGACCTCCGTGACGCCCTGCGGCGGGCCCGGCTCCTCGACTGGGCCGACGGACTGCCCGACGGGCTGGACACGCTGGTCGGCGAGCACGGGGCGCGGCTGTCCGGGGGGCAGCGGCAGCGGCTGGCGCTGGCCCGGGCGCTGCTCGCCGACTTCCCCGTCCTCGTCCTGGACGAGCCCGCCGAGCATCTCGACCTGCCCACCGCCGACGCGCTCACCGCCGATCTGCTGGCCGCCACCGAGGGCCGTACAACGGTGCTCATCACGCACCGGCTCGCCGGGCTGGAGGGGGTGGACGAGATCGTCGTGCTCGACGAGGGACGGGTCGTGCAGCGGGGCTCGTACGCCGAGTTGGCCGCCGAGGAGGGGCCGTTGCGGGAGATGGTGGAGCGGGAGTCGGACGCGGAGGTGTTGGCCCTCACGGCATGAGCCGCCGCCGTACAGGCATCCAATCCCTCGATCTCCCAACTTTCTGTATCAAATGGGACTAATTACGCTCGGCTCATGTCCGACACCACGCGCTCCGGCCCCGGTCCGCTGTCGGCCGAGCTGACCGCGCGGGTGCCGCGGTTGCTGGAGGCCATGCGGTCCGTCGGCAGCGGGCTCGAACTGCACTCCACGCTGGACCGGATCTGCGAGACCGCGGCCGAGTTGACGGGCGCCCGTTACGCGGCCATCGGGGTCATCGACGAGGACGGGCGGGGCCTCGCGGACTTCGTCTACCACGGGGTCGACGAGGCGACCGCGCGCCGTATCGGACGCCTGCCGGACGGGCACCGGGGCCTGCTCGGCGCGCTCATCCGCGATCCCGAGCCGGTACGGCTCGCTGACCTGACGTCCGACCCGCGCTCCTGTGGCTTCCCCGAGCACCACCCGCCGATGCGTGGCTTCCTGGGCCTCCCGATCCGCGTCCAGGGGGAGATCTTCGGGAACCTGTACCTGACGGAGAAGCGGGGCGGGGAGCCGTTCAACGACTACGACCTCACCATGGTCCGGGTGCTGGCGACCGAGGCCGGGATCGCGATCGGCAACGCCCGGCTGTACGAGGCGGCCAAGCAGCGCGAGCACTGGATCGACGGGTCGGTCGCCGTCACCACCGCGCTGCTGTCGGGCGGCGACGCCGACGACGCCCTCCAGGTCGTCGCCGAGCAGGCCCGCAAGCTGTCGGGTTCGACGGCCGGGATCGTTCTGCTGCCCGCGGACGAGGGCGGCCTGGAGATCGCCGCCGTGGCCGCGGACCGCCCGTCGGCCCTGCTGGGCACGGTCGTGCCGCCGGAGAGCGGGATCGTCGCCGAACTCCTCGACGGACAGGCGGTGTTCCTGGAGGACGCGGCCGGTGATCCCCGCATGATCACCACGCTGGCCCACGGATACGGGCCCACCATGATGGTTCCTCTGCACAGCGACGGCCGGATCCTGGGCGCCCTGGTGACTCCGCGGGCGCGGGGGGAGCGGCCGTTCACGGAGACCGAGCGCACGCTGGCGATCCAGTTCGCCTCGCAGGCGGCGCTCGCGCTGATGATGGCCGACGCGCAGCGCGACCGGGAGCGGCTCGCCGTCTACGAGGACCGTGACCGCATCGCCCGCGACCTGCACGACCTGGTCATCCAGCGGCTGTTCGCCACCGGGATGATGCTGGAGAGCGCGCAGCGCAGATCGGTCGTGCCGGAGGTGCGCGAGGGCGTCGGCAACGCCGTCGACGAACTCGACGTCACCATTCAGGAGATCCGCACCGCGATCTTCGCGCTCCAGCAGGGGCCGGCCGAGGCTCCCTCGGGGCTGCGCACGCGCGTGCTGCGGGAGATCAACACGGCCGCGGTGCCGCTCGGTTTCAAGCCCTCGCACCGTTTCGTCGGCCCGGTCGACGCCCTGGTCGGCGATCTCACCGGCAAGAACCTCATCGCGGCCCTGCGCGAGGCCCTCTCCAACGCCTTCCGGCACGCCCAGGCCTCCCGGATCGACGTCGTCGTGGACGCCGACGTGACCTTGCCGGACGGCAGGAAGGGCGTCCGGCTGACCGTCGCGGACGACGGCGTGGGCATCCCGGAGGGCGGGCGGCGCAGCGGCCTGAAGAACCTCAAGCGGCGCGCGGAGTTCCTCGGCGGCGACAGCCGGCACGGGCCGGGTATCGGCGAGGACGGGGGCGGTACGACGGTGGTGTGGGAGGCACCCCTCGAATAGCCGGCCGAGCATGACGAGCCGTCACCCCGCATCCCGACACCGGCCGTTCAGTCGTACGACTGAGCCATCCGTGGCCCGATGTCCCCCGGCCGTACGACTCCAACAGGACCGCCCGCGCGGGCTCGGGCCAGGATCGCTGGCATGCGACCGTCCCGCCGTCATCCGCTGCTCGTCCCGGCTCTGCTGTGCGCGCTCGCCGTCCTGGCGGCCCGTCCGACCGACGCCGCGGAGAAGAAGGCGCCCGGCGACGGCGGTACGGACGCCGGGATCAGCGCGCAGGTCGCGCGGCTGTACGAGGACGCGGCGGTGGCGACGCAGCAGTACGAGGCGGGGCGGCTGGAGGCGGAGGTGCAGCGGGCGAAGGCGCAGCGGCTGGAGGGGCTGCTCGACCGGGAGCGGCGGGACATCTCCGTCCTGCACGAGGACCTGGGCCGGATCGCGCGCGCCCAGTACCGCAACGGCGGCGACCTTCCGCTCACCGCGCAGATCATCTTCGCCGGCAGCCCGGATCAGCTGATGCGCGGTCAGCAGGTGTTCTCCCAGACGAACCTGGCCGTGAACAACGCCATCGAGAAGAGCCGGCGGGCCGAGGCGAAGCTCGCCGCGGACGAGGCGGAGGCCGCGACCGCGTGGCAGTCGCTGGAGAAGCGGAACGTCGAACTCGCCGATCTGAAGAGGGGGATCGAGCAGAAGCTGGAGGAAGCACGCTGGCAGTTGCAGGGGCAGGCGGACGCCTCGGTCGCGGCGGGCTCCTGCCGGGGTGCCGTCCGGCTGGATCAGCCGGAGGTCCAGGTCACGGCTCCTTGGGTCACGCCGGTGGAGACGTACGAGCTGTCCGCGGGCTTCGGCAGCGGTGGATCGCGGTGGGCGAACCGGCACACCGGGCAGGACTTCGCCGTGCCGATCGGCACGCCGGTGCGGTCGGTGGGCGCGGGCCGGGTGGTGAAGGTGTCCTGCGGGGGCGCCTTCGGCATCGAGATCGTGATCGAGCACGCGGGCGGCTACTACACGCAGTACGCCCATCTCGCCGCCGTCACCGTCGACCAGGGCGACCAGGTGACGGCGGGGCAGTGGATCGGCCAGTCGGGCACCACCGGCAACTCCACCGGCCCGCACCTGCACTTCGAGGTGCGGGTCACCCCGGAACTGGGCTCGGGCGTGGACCCGGTGCCGTGGCTGGCGGCGCGGGGTGTGCCCCTCGGCTAGGACAGGCCCTCGCGCTGGGCCACCAGCTGCTCGATGACGACCGCGACGCCGTCTTCGTTGTTGTCGACCGTCCGTCCGGAGGCCGCCGCGAGCACATCGGGGTGCGCGTTGCCCATGGCGTACGAGCGGCCCGCCCAGGTCAGCATCTCGACGTCGTTGGGCATGTCGCCGAAGGCGACGACCTCCTCGTGCGAGATGCCGCGCTCGGCGCAGCACAGGGCGAGGGTGCTGGCCTTGGAGACGCCCGGGCCGCTGATCTCCAGCAGGGCGCTGGGGCTGGAGCGGGTGACGTTGGCGATGTCGCCGATGGCGAGACGGGCCAGGGTGAGGAAGGCGTCCGGGTCGAGCGTGGGGTGGAAGGCGAGGATCTTCAGGACCGGCTCACCGGCGCCGGGCCCGTCCGCCGCCAGCAGCTTCTCGGCGGGCTGGAGTTCGTCCGGGATCTCCATGTGCAGCTTCGGATAGTCCGGCTCCTGGTGGAAGCCGTACGTCTGCTCCACCGCGTACACCGTGCCGGGCGCCGCGTCCCGCAGCAGGCGTACGGCGTCCAGCGCGTTCTCCCTGGCCAGCTCGCGCACCTTCACGAACCGGTGGGCGCCGGGACCGCCGTGCAGATCGACGACCGCGGCGCCGTTGCCGCAGATGGCGAGGCCATGGCCGTGGACGTGGTCGCTGACGACGTTCATCCAGCGGGCGGGCCGGCCGGTGACGAAGAAGACCTCGATGCCCGCCTCCTCGGCGGCGGCGAGCGCCGCGACCGTGCGGGGAGAGACGGACTTGTCGTCGCGCAGCAGCGTGCCGTCGAGATCGGTGGCTATCAGGCGCGGCGGGACGGCGGCGGCCGGGGTCTCGGGCTGTCGAGTCGCTGAAGTCACCCGGCCATTCTCCCGCATATGCCTGCACGGCCGTGCAGGAGCCTGCACAGGTGAGTGATTACAGCCTCCCACCTGCACCCTCACGCACAGTGGTCTCAGCGCAGCTGCGCCGAGGCCTCCATGGCGATCTGCTCGAAGACCTTCTCGTCGGCGGCGAAGTCCGAGTCGGGGATGGGCCAGTGGATCACGATCTCGGTGAACCCCAGTTCCCGGTGGCGCCCCGCGAAGTCCACGAACGCGTCGAGCGACTCCAGCGGCCGGCCGCGGTCCGGGGTGAATCCGGTGAGGAGGATCTTGCCGAGTTCGTTCGTGTCCCGCCCGATTTCGGCGCACGCGTCGGCCAGCTTCTCGGCCTGTCCGCGAATGGCTTGAATCGACTGTTCAGGAGTGCCGTTCTCGTACAGCTTGGGGTCGCCGGTGGTCACCCACGCCTGTCCGTACCGCGCGGCGAGCCGCAGCCCGCGCGGGCCGGTGGCGGCGACCGCGAAGGGCAGCCGGGGGCGCTGCACACAGCCCGGGATGTTGCGGGCCTCGTGCGCCGAGTAGAAGTCGCCCTTGTACGACACCGAGTCCTCGGTGAGCAGCCGGTCCAGCAGCGGCACGAACTCCGCCAGCCGGTCGGCACGCTCGCGCGGCGTCCACGGCTCCTGGCCGAGGACGGTGGCGTCGAAGCCGGTGCCGCCCGCGCCGATGCCGAGCGTGATGCGGCCGCCGGAGATGTCGTCGAGAGAGATCAGTTCCTTGGCGAGGGTCACCGGGTGCCGGAAGTTCGGCGAGGTCACCAGCGTGCCCAGGCGCAGCCGGTCGGTGACGGCCGCGGCGGCGGTCAGCGTCGGCACGGCACCGAACCAGGGGCCGTCGCGGAAGGTCCGCCAGGACAGGTGGTCGTAGGTGTACGCGGTGTGGAAGCCGAGCTCCTCCGCCCGCTGCCACGCCTCACGACCCCCCTCGGACCAGCGGCGGTACGGGAGGATCACGGTGCTCAGACGCAGACTCATGTTTCGAGCGTATGCGGCCGATCGTGTTTCACGTGAAACAGTGACCCACGGTCACGGTCTGACCGGCTCTCGGTCAGCGGACCACGGCGGCTCAGCCAGGGCTCAGCGTGTGCGGCCACTCAGCCACGGGCTCAGGCCGACCAGGATGAACTCCTTGTGCACCCGGTCGCCCGGCAGCGGGACCATCAGGAAGTTGCCCGGCGGGAAGCGGCGCGTCTTGACCCAGGCGTGGCCTTCGTAGAGGGCGCGCAGGAACGCGGGCACGTCGTCGCGGTCGATGTCGGGGCATTCGACCCCGTCGACGGTGATCAGCGCGTCGTCGTCGGCGTAGAGCCGCACGTCCACCCGGGGTCGGCCGCCGAGCTCGACGTAGGCCTCGTGGGGCAGGGAGCCGTCGGGGTCCGCGGTGACGCCGACGCCCGCGGCGGTGCGGCGCGAGGTCTGGTCGGCGCCGATGTCATGGGTCACCTCGATCGCGAGCGCGTACTCGGCGGCGAGCGCGCGGAGGGCGGTGACGGCGGCCTCGGTGGTGGGGAGGTGGTCCATGGCGCCGATCATGCCGGGTCCGTCCGGGGGCACGCGGGGAATTACGGACCCCTCGTCGGTCGGTGCCCGGCGACGAGGGGTCAGTGCGGCTCAGGGAACCGCAGATACTGCGGCGGTACCGCCTCGGTCAGCCACACGCCGTTCGCGCTGACATGGAAGACATGGCCGTCGCGGTGCATGGCGCCGGCGTCCACCGAGAGCACGACGGGGCGGCCACGCCGGGCGCCCACACGGGTCGCGGTCTCGCGGTCCGCCGAGAGGTGCACGGCGTGCCGGTTCATCGGTCGCAGGCCCTCGGCGCGGATCGCGTCCAGGCTGCGGGCCACGGTGCCGTGGTAGAGGTACGGCGGTGGCGTCGCCGGGGGCAGGCCGAGGTCCACGTCGATGCTGTGGCCCTGGCTGGCGCGGATGCGGGTGCCCTCCACGGCGAAGCGCTTCTTGTCGTTGGCGGCGACCACGTGGTCCATCTCTTCCCGGGTGAAGCGGAAGCCGTGGGCTGCCGCCGCCGCGATCAACGTGTCGATCTCGACCCAGCCGCCCTCGTCGAGCGTGAGCCCGATGCGTTCCGGCTGATGGCGCAGGTGCTTCGAGAGGTACTTCGACACCTTCACGGTGCGTCGTTCGTCCATGTCCCTCAGCGTGATGGGCGAGACGTGAATCACGCGAATGATTTTGCTCCGGATGTTTGATCCACAGCCAAGTCCAGTTATCCACAGGCCAGTTGGCGCTTCTGTGGACAACTACCGGCCCTGTCAGTCCCCTTCGTCAAGATCGCTAGGGGGGCCGCCCCTTGACGTGAGCGCGTCCAACCCCCGCGTCCGCACCTCCCGTTCAGCCGCCAACGCCACGAACTCCGCCGCCCGCTCCTCGCCAACCAGCCCTTCCACGGCCCGCATCGTCTCCTCGGGCAGGACCACGGTTCGGGTCGCGGAACGCTCCGGCGTGCCCTCGTCCGTGCCGAGGTGCCGTCTCAGCTGCCGCCCCGCCAACAGACGCATTGCGCGGGCGAGTTCCGCGTCCACCGTCTGCTGCGCCAGCGGCCGCAGCCGTCGTACGAGAGAGGCCGCCTCGGCCGCTTCTGCGTCGGTCGGACGGTGCGGTCCGTCGAGGTAGCGGGCGAAGACATGCTCGGTCGTGAACTCCAGGAAACGGGCCGCGATGTGCTCGACCTGCCCCCTCAACTCCCGTAGATGGCCGGAGATCGCGGACAGCGGCACCCCCGCCGCGTGCAACTCGACCGCCACGGCGAGCTCTTGAGGGCTCGGGACGAGGAAGGAGTCCTCGTCGCCGGGCACCGGCTCCAGCACCCCGAGTTCCACGGCGTCGGCGACCGCCGCGACGTCCGGACTGCCGCCGAACCGCTCCTCCAGCTCCGCGCGCGAGATCCGTACCGCCTCCTCGTCGCTCCACGGCCCGTCGACCTCGGCGACCAGCCCGAGCACCCCGCCGAGCCCGCGCCCGGCGTCCCAGGCCTCCAGCAACTCCTTGATGGAGGCCAGGGTGTAGCCGCGGTCCAGGAGGTCGGCGATCTGGTGGAGGCGGGCGAGATGGGCGTCCGAGTAGACGTTGGCACGGCCGCGCCGCTCGGGGCGGGGGAGCAGGCCCCGGTCCTGGTAGGCACGGATGGTGCGGACGGTGGCGCCACTGCGGTGCGCGAGGTCCTCGATCCGGTACGCGGGGCCTGTGCTCACGGGATCGCCCTTGCCGCCCATGCCCTCGGCGGAGAGGCGATCGGCTCGCCGTGCGGCCCGCACGCAAGAGCGATCAGCTCGCCGGGTGCCCAGCGCGGCGGAATGCGCGACCAGCCGAAGCAGAGGCCGCGAGAGGCAACCCCCTTACTCACAGCGGTGGTTCCAGTCGTGCGATCGCCCGGAGCGCGCGGGGCGTGAAGCGGGACAGCAGGTGCGCGCCGCGCGCCTCCGGTGTCACCGGTACGACCGCCTCGTTGCGCACGACCGCCCGCAGGATCGCGTCCGCGACCTTCTCCGGCGGGTAGTTCCGCAGCCCGTACAGCCGCGCGGTCCTCTTCTGGCGCCGCTTCTCCTCCTCGGCGTCGACGCCGGCGAAGCGCGCGGTCGAGGTGATGTTGGTGTTGACGAAGCCGGGACAGATTGCGCTGACCCCGATGCCCTGGCCGGCGAGTTCGGCGCGCAGGCACTCGCTGAGCATCAGCACCGCCGCCTTGGAGGTGCTGTAGGCGGGCAGCGCCTTGGAGGGCTGGTACGCCGCCGCCGACGCGGTGTTGACGATGTGGCCGCCCTGTCCGCGCTCGGCCATCTGCTTGCCGAACAGCCGGCAGCCGTGGATGACGCCCCAGAGGTTCACGTCGAGGACCTTCTTCCAGTCCTCCGGGGTGGTGTCGAAGAAGGACCCGGCGAGACCGATCCCGGCGTTGTTGACCAGGACGTCCACCACCCCGTACTCGGCGGCGACCTTGTCGGCGAGCTTCTCCATGGCCTGCTCGTCGGAGACGTCGACCGTCTCGGCCCAGGCCTCTGGCGCCCCCAGCAGCCGGGACATCTCGGCGGTGTGCGCCGCGCCCTCCGGGTCCCGGTCGACGGCGATGACGCGTGCGCCGGACTCGGCGAACGCGTACGCCGTCGCCCGCCCGATGCCGCTGCCCGCGCCGGTGACCAGCACCAACTGCCCGCCGAACCGCTCGGCGTACTTGCCGTCCGGCGCGGTGACCGTCCTGCCGCCCTCGTTGGCCGTCACGAACTCGCCGATCCAGGCGGCCAGTTGGTCGGGCCGGGACCGGGGTATCCAGTGCCGGGCCGGGAGGGTGCGCCGCGTCAACTGTGGGACCCACTGCTCCAGTTCGTCGTAGAGCCGCTCCGACAGGAAGGCGTCGCCGAGCGGCGTGATGAGCTGCACGGGCGCGTGCGCGTAGGCGTCCGCGCGGGGGCGGCGCAGTCGGGCCCGTACGTTGTCCCGGTACAGCCAGGCTCCGTGGGCCGCGTCCGTGGGGAGGGACGAGGTGGGGTAGCCGTCGCCGGGGACCCGTTCGAAGCGCTCCAGGACGCGCGGCCACACCTTGCCCAGCGGGCCGCGCCAGGCCAGTTCGGGCAGCACGGGCGTGTGCAGCGCGTACACGTACCAGGACTTGGCGCCCTGTCCGAGGAGCTGGCCGACCCGGCGGGGGGTGGGGCGCCTGAGGCGGGTGTTGATCCAGTGGCCGAAGTGGTCGAGGGACGGCCCGGACATCGAGGTGAAGGACGCGATGCGGCCCTCGGTGCGCGCCACGGTGGCGAACTCCCAGGACTGCACCGAGCCCCAGTCGTGCCCGACGAGATGCACCGGACGGTCAGGGCTGACCGCGTCCACCACGGCCAGGAAGTCGTCCGTCAGCTTCTCCAGGGTGAAGCCGCCCCGCAGCGGCCGCGGTGCCGTGGAGCGGCCGTGGCCCCGGACGTCGTAGAGCACGACGTGGAAGCGGTCGGCGAGGCGGGCGGCGACCTGCGCCCACACCTCCTTGCTGTCCGGGTAGCCGTGCACGAGGACCACGGTCGGCTGCCCGGGCTCCCCCACTTCGGCGACGCACAGCTCGACCCCGCCGGTCCGCACCCGGCGCTCACGCGCGTTCTCCAGCATGCTCACGTCCCTTCCGCCCAGCGCCGCGTTCCGCGCTCGCGCGCGCCTTCGAGAACCAACCCGGTCACTTGCCCTCCGCCCAGCGCCGCACATGCGGCAGGTCGTCGTCCAGCCAGAAGGCGCTCTCCTCGGGGTCCTTGGAGTCGGTGACCACGAGGATCTCCTCGAACTTCGCGCCCGTGCCCCGGAATCCGAGGTGCGGTTCGACCGCCCACAGGCCCGGCCGCGGCGGGTGGTCGGAGAAGCGGTACGGCGACCGCAGCGGGGACCAGCCCTCGCGGTGGCCGTGCAGCGCGTCGGCCGCGAGGCCCTTCAGCGACTGGGTGCCGAACCCGAAGACCTTCGGGGACCAGCGGCGCTCCTTCACCCGGTCCACTTTGTGGGCGATGACACCGAACGGGTAGGCACGATGCCGGTTCGCGTAACCCTGGCGGACCATGAGCCGGTCCACGTCCTCGTAGATCGCGCGCAGCGGGCGCCGCTCGCGGACCTCGCGCAGGATCAGCTCGCGGTGGGCCTCCAGGTCGTCCATCAGCTTGTCCTGCAGGGGGTTCAGGCCGAGGGAGCCCGAGTAGCCGATGTCCGCGGTGAAGCCGCCGTGGACCGGGGCCATGTCGAGGATGAACGGCATCCCGGGCTCCAGACGCCGGTCGGTGGGGAAGAACTGGAGCGGGACGCGGAAGTTCACGAACGCCGTGCGGTCCCCGAACCAGGCGAAGGGGAGATGGAACCAGTCCCGCACCCCGCGCTCGCGCAGCCACACGCGCTGCATCCGCGCCGCCTCGCGCTCGGTCACTCCGGGTTCCAGGCTGGCCGCGACGGCCTCGGCGCACTCGTACGCCAGCCGCTGGACCTTCCTGAATCCCCGCAGTTCCGCGGCGCGTTCGCCTGCCACTGCCGTCGTCATGCGACCCCGTCCCACGCAGTCCACGCCGACTGCGCTACGTGCCCGTAACTTGACACCGCCGAATGTGACAGTTGTTAGAGGCTGCGTCAACAGCACGGGTCGGCCTGTGGAAAACCCTGACGCGAGCCCCGCCGAGCGGCCCCTCCGTAGCTCTCAGGCATGGCATCCCCTACGGGCCCGTACATCTGGAGGCTGACCCGAAGACAGCTCTGCGGTGTGACGACCACGAGTGGCGCGGGTCACTACTGTCGAAGACGTGACTGTGATCGCGACCGAAAGCCTGAGCAAGCGGTTCCCCCGGGTGACCGCGCTTGACCGGCTCTCCGTGGACGTCGGACCCGGTGTGACGGGACTCGTCGGAGCCAACGGAGCCGGCAAGTCCACACTGATCAAGATCCTGCTGGGTCTGTCCCCCGCCACCGAGGGCCGCGCCGAGGTGCTCGGCCTCGACGTCGCCACCAAGGGCGGCGCCATCCGCGAGCGCGTCGGGTACATGCCGGAGCACGACTGCCTGCCGCCCGACGTCTCGGCCACCGAGTTCGTCGTCCACATGGCGCGCATGTCCGGCCTGCCGCCCGCCGCCGCGCGCGAGCGCACCGCGGACACGCTGCGCCATGTCGGGCTGTACGAGGAGCGCTACCGCCCCATCGGCGGCTACTCGACCGGCATGAAGCAGCGCGTGAAGCTCGCCCAGGCCCTCGTCCACGACCCGCAACTGGTCTTCCTGGACGAGCCGACCAACGGCCTGGACCCGGTCGGCCGCGACGAGATGCTCGCCCTGATCCGGCGCATCCACACCGACTTCGGCATCTCGGTCCTGGTCACCTCCCACCTCCTGGGCGAACTGGAACGCACCTGCGACCACGTGGTCGTCGTCGACGGCGGAAAGCTCCTGCGCTCCAGCTCCACCACCGACTTCACCCAGACCACCACCACCCTCGCGATCGAGGTCACCGACACCGACGAGCACCCGGACGGCACCCGCGCGGTGCGCGAGGCGCTCCACGCGCGCGGGGTGACCGTCGAGGCGGGCAGCGGCCTGCCCGGCGCCGGCCACATCCTGCTGCTCACCGCGCAGGGCGAGGAGACGTACGACGTCGTCCGGGACGTCGTCGCCGACCTCGGCCTCGGCCTGGTCCGCATGGAACAGCGCCGCCACCACATCTCGGAGGTCTTCAAGGACGACCAGGAGACCGAGGAACAGCAGCGGAAGGAGGCCGTCGGCCATGGCAGCTGAACACCCGGTCGCCACCCCCGCGGGCGACCAGACCCGCATCCACAACATCGGCTACCGCGCCTACGACGGCCCCCGTCTCGGCCGCTCCTACGCGACCCGGTCCCTGTACTCGCAGTCCCTGCGCGGCGCCTACGGCCTCGGCCGCTCGGTCAAGTCCAAGGTGCTGCCGATGCTGCTGTTCGTCGTGATGTGCGTCCCGGCGCTCATCATGGTCGCCGTCGCGGTCGCCACCAAGGCCAACGACCTGCCGGTCGACTACACGCGCTACGCGATCATCATGCAGTCCGTGATCTGCCTGTACGTCGCCTCGCAGGCCCCCCAGTCCGTCTCGCGCGACCTGCGCTTCAAGACCGTGCCGCTGTACTTCTCGCGGCCGATCGAGACCGCCGACTACGTCCGCGCCAAGTACGCGGCGCTGGCCTCGGCGATGTTCATCCTGACCGCGGCTCCCCTGCTCGTCCTCTACGTGGGCGCGCTGCTGGCCAAGCTGGACTTCACCGACCAGACCAAGGGATTCGCGCAGGGACTCGTCTCCGTGGCACTCCTCTCACTGCTCTTCGCCGGCATCGGCCTGGTCATCGCGGCCGTCACCCCGAGGCGCGGCTTCGGCATCGCGGCCGTCATCGCCGTCTTCACCATCTCCTACGGCGCCGTCACCACCCTCCAGGCCATCGCCGACGCCCAGGGCAGCACCTCCGCCATCCCGTGGATGGGCCTCTTCTCGCCGGTCACCCTCATCGACGGCGTCCAGACGGCCTTCCTCGGCGCGACCCCCTCGCTGCCGGGCGGCCACGGCCCCTCGAACGGCCAGGGCGTGGTGTACGTCCTCGTCGTCCTCGGCCTGATCGCCGCCAGCTACGGCCTGATGATGCGCCGCTACAAGAAGGTGGGACTGTGACCACGCTCTCCATCGACCACGTCTCCCGCTGGTTCGGCAACGTGGTCGCCGTCAACGACGTCACCATGACGATCGGCCCCGGCGTCACCGGCCTCCTCGGCCCCAACGGTGCCGGGAAGTCCACCCTCATCAACATGATGGGCGGCTTCCTCGCCCCGTCCACCGGCACCGTCACCCTCGACGGACAGCCGACCTGGCGCAACGAGGCCATCTACCAGCACATCGGCATCGTCCCCGAGCGCGAGGCGATGTACGACTTCCTCACCGGCCGCGAATTCGTCGTCGCCAACGCCGAGTTGCACGGCCTCGGCGCCAAGGCCGCCCAGAAGGCGCTCGCCACGGTCGAGATGGAGTACGCGCAGGACCGCAAGATCCAGACGTACTCCAAGGGCATGCGCCAGCGCGTGAAGATGGCGTCCGCCCTGGTCCACGACCCGTCCCTGCTGCTCCTGGACGAGCCCTTCAACGGCATGGACCCGCGCCAGCGCATGCAGCTCATGGACCTGCTGCGCCGCATGGGCGACGAGGGCCGCACGGTCCTGTTCTCGTCCCACATCCTCGAAGAGGTCGAGCAACTCGCCTGGCACATCGAGGTCGTGGTGGCCGGACGGCACGCGGCCAGCGGCGACTTCCGCAAGATCCGCCGCCTGATGACCGACCGACCGCACCGCTACCTGGTGCGCTCCAGCGACGACCGCGCCCTCGCGGCCGCGCTGATCGCCGACCCGTCCACGTCCGGCATCGAAGTCGACCTGGCGGAAGGCGCGTTGCGCATCCAGGCCGTCGACTTCGGCCGTTTCACCGCCCTGTTGCCGAAGGTCGCCCGCGACCACGGCATCCGGCTGCTGACGGTCTCGCCGTCCGACGAGTCCCTCGAGTCCGTGTTCTCTTACCTGGTCGCGGCGTAGGAGGCCGAAGATGTACGACCCCACAGTCGCCCGACTCACCTACCGGGCCCTGCTCGGCCGCCGCCGGGCCCTCATCCTGGGCGCCCTGCCCCTGCTGCTGATCGTGATCTCGGTGATCGTGCGCGCCCTCGTCGGCGCCGACGACCAGACCGCGTCCGACCTGCTCGGCGGCCTCGCGCTCGCCACCATGGTGCCGATCATCGGCGTGATCGCCGGCACCGGCGCGATCGGCCCGGAGATCGACGACGGCTCGGTGGTGTACCTGCTGTCCAAGCCGATCAAGCGGCCCACGATCATCTTCACCAAGCTGATCGTGGCCGTCGCGGTCACCATGGTCTTCTCGGCCCTGCCGACCCTGGTCGCCGGCCTCATCCTCAACGGCAACGGCCAGCAGATCGCCGTCGCCTACACGGTCGCCGCGCTGGTCTCCTCCATCGCCTACGCCGCGCTCTTCCTGCTCCTGGGCACGGTGTCCCGGCACGCGGTCGTCTTCGGCCTCGTCTACGCCCTCGTCTGGGAGGCCCTGTTCGGCTCCCTGGTCTCGGGTGCGCGCACGCTCAGCGTCCAGCAGTGGTCGCTGGCGGTGGCCCACAAGGTCGCGGGCGGGGACCTGGTCACCTCGGACGTGGGCATCGTCACGGCGACGGTCCTGCTGATCGCGGTGACCGTGCTGGCCACCTGGTACGCCGGACAGAAGCTGCGGACGCTGACGCTGGCGGGCGAGGAGTAGGCGCAGCGGGAGCCGGCCCCTGGGAGAGTCAGACGCCGCGCTTATTGACGGGGGCTTCACCCCCGCCCCGGCAGACTGGATCGACGGAAATGCACTGCTAGGAGGACGGGGATGGCGGACGCGCACCACGACGAGCGGGACCGGTCCGGGGACGACACCTGGGACGGCCTCCTCCTGGACGAGGACTTCATACGTTCCGCGGAGACCTCGGAGCCGTCCGCCCGGGCCCGCATGCTCGCCGCCCGCTGGCGCGCGGAGGCCCCCGAGCCACAGCCCTGGCGCTCCGACGAGCCGCCGGCGGGGTGGTTCTTCAGCAAGGGGCGGCGTCGCCGGTGGCGGCGGTAGGGGAACAGACGGCCGATTAAATCAGTGGCGGCCAACTCGGCGTACAGGCACGATGGTTGTGTCCACGCCGCCGGGTCCCACCGGCGCCACTGACCGGGGAGGTGTTCGACGATGTCCATGCACGGCAGTCCGTCGAGCACCCTTCAGGGCAGTCCGCGGAGGACTCCGGTGTAGTTACCCCACCGTCGAGTCCACCGCACCGGAACTGCCCGGGGCGGCCGCTTCGAGCACGCGATGTCGCTCTCGCGTGGGCCGCCCACCCGGAGGATTGGCCGAGAGGCAAGGCACCGGCTTGCTAAGCCGAGGTCGGGGGAAACTCCGCGCACGTTCGATCCGTGCATCCTCCGCAAGACGCGATTACGTTCAGCCGACATGACAGACATGACGGGCGCAGCGGACATCGCGGAACCCATCTACTACATCGACCGCTCGGACATCCGAGAAGGCAAGCTCGCCGAGGTCAGGGAAGGCATGCGGGATCTCGCCGACTTCATCGAGGCCCGCGAGCCGCAGCTGATCGCCTACCGCTTCTATGTCGACGAGTCCGGGTCCGCGATGACGACGGTCGCCGTCCACCCCGACCCGGCCTCGCTGGAACTCCACATGGAGGTCGGCGGAGCCAAGTTCCGCGCCTTCCGCGAGCTCATCCGCATGAACTCCATCGACGTCTACGGCCGACCGAGCCCGGCGGCAGCGGAGCAGCTGCGCCGGAAGGCCGAGATGCTCGGTGGTGGCACCGTCACCTTCCACACCCTGCAGGCGGGCTTCAGCCGCACAGACCGGCCCTAGCCGAGCAACCGCTCCAGCACCACGGCGATCCCGTCCTCCTCGTTGGAGGACGTCACCTCGTCGGCCACCGCCTTGAGTTCCTCGTGTGCGTTGGCCATCGCCACGCCTCGAGCCGCCCAGCCGAACATGGGAATGTCGTTGGGCATGTCGCCGAAGGCGATCGTGTCCGCGGCCTTCAGGCCGAGCCGGCGTGCCGCCAGCGACAGTCCCGTCGCCTTCGACAGACCCAGCGGCAGCAGTTCCACGATGCCCGCGCCCGCCATGGCGACGTTCACGAACCCGCCCGCGGCCTGCCGCGCGGCCTCCGCGAGCTCGTCGTCGGACAGCTCCGGATGCTGTATGTAGATCTTGTTCAGCGGCGCGCTCCACAGATCGGCCGAGTCCGTGAAAGGGGTGGCGGGCAGATCGCCGGTGAGCGCGTAGCCCTGCCCGACCAGCACCTCCCCGTCCAGTCCGTCCCGGCTGGCCGCCAGGTACAGCGGGCCGACCTCCGCCTCGATCTTCGCGAGCGCGACCCCGGCCAGCTGCCGGTCCAGCGTCACGGACGTCAGTAGCCGGTGCGCTCCGGCGTCGTACACCTGCGCGCCCTGCCCGCACACCGCGAGGCCCTCGTAGCCGAGGTCGTCGAGGATGTGCCGGGTCCAGGGGACCGCGCGGCCGGTCACCACGATGTGCGCGGCACCGGCCGCCGTGGCCGCGGCGAGCGCGGCACGGGTGCGGTCCGAGACCGACTCGTCGGAGCGCAGCAGCGTGCCGTCGAGGTCGGTCGCGATCAGCCGATACGGAAAGCCCTCGGCCGCGGTCGAAGTCGCGTCGCTCACTTGGCGACCGGCTCCAGCACCTCACGGCCGCCCAGGTACGGGCGCAGCATCGCGGGGACGCGGACGGAGCCGTCGGCCTGCTGGTGGTTCTCCAGGATCGCCACGATCGTGCGCGGTACGGCGCACAGCGTGCCGTTCAGGGTCGCCAGCGGCTGCACCTTCTTGCCGTCGCGCATACGGACGGCGAGGCGGCGGGCCTGGAAGCTGTCGCAGTTGGACGCCGAGGTCAGCTCGCGGTACTTGCCCTGGGTCGGGATCCACGCCTCGCAGTCGTACTTGCGCGAGGCGGAGGCGCCCAGGTCGCCCGAGGCGACGTCGATGACCTGGAACGGCAGCTCGAGGCCGGTCAGCCACTGCTTCTCCCAGTCCAGGAGCCGCTTGTGCTCGTTCTCGGCGTCCTCGGGGGCGACGTACGAGAACATCTCGACCTTGTCGAACTGGTGCACGCGGAAGATGCCGCGGGTGTCCTTGCCGTAGGTGCCGGCCTCGCGGCGGAAGCACGGCGAGAAGCCGGCGTAACGCAGCGGCAGCTGGTCGGCCTCTAGGATCTCGTCCATGTGGTACGCGGCGAGCGGGACCTCGGAGGTGCCGACCAGGTAGTAGTCGTCCTTCTCCAGGTGGTACACGTTCTCCGCGGCCTGGCCGAGGAAGCCGGTGCCCTCCATGGCACGCGGGCGGACCAGCGCGGGGGTGAGCATCGGGACGAAGCCGGCCTCGGTGGCCTGGGCGATCGCCGCGTTGACGAGCGCCAGCTCCAGGAGGGCGCCGACACCGGTCAGGTAGTAGAAGCGCGAGCCGGAGACCTTCGCGCCGCGCTCGACGTCGATGGCGCCCAGCGCCTCGCCGAGCTCCAGGTGGTCCTTGGGCTCGAAGCCCTCGGCGCCGAAGTCGCGGATGGTGCCGTGCGTCTCCAGGACGACGAAGTCCTCCTCGCCGCCGACGGGCACGTCGGGGTGGACGAGGTTGCCGAGCTGGAGGGCGAGGCGCTTGGTCTCCTCGTCGGCCTCGTGCTGCTCGGCGTCGGCCGCCTTGACGTCGGCGGCCAGCTGGCCCGCCTTCTTCAGCAGCTCGGCCTTCTCGTCCCCGGAGGCCTTGGGAATGAGCTTGCCGAGCGACTTCTGCTCGGAACGCAGCTCGTCGAAGCGGACGCCGGACGACCTGCGCCGCTCGTCGGCGGACAGGAGAGCGTCGACGAGCGCGACGTCCTCTCCACGGGCGCGCTGGGACGCGCGCACTCGGTCGGGGTCCTCACGGAGCAGGCGAAGGTCAATCACGCGCTCAAGGCTACCGGTGCCGGGTGAGCGCCCACGACTCACTATTCCGCGCCGACCCCTTACCTACCGTTATGGGGGAATTGCCCTGTGTATGCGAGCGTGTCAATAAAAGGCGTCTCACTCCCTGGAACGAAGCAAGAGGTTAACGGCGGGTTGACTCGATTCCCTTGTGGCGAACGGGACTTGGAGGCGGCTTCGTCCACAGGAATCCACAGCGCCGCAGAGTTATCCACAGGGTGTGCGAAAGATCTGTGGATGCCGGAAGTGATCATTCCCAATCGGATCCCGCGGGCTGGGAATTCCCGATCCAAACGCTCTTCACGCCCACTTTCGGGTGGAAAAGGGTCGCCCCAAAGGATTGATCAATGGAAACGGGTGGACGAAGAGTGACCTGTCGGGCTGTGGACGAAGTTGGGTGCTGTAGGGCGATTTGTCGACTGGGTGGCGCTTCCGTGTCGACTTGTCCCCAGGTCGAGATGGCGGCCTGTGGATAACTCCTGTGGATAACGAAAATATGCAGGTAGGAACGGACGGAAACGGTCCCCGAACGGTCGGGAAACGGGCCGGAAACCCGGCTCGGCGCGCTAGAAACGCCCGTCCTGGCAGCGCGCCACCCAGTCCGACGCCGCCATGAACTCGTCGTCCGAGGTCCCGCGCAGCGGCGGCCGCACCTCGCCCTCGGTCGCGTCCGCGCGCGGGTACGAACCGAGGAACCGCACCTCCAGGCAGATCCGCTTCAGGCCCATCAGCGCCTCGGCGACCCGGCGGTCGGAGATGTGGCCCTCGGCGTCGATGCAGAAGCAGTAGTTGCCGATGCCGGCGCCGGTGGGACGGGACTGGAGCAGCATCAGGTTGATGCCGCGGGTGGCGAACTCGCCGAGCAGGTCGCGCAGGCCACCGGGGTGGTCGTCGCGCTGCCACAGCACGACGGAGGTCTTGTCGGCGCCGGTCGGTGCGGCGGGCCGGGCGGGGCGGCCGACCAGCACGAACCGGGTCTGCGCGTTCTCCGCGTCGTGGATGCCGGTCTCCAGGGCCTCCAGGCCGTACAGGGCCGCGGCGAACTCTCCGGCGAACGCCGCGTCGTACTGGCCCTCCTGCACCAGTCGGGCGGCGTCCGCGTTGGAGGCGGCGGACTCCCAGTGGGCGTCCGGGAGGTGCTTCTTCAGCCAGTTGCGGACCTGCGGCTGGGCGGCCGGGTGCGCGGAGACGGTCTTGATCTCGGAGAGCTTCGTGCCGGGCCGGACCAGCAGCGCGAAGGTGATCGACAGCAGCACCTCGCGGTAGATCATCAGCGGCGCGCCCGCGACCAGCTCGTCGAGGGTGGTGGTGATGCCGCCCTCGACGGAGTTCTCGATCGGCACGAACGCGGCCTCGGCCTCGCCGCCGCGCACCGCGTCCAGGGCGGACTGCACGGACACGTACGGGATCAGTTCCCGCGTGGCCGCCTCCGGAAGCGTGCGCAGAGCGGCTTCGGTGAAGGTGCCCTCGGGACCGAGGTACGCATAGCTGGCTGGCATGACCTCACCCTAATGGGCCTTGCGGAACGCCGGGCACTCGTCCCAGTACGGCCCCACCGCTGAGTGAACCGGCGTGACCCGGAGCCGCCCGCGCCGTTGGCACGCGCTCACCCTTCCAGCAGCCCCTGCCCCACATACTCCCCTTCCGCCGCCCCACCCGGCACCGCGAACAGCCCGCTCGACTCGTGGCGGATGTACCGCGACAGCGCGTCCCCGCGGTCGAGCTTGCGTTGGACGGGGACGAAGCCGCGCAGGGGGTCGGCCTGCCAGCAGACGAAGAGGAGGCCCGCGTCCGGGACGCCGTCCGTGTCGATGCCGTCGTGGAAGGACCAGGGGCGGCGGAGCATCGCCGCGCCCCCGTTCTGGTCGGGCCGGGTGATCCGGGCGTGGGCGTTGAGGGGGACCACCAGGTCGCCCTTGGCGTCGGTCTTCTCCAGGTCCATCGCGGTCGTCTCGGAGCCCCCGGTCAGCGGCGCCCCGTCCGCCTTGCGACGCCCGATGACCTGCTCCTGCGCCTTCACCGACAGCTGCTCCCAGTCGTCGAGGAGCATGCGGATACGGCGTACGACGGCGTAGGAGCCGTTCGCCATCCATGCGGGGTCCCCCGAGGAGGGCACGAAGATCCGCCGGTCGAAGTCGGATTCCGTCGGCTTGGGATTGCGGGTGCCGTCGATCTGGCCCATCAGGTTGCGGGCCGTCATGGGGTGGGCGGTGGCGCCCGGCGACCGGTTGAAGCCGTTCATCTGCCAGCGGACCTTCGCCGCGCCGCCCGCGTCCTTCTGGATCGCGCGCAGGGCGTGGAAGGCGACCAGGGCGTCGTCGGCGCCGATCTGCACCCACAGGTCGCCGTTGCTGCGCGCCTTGTCGAGCCGGTCGGAGGAAAAGTCGGGCAGCGGATCGAGGGCGACCGGCCGCTGCTTCTCCAAGCCGGTCCGCGCGAAGAAGCTGTGCCCGAAGCCGAAGGCGATCGTCAGCGAGGACGGACCGGCGTCGCGGGCGACGTCCGTGTCGTCACTCGCCATGGCCTCGCCCGCCATCAGCCGTCGTGCCGTCTCCGACCAGCGGCGCAGCAGTGCGGCCGCCCCCTTGCGGCCCGCGCCCGCCGCCAGGTCGAAGGCGACGAGGTGGCCGCGGGCCTGGAGGCCCTGGAGGATGCCGGGCTGATGTTTCCCGTGAAACATCACCTCCTCGGCGCCGAGCGAGGTCAGCGGGGTGGCCTCGGCGGGCCGGGCGGCGTATCCCACGGCTCCGCCGGCCGCGCCGAGCACGAGCCCGGTGGCACCGGCGGTGCCGAGCAGTCGGCGCCGCGAAAGGCCCTCCTTGGAGGCACTTTCGGAAACGCCGTCATTAACTGCCTTCTCGGGCGTCCGGGTCTGCGGAATGGACTGGTCAGCCACGGTGGTTCAGCCGATCTGCGCGTTCTTGGAGACGGTGGTCTGGTCGATGTCGGAGGTCCGCACGGTCACGGCGACCTTCCAGTCGCCCGCCATGGGGAGCTGTACGCCGGCGGCGGACCAGTGGCCGGTGGTGATGCGGTCGGGGGTGACGGGCAGCGGCCCGATGTTCTTGGCCTCCAGGGTGAAGGACACCTTCACCTCGGGGACGTCGAAGGCCCGGCCGTTGGGCCGCTCCACGTAGACGTGCATCTCGTTGGCGCCCACGCGCGCGGGGTTGAGGTCGATGCGGACGAGTCCCTTGCCGTCCTCGCCGCCGGTGTCGAAGGGCATGTCCAGGGTGACCGCGGCGGACGAGTCGGCGGTGGAGGACGAGGAGGAGGCGGACGAGGAGGTGGCCGCCTTGGCGTCTTGTTCGGTGCGTCCGGGCTCGGTCTGGGTGAGCACGGTGGTGACGGCGAGCAGGACGACGGCGACGCCTGCCTCGGCGAGCACCGAGCGGCGCAGCCCGAACCGGTCGGGGTCGGCGTCGCGCTGCCGCTTGCGCCGGGCGGCGTCGACGGCGGCCTGCTGCCGGGCGAGCTGGGCGGCCCGCCGGGAGTCGGCCCCGGCCGCTCCGGCACCGACGCGCTCCTTCTCCCGTACGGCAGTCCCGTCCGCGTCGGTCTCCTCGGCGTCAGCGAGCGTCACCGACCCCGCGTCTCCCAACCGCCCGGTCCACCGCCGAGAGATCCACGCGATGCCGACGAGCAGCGCGACGAGTCCGATCTTGACGAGCAGCAGCTGGCCGTACCTGGTCTCGGTGAAGGCGGACCAGGAGCCGAGCTGACGCCATGACTGGTAGATGCCGGTCGCGACGAGGGTGAGGACGCTGCCGAAGGCGAGCGTGGAGAAGCGGCTCACGGCGGAGCGCTCGATGGGGGTGTCCGCGCGGTACAGGGCCACGAGGAGTGTGCACAGGCCGCCCAGCCAGGCTGCGACGGCCAGCAGGTGGATCACGTCGACGGGCATCGCGATGCCGGTCTGGAGGCCGGTGGAGGCGTGCTCGGCCATGGCCCAGCTCGCGGCGAGCCCGGCGGCGACGACGGTGCCGCCGATGGCGAGCCCGAAGGTCAGGTCGCGCTTCTCCTCGTCCTCGCGCTTGTCGTAGGCGCCGAAGAGCACGGCGATGAACAGCGCGGCTGCGGCGAGCAGCAGCAGCCGGGAGACGAGCGCGGCGCCGGTCTTGGTCTGCAGGGCCTGGCCGAGCAGGCTGAGGTCGAAGACGTCGCCGACGGAGCCGGTGCTGGTGTAGGAGCCGCGCAGGAGCAGCAGCAGGAGCGTGGCGGCGGTGAGCGCGAGCCATCCGGAGACGACGGTGCGCTGTACGGCCCGTACCCCGGAGCCGCGCTGCCAGCAGGCGAGGACGAAGGCGGCGCCGCCGACCATGACGGCGAACCCGGCGTAGGAGACGTAGCGGCCGAAGCCGTAGAGCCAGCCGACGACCCCGCCGCCGGCGGTCTGGCCGGAGACCGAGACGCTCGTCTGGGAGGGGGCGCCGATGGAGAAGGTGTAGGCCCCGGCGACGGGGTGGCTGTCCTCGGAGACGACCTGGTAGGTGACGGTGTACGTGCCGTCGGGCAGCCCGCTGTGCAGCTGTACGGCGTAGGTGGTGCCGCTGACGTTGGACGCCTTGCCCTGGTCGACGCGCTTGCCCTTGGGGTCGAGGACCCGGAGTGAGCCGTCGGACATCGCGACCTTCTCGGAGAAGGTGAGCGAGATCTGGTCCGGGGCCTTGTCGACCACCGTCCCCTGCTGGGGGTCGCTGCCGGTCAGCGCGGCGTGCGCGGAGGCCGGCCCGGCACCGGCGAGGAGCAGTCCGGTGGCCGCGAGGAGCAGCAGCACCAGGACCCGTACGCGGGGGGCGATGGTCTGCGTCAAGGTGGGTCCCTCCCTCAGTGTCCGGTCTTGGGGGTGTACGTCGCGGACTTCACCGGCATCTCGACGGTGACCGGATCGGAGTCGGCGAAGTGCAGTTCGACGGAGACGGTCTCGCCCTGCTTCGGCTGGTGCTTCAGCTTCTCGAACATCAGGTGGGTGCCGCCGCTTTTGAACACGAGTTGACCGTGTGCGGGTACGTCGAGGCGCTTGGTCTCCTGCATGGCGGCGTCGACCGTCTCGTGCATGGTGACCTCGCCGAGGTCACTGGTCACGGACGTCAGCTCGTCCTTCGTACCGCCCTTGTTGGTGACGGTCAGGAAGCCGGCGGCCATCGAGTCGGAGACCGGCTGTGGCATGTAGGCGCCGGAGACGGACAGGTCGGCCGCTTCGTCGTCGGACGAACCGCAGCCCGCCAGCAGCAGGGTCCCGGTCAGGGCGACGCCGAGGAGCGCGGCGGTGCGCCTCACGGAGTCTCTCCCTTGACGAGCTTGGGGAGGTCCTTGATGTAGTCGTCGACGGTGGCGTCCTCGGTGTAGAGGACGTACCCGCCGTCGGTCTTCGGGGAGAAGGCGACGACCTGGGTGCCGTGCGTCGAGACGATCTTGCCGTTCTTGTCCTTGTGCGGGGCCTCGATGGTGATGCCGAGGGTGCGGGCGCCGGCCTGGATGGTGGCGAAGTCGCCGGTGAGGCCGACGACCTGGGAGTCGATGCCCTTGAGCCACTTGCCGAGCGCCTTCGGGGTGTCCCGGTCGGGGTCGGTGGTGACGAACACGACCCGCAGCTCGTCCTGCTGCGCCTTGGGCAGCTTGCTCTTGGCCACGGCGATGTTGCTCATGGTCGTCGGGCAGACGTCGGGGCAGTTGGTGTAGCCGAAGTAGATCAGCGTCGGACGGCCCTTGGTCTGCTCGCGGAGGTCGTACTTCTTGCCGTTCGTGTCCGTGAGGACGAGGTCCGGCTTCTCGAACGGCTTGTCGAGGACGATGGCGGCCTTGGTGTTGGCGGAGTCCTCGGAGACCACGGAGACGGGCGAACCGGTGTCGTCACCGCTGCCGCAGGCGGTCAGGGTCAGGGAGGCGGCGGCGAGCAGGGCGGCCGCGGCGAACGTCTTCTTGCGCATAGAGAAATGTCCCAGATGTGATGGCTCCGGCGTGCACCGGGGGCGTACGGGTGGCCGTGCAACCCCCGGTGCGACGCGCGGACGGGCGGACTCAGGCGTCGGTGCCCGGGCTGGTGCGGCGGCGGCCCGCGAGCACGCCGTACGCGACGCCGAGCGCGCCGACGACGATGCCGACGACGCCGAGCACCCGGGCGGTGGTGTCGCTGCTGTCGGCGGGGGCGGCGGTCTCGGTGGCGGTGTTCTCGGCCGACTTGGCGTCGTCGGAGGCCTTCTCGGCGTCCGTCGAGCCGTGCGAGTGGCCGTCCTCGGTCGCCTCGGACAGCGTCAGCACGGGCGCCGGGTTCTCCGGCTCCTCCTGGCCGTCCTGCTGGACCTCGATCCAGCGGACGACCTCCTTGTTGGAGTACGTCTGGATCGCCTTGAAGGTCAGTTCGTCGGCGTCCTCGGGGAGGGCGCCGACGGAGACCGGGAACTTCTGGAAGAAGCCCGGCTGGATGCCCTTGCCGGTGGCGGTCCAGGTGATCTTGGAGACGGCCTGGTCGATCTTCTCGCCGTGCATCTCGATCGGCTTGTCGAGCGTGGCCTTGGTGACCTTCACGTCCCAGCCGTCGACCGGCTCCGGCATCGCGGAGGCGAGCGGGTGGTCGGTCGGGAAGGTGACCTCGAGCTTGGTGGTCGAGGCCTTGTCGCGCTCGTTCGGCACCTTGAAGTCGACGACCGCGTAGCCGCCCTTGGCCGCAGTGCCCTCGGGCTGCACGCTGACGTGCGCGAACGCGGGGGAGGACAGGACGACGACGGCCGAGGCGGTGAGGGCGCCGACGGCGGCGATACGAGAGGTCTTCATGAAAAGGGGCACTCCACTTCGAGAGGTGATTCCGGTGATGAAGAGGGGTACGCGCGCGTGGAGGTGCCCGACGGCTGTCGGACACGGGCACGCGTACGTGGGCCGCACGACGGCGGCCTCCCCTTCCCGGGAAGTGGCGCGTCGTGTCAGGCGGCGAGTGCGAGAGCGTCGGCGGCCGGTGGGCCGCGCCTGATCACCGTGTGCTGGAGTGCGGTGGTACGGGGTGCGGGCGGCGCGAGCAGCGCGGTGCGCGGCAGCGCCGGGCCGGTCAGCGGTGCGCCGGGCAGCCCGGCCCGCAGGGTGCGGACCAGGGCGAGCGCGCCGCGCAGGGACCGTACGAGAGCCCCCTCGGCGACGCCGTGCGCCGACAGTTCGGCCAGCCGCAGCAGCGCCAGGTCGCCGTGGCGCAGCAGCCAGCCGGCGGCCAGGGCCGCGAGGACGTGACCGAGCAGCATCGGCAGGGAGGGCAGCAGCGAGACGGAGGAGCCGTCCGTCATGGCGTCCGCGGACATGTCCATGTGCGCGTGCGTGCCCGGATACAGGCGCGCTTCGGAAAGGATGCGGGCCGCCTGGACGGGGCTGATCGCCGCCGCGGTGGTCCCGCAGACCAGGCGCGCGGCCTGCTCGATCAGGGACGCGTCGCTCATGCCGGCCATGGAGGTCGTCGACGGCTCGGCCGCGACGGTGTGCTGCCCGAGCCCGAACAGCGTGTGCAGCACGACCTGTCCGGCCGTGAGCAGCCCCGCGATGCCCGGCAGCGACCGCACGCGTCCGGCGAGCGGCGCGGCCACCACGGCGACCCCGAGGAATCCCGCGCCGAGGGTCCACAGCGGGACCGTGGCGCAGGAGGCGAGCACGTGCCCGCCCGCGGCCAGCACGACGCAGACCGCGGCGAACACCGCGGCCCGCAGGACCCGGAGGCCGGTTCCGGTGCGCGCCGTGCACGGGTGGGGGGCAGTCATGGCGGGCTCATCATCGCACTGGCCTTACGGCGGCCATACGGCAGGTCCACAAGATGACGTACGAGTCGTACGACCGGAAGATCACCTTCTGGCGCAAACGGCCCCACATACCCCATTCAACGCCCCCTACGCATCCCCCATATGGGCGGCATCACGTCGACGGTGTGCTTACACCCGGGCACGGGCGGCAATACGTAACGGTATGTCGAGCCGCGGCCGGGAGGCTGGAGCATGAGCATCTGGTGGTCACTCCATCTGCGGCGCGAGGCTGCGAGCGTTCCGCTGGCCCGGCGCCTGCTGCTCGGCACCATGGAGACGGCGGGCGTCGACCCGGACGTCTCCTACGACCTCTCCGTCGCCCTCAGCGAGGCCTGCGCCAACGCCGTCGAGCACGGCGGGGACACCGGGCACGGCGGCACCTCGGAGGCGTACCGCGTCACCGCCTACCTGGACGGCGAGAAGTGCCGTATCGAGGTCGCCGACTCCGGCCCCGGGTTCCTCCGCTCCGCACCCGCCTTCCGCCGCGCGCCCAGCGAGGCGGAGCACGGCCGCGGCCTGTGTCTGATCCAGGAGCTCGCCGACCACGTCCACATCGGCAACAAGCCGGGCCGGGGCGGTGCGGTGGTCAGCTTCGACAAGATCCTCAAGTGGAAGAAGGACGCTCCGCTCATGGCGGTGTAGGGCTCTCCACACGGCTCAACTGCTGTTGTCAGTGGCCCCGGTTAGGGTCGCGGCATGGAGATCGAGTCCGAAGAGCTGCCCGGTGGCGTGGTCCTGCGTCCCGCCGCGCCCGGTGACGCCGAGGCGCTGTGCGCCGCCTACGTCGCCAACCGGAAGCATCTCGAGCCGTGGGAGCCGCGCCGCCCCGAGGACTTCTTCACCGTCATGGGCCAGCGGATACGTCTGGACGAGCGGCTCCGGCAGTTCGCGGAGGGCCGGATCGTGCCGTGGCACCTGGAGTCCGACGGGCGGATCGTGGGCGCGATCACCCTGACCGGCATCATCCTGGGGCCGTTCCGCAGCGCCTACCTCGGCTACTGGATCGCCGCCGACCAGCAGGGCCGGGGCCTCGCGACCGCCGCCGTGGAGCGGGTGAGCCGGGCCGCGCGGGAGACGGTCGGGCTGCACCGCATCGAGGCCACCACGGTCGTGGACAACGCGGGTTCGCAACGCGTGCTGGAGAAGTGCGGCTTCGAGCCGATCGGCCTGGCGCCGCGCTATCTGCACATCAACGGCGAGTGGCGCGACCACCGGATGTTCCAGCGGATCCTGCACGACGACGACCCGCAGCCGTGACGAAAGCCCCGTGAAGGGGCCGTATTTCAGCTTCCTCAGCATTCACAGGCGGCTCCCAGCGTCCTCCGATCCCCCTGACGGACAGCGTCCCTAACTTCCCGATCATGACGGGAAACCACAAGGACAAGACGATCACCCGGCGCCGCGCCCTCGCCGTGACCGGCGGCACGGTCGCCGCGGGCGGCCTCGCCGTCGCCGGCTACCAGTCGGCCTTCGCCGACACCGAGACCACCGCCGACGCGACCGCCACCGCGTCGGCCACCAGCACCAGCAGCGCGTGCATGACGCTCATGACGAGCGTCACCGAAGGCCCGTACTACCTGGACGGCGCCCTGGTCAGAAAGGACATCACCGAGGGCAAGAGCGGCGTCCCGCTCACCCTGCGCCTGACCGTCGTCGACGCCACCGACGGCTGCACCCCGGTCCCCGGCGCGGCCGTGGAGATCTGGCACTGCGACGCCTGGGGCTACTACTCCGGCTACACCACCGCCAACCCCGGCGGCTCGGCCCCCGCCGAGAGCGAGGACGGCTCCACCGCCAACGACGCCACCTACCTGCGTGGCTACCAGATCGCCAACGGCAACGGGGTCGTCAAGTTCGAGACGATCTTCCCGGGTTGGTACACCCCGCGCACCTGCCACATCCACGTCAAGGTCCACACCGGCGGCGAGAAGGAGGACGGCACCTACGAGGGCGGCAAGGTCAACTACACCGGCCAGTTCTTCTTCGACGACGACATCGCCCAGGAGATCTTCACCCTGGAGCCGTACTCGAAGCACTCCGGCAGCTACACCACCCTCGACAACGACATGGTGTACGACGGCGGCGGCGCCTCCAGCGGCCTGCTCACCCTCAAGGCGGTCAAGAAGGCCGACCCGTCCAAGGGCTACAAGGGCTTCCTCACCCTCGGCATCGACCCCGACGCCGAGAGCACCGGCGCGGGCAGCGGCGCCGGCGGCGCCGGCGGCACACCCCCGAGCGGCGCGCCGACCGGCGAACCCCCGTCCGACGCTCCGTCCGAAAGCGCCACTGCCTCCGCCTCGGCGTCCTCGTAAGGTACGGCCATGAGCAGCCGCGAGGACGAAGCGCTGGCGCATGCCGCCGTGACCGCGCTGACCGGGCAGCTGGCCCTGGCTCCCAAGCCGGGGCTGCCCGATCCGCGCGACCTGGACGCACGTACCACCCGCCTGGACCACAGCGCCCTGCGCTGGTCGGCGAAGGCGCTCGTACCCGGCCTCGCGGCCATGGCCGCCGCCGCCCGCCGCACCGGCGAGCCGACTCCCGGGCTCCGCAGCGAACTTGGCGCGATCGGCCGCTGCACCGAGCACTCGGTGGGCCTCGCGGGCGGCGGCCACCGGGGTGCCCTGTGGGCGCTCGGCCTGCTGGTCGCCGCGGCCGCCCTGAACCCGGGGACGACGGGCTGGGAGGTCGCCGCGACCGCCAAGAGCATCGCCCGGCACCCCGACAAGCGGGCCCCGCGGCGGCCGTCGCGCGGCTCGTCGGTGTCGGCGAAGTACGGCGCCGCCGGGGCGCGTGGCGAGGCGCGGGCCGGATTCCCGCACGTACGGCGGGCGTTGGACGCGCTCGCCGCCGCCCGCAAGGCCGGCGCCACGGAGGCGCAGGCCCGGCTGGACGCCCTGCTCACCGTGATGTCCACCCTCCAGGACACCGAACTCCTCTACACCGCGGGCCCCCTCGGCCTGCGCCACGTCCAGGCGGGCGCCCGCGAGGTCCTGGAAGCGGGCGGCACGTCCACGGCGGCGGGCGCCACGGCCCTCGCCGCCTTCGACGAGGACCTGCACACGCGCGCGTGGAGCCCCCGCGGCAGCGCGGGGCTGCTGGCGGGGGCGCTGTTCCTGGACTCGCTTCCGGTACAGGCGGGTTCACCGGCCAGGGCGGCCTGAACGCGGGTCGGCAGCCCGGACGCGCGCCGGGTGGCCGTCAGTTCACGAGCACCGGCTGCGGGCCGGCCTCCGGCTGGGAGACGCCGCGCCGGCGTCGCGCCACCGGCCCCATGGCGTACGACGCCACGAGCGTCGCCCCTCCCAGCAGCAGCCACCCGGCCGTGCCCCACCCGAGCAGCAGCGTCGTCAGCACGAGCGGCCCCAGCGTCCGCGCCACCGTCACCCCGGTGCCGAAGAAGCCCTGGTACTCGCCGACCCGGTCGGCCGGCGCCAGGTCGAAGGAGAGCTGCCAGGACCCGGCGGACTGCCCCATCTCCGCGACGACCTGAAGCACCGCCCCGACGACCAGCGCCCCGGCGGCCGGCCACGCCGAGCCGCCCGCCGACAGCGCGAACGCCCCGCATGCCGCCAGCATGACCCACCCCGACCGCCGCACCGCGCGCGTGGCCGACGCGAGCCCCGTGACCCCGCGCGCCATCCGCACCTGGAACAGCATCACGGCCCCGGTGTTGAGCACGAACAGTGCGGAGACCAGCCACGCCGGTGCGTCGGTCCGCTCCGCGATCCAGAGCGGCAGCGCGAGGCTCAGCAGCGGCATCCGCAGCAGCAGGACGGTGTTGAGGAGCGTGACGGCGACATAGCGCCGGTCGCGCAGGACGGCGAGGCCGCCGTGACGTTTCCGCTCGGCAGCGACGGGCGCCACCGAAGGCAGCCGCAGCAGCACCCCCGCACACACCACGAAGCTCAGCACATCCAGCGCGAACACCCCGAGATACGCCGCCCGCGTCCCCGCCTGCAGCGCCAGCCCGCCCAGCCCCGCGCCCACCGCCAGTCCCGCGTTGAACGCCGACTGCAGATGCGCCAGCAGCCCGGTCCGCTCCCCGGCCGGCACCAGCCCCGCCAGCAGCGTCTGCCGGGCCGCCGCCAGCCCCGACTGCGCGGCGGCGTAGACGCACGCGGCCACGACGAACGGCACGAACGCACGCACGAAGAGGAACGCCGCGACAGCGACCCCCGCCACCACCGCGAGCAGCACCGCCGTCCCGCGCGCCCCGCGCCGGTCCGCGAGGCGCCCCAGCGGCACCCCGGCCACCGCCCCGAGGGCCCACGCGAGGGTGAGCCCGAGCCCCACGCGCGCGGGGGCGAGCTCGACGACGTACGTGAAGTAGAGCGCCGAGGTCACGAGGAAGGCACCGTCACCGACGGCGTTGGTCAACTGGGCGACGGCGAGGACGCGTTGCGGCCCCCTGGGCGGGACGAGCGAGTTCGTCATACGACCGACGTTAAAAGCCGACTGGACCGACAAACAGGCCCAATCACCGGCCCTTTCCTTGGCCCAATCCGCCCTCGCTGGGACGGCCTTCAGGCCTCTCCCCGACCCCGTCCATCGAGCACCCGCCCCAGCGCCTCCAACGCCTCCGGATAGACCCGCTCCCGAGGCGTCCCGTACCCCACGACCAGCCCCTGCGCCCGCCCCTCCCCACCGTCCGCCGTGTGCCAGTGATCCCCCAGCCGCCCCACCGCGACCCCTGCTGCCTCCGCCCGCGCGAAGGCCTCTTTCTCGTCGGCGACCTCCACCAGCGCGTGCAGCCCGGCCGCGATCCCGCGCACCGCCCGCCGCTCCCCGAGCCGGTGCAGCAACTGGTCCCGGCGCCGCCGGTACCGCAGCCGGCACGCGCGCACATGACGGTCGTAGGCATGACCGTCGATGAGCTCGGCGAGCGCCAACTGCCCGATCGTCTCGGTGTGGTGATCACTGTGCAGCTTGGCGTCGGCGACCGCGTCGACCAGGTGCGGCGGCAGCACCATCCAGCCGAGCCGCAGCGCGGGCCCGAGGGTCTTGGACGCGGTGCCCAGATACACCACCTGCCCCGGGGCCATTCCCTGGAGCGCCCCGACGGGCTGCCGGTCGTACCGGAACTCCCCGTCGTAGTCGTCCTCGATGATCAACCCGCCACGCGCGCGTGCCCAGTCGGTGACCGCCCGCCGCCGCGAGGGATGGAGCGTCACCCCGGTCGGATACTGATGCGCCGGCGTCAGCACGACCGCCCGCGAGTCCCTCAACTCCCCCGCACAGGCCCCCTTCTCGTCCACTCGCAGCGGCACGACGCGACCGCCCGCCCGACGCACCACCTCCCGGTGGAAGGCCAGCCCGGGATCCTCCATGGCGATCTCGCCCCCGTCCAGCACGCGCGTGAGCAGCGCCAGCCCCTGGACGTACCCCGAGGTGATCACGATCCGCTCCGGCGGCGCGACGACCCCGCGCGCCCGCCCCAGATACCCCGACAGCGCGTTCCGCAGCTCGATCCGCCCGCGAGGATCTCCGTAGTCGTACGCCAGTGAGGGCGCCGTCGCGATGGCCCGCCGCAACGCCCGCAACCAGGCGGCGGCAGGAAAGGCCCCGACGTCCGGACTCCCAGGCCGCAGATCGAACCGAGGCGCACGCGCGCGTGAGGCGACGGGAACAGCCGCGGCCTCGGCAACGGGCAGCGCGGCGACCTGCGTCCCGGCCCCCTGCCGAGCGGTCAGATACCCCTCGGCGACAAGCTGGTCATAGGCGGCCTTGACGGTCCCCCGAGAAACCCCGAGCTCCTCTGCCAGCCGCCGAGTAGCAGGCAACCGAGCCCCAGGAGCAAGCCGCCCATCGCGCACGGCATCACGAAGGGCACGCTCAATCCCGTGACGCCGCCCCTCGGAAGCGATGAGCTCTATATGCAGGTCCACACCAACCCCCTGCTTCTAGGGGCGCGGGGAACTGCGCGACAAGCCCCCACACACCCGCAGCCCGCAACGAAGGCCGGGCACCCCACAGGTACCCAGCCTTCAAACCACCCGTCAGCCCTTAAGAGCAGCCATCCAGCTCTCGACCTCATCAGACCGCCGAGGCAGCCCCTCAGACATGTTCCGGTTACCGTCCACGGTCACCAGAATGTCGTCCTCGATCCGCACCCCGATACCCCGGTACTCCTCGGGCACGGTCAGATCGTCGGCCTGGAAGTACAGCCCGGGCTCAACGGTCAGCACCATCCCCGGCTCAAGGACACCGTCGACGTACGTCTCCACCCGCGCGGCAGCGCAGTCGTGGACGTCCATGCCGAGCATGTGCCCGGTCCCGTGCAGCGTCCAGCGCCGCTGGAGCCCCAGCTCCAGCACCCGCTCCACCGGCCCCTCGACAAGCCCCCACTCGACGAGCCGCTCGGCCAGCACCCGCTGCGCGGCGTCGTGGAAGTCCCGGTACTTGGCGCCCGGCTTCACGGCCGCGATACCGGCCTCCTGGGCGTCGTACACGGCGTCGTAGATCTTCTTCTGGATCTCGCTGTAGCGGCCGTTGATCGGCAGCGTGCGCGTGACGTCGGCGGTGTAGTACGTGTGCGTCTCGACGCCCGCGTCGAGCAGCAGCAGGTCACCGGAGCGGACCGGCCCGTCGTTGCGCACCCAGTGCAGCGTGCAGGCGTGCGGACCGGCGGCGCAGATGGAGCCGTAGCCGATGTCGTTGCCCTCGACCCGCGCGCGGAGGAAGAAGGTGCCCTCGATGTAGCGCTCGCTCGTCGCCTCGGCCTTGTCGAGGACCTTCACCACGTCCTCGAAGCCGCGCGCGGTCGAGTCGACGGCCTTCTGCAGCTCGCCGATCTCGAACTCGTCCTTGATCAGCCGCGCCTCGGAGAGGAAGACCCGCAGCTCCTCGTCGCGCTCGGCGGTGACCTTGTCGGTCAGCGCGGCCTCGATGCCGGCGTCGTAACCGCGGACGACGCGGACCGGGCCGGTCGCCTCGCGCAGCGCGTCGGCCAGCTCGCGGACGTCGGAGGCGGGGATGCCGTACAGCTTCTCCGCCTCGGTGAGGGAGTGCCGGCGGCCCACCCACAGCTCGCCCTGGCCGGAGAGCCAGAACTCGCCGTTCTCGCGGTCGGAGCGCGGCAGCAGGTAGATCGTCGCCTTGTGCCCGTCGGCGACCGGCTCCATGACCAGGACGCCGTCCTCGGTCTGGTTTCCGGTGAGGTACGCGTACTCCACGGAGGCCCGGAAGGCGTACTCGGTGTCGTTGGAGCGGGTCTTCAGGTTGCCCGCGGGGATCACCAGCCGCTCGCCCGGGAAACGGGCGGAGAGCGCCGCACGGCGGGCCGCGGTCTCGGCGGCCTGGGCGATCGGCTCCAGGTCGTGCAGCTCGGTGTCGGCCCAGCCGGACTTCATGTTCTCGGCGAGCTCGTCGGAGACGCCCGGGTACAGGCCGTTCTTCCGCTGCTTGATGGGCTCTTCCGACTCAGTCTCCGGGGTCTCCGGGTTGAGCTCGTCGGCCACGGTCATCCTCCTCGATACGGCACTGGACCCCCTCCATCGTACGGTCGTACGGAAGGGGGCCCAGGGCCGGAAGGCCTGTTACACGCCGCTGTCCGGCGTTACACGGGGCGCTACTCGAAACGAGCGGCGAGCAGCACGACGTCCTCGTCGGAGTCCGCCGCGTCCAGCCCGTCCGGCAGCACCGTGCGCAGCACGTGGTCGGCGATCGCGTCCGGGTCGTGCCGCAGCGCCTTCGGTACGCCCGCGGCGGCGGCGTGCAGCCGCGCGAAGGCGCGGTCGGTGGCGTCGCCGGTACGGTGCAGCAGCCCGTCGGTGTAGAGCAGAACCGTCTCTCCGGGTTCGGCCACCAGCTCCACGCTGGGCGCCTCCCAGCAGGCGAGCATGCCGAGCGGCGCCGACACGGACGTCTCCACGAACTCCGTGCGCCGCTCGCCTACCAGCAGCGGCGGGCAGTGCCCGGCACCGGCCAGCGTGATCTTGCGCAGGGCGGGCTCGCAGTAGGCGAACAGGGCGGTGGCGGAGCGGGCGGGCTCGGTCAGGCGCAGCAGCAGCTCCAGGTCGGACAGGACCGCGACCGGGTCCTCGCCCTCCATGACGGCGTACGCCCGCAGCGACGCTCTGAGCCGGCCCATCGCGGCGACCGCGCTGGGGCCGGAGCCGGTCACCGAGCCGACCGCGAGACCGAGGGCGGCATCGGGCAGCGGCAGGGCGTCGTACCAGTCGCCGCCGCCGCGCGGGCCGGTGCGGTGCCGGGCGGCGAGCTGGACGCCGGCGACGCGGGGGAGCCGGGACGGCAGCAGCTCCTCGGCCATCGTCGCCATGGACGCGCGCGTGCGCTCGAGCTCGACGAGGCGCGCCAGGTGCTCGGTGGCGTAACGGGCGTACAGGCCGACGAGGTGGCGCTGGCGCTCGCCGGGCTCGGCCGGTTCGTCGTACAGCCACACGGCCGCGCCGAGGCGGCCCGCCGCGTCCGAGGACAGGGGCAGCGCGTAGCTCGCGGCGTAGCCGAGGCGGGCGGCCACTTCGCGGTGGCGGGGGTCGAGGCCGTCCTCGGCGAAGAGGTCGGGCTCGGCGATCTCGCCGTCGGCGTCGGGGAGTCCGTCGAGGATGCGGCCGTAGGACATGGCGCTGCGCGGGACGGTCTCGATGTGGCCGAGGTCGGCGCGGGCGAGGCCGAGGCCGATGGTGGTGTCGGGGCCGAGGCCGTCGCCGGGTTCCAGTACGACGAGACCGCGCCGGGCGCCCACCAGGGCGGCTCCGGCGCGCAGCAGTTCGGTCAGTGCCTCCGCGAGGGAATCCGTGCGGGCCAGCCGCTCGGTGAGCTCGTGGAGGGTCGTGAGGTCGGAGACCCAGCCGGCGAGCCGGTCCTGGAGCAGGGCCCCGGGGGCGCCCGGTGGCGGGGCCGGTGAGGTGTCCGGGGCTACGGGCGCGGGCGCGACAGTGTGTGCGGGCGAGGGAACCGTTGAATCGATTCCGGCCACTTTCGGAGGGTGAGGGGCGTTCATGGCGTCCGGCTTTCCGACCGGTGCGTATTGCTCAAAAGCATCGCAAACCCCCATGTCATTCTGCGCCGCTAGCAGTGTCTCCACATGTACACGCACTCGTGAGGGGATGTCCAGCATTGTCCTGCCGGGATTCCTGGTGTCCGTGGGTCACCGGTGCACCCCTTGCCGAAAAGCGAAGTTGGCTTGAAACTGACTCAGGTAACGCCTTATTGCGGTCGACTGGCCTTGCTCCACAGAGCGTCACAGCGGTCGTGATGGGTACGTACTCGGAGAAGGCCAGGGGTGGTTGACAACCACCCGGAACCTGGTGACGGACCCGGGCGTCTTAGCCACCGACGACCGAGCCCCATCCTCCCGTGGCGGAGGCGAAGAGAAATACGCGGGACGGCAAAACGCCAGACTTCGCCACCCCCACGCCACGCCCATGCTTTTGATAGATGCAGTGTGGGCCCGGCTGCCGCGGACGCAGCCGACGTTCGGCCCATAGGGGTTCCCCTTGTCTCGGACAGGGGTGTGATGCGCCAACAGGTACGCACAGTGCAGTGATCGACACATGGTGTGATGTGGCCCACGGTGTTGCCAGCGGTGCAACGGAAAGGAACGAGCGCTCATGCGCGAGATCCTCGGAAAGGCACGCAGGCTCCTGTCCAAGCGGAACGACGGGGGGCCTGAGTTGATCAGCGCGGCCCTGACCTTCGCGACGGAATGGCAGTGGCCCGTACTCCCGGGCGCGGCGCCGGACCCGCAGGGCCGGGCCCGCTGCTCCTGTCCCGACCCCGAGTGCACGGTGCCCGGGGCGCACCCCTTCGATCCCGGCCTCCTCGCGGCCACCACCGACGAGCGCATGGTGCGCTGGTGGTGGACCAACCGACCCGCCGCGCCGATCGTCCTGGCCACCGGTGGCCAGGCTCCCTGCGCGGTCTCCCTGCCGGCCCTCGCGGCCTCCCGCGCGCTCACCGCCCTGGACCGTCAGGGCATGCGCCTCGGACCGGTGGTCGCCGCACCCAACCGCTGGTCGATCCTCGTCAAGCCGTACTCCATGGAGCAGTTGGGCGAACTGCTGTACGCCAAGGACTTCGTCCCCGGCTCGCTGCGGTTCCACGGCGAGGGCGGCTACCTCGCCCTGCCCCCGTCCGAGACCGGCCACGGCGCCATCCGCTGGGAGCGCGCCCCGCTGCCCGGCTCGGCCTCTCCGTGGGTGCCCGATGTGGAGGCCGTGGTCGACGCGGTGGTCGACGCCCTCACTCGTACGGGTGTGAGCGCGCCCGAGTTGTAGGGGTGTCGGGCGCGCACGGAACCAGCCGTGTGCGCCCGGTCGTTATCGTCCCCTTTCATGCTGCGTCATTCTGGGGGACGACCCCCGGACCCCCGAAAGATTCGTCTCCTCGCCCTCTCGGGCGTCGTGGTATGCGCGGTCGCGCTGCCGCTGGCCGTGGCGTCCGCGGGGCAGGTGGGCGACGAGGTGGTGCGTGAGGCGGCGCGCACCTCCCCGCGCGACGATGCCAAGGCGCCGTCCGCCGCGCCCAGCCGCTCTCCCCTGCTCGGCCTCGGTCTGGCCACCGCCGCGCGCTGCGGTCCCGAACTCACCTCCCCCGACGGCATCGAGGCGCAGACCTGTGTCCTGACGCAGGGCGAGGAGACCTGGGCGCGGACCTACTACCGCAATGTCACCGGCGGCGCGCTCGACTCCGTGCTGAGCCTCATGGGTCCGGACGACCGGACCGTGCAGATGCGCTGCGCCGTGGGCGCGGGGGACGAGCCGGGGACCTGCGAGACGCCCAGGGAGCGCAGCCGGGGCGGTCCGGACGCCTACACGGCGGTCGCGGAGTTCGCGGGCGAGGCCGGCAGCGGGCCGCTGCTGCTGCGAAGCGGAAGCAACTCCTCGACGCCTACCGGCAGTTGACGCCACTCGGCGTTCCGTGAACGGAAGCGGGCGTACAAAGACCCGGTTGCTGGCGACGGGGGATGCACCAGCAACCGGGCTACTCGAACGGTAACAAGAGATCGGCTGTTCGCAAATTCGATCCCGGAAGTTCGTCGGCTTTCCGGACACCGACTCACTTGCCGCGGGCGGCAGTTGTGATCCCTTCCGGCCGCACGGCGGGACCGGTTCCGGCTGACCGACCAGTCAGCCGAACCCTGTCCCGTACCTGTGTCTCAGCTGAGCGTCACCTGTCGGTTGGTCAGACCGCCCCGCGCGCGGCGCTCGTCCGCGGTGAGCGGTGCGTCCGAGGCCAGCGCGGCGGTGAGGCGCTCGGCGAACTCGGCCGCCGGCTTCTCCACGTCCTCCGCGGAGACCCCGCTCGGCAGGTCCCACACCGGCACGGTGAGGCCATGGGCGCGGAAGGAGCCCACCAGCCGGGTGCCCTCGCCGAGGCCGGACTTCCCGGCCGCGTGCAGCCGCGCGAGCGCGTCCAGAAGCTGCTCCTCGCCGTACGGCATGACCCAGCGCAGGTGGTTCTTCTCCGGCGTCTCGCACCAGTAGGCGGCGTCCACGCCCTGGAGCTTCACGGTCGGGATGGCCGCGGCGTTGGCCCGCTCCAGGGAGGCGGTCACCTCCGGGGTGGCGTTCTCCGCGTCCGGGACCCAGAACTCGAAGCCCTCGTGCACGACTGGCTCGAACGTGCCTTCGGGGTCGAGCAGGTCCTGCAGCCGCGGACCTTCGGCGGGCGCACGGCGGCCCTGGACCGGAGTGCCCGGCTCGGCGGTGAGCGCGCGCTGGAGAGTGTCGGCGAGGTCGCGGCTGATGTCGCCCGACGCCGTGTCGTTCTGCAGACCCAGCAGCACCGAACCGTCGTCGCGGCGCAGCGCCGGCCACGCCATCGGCAGCACCGTCGCCAGCGTGACCGACGGGACGCCCTCGGGGAGGCCGCCCTTCAGCGACAGCTCGACCGTGGCGGCCGGCACCAGCTCGCGCAGCGCGACCCAGTCGCCCTCGCCCACCAGGCCCTCGAACGGGCGCTGCACCAGCTCGGTCACCGCGTGCGCGGCGGCCCGGCCGTGGCACGCCTTGTAGCGGCGGCCGCTGCCGCAGGGGCAGGGCTCACGGGCACCGACGACCGGGACCTCCCCGTCGGCGATCTGAGGGCGCTGGGCCTTCGTCTGGGGTCGCTTCTTGGCCATCGTGGGGTCTCCCGGTTACGGCTCGTCTCGTACGGGCGGGAGCCTAGTCGTTCACGCCATGCGCGACGGGAGCCTGTGGACAACGTGCCGGGTCGGCCCTGCGCGACGGGATCCTTCGACAACGTCCCGGGCGTGCCGTGCCGGTGAAGGTCCGCGGCGCATGGCGGGTGCCGCGCGCCTCAGTCCATGTCGGTGAAGGCGTCCACGAAGTCCAGGTCGGCGATCGACGACACCGACGGCGCCGTGACGCGCGTAGCGAAGTCGTCCCGGCGGTGGCCGGCGTCCGGATCATGAACGTCGTCGTGCACGACGACCCACACCGTGACCTCGCCGCGGGCGTCGTCCCGGACGCCCCAGTCGTCGGACAGCGCGGTGATGATGTTGAGCCCGCGGCCGCCGTGCGCGGTGACCGAGGGCGTGGCCGGAGCAGGGCGCGTGGGCCCGCCGCCGTCCGTCACCTCGACCGTGAGTCTGCCGCTCGGCTCCACGCGCCACGCGGCGCGGACGTCGCCGTCCCCGGTTAGGGCGTCGCCCAGGGGCCGGCCGTGCTTGCACGCGTTGCTCAAGAGTTCGGAAAGAATCAGTACGGCGTCGTCGATGACCGCTTCCGACACACCGCCCCTGCGCAACTGAGAACGCATCCGGTGTCTTGCTTCCCCCACGCCCGCAGGGCCATGGGGTACGGCCATGCTCGACGACGTGGGCACCTCCTGTGCCACCACCAACGCCACCCCCGAGACCTCCTTTGCCCCACGCCACGGTGTGGATGCCCCATTGGCCTGTACCGGAAACCGGCCAATACAGGTCCGCTGACGCATTCGTAACGATCGAACACGGACCGAACGCGCCGGAGCACTCCCTGTAATCGTGTGGCCGGATTTCGACGATTTGGCCGTGACCGAAGATGCTTCAGTCAACTCGTGGGGTCAAGGTTTCTTCACAGGTCTTTACCAGTGAGTCACCGTCAGGCGTCGCGAAGGTCATCGGCCCAGCTGGCGCAGGACCGCGCGGGGCCGGTTGGTGATGATGGCGTCGATGCCGAGCTCCACGCAGAGGTCGACGTCCTCGGGCTCGTTCACCGTCCACACGTGCACCTGGTGGCCGGCTCGTTTCAGCCGCTCGATGTACGCCGGGTGATTGCGCACGATCCGGATCGAGGGCCCCGCGATCCGCACGCCCGCCGGAAGCCGACCGTCCCTCAGCCGGGGCGAGACGAACTGCATCAGATAGACCGTCGGCAGCATCGGCGAGGCGGCACGCACGCGTGCCAGCGAACGGGCCGAGAAGCTCATGATCCGCACCGGGGAGTCGGCGGCCGTGGCGGGCGCCTCCAGGCCGAACCGCTTCAGCAGCACCAGCAGCCGCTCCTCCACCTGTCCCGCCCACCGCGTGGGGTGCTTGGTCTCGATGGCCAGTTCCACCCGCCGCCCCGCGTCCGCGACCAGCTCCAGGAGCCGCTCCAGGGTCAGTACGGAGGTCTCCTCGCGGTCCTCGGGGCGGTGCTCCCAGTCGGGCTCCTCGTCCCGGTTCTTCCAGGAGCCGAAGTCCAGGGCGGCGAGCTCGGCCAGCTCCAGGGCGGAGACCGCTCCGCGCCCGTTGGACGTACGGTTGACGCGTCGGTCGTGGACGCAGACGAGATGGCCGTCGGCCGTCAGGCGCACATCGCACTCAAGGGCGTCGGCGCCGTCCTCGATCGCCTTCCTGTACGCGGCCAGAGTGTGCTCGGGGGCCTCTTCGGAGGCTCCTCGGTGGGCGACGACCTGAATGCTGTGCTGCCGTGCGTGGGTCACCGCGTCATGGTGCCACCGCAGCGGGGTACGCGTCGCACGAGGTGGGCGATGACAGGACGAGATACGGGCGCCGAGATGCGGCCGATCCGTCCGAAAGGTCCCATATAAAGGATGGTCGCAGACCCACAGGCACCGCTTATGGTGCTCTGACGGCCTGTGGGAAAAGCTGACGGCATACAAAAGCACATGCACAGCTGCATCGCGCCGGACCGTCGGCAAGCGTGAACGAGCGTGACCGAGTGCGACCTTAGGACAACAGCCGTGGATCGAGGAGACAAGCTGTGAGCACCGAGAACGAGGGCACTGCGGTACCCCCGGCCCCGTCCGCACCTCCCGTGCCGGTGGATTCCCCCGCAGCCTCCCCGGCCTCCCCGCAGGCGAGCGCGCCCGACAGCGGCGCCCCGACCAGCCCGCTCCCCACGACGCCCCCGCACGCCCCCGGCGCACCGGAGCAGCAACTGGTGCACGCGGGCCAGGCGCCGGCCTACGCGTCGGCGGGCACGGGCGGCGCGGCCGACGCGCACGGGCAGCAGGGTCCGTACGGGGCGCAGGGCCCACACGGGCCGCAGGGCTCGCAGGGTGAGGGCGCCCCGGGTCAGGCCCCGGACGCCTCCTGGCCGCCCCCGCCGCCCGCGACCCCGTCGTACGCCGACAGCGGCTCGGGCGGTGCGGGTGCCGGCGGCTGGGGCGCCTCCTACCAGCAGCCCGCCCCCAAGTCGGGGCGCGGACGCGGTGGCCTGATGGCGGCGGTCCTGATCGCGGCCCTGGTCGCGGGCGGCCTGGGCGGCGGCCTCGGCTACACCCTGGCCAAGAACGACGACAACACCTCCTCGACGACCGTCGCCGCCTCGGACAGCGGCGGGGACGTCAAGCGCGACGCGGGCACCGTCGCGGGCGTGGCCGCCGCGGCCCTGCCGAGCACGGTGACCATCGAGGCCGAGTCGAGCAGCGGCGAGGGCGGCACCGGCACCGGTTTCGTCTTCGACCGCGAGGGCCACATCCTCACCAACAACCACGTGGTGGCGGACGCGGTGGACGGCGGCAAGCTGACCGCGACCTTCCCGAACGGCAAGAAGTACGACGCCGAGGTCGTCGGCCACGCACAGGGCTACGACGTCGCGGTGATCAAGCTCAAGAACGCGCCGGGCGACCTCAAGCCGCTGACGCTCGGCGACTCCGACAAGGTGGCGGTCGGCGACTCGACCATCGCGATCGGCGCCCCCTTCGGCCTGTCCAACACGGTCACCACGGGCATCATCAGCGCCAAGAACCGCCCGGTGGCCTCCAGCGACGGCACGGGTTCGAACGCCTCCTACATGAGCGCTCTCCAGACCGACGCCTCGATCAACCCGGGCAACTCCGGCGGCCCGCTGCTGGACTCGCACGGCAACGTGATCGGCATCAACTCGGCGATCCAGTCGACGAGCAGCGGTGGCCTCGGCGGCACCAGCCAGTCCGGCTCCATCGGCCTCGGCTTCGCCATCCCGATCAACCAGGCCAAGTACGTCGCCCAACAGCTCATCAAGACCGGCAAGCCCGTCTACGCCAAGATCGGCGCGTCGGTCTCCCTGGAGGAATCCACGGGCGGCGCGAAGATCACCGAGCAGGGCGCCAGCGGCTCCGACCCCGTCGAGTCCGGCGGCCCCGCCGACAAGGCGGGCCTGAAGCCGGGCGACGTCATCACCAAGCTCGACGACACGGTGATCGACTCCGGCCCGACCCTCATCGGCGAGATCTGGACCCACCAGCCCGGCGACAAGGTCAAGATCACCTACGAGCGTGACGGCAAGACCAACACCGTGGAGCTCACCCTGGGCTCCCGCGAGGGCGACAGCTGACCCCACGCGCGGGTCGTACACCGCCCCCACGCGCGCGTGGGCACCGGTTACTCTTGTCCCCGCGCCGCCGGGCTGAACGGCGGCGCGGGGAAGCGTGCCCGAGCGGCCTAAGGGAACGGTCTTGAAAACCGTCGTGGCAGCGATGTCACCGTGGGTTCAAATCCCACCGCTTCCGCAGAGGTCATAAGCATGCAGTTCAGAAGGGGTGTTTCTCTTGAGAGACACCCCTTCTGAGTGCGTCGCGTCTCACCTTGACGCAGCTCTGTCACGTTGTTGATCACCGTGTGTGGACCAGGCGTGGACCACGGTCCACCGTCCTGAGCACGGTCATCAGGGTGCGGTGGCGTCTGCCGCCGTGGCCTGAGCGAAGGTGCTGTAGTCGGTGACCCGGCTGATCAGGACCAGTTCCATGTCACCCGCGGTGAAGCGATCGGTGTAGTAGCGGCCGGTGAGCGCGCTGGGTGTCCTGCCTGCCAGGCTCAACCCGCAGACGCCGGTGTGTCGAGGGCTGCGCTGCTGATGGGCCACCTGGGGGACGTTCTCGTAGAGGAAACGGAGTTCAGAGATGCCTGATCCGTCGGTCTTCTGGATGGTCGCGTTGCTGGGGCGGGAGCTGCTTTCCGCTGTGCGCAGTGTGGCGTGGAGGGTCCAGTAGGACTGTTCGACCGTGAGGTAGGCGCGGATGGGGCCCCGGTTGCCACCAGTGGGAATGTGGCTCTCGGCATTGGGGGTGAGCGTGGCGCGCCAAGTCCCATCCAGGCGCGGATGGCCGGTGATCCTGTGGACTCCGGGCCAGCGCCAGGCCCATTTGTCAAAGACCAGGATCAGGTAGCCCAGGGCCGTAGGGACATAGGCGAAGGCGTACTTCAGCTCTTGGTCAGGGCGTAGACCGAGTACGTAGAGCAGAACGCCGTAGATGGTGGAGGAGGCTGCCGCGCCCCAGCGTATGGACTGGGCTGGTGAAGTCATCAGCGATCACCCGTAGTTGAGGTAGTGCCACGCCGCGTTGAGTAGTTGCCGGGCATCGTCGATCTTCCACTTCTGGCCGCTCTGGAAGAGCTTCTTGATCTCGTTCGGTTCGATCAACGCGTTCGGATCTCCCCACCAGAAGTGAACTTGCTGGCGTAGGTGGGTCAGGGCCCCTTCGAAAGCCGTGTCCAGGGAGCCTGCCTTGAGAACCGCGTCAGGGACGTTATAGATCAGGCACTCCATGAAATAAGACGGGAGGTCGTTGATCTCGCCGAGCCGCACCAGGTCGTTCTCCACTGCCTTCAGGGCGCGGACCGCGAACTTGTAACGGTGGCCGGTGCGTTTGTTCTTCTCCCTTCCGTTGACCAGCTGTTGGTGGGACCAGTTGACAATGTGCTTCCCGTCTCTCGTGAAGACGACTGTGCCTTGGGCTGTGGGGCGGCTCCAGCCGGGTTGGTGGAGGTACGTGAAGCACGGGACCACGTCCGTGCTGGGGCGGCTGCCAGGGACATCAGGTACGTAGAAGGCGACATTGTGTGTCGCGTCGACAGCGCTGGACACAGCCTTCAGTGCTACTCCGAGCTCTTCGCGGAACTCCTCGGGCGTCCAGGGGCCGGGGCCGTTGTAGCTGTTGCGCTGTTGGGCCAGCTCCCAAAAGGTCATGCCGCTCGCCGAGACGCCGTGATAGGCGCGCTGGGTGAACTCCACCTTGATGTCAACATCGCTCTCACTGCGCACGTTCGTGTTGTTCGCCCAGGAGCCTTTTGCATCGACGCTGAGTTTGAGGCCGGCGAACCGGGGATGCTGCTGCACCGCGCGGGTGACCATGCGACGCGCGCGCTCAAGGCGCTGCTCCTCCGCCTCACTTGGCGGGTTCGTCCAGCGGGCCAATTTTGCGAATCGTTGTTCAGGTGAGAGTTGCATGTCCCCCTCCTCCGGCGCTGGGAGTTGGACCTGGCGCACATCAGCATCCTGGCCCGCGCGCAGGCTACGCTCCAGCACTGACAATGGGGCCGGGATGGTGAGCAGATGCCAGATCGTTTGTTTGCAACTCACGCCGTTCGGCAAGAAGTTGGTACAGACTATGCTGAGCCAAGCTGACGTTGTGGGGTTCAGCACGAGGTGCTGTCCCATACCAGTGCCCGAATGAGTCAGACACCTGAGCCCACGGGTGCCCATCGAACAAAACTTCGACTTTTCGGTAAGTGTTGGGGCCGCTATGTCGACGAATTTCAATATTTTGGCGACATCGGGGTTTCATGCGTATATAAATGCCCCCTAGGGGGCATGAGTCGAATTACTCGACCGTGCAGTGGACTCGCTGATGGTAGCGACACCAAGGGGGAGTGCGATGACTGACTTGATGAAGGCCCGTGACGATGCCCGAAGGGCTGCTCAAGTCCTTCTTGGAGGGCTGGACAGAGGGGACGTCGTCGCCTCCTTGCAACTGGCTTCGCTTATTCCCCTCAATAAAGTGTCGTCGAAAACACCTTCGGTGCTTGTCGAGTACGCCCAAGCGCTTCTCTTGGGATTCATGCCGACTGTAGACACTCCTAAGAAGCCCGTGTCGATTGATGAAGTGGAAAATGCGCTAGCGCGCGCGATTACTTATGATCAGCAGTGGCACACGAACCGTAACGAACTACTTTCGGAACTTGATCCAGCTTCTCAGCAATTCTATATTTCCAACCTGTATTCCCACGACCCTGGGCCAGCGTTCGCAGAGTTGCATCGAGTCCTTGACATTTACGCCGATTTCGAGGCGGAACTAATTTCGGTAGGCGCCCCGACTGCAGAACAGGCAGCAAGGGCTGCACTCCTCGTCGACGACGTGTGGCAGGAGGGTGTTTCGGAGTTCTTCAAGATAGCGAGGAAGGTCGACCTTCCTTTGATGCCAAAGCTGCTTAAAATGCTAAAGAAGGGCAGGATTTCTGGAAATGTCATCTCGGGTTTCGGGGAGGCCGTTTCCTTCAGTAGTGAAGATTTGGAGCGTGCGGTAGGAGCGGACGCTGCGCGATACATCTTGGCGAATTTGACGTCCGGTCAATCGCGAGATAATCACACGCTCAAGATTTTGTCGGAGATGCGGCTTAAGCCGATCATGCAGATTGGCGATGGGCGCTATTTGGCTCCGGTTTATCCCAACCTTGTTCACGCTCTCGCGCCCATGTTGGACGGAGCGATCAAAAGCTTGGGTGGTGACACGGCGGAAAGATTGCAAAAGTCAAAATCCTCCTATACTGAGCGACATGCGATCGAAGTCTTCTCGCACGCGCTTAAGCCTGATCTGGTTCTCAGGAATCTGCGCTACCCGGACCCTGATCGGACTGCAACCAACGTGGTTTCACCTGAAGGTGACGGGTTGATAGTCCTCGGGCATGTCGCTCTCGTGGTAGAGGCTAAAGCTGGTGGTTTCTCGCCGTCGGCTCAAGCGGGCGATATAAAAGCCATTCGCGGCGTGGTACAGAAACTCATCACGGACGCACAGGCTCAGGCTCATCGGACGATCCGAGCCATGCGAAAGGGTCCAATCACTGGCGTGGATGAAAATGACGTAAAGGTCGAGTTCGATGCTTCACATGTAAAGACTTTCTTCCCTGTCGTTGTAACTCTCGAAGATCTGTCTTCCGTCTCTCCGCGAGTCCACTCCCCAATAGCAGCAGAAGAGCTCGAGGGTTCGCGCTTCGTAGCGAACCCGTGGATCACCAACGTGGACGACCTATCTTGGATTGCTAGCACCATTAGGCCGACGGCGCGATTGCTGAACTATATCGACATGCGCTGTCTTATCTCGGGAATTCCGCAAGTGACTGCGGCTTCAGAGGCTGACTGGATGGTTAAGTATCTGGATTCAGGTCCCCAAGGGGTGATCGATGTGATTGATGCCGCTCAAGAAGTGGGGCCAAATATCGCTTTTATTGCAACCAGGGAAAGGCGGGGAGCCCAGGTCTCGCCGGGTTCGGTTCCTTTGCCACGACTAGTCGAAGCGCTAGATTCCAGGCGCCCCCCGGGATGGTTGATGGCCTCGCTGATTGTGATTTCCCATTGTGGGGACAGCGAGCTAGCGGACAGTCGTAAGCTCAGGTCTGATCTAGACTCTGTGCGCAATACTGGAAGAGCTGTAATGCGGGCTGTTGGTAGTGATTCGTGGGCTGTTGCGATCTGTACTACCCCAACGCCCGGAGTGGATCTAAGGGCCGCTACTGCGAATTATCCTGCAGAAAAGATTGTCGCTTTTGAGCGAACCCTGGACAATCCTGCGGCTTACACGAATTTTCTGTATCTCGATAGAAGTCAGTGAAATCGCCAACTTTCATTGGTTGCTGACTTTCATTGAGTGGCGGAGTTGAAGTGAAAGCCTCTGATTCGCCTTCTAAAAGTACGAAAAAGAGTCGCCCCCGCTGGTTTCAGCAGGGGCGACGTTTTGACGAATCAGGGTAGGGCAGCGCTGTTCGACCAAGCCCGCTTACTCATCATCTGCGGCATCCAAAGCCCGCTCGATCTGTTCGTTCGAGCGCTGCTGGTTTCGGTGAATCGCCTTGGCGTAGAAGCGGAACAGGACCGCGATGCTGTGTCCTGCCCGGCGTGCGACCTCAGCCGGAGAGACGCCGGACTCAAGCCAGAGCGAGACGCCCGCGTGGCGCAGGGAGTACGGGACGTCAGCCAGCGGCGAGGCAGCCTCGGATTCTGTCAGCACCGCGAGCCGAGCCGCCTTCCACACCTCCCCGTACTCCTTTGACAGGAGATGGCCGCCCTGGGCGGCACGAAACAGGCGGCCATCCTCGGCCGCGCCGAACTCCTTGATGTGTTCGCGGACCAGGCGCACCAGGACGGGCGGGATCGGAACCGGACGGGTCGCCTTGCTGGCCCGCTTCTTCAGGCCACGCGTATCGAACGACTCACCTGTGTCGGTCCAGCCGGAGCCGACTCGCGGCATGCTCGTCGACAACAGGACTTCGCCCCAGCCCTCTTCGGGAAGGGTGAAGTCGTCCTCACACAGACTGACCGCCTCACCAGGGCGGTTGGCTGCGTAGTAGAGGCAGCCAAAGAACGCCGTCAGATGCCGCCCGCGTTCGCCTTGCTCGGCGGCAGCATCGATGAGGGCCTTTGCCAGCTTCGGGCCGGGGACGAACCGGAAGTCGATCTCGTCATCGGTCTCGGGCGCCGTCCAGTCCACTTTGTCGAGGGGCAGCGTCGTCAGTAGCTCTCGTTCCACTGCGTAGCGCAGGCAGTTGCTGAAGACGGTCCGCTTGCGGTTCACCGTGTTCTCGGCAGCGGCCGTGCCGTCCTGCTTCAACGACAGTGCGTCCAGGGCTGTCCGCACCACCGACGGTGTGTTGAGGTCGGTAATGTCCACCGACTTGCGAGCGATCCAGTCCAGGGCGGCCACGATGTCGGCCGGAGGCTCTTCGAGGTCAAGGCGAGGCTTCAGCGCCCCCTCATCGTCCAGGAGGAACCGGTAGACCCACGAGTAAAGCGCGATGCGCAGGACCTTGGGGGACGGAGCCCCACGCTTGTCCTTGACCAGCTTCGGCGTGATGGTCGCCAGCGTGTCAGCGATACTCGCGCGGTGCTTGGCCGAGGCGCCAGGCCACTTCATCTCGGCGTACGCACGGGTATGGGCGTACCAGGTTGAGGAGTTGAGCGCCTGCACCTCCGAGGCGGGCAGGCCGGTTTCGGTGTCGAACTGCTCACGGTTGCGTAGTGCGGTCAGCAGCTCCGAGCGGCGACCGTCGGCCTGAGCCTTGATCTTGTAGCTCTTGGAGAAGGGGCGCGGGCCGACACGCCACCGGAGCTGGTAGGCCGCCGCACGGTTGGGCCGTTTGCGGATGCCCCAGACCTGAACGTCGTAGGTCAGCACGCTTCCTGCACCTCGCAGGCATCGAACCAGGCGTCGAGGTCGGCCCGGCGTATGCGGATCTGACCGTTGGGAAGCTTCAGGTGCCTGGGCGCCTGGCCCCGAGCGCGCATGCGGTAGAAGGCGGCGCGGGAGACCCCGATCTCGTCCAGCGCTTCCACCAGCTTCAGGGTCTGCATGCTGGCCTTGGGCGAAGTGGTCACAGCCAGGGCTCTCCTTCGGACTTGATCTGTTCGGAGTGGGCGATGTCGTGGCGGACCTGGGCGGCGAGGAGTTCTTCGCCGGGTCGGTAGCCGCTGCTGAGGTAGGTCCACGAGGAGGCGGTGACGAGGGTGGTGTTCTCGTCGGCGGTGGGGAGGCCGGCGCGGGCACGGGCAGCTTCGGCCTGGGCGAGGCGCCAGGCGCGGCGTACGTCGCGGAGTGTGCCGAGGGTGGTGGAGTAGGCGCGGGATTTGGTGGAGAAGTGGCCGCGGAAGCCGAGCATGTGGGCCCACTTCCAGAGCTTGAGGTGGGCGAACTCCGGCAGGTGGCCGAGGGCCCAAGCGGTACGGATCATCTGCCGTACGTGCTGCTGGATGGGCAGGGCCGTGATGGGTTCGGCCTGTCCGGTGCCGTCGCAGTCGGCGCACCGGTCGTGGAAGCCGTCGGGGCCGCGTACGTAGCCGCGTCCGGCGCAGGGGCGGCACATCAGGGTCCGGTCTACGGTGCCCGTACCTTCGGCGTTCTTCGTCGCGTACTTGGCGACGTATCCGGCGACCTTGGCGTCCGTGTAGTCGGCGACCCTGGCGTCGGTCAGTTCGCCGTCGCCGAGGGCGGTGATGGGGTCCACCTTGAACTTGCGACCCCAGGCGATGACGCGTTCGCCGATGGCGTCGGACTCGACGGTGAGCCGGGCACGCTCGACCGCCAGGCCCACGGCGGCGCTCAGGGCGTCGAAGGTGGCCCAGGCCGGGGGCGGGCTGGCGTGGCCATCGGGTCCGTCGAAGCGGATCACGGCGTGGAAGTGGACCAGGCCGCGCTTCTGGTACTCGGCAACCTTGGCGAAGGAGACACGTAGGGCGGCGTTCAGCGCCTTCTGGGTCATGCCGAGGTGTTCGGCCAAGGCACGGCGCAGGTAGGTGGTGAAGCGCGCCCACAGCTGACCGGCGTGCGCATTCCAGAGCACAGCGCCCGTGTAGTCGTACGTGGCAGGGTTCAGCGGGGTGCCCAACGCCGTGTCATCCTCGGCGTGTTGGGCGCCGCAGCGGCAGGGGCGGGGCTTGCCCGCGTGGTCGGTTTTGCGGTTATGGACAGGGCCGAATGAGGGCGCGGTGAGGGTGACGAAGGCGCGGGGGTGTTCACGGACGGTTTCGGCGACATCCTTGCCGCCGGACAGTCCGGCCTTGATCAGGTGGTAGGTGTCGGCGGCGTACACCCGTGAGCAGGCGGGGCAGCGGGAGGCGCGGCGGTTGCCGCAGGTGGTGAGGAGGCGCCCGGAGGGTTCGTCTTCGGAGCGGTAGGAGCGGACTACTTCCCTGGTGGTCTGGTCGGTGGTGATGGTCCAGCCGTGGAGATTGATGGGGCTGGTGCAGCCGTGTAGGTCGCGGACCTGTTCGGTGACGCGGTCGAAGTCGTGGGTGTTGGCCAGTTTGATCAGGTCCCGCACGCTGGGGCTGATCAGGTGGTGCAAGTCGAGGTCACGGCGGCGCATGGGTGGCGCGGTCTCCCTTCTGGCGCGAGGGTGAGGCCTGCGGGCAGCAGCGAATTGCGCTCGGGCTGCTGCCCGCAGGCATGACGGGTCGGCCCAGGGGTGGGCGAGGGTGGAGGGGGTGCCGGGAAGGCCGGCAGAGGGGGCGTCGCTACAGGGCGGCGTGGAGGGCGGTGGCCATGGGCAGGCCGATGCCGAGCCGCCTCTTGAGCTGAGCCGGAGTAATCGTTTCTCCGTGCTCGGCCTGGTGCGAGGCGGCGATAGAGCGTGCTTCGGTCAGCAGCGGCTCGGGGACCTTGACCGCAGGCACCGCGGAGGCCGGAGCGACCGGGGCCGGGGTCGGTTCCGGTGTGACGGGCGGGGTAGGCACTGTGACGGGCCCGGGCTCGGCGGGGGCCGAGGTGGGCTCCTGGGCCCGTTCTGTGTCGGTGGCAGGCGCCGGTTCGGCTGCATAGGTGGCGACCGCGTGGAACGAGCGGAGGAGCTGTGGGCCGACCGCTCCCCAGCCGAGGAGGAGCAGGGGCGCCACGGCATCGATGGCGGCGCGGCCGTAGTGTCCGGCGACGACAGGTTCGGCGATGTTGAGGGCCAGGGTCAGCAGTCCGGAGACGTGCATGAGGCGGGTGGCCGCCTTCATCTGCTCGGACGGGACGCCCCGAAGGGACAGGTAGCGCAGGGCGACCAGGAGCCCGACCACCGACAGGTCGACCATGGGGGCGATCAGGGGCGCGATGGGGGCGGGGACGCCCAGGCGCAGGGCAAGGGCCCAGACGTTGCCGAAGGAGAAGACGAACGCCAGGGCAGCGATGATGCCCATGACGACGGTCACGGTGCGCTGGGTGATCCGGTCCTCAGACATTGGGAGTTCACCTCCTCTCGTGGTGTCGGTGGGGAATCGGTCAGGGCTTCAGGGCTATGCCCGCCCGGCGCGCGGCATTCGGGCCGAGGTAGGTTTCCAGGACCCGACGTTCGTTGGCGTTGGCGACGCGGTAGGCGGCGATGCCGATCCGACCGGCCGAGTCGAAGTCCTGAGCGGTGATCGCCTTACGCATGTGCCGGATGTAGATCCTCATGAATCGGCGCATGTCAGGCCGCCATAGCGGGGGGCTCGGGGTCATCCTTGGTGAGGTCCACGACCGTCCGTCCAGTCAGGTTCTCCAGGAGCCGGGCCGGATGGTGCACCAGGTGGGCGGTGGCTTCGGCGACGCGGGCGGCGTCCTCGTCGGCGACGTAGGGGGTGCGGATGCGGATGAAGCCGGGGCGGCCGTGCTGGGACATGACCGCGACACCGACGTACGCGGGGTCCTGGAGAAGGACCGGGCTCGCGTCCGGCCACTCGCGGATGTCGTCGCCGAGCGCGGCAACGGCGGCGTCAGCGGTCTTCTGTGCGAAGGACAGGCCGACCGGACAGACATCGCGGATGAAGGTGGGGACGGCGTCCCCGGTGGTCTTCTGCGTGGTCAGGATCGTTAGGAAGCCGACCGAGCGGCCCTTCTTCACCAGATCCTCGGTGAGCCGGGCGTTCTCCGCCGCGAATGCCGCGAGCCGCTTCGTGGCCGGGTCGGAGCCCTTGTGGTCGCGGAAGTAGGTGTGGGCCTCGTCGATGACGACGACAATCAGGGGCCAGTCAGCCGATGGGCCGACGTGCCACATGTTCTTCTTGCCCAGCACCTTGCGGATGCTCGCGGAGCGGGCACGGCGCAGCTCCACCAGTTCCCTGAGGAGATTGTTCGCTTCTTCCAGGTCATCCCCGCAGAACGCGAACGCCCGCTGTACGAGGTCGGCGTAGTCGCCCTCGTAGGCGTGGGACACCTTGCCGTCGAAGAAGACGAACTGCACGGCCGGCGAGGGCGCCCAGTCACACACCAGCCGGTTCACACACGAGGTCTTCCCGAAGCCCGGCAAGCCGCCGACAGCCACTCCGGGCACTTCTTTGAGGGGCACGAAGACAGGCATGCCGTACTCGTCCACCCCCAGGTCCCACTTCGCGTACTCCTCAGGCTGGCGGCCAGTAGGCACGTGAACCGTCGGCGTGATCAGCGGGTCCACGCGCACCCCACGCAGCATGACCTGTCCGGGCTTGTCCCCCGGCAGCGCTGACACGCGGGTCATACGCCAGGCATCCGCCAGGTAGGGGGCCGCCTTCTGAAACTCCGCCAGGCCGACGCCGGGGAGGCAGTTCGCCTGTGCGATCACCCCATACGCGTCATGCGTGACCTTCAGCGCGGGCACCAGGACGCGGGGCTTGACGGGCTTGCCATCCGTGTTCGACAGCGACGCCAGCGCGGTCGGCATCTTGTCCGTGGCACACAGCTTCAGCATCTGCGCGAGCCGCTTCCAGGTCCGCCGCACGCGCACTGCCTGCCGGATGGACTGCCGGGTCATGGCATCGGCGCGCAGGTAGCGGACTACCCACCACACCGACCAGCCCACCAGCACGGCCAGCACCATGCCGGCCACCAGGGGGCCGTAGCCGAAGACCCCTTCCGTCATGTCGTTGAGATCCTTCATACGTCGTTCTCCTGCGGGTTGTAGAGGAAGGCCGCGAGGGCCGAATCGAGGGCCGCCCAGTCCTCCAGGGCGGTGAAGCGGGGGTAGCCGTATCCGACGAGCAGGGCCGCCACCGAGTTGACGAGGGATTCGGTGAACCGGGGGTCCGGTCCGGCGTGAGGCAGCGGGTAGCTGCGCTCAGCGCCGAACCGGAATGCCGTGCCGCTCACGCCGCGTCAGCTTCAGCAGCCGGGGCAGGGCCGCCGACCAGGTCGATGCGGTCGGCGCGGTAGGCGATGCCGTCCGAGAGCGAGCCGTTGAAGATGCGGGCCCACGGGGTGGCGAACAGCTCCACGGGCATCACCGGCACGCCCGGCTTGAGGCCGTTGGGCAAACCGGTCTCCGGAACGGTGACCTTCAGCGCCTCGGCGCGGTCCTCCTCCATGAAGAAGAGGGTGATCGTGTAGAGCTTCGCGCCGGTCTCACGGTCCTTCGCGAACTGGGTCTTCTCGGCGTCCGAGTACTTCGGCACCGCCTGGGTGCCGACCATGAACGACGCGGAGGGGAGCAGGCCAACACGGATACGGGCCATGGGTGTTACGTCCTTTCGGCAGGTGCTCCGCCAGGGGTGGCGGGGCGAGATCAACAGTGCACTACGCCAGATGGGTGCGTCAAGCGCTTAGCGCACATCGCACCTGGCGTGGGCTAGCTCTGCGGTGACTTTGGGGGGTGCATCAGGGTCTTACTGCGCGAGGTGAGCTAGGCCCGCTACCCTCGGACCATGAAGCTGCCCAAGGATTCCGACACTCCGCCGTATCGCCTCGTCGCCGAGGAGCTGCGGCGGCAGATTCGCTCTGGGCGCCTCAAGCCGGGCGAGAGGGTCCCCTCGTCACGTGACCTCGAAGCGAGCTACGAAATCGCGAACATGACCGCGCGGTCCGCACTGCGCATCCTGCGCGATGAAGGGCTGATCTACTCCATGCCGGGTCGGGGCAACTTCGTCGCCGATCCCCTGCCCTCAGAGGCCGACTCGAAGGCCGGCACTCCCGAGGCGGCAAGCGGCGGGCGAATGCCCACACCCGAATACGTCGAACTGTCCGAACGGCTGGATGCCATAAACGCCAGACTCGACAGCCTGTTGCAGGTCTTCCAGCAACTCGGCGGCGCTACCGGGCCGAAGAAGTAGCGGAAACCTTGTCGGCGATCCGACGCGCTATCTCTTCCAGCCGCATCACCTTCTCTTCCACCTCCTTGAGTCGCGCCGCAATACGTGCTGCCTCGTGCTCGGTCATGGTTACCCGTTCGTTGCTGTGCCGTTGTTGCGTACCGCGTTCAGCCAACTGCCGAGGGCTTGCCCGAAGGCTTGCCCAGCGGCCATTCACCGCCAGGTCAGGGCTTGCCCGCACCGCCCGGCAAGCCGTCATCATGGCCGTTGAGTCAGGTCTACCGACCGAACCGGACAGGTGCGAGAGGCGCGGCTTCGTGCTCCCATCAGGCGGGCAAGAACCTTTCTTCCCGTCCCGCCGTACGGGCCCGTGCCCTTTCTGCGCGCTCATGTCGCTTGTCCTTTCAGCCGTCCGGGCAGTGCATCAATGGTCTGGAGAAACGCCTGTTTGGGTAACCGGCGATCGTCGGCTATGTTCCGCCGCGCTCCGCTTTGAGGGACGCCCATAGAGGTTGGTCTTTCGGGTCGCGTGTGACCCCGAACAGATGTGATGCCGGTCACTTCTTTCGCTTCTTCTGTGCGCTTTTCCACAGGTCCCAACCATGGATCGGCCAGCCTGTGGATAGATTCCGCCGACCACCGGGACAAATGGGCAGCAATACGGCCATGAGCATTCATAGCGCCTGGGGGGCTCTGGAACGGGTGGGAGAGCGGGGCCAGCGCATGGACGTGCGACCGCCAGGAGCCCAGCGCAGCGGAGCTGTTCAGAGTTTCTTTACTGGATCAAGGCGGCCCGCCTACGGCGGGCCGCGCGCGCTGGCGGCCAAGGGCCGCCGCCGCTCCTTGTCTCCGCCACCGCTCCGGCGGCCCCCACCCGCTCAGCGCGCAGCCGTGCCGAGGCGGACAACCAGACCAGGAGGCAACCCGCCCAGGCCGAGCACCATGACCAGGCCGACGCCCACCAAGCACGACCGCGCCAACCAACTGCCCACCGCCTTCAACGCCGCAGGACCCCGGCGACGCAACCTGGGCCCAGTTGCCATGCTGCGCGGACGACGCCCAGGCCGGGGCGAGGCGCGGTCCGTGACGTTCGAAGAAGCGTGGCCGAGGCCGGCGGGGGTTACTGGAAACACACATGGCGGGTACTCAGTCGGCGCACCCGCCGCCGTGGCTGACTTTCGGAGGTTCAGGTCAGAACCCTCTCCAACTCGACAACGCGGAGCCGGGGTTACAACCGCACCCACATTCGGGCACGCCAACTACCCCGGTACCATCGGCATCGGGGTCCTGATCAGGGCTTCCGCGACCGGACCACCCGGAATGCTGTCCAGGCTGAGGGGTGGTCCGGTCTTCGTTTGTCGGGTGTGGTCGTACGAGCGGCGTCGGTGTACCGGCACTTCCTGTTCAGCTCAGGGCTTTGCCCACCTCGTAGATGCTGGGACGGTCCTCTGGCGCGTGGCTGAGCATCGCGTCGATCAGCTCTCCCAGCTCCCCTGGCGCCTTGACCGGCCGTCGCCGACCGTTTGCCACGGCCTCTCGCTGCACTGAGCGGGGAGCGTCGTCCGGGTACTCCATCGCCCGCCAGCCAGTGGCGGAGATGAGGAGAGAGGCGCCGAGCGCGTAGATATCGGCTTCCGGCGTCGGCTCGGCTTCGCCTGTGTCGAGTACGCTCCGGGCGATCTCCGGTGCTTCGTAGTGGACGAGGCAGCCGCGGAACGGGAAGTCGTACCCCTCGGGTACGGGCGCGCCCTGGGCAAGGGCGAGGTCGATGAGGTGGGTTCGCTCCGGCCCGATGATGAAGTGGGCGGGCTGTAGGTCACCGTGGGCCCAGCCCTTGGCGTGGAGTTCGGCCAGTGCCTCGACGCAGCCCAGCGCCACGCTGGTGTCCGGTGCGATGGACGCGCCAGAGCGACGGCACGGCTCCCACAGTTGGTAGAGGTCCGGCCCTTCACGCCACGGCTGGAAGTTCCAGGTTCCGCGCTCCCACTCGCCGTACGCGAAGTCGACGAAGCCGAGGCGATGGAACACAGCCCCTTCGCGCGCGGGTGCGAGGGCGGTCCAGGGCTGGGCGGACCATTCGGCCGTGGCCTCGATCGGATAGCCGACTTTCACGGCGTAGTGGCCCCGATCGCTCTCCACCTCCCAGACCATGGAGCCCCGGCGGTTGAGGACCAGGCGCTGGGCCGTCGGCATGAGCGCGTCCAGCACCACGATCGGCAGTTCAGGGGATGACCCGGACAACGTCTGTTCTCCTTCCAGGCGAACGCGGCCGACCACGAGTCGAGGCCGACCGCGTTGCTGCTGACGTGTGCTACGCCTGACCGTAGGGACGGCCGCAGTCCGAGTCGCACTGCGCGAGGTTCTGGCCGTTCACGATCCACAGGTCATCGAAGACCATGAACCCGGCCGCCTTCATGGCACGCGCCGAGGTGATGACCTTCTCCGGGTCGCGGGGCCCGCCGCCCGGCTTCGGGTTGTGGTGCAGGAAGCGGCCCGCGTACCGGTCGCACAGCGTCGCGTACTCCCGCGTGTGCAGGATGAGGGCGTGCAGGCCGAGGTCCACGTCGTCCGACGGGACCATGGGAACGGTAGCCGTGGCCGCAGTGACCAGGAAGGCGACCGCCTGGTCCGCGATCCGTTCGGCGCGCTGGCGCGACTGCCCGTTGTGGACGACCACGAAGTGGGCGAGGCTCTCGAACAGCTCCTCACCAGCCACCGCGCGACCGGTCTTCTGATCGTTCGCCGTTGCCGTCATGCGAGTACTCCTCGTGTGTGGCGGTGCGTAAGTTGGATGGCCGGCCCCGGATGGGAAAGGGGAAGCCGGGGAGTTGGCACCCGTCCGGGGCGGCCCGTCTACTGGCCCATGGCGAGAGCCATACCGATGACCAGGCCGCACGAGCCGCTGACCATGATCACGAACAGGACTCCTGCGTACCGGGCGACAGCGCGCATCACAGCCCCTCCCGACTGTTGCCGTTCCTGATGGCCAGGCGCGCGCTCAGTTCCTCCCGTGGACTCGGCGCCACCACGTTGTCCGGCATGGCCTCCCATTCCGTGCCGCCGCCGATCGGCCTCATCTGCACCCGACCGCCGACCTCACCCATGACGACGCCGATCCGGTCTCGGGCGCTGTCCTTCGCCAGTTCACCGATGCCTGGTCTGGTCTGCTGGTTGCTCGCCATGCCGCCGAGCATCCTGCCGCTCACGGGGACGTCGGAACCTCCGACAAACACCACTTTGGGACGTCCCGCGTCGGGTAGAACGTCCCTAGTGCCGTCCCCGAGTATTGGGAGAGATTGGGATGCCGAACGAGAGGCTACGTGCTGCCATGGCAGCCGGCGGCTGGACGTACACCGCCCTCGCGGACAAGGTCGAAGTCGATCCCAAGTCCGTTGAACGATGGGTCAATTTGGGGCGTACGCCGCGCCGTGCTACTGCCCTGTTGGCAGCGGAAACGCTAGGAGAAGACGTGCACGCTCTATGGCCCGCGCTCCGGCAGGCACGCCCTGCCCGCGCAGTCAGCCCGGAACTTGTGGCTCTCTACGATCAACGGGCGGACGTCCCCGTCTCCACCTTCGTGGACATGTTGACGCAGGCCCGCAGGCAAATCGACGTGTTGGTGTATGCCGCCGTCTTCCTGCACGAGGCGTACCCGCGGCTCAACGACCTGCTGCGAGAGCGAGCTGCCGACGGGTGTGCGGTTCGTATCGCGATCGGCGATCCAGACAGCGTGAATGTCCAACAGCGCGGCACGGAAGAGCGGTTCGGCCACGGTATCGAGTCCCGTTGCCGACTTGCCCTCATGCACTATCGCCCCCTTGCCGGGGTACCAGGCATCGAGGTGCGGACCCATGCCACCACGCTCTACAACTCGATCTACCGTGCGGATGACCAGACGCTGGTCAATGCCCATGTCTGGGGCGTAAATGCCTACGGTGCTCCCGTGTGGCATCTTCGGCGTAACGGAGATGGCGGCATGTTCGACACCTACGCCAGCAGCTTCGACGCTGTGTGGGAGACCGCGACACCGGTAAGAGAAGAGTGACCATGGCAAGGACCGAGTACTACGACGACCCGGCGGCACCTGAGCCGAACAGCTTGGTGGTCGCCGCGTCTGCTGTGGTTACCGATGACGAAGGGCGCGTGCTCCTTCAGCGCCGCCGGGACAACGATCTCTGGGCGCTCCCTGGTGGAGGCATGGAGATGACCGACTCACTCCCGGGAACGGCCGTCCGCGAGGTGAAGGAGGAAACGGGCCTGGACGTGGAGATCACCGGGCTCGTCGGGACATACACCGACCCTCGCCACGTCATCGCCTACACGGACGGTGAGGTGCGCCGACAGTTCAATGTCTGCTTCACCGCCCGTGTGATTGGCGGCCGACTCGCGATCTCGGACGAGTCCACGGAGCTGCGGTTTGTCCCGGCTGAGGAACTGGCCAAGCTACCTATGCACCACACCCAGAGGCTACGGATTCAGCACTTCCTGGAACAGCGGGAGCGGCCGTACCTGGGCTGACCTCATTAGACCGAGGTGACGTGAGCCTGCGGTCAACCGCACCCATGATGTAGACAATGGCGCTTTTTAAAGCGGTGCAGACACTCGGCTTACTCGGGCCCGTCCACGTGATTTAGAATAGGCGAAATGTCTCCTCTTCGTCTGTGGACGGGTCAAATCCCCGAGCGCGCAGAACCTGTATACCTGCTCTCTTAGCCCAAGCCCGAAAATCTTTGCCCACTTTCGATGTGGTCGACTCTCCCCATGTAGCGCCAATAGCGTTTTGGATAGCGAGTCCCAAGTGGTAGTTGCTTACCTGGGGGTCGCTTTGGATCAAATTCAAGGCCGGAGCGCCACCAGCAAGTCGTTGCAGAGCCGCAAGAATTCTTGTTGGAATCACTTGCCCAGAGCTATCAATTATGCCATCTGTTATGTGAATATCGCCATTCAATTGGCGAGCGAGGTTCAAGGTCAGAAGTTCAGTCACCGCTCGACGCTGAGTCCGTGGAAGCGCACTGTACTGGCGGGCTGTCATCGGGCTGCTTGACAACTGCCTAAGAAGATCAAAAGCACTCTTCGGTGTACGCAGCGTGAAGGATTCACCATTTCTGCTCTGTGTGCGCCCTCCGCGTAAAGTGACGGCGGGTACATAGCCATCCGGAGGGACTTGGAGTTGGTCGCTATCCATGATTGCTAGTCCAGCATAATGGAACCACATCGCGAAGGAACGGGCGTACTCCAACCAGGACTTCGGCTGGGCCTCTACGGCGGGAAAGACATTGGTTAGTTCCCGTGAGTACATGGAAACGGTGACTCTGTCACCATGTCGCTCAGCAAGGCCAAGGAACGCCGAGTAAGCCCTATTTCTCCTCAAAGCAGAAGCGACCCTCCGCCTCATCTCTGCTTCAATGTCGACTGCTTGAAGCACCTCATCCAGCAACTTCACTCGGTTCGGCTCGTAGGCGGTCAATCCGAAGAGTCGAGGTTCGCGTGAGCGGTTATAAATGACCTTGGTGCTTACATTAAGTTCATTGGCAAGGTCACTGACGGAGGCGTCTCCTCCTGCTGCCAAAACTGCATAGAGCAACTCTGCCACGGCGCGTGGGCTTTGGCGGACGATGTAGGAGTCTTCGATCGGCACCCGGCCCGTGTTTAGGAAGTCCCTGAAAGTGTCCCAGTATGTATCCAGCTTTCCAGCCAGGGCGACAACTAGGCGCGAGTCGAGTAGAGATTGGATGGCACTACTGTTGTATCTCTCCGTGACTTCAATGGCGGATACTGGGGCGAATCTTGCAATGTGGCGAAGCGCCTCATTCTCTACGGGGGATAGGCCGGAAAGGTCGGAGTCGAAGAGGCTCTGCACGTTCAAGGCTTCGCTGACAAGTTGCTCCTGGCTCTTCTGCCGCGCCTGCAGTTCTCGGATGATATGGCCGCTCAGTTTCTTGAACAGCCATGGAAGTCCTTGAGAATACTCTCTGAGCCTCTGTCGCAAGTCGCGAGAGAGCGATGTGCCAAGCTTCTTCTCCAGACGACGGAGGAGAGTTTCGATCTCGCGTGCCCTCATGGGGCCTACTGAAATGAAAGTGCTGCTACTTCTAATTTCGTCACGAAGTCTGAATGGATGAGATTCCGTCCACGCCACAAGGTCTGTTTTCCAAGCAAAACCAACGAGAGCCGGAATCTCTGAGTCCCGAACCATGAGTGTCAGGTCCCTGAACTCTTGAGTCATTCGTTGATCTTGAAACACGTTTTCGAACTGATCAAAGAATACCAGGAAGGGCTTGGATTCGTTCGTCCATTTTGCTCTTTGGAGAGTCCATACGGCACTGGCCAAGCTCGCCCACGAGCAGTCCGTCGGCAGTTCGAGTATGTCCAGCGCTTCCGCTTCATACGCGGCTACTCGAAGTACTTCACTGATGAATCGTGCAGACGTAGCGGTTCGGCTGTCTACAACAATGGCGTATCCGCCACGAGTTTCTACGATCTTCTTAAGCTGCAGAGCGAGCGAACTTTTACCCCAGCCAGACTGTGCGTTAAGGACGAGGGAGCCTTTGTGCTGACTAACAAACGTCTCCAAGTCTTGAACTGCTGATCCCCGCCCCACGAAATACTCAGGCGAAGCCGGCAGTTGGTATTCGAAATCCTCGGAACTTCCTCTAACTCGCACAATTGTCGGAAGGGTATCTTCTTCGTGTGCGGTGGGAATTACACGCGTTCCCTCACTCTGGGCGGTTCGGATGGTAAGGCCCGTTGCGTAGGGGTCTCCCTCCAATAGTTCGACAACCGGGTCGGGTACAACTTTGCCTTCGACAGCCCAGACTAGGACTGAGTCAGCGCGATGTGTTTCACTGTCTAGGGATTTAGCGCAGCTGTAAATACCGTATTGGGTGATGATGACCGCTGGATCGCTAAATAGATTTGCGGCGGTCTGGCTTTCTGTGGGCGGATCTGTTATCAGGCCCCTCCCTTTTAGGAGGTCGACTACGTCCGTGACATTGAAGTACCTGAAAAGCTTGTCCTTGGCCATCGCCTTTCTTGCCACTTCTTCACCTTCGGTGACAAGTCGCGGTAGGGCAAAAAAGTATCCGAAGACGTTGTCATCTCCCTCGTATCGCGCCAACTGAAGTTTCCCGAGAAACGATGTGCATGCCTGTGCGCGGACGTTGGAAGTGTAAGCCTTGCACTCCACTACCGCCTTTTGGCGCGTGATCGTGCTTGTGGCCGTGATGTCAATTTCGATGCTGTCGGAATGCACATTCAGGTCGCTTGTTGTGGGCGCCTCATAGCCGTACTCGTGCAACAGGAGTGCAACGAAGCTCTCGAATAGATGACCTTTGGCGTTGTTGCGGGCGGCGACCGTGTCTCCCGCTGCGAGAACCAGCACCTGGTGATCTTGTACGGCAAGGCGCTCCATCACATCAGGGTAGCTGTGAGGTGTGACATCAGGGATGACCTTGGCGTAACCGGACTTCCTTGTATCGGCGAGCAGTTGCTGTGGAGACCTGCGCAGAGGCCCACACCTTGGAGCCGTCGTTCTACGTGGCCAGGTCGAGGAGAAGCGGCCGGCTGTTGTGCGCGTGGTCCGGATGAGGCGCACCAGTGTCCACGCTCTGCCGCCACGGGCGCGGGAACCAGGGGCGACCGATGCGGTCGGTACGACCATAGGCTGCCCGGTGTCGGCGTGAGCCTTGGCCCAAGCGGCGATGCGGAAGGATCTTGCGTTGGGTAGGAGGCAGTGGACCCCGTGTGGACCATGAGCCCCGTGGGAAGCCGAAGGCCGGTAGGCGGTAGCCGCTCCACCGCAGGTGGGACGGGGCCGAGGTGGGTTGCCCGAGCGGCCTAAGGGAACGGTCTTGAAAACCGTCGTGGCAGCGATGTCACCGTGGGTTCAAATCCCACCGCTTCCGCGGTGAGTTTCAGAGTGGTGCGAATGGCCCCTGACCTGGTGTTGGTCGGGGGTCGTTTGTGTGTTGGAGGGGCGCGGGGCGGGCTACGGCTGGCCTGTGGGGGCGGTGTCTTCCTGCTGGGGTTGTGTGGCGTCCATGAGCGCTGTTGCTAGTGCGTCGTCTGCCAGCAGGTCGTTGAGGCGGGAGCGGAAGGCGTCGTCGCCGAGGAGGGCTCTTTGCTCCTGGAGGCAGTAGAGGGCCACTTTGGGTGGCCTTCCGATCTCCAGCTGAAGCGACAGACCCTGGAGTGTGTAGTACATGCCCTCTGCGGGGCGTTGCTGCTTGGTGCGGAGTACACCCCGCTGAAGGTAGCTGTCGGCGATGCTGGCGCGGTCGCCGAGCTCTTCGAGGATGGTGAGGGAGGCGCGGTAGCGTTCTTCGGCTTGTTGGTAGTCCTCCCGCAGCTCCGCGTTGATGCCGAGTTGGTGCAATGTGATGGCGATGCCGGCGCGGTCGCCGCGCTCTTCGTTGATGGTGAGGGAGGCGCGGTAGCGTTCGTCGGCTTGCTCGTAGTCCCCCTGCTGCTGCGCGATGATGCCGAGCTGGTGCAATGTGATGGCGATGCCGGCGCGGTCGCTGAGCTCTTCGTGGATGGTGAGGGAGGCGCGGTAGCGTTCTTCGGCTTGCTGGTGATCCCCCCGCAGCTCCGCGATGCTGCCGAGTTGGCCGTAGCTCTTGGCGATGCCGGCGCGGTCGCTGAGCTCTTCGTTGATGGTGAGGGAGGCGCGGTAGCGTTCTTCGGCTTGCTGATAGTTCCCCCGCAGTTCCGCGATCCTGCCGAGCTGGTGGTAGACGCTGGCGATGCCGGCGCGGTCGCTGAGCTCTTCGTCGATGGTGAGGGAGGCGCGGTAGCGTTCTTCGGCTTGCTGGTAGTCCCCCTGCTGCTGCGCGATGATGCCGAGCTGGTGGATGTAGGCGGAGGCGGAGCGGGAACGGCTCGGAACCCAGCCGAGAGTTTCCTCGATGAGGTGTTGTTCCCAGCCCCAGGCACCCCAAGTGTGCAGCTGATCGCACACCCCCTGAGTGACAGAATCGGCTTGGTCGTGGTCGTCGGCCTGGTGATGGTGGTCACGTACCTCGATGAGTTGGTTGATGTCCTCGACGCGAGACTGTGGCCATACGTTGACCCGCCACTGCCAGTAGGCGGCGGCCCGACGGTGGGCGGCTTTGAGGTCGTCGGGGTGGGCACGTCGGCGAAGAGCATCGGCGGTCCAGTTGTGGACCGTGAAACCGGTGGGTGTGCTGCCCGGCTCGTCCTGGGGTGAGGGAGCCGGGGAGAGCAGCCCGAGGAACAGCAGTCGTTTCAGCGCGTTGGCTGCCTGGTCATCCAGGGTGACCGGGGGCCGATGGAGTTCCTCCCAGGCGGCTTTGTATGCCCTGACCAACTCGGGCGGTACGTCATCCCAGCTTTCGGGCCCAGCTTCGGTCGCCTGGTCCTCGGCGATGCGCGCCTCCACAGCCTCAAGGCGCCGTACAAGAGCGGCGTCTAGCTCAGGCGCCGTAGTGGGCCCAGACAGCTGCCACGCCGCTCCGGTCAGATCGACCGGCATGCGATACACAGTCATGCCGTCCAGCAGCACTCGGGCTCCAGGCACGTCATCGAGCCGACTGAGCAAGCTGTCGAGGAGCACGTCGTCTACCGAGAGTGTGACGGTCTCTGCCAACGCCCTGTCCAGATTTCCTCGGGCACCCGCGAGCCAGCGCTTGGGATCAGGGATGCCGCGGGCCTTCAGCGCGTTCTCCATACGGCGGGCGATGTCGGGGAACCGGGCTTCGCCGCCGCGCAGCAGCGCGTCGAGGTACTCCAGGGCGCGCGGGTGGCCGCCGACGTCGGTGTACGCGCGCCGCTGGTCGGCTGGGCTCAGGGCGGCCAGGCCGTCCAGGCGCCAGATGAGCTTGCGGGTCTCCGCCAGGGACAGGGGCCCCAGATGATGGGCGAGGAGCCGTTCGTCGGCCTGTCGGGGGAGTTGGAACGGGTGACGGCTGGTGATCAGCAGCCGGGTGCGCGGGCTTGCCTCGGTCCACGCGGCCAGGAGTTCCGCGAACTCCGCGTCCTTCATCTGACGGTCGTCGTCGGACGAGGAGGGGTCCAGGAGGTCCTCGGCGTTGTCGACGATCATCAGCAGACGCACTCGGGGCAGGACGAATTGACGGATCAGCTGCCACCGGTCCCGCCAGGGCGAGCTCGCGTCCGCCAGGGCCGCCGGGACGCGCCGCAACGGGTCCGTCTCCGGCAGATCCTCCGTCACCAGGCAGTACGCCAGGAGGCGTTGGCGCAGGGTCTCCAGAACGGCGTCGACCGTCCGGGTCGTGGCGGCGGAGACCGGCACGATCACCTGGTCGTGCGTCTCGTAGTGGTGCAGCAGTTCGGCCGCCAGGGTCGATTTGCCGACGCCTCCCATGCCGTGCACCAGCACTCCCGCCCGGTCGGGGTCACGCAGCGCGGACAGCAGGCCGCGCAGCTCGGCGCGGCGGCCGACGAAATCGCCGACCTTGCGCACCACCATGCCCTCGTCCAGCACGGTTTCCGCCGGCACCGGCACCCGATCGGCACTGTGCGCCCGGTCGAAGAGCGGCAAGGGCGGCCCGGCCAGAAACAGTGCCGGGGTCGCCCACTCGGGCCAGGCGGCGCGCGGGTCCTGGTCCGGCAGTTGCAAGCGCCGCGCCTCCAGCACGCGGCGGGCCTGGGAGAGGGCGGTCAGCGGGTTGGGGTGTTCGGCGCGGGCCAGCCGCTGGTACATCTCCGCGGCGAGTTCGGTGGCGTAGTGGTCCGTGACGGAGTCGGTCATCGCCAGCACCGCCGGGACGCCGTGCGCCAGCAACTCGCGCGCGAGACCGGCTCGTACCCGGCCCTCCTCGCTGGCGGCGGGATCGGTGCCCGAGGCGTTCTGCTGCTGTGCGGGAGCGCGCGCGGTCGAACAACCGGCCAGCACCACCAGCGGAACTCCCCGATCGCTCGGCAGCGCCTCCGCAAGGAACCGCTGCGCGTCGACCTCGTCCGCCTTGCCCCGCTCGTCCTCCAGCAGCAGGACACCCGGCTCGGCATGGCAGGACAGATGGAGGATGTGGAAGCGTTCCTGCTCCAGGGCTGTCCGGATCTCGGCCACGCTGCCCCAGTTCAGCACCCGTACGTACGCACCCTGCCGGGAGCGCGCGGGGTCGACCGCGTCCAGGATGCGGCCCAGCTCCAGCTCGTAGTCGAGCAGCTCACCCCCGCCCGACTCCGGACTGGCCACCACCGCCAGAATCCGCAGCGGCCCCGGCACCCGCACCGCGACCGGCGAGCACTCGCCACGCACCGTGCGATACAGCTCGACCTGCTCCGACAGCACCAGCGGGCGCGCCATACCCGGGACGGTCAGGGTCTCCCACGGCAGATCCACCCACTCCGGGTCGTCCACCGCGAGCCCGATTCGCAACGACGTATGACGGGCCCGGGCCAGTCGCTCATGCTCGACCATCGCCGCCGCGACCGCGCCGCCCGCGAACCGTTCGCCGAGTACTTTCCCCGTTACGGCCAGCGCCCCCGCAGGCCCTCCCAATGCGGCGGTCTCCATGAGCAGCCGTCGCGTGGGTACGCCTTCCAAGGCCGCGGCGCGGGCCCGGTGCAGCGTCCCCAACCGCTGCTGCAGCTCTTCGTCGTCGCCGCCCTGCGGCACGGAGATCTCCTGGCCCGCAGCGCTGAAACACACCGAGTCCGTGCCGATCCGTAACTCCGCCCGGGTGGGCCCGTCCGGCCTGTAGATCACCGAGTCGGGCACCACCAGCGGCTCGCCTCTCCCGGGGCGCTGCGCCGACGGCTTCCTGCGTACCGCCTGCTCCACTTGTCGTACGAGATCCAAGTACTGGTCAGACGAAGCCCACTCGCGGAAGTCGACGTACAGCCGGGAAGCGATGAACGGCGGCAACTCCGCCTCTCCGACCACGACGGGGATGAGGCGCTTGCCCTGCTCCACCGCGCCCGTCATGGCGGCGGCGAACTCCTCGCCGCACCACCCGGACTCGATCCAGTAGGGGCTGACGACGGCCACCACGGCGTCGGCGTTCGCCAGCCCTTCCTGCAGCTGCGACGCCACGAGCCGGCCGCCGGCCATCTCCCACTGGTCCAGCCATACATCGAGGCCCAGCCGATGAAGGTTCTCCGCCAGGGTCTTCGCCCACGCGCCGTCCTTGTGCGCGTAGGACACGAACACATCGAATCGCCCGACATCAGCCACACCGCACCCCCGAACCGGGCACCCCCGTGCACCGTGCGCGCCCCCGGTCACTGCCCCCAAGCTGGCCCACACAGTAGGGCACGGCACGGGCCCGTACGTCTGGAATGACGTGATTGCCCGTCAGGTGCCGGGTCAAACGAGCCGCACCCGCTACAGCTCGTGATCTTTTGCCAGTTCCTCCCACGCCACGTCCCGGAGCCCGTCCTCGGCATCGCACCCCGACGGCACCTGGGTCGTCGGCTGGAACCAGATGACCGTGAGGGCCGATCGGTACAGGACCGGGTCATGGGACGGGTTCAGGGCGTGGGAGCGGAAGCTGCCCACGCAGGCCACCGAGGGCATGACCTCCACCGGACCGAAACCTCCCGCGTACTGGTCGGGGTACTCGCGCGGCGGCGGGACCAGGTGGACCGGCGAACTCGGGAACTCCCGAGCGGCCGACCGCAACAGACCCTGGATCTTCATCTCGTTGACCAGCTTGCAGGGGTAGCCCTCGAGCATTCCGCCGTAGGTCGAGGAGAGCCGCAGCTCGGAGAGGTCGACGCTGCGGCCGGACGTGAGGACGATGCGGGCCAGGGACATGGTCGGGACTCTAGGGCGGCGGTGCATGGGTGTTCCTCTGGATTTTCCGGCCGGCGCCCCGGCTCGCGCTGTTCTTTCGGTTCTTCGGTTCTTCGGTTCCCTCGGCTCCTTCGCTGATGTGTGCGACGGCCGCTGATGGGTGCGACGACCGACTACGGCCGGTGTCCCGTCATGCGGGCCGCCGAGGCGATCGTGGCGCGGGCCTCGCGTTCGGAGAGGCCGGTGTTGAGGGCCGCCTCGACCAGGGGGTCCACGAGGGCGGGGCCGATGCCGTCCTCGTAGGCGCGGCAGGCCGCCCAGAACAGGCGGGTGTTGCGCTGGCCCTCGTGCGCGGCGAGCACGAACTGGACGAGGCCCTGTCCGTGGTCGCCGGTGGACGCGGGTGTGGGGTGGTGGGGGGTGCGGGGCGGCGGGAGCAGGAGGCGCAGGAGGGCCGGCGGGCAGGCCGCGGGGGCGAGGCGGGCCGTGCCGGGGGCCGTCGCGTACACGCCGTGGTCGGTGCGGGAGCCGGGGCCGACGAGATAGCCGCCGGCGCCGCGGATGTCGATGCCGGGCGCCAGCCGGCCGGCCGAGTTGGGGACGACCACGTCCGGCGGGCCGCTCAGCCACAGATGGCGGCCGCCGCTCGGGGTCACCACGACCACCGTGGCGGGGATCGTGAAGAGGTGGCGCAGGGCCAGTTCGCGCAGGGCCGCGGAGGAGTCCGTACCGGATTTGGTGTCGAGGTCGACGCCGATCAGATGGTGGGGCGGGAGGCCGCACGCGATGCCGTAGCCGGTCGCCCAGGGGGCCGCGGCGAACAGTTCGCGGATGCGGGCCGGGTCGGTGGCGGCGTCGTAGACCCCGTGCCCGAAGCGGCCGCACTCGCCGTGGCAGGGCGGGTTCGGTGCGGGCTCGGGGCTCCCGGAGGCGGCGGAAGCGGCGGAGGCCTCGGGGGTCTGGGGTTCGTCGCGGTGCGGGGAGCGCAGCGCCGGGAGCTTCGTCCGGGACAGGGGGATGACGGCCAGTCCGCGTTCGGCGGCGGACAGGGCGTGTGCGAGGGCCAGCGTCGTGGCCTGCCGGTCTGTGGTGGCCATGCCTCCATTTTCGTACGAGTGTTCGAAAAAGGGAAGGGAGTTCGGGGGCGACTCGCCGGGCGGGGCGGATTGGCCGGAAAACCGCCGGAACGCTTCACCTCTTGCGGCGCTTGGGGCGGACATGCCCCGACCAGGCTGGTCTGATGCTGTAGATCGCGAAAGGGGTTTATCGACTTGTCCTCACGCTTCAGGGGGAATGGGGGCTTCCGGGGTGGTTCGCCGGGGATTCGGTGGGCAACTCTGGTCTCGCGACGTCGTGAACGACACCGAGGTGGTCGGCCAACTGCCTTGGAAACAGCCTTACTTGACGTACTTCCGGCTCAAGAGGCCGGGTTCTGGAGGAAGAAACATGGCAAGCATCCGTACCGCCCGCGTCATCGCCGCCGTCTCCGCCCTTCCGCTCGCCGCGGCCCTGTTCACCGGCGTCGCGGCGGCGGACAACGGCGGCTTCGCGGACGACGGATCGAACGCGGGTGTCGCGAGCATCGTCGGCAGCGGGGTCGGCGGCACCAACAACGGCAACTCGTCCACCACGCAGCAGAACGCGGTCGGCTCCGGCGCCACGAACCAGAGCAACACCGCCCAGGTCAACGGCTCCGCGTTCACGGCCATCAATCAGGGCAACGACAACACGTCCGTCCATTTCACCCCGCTGTGGTGGTGAGCCGAAGGCGTGAGCTGAGGACGTGAACTGAAGGGAAGGTCGGCCGACCGGGGGGTCGGCCGGCCTGGTCAAACGGGTGTGCTCCGAGGGGTGGGCGTACGGCTGCGCGGTGGTGCTTCGGCGCCACCGCGCAGCCGTTTTCGCATGGGTGGGGTGGGCGGCGTGGTCCTTGCCGCCGATGACCTTGACAGCTCCTGCTATCTGACGGACAGTCAGAAATCTTCGCGAAGTTCGTGGCCGGTTGGTGGGAACCCGGGCGGCGGCAGCGGTGTACCAGAAATGACAGAACGCGACGGGCGGGACGGCGGGGACGAGAAAGACAGAGGGGGCTGAGGTCCATGGCACACGAGCGGCGGGCGGACGACGAGTTGGGCAGGCGACTGAAGGCGTACGAGGGACAGGCCGCCGCCGTCTCCGCCGCCGGCAAGGACCCCGTCAACGCGCCCATGATCCGGCACTGGTGCGAGGCCATGGGCGACACCAACCCGGCGTACACCGGCCCGGACGCCATAGCGCCCCCCACCATGCTCCAGGCATGGACCATGGGCGGCCTCTCCGGTCATACGGGCCGCTCGTCGGCGTACGACGAACTACTCACCCTCCTCGACGAGTCGGGCTGCACCTCGGTCGTCGCCACGGACTGCGAGCAGGAGTACGTCCGCCCGCTGCGCCCCGGCGACGAGATCACGTTCGACGCGGTCATCGAGTCCGTGTCCGACCGCAAGACGACAAAACTCGGCACGGGTTACTTCGTCACGACCCGCATGGACATCCGCGTGGGCCCAGCGCTGGCCGGCACCCATCGCTTCCGCATCCTCAAGTACGCACCGGCACGAGGGAAGGAGGGGGCGCGGCAGGAGACGGCTCCGCACAAGAGCCCCCCGCGCCCCCACCCCGTGGTCAACCGCGACAACGCCGGCTTCTGGGAGGGCGTTCGCGAGCGCCGTCTCCTGATCCAGCGCTGCACCGCCTGCTCCACCCTGCGTCACCCCTGGCTGCCCGGCTGCGCCACCTGCGGACACCCGGAGTGGGACACGGTCGAGGCGAGCGGGACGGGCGAGGTCTATTCGTACGTCGTCATGCACCACCCGCCCTTCCCGGCCTTCGACCCTCCGTATGCGGTCGCCCTGATAGAGCTCACGGAAGGCGTGCGAATGATCAGCAACGTGATCGGGGTGCCGTACGACGAGGTGCGGATCGGTATGCCGGTGCGGCTCGAATTCCAGGTGTACGACGAGGAGTTGGTGCTCCCGGTCTTCCGTGCCGAGGAGAGCCGCGTCGCCGTCGAGGGGAGGACCGCATGAAACCCGGCGAGCAACTCCCGCCGCTGGAGATCCCGGTGACCCGAACCCTGGTCGTCGCCGGGGCCATCGCCTCCCGCGACTACCAGGACGTGCACCACGACGCCGAGACGGCCCGGCAGAAGGGCTCCCCCGACATCTTCATGAACATCCTGACCACCAACGGCCTGGTCGGCCGCTACATCACCGACCACTTCGGCCCGACGGCCGTACTGCGCCGCGTGGCCATCCGGCTGGGGGCGCCCAACTACCCGGGGGACACGATGGTGTTGAGAGGCACGGTCGAGGAGGTCGCCGAGGCCTCGGGCGGCGCCACGGCGACGGTCCGCGTGATCGGGGAGAACGGCATCGGCAGACATGTCACTGGCACGGTGACGGTCACGGTCCCTTCGGAAGCCGACGTGCCCTCAGAAGCAGCCGACGTGCCCTCAGAGGCAACCGCCGGCCCCTCGGAGGCAACGGCCGGCCCCTCGGAGGCAACCGCCCCCGCAGGAGGTGCCGCATGAGCGTGCGCACCCGGGATGCCCTCGGTGGGCGGGCGGCGATCGTCGGTGTCGGGGCCACGGAGTTCTCCAAGGAGTCCGGCCGCAGTGAGCTGAAGCTGGCCGTCGAGGCGGTGCGGGCCGCGCTGGACGATGCCGGGCTGACGCCGGCCGACGTGGACGGGATGGTGACGTTCACGATGGACACCAGCCCGGAGATCACGGTCGCCCAGGCCTGCGGGATCGGCGAGCTGTCGTTCTTCTCCCGCGTCCACTACGGCGGCGGCGCGGCCTGTGCGACGGTCCAGCAGGCGGCGCTGGCCGTGGCGACCGGCGTGGCCGAGGTGGTGGTCTGCTACCGCGCCTTCAACGAACGCTCGGGGCGTCGCTTCGGCTCCGGCGTGCAGCACCGGGAACCCTCCGCGGAGGGCGTCGCGCTCGGCTGGTCGTTGCCGTTCGGGCTGCTCACGCCGGCGTCCTGGGTGGCGATGGCGGCCCAGCGTTATCTCCACACGTACGGCCTGACACCGGAGGCCTTCGGGCCGGTGGCCGTCACCGCGCGCAGACACGCGGCGACCAACCCGGCGGCGTACTTCCACGGCCGCCCCATCACCCTCGCCGACCACGCCGCCTCGCGCTGGATCGTCGAGCCGCTCCGCCTCCTCGACTGCTGCCAGGAGACGGACGGCGGCCAGGCCCTGGTCGTCACCTCGCTGGAGCGGGCGCGGGACCTGCCGAACCCGCCAGCCGTCGTGGCCGCTGCCGCGCAGGGAGCGGGCCGGGCCCAGGAGCAGATGACCAGCTTCTACCGCGACGACCTGACCGGCCTGCCGGAGATGGGGGTGGTGGCCCGCCAGCTGTGGCGGACGTCGGGCCTCACCCCGGCCGACATCGACGTGGGCATCCTGTACGACCACTTCACGCCGTTCGTGCTGATGCAACTGGAGGAGTTCGGGTTCTGCGGGAAGGGGGAGGCGGCGGAGTTCGTGGCGGAGGGGAGACTGCCGCTGAACACGCACGGGGGACAGCTGGGGGAGGCGTATCTGCACGGGATGAACGGAATGGCGGAGGCTGTGCGTCAGATCAGGGGGACGGCTGTGAACCCCATATCCTCGGCCCGCCGGGTCCTGGTGACGGCGGGGACGGGAGTACCGACGTCGGGGCTGGTGCTCACGGCGGACGGATGACGCCCGTTTCATGCCGTGGGACGACCTCCCAGAGGCCATCCCTCAGCCTCCCCGGGACGACCTTCCCGAGGCCATCCCCCATGCCTCCCTGGGACGAGCCCCCAGGGGTCATCCCGCAGTAGTTCCCACCCCCTCGTCCACCCTCAGGAGGTGGAGCCACCCCCACCCCTACAACCTGAGGCGGAGTCGTCTTCGGGACCTGCGGCCGATGAGCCGGAGGCCCCCTCGCTCCTAGCGTTGAGCCATGACCACACCCGTCTGCACCAGCGCTTCGGACGCCGCAGTACCGGCGAGGCAGACCCGCCCGTATGCGACGTACCCCTCCTTCTCGTCGTACGTGAAGGCACGCCAACCGGTGCTGCTGCGTACTGCCCGGTCGCTGACCGCGAACCCGAGCGATGCCGAGGACCTGCTGCAGACCGCGCTCACCAAGACGTATGTCGCCTGGGAGCGGATCGAGGACCACCGTGCGCTCGACGGCTATGTGCGCCGCGCGCTGCTGAACACGCGCACGTCGCAGTGGCGCAAGCGCAAGGTGGACGAGTTCGCGACCGACGAGATCCCGGAGCCCGAGCCGCTGCCCGGCGGCGACGACCCGGCGGAGCAGCAGGCGCTGCACGACGCGATGTGGCGGGCGATCATGAAGCTGCCGGCGCGGCAGCGGGCGATGGTCGTCCTGAGGTACTACGAGGATCTGAGCGAGGTGCAGACGGCGGAGGTGCTCGGGGTATCGGTGGGGACCGTGAAGTCGGCGGTGTCGCGAGCGCTGGGCAAACTGCGCGAGGACCCGGAGCTGGGCCTGGTCCGCTAGGGGTCTGTGACGGGCTCTCCCGGTAGCGCCGCCCCGCTGTGAACGCAACGTGACGTGATCGATCACCGTTCACTAGTGACATACCGCGCGGTATGTGAGCAGAATCAGCCCAACCCTTACTACCGCGTAGGCAATGTCGCCCCGGGAGGACGCCGTGCTGAGCACCATGCAGGACGTACCGCTGCTGATCTCGAGGATCCTGACCCACGGGTCCACGATCCACGGCACATCGCAGGTGACCACCTGGACCGGTGAGAGCGAGCCGCACCGCCGCTCCTTCGCCGAGGTCGGCGCCCGCGCGGCCCAGCTGGCGCACGCGCTCCGTGATGACCTGGGTGTCGCCGACGACGATCGGGTCGCGACCCTCGCCTGGAACAACGCCGAGCATGTCGAGGCCTACTTCGCGATCCCCTCCATGGGCGCGATCCTGCACACGCTGAACCTGCGGCTCCCGGCCGAGCAGCTGGTGTGGATCGTCAACCACGCGGCCGACCGGGTGGTGATCGCCAACGGTTCGCTGCTGCCGCTGCTCGCCCCGCTGCTCCCGCACCTGAAGACGGTGGAGCACGTGGTGGTGACCGGCCCCGGCGACCGTTCGCTCCTCGAGGGCTCCCACGCGAGCGTGCACGAGTACGAGGAACTGCTCGCGGGCAAGCCGACGACCTACGACTGGCCGGAGCTGGACGAGCGCCAGGCCGCCGCCATGTGCTACACCTCCGGTACCACGGGCGACCCCAAGGGCGTGGTCTACAGCCACCGTTCGATCTACCTGCACTCCATGCAGGTCAACATGGCCCAGTCGATGGGCCTGACCGACCAGGACACCTCCCTCGTCGTGGTCCCGCAGTTCCACGTGAACGCCTGGGGCCTGCCGCACGCCACCTTCATGACCGGCGTGAACCTGCTGATGCCGGACCGCTTCCTCCAGCCCGCGCCGCTCGCCGAGATGATCGAGCGCGAGAAGCCGACGCACGCGGCGGCCGTGCCCACCATCTGGCAGGGCCTGCTCGCCGAGCTGACCGCCAAGCCCCGGGACGTCTCCTCCCTCGGCCAGGTCACCATCGGCGGCTCGGCCTGTCCGCCCTCCCTCATGGAGGCCTTCGACAAGCTCGGCATGCGGGTCTGCCACGCCTGGGGCATGACGGAGACCTCCCCGCTCGGCACCATCGCCCGCCCGCCGGCCCATGTGGTCGGCACGGACGCGGAGTTCGCGTACCGGCTCACCCAGGGCCGTTTCCCGGCCGGCGTCGAGGCCCGCCTCACCGGCCCCGGCGGCGAGCGCCTGCCCTGGGACGGCGAGTCGGCCGGTGAGCTGGAGGTCCGCGGCACCTGGATCGCGGGCGCGTACTACAACGGCCCGGACGCCGAACCCCTGCGCCCCGCCGACAAGTTCAGCGAGGACGGCTGGCTGAAGACCGGCGACGTCGGCACCATCTCCCCCGACGGCTTCCTCACCCTCACCGACCGCGCCAAGGACGTCATCAAGTCCGGCGGCGAGTGGATCTCCTCGGTGGAGCTGGAGAACGCGCTGATGTCCCACCCGGACGTCGCCGAGGCCGCCGTGGTCGCCGTACCCGACGAGAAGTGGGGCGAGCGCCCCCTCGCCACGGTCGTCCTCAAGGAGGGCTCCACCGCGACCTTCGAGACCCTGCGCGCCTTCCTCGCCGACGAGGGCCACATCGCCAAGTGGCAGCTCCCGGAGCGCTGGACGGTCATCGAGTCGGTCCCGAAGACGAGCGTGGGCAAGTTCGACAAGAAGGTGATCCGCAAGCAGTACGCGGAGGGCACCCTGGACGTCACCAAGCTCTAGAAGACCCCTGTCGGCACCAACTGGCCTGCAAAAAGGCTCAGTTGGTGCCGATGCGTGCCAGCAGGTCCACGATCCGCGCCTGCACCTCGGCGCTGGTCGACCGCTCCGCCAGGAACAGCACCGTCTCCCCGGACGCCAGCCGCGGCAGGTCGGCCTGGTCGACGGCGGCGGTGTAGACGACGAGCGGGGTGCGGTTGAGCTGCCCGTTCGCGCGCAGCCAGTCCACGATCCCGGCCTGCCGCCGATGCACCTGCAACAGGTCCATCACCACCAGGTTCGGCCGGAACTGCCCCGCCAGCGTCACCGCGTCGGCATCGCTCGCGGCCCGCGCCACCTGCATCCCGCGCCGCTCCAGCGTCGCCGTCAGCGCCAGCGCGATCTCCGCGTGCTCCTCGATCAGCAGCACCCGCGGCGGATGCTGCTCACTGTCCCGCGGCGCGAGCGCCTTCAGCAGTACGGCGGGGTCGGCGCCGTACGCCGCCTCGCGCGTCGCCTGCCCGAGCCCCGCGGTCACCATCACCGGCACCTGCGCGGTGACGGCGGCCTCCCGCAGCGACTGCAACGCGGTCCGCGTGATCGGCCCGGTCAGCGGGTCCACGAACAGCGCGGCCGGGAAGGCGGCGATCTGCGCGTCGACCTCCTCGCGCGAGTGCACGATGACGGGCCGATAGCCGCGGTCGCTCAGCGCCTGCTGGGTCGTCACGTCCGGCGCGGGCCACACCAGCAGCCGACGCGGGTTGTCCAGCGGCTCCGGCGGCAGCTCGTCGTCCATCGGCTGCGGCCGCGGCGGATCGGCGACCTCCACCGCCCCGCCCGGCCCGTCCAGCGGCTCGGGTCCCTCGGCGGCGTTCTCGTCCGGCGCCCCTATGGCGTACGACCGTCCGGTGCCCTCGGTCATCTGCGCGAGCCGCGACTGCCCGGCGAGCGACGGCTGCGCGGCCGCAGCCGCAGGGGCCTCCGCGGTGGGGTGCGGCCGACCGGCGGCCGGGTCGGGCGGCGTGCCGAGCTTGCGGCGCCGTCCGGAACCGCCCGGCTGATGCGGCGCCGGCGTGGCGGCCTGCGGCTGCTGCACCTGGGCGGCCTGCCGCGTGAACGGCACCCCCTGCCCCAGCGTCCGCACACTGATGGCCCGCCCCTGCGTGGAGTTCGGGTCGACGGGAGCGGCGGGGGTGGCACTCGCAGCGGCCTCGGCAGGCAGCGGCTGAGCGGCACGCGCCTGCGCCGCACCGGCACCGGCCTCGGGCGGCAACGGCGTGCCGGGCGCGGGAGTGCCGGCGGCCTGCACGGGCTGCGGCGCGTTCGGCGGTACGGGGACGCCCTCGCCGTTCGCCGGTACGGCAACCCCGGCAACCCCTGCGCCCTCGGTGCCGGCCCAGGCCTGCGACGCGGCGGCCTCCGCCGGAAGCGGCTGCGCGGGAGCGGCTGCCGGAGCCGACGCCTGCGCGGGCAACGCGGTCTGACCGGTGGCGTTCTGCGGGGACGTGGGAGCGGCCGCGCCAGGAGCGACCCCCTGCGCCGGCACCGGCTGAGCGGACACCGGCTGCCCCGGAGCCGCGGTCGCCTGAACGCCCTGCGCTGCGGTGGTCGCCTGCTGCTGCGCCGGAACGCCCGGCGCGGGCGTCGCCCCGACGGTCTCCGCCGGCTGACCCACGGCCCGCCGACGCCGACCGGTCGGCGCGCTCGCGGGATGCGGCTGCGGCGGAGTGTGGTCCTCGGACTGATCGTGCGGCACCGCGTCGTGCCGCCCGTCGTCGACCAGCCCGCCGGCGGGCACGGCCTGCCCGGGAACGTGTACGGCGACCTGGGCGCCGGGCACCTGCGGAGGCACCGCGGCCTGAGCCTGAGCCTGAACCGGCATCTGAGCCTGAACCGGCATCTGAGCCGGAACCGGCATCTGAGCCGGAACCGAAACCGGCGCGGCCCCCGTCCCCTGAGCCGGAACCGGCGCGGACACCGGCACCTGCGGCTGCCCGGGAACCTGAGGTGTCCCGGCGACCTGAGACTGCCCAGGAACTTGAGGCGCCCCGGCAACCTGTGGCTGCCCGGCAACCTGCGGTGCTCCAGGAACCTGAGGCTGCCCGGCAACCTGCGAAGGCACCTCGGCCACCTGCCCCGGCACCTCGCCCCCGGCCACCTCGGGCCCCCGGTCCGCCTCCGCCGGCGGCAGCGCGAACACCGCACGCGGCCCCGCCTCCTGCGCGGCCGCACGCTCGTTCGCCGCGGCGAGGGCGCGGCGCCGACGCCCGGTCGGCTGAGCCTCCCCACCGGCCCCGTCCCCGGACGCCACGGCGGGCAACGCCGGCGGCAACGCGTGCTGCGCAGCCACAGGCACTCCCTGCGGGGAGACTCCCTGCGGCGGCACCCCCTGCGACGGCACTCCCCGCGGCGGTACGGTCCCACCCAGCCCACTGCCCACAGCCGCGGTCCCCGCGGCATGCTCGGCGGCGGTCACGACGGCACCCTCGGAGACACCGGCACCAGCGGCAACGGCCGCGGCCGCACCCGCGGCCACCTCACCACCGGCAACGGCAACCTCGGCAGGCCGCCCCCGCCGCCGCCCGGTACCCCCGGACGCGGGCGCGGACGCGGACTCTTCGGCCGTCTGAGCCGCCTGGCCCGCCGTAACCGGCGTCGCCTCCTCCGCCGTACGCCTCCTGCGCCGCCCGGTCGGAACGCCGGCCGGAGCGTCGCCCCCGGCGCCACCGCCCTCACCCGAGCCCTCGGCGGAGCCGTCCGACTCGGCCAGGTCCTCGCTCTCCAGGAACGCGTCCGTCGACGCCCGCCGAGCCCGGCGCCGCCCGCCCCCCTCGGTGGCCTCCGGGGCCGCCTCGATCGCGGCCGGCCCAGCGGCGGCAGCGGCAGCGGCAGCGGCCGGAACGGCCCCCGCCCCACCCCCGATCGGCACCTCAAGGACGTACGCGCTCCCGCTCATCCCCGGCACTTCATGGGTCTGGAGCACACCACCGTGCGCCCGCACGATCCCGCGCACGATCGGCTCGTGCACCGGGTCTCCCCCGGCGTACGGCCCGCGCACCTCGATGCGTACGACCTCACCGCGCTGGGCGGCGGCCACCACGACGGTGTTGTCCATGTAACCGCCCGCCGAGACGGGCGCGTTACCGGTCGCGTCGACGCCGGCGACGTCGGCGACGAGGTGGGCGAGGGCGCGGGCGAGCAGCGAGTGGTCGACCTCGGCCTCGATGGGCGGCGCGTGCACGGCGAACTGGACACGTCCGGGCCCGATGAGCTCGACGGCCCCTTCGACGCCCGCCGCGACGACGGCGTCGAGCATCACCTTGGTCCGTGTGATGCCGTCGGTGCCCGCGTCGAGCCGCTGGTAGGCGAGGACGTTGTCGATGAGCTGGGTGATCCGCGAGTACCCGGCGGACAGGTGGTGCAGGACCTGGTTGGCCTCGGGCCACAACTGCCCGGCGTCGTCGGCGGCGAGGGTGGCCAGTTCGCGGCGGAGTTCGTCGAGGGGACCGCGCAGGGAGGCGCCGAGCAGCGTCAGCAGCTGCTCGTGCCGGCCGGCGAGCGCCTCGTACCGGTCCTTCTCGCGCTCGCCGAGGGCGGCGTACCGCTCCTCGCCGGCGGCGAGTTCCTCCGCGTGCCGTTCCTGGAGTTCCTCGACCTCGGTGACGTGCTTCTGGCGCAGCGCGGTGAGTTCGGAGGCGTGCTCCTCCGAAAGCCGTTCGAGCTCGTCCGCATGCTGCTTCTCGACGGCGGCCTTCTCCTCGGCGAGCGCGTCGTACGGCCGCCGGTCGGTGAAGGTCATGACGGCGCCGACGAGCTGGTCGCCGTCCCGTACCGGAGCGGTCGTCAGGTCGACGGAGACCTTCTCGCCCTTCTTCGACCACACCACCTGCCCGCGCACCCGGTGCTTGCGCCCGGAGCGCAGGGTGTCGGCGAGCGGGGACTCCTCGTACGGGAAGGGCGTGCCGTCGGCGCGCGAGTGCAGCATCAGCTCGTGCAGCTCGCGTCCGCCGAGGTCGCTGGCCCGGTAGCCCAGTATCTGGGCGGCGGCCGGGTTGACGAGGACGATCCGCCCGTCGGTGTCGGTCCCGACGACTCCCTCCGCGGCGGCGCGCAGGATCATCTCGGTCTGGCGCTGGGAGCGGGCCAGCTCGGCCTCGGTGTCGACGGTGCCGGTGAGGTCGCGTACGACGAGCATCAGCAGTTCGTCGCCGCTGTAGCCGTAGCTGTCGTAGGCCTGCTGGCCGTTCTCCAGGTTGGCGCTGGTGACCTCGACGGGGAACTCGACCCCGTCGGTCCGGCGCGCGATCATCCGCGTCGGCTTGGTCCGCCCGGCCGGGTCCATGTGGTCGGGCCGCCGCATGGAGCCCGGGATCAGCTTGGAGTCGAACTCGGGCAGCAGATCGAGCAGCCCGCGCCCCACGAGCGCGGTGCCCGGGGCCTCGAAGGCCTCCAGCGCGATCGTGTTGGCGTTGACGACGGTCCCATTGGCGTTGACCAGCACCAACGCGTCGGGCAGCGCGTCGAGTATGGCTGCGAGGCGAGCAGCGCCTCGGGATGGCCTGCTGCTCACGAGACGCTTCCTCCCTGTTACCGCACCTTGCCGACCGCTCGGGCCATCTTGCCAACCGGTCCGCAGCGTGTCACGCGAGGGAGTCTAAGGGCTGCGGTTGCGCGCGCGGCCCCGGATGAGAGGGAGGTCGCACGACGAAGTGACGCAGAACGTGTGACCGCATCCCGCGACCTCTCGCTTCGTCTCCGCGGGACCCTCGCGCCGTTTTCACGTCCCCGCTGATTCCGCCATGAAATGCCTGTGCGAACACGACGGGTGTACGCGACCTCTCGCCATGGCCTCACGCCCGCAGGTCGGGCAGCAGCGGCACCATCCGGTCCCACCGCCCGATCTCGCACCCGTTGCTGCGGTCGTACGTCGCCTCGACGGGTCGCCCGGCCCAGGTCCCGGTGACATGCGCGGTGGCGGGGCCGCCGTACTGCATGGTGCAGAGGCTGTCGTCGGGTACGGGGGCGAAGGCGTCCTTGCCCCAGTGGGTGCCGCGGTCGAGCGCGGCGCAGGCGCGGCCGGCGTCGGGGTGGGTGCCGCCTCCGGGGTGGCAATACAGCTCGAAGGTGCCGTCCCTTCCGCCGCCGGCGTTCCGGACGGTGACGGTGAGGTGGTCGCCGGTGCCGAGGTCGTCGCGGGCGGGCGGCGGCATGCGGTCCAGGGCGGCGGCGGGCGAGGCGGCCAGGGAGCCGACGGCGACGAGGGAGGAGGCGCCGGCGACGAGCAGCCGGGCGAACGGGGCGCGGGACTTCCGGAACAGGGACATGACCTGACTAACGCCGCCCGCCCCGGCCGGTTGCGGCACGGCCCGGCGACGGCGAGAAGAGCTTTGCCCTGCGGCCCGCCTGCCTAGTACCGTGGGAGGCGATTGGTGACACCACGCTCGACTGTGTCATCATCTGCACGCACCACTCGCGCTCGCGCGGGCGGCTGTGCTGGAGGCGTCGCCTAGTCCGGTCTATGGCGCCGCACTGCTAATGCGGTTTGGGCCTTAAAGCCCATCGAGGGTTCAAATCCCTCCGCCTCCGCGCTTGATCACGAAGCCCCGGTCCCCGGACCGGGGCTTCGTCGTTGTCTCTACGGGCCCCTGGACGGTGTTTCCGCAGGTCACAAGGGGTGCGGCAAACGGATTTCACATGGCGGCGGCAGTCATGTAATGTTCTTCCTGTCGCCGCGAGCGGCCCGGAAGGGCAAGGAACGGCGGGAAAACAAAACAAGCACTCGTAGCTTAACGGATAGAGCATCTGACTACGGATCAGAAGGTTGCAGGTTCGAATCCTGCCGAGTGCACACAGGTCAAAGGCCCCTTGGGATCATCCCAAGGGGCCTTTGACATCAGCGGCTGACATCAACGCGGTCGGAAACGGCGCCTATTCGTCGTTGGCCGGTTCCTCTCCGCCCTCCGTTTTCCCCTCCGGCTCGTCGAGGTTGAGCGCGTCGTCCATCCGCTCAGCGGCGGCGCGGAGCGTCGTGTCCATCACGTGCGCGTAGGTGTCCAGCGTCATCGTGATCGTGCTGTGCCCGAGCGTCTCCATGATCGTGCGAGCGTCGACCCCCTGAGCCAGCAGGAGCGAGGCGCAGGTGTGCCGGAGGTCGTGGACACGTACGCGCGGCACGTGCGCGTTCTTGCAGAGGGTGGTCAGCACACGGTTGAGGCTGCGGGGATCGGTGACGCGACCGGTCACTGTCGTGAAGATCAGCCCGTTCGGCTGCCCGGGGGTGGCCTGCCACTTCTTGCCCGCCACCTTGCGCTCCCGCTCCTGCTGACTGCGGTGCTCTGTGAGCGCTCGTACGCAGTGCCTCGGAAGCGGCACCGTGCGGGTGGACCGCGTCGTCTTCGGAGTGCCGAAGATCAACTCTCGCCGGATGCGCTGCACGTTCCGGCGGACTCGGAGCTGACCATTCGTGAGGTCAACGTCCGACCATGTGAGTGCGAGCGCCTCACCCCTGCGCAGGCCGGTCGACACGAGCAGGAGCCACAGGGCGTACAGGCGGTGAGATCTGGCGGTCTTGAGCAACAGACGGGCTTCAGCAGCGTCCAGGGGGCGCACCTCCTTGGGAGTCACGGTAGGGGTCTCCACGATCCGGGCGACGTTGCGGGCAATCAGTTCCTCGCGCATCGCCTGCTGGAGAGCGGACCGTAGGACAGCGTGGATGTACTGGACGGTGCGCGCAGACGGGAGACGCTTGCAGCACCTACCCACGGCGCAGCAGGAACGCTTGCCCTCGGGCCGCTCGTGGTCGGCGCCCCGGAGGCAGCACAGGCACGAGGTCTTGAACTCCGTGAGGAAGCGGCGCACATCCGCCGGGGTGAGCCGGTTCAGCTTCTTCTTGCCGAGTGCCGGCCGGATGTAGAGGCGAGTGAGCCCCTCGTAGCTGCTGAGCGTGGACGGCTTCAGCCGCTGCGGAGCGATGGTGGCGAGCCAGTATGTGAGGTAGTCGCCGAGCGCCATGGTGGACGATGCGGCAGGGATGCCCTGCCGGGTCTTCTCCTGCATCTCCGTGAGCTTGTCGGCTACTTCTTCGCGGGTTTTGCCGTAGACGAACTTCCGGGTGCGTGTTCCGTCGGGACGGTAGACGTAGGCGGCGGCCTGGTAGCGACCGTCCGTGCGCTTGGTGATCGTTCCCTCGCCGTTGGCGCGTCGCTTGGCCATCAGGCTGCTTCCTCCAGTCGGTCACGCATGTAGTTGCGTACGGCGTCGACCGGGATGCGGCGGGCGCGGCCGGACGTGTAGCTCGGGAGCTGCTTCGAGCGAATGAGGTCGTAGATCTTGCTGCGGCTCAGGCGTAGTGCCGCCATGGCTTCAGCGACGGTCAGTGCTTGGGGCTCGTCGGGTACGAGGGTGAGCACGCGGCTACCTCCGGTCTGGGGGCGGGGCCTGCGAATGGGCCGCGCTCAGGACGCGCGCGCCCGTGTGTGTCCGAGGTGCGGATTTCTGCGTCACCGCGTCACCTGCGTCATTCAGGGTGTCTGACCTGCGGTTTTTTGGTGACGCAGCGGGGGTGGGCTGCGTCATCGGTGACGCAGGCTGTTCGTCATCGGTGACGCAGGTGACGCAGGGGTGACGCAGCCGAAGGGCTCTGCGTCACCCCTGTCTGCGCAGGTCACATGCTGTTTGCGGGGTGTTGGTGACGCAGGTGACGCAGCGTTCCCCTACTTAGGAAAAAAGAGGGGGTGTCTGTAGTGGTGCGGTGCGGCTCAGGACGTGAAGAAGGAGCCGCTGCGCGGCACGTCCTACGGGCGGCGCCAGGGCGCCGAACAGCAAGAAGAGCACCCGTTCGCGGCGAGGCGTGCTCTTCTTGCTTGTCGCAGGTGCGGTCAGAACGTCTGCTGTTCGTGCTGGGGTGCGGCGGCGGTGCGGGTCATTTCGAGGTAGCGGCCCTCTTTGGTGCGCCCGGAGTCGATGAGGACGCCCCGGGCGGCAAGGGTGGGCTGGAGCCGCTTGAGGCGGTCGGAGAGGACTTTGCCGGTGGTCGGCCACCCTTTGGGCAGCGCGCGGCAGTCTTCGCCGCTGTAGAGGAGGTTGAGGCAGTGCAGCCACTCGGTGGACGTCCTGCGCTGCGCTTCCCCCGGCTCGATGGTGTCGGCATGGCGCAGGACGGTCTGTGCCAAGAGGTCGCCTTCGATGACGTCGTCGTTGAGGTCGTCGAGACTGGCCCGGTAGGCGGCGAGCGCCCCCCAGCCGGTGGCGCCGTCGAGTTGCGCGCACAGGTGGGCGAAGTCCGCCATGCGCAGGTCGGTGGGTGTCTCCGCGTCCACGGCGCGGACCTTGACCGTGAGGTCCAGGAGCGAGCCGAGGACGACGGGCAGCACCTGCGCGTACTCCGTCCACAGTTCGGCTTCCGTGCGGCGCACCTTCGGGCGTTCCAGGCGCAGCGGCAGGAGCCGTTCGGCGAGGTCGGGGCGGATGACGCCGACGTCGATTCCGGTCAGCAGCAGGGGGCGGCGGTAGCCGAGGCGGTAGACGTCGCCGTCGGTGAACAGTGCGCGTTTGACGCTCTCGGCCCCGGTGACGATGCAGCACATCGCATCGGAGAGGTCGGGGGTCATGTAGGAGAGGTTGTCCAGCGCGGTGACCCATCCTGCCGCGACCGCTGCGATCAGGTTCTCCTCATCCTTCGGCGCGCGGCGCAGGTCACCGGTCATCCCTTCGATGATGCGGACGAGCATGCGTCCGCCGGTGGACTTGCCGGCGCCCTGGGGGCCGGTGAGGAACGGGGCGGGCACGGGCACGGACGGTCCGAGGCAGCCGATGAGCCAGGCGAGGGCCAGGCACTCGGTCTCCGCCGTGGCGAAGTTGCACAGCCCGAGCAGAAGATCGATTCCTTTGCCGTTCGTGTCCCGCGCGGGCAGCGGCAGTTCGCCCGTGAGCTGGGTGCGCCGCCAGCACACCTCGCGCGGGTCGGGGACCTTGATGTCCCATCCGGTGGGGTGGATGCGGACGGACTGTCCGTCGGCGCGGCCTAGGTCCAGCCAGGTGGCCCCGTCGTATCCGGGGGCGACGCGGATGTGCACGGGCTGTACGTCCTCGGACAGCGCGAGTGCTTCGATCAAGTCCAACGCCTCCTTGAGTGCCGTGCCGTTGAAGACGCCGACCCCGTCTTTGAAGAGGCCGACCATGAGTTCCTGGCGGTGGCTTCCGGTGGTGCCCTGGGAGCGGATGGGGCGGGCGACGGGGTGGCCGTTCTTCTGTGCGTAGACGGTGCCGTCGGCGGTGCGGAAGTAGCGGAAGTGGGAGTGCGCGTAGTCGGCGATGACCTCGCGAGCGGGGTTCTTGTCGTCGTCGGACATGCTCAGAGTCCCAACCTGGTGCGGGCGTTGGTCCATGCGTCGGTGCAGTGCCGGGCCGTTTCGCCTTTGGCCTGCGCGGCGGTGAACAGCCGGGCAACGTGTGCTTCGGTGAGGCAGCCGCATCCGCCGTGGGTGGAGAGCACGGCGAGGAACGTGCGGTAGACCGTCGCGTGGATCTCGCTGCGGGCTTCCGTGATGCGCTGCTCCGCCATGGAGAGGCCACGGGCGAGGTAGGCGGGAGTGCGGTGCGGGCAGGCGCCCCGAATGCCCGGTACGGGCACTGTGAGGCTCTGTGGCGCCCTGTGAGGCTTCGGTGCCTGCTTTACCACCAGCGAGCGCACAACGTCCGGCAGCGGCGCCGTGGCGCCCTCGCCGGGGGCGACCCAACGGGCGTACTGCATAAGGGACTTGACGTCCACGCCGGGCCGGACCGCATTCGAGGACGGCATGGTCCCCAGGTAGAACCAGTGCTCACCCCGGGTCGTCGGAACGGTACGCGTGGCGGGCAGGGTGGCACGGGCCCACTCGATGGCGTCCGTGCTGTCGAGGTCGACGATGGTAAGTCCTGCGCCGCCGGGGTGGTAGGCCACGGCCGCCGCCTCCCGCCATGCTCGCGCCCACCCAGGGGAGTTGAGGACGTGGGGGTCGGTGGTGGCCGCCGCCCATCCGTGGCACGGGGCCGGGCAGGCGCAGCGGCCGGGGGTCCGCATGTTCGGCCGGCCGCCGCACGCGTTGCGGGCGCAGGTCGGGCAGTTCCCGAACGGCAGCTTCCCCGCCCGTAACGGCAGCACGGGCAGACCGCCGGCCGCGAGCCGCAGGGCGGTGTGCAGGTGCTCGCTCATGCGGCCACCTCCCATTCCGGAGCAAGCTGCGCGAGTGCGGCACGGCCGATGTGCTGGGCATAGGCGGGCGGGATGCATTCGCGGATGCCGTCGCGGTTCATCCACGGCACCCCGAGCACCTCGCGGGCGAGGGCGACGCCGGAGAAGTTGCCGACGAACTGCCCGTAGTGGCCGGGCGGGACGGGGCGGCCCATCTTGGCCTGCGGCACCAGATGCACAGAGTGCTCCGGCTGATCCAGATGGAAGCCGCCGCCGGTCTCGAAGTAGCGGTGGCGGTAGTTGGCCAGGCGGAACATCTGCCCGCACAGCATCACCGGCTTGTGCAGCTTCGGGACGGCGCCGCGCACGTTCTCCATCACCCATGGCCGTCCGGTGGCTTCCAGGGCGGCACGGGTGGGGGCGATCAGGTCCGGGTGGGTGTTGCCCTGGAGGCGCTGGCACTCGCTGTCGTGCTGGCAGGGCGGTGAAGCGTGGATGAAGTCAAACTCTGCACCGTGGGCGCGCACGAACGCGATGGCGTCGGCCTGGATGAACCGGAAGGGGTAGCGGGGCTGCGGGGCGATGTCGACGCCGGTCACGTCGAACCCGGCGTCGCCGTAACCCTTTCCGGCGCCGCCCTGGCAGCAGTACAGATCCAGCAGGCGGGGCCTGTAGCCGGGTACTCGCCGGATGTCGGTGGGTTGCGTCATGCTGGGAGACCTCCAACAGGTCTGTAGAGGACTGGAGACAAGGGCGACCCCGCGACTTTGGCGAGACGTGAGGGGTCGCCCTTGGCGTAACTAATGGCGGTTGTTGGTCCGGGCCCACACGCCGCGCGTGGTGGTGTGGGTGTGGTGCTGTTCCTGGTGGATGGGCCCGGTGTAGTGCTGGTGGATCTCAGGGGCGGGCTTGGCCCTGGTGGCGAGGCGGGCGAGGGCGAGCACGAGGGCGGTCGGGGCACCGAAGACGAGTCCGCACACGATCGGGTCGGCGAACTGCGAGACGTACATGAGCACGGCCGCCGTGCCGCCGACCATGGTGGTCGCGGTGCCGCCGGCGAGCATGACGATGCTTGCGTCGGTGGCGCCCTGACTCATCGGGGGCCGTCCGGGCTGTGCGACGGGCGGGGTGTCGCCGTGGGCAGGGATGGGGGTGTGGTCGCGGTAGGCCGTGGGCCGGTAGGCGTCGTCGATGATCCGGCGCGCCTCCGCGTCGGCCACGTCCGCGCTCATCCGGACGTCGGAACGAGGGGTCTCAGGGGCGTGTTCGGGGTACATGCGGAATCCCTTCCGAGCATGGGTCAGGGAGGCAACGGCACCCCCTTCGGGGTGCGCTGTGGAGGGGGTTTTCGGGGTCTGACCTGGGGTGCCTCCCTGCCTCCCTGGACGATCATTCGTGCAGGTCAGGGCCAGGGAGGCGGGTCAGGGAGGGGGGCAGGGAGTTCTCCCTGTCTCCCTGACCCGGGGCGGCTTGCCTCCCTGTCACTCGGAGGCGGAAGCGGAACCGTCTGCGTCGCGGTTGGCGAGGGCGGTGGTGACGCGGTCGCGGGCGACGACCATGCGGCCGTCGGACTTGTACGGCTCCGCGCCGGCCGCGTCGAGAACGCGCTTGAGGTCGAGGAACGACCAGCCGCCGTAGGCGTCCGCGTCGAGGGCGGCGAGGCGGTTGATGACCTCCTGCGTGCGCACCCGGGCATCGCTGCCCAGCACGCTCGCGATGTCCGCCAACGCGTCGCGCTCCACACCCTTCTCGATCACGTGCAGCGTCGTGACGCCGCTGCGCATCGCCTTGGCGCGGGCGGCGATGGCCTTGGCGTCGTCGTCGCCGATGAAGTGCGTGCGCACCGTGATCGAGGACTGGCCCTTGGGGATGTCGATGCCGTCGGACGCGACGACCAGCGTTCCCTTGTCCAGGCCGGGGCGCAGCAGGTTGGGGGCGGCGCCGCCGTTGACGGCTTTCTCTCCGAGCGCCATGACGGCCTGCGACTCCGTACCGAGGGCGAGAGCGGCGCGGGTGTGTGCGCCCTCGCGGACCAGCTTGGGGAGGTTCTGGTCGGTGGGGTCCTGGGTGCCCTGCCACATCAGCACGTTCACGACACGGCCCTGGTTGTGGATCTTACGAACGGCCATGAAGTACCGGCTGGTGGCCTTGGAACCGCCATACGGGCGGCCCTCGTCGTCCTTGACCGGGCACATGAACGCGACCTGTGCCTCGTCCACGATGCAGATCAGCGGATCGAAGACCATGCTCGGGTCGTGCTGACGTGCGGCGATGCGGCGGTTCATCTCATCGACCACGGCCTCAACCATCTCGGTCGCCTCGATCACGTGCTCATCGGTCGGCCCCTGGATCAGGACCGTGGCGATGCCGTCGAACATGGCCCAGTCACCGCCCTTGAGGTCGGCAAGCCGGAACTCCACTGTCTTGTCCAGCGCGGCCCATAGGGCCAGGGAGCGCAGGGACGCGGTTTTGCCCTGGTTGGACAGGCCCGTGATCAGCAGGTGGCGCTGATACAGGCTCAGAGCGGCGGCATCGCCGCGCAGGTCCTGGCCCCACGGGGCGCGGCCCGTCTTGTAGTTCGCGGTGAGGGACTCGTCGGTGACCAGTGGCGAGGGCCCGATCGGCTCATCGAGGGCGCCGGAGTCGGCGACCCACAGCCGGACGGTGCGGGCTGCCTCGGGGATGGTGATGAACACCTCGTGCTCGTGCCGGGTGAGGTTCTCCGCGAGCTTGCGCCGACGCTGCTGCACCTCGTTCGTGGACACCCCCGAGGGGAGGGTGACGTCGACCTCGACACCGCATCCGGCGATCGTGATCGGCGAGAGCATGGACGCGCCGACATCGCCCATCTCCTTGATGGCGTTCCGCAGGGCCGGGATGCCCAGGTCCCGCAGGGCCTTGACGACGATCGACGGGGTGATCGGCTCGCCCTCGCCCGAGCGGACGTTGGCGGGCAGCGCCCACTGGGGTGCGGCCTGCTGCTGCCGGCCGACCGACCACATACCCAGCAGCGCGAACAGCGGGCCGAGGACGACCGCGTACGGCCAGATCACCTGGACGATGTGGATCAGGGCGCCGATGAACTCGATGGTGGCCGAGAGCGGGGTGATGACGTCTTTGACGTCCTTGGTGTTCAGGGCCATGACGATGCCGAGGGCGACCAGGATGCCGATGCTCATGCCGGTGCCCACGGCGACGCCCTTGGCCGCGTCCAGCGGGGAGTGGAGCAGGTCCATGCGGCGGCGGTGGCGGGCGTCGCGGAAGCGCTGGAGACGCTCCTCCCATTCCTCCGCGACCTCCAAGTTGCCTTGGGCTTCGGCGGCGCGGAGCATGCGCTCATAGCGGGCCCCGGTCCGGCCGTCCCACGTGCGACGGGCCATGATCCGGCCCCCGTTGAACGTGTAGAGGCTGTGCCGGGCGATGGCGCGGCCGGCGGTCGTGGTCCGCTCATCGGTAGCGATACGCCGTATGGCGCGACCGGAGCGCACCCACAACGGCACGAGCGGGGCCGGGGCGAGGTCGGTGACCACGGTCAGGGTGGTCACGGTGCCGGCGTCGGCGGGCGGGTCGGTGTCCTTGTGCAGGTTGATGACGTTCTCGGTCATGCTGGGACTGCTCCTGACTGCCCTCATGCGGGCGGGAGTTGAGAGAAAGAGGTCGGGGCGGTCGGGACCGTGGCAGGGACGGCCGCCCCGACGCTCAAGGCAGGAACGTGCAGGTCACACAACGTGCGGGATGTGCGCGGTGGGCGTGGTCACCACCAACTCGACTTCTTCTTCGGCACCCGGTTCGGGCAGCCGTTGACCATGTGATCCACGCACGGCCCGCAGTCCTCACGGGGACGGAGGCGGCGGTGGATGCTGCGGTCGTGGGCGTGCTGCCAGCACTGCGGGCACTCGTCCGGAGGCGTCTGCGTGCGGGCCATGGTCACCACCAGCCCGAGGACTTCTTCGCGGCCTTGGCCTGCGCATACTCGCTGACGATGCGCTGCCGCTCGGTCTGCAACGCGGTCATCTCAGCAGTCAGCCGGGTCAGAACCGACTGCTTGAGCATCTCCAGCCGGTGCTCCGCACGACCGGTGCTCTTGCTCCGCGCGGCGCGGTAGGAGCCGCGCACCAGGGCGCCGGTGATCTGGCGGCGTTCGCTGCTGGTCAGCGGCCACCACTCGTCATTGTGGACCGCTTCGATCTTCCGCCGGGTGTGCTCGATTTCCTTGTCCAGGCGGCGGGTGTTTGGCCTGCCCATGCTCAGCACCCCCCGGACGCGTCGGCGGTCGACGTGGGCGGGGCGGGGATGAGCATGATGGAGATGGCGTCGGGGGTGGCGGTGGCGCCCTGGTCGGCGAGCCACGCCAGGATGTCCCCCATCGCCTTGGCGCGGCAGTAGGGGGCGCCGACGGGCGGGACGACCGTACCGATCGCCCACACCTTCCCGTGTCCGGCAACGTCCACCCAACCGTGCCAGTCGTAGACGAAGGTGGTGCGCGGGATGCTGCTCACAGCAACTCCTTGCAGATGGTGGGGTGTTGGGGTTCAGCCAGCGGTGCGCTGTTCCTCGGTGGCCAGGCACAGGCCGCAGATGCCGTGCCGGGTCGACAGGCAGTAGCTGTAGGTGATCTGGCAGGCCGGGCAGGTGCGGCGGGCGTGCATCGCCAGGGCGAGGGCGCCCCACTTGCGCGAGGTCATCGGACGTACCGGCAGCGCGAGATCGAGGCGGTAGAGATAGGCCACGCGCGGGCCGCCGGTACGGCGGTTGATGCGCATCACCTGCGCCGCTACCGGCTGACCGCCCGGACGCAGTCCCAGGGTCCGTAACTGCCGGCGCGTGGCCAGGCCGTCCGGGGCGAGCTTCCACGGGTAGGTGGGGATGCCGTGCAGGGCGCCGGTGGGGTCGAAGCACTTGCCGTACACGCCGTACATCACGGCGCCGCGACAGTCTTGGCCGCGCGCTCAGCGAGCAGAGCATCACGCAGCTTGCGGGCATTGGCCGGGGAAGTGTGGATCGCCCTGCGGATACCCTCCGCGGTCACCTTCTTGTCCGGCCAACCCTTCACTGCCTTCCGCGCCTCATCGAGCAACGCCGCGTAGGTGCGCCGGGGTTGGGTCGATCGGGCCGACTCGGGAAGTCGACCGGTCGCCGTACGCGGGCGGGTCGATGCCGCCGCCACCGTGCGCGGAGCAGGTGCAGGGATCGGGGCGGCCGGTGCGGTGATGGCGGGCATCGGCTTGAGCGGGAGAATCGACTTGCCCAGGTCGACCGCGACCGGATCGGGCACGCTTAACCGGGACAAGGTGACGACCGGAGCGGGGGTCGATTCCCCCAGGTCAGCCATAGACCGTTTCCTGATGGTCTCGGTAGATTCCTCCGCATTTGCGTCCTGGGGGAGTGCGGGGGCGGTGGGGGTGCCGAACATGGCCGCCAGGGCGGCATCGGCGCCCTCGGTGACCCGATCGCGCTGCACGTCGAGCAGCCTCGATCCGAGCGCGGTGTCACCGACCCCGATCCTGCGGGCCAGGCGCCATGACTTGCGTTCCGACCACTTCTTGACCCGATCGCTCGGGTGCTGGGCGGCGCGGGCGCGGTGGTAGGCGAGCGCCTGAACGAGGTCGGCGGTGTGCCGCTCGTGCTCCGCGTCGCGGCCGTCGGTGTGCACCACGATCCTGCGGGCGAGGAACGCCATGCCCTCGGCCGAGACGGACATGCCCAGCGGGGTCAGGGCGTAGATGACGGTGCGGGCCGGGTCGGGTGCGGCCATGGCCCCCATCACGGACGCGGCGGCGGGCAGGGCCCACAGTCCGAGGCGGACGATGCGCGGGGAGGACTGGCCCAGCATGGTCAGGCCGAGCAGGACCAGGGCGAGGACCGCCGTGGCGCCCTCGCCCGCTCCGAGCGCTCCGAGGGCGGTGCCGGTGCCGTAGGCGTGGCCGATGTTGCTGTATGTGCCGATCCCGCCGACCACGCCGGTGGCGAGCATCGGCACGAACGCGGCTGTCAGCACACCGATCTGAACCTTCGTCAACTCGGTCCGGTGCATCAGGCACCCCCGGCGGTCAGCAGGAGGGCGAGGACGAGCAGGGCGCCACCGGTCAGGGTGAGGTCGACCGCGCGGCGCAGGCACGTGAACTTGGCGACCGCGAGCCGGGACAGTCCCGCGACGTCGGCGGCGAGATCCCCGCCGTTGACATGCTGGGTGATCTCCTCGGCGGTGAGGGTGGCCCACAGCGGGAAGCCGTGCCGCCCTCGCAGGTTCGGGCGGACCGACCGCAGCAGCAGGCCGGCCGCCGCGACCAGCAGCGCCATCCCCGCGCCGCCCGCCACGTAGGCGGGCACGTTCAGCGGCAGGTCTCGGGCGATGGTCCAGGCGCCGGCGAGGGCCGCGCCGACGAACGCCAGCAACAGCGCCGTCTTGTTGTCGGTGCGGGCGATCTCCGCCTTCACCTCAGCGTGCGCGGCCGTCAGGTTTTCGGGCCGGGTGCTCACGCGGCACCCCCGGCGGTGCCGGTGGCGACCTGGTTGGCGAGCGTGCGGCGTGCGGAGAGCAGCCGCCGACGGGCGCGGCGGATGCGCTGGGCGTCCAGCTCGGTCGGCGTGCGGTCGAGGGTGGTGATCTGCGCGTCGATCAGGTCGACGTCCGCCAGGATGACGGGCATCTCCCGCTCGATCGCGTCCAGCTCCGCGTCCGTCGGCTCCATGAAGTCGGCGAACGCGGTAACAGCATCCTGAACAGTCACGATGGGGCTCATGGGTCGTGGTTCCTCTCAGCAGGGGAACGGCCCGAACAGCGGCTCCCGGGGTGCCACCCGGGAGCCGCGCGCCGTTGTGAGGTGATCAGCCACGCCGAACGCGCGGCACGGCCACATCGAGTGGCCGCAGAGCCCCGGGCGAGATCCGATCTCGCGCCCTCGCGGCTGAATGCCGGGGCGATGTGCAGGTGTCTCCTTTGGGAGCCGCGCCCGTATCAGGTAGCGCGGGACCCCGTTGTAGGCGTATGGAGACGTGACCTTTCGGTCACTAAGCCCTCCCGAATGACAAGGGTCGGGTGCGCCCTCGGCCCGCTCTGTCCCGGGCCCCTTGACCTCGAATGAGCCCTAGGGCAGGGCGTGTTGAGGTCCAGCACCCCCGTTCGGCTGAGCCGTCCGGCAGGCACATCCCTAAGGTTCCCTAGGGTTCCCTGCGGTGTCAAGCGGTAGGCTAGGGAACCTCAGGGAAGTGACGACAGGGAGCAGGCGAAATGGCAGGCCAGGCGGACAACCGGGCGCCGTACGCGAAGATTGCCGCCCACTACACGGAGCTGATTACCTCTGGCCAACTGGAGCCAGGAACCCTCTTGCCCAGCATCAAGAACCTTGCTGAAGAGTGGAAAGTGAGCACCGCGACAGCCGAGAAGGCCCTGCGCAAGCTACGCAACGAGGGGCTTGTGCGCGGCATCCACGGCATCGGAACCGAGGTTTTGGATCAGCCGGCTCCCATGTCTTCGGGCTCGCAGCGCCAGGACCGCGGACGCCGCACCGGATCTAGCTGGGGAGCAGGCGAAAGGTCAGACTCGCATCAGGCGGCCGTGGTGCCGGCGCCCGCCGAGGTAGCCCAGGCGTTGGACATCCAGCTCGGTTCCGACGTAATCCGCCGGAGCCGCGTCTACCGAGATCGGCACGGCATCGTGGCTCACAGCACCTCATGGATTCCTGCCCAGTACGGGAAGCTGATCCCCCAGTTGGCGGAGAGCGAACGACTGACAGGGGGGACGTCACTCCAGCTCATCGCCCTAGCAACCGGCCACCCGATCAGCCACCGCATCGACACTGCCTCCGCAAGCCTGCTGACGCCGGAGTACGCACGGCTCCTGGAACTGGACCCCGAGAACCCGCCGACCGAGCCAGTGGTTGTCATGACAGCAAAGTTCGTCGACAGCAAGGGCAGCATCGTGGAATTCGGCGTGGACCTCGGAGGCCCCGGCCGCACGTGGCGCACGGAATCGGAGGTGTCGGCATGACGGTGGTAGACGACACGCTCGCGAGCGTGCTCGAAGACCGCCTAGGGGTACTACTCGCGGCCCGTAGAGCTGGCACAATCACGCCCGAAGCTGAAGCGGAGATGGAAGCCATCTCCATGACCATGACGAGACCGATGTCGCCACGTCCACCGTTTTGTGTCCTGATGGCCGGACTGCCTGGCTCCGGTAAGACCACTCTTTCGCGCGCCCTGACCGCTCGCGGGTTCGTACGGCTGTGTCCGGACGAAGAGATGTACCGTCGGCACGGCGTCTATGGGGTGGATTTCCCCCGAGGGATCTTCCCCACCCTTGAGCGGCCGGTCCTAGAAGACATAGCCGTTGAACTCACTGATGAGCTCAAAGCTGGACACGACGTGGTCGTTGACCACGGTTTTTGGACCCCAGCGGACCGGGCTCATTGGCGAGCACTCGCCACAGACGCTGGGGCAATCCCGGTGCTCGTCTATCTCGCGGCCAGCCATGACGAGTTGTGGGCAAGGATCAGCAAGCGCAACGAGTTCCACGCGAACGATCCCAACTCGATCTACTTCTCCGAAGGCGACCTACAACGGTACCGCGCTCGGTTCTTCCCGCCTCTCAGCGATGAAGCGCACCTGTTGTATAACGGCGATCCTGCGACAGTAATTGCGGCTCTAGAAGAATAGCCAACCGATACTTCGGAATCGGCCGCTAGGCTTTTAGTCGTCTTGTTTTACCGAGAGCCAGGTTCTTCCGATTCAGGGCCACGGGTCACTTCCGGGCGTGCGTCGTCTCCTGCCTGAAGCAAACGTCTGGCCACGTCATCTGCATTCGGCTCGAACCCTAGCTGTGTCAATACCACCGTTGTCTTGGCGCGGTCCTTAATTTTAGGATCCTCAATGCGCTCGATAACAGCCGTCGCCTTTTGGAATCGGTCGTCAGATTCAACCTTTGCTGCAACCTCTTCCGCGACCTTGGCGACCTCAGCCTCCTTCTGTCTCGCTTTACGATGCAGGGCTCCGCCAGCCGCTGTGATCAGTGCACCTGACAGGCCAGTAACCCAATCCAGGCCTTGGCCACCGTCGCGGAATATAGCAATGCCCCCGCTAGTCAGAATAATGATGGCGCCGAGAATCATGAACCCGACACTGACCCAGAACATGACAGTGGATTGCGTTAGTGATCGGTTAAGGTAGTTGAAGTGGAATTTCTGCCGTTGTTCTGAGAGTGTCGCCGGGCCAGATTGTTCCTGGGCTGGTCCGCCAGCATCCGCCCGACCAATCGAGATGTCTCTCCCTGCGGAGATGACGTTGTTTCCGCCTGTCACCACGATCTGCTGACGAGGACCGGAAGTCCTGTGCCAAAGATCCAGAAGGTACCCGTTGGCGCCATAGGCTTTGTCTAAGGCGTCAACGATTGGCAATCTCGGAAGAAACCCTTCCATTTCGCATTGCGTGACATGCGTCCGGCTGATCCCTGTCTCCTCGCTCACCTCTCTGATTGATTTGCCGCTCTCCAGTCGATGTCGTCTGATCTCAACGTGCAGCGCCGGCGGCTTGCTTGGTGGCTCTAGCGCGCTAGTCATGATCACCTCTGGGTCTGTTCACGCTCGACTTACTCGCACGGGATCCAAGAATAGGGAGCATTCGCGAGCCCTGAGAGGCTCCCGACCTAAAAGCCGCAGATTCTCTTCGACATAAGGTGCTAAAGCCTCATTTCAGGGCAATCATGGATCGGCGCTCCGTCCAGCTCAGGCTAGATCGATACCGAGTTCTGTGTCTGGTCGGCAGTGCGGGCATGGATCTACGCGATCCGTGAGCGCCCGCAGCGCCTCCGCGCGCGTTACTCCCGTAGACCGCTTGCCCGACATGTGGCAACCACCGACGTGGACGTACACCGGTGGTGCATCCCGGTTGAGGCCGCGCTCGATCAGCCAATCCGGCTGGGGTGGACGCGCCTGGATGCCACGCTGCCGCTCGGCCTCACGCCGCTCAGCCGCCGAGATTTGATCCCGCACCCGTCCCAGGGTGAGGACGAGCCACGTCTCCAGGATCTGGAGTCGGGGCAGGTCGGGCGGCAAGTCGCTCATGCCTCTAGCTTGCGCCGAAAATCGAACAAGGTTTCTACTGGCGTCATGGGCAGACACAAGGTCGACTACCTGACCGACACCCAAGAGCGCATCTTGCGCGTCATCCGGGAGACCATCGCCGACCGTGGCGAGGCTCCCACCGTGCAGGAGATTGGCGCCGCTGTTGGCCTGCGTAGTCGTGCTTCAGTTCACTACCAACTCGTGGAACTAGAGATGAAGGGTGCCATTGTTCGCGAGGTTGGTCGATCGCGTGGCATCAGGCTCGCATGAATCAGCCGCCCACCTCATCCTGCCTGTGGTGGGCAGCCGTCGTGCCCACGGCGGGCAGGTGGAAGACCCCATGCCCGTAACGAGTTCTCGCCTCGGATCGCAACGATGACGTTCCCCCGCCGAACATCTCCTCTCCGCCATGGGTGCCTCCTGCGGCTTGACCATCGTGGCCCGTCCGTCCACGCGGAGAGTCCTCGTGGTTCGGTGTGGCCTCACGGCATGAGACTGGCGGTCGGGACGCAATCCGTGTTGTCAGTGGTACAAGCTAAAATGCCGCCCCCTTTTCGTGTCTACGCGGATAGAAGTAGGTGCGGAATAAGAGAGTCCGCATCACCCGGTGTAGTCACCTGAAGATTTTTCTAGTCCACCACATGTGGACAGCATCTCCGCAGGTCAGGCAGGGGGGCCTGTGGATTTCTATTCGTTGTCCACCGCCCTTTCCCCAAGGTCGTGCACAGATTTCGCGGGTTTACGCACAAAAACGGGACCGTCGTCCACAGGGGCTGTGGATAACCGAATTGGCTGAGGGCTTACTCACTGCCACCATGTCGGCAACGGGTGGTGTGGCCGCAACGAAAAGGCGGCCCCCGCTGGCACGGGAGCCGCCCCGACCTTGTCCCCAGGTTGAGAAAGGTCTAGCAATGACGGTACCCATGAATCCCGAGACGCCGCGATCCGAGGCTCTGCCTGTGGAGGAAGAGGAGCCCCCTAAGCGGGCCGGCTTCATCCGAGGGAGGCGACTCATCACCACCGGGGTGGTTGCACTCGGACTCGCGGTAGTGGCCTTGGTGCTGGTCTTTCCGCGTCTCGCGGCCCCGATCGGTACGTCCGCAGGCGTGGTGGCCGCGGTGGTTCCGTTGGTGCACCGCTGGGGGCGCGGCGGTCTGCCCGATGGAGGATCGGCTAACGAGCCGTAGGTGCTGCACATTTCGGGGCTGCGCTGACATCAGCGGCTGACATCAACAGGGGTGTACAACCGCGTACGATGGCACGCCTGAAAGCCCCGGGGGGTTCGGCAGGCTCCAGTAGGTGAGCGGCCCACGATGGTGGTGCACGCGCCTACGGATCAGAAGGTTGCAGGTTCGAATCCTGCCGAGTGCACACAGGTGAAAGGCCCCGGAGAGATCCGGGGCCTTTCGCGTTTCATGGTGATGTTCCGGGGAGGGAGAGCGCGATGAGGGTCAGGGGCGGCGGCAGAGCGGGGCTCGTGGGGGTGGGGCTCGCGGCCGTGCTGGTGGGGTGCGGTGGTGGGGGCGACACGGAGGACGCGGGGTCCGGGGAGGCGTCGGAGCGGGCGTCCACGGCGTCTGCGTCTGCGTCCGCGTCCTCGTCTGCCTCTGCGTCCTCGTCTTCGTCCGAGCAGGGACGGCTCGCTCCCGATGTGCTCCAGAGCCGCTGGTGGTCCTGGGCGGCGTCGGAGCCCGAGTCGACGAACCCGGTCGCGGACGAGGACGGCGGTGACTGTGCGCGGAACCAGCCGAAGGACATCTGGTTCCTGGCCGGCACCTTCGGTACGCGGGCCGCGCGCAGCTGCCCGGTCCCGGCCGGGGTGCCGCTCGGCTTTCCCCTGGTGAACCGGATCGGCGGGACCGCCGACTGCGTGCAGTTCATGGACGATGTCGAGGGTTCGGCGGTCCTGGACGGCAAGAAGGTCCAGGCGGACGTCTACCGCGACCAGGCGGTCACCGTGGAGGGCACGGCCGGCAATCCCGTCACCGGCACGGACGAGACGTTCGAGGGCACCGGGTGCGGGCTGTGGGTCCAACTGCCCGGCCTGGAGAGCGGTGTGCACACGCTGAAGATCCGGGGCCGGGCCGCCGACTTCGCGACGGGCGTCGACTACACGCTGACGGTGGCCGCCGGCTCGTAGGCGTCGTACGGCAGTTCAGGCCGCCGCCCCGGCCAGCCGGTGGAAGGCCTCGATCGTGCGCGGGTGGGCGAGCTCGTCCAGGAGGTGGCGCCACTCGGGGTCGGCAGCGGCCGGGTGGGTCAGGTCCCAGGCGGTGAGCAGCGGGGCGAGTTCGCTGTCGTCGGCCGGGGACGGGGGGTTCGCCGGTGTGTTCATGGGAGCTTCCTTCCTGCGAGGGGCCAAGCCCCTGGGACGGGATGCGTTCCTCCGAAGGCCATTCCCAAGGCCCTTCCGAAGGCCATTGAGAACCTCTGTCTTCCACCATGCCGCGACGCCCCTCGCGGAACCATGGAGTCGCCCACCGGACCGGGGGTGTGGCCAGCCCCACCCACCCGGTGCGGCGGGCCGGTGCGGGCTCAAGTGCCCGGCCACTCCCGCCCGTTGAGGCGAACATGTGCGCTTGTGTCACATGTTCGAAGGCGCCTAGTTTTTCGCGTCATGACCATGACGAGAAGAACGATCCTGCGGGGCATGGCCGCCGCCCCCTTCGCCGGCGCGGCCGCGAACGTCCTGTCCGCCGCCCCCGCCCATGCCGCGACCGTCGCCGCGAACCAGTACTCCCTGACGAGCCGCTCCTCCAACGAGCACGGCGAATTCGCCGCGCTGGCGGCCGGGTTGGCGGCCCGGCTGACCAAGGTGGACGCCACCACCGTCATAGCCACCACCAACCGCGACGCCAAAGCGCTGAGCAGCGCGCCCAGCACCGCCGAGGCCTTCCAGACCGGCTTCGCCTGGGACCCCGCCGACCAGGACGTCCTGTACTGGATACCCCAGGGCGTCACCACCAGCGCCGACGCCTACGGCAACGGCCTCTACCCGGACAGCGCCGGGGACAAGGTCGTCCTCGTCTCCTGGTACTTCGAGACCGACACCGACCCCGACACCCCGGGCGACGAGCAACCCATCGACAAGGGCATGCGCCTGACCTTCGTCGACTACAACGCCGCCGCCGCGCCCACCTATCGGCACGTCCTGCTGGTCGAGCCGGTCCGGACGGCCACCGGCGCCTACTCCTTCGAACCCGTGCAGAAGCACGCCGGCGGCATCATGTGGTACGGCAACCTGCTGTACGTCGTCGACACCTACAAGGGCCTGCGGATCTTCGATCTCGACACCCTGTTCACGGTCGAGACCGCCGAGAAGGACGTCTGCGGTCTGCACACCGACGGCAAGTACTACGGGTACGGCTACCAGTACGTCCTCCCGCAGAGCCACGCCTACGACAATGCGGGAACGTATCTGCGCTACTCGACCATCGGCCTCGACCGCGCCAGCACCCCCGACAGCCTGGTGATAGGCGAGTACTCGCTGGACGGCGTGGTCTCCTACAACGACCCCGGCCACACCTTCAACGGCACGGGCGCCCCCGCCGAGACGACACCCCACGTGGTGCGCTGGCCGCTCGACTACACCGACCGGCACCCGGGCTCGCTCACCGCGACCGAGGCCGTGACCGTCGCGCAGAAGAAGATCCAGGGCATCGTCTCCCGCAACAGCAAGCACTACCTCTCCGTGAGCGCGGGCCTGTCCACCAAGGGCGCCCTGCGCACCTTCACCTCCGGCTCGTCCACCGCCACCACCGTCGCCGACCTCGCCGTCGGCTGCGAGGACCTGAGCTTCCACAGCAGCGGGGCCTCCGGGTGGGCGTACGGCGAGTCCGTGATCTGGAACGTCAGTGAGTACGACGGTCTGCGGTACGTGTACGCGGTGCGGGCGGACGGCTCGTAACGGAGTGTCCTAGAGGGCGAGTTCGAGGTCGCCGTGGTGGAGGCGGGCGGCGGTCGGCAGGGGCCGTACCGGCACCGCCTCCTCCGTGCGGCCGCCCGCGAAGACGCACAGCCGCAGCACCAGGAACCGGCCGATGCCGGCGAGGGCGGAGGCGCCCAGGTAGACGGCCTGCTCCCAGGCGAGGCCCGGCGAGGCCGCCACGGCGTGCAGCAGGAGCATCGCGGCGCAGGTCACCACGTAGGCCACCGTCGCCGAACCCGCCGACTGGAGATGGCGGCGCAGTCCGGCGCGGCGGCCGGTGCCGAACGTGAACAGGGCGTGCAGCTCGGTGCAGAGAAGGGTGGACGCGACCGTGATCACCGCGTTCGCCAACGCCCAGGGCATGACCGTCGCCAGCAGCGGGACCGCCGCGCCGGCCAGCAGCCCCACGCCCCCGCCGCACATCACGAACCGGACGAAGGAGGTGAGCGCGCCCACCCCCTGCTGCACGTCCGGGCGCTCCGTGCGGTGCGTCTCCATGGCGGTGTCCTTCCGGGGCGGTCGGGGAGCTGCTGACGTGCTCCACGATCTCCCGGCGGGCCTCGCGAAACGATGGTGTGCCCTCCCGGAACGGGGGTAGGGCCAGCTCCACCATCTCCCTTGGGTCACGCCCTACTTGGGCTCCCTTCGGCTACGCCTGCTTGGTGCGCCCGGCGTCCTCCGCGTCCTGGCCGCGCAGCTCCTCGACGTACTCCAGCGCGAGGCCTGCCGTCCGCGTGAACCAGTCGTTCAGTACGGCGATCTCGGCGGCGGAGTAGTCGGCGAAGAGGGTGTCGAGGCGGGCGTAGTAGGGGCCGTACAGGGCCGTGACCCGGGCGACCGCGGCCGGGACGGCGGCGACGCGGACGCGGCGGCGGTCGTTCGGGTCGGGGCGGCGGGTGATGAAGCCGCCGCGTTCCAGGCGGTTGAGGATGCCGGTCATCGCGCCGGTGGTGACGTGGGCGTGCTCCGCGAGGTCGCCAGCGGTGAGCAGGTTCTCGCCGGCCTTCAGGACGCAGGCGAAGCAGAGCAGGTCGGTGACGTTCAGGCCCAGCCGCTGGGCCATCTCCTGCTGGCCGAGCAGGTGCGTCGCGATGAGGGAGTCCATCGACGACAGCGCCTCGGCCGGGGTCGTGGCGGGGCGGGGCTTGGCGTGCATCCGTGAATTACCTTAGATCGTGAGAGATTTAGCTGCTAAATTACTTACGACGTGAGAGATTCGAGCGGTTCTGCTGTGGGCGGGAGGCTGGAACGTGAGTGCGCACCAGTATGACGAGGGGCACACGATCGCGGGGTGGACCGGATGCGCCGTGGCCACGGTCGGTGGTGTCGTCCTGGGCCTCGGGGTGGTCATGGTGTCGGTCCCGGTGCTGGCGGGCGGGGGTGCCCTGGTGGTGCTGGGGGTCCTTGTCACCTGGGGCCTGCATCTGGCGGGCTGGGGCAAGCCGCCGGGGCGCCGGCCGCGGGAGGAGTGGGGGATGCGGACGCGGGACCTGTCGGCGCGGGACGGGCATCCGGGGTGTGTGGGGTGCCGGTTGGCGGGGCGGGGGCGGCGGGCCGCGGTACCGGTGGTCGCCGCCGCCGAGCCGGAGGTCGTCACCGCGGACGCCGGTGGCTGAGCGGTGGTGCCGTCGGACGTGGTCGGCTGATCGGCCCGTTGTCAGTGCCGGCCCCTACTCTCGTCAGAGATGGCACAGGCATGGAAGTGCTCGGGGCTGCGATGGTCGGCGGACGGTCCCGTGCTGGCGTGGGACGGCGGTCGGCGCAGCGCGCTGACCTGGGGGAAACGGGTGGCCTTCGGGGTCGCGGACGGGGGTGTGCGGACGTGTGTGGGAGCGCGGGGGCATGCGTGTCCGGTGCGGGCGGCCGTGTCGGGGCGGAGCACGGGGGCGCGGTGCGAGGAGTGTGCGCGGCTGGACCGGGCGCACTCCGTGGCCGCCGACACCATCGCGGACGACCCGCGCCCGTACCACGTATATCTGGCCTGGTTCGGGCCCGGCATGACCAAGGTCGGGATCACGGCTGAGGAGCGGGGTTCCGCGCGACTGCTGGAACAGGGAGCCGTCTGCTTCAGCTGGCTCGGCGTCGGCCCGCTGATGGCCGCCCGGCGCACGGAGGAGCTGCTGCGGGCCGCCCTCCGGGTGCCGGACCGGATTCCGTACGCCGACAAGCGCGCGGTGCGGTCCGCGTTGCCGGGGGCGGAGGCGGAGCGGGCGGCCGAGATCGCGGAACTGCACGGGCGGGCGCTGGCGTTGGGTGCCTGGCCGGAGTCGCTGCGGGCCGAGCCCTTCCGGCCCGTGGACCACGTGGAGGTGTTCGGCCTCGCGGGCCTGCCGGACGCCGCCGGCGAGGTGGCCGAGCTCGTCGCGGGCGGCGCGGTGGGCGGACGGTTGGTCGCCGCCGCCGGGCCGGATCTGCATCTGGACACGGGGGGCGGGGTGGTCGTGCTGGACACGCGGTTGATGACGGGGTGGGGGCTGGTGCCGGTGGAGGGGGCGGAAGTCTCGGTGCCGGTGCGGGAGTTCAGGAGGGAGGCGGGAGTGCAGGACGGGTTGTTCTGACGGACGGGTTGTTCTGACGGACGGAGGGAGACAGGGGGAGGCGGTGACAGGTTCCCGAAAGGGTTTCCTTTGAAGGACGAGGCCGGGAGCGGGGTGCAGAGCATCACAAAAGGGGGCTGAATCCTTGGCGTGACGGGGTACGGCCAGCGTTGTCTTGGTGTTCCCTGTGCGTTTCTCAGGGAAATCACAGGAAGCCGAAAGCCTGTTCTCAGAGCGTCCCGACAGTGTGTTCACCATGACCACGACCTCGCCCCAGGGGCGCACCGAACTGCTGAGGCCGGACGGGAGCCCCGTCCGAGTGCTTGTGGTGGACGACGAGCTGTCGATCACCGAACTGCTGTCCATGGCCCTGCGCTATGAGGGATGGCAGATCCGGAGTGCGGGGGATGGCACCGGTGCCATCCAGACCGCGCGGGAGTTCCGGCCCGACGCCGTCGTTCTCGACATGATGCTGCCCGACATGGACGGCCTGACCGTCCTCGGGCGGCTGCGGCGTGAGCTGCCGGACGTCCCCGTCCTGTTCCTCACCGCGAAGGACGCCGTCGAGGACCGTATCGCCGGGCTCACCGCCGGGGGCGACGACTACGTCACCAAGCCGTTCTCCCTCGAGGAGGTCGTGGCTCGGCTGCGTGGCCTCATCCGGCGCTCCGGTGCCGCCGACCGGCGCTCCGACTCCGTGCTGGTCGTCGGTGACCTCACCCTGGACGAGGACAGCCACGAGGTCTCGCGGGCCGGGGAGTCCATCCACCTCACCGCGACCGAGTTCGAGCTGCTGCGCTTCCTGATGCGCAACCCGCGGCGGGTGCTCAGCAAGGCGCAGATCCTGGACCGCGTGTGGTCCTACGACTTCGGCGGCCAGGCCAATGTCGTCGAGCTGTACATCTCCTACCTGCGCCGCAAGATCGACGCCGGTCGCGAGCCGATGATCCACACCCGGCGCGGCGCCGGTTACCTGATCAAGCCCGCGGCGTCATGAGCGGACGACGACGGCCGCGTCCGCAGAAGAAGCGACTGGGCAAGCCGCGTACCCTGCGGGCGCGGCTCGTCGTCGCGTCCGTTGTGCTGATCGCCGTGGTGTGTGCGGTGATCGGGACTGTGACGACGTTGGCGTTGCGGTCGCATCTGTACGACCAGTTGGACAAGCAGCTGGGTGACGTCTCGGCGCGCGTGTACATGGGCAGCAAGCCGCCCGGCGCGGGAGACAAGGGCGGTGCCGCCGTTCCCCAGAACTCCCAGGTGAGCAACCTCAGCCTCGATGACTTCGTCACACGTGGCCCGCAGCCGGCGGGCACGATCATCGCCAAGGTCGTGAACGGCAGCATCACCGATGCCCGGGTCGGTGAGAAGGACGAGGACACCACCGACGTCAGCGGGATGAAGGCCGAGAGCGTCGGCGAGGCCGCGCAGTCGGCGCTGAACGAGGTCTCCCAGGGTGATGGCGAGCACACCGTCGATCTCCCCGGCCTCGGCGAGTACCGCGTCGTGTTCAAGACCACCGACGCCGGCAACAGCTACTACGTCGCCATCCCCACCTCCGGCGTCAACAACACCCTCAACACCCTCATAGCCGTAGAAGCCAGCGTCACCGCCGCCGGCCTGGTAGCCGCAGGCATCGCCGGTACCGTCATCGTCGGCGTAGCCACCCGCCCCCTCCGTCGCGTCGCCGAGACGGCCACCCGGGTCTCCGAACTCCCCCTCCACACCGGCGAGGTGAACCTCAGCGAGCGGGTCCCCGAGTCCGAGTGTGACCCGAACACCGAGGTCGGCAAGGTGGGCGTCGCGCTCAACAGAATGCTGGACCACGTCCACGCAGCCTTGCACTCCCGCCAGCAGAGCGAGATGCGCGTACGCCAGTTCGTCGCCGACGCCAGTCACGAGCTCAGAACCCCCCTCGCCTCCATCCGCGGCTACGCCGAGCTCACCCGGCGCGGCAGAGAGCAGATCGGCCCCGACACCCGCCACGCCCTCGGACGCATCGAGTCCGAGGCGGGGCGTATGACGTTGCTGGTGGAGGACCTGCTGCTGCTCGCGCGGCTCGACGCCGGTCGGCCTCTCCAGTTCGAGCAGACCGACCTCATCCCCCTCGTCGTCGACACCGTCAGCGACTCCCGTGCCGCCGGCATGGAGCACAACTGGCGGCTGGACCTGCCCGACGAGCCCGCGCTCGTGTCCGCGGACGCGGCCCGTGTCCAGCAGGTGCTGGTCAATCTCCTCGGCAACGCCCGCAAGCACACCGCCCCCGGCACCACCATCACCGCCCGCGTCCAGCGGCGCGGCCCCTGGATGTGCGTGGACGTCGAGGACAACGGCCAGGGCATCCCACCGGATTTGCTGCCGCATGTCTTCGAGAGGTTCGCGCGCGGTGACTCGTCCCGGTCCAGGGCCTCCGGGTCGACCGGGCTCGGGCTCGCCATCGTGCAGGCCGTGGCGACCGCGCACGGCGGTGCCGTGACCGTGGACAGCGTGCCGGGACGGACCGTCTTCACGGTCCACCTGCCCGCGCTCGCCCCCGTGACCCCCCGCCCGGCGCCCGAAACGAATTGGCAATCGCACTCACAGGCACAGCACAGTGCCAGCACATGGGTGCAACAGGGCACTTGACGACAGTCGGTTCATGCGAACCGACTCTTCTCCCGGCACTCTGCCGGCGCGGGAGCACCTCCCGGCCGCAGATGCCGGTACGCCTGTCCTGGACGTAGTGATCCCCGTCTACAACGAGGAGAAGGACCTCCAGCCGTGTGTGCGCAGACTGCACGAGCACCTCACGCGCACCTTCCCGTACGCGTTCCGCATCACGATCGCGGACAACGCGTCGACGGACACCACCCCGCAGGTGTCCCAGCGGCTGGAGGCGGAGATCGCCGAGGTCCGGGCCTTCCGACTGGAGCAGAAGGGACGCGGTCGCGCCCTGCGCACCGTGTGGTCCGCCTCGGACGCGCCGATCCTCGCCTACATGGACGTGGACCTGTCCACCGACCTCAACGCCCTGCTCCCGCTGGTGGCCCCGCTGATCTCGGGCCACTCCGACCTGGCGATCGGATCGAGGCTCGCCCGCTCCTCACGAGTGGTGCGCGGCCCCAAGCGGGAGTTCATCAGCCGCTCGTACAACCTGATCCTGCGCGGCTCGCTCCAGGCCCGCTTCTCGGACGCGCAGTGCGGCTTCAAGGCCATCCGGCGTGACGTGGCGCAGGTGCTGCTGCCGATGGTCGAGGACACCGGATGGTTCTTCGACACCGAGATGCTCGTCATCGCCGAGCGCGCGGGACTCCGTATCCACGAGGTGCCCGTCGACTGGGTCGACGACCCCGACTCCACCGTCCACATCGTCAAGACGGCGACCGAGGACCTGAAGGGGGTGTGGCGCGTGGGCAAGGCCCTGGCCACCGGCTCCCTGCCGCTGGACCGGATCGCGCGTCCCTTCGGCGACGACCCGCGCGACCGCGAGATCAAGGACGTACCGAAGGGACTGGCCCGCCAGCTCGTCGGATTCTGCGTGGTCGGCGGCCTGTCGACGCTCTTCTACCTCCTCCTCTACAGCGGCTTCCGGACCTTCTCCGGCTCGCAGATCGCCAACGCGCTCGCGCTGCTGGTCTCCGCTGTCGCCAACACGGCGGCCAACCGCCGGCTCACCTTCGGAGTGCGCGGCAGCGGCGGCGCCGTACGGCACCAGGCGCAGGGCCTCGTCGTCTTCGGCATCGGCCTCGCCCTGACCAGCGGCTCGCTCGCCGCCCTCAACGCGGCCAGCAGCAGCCCCGCGCACTCCACCGAACTGGCGGTCCTGATCGCCGCCAACCTCGCCGCGACCGTGCTGCGCTTCCTGCTCTTCCGCGCCTGGGTGTTCCCCGAGCGCCGCGAGTCGACGGTGGTCGCGAGCCACACGCCCGCCCACGCCGCACAGCAGTCGCTGCACCCGCCGCTGCCGGTGCGCGCGGGCGGCAACCACTTCACGTACGACGACCAGTTCCGCGCCGGTGAAGCCGCGGACCGCACCTGGGGGGACGCCACCATGCAGTTGCAGCCGGTGCGTCCGACCGACACCGACCCGAGGGACGCCCGATGACCATCACCAGTACGGCCGTGCAGGAGCCCTCGGCTCCCCCGGCCCCGCCCGCCCCCGAGGCCGGCGAGCCCAAGCAGCCGTTCGTGCGCAGACTCTGGCGCGGCCGCCCCGAGGACCCCCGCTGGGCGCGCCCCGCGTTCTGGGGCCTGCTGCTCGCCACCGCGGTCCTGTACTTCTACAACCTGAGCTCCTCCGGCTACGCCAACTCCTTCTACTCCGCGGCCGTCCAGGCCGGCAGCCAGTCCTGGAAGGCGTTCTTCTTCGGCTCGCTCGACGCGGCCAACGCCATCACCGTCGACAAGCCCCCGGCCTCGCTGTGGCCGATGGCCCTGTCGGTGCGGATCTTCGGGCTCAGCTCCTGGGCGATCCTGATGCCCGAGGTCCTCATGGGCATCGGCACGGTCGCCGTCGTGTACGCCTCCGTGCGCCGCCGCTTCAGCCCCGCGGCCGGTCTGATCGCGGGCGCCACGCTCGCGCTCACCCCCGTCGCGGCGCTGATGTTCCGGTTCAACAACCCGGACGCGATGCTGGCCCTGCTGATGGCCGTGGCCTGCTACTTCGTCGTCCGGGCCGTCGAGGACGGCCGGACGAAGTGGCTGGTGTGGGCGGGTGTGGCGATCGGCTTCGCCTTCCTCGCCAAGACGCTCCAGGCCTTCCTGATCCTGCCGCCGCTCGCGATCGTGTACGCGGTCTGCGCGCCGGTGTCCCTGAAGAAGCGCTTCGGCCAACTGGCCGCCGCGACAGCCGCGTTGATCGTCTCCGGTGGCTGGTGGGTCGCGATCGTCGAACTGTGGCCCGCCTCCTCCCGCCCCTACATCGGCGGCTCCCAGAACAACTCCTTCCTTGAACTGACCTTCGGCTACAACGGACTCGGCCGTCTCAACGGCGAGGAGACCGGCAGCGTCGGCGGCGGTGGCGGCAACAGCGGCGGCCAGTGGGGCGAGACCGGCTGGGACCGGATGTTCAACTCCGAGATCGGCGGCCAGATCTCCTGGCTGCTCCCGGCGGCCCTGATCCTGCTGGTCGCGGGCCTGTGGGCGACGCGGAAGGCGCGCAGGACGTCCGTCACCCGCGGTTCGTTCCTGGTCTGGGGCGGCTCGCTGGTCATCACCATGGTCGTCTTCAGCTACATGGCGGGCATCTTCCACCAGTACTACACGGTGGCCCTCGCCCCCTACATGGCGGCCGTGATCGGCATGGGCGCAGGCCTCCTGTGGGAGAAGCGCGCCGAGCTGTGGGCGTCGATCACCCTCGCGGCGTCGGTCGTGGCGGCGGCCGCCTGGAGCTACGTCCTTCTCAACCGCACGTCCGACTACCTGCCCTGGCTGAAGTGGCTGGTCCTGATCGGCGGCCTGGTCGCCGCCCTCGGCCTGATCTTCGCGGGCCGCATCAACCGCCAACTCGCCCTCGCCGCGGCGTCCCTGGGCCTGGTGGCCTCCCTCGCCGGCCCGACCGCGTACACCATCAGCACCCTCCAGGAGGGCCACACCGGCTCCATCGTGACGGCCGGACCGGCCGGCGCGAGCATGATGGGCGGCGGGGGCGGCGGCCGGGGCGGTGGCCCGGGTGGCGGCGGCGGTATGGGCGGTGGAATGCCGGGCCAGAACCAGCAGAACGGCAACGGCAACACCCAGAACCAGCAGGGCGGCGGCAACGGCTTCCCGGGTGGCGGCGGTATGCCGGGTCAGAACCAGCAGAACGGCAACGGCAGCACCCAGAACCAGCAGAACGGCGGCATGCCGGGCGGCACGGTCGGCGAAGGCGGCGGCATGGGCGGCGGCGGTGGCGTCGGCGGCCTGCTGAACGGCGCGACCGTCTCCGACGAGGCCAAGAAGCTGCTGGAGACCGACTCTGGCGACTACACCTGGGTCGCGGCGGCGATCGGCGCCCAGAACGCGGCGAGCTACCAACTCTCCACCGGCGACCCGGTGATGGCGATCGGCGGCTTCAACGGCACCGACCCGTCCCCGACGCTGGCCCAGTTCAAGCAGTACGTCGAGGACGGCAAGATCCACTACTTCATCTCGTCCGGCTCCGGCGGCGGCATGGGCGGCAGCAGCAGCGGCACGTCCTCGCAGATCACCTCCTGGGTCGAGGCCAACTTCAAGAAGGTGACGGTGGGTTCGTCGACCTTCTACGACCTGACGCAGAAGGCGAGCAGCTGACGTAAGGAACGAGAGAGGGCGGCGACCGGCCATGGTCGCCGCCCTCTTCGTCGTACGGCGACTGGCCATGGCCGCCGCCCTGTTCGTCGTACGGCGAGAAATCGCGTTGTACGGTGTATAGCGAGTGTTCTACGGTGTACAACATGTCCGCTCCCGCACCCACCACCGTTGCCCAAGGCCACCCCCAGCGCTGGCTCATCCTCGGTGTCATCTGCCTCGCCCAGCTCACCGTCGTCCTCGACAACACCGTGCTGAACGTCGCGATCCCCTCGCTCACCCGCGAACTGGGCGCGGCCACCTCGGACATCCAGTGGATGATCAACGCGTACTCGCTCGTGCAGTCCGGGCTGCTGCTCACCGCGGGCAGCGCCGCCGACCGCTACGGCCGCAAGAAGATGCTGATAGCCGGCCTGAGCCTGTTCGGGATCGGCTCGCTGGTCGCCGGACTGGCCGACAGCACGGGCCAGTTGATCGCCGCGCGGGCCGGGATGGGCGTCGGCGGCGCGCTGCTGCTGACCACCACCCTCGCCGTCGTGATGCAGATCTTCGCCCCCGAGGAGCACGCCAAGGCCATCGGCATCTGGGCCGCCGTCAACGCCCTCGGGTTCGCGTGCGGTCCGCTGCTCGGCGGGTTCATGCTGGACCACTTCTGGTGGGGCGCCATCTTCCTGATCAACCTGCCGGTCGCGGCGGTGGGGTTGGTGGCCGCGGTGACGCTGGTGCCCGAGTCGAAGAACCCACGAGGAGACCGTCCCGACCTGCTGGGCGCGCTGCTGTCGACGATCGGTATGGCGTCGCTCGTCTTCGCGATCATCTCCGGGCCCGAGCACGGCTGGACGTCGGGGCGCGTGCTGCTGACGGCGGCCGTCGCGGTGGCCGTCCTGGGCGGGTTCGCGTACTGGGAGAGCCGGATCGAACACCCCATGCTCGACCTGCACTTCTTCAGGAACCGCCGCTTCACGGGTGCCATCGCGGGCGCGGTGCTGATCACCTTCGGCATGGGCGGCTCGCTCTTCCTGCTCACCCAGCACATGCAGTTCGTCCTCGGATACGGCCCCCTGGAAGCCGGCCTGCGCACGGCGCCGCTCGCCCTGTCGATCGTCGTCCTCAACTTCTCGGGCCTGGCGGCGAAATGGGCGACGAAGCTGGGGAACCCGGCCGCCATCGGAGTGGGCATGGCGTCGATGGCGGCCGGACTCGCGTCCATCGCGACGGTCGCCTCCGGCGGTTACACCGGGACGCTGATCGGGCTGCTGCTCATCGGGGCGGGGGCGGCGATCGCCAACCCGGCGATGGCGCACGCCATCATGAGCTCCATTCCGCCGGAGAAGGCGGGGATCGGGGCGGGTATCAACGGGACGGTGGCGGAGTTCGGGCAGGGGTTGGGGGTGGCGGTTCTGGGGGCTGTGTTGAGCTCGCGGTTCGCTGCGCTGATCTCTGTGGCGGGGGCTTCGTTGCCGGCGGCGTTGGCCGAGGCGGGGTCGGCTGCGGAGAGGGTGCGGATTACGGAGGCGTTCTCTTCTGGGCTGGAGAGCAGTTTGCTGGTGGGGGCGGTTGCGGTGTTGGCCGGTGGGTTGGTCGCCGCTGCGTTGTTGAGGCGGGCTGAGCGGGGAGAGGGTGCCTAGTAGCCCGGGGGGTTCGGTGATTGCGCGCATGCAGGTCCGTTGTGGCTGGTCGCGCCCACGCGGCGGAGCCGCAAATTGATACAGCCCCGCGCCCCTGGAGGGGCGCTTAAGCTGATCGGCGTTTGTGAAGCTAGGAAGGTGCGCCATGGTGGAGGCGGGGCAGCGGGCGGCGCGTACCAGTGTCTGGCTCGAAGGCAAGGCACGGCGTAGTGCCCGGGGCGGCGGGCAGCCCTCCGGGCTCGACCGCGACCGCATCACCTCGGCCACCGTCCGGCTCCTCGACAGGGAAGGGCTGGCCAAGTTCTCCATGCGGCGGCTCGCCGGCGAGTTGAACGTCACCGCGATGTCCGTCTACTGGTACGTCGACACCAAGGACGACCTCCTCGAACTCGCCCTCGACGCCATCTACGGCGAACTGGACCTCCCCGACCCGGAGGCGGACGGCGAGGACTGGCGGGACCAACTCCGGGCGCTGGCCCGGGGCTACCGTTCCCTGCTGGTCCGGCACCCCTGGATCTCGCCGCTGGTCGGCACCTTCCTCAACATCGGCCCGAACAGCCTGGCCTTCTCCCGGGTCATCCACGGCGTGATCCGCCGTACCGGCCTGCCCGCCTACGGGTTGGCGGCGGCCATCTCCTCGGTCTTCCAGTTCGTGTACGGCTTCGGCACGATCGAGGGCCAGTTCAACGCCCGTTCCGCCCAGGTCGGCATGACCCCCGACGAGTACTTCCGCGACGCGATGAGCGCGGTGACCCAGGCCCCGCAGACCGCCGACCTCGTCAAGGAGGCCGAGGACATCATGGCGGCGCGGGGCGGCGACACGGTCGAGGAGATGTGGGAGCGGGACTTCGACTTCGCCCTGGACCTGCTGATCGCGGGGATCGAGGCGATGGTCAGGCGTCCGGCGTGACGAGACGGGCCGGGAAACCACCCGTGGCGACCGGCCCCCACTTCTCCGGCGTGATCCTGATGATCGACTTGCCCTGCTTCACCATCGCCGCCCGGTACTCGTCCCAGTCCGGGTGCTCCCCGGAGATGTTCCGGAAGTACTCCACGAGCGGCTCGACGGAGTCGGGGGAGTCGATGACCTCGGCGGTGCCGTCGATCTGGACCCACGGCCCGTTCCAGTCGTCGCTCAGCACGACGACGCTGACCCGCTCGTCCCGCTTGGCGTTCCGCGTCTTGGCCCGCTCCGGGTAGGTCGAGACGACGATCCGCCCGGAGTCGTCGACCCCGCACGTCAGCGGAGACGCCTGCGGGCTGCCGTCCGCCCGGCGGGTCAGCAGCAGGGCCTTGTGCCGGGGCCGTACGAACTCCAGCAACTCGTCGAGGGAAACACGGGTGTTGGTAGCGATGCTCGGTGCCATGGCCCCAGCCTAGGCCTGCCGTGTCTCCGTCTAGGCCTGCGGAGGCAGCGATTCCCCTTGTACCGCCTGAATGTCGAGCTCCACCTTGAGCGTCGTACCGATCGCCGCGATCCCCGCCTGCACGACCTGGTTGTAGTTCATCGCGAAGTCGTCCCGCCGCAGTTCGGTCGTCGCCCGGAACGCCGCCCGGGTCCCGCCCCACGGGTCGGCGCCGGTGCCGAGGTAGGCGAGGTCCAGGTCGACGGGGCGTACGACACCGTGCATGCCCAGCTCGCCGTGGACCGTCCAGCGGTCGGCGCCCGCGAGCGAGATGCCCGTCGACCGGTAGGTGATCTCGGGGTGCACCTCGACGTCCAGGAAGTCGGCGGACTTCAGATGCCCGTCCCGCATCGCGTTCCCCGTGTCGATGGACGCGGCCCGGATCACCGCCTCCACCCGGGACTTGGTGACGTCGTCCGGCGCGATCTCGATCGTGCCGGAGAAGTCCGTGAAGCGGCCGTGCACGCTGGAGATGCCCAGGTGCTGGGCCACCGCGCCGACGCTGGAGTGCACCGGGTCGATGGTCCACGGCCCCGGCGGCGGGAGTTCGGTGCCGCCCTGCCGGGCCAGGGTGACCGTGCCGACCTCGGCTCGGCCGCTCGCCGTGACGATCGCGCTCGACGCGGCGGGCGCGTAGCCGACGGCGGTGACGATGACGGTGTACGCGCCGGGCGCCAGCGGCTCGGGATCGCGTACCGCGCCCTCCTCGTCGGCCTCGACGCGCAGCACCTGCGTGCCGGTCATGTCGGTCACCGTGACGACCGCGTGCGACACGGCCCATCCGTCCCGGGTACGGATCCTCGCGGTCAGTCCCATCTCAGCTCTCTCCTCACACAGGTCCGGCCCGCGGAACGCGCCTCCGCTCGAAACGCGCTCCACGGGCCGGGGTATTCAGTGACTCACTCGCCGGGGTGCGCGAGCTCTATGTCATGGCCGTCGGTCCCCCGACCGGCCACCGTCAGGGCCGTCGCGACCGGCGGGTAGCCCGTCGCGATGACCGTGTACTCGCCGCCGTCCAGGTCGGTGAAGGCGTACGCCCCGTCCGACCCGGTGGTGGCGGTGCCGACCACGTTGCCCGCCGCGTCCACGAGGGTCACCCGTGCGTCGGCCAGCGGACCGTGCGGCGCTCGTACGACGCCCTGGACCTGGGCGCCGGAGTCCAGTTCCACCTCGATACGGGTGACACCCGTGCCGCCGACCTCAACCGGCAGCGCGCGCGGCCGGTACCCGGCGGCGTTCACCGCGACGGTCACGGCGCCCGGCACCAGCTCGGCGAACCCGAACTCGCCCTGCTCACCGGTGGTCCCGGTGGCCAGCAGATCTCCGCGCACGTCGGTCACGATGACCATGGCGTCCTTCACCGGCAGCGCGCCGTCCGAGGCCCGGACGACCCCGCTCAGCCCGCTCGTGCCGCTGAGCAGGATGTCGTACGCCACCGGCTCGCCGTTGACCACGACGGTGGACGCCTGCGGCTGGAAGCCGTCCGCGGAGGCGATCAGGACGTACGACCCGACGCTCGGCGCCTCCACGCCGTACGAACCGTCCGCCTGCGTCACCGACCGGCCCAGCTGCCGTCCCGCGAGCGAGATCAGCGTGACCGCGGCCTGCGGGACGGGCGCGCTCTCGGCGCCGCGGACGTGACCGCGGACCGGGATTCCGCCGCCGGAGCCGGCGGCCGGGGCCTCGACGGTCGCGACGGCGGTCGCCACGGCGGCGAGCTTCTGCGTGCCGTCGGGGACCGGCTCGGCGGTGGCCCAGCTGGGCACCCGCTCCTCGGCGACCGGCGCGGGAACCTCCGCCGCGACCTCCGCCGGAGCCTCAGCCGAAGCTCCTTCGGACTCGGACGCCGCCTGCGCCATCGCGCCCTTGGTCCGCAGCGGAACCTCCTTGATGAACAGCGTGATCAGGAAGGCGATCGCGGCCAGGCCGGCGGCGATCAGGAACACGTCCGCGATGCCGTGGCCGTACGCGCTCTCCATGACCGTGCGCAGCGGCGCCGGCAGCTTGTCCATGTCCGGGATCTCGCTGGAGCCGCTCGAACCGGAGCCGAGGGAGGCGTACTTGGGGCCGAGGTCGGTCAGGCCGTCCTTGACGTAGTCGGTGATCTTGTTGGCCATCACGGCACCGAGCACCGAGACGCCCATCGCACCGCCGAGGGACCGGAAGAAGGTGACCGTGGAGGACGCCGAACCGAGGTCCTTGGGCTCGACCTGGTTCTGCGTGCACAGCACCAGGTTCTGCATCATCATGCCGATGCCGAGACCCAGCAGGGCCATGAAGATCGCGGTCTTCCAGTAGTCCGTGTCGTAGCGGATGGTGCCCAGCAGACCGAGGCCCGCCGTGATGAGCACGCCACCGCTGACCAGCCAGGCCTTCCAGCGTCCGGTACGGGTGATGAACTGCCCGGAGACGGTGGAGGAGACGAACAGACCGCCGATCATCGGGATGGTCAGCACGCCGGACATGGTCGGGGACTCGTCGCGGGCCAGCTGGAAGTACTGGGCGAAGAAGACCGTGCCGGAGAACATCGCCGTACCGACGAACATCGAGGCGATGGACGAGAGGGTGATGGTCCGGTTCCTGAACAGCCGCAGCGGGATGAGGGGTTCGGACGCCTTCGACTCGACGAGCACGAAGATCAGGGCGAGGGCGATCGAACCGCCGACCATGGCGTAGGTCTGCCAGGAGATCCAGTCGTACTTGTCACCGGCGAAGGTGACCCAGATCAGCAGCAGCGACACGGCCGCCGCGACGAAGAACGCGCCGGCCCAGTCGACCTTCACGTCCCGCTTCACGACCGGCAGGTGCAGGGTCTTCTGCAGCACGATCAGCGCGATCACGGCGAAGGGCACACCGACGTAGAAGCACCAGCGCCAGCCCAGCCACGAGGTGTCGGTGATGACACCGCCGAGCAGCGGGCCGCCGACGGTGGCGACGGCGAAGGTCGCGCCGAGGTAGCCGGAGTAACGGCCGCGCTCGCGCGGGGAGATCATCGCCGCCATCACGATCTGCGCGAGGGCGGAGAGGCCGCCGACGCCGATGCCCTGGACCACGCGGAAGGTGATCAGCATGCCGGCGTTCTGGGAGAGGCCGGCGGCGGCCGACCCCAGCACGTAGATGACGAGCGCTATCTGGACGAGCGCCTTCTTGCTGTAGAGGTCGGCGAGCTTGCCCCACAGGGGGGTGGAGGCCGTCATGGACAGCAGGGCGGCGGTGACGACCCAGGTGTAGGCGGACTGGCCGCCGCCGAGGTCACCGATGATCTCCGGGAGGGCGTTCGAGACGATCGTGGACGACAGGATCGCCACGAACATCCCGAGCAGCAGCCCGGAGAGCGCCTCCATGATCTGCCGGTGGCTCATGGGGGCATGCTCGGCGTGCGCGGTGCCTCCCCCGTGCTTGGCGTGGGCCCGCACACCGGCTGGTGTGGTCGTTGCCATGGGTTTCCTTCTCTTAAGTGTTCGCGGGTGTACGGGTGGTCTCTTCGGATGCGCTGTGAGATGCGCCTTCGAATACGTGAGGGGCGCCGCGGCAGTCGTCGAAGCTCGCCCGGAGCCGGGCCATGAGCCCGCTCAACTGGGCCACCTCGTCGTCGCTCCAGTCGCTGAGCCGCTCGGCGAGCATCCGGCAGGTCCGCTCCGACAGCTCGTCGAGCTGGGCCAGACCCGCCGGGGTGAGGTGCAGGATGCGGCCGCGCTTGTCCGCCGGGTCGGGGGAGCGCCGTATCCAGCCGCGCTCGGCGAGGTGCGCCGCATGGCGGCTGGTCACCGACATGTCCACGGCGAGCAGCTCCGCGAGCTTGCTCATGCGCATGTCCCCGTGGCGGGCGAGCAGCGTCAGCACGGCGGCGGAACCGCTCGGGCAGTCGGACGGCAGGATCCGCCCCATCTCCCGCTTCACGGCGCCGAAGGCACTGAACTGGCGCATCAGCTCCTCGTACTGCGGCTGCCCGGCCATTCCACCTCCCGTATTCGTTGCTTGGGGCAACCATAGGAGCGGTTGGTTGCTACAGGCAAATAAAACGGGATGGGTGCGGCATAAAAACTTGGCAAAGGCAAGTATTGCGACAGTAAACACGCAGGTAGCGGCTGGAGAGACGGGACCATGCGCACGTAAGGGGCGCGGCGAACTGCGCGACCAGCCACGACCGAGCCGCACCCGGAAACGAACCGGCGAGCCCCGCACTTGGGCCGCCCCGCCTCATTCGCTAGTCTCTCGCCCCATGGCTAACCCCCAGGACCCCCAGGGCAACTACGACCCCGCCGGCAGCACCCAGATGTTCCGCGCGTTCGTCGACGAGGGCCCCCAGGGCCGCCAGCAGGCGGCCGCCGCCCCCACGTCCTCCGGCCCGCGCCTCGGCCTGATCGTCGGTGTCGTCGTCGCCGTGGCGATCGTCGCGGCGGTGGCCTGGCTGGCGCTCAAGTAGTTCCGGACGTCACTTCCAGCGGACGTCGACGTCCCGCGTCTCGATGTGCATGCCGAGCGGCACGCGCCACGCCTCGACGCACACCGTCCACGTCCGCTCCTTCCGCGCGCCGCCCTCGACCGGCACCGGAAGCTCCACCTCCGACTCGACGGTCCCCCAGTCGATCCCGAGCGCCCCGATGACGTGCGTCCCGAACCGCACGGTCCCCGAACGGACCGCGGCCTCCCCGGAATTGCGGAAGACGAGCGTCACGTCCTCGCACCACCGCCGGTCGGTGGCCGTCCGCACGGGATCGTCCCAGGTGAGGGCGGCGGGCGCGGTCGTACGACTGGAGGAAGCTGTCGGCGACGGCGAACCGGACGCCGTACGACCGGACTTGGCACCGCTCGACGGACGGGTGCTCGGCGACGGGACTTCCGGGGCCGGTGAATCATCCGGGTGGGCAGGGGAGTTGCTGACACCCGGGCTTGCCGCACCGCTGCTCTCGAGCGGCACCACCCGCACGTCCCCCGTCGGCTTCGCGGACGAGGGCGGGCCGGCCGCCGGGCCGACGGCCGTGTAACCCTCACCCGTGCTCCCGCACGAGGTCAGTGCCACGCCCAGACAGACGACGGCCGCCGATGCGCCGATCGCGGCGCCTCGACGGCCATGCGTCCATGTCGTACTCGGTGTTGTACGGAGCATCGGGCCATGGTGGCTGACGCCCCGTCAATTATGAAGGGGTCGTTCCGGGACGGTCAGTCGGAGATGAGACCTTCGCGCAGCTGCGCCAGGGTCCGGGTCAGCAGCCGGGAGACGTGCATCTGGGAGATGCCGACCTCCTCGCCGATCTGCGACTGGGTCATGTTGGCGAAGAAGCGCAGCATGATGATCTGCCGCTCACGGGGCGGCAGTTTGGCGAGCAGCGGCTTGAGGGACTCGCGGTACTCGACGCCCTCCAGGGCGGTGTCCTCGTAGCCGAGACGGTCCGCGAGGGAGCCCTCGCCGCCGTCGTCCTCCGGGGCCGGGGAGTCCAGCGAGGAGGCGGTGTAGGCGTTGCCGACCGCGAGGCCGTCGACGACGTCCTCCTCCGACACCCCGAGAACCGCGGCGAGTTCGGCGACGGTCGGGGAGCGGTCGAGCTTCTGCGAGAGCTCGTCGCTGGCCTTGGTGAGGGCGAGCCGCAGCTCCTGGAGGCGGCGCGGGACCCGCACCGACCACGAGGTGTCACGGAAGAACCGCTTGATCTCACCGACGACCGTCGGCATCGCGAACGTCGGGAACTCCACGCCCCGTTCGCAGTCGAAGCGGTCGATCGCCTTGATCAGGCCGATGGTGCCGACCTGGACGATGTCCTCCATCGGCTCGTTGCGGGAGCGGAAGCGGGCGGCCGCGTACCGCACCAGCGGGAGGTTGAGCTCGATCAGGGTGTCCCGGACGTAGGCACGCTCGGGGCTGTTCTCGTCGAGTGCGGCGAGCCGCAGGAAGAGGGAGCGGGACAGGGTGCGGGTGTCGATGGCTCCGGAGACGGCCGGGGGAGCCGGGAGGGCCGGGGCCGGCGCGGCCTCGACAGCGGTTACGTCGTCGAGCGCGGGCGCAGCCTCGCTCTTCGTGAGCGTGAGCACCTTCGAGCTGCCCTGGTCTGCGGACATGCCACCCCCTCTGGGTCGCGGGACGGTCGCGGCGGGCGTTCCGTCGAGAACGTCAGCCTTCACCTGAATACCGGAGCCGAAGCCCCGGCAAACGCGCTTCCGGCAGAATGTCACATGTCGGCAACACGCTGTAGTGACATGTCGACATGCGAGACGTGAATACGCCCTGGATAAAGGGGGTCTGACGGTTTTTCGGCGCAGAACTGTCGGGATCCGCGCTGGTGAGCGATTCGCTCGCGAAGGTGATCTATCGCTTCTGCATTCGGTTGACCCTCGTCCGATTCGGGACCGGAGCTCCAGCCTCAGGCCTCGATGCGATTAGCGGACCGCAACCGCTGGAAGCTACGCGCGAGTAGCCGCGAGACATGCATCTGGGAGACGCCGAGTTCCGCGCTGATCTGGGACTGGGTGAGATTGCTGTAGTACCGCAGAAGCAGGATGCGCTGTTCCCGCTCGGGCAGTTGCACCAGCAGATGCCGTACGAGATCCCGGTGCTCCACGCCGTCCAGGGCGGGGTCCTCGTAGCCGAGCCGGTCAAGGAGCCCCGGCAGCCCGTCGCCCTCCTGGGCGGCCTCCAGCGAGGTGGCGTGGTACGACCGCCCGGCCTCGATGCAGGACAGCACCTCGTCCTCGCCGATGCGCAGCCGCTCGGCGATCTCGGCGGTGGTGGGGGTGCGTCCGAAGGCCGTGGTCAGGTCCTCCGTCGCGCTGTTGACCTGCACCCAGAGCTCGTGCAGCCGGCGCGGTACGTGCACGGTCCGTACGTTGTCCCGGAAGTACCGCTTGATCTCGCCGACGACCGTCGGCATCGCGAACGTCGGGAACTGCACGCCCCGGTCCGGGTCGAAGCGGTCGATGGCGTTGATGAGCCCGATGGTGCCGACCTGGACGACGTCCTCCATCGGCTCGTTGCGGGAGCGGAAGCGGGCGGCCGCGTACCGCACGAGCGGGAGGTTGGCCTCGATGAGCGCCCCGCGCACCCGGTTGTGCTCCGGCGTGCCCGGCTGGAGCCCCTTGAGCTGGCCGAAGAGCACCTGGGTGAGCGCCCGGGTGTCGGCGCCACGGCTGCGCTGGGGGGCGGCGGGCGCCGGGGTCTGGAGGGACACCGGCGTCTGGGCGGGCGCCTCTTCCTGGGGCGGCGCAGTACTGGCCGACACGGTCAACGCCACCTCTTCATCGGTCTACATCGGTCAACTCATCCGTCAAAAGCGGTCATAGCATCACAAGACATGTGCACTGTGTGCAAGCACCCCATAACGCCGTGTTGAGGGAAGAGTTGAGGCAGAAGACGCACGAAAGCCCCCCGCCGTTCCGACGAGGGGCCGAACGAGGTGGGGCGGCTCAGTACGCGTAGTCCGCGATCACCCAGGTGGCGAACTCCTTCCAGAGCCCCACCCCCGCCTGGTGCGCCGGGTGCTCCACGTACCGCCGCAGCGCGTCCGCGTCCTCGAAGCCCGAGTTGATGGCGAAGTCGTAGGCGATGGGCCGGTCGCTGAGGTTCCACCCCAGCTCCCAGAACCGGATCTCCTCGATCTTCCCCTCCAGCGCCCGGAAGGCCTCGACACCCTCCTTGACGCGCGGGTCGTCGCGCTCGACACCGTCGTTGAGCTTGAAGAGGACGAGATGGCGGATCATGAGCACTCCTGGTTACGGCCTACTGCGCCCCGTCGGCGAGCCAGGTGAAGAAGTCGCCGATCGCCTTGGCGGCGTCCGATATGCCCTCGAACCCTATCTGGACGTAGTCGGCGGCCTTGGCCGGGTCCGTGATGATCACGTACAGCACGAAGACCACGAGCACATAGACGGCGGCCTTCTTCGAATTCACCGCCATCGCGGCCTCCCCCGTGACTGAGGTGCTCTTTGGGACTGGTGTGCCGGCGGCGAGTGTAACTTCACGTCCTATTTAAGGACCAACGGCCTGCGGGCTCAGGCCCTTTGCCGGGCCGCGGGAGGTGGGCCGGGGCGCAGGATGGAGGTGAGCCCGGTGGATCTGGCAGGAATCTCCGGGTGGGGCGGGCCCCACTGCGGGGTGCGCGGCATGGCTTCCCCCGAAGCGGCGCGTACTTGTGGGTCCGGACCCCGTCGGGGGAAGCGGCTTGTCCCCCCGTAGGCCGCTTCCCCCGCCCTCTCTCTTCTCGCTTCCCTCGCGTCTCGGTACGCACGAAGGGCCCCGTCTTTCGACGGGGCCCTTCTGAAGCGGTAGCGGAGGGATTTGAACCCTCGGTGACTTGCGCCACACTCGCTTTCGAGGCGAGCTCCTTCGGCCGCTCGGACACGCTACCGAGGGAGACCTTACAGCAAGGTGGGGCATGGTTTGAAATCGGTATCCGGGGCCCCTCAGCGGGAGCGGAAGAACTCGGTGAGCAGTGCCGCGCACTCCTCGGCGAGGACGCCCTCGATGACCTCGGGGCGGTGGTTGAGGCGGCGGTCGCGGACGACGTCCCAGAGGGAGCCGGCCGCACCGGCCTTCTCGTCGCGGGCGCCGTAGACGACCCGGTCCACCCGGGACTGCACGAGGGCGCCCGCGCACATCGTGCAGGGTTCGAGGGTGACGACCAGCGTGCAGTCGGTCAGCCGCCACTCGCCGAGCTCGGCCGCCGCCCGGCGGATCGCGAGGACCTCCGCGTGGGCGGTCGGGTCGCCGACCGCCTCGCGTTCGTTGTGGCCGGCGCCGAGGACGGTGGTGCCGTCCGGGGCCAGTACGACGGCACCCACGGGCACGTCCGCCCCCGCCTTCCCGGCCTCGTCCAGGGCGAGCCGCATCGCGGCCCGCCACCGGTCGCGCACCGGGTCCGGGGGACCCTTCGAGGTCTCCCCGGTCAGCGGACGGTCTCCAGGACCTCCGAGGCGCCCAGGGCCTCGGCGATCTCGGTGAGCGCGTCCTCCGACAGGGCCTTCAGCTCCTTGTGGCTGACACCCAGGTCGTCGAGGATCTCGACGTCGCCGACCGGACCGTGCGGCACGGCCTCGGCGGAGGCGCCGCCCTCGCTGTCGTCGTCGTCCTCGTCCTCGCCGTCCTCGGTGCCGTCAAGGTCGAGGGAGTCCAGGTCGGCTTCGTCTTCGCCGGGCTCCCTTCCGAGCAGTTCGTCGGTGAGCAGGATCTCGCCGTAACTGCTGCGGGCAGCGGCGGCGGCGTCCGAGACGTAGATACGAGGGTCGTCCTCCCCGTCGATGCGGACGACGCCGAACCAGGCGTCCTCCTGCTCGATCAGCACGAGCACCGTGTCGTCCTCGGCCGCGGCTTCCCGGGCGAGGTCGGCCAGATCCGACAGCGTCTCCACATTGTCGAGGAGCTCTGTGTCGCTCGCTTCCCACCCGTCTTCGGTGCGCGCGAGCAGTGCGGCGAAGTACACCGTGACTCTCCCACTGGTCATAGGCGTGCCGGTTGGGGGTCCCCCCGGCGGAGGCTGTGGGCGGGGAGGCATTGGCTCCGAGCCCCACCCACTCGGAATCGTGGCAGAAACGGAGCGTTCAGGGGACGTCTTCGGCTCCCTGTGTCCGCCCGTTTTGATCGTCCACCAGCGGGATCGTACGCGGCTCCCGGCGTGGCGCACGCATCAGGCGGTCCAAGAACGTCTCAAGCCCTACCAGCGGAAGGTGCGCATGCGCATGGCGTGGCGCAGCCGGGCCGTCTTGGCGCGCCGGGGCTGGACGCGGTCCCGCAGCTCCCGGGCCTCCGCGAGATCGCGCAGGAACTGGGCGCGCCGCCTGCGGCGCTCGGCGTCGGTCTCCTGTTGTGGCTCCTGCTCCGGCACAGGCACTGGCATAGGCACACCACCCCCGTCACGTCCCTCCCACTTTCCCTCCGACGGGGGGTTTGATGCCAGCGCACGGGTGAAGCGAGGTTTGGGGATCGCCGGGACGATCGCCGGGACGCCGGGCCCAGCGGGCCCGGTTACTGTTGTGGACATGCGTCTCCACGTCGTCGACCACCCCCTGGTCGCCCACAAGCTCACCACGCTGCGCGACCAGCGCACCGACTCCGCGACCTTCCGCCGTCTCGCCGACGAGCTGGTCACCCTCCTCGCCTACGAGGCCACGCGCGACGTGCGCACCGAGCAGGTCGACATCAACACGCCGGTCGCCCGGACCACCGGCGTGAAGCTGTCCTACCCGCGCCCCCTGGTCGTGCCGATCCTCCGCGCCGGCCTCGGCATGCTCGACGGCATGGTCCGCCTCCTGCCGACCGCCGAGGTGGGCTTCCTCGGCATGATCCGCAACGAGGAGACACTGGAGGCGTCCACGTACGCCACGCGGATGCCGGAGGACCTCTCCGGCCGCCAGGTGTACGTCCTCGACCCGATGCTGGCCACGGGCGGCACCCTCGTTGCCGCGATCCGCGAGCTCATCAAGCGCGGTGCGGATGACGTGACGGCCGTGGTGCTCCTCGCCGCGCCCGAGGGCGTCGAGCTCATGGAGCGCGAACTCGCGGGGACCCCGGTGACGGTGGTGACGGCAGCGGTCGACGACCACCTGAACGAGCACGGCTACATCGTGCCGGGCCTGGGAGATGCCGGTGACCGGTTGTACGGGGCTGCGGAATAACGCCTGATCGCCGTAGGGGTGCGGATTCAGCGCGGCTGCGGGGGGTCCGTGGTTGCTCGCGCAGTTCCCCGCGCCCCTAAAAGCCTTTCAGCAGGCCTTCTTTGAGGAGCTCGGCTCCGGCTGCGGGTTGCTCAGCGCGGCCAGCGCCTTGTCGGCCGCCGCCTTCGCCGTCAGCGACTTGAACCCCGTGCCGATGATCAGATCGACGTCGGCCCCCTTACGCCCGTCCGCACGCGACTCCGCCCCCGCCACCTGCGTCCCCAGCACCCGCAGCGACGTGCTCATCGCGGACGTACGGCCCAGCAGTATTCCCGCACCCTTGACCTTCTTGTCGAACTCCTTGGTCGCGTTGCCCACGTCGCCGATCTTGAAGCCGCGCTTCTTGAGCGCGTCGGCCGTCTCCTTGGCGAGGCCCGCGCGGGGCGTGGCGTTGAAGACGTTGACGGTGATCTGCGCGGGCTTGGGATACGCGGAGGCGGCCGCGGACGCCGAGGCAGAAGGGGACGCCTTCGTGGCGCAGTCCGCCTTGGGGCCCGCCGCGGACGCCTTCTCGTCGTTGCCGGTGAAGATGCCGATGAGCTGCAACGTGCCCCAGCCGACCAGACCGAGCGCGGCGACGGACGCCACCAGCGCGACCACGAGCCTGCCGCGCCGTCGGGGACGGCGCATGCGTGGGTATTTGTCCCCCGTGATCCGGTACTTGCCGCCCATGCCTGGGGGAGTCAGCATGCTCATGGGCGCAGCGTAGTGCGCCGCGGCGGCGATGCCTACTAAATGATCATTGGATACCGGGCAGGAGAACCCGAAAGGGCCAACCCTTTACAGGCTGGTCACTTAATCCAGTTCCAGCACACGCGCGTGCAGCACCTGGCGCTGCTGGAGCGCCGCCCGCACCGCGCGGTGGAGGCCGTCCTCGAGGTACAGGTCGCCCTGCCACTTCACGACGTGCGCGAAGAGGTCGCCGTAGAACGTGGAGTCCTCGGCGAGCAGGGTTTCCAGGTCGAGCTGGCCCTTGGTCGTCACCAACTGATCGAGGCGGACCGGGCGCGGCGCGACGTCCGCCCACTGCCGGGTGCTTTCCCGGCCGTGGTCGGGGTACGGCCGGCCGTTTCCGATGCGCTTGAAGATCACACGGAAAGCCTACCGGTCAAGACCTTCCGGGCGCAGCCATGGCGACGGAGTGTGATGCTGGAAAAGATGCCGTAAACGGGGGCAAACCGGAACAGGTGCCTGAGATGAGTGACAGCGAGACCATGCCACCGGCCACCGCTCCCGAGGCGCCGGGCAGTGCCCCCGCGCTTCCGAAGGAGGCCCTGGAGATCGCCTCCGGGTACGCCTTCGCCGGGCCCGCCCTCGATCTCGGCGCGCTGCTGTGGGACGGGGTGTGCCTGCCGGACGCGCAGGTCAGGATTCCGCTGCCGATGCTGAACCGGCACGGCCTCGTCGCGGGCGCCACCGGCACCGGCAAGACCAAGACGCTCCAGCTGATCGCCGAGCAGCTCTCCGCGCAGGGCGTGCCGGTGTTCCTGGCGGACATCAAGGGGGACGTGTCCGGGATCTCGGCGCCGGGGCAGCCCAATGACAAGGTCCGCAGCCGCTCACAAGAGGTCCATCAGCAGTGGACGGCGACCGGCTTCCCGGCCGAGTTCTACGCCCTCGGCGGCATCGGACACGGCATCCCCGTGCGGGCCACGATCACCGACTTCGGCCCGCTGCTGCTCTCCAAGGTGCTCCAGCTCAACCAGACCCAGGAGCAGTCCCTCGGCCTGATCTTCCACTACGCCGACACCAAGGGGCTCGAACTCGTCGACCTGAAGGACCTCAGGGCCGTCGTCACCTTCCTGACCTCGGACGAGGGCAAGCCCGAGCTGAAGAACATCGGCGGCCTCTCCTCCGCGACGGCCGGCGTGATCCTCCGCTCCCTCACCGCCTTCGAGGCGCAGGGCATGGCCGACTTCTTCGGTGAACCGGAGTTCGACACCGCGGACCTGATGCGCACGGCGTCCGACGGGCGCGGCATCGTCTCCGTCCTCGAACTGCCCGCCGTACAGGACAAACCGGCGTTGTTCTCGACGTTCCTGATGTGGCTGCTGGCCGACCTCTTCCACGACCTGCCCGAGGTCGGCGACGCGGACAAGCCCAAGCTCGTCTTCTTCTTCGACGAGGCACATCTGCTCTTCCACGACGCCTCGAAGGCGTTCCTCGACTCCATCACGCAGACCGTCCGGCTGATTCGCTCGAAAGGGGTCGGTGTCTTCTTCGTGACGCAGACCCCGAAGGACGTACCGTCCGATGTCCTCGCCCAGTTGGGCAATCGCGTCCAGCACGCGCTCAGGGCCTTCACGCCGGACGATCAGAAGGCGTTGAAGGCGACCGTGAAGACGTTCCCCGACTCCGCGTACGACCTGGAGGAGCTGCTCACCGGGCTCGGCACGGGTGAGGCCGTGGTGACGGTCCTCAGCGAGAAGGGTGCCCCGACCCCCGTCGCGGCGACTCGCCTCCGCGCCCCCGAGTCCCTGATGGGCCCGATCGAGCCCACCGCCCTCGACGAGGCGGTCAAGGCCTCGCCGCTCCACGGACGTTACGCACAGGCTGTGGACAGAGAATCGGCCTACGAGAAGCTGAACGCGACGCGGGGGGCCAAGGGCCCGGACGAGATGACCGCGCCCCCGAAGAAGGCCCAGCCGAAGCAGGCCCGGCCGAAGGAGGACCCCTCCGTCGTCGAACAGGTCGTCGGCAGCGGCATGTTCAAGTCCCTCGCGCGGTCCCTCGGCACCCAGATCGGCCGTGAGATCACCCGCTCGATCTTCGGCACGGCCAAGCGGAGGCGGTAACCCCGGTAACTCCGGTAACCCCGGTCACCCGAGGGGCCCGCCTCCGCCGCTGGCTCAGCCGCGTTTCCCTTCCTTCACCGGCGGCTTCTGTTCCTGCGGAACCGGTGGCTTGGGCGCGCTGCGGGCGGCTTCCGCGCGCAGGAGGGCGCGCAGGACGGCGTACGGGTCGACGGGCATGGTGGTCGTGCTCCTTGCGTTCGTTGCTGAAACGGGCCTCTGGCGCGAGGGCCGGTCAGCAGCGCAGGACCACCGTGCGGAGGGTGAGCAGGCGGTACGAGGGGTGCGGTGGCGCCGGGAGCGGGGTGCCCTCCGGGACGACGGGGGAGGGCGGCTCGACGCGGGGTGCGGGACGCAGCGGGGCGACGGAATGCCGGGCGGCCGGTCGCAGGGCCGTGTCGAGGACGTCGTACTCGGTGATCTCGCCGGAGACGACCGGCGTGACGGCGGTGGCCGCGTGCGCCCCGGCGGGTGCGGCCGGCACGAGCAGCGCGAGCAGCAGGACGAAGGCGCGGAGCCAGGTTCTGGTGCTGCTCATGATTGCTGGTCTGCCCCGGGGAGTACGAGGTTCATCGCGTCGTCCGTCAGATCCGCCCGCACGGGTTACCCGCTCACACCTCGCGCGGCACCCGGCCGGCCCGCCCCCGCATCCGTACCGCCGTGACGATCTCGACGACGCCCACGACGACCAGCCAGATCCCGCCGACCACGGTGAGGACGGCGACCGACTCGAAGGGGGAGTCGATGAGGACGATGCCGGCGACGAACGTGATGATCCCGAGGAAGATCTGCCAGCCGCGGGCGGGCATCGACGGGTCGGAGGCGGCGGCCAGGGTCTGGGTGATGCCGCGGATCAGCCAGCCGATGCCGATCCACAGGGCGAGCAGCAGGATCGACTGCATGGGGCCGCGGAAGCAGAACAGGCCCAGCAGGATCGACAGCGCGCCGCTGATGAAGGCGAGCACGCGCAGGCCGGTCGTCCTGTGGGTGCCGAAGGCGGAGACCAGCTGGAAGACGCCGCTGACGACGAGGTAGACACCGAAGAGGATGCCGGTGGCGAGGAGCGTGGAGCCCGGCCAGACCAGCACGAGGATGCCCAGGACGAGGGAGGCGAGGCCGGTGATCAGGACCACCTGCCAGGCTGCCTTGGACAGCGCGTGGAGGGGGCCCTCGAAGGGTGGTTCCGGTTCGGCGACCCGCCGCTGGGCGTGAACCTTGCGGTCGTCGTACTCCGGGCTCCAGGAGGAGCCGCTCGGTGCCTCGGTCATGGTCCATGTTTGGACCGCGGCCGGCCGCCCTGCGCGGTGGGCTGAGCCGACCGGGTTACTTCTTGGCGGCCTTCGCCGCCTTGGCCGCCGCCTTCATCTCCTGCTTGTGCGCCCGCACCTTGGTCAGGGACTCGGGGCCGGTGATGTCGGCGACGGACCGGAAGGACCTGGCCTCGCCGTACGCGCCGGCGGCCTCCCGCCAGCCCTTCGGGGTGACGCCCAGCTGCTTGCCGAGCAGGGCGAGGAAGATCTGGGCCTTCTGCTTGCCGAAGCCGGGGAGTTCCTCCAAGCGGCGGAGCAGTTCGCGGCCGTCCGTCACGCCCTTCCAGACCAGCTCGGCGTTCCCGTCGTAGTGCTCGACGAGGTACTGGCACAGCTGCTGTACGCGCTTGGCCATGGAGCCCGGGTAGCGGTGGACCGCCGGCTTCTCGGAGAGCACGGCCGCGAAGGCCTCCGGGTCCTGGGCGGCGATCTCGTGGGCGTCGAGGTCGTCGCCGCCGAGCCGGTCCGCGATCGTCCGCGGCCCCTTGAACGCCCACTCCATCGGGACCTGCTGGTCCAGCAGCATCCCGACGAGCGCGGCGAGCGGGGAACGCCCGAGGAGTTCGTCGGCCTCGGGGTCCTGGGCGAGGTGCAGGGTGACGTCCATGACCCCGATCATGCCTCCGGTGCGGTCACATCTCCACGTGGGGACTGGTCAGCGCGGCGCCGAAGTAGCCCTTCACGTCGCCCACGGTGATGCCGGCGCTCTTGCCGCACAGGTTCACCGAGCCGTTGAGGACGGGGCCGGCCGCCGCGCCACGGGCGATCCAGAGGCAGCCGTCGGTGTTCTCGGTGGGCGCCCCGACGACCGTCTCGGCCTTGCCGTCCCCGTTGAGGTCGGCGAGGTGGACGGCGGCCCCGAACTGGTCGCCCTTCTCGACGGCACCGGGCACACCGGCCGTGTCCTGGGTGTATCCGGCGGCCTTGGCCGTGCCGAGGCCGGTGGCGGAGCCGCGCAGCAGCACGGCCGTACCGGCGGCCTCGCGCGAGCCCACGGCCTCGAAGGGGGAGCCGACCAGGACATCGGCGTACTTGTCGCCGTTCACGTCCCCGACGCTGAGCGACTGGCCGAACCAGTCGCCCCATTCCGCGGTGCCGGGCACGCCCGCGGTGTCCTGGTGGAAGACCTTGGGCTTCTGGTCGGCGGTGATGCCCTGGGCGCTGCCGTAGAGGACCTGGATCTCGCCGCCCTTGTGGGCCGCGCCGGGTGCGTTGAAGTGGGACTCGTCGCCCGCGATGCCGGTGACGAGGTCGCCGTAGCCGTCGCCGTTGACATCGCCGATCTGGCCGGTGTGGCCGTCGGCGTAGGGGAGTTCGACCCCCTGGTTGGCCAAGGGGTCCTCCGGGTCCGGGGCGCCCGCGTCGAGGGTCACCGGGCCGCGGATGTCGCCGTCCGTCGGTCCGGCGAGATAGAAGCGCTCGGCCCTGCCGTCGCCGTTGACGTCACCCATGACCACGCCCCGGGCGTTCTCGCGCCACTCCAGGTACTTCGCTGCGGGCTTGCCCGTGCGGGTGAAGGGCCCGGTGTAGGAGGCCGTGTTGCAGCCGGAGCCGATGCCGAGTTCGGGGGCGCCGTCGCCGTTCATGTCACCGGCGGCCACGGACATGCCGAAGCGGCAGTACGTCATGCCCTCACCGAACCCGGCCGGCGGGGCGATGCTCGCGCCGCCCTTCAGCCCGTTCGGCCCGCCCCAGACGACGGTCACGGCACCCCGGGAGTCGGCGCCGCCGACGTCTTCGTGCGGGGTGCCGACGATCAGGTCGGCGTAGCCGTCCCGGTCCAGGTCGGCGCTGGTCACGGTCCGGCCGAACTCGTCCCACTTCTCCGGGTCGCCGGGGATGCCGGAGGTCGCCTGGGTGAGGACGGTCCGGCGGGTGCTGCTCACGGACGACTTCGACCCGTACAGCACGACGACCGCGCCGGCCTCCTCCACACTGCCGTTCGCCGCGTTCGGCGCGCCGACCGCCAGGTCCCGGTACCCGTCACCGTTGAAGTCGTCCTGGACGGTGGCCGTGTTGGCGCCCTTGTAGGGGGCGGCGGCGGACGACGTCACCGGGGTGAGGGTGACGGCGGCGGCCGCGGTGAGCACGGCGGCCGCGGTGACAGCTCTGCGCAAAGGGACTCCTCGACATACGGGTTGACGCCTCAGACGTCCCGCATGACACACGAACCCCGTGGATGGTTGTACGTCAGTTCGCCCGCCAGTAGCCGAGCGCGTGCATCCGGTCCTTCGGGACGCCGAGGTCCTTGCGGACGTAGGAGGACAGGGTGCGGGTCGTGCGGGTGTCGCAGGCGATCCAGACGTACGCGTCCGGGTGGGCCTTCAGGAGGTCGGGGAGGTCCGCCTTCACCTGGGTGATCAGGTCGTCGGCGGACCGGACGTCGTGGCGGGACGCGTCCGTGCGGAACGGGAGGCCGTCGCGGGAGCCCTCGAACCAGATCGTCGCCGGGGACGAGTCCAGGGCCGCGAGGAGCGAGTTGATCGCGGGGAGGGAGGCCGGGTCGCCGATCGCGAAGACGTGGGTCGGGGCCGGGTCGGGGCGCTCGAAGGCCGTGCCGTGGACCGTGGCCTCGATGGTGTCGCCGGGCTTCGCCGCGCGCGCCCAGTCGCTGGCCACGCCCTCGTGCAGCGCGAACTCCAGGCTGAAGGTGCCGGCCGCCGGGTCCGGGTCGACGAGGGTGTACGCCCGCTGGTGCGGCTTGCCCGCGGCGGAGAACCACAGGCGGACCCACATCGTCGGGTGCACGCCGGTCGCGGCGAGCAGGCCGCCGTCGGTCAGGTGGAGCCGCCGGTAGTGCGGGGTGACGTCCTCGGCGCCGGTCACCGTCAGGACGTAGTCCTTCGCCCGCAGCAGTTTGAGGACCGCGCCCTCCCAGCCGTGCCCCTGCCCCATCGCCTCTTCACCCCTCGCGTACGATTTCACCACGACATACTTAGGTGAGCCTAACCTAAAGCACAGGAGAGCCCCAGAGTGAGCGCCGAGATCTACCGAGATGCCTGGGGCATCCCGCATCTGCGTGCGGACAGCGTGCGTGAACTCGCCCGTGCCCAGGGTCTGGTCACCGCCCGCGACCGCGCCTGGCAGCTGGAGGTCGAACGGCACCGCGCCCGCGGCACCTCGGCCGCCGTCCTCGGCGTCGACGCCCTCCCCTGGGACCGCTTCATCAGACGCGCCCGCCTCGACGACACCGCGAGACGCTGCTTCGCCGACCTCTCCGTGAAAGACCCCGAGACGGCCGACTGGGTCCGGGCGTACGTCGACGGCGTCAACGAAGGCCTCGCCGACGCGGAGCTCCCGCTCGGCGCCCCCGGCCGCTGGGAGCCCTGGACCCCGCTCGCCGTCTGGCTCGCCACCCACATCCTCTTCGCGGGCTTCCCGGCCAAGCTCTGGCGTACCGAGGCGGCAAAACACCTCGGCGAGGACGCCGTCGGACTGTTCGCCACCGACGGCCCCGGCACCTCCGGCAGCAACGGCTGGCTGGTCAGCGGCGAGCGGACCGTGACCGGCCGGGCCGTCATCGCCGGCGACCCGCACCGCTTCATCGAGGACCCCGGCGTCTACCAGCAGATCCACCTGTCATGCCCGGAGTTCGACGTCATCGGCCTCGCCGTCCCCGGCGTCCCCGGCATCGCCCACTTCGGCCACACCGGCACGGTCGCCTGGGCCATCACCAACGCCATGGCCGACTACCAGGACCTCTACAGCGAGAAGCTGCGCCGCACCGGGGCCGGGGTGGAAGCCCTTGATCCGGACGGGAGTTGGCGGCGCGCCTCCCGGCACACCGAGACGATCGAGGTCGCCGGGGAGGAGCCGGTGGAGGTCGAGGTCATCGAGACCGCACGCGGCCCGGTGATCGCCGGCGGTCCGGAGGGCCTCGACGACGGCACCCCGCTGGCCCTCAGCCTGCGCACCCCGCCCCGCGTGACCAGTGACCTGGGCTTCAGCACCCTGCTCCCTCTCCTCCGCGCCCGCCGGGTCGCCGACGTCGACCGGGCCTTCGACCAGTGGGCCGAGCCGGTCAACGTCGTGCAGGCCGCCGACACCGAGGGCGGGCTGCTGCACCGGGTCGCGGGCCGGGTGCCGGTACGGTCCACCGCCAACCGCACCCGGGTGGTGCCCGCCTGGGAGGCCGGGCACGAGTGGACCGGCTGGCACGTGATGCCGTACGGCGAACTCAGCGACGGCGTCGCCGTGATGGCCAACCAGCGCGGCCCGGCCGCACCGTTCGGCGTCGAGTTCGCGCCGCCGCACCGGGCCGACCGCATCGCCGCCCTGCTCGCCGAGAAGGAGAAGTGGAAGGCCGCCGACATGCCGGCGATCCACATGGACACCCATCTCGCCTCCGCCGGGCCCCTGTTGGACCACCTGGCGGCCCTGACGGACCTGAGCCCCGAGGCCGCCGAGCTCAGGGCGACCCTCCTCGCCTGGAACCGCCGTATGGACGCGGACAGTTCGGCCGCCGCGCTCTTCGCGGCCGTGCGCGGTGCGGTCGTACGACGGCTCGCCGCGCACCCCGCCTTCGCCGCGCTCACCACGCCGCCCGCCTACCCGGAGGTCCTCCTCCCCTGGCTCGGGCTCACCCCGCGCATCGGCTACGCGCTCGAACACCTGCTGCGGGCCGGGCAGTTGTACGGCGTCGACCGGTCGGCGGAGGTGCGTGCGGCCGTCGAGGAGGTGGCCCTGGCGGGGCCGGTCAAGACGTGGGGCGAGAGCCATCGGTTGTTCCCCTGGCGGGCGTTGCCCGATCCCGCGTTCGACGGCCCCGGACTCTCCGGCGACCACGACTGCGTGCTGTGCACCTCGGCCGTCCCGGGGCTGACCGACCTCGCCGCGCGCGGGCCCGCCGCCCGGTACGTCTGGGACCTGGCCCGACGCGAGGACAGCCGCTGGGTGGTGCCGTTCGGCGCCTCCGGGGTGCCCGGCTCGCCCCACCACCGTGATCAACTGCCCCTGTGGCTCGGCGGCGACCTGGTCCCGGTCGTCACCGACTTCGAACAGCTCAGCAAGGAGAGCGATGTCTGACCTCTACGTGCACACGCAGGACGTCGACGGCTTCGGCACCGTCGCCGTCCGCCTGCTCGACGCCAAGGCCGACGCCAGGCTGGTGCACGGCTGGGTCCGTGAGGAACGCGCCGCCTTCTGGGGCATGAACGGCCTCACCGAGGACCAAGTGGCCGACATCTACGCCCACATGGACACCCTCGACACCCACCACGCCTACCTCCTGGAGAAGGACGGCGAACCGGTCGGCCTGCTCCAGACCTACGAGCCCGAGGCCGACCGGGTCAGTGAGTGCTACGCCGTGGAGCCCGGCGACATCGGCGTCCACCTGCTGCTGGCGCCTCCCGAGGCCGCCGGTGCGCGCTCCGGCTGGTCGTCGGCGCTGCTGGGGGCCGTCGCCACGTATGTCCTGGTGGTCCTCGACCGGCGCCGGGTCGTCGTCGATCCCGACGTCCGCAACGAGAAGGCGATCGCCCGCTTCCTGCGGCAGGGGTTCGTGGCGGGGGAGCGGGTCGTGCTGCCGGAGATCGACATCCCGGACGTGTATCTGCCCGAGAAGCACGCCCAACTGGCCTTCCTGCGCCGGGAGGTAGCCTTCCCCGGGTGACCCCGGACGATCTCGTAGCCCACTACGGACTGGAACCGATCCCGCGCGAAGGAGGCCTGTTCCGCCGCACCTGGGAAGGCCCCGAGCGGGCGGAAGGCGGCCCGGAGGGCACAGCCATAGTCGCCCTCCTCACCGCGGACGACCACTCGGCCCTGCACCGCCTGCCCGCCGACGAGATCTGGCACTTCTACCTCGGCGACCCCCTGGAACTCCTCCTCCTCGCCCCCGACGGCACCTCCCGCACGGCGGTCCTCGGCCCCGACGTCCTCGCCGGCCAGTCGGTCCAGCTGACCGTCCCCGCCGGTACCTGGATGGGCGGCCGCACCCTCGGCACCTGGACGTTCTTCGGGTGCACGATGGCACCGGGGTTCACCTACGAGGGCTACGAACACGGGGACTTGGAGACGCTGCTGGCGCGTTATCCCGCCGAGGCGACGCGGATCGCGGGACTGTGTCGGCCATGAGTTTTCTCGACCGACCGGATCGCGGGACTGTGCCGTCCATGAGACTCCTCGAAGGACAGGCCGCCCTGGTCACCGGCGCGGGCGGCGGCATCGGACGCGGTATCGCCCTGCGGTTCGCCGAACGGGGCGCGGCGGCGGTCGCGGTCCACTGCCGTACGTCGGTGGCGGCGGCGGAGGAAGTGGCGGCGCGGGTACGGGAGTCGGGCGCCCGGGCCGTCGTGCTGCGGGCCGACCTGCGGGACGAGGGGGAGTGCCGGCGGCTGGTGCGGGAGGCCGCCGAGTGGGGTGGCGGGCGCCTTAACGCGCTGGTCAACAACGCCGGTGTGCAACCGGTCCAGGGGCTGCCCGGGATGACCGCCGGGGAGTGGCGGGAGGTCGTGGACGCCAACCTGTCGAGCGTGTTCGCGTGTACGCAGGCGGCGGCCGAGGTGATGGACGGGGGCGGGTCCGTCACGCACATCGCCTCGATCGAGGCACACGCGCCCGCCGCCGGGCACGCCCACTACTCCGCCGCGAAGGCGGCCGTCGTCATGCACGCACGGTCCGCCGCCCTGGAGTACGGGCCGCGCGGCATCCGCGTCAACAGCGTCTCGCCGGGCCTGATCGACCGGGACGAGCTGGCCGAGGCCTGGCCGGAGGGCGTGCGGAGATGGGAACAGGCGGCCCCACTGCGCCGGTTGGGCCGCCCCGAGGACATCGGCGACGCCTGCGCCTTCCTCGCCTCCCCGCTCGCCTCCTGGATCACCGGCCAGGACCTGGTCGTCGACGGCGGGGTGTCGGCGCGCCCGACCTGGTGAGTGTTCCGGGGCCCGCGTACGTACATCTTCCGGAGCGGCGGGACGGAGTACTGACGTGGAGCGTGACGGTGGCCGAGGACGGCGGCGATTTCAAGGGCTGGTGCTGCTGGGCACCGTGCTGGTCCTGCTCCTCTTCGGCGGCGCGGGACCCGCGTCGGCCCACGCCGCCCTCCGCGCCTCCAACCCCGAGGACGGAACCGTCCTCAACTCCGCCCCCGGGCACCTCACCCTGACCTTCACCGAGTCCGTCGGCCTGCTCGACGACTCCTTCCGCGTCCTGGACCCGGACAACCGGCGGGTCCGCACCGGAGCGGCCGAGCATGTGCCGGGCCGCTCCGACACGGCCCGCGTGACACTGCCCGCGAAGGGCCTCGGCGAGGGCACCTTCACCGTGGCCTGGCGGGTCGTCTCGGCGGACAGCCACCCGGTGTCGGGCGCGTTCACGTTCTCGGTGGGCAAGCCCTCGGCCACCTCGGCGGTCGTCGACCCCGGCCCGGTCGAGAACCCGACGACGGCCACGCTCTACAACATCGCCCGCTATCTGGCCTATCTCGCCGCCGCCCTCCTCATCGGCACGGCCGTCTTCCTCGCCGGCTGCCGCCCCGCGGACGCGACCGTCCTGCCCCGGCTGCTCTGGGCGGGCTGGGGGACCTTGGCCGCGGCGACCGTCGCCCAGCTGCTGCTGCGGGCCTCGTACGAGACGGGCACCGCCCCGGCCCTCGACGGCTTCGACCGGACGCTGACGACCCGGCCCGGCCTGGTGCTCCTCGCCCGGCTCGGGCTGCTCGCGCTCACCGCGCTGTACCTGCGCTGGGTGCGCAAGGCGTGGAGCGCCAAGGGCACCCGGATCGCCGGCGGTGTCCTCGCCGTCGCCCTCGCCCTCACCTGGGCCGCCGGTGAGCACGCCTCCGCCGGTATCCAGGTGCCGGTGGCGATGGCCGCCTCCGTGCTGCACGTCCTCGCGATGGCGGCCTGGCTGGGCGGCCTCACCGCCCTGGTCACCACCCTGTACCGGGCCTCCGTCGTCGAGGCCGCCACGGTCGCCCGCTTCTCCCGCCTCGCCTTCGCCTGTGTGACCGTCCTGGTCGTGACCGGCGTCTACCAGTCCTGGCGCGGCCTCGGCTCCTGGGCGGCGCTGACGGGGACGTCGTACGGCCGTCTCCTGCTCTTCAAGCTCGCGGCGGTCCTCGTGCTGCTCGGCGCGGCCGGACTGTCGCGGCAGTGGACGGCGCGGCTGGTCACGGTGGGCGCCGAGAGCGTCGTACGCGAGCAGGAGCGGGTGCCCGAGCCGGTGGGCGGGCCGCCGCTGCCCGCGCCGGAGAAGGCCGCGGACGCCCCCGGCGACGACGGGTACCGGCGGGGGCTGCGGCGGTCCGTGGCCATCGAGATCACCGTGGGTGTGGTCGTGCTGGTGCTCACGACCGTGCTGACCGGCACGCTGCCCGGGCGGGCGGCGGAGGAGGCGGGCACGGCGGCCCCGGCCGGCGGGCTGCCCGTCGCCTCGGTCACGAACGTGCCCTTCGACCTGGGCGCCGCCGGGCGCGGCACCGTGCAGATCACCCTCGACCCGGGCCGGGTCGGCCAGAACCAGGTGCAGGCGATCGTCTACGGCGCCGACGGCGGTTTCGCGACCGTCCCCGAGCTGCGGCTGACCTTCACGCTGCCGTCCCAGGACATCGGCCCCCTCGACGCCCGGCTCACCGACCAGGGCGGCTACTGGGGCACCAGCGACTTCAACCTGCCCATCGCCGGGACCTGGACGATGCGGACGACCGTGCGGATCTCCGAGATCGACCAGGTCAGCGAGACGGACAAGGTCGAGATCCGGTAGCGGGCCACGGACAGGGTGTTCGACGGGTCGAAGGCTTTTCGGGCCTTCGACCCGATCTTGTATGTGTCGGTCACGTTTCCACAAAGGTGACAGTCATCTCTTGACGCATGACAAGACATACGGCTGTCATTACGCAACCGTGTTCGGTCAAGTTGATTTCTGGTCGATTACGACGGACTTCAGCATTCCCCTTTTGCCCTGCCCTGGCCGAACCCTGCCCCCAGGAGCCGTTCATGCCCGACCTCCACCTCCCCTCGCCCAGCCGCCGGTCCCTGCTGCGCGGCATAGGCGGCGCCGCCGTGCTCGGCGCCGGCATCCCCCTGCTCAGCGCCTGCGGCGGCAGCGGCACGGCCGCCGACCCGAAGACCGTCACCCTCGGCTCCAACGGCTCGGACGCGGTGCCGAAGAAGGCGTACGCCGAGATCTACGCGGCCTTCAAGAAGCAGTCCGGGATCACGGTCGACGTGAACACCAAGGACCACAACACCTTCCAGGAGCAGATCAACGCCTACCTCCAGGGCACACCGGACGACGTCTTCAACTGGTTCGCCGGGTACCGCATGCAGTTCTTCGCGGCCAAGGGCCTCGCCACCCCGCTCGACGACGTGTGGGAGAAGATCGGCGGCAACTTCCCCGAGGCGATGAAGAAGCTCAGCAAGGGCGCGGACGGCAAGTACTACTTCGTGCCGCTGGACACCTACCCGTGGGCGGTCTTCTACCGCCGGAGCGTCTTCCAGAAGCATGGCTACACGGTCCCCACCAAGTGGGACGACTTCGTGGCCCTGTGCAAGCAGATGAAGAAGGACGGCCTGGTCCCGATCGCCTTCGGCGACAAGGACGCCTGGCCCGCCCTCGGCACCTTCGACCAGCTCAACTTCCGTGCCAACGGCTACGACTTCCACGTCGACCTGATGGCCGGAAAGGCATCCTGGACCGACGCCAAGGTCCGCAAGGCCTTCGACCTGTGGGCCGAGATCCTCCCCTACCACCAGGACGGCGCCGTCGGCCGCACCTGGCAGGACGCCGCCCAGAGCATGCTCTCCGGCAAGGCCGGCATGTATCTGCTGGGCTCCTTCGTGGGCCAGCAGGCCACCGACAAGACCATCGCGGACGACCTCGACTTCTTCCCCTTCCCCGAGATCAGCCCCGAGTTCGGGCAGGACACCGTCGAGGCGCCGACCGACGGCTTCATGATGAGCAAGAGCCCCAAGAACCACGCGGGCGCCGTCAAGCTCCTGGAGTTCCTCGGCACCCCGGAGGCCGAGGCCATCTACCTCAAGGCCGACTCCAGCGTCGTCGCCGCCTCCAGTACCGCCGACACCTCCTCGTACACCGCCCTGCAGAAGAAGGCGTACGACATGATCAGCGGCGCCAAGAGCCTCACCCAGTTCATGGACCGCGACAGCCGCCCCGACTTCACCTCGACGGTGATGCAGCCCGCGCTGCAGAAGTTCATCCGGGACCCCAAGGGCATCGACTCCATCCTCACCTCGGTCGAGCGCCAGAAGAAGACGATCTTCGCCTCCTCATGACGACCGACACCGAGACCACCGAGACCCCCAAGGCGACGCCCCTCGCGTCGCCTTCGGGCGTTGCCCCGCGCAAGAGGCCGACGGGCCACCGCCGCCTCCTCACCCGCCGCGACCGGCTCACCCTCGGTCTGATGGCGGGCGTGCCGACCGTCCTGCATGTCGCCCTCGTCTGGCTGACGGCCCTGGCGTCGATCGCGTTGGCGTTCACGACCTGGGACGGCATCGGCTTCGACTCCATCAAGTGGGTCGGCCTGGACAACTTCCGCGAACTGTTCACCACCAACCCGCAGTTCTGGCCCGCCGTCCAGCACAACGTGATCTGGTTCGTCGTACTGATCCTGCTGCCCACGCCCTTCGGCCTGTTCCTGGCCGTGCAGTTGGACAAGAAGATCCGCTTCAGCCGCGTCTACCAGACCGCGTTCTTCCTGCCCGTCGTCATGTCGATGGCCGTCATCGGGTTCGTCTGGCAGCTCATCTACAACCCCGACACCGGCCTGATCAACAGCATGATCGGCGCCAACACCTCCGGCCACTACATCGACTGGATCGGTGACCCGGACCTCAACCTCTGGGCCATCCTCGTCGCCGCCTCCTGGCGTCATGCGGGCTACATGATGATCCTCTACCTGGCCGGTCTGAAGAGCGTCGACCCGGCCCTGCGGGAGGCCTCCGCACTGGACGGCGCGGGTGAGTGGCAGACGTTCAAGAACGTCATCTTCCCGACCCTGCGCCCCACCAACACCGTCGTGCTGGTCGTCACGATCATCGAGGCCCTGCGCGCCTTCGACCTGGTCTTCGTCTTCAACAAGGGTGCCCAGGGCACCGAGTTGCTGTCGATCCTGGTCACCAACAACATCATCGGCGAGTCCAGCCGCATCGGGTACGGCTCCGCCATCGCCGTCGTGCTCCTGGTCATCTCCCTCGCCGTGATCATCCCGTACCTGATCGCGACCTTCCGGAAGGAGCGGCGCGCATGAGCACCCTCGCCCTGCGCAGGAAGCCGGTACGCCCGGCCCGCATCCTGCTGCACACCTTCCTGATCGTGACCTCCCTGGCCTGGCTCGCCCCGCTGCTGTGGGCGCTGTTCGCGGCGCTGCGGCCCTACGCCGAGACCAGCGAGAAGGGCTATGTCTCCTGGCCGGACAAGCTGAGCCTCGACAACTTCACCAACGCCTTCCAGCAGTCGGACATGCTGCACTACTTCGGGAACACGCTGCTCATCGCGGTCCCGGCGGTGCTGCTCACCCTGCTGCTGTCGTCGATGGTGGCCTTCTACGTCAGCCGCTTCGACTTCCGCCTCAACCTCGCCCTGCTGCTGGTCTTCACGGCCGGCAACCTGCTGCCGCAGCAGGTCATCATCACGCCCCTGTACCGGCTGTACCTGCTGATCGACCTGCCGGGCGTCACCGCCTCCGGCAAGCTCTACGACTCCGCCCTCGGCCTGGTCCTCATCCACGTCGCCTTCCAGTCCGGCTTCTGCGCCTTCGTGCTGAGCAACTACATGCGCTCGCTCCCGCACGAACTGACCGAGGCCGCGCTCGTCGACGGCGCGTCCGTGTGGCGCCTGTACTGGCAGATCACGCTGCCGCTGTGCAAGCCGGCCATGGCCGCCCTCGCCACCCTGCTCTCCATCTGGATCTACAACGACTTCTTCTGGGCCATCGTCCTCATCTCCACCGGCGAGAACATGCCGATCACCTCGGCCCTCAACAACCTCTCCGGCCAGTACTTCACCGACCCGAACCTGGTGGCCGCCGGCGCGCTGCTGACCGCGATCCCCACACTGATCGTGTACTTCGCGCTGCAACGGCAGTTCGTGAGCGGACTGACGCTGGGCGCCAACAAGGGCTGAAGCCCTCGTACTTGAAAGAGAACCACCGTGTCCCACTCCTTCACCCCGGTCGCCGCCGTCTCCGTGGATCCGGCCAACGCCCATGTCCACGAGGAGGGTTGGCAGTCCTGGAGCCCCAGCGGCAGCTACGCCCTCGGCGACCAGCCGTACCGCCCGACGAACCCCAACTGGGCGACGGTCTGCTACCGCCCCGGCGTCACCGTCCCCGAAGGCGCCTTCCAGGGCGAGGGGTTGCTGGCCCTGGACCCCGGCGACGGCACCCCGGTCCGCCTCTGGGCCGCCCCGGACCCGGTCCGCGAGGTCCCGTCCATCAGGCTCGCCGTGGACGGAACCGTCGCGCAGGTCAGCGCCGACGGCCCGGTGAAGGAGTGGACGGGGACCGGCATCCAGGCGGTACTGGAGGAGTGGGCCGCGTCCCTCGGCGTCCGGCCGCCCCGACCGGCGCCCACCGTCTGGTGCTCCTGGTACGAGTACTTCACCGAGGTCACCGAGGACGACATCCACGAGAACCTGCGCGCGATGGACACCCTCGACCTGCCCATCGACGTCGTCCAGATCGACGACGGCTACCAGAAGGCCCTCGGCGACTGGCTCACCCTCTCCGGCCGCTTCCGCTCCCGCGCGGGCATCGCCGACACCATCCGCGCCCGGGGCCGCCGGGCCGGCATCTGGACGGCCCCCTTCCTGGTCGACCCGGCGAGCGACCTGGCCGCCGAACACCCGGAGTGGCTGGTCCGGGACGCGGAGGGCGGTTTCCTGCACGCCGGCCGCAACTGGGGCCACGACCTGAACGTCCTCGACACCACCCACCCGGAGGCGGCGGAGTACCTCGCCGACGTCTTCCGGACACTGCGCGCCGAGGGCTACGACTATTTCAAGGTCGACTTCCTGTACGCGGGCGCCCTGGACGGCGTACGCCACACGGCAGTTGACGCTCTCCAGGCGTACCGCGAGGGCATCGAGCTGATCCGCGAGGCCATCGGCCTGGACGCCTACCTCCTGGGCTGCGGCGCCCCGATCCTCCCCTCCATCGGCCTCTTCGACGCCATGCGCGTCAGCCCGGACGCGGCCCCGCACCGCCGCCCCGAGGCCGACGACTACAGCCAACCCGGCCAGGACCCGGCCGAGTTCACCGGCGCCGGACGCCAGTGGCAGCACGCCCGCCTCTGGGTCAACGACCCCGACTGCCTGATGGCCCGCCCGGCCGTGGAGACCCGCGAACGCTGGGCGGCCCACGTCGAGGCAACGGGCGGCCTGACGGCATCGAGCGACCGGCTGCTGTCGCTGGACCAGTGGGGGGTGGAGACGACGCGCCGACTCCTCACGCGGGGCGTCGAGTGCTGAGGCCCTCCTGCCGTCTGACCCGGCGGACAGGCCTTAACCGAAGGGCTCGCTGACGTTGCTGTAGGAGTCATGGTGCGCGGGGTCGACGAGGAGGCCGCTCTCGATCGGTGGCTCGTCCAGGGACACCCGCCATGTGCCGTCCGGGAGGACGACCGCCCGGCTGGCGTGAAACGAGCGGCCCGACGACGTGACGACGAAGACGCTGTAGTCGGGCGGCAGATCGCTGTAGACGCCGAAGCACCGGTAGGAGGAGCCGACGGGGTCGCATCGCTTGAGCGCGGCCGCAGGGGGCCGGACGTCCTCTTTCTGCACCGCGGACCCCGCCGAGGGCCCCCCGGTGCCGACCGCGGCGATCCACGCCGCCGCGACGGTCGCCACGGCCGCGACGGCCGCCGCCATGACGGGCTGCCATGCGAGCGGCCTTCCCGCCCGCACGTCCGATGTGTCCTGCCCGCTCTCCGGCTCCGCCGCAGACCCCATGTAGAAACGTCCCCTCTCACGCACTGTGCTCGAATGCTTTCAGGGCGTGATGGCCGGTGAGGGGGAGACGGGACGGCTTCACCCGATGCGGTGCCGCGCGGCGTTCCGGTTGCCGGGCGCCGGGCGAAGGGTGCCCGGCCGCGGTGGCAGGATCGTCCCGCATGGGAACTGAACAGCACGACCGCCCGGTAGCCCTCGTCACCGGCTCCACCTCCGGCATCGGTGAGGCCGTGGCCCGGCGGCTGGCCGGGGGTGGGATGCGGGTCGTCGTGCACTCGCGGCGCAGCACCGACGCCGGCGAGGCCCTGGCGGCGGAGCTCGGCGGGACGTACGTACAGGCGGACCTGGAGGTCGAGGACGAGACGCGGGCCCTGGTCCGGACCGCCCTCGACCGCCACGGCCGCCTCGACGTCCTGGTGAACAACGCGGGCATCAGCTGGCCCATCCCGCACGCCGACCTCGCCGCGGCGACCCCGGCGGACTGGCGCCGGCTGCTGGAGGTCAACCTGATCGCCCCCTGGCTGCTGTGCACAGAGGCCCTCCCGGCGCTCCGCGAGGCGCCCGGCGGCGGCAGCGTGGTGAACATCACCAGCCACGCCGGGGTGCGCCCCAAGGGCTCGTCCGTCCCGTACGCGGCAAGCAAGGCGGCTTTGAACCACGTAACCCGCCTCCTCGCCGCCGCCCTCGGCCCGGACGTCCGCGTCAACGCGGTGGCACCCGGTCTGGTGGACACCCCGATGACGAAGGACTGGGCCGAGGCCCACCAACTCTGGCGCGAACGCGCCCCGATGCACCGCCCCGCCCAGCCCGCCGACGTGGCCGACCTGGTGGCCTCCCTGATCGCGAGCAGCTACCTCACCGGCGAGGTGATCATGCTGGACGGTGGCCTGAATCTGACGTGAGCGACCGCACGGACGCGGCGGAGCCGAACCAGTTTCCCGACCCGGCCCTCTGAACTGTGGGGGGTCTTTGAATTTACGATGATCTGCGCCCCAACACCGCACCACGCCCGTCCAACGTCCGCCCGCACCCACGTCCAAGAAATCGGCCGGCCCATTGATACCTGGAGAGTCGCGGGACCACCCGCTCCCGCGAATACGACGAAGATCCACGTCCGCCGCGTGGCGCCGCCCACAGACGATCCTGTGGACCGCGGCCGGTGCGGTGACCCTCGGCTTCCTCATCGCGCTGGAGCTCACCGCACGCCACTACGGCCTGCCGGGACCGCTCACCACCCAGGTGAAGGAGGTGGCGTTCCCGCCCAAGTCGGGGTTCCTGCTGTACGGCGCGATGGCGCTGATGATGGTGGTGCTCACCCGGCGGGAGCGCTTCCTCGCGGCCGGAGTCGCCCTCGGCATCGACGCCGTCCTGCTGCTGGCGCGCTGGGCGACCGGCACCGGCCTGCACGGCGGCCACCCGTTCGGCAACGGCGCGCTGTGGGTCGTCCTCGCCTGCGGAGTCATCGCGCTGACCCGCCGCACCGGCCCGGAACGCCTTCTGCTGCTCAAGGGCGTGGGCCTCGCGCTGCTCCTGGTGGCCGGCCGTAAGACGGGCGACACCTGGCTGCTCATCACCGCCAAGGCCCGCCCGCTGGTCCTCGACCCGTACCTGGCGGTCGCCGACCGCGCGCTGGGCGACCCGTCCTGGGTGGCGGGCCGCATGCTCAAGGCCACCGGCCCGCTCGGCGCCCACTTCCTCGACCTGGTCTACGGCCAGCTCGCCGTGGCCGCCGTCGTCGTCTCTCTCTACGGGCTGCGCAACGTGGCGGCCGAGCGCCGCTTCCCGCGCCACCACCTGGTCCGCACGTTCCTCGTCATCGGCCTCCTCGGACCGGGCATCTACATGATCTTCCCGGTGGTCGGCCCGATCTTCGCCTACGGCACGGGCATCGAGCACTGGCAGCCGGACGGCCTGTGGACGCACACCCCGGCCACCGAACACTGGATGGTGGGCGACTTCTGGCCGAACACACCACCCCCGCTCACGGACCCGCACGCGATCCCGTTCGACGAGCTCACCCCGCGCAACTGCATGCCCAGCCTGCACACCGCCTGGGCCACCGCGATCTTCATCCACTCCCGCAGGGGTCCGCGCGTGCTGCGCTGGGCGGGCACGTTCTGGCTGATCGCCACCCTCGCCGCGACCCTCGGCTTCGGCTGGCACTACGGCACCGACCTCGTCGCCGGTGTGGTCTTCACGCTCACGATCGAGGCAGCCCTGCGCGCCCAGGCCCGCGGCTGGGACCGCTCCGCGACCCACCTGGTCACCTACGGCACGGCGATCTTCACGGCACTGCTCCTGTCGTACCGCTACCTGCCGACGGAACTGGCCCGCCTCCCGTGGCTGTACGGCCCGCTGATCCTGCTGGCGATGGGCTCCGTCATCTACGGCTACCTCCGGACCACCAGGGCATGGGAGCGGCGGGACATCTCCCTGCCGACCCAACGACAGCCGGAACCAGAACCGGAACCGGCCCCGGCACGGGCCACCTGACCCGGCTCGGGCCCCGGCCCGAGCCGCACAAACGCCAGAGGGCCGGACCGCTTTCACGGTCCGGCCCTCTGGGCTGGCGGAGGATACGAGATTCGAACTCGTGAGGGGTTGCCCCCAACACGCTTTCCAAGCGTGCGCCCTAGGCCTCTAGGCGAATCCTCCGCCGCAAACAATACAAGACGTTGAGGAGTGCTCGCGAACTCGTTCCCACCCCCGGCCATCGGGTACTGTTTGGGCAGCCCCTCACGCGGCGCTATCTGACTGAACTCCCCCAGGGCCGGAAGGCAGCAAGGGTAGGTCGGCTCTGGCGGGTGCGTGGGGGGCGCTTGCTTTCCCGGGGCGGGTGGAGCCTCCGCGGGGCCCGGGTTGTCAGTGGGCGCCTATAACCTCGTATGCGTGTCGTCTCTCGCGCTGTACCGCCGCTATCGCCCGGAGTCGTTCGCCGAGGTCATCGGGCAGGAGCATGTCACCGACCCGTTGCAGCAGGCGCTGCGGAACAACCGGGTCAATCACGCGTACCTGTTCAGCGGTCCGCGCGGGTGCGGCAAGACGACGAGCGCGCGCATCCTGGCCCGCTGTCTGAACTGTGAGCAGGGTCCCACGCCGACCCCGTGCGGCGAGTGCCAGTCGTGCCGCGACCTGGCCAGGAACGGCCCGGGTTCCATCGACGTCATCGAGATCGACGCCGCGTCCCACGGTGGTGTGGACGACGCCCGTGAGCTGCGCGAGAAGGCCTTCTTCGGACCGGCCAGCAGCCGGTACAAGATCTACATCATCGACGAGGCCCACATGGTCACGTCGGCCGGCTTCAACGCGCTGCTGAAGGTCGTCGAGGAGCCCCCGGAGCACCTCAAGTTCATCTTCGCCACCACCGAGCCCGAGAAGGTCATCGGGACGATCCGGTCCCGGACCCACCACTACCCCTTCCGGCTCGTGCCCCCCGGCACCCTGCGGGACTACCTCGGCGAGGTGTGCGGCAAGGAGAACATCCCCGTCGAGGAGGGCGTGCTCCCGCTCGTCGTCCGCGCCGGACAGGGGTCCGTGCGTGACTCCATGTCCGTCATGGACCAGCTCCTCGCCGGCGCCCGGGAGGAGGGTGTGACCTACGCCATGGCCACCTCCCTCCTCGGCTACACGGACGGCTCGCTCCTGGACTCCGTCGTCGAGGCCTTCGCCACCGGTGACGGCGCCGCCGCCTTCGAGGTCGTCGACCGGGTCATCGAGGGGGGCAACGACCCGCGCCGCTTCGTCGCGGACCTGCTGGAGCGCCTCCGTGACCTCGTGATCCTCGCCGCCGTCCCGGACGCCACCGAGACGGGCCTCATCGACGCCCCCGCCGACGTCCTGGAACGGATGCAGGCCCAGGCAGGCACCTTCGGCCCGGCCGAGCTCAGCCGCGCCGCCGACCTCGTCAACGAGGGCCTCACCGAGATGCGGGGCGCCACGTCTCCCCGGCTCCAGCTCGAGCTGATCTGCGCCCGCGTACTGCTCCCCGCCGCCTACGGCGACGAACGCTCCGTGATGGCCCGCCTCGACCGCCTGGAGCGAGGCGTCAACTTCTCTGGTGGCAACGCCGCCGGGGGCAACTTCTCCGGTGGCGTGGGCGCGCCTGCGATGGGCTACGTCCCCGGACCCGACGCCCACGCCCCGGCGGCTGCCGCCCCGATCCCGCCGGGCGGCGGCGCGGCGGCGGCGCGAGCGGCGGTCCGGGGTGGAGGCGGAGGCGCAGGGCCCGTGGGAGCCGCGGGAGCGGGAGGGACCGCGGGCCAGCCGGTGCAGCAGGGGCAACCCGTGCAGCAGGGCCAGCCGCTTCCGGCGGCTCAGCCGGCCCAGCCGGCTCCCTCGGCACCGTCGGCGCCGCCAGTCCAGCCGCCGACTCAAGAGCCCCCCGTAGCTTCAGCGCCCGCTGCCCCGCCTACCGCCCCCGCCCCGGCCGCCCCCGGCACCCCCGCCCCCGGCGCATGGCCCACGGCCGCCCCCGCCGGTGGCGGCCGACGCCCCGGCGGCTGGCCCACGGCCACCCCGGCGGGCGGCGGCGCCCAGCCCCCGGCCGCACCGGCCGCCGGCACCCCCGCGGCACCCCAGCCCTCCGCCGCCCCGGCACCCGCCCCGCCGCAGTCCGCACCCCCCGCGGCCGCGGCGGCCTACGCCCCCCCGGCCGGTGGCCTCGACCCCCGCATGCTCTGGCCGAACATCCTGGAGGCCGTCAAGAACCGCCGCCGCTTCACCTGGATCCTGCTCAGTCAGAACGCCCAGGTGGCAGGCTTCGACGGCACCACCCTCCAGCTCGGCTTCGTCAACGCCGGCGCCCGCGACAACTTCGTCAGCAGCGGCAGCGAGGACGTCCTGAAGCAGGCGTTGGGCGAACAGTTCGGCGTCCAGTGGAAGATCGAGGCGATCGTCGACGCGTCGGGCGGCTCGGCACCTCCACCGACCGGCGGCCCACAGAACTTCAACGGCGGCTACGGCGGTGGCGGCGCCCCCAGCGCGTACGGCGGCGCCCCGGCCGCCCCCGCGCAACGCCCCCAGTCCCCCCAGCCCACACCCGCGGCACCCTCCGCCCCGACCCCGTCGACACCCCCTCCGTCGACAGCCCCCACCCCAGCACCCCAGCCCTCCGCCCCGGAACCGCCCCCGGTCGCCCCCGAGGACGACATCCCGGAGGACGACGACCCCGACCTCAACGAGTCGGCTCTCTCGGGCCGCGAACTGATCGTGCGGGAGCTGGGGGCGACGGTGGTGGAGGAGTTCACGAACGAGTAGGCCGCGAACTCAAAGCCGACGGGCTCCCTACAGCGGGCGTGACATACGAGAACGCATCCGCTCGTCGTCCCTTGGTCTCTGCGGCGCCGGTCCACATCTCTCAGCCCGTTGCGGCGCCGGTCCACATCTCTCAGCCCGTCCGGCGTTTGAGGACGAGGCCCCTTCAGGGCCGAAGCGGGGGTCTGGGGGCGGCAGCCCCCAGGGACGCCGAGCCTCGACGCCGGGCAGGAATTAGAGGAACGCACAGGCCCCTCACCCCCCGCCCTTCAGCAACCCGCACAAACCCGCACCCCCCACGCCGGTTACCCTGAACCCCGTGAAGGTCCTCGTCATCGGCAGCGGCGCCCGCGAACACGCCCTGTGCCGCTCCCTGTCCCTCGACCCCGACGTCACCGCGCTGTACTGCGCCCCCGGCAACGCCGGCATCGCCGAGGTCGCCGAGCTGCACCAGGTCGACGCCCTGGACGGCAAGGCCGTCGCCGCGCTGGCCGGTGAGCTCGACGCCGAGCTGGTCGTCGTAGGCCCGGAGGCACCGCTCGTCGCCGGTGTCGCCGATGCCGTGCGCGAGCTGGGCATCCCGGTCTTCGGCCCCTCCAAGGAGGCCGCGCAGCTCGAGGGCTCCAAGGCCTTCGCCAAGGACGTGATGGCCGGCGCCGGAGTGCCGACCGCCCGCTCCTACGTCTGCACGACGCCCGAGGAGGTCGACGAGGCCCTCGACGCCTTCGGCGCCCCGTATGTCGTGAAGGACGACGGCCTCGCCGCCGGCAAGGGCGTCGTCGTCACCGCGGACCTGGAGGCGGCCCGGGCGCACGCCAACGCCTGCGACCGCGTCGTCATCGAGGAGTTCCTCGACGGCCCCGAGGTCTCCCTCTTCGCCGTCACCGACGGCGAGACCGTCGTCCCGCTCCAGCCCGCCCAGGACTTCAAGCGCGCGCTGGACGGCGACGAGGGCCCGAACACCGGCGGCATGGGCGCGTACTCCCCGCTGCCGTGGGCGGACCCGAAGCTGGTCGAGGAGGTGCTCGACACCGTCCTCCAGCCGACCGTCGACGAGATGCGCCGCCGTGGCACCCCCTTCTCCGGGCTCCTCTACGCCGGCCTCGCGATCACCTCGCGCGGCGTCCGCGTCATCGAGTTCAACGCCCGCTTCGGCGACCCCGAGACCCAGGTGGTCCTGGCCCGTCTGAAGACCCCCCTCGCCGGCCTGCTGCTGGCCGCCGCCAAGGGCGACCTGGCCGACCTGCCGCCGCTGCGCTGGAGCGAGGACGCCGCGGTCACCGTGGTCATCGCCTCGCACAACTACCCCGGCACCCCGCGCACCGGCGACCCGATCACCGGCCTCGACGCGGTGGCCGCCGAGGACGCCCCGCAGGCGTACGTCCTGCACGCGGGCACCAAGCACGACGGCGACGCAGTGGTCAGCGCGGGGGGCCGCGTCCTGTCCGTCACCGCGACCGGCAAGGACCTCCACGAGGCCCGCGACCGCGCGTACACCGCTGTCGGCCGTATCCACCTCGACGGCTCCCAGCACCGTACGGACATCGCCGCGAAGGCGGCGTCCGGCGCCTGAACCGGCGCAGCCCGACCCGGGACCCGATGAACCGAGCAGGCCCCGAATCCGTCTCTGGATTCGGGGCCTGCCCCTTTGCGCGACCGTGAACAGGACGATGAACGTGACTGAATCCAAGTCAAGATCCAAGGCCTGATCCTCGCTGTCCGTCATCCACCTTTCCCCAAAGCCATTCCATCGAGTGACCGGTGTCTTTAACGGCTGACGGAGACCGAGGGCCCAACTAGGGTGCGGCGCAAGCGTTCCGGCACTTGGCCCACCGGCATTGCGATGTCGGTGGTGGGTGCCACAGTGGGGGAATGAGCAACGCCAGGACAGCAGGGAGGGGGCGACTCCGGTCGTGACCGGTATGGGTGTGGAGGCGGGCGCACAGGCCGCTCGTTCCCGGGCTCTCGCCGTGCTGCGCATCCGCAGCCGCGCGCTGGCCGTCGCACTGCTGCCCGCCGCGGTCGCCGTGGTGCTGTACGCGGGGGACACCACCGGCCATCTGGTGGGCCCCGGCTGGCATGCCGCGCGCTGGACCGTCACCCCGCTCGCCGCCCTCGTGCTGCTGGCAGCCGCCGGCATCGCCCTGGTCGTGGCGCGCGCCCGCCCCGCGGTGAGCCCGACGGTCCCGATCGCCGAGGAGTCCGCCCCGGACCTGTACCGCATGGTCCGCGACCTGGCCGACCGACTCGACGTCCCCGCCCCCTCCGCGATAGCGCTCACCCCGGACTGCGACAGCTGGCTGGAGGACCGCACCCACCCGGCCCACGGCCCGCCCCCGCAGACCGACCGCGACGAGCTCACCGGCGCCCACGGAGCGCACCGCCGTACGACAGCGGCCCCCGTCCTCGTCATCGGCTCCCCGTTCCTGTGGTGGATGCGCGTGGGCGAGCTCCGCGCCGTCCTCGCCCCCGTCGTCGCTGGTACGGGCCCCTCTGCCCACCCCGACATAGCCGCGGCCCGCCGTTTCGTGCGGGGTCTGGACGCCGCGGTGGCCGTCTCCTCGACGTCCGGCCGCTGCCCCCTGACCCGTGGGGTGTGCGCGGCCGTCGGCTGGGTGGCTCGGCTGCTCCTCCGAAGCTGCCGGGAGCACGCGGCGCTGATGGAGCGCGGGGTGGCCGCCGCGGCCGCCGAGCGCGCACAGGCTGTGGACTACGGCCTGCGGATCGTCGCGCAGGAGCAGGTGGGCCTGGCGTATGCGGGCTGGGACCGCCTCCTGACCCGCGTCGCGCTGCCCGCCTGGCGGATGGGCCGCTGGCCCTCCCGACTGGACGCCGGCGTGGTGGCCGCCCTCACGGAGCTGTCCCGCCGCGACCGTCTGGCCGAGGGCTTCGCCTCCCGCCTGGGCGAACGCCCGGCCTGCGACCTCCTGGAGGAACCCGGCGCGATCGACGAGGCGGCCTCCCTCCTCGCCGCCCGCCTCTTCCACGGCGGCCCCGCCGAACAGGGCCCGGACTGGGCCCCGGTCAGCTGGCAGGAGTACCCGGAAGAGGTAGTGGACCGAAAGTGGCGCCTGGACGCGGCCCGCCTCCACCGAGCCCTGGACGCCCAGCGAGCCCACCACACCCCGGAACCAACACCGCCGACCACAGCGGGCACCCCGACCCTGGCAAGAATCCTGGACTACCTGTCAGCCACACCGGCACCCAACACCACCGAAGCCGCACTCGCGCGGGGCACCACAGCCGCCGACGCCACCGCACCGGCGAACGGCGCCAGCGCACCCACGCGCGACACCGGAGCGCACGCCACCACCCCCACGCACTCTCCGAAAGCCGCCGACGGCGAGCACCCCCCACAAGGGCCACCCGCACTCGACCACGAAACCCGCACGGTTGGTGCGGGTGAGACCACCACGGCCGAAGGCGAAGCCGAGGCCGAGGCCGACAACGAACGCACCGCCACCCTCGCCGCAGCCCTCACCACCGAACTCGCCCGCGAGGAAACGCCCCCGCGCACCACCACAACCCCCGACACCCCACCACCCCCCTGGGACGACACCACCCTCCCCCTCTTCCCGCTCCAACCCCCTCGCACCGCCCGCGAACTCCTCACCGACCACGTCACGGCGATGGTCTGCTGCGCCGCCATGGACACCGCCGGCGCCACCCCCGGCCTCGACTGGCTCGACGGCCCGACCCTCCTCATCAACGGAGAACGGGCCCCGGACCTCGCCCCCGGAGTCCTCAGCCTCATCGAGGACGGCGACCCCACCCCGTTGCGCCACTGGCTGACCCAGGCAGGCATACGCCCGGAGAAGCCCCTCCGCCTGGTCTGAGCCCACCCCTGAACTCCAGGTCAAGGCAGCCGTATCGGAACCCCCAATTCCACTTTCGGCCAATTCGCAACGAATAGTGACAGCCTGCGTGCGTTATGTGATGTGCTGGGACCGATCGCGCACATGGCAAGGGCTTGCGACATAGGACAAGCGCTTCACACGCGCGCACAGGTACGTACGACCACACGGGGGCACGAGGGAGGGGAGCAGCCATGGGTTCGGAGCCGATCCGCCGCTGGGAGTCGGGAGCCCTGGCGCACGCCGTGACGGACCCTTTCGGCCAGGGCCCCCTCCCGTGGCTCAGGGGCAGCGAGACGTACTTCGACGACACCGGCCAGGTCGTCCCCTGGTACGTGGACCCGGCACCACCACACCCCCCGTCCGGAGCCACCGGCGCCCGTATCCCCACCCCCCGCTCCGCCGGCGGCCCCCGCGCGGCCGACGACGTCCGCCGCCAGATCAAGGGCTTCGCCTCCACCGGCGCGGTCGCCCCGGGCGAGGCCATCGACTTCCACATCACGGTCGACCCGCCCCAGGAATTCAGTGTCGACGTCTACCGCATCGGCCACTACGGCGGTGACGGCGCCGCGAAGATCACCACCAGCCCGCGCCTCTCCGGCATCGTCCAGCCCCCGCCCCTCACCGCGGACCGTACGGTCTCCTGCCACCACTGGTGGCTCAGCTGGCGCCTCCAGATCCCGTCGTACTGGAGCATCGGGGCGTACGTGGCGGTCCTCACCACCGCCGACGGCTACCGCTCCCACGTCCCCTTCACGGTCCGCCACGACCAGCCGGCAGACCTGCTCCTGCTCCTCCCGGACGTGACGTGGCAGGCGTACAACCTCTATCCGGAGGATGGCCGCACCGGCGCGAGCCTCTACCACGCGTGGGACGAGGACGGCCGTCTCCTCGGCGAGTCCGACGCCGCGACGACGGTCTCCTTCGACCGCCCGTACGCGGGCGCGGGCCTGCCCCTCCACGTCGGCCATGCCTACGACTTCATCCGCTGGGCCGAGCGCTACGGCTACGACCTCGCCTACGCCGACGCCCGCGACCTGCACTCCGGCCGCGTCGACCCCACCCGCTACCGCGGGCTGGTCTTCCCCGGCCACGACGAGTACTGGTCGGCGAACATGCGCCGCACTGTGGAGCGGGCCCGCGACCATGGCACGTCCCTCGTCTTCCTCTCCGCCAACACCATGTACTGGCAGGTGGAGTTGGGCCCGTCCCCGTCCGGCGTCCCCGACCGCCTCCTGACCTGCCGCAAGCGCCGGGGCCCCGGCCGCCCGGTGCTGTGGCGGGAGATCGACCGCCCGGAGCAGCAGCTGGTCGGCATCCAGTACGCGGGCCGCGTCCCCGACCCCTCCCCGCTGATCGTGCGCAACGCCGACCACTGGCTGTGGGAGGCGACCGGGGCGCACGAGGGCGACGCGATCGAGGGCCTGGTAGCGGGCGAGGCCGACCGCTACTTCCCGCGCACCGCGCTTCCCGAGCACGACGACCGCATCCTGCTCGCGCACTCCCCGTACACCGACACCGAGGGCGCCCTCCGCCACCAGGAGACGTCCCTCTACCGCGCCCCCTCGGGCGCCCTGGTCTTCGCGTCGGGGACGTTCGCCTGGTCCCCGTCCTTGGACCGCCCGGGCCATGTGGACACCCGCGTCCAGCGCGCCACCGCCAACCTCCTGGACCGCATCTGCAAGCGTGACTGAGCTCACGCACATCACCCGCAGAACACCACCAGCACACCCCAAGTCCAAGGTCAGCCGCCTATAAGCGACAATCGACCCGTTGGACAGAACCACGGGGAGGAACCGTGTCCGGATTCGTAGAAAAGCCCGAGCCGATCCAGGTTCCGGGTCTGGTGCATCTGCACACCGGCAAGGTGCGCGAGCTGTACCAGAACGAGGCGGGCGACCTCGTGATGGTCGCCAGCGACCGCATCTCCGCGTACGACTGGGTGCTGCCCACCGAGATCCCGGACAAGGGCCGGGTCCTCACCCAGCTCTCCCTGTGGTGGTTCGACCAGCTCGCCGACCTGATCCCGAACCACATCATCAGCACCGACCTCCCCGAGGGCGCCCCCGCCGACTGGGCGGGCCGCACGGTGGTCTGCAAGTCGCTGAAGATGGTCCCGGTCGAGTGCGTGGCCCGCGGCTATCTCACCGGCTCGGGCCTGGTCGAGTACAACGAGTCGCGTACGGTCTGCGGCCTCGCCCTCCCCGAGGGCCTGTCCGACGGCAGCGAGCTCCCCGCCCCGATCTTCACCCCGGCCACCAAGGCCGCGGTCGGCGAGCACGACGAGAACGTGTCGTACGAGGAGGTCGCCCGCCAGGTCGGCGCCGACACCGCCGCCCGGCTGCGCCAGGCCACCCTCGCCGTCTACACCCGCGGCCGGGACATCGCCCGCGACCGGGGCATCCTGCTGGCGGACACCAAGTTCGAGTTCGGCTTCGACGGCGACACCCTCGTCATCGGCGACGAGGTCCTCACCCCGGACTCCTCCCGCTTCTGGCCGGCCGAGTCGTGGGAGCCGGGGCACGCGCAGCCGTCGTACGACAAGCAGTTCGTGCGCGACTGGCTGACCTCGGCGGCCTCCGGCTGGGACCGCAAGAGCGAGCAGCCGCCGCCCGCGCTGCCGCAGGAGGTCGTGGACCGCACGCGCGCCAAGTACATCGAGGCGTACGAGCGGCTGACCGGCACGAGCTGGAGCTGACCGCGTGACCGCATGACAAAGGCCCCGGTCGATGACCGGGGCCTTTGCAGTGGAGCGAACGACGAGGTTCGAACTCGCGACCTCAACCTTGGCAAGGTTGCGCTCTACCAACTGAGCTACGTTCGCACTGCGCCGAAGCGCGCTGCCTACTATACCCAACCTCGCTCGCGCGCGAGACGCACGGCGGTGTGCCGGTTCTCCGCACCGAGCTTGGAGACGGCCGACGACAGATAGTTCCGTACGGTCCCCTGGGACAGCGCGGCCCGCTCGGCGATCTCCGCCACGGGCGCCCCGTCGGCGGCGAGTTCCAGCACCTCGGCCTCGCGCGCGGTCAGCGGGGAGTCCCCTGCGGAGATCGCGTCGGCGGCCAACTCGGGGTCGACGTAACGGTTTCCGGCATGCACCGTGCGGATGATCTCGGCGAGCTTCTGCGCGCTCACCGTCTTGGGGACGAACCCGCGCACACCCGCCTCAAGGGCCCGCTTCAGATGCCCGGGCCGCCCGTGACTGGTCACGATCAGCACCCGGCAGCCGGGCAGTTCGGCCCGCAGCGATGTGGCGACCTTCACACCGTCCGCCCCCGGCATCTGTAGATCGAGCACCGCCACATCCGGCTCGTGCGCCCGGGCCATCGCCAGCGCCTCCGGCCCGGACGCGGCCTCGGCGACGACCACCAGGTCCTCCTCCAGCGACAGCAGCGCCGCCAGCGCCCCCCGGATCAGATGCTCGTCATCGGCCAGCAACAGCCGTACGGTCACGAGGCCACCTCTGTCACCTTCGGCACCTGGGCCACCAACCGGAACACACCCTCCCGCACGGTCCCCGCCTCCAACGTCCCGTCCACCGCCGCCAGCCGCTCCCGCAGACCGGCGAGCCCGGACCCGCCCGGCCCGGACGGACCGGCGGCCCCGTCGTTCTCCACCGTCAGCACGACACCGTCCTCCGACCTCCGTACGGCGACCGTGCACCGCTGGGCGTCCCCGTGCCGCAGCACGTTCGTCGTCGCCTCCCGGACCACCCAGCCGAGCGCCGACTGCACCTCGGCGGGCAGCCCGGCGGCCTCGCCGGTCACCTCGCACTCGATCCCGGCGGCCGTCAACACACCTTGCGCGCCGCTCAGTTCGACCCCGAGATCGGCGTCCCGGTACCCGCGTACGACCTCTCGTACCTCGCGCTGGGTGTCGTGCGCGATCCGCTGCACCTCGGTCATCTGGTCCACCGCCTCGTCCCGGCCCCGGTGGGCCAGCTGGACGGCGAGTTCGCTCTTCAGCGCGATCACCGCGAGGTTGCGGCCCACCACGTCGTGCAGATCGCGCCCGAACCGCAGCCGCTCCTCGGCGACGGCGAGCCGCGCCCGGGTCTCGCGGGCCTCGTCGAGTTCGTACACGGCGTTGAGGAGCCAGACGGAGAAGGCGGAGGTGAAGGCGAGGAACCCGCCGCCGAGCAGCACTGCCAGCATCGTCACCAGGGTGGCGGGCGCGGGCAGCCCCAGCGGGAAGGCGACGACCCCCGCCCCGGCCGCGAAGCCGGCGACGACGCCGTACACCCGCCGCCGCTCGCGCACGCCCAGCGCGATGACCCCGGCGCCGAAGATCAGGACCACCCCGAAGACCCCGCCGGCCGCGGTCTCGACGTCGTCCCCGCCGGGCCCGCGCTCCGAGACGCCGATCGCCGCGACGGCGACCGCGGCGGTCACCGTGCCGAGTGTCCACAGCATGTGGACGGGCTGCTCGCGCCGCCCGCGCGTCCAGTCCAGTGCCCGCGAGGCGGTCACGGCACAGACCACGGCGTGCACGGTCACCAGCGCCAGCAGCGGAGCCGCGAGCCAGGGCGTCATCGCACCGAGGAGCGGCAGCCCGATCGAGGCCACCTCGATCACCGCGAAGAAGTGGAACGACCAGCGGGTGTACGTCTCGACCTTGGCCGGCGTGCTCTTCCGCCCCCACCAGCTCCCCGGCTTGCGCATGCTCTCCCCGTGCCTCAGCGCCTCGGCTCCCACCGGAACCACCGCCCTACAGCAAACACCCCCGCCGCCGCCCAGGCCAGCGCGGTCAGCACCGGCCCGATCGTCTCGTAGGCGCTGAGCTCGCCGGTCCAGCCGCCGCGGATCAGCGTGATCACCGGGGTCAGCGGCAGCAGCTCGCACAGCGACGCCATCCGGTCCGGCATCAGCTCCAGCGGCACGGTGATCCCCGAACCCACCATGGCGACCATCACCAGCGGCAACGCCGTGACCTGAGCGCTCTCCACGGTCCGGGTGAGCCCTGCGGTGACGGCGGCGAGCAGGACGCACACCGCGAGGCCCAGCAGCAGGCCCACGACGGCGAGGTGCGGTGCCTTCGGAGCCGGTACGTCGAGCAGGGCGGTACAGGCGGCGGCCAGCACCAGGGACTGCACGAGCCCCGTCGTCACGGCGGGCAGCGCGGTCCCGGCGAGGATCTCGCCGTCCCGCAGTTCCCCGGTCCGCAGCCGCTTGAGGACGAGTTCCTCGCGCCGCCCGACGAAGACGCCGACCAGCGCCGAGTACACGGCGAACAGCAGCGAGAACCCGATCGCCCCCGGCAGCAGCACCATCCCGACGCTGAGCCCGGTGCCCTCCAGGTCCATGTCCTCGACCGCGGTCCGCACGCTCAACGGCAGCACCAGCGGCACGAACACCGCGGTGACGATCATTCCCTTGCTGCGCCCGAAGAGCGTCAGCTCGGCCCGCGCGAGGGCCTTCACCCGGCCGACCACGACCCGATCCACCACGGCGCTCATGCCCTGACCTCCTGAGCGAACTCCTGAGCCGCGATCCCCAGGAACGCCTCCTCCAGCGAGGCCGACCGCACATCGAGGCCCCGCAGCTCGACCCCCGCCCGCGAGGCCCACACCAGCACTTCCGTGGCCGCCCGCTGCAACTCCCGGGTCCGCAGTCGTACGACCCGCCCGTCGACCTCGTGGGACAGCACCCCCAGCTGCCCGAGCGGTGGCAGATCGCCCACGAAGTACCCGTCGGGCAGCTCGAAGGAGATCCGCGAGGGCTGCCCGGCCGTCACCTCGGCGGGGGTCCCGGTGACCGCGATCCGCCCCTCGTGCAGGATGGCGAGCCGGTCGGCGAGGCCCTCGGCCTCCTCCAGATAGTGCGTGGTCAGCAGCACGGTCGTACCGCCGTCGCGCAGCGCCCGCACCAGCTCCCAGGTGTCCCGGCGGCCCTCGGCGTCGAGCCCGGTCGTCGGCTCGTCCAGGAACAGCACCTCGGGCCGTCCCAGCAGCGCGAGCGCAAGATCCAGCCGCCGCCGCTCACCCCCGGACAACTGCTTCACGCGTACGTCGCTCCGGCGCGCGAGCCCGACGAGCTCCAGCGCCTCCAGCGGCGGCCGCGCCCCGCTCACGCACCCCGCCCACATCCGCGCCGTCTCGGCGACGGTCAGCTCGGACGGGAACCCGCCCTCCTGGAGCATCACGCCGGTCCGCGGCCGTACGACGGCCCGCTCGGCGTAGGGATCATGTCCGAGCACCCGTATCCGGCCCCCGGTCGGCGGCGCGAGCCCTTCCAGCAGCTCGACCGTGGACGTCTTGCCGGCCCCGTTGGTGCCGAGCAGGGCGAAGACCTCGCCGGGGGCGACGGAGAAACTGATCCCGCGGACCGCTTCGAACCCGCCCCCGTAGACGCGTCGCAGGTCGGTGACCTCAATCACGTTCGTGTTCGTGTCCATGGTCCCAGCGTCCCGGCGCCGCGGGCCCGGAAGGAGTGCGCGCTGTCATCACTCCGCATGACAAATGTCAGAGGCCTGACCAGGCACGAAAAAAGCCCCCCGCTGAAGCGAGGGGCTTTGATCTGGAGCGAACGACGAGGTTCGAACTCGCGACCTCAACCTTGGCAAGGTTGCGCTCTACCAACTGAGCTACGTTCGCATTGCCTCCGGTCAGCTCTCACCGACCGGCGCGAGCACCATCCTACCTGATCCACAAGAGGACCAGGCCGGCGATGCAGAGCGGGTGACAGGAATTGCACACTGCGCCTTCCCCCTGGAAGGGGGATGTTCTGCTACTGAACTACACCCGCATGTACTCCGTGGGCTGGGCTTTTCCGTCCCCGCCCCTCGGCGTGCTCCAGACTCTAGCCGACCAGGAGGGGTGCAGCGCAAGTCGGTTGTCCCGAGGGGCGGGTGACCGGGCGTCGACGGGGCTACTGCGCCTCGGCGAACGCCTCGTAGACCTTCTTGGGGATGCGGCCGCGGGCCGGCACGTCCATCTTGTTCGCCTGGGCCCAGGCGCGGACCGCCGCCGGGTCGGGAGCGACCTCGGTCTGCTTGTACGCCTTGCCGGACCGGGAACGCTTCCGGCCGGCTTCCACGTAGGGCTCGAGGGCCTTACGCAGTTTCTTGGCATTCGCTTGATTCAGGTCGATCTCGTACGACTTGCCGTCGAGTCCGAAGGCGATCGTTTCCGCCGCTTCCGAGCCGTCGATGTCGTCAAAGAGAGTGACCACGACCTTCTGCGCCACGAATATCGGTCCCTTCGTACGGCACTTGCCAATTCATTTGTACAGTGCCCGGCAATGCAATGTGAAGCCCGACTAAATCCTTTGGCGTGTCCGAGCGCAATAGGTATCGGGTGTCGATCGCGGATCTTTCCTGGAAATTTTGGTGAACGCCGCTCCCGATACCGGATCGTGACTGCGGTCACGTAGCTTCCTACAAGTCAACGCGCGTAGAAATTTTGTGCGGGTAGTCTGAAGGTGCCTGTTGGAGGACACCTGCAGGAACCTTGCTCAGCACCACACACCGGGAGTGCCAGTGGCACGCGTCGTAGTCGACGTCATGCTCAAGCCGGAGATCCTCGACCCCCAGGGCCAGGCGGTGCAGCGCGCACTGCCGCGTCTGGGTTTCGAAGGCATCTCGGACGTCCGTCAGGGAAAGCGTTTCGAACTGGAAGTTGACGGGCCGGTCGACGAGGCCGCGCTCGCCCGCATCCATGATCTTGCGGAATCCTTCCTCGCCAACACCGTGATCGAGGACTTCACGGTGAAGGTGGAAGAAGTCGCGGAGGCCGCGAAGTGACCGCTCGTATTGGCGTCGTCACTTTCCCGGGGAGTCTCGACGACCGGGACACCCAGCGCGCGATCCGCCTCGCGGGCGCCGAACCGGTCGCCCTCTGGCACAAGGACAAGGACCTCCACCAGGTGGACGCGGTCGTCCTCCCGGGTGGTTTCTCCTACGGCGACTATCTGCGGGCCGGCGCCATCTCCCGCTTCTCGCCGGTGATGGAGACGGTCATCGAGCAGGCGAAGGCCGGCCTCCCGGTCCTCGGCATCTGCAACGGCTTCCAGATCCTCACGGAGGCCCACCTCCTCCCGGGCGGGATGCTCGGCAACGACCACCTGCACTTCATCTGCCGCGACCAGAAGCTGCGGGTGGAGAACACCTCCAGTGCGTGGACGGTCGACTACAGCGCGGGCCAGGAGATCCACATCCCGCTGAAGAACATGGACGGCCGGTACGTCGCCGACGAGTACACCCTCGACAAGCTCGAGGCCGAGGGCCGCGTCGCCTTCCGGTACGTCGACTTCAACCCGAACGGCTCGCTGCGCGACATCGCCGGCATCACCAACGAGGCCGGCAACGTCGTGGGCCTCATGCCGCACCCGGAGCACGCCGTCGAGCCGCTCATCGGGTCGGGCCGCACCGACGGCCTCCCCTTCTTCACCTCGATCCTCAAGAAGCTGGTCAACGCATGAGCCGGACGCCTCTGGACACGGTCGAGCACGCGGCCGCGACCCCCGACGTCGAGCTGCCCTGGGCCGAACTCGGTCTGAAGAAGGACGAGTACGAGCGGGTCGTGGAGATCCTCGGCCGCCGGCCCACCGGTGCCGAGCTCGCCATGTACTCGGTCATGTGGTCCGAGCACTGCTCCTACAAGTCCTCCAAGGTCCACCTCCGCCAGTTCGGCGAGAAGGCCCCCCAGTCCGACGCCATGCTCGTCGGCATCGGCGAGAACGCCGGTGTCGTCGACGTCGGCCAGGGCTACGCGGTCACCTTCAAGGTCGAGTCGCACAACCACCCGTCGTACGTCGAGCCCTACCAGGGTGCGGCCACCGGCGTGGGCGGCATCGTGCGCGACATCATCGCGATGGGCGCTCGCCCGGTCGCGGTCGTCGACCCGCTGCGCATGGGTGCGGCCGACCACCCCGACACCAAGCGCGTCCTGCCGGGCGTCGTCGCCGGCATCGGCGGCTACGGCAACTGCCTGGGCCTGCCCAACATCGGCGGCGAGGTCGTCTTCGACGCCTGCTACCAGGGCAACCCGCTGGTCAACGCCGGCGCCATCGGCGTCATGCGGCACGAGGACATCCACCTCGCCAAGGCCTCCGGCGCGGGCAACAAGGTCATCATGTACGGGGCCCGCACGGGCGGCGACGGCATCGGCGGCGCCTCGATCCTGGCCTCCGAGACCTTCGACGACGCCAAGCCGTCGAAGCGTCCGGCCGTCCAGGTCGGCGACCCCTTCCAGGAGAAGCTGCTCATCGAGTGCACCCTGGAGGCCTTCAAGGAGAAGCTCGTCGTCGGCATCCAGGATCTGGGCGCCGCCGGAATCTCCTGCGCCACCAGCGAGTTGGCGTCCAACGGCTCGGGCGGTATGCGCGTCACCCTGGACGACGTCCCGCTGCGTGACTCGACGCTCTCGCCCGAGGAGATCCTCATGAGCGAGTCGCAGGAACGCATGTGCGCGGTCGTGGAGCCGGAGAAGGTCGACCGCTTCCTGGAGATCTGCGACAAGTGGGACGTCATCGCCACCGTCATCGGTGAGGTCACCGAAGGCGACCGGCTGGAGATCTTCTGGCACGGCGAGAAGATCGTCGACGTCGACCCGCGCACGGTCGCCCACGAGGGCCCGACCTACGAGCGCCCGTACGCCCGCCCGTCCTGGCAGGACGAGCTCCAGGCGGACGACGCGAACAAGCTGCCGCGCCCGGCGACCTCGCAGGAGCTGAAGGACCAGGTCCTGAAGCTGGTGGCATCGCCCAACCAGGCCTCCAAGAAGTGGATCACTTCTCAGTACGACCACTTCGTACAGGGCAACACCGTCCTCGCCCAGCCCGAGGACTCCGGCATGATCCGCATCGACGAGGAGACCGGCCTCGGCGTCGCCATCGCCACCGACGGCAACGGCCGCTACGCCAAGCTCGACCCGTACACGGGCGCGCAGCTGGCGCTGGCGGAGGCGTACCGCAACGTGGCGACGACCGGTGCCAAGCCGCTCGCCGTCTCGGACTGCCTGAACTTCGGCTCGCCCGAGGACCCGGCGGTCATGTGGCAGTTCGCGGAGGCCGTGCGCGGTCTTGCGGACGGCTGCCTCCAGCTCGGCACCCCGGTGACCGGCGGCAACGTCTCGCTGTACAACCAGACCGGCGAGGCCGCCATCCACCCGACGCCGGTCGTCGCCGTCCTCGGTGTCATCGACGACGTAGCCCGCCGCACGCCCGTCGCCTTCCAGGAGGAGGGCCAGCTGCTCTACCTGCTCGGTGACACCCGCGAGGAGTTCGGCGGCTCGGCCTGGTCCCAGGTCGTCCACGACCACCTCGGCGGTCTGCCCCCGAAGGTGGACCTGGAGCGTGAGCGCCTCCTCGCGGAGATCCTGATCTCGGCCTCCCGCGACGGCATGATCGACTCGGCGCACGACCTGTCCGACGGCGGTCTGATCCAGGCGGTCGTGGAGTCGGCGCTGCTCGGCGGCAAGGGCGCACGTCTGGTCGTACCGGACGGGCTCGACGCCTTCACCTTCCTCTTCTCCGAGTCGGCGGGCCGCGCGGTCGTCGCCGTACCGCGCTCCGAGGAGGTCCGCTTCAACGACATGTGCGGTGCGCGGGGCCTGCCGGTCACCCGCATCGGTGTCGTCGACGGCGAAACCGTGGAGATCCAGGGCGAGTTCGCGCTCTCCCTGGAGGAGCTGAAGAAGGCCCACGAGGAGACGATCCCGGCGCTGCTCGCGTAATCGGTGATACGCCTGTGAAGGCCCCGGTCGTTTCGACGGCCGGGGCCTTCAAGCGTGTTAGCTTCGCCCGGTCATCGGTGATCATGGGGGACGAGGGCGATGGAGTACTGGCGCATACCCGGCCGCGGCGGCAGGCTCAGTGACCGGCTCAACCGACTTGTGGTGATCGCCGCGGTGGTCGGAATCGGCGCGGGTGGCTGGGGACTGTGGCTGGAGACAGACGAGGTCCTCGACCGCGCCGACAGCCGGGAGAAGATCACGCGGGCCTGCCAGGGGCTGGTCGACCCGGACCGGGTCCTCGGGCTGAACGACGGTACCGACAGGGCCCGGCCGGGCAGCAGCGCGGACGACGTCATGTTCGACCTCGACGACATGTCCACTCCGCTGGCCACGATGCCCACGGAGTGCGTGATCTACCGGGTGGGCGACCCGGGCACCTCGTACAACCACTTCGCGCTGTCGGTGTGGGCCACCCCGTCCGACGACTACGCGCAGATCGCCGACGGCTGGGACGACCCGTTCGACGCGCGGACCCGGCGTGGGGACGACGACGTCACGCGCGAGGCCTCCCGGAGCCCCGCGTACCCGCTGGGCGACGGACGGCTCGGGACGTACGGGGATCGCAGCGTGTCCGTGAAGGCCTTCTGCGCGAACGAGCCCGAGGACAAGACCTCGATCGACGTGCAGGCGACCGCCCTGTACGCCGACGACGACACCCCTCTCTCCGACGCCGACCGCCGCACCCTCGCCGAACTCGCCCGCACCGCAGCCGAACGGGCCGCGGCGAAGACGGGCTGTACGACCGAGCTACCCGCCCTCCCCACCGAACTCCCCGCTCCCAGCGCCCGGTTGACGCCCGCCGGCAAGGCGAAGGGCACCTGCGCCTGGTACGCCGACCAGCGCGGCGGACGCCTTCCCGACCGTGCCCTCGGCGCCCCGATCGGCGCCCGCGTCTCCGAGGAGAGCTGCCTGCTCGCGGTGAGCGGGGAGAAGGCGAGCGAGATCTGGTACGGACTCAGCGACAAGGAGCGCGGGGACAGCAGCGAGCCGTACACGCCCTGGTGGCTGGAGGCCGAGTCGTTCTTCGGGGACGAGGCCGGCGAGGTCGTCGCCGAGGGCATCGGCACCGACCAGCGCCACCTCGACCCCGGCACGGCGGGCGTCGACACCGAGGCCGACGTCTGGTGGGCGTCCTCCACCTGTGGCGGCGAGCCCGCCGTCCACACCCTGAGCGTCCAGTACCCGTACGAGAAGTACATCCGCCCCCACCTCCGCGCGCTGTTCCAGGCGTACGTCGACGATGTCGCCGCCCGCCGGGACTGCACGGGCCTGAAGTTCCCCACGGACTTCAGTTCGTGACGGGTACCGGCGTCGCGACGGGTTCCGTGGGCGCCGGCCTCGGCAGCCGCAGCGCCAGCACCACCCCGAGCCCCATCAGCCCGGCCCCGCACAGGAACACCGCGTCCATGGCGGAGACGTACGAGGTCATGTCCGTGCCGTCGCTCAGCCTGCTGATCAGGGTGCCGAACAGGGCGGCGCCCAGGGCCGTGCCGAGGGTCTGGAAGAAGCGGATGCCGGTCGTGGCGACCCCGAGCTGGTGGCGGGGTGCCGCGTATTGCACGAGCTGGATGAGCTGGCCGATCAGCTGACCGAACCCGGCGCCGACGAGGAGCAGTTCGGCGCGCAGCCACCACAGTGAGGTGCCGGTGCCGGTCGTGGCCAGGAGCAGGAAGGCGACCGCCGTGACGGCCGAGCCGGTGATCACGAACGTCCGCTCGGACCAGCCGCGTTCGGTGAGCTTGCCGGTGACGATGCCGACCACGGTCATGCCGATCGCCATGGGGATGAGGTACAGGCCCGCCGAGGAGGTCGCGATGCCGCGGACGACCTGGAGATAGACCATCACGTAGTACATCGAGCCGACCATGGCCGCGCCGACGAGTCCCTGGATGACGAAGCCCCAGCGCAGCTCCGGGACCCGGAACATGGACAGCGGCAGGATCGGTTCGGCGGCGGTGCTCTGGCGGTGCAGGAAGAGCGCGAGGGAGGCCGCCGAGGCCAGCGCCAGCCCGATGACCTGCGGGGACGTCCAGTCGTACGTCTTGCCGCCCCACTCGGTGACCAGCAGCAGCGTGGTGGAAAAGGCGGCGGCGAGGGCCGCGCCGAGGAAGTCGATGCGGTGCCGCTCGGTGTGCCGGGGGAGTTTGAGGACGAGCGCGGCGAGGGCGAGGACCGCGACGCCGATGGGCAGGTTGACGTAGAAGATCCACCGCCAGCTCGCGTGGTCCGACAGCACGCCGCCGATCCACGGACCGAGCGCCATGCCGCCGCCCGCGACGATGCCGCCCATGCCGGCGCCCTTGCTGTCCTTCTCCTTGCCGGGCCCCTTGAGCTGGGCGATCACCACCATCGTCACGCTCATCAGCCCGCCGGCGCCGATGCCCTGCACCGCCCGGGCGGCGATCAGCTGCCCGATCGACTGGGCGGCGCCGCACAGCGCCGAGCCGAACAGGAAGGTGCCGACGGCCCCGAGGAAGACCTGCTTGGCGCCGAGGGTGTCGCACAGCTTGCCGTAGAGCGGCAGCACCGCGGCCGAGGCCAGCGAGAAGGCGCTGACCAGCCACGGGATCTTGTCGATGCCGTGGGCGGGGTCGAGGTCCCGGACGATCGGGACGGTCGCCGCGGACACGATCTGCATGTCCAGGACGGCCAGCACGATCGTGGCGAGGCAGACGAGGAAGCCGATCTTGCGCTGGGTTTCGGTCATGGGCAGCACCATGCCCGAGAATCATGTACCGAGTCAATGTTTCATCCAGGATCAAATTTCATCTGGGTACATCGATGCTTGGTAAGGTGCCGTCATGGCTTTTGCTGAGGGCATGGGGCTGCGCGAGCGCAAGAAGTTCCAGACGGCGCTGCGGATCTACCGGACCGCGGTGGCGCTGTTCGACGAGAAGGGCTTCGACGCCGTCTCGGTGCAGGAGATCGCCGACGCCTCCGAGGTCTCCAAGATGACCGTCTTCAACTACTTCGGCACGAAAGAGGACCTGGTCTTCAAGCCGATGGAGGAGCACTTCCACGACCCGGCCCGCGCGGTGCGCGAGCGTGAGCCCGGCGAGTCGGCGGTGGCGGCCGTACGACGGCAGTTCCTGGAGATGGTCGAGGCCCGCGACCCCTCGGTCGGCCTGCACTACGAGCCCTTCGCCCGCCGTATCCGCTCGGTCATCATGGCCACGCCCGTCCTGCGCGAACGGGCCTACCTGTCGGCCGAGAAGGGCGCCCGCGAACTCGCCGACCTGCTCACCGAGGAGACCGGCGACCGCACCCTCGCGCTGATCGCCGCCACCACCCTCACCTCCGCCCGCCAGGCCCTGGTCGAGGAGCACCACCTGCGCATCGACGCCGGCGAGAGCGTGGACGAGGTCGCCGCCGACGCCGCCGAACGGGCCGAGCGCGCCTTCGCGTTGGTGGCAGGGGGCCTCTCCGGATACGCCGTCAGACCGGCCTAGGCTGACCCCCATGCCACCGGCCAAGAAGCGCACCCGCAGCTACGACCCCGCCAAGATCCGCACCGCGGTGCTCACCCAGTTCGGGAACGTACGACAGGCCGTACGCACCCTCACCCCCGAGCAGCTGGCCGGCCCCACCCGCCTCGGCGACTGGACCGTCCGCGACCTCGCCGCGCACATCACCATGGCCGTCGGCGCCATCAGCAACGCCCTCGAGGCCGACGAACCGGCGAAGCGCGCCCTCGCCCTCCTGGACTGGCCCGCCACCACCGCGTCCAGAGGTGCCGACATCGACGACGGCACCCGGCGGCTGGCGCAGGAGAACCCCGACCTCGACGCCCTCTACGCCCGCACCGAGGAACGCTTCACCCAGAGCCTTGCCCAGGCCCCCGACGACCGCCTCATCGGCAGCCGCACCGGCGCCATGACCCTCGCCGACTACCTGGTCACCCGGACCGTCGAACTCGTCGTCCACACCGACGACCTGAACGCCGCCGTCCCCGGCCTCGACATCCCCCACGACCGCCAGGCCCTGGCCGCCTGCACCCGGCTCCTTGCCGACGCGCTCGCCGCCAAGGCCCCCGGCGGCTCGACGGAGGTGCGGATCCCGCCGTACGCCGTCGTGCAGTGCGTCGAGGGGCTCCGGCACACCCGCGGCACCCCGCCCAACGTCGTCGAGACCGACCCGCTGACCTGGATCAGGCTCGCGACCGGGCGGCTGACCTGGAAGGACGCGGTCGAGGACGCCAAGGTGAGCGCGAGCGGGGAACGGGCGGACCTGAGCGGTCTCCTTCCCCTGATGGGGTGACCGGGGAACCGGCCTTCCGTCCCACCCGTCCCAGCGGCATGGACAAACAGCGAATGACCCTCGCCGTCCTGACCGTCCTCCCGCTCGCCGCGGCCTGCGGAACCGAGCAGGCCGACGGCGGTTCGGTGGGCGCCGAGCGATCCGTCACCGGCATCCACTGGAGCGTCGAGAGCGTCACCGTGGACGGCACCATCCACCAGGCCCCCGCCGGGGCGAACGTCACCATCGAGGACGGGAAGGCGGCCGGCAACTACGGCTGCAACCACTTCAACGCCAAGGTCGCCTTCGAGGACGGGGCCCTCCGGCTCAGCGACACCACGACGACCGAGATGGCCTGCGAGGAACGCCCCATGGCCTTCGAGCGGACCCTCGCCCGCACCCTCGCCGGCAGCGCCCTGAAGACCGACGTCACCGACCACCGGCTCACCCTCACCACCGACGACGGCGACACCGTCCGCCTCACCGAGGAACCGGACGCCCCGCTGTACGGCACGACATGGGACATCACGTCACCGAGCCCCACCGGCAAGGCCCGGCTCACCTTCGACAAGAGGACCGGCAAGGTCACCGGCAGCCTCGGCTGCAACAAGGTCACGGCGACCGCCACGGTCAGCGCCGGGCATATCACCCTGGGCGCCCCGGCCACCACCCGAATGGTGTGCGACACCTCACTCATGAAGACGGAGAAGAGCCTGCTCGGCTTCTTCGACGGCACGGTGAAGTACGCAATCGATCACCGGTCCCTCACGCTGACCAGCGAAAACGGAAAAACCGCCAAAGCGACCGCCGAGAGGTGATCCACTGGGCGGGCGTCCACCAGGCATTCCCCAATTCGGACCAGTGGTCGACCTCGCCTACACTCGGGGACGTGCCACGTGGTGACGGTCGACTCAATCACGATCTGCTCCCCGGCGAGAAAGGCCCCCAGGACGCGTGTGGCGTCTTCGGTGTCTGGGCTCCGGGCGAAGAGGTCGCAAAGCTCACGTACTTCGGGCTCTACGCCCTCCAGCATCGGGGCCAGGAATCCGCGGGTATCGCGGTCAGCAACGGCTCCCAGATCCTCGTCTTCAAGGACATGGGCCTCGTGTCCCAGGTCTTCGACGAGACCTCGCTCGGTTCGCTCCAGGGTCACATCGCGGTCGGACACGCCCGCTACTCGACCACCGGCGCCTCCGTGTGGGAGAACGCCCAGCCGACGTTCCGTGCCACCGCGCACGGCTCGATCGCGCTCGGCCACAACGGCAACCTGGTCAACACGGCGCAGCTCGCCGAGATGGTCGCCGACCTCCCGAAGGACACCAACGGCCGCTCGACCCGCGTCGCGGCCACCAACGACACCGACCTGCTCACCGCGCTCCTCGCGGCCCAGGTCGACGAGGACGGCAAGCCGCTGACCATCGAGGAGGCGGCCCACCAGGTCCTTCCGCAGGTCAAGGGCGCCTTCTCACTCGTCTTCATGGACGAGCACACGCTCTACGCCGCCCGCGACCCGCAGGGCATCCGCCCGCTGGTCCTCGGCCGCCTGGAGCGCGGCTGGGTCGTCGCCTCGGAGTCCGCCGCCCTCGACATCTGCGGCGCGTCCTACGTCCGCGAGATCGAGCCGGGCGAGTTCGTCGCCATCGACGAGAACGGCCTGCGCACCTCCCGATTCGCGGAAGCGAAGCCCAAGGGCTGTGTCTTCGAGTACGTCTACCTGGCGCGCCCCGACACCGACATCGCCGGCCGCAACGTGTACCTCTCCCGCGTGGAGATGGGCCGCAAGCTGGCGAAGGAAGCCCCGGTCGAGGCGGACCTGGTCATAGCGACCCCGGAGTCCGGCACCCCGGCCGCCATCGGCTACGCGGAGGCGTCCGGCATCCCGTTCGGCGCGGGCCTGGTGAAGAACGCGTACGTCGGTCGTACGTTCATCCAGCCCTCCCAGACGATCCGGCAGCTCGGCATCCGGCTGAAGCTGAACCCGCTGAAGGAAGTCATCAAGGGCAAGCGCCTGGTCGTCGTCGACGACTCGATCGTGCGCGGCAACACCCAGCGCGCCCTGGTCCGCATGCTCCGTGAGGCGGGCGCCGCCGAGGTCCACATCCGGATCTCCTCGCCGCCGGTCAAGTGGCCCTGCTTCTTCGGCATCGACTTCGCCACCCGCGCGGAGCTCATCGCCAACGGCATGACCATCGACGAGATCGGCACCTCGCTGGGCGCCGACTCCCTGGCGTACATCTCCATCGACGGCATGATCGAGGCGACCACCATCGCCAAGCCGAACCTGTGCCGCGCCTGCTTCGACGGCGAGTACCCGATGGAGCTCCCGGACCCCGAGCTGCTCGGCAAGCAGCTTCTGGAGACGGAGCTGGCCGCGGGTCCCGCAGCCACGGCCGCGGCCGACGCGATCCGTCGCCCGTAAGCCTCGTAGAACCCAACCCGAAAGATCCCAGGCAATGTCTGAGAGTTCCTCTACCGGTGCTTCCTACGCGGCTGCCGGCGTCGACATCGAGGCGGGCGACCGCGCCGTAGAGCTGATGAAGGAGTGGGTGAAGAAGACGCAGCGCCCCGAGGTCCTCGGCGGCCTCGGCGGTTTCGCCGGCCTCTTCGACGCCTCCGCCCTCAAGAACTACGAGCGGCCCCTGCTCGCCTCCGCCACCGACGGCGTGGGCACCAAGGTGGACATCGCGCGCCAGCTGGGCGTCTACGACACGATCGGCCACGACCTGGTCGCGATGGTCATGGACGACATCGTGGTGTGCGGTGCCGAGCCGCTGTTCATGACCGACTACATCTGCGTCGGCAAGGTCCACCCCGAGCGGGTCGCCGCGATCGTCAAGGGCATCGCCGAGGGCTGTGTCCTCGCCGGCTGCGCCCTGGTCGGCGGCGAGACGGCCGAGCACCCCGGCCTGCTGGGCCCGGACGACTTCGACGTCGCCGGCGCCGGTACGGGCGTCGTGGAGGCCGACCGGCTGCTCGGCCCCGATCGCATCCGTACGGGTGACGCGGTGATCGCCATGGCGGCCTCCGGTCTTCACTCGAACGGGTACTCGCTCGTCCGGCACGTCCTGCTGAACCAGGCGGGCCTGTCCCTGGACGCGCGGATCGAGGAGCTGGGCCGCACCCTCGGCGAGGAGCTCCTGGAGCCCACCAAGATCTACTCGCTGGACTGCCTGGCGCTGATGCGCACCACCGACGTGCACGCCTACTCGCACGTCACCGGTGGAGGCCTCGCCGCCAACCTGGCCCGCGTGATCCCCGACGACCTGCACGCGATCGTCGACCGCTCCACCTGGACCCCGGCCCCGATCTTCGACCTCGTCGGCAGGACCGGCTCGGTCGAGCGCCTGGAGCTGGAGAAGACCCTCAACATGGGCGTGGGCATGATCGCGATCGTCCCCGAGGAGTCGGCGGACGTGGCCCTCGCGACGCTGGCCGACCGCGGGGTCGAGGCCTGGGTGGCCGGCGAGATCACCGACCGCGGCGACCACACCACGGGTGCGGAGCTGGTCGGCGACTACGCCTGAGCGGACCGCTGACGGGCAGCGCAAAACCCGGTCCGGTGGTGTGGACCACCCCGGACCGGGTCGAGCACAGCTAGAGCGTCAAGCGCCGCGGCGTTGCTGCGACGACGGACCGGACTCGTCGTCCTCGTCCTCATCGTCGTCGTTATAGAGATCCGCGTACTGGGCGTACGGGTCGTCTTCCTCGTCGTCTTCGAACGGCTCGCCATTCGGCGGCTGCTGCGAAGTCGAAGCGCCCAGCTCATTGGCCAGACGCGACAGGTCAGTCCCGCCGCTGCTGTACTTCAGCTGGCGGGCGACCTTCGTCTGCTTGGCCTTTGCCCGGCCGCGCCCCATGGCTCGACCCCCTCGGTGACGGGGCTCGATGGCCCCAGAGTCTTGACACGCGTTCATGATCTGGAACGGGCTCTCCATGGAGAGACCGGCCCGTAGGGCTTCCACGGTACCTGAGCCCACGCCCATACGGTACGTCGCCCGCAGCACGTGCCTGGCCCCAGAACCCGCGAGGCGCCCTGTCCCCGCTGGTCAACCGCGATTTTAACCACTTCTTGGCGGCCGACCCGCCGACGAACGTGAGAGTTCTCTCTAAGTGCCCGCCGACGGGTACCGGCCACGTCCCGGTTACGGCGTTACTCAGCGCGCTCGGCGCGCCACCGCCGCCTCGTGCATCCGCTGCTCGGCGATCCGGTCGGCCGCGGCGGCCGGCGGGATACCGTCCGCCTTCGCACGTGCGAATATGGCGAGCGTGGTGTCGTAGATCTTCGCCGCCTTGGCCTTGCAGCGGTCGAAGTCGAAGCCGTGCAGCTCGTCGGCGACCTGGATGACCCCGCCCGCGTTCACCACGTAGTCCGGCGCGTAGAGGATGCCGCGGTCGGCGAGATCCTTCTCCACACCCGGGTGTTCGAGCTGGTTGTTGGCCGCGCCGCAGACGATCTTCGCGGTGAGCGCGGGCACGGTGTCGTCGTTCAGGGCGCCGCCCAGCGCGCAGGGGGCGTAGATGTCGAGGCCCTCGGCGCGGATCAGGGTGGCGGTGTCGGCGACGGCCGTGACGCCCGTCGGGTGCGCCGCCAGGATGCGGCCCACGGCCTCCTCGCGGACGTCCGTGATGACGACCTCGGCGCCCTCCTCGCGCAGGTGGGTCACCAGGTGGTGGCCGACCTTGCCGACGCCCGCGATGCCGACCTTGCGGCCCGCCAGCGAGGGGTCGCCCCACAGGTGCTGGGCGGAGGCCCGCATGCCCTGGTAGACGCCGAACGCGGTCAGCACGGAGGAGTCGCCCGCGCCGCCGTTCTCGGGCGAACGTCCGGTCGTCCACCGGCACTCACGGGCGACGACGTCCATGTCGGCGACGTACGTACCGACGTCGCAGGCCGTGACGTAGCGCCCGCCGAGCGAGGCGACGAACCGGCCGTAGGCGAGCAGCAGCTCCTCGCTCTTGACCGTGTCCGGGTCGCCGATGATCACGGCCTTGCCGCCGCCGTGGTCCAGGCCGGCCATGGCGTTCTTGTACGACATCCCGCGCGCGAGGTTCAGGGCGTCGGCGACGGCCTCCTCCTCGGTCGCGTACGGGTAGAAGCGGGTGCCGCCGAGGGCGGGGCCCAGCGCGGTGGAGTGGATGGCGATGACGGCCTTCAGGCCACTGGCACGGTCCTGGCAGAGCACGACTTGCTCATGACCGCCCTGGTCCGAGTGGAACAGGGTGTGCAGGACGCCGGCTGATACTTCGGTCACTGTGGTGACTCCTGGATGCGTAGCGGCGGTTGGGACCAGCTCCCGTAAGGGTGGCGGGCGCTGTGGGCACGAGATTAGAGCCTGCCCGGACCCGTCCACCTCGCCGTGCTCAGGATCACCTACGCACGGAGTACCCCCGTGCGACGATTTGCATAGATTTCCCGCCCGTTTGTGAGCGGGTTCCGCAGGTTTTCCTGGCAGTGGGCGGGGGAGGGAGCAGGCGTGCCCAAGGTGTCCTCGGTGGTCGTCCCGTATCCGACCTATCTCCGCGTGTACGAGCCGCTGGCCGCCTTCCCGGAGCCGGAGCGCAGCCACTGGGCGCGCTACGCCCGCCGCCCCGACCGCCCCTCGTACCAGGACGAACTGCGCCGCTCCCTGGCCGACTTGCTGCCCACCCCGCCGATGGCGGTGCCGGTGCACGAGAGCAGCGACGCCTTCGTGCTGGACGTGGACGGCGTGGTCTGCGTCTGCCCCTGGCGGACCCGGCTGCGCGGCTGGCAGGCGCTGGCGGAGCTGGGCGAGGAGCTGCCGAAGCCGGTGCTGGACGCGGTGCTGCCGGAGGTCGTGAGGCTCCAGGCCGCCAAGGACTACGAGCGCTGGCTGATCCGGAACCCGGACGCCCGCCCCTGGATCCGCTCCTCGACCTGGCAGGTGCCGCTGCACTGGTTCGTGCTGGTCGGCGACGAGGAGCGGTCCTTCGACAAGGGGTCGGGGGAGATCCCGGCGATGCTGCGCTACCGGACGCCGATGGTGCAGGCGCGGCGGCGGGTGGCGCGGGCCCTTCGGACGCTGAAGGACACCCTCGACGAGGGGCCGCTCATCGACGGCCTGGTGGATGTGGGGCGTTGGCTGGAGGAGTTCCACCCGCGCTCGCTGGTCGAGCTGGACTACGGCGGCCTCGTGCACGCGCTGCCGGCCGGCGAGCTGGAGGACGACCACTCGGCGGCGGACGTGGCCGAGGGCATCGAGGCGCTGCGGCAGGGCGACGGGGCGGCCGCGGGGGAGGCGTACGGGCGTCTCGTGGAGCGCTGGCGGTCGGTCAGGGACCGGCGTTCGGCGAACTGAGTGAGGCTTAGGTCACGAACGGACGTTTGACGTGACGCTCGTTTTGGGGTTTTGTCCTCGCACTGAGTTGCCTGCGGAGCTTGAGGTTCCCCCGACATGGGACGTACGTCACGATCCGGGCTTTCATCTCAACTGAGGCTCAAGTGCGGTCAAGCGTGATGGACCGCACGTACCTGGCCCTTGCGTCTCTTCCCCCTCCTCATGCCAAAATAGGACAAGGGGCCCGGGGGAGGTTCCGCTTTGGGGGGTCTGGTGACTCCTGATCGCCCTGTGACTGATCGTCACAGTGGCGTGACTGTCCGCTATGGCATGGTCCATCGGCCTCTGTCGCCGATGAACACCTGGGGGGCAATTCCATCGGTTTGGCCGACGCGGCTGGACAGATGGTGTAGTTGTAGTGCCGAGGACAAGCCGTTCGTCCTATAACCGACTCGACTCGCGTCCGCCATTTCGGGCAACGCGGGTCAAGGTGCAGAATTTAGAGGAAAGAACCGAGAAGGTTCGGTTCTCCCGAGGAGGCCGCTCATGACCGCTCGCACCCCTGATGCCGAGCCGCTGCTGACCCCGGCTGAGGTCGCCACCATGTTCCGCGTGGACCCGAAGACGGTCACGCGGTGGGCGAAGGCCGGGAAGCTTACTTCCATCCGTACGCTCGGCGGGCACCGCCGCTACCGCGAGGCGGAGGTCCGTGCACTGCTCGCGGGCATCCCGCAGCAGCGCAGCGAGGCCTGAACCAACTGAATAACGGGCAAACCGGCAGGTCCCCCAACGTGCCGATACGTCCGTGACACCGCTTCACAAGCTCCAAGCGACGCGGGTTCCGCCCCAACGGGGCCCACGCCCAAGCTCATCCCAAGAACATCACAGGGTGCGTCGTCGATCGCGCTGGACTCCGCCGGGTCCAGCGCGATCTTTTTTGTGCGCGGACTGTGGGTTGCCACCGGGCTCTGTGAGCGGGCTTGTCGGAGTCTGGGGAGGGGTGTCGGATCTCCTGTGGACGGCCCTCCGGGCTGGTGCAATTGCACATATTAAATTGACCAGTTGTAGGTGGGGTGTAAGTACCGCGCTTTCAGAAACTCATGCGGTGACACCCGTCACATGCCAGAGTCCTTGTTGCGTCCGACTCGGGTGCGCTAGAGGAGGCACGCGTTCCACCGTCCCACGCGCGCACGGGTGTTGGGGCCGCCGATGGTCACGCGTCGGCGGGACTTTCGTCCTCCGCCGGGGCGTCGGCCCCCTCCGCGGCGGCGCGCGGCGGGGAGTCCATGGCCAGCCGCAGCAGCTGATGGCAGATCGGGCAGTGGCGGGTCAGATGGCGATAGGAGGAAGCGGCCGACAGATGCGCACGGAGCAGCGCCCGAGTCTCATGCCTGACCGAAGCCGCCATACGCCACCTCCAGGGGCCACACAGGGAAGGACCCCTGGTTTCTGGGTACCGACCGAATGTGACGCCGTCAAGACGGCGCGACGCTCCGCTGGGTGGGGCAGTGGCTGGGGCGCCGCCTGTTCCCCGTGCCCGGCGCTGCGGGTACCGCCCGGGGACTGCCGCCCCCAGACCCCCGCTTCGGCCCTGAACGGGTCTCGTCCTCAAACGCCGGACGGGCTGAATGGCGCGGACGGACACGAAGAAGGGCCGCATCCCTTGCCGGGATGCGGCCCTTGCTTCTCACTGCGGTCCTGACGGGATTTGAACCCGCGGCCTCCACCTTGACAGGGTGGCGAGCACTCCAAACTGCTCCACAGGACCAGGTTTCGCGGCGCTTATTGCTGCGTTGCGCTGCGAGAAGGACTGTACAGGAGGGGGTGCCTCCTGCGCGAACTCACCCAGTGTGCAGGGTCGGTCACGGGACGGCTGCGTCGATCGCCTTCACGATCCGCTTGTCCGAGATGGGGTACGCCGTGCCGAGCGCGTGGGCGAAATAGCTGACCCGGAGCTCCTCGATCATCCAGCGGATGTCCAGGACCGCGGCCGGCACCGGGCGGCCCTGCGGCATCTGCTCCAGGAGCCAGGCGTACTCGTCCTGCATCTCGTGGACCTTCTCCATGCGCGTCGTGTCCCGCTGCACGGCCGTCGGCATCTGCTGGAGGCGACGGTCGGCGGCGACCAGGTAGCGCATCAGGTCCGGCAGCCGGCGCAGCCCCGTCGCCGTCACGAAGCCCGGCTTCACGAGCGCGTCCAGCTGCTTGCGGACGTCCGTCAGGTTCGCGAGGAGCGCGGGGCTCCGTACGCCCTTCAGACGGCGCTCACAGGCCTGCCAGGCGGCCAGCACCTGCTGCACCTGCCCGACCGTACGCACCGTCGTGTCGACGATCTCCGCGCGGATCTTCTCGTACAGCTTCCGGTACGACTCCTCGTCCCACGCCGGCCCCCCGAAGTCGCCGATCAGCTTGTCCGCCGCCGCCATCGCGCAGTCGTCGAACAGGGCCTGGATCGTGCCGTGGGGATTGGCAGACAGGGCGAGCTTCTGGGCGTTCGTCAGGTGGTCGCTCGCGAACTTCGCCGGGTTCACCGGGATGTTGCGGAGCACCAGCCTGCGCGTGCCCTTCCACATCGCCTCCGCCTGCTCCGCCTCCGTGTCGAAGAGGCGGACCGAGACCGTGTCGCCGTCGTCCACGAGGGCCGGGTACGCCTTCACCGGCTGACCCGCCCGGCGCGTCTCGAAGACCCGCGTCAGCGTGCCGATGCTCCAGTCCGTCAGGCCCTTGCGCTCCAGCGACTCCCCGCCCTGGCGCTCGGCGGTGGCCGCCGCGGCCTGCGAGAGGGCCTTGCGCGCCTTCGGCTTCAGCTGGAGCTTCAGCGCCTCCAGATCCTTGTCCTCGGCCAGCTTGCGGCGCCGCTCGTCGACGATCCGGAAGGTGATGCGGAGGTGGTCCGGGATCTTCGACCAGTCGAAGTCCTCGGCCTCGAAGGGCACCCCGACCATGCGCTTCAGCTCACGGGCCATCGTGATCGTCAACGGCTCCTGGAGCGGGACCGCCGTGTCCAGGAAGCGCTTCGCGAAGTTCGGCGCCGGGACGTAGTTGCGGCGGATCGGCTTCGGGAGGGAGCGGATCAGCTCCGTCACGACCTCCTCGCGCAGGCCCGGGATCTGCCAGTCGAAGCCCTCCTCCGTCACCTGGTTCAGGACTTGGAGCGGGATGTGGACGGTGACACCGTCGGCGTCCGCGCCCGGCTCGAACTGGTAGGTGACCCGGAACTTCAGCTGACCCTGCCGCCAGGAGTCCGGATAGTCGGCCTTGGTGACCGCCTCCGCCGACTCCCGGATGAGCATCTCCCGCTCGAAGTCGAGGAAGTCGGGCTGCTCGTGCCGCTTGCGCTTCCACCAGGAGTCGAAGTGGGCCCCGGAGACGACGTGTTCGGGCACGCGGGCGTCGTAGAAGTCGAAGAGCGTCTCGTCGTCCACCACGATGTCCCGGCGGCGGGCGCGGTGTTCGAGTTCCTCGACCTCGCTGAGCAGCTTGCGGTTGTCGGCGTAGAACTTGTGGTGCGTACGCCAGTCGCCCTCGACGAGCGCGTTGCGAATGAAAAGCTCGCGGGACGTCTCGGGGTCGATCCGGCCGTAGTTGACCTTGCGCTGGGCGACGATCGGCACGCCGTACAGCGTGACCTTCTCGTACGCCATCACGGCCGCCTGGTCCTTCTCCCAGTGCGGTTCGGAGTACGTCCGCTTCAGCAGATGCTCGGCGAGCGGCTCGACCCACTCCGGCTCGATCTTGGCGTTGACGCGGGCCCAGAGGCGTGAAGTCTCCACCAGTTCCGCCGACATGACGAAACGGGGCTGCTTCTTGAAGAGCGACGAGCCCGGGAAGATCGCGAACTTGGCGCTGCGGGCGCCCAGATACTCGTTCTTGTTGCCGTCCTTCACGTCCTTCATCCCGATGTGGGAGAGAAGGCCGGCGAGGAGGGAGACGTGGACGGACTGCTCGGGGGCGTCGTCCTCGTTGAGATGGATGCCCATCTGCTTGGCGACGGTACGCAGTTGCGTATAGATGTCCTGCCACTCACGGATGCGCAGGAAGTTCAGGTACTCCTGCTTGCACATCCGGCGGAAGGAACTCGAACCCCGCTCCTTCTGCTGCTCGCGGACGTACCGCCACAGGTTCAGATAGGCGAGGAAGTCGCTGGTCTCGTCGCGGAAACGGGCGTGCTGCTGGTCGGCCTGGGTCTGCTTGTCGGCGGGGCGCTCACGCGGGTCCTGGATGGACAGCGCCGCCGCTATGACCATGACCTCACGGACACAGCCGTTCTTGTCGGCCTCCAGGACCATGCGGGCCAGCCGCGGGTCGACGGGCAGCTGGGCGAGCTTGCGGCCGGTTTCGGTGAGGCGCTTGCGTACGTCCTTCTCGGCCGGGTTCAGCGCGCCGAGCTCCTGGAGGAGCTGCACGCCGTCGCGGATGTTGCGGTGGTCCGGCGGGTCGATGAAGGGGAACTTCTCGATGTCGCCGAGGCCGGCCGCGGTCATCTGGAGGATGACGGAGGCGAGGTTCGTCCGCAGGATCTCCGCGTCCGTGAACTCCGGGCGGGCGTTGAAGTCGTCCTCGGAGTACAGGCGGATGCAGACACCGTCGGACGTACGTCCGCAGCGGCCCTTGCGCTGGTTGGCGCTGGCCTGCGAGATCGCCTCGATGGGGAGCCGCTGGACCTTGGTGCGGTGGCTGTAGCGGGAGATACGGGCGAAGCCCGGGTCGATGACGTACTTGATGCCCGGGACGGTGAGGGAGGTCTCGGCGACGTTCGTCGCCAGAACGATCCTGCGCCCGGTGTGCGGCTGGAAGACGCGGTGCTGCTCGGCGTGCGAGAGCCGGGCGTAGAGGGGCAGGACTTCCGTGAACCGGTAGTTCTTCTTGTTGAGCGCGTCCGCGGTGTCGCGGATCTCCCGCTCGCCGGAGAGGAAGACCAGGATGTCGCCCTTGCCCTCGCCCTGGAGCTCCTCGACGGCGTCGCAGATCGCGGTGATCTGGTCGCGGTCGGAGTCGTCCGAGTCCTCTTCCAGCAACGGCCGATAGCGCACCTCCACCGGGTACGTCCGGCCGCTGACCTCGACGATCGGGGCGTCCCCGAAGTGCCGGGAGAAACGCTCGGGGTCGATGGTCGCGGAGGTGATGACGACCTTCAGATCGGGGCGCTTCGGCAGCAACTGCGCCAGATACCCGAGCAGGAAGTCGATGTTGAGGGACCGCTCGTGGGCCTCGTCGATGATGATCGTGTCGTAGGCGCGCAGCTCGCGGTCGGTCTGGATCTCGGCGAGCAGGATGCCGTCCGTCATCAGCTTGATGAACGTGGCGTCCGGGTTCACCTGGTCGGTGAACCGCACCTTCCAGCCGACGGCCTCGCCGAGGGGGGTGTTGAGCTCCTCGGCCACGCGCTCGGCGACGGTCCGGGCGGCGATACGGCGGGGCTGCGTGTGCCCGATCATGCCGCGCACGCCACGCCCCAGCTCCATACAGATCTTCGGGATCTGGGTCGTCTTGCCGGACCCGGTCTCACCGGCCACGATCACGACCTGGTGATCACGGATGGCGTCCGCGATCTCGTCCTTCTTCTGGCTGACCGGGAGCTGCTCGGGGTAGCTGACGGCGGGCACGCGGGAGCGCCGCCCGGCCATGCGTTCCTCGGCCTTCGCGACCTCGCCCTCGATCTCGGCGAGCACGGCGGTACGGGCCTCCGGCTTGCGGATCTTGCGTGCGCCTTCGAGCCTGCGGCCGATCCGGTGCGCGTCGCGCAGGGACAGCTCGCTCAGGCGGGGGGCGAGGGCGCCGAGGCTCGGGGCGTCGGAGGCGCCGGGGGCGGGGGCGGGATGCGTAGACATACGCGATCCAGGATCTCATCCCGCCGAAATTCCTGGCGAACGCTTTTGCTCCCCCCGCCCCCCACCCCCCGTCCACCCCCCTCCGTCACCCCCCAGCCCTGCCCCTCTCACAGCCCGAGCTGATCCGTCCGTCAGTGCGAACAGTCATCCGAAACGGTGATCGATCACCGAATAGCAGAACGAACCTGCAACGAGGCCTAGATTCACTCCCGTGAAGCTAGTGATCCGCGTGAAGCTCCTGCCGACACCCCAGCAGGCAACGGCACTCCAGGCCACCCTCCGCGCCTGCAATGAAGCCGCCAACCACGCATCACGCCACGCCTTCACCACCGGAACCAAACGCAACCGCGAACTGCGCGCACAGATCTACCTCCAGATCAAAGACCGCTGGAGCCTCGGCGCCCAAGCCGCCCAGCACGTCATCAAGAAGACCTGCGACGCATACGCATCACTGGCGGGCAAGCTCAAAGCCGGAAACCTCGGCCGCCCCGGCTCCGAGCGTCACACCAAAGCCACCGGCAAACCGATCACCTTCCGCCCCTACGCAGCCCAGCCCTACGACGACCGCATGCTCTCCTGGCAGACAGAGCAGCGAACCGTGTCCATCTGGACCGTCGAAGGCCGCATGAAACGCATCCCTTACACGGGAAACGAGAACCAGCTACTCCTCCTCGCCCGCCGACGGCAAGGCGAATCCGACCTGATCCAGCACGACGGCCAGTGGTATCTGCTCGCCACCATTGACGTGCCCGAACCCCCCGAAAACCCCTCACCTCAGGGCTTCATCGGCGTCGACCTCGGCATCGAGAACATCGCCACCACCTCCACCGGCAGACGGCACAGCGGCCGACACACCACCCGAACCCGCGAGAACGACCGTCGCCTGCAACGTGACCTCGCCAAGAAGAACACTCGCTCAGCCAAGCGACGAGCAAAACGCCACGCCGGCAAGCAGGCGCGGCGCACCCGCGACATCAACCACAAGATCAGCAAGCACATCGTGGCGGAGGCACAACGCACCGGCCGCGGCATCGCCCTCGAAGACCTGAGCGGCATCCGCGAACGGGCACGGCTGAAGAAGCCCCAACGCGTCACGATCAACTCCTGGGCCTTCGCCCAACTCGGCGAGTTCATCGCCTACAAAGCCCGCAGGGCAGGCGTTCCCCTGGTCCACGTACACCCCGCGTACACCAGCCAGGAGTGCTCCCGCTGCCACCACATCGACCGGCGGAACCGGCCCAGCCAGTCCGTCTTCACCTGCAGATCCTGCGGCTTCGTTGAGCACGCGGATCTGAACGCGTCCCACGTCATCGGCCAGCGCGGCTGGTGGACCTGGGTCTGCGGGGCTGAGTCACAGGCCCCTGCCCTCACGCTCATCGCATAGGGCTGGATGCGCCGCTGCCGCCGAAGCCATCGGCGGGGGCGAGCTGCAAGCCGGGGAGCAGTGCTCTCCGGTAGCGGACGCGGACGCTCGTACCGAGCAATCTATGACACATACAACAAGGCCCCGATCCGAAGATCGGGGCCTTAGCTGTGGCTGGGGCCGGGGTCGAACCGGCGACCTATCGCTTTTCAGGCGATCGCTCGTACCAACTGAGCTACCCAGCCACGAGGTTCCAGAGAAACCTCAGCGGTCCTGACGGGATTTGAACCCGCGGCCTCCACCTTGACAGGGTGGCGAGCACTCCAAACTGCTCCACAGGACCAAGCTGTTGCGTACGACAGTGTCGCACACGGTGTTGCGTGCCCCCAACGGGATTCGAACCCGTGCTACCGCCTTGAAAGGGCGGCGTCCTAGGCCGCTAGACGATGAGGGCTATCGGCCCGCCTTGCGCCTCGCAGCGCGTCGGGGACGTGAGAAGCATATGGGATGCCGGGAGGTATCGCCAAAACGGTTTAGGGGGCGCTGCTGGAAGGGGCCGGGGAGGGCGTCGGGGAGGGGGTGGGTGTGGGGGTCGCGCCCGGCAGGTTCTCCTCCGGGAGATGGCGGCTGACCTCGGCGGTCGTCAGTCCGAGGCCGCCCAGTTTGATCGAGTCCCAGGCCTGGAGGTGCCGGGTGTCGCGGTCGAAGTAGAGGATCGAGGCCTCGATCGGGTCCGGGTACTTGCCCTCGACCGCGCGCAGCCCGCTGCCGCCGGTGGAGCCCTCGACGCGCAGCCGGGTGCCGTTGCTCATGACCTCCGTCTCCTGGTGGTGCAGATGCCCGGAGAGGACCAGCGGGACCGAGCCGTCGACCTCGCGGGCGGCGGAGGGTTCGTGGATCACGGCGACGTCGACGGGCTTTCCGGCGGTCGTCCAGTCGCGGAGTGAGGCGGCGAGGCGGGCGCCGGCCGCCTCCTGGGTCTCCTGGGCGCCGGACTTCTCGCTGCGGTCGGGCGTGAACTGGGGATCGCCGAGCCCGGCGAAGCGCAGCCCGGCGACGGTCTCGGCGCGGCCGTCGTCGAGGACGTGGACGTTCTTCATGCGTTCCAGGTAGCGCTGGGTGACCTGGGAGTCGTGGTTGCCGCGGACCCAGACGTACGGCGCCCCGAGGTCGGCGACGGGGTCGAGGAAGCCGTTCTCGGCGGCGGTGCCGTGGTCCATGGTGTCGCCGGAGTCGACGATGACGTTGACCTGGTACTGCTCCACCAGCGAGGCGATGATCTTCCAGCTCGCCGGGTTCAGGTGGATGTCGGAGACGTGCAGGACGCGGATGGTCGTGGGGTCCGGCTGGTAGGCGGGGAGCGTGGAGGTGACGTCGTACAGCTTGGTCACGTTCGTCACCAGGCGGGCCAGCTCCTGCTGGTAGACGTCGAACTCGGTGACGATGCTGCGGGCGTTGCCGACCAGGGACGGGGCCGAGGAGAGCAGGCCGGAGAACTTCGGCTGGAGGACCGAGTCGGGGTTCCAGGTGGCGTACGCCGTCCCGCCGGACGCGGCCAGCAGGGTCAGGGCGAGGCCGCCGGCGGCGAGGGCGCGGCGCGGGCGGCGGTAGACGGCGAGGCCGAGGGCGGTGGCGCCGGCGACGACGGCGACGCCGGAGCGTACGGCCAGGTCGAGGGTGCCGTGTTCGACGTCCTCGGCGACCTCGTCCTGGAGGCCGGAGAGGCGTTCGGGGTGGTCGACCAGGGCCTGGGAGCGGGCCGGGTCGAGCTGGTCGACGTTGACGTCGAGGCGGACCGGGGCGTGGTGGCTGTCCAGTTGCAGGGCGCCGAGCGGGGAGACGTTGATCTTCGTGCCGCCGGTGAGGGACGGGCGCAGGGTCATCGTGGTGTTCATGGGTCCGACGGGGGTGCGGACGTTGCCGACGATGAGCAGGCCCAGCCAGGCGCCGAGCAGCACGACCGCGACCAGGCCGAGGGCGCGGCCCCACGGGTGCGGCTGGGGCACGAGTTCGACGGCCGGGTGCGGGCGGCGGGTGCGGTAGTGCCGGGCGAGGGTGCGCGGCGAGCGGCGGACACGGATCAGGGCGTTCAGGACTGCGGCGGGGACGCGGGCCATTGGTCCCGTATGCCCAAGTGCGGGGGTGGGTATGCGGAGGGCCCCTCAAGGGCCGGGGTCAGCCCCAGCCGAGTTCGTGGAGGCGCTCGTCGTCGATGCCGAAGTGGTGGGCGATCTCGTGGACGACGGTGACGGCGACCTCGTGGACGACGTCGTCGCGGGTCTCGCAGTGGCGCAGGGTCGGGCCCATGTAGATCGAGATGCGGTCGGGGAGGACGCCCGCGTACCACTCGCCGCGTTCGGTGAGCGGGGTGCCCTCGTAGAGGCCGAGGAGTTCGGGGTCGTCCGCCGGGGGTTCGTCCTCCACGAACACCGCCACGTTGTCCATGACCCGGGTCAGCTCGGGCGGGATCTGGTCCAGGGCCTCGGCCACCAGCTCTTCGAAGGTGTCGCGCGTCATCTCCAGCACAGGGACATTGTCGGGGACGGGGGCGTGATCCGCGGGGTCGGGCGCGGTTCGGGTGCGGTCGGGCGGCGCCGGGGCCCGGCGCGTGTCCTCTTGTGGGCGGCGGGAGTTGGACAGGTTGACTCCCTCACCCGCCCTCGGAGGTGGCTGCCCGTGCGCCCCAAGTACGTACCCGTCCGTCTGGCCGCCACGGTCATGGCCGTCGCCGCTGCCGCCGGCTGCATGAGCGTCGGTGACGACGACGGGGGCAAGAGCGCCAAGCCGTCGCACTCCGCGGGGCACCGGGGCGGTGAGGCGCCGGACGGCGGGGCGGCGGTGTCGGGCGGCGGCGCCGGGTACGGGGCGGCGGGCGTCGACGGCAAGCACGGGAAGAAGGAGAAGGACAAGGGGAAGGACGGGGAGTCGGCGTCCCCCTCCGCCTCGGCGTCCGCCGCGGACGAGGCGTCCCCCTCGGTGAAGCCCAAGCCCGGGAAGCCCGACAAGCCGGGGCAGCCGACCCCGACCAAGGCGCAGCCGACGCCGACGAGGCCCGCCGATCCGGACCCGGTGACGCCGACGCCGGAGCCCCCGTCGCCGGAGCCGCCGACGCCCACGGCCGAGCCGTCGTCCTCCGCGCACCCGGGCACCGAGCCGCAGCTGGTCCAGCGGGAGCCGGCGCCGACGGCGGGATCACCGGCGTGATGTGTGACGTACGTCTAGTCCGCGGGGATTGGTTTGCCTTCGGGGGTGGAGGGTGCGTATGGTGGTAGATCGTTTGATCCCATTGCCCGGCGCCATTGCAGAGAGCGCCGTGTGGCGCGTTCTCTCCCTTGCCGTGGCTGACCGCATAGAGGCGGTCGTATTGCGAAATCACGGAGTTGACGGGCGCGTGCCGACGAGACTCCGGAAGGTTTCGCTTACGCATGTCCATTTCCAGTTCTGATCACATCGTCATGCCCGAGAACGACGAGAACGAGGCCGTCGAGGCGCTCGAGACCGTCGAGGCCGTCGAGTCGGCCGACTCGGTCGACGAGACCCCCGAGGTCACCTTCGCCGACCTCGGTCTCCCCGAGGGCGTCGTGCGCAAGCTCGCGCAGAACGGTGTGACCACCCCCTTCCCGATCCAGGCCGCGACCATCCCGGACGCCCTGGCCGGCAAGGACATCCTCGGCCGTGGCCGCACCGGCTCCGGCAAGACCCTCTCCTTCGGTCTGCCGACCCTGGCGACGCTCGCCGGCGGCCGCACCGAGAAGCACAAGCCCCGCGCGGTCATCCTCACCCCGACCCGTGAGCTCGCCATGCAGGTGGCGGACGCCCTCCAGCCGTACGGCGACGTCCTCGGCCTGAAGATGAAGGTCGTCTGCGGCGGCACGTCGATGGGCAACCAGATCTACGCCCTGGAGCGCGGCGTCGACATCCTCGTCGCCACGCCCGGCCGTCTGCGCGACATCATCAACCGCGGCGCCTGCTCGCTGGAGAACGTCCAGATCGCCGTCCTCGACGAGGCCGACCAGATGTCCGACCTGGGCTTCCTGCCCGAGGTCACCGAGCTGCTCGACCAGGTCCCGGCCGGCGGCCAGCGGATGCTGTTCTCCGCGACCATGGAGAACGAGATCTCCACGCTGGTCAAGCGCTATCTGGTCGACCCGGTCTCGCACGAGGTCGACGCCGCCCAGGGCGCGGTGACGACCATGTCGCACCACATCCTCATCGTGAAGCCCAAGGACAAGGCGCCGGTCACCGCGGCCATCGCCTCCCGCAAGGGCCGCACCATCATCTTCGTCCGCACCCAGCTGGGCGCCGACCGCGTCGCCGAGCAGCTGCGCGACTCCGGCGTGAAGGCCGACGCGCTGCACGGCGGCATGACCCAGGGCGCCCGCACCCGGACGCTGGCCGACTTCAAGGACGGGTACGTCAACGTCCTCGTCGCCACCGACGTCGCCGCCCGCGGTATCCACGTGGACGGCATCGACCTGGTCCTCAACGTGGACCCGGCCGGCGACCACAAGGACTACCTGCACCGCGCCGGCCGTACCGCTCGCGCGGGCCGCACCGGCACGGTCGTCTCCCTGTCCCTGCCGCACCAGCGCCGCCAGATCTTCCGCCTCATGGAGGACGCGGGCGTCGACGCCGGCCGGCACATCATCCAGGGCGCGGGCGCCTTCGACCCCGAGGTCGCCGAGATCACCGGCGCCCGGTCGATGACCGAGGTCCAGGCCGAGTCCGCGGGCAACGCCGCGCAGCAGGCCGAGCGTGAGGTCGCCTCCCTGACCAAGCAGCTGGAGCGGGCGCAGCGCCGTGCCGCCGAGCTGCGCGAGGAGGCCGACCGTCTCGTCGCCCGGGCCGCCCGCGACCGCGGTGAGGACCCGGAGACCGCCGTGGCCGAGGCGCAGGCGGAGGCCGTGGCCGCCGTCGAGGCCGCCGAGGTGGCCGTGCCCGAGCAGCCGGCGGCGCAGGACGTCGACCGGACCGAGAGCGCGGCGCCGTACGAGCGTCGTGAGCGTCGGGACAACGACCGGGGTGGCTTCCGTCGCGATGACCGTGGTGGGCGTTCGTTCGAGCGTCGTGACGACCGTGGTGGCTTCAACCGCGACAACCGCGACAACCGTGACCGTGGTGAGCGTGGCTTCGAGCGTCGGGACAACGACCGTGGCGGCTTCCGTCGTGACGACCGCCGTGACGACCGTGGTGGGCGTTCCTTCGAGCGCCGTGACGACCGTGGCGGCCGTGGTTTCGAGCGTCGGGACAACGACCGGGGTGGCTTCCGTCGTGACGACCGCCGCGATGACCGTGGTGGGCGTTCCTTCGAGCGCCGTGACGACCGCGGTGGCTTCAACCGCGACAACCGCGACAACCGTGACCGTGGCGAGCGTGGGTTCGAGCGTCGGGACAACGACCGTGGCGGCTTCCGTCGCGACGACCGTCCGGCCGGCCGTTCCTTCGAGCGTCGTGACGAGCGCGGTGGGCACCGTGGCAGCGACCGTCCCTTCAACCGCGACCGCCGCGACGACCGTCCGGGCTTCCGCTCCGGCGGCCACGAGCGCCCGTACGGCCGCCGTGACGACCACCGTGGCACCGGCTCCGGTTCCGGCTCGTCCTTCGGTCGCCGTGACGACAAGCCGCGCTGGAAGCGCAACGGCTGATCCCGTCTGAGAAGGGCCCGTACGACTTCGGTCGTACGGGCCCTTCGGCGTTTCGGGGCTCCTCGGAGGCGGTTTGCCGGACTCCTTGTGATTCGTGAGTGTGTTCGATTCCTGTGTGTGGGCTGTGTTAACTTCCGCGCCTCCCTAGCCAGTTGGAGGTGTCGTGGCCCCACGCCACAAGCCCACCCACGCCCGTTCCCTCTTCCTCGTGACCGGGGCGCTCGCCGCCTCCGTCGTCGTCCTGCCCGCCGCCCATGCCGACACGGCGGCCCCGGCGCCCCTCACCATCGACGCCCCCGACCGCTATCTGCCGCGCGGCCTCAACCTGGAGTCGGTGGGCGGCACGGGCGACCTCGGCCGCGTGGAGCGCGACGGCTCCGAGGACTTCACCGGATACCGCTGGACCCCCACGTCCGGCACCGCGTCGGCCATCGGCAAGGACCCGGCCGACCTCTCCGCCCAGCGCATCGGGGGCTTCGCCTCGGACGTCGTCGGTGTCTACACCCCGGCCGACCGTTCCGTGGAACTGAAGGACATGAAGGCGGGCACCTCGATCCGCTTCACGCTCCCCGAGGGACAGACGTACCAGGGCACGTACGGCGACACCGTGCTGACCGCGACCTGGACCGCGGACGGCTCCGTGGAGTCCCTGCATCTGCTGCGCCCCCGCGACGACGGGGAGCTGAAGGACACCACGGTCACCGGCAAGGACGGTGTGAAGCCGGCGTCGTACAAGGTGCTCGGCGGCGACGCCGACACCCTCGCCATCTGGGTCTCCGGCGACTCCACCGGCCAAGTGGGCCTGGTGGACACGACGACCGGCCGGATCACCGGCGTGCTCAAGGGCACGTGGGGCAGCGGGTACACGCAGGTCGCGGTCGGCGGGACGTACGTCGCCTGGTTCGACCCGGCGTACGGCGACCAGAAGGCGCACCTGCTGCGCCGCGACGCCCTCGACGGTGCCGAGACCACGGTGGACGTGGCCTCGTCGTACGACCAGCGGGCGTACATCGCGCTGGTCGGCGACTGGCTGGTCTCGCTGCGCCAGACCGAGTCGTTCCGCAACAGCGACGCCCCGAAGGACCGGGGCGAGCCGCTGCTGGCGGTGTCCCTGACCGGCGGTCAGGTCCGCACGCTGCTGCCGCACGCCCGCCTCGGCGGCACCTACGGCCTCAACCCGACGCCGGACGGCGGGGTGTTGGTCGCGGGCGGGGCGTCGGCGGGCGACTGGGGCGTGCGGAAGGTGACCGCGGCCTCCGACGGGACCCTCGCGGTGAGCACGCTGCGTTCGGTGGCGCCGAAGGCGGGCACGTACGGGGCGGTGACGCTGGCCGCCGGTGACCTGGCGACGAGCGAGCCGGACACCAACTACCTCCCGTCCCTCTACAAGCGCCACCTCGACACCGGTGTGTCGTCGGCCGGCGGGCGCAGCCTGGTCGCCCAGCCGCCGCTGAGCACCGACGGCACGGGCGGTACGGCGGGCAGCGGGGCGTTCGCGCTCGGCGACGGCGCGTTCGCCTACCCGGCGGGCGGCGGGATCGACGTCCGGTCCACCCCGGACGACGCGGTTTCGGTCGGCGTGCCGGGCGGGGGCCAGATCGTGGACGCGTCCGGGCGGTACGTCGTCTTCGGGTACGGCTACATGTCCGGGTTCGGTTCGTACCAGCAGTACGTCATCGACCGCGAGAAGCCCGGCTCCGACAAGGTCCTCCTGACCCGGCCCGCGTCGGCGGCGGCCGTCTGGGGCAGCAGCTTCTGGACGCCGGGCGCCACCAAGGGGACGGTGACGTCGACCGACCTGAAGTCCGGCGCGACCGAGAGCTTCGCGCTCGGCAAGGAGTGCACGCCGACCGACCTCCAGGCGGTGGGCCGCTGGGTCTACTGGACCTGCGCGGCCTCCGGCGACCCGGCGGGCTCCGGGGTCTGGGACCGCGAGACCGGGCACATGATCGACGTACCGGCGGACGGTGAGCTGGGCGACGGATACGTGGTCGTGCACGACGAGACGGCGGGCGAGCTCCGGCTCGTCGACTTCCACACGGGCGACGCGGTGCAGACCCGGGTCCTGGCGGCGGACCTGCCGGGGTACATGGCGCACGGCGCCTACGCCGTCGACCGCTTCGGCGGCGGCGTGGCCTGGCTCCCGGAGCGCGGGAAGCCGGGGGCGATGCGGGCGGTGGCGTCGGGCGTACCGACATCGGCGCTCACCGCGGCCGAGGCCCACGCGGAACGGTCCGCCGACCGCTGGACCGCCTCCTGGCAACTCTCCAAGCCGGCCGCACCGGGCGCGCACGTCGTCGTCAAGGACGCGTCGGGGACGACCGTGAAGACGCTGGACGCGGTGCAGCGGGGTGCGGCGCTCGAGGTGGTGTGGGACGGGGTCGACGACGGCTCGTACACCTGGGAGTTGGTGGCGGCGGCTGCTGACGGGCAGGGGGCGGAGCTGCGGTTGAACGGCGCCGTGTGAGGCGCGGAGCGCCGTGGCCCCCCGGTGCGGGCGGGCGGCGGCGCTCCGCACGGCACTTTTTGGCCATGCTGTGACGTGTGTCACGCCCCCGGTGAGGGAATTGCTGGGGGCATGACAGATGACGCGATAGCGAGCGGGCCGTCCAAGGGGCCGAACGGCCTGTCGGACGAGGAACGGCTGGCCCAGCTCGGTTACACGCAGGTCCTGGCCCGCCGTATGTCGGCGTTCTCCAACTACGCGGTCTCCTTCACGATCATCTCGGTCCTGTCGGGCTGTCTGACGCTGTATCTGTTCGGCATGAACACCGGCGGCCCCGCGGTGATCACCTGGGGCTGGGTCGCGGTCGGGCTGATGACGTTGTTCGTCGGGTTGTCGATGGCCGAGATCTGTTCGGCGTACCCGACCTCCGCGGGGCTGTACTTCTGGGCCCATCGGCTGGCCCCGCCCCGGACGGCGGCCGCGTGGGCGTGGTTCACGGGCTGGTTCAACGTGCTCGGGCAGGTCGCCGTGACCGCCGGCATCGACTTCGGGGCCGCGTCCTTCCTCGGCGCGTACCTGAACCTCCAGTTCGACTTCGAGGTGACCCCGGGCCGGACCACGCTGCTCTTCGCGGCGATCCTCGTCCTGCACGGCCTGCTGAACACCTTCGGCGTGCGGATCGTGGCCCTGCTGAACAGCGTGAGCGTGTGGTGGCACGTGCTCGGTGTCGCGGTCATCGTCGGGGCGCTCACCTTCGCCCCCGACCACCACCAGTCGGCGTCCTTCGTGTTCGGCGAGTTCGTGAACAACACGGGCTGGGGCAGCGGCGTGTACGTGGTCGCGCTCGGCCTGCTCATGGCCCAGTACACCTTCACCGGGTACGACGCCTCCGCCCACATGACCGAGGAGACCCACGACGCCTCGACGGCCGGCCCGAAGGGGATCGTGCGGTCGATCTGGACGTCGTGGATCGCCGGTTTCGTACTGCTGCTCGGCTTCACCTTCGCCATCCAGTCCTACGACGGTGCCCTGAACTCCTCGACGGGGGCGCCGCCCGCCCAGATCCTGCTGGACGCCCTGGGCGCGACCTCCGGCAAGCTGCTGCTGCTCGTCGTCATCGGGGCGCAGCTGTTCTGCGGGATGGCGTCCGTGACCGCCAACAGCCGCATGATCTACGCCTTCTCGCGGGACGGCGCGCTGCCCTTCTCGCACGTCTGGCACACCGTCAGCCCGCGCACCCGGACGCCGGTCGCGGCGGTGTGGCTGGCGGCGGGCGGCGCGCTGGTCCTGGGCCTGCCGTACCTGATCAATGTGACGGCGTACGCGGCGGTGACGTCGATCGCCGTCATCGGCCTCTACATCGCGTACGTCATCCCGACGCTGCTGCGGCTGCGCAAGGGCGAGGAGTTCGAGCGCGGGCCGTGGCATCTGGGCCGCTGGTCCCGGGCGATCGGCGTGGTGTCGGTGGTGTGGGTCGGCGTGATCACGGTCCTGTTCATGCTGCCGCAGGTCTCGCCGGTCACCTGGGAGACCTTCAACTACGCGCCGGTGGCCGTCCTCGCGGTCCTCGGCTTCGCGGCGACCTGGTGGCTGGCCTCGGCCCGGCACTGGTTCCTCAACCCCGACCACGAGCGGACGCGGGCGCGGGAAGCGGCCCGCAAGGGTGCCCCCGAACCGGTCGATCCGTGATCTTTGCGGCCGGTCCCCGACCGCGGCGCGGCCGTGTCCCCGATACCCGATCGGAGAGACGGCCGCGTCCGGCTATGCTCGGGGAGGCAACATCGCCTGGGCCCTTAGCTCAATTGGCAGAGCAGTGGACTTTTAATCCATTGGTTGTGGGTTCGAGTCCCACAGGGCCTACGGGGCGTGGCGCCCGAGCCGGCTTCGGTCGGTTCGGGCGCCGACTTGTTCTCGGGGTCAGCGCGTCCGTCTCGTTCTCGGGGTCAGCGCGTCCGTGGCCAGAGGGTGCCCAGGATCAGCCGTACCTGGTCGATCAGGTGCGCGGGGTCGAAGGTGCCGGGGGCGGTGAGGGCAATGCGGCCGAAGTGTTCGGCGCAGGCGACCAGGGCGTGGGCGAGGATGCGGGCGTCGAGGTCGGGGCCGTCGCGGTCGGCCAGGGTTCGGGCCAGCCACGCCTCGACCAGGCGCCGGAACCGCTCCCGGTCCGCCTCGATGCGGTCGCGGACCACCGTCGGCATGTTGCCGGGTGGGGACAGGATCAGCCGCCAGGTGTCCGGGTCCTGATGGAGCATCGCGGACATGCGGTGGACCGTCTCCGCGGCGAACGTGGCCGGGTCGGAGGAGTCCGTGGAGTCGGGCAGCGTGGCGAGCAGGCTGTCGTAGGCGCGCGCCTGCTGGCGGTCGAGCAGCGCGGTCAGCAGGGTGTCGAGGTTGTCGTAGGCGCCGTAGACCACGGACCGGGCGACACCGGCCCGCTTCGCGATCGCGTCGATGGAGATCCGGTCGTACCCCTCGCTCACGATCACGGCGAGGGCCGCGTCCAGCAGTTGCTCGCGGCGCTGCTCGATCGGGACGCGCGGGGCGTAGGGGCGGCGCTTGCGGGGCTTGTCCTCGGAAGTCATGGGCGCTGACACCTTGGCAGTTTACGACAGCCGTGTCTTAATTTACGACACCAGTGTCGTAAGTGAGGAGTGGCCCATGGCCAGGCTGAGGCGCGGTGACGTCGCACCGCACGAGGACTACGGCTTCTTCGGGCCCGGCTCGGTCGTGTGGAAGGTCTGGAGCTATCCGACCGCCCCGACGGTCGGCTTCCAGCGCGCCGTGGTCGTCGAGGAACTCGACCCGCCGCTCGTCGCCGCCGTGCACGCGACCCAGGGCATCTACCGGCGCGCCCGCACCCGTTACGACCGCACCCTGCGGTACTTCGCGATGGTGGCGTTCGCCGGCACCCGTGAGGTCTGCAAGGCCGCGGACGTGCTGGTCAAGGTCCACTCCAAGGCGATCGGCGAGCTGCCGTACGGCGGCGGCACCTACGACGCCAACGACCCCGCCTCCCAGCTGTGGATCCAGCTGACCGGCTGGCACTCGATCCTCTACGCGTACGAGAAGTACGGCCCCGGCAAGCTCACCGAGCAGGAGGAGACGGAGTACTGGGAGGCATGCGCCCTCGCCGCCGAGCTCCAGACCTGCTCGCCCGATGACGTCCCTCGCAGCCGGGACGGCGTCCGGGCGTACTTCGCGGAGATGCGCCCGCGGCTGTCCGCCAGCCCGATCGCCCGGCAGGCCATGAACCACCTGCTGAGGACCGAGCTCGTGCTGCCGCCGACGCCGTGGTGGGCGAAGCCCGCGAGCCTGGTCGTCGCGCGGGCGCAGCGGATCGCCACGATCGCCACCCTGCCGCGCTGGATGCGCGAGCTGGCCGGCATCCGGCAGTCACGCCTCCTCGACACCCTCATCGTGCCCGTCATGAAGACGGCCTTCGCGCTCGCCCATCTCAGCCCCCGGCTCGAACTGCTCCTGATAGGACGCCTCTCGCCCTCCACGGTCCCGGTGATCGCGCCGATGAAACTCGGCATCCCGCCCCGCACACAGGAAGTGCTGACGCCCGCCGAGGCCCGCGCCCGCCACGGCTACCCCAGGCCCGCCGAGGCCCACCTCGACTTCCGCGCCCGACAGGCCGCCCGCGTCTTCGAGGACGGCAAGGCCCCCAGCGACCAGGGCCTCATCGAGTCCCAGGAGATCCTCGGCCCGCTCGGGTAACGCGAGTCCAACACCTGTGGCGGCGACGTAGGTTGGGCCCATGTCGACGTCACCGGTGATCCTGCTGCTGTCGGGGAGCCTGCGCTCCGGCTCCACCAACGAGGCCGTACTGCGCACCGCCGAGGCCGTGGCGCCGGCGGTGGGAGTACGGGCGGTGTTGTACGACGGTCTCGCCGGCCTTCCGCACTTCAACCCCGACGACGACACCGACCCGCTGCCCACGCCCGTGACCGCGCTGAGGGAGGCGATCGACTCGGCGGCCGGGCTCCTGATCTGCACACCGGAGTACGCGGGGACGCTGCCGGGCTCGTTCAAGAACCTGCTCGACTGGACGGTCGGCGGCACCGAGATCAGCGACAAGCCGGCCGCCTGGGTGAACGCGGCCGCCAAGGGACGCGGGGGAGGCGCGGAGGCCACCCTGCGGACGGTGCTCGGCTACACCGGCGCCGGGATCGTGGAGTCGGCCTGCGTGAAACTTCCCGTGGACCGGGGGATGCTCGGCGCGGACGGGACCGTCACCGACCCGGAGTTCCGCCGCCGGATCGGGGAGACCCTCCGGATGCTGGCCGCGGCGGCGGAGGCGCGGGCATGACGGCACCGCACGTCCTCAATCTCTGGCGCCGGCAGCTCGGCCACGTCCCCGACTCGGTCTGGCAGCGCACCGAACTCCAGGTGCTGATCCTCGCCGACAACGGCCTCACGCACCTCCCGCCCGCCATCGGCCGCCTCCACCGCCTGACCACGCTCGACCTCGGCCACAACCACCTCACCTCGGTGCCGCCCGAACTCGGCGCCCTGACCGGCCTCTCCGGCTTCCTCTACCTGCACGACAACGACCTCACCGAACTCCCCGGCGCCCTCGGCGACCTCACCCGGCTGCGCTATCTCAACGTCGGCGAGAACAAGCTCGCCGAACTCCCGGACGCCGTCGGCCGGATGACCGGGCTCGTCGAACTCCGGGCCCAGCACAACCTGCTCACCACCCTGCCGGACGGCATCGGTGACCTCCCCGCCCTGCGCGAACTCTGGCTCCGCGGCAACCGGCTCACCGGCCTGCCCCCGTCCGTCGCCGGCCTGCGCGAGCTGCGCCACCTGGAGCTGCGGGACAACGCCCTCACCGACCTCCCGGACGCCCTCGCCGGCCTCCCCCTCCTGCGCCACCTGGACCTGCGCAGCAATCACCTCACCCACCTGCCGGACTGGCTCACCGACCTGCCCGCACTGGAGAAGCTGGACCTGCGGTGGAACGCCGTGGACACCTCGTCGCCGCTCGTGGCCGAGCTGGAGCGGCGGGGGTGCGTGGTCCTGGCGTAACCGGCGCAAGGAGACGGAGACGAACTCGGACATGGACACGGCCACGGCCACGGCGACCGGCGTGCTCGGCCGCGGAGCGGGAGCAGCGGCGCCGTGAACTCGCCGAGGCGGGGCTGCCGTTCCTCGTCGCCGAGGTTTCCGGGACGGTCGCCGGGTACGCGTACGCGACCGCGTGGCGACCCCGGCCCGCCTACCGGTTCACCGTGGAGAACTCGATCTATCTCGCCCCGGACGCCACCGGGAAGGGGCTGGGCAGTGCCCTGCTGGGCGCGCTGATCGAGGCGGCGGCCCTGGCCGGGAAGCGGAGGATGATCGCCGTGGTCGCGGACAGCGACGCCGCGGCCGCCTCCCTCGCCCTCCACCGCCGCTTCGGCTTCACCGACGCCGGCCGGCTGACCGCCGTAGGACCCAAGCACGGCCGGTGGATCGACACCGTGCTGATGGAGAAAGAGCTGGAGGTGTAGCCCGCTACACCCCGACAGGGGAGCCCGCTCGACCGCCGTCCCGCACCCCCGTGACCTAGCCTTCCCGCATGGGAAAGACCATGCGGCGGGCCGTGCGGGCGACGGGGCATCTACTGCTCGCCGCGGCGATGGCCTTCGGCGTGTGGATCTTCGTCTGTGTGCTGCTGATCACCGCCGTGGGCACCCTCGCGCTGGTCGGGGCCTGGCTGCTGCCCGAGACGGTGCTGCTGATCCGGCGGATCGCGGGCGCCAAGCGGAAGACGACGGCCGCGTGGACCGGCGTACGGATTCCCGAGGCCTACCAGCCCCTCACCGGCACGACCCGCGAGCGCTTCCGGACCGCCGTGCACGACCCCGGCACGCTCACCGACTTCCGCTGGATGGTCGCGTACTACCTGTACGGCGCCCTGGTCTTCCTCGCCCTCCCGCTGTGGCCGATCGGGCTCGTCGTGGACGGCGTGTGGAGCGGCCTGCTGCGGCGGCAGCCGGTCGTCCTGCCGCTCATCGTGCGGATCGCCGACCTGGAGGCCGACTGGTCGACCGCGCTGCTCAAGCCGTCCCCGAAGGCCGTGCTGGCCCGCCGGGTCGAGGAGCTGGCCGCGACCCGCGCCGACGCGATCGCCGCGCACGGTGCCGAACTCCGCCGTATCGAACGCGACCTGCACGACGGCGCCCAGGCCCGCCTGGTCGCCCTGTCGATGCGGATCGGGCTGGCGAAACGGGCCTACGACCGTGACCCCGAGGCCGCCCGCAAGCTCCTGGACGAGGCCCAGGACCAGGCCGAGCAGGCGCTGACCGAGCTGCGCCAGGTCGTCCGCGGCATCCACCCGCCGATCCTCAGCGACCGGGGTCTGGTCGGTGCCGTACGGGCCCTCGCGGCGAGCAGCGGGCTGCGCGTGAGCATCGAGGACGAGGGGCTGGACGAAGGGGTGCGCGCGCCCGCCGCCGTCGAGGCCGCCGCCTACTTCGTGGTCGCCGAGTCCCTCACCAACGCCGCCAAATACAGTGGCTCGCCCCGCGCCGAGGTACGGCTGACCCGGACCCGGCGCGGACTGCGGGTGCGGGTGAGCGATGTCGAGGGTCGGGGCGGTGCCGAGGAGAGCGGCGGCTCGGGGTTGCTGGGCATGCGGCGAAGGGTGGCCGCGCTGGACGGGACCGTGGACGTGTCGAGCCCCGTCGGGGGGCCGACCGTGATCGAAGTGGAGCTGCCGTGCGTGTGGTGATCGCCGAGGACAACGCCCTGCTGCGGGAGGGCCTGGTCCTGCTGCTGACGTCCGCCGGGCACGAGGTGGTGGCCGTCGCCGGGACCGGGCCGGAGATCATGCCCGCCCTCCTCGAACACCGGCCGGATGTCGCCGTGTTGGACGTGCGCATGCCGCCGGGATTCCGGGACGAGGGGCTGCGGGCCGCTCTGGAGGCCAGGCAGCAGCTGCCCGGCCTTCCGGTCCTCGTGCTCTCGCAGTACGTCGAGGAGTCGTACGCCGCCGAACTGCTCTCCGGCGGCACCAGCGGGGTCGGTTATCTCCTCAAGGACCGGGTGGGCCGGGTCGACGAGTTCCTCGACGCGCTGGAACGGGTCGCCGCCGGCGGCACCGCCCTGGACCCCGAGGTCGTCACCGAACTCCTCACCCGCCGCAAGGACAGCCCGCTGGACTCCCTCACCCCGCGCGAGCGCGAGACCCTCGCGCTCATGGCCGAGGGCCACGACAACGCGACCATCGCGAAGACTCTCGTCGTCACCGAACGCGCCGTCCACAAGCACATCGGCAACGTCTTCCTGAAGCTCGGCCTGCCCCCGAGCGACAGCGGCCACCGCCGGGTGCTGGCCGTCCTGGCCTACCTGGCGCACACGCCCAAGTAGTTATCCGACGCTCAACTCGGTGAGCTCGCCCAGCGGCAGCGTGTGCTGCGTCTGGAGCACCTTCGCCCGCAGATAGCGGACGTTGTGGGCGGTGGTGAAGACGCCGGTGGGGACGCGATCGCGGACGTCGATGCCGAGGTCGCGCAACTGGCCCGCCTTGTCGGGGTTGTTGGACAGCAGGTCCAGCGACTCGATGCCCAGGGCCTTCAGCATCTGCGCGGCCGCCGTGTAGTCACGGTCGTCCTCGGGCAGGCCCAGCGCGGTGTTCGCGGCGTAGGTGTCGAGGCCCTGGTCCTGGAGGGCGTACGCGTCGAGCTTGTTGTAGAGACCGATGCCGCGGCCCTCCTGACGGAGGTACAGCAGCACGCCGCCGCGCTCGGCGATGCGCTCGACCGCCTCGCGCAGCTGCGGGCCGCAGTCGCAGCGGGCGGAGCCGAAGACGTCACCGGTGAGGCACTCGGAGTGCAGCCGGACCAGCGGGTTCGGGCCCGGCTCACCGAGGACGACCGCCAGGTGTTCCTGGCCGTCGACCAGTCCGTGGAAGGTGACCAGCTCGGAGTCGACGCGGTAGCCGTCACCGAAGCGCAGGGGCACGCGGACACGGGAGCGCTGGGTTGCGGCGGGGATGTCGGTCATGCGGGTACTCCGGTCCGTAGACATATCTGCTTCAGATTTGAAGCAGATCTACAGGTCGAGACCCTACCCCATGCTTTAAATTTGAAGCAACAGATTTATGGCGCTCGCGGATATATGGCGCTCGTCACGAACAGGACGGCGACGACCGCCGCCGCCACGGAACCTCGTCCCCCGTGTCCTCCTGGAGCCCGTCCGCGATCGCCCGCGAGATCTCCTCCAACTGACCCACCTGCTCCGGGCTGAGCCGGTCGAAGAGGGCGGAGCGGACCGTCTCGACATGTCCGGGCGCCGCCCGCTCCACCTCCGCCATGCCCTCGTCGGTCAGTACGGCGATGCTGCCGCGCTTGTCCCAGCGACAGCTCTCCCGCCCGACCAGCCCGTCCTTCTCCAGCCGGGTCACGGCGTACGTCAGCCGCGGACGCGTGATCTTCAGCCCCTCGGCGAGATCGGTCATCCGCAGCCTCCGCTCCGGCGCCTCGGAGAGAGTGGAGAGGATGGAGTAGTACAGGTGCGGCATGCCGGCGTCCTGCTGGAGCTGCCGGTCGATCGCGTCCTCCAGGAGGTGCGCCGCGGCGATGTACGCGCGCCAGGCGCGCTGCTCCTCGGGGGTGAGCCAGCGGGTCGTCATGCCCCCAGTGTAGGTTTGCTTCAAACTTGAACCAAGAGCTGCACGTCACAGCACGCCCCAGCACGTCACAGCCACGCGCCAGCACATCTCAGCGAGAGGGACCGCGCCGATGCCCCACCCGTACGTCCTCCTCTCCGCCGCCGTCTCCCTCGACGGCTACCTCGACGACACCGGCCCCGACCGGCTCCTGCTCTCCTCCCCGGCCGACTTCGACCGCGTCGACGAGGTCCGCGCCTCCGTCGACGCGATCCTGATCGGCGCCGGCACCATCCGCGCCGACAACCCGCGCCTGCTGGTGAACTCCGCCGAGCGCCGCGCGGCCCGGGTGGCGGCGGGCAAGCCGGAGTACCCCCTGAAGGTCACGGTCAGCGGCTCGGGCGACCTGGACCCGGAGGCGAAGTTCTGGCACACGGGCGGCGACAAGCTCCTCTATACGACGGACAAGGGCGCCGAGCGCGCCGAGGCGCACGGCCTCGCCGCCGACGTAGTCCCCCTCGGCCCCGACCTCGACTGGCACCGCCTCCTGGCCGACCTCGCCGCCCGCGGCGTGGACCGCCTCATGGTCGAGGGCGGCGGCCGTATCCACACCCAGCTCCTCCAACTGGGCCTCGCCGACGAACTCCAGCTGGTCCTGGCCCCGTTGTTCGTCGGCACCCCGGAGGCCCCCCGCCTCTTCGGCCCCGGCGGCTACCAGGGCGGACGCCTGCGACTGACGGAAACCCGGCAGATCGAGGACGTGGTCCTCATGCGCTACGAACCCACGGCCCCCGGCACCGGCCCGCGCGCCACACCCGCCGACCACCACTGGCTCCGCCTCGCCTGCGAACTGGCGACGCTCTGCCCGCCCTCGCGGACCGCGTTCAGCGTCGGCGCGGTCGTGGTCGCCGCCGACGGCACGGAACTCGCCCGCGGGTATTCGAGGGAGGGCGACGACCCCGTCGTACACGCGGAGGAGGCGGCCCTGGCGAAGATCGACGCGAACGATCCCCGGCTGGCGTCGGCGACCGTCTACAGCAGCCTGGAGCCCTGCGCCCGCCGCGCCTCCCGCCCGGCGCCCTGCGCCCGGCTGATCCTCGACGCCGGGGTGCGCCGCGTGGTGACGACCTGGCGGGAGCCGGACACGTTCGTGGCGGCGGCGGACGGGAACGGGCTGCTGGCGGCGGAGGGCGTCGACGTCGTCGTACTGCCGGAGTACGAGGAGCGGGCGAAGGCGCCGAACCGGCACTTGCTGTCGTAACCCGCACTTGCTGTCGTACCAGTACCTGCTGTCGTACAGCACCTGCTGTCGTAACCAGTACCTGCTGTCGTAGCGTCAGCCGGCCGCGGCAGCGGCGGCCGTGGCCTCGACCGACCGATCGGCCCAACAGATCCTGCGGCCCGGCAACTCCCGGTCCACGCTTCCCCTATGAGGCCCCGACTCACCGCCGCTCTCCTGCTGGCCCCCCTCCTCGCCACCGCCTGCGCGGGGACCGGTGCCGACACCCGCACCATGGCCCGCGCCCTCCCCCCGGACACCGCCTTCACCCACCCCGGCGTGCTCGTCAGCGAGGCGCAGCTGGAGGCCGTGAAGAAGAACGTCACCGCGGGGAAGCAGCCGTGGCTCAAGGCCTACCTCGACATGCGGGACAGCAAGTACGGGGCGTACAAGTACCGGCCCGAGCCGTACGCCAGCGTCGACTGCCCCGGCGGCGACCACGCCGACCGGCCCGCGCACGGGTGTGTCGAGGAGCGCGAGGACGCCATCGCCGCCTACACCCAGGCCCTGCTCTTCTGGATCACCGGCAAGCAGCAGCACGCCGTGAAGGCCAGGGAGATCATGGACGCCTGGTCGGCGCGGATGCGGCGGCACACCGAGGAGGACGCCGGGTTGCAGACCGGGTGGGCCGGGGCGACGTGGGCGCGGGCCGCGGAGATCGTCCGGCACAGTCCCGGCGCGGGCTGGCCGGCGGACCGGGTCGCGCGGTTCGAGACCATGCTGCGGGCGGCCTATCTCCCGACCGTCACCCGCAAGGTCCCCGACTACAACGGCAACTGGGACCTCGTGATGACCGACGCGGCCATCGGGATCGCCGTCTTCCTGGAGGACCGCAAGGCCTTCGAGCACGCCCTGGAACGGTTCCGGCAGCGCGTGCCCGCCTACTTCTACCTGGCGAAGGACGGCAGGCTGCCGCTCACGCCCAAGGGGTCGACCGTCAACACCCCGCAGAAGCTCACGACGTACTGGTTCGGGCAGAAGACGTACAAGGACGGCATGTCCCAGGAGACCTGCCGCAACTTCAAGCACGTCGGCTACTCCATCGCCGCCACCGCCCACATCGCCGAGACCGCCTGGCACCAGGGCATCGACCTGTACGGCGAGGTGAAGGACCGGCTCAAGAGCGCGCTTGCCTTCCACGCCCGGTACCAGGCGGGGGAGTCCGCGCCCGTGTGGCTGTGCGGCGGGAAGGTCGACCGGAACATGGGGCCGGACCTGGAGGTTGCCCTCAACCACCTGGAGAACCGCCTCGACATCGCCGTCCCGGCCGCCCACAAGCTCGCCGAGGAGACCCGCCCGGCCGGCACCGACAACCTCTTCGTCTCCTGGGAGACCCTGACCCACGCGGGCAATCCCGCCAGCTGAGAACCGGCCCCTGAGCTGCGGCGACGTAAAGGTGGCGCGAGCGGTCCCGCGGATGGCGTATGCTGGTTTCACCGACGCGGGGTGGAGCAGCTCGGTAGCTCGCTGGGCTCATAACCCAGAGGTCGCAGGTTCAAATCCTGTCCCCGCTACTGAAGGCCCAGGGCCGGAATCCAGTCAACGGATTCCGGCCCTGAGTCGTTGTGCGCCGCTCGCTGTACGACGGCCCTGACGATGTCACGGCGGGTGATCAGATGAGCGCCCTCCGCATAACAACTGACATACCGTCAATACCTGTGAGGTGCCTGAGAGTCTGTGTCGGTGGGGTCAACTCGCCCGTTTTTTACCGGCCATGACCCCTACGTCCTGCCGAAAAAGGTTAATGATCAAGCGGAACAGCTTGGAATCCGCACCCCGGGTCTATTAACGTTCGATAACGCAGCGCGGTCGTCCCAGCCGTCACAAGAGTCGGCTCCGTGCGCACGCGCCGAATCCCGCAAGGGAACCGGGGAACCACCAACTTGGGGTGAATCACGCGTAAGTCGCCGTGGCAGCACGGCGGTTATACGCGCGTAGGAGACCTTCCTGCTCCGAACCCGTCAGCTAACCCGGTAGGCGAGAAGGAAGGAAAGGAGCACGCCCACGTGGCGTCAAACCGGCCTGCCCCCGAGGCCCCGTACGTGCCGAGCCAGCGCAGCACCGATGCCTTCGGCTACGGCAGCTACCACCACGACGAGGGTCCGCAGGAGGTCTGGAATCCCACCGAGGACGCCCTCCGTCCGGCGCGTGGCAAGCACCGGGTGGCCAAGCAGCGCGGCGGGGGACTCGCCCGCAGCTCCACGGTTCTGGGCGTCGGTGTCATAGCCGCCGTCGGCGCGGGCGGCATGGCCAGCGCCAACACCGGCAAGCCGCCGGTCTCCATCTCGATGCCCGACCTGCCGAGCGTGGGCGGCGTCTTCGGCGGTGAGGACGAGGCCCCCAAGGGTTCCGCCACCGCCCTCAGCAGCCTGGCCACCAGCACCACGGAGACCGCCGAGAGCGGCTCGGACGCCGGTGAGGCGCTGCGCAACCGGATCATGGCGCAGGCCGAGAGCCAGCAGAACCAGGTCGACAACAAGGCCCAGCTCGCCAGCGAGGCCGAGGCCGCCGAGCAGGCCGCCAAGGCCGAGGCCGCCGCGCTGAAGAAGGCCGCCGACGACGCCGCCGAGGCGAAGAAGGCCGCCGAGGAGAAGGCCGCGAAGGAGGCCGAGGCCAAGCGCCTCGCCGAGCTCGCCAAGCAGTTCACGCTGCCGACCTCCTCGTACACGATCACCTCGACCTTCGGTCAGGCCGGTTCGCTCTGGTCCTCCGGCTACCACACCGGTCTCGACTTCGCGGCCCCCACGGGCACGCTGATCAAGGCGATCCACAGCGGCACCATCACGGAGGCCGGCTGGGCCGGCTCCTACGGCTACCGCACGATCCTCACCCTCGACGACGGCACCGAGCTGTGGTTCTGCCACCAGTCCTCGATCAGCGTCAGCGTCGGCCAGAAGGTCAGCACCGGTGATGTCATCGGGCGCGTGGGCGCGACCGGCAACGTGACCGGCGCCCATCTGCACCTGGAGGTCCACCCCGGCGGGGCGGACACCGGCATCGACCCGATGGCGTGGCTGCGGAGCAAGGGCCTCAACCCCTGAGGCGCGTCGCCTTCTGAACCCCGGCGGTCCTGACGCTCACCCCCCGACGTCAGGGCTGCCGGTTTTTGCCGTGGACTTTCTTGGCGTGGATTTTGCGGCTGGTCCGGAAGATCCGCCTCCGACGCGCGCGTTGTCCATGACCATGACTTCTCTTCGCAAGCTGGGCACGTCCGACCTCGAGGTCTTCCCGCTCTCCCTCGGCGGCAACGTCTTCGGCTGGACCGCCGACGAGGCGCAGTCCTTCGCCGTCCTCGACGCCTACGCCGCCGCGGGCGGCAACTTCCTCGACACCGCCGACTCCTACTCGGCCTGGGTGGAGGGCAACTCGGGCGGCGAGTCCGAGACCATCATCGGCCGGTGGGTCAAGGCGCGCGGTAACCGCGACGACGTCGTGATCGCCACGAAGGTCAGCCAGCACCCGGAGTTCCAGGGCCTGACGGCCGCCAACATCAAGGCCGCCGCGGACGCCTCCCTGCGCCGCCTGGGCACCGACCACATCGACCTCTACTACACCCACTTCGACAAGCCCGAGGTGCCGGTCGAGGAGATCATCGGCGCGCTGGACGAGCTGGTGAAGGCGGGCAAGGTGCGGCACATCGCCGCGTCCAACATCTCGGCCGAGCGGCTGGAGAAGTCGCTGGCCTTCTCGGAGCGCGAGGGCCTGGCCCGGTACGTGGCGCTCCAGCCGCACTACAACCTGGTCTCGCGCGAGACGTACGAGGGTGAGCTCCAGGACCTGGCGGAGCGCACCGGCCTCGCCGCCGTCCCCTACTACGCGCTCGCCTCCGGGTTCCTCACCGGCAAGTACCGCGACGGCGAGGTGGTGGAGGGCGCCCGGGCCGCCGGCGCGGGCAAGCACCTGGAGACCGAGCGGGGCCGCAAGGTCCTCGCCGCCCTCGACGACATCGCCGAGGCCCACCGCGTGCCGGTCGCCACGATCGCCCTGGCCTGGCTCGCCGCCCAGCCGACGGTGACAGCCCCGATCGCCTCGGCGCGGATCGTCGACCAGCTGCCGGCGCTGGTCAGGGTGGCGGAGGTGACCCTCACGGAGGCTGAGGTGGAGCGGCTGACGGAAGCGTCCGCGTAGCCCTCGTCAGGACTGGTAGGGGTTGTACGCGGGGTACGCCGTCTGGGGGTACGGGGCCGTCTGCTGCCCGTACCCGTACACCCCGTACATCGGCCACGGCGCCGCCACCACCGGGACCGGCGGTGCTGTCGCCCGGGCCGCGTGGTCCAGGGCGGGACGGGCGACGTCCCGCCGGGCCCACAGCTCGTGCAGCAGCTCCCTCTCCCGTACGACGAAGTCGGCGCCGGCGCGGCCACGGCGCCCCCGGTGCCGCAGGAACGCCAGCGACGTCGCGTACGCCTCGTACTGCGCCACCGCCCGCGCGGCGGGCCTGCCGGCGTGATGGCGGGCGTACTGGCGGGCGATGCGCCGGGCCCGCATCGAGCCGAGTGCGAAGGGTTCGGCGGGGGTGAGCCAGCCGGCGACGGCGTAGGCGGGCAGTTCCTCGCGGACGGTCTTCAGCTCGCGCTGCCGGGTCCAGATGACGAGCCAGGTCAGCAGCCCGAACGCGGGGACCATGAAGGCCGCGTACACGGCGAAGAAGCCGTACTCCCCGAAGGTGGACGAGCCGTTCCAGACGGCGTGCATGCCCATCGCGAGCAGCAGGCCGGAGAGGGGGAGGAGGACGCGGCGAAGGTGGTGGCGGTCGGCGGAGAGGGCGGCGATGCCGAAGCCGATGCCGGTGAGGACCGTGAACAGGGGGTGCGCGAACGGGGACATGATGACGCGCACGAAGAACGTCGCCGCGGTCACGGACGCGATGCCGCGGTCGCCGGTGAGCTGGTCGGTGCCGAAGGCGGTGCCCAGGTAGAGGATGTTCTCGGTGAACGCGAAGCCGGTGGCGGTGACCCCGGCTATCACCACGCCGTCGACGATCCCGGTGAAGTCCCGTCTGCGGAACAGGAAGACCAGGAGTACGGCGGCGGCCTTGGCGGACTCCTCCACGACCGGCGCTATGACCGTCGCGCCGAGGGTGTCCGCGCTGGACGGGTCGGCGGTCGCGGTCGCTATCCATCTCGTCGCGAAGCTGTTGGCGACGATCGCTATCAGCGCCGCCGCGCAGGCGCCCCAGGCGAAGCAGAACAGCAGATTGCGCCAGGGGCCCGGCTCGACGCGGTCCAGCCAGCGGAACGCGGCTATGAGCAGCGGCACGGGGAGGATCGCGAGGCCGAGGCCGACCAGGAACCCCTCGGTGCCGGTCTGCTCGCGCACCAGGGCGAGGATGACGAGCCCGGACAGGGCCAGCAGGGTGGTCAGCGCGCCGTAGCGCACCCACTTCTTCTGCCACCAGTGCGCGTGCCGCAGCGCACCGCCGGCGGGGCCGGTGGGAGGGTGCGTGGGGTACGGGGGAAAGGTGGCCACGGCATTGACCTTAACGAGGGGGGTGGCTGCGGTGCGTGTCTCTCTCGGTTCTCTCTTGCCTTGTCTAATGCTGCCTATCGCTGCCTATCGCTGTACGCGACGGAACAACAGGTCGTTCACGACATGTCCCTTGTCCAGTCCCTGGCCCTCGAAACGGGTCAGCGGCCGGTAGTCGGGACGCGGCGCAAAACCGCCGTCGGCCTGGGTGTTCTCGAAGTCCGGGTGCGCCGTGAGCACCTCGAGCATCTGTTCGGCGTACGGCTCCCAGTCGGTCGCGCAGTGCACGATCGCGCCCGGCTTGAGGCGGGTCGCGGCGAGACTGAGGAACTCCGGCTGGATCAGCCGCCGCTTGTGGTGCCGCTTCTTCGGCCAGGGGTCGGGGAAGTAGACGCGCAGCCCGTCGAGGGAGTCGGGGGCGAGCATCTCGCGCAGCAGGATGATGGCGTCGCCGTTGCCGACCCGGACGTTGGGCAGGCCGTTCTGGTCGGCGAGGTTGAGCAGGTTGCCCTGGCCGGGGGTGTGCACGTCGACGGCGAGGATGTTGGTGCCGAGGTCGGCGGCGGCCATCTGCGCGGTGGCCTCACCCATGCCGAACCCGATCTCCAGGACGACGGGATGGTCGTTGCCGAACAGCTCACCCAGGTCGATGACCCCCCGCCCGTCGATGTCCAGCCCCCACTTGGGCCACAGCCGCTGCAAGGCGTCGGCCTGCCCGGCGGTCACCCGACTCCGCCGCGGCTGAAAACTCCGAATCCGCCGCTCGAAGTGAGACCCGGCGGGATCAGGCTTGGGCCCATCGGGAAACCGCGGCTCCCCTTTGGACCGGGTGTGCCGGACGGAGACACCGGGGGTGTGCTCGGACGCTTCGCCGGGGGCGTGCGGGGTCGGCTCGCCGGGGGTGGCGGCGGGCTGGGGGGCGTCGGGGGTGTTGAGGGAGTCAGACACAGTGGGGTCGATTTTACGTGTGCGGCCGCCCCTTAGCTGCGGGCAGTCGTGCCGCGGAGGCTGCACCCACCCCAGCAGCGGCAGCCGTCCATTCACCGTAGCTGCGGGCAGTCGTGCCGCTGGGGCGGCACGGGTGGGCGCAGCGGCACCCCGCTAGCGCGGGCAAGCGAAAACGTCCCTACGGCGACCCCCACCCCGGGCACCCGCTCAGTCCCCGCCCAGCACCGCCAACGCCCGCCGCGCCACCTCCCGCCCGATCGGCAGCGAAGCCGTCGCCGCCGGAGACGGCGCGTTCAGCACATGCACCGTCCGCGCCCCCTCCTTGATCAAGAAGTCGTCCACCAGCGTCCCGTCCCGCAACACGGCCTGCGCCCGCACCCCCGCCGCCGCAGGCACAAGATCGTCCTCCCGCACCGCAGGCAACAGCCGCCGCACCGCCCGCGTGAACGCCGCCTTGGACACCGACCGCCGCAGCTCCCCGGCCCCGTACCGCCAGTGCTGCCGCGCGATGTGCCACGACCCCGGCCACGCGAGCGTCGCACCCAGCTCCCGAGGCCGTACGACACCCCACCCGTACCCCTCCCGGGCGAGCGCCGGCACCGCGTTCGGCCCGATGTGCACGCCCCCGTCGATCCCGCGCGTGAGATGCACCCCGAGGAACGGGAACGCCGGGTCCGGCACCGGATACACCAGCCCCCGCACCAGCTCGGGCTGCGCCAGCTCGTAGTACTCGCCCCGGAACGGCACGATCCGCATCTCCGGGTCGTCCCCGGCCAGCCGCGCCACCTCGTCGCAGTGCAGCCCGGCGCAGTTCACCAGCACGCGCGCGCGGATCACGTCACCGGCGGTGGTGCGCACGGCGACGCCGAGCTCCGGGCGCCGGTCGATCCGCTCGACCCGCGCCCCGTACCGGATCTCCGCCCCGGACGCCGCCGCGAGCTGCCGGGCGACCCCGACGAAGTCGCACACGCCGGTCGTGCCGACGTGTATGGCGGCGAGTCCCTCCACCTCCGGCTCGTACTCGGAGATCTGCGCGGGCCCCAGCTCGCGCACCGGAATGCCGTTCTCCCGGCCACGCTGCACCAGGCCGTGCAGCCGCGGCAGCTCGTCCCGCTCGGTCGCGACGATCAGCTTGCCGGTGACGGCGTGGGCGATGCCGTACTCCGCGCAGAACTTCACCATCTCCGTGGCGCCCTTGACGGCGTACCGCGCCTTGAGCGACCCCGGACGGTAGTAGATCCCGCTGTGGATGACCCCGCTGTTCCGCCCCGTCTGATGCCGGGCCGGCCCCGCCTCCTTCTCCAGCACGGTCACCCGCGTACCGGGCGCGGCACGCGTGATCGCGTACGCCGTGGACAGCCCGACGATGCCCCCACCGACCACGAGCACGTCACAGTCGTAAGCGACGGCCGAACGCACGTGCACCACCTCCCACCTCGATAGTGCACTGCGCCACTGACAGTCCCTTCAAACGCGGGACACGACCGGGCTTAGGCGGGAGCCATCAGCAGCGGCCTCGCCCGCTCCCGCAGCTCCACCACCCGCGGCTCGTCGCCGTACGGCTCCAGGCGGTGCAGCAGGTCCTTCACGTACTCGGTGGTGCGGGCCGACGAGATGCGCCCCGCGACCTCCACCGCCCGCACGCCCTGCTCGCATGCCGCATCGAGATTGCCCGACTCGAGCTCGGCGACCGCGGAGACGACGAGCCGCAGTCCGTGCGAGCGCACGAACTCCTCCGTCGGCTTCGACAGCGCCTGCTCCGTGAAGCGCCGCACCTGGCGCGGCGCCTTGAGGTCGCGGTAGCACTCGGCCGCGTCGGCGGCGAACCGGTCGTAGGAGTAGAAGCCGAGCCAGGACGGGTCCTGGTCGCCGTCCCGCGCCCGCTCCAGCCAGCCCTCGGCGGCCCGCAGCGCCGCGCCCGCGGCATGCGCGTCACCCGCGCGTGCGTGCGCGCGTGCCTCGACGAGGCGGAAGAAGCTCATGGTCCGGGCGGTCGCCAGGCCCCGGTTGCGTTCCAGGGCGGCCTGGGCGAGGTCGACGCCCTCGTCGCCGAAGCCCCGGTAGGTCGCCTGGAGGGACATGGAGGCCAGGACGTAGCCCCCGAGGGGCACGTCGGCCGCCGCGCGGGCCAGGCGCAGGGCCTGGATGTAGTAGCGCTGCGCCGCCTCCTGCTGGCCGGTGTCGAAGGCCATCCACCCGGCGAGCCGGGTGAGTTCGGCGCTGGCACCGAAGAGTGCCCGGCCCACCTCGTCGGAGTAGGAGCCGAGCAGCAGCGGTGCCGCCTCCACCCGTAAACACTCCGGCACCATGGACGAACGCCAGTCGCCGCCTCCGTACTTGGAGTCCCAGCGCCTGGCGTCCTCGGCGGCCTCCCGCAGTTTCTGCACGTCGCTGTGGCCGACTTTGAGCGGTGCGCCGGAGTCCTCGGAGGTGTTCACCTCGCGCGCGACCGAGCTGTCGGCCGGGGTTATCAGCCACCGTGAGGCGGGCGTTGCGTACGCGCTTACTGCGAACGATCCGGCCAGTGACTGCCAGATGCCGCCGGAGCCGGCCCGGCGCCCCGCGAGGTCGAGCCGGTACAGCTCCGTCGCGCTGCGGACGGCCTGTCCGACGTCCCTGGGGAAGGCGAGGCCCACTTCGGGTGCGGGATCCGCGTCCGCCAGACCGATCTCGTGGAGCGGCACCGGGCGGCCGAGCTTCTGGCCGATCGCGGCGGCGATGAGGTGCGGCGCAGCGCCTTGCGGCACCATGCCCTTGGACACCCAGCGCGCCACCGAGGTCTTGTCGTAGCGAAGAGTCAACCCGCGTTGAGCGCCAAGATCGTTGACGCGACGCGCGAGTCCTGCGTTGCTGATTCCCGCGAGGGCGAGAACGGCGCCGAGCTTTTCGTTCGGCCCGCGTTGCTCCCTGGACATGCGCCACCCCTCGACACAGACGGCTGCCGCGCTGGCATAACCACGCGGCATTCGTAAACCCAGCGTAGTTCGCCGCATCCCAAGCGTTAAGGGGCATTCTTCCGGATGGCGGGATTGTGGCCCGTACGCGCGTACGGGCCCCACACGCACCGTCGTGGCGTGCTCCCGCTGTGTGGCCGTGCGCCTGTGCGTGCGCTCTTCTCCGGCCATCGGGGGAGCGGTTCCATGGATCGTGCGTGGGTCGGCCCGCTGTACTGGATCCAGTGGGCTGGGGGATTCCGCCGCCTCCATCCCCGCGGGCGGCGGAACGGTCCGGGGGGCGAACTCCGTTCCCCGGACTGCGCGTTGTCGAGGCGGTGCGCAGAGCCTGTACGGAGCGTGCGCGAGCCTGTCCCCGCTGCGCCAATTTGGCTGAAAACCGACCCCGCATTTCGCAGGCAATTACCGCTCCCACCATGGAAGTTGGCGGCGCGAAGGGCGTTCTGGGGGAGCGTATCGGGGGCGCATTCAGGTCGCAGACCCCCTCCCCGGTACGGGTGTTCGCTTCTTCACGGGCACGCGCGTGGGGGCGCATCCGGCGGAGCTCAAGCGGCTCCGCCGCCCCTCCGGCGCGCGTCCTTCATGGCAGCATGGTGAACCGATTCGTACGGTGCACTGGTTGTCCACAGCCTGTGGAGGCGTCCATGCGGTGGTTGGTGGGGTGGAGCAGCACCGCAGCGGGAGCGGCCGAGATCGGCTCCGCCGGGGCCACCGGCGCGGACGGCGAGACCGTGCACCCGGTGGGGTCCCAACTCCTGTGGGGAGACCCCGATCCGCTGTGGGCGGTCGGCGACTGGCGCCCCGACGAGGTGCGGGTGGTGACGGCCGACGCCCAGACCCGCATCGCCGTCCTCGGCACCTGCGGCGCGAGCGACGAGCAGCTGCGGGTCGGCCTGTTCGCCGCGCGCGGAGGGGCACTTCGCCATCTGACGAACTGGCCCGGCAGCTACACCGCGGTCGTCCAGGTGGGCCGCCGCGTCACGGTGTGCGGCGATCTCGCGGGCGCCCGACCGGTGTTCTACACGCCCTGGGCCGGCGGTACGGCGTACGCGACGGCCGCCCTCCCGCTCGCCGACCTCATCGAGGCCAACCTCGACTTCGGCCATCTGGCGGCCTTGCTGGCGGCTCCCGACGTACCGGCTGCCCTGCACGACTCGACGCCCTACGACGGCGTGCGGCGCATTCCGCCGGGGCACGCGCTGATCCTGCGCGCCGGGGCGCGTGAGATCGCCGGGTACGAGCCGGTCGCCTCCCTCGCGGTGGCGGCGCCCACGGCCGATCCCGACAGCGCGGTGGACGCCGTACGGGACGCGCTGGTGGAGGCGGTACGCGCGCGCTTGTCGGCTCCTCGGCATGTGCCCGGCGCCGACATCGACCCGGGTCCCGTGCCCGGCATGGGGCCCGCCGAACGCCGTGCCGCGCGCGGGATGCCGGTACCGGGGATCGGCGCCGACCTCTCCGGCGGCCCTGCGTCCGGCACCCTCGCCCTGCTGGCGGCGGGCCTCCCGGGCATGCCGGGCACGGTGCTGGGACACGGCACGGGTGCGGGCGAACGCCTCCTGGCGGTCACCTTCAACGACCTGGCCGTGGGCGGCCGTGAGGCCGAGCTCGAACGCGCCGGGAACCTCGCCGCCAACCCGCGCCTGCACCACGTGGTGGTGGCCGGCGGCGAGGAGACACTGCCGTACGCCGACCTGGACGGCCCGCTGACGGACGAGCCCGGCGCGAGCCTGGTGACGGCCGCCCGCCATCGCGCCCGCCTGGCCTCCGGCAGCGCCGACCACTTCACGGGCTACGGCGCCCGCCAGGTCCTGGACGCCCACCCGGCCCGGCTCGCCGACCTCCTGATGGACCGCAAACGCCGCCACCTGGTCCGCCCGGTCGCGGCCCTCGCGAAGGCGGACGGTTCGGTGATGGTCCCCGCGCGCGTGTACAGCGCGGCGCGCCGCCTGTCCCGTACGCCGTACCGCACCGGCCTGGAGGCACTGGCCGACCGCCTGATGGACCGCCGCTTCGACGAGCCCGGAGGCGCGGTCGGCGCCTCCCTGGCCGCCCTCACCTGGGCCAGGCCGGGCCCCGCGGCCCGCTGGCTGACCGGCGAGGCCCTTGCTGAAGTATCGGTTCGCCTCCAGGGTGCGACGAGCCGCTCGGCGGTGGGCCCGGGTCAGCGCCCGGGCGACTACCGCGCGCGTGCGGCACTGGCGAGGCACGCGGCGGACCTGAGGGTGCTGGAGCAGGCAGCCGAGATCCGCTTCCAACGCCTGCACGCCCCCTTCCTCGACAACCAGGTCGTCCGCGCCTGCCGAGCCCTCCCCGAGGCCCTCCGCGTCCAGCCGGGCGCCCGGGCCGCCATCCTGCGCACTGTCCTCCAGGGCGCCGGCGTGGCCGACCTCCCCCCGGGCTGGGGCGCCCCGTCCCACGCCTCGGCGGCGGTGGCGGCCCGCACGGGCCTGCGCGTGGCCGCGGACTCCTTGATGTCCCTCTTCGGCACGCCGCTCCTGGCAGAGGCGGGCTTGGTGGAGGCAAGGGTGGTCCGCAAGGCGTTGCGGTCAGCGGCAGAGGGCGAACCACTCCCCTTGGACGGCCTGGCCGACCTGGTCTCCCTGGAACTCTGGCTACGCCGCCTCCTGTCCCGCCGAGGAACCTGCTGGACCGGAACCCCGGCCCGCGCGCGTGCGGTACCGGCGGGGATCACGCCACAGCGGGGGGCGCTGGGGGCGGGGGCTGCGGCGAGGAGGGGGTAGGGCCCCTTCCAATACGGGCCGACACCTCAGCCGGCCCGGCACCTCTGAAGCGCCGGCCCGCCTCTTTCAGCCCGTCCGGCGTTCGAGGTCGGGATCCGCCATCCCTGTCCCCCACCCACCCGCGGGGGGCGTGACCCTGTGAGCGCCGGTCCGCATCGCTCAGCTCGTCCGGCGTTCGAGGTCGGGATCCGCCATCCCTGTCCCCCACCCACCCGCGGGGGGCGTGACCCTGTCAGCGCCGGTCCGCATCGCTCAGCCCGTCCGGCGTTCGAGGTCGGGATCCGCCATCCCTGTCCCCCACCCACCCGCGGGGGGCGTGACCCTGTCAGCGCCGGTCCGCATCGCTCAGCCCGTCCGGCGTTCGAGGTCGGGATCCACCATCCCTATCCCCCACCCACCCGCAGGGGGCGTCACCCTCTCAGCGCCGGCCTGCATCTCTCAGCCCGTCCGGCGTTTGAGGACGAGGCCCTTTAGGGGCCGAAGCGGGGGTCTGGGGGCGGCAGCCCCCAGGGACGGCGGGGTCGAAGGGGCGGCAGCCCCTGGGGATGGGACGGGTAGGGGCGGCGGGGGCGAGGAAACAACCCGGCGCGGACCCCCACCCACCCGCCACAAGACACCCCACCGCCCACAAACCCCGTGCCCCCCACAGCCTCCCCGGCGACAATGACCCGGTGCGGTACAGAATTCTGGGTGTCACCCAGGCAGAGGACGACCACGGCACCGTCGTACCCCTGGGCGGCCCCCGAGTCCGAGCCCTGCTCACCGCCCTCGCCCTCCGCCCCGGCCACCCCCTCGCCCCCGACACCCTCATCGACGACATCTGGGCCGACGACCCGCCCCAGGACGCCAACGCGGCGCTCCAGGCCCTCGTGGGCCGCCTGCGCCGCGCCATCGGCAGGACGACGATCGTCTCGACCCCCGGCGGCTACCGCCTCGAAGCGACCAGGACGGACGTCGACCTCTTCGTCTTCGAACACCTCGTGCACCAGGGCACCGAGGCCCTCCGCACAGGCGACCCCGGCGCCGCCGCCCGCGCCTTGGACGAGGCCCTCGCCCTGTGGCACGGCCCGGCCCTCGCCGACCTCCCCGACCGCACCGCCGCGACCCGCCCGGAGACGCTCCGCCTGGAGGCGACCAGAACCCGCGCGGAGGCGTCCCTGCGCCTCGGCCGCGCCCAGGACGCCGTACCGGAGCTGACAGAGCTGACCGCGGCCCATCCGTACGACGAGAAGCTGCACGCCCTCCTCGTCCGCGCCCTGCGCGACACCGGCCGCCCGGCCGACGCCCTGGCCGCGTACGAGACGGCCCGCCGCGCCCTGTCCGAGGGCCTCGGCACCGACCCGGGCCCGGAACTCCGAGCACTGCACGCCGAACTCCTGGCCCCGCCACCCCCGACAGCCGGGCCGGTCCCGCCACCCCCGACACCTGGGCCGATCCCGCCACCGTCCCACCCCACCCGCACCGGCAACATCCGTCCGCGCCTCAACTCTTTCGTGGGCCGGGAACCCGAACTCGACGCCATCCGTTCCGAATTGCACAGGGCCCGGCTCGTCACCCTCACCGGACCGGGAGGCTCTGGAAAGACCCGTCTCGCCGAGGAAGCCGCCGCCGGGCTGCCGCAGGCGTGGCTGGTCGAACTGGCACCGCTGGACCGCCCGGAGGCGGTGCCTGGCGCGGTGGTCAGCGCTCTCGGTCTGCGGCAGACCGTGCTGATGGCCACCGAGCTGTCCACCCCGCAGGAGGACCCGCTCACCCTGCTCGTCGAGTACTGCGCCCCGCGCAGCCAACTCCTGATCCTTGACAACTGCGAACATGTGATCGAGGCGACGGCCCACCTCGCCGAAACCCTCCTCACCCACTGCCCGGGGCTCACGATCCTCGCGACCAGCCGTGAACCCCTCGGCGTCCCCGGCGAGTCCGTGCGCCCGGTCGAGCCCCTCCTCCCCGACCAGGCCCACCGGCTCTTCACGGAGCGCGCGACGGCCGTCCGCCCGGACGCGGCGGACCTCGTCCTCCGCGACTCCGCCGCCGTGGCGGAGATCTGCCGCCGCCTCGACGGACTGCCGCTCGCCATCGAGCTGGCGGCGGCCCGCCTGCGGCTGCTCACGCCCCGGCAGATCGCCGACCGCCTCGACGACCGCTTCCGCCTCCTCACCTCCGGCAGTCGCACAGTCCTGCCCCGCCAGCAGACCCTGCGCGCGGTCGTCGACTGGTCCTGGGACCTGCTCGACGAGCGGGAGCGGACGGTGCTGCGCGAGGCGTCGGTGTTCGCGGGCGGCTGGGACCTCGCCGCCGCGGAGGCCGTGTGCACCGGCCCCGCCGCCGAGCTGATCGGGGCGCTCGTCGACAAGTCCCTGATCGTGGCGGCCCCGTCCGAGGCCCCGGACAGCGGCGGAGCCATGCGCTACCGCATGCTGGAGACGATCCACGAGTACGCCGTCGAGCGCGCCGCCGAGGCCCCGGAGCAGCGCGCCGACGCCGAGCGGCGGCACCGCGCGTGGGCGGGCGCCCTGGTCGCGGAGGCCGAGCCCGTACTGCGCTCGGTCGGCCAACTCCCGTGGATCTCCCGCCTGGAGACCGAGCTGGACAACATCCGCGCGGCCCTGCACCGGGCCGTGGAGGACGGGGACGAGGCGGCGGCGGGCGCCCTCGCCCTGCACATGGGCTGGTTCTGGTGGCTGCGCAACTACCGCCGCGAGGGCGCCGACTGGGTCGACCGGATCCTGCGACTGGGCGCGGCCCTGGACACGACCTCACCCGCGAACCCCGCAGCCGCCGCGCCGTCACTCACCGCGGACCCCGCAGCCGTCGCCCCCTCACTCACCGCGGGCCCCGTCGCAGCCCCCTCACTCCCCGCGGATCCCCGGGCCCGCTGCTCGCTCATGGAGGCCATGGACCCCGTAGAGGCCCTGCTCTCCGCCCCGGACGGCGAGGCCGGCCACCCGCTGCACGCGCTCCGCATGGAGCTTCGGATGCTGCACGTCCTCCTCGTCTCGGAGCTCGAGGCACGGACTCGCGAACCGGACGAGCGGCTGGGCCGGTACATCGCCCAGGTGCGGGCGTACTTCGAGAAGGGTGGCCCGCAGGCGGCCCGGATGCCCGGCCTCGTCTGGCCGCTGACCTCGTTCTTCATGGGCGACCGGGTGGACGCCCGGAGCGTCCTGGACTCCGCGGTCGCCAACTGCCGCAAGTACGGCGGCGACTGGGAGCTGGGCGTCACCCTGATGTTCCGCACGCACATGGTGGTCGACTCGCCGGGCGGCATGCAGGGCGTGGACGACGACCTCGCGGAGCTGCGCCTGCTCAGCCGTCGCGTCGGCGATCGCTGGCTGCGGGCCCAGGTGTACAGCGCGGCGGGGGAGACGGCGATGGCCCGCGGCAGGCTGGAGGAGGCCAAGGGGGAGTACGAGGAGGCGCTGCAACTCGCCTACGAGGTCGGGGCGTACACGGAGACGCCGTTCCTCATCGCCCGCCTCGCCGAGATCGCCTACCGCGCGGGTGACCGCTCGGCCGCGATCACGGCCCTGGAGGAGGCGAGCGAGGCCGCGGACCGGTACAGCGTCGGCGACAGCAGGGCGTTCGTCCTGCTGCTGCGGGCGCATGTCGCGCTGGACGACAAGGACACCGCCACCGCGCGCGAGCTGCTGGAGGAGGCCCGCGGGGAGACGGCGCGGGGCACCCCGCCGCCGCAGTTCATCGTGATGCTGAACTCGGTCGAGGCCATGGTGACGGTCGCCGAATCGGGCCCGGAGCACGGGCTGCCGAAGCTGGTCGCCACCGTCCGGGAGGCGGTGGACAAGCAGTGCGCCGACCTGATCGTGGCGACGCTCGTGGACGCCACGGCGGCCCTGCTCGCCGACCTCGGCGACCTGCCTCGCGCCGCCAGGCTGCTGGCCGCCGCCGGGCACTGGCGGGGCGACGACGCGCGCTCCCAGCCGGAGGCGGCCCGCGCCGAGCGCGCCGAGTCGGCGGCCCGCACCGGGCTGGGGCCGGCGCGGCACGAGGCGGAGCACGCGCGCGGGGTCACCCTCACCCCGGCCGGCGTCCTCGACGAGCTCGACGAGGCACTGCGCGCGGGTGTCACCGGCCGCTGAGGCGCGGCCGTACAGGCCCTAGGAGCACCGGAACTTGGACTCGGCCCAGTCCGCCAGCATCAGGTCGTCGTACTCGCTGTGCGGCTCGACGACCAGCCGTACGGTCTTGCGCCCGGTGAGGTCGACATGGACCGGGACCGCCGCGTCCCCGCCCTGGACCATGCCGGACTTCCACAGCTGGACGCCGTCGGCGTAGACGGAGAAGTACATCTTGCCGAGCCCGAGGGTCATGTCGTCGACGCCGACATAGGCGTCGTAGGACGTGCACTCACGGTTGAGGTCGATGGTGACGGAGGACCGGCCGTGCACGGTCACGCCGTGCGCGTAGCTCTTGTCCGCGATCGAGACGCCGTACCGCTGCCACACCCAGCTGCTCTCCGCGATCCGCATCTCGGGCTGGGTGCCGTCGCCGTTGATGTTGTACGCCAGCTCGCTCCACTGGTAGACGGCCGGAGCGGGTGTGGGGGTGGGTGTCGGAGTGGGGGTCGGGGTCGGCTTGGGCGTCGGCTTCGGTGTGGGGGTGGGTGTCGGGGTCGGCGTGGGCTTCGGGGTGGGCTTGGGTGTGGGGGTGGGCGTCGGTGTCGGTGTCGGGGTCGGGGCGATGACCGGCGGCGCGGGCGCGGGCTGCTTCTTCGGCGGCTTGGGCGTCTCCTCCGCGGGCTCCACCACCGGCGTGGAGGCGGGCGGCCTGGCCTCGGGCTTGTTGTCGGCCGGCTGGTCGTTGCCGGCCAGGGCGAGCGCCGCCGCCACGCCCGCCGCGACCAGCACGCTGGCCGCGATACCGACCTTGACCGGCGCGCCCAGCCCCTCGGAGGCCGCCGCGCCACCGGCCGCGCCCGCCCCGCCCGACGAGCCGCTGCTCGCCGCCGCGGCGCCCGCGACACCCGCCGCGCCCACTCCGGTGCCACCGGCGATGAGCGCGGCGACCTTGGCGTACCCGGCGGCACCGAACCACCCGATGACCGCGACCGGCACGACGGCCGGGATGCTGCTCGCGACCTCGGAGATCTGGGCGGCCGCGAGGCGGCACTTGGCGCACTCCTCCAGATGCTTGCGCAGTCCGCGTTCGGCGCGGGTGCGCAGCCGGCCGCGGGCGTAGGTGCCGAGCTGGTCGGCGTAGCGGGCGCACTCCTCGTCGTCGGCGAGGGTCGCGCTGACATGGGCCTGGAGGTAGGCCTGCTTGAGGCCCTCGCGGGCCCGGGAGGCCAGCACACGCGTGCCGTTGGCGTCGAGTCCGAAGAGCGTGGCGACGTCGCTGGGCGACTCGTCCTCGACCTCGGTGTGCCACAGCACGGCCTGCCAGCGCTCGGGCAGCGACCGGAAGGCCTGCATGGCCATGGACTGCTCGGCCTCGTGCATCGCGCGGACGTCCGCGCCGAGGTCCAGCGTGTCGTCGTCGGAGACCTCGCTCACGCGCGCGGACTGCGCGGCGAACAGCGCGAAGTCGTCGACCAGTTGCTCCCGCTTCGCGGACTTCGTCCAGTTCGCGGCGACCCGGCGGACGGTGGTCAGGAGATAGGCGCGTACGGCGTGCTCGGGCCCCGAGCCGCCGCGCACCGCCTGGAGCATGCGGGCGAAGACCTCGGCGGTGAGGTCGTCGGCGGTGTGGGCGTCCCGGCAGCAGGTGCGGGCGTAGCGGCGCACCGCGTCCGCATGGCGCCGGTACAGCTCCTCGTAGGCCGTGTCGTCGCCCGAGCGCATCCGGCCGATCAGGTCGGCGTCGGAGGGCGGCAGGTCCCTGGGCGGCGGCAGGACGCCGTCGTCACGCCGGTCGCGCTGGGTCGGGACGCTGCCCTCCACCGGGTCGCCGCCGCTCTGCGGGCGGCCCGCCCGGCCGCCCTGGCTCGGTACCTGGGGCGACGCGAGGCCGTCCGGCTCACCGTCACCGTGTGACTCGTCCCGCCCGTCAACGCTCATCGCGGAAAGCCCCCGCCGCCTGCCCTACCAGTCCCGAACACCGGGTCAGAGTGCCATACCGGCTTTTGACCGGGCCCCGGCAGGACTGGGCATCCACTCGTCCGTGGGGACTTGTGGCAAGGCAGTACTAGCCGTCACCCATCCGGGGAAGGCTCAACTGACGTTGCCCACGCGGGAGTTGGGGGACGTATCCGAAAAGGCCGGAATGTGACCGGGGTGTGGGCGGCGCACCGCTCACACCCCGTCGTCACCTCTTCGAGTCACAGGGTCGCGCGGAGTTCACGACGGTCGCGACCGCAGGCCCTCCAGCAGAATGTCCAGCAGTCGCGCCGAGGCCGCCGCCTGCTGCGCAGCGTCCGGCAGCGAGGGCGCCGCCGTCGCGATCACCAGCAGCACGTCCGACACCGACACGTCCGCCCGCAGCTCACCCGCCGCCCGCGCGCGCTCCACGAGCTGTCCCACCACGTCGAGCAGCGCCGCCGCCCCCGTGTCGTCGGCCGGCAGCGACTCCTCCGACACCAGCCGCAACTCACCGGAGCCCGGCTGGGTCCGCTGCTGCGGCACCCGCGCCTCGTCGAAGACGGCCCCGTCGGCGTGCCCGGCGTGCTCCTCGGGGACCCCCACCCGCAGTACCTGCGGCGGCAGCAGCCGCCCGGCACCCGAGGCCACCGACGTCCGCAGGAAGCGCGACAGCGCCGACCACGGCTCGTCCTCCTGCCCGAGCGCCGCCCGCGCCTGGTCGGTCAGCCGGGAGGTCTCCTCCTCGGCTATCCGGCGCACCAGGACGTCCTTGCTCGGGAAGCGCCGGTACACGGTGCCGACACCGACCCGCGCGCGACGCGCCACGTCCTCCATCGGCGCGCCGTAGCCCAACTCGCCGAAGACCTCGCGCGCGGCACGCAGTACGTGCTCCAGATTGCGCTGTGCGTCCACGCGCAGCGGTGTCGAGCGCGACGCGTCCCCGCGTCCGTTGCCCGCCGCCGCGCTCATCGCTCCGCCACCGGATGCGATGGCGGACGCGGAAGACCAATGAGAGTCCTGAACATGCATAAGCGATCCCCCGGTAATGACGTCTCCCCCCGGAGACTCTCCCCGCCACTGAAAGGCCGGGGCGACACAGGGAACGAACCCGGTACACGGGCCGCCCGTCGCGGACCCGATGAGCGCATCCCCCTACACCCCGTCGACACACGAACATAGTTGAGAGGGAGTCAATTCAGAAGGGGCAGGTTCCGCACAGAGCGCCCCCCGAAAGGAGTACGGGTCGTATACGTCCCGATTGCACCCCTCAAGGACCCCCGGCGCACACCCGCTGACCTGCAATCCTTCCCCGCACGCCGTCGATTCGGCCAACCCCGCGCACACGAAGCCGCCGGTCACACAAATTGTCGGGGCTGTGGACAAACTCAAGCGCCGGGTGCGTCATGGGGTGGTGAAGGAACGCGCGCGCATTCTCGTTGTCGGCGGCGGCTACGTCGGGATGTACACGGCCCTGCGTCTCCAGCGGAAGCTGAAACAGGAACTCAGGCGCGGAGACGTCGAGATCACGGTGGTCACTCCCGACCCCTACATGACCTATCAGCCGTTCCTTCCCGAGGCGGCCGCCGGCTCCATCTCCCCGCGCCATGTCGTCGTCCCGCTGCGCCGCGTCCTCGACCACTGCACCGTGATCATCGGCGAGGCCATCGCCATCGACCACGCCAAGCGCACCGCCACCCTGACCACCCTCGCCACCGAGGAGGAGGGGACAGGGGCCCGGCAGCTGACGTACGACGAACTCGTCCTCGCCCCCGGTTCGATCTCGCGCACCCTGCCCATCCCCGGTCTCGCCGACCACGCCATCGGCTTCAAGACCGTCGAGGAGGCCATCGGACTGCGCAACCACGTCATCGAGCAGATGGACATCGCCTCCTCCACCCGCGACCCCGCGATCCGCGACGCCGCCCTCACCTTCGTCTTCGTCGGCGGCGGCTACGCGGGCGTGGAGGCGCTCGGCGAACTGGAGGACATGGCCCGCTACACCGCGCGGTACTACCACAACGTCCAGCCCGAGGACATGAAGTGGATCCTCGTGGAGGCCTCCGACCGCATCCTCCCCGAGGTCGGCGCCGAGATGGGCCGCTACACCGTCACCGAACTGCGCCGCCGCAACATCGACGTACGCCTGAACACCCGCCTCGAATCCTGCGCCGACCGGATCGCCGTCCTCAGCGACGGAGCCCGCTTCCCGACCCGTACGGTCGTCTGGACGGCCGGCGTCAAACCCCACCCGATCCTCGCCGCCAGCGACCTCCCGCTCACGGACCGAGGTCGGCTGAAATGCACCGCTGAACTGACGATCGAGGGCGTCACGCACGCGTGGGCGGCCGGAGACGCCGCCGCCGTCCCCGACGTGACCGCCGACGAACCCGGCAAGGAGACCGCCCCGAACGCCCAGCACGCGGTGCGCCAGGCCAAGGTCCTCGGCGACAACATCGCCCACGCGCTCAAGGGCGAGCCCCTGGAGACGTACTCCCACAAATACGTCGGCTCGGTCGCCTCCCTCGGCCTCCACAAAGGCGTCGCACACGTCTACGGACGCAAGCTGAAGGGCTACCCTGCCTGGTTCATGCACCGCGTCTACCACCTCAGCAGGGTCCCCACCTTCAACCGCAAGGCCCGCGTCCTGGCCGAATGGACCCTGTCCGGGCTCTTCAAGAGGGAGATCGTCTCGCTGGGTTCGCTCGAACATCCCCGAGCGGAGTTCGAACTCGCGGCCGGTGGAAAGCCTCCTCACGACCCCACGAACGACCCGAAGGGGTCGTCCTGACCGGACCGAGGAACTCCACCGGCGGGGCAGGCGTCTGACGGATGTCGGCCCGGTCGGTCACACTGCCACACTGATCCCCGACCCAGGACGGGTGGACGCCCGCCCACCGAACCCGCGAGGACCCAGGCCGGGTCCGGAGCCGGCCGAAGACGACGACACGAGGCAAGGATTCGTGAACTTCACGCGCTGGAGCGCCCGGCTCCCCGGAACGCAGCGCCGCGCAGCCGCGCGGACCGACCACGAGCTCACCCCGGACCGACTCGGGGAGGGCGCCGTACCCGCGGCCCGCGCCGAACAACTCACCGATGACGCACCCCCCGTCCCCGCCGTCGACGAACTCCCCGTGCGCGAGGTCCTCGACCGCGTCCCGGCCCTCGTCGCCCTGGTCCACGGCCCCGACCACCGCCTCGCCTACGTCAACGACGCCTATGTGACCGCTTTCGGCCCCCGATCCCCGGGCACCCCCGCGAGCGACGCCCTCCCCGAGCTCCACGAGACGGGCCTCCTCCCCCTCCTCGACCAGGTCCTGCGCAGCGGCAAGCCGCGCACGGTCAAGTCCCGCAAGGCCCCCGACGGCCGCTCCTACACCTTCACCTGCACCCCGGTCACCGAAGGTGACACCGGCGGAGTCCTGATCTTCGCCATCGATGTCACCGACCACGCCGAAGCGGCCGAGCGCCTCAGAGCCAGCGAACGCCGCCAGCGCGAAACCGCGGTGACCCTCCAGCGCTCCCTGCTCCCCCAGGTCCTGGAGGAACCCGACGACCTCCGCATCGCCGCCACCTACCAGCCGGGCGGCACCGAGGCCGCGGTCGGCGGCGACTGGTACGACGTCATCACCCTCGGCGGCGGCCGCACAGCCCTCGTCATCGGCGACGTCATGGGCCGAGGCGTCCGCGCGGCAGCGGTCATGGGCCAACTCCGTACGGCGGTCCGGGCGTACGCCCGCCTCGACCTGCCCCCGCACGAGGTCCTCCAACTCCTCGACGGCCTCGCCACGGAGATCGACGCCAACCAGATCGCCACGTGCGTGTACGCCATCCACGACCCCAACGAGGGCAAGCTGGTGTACGCCTCCGCAGGCCACCTCCCGATCCTCGTCCGCGACGAGAGCGGCGCGGTGCTCCGCGCGGACGAGCCGACCGGCCCACCTCTCGGCACCGGCGGCTGGATCCACGCCTCCGGCTCGATCCCGCTGGGCCCAGGCGCCACGGCGGTCCTCTACACGGACGGCCTCGTCGAACGCCGTGACGAGGACCTCGACGAGGGAATCGCGTCGCTGGAGCGCGCGCTGTCCGGCGCGACCGGCACACCCCAGGTCGTCTGCGACCGCCTCGTCCGCTCCGCCGGCGTCACCGCCGACCATGACGACGACGTCGCCGTCCTCGTCCTCCAGCACCCGTCCCGCACGGGCCCCGACAGCGACCTCTTCCGCAACGCCGCGCTCGAACTCCTCGGCGGGGTGGAGGCGGCGCCACGCGCGCGTGCGTTCGCCTCCGGCGTGCTCACCAGTTGGCGGTTCCCTGCGGAGCTGCATGACCTGGGGGTGCTGGCGGCGAGTGAGCTGGTCGCGAACTCGTTGCAGCACGGGACGCCGCCGATGCGGTTGAGGCTTCGCCGGACCGACCGTCGCTTGATCATTGAGGTGACTGACGGGGACGACCATCTGCCTCGGCGTCGTAAGGCTGAACCCGGGGATGAGTCGGGGCGGGGGATCGCGATCGTGGCGACCATTGCTTCGAACTGGGGGTCGCGGCGGACGCCTGGGGGCGGGAAGGCGGTTTGGTGCGAGTTCGTGCTGCCTAAGGGGTAGAGGCGCGGGGTCGTGTGGCGACTGCGGGTGCGTTGTGGCTGGTCGCGCAGTTCCCCGCGCCCCTAGGTAGCTCCAGTCAGGCGGCGATTGCTTCTTGCTGGGTGCCGCCCTGGGCCACTACGCGGCTCCTTGCTCGCCACGGGTGGTCCTGTGTCGGTGTCAGCTGACGGCCCAGCCTCAGTGCCAGGTACGTGATGCCCAGCGAGAACAGCAGGAAGGTCACGATGTACGGGGCGTGCAGGGACGCGCCCATCGGGCCGCCGACTGCCGGGCCCACCGCCAGGGCGAGCTGCTTCACCAGGGCGAAAGCCGAGTTGTACTGACCGGCCATGCCAGTCGGGGCGAGGTCGGCCACCAGCGGGGCGACCGTCGGGGACAGCATCGCCTCGCCCAGACCGAAGAGGGCGTACGTCGAGACGAACGCGGCCGTCGCCATGGCCTGGCTGCCGTGGCCGAGCCCGGCGTACCCCGCCACGACCCACGCCACGGACCAGATGATCCCGACCGCGGCGATCACACGCGAGCGCCGGCGCCGCTCGACCAACTTCAGGACCGCGAACTGCGCCACGACGATCATCGCCGTGTTGGCGGCCAGCGCCGTTCCCAGCGCGGACGTGGAGATCCCGGCCGCCTCGACGCCGTACGCGGCCAGGCCCGACTCGAACTGGCCGTAGCAGGCGAAGAACAGCACGAAGCCCAGCACGCACAGCTGCACCATCGCCCGGTTCCCCAGCAGCTGCTTCCAGCTGCCCTTGGCGGAAGCGGACGGCGCACCCTCGATCCGCGGCGCGCGCGGCATCCGCACCGTCGCCATCACCACGGCGAGCAGCAGGAACATCGCCGCCTCGATCGCGAAGAGGAGGGTGAACGAGGAGACCTTCGTGGTGTCGACGAGGTGACCACCGATGAGTCCGCCGACACCGAGCCCGAGGTTCTGCAGGAAGAACTGCATGGCGAAGGCCCGCGAGCGAGTCTCCGACGCGGAGCAGTCCACGATCATTGTCGCCAGAGCGGGCTGCATCACGGCCTGCCCTGCGCCCAGCGCCGCCGCCGACAGCAGAACCGTGGTCCCGTTGCTCGCCAGCCCCAGGCTCAGCGCACCCAGCGCGGCCGTGACCAGGGCGACGAGCAACACCGGAAGCGGGCCACGCCGCACGATCGCCCGGCCGGCGAACGGCAGCACGATCAGCGCGGCCACGGCGAAGACGGCGAGGACCAGCCCCGCCGTCATGGCTCCCAGCCCCCGCACCTGCGCCACATAGACGTACAGGTAGGGGACGGTGAAGCCGAGCCCGAACGCGCTGAGTGCGTTACCCACGTGAATCCGGCGCATCGCTGCGCCCATCGCCCTGGTCACGTTCACCTCTCTCAGGTAGTTGGAGTCCCTCAGTACTTAGAACCGAAGACTTCGAAGCTAAATTTCAGAGCTAAAGAGTACACAGAGAAGGACTTCAACGCCAAGCGGCCGCGTGCGATACTGCGTCCATGGCTGACACCCCCGGCGGTCCCGGCAGTCTCCACATCGGCAGCGAGCCGACACTCGAGGAGCAGATCGCCGCCTACCAGCGCGAGTTCCAGGACCTCGACCCGCAGGTCGAGCAGATCGTCTCGGCACTGTCGCGACTGAACCGCCGTATGAACGTCGCCTACGGCCGTCAGACCTCCGCCCTCGGCATCAGCAACACGGACTGGGAGGTCCTCAAGGCCCTCGTCCTCTCCGGCGCCCCCTACCGGATGGGCCCCGGCGAGCTCGCCAAGCGCCTCGGCCTGACGCCGGCCGCCATGACCCACCGCATCGACCGGATGGTCACGGAGGGGCTGGTCACCCGTGAGCGCGACGAGTCCAACCGCGTCCGCGTCATCGTGGAGCTGACGGCGGAGGGGCGCGAGAAGTGGCTGGAGGCCATGCGCCTCGCGACGGTCTTCGAGGAGGACCTCCTCCAGGACCTGTCCTCCGAGGAGCGCACTGCCCTCGGCGATGTCCTCACCCGCCTCCTGCGCAGGGTGGAGCACGCCCAGCCGGACGCGGGCGGTCGCCTCTCTGACCTGGACTGACGCGTCACCCGAAAAGATCTTGACAGGGGTGGTTGACACCGCCCTTCGAGGTACGTAGAGTTCTTCGGGTTGCCGCAGAGCCGTAACGGTTCTTCGACAGCACCTCCCGCCGCATCAGCGGCACACAAACCACCAGCACGATCTCCCAACGGGATGGAATTCGGCGTGCCCGAATTCAATTCGATTTGGGCTCGGCAGCTCGATTAGGAACTGCCGGGAGGATCCGCTAAGGTTTGAGACGTCGGAACGGCCCAACGGCCGGGAAGA
>NZ_JADDXU010000030.1 GCF_015163075.1 Streptomyces justiciae
CAGCGCCCAGTTCCAGTGCTTCAGCAACATCGTGGACCACGAGTCCAGCTGGAACTACCAGGCGGTCAACGCCTCCTCCGGCGCCTACGGTCTCTTCCAGGCGCTGCCGGGCTCCAAGATGTCCTCGGTCGGCGCCGACTGGCAGACCAACCCCGCCACCCAGATCAAGTGGGGCCTCAACTACATGAACGGCGTGTACGGCAGCCCCTGCGAGGCATGGACGTTCTGGCAGGCCAACCACTGGTACTGAGCCTTCAGCCCGCGCAGCGATTAGGGTCGAAGACACGTGTCGTGGCCGGGAGGACAAGGTATGAGCGTGATACCCAAAGGCGCCGACCCGGCGCAGGACGCGGCTCTCACCCTGGCAGCGCAGTCGGGCGACGTGTCGGCGCTGGCCCTGCTGCTGAAACAGCATGCGCCCGGGATGAGAGCGGTGGCGCTCAGTGTGCTGGGGCCAGGCCCTGACGTGGACGACGTGATGCAGGAGGCGGCGCTGGTGGCGCTGCGCCGGATCGTCGACGTCCGCGATCCGCAAGCCGTGGGGCCCTGGCTGCACATGGTCGTACGCAACTGCTGCCGCACCCTGCTGAGGGCCTCCCGGCGGGTCGAACCCATGGCGGCGGTCCCCCTGCCCGCTTCCGGCTCCACACCCGAACAGCTCCTGCAGAGCCACGCGCTGCGGGACTGGGTCTGGGAGGCCGTGGAGGCGTTGTCTCCGACCCTGCGCCTGCCGCTCGTCCTGCGGTACTTCTCCACCGAGGTCACCTCCTACCAGCAGATCGCCGAGGCCTGCGCGGTTCCGGTGAGCACGGTGCGCAGCCGTCTGCACCAGGCGCGCGGTGCCCTCGCCCAGGCCCTCACCGCCACCGTCGGCTCGGCTCACGATGACGTGGCACGTCGTACCGAAGCCAGCTGGCAGGAAGCCCGCGAGACACTGGCGGCCGCCGAACGCGGCGAATTCGGCAAGGTGGTGAAGGACCGCTACTCCCCCGAGGTAGCACTGCTGGCCGGCGGCCGACGGATCGGCGGCGCCGGTCTCATGCTGGCGGGCATGGACGGAGACCTCGCGGCGGGAGTGCGCCAGCGCCCGCTGCATGTGGTGGCCGGACGATCGCTGGTCGTCTGGGAGATGGAACTGGTCAACCCGCCCGACGACCCGGACCACTGCCCGCCCGGAGTCGCCTGGATCATGTCGCTCAACGCCGGCCGCTTCGACCGGGTCTCCCTCTATCACGCGGCCCGCCCGCAAAAAGCCCCTGCCGAGGCCTGAGGAACAGGCCTCACGGATATGGCTCAGATCACATCACGGCGATAAAACTTCTCGGCCTCCGCGGCGTCTTGTCGGTGTCACTGACCTCACGGACTGACGGAGACCCCGATGAGCACCTCCCCCACCCACCCCGACCCCCTCTCCATCGGCACCCATACCTACCGGACGGGCGGGGTGATCCAGCGATACCACGTTCACGGCCGCGGCCCGGTGTGCGTGGCGCACTCCGGTGGTCCCGGCATCTTCTACGACTACCTGCGCATGCCCGCCCTCGAAGAGCACCTGACGATGGTCTACGTCGAACCCGTGGGCACCTCCGAGGACAGTCGGCTGCCCTCGCACCCGCACGGCTACACCCGCGAGCGCTACAGCCGCTTCCTCCAGGTGCTGATCAACCGGCTCGGCGTGTCGAAGGTGCATCTGCTGGGCCATTCACACGGCGCCTTCGTGGCCGCGTATCACGCCTTGCACCGCCCCGAGCAGGTGGCGGGCGTGGTGCTGTACGCAGGCGCCCCCGTCACCGGGCCCGAGCACGGCGCGGAAGCCAGCCGCATGGTGGAGGCGTTCGTCGCCAAGCACGCGGGCCACCCCGGACTGCCCGATGTCCTGGCCGCGTTCGGGGCCATGGGCAGCATCTCTAGCGACGAGCAGACCCTGGCGGTCGCGCGAGGTGTGCTGCCTTCGTACTTCGCCGACTACTGGGCCAACGAAGAGCGGCTGGCCCCGTTCCGTGACGCGGTCCGTGCCACCTACATCTCGGGCCTCGACGAGGACCTCGCCCCCGCCGTCATCGACGACCGCGCCGCCCTCAAGGAACTGGCGCCGCCCGCCCTGGTGATCGGAGGCCGTCACGATGTGATCTGCGGACCACGCTGGGCCTACGAACTCGACGAGCTGATCCCCGACTCACAGCTGCTGATGCTGGAGAACAGCGGACACATGGGCCACCTCGAGGAGCCCGAGACGTTCGCGGCGGCGGTCAGGGACTTCGTGCTACGGACCAAGGTGTAGGCCACCGCCGGGTTCATGTGCGTCGGCTGCTCCGGGGGCTGACGCACATGAACCCGATGCGCGCGCCGGTCCGTCGTAAGAGGGGGACTATGTGCACGTTCAGGACGCCACAGCTCGTGAGCCTGCCAGGACCTTGCGCGGGAGCCGGCCAGAAGGAAACAGCGGTCAGGGCGCCGACGCCACGGCCACCGACCCGGACTGGGAGCGAGGGGTCTTCGCTCCCGGCTTCTTCGGTTCGATCGTGCGCGGGTCGACGGCCTCGCCCGGGGCCCCCTCGCGGTACAGACCGTCGGGCAGGCTGTCACGGTCGTGGGGCAGCAGGAAGAACACCCGCCGCTTGTACAGGCCGCTGTCGGGGTCCGGCGAGGCATCCTCGTCCAACAGCGCGTAGCCGATCATGCGGCCGTCGCGTGCGTACGGCGGCTTGGTGTTGCGCCGCCGGGTCTTGTCCAGTGCCTGACGGACGTAGTCGAGCCGCTCGAGGTTCTCCAGCCACACCACCTCGGCCTCGTGGATGAGGTCGCTCTCGGTCAACAGCGAACTCATGGCTGCAGCCCCTCCTTCGTCGGCATGCTCCCCGGCCATGGAGGCATGTCCGGGCATCGATCTGTCCCGCCCCGGCCCGCTCGCCGCCAGGTGACGGGCCGCTCTGTGAAGTCCACCGCGTACGGGGCCGGGCCACCATCGTAGAGCGCGCCGCGACACCGGTGTAGGGCACGTCGGGTGGACGGCTGCCCGACGCCAGCCCTCATGCCTGCTCCAGCAGGCCGATGCCCGGGTAGTACTTACGGCCGTTCGACTTGATCATGTCGTTCGGTGAGGCCACGCCCACCTCCTGGCGGACGCGATTCGCGAAGGCCCGCGGAGTCGCCGGCCGGATGCCCTCACCGGCGTTGCACCACGAGCTGTACTCCGCGTAGAGCAGCCCCTGTTCGACCCGCAGATCCTTGCCCGGATCACAGTCCCGCGTGCAGCACTCGGCGAGGAAGCGGCCGATGTGGTCCTCGGTGGTGGCGTAGGCCGTAGTCGCCATACGAACCCGGTCGGGGCCCTCCAGCGGGTCTCTGGTGCGCAGATACCGCTGCGCGCCTTGGATCAGCCAATGCAGAATCCCCGGGCCTTCGTCCCTTACGAGTTCGAAGGCGAGGTTGTCGATCCTGCGGTGCGCCGGGACAGTCCGGGTGAAGGGCAGCAGACGGATGCGGCGCCAGAAGGCGAAGCCACCGGTGGAGACCTCCGGGCGGTGGTTGCCGAGCAGCCACAGGTGATGGGTGGGCGTGAACGAGAAGTAGTCCTGCCGCATACGGCGGGCCTTGATCTTGTCGCCGCCCGTCAGCAGCCGGACGCGTGCCTCGTCGAACTTGTCGTTCGGCTTCAGCTCGCTGCACACCACCAGGCGGCGCCCGTGCAGTTCGGTCAGCTCCGTGGAGTGCTCGGAGAAGGCACCCCGGTCCATCAGGAAGCCGGGCGGGGCCGCGTCGGCGTAGTCACCCAGGATCTGGATCATGATGTCGAGCAGGACGGACTTGCCGTTCTTGCCCTCACCGTGGAGGAACGGCAGCACCTGGGCGCCGACGTCGCCCGTGATGGAGTACCCGAGCAGCAGGTGCAGGAAGTCGATCATCTCCCGGCCCTCGTCGTCGTCCCCGAAGGTGTCGGCGAGGAAGCGGTGCCAGCGAGGAGTCTCCATGTCCTGCGGAGCGACGCTGGTGGCACGGGAGTGGAAGTCGCGGGTGGGGTCGGGCTTGCGCAGATGCCCGTTGTTGAGGTCGACGACGCCGACAGGGGTGCACAGGGCGTAAGGGTCGCCGTCGAGCCGGTCGGGGTCGACGGAGATGTCCGGGGACGCCTTCGCCTGCGTCAGGAGGGCTTTGAGGCCGGTGGTGGAGAGTGTGCGCCGCTTGTGCTGAGCGAGCTCACGATCGCTGAAGACACCGCGCGGATCGCTGAGCGGCATGTCCTCGGCCATCTCCCCCGCCGCCCACAGCGCGGCCTTCTCCCCTCCCCCACGCTTCCACCGGTAGCCGTCCCACGAGAACCAGCCCAGGCCCTCGACATGACGGAACTGGTCGCGGTGCAGCTGCACGAACAGCCGGGCGTTGCCCCGGTCGGAGAGCGAGGGAGGCACCGCGGCCGGGACACCGATACCGGACCCGGGCGGGACGAGCGGACCCACCTGCGGGACCGGCACGACGGATGAACCGACGACGCCCTGTGCGGGAAGCCGGGCGGCACCTGGAGCCACTTCCGCCGACTGAAGGTCGAGCATCTGCTGAGCGGCAGCCTGCGGATCAAAACGCGGGGAGCCTTCGGCACTGCTGCTCATGGACGTCCTTTGAGGTGAAGAGGGCGGACGGACCCTACGGCAAGGGCGTCGTCAACGATCTTTTCATTCCGGGACTGCTGCCAAGGGCGGGCATAGTGAGCGACACGGACAAGTCGCTCGCGAATGGCGGCGTGCTCAAGATGGCCCGCACCGACCAGGCCACCGGCGGTGTAGGCAGCCCTGTTGAGCTTCTCCGAGAAGCCCATGCCCTCCGACTCGGAGGCGCACTCCGCGACTTGGGCGATCAGGGGGTCAATGATCTGATGAGCGCCGACCGTCCGCCTGGGACCGCTCCTGCTCGGGGCAGCTGCCTCGGCAGGCAGGGCGGTTGTCGATGGCCCGGCTCCTGCGGCCTGCGGGGGCCGGGGCTCGATGACATGCCCTGTGCGGCGGAGTTCGCCCCGTAGCCACTCGGGTATTACGGCCGGATACCTGGCGGCACCTTCGGCACGGTAGACGCCCTGGGGCGTACGTGTGCCCGGGGCCACGATGTAGCCACCGTCCGCGCGCACATCAACTTGCCAGGCGAGCGCCGTGTTTCGCCCGGAGCCCGTCGAACAGCGGTAGCGGGTGGCGGAGTCGGGGTTCCGGTACCAGACATGCAGGCCGCCTGAAGGAGTCCGTACCCGCAGCGTGTTCTCGTCGTGCGCGGGATCCTTCTCGCCCCGGTAGGCGGCAAGCAGGGCCAGGGTGTCGAAGCCGGAGGCCAGACCTGCGAGTTCGACCTGCTCGGGGATGGGGATACCCGGCAGCAGATGAGCCCTGTCGGCGACAGACACCTGGTGGGCATCGATGTCGATCACGACGAGCCCTGCGGGGGCGCAGGCGACGCCCACGCCTGCGGAGGGACTGTCGGCCCACCACCGGTCGATGAGCGCCGGGTCGGTCGTCGCGGAGTGGAAGCCATGGCAGGGGCGTCCTGCGGGGAGGCAGGGGCAGGTCGCGGGGTCGTGTCGGACTCCTGCGCAGGAGGGGCAGTTGCCGACAGGCGTCTTACGTCCTGGGGAGAGCGGGTGCACCGGCCAGCCCTGCGCCGCACACCAGCGGGCGACGGCCTGCGGGGGCGCAGGGGACGCGGGCGCGACGCTGGCTGCACTGTCTCGGTCCTCACCTTCGCGCGGCACAGGAATCGTCCTTGTCACTTCTTGTCTGCCCGGTCACTTCACACACCTGATGCGAGGCCGCCCCGCCAGGGACCGAAGGGACTCTGATGCGAAAAGAGTGTAAGGCCCACCTTCGCAAAAGGAAGGTTGTCCAATCGGCGTGCCGTTTCTATCAGGTTCCTCAGTCCCTTGGGTCCCTTCGGTCCGGGGGCTGGTGTTCCACCCTAGGGGCGGAAGGGACTGAAGGGTTGGAGGCCCCCGACCCCGGTCCGGCGGGGCTGGGGAGGGACCAAAGGGTCCAGGGACCAAACGGCAGGGTCTGTGGGTTATGGGGGTCCCTGCTCGGTCCATGGACATCATTGCAGGTCAGAGAAGTACACCGTACTGGAACAGGGACCGTAGGGACTGAACTTCGCCATTATGAGCTGAAGTTGATGTGTGTTTCGTATACGCGCGCGCGTACGAATACATGTCTTGTCTACGTCATAATTGCGCTTTTCAGTCCCTTCGGTCCCTACGCAGCACAGCGAAAAGCCTCTGACCTGCAAAAACACCAGGGACCGAGGCCCAGGGACCGAAAGGGACCCGGTCCCTCTCAGTCCGGCCCTCAGCCCCTGGTCCCTGAGGACCACGTTCTGGGCATGCAGCAGCGTGAACCTCTTCGGTCCCTGCGCTCGTTGCCATGGTGTGGAGCACCGGAGCAGGGACCGAAACACCAACAGACCACTCCCCCGCCCGGGGCAGGCGGCGCTCCAGTCCCTGGGGTCGGCGAGTGCGTCCCTGTGGCGCGAGCCACCGCCGTTTTCGGGTGGCTTCACCACTCGCCCCCTCTGGGTACGGCATCTCCTCCCTGCTGGCGCTCGCCGAACCGGGCGTGGAGGGAGAGGGACCTATTACGGCGTAATAGGTCGGCCCGTCGTCCTGGAGAGAGGTTTCACAGAATGTGAAACGGGGTCCCTGGGACAGGATGTTGGCATGAAGAAGCGTGTGCGGAGTTCGGTTCGGCCTACGTCTCCCCTGGTCAAGGCCCCACTGCGGATCGGGGCCCTTGATGCCGTAGCTGTCGTTGGCGAGCTGCGGCAGATGCATGAGGACGCTGAGGATCCGGATGTGGAACGGATGCCTGCGGATGATGAGTTGTTCGGTGCACTGCTTTACGCGGAGAAGCACGCCCAGGCGCTGAGCACCCGCTCCCCCGAGGTACGGCGTTCAGCCGCGCTGAAGCGGGTGCAGCTGTGGGAGTACCTCCGTGAGCAGGCCGAGGTCCATCAGGCACGTGCGGTGGATGATGCGCGAAGTGCAGGAGCCCAGTGGATTCAGTTGGCGCCGACATTGGCGGTGGGAGCACCGAGCGCCGCGTACAACAAGGCGAAGCGGCTGAAGGCCGCCGAGCTTGTTGATGAGACTCCCCGGGCGAACCCGGTGCGCCGGACCCCTGAAGCCGTACTCAAGGCAGAACGTCGGCACGCCCTGGAGCAGGCCGCTGAGCGGAGGGCTCAGCAAGAAGCGCAGCAGCGGCACGCGCTCATGGTGCCTGTTGCCGCTCGGCTGTTGGAGCACCGTGAGTCACTGGTCCGGGATGACGACGTCGATTACTGGCTAGAGGAGATTGAGGCGGTCCTCCCCCACTGCCGGACTCCGCTGCAAATGGTGAGCCTCAACCGCTATCTCGACGCCGCCCTACGCGCCCTAACCAAGCTGGAGAAGGAGAGTGCTGGTTCTGTCGCCCTCACCGAGGAAGCTCGTCTAGCGGTGGATGCGGCGGTGGAGCTTCAGCAGCGGTAGCCAGGAAGCGGCGGGGCTGTCGTGTGTCTGTGGGTCTCCTCTGCCCTCAGACCTATTACGCCGTAATAGGTCTGAGGGCTCGACAGGTGCTTGAGGCCCCGTCGAGGAGAAGAGACCCGAGGGGTGCGGGGGCTTGTCGAGGGGGGTGTAGCCGAGGAGTCTGGGGAGTCCTGTGTCCCCTTGTCTGGCTTGTGAACCTGGGCGAGCTATTACGCCGTAATAGGGGTAGAGGCCTCTCCCCCATCACCAAGTCGCACTAACTAACGTGTCGGTGCAGCAGATGATCTATGACGTTAGTAAGGTAGCGCCATGAGTATGCCAGCCACCTCAAGCGACCGAGCCAAGGTCGTCTCCAAGCTGCCGGGATGGCTCCGGCAGAACCTCAAAGTCAGAACTGCCCAGCTCGGTATCGAGATTCAGACGGCCGTCGAGCAGGGCATCACCGCCTGGTGCGAGCTGGCCTCGGCCACCGCAACGGTCGACACCGCTGGAGCCGAGTCCTTCTCCACCTTCCTGCCGCCGGGCCAGTGGGAGGAGTTCCGGAGGATCGCGGAGGACCGTCGCGTATCCCTGATTCAGGGGCTCGCCCAGTCCGTTCAGCTCTGGCTCGACACGAACCCCGCGCCCGATGTCCAGCGTCCGGCCATCACCCGCCGCATCGTCGTCTGCAACCAGAAGGGCGGCGTAGGCAAGACCGCCATTACGGCGGGAGTGGGTGAGGCCCTGTCAGAGGACTCCAACCGACTCTTCCCCGTGCGCGTCGCCAAGGCCCTGGTCTCCGCACTCCGTGCCGGTGAGGCCGAAGCCGATGCGGCTGCTGTCGACAGCGACCCGCTCGATGTCGAGAAGCTTCCTGGGCATGGGCTCCGTGTCCTGCTCGTCGACTTCGACCCCCAGTGCCACCTCACCAACCAACTGGGCGCCGCTCCCCTGGCCATGAACGGTGACAGCCTCACCAACCACATGGCCGGCGACCCCAAGGGCGAGCTGAAGGACCTGATCGTCTCGGTGGACGAGGACAACTTCGGCGGCCGGTTGCATCTGCTGCCCGCATGCCATGACGCCTTCCTCCTCGACGTCCGACTGTCCGCGGTCCGCGCCCGCGAGGCGGCTCTGGAGCGGGCCCTTCTGCCGCTCGAAGCCGATTACGACGTAGTGATCGTGGACTGCCCGCCCAGCCTCGGCCTCAGCATGGACGCCGCCGCCTACTACGGACGCCGACGGGATGGCGAAGGGCCGGGCCAGTCCGGTGCCCTTATCGTCGTCCAGGCCGAGGACAGCTCCGCCGACGCCTACGACCTGCTGACGAACCAGATAGAGGATCTCCGTAACGACCTCGCCCTCGACATCGACTACTTGGGCATCGTCGTCAACCTCTACGACGGCCGACGTGGCTACATCGCCACCTCGTCCCTGCAGGGCTGGGTCGACATAAAGGATCCGCGAGTCGTGGGCCTCATCAACGACCTCAAGGAACAGAAGGAAGCCGTCCGCATGAAGCAGCCGCTGCTGAGCTATGCGCCGGCCTCGCAGCAGGCCATCGCCATGCGTGCACTGGCACGGGAGATCTCATGAGCAAGGCCGACCAGCTGGGAGCCGGACGCTTCGGGGGAGGGACCCGGCCCGTCAGTGCCCGGCGAGCTGCCATCGGCGCGGCCACCGGCGTGCCGACCGACGGGGTCGCTCCTCCGAACCGACTTCCCATCACCCGCATCAGCCCCAACCCCGAGAACCCCCGCACCTCGCTGGGTGATCTGACCGAACTCGCGGACAGCCTCAAGGAGCACGGGCAGAAGCAGGCCATCACGGTCATGAACCGTGACGCCTACATCAAGGCCAACCCCGCCCGGGCGAACGACCTCGAGCCCGACACCACCCATGTCGTCGTGGACGGCAGCAGCCGACTGGCCGCCGCGCGTGACGCAGGCCTGACCCATCTCAACGTCATGGTCGACGATGAGCAGGGGAGTGATGGCGACGCCATCCTGGAGTCCGCCCTCGTCGCCAACATCCACCGCAACGACCTCGATCCTCTGGACGAGGCGAAGGCGCTTCAGCGGCTGCTCGCCATTCACGGGTCACAGGTCAAGCTGGCCAAGCGGCTCAGTAAGTCTCAGGGCTGGGTGTCCCAGCGTCTCGCGCTGCTCAACCTGAGCCCGGAGCTTCAGGCGGCAGTGGGGGAGGAGCCCGTCGAACTCCTCCGTTCCGTGGCCAAGGAACCCCACGACCGGCAGGAAGCCGCTCTTCAGGAGCTCAAGGCCGAACGCGCCCGCAAGGAGGCGGAACGGCGAGAGCCGCCGCCTGCCCCCGCACCGGAAGTCCCTGACGTTCCTCAGGTGCTCGACGAACCGGAACCGGTTGAGGAAGCGGTCCCCGAGCCGACACCCGCGCCAACCGCAACTCCCCAGCCGACAAGGGGTGCACCGCCAGCCGTCGACTCAACGCCGGTGGCGGCGAAGCCGTTTGAGCCCCCGGCGCAAGCGGCGAAGAAGGACGCACCGGTGAAGTCGGGGGAGACCGTGCCCGATCCCCGGGCCTCCGACAGTGTGATCGGAGACGTGGATCAGGACCAGGCCGAGTCCAGCACTGCTCGCCGACTCCCTTATGAGGACGGCGCGTTCATCGCCATGCATCTCATCCAGAAAATGAGCGACGCCGAGTTCGACAGGATGCTCGACATCCTCAATGAGCATCAGAGCCAGCGCCTCGGATCCCGAACCTGATTCTTCTTCATGCTGCCTCTGGCTGTTACGGCTGTGGCCGGCACGAGAACTCTCGTGCCGGCCACAGCCGTCTCTACCTATTACGGCGTAATAGGTCGGCCGGGCAGCAGGTCCCGCTCTCCACCTTGGGGCGAGGCCCCGTCCGCTTGGGCCGGGGCTGGTACCCCGTCAGCCTCCTTGTGCCGGGTTCACAAGCGGATGGCGTGGCTGAGCCGAGTGGGGGCTGACCGAGGCATACGCGCGCCCCGGCGACCGCGTACTGGTACGTCGTGGCTGGCTTTCTGTGAGGCGGGAGCAGAGGGGGCGAGATGGTGTTGAGCGTTTTGGTCGGCGGGGGCGAGAGCGGGGTGGGGGAGTGGAGTACGGCGCTGTGTCACAAGGTAGGAGAGCGGCAGGCACACTCAAGGCTTGGAGCAGCGTGAAGCGGTGAAAGCAACGGCCGACATGACCGCCAACCAGCGTCTCGTCGTCATGCTTTACGCCCTGCACCCGACGGACCGGTCAGGTGCGGTTCTGGAGACCGCGGCTCAGCTGGCCAAGCTGGTCGGCATGGCGCCGCCTGTCTTCTCCAGGACACGGAAACAGGTCATCGGGCTTGGCTGGCTGGAAGAGACCGAGAAGATCGGGCACATCAAGTACTACCGGATCACGCCGGGTCGGCTGGGGGAGCGAGTCGTCGTTCCTCTCCGCCGGGCCACCTGACGGAGCCATCTCAGGCGTCCCAGGGATCGCCCCTCATGTACGTCACGTCAATGAGGGGCGATCCCTGGGACGCCTTGTCTGCCGTAAGGGCAATGCCGCCGTTTGACGGACTGGCGTCTTGCCTGAATCTCGCAAAAGGCGCAGATGCCTAGCAATCGGACTCAATTCGAACAGTTCGATTCTTCGCTCAGAACGATTCTCCCGTGAACGGCCTCATGGTGACCCGAGCGCCGTTCGCGCTCGTGCGATTTCCGTATGGGCTGTTTGTCCGGTCTCTGCTGTGCCCTTACTCACTCCGCGGTGATCGCGTGAACCTCGCACCGCTCGGGCTGCGGTTGTGCAGACATGGGAAGCAATGAACTCGCCGAGAAGGTGGCTCAACTCCTCGAGAAGCCCGGGCCCTTGACTATTGTTCAGGCAGGCGATCCCGTACTCCGCCAGAAGATCGCTTTCTATGACGGCCAGCTCGACGACGACACGCTGGGCCGTCTGATCGCCAGGATGCGCGAGACGATGAGCGAGATCCACGGAGCTGTCGGACTGGCCGCACCGCAGGTTGGGCTTCCGCTCCGGCTGGCGGTGTTGGAGACGCCCGCAGAGTTCTCCGCCCGGCTGATCGAGCGGGGGCAGCAACCCGTGCCGTTCACCGTGCTGGTCAACCCCTCGTACAAGGCCATGGGCCGATCGCGGACGGCGAGCTTCGAGGGATGCCTGAGTATGGTCGGCTGGCAGGCCGTAGTGGCTCGGCCCGACCGGATCCGGCTGACCCGGGAGGACGAGACGGGACGGCACCTGGTGGAGGCGTACGACGGACTCGGGGCGCGGATCGTGCAGCATGAGGCCGATCACCTCGACGGAATGCTCTACCTCGACCGTTCCGAGCTGCGCTCCTTGTCCACGACTGAGCAGGTTGTGGCGCGGTGGGGTGTCGCGGGAGTGACCGCCGCCTCTCAGCAGCTCGGGTTTGCGTTGCCGTAACAGACACTGCCGAACCGGGAGTTGAGGGACCGTCAGAGCCAGCCGCGGCGGGCGGCCTGCCACGCCAGTTGCATGCGGGTGCCCGCGCCGGCGCGTGTCATCAGGCTCTGGATACGACGCTGGACGGTACGTCGGCTGAGGCCCAGCTGCGAGGCGATCGTCTTGTCGGCGACTCCGGCGACCAGCAGGGACAGGAGTTGGCCGTCGGCCGGTGACAGGGAGGGGTGTGCGCCGGTGTCGTCCGTGGTCAGGTCGGCGCCCTTTGCCGAGAGATGCAAGGGGACGGCGTTCTCCCAGTAGCTCTCGAACAGGGCGACCAGGGCATCGAGCAGACTGCTGTCTCTGACCAGGGCGGTGGTGGGCTCTCCGGGACTGCCGTGGGGGCCGCCGGGCACCAGGGGGAAGATGCCCACGGACCGGTCCGCTATCGCGAGGCGCAGAGGCAACCACGGGACGGAGCGGGCGAGTTCGCCTGCGCGTACGCCCGCTACAACGTTGTCAATGGCCCCCTCGTCGTCGAAGAAGGCCTTCTCGTACAGCACGCGGTAGCGGACACCCCGGGCGAGGGCCTCGAACTCCTCCGTGTTGCTACCGGAGGGCATGGCCACGTACTGGGCGCGGCAGAACCAGAGCATCTCCTCGCGGGCGTTGACCTGGATCTGCTTGAGCCGCTGGCGCAGCGCCTCGGCCCCGGTGATGACCTCCAGGAGCTGTCCGGCGTCGTGGCGGCGCGCTGTCTCGCGGTACGTCTCCAGCAGACGGCCCGCCTCGGCTCGTGCGGTGTCCAGCGCATCGGCGGTGCTTTTGATGCGGGGGAGGAGCGCCACGTCCGGGGGGACCGCCTGGAACATCCGGGGTGTGCCGTCGGTGTGGGTGGCGAGTCCTTGGCGCACCAGGGCTTCGAGCACCTGTGTGCTGTCGGTCCCGTTCAGACCGGTGCGGAGTGAGATGTCTTGGGCGGTGGTGCCACCCGATGCGACCAGGAGGCGGTAGACCGCCTCCTGGTCTGGTGAGACTCCCGCGGCTTCCAGCATCCCGAAGGTCTTCTCCGCTCATGGTGGCGTGGACAGTTCGAGGACTGTACTCCACGCCGTGACCGTCAGCCGCGTACCGCCCAGGCTCGGTGCACCGTCTGCTGGATGCTGTTGCCCGCGGTGTCCTGGGCGGTGACCCGGACGGTTGCGTAGGCGGTATCGCCGTTGTGGGGTGGGCGGTTGAGTGTGGCGCGGAAGGTGTTCCGGCCGTGGTCGCGGAGGTTGGCCGTGCGCCAGGTGCGGCCGTCGTCGTAGGAGATCTCCACGTGCATCTTCGGACGATGTGGGGCGGGGGCTCCGTCCTGGGCGCGGACGCCGATTATTACGCCGTAATAGCCCGACCCGGTAACGGTGTTGTGGGCGTCGACCGGTACGGCGTAGTCGAGTTGGAGGAGGGGGAGTGCGGTGGGCTTGTCGGTGGGGGAGGAGCGGAAGGACCAGGTCGTCGCGGTCCTGGTGGCGTAGTCCCAGTCGGGGGAGGTGCGGGAAGTGTGGAGTTCCAGGCGGTAGTTGGCGGGGGCGGTCGGTACTTCGATGTCGGTCCAGGCGGTGTTGAGGTCGGTGAGTTCGGTGCCGTCGCGGTAGAGGGCCGCGGTGACGGTGTCCTGGGACGCCTCCGTGGTGCGGGTGCCGATGCCGCCGCCGTCGTCGGGTAGGTAGCGGGACCAGTGGCCGGGCTGGGAGTCGGTGAACTCCGGTATGCGCAGGCGCATGACGTTGCCCTGGCGCGCGGTCGGTTCGGTGGCGTTCACGGGAATCGACGGGCGGACGACCGAACCCTGCCAGATCTCCTTCGCTGTGGTGCCGGCCCGGTAGGTGTGCGGGGTGTCGCGCATGCCGAGCGAGAGCGGTACGTCGGGGTCGTAGACCGTGGTGTGGTGGACGAGGTGTTGCCAGGTGGTGTCACCGGCGCCGACGTACTCGGTGCGGGTGATGCCGGTGGGGACGTAGCGGTTGTACTGGAGCCAGGCCGTCTGCTGGTAGGGGCGGCGGGCGAAGCGCTGTTCCGCGGCCCAGCCGCTGCCGCCGTTGTCCGCGTACGTGGTGTGCAGTACGGCGCTGTCGCGGGCGGTGACGGTGTGGACGACGTGTTGGGGGATCTGCTGTCTGGCCACCTGCATGACGTCGTAGAGGTAGGGGCTGCGGGCCGTGCCGCGGAAGGTGAGTTCGGTGGTGCGGTGGTGGATGCGGGTCAGGATCTTGGCGCCGGTGGTGGCTCCGACGCGGATGACCGGCAGGGGGGAACGGTCGCCGTCGGGGGTCCAGCGGGTCCACGGGCTGTCGTCGAAGTGGATCAGCAGGACACCCTTGGCGCCGGCGGCCGCGATCTGTCGCAGTGCCTGGTCCGTGCCGGTGCCCTGCTGGTCGGTGAGGACCGCGAGTCGGCCGCGGAGGCCGCCGAGTTGCGGGGCGGCGGCGTCGCCCGCGTTCACGGCGCGCAGGGTGGTGCCGCGGTCGCTGAAGAGGGGCGAGTTCGGCATGTAGTAGGCGTTGAGGGGGTCGGGCAGGCCGGTGGCGCGGACTTGGAGGAGCGGGGCTACGAGCTGCCAGCGGGAGGCGAACTCGAACGTGCCGTTGTGTACTTGGGCGGTCGGGCTGACGTAGAGCCGCTTGGCGATGTCGAAGAACATGGTGCCCTGGACCAGGGCGTGGCCGTCGAGTTCGCGGTAGGTCTGGTAGCTGAGGACTCCGCGCTGTTCTGCGGGGCGGGGGGTGCGGATCTCGACGGGGACGGTCTTGCGGGCGTCCACGGTGACCGTCGTGTCCTTGGTGACGTTCACCTCCGGCAGGACGACTTCGCGCAGTTCCTGACCGTCCTCGGCGGTGCTGAGGGAGGAGTGGCTGACCTGGTAGGTGCCTTCCTCGACTTCGGCGATGCCGTGTTCGGGGTCGGAGTAGGGGACGAAGCCGGCGGGGCCCCAGATGAGGGGCTGTGCGGGGACGCGGGTGCCGTGCTCGTCGTACGTCCGTACCGTCAGCCGGTGGATGGGGCCGTGCACGATCAGGCAGAGCGTGGTGTGTACGGGCGCGACGGCGGCGTCGGTGGGGGTGGCGATTATGTAGCCGTAATAGGTGCCCTGGCCGGTCCTGGCCGGGTCCGTGGTGAGGGGGACGGTGGTGGTGCCGTGGGCGGGGACGGTGACGGTGGCGGCGAGTCGTAGGGCGTCCGGCGGGGCCGGGCGGCCTGCTGTGTTCGTCAGGCGGGGGGCCAGGTTGAGGGTGATGGCCTGGTCGGAGGTGTTGGTGTAGGTCAGGTCGAAGGTGCGGGCCGGGTCGGTGAGTTGGAAGGGACCCGGGGTGAGGGTGCCGGTCGCCGTGAGGGTGCCGAGGGCCGCCGCCGGGGCGTCGACGCGGCCGCCGCCCTGCTCGGTGACCTGCTGGCCGGTGATGGTGCGGGCGGTGCTGACGAGGGCGTCCTTGAGCCGGCGGCCGGTCCAGTCGGGGTGGCGCTGGGCCACCAGGGCGGCGGCGCCCGCGACATGGGGCGTGGCCATGGAGGTGCCGGAGTAGGCCACGTAGTACTGGTCGACGACGTCGCCCTCTGTGGTGCTCGCGGCGCGGGCCGCCACGATGCCGACGCCGGGCGCGGTCACGTCGGGCTTGACCGCGCCGTCGCCGACGCGGGGCCCACGGCTGGAGAAGTCCGCGAGGGAGTCGTCCCGGTCGATGGCGCCCACGGTGAGCGCCGACTCGGCCGCGCCGGGGGAGCCGACGGTGGAGGCACCGTCCCGGCCGCTGTTGCCGGCGGCGATCACGAACAGGGCGGAAGTGGTTCGGGAAAGCTCGTTGACGGCCTGGCTCATGACATCAGAGCCGTCGCTGGGCTGGTCAGAGCCGAGGCTCATGTTGATGACCTTCGCGCCCTGGGCTGCCGCCCACTCCATACCGTCGATGACTTGGGACTCGGAGCCCGAGCCGTTGTCGCCGAGCACCTTGCCGACGAGGAGGTCGGCCTCGGGGGCCACGCCCTTGCGGGTGCCGGAGGAGGCGGCACCGCTGCCGCCGACGATGGAGGCGACGTGGGTGCCGTGGCCGTAGGGGTCGTCGGTGGTGGCGCTGTCCGAGAAGTTCGCCGTCTTCGTGACGCGTCCGGCCAGGTCGGGGTGGGTCTGGTCGACACCCGTGTCGAGGATCGCGACCTTGACGCCCTGCCCGCGTGCACCCGTCTGCCAGACGGCCGGGGCACCGATCTGGGCGGTGCTGCGGTCCAGGACGGCGTGGACGCGGCCGTCGAGCCATACGCGGGGAACGGCGGCCCTCTTCAACTTCGCGTCGGTGCGGGCCAGTTGGGTCCAGAAGCGGCCGAGGTCGGCCTGCGCGACATGGAGGGAGTGGGCGTCGATGCTGGGCAACTCCCTGCTCGGGGAGCCCGGCTCGGCGAACGCGGTGAGCCGGTCCGCGGTGCGCTCGGCGGTGCCGCCGGGGGTGGCGACGATCAGGGGCAGCGCGTGGGTGTGGGCGTCGTCGTAACCCTGGGCGAGGAGGTTGGTGACGTCGAAGAGGGCCCGGTCCAGGCGGCCTTGGGAGACGAGGGAAGCGGCGTCGGACGGGAGCACCGTCAGGTGTCCGTCCTGTTCGAAGGTGTGGAAGACGATGCCGTCGCGGCCGGGGCCCGGCCGTATCGCGGCTGTCTGGTGGCCGTCCGGGCCCTTGGCCACGGTTACGCGGTCTCCGGTGATCAGGTGGACGGTCGCCTCGGTGGATGCGGGCCGGGCCGCCGCCGTGCCCTGCGGCGGTGCGGTGGGGGCGGCGGACGACGGGGTGACCGCTGGGGTGAGTAGGGCGACGCTCGCTGTGAGTGTCGTCAACAGGCGGAGGTGTCTCATCGGTCCGTGCCTCTCCCGGCGCGCTGTGTGCTGTTCATCTGCGCGACAGAATCCGTCGGCCGTACGACAGGTGTCACTCGATGCCGGTGGCACACCTGGGACATGTCACAAGGGCGACAGCCGGCATGTATACCCGGGAGACACTAGTCACCACCTTGACGGGTGACGTTAGGGGCTGCCATGATTGCGTCACCGCTTGAACCGGTGACACGAAAGTGTCCTGGTCAGCGGTCAGGCAAAGACCTTTTTCGACCCAGATGGGGAGCACAGTCATGGCAGTCAGCTACACCGCCGTCGTCAACGTCGACGGAGAGGGCCGCAACGGCGGTCACGTCCGCTCCTCCGACGGTCTGCTGGCGACGAGCCTCGCCCTCCCCAAGGAGCTCGGCGGCGCCGGTACCGCAACCAACCCCGAGCAGCTGCTCGCCGCCGGCTGGGCCGCCTGTTTCCTCGGCGCCCTGCGCCGCGCCGCCACTGGCCGCAAGATCCGGCTCACGAGCACCGCCATCACCGCCGAGGTCACCCTCACGCACGGCGACGACGGTGAGTTCTCCCTCTCCGCCGTCCTCAGCCCCGTGCTCGGTGGTGTCGACGAGGCCACCGCTCAGGAGCTCGCGAACGCCGCCCACCAGATCTGCCCGTACTCCAAGGCCACGCGCGACAACGTCCCGGTCACCATCAACGCCAGCGCCGCTGCCTGAGAGGCACACCATGGTCTCCCTGACGCACATACGTGTACGGGCCGCCGAGAAACGTTGTGCACACTCCCGACGCGCTTCTGGTGAGCATGTTTCTGATGAGCAGGTGTCTCGAGATGTCTCGGTTCCCGAGGGGGGCCGTGACTGGCCCACGGACGCGCAGGTGTGGGGCTGGGCGGAGAGCGCGGTGCTGGCGGGGTACGGTCCCGGGCCCGCGAGCCTGCTCTGACCCGCGGGCCCGGGACATATCAGTGGCGTCGGCCGTGACCTGCGAGAACGCCCTCGACCACAGTGGCCATCGCGCTCTCACCCGTGGCGTTGGGGTGCACCGGCGCCGCCGGAGTCTCAGGCGCGAAGGTCTCTATCCACCGCTCGCCGACCGGCTTGCAGAGGTCGTGCCCGATGGTCGGCGTGTACGTGTCCACGTACCGAGCCCCGCCGCGGCGGGCCTGGCGGGCCAGCATCGCGTTGAGTTCCTTCTCCTTGTCGCGCAGCCACGCGAAGTCGCCCGCGGCCAGCGGTACCTTGCTGCTGGTGCAGCCGACGCCGTCCTCCGGGAACAGGTCGGGGTAGCCGACGACCACGACCCGGGCGTACGGCGCCCGGTGGTGAACGGCCCGCAGGACCTGCGCCACCTTCGGACCGGTCGCGGCGATCGCGTCCGTGATCTGGTCCGCGCCGCTGCCCGCGAAGTGGGCTTCGCACGGGGCACCCGCAGGGTTGCCGGATGTGAGCCGGGCGCACGTGCCCAGCACCGTCGAGAAACCGATGTCGTTGCCGCCCACAGTCACCGTGACCAGGTCGGTGCTCCGGTTCAGGGCATCGAGCTGCGCCGGGACACCGTCGGCCTGCGGGGCGGTCATGTCGGCGGTGGTGGCACCCGCGCAACTGACATCGGTCAGCCTCGCGGAACGCGAGCGCGCCACCAGCGAGGGGTAGTTCTGGTCGGAACGCTGACAGGTCGCGTCGACCTGGGTGGGCACCAGGGGCGCGGAGGCGTACGAGTCCCCGAGGGCGACGTAGTCCACCCGGTGCCTGCTCTCCGCGGCGGTGCTCGCCGCGGCCGTTCCGGCCGGGGCGAGGGCGGCCGCGGAGAGCAGCGCGGCCCCCGCCGTCAGCGCCCGGCCGGTGCGGGAGGTGGGGAGGAGTTTCCTCAAGATCCGTCCTTCCATTCGGTCGACGGCCCCCGTACGGGGGCCCATCAGACACACGTATCGGGCAGCCGTCCGGTGCGGTGACTTCCGTAACGAATTGCCAACACGTCCGCGATTCACCGTCAGTTGACTGAGGCGGCACATGTCGACCGCCGCCGACACTGAGCGCACCGTTCCTGCTCTGCGCGGACACCACACCATCGAAAGCGAGATCACAGTCATGGACATGAAGCTCGAAGTCGTCATCCTGCCCGTCTCCGACGTGGACCGGGCCAAGAGCTTCTACGTCGAACGGCTCGGCTGGCGCCTCGACGCCGACTTCCCGATCCACGACGGCTACCGGATCGTGCAGGTCACCCCGCCCGGCTCCGAGTGCTCGATCATCTTCGGGGAGGGGCTCACCCGGCAGGAACCGGGCACGCTCCACGGCCTTCAGCTGACCGTCACCGACATCCTCAAGGCCCAGGAGGAGCTGACCTCGTACGGCGTGGAGGTCTACGGCCCGTTCCGCGACGAAACGGGCGCCTTCCACCACGCCGGTGACACCCACCGCGTACTGGGCCTGCACCCTGAGCGAGCCAGCTACGGCACCTTCGCCGCCTTCAAGGACCTGGACGGCAACGAGTGGTTCCTCCAGGAGGTCACCGAGCGGGCCCCGGGCCGCTGAGACCCGCCTGACTCCACCCACCCGCCCGGCACACAGCCACCGGAGGACACATGACGACCGAGAACACCCGCACCTACGACGTCATCGTGATCGGCGCCGGACCCGTCGGCGAGAACGTCGCGGACCGGACCACTGCCGCCGGTCTGAGCACGCTCATCGTGGAGAGCGAACTGGCCGGCGGCGAGTGCTCGTACTGGGCCTGCGAACCCAGCAAGGCCCTGCTGCGCCCCGCTCTGGTCCGCGCCGACGCCGCGCACATGCCAGGAATCGACCCCGCCGTGGCGGGCCCGCTGGACGTCGACGCCGTACTGGCGCATCGCGACCGCATGTCCGCCGACTGGAAGGACGACGGCCAGGTCGAGTGGATCAAGTCTGCGGGCATCGACCTGCTGCGCGGCCATGGACGGCTGGCGGGGGAGCGCGAGGTGACGGTGGAGACGCCTGACGGCGACACCGTGCGCTTGCGGGCCCGGCACGCCGTCGCAGTGTGCACCGGCAGCCGCGCTGCCCTGCCACCGCTGCCGGGGATCGAACAGCTGCGTCCCTGGACCAGCCGGGAGGCCACCAGCGCCCGCCGGGTGCCGCGCCGCCTCGTCATTGTCGGTGCCGGTGTGGTGGGCGTCGAGATGGCCACGGCCTGGCAGGCCCTGGGCAGCGAGGTGACCTTGCTGGCCCGTGAGGACGGACTGCTGCCCCGGATGGAGCCCTTCGCGGGGGAGTTGGTCACCGAGCGGCTGCGGGAGGCCGGAGCGGACGTACGGTTCGGTGTCTCCGTCGTGGACGCGAAGCGGGCGGACGGCACAGGGGGCGAGGTCCGGGTCTGGCTGTCGGACGGTTCCGAACTCGCCGCCGACGAGATCCTCTTCGCCACCGGCCGGGCCCCGCGCTCGCAGGACATCGGTCTCGACACCGTGGGACTCGAGCCGGGGGACTGGCTCACCGTCGACGACAGCCTCACCGTCAGCGCGGTCCCGGGGGAGTGGCTGTACGCCGTCGGCGACGTCAACCGGCGCGCCCTGTTCACCCACCAGGGCAAGTACCAGGCCCGCATCGCCGGTTCGGTCATCGCGGCCCGGGCGCGGGGCGAACGGCTGGACGCCGGGCGCTGGACACCGCACAGCAGTACGGCGGATGTCGAGGCCGTCCCGGGCGTCGTGTTCACCGACCCCACGATCGCGAGCGTGGGCCTGACCGTACGGGAGGCGGAACACACCGGACGGGACGTCGAGGTCGTCGACTACGAGATCGGGCACCTCGCGGGTGCCGTCCAGTACCGCCCCGGCTACCGGGGCCGGGCCCGCATCGTCATCGACCGGGACCGCCAGGTCGTCGTCGGCGCCACCTTCGTGGGGCCGGGCGTGGAAGAGCTGGTGTACTCGGCCACCGTCGCCATCACCGGCGAGGTGCCGGTCGAACGACTCTGGCACGCCGTACCCGCATTCCCCACCCTCAGCGAGGTGTGGCTGCGTCTGCTGGAGACGAGGAGGGACTCATGAGCACCGCACGCGACCTCGTGCTCGTCGCGCTGGGCAAGCCGGCCGGCCACCTCGTGGGCCAGGGGGACCTGTCGCTCACGCTCGCCGGCGCCGAAGCCGTCGATCTGCTGCGGAGCGGGGCACTGAAGCTGGACGGCGACCGGATCGTGCCCGGGCCCCCGACGGTGACCGGTGATGTGCTGCTGGACCAGGCGGACGCCTCCCTGGCCCGGCAGGAACCGTACGAAACCCTCGATGACTGGCTGTGGCGCCGCGCCGACGGACTCGCGATGGCCTATGTCCACGAACTGGAGCGGACCGGGCTCCTCGTGCATGAGCACAGGCACGGGTTCCGGCTGCTGTCCGAGCGGACCGTCCTGGCCGATTCGAGGGCACGCCGCGCTGCGGAGGAGCGCAGAGCGTCCGGCGAGCCCGTCCTGACCGCCCTGCTGGCGGCGGCGGGCATCGATGAGGAGCCGTTGGCGTCGGACGGGAGTGCTCTCGACGACGCCGTCACCTCCGTACTGGCCGCTGTCGGCGACGCGGTGGTGCAACTCGAGTCCCTACGACTGCGGCGTGACGTCGAGAACGCCGCGTTCGACAACGTGTGGCGCGGATAGGCGCCGCGCGCCCCGACCCGACTGGTTCCGACGCGGCCGGCCGTGCCGGAACCAGCTCGTCCTCCCGTTGCCGGTCAGCGGGTGACGTCGTAGACGCGGTTGGTGAAGGTCTCGACGGCGAGCTTCCAGCTGCGCAGGCCCGCCTCGGCGGCGATCTCCTTGAGCGTGTCCGGGCCGGGGTGGTTGCCGAGCGCGTGCGGGCCGTTCTGCGCGAGGGCCACCGGAAGGCAGAGGACGGGCGAGGTGGAGGCGAAGGAGCGGCCGATGGGGTTGATGTTCTCCGAGGGCACGGCCGACACGTTCGGCTCGACGACCAGGCAGCGCCCGTCGACCGCGAGAGCCTGCTCGGCACGGCGGAACGCCGCACCGGGGTCACCGAGGTCGTGGAGACAGTCGAAGAACGTGACGAGGTCGTAGTCCCCGCCGGGGAAGTCGTTCGCCGCGGCGACCTCGAACGTCACGCGGTCGTCCAGGCAGGCCTCCTTGGCCAGCCTGCGGGCCGTCTCGATGGAGGGTGCGTGGAAGTCGAAGCCGTGGAAGCGGGCCTGCGGGAACGCCTTGGCCATGAGCAGGGTCGAGTGGCCGAAGCCGCAGCCCACGTCCGCGACCGAGGCACCGCTGCGCAGCTTGGCCTCGACGCCGTCCAGGGCAGGCAGCCACTCCTGGACGAGAACCGCCTCGTAGCCGGGCTTGAAGAAGGCGGCGACGCCCTCCGCCAGTTCCGGCCCGAAGTCCTGCCAGCCGACACCGCCGCCGTTGCGGTAGGCGTTCGCCAGCGCCTCTTCGGCGCCGTAGAGGGCCTTGAGCATGGTGAAACCGCCGCCGACGTACGTCGGCAGCGAGGAGTCGGCGAGCACAGCCGCGTGCTCGTCCGGCAGTACATAGGTGTTCGCTGTGGGTTCGTACACCACGTAGGCGCCGGCCACCTGCGCGGCCAGCCACTCGCGGACATAACGTTCGACGAGACCCGTCTTCTCGGCCAGTTCGTCCGAGGTGAGCGCCCCGGCCCCTGCCATTGCCTGGTACAGGCCGAGGCGGACCCCCAGAGACGTGGTCACCCCCGCGAAGGCGGCCGCGTTGTCAGCGACCACCCGCTCGAGGAACTCCATTACGCGATTCTCGTCCGACATGTGATGGACCGTTCTCCCGTGGGTTCCCTGGAACAGAACCCCTCGCTCCCGCAACGGGAAAGGGGCCGCTCCCGGTTCACACACCACCAAAGGCCGGGCTCACACCTCGAACGGGCGCGATTGCCGGGACGAGTCAGGCGGAGCCGTCCGCCGCACCCGGCTTGACCAGGGTGTACATGACGGAACGCTGCTGCTTGTGACGCCTGATACGGCCCTTGGCAACCAGCGATTCGAGGGTGTTGCGCACCACCTGCGGGGTGGGGTTGCGGTCCGGGTGCTTCTCGAGGAGTTCGTCTCGCAGCTCTTTCGCCAGCCGTGGTTCCTCGTACTGGCCGAGCAGGTCCGCCAGCAGGTCACCGAGCAGGGACTGGCGCGACTTCCCCTTCGCGCCGGCCTTCGCCGTGGTGCTGGACGAGGCGGTCTTGACCGACGCCGAACGCCGTGTACCGGCTCCGCCGACCGTCTTCTTGGCCTTTGCGACGACGGGCTCGTCCTGCAGCTGCTCCGGCAGCCGGGACGCGTCGGCGAAGCCCTCGTACTGCTCGGCGAGGTTGAGGATGTCCGCGAGGAGAGCCTCCTCCTGCTTCAACGTGGAAATCCTGTCCGCCAGCTGCTGTTGCAGCCGACGGTTCTCCTCCAAGTCCGACGCGGCCTGTGCTACGTACCGCGATCGGAGCGTGGCGGCTGATTGGCTGGTCACAACCGTTCACTCCTTCGATATGGATGACGTTGCGCATGGTACCCACGCCGAGGGTCCCGTATGGATAAGTGTCAACGCCAGATGGTTTCTCCGGACATGCTCACTCTTCACGATAAGCGTTGATGTGCCCCGGCATACAGCTATGTGCCTCATCTTCCCCCTTGTGAGTATGCCGCTGACGCCCGCTCGCCCCAGGGGAAGCCCGGACATACTGTCCGGTAAGTGTGTCGATGAACCGGTGCTCACCCCACGGCGTGCTCACGGGCGGTAGTGGCGGCCTCCTTGGCGGATCCGTGGTGCACGGGCCCGTGGCCGGGCAGGAGAAGGCCCGCATCCAGGTTCTCCAGCAGTGCCAGGGAGTCCAGGGCCCGCGCACGGTCGGTGTGGAACATGTCGGGCAGCAGCTGCGGGCCGCTGATCCGTGACGTGGGGTGCGCGGTCACCAGCGCGTCGCCGGTGATGAGGATGCCGCTCTCGGGCAGGTGGTACGCGCAGTGCCCCTTGGTGTGTCCGGGCGTGTGCACGGGCACCGGCGCCCCCGGCAGATCCAGCGCGCCTTGAACCGGGAACGGCTGCGGCTCACAGACGGGCACATGGGTGGTACCCCCGGCCCGCAGGGCGTGCACGGCCCACGGGAGCACCCCCGGCCGCCAGGCCTGCGCGACCACCTGCCCGACGGACACCTGGTCGAGGAAGTCACGGCGGGCGTGCGGCACCTCCTCCTGGTGCATGAGCACCGGCACGTCGTACTGGGCGCGCAGGTGCTCGGCCGCCCCGATGTGGTCGTTGTGCGCGTGCGTGACCAGTACGGCGGCCACGTCACGCGGATCCAGTCCGAGCGCCGCGAGCGAGCCGAGCACGGCGTCGCGGTCGCCGGGGTAGCCGGTGTCGACGAGGGTGCAGCGGTCCCCGTCCTTGACGATCACCCAGTTGGTGTTGCTGCCGGACACCAGGTACACGTTGCTCTCGACGCGGACGATGCCGTTCGAGGGCGTGGGCTTCGGCATGGTCGTTCCGACCTCATTCCCTGTGAGTGTCCCTGTGGGTGTTCTACCGACAGGGGAAGTGTGTACACTGAAACATGTGTGTCAGTGGGTCTCTCAGACGCACTTGACCGCGTCGCACACGGAGTCCGTCAGGGCCAGCACGGCTGCCCGCAGCTCTGGCGGCAGGGGGGCGTAGGCCGAGGAGGATCCACGGCCCCACAGCGGCCCCTGTGGACGGGGGCGCTGGGCTTCCCGGGCCGGCTCGCAGGCCTGCGCGGGTATCGCGCCCAGCGGCAGCGGTTCCTCCCACGACCTGGGCTCCGCAGGTGGCGGCAACCGCAGCCAGGTGGCTGTGACCAGCGCACTGATCCGCGCCGTGGCCTCCGCCTGTGCCGTGCCGAGTGCCTCGACGACGCTGTCGCCCAGCTGCGCGGCCGGCACCTGTCTGAACCGCTCGTCGACGAACCGGATCCGCGCCGGGCTGCCGTCGGCGCTCACGGTGACCTCCACGACGTCGTCCCGGGAACGGGCCGTCACCGACAGCGCCCGCATCTGTTCCCGGGCTCTGCTCAGCGTTTTGTACCGCTCGGCGAAGTCGGCAAGGGCCCGCTCCAGGCGTCTCACCGGTGGTGTCTCCATAGTCCTCCTCTGCCGGTGCGGCCAACCGACACACCAAGGACACGAGAGGATCTCACATTTGGTTCACACACACCCTCACATGTGTCTCGACTATATGCTCCGTGCCGAGTGCCATACACACCTGGAGGATCGTTGTTCAGTATCACCGTGCGTGACCACATGATGATCGCCCACAGCTTCCGTGGCGAGGTTTTCGGACCCGCCCAGCGGCTGCACGGGGCGACGTTCGTCGTGGACGCGACGTTCCGGCGCCCGGAGCTGGACGACGACAACATCGTCGTGGACATCGGTCTGGCCACCGCCGAACTCGGCAAGGTGATCGGTGAGTTCAACTACCGCAACCTCGACGACGAGGAGCGGTTCCAGCAGATCAACACCTCGACGGAGTACCTGGCCCAGGTGATCGCGGACCGCCTGGTCGAGGCGATCCACGCGGGGGCCCTGGGGGAGGGGGCCCGGGGCATCCGCGAGGTGGCCGTGACCCTGCACGAGTCGCACATCGCGTGGGCCGCCTACGAGCGCAGCGTCTGACGCCTGCCCGGCACCCCTCCGTACGGCTCAGCCGCGCGCCGTGACCGGCGGGGTGTTGTAGCCCTCCACTCGCAGCTTCGGCCGGCCCGAGGGCAGCGCGGATGCGGGCCACGACAGCGTCACCGTGCGCGACTCCCCGGGCAGCAGCCACAGGTAGTTGTCGTCGTAGAGGGTCGGCAGGACGCGGGCGCCGTCCTCGTCCAGCAGGGAGAGACGGACCATCGCGGCGACCATCGAGCCGTGGTTGCGGACCGTGGCGGTCGTCGTGCGCCGGTCCCCGTCGCGGGACACCCGGGTGAGGGAGGCCGACAGCTTGGCCTGCCGGACCTGGTTGAGGGCGCGCAGCGCCTCGGGTGTGCGGCAGCGCCAGTAGGTGTTGCGGGACAGAACGCTACCGTCCGCGTCCTCCAGGGTCAGGCGCAGCAGATGCAGGTCCGGCTGGTCGGCCGTGGGCGCCGCGGTGAACGCCGCCGCCGTGGCGGCCGGTTCCACGTCCACGTGGGTGTGCCGGGACTCGGCGACACGACGGCCCGACAGGTCGTACGTCTCCGCCCTGACCGTCGCCCGCTTCAGCGCCTCGCGGGTGTGGTTGACGGCGATGACCTGCCACTTCACCGGGTCGGCTTGCACGTGCAGCGGCTCGCAGGCGGAGCGACAGCCGAAGTAGGCGCCGTTGACGTCGAAGTCGTAGTCGTAGGTCTGCCAGACCGTGCTGTGCCACGCGGGATGGGACATCCACAGCATCAACCCGCTGGCGTTGTCCCACAGGTGGGCGTTCCAGGCCTCGAACATGGCACGGAAGTTCTCGTAGTTGACGAACTGCGCCTTGCGCGTGAAGTCGTCCAGGTCGCGGCGCGGTGCCGAGGCGGGTCTCGATGGCCGCCTTGTAGTTCTGCGGGGCCTGGTTGCCGCGCTCGCTCCAGTCGTGGTGGTACCAGGCGCCGCCGATCGGCCACTCCGGTCCGTCGTCGCCGAGCATGGCGCGGGTGCTGGCGGCGGTGGAGACGACCGGCATGCCGATCTCGGTGTGGAAGCCGAAGTCCTTGCTGCCGTAGGTCGCCGGGTCGAAGTACTTCTCCGGCTCGATCCAGCCGTACGGGCCGCCGCCGGTGACGACGCCGCCGGCGGAGTTGCTCTGGTACAGCAGAGCCGGCGCCTGGCTCTGGACCGCCTTGCGCATGCCCTCGTCGACCGCGGCGGGCGGATTGCCCTCGTTGGCGCCGCACCACACCGCGATGCTCGGATGGCTGCGGTAGCGCAGGACGGTGTCGCGGGCCACGGACAGGAACGCCTCGTGGTCCGGCGGGTCCATGCCCCAGGCGTTGGGGAAGTCGTTCCACACGAGGATGCCGTGCGCGTCGCAGGCGGCGTAGAACTCCTCGCGGTTGCTGCTGCCGACCCAGTTGCGGATCATCGTGAAGTTCATCGCCCGGTGCATCCGCACCGCCGCGTCCATCCGTTCGGCGGGCATCCGGCGCAGCAGTTCGTCCCAGCCCCAGTTGCCGCCGCGCACCAGTACCCGCACGCCGTTGACGCTGATCTTCAGCGGGTCGGGGGTGTTGGAGACGGTCGTGACGTCGGTCCAGGTGTCCCCGTCGTCGGAGACCTGGAGGGTGTACGTCTTCGGGTACGCCTGCTCCCAGACGACCGCCATCCGGTCGAAGCGGCGGCTGGCCCCGAGGTCGACCTGGAGCCACTGGTGGTCCTCGTAGGCGGAGGACCAGCGCGTGCCCGGGTCGCCGTCGGTGGCGTGGGCGGCCGGGTGGCCGTCCTCCTCGGTGGAGGCGGTGGCCTCGCGGTGCAGCGCGAGGTCGGTGCCGGGGTCGGCGCTGTCGATGACGGCGAGGGACCACACCGAGTTGCCCCAGCTGGTGTTGCGGACGCCGCAGGACAGCCGGACATACCGGGCCGTACGGGCGTCGAAGTCGGTGATCCGCAGGCTCGCGTCGCCGCTGTTGAAGGGGAGGGGGACGGCCGTGTTGTCGACGGACGCGGCGTCCGTCCACTGCTCGCCGTCCGCCGAGACCTGGACGACGAAGGTGCGCGCGTAGGCCCGTTCCCAGACCAGGTCGACGCGGTCGAAGGACTGCGTCGAGCCGAGGTCGACACGTATCCACTGGTCGTCGGCGAAGGCGGAGGACCAGCGGGTGGTCGAATCGCCGTCCGTGACGTTGGCCGCCGCGTGGCCGTCCTCGTCGGTGGTCGAGGCCTCGGCGGAGGCGTGCAGGGCGAGGTCGGTGCCGGGGCGGGCGCTGTCGTACACCGACAGGGCCCACAGGGAGCTGCCCCAGTCGGTGGCCCGGGTCAGGCAGCGCACGCGGACGTGGCGGGCCTTCTGGGCGCCGAGCGGGACGGTCTGGGTGTACGCGTCGGAGGACGGCGTGAACTTCAGCGGGGTGTCGTACGCGTAGCCGAACTGCCGGATGCCGAAGCGGGTGGTGCGGCGGTCGCTCTCGGCGCCGCCGGTGCGGGCCGTGAGGGTGAGGTCGTGAAGGGTGGGCTCGCCCAGGCCGTTGGGCCACCACAGCTCGGGGTCGCGCACGCGCAGGGCCGCGAACGCGTCCGGGGCGAAGGTGACATCGATGTCCTCGCCCGCCGGCACGGTGACCGTGCGCGAGACCCGGACATCGCCGAACTCGGCGGTGACGGTGGCCTCGTGGGCGGTGGAGTCGGCGTTGCGGACCGGGACGGTCAGGGTGAGCTCGGCGACCGACAGGTCCGGCATCTTCGGCAGCACGGTGTCCACGCGCGGGTCGCCCAGGACGATGTGTCCGGTCGATCTCAGGCGTACGTGGTTCCAGATGCCGGCCGCGCGGTCACGGACGGCGGGCATCCAGTCCCAGCCCGAAGAGGCGAGGTACGTCGGTGAGTTGAGGTTCATCGTGTTGGCTCCGGCGTCCACCCAGGCCTCGCCCGCCGGGCCCTTGTCGCCGGGGCTGCCGGGCACGGGCATGGGGGAGATGCGGACGGCGAGCGCGTTGCCGCCCTTGGTGGTGAGGAGGTCGGTGACGTCGTGAGCGGAGCGGGCGAAGGGGAAGGTCACCTCGCCCGCTCCGTGTCCGTTGAGCCAGATCTCGGCCTTGTGGTTGACGCCGTCGAACTCCAGCCAGACATGCCGCCCTTGGCCGGTGCGCAGGCCGCGCGGCAGGTCGAAGGCACGCCGGTACCACCAGGTATGGCGGGAGAGGGCCTCGGGGATGCGCAGGTTGTTCAGGCCCGCGACCGGGTCGGGCAGCTTGCCCTGGTCGACGAGGGAGGTGAGGACGGTGCCGGGGACGGTCGCGGGGAGCCAGCGGGTGGTGTCGACGCCAGTCCGCGACAGGGTCGTACCGTTGCCGTCCGCCCAGTCGTCGAGGGTGAGTGTCCACCCCGACTCCAACGGCACCGTGCCGTCCGCGGCCACTTCAAGCGCCGGTGCGTCGCCGTGGTGGGTGCCCCAGTCGGTCCAGCCGGTGGCCTTCGGACGGTGGGCGGGGGCGGTGCCGTAGACCTCGAAGCCGTTGAGGCCGAGGGGGTTGGGGCTGGAGCGCCGGCGGGCCGTCAGGCGTACCCAGCGGCCCGTGACGGGGACGGGCAGCGGGATGTCCACCACGCCGCCGGTGCCGGCCGTGGTGCGGTAGGCGCTCGTCCAGGTGGTGTGGTCGCGGGAGGTCTCTACGACGAACTCGCGGGCGTAACTGGAGAGGATCTCCTTGCCGGTGGTGCCCTGGCGCGGGTTTCCGCTGCTGGGAGGCGTGAAGACCGGGTCGCTCGCGTCGGCCTCGAAGGTGAGCCGGACACGGTCGACATGGCAGTCGGCCTGGAGGTCGACCTCGATCCACTGCGGGTCACCCGCCTCGGCACGCCAACCGGTGCCGCGTACGCCGGGCTGGGGGAGCGCGTCCACCACGAACCCGGCGGGGGTCGGCGCGTAGGCCTGCGTGGAGGCACGGACGGGGCGGTACGCGGCGATCTCACCTGGGGCGGAGGGGGTGCTGCTACCGGTGGCGTCGGCGGCTTCGACCGCCGGCGCGAACACCGTGCCCAGGCCGAACCCGGCCAGCAAGGTGGAGCCGGCGGCGACGACGGTGCGCCGGGAGGTGTGTCGTGAGGAGCACGACTGATCGACCATGTGTGATCGTCCCATCACAGCGTGTGAGTGAGCGGTGGCGTGGGCGCTGCCGGGCACGCGGAAGCGGCTCCGCGATCTGACAACGTTGCCATAGGCTGTTGGGGCGGACACTTTCCTGTCAAGGCTCTTGACGAGAAAGAAACCCCCGGAACAACCACAGCCGTCCCCGGACAAAGAAACATGTGAACGGTGATGACACCCCTTGACGACGACTTCGCCGACCTGCTGCTCTCCAGCCATCTGCGCCTGGTGGGCCAGCCGCTGTGCCCCACCGAGTGGCAGTCCGGACCGGACGCCGCGCGGTGGCTGTACGAGCGGGCCCCGTTCGGGCTGCTGGCGCACGACACCTCCGCCGACCCGCGCTTCATCTATGCCAACAGCACGGCACAGGGCTGCTTCGCCTACTCCTGGGACGAGTTCGTGGGCCTGCCGTCCCGGCTGTCCGCCCGCCCGGACGGGCAGGAGGACAGGGACGCCTTCGTCCGGGCCGTGACGGAGGATCACTTCGCCACCGGTTACCGGGGGATACGGGTCGGCAGGAGCGGTCGGCCGTTCTGGATAGAGGACGTGACCATGTGGGACCTGATGGATGCCGACGGGGGCGTCCACGGGCAGGCCGCGGTGTTCCGGTCCTGGGCTCCCGTGGAGGGCTGAGCCGGTTCTGGGGCCCCGGAACGCGCGGAGCCCGCCACGGGGAGATGCCGTGGCGGGCTCGTTTTGTGCGGGGCGCGGCTTACTGAAAGTCGCAGCCCGGGTTGGGGGCGTCCTCCGACAGCGGGGCGCCGTGCGGGAGGACGTACAGGACGTCGAGGACGACGTCGGTCTTGCCGAGGTTGCGGCCGATGTGCACGTGGTCCGCGCCGGACGGCTCGGTCAGGGACTGGCCGGCCTTGTAGACGCCGTCAGCCTGGCAGTCGGAGTCGAAGTGGCTGAGCGTGCCGTGCTGGACGAAGCCGTAGAGGGTTCCGTCGTGGTAGTGCCAGCCCGTGCTCTGGCCTGCGGGGATGGTGATCTGGCGGAGGATGTAGTCCGTTCCGCCGATGGTGGTCTGGGAGATGATCTTGCCTGTCACGCCCGGTCCGGCCGGGGTGGCGAACGCGGTGCCCGCGCCCAGGGACAGACCGACGGCGGCAGCCATGGTCACGCCCAGCCGCAGCAGGTTCTTACGCAATGTGGTCATACCTTTCAGGTGGTTCCTCAGTGTGGCAGTCTCACACACGTATCTTCCAGCTTCATGCGCACACATTGCATTTGGGTCAAGGCGGCGCGATGGCGCGTGACATACAACTCATGTGCGGCAATTGTTTGGAACCCGTAGAGCCACGGAATAAGTAAAAGACGCGGTAAAGGTGCTGGTGAAAGCGTAGATGCACCTCTCCGTTCGGGCATACGTGTTAACAGGGTGCAGGTGCGGCAGCAGGACGACACAAACGCAGCACTTTTCTGGCACCTGACGCTGCCTACAGTGCGATTGCGGGGGTTGCATCCGGCCTCCGGTCGCCGCACCACAGAGAACCAGGATGGTTCAGAACACTATGGCTACGCCCCTCACGGGTATGTCCCGATCCGACCTGCTCGGCAGCATCATGAGGGAACACCGGGAAAGCCTCGTCTCGTACGCCGAGAAGATGCTCGGTGACCACGGACTCGCCGAGGACATCGTCCAGGAGACCATCATCCGGGCATGGCGCAACATCGACCGTCTGCTCGGCATGGACGGGTCGGTCCGTGGCTGGCTCTTCACCGTGACCCGGCATCTGGTCATCGACTGGGTGCGCAAGCCCCACGCGCGCAGGGAAGTCGTCGGAGTCACGTACAACGACCCCGTGTCGCGGGCCGACGGCACCGAGGCGGTGCACGACGCCTTGGTCGTGAGGCCCTTGTTGCAGCGGTTGTCTGCCGAGCACCGTGCGGTGCTGGTGCACATATACCTGTGCGACCGCACCATCCAGGAGACGGCCGGCATCCTCGGGGTCCCGGCGGGAACGGTCAAGAGCCGTCACCACAACGCCCTGCGCAAGCTGCGGGGAGTGGTGCGGCCGGAGGCTGCTTAGGGGTTGGCAGCCACTCAGAGGTCGCCGTTGTCTGGTGATCTCGGTACGACGCCCTGTTCGAGGTCAAGAGGTCAAGAGGTCAAGCAACAAGCACAGTGCCTGTGTCGGAGCCTCTGGTTGCGCGCCGGAGGTTCTGACACAGGCACTCATCGGGGCGGTCTTCGGCAGTTGCCTCGCCGCCGTTTCATTACTGGGCCTTGTAGCCGCCGTCGACGTTGAGGACGGTTCCGGTGACGAAGGACGCGGCCGGCGAGGCGAGCCAGGCGATGCCTTCGGCGACCTCGGTGGGACGGCCCATGCGGTTGACCGGCTGGAGGGCGGCGATGTCGGCTTCATTCCAGGTGCCGGCCTCGATGGCAGCGTTGAGGATGTCGGTCTTGATTGCTGCGGGGGCGACTGCGTTGATGCGGATGTTGTCGGTGGCGTACTCCAGCGCGGCGGACTTGGTCAGGCCGACGACGGCGTGCTTGGTGGCGGAGTAGTTGGCCGCGTAGCGGATGCCGCCCAGGCCCGCGATCGAGGCCAGGTTGACGATCGAGCCGCCGGGGTTGTCCTGGGCCAGCATCTGCTGGATCTGGTACTTCATGCTCCAGAAGACGCCGAGCACGTTCGTGGTGAGCATCCGCTGGAAGCGGCTGGTGGGCTCATCAGCCATGCGGCCGGTGTCGAGGGAGATACCGGCGTTGTTGACGGCGACGTCGAGGCGGCCGTAGTGCTCGACGGTGGCTGTGACCAGGGCGGCGACGGACTCTTCGTCGTCGACGTCGACGGCGACGAAGACGGCCTCGCCGCCGTTGTCGCGGATCTCGCGGACGACGGCGTCGCCCGCTTCCTTGCGGCGGCCGGAGACGACGACGGCGTGATCGGTGCGGGCCAGAAGAAGGCTGGTCTCCTTGCCGATGCCTTGGGTGGCACCGGTGACCAGGGCGATGCGGGAGACGCTCATGACGGGGGACCTCTTTCACATGCAAGTGAGCACAGCCGACGATCCAGGCTTATTAGACCGTCGGTCTCTTGTGCTCCACATTAAGAGACCGGCGGTCCGATGTCAAAAGACCGGCAGTCTGTAACATGGGGGGTATGACGACCTTCCAGCGAGCGCGCAGCGAGGAACAGCGCGAGATCCGGCGGCAGGCCATCCTCGACACCGCGGCCGCGATGCTCGACGAGATGACCGTGAGCGCCCTCAGCCTCAACGAACTGAGCCGGCGCGTGGGCCTGGCGAAGTCCAACGTGCTGCGCTACTTCGAATCACGCGAAGCCGTCCTGCTGGAACTGCTCGACCGCGACTGGCGCCAGTGGACCGCCGCCCTCCCCGCGCAGCTGGCCGCCGCCATCACCCCCGACGCCCCGCCGAACCAGCGCGGCCAGGAGTTCGCCACCGTCCTGGCCCACTCCCTCACCCAGCGCCGCACCCTGTGCGACCTGCTCAGCGCCCAAGCAGGCGTCCTGGAACACAACATCTCCCCCGACGTCGCCGCCCGCTACAAACGCGCAGCCCTCGACAACGTCGCCGCCCTGGCCACCCTCGCCCGCCGCCACCTGCCCGAACTCGGCGACCACGCCGACCAGCTGTGCGCCCAGACCATCATGATCAGCGGCGCGGTGTGGACCCACGCCCGCCCCTCCACCGCCATGCTCACCGCCTACGCCGCCGACCCCACCCTCGCCGCCCTCCGCATGGACTTCACCACCACCCTGCAGGAGATGCTGACCACCCTCATCGCAGGCACCCTCACCAGAACACAAACCCGACCCACCACCCAAACCACCGACACAGGTGCTTAGGAGCTGGAGGGCTGGAAGCACATCTCCAGGGCCGAGGTCAGGCGGCGGTGCAGGGTTTCGTCCTGGGGGTGGTTCTCGATGGAGCGGACGAGTTCCGGCAGCAGGTACTGCTCGGCGACGATCCACTCGGCGGCGTCCGCGTGTCCGTTGAACCGCTCGGGGCGGACGCCGGGACGCGGGGGCGGCAGCAGTACGGTGCCGCGATGGGGCGCGAGGCGTGCCGTGGCGGCGTCGGCGCTGTAGAGGTAGTGCTCGACCATCCTGGCCAGGGCCTCGGAGCGCGCGGCGGGGGAGTCGAGGACCGCGCCGAGTTCCCTGGCGTAGGTGCGCAGCAGTTCGTGGCAGGTGTACCGGCCCGCGGTCAGTTCGACCAGCAGATGATGGTCCATCAGTTCCGCCACGTCCTGCCGGGTTCTGCGCGGGTCGGTGCCGGCCATGCTGACCGCGGCCGGCATCCCGATGTCGCGCGACGGGTGCAGGCTCAGCAGCCGGAACAATCGTGCGGCGCTACTGCTCAGCGCATCGTAGGAGCGGTGGAAGGAGCTGCGGATGTCGGTGCGGTCGTCGTGGCAGGACAGGGCGTCGAGGCAGTCGTCGGCATCCTGCAGTCTGGCCGCGAGTGACACCAGCGGAAACCTCGGCTGCGCCAGGGCCCGGGCACCGGTGACGGCCAGGGCTAACGGCAGCCCGCCGACCAGTTCCACGATCTCTTCGGCAGTGGTGTGCTCGGCCCGGATCCGGTCGGTGCCCAGCCGCCGGTCGAGCAGTTCCAGGCCTTCCGCGCGCGTCATGGGCTCCAATGTGATGACGCGGGCGTTGTCCGTCACCGCCAGACCCTCCAGTCGTCGGCGGCTGGTGACGACGGCGACACAGCCAGGCGTGGCGGGGAGCAGGGGGCGTACCTGCTCACAGTTCTCGGCGTCGTCCAGGACGAGGAGGAGTCGCCGTCCGCTGAGGGCGCTGCGGTAGAGGGCGGCGAGTGCGGCTGTGCCGGCGTGGGTGTGGTCGTGCTCCACACCGAGTGCCCCGAGGATTTCGCTGATGGCCTCGGCGGGGTCGAGCGGGGGCCGGGAGGGGTGGTGGCCCTGGAGGTCGATGTGGAGCTGCCCGTCGGGGAAGTGGTCGGCGATCAGGTGGGCCCAGTGCACGGCCAGCGTCGTTTTGCCGACTCCCGCCATGCCGCAGATGGCCGCAGTCATGGTGGGCGGGCGGCTTTCGCCCTCGATCGGAAGTAGTTCCAGGCACTGGCTCAGAGGTTCGCGGCGGCCGGCGAAAGAGGCGCAGTCCGCGGGGAGTTGTGAGGGGCGGCCGGGTTCCGCGGGCAGGGGCAGGGGGCTGTCGGGGGATCGGGAGGTGCGGCGCTGGAGCAAGTGCTGCTGGGCGGCGCGCAGCTCGGGGCCGGGCTCGACGCCCAGTTCCTCGGCGAGTGCGTCGCGGATGGTCTCGAACTGTCGCAGGGCTTCGGCCTGTCGGCCGGTGGCCGCCAGAGCGGCGATCGCGCGGGCATGGAGGGCCTCGTCGAAGGGGTGGTTCTCCAGGGCGTTGCGCAGGACGGTGAGGACTTCTTCGGTCAGCGCGGGTGCCGCGTTCAGGACGGCGTCGGCGGCCTCTTTCACCGTGGCGACGAACTCGTGTCCTACGGAGGTGAAGACCGGATGCCGGGCCACGGAGGTGCCGGCCGCGACGATGGGTCCGCGCCACAGCCGGAGTGCGTCTATGAAGTCCTGGGCGGCTTCGGCGGGGGCTCCGTCGCGGAGCGCGAGCTGTGCCTGGGCGCGCAGGTCGCGGAAGCGCAGCAGGTCCGAGCTGGAGGTGTCGACCAGGAGTCGATAGCCGTCGGCGGCGCGGACGAGGTGTGCGGCGTTGCTGCGGCTGCGCAGTTCGGGCTCGAGTGTTCTGCGCAGGGCGCCGATGTGCCGGTGCACCACGTTGGCGGCGCTGGGCGGCGATTCCCCGTCCCACAGGATGTCGACCGCTTCGCCCAGCGTGAGCGGTCCGGGGGCGCGGAGCAGCAGCAGGGCGAGCAGGGCCAGGCGTTTCGGGGGGCCCACATCGATCTCGGTGTCCCCGCGCGTCGCCCGTACGGTGCCGAGGAGTGAGTAGCGCACTGTCGCGTCCATCTCGCGGCTGGCCTCGCTGTTTCTCCAGTGGTGCTGCTGGTCGCTCATCCGGTCCCGTCTTCACTGCGCCGGTGCGGGAGCCACGCCGTCTCTGTGTGCGGGGCGTGTGACCAAGACCGCGAAGTGTAGCCACGTTTCTTGACATGTGTGTGCGGTCGGAGGTGTCCCGGTCGGGCGGCGCTGCCGAGTCTGGCAGGCGGGTGGCAGTCGGTGATCGGTCACGTGACTTAGTACCCCTCGAGTGAGTCACCGCTTTAACAGGTGACGGCCGTTTCTCATGGTGCCGTATCATGCGTCACTCGTCAAGGCGGTTACTTGCGGGGGTGGCGGTCAGTGCGGCTACCGCCGGCGATCCCCGTGAACCCCCGCGGTCGCCCACTCCGTTCAACCTCATGACCGGCCTTGCCGGCCGGGCGATTCGTACCCGTGAGAGGAGGTGGCCCTTGTACGTTCTGGTCCCTGACGACCCCGTGTTCTACGCGAAGTTCCAGAGCCTCGAGGAGCCGCTGCTGCGCCACCTCTACCGGCTGCATCACACGGGCGCGGAACCCGACGACGAGCGGATCATCGCGGATGCCTACGACAGCTGGGTGCAGGTGCTGCTGAAACTGCCGCTGTGGGCGCGCTGGCACACCGAGGACGTGCCCGCCGTCACCGCTCCCGCGGAGCCGCCTCCGCCCCGGTACACCCTGCACACCATGCGCGGTGACCAGCTGACCAGTCTCTATCCGATCGAGGTGACCGCGGTCGATCTCGGGCAGTTGACGGCCTGCCTCGACTTGCTCGCCGCCCTCGGTGAACGCCCGGGTGCCCGCGCCGGCTCCGGGCTGCCCGACGACGAGAAACGTCTCACCGATGTCTTCCGGCGCGTCGTCGACGTGCTGCTGCTGCCGCCTCCGCCGAGGCTGCTGAACATCCTGCGGTTCGTGACCCAGGGGGTCGCCGTGTCGGTGACCCTGCCGACCGAGCGCGAGCAGGAGTACCAGCGCTTCTGTGCGGAGATCGTGACCATTCTCAGCTCGGGTGACACCTTCGCCTATCAGAGCCACCGGGCCATGTATCTCTGAGTGTGTCCGAGGTGTGCCACCGGAACGGTTGGTTCCACATGTTGTGGTGAACCTTTCAGATCCGCTGTCCCGTTCTCCAGTTGGAAGGCTCCGCCGTCGAACACGCGGGCGGGGGAGCCGGGATGGGGTGCTCGGAGTCCAGCCACGCCCGCGTGGTCCGTCCCCGTCCCCGCACCGGCGGCCCGGGTCCCCCCTCGGGCCGCCGGTGCGCTCACGTTGGTCTAGAAGGGTTCACGGATGTCCGCCACGCAGGCGCCGATCACGGACGGCGCCCGTCTCTTCGAGGAACTCCTCGCCGCCCATACGGTCATGGCCCGGGGCGCGGATCTGATCGCGGAGTCATTCACCCGACTGGCAGACGGCGCGCCCGTCGAAACCAGCACCCTGGTGACGACTGCACGCTGGTTCGTCGACTTCGTACGCCATCACCGGCGCACCGAGGACGAGCTGCTCTGGCCGGTGCTGCGGGAGCGGTGCCCCGAAGCGGTGCGCAGTCTCGATCTCCTGGACGAGGATGACGACGCGATGGCCGAGGGGCTGGACGCGCTGGAGAGCGTCATGGAGCAGATCGCAGAGGAGCGCCGGGTCGGCGGATCGGTGAGCTGGGGACATGCGATGAAGGAGGGCACGCTCGCCTCCCACCAGGTCCGCCAGGGGCTGACCGGGCATCGTTCCGTCGTACGCCCCTTGCTCAAGGGGCTGCTCACCAAAGCGGGCGAAGAAGATCTCGAGGTGCTCCGCAGGGCGGCGGCCGACGGCGTCTGGCGCAGTGAGCCGCACCTGACCATCGGGTTCTTGGAACACCCCGAGCCCGTTCCCGGCCGGGAACGGGTCTGCGCGGGTTTCCCGACGCCGGTGCGCTGGGCCCGGAGCGTGCTGATGAACCGGTTCCGCAGGACCCTCAGGGACCTCGCGGCCGACTGAGCCCCGCGCCCGCCGGGACGTGTACTGCCGTGGGTCAGGGTCAGCGCGCGGCCGTGGCGGGCGCGGACTTCTTGCGGGCCCGGTAGGCGGCGGCCTTGATCTTGTTGCCGCAGGACTCCATGCCGCACCACTGGCGCCGCATGCCCCGGGAGCGGTCGATGTAGACCCGGGTGCACTCGGGATTGCCGCACTCCTTCATCAGGGGCACGTCCGGGCCGCTGAGCAGCTCGACCGCCTGCCGGGCGACGGTCGCGAGCGCCTGCTCGGGCGTTGCCTCGGTGAGCCGACCGGTCGCGGTGAGCTGGGGCGTGACCGGGGTCTTGCGCGCGGCTGCGTTGACCGCGTCGAGTGCCTCCGGGTCGAACTCCTCGCCGAGGCGGCGGTCGGTCACGAGCCGGTAGATGGCCTCGCGTACGGCCGTCGCCTCCCGTACGTCGTCGTCCTGGCCCGGGGTGATGGTGTCCACCAGACCGGACTCCAGGTACCAGGCGTTCAGCCGCTCCGGCGTCACGAACATCTCGAACCGGGTCGAGCGTCGGGCCCGGAGCGTGGCCGCGAAGTCGAGAGCCGGGTGCCCGCATACGAAGACATGGTCAAGATTCACATCACCATCTTGACAGGTGACTCCGCTCGGGCGCAAGAAGCGTTACCGGTTCAGCTGGTGTTCCCGGTCTCAAGGGCGTCAGTGTCCCAGCCGGTGCTCCCTGCCCTGCCAGCGCCGACGCAGCCAGCGGTCGTGGCTGGCCACGACGACCGCGCCGGGGCCCGGACCCAGTGCCTCCTCCAGTTCGTCGCACAGGGCGGGGGAGAGGTGGTTGGTGGGCTCGTCCAGCAGGAGGAGCTGGGGTGGGCGGGCCACCAGCAGGGCCAGGGCCAGGCGGCGGCGCTGGCCCACGGAGAGGTGTCCCACCGGCTTGTCCAGGTCCGCTTCGTGGATGAGGCCGAGCGAGCCCAAGGGCACCTTCTCCGCCCGCTGCACGCCGAGCGTCTGCTCGTAGGTGTCGCGGACCGTGCGGTCGTACCGCTCGAAGGCCGTGTCCTGTGTGAGCAGGCCGACCGTCAGCCTGCGCCGCCGGACCACCTCGCCCTCGGCCAGGAGGCGCCCGGCGAGTACGGCGAGCAGCGTCGACTTGCCCGCCCCGTTGCCGCCCGTGACCAGCAGCCGGTCGGTCGGCGACACCTCAAGCCCCTCCAGGGCGAGCCGCCCCGGCACCCGCACCCCGCTCAGCGACACCAGGGGCCGCGGGCCCTCCTCGCTGCGTGCCGCCAGCTCCCCGGCCGCGAACCGCAGCGGGCGGGGCGGCTCGGCGACCCGGGTGCGCTCCAGTTCCGCCAGCCGCCGGGTGGCGTTGCGGACCCGGCGGGAGATCTGGCTCTGCACCCGGCCCGCCCGGTGGCCGTAGCCCATCTTCTCGTTGTCGGTACGGCCCCGGTCCGGCGCGACCCGGTGTGCGGTCACGCCCGCGGACTCCCGCAACGCCTCCAGCTCCTCCTGCTCCTCGGCGTACCGCCGCTCCCAGCGTTCGCGTTCGGCGCGCTTCTCCGTGAGGTAGGCGCTGTAGTTGCCGCCGTAGCGGACCGGGCCGTCCACCGCCGGGTCGAGATCGATCAGGTCGGTGCAGACGGCGTCGAGGAACGCCCGGTCGTGGCTGGCGACGACGACCGTGCCGGGCAGGGCGCGGAGCTGCTCCTCCAGGAAGGCGGCGGCGCCGTCGTCGAGGTGGTTGGTCGGCTCGTCGAGGAGCAGGGCCGAGGGGCGGCGGACGAGGAGCGCGGCCAGGGCCAGTCGGCCGCGCTGGCCGCCGGAGAGTGAGGCCAGGGTGCGGTTGTGGGCGAAGGCGCCGAGGCCCAGGCCGTCCAGGACGAGGGCCGCGCGGCGGTCGGCGTCCCAGGATTCGCGGTGCTGGGCCTGTTCGAGGCGCTTGCCGTAGGCGTCGAGGAGGTCGTGATCCTCCGGGGTCCGGGCCAGTTCCTCGCCGAGCCGGTCCAGTTCGGCGAGGTCCTCGCGGGCCTCGCGCAAAGCCTCGTCCAGCACCGCGGCGATGGTGGCTTCGGCGTCGTACGGCATCTCCTGGTGGAGGAAGCCGAGGTCGGCGGGGCGGGTGACGCTTCCGGCGTCGGGTTCGTCCGTGCCCGCGAGGAGGCGGAGCAGGGTGGACTTGCCGACGCCGTTCTCCCCGATGAGGCCGATGCGGTGGCCGGGAGAGGCGGTCAGGGAGATGCCGTCGAGGACGCGACGGCCGCCCAGGTTGCGGACGAGGTCGTGGGCGATCAGTGCGGACACAGGTGTCCCCCAGGGGTGAGCGGTGGTCGGCCCGCCGGGCGCAGGGCGCCTCGGACGCGGGCCATGGCACACGTCACCGGCTCACACCTCGGGCGCCCCCGTCTCCTTGAGCGTGCCGTCGGCCAGCCGCAGCCAGCGGTTCACGCCGATCTCGGCGAGGAACCGTTCGTCGTGGCTGACCACCATGAAGGCACCCTGGTAGGAGTTGAGCGCGCTCTCCAGCTGGCCCGCGCTGACCAGGTCGAGGTTGTTGGTGGGTTCGTCGAGGAGAAGCAGGTGCGGGGCCGGTTCGGCGCACAGGACGCAGGCCAGGGTGGCGCGCAGGCGTTCGCCGCCGGACAGGACGCCGACCGGGAGGTGGGCGCGGGGGCCGCGGAAGAGGAAGCGGGCGAGGAGGTTCATGCGCTCCGCCTCCGGTCGCTCGGGGGCGAAGGCGGCGAAGTTCTCGGCGACCGTGCGGTCCAGGTCGAGCAGGTCCAGGCGCTGGGAGAGGTAGGCGATCCGGCCGTCGTTGCGCTTGATCTCGCCGCTGTCCGGGGCGAGTTCGCCAGTGACCAGGCGCATGAGAGTGGTCTTCCCGGCGCCGTTGGGGCCGACGAGGGCGATCCGCTCGGGGCCGCGGACGGTCAGGTCGACGCCGCCCGGGGCGAACACGTCCCGCTCGCCGAGGCTGACCTGCATGCCCTCGCCGAGGAAGAGGTTGCGGCCCGCGGGCACCTGGGTGTCGGGCAGCTCCAGGGTGAGGCGCTGCTCGTCGCGCAGGGCGCGGCCCGCCTCGTCCAGGCGGGCCTTGGCCTCGCTGACCCGTGAGGCGTGCATGGTGCCGGACTTGCCCGCGGCCTCCTGGGCGCCGCGCTTCATGTTGCCCGCGAAGATCTTGGGCAGACCGGCGTTCTTGAGGTTCTTGGAGGCGTTGCTCATCCGCCGCTCGGCGCGTTCGCGGGCCTGCTGCATCTCGCGCTTCTCGCGCTTGAGCTCCTGCTCGGCGTTGCGGACGTTCTTCTCCGCGACCTCCTGCTCGGCGCGCACGGCCTCCTCGTACTCGGTGAAGTTGCCTCCGTACAGGCGCAGTTCGTTGCTGCCGAGTTCGGCGATGCGTTCCATGCGGTCGAGAAGTGCGCGGTCGTGGCTGACCAGGAGCAGGGTGCCGTTGAAGTCGCCCAGGACGTCGTAGAGCTTGTGGCGGGCCTCGACGTCGAGGTTGTTGGTCGGCTCGTCGAGGAGGAGGACGTCGGGGCGCTTGAGGAGCTGGGCGGCGAGGCCCAGGGAGACGACCTGGCCGCCGCTGAGGGTGCTCAGGCTGCGGTCCAGGGTGAGGTCGGCCAGGCCCAGGCGGTCGAGCTGGGCGCGGGTGCGCTCCTCGATGTCCCAGTCGTCGCCGATGGTGGCGAAGTGCTCCTCAGCGACGTCGCCGGACTCCACCGCGTCCAGGGCGCGGATGATCGCGGCGACACCGAGGACCTCGGCGACCGTGAGGCTGCCGGTCAGGGGGAGGCTCTGCGGGAGGTAGCCGAGGGTGCCGCCGACGGACACCGAGCCGGTGGCGGGCTTGAGCTCACCGGCGATGAGCTTGAGCAGGGTGGACTTGCCGGAGCCGTTCGGGGCGACCAGGCCGGTGCGCCCGGGGGTCACGGAGAAGGACAGGTCCTGGAAGACGGGGGTGTCGTCGGGCCAGGCGAAGGAGAGGTTCGAGCAGACGACGGACGCGTCGGACATGGGGATGACCTCGGGTGGATCGAGGGCAGAGATCAGACTTCTGCCCTGGTCAGCTGTGGGGAAAGGGGTACGACGAGACAGACCACCTCGGCAGCGCTCCTGAGCGCCGGCCGGTGGCCGTCAGATCCGGGTCTCACCCGGAGATGTCGTCTTCACCCACCACGTCTGTGACTCCTCGATACACGGTCAACGTCGCTTCCAGCTTAGCAGCCCTCCATTCACACGTTTGCGGTTGACAGCTCCGACACCACCATGCCAGCATCGTCACCAGTTAAACCGGTGACGAACGAATGACGGGCGAGCCGGACAGCTCACACGTGTCCGAAGGAGCGCACACCATGGCGGAAAAGCCGAAGCCGAGGACCGGGGGCGCCCCCGTCGGACGGCGGGCGATGCTGGGCATGCTCGGCGCGGGCGCGGCCGGTCTCGCCGCCGCGCCCTACCTCCAGCGGGGCTGGGAGGGATTCCTCGCCAAGGCCTCCGAGGTCGACGCCACCGGCCTGACCGGTCTGCTGCCCAACCCCGGCGGCTTCCGGTACTACAGCGTCGTCGGCTCGGTGCCCCACAAGGACGCCACCAACTACGAACTCCGGATCGACGGACTGGTGAACCGGCCGAAGACCTACACCCTCGACGAACTGCGCGCGATGCCGCAGACCCGGGTCGTCCACGACGTGCTGTGCACCGACGGCTGGCGCGTGGACGACACGCCCTTCGAGGGCGTGAAGCTCGCCGACATCCTGGATGCCGCGGGTGTCCGCTCGCCGAGCGCGGCCGTCCGGTTCACCTGCTTCGACGGCGCGTACACCGAGAGCCTCACCCTCGAACAGGCCCGCCGCTCGGACGTGTTGGTGGCGCTGAACATGCAGGACAAGCCCATCACCCACGCGCACGGTGGCCCGGTCCGCCTCTATGTGGCGCCCATGTACTTCTACAAGTCGGCCAAGTGGCTGTCCGGCATCTCGGTCACCGACAAGGTCGTCCCCGGCTACTGGGAGGAGCGTGGATATGCGGTCGACGGCTGGCTCGACGGCGCCGACCGGGACGCGGCCTGAACCCGAGGGCCGCATCCGCCGCTTCACCACCGCCGAGCGCCTGGTCCACCGCGCCACCGGCTATCTGATGCTGCTGTGCCTGGTCACCGCCGCCTGTCTCTACATCGGGCCGCTGGCCCTGCTCGTCGGCCGCCGGCATCTGATGGTCACGGTCCACGAGTGGTCCGGCATCCTGCTGCCCCTGCCCTTCCTGCTCGGGCTCCTGTCTCCCGCTTTCCGCGCCGACCTGCGCCGGCTGAACCGCTTCGCGGTGTACGACCGCCAGTGGCTGCGGGCCGTGCGCAGACGCCGCAAGTCACCCGAGGCCCGCCCGGCCGGCAAGTTCAACGCCGGCCAGAAGCTCTACGCGGGCTGGATCGCCGGAGCGGTGCTGGTGATGATGTTCACCGGCCTGCTGATGTGGTTCATGGGCCTGCTGCCCTTCATCTCCCGCACCAGCGCGATCTTCGTCCACGACATCCTGGCCTGGGCCATCACCTTCGTCCTGATCGGACACATGCGCAGGGCCCTCGAGGACCCCGAGGCGCGGCTGGGTATGCGTACGGGATACGTAAGTCGGTCGTGGGCGGATCGGCAGCACTCGCGGTGGTTGCGGGAAGAGCGAGAGACCGTCGAATGACTGTGGTCCGGCTGTGCGTCGCTCAGTCAGAGTGCACATGTGTCGCCGATTCGGCGCACACCTACTTCTTGGATGGATGACCCATGAGACGACTCCTGACTGTCCTCGCGGCCGGTGTGCCGCTCGCCGCGGCGGTGTATCTGCCCTCAGCCTCCGCCTCCGCCGAGCCCCGGACGACCTCCACGTCCTCCAACTGTGCGGCGCCCTCGGTGAAGGCTCCCACCGGCACCAAGATCGAGTCCGTGACCGCGGTCAGCCAGCCCGGCGGCACCGTCCAGGGCACCGGCATCCTCCAGGGCACGGTGACCGATGTCCCGGCCTACTGCGAGGTCACCGTCACGCTCACCCACCCGGGCGCCGACGACCACGCCAAGGTACGGACCTGGCTGCCCGTCAGCGGCTGGAACGGCCGCTTCCAGGGACTCGGCGGCGCCGCCTACCTGGCCGGCGACAACAACCCGGGCCTGGCCACCGCCGTCAAGAACGGCTACGCCGCCGTCACCACCGACGCCGGCGTCGGCGACGCCCTCGACACCAGCTGGGCGCTGAACAGCCAGGGCCAGGTCAACACCGCGCTGCTGAAGAACTTCGCCTCCCGCTCCCAGCACGAGGCGGCGGTCGTCGGCAAGGAGGTCGTCGACGGCATCTACGGCAAGGCTCCCTCGTACTCCTACTTCAACGGCTGCTCCACCGGCGGCCGCCAGGGCTACATGGAGGCCCAGCGCTACCCCGACGACTACGACGGCATCCTCGCCAACGCGCCCGCCGTGAACTGGGACGAGTTCGAGGTCGCCACCCTGTGGCCCCAGGTGGTCATGAACAACGAGAAGACCCATCCGTCCTCGTGTGAGTTCAACGCCTTCACCGCCGCCGCCCTCAAGGCCTGCGACAAGCTCGACGGCGTCAAGGACGGCCTGGTCAACGACCCGTCCCGGTGCGACTTCGACCCGCGCCGGCTGATCGGCACCAAGGTCGTCTGCGAGGGCAAGGAGCTGACCATCACGGCGGCCGACGCGGCCGTCGTACGCAAGATCTGGGACGGCCCGCGCACCCCCTCGGGCAAGAAGCTCTGGTACGGCACCCCGATCGGCGCCGACATCAACGCGCTGGCCGGCCCCGCCCCGTTCCCGGTGCCCGCCGCCTGGACCAAGCTGTGGGTCGCCAAGGACCCCTCCCTCGACCTCTCGACGATCACCTACAGCCGGTTCACGGAGCTGTTCAGGCAGTCGCAGGCCGAGTACGACAAGGTCATCGGCACCGACGACCCGGACCTGTCCGCCTTCCGCAAGTCCGGCGGCAAGCTGCTGACCTGGCAGGGCGACGCCGACCAGTACATCCCCGCGCAGGGCACCGTGCAGTACCGCGAGCGGGTCGAGCGGGAGCTCGGCAGTGCCAAGAAGGTCGACGACTTCTACCGTCTCTTCCTCGCCCCGGGCACGGTCCACTGCGGTCTCAACAAGGGTGACGGCACGACCGACGACCTCGGTGCGCTGACCGCCTGGGTCGAGCACGGCAAGGCGCCCAAGACGCTGCCCGCGACCCTGATCAACGCCGACGGTCAGAGCGTCGCCCGCAACCTGTGCAGCTACCCGCGGGTGTCCCACTACCGGGGCTACGGCGACATCGCCGACGCCTCCAGCTTCAAGTGCGTCCTCCCGTCCCGGCACTGACCGGGCCGACCCCGAACCCCTGACCCGAGAGAGGCCGAACCACCATGAGCACCCAGACATCGACGCCGACGGTCACAGGCGAACGCGACTCCCTGCTGCGGCTGTACCTCGGCCGCGGTGTCCTGGCCGTGGCCTGGGCGCTGGCCTTCGCCAAGGCTCACGAGGACCTCGACGCCGTGGCGATCACCCTGCTCGTCGTCTACCCGCTGATCGACGCGGTGTCCTCGCTGATCGACTACCGGGCCACCCCGAACGGCTCCGAGCGCCGGGTCACCGCGTTCAACGGCGTGCTCAGCACGCTGGCCGCCCTCGCGATCGGCATCGCAGGCGCCGGTGACGAGGCGTCCGTGCTCCATGTGTTCGGCGCCTGGGCCATCGTCTCCGGTGCCGCCCAGGTGATCGTCGGAATCCGGCGGCGTGGCCCCGAACTGGGCAAGCAGTGGCCGACGCTGATCTCGGGCGGGCTGTCCTTCCTCGTCGGCATCACCTACAACATCCAGGCCGCAGGCGACAATCCGTCGCTCGACGTCCTGGCGGTGTACGCCACGGGCGGCGGCGTGTGGTTCATCCTCCAGGCCCTGCTGCTGGGCTGGAAGTCCCGCCAGCTGCGCACCCAGACCGTGTGACCCGCTCACACACCACCTCTCGACCCGCGGTCCGGACGGACCGCGGGTCGAAGCGTTGCCCGACCACGACTCACCCGACAGGAATCCTCGAACCATGAGCGCAGCCGCGGCCATTACGGCCATCACCCACCTCATCGCCGAATACGCCGAGCTGGTCGACACCGGAGACTTCGCGGGCGTCGGTGAGCTGTTCGCCGACGCCGTGTTCATCGGCACCGGCGCGCCCGTCTCCGGCCGTCATGGCGGGGTGGAGCAGATGCTCAGGGACAGCGTGATCCTCTACGAGGACGGGACGCCGCGCACCCAGCACGTCACGACCAACATCATCGTCGACGTCGACGAGGAGGCGGGAACCGCCGCCGCGCGTTCGTACGTCTCGGTGCTCCAGGCCCTGCCAGACTTCCCGCTTCAGCCGGTGGCCGCAGGGCGCTACAGCGACCGCTTCGAGCGCCGGGACGGGCGCTGGCGATTCACCGAGCGCCGGGTCCGGATCCATCTGGTGGGCGATGTCAGCCGCCACCTGCGCGCTTAGCCGACGCGATACCGCACCGGCAGGGCCAGCACCCCGCGGATGATGCCCGAGCCGATCCACTCCAACTTCTCGGCCGGTACCGCGAGTTCGAGTTCCGGGACGCGGGCCAGCAGGACCCGGAGCGCGATGGTCGCCTCCAGGCGGGCCAGCGGGGCGCCCAGGCAGTAGTGGATGCCGTGGCCGAAGGCCAGGTGCCGGGCGGCCGGGCGGGTCACGTCCAGTACGGCGGGGTCGGCGTCCTCGGCCTGCGGGGCGTCGCGTCCGGCGGCGCCAAGGGCGACGACGACCATGCTGCCCCGGGGGATCGGTACTCCGGCGAGTTCGAGATCCTCGGCCGCGTAGCGGCTGGTGGAGCGTTCGACGGAGGGGTCGTAGCGCAGGAACTCCTCCACCGCGCCGGGCATCAGCTCGGGGCGGTCACGCAACTGCCGTAGCTGGTCCGGGTGTTGAAGCAGGGCCAGGACGGCATTGCCGAGCAGGTTCACGGTGCTCTCGTGACCGGCGACGACCAACATCAGCGCGGTGCCGACGAGTTCCTCCTCGGAGAGGCGGCCGTCCTCCTCGTCCCGTACGGCGACCAGGGCGGACAGCAGGTCGTCCGCGGGGCGGCGGCGTTTGTCCGCGAGGAGGCCGGCCAGCAGGCCGTGCAGGCCGGTCAGGGCCGCGCGGTGTTCGGGAGAGGCCACGCGGAGGGCCTGGCTCGACCAGCGGCGGAAGTCCAGGCGGTGCTCGTCGGGGATGCCGAGGAGGTCGGCGATGACCGTGGCGGGCAGCGGGGCGTTGAACGCCTCCACGAGGTCCGTCTCGCCGGTCGCCGGCAGCGCGTCGATCAGGCCATGGGCGATCTGCTCGATGCGCGGCGCCAGTTCGGCCGTACGGCGTGGAGTGAAGGCCGCCGAGGCCAGCCGTCGCAGCCGGGTGTGCTCGGGCGGGTCGGCCTCCATCATCTGCGCGCCGAGCCCTACGGAGGGTTTGTTGAGTACGTAACCGGCGGCGGCCAGGGCCTCGGCGGCGGGGGTGGCGTCCTTGAGGAGCGCGGGGTGGGTGAGTGCCTCGCGGGCCAGGTCGTAGCCGACGACCACCCAGCCCTTGAGGCCGAGGTGGAACTCGGCCGGGTGGATGGGGCCGAGCTCGCGCAGGCGGGCGTAGCGGGCGGGGGCGTCCGCCTTGAAGGCGGGGTCGATGACGACCCTCGCGGCCTGGTGGGGGCACTGCTCGTCAAGGCTCATGCGGTGTCTCTCCCGTTGCGGCGGTCGGTCGTCACCAGGAGAACGATCGGGGTTCCGGGCGGGTTCGACCAGTGCGCCCGCGTGCGGACATGCCGAAGGGGCACGCGCCGCCGCGCGTGCCCCTGTCCCGAAGGAGACTCAGTTGTCGCTGTTGAAGAGGGACAGCACCCGCAGCACCTCCAGGTAGATCCACACCAGGGTGGTGGTGAGACCGAAGGCGGCCAGCCACGCCTCCTCGCGCGGGGCGCCGTAGGCGACGGCGTCCTCGACCTGCTTGAAGTCCAGGGCCAGGAAGGCCGCGCCGAGCACGATGCCGACGAGACCGAAGACGATGCCGAGGCCGCCGCTGTGGAAGCCGAGGCCGTCACCCGCGCCGAACGCGGAGAAGAGGAGGTCGGCGAAGAGCAGCAGGACGAAGCCGGTCGCGGCGGCGCCGACGAAGCCGGCGAACCGCTGGGTCACGCGTATCCAGCGCATCCGGTAGGCGATGAGCACGCCGGCGGACACCGCGAAGGTGCCGAGCACCGCCTGCACGACGACGCCGGGCGCGATGTAGGTGGAGACGGTGCTGGAGAGCACGCCGAGGAAGACGCCCTCGAAGGCCGCGTATCCGAGGATCAGTGCCGGGGTCGGTGTGCGCTTGAAGGACTGGATCATCGCCAGCACGAACGCGATGAAGGCGGCGCCGACGGCGAGGCCGTAGGAGTGGCCGACGTTCGCCTCGTCGACGGGGAGCAGGAGCCAGGACAGTACGGCCGTAAGAACCACGGTGCCGAGCGTCGTCGCGGTGCGGACGACGACGTCGTCCATCGTGACGGCGTTGCTGACGGTCCGCAGCGATGTGTCCGCGCCCGGGGCGTAGGGGTTGGTCGTGTCGTCCGCCGGTCCGCCGCCGACCGTCGCGCCCACCGGTCGGCCCGTGCGCGCTGCTGTGCGGCCGGTGTCACCGGCGCTGTCCCAGCGGGACAGGAAAGGGTTGCTGGTCCTCATTTCGGTCCTCCTCGTCCGCCGCACACGTGCGGCCTGCGGCACAGGTGTGTCGTCAGACGGAAACTCTGTTCGTCACCACTCTGGCAGGTGACGCAACGGGGGGCAAGTCATCCCCGTGTGGGCCGGGCCACGGTCACTCGGAGACCGTTCCGGGGTCATCGAGCAGCCCCCGGAGGAAGCCGTCCCAGTCCAGCCCGGCCATCTCCGCCTCGGCGGAGGTGACGCGGTACGTCGCGTCGAGCCAGTCCGCCAGCGGCGGGATGGGCACCTCGAACAGGGTGTCCACCTCCGCCGATTCCAGCAGCAGCCAGGCCGAGGCGCGCTCTCCGGGCGCCATCGGCCACATCCGTACATCGCCGTTGCCGCTCATCGCCGTCAGGCCGCGGTGCAGCAGCTCCCGGCCGATGCGCCAGACGAGCGCCGGCCCTCGTTCCGCCATGAACTCGACTGTGATCACCGCCGGCATGTCCGGGTCGAACCGGAATTTCGCGGTGATCGGCTGCCGGGTGAACTCGTCGACCATCTGGTCGACATCCAGGTACAGCGAGGGCACGAGCTCGGGCGCCGAACGCGCCCGCAGGGGTGACTGATCACGGTGCATGACAGGAGTTCCCCCTCCGTGGAACGAAGTCTGTGTGCACCACTCTTCGCCGGGCGCAGCCGTCGCACATCGGTCAGTTGACGGTCAACGGCCGACTCGGCACAGGGTCAGGTGTCCCGCCCACCCCGGGGCGGTTTGACGTAAGTCACCGAAGACCTCCGCCCGCGGTCGCGGGGGCGTGACGACCACGGGCGGAGGGGTGTGCGGGAAGCGGTGCCGTCAGGTCACCGGTGCGAGGGCGGGGCCGGTGCCGCCCAACTGCTCGGTGGACACGATCGGCGGCACCGGCCAGGTCACGCCCTTCGGCGGCCAGGACTGCCCGGTCGCCTTCAGGAACCCGGCGGGCGGCTCGTACAGCGGAGGCTGGTTGCCGTCGGGGATCATCGAGGCCCACTCGACGCCCTCGGTGCGGTCCTGGAACTCCTGCTTCATCGCGGCCAGCAGGTCCGGCTGCTCGATCAGGTCGATCGCGCCCGCCGCCAGATAGCGGGCGGCGGACAGCAGCGCCTGGTGGCCGATGTTGGTGGCCGCCGTCGCTGTGGCGCCCCAGTTGTGGTTCGGGATCCCGGGCGGATAGGCCGCGGACAGCAGCACCGCGGTGGGCGCCTGCCAGCTGATGTCGGCGGTGTCGGTGGCCAGACCGCCGGTGTAGGCCGCCGCCGGGGGAGCGAGCGGGGTCAGGTCGGTCGGCATGCCCACCTCGGGCTTGCCCAGCGACTTCTGCACCGCCTTGGCCAAGGCGTGGTCGGCGTCGGTGAACTTCGGCGCGCCGATCTGCCGCATGTTGTCGTTGAGCAGCTCCGCGCCGGCCTTGTTGGCCAGCAGGTTCCACGTCGCGGAGTGGAACTTGTGCACCAGGCGCGTCTGGCTGGCCTGGGCGGCGGCCTTGCCGCACTCCACGATCTTGTCGTAGAGCACCCTGGCCCGCGCCGGGCTGCCCTCGCGGACGAAGAACCAGATGGAGCACATGTCCGGGGTCACGTTCGGGGCGCCGCCCCCGTTGATGATCGCGTAGTGGAAGCGGCCGGAGGGGGCGACGTTCTTCTCCCGCAGGTACTCCGACATCGTCGCCATCAGCAGGGCGCCGTCCAGGCCGGACTTGTTGCCCAGCGGGGTGCCGCCGTGGCCGGAGGCGCCGAGGAAGGTGAAGGTGGCCGATATCAGCGCGCTGGTGGTGTTCCAGAACGGCACCGTGATGTTGAAGGGGTGCCAGTCCAGGAAGGCGTCGAGGCCGTCGTAGACCCCTGCCTTGACCGCGTACGCCTTGCCGACGAGTTGCTCCTCGCCCGCGCTGCCGAACAGCTTGACCGTGGCCTTCAAGCCGTGGGAGCGGATCGCCCGCGCGACCGCGATGGCGGCGGCGGTGCCGCCCGCGCCGAGGGCGTTGTGGGCGTCGCCGTGGCCCGCGCCGTACGTCGGGCCGTAGGCGTCGTAGTTGTAGACCAGCGGGTCGTGGGTGCCCACGCCCTTCTTCTGCGACAGGCCGGGCAGGGCGTCGTACTCCGCGTTGAAGCCGATGACTGGGCCCTCGGTGCCGTATGTGGCCACGAACGCGGTCGGGAAGCCGCCCGCGCCCCAGGTGACCGTGAAGCCGTTGTCCTGGAGTAACTTCGCGTGCGCGAGCGAGGACTTCCACTCGCGCAGCGACAGCTCCGCGTGCTGCCACACCTCGTCGCTGAGCCTGGTGATCGCGCCCTCCTCGGCCGCGATCCAGTCCAGGGCGGTCTGCTTGGCCGCCGTGTTCCGCGCCAGCCCCTTGGGGGCCCGGTAGGTGGTGGGGGAGACCCCGGTCTTCTCGTCGTAGCCCAGGGTCGCCGCGAGCACCGGGTCGGCCTGGAGGATGGCCGCCGTGGTCGCGGTGGCGCCCAGGCCGAACATCTTCAACAGGCGTCTGCGGCCGGGATGGAAGTCGTTCACGTCGGTCTCGTCCTCGGTGAGTGTGGGTGTGTGATCATGAGATGTCGCCGAAGAGCATATGTGTCTGCCGCCGGATCGTCCTGGCCGACGGGTGAGTGTGAACCATTCGCGGCCCGATTCCGTTGTTCCGTGCAGATGCCCTTCTCGCGGCTGAGGTGTGAGGGGCACAGCGGCCGTCCCGGACCCCCCGCCGGGCCGGCCGCGCCTGCGTCCGACTCGGCGCGTGCAGGTGACATGTTTCCGCTTAGACTCGTTGTGACAGCGGCGGAAGACCGGCCGCGGTCACACCTGTGCGGCCGGGGGCGGCCATGCGGCGGGGTGAGCACACGCCTGGTAGATGTGTCGTAGCCCTTCAGACATCCGGTCGTTCTCCGGTCGGCGACATATCGAGGGGTTCTCGTGCACATCCATCAGGCGGGTCCGATGGAAGTCTGGACAACGGCGGCGCAAGCCGACCGGACGCTCGCTCTTTCCTGGGACTCGGGTGTCAGTGCCGTGATCCTCGCGCTGGCCGAACTCCTGCTGCTGGTATGGCTGTTGGGGCGCTGGCTGGTGCGCAGGCAGGGTGGCCGACGCCGGGCCTGGCGCCGGCTGACCCGGCAGGTCCGCCTGACCCGCCAGGCCTTCTCCGAGCCAGTACGCGAGTTCCTGCGCTTCCGCGCCGCCGTACGACGCCTCACCCGGCTGCTGTCGTCCGACGGACCTGTGACCGTCGCCCGGTACGCCCTCGACGGCGTCGACGCCGCTGTCCGCCCCACCGCGCCCCAGGCCTTCGCCTTCGCGGTCGCGGTCCGGCCCGCTACCCGGCGCAGCGACGGCGCGGTGGCCGTGTCCGTGGCGGGACGGGGCCTGCCACAGCCCCGGGAGCCGTGGGAGACGGATGACGATCCGCTGCTCTGGTACGCCTCCGCGGTCGATGCCGAGCGCCTTCCACTGCCGACAGCGGAGGAGTCAGGGGAGACACCGGACGCAGAGGCCGGCGACGGGCCGCCGTCCGGCACCGACCGGGTGCTCGTGCCGCTCGGACTGAGCGGCGACGGCGTGGTCTTCCTCGACCTCATGCGCGGGCCCCGCATCCTCAACGCCTACGGCGAACGCCGGGCGATCCGCGCTTTCGTCCAGGCCGTCGCGGCCTATCTCGATCTGCCGGGCGGCCCGGCCGACGTGATTGTGGCGCACGGAGTGCATCCCCGCTTCGACGGTCCCGACCTGGACGAGTTGCTGGACTCGCTCGTGTATCTGATGTCCGACCGCACCCGGCCGGTGGTCGTGGTGTGCGCGGCGCCGGACGACGAACAGGCGGCACGGCTGGCCGAGTTGGCTGGTGCCCGGCCGCTGTGCGCGGTGGTGGTCGGGCCGGTCCCCGTCCATCGCTGGGAGATCCGGGTCAATTCGCGCGGTCGTACCGAGACACCTGGTCTCGGCATCGAGACCGACGCCGCGCCCCTCGGTCCGGCGGTCGCCCGTGCCGCCCGGAGGGGAGGGACGCGTAGGGCCCGTACCGGGGGGCCGGGCGGTGGCGCCGGCCGACCGCCGGGTGGTGGGGTCCCGTCGGCGAGTGGCGCTGTGTGGTCAAGGTCCGCCGGTCCGCGGGTTCCTGCCGGGTCTGGGCCTTCCGCCGGTCTGCGGCTCCCTGCCGAGTCACCACCTCTGGCCGGCCCAGGGGCTCCTGTCGGCGGCCCCGATTCGCGCCGTCCCGTGCTGGAGTCCGTCGGACGCCGTGCCCGGCCGGGGCTGTCTCTGCCCGCAGAGCCCGCCGCCATCGCCACGTCCTCCGTCCCCACCACACCCGTCACCGCCTCCACCACCGCCGCCTCCGCCACCCACCCCCTCCGCACCACCGCTTCCACCTCCGCGGAACCCGTGGCTCCCGCCATCCGCGACCTGTTCGCCGAGCCGGAGATCGGCGGGGTCTCAGCAGCCGGCGCTGGTGCCGGCACCGGCACCGGTGACCCCGAGCCCTTCGAGAACCCCCGAGCCGAAAGGCGCAACGAGTCGTGAAGTTCCTCGTCACCACCGTCGACGACCAGACGCGGGAGCAACGCGACGTACTCGTCAACGCGGCCGCCGCCACCCCCGTGCGCAGGCTCGCCGCGCAACTGACAGCCGCGCACCGAGTCGCCGCGCCCGAGGAGGAGCCGGACACCGCTGCTTCCGAGCAGGACATCCCGCTCTACCTCGGCGACCGGCTGCTCGACCCCGATCTCGTTCTGGCCTCCTCCGGCATCCGGGACGGCAGCACCCTCGGCCTGGGCCGACCGGTCGCCGACTCCGCCTCGGCGTACGGCCCCGCCCGTGACGCGATGCCCACGCCCAAGGCGCCCGGCTCCGCCCCCGTGGTCGAGATCCAGCTGATCGGCGGCCCGGAGGCCGGGCAGGTGTACCAACTCGGCATCGGCACCCACCTCATCGGGCCCCGGGCCGGCAGCTCCGTGCCGCTGACCGGCAGGGGAGTGCCCGAGGAAGGGCTGCGGCTGGCAGTACGTCCGGACGGAACGGTCCTCGCCGTGCTGCCCGAGGACGACGGACAGGTACGGCTGTCGCTCCCCGAGGCGCCGCCGCCGCGACCGCGCGCCGACGTGGTGGCACTGCCGCCCGAACCCGATCCCGGCCCCGAGGAACACGAGGACGACGGGCTGCCGCGCGGCTGGACGCCCTGGGAACTGGACGGAGAACTCGTCCTCGGAGAGCACCTGTTGCGCGCCGTCCGGCCCACCTTGGCCGACGCCGCCCTGGTGGTCTCGCCGAACGCCAGCCTCGACTTCAACCGGCCGCCGCGCCTGCTGCCCCCGCTCCAGCCAGAGACCTTCCGACTGCCCGGCCCGCCCGAACCTCCCAAGCGGCGGGGCCTGCCCTTTCTGGTGATCATCGCGCCCATGTTCATGGGCGTGGCGATGGTGTGGTTCTTCCACTCCGTCCTCTACCTGATGTTCATGGTGCTCAGCCCGGTCCTGGGCGTCGGCAACTGGATCAGCGGGCGGCGCAGCGGTCGTAAGGAGTATCTGGAGGGTGTCGCCAACTACCGTTTGCGCCGCGCCTCGTTGGAGGCGGACGTACGGGACAGGGTGGACCACGAACGGCGAGTGCGTGTCGCCTCGGCGCCGGACCCGGCGGTCGTCGGACTGATGGCCGTAGGACCCGGCGCCCGGCTGTGGGAGCGTCGGCCGTCCGACCCCGACAACCTCGTGCTGCGGATCGGCACCACCCAGCAGCAGTCGCTGCTCCAGATCGACGACGGCTCCCGCGAGGAGAACCACCGCACCGCCCACTGGCAGATCCCCGACATGCCCATCGGGGTGGATCTCGCGGGCAGTCAGGTCGTCGGTGTCGCCGGGCCCGAACAACCCGCCCGCGCACTGGCCCGCTGGGCGGTGGCACAGGCGGCCGTCCTGCACAGCCCGCGCGACCTGAAGATCTGTGTGCTCACCGACACCAAGGCCGCTGACGCCTGGGAGTGGGCCCGCTGGCTGCCCCACGCCCGCTCCGGACTGTCCGCCTCCCAGGACAACGCCCCCGTCATCCTGCTCGGCAACGACCCCGAGACCGTCGCCAACCGGGTCACCGAACTGATCAACGTCATCCGCAACCGCAACCAGGCGCAGCAGGCCACGATGCGCGGCGCGCTGCTCAGCGAGCCCGACGTGTTCGTCGTCCTGGACGGGGCGCGGGAACTGCGAGACGTCCCCGGAATGGTGCAGGTCCTCAAGGAGGGGCCGCTGCGCGGCATCCACCTGCTGTGCCTGGACCGGGAGGAGCGCATGCTGCCGGAGGAAGCCAGCGCCGTGGTGTCCATCGCCGCGGACACCCTCACGCTGCGCCGCACCGGCCTGCCCGACATCACCGGCATCCGCCCGGACTACGTGACCGCCGAGTGGGCCGAACGCCTGGCCCGCGGCATCGCCCCGGTGCACGACGTCACCCCGGACGCGGGCGGCGGACTGCCCGACAGCGTCTCGCTGCTCGACCTGCTGGATCTGGAGCCCCCGACCGCCCAGGAGGTCACCGAACGCTGGAACCGCCGGCCGGCCTCCACCACCGCGCTCGTCGGCCAGGGCTTCGACCGGCCGGTCGCCTTCGACCTGGTCAAGGACGGCCCGCACGCCCTGATCGCCGGCACCACCGGCTCCGGCAAGTCCGAGTTCCTCCAGACCTTCGTCGCCTCACTGGCCACCGTCAACCGCCCGGACGAACTCACCTTCGTGCTCGTCGACTACAAGGGCGGCAGCGCCTTCAAGGACTGTGTGCGGCTGCCGCACACCCTCGGCATGGTCACCGACCTCGACAGCCACCTCGTACAGCGCGCGCTCGCCTCGCTGACGGCCGAACTGATGCGCCGCGAGCACATGCTGGCCGCCGTCGGCGCGAAGGACCACCCCGAGTACCGGGCCCTGCGCCGCCGTGACCCGAGCCTGCCGCCGATGCCCCGACTGCTCCTCGTCATCGACGAGTTCGCCACCCTCGCCCGGGAGATCCCCGACTTCATCCCCGGCCTCGTCGGCATCGCCCAGCGCGGCCGCTCCCTCGGCCTGCACATGGTGCTGGCCACCCAGCGACCCGCCGGTGTCGTCACCAGCGACATCCGCGCCAACACCAACCTGCGGATCTCGCTGCGCGTCACCGACGCCGTCGAGAGCAGCGACGTCCTGGACGTCCCGGACGCGGCGAGCATCTCGGCGGCCACACCGGGGCGTGCCCTGGTGCGCACCGGGCACCGGTCGGCGATGAGCTTCCAGACCGCCTACGTGGGGGCAGCGCGGCCGCAGGACGGTCGAACTGAGGAGCAGTCGGCCGAACTCCCCGACGACGACACCGGATTGTGGATGACCCCGCTGTCCTGGCAGGGCCTCGGCCGTCCCGTGGACGCGCCCGAGGACGCCGAGGACGAGCTCGCCCTTCTCGACGACGAGGAAGGCCCGACCGACCTGATGGCGCTGGTCGACGCGCTGGTGGAGGCGGCGGGGGCCTACGGCCACGAACCGCAGCCCAGCCCCTGGCTGCCGCCGCTGACTGACACCCTGACCCTGTCGGACCTGCCCGAACCGGCGGCTCCCGGTGCCGACGGACGACTCGTCCCGGCCGCCTGGGCCCGCGAGGACCTGCCCCGGCTCCAGGCGCAGCCACCCGTCTTCCTCGACCCGAACACCTTCTCCCACCTGTACGTCCTGGGCATGCCCCGCTCGGGCCGCTCGCAGACGCTGCGCACCATCGCCAGTGCCCTGGCCCGCGCCAACTCCTGCGCGGACCTGCACTTCTACGCCATCGACGCGGGCGGCGGCGCCCTGTCGGCGCTCGAAGCGCTGCCGCACACCGGTGCCGTGGTGCCCCGCACGGACCTGGAACGGATGGGCCGCCTCCTCAACCGGCTCACCGCCGAACTCGCCCGCCGACAGGAGCTGATGACCGCCCACTCGGCCGGCAACGTCACCGAGCTCCGGGCGGCCCTGCCGCCCCACCAGCGCCCGCCGCACCTGATGCTGCTCATCGACGGCTGGGACACCCTCAGCGCGCTCGTCGGCGAGATCGAGGACGGCCGCATGATCAACCAGATCGGAACGCTGCTGCGGGAGGGCGCGGCGGCCGGCGTGCACGTTGTCGCCACCTCCGAACGGGCGCTGATGGCCGGGCGGATCGCCGCGCTGAACGACAACAAGCTGCTGCTGCGCCTGAACGACGTCGGCGACTACACCATGAACGGCATCCCCCGGGAACAGATCCCCTCCGTGATCCCGGCCGGGCGCGCCTTCCGCACCGACACCGGCGGCGAGCTCCAGGTCGCCGTGCTGCCGGGCGGCCACAGCGGTCCCGAACAGGCCGAGGCCCTGCGGCGGATCGGCACCGAGGCGGCCGCCCGGGATCTGGGCGTACCCGCCTCGGCACGCCCCTTCCGTATCGAGTCGCTCCCGGCGACGATCACGTTCCAGCAGGCGTACGAGCGAGTCGGCGCCGTCCCTCGCGGGCCGCTGATGGCGATGCAAGGGCTCGGCGGCGACGACGTGGCGCCCGTGTGGGTGGACTTCTCAGGTACGGCCTCGACGTACACGATCGTCGGCCCGCCCGGGTCCGGCCGCAGCACCGCGCTGCTGTCCCTCGCGGCGTCCCTGCTGCGCTCCGGCACGGGCGTGGTGGCCATCACCCCGCGCGAGTCGCCGCTGCGCGGGCTGGAGCGCCATGCCAAGGCGGTGGTGCTGCCGTCGGCCGCGCCGAGCGAGGAGGACCTGCGGGCGGCGCTCGCGGCGGCCGGTGACGCCGTGGTCGTCATGGTGGACGACGCCGACCTGATGTCCATGTCGCCGGTGGACACCATGCTGCGGGACATCTCCTCCTCGGGCCGGGACCGCTCCATCGGCCTGGCCGTCGCCGGTCCCGCCGAGGCGCTGGTGTCACCCCTCAGCCCGTGGCTCGGCCAGGTGCGGCGCTCGCGCAAGGGCCTGCTGCTGTCCCCGCAGACCATCAGTGAGGGCGACATCCTCGGGCTGCGGCTGCCGCACAACGTGATCCGGGTGAACCGTGTTCCGGGTCGGGCGTTCACCGTCGACGAAGCGGGGGCCCTGATGACGGTACTGGTCCCGGAAACGGGGGCGGCGGACGCGGGCTGAGCAAGAACGCCGGAAGGGGGGCGCCGTGCTGAGCGGCGCCCCCCTTCCGGCTGCATGGTCAGGTGACCGTGCGGGTCACTTCTGGTTGCCGCCGATCTGCGCGGCCATCGTCCGGTCCATGTCGTCGATCTGGGTCTTGATCGACTCGAACTGCTTCGCGAAGTCCTCGATCTTGTTGACGATCTGCGTCAGCTGAGTGGTGAAGTTGAAGTAGGCCTCACGCATGGCCGGGCTGGTGTGCTGCAGGAAGAGACCGTCGTTGAGCAGGTTGTCCACCGAACCCTGCAACTGGGCCAGCTGCGGGTTGATGTTGTGCACCGCGTTCTGCAGCTGGGTGGAGACGGTGACGATCTGGCCGTATTCGAGCTGGACGTTGTTGCTGGGCATATGGGTTCCTCAGGCTCGGTCGGAATCGAAGGGGTGGGTCAAACGGAGCTGCCGACACCGGTGTTGGAGTGCTGACTGCCGTTGGGATCGCTCTTGTCGTCCTTGCCGTCACCGTCGGTGTCGGTGGCGTCCGGGTCGGTGTTCGTCCACTGGGGGTTGTCGGTGTTGACACCCGACCCGGTGTAGCTGGACGTGCTGGTGGTCTTGCCGTCCTTGTCCGTCTCGGTGACATTCTTGGTACCGGAGCCGTTCTCGTTGCCGTGCACCTCGACGACCGTCTTCGATCCGTCGGTGTGGGTGACCGTGGTCGTGTAGCTGCCGTTGGCCCCGGTGTCAGTGTGCTCGTGGTACGTCAGACCGCCGGGCCCGTCGTCGATCGTCGTGTCACTCGACGTCACATGGCCGTCGGCGTCGTAGGTGACATGCGTCGTGTGGTTGTAGTTGTTGGTGCCGTCGCCGAAGTCGTCGTTGTGCGCATCGGTGTCGGTCGGTTCGGGGCCGGGCGGGGCGGGGGCGTCCTTGGCGTTGGGGTCGGCCAGTCGCACCTGCTTGAGGTACTCGTGGCCGTTCTTGTCCCAGGCGTGGACGAGGATGGTCTCCCCTGTCAGCTTCTTCCACTCCTCATAGGCCTTCTTGTTCATGTCCCAGAGGCTGTGCTTCCAGCCCAGAGCCTGTGCGTTGGCGTCGCCGGCGAGCTTCGCGTCCGTCTCGAACATCTTCTGGGCGGCGAACTTGTAGGTCTGGCTGAGCGCTTCCAGTAGTTCCTTGGCGTTGTCGAACGGGCCGGTCCACTGGAGCAGGAACATGTTGACCGCTCCGAAGGCGCCGCCGAGATCGTCCTTGTGGAAGAAGTCACCCCGGCCCAGCAGCCGGGAGTCGGCGAGCTGTTCCTTGAGTCGCTCCGTGTCCTTGGCCAGCGTGTTCAGCAACTCGTAGTCGATCACCAGGTCGTAGCCAGGCATACCTGCTCCCTCCACTGATATGTGTCTGCGGCGCCCTTCGGCGAGAACACATCAGTGTTCACATTACGATGGACTCATACATGTGAACCAACCGCCCCGGCGCACTGTGTGTCATGGGGTTGTTCGACCGCGTGGAGGGGACACATGGCACGGCCGCAGGACTGGAGTGCACTGGGGATGCACAGCGACCCCACGCCCGGCGACGTGGACACCCTCTCGTCCCTCTACCAAGGGCTGCGGGACACCGAGACCCTGGGCAACGAAATCACCAGCGGTCTGAACCGGGTACTCGACCAGTCGGGCAACGGGTTCGTCGGGCGGACAGCCGAAGCGGTGCGCGCGAAGATCGACGGGCATCTCAAGCAGTTCATCGACGCCATCGGCCAGTCCTTCTCCGTCGCCGCGGACGCGACCATGGCCTTCAAGACCACGCTCCAGGACGTTCAGATGAAGGCGGACGACGCGCTGCGGAACGCGCAGGGGCTGTCGAAGGACGATCCTCAGCTGAACGGCCTCAAGGCCCAGGCACACACCGCGCAGGACGAGTACAACACCGCGGTCAGGACGTACGAGCACCGGATGAAGGACGCCCAGCACCTCATCCGCCAGCCCATCGACGCCTGGCACCTGTTTCTCAAGTCCCTGGGCATCTTGGAGATCATCCTGGCCATCGTGGGGGCCTTCTTCGGCGGCTGGATCGGGATGCTCGCCTTCGGCCTCGGCATGGTCGTGTTCATCAGCACGCTCGTCGACTTCGCCGAGGGCAAGGCGGGCCTGCTGGACGTGGCGCTCGCCTTCATCGGCATCCTCTTCCCCTCCACCAAGGGCATCAACGTTGGCGGGCTGACCAAGAGCGTGTTCAACGCGCTGAAGAACCTGCCCAAGAGCATCGGATCGGGACTCACCGGCCTCGGCGGCGCACTGTCCCACATCCTCACCGGCGGCCTCAGCTTCCGGGGCATCTACAGCGGCGTGACGGCGCTGCCCGGACTGGTTCTGCGCGGCCTGAACGGCGTCGCCAACCTGGCCATCAAGGGCCTCAAAATCACCATCGCCGGGCTGAAGATGCTCGCCCAGACCTTCCGCGCCGACTTCCAGATGGCCACCGCCGGCATCCACACCACGCTCGGCAAGGTCGGCGTCTACGCCATCAGCTTCGGCAGCCGCTTCGTGCTCAGTGCCACGCTGCCGGTGGACTTCTTCGAACTCGGAATCCACGCCGGTTCCGCGTTCAAGATGGGCTTCGGCACCCGGCTGCTCACACCGACCGCCCACCTGTCCCAGTCGGCGCTCGGCGGCGGCCTGCACATCGGCGCGCTCACCGCCGACCACGGCGGCCTCGCCGGGTTCACGGGCGGCATGCCGCACTTCGAGACCTTCCAGCCCGGCACCCTGCAGGGCTTCAATCCCGGTGCGCTGCAAGGGCTCAACACCGGTCTCGGCGGCGCCCAACTGGGCGGGCTGCACGGCATCACCGTCGGAGCCGACGTCGGCGGAGCGAACCTCGGGTCCCTGCACTCGCTGGACCTGGGCGCCCATCCAGGCGCCGGGGACAACCTGCTCATGGCGAACGCCGGTGGCCTGGACAGTGTGGAACACCTCACCGCCTTCGACCACTTCACCGGCTTCCAGCGCACCTCCGCCGGTCTGCTGGAGCCACTGCCCACCCACATGGGCGGCGTCGACCTGTCCGGGGCGCACGGCCTCTCCGGCCTGGGCTCCGGCGCGCACGCCCTGCGGAGCGACCTGGGGATCTCCGGTGCGGGCACCGGCCTGAACACGGCGCTCGGCGACGCCCTGAACTCGGTGCGCGTCGCGACCGGCCACGTCGAGGACTTCCACGCGCTCGGCATCCCAGAGCTGCGCAGCATCGTGGACGGCGACATCTCCAACATCCGGATGACGCAGGACGGCATCAGCCTCCAGGTCGGTGCGCACAGCGGCACGCCGACCACGCTGCACGTGGACTACCGGGGCACGGGGGGCCTGACCAACGCCGACGGCAAGCAGGTCGTGGTCGCACCTGAGGTGCATGAGGTGCTCAGTGCGGCCGGGGTTGATGTGAAGGCGGGGGCTGCGGTTGAGGTGAAGGCAGGGGCTGTCGACATCAAGGCCGGTGCGGTTGGCGTGAAGGCCGGTGCGGTCGACGTCAGGACGGGTGCGGTTGATGTCAAGGTGGGGGCGGTCGACGGCAAGGCCAGTGCCGCAGTCGACGTAAAAGCCAGTGCCGCAGTCGACGTAAAAGCCAGTGCCGCAGTCGACATAAAGGCCGGCTCCGCTCCCGGCGCCCCCTCCGCCTCCGGCATCAAGATCAGCCGCACCGACACGGCCGCCGGGCATTCCGCCGACGGCGGCACCAAGGACGCCGTACACGAGCTGGACCACCTCTCCGGCGGAGCGACGTCGCTCAACTCCCCTGCCCGTCCGAGCCGGCTGACCGAAGAGCCGCCCAACCCCTCCCTCACCGCCCAGACAGACCACCTCGGCGTCTCCGCCCGCGAGAACCTCGATCTCCTCGGCCAGCGCAAAGGCACCGGCGACACGGCGGGCACGTCCGCCCCGAGCGCCATCCAGAGCGGTACCCACGTCGCCCCCCGCCCCGACCAGGTCGGCCCGGACGCGGTCGTCGTCGGCGAGCACATCGCCCTGCGGCCGTCCTCCGCCCCCACCCCCCAGTCGCGTCCGCACAGCGACGGCGGCCGTCCCGGGCCGTTGAGCAAGTTCGAGGCGGTGACCGGCGGGGCCGCGGGCAAGACCGGCGCGGACCGGCTGGCGGCGTGGAACGAGTACGAGCAGGCGCAGGTCGATCTCGCCGACGCCGCCCGCCAACTCGACCTCTCGGGCGGGAAACTCGGCCGGCCCTCCGAGACCGTCGACGAGGCCGGCGCCAAGCAGAGCCTCCAGCACGCCGAGATCTCCCTGGACATCGCCAAGGGCAAGCTGGGCCGGCTCGGCATGGACGCCGAGACGATCGGGAGCCATCTCGACGCGCTGGGCATACCTGGTCCGGGCCGGTCGCCGCACGGTCATGGTCCGGGGGTCGCCCCGAACGCTCCCAAGCGGCGCGGCCAGCAGAACGCGGCGGCGTCCTCCTCTGCGGGCCCGGTTCCGCCCGCCACCAAGGGTGAGCTGACCAGGCTCACGGACCCGGTGCGCTTCTCGCCGCAGTTCCGTGAGCACGCGGCGAGCTACAAGCTGACCCCGGTGATGCAGTACGACGGCATGGCCAAGGGGGCGTTGAGGCCGGGCGAGGAGATCCGGTTCATCGCGACGGTCCCTTCGACTTCGGACGTCGAGTTCAAGGTCAAGGATCCCGCCACCGGGGCCGTGGTCACGAAGAACAAGCTTTTCGAGCTGGCGAAGACCTACGAGAAGGCGTTCGGTGCCGATTCCGGCCGTGGAGAGCGCCTGGGGCTCGTCATCGGTGTGAACGGCCGTCCCGGGGACGAGGCCGCGATCGAGAAGGCGATCAAGGGGTTCGCGGAGAAATGGGACAAGGAAGGCACCTACTCGGTGTCCGTGATGGGCTTCACCTGGAAGCAGGGTGATCCCAAGCTGGTCGCGGCCGGCACCCAGAAGGAGATTCCGTACGGGGCGATCCGTGAGGCGATCGTCCGCGACGATCTGACCCAGCAGATGCTGACCAAGGCCGGGGCGGACGGGCCGGTCTATCTCCACATCGGCGATGCCGACGTCAAGGACATGACGGTCGGCGGCAAGCCGCTGCTGGACACCGCGACCAAGGTCATCAACGACATGAAGGTGACCACGGTCCACGAACAGACGCTGTTCCCCGAGGTCGTCAGCGGCGGCTACAAGCTCACCGACACGGCCGCGGCGACCAAGGCGGCCGATCTGGATCTGGCCGTGCGGGACGCGATGAACGCCGTCGACCCTCGTGCCGTGTACTTCCCGGAGCCGAACACCTTCCTGCGGGTCGACACCGCGAATCACGAAGGGCTTGAGGCGCAGATCCATTTCGGGATCAAGCAGGACGACAAATGGCGGTTCGAGGCCCAGGAAGGAAAGCACCTCCTCAAGAACGTCATCGCGGCCCGCGAGAACATGTGGGAGGGCGACCTGACCAAGATGGTCCAGTTCAGGTCCGACCTCGCTCTCGTCACGGACGGCGGCCGGATCGCCAAGGACCTTCCGGACGACCTGAAGTCGCTCATGGGCGGCCTCACCCAGAGCCACGCCGACAAGAAGGTGTGGACCGACCAGGTCACCGACTATCTGCAGACGCATCACGCCGGTCTGCTCGGCGCGGACCCCAACGCCGCGCGCACGCTCGCCGACCTCGCCTTCCACGACATCAGGACCGACGGCTCCGAACTCGTCAGGCTGGAGGGCCCGGCGCTGGTCAAGGCGCATGAGAAGGATATGCGGTCCCTCGTCCAGGCGTCGAAGTCCCTGCACATGCAGGCGGCCGCCAAGGACCTCGTCAAGATGGCCGTCAACACCCGCAACGTCCTGGTCACCGAGATCAACAAGCTCAACAAGCTGGCCGTGCACGGCGTCGCCCCGAGCGCCCCCGGTGCCGTGACGAAGGCGGTGACGGACGGGCACTTCGGCGACGCCCTGGCGCATGCGGGGGGCGATCTGGCCTCGCACGGGTCGTGGAAGGCGGCACGGGACGCCGCCGTACCGAAGACCGTGCGCAACCGGGACTGGACGGACCCGATATCCCATCCCGGGCGCGCGAAGCCCTTCTCGGGGCCGATCCGCGACAACGCGAAGTTCACGCGCTACGTGGTCAAGGCCGGGTTCGACATCCGCACGTTCACGGTCGACGGACACGCCGTGTCAGACCTGACGATCCGGGTGAAGCTGGCCGACGACGGTGTGCCGAAGGCCGATGCGGACGCGCTGTGGCAGCGCGCCACGTCAGGTGTGGACAAGCTGTTCAACCAGCCGGGACACGTACTTCCGGACGGGAGCGTGCTGCACGTGACGCTGGAGCGCGCGGAGGGCCCGCTGGGCGGACATATGACCGTGAAGGCCGGCGAGGCGGGCTCCGGGGCGAACCAGTACCACTGGCCGCTGGACGCCTCCGAGACGGACCTCGCGCACGAGCTCGGCCACCAGCTGGGCCTGCGGGACGAGTACCGGGCCGCCGACGCCGGTCACCGCCCCGACAACAACGCCGGCCTGATGGGGGACTACACCGAGGGCCTCAACGGCAGCGCCGTGCGCTCGTGGCATCTGCAGATGCTCCAGCAGACGCTGGACGCCTACGCCGACACCGGCCACGCCCTGACCGCACCTCTTCCGCCGCACTCCGTGGACCTGACGCCGGCCCCAGGACCCGGCAAGGCGAAGAAGCAGGCGGCGGCACCTCCGCCGCCGGACCCGTGGACCAGCCACGCCGACCCCGGCCGCTTCGGCAGCAACTCCGACTTCAAGCAGGCGTACGAGTACTACGAACTGAAGCCGGTGGCGCAGTACGACGGCGCCGCGAAGGGGGCGCTGAAGCCGGGTGACGACCTGCGGTTCGTCGCCACCGTCCCCGTGAAGGTGGAGGCCAAGGACGACCTGCTGCTGGACGTGGCGAAGAAGTACGGCGAGTCGTTCGGGGCGGGACAGGGCTGGAACGAGCGTCTGGGTCTCGTCATCGGCCTGAACGGGCGCGCGGGGAAACAGGACCTCATCCTCACCAAGATCCAGGAGTTCGCCAAGAAGTGGGAGCAGGAAGGCACCTTCTCCGTCTCGGTGACGGGCTTCACCTGGCGTCAGCCCGATCCCAAGAAGATCACCGCGGGGCACGGCGAGCAGAAGGAGGTGCCGTACGGGGCGATCCGGGAGGCGATCATCCGTGACGACCTCACCCGGGACATGATCAACAAGCTCAGGCCGGCCGGGGAGTCGGAGGGCCAGCTGTACCTGCACATCGGCGACTCGGACGTACAGGAGTTCGTCGTCGACGGCAGGCCGCTGTTCGACCGGGCCGTCACGGCCATCGAAGGGGCGAAGTTCACGTACAAGAGCGACGGTTCGGTGCACTACCCGGAGGCGATCAGCGGCGGCTACAAGCTGCCCGCCGGAACCACCGAGAAGTCCCTGGCCGGGATGAAGGCCGCGGATCTGGACCTGGCGGTGCGCGGCGCCATGGGTACGGTCGACTCCCGGGCCATCTACTTCCCCGAACCGAACACGTTCGTACGGGTCGACACAGCCGCCTACGACACCCTCGACGACGGAATCCACTTCGGCGCGGTCGACAAGAGCAAGGTGGGCGGCAAGAACCACAACGCCTTCTCCTTCGAGGCGCAGGAGGGCCAGCACCTGCTGGACAACCTCATCAAGTCCCGGCAGATCACCAATCCGGCATGGCTCGAACACCCCGCCCACATGGTGAAGTTCGACCCCGAGCTGGCCCTGGTCACCGACGGCGGGCGGATCGCCGACAAGATGTCCGCCGACCCGCAGAAACTGATGTCCGGGCTCACCCAGAGCCATGCGCATCCGGGGACCTGGAAGAAGCAGATGGAGCACTATCTGACGCTCCATCACCCAGGGGTGGCGGACCAGAAGGGGATGCTGGACATCCTGCACAAGCTGGCCTTCCACGAGATCGTCTCGGACGGCTCCAAGCTGACCCGGATGGACGGCGCCACCCTGATCAAGCAGGTGCTCTCCCCGGCCGAGTTCAAGCTGCTGAAGGGCCACCCGGACCTGGGCAAGTTCGCGGTCCGCACCCGTACCGCCCTGGTCGAACACCTCAACAAACTGAACCAGCACGGCGAGCATGCGGCCGTCCCGAACGCCCCCACCTCGAAGAAGGTGAAGGCGTCGGCGGCGGACAAGGCGGAGAAGGCCGCGAAGTTCGAGGCGAAGAAGCCCGACGAACGGCTGCAGAAACTGCTGTTCCAGAACGGGTACGCCACCGGCGACCAGTTCGGCGTCGCCGCCGCCCTGCACAGCGACCCCAAGCTGCAAGTGCTGCTGATCCGCAACCCGTTGGACCACCGGGACCGCAGCCAGGACATCCGCGACTTCTACGTCGCCAGCGGCATCGACGCGGACCGCATCAGCGTGCGGGAGGTGAAGGAGGGAGAGAACGCCAACAAGCTGCGGTTGAACCACTGGCGGGAGATCAACGACTCCGTGCTCAGCAGCGGCGGTACGGCCCCCGGCAGCAGGCAGATGGACGAGTACGTCGTCTCGGTGAGCGCCGCCACCACCTGGGTCGGCAAACGCTTCGGCCCCGAACTGCGCGATGATCTGCGGGCCGCGTGGCAGCTCGACGACGCCCACTTCACCCCCCAGTTGCAGGAGGCGGTCGGCGACTGGCTGAAGAGCCGGGGTGTGCCCGACGTCGCCGGGCGGGACGTCGTCGTGCTGTGGACCCGGTTCAGCGGCAAGCGCGGCGAGATCCACGTCGAGCACGACACCAGCCACACCGGCGTACGACAGATCCTTGAGGGCCTGCACCACCGCACCGCCGACCGCCCGCAGAGTCCGCTCGTCATCATCGCCGGAGACGCCTCCGCCCACTCCGGGCGGCCGAGCAAGTTCCCCGGCATCGCGAGCGACTTCCGGGCCATGGGCCTGGACGTGCACGACCTCACCGCGTTCTGGAAGAACCCCGAGGGCCTGCACACCTGGGGCGGCGACACCCGCATCGGCCAGATGAGGCTCTTCGAGTACCTGAACCGGGCCGGCGACGGCCGGCTCAAGCACCTCGGCTTCCGCAGCGGCAACCTCGAAGCGATGGCACTGTCCGGCCATCAGGTCCGCTATCTGGAGGAGCCGGGCAGTGCGGGCGGCGAGCGGATGGCCAAGTGGCACGAGATCCCCGGCACCGGCCGGACCGAGGGCAACGGCATGGCCCCCGGTTACGAACGCCTCGTCATCGAGCACCCGCCCACCCGCTCCGGCCAGATCACCGTCGAGGTGCGCGAGCTGAAGCACGCCATGAAGGCCGCGTACGACGGCAAGGGGAAGCTTCCCTCACACATCCAGGCGGAGCTCAACGACCTCACCCACGCCTACGAGCACCCCGGTTGGGTTCCCGGCGGCGGCGACCGTCCTTACGTCAGGAACCTCAAGCCCGTCGCCGCCCACCACACCAAGGGCTTCGCCGAGAGCGACGTACACAGGATCGTCGACTACCTCACGGCCCCGCGACCCGGCGAGGCCCTGGACACCAGCCCCCACGCCCCGACGGCCGGCCGCCCGGAGGTGTCGACGGTGGACCACGCGGCCTCGCCGGAACCGGCCCAGGCGACCGAGGCGGCCGGCAGCAAAACTCCGGAAGCTCCTCCGGCGCCGCAGGCTCCGCCTCGCATGACCGGCACCGGTCAGATCGGCGGCGCCGACCGGGTGCTGCCGTCCCAGGAAGCCGCCGCCAACGTCACCCGGGACCTCGTCGCGCACTTCGACGACGCCCTCACCCCGCCCCAGCGCGACACGCTCCGCGCCGACCTCCAGGCGCAACTCGGCCGGGAGATCTGGCCGTCGCTGTCGGCGATGACCCGCGGCGAGACCCGCACCCTCACCGTGGACGTGGCCGGGTTCAGCGGCGACATCACGGTGCGGGCCGAGGTGACGAAGGCGGAGCCGGACGGCGCCTTCAAGAGCCTGGAGTTCGAGGACGGCAGCGAGTCCCTCGTCCGCGACGGTTTCCAGCGCGAGACACGGTCGGTCGTCACCGCCGGTGTGCTCGTCAAGGGCAAGGCCGCCGCACAGACCGATCTGACGGGACACCTGTCCTCGAACTGGTCCCGCACCGAGTCGCACCGCACGACCTCCAGTGGACGCCTGTTCAGCCGTACCAAGACCCCCGAACCGGCGCTGAAGCTCGAAGTCGAGGTCCGCCTGGAGTTCGACGTCTCCGGCGTGAGCGGCCCCTCCGGCAAGCACCTCGCCCGCCCGGGAGCGTCGGCAGGCCGGGTCGAGGTGTCGGCGAAGGTGCCCGTGGCCGTCGCCGAGGCGGACGCCCGCCCGTCGGCCGGCATGCAGCACTACCTGCCTCCGGCCCGGGTCGAGCAGACCCTCGCGCTGGGCGGCATGGACACCGTCCGCGACCTGTTCCTCGTCGACGCCGACGGCATGCGCGTCTCCGGCAGCCTGCACAAGGCCCTCCTCGGCAGCGGTGCCGACCCGCACTCGCTGGAGGCGTACGGCAAGCGGGTCTTCGGTGACCGCTGGCCCGCGGTACGGGAACTGGTCCTCGACCGCATCGGCTCCCTGGACTCCCTCCAGTACCGGCTCAAGGGCATGACGGCGGGCGAGGCGCTGGAGATCGACCTCGGTCCGGACGCGGGCAGCCTGCTGGTCACCGCCGAGGTGACGTCGATGAAGCACCTGCGCAACACCGACAAGACCGAGTTCAACACCGGTTCGGACGTCACCCGGGTCTACACCCACACGCGCAGTTCCGAGCACGGCGTACGGGCCACGATGCAGGCACAGAGCGCCGACCTGCACGCCGGGCCGACCACCGTCACCGGCGTCGGGCACGGCGAGGTCGACCGGGACGGCGCACTGACCGTGCAGGAGTCGGTCCGGACCGGTACTGCGGTCAAGATGAAGGTGCCCGGCGCAGTCTTCGACGGCGTGACCACCCTGTCCTTCGTGCACCGCGCCGACCCCCTCGGTGCCGGCTCCACTCCGGGCGTCGGCCGCGCTCCGCACCCGCCCGGCGGACAGGCCCGACTCGGCTTCCAGGTCCTCATGGACGCCGCGGACGCCCGCCCCGTCCCCGAACCCGGCGCCTTCTCCGCCGCCACCCGGCCTCCGGGCCCGCGCCGGATGACGGCCCCCGCCCTCCAGGAAGGCGACCACGCCTGGCGGCCCGCACCCGGCGTCTGGGACGGACTGCCCTCCCACGCGGTCGTCCTCGACGTCCTCTCCGGCGAGGAACGCGCCCTGGACGCCGCACAGTCGCCCCGGCTCACCGACCTCGTGGACGGCGCCGGCCGCGAACACTTCGGCGCCGACTGGGCCGACGTACGCCCGGCCGCGCACGACATGGCCACCCGCGAGCAGCTCGCGGTGACCCTGCCCCAACTCACCCGGGGCACCACCGCCCGCAGCACCCCGCTGCCCACGCCCCTGCGCTCCAACGCACAGCTGAGTCTGAGCGGGCGGCTGGAGTCGCTGGAGTATGTGCGGACCCTGGACGCCGCCGAGATCAACCTGCTCAGCGATGTCGCGGACGAGACGGGCGGCCGGCTGGGTTCAGCCTTCGGTCATGGCCAGTTGGCCCAGGGCGGCGTCCAGCCGGAGCTCGGCAGCGACTTCACCCTCGCCGTGCACGCCCCCGGCGGCGGCATCGCCCACCGGTCCCGCACCGCCGACGGGGTGTCCGGCGGGCACAGCAGCGTGGCCGCCGCCAAGTACCCCGAACCGATGACGGTGTACATCGCCACGGTCGGCGTCGACGCGCACATCGGACGCGTCGGGGAGAGCGCGACCCACGGCGGCCGGACCGACGTGCGGTTCGTCGTCGCCCTCCCCAAGAGCCACACACAGCGGTACGAGATCACCGCGGAGGGCGTGGGCAGCCAGGTCTTCCACCGCCCGGACACCGTCACACCCGCGCCCCCTGCGCGCGCTGGGGCCGGTCTCGGCGTGCGGCCCCCGTTCCGGGTGTCCGACTCGGGGCGGATCGGCAACGGCGACGCCGTCCTCGAACTCCCCGGCGACCAGGTCGTCAAGGAGCTCCGGCGGCAGCTCGCCGAACCGTTCGGGGATCGCTGGGACCAGGTCGAGGGTGAGGTGGCGCAGTTCTTCGACTCGATCGCCCTGCAGCCCAGGACCGCCGGTCTCACCGCGGGCGACACCTGGGGCGGCAGCTTCCGCGCCGGGCCGGTGACCGCCGACATCCGGATCACCGCGGCCGACGCCCGGATGACCGAGTACCTGCGCGTCGAGAAGGACTTCGAGTTCGAACAGGGCACGGAGTCCGCCGCCGCAGCGTCCGTCCAGAAGGACTCGCACGTGCGGCGCACTCTGTGGGAGCGCGCCGGGTTCAAGGCCCCGCACGTCACCGTCACTCTCGGCCATGTGCGCCACAAGGAGTCCGTCGCCGGTCACGGCACCGACGTCCGCGGCGGCGTCGTCGCCAAGAACAAGACCGTCGAACCGGCGGCCGTGTTCAAGGGCGAGGTGACCTACACGGTCGAGGTGAAGATCTCCCACGCGCTGCCGGGCCGAGGCGACGAGCGGACGTTCACGGTGACCAACGACGGCGAATTCGCCTTCCCGGTCCGCGACCTGCCCGCCGACCCCACGACCGGCGCGGCCCTGCGGCCCGAGCAGTTCCGCCGGGTTCCCGACCGCATCACCGACTCGCTGCGGCTGGGCGCCGAGGACGTCGTCCTGGACACCCGTCCGGTACGCGGGGACGCGGTCGGTACCCGGCTTGTGGAGGACGTCCTACGGCAACTCGACCCGAACGGGCCGAAGTTGTTCGGCTCCGCCGCCGACTGGAAGACGGCACGTGCCAAGCTCGCGGAGCGACTCCCCGCCTCCGAGTTCCAGCGCCGGCTGAAGCCGATGATGGCCGGACAGCCCTGGGTCGTCCGGGTGAACGGCCGTGAGCTGGCCATCCGCGCCAGCGTGAAGGAGATGACCCACACCGCCGACACCAAGGCCACCGAGTTCAACTCGGCCACCGTCGGCGGCACGGGCGGCGGGCGCACGGAGAGCGGACTGAACGGGCCGCAGATCACCTCCGACGGCACCAACGTGACCGTCGTCGGTACCTCCGATCCGATCGGCGGCTCACCGGCCGAGGTCTTCGGCGGCGGCACCCTTGCCCACACCACCCAGTCCGAACACCTCGCCGACTCCTCTTCCGGCATCCGTTCCGCTGCCGGGACCAAGACCAAGGTTCCCGGCAGTGTCTACGACGGTGTGGCGAGGCTGCACATCGAGGTCCGCGACCGGTGGCGGCCCTTCGGCCGCGGGGTCGACACCCACGTCTCGAAGGACGCGCTCGACCAGCAGACCCGCGTCAAGGGGCTGCGCGCGGACGTCGCCGACCGGCAGCGGGAGTTCGACGAGGCCTCGGCGGCCGGCCGGCCGCAGCACGAGATCGACGCGCTGAGGACGCGGCTCGACCAGGCCAAGGCCTCGTTCGACAAGGCGCTCACCACGCAGACCACCCGTATCCGGGACGCCGTCGACACCCGGCGCACCGGCCAGGGGACGCTCGACTTCGCCCCGATGACCAAGTGGGCCTTCGGGGTGCGGGTCCGCAGCGTCGGCGAGGCGGAGATCGGCTTCCAGGCGCTGCTACCGAGCGCCGACACCGTCAGGGTCACCGCGCCCGACCGGGCCCGCTTCACGGCTCCCGAACCCGGCGTCGGACGGCCTCAGCCCCCCAAGCGGCCGGGTGCGGCGCCCGCGCAGGTCGAGGTGCCCCGGCCGCCGGAGTCGTTGCTGACGCACGGCATGTCCGACGGGCAGCTCGTCCGGGACCTGCCCGACGTCCAGTCCCTGCGGGGGCTGCTCGACAGCGAGGGCGGCAGGGTGTTCGGCAGCGCTTGGTCGGAGGTCACCCGGACCGGGCAGCGGCGCGGCGAGTTGGTGATGGGCGGCTTCACCAGGGACCGGTTGATGGCCGCGCTCCCTGAGCTGACCCGTGGCGGCGAGCTGCGCGGTGAGTCGTTCCGGGTGAACGGCCGTGAGGCGTGGGTGTCGGTCAGGGCGGACCTGCTCGGCCTGACGCACGCGCGCCCCGAACCCAGGGCCGAAGTCGCCCTCGCCACCGAGAAGACCTACGTGTTCGGCCGACGCGACCTGCACTCACGGCAGTTCTTCCTGCTGGGCCAGGTCGGCGCGGTCGCCGGCACCCTGGAGAGCAAGCTGGGAGCCGCGGTGACCTTCGGCGGCGGCTTCCGGCGGCGCACCCGCGGCGACCAGTTCACGGGCGGCCGCACCTTCACCAACGCCAAGATCCCGACGCCGCTCCAGCACTACGACGGGCACGTCGAGTTCACCTTCACCTTCCACCATGGGGGCACCCGCACCGAGGCCTCGGGCGTCGTCGCGGTCGGCGTCTCGGTGCCGTCGGCGCAGATCACCGAACGGGTCGTCGTCGACCAAGGGCATGTCTTCACCCGGCCGACGGAACAGACTGCCGCCCGCCCCCTCGACAAGGGCAAACAGCCGGCCGAGTTCACCGTGGACGAGCACGAAGCCATCGACGCGGGCGCTGCGCTCAGCGACGCCCGACGGCTGCGGGCCGACGCCGAGCGGGTACTCAGTGAGCTGAACGAGCGGCAGGACACCGGCGTGGGCGGCGTCGCCGACGGCGATGGCACCCGACGGGCGCTGGCCCAGGCGCAGTTGGAGCGGGCCGAGGCCGCCGAGATCCTGGCGGAGGCCCACTGGTCCGAGGTGACGGGTGGCAGGCCGCTGCCGTTCGCGGTCAGCCGTGAGGGGGCCGTGCCCGGGCTCGGTGGCGGGGCGCCGCACTGGTCGCGGTCGCCGAGAGGCGGTGCGCCGTCCGGCTCCAAGGCCCCCGAGGGTTCCGTCGTCTCCGTTGAGCACATCCCGTCCGCCAGCCACGTCGTCTTCGACACCGACGACGGAGAGGCCTACGCCCTGGTCCCCTCCGGCCCCGATCTGACGGTCGCGCACTGGGTGAGCGACCCGGCGTCCGCCCACGGCCGGCCCGCCGACACGGCCTCCGGCCAGGAGACGTACGCGGGCGACATCGTCGTACAGCGGCAGTTGCTGGACCAGGCGCTGACGGCCGCCGAGGGGACACCCCAGCTGAAGAAGGTCCTGGAGCGGCAGGCGACGTCCTTCGAGGAGGACGTCCGGCTGTTCCGCGTCCTGGAGGAGCGGACGTCGCTGCGGGAGCTGGCGCCCGCTCAGCTCGTCGCGGTCGTGCTCGCCGAACGGCGGGCCCTGCGCACCCTGTCGGCCGACTGGGACCGGCTGACCGACAACCTGCTGAGCGCCCGCGGCAGTTGGCGCTGGGCCCGGTCCTACCCGCTCGACGAGGAGAACCTCGGCCCGGTCGTCCAGCGGGTGCACCGGCACCTGCTGACCGACCTCTCGCTCACGGTCAACATCGACCTCGGCGCCCGGGTGGGCGACGGAACGCTGCTGGACGCGATGACCGGCGACGAGCGCCTGCTGCGCAACGTGTGGGAGGTCGTCCCCGGCTACACGCGGTACTTCGAACGGCGCGGCGCCGCCGAGGAGGCGATGGGCTACCCCGCGAGCGTCAAGCGGACCACCCACGCGGCCGGGATCTACCCACCCAAGCCCGGCCTGGACGCCTGGGACGAGTCCTTCGCCCCGACCCCGGCGGACCGCGCCGACCTGCCGAACTACGCGGCCCTCACCTCACAGCATCGGCCGCGCGGCCTGGGCCTGTACGGCAACGCCGTCTTCCACCTCAAGCGCGAGCTGCTGGAACGGGCCACGTTCACCCCCGGGGACAGCTTCAGCCCAGGACGGCAGGGCGCCCGCAGCATCACCGGCTCCGGCAACCTGCTGCCGCTGCTGAACCACGGCCCCGACCGGCTGGTCCGGCTCGCCTTCGCCGAGGCGACCGGCTTCCGCTACGACGAGGAGTTCCGGCTGCTGCGGGACACCGGGCAACTGGAACGCCACCTCGTCGGGTTCTTCGAGGTCCAGCTGCACGGCGGGGTGCGCTGGGAGGACGTGGAGCGGGTCGTGCTCGTCCGTGAGGGCGGCACTCCGGCGCACCAACAGCAGGCACGGCTGGAGCAGTTCGCCCAGGAGGCGGGGCACGGGTTCACCGTCGAGATACTCGAACCCGGAGCGGTCAGGCCGACGGCTCTCGCACCGGACACACCCGCTGGGAATGGCACACTTGTGTCAGCACACACGAATGCGCCGGGCGATATGTTCGCAGCGCACACCTCGGTGGTCGATCCGACACCTGCCCGGGATAAGGTCGCCACCGAAACACATGCCACTGTCGAGGAGGAGGCCGTGCCGGTCAGGGCACCCGAGACGGCCGTACCGGCACACCCGGACCCGGCGGAGGCCTTCGAGGCGGTTCGGCAGCAGTTCCCGGACGCACTGGTGCACACCGGGCGCTGGACGATGTGGGGCCACGACGGAGACACACCGCACACCTCGGCGTACGCGATCGAGAGCGGCTCGCTCGGCCTGCGGGGTGTCTTCGTGCCGCCGACCGCGGACGGAGGCGTCGGCACCTGGCACTGGGAACTGCCCGGGCACCAGGGGCCGGTGGCCGTGACGCCTCTGAAGCTGCCGACGTCGGCGCACCACACCGCCCCGGCGCCCACGCCGATCACCGCCGACGCGGCGGACCCCCTCATGTCGCAGCTGGCGGCCGCGCCCTGGAGCGCCGGCCTGCACTGGCGCGCGGACGACGAGGAGCTGTACGTGTTCGGACCCGCGGGGGCGGAGCATCCCGCCGCCGCCTTCGCCGATGGACTGCGCCCGCCGGGCGGCCACCTGGTGCACGTGGCGGCCCACGCCGGCGCCGACGACCCCCAGGACAGCGCCTGGCTCACCGCCACCCGCACCATCGACTGGCTGCGCGCACAGGCCACGGCCGACCCATCCCGCGCGGAGGCACTGCTCGCCCACTACGGCTGGCGGTACGACGTCGCCGCGCCCGGCGGCGTCGACGTCACCGCGACCCTCGACCTGGCCGCTCCCCACCCGGAGCGCGCCGAGGTGCTCTACCCGGGCGGCGTGGACGGCCGCCACATCCGCGGTGCACAGCGGCTGGAGGGCGGCCGACCCGTCGGGCGCTATGTGACCAACCCCGGGTTCGTGGAGCCCGGAACACACCCCACACCCACAGAGGGAACCGAGACGTGAGTCCCGCCATCCATCAGGTACGGCCGAACGCGCGCCGCGGCGCGTTCCGTACGGTCGCCGACGCGGTGCGTGCCGCAGACACCGACGACGAGATCCGGATCGCCGCGGGCGAGTATCCCGAACGTCTGCTGATCGACCGCGCGGTGACACTCGTCGCGGAGGACGGACCCGGCACGGTACGGCTCACCTCGGTTGCCCCCGGGCTGCCCGTCCTTGAGGTCTCGGCCTCCGCGACACTCAGCGGCCTCACCGTGCTGGGCGCTGACCCGTCGCGGCCGCTGGTGCTGGTGACGGCGGGTACAGCCGAGCTGCGGGAGTGCGACATCGCCGGTGGCCGGGTGGAGGCCGTACGCGCGGCCTCACTGCGGATCACCCGCAGCGTGATCCGGGAGGCGGAACTGGCCGGCGTGCACGCCGACACCAGCGGCGAACTGTGGCTGACCGGCGCCCTCGTCACGAACGTCGACGGCACCGGCGTCGTCGTGTCCGGCACCGCGACCGCCCACCTCACGGACTCGACCGTGCGCTCGGTCAGCGGCTCCGGCACCCGGGTGCGCGGCGAGGCCACAGCGGTCATCCGCCGTTGTGTGGTCGAAACCGCCGGACGCAACGGGCTGCTCGTCGAGGAGCAGGCGTCCGTGGTGCTGGACGAGTGCCGGGTGAAGGACGCCGCCGCCGAGGCCGTACGCGTGCTGGGATCCGCCCCGCGTGCGGAGGACGACGGAGGTGGCGGAGTGCGGATCACCGGCGGGGAGGTCACCGGGGCCGGGGCCGCCGGGATTCTCGCTGCCGGCACCGGCGACGTGCTGGTGTCGGCGTGTTCCGTCCGGGACAGCGGTGCGGCCGGGGTGTCGGCCGACGGCAGCGCGCGGCTGGAACTGGTCGACTGCCGCATCAACGGCTCGGGCGCCTGCGGGGTGATGGTGCGCGGCGCCGCCCGCGCGGTCGTCACCGACACCACCGTGCGCGGCGCGGAGGGCAACGGCATCTTGGTCGGCGAGCGGGCCGAGGTCCGCGTCACCGGCGGTACGGTGCGCGAGACCGCCTTCAGCGCCGTGCACGTCGGCGGTGAGGCCACGGCCGAACTCGTCGCCCTGCGCGTGGCCGACACCCCGGAGCACGGCATCGGCGCCGCCGAACGCGGCCGGCTGACGCTGGAGGACTGCCAGGCCGCCGACTGTGGACTGTCCGGGCTGCATCTCGACGGATACGCGGTGGCCACCGTCGACGGCATGACCGTACGACGCGGCCGCAACGGCGTGACCGCCCAGTCCGGCGGCGAGGTCCGCGCCCGGGACGTGCGGATCACCGATGTCGAGCGCGCCGGACTGACCTGCGGCCCCGACAGCGCCCCCGAGTTCACCGACTGCCGGGTCAGCGGCGCGGGCACGGCCGGTGTCGTCGTCGCCGAGAAGGCGGCACCCACACTCCGCGACTGCGCGATCTCCGGCACCGAGGGTTCCGGACTGGTGGTCGCCCGGAACGCCGATCCCACCGTCCTGCGCCTGACCGTCAAGGACACCGGGAAGAACGGCCTGTTCGTCGGGGAGGGTGCGATGGGCCGGTACGAGGAGTGCGTGCTGTCGGCCACCGCGTACCCGGCCGTCCATGTCGCCGCCGAGGCGCGGCCGGTGCTGCGCGACCTGCTGGTGACGGACACCACCGAGGACCTCAGCGTGGACGAGGGCGCCGAGCCCGAGGTGACGGGCTGCGCCGCGCGGGACGTGAAGAAGCCGGTGTGGCCGGCTCCCGGCACGTCCGCCCCGGCATCCGGCCAAGCCGTCGGTACGGCGAGGGTCGCGGTGGCGGGTCCGCAGGGGACGGCGGGGGTCACGGCCGTAGCGGGCGATGCCGAGGAGGACGTACCGGAGGAGAACCTCGACGACCTGCTCGCCGAACTGGGCGTGCTCGTCGGCCTGGAGCGGGTCAAGAACGACGTCTCGTCGCTGGTGAAGCTCATGCAGATGGTCCGGCGCCGGGAGGAGGCGGGGCTCGCGGCGCCCCCGCTCAGCCGGCACCTGGTCTTCGCCGGCAACCCGGGCACCGGCAAGACGACCGTGGCTCGGCTCTACGGCCGCATCCTCGCCGCGGTCGGCCTGCTCGCCCGCGGCCATCTCGTCGAGGCCGACCGGTCCTCCCTGGTCGGCGAGTACGTCGGCCACACCGGCCCGAAGACCCAGCGGGTGTTCGAAGAGGCCATGGGCGGTGTGCTGTTCATCGACGAGGCGTACTCGCTCACCCCGGCCGCCGGTTCCAACGACTTCGGCCACGAGGCCATCGCCACCCTGGTGAAGCTCATGGAGGACCACCGGGACTCGGTCGTGGTCATCGTCGCCGGATACCCGGACGAGATGGAGCACTTCATCGACTCCAACCCCGGCCTCGCCTCCCGCTTCAGCCGCACGCTGCTCTTCGAGGACTACGACACACCCGAGCTGGTGAACATCGTCGAGCACCATGCCGAACGCCACCAGTACCGGCTGACGGACTCCGCCCGCGAGGCGCTCACCGCGTACTTCGAGGAGACACCGCGCGGCGAACGGTTCGGCAACGGCCGTACCGCCCGCCAGACCTTCCAGGCCATGACCGAGCGCCAGGCGTACCGGGTGGCGGAGATGGCGGCTCCCGACGAGACCGACCTGATCACGCTGCGCCCGCAGGACCTGCCCGAGTGCCCCTGACCCCGACCGCCCACGACGCCCACGACCCCTGCATCCGGAGAGAGTTACATGACGACATCCTCCTCACCCGACGGGCCCCAGCCGCCGGGGCCGCCGTCGCCCCCGGCCGGCGAGGAGCCCCTGCCGCCGGCCGGTCAGACCCGGCCCGGCGGAGAGACGCCGCTGGTGCGTCTCTCCGCCGGCACCCCGGCGTCCGGCGGCCGGTCCTTCGCGGCCGACTTCGCCCGTCGCCACATCTTCTCCGGCGCCCGGCTGCTCAAGCCCGGCCGCCGGGTGGCCATCGCGCTGGCCGGGGTGACCGGTCTGGCGGTCGTGGGCACCGGTGTGGTCGCGGGGATCGCGCGGCTCGGCGGCGACGACACCGCGCAGGCCGCGGCCACGGTCCAGGCCACCGACAAGCCGTCCGGCCCGCCGAAGGACCACCCTTCCGCGGACTCCGCCCACCCCTCCAAGCACCCGTCGAGCAAACCCAAGGGGCACTCCTCGGCCAAGAAGGACGGCTCGTCGGCGCAGGACGCCGGTTCCGGGCTGCCGGTGGAGGCCGCCCCGCCGGGCACCGGGAGCGGCGGTGGCGGAGGCGGCGGTGGCGACACCGCACAGGGCAGCGGCACCGGGAGCGGTACGACGAATTCCGGCACCCAGTCGACGCCGAAGCCGCCGCAGACGTCCAGCGGCTCCAGCAGCTCCAGCGGTTTCACCGGCAAGCTCCTGTTCAACTTCGCCTCCAGCCGCTGCCTGGCCACCCAGGGCGGGTCGCGGGCGGCCGGCACCCAGACCGTGCTCGCCGACTGCAACAGCAAGGACCCGTCGCAGGGCTGGACGTTCCCCTCCGACGGCACCATCCGCGACTTCGGCGGCACGATGTGCCTCGACGTCTCCGGCCTCGGCGACGGCGCCCTGGTACGGCTCGCGAACTGCTCCTCCTCGCGCGCCACGAACCAGCGGCTCGTCCTCAAGAGCTCCTACGACATCGTCGTCAACGCCAATCCCGGTCTGTGCGTGGACGCCAAGGACAAGAACACCGCGGCCGGAACCGTCCTCCAGCTGTGGAGCTGCGCCGGCACCGCCAACCAGAAGTGGCGCACGGCCTGACCTGACCTTCACACGGCCATGGCGTCCTGGGCAGAGGGCGGCCTAGGACGCCATGGAGAACCGGTGCCGGGCGGAGAACTCGAGCAGGCGCTCCCGATCCTCGGTGCCGAGGTCGCCGTACGCGTGGACCACGACCCGTTCCAGGACGTCGGGCTCCAGTCGCCCGAGCAAGGTGTCCAACCCGGGCCACAGGCAGTCGGCGAGCGGCCGGCCGGGCACTCCGAGGTCGACCGCGACGGCCTCCGCGGTGGGCGGACGGAGCAGGGCGAGGAGGGGCGGCTCGACATCGCGCGGACCGAGCCACAGACCGGCTGGGGTCACGACGGCCTTGCAGTCCTCGGAGTCCATGAGCTCCGAGCAGTTCGCGGGCGCCTGCCACTCCGTCACCCGCGGAGCCCTGACGCTCGTGGCCCTTGCGACGCTCTCGGGGGAGCAGACCGCGGTGCGGGCGAAGGGGCGCCACGACGGTCGGCCGCGCAAGTCGGTCATCCACAGCTCCACCGCCGCGTCGCCCGCCGAGGCGCCGGCCGGGGTGGTACCGGCCGGGGCCACCGGGGCGCCCACGGCCACCTGGACGTCGCCGTCCAGCAGGTCCGCCAGTTCCTCCCCGAGCCGCAGCAGCGGCTGCCCGTCCAGCGTCACCAACCGGAGTGCCGCGCGCACGGGTTCGGGCAGCGCGGCCATCACCACGGCGAGGACGGCGGCGGGCACCTGAGCGGAGGCGAGGATCAGCTGCGGCCGGTCGCGCTCCGGTGGGATCGTGTGCGGCCGGGTGTGGGCGGTGACGGGCGCCGGGCCCGCGGGCCGGACGGCGAGGCCGGCCGGGACGGGCTCGACCACGTGCCCGGCCACCGTCTGTCGGCCCAGTCGCCGTACGGCCATCTCCCAGTCCGGTAGCGGCAGATGGCTGCTCACCCGGCGGGCCTCCGCACCGGGAGAGAAGTGCCACCAGCCGCCGGAGGCGCCCGGCAGGTCGGGGGAGAACAGGGTGCCGTCGGAGGTGACGAGCGCGGTGCCGGCCGCCGCCAGCACGTCCAGCCCCCACCGTTCGCAGATCAGCGTGGCCGCCGAGGGGTGCCCCCCGCTCTCGAGGGCGCCCGCGGACATCACCAGCGTCAGCAGCCTCACCTGCGCGTCCCGGATCGACTCCAGGCTCGGCGCCAGCCACGCGCACAACGCCTCGGCACCGTCGTCGTGCAGGGGCGCGCCGACCACCACGACGGCTTCGCCCGGGCGGGCGGGGGAGAGGCGCCCGGCGAGCTCGGTGAGCCACTGCGGCGGCCGGTTCCCTTGGTGTACGAGGTGAATGCGGTCGCCGGCCCGCGAGACCGTCGGAGACGACGCGGTGTCGGGGTCGTGTTCGGTCACCGTATTGCTCCCGCGGGGACGACGGCCGCATGTGAGCGGGCCGGATTCGGCTGCTGGCCACACATGTGAAATGACGCATGTGAGTCTACGCGCAATGCACACGTGTCCAAATTGTCGGCGTCACCGGGAATCGGGGGCTTGACCGCATGTGTTGCTGACGTGTGAGTGAAGACCCAGATCAGAGAGGCTCACCCATGAACGCTGTCGCCGGAACCTTTGTGGACATCCCCACCGCGGACGGCATCGCCGACGCCTATCTCGCACACCCCGACGACGGGCGGGCCCATCCCGGTGTGCTCATGTACCAGGACGCGTTCGGGGTGCGGCCGCATCTGACGGCCATGGCCGACCGGCTGGCGATCGCCGGCTACACCGTGCTCGTCCCGAACGTCTTCTACCGGCACGGGCGTATCCCGGTCGTGGAGCTGCCCGAGTTCATCGACATGGAGGCCCGGCCGGACATCGTGGGGAAGGTCGTGCCGCTGATGGAGGCGCTCACCCCGGAGCTGACGGAACGTGATGCCGAGGCTTACCTGAGGTGGTTCGCACAGTCGCCGCTGGTCACGGACGGGCCGGTGGGCGTCACCGGGTACTGCATGGGGGCGCGGCTCGCGCTCTACACCGCGGGCACTCACCCGGACCGGGTCGCCGCGGCGGCCGGATTCCACGGTGGCTGGTTGGCGAGCGAGGCACCCGACAGTCCGCATCTGCTGGCCGACCGGATCACCGCCGAGCTGTACTTCGCGCACGCCGACGAGGACCCCTCGATGCCCGAGGATCAGGTCCGCAGGCTGGAGAAGGCGCTCGCCGACGCGGGCGTCAGGCACCGGTGCGAGGTGTACGCGGGCGCGCACCACGGCTACACCCAGTCCGACACGGCCGCCTACAACCCTGAGGCGGCCGAGCGGCACTGGACGGAGCTGCTGGCCCTGTTCGGCCGCGTCCTCTGAGCGTGGGCGGCCCGGTGGGCGCCGGTCAGACGAGACCGGCGTCGGCCAGGGCCGTGCAGCAGGTGTCGACCATCAGCCGGGTGACGACGTACGGGTCCACGTTGGCGTTGGGGCGACGGTCCTCCATGTATCCCTTCTTGTCGATCTCGACTTGGAAGGGGATGCGCACGGAGGCGCCGCGGTTGGACACGCCGTAGCTGAACTCGCTGAAGTGCGCGGTCTCGTGCAGACCCGTCAGCCGGTACTCGACGCCGGAGCCGTACTGGCGGAGAAGTTCGTGTGCGCGCCGGCGCCGTTCCAGTCGCCCTTGACGGGCTTGGGGTCGAGGGTGGCGGAGATGCCGAAGTCCTCGGCGGTGCGGTAGCGGTAGAGCAGCCAGCGGGCCACCCACAGCTGGTCGGCGACCTCGAGCGGGGAGAGCGGGCCGACCTGGCGGCGACCGGCTTCGATCCAGATGTACTCGGCCTTGAAAGCCATGTCGGTTATTTCTCCAGGGCGTTCTGGGGCCGTGGTGCTCCCGACCTGAGGACGTGGCGGAGAAACCTTCTGGTTCAACTGGCGCGCGTCACGTGTGGCGCTGGTTCTTCTCGCGGTGGAAACCCGCGCCACCGGTCAGCCCGGCCGGGTGACCGGCGGGCTGTCACTTGGCGTGCAGGGGGCCCGCGAAGGACTTGCGCAGGGACCCGGGAGCGACGACGGGCAGCAGGGCGGCGAGCATCTTGCCCTTGACCGTGCTGGGCTGCCGCGTCAGTTCGACGTCGACCCGGGTGCCCTCGCCCTGCGGGGTCATCCGGAAGACCCAGCCACCGCCGGCGCCGAAGAGCTTGGAGTCGAGCGTGGTGATGGTGACCGTGTCGCCGGCGGGCTCCCAGTCGTAGCGGGCGCGCTCCCAGGCCGCGGCGGTTCCCTCGGTGACCTCGGCCCAGGTGTCGCCGCGGTCGTGGACCTCGAAGTGCGCGGCGTCGATGGTCGGCCAGGCCTCGGCCCGAGCGGGGCTGAAGTCGGTCAGCACCTGGAGCACGTCCTTCGGGCCGAGCTGGGAGACGAGGTGGAAGCGTACGACTGCCATGGCATGTCCTCACTGAGAAGGGGCCGAAGGGGTTCGGACCGCGAAGTAACCGTTCTAGCCGGTGACGAAAGGTTCCCAAACGTATGCGTCACCTGTCAAGATGGTTACTCTCGAAAGACAGCAAGGTCCCTGCCAGGAGGGTCGCGTGAGACATGTGTTTCCGTGCGGGACGCCCGCGCTCGACTTCGTGGGCACATTGAAGGAGCGGCGTACACCGGTCCCCATCGAGCGGATCGGTTCGCCCGCACTGCTCGATTCCTGGTTCGTCCAAGCCGGGCTACTCGACCGGCCGCCCGGATCGGACGAGGCCGACCTGCGCGCGGCGCTCGAACTGAGGGAGGCGATCTACGCGCTGCTCCGGGCCCGGCTCACGGGCCGTCCGCTGCCCGTCGCGGCGGTGATCGCGGTGAACCGGCGGGCCGCCGGGGTGCCGGTGGTGATGCTCCTGGACGCCGCGGGGACGAGCCGTACCGGGAAGGCAACCCAGGCCCTCACCGAACTCGCCCGTGAGGCGGTCGAGATCCTCGCCGGACAGGACGCGGCACTGCTGCGCGAGTGCGGACGCCCGGACTGCACCCACGTCTACCTCGACCGCTCCCGCGGCCGCCGACGGGAGTGGTGTGCGATGCGGTCCTGCGGGAACCGCGTCAAGGCGGCCGCACTGCGTGCGCGTCGACGGGCGTGACACAGCCGTGGATCTTCGATCGGCGTGCCCCTCAGTTAGCGGGCAGGGAGGCAGCGTCGGCGTCGAGCTTCGCCAACTCGCCCTCGGTCAACTCGCGTTCGTCAAGCCAGGCGAGGCCGACGACCGCCCGGACCGAGCCGTCCGCGCCCTGCACGGGCAGGGCGACGGCGGCTTTGCCGTCCACGGCCCTGGCACCCGGCTTGACCGCGCCGCTGACGTCCTCCTTGAGGTTGCAGGTCTGGATCGGCCGGGCCTGCTCCCAGGCGAGGCCCGCCATGCCCTTGCCGAGCGGTATCCGCGCGGTGATCTCCTGCACCTTGGGCGGGATGTTGTGCGACGCCGCTATGTGCAGCAGGTCGTCCCGCACGACATGGACCGTCCCGGCGACGGCCTCGTGGCGGTCGAGCAGGGCGCGCAGCCAGGAGTTCGTGGGCTCATCGAGCACGGTCGAGCTCGCTCTCCGGGAGGCCGAGGGTCCGGGCGATCTCGGCGACCTGCTCCGACCAGGCCGTGGGCCGCATGGTGGTGCGGTCGAGGCGGACGACCGTACGGCTGCCGTGGGCGTACGTCGTCGTCCCGTCGGCCGAGCACACCCGGTAGCCCGCGGTGGCGGAGGTGGTGCCCAGACGCTGCATCCACAGGTGCACGGCGTACTCGCCGATATCCGCGACGGGACGGTCATAGGTGATGTCGAAGGTCTTCGCGACGTTGAAGCCGTCTCCCTCCAGGCCGCTCTTGCCGCCGAGGCCCTTGCTGCGCCAGAACCATCCCCACGCCCGCTCGACCAGCACCTGGTAGTGCCCGTTGTGCAGCAGGCCCATCGGGTCCAGGTCGTCGAAGTGGACGACCACGGGCATCAGGACGCCTACATCCGTGCCGGGCGTGGCGGTGGCAGTGGGGGAGGCGGTCATCGTTGTTTGCTCCTAGGGTCGTGTCGTCCGCCCGCGGGCGAATATGTGTGAACACGTATGTGCAGGATAGCCTCAGGCGCCGTCGCGGACGAACTCCGCCGCGCGTTCCGCGATGGCGTGAGATGAACAGCCGCTCGGCGATCTGCTTGTTGGTCAGGCCCGTCGCCGTGAACTCGGCGATCTCGCGTTCCTGCGCGGTGAGTACACCCCCGCTCCGGTCGTCCGGATGCGGCAGAACCCGCCCGGCCGCCCGCAGTTCTTTGCGCGCCCGCTCGGCCCAGGCCGCCGAGTCGAGCTGCTGGAAGGTCTGCAACGCGGCCGTCAGAGGAGCCTTGGACTCGGACAGCGCCCTCGACCTGCGCAGCCACTCGCCGTGAGCCGGCCGCACCCGCGCCAGGGAGAACGGCCACCGTTCCGCACGCGGGCGGGTCCGGCCGAACGCCGGACCCGCCCGTTGCTACTGCACGGACCACTTCTGGTTGTCGAGGCCGGTGCAGGACCACAGCTGGATCCTGGAGCCGTTGGTCTTCTGGTGATCGCGTACGTCAGCGCACTTGTCGGCGAGCGCGCTCACCACGTCGTGGGAGGTGTTCAGAGCGAACCGCTGCGCCGCACCGCCGTTGCAGGAACCGATCTCGAGGTCGATGCCGTCGTCCGTCGACCCGCCCGCCAACTGCACACACATGCCGAGCGCGCGCATGGTCCCGCCGGTGAACGTCCACTGCTGCGAGGCGGCTTGCGAGCAGTCCCAGATCATCAGCTTCGCGCCCTGCACGGCCTTGCCGCCGACGATGTCGATACAGCGGTTGGAGTCGTGGCTGAAGATGTTCACACCGGGTACGGCGACCGAAGTGGTCGTACGGGGAGGGGTGTCGCTGCCGGCCTTGGTCCCCGTGTCCGCGTCCGGGCTCGGGTCCGCCGCGCTTTTGTGTGACGCGCCGGTGCTGGGCGTCGCGGAGGCCGATTCCTTCGACGCGTCCGTCTTCTTGCCGGGCGGGCCGGTGGACGCGCTTGTCGTGGGTGCCGACGCGCCGTCGAGCGCGTCGATGACGTCCGAGCCGCGGTCGTCGGTGGCCACGGACACCGACGCGTCGTCACGTCCCCCGTCGTCCGAACCGTTGACCACGCCCAGGGTCACCAGCACCCCGACCACCGACAACAGTCCGACGACACCGACGACGCCGAGTGCTCCGCGAAGCCCCTCGTGCCGGCGTTTGCCGGTGGTGCCCGGGGCGGGCTGCGGGCCCGGCTCCGCGCGGTCGGCGCCGCCGCGCGAGCCGAGGGAGGAGGGGGAGGAGAGTGAGGAGAGTGAGGAGAGTGAGGAGAGTCGGGCCAGCCGGGGCACGGAGGGGCTCTGGCCGCTCGCGGCGCCTTCACGAGCCGTTCCTGCACCGGTTTCCGGACGGGTTTCTGCACCGGTGCCCTGACCGGTTCCCGAGTCGGTTCCAGCGCCGCTTCCGGCACGGCTTCCAGGGCCGCTTCCGGCACCGGTTCCAGGGCGGCTTCCGGCACCGGTTCCACGGTCGGTTCCGGGATCGGTTCCACGGCCGTTTCCGGGACCGGTTCCACGGCCGTTTCCGGAGCCGGCCGCACTGACCGACTTGGCGCTGCCCGGAACTCTCTTCGGGAGGTATCCTCCCGACCGGGGCGGCGTGTGCGGAGGTTTCATCGCTTCCTTTCCAGCGGAGCCGGAGGACGGGGCCGGGCACGGCCTGACGGCACGCACGAGCGCCGCCCGACCTCCGCGGTCGGACGGCGCCCGGTGCGTCCGGTGCCCGGTGTCAGCCCTAGGCCCAGCAACCGTTCACGGTGGCGGCCAGGCCGTCCATCGCGTCCTTGATGTCGTTCGGAGCGGCAGTGGAGCCGTTCTCGATGAAGGAGAAGACCCGCCACTCGCCGTCGTCGGTTCTGGTCAGACCGCTCAGGGCGACGGCACCGGTGAGGGTGCCGGTCTTCGCCTGCACCTTGCCGACCGCGCACTGGGAGTGCGGGTCGTCGAACCTGCCCCACTCCGGGCCGAGCGTGGAGCCCGCCTCGCCGGCGACCGGCAGGCCGTCCAGGATGGCGCCCAGGGTGTGCGCGTGGCGGGGCTCGGTGAGCAGTTCGAGGATCTGCGCGAGGGTGGCGGCCGGGATGCGGTCGGTCCGGGACAGTCCGCTGCCGTCGTGCATCCCGAAGTGGTCGAGCGAGACGCCGTAATGCCGGAGCACCTCGCGCACGACCTCGGTACCGCCCTCGAAGGTCGCAGGCCTCCCGGCGCCCAGGGCCGTCATCCGCAACAGGGTCTCGGCGATGTTGTTGTCGCTGGTCTTGAGCATCGTCCTGACGACGTCCGACAGCGGCGCGGACCTGTGGCGGGCGACCGGCACGTCGGTGTGGTCCGCCGTACGGCGGACGACGTCACCGGTGACGCTGACACCGTCCGCCGCGAGCAACTTGGCGAAGGTCTGCCCGGCGTCGAGGGCGGTGTCCTGGACGCCGCGGCCGTCGACGACGAGGGCGCGGACCGGGGCGACGGTGTCCGGGTAGTAGCCGTCGTTCCAGCCGTCGGCCAGCGTCGGCGTGGGGAACAAGCTGTCGTCCACGGCGACCTTCACCGAGGTCAGCCCCGCGCTCTTCAGCCCGGCGACCGCGGTCCGGGCCAGTTCGGCGAGGTCGGCGCTGGTCAGGGTGCGGTCGCCGCCGCCGACGAGGGTGAGGGTGCCGTCGCCGTAGACCACCTTCGTGGTGAACCGGTGGTGCGGGCCGAGCACCGACAGGGCGGCGGTCGACGTGGCCAGCTTGACGTTGGAGGCCGGCATCAGCGCGGTGGCACCGTTGTGGTCCCACAGGGTGCTGTCGGAGTCCGCGTCGAGGACGACGCCGCTCACATCGGCGCCGAGCCGCTGGTCGAGCACCCGGGTGTCGAGGTTCGCGGCCATCTGCTGGTCGTCGGTGCCGACGACACCGCTCGGATCGGCGGCCGTGACCGCGGTGCCGTCGCCGGACGCGGCGAAGGCGGAGGGCGCCGCCAGCGCGGCCGACGCCATCGGGACGGCGAGTGCCAGCACGAGCGCACGCCGCGCTCCCGGGCTGCCACTTGATGGAGTCCTCCGGTGCCGGCGTCGACCACCGGGCACGAAGGCGTTCGTCTGTGGTGTTTCCTCTGCCGCGTTACTCATGGAATCCAAAAGGTTTGAGTCCAGAGACATGTGAATGGGAGATCGGCGCGCACCCTACCACCGGTCGCCATCGCACATGTGTGCATTCGCAGGCCATGGGTGTGTCTAGACTGGCGCGCGCTTTTCCGGCCGGCTGGAAACATGGAGGACGCCGCCGATGAACCCCCTGCGGTCCAGGACGGTGCTCCCGTGGCCCGCCGTGTGCACATGGTCCGCCGTGGCGGCGCTGGCGGTGGTGGGCTGCGCGCTCCCCGACCACGGCCTCGACCGGGTGGCCGGGGACCGGGTCTGCCGGTCCGCCCTGCCGCCCGGCATGGAGCTGTCCTGCGCCACCTACGGCTTCGGTGACCTGCGCTATCGCTGCCCCGACGGGCGTCAGGACACCCGCCGGTGCGTGCGGACGTCCGGCGTGACGGTGCGCAACGCGGGCCGCTCCCGCGTCTACGTGACGTACATCGCCGGAGCCCACCAGGGCGAGCGCGAGCAGGGACCGCAGCAGGTACTCGAACCGGGCGCCGAGGCCACCCTCCGCCCCGGCGGCGGCCGTTGGCTGTACGACATCACGGTGCGCGGCGCGGCGGAGCAGCCGAGCGTCCTGGAAGTGGTCGGCGTCCAGTGACGTCCCGGACGCGAACGATGCACGTGTGAACCCGCCGCCCGGTCGGCTCCGTGTCCTGGGTGACCGCCGTTGCACCCGGCAGGGCGTCCGGAGCGAGGAGTCAGGGATGGACACGCATCGACAGACCCCATCGGCCGGAGCACCGCCCGCAGCGCCCGGCTTGGACGAACCGCAGGAACTCGTCGTCATGGGACCGGAGTTCAAGGCGGACGCCCCCCGGCGCTACGCCGAGCTGCGGGCCAGGGGACCCATCCACCGGGCGCAGTTCTTCCCGGGCATCACCGGCTGGGTGGTCGTCGACTACGACCTCGCCCGCGAGGCGCTGACCCATCCGGCGCTGCTCAAGAACCCCGAGCCGGCCGCCGAGATGCTGGAGGCGGCGGGGTTCCTCGGTCACAAGCGTGGCACCGGGTTCGGCGGCCAGATGCTGGAGGCCGACTCGCCCGAGCACACCCGGTTGCGGCGACTGGTGTCGGGCGTCTTCTCCCGCAAGGCGTCCGCCGCGATGGAACCGCGCATCACCGAGATCGCGGACGCGCTCATCGACGCCATGCCGCAGTCCGGCGAGCTGGACCTCGTCCCTGCCTTCACCGCCCCGCTCCCGGTCACGGTGATCGCCGAACTGCTGGGCATCCCGGAGGCCGACCGGCAGGACTTCCGCCGCTGGACGGCCCTCGCCTTCCAGGTGGCGCACCCCGAGTACGCGACCGCGGTGGCGAGCCTGCACGGCTTCCTGCGCCAGCTGGTCGACGACAAGCGCCGTGCCCCCGGCGACGACCTGCTGTCCGCGCTCGTCGCCGCCCGTGACAAGGACGACGGCCGCCTCAGCGAGGACGAGCTCGCCGGCACCGCGGCCCTGCTGGTGATCGCCGGCCACGAGACGACCGTCAACCTGATCGGCAACTCGGTGCTGGCGCTGCTCCAGCACCCCGACCAGCTGCGGCTGCTCCGCAACGACCTGCGGCTGCTGCCCGACGCCATCGAGGAGTTCCTGCGCTACGACACCTCCGTCGAGCGCACCACCAACCGGTACGCCGCTGAGGACCTGGAGCTCGGCGGGGTGCGCATCCCGCGCGGCGGCATCGTCGCGGTGGCGCTCGCCTCCGCGAGCCGTGCCGCCCCGCTGCCCGGCGGCGGTGATCCCGAGACCCTCGACATCACCCGCCCCGTCACCCGCCACCTCTCCTTCGGCCACGGCATCCACCACTGCCTGGGCGCCCCGCTGGCCCGCCTGGAGGCCCGCGTCGCCCTGCACACCCTCCTCACCCGCGTCCCGGAGCTGGAACTGGCGGTGCCGGCCGAGTCGTTGGACTGGTTCCCGGCCGGCATGGTCCGGGGTGTGCTGTCGCTGCCGGTGCGCTACCGCCGCGGCTGAGGCCGTCAACCCCAGGACGACACGCATAGAGGCTCACGCTCTTCATGCGTCACCGGCTTGACAGGTGACGCAATGGGGGCGCAAGCTGAGGTGACCCCGGCTGACGGGGCCGTTCACGATCGATGAAGTGGAGGCTGGCCATGAGCCAGGAAGCCACGATGGACGCCGCCGCGGCGGTCCGGCACGCACGCTTCGGCAAGCTGCCCGAGCGCATCCGGTACGAGGACATGACGGAAGTGGTGCAGTCCGAGCCGGGTGGCGCGGTGAAGGCCTCGCCCGACGATCCGGCCGCGTATCACACCTTCTCGTGCCTCGCCCTCGACCTGGGGCTGTAGCCCGTACCGAGTTCCGAAGCCCGCACCCCGCAGGGTGCGGGCTTCTGCCGTACGAATCCGGTATATCCGGCAGTCGTCCGACCCAGCAGCCCCCGCTCCGGTCACCGGGCCCACGCAGTCATTCGACGGATGTGTGCGTAATGCATGTTCCCGAACACTGATCAGGAACGTGCTCACACCCGACGAAAGGCAACCCGCATGCCCACCTTTGCCGACCACGTCATCGCCTCCCTGAAGGCCTCCGGCGTGCACCGCCTCTACGGTCTGCCCGGTGACTCGCTCAACGGGCTCACGGACGCCATCCGCCGGCACGACGGCGTCGACTGGGTGCATGTGCGGCACGAGGAGAGCGCGGCCCTCGCGGCGGCGTCCGAGGCCGGGCTGACCGGCGAGCTCGCCGTCTGCGTCGGCAGCTGCGGCCCGGGCAACCTGCACCTCATCAACGGCCTCTTCGACGCCCAGCGCAGCCGGGTCCCGGTCCTCGCCATCGCCGCCCAGATCCCCGGCAGCGAGATCGGCTCCGGCTACTTCCAGGAGACCCGCCCGCAGGAGCTGTTCGCCGACTGCAGCGTCTACGCCGAGGTCGTCACCAGCCCGGAATCCGGCCCGCGCATCCTGGAGATGGCGATGCGCGCGGCCGTGGAACGCAGGGGAGTGGCGGTCGTGGTCGTCCCCGGCGAGAACTTCCTCGCCAAGACCGGCCGGGACCTCGCCCCCACCGTCGTACGCCCGACCCGGACCGTCGTCCGCCCCGACGACGAGGCACTCGCCGACGCTGCCGAACTGCTCAACGCCGCCCAGCGGGTGACGATCCTCGCGGGCGCCGGCGCGGCCGGTGCGCACGACGACCTGGTCCGGCTCGCCGAGACCCTCAAGGCCCCGGTCGTGCACGCGCTGCGCGGCAAGGAGTACGTCGAGTACGACAACCCCTACGACGTCGGCATGACCGGCCTGCTCGGCTTCGCCTCCGGCTACAAGGCGATCGAGGAGGCAGACACCCTGCTCATGCTGGGCACCGATTTCCCCTACCGGCAGTTCTATCCGCAGGGCGCCAAGGTGATCCAGCTCGACCTGCGCGGCGAGCAGATCGGTCGCCGTACCCGGGTCGACCTGCCGCTGGTCGGCAGCGTCCGGGACACCCTGCCCGCGCTGCTGCCGCTGCTGTCCGTCAAGACCGTCAAGGCCGCCCGCGACCACCTCGACCAGGCGCGCGCCCACTACGTCCGCACCCGCAAGTCCCTGGACGCGCTCGCCGTCAACGACCGCGAACGCACCCCGATCCACCCGCAGTTCGTGGCCCGCACCCTCGACCGGCTCGCCGCCGAGGACGCCGTCTTCACCGTCGACGTCGGCTCCCCGGTGGTGTGGGCGGCCCGCTATCTGAGCTTCAACGGGCGTCGGCGGCTGATCGGCTCCTTCAACCACGGCACGATGGCCAACGCGCTGCCGCACGCGGTCGGCGCGCAGGCGGCGTACCCGGACCGGCAGGTCGTCTCGCTGTCCGGTGACGGCGGACTGACCATGCTGCTCGGCGAGTTGTTCACCCTGCGACAGAACCGGCTGCCCGCCAAGATCGTCGTCTTCAACAACGGGTCGCTCAATTTCGTCGAGTTGGAGATGAAGGCCGCCGGCATCGTCAACTACGCGACCGAGCTGGACAATCCGCAGCTCGCCGAGGTCGCCGCCGCGATCGGGCTGTGGGCCCGCCGGGTCGAGCGGCCCGGCGACCTGGAGGAGGCGCTCAAGGGCGCCTTCGCTCACGAGGGTCCCGCGCTCGTCGAGGTCATGACGGCACGGCAGGAACTGTCCGTGCCGCCCGCGGTCTCGGTGGAACAGGCCAAGGGCTTCACCCTCTACGCGATCCGCACGATCCTCTCCGGCCGTGGTGAGGAACTGCTCGATCTGGTGACCACCAACGTGGCCCGCCGGATCCTGCGCTGAACCGGCGCACACCTGAGAAACCCGCCCGAGGCGGCCGGGCGACCGCATGGTCGCCTCAAGCAATGACGGGCACACCCGACAGGAGACACCTGTGGCCGACCGAGCCCAGTACGAGGAGCTGACACGGCAGCTGAGCGCCGTCGCCGCCGTACGACGACAGTTGGACCGGAGCCTCCCCGGCGGCTGCTCCAGCGGCACCGCCGTGGTGCTGGCGCTGCTCGACCGTGAGGGCGACCTGCGCATCGGCAGGCTCGCGGAACTGCTCGCCGTCGACATGTCGGTCACCAGCCGCCATGTGACCCACCTGGCCGAGCGGGGCTGGATCGACCGCAGCCCCGACCCCGCCGACCGGCGCTCGCGCATCCTGCGCCTGACCCCTGAGGGCCGTGACCGGCTGGCCGAACTCTCCGACCGCGCGGCCGAGTTGCTCGCCGTGCGGCTGAGCGGATGGAGCGACGACGACGTCGGCCGGCTGACGTCGCTGCTGTCCCGGCTCCGGGCGAGCTTCGACGACACCCCCACCCGTACCCCCGCAGTCACCTTCTAAGGACGAGATACCCCATGACAACCACCCCCCGGTCCGGCGCTCCAGCCGATCAGGCCACGGTGGCGGACGGCGCCGTACCGATGACCCACCCGCAGATCATGCGGGCGCTGTCGGGGCTGCTGCTCGGCCTGTTCGCCGCCATCTTGTCCTCGACCGTCGTCACCAACGCGCTGCCCAGGATCATCGGCGACCTGGGCGGCGGCCAGAGCGCCTACACCTGGGTCGTGACCTCGTCCCTGCTGGCGGTCACCGCCTCCACGCCCCTGTGGGGCAAGCTCGCGGACCAGTTCAGCAAGAAGATCCTGGTCCAGTCCGCACTGATCGTCTACGCCCTCGGGTCGCTGGTCGCCGGTCTCGCCCAGAACCCCGGCACACTGATCGCCGCACGTGTCATCCAGGGACTGGGCGGCGGCGGCCTGTCCGCGCTGTCGCAGGTCGTCCTGGCGGCGATGATCGCCCCGCGTGAGCGAGGGCGTTACTCCGGCTATCTCGGCGCGACCTTCGCCGTCGCCACCGTCGGCGGCCCGCTCCTCGGCGGTGTCATCACCGACACCAGCTGGCTCGGCTGGCGGTGGTGCCTGTTCGTCGGCATCCCGTTCGCGATGGTCGCCCTGGTCGTGCTGCAACGGACGCTGAACCTGCCGGTGACCAAGCGCCGGGTCAAGGTCGACTGGGCCGGCGCCTTCTTCGTCACCGCGGCCGTCTGCACCCTGCTGATCTGGGTCACCTTCGCCGACGACAAGTACGCCTGGCTGTCCTGGCAGACGTACACGCTGGTCGGCACCTCGCTGGTGCTGGCGCTCGTCTTCCTGTTCGTCGAGACGAAGGCGAGCGAACCGATCATCCCGCTGCGGCTCTTCCGCAGCCGCACCATCGCCCTCGCCTCCACCGCCTCGCTGTTCACCGGCGTGGCCCTGTTCGCGGGCACGGTCTTCTTCAGCCAGTACTTCCAGCTGGCCCGCGGCGAGTCACCGACCAGGTCCGGCGTGATGACGATCCCGTTCATCGCGGGCCTGTTCCTCGCCTCCACGGTCTCCGGCCGGGTCATCACCCGAACCGGCCGGTGGAAGGGCTGGCTGCTGGCGGGCGGCGTGCTGCTCACGGCCGGCCTGGCGCTGCTGGGCATGCTGCGCTACGACACCTCGTACCCGTTCATCGCGCTGTGCATGGCGCTGATGGGCCTCGGCGTCGGCATGACCCTCCAGAACCTCGTGCTGTGCACCCAGAACCAGGTGGCCCCGAGCGACCTGGGCGCCGCCTCCTCCACGGTCACCTTCTTCCGGTCCCTCGGCGGCGCGGTGGGCGTCTCGGTGCTCGGCTCGGTCCTCACCACCCGGATCGCCCACTACGCGCGCGAGACCATCACCCAACTCGCCCCGCAGGACCAGGCGGCCGCCGCGAAGACCTCCGGCGACGGCCAACTGCCCGACCTGGCCCTGCTCCCCGCCCCGGTCCGGACCTGGCTGGAGGGCGCCTACGGGCACGCCATCGGCGACATCTTCATGTACGTCGCCCCGGTCGCCCTGCTCTCTTTCCTGGTGACCCTCTTCATCAAGGAGGTCGCCCTGCGCACCCGCAGCGGGCTGGCCCAGACCGCACAGGAGGCGAAGAGCGCTCGTACAGATGCACGGGACACCACGGCCTGACCGGCTAAGAGCCGGCGGCACACGGGTCCGTGACCGCCGGCACGGCGCTCAGGACGCTGCGGCCGCCGGAGTCCTGGACCGACCAGGCGTCGCACAGAGCACCGCCGTCGGCGGGGCGGCCCCGCAGGACGAGGAACCGCAGATCGTCGTAGGTTTCCAGGTCGAGCCGCAGACGGGTGGCCGGGACGGCGAAAAGCTCGGTGAAATAGTGCTCCGCATAGCCGGAGCCCGCTGTGCCGGGCGCGAACAGGCGCTGGAAGGCAGCCGGGTCCTGACGGTGTACGGCCCTTGCCGCGTCGGTGCGCAGCACTGCCGGGTCGGGTGCGCCGAAGGCCTCGGGGCCCTGCTCGGTCACCAAGAAGCAGCAGATGGCCACCAGCCATACGCAGATGCCACCGACCACCGTCCATGTCCAGGGAATCCTCGGCACACGCACCATGTCACTGCTCCAAGGGGGCCCGGCCCAGGCGGGCTCTGCGAATCGGTGTCACCGGGCGCCATCCCTCACAGTGACGCCCGGTGACAGCTGCCGCGGCCCGGTGCATTCCCACGGGCCGCGGCAGGGCCGGGGGGCCGCTACACATGTTTCTCGATGCGGACAGCGACGTGCGATGGAGCGCCCCCTATGTTTCGCGCCCGGGAGGTGTGGGGCTTCCCCTACGAACGCCCCGCGGGTCCTCCGC
>NZ_JADDXU010000031.1 GCF_015163075.1 Streptomyces justiciae
CACCGCGACCCCAGAGCCCCCCCCCCCCCCCCCCCCCCCCCCCCCCCCCCCCCCACCACCCACCACCCCCACCCCCCCCCCCCACCCCCCACCCCCCCCCCCCACCCCCCCCCCCCCCCCCCCCCCCCCCCCCCCCCCCCCCCAACCCCCCCCCCCCCCCCCCGCCACATCCCCCGCCCCCACCGGCCCCCCGTCCGCCGCAAGCCGCCCAGCCAACCCATGCAGATACGCCCCCACACTCCCCGCATCCACCGCAGAAAGCCCCGCCGCCAGCAACGACCCCGTCAGCCCCGACAACACGTCCCCACTCCCCGCCGTGGCCAGCCACCCCGTCCCGGTCGAGTTCACCCGCACCACCCCACCCCCCGCATCAGCCACCAGCGTCGTCGACCCCTTCAACAACACCGTCGCCCCGTACCGCCCCGCCAACTCCCGCACCGCCCCCAGCCGAGCCCCCTCGACCTCCTCCCGAGCGACCCCCAACAACGCCGCCGCCTCCCCCGCATGAGGAGTCATCAGCGTCGGCGCGCGACGCCCCCGCACCACCTCCCGATCCGCCAGCCGCAACCCGTCCGCGTCGATCAGCACCGGCACCTCCGCCTCCAGCACCTCCGCCACGGACGCCGCGTCGTCCCCCGCCCCGGGCCCGACGACCCACGCCTGCACCCGCCCGGCCTTCGCCGGCCCCTGGTCCGACACGAGCGTCTCGGGAAACCGTGCGATGACCGCGTCCCCGGCCGGCCCGACGTACCGCACGGCCCCCGCCCCACCCCGCAATGCCCCCGCGACGGCCAGCACAGCCGCACCCGGATACCGGGCGGACCCGGCGGCGATCCCGACCACGCCCCGCCGGTACTTGTCACTCTCGGCCCCGGGCACCGGCAACAGCCCGGCCACGTCCACATGCTGCAAGGCCTCGACCTCGGCCTCACCAGGCAGCGTCAACCCGATGTCCACCAGCCGCACCACCCCGGCGTACTCCCGCGCCGGATCGATCAGCAGCCCCGGCTTGTGCGTCCCGAAGGTGACGGTCAGGTCGGCCCGTACCGCCTCCCCGCGCACCTCCCCGGTGTCCGCGTCGACCCCGCTCGGCAGATCGACGGCGACGACGGCGGCCCGCGACCGCTCGACGACGGCGACCAGAGCCGCCGCGTCCGCCCGCAGCCCGCCCTTGCCCCCGATCCCGACGATGCCGTCGAGCACGAGGTCGGCCCGCAGGATCACCCCCTCCGCACCGGCCGCCGGCACCACGGAACCGCCCGCCCGCCGCAACGCCGCGCGCCCGCCCGCATGAGCCCGCTCAGGATTCAGCAGTACGGCACTCACCCCAGCCCCACGCCGCGCGAGCCGCGCCCCGGCGTACAGGGCGTCGCCCCCGTTGTCGCCGCTCCCGACCAGCAGCACGACCCGGCGGCCGTACACCCGCCCCAGCAAGTCCGCGCAGGCGGCGGCGAGTCCGGCCGCCGCCCGCTGCATGAGCGTTCCCTCCGGCAACCGAGCCATCAGCTCCCGCTCGACCGCCCTGACCGTCTCCACGCTGTAAGCAGTACGCATACGCCCGAGTCTCCCCGGACTACCCCTCCGCCACCACCACAGCAGAGGCCACGCCCGCGTCATGGCTGAGCGACACGTGCCAGGACCGCACCCCGAGTTCCGCGGCCCGCGCCGCCACCGTCCCCGTCACCCGCAACCGCGGCTGCCCGCTCTCCTCGACGTACACCTCGGCGTCGGTCCAGTGCAGCCCGGCCGGCGCGCCGAGCGCCTTGGCGAGCGCCTCCTTGGCGGCGAAGCGGGCGGCGAGGGAGGCGATCCCCCGCCGCTCACCGCTGGGCAGCAGCAACTCGCTGTCCAGGAACAGCCGTTGAGCCATGCCCGGCGTCCGCTCCAGCGCCGCCTCGAACCGCTCGATCTCCGCCACGTCGATCCCGACGCCGATGATGCTCATGCCGAGCACCCTACGAGGACGCAACCGCCCGGCTCACTCCACCGTCACCGACTTCGCCAGGTTCCGGGGCTGGTCCACCTCGTTGCCCCGGGCCGTCGCCAGCTCGCACGCGAACACCTGCAAGGGCACGGTCGCCACCAGCGGCTGGAGCAGGGTCGGGGTGGCCGGAATCCGGATCAGATGGTCGGCGTACGGCACCACCGCCTCGTCCCCCTCCTCCGCGATGACGATGGTCCGCGCCCCGCGCGCCCGGATCTCCTGGATGTTGGAGACGATCTTGTCGTGCAGCACCGACCGCCCGCGCGGCGACGGCACGACCACCACCACCGGCAGATCGTCCTCGATCAGCGCGATCGGCCCGTGCTTGAGCTCACCCGCCGCGAACCCCTCGGCGTGCATGTAGGCGAGTTCCTTGAGCTTCAGGGCGCCTTCGAGGGCGACGGGGTAGCCGACGTGCCGGCCCAGGAACAGCACCGTGTTCTTGTCGGCGAGCGACCGCGCGAGCGCCCGTACCGGCTCCATCGTCTCCAGGACCTTCTCCACCTCACCGGAGATCTTCGACAGGTCCCGGACGACGGCCACGATCTCGTCGCCCCACTTGGTGCCCCGCACCTGCCCCAGATAGAGCGCGACCAGGTAGCACGCCACCAGCTGCGTCAGGAACGCCTTCGTCGAGGCGACCGCGACCTCCGGCCCGGCGTGCGTGTAGAGCACCGCGTCGGACTCGCGCGGAATCGTCGAGCCGTTGGTGTTGCAGATGGCCAGCACCTTGGAGCCCTGCTCGCGCGCGTGCCGCAGCGCCATGAGCGTGTCCATGGTCTCTCCGGACTGGGAGATGGCGATCACCAGCGTCCGCGGGTCCAGGATCGGGTCGCGGTAGCGGAACTCGCTCGCCAGCTCCACCTCGCAGGGGACGCGCGTCCAGTGCTCGATGGCGTACTTGGCGATCAGCCCCGCGTGGAAGGCCGTACCGCACGCCACCACCACGACCTTGTCGACCTCGCGCAGCACACTCGTCGGGATGCGCACCTCGTCCAGCGTCAGCGACCCGGCCGCGTCGATGCGCCCGAGGAGCGTGTCGGCGACCGCCTTGGGCTGCTCGGCGATCTCCTTGAGCATGAAGTAGTCGTAGCCGCCCTTCTCGGCGGCCGAGGCGTCCCAGTCGACGTGGTACGAGCGGACATCGGCCGGGCGGCCGTCGAAGCCGGTCACCGTCACCCCGTCGCGGCGCAGTTCGACGACCTGGTCCTGCCCGAGTTCGATGGCCGAGCGCGTGTGGGCGATGAAGGCCGCCACGTCGGACGCGAGGAACGCCTCACCCTCCCCCACACCCACCACGAGCGGCGAGTTCCGCCGGGCCCCGACGACCACGTCCGGCTCGTCCGCGTGCACGGCGACCAGCGTGAACGCCCCCTCCAGGCGCCGGCACACCAGCCGCATCGCCTCCGCGAGGTCCCCGGCCGAGGAGAACTCCTCGGCGAGCAGATGCGCGACGACCTCGGTGTCCGTCTCGGACGCCAGATCGTGGCCGCGCTCGGCCAGTTCGGCCCGCAGCGCGGCGAAGTTCTCGATGATCCCGTTGTGGACGACCGCGACCCGCCCCGCGTTGTCGAGGTGCGGATGCGCGTTGGCATCCGTCGGCCCGCCGTGCGTGGCCCAGCGCGTGTGCCCGATCCCGGTGCCGCCGGTCGGCAGCGGCCGGTCGACGAGCTCCTTCTCCAGGTTGACCAGCTTCCCGGCCTTCTTCCCGGCGGCGAGCCCGCCGTCGGCGAGGACGGCGACACCCGCCGAGTCGTACCCCCGGTACTCCAGCCGCTTCAGTCCGGCCATCACGACCTCGAGCGCAGACTGCGACCCCACGTATCCCACGATTCCGCACATGCGCGGCAGCCTACGCATCCCCGCCCGGCCGAAAGGGCTTCCGCGTGCCCGATATCGGAAATTCCCACGGCCATACGAACGCGGTGGTAAGGACATGGGCGTACGAGCCTCGCTGGAGGCGTGACGGACCCCACCCGCCATCTCGTTCAAACTCCGTTAACAATGGACTGTGATCTCTCCGGTCTCCTCGACCCCCCGGAGCGCCCACCGGAACAAGCCGGAGGCGACTCCCTACGTCGACCTCACCCGTGCCGAGTGGAGCGCGCTGCGCGACAAGACGCCCCTGCCCCTGACGGCGGAGGAGGTCGAGCGGCTGCGCGGCCTCGGTGACGTCATCGACCTCGACGAGGTGCGGGACATCTACCTCCCGCTCTCCCGCCTCCTCAACCTCTACGTCGGCGCCACGGACGGCCTCAGAGGCGCCCTGAACACCTTCCTCGGCGAGACCGGCACCCAGACCGGCACCCCGTTCGTCATAGGGGTCGCGGGCTCGGTCGCCGGCGGCAAGTCCACGGTCGCCCGGCTCCTCCAGGCCCTGCTCTCCCGCTGGCCCGAGCACCCGCGCGTGGAGCGCGTGACGACGGACGGCTTCCTGCTCCCCACCAAGGAGCTCCAGGCGCGCGGCCTGATGTCCAGGAAGGGCTTCCCCGAGTCGTACGACCGCCGGGCCCTGACCAAGTTCGTCGCCGACATCAAGGCCGGCAAGGACGAGGTCACGGCACCCGTCTACTCGCACCTCATCTACGACATCGTCCCCGACGAGAAGCTCGTCGTGCGCCGCCCGGACATCCTGATCGTCGAGGGCCTCAACGTCCTCCAGCCGGCGCTCCCCGGCAAGGACGGCCGCACCCGCGTGGGCCTCGCCGACTACTTCGACTTCAGCGTCTACATCGACGCCAACCCCGACGACGTCGAGCGCTGGTACCTCAACCGCTTCAAGAAGCTGCGCCAGACGGCCTTCCAGGACCCCAACTCGTACTTCCGCAAGTACACCCAGGTCTCCGAGGAAGAAGCCCTCGACTACGCCCGCACCCAGTGGCGGACCATCAACAAGCCGAACCTGATCGAGAACATCGCCCCCACCCGGGGCCGCGCCACCCTGGTCATCCGCAAGGGCCCGGACCACAAGGTCCGCCGCCTGAGTCTCCGCAAGCTGTGAACAAGTGACCGGGGCCTGTTAGAAAAGGCGTCATGCTGCATCTGCGCCTGATCACTCCGTCCGACAGGACGGACGACGTGGTCCGCCTGATCGAGAAGACCGTCGGCACCACGCACCTGGTCGTCCTGCCGGGCACCGCCCGCAACCCGGCCGGGGACGTGGTGATGTGCGACGTGGCCCGCGAGGCGGGCGACGAACTCATCAGCGCGCTGCAGGAGTTGGACCTCGACAAGACCGGTTCGATCGCGGTCGAGAACATCGACCTGTCGCTGTCGAGGCGAGCGGACAAGGCCGAGGAGGAGGCACCCGGCGAGGGCGCGGACGCGGTCCTCTGGGAGCACCTGACGGACGCCACCCACGAGGAGTCCACGCTCTCCATCACCTACGTCGCCTTCATCACCCTGGCCACCATGATCGCGGCCTGCGGCGTGGTCCTCGACAACGCGATCCTCATCGTCGGCGCCATGGCCGTGGGCCCGGAGTTCGGCCCCCTGGCCGCCTTCAGCACGTCCATCGTCCAACGCCACCCCCGCCTGGCACTGCGCTCCCTGACCGCCCTGCTGGTGGGGTTCGCGGTGGCGATGGTGGTGACGGTGGGCTTCAGCTACTTCATGAACTCCGTGAACCTGTTCAGCGCCGAGCAGTTGGACGCCACGCGTCCCAACACCAACTTCATCTACCGGCCGGACTGGTTCTCGTTCGTGGTGGCGGTCCTCGCCGGCTGCGCGGGCACGCTGTCCCTCACCTCGGCCAAGTCGGGCGCCCTGGTGGGCGTGGCCATCTCGGTGACGACGGTCCCGGCAGCGGCGAACGCGGCGGTGGCCTTCAGCTACAGCGAGTACAAGCAGGCATGGGGCTCGACGGAACAACTCCTGCTGAATCTGCTGGGGATCGTCCTGGCGGGCACACTCACCCTGCTGTTCCAGAAGTGGCTCTGGTCTTCACAGCGCCGGAAGGCCAACGCCCTTTAGGGGCGCGGGGCTGTGCTGAATTTGCGGCTACCGCCGCGCGGGCGCGACAAGCCACGACGAACCCGCAGCCCGCAACGCACAGACCCCCCCCCACCCCCAACCCGGCGTTCTAACCCAGCGCCGACTTAACGGCATCAGCCAACCGCCCAGCCACAGACCGCGCCTGATCGATATCCGCGGCCTCAACCATCACCCGAACCAACGGCTCGGTCCCAGAAGGCCGCAACAACACCCGCCCAGTCTCACCGAGTTCCCGCTCAGCCTCAGAAACGGCAGCAGCAAGCTCAGCAGAGTTCCCGACCCGGGACCGATCGACATCCGGCACATTGATCAGCACCTGAGGCAACCGCTCCATCACGCCCGCCAGTTCCCGCAGCGACCGCCCGGTCTCCGCGACCCGCGCCGCGAGCATGAGCCCGGTCAGGGTGCCGTCCCCCGTGGTGGCGTGATCCAAAATGATCACGTGCCCGGACTGCTCGCCCCCGAGCGCGTACCCGTGCTCCTTCATCGACTCCAGCACATACCGGTCCCCCACAGCCGTCTGCACCAGCGTCAGCCCCTCCCGCTCAAGCGCCAGCTTGAACCCGAGGTTGGACATGACGGTCGCGACAACGGTGTCGGCCCGAAGCGCGGACCGCTCCCGCATGGCCAGCGCGAGGACGGCCATGATCTGGTCCCCGTCGACCTCCTCACCGGTGTGGTCGACGGCAAGGCACCGGTCCGCGTCCCCGTCGTGCGCGATACCGAAGTCGGCCCCGTGCTCGATGACGGCGGCCTTCAGCAGCCCCAGGTGCGTGGACCCGCACCCGTCGTTGATGTTGAGCCCGTCCGGGTCGGCCCCGATCGTGATGATCTCGGCCCCGGCCCGCGAGAACGCCTCCGGCGACACCCGCGCCGCGGCACCGTGCGCCTCGTCGAGGACGATCTTCAGCCCGTCGAGCCGGTTCGGCAGCACACCGATCAGATGGGCGACGTACTGATCGAAGCCCTCCAGGTACTCCCGCACCCGCCCGACCCCCGCACCGGTCGGCCGCTCCCACGGCTCGCCGTGCCGGTGGGCCTCGTAGACCGCCTCGATCCGGTCCTCCAGCTCGTCGTCGAGCTTGTGCCCGCCGCGGGCGAGGAACTTGACGCCGTTGTCGGGCATCGCGTTGTGGCTGGCGGAGAGCATGACGCCGAGGTCGGCGCCGAGCACACCCGTGAGATACGCCACGGCCGGGGTCGGCAGCACGCCGACCTTCAGGACGTCGACGCCGGCGCTCGCCAGGCCCGCCACCACGGCGGCCTCCAGGAACTCCCCGGACGCACGCGGGTCCCGTCCGACCACCGCCGTCGGCCGGTGGCCCTCGAAGGTGCCCGCCTCGGCCAGCACGTGGGCCGCCGCGACGGACAGACCGAGCGCCATCTCGGCGGTCAGGTCCGCGTTGGCGACGCCGCGCACGCCGTCCGTGCCGAAGAGTCGTCCCACTTGTCCTCCTGATGAAGCGTCACTTTCGAGGTCACCTTCGGAGATCACCCAGGATCACCCGATCACACAAGCCTTTGAGCGTCTTGTGCCGTTATACGCCCACGGCTGTGATAAACGAACGCCCCGGCGGCACTGTGGCGTGCCGCCGGGGCGTTCGGACGTACTGCGTACTGCGAACGTATGCGAGTACGGGCTGCAGGCAGCGAAGCTTAACGCTTGCTGTACTGCGGAGCCTTGCGGGCCTTCTTGAGACCGGCCTTCTTGCGCTCGACCGCACGGTCGTCGCGGCGGAGGAAGCCGGCCTTCTTGAGCGGGCCGCGGTTGTTGTCGACGTCGGCCTCGTTCAGCGCGCGGGCGACACCGAGACGGAGCGCACCGGCCTGACCGGAGACACCGCCACCCGCGATGCGGGCGATGACGTCGTAGCGGCCCTCGAGCTCGAGCACCTTGAAGGGCTCGTTGACTTCCTGCTGGTGCACCTTGTTCGGGAAGTAGTCCTCGAGGGTGCGACCGTTGATCTTCCACTTGCCGGTGCCCGGGACGATCCGGACGCGGGCGATGGCGTTCTTGCGACGGCCCAGGCCGGCGGCCGGCTGCGGGTCGCCGAAGCGGGACGCGAGCGACTCGGAGGTGTACTCGCCCTCGACGGGGACGTCCGACTCGGTGGTGTAGCTGTCGATGTCGACAAGCTCGGTCTCTTCGACCGGCTGCTCAGCGGTGGTCTCGGCCACGATGCTCCTCAGATTTCTTTTCTGTCTTAGGGGGTGGCCGGAACTACTGCGCGACCTGGGTGATCTCGAACGGCACCGGCTGCTGGGCAGCGTGCGGGTGCTGGTCGCCCGAGTAGACCTTCAGCTTCGAGAGCATCTGACGGCCCAGGGAGTTCTTGGGAACCATGCCCTTGATGGCCTTCTCGACAGCCTTCTCCGGGTTGTCACGGAGCAGGTCGTCGTAGCGGACGGAACGCAGACCGCCCGGGTAGCCGGAGTGGCGGTACGCCAGCTTCTGGGTCCGCTTGTTGCCGGACAGGTGCACCTTGTCGGCGTTGATGATGATGACGAAGTCGCCCATGTCCATGTGCGGGGCATAGGTCGGCTTGTGCTTGCCACGGAGGAGGTTCGCGGCGGTGGTGGCGAGACGGCCCAGGACGACGTCCTGAGCGTCAATGATGTGCCACTGGCGAGTCACATCGCCGGGCTTAGGGCTGTACGTACGCACTTCTCAGCCTTCTTCTTCAGGGATGGGTGCTGACACAAGGCATCCTTGAAGCGATCGTGCAGCTGGGGACGACAGAAGCCGGGAACGCTGCCCGTATGCCGCCCACTGGTAACTGCTCCAGGGAACCTACGTAAGGGCTTCTGGCGTAAGTACGACCTAGCCAATACGCATAACAAACTGGAAGGGTACTAGCGCTACCCCGGACGGGTCAAAACGAGCGACCCCGGCAGCCCCACGCGTCCCCCCTCTATGATGCGCCCCATGAGCTTTGGGCAGCAGGGGGGACCCCAGTCCCAGTGGGATCCCTGGAAACCGAATTCCCAGCAGCCGTGGAACGGCGGCAACGACGGCCAGACCCCGGACTGGGCGGCCCTCGCCGAGGCATCGGAGACCCGTAACAAGCGGCGCAAGCTGCTGTTCATCGTCGGCGGCGCCCTCGCCACCGCGGCGATAGGCACCGCCGTCGCCATGGCCGTGGTCTCCGCCAACGGCGGCGACGACGAGGCGTCCACCACGTCCTCGCTGCCCGCGACGGCGGACATCCCGAGCCAGTCCGCGACGGACCCGTCCTTCGCGCCGACCAGCGCCCCGCCGCCGCTGGACCCGAAGGACTTCATCTCCAGCAGGACCAAGGACACGGCCCCGCTCAGCGCGGAGATCCTCTTCCCCGGCACGCAGCTGACCATGGGAGAGACGGTCTACAAGAAGGGCGCCACGGCCGACACCAAGAAGTGCGCCTCGGCCGCCAACGCCAACGGCACCCTCGGCAAGGTCCTCACCGCCAACGGCTGCACCAGCGTGATGCGGGTGTCGTACATGAAGGACGGCGTCGCCGTCACGGTCGGCGTGGCCGTCTTCGACACCGAGGCCGAGGCGCGGAAGGCCAAGGGCCAGGCCGACGACAAGAGCGTCATCGCCTCCCTGTCCGGCGACGGGATCAAGCCGTTCTGCAACGCCGCGGTGTGCCGCACGACGACCAATTCCTACGGCCGCTACGCCTACTTCACCACCGCCGGTTTCCTCAACGGCAAGGACGTCACGACGAAGAGCACCCAGGTCGAGAAGACCGGCAACGACCTGGCCGAGTTCACCTTCCGCCAGATCCGCCGCCGCGGCGAGGCCCAGGCCTCGGCGGCGGCGAACCAGTAGGCGCTACCAGGTCTCTATCGGGTCTCCCAAGAGGTCTCCCAGGAGGTGGTCTCCCAGGAGGTCTCCCAGGGGACGTTCAGCACCGGCTCGGCGACCGCCGCTCCGCCCCGCGCCACCGGCGCGGGGTGCTCCGGCCGCCGGGCCACGGCCCGGAAGACCCATGTCCGGTACGACCAGAACCGGAACAGCGTTGCGACGCCGATGCCGAAGAACTTGCAGACGTTCGTGGCGAGCGTGCCGTCGAGGCCGAGGCCGTACGTGGTGACGTAGAGCACCCCGTTCTCGATGACCAGCCCGATCGCGCTGAAGAAGAGGAAGAGCCCCATCTCCTTGCGCCGGCGCATCCGCGTGTCCTGGTCGCGGTCCCGGTAGGTGAAGTACCGCAGGCCCAGGTAGTTGGTCAGGATGGCGACGGCCGTCGCCAGGACGCCCGCCCGCACGGGCGGCCATCCGAGGACGCCCGTGATGACGTTGAAGACCCCGAGGTTGACCACGAATCCCGAGGCCCCCACCAGGCCGAACTTGGCCACCTCGCGGTACAGCTTGCCGAACCGTGAGGGAATCGCGTGCCGTCCGCTCATGATCCCGGCTCAGCCCCGCCGGTTGCGCATCCGCAGCCGCAGCGGCACCAGGGCCGACTCGATCTGCGTGGACAGGTTCATCTTGGAGACGCCCTCGGTGCGCTCCTCGAAGCGGATCGGGATCTCGACGGCGCTGTGTCCGGCGCGCACGGCCTTGAACTTCAGCTCGACCTGGAAGCTGTAGCCGGCGCTGTCCAGAGTGGCGAGGTCGACGTCACGCAGGGTGGCGGCGGACCACAGGTTGAAGCCGGCCGTGATGTCCCGGATCTTGGTGCCGAGCACGGTCCGGGCGTAGCGGTTGGCGAAGCGGGAGAGCAGCACGCGGTGCTTGCCCCACTCCTCGTCCAGCGAGCCGCCCTCGACGTACCGGCTGCCGACGACCAGACCGACGCCGGAGGCCACGGCCGTGCCGAGCATGCGTGGGACCGCTTCCACGGGGTGGCTGCCGTCGGCGTCCATCTGGACGACGTACGCGGCCCCCTCGTCGAGCGCGGCGGTCATGCCCGCGACGTAGGCGCGCCCGAGCCCGTCCTTCTCGGTCCGGTGCAGCACGCTCATCCGGCGCCGCCCGTCCCAGTTGTACTTCTCGGCGAGCTCCTCGGCGATCCGCCCGGTGCCGTCGGGGCTGGAGTCGTCGACGATCTTCAGATGCAGCCCGTCGATGGGCAGCCCGAGCACCAGCTCGGCCATGCGAGGCAGGTTGGCTGCCTCGTTGTAGGTCGGCATCACGATGGTGACCGGGACGCCGGGGTATCTGTCGTAGCCCGTCATGTCTTTCTCTTCCCTCCCCTAGAGGCCTGGATAGTGCCTCTCCCCCACCGGGTCACGGGCCTGTCCCGCGCCCGGAATCCTTTCCTCAGGCGTGCACCTTGCGGCGGGCGGCGTCGTCCTGGTCCTCGGCCGAGTCCCCCGTGGCACCCTTGCGGCGCTCCAGGAGCACCAGCTGGAGGGAGTCCAGCTTGCGGGTCTTCACCACCCGGAAGGTCTTCTCGACCGCGGTCTGCGTCGCCTTCGGCATGCCGCTGAACGGCTGTCCGTCGAGGGTCGTCGAGACCACCCACAGCCGCTTGGCCTTCACCAGGCAGCTCCGGGGATGCGGGCACTCGGTCGCACCGAACGAAGCCTGCTGCTGCGGAGTGCGGTACATCAGCACGTCCCGCGGCCGCATGCCGGCGTCCCGCAGTTCGTAGTCCATGGCCCGGCGCTCGCTCATCACACCGCTGAAGGCGATGCCGTCGCCCTTGCGCTGCTCGTCCAGGACGATCCGGGCCGCGCCGCGGAAGTCCGGCTCGCCCAGCGCGTTGTGCCGGGTCTCGCGGAGGCCCGGCAGCGCCTGGAAGGCCAGCCCGGCGACCGCGGCCGCGGCCAGCGCCCATCCCAGACCTCGCCGCACGGCGGCGCCGGACCCGGCCTTGGCACCGACCACGGGACCGGCGAGCCGGCCCACGGCCACGGACGCGAGCAGCACCCACGCGGGCGCGGTGAACAGCAGATAGCGCGGCAGGAAGAGGTGCAGCTGAGCGGCGGTGGCGTAGGTCGCCACGGGTGGCAGCACGATCCAGAGCGCGAGCGGAAGGGCCCATCGGCCCGCGAAGAACAGCCCGATCACGCCGAGTGCCATGACGGGTACGGCCACCGCCCAGGAGCCGAACAGGTTCTTCGGGAAATCGATCAGGTCCTGCAGCACCGGGTTGTTCCACGCGATCTGGCCGCTCTGCCCCGAGCCCGAGATGGCCATCGGCGTGACGAAGCACACGCCCAGGCCACAGGCCGCGAAGTAGGCCCAGCCGACGATCCGGTCTCCCGCCCGCCGCTTGAGCAGCACCATGGCCAGGTGCGGGGCGAGCACCGCGAGGGAGGCCAGATGGCTCCAGCCGATCAGCGGCACGGACACCGTGTAGGCGATCCAGCCCTTGAACGAGGGCCGGTCCAGGGCCCGCGCGAGCAGCAGCGTCGACAGCAGGACCGCGGCGACGGCGAAGGCGTACGGCCGGATCTCCTGGCCGTACCGGGTGGTCAGCGGTACGACGGCGAAAGCGAGTCCGGCGGTGACGCCCACCTGCGTGGTGAACAGCCGCCGACCGAGCAGGGCGAGCAGCCCCGCCGACGCGGCCATGGCCACGGCGCCCGGGATGCGCATCGCGGTCGGGGAGTCCCCGGCGACCGCGATCCAGATGTGCATCATCACGTAGTACGGCGTGAACACGACGTCGATCGAGCGGATCAGCTGGCTCAGATCGTGGAACGACAGCGTGGCCGCCCACCAGGTGGCGTGCTCGTCACGCCACAGCTCACGGTCGCCGATCCCGCGCCAGATCATGCCGAAGGCGAGCACAGTGGGCAGCAGAAACGTCACAGCGGTGGCGAACCGGCCGCCCTTCGCATCCTCGGGCTCGTCCTCCCCGGCCTCCTCCGCGGACGGCTCCGGGGCGACCGGTGCCGGTGCGACGGGTGCCGCGGGGGCCGCCGGGGTGGCGGTGCCGTACGGCGCGTACTCCGCGTACGGCTGCTGCCCCTGCCCCGGGTGGGCGTAGGCGTCCTGGGCCGGGTACCCGGGGTACCCGCTGCCCTGCCCCTGGTACTGCTGCTGGGAGGCCCCGGCGACGTAGGCGTCGTACTCGGCGAACGGGTCCTGGCCCTCGGGGTATCCCCCGTTCTGGCGCGTGACCGCGTCGTGGCTCATCGCTTCACCCAAATCCGGTAGGCGCTCTCTCCGCTGCTCGTGGTGAACGGGAACACCGCCGCCAGCCGGTAGTGGGAGTTGTTCTTCAACCCCTCCTTGACCGCTGCGTACGTCGCCGGGCTGACCGAGCCATGCATCACGATCGCGTCGAACTTTCCGTCACGAACCGCCTGCCGGAAGGCATCGGGGCCGGTGTACTGCTTGCCGTCCTTGCCGCGGTAGTCCATGAAGTAGGTGTTCTGCCACTGGTTCCAGTCGGTCTTGTCCCGCAGGTAGTAGGCGGGGACCTCCTGCTCCTCGGCGAGGTAGGTGCCCTTCTTGTCGACGACCGTGCGCAGGTAGTCGGTCATCTGCGTGGAGTCCGGGAAGCTGTACGCGCGCTGGGCCTGCACCATGCCGAACACCAGCGTCAGGACGTACAGCAGGATCCCGAGCTGCGGATGCCGGAAGTGCGGACCGACCAGGCGGGCCATTCCGAGGCCGGCCATCGGCGCCGCGAAGAGCAGCCCGAAGCCGACGTGCTTGTAGAGCGAGATCTCGGTGTGAAGGTGGATCTGGTACGCGGGGGCCAGCAGCGCGGTCCCCGTCAGCACCAGGCCGAGCGCAACACGCCGCCAGCGCCCCGAGGTCTCGGCGCCGAGCCACGGCATCTCGCCCATCCGCGCGCGCAGCGCGTACGCGATCGAGCCGCCGAGCGCGGCCAGGAAGACCAGCCCGCCCCACTCCGCGCTGTGCGACAGCATCGTCGCGGCGGTGTCCGTGCCCTTCGCACGGTCGGTGGTCGTGGAGCTGATGCCGCCCAGCGGACCGGAGAGGACGTAGCCGATCCCGAGCAGAGCCACGATTCCCGCGCCCAGCACCACCCCACGGCCGACCGCCCGGATGCCGCGATGCCGGTGCGCGGTGATCACCGCGAGCACCACCAGGGTCGGCAGATACATGCCGGACGCGTACTTCACACCGAAGGCCAGGGCGGCCGGCGGTGCCGCGAGCAGCACGGCCAGGACGTTCATCCGGTCGGTCCGCACCACCGCCCAGGCGGCCAGCGCGAGCAGGAACACGGCGGCGGCGTCGTACGTGGCGAAGTTGCCGAGCACGATCGTCGACTGGAGCACCGAGAACAGCGCTGCGGCCCCGAGCCCGGCACGCGGGTTGAACAGGCGCCTGGTGAGCGAGTAGAGCAGCCCTGTGGCACCCAGCATGAACACGAGACTGAGCAGCCGTACGCCCGTCAGGCCGAACTGGCTGTCCACGACGGCCGCGACCACCGGGTACAGCTTGGGGTGCCCGGAGAAGTAGGCGGCGAAGTCCACCGGCAGCTTGTCGCCGTGCAACAGGTTGGCCAGTTCGTAGTGGCCGGACGCGATGTAGAGCGCCTCGTCCTGGAAGGCCGTCCCGCGCAGCCGCAGGGACAGCCCGGTCTGGATCAGCAGGATGCAGAGCAGCGCGAGCCGGCCGAGCAGCCGGCTGCGCTTGGTGTCCATCTCCCAGGCCGACTCCGGTACGGGCGGCAGCACATAGCCGGGCGTCTCCGGCACCACCGGCGCGGGGGCCGGCTGCGGTGCCGGGGCGGGAGCGGTGACGGTCGCGGTGGGTGCGGTGTACGTGGCGTACGGGTCGTACGGGGCGTAGGTCTCGTACGTCTGCTGGTCGGTGTACGCGGAGATCTGACCGTCGAACATCCAGCTGCCGGACTCGGTCACCTCCCTGCGCACGACCTCGCCCGGCACGACCTGGCCCTGGTGCGCCTCGCCCGCGTAGAACTGGTGCTCCTCCTGGTACTGCCAGGGATCGCGCGGCTGGGGCTGCTGGGGGTACGGCTCCTGGTTCTGGCCATACCCCTGATAGGTGTGCTGCTGGTCGGTCATGGCTTCGTCACATCGAATCCGAAGCGGGCGTCGGCGGCCTGCTCCCGGAAGGTCTTCTCGGACAACGGACCGCTGTTGATGCGCCAGTCCGTCTCCTTGTCGAAGTTGAACCAGACGAACCCGATGAAGTCCTTCCGCTTCGCGGTCCCCTGGAAGAGGTCCTTGATGTCCGCCGGTTTGCGCTCGCCCGCCTGCGCCGCGGTCTCCGCGATGATGAACGGTTTCTTCGTGAAGGAACGGATCTGCGTGATCGAGGGTCCGTAGAGCGCGTCCCAGGTCGACGGGCCGTCCGTCGCGTAGTAGCCGATGATCCCGACCCAGTCCACGTAGTCGTCGCCCGGGTAGTACGGCTTGAGCTTCACCTTCGGCATCGGGTTGACGACGTTCGGGCTCCACACCCAGATGACCTGGGTGGCGCCCTCGTCGTCGAAGACGTCATGGATGTGCTTGTACGCGGCGGTGAACTGCGCGGCGGTGGCCTTCTTGGTGCCCCACGGGTACCAGAAGCCGTTCATCTCGTGGGCGAAGCTCAGCGCCACGGGCAGGTTCAGTTCCTTGACGGACCGCGCGTACGTCCGGATGTAATCGTCCTCCTTGCCCGAGGCGATGTCCTTGAGATCCACGTCGAAGGGTTCCCAGGCGATGAAGGAGAGACCGCCGTAGTCCCAGGCGTTCTGGACGAGGCTCGTCTCGTAGCGGTCGCCCCAGGCGGAGTAGAACTCGATCAGGTTGGGCTTCTTGCCCGCCCGCTCGGCGAAGTCCTTGACGGCGTCCATCTTCTTGGGCGCCCCGTCGGCGGCCACCCCGAGGTACTCCTTGTCCGGCTGGAGCAGCGGCCGCACGTCGTACGGCGGCTCCGGCTTCTCGGACTCGGTCGCGTCGGCCGTGGCGCCCGGCTCCTCGCCCTGCGCGCGCTCGTACGCGTTACGGCCGTCGTCGGAGAAGGTGGTGCAGCCGCTGAGCAGGGCTCCGGCGAGCAGCGCAGCGGCAACTGCCCGCACCGGCCACATGGCCCGGGCGGGGGAACTGGGGAGAGTCATGCGGTCGCTTCCTGCGTTTCCCGGGCCCGCGGCTGAACGAGGACACGGCCGACGACAATGGCGTAGAAAAGGCCTGCTGACAGCATCAGGGCGAAGTCCGGCGGGTACTCCGTGAGCATCCGCCAGCCGGCGACGAGCACCCACAGGGCGGCGGTGCCACCGGTCCAGCCGATCATGCCGATCCAGTAGCGGCGCATGCCGTTCTTCTTGGCGCCCTGCGAACCGGTCGGCTTCCAGCCCATCGGACGGCCGCGCAGCATGTCCCACACGGCGAAGACATGCGACCAGCCGTACATCATCCGCACCGCCCAGGCCTCCAGGCGGTACGGCGCCCGGTGCCACAGCGGCAGCACCAGCGTCACGTAGGCCACGCTGGGCAGCACCCACATCGCCGCCTGGGCGCGCATCAGATCGGGGCGCAGCACCAGCAGCGACAGCGGGATGATCGGCATCAGGAACGTCGCCAGCGCCGTCTGGATGTAGTAGAGGAACCCGGAGATGTAGCACAGGCGGGTCTGGAACTTCAGGTCCAGCTCCCAGAACCGCTTGCCGGTGATCAGCTCCAGCGAGCCCATGCACCAGCGGTACTGCTGGTTGTGGAAGGCGCCGGCGGTGTCCGGGCAGACGCCCGCCGACAGGGCGACCGGGACGTACCGCAGCTTCCAGCCGAGCGCTCTGAGGTCGAAGCCGGTGTACATGTCCTCGGAGTGCTCGATGAGCGTGATGCCCCCGATCTCCGCGAGCGCCGCGCGCCGGTAGACCGCGCACGAGCCGACGCAGATCGAGCCGTCCTTGTCCTCACGGGAGGTCTGCACGGAGCGGTAGAACTGCTCCTGTACCGCACCGGCCCCGCGCTCGATCCAGTTCTGCCGGTCGGTGATGCGGAAGAACTGCGGCGACTGCACGATGCCGACGCTGGGGTCCGCGTCCATGTACGGCAGCAGTTCGTCGAGCAGATCGGCACGGGGCGCGAAGTCGGCGTCGAGGATCAGGATGTGGTCGCCGTGCGTGATGCCGAAGGCGTGGTGGAGGTTGCCGGCCTTCTTGAACCAGCCGCGGTTCTCGCGCACGACGTAGTGGAAACCGAAGTCCTGCGCCATGGCGCCGACCTCGGAGTCGGCGGCGTCGTCGAGGACGTAGACGTTGACCACGCCTCGGTAGGTGTCGGCGAGCCGGTTGACGTTGACCCAGGTGTTGTGGAGCACCTCCAGGGGTTCACCGCACACCGGAAGGAAGACGTCGACACTCGGGTGGACCGCAGGCCGCCACGCACGCACGAGGGCCTTGTGCGCGCGGACGTCGAAGTCGCTGCTGAGTCCGTCGAGGTAGAGCGAGATGAGGTAGTCCGCGACGACGATGGCGAGCAACGGCATGGTCAGCCAGAACCACGGGCTGGACGCCGTGAACAGGAACTGGCTGACGGCGAGGCACGCGAAACTGATCAGCGACCCGACCGTCAGCACCCATAGGTGCCGACGCGTGTACGAGTACTTCTCCGCGTCGTCCGGCGGCTGCGGCAGCAGGCCGTGACTCTGCACACCCTTGCGCCGCCTGCGCTGCTGAGGCGCACGCGCATCAGCGCGTACTGCACTGCTCATGAAAACAAACCCCCCGGGGCCCTCAACGGCCCGGTGATCCCCACCCTGATGTCCGGCTGCCCCATGAATCCGTTCAAACCTTCAACCGGAGTTCGAAAGCATAACCGAGTGCCTGACGATGTGCTCATATACCTGTGTTACGTGAGGGTTTCGTCACGTGATGCGGAATCCCCCCGTCCATCACCTCTTGGGTGATGTGTCCATGAGGACGGGGCGGCGTCCACGCGCATTCCGATCAGTGCGGGAGTCGTGCACGAAAAGGTCAACTGATGGTATGAACAACCACTCAGTCTTCACGTTTTAGTCGCACCTGTGACAACTCCGGGCGCGAACACTAGGGGAGGTCCCGATTTGCCCGGGTTTTCCATGCCCGCCCGCGGTGGCCGCCACCGCAACCGGCGGCGCAGATGGCTGGTCGGCACCGTGGCCGTGGCCGCCGCGGCACTGATCGGCACGACGATCAGTCTGGTGACATCCTCGGCTCAGGCCGACCAGACCACGCAGGGCGTCGACAACCTGCGCACCAACTGGACGCAGGACGCGAACGGGCTCTCCCCGGCCGTGGTCCAGTCGTCCGCCTTCGGACGGCTCTTCGCCACCCAACTGGACGGGCAGATCTACGCCCAGCCGCTGGTCGTCGGCGACGAGGTCATCGCGGTCACCGAGAACAACACCATGTACAGCCTCGACCGCACCACCGGCGCGATCGAGTGGAGCAAGAACTACGGGGCGTCCTGGCCGGCCTCCGCGATCGGCTGCGGTGACCTGACGCCCCAGATCGGGGCGACCGCGACCCCCGTCTACGACCCCGCCACCGAGTCCCTCTACTTCACCACCAAGGTCGACGACGGCACCTCCACGCACCGCCACCCGACCTGGCTGATGCACGCGGTGGATCCGGCCTCCGGAGCCGAACGCACGGGCTGGCCGGTCACGATCGAGGGCAGCCCCGTCAACGACCCGACCGTCAGCTTCGACGCCTACTACGAGCAGCAGCGCCCCGGCCTGCTCCTCATGGACGGCGTCGTCTACGCGGGCTTCGGCGCCCACTGCGACGCCTGGCCGTACCGCGGCTATGTCGTCGGCGTGAGCACCACCGAGCACAGCATCACCTCGATGTGGGCCACGGTGACCGGCGCCAGCACCGGCGGCGCCGGCATCTGGCAGTCGGGCGGCGGCCTGGTCTCCGACGGCGACGGCCGGATCTTCTTCAGCACCGGCAACGGCATCAGCCCGGCCCCCGGACCGGGCACCACCGTCCAGGGAACGCTCGCCGAGTCCGTCGTACGCCTCCAGGTGGGCGCGGACAACAGCCTCAGCACGGCCGACTTCTTCAGCCCGAGCGACGCCTCCACCCTGGACCTCACCGACCAGGACATCTCCTCGGGCGCCCCGATGGCGCTGCCGGACGGCTTCGGCACCGCCGAACACCCCCATCTGCTGGTCCAGCAGGGCAAGGACGGCCGGGTGTTCCTGCTCGACCGCGACAACCTCGGCGGCATGGGCCAGGGCGCCCAGGGCGGCGACGCCGCGGTGAGCGTGTCCGGCCCCTACCAGGGCATGTGGGGACACCCCGCGTTCTGGGGCGGCGACGGCGGCTACGTCTACATCGTCGGCAACCAGGGCCCCCTGCGCGCCCTCAAGTACGGCGTACGCAGCGGCGGCACCCCCGCGCTCACCCTGACCGGCCAGAGCCAGGACACTTTCGGATACACCAGCGGCTCCCCCCTGGTCACCTCCGACGGCACGGACGAGTCCAGCGCCCTGGTGTGGATGGTCTCCGCGACCAGCGCGTCCGGGGCGGACGGCACCCTGCGCGCCTACAGCCCCACCCCCGACGGCGACGGCCTGCTCCAGCTCCTGTGGTCCGCGCCGATCGGCACGGCGGCGAAGTTCGTCACCCCGACCGCGGACCGGGGCAAGGTGTACGTCGGCACCCGCGACGGTGTGCTCTACGGCTTCGGCAGCCCGGCCAGGACCGCTCTGACCGCGTCCTCCCTCGACTTCGGCCAGGTCGGCGTCGGCGGCACGAAGTCCGCCGACATGAAGCTGACCGCCACCCAGGACGTCTCCGTCACCGGGCTCAAGGCCTCCGGCGCGTTCGCGGTCGACCCGTCCGCCGTGCCCACGGCCGAGCAGCCCACGGCACTGGCGACGGACGCCACTCTCGACGTCCCGATCACCTTCACGCCCACAACCACCGGCGGCATCAACGGCACGCTGACCGCGAACCTGTCGGACGGCCAGAAACTGGTCTTCGCCCTGCACGGCGTCGGCACCAGACCCGGCCTCGGAGCAGCCCCCGCCGCGATGGACTTCGGGGAGGTGCCCACCGGCAGCACCTCGACGCGGAACCTGCAGATCACCAACACCGGCACCGAGGCGGAGACGATCGACTCGGTCGACTCGCCCAGCGGCGCGTTCACCACCTCGGGCCTGCCGGATGCGGGCACGGTCGTACCGGCCGGCGGCTCGTTCGTCCTCTCGGTCACCTACGCACCGGTCGGCGGCGAGCAGGACAGCGACGCCCTCGTGGTCAGCAGCAGCGGCGGCGGCGCGACGCACACCCTGAGCGTGCCGGTCAACGGGACGCCCGTCACGGGCCAGGGGCACCTGGAGTTCTCCACTGGCTCGCTGGACTTCGGGACGGTTCCGGTCGGCAGTTCGAAGTCGCTCTCGTTCAGCATCACCAACACCGGCAACATCCCGGTGAAGGTGACCAAGGCCAAGGCGCCGACAGGTGATTTCAACAGCGCGGTGCAGCTGTCCGAGGGCCTGGTCATCGGCCCCGAGCAGACCGCCGTGCAGAGCGTGACGTTCACTCCGCGCTCGGCCTCGGACCTGAGCGCCTTCTACGAGGTCACCGGCACCGGGGAGGACGACAACGGCGCCGCCCAGGGCGCCATGTACGTGACGATCAAGGGCACCGGCACGGGAACCGCCACGACCACCTCGGTCAAGGACGGGAAGTGGCAGACCAACGGCTCGGCGGTCGCCGCCGACGACGGCAGCGTCCAGCTGACCCCGGCCACCAGCCAGAAAGCGGGCACGGCGGTGTACACCGAGCCGCTCCGCACCGACGGACTGCGGGCCACCTTCACCACGCAGTTCGGTCCCGGCAACGGAGGAACGGGCATGACGCTCTCCCTCCTCGACCCCGCCAAGAACTCCGCCTCGGCAGTGGGCGCGGCCGGCACCGGCCTCGGCATCGCGGGCCGGCCCGGCACGGTGATCGCCTTCGACACCGGCTGGAACGACACGCTCCAGGCGATGAACTTCGTGGGGATCGGCACCAGTTCGGCCGACTCCTCGACGATCGACTACCAGACGACGGTCAAACTCGGCACGGCTCTGCGCCAGGGCACCCACCAGGTGGACGTCCTGGTGGAGGCCGGCCATGTGTACGTCTGGCTCGACGGGACGCAGGTACTGGACGCGACACCGACGACGCTGCCCTCCAGCGCCCTCCTCGCCCTCTCCGGAGGCACGGCCGACAGCGCCGACGCCCAGACGGTGAGCGGCCTGGTCGTCAGCCAGGGACCGGCGCCGGCCGCCAAGGCCTCGGTGTCGCTCGGCCTCACCGCCCCCGGCACCGCTGTGCCTGGCCGATCACTGACCGTCAGCGGCACCATGGCCTCGACCGAGGTGCTCGCCGCGGGCCAGACGGTGAGCGTCACCCGGAACGGAACGGCGCTGACCGAGGTGTCGACGGCGGCGGACGGCTCCTTCAAGTTCACCGACACCCCGCCCGCGGAAGGCACCTACACCTACGCCGCGAGCTACGCCGGCGACGCCACCCACGAGACGGCGACCGCCACGAGCCTGGTCCAGGCGACCAAGCTGCCCGGCACGGTCGCCCTGTCGGCCCCGGGCACCGCCACCCGCGCCAAGGAGCTCACCGTGACCGGCACGCTCTCCGGCTCACCCTTCACCACCGGCCAGGTCGTCAAGGTGACGAAGACCGACCTCGGGCACACGTCCGGGGTGGCGCTCGCCGACGCCAAGGTCGCCGCGAACGGCACCTTCACCTTCAAGGACACTCCGCAGATCGGCGGCGCCAACACCTACAAGGTGTCCTACGCCGGCGACGTCTCGCACAAGTCCGCCACCTCCACCGCCACCGTCCAGGTGTCCCGGGCCGCGACGACCCTGACCATCACCGCCGACCACTCGACGTACAAGTACGCCCAGTACGGGAAGATCACCGCCCACCTGGGCACGACCTACAACAAGCGCACGGTCTCGATCTACGCCAAGCCGTACGGCGGCACGTCGGTCCTGGTGAAGTCGGGCACGGTGGATTCCCACGGCAATCTGACGGCGTCCTACAAGCTCACCCGCAACACCACGTTCAGCGCGGTGTTCGCCGGCGACTACCGGTACGCCCCGAAGACCGTCGCCAAGAGCGTGCAGACCTACGTGCGTGTCACGGAGAAACTCTCCGGCTACTACACGAGCACGTACTACGGCAGCACTCTCTACCGGGTGTACCACCACACCGCCAAGGAGCAGCTCGACGTCACCGTCGCACCCAACAAGCACGGCCAGTGCGTGAAGTTCCGCGTACAGCGCTACTACAGCGGCGCCTGGCACACCCAGAGCACCAGCTCGTGCGCCGCGCTCAGTTCCAGCAGCACCGGCCGCCAGAAGATGTCTCTGAGCAGCAGCTCCGTCGGCCGCAAGTACCGCGTCGCCGCTCAGTACGTCCACAGCAGCTCGGACACGACCAACCTCAGCACCTGGGGCGCCTGGCAGTACTTCACCGTCAAGCAGTGAGCCCGACCTCGCCCCAGCTGTGACGAGCCCCGCCCCCGGCCACCGGCCCGGGGGCGGGGCTCAGCAACAGCCCCCCGGCAGCGTCCGCCGATTCCGCGCCTCCTTGTTCCGCGCGGCCAGCAACTCATCCGCCGGATACCCCACCTCCTCCAACGTCAGCCCATGCGGCCGCACCACATGCACAGCCGAGTCCCGCACCCCCGCCGCCAACACCTTCCCCGGCCACTCGGCGCCCCGATGCCCGTCCCCCACGAACAGCAGCGCCCCGATCAGCGACCGCACCATGTTGTGACAGAAGGCATCCGCCCGCACCGTCGCCGTGATGATCCCGTCCGCGCCCCGCTCCAGCCGAAGCTCCTGGAGCGTACGGATCGTCGTCGCCCCCTCCCGCTTCTTGCAGTACGCGGCGAAGTCGTGCTCCCCCAGCAGCCGTTCGGCCGCCTCGTTCATCGCGTCGACGTCGAGCGGCCAGTCGTGCCACAGCACATGGTTGCGCAGCAGCGGATCGACACCGCCCGGATTGTCGGTCACCCGGTACGCGTACCGCCGCCACACCGCAGAGAACCGCGCGTTGAACCCGCTCGGCGCCTCCCGCAGCGCCCACACCCGCACGTCCTTCGGCAACCGCCCGGCAAGCCGCTTCAGCAGCTTCTCGTGATGCTCGCGCCAGACGGACTCCGGCAGGTCCACATGAGCCACCTGGCCCCGGGCATGGACCCCGGCATCGGTCCGCCCGGCGACCGTCAGCTCGTACGTCGTCCCGCCCGACCGCGTCACCGTCCGCAGGGCATCCTCGATCTCCCCCTGCACGGTCCGCCGCCCGCCGGCCTGCTTGGCCCAGCCGGAGAACTCGGTCCCGTCGTAGGACAGGTCGAGGCGGACACGGACATCACCTGGCTTTACTTCGTCACTCACGCCTGAATCCTCTCAGGAACGCGCGACGGGTCCGCCCGAGCGGCGGACCCGTCGTGACGCAGCGGAGGCCGATCAGCCCCGGCGCGTCGGATTCAGCACGATCTCCCCGGAGTCGTTCGCGGGGTTCCCCTCGTTCGGCATCGTGTACGCGAAGAACGCCCGCCCGGTGGCGTTCTTGATCACCTCGTCGACGCGCAGGCCGAAAGTGAAGGTGCGGGAGGCGTCCTCCAGGATCGGCGTGCCGATGAAGCAGAAGTAGTCACCCTCGGAGCCCTCCCAGCCCGGCCGGCAGTCCTCGGGGACCGTGGTGGCCGTGGTGCCCGGGGGCAGGTCGACCCAGAACGAGATCGGCTCGCCGCCGGACCGGAGCAGCGCCAGCCAGGCGGGACCGTGGTTGGCGAAGCCGACGTCCACCGACACCGTCTCGCCCTTGTGGGCCCGCAGCCGCTCACCGGTCAGATCGAGGTCGAAGGTGTTCGTCGTCGGGAAGTCCGTCTCGGCCCACCGCGCGTACCCGGCCGGGTCCGCGTCGGGCAGCGGGACCAGGTCCAGCGCCGGGCCCTGGCCCGCCTGGTAGTCACCCTCGGCCAGCAGCTCGCGCGCCTGCTCGGCGGGCACCGCGCTGAAGGAGTACGACAGGTTGTCGTACAGCGCGAAGTCGGCCGTCGCGACGGGGAAGGGCGCGCTCAGCCCGTACGCCGCCTCTCCCGCGAACTCGCTGTCAAAGATGCACAGCGCCGTGGAGCGCCCGAGCAGGTCGTCGGCCTCCCGCGGGTCGTACCAGCAGTTGCCGAAGCTGCTGGGGAAGGACAGGCCCCGGCTGCCGGAGACCCGCAGCACGACCCCCTGTCCGCCCAGCCCGCCCACGTTGCGGAAGCCCAGCGGCGCCTGGAAGGTGTCGCCGGCCTGGAAGCCCGCGGGCTCGGTGAGCTGCTTCATCTGGAGTTCCGGCCCGCCGACCAGCACGTCCACCGTGTGCCCCGTGAAGGCCAGCCCCTCGCCCGCGGCGGTGATCTGGATGGTGCCGAGGTCGCCCGCGGCGCTCTCGTCGGTCACGTCCAGCCGGATGCCGCCGAGGTCGTTGTAGTCGCTCCCGGCGTAGATCTCGTAGCCGGTGCAGGTGGCGACCAGGCCCTCCACGGTGCACCCCTGAGACCCGCCCAGCCGGGAGAAGTCCACCGCGGCCACGCCCGCCAGGGAGCTCGCGTCCACCGTGACCGTGTACGCGCCGTTGTGGATCGGCCAGATGACGCCGTTGTCGTCGGGCACGGCTTCGCCGGGCGCCTGCAACCCCAGCTGGATCTGCGGCTCGTCGGACCCGTCGGGGTCCGGGTGCAGCGACAGGTTCACGCTGTCCGGCCCGGTGACGGTGACCGGCAGCGGGCCGTCCTCGGCCTGAGCGGGACCGGCCAGCGCCGTACCGACCAGCGCGGCCAGCGCGAACGCGGACATGCTGCGCCGCACTGCGGCGAGAGAAATCATGGGACCCCCGGGGTTCAGCCGTCGAGCGCCGCAGGATCAGCGGCGCACTTGCATGACCTGTGAACCCGCTGTGAGGTTGCCCCGGAAAACGGCGAACGGGCCCGCCCCCGAAGGGGCGGGCCCGTCACGACGCGGGAGCGTCAGGCGTCCTTGGACTCCTCGGTGGCGGCGTCCTCAGCCTCGTCGGCCTTGGTCACGTCGACCTTGGTCTCCTCGGCGGCCGGAGCAGCCTCGGCGTCCTTCGCGGCGCGCTTGGTGGCGGCCTCGGCCTCACCCGTCGCCTGCTGCGCGACCGTCAGCGCCTCGACCAGCTCGATGACAGCCATGGGCGCGTTGTCGCCCCGGCGGTTACCGATCTTGGTGATACGGGTGTAGCCACCCGGACGGTTCTCGTACCGCGGGCCGATCTCGGTGAAGAGCGTGTGGACGACGCTCTTGTCCGTGATGACCTGGAGCACCTGGCGGCGGTTGTGAAGGTCGCCCTTCTTCGCCTTGGTCACCAGACGCTCGGCGTACGGCCGCAGACGGCGGGCCTTCGCCTCGGTGGTGGTGATGCGGCCGTGCTCGAACAGCGACTTCGCGAGGTTCGCGAGGAGCAGCTTCTCGTGCGCGGCGCTGCCGCCCAGACGGGCACCCTTGGTGGGCTTCGGCATTTCTTTCTCCTTGGTCTGCCCCGGCCGTATCAGGTACCGGGGTCAGGAACCCGATGAGCGGATGCTCACCGGCAACGACCGATCAAGCACTGATCAGTACTGACTCAGTACTGCTCGGTCTCCACAAAACCCGCGTCCGCGTCGTCGTCGGCGCCGAAGGCGTCGGCGGCGGCGGTCGGGTCGAATCCGGGCGGGCTGTCCTTGAGGGCCAGGCCCATGCCGGCCAGCTTCGCCTTGACCTCGTCGATGGACTTCGCACCGAAGTTGCGGATGTCCAGGAGGTCGGCCTCGGAGCGGGCGACGAGCTCACCCACGGAGTGGATGCCCTCACGCTTGAGGCAGTTGTACGAGCGGACCGTGAGCTCCAGCTCCTCGATCGGCAGCGCGAGGTCGGCGGCCAGGGCGGCGTCCGTGGGGGACGGGCCCATGTCGATGCCCTCGGCGTCGATGTTCAGCTCGCGGGCGAGACCGAACAGCTCGACCAGCGTCTTACCGGCGGACGCCATGGCGTCACGCGGCCGCATGGCCTGCTTGGTCTCGACGTCGACGATCAGCTTGTCGAAGTCGGTGCGCTGCTCGACACGCGTGGCCTCGACCTTGTACGTGACCTTCAGCACCGGCGAGTAGATGGAGTCGACCGGGATACGGCCGATCTCCTGGCCCACCTGCTTGTTCTGCACGGCGGAGACGTAACCGCGGCCACGCTCGACCGTCAGCTCCATCTCCAGCTTGCCCTTGCCGTTGAGCGTGGCGAGGACCAGGTCGGGGTTGTGCACCTCGACACCGGCCGGGGGCGCGATGTCGGCGGCGGTGACCAGACCCGGGCCCTGCTTGCGCAGGTACATCACGACCGGCTCGTCGTGCTCCGAGGAGACGACCAGCTGCTTGATGTTGAGGATCAGGTCGGTGACGTCCTCCTTGACGCCCGGCACGGTGGTGAACTCGTGCAGGACACCGTCGATGCGGATGCTGGTGACAGCAGCGCCGGGGATCGACGACAGGAGGGTGCGGCGCAGGGAGTTGCCGAGGGTGTAGCCGAAGCCCGGCTCCAGCGGCTCGATCACGAACCGGGAGCGGAACTCGTCGACGACCTCTTCGGTCAACGAGGGACGCTGAGCGATCAGCATGTTGCGTTCCTTCTGTCAGGGGCGCCCGCTATTTGACGCCCTGATATGTGACAAGGGTACGGGCGATACGACTCAGAAGAGCCGTACCGCCCGAGAAGCCCTGCGAAGCGAGGTCAGACGCGACGACGCTTCGGCGGACGGCAGCCGTTGTGCGGGGTGGGCGTGACGTCCTGGATCGAGCCGACCTCGAGACCGGTGGCCTGGAGGGAGCGGATCGCGGTCTCGCGACCGGAGCCCGGGCCCTTCACGAAGACGTCGACCTTGCGCATGCCGTGCTCCTGCGCGCGGCGGGCGGCCGACTCGGCGGCCATCTGCGCGGCGAAGGGGGTGGACTTGCGCGAGCCCTTGAAGCCGACGTGGCCGGCGGAGGCCCAGGAGATCACGTTGCCGGACGGGTCCGTGATCGAGACGATCGTGTTGTTGAACGTGCTCTTGATGTGCGCGTGGCCGTGAGCGACGTTCTTCTTTTCCTTGCGGCGCACCTTCTTGGCAGCGCCCTGACGACCCTTGGGGGGCATCTACAAACTCCTACGGGGAGGTGGTCGGTCCTACAGCGAAGACCGCTGATGAAGCGTTGTCCGCTGAGGACTACTTCTTGCCCGGCTTCTTCTTGCCGGCGATGGCGCGACGCGGGCCCTTGCGGGTGCGGGCGTTCGTGCTCGTACGCTGACCGCGGACGGGCAGACCACGACGGTGACGGAGACCCTGGTAGCAGCCGATCTCGACCTTGCGGCGGATGTCGGCCTGGATCTCGCGACGGAGGTCACCCTCGGTCTTGATGTTGTTGTCGACGTACTCACGAATCGCGACGAGCTGCTCCTCGGAGAGGTCGCGAACGCGGGTGTTCGGGTCGATACCGGTCTCGGCCAGCGTCTGCTGGGAGAGGGTCCGGCCGATGCCGAACACGTAGGTGAGGGCGACCTCCACGCGCTTGTCGCGCGGGATGTCAACACCGGAAACGCGTGCCATTCAATGGCTCCTGGTGATCTTCGGAGGTCTTCCGCAGAACCGGCTCCCAGCCGCCGTACCAGGTACGAACTGGGTCCTCGGCCTCCGAACCGAGGGTGTCAGACGGACGATCGTCCGCCTGGGTCCTGCGTATGAACAATTCAGCTCGCGTCGCGCGAATCTCTGCGATGTCGATGCAGAGGGATTGGTCGTGCGTCAGCCCTGGCGCTGCTTGTGGCGCGGGTTCTCGCAGATGACCATGACCCGACCGTGACGGCGGATCACCCTGCACTTGTCGCAGATCTTCTTGACGCTCGGCTTGACCTTCATTGGGTGAGGTTCTCCGGGTCAGTGCCACCACCCCGTCCGAGGACGGGATGCGGGCAAGATCTACTTGTAGCGGTAGACGATCCGGCCACGCGTCAGGTCGTACGGAGACAGCTCCACCACGACCCGGTCGTCAGGGAGGATGCGGATGTAGTGCATACGCATCTTGCCGCTGATGTGTGCCAGGACCTGGTGGCCGTTCTGGAGCTCGACCTTGAACATGGCGTTCGGAAGAGACTCGACGACAGTGCCCTCGATCTCGATGGCACCTTGCTTCTTGGCCACGCTTCGCCCTTCGAATCGACTACCTTGATCGACTCCCGCACTTTTCCCTTACGGGTGCATGCGGACATGCGGGTGCACGAGAGCCGACGAGTCAGTCTACGTCAGCGCACCCGGAAAGACGAATCGAGGAAGAATGCCCGGCGGCGGAGATCATTAAGCACGCCGGGTACACAGACGCCGGTAGGGGCGCGGGGCTGTATCGATATGCGGCTCCGCCGCGTGGGCGCGAGCGACCACGACGAACCCGCAGCCGCCCGCCGACCGGACCGCCCTCCCCGGAACGCGCTCAGGCCAGCGGATCCGGAGCAGCAACCACGCCATACTCCGCCAGCTTCGCCTTGCCCCCGTCGGGAGCCGTAAGCACCAGCGGCCCCGCCTCCGTCAGCGCCACCGAGTGCTCCCAGTGAGACGACCACGTGCCGTCCGTCGTGATGACCGTCCAGTCGTCCGAGAGGACCTCGGTGCGCGGAGTGCCCAGCGACACCATCGGCTCGATCGCGAGGCAGAACCCGGGGACCAGCTTCGGGCCCTTGCCCCGGCGCCGGTCGACGTAGTTCAGCAGGTGCGGGTCCATGTGCATCTCGGTGCCGATGCCGTGGCCGCCGTAGTCCTCGATGATCCCGTACTTGCCGCCGCCCGGCTTCGGCTGGCGGCGGATGTACGTCTCGATGGCCTTGGAGACATCGATCAGCCGGTTGCCCTGCTTCATGGCGGCGATACCGGCCCACATCGACTCCTCCGTCACCCGGGAGAGCTCGATCAGCTCCGGAGCGTGACCCGAGCCGACGAAGGCGGTGAAGGCCGCGTCCCCGTGCCAGCCGTCGACGATCGCGCCGGCGTCGATGGAGATGATGTCGCCGTCCTTGAGGACGACCTCGTCGGAGGGGATGCCGTGGACCACGACCTCGTTGACGGAGGTGCAGATCGTCGCGGGGAAACCGCCGTACCCGAGGAAGTTCGACTTCGCGCCGTGCTCGGCGATCACCTTGCGGGCGACCTCGTCGAGGTCCTTCGTGGACGCCCCCGGCACCGCGGCCTCACGCGTGGCGGCATGGATCGCGGCGACGACCAGCCCCGCCTGACGCATCTTGGCGATCTGCTCGGGGCTCTTGATCTGCACCATGGGGTCCTGCGCTCTCCGTGACTCGACGGGTTCGGGTTACCTACACAACAGTACGGCCGTGCAGTCCCTCGGGACTCCACGGCCGTACCAGGACGACGACTACTGGTCGTCGCCCTCACGCTTCAGTGCGGCCAGCGCACGAGTGGTGACCTCGTCCACCGGGCCCATGGCCTCGATCGTCACCACCAGGCCCTGGGCCTTGTAGTAGTCGATGATCGGCTCGGTCTGCGTGTGGTAGACCTCCAGCCGCGTCCGGACGGTGGCCTCGGAGTCGTCGTCACGCTGGTACAGCTCGCCGCCGCAGACGTCGCAGACGCCTTCCTTGGCGGGCTTCTTGTACGAGACGTGGAAGACGTGCGCGGAGTCGTTGCGGCAGATGCGCCGGCCGGCGATCCGCTTGACGACCTCCTCCTCCGGGGCCTCCAGGTCGAGCACGGCGTCCAGCTTGATGCCCTCGGTGTTCAGCAGCTCGTCCAGCGCCTCGGCCTGCGAGACGTTCCGCGGGAAGCCGTCCAGGAGGAAGCCGTTGACGGCGTCCGCCTGCTCCATACGGTCCTTGGCCATCGCGATGGTCACCTCGTCGGGGACGAGGTTGCCGGCGTCCATGTAGGACTTCGCGAGTTTGCCGAGCTCCGTCTGCTGGCTGATGTTGGCGCGGAACAGGTCGCCCGTGGAGATGTGCGGGACACGCAGTTTCTCGGCGAGGCGCGTGGCCTGCGTTCCCTTTCCGGCGCCAGGCGGCCCGACGAGGACGATTCGCATCAGCGGAGGAACCCTTCGTAATTGCGCTGCTGGAGCTGGCTCTCGATCTGCTTCACCGTCTCGAGACCGACACCCACGATGATCAGGATGCTGGTACCGCCGAAGGGGAAGTTCTGGTTTGCCCCGAAACCAACCAACGCCATCGTCGGGACGAGAGCAATCAGGCCCAAGTACAGCGAACCCGGCCAGGTGATCCGGTTGAGCACGTACGACAGGTACTCAGCGGTCGGTCGGCCAGCCCGGATGCCCGGGATGAAGCCACCATACTTCTTCATGTTGTCGGCGACTTCCTCGGGGTTGAACGAGATAGCCACGTAGAAGAAGGCGAAGAACACGATGAGCAAGAAGTACATCGTGATGTAGATCGGGTGGTCGCCCTTGGTCAGGTTGGTCTCGATCCACGTCTTCCAGCTCGACGTACCACTCGAGAACTGCGCGATCAGGGCCGGGATGTAGAGCAGCGACGACGCGAAGATGACGGGAATCACACCCGCCTGGTTCACCTTCAGCGGGATGTACGTCGACGTGCCGCCGTAGGCGCGGCGGCCGATCATCCGCTTCGCGTACTGCACGGGGATGCGGCGCTGGGCCTGCTCGACGAAGACCACCAGGCCGACCATGACCAGGCCGACCGCGATGACGGTGCCGAACTCGATCCAGCCGTCGGCCAGGGTGCCGGACTTCTTGATGGCCCACAGGGCGGACGGGAAGGTCGCGGCGATCGAGATGAACATCAGGATCGACATGCCGTTGCCGATGCCGCGGTCGGTGATGAGCTCACCGAGCCACATGACGACGGCCGTACCGGCGGTCATGGTGATGACCATGACGACGGTGGTGAAGATCGAGCGGTCCGGGACGATCGTCGACGCGGCCGAGCAGCCGGAGAAGAGCGCGCCGCTGCGGGCGGTGGCGACGAGGCCGGTGCCCTGCAGGATGGCGAGCGCGACGGTCAGGTAACGCGTGTACTGCGTGATCTTCGCCGTACCGGCCTGGCCCTCCTTCTTGAGGGCTTCCAGACGCGGGATCACGACGGTCAGCAGCTGGAGGATGATGCTCGCCGTGATGTACGGCATGATCCCCAGCGCGAAGATCGTGATCTGCAGCAGTGCGCCACCGCTGAACATGTTGACCAGACCGAAGAGGCCCTGGTTCGCGGACGCCTCGTCGACGCACTGCTGGACGGACTTGTAGTCGACGCCCGGGATGGGGATGTGGGTACCGACCCGGTACACCACGATGATGCCCAGCGTGAAGAGCAGCTTCTTGCGCAGGTCGGGCGTCTTGAACGCCCGGGCGAACGCGGTGAGCACGGTGCCTCCTGCGACCCCCGCGCTACTGCGTCAAGGGTGACGGTCTTGAGGTTCGACGGATACAGACGAATGCATAACGGTCAACTGCCGCTCAGGGTGCCTCAGGTGAAGCACCCTGTGAAAGTTGGCAGTGCAGGCCACCTTACCGGCGAGACTGCCACCCTAGGAACGACCAACCGGGGATACCCCTTTTGTGGGGTATCCCCGGTCGGGATCGCTCAAGTCATCGAGACGCCTGAGGTGTTCAGACGAGCTCGGTGACGGTGCCGCCGGCGGCGGTGATCTTCTCCTTGGCGGAGCCGGAGACGGCGTCGACCGTCACCTGCAGCGCCACGGAGATCTCACCCTGGCCGAGGACCTTGACGAGGCTGTTCTTGCGAACGGCACCCTTGGCCACCAGACCCTCGACCGTGACCTCGCCACCCTCGGGGTAGAGCGCGGCCAGCTTGTCGAGGTTCACGACCTGGTACTCGGTCTTGAACGGGTTCTTGAAGCCCTTCAGCTTCGGAAGACGCATGTGGAGGGGCATCTGCCCACCCTCGAAGCGCTCCGGAACCTGGTAACGGGCCTTCGTACCCTTGGTACCACGACCGGCCGTCTTACCCTTCGACGCCTCACCACGACCCACACGGGTCTTGGCGGTCTTGGCGCCCGGGGCGGGACGGAGGTTGTGGATCTTGAGCGGGTTGTTCTCCGCCATGATCAGTCGACCTCCTCGACCGTCACGAGGTGGCGGACGGTGTGCACCATGCCGCGGAACTCGGGGCGGTCCTCCTTGACGACCTGCGTGTTGATGCCCTTGAGACCAAGGGAACGCAGGGTGTCACGGTGGTTCTGCTTGCTGCCGATGTAGGACTTGACCTGCGTAATCTTGAGCTGAGCCATGATTACGCACCCGCCCCGGCACGCGCACGGAGCAGAGCCGCGGGGGCGACGTCCTCGAGCGGCAGACCACGGCGGGCCGCGATCTCCTCGGGACGCTGCAGACCCTTCAGGGCCTCCACGGTCGCGTGCACGATGTTGATCGCGTTGTCGGAGCCGAGCGACTTCGACAGCACGTCGTGAATACCGGCGCACTCGAGCACGGCACGCACCGGACCACCGGCGATAACACCGGTACCCGGGGACGCGGGCTTGAGCAGCACGACGCCGGCAGCCTTCTCACCCTGGATGGGGTGCGGGATGGTGCCCTGGATACGGGGGACCTTGAAGAAGTGCTTCTTGGCCTCCTCAACGCCCTTGGCGATGGCGGCCGGCACCTCCTTAGCCTTGCCGTAACCGACACCCACGGTGCCGTCACCGTCGCCCACCACGACCAGCGCGGTGAAGCTGAAGCGACGACCACCCTTCACAACCTTGGCGACACGGTTGATCGCGACAACGCGCTCAACGTAAGCGGTCTTCTCGGCGGCAGCTGCGCCGCCGTCACGGCCCTTCCGGTCCCGCCGCTCGCCGCCACCGGCACCGCCACCGCGGCGCTGGGGTCCAGCCATTGGAATTACCTCTCTCTTTTTCCGCTAGCTACGAACGGCTCAGAACTTCAAGCCGGCTTCGCGGGCGGCGTCCGCCAGGGCGGCGATGCGCCCGGCGTACTGGTTGCCACCACGGTCGAACACGACGGCCTCGACACCGGCGGCCTTGGCACGCTCGGCGACCAGGGCGCCGACCTGCTTGGCCTGCGCGGACTTGTCGCCCTCGCCACCGCGGACCGACGTGTCCAGGGTGGACGCCGACGCCAGGGTGTGCCCCTTGATGTCGTCGATCACCTGGGCCACGATGTGGCGGTTCGAGCGGGTAACGACCAGGCGGGGACGCTCCGCCGTACCGGAGATCCGCTTGCGGATCCGGATGTGACGGCGCTTGATCGCGGCGCGCTTGTAGGCGTCGCCCTTCAGGATCTTCTGTCCGTATGCCATGGCTTACTTACCCGCCTTTCCGACCTTGCGGCGGATGACTTCGCCCTCGTACTTGACGCCCTTGGCCTTGTACGGGTCGGGCTTGCGCAGCTTGCGGATGTTGGCCGCAACCTCGCCGACCTTCTGCTTGTCGATGCCCTCGACCTGGAAGCGGGTCGGGGTCTCCACCTTGAAGGTGATGCCCTCGGGCGCCTCGACGGTGATCGGGTGGCTGTAGCCGAGAGCGAACTCGAGGTTCGAACCCTTGGCCGTCACGCGGTAACCGACACCGCTGATCTCGAGCTTCTTCACGTAACCCTCGGTCACGCCGGTGATCATGTTCGCCACCAGCGTGCGGGACAGGCCGTGGAGGGCCTTGTTCTGACGCTCGTCGTTGGGGCGGGTGACGTTGAGAACGCCGTCCTCACCCTTGGCGATGTCGATCGGCGCGGCAACGGTGTGGGTCAGCGAGCCCTTGGGGCCCTTGACCGAGACCGTACGGCCGTCGATGGTGACGTCCACGCCGGCGGGAACCGTGATGGGGAGCTTGCCAATACGCGACATAGCTGTTTCCTCCGTTCCCTTCCGCTACCAGACGTAGGCGAGGACTTCCCCACCCACGCCCTTCTTGCCGGCCTGCTTGTCGGTCAGGAGACCGTGCGACGTGGAGATGATCGCCACGCCGAGGCCACCGAGGACCTTGGGCAGGTTGGTGGACTTCGCGTACACCCGGAGACCGGGCTTGGAGATCCGCTTGATGCCCGCGATGGAGCGCTCACGGTTGGGGCCGAACTTCAGCTCCAGGACGAGGTTCTTGCCGACCTCGGCGTCCTCGACCTTCCAGCCCGTGATGAAGCCCTCCTGCTGGAGGATCTCCGCGATGTGAGACTTGATCTTGGAAGCGGGCATCGTCACGGAGTCGTGGTATGCCGAGTTCGCGTTCCGCAGACGCGTAAGCATGTCTGCGATCGGATCAGTCATGGTCATGAATTGGCCTTCGGCCTCTCTCGCCGGGGTTTCCTGATGCGCCATCCCTCTCCCCGATCCGAGACGGGACGGGTGCGGCGCGGTGGACCTACGGCGTAGTAAGTCGTACGGGCAGTCGTCAGACGCCCAACCCTCCCAGCCTAAGCCATGGAGAGGAGGGCGTCTGACACGCCCATTGCTTACCGAGAGCTTCGGGAATCCCTAAAAAGCGGGGATTACCAGGAGCTCTTGGTCACGCCCGGCAGCTCGCCACGGTGAGCCATCTCACGAAGGCACACGCGGCACAGGCCGAACTTGCGGTACACGGAGTGCGGGCGGCCGCAGCGCTGGCAGCGGGTGTACGCACGCACACCGAACTTGGGCTTGCGAGCAGCCTTGGCAATCAGAGCCTTCTTCGCCATCTCGCTCACGCCTCCTTGAACGGGAAGCCGAGGTGACGAAGGAGGGCGCGGCCCTCGTCGTCGTTGGTCGCCGTGGTGACCACGGTGATGTCCATGCCCCGGGTACGGTCGATCTTGTCCTGGTCGATCTCGTGGAACATGACCTGCTCGGTGAGACCGAAGGTGTAGTTGCCACGGCCGTCGAACTGCTTGGGGGACAGACCACGGAAGTCGCGGATGCGCGGCAGCGCGAGCGACAGGGTGCGGTCCAGGAACTCCCACATGCGGTCGCCACGGAGCGTGACGTGGGCACCGATCGGCTGGCCCTCACGCAGCTTGAACTGCGCGATGGACTTGCGGGCCTTGGTGACGGCCGGCTTCTGACCGGTGATCGTGGTGAGGTCGCGGATGGCGCCCTCGATCAGCTTGGAGTCGCGGGCGGCGTCGCCCACACCCATGTTGACCACGATCTTGACGAGGCCGGGGACCTGCATGACGTTCTCGTACTTGAACTCGTCACGCAGCTTGCCCGCGATCTCCTCGCGGTACTTCGTCTTGAGACGCGGAGTCGTGGTGGTAGCCATCAGATGTCCTCACCCGTCCGCTTGGCAACGCGGATCTTGTTGCCCTCGTCGTCGAAGCGGTAACCGACACGCGTGACGACCTTGTTGCCGTCCTTCTCAACGACCAGCTGGACGTTGGAGACGTGGATCGGCGCCTCGGTCGTGACGATGCCGCCGGCCTGGGAACCGCGAGCGGTCGGGCCGGCCTTGGTGTGCTTCTTGACCCGGTTGACACCCTCGACCAGGACGCGCTCGTCGCGCGGGTAAGCGGCAATGACCTTGCCCTGCTTGCCCTTGTCCTTACCGGTGATGACCTGGACCAGGTCGCCCTTCTTGATCTTCATGCTTACAGCACCTCCGGCGCGAGCGAGATGATCTTCATGAACTTCTTCTCGCGCAGCTCACGGCCGACCGGGCCGAAGATGCGGGTGCCGCGAGGGTCGCCGTCGTTCTTCAGAATGACGGCGGCGTTCTCGTCGAAGCGGATGTACGAGCCGTCCGGACGGCGGCGCTCCTTGACGGTGCGAACGATGACCGCCTTGACGACGTCACCCTTCTTCACGTTGCCACCGGGGATCGCGTCCTTGACGGTGGCGACGATGACGTCACCGATGCCCGCGTAGCGGCGACCGGAGCCACCGAGCACACGGATGCAAAGGATTTCCTTCGCACCAGTGTTGTCGGCGACGCGCAGTCGCGACTCCTGCTGGATCACGTCTATCTCCTGTTTGTCTGCCGGTTCCCGGCAGGGGCCCTTCTCTTACGAGGGGAGCCCCTGCCGAGCCTGGCGGAACTGACCTGCGGGGGGTGCCCCGCAGGAAATTACTTGGCCTTCTCGAGGATCTCGACGACGCGCCAGCGCTTCGTCGCGGACAGCGGCCGGGTCTCCGCGAGGAGGACACGGTCGCCGACACCCGCGGCGTTCTGCTCGTCGTGCGCCTTGAGCTTGTTCGTACGGCGGATGACCTTGCCGTACAGCGCGTGCTTCACGCGGTCCTCGACGGCGACGACGACGGTCTTGTCCATCTTGTCGCTGACGACGAGACCCTCACGGGTCTTGCGGAAGCCACGGGCCTCAGTGGTGTTCTCAGTCACGTTGTTCTCGCTCATCAGGCGTTCTCCACCGTTTCGATGCCCAGCTCACGCTCGCGCATCAGGGTGTAGATCCGCGCGATGTCCTTGCGGACCGCCTTCAGACGGCCATGGTTCTCGAGCTGGCCCGTCGCCGCCTGGAAGCGGAGGTTGAACAGCTCTTCCTTGGCCTCGCGGAGCTTGTTCAGCAGCTCCTCGTTGCCCAGCTCGCGCAGCTCGGACGCCTTGGTACCGGCCGACATCACGCTTCACCTGCCTCGCGCTTGACGATCCGGCACTTCATCGGCAGCTTGTGGGCCGCACGGGTCAGCGCCTCACGGGCGATCTTCTCGTTGGGGTACGACAGCTCGAACATCACGCGTCCGGGCTTGACGTTGGCGATCCACCACTCCGGCGAACCCTTACCGGAACCCATGCGGGTCTCGGCAGGCTTCTTGGTGAGGGGACGGTCCGGGTAGATGTTGATCCAGACCTTGCCACCACGCTTGATGTGACGCGTCATGGCGATACGAGCGGCCTCGATCTGGCGGTTCGTCACATACGCCGGGGTGAGCGCCTGGATGCCGTACTCGCCGAACGCAACCTGCGTGCCGCCCTTGGCAGCGCCGGAGCGCTTCGGGTGGTGCTGCTTGCGGTGCTTGACCCTACGGGGGATCAGCATGTCGGTCAGGCCTCCGTTCCGGTGCTCTCAGCCGGAGCGGCGGCGGGAGCCTCGGCCTTGGGGGCCTCGGCGCCGGCAGCCTGCTGCGGCTTGCGACCGCGCCGCTCGCCACCACGGCCACCACGGGCCGGGCGGTCGGCACCACCACGGGCCGGGCGGTTACCCGCACGGGCCGCAGCGTTCTCGGCGCGGACCTCGGCGATGTTCTTGACGTCGCCCTTGTAGATCCAGACCTTCACACCGATGCGGCCGAAGGTCGTCTTGGCCTCGAAGAAGCCGTAGTCCACGTTCGCGCGGAGCGTGTGCAGGGGCACACGGCCCTCGCGGTAGAACTCCGAGCGGGACATCTCGGCGCCACCGAGGCGGCCACCGCACTGGATCTTGATGCCCTTGGCGCCGGCCTTCATCGCCGACTGCATGCTCTTACGCATGGCGCGGCGGAAGGAGACGCGGGAGGAGAGCTGCTCGGCAACGGCCTGGGCAACCAGCTGAGCGTCGGTCTCGGGGTTCTTGACCTCGAGGATGTTCAGCTGGACCTGCTTGCCCGTGAGCTTCTCGAGGTCACCGCGGATGCGGTCGGCCTCGGCGCCACGGCGGCCGATGACGATGCCCGGACGAGCGGTGTGGATGTCCACCCGCACGCGGTCACGGGTGCGCTCGATCTCCACCTTCGAGATGCCGGCGCGCTCCATGCCGGACGTCATCATCCGACGGATGGCGACGTCTTCCTTGACGTAGTCCTTGTACAGCTTGTCGGCGTACCACCGGGACTTGAAGTCCGTGGTGACACCGAGCCGGAACCCATGCGGGTTAACCTTCTGGCCCATTACCGGGTTCCTTCCTTGCTGCTGACGACCACGGTGATGTGGCTGGTCCGCTTGCGGATCCGGTAGGCACGGCCCTGGGCGCGCGGACGGAACCGCTTCAGGGTCGGACCCTCGTCGACGTACGCCTCGGAGATGAAGAGGCTGTCGGCGTCGGTGTGGTCGTAGTTGTGCGCGGCGTTGGCGATGGCGCTGTCGAGCACCTTGCCGACCGGCACTGAGGCTGCCTGCGGAGCGAATCGCAGAACAGCCTGAGCCTCCGTGGCATCCATGCCACGGATCAGGTCCACCACGCGGCGGGCCTTCATGGGCGTGACGCGGATGTACCGCGCCTGGGCCCTGGCTTCCATGGTTGTCCCTCTCAGTTACTTACGTGTCTGAATGCGATCCGCTACTAGCGGCGCTTCGACTTCCGGTCTTCCTTGACGTGACCCCGGAAGGTGCGCGTCGGCGAGAACTCGCCGAGCTTGTGGCCGACCATCGACTCGGTGACGAACACCGGGATGTGGGTCTTGCCGTTGTGCACCGCGAGCGTGTGGCCGAGCATGGCCGGCACGATCATGGAGCGACGGGACCAGGTCTTGATGACGTTCTTGGTGCCGGCTTCGTTCTGGGCGTCCACCTTCTTGATCAGGTGGTCGTCGACGAAGGGCCCCTTCTTGAGACTGCGCGGCATCTAAACCCGCTCCTAGCGCTTCTTGTTCGTCTTGCGGCGGCGGACGATGTACTTGTTCGAAGCCTTCTTCGGCGAACGAGTACGACCCTCCTTCTGACCCCACGGGGAGACCGGGTGGCGACCACCGGAGGTCTTGCCCTCACCACCACCGTGCGGGTGGTCGACCGGGTTCATCGCGACACCACGGACGGTCGGGCGAACGCCCAGCCAGCGCTTGCGGCCGGCCTTACCCCAGTTGATGTTGCTCTGCTCGGCGTTGCCGACCTCGCCGACGGTGGCGCGGCAGCGCACGTCGACCAGGCGGATCTCACCGGAAGGCATGCGGAGGTGAGCCATCTGGCCCTCCTTCGCGAGCAGCTGCACGGAGGCACCGGCGGAGCGGGCGAACTTGGCGCCGCCACCGGGACGGAGCTCGATCGCGTGGATCGTGGTACCGACCGGGATGTTGCGGAGCGCCAGGTTGTTGCCCGGCTTGATGTCGGCCCCGGGACCGTTCTCGACGCGGTCACCCTGCTGCAGGTTGCGCGGGGCGAGGATGTAGCGCTTCTCGCCGTCGGCGTAGTGCAGCAGCGCGATGCGCGCGGTGCGGTTGGGGTCGTACTCGATGTGCGCGACCTTCGCCGGCACGCCGTCCTTGTCGTGACGACGGAAGTCGATCACTCGGTAGGCGCGCTTGTGTCCGCCACCCTGGTGGCGAACGGTCACACGACCGGCGTTGTTACGGCCGCCCTTGCTGTGCAGCGGGCGGACCAGCGACTTCTCCGGCGTGGACCGCGTGACCTCGACGAAGTCGGCGACGCTGGAACCACGACGGCCCGGCGTAGTCGGCTTGTACTTGCGGATTCCCATTTCTCAGTCCTCGTCCGATATCGGACGATCCGGACCGCCCTTAGGCGGTCGGACCGCCGAAGATGTCGATACGGTCGCCCTCGGCGAGGGTCACGATCGCGCGCTTGGTGGCCGCACGCTGGCCGAAGCCGGTGCGGGTCCGCTTGCGCTTGCCCTGACGGTTGATCGTGTTGACCCCGGTGACCTTGACCGAGAAGACCGCCTGGACGGCCTGCTTGATCTGGGTCTTGTTGGCGTTCGGGTCGACGATGAACGTGTACTTGTTCTCGTCCAGGAGCGCGTAGCTCTTCTCCGACACGACCGGCTTCAGCAGCACGTCACGGGGGTCCGTGTACGCCTTGCTGGGCGCGGTGATGACGGTGTTCTTGCCCTCGGCGGCGTGGCGGCGGGCCTTGGCGACGCGCGCGGCCTTGGCCTTCTTCGCGGCCTTGGAGGCAATCGCGGGGTGACGGATGGCCATCAGACCTCAGTCCCTTCGGTGTCGTTGGCCTTCGGGCCGGCGACGAAGGACTCGAGAGCGGCCTGGGTGAAGACCACGTCGTCCGAGACGATCACGTCGTACGTGTTCAGCTGGCCCGGCTCCAGGATGTGCACCTGGGGCAGGTTGCGGGCGGACAGCCACGCGGCCTCGTCGGCGCGGTCGACGACCAGGAGCAGGTTCTTGCGCTCCGAGATCTTGCCGAACAGCGTCTTGGCGGCCTTGGTGGAGGGGGTCTCGCCCTCGATCACGCCGGTGACGACGTGGATGCGGTTGTTGCGGGCCCGGTCGGTGAGGGCGTGACGCAGCGCGGCAGCCTTCATCTTCTTCGGGGTCCGCTGCGAGTAGTCACGCGGCACGGGACCGTGCACGACGCCACCACCGGCGAACTGAGGGGCGCGGGTAGAGCCCTGGCGCGCACGGCCGGTGCCCTTCTGACGGTAAGGCTTCTTACCGCCACCACGAACCTCGCCGCGGGTCTTGGTCTTGTGGGTGCCCTGGCGGGCAGCCGCGTTCTGCGCAACGACGACCTGGTGGATCAGCGGGATGCTGACCTTCTCCACGCCGAAGATCTCCGCGGGGAGTTCGACGCTACCGGTCTTCTCGCCGGCAGGCGAAAGGATGTCAACAGTGCTCATCGGTTACCTCAGGCCCCCTTGGCCGCGGTGCGGACCAGGACGAGGCCGCCGTTCGGACCGGGAACCGCGCCCTTGATGAGCAGCAGACCCTTCTCCGCGTCAACGGCGTGGACGGTCAGGTTCTGGGTGGTGACCCGCTCGTTGCCCATGCGACCCGCCATGCGGAGGCCCTTGAACACACGGCCCGGGGTGGCGCAGCCACCGATGGAGCCGGGAGAGCGGTGCTTGCGCTGGGTGCCGTGTCCGGCGCCGAGGCCCTTGAAGTTGTGACGCTTCATGACACCGGCGAAGCCCTTGCCCTTGCTCTTGCCGGTCACGTCGACCTTCACGCCGGCCTCGAACACCTCAGCGGTGATCTCCTGGCCCAGCGTGTACTCGGAGGCGTCCGCGGTGCGGATCTCGACGAGGTGGCGACGGGGGGTGACGTCGGCCTTGGCGAAGTGGCCCTTGAGGGGCTTGTTCACCTTGCGCGGGTCGATCTCGCCGAAGGCGATCTGGACCGACTCGTAGCCGTCGGCGTCGTTCGTACGGACCTGGGTGACGACGTTCGGGCCGGCCTTGACGACGGTGACCGGAACAACACGGTTGTTCTCGTCCCACACCTGCGTCATGCCGAGCTTCTCGCCCAGGATGCCCTTGATCTGCTTAGCCATTCTCAGCTCACCGACCCTCAGAGCTTGATCTCGATGTCGACACCGGCCGGGAGGTCGAGTCGCATCAGAGAGTCAACGGTCTTGGGGGTGGGGTCGAGAATGTCGATCAGGCGCTTGTGCGTGCGCATCTCGAAGTGCTCGCGCGAGTCCTTGTACTTGTGCGGCGACTTGATGACGCAGTACACGTTCTTCTCAGTGGGCAGCGGCACCGGGCCCGCGACCGACGCACCAGTGCGGGTCACCGTCTCGACGATCTTCTTCGCCGAGGAGTCGATGACCTCGTGGTCGTAGGCCTTGAGCCGGATGCGGATCTTCTGTCCCGCCATGGCTACTCAGTAGTCCTTTGTCTCGTAACGCTCTGGAACCCGGTGTTCCTGACCCTCGCTCCGACCCACGCGGTCGGGCGTGTCGCGCTTTCGCTGACACAGATGTCCCTTGTTCGAACATCCCTTGCCTGAGAAAGAGAATCACCGGGTGCCTGGCCGGTGCCGCACCTTGCTTCCCGAAAGATTCCCGTACGTCCGCCCCAGCGCTGCCGTGTGGCAGTTAGGGCGACGAGTACTGTGGGACTCGCTTCCGGTCCTCCCGGCGGGAGGCGCGCAGCATCAACACTCGACCGAGCAACTCCGACAGTCTGCCATATGGGGCGGGGGCTCCGCCAATCGAGCCGGAGAGAATACCCCGGGAGTGACGCAGGTCAAACAAGGGTGCTCACCGCGAGCGGCCACACAGGACCGGAAACAGCCCAGTGGACCGTGCTGCCGTCAGAAGGCCGGGTTCTCGTGGGAGACGAGGGCGGCCGTGAAATAGAGGGGAAGGCCGTCCTCCGGGTCCACCGGTACCTCCTGCGAGGTCTCGCGACTGAAGACGATCGTCAGGTCCCGCACCACCGGCTCCTCCGGACGGGAGTCATCGATCTCGTAGCCGGCGGCGGAGAAGATCTTCAGCAGCTCACGCGCCGGGGTCCGGAAGACGTCGTTGCCCCGCCACAGGACCCGCACGTCCGATTCCTCTTCTTCGGGGGCGGAGACATCCACGGCATTGACCGTCTCCTGGTCCCGGAGAATCACAATGACGTCGAAGCCGTCACCCATGGCCTGGATCTTGACGGTGGGGTTGTGCTCAAGAGGACCCACCACACGAACCTCACCCCAGGATGACGCGGCCTGCACAGCCTCCTCGAAGGGCATTCCCATGCGCACCGGCAGAACACCGTTCGGCGGGTCCAGGATGATCTCCATGCCGTCTGCCTCACTTCAGTAGGTCGTAGTTGATCGTCCAGCCGTTGTCGGTCAGCATTTTCTGCAACCCGGGGTTGTCCTTCATGCTGGCGACCATGTCGGCTATGTGCTGGTCGTACTTGTCGCCGAACAGGCCTCGAATATCGTCGATGTCCATCTTCATCGCCTCGTCGAACTTCCCCTGATCTATCAGGTCACGTTGGGCGTTACGCCAGGGGGTCGCCGAGTATCCACGTGAGTCCGTGCTGGAGACGAGCCGGTGATCGCGCCTTTCCATACGGATGGCGGGTCCCATCCAGTCGGTGAGACTCAGATGGGAATAGGCGGCCTTGGCCGGTATGTGGTTGATTTCGTTGCCCTTGCGTGCGGGCGAGAGCCTTCCGTACCAGCCGCCCAGGTCTGTACAGACAAGCCCGAGCGGATCGCTCCAGGTGAGGGGATTCGGGACGTAGGCGTAGTTGTTGGGAGCCGCGTCCAGGCCGAGGGGATCCGGTGAGATGTAGCGCGCGTTCTCCGCGTCGTAGTAGCGCCGGACGTTGTAGTCGAGTCCAGACTCCGGGTCGCGGTACTGGCCGGGAAAGCCCAGTGGACAATGTGCTTGCTCATCTGCGACGTCGAGGGGAAGTCCCCAGATCGACGCATGGCGGCTCCAGCGAATCCTCCCCTCCTCGTCGATGAGTTCTGTTGGTGTCCCGATCAGATCGGTGATGATCGCGTAGAAGCGGGTGTCGAACTCCTCCTGGCCCTCCGCGATGTGGTCGGACGCGGCACGCGCTGTCTCCGTCTGAGCCAGCGGCCGATGTTCTCCCGGCTGCCAGTGCCATGTGGTCGTCTTCAGGGCACCGTCGCCGCACGTCTGGATCTGCTCGGCAAGGCGGGTGCCCTCCCAAACGAAGTCGGTCTGTTCGGCGACCGCGCCGTCCTCTGTCAGTCGTTGTTTGGCAATGCGACGACCGTGCGGGTCGTACAGGTAGTGCCAGCGAGAACCATCGGGAGTGATCACCTCGGTGAGGCAGTCCAGGGCATCCCAGCGGTACCGCCACACCCGCTTTCCACCCGACAGCAGACGCCGCGTCACAGACACGACCCGTCCCTGACCGTCGTATTCGTAGCGGGTGCGGTCCAGTCGGCGCAGCAATGCCCCCTCGTATTCCCGGTTCCCGGAGACACCGGCCGCCTCGCCGGGCTCCGGGACTACTTGGCTGTTCACCAGGTTTCCGGAGCTGTCGTAGGTGTAGGTCTCCTGCCGGTCCGCGGTGCGGGCAGCGAGGATCCGGCCAACGGAGTCGAGAGTGAGCCGGTGAGATCCCTGCACGTTGTCGTCAATGGCTGTCAGGAAGTTGTCCGGGCGATAACCGTATGTGCGTCGCCAGATGTCGCTTCCCGATCGTGCGGAACGCAGCGCCAGCCCTGTGGTGCGGCCGACGGCATCCCAGCTCTGGTCGAGTACCGAGCCGGCCGCCAGGGTGCGCTGGACCTCCCGGCCCACGGCGTCGTAGGCGAGGCGAACACTGGTGCCCGCCGCGTGCAGTGCCGTCAGTCTGTGCTCCGCGTCGTACTCCCAATGCGTGGTGACCCCCATGGGAGTACGACGACGGGTGCGGCGCCCCATGAGGTCGTAATCGAGTTCCAGCGCGCGTCCGTTGCAGGTCTCGCGGACAACAGCGCCGAGTACGTCTCGCTCATAGGTGATCACGGCGGACGGGCTCGCTGCCTCCAGCAGTCGGCCGGCGCCGTCATACCGGTAGTGGGACACTCCGTCGTCGGTGGCCCGGGTGCGGAGATTGCCGCGCGGGTCGAAAGTGCAGACCACTCTCTGGCCGGCCCCGTTGAGACGTTCGATGGGCTGCCCCGCCGCGTCGTAGCAGTACTTCGTCTCCCTGCCGCTGAAGTCGCACTCGCCGAGCAGGTTGCCGACGGCGTCGTAGCTGTACGACCATGTCTGCCCCAACGCGTTGGTGACAGATGTGAGCCGCAGCTCCGTGTCGTATGTGTATGTGAGGCGGGACCCGTCCGACTGGGTCACAGCGATGGGCAGTCCGAAAGGGCCTTGTTCGTAGCGGGTGAGCGCTCCTGTCGCGCTCTCGAAAGCCACCGGGTTGCCGGCTGCGTCCAGCCGCCAGCGTTCGGTCGCCCCGTCCGGCCGCGACCGCGCCAGCAATCGACCCTCCACCGTCCACACGAATCTCGTGACGGCTTCGATGGCGTCCGCGACGGCCACCACCTGCCCCAGGGGGTTGCGACGATAGCTGGTGGTGTGGCCCAGGGAATCGGTGATCGAGACCGGGAGACCGACGGGATCGTTCTCGATGTGGCGAGAGTTTCCCAACGGATCGACGACCCGGGACCTCGCTCCCGTCTCGTCGTAGACGTAGCGCGTCGTACCTCCGACCGGATTCTCCGAGCTTGTGAGACGCCCACGCTCATCGTAGGTGTGCTGCCACCGTGCGCCATCGGCCTCGATGACTGTCACGGGCAGATGGGAGTCGTTGTACTCGGCACGCACGCTCGAACCGTCTGGGAGATGCAGTTCGACGAGATCGCCGCGATCGTCGTAGCTGTAGCGGGTGGTACGGCCCAACGGATCGGTCTCACACAGCAGACGGTCGTACCGGTCCCACTCACGAACCGTGGTCGAACCCAGCGGATTGATTTCGCGGACCACTTGGAAATGGTCGTTCATCTCGTACGTCGTGACATGACCGAGCGAATCGCTGTACTTCGTACGCCTATTCGCCTCGTCGTACGTGAAGTCACCGTTCATCAGGCCGCCCGGCCCGCGCGTCCGGACACAGCGTCCTTCGGCGTCGTATGCGTAACGGAAGATCGTTCCGATCCGGTCTTCCCAACTGCTGATGCGGCCCCGCTCGTCGTAGAAGAGCTTCTCGGAGTTGCCAGAGGTGTCGGAGACGCTTGTCAGCTGTCCCGTTGCGTCGTACCCGTATCGCCTCAGCACCGGCGCGGCAGGATCATTGGCAAGGACGACCCCTGTGATCCGGTCCGATGCGACGGATATGGCCAGCTGGTAGCCGCCGCTGTGCCTGACGGCTTCGGGTACGCCCTTGTCGCTGTAGGAGACAGTGATGGAATTTCCATGCCGGTCCGTAATCCCGACGAGAGACAGCTCGGCCGGCCGAGATCGGTTGATCGGAGCGAAGTGCAGGTCCTGACCGATCTCCGGCTGGTTGACGGTCAGCGGGTTGCCGGCCGCGCCGTCCCATGCGAGTTCCCAGCGAGGCCCCTCGACCGGCATGACGGGTAGACCTGGCTCTGGCGTCGGGTACTCGAGAACCATGCCGTCTTCGGTCACGAGCCGGACGCCGTACTCCTCCAGGATCAGCCTCTGGTCCAGCGTAGAAGTCCACGCCTTTCCGAACCAACGGCCGGCACGCTGATCCGTGACGTAATGCCGCCTGAGGATCAGCGGAAGCACACCCGGCAAGAAAACGTCGTCCTCAGTCATGACCATCTCGCCGGTCGCGACATCGATGGGGTCGTTCTTACAGGTGCGTTTGAGCATGCTCAACGCACGCTTGCGCAGGTTGCTTCCCAGTCCCTTGGCCATGCCCTTGAGGCCGACTTTGGCAAATGCCTTCATACCCTTGGCGAGCCCGCCGAGGGTGGTCAGGCCCTTCATCCCCGGTATGCAGTCCAGCGCGGCCAGGCCCACATCCCACAGGGAGGCCTGGCCTTTGGAGTATTTGTAGAGCGTGTCGGCGAGCACGACGAGTGCCGCGATCAGCACGATCGCGCCGAGGATCGGCCCACCGATGATCATCGCGATGACACCGACCACCGCCACGACGACCTTGCAGACGGCGACGATGTTGTCCCAGTTGTCGGAGAACCAGTCCCCGACCTCCTCCCACCACGACCGGTTCTGAATACCCGCGTCAGAGGCCTCGTCGATCTTCGTCTTCGCGGTGTGCGCGGCCTCCTCACGCATCTTGCGCGCGTCCTCGGCCATCTTCTTCGCCGCCGCCAGCGCACCCTGCGCGCTGTTCACGTCCGACTGAGCGCTGGTCTGCGCGGACTTGGCGTGCTGGGCATCACGGGTGGCGGCCCGGACCTTGCCCTCGTCCGGCTTGTCACCACCCGACTTACTGCCGGTGGGATCGTCCTTGTACTTGTCGGCTTCCTTGTTCGCGCGGGTCACCCACGAATCAGCGGACGCGAGACGGGAGTTCGCGGAGGAGAGATCGCTCTGAGCTTCCCTCCCCTTGGCGAGAGCCCGGTCGGCCAGGGCCTGGGCGCGCTCCAGCTTCGGCCAGAAGTCGGTCAGCGCGTCGCCGCACAACTCGTACGACTTCTTCAGCTTCTTGAGGTTCTTCGGGACGTCGCCGAACTCGTCCTTGAAGACCTCCGCCGACTTCCCGGCCCACTCCAGCAAGGTGTCCTCACCCGCCATGCCATTGACCAGGCGAAGGGCATCCGAGACGTCATCGGCGAAGTCGTGCAGCGTCTTCGCCAGCAGCTTGATCCGGTCCGGATCACCCGGCGTCGGGTCCTTGTCCAGATCCAGGACATGCCAGTCCGTGGGCCGATGCCCCGCCATACCGCAACCCCCGTCACGCACGCATCGTCAACAACCGTATGCACACGCGAACTTACCTGGAACAGCCGTTTGTCGAAAAGGTCAGCCGACCGCCGGGTTCTCGTCAGAAACGAGCACGGCTGTGAAGAAGCGGGGCAGGCAGGCCCGTCATCCGGATCCAAAGAATCGTCGCCGGCGACTGCCTCCCTGGCCTGCTCGAAGGCATGCCAATGAACACCGGCGGGCCCCCTTCGGCGGGTCCAGGTGGATCTCAGCCACCGAGCAGCAGCCCCTCCAGCTCCTCGTCATACGCCCGGAACCCCGCCCTGCCGTACTCAGGAGCGTCCGACTGCGGGTGCAGGACCCCCGGCAGATGGGCGACCCGCCATGTCCTGTACACCTGTGCCGGTACGACGCCGCCCGTCGCGTCCGCGAGGTCGCAGGCGGTCGTGAGTACGACGACGATCGCCGCCGCGCCTCGCCGGGGCTCCGTCCTCGCCGCGACGGCGGTCGTGATCACGGCGTGCAGGAACTTCGTGAGTTGCAGGTCCGCTGCCATGCGGCACATGCGCCGGACGGCGAGCGGTTCGTCGAGTCTCTCGATGGGGTCCGGGACTCCCGTGACGCCCGCGGACCACAGCAGCAGGTGCGCCGCCTCCACCCTGTAGTCGCGGAACCAGCCGACCTCGTCCGCCATCCGCATGGCCGCGTCGTCGAACCCGCACGCCTTCCGGACCCCGTCCATCAGCCGCCCGACGTCAGCGTGCCGCCGCGCCAGGAACTCCCCCACCGAGACATCGGCGAGCACCCACGTGCCGGTGGCGTTCACCGCACCGACCTCCAGCACTCCGCCGAGGGGCGCGAAGACTTCCCGCGCGAGGTTCGTGCTTGTCCGCGGTTGCAGGGGGCGCCCTCCGATGCTGTAACTGCCCATAGCGCTGCCCGCACTGGTTCAGAACCCCCAAGGGGCAGGATGTGGGGCCAGGTTCCGGTCCTCGGACCAGATCAGGCGCGCCTCCAGGTCGTCGCCGAGGAGATCGGTCAGACAGCGTACCGCCCAGCCGTTCCAGTGGACGCCGCCCGGGAACTCGGGCACGCGGAAGGCGGGGAGGTGGGAGGGGAGGGCGTCGGGGCGGAGGACCGTGATCTTCATCTGGCCCGTGGTCTTCTTACGCTTGGCGGACCTACGGGTGTCGACGCAGTCGATGACCTGCTCCACGAGCTGGAGGACGTACGGCGACTCCGCGTCCTCCGGGACGACAACCGGGAGCTGCCGGCCCGCCGCCTCGAGGTCGTACGCCAGCAGATCGGCGACGCGGCGGCTGAACACCGGCGCCCCCGGATATCCACAGGGGAACTCGGCCCGTCGCAGCCGCGGATCGCCGACCCACTCGGCGCGCAGCGACTCCGGCAGATCCTCGGCGGCATCGGTGCGCAGCCAGCGGATCAGCCTGCGGTGGGCGTGCTCCTCCAGGGACAGAGTCCGGAACCGGCGCATGCTCGGCATCAACCGGTACACCGCCAAAGGCTCACCCGCCGTACGCACTCCCGACCCCGTCAGAGCCACTCCCCCTCCTCAGCCGTCCCGGCCGTACAGCCGAGCCATCGCGAACTCGACGGCCTCCTCGACCCCGACCTCCCGAGGCGCCTGCCCGTACTCCGCCATGAGCCATCCGTCACGCCACTCCACCCGCCACACCCGCCCATGCCGGTTCTCGAACTCGACGAAGCTCCCGTCCCCGCCCTCCATCCACCGCAGCTCCTCCACCAGCCGACGAGGCTTGGTGAAGCCACGGCCACGGTTCGTACTCCGGCCCTGCGTACGGGTGTTGGCGTACCGCATCTTCAGATACGGCAGCGGATCGCGGCCGAGCTCGTTCAGCCGCAGCATCTGATATCGGGTGATCGCCTCGTCCAGCGTCTCGTCAGCCGCGGCGGCGAACTCACACGCGTACGCCGGGAAAACCATCCGGACATGCGAGGTCAGCTCCGGATGCTCCACGGGGTAGGCGCGGTGGACGTCAGGTGAGATGCCGATGACCGAGTCGAAGTCGGAGTCCCGACGCCCCGCAGGCGGTTGGAATCCGTCGAGCGCTCCCCAATGGGCGTTGCGCGCGAAGAGCTCCCCCTCCCGTTCCCTCGCGAACCCCAGTACCGCGACCGCGAGTTCCTCGTCGTACGAGCCCCGCCCGCTCAGCTGAAGCAGCCGCTCACCATCGGCACTCAGCGCTCCCGCGAAACCGAAGAGGGGAACGCGCGACCAGTACCAGGCATCCCGCAGCCCATCCAAGGGCCGCACCCCAGGGAAGTCCGCCAGTACGGCACGCAGGTCCATCGGCTCATCGTAGATCGAGCACAACTGCCCAGGTCCGACGCCCCGTTCCCGCATACCCTCCCCCCATGCCGCCCCTCACCACCCCACCCCGCCCCCTCGACGTCCCCGCCCACTTCCCCGAACTCGCCCCGCTGGCCCGCACCACCGTCCGCCTCCACCCCCGCCCCGGCTCCCCCACCGCGGCCGACAGTTCCCTCGGCGGCCCCCTCCTCTGGCCGGCCCACGAACCCTGGCCCACGTGCTCGGAACACCCCGCAGCACCCGGCCACGCCCCGGACGAGGTCCGCCACCGCCGCCGCATCCTCGCCGCAGCCCACGACCGTCCGCGCACCCCGGGCACCGACTTCCTCACCCCCGAGGAGCGAACCGCCGTCGACCGAGCCTCGACACCCAGGCTCATCCCCCAGACCGGCCCGGTCCCCTTGATCCCCGTCGTGCAGCTCTACGCCCGCGACACCCCTGAGGCCGTCGCCTTCCCCGGCCCGCCCGGCACCGACCTGCTCCAGCTCCTCTGGTGCCCCTTCGACCATGAAGGCCCCCTGGGCCCCACGCCCCGCACCGAACTCCGCTGGCGAACCACCGCCCACATCACCGACCCGCTCACCACCACCCCCCACTCGGCAGCGATCGGCAAGGACCGCTACCTCCCCGAACCCTGCGTCCTGCACCCGGAACCCGTCACCGAATACCCCGCCCCGCACGAGCTCCCCGAACCCCTCGCCGACCGCGTCGAGGACTGGGCGGAGAGCCATGGCGTCGACTATCAGTACGACCTCGCCGTCGCCCCGGGCTGCAAGCTCGGCGGCCACGCCCCCTGGAGCTACATCGACCCGTTCCCCATGGCCTGCACGGAGTGCGGCGCGCCCATGAAACCCCTGCTCACCATCGACGGCTACGAGTGCGACGGCGGCAGCAGAAGCTGGTGGCCGGGCAAGGGCACCGAATCGGTCCGCCCCACCCACCTCGGCATCGGCCGCGACCACGCCCTCCAGCTCTACGTCTGTACGACCTCGTACGACCACCCGCACCAGCAGTACATCCAGTGACCCCGGCCCGAAGCGCGCACATCAAGGCCCCTCGACCGCTGAAACCCCCTCCACCACCTGCCCCACCACATCCAGCACCTCGTGCCCGAACGCCGTCGGCGCCACCAACACCCCGAACACCAGCGCGAGCCCCACCGTCACACTCTGATCGGACCGGCTCCGCGCATGCACCGTCCGCCGCAACCGCAGCACGAGGATGACGGCCAGCAACACCGCCACATCGACCGTCAGCACCATCGGGCGAGTCCCTCCATCGGCGAAGTCCAGTGAGCCATGGGCGACATGTACGGTACGCACCCCACCTAGCGCCCGACTCGACCCCGACGGAACACCGACCCTCCGGTAACGCGCATCTTGCCCACGCCCCCGAACCGCCCCCATGATCACGCCCATGTACAAGCGAAGACGCGCCCTCGGCGCCTACCTCGGCGCGCTGCTCGCCGCCGTCCTGCTCCCCGGCATACGGCCGATCGACGACAACGTGGCCTGGGCGGCGTTCCTGCCCGGCCTCGTCTTTCTCATCGTGAACCAGCTAATCTCCAGCTACCCCAGCAGCATCCGCACCGCGCCCCCGGTCATGCTGCTCATCCTCGGCGCGGTCGGGATCGTCCAGGACACGCTCATCTGGCTGCTCGTCTCCTGGATCGGCGCGCAGATGGACTCCGGGCTCGATGTCGACGGGTTCCTCGCCGCGCTGCTCGGCGGAGTCGTCGTACGGCTCACCGTCCTCACCCTCATGGCCCTCGGCCCGCAGCCGTCGCCCGAAGCCGAAGCCGAAGCCGCTTAAAACGCGAAAAGGGCCCGCACGACCGAAGTCGTACGGGCCCCTTCGAAGAGACCTACCGGTCAGCCCTGTCGGGCCAAGATCACTTGTTGATCTTGGTGACCTGGCCGGCGCCCACGGTCCGGCCACCCTCACGGATGGCGAACTTCAGGCCCTCTTCCATGGCGACGGGCTGGATGAGCTCCACCTTCATCTCGGTGTTGTCACCCGGCATGACCATCTCGGTGCCCTCGGGGAGGGTCACGACGCCGGTCACGTCCGTCGTACGGAAGTAGAACTGCGGACGGTAGTTGTTGAAGAACGGCGTGTGGCGGCCACCCTCGTCCTTGGACAGGATGTAGGCCTGGGCCTCGAACTCGGTGTGCGGCGTGACCGAACCGGGCTTGATGATGACCTGGCCGCGCTCGACGTCCTCGCGCTTGATGCCACGGAGCAGCAGACCGACGTTCTCACCGGCCTGGCCCTCGTCGAGCAGCTTGCGGAACATCTCGATGCCGGTGACCGTGGTGGTGGTCTTCTCGGTCTTGATGCCGATGATGTCGACGGTCTCGTTGACCTTGAGGACACCACGCTCGATACGACCGGTGACGACGGTGCCACGACCGGTGATCGTGAAGACGTCCTCGATCGGCATCAGGAACGGCTTGTCGACGTCACGCTCGGGCTCCGGGATCGACTCGTCGACGGCCTTCATCAGGTCGAGGACGGTCTGGCCCCACTCCTTGTCGCCCTCAAGGGCCTTCAGAGCGGAAACCTTGACGACCGGCAGGTCGTCGCCCGGGAACTCGTACTCGGAGAGCAGCTCACGGACCTCGAGCTCGACGAGCTCCAGGATCTCCTCGTCGTCCACCATGTCGGCCTTGTTCAGGGCGACGACGATGTACGGAACACCGACCTGGCGGGCCAGGAGCACGTGCTCCTTGGTCTGCGGCATCGGGCCGTCGGTGGCGGCGACCACGAGGATGGCGCCGTCCATCTGGGCAGCACCGGTGATCATGTTCTTGATGTAGTCCGCGTGACCGGGGCAGTCGACGTGGGCGTAGTGACGGGTCTCCGTCTGGTACTCGACGTGCGCGATGGAGATGGTGATACCGCGCTGGCGCTCTTCGGGAGCCTTGTCGATCTGGTCGAACGCCGAGGCCTCGTTCAGGTCCGGGAACGCGTCGTGCAGCACCTTGGTAATGGCGGCCGTGAGGGTCGTCTTACCGTGGTCGATGTGACCGATGGTGCCGATGTTGACGTGGGGCTTAGTCCGCTCGAACTTCGCCTTCGCCACTGGGTCCTCCTGTGGAGTGGTTCTGGTACGCCTTACTCATCGGCGCCAGGTGATCTTTGCTGGGATGCCGCCCGCCGGGGTTCTCCCGTGCCGGGCGATCCCCGGCGGTCGGTGTCAAGCCTAAAGCGTGTAACGGGGGTGCGTTACTCGCCCTTGGCCTTCGCGATGATCTCCTCGGCGACGTTCCGCGGAACCTCGGCGTAGGAGTCGAACTGCATGGAGTAGCTCGCACGGCCGGACGTCTTGCTGCGCAGGTCGCCGACGTAGCCGAACATCTCCGAGAGGGGCACGAGGCCCTTCACGACGCGGGCACCGGCCCGCTCCTCCATGGCCTGGATCTGGCCACGGCGGGAGTTGATGTCGCCGATGACCTCACCCATGTAGTCCTCGGGCGTGGTGACCTCGACGGCCATCATCGGCTCAAGGAGCACGGGGGACGCCTTGCGCGCGGCCTCCTTGAAGGCCTGCGAACCGGCGATCTTGAACGCGAGCTCGGAGGAGTCGACCTCGTGGTAGGCACCGTCGAGAAGCGTGACGCGGACGCCCGTCATCTCGTACCCGGCGAGGATGCCGAACTGCATGGCCTCCTGCGCACCGGCGTCCACCGAAGGGATGTACTCCTTCGGGATGCGGCCACCGGTCACCTTGTTCACGAACTCGTACGAGGCGTCGCCGCCCTCGATCGGCTCGATCGCGATCTGCACCTTGGCGAACTGGCCGGTACCACCAGTCTGCTTCTTGTGCGTGTAGTCGACGCGCTCGACGGCCTTGCGGATCGTCTCGCGGTAGGCCACCTGCGGCTTGCCGACGTTGGCCTCGACCTTGAACTCACGGCGCATACGGTCGACCAGCACCTCGAGGTGCAGCTCGCCCATACCACCGATGATGGTCTGGCCCGTCTCCTCGTCCGAGTGGACCTGGAACGACGGGTCCTCCTCGGCCAGGCGCTGGATCGCGACGCCCAGCTTCTCCTGGTCGCCCTTCGACTTGGGCTCGATGGCGACCTGGATGACCGGCGCCGGGAAGTCCATGGACTCCAGGATCACCGGCTGCTTGTCGTCGGACAGCGTCTCACCGGTGGTGGTCTGCTTCAGGCCCATGACGGCGACGATGTCGCCGGCGCCCACCGACTCGATCTCCTCACGCTTGTTCGCGTGCATGCGGTAGATCTTGCCGATGCGCTCCTTCTTGCCCTTGACGGAGTTCAGCACGGCGGTGCCGGACTCCAGGCGACCGGAGTAGATCCGGACGAAGGTGAGCTTGCCGAGGTGCGGGTCGCTCATGATCTTGAACGCCAGCGCCGACAGGGGCTCCTCGTCGGACGGCTTGCGCTTGATGACGACCTCGGGGTCCTTCACGTCGTGGCCCTCGATGGCCTCGACGTCAAGCGGGGTCGGCAGGTAGCGCACGACCGCGTCGAGCAGGGGCTGGACGCCCTTGTTCTTGAACGCGGTGCCGCAGAACACCGGGGTGACCGTGGTGTCCTTGGACTTGCCGGAGGCGATGGTGATACGACGGATCGCGGCGTACAGCTGCTCCACGGAAGGCTCCTCGCCCTCCAGGTACAGCTCCATGATCTCTTCGTCGTTCTCGGCGACGGCCTCGATGAGCTTGCCGCGGTACTCCTCGGCAGCCTCGGTGTGCGTGGCCGGGATGTCGACGACGTCGTACATCTCGCCCTTGGCCGCCTCGGCGGACCAGACCAGGGCCTTCATCGTCACGAGGTCGACGACGCCCTTGAAGTCGGCCTCGGCGCCGATCGGGAGCTGCATGACGAGCGGCTGGGCGCCCAGGCGGTCCGAGATCATGTCCACGCAGCGGTGGAACTCGGCGCCGGTACGGTCCAGCTTGTTGACGAAGCAGATGCGGGGCACGCCGTAACGGTCGGCCTGACGCCACACCGTCTCGGACTGCGGCTCCACACCGGCAACGCCGTCGAACACCGTCACGGCACCGTCGAGAACGCGGAGCGAACGCTCCACCTCGACGGTGAAGTCGACGTGACCCGGGGTGTCGATGATGTTGATGGTGTGGTCGACACCCTCGAGCGGCCAGTGACAGGTGGTGGCAGCAGAGGTGATCGTGATGCCACGCTCCTGCTCCTGCTCCATCCAGTCCATGGTGGCAGCACCGTCGTGGACCTCACCGATCTTGTACGACACACCGGTGTAGAACAGAATCCGCTCGGTGGTGGTCGTCTTGCCCGCGTCGATGTGGGCCATGATCCCGATGTTGCGGACCCTGGCCAGGTCAAGCGAAGTGGTAGCCATAAGGCTTCAGTCTTCTCTCGGTCTCGATGTGGACTGCGACTACCAGCGGTAGTGCGCGAAGGCCTTGTTGGACTCGGCCATCTTGTGCGTGTCCTCGCGCTTCTTGACGGCCGCACCGAGGCCGTTCGAAGCGTCGAGAAGCTCGTTGAGGAGGCGCTCGGTCATGGTCTTCTCGCGACGGGCGCGGGAGTAACCGACCAGCCAGCGCAGCGCCAGGGTGTTGGCACGGCCGGGCTTGACCTCGACCGGCACCTGGTAGGTCGCGCCACCGACACGGCGGGACTTGACCTCAAGCGTCGGCTTGATGTTTTCCAGAGCGCGCTTCAGCGTGATGACCGGGTCGTTGCCCGTCTTGTCACGCAGGCCCTCCATGGCGCCGTAGACGATGCGCTCGGCGGTGGAGCGCTTGCCGTTCAGCAGCACCTTGTTGATGAGCGACGTGACCAGAGGAGAACCGTAGACCGGGTCGATGATGACCGGGCGCTTCGGGGCGGGGCCCTTACGAGGCATTCTTACTTCTCCTTCTTGGCGCCGTAGCGGGAACGGGCCTGCTTGCGGTTCTTGACACCCTGGGTGTCGAGGGAGCCACGGATGATCTTGTAGCGAACACCCGGCAGGTCCTTCACACGGCCGCCGCGCACGAGCACGATGGAGTGCTCCTGCAGGTTGTGTCCCTCACCCGGAATGTAAGCGGTGACCTCGATCCCGCTGGTCAGACGCACACGCGCGACCTTACGCAGGGCCGAGTTCGGCTTCTTCGGGGTGGTCGTGAACACACGCGTGCAGACGCCACGACGCTGAGGGGAACCCTCGAGTGCGGGCGTCTTGTTCTTCTCGACCTTGTCCTGCCGGCCCTTACGGACCAGCTGCTGGATCGTAGGCACTACTTCTCCGGTTTCTGTGTGCCGATGGGTACAGCTAACCTGGAACGTCGCCGACCCACGCGGTCGGGTGTGTCGAATCCGGCAGACTCTCGCCGCGAAGCGAAAAGGGCGCAGATTACGGCGGCCGTGTCACGGCTCGCGATGCGGCTGAAGACACGCACGAGAGCCAGGGCACACCCCAGGCACAAGGTCTGAGCGTACCTACCTCATGGACTTCGGTCAAAACAAATGAGACGGGGTGCGACGCGCCGGAATTATCCCCGTTCCATTCGGCTCCCGACGATCTTCTTCCTGTCCACATCTGTGAATGTCGCTGAACCGCGTTCAGGGCGCCGACGAGTTCAGTACGTTGATGGGTCGCTGCGCAGCGTGACGAGCGCGGCGACTGGGAGACGGGGGACTTTCATGACCGCGGCCGACTTACCGGGCGAGAACAGCCTGGACGACCGGGTGCCCTTCCTGGCCCGGCTGGAGCGGGAGGACCGCGAGGCCCTGCTCGGGCTCGGCCGCGAGCTGCGCTTCCGCACCCGCGACGTCCTGCTCCACCAGCACGAACCCTCGTCGTACGTCCTCTTCGTCACCCACGGCTGGACCAAGGTGACCGCCGCCGCCGTCAACGGCTACGAGGCGCTCCTCGCCCTGCGCGGCCCCGGCGACATCGTCGGCGAGTCGGCGGCGCTGACCGGGCGGCCCCGCTCGGCGACGGTGACGGCGCTGGAGCCGGTGCGCGCGGTCGCGGTGGACCGGGACCGCTTCACGGTGTTCCTCACCGACTCCCCGGCCGTCTCGTACGCCCTGCTCGGCCTCACCTCCGACCGGATGCGCGCCGCCGACCAGCGCCGCATCGAGTTCGCCTCCATGCACGTCCGCGAGCGCCTCGCCGCCCTCCTCCTGGAACTGGCCCACACCAACGCCCGCTATACCGAGGCCGGCGTCGAACTCCTCGTCCCGCTCAGCAAGCAGGAGCTGGCCGGTTCGGTGGGCGCCTCCCGCGAGATGGTCCAGCGCCTGCTGAAGGACCTGCGGGACCGCGGCGTGGTGGTCACCGGCCGCCGCACCCTGCGGATCGTGCGCATGGACGTCCTGCGCCGGATCGCGCGTGCGGAGACCTGAGGCGTACGGGCTTCCCCGCGCCCTCTGTGCACACGGTCACAGTTCCAGTGCGTCATCCGCCCTCTCGCCCACCCCGCCCCGAGGGCCACTCTTCTCGCCGTACGCCCGACCCGAAAGGCCACCATGACCGACCCCGTGAGCCGCACGATCCTCCTCCTGGACATCGAGAAGTTCAGCGACCGGGACGACGTGGAGCAGGCCTACTTACGGCGGATGCTCTACGACGTCACCGACCGCGCCCTGGAGCGCGCCGGCATCGACGAGACGCTGCGGCTGCGCGCCGACCGGGGTGACGCGGTGATGGAGCTGATCGACGCGAACGCGTCCGTGACCGCGCTGCTGCGCGCCCTGCTCACCGAGGTCCCGGCGCAGCTCCGCTCGGTCAACCGCATGGCGTCGAAGTCGGCGCAGATCCGGCTGCGGGGTGTGGTCGCCGCCGGGTACGTCGCCGTCGACGAGCACGACGGCTGGGTCGGCTCCGACCTCAACCACGCCTGCCGCCTGCTCGACGCGGCCCTTCTGCGCGCGGCCCTGCGCGAGCGCCGGGACGACTTCGCCCTGTGCGTCTCGGACGCCGTGCACGCGGGGATCGTGCGGCACGACCATCCGGGCATCCCGGCGGACGCCTTCCACGCCGTGACGGTGGACAGCAAGAACGGCCCCTTGAAGGCCTGGCTGCACGGGCCGGTGCCCGCGCGGTCCGACGACCACAGTGGAACGGGGGGCGGGGGAGCCCCGGTGCCGGGTGCCTCGGGGGACGGCCCGGCACCGGGGCAGGCCCCGCCCGCGGTGTTCCACTTCACCGGCGGTTCCCCCTCCTTCGGCGGCAGCCTGGTCGCCGGGGACCAGCACGGGGTGTCCGGCGGACAGGTCACCGGCAATGTGCATCTCGGCGGCACCGGGGGTGACGCGGCATGACGACGCCCGCCTCCGAGGAGGTGTCGGCGGCCCAGCCGGTCCCCAGCGAGCCCGAAGAAGGCGCAGCGGAACGTACGCAGGAGGCGCGGGCCGCGCAGCGCGAGCTGTTCGCGCACACCCCGGGGTTCATCCTCGGCCCGGGGGCCGGCTTCGGCGGCAGCCTGGTCGGCGGGGCGCAGCACGGGGTGTCCGGCGGGCAGGTCACCGGGGACGTGTTCCTCGGCGGCAAGACGGAGATCCACCACCACGGCGACGCGTCGGCCGCGCACCTGACCCCGTCCGGCGAGATACCGCGCGAGCACCTCGAAGCGCTCGCGGAGGTCTTCGTCGACGGCCCCGTCTTCGAGACCGCGCTGCGCCGGCTGCGCGAGGAGCGCGTCCTGGTCCTCTCCGGCGCCCACGCCTGCGGCCGGTACGCGGCCGCGCGGATGCTGCTGCACCGTCTCGGCGTACCGGCCGTGCACGCCCTCTCCTCCGAGACCACGCCCTCGACCCTGACCGCCCAGCTGGACCGCCCCGGCGGCCACGTCCTGCGGGACCTCCCCCTGACCCGCAACCGGCCGCTCCGGGAGAACCACCTCTACGCCGCCGTCGACCGCCTCAAGCAGACCGACGGCTACCTGGTGATCACGGTCGAGCGGTCGCCGTTCCTGCCCGGTGTGCCCCCGCTGGCCTGGGAGCCGCCGGACGCGGAGGACGTCGTACGGGCCCATCTGCGCCGGCGCGACGACGCGGGCCGGCTGCTCGGCCTCGCCCCGGTGCGGGAGTTCCTCGCGCGCGGACCGCACCGGCCGGTCGAGGCGGCCGAGTTCGCCGAGGTGCTGACCGGATACGACGGCAGCGCGGAGGCGGCGGCACGGCTGGCGGACTTCGGGCAGACCGCGGTGGTCAAGCAGTGCCGGGACCGGCTGAGCGACACCAGCACCGATCTGCGGGACAAGGCGTTCCTGATCGCGCTGGCCGTCTTCGACCAGGCCCCCTACGTCCTCGCGGCCGAGCTCGCCGACAAGCTGTTCGTGCACTTCCAGCGACTCCAGGAGCCGGAACAGCCGCCGGAGATCCCGGTGTTCGGTCCGAGCGCCGAGGAACGGCTCGAACGGGCCGGCGCCGAGGGCGAGACACGGGACGAGAGCACCGAGTGGGGGCCGGTGCCGCAGTTCACCGCCTACTTCCCGCGCGAGGACACCCCGCACGTGCTGCTCTCGGAGGTGTGGACGGGGCATCCGTCGGCGCGTCCGGCGCTGGTGACCTGGCTGCGCGAGCTGGCCCGGGACGGCCGTCCCGTGGTCCGCACCCGGGCCGCCGCCGCGGCCGCCGTACTCGCCCGCGCGGACCTGCCCTCGGCCGTGGCCCTGCTGATCGACGGCTGGGCGGTCTCCCGTGCCTTCGGCCCCCGGGTGACCGCCGCGAACACCCTGGTCCTCGCCCAGCTCCTCAACGCCCCGGTCGTGCTGCGGCTGCTGACCGGCTGGTGCACGGACAGCCACTGGGCCCGCCGCTGGACCGCGATCCGCGCCCTGGGCCTGCTCGCCCCGCTCCGCCCCGACCTGGCCGCCCCCGCCCTGAGCGCGCTCGCCGCCCGCGCCCGCGTGGACGACAGCACCCCGGCCGAGAGCGACAACCTCGTCGAGTCGACGGCCCTGCTGCTGTCCGTGGGCACCCGCCGCGGCGAGATGCTCTCCGAGCTGGTCCGCCTGCTCCAGCACGACACCCCTTCGGTACGGGCCCTCGCCCTGGCCGGTTTCGTACGGGCCTGCGACAACGCCGACGAGGGCGCGCTCGTCGAGTGGTACGCCGACACCGGCATGTACGAGACCGACTCGGCCCGCGATCTCGCCGCCCTCTGGCGCGCCGCCCTCGGCGACCGTGCCCACACCCGGCAGGCCCTGAACGCCCTGCAGACCTGGACGCAGGTCGCCCAGCGCAGCCCGGACGCCGCCCGGGCCCTGGAGTTCCTGCTGCCCGCCCTGATCGTCACGGCCGCCGACCGCGACCGCCTGGACCACGAACTGCGCACGATGCGAGCGGAGGACGGCGGCCCGCGCCCCCCGGTGGCCGACCGTCTGCTCGCCGTGCTGCACCCCTCTGTATCCGCTCAGCCTCAGTCGAGGAGTTGACCCATGGCGGACTTCCGCCGTCAGCCGGAGTGGCAGCAACAGGCCGACCGGCACAGCACGTTGATCGACCCGGTCCTCACCGTGAAGCCCATCTCACGGTTCGACTACACCGCACGCCGCCAGGTCACCGCGATCGACCACGCCCTGGTCTTCGCGACGGCGGGCGGGGCGTACGACGTCTACGTCCCGCCGCACCGCCCCAGCCGCACGGACGCCGCGACCCGCCGCTACACCTCCGTCTACGAGGTCGACATGGGCAGCCACCCGGTCCGCCTCGACCTCCAGCTGCCCAGCGACGACGACGCGTTCGCCTTCGGCGCGACGGCCGACCTGACCTGGCGGGTGCACGACCCCGAGGCCTTCGTCCGCAGCGGCGAGCGGGACGTACCGACCCGACTGACCCGCGAACTCCAGCAGTTCGCCCGCCCGGTCAGCCGCGGCTACTCCATCGAGGACAGCGCGACGGCGGAGGCGGCCGTGCAACAGGCCCTGTCCGTCGGCTCCTTCGCCGCCGGCATCGGCCTGACGGTCACCTGTGTGCTCCGGCTCAGCCTCGACGACGAGGCGATCGCCCACCGGCGGCGGCAACGGGCGCTGCGCTACGAGACGGACATGCTCGACCCCGAGCACGCGTACCGGATGCGGGCGGCGCAGCAGAGCTTCGAGCTGGAGGCGCTGCAACAGCGTCAGCAGCAGCAACTGGTCGCCGAGAAGATCCACTTCTACCAGTACTGGCTCCAGCACGGCGGGGTCGGCGCCTGGGCCCTCCACCTCGCCGCCCACCCCGAGGACACCCAGCTCGTCATCAACAACATCCACCAGGACCAACTGACCTTCATCAAAACCCAGTTGGAACTGATCAGCGGCGACGACCTGGAGGACTACCAGAAGGCCGAGTCCCTGAAACAGATCCGCCAGGAAATCGACGACCTCCTCCACAGAAGAACCCAGCCTCCGAACGCCCCCGGGGGTGAACTCCCCGCCGCTCCGGGCCCCGCCTACCCGGGGGAGACGGCCACACCGGGGGTGCCGTACGTCCCGGGGGCGGGCCCCGCGCCGACAACGCTGTACGGGCCGGGGTCGGGGCCGGGGACGGGAGCGCCGTACGCGCCGGGGACGGGGCCGGGGCCGGTGCCGGGAGCGCCGTACGGGCCGGGGACGGGGCCGGGGCCGGTGCCGGGAGCACCGTACGCGCCGGGGACGGGTCCCTCACCGGCAACGCCGACCTCGGGATACGGACCGCCACCGGGGACGCCGTACGTGCCGGGAGCAGGCCCGGTACCGGGCGAGGCGTATCCGCCGGGCAACGGAACGCCACCGGGAGGGCCCTACGTACCGGGGCCCGTGCCGGGCGGGGCGTATCCGCCGGGGACGGGGGGCCTGCCGGGCGGGGCGTATCCGCCGGGAGCGGAAGGCCTGCCGGGCGAGGCGTACCCGCCGGGGGCCGGGGCCGTGCCGGGAGGGCCCTACGTACCACCGGTGCCGGGCGGCGGTGGATACCCGACCGGAAACGGGCCGCTGGCCGGGGTGCCCTACGTGCCCGGCCAGGCCCCGGGCCCAGCCGCCCCGCCCTCGCCGCACCACCCTGCCGGCGCACCGCCGTCCTCCCCGTACCAACCCACCGGCGCACCCCCGCCCTCCTCCCCGCACGCCGCACCCTCCCCATACGCCTCGGGCGGCGCATCCACGCCCGGGGCGCCGAGCTCCCCTCCCCCGGCATCAGCCCCCGGCACCGCCACCGCGCCGACCCCGCCAGGCGGCCCCGTCCCGGTCACCCCACCCGCGCCGGGACCGTTCGCCCCCGCCCAGCCCAGCGCCCCCATCCAAGCCAGCGCCCCCGCCCAGCCCAGCGCCCCCATCCAAGCCAGCGCCCCCGCCCAGCCCAGCGCCCCCGCCCAAGCCAGCGCCCCCGTCCAAGCCAGCGCCCCCGCCCCACCGGAGCCGCCCCCCGCGCCGCCCGCCGGGTCACCCGCCCCCGACGCGGAGCCCTCATGACCGCCCCCGTCACCGCTCCCCCGGGCCGCCAGGTCGCCGAGCGCCTCCTCACCGACATGCGCGGCGAGATAGCCCGCGCCGACAGCAAGGCGTCCGTGCTGGTCGCGGCGCTCGGGATGACCGCCGGGGTGTTCAGCGGGCTGGTGGCGGGCCAGCAGTGGAGCCCCCAGTCGCTCTCAGCCCCCGGCGCTGTCCTGTGGTGGGCCGGAGTCGTCGCGTTCGCCCTGTCGCTGTTCGCCCTGCTGCTCGCCGTACTGCCCCGGTACGGCACCGGCGAATGGGCCCCGGGACGCCCCCTCTGCTACTTCGGCGACGTCCAACGGGCCGTACGCGACGGCCGGCTGGCCGAGGCCCTCGCCGACACCGAACGCGACCCTGCCGCCGGCCTCACCGCGTCCCTCACCGAGACCAGCCTCATCGCCGCCCGCAAGCACCAGTGGATCCGCGCCGGCCTGATCACCTTCTGCGCGGGCGCGCTGCTGCTCCCCGCGGGCCTGCTGACCGGCTGAGCCCGCCCACACACACGTACCCCACCCTCACACGCGCAGAAGGAGCCCCATGTCCCAACCACCAGACCCGGTCGCCGGCACCCCACAACAACAGCACCCCACAGCACCACCCCCACCCCAGTACCCCGCGACCCCACCACCACCCTCGTACCCGACGGCAGCCGCACCCCAGTACCCGACAGCACCCTCCCCGCAGTACCCCACGGCACCACCCCCGCAGTACCCCACGGGCCCCGACGCCCAGTACGCATCCGGCGCCGCCCCGCAGTACTACCCCGCCGCCCCACCACCCCAGTACCCCACAGCACCCGCGACCCCGTACCCCACCGCCGCACCACCCCAGTACCCGACCACCCCGCCCGCCCCCAGCACGACACCCGCGCCCACCCCCCACATCCCCCCGCACCCCACCCCCATCCCCACCCCCGCCCCCGCCCCCGACGACCTCGACTACCGCCACCTCGGCTCCCGGGTCCACGTCGCCGCACACCAGCGCGGTGCCGACGCCACCGCCATAGGGAGCCTGCTCGTCCACGTGCCGAGCCTCATCGTGAGCGCGGCCGTGGTCGGCACCATCGCGTTCGCGTTGTTCGGCGAGGCCGGCGGCTGGATCGTCGTCCTCGCCTGGCTGGCCACCGGAGGTCTCGTCTTCCACCGCCCCACCGAGCTCGCCTTCGCCCGCCGCGTCCTCAAGCTCCGCGCCCCGCTGGCCCAGGAGCAGGCCCGGCTCGAACCGATCTGGCGTGAGGTCACCGCCCGCGCCGGCATCGAGGCGCACAGCTACGAGCTGATGGTGGAGAACAGCCCCGAGCTCAACGCCTCCGCGGTCGCCGGACACGTCGTCAGCGTCACGACGTACGCCCTCAACGAGATCCCCAGCAGCAACCTGGCCGCCGTACTCGCCCATGAACTCGGCCACCACACCGGCGGCCACGCCTGGGCCGGCCTGCTCGGCTACTGGTACTCGCTGCCCGGCCGGATCGCCTGGACCGTCACGAAGTTCGTGGCGCGCATCGCCCTCGCCATCGCCGCTGTGCTGTCCTGGCGGGCCTATCTCCTGGTCACGTTCGTCATCGGGATGTGTCTCGTCGGCGGGTTCGTCGCGGCCTGGTACGCCACGCTGCCCCTCGTCCTCGCCCCGTATCTGCTCGCCTACACGGGCCGCAAGGCCGAGCTGCGCGCCGACCAGCAGGCCGCCGTCCTCGGTTTCGCCGGGCAGATGACCCAGGTGCTGTACCAGTTGCAGGCGGCGGAGGACCGCGAGAAGGCGCAGGTCGTGGCGGCCGGTCACCGTCTCAAGGAGCCCGGCGCGTTCGCCCGGCTGCTGTCCACCCACCCGGACAACCACACCCGCATCCGCGCCCTGGAGCCGTACCTGCGCACCGGCCTCTGAACCACCCGGGAACGCCGAAGGGCGGCCACCCCGTACGAAACGAGGTGACCGCCCTTCAGGACTTCAGAACCAACTACTACTGGTTGTACGGACCGTAGTCGTAGTCCTCCAGCGGAACGGCCTGGCCGGAGCCCGTGCCGAACGGCGAGTAGTCGATGTCGTCGTAGCCGACGGCCGAGTACATCGCGGCCTTGGCCTCCTCGGTCGGCTCGACCCGGATGTTGCGGTAGCGGGACAGACCCGTACCGGCCGGGATGAGCTTACCGATGATGACGTTCTCCTTGAGGCCGATGAGGCTGTCGGACTTGGCGTTGATCGCCGCGTCCGTCAGGACTCGGGTCGTCTCCTGGAAGGAGGCGGCCGACAGCCAGGATTCCGTCGCCAGCGAGGCCTTGGTGATACCCATCAGCTGCGGACGACCCGAGGCCGGGTGACCGCCCTCCTGGACCACACGACGGTTCTCGGTCTCGAACTTCGAGCGCTCGACCAGCTCACCGGGCAGCAGCTCGGCGTCGCCGGACTCGATGATCGTCACGCGGCGGAGCATCTGCCGGATGATGATCTCGATGTGCTTGTCGTGGATCGACACACCCTGCGAGTTGTAGACCTTCTGGACCTCGCCGACCAGGTGGACCTGGACGGCACGCTGGCCCAGGATGCGCAGCACGTCGTGCGGGTTGGTGGCACCCACGGTGAGCTTCTGGCCCACCTCGACGTGCTCGCCCTCGCTGACCAGGAGTCGGGCGCGCTTCGAGATCGGGTACGCCGTCTCGTCGCTGCCGTCGTCCGGCGTGATGACGATCTTCTTGGTCTTCTCGGTCTCCTCGATCCGGACGCGGCCGGAGGCCTCGGAGATCGGGGCGACACCCTTCGGGGTACGGGCCTCGAAGAGCTCGACGACACGCGGCAGACCCTGGGTGATGTCGTCACCGGCCACACCACCGGTGTGGAAGGTACGCATCGTCAGCTGGGTACCGGGCTCACCGATGGACTGGGCGGCGATGATGCCGACCGCCTCACCGATGTCGACCAGCTTGCCGGTGGCCAGGGAGCGGCCGTAGCACATGGCGCAGGTGCCGACGGCGGACTCACAGGTCAGGACCGAGCGGGTCTTGACCTCGGAGACACCGTGCTTGACCAGCTCGTCGATGAGGACGTCGCCGAGGTCGGTGTTGGCCGGGGCCAGCACCTTGCCGTCGACGGTGATGTCCTCGGCCAGGGCACGGGCGTACACGCTGGTCTCGACGTTGTCGGCCTTGCGCAGCACGCCGTCCGCGCCGACCTCGGCGATGGCGAGCTTGAGACCGCGCTCGGTGCCGCAGTCCTCCTCGCGGATGATGACGTCCTGCGAGACGTCCACCAGACGACGGGTCAGGTAACCCGAGTCGGCGGTACGCAGGGCGGTGTCGGCCAGACCCTTACGGGCACCGTGCGTGGAGATGAAGTACTCCAGCACGGACAGGCCCTCACGGAAGGACGCCTTGATGGGACGCGGGATCGTCTCGTTCTTGGCGTTCGACACCAGACCACGCATACCGGCGATCTGCCGCATCTGCATCATGTTTCCTCGGGCACCCGAGTCAACCATCATGAAGATGGGGTTCGTCTTGGGGAAGTTCTCGTTCATCGCCTCGGCGACCTCGTTGGTCGCCTTGGTCCAGATCGCGATGAGCTCCTGAGTGCGCTCTTCCTTGGTGATCAGACCGCGCTCGTACTGCTTCTGGACCTTCTCGTCCTGCGCCTCGTAGCCCTTGACGATCTCCTTCTTCGCCTCGGGAACGACGACGTCGGAGATGGCGACGGTGACACCGGAACGGGTCGCCCAGTAGAAGCCGGCCGCCTTCAGGTTGTCGAGCGTCGCCGCCACGATGACCTTGGGGTAGCGCTCGGCGAGGTCGTTGACGATCTCGGAGAGCTGCTTCTTGCCGACCGAGTAGTCGACGAACGGGTAGTCCTCGGGCAGCAGCTCGTTGAAGAGCGCGCGGCCCAGGGTCGTACGCAGCCGGAAGCTGTCGCCCGACTGGTACTCCGGCTCGCCCTCCTCGGCCACCGGCGGCGTCCAGCCACGCGGCGGGATGGTGCCCACCGGGAAGCGGATGTCGATCTGCGACTGCAGAGCCAGCTCGCCGGCGTCGAACGCCATGATCGCCTCGGCCGTGGAGCCGAACGCACGGCCCTCGCCCTTGGTGTCACGGAGCTCACCGTCGGTGGTGAGGAAGAACAGACCGAGGACCATGTCCTGGGTCGGCATCGTCACCGGACGGCCGTCGGCGGGCTTGAGGATGTTGTTCGAGGACAGCATCAGGATGCGGGCCTCGGCCTGCGCCTCCGCGGACAGCGGCAGGTGCACGGCCATCTGGTCACCGTCGAAGTCCGCGTTGAACGCGGTGCAGACGAGCGGGTGGATCTGGATGGCCTTGCCCTCGACCAGCTGCGGCTCGAAGGCCTGGATGCCGAGGCGGTGCAGGGTGGGAGCACGGTTCAGCAGAACCGGGTGCTCGGCGATGACCTCTTCGAGGACGTCGTACACGACCGTGCGGCCGCGCTCCACCATGCGCTTGGCGCTCTTGATGTTCTGCGCGTGGTTCAGGTCGACCAGGCGCTTCATCACGAACGGCTTGAAGAGCTCCAGCGCCATCGCCTTCGGCAGACCGCACTGGTGCAGCTTCAGCTGCGGACCGACGACGATCACGGAACGCGCGGAGTAGTCCACACGCTTACCGAGCAGGTTCTGACGGAATCGACCCTGCTTGCCCTTCAGCATGTCGCTGAGGGACTTCAGCGGGCGGTTACCCGGACCGGTGACCGGCCGACCACGACGACCGTTGTCGAAGAGGGCGTCAACAGCCTCCTGAAGCATGCGCTTCTCGTTGTTGACGATGATCTCGGGCGCACCGAGGTCGAGGAGCCTCTTCAGACGGTTGTTGCGGTTGATCACACGGCGGTACAGGTCGTTCAGGTCGGAGGTCGCGAAGCGGCCACCGTCCAGCTGCACCATCGGGCGGAGGTCCGGCGGGATGACCGGGACGCAGTCGAGGACCATGCCCTTGGGGCTGTTGGAGGTCTGCAGGAAGGCAGACACGACCTTCAGCCGCTTCAGCGCACGGGTCTTCTTCTGGCCCTTGCCGGTACGGATGATCTCGCGGAGCTTCTCGGCCTCCTCGTCGAGGTCGAAGGACTCCAGGCGCTTCTGCAGCGCCGCGGCACCCATCGAACCGTCGAAGTACGTGCCGAAGCGGTCACGCAGCTCGCGGTAGAGGAGCTCGTCGCCCTCGAGGTCCTGGACCTTGAGGTTCTTGAAGCGGGTCCACACCTCGTCGAGCCGGTCGATCTCGCGCTGCGCACGGTCACGCAGCTGCTTCATCTCACGCTCGGCACCCTCGCGCACCTTGCGGCGCACGTCGGCCTTGGCACCCTCGGCCTCGAGCTCGGCCAGGTCGGACTCGAGCTTCTTGGCGCGGGCCTCCAGGTCGGCGTCGCGACGGTTCTCGACCTGCTGACGCTCCACGGAGACGTGCGCCTCCAGGGAGGGCAGGTCGCGGGTGCGGCGCTCCTCGTCGACGTACGTGATCATGTACGCCGCGAAGTAGATGACCTTCTCCAGGTCCTTCGGGGCCAGGTCGAGCAGGTAGCCCAGACGCGACGGGACGCCCTTGAAGTACCAGATGTGCGTGACGGGAGCGGCCAGCTCGATGTGGCCCATCCGCTCACGGCGCACCTTGGCGCGAGTGACCTCGACGCCACAGCGCTCACAGATGATGCCCTTGAAGCGGACGCGCTTGTACTTGCCGCAGTAGCACTCCCAGTCCCGGGTCGGACCGAAGATCTTCTCGCAGAAGAGTCCGTCCTTTTCGGGCTTGAGCGTGCGGTAGTTGATGGTCTCGGGCTTCTTGACCTCGCCGTGGCTCCACTGACGGATGTCGTCAGCGGTGGCCAGGCCGATCCGGAGCTCGTCGAAGAAGTTGACGTCGAGCACTATGCGTCAATCCCTCTCAGGGTCGTAAGTCTTGGGGTCTGATACGGGGGTCCTGGGGCCGGGGACCTGCTGGACGCAGGCCCCCGGACTCCCGTCAGACCTCTTCGACGCTGCTCGGCTCGCGCCGGGACAGGTCGATGCCGAGCTCCTCCGCAGCGCGGAAGACATCCTCGTCGGTGTCGCGCATCTCGATGGACATGCCGTCCGAGGACAGCACCTCCACGTTGAGGCACAGGGACTGCATTTCCTTGATGAGCACCTTGAAGGACTCGGGAATGCCGGGCTCGGGGATGTTCTCGCCCTTGACGATGGCCTCGTAGACCTTCACGCGGCCGGTGACGTCGTCGGACTTGATGGTCAGCAGCTCCTGGAGGGCGTACGCGGCGCCGTAAGCCTCCAGCGCCCACACCTCCATCTCACCGAAGCGCTGGCCACCGAACTGAGCCTTACCACCCAGCGGCTGCTGGGTGATCATCGAGTACGGACCGGTCGAGCGGGCGTGCAGCTTGTCGTCGACCAGGTGGTGCAGCTTCAGGATGTACATGTAGCCGACCGAGATCGGGTCCGGGAACGGCTCACCGCTACGGCCGTCGAACAGCCGCGCCTTACCGGTCGGGAGCACCATGCGCTCGCCGTCGCGGTTCGGGATGGTGTGGTTCAGCAGACCCGCGAGCTCGTCCTCACGCGCACCGTCGAAGACCGGGGTCGCGACGTTGGTGCCCGGCGCGACGGAGTCGGCGCCGATCGCCTGGAGGCGCTGCGCCCACTCGTCGGCGAGACCGGAGACGTCCCAGCCGCGGCTGGCGAGCCAGCCGAGGTGGATCTCCAGGACCTGTCCCGGGTTCATTCGGGACGGCACACCGAGCGGGTTGAGGATGATGTCGACGGGGGTCCCGTCCTCGAGGAACGGCATGTCCTCGATGGGCAGGATCTTGGAGATGACACCCTTGTTGCCGTGTCGGCCGGCGAGCTTGTCACCGTCCGTGATCTTGCGCTTCTGCGCCACGTAGACACGAACCAGCTGGTTCACGCCCGGCGGCAGCTCGTCGCCTTCCTCACGGTCGAAGACGCGGACGCCGATGACCTTGCCGATCTCGCCGTGCGGCACCTTCAGGGAGGTGTCGCGGACCTCGCGCGCCTTCTCACCGAAGATCGCGCGGAGCAGGCGCTCCTCGGGGGTCAGCTCGGTCTCGCCCTTGGGCGTGACCTTGCCGACGAGGATGTCGCCGGCGACGACCTCGGCACCGATCCGGATGATGCCGCGCTCGTCGAGGTCGGCGAGGACCTCCTCGGAGACGTTCGGGATGTCCCGGGTGATCTCCTCGGGGCCGAGCTTGGTGTCACGGGCGTCGACCTCGTGCTCCTCGATGTGGATCGAGGAGAGGACGTCGTCCTGCACGAGGCGCTGCGACAGGATGATCGCGTCCTCGTAGTTGTGACCCTCCCACGGCATGAACGCCACGAGCAGGTTCTTGCCCAGCGCCATCTCGCCGTTCTCGGTGGCCGGACCGTCAGCCAGGACCTGGCCCTCGATGATCCGGTCGCCCTCGTTGACGATGACCTTCTGGTTGACCGAGGTGCCCTGGTTGGAGCGGGCGAACTTGGCCAGGCGGTACGTGATGTACGTGCCGTCGTCGTTGGCCGTGGTGATGTAGTCCGCGGAGACCTCCTGGACCACACCCGCCTTCTCGGCCTTGACCACGTCGCCGGCGTCGACGGCGGAGCGGTACTCCATGCCGGTGCCGACGAGCGGGGACTCGGACTTAATCAGCGGCACGGCCTGACGCATCATGTTCGCGCCCATGAGGGCACGGTTGGCGTCGTCGTGCTCGAGGAACGGGATCATGGCGGTCGCGACCGACACCATCTGGCGCGGCGAGACGTCCATGTAGTCCACGTCGTCACCGGGGACGTAGTCGACCTCGCCGCCACGGCGGCGGACCAGGACGCGGTTCTCGGTGAAGCGCATGCCGTCGTCGAGCGTGGCGTTGGCCTGCGCGATGACGAATCGGTCCTCTTCGTCGGCCGTCAGGTAGTCGACCTCGTCGGTGACGACACCGTCGACGACCTTGCGGTACGGCGTCTCCACGAAACCGAACGCGTTGACGCGGCCGTAGGAGGCGAGCGAACCGATCAGACCGATGTTCGGGCCTTCGGGCGTCTCGATCGGGCACATACGGCCGTAGTGAGACGGGTGCACGTCACGGACCTCGAAGCCGGCCCGCTCACGGGACAGACCACCAGGGCCCAGCGCCGAGAGACGACGCTTGTGCGTCAGACCCGACAGCGGGTTGTTCTGGTCCATGAACTGCGACAGCTGGCTGGTGCCGAAGAACTCCTTGATGGAGGCGACGACCGGCCGGATGTTGATCAGGGTCTGCGGCGTGATCGCCTCGACGTCCTGGGTCGTCATGCGCTCGCGGACGACTCGCTCCATACGCGCCAGACCCGTACGGACCTGGTTCTGGATGAGCTCGCCGACGCTGCGCAGACGACGGTTGCCGAAGTGGTCGATGTCGTCGGTCTCGACGACGATGTTCGCGCCGCTGTCGCCGACCGTCTCGGTCTCGCCCGCGTGCAGCTTCACCAGGTACTTGATCGTCGAGATGATGTCCTCGACGGTCAGGACGCCCGCGTCGAGCGGAGCCTCCGCACCCAGCTTCTTGTTGACCTTGTAGCGGCCGACCTTGGCGAGGTCGTAACGCTTCGGGTTGAAGTAGAGGTTCTCGAGCAGCGTCTGCGCGGCCTCACGCGTGGGGGGCTCGCCCGGACGCAGCTTGCGGTAGATGTCCAGCAGCGCGTCGTCCTGGCCCTGGGTGTGGTCCTTCTCCAGGGTGGCGCGCATGGACTCGTACTCGCCGAACTCCTCCAGGATCTGCTCGGTCGTCCAACCGAGAGCCTTGAGCAGGACGGTCACGGACTGCTTGCGCTTGCGGTCGATGCGCACACCGACCATGTCGCGCTTGTCGATCTCCATCTCCAGCCAGGCACCCCGGGACGGGATGATCTTGGCGGAGAAGATGTCCTTGTCGGACGTCTTGTCGATCGAGGAGTCGAAGTAGACACCCGGCGAACGGACCAGCTGCGACACCACGACACGCTCGGTGCCGTTGATGACGAAGGTGCCCTTGTGGGTCATGAGCGGGAAGTCGCCCATGAAGACCGTCTGGGACTTGATCTCGCCGGTCTCGTTGTTGGTGAACTCAGCCGTCACGAAGAGCGGGGCCGCGTACGTGAAGTCGCGGTCCTTGCACTCGTCGATGCTGTTCTTCGGCGGCTCGAAACGGTGGTCACGGAACGTCAGCGACATCGACCCGGAGAAGTCCTCGATCGGGGAGATCTCCTCGAAGATCTCCTCCAGACCGGACTTCGTGGGGACGTCCTGACCGGACTCCAGGGCCTCCTCGACCCGACTCTGCCAGGCGGTGTTCCCGAGCAGCCAGTCAAAGCTCTCGGTCTGCAGCGCGAGCAGGTTCGGAACCTCGAGAGGCTCCTTGATCTTTGCAAAGGAAATGCGCAGCGGGGCGGTGCTGGCGCCGTTGTTCGTATTCGCGGTCGAGGCGTTGCGCGAGGCGGCCAAGAGGGGGTCCTTCCGAGGGCTCGGACTCACTACGCGCGTGCCGGTCCCTCTCCCGCGCACGAAGACAGAAGTCCCAGGTGAGGGAGTTTCGGTCGTCGTTGCTGAGGCGAGGGCAGACCCCTGGTGACGGGCAGGGGACAGCTAACAGGCAGCGCAAAGGGTCAGTGTAGCCACTTGGCGCACTGATGTCCAGCCCCGATTTTCTTTGACCCTCGTCACCCTCAACGCCTTCGGCATGCCTGCCCTCAACGCACGTTGATACTGCCCTCTTCGTCGCCGATCCATGCCTCGGATTCGGACCGTTCTGGCGACGCGTCCTGAGAATTGCGCGCTGCGTGCGGTTCGTCAAGGCCTGTCTCGCCCAAACCGGTCGCCACCAGGGGTGCTCGGAGGCACGGCGAAGATCACCATACCCCTCACGTCCTCGGGGACAACTCAGCCGCCACTGGAACCCCGAGAACGCCGAAGAGCGACCACCCGGATGGATGATCGCTCTTCAGCGCTACTGCGTTACAGGCCCCTGGGGCCTGCGAGAGGTCTTACTTGACCTCGACGGACGCGCCCGCGGCCTTGAGGGACTCGGCGGCCTTGTCAGCGGCCTCCTTGTTGACCTTCTCGAGGACCGGCTTCGGGGTGCCGTCGACGAGGTCCTTGGCCTCCTTCAGACCCAGGGAGGTCAGCTCACGCACGACCTTGATGACCTGGATCTTCTTCTCGCCGGCGCCGGTGAGGATGACGTCGAACTCGTCCTTCTCCTCAGCGGCCTCGACCGGGGCGCCCGGGGCACCCGGGGCGGCAACGGCGACGGCCGCGGCGGCGGTGACGTCGAACTTCTCCTCGAACGCCTTCACGAACTCGGAGAGCTGGATGAGGGTCATGCCCTCGAACTCGGCGAGCAGTTCGTCCTGGGTGAGAGCCATGATGGCTTCCTTCCAAATCAATTCGGCTGGTGCCGGATGTACATGTCTGGCGGGCGTACGTTCGGCCCGCTACGACCGCTTCCTTCGGCGGGGAGCCTCAGGCGGCGGTCATGATGCGAGCCGAGTTACTCGGCACCGCCCTGCTCGTCCTGCTTGGCACGAAGCGCGTCCACGGTGCGGACGAGCTTCGCCGGAAGCGCCTGGAAGACCTGAGCAGCCTGCGTCTGCTTGCCCTTCATGGCGCCCGCCAGCTTGGCGAGCAGAACCTCGCGGGACTCGAGGTCCGCAAGCTTCTTGATCTCGTCGGCGGACAGCGCCTTGCCGTCAAGGACACCGCCCTTGATGACGAGGTTCGGGTTGTCCTTGGCGAAGTCACGAAGACCCTTCGCCGACGTCACCGGGTCACCGGTGATGAAGGCGACCGCCGTCGGACCGTTGAACAGGTCGTCGAGCGTGTCGATCCCGGCCTCGTTGGCCGCAATCTTGGTCAGCGTGTTCTTCACCACGGCGTACTGGGCGTCGTCACCGAGCGAACGACGCAGCGTCTTGAGCTGCGCCACGGTGAGACCCCGGTACTCGGTCAGCACAGCGGCGTTCGAGCTGCGGAACTGGTCCGCGAGCTCGGCTACCGCGGCAGCCTTGTCGGGCCTTGCCATAAGCGTGGCCTCCTTCCGGGTGATGAGGACCGCTCAGAAGGAGCTGCGAAAAACGAAACGCCCCGGCGCAGGCGCACGGGGCGTAGCTCAACCATCTCGGACGAATCCAGAACGGGAGCAACTTCCACAGTCACCTGCGCGGGTCGTCCGCGGTAATCAGCGGATCCTTCGGCCACCGCGCCCTCTCACGAGGACACGGCAACGACCAGCGGTCTTTGGCTTCTGTAGGAGAGTACGTGACCGGATCGCCGCGAGGCAAATCCGGTCGTACGGTGCTCAGCCGCTCTGGGCTTCCTTCATCATCTCGGCGAGGTCGACGGTGTCCTTGGCGGGCGGCGCCGTGACCGTGACCGGCTTGTTGATGTCGAGGAAGGTGATGGTCAGGTCCAGCGTGCCCTTGTCGGCGGGGCCCTTCATGCGGAACTGCTTGGTGTGGTCGTCACCGTCGATCCACATGTCCATCGTGAGCTTGTCGACGCCCATCTTCTCGTACTGCTCGACGCTCTTCTCGCGCTTCTCGCGGGTCGCCTTGTCCTCGTCCTTGAAGGAGTCGCGGAGCGCGTCGAGGGTGAGGGTGCCCGTGTAGTGGGTGGTCTCGACCCCGTCGACCTTCTCGGTGCCGACCTTCTTCACGTCCTTGGCACCGGTCATGAAGGTGGACTCGGCGGCCGGGTTCTGCTCGGCCTGTCCGGCGCCGGCGGCGCCCCCGCCGAGCTGCTCGTCGCTCAGCGCGGACATGTCGAACTTCATCCAGGTCTTGCCGTCCATCTCCTTGGCCATCTCGGGGTTGCCCCCGATGTACATGGCCTTGTCGACGAGCCGGATCTCCGCGGAGCCGTCCTTGCCCTGGTCCAGCGCCGTCATCTTCATGCTCATGGCGATGCTGGGCTTGATCCGCATCGAGGCCTCGGCCTTGATGCGCCCCTGCTCCGGGTACTCACCCGTCATCCGGTAGCGCAAGGACGAGATGTCGTCCGAGTTCTTCGCCGCCTTGGCCACCGCGGCGGCCGGCGTCATCTTGGGCGACTCCTCGGACTCCCCCTTGGAACAGCTCACCGCACCGGCGGCGAGGGCCACGGCGGCGAGCCCCACGCCGACCGTCCGAGAGCGCGCGGAACGTCGTACCGAAAACCCCATCGATTCCCCCCAAGGAACACAAGGAACACGACCACACGGAACACATGGTCGATTCACAGCAGGACCGTGAGCCTAACCGATGGGGTGTAAGCGGTCTCATGAATTCCGTGTGGCTCAGGAGGTGGTGCCGGCGACGCTGCCGCCCTGCTTCTCCAGGAGCTTCTTGAAGTCCTCGGTGTCGCTCGCCGGGGGCTTCTCGGCGGAGACCTGCACGCCGTAGTCGCTGTAGTAGGCGGTCTGCGTCAGCGCTCCGGTGGCCATCTGGCCCTTCTCCACCTTCTTGACCAGGAGGTCCTGGTCGTCGACCCAGATGTCGACGGTCTCGGTGGTGACCCCGGCCTGTTCGAGCTGCTTCTTCAGGTCGGCGAGCTGGCTCTCGCTGAGGCTGGAGTTCTTGCCGGCGAGGTCGGCGACGTCGACGGTGCCCGAGTAGTGCGTGGTGTCCTTGCCGCGGACCTTCTCCTCGCCGACCTTCTTCACGTCCCCGGAGGCCAGCAGGAGCTTCACCGACTGGTTGGGGGTGGCGTTCTGCATCTGGTCCTTGAGGTACGCGCCGGAGCCGCCCGCGAGGTCCGCGAGGTCGTCGTAGTCGTACCTGATCCAGTGCTTGCCGCCGGCCTGCTCGGCGAACGCGTCGCCCATCTTCGCGTAGTAGGCGTCGGGGAGGTACCGGGCCTCCATCTTGGTGGTGCCCAGCTGGCGCATGGTGTCGGTGAGCGTGCCGCCGGTGTACTCGATGGTGACGGTGCCGGAGATCCCGTCGGCCCAGCCGAGGGCGCCGTCGGCGGTCATGGACATCATCGAGCCCATGACGGTCGTGGACTCGACCTTGGCGGAGTCGGCGGCGTCGGTGGACTTCTCGGCGGAGCGCAGCGCGGCTATCGGGCTGACCTTGGTGACGCCCTTGCCGGTCCCCGAGGCCTGGTCGTCCTTGTCGGAGCCCCCCGAGCCCCCGTCCGACGAACAGGCCGCCAGGCCCGTCAGCGCGGTCGTCACGGCGATCGCGAGAGCCATCCGGCGCACACTCGTGCTCTTCATTCGTCCCACCCCTATGCGATTCCTGTCCCGCACGTTAGCGCGGGGCACTGACACACGTACCCGGAAATGGGACGGGCCCCGCACCTCGAAAGGTTGCGGGGCCCTGACCTGACTTCGGTGAGCTTCAGGCTCAGACCGCGGCCGGGTCCTCCTCGACGAGGAGGTTGCGGGTGCGGTTCGGGTCGACCGGAATGCCGGGGCCGATCGTGGTGCTGATCGCGGCCTTCTTGATGTAGCGACCCTTGGCGGCGGACGGCTTCAGACGGAGGATCTCCTCCAGCGCGGCGCCGTAGTTCTCCACCAGCTTGTCGTCCTCGAAGGACGTCTTGCCGATGATGAAGTGCAGGTTCGAGTGCTTGTCGACGCGGAACTCGATCTTGCCGCCCTTGATGTCGTTGACAGCCTTGGCGACGTCCGGGGTCACGGTGCCGGTCTTGGGGTTCGGCATGAGACCACGGGGGCCGAGGACGCGGCCGAGACGGCCGACCTTGCCCATGAGGTCCGGGGTGGCGACGACGGCGTCGAAGTCCAGGCGGCCCTTCGAAACCTCGTCGATGAGCTCGTCGGCGCCGACGATGTCGGCGCCCGCGGCACGCGCGGCCTCGGCACGGTCGCCGGTCGCGAAGACCAGGACCCGGGCGGTCTTACCGGTGCCGTGCGGAAGGTTCACGGTGCCACGGACCATCTGGTCGGCCTTGCGCGGGTCGACACCCAGACGGAAGGCGACCTCGACGGTGCCGTCGAACTTGGTCGTGGAGGTCTCCTTGGCGAGACGGACGGCCTCGAGCGGGGCGTAGAGCTTGTCCCGGTCGACCTTGGCGTCCGCAGCGCGGAGAGACTTGCTGCGCTTGCTCACTGCTTCTCCTGGTGAGTCTTAGGAGTCGTGGTCCGGGCCGAGCAGGCCCCGCCACTTCTGCTGATGTACGGGTGTTGGGGCTCAGCCCTCGACGACGACGCCCATGGAACGCGCGGTACCGGCGATGATCTTCGCGGCGGCGTCCAGGTCGTTGGCGTTGAGGTCGGGGAGCTTGGTCGTGGCGATCTCGCGGACCTGCGCCTCGGTGATCTTGGCGACCTTGGTCTTGTGCGGCTCGCCGGAGCCCTTCTCGATACCCGCGGCCTTGAGGATCATCTTCGCGGCCGGCGGCGTCTTGGTGATGAAGGTGAAGGAGCGGTCCTCGTAGACCGTGATCTCCACCGGGATCACCCAGCCACGCTGCGACTCGGTCGCGGCGTTGTAGGCCTTGCAGAACTCCATGATGTTGACGCCGTGCTGACCCAGCGCGGGGCCGACCGGCGGAGCCGGGTTGGCCGCACCGGCCTGGATCTGGAGCTTGATGAGCCCCGTGACCTTCTTCTTCTTGGGAGGCATGCTCTCTCCGGGTCCTTACTGAGAGTTGGTTACCACCTGCGTCATTCGGATGAATCATCAGGCAGATGGCATACCGCACCACGATAGCCGCTCTTCCCTCAGGACATGAAATCGGCAGCTCAGGACGGCGGCGGAGGCGGTGTCGGCGACGACCACGGGGCGAAGGGCGGCCGTCCCCGCAGCACGGAGACCAGGGTGCCGACGCAGAGGATCAGCAGGACCAGGACGGGCAGGGAGAGCGCGGCGGTGATGGCGCCCACATAGCCGTACCCGTCCTCCTCGGCCGCCCTCGTCGGGTCGGAGGGCAGGTACCGGACGATGATCGGTTTGCCGTCCCGCGAGACCTTGTTCTCCCGGGTCTGGGTGAGCGCCGGCAGATCCGCCTCGATCCGTTTGCCGTCGAGGTCGAACTCGACCCAGCAGCGGTGGCTCCAGCAGTTGCTCTGACCGTCGGAGTGGAAGGTGCCGACCGCGCGGACGCCGCCCTGCACCTCGGCCACGCGCTGCCACTGGGTGACGCTCACATAGGCCGGCGCGACGGCGAAGAGGGCCGCCAGTGCCAGGAAGACGAGGGGCCAGCGGAAACGGCGAAGGCGCCCCTGGCCGGAATCCACCGGCGGGGCGCCCTCACTGCGTATGTCGGCCAACGACGGGCCTGACTTCAGTTCTTCTGGATCTGGTCGAAGGACAGCTCGACCGGGGTCTCGCGGCCGAAGATCTCGACGAGGCCCTTGACCTTCTTCGAGTCGGCGTTGATCTCGTTGATCGTGGCCTGCAGCGTGGCGAACGGGCCGTCGGTGACGGTGACCGAGTCGCCGACCTCGAAGTCCAGCACCTGGACCTCGACCTTGCGCTGCGGAGCGGGCTTGCCCTCGGCCTCGGCGGCCTCGCGGGCGGCCTTCTCCTCGGCCTCCGGGGCGAGCATCTTCACGATCTCGTCCAGGGTCAGCGGGTACGGGTCGTAGGCGTTGCCCACGAAGCCGGTGACGCCGGGCGTGTTGCGGACGACACCCCAGGACTCGTTCGTCAGGTCCATGCGCACCAGGACGTAGCCGGGGAGCTTGTTCTGACGGATCGTCTTGCGGTCGCCGTTCTTGATCTGGACGACCTCTTCCTGCGGCACCTCGGCCTGGAAGATGTAGTCCTCGACGTTGAGCGAGACGGCGCGCTGCTCGAGGTTGGTCTTCACGCGGTTCTCGTAACCGGCGTAGGTGTGGATGACGTACCACTCGCCGGGGAGGGTGCGCAGTTCTTCGCGCAGGGCGACGACGGGGTCGACCGGCTCGGCCGGCTCCTCCTCGACAGCCTCTTCCTCGTCCTCGACGTCCTCGACGTCGCCGCCGGACTCGTCCTCGGCGTCTTCGTCCTCGACGTGGAGGGCGGCTTCCTCGGCGGGGTCGCCCGCCTCTTCATCGGCAGCCTCGACCTCGTCCAGGTCCTCGTCCGCGCCCTCGACGATGTCGAGCTCGTCTTCCACGGACTCGTCCGGCTCGATGGCGTCGTTCAGGTTCTGGTCAGACACGGTGGCTGCTTCTTCCTGGATACATAGGGGTGGAACATGCGAAAGGGGCGCCGGTAACCACGGCGCCCTTCGCAACTTTGCTCAGCCGAAGACGTACTTGGCGGCGTGGTCGAGTCCATAGTCAATCACGGTGACCAGGCCGATCATGACGATCACGAAGACGATCACCACGGTCGTGTAGGTCGTCAGCTGGCTGCGCGTAGGCCAGACGACCTTGCGAAGTTCTGCGACGATCTGCCGGTAGAAGATGGCGAGGCGCTTCAGCGGGCCCTTCTTGGCACGCTTGCCGCCCTTGCGGGCCTTCTTCTTCGACTCCGGCGCCTCGTCCTGGGCATCAGGCGTGTCGATGGAGCCCACGGCGTCCGCCATTCGTCCTCACCTGTTCCCGGGTCGTGGCCGTGCCGCGCCCGGTCTGAGCCGCACGGCGGTGCATTGCTGTACGTACATGCGCACACATCCTGGCGAAGGTGTGTGTAGCAGGGCCGGAGGGACTTGAACCCCCAACCGCCGGTTTTGGAGACCGGTGCTCTACCAATTGAGCTACGACCCTTTGTGGTTCCCCCCAAACGTACCGCATCCGCCCGAGTGCTCGGTGTGCACCGGATGAGCGCGGCCGTTGTGAGGCCAACGAGGTGAGAGTGTACGTGCTCCGGAGCCCAGCGTCGAACAGAAAGGGCCTGTGGGGACTGCGATGGCCGAAGATCGTCCCGCCCGGGGCCGCACGGCCGCCGAAGATCACCCAGGCCACCGCGCCAATACCCCTGTGAATCCGGACGGTTGTTCAGTGGTTGTTCAGTCTGTGAAACCCGCGTGCCGGGGGCGTTTCCGGTCTGAAACGATGGGCCCCATGAGCGCTGCAACCTCTCCCACCGAGCGCCGGGTCTCCGCCCGAGTCGGCGCGATCTCCGAGTCCGCCACCCTCGCCGTGGACGCCAAGGCCAAGGCCCTGAAGGCCGCCGGGCGCCCGGTGATCGGCTTCGGCGCCGGTGAGCCCGACTTCCCGACCCCGGACTACATCGTCGAGGCCGCCATCGAGGCCTGCAAGAACCCGAAGTACCACCGGTACACGCCGGCCGGCGGGCTGCCCGAGCTGAAGGCCGCGATCGCCGCGAAGACGCTCCGCGACTCCGGCTACGAGGTCGACGCGAGCCAGGTCCTCGTCACCAACGGCGGCAAGCAGGCCATCTACGAGGCCTTCGCCGCGATCCTCGACCCGGGCGACGAGGTCATCGTCCCGGCCCCGTACTGGACGACGTACCCGGAGTCGATCCGTCTCGCCGGCGGTGTCCCGGTGGAGGTCGTCGCTGACGAGACCACCGGCTACCGCGTCTCGGTCGAGCAGCTGGAGGCGGCGCGCACCGAGAACACCAAGGTGCTGCTCTTCGTCTCCCCCTCCAACCCGACCGGCGCCGTCTACACCCGTGCGCAGATCGAGGAGATCGGCCGCTGGGCCGCCGAGAAGGGCCTGTGGGTCCTGACCGACGAGATCTACGAGCACCTGGTCTACGGCGACGCCGAGTTCCACTCCCTCCCGGTGGTCGTGCCCGAGCTGGCCGACAAGACCATCGTCGTCAACGGTGTGGCGAAGACGTACGCCATGACGGGCTGGCGCGTGGGCTGGGTCATCGGTCCGAAGGACGTGGTCAAGGCCGCGACGAACCTCCAGTCGCACGCCACCTCGAACGTCTCCAACGTCGCCCAGGTGGCCGCGCTGGCCGCCGTCTCCGGCGACCTGTCGGCCGTCGAGAAGATGAAGGAGGCCTTCGACCGGCGCCGCAAGACGATCGTGCGGATGCTCAACGAGATCGACGGCGTCCTGTGCCCCGAGCCCGAGGGCGCGTTCTACGCCTACCCGTCGGTCAAGGCCCTCATCGGCAAGGAGATCCGCGGCAAGCGTCCGCAGGACACGGTCGAGCTGGCCGCGCTGATCCTGGAGGAGGCCGAGGTCGCGGTCGTCCCGGGTGAGGCCTTCGGTACGCCGGGCTATCTGCGGCTGTCGTACGCGCTGGGCGACGAGGACCTCGTCGAGGGTGTCTCGCGGATCCAGAAGCTGCTGGCCGAGGCCAGGGACTGACTTTGTGCGCCGGGCGGGCCGTCTCCTTCGGGAGGCGGCCCGCTTCGTGTTTGCGTGCGAGCAAGACCACGTTCGGGGAAAGCGCTACCGGGACGGCCGGGGCGTACGGCAGGATCGGCGAATGGAGCGTGTACGTGATGTCTCTGAGCTGCCGAAAGCCCATCTGCACCTGCACTTCACCGGGTCCATGCGGCCCGGGACGGTTCTGGAACTGGCCGACAAGTACGGCGTACGACTGCCCGAGGCGCTGACGGAGGCCCTCACCAGTGGGGAGCCGCCGCGGCTGCGGGCCACGGACGAGCGGGGCTGGTTCCGGTTCCAGCGGCTCTACGACGCGGCGCGTTCGTGCCTCAGGCGGCCCGAGGACATCCAGCGGCTGGTGCGGGAGGCGGCGGAGGAGGACGTCCGGGACGGCTCGGGGTGGCTGGAGATCCAGGTCGACCCGACGTCGTACGCCCCACGCCTCGGCGGGCTGATCCCGGCGCTGGAGATCATCCTCGACGCGGTGGAGACGACCTCGCGGGAGACCGGGCTCGGGATGCGGGTGCTGGTGGCCGCGAACCGGATGAAGCACCCGCTGGACGCGCGGACGCTGGCGCGCCTCGCGGTGCGGTACGCGGACCGGGGCGTCGTCGGCTTCGGGCTCTCCAACGACGAACGGCGCGGTATGGCGCGGGACTTCGACCGGGCGTTCGCCATCGCGCGCGACGGCGGGCTGCTGTCCGCGCCGCACGGCGGGGAGCTGACCGGGCCGTCGTCCGTACGGGACTGTCTCGACGACCTCGACGCGCACCGCATCGGGCACGGGGTGCGGGCCGCGGAGGACCCGCGGCTGCTCAAGCGGCTGGCCGACCGGGGGGTAACCTGCGAGGTGTGTCCGGCCTCGAACGTGGCGCTCGGGGTGTACGAGAAGCCGGAGGACGTGCCGCTGCGGACGTTGTTCGAGGCGGGGGTGCCGATGGCCCTCGGCGCCGACGACCCACTGCTGTTCGGCTCACGGCTCGCGGCGCAGTACGAGATCGCCCGGCAGTATCACGGGTTCACCGACCGGGAGCTGGCGGAGCTGGCCCGCCAGTCGGTGCGGGGGTCGGCGGCGCCGGAAGTCGTCAAGACGCGGCTGCTGGCCGGCGTGGACGAGTGGCTCGCTCGCCCGGCCTCTTGAAGTGGGCGTAGGGCGGATACGGCTTGAAGCAGATGTCCACCTCCAAGGGGTGCCCGCCGGTTCCGGGTGGCTCGGCGAGCGTGAAGGCCGTCATGAACGCCATGTTCCCCTTGGCGGCGTGCTTCTCGAGCGGTCCCCAGCCGGCCGCGTGGGCGAACTCGGTGGCCAGCTCGACGAAGAGGTCCCTGGTGCCGAAGAGGAACAGCGTCCGCGCGTGGGTGGCGTGCCGCAGCTCGTTCCGGGCGTCCGCGTGGTACCGGCGGGCGCGCCAGGACTCCATGTCCCGCGCGGTACGGGCCTCGTCGGTGCGTACGGTCAGCGGGGTGCCGCGGGTGAGGCGGCGGCGCAGCTCGGGCCACTGGCTCGCGCGCAGGCCGGCGCTGTCGTGGGCCAGGACGAGGTCGATCCGTTCGCCCCATCCCTCGTCGGGTGGGACTCCGTCGCGCAGCGGGACGTGGACGATCGTGTGGCGCGAGTAGGCGGCGAAGGAGAACAGGCCGGCTAGCCGGTTCAGCCCGTCGTGATCGCCGAGGAGCAGGCCGATCGGGTCGGGGGCGCTCAGTGAGGTGTGGCGGAGCGGGGTGCGGGGGCGGACGACGCGGTGGCGGTGGGGGCCGATGCGAGGGGTGAACTCGGTCAGCCTCAGGCGCATGCCGGGACCCTGGAGAGGTACGTCATGGCCTCAAGGGTTCCGGTCGTGAGCGGGGCCTGGCAACCGAGATTCCGGGCGCCTACAGGGTCACGCCGACGGTCACCGGTTCGTTGACGAGGGTGACGCCGAAGGTGCGGTGCACTCCCGCGACGACCTCGCGGGCGAGGGCGAGGAGGTCCTCCGTGGTGGCCTCGCCGCGGTTGGTGAGGGCGAGGGTGTGCTTGGTGGAGATGCGGGCGGGGCCGGTGCCGTAGCCCTTGGTGAAGCCGGCCTTGTCGATCAGCCAGGCTGCGGAGGTCTTGGTGTGGCCGGGGCCGGCGGGGTAGGCGGGGGGCTGGGCGTCAGGGCCGAGGTGCCGGCGCACGCGCGCGTGGAAGGCGGCGAAGTCGGCGTCGGCGAGGATCGGGTTGGTGAAGAAGGAACCGGCCGACCAGGTGTCGTGGTCGTCGGGGTCGAGGACCATGCCCTTGCCTGAGCGCAGCTTCAGCACGGTCGCGCGCGCGTCGGCGAGGGGGACTCGGTCGCCGGGTTCGACGCCCAGGGCGCGGGCCGTCTCGGCGTACTTGATCGGCGCGGAGAGGCCGCCGGCGTCCTCGAGCTCGAAGCGGACGCGGAGGACGACGTACCGGTCGGGGTCGACCTTGAAGCGGCTGTGACGGTACGAGAAGGCGCAGTCGGCGTTGGTGAGGGTGACGGTGTCGCGGGTGACGCGGTCGTAGGCGATCACGTGGGTGATCGTGGCGGAGACTTCCTGGCCGTAGGCGCCGACGTTCTGGATGGGGGTGGCGCCGGCGGAGCCGGGGATGCCGGCGAGGCATTCGACACCGGCGAGCCCGGCGTCCACGGTGCGGGCGACGGCGTCGGTCCACACTTCGCCCGCGGCGAGCTCCAGACGGGTGCCGGTGAGTTCGATGCCCTTGGTGGCGATGAGGAGCGCGGTGCCGTCGAACCCCTTGTCGCCGATGACCAGGTTCGATCCACCGCCGATGAGCAGGAGGGGCGTACCCGAGTCGTCCGCTTCGCGAACGGCGTCGATCACCTCGGCGTCGGTGGTGGCGGTGACCAGCCGGGTGGCGGGGCCGCCGAGACGGAAGGTGGTGAGCGGGGCGAGGGGGGCGTCGTGTCGTTCCTGCACGGGTCAAGGGTACGTGGGCGCTGCCGCTGGGCTGTGCGGGTGCGGGTGCGGTGCGGCTGGGTGGGGGTTCGCGTCTTGCGCGGGTGGTTCGTCGGGGGTCGGGGCCGCGCCGGGGGGTGTCCGTCCTCGGAACGGCGCGGAATCGGTCACTTATAGAGGGTCCTCGTGTTGACGCGCCAACCGCTGCGGGCGGACACCCCCCGACACGTCCCCTCACGTTCGAACGCGGCTGCCTCGCCGTGGGGGTGCGCTCCAATACGCCGACACGTCCCCTTCCCGCCGTACGCGGCTGCGGGTCCGCGGGGGTGCGCTCCCATACGCCGGCTCGCGTCATTCGGCCCCTCCGACTCCAATACGCCGGTCCGTATCGTCCAGCCCGTCCGGCTCCGGCACTCCGGTCGCATCGATCAGCCCGTCCGACTCCGACACTCAGGCCCGCATCACTCAGCCCTGCTCGCCCCCCATACGTCGGCCCGCATCACTCAGCCCGTCCGGCGTTTGAGGACGAGGCCCCTTCAGGGCCGGCGGGGGTCCAGGGGGCGGAGCCCCCTGGTGGGGTCGAAGGGGCAGCGCCCCTGGGGATGGGACGGGTAGGGGCGGCGGGGGCGAGGAAGCCGGTTGGCCCCTGCCATCACGGCGGCATGCGAGCGGCCCCGCCCCCACCAAGGGACGGAGCCGCTCGCCTCGGTCAGGCCGCGACCGTCTCCCGTACTAGCGACGCCTCGTCCTCCACCACGACGTCCCGCCCGGCACGCCCCCGCGGAATCATCAGCGCCGCGACACCCGCCAGCGCCACAACCCCGGCCCCGGTCACCAGCGCGGGCCGCAACCCGTCGACGAACGTCTGACCGGTCTCGTATCCACCCTGCGCCGAGAAGATCGACCCCATGATCGCGATCCCCAAGGCGCCGCCCACCTCACGCAGCGCGTTGTTCGCCCCGGAAGCAATCCCCTGCTCCGAACGCCGCACGCTGGACATGACCAGGTTGGATGCGGGAGCGAAGAACAGCCCCATACCGATCCCGCTGATGATCAGACCGGGCAGCTGGACGCCGTACGACGCGTCGACGGTGATGACCGACGCCAGGTACCCGAGCCCCGCCGCCTGGAAGAAGAGGCCGGTAGCGACGACGGGACGGCCGCCGATCCGGTCGGAGAGGATGCCGGCGATCGGCGCGACGAGCATCGGCATGCCCGTCCACGGCAGCATCCGCAGCCCCGCCTCGGTCGGCGAGTACCCCAGCACCCCCTGCATGTACTGACTGAGCAGGAAGATCGACCCGAACATGCCGAGGAACATCAGCAGACTGGCCGCGTTGATGCCGGAGAAGGCCCGCGAGCGGAACAGCCGCATCGGAAGCATGGGGTTCTTGGCGCGGGTGCTGTAGATCACGAAGCCTGCGAGGAGGGCAGCCCCGGCGAACAGGGCCGTGAGGACCAGGCCGTCCGTCCAGCCGTCCGCCGGGCCGCGGACCAGGCCGTAGACGATCCCGAAGAGCCCGCCGCTGGCGAGGAGCGTGCCGGGGATGTCGAGCGGGGCGCCGGTGCCGTACGACTCGGCGAGTCGGAGCCGGGCCAGGGGCAGCAGGGCGACGCCCAGCGGAACGTTCAGCCAGAAGATCCACTGCCAGGAGATGTGCTCGGTCAGGCTCCCGCCGATCAGTGGTCCGGAGGCCACGGCGAGTCCGTTCACCGCGCCCCAGATGCCGTACGCCATCCCGCGCTTCGCCGCAGGCACGGCGGCGGTGAGCAGTGTGAGCGTCAGCGGCATCATGATCGCCGCTCCTACGCCCTGGACCGCGCGGGCCGCGATGAGGCTGTCGATGCCGGGTGCGAGGGCCGCTCCCGCGGAGGCGGCGGTGAAGATCGTCAGGCCGGTGAGGAAGAGCCGCCGGCGGCCGAAGCGGTCACCGAGCGCCGCGCCGAACATGAGGAGGACGGCGAAGGTGAGGGTGTAGGCGCTCACCGTCCATTCCAGGTCGTGCAGCCCGCCGCCGAGGTCCTCGCGGATGGAGGGCAGGGCGGTGGTGACGACGAGGTTGTCGAGGGCCGCCATGAACCCGGCGACGCTGGTGATGACGAGGGCCCAGACGGCTCCCCCGCGTGACGGCTTCTGTGCGACTTGCTGTGACATTGCTCCCCCAGAGCTGCCTAGATAGTTATTGATTACTAACTTTCACGCTCATGAAAAGGCGCGATGACGCCTCGTGACTCACTTCTCCAGCCGGCCCGTGGCCCGCGCCGACGGGTACATCCCCTCCCACACCCGGTGCTCGGGCGGAAACCCCATCGCGACCAGGCAGTTGATGAGCATCCCGTACGCCAGGAAGTTCGTCGTCTCGCCCGCGTCGGCACCCAGCGGCAGATGGACCGTGTCCCACAACCGCATCCAGCCCTCACGCACGGCCGCCCCGAACTCGTGGTCGCCCTCCTCCTCGGCGGCGCCCACGGCGACGTACATCTGCATCTGCATCAGCAGCCGCTCCGGGTACTCCGCGATGACCTTGGTGTACGCGTTCGCCATGGCATGCAGGGCGTCTTCGCCCCGGAGCCCCTCGGCGGCCTCCTCGAAGGTGCGGATGGTTTCCTCCACACACCGCTCCGACGCCGCCAGGAAGATCGCCTTCTTGCCGGGGAAGAGCCGGAAGAGATACGGCTGCGAGACCCCGACCCGCTTGGCGATCGCCTCGGTCGAAGTGCCGTGGTAACCGCCGCGAGCGAACTCGATCGTCGCCGCGCGGATCACGCTCTCGCGCCTCTCCTCTGCGCTCATCCTGGCCATGAGTAGAAAGTTAGTACTCAATCACTAACTACGTCAAGAGGTTCGGGGCGGTGCCAGGAACGGCTTCACCGCACCGGCCGTTGGGGCTGGTAGGGGGCCTGACACCAGTAAGGGGCGCCCCACCATGGAGGACGCCCCTTACCGCTCGCCTTTCACCCCCGGCTCAGGCCAGCCGTACAACCGCCCGAGACATCCCCAGCACCTTCTGCCCGGCGCTGGTCGCGGTCAGGTCCACGCGGACCGTGTTGTCGTCGAGCTTGGCCGCGACCTTGCCGCTGACCTCGATCACGGCACCCTGGTCGTCGTTCGGGACGACGACGGGCTTGGTGAAGCGGACGCCGTACTCGGCGACGGCCCCCGGGTCGCCGACCCAGTCCGTCACCACGCGGATCGCCTCGGCCATGGTGAACATGCCGTGCGCGATGACGTCCGGCAGTCCGACCTCCTTGGCGAACTTCTCGTTCCAGTGGATGGGGTTGAAGTCCCCGGAGGCGCCCGCGTACTGCACGAGCGTGGCGCGGGTCACGGGAAAGGTCTGGGCGGGCAGCTCGGTGCCGACCTCGACGTCGTCGTATGCGATCTTCGCCGTCATCGTCTTCCTCACGCCTCCTCGGCCGCGCGCGCGACGAGCTTGGTCCAGGCGGTCACCACGTGCTCGCCGGCCTCGTCGTGGACCTCACCACGGATGTCCAGGATGTCGTTGCCCGCCAGGGACTTGATCGCCTCGATGGTGGAGGTGACCGTCAGACGGTCGCCCGCGCGGACCGGGCGGGCGTAGGCGAACTTCTGGTCGCCGTGCACGACGCGGCTGTAGTCCAGGCCCAGTTGCGGGTCGGCGACGACCTGGCCCGCGGCCCTGAAGGTGATCGAGAACACGAAGGTCGGCGGGGCGATCACATCGGGGTGACCGAGCGCCTTGGCCGCGTCCGGGTCGGTGTACGCCGGGTTGGCGTCCCCCACGGCCTCCGCGAACTCACGGATCTTCTCCCGGCCCACCTCATAGGGGTCGGTGGGCGGGTAGGTCCGCCCCACGAAGGACTGGTCGAGCGCCATGGACTCGGCACCTCCTGATCGCTGGGTACTGGGTACGGGCCGGCATCGGCGCACTGGGTACTGGCCGGGTATCGGCGTACCGGGTACTGGCCGGTATCGGCCCATGAACGACGCGAGGCCGCCCCCCTGACTGCTGGGGGCGGCCTCGCGTACGAGCCTGATTTATCGCGTCTCGCGGTGCGCGGTGTGCGCGTTGCAACGCGGGCAGTGCTTCTTCATCTCCAGTCGGTCCGGGTTGTTACGCCGGTTCTTCTTGGTGATGTAGTTCCGCTCCTTGCACTCCACGCAGGCCAGCGTGATCTTCGGGCGGACGTCGGTGGCAGCCACGTGAGTGCTCCTTGACGAACGGATAGGACTGATTTAACGCAAAGAAGAGTAGCCGATCGAAGGACCGACCCCACAATCGGCTACTGTCAGTAGCGGTGACCGGACTTGAACCGGTGACACAGCGATTATGAGCCGCTTGCTCTACCGACTGAGCTACACCGCTGTGATGCGATCCGTCCCCGCCTTGCGACGGGAACCTCACACACCAGAGCCCCAATACGGAATCGAACCGTAGACCTTCTCCTTACCATGGAGACGCTCTGCCGACTGAGCTATTGGGGCGAGCGATGAAGACATTACACGGTCCGCAGCGGTTCACCCAAATCCGTTTCGAGGCCCCGCCCGCGCCCGCTCCGGCGCCCTTCCCACCGGCCTCCGAAGCCTCTCCCGTACGGCGGACCACACCGGTACGACTATTGCGCTCCTCCGCGCCGTGAGCGGATCGCCACCCTAGGCTCGACTCACTCTCCGTGATCTTGCGTCCCCGCCACGAGCCTTGACCTTGAGCCCCTGGAGCGCGATGCCCGACAGCCAGCCGCAGCCGCCCCCCTCGTCGTCCTCGTCCGGCGCCTCCGACACCACCTCACTGCTGCTGTGCGGGGCACGGCTGACCGACGGCAGGACCGTGGACGTACGGCTCGGCGGCGGGCGCATCGAGGCGGTGGGCACGGCGGGCAGCCTGGCGGCGGGCGGCACGCGCGCGTGCGGGACGCGTGTGGACCTGAGCGGCTATCTGCTCCTCCCGGCCCCCGTCGAGCCGCACGCCCACGGCGACACCGCCCTCTCCGACGACACCGGCGGCCCGGTCTCGTACGACCCCCAGGACGTCCAGCGCCGGGCCACCGAGGCCGCGCTGCTCCAACTCGGGCACGGGGCGACCGCGTTGCGCGCTCACGTGCGCGTGGGCGACGTCCAGGGGCTGGGCGCGCTGGCCGCCGTGCTCCAGGCCCGGCGTTCGCTGCGCGGGCTCACCGAGCTGACGGCGGTGGCGATGCCGCGGCTGCTGACCGGCGTGGCCGGGGCGGAGGGGCTCGCGATGCTGCGGGACGCGGTGAAGATGGGCGCCTCGGTGGTCGGCGGCTGCCCCGACCTCGACCCGGACCCCACCGGCTATGTCCAGGCGGTCCTGGACATGGCGTCCGAACACGGCTGCCCGGTCGACCTCCACACCGACGCCACCGACCCCGCCCGCCTGTCCCGCCTCGCCGCCATGGCCGGTGGTCTGCGTCCCGGCGTCACCCTGAGCCCCTGCGGCAGCCTCGGCCGCCTCCCCTCCGAGGTCGCCTCCCGCACCGCCGACCAGCTCGCCGCGGCCGGCGTGACGGTCGTATGCCTGCCGCAGGGCGGCTGCGCGGGCGTGGAACGGCGCGGCACGGCTCCTGTACGGCTGCTGCGCGCGGCCGGCGTGCGGGTGGCGGCCGGGAGCGGCGCATTGCGGGACGTGTCCAACCCGGTGGGCCGCGGGGACCCGTTGGAGGCGGCGTACCTCCTGGCCTCGCGGAACGGCCTGCGTCCCGAGGAGGCGTACGACACCGTCAGCACGTCCGCGCGCGCCGTGCTGGGGCTGCCCGAGGTGCGCGTGGAGGCGGGTTTCCCGGCCGAGCTGCTCGCGGTGCGCGGGGAACGGCTGGCGGGGGCGCTGTCGCTCGCCTACAGCCGCATCGTGGTGCATCGGGGGCGTGTGGTGGCGCGGACGAGCGCGGTACGGGAGTTCTGCGACTCGGCGGCGGCTGCGGAGTTGGGGCTGCCTCGGCAGGGGCGGGGGGAGCCGTCTTAGGGGCGCTGGGGGCGGTGGGGCGTGAGCGTGAGTGGCGACGGTGCGGCGCGAGCCTGAGCGGCGACGGGTGCTGATCCGGGTGGGCCGAGGAGGGGGCGGCGGGTGCCGTCGTGATGGGCGGGGCGGAGCTCAACTCCCCCGGCCGGCGCGGTCGTACGTCTGATGCGGCCGCGTGCCGGAGACGGTCGTACGGCGAATGTCGGCGTACGGGCGTACGGTCGAAGGCATGCGCATCGTCATCGCTGGTGGTCATGGTCAGATCGCGTTGCGGCTGGAGCGCCTGCTCGCCGCGCGTGGGAACGAGGTCGCGGGCATCATCCGCAAGGCGGAACAGGGTGACGCCCTGCGGGAAGCCGGTGCCGAACCGGTCCTGCTGGATCTGGAGTCGGCTTCCGTCGAGGAGGTCGCGGCCCATCTGCAGGGCGCGGACGCGGCGGTCTTCGCGGCGGGCGCGGGTCCGGGCAGCGGCGTGGCGCGCAAGGACACGGTGGACAAGGGTGCGGCGGTGCTGTTCGCGGACGCGGCGGTCCGGGCTCGCGTACGGCGTCACGTGGTCGTGTCGTCGATGGGCGCCGATCCCGAGCACAAGGGCGACGACGTCTTCGACGTCTATCTGCGGGCCAAGGGCGAGGCCGACCGGTACGTCCGCGGCCTCGACGCCCTGGACTGGACGATCCTGCGCCCCGGCCAGCTGACGAACGACGCCGGTACCGGTCTCGTACGTCTGGAGGCGCACACCGGCCGTGGCCCGATCCCGCGCGACGACGTGGCCGCCGTACTGGCGGAGCTGCTGGAGACTCCGGCGACGGCCGGGCTGACCCTGGAGCTGGTCGGCGGGTCGGTGCCGGTGTCGGTGGCGGTGAAGTCGGTGGCCGGGAACTGAGAGAGGCGGCGCGCTCGGGGCGGGGCCGCGGCTAGA
>NZ_JADDXU010000032.1 GCF_015163075.1 Streptomyces justiciae
CGTACCGTTAATTCGGTACGGGGGTTTTCTGCGTTGTACTACCGTGGCCGGCATGAACTACAAGGTACGGCCCATACAAGCCGACGAGTGGCCCGAGGCGAAGGCGATCCGGCTTGCCTCGCTTCAAGATCCCGTCGCGCATCTCGCTTTTCTGGAGACCTATGAGGCGGCCTTGGGGCATCCGGACTCCTTCTGGCAGGAGCGGGCCGCGGGTGGTGCCGAGGGCGCTGAGGGTGCCCAGCAGATCATCGCCGAGGGCCCTGATGGGCAGTGGGTCGGGACGCTGACCGTACTGATGGAGGAGGCCGGGTCCACCGACTGGGCCGGGTTCCCCGTCGAGCGGCGGCAGGGGCATGTCGTCGGGGTGTTCGTGCAGCCTGACCATCGGGGGATCGGACTCACCGAAGTGCTCTTTGACGCCGGCCTGGAGTGGGCGTGGTCGCGGGGTGCCGAGCGGGTCCGGCTCATCGTGCACGAGGACAACGCGCGGGCCCAGCGGTTCTATCGGAAGGTGGGGTTCGAGCCGACCGGGGTCACCGTGCCGTTGGCGCAGGCGTCCACGGAGACCGAGTTGGAGTTCGCGCTCGAGCGTGAGTGAGGTGTCAGACCGGGAGCTCGTCGTGCGGCCAGCGGGCCCTTGCCTGTTCCCTTGACCGGAGCAGGGCCAGGGTCGGTAGGCCCCGGTCCGCTCCGGTGGCCAGCAGCTCCGGGAGCTGGGGAAGCGGAGCCACGGCGGCGACGTCGTCGAGGACGAGCGTCAGTGGTGGGTCGAGGCGACCGGAGGATGACCGTTCGGCCATGCGCCGGCCACGCTCGACCACGCTGGAGACGAGGGCCGTCAGGAGTGGCATCGCGCCCGGATTGGTCCTGGGGTCCTCGATGGACTCCCCCACTACGTAAAGCGTGCCCCCTTCGTCGACGAAGGAATCCAAGGCGAGCGCATCAGTTCGGTTTGGAGTGCAGGCCTCGCGGATGTTGACCGTGAAGAGCGCGGAGAGGGCTCGGCCGGTCAACTCCTGGGCGATGTCCCGGCGTTCCGGGTGGGCGGTGAGGGTGGCTTCCAGTTCACCTGCCGCGCCGGGGGCCGCCTTCGGGTTCGTACGGAGGATGCGTACCGCGTCCTGGATCTGGGTGCCCTGGGACCAGCGGTGGACGTGGCGGATGGTGCGGCCGTCTATGGCGGCGGCGTGCAGATAGCTCCGCAGGAGCGTTTCCGCGGTGTCGCTGACCGCCTGGTCGAGGCGGGCGGTCGGGCGGACCGGGGTGAGGAGCGCGGCGGCCCTCGCCTTCGCCGTCTGCTTGTCCTCGCAGCCTGCCGTAGGAGACCAGTGCAGCCGTGCCGGGGTGTCGCAGAGGTGGGTGGGGTCGTAGAGGTGGACCGGGCCCAGTTTGGCGCGGGCGTCCTTCGTGTCCGACCAGATGGCGGGGTTGGACGTGACCACCAGGGTGGGGCCCTCCGCGTCTCGGACCGCCTGGGTCGCCGTGGTCTGGCGGGTCTCCCGCGGAGCGACCAGCACCTTCTCCACCCGCTGGGGGACCGTCGTCGCGGAGACGGGCACCGGTTCCGCCCTCGGTGTGGGCACCTCGTGGTGCGTGACCCTCTCGACAACGGGCTCGGGAGTCGCCGGCTGCTCCACGGGCACGGTCCGCGGCGCCACCTGAGGTGCCGCCTTCCGCGCCCGTCGTACCGCCCTCCAACGGGCCACCGTCCCCAGCACGAACACGGTGAGCACGACCAGGACCATCAGCTGGCCGATGAACAGGCCCCAGAAGAGGCCGTAGCCGGAGAGCTGGGCCGCCGGGGTCTCCGGCCAGGCGCCCGGCATGTCGTGGGGCTGGCCGATGAGTTGGCGCATGGCCAGGGGAGTGCGGGTGAAGGTGACGCCGTCGGGCCAGGCGCCGTGGGCGAACCAGCCGGCCAGGCCGGTGGCCGACCAGACCATCAGCGTCATGCCGATGAGGAAGGCGAGTATGCCGACCAGCAGCCCGTCCGGGATGCCGCCCTGGCCCTCCTGCTGCCGGCGGTCGTCAGGTCGCACCACAGCCCGCCTCCCTGCCTACGCCACCGTCGACTCGGAGCCGCCCATGTGCTGCTGCTCCATGTGCGCTTCCACGAAGGCCGCCGCTCGCTCCTCCGCCTCCAGCTCGGCCGCGCGCAGGGCGTCGTCCGTCAGGTCGCGGTCGGCGGAGGACTCGGTCATCGCGCGGTCCGTGAAGACGAGCGGGCGTTCCGTCTCGGTGATCAGGTGTTTGACCACCTGGACGTTGCCGTTGACGTCCCAGACGGCGATGCCGGGCGTGAGGGAGGGGATGATCTCCACCGCCCAGCGTGGGAGGCCCAGCACCCGTCCCGTCGACCTCGCCTCGTCCGCCTTCTGGGCGTAGATCGTCCTGGTCGACGCCATCTTCAGGATCGCCGCGGCCTCCTTCGCCGCCGCTCCGTCGACGACGTCGGACAGGTGGTGGACCACCGCCACGAACGACAGACCCAGCCGTCGGCCGAACTTCAGCAGGCGCTGGAAGAGCTGGGCCACGAAGGGGCTGTTGATGATGTGCCAGGCCTCCTCGACCAGGAAGATGCGCTTCTTCCGGTCCGGGCGGATCCAGGTGTGCTCCAGCCACACGCCGACGATGGCCATGAGGATGGGCATGGCGATGGAGTTGCGGTCGATGTGGGACAGGTCGAAGACGATCAGCGGGGCGTCCAGGTCGATGCCGACCGTCGTCGGGCCGTCGAACATGCCGCGCAGGTCACCGTCGACGAGCCGGTCCAGGACCAGGGCGACGTCCAGGCCCCACGCCCGTACATCGTCTATGTCGACGTTCATCGCCTCGGCGGACTCCGGCTCGGGATGCCGTAGCTGCTCGACGATGTCCGTGAGGACCGGCTGGCGTTCGACGATCGTCTCGTTGACGTAGGCGTGCGCGACCTTGAGGGCGAAGCCCGAGCGCTCGTCCAGGCCGTGGCCCATCGCGACCTCGATGATGGTGCGGAGCAGCGCGAGCTGGCCCGTCGTCGTGATCGCGGGGTCGAGGGGGTTGAGGCGGATTCCCATGTCCAGGGCGGCCATCGGGTCCAGGCGGATGGGAGTTATCCCCAACTCCTGTGCGATGAGGTTCCATTCACCGACGCCGTCCTCGCCCTGGGCGTCCAGGACGACGACCTGCCGGTCCCGGAAGCGCAACTGCCGTAGGACGTACGTCTTCTCCAGCGCCGACTTGCCGTTGCCGGACTCGCCGAGGACCAGCCAGTGCGGGGCCGGGAGTTGCTGGCCGTACAGCTGGAAGGGGTCGTAGATGTAGCCCTTGCCGGAGTAGACCTCGCGGCCGATGATGACGCCCGAGTCGCCCAACCCCGGTGCCGCCGTGGGCAGATAGACCGCCTGGGCCTGGCCCGTGGAGGTGCGGACGGGCAGGCGGGTCGTCTCGACCTTCCCGAAGAGGAAGGACGTGAAGGCGTCGGTCAGGACGGAGAGCGGGTCCCGCATCAGCGCATCAGCCTCTACCTTCGGATTCCGGTGGCGAACGGGAGGGTGTTCACGAAGGCGCGGTGGTGCTCGCGGTCGCACCACTCCAGCTTCAGGTACGACTTTCCGGCCGAGGCCCGGATGGTCCGCTTGTCGCGGGCCAGGGACTCGGGGGAGCGGGAGGAGACGGTGATGTAGCCGACCAGGTTGACGCCGGCCGCGCCGCTCGCAAGGTCCTCGCCGCGCTGGTCGAGGCGGTTGTGGGCGGCGATGTCGCGGGGGTCGACGGTCCGGTTCATCTTCGCGGCGCGGGACGCCTCCGCCTCGTCGTTCGTCTTCTCCGTCAGCATGCGCTCGATGGCGACCTCGGTGGGTTCGAGGTCCATCGTCACGGCGACCGTGCGGATGACGTCCGGGGTGTGGACGAGGAGGGGCGCGAGGAAGTTGACGCCGACGGGGGTCATCGGCCACTCCTTCACCCAGGCGGTGGCGTGGCACCAGGGCGCGCGGGTGGAGGACTCGCGGGTCTTCGCCTGGAGGAACGTCGGTTCCATGGCGTCGAGTTCGGCCGGCCAGGCGTTGCGCTTGGTCATCGCCTGGATGTGGTCGATGGGGTGGTCCGGGTCGTACATGGAGTGGATGAGGGAGGCGAGACGGCCCTGGCCCAGCGGCTGTCGTACGCGGATGTCCGCCTCCTGCAACCGCGAGCAGATGTCCGTCAGTTCACGCGCCATGACCACCGCCAGGCCCGCGTCACGGTCCAGCTTGCGGCCCGACTGGGGGCGCGCAGCGCGGGCCATCGCGTGGGCCTCGGCGGAGAGTTCGCGGGTGTAGTGCATGCAGGCGACGAGGTACGCGCGGTGCTGCTCGCTGCTGGTGGAGACCATGGACTGGAGCTGGTCGTACGACTGTTGCAGCCATCCCGGTGCCTTCTCGTCGCCACGTACGGCCACGTCCTTGGCGTGGGCGTCCGGGTCGGCGGGAAGGGTGCGGGCGAGCATTTGCAGCCGGGTGACGAATCCGTCGCCGTTGGCCACGTGCTTGAGGAGCGTGCCGAAGCGGTCGACCAGCGCCTCCTGGTCCTCGGAGTCGCGCAGGCCGACGCCGGGGCCCTCGATCTCGATCGCGGCCGTCACCGTGCGGCGGTCCGCGTGCAGGAGTACGGCGATCTCGTCGGGGCCGAAGGGGGCGGCGAGCCAGGTGATGCGGCCGATGCCGGGGGGCGGGCCGATCTCGACCTCGCGGCCGTCGACGCGGGTGCCGGCCTCCATGACGCCGGAGCGGTAGACGGTGCCCTGCTTGAGGGTGCGCTTGTAACTGCGGTTGATCTCGAACCACTTGTAGAACGTGCGGTGCTTGTACGGCACGTAGACCGCCGCCAGTGCGAGCAGCGGGAAGCCCATCAGCAGCACGATGCGCAGGGACAGCACCGGGACGAGGAGCCCGCACATCATGCCGAGGAACGCGCCGCCGATGATGAGCGCGATCTCGCCGGTCTCACGATTTCTGCCGACGATCGCGTTCGGCCGGGCGCGGCCGATCAGATATGTACGGCGGGGCGTGACCGGATGGGACACGTGGGACTCGGTCGTCAACGCCCTTCACCTCCCGTGCGGTTGTTACTGCTGTTGCGGGTGTTGCTGGCATGGGGTGTGTTCACCGGGCTGCTCGAGCGGGGCGAGGGGGCGGCGGAGGGGACAGATCCGCCGCCACCGCCGCCGCCGTTCGAGCCGCGCGTGCTGTGGGCGGCGACGCCGCCGGAGGCCGGGTTGGAGGGGCGGGCGCCGCCTCCGGAGGCTTGTCCGCCGCCGTTGTTGTCGGCCCGGGTGCTGTGGGTCTTGATGCCCTGCGCAACGAGGGTGGCGGGGCTGCTGATGACGGCGGCCGCCTTGCCTTCCGCGCCCTGCATGATGCGGTTGTTGCGGGAGCCGGCGATCTCGTCGCCGAAGCCGGGGACGAAGCGGTAGATCATCGCCGACGCGAAGATGGCGAGCAGGATGATGGCGAGGCCGGAGACGACCGCGGAGAAGGCGTCGGGGCCGTCGTCGGTGGACAGTGCGCCGGCGAGACCGAGGACGATGACGATCACCGGCTTCACCAGGATGACGGCGATCATGATGCCCGCCCAGCGGCGGACGTGGCCCCACAGGTTCTTGTCGACGAGGCCGGCGTAGACGACGGTGCCGAGCAGTGCGCCCACGTAGAGCAGGGCGGCCCTGATGACGAGCTCCAGCCAGAGGATTCCGGCGGCGAGGATGCTGACCAGTGACACGACGATCAGCATGATCGGGCCGCCGCCGATGTCCTCGCCCTTGTTGAGGGCGCCGGAGAAGGTGCCGAAGAAGGTGTCCGTCTGGTCGCCGGTCGTCTTCGCGAGGACCTCTGTGATGCCGTCGGTCGCCGATACGACGGTGTAGAGGATCAGCGGGGTGAAGGCCGAGGCCAGGACGGTGAGCCAGAGGAACCCGATCGCCTCGCTGATGGCGGTGCTCAGGGGGACGCCGCGTACGGCACGCTTGGCGACGGCCAGCAGCCAGAGGAGCAGGGTCAGCACGGTCGACGCCGCGAAGACGACCGCGTACTGCTGGAGGAACTTGGGGTTCGTGAAGTCGACGTTCGCGGTGTCCTTCACGGCCTCGCTGAGCTTGTCGACGGTCCAGGAGGCGGCGTCGGCACAGCCCTTGGCGAGGGAGGAAAGGGGGTCGAGGGAGGAGGTGGGGTCGAGGGTGGTGGAGCCGCCGGAGCCGGTGCCGTTGCCTTGTTCGCAGTAGTCCTTGGCGGGGCCGACGATGAGGTCGCAGTTGCTGCTCGATGCCGACGGGGACGGTGAAGGCGTGGGAGTGGGGGTAGGAGTGGGCGCTGCGGCGGCGCGGGTGGCCAGCAGCACGGCTGCCGTTTGTACGGTGGTGAGGGCGGCGGCGACCTTGAGCGCGCGGCGTGGGCTACCGGGCATAAGAGAACCCTCCGTACTCCTCGACGGCCTTGGACATCTCGTCGGCGCTGGAGGCCTTGTTGTCCCCGGGGACTGGGGCGGGGCCGTCCTTCTGGGAGAAGCTGTCGACCTTCCAGTCACCCTCTGCCCAGCGCAGTTGGAGGGTGAGGGTGAACCAGTCACTGGTGACAGGGTTGGTCGAGTCGCCACCGGCGGTACCGAAGAGGCCGGTGCACCAGACCTCGGTGGTGGCGGCGTTGGCCGAGTAGCTCGTGACCGTGGTGCCGATCGGCACGGTCCGTGAGACGTAGGTCTGGCCGGTGGCTGCGTTGCCGTTCTCGTCCAGGCCGAGGTTGCTCAGGAAGTCCTTGGAGTACGCCTTGTCGAACTTGGCGGAGAGCTCGGCCTGTTTGTCGGTGACGAACACCTGCTGGACGATCTCGGCTCGCCGGGCGGGCTTGAGGATGTCGGCCGAAACCAGCTCCACCGCATAATTCGCCGCCGCACTCTGCGCCCCCTGCGAGTCATGGGCGAACCCCGACCCCACCGGCGTCTTCCCCGTCGCCGCCGTAGGTGAAGTCACCGGCTTGTTGCCGCCGCCCGTTTCCGAAGAGGTATCGTCCCCGCCGCGGTTCGCGAAGGCGATCGCGGCGATGAGGACCACCACCACGCCGACCACCGTGACGAGGCTTCGGGATGATGAGCGGCCGCCTCTCCGGGCGCCGCCGTACACGTCGCCGCCGCCGTCCGGCAGGCGCGTGCGGGTCTGACCCGTGCCTCCGTAACCGCCGGAGCCCTCGCGTTCGTCCCCGAGACTCATGCCGCGTACGCCCCCTCGACGTCGTGCGGAAACTCGTAGGCATACGACGGTAGCCGTGCTGGTTCCCGCGCGGGCGCGGTGTGGTGACTGGACATCAGGGAAACGCAACCTCAGCCGGTGGGCACGACGGGCGGGTGGGTGGTGGGGGACAGCCGGGCGTGCCCGGAGGGACTGGAGGGATGGCCTGGATGACCCGCTAGACCGCCATGCCGTACACGATGGTGAACAGCGTGCCGAGTGAACCGATGATGAAGACTCCGGTGAGGCCGGCGATGATGAGGCCCTTGCCCTGTTCGGCGCTGAAGGTGTCGCGGAGCGCGGTCGCGCCGATGCGCTGCTTCGCGGCGCCCCAGATGGCGATGCCGAGGCAGAGCAGGATGGCCACCGCCATCACGACCTCGATCATCACCTTCGCCTCGTTGCCCAGGCTGCCGAAGGGGCCCCAGTCCGGAGCGATCCCGCCGATGATGGTGTTGATGTCTCCCTTGTCGGCCGCAAAGAGCATGTAAGTCACCGCCCCTGGTGGGTAGTTCCGCTTCCCCTGCGGGTGCGCAGAGGTCAGGCCTCATTGTCGCCGACAAATCCGCCGTCGTATGTCGACTTGGCGTCATTGATTGGCGAGTTTCGTACGAATGCTTGTCTGGTACTCGTCCGGTCACTCTGTGTATCACGGCAGGTCACGCCGGGCAATGAGGCCTGAGCGGAACCTTCGTGTGGTTCCGTCGTTGACCCCTTCTTGCATCCATGTTCTGTGGGTGAAGGCTAACCCCGTATGCCGCGTTGCGGGTGACGGAGGGTCAGGCAGCAAGGCGTCGAGGTCATGGGCTGTCGCTTACTGTTCCCACCATGGCGCTGAGTGACATAACCCGCTCCGAGGTGGCCAAGGCAATCGAGGAGTGCGACCGGTTGGGGCGTGATCTCTTCCTCAAGAGCTACGGCTTCCGGCGTGCCCGCAGCTATCTGCTGTCGTACGAGGGCAGGCAGTACGACTCCAAGGCCATCGTCGGCGCCGCGCACGGCTTTCTGACGGGCCAGGAACCGCTGACGGCGAGCCACTTCTCCGGAGGGGCGCAGCATGCCGCGGGGCTCCTGAGAGGTCTCGGCTACACCGTCGAGCAGGAGATGGTGCGCGCCGATGCCACTCCCGGTGCCCTCGTCGACAGCATCACCAGGCTGAGGGCCAACCGTTCGTCCGGACGCCCCGCGCTGTATCAACCGATTACCCTGCTCTGGGCCATCGGACGGGCCCGGCGCGGCGAGCCCCGGCTGGTGTCCTGGCACGACACGGACGCGGCCGTCGGCTCTCTCCTGGAACGGTACGGAGCGCGCGGCGAGCGTTCGCGACCGGACTATCCCGTCGCAGCCCTGTATCGCGCCGGCCTCTGGGAGCTGCGAAACCATTCGGGTGTGGTGCCGACCGCCCACGGTGACGCCCGGCTGCGGAACTGGTTCACGGACAACCAACCGCTCGGCGGGCTCCCCGAGCCGGTGTACGACTTGGTACGGCGTTCCGGCGAGACCCGCCTCTCGGTGATCGAGGAGTTGTTGTCCACGTTCTTCGAGGGTCTCGACTACGGTCCGCTGCTTACCGAGGTCGGTCTGTACGACGATGAGGTGGCCGACGACGTCGACACCGACGAACCTGACGGCCGGCCCGAGCAGTGGCTCCTCGACGCGGCCCGCTACGAGCGTCTGTGCCGGAACGCCGAGCGGCAGGAGGCCAGGAACGGCGGCAGGAGGGTCACCCGCACGACGCACAACCCCCTGCGCTCGGCCTGGGCGCGACAGGCCGTCCTGGACCGTTGCGAGGGGCGGTGCGAGAACCCCGGCTGCACGGGGCAGCCCGAGGATCTGACCGAGGCGAGGAAGCCGATACTCGAAGTCGATCACGTGGTGGACCTCGCTCTCGGGGGCCGCGATCACCCCAGCCAGATGGTGGCTCTCTGCCCGAACTGCCACGCTGTCAAGACACGTGGACGCACACGCGAGACGCTCCGCGAGATCCTGCTCCGAGTCGCCGTGGAGCGTCACAACGCGGCGAGAGACGCGAGCAGGGAGCCATCATCGACGTCACCCTGACCGCCGCCGCCCCATGTGTCCGTCAGACCCATCGGAGGGAGTGCGCGATGGCGTCGCAGAGGTTGCCCATGAGGCTGTCCGTGCCACTGAGAGGGATGGAGAACGCGAGGTGGAGGTAACCGACTTCGCCGGGCATACGGACATGGAAATCCATGGCCGTTTCCGTGAGCGTACGCACTGCCTCCCCGGCGGGCAGTTCGACCACGTCCACCGTCGTGCTCGCATCGACTCGCCGGGCCAGGGCTCGGGCGAAGTCACCTGTCCGCGGGGCCAGCCCGCGTGGGGACGGCGCCATCGAGACCAGGAGTGAAGCCGGGACGGCGGCGCCATCCGGCGACTCGGTTTTCAGGAAAAACTCCAACGCGCCCTGCGCCACGCCGGATTCGGCGGCGTTCCGCAGGGCCGTCCAGATGCGTCGCGTGGTCTCCGCGGAGGCGCCGCTCCCCGTGGACTGCTTGTCGACGAACGTCTTCAGCTGGCGGCGCCAGCGCTCGTGGGTGAGGTCGACGCGGAACCAGTCGCGGGGGACGAGGAGCCGGTAGTCCGATGGCGGGGCCTCGGCCGTGGTCACGCCGTGGTCCCGGAGGTGACCAGCGGGGTGCCGTCCGACGTGAACAGGCGGATGCTGCTCACGACGTTCCCGAACATGGTGGAGAAGGTGTCCCAGCCGACCAGCGTCGGGGTACTCAGCTCCATCACCACGGTGCTGCCATTCGGCAGAGGGATGAATACGCGTATGAACCAGATTGGGAACACGATGCTCTCGCCGGTCTCGGTCAGGTCGCCGATGAGCTTGGACTCACGGGTGCCGATGCACGACACGGCCGCGCCACAGGGCAGTTCGAGCTCGGACACCTCGTTGGCGTCCGCCTGACGGAGGCTGGAGGCGATGGCGCTGACCTGGGCCGGGATGCCGTCAACGTCGGGGGCGTCGACGAGCGTTGCGAAGACCGTGGCGGTGCAGGGAGTGTCGTTCACGGCGATCACGCCGATGGCCGCATACTCGGCCCCGGCCGCGTGCAGTTCGTCGAAGCCCAGGGCGCAGATCACGGCGAACCTGGTCCTGTCGTCCTCGGTCGCTCCGGACAGGGCCTTGTCGGCGAGTTCCTCCAGCAGCCGGATCGCTTCGTCGTCGTCCTTTTCGTGGAGGGGGAGGTCGTAGAAGAGTTCGGGCATCACCCAGCGGACGTGGATGTCGTCTGCGTTGAGGGCCGGCGGTGCTGGGTGGGTGGGGATGAACTCCGACAGTTCGACCTGGGTTGTCACGCCGGCTCTTCCTTCTCGGGGATGGGATGTTCGGGGGCGTCAGGGAAGAACTTCCGGGAGGTCACGTACATCCCGTAGTACGGATACAGGCTCGGGATGTCGGCGCCGCCCCGGCGGGCGATGCCGACGATCTTGCGGTACAGGCGGACCCGGCACCGCATGTTCCGGATCGTCGGATCAAGCAGGTCTCGCCGCCGCGCCAGGTAGGTCGCCAGGATGGAGGCGCACACGATCAGTGCGTCCACGACGATGAAGCCGATCTGGAACGGGCGGGACTTCTGGGACGCGACCAGGTCCCAGAACGGCCAGGCGCCGAGCCCGAAGACGAAGAGCGGAATGGCCAGCAGGCAGCCGAGAACGCTGCCCTTCTCCGTGTCCTGGCGGCGCTGGAACAGCAACCACTGCACGGCCCGGTCATCCAGAAAGTCGAAGCGCACTGCGCGTCCGTACTGCGCCGCCGCCGCCTTGGCCGATGGAACCGAGGCGATGACGGACGAGGGGATGAGGTCGTGCACGCTCCCCTGGTCGTCGACGAACTGTCCGGGTTTCAGCGCGTGGTAGTCACCCATGGATGTGTCTTCCTATCGGGCGGGCGCCAGGGCGGCGTGGAACGAGGTCGACGACGGGGACGGCTGCGGCGTCGGTGAAGGAGTTCCCGATCCGGATGGGGCGCTCGGTGACGTGTCCGGTGCCGGTGTGGGGCGAGCATCGCCAGGCGGGGGAGAGACGTCGTGCACGGTGTCGTCGGCGCCGAACCGAGAACGCAGCCTGACGAGAGAGTGCACATACGCGTTGCCGAGCGCGGCACCCTTGAGCCACCGGGTCACCACCTCCGGGTTGAATCCCTCCGCGGGGAGCTTGATCTTGGTGATCCCCTTCTTCGAGAGAATCTTGGACGCGAGCCTGACCCCGTCGTTGATCCTCTTCACACCGAAGCCGTTCGTGAACCCGGCCCAGATGCCGCTTCTGGCGGCAAGAAATCGTGCCCCCTTGGCCGCCGCCGAAATCCCCTTGAGAGCTCCGAACGCGGGAAACAGCCCCAGTACATCGACACCGATCTTCAGCAGATCGAGCTTGCCACCACGGGCGAAGACGTCGTAGAGACGGCCGGTCAAGGCGACGGCGCTGGTCGCGGCGGCAAGCACCGCGATAGCCACCGCGGTGATGGGGCCGAGGAAGATGGCGGCAGCCAGAGCCGCCACGGCCAGCACTGTTCCCAGGGTGGAGATCCAGTCGGCGTGGTCCGCGAGCCAGTCCATGAGCCCGCCGGGATCATGGACCCCGTCATGGTGGATCACGTTCTTGATCCGCCTGGCGGCGCGGCGTGCGGCCTCGTCGCGGATGGACTTCGCCCGCATGATCTTCTTCTCGGCTTCGAGCATGAGCTGCGCGGCATCGTCGTGCTTCTTCTGCTGCTTGCTGTGCGTCACCGCGTCGTCGCCGGTCAGGACCTTGCCGTTGAGCGGTTCCAGCACCTTGTTGGCGGCCTTGCAGTCGACCTCGGCGTCCCGGTACTCCTGCAGACCCCTGTCCGCCAGGCGTTGTGCCCGGTGTAGCTCGCTGGCGTACTCGTCGCTCTCCCCGTCGATGACTTTGGTGCCGAGTGCGATGGATGCCTCGTCGTAGCGGTCGTACGCCTTCTTCAACCGGCCCGCGGTGTCGCCCGCCGTCTCGTGGAAGGCCCGGCCGGCTTCGCTGTCCCAGCCGTCGACCGAGGACAGTGCCTTGATGTTGCGGGCCTGTTTGTCGATCTCGTCGGCCATGGCGCGCAGCTTCTTGCCGAGCTTGGCCACTTCGTCGGGGTCGCCGGGTACGGGATCGGAGTCGTACAGCGGCGACCAGTCCTTCGGGCGGGCTGTCACTTCTTCCCCTTCTTCCCGCTCTTCTTGGCGTCCCGGAGGGCGTTGGCGAGTTCGTGGTCGAGACCGTCGTAGGACTCGGCCGCGTTCTGCGTGAACTTGGCCAGGTTCTCGATGTCCTTCATCAGCTTCTTCCGGTTCTTCTCCCACGTGTCGGAGAAGTCGTCGAAGACGTCGCGGAGCGTGCTGCTGCCCAGCTCGTCGCCGTAGCCCTCAGCGGGATTGCCGTGCTCGTCGAACTCCTTGTGGAGACGGAAAAGTGCGTCCGAGCAGTCCTTGATCATGTCAAGGTCCGCTTGCATCCTGTCAGCCACGCCGAATCCCCCCATGAAGGTCCCGAACTGCTCGTTGCTGCCTACCGGTTGACGGCTTGGATCTCCTGTACGACGACGTCCTGGTCGGCGCCGAACGTACCGTTCGGGAGATCGCCGCCCTGGCCGGTAGTGCTCGTCCAGCTGATCTTCCAGGTGATGGTCGCCTGGAGCTTGTACGAGCCGTTGCCGGAGGAGCGCAGGTACTTCACGCCGCACGGCGGGGTTTCGCCGGCCTTGCCCTTGGCGTACGGTTCGCCGATCTTTCCGTTGTTGATCGCGCATTCGCCGGAGGCCGGGTAAGTGACAGCGTCGCCCGTGCCCGGCTCGATCTTCAGTGAGATCGGCTCGGCGGTGGTTGTCGCGCTGAGATCGAGTACTGGGACGGAAGCCGTGACCGAGACCGGCTTGAAGTCCGAGGTATCCAGCCAGGCCCAGGTCGGCAGGTTCACCTTCGTGGTGTTCTCCGGGGCGAGGTCGACCTTGGTGGAAGGGACGCGGATCTCGCCGTAGGCGAGCTGGGCGAGGGTCTCGGCGGTGATGGCCTGCGGACGGTTGGCCGGCGGTGCGTCACCCTTGTCGACCCAGAACGGCATTTCGTCGCAGTCGTTGGCGCCCGGGTCCGCCTCCCGGCCCTCGGTGACGTACGCGTCCCACCAGTAACCGTCGTCTGCCTTGTCCTTGTTGAAGTCCTTGTAGGGGTCGCCGTTGACGAAGTAGTTCTGCGTCATCAGCGCCCACTCGTGACTCGGCGCGCTGCTCTCCCACACCTGCTTCATCTGCGCCTCAAGTTCCTTGGGCGTGTACTTCGGTGCGTAGTAGCAGGCCGGGGGAGTCCAGGAGGCGGTGGTCGATGTGACGGCGCCGGTCGACTTGCCGCTGCCGTTCTTCGAGCGGTCGTAGACGATTCCGGCGGAGACCGTGGAGGTCAGCCTGCCGTCGTTGGCTCCGCCCGAGGCATTTTCGTCAGTCTTGGAGCCGTTGGTGCTGCCATCGTGGCCATAGCCTGCGAACGCTTGTGGTGAGCACAGCACGAGGGCCACAGCCGCGGCGAGGGCAACCACCGCCGGCCTGCCGTGCTTCAGGACTGGCATGCGGCACTCCCGCGCTGCGACGTCAGAGTCTCGGTGATCCAGACACCCTGCTTGTTGACCCGAAGTCGGCTGTTGTAGAGGACGTAGTTGTCCTTCGAGGCCGGGGTCACGTCGGTCTTGCCGGTCTTGAGGCTCTTGTTGTACGCCTTGTTCTGATCTTCGCAGTAGACGAAGCCCGCGGTGCCGTCACTGTTGATCTTGACATTGGCGCTGTAGTAGCGCTTGGCCCCGGTGATGCGATCCTTGTAGTCCACGAATTCCTGGATGAACTTCTTGCTTCCCGCTGCCGCCTCACCGTCGGAGTAGTAGCGGTATGCCTTGTTGAGCGGGTCCTGTTCGGCGATGGCCATGTCGACGGCCTTGATGAACTGCTCGCTGTCGGCCAGGACTGCGTCCTTGTCCTCGTCGCCCGTCGTGGGCCACTCAAAGGTGTACGTCAGATCCGACGGCAGCTCGATTTTCGGCCGGTCAGACGCGGTTGATGCCGAAGCGGTGGGGGATGCTGATGCGTCACCCGCGGTGTCAGCGCCCGCGATCTTGTCGCTGCCCTTGGCGCTGTCGTCGTCGCCCCCGCAGGCGGACAGCGACAGGGCCGCGACAGCGGTCAGCGCGGCGGCTGCGAGCAGCTTGGGGCGGCGGTTCACGGATGGCTCCCGGTGGGGCGAGGGTTCTCACGAGTGTGCCAACGCTATCTATGGGTCTTGAGAAGACACCAGTTGGGTTTACGTCAACCCCGGTTCCCTAACTGGGCAAATGCCGACAGATGCCGCCATGCGTAGCGTGCTTGAGCGATCACCGTTTCGTAACGCAACGAAGTCTGTGAGCGTTTTCCTCGGTCTCGATCACCAGGGCAGCGGCTCCGGTCGCCGGTGCCACCACCAGCCCAGTTGCCGCTGCCGCGCCGCCGTCCCGAGCAAGAGGTGGGCCAGCTCGCCCCGTTGGTCTTCCGCGGTGAGCCGTACGTAGGTGTGGTCCAACTGGCGTACGGCATCACGCAGGTGACCTGCGAGTGCTTCGGCGTCGGTGAGCTGTGGCGCGAGGCGTTCCAGGCCGTCCCGCGCTTCGAGGCGCTCCTGGTATAGGTCCGGGGGGCACCAGCCTGAACCGGCCCACCCCGATCCCATGTGGCTGACGAGTCTCTCCCACGCTCCCAGGTAATCCGATACGCGATACTCCGCGCTCTCGGGAGGCAGGGGATGTGCGCGAAGCAGTTCGTCGAAGCCGTCGGAGATCGGAGTGGGGATCCTCAGCTCCCTGACCACTTCCGGGATCCTCATGACTCGTACGTTCGGCAGCTGTGGCACCGGGGATTCGATGGCGTCGACAACGTAGACGGGCTCTTCGTCATTCGATTCGTAAAGTCGCGCACGGGTGAGGTGTCCTTGGGGCGTGGCTGCCCAGTAGGCACTCGGCAGGTCCTCCTCGGCAGGGAAGAAGACCACTGCCCCGGTTGCTGTGGCGACTTGCTGTGCCAGCGCCGGCTCCGAAGGAGGGTCGGTGACGGATTTCTGGGCGTAGATCTCCAAAGACCACGCCAGGTGCCCGCGAAGGGTGCTGTATTCGCAGGACACGGCGGCTTCCCAGTTCCGCAGGTCGGGATCGCCGAGGGAATTGGCAACGTCCACATCTCGGCGACCGACGTTGAAGGCCGTCGCCAGGACGGCTGCAAGGCTGGACGGTTCCGCCGCATCGGTGACCAGCAGGTTGTACATCATGGAATGATCCCGTTGTAGATCTTCAAGGCTTTTTCGATGGCCTCAGGGTTCTCGATGAACTTCGGATCTCTGGTGAGGCGTGGTGCTGCCGACAGGTCGCCTCGCGCCCGGACGATCTCTTTGAGGGCGCCATATTCGATCCTGTTCAGATTCACTATGTTTGATCCACTGTCAGGAAATACCGTTCCGTTTTCTTCGATGCCGTATGTGCGGCCATTGATCCTGTAACGCGACAGCATGTTGACCCACTCGGCTCGCCCTGCCGCGATCCCCTCGATGTCCTGCGCCACCTCCTGCTCATGGCCGCGCATGATGACGCTGTTCCGTTCCTTGACCATGCCGCTGCCCGACCCGGAGACCGTGTGCCGGGAATTGGGGAAGCGCAACTGCTTGCCCCTGGCCGGTCCTTCGATCTTGTCGCCCGCCTGCCATGGTCCCTTCCCGTGCCCCTGCCCTGAGCCCGAACCAGATGCCCCGCCGTTGGATTCCGATGGCGTGCCCTCGTTGCCGTCGCCGCCCCCGTTCGAGGCGCCCAGCCCCATGAGGACGAGCCCCGCCGTACCGAGAAGGCCGGCGTTGAGTGCGGCCTCGGCGGTGAGGGCGCCGACCGCTCCGCCCCCGGCGAGGGCGAGGCCTCCGGGCGGGAACAGGGCGAGCAGGGAGAGCAGGAGGAGGGCGAAGCCGAGGTAGACCAGGAAGGTGTTCAGGGCGTCGAGAAGGTGGAACGTGCGGATGGTTCTGCCGTCGGCACCGGCGTCGCCGAGTCCGCGCCACAGCAGGAGCGTGCCGGTGGTCGCGGCGCCCAGCGTGATTCCGAGGCGGAAGCGGTGGGTCGCCAGCACTTCCCCCATGGGGTGGGCCGATGTCGCCCGCCAGGTGCGTAACAGGGTGGTGAGCTGGTACGTGATCCAGGCCAGGGTGGCGATGCCGAAGCCCATCAGGATGTTCGGCCCCGAACCCGTATTGAAGAACTCCTGGAGTCCGGCAGTGGAGGTGAACGAGCCAACGCCCAGGAAGAGGAGTGAGGGGAGCATGAGCACGCACGGGATCAGCAGAAGCCACCGTCCCCGAGAGCGGTGGGCCCTTCGGACCGCGTTCAGCCAGGCGCGGATGTCCAAGGTCTGCCAGGCGCGCTGGTTGTCGGCCGCGTCCATACGGGTCGTGATCCCCGCGGCCACTTGCCGCAGTTCTTCGGTCTCCTCGGGCGGCGCCGACGCAGCGGCGTACAGCACGGAGCGTCGCAGTCTGACGTAGCGCAGGACGAGCAGCATGCTCCAGGGCAGGCGCCAGGTCGCGCATCGCAGCAGGGCTCCCAGGCTGTCACCGTCGGCGCGTTCGGAGGTGAGCAGTAGGCCGGGCCAGGTGCGCTTGCCGTGGTGGAGTTGGCGTAGGTCGACGGCCATGGCGAGGGCCAGGCATACCAGGGGTGCCGCCCACGCCGTACCGTCCAGGGAATCCAGCCATTGGTCGGCGCCTGCGGCATGCTCCTGGATCGCGTAGTTGTTCAGCGTGTGGTGTGCCGCGGCTGCCAGGATCGGGGGCGCCGACAGCAGCCGCATCCAGCCGCGTGCGCGCCAGAACAGTCCCACCCCCAAGCCGGCCATGGCTGTCCACACCAGATGCGTGAACGTTTCCGTGACCGCCGGGCCGCCCAGGTCGAGTTGGCTGAACGGTGCCGGGAGCCAGGACGTCAACACCTGCGCCAGGCCTGGGATATAGGGCGGGGACAAGCTGTCGGGGATGATCCAGCCTCCGTCACGGGGCATCGCCCGGTCCGCGTCCAGGCCGAAACGGAGTACTGCCTCCAGCAGCCCGAACCCCGCGCCCAGGGCTGCGCCCATCACCACGAAGTCGGTCAGGCCCCATTGCCGGCGGACCTTCAGGCTCAGCCCCGCCAGGAGCAGCGGGGTGGCCTTTAGTAACTCCTCCACCCAGGGCGCCACCGTGTAGCCGGTCGTGTTCACCACAGTCACCAGCGACTGCCCCGACTGTTCCGCGTAGATCCGGGTGTACGCGAGCTGCACCAAGGCCGTCGCCACGCCGCAGCCGTACACGCCGACCGCCAGCGCCAGCAGAACGGTCGATAAGCGAACCGAACGCTTCGGCCAGGAGATCGCGAAGAGTTGCAGTACGCCCCAGAAGGCCGCCACCGCCATCACCAACGTCACGCCAGGCCCCCCGATGCGCCGGAACAACATCCGTTCGTGACTGTGAACGCGATGCTAGGCAGACGATTGCCGGGTCGGGAAGGGAGTTGTGAGACGGGTGGACGTCGGCTCAGTTCGCCGGTGCGGTGACGAAGTGGTCGAACTCGCCTGCCTTTACGCCGAGTACGAAGGCGTGCCATTTGGCGCGGTCGGTGGTGACGGTGGTGGCGGCGGTGCGGATGTGGATCGGGGTGGTGTCGGGGGCGGGGGTGGAGGGGAGGGGGCTTTGCTTGAGGGTGGTGAGGAAGGAGGCGAAGGTGGCCGGGGTGGCCGTGAGTATCGCGCCGGTGGGGTCGCTGCTTTCGGTGAGATGGATGGCTTCGGGGGTGGCGGCTACGTGGATGCAGGAGTCGCCCGAGCCGCAGTAGGTCGACTTCTGCCAGGTGAGGCGGGGCATGGGTGACTCCTTACAGATCCTGGGCGATGTGGTGGATGAGGTTCCGCGACTTCGTCGCTGGGAGGGCGTTGGCTTCCATGCGGTCAAGAAGCGTTCGGTACATGTGCAGTTGGGCTTCGGCGTCGAGGAACACCGGCCCGTGGGACTGGTCGAGATGGACGGAGTCGAGCTGGGGTACCGGACCGTTGGAGTAGAAGACCGACTGACCTGAACCGGGGAACGATCCGGCGGCGAACGGGAGTACCCGTACGGTGATGTGGTCCCGCTCGCTCATGTCCAGCATGTGGTGCAACTGCGCCTTGGCCACGGCGGGTCCACCGAACTGCATCCGGAGCGCGGCTTCGTGGACGATCACCTCGTACCGGGTCGGCGCGTCCCTGAAGAGCACCGCTTGGCGCTTGATGCGGAACGACACGCGATGCTCGATGTCCGGTGGCGAGAGCTCGGGAATCACCTGGCGGAACAGCTCACGCGCGTGGTCGATGGTTTGCAGCAGGCCCGGGATGTGAACGGTGACAGACGCGCGTAGGCGTACGGCATGGTGCTCGAGTTCGGCGAGGTCCAGCAGGGCGGGCGGCAGGAGTTCGCGGTACTCCTCCCACCAGCCGCGGTGGCGCTGCGAGGTCATGTTCGCCAGTGCGTCGATCAGAGCCTTGTCCGCGCACTTGTAGTGACACGTGATTGCGCGTACCCGCTCGGCGCTCATCCCTACGCGGCCGGCCTCCATGTTGCTGACCTGCGCCTGCTTGATGCCGAGCAGTTGACCGGCCTCGGTGGCGCTCAGGCCGGCCCGTTCTCGCAGTTTGCGCAGCTCGGCGCCGAACCGTAGTTGGCGACCCGTTGGGTTTCTCACGGGCTTGCCGCCTCCTCGCTGTCACTCACATGGGTGGTAGTAATCGCGATACCGGAGAAATCGTGAACGTATTCACTGCTCGCCGCTACCTTACTTCTTGGGCCCCACACCCAGAAGCACACCGCCCGACGGGGCGGCACCGTCACTGGGTCACCACTCAACTCCCCACCGTGATCGGAGACTTCCGATGGCCACCGTAACCCCGCCCTGGGCCTACACCCTCCACCTCCCGCACGATCCACACGCACCGGGGATCGCCCGCGCGACCCTCCGTACCGTCCTCGCCGCCCACGGTCTCTCCGACCTCGTCCCCGTCGCCGAGCTCCTCGCCTCCGAGCTCCTGACCAACGCCCACCGGCACACCACCGGCCCCTACGCCCTCCGCCTTCGAGCGATGGAACCCGGCCGCCTCCGGGTCGCCGTATGGGACAACGACCCACGGGTTCCGCCCGGATTCGGCGGCGCCGACATCGCCGTCCCCCCGCCCGACGCCGAGAACGGCCGCGGACTGCACCTCGTGCGGGCCTTCGCGGACTCCGTCGTCCGTGCTGCGGGAGCTCGGTGCGTCGAGGGGCGGGAAGCTGTTGTGGGCCGAGTGCCGGTGACCAGTCGCCGTTGCCCGATCGGGTGAGTCGTAGGCATTGCCCCTGGTCAGCCCCGTCGCCGTACCTACCGTGATCGTGTTGCTTGTGCCTCGTGCACACCCAGCCCACACTTGAGGAGGAGGTGCCACCTTGACCGCTCTCGCACACGAGAGGCCTCAGGCCATGTCCCAGGCTCATGCCGAACCCCTGAACGAACTCGACCTGGACGAGGTCCTGTGGCAGGCATGGAAAGCCATGGAACTCCCCGAGGGCTACCGCGCTGAGATCATCGAGGGAGCCATCGAGGTGTCGCCCACCGCCCGCCGCTCGCACGGCCTGATCGCCAATCGTGTGCGAAGGGCCCTGGACAAGTTCCTGGACGAAGGCGAGTACGCCTGCCATCAGGACGTGAACGTGATCCACAAACACAAGGCGTGGATCCCGGACGCTTTCGTCGCCCCGGAGGACACGGAGTCCTGTGGCGACGAGGACGACATGGGGGTCAAGGCCGAGTTCGTGCAACTCATCGTCGAGGTCGTCTCACCCGGCAAGCGCAACCAGGACCGCGACCGTGTCCGCAAGCGCCGTGAGTACGCCCGCGCCGGGATCCCCGTGTACGTCATCATCGACGACTACGACAGCCACGGCACCGTCACCGTTCTCACCGAGCCTGAGCCCGACAAGGCCGACTGGGTGGGAGTGCATCGCGTCCCCTACGGCACCGAGGTCACCCTTTCTGAAGGGCCCGCCAAGGGCTTCGTGATCGGGGAGGCGATCACGGGCCCGAAGCGCTAGCGCGTCGTGCACTTGGGGTAGGCCGCTCCCTTCGTGCAGGCGTCGTATGCGCTGCTGCTGACGTCGACCTCCTCCTCGTCGCCGCTCTTCGTGCGGACCGTCAGCTCGTACTCGGTGTGGCAGCTGCGGGTCTTCTTGCCGTTCTTCTTCTTTGTCTTGCACTCGTTGTCCGTGTCCTTGCCGATGACCGTGCCGGTGACGGGCTTCGAGTCGCTGCCGCAGGCCGTCAGCAGCGGTGTGGTGAGGACGGCGACGGTGGCAAGGGCTGCGAGTGTGCGCTTCATGTGACTTCCCCCGTGGGTATCGGACATGACGAAAGGGCGGGCCGCGGCTCGTCGCCACAGCCCGCCCCTCAGTATCCGTGCCGGCGTCAGTGCCGGTACCGGTGCGGGTCTCAGCCGGTGAAGGCGCCCACTCCCTCCGGGGTGCCCCAGCCTGTCGGGCCGTCATATCCCGACCTGGCCGTGCAGTAGTAGCTCGTGGTGCAGGTGCCGTTGTTGCCTGACGTCACGTCGTTGAGGGCTGAGGTGCCTGCCGCCGCGTAGGGGTAGGACGCCGGGTAGTCGCTGCTGCCCGGGGTGCCCGCCAGGGCGTAGACGCCCGCGATGATGGGCGCGGACGCGCTCGTACCGCCGAAGGTGTACCAGCCCGCCGTGATGCCGTAGGAGTCGTACACGGAGACGCCCGTCGCCGGGTCGGCCACCGCCGAGACGTCGGCGATCATGCGCTTGGTGCAGCTGGTGTCGGTCTGCCAGGTCGGCTTCGCGTCGTACGAGGAGCAGCCGGAACCCGTCCCCTCTGTGCTGCTGGTCTTCCAGACCGTCTCCGACCAGCCTCGGGTCGTCGAGGAGGCCGTCAGGGCCGTGCCGCCCACCGACGTCACGTATTTCGACGCCGCCGGGTACTCCGCGCCGTAGCCGCTGTCGCCGGCGCTGACCGTGATGGCCACGCCCGGGTGGTTGAAGTAGGAGGAGTCGTACGTCGTGTCGCTCGACGACTCGCTGCCGCCGTAGCTGTTCGAGACGTACTTCGCGCCCAGCTTGACCGCCTCGTTCACCGCCGTGCCCAGGTTGGCCATCGTGGCCGACTTGGCCTCGACCAGGAGGATGTTGCAGTTCGGGCAGATGGCGGACGCCATGTCGAGGTCCAGGGAGATCTCCTCCGACCAGCCGGTGTCGTTGCTGGGGAGGGAGGTCGTGGAGCCGGTCTGGCTGACCTTCTTGAAGCAGCCGTTGGCCGTGGTGCAGGCGGAGAGGCCGTAGTACGAGCGGTATGTGGCCAGGTCCGCTTCGGCGTTGGGGTCGTTGTACGCGTCGACGATCGCGATCGTCTCGCCGGAGCCGTTGGAGGCGGCGGCGGACGTCAGGCCGTAGGCGTCCTGGAGGTCGCTCGGGCCGTAGCCGGAGGGGGTGGTGGCGTCAGCGGCCTTGGGGGTCACGCCGTTCGCCCGCTGGAACGCCGTGGTGCCGCCCGTGACGCGGAGGGAGTTGCAGGCCAGCTCGCCCGTCTTCTTGGGGGTCGAGCAGGGGGTCGCGGCCCAGGTGACCTTGGACGGGACGGCCGCGTTCGCCTCTCCGGCCGCGGTGCCGAGGCCGGCGAGCATCAGCGTCGCGGCGGCGGCCGCGGTGCCGATACGGCGCCATCTCGTCCGCGGGGAAGGTCTGTCGGTGGGGGTCGTGCGCATCGTGCAGCCTCCTGAAGGTGGTGGAACAGGAGCAGTGCGGGTGCGAGTCGCCGGTGCGGTGTCCCCGGCGGCGGGCGGCGGCCCGGAACGACGGTCTCTTGTTGAGTACGTGACAACAAGGCGGGTGGTGGAATCCTGACTTCCGCCATACCGAACGGGGGTCGGGGCTTACTTCCTGATGGCCGCTCAATGGACTGCGTACGGCGGTTGCTTGACCTTATTCACAGGTGGACGGCGAACGGGCCGCGACCGGATGCCGCGGCCCGTTGCCGTGTGTGCCGCCGAAGGGGACCCCACGTCCCCCTCTGAGGGCGGCTCCCCGTGACCCGGCGGGGACGAATCAGATGGCCGGTGGGCCAGTGGAGCAGTGGAGCAGTGGGCCAGTGGATCGATGGCTCAGCGGATCAGTGGCTCAGCCAGTGAAGGCGTCCAGCCCCGCCGGCGTCCCCCAGCCCGTCGGGCCGTCGTAGCCCGACCTGGCCGTGCAGAAGTAGCTCGTGGTGCAGGAGCCGTTGCTGCCGCTCGTCACGTCGTTCAGCGCGGAGGTGGCCGCGTAGGGGTAGGAGGCCGGGTAGTCGCTGCTGCCCGGCGTGCCCGCGAGGGCGTACACCGACGCGATGATCGGGGCCGAGGCGCTGGTGCCGCCGTAGGTGTTCCAGCCGGTGCCGTCGGAGCCGTAGGAGTCATAGACCGAGACGCCCGTCGCCGGGTCGGCGACCGCGGAGACGTCCGCGATCATGCGCTTCGAGCAGCCGGTGTCGGTCTGCCAGGACGGCTTCGCGTCGTACGAGGAGCAGCCGGAGCCGGTGCCCTCGGTGCTGCTGGTGTTCCAGACGGACTCGGTCCAGCCGCGGCTGGTGGAGGAGGTGGAGAGCTTCGTGCCGCCGACCGCCGTCACGTACTTCGACGCGGCCGGGTACTCGGCGCCGTAGCCCTCGTCGCCCGCGGAGACGGTGATGGCGACGCCCGGGTGGTTGAAGTAGGACGAGTCGTACGTCGTGTCGCTCGACGACTCGCCGCCGCCGTAGGAGTTGGAGACGAACTTCGCGCCGAGCTTGACCGCCTCGTTCACGGCCGTGCCCAGGTTGGCCATGCTCGACGACTTCGCCTCGACGAGGAGGATGTTGGCGTTCGGGGCGATCGCGGACACCATGTCGAGGTCGAGGGAGATCTCGCCGGCCCAACCGCTGTCGGCGGTGGGGAGGGAGGTCGTGGAGCCGGTCTGGCTGACCTTCTTGAAGCAGCCGTTGGCGGTGGTGCAGGCCGGGAGGCCGTAGTACGAGCGGTAAGTGGCGAGGTCGGCGGCCGCGTTGGGGTCGTCGTAGGCGTCGACGATCGCGATGGTCTCGCCGGAGCCGTTGGAGGTGGCGGCGGACGTGAGGCCGTAGGCGTCCTGGAGGTCGCTGGGGCCGTAGCCGGTGGGGGTGGCGGAAGTGGCGTTCGGCTTGAGGGACTTGGGAGTCGTGCCCTTCAGCGCGGCCTGCTTCTCCATGAACGCCGTGGTGCCCGCGGTGACGCGGAGCGCGTTGCAGGCGGCGTAGCCCTTCTTGGGGGTCGCGGCGCACGAACTCTCGTACTGCACATGGGCCTTGGCGACCTGCGCCGCGACGGCCTTCGCGCTCGCCTTGTACGGGGTGTGGGTGTCGGCGTGCGCCTGGGCGGCGGTGCCGAGGCCGGCGAGGAGGAGGGCGGTGGTGGCCGCGGCGGCGGAGCCCGCCTTGCGCCATCTGCCGGAGGTGTGGGGGGTGTTGGGCGTACGCAACGTACTGCCTCCAGTGAGTGGGTTGCAGAGGCCTGCGGTGGGGGGACCACCGGTGAGGTTCCCGGTGGGGGCGGCGACCCGCGTAGACCATCCCCTTGTTGAGTACGCGACAACAAGACGGGTTGCGGAGTTCTGACTTCCGCATGACTCGGGGGCGTCAGGGCTTACTGATCAATGGCGGGCCGATGGCCGTGCGTTGGCTGTGGCTTGACTGTGCGCACAGCCGGCTCACAAGGAGTGGGCCGCGGCGGTTACCGGGGCAGCAGGCCGTGCAGCAGGAGGTGGACGAGGGTGTCGACGCCGTCTACGGCCGCCTGGGCGTCGGCGTGGCCGTTGGCCGCGAACGTGGCGATGCCGTGCAGGGCGGCGCCCACGGTGAGGGTGAGCATGGCCGGGTCGCCCTCGATGATCTCGCCGCGCCGCTGGGCCTCCGCGACGATCGCGGCCAGGGACTGCACCGTGCGCTCGGCCGCGGCGGCCATCTGCTCGGAGGCGTCCGGGTCGTGCTTGAGGGAGTACATGAGCTCCAGCAGCGCCGCGTTGTCGGTGGCGAACCGCAGATAGGCGCGGGTCAGGCCGGTGAGGCGGGGCTGGAGCGGGAGCGTGGGGTCGTCGGCGGTGGCGAGGGTCTGCATCAGGCGGTCGTAGCCGTCGAGCGCCAACGCGTCGAGCAGGGCCTGCTTGTCCTTGAAGTGCCGGCCGGGGGCGGCGTGGCTCACGCCGATGTCCCGGGCCAGCTCGCGCAGTGACAGCGCGGCGGCGCCCTTGTCGCGCAGGGTGCGCTCGGCGGCGGTGAGCAGCGCTGAGCGCAGGTCTCCGTGGTGGTAGGGGCGGCTCGTGGACATGGGCATCATCGTATCCGCATGTTGGCGTCGTCATCATTGTTGTCATTGACAGCATTGTTGGCAACGCCTACATTGAGGTCATGGCCGAGAAGCAGAACGCATGGAATCCGAACGACCTCCCTGACCTCGCGGGCCGTACGGCCGTCGTCACGGGAGCCAACAGCGGCATCGGGCTGCGCGCCGCGGAAGGGCTGGCCCGGGCGGGCGCGCACGTCGTGTTCGCCGTACGGGACGTGGAGCGGGGGCAGGCCGCGGCGGCGCGGGTGGACGGCAGCACCGAGGTGCGGCGGCTCGATCTGGCGGACCTGTCGTCCGTACGGGAGTTCGCGGACGGCTGGGAGGGGCGGCCGCTGAGCCTGCTGATCAACAACGCGGGCGTGATGATGCTGCCGCGGCAGCGGACGCGGGACGGCTTCGAGATGCAGTTCGGCACGAACCATCTGGGGCACTTCGCGCTGACGAACCTGCTCCTGCCCTACGTCACGGACCGGGTCGTCACGGTGGCCTCGAGCGCCCACCGCCTCGGCGACCAGAAGATCCACTTCGACGACCTGAACCTCACCTCGAACTACACCCCGACCCGCGCCTACGCCCAGTCCAAGCTCGCCAACCTGCTCTTCGTGCTGGAACTCCAGCGCAGGCTGACGGAGGCGGGTTCGCCCGTCCGCGCCACCGCCGCGCACCCCGGCTGGGCGGCAACCAACCTCCAGAGCCATCACGCCAACCCGCTGATGCGCCTCGGCATGGCGATCGGCAACAGGCTCGTCGCCCAGGACGACCGCGCGGGCGCCCTGCCCACCCTGTTCGCGGCGACCGAGGACATCCCCGGCGCGAGTTACGCCGGCCCGGACGGGCTGGGCGAGTGGCGCGGCGGCCCGACGCTGGTCAGCCGCTCTCGCGCGGCGAGCGACACGGTGGCCGCGCGGCGGCTGTGGAGCGTGTCGGAGGAACTGACCGGGGTGCGGTTCCCGCTGGAGGCGGCGGTACGGGGCTAGGACAGGCCCTGGGGCCGGACACGCCTCAGGTGGTCCCCGTCAGGTGGGCGAAGACGACCACGTTCGAGTCCCAGTGGCGGTCGGGGGTCAGTCGGCCGCCGCAGGTGATGAGGCGGAGTTCGGCCTTGCCGCCGGTGCTGCCGTAGACCTTCCGCGTCGGGAAGGCGTCCTTGGCGAAGGTGTCCACCGCATCGACCGTGAAGACGGCCGTCGTGCCGTCCGCGCGGCGTACGTCGACCTTCTGTCCCTTGCCCAGCTCGGCGAGGTTGTGGAACACCGCCCTCGACGTCCGCGGAGTGTCCTTGTGGCCGACGATCGCGGCCGCGCCCCGCTCGCCCGGCGTCGGGCCCTCCTTGTACCAGTCGGCCCGCATCGGCTTGTCGTACGCCGGGGTCCGCATCACCCCGTCGGCGTCCAGGCCCACCGTGCCGAGGTCGGCGTCCGTGCCGAGGGCCGGGATGGTGATGTGGGTGGGGACGGAGGCGGGGAGGGCGGAGGCGACGGGCTTCGGCGTTGAAGGCGCCGCGTGCGTCGGGTCCTTGGCAGGCGACGCGCAGCCCGTGGCCAGCGTGACGACGACCGTCGCCGCCCCCGCCAGGGCGACCGCGTGGCGTGTACGGCGGCCCCGGCGGGACGGGGTGGTGAGGCGGGCGTCAGTCATTGTTCTTGCGGCGGCGCAGGCCGAAGGCTCCGGCGAGGGACGCGGCCCCGAGGACGCCGGTGCCGAGCAGCAGACCGGCGGCGCCGGCGTGGCTGGTGGTCGCGGAGGCGGCGGCCGGTGCCATGCCGGTGTCCACGGAGCCCTTGGGGGTCTTGTGGTCGCCGGGAGCGAGCGGCTGCACACTGCCGTGGCCATGGGGCTTGCTGCCGCTGCCGATGACCTTGAAGTGGACGGTCCGGGCGATCGGACTGGTCACGTCGTACGAACCGTTCCTGACCTTGGCCACGGTCGCGGTGCCGTGCCACTTGCCGTCCTTGCCCTGGGTGAGGTGGACCCGGCCGCCGAAGGCGGCGGAGCGGACGTCGAGCTTGTTGTGCGGGCCGATGGACGGGGCGTCGAGGGTGACGGCGACCTTGTCGCCCGCCTTGCCGGAGGACTTGCCGAGGAGGATGACGGACTTGCCGACGACGGGGGACGGCTTCGGCGTGGGCTTGGGCTTGTTGTGGCTCTCGGTGACGGTGAACTTGACCGTGTCGACCTCGGTCGAGCCGACGTAGCCGGTCACGCCGTAGTAGCTGCGCTCGATGCCCTTGACGGTGGCCGTGCCCTTCCAGCTGCCGTCCGCCTGCTCGGTGAGGTTCACGCGGCCGCCGAAGGCGTCGGAGGTGACGTGGGCGGCGCCTTCGAGGTCGCCGGGCTCGATGACGACGTCGACCTTCGCGCCGGGGGCGCCGTTGTCCTTCGACAGGCTGAGGGAGGCCTGTGGGGCAGGGGCGGGGGTGTCGTTCCGCACGGTCAGATCGGCGGAGGCCTGGAACGCCGTGCCGTCGGGGCCGGTGCCGGTGAGGGCGACACCGTAGTCGCCGTCGTCGACCTGCGCGACGGTCGCGGTGCCGGTCCAGGTGCCGTCGCCGTTGTCCGACAGCGTGACGTCGTCCAGGGCCTGGGAGGAGACGGCGACCGCGGTGGACCCGGTAGGGGCGGTCACCGTGAGGTCGACCTGGTCCCCGGGGGCGGCGGTGGTCCGCCCCAGGGAGAGGGTGGCCGCCGCGGTGTCCGGGGCGGGGTCGTCCGGGACCGTCGACGCGGTGGGCGACGGCGTGGGACCGGTGTCGGCCGCGAAGGCGGTCGCCGGAACGGCGAGGGCCATGGAAGCGGCGACGGCGATCGCCGAGACGGTGAGTGCCTTGCGCATGGGTGAACCTCCTGGCGGGACCCGGGGTGTCTCCCGGCTCACCGAAGAGGAGGTACGTCCCGTTCACCGGGTTACGTGCCGTTCGACCCGTTGTTCCGGTACGAAAGTCCCGTAAGCGCCCGTTCCCTCGGACGGCGTAGTCGTCTGACGCTTCTCTCACCTTTGGTGGCCACACTGGCTTCGATGAAGCACACGCCCCTCTGTGTCGCCCTCGTGCTGCTCGCCGTCACCTCCGCCTCCGAGGCGGCCGCCGACGACGGGCCCGGGCCGTTCGGTGTCACCGCTGTCGCGCAGGCGAGTGCGGAGACGGCGAGAGTCGGGGCGCTCTTCGACGACGGGGAGCACTTCTGCACGGCGTCCGTCGTGCACAGCCCGGGCCGGGACCTCATCGCGACCGCCGCGCACTGTCTCGACGGTGCCGAGGACGGGCTCGAGTTCGTGCCGGGGTACCGCAACGGTGCGGCGCCGTACGGGAAGTGGCGGGTGACGCGGCGGTTCCTGCCCGACGGGTGGGACGAGGACAGCGACGTGGCGTTCGCGGAGGTGGCCGAGCAGCATGGCAAGGGCGTCGAGGACGTCGTCGGCGCGAACCGCTTCACCACCGGCACCGCCACCGGCGCCACCGCCGTGACCGTCACCGGGTACCCCAACTCCCGTGACGTCCCCCTGCGTTGCACCAACAAGCCGACCCCGCACAGCCGTACGCAGCAGCGCATCGACTGTCCCGACCTCAGCGGCGGGACCAGCGGCAGCCCCTGGGTGAACGGGGACGGGCAGGTCGTCGGCGTGCTCGGCGGGCACGAGGAGGGCGGGGAGACCGACGACATCTCGTACAGCGTCGTCCTGGGGCAGGAAGCCGCCGCGCTGTACCGGCGCGCGGCCGGGACCTGATCCGTCGGTTGCCACGGCTTTCACGGGGGAAGCTCCTAAACTGGCGCGGGCAGACTCCCGGGCGGTGAGGGGCGGTTGACGGTGCGTAAGGCGTGGCTCGTGGCGGGTGCCGTCCTCGGGGCGGGGCTGAGCTTCGTGATGCTGCTCGTCGTCGGGGTCTACGTCGTCGCCGGGAACCTCGCCAACGGGGTCGGGGGAGCCACCAAGGCGCTCGCCAAGGGGGCTGTGCCGGCCGCCTATTCGGGGCTCGTGCAGAAGTGGGGCAACCTCTGCTCCGCCATCAACCCGGCGCTGCTCGCCGCCCAGCTGTACCAGGAGAGCGGCTTCAACCCGAAGGCGCAGAGCGCGGCGGCCGCGCAGGGGATAGCGCAGTTCATCCCCGGCACCTGGGCCACGCACGGGATCGACGGCGACGGCGACGGCGACCGCGACGTATGGGATCCGAATGACGCGATTCCGTCGGCCGCGTCGTACGACTGCAAGCTCGCCTCGTACGTGAAGGACGTCCCCGGCGACGCCACGAGGAACATGCTCGCGTCGTACAACGCGGGCGCGTACGCGGTCATCAAGTACGGGGGCGTACCGCCGTACAAGGAGACCCAGAACTACGTGAAGACGATCACGACGCTGGAGGAGAGCTTCGCCGCTCCCGTCACCCGCGTCGACCCCTCCAAGCAGGCCGCCGCCGCGATCACCTACGCGCAGAACAAGCTCGGCACGCCCTACCTCTGGGGCGGTGACGGTACTGCTCAGGACGGTGGACGGTTCGACTGCTCGGGGCTGACCAAGGCCGCGTACGAGAGCGTCGGGGTCACGCTGCCGCGCGTCGCCAACGACCAGTGGAACGCGGGGCCGCATCCGGCCAGGGACGAGCTGCTGCCGGGCGATCTGGTCTTCTTCTCGGACGACCTCACCAACTCCCGCGCCATCCGGCATGTGGGGATTTATGTCGGCGGCGGATACATGATCGACGCCCCGAGAACGGGTGCTGTGATCCGGTTCGACCCGATCGACACCCCCGACTACTTCGGCGCGACCCGGGTCACCGAAGATGGCGCGAAAGCGCTCCCCACGACGGTCTGAACGGGCTGTGAACCTACCCCCTGAGCTGCAGAGATGTGTCTCTCTTCGATAACGTCTGCGTGATCATTCAGTGGAGTGTGGAACGTATTAACAGGGACCGTGCGTTCCTGTTGGCGTAGGCCGATTCCGTAGAGCCGATTCTCAGAGAGCCGATCTACACACCACGGGGGTGGAACAGCGGCGCGCGAAACCTTGCGCGCCGGGACAGACGACGAAGGGGCCACAGCACCATGGCTGGACTCGCCGCATCCGGGTCGAACCCCGACGTCGAGCTGCTCTACGACATCAACGGCCTGGCCAAGGACGCGCCGCACTGGTTCGACCGGGTCATGGAGTTCGTCGGTGAGTACGGCATCCTGCTCGCCACCGTGCTGCTCGTGCTGTGGTGCTGGCTGTCCGTGCGCAGGCGCGGCGGCGAGGAGGCCGCGCCCTCGGTCGCGGCCCTCGTGTGGGCGCCGCTCGCCGCCGGTGTCGCCGTGCTGATCAACGTGCCGATACGAGGTTTCGTGGAGCGGCCCCGGCCGTTCGTCGACCATGACGGCCTGGAGGTCCTGGTCTCCGGCAAGACCGACTACTCCTTCGTCAGCGACCACGCCACCATCACCATGGCCCTCGCGGTCGGACTGTTTCTCGCCAACCGGAAGTTCGGTGTCGCCGGCATCCTGCTCGCCCTGTTCGAAGGCTTCTGCCGGGTCTACATGGGCGTCCACTACCCCACCGACGTCCTCGGCGGCCTCGCCCTCGGCACCGCCGTCGCCCTCCTCCTCTCCCCGCTGGCCATGGCCCTGCTCACCCCCCTGACGAAGGCGATCGAGCGGTCGCCGCGCGCGGGGTGGCTGATCCGGTCGCGGAAGGCTTCGGCGTACGACGGACAGGGCGCCGTCGTCCCCGGCGCGCGGAAGGAAGCCGGGGCCGAGGAGCGGGACCTCGCGGCCTAGTCGGTCTTACAGGGCTTGCGGGAACGTGAAGAAGCCCTGCGGGTCGTACTGCTTCTTCAGCGTCGCCAGGCGGTTCGCCGCGTCCCCGTAGTAGGCCTTCCGCCAGTTCGTCAGCGTCGGGTCCGTGTAGTTCTGGTACGCCGCTCCCGACGCGTACGGCTTCATCGCGTCGTGTGCCGCGGTCAGCCAGGACTGGCCCGTGGCGCCGGAGGTCCCGGCCCGCCAGGACACGATGTACTGGGCCAGCATGCGGGAGCGGCGGTGGACGAACGCCGTGGCCGTGGGGGAGACGCGGTTGACCGCTCCGCCGAGCGCGGTCAGGGCGATGCTGCCGGAGCCGCCGCGGACCGTCTCCATCTGCTTCAGCAGGGCCTTGATGCCGGCCGTGGAGAGCGAGCGGTCGAAGAAGTCGGACTTCGCGGCGTACGTCTCCCGGTTCAGCGCGCCCTGCGGGGAGCGGCCGGGGGTCTTGCCGGGGAGGTGGCACTGGGCGTCGGTGGCGAAGGAGGAGCAGCCGGCGTAGATCTCCATCGCCTCCTCGTAGGAGCGGCGGCGCAGGGAGACGCTGCTTGCGGGGGCGCCGACCTTGTCGGCGAGGCGGTCGACGGCGTTCTGGAGTTCGCCGTAGGTGCCGAGGGAGAAGGCGGCGACGCTGATGGTGGTGTAGCCGCCGGTGGTGCCTGCCAGGTGCAGGGACGACCAGATCTCGTCCGGCTGGTCCGGGCCCCACTCCTGCCAGGCCTTTATCACCGCGGCGGCCTTCGACCAGGGCCAGGAGAGATAGCCGGTCACCGCCTGTGGGGCCGGGTGCGTCTTGAACTGGAGTTCCGTGACGATGCCGAAGTTGCCGTTGCCCGCGCCGCGGAGGGCCCAGAACAGGTCCTTGTTGGTGGTGGCGTTGGCGGTGAGCTGCTTGCCGTCGGCCGTGACGAGGGTGGCCTGGGTGAGGCTGTCGCAGGTCAGGCCGTAGGCGCGGGAGACGACTCCGTGGCCGCCGCCGAGGGTGAGGCCGGAGACGCCGACGGTGGGGCAGGAGCCGGCGGGGATGGTGACGCCCTTCGCGGTGAGGGCGCGGTAGACGTCGATGAGCTTGGAGCCGGCGCCGACGACCGCGGTGCCGCCGGAGGTGCGGATCTTGTTGAGCTTGGAGACGTCGATGATCAGCCGGCCGTTGCCGGAGGACCAACCGGCGTAGGAGTGGCCGCCGTTGCGGATCGCGACCTTGAGGTGGTGGGCGCGGGCGTAGGCGAGGGTGGTGCGGATGTCGTCGGTGTGGGCGACGTAGGCGACGGCGGTGGGCTTCAGGCTGTCGAAGCGGGTGTTGTAGAGCTGGTGGGCGGCCGGCCAGTTGGTGTCGCCGGGGCGGAGGAGGGGGCCGTCGAGGTCCTGGGCGAGGGCGGTCCAGTTGGCGGCGGCGGAGGGGAGGGCGGCGGATTTGCCGGTGGCGGAGGTCGAGGTGCCGGAGGCGGTGGTGGTCTGGGCCGCGGTGGCCTTGTCGTCGCCGGTGCAGGCCGCGGTGGTGGCGGCGGCCAGGGCGGCGACGGTGCCTCCGATGAACGTACGGCGTTCCATGGTGCGTGCCCTCCGTGGCCTCGGGTCGGCTGTCGTGGCTGTCGTGGAACGAGACGGGGTGGGGGTGGCCGGGGTTCCATGGTGCACGGAGTTGGGGGCGGGGGTGCGTTTCGCTTGCCTGGGTTTACGGGGTGCCGCTGCTGACGGGGGCGGGTTTCGCTCGCCCGCGCTTGCGGGGTGCCGCTGCGCCCACCCGTGCCGCCCCAGCGGCACGACTGCCCGCAGCTACGCAGCTATGGCGCCTGCTAGGGCGTGAGGGTGTGGTTCTGGGCGTCTGTTCTTGCTTGGCTTCTTGCTCTTCTTGCTGGGCCTCGCCAGCCGCAGGTGCAGCGGGCTGTGCAGAAGCGGCCCTGGTCGACCGTTGTCGTGAGGTGTTCGGGGGGTTCTTGGGGTGGGGGGACCCTGTCCTGCTGCGCCACGGCGACAACGTTACCGACCCTCGGTAAAGGGGCGGTATGCGTGACGGCCCCAACGACCCGTCGTTAAGGGGAGCGACAGGGGGTCCGTGACGGAGGCAGGCGATGGCGGAGCGGCAGCACAGGGTCGGCGGGGCGATCGTCGCGGGGGTCGTTGTCCTGTCCGGGTGCGGGGGGAGTGGCGATGGTGGGGACGGGCGTGGAGGGGACCCTGTTGTCGTGCTGCACGCCGCCGCTGAGCGGCTTGTGGAGGCCGGGAGTTCCAAGGCTCGTACCTCCATGGAGATGGCCACCGGCGGGACCCGTGTCACCATCCGGGGCGAGGGCGTCTATGACTACCGGCGGCAGCTCGGGCAGTTGAAGGTGCTGCTGCCGCAGGACCCCGCGGGGGAGAGCGAGCATCGGCCGATCACCGAACTGCTCGCTCCCGGTGCCCTGTTCATGAAGAACCGGGGAGCCGGTGTCCCCGCGGACAAGTGGGTGCGTGTCGACACCGCCACCCTCTCCGACGGGAACCTGGTCACCGGCGGTGCCACCGACCCCTTCGCCGCCGCCGAGTTGCTGCGCGGGGCGCGGACCGCGACGTACGTGGGGAAGACGGACGTCGCCGGGATCGCCGTACGGCACTATCGCGGTACCGCCGATCTCGCCGTCGCCGCGCGGGACGCGACCGACGGGAACAAGGCGTCGCTGGGCGCGGCGGCGAAAGGGTTCGCCACGGCGCACGTCCCCTTCGACGTGTACCTCGACGACGACGGCCGCATCCGCAAGATCCGGCACCGGTTCAGCTTCGTCAACGGGCAGCAGAAGGGCACCGTAGCCGTCGCGTCGACGACCTTGCTGTTCGACTTCGGCGTCGCCGTCGACGTACGCCTGCCGGATCACGAGGACATCTACGCCGGGAAGATCGCGGAGGGGTGAGCGGTCGTGACGGGCGTCAAGAACTAGCCCGTCCGTGCCATGCGCGGTGCGTAGACCGCTCCCTACTCTAGGAAGCGGTGACGGCAGAGAAGAGGTGATGCACGTGGCTCCGGTCGGCGGTACGGCAGTTCAGGACCACGTGGCCCTCGCCGAGATCGAGCTGTGCGGAGAGCTGATCATCGCGGCGTCGGCCGCGCACGAGGACCGGCTCAGCCTCGGACGCATCGACGAGGTGCTGAAAGTGGCCCAGGAACGCGAGGACGCCTCCGGCGAATGAGCCGGAGGCGTTCCTGTGGGAGCGAGGATCAGGTCACGTCCGCAGCATGCGGGCGATCGCCTGCGTCGCCTCCTCCACCTTCGCGTCGATCTCGTCGCCGCCCTTGACGGCCGCGTCCGCGACGCAGTGCCGCAGGTGTTCCTCCAGGAGCTGCAGGGCGAAGGACTGAAGCGCCTTGGTGGAGGCGGACACCTGCGTGAGTATGTCGATGCAGTAGACGTCCTCGTCGACCATCCGCTGCAGGCCACGGATCTGGCCCTCGATGCGGCGCAGGCGCTTGAGGTGTTCGTCCTTCTGCTTGTGGTACCCGTGCGTGGCGTGCTCGGAGGGCGCTGCCGCGCCGGCCTCGGTGGTCGTCATCGCGTCCTCCATGTCCCTTGGGCGTCCGCCCGGGCGACACCCGGGCAGGTATATACCCCTACTGGGTATATCGTACCGAACTCTGGCGGGTATAGGGCCTGCGGAAGGCCCCCGTGCTGACCACTCTGCCTGATGGGCGACACTGGGGGACGGCCCATTAGCCGTGGCCGGATGATGCACTTAGCATCAGCCTGACCGAAACCGATGCACCCCGAGGACCCCTTGTGCGCTTCCGTCTGACCCCCAGGGAGACGAGCTTCTACGACATGTTCGCCGCATCCGCGGACAACATCGTCACGGGCTCGAAGCTCCTCATGGAACTGCTCGGGGCGGACACCGCCGGCCGGGCCGAGATCGCAGAGCGTATGCGGGCCGCGGAACATGCGGGTGACGACGCCACACACGCGATCTTCCATCAGCTGAACTCCTCGTTCATCACGCCGTTCGACCGTGAGGACATCTACTCCCTGGCGTCCTCCCTCGACGACATCATGGACTTCATGGAGGAGGCCGTCGACCTGGTCGTCCTCTACAACGTCGAGGAACTGCCGAAGGGCGTCGAGCAGCAGATCGAGGTGCTGGCGCGGGCCGCGGAGCTCACGGCGGAAGCCATGCCGAACCTGCGGACCATGGACAACCTCACCGAGTACTGGATCGAGGTCAACCGGCTGGAGAACCAGGCCGACCAGATCCACCGCAAGCTGCTCGCCCACCTCTTCAACGGCAAGTACGACGCCATCGAGGTGCTGAAGCTGAAGCAGATCGTGGATGTGCTGGAGGAGGCGGCGGACGCCTTCGAGCACGTGGCCAACACGGTGGAGACCATCGCGGTCAAGGAGTCCTGAGCCCTTCATGGACACCTTTGCGCTGATCGTGACCATTGGCGTCGCGCTCGGATTCACCTACACCAACGGCTTCCACGACTCGGCGAACGCGATCGCCACGTCGGTCTCGACGCGGGCGCTTACGCCGCGTGCGGCGCTGGCGATGGCCGCTGTCATGAACCTCGCCGGCGCGTTCCTCGGTTCCGGGGTCGCCAAGACCGTCAGCGAGGGGCTGATCGAGACGCCCGAGGGGTCTAAGGGGATGGGCATCCTCTTCGCGGCCCTGGTCGGGGCGATCACCTGGAACCTCATCACCTGGTACTTCGGGCTGCCCTCGTCCTCCTCGCACGCGCTGTTCGGCGGCATGGTGGGGGCGGCGCTCGCGGGCGGTACGACGGTCTACTGGCACGGGGTGCTGGAGAAGGTCGTCATCCCGATGTTCGTGTCGCCGTTCGTCGGTCTCATCGCCGGTTATCTGGTGATGACCGCGATCATGTGGATCTTCCGGCGGGCCAACCCGCACAAGGCCAAGCGCGGTTTCCGGATCGCGCAGACCGTGTCGGCGGCCGGGATGGCGCTGGGGCACGGTCTGCAGGACGCGCAGAAGACCATGGGCATCGTGGTGATGGCGCTGGTCATCGCCGATGTCGAGGACTACGGCGATCCGATCCCGGTGTGGGTGAAGATCGTGTGCGCCGTGATGCTGTCGCTGGGGACGTACGCCGGTGGGTGGCGGATCATGCGGACGCTGGGGCGGAAGATCATCGAGCTGGATCCGCCGCAGGGGTTCGCCGCGGAGACGACCGGTGCGTCGATCATGTTCACCACCGCGTTCCTCTTCAAGGCGCCGATCTCCACGACCCACGTCATCACCTCCGCGATCATGGGCGTCGGCGCGACGAAGCGCGTGAACGCCGTGCGGTGGGGTGTCGCCAAGAACATCGTCCTGGGCTGGTTCATCACGATGCCGGCGGCGGCACTGGTGGCTGCGGCGTCGTTCGGGATCGTGAATCTGGCGTTCCTGTAAGGGCAGTTTTCGCCCCCGCCGCCCCTACCCGTCCCATCACCAGGGGCTGCCACCCCTTCGACCCCGCCCCTGGGGGCTCCGCCCCCAGACCCCCGTCGGCCCCGAAAGGGCCTCGTCCTCAAACGCCGGACGGGCTGAGAGATGCGGGCCGGCGCTTCACAGGTGCCGAGCGGGCTGAGATGGCCTGGATCGGCGCCGAGAAGGTGACGCGAAAATGGGCCCGCCCCCTGATGAGCCAGGGGGCGGGCCCTTTTGCGTCCTCGCGGTGGCACCGCCATGCAGCACCGCGAGGGGATCTGGGGATCAGCCGAAGCGGCCCGAGATGTAGTCCTCCGTCGCCTGGACCGACGGGTTGGAGAAGATGCGCTCCGTCTCGTCGATCTCGATCAGCTTGCCGGGCTGGCCGACGGCGGCGAGGTTGAAGAAGGCGGTGCGGTCCGAGACACGGGCCGCCTGCTGCATGTTGTGCGTCACGATGACGATCGTGAAGCGCTCCTTCAGCTCGCCGATCAGGTCCTCGATCGCGAGGGTGGAGATGGGGTCGAGGGCCGAGCAGGGCTCGTCCATCAGCAACACCTTCGGTTCCACCGCGATCGCCCTCGCGATGCAGAGGCGCTGCTGCTGGCCGCCGGACAGGCCGGAGCCGGGCTTGTTCAGGCGGTCCTTGACCTCGTTCCAGAGGTTCGCGCCCTTGAGGGACTTCTCGACCACGTCGGCCAGTTCCGACTTCTTGTACGAGCCGTTCAGGCGCAGGCCCGCCGCCACGTTGTCGAAGATCGACATCGTGGGGAACGGGTTCGGACGCTGGAAGACCATGCCGACCTCGCGGCGGACCGACACCGGGTCGATGCCCGTGCCGTACAGGTCCTCGTCGTCCAGCATCACCTTGCCCTCGACGCGACCGCCGGGGGTGACCTCGTGCATCCGGTTCAGGGTGCGCAGGAACGTCGACTTGCCGCAGCCGGAGGGGCCGATGAAGGCCGTCACCGAGCGGGGCTCGACGGTCATCGAGATGTCTTCGATCGCCTTGTGGGAGCCGTAGTAGGCGGTGAGCCCACTTACGTCGATTCGCTTGGCCATGATGACTACTTCACTTCCAGAGATTCGTCGGTCGCTGTATGGCCGCGTCAGCGACCGGTCTTCGGGGCCTTCCAGCGGGCGATGCCGCGGGCCACCAGGTTCAGGATCATCACGAAGGCGATCAGCGTCAGGGACGCCGCCCAGGCGCGGTCGTACGCCGCTCCGGAACCCGCGCTGTTCGCGTACTGCTGGTAGATGTACAGCGGCAGCGACGCCTGCGCCCCTTCGAAGGGGTTGGTGTTGATGAACGGGTTGCCGAAGACCAGCAGCAGCACCGGGGCGGTCTCACCGGCGATACGGGCGACCGCCAGCATGATGCCGGTCGTGATGCCGCCGATCGAGGTCGGCAGGACCACCTTCAGGATCGTGCGCCACTTCGGGACACCCAGCGCGAGGGAGGCCTCGCGCAGCTCGTTCGGGACGAGCTTGAGCATCTCCTCCGTGGAGCGGACGACCACCGGCATCATCAGGATGGCCAGGGCCAGCGAGCCGGCGAAGCCGAAGGGCTGCATCTCGAACTGCAGCATGAGGCTGAGGATGAACAGACCCGCGACGATCGACGGGATGCCGGTCATGACGTCCACGAAGAACGTGATGGCCTTGGAGAGCTTGCCCCGGCCGTACTCGACCAGGTAGATCGCGGTGAGCACACCGACCGGCGCGGCGATCAGGGTGGCGAGGCCGACCTGCTCCAGGCTGCCGATGATGGCGTGGTAGATACCGCCGCCGGGCTCGGTGTCGGCGACCACACCCATGGAGTGGGTGAGGAAGTAGACGTCGAGGACCTTCACACCGCGTGCGACGGTCACCCAGACCAGGGAGACCAGCGGGATCACGGCGAGCAGGAAGGCGACCCAGACCAGCGACGTGGCGATGCGGTCCTTGGCCTGGCGCTTGCCCTCGACGCGGGCGGCGATGCCGTACGTCCCGACGACGAAGAGGATCGCGGCGATCAGGCCCCACTGGACGCGGCTGTCGAGGCCCGCGCCAAGCCCGATGGCGATCGCGAGGCCGACCGAACCGCCGGCGATGGCGTACGGGGACCACTTGGGCAGGCGGGCGCCCTTGAGGGTGCTGACGGTTGCGGTGCTCATGCGTTGGCCCCCGAGTACTCCGCGCGGCGGGCGATGATCGCCCGGGCCGCGCCGTTGACCAGCAGCGTGATGACGAACAGGACCAGACCGGAGGCGATCAGCGCGTCCCGGCCGAACTCGGTGGCCTCGCCGAACTTGCTGGCGATGTTCTGCGCGAAGGTGCCGCCGCCCGGGTCGAGCAGGCTGGCCTGGATGTCGAAGGTCGGGGAGAGCACGGTGGCCACGGCCATCGTCTCGCCGAGCGCACGGCCGAGGCCGAGCATCGACGCGGAGATCACGCCGGAGCGGCCGAAGGGGATCACCGCCATGCGGATGACCTCCCAGCGGGTGGCGCCGAGCGCCAGGGCCGCCTCCTCGTTCATCCGGGGCGTCTGCCGGAAGACCTCACGGCTGACGTTGGTGATGATCGGCAGGATCATGATCGCGAGCAGGATGCCGACGGTCAGCATCGAGCGGGGCGCGCCGCCCTGCCAGGAGAAGATGCCGGTCCAGCCGAGGTAGTCGTCCAGCCAGCCGAACAGGCCGTTCATGTGCGGTACGAGGACCAGGGCGCCCCACAGGCCGTACACGATGGACGGCACGGCGGCGAGCAGGTCGATCACGTAGGCGATCGGGCCGCTCAGCCTGCGCGGGGCGTAGTGGGTGAGGAACAGGGCGATGGCGACCGCGATCGGGACCGCGATGGCCATGGCGACGATCGAGGAGACGATCGTGCCGAACGCCAGGACCGCGATGCCGAAGACCGGCTCCTGCAGGTTGGTGTTCCACTCGAAGGTCGTCAGGAAGTTGCCGTGGTCCTTGCTGATGGCGAGGGACGCGCGGTAGGTGAGGAAGACCGCGATCGCGGCCATGATCACCAGCAGGAAGATGCCCGAGCCGCGGGAGAGGCCGAGGAAGATCCGGTCTCCGGGGCGGGTGGCGCCGCGGGCGGCGCGCTTCTGCTCGGTCGCGGTGGGCTGGGCTGCGGGGGGAGGTGTGTCGGTTATCTGTGTGGTGTCCATCGGGTTCTCCGGTCTGCGGAGACGCACGGTGTGTGCGGCTCCTGGCGGCGGTGCACCGGACGGTGCGGCCCGGCCCCGGTGCGGGGACGGGCCGCACGCTCAGATCAGCTCAGGCCCTCGATGGTGGTGCGGACCTTGGTGATGATGTCGTCGGGGATCGGGGCGTAGCCGGCCGCGGAGAGCTGGCCCTGGCCGTCCTCGGAGGCGATGTAGCGCAGGAACGCCTTGGTGCCGGCGAGGGTGTCCGACTTGTTGCCCTTGTCGCAGACGATCTCGTAGGTGACCAGGGTGATCGGGTAGGCGCCCTCGGCCTTGGTCGCGTAGTCCAGCTGGAGCGACAGGTCCTTGCCGGTGCCGACGACCTTGGCGGCCGCGATCGCCTTGGTGGCGTTCTCGACGGTGGCCTCGACCGGGGCGGAGGCGCCGGTGTCGATGGTGACCGGGACGATGCCGTCCTTGGCGTACGACAGCTCCATGTAGGAGATGGCGCCGGAGGTCTGCTTGACCTGCTGGGCGACACCGGAGGAGCCGGACGCCGACTGGCCGCCCTTGGCCTGCCAGGCCTTGCCGCCCGAGTACTTCCAGTTCGCCGGGGAGGCGGCGATCAGGTACTTGGTGAAGTTGTCCGTGGTGCCGGACTCGTCCGAGCGGTGGAACGCCTGGATCTTCAGGTCGGGGAGCTTGGCGTCGGGGTTGAGCTTCTTGATCGCCGCGTCGTTCCAGTTGGTGATCTTGCTGTCGAAGATCTTGGCGAGGGTCTCGGCGTTCAGGACCAGCTTGTCGACGCCGGGGACGTTGAAGCCGACCGCGATCGGGCCGCCGACCATCGGGAGGTCGATGCCCTGGCCGCCCTTGCAGACCGACTTGGAGGCGGTGACCTCTTCGGGCTTGAGCGCCGAGTCGGAACCGGCGAACGCCACCTGGCCCTGCGTGAAGGCGGTGACACCGGCGCCGGAGCCGGAGCCCTTGTAGTTGATCTGCACACCGGAGCAGGAGGCCGTGAAGGCCTTCACCCAGGCGTCGATCGCGTTCTTCTGCGCGGAGGAGCCGTCGGCGAGCAGCTGACCCTTGGCGTCGTCGCACTTGATGTTGCCGGCCTGCGCGCTGGCGGAGGAGTCGCCGCCGTTGCTGTTGCCGGTGTCGTCCGAGCCGCACGCCGTGAGGGCCAGGGCGCCGGAGACGGCGAACGCGCCGAGAGCGAGAGCCCGCCGGTTCTTGCGCTGAAGCTTCACTGAGGGAGTTCCTTCCGAGAGCCGCCGTCCTGAATTCGGCGGCGTGCGAAGACTGGGTGGCGCGGATGCGACTTCGAGGTGTTCCCGCGAGGCGCGGTCCGCACCGCGTAAGGCCGAAATTAGGCAGATCAGGTGAAGGCGCCGACTGGCGGAAATGAACGGGGGGTGAACCCCTGCGGAAGGTGCGGTTAGGTCACGGAACGGTTGCATTCCATGTCGCGCACCGGCCTCATGCGAGGTGCAGGGCCGCCAGGAGATCGTCGATCAGCGAGCGGTCCCGCGGCTGGGTCAGCCGGTTGCGGGCCGCCGTCGGGGGGAGCCAGAGGATGCGGTCCACCTCGGTATTCGGGGTGAAGGCCCCGGCCGTGGCCTCCGCCGCCCAGTAGCGGACCTGCTTGGGGCGGGCGTTCGCCAGGTAGCGGACGGTGGACAGCCTGGCACCCGGGGTCGCCTCGTAACCGGTCTCCTCCTCCACCTCGCGCAGCGCGCCGGCGAGCGCGTCCTCGCCGCGCTTCAGCTTGCCCTTCGGGTGGGACCAGTCGTCGTATTTCGGCCGGTGGACGAGGCAGATCTCCAGCTCGCCGTCGATGGGGGAGCGGCGCCACAGGACGCAGCCGGCCGCGTGGACGGTGGTGGTGCCGGTCGGGTCGGTCGGGCCGGTCGGGTCGGTCGTGTCGGGAGAGCTCACTGGGCGCTCACCGTTCCTTCTCGGCTGTCGTGGCTGTCTCTGTTGTCTCGGCTATGGGGTGCTGACCGTTTCCTTCTGCCATGCCTGCTGGAAGGCGAATCTCGCGGCCTCCACCTCGTGGCGCTGATCGGCGTGGAGCACGCCGAGCGCGTACGCGGTGGCCGGGGCGATACGCGGGGTGCGCGCCGCCTGTGCCGCGGCGGCCGCCGCCTCCGACGCGTCGCGGTGCCGGTCCAGGGCTTCGCCCGCCGTGAGCAGGCGTACGTCGACGATCTCGGCGTCCTGGAGGACCTCGCGGGCGTAGCGGTGCAGGCGCAGCAGGAGGCGGACCTGGTGCCAGGGGGCGTCCTGGGGGTGGGGGGACGGGTCCGGGGAGAGGCCGTGGATGAGGGCCTCGGCGTTGTAGGGGTGGCCTGCGGTGACGAGGGGGAGGGCGGTGATGGCGTCGTTGAGGCGGTCCTCGGCTGCGGCGGCGAGGGGTGGGAGGGGGGTGGTCGCGGCTGTCTGGGAGAGGGGGACTTCGCTGGCCAGTACGGCGATGTTGTCGGCGACTGCGTGGAAGCGGGAGGAGCCGAGGGCCTGGAGGGCGGTGCTGTGGGCGCGGGTGCGGGCGAGGGTTAGCTGGCGGTCCAGGAGGGCGCCTGCCTTCGCCGCGCCTACTGTGAGGTTGCCGCGGTCCGGGGCTGGCGTACCGGGGTTTCCACTAGCCGCGTTGGCGGGTGCCGTTTTCTGTGGGCCGGGCGCCGCCCCAGCGGCACGACTGCCCGCAACTACGTCCACTTGAGTGGGGACCATCGCGCCCGACAACCTGTGCAGGGCCAGCAGCAGCCTCTCCAGTCTTGCCTCGTACGCGTGCTCCAGTGCCAACGTGCCTGACAGCCAGGCCAGTTCCGGGCGGATGCGTTCTGACCAGTCCGGGTCCAGGAGGGGGCGGAAGGTGTGGAGGCTGGCGCTGATGCGGCGGGACGAGCGGCGGAGGGCTCGGGCCGCGTCGACGGACGCCTCCGAGCCGCCCGCCGCCGCACCGCCGTTCTCGCGGTGCTGGCGCAGGGCTCGGAGGAACTCCGTGGCCTGGGCGCGGAGGTAGCCCGCGAGGGCGTCCGCCGTGACCGCCCCGGCCGAGGCGTCCGTCGGTTCAAGGTGTTGCTGTGCCACGCCGGCGCCTCCGGGCGTCTATGAGCATCTCCTGGATGTTGCGCAGGGGCTGGCCGTCCGCGTCGGTGGCATGCCGCTCCCAGTCGCCGTCCGGGCCCAGGTGCCAGGAGGCGGTGGTGTCGGACATGCCCGTTTCCAGAAGGCGGTTGAGGGCTGCGCGGTGGGCCGGGTCGGTGACCCGTACCAGCGCTTCGATACGGCGGTCGAGGTTGCGGTGCATCATGTCGGCGCTGCCGATCCACACCTCGGGCTCGCCGCCGTTGCCGAAGGCGAAGACCCGGGAGTGTTCGAGGAAGCGGCCGAGGATCGAGCGGACCTTGATGTTGTCCGACAGGCCTTCCACGCCGGGGCGGATCGCGCAGATGCCGCGCACCCAGACGTCGACCGGCACGCCGGCCTGGGAGGCGCGGTAGAGCGAGTCGATGAGGGCCTCGTCGACCATCGAGTTGACCTTGATACGGATGAAGGCGGGGCGGCCCGCGCGGTGGTGCTGGACCTCCTTGTTCACCCGTGAGATCAGGCCGTCGCGCAGGGACTTGGGGGCGACCAGGAGGCGGCGGTACGTCTCGCGGCGGGAGTAGCCGGAGAGGCGGTTGAAGAGGTCGGAGAGGTCCGCGCCGACCTGGGGGTCGGCGGTGAGCAGGCCGAGGTCCTCGTACAGGCGGGCCGTCTTCGGGTGGTAGTTGCCGGTGCCGACGTGGCTGTACCGCCGTAGCGTCTCGCCCTCCTGACGGACCACCAGGGACAGCTTGCAGTGGGTCTTCAGACCGACGAGGCCGTAGACGACGTGGCAGCCGGCCTCCTCCAGCTTGCGCGCCCACTTGATGTTGGCGTGCTCGTCGAAGCGGGCCTTGATCTCGACCAGGACGAGGACCTGCTTGCCGGCCTCGGCGGCGTCGATGAGGGCGTCGACTATGGGGGAGTCGCCCGAAGTCCGGTACAGGGTCTGCTTGATGGCGAGGACGTCCGGGTCCTCGGCCGCCTGCTGGAGGAAGGCCTGCACGGAGGTGGAGAAGCTGTCGTACGGGTGGTGCAGGAGGACGTCGCGGGCGCGCAGGGCGGCGAATATGTCCGGCGCGGACGCCGTCTCGACCTCGGCCAGGTCGCGGTGGACGCCGGCGATGAACTTCTTGTACTTGAGCTCGGGGCGGTCGAGCGAGGCGATGCGGAAGAGGCCGGTGAGGTCCAGGGGGCCCGGGAGGGGATACACCTCGGCCTCGGAGATCTTCAGCTCGCGCACGAGGAGGTCCAGCACCTCGCGGTCGATGGACTCCTCGACCTCCAGGCGCACCGGCGGGCCGAAGCGGCGCCGCATGAGCTCCTTCTCCAGGGCCTGGAGCAGGTTCTCGGCGTCGTCCTCCTCGACCTCCAGGTCCTCGTTCCTGGTGAGGCGGAAGGCGTGGTGCTCCAGGACCTCCATGCCCGGGAAGAGCTCCTCCAGGTGGGCGGCGATGACGTCCTCGATGGGGACGTAGCGGCCGGGGGAGCTCTCCAGGAAGCGGGACAGCAGCGGCGGGACCTTGACGCGGGCGAAGTGGCGGTGGCCGGTGACGGGGTTCCGTACGACGACCGCGAGGTTCAGGGAGAGGCCCGAGATGTACGGGAAGGGGTGCGCCGGGTCGACCGCGAGGGGGGTCAGGACCGGGAAGATCTGGTGCCGGAACAGGGTGAAGAGGCGGGCCTGCTCCTTCTCCTGGAGCTCGTTCCAGCGGACCAGGTGGATGCCCTCCTCCGCGAGTGCGGGGGCGACGTCCTCGTGGTAGCAGGCGGCGTGCCGGGCCATCAGCTCGCGGGAGCGGGCCCAGATCATCTCCAGCACCTCGCGCGGCTGGAGGCCGGAGGCGGAGCGGGTGGCGACGCCGGTGGCGATACGGCGCTTCAGTCCCGCCACCCGGACCATGAAGAACTCGTCCAGGTTGCTGGCGAAGATGGCGAGGAAGTTCGCCCGCTCCAGGAGGGGCGTGTTCGGGTCCTCGGCGAGCTCCAGGACGCGCTCGTTGAACGCGAGCCAGCTGCGCTCCCGGTCGAGAAAACGCCCCTGCGGCAGCTGGGCGCCGTCGTAGGGGGCCTCCTCGTACGCGTCGAGGTCGGCGTCGATGTCGGGTTCCAGGTCCGAGACGGCCGCCGCGACGGTGTGCGGGCGGTGCGCGGCTATGGAGCCCACGGAGGGCTGCGCGTGCTGGACCTGTGCTGCCTGGGTGTTGGGCTGGCTCATGGACCCATTCTTCCGCGCCACGGGCGATACGGGCGCGTCGGACAGCGCGGGCGGGAGCGCGGCGGCGAGGCGGAGGTCCCCGTTCCCCGCGGACCCCCTGGGGGGCGGCGAAGGCTCTGGCACGGCGGGCTTCATTCGCCGAGCGTCGCAAGCCCGTCTGAACCAATGGTTACGGAGACATGGCGTGCGGGATATCGCGGGACGGCTCCCGGGCATCTACACGCCCGGACCGCACGTCCCCCACCCCCGTGGGAGGACGTGCGGTCCGGAAGTCGTGACCCGTCGCGGCCTGGATGTCAGGCGGTACGGCGGCGCAGGAGAACGAAGGCGGCGGCCGTCGCCGCGGCGGCAAGGGCGAGAAGGACGCCGGTCTCGACGTACTGGAGCGGCCAGTAGTGGGACGCGGGGTGGAAGGTCAGACGGGTCTCGTCGGCCGACCAGTCGACCTGGAAGTACGAGCGGGGCGGCTCGAAGGCGCCGACGCGGGTGAGCGTGGGCCACAGGTCGGCGCGGAAGAGGTCCACGGCGTTGTGGAGGACCAGGCACGCGGCGAGGGCCACCCCGGCGCCTGCCAGGGCGCGCCCGGTGAGCAGGCCCGCGAGGGTGCCGAGGGCGAGGCCCGCGAGGGCGTGGGCGACGGCGGCGGGGCCGGTGCCGATGAAGACCTCGGAGTAGTACCAGTCGCCGACCAGGTTCGGGTTGTCGTCGCCGCGGGCCCAGTTGTTCAGCAGGACGACCGTGGCGGTACCCACGGTGAGCAGCGTGGCCGGGACGGTGAGCCGGTTCGCCAGCCAGCGGGTCGGGGGCGTCGACTGGGTCCAGGCCAGCCGGGCCGTCCCGGTCTCCAGCTCACGGCCCACGACCGCCCCCGCCCAGGCGGCCACCGGGAACATCAGCAGCGCCAGGCAGCCGGTGACCAGGGCGATGCCGTCGGAGTAGGTGGCGTCGGCGGTGATCGCCTCGACCGCCGAGCAGAGCGGAAGGCCGTCCTGGGCGGGTACCGCACACGCGCTGATGCCCTTGCGGGCCTCGTCGGCGAGGGCGTGCAGGCGGATCAGATACGCGGTGGCGGCGGCAAGCGCGAGGGCCCAAGCGAGCGCGGCGGGGCGGTGCAGCCGCAGGGTGCTGCGGACGGCCAGGGTGCTCACGCGGCGGCCCCGGTCTTCCGGCGCGGCAGCGGGAACGTGGCGGCCCCCGTCGTGGTCCTCCGACGCAGCAGCCAGAACGCGGTGGTGACGGCTGTGGCCGTGACGCCCAGCAGGATGCCCGTCTCGATCAGTTGGAGGGGCCAGAAGTGGGAGGCGGGGTGGTAGTCGGCGTAGAAGGCGGTCGCGTGGTGGTCGGTCATGCACTGGGCGAAGTCGTCGCCGCAGGTCGGGTAGGGGATGCGCGACCCCGTGTCGGTCAGCATGCCCTGGTCGCCGTACAGGACGTCGGTGCCCAGGGTGGGCCACTCGGACTCCAGGGACGCGGTGGCGGTCTTCCACGGCCACAGGTCGGGGGTCGCCTGGGCGGCGAGGTAGGCGACGGCCCAGGTGACCGCGGTGCCGAGGGCGAGCGCGGGCAGGGTGCGGCGCAGCAGCAGGCCGGTGAGGGCGCCGAGGGCGAGGGCGCACAGGGGGAGGGCGACGGCGACGGTGCCGTTCGCGACGAAGGTCTCCCGTTCCGACCAGTACAGGTACACCGGGAACGGGTTGGCCTCGAAGGTCAGGCGGTGCACCAGCACCAGCACGGTCGTGCCCGCGGTGAGCACGGCGGCCGGCACGGCGAGCTTGCCGACCAGCCAGCGGGCGGGGCTCACGGACTGCGTCCAGGCCAGCTTCGCGGTGCCGTTCTCCATCTCGCGGCCGATCAGCGCGGCCCCGGCCCAGGCGGCGACGGGCAGGCACAGCCAGGAGAGCGCCAGCTCGGGAAGCCGTACGGCCCGGTAGTAGCCGTTGATCGTGGTGTCCCACATGCAGGCGTCGATGTCGTCGGGGCACTGCCGCCGCCAGTGGGCATAGGCATCGGTGGCGGCGGGACCGTACGCCCACAGCAGGCTGCCCGCGGCGGCGGCCACGACGACCAGCCAGACGATCAGCGCGGCGCGGTGCAGGCGCAGCACCGTGCGCCCGGTGGCAGCGGGTCTTCCCGTGGCGGGCGCCGGGGTGGCGGCGGTGGTGGTCGCGGTCATGCGGGGGACTCCTGGCGGGGCGTGCGGGCGGGGACGGTGCGGCGGGCAGGGCCTAGGAGGAGGAACGCGGCTGCTGTGGCCAGAGTCGTGGCCGTGAGGATGATGCCGGTCTCGACCAGGTGCAGGGGCCAGTAGTGGGACTGCGGGTGGTACGAGGCCGAGTCGACCCGCATGACCGGCGCGCCGTGCGGGGTGCCGGTGGTCGGGGGCCAGTAGTCCTCGCGGTACTTCTCGACATACCGGTTGAGCACGATCATCACGGCGACCGCGAGGGCGGACGCGGGCAGCGCGCGGCGTACGAGGAGCGCGGTGAGCGTTCCCACGGCCAGTGCGCACAGGGCGTACGCCACCACGAGCGGGCCGCGGGCCGCGAAGACGTCGGCGAACGTCCAGTCGTCGCCCATCATTTCGCGATGCGCCGACCAGGCCCAGCGGTAGACCGGGACGAACACCGCGCCGCCGGCGAGGAGGACGAGAGCCGGCGCGGCGAGCTTCGTGGCCAGCCAGCGGACCGGGGTGACGCCCTGCGTCCACGCCAACCGGGCGGTGCCGGACTCCAGTTCGCGGCCGACGAGCGCGGCGGCCGACCAGGCGGCGACGGCCCAGAAGCCGTAGTACATGAAGGTGCTGACCCAGCCCATCGGGCTGCTGTACTCCAAGTAGTCCAGGCCGAGCGCGCCCGCGAGGGGTTCGCGGAGGGCGGGGGCGGTGACTTCCGTCAGCCACACCAGGTAGCCGACGCAGCCGGCGACGAAGACGGTCCACACGATCAGGGCCGCGCGGTGCAGGCGCAGCACCGCGGCGAGCTGTGCCGTGAAGGCGCTCATGCGGACCTTCCCTTGCGGAGGCCGGTCTCGCGGTGCAGCAGCCGGAAGGCCAGCAGGGTCAGCAGGGCGGTGAGGGCGAGGACCAGGGCGGTCGCGGTGAGCTGGAGGGGCCAGTAGTGGGAGGCCGGGTGGTAGTCGCGGTACCAGCCGACGGCGTCGAACTTGTCGTAGAACGCGAGGCATTCGTCGTTCTCGGAGTTCCCGCAGGTCAGGTTGGAGACGTGGGCTCCGGTGGCGGTGACGATGCCCTCGTCGACGCCGAGGCCGCCGCCGGTCGGGGCGAACCGCTTCAGGGCGACCACACTGGTGGACGTGGTCCACAGATGGGGCATGACCAGCTGGACGGCGTACCAGAGCAGGCCGGTGAAGCCCAGGCCCGCGACCAGCGCCGGCAGGGAGCCGCGCCGGAGCAGGCCCGCGAGGGCGCCCGCGACCAGGCCGGCCAGGGCCAGGGCGACGACGACCGGGCCGTTGGCGTAGAAGGTCGGCAGGTCGTACCAGCTCTTGAGGGTGCCGATGCGGCCCTTGCCCGCCGACCACGCCAGGTGGTGCAGCACGACCAGCAGGCCGGTGCCCGCGGTGACCACGGCCGCCGGCAGCGCCAGCCGGGAGGCGAACCAGCGCAGCGGGGAGCTGCTCTGCGTCCACGCCAGCCGCGCGGTGCCGGTCTCCACCTCGCGGCCGGTGAGGGCGGCGCCCGCCCAGGCGGCGACCAGGAAGGGCGCGGCGAGGACGGCGATCGTCGCGTACTGGTAGACGTCCTTGTAGTGGATGATCGCGGCCTGGTCGTACCGGCACGCGGACGCCTGGCAGGCGTCGTACGCCCGCCAGGCCGCCGCGGACGCGTCCGCGAGCGGACCGCCCAGCCACAGCAGGACGCCGGAGACGGTGACGACCACGGCCGTCCAGAACAGCAGGGCCGGGCGGTGCAGGCGGATCAGCCAGCGCGTGAGGTGCGGGGTGCCCGGGGCGGGTGGGGTGAGGGTGGTCATACGGCGGACTCCTCGGGGGACTTCGCCGGGGTGCCCGGCGCCGTCGTCTGCGCCTCGGGGTTGCGCAGGTAGGAGAGGACCAGCTCCTCCAGGGACGGCGTGCCGGGGCGCCAGTCGGCGGGGAGCGGGGCAGCCGGGCGGATCAGGGCGGTGAGCTGACGGCCCGTGGTGCGGGACTCGACGACGGTGTGCGGGGCGAGGTCGGTGTCGGCGGCGGCCGACACGCGCGCGTGCGTCTCCAGCAGTGCGTCGATCTCCCCGGCGAGCCGGACCCGTCCGCCGCCGATCAGCAGCAGGTGGTCGCAGGAGTCCTCCAGCTCCGCCACGACGTGCGAGGACATGACAATCGTGGTGCCGTGCTGGGCCGCCTGCGACATCAGTACGCCCATCAGCTCGTGCCGGGCCAGCGGGTCGAGGTCGGCCATCGGCTCGTCCAGGAGCAGCAGTTCGGGCCGCTTGCCGAGGGCGAGCGCGAGCGCGACCCGGGTGCGCTGACCACCGGACAGGGAGCGGACGCGGGCCTTCGGGTCCAGGTCGCCGCCGGCGACGATCCGCTCGGCGGCGCGCGCGTCCCAGCGGCCGGGGTTGAGGTCGCCGCCCATGCGGAGCGTCTCGGCGACGGTGAGCTGGGGGTAGAGCGGCTTGTCCTGCGCGACGAAGCCCACACGCGCGCGTGCCTGGCCGACGGGCTCGCCGAGCACGGAGAGCGTGCCCTCGGTCGGGGCCAGCAGACCCGCGGCGAGGGCCAGCAGGGTGGACTTGCCCGCGCCGTTGGGGCCGACGACGGCGCACACGCGCCCGGCGGGGAGCGCGAAGGAGCAGTCCCGCAGGGCCCAGCCGGCGCTCCGCCGCAGCCGCCCGAAACGCTTGCCCAGCGCGGCTGCCTCGAGGGCGGTGTCGGTCATGAAGGGTCTCCCTGGCTGTGCTGGGTCGCGGCGGTCTGTTCGGGGAACTGCGTCGGGAAGTGCTTGTCGAGTACGGCGGTGAAGAGGGCGGCCACGTCGTCCCGGTCCAGGCCGGCCTCGCGGGCCTTGGCCGTCCAGCCGTCCAGCTCGGCGTTGAGCGGCGAGTCGGCCGGGGCGGCGCCGAGACCGCGGCGCACGAAGGTGCCGAGTCCGCGGCGGGCCTCGACCAGTCCCTCGCGCTCCAGCTCGCGGTAGGCCTTGAGAACGGTGTTGGGGTTGATGGCGGTGGCCTCCACTACCTCGCGAGCCGTGGGGAGCTTGTCGCCCGGCTCCAGGTGGCCCAGTCGGAGGGCCTGCTTGGTCTGCTGGACGATCTGGACGTACGTGGCGACCCCGGAGTGCCGGTCGATGCGGTACTCGAGCACCCGTGAACCACCCTTTCACTAATTGAGTAGTGAAAGGGTGGTGGAAGGGGGGTGGCAAAGTCAAGCGGCGGCTTCGGGCGACGGCTGCGGAAAGTCGTTCGCCGATCCGTGAACCGATCGGTGGGGCTCGTGCGATGAGGGGGTGTGAGCGAGACGAGAAGCGACGGCGAGCTGCTGCGGGCCGCGGCAGCCGGGGACCGGCGCGCCTTCGAGGAGCTGTACCGGCGGTTCGCGCCGTGGCTGACCGCGCGACTGCGGGGCCGGTGCGCCGACGCCGGGACAGTCGACGACGTCGTGCAGGAGACCTTCCTCGCGATCTGGCGCGGCAAGGCCCGCTATCGGGAGGACGGCGACGTGGCCGGGTGGCTGTGGCGGATCGGGTCGCGGCGGCTGGTCGACGCGCTGCGCGGTGACGGGGCGCGGGGGCGGCTGCGGCAGGCGCTGGCCAGACTGCGGCACCGGGACGAGGCGTCCGCGGAGGAACGCGTGCTCGCGGGGGTGGAGCACGGAGACCTCGCGGGCGCCCTGGTCCGCCTCTCGCCCGAACTCCGCGCGGTCCTCCAGGCGACGGTCATCGACGGACTGACCACCCGCGAGGCCGCCGTCGTCCTGGGAATTCCGCCGGGGACGGTCAAGACGCGGGCCCTGCGCGCCCGCAAGCAACTGCGGGAGGCGCTGGCATGAGCGGGCGGATGGACGGACGGGGTCTGCGGGGCCGCGCGTGGACGGTGGGTGACGGCGTCACATGGCAGACCGGCGGACGCGGTCCGCGGGGCCGCGCGCGGACGGCTCGGTCGGTGCGGGTACGAACAGTGGAGGTGGCGGCATGACGTGGCATGTGGATGCCGAGGATCTACGGGCCTACGCCCAGGGTGAGTTGGCGCCGCCCATGCTCTGGTCCGCCGACACGCATCTGATGTCCTGCGCGGAGTGCCGGGAGGCGCTCGCCGCGGTGAGCGACCCGGTCGCCCTCGACGCCGGCTGGGACCGGCTCGACGCCGAACTCGACGTCCCCCGAAGGGGGCTGTTCGAGTCGCTGCTCGTGCGGATCGGCGTAGCCGACCATGTCGCCCGGCTGCTCACGGCGACACCCGTGCTGCGCCGCTCATGGCTGGCATCGGTGGTGTTCCTGCTGCTGACGACCGTCGGCGTGGTCTACACGGCGGACTCGCCGACCCTGTTCCTCGCCCTCGCCCCGCTGCTCCCGCTCGCCGGGGTCGCGCTGTCGTACGGCCCCGCGCTGGACCCGACGTACGAGATGGCGGTCGTCAGCCCGCTCCATGGCTTCCGGCTGCTGATGATCCGCACGGTGGCGGTGCTCGCCGCGGGCCTCGGCCTCAACGGCCTGGCGACCCTCGCGCTGCCCTCGTACGGCCTGCGCGCGCTGGCCTGGCTGCTGCCCGCGCTCGCCCTGACCGCGACCGGACTCGCGCTCACCCCCCGGCTGGGGCCGGTGCTCGCGCCGTCGCTGGTCGGCGGGGCATGGGTCGCGCTGCTCGTCGCCGCCGACCGGGCCGGGGACGGCCCGCTCGTGCCGTTCACCGCGGCCGGCCAGGGCGCCGCCGCGGCGGTCGCCGCCCTCGCGGTCGGCCTGCTCTTCCTCGTACGTGACCGTTTCGACGTCTTCCCCAGGAGTGCCGTATGACACCCACCGTCTCCGCCGAGGGGCTCAGCCTCCATTACGGCGGCACCCGCGCCCTCGACGACGTGTCGCTGCGGCTGACCCGGGGCGTCACCGGGCTGCTCGGCCCCAACGGGGCGGGAAAGACGACCCTGTTGCGGGTGCTGGCCACGGCGGTCCCCGCCGACCGCGGCGCCTTCACGGTCCTCGGGAACGACCCGGGTACCGCGCGCGGCCGGCAGGAGGTGCGGCGGCGGCTCGGCTATCTGCCGCAGACCCCCGGCTTCCACCCGGACTTCACCGCCTTCGAGTTCGTCGACTACGTGGCGATCCTGAAGGAGCTCACCGACCGCGGCGCCCGCCATCGCGAGGTGCGGCGGGTGCTCGACGAGGTGGACCTGGGCGACGTGCGCGGCAAACGCATCAAGAAGCTGTCCGGCGGGATGCGGCAGCGGGTGGCGCTGGCGGCCTCCCTCGTCGGCGACCCGGGCTTCCTGGTCCTGGACGAACCGACGGTCGGCCTGGACCCCGAACAGCGCATGAGGTTCCGGGAGTTGATCGCCCGGGCGGGCGAGGGCCGGACCGTGCTCCTGTCCACCCACCAGACCGAGGACGTGGCGATGCTCTGCCACCGGGTCGTGGTGATGGCCGGCGGCCGGATCCGTTTCGACGGCACCCCGGCCGAGCTGACCGCGGTCGCCGCGGGCCGCGTGTGGAACAGCGCGGAACGCGACCCGGGCGCGAAGGCGGGCTGGCGCACCGGCACCGGCTCCTTCCGCAACGTGGGCAACCCGCCCGCCGGCGCGGACCTCACCGACCCCACCCTGGAGGACGGCTACCTGCTCACCCTGGACGACGCGGGCGTGGAGGTGGCGGCGGCATGAGCGCGGTCATGGAGGCGGCCCCGACCGCCACGCAGACGCAGTCGCACAACCCCTGGCCGGCGGTGTTCGCCCTGGCCCGCTTCGAGGCGCGCAGGCTCCTCACCACCATCCCGGTGCTCCTCGGCTTCCTCGTCTACGCGGCCTGGATCGTATGGCGCGCCCAGGACTACGCGGACGGCTACCCGGCCCTCCAGGACGCCGACCGCGCCACCCAGGGCGGCCCGCTCCTCGTCGGCCTCGCGGTCCTGCTGGCGGTGAACCAGGCCGTGCTGAGATCCCTCCGCCGCGACACGGAACGGCACTTCACGGTGCTGGTGATGAGCACGGCACACCGGACGGCCGCGCATCTACTGTCCGTCGTCCCGGCCGCGCTGCTCACCGCGGTGTGCGTGGCCGGGCAGTTCGGCTGGCAGGCGCTCAAGCCGGGCGCGCTCGGGCACGGTTCGCCGGGCGAGCTGCTGGTCGGACCGCTGACGGTGCTCGCGTTCGGGGCGGCCGGGGTGCTGATCGCCCGCGTGATCAGGACGCCCTTCACGGCACCGCTGGTCGTGGTCTTCTTCCTGTTCCTCTTCCTGCTCAGCACCGGCGCCGGCATCGACGAGGGCTGGACGCGCTGGCTGACCCCGGTCATAGGGGTGGCCAGCAGCAACACCCTGCCCTCCGACCTGATCGGCCGCCCCGCCGCCTGGCACGCGCTCTATCTCGCCGCGCTCGGTCTGACGGTGGCGCTGCTCGCGGTGCTGGTCGGCGGCGGGCTGCGTGCGCGGTCCGTGCAGGCCGGGTTCGTCGGGGCGCTGGCGCTGACGGTCCTCGGCGCGGTCGCGCAGGGCCAGGGCGTCTCCTCCGAGGTGACGGCGGCGCGGGAGCGGGCCACGCTCCACCCCGAGCAGGTGCAGACATGCGTGGAGCGGGACGGGTCGCGCTACTGCGCGTTCCCCGAGTGGCGGGGCCGGACCGCGGACTGGGCGCGGGCCGTGGCCGAGGTCCAGTCCCTCGCCGGCGGCACCGCCCACGACCAGAGCCTCCTCGTCCGCCAGCGGCTCGACGCGCGCTACGGCCTCGACGGCGACGCCGCGCTCGACCCCGCGACGACCCCGCACCAGGTGACGGTGGGCACGGCCTGGGGCGGCAACCGGGTCCCGGAGTTCTCGGCCGCCGTCGCGGGGGTGCTGGTCACCGGCGACGAGAAGACGGCCGGTGAGCTGTGCGACGGCCGCATGGTCACCGTGATGTGGCTGGCCCTGGCCGGCCGGTCCGACCCGATCGGCAGCCTCAAGAACGTCCGCCTCGACGACAGCGTGAGCGGCTCGGCGATCGTCCTGTCCCAGACGAACCCGCTGACCATGACGGCCGGTCAGACGACGGTCGTCCGCAAGCTGCTGGAGCAGCCGCGGGACGGGGTGGCGGCGAAGGTGCGGACGAACTGGACGGAACTGACGTCCCCGAAGGTGACGACGGCACGGGTGGCGGAGTTGCTGGGGGTCACGGCGAAGGTGGGGGCGGACAAATGCGACTGAGGGAAGGGCGGGTGGTGCCTGCTCCGCGGGTGCTCGCCGAGGTGATGGTGGGGGTGGGCAGGTGTGCGTGAAGGGAAGGCCGGTGGTGCCGGTTCCGGGGGCGTTGGAGGTGGGCAAGTGCGGCTGACCGGAGCGTTGTTGGTACCCGTGCTGCGGACCCTGCCCTGGCGGGCGCTCGGTGCCGCCGGTGCCGTGGGGCTGCTGATCGTCTCGATGGCGCGGCTGACGGACGAGGCCGACGAGATGCTGGCGCTGAACCTGCTGCGGGCCGCCGCCCTCGCCTTCGCCCTGGGCCTGGCGTTCGTGCTGGACGACCCGGCCCGGCACACGACGGCTGCGGTGCCGACCCGCCGACCCGCCCGTCACGCCCTGCGGGTCGCGCTCGTCGCGCCGGTCACCGCGGCGTGGTGGACGGCGGCGCTGCTGCTCGTGCCGGACGGGATACGTCCGCCCGTGGGCGACGTGACCCTGGAGGCGGGCGCGGCGTTCACGCTGGCGCTCGCGGCGGCGTCGGCGGCGATCCGCCTCACACAGGCGGCGGAACCGGGGCAGGCGGTGGCCGGCGCGGTGCTGACGACGGCCGTGCTGGGGCTGCTGCTGTGGCCGGGGCGGTGGGAGCTGTTCGTGGGGACGCAGGACCCGAAGTGGGCGGCGGCGCATGACCGGTGGGGGATGGTGCTGGTCGGCGCGGTGGTGGTGTGGGGGGTGTGCGGGCCGGAACCCCTGAGGCGCCGGGTGTTCTTGAAGCCCACCAGGGCCTGAGTCCTCGGACCTTGAGCCCCGGACCCTGAGGCCCCCGGCGTCACATCACGTCTCCGTGCGGTACATCAGGTCCGTCTCATGCGTCACGAACCCCAGCCGCTCGTACACCGACACCGCCGCCTTGTTGTCCGCGTCGACATAGAGCATCGCGGTCGGCAGCCCCTGCTTGGCGAGGTGCCGCAGCCCGATGGTCGTGAGGGACTTGCCGAGGCCCCCGCCCTGGACGCCCGGCTTCACACCGAGGACGTACACCTCGCCCAGCCCCTCCGTCGCATGGACCTTGGTCCAGTGGAAGCCGACGAGTTCGTCGCCGCGGAAGGCGAGGAAGAAGCCGGCGGGGTCGAACCAGGGCTCGGCCATCCGGTCGTCGAGGTCGCGCTGGACGAGGGAGCCCTGCTCGGGATGGTGGGCGAACGCGGCGGCGTTCACGGCGAGCCAGGCGGCGTCGTCGGTGCCGGGGACGAAGGACCGTACGGTCACGCCCTCCGGCAGGACCGGGTCGGGGAGGTCCAGGTCGGTCAACGGCCGCCGCATCTGCCGTAGCTCACGGAACAGGGTGAGGCCGAGGACCTGGGCGAGATGGCGGGCGGCGGCGTGACCGCCGTGGGCCCACACCCGCAGCCGTTTGCCGGAGGCGGCGAGGAGCGCGGAGCCGAGGGCCCGGCCGTGGCCGCGACCGCGGTGCCCGGGGTGGACGACCAGCTCGGCGGCCGGGGCCTCCACGGGGTCGGTGTCCTCCAGCTGGGCGTAGCCGACGAGTTCGTCGTCGACGGTCAGCAGCAGATGGGCCACCCCCTCGCGGGCGCCGCCGCGCAGTTGCAACCGGCCCTGTTCCGAGACGGCTTGCTGGCCGTCGCTGCGGGCGGCCGCCGCGAGGAGCGCGAGGACGGCGTCCGTCTGGTCCGGGGAGAGTGCCGAGCAGGTCTGAATGGAGCGAGTGCTGCCGGGCCGCACGGTGTCGTCGCTGGTCATGCGTACGAGGGTACGGGGGAGAGGCAGCAAAGTGGCGGCACCGTAAACCCTGCAAAGTGCCTGCAAAGGGCAGGGCAAAGGGAAACCAGGATGTAACCAAGAAACCCCTGTCGCGCTACGCGCGTTGACTTTAGGCTGCGCCGGACGGGGCCCACTTGCTCAGACGACCCACAGGGGGGCGTATGCCAGCCATATCCCAGCCGCACCACCGCCGCAGACGGACCGTCCGACTGCTCGCCGCAGCCGCCGGTCTCGCGACCGCCGGTGCCCTCGCCGCCGCGCTGCCCTCGTCGGCCGCCCCGGCAGAAGCGGGCAAGCCGGGCAAGCTGCCCAGCCGTTACCAGGACGTGCAGCTGCTGTCGTTCAACGACCTGCACGGCAATCTGGAGCCCCCGTCCGGTTCCTCCGGCCGCGTCACCGAACTCCAGGCGGACGGCACCAGCAAGACGATCGACGCCGGTGGTGTCGAGTACCTCGCCACGCATCTGCGCGACGCGCGCGCGGGCAACAAGTACTCCATCACCGCGGCCGGTGGTGACATGGTCGGCGCCTCGCCCCTGATCTCGGGCCTCTTCCACGACGAGCCCACCATCGAGGCGCTCAACAAGCTGGACCTGGACGTCACCTCGGTCGGCAACCACGAGTTCGACGAGGGCGCGAAGGAACTGGGCCGCCTGCAGAACGGCGGCTGTCACCCGACCGCCGGCTGCTACACGGACGAGGAGTTCGAGGGCGCCGACTTCCCGTACCTCGCGGCGAACGTCCTGAACGAGAAGACCAACAAGCCGATCCTCAAGCCCTACTGGGTGTGGAAGAAGGACGGCATCAAGGTCGGCTTCATCGGCGTCACCCTGGAGGACACCCCCGGTGTCGTCTCCGCCGAGGGCGTCAAGGGCCTGAAGTTCAAGGACGAGGTCGAGACGATCAACAAGTACGCGCGTGTGCTCCAGGCACAGGGCGTGAAGTCGATCGTGGCCCTCATCCACGAGGGCGGCGCCCCGGCCTCCGGCGCGTACAACTACAACTGCGACTCCCCCGGCGCGGGCGACGGCATCTCCGGCCCGATCGTGGACATCGCCAAGAACATCACCCCGCAGGTTGACGCGCTGGTGACGGGTCACACCCACGCCGCGTACGCCTGCACCATCAACGACCCGGCGGGCAACCCGCGCACGGTCACCTCAGCGGCGTCCTTCGGCCGGCTCTACACGGACACGACGCTGACGTACGACCGTTGGACGGGTGACATCGCCCGTACGTCGGTGAAGTCGGCGAACCACGTGGTCACCCGGACCGTCGCCAAGGCGCCGGACATGACCGAGCTGATCAGCAGGTGGAACACCCTCGCGGCGCCCATCGGCAACCGCGCGATCGGCTACATCTCCGCCGACATCCCGAACACCGGCACCGAGTCCCCGATGGGCGACCTGATCGCGGACGCGCAACTGGCGTACGGCAAGACGCTCGACCCGGAGACCGACCTCGCGCTGATGAACCCGGGCGGTGTGCGGGCGGGGCTGACGTACGCGCAGAAGGGCACGGAAGGCGACGGAGTAGTCACCTACGCCGAGGGCTTCACGGTCCAGCCGTTCTCCAACACCGTGAACCTCCAGGACTTCACCGGCGCTCAGCTGATCCAGGTCCTCAAGGAGCAGGTCAGCGGCAGCAACGCGGCCTCCCCGAAGATCCTCCAGCCGTCCTCGGGCCTCACCTACACCCTGGACCTGACGAAGACCGGCGCCGACCGGATCGTCGTCGACTCCGTCAAGCTCAACGGCACGGCCCTCGACCCGACGGCCACCTACCGCGTCGCCACCAACAGCTTCCTCGCGGGCGGCGGCGACGGCATCACCACCCTGGGCCAGGGCACCAACGACCTCGTCGGCACGGACGACCTGGCGGCCCTGGAGCAGTACCTCACGGCCAACTCCTCGGCCACCAGCCCGATCGCGCCCCCGGCGACGAACCGGATCACGATCGTGCAGTAGCGGTTCCCGCAGCACCCCAGAGGCGGCCATGTCACCGACGTGGCCGCCTCTTCGCGTATTAAAACCTGTGTGAGGCCGGGTTCGGTTCCGAGTTTCCCCTGAAAACTTGTCTCAGGCTCAATTCATCGAGGTCTAAGCGGAATTGGTCATTTCCCGGTTCGGGGGCACGTAATGTTTTCCATGTCGAAACCGAACGACGAAGGAGAAACCGATGAGCTTCCACAAGGTCACCCCGGTCAAGGCGACCCGCAAGCCCGCGCCGAAGAAGAAGGCCCAGGTGAAGAAGGTGACCCCGCGGCGACGCCCGGTGTCCCATAAGGACTGACCACAAGAACTGAGATAAGCCCCGCATAATCCGCACCTCATAATCACCGAGGAGAATTCAATGAGCTTCCACAAGATCGCCCCCGTCGCCAAGAAGAACACCAAGCCCGCCGCCCCGGCGCCGAAGAAGAAGGCCCCGCAGCAGAAGAAGGCCCGTCCGGTCGGCAACAAGAACAAGGGCTGCTGACACCCGAACGACGAGGCGGGGCCACCGACAGGGACTCGGTGGCCCCGCCTCGGGCATGTCCGAAGGGAGTGAGACATGAGGGAAGTCCGCGAGGCCTTCCGCCGGTTCTGGCCGCTCACCCGCGGCGACCGCAAGTGGCTGCTGGCGATCATCGCGTGCGTCGTGGTGTCGGCGCTCGCCGAGACCGCCTCCATCCTGCTGTTCGCGCACCTCACCGACACCGCGCTCAAGGCCGGTTCGCTCGCCGCCTTCTGGGGACCGGCCGGTGCCTGGCTCGCCGTCGCCGCGCTCGGCGCGCTCGTCGGCTACTTCGGCAACTCGCTCGCCACCTGGACCGCCGAGAGATTCGTGCTCCGGCTGCGCGCCAAGGTGTTCCGCCATGTGCAGGACCTGCCACCCCACTTCTTCCAGCGGCATCGGCAGGGCGACCTGGTCGAGCGGCTCACCGGGGACGTCGAGGCCATCGAACAGATGGTGGTGTCGGGGGTCGTCGGTACCGTCTCCGCCGCCTTCTCGGCGGTCTTCTACTCCTGCGCCGCTCTCTGGCTGCGCTGGGACCTGGCCCTCGCCACCTTCGTCCTCGCGCCGCTGTTCCTGCTCGCCGCCCGCCGCTTCGCCGGGCGCGTCAGGAGCGCCTCCCAGGACGAGCGCGTCGCCGACGGCGCGATCACCTCGGTGGTGGAGGAGTCGCTCGGCAATGTGGTCCTCACCCAGGCCTACAACCGGCACCGGGACGAGGAACAGCGCCTCGACCGGGAGGCCCGTGCCTGGATGAAGGCCAGCGTCCGCGGGGCCCGGCTCAGTGAGATGTACGAGCAGTTCGTCGAGGTCGTCGAGACGATCTGCGTCCTCGCCGTCATCGGGCTCGGCGTGTGGGAGATCTCCGCCGACCGCATGACCCTCGGTCAGCTCCTCGCCTTCGCCGCCTTCATCGGCTACCTCTACCCACCCGTCCGCAACCTCGGCCAGCTCGGCCTCACCCTGACCGCCGCCACGGCCGGCGCCCAGCGCCTGGGCGAGATCCTCGACGCCGAACCCGCCGTCACCGACCCCGCCGAGCCCGTACGGGAGTGGCCGGTGCGCGGGTGGGTCAGCGTGCACGGCGCGAGCTTCGGCTACCCGGGCGCCGACCGCGCCTCCCTGCACGACGTCACCTTCACCGCCGCCCCCGGCGAACTCGTCCTGGTCACCGGCCCGAGCGGCGCCGGCAAGTCCACCCTCGCCAAGCTGCTGCTCCGCTTCTACGACCCCGCGTCCGGCGTGCTCTGCCTGGACGGCGTCCCGCTGACGGACGTACCGCTCGCGTTCCTGCGCGAGAACATCGCCCTGCTCCCCCAGGAGACCCTGATCCTGCACGGCACCGTCCGCGAGAACATCGCCTGCGGGCGCCCGGGCGCGACCCAGGAGGAGGTCGAGAAGGCCGCCGCGGCCGCCGCCGCCCACACCTTCGTCACCGAACTCCCCGACGGCTACGACACCGTCATCGCCCCCGGCACCGCCGCCCTCTCCGGCGGCCAGCTCAAGCGGATCGCCATCGCCCGCGCGATCCTGCGCGCCGCGCCCGTCCTGATCCTCGACGAGCCGACCGCCGGCCTGGACGCGGTGGCCGCGCGAAGGGTCGTACAACCGCTGCGGCACCTGATGTCCGGCCGTACGACCATCATGATCACGCACGATCTCAGCCTCGCCCCCGACGCCGACCGCATCCTCGTCGTGGACGGCGGGCGGCTGGTGGAGGAGGGCACGCACGACGAACTCGTCGGGCGGGGCGGGACGTACGCGCGGCTGGCGGGCGCCGGTCAGCAGGAAGTACGGCCCGCCGTGACTCCCGCCGGACTCCTCAGCGTGTAACCGAGCCCCCGCACGGTCTGGATGAGCCGCGGTTCGCCGCGGCTCTCCAGCTTGCGCCGCAGATACATGACGTACACGTCGAGGGTGTTGGAGGCCGGCTCGAAGTCGAAGCCCCACACCTCCTTGTGGATCTGCGCCCGGCTGAGCACCTTCGCCGGATGCCGCATGAGGTACTCGAGCAGCGAGAACTCGGTCCGGGTGAGGTCGACGGGGTGGCCGCCGCGGGTGACGGTACGGCTGCGCAGATCGATGGCGACGTCCTGGAACGACAGCTGCTCACCGGTTTTCGGCGGCACCACGCGCGGTCGGCTGCGGCGCAGCAGCGCGCGGACCCGGGCGAGGAGTTCCTCGGCGTCGAAGGGCTTGGCAAGGTAGTCGTCGGCGCCGTTGTCGAGGGCGACGATCCGGTCGCCGACCGCGTCCCGCCCGGTGATCATCAGGATCGGGACGGTGCTGCCGGAGGCCCGGATGCGCCGGGTGGCGGCCAGCCCGTCGAGCCCGGGCATGGTGACGTCCATCAGCACCAGGTCCGGGCCGCCCGCCATGAGTTCCAGGGCGGTGCGTCCGTCCCCGGCGAGGACGGTCTCGTACCCCTCGAACCGCAGCAGCCGCCCGAGCCCTTCCCTCACGGCCTCGTCGTCGTCGGCCAGCAGAATCTTCCGCGCCATCTGAACAAGGTGTGACGAGAGCCTGTGGCGGAGCTGGCAGAGCGATGGGTGTGGGCTTAAGGCTCCACGCGGCGCTTCCACACGGTGCTCTCCACGAAGAGCTCTCCACGCGGCTCTCGCCACAAGGCTCACGCGGCTCTAGTGAGGCCGCAGGGCGTGCAGGTCCGGCAGGTGGGCCTCGGTGACGTACGGCAGGGTGGTCTTCCGTCCCCGGACGTCGTGCAGGCGTATGAGCCGCCTCGGCGGGGAGGACTGCGTCTCCACGGCGAGGTCCCGGATGTCGTGCCACGCCCACGTCCGGGTCCGCGCCACCCCCACGACGGCCAACCCGTCCGCCCGCACCACCGTCCGCGTCCGCCACAGGGACAGCGCCCACACACCGTCGACGATCGCCAGGACCGTGATCAGGATCGCCGCGAGCCACTCCGGCACGTCGTTGATGACCACCTCCAGCACCCCGCACGCCAGCATCACCGCGATGAGCCCGAGCACCTTCAAGCGCGAGCGTCTGTCGGCGCGGTACTCCCGCAAGGTCACGTCCATGCCCCCCACTCCCTGACGGCTACTTGGCAGCCCACAGACCCAAGGTGTTCCGGTTGCCCTCGGCCGCCCGGCGCAGCGCGTCCGTCGACCCCAGCAGCCCGTACGGCAGATACCCGGACCGGACGCTGAGCTCCCACCCGTGCACCTGCACCGCGAGGCAGGCCAGGGTGAGGGCGCCGAGGGGGAGGAGGGAACGGGGCGCGGGATCACCGGCGTCGGCCTCGACGCTCTCCCGATACGCCACCAGCCGGGCCACCAGCGCCTCCTCGAAGGCGTCCTGGTCGTCGTCGAGGAGCACGCGGAGCAGCCGCTGGTCGGCGCTCAGCGCATCGCCGAGTTCGTCGAGCCGCCGGGCGGCCTCCGCGCGCTCGCCGGCGTCGGGCTTGCGCAGCGGGACGGTCGGCCAGTCGCGCGGGAGATGCCCGGCCGCCTCGGTGAGATAGAGGCACAGCGCGTCCATGGCCGCGAGGTCGGCGGGCGCGGAGACGGAGGTGTACGAGTTGTAGGGCACGCCGTCACGGATGGCGGGCGCGTAGTCGCCCCGCAGCAGCAGCCCGGTGACCCGCTCCCAGTCCCACACGTGCCCGCTGACGACGCACACCTCGAACATGTCGAGCCAGGTCCGCGCGGTGGGCGCCTCCCTGACGACGTCCCGGAAGGTGATCGGCCCGTCCCCGAACTCGTCGTCGTCGGGGTCCGTGCTGATCACCTCCCCGACCAGGGGGAACCGGATCTTCTGGTCCCCGTCCGGGAAGCACATGACGCTCAGCACTCCGTCCACACACTCCGCCGCGGTGACGGCGACCGCGCGCGCCTTGTCGTCGAGCCCTGGTTCCGCGATCGCGCGGGCGGCGACATGGTCGAGCAGCTCGTCCGCCATCGCCCGTATCCGTGCCGGGGACGCGCTGTCGTAACGCAACGAGTGCCAGCGCGCGTACGCCCGCCCGTGGATGTCGTCGAGCGCCTCGGCCAACCGCTGCTCACCGACCTGATGGCATGTCACGTCCCGCACGTGCCCCGTCCCTTCACGCATGTCACGACTGGACGAGGCACGTTAGCAACACGCACTGACAGCAGGCGTCGTCAGGAGGCGGTCGGCGTCCAGTCGCCCAGCCAGTCCGCGACCTCCTGGTTCGCGGCCTGCGCGTCGGTCAGCTGGGGCCGGTCGCTGCTCGCGGCACCCGATCCGGCGCCGGTGTTCTTGTACTCGGCGAACCGGTCGGCCTTCCAGGAGAAGCCGCTCATGTCGGTCCAGGGCGTGGACTTGATCGCGGAGCTCAGGCTGGTGTTCCTGACCGTGGTCTGCGGATCGAGGCTCGCGTCACCACCGGCGTGCCACGGCCGCCCGAGGTAGAAGCTCGCGGCCGAGACATCGCCGTTGACCGTGGAGTTGGCGATCAGGATGCCCTTGCGGTCGGCGGCCGTGCTGGGGGCGGTGACATAGCCGGCGGAGGTGCCGTTGTAGCGCTTCTTCAGCGTGATGACGGACTTGTCGATCACCGCGGTGGCCCGCCCGAAGATGAAGTCGACGTTGCCGATGACGTAGGAGTTGGTCATGTAGACGCGGCCCAGCTTCTCCTTCGCGGCCGTGTCCACCAGCAGCGTGTCCTGGTCGCCGCTGACGATGACGCCGTCCAGGAACACCTTGTCGGCGCTGGTCCGCAGGGCGACGGCCTGCTGCGCGATGTCGGTGTGGGCGGCCTCGTCGAAGTCGTTGGAGATGGTCAGGTTGCGCGCCTGGAAGTCGTCGGCCTCGACGGCGACGGTGGCGCTGCCGCCGGTGCCGTACGTCCCCGAACCGTCCGGCTTCGGCGTCCCCGAGGCGTTGTTGTAGACGATCACCGTGTCCTTACGGCTGCCGCCCGTGCCCTGGATGGTGACGTGCGGCTTGTTGGACGGCACCTTCACCAGCTCGCGGTACGTCCCCGGCTTGACCTGGATGACCACCCGGGAGGCGTTGTTGGCCGGTACGGCGTTCACCGCGGCCTGCACGGTCGTGTACTGCCCGCTGCCGTCCTTGGCGACGGTGAGGGTGGTGGCAGCGGCGGCCAGGGTGGACGTGGTGGTGCCGATCGAACTCCTCGGGCCGGCCCCGGACTTGAGCAGCGAGGGCACGTTGGCCGTCGCGTCGAGCGTGTACGCGTAGTAGCTCTTCGGATCGAAGGCGGTACCCCCGCTCTCGTTCCTCCCGCTCGTCCCGACGAAGGTGTTGCCCTTCTGGACGATGGTGGCGGTGCTGTCCTTGATGACGGGGTTGTTGATGCCCTGGAAGTAGGAGTTCTCGAGCACCATCTTGGTGGCGCCGCGCGAGTAGTTCCCGTACGACGACGTGATGTCGGTGCCCGCCACGTCCTCCAGGAAGTTGTTGTAGAGGTGCGCGTGGGCGGCGTTGTCGGTCGAGGGATTCCGCTGCTCGGTCTCCCGGATCCAGTTGTGGTGGATGGTGATGTCGGTGACGACGTTGTCGGTCCACCCGATGCCGAACGCCTTGTTGTCCTGGCTCATCTTGTTCCAGGACACGGTCACGTACGTGCTGTCCTTCCGCACGTCGATGAGCCCGTCGGCCATGTGCCGGAGGTCGTTGTGATCGATCCACACGTGGTGGGCGCCATCCATCTGGATGCCGTCGAAGTCATGCTCTTTGTCGTTCCACACGCCTTGATATGCGTCCCGGATGGTGAGGTTCCGGATGATGACGTTGTGGACGCCGCTGCCGAGGAAGAACCCGCCGCCGACGATGTGCCCGGAGGTCCCGGACCCGACGATGGTCTTGTTGGACTGGACCTTGATCTCTTTCCCGACCGGGTCCATGTTGATGGTCGCGGCGACGACGATGACGTAGGGCTCGGCGGCGGTCGCGTACTTCTCCAGATCGGCGAGCGTCCTGACGGTCACGATCTGCCCGTCCCGCCCGCCGTAAGTCCCGTTCTGCCCAAGGGCGTTGACGGAGGCGAACCCGTCGGCGGTGGCGGTGGCCCAGGCGGGTACGGCGGCGGTGGCGGCGGACGCGGTGCTCTGGGCGTCGTCACCGAAGACGGGGCTGTAGGCGAGCGCACCGGCCGCCGTCAGGGCGAGGGGGATACCGGCGACGAGAGCGGTCTTGCGCCGACGATGGCGGGGCTTGCTGCGGGTGTCGGTCATCCGTACGGCTTCCGTTCCGTGGGGGTGGGTGCGGGACGGAAGGGAGTTGCCACGCGGAGGGGAAAGGTTGCCGGGTGACTAGGGCGTCTCCGGGGGAGGCGTCGGTGCTCCCGGTAGGCGTACGGTTGCGATTGTGCCGCCGCCGTCCGCGTGGCCGAGGGTGACCTGGCCGCCGGCCTGCTCCACGGTGCGGGCGACGATGGACAGGCCGAGGCCGGAGCCGGGGAGGGCGCGGGCGCTGGGGGAGCGCCAGAAGCGGTCGAAGACGTGCGGGAGTTCGTCGGCGGGGATGCCGGGGCCGTGGTCGCGGACGGTGAGGACGCCGCCCTCCAGCCGTACGTCGATCGTGCCGCCGTCCGGGCTGAACTTCACGGCGTTGTCGAGGATGTTGACGACGGCGCGCTCCAACGCGGCGGGCTCCGCGCGCGAGAACCACGGCTCCAGGTGCGCGTTGATCGTCAACTCCGGCCCACGGAGCCGGGCTCGGCGGAGCGCCGACTCCACGGTGTCCTCCAGGGACACGACCTGTACGCGCTCGCCCCGCTGCCCCTCGGACCTGGACAGCTCCTGCAAGTCGCCGATCAGCGCGGCCAGTTCGGTCATCTGCGCCTTCACCGAGGCGAGCAGCGCCTTGCGGTCGGCCTCGGGGATGGGGCGGCCGGTCTCCTCGCTGCGGGTGAGGAGCTCGATGTTGGTGCGGAGTGAGGTGAGCGGGGTGCGCAGCTCGTGCCCGGCGTCCGCGATGAGCTGCTGCTGGAGTTCGCGGGAGCTGGCGAGGGAGGAGGTCATCGAGTTGAAGGAACGGGAGAGCCGGGCCACTTCGTCCTCGGCGTCGTCCTCGACGGGGATACGGACGCTGAGGTCCTCGGTACGGGCCACGTGCTCTACGGCTTCGGTGAGCTTGTCGACGGGACGAAGCCCGGCGCGGGCCACGGCGAGCCCGGCTGCGCCGGCACCGAGGACTCCGATGCCGGAGACGAGGAGGAGGACGAGGGAGAGGTCGTTGAGGGTGTTCTGGGTGCCCTTCAGGGGGACGGCGACGATGATCCCGATGTCGGGGCCGGCCTGTCCGGTGGGGGTCGTGGTGCCGCTCAGATAGCGCGTCATCACACGCACGCCGGTGCCGTCCTCGGCGGTGCCGTTCCGGAAGTAGACGTGGTTGGGTTCCGCCTTCGCGATCACGTTCTTGTCGGCCTGGGTCACCTTGATCGTGCCCGCCGAGTCGTTGACGACGCAGACCTTGCCGCTCTCCGTGACCACTTGGGTGTAGTCGCCGCGGGAGAAGAGGGTTCGCTGCGGAGTCTTGGAGCAGTTGTCGAGCGCGGACTGGGCCTGGTCGATCTGTTTGAGCTGCGCGGGGCCGCCTATGCCCTGCTGCAAGTCCTCATCCAGCTGGTCGTACAACTTCCCCTGCACGATGAACCAACAAGTCACCGAAACCGCCGCCACCGCGAACGCCACCGCCGCAGCCACCAGCAACGACAAGCGCGCCCGAATGGGCAGCGTCTGGAACCGGCGCAGAACCTTTCTCACTCCGCGCCGCCCTGTCGCAGCACATACCCCACGCCCCGCACCGTGTGCACGAGTCGAGGCTCGCCGCCCGCCTCCGTCTTGCGGCGCAGGTACATCACGTACACGTCCAGCGAGTTCGACGACGGCTCGAAGTCGAAGCCCCACACCGCCTTCAGGATCTGCTCACGCGTCAGCACCTGGCGCGGATGCGCCATGAACATCTCCAGCAGCGTGAACTCGGTACGGGTCAGTTCCACCGGCCGCCCGGCACGGGTGACCTCCCGCGTCGCGAGGTCCATGCGGAGGTCCGCGAAGGCCAGCGCCTCGTCCTCCACCACCGCACCCGCCCCGGCCGCGGCCGCCGCGTAGGAGCTGCGCCGCAGCAGCGCACGGACGCGCGCGAACAGCTCGTCCAACTCGAACGGCTTGACCAGGTAGTCGTCGGCGCCGGCGTCCAACCCCGTGACCCGGTCGCCCACCGTGTCCCGGGCCGTCAGCATCAGGATCGGCGTGGTGGTGCCCGCGCCCCGCATGCGGCGGGCGGCGGTGAGGCCGTCCATGCGGGGCATCTGGATGTCCAGGACCACCAGGTCCGGCTGGTACGCGGTCGCCTTCTCCAACGCGTCCGCGCCGTCGACCGCGACCTCCGTGTCGTAGCCCTCGAACGCGAGGCTGCGCTGGAGCGCTTCGCGCACCGCCGGCTCGTCGTCGACGATCAGGATGCGCTGGGGGTCACGGTCGCCATCGGCGGGGCTCATCGCTCGCGGTTCCTCGGGGTGCGGTGGGACGTGGGCGCCTTCAGCGTCGCACGTTTGCCGGCGGTGGGGTCAAGGACAAGGTCAAGCACGGGCCAGGTCAGGCCCGCACCTTGCGGCGCCGGGCGGTACGGCGGGCGGCCGCCGTCGAGATCTCCGGGGCCCGGACGACCACCGGTGCCGGCGCGTGCAGCTCGTACGCCACCTCAAGGGCCAGGGCGAGGCCGGCCGGGTCGGTACCGGCCGCCGTGTGGGAAACCTGCTTGATCATGACGTACTCCCTACGTACTCAGAAGTGGTTCAGCTGTCGCTGCCGCCGGCCCGCAGGGACGCCAGGTCGGACTTGACGGTGTTGATCGGGATGGCGAAGCCGAGGCCGACGCTGCCGGCGCTGGAGGAGGACGTGGAGTCCGCCGCCGAGTACATCGCCGAGTTGATCCCGATGATGTTGCCGTTCATGTCGATCAGCGCGCCGCCGGAGTTGCCGGGGTTCAGCGAGGCGTCCGTCTGGAGGGCCTTGTACGTCGTCGTCGACGAACCCGTGTCGCCGTTGAACTGCTGGCCGCCGAACTCGAACGGCCACCCGCCGCCCTGCTGCTGTTGCTGCTGGCCCTGGCTCTCGTCCGTCGAGACGGTCACGTCACGGTTCAGGGCGGAGACGATGCCGCTGGTCACCGTGCCGGTCAGGCCCTCGGGGGAGCCGATCGCCACGACCTCGTCGCCGACCTGGACGCCGTCGGAGTTGCCAAGGGTCGCGGGGGTGAGGCCGGAGGCGTTCTCCAGCTTGATCAGGGCGAGGTCCTTCTTGCTGTCGGTGCCGACGACCTTCGCCGTGTACTCCTTGCCGTCGCTCGTCGAGACCTTGATCGAGGAGGCGCCGGAGATGACGTGGTTGTTGGTGATGATCTCGCCGTCGCTGGTGATGATCACGCCGGAGCCGGTGGAGGAGCCGTTGCTGAGCGTCGCGTTGATCTCGACGATGCTCGGGCTGACCGCCTTGGCGACCCCGGAGACCGTGCCCTTGGCGGAGGACGGCACCACGTTGGTGCTGGTGCTGCTGGAGGCGACCGTGTCGTTGCCGGTCAGCTCCTGGATGCCGTACGCCGTACCGCCACCGATCGCCGCGGCGACGATCGCGACGGCGGCGAGGAGGGCGAAGGGACCGCGGGCGCGCTTCTTCGGAGCAGGCGCGGGGGCCGCCGGCACCGCGGTGAGGACGGCCGTGCCGCCACCGCCGCCGTTGCCGTCACCGCCGGCGACCTGAGGCTGCGCCGGCCACACCGTGGTCCCCGGCTCCACCGTCACCGGCTGCGGGGCGGGCGGCTGCGCCGGCGGGGGCGGCCACTCCGGGTTCACCGGGGAGGAGTTCGCGGGGGTGGCGGAGGCGTGCTGCTGGGCGCCCTGATACGGGTTCGTGTACTGCTCGTACTCGCCGTCGCGGCGGAAGCTCTCGGTCATGACACTGAGCTTGTCGCCCGACCATGAGAGCTCCCTGAGTGCTCCCTGAGAACGCCGCCAGAACCTCGTTCGCCCGATATAAAGCCGGTACTGGCCCCGGGCCGGGCTCTCTCAGACAACCCTCATAGAGGCCGGTGGGGCCTCATTCACAGCCGCAGGACCGTCGTACGACCAGCTTCGACGGGAACACCTTCAGCCGCTCCCGCCGCGACCCCGCCACCCGCAGCCCGTCGTCGAGCACGAGGTCCACCGCGGCCCGGGCCATCGCGGAGCGGTCGGACGCGATCGTTGTCATCGGCGGATCGGCGAGCGCGGCTTCCTTGATGTCGTCGAAGCCGATGACGGCCAGCTCGCCCGGCACGTCGATGCGCAGCTCGCGCGCCGCCCGCAGCAGGCCGATGGCCTGGTCGTCGGTCGAGCAGAAGATCGCGGGGGGCCGCTCGGGGCCCGACAGCAGTTGGAGCGCCACCTGGTAGGCGTCGTAGCGGTTGTACGGCGCCTCGAAGAGCCGTCCCTCGGTGGGGATGCCGGCCTCCTCCATCGCGCGCCGCCAGCCCTCGACGTGGTCGGAGACCGGGTCGCCGACGGCGGGGGTGTCCGCCGTACCGCCCATACAGGCGACGTAGGGGTAGCCGTGGCCCAGCAGGTGTTCCACGGCGCTCTTCGCGCCGGCGAGGTCGTCGAGGACGACGGCGACGTCGTCGATCGCCTCCGGCCGCTCGTGCAGCAGCACCACGCGCGCGTCCCAGGCCTCGATCTCGGCGGCGGCCAGGTCGCTCAGCGCGTGGCTGACGAGGATGAGGCCGGAGACCCGCATCCCGAGGAAGGCGCGCAGATAGTGGGTCTCGCGCTCGGCGACGTAGTCGGTGTTGCCGACCAGGACCATCTTTCCGCGCTCGGCCGCGGCCTGTTCGACCGCGTGCGCCATCTCGCCGAAGAACGGCTGACGGGCGTCCGGGATGATCAGGCCTATGAGGTCCGTGCGCCGGGACGCCATCGCCTGGGCGACCCGGTCGGGCCGGTACCCCAGCTCCTTGATCGCGGCGAGAACGCGCTCGCGCGTGGCCGGGGCGACCGGCCGGGGTCCGTTGTTGATGACGTAACTGACGACGGCAGTGGACGTCCCTGCCAGCCGCGCCACGTCATCTCGAGTCACCTTGGCCACGCGCGGAGTCTACGCGGATGGACCCGCTCTGGGCAGGGCGTAAGCCGTCTTCCCTGTGCTCCGCCTGAGCGACCCCTGTGCACGCCGGGCCCCGTCAGACGTCGGCGTTGACCTCGGCGGCGTCCAGAGCGGCCGTCTCGTCCGTCTCCTCCGCCTTTGGCCGGTCGCTCCTGGCCTTGGCGTCGTCCGTCGCGCGCTCGCCCTTCTCCGGAGTAACGAATCGATAACCGACGTTCCGGACGGTTCCGATCAGCGACTCGTGCTCGGGGCCGAGCTTGGCGCGCAGGCGTCGTACGTGCACGTCCACGGTCCGGGTGCCACCGAAGTAGTCGTAGCCCCAGACCTCTTGGAGCAGCTGCGCGCGCGTGAAGACGCGGCCCGGGTGCTGGGCCAGGTATTTGAGGAGCTCGAACTCCTTGAAGGTCAGGTCCAGGACCCGGCCCTTGAGCTTGGCGGAGTACGTCGCCTCGTCGACCGACAGATCGCCGTTACGGATCTCCATCGGGGAGTCGTCGTTGACGATCTGCTGCCGGCCCATCGCGAGCCGCAGCCGGGCCTCGACCTCGGCCGGACCGGCGGTGTCCAGCAGGACGTCGTCGATGCCCCAGTCGGCGGTGACGGCGGCGAGGCCGCCCTCGGTGACGACGAGGATGAGCGGACAGCCAGGGCCCGTGGAGCGCAGGAGCTGGCACAGGCTGCGGACCTGCGGGAGGTCGCGGCGGCCGTCGATGAGGATGACGTCGGCACCGGGGGTGTCGACGAGGGCGGGGCCTTCCGCCGGGGCCACGCGCACGTTGTGCAGGAGCAGGCCGAGAGCGGGAAGCACCTCCGTGGACGGCTGAAGTGCGTTGGTCAGGAGCAGCAGAGAACTCATACGGCTGGTTCCTCCTCGGTCCCGGCGAGGTCGTAGCTCTCGGATCTTTCGTATACAGACGATCCGAAAGCACAAAAGGACCCGGGGGCTGCATTGCCCGAGTCCTCTGTTCAGGAGAATAGCCCACATGCGCATTGATCCGGCAGGTCGTGTGGTGCGATCCACCGCTATTCCGCACTCTGAGACGAACAGAGGCACCCCTATACGGACGTTTCTGCACACCACCGACGGCGTGACGATCGATTCCGTATACGATCCGCCGGCCTTCGTATACGACGGCTCCGGTTCATCCGCGCGTGGCCTCGTGTTCGTCGTCGCGCACGGTTTCACCGGCGACGTGGATCGCCCTCACGTTCGACGGGTTGTGGAGGCGTTCACGCAGTACGGGGCCGTGGTCACGTTCTCCTTCCGCGGCCACGGGGCCTCCGGCGGGGCCTCGACGGTCGGGGACCGCGAGGTGCTCGATCTGGCCGCCGCGGTGGAGTGGGCGCGCTCGCTCGGGCACGCGCGCGTGGTGACCGTCGGGTTCTCGATGGGCGGCTCCGTGGTGCTGCGGCATGCGGCGCTGTACGGAGATGAGCACGAGGGGCGCACGGGTGCGCACACCGACGCGGTGGTTTCGGTGAGTGCTCCCGCTCGGTGGTACTACCGGGGTACGGCGCCTATGCGGAAGCTCCACTGGCTGGTAACGCGGCCCGAGGGGCGGCTGGTGGGGAGATACGGCTTCCGTACCCGCATCCACCACAAGGAGTGGGACCCGGTCCCGCTGTCCCCCGTGGAGGCCGTGCCGAGGATCGCGCCCACCCCTCTCCTCATCGTGCACGGCGACCGCGACGGCTACTTCCCCCTCGACCACCCCCGCATGCTCGCCGACGCCGCCCCCGACCACGCCGAACTCTGGCTGGAACACGGCATGGGCCACGCCGAGAACGCGGCCCCCGACGAGCTGCTGCGACGCATCGGGGACTGGGCCGTCTCACAGGAGAGCTAGCCTGACGGTGTTCAACACGGTCGAGTGAGGAAGCAGCGGAAGCAGATGCCAAAGGTCACGGTGCGCTACTGGGCCGCCGCGAAGGCCGCGGCCGGGGTCGCCGAGGAGGCGTACGACGCCGACACCCTCGCCGAGGCGCTGGACGCGGTGCGCGGGCGACACCCCGGTGAACTCACGCGCGTGCTGCAGCGATGCTCGTTCCTCATCGACGGTGACCCCGTGGGCACCCGCGGACATGAGACGGTACGGCTGGCCGACGGCGGCACGGTCGAGGTGCTCCCGCCGTTCGCAGGAGGGTGAGCGATGACGAACCAGCCGTACGAGCCGTACGAGGGGCAGCAGGGGCATCAAGGTCAGCAGGGGTACGACCCCTACTGGCAGCAGGCCTACGAGGACCCGCACGCCGCCCAGCAGTACACCCAGCAGTGGCAGGGGCAGACCTGGGAGACGCAGATGCAGGCGCCGGTCGCCCCTGCGGCGCCCGCTGCCGCGGACACGGCGTATCTGCCGCCGCAGGGGTACGAGGTCCCGCAGGGGTACGAGCCGCCGGTGTATCAGGAGCCCGTGCCCGTGTATGAGGAACCTGCTCCGGCTCCGGCCGCCGCTCCTTCTGGTGACTACGGTCCCGCCACCCTCGGCGGCAACTCTCGTGTCACCGACGCCCAGCGGGCCCGGCTCGAAGGGCGTTCGCCGATCATCGAGCCCGGGATGCAGCCCGCCGCCCTCACCGCGGTACTGGGGCTGCTGCTCTCGGGTGCGGCGGCCGTCGGGTCGTACGCCCTGCTCGTCCCGCTCGTCCTCCTCCAGGCCGTCACCGCCGCCGGCTGGTTCCGGCTGAACGGCATGTGGCCCGCCCGGCAGGGCATCGCGCTGGCGTTCCTCGGGGCGGTCGTCGCGGACGTGGCGCTGCTGGCCGCGGACCGGTCGCCCTCGGCGATCCTCGGCACGCTGGGGGTGTGGGTGCTGCTGTGCCTGGTGCTCCAGCTGCGCTCGCACGCCGACCCCGACGAGCGGATGTACGGCCTGATGGCGACCGTCGCCTCGTCGGCGCTGGCGATCGTGGCGGCGGGGTACCTCGCGGCGTCGGCGGACGCGGTGTCGGTGGGTGCGGCGTCGGTCGCGGTGGCGGTGCTGGCGCGGGCGTTGCCGTTGCCGACGCCTGCGTCGGTGGTCGTGTCGCTGCTGGCTGCTGCGGGGGCCGGTATCGCGGTGGGTGGGATGACCGGGCTGGGTGCGGAGGGTGCGCTGCTCGGGGCCGGCGCGGGGGTGTGCGCGCTCATCGGGCATCGGGTGGCCAGCTACGACTATCCCTCGCGGTTCGTGCACTTCACCGCGGGGGTCGCGCTGCCTTTGGCCGCTGCTGCTCCGGCTGTTTATGTGCTGGGGCGGGCGCTCGGGTAGTTCGCTTGCGGTGCGTTGTGGGGCGGGGCCGCGCCGGGGGGTGTCCGTCCTCGGAACGGCGCGGAATCGGTCACCTATAAAGGGCGGCCGTGTTGACGCGCCAACCGCTGCGGGCGGACACCCCCCGACACGTCCCCTCACGTTCGAACGCGGCTGCGGGTCCGCGGGGCCGCTGTCACAGGTGATCAACAGTTTCGCGGGGGGCGTTGGCCGCGGCGCTACGGTGGCTGGGAAGTAGACCGCCTAGGTGGGGGAACACCAAAGAATGCGCGCACTGCGAATACTGCTGATTGTTGTTGTCGTGCTGGGCGGGCTCTTCGTCATCGCCGACCGGGTTGCCGTGCACTTCGCCGAGGGGGAGGTCGCCGACAAGCTGCGCAGCAGCGAGAACCTCGCCAGTACGCCCGACGTGTCGATCAAGGGCTTTCCGTTTCTGACCCAGGTGGCCTCGGGGGAGCTGGACGACGCCGAGGTCGGGATCAAGGACTACGAGGCGGCCGCGGGGGCCTCGGGCGAGACCATCCGGATCGATGACATCAAGGCGAACTTCAAGGGTGTCTCGTTCTCGGGGGACTACAGCTCTGCGACCGCAGCCACGGCCAGTGGTACGGCGTCCATCTCCTACGACGAGCTGCTGAAGGCCGCCAAGTCGGAGCCGACGGAGATCTTCACCGGCGTGACCGCCGAGGTCGTCGGGCTGTCCGACGGGGGCAACGGGAAGATCAAGGTGAACGTCAAGGTCACGGCCCTGGGCCAGTCCCAGACCTACCCCGTGCTCAGTACGGTCACCGTCGACGGCGACACCGTGAAGGTGCACGCCGACAACCTGCCGAACCTGGTCGTCGAGGTCGCCGAGGGCAAGGTGCGGTCGATCACCGACTTCGAGCAGAAGATCGACGACCTGCCCGGCGGCATCCAGCTCGACAAGGTCGAGGCCGCGCAGGACGGTGTCGAGGTCACGGTGAAGGGTTCGAACGTCGAGCTGGCCGGGTAGGACCGCGTTCGGCGGACAGGGAGTGTCCGAGGGGCGAGACGGGCCGTCCGTCCATGTGGGTGTGAGGACGGCCACCGGCGTCCGGAACCCGTGCGAACACGGCCCGGGCGCTGATCCATTCCCACATCGCGGACGATCGCGTCTCAAAATACGACACACCGGTGACATGGCTGGTAGTCCGTCCCTACGATCGACGGCATGAAGCGACAGGCGGATCTCACAAAGCGGCGGGCAGTGGACCTGTGCCGCGTTGCCGCCATGCTCTGTCGCACTTTCTGAGCGGAAGCGCCGAGCGCCTTCCGCATCCCCCCCGCCCTGACCTTGGGCACCCGTGCGCCGCGGCCCCGTCGGCCCGCGCACCCACGTACTCGTACGCCCCGCCGC
>NZ_JADDXU010000033.1 GCF_015163075.1 Streptomyces justiciae
TCCGATCGAGCTCGGCGCCAACAAGTAAGCAACCCCAGTCCCACCCCGACCGGCCTTCCTTCCGGTCAGACCTTCTGAATCTGGAGAAAGACATGTGTGGAGCGAAGGCCGGCGGCCCCGACGCCTCGACGATCAAGCCCGGTGAGACCACCATCCAGGGCCAGGTGACGCGTGACGGCGAGCCTGTGGTGGGCTACGTCCGCCTCCTGGACTCGACCGGCGAGTTCACCGCCGAGGTCCCCACCTCCGCGACGGGCCAGTTCCGCTTCTACGCGGCCGAGGGCACCTGGACCGTCCGCGCGCTGGTGCCGGGCGGAACCGCCGACCGTACCGTCGTCGCCCAGCAGGGCGGCCTCGCCGAGGTCGCGATCGCCGTCTGACGGACTGTGTCGCACGAAGGGCCGTACCTCTTCGGGTACGGCCCTTCGCCATGTCCAGGCCTACCCTGGACACATGCTGGCGCGTCGACGGCACGTCTATTTCGCCATGATGGGCACCTGTGTCGGGCTCTTCGTCCTGGCGTGGGGCGTCGTGCGGCTGTGGTCGATCCCGGTCGCCGTGGGGATGTGCGTGGTCGCCATGCTGATCCCGCCGGTCGCCGCGATGGTCGCCAACCGGCGCGGGCCCGACGACCGGTGGTGGGACGACCCCTCCGGCGATCCCAAGTCCGACGAGTGGTGGGACGAGCTGGACGGGAAGAAGCGGCGGCAGTAGGAAGGGGCCCATGTCGCCCACGAGGTTGTCGACCGTCGTACTCGACGCACCGGACGCCCATCAGCTCGCCGACTTCTATCAGCGCCTGCTCGGATTCGTGGTCCGTGAGGACGAGGCCGACTGGGTGCTCATCGGGCCGCCCGGCGGAGGCGTGGGGCTCGCCTTCCAGACCGAGCCCGCGTACGTGCCGCCCCGCTGGCCCGACCGCGAGCCCGGCGAGCAGCAGATGATGCTGCACCTCGACATCGAGGTCGACGACCTGGCGGCCGAGACCGCGCGGGCGGTGGCCGAGGGGGCGCGGCTCGCCGAGTACCAGGCCCAGGACGACGTACGGGTGCTCTTCGACCCGGCGGGGCATCCGTTCTGCCTGTGGACGCCGGAGGTCTAGAGGTCTAGTAGACGAGCGCCTGTGTCTCGTCTGCGAGGGCTTCCTGTACGAACACCTGCGCGCCCGCGATCCGTACGCCCTCGATGACGTCCTTCTCCGTGATGTCCCGGCGGGCCGCGCACTGGGTGCACAGGGTCAGGGTGCCGCCGGCCAGGACCGACTCGATCAGGTCGGGGAGGGGGGCCGCGTGCGGCAGCTCGAACTCGGCGGCCCGGCCCGGCAGCGCGAACCACGCGGACTCGCCGGTCAGCCACAGGGAGACCTCGACACCACTGGCCACGGCCACCGCCGCCACCGTGAACGCCTGCGAGCAGCGTTCGGGAGCATCGGCCCCCGCCGTCACCTTGATCACGAGCTTCTTCGCCATGGCTGAATCGTAATCAACGCGGCTACAACCCAGGTCGCAGGCCATGAGTCTCCTGTGCGCACATATGGAATGTGCACTTCACGTTCTGTGGGGGGACGTCTTGGAAGTACCCGAAGTTCAGGAAAACCCGGTACCTGACGAGGTGCCGGAAGCGTCACAAGCGCCAGAAACGCCGGAAGTGGCCCGTCCGGCGCGGCGGCGCGGCCGTACCACGCTGCTCGTCGCCGTGGCCGCCGTGCTCGGTGTCGTCGCCGGCACCTGCACCGGGTTCGTCGTACAGGCGAACCGCGAGCCCACCGCGCTGCCGCCGCTGTCGCAGCCGGTCGTCAAGCAGGCCAAGGGCGAGGTCGAGCCGCTGTCCGCCGCGCAGGACCGGCACGTCAAGATCGACGGTGATCTGCGCAAGCTGCTGCTGAAGAAGCCCAAGGGGGCGCGAGCCGCCGATTACATGACCAACGGCTGGATGGACCTGGCCGAGTACGCGGACAACTTCGACAAGCCGGCGACCGCCTTCGGCAACCTCGCCACCGACGAGTTCCGTCGCGCCGCCGTCATCGGCTGGCGGGAGAGCGGGAACTCCAGCGTCGTCGTCCAGCTCGTGCAGTTCCGCCAGGTGCGGGGCCTGACGGCCGAGCAGTCCACCAGCAACGAGCAGAGCTACGCCGGCGACGAGTCCGACACCGACAGCTGGCCGATCCCCGGGACCGGCGACGGCTGGGTGTACGTGCATCACTCGCCCGACCGGAAGCCCGGCTATCTGCCGCTGTACACGGCCGAGGCGCTGGCCACGCGCGGTGACATCGCCGTGACCGTCTGGGTCTTCGATTCCAAGCCCATTACCAAGAAGAAGATCATGGACCTGGCCAAGCGGCAGATGGGGCGGCTGTGAGCGAGAACCCCGAGAACCCTGAGAACCCCGAGAACCCCGAGACCGCCGAGACCGCCCAGAATCCCGAGCTTCTGGAAAGTCCCGAGCCCGTGAAGAAGAAGCGCTTCCCCCGTCGCCGTATCGCCACCCTCACCGGCTCCGTCCTCCTCCTCGGCGCCGTCGTCGGTGGCACCGGCTACACCGTCGTGACCGTCCAGGACGCCGACCGGGACCCCGGGAAGCCGAGCTGGCAGTTCCCGAAGGCCGCCGCGGAAAAGGACGCCGCGGAGGCGAAGGGGCTGCGCGGGATGCTGATGCCGTACGAGGCGGACGGGTTCGCCCAGGGCCCCGACATCGACGAGTTCGGTGCCGACGCCGAGCTCAGCGGCCGGCAGGCCACCGCCCTGCGCAAGGAATCGCTCAAGGGGCTCCCGCCCGCCGACCGGCGGCAGCTGGAGAAGCGGATCGACAAGCAGCGCATCAAGGGCGTCGCCATGCGCAGCTACCTCAACGCCGACGGCTACGCGGTCTACGACGACAAGGTGTCCGCCGTCAGCGTCACCCTGACGCAGATGGAGAGCCAGGCCGCCGTTCGCAACAGCTCGACGTCCCAGATCGAGTTCTTCGAGGCCCTCGACATCTTCCGCAAGGGCCCGAAGATCAAGGGCCACAAGAACGCCAAGTGCTTCCTGTCGCCCAAGGACAAGGACGAGAAGATCGACTGGATGTACTGCTCCGCCTACGTGGGGGACGTCCTCGTCGACGTCGAGGCGTCCGGCGTCGCCCCCATGGACAAGGAGGGGATCTCCACGTTCCTCGCCGCCCAGCTCGACCGCATCGACGACCCGGGGAAGGCCGTATGACCACCGAGCAGCAGCCGATCGGGGAGATCACCGAGGTCACCGAGGTCACCGAGATCACCGAGATCACGGAGACCGGAACGCCGGTCACCGAAGACGCCTCGCCCGTCAAGAAGGACCGCCGTGTCCTGCGTGCCGTCCTGCGCTGGACCGCCGCCGTCGTGGTGTTCGCCGCGGCCGGGGCCGGGACGGCGTACGGGATCACGCGGATGGAGCGGACGGACGTACCGGGACTCGCGACCGAGTCGGACGGGCGCTGGGAGTACCCGGCGATCGTCAAGCCGCCGCTGCCCTCGGGCAGTCCCGCGCCCTTCGACAAGGCGAACGCGGCCAACTCCCACTACGCCGACCTGCGCGAGCTGCTCCTGCCCGCGCCCGAGGGCGCCAAGACCGACAAGGCGCTGGACGGCGAGGACGGCTGGCTGGCGAAGAAGGACTTCCTCGCGGTGTACGAGGACAAGGACGACCGGGACGCCATCGGCCAGCTCCTGACCGACCAGGGGCTGCGGCACGTCGCCGCCCGTGGCTGGACCGCGGCGGACGGCACGCACACCCGGATCTACCTGCTCCAGTTCGAGACGGCGCGGGTCGTCGACTCCCTCCAGGAGAACAGCTTCACCGGTTACGACGCCCCGCAGTTCGCCCTGAAGGGCGCCTCCGAGGTGCACATCGACGAGAAGTTCCCGGAGAAGGCCGAGGTGGAGAACGTACGGCACTACGCGTACGGCGAGGCCGAGCCGTACGGGGCGGAGCATGTGCGGGAGGCGTACCTGGTCTCCGGGGACGTCCTCGGTCTTGTCGTGCAGTCGAAGAAGGGCGGGGCGGCGGCCGTGCCGTTCCAGCAGACGGTGGTGCTCCAGAGCCAGCTGCTGGGCTGACGCCCGGGTCCACAGGCGCTGAGGCGTACCTCGCAGAGAAGGGCGGGCCCCGGCCGACTAAGCTGGGGCCCGGCTCTAGTACCGCCCATAACCGCTCAGCAAGGAGCACCCCGTGCTTGAGGCATTCTTCGAAGCCCTGCTCGTCCTGGTCTGCGTCGGCGTCCTCGCCTTCGCCGGGCTGACGGTGAAGAAGCTGTACCAGGGCCAGCGCTGACCCGAAGCTAGGAACTGTAGAAGCTCATGATCGAGATCCCGTCCGACCTCCACAAGGACCTCGTCCCCCTCGTCTTCCTGCTCGGCAACTGGGCAGGCGCGGGTGTGCACGACTTCCCCGGCTCCGAGAAGTGCAACTTCGGGCAGGAGGTCACCTTCAGCCACGACGGCCGTGACTTCCTGGAGTACCAGTCCCACACCTGGGTCCTGGACAACGACGGGAACAAGGTCCGTCCGCTGGAGTCCGAGCACGGCTTCTGGCGCGTCGACGCCGACCGCAAGGTCGAGGTCACGATGGTCCGCGACGACGGTGTCGTCGAGATCTGGTACGGCGAGCTGGCCAAGCAGAAGCCGCAGATCGACCTGGTCACGGACGCGGTCGCGCGGACGGCGGCCTCCGGCCCGTACAGCGGCGGCAAGCGCCTGTACGGCTATGTCAACAGCGACCTGATGTGGGTCGGCGAGAAGCAGACCCCCGAGGTCGAGCTGCGCCCCTACATGTCGGCGCATCTGAAGAAGGTCGTCACCCCGGAGGACGTCGAGCGCTGGGCGAAGGCCCTGCCGGACGATATGCCGGACGACGGAATCGCGTTCTTCAAGTAGGCCTTCCGCCGAGTGGTCATAGACTTTCCGGTGTGGTGAGCACCGACTGGAAGAGCGACCTCAGGCAGCGCGGTTACCGACTGACGCCGCAGCGCCAGCTTGTCCTCGAAGCCGTGGACACCCTGGAGCACGCGACCCCCGACGACATCCTCACGGAAGTGAAGAAGACGGCGTCGGGGGTCAACATTTCCACCGTGTACCGCACGCTCGAGCTCCTGGAGGAGCTGGGCCTGGTCAGCCACGCCCACCTCGGGCACGGCGCGCCGACGTACCACCTCGCCGACCGCCATCACCACATCCACCTGGTCTGCCGCGACTGCCAGAACGTCATCGAGGCGGACATCAAGGTGGCGGCGGAGTTCACCGCGAAGCTGCGCTCGACCTTCGGTTTCGAGACGGACATGAAGCACTTCGCGATCTTCGGCCGCTGCAAGGACTGTTCCCTCAAGGCTTCAACTACCGAGTCGTAGGCTTGTGCATATGAAGAGCCCTCTGCTGTCCCTGCCCGGCGCCGTCCCCGGCGAAGGCGTGGACGAAGGTGTCGCCGCCCACTACGGCGACCTGTTCCGCGAGCAGCGCGCCCTCGCCGAGGGCACCGGATTCGTCGACCTCTCGCACCGCGGGGTCATCGCCGTCACCGGCGACGACCGGCTGAGCTGGCTGCATCTGCTGCTCACGCAGCACGTCAGCGAGCTGCCGGCGGGCGAGGCCACCGAGGCGCTGATCCTCTCCGCGAACGGCCACATCGAGCACGCCCTGTACCTGGTCGACGACGGCACCACGGTCTGGGCCCACATCGAGCCCGGCACCCAGGAGGCGCTGCTGGCCTACCTGGAGTCGATGAAGTTCTTCTACCGCGTCGAGGTCACGGACCGCACCGCGGACATCGCGGTCGTCCACCTCCCGGCGGGCTCGATCGCCGAGGTCCCGGAGGGCGTGGTGGTCCGCGAGACGGCGTACGGCCGCGACCTGTTCCTCCCGCGCGAGGACCTGGAGTCGTACGCGGCGAAGACGGGCCCCGCAGTGGGCCTCCTCGCCTACGAGGCCCTGCGCGTCGAGCAGCACCGCCCCCGCCTCGGCTTCGAGACCGACCACCGCACCATCCCGCACGAGCTGGGCTGGATCGGCACCGCGGTCCACCTTCAGAAGGGCTGCTACCGCGGCCAGGAGACGGTGGCCCGCGTCCAGAACCTGGGCAAGCCCCCGCGCCGCCTGGTCTTCCTGCACCTGGACGGCAGCGAGGTCCACCTCCCGCCGGCCGGCACGGACATCCGCGTGGCCGCCGACGGCCCGGACGGCCGCAAGATCGGTTTCGTCACGACGTCCGTACGACACCACGAGCTGGGTCCGGTGGCGCTGGCCCTGGTGAAGCGAAACGTGCCCCTGGACGCACCGCTGGTGGCGGGGGAGACGGCGGCGGCCCAGGAGGTCGTGGTCGAGCCGTAACCGGTGTGGGTCAGCGCGGTACGGCGATCTTCGCAGCGAGCGTGAAGCCCCCGCCGGTGATCGTCACGGCGCTGCCCAGACCCTCCAGCACTCCAGGCGTCAGCATCAGCACGGTGATGCCGGCGGCCAGTGCCGCGACCGCGATGATCACCGCCGTGATCGCGTTCGACATCGGAATCCGTGCGATGCCGGGGCCGCCCGGGTCCTGTCCTGTGGGCGGGTGGTGTTCCATGCCGCTTCTCCCTTCGTCGATCACGTCAGCCCAGGTGATGGGGGACCACGGACGACGCGGTGACAGCCGCATATTCCGTGATGTTCCGTGCTCCGAGAGATTCCCAGCGGCCGGGGAGGCCAACACACCCCGGATATACGGGATTTGGGGCAGGAAGGCGCAGGGGGCGCTGCTCCTGCGTCTGCGGTAGGGAAAGTACGACGGGGACCCCGCCGGGGTCTTCGCCCCGGCGGGGTCCGCCGCTGTCGAGGGGGCCCGCTGTCACGAGCCCCGCGAGTCGGTGTCCGCTGCCCCGAGAACCGGGCTCACCTGGGCTGACAGGGAGAAGGGCGTTCGGATGGCTGAGCGGTCACACAGACCAATTGGACTGCCAACTCTCCCAAGTTGTGCCCACTTGGCACCTGCTCGTAAACAACGAACAGACACCTTCCCTTCAACCCCTTCAACCCGGCAGCGGCAGTCAGCCGGTGCTGGACTGGTTGGCGGCTCAGATCTCCAACAGGACCGTGACTGGGCCGTCGTTCGTCAGGGACACCCGCATCTGGGCGCCGAAGCGGCCCGTGGCCACCGTGGCGCCGAGGGTGCGGAGTTGGGTGACGACCTCCTCGACCAGGGGCTCGGCGATGTCGCCGGGGGCGGCGGCGTTCCAGGTGGGGCGGCGGCCTTTGCGGGCGTCGCCGTACAGGGTGAACTGGCTGATGACCAGCAGGGGGGCGTCGATGTCGCTGCACGAGCGCTCGTCGTGCAGCATGCGGATCGACCAGAGTTTGCGGGCGAGTTGGGCCGCCTTCTCCTTGGTGTCCTCGTGCGTCACCCCGACGAGGACACAGAGCCCTTCGCCGCTGATCTCCCCGACCGTCTCGCCGTCGACCACGACGCTCGCGCCGTCGACCCGCTGTACCACTGCACGCATGGCCCCCATGATGCCGTGCGCGGAAAGGGCGCCGGACCGGGGGCTTCTGAATGATCCTTAACCCCCCATCTGGGCCGTTCGGGGGCACTCGGTCACATAGCGGCCACTTGGGGTGGCACGATGCTCACACACGCCGGTCGAGGGGACGGTAGAGGCACATGAGCACACCGAGTACCGAGCAGCCACAGCCGCCCGGGTCCGCCTTCCGGCCGCCCACGCAGCGGACGGAGGCACCCGCACCGGCACCGCCGTCCGCGCCCGGCCTGCCCGCGGACCCGCCCGAGCCCGACCTGGCCGTCCTGAGCCTGCCCGAGCTGCGCACGGTGCGCCGGGACGCCCAGCGCGACGAGGCGGACCTCAGTTATGTACGGCGGCTGCTCCAGGGCCGTATCGACATCCTGCGCGCGGAGCTGGCGCGGCGCTCCCCGGCGGGCGAGGGCTCGGTGGTGGAACGCCTCTCGGAGATCCTCACGGACGCCCCGGCCCGCCAGCGCTCCTCCGCCCGCCACGTCACCCTGGGCACCCCGCACAACGAGGAGTACCGCCGCCTGGCCGCCGACATGCTCGCCGAGGTCGAACTCTCCGACCTCGCGGCCCGCACGGACGCCGAGCTGAACGCCGCGATGGGCCGCCTCGTCCGCTACGAACAGCAGGTCTCCCGCCGCCGCCAACGCCTCCAGCACACGACGGACGAGTGCAGCGGGGAGATCGCACGCCGGTACCGGGAGGGCGAGGCCCAGGTCGACGACCTGCTGATGTGAGGGGGACCTCCCGGTCAGGGGCGGCGGGGGCGAAAAACGTTGGGGCCTGCACCCACCACCGTCCTACCGTGACCCCATGACCACCCGCCCCGCCATCGACGTCCGCCCCATCACCGCCGCCGACATCCCCGACTGGATCCGCGCCCTGCACACCGGCTTCCTGCGCAGCCCCAGCCCCACCCAGGAGGAGATCGACTCCCGCACCGGCTACCTCCTCGCCCACCGCACCCAGGGCGCCTTCGACGCGGGCCGCTGCGTGGCGACGTACCGCTCCTTCGACCAGCAGCTCACCGTCCCCGGCGGCAACCAGGTCCCCGTCGACGCCATCTCGAACGTCGCCGTCACCGCCACCCACCGCCGCCGCGGCCTCCTGACCCGCATGATGACCCAGGACCTCGCCGCCGCGAGGGAGCGCGGAGACGTCGCCGCCACCCTCATCGCCGCCGAGTACCAGATCTACGGCCGCTACGGCTTCGGCCCCGCCACATCGATGACCGAGTGGACGGTCGACGTCCCCCGCGCCGGCCTCGACCCCCGCTGGTCCGCCCCGGACGACGGCGGCCGTGTCGACCTCGTCGACGGCGAGGACGTCCGCAAGCTCGGCCCCGACCTGCACGACCGCCTCCGCCGCGCCCAGCCCGGCGCGGTCAGCCGCGACGACCGCTGGTGGCAGGTCAACACGGGCGTCGTCCACCTGGACCGCACCCCGTGGACCGAGCCCTTCTACGCCCTGTACCGCTCCCCGTCCGGCGAGCCCGAGGGCCTGGTGTCGTACGTCTGCGACGACAGCTGGCACGACAAGCAGCCGCACGACACGGCCCAGGTGAAGTGGCTGATCGCGACGACCCCCGCCGCCGAACGCGCCCTGTGGCACTACCTCTGCTCCATCGACTGGGTCACCCAGGTGAAGACCGGCTGGCGCGCCCCCGACGACCTGCTCCCGCTCCACCTCCCCAACCCGCGGGCGGCGAAGGCCACCACAGCACAGGCGGACTGGTTGTGGGTGCGGCTGCTGGACGTCGTACGGGCTCTGGAGGCGCGTGCGTACGACGGGGAGGGCGCCCTCGTCCTGGAGGTGGCCGACGCGGCCGGGCCGGCCGGTGGGCGTTACCGGCTGGAGGCGGCGGCGGACGGCGCTTCCTGCACGCCGACCGGCGCCAGCCCCGAACTCACCCTGGACGTCGCCGACTTGGCGGCGCTGTGGCTGGGCGACGAGTCCGCCGTACGGCTCGCGGCGCTCGGCCGGGTCCGGGAAGAACGAGCGGGCGCCGCCAAGGTGGCCGACGCCCTGCTGCGTACGTCCAGGCGACCGTGGTGCCCGGACATGTTCTGAGTGCTCCTTCCGCTGGACGACGAGGACGAATCCGTAGCTGTGACTGTTCAGTTGTGGCTGTGCGATCCATCCGTGTTCAGTTGTCGGTGTTGAGTTGTGACTGTGCTGTCTTCTGCTGACCGATCAGGCTCCCGGCTCCCCTCCGGAAGGGAGCCCGATCGGCCGGACTGACCTCGGACGTGGGCGGTCCGGTCAGCCGGACTGGGCGAGCAGCATCACGAGGATCGCCGCTCCGAGGCCGCCGACCATGGTGTTCTTGGCCTTGACGCCGACCGTGAGCAGGAGGAAGGCGATGATGCCCATCGGCCCCCACTTCCACTGGACGAGCTGCTCGAATCCGATGGCGAGGGCGGCGACGGCGATGGCGAACGGCATGACGATCCCCCCTGGACGAAGCATGGTGTCGTGCTCGGTGTCGTGCACGGCCTGCTGGCGCCAACCCCCTTGAAGCTTGACCATGTTCTGAAAGTTGGCGACCAACTTCACTGTACTTATCTCCGCTTGGATGCGGCTCATAACCACCTTTCCGCGAACTGCCCAAAGATGGCGGGAAGTTGTAGTGTTTGGTCGTGGACCCGAAACCCGCCTCTGTCGATGGGCTGGAGATGGCGCAGCGGTCACAGAAGTCTCCTCGTGAGGTGGCGGACGAGCTGCGTTCCCGTATCCGGTCCGGTGAGCTGCGGCCGGGTCAGCGCATGCCCACCCAGGCCAGGCTGGCGTACGAGTTCGGGGTGGAGCGTGGCGCCGTACGGCAGGCCCTGCGCATCCTGCAGTCGGAGCGACTGCTCACCAATGTCTCCAAGGGCAGCCCCGCGACGGTCGCCCCGGACCTCGGCAGCGCGCTGACCGGCCCCGGAGCCCCGCCGCTGCCGACGATGGTCGCCCTCGCGCCGCGCGTCGCCGCCGCCTTCGCCGCACCGCACGTGGAGATCGACGCCCTGTGCCTGACGTCGGTCTCCTTCAACCTCGCCCTCGCCGAACCGCTGCGCCAGATCCACGCCGGACGGCTGAAACCGGCCAAGGTCGACGTCCGCATCCTGCTGCCGAGCCGGGACATCGACCTCGCCTTCCCGATCCCCGTGGACCCCTCCACGGACGGCAGGGTGCAGCGCCGCTGGCTGTCCCAGCGCAACGCCCAGGGTCAGGTGCTCCAGCACAACCTCCACGCCCTGCGCGCCACCCACGGCATCGACGTCAAGGTCACCTTCCGCGCCCTGCCCTTCACCCCGCCGGTGAAGCTGTACCTGCTCAACAACACGGAAGCACTCTTCGCCTACTACACGCTCACCAAGCGCGAGGAGGAGATCGACCACGAGCACCTGGTGATGTACGACGCGGAGGGCACCCAGTCGATGCTGTTCGCCTTCGAGCAGGGGGCCGGGCTGCGGGACACCACCTTCGTCGAGCAGTCCCACCTGTGGTTCAACGCACTGTGGGAGACGATCAGTTCGGAGCTGACGCTCTCGAGCTGAGGTCTCCCACAGAGGTGGATCCGGGCTGTTCCTCTTCATAGGGCCTGCCCCGAGACGAGGAGCGCGAGCACCACGGCGCCGATGGAGCTGAGAGCCGGGTTCTTGGCCTTGAGGCCGACGCTGAGGAGCAGGAGTCCGAGGATGCCGGCAGCGCCGTACTTCCATTGGACGGTCTGCTCGACGCCGACGACGAAGATGGCGGAGAGGAGATAGATGGCAGGCACGGTGGTTCCCCCTTAGGGCGTGAGGCGGGCATCCGGGGCGAGCGGATGTGGGGGGCTGTGCGGGATGGTGGCGAACAAGAAGGCGAACAAGGAAGCAAAACTTCCGCCAACTTGGAGAAGTTGGCAACCATCTCTGCTGTAGTTGTCCCCACTTGGTACCTACTCTGAAACAACTCCCAAGCAACTCCCCAAAGATGGGCGCGAGTTGTAGCGTTTGGTCGTGACCCAGGAGAACGTGGCAGTGAACGGCAGCAGAAAGCTCTCGCCCCAGGAGATCGCCGACATCCTCCGGGACCGAATCCGCTCCGGCGACCTCAAGGCGGGCGACCGCCTGCCCACCCAGGCCGAACTGGCCGAGGAGTTCAACGTCGAACGCGGCACCGTCCGCCAGGCCCTGCGCGCACTCCAGGAGGACGGCCTCCTCAGCAACGTGAGCAAGGGCAGCCCACCGCGGATCGCGGAGCCGGCCCCGGTGCGCGGTGCCCCGCAGCCGACGATGGTCGGGCTGGCCCCGCGCCTGACGGAGGCGTTCGCGGCGCCGCACGTGCGCGTGGACGTGGTCAGCCACACCTCCGAGACCCTGATGCTGGCGCTCGGCGAGTCCCTGCGCCGCATCCACGAGGGCAGAATCCGCCCCGAGACCATCGAGTTCCGCGTCCTGCTGCCGTCCCGGGACATCAACCTCGCCTTCCCGGTGCTGGTCGACCGCGACGGCGAGGAGGACCCGGTCCACCAGCGCTGGCTGGAGATGCGCAACGCCCAGGCCCACGTCCTGAAGTACAACCTCAACGCCGTCCGCTCCACCCACGGCATCGACGTCCGCATCACCTTCCGCGCGCTGCCCTTCACCCCGCCGGTGAAGATGTACCTGCTCAACGGCGAGGAAGTGCTGCTCGGCTACTACATGCTCGAAAAGCGCGAGGAGGAGTACGAGAGCCAGACCCTGGAGATGTACGACGCCCTGGGCTCCCAGTCCGTCCTGTTCTCCTTCGTCAAGGCGGCCAGCCAGCGGGACGCGGCGTTCGTGGAGGAATCCCAGAAGTGGTTCGACGCCCTCTGGGAAACCATCACGACGGACCTGACACTCTCCTAGTGACTTCTGATACGGCGCAGACTGATTCGGTGACAGCAGAGACAGAGAACGATCCTGAAGCACTGGACCTCCGGGAGCTGATCAGGCACGCCCGAGTCGTGCTGTGGGACTTCGACGGCCCGATCTGCCGCCTGTTCGCGGGGCACTCGGCGGAGCGGGTGGCCGCGGAACTGGTCGAGTGGCTGGAGAGCCGCGGCCTGCACGGCCTGGTGACCGAGGAGGAGCGCAAGTCCCTCGACCCCCACGTGGTCCTGCGTGCCGTCGACCTCCGCCACCCCGGCAGCGATCTGGTGGCGGAGTTGGAGGAACGTCTCACCCAGGAAGAACTGCACGCCGCGACGTCGGCGATGCCGACGATGTACGCCGACCCGCTGATCCGGACGTGGTCCGCGGTGGGCTCACGCCTGGCGATAGCGACGAACAACTCCCCGCGGGTGGTGCGCAAGTACTTGGCCGGACGGGGTCTGACCGCGTGCTTCCACCCCCACATTTACGGCCGCACCCAGAACCTCCACCACCTCAAACCCCACCCGCACTGCCTCAACCACGCCCTGAACGCGATGGGCGCGGCCCCTTCGGCCGCTTTGATGATCGGCGACACCCCGTCGGACTACCTGGCCGCGCGGAGCGCCGGCGTCCCGTTCCTGGGCTACGCGCGTAACGGGCGTAAGGAGCGGTTGTTGCGGGAGGCGGGGGCCTTGGTGGTGGTCAACTCGCTGGATGTGGTGCGGGATGTGTTGTTGGGGCGGGTCTGAGTCGGCCGGAGCGTAACAGGGGCATCCCAGCCCACCTCCCTTCCACTTCTGCAGTCAATGCCTCAACTCGCCTGCCAATTGGGCTGATTGACTTGAAGGTGGTTTGCCCGGTTGCGGTGATCCCTTAACCAACTGTCCAGTCAAGTCGTGCAATTGACTGGAGATTGGTTTGCCGGTGGACGGCAGGCGGTACGGTCGAGGCGTGGGCGCACGGGAGAACGGTGAGAGCGGCGGCAAGGAGTTCCAGCGAGTCGCCGATGCGCTGCGCGCCCGGATGATCGACGGGACGTACGTGGTGGGGTCCTACCTGCCACCGCAAAGGGAGCTCACCCAGGAGTTCGTCGTCTCGCGGGACACCATTCAGCGTGCGCTGCGAGAGCTGGCCGACGAGGGTTGGATCGCGTCCCGGCAGGGCAGCGGGTCCCGGGTGATCAAGGTGCTGAGCTCCCGGCCTTCGGTGGCCAAGGAGACCCGAGGGCGCCACGGAGTGACACTGAGTGACGTATTGGGACCGGCATTCGAGAAGCCTCAAGTCACGCTGGACGTCTACACCTTGTCGGCCGAGTCGCTGAGCGCGCATCTGCTCCTTCAGGTAGAACGCATCCATGCCGGCGAGATCTCCCCTGAGCACATCGCTCTGCGGCTGCTGCTGCCGGACACCGAGCTGGCGCTGCCGTATCCGCGTGTGAAGGGCGACAAGGAAGATCTGCGTCTGCAGGAACGGCTGCGGGCCATCAGCCGCCGGCACACGGATTCGCTGCGCGGGTTGCTCAATGACCTGCAGACCGAGCAACTGGTGCCGTCCGTCAGTTTCGACATCAGGCACACTTCACTCCCCCCGGCGTTCAAGCTCTACGTCGTCAATGGCGTCGAGCTGCTCCATGGTATGTACAACGTGATTGAGCGTCAGATTCCGCTGCCCAGTGGAGAGGTGGTCACTGCACTGGACGTCCTCGGGCTCAGTGCGACGCTGACTCGCCATGTGAGGGATGAGGACCCGGACTCGCAGGGATCGATCTTCGTGGACAACATGCGGGTGTGGTTCGACTCGGTGTGGAACCGGCTCTCCGAATAGCGGCCGAACGGTGACCGGGGCGCATGGTTCGGTGCGCTAACATTCCCGCACCGCTGAGCAATCGCTCTGTTCCGCGCGTATGGACGTGGCAAAGAGCCAATCTCGCACGGCCTGCCGAACGATAGGTGGCAAAACCACTCGTTATGGCTACTCCAGTCAGGCTCCGGTCGTGCCTGTTAAAACCGGCAATTAGTGTTGCCGTGCCTGTCGTCTGTCGCGCGAACGATCCGGAGTGTGGCCTGTGGGCGCACCGCCTCTTCTAGACACCCCTCCACGGGAACGCGCGGTCGAGGCGTTCGTCAGTCTGGCCGAGCAGAAGGGGCAGGCGACCAGCGGGCATCACAACAAGAACTTCGTACTGCCCTTGACAGGGCATGCCGCCCGGTTGACCGGGCGCGACGTCGGGACGCCTGTGACCGTACGGGTCCGGCGGGTGGAGGCGCTCCCGGTGGTCATCCGGACCTGGGCGGATGAGGCGGAGATCCTCGACGCCATCCAGGGAGTGCTGCCCCACGTCCCGCAGTGCCTCTACAAGGGCGACACTTTTGCGATCCACAGCTATGTGGAGGGTGTGCCGCTCTCCAAAGTGTGCAGCAACGGCAAGCCTGTCGACACCTTGCTCATTCGCGCGCTGGCCGACCTGCTGGCCCAGATGACCCAGGTACGCAGAAGTGCGTTGCCGGATCTGCCGTCCGGCTGGCCCGGCAACCACACGGACAGCCAAGCATTCCTGCGGTCACTGACGCTGATGGCCGACCGGCAGATCCGGCAGCCCAATTGGTCTGCTTTCGGTGGCCTGTTCGCGGCCCTGGGCATCCCGGAGAACGCCATGCTCCGGCTGTCGGAGCGGGTGCCGGCCATGTCCCGTCGGCCATTCAGTCTGCTCCACGCCGATCTGCACCGCGACAACCTGATCATGTCGTACGCCGGTGAGCCGCCCCTCATCTGCGTCGACTGGGAACTGGCGACGTACGGCGATCCCCTGCACGACCTCGCCACCCATCTGGTGCGCATGCAGTACCCGGCGTATCAGTGGGGCGAGGTCATCGACGCCTGGGCGGCCGCCATGCGCCGGGTCCGTCCGGCGGCGGTGAAGGGCCTGACGAAAGACCTGCCGCACTACGTGGACTTCGAGCGGGCGCAATCGGTCTACCCGGATGTGATGCGGGCGGCGCAGTCGCTGCAGGACACTCCCGATCAGAAGACCCTGGACGCGGCCAAGGGGCAGGTGGCCCGCGCGCTGGCAGCGGCCGCCGGACCGCTCGGACTCGGCAGTGTTCCCGACGAGCAGGAGATCGAGCGGATCCTGTTCCGATGGCTGGCTGCGAGGAACGGCGGTCGCGGCCCGATCGCCAAGATCGACAAGTGGTCGTGGGACCCCCGATTCCCCGAACACCCTGACTTTCCTCACACGGCCGTGGACGAGGCATTGCGCGCGGAGGGCGCGGCGCCAGCCAGCCGGGTGCTCAAGGGCACCGGACACCTGAACACGATCGTGCATGTGTCCGGGGTGGGGTTCCCCGTGGTGGTGCGGCGCAAGGTGCCGAACGTCGACCGGCGTGAGCGCGGGTTCCTCAGCGAGCACGCCGTACTGCGCACCATCGAGCGGTCGGGTGCCCAGGTGGCGGTCCCGAGGTTTCTGGCGCTGGGCACGAGCTATCAGGGGGAACCCTTCGCCATTCACACCTATGAGGGCCCGACCAGCCCGGACCAGCCGCCGAACCACCCCGTTCAGGGGCTGCTGCCGCACGAGGCGAACGCGCTCGTCGACCAGCTGTGCGCCCTGACCAAGGTGGGCTACGAAGAACTGGACCCGGCTGCGGGGAAGGGGTCCTTCTACAAGGCGCTGAGCGAGCAACTGGTGCTCCTGGTTGCTGACTTGCCGAAGGATTCCCAGCAGCTCGCCCGGCTCCTGGGACTGCCGGACGCCTATCGCCTGCGCCAGATCCTCGCCCGTCACCAGGTGGGTGACCGCAAGCCGGCCCTGCTGCACGGCGACCTCAACCCCTGGAATCTGGTGCGCCGCCAGGACAAGAAGGCACTGACCATCATCGACTGGGAGATGGCCGTCGTAGGCGACCCGCTCTACGACCTGGTCCGGCACATGCACCTCACTCCCACCCGACCGGAGATCCGCGAGCGGATGTTCACCCGTTGGGCTCTCCAACTGGCCCCCGAATACACCGAGGGCTGGCGGCGCGACTGGGGCGTCTACCGCTGGATCGAGATTGTGCGCTCGGCGTACATCGACCTCGACCGCCTGGTTACTGGTGCCAGCTTGGACGCCCCCAACGTCCGCCGGGCCGTCGACTCCTACTCGATGACCTTGAAGGCGGCGACAGCGTCCCTCGGGCTGCCCCTGCGCTGGATGCACAACCCCTACCTCGCCCGCACGCTCGTCAAGCGAGGCCCCCGTACCCTCACCCCATGACCACCCCCGGCCTGCGCGCCCGCAAAAAACAGCGGATGTACGAGACCGTCTCCGAGATCGCGATCCGCCTCTTCCTCGAAAGGGGCTACGGCGCAGTCTCAGTGGCCGAGATCGCCGCCGCAGCCGACATCTCCAAGCCCACCCTCTTCCGCTACTTCCCCGCGAAGGAAGACCTCGTCTTCCACCGCATCGCCGACCACGAGGACGAGGCCGCGCGGGTGGTTCGGGAGGGGCAAGGGGCGCCGCTCGGGTCGCTGCGGCGGAACTTCCTGGACGGGGTCGAACAGGGGGATCCCATCACCGGGGTCAATGATCATCCCGCTGTCCGCGCCTTCTACGACCTCCTCTACGGAACGCCCGCTCTCGTCGCCCGTCTGCACATCCACCTCGAACGTTCCGAGGAGGCCCTCGCCGTAGCCCTCGGTGGTGACCTGGACGCGCGGCTGGCCGCCGGGCAGATCGTCGCCGTGCGGCGCATCCTCGCTCAGGAGAACTGGCGGCGGATCGGGGCCGGCGAGCCCGTCGTCGAGGTGCGGGCCGTAGCCCTCCGTGATGCCGAGCGGGCCTTCGATCTGCTGGAGGCAGCCCTGCCGCAGTACTCGTGACGCCTGAGGCTCGGTAAAAAATTTAACTCGGTTACATTATGCCGGTACGCTCGGTTTCATGACGGCACCCGACCCCACCCCCCTCACCCACGCCCTCCACCTCGAACGCACCCACCACGACACCTGCCGCGCCGCCCTCGCCGCCATGGTCGACGGCGCCCAGGAGCAGGTCGTCGTCGGTGAAGACGTCTCCGCCTCCGGGGCCGACGCCGAAGTCCTCGGCTATCAGCTGCGCAGCAAGGCCAAGGAGATGCGGGAGCTGCCCGAGGGGCCGTTGTTCTTCGGGCGTCTGGACTTCGACGGCGGCGAGCACGCGGGGCAGAGCTACCACGTCGGCCGGCTCAGGATCAGTGAGCACCCCGCCGCCCCACCCCTCGTCGTCGACTGGCGCGCCCCCGTCTCCCGCGCCTTCTACCAGGCGAGCGCCCACGACCCGCAGGGCGTCGCCGTGCGGAGACGGTTCGGGTGGGCGCCGGGGAGCAGGGGAGCCTCGGACGACCTCACCAGCCTCGAGGACGAGCACCTGAGCCGCGGCGAGGACCGCGCCGGCCGCTCAGGGGTACGCGCCAGCGACATCCTCGTCCGCGAGATCGAACGCCCCCGCGTCGGCCCCATGCGCGACATCGCCGCGACCATCCAGCCCGAGCAGGACGATCTCGTACGGGGGGATCTTGGCGTTTCAGTCTGCGTGCAGGGCGCTCCGGGCACCGGCAAGACCGCCGTGGGCCTGCACCGGGCCGCCTATCTCCTCTACACCCACCCCCAGCGCATCCAGCGCGGCGGCATGCTGATCCTCGGCCCCAACCGCACCTTCCTCTCCTACATCTCGCAGGTCCTGCCCGCCCTCGGCGAGACCGGCGTACGGCAGTCCACGCTGTCGGAGGAGATCGGCCGGCATCCGGTCACCGGTCGCGACGAGCCACTCACCGCCGTGCTCAAGCACGACGTGCGCATGGCCGAGGTGCTGCGGCGGGCGCTGTACGCGCGCGTGTCCGCGGAGAAGGCCGAGGAGATTGCGATTCCCGAGGGGGCTTACCGGTGGCGGGTGCCGAGTCAGGAGTTCGCGCGGATCGTGGACGGCGTACGGCGCGAGGAGCCGCCGTACGCCGTCGGGCGCGAGCGGGTAGGGACGCGGGTCGTCGCCTACATCCAGGCACTCGCCGAGCGGCGGGCGGGGCCGCCGCCGTACGCGTGGGTGCGGAGGATGGGGACGGCGGTCCGGCCGTACGTCGATGTCGTGTGGCCGCGGGTGCGGGCCGAGGAGGTCGTGGCCGAACTGCTCGCGGACGCAGGGGCGTTGGAGGCCGCGGGCGATGGTCTGCTCGACGCGGACGAGCAGAAGGCGCTGCTGTGGGACAGGCCGCCGCGGTCGTGGAAGTCGGCGCGCTGGTCGGCCGCCGACCTCGTGCTGCTCGACGAGGTCGGCGGGCTGATCGAGCATCCCGAGGGCTACGGCCATGTCGTCGTCGACGAGGCACAGGACCTCTCCCCGATGGAGTGCCGGGCGATCGCGCGGCGGGCCTCGTTCGGTTCGCTGACCGTGCTGGGGGATCTGGCGCAGGGGACCACGCCGTGGGCGGCCCGGACGTGGGGCGGACTGCTCGCCCACCTCGGGCGGCCGGACGCGGCGGTCGTGCCGCTGACCACCGGGTTCCGGGTGCCGGAGGCCGTCGTGGGGCTCGCCAACCGGCTGCTGCGACGCCTGGACGTCGACGTACCGGAGGCCCGATCCCTGCGCGGGGACGGGGAGTTGAGGGTGCGGGAGGCGGGGGACGATCTGCTCGGCGCGGTCGTGGACGCTGTGCGCGACGCGCTCGGGCGGGAGGGGTCGGTCGGGGTGATCGCGGCCGACGCGGACCTTCCCCGGGTGCGGGCCGCCCTCGACGCGGCCGGTGTCCCGGTGGCCGAGCCGGACGACCTGACCGCCCGCGTGACCCTCGTCCCGGCCTCGCTGGTCAAGGGGCTCGAGTACGACCATGTCGTCGCCGTCGAGCCCGCGGCGATCGCGGAGGCGGAGGAACGGGGGCTGCACCGGCTGTACGTGGTGCTCACGCGGGCGGTGTCGGGGCTGGAGGTGGTGCACGGGCGGCCGTTGCCGTTCTGAGTCAGCCTCCCAGCAGAGGGATCAACTGCTCCTCCTCGTACGTCAGATGAGCCTCCAGCTCCGTGGCCAGCCGCTCGAACTCGGCCAAGGCCGTGCCGGGTTCGCCGACCGTCCACACCACCTGCCGCATCTCCAGCACGAGTTCGGCGATCCGCTCGTGCTCCTCGCGCAGGCGGGCCAGCGCGGGGGCGGCGGCGGGATGCCGGTCGGCGACGAACGGGAACAGGGCCGTGTCCTCGCCGGTGTGATGGTTGTGCAGGCCCAGGCAGAAGGTGAGGCAGTTGACGCGGAGCTGGGCGCCGAGCGGGGCACCGGCGTCGCTCTTCCTCAACTCGTCGCGGATACGGGCGAGTTCGTGGCGGAAGTTGTCGTGGACGAGCCTGATCGCCTCGCCCATGGAGCCGGCCCGGATGTTCGGCGGGCCGGGTGCGGCGATCTCGTACAGGGCGACCACGGGGAGCACCCGGTCCCCGGCCTTCTCCTGGTACTCCGCCCAGCCCCGGTCGGCCTCCACGGCCCGCGCGAACGACCGGTCACGTTCCTCGCCCTCCAGCACGACGGCCTGCGCCTCGTAGGTGAACGCACCGCTCTCCACCGTCACTTGGGGATGCGCGAGGACGTTGCGGTACCAGTCCGGATGCCGGGGCGAGCCGCCGGCCGAGGCGATGACCAGGACGCGGTCGCCGCCGTCGGGGAGATAGCCGAGGGGAGTGGTGTGACGGGTGCCGGTGCGGGCACCGGTCGTGGTCAGCAGGAGCAGCCGGCCACCCTCGAACCAGCCGCCGACGCGGCCGTTGTTGGCACGGAACTCGTCGATGACCTGTTGATTGAAGTCGTTGGGCATTCTTGTCTTTCTCTTCGTCGTCGATCTCGTGGAGGAGGAACCGAAGGCGAGGAGAAACGGCGGGCTTCTGGCCCGCACAGGCCTCACGCGGAGGCCGGGTACCCAACTGTCGCGCGGCGCGTGGCCGCAAACCCGGCAGTCATGGGAGGGACGGTAGTCGCGGCACCGGGGACGCCGCCACCGGTTTTTCCGGTGGGTACGTTGGCCACATGCCTGACGAGTGCTTCGAGCATCCGCGACTGGCCGCGCTCTATGACCCCCTGGGCCCCGACCGCGGCGACCTCGACGCCTACGTCCGCATCGCGGCGGAGTTCGGGGCACGCCGGGTCCTGGACATCGGCTGCGGCACCGGCGTCCTCGCCCTCCGGCTGGCGGACCGCGGCATCGAGGTGGCCGCGGTCGATCCCGCCGGCGCGTCGGTGGACGTGGCCCGGTCCAAGCCCGGCGCCGACCGCGTCCGTTGGATCTGCGGTGACGCGACGGACCTGCCGCCGCTCGCCGTGGACCTGGTCACTATGACGGCGAACGTCGCCCAGGCCGTCGTAGAGCCGAGGGCCTGGCGCGAGACTCTGCGCGGGGCGTATGCGGCACTGCGCCGCGGCGGCCGCCTGGTCTTCGAGACCAGGGACCCGGCCCGGCGCGCGTGGGAGGAGTGGAACCGGGAGGCGTCGTACGCCGTGACGGACGTACCCGGCACCGGGGCGGTCGAGAGCTGGGTCGAACTCCTCGACGTGACCGGCCCGTTGGTGACGTTCCGGTGGACGTACGTGTTCACCGCGGACGGGGAGGTACTGACGTCGGAGTCGACGCTGCGATTCCGGGAACGGGAGGAGGTGGTAGAGGACTTGGCGGCAGAGGGGTATCTCCTGGACGCCATCCGCGACGCCCCTGACCGCCCGGGCCGGGAGTTCGTCTTCGTGGCGCGACGTCCGCTGTGACGGGGGGTGAGCGGTGATCGGAGCCGGAGACGTGGTGTCCCTGCTGGATCTGCTGCGGCGGGCGGGGGCGGATGTGTGGGTCGGAGGCGGGTGGGGGATCGACGCCCTGGTCGGCGAGCAGACCCGGGACCATCGCGACCTGGACCTGATGCACCGGCAGGACCAGGAGGCCGCGGTGCTGGCGGCGCTGGCCGGGGCAGGCTTCGTGGAGACCCTGAACGACCGGCCGATCCGGTTCGTCCTCACGGCCACGGACGGCCGCGAGATCGACCTCCACCCCCTTGTCTTCGCCGCCGACGGCTCGGCCGTCCAGGCCTCCCCCGACCCGGACCGCCCCTTCGCCTACCCCGCCTCCTGCTTCGTGACGGGCACGGTCGACGGGGCGGCCGTCCCCTGTCTCTCCGCCGAGCAGCAGGTCTTCTTCCATCAGGGGTACGAGCCCACGGACCGCGACCGGCACGACATGCGGCAACTGCGGCGGGTGTTCGGCATCGGCACCCATTTCTGACAGGCTCGACGTACGTGGCGTGGCGCACTTTTGCAAGCGGGTGCTTGCAATAGTTAGCGAACGTGCGGCACAGTGGAGGCATGGCATCGCTCAACGTCGGCAATCTCGGTGAGTACCTGCGCGAGCAGCGGCGAAACGCCCAGCTCTCGCTCAGGCAGCTCGCCGACGCCGCCGGGGTGTCCAATCCGTATCTGAGCCAGATCGAGCGCGGGCTGCGCAAGCCGAGCGCGGAGGTGCTCCAGCAGGTCGCCAAGGCACTGCGGATCTCCGCCGAGACGCTGTACGTCCGAGCCGGCATCCTCGACGCGGACCGGGACCGGGACGAGGTGGAGACGCGTGCGGTCATCCTCGCCGACCCGACGCTGAACGAGCAGCAGAAGCAGGTACTGCTCCAGATCTACGAGTCCTTCCGCAAGGAGAACGGATTCGGGACCGACGCCGGGGAGCGGAAGCAGGACGGCTCCGCGGAGCCGGCGCCGCCCACGGCCGATGTCCCGGCCAAGGACGCGCAGAGCGCCCCGAGCACTCAGAACAGCACCACCAAGCGCCGTACTCGCAAGAAGAGCACGGCGCCCGAGACCACGGCCCCCCGCACGGCCGACGGCAGTGACGCCGACCCGCAGCAGACGGCCGGCTGACGCCCATGCACCACAGACGTCAGAGCCGACTGACCGCGGGACCCAAAACCCTCACCTGAAAGCGACCCGGGAGGACCATCACCATGGCCATCACCGACGACATCCGCAAGGCCGTCACCGACCCGACCCCGCTCTACTTCCTCGCCGGCGCCGGCGACTTGGCCTACCAGGAGGCCAAGAAGGTGCCCGGCCTCGTCGAGCAGCTGCGCGCCGAGGCCCCGGCCCGGATCGAGGCCGTCCGCGGCACCGACCCCAAGGCCGTGCAGGAGAAGGCCGCCGCCCGCGCCAAGGAGGCCGGTGCCCGCGCCAAGGAGGCCCAGGAGAGCCTCCAGGCCAAGGTCGGCGAGTTCATCGCGACCCTCGACGGCGACATCAAGAAGCTCGGAAGCACGCTCGACGCCGACCTGAAGAAGTTCGGCGAGAGCGCCCAGGACTTCGCCCTGCGCGGCGTCGGCGTCGCCGCCGAGTACGCCGTGAAGGCGCGTGAGACCTACGAGAAGGTCGCCGAGCACGGTGAGCAGGCCGTGAAGACCTGGCGTGGCGAGGCCGCCGAGGAGATCGAGGAGCTGGCCGTGGCCGTCGAGCCGAAGGCCGAGCCCGTGGAGGTCAAGGAGGAGCCGAAGCCGGCCGCCGCTGCCGCTCCGGCCCCCGCGAAGAAGACCGCCGCGAAGAAGGCCCCGGCGAAGAAGACCACCGCCAAGAAGACGACGCCGCCCGCGAAGTAATCGACGGACAGCTGGAACAGTGGGCCGGGCACCTCGGGGGTGCCCGGCCCGTTGTACGGGTACGGTGACCGCGTAATGACGAGCCGAGTCAGGTGGTGGACGTTGTGCTGATGCAGGGTTTCGCGGGATTGATGTGGCTGCTCTACCTCGCGATGCTGGCCTTCGCGGTGGTGGCCTTCGTGATGGCCGCCCTCTTCCGCGAGGACGCGTACCGCGCGGCCGACAAGCAGGGCAAGGGCTTCTGGCTGATCATCCTCGGCATCGCGGTGGCCGTGAACCTCCTGGTCCCGATGCTGTTCCTCCAGCTCGCGGGCCTGGTCGCATCGATCGTCTTCTTCGTCGACGTCCGCCCGGCCCTGCGCCAGGTGTCCGGGGGCCGGGGCCGCAGGGGCGGCGGCTCAAGCAGCGACGGCCCGTACGGCCCTTGGAACGGCGGTAGGTAAAAAGGGCCTTTGTCTTTAGGGGCGCGGGGCTGTATCGATTTGCGGCTCCGCCGCGTGGGCACGACCAGCCACGACGGACGCGCACCCGGCAAACAACCGGACCCACAATGGCGGAACCCCGAATCACGCAGCCCGATCCAGCAGCACAACCGCCACGTCATCAGCCAACTCGCCCCCGTTGAGCTCCCGCACCTCATTAACGGCAGCCCGCAACAACGCCTCCCCCCGCAACCCCTCACCCAACTGCCGCCGCACCATCTCCACCATGCCGTCCTGCCCGAGCCGCTCCCGCCCCGCCCCGACGCGCCCCTCGATGAGCCCGTCGGTGTAGAGCATCAGGCTCCACTCCCGCCCCAGCTCCACCTGCATCCGAGGCCACCGAGCCCCGGGCAGCAGCCCGAGGGCGGGCCCGTTGTTGTCGTACGGCAGCAGCTGCGCCGGCCGTCCGGGGCGGGCCACCAGCGGCGCCGGATGCCCGGCGAGGCACAGCCCGGCCCGGCGCCCGTCCGGCGCGATGTCGACCGTGCACAGCGTCGCGAAGATCTCGTCGTCGGCCCGCTCGTGCTCCAGGACCTGCTGGAGCGTCCCCAGCAGCTCGTCCCCGCACAGCCCGGCCAGCGTCAGCGCCCGCCAGGCGATCCGCAGCTCCACACCCAGCGCCGCCTCGTCGGGCCCGTGCCCGCAGACGTCGCCGATCATGGCGTGCACGGTGCCGTCGGAGGTCCGTACGACGTCGTAGAAGTCACCGCCGAGCAGCGCGCGCGAACGCCCCGGCCGATAGCGCGCGGCGAACCGGAGCGCCGAGCCCTCCAGCAGCGGCGTGGGCAGCAGCCCGCGCTCCAGACGCCGGTTCTCCTGCGCCCGTACGCGGCCCTCCGCGAGCCGCCGCTCGGCGGTGTCGGAACGTTTCCGCTCCACGGCGTACCGGATCGCGCGGCTCAGCAGCCGGCTGTCCAGTTCGTCCCGGAAGAGATAGTCCTGGGCGCCCACGCGCACGGCCTCGGCGCCGCGCTCGGCGTCGCCGGAGGCGGTCAGGGCGAGCACGGCGTGCCGCGGGGCGAGTTCCAGCACGTGCTTGAGCACGGCGAGCTCGTCGTCGTCCCCGCCGCGCACCGGCGCGGGCAGCGCCAGGTCGAGCAGGATGCAGTGGACGTCGTCGGTGAGCAGGCGCTCGGCCTCGGTGAGGTTGCGGGCCGTGCGGACGCGGATGGGGTTGCCGGCGGCGTCCAGGAGCTCGGGCACGATCGTGGAGCCGCCGGGATCGTCCTCGATCACCAGCAGCGTCAGATGGGTGCCGTTGTGCTTCTCGACCGTGCCGTCCTTACGCGGGGCCTCGTCCTTCGGAGGGCCGCCGACCGGGCCGCCGACTGCTGTCGCGGCCTGCGCCTGACCACCTTCCACGGCCGGGATCGCTCTCTGCCGCGGTACGGGTACGGGCATCGTCTTGGGTTCCTTCCCTCCCCCCGAGGGCATGGCGGGTACGAGGGACCTCGACCCACCGACGGGGACCATAGCGGTAGTCGGCGCCGCAACGGAATGGTGCACGGCACGCTGCTCGGCAGGCGGCCGCTGTCATATGCCGCGTTCCCTACCGCAGTTGGACACCCCGCCCGAGGTGCGGGAATGACGAACGTCACGTCCGTACCGGGTTTGTACGACGCCCGAGGTGCCCTGCGTCACGTGACCGCCGCCACGCGGCCTCAGGCGTCCGGCCGTACCACCGCCAGGATCGGCATCGACCCGGCCCCCGCGATCGTCACCGTCCGCCCCGGGCGCGGGGCGTGCACGATCGCGCCGTCGCCGATGTACATCGCGACATGGCTGGCATCGGAGTTGTAGATGATGAGGTCGCCGGGCCGCATGTCCTTGATGTCGATTTTCTTCAGTTGCTTCCACTGCTCCTGCGAGGTCCGCGGAATGGGCTGCCCGGCGCTGGCCCAGGCTTGCGAGGTGAGCCCCGAGCAGTCGTAGGACCCCGGCCCTTCGGCACCCCACTCGTACGGCTTGCCGATCTGCGAGGTGGCGTACTCCACGGCCTTCTTGCCCTGCGCGGAGGCCTTGCCGTTGATCTCGTCGAGTATCCCGGAGTCGAGCCAGGTGCTCTGCGCCTTGTAGGCGGCCTGCTGCTCCAGCCGCGCCAGCCGCTCCTTCTCCTTCTTCTCGAGTTTGGACTCGAGTTCCTCGGCGGCGGCGATCTGCTTCTTGACCTTCTTCTTGGCGGCGGCCTTGGCCTTCCGGTTGGCCTCCAGCTTCTCCCACTGCGCGGAGGCGTCGTCGGCGTACTGCTCCAAGTCCTCCTGGGTGCGGGTCATTTCCTCCAGCAGCCCCTTGGTGGCGCGCTGCCCCTGGAGCACCCGCCCGGCCCCGTTGAGAAAGTCCTCCGGGTCGTCGCTGAGCATCAGCTGCGCCTCGTCGGGCAGTCCGCCGCTGCGGTACTGGGCGGCGGCCGCCGCGCCCGCCCGCTTCTTCAGGTCGGCGAGCCGCTCCTGCCCCTTGACGATCTTCTTCGCCAACGCCACGATCGCGGCCGACTGCTGGTCGGCGGCCTCCTCGGCGGCGTTGTACTGGTCCGTGGCCACGGCGGCGTCGTGATACAGGGCGTCCAGCTTCTCGCGTACGGCCTCAAGGTCCTTGTCGGGCGCGGCGGAAGGCGAAGCGCTGGGAGTCGGGGTCGGTGTCGGAGTCGGTGCCGCGAACGCCGTACCCGGAGCCGCCAGCACGGTGACCGCACAGACCACGGTCACGGCCGCCGTCAACAGCCCCCGCTTGCCCGCACCCATACCCCTGCCCCCAAACCTGATTTACCGTCAGTAACTTACGGACGCTTGGGGGATCGTGCCACGTGCCACCGAAAAGCGACAGAGGCAGTGCTTCAGCGGTACTTCGCTACTGCTTCCCCCCATTCCCGCCCCCGACGACGATCTCCCCGCCTTTGTGACGAACGACTCACAGAGATCGTTCCCCGCAGCTCAGCGCCCCCGAGGCGCCAACGCCTCCCACGCCACGGTCACTTCACCCTGCCGCCACCGCGCAGGCCCATCCACCACAGGCCAGTCGGCCCGCAACTCCCGCACGGCCCGCATCCACCGCTGCCGAGCCCCGTACGACGCATAGGGCGCGGCAGCGGCCCAGGCCCGGTCGAAGTCCCGCAGAAAGGCATGCACAGGCTCTCCGGGAACATTCCGGTGAATCAGCGCCTTCGGCAGCCGCTCGGCAAGATCGGACGGCCGCCCCAACGACCCCAGCCGAGTAGCGAACGTAACCGTCCTGGCCCCCTCCACCCCGAGCGCGACCCACACATGCCGCCGCCCGACCTCGTCACAGGTCCCCTCGACAAGCAGCCCCCCGGGCGCGAGCCGACCACAGATCCGCGCCCATACGTCAGCCACCTCACCCTCGTCGTACTGCCGCAACACATTCGCCGCCCGCACCAACACAGGCCGCTCGGCACCAGGAATCTCGAACCCCCCGTGCCGAAAAACGAGCCCCTCCCGCTCATACGGCTTGGCAGCGGCAACCCGAGCAGGCTCGATCTCCACCCCGACCACACGCACAAGCGGCGCGACGGTACGCAGCCGAGCGAGCAACTCGACGGCGGTCCAGGGAGCGGCCCCGTACCCAAGATCCACAGCCACCGGATCAACGGCCCGCCGCAACTCAGCACCATGGACTGCCGCAATCCAGCGATCCATACGCCGCAACCGATTGGGATTGGTGGTCCCGCGCGTGACAGTGCCCACAGGACGGGTACTGGCGCGAGAAGTCATACGTACGAGGTTATGCGGCAGCGGGCACCCCCACGGCGCGGCACCCGGGCACGGCGGGAAGGGGACGTGTCGGGGGGTGTCCGCCCGCAGCGGTTGGCGCGTCAACACGGGCGCCTTATCTGAACGCCCGATTCCGCGCCGTTCCGAGGACGGACACCCCCCGGCGCGGCCCCGACCCCCACTCAACCCGAGCCGACCCGGCCACAACGCAACGCAAGCCCGAACAGTTGAGCGACCCCTAGTAATGCCCAGGCAAAAACCCCCGTCCCCGGAATGGGAACCAGCCCCTCCGACGTTGCACCCCGGTGGAGGGCGCCCCACACCCTCCGTCCGGCATGCCCGCTGCAAGGAGGAAACGCCACGTGAGCCAGTACGTCAGCAGGCTCGGGCGTCGTTCCCCGGCCACGCCCCCGAGGCTGAGGCTGCACCGCCGCCCCCGCCGCGTAGCGATGCTCTCCGTGCACACCTCCCCCCTCCACCAGCCCGGCACCGGCGACGCAGGCGGCATGAACGTCTACATCGTCGAGCTCGCGCAGCGCCTCGCCGCGATCAACATCGAGGTCGAGATCTTCACGCGCGCGACCACGGCCTCCCTCCCGCCCACCGTCGAGCTGTCCCCCGGCGTCCTGGTCCGCCACGTCGACGCAGGCCCCTACGAGGGCCTCGCCAAGGAAGACCTCCCCGCCCAGCTGTGCGCCTTCACGCACGGCGTGATGCAGGCATGGGCCGGCCACCGCCCCGGCCACTACGACCTCGTCCACACCCACTACTGGCTCTCCGGCCACGTCGGCTGGCTCGCCGCCCAGCGCTGGGGCGTCCCCTTGGTGCACGCCATGCACACCATGGCGAAGGTCAAGAACGCCAACCTCGCCGACGGCGACACCCCCGAGCCCGCCGCGCGCGTGATCGGCGAGACCCAGATCGTCCAGGCGGCGGACCGTCTCATCGCGAACACCACCGAGGAACGCGACGAACTCGTCCACCACTACGACGCCGACCCCAGCAAGGTCGCCGTCGTCCACCCCGGCGTGAACCTGGACCGCTTCTGTCCCGCCGACGGCCGCGCCGCGGCCCGCGCCCGCCTCGACCTCCCCCAGGACGCCCTCATCCCCCTCTTCGCGGGCCGCATCCAGCCCCTGAAGGCCCCGGACATCCTCCTCCGCGCCGTCGCCGCCCTCCTCGACGAACGCCCGGAGCTCCGCTCCCGCATGGTCGTCCCCGTGGTCGGCGGCCCGAGCGGCAGCGGTCTGGCCAAGCCGGAGGGCCTGCAGAAGCTGGCGTCGAGGCTCGGCATCGCGGACGTCGTACGCTTCCGCCCGCCCGTGGGCCAGGATCAGCTCGCGGACTGGTTCCGAGCGGCGTCGCTGCTGGTGATGCCGTCGTACAGCGAGTCCTTCGGCCTGGTGGCGATAGAGGCACAGGCAGCGGGCACTCCGGTCCTGGCGGCAGCGGTCGGCGGCCTGCCGGTAGCGGTCCGCGACGGCGAGACCGGCTTCCTGATCCGCGGCCACAACCCCGCCGACTACGCGCGCGTGCTCGCGCGTTTCGCCGACGACCCGCAGCTCACCGCCCGCGCGGGCGCCGCGGCGGCCCGGCACGCGCAGTCCTTCGGCTGGGACACCGCGGCGGCGGCGACGGCCGACGTCTACACGGCAGCGACCCAGGCCCACCGCCGTCACGTACGCTCCCACCATGGCTGACACGGAGAAAGCGGCGCAGGTCATCGAGGCCGTCCTCAAGGACAACGAACTCGACTGGGAGAGCCCCGCCCCCGGCACCTACGTCGTCCAGCTCCCCGGCACCCGCAAGCTGAAGACGACGGTCTCCCTCCTCGTCGGCCGGCACTCCCTCTCCCTGAACGCGTTCGTCATCCGCCACCCCGACGAGAACGAGTCCGGCGTCCACCGCTGGCTCCTGGAGCGCAACCTCAAGCTGTACGGCGTGAGTTACGCCGTCGACCAGCTCGGCGACATCTATGTCACCGCGAAGCTCCCGCTCGCCGCGGTCACCCCGGACGAGATCGACCGTCTCCTCGGCCAGACCCTGGAAGCGGCGGACGACAGCTTCAACACCCTCCTGGAACTGGGCTTCGCGACCGCGATCCGCAAGGAGTACGAGTGGCGCGTCTCCCGGGGCGAGTCCACCCGCAACCTGGACGCGTTCACGCACCTCACCCAACGCCCGACCACCTGACCCCGGGCGGTCGGCGTCACCGCCCCCGCAGGGCGTCGTACCCGACGAAGTCGAACATCCGCTCCCCGGGCACCAGGGGCCGCGGAGCCCCACCGAACCGATGGGCCCCCACCCCGAAGTCCAGCGCCGGGTCGGACACCCACACCCGCTCGAACCCGCGCTCCTCCAGCCAGGCGCACACCTGCGGCACGAGGTCGACCGGGCCGAGCCGCCGGTTGCGGGTCCACACGACCGTGCCGCCGGTACGGCACAGCCGGGTGCAGTGGTCGAGGAGCCGCTCGGCGTCGCCGTCGGTGACGTTGCCGAGGATGCCGCAGATCAGGACGAGGTCGGCGGGGACGAGACCGGCGTAGTGGTCGCTCAGCGAGGCGTCCCCGGCGACGACCTCGACACCCGCCAGCCCGGCGGCCGAGGCCGCGGCCCGGGCAGCCGCCACGTTCCGCTCGTCCAACTCGACGAGGCGGGCCCGTACGTCGTCCCGCCGGGGGTGCCCGGCGAGCACACCGATCAGGTCGTGCCCCTGCCCGGCACAGAGACTGACGGCGGTGAGCGGACCGGGCGGGGCACCGGCGAGGGCGTCGCGGATGCGGTCCTGGACGACGACCAGGCGCCGGGCGAGGTGGGAGTCGGGGCAGGCGTACCGGTCGTGCCACTCGTGCCAGTCCATACGCCGGACGATAGATCGCAACGGAACCGAACCACCCTTGAATTACCCGGACTTGGCGTACGCCCCCCGGAATCACGCGACCATGACGTACGCCCCCCGCAATCACGCGACCATGGCGTACGCCTCCGGAACCACGCGGACCATGGCGTACGCCCCCCGAATCACGCGGACTTGGCGTACCGCCCCGGCGTGACCCCCACCAGCTTCCGGAAGTGCCGGGTCAGATGGGACTGGTCGAAGAAGCCGGTGGCCGTGGCGACCTCGCCGGGGCGCTGTCCCTCCAGGAGCAGTCGGCGGGCGCGGTCGATGCGGCGGGAGTTGAGGTACTGGTGCGGGGCGATGCCGTAGGCGGTGCTGAACGCCCGTACGAGATGGGCGGGATGGGCGTGCAGCAGCGCGGCGGCCTCCTCCAGGGCGACCCCCTCGACGATCCGCGCGTCCAGCAACTCCCGCAGCCTGCGGGCGAGTCCGGGGTCGGCGCGCGGGACGTCCGTGACCAGGCGCGGCCGTAGATGGGCGGTGAGCCGCTCCCCGATGAACGTCAGCCTGCTGGCCGCCTCCAGCTCGTCGCCGGGATGGTCGAGGGTGTGGTGCAGCTGCCCGACGCGCCGCCGCAGCACCGGGTCCCGCAGGTCGGGGGTGTCGACGGCGGACCCGACGAGGTCCGCGCCGAGCAGCGAGGTGTCGAGATAGACGACCCGTTTGCGGAAGCCGCCCGGCGTGGCGGGGGAGCCGTTGTGCGGGACGTGCGGCGGCAGCAGCGACACGGTGTCGTGCGGGGTGCCGTGCTCGTGCCGGTCGAGGTCGTACCGTACGGCCCCGTCGTCCACGATCAGCAGCGTCCACGCCTCGTGGACGTGCATCGGGTAGGCGTACCCCGTGAAGTGCGCGTGGAAGACCTCCACGACACCCGGGACGGCCGGGCGCCAGGCGGTGACTTCCTGCCGGGCGGCCATGCAAAGAACGTACAAGACGAAACCGTACGACCGCCCGCAGCCTTTCTGCATGAGCACTGAACCGATCCGATTCGACACCAAGATCGCCGTCCTGCTGCGCGAGGACCTGGAGTCCTGGCAGCGGCTGAACGTCACCGCGTTCCTCGTCAGCGGCCTCGGGACCGAGGTCCCCGAGGTGGTGGGGGAGCCGTACGAGGACGCGGACGGGGTGCGGTGTCTGCCGATGTTCCGGCAGCCGGTGCTGGTCTTCGAGGGCACCAAGGAGACGCTGAAGGCGGCCCACGCGCGCGTGCTGTCCCGTGCGCTCCCGCGCGCGGTGTTCACGAGCGACCTGTTCGCCACCGGCAACGACCGCGACAACCGGGCGGCGGTACGGGCCGTACGGACGGCCGACCTCGACCTCGTGGGGATCGCGGTGTACGGCCCCCGCAACGCCGTGGACAAGGTCATGAAAGGCGCCCGGATGCATCCGTGACGGAATCTGCACAGCCCGTCCGCAACCGTGCCGTGGGCGGGCGCTGTTGATGCGGAGTTGTCCCGTTCGCGCCCGCAAGCGCGGCGCCTGTCGGCCGCCTGTGGGGCGCCCGGTGTAGAGAACCTGCCCCCAATTCGTGGACGGGCCCTCATGGTTGGGTCACCGATGCGCTCAACTGCCCTGCGACGAGCGCGGACGCACTGGATGCCGGGCGCGCTCCGTGGTTTGATCCTGCGCACCGCGCCCCGCCCGCTGTCCCCCGCGGGGCGGTCCCCCCATGTGCACCCATGCGAAGGGCTGTTTCCTCATGAACTCCGCTCCCCAGGTTCAGACCGCCGAGCTCACCGACGCCGACCTCGACACCGTCTCCGGTGGCCTGGCCCCCCAGATCACCGTCACCGCCGGTGACACGACGCTCAGCAGCGCCGACGTGCTGGCCCAGCTCGACTCGGTCAAGGCCACGGCCCTGGGCTCCCTCGGCGGCGCGCTCGGCGCGCTTCCGCACGAGGTCGGCGTGACGGCGAGCCTCTGATCTCGGGCCTCCGGCCTCTGCTCGTGTGACGACGAGCCCCCTGCCATCCGGGCAGGGGGCTCCTCGTCGTTTCGCTGTGACTGTCGCTTCTCAGGCGGCGCTGACCTCGGGCTTCGCGAGGGAGGGCGGTTCCGCGGGGGCCGGCTCCTCGGTCGGCAGCCGCCGCATCAGGGCCGCGTACCCGACCCCGGCCACCGTCCCGACGACCGCGCACAGCCCCCACAGCCACTCGGCGCCGTAGTGGTCGATGACGAGGCCGGACATCAGCGGGGCGATGAGGGAGGCGACGGCCCAGGACAGGGTGTACATGCCCTGGTAGCGGCCACGGCCGTGGACGGGGGAGAGGCGGACGACCAGGCTCGTCTGGGTCGGGGCGTTGACGATCTCGGCGAGCGTCCACACGCAGACCGTCAGGGCGAAGACGCCGATGGACCCGGCGAAGGCGGTCAGTCCGAAGCCGTACCCGGCGAGCAGGGACGAGACGACGAGCAGCCGGCGTGGGTCGCGGTGCTGGATGAACCGGGTGACGGGGATCTGGAGCGCGACGATCAGCACCCCGTTGACGGCGATGGCCATGCCGTAGTCGGCGGGCGTGAACCCGGCCTCGCCCATCGCCACCGGAAGTCCGACCGCGCCCTGCTGGAAGACGAGGGCGACGAGGAAGGACAGGCCGACGACACCCATGTACCGCCCGTCGCGCAGCACGGTCCCGAGGCCGACCTCCGTGTCCGCCTTCTCCTCGCTCGGCGTGCGCTCGGGCCGTGACTCGGGCAGCTTCAGGAAGACGACGATCGCGCACACGGCGGTCATGGCGGCCTCGATGAGGAAGCCGGCGAGGTAGCTGAACTCGGCGATGAACCCGGCGCCCATGGAGGAGACGGCGAAGCCGAGGTTGATGGCCCAGTAGTTGAGCGAGAAGGCCCGCACCCGGTCCTCGGGCCGCACGATGTCGGCCATCATCGCCTGCACGGCCGGCCGCGAGGCGTTGGAGGTCAGGCCGACGAGGAAGGCGACGGCGGCGATGGCGACGGGGTCGTGCATGAACCCGAGCAGGGCGACGGAGGCGGCGGTGGAGCCCTGGGCGACGAGGAGGGTGGGCCGCCGCCCCAGCCGGTCCGTCATGACACCGGCCCCGATGGAGGAGACGACGCCGCCGAGCCCGTGGAGCGAGGCGACGAGTCCGGCGTAGGCCGCGCTGTACCCCCGGTCCAGCGTCAGGTACAGCGCCATGAAGGTGGCGACGAAGGCGCCGAGGCGGTTGACGAGGGTGCTGGTCCACAGCCACCAGAACTCGCGGGGGAGCCCGGAGACGGTCTCCCGGAGAGCGCGTCTCATGGTGACGAGTGGCATGGCGGATCCCCCGGCGCGGTAAGTGTCGAAAGCGGCGATCAGAACTTACGTGGAGGGTTCCTCGCGCGGCCACTCAATTAACAGATCCCGTCAACAGTCCGCCCATCGAGCGTCCGCGCGGGCGTCGCGGCGCTTGGATTACGCTCATACGCATGGCCGACGCACCGTACAAGCTGATCCTCCTCCGCCACGGCGAGAGCGAGTGGAACGCGAAGAACCTGTTCACCGGCTGGGTGGACGTGAACCTGAACGAGAAGGGCGAGAAGGAGGCAGTCCGCGGTGGCGAGCTCCTGAAGGACGCCGATCTCCTCCCCGACGTGGTCCACACGTCCCTCCAGAAGCGCGCGATCCGCACCGCGCAGCTCGCCCTGGAGTCCGCCGACCGCCACTGGATCCCGGTCCACCGCAGCTGGCGCCTGAACGAGCGCCACTACGGCGCCCTCCAGGGCAAGGACAAGGCGCAGACCCTCGCGGAGTTCGGCGAGGAGCAGTTCATGCTCTGGCGCCGCTCGTACGACACCCCGCCGCCCCCGCTCGAGGACGGCACGGAGTTCTCCCAGTCGGACGACCCGCGCTACGCGACGATCCCGCCGGAGCTGCGCCCCCGCACGGAGTGCCTGAAGGACGTCGTCGTCCGCATGCTCCCGTACTGGTACGACGGCATCGTCCCGGACCTCCTGGCCGGCCGCACGGTCCTGGTCGCCGCCCACGGCAACAGCCTCCGCGCCCTGGTCAAGCACCTGGACGGCATCTCCGACGCCGACATCGCGGGCCTGAACATCCCGACGGGCATCCCGCTCTACTACGAGCTCGACGCCGACTTCAACCCGGTCACCCCGGGCGGCCGCTACCTCGACCCGGAGGCGGCAGCGGCGGCGATCGAGGCGGTCAAGAACCAGGGCAAGAAGAAGTAGGATTTGTGATCATGCCTCCCACCTGCGCATACGGCGCGGATGGGAGGCATTTTCATGATCCGGAACCTCTCTGGAACCTCAGCCCATGTGATCTTGGGGCCTGAGCGCCTTACCGAGAGCCTTCCGGGCCCGGTCGCGGCTGCTCGGCATGAGGTGCGCGTACACCTTCAGCGTCAGCCCCGGATCGGAGTGTCCGAGGTACTCGGCAAGAGCCTTGATGCTCTCTCCGGCGTCGAGGAGGACGGACGCGTAGAAGTGCCGGAGCGCGTGCATGCCGTGCTCGCGGGCAGCGGCGTGCTCACGGCTCTTGGCCTTCGGGATGACGCCCGCCTTGGCGAGAGCGGGCTTCCAGTGGTCTTCGTTCAGCGACGTACGCCAGACGTGCCCTCCGTTGGGGCCCGTGAAGATGAGCCGCCGCGTCACCGGCTGGCCGTTCGCTCGCATCCACGGGAGCTTGATCTCCACAGGCGGGAACCGCTTCATGTGCTCCTGTAGGGCCTCTGCCACGGGGTCGGGCAGAGGCACGTCACGGAGCTTTCCGCCCTTCGGGGGCGCGAACACGGCCTTGCTCAGGCTCAGCTTGAGTTGCTGCACCACGTGCACGGTGCCGTTGTCGAAGTCGATGTCATCGACGGACAGCCCGAGGATCTCCCCTTGACGCAGGCCGCATCCGGCGCCCACGTCGACCATGGGCCGGAAGCGCTCGACCATGGCGGCGCGCACGTCGAAGACGCGGCTCGGCTCCCAGGGAACGACGCGGCGCGCACCCAGCGCCGGCGGGGTCACCGTGCGCGAGTTGCAGGGGTTCCGGCGTAGGCATCCGTCCTCTACGGCAGCGGAGAGCACGGCGCGGACGTTGGAGAAGATGACGCGGGCGTACGAGCCCGACATGCCCGATGCTTCGAGCTGCGTCACGAACTCGCGAATGTGGCTCGGCTGGAACGAACCGAGCTGGCGCGACCCGATGCGGGGGAAGGCGTGCAGCTTGAGCTGAGACTCCATCGACGCGCGGGTGTTGGGGTCGCCGCTCTGGCTCGTGAGCCACTTTTCCGCGAACTCCTGGAACGTCGTACGAGACGCGTTCGGGTCGATGAAGTCGCCGCGGGCCACGTCGGCCTGTATGGCGCTCAGCCACTGTTCGGCGATGCGCTTCTGCCCGTCGGGGAAGGACTTGTTCTTTCGCTTGCCATCGGGTGTGACGTAGCGGGCTTGGTAGCGCATGCCCGTGCCGTAACGGTCGGTCTTGACGCGGACGGTCTTGCCGTCGGCGTCGGTGGTGGTCTTGATCCAGCGGTCGAAGATGTGGCCAGCCATGAGGGCTGTCTCCTTCGGTTGGTAGCAGGGGCAGGAGGTGGGCCAAGGGGCGGCTCTCCGGCCGGTTTTGGGGTGTCTTGGGCCGGGCCCGCTACTTGCTACGGGCCTGATCACTGGGGTTTTGGGTTGCTAGCGGGGTTGCTACCGGTAGCGAGTGGGGGTGCTACCGGTAGCAGGGCTTCGGTGGGTCTCAGGGAGGCGGAGACAGGGGGTCTCGGATGCCTTCATGAGGGGGTTTTCGGGGGTGCTGGGGGTGTGCCTCCCTGCCTCCCTGAGAGGCCATATGCGCTGATCAGGTGGAGGGAGACGGGCCAGGGAGGCAGTCAGGGAGTTCTCCCTGCCTCCCTGGGACGACGGGCCGTCCCTCCCTGCCGCACTCCGCGTCCGTCGGGCCCGACGGGGAGGCGGAGACAGGGGCTCCGAGGGGCTCTCAGAGGCGGTTTTCAGGAGGGTTCTGGTGGCGCCTCCCCGCTTCCCCGAAGTGCTGTTTGCGCTGATCAGTGCGGGGGATGTGGGCCGGGGAGGCGGTTGGGGAGTTCTCCCCGCCTCCCCGGCCCGGAGGGTGGCGCCTCCCCGCTCTGTCGGGCCCGGTTTCGGGGGTGTCGGTGGATGGGTTGCTTGCTGCTTCGCTGCTGATCAGGGCGGGTTCGGGTCGCTAGCAGGGTTGCTTGCGCAAGCGGTAGCGGTCGCTTGCGCAAGCGAGGCTCAGGCCGCGTCCGTGAGGGCGGTCTGCTGGGCCACCCATTCGCGGACGGCCGCAGGGTCGAAGCGGAGGTGTTTGCCGATGCGGAAGCAGGGCGGACCGATGCGCTTCCGGCGCCACGCGTAGACGGTTTCCACGCTCGGAAGGCTGAACATCACGGTGAGGTCTTCGGGGGTGAGGTAGCGGTCCGGAAGTCCGTCCCGCAGGGTGTCGCGCGGATCGGTGTGCTCTTCGGTGGCCATGACTGTGGTGACTCCTCGTGTCCGTGGCGGGGTGCGTGGGAGTGGTGCTGGTCGCCGTCCTAGAGAGTTGGTGTATCTCAGCGTCCGCAGCGTCCCAGCGTCCGCACGGTCGTATCTGTGCAGGCCAGTGGGGGTGAGGGGTGCGGACGCTAGTGCGGACGCTGCGGGCGCTGGACGGCTGTAGCGTCCGCAGTCTTGACGTGTCCGGGCCGCTGGTGTGCGGCCCGGCCCGGCGGGTGTTCCGGCTACGTCATGGCTGGTCAGGCGGGGTTCTGCCGTGCCCCGTGGGGGCCACCTCCGGCCAGAGAGGGCCCTGTTCGGGTGCGGACGCTGACTCGTCCCAGTCGGGTGCGCGGGAGAGGGTGAGGAGCTTGTGCCGGGTCCGGTCGCGGCTACGCTGCGTGTCGTCCACCGCGATCCCGATGGACCGCAGCAGCGGGGCGAGCCGCTTGACCCTGCCGCCCGCGCGGGTGGGGTCCACGGGCCAGTTCTTCGGCCGGACAGGCGGCGTGGGCAGTGCTTCGAGCAACTGCCCGGCCGTGCCCTGCCACGTGCCCACCTTGTCGACCAGGGCGGCGATGGCCATGGCGAACGGGTCGCCCTCCAACGCGTCCGTGGCGACGTTCGCCGACGTGGCCAGGTAGTCCCCAAGGGTGTTCCAGCCCTGCGTCTGGTCGACGGCCGCCAGCACGCGGGCGAAGTCGGCCATGCGCGGCATGGACTCCAGCCGCACGCCGGGCAGCACCGCGAGCACGCAGGCCAGCACGTCGAACAGGGCCCCGAGCACGGCAGGCCGTACCGCCTCGAAGGTGGCGTCCAACTCCTCTTCGGAGCGGCGCCGTTCGGAGTCGATGAGCTGCAAGTCGAGCATGAGCACGCGTTCGGCCAGGTCTCCGGCGAGAGCTCCGGCGTCGATCGTGGTCATCGCCAGCACCCGCCGGAAGGTGAGCACCACGACGTCGTCATCGGTGTAGAGGGCGCGGTCAACCACGCCGTCACCGGTCACCGCCTTGCACAGGGTGTCCGACAGCCACGGCGGAATCGTGGAGACGTTGTCCAGGCACAGCGCCCATGAGCTGAACGCCTGGCGCGACCACGCCTTTTCGTCGCGCGGCTGACTGCGCTTGGCGGCCGGGGACGGGTCGATGAGGTTGATGAACATCTGCGCAGCCTTGGACTTGCCCGTGCCCTGCTCGCCCTTGCACACCAGCGCCGGGTGCGGGATGTCCGGGATCCAGGCGGCGACGAGCCACGCCACGAGTTGCCGGAACGCGGCCGTGTCCATGTTCAACAGCGCATGCAGCTTGGCCAACCCGTCACCGTCCAGGACCGGTTCGGGCATGGGCGCCATGGCCCCGGAGCGGCGGAAGAGCACCGGAGCGCGGCCGACGACGTTCCAGCCGGTTGCGGTGACCACGACCGCGCGGCCGTCGGCGCTGCCGAGGTCGACCACGACCGCGCCGGCGGGCTCGCGCCCCACCCGCAAGTGCACCGGTTCGGGGTCGCCGGAGTCGGCGATGCCTTCCAGCACGGTCATGGCGTCCGCGAGCGCGGACTGTGAGGCCACCTCGCCGGGGTAGGCGTCCGCGAACTGGCGGGCCAGACGCTGACGTAGCCCGCCCTTGTTCCGCAGCGGCAGCGCGATGTTCGGACCGTCCAGGGCGACCGCGTAGGGGCGGCCGTCGGGGGACATCACGAACCGGTACTGCTCGCGTGCCATGGTCACGATCCGGGCGGCGGCGGGAGGCTTCTTGCCCCCGTCGTCGCCGTGGTCGGGTCGACGCGTGGTCGATCGGGTCGGGTCGACCGTCGCCCGACTCTTGCCGGGGTGGGCGTGGCCGTTGACGGGTCGGTCGGATCGGGTGGTCGTCACGCGAACACCGCCTCGGGAGTCGGGCCCGTGCACGCTCGCACCGGTCGGGGCGCACGCAGGCAGTCGGGTCGGATCGACGGCCGCCGCACGGCCGGATGGCACGTCGGTCGGGCGTGACGTCGGGTGTGACGCGACTCGTCACGCAGGTCAGGGGTAGACCGTTGGACGATCGGGTTGGGCGTCCACACGGCCTCGTAGGCCGACTGGTTGGTGTGGGCGAGTCGGGCCAACAGGGGCCAGTCGATCGGGCGGACGGTCGGCTGAGTCGGGTCGGCCCACGCGAGCAGGATCAGCGCGAGGGAGAGCGGGAGTCGGTTGGCCTTGGCCTGGTTGCAGTCGGCGCAGGCCAGCAACAGGGAGGTGACCGACCATGAGCGCCACAGCGACTTGGGCGCGATGTGGTCGAGGGTGGCCTCACTGAGGTCGGCGAAGGGGCGGCGGCAGTAGGCGCAGTGCTGCCCGTGGCGGCGCGCGAGCTGTTCCTTGCGCACGCGCCGCCGTGCGGAGTTGAGCGGGTGACCGTGCCTCATGCCGCCTGCTCCATGTCGTCGGCGGTCAGGGCCCGCAGCGCGGTCGCGCAGGCACCCAGCACCGGAAGCACCTGGTAGCGCGGAACGTCCAGCCGCCGGGCCACTTCGGTGATGTTCAGCCCCTGGCCCACGTGCAGCAGCAGGGCCCGGCGGGAGACCTCATCCATGCGCAGCAGGGCGGCACGCTGCGCCGCGCTCACGCGCGCCAGCTCCTCGCGCTCCCACTTCGGGAGCGACTCCAGCGGCACGGGCTCTGCCGACAGCTCGGGGTTGTCGATCTGGATCAGCAGCAGCGCGGTTTCCACGAGCCGGTTGGCGGTCGGGTAGCTGACCCCGACGTGTTCGGCCACGAGCCGCATGTTCATGCCCTCCAGCCGCAGCAGCAGGGCCATCCGCTCGCGCTCCGGCAGCTTGGACACCATGGCGTCGAGGTAGGCGGGCAGCGTCGTGCGCGCGCAGCCACCGGGCAGCGCCGGGCACAGCCAGTTGCAGGTCTGCGGGTCGGTCCAGTCCACCGGGGCCTCCCCGGAGGACTGGCGCCGGAAGTACTGCTGGATCTCGTCCTTGACCCGGCCGAACAGGAAGATCCGGCGCTCGTCCTCGCTCAGCGAGTCGGCGGCCATCAGCGGCTTGGTGGTCTCCCTGGCGACGTGCACCCACACGTCCTGGACGATGTCCTCAGCCAGGTCGGTAGCGCGGCTACGCCGGACACCACGGTTCAACAGCTTGCGGACCGCGTACGCCTTCAGACGGCCCTCGCCGAACTCCGCGTACAGGTCGGCCAGCCGCTCCGACTGCTTCGTCGTGAGGGGGACGATCTCGCCCCGCTCCAGCTTCCGCCCACCCGGCCCGTTGCCCCGAGAGTCCGTCTGCTTGCCGCTCCGCTTAGTGGCAGTTCCAGGCATGATGGAGATGCCCCTTTCGGGTCGGGGAGCGGCTATCTGCTTGGCGGTAGGGAGCCGCTCCCTGTTTCGGAGCCCCGGTACGCCTTGCTGCCGGGGCTTTTCTGTCGGCGCAGGTGGGCACACCTAGGCGTGTTGGTCCACCTGCTCAACTTGTTGGTACAAGCTGATGTAGTGATGCTGCACCGACGGAGCGTGAGACGTCAAGGGGTTGGAGACGGCATGTACCAACAAGTTGACCGAGTGCGTCATGATGGAGTCATGAGCAAGCAGCCGAAGTACCACCAGGTGGCCGATGTCCTGCGCCGCGACATCGTCGGCGGCGCGTACCCGCCAGGGGCGCGTCTGCCCTCAGAGAGCGAGCTACAGGAGCGGTTCGAGGCGTCGCGGAACACCGTTCGGGCTGGGCTGAAACTGCTGGCCAGTGAAGGGCTGATCTCGTCCAGTCAGGGGCTCGGATACGAGGTGCGGAAGTACGAGGTGTTCGAGCTGAACGCCTCGCGCTTCGAGAACCTGACCTTCCCGCAGAACGGCGACTCGTACACGACCGACGTGACGAACGCGGGGCGCCGGCCGAGTCAGACCTTCCGGGTTGAGATGACACCCACGCCGGAATACATCGCTGAGCGGCTGAAGGTGGAAGCGGGGTCTACCTCAGTGCTGCGCTTCTGCCACCGGTTCGTGGATGACGTGCCGTGGTCGACTCAGGCGACGCACTATCCGGAGTGGCTCATCTCGAAGGCTCCGAGGCTCACTGAACCCGGCGACATCGCGGAGGGCACGACGCGCTACATGGCGGGATTGGGGATCGAACAAGTCGGTTACCACGACGAGATTGCGACACGTATGCCAACGCCGGATGAAGCCCGTTTGCTGGAGATCGGCGCAGGGGTACCGGTGTTGCTGTGGACACGGACGGGCTACTCGGAGGAACGGCCCATCCGATGCACGATCACGACCTTCAGGGGCGACCTGAACCGGATGAACTACGAGATTGGCGACCTGTCCGCCAGAAGTGAGAGCGAGCCTCAGTGAAGATCACTCTTGCCGTGCCGGAGGACTTGCCCAAGCTGCTTGCCTTCCGGCAGGAGGCGGCTGGTTGGCTCAGCAAGTTGGGCTCTGACCAGTGGAGCCGCCCCTATCCGGCGGACCACCTCTTGGCGACGATCGAGTCCGGCACCGTGTTCATGCTGCGCGATGGTGACGCGACCGTGGGCACGATCACCCTCACTCCGGACCCGGAAGAGGGGCTGTGGACTGAGCAGGAATTGAGCGAGCCGTCATTCTTCATCAACAAGCTCACGGTCGCTCGCACCCATGCCGGGCAGAATCTCGGTGGTCGCCTGCTCGATTGGGCAGGCGACCGGGCGTTCAGGGCGTCCGCGAAGTGGCTCAGGCTCGATGCCTGGACGACGAACGAGGCGCTACAGCGCTACTACCTCGATCAGGGCTTTGAGTATGTGCGAACGGTCCGTGAAGGCGTAGCCGTGAACGGCGGGCCGCGCGTCTCGGGATGGCTTGCTCAGCGCGCGGCTCGCCCTGCCGACCATGGGTTCGTGGACGAAGCGCCTCCCCCAGTGTGAGTAAGAGGTGCGGCCCTTGGCCGCGCGACCCTTGGCGGCTCGCTGCGCTCGCGCGCGACGACGGTCGTCGGAGCTCCCGAGCGTCGCGCGCTTTCGGCGGAATCGTGGCGCCGCAACCGAAGAGACCACCGCGCGCTGCCGAGCCGGGTGGTCTCTTCGTCGTTCCGGAACGTTCCGCATCCCGTGCAAGCAAGAGGAGCACGCCGCGCCCGTGGTGCTCCTCTTGCTCGCACAGGCGTTCAGCGTCCGCAGCGTCCGCAACCCACCCCCCACTAAGAGCCGCCCTGACCTGCGAAAACACGCTCTTGGTAACGCAGCGTGCCCGGACGCTGCGGACGCTAGCGGACGCTAAACATTTTGTTTAGCGTCCGCAGTAACAGTGCAGGTCAGAGAGGGTGAGCGATGCCCGGCGGACGCTGCGGACGCTATCCTCCCTCAACTCTCTAGTAAGAGAGTAAGGACGGCATTTCAGGCGGGGGCAGGATCGCGGTACGAACGGCCGCCTGCCCCCTCCTGAAATGCCGTGGTGAGCCACGCAGGACGGGAGCGGCCCGGCGGCACTCACCCAAGCCTGCCGCCTGCCCCTTGGAAGGCGTACAGGACGGCCTTCCAAGGGGGGGCGGTGCCAACCCCGACCGTGGGCCCCCGCGCGAGCGCAGCGAGCTGCCAAGGGTCGTGCGGCCGTTGGCCGCTCATTCTTGCTCTTCCCGACAGAGGCCCGACGGCCCGCGTGGTCCGGCCGGGCCCGCTAGCGATCCGGCCGTGCCCCTCTCGGAGGTGTCGTACGGCCGGATTCCGGGGTCTGCCCAGATGGCTCGCTAACCGCTAACGTACTGGTCACCAGCGATTTTGGTCGCTAGCGGGGTCGCTAACGTTAGCGGCCCCTGCCGCTAGCGCTAGAGGCTCTCCGAGGCCCCGAGCCGGGCCGAATCCTGGAACCTCTGTGGAACCTCCGAGGTCAACCACCAACGACCGACAACGACCACCAACGACCGCCCGACCGCAGGTCAGTTGAGGTGAGGACCCCGCTGACCAGCCCCAAAAACCGGGCGGTCGAAACCCAGGGCAAGAAGAAGTAAGCCAACTGATCATGCCCCTCATCTGCGCGGACGGCGCGGATGGGGGGCATTTTCATGGTCCCGCGATGTTCCTTCGGCTCAGCAGGTGCGGCCGGCGTACCACGCGCCGTCGATGCCGGAAGCGGCCCCGATCCAGGTCACGCCCGGGCCCACACACCGTTCGCTGTTCGGCCCCCAGTCGTCGATCTCGATGACGATGCGGGAGCCGTCCGAGGTGCAGTGGTTGTAGTAGGCGTCGGAGCCGGTCTCGTAGAAGCCGCAGGGATCGGCCGCGGCCGGACCGGCGCCGGCGGTGACCGCACCGACGGAGGTGAGGACGAGGGCGGCGGAACCGAGGGCGCTGGTCACGAAACGACGAACACGCAAGGAGAACTCCAGAACGGTAGAGGAATCGGCAGCCGAACGGCCGTGGCCCGCCGATCCGTTGGCGATGCCCTCACGCTCGCAGCTTCGAGCAGCGGTTCCTGATCCCCGACGCCCCCGTTCACCCGGCAAATCGATTCCCTGCTGCGCCGATCAGTTGATCTTCGCCGCTTCCACGTGAGCCGCCCACGCAGGAGCCCGAGCCACCAGCATGCTCAGCGGCGCGCCCGTGTCCGGGGCCGTGGCCGTGGGGTCGATGCTTGATTCCGCTGCGACCGTCGTGGCCCAGCAGTCACCCCAGGTCGCCGACCAGTCGCGGGCCAGATCGCTGTCGGGGTCGAGATCCTCGGGCCGGCCCGTGATCCCGTAGGCATCGAGGAGTCGGCGTTCCACTCCGAAGGGTTCGCCCAGGGCGAGTTCCGGATATTCCGTGATCCAGCGCCTGAGGACCCGCCCGCGTTCCGCGATCAGCCACGACTCCCCAGTGTTCTGCTCGCTGTGGAAGAAGAGCTGGGCCTTGCCGAAACGCGCGCTCAGATCCCTGCACAGTTCGGTGACTTGGGACATCTGCTCGGGGTAGGGCAACGCGAAGTACTGTCCGGTCACCAACGTTCAGCCCTGCAGCGGCGGCGCGACGACGACGGTGGAGAACGGCTCCTCCTCGTCGTGCGCCAACTCGTCGATGAGGGCCACGCCCTCGGCCCAGCTCGTCTCCCGTACGTCCGTCAGACCGAGGGCCGTCACCACCTCCGCCCGGTCGGCCGTTTGAACCGCGAGCCACGACAGCCAGCAGGCGCGTATGAAGGAATCAGCGGTGCCCATGGCCCGCATCGTAGGGGCGGCCTCAGACAGTCAGTGGCACCGCGTGGATCTCGTCCGCCTTGTGGCCCGCGCGTTCGTGGATGCGTTGGACCGCTTCGGCCGAGGGGGCCTCCGAGAGGCAGTAGACCGTGCCGGACTCCGGGTCCGCCCAGGCTTGTTCGAAGTGGACGTTCTCGTCCTTCTCTATGGCGAGGTCGGCCTGGTGGGCCTCGCGCAGCTGGTCGGCGGTGATGCCTTCCATGCCGTGGTGTACGTCCATGAACCGGGTCATGGTCCGACACCTCCTTCCCGTTCCGTCCTCCCCTCCATGCTGCGCCCGGCATCCCGCCCGTGCGACCGCACAGCGAGGGCCCCGGCGCACACACGCACCGGGGCCCTTCACGTCGTACGAGATCCCGTCGTACGAGATCCCGTCGTACGAGATCCCGTCGTACGAGATCCCGTCGTACGGGAGACAGTCGCCCTACGTCAGTCAGCCGCACTGGCAGGGATTGCCCGACTGGCACCCGCACCCGCAGCCCGAGCCGCAGCCGCACGCGCCGATCAGCATCAGGTTCCTGATCTCGGCGGGCTGCTCGGTCTCGCGTTCCTGGGTGGGGTCGGGTGTCTTGCTCGGGGTTTCGGCCATGGGTCCTCCTCGAGGCAGGGGTCTGAACTCTCGGCCCTCGGATCAGACCCTGTGCCCATTGCATGCCCGCCCCGCAGGTCGCATCAACGGCGCACAGAGGCTTGCGCACGCCCCGAACAGGCACCCGCGCGCCTGACGTCAGGCCCCCTCCACCCCCGTCACCGGCTGGATGTCCGCCGTCAGCTCGTCCGCGTGCTCACCCGTCACCAGGTACACCACCCGCTTCGCCACCGACACCGCGTGGTCGGCGAACCGCTCGTAGTAGCGGCCCAGCAGGGTCACGTCGACGGCCGTCTCGATGCCGTGCTTCCACTTGTCGTCCAGCAGGTGCTGGAAGAGCGTGCGGTGCAGCAGGTCCATCTCGTCGTCGTCCTGCTCCAGCTGGAGCGCCAGGTCGACGTCCTTGGTGATGATGACCTCCGCCGCCTTCGCCATCAGGCGCTGCGCGAGCTGGCCCATCTCCAGGATGGTCGCGTGCAGGTCGTGGGGGATCGCGCGCTCGGGGAAGCGCAGGCGGGCGAGCTTCGCGACGTGCTGCGCCAGGTCGCCCGAGCGCTCCAGGTCCGCCGACATCCGCAGCGACGTGACGACGATCCGCAGATCCGTCGCCACCGGCTGCTGCCTCGCCAGCAGGGCTATGGCCCGTGCCTCCAGGTCGTGCTGAAGGTCGTCCACCTTCTGGTCGGCCTCGATCACGCTCTCGGCCAGCTTCAGGTCGGAGTCGAGGATGGCCGTCGTGGCGCGCCCGATCGCCGACCCCACCAGCCGGGCCATCTCCACCAGACCGTCGCCGATCGAGTCCAGTTCCTCGTGGTACGCGTCCCGCATCAGGGGTCCCTCTCTTACGTCTGCCTCGGGGGTTCCGGGGGCCAGAACCAGCCTCCGGGAAGCCCGGGAAGGCTCCGGACGACCGGCGCTGTGAACCCCACGCTCCCACGTTCGGCCCTGTACGCGTCGTTTTCCGCCACCCCAAATGAACCATCCCTGGCTCCAAGGTGAACTCTGGGCGACGAGTGTTCGAGCTCGCACCCCGATGGCTGTGGCCAGGACCGATCCCGTGCCTAACCTGGATGCATGGACGTGAACGCGGCGGTCGCCGCAGCGGCAGCGATCGCCGGAGTGCTCACCGGCGTGATCGCCATGCTGGCGTTCCGCTTCAGCGAGCGGGAGCAGAAACGCCCCACACGTACCTCCCTGCACACCGACCCGGTGCTTCCGCCGGGCGTGGACACCGTCCTGTCCGTGCTCCGTTCCTCCGCGGTCGTCCTCGACGAGGCCGACTCCGTCGTCAAGGCCAGCTCGGCCGCGTACGCGCTCGGCCTGGTCCGGGGCGGGAAGCTGGCCGTGGAGCCGATGCTCCTGATGGCCCGGGACACCAGACGGGACGGGGAGATACGACAGGTCGAACTGGACCTCCCCAGGCGTGGCACCGGGCGCGGGGAGGCCCTCGCCGTCTCGGCCCGCGTCGCGCCCCTGGGATCGCGTCTGGTGCTGCTTCTCGTGGAGGACCTCACCGAGGCCCGGCGCATCGAGGCGGTACGGCGCGACTTCGTCGCGAACGTCAGCCATGAGCTCAAGACGCCGGTCGGCGCGCTGTCCCTGCTCTCCGAGGCCGTCATGGACGCGTCCGACGACCCGGAGGCGGTGACCCGCTTCGCCGGGCGGATGCAGATAGAGGCGACCCGGCTCACCAACCTGGTGCAGGAGCTCATCGATCTGTCGAGGGTCCAGAACGACGACCCCCTCGAGGACGCCGAGCCCGTCCGCGTGGACGAACTCGTCGCCGAGGCCATCGACCGCTGCCGCCACCAGGCCGGCACCAAGCAGATCACGATGGCCTCCGGCGGTACGGCCGACCTGAGGATCTGGGGCAACCGCGGCCAGCTCGCCGCCGCCCTCGGCAACCTCGTCGAGAACGCCGTGAACTACTCCCCGGCCCGCACCCGCGTCGGCATAGCCGCCCGCCGGGTGACCGCGCCCGGCGGAGAACTCATCGAGATCGCCGTGACCGACCAGGGCATCGGCATCTCCGACAAGGACAAGGAGCGCATCTTCGAGCGCTTCTACCGCGTCGACCCGGCCCGCTCCCGCCAGACGGGCGGCACCGGCCTGGGTCTCGCGATCGTCAAACACGTGGCCGCCTCGCACGGCGGGGAGGTCACGGTGTGGAGCTCCGAGGGTCAGGGCTCCACCTTCACCCTGCGACTGCCGGAGGCGGGGGCCGCCCGCGACCGCGCACCACACCAGTCCGGCCTCGACGACGAGACCGGCGGGCCCACCGACTCATCCCCGTACGAACCGCTTCCCGCCCCGGAGGTCCTTCCGTGACCCGAGTGCTTGTCGTCGAGGACGAGGAGTCCTTCTCCGACGCCCTGTCGTACATGCTCCGCAAGGAGGGCTTCGAGGTCGCAGTGGCGACCACGGGCCCCGACGGACTCGACGAGTTCGAGCGCAACGGCGCCGACCTCGTCCTCCTCGACCTGATGCTGCCCGGTCTGCCGGGCACCGAGGTCTGCCGCCAGCTGCGCGGCCGTTCCAACGTCCCGGTCATCATGGTGACCGCCAAGGACAGCGAGATCGACAAGGTTGTCGGCCTGGAGATAGGAGCCGACGACTATGTCACCAAGCCGTTCTCCTCACGCGAGCTGGTCGCCCGTATCCGCGCCGTACTGCGCCGCCGCGGCGAGCCCGAGGAGGTCACCCCGGCCGCCCTGGAGGCGGGCCCGGTCCGCATGGACGTGGACCGTCACGTGGTCACGGTCTCCGGCTCGAAGGTCGATCTCCCTCTCAAGGAGTTCGACCTCCTCGAGATGCTCCTGCGCAACGCGGGCCGGGTCCTGACCCGCATGCAGCTCATCGACCGCGTCTGGGGCGCCGACTACGTGGGCGACACCAAGACCCTCGACGTCCACGTCAAGCGCCTGCGCGCAAAGATCGAGCCCGACCCCGGGGCGCCGCGGTACCTGGTGACGGTCCGGGGGCTCGGATACAAGTTCGAGCCGTAAACCGTCGTACGACGAACGAAGGGCGGGGCCTCCGGAGAGGTCCCGCCCTTTCTCGTACGACTGTTTACTCGGCCGCGCTCTCGCTCGCCGAGGCCGAGGCCGATGCGGACGCCTCGCCGGACGGGGTCGCCGAGCCCGTGGCGGACTCCGTCGGGGACGGGGAGGTCTCCGCGGGGGTCGACGGCTTCTCGGTCGGGCCCCACTTCTCGAAGTAGGTCTTGGCCGGGACGACGAAGGCCTGGAGGCTCACGTCACCGGTCTTGCTGAAGGAGAAGGTGACCTTCTGCGCGTCGCCGTCCTTCAGGGACTCACGGCCGCTGGACAGGACCGCGGTGGCGTTGTCCTTGCCACCGAGGACGAGGGAGCCGCCGGCCGGGATGGTCAGCTTCCCCTTGCCCTTGGCGGCGGACAGCTCGGCGGCGCCGGCCCCGTCCACGGTGATCGCGTCCAGCGTCTGCGCGCTGGTGCCGCTGTTGAACAGGGTCGCGGAGATCACGGCCGGGCCGGTGGACTCCAGGTCGGGCTGGGTGATGACGACGGCGTTCTGCACCTTGATGTCGCCGACGGTGGTGGCCGCGTTGTCCGGCTTGATCTCCAGCGTCTGGGCGTTGTTGCCGGCGCCGCACGCGGCGAGCGAGGCGATCGAGAACGCGATGGCGGCGGCGGCGAGGGCGCCGCGTCGAAGGCTGCTGCTCACGGCGGCGGCAACTCCTTGACTCGAACGGGCGGGCACTGCATAAAGCCGCCCTAAGTGTCTGTCAGCGGCCTTAGGTTACCGAGCCGTTCCCGCGTCACCGCACCCGACCCTCCCCTTGAGCTCTCGGCTTCCCTCAGCAGGGGGTAGCCGGCGCGAGAAGGAGGACGCCGAGTCACTGCCTTCACAAGTGACTCCCGAGTCACTTTGGCACCGTTCTCGTCCGGCATTCACATAAGAGCTCCGCGCCACCGCTCGCAAATCTTCAGTGAAGGATTCCGTGATCGCCCACGGAATTGATCACCGGGTGATCCGGTGGGCGCTCGTGATTGCGCGTGATTGCGTGTGATCAATTCCGGATTCGGCGCGGAAGCGACTCCGGGTACCGAACGGAGTAGCGGAAGTCGCACACGTGGAACCAGACATATGGGGACGTTCGTCCTTCCTGGAAGCCCTCCGGATGCGTGTAACGTACGCGTTTCACCTCCCCCGGAGAGCCGCTCCGACCTGCGAATACCTTCTTCCGCTCGGCCTCCGCAGCACGTTCCTGTTGCTGTTGTCAAGCCCCGAGATATGCCCTGACCTGCGAAAACGCCATTCAGAACGCGCAGTTTCCGTGTTACCCTGGATAGCCACGGAAGGGGTACCTGTCACATGACGTTCAAGGTTGGCGACACCGTGGTCTATCCCCATCACGGGGCCGCGCTGATCGAGGCCATCGAAACTCGCCAGATCAAAGGCGTGGACAAGACCTACTTGGTGCTGAAGGTCGCCCAGGGTGACCTGACGGTACGTGTGCCAGCGGACAATGCGGAGTTCGTCGGCGTGCGTGATGTGGTCGGTCAGGACGGGCTGGACCGGGTCTTCGAGGTGCTGCGCGCGCCGTACGCCGAGGAGCCCACGAACTGGTCCCGTCGCTACAAGGCAAATCTGGAGAAGCTCGCCTCCGGCGATGTCATCAAGGTCGCGGAAGTAGTGCGTGACCTGTGGCGTCGTGAGCGCGAGCGTGGACTCTCCGCCGGTGAGAAGCGCATGCTCGCCAAGGCCCGCCAGATCCTGGTGAGCGAGCTCGCCCTCGCGGAGAACACGAACGAGGACAAGGCCGAGGCCCTGCTCGACGAGGTTCTCGCGTCCTGACGACGCCCGCTGCCGCCAGGTCAGCACTCTGAAAATGCCGCGGTGCCCGATGACACATTTCTGTCGCCGGGCGCTGCGGCATGTCCATGCCCGGACACCGTTCGCCGTACGTTGTACGCCGTACGTTCGCACGCGACCGTACGGTGCGACCACTGGAATGGGGCCCCCGCTACCCGGCGCCCCCGATACTTGGCGTGCCGGGCCCGGGCAGCTGGCTCGACCGGCGCGTCACGGAAGGGTCCGGTCAAGGCGTCGCGCCCGGCACGCTGTCTGTCGTACCCACGTTGGCCGAGCACACAAACCTGACAGGAACCGATGTCTGACGATTCGCGCCCTTCGCCCGCGACAGCCCGTGCCGAAGCCCGCACGGCGGTCGTGATCCCGGCCGCCGGCCGGGGCGTACGCCTCGGTCCGGGCGCCCCCAAAGCACTCCGCGCGCTGAACGGCACCCCGATGCTGATCCACGCGGTCCGCGCGATGGCCGCCTCCCGCGCGGTCTCCCTGGTCGTCGTCGTGGCCCCGCCCGACGGCGCCGCCGAGGTCAAGAGCCTCCTCGACGCGCACGCGCTGCCCGAGCGCACCGACTTCCTGGTCGTCCCCGGCGGCGCCGAACGCCAGGACTCCGTGAAGCTCGGCCTGGACGCCCTGCCGCCGGACTACGACATCGTCCTCGTCCATGACGCCGCCCGCCCGCTGGTCCCGGTGGACACCGTCGACGCCGTCATCGAGGCCGTACGGGACGGCGCGCCGGCCGTCGTGCCCGCGCTGCCTCTCGCCGACACCGTCAAGGAGGTCGAGCCCGCCTCGGCCGCGGGCGACCCGGAGCCGGTCGTCGCCACCCCCGAGCGGGCCCGACTGCGTGCCGTGCAGACCCCGCAGGGCTTCGACCGGGCCACCCTGGTCCGCGCCCACGAGACGATCATCGACAACGTCACCGACGACGCCAGCATGGTCGAGCAGCTCGGTCTGACCGTCGTGGTCGTGCCCGGCCATGAGGAGGCCTTCAAGGTGACCCGCCCCCTCGACCTCGTCCTCGCCGAGGCGGTCCTGGCCCGCAGGAGGCTCAACGATGGCTTCTGAGTTTGTGTTGCCGCAGGTCGGCATCGGTACCGATATCCACGCCTTCGAAGAGGGCCGCGAGCTGTGGTGCGCCGGGCTGAAGTGGGAGGGCGAGGGGCCCGGCCTCGCCGGTCACTCCGACGCTGATGTCGTCGCGCACGCCGCCTGCAACGCGCTGTTCTCCGCGGCGGGCCTCGGCGACCTCGGCCAGCACTTCGGCACCGGTCGGCCCGAGTGGTCGGGTGCCTCCGGGACCACCTTGTTGACGGAGGCCGCGCGGATCGTGCGGGACGCCGGTTTCCGGATCGGGAACATCGCCGTACAGGTCGTAGGACCGCGTCCGAAGATCGGCAAGCGGCGGGGCGAGGCGCAGAAGATCCTGTCCGAGGCGGCCGGGGCACCGGTGTCGGTGTCGGGCGCGACCACGGACGGACTCGGCTTCCCCGGCAGGGGCGAAGGACTGATGGCGGTGGCGACCGCACTGGTCGTACGAACCCGAGGATGAACCCGAGGATGACTGTTATCCACATCCGTCCGATGCACTAGGCATCGCCTACTACCCTGGTCTCGTGACTATTCGCCTGTACGACACCAGCGCCCGGCAGATCCGTGACTTCACCCCGCTCACGCCGGGCTGCGTCTCGATCTACCTCTGTGGTGCCACCGTGCAGGCCGCACCGCACATCGGGCACATCCGGTCGGGGCTCAACTTCGACATCATGCGCCGGTGGTTCGAGTACCGCGGCTATGACGTGACGTTCATCAGGAACGTCACGGACATCGACGACAAGATCATCACCAAGGCGGCCGAACAGGGCCGCCCCTGGTGGTCGATCGGGTACGAGAACGAACGCGCCTTCAACGAGGGCTACTCCGCCCTCGGCTGCCTCCCGCCCACCTACGAGCCGCGGGCCACCGGCCATGTGACCGAGATGGTCGAGATGATGCAGGGCCTCATCGAGCGCGGTCACGCCTACGAGGCGGACGGCAACGTCTACTTCGACGTGCGCTCGTTCCCGGGCTACCTCGAGCTCTCGCGGCAGGAGCTGGACAACCTGCTCCAGCCCGCGAGCGACGGCGAGACCGGCAAGCGGGACCCGCGCGACTTCGCGATGTGGAAGTCCGCCAAGCCCGGCGAGCCCACCTGGGGCACGCCGTGGGGCCGCGGGCGTCCCGGCTGGCACCTGGAGTGCTCGGCCATGGCGCACAAATACCTCGGCACCGCCTTCGACATCCACGGCGGCGGCCTCGACCTGATCTTCCCGCACCACGAGAACGAGATCGCCCAGGCCAAGGCCTTCGGCGACGACTTCGCCCAGTACTGGGTCCACAACGCCTGGGTCACCATGGCGGGCGACAAGATGTCCAAGTCGCTGGGCAACAGCGTGCTGGTCAGCGAGATGGTCAAGGCCTGGCGCCCGATCGTGCTGCGCTACTACCTCGGCACCCCGCACTACCGCTCGATGATCGAGTACAGCGAGGAGTCGCTGCGCGAGGCCGAGTCGGCGTTCGCCCGCATCGAGGGCTTCGTGCAGCGCGTCGTCGAGAAGGCCGGCCATGTCGAGCCGTCCGCCGAGGTGCCGCCGGCGTTCGCCGAGGCCATGGACGACGACCTGGGCGTCCCGCAGGCGCTCGCCATCGTCCACACCACGGTCCGCCAGGGCAACTCCGCCCTGGCCGCCGACGACAAGGAAGCCGCCGTGGCCCGCCTCGCCGAGGTCCGCGCCATGCTCGGCGTCCTCGGCCTGGACCCGCTCGACCCGCACTGGGCCGGCGAGACCGACCGCGGCGAGGATCTGCACGGCGTGGTCGACAGTCTCGTACGCCTCGTCCTCGACCAGCGCGAGGCCGCCCGCGGACGCAAGGACTGGGCCACCGCGGACGCCATCCGCGACCAGCTCAACCAGTCCGGACTGGCCATCGAGGACAGCCCGCAGGGACCGCGCTGGAGCCTCGGCCCCCGCTGAGGTCCCTTCCGGTCACGAAGATCGATTGTGCCGTCCGGCTCTCCGGGCGGCACACTTCATAGACGTACGAACATTTCGACGACGTAGGACAGGTAGGTCATGGCAGCCAACAACCGCCGCATGTCCGGCAAGAAGGGCGCGCAGGTCGGCAGTGGCGGCCAGCGGCGCAAGGGTCTTGAGGGCAAGGGGCCGACCCCGCCCGCCGAGATGCGCAAGAAGCACAAGAAGAACCGCATCGCGACCGCCAAGGCGAAGCAGGCGGCGCGTCGGCCCGTGCCGCGCGGCCGGGGCGGCAAGGGCACGTCCGAGATGGTCGTCGGCCGTAACCCCGTCGTCGAGGCGCTGCGCGAGGGCGTGCCCGCGACGACGCTCTACGTCCAGCAGTTCATCGACAACGACGAGCGGGTGCGCGAGGCGCTCCAGCTCGCGGCCGAGCGCGGCGGGATCAACCTCATGGAGGCCCCCCGCCCCGAGCTCGACCGCATGACCAACGGCCTCAACCACCAGGGGCTCGTGCTCCAGGTCCCGCCGTACGAGTACGCGCACCCCGAGGACCTCGCCAGCGCCGCCTACGACGACGGTGAGGACCCGCTGATCGTCGCGCTGGACGGCGTCACCGACCCGCGCAACCTCGGCGCCGTCGTCCGCTCCGTCTCCGCCTTCGGCGGTCACGGGGTCGTCGTGCCCGAGCGGCGCGCGGCCGGCATGACCGCCGGTGCCTGGAAGACGTCCGCCGGTACGGCCGCCCGGACGCCGGTCGCCCGCGCCACCAACCTCACGCGCGCGCTGGAGGGCTACAAGAAGGCCGGCATCGTCGTCGTCGGCCTCGCCGCCGACGGCGAGCACGAGGTAGGCGAACTGGACGCGCTCGACGGCCCGGTCGTCATCGTGGTCGGCAGCGAGGGCAAGGGCCTGTCCCGACTCGTCGGCGAGACCTGCGACTTCCGCGTCCGCATCCCGATGCCGGGCGGCGCCGAGTCGCTCAACGCCGGTGTGGCGGCGGGGATCGTGCTGTACGAGGCGGCGCGTCGGCGGGGCTGAACACCCGTACCCATCCTCACCCGTACGGGGTAATCGGGGTGTTCTGCACAAGCTTGACGGGGTCCGGACAGATCCGGGCAGTCAAAGCAGTGTCCTAAACACACGTCACTCGGTTAGATGAGTGTGGACACCAGAACACCCCGCACACCCACGGGGGACCGCTCGTCGGGCTTCAACTCCGGATTCGCCTCCGGACTCGACGACGCTCCCGCGCTGAGCATGGTGAAGGTGCCGAGCGATCCGGCGCAGATCATCGTCAATCACGCCAGCTTCCGCGTGCAGTTGGGCGCGACGACGAGACGCGCGGCCCAATCCCCGCGGATCGCCCGGCACTTGAGCGCCACCGAGGACACCGCCCGGATGCCCGCCGTCGGTGCGGCGCGCCGCCGACCGGTCGTCTGGAGCGGCAAGTCCGCCCCCGACGACACCGGCGCCCACCGCCTGCTCCAGGCCGTGCGAGGCGGCGTCCGCCCCGTCGAGGAGCCGGCCGCCGACGCCGGAGCCACCCAGGTCATCCCCCGCATCGACGTCGACGGCGGCTACGACCCCGGCTACGACGACGCGTTGACCCAGACCGTCGAGACGCCCGTCGTCGGCGCCCAGCGGACCCACGAGCCGCTGCTGCCCGGCATGCGCACCGTGGGCAGCGCCTACGACGAGGAACTCGCCTACGCGGACGAGCAGTTCGCCGAAGCGGTCGACGAGGAGACCGGCACCCCCGGCAGGCGCCACGGCGACGACCCCGCCCGGCACGCCTACTACCCGGGCCGCCGGATGAACCTCGGCGTCGTCCTCCTGCCGCTGCGCATCTTCCTCGGCTTCATCTCCATCTACGCCGGCATGGGCAAGCTGTGCGACCCCGTCTACTTCGACGGCGGCAAGCGCGGCTCCATGGTCAAGTGGCTCAACACCCTGCACCCCTGGGAAGTCGCCGAGCCGCTGCGCCAGTTCGCGCTGCACCACCCCGTCGGCTCCGGCCTGGTCATCGCCTTCCTCCAGGTCATCGTCGGCGTCCTCACCATCCTCGGCTGCTGGCAGCGCGTCGCCGCCGCCGTCGGCGCGATGCTCTCCGCCGCGCTGCTCCTCACGGTCAGCTGGAAGAGCGTCCCCGCCTACGACGCGCCCGACATCATCTACCTCGCCGCCTGGTCGCCGCTGATCATCGCCGGCGCCCCCGTCTACTCCATCGACGGCCGCCTCGCGGGCAGCGCCTGGCGTCGCCTCGGACCCCGCTCCGACATCTGGGACCTGCGCCGCTACGTCCTGCGCCGCGGCGCCCTGGTCAGCGCCATCGTCATCGGCCTCACGCTGCTGATCGGCTCCCTCCTCGGCGGTGCCGTCCGCGACGCCGACCGGGTCGTCGTCCCCGGGCCCGGCGAGGCCCCGCGCAACGAACTCCCGGGCTCCCCGCTGCCGCAGGACCCGGCCAAGCACAAGAAGCGCCCCTCGGCCTCCACGTCGCCCACCCAGGGCGCCACGGCCGGTTCCACCCCCACCGGCGCCGCGACCACGCCGGGCGCCACCCGCGACACCAGCACGGCCGGCACGCCCAGCCAGACGCAGGGCACCGGCCAGGCGCCGCCCCAGCAGTCCTCGCCGGCCCAGCAGGCACCCAGCACCAGCTCGGGCCCGACCGGCTCCACCGGCGGCACCGGCTCCAGCGGAGGAACGGACACGGGAGGCACGTCCTCCGGTGAACCGGGCCTGGTAGGCGGCCTGTTGGGGTAGACGGGCCGGTGGGAGGCATCCTCGGGCAACCCACCGGCTGAACCGCGGGCCCGACGACGAAGGGCCCCGCACAGCGACTGTGCGGGGCCCTTCGTGACGTACAGGCTGCTGCTAGCGCCCCAGCGCCGCCAGCTCCTTCGCGGCCTCCGTCAGGTCCTTCGCCGTGTCGATGGCCCGCCAGTAGGCCCCCTGCGGGATCGGGAAGCCGGCCAGCCGCAGCTCGCGCGCCAGATGCGGGAACGTCGTCCGCTCGTGGTCCCCGCGCTCCGGGAGCATCTCGGCGAACTCGGGCGAGAACACGTACACACCGGCATTGATCTCGTACGTCGTCGGCGGTGCCTCGATGAAGTCGGTGATGTGACCGAACCCGTCGGTCTGCACGGCACCCCACGGAATCCGCGGGCGCGCCAGCGCCAGCGTCGCCACCGCGTCGCGCTCGGTGTGGAAGTCGGCCATCTCGCGCAGCGAGAACCGGGTCCAGATGTCACCGTTGGTCGCGAACCAGGGCTTGTCGGGGTGCGGGAGATGCGCCGCCGCGTACTTGAGGCCGCCACCGCGGCCGAGCGGCTCCGTCTCGACGACGGTCGTCACGTTCACCGGCAGATCGGCGGAGTCCAGCCACTTCTGCAGGACGTCGGCGAGGTGGCCGCAGCTGACCACCACATCGGTCACGCCCTCCTCGGCGAGCCAGGCGAGCTGATGGCCGATGATCGGCGTCCCCGTACCGGGGATCTCGACCATCGGCTTGGGCCGGTCGTCGGTGTAGGGGCGCAGCCGTGAACCCTGGCCACCTGCCAGGACGACGGCTTGAACGGGGCGGGACGCGGCGTTCGGATCGGTCATGACCGAACTGTACGTGGCGTCCCGCTCGCGGCTTCTGCCGGTAACCGTTCCTTATTCAGCCGTAACCTTCCACAAGCGGAAGGACGGCTTCAGCGGGCCTGTCGCAGGCCCTAGTTGTGCGAGGCCGCCACACCCGTGGCGAAGGAGGTGTCGCAGACGGGACGGGCGTACGACTGCGCCCGCGTCGGGCCGTACACCCGCACCGCCGCGCGGCCCAGTGCACGGGCGATGGACGCGCAGTGCTTCGCGAGCGACGGGCGGTCGTTGACGGCCTCCTGGAGGTGGGTCAGCGCGATGCCAGGGTTCTCCTCCTGGAGCTCCGCCAGGAGCTTGTCGCGCAGCACGTCCTGCGGGGCACGGGCCTTCGCACGCGCCGCCGAGATGTCGGAGGCGGTGAGCACCGAGTCCGAGGGGCTCCCCGTCCAGTTGACCCGGGTGACCGCGAGGGTCCCGGAGAGCACCAGGAAGACGGGCAGGACAAGGGCGAGCGTGCGGCCGATACGGCGGGCGGGGCCCCGGCCGCGTCGCGTCTGTTGGTTAGTGGAGTGCTTCACGCGTGTGAGGGTAGCGCGGGGTGATGATTTGGCGACATTTAGTCACCGGTTCGGGGGATGAACTGGTGCCTCGAATTGGGTAAGGCGTTGACGCACACGGCTCGAAATGCCCGGTCTGCCGGGGTATTTGGGTGCGGTCCCGACAGCGCGAAGAGGGCCCCGCAGCGGTCTGCGGGGCCCTCTTCGTCAACCTGGGTGATTTACCCGGGATTCTGCTCAGTCCGACAGACGGGCGCCCGTCGAGGTCGAGAACACGTGGGTCTCGCCCGCGCGCGGGACGACGTGCAGCGTGCTGCCCTTCTCCGGGACGTCACGGCCGCTGACGCGGACGACGAGGTCCTTGGAGTCGTCGCCGACCTTGGCGGTGCCGTAGACGTACGCGTCGGCGCCGAGCTCCTCGACGACGTTCACGGTGACCGCGAGGCCCTGCTCGGAGTCCGAGCCGGCCACGTCGAAGTGCTCCGGGCGGACACCGACGGTCACGGTCTTGTCCGTGGCGGCGGAGAGCGCGTCACGGTCCACCGGCACGACCGACTTGCCGAACTTCACGCCACCGTCGGTGATCGGGACCTCGACCAGGTTCATCGCGGGGGAGCCGATGAAGCCGGCGACGAAGAGGTTCGCCGGACGGTCGTACATGTTGCGCGGGGTGTCGACCTGCTGGAGCAGACCGTCCTTCAGTACGGCGACCCGGTCGCCCATCGTCATGGCCTCGACCTGGTCGTGGGTGACGTAGACGGTGGTGATGCCGAGACGGCGCTGGAGCGACGCGATCTGCGTACGGGTCGAGACACGGAGCTTGGCGTCGAGGTTCGACAGCGGCTCGTCCATGAGGAAGACCTGCGGCTCACGCACGATGGCGCGACCCATGGCGACACGCTGGCGCTGACCACCGGAGAGCGCCTTCGGCTTGCGGCCCAGGTACTCGGTGAGGTCGAGGATCTTCGCCGCGTCCTCGACCTTCTGCTTGATCTCGGCCTTCGGCACGCCGGCGATCTTGAGCGCGAAGCCCATGTTGTCGGCGACCGTCATGTGCGGGTACAGCGCGTAGTTCTGGAACACCATGGCGATGTCCCGGTCCTTCGGCGGCAGGTGCGTGACGTCACGGTCACCGATGCGGATCGCACCGCCGTTGACGTCCTCGAGCCCCGCCAGCATGCGGAGCGAGGTGGACTTGCCGCAGCCGGACGGGCCGACCAGGACGAGGAACTCCCCGTCCTCGATCTGGATGTCGAGCGCGTCTACGGCGGGCTTCTCGGAACCCGGGTAGATCCGGGTCGCCTTGTCGAACGAGACAGTGGCCATGGTGATGGGCCCCCTTCTACCGGCAGGAACGTGCCGGACGATCCGTTGTAGGAAGGTGGTGGTGTAGTCCACACAGGTGAACTTGAGGGGACGCTACCTGGCGTTCGCCCGATCTGTCAGTAGTCCAGGGCATGTGAACTTCGTCGAAATTTTCGAGAGGGCTCCGCCGGGACCTGGGTACACTGCACGGGCGCGTACGCGACAGCCGTACGTCTGCCTCCTTAGCTCAGATGGCCAGAGCAACGCACTTGTAATGCGTAGGTCGTCGGTTCGAATCCGACAGGGGGCTCCAAAAAGCGGGTGCGGGCCGGGCCTCCCGCGTCTCCCTGTTACCCCTGAGTGACCTGCCGGGTGTCAGGGTGGGGGCATGCGCGTACTGATCGTGGAGGATCACAAGGATCTCGCGGAGAGTGTCGCGAGGGGGCTGCGGCGGCATGCCATGGAGGTCGAGCTCGCGCACGACGGTGAGCAGGGGCTGAGCCGGGCCTCCAGCGGGGTCTACGACGTCGTCGTCCTCGACCGTGACCTGCCGCTCGTGCACGGGGACGACATCTGCCGGGCGCTCGTGCGGCAGGGCTGTCCGTCGCGGGTGCTGATGCTCACCGCCGCCGGGACGCTCGCCGACCGGGTCGACGGTCTGGATCTCGGCGCCGACGACTACCTCGCCAAGCCCTTCTCCTTCGCCGAGCTCATCGCCCGCGTCCAGGCCCTGGACAGACGCGACCAGCCCGCCGTGCCGCCCGTCCTCGTCCGCGGCGACATCGAGCTCGACCCGGCCCGCCGCACCGTGCTGCGCGGCGGGCGCAGGCTGGAGCTGTCGCCGAAGGAGATGGCCGTCCTGGAGGTGCTCCTCGCCGCCGGGGGCGCCGTCGTCTCCGCCGAGGAACTGCTGGAGCGGGCCTGGGACCGGGACGCCGACCCGTTCAGCAACGCGGTCAAGGTCACCGTCAGCCGGCTGCGCCGCAAGCTCGGCGACCCGCCGGTCATCGAGACGCTCCCGCACGTCGGCTACCGGATCTGACGCCTCCCCCGTGGGCGTTGTTGCGACGCGGGGGGCCGTGCGCCAGCCTGTGAAGGTGGTAACCCGGCTGTGACCGGGGGTGGGGCAGCCTGGGGTCCGTGGCGCGTGTCTCGTAGGGGGAATGATGAGGGTGCTGGTGGTCGAGGACCACACGGAGCTCGCGGACTCGATCACCAGAGTCTTCCGCCGCCAGGGCCTCGCGGTCGACACGGCCTACGACGGCTCGACCGCGCTCGACCTCGTCGAGGAGGTCGACTACGACGTCGTCGTCCTCGACCGAGACCTCCCCGACGTGCACGGCGACGACGTCTGCGGCGAACTCGCCGCCAAGGGCGTGCGCACCAAGGTGCTCATGCTCACCGCCGCCGCCTCCATCGCCGACCGCGTCGAAGGCCTCGGTCTCGGCGCCGACGACTACCTCGCCAAACCCTTCGCCTGGCCCGAACTCCTCGCCCGCACCCGCGCCCTCGGCCGGCGCGCCCACCCGGAGCGGCAGCCCGAACTCGTCCGCGGCGCCCTGCGCCTGGACCCCGCCCGCCGCACCGCCAGCCACTCCGGCACCCAACTGCCCCTCACCACCAAGGAGTTCGGCGTGCTCGCCTATCTGCTCGGCGCCGAGGGACGGACCGTCCCCGCCGACGAGCTGCTCGCCAAGGTGTGGGACGAGGTCGCCGACCCCGGCACCACCACCGTCAAGGCGACCGTCAACCGGCTCCGCGCCAAGCTCCTCGACGCCTCGGTGATCCAGACCGTGCCCGGCCGGGGCTACCGGGTCTGACATGGCACCGCCCGTCCTCGTCCGGCTCGCCCGAACCCGCGACCGCGTCCTGCGCTCCGCCCCCGCGTCCTGGCTGCGTGCCGTGGCCCGGCGCCTGACCCCGCGCCGGGTGCGGGTCCGCTTCGCGGTCCTCTTCGGACTGCTGTTCATCGCCTCCGGCGCCGTCCTGCTCGGCATGACCTATCTGCTGGTCAACCGGCCCACCCACAGCAGCGTCGTCAAGTACGAGATCAACGGCGACGCCGACCGGCAGCCCACGATCCACATCCAGCCCGGCGGCCAGGGCGGCGACGCCCCGCCGCCCGAGTTCGCGCTCGACGCCCAGCTCCGCGACCAGGCCGCCCGGATGCACGAGGCCCAGATGCACGACCTGCTCGTGCAGTCCTGCATCGCCCTCGCCATCATGGCCTGCCTCTCCGTCGTGCTCAGCTGGCTGCTGGCCCGCCGGGTGCTGCGCCCCATGCGCACCGTCACCGCCGGCATCCGCAGCATCTCCGCCCGCAACGTCCACGAACGCCTCGCCGTCGAGGGCCCCGGCGACGAGATCAGCGACCTCGCCGACAGCGTCGACGGCCTCCTCGACCGGCTGGAAGCCGCCCTGGAGTCCCACAAACGCTTCGTCGCCAACGCCGCCCACGAACTGCGCACCCCGCTCACCGTGGAACGCGCCCTCCTGGAGGAGTGCCTCCTCGACCCCGACGCCACCGCCGACTCGTTCCGCGAGAACTTCGAGCGCCTGCTGCGGATCAGCACCCACCAGGGCGCCCTGCTGGAGTCCCTCCTCACCCTGGCCGTCAGCGAGCGGGGCATGGACCGCACCGAGCCCGTCGACCTCGCCGAGGTCGTCGAGTCCGTCCTGCTCACCCAACTGCCCCCCGACCATCGGCACGGCGTACGGATCGTGGACCGCACCGAACCCGCCCAGGTCGCCGGTGACACCGCGCTGCTGGAGCGGCTGGTCGCCAACCTCGTCCACAACGCCGCCTACTACAACGTGCCCGACGGCACCGTCGACGTCACCGTGCGCTGTCACGGCCGGCACGCCGTCCTCACCGTCACCAACACCGGGCCCGCCGTCCCCGAGGAACGCGTCGACCAGCTCTTCGAGCCGTTCCAGCGCATGAGCCGCACCGCCGGCGACGGCCACCACGGCCTCGGCCTGTCGATCGTCCGCGCCATCGCCGCCGCCCACGACGCCGCCCTCTCCGCCCGCCCCGGACCGCACGGCGGACTCGTCGTCGAACTCTCCTTCCCGCTCCTTGTCAAGGACGGCGAGCGCTACGAGATCTGGCCGCAGCCCCGCGCGGCGACCGCGTCCAAGTGACCAGAACGGCCGGTTGGACGACGCCCTTCGCTAGGTATTGTTCTGATTGACCGGCCCCGGTCGTGAACGGGTTATGACGACGTTTCACCGGGCTTTTCGGTCCACGGGGTGATATTCCCAGGAGCTTCCCGAGCGGAAGCTCTTTTCCTTGCGTTTCCCACGGAATGGCGCACCGGGCAGTCCAATGCCCATGGAGAGGGAATTAGGGGTGAGGGGCGGACATGAGCGAGCGAATCGACGGCGGCATTCCCCTGTCCGACAGCCAGGAGGGCATCTGGCGCGCACAGCGCCTGGCGGGCCCCCGCGCTGTCTACAGCGTCGGGCAGGCCGTCGAGATCACGGGCGCGCTCGACGTGGCCGCCTTCGAGGCCGCACTGCACCGGACGGTCGAGGAGACCGAGATCCTGGGCGTGCGCTTCACCGAGGACGCGACGGGCACGGTACGGGCCGTACCGCTCGGCGTGGGCCGGCCGGCACTGCGTGTCGAGGAGTGGGACGGGACCGGCGGTGACCGGCGGGCGTGGCTCGAAAGCCGTATGCGCGAGGAACTCGCCGCGGTGGAGGACCCGCTCGCGGCGCGGCTCTCCTCGTTCGTGCTCTTCAGACTCGATTCCGATCGATACTGCTGGTTCCAGGGCTACAATCACCTGCTCCTCGACGGATATGCGTGCACCCTCATGGCCCGCCGAGTCGCCGAGATCTATTCCGCGATCGTCGCGGACAGGCAATTTCCGGAGTCCGGTCAGATCTCGTTGCGCGAGGCATTCGACGAGGAGACGGCGTACCGCGACTCGGGTGACTTTGCGGAAGACGGACGCAATCTGCGTGACCGATTTTCTGATCGCCCGGAATTGGCGGAGGTCGCGCGCCTTTCCGGAGGCGGGGGTGGTGCGGGGTCGGTGGCCCGGGTGACCGGCACCCTCGCACCCGACGCCGCGACCGCTCTCCGTACGGCCGCCGACAGCGCCGGCCTGCCGACCTCCCGACTGCTCCTCGCCGCCGCCGGCGCCTTCGTGAGCGGCATGGCCGGAGCGTCCGAGGCGCTCCTCAGCCTGCCCATGACCGGCCGCGTCAGCGAGACCGACCTGCGCGCACGCGTCACCCGGGCGAACATGCTGCCCCTGCGGTTCCCGGTCCCCACCGGAGCGAACCTGCTCGACCTCGCACACACCGCCCACGAGGCTGTCGCCGGACTGCTCCGGCACCAGCGGTACCGGGGAGAGCGGCTCCGCCGGGAACTGGGCTGGCCTGAAGGCGACCGCTGGCACTTCGGGCCGTACGTGAACATCCTGCCGCGCGCCGGAGAGCTGGCCTTCGGCGCCTGCCGAGGCGTGGCACGGGACGTGTCGACCCGGCTCGTCGAGGACTTCGGGGTGCTCATCGACCGGACCGCCACGGGGATCGACATCACCGTCGAGGCCAACGCGGCGCTCTATGACGGGGCGTGGACGCGGGCCGTCCATCGCTCCCTCGTCGGCTTCGTCGAGCGAGCGGTCCACGCGCCTGCGGCGCCGGTGCGGCGGGTTGAGGTGGCGGGGGATGACGAGCGGGACCTGGTGACGGGGGCTTGGAATGCCACGGGTGAGGTGACTGAGCCTGGCTTGGTGGTGGAGCGGTTCCGGGGGTGGGTGGCTGAGGCTCCGGGGGCGGTGGCGCTGTGGTCGGGCGGGCGGGGGTTGTCGTACGCCGAGGTGGATGCGTGGTCGGATGCGCTGGCGCGTGGGTTGGTCGCGAGGGGGGTGAGGGCCGAGTCGCGGGTTGGGCTGTGTCTGCCGCGTGGGGTCGAGATGGTCGTGGCGATGTTGGCGGTGTGGAAGGCCGGTGGCGCGTATGTGCCGCTCGATCCCGAGTACCCGTCTGAGCGGCTGGAGTTCATGGTCGCGGACAGTGGGGCCGAGGTGGTGCTGGTCGTGGAGGAGACGGCCGGGCGGGTGGCCGCGGGTGTGCTGCTGGATGAGTTGGTGAGTGATGCCGGTTCGCTGCCTGAGGTGCGTGGCGACCAACTGGCGTATGTGATCTATACGTCGGGGTCGACCGGGCGTCCCAAGGGCGTGGCCGTGGCGCATGCCTCGGTGGCGAATCTGGCGTCGGTGATGCGGCCGGTGCTCGGGGTTGAGCCCGGGGTGGTGGCGTTGCAGTTCGCGTCGTTCAGTTTCGATGCGGCGGTGCTGGACGTGGCCGTCACGCTGGCTGCGGGTGGCGCGTTGGCCATCGCCTCAGCCGAAGAGCGGCAGGACGCCTCGGCGTTGGCGGCCATGGTGAAGGCGGCCGGTGTTGACGTGGCGAGTGTGGTGCCGTCGTTGCTGGGGGTGTTGGAGCCGGGGGCGGTTGCCGGGGTTGGGAACTGGGTGCTGGGTGCGGAGCGCCTGGAGGCCGGTTTGGCGGCCAAGTGGCGTGAGGGTGCGCGGGTTTGGAACACCTACGGGCCCACCGAGGCGACCGTGATCACGACTTCCGTGCTGCTGGACGAGGGCATCACGGGTGAAGACGCCCCGCCCGCGATCGGCCGGCCCCTGGGCAATGTCCGCACCTACGTGCTCGACGCCTTCCTGCGGCCCGTACCTGCCGGGGTGGCGGGTGAGTTGTACATCGCCGGTGACGGTCTGGCGCGCGGGTACGTCAACCGTTCTGGGCTGACGGCGGAACGGTTCGTCGCCTGTCCGTTCGGGGAGGGCGGTGGGCGGATGTATCGCTCTGGTGACCTTGCCCGGTGGAGGGCGGATGGGCAGTTGGAGTTTGTGGGGCGTGCGGATGCGCAGGTGAAGCTCCGTGGGTTCCGGGTGGAGTTGGGTGAGGTGGAGGCCGTACTCGCTGCTCAGCCGGAGGTCGAGCGGGCCGTGGCGGTCGTACGGGATGGTCGGCTCGTCGGGTACGTCGTCGGCGGGGCGGACGGTGAGGACGTACGGGCGCATGCGGCGACCCGGTTGCCGGAGTACATGGTGCCGTCCGTCGTGGTCGTGCTGGATGCGTTCCCGTTGACGGTGAACGGGAAGGTGGATCGGGCTGCTCTGCCCGTGCCGGAGGCGGTGGCGGGGGTTGGCCGGGCGCCGGTTACTGCGGGTGAGGAGGTGTTGTGCGGCCTGTTCGCGGAGTTGCTGGGGGTGGAGCGGGTCGGGGCGGAGGAGAGTTTCTTCGAGCTGGGTGGTGACTCGATCACGGCGATGCTGCTGGTGTCGCGGGCTCGCCGTGCGGGGTTGGTCGTCGGGGCTCGGCAGGTGCATGAGTTGCGGACGCCGGCGCGACTGGCCGCGGTGGCGGGGGCGGTCGGCGGGTCGGTGGACGGTGCTCGGCCGGTGGACTCGGCCGTGGGTGAAGTGCCGTTGACGCCGGTGATGCGGGAGGTGCTGGACCGGGTCGGGGCCGACGGTGTGCGCGGGGTTGTGCAGTCGATGGTGGTGGAGGCACCGGCTGGGCTGGACGAGGTGGCGCTGCGGGGTGCGGTGGCGGCCCTGGTGGAGCGGCATGAGGTGTTGCGGGCGCGGCTGGTGGCGGAGTCGGGCGTGATGGTGGTTCCGCGGCAGCTGGCGGTGCCGGTCGATGGGCTGGTGGCGCGGGTTCCGGTCGTGAGTGCGGATCTGGCGGCTTCGGCTTCGGGTTCGGGTTCGGGTTCGGGTTCGGCTTCGGGTTCGGGTTCGGCTTCGGTGGAGGCGGCGGTCGCGGCCGCGGTGCGGCGGCTGGACCCCGCGGCCGGGGTGATGGTGCAGGTGGTGTGGCTGGACGCGGGGGCCGAGGTGGCGGGGCGGTTGGTCGTCGTCGCCTGTCATCTGGTCGTCGACGCGGTGTCCTGGCAGGTGTTGGTGCCGGATCTGTGGTCCGCGTACGAGAGCCTCGTCGCGGGGCGGGCCGTGGAGTTGGAGCCGGTTCCGGTGTCGTTCCGGGCGTGGGCGCGGGAGTTGGCGGCGGAGGCGGGGCGGCCGGAGCGGGTGGCGGAGCTGGCGGCGTGGCGGGCGGTGGTGGACGGGCCGCATCCGTCGCTCACGGACGTACCGCTGGACCCGGCTGTGGATGTCGGCGCGACGGTGCGCGAGGTGTCCGTGTCGGTTCCGGCGGAGGTGACGGCCGCACTGCTGACCGCGGTGCCGGCGGCGTTCCATGCCGGGGTGGACGAGGTGCTGCTCGCGGGTCTCGCCGGGGCGGTCGGTGAGTGGGCCGGGGTGGACGGGTTCCTGGTGGACGTCGAGGGGCACGGCCGTGAGCCGTTGTCCGACCGCGTCCAGGATCTGTCGCGGACGGTGGGGTGGTTCACGTCCTCGCGTCCGGTGCGGTTGAGGGCGGGCGCAGGAGTGTCGGTGCCGGAGGTGAAGGAGCAGGTGCGGGCCGTACCCGGGGACGGACTCGGTTACGGGCTGCTGCGGTACGTCCACCCCGACACGGCAAGGGCGTTGGCGGGCCTGCCCTCGGCGCAGGTCGGCTTCAACTACCTCGGGCGGGTCGGGGCGGGCGAGGGCTTTGGGGCGGGGAGCGCGCCGGACGCCCCGGTGATGCACGCCGTAGAGCTGCTGGCAGCGGTACGCGACACGGCGGACGGTCCGGTGCTGGAGCTGCGGCTGGCCCATCCCGCGCGACTGCTGGGTGAGGGGCGGGCGCGTGCTCTGCTGGAGGTGTGGGCGGGCAGGCTCGCCGGGCTGGTCGCTGATGTCCGGGGCGGGGCGGGCGGTCACTCGCCGTCGGACTTCCCGCTGGTGGCGCTGGACCAGGCGGGCGTCGAGGAGATCGAGGCGGCGGTTCCGGGGCTGGTGGACGTGCTTCCCGTGGCGCCGCTTCAGGAGGGCCTGCTGTTCCACTCCCTCTTCGACGAGGAGGGCGTGGACGTCTACGTCGAGCAGCTGGTCCTGAAGCTCGACGGCGCTGTGGACGGGGCCCGGCTGCGGGCCTCGTGGCAGGCGCTGCTCGATCGGCACACGGCGTTGCGGGCCGGGTTCGTGCAGGTCGCGGGAGCGGCGGGGCCCGTGCAGATCGTGGTCGACCGGGCCGTACTGCCGTGGCGGGACGTCGATGTGACGGGTCTGGACGAGGGCGCCGCGGAACGGGTGGGTGTCGAGGAGCGGGCCGCGCGGTTCGACCTCGCGGCGCCGCCGCTGCTGCGGGTGGCGCTCGTGCGGGAGGGCGCCGGGCGGTCGCGGATGGTGGTCACGCTCCACCATCTGCTGCTGGACGGCTGGTCGTTGCCGCTGGTGCTGCGGGAGCTGTGGACGCTCTACGCGGCCGGCGGCCGGGCGGACGGGCTCGGTGCGCCGGTGTCGTCGCGGCCGTACTGGGCGTGGCTCGCCGGGCGGGACACGTCGGCGGCGCTGGAGGCGTGGCGGGCCGAACTGGCGCCGGTCGAGGAGTCGGTGCTCGTCGCCCCGGCCGAGCCCGGCGCGACGGCGTCCGTGGTGCTGGACCGGGTCACCGAGCGCGCCAGTGTCGAACTGGTGCACGATCTTGAGCGGCTCGCCCGGGGTGCCGGCGTCACTCTGAACACCGTGGTGCAGTTGGCCTGGGGGCTGGTGCTGGGGCAGCTGACGGGGCGGCCCGCGGTGGTGTTCGGGGCGACGGTGGCGGGGCGCCCGGCGGAGCTCGCGGGCATGGAGGCGATGCTCGGCCTGTTCATCAACACACTGCCGGTGCGGGTGGATCTGGACCCGGCCCGGACGGTGGGCGAGACCCTGGCGGAGTTGCAGAGACGGCAGTCGGCGCTCCTCGATCACCAGCATGTGGGGCTCAGCGCTGTGCAGCGGGCCGCGGGGCCCGGCGCGACCTTCGACACCCTGCTGGCCTTCGAGAACTACCCCGGCGACCTCGACGCGCAGCCCCTCGGCGACGACCTCACCCTCACGGCCACGGAGCTGCGCGAGTCGACCAACTTCGCACTGGCCCTGGGTGTCACCCCGGCCGACGGCCTGGAGATCCGCCTCGACCATCGTGCCGATCTCTTCGACCGGCGGGACGCGTTGCGGATGGCCCGCCGGCTGGTGCGGGTGCTGGAGCAGATGGCCGGCGATCCGGGGCTGCGGCTGAGTGGCGTGGAACTGCTGGACGCGTCCGAGCGGGACGCGGTGGTGGGGGAGTGGAATGCGACGGCGCGGGAGGTGGATGCGGCGTCGGTGGTGGAGCGGTTCCGGGGGTGGGTGGCTGAGGCTCCGGGGGCGGTTGCGCTGTGGTCGGGGGGACGGGGGTTGTCGTACGCCGAGGTGGATGCGTGGTCGGATGCGCTGGCGCGTGGGTTGGTTGCGCGGGGGGTGGCGGCGGAGTCGCGGGTTGGGCTGTGTCTGCCGCGTGGGGTCGAGATGGTCGTGGCGATGTTGGCGGTGTGGAAGGCCGGTGGGGCGTACGTCCCGCTCGATCCCGAATATCCGTCTGAGCGGCTTGAGTTCATGGTCGCGGACAGTGAGGCCGAGCTGGTGGTTGTTGGGGAGGAGACGGCCGGCTGTCTGTCCGCGGGTGTGCTGCTGGATGAGCTGGTGAGTGATGCCGGTTCGCTGCCTGAGGTTGGTGGCGGTCAACTGGCCTATGTCATCTATACGTCGGGGTCGACGGGGCGTCCCAAGGGTGTGGGCGTCGCGCATGCGGCGGTGGCGAATCTGGCGTCGGTGATGCGTCCGGTGCTCGGGGTTGAGCCCGGGGTGGTGGCGTTGCAGTTCGCGTCGTTCAGCTTTGACGCGGCTGTGTTGGATGTGGCGGTCACGCTGGCTGCGGGTGGCGCGCTGGCGATCGCGTCGGCGGAGGAGCGTCGGGATGCGTCCGCTTTGGCGGCCATGATCGAGGCGGCGGGTGTGACGGTGGCGAGTGTGGTGCCGTCGCTGCTGGGGGTGTTGGAGCCGGGCGCGGTTGCCGGGGTCGGGAACTGGGTGCTGGGTGCGGAGCGCCTGGAGGCCGGTTTGGCGGCCAAGTGGCGTGAGGGTGCGCGGGTTTGGAACACCTACGGGCCTACCGAGGCGACCGTCATTTCGACTGCGGTGTTGTTGGAGGAGGGCATTACGGGTGAGGACGCCCTGCCTGCGATTGGTCGGCCTCTGGGGAATGTCCGTACCTATGTGTTGGATGCGTCTTTGCGGCCTGTACCGGTGGGGGTGGCGGGTGAGTTGTACATCGCCGGGGATGGTCTGGCGCGTGGGTATGTCAGCCGTTCTGGACTGACGGCGGAACGGTTCGTCGCCTGTCCGTTCGGGGAGGGCGGTGGGCGGATGTATCGCTCCGGTGACCTGGCCCGGTGGACGGCGGATGGGCAGTTGGAGTTCGTGGGGCGTGCGGATGCGCAGGTGAAGCTCCGTGGGTTCCGGGTGGAGTTGGGTGAGGTGGAGGCCGTACTCGCCGCTCACGCGGAGGTCGAGCGGGCCGTGGCGGTCGTACGGGATGGTCGGCTGGTCGGGTACGTCGTTGGGGACGTGGATGCCGACGACGTACGGGCGAGGGCGGCTGTTCGGTTGCCGGAGTACATGGTGCCGTCGGTGGTGGTCGTGCTGGATGCGTTCCCGTTGACGGTGAACGGGAAGGTGGATCGGGCCGCTCTGCCCGTGCCGGAGGCGGTGGCAGGTGCTGGGCGGGCGCCCGGGAGCCTCGCCGAGGAGGCGTTCTGTGCGCTGTTCGCCGAGGTGTTGGGGCTGGAGAAGGTCGGGGTCGGGGACGGGTTCTTCGAGTTGGGTGGGGACTCGATCATGTCGATGCTGCTTGCGTCCCGTGCGCGGCGGGCCGGGTGGGTGGTGACGCCTCGGCAGGTCTTCGAGGAGCGGACACCGGAGCGGCTGGCGCTGGTGGCGGTCGAGACCGGGGACGGGTCGGAGGCGGTGGATGACGGCGGCGTCGGTGAGGTGCCGTGGACGCCGGTGATGCGGTCGCTGGGCGCGGATGCGTTGCGGGCGGGGTTCGCGCAGTGGATGGCTGTGGGGGCGCCGGCCGGGCTGGGGACCGAGGTGCTGGAGGCGGGGCTGCGGGCGGTGCTGGATGTGCACGCCGTGCTTCGGGCTGGGGTGCGGGGCGGGGCTGAGGGGGCGCCGGTTCGGGGTGGAGCTCAGGGGTCGCCGGTACGGGGTGGAGCTCAGGGGGCGCCGGTACAGGGTCGGGCCGAGGGGGCGGCGGTTCGGGGTTGGGCCGAGGGGTCGTCGGTTCGGGGTCGGGCCGAGGGGGCGGCGGTACTTGGTGAGGCCGAGGGGTCGCTGGTGCTGGGCGGGGTTGAGGAGCCGCTGGTGCTGGTGGTGCCGGAAGCCGGCGAGGTGGATGTTTCCGGTCGGGTGGTGCGGGTGGATGCCGCGGGTGTGCCCGACGACGGTCTCGACGACGTGGCCGCGGGTGCGGCCCGGGCCGCAGTCGAGGGGCTGGATCCGCTGGCGGGCGTGATGGTGCGTGCGGTGTGGGTGGACGCCGGTCAGGACCGGGTCGGGCGAGTGGTCGTCGTAGCGCATCATCTGGTCGTCGACGGGGTGTCGTGGCGGGTGCTGATGCCGGATCTGCGAGCGGCCTGCGAGGCCGTGGCCGAGGGGCGGAACCCGGCGGACGTGCTGGAGAGGGGTGGCGCCTCCTTCCGTTCCTGGGCGCGCCAACTGGAGCGCGCGGCGCGGAGTGCTGAGCGCACGGCGGAGTTGGACGGCTGGGTGGAGTTGCTGGGCGGGGGTGACGGGCGGCGGGTGGCCGGGGCCGACGAGTGGCAGGCGGATGGGCATGCCGTTTGGCAGGCGGGCGGGGGTCGTCAGTGGCCGGTGGCTGGGGCCGATGGGCGGCTGGCGGATGGGGCTGATGTGTGGCGGGCGGCCGGGACCGGCGAGCGGCCGGTGGCTGGGCCTGGTGGGCGGCAGGGCGTCGGGCGTGGCGAGCGGGGCGTGGCGGAGACCGGTGAGCGGCTGGCGGATGGGCCTGATGTATGGCGGGCGGCCGGGACTGAAGAGCGGCCGGGGGCCGGGCTTGGCGAGCGGCAGGCGGGCGGGCGTCGCGAGTGGCCGGTGACTGGGGCTGACGGGCGGCAGGTGGATGGGCCTGATGTATGGCGGGCGGCCGGGACTGAAGAGCGGCCGGGGGCCGGGCTTGGCGAGCGGCAGGGCGTCGGGCGTGGCGAGCGGGGCGTGGCGGGGACCGGTGAGCGGCTGGCGGATGGGCCTGACGTGTGGCGGGTGGCCGGGGCCGACGAGCTGCCGGAGGCCGGGCTTGGCGAGCAGCGGGTGGCCGGGACTGGTGGGCCGCAGGTGGATGGGCGCGCGCGGCCGGTGGCTGGGACTGGTGGGCGGCTGGTGGTTGGGCGTGGTGTGCGGTGGGTGGTTGGGGGGCGGGGGCTGGAGCCGGGGCGGGACACCGTGCGGGTGGTCTGTCGGCGGGAGTGGGCTGTGGGCGCCGAGGTCAGTGCCGTTCTGGTGGGGCGTACCCCTGGGCTCTTTCACTGCGGTGTGCATGAGGTGTTGTTGGCGACGCTGGCCGGGGCCGTGGCGCGGTGGCGGCCTGAGGTCGGTGGCGATGGGCTGTTGGTGGACGTGGAGGCGCATGGTCGGGAACCGTTGGCGGAGGGCATGGACGTGTCCCGGACCGTGGGGTGGTTCACCGCGGTGCATCCGTTGCGGCTGGAGGTGTCGGGGCTCGATCTGGACGATGCCGCGGTCGGCGGCGCCTCGGCCGGTGCGCTGGTCAAGCGGGTGAAGGAGCAGGTCCAGGCGGTACCCGGGGACGGGCTGGGCCACGGTCTGCTGCGCTGGGCGAACCCCGACACGGCACGGGTGCTGGCGGAGCTTCCCGTGCCGGAGATCGGCTTCAACTACCTCGGCCGGTTCGCCGCCGCCGGACCGGACGCGGGCCCGGTCCGTGCCTGGCAGACGGCCGGGGACGCCGCGATGGTCGGTACGGCGGACCCCGACATGCCGGTGGCGCACGCTCTGGAAGCCGGTGCCCTGGTGGCCGACACCCCGGACGGGCCGCTGCTCACCCTCACCCTGAGCTGGCCCGGGACCCTGCTCGGCGAACGCCGGGCGGAGTGTCTGGGCGAGGCCTGGCTGGAGCTGCTGGAAGGCCTCGCCGTGCACACCGCCGATCCGACGGCCGGCGGTCATACGCCCTCCGACTTCGCGCTGCTCGATCTCGACCAGGACGAGATCGAGGCCTTCGAGTCCGAGTTCGCCGACGCCGACGCCGACGACCACCACTGATCGCTCGTCCGTCCGACTCACATACACCGTCGTCCGTCCGACTCACCTGCACCTTCGTCTACACCTTCGTCCGTCCCACTCTCGTCTCTGCTGCCTCCCTTGCCTTACTTGCGCCCGTTCTGGGCCATCCCATTTGTGAGGAGATCTACGCGATGACCCGGACTCGGAACGCCATCGAAGACATCTGGCCGCTGTCGCCCCTTCAGGAGGGACTGCTGTTCCACGCGGCCTTCGGGGACGGTGCGTCCGACGTGTACGCGGGACAGCGGGCCCTCGCCCTCGACGGGCCACTGGACATCGCCCGCCTCCGTCGCTCCTGGGAGGGCCTGGTCGCCCGGCACGGCGCCCTGCGGGCGGGCTTCCGCCGCCGTAGGTCGGGGCAGGCCGTTCAGGTCGTCGCCCGGCAGGTGGAACTCCCTTGGCAGGAAGCGGACTTGAGCGGGCTGTCGCGGGAGGACGCGGAGGCCGAGGCGGCCCGGCTGTCCGAGGCGGAACTGTCGGCCGGCTTCGATCTGGAGCGGGGCCCGCTGCTGAGGCTGCTGCTGATCCGCCTCGGCGAGCGGCGGCACCGCCTGGTGATGACGACCCATCACATCGTGCTGGACGGCTGGTCGTTGCCGATCCTGGTGGACGAACTGTCGACGCTGTACCGGGCCGGGGGCGAGGTCCGGGCACTACCGCCGGTCCGCTCCTACAAGGACTACCTGGCCTGGCTGGGCCGCCAGGACCGGGAGGCGGCACGGGCCGCGTGGCGCGCGGAGCTGGCCGGGGCGGACGAGCCCACCCTGGTCGCCCCGGCCGACCCCGCCCGCGCGCCGCTGCGGCCGGAGGCGCTGGTCACCGAGTGCAGCCCGGAACTGACCCGGGCGCTGGAGACGCTGGCCCGGCACCACGGGGTCACCATGGCCACGGTGGTGCAGGGCGCGTGGGCCCTGGTCCTCGCCCGGCTGGCCGGACGCCAGGACGTCGTGTTCGGCACCACGGTCGCGGGCCGCCCCACGGACCTGCCGGGCGCCGACTCGCTCATCGGCCTGTTCATCAACACCCTGCCGGTCCGGGTCGAGCTGACCGGCGGCCAAACCGTCGCCGACCTGCTGCGCACACTCCAGGCCCGCCAGGTCGCCCTCCTGGGCCACCAGCACCTCGGACTCACCGAGATACGGCAACTCGCCGGGCCCGGCGCCGAGTTCGACACGCTCGTGGTGTACGAGAACTACCCGCGCCCGGCGGACACGGCGCCGGCCGACCCCGGCGCCCTCGGCATCCGGTTCGACGGCCGGACGCGGGACGCCAGCCACTATCCGCTCGGCCTGATCGTCGGCCCCGGCGAGCGGCTGGAGCTGCAACTCGACCACCGCACGGACCTGTTCGACCGGACCCGCGCCGAACAGGTGCTGGCCGCCCTCCACCAGGTGCTCGAGGGCTTCGCTGCCGACCCGCGCACCCCGCTGGCCCGCCTCGGACTGCTGACCGGCGCCGAGCTGGCCCGTGTCACCCGGGACTGGCAGGACATCCAGCCCGAGGTGCCCACCGGGACGCTGCCCGAACTGCTCGCCGGACAGGTGCGCCGGACACCGGACGCGATGGCCCTGGACTCGGACGAGCGGACGTACGCCTACGCCGAACTGCAGGACGCCGCGGGCCGCCTGGCACGGCACCTGATCACCCTCGGGGTGGGACCCGAGCGCCGGGTCGCCGTCGTCGCCGAACATTCCGCGGACACCGTGGTCGCGCTCCTCGCCGTCTCGATGGCGGGCGGGGCCTTCGTCCCGCTCGACCCCGGGCACCCCGCCGACCGGCTCGCCCTCGTCCTGGAGGACGCCGACCCGGTCGCGGTGCTGTGCACCGAGGCCGGCCGCGCCCTGCTGCCCGAGACCGCCCGGGACCGGGCGATCGCCCTCGACGACCCGGAGGTCACGGCAGCGGTGGCACGCCAGGCACCGGGCCCGGTGACCGACGCCGAACGCACGGCACCCCTGCGTCCCGCAAACGCCGCCTACGTGATCCATACCTCGGGTTCGACGGGGCGGCCGAAGGGTGTGGTGGTGTCGCATGCGGGGTTGGTGAATTTGGCGGGTGCGCAGATCGAGCGGTTTGCGGTGGGTGTGGGTGCTCGGGTGTTGCAGTTTGCGTCGTTGAGTTTTGACGCGGCGGTGTCTGAGTTGTGCATGGCGTTCGGTGCGGGTGCGGTGCTGGTGGTCGCGGGGGTTGAGGGGT
>NZ_JADDXU010000034.1 GCF_015163075.1 Streptomyces justiciae
GCCACACCCTGAACCACGGCCCCGCAGGGCTACGGGGTCTACTGGCCCAGATACCGCAGCACCGCCAGGACCCGCCGGTGCTGCCCGGTGGCCGTCTGGCTGAGACCCAGCTTCATGAAGATGCCGGTCACATGTCGCTCCACCGCGGCGACACTCACGAAGAGCTGCTCGGAGATACCTGTGTTGGAGTGGCCCTCCGCCATCAGCGCCAGAACCTCGCGCTCCTTCGGCGTCAGCGCGGCCAGCGGGTCCTCCGGACGCTTGCGCCCCAGCAGCGCCGCGATCACATCGGGGTCCAGGGCCGAGTCACGCGCCAGGACCCGCTCCACGGCGTCTATGAGGAGCTGCGGGCTGGCCACCTTCTCCTTCAGGAGATAACCGACCCCGCTCGGATCGTCCCCGACCAGGTCGAGCGCGTAGGAAGCGTCGAGGAACTGGGAGAGGACGATGACGGCGGTCTCCGGCCGGGCGGCGCGGATCTTCTGCGCCGCCCGCAAACCGTCCGCCTCCAGGCCCGGCGGCATCCTGATGTCGGTGATCACCACGTCGGGGCGGTGCTCCGCGGCGGCCCGGACGAGGTCCACCGCGTTGTCGACGGCCTCGACCACGTCGATGCCGGACTTGCGCAGGATGGCCGCGATACCTTCGCGCATGAATGGCTGGTCTTCTCCCAGCACCGCCCGCAGTGGTTGATTCATGCCGGGATCCTAACCCGCGGTGTGTCCGCGCCGAGTTGGCGAGGAAAGAGAGATGACCGTCCTGGCCTGCGCAGGTCTCAACGCGATACGGCGAGAGCGGCCAGCACGTGTTTGGTGCTGCCCGTCTCGGCGATGCGCGGGTAGATCTTGGTGATGGTGTGGTCGTGCGCCGCGCCGTCGGTGTCGGTGACGGCGTCGACCGGGACCGTGACATGGAAGTTCTGTTCGTGTGCGTCGCGGACGGTGGACTCCACGCCGCTGCTGGTGGCGATGCCGGTGACGACGACCTGGGTGACGTCCCGCCGGCGCAGCCACTCGTTCAGTCCGGTGCCGGTGAAGGCGCTGCGCGAGTACTTGGTGATCAGGTGGTCGTTCTTGCCCGTGCCCAGCTCAGGGACGAGTTCGGTCCAGTGCGGGGTCGGGGCGGGGAAGCTCGCGCCGAGGTCGTTGCGGCCTTCGGGGCCACCGGCGACGTTGACGAGCACGACGGGCAGCCCGCGGCGGCGGAACGCGGCGAGCAGCTCGGCGTTCCGGGCGATGACATCGGCGACCGGGTGAGCGAGGGGCAGGTCGACGATGCCCTTCTGCAGGTCGACGACGATCAACGCGGTCTTCCGGTCTAGGGCGGTGATCGGCACGGTCACTCCTGGGGGCGGGTGGGCACCTCGTGGCGAGCACGGATCACGAGGCGACAAAGGTGGATGCTGCTTGCACCTATTTGCATTTCGACGTTAACACGTGTGCGGAGCGCCGGTCGGCGGCCGACGTGTGCAGGTGTTCACCTGATCACACGGCGACGCCGGGGGATTCGACCTCGCGGGCGTACAGGCGGGCCAGCTGTACCCGGGAGCGGACACCCAGCTTCTCGAAGGCATGCCGCAGATGGGTGTTCACGGTGTGCGGGGAGACGAACAACCGTTCCGCCGCCTCACGGTTGGTGGCTCCCTGCGCGATCAGCCGCACCACGCCGAGCTCCGACCTGGTCAGTCCGCGCCATTCGGCGGCCGGTGCCGCGGGCGCGGCGGACGCCGTGGCCAGGGGCCGTACGCCGAGCGCGCGCAGTCTTCCGCGCACCCGCTGGACGTCGCGTTCGGCCCCGCAGGCGGCGTAGCCGCTGAGCGCGTCCTCGAAGCGGGACAGGGCACCGCGGGCGTCGGCCGCCGCGAGACACCTACCGGCGTCCTCCAGGGCGCGGGCCCGCAGCAGGGGGCGGACCTCCCCGTGGCCCTCCGCCGCCTCTACGAGGAGTTCAGCGTCCCCCGCGTACAGGCCGCGTGCGTGCATGGCGGCGGCGGTGAACAGCGGCAGACCGGGGTTGAGCCGGGCCCGATCCTCGGCGAACTGCACCGCCGTCGCCGCCATCTCACGCTGCCCGGAGGCGAGCGCCGCCGTCACCAGCAGGACGAGGTCCCCCGCATCGACACAGGCCACATGCAGGAAACCCCGGCGCACGTGGGCGGCGGCACCGTTCAGCCGCTCGCCGCTCAGCGGCTCGTCCCGGTACAGGGCGGCCAGGACCGACACCCACGCTCCGGCCCGCCGCAACTGCCGGTCATCGCCGGCGAGACAGACCTCCGCGCGTGCCGCACACGCCTCCATCTCCCGGTCGTCGCCGATGTGGAAGGCGGCCCGGGCCCGCGCGCACAGCACGGCCGCCTCAGCGGCGGCGTCGGAAGTGCCCGGCGTGGCCGGCATCTGCCCGGTCGGCTCCTGGGTGACAGCGAGTTCCCGTGCAGCTTCCCGCAGTCGGCCGCCGCCCAGCAGCAGCCGGGCCCGCGCGGGCCGCCACAGCGCCGCGTACGCCGCACGGCCTCGCTGTTCCGCCTCCAGCAGACCGCTGTCGATGAGATCCGCGGCGCCCTCGTGGTCGCCGGCCAGGCCCAGCAGCTCGGCTCTCCAGACCAGTGACAGGACGACCTCGGGCAGCATGGGCCCGTATGCCGGATCGAGTTCGGCGGCCTGCGCCGGCACCGGCTCGCTGTGCCGGAGGGCGTCGCTCCAGCGCTGCCGGTGACAGGCGCTGACCGATCTGAGGGTGCGCTGCGTGAGGTCGTTCAGCGGGTGGGTGCCGCGGACGTGGCTCAGGGCCCCCGCCACGGCACCGCCTGCCTCCTCGGCCGCTCCCGTGAGCAGCCGGTTCAGCAACGTCGTCGACCGCAGCTGGTCCTTCACCGGCAACGGGACGTCGGGGTGGTGCAGGGCGCGGCGCAGGTGGGCATCGGCCTGGTGCACCGGGAACGGGCCGCCCATCCGGGCCAGTTCCAGACAGACATGCGCGTGGGTGACCGGGTCGGGCGGGGTCTGGAGCACCTCGCGGGCCAAGGCGCGGGCCTCGTCGGACTCGCCCGCCTCCCACAGCAGCGGCACCAGCCGCGCCGCCAGCCGTGAACGGCGGGGCGTGGCGGGCAGGGCAAGCTCCATCGCACGGCGCACATGTGCGGCGCCCGCCGCCGGGGCGAGGGGGGCGGCCTCCCGGGCGGCGGCCTCCAGGACGCGGATCGCCCCCTCGTCGCCGGGGTCCGCCAGCGCGCCGATCTCGGCGGCGAGAGCCGTCGCGGGGGTGCCGTCCGCGAGCCGGAGGTCGACCGAACGCCGGCGCAGGGACACCTGAACCGGCGGCGGCAACGTCGCGGCAACGGCCGCACGCAGCGACGGATGCGTGAAGGCGAGATGGTCCCGCCCGGCGCGCATCAGCCCCGCCGCGAGCACCTCGCGCAACGGACTCAACAGCGCCGGTTCCCTGAGTTCCAACATGCGGGACAGATGCCGTACGCGGACGCTGTCGCCCAACACGGAGGCGGTGAGGACCAGTTCGCGGGCGGGCGGCGTCAACTGGTCGAGCCGACGTGCGACGACAGCCGAGGCCACCTCGTCATGCCCAGGCGACGAGGTGAGCAGCGCGCATGCGTGCCGGATCGTGCCCGGCAGCCCGCCGAGGAGCGGCAGATACGGTTCGGCCTCCGCGGCCCGCGGGCCCATGAGGTCCGTGACGAGCCGTCGTACGGCATCGGGGTCGAGGGCGGTGAGTTCGAAGCCGTCCGTCTGCTCGGCCGGCAGGTCGCGGCGCAGGGCCGTGACCGCGGGCACGTCGAGGTGGGAGCGTGCGGCGAGCATCCACAGCACGGGCAGCCCGGCCAGCCGTGCGGTGAGGGTGCGCAGGGCGAGCAGCGTCAGGTCGTCGCAGTGGTGCACGTCGTCGTGGACGACGAGCACCGGCCGCTGCCGGGAGAGTTCCCGCAGTCCGTCCTCGACCTGCCGCAGCGCCTGGTACGGAGAGCCGGGCTCCTGGGCCCCGGCCTCGGGCTGCCGCGGCGCGAGGGCATCCAGCAGGGGGGCGGTCAGGACCGTCGCTCCCGTCGGGGCCGCCTGCTGGGCGGCTTGGGCCAGCAGATGGGACTTGCCGGAGTCGGCGGGCCCCTCGATCCACAGCACTCCACCCTCATGACGGTGGACGAGACGCAGCACGCGCCGTCGGAGCAGCTCCGGGGTGTCGGTCATCGTCGCCTTCATCAAGGCAGCCTCCATGTTCCGTGTGCCGCACGGCCTGGCTGGGGCACATGTGAGGTGTCCCGGCGGCAGCGTGAGGTGTGTCGCCCGGGACTCAGCATGTGTCCTTGTCGTGGCCGGTGACTGTCAAGGACACCGGAGCCGCTCCGAGGGCCCACCTGACGACGGGTGTAGGGAAAACCCGAGGTCTGGGGGCGGACCAGCCCGGAGCCGACGGTTCCGGTGCGGCCGAGGCCCGGACGCCACCGCAGGTCACACGGTCGGTGCCCGTCGCGGGGTGGGGTGGGCCCTACAAAGCCTTGGGGGAAGCCCGAGGAAGGCCGAGGGAACACACGACAGACCGGGTTGCGGACCGCTCAGAGACTTGTGCTCGGCTCGGGAGTTCCACTCCCAGAACGTGAAGTGTGGGGGCCGGTCTCCGTGCACACACCTCGGGCCGCCACGCCCGCAGGAAACAAGGTTCACCGGCAGACGAGATACGTGCCGCGGCAATTCGAATGCCTGTGGCTCAAGAACGGGGAACAGAGATGGCTCAGCTGGAAACACCTCCTCATGAGGTGCGCGACCGGATGCGCCAGCCCGAACCTCACTCGGTATCTCACCAGGTGTGGCGCTCCGGCGCCCGGTGGAGTGCCCGCCCGGGCGGCGCCCTCACCCGGGCGACGATGGTCGCCGGCTCGCTGGTCTCGGCGGCCGTGGGCGGCCTGCTGATCGTCGTGCCCGTGCACACACCGGCCGCGGCCGGGGCGTTGTTCGGGGTGCACATCGCGGTCCAGGGAGTGCTCCAACTGCTGGCCGTCCGCCGGTCCACGGCCTCGGCGGCCGTCCGGTGCCTGCTGGCCGGCGGTGGTGTCGCCGCGCTGCCGCTGGGCGCGATCCTCTTCGCCGGACGCGCCGACACGGTGTTCCTGCTGGCCCTGTGGACCGGCTGCGCCTGGCTGCTGCGGGGTCTGACCATGGCGATCTCCGTCACCTCGCCCTCGGTGAGCCACGTCTTCGTCTACGACGACGTCCTGAACGCGGTGATCGTCTCGGCCGGTCTGTTCATGACCGCCTTCCCCTTCGTGTCACCGGAGCAGCTGGCTGACGTCGGCGGCGCCGTACTGGTGGCCACCTCGGCCTTCGAGGCGCTCGCCGCCGCACGCCGGAACTCCCGCACACTGCGCGCCATCGACTGAGCTCAGCAGCCCGCAAAGCAGCAATCCACGTTTCACGCCGAACGACCGGCTGAGGTCCTACTAGGAGGCGACCATGAAGAAGTGCCATCTCGCACTGGAGATCACCCACTGGGTGTGCCCCGAGCTCGACCTGCCGCTGCAGTGCGAGTTCTCCTACGACACCCAGGACCCGCTCGCCGTCATCGTGGTCTTCGACACCGACGGAGTGCGGCCGGTGACCTGGGCGCTGTCCAGGGATCTGCTGGCCGACGGCCTGGTCGCCCGCGTGGGCGAGGGCGACGTGATGCTCTGGCCGGTGCTCGACCTCGACGGTGAGCCGTCCTCCTTCTGCATCCGCGTGGGCAGCGCCCGCAAGGCGGTCTTCGAGATTCCCGCCGAGCCGGTCATGACATGGCTGGCCGGGACCTACGCCATGGTCCCGAGGGGCACCGAGCTGGAGGGCGTGGACTGGGACGAGTGGGCCCAGCTGGCGGAGTGATGCCGACGGGTCCGGCCGCCGGGGCCGGACAGGCGTAGCGAGACAGGGAGAGGAAGACCATGCGGAACACGCCGAAGAACACACTGCGCCCCTTGCTGACCGACTGGCAGTGGCAGCAACGTGCCGCCTGCCGCGGAATGAGCAGCGCCACCTTCTTCTCGCCGCCAGGCGAGCGGGGCCGCGCGCGCCGCGTCCGCGAGGAGCGGGCCCGCGCGATCTGCGGCCGCTGCGAGGTCGTCGACATCTGCGCGGCCACGGCCCTCAAGCAGGGGGAGACGTACGGCGTCTGGGGCGGGCTGTCCGACGACGAGCGCCGGCAGCTCGGCAGGGGAACACAGCGCGCCGACAGCCACGACGCGGCGTCCCGGTGACGGGCGGGCCCGGAACCGGAACGGACCCGCCGCCCGCCGGCACCTCTCCCACGCCCACCCTCAGCTGATCCGCCGCCACCAGTGAGTTGACGGCGGATCACCCGTGGGGCCTGGGATCAGGTCTGGGGTGTGGGAGCCACCGTGGACGAGACCGTGGCCAGGGCGGCACCCGCAGACCGGGACAGGCCCGCCAGGCGGTGGGTGGTGTACACCAGCAGGGACAGGCTGACGGCGGCCAGCACCGCGTAGGCGGTGTCGTCGTCGAAGCTGTCCCAGGCCGTGTGCAGGCCCACGGCGACCGCGTAGACCAGGACGAGCACCCCCACGGAGCGGCGCCGCCAGTGATGCTCCGCGGCCGACCACAGGGCCGCGCTCGTCAGCCCGGTCCACGCCATGTGGGCGGCCGGGCTCAACAGGCCGCGCACCACGAGCAGATGATCCACCACGTGCAGGTCGCCGCCGGACTGGACGAGCTCGACGAAGGCGTACCCCATCGTCTCGAACACCGCGAAGCCCGCACCCGAGGCGACCCCGATGAGCAGGCCGTCACCGGGGGAGCGGCGCCGGATGAACAGCAGCAGTACGAGCGGCATGACGAGTTTCGCCGCCTCCTCGATCACCCCCACGGCAGCCATCGGCAGTACGTCCAGCAGGATCAGCGTCCGGTACTCCAGGAACCCGGCCGTGGTCACCCCGATGGCGCCGCCGACCAGGGCCGTGACGCCCACGACGGGCGATCCGACGCCGAAGTCGAGCCGCCGCCCGGCGACGAAACTCACGAAAGCCGCCGGTACCAGGGACGCCCCGAAGAAGAGCAGGGCGGGGACGAGATTGGGGTTCCCGGTGGAGATCAGCGCCGAGTGGATCAGCCAGAACAGCAGCAGGCCCACGGCCAGGACGGCCAACCAGCCCCAGCGCCGGCCCAACTGGACCAGTCTGCCGTGGTCCCTGCGGACCGAGTTCTGTGTGTCGGACACGGGATCCTCCTTTCGGGAGAGCGGAGTGTGCTCCGCCCGAAGGTGCCCCGTGCGGCAACGGACCACATCACATGAACGTGCCAAAAGGGACAAATAGAGTGGGAGCTTCCTGGCCGGCCAGCCGCCAATCACTCACATGTGTGATGTCCCGCTGAGGGCACCGACGACACCATGTGTGTACGCAGCCCCCGGGACGGCGAGTGTGAGGAGCCCTCAGGTGCCAGGATTCACGCAGCAAAGGGACGGCAGCACATACCCGTCCGACACCTTCGGTACATCGGGACGCCGCATCCAGGTGCTGAGCGGTCACGACGTGGCGCTGGTGAACGGGCCGGTCTTCCTGGTCGGCCTCTTCTACGCGATCTCCCCCTGGGTGCTGGGCTTCGCCCGCAGCCATCATGACCTCGCGGTGCACGACCTGGTCGTGGGCAAAGCCATCTGTCTACTGGCCGGCGGCTTCACGGTGGCCCCGGAACGCATGACCGGGCTGAGCGTCGCCCTCGGCGTCACCGGCCTGTGGATGGCGGTCTCGCCCTGGGTGGTGGGCCAGGCCCCGGGCCGAGCCACCGCCGTCGGGGGCGTGGTCCTCGGCGTGCTCGCCCTGATGCTCGGCCTGGTCTCGACCGTCATGGTCCGCCGTGCCAACCGAGTCCCCTAACTTTCCGTGCTCCGCTTGTGAGGAGAGGCCTGATGGCCGCACCCGTACCACCCCGCCATGACCCACGGTCACCTTGGCGCTCCGAAGGAGTGCCGGGCGGCTCGCCCACCCCGGACGGCCGCCGCTCCCGCAACGGCTGCCTGCTGCAAGTCGTGATCTTTCTCGTCATCTACCTGGGGACCGGCTTCCTCTACAACGGCATGCACGGCGACGGCACCACGTCCGTCGACTACACGGTCTTCACGGCCCAGTTGGACGCGGGCAACGTCAAGACCGTCTACTCACGCGGCTCGCAGATCCAGGGCACCCTGAAGCAGGCCCGGAAGGTACCCGGCAGCACGGACGACGGGACGTACGTCCACTTCAAGACGTACAAGCCTGCCTTCGCCGACAACGACCAGCTGTGGAAGGAGATCGAGCAGAAGAAGGTGTCGGTCTCCGCCTCGCCAGTCGCGCAGGGGCCCGGCCTCGGCCAGTCGCTGCTGGTGTCGCTCCTGCCGACCGCGCTGCTGATCGGGGTGTGGGTGTTCGTGGCCCGCAAGGCGGGCGGCGGACTGGGCGGCGGCATGAGCGGCGTGTTGGGCCGTAAGCCGCCGAAGCCGGTCGAGGCGGAGCAGGAGCGGACGAGCTTCGCCGACGTCGCCGGCATCGACGAGGTGCAGGACGAACTCAACGACGTCGTCGACTTCCTCAAGCGCCCCGACGCCTACCGCCGGATGGGCGCCAAGATGCCGCGCGGCGTGCTGCTCGCGGGCCCGCCCGGCACCGGCAAGACGCTGCTCGCACGGGCGGTGGCGGGCGAGGCGGGGGTGCCGTTCTTCTCCGCCTCGGCGTCCGAGTTCATCGAGATGATCGTCGGCGTGGGCGCCTCCCGGGTGCGGGAGCTGTTCGCCGAGGCGCGCAAGGTGGCCCCGGCGATCGTCTTCATCGACGAGATCGACACCATCGGCCGGGCCCGCACCGGCTCCTCGATCGGCGGCCACGACGAGCGCGAGCAGACCCTCAACCAGATCCTCACCGAGATGGACGGCTTCTCCGCCTCCGAGGGCGTCATCGTCATCGCCGCCACCAACCGCGCCGAGATCCTCGATGCGGCGCTGACCCGCCCCGGCCGCTTCGACCGGGTGGTGACCGTCTCCCCGCCGGACCGCACCGGCCGCGAGGCCATCCTGCACATCCACACCCGCTCCATGCCGCTCGCCCCGGACGTCGACCTCGCCCAGGTCGCCAAGGCCACCCCGGGCATGACCGGCGCCGAACTCGCCAACCTCGCCAACGAGGCCGCCCTGCTCGCCGTCAAGCGCGACCAGGTCCGCGTCACCGCGCACGATCTCTCCGACGCCCTGGAGAAGGTCCAACTCGGCGCGCAACGCCCGCTGGTGATGCCCGAAGAGGAACGCCGCCGCACGGCGTACCACGAGAGCGGACACGCCCTCCTCGGCATGCTGCAACCGGGCGCCGACCCGGTCCGCAAGATCACCATCGTGCCGCGCGGCAGGGCGCTCGGGGTGACGCTGTCGACGCCGGACGCCGACAAGTACGCGTACACCGAGGAGTACTTGCGCGGCCGGATCATCGGCGCGCTGGGGGGCATGGCCGCCGAGCAGGTCGTCTACGGCGTGATCACTACCGGCGCGGAGAGCGACTTGGAGCAGGTCACCAACATCGCGCGCGGCATGGTCGCCCGGTGGGGGATGAGCGAACGGGTGGGCCGGCTGTCGGCTCTGCCCAACGACGGTCAGCAGGCCTACGGGCTGGCCGCTGCCCCGCAGACCCTCGACGTCATCGACGGCGAGATGCGCCGGATCGTCGACGAGTGCTACGAGGAGGCCTGCCGCAAACTCCGCGATCACCGCAGCCAGTTGGACGCCCTCGCGCACGCCCTGCTGGAGCACGAGACCCTGGACGAGGCGGACGCCTACCGCATCGCCGGGGTCATGTCCCTCGCGAAGGACTGAGAGCGGTCGATCCCTTTCCCGGGCACTCTTTCAAGTCAACAGGGCATTCTTTCAAGTCAAATGACTGATGCGTGCCCCTGGACCGGATGTGAGAGTCGGGCCAGTGACGGGGCGCGGTGGGCGAGCCACCGGGCCCGGGGGGAAGGAACCTGCGCGATGACGTCGATCGCCGGCGATTGGGGAAGCGTCTTTGACGTCATACGCCAGCCCGTCTGGGCCGTGGACGCCGCCCACCTGGTGCGCTACGCCAACCGGGCGGCCGCCGAAGCGATGGGATACGACGACCCCGCCCAACTGCTGGGGCTCGACGGCCGCCCGTCCCCCGCCGCGGACCTTGACAGTGGCGGCGGCGCCCTCACCCGGATCGACGGCACGCTCCTGCCGGTCGAGTGGAACCGCATGCCGCTGCCCGGCACGGGCGGCGAAGCGGACCTGTACGTCTTCCGGCCACTCGACGCCGAGCCGCGTCTCGGCGGCCGTAGTCCTGGCAGGACAGGCCCGCTGTACCGGCGTCTGGCACACCGGCAGGCGGAGCGGGACCGCCGCCACGCCAGGGTCCTCCAGCACGAGGTACAGGAACGGATGGTCAGGACGCTGCTCGGACTGAACATAGCCCGCGAGGAGCTGACCGCGGTCCCTGCGCAGGCGGCCGGCCTGCTCAGCGACGCGGTCCGTGACACCGAGGAGGCCCTGGCCGGCGTGCGGGAGGTCACCGACGCCCTGTGCCCCGGCGCCCTGCGCGCCGGAGGACTGCCCGCGGCACTCGCCGCCCTCGCCCGGCGCCGCCCCAGTCGTACGACCGTCTCGGGCACGTTCTCCGAGCGGCTGCCCGAGCTGGTCGAGACGCATGCGTACCTCCTGGTCGCGGAGGCGGTTGAGCGGGCCGTGGACCACGGCGGGGCCGACCACGTCCACGTCACCGCCGACCACGGCCCGGACGGCACGGACAGTACCGATCTGGTGGTCACCGTCGCGGACGACGGAACGGAACCGGTGACGGGCGCGGACCTGGCCGCCTTGAACGAGCGGGTGGCCGCCCTCGACGGCACCCTGACGGTGCGGCACATCCCCGGCACCGGAACCACGGTCACTGTGATCGTGCCGTCGGGACCCGCAGACACAGCCTGAGAAACCGGGCGGGGGGAGCGGGACGATGCTGTTTGAGGGCGGGCGCCGCGACCGGCGGTGTGAGGGACGGGCCGGATGACGGCGCTGCTTCCGCGCCGGCCAGGACTCCGCTCAGGGCGCCCTTGCTGCTCAGATTCGTGGACCGGCTGCCCCCGGGACCTCAGGCAGCCACGCATCACCACCCGTCACACGAGGCGTCGCCGCAGGAGTTGCGGTGCGCAGCGCACCAGGGCGGCGGCAGAGAGACCGATAACCCCGCCGGCCGTCACATCGAAGGGGTAGTGGGCACCGCTGTGCACCCGCTGCGCGGCCACCATCACCGCCGAGGCGCCACAGGCGGCACCGGCGGCCGGCCACACCGGTGCGACACCACCCGCGAAAGCGACGGCTGCGGCGGTGTGCCCGGAAGGGAAAGAAGAGCTGTCCGGGCGCTCCTGGAGTTCCTCCGGAGGCACCCACTCCGCTGGCGGGCGGCGCCTGCGGCAGAGCGGTTTGGCAACCGCGTTGGACAACACCTGGGCCACGCCCATGGCCGCCATCCCGGCGGCGGCCGCCGTGCGACCGGGCCACCCGCCGACGGCGGTCATCGCTATGGCTGTCGCGCACCACAGCCTCGTGTTCTCGGCCGCCTCCTGCACCACGGGCGCCAAGCGCCGCACCCAGGGCGGCCCCCAGCCGATCGCCCGACGGGACAGCAGGCGCTCCCCGTCGCGAAGGTCCGCCATCGTTCCCATGATCAGCCGACTTCCCGCACAGAGTTCTCCCACACCGCTCTCGGATCGGCTTCGCCGGGGCGGCGAAGCCCGCAACGGCCCGGCGGCTCCCTCAGGATCCGAATCGGCGGCGGTCCTCGTCGTCCCACTTGCGGGTGTCCCGCGGCTCGACGTACGGCTCCCTGTCGGCCGGATGGCCGCCCGCCACGGCGCGCTGGCGGGCCAGTTCCGCGTCGAACTCCAGGCCCAGGAGGATCGCCAGATTGGTGATCCACAGCCACACCAGGAAGACGATGATGCCGGCGAAGGTGCCGTAGGTCTTGTTGTAGGAGGCGAAGTTCGCCACGTACAGCGCGAAGGCGGCCGAGGCGATCATCCAGATCGCCAGCGCCAGCAAACTGCCCGGCGTGATCCAGCGGAATCCGCGCGCCCGCACGTTCGGCGTCGCCCAGTACAGAATCGCGATCATGACGGTGACCAGGAGGATCAGCACCGGCCACTTCGCGATCGACCAGACCGTCAAAAAGGTGTCCCCGACCCCGAGCGCGGTGCCGACCTGGTGGGCCAGGCTGCCGGTGAACACCACGATCACGGCGCTGATCACCGCAAGAACCATCAGGACCGCGGTCACCCCGACGCGGACCGGCAGCACCTTCCACACCGGGCGGCCTTCGGGCACGTCGTAGACGGCGTTCGCGCAGCGGATGAACGCCGCGACATAACCGGACGCCGACCACACCGCGAGCCCCAGACCTACGATCGCCATGATCGAGCCGAGCCCGGCGTTGCCCTGCATCTGTTTGACCGCGTTGGTGAGGACGTCTCGGGCGGCGCCCGGTGCCAGTTTCTGGATGTTGTCCAGCACCTTCTGTGTCGCCGACTGCCCGACGATCCCCAGCAGCGAGATCAGCGCCAGCAGGGCCGGGAAGAGCGCCAGGATCCCGTAGTAGGCCAGTGCTGCCGCCCGGTCGGTCAGCTCGTCCTTCTTGAACTCCCTCAGGGCGCCTTTCAGCACCGCCCCCCAGGAGCTCTTGGGCAGATCTGTCGGAGTATCCGGCGCCTGCCGCTGAACCTGCTCGTCCGGCCCGGCTTCAGGGGCCTGCGCGGCATCAGCCTCCTGGCTTGCCGCAGGGTGCCCGCCAGGCGTTCCATGCCTTTTCAGCGTCCGTACCATTTGGCCCGGGTATCCGGTCCGGGCACCAGCTATACCCACATTCGGGACAAATCGACCAGCCTGGCCTGTCAGGCGAGGCGGAGCACCGTGCCGGAATGGCGAGCCCGGTGGGGTGGCAGGCGTACGCCGTGGTGGGCGGATAGGTGGCTCAGGCCGCGAACCCGATGTTCGTGACGTACTCGTACTGGCCCCACTGCGAGCCCAGGTCCACGATCTGGTCGACCCAGGCGTCGTCGAGGGCCTGGAGGTTGTCGGCGGCCCAGGCCTCGACGATGCGGTCCCAGTGGCGGACGTTGAGGGTGCGGAACTCCACCACGCGCTGGCGGGGGCGGGGGACCTGCGACTGGTTGAGGGGGTGGATCTCGACGCGGGTGCCGCGGCCCTCGCGGTTGAGGCGGGCCAGGAGGTAGCGGGCGGTGTTGTGGCGGCGGACGGTGCGGTAGGCCTGCTCGATGCGGTCGAGGTTCTTCTTGGACGGGCTGCGCTTGCCGTCCAGCCACGCCTTCAGGGTGCGGTCGGTGACCGTCAGGCCCGCGGCGCGGGCGGCGGCGCGGGCGTGGTCGGTGCGGGTGAGGTAGTGCAGGCGGGCCAGCAGACCGCGCTTGGCGGTGATGGGCGTGGCGATGTAGCCGGCGAGGGCGTCCAGGCGGCGGGCGACGGCCTCGTGGCCCTTGATGCCACGGGCGCCGTACAGGCCGAACTCGTGAGTGCGCTCCGGCATTTCCTCTCCTCGCTCGCCCGGCGTCCTTGTTCGCCCGCGTTTCCCGCAGGAGATCAGTATGGGCCAGGAGGGGAAGAAGGTGGCCGTACGGGGTAACGGTGTTGCCGCTTGGCCCGGGGGCGCGGCGGCGAGGCTTGGGTCGCTCCCGTCCGCTCTCGGTCGCTACCAAGAAGGCCCAGGTCAGGGCGTTTTCGGGCGGGGAACAGCGACTGAAGCGATCGAAATCCACACATGTGCGAAGGAAAACGGCGAGCGCACCGCTGCTTTTCGGACGGGCTGGCTCCGCCCGGCTTCAGGTCGGATGCAGAGTCGCTTGAGTCGCTTCGGTAGCTGGGCCCGCGAGCGGCGTCGGCTTCGATCGCTGAGCTCCGATCGGCTCGGAGAGCGGTCAGCGACTGAAGTCCAGCTACTGAAGCGGGTTCGGTAGCTACTCAGTCGCTGAGAAGAAGTGCCAGGTCAGATGGAGTGCACCCAGGGAAACAGCGACTGAAGCGACTCAAGGTTCGGGTATATGAAGACATTGGCGTGTGCGTGCGTGCGTGTGCGTGTGCGCGTGTGCGCGTCATATATTCAGTCGCTCAGTCGCTTCAGTCGCTGTTTTGGTCTCTTCAGCCCCTCTGACCTGCGCTTTTCCATGAGCGACTGAACAGCTACCGAAGCTGCTTCAGTCGCTGGGTCGCTGTCCCTTCGGTAGCTGGGTTCCGAATCGAATCGAATCTTTGTTTTCCACAGGGGACTCTCCGTTCCCACTTGCTTCGCTAGGCTGTTTTGGTCGCTCAGTCGCTTCGGTCGCTGGTGGGGGGTGCGCATGGCCTCTGAGCTGCACAACTGGCGTAGCTACTCATCTGTGTCCGCCCCGCTCGCGGGCGCGCTGATGACGGCTCGGTGGTGTGCCAGCCGAGGATGGCCCGTCCATCCGCTGGCCCCGGGGCGCAAGACCCCCGCGGGCAACTGCGAGGACTGCCGACGTCCCGGCCATCACCACAAGGGCTGCGGCTGTCCGGCCGCGGGCCGCTGGTGCCACGGATTCCACGCCGCCACCCTCGACTTCGCCCGCATCGAGCGCTGGTGGGGCGCCAACCCCGGCTTCGGCGTCGGCATCTCCTGCGGGCCCGCGAACCTCCTGGTCATCGACATCGACGCGCACGAACGCCAACTGCCGAGTCGGGACCGCCTGTTACCGGGCATCGGCATCGCCGACAGCATCGACCTGACCGGGCTGGCCAACGGCTTCCACACCATCGGCGTGCTGGCCGCCCTGCGCGGCTTCCCCAGCCCCGCCGACGACGAGAGGACCCTGCGCGTCAGGACCCCCTCGGGCGGCCTGCACGTCTGGTACCGGGCCCACAGCGGCCACCGCTGGCAGTGCTCCACCGGCTCCGGCGTCCGCGCCCTGGCCTGGCAGGTCGACGTGCGGGCGCACGGCGGGTACATCGTCGCCCCCGGCACCGTCACCGACGCGGGCATCTACGAGCCCGTGGGCCCCGCACGCGAACCCGCGCCGCTGCCCGACTGGCTGGCCCGCGAACTGGAGCGCACCGGCCATCTGCCGCCTGCGTACGTCCCCGCGCCCCGACCGGTCCCCCCGCGGGCCCGGCAGGCAGTGCTGGCCGCAGGAGGCGGTGAGGGAGCCGCCAACCGGGTCCTGGCCGCGCTGCTGGCAGAGGTGGCCGCCTGCGCCTCCGTCGCCGAAGGAGCGGCGTTCTCGGAGAAGTTGAACCGGGCCGCCTTCACCGCGGGCGGGCTGGTGGCCGGTGGGCAGCTCACCGTGGACGAGGCCGAGCACGCCCTCAAGGAAGCCGCCGAACACGCCAGGCCGGGCCAGGAACGCCGCTACACGGCCATCATCCGCAGCGGGCTCAACGCCGGCCGCACCCGTCCACTGCTGCCGGGAGGTCGCGCATGACGTCCCGCCAGGAAGACACGCTTTTCGACGCGCAGACGTACGGCGCCGAGACTTACAGCGTCCAGACCTACGAGGCTGAGACCTACGAGGCTGAGACCCACGGCGCCCAGGCTTTCGACCCCCAGGCCGTCGCCGCACAGATCCTCGCCCAGCCCGTGCCCCGCTCCTGTCCCGAGGAGGTGGCCCCGGCCTCGGGGGAGGCCACCTCCGACGGGCTGCTGCCCGACACCCTCAGCGACCGCGGCAACGCCAAACTGTTCGTCAGGCTCTACTCCAACGACTACCGGCACGTCCCCGGCCTCGGCTGGTTCCGCTGGGACAGCACCCGCTGGCAGATGGACGAGGACGACACCGTGATGTGGGCGGCCGGCGACCTCGCCGAGTCCCTCGCGAGCAACGACCCGCGCGGCGTGTTCACCTCCTCCGCGTTGCAGCAGCACCGCCGCCGGGCCCTGAGCACCAGCGGCATGAACGCGATGCTCGCGCAGGCCAAGTCCGCTCCCGGCATGGTCCTCAACGCCGCCCGGCTGGACGCCGACCCGTACGCGCTGTGCACCCCGGCCGGAGTCGTAGACCTGCGTACCGGGCTGATCCGTACCCCCGACCCCGACAAGGACTTCCACTCCCGCTCCACCACCGCGGCGCCCCAGGCGATGCCCACGCCGCGCTGGGACCGCTTCCTCACCGACACCTTCGGCGACGGTCCCGAGGGCGCCGAGATGATCGACTTCCTGCATCTGCTGCTGGGCTACTCCATCACCGGCGACGTCGGCGGGCAGGTCATGCCGTTCCTGTTCGGCTCCGGCAAGAACGGCAAGTCGGTGCTCCTGGACGTCCTGATCAAACTCATCGGGGACTACGCCGACGCCGCCCCGCCCGGCTTCCTGATGGCCCGCCCGTACGAGGGGCATCCCACCGACCTGGCCGAACTGCACGGCCGACGCGTCATCGTGTGCAGCGAGGTCAAGCCCGGCGACCGCTTCGACGAGGCCCGGGTCAAGCTCCTGACGGGCGGCGACCGCATCAAGGCCCGCCGGATGCGCCAGGACTTCTTCAGCTTCCAACCCACCCACAAACTCTGGCTGCTGGGCAACCACCGGCCCGAAGTGGGCACCGGAGGCTTCGCGTTCTGGCGGCGCATGCGGCTGATTCCGTTCCAGCGGGTCGTCCCGGACGACCGTAAGATCGACAACCTGGCGGACATCCTCGTCACCGAGGAGGGCCCCGGCATCCTCAACTGGCTGATCCTGGGCGCCCGTCGCTACCTGGGCGGCCAGAAGGACCTCACTGGACCCGAGCGGGTACGGATCGCCACGACGGCGTACGCGGAGACCGAGGACCACACCGGCCGCTTCCTGTCAGAGTCCTGCCGGCTGGCCCCCGCGCTGCGGGCCGAACAGACCCAGCTCTACGCGGTTTATAAGACTTGGTGCCAGAATGAGGGGGCCCCGGCGATCTCGTCCCGGGCCTTCGCGGCGCGGGTCCGAGAAGTGGTGGGACTGGTGTCGCCCAAGGAGATGATCCTGTCCAACCAGCGCAAGTACTACCCGGGCATCGGACTTGTCGCCGACGAGGAGACAGCATGAGCGCCCTCATCGCCGAGGACGAGCTCGTCCACGAGGACGACCTCGTCTGGCTCGAGGACATCAGCACGCTCGACTACGTACGTCAGAGCCTTGACCGGCTGCCGACGCGCCGCGGCAAGCCCGCCTACCACCGCGACGGACGTATGGTCGGCTACGCGGTGCTGGGTCCCCGTGCCAAGCCCTCCCGCTCCTCGGGCACGTTCCGGCGCCGGGTGTTCTGGCTGCTGCCGCACGACCGGGACACCGCGCCCGAGGGCCTGTACACGACCGGCGCCCCCGCCGAGGCGATAGACCCGCGCACCCTGGCGCCGGGCAGCAAGGGCTGCAAGACCGAACGTTCCGAGGGCGGCCCGTTGTCGTCGGACGTGGCCCAGCTGCTGCCCTGAGCTTTCACCTTCATTCATTGCAATGAGCGATGAGGTTGTCGTTGCATTTGCCTCAGGCTCGTTGCAACAGTTTTGGCGATGTGAACTGCGGAAATGCTGATTGCTTGCAACAACTGTGTTGTCTGAATCTGGAAAGCAACGTAGCTTTTCCGTCATCGGAAACGACGACCGCGCAACACAGGAGAACATCATGCAGAAGTACGACACCCCCGCCCCGATCTCCGCCGTCCTCGACATCCCCGCCGGCCGCATCCAGTTCGTCGCCGCCGACCGCGCCGACACCACCGTTGAGGTCCTGCCCGCCGACCCCGCCAAGAAGCGCGACGTCCAGGCCGCCGAGCGGACGAGCGTCGACTACGCCGACGGCGTCCTGCACATCCGCACCGCCGACCCCAAGAACCAGCTCCTCGGCGCTGGTGGCTCCCTGGAGGTCACCGTCCAACTCCCCGCCGGCTCCCGGGTCGAGGCGAAGACCGCCAGCTCCGAGCTGAGCGGTGCCGGCCGCCTCGGCGACGTCGTCTTCGAAGGCGCGTACCGGCGGATCAGGATCGAGGAGGCCGCGAGCGTCCGCCTCACCGCGATCGACGGCGACGTGGAGATCGGACGGCTGGACGGCCCGGCGGAGATCAGCACCGCGCGGGGTGACATCCGGGTCGCCGAAGCCGTACGGGGCGCGGTCGTCCTGCGCACCCAGTCCGGCAGCATCACGGTCACCGCAGCAGCCGGCGTCTCGGCCACCCTCGACGCCGAGACCGGCAACGGCCGTATCAGCAACGCCCTGAAGAACGACGGCACCGCCGAACTCGACATCCGCGCCACCACCTCCCAGGGGGCATCACCGCCCGCAGCCTGTGAGAAGGCGGTATGAACCCCACCCGACGGCCGGGTCCGGTCTGGACCGGACCCGGCCGCACCGCACGAGCGGCGAGTAGGTCGCCTGTGTGTGGCGGGCAGGCGAAATGACGGATCGTCACGGCAGCCCGGTCGGCCGGTGCGTCGGTGCGCCCCCGTCCGCCCTTACGGGCGGGATAAGTGATCGCTGACGCTGGCAGGGGAGCTTGGTGTGCTCGCGGCGCCGGTGCCTCCACTGACCGCCGCAACGACCGGACCGCTGGTCCTGCGGTAGTGACCGCGAACGTAGGTGCCGTCGGTGCGCTGGTAGCTCCGTACCGTGTCTGACAGTCGCTTTCGCTCCAACTCCTTCCACTGGACGCAGAGTTGACCCCGAGAGGCCAGTTCCGTCAGGCCCTGTGACGTCCGAGCCCGGAAGCACGCTGTGGAAGTAGCGTCGCCGCGTCGGGGACAGACCCACCCCGAACCCCCCGCAGGCAAAGAACGGTTCAGGGATTCCGGCCGACGTTGCAAAGAACCGTCCACCCGGTATATTTTTTCGCTGTCCGCACTTATGAGCGAATGGGGCAGCTCAACTCCCGGAGGGAGACGGGGAGTTGATTCGGGCGGGGCCTGCTGGACGGTCGTACGCCTTGGTTCTCCGCCTGCCCTATGCGCCATTGGTCCACGACTGGGGGAGGCCCGCAACGATGCGTGGTATGCAGGCTCAAGTGGTGATCGTCGGCGGAGGGCCCGTGGGTATGGTCCTCGCCTGCGAACTGGCGGGATACGGCGTGCGCACGGTTGTCTTCGAGGCGGAGGCCCAGGTCTCCCGGCAGCCCAAGGCGACGACACTGCACGCCCGTACGGTGCAGTGTCTGGTCCGGCGCGGTTATCTCAGCGGGTTCGCGACGGCAGGGGAGTGCACCGGCTCGGCAGTGACGAACAGCCCGTTCCACTTCGCGGGCATCCCGGGGCTGGCCATCTCGGCGCCCGCCGCGGAGCCGGAGCCGATTCTGAAGTGCGCGCAGGAGGACCTCGAGCGTCACTTCGGGCAGCGGGCGCGGGCCGCCGGTGCGCGGATCGTGCGCGGGTACCGGGTGATTGAGGTCCGGCAGGGGCCGGACGGGGTGGCCGTCGTGGCCGAGGGACCGGACGGCCAAGTGACGTGTACGGGCGACTATCTCGTGGGGACGGACGGGGCACGAAGTCTCGTACGGGAGGGGGCGGGCTTCGCGTCCCGGACCTACCCGGCCACCGTCTCGGCGATGGCCGGTGACGTCCGCCTCGACGTCGCTGAGGACCTTCCGCCCGGCTGGCACCGCACCCCGCGCGGCTGGATCGTCACCAAGCACCTGGGAGCGGGCGCGGTCCGGCTGCGGACCCTCAACTGCGACGGCGCCCACCAGGACCGGCATGCGCCGCTGACGCTGGAGGAGTTGCGTGCGGAGGTGTCCTGGCTGGTCGGGCGGGACGTCGCGATGGGCGAGCCGCGGTGGCTGAGCAGGTTCAGTGACTTCTCCCGGCTGGCCGACTGCTACCGCAAGGGCCGGGTGTTCCTGGCCGGGGACGCGGCGCATCTGCACTTCCCGATCGGCGGTCAGGGGCTGAGCACCGGGCTGCTGGACGCCGTCAACCTCGGCTGGAAGCTCGCCTTCACGGTGCGCGGGTCCGCCGGCGAAGGGCTGCTCGACACCTATGACGAGGAGCGCCGGCCCGCCGCACAGCGGGTCATCGACAACACCCGGGCCCAGCTTGCGCTGATGCGGCCCGCCCCCGAACTCGACCCGCTGCGGGAGCTGTTCGGCGAGCTGCTGGCCGGCGGCCGGGAGAGCGGGGTGCTGGCGTCCATGGTCAGCGCCCAGGACACGGTGCTGCCGGTTCGCGGTGCGGATTCCTCCCCTTGGGAAGGAAGGTTTCTGCACAACGTCGACCTGGTGACCGGCAAGGGGCGGACCGATGTGATCTCGCTGCTGGGCGAGGGGCGGCCGCTGCTGCTCGTCCTCGGCGACCGGGGCGACGACTACGCGGAACAGGCGCGCGGCTGGGCGGGGCTGGTGCGGGTGGTGCACGCCGAACCGGTGCCTCAGCTGTCCTGTCCCGCCCTCCTGGTGCGGCCCGACGGCTACATCGCCTGGGCCGCCGGGAGCGACGGGCCGACCGCCGCTCTGACCGGGTACTTCGGGCCGGGCGCGGCAGTGGAGGCCAGGGGTGTGCTGGCCGGGACCGTCAGCTGACGGGGACGCGCAAGGACGCGGCGTGCAGGGCCTCGAGCTCGGTCTGGACCGCGGCACCGCGGTGCTCGGTGATGTCGACCGTGGCCAGCACGGAGGGGACCACCACGCTGGGCAGCAGATGCTGGAGCAGGCAGCTGACCCGGCGTGGCAGGTCCTGGTAGTTGCACAGGGCCTGGGACATCGCCTGCACGCCCGCGAAGGCGCCGACCACGACGTCGGCGGTCTCGGCCGGGTTGACGTGGGAGAGCAGTTCCCCCTGGACCTGGGCCTTCTCCAGCATCTCCGTGCCGACCTCACTCCAGCGCAGGAAGGGGCCGCTGCGGTCGAGTCCCTGGGCCTGCTGGTCCAGCGACAGCCGCACGCTCGCCCGGACCATCGGATCGGTCTGCAGGTGGTAGGCGTGCAGCACAACGGTGTCCACGAGCCGCTGCACCGTGCAGGGACGCTCGGGGATGGGCAGCCGCTGGTCCTGCTCGTGGAGCACGCCTTCGGCGAGGTGTTCCTTCGAGGGGAAGTGGAAGTACAGAGCACCCTTGGTCACTCCGGCGACCGCCAGGATCTCGCTGATGGTCGCGGCCTGGTAGCCGCGCTCCTCGAAGACCTTTGCCGCCGCCGTCAGGATTGCGTGTCGAGTCCGGATCGCCCGGTCCTGCTTGACCAACTTCGGCCTCCTCCAGTCGATGAGCCCGGAGACCCAACAAAAAAACCGTCCAGTTTGTATCTTACAGCTGGTTGGCTCTCGCGCAGCCCCTTGGCTTGTAACAGATTCAAGGAGTTGCCAAAAAGCATTGCCTACAGGGAGGGGACTGAGATGGCGGCGATCAGGTGGGGCACCGGTGCGACCGGGGCCCGGGCGGGGGAGGGATCGCGATGATTCTGGTGACCGGAGCCACCGGAACGGTGGGTCGAGCATTGGTTGAGCGACTTCCCGCCGATTTACGCGTCCGCCTCATGTCCAGGGACCCCGCGAAGATCGTGGGGGCGGCGCCGACGGCGGAGAAGACCGCCGGGGACTTCGAGGACCCGCAGTCGCTGGCGCGGGCTCTCAAGGGGGTGCGCACGGCGTTCCTCGTCACCACGCGGCCCTCCGGCGACGACGACGCGCGGTTCGTGCGGGCCGCGCAATTGGCCGGAGTACGACGGGTGGTGAAGCTCTCGGCGGCGGCCGTGCTCGATGAGGAGGCCGATGACCTCATCACCCGGTGGCAGCGGGCCGGCGAGGAACTCCTGCGGGCCTCCGGCCTGGAGTGGACCCTGCTGCGGCCGCGCGCGTTCATGTCCAACTCCCTTTCCTGGGCTGCTTCCGTACGATCCGAGCGCACCGTCCGCGCGCTGTACGGGACGTCGGGCAATGCCTGCGTGGACCCGCGGGACATCGCGGAGGCCGCCGTACGCGTCCTGACCGAGGAGGGGCACGCCGGGCACGCCTACACCCTGACCGGACCCGAGGCCGTCACCGCCGCCGGACAGACCCGGCAGCTCGCCGGGCTGCTGGGGATACCGCTGCGCTTCGCGGAGTTGACGCTCGACGAGGCCCGTGCCGGTCTGGCCCGACGCTATCCGCCACCGGTGGTCCAGGCCCTGCTGGAGAGCGCCGAGCGCCAGCGCGCGGGCGCCAAGGCGGGGGTCGACGGCACGGTCGAGGCCTTGACGGGACACCCGGCACGCACCTTCTCCCACTGGGCGCAGGACCATCTGGCCGCCTTCGCGCCGACCACGGAACCGGTGGGAGCGTAGCCACGGTGCGGGTCGCCGGGGGAGGGCCGAACGGCCCGGTCTTCAGCGACCCGCACCGCCTTGCCTCCGGCGACCCGCGCGGCCCTGCCCCCCCACCCAGTGACCCGCGCCGCCCGGGCCGAGCACGGAGTGGGCGCCGGCGGCGGTGATGCTGCCTGGCTCCCTCGTCGACACCTGTCGTACGGCGAGCCCGTCCGGTGGCTGTCGTACGCGACAAGTCCCCCTTCCCGTCCCCTAGTTCACCGCTTCTCCGCCCCGCCCGGGACGTGGAACGGCCCCCTCCGGACGAGCCATAGCGTCGGGAGGGAGGCCGGTACAAAGGGGAAGAGGGTCGTCAGTCGGTGGGCGTTGCCATGGTCACGGTGCAGCGGAACACGGCCGTCTCGCCCTGGTAGGCGGTCACGAGCACGGTCTCGCCGCCGTCCTGGTTCACGTCGGTGAGGCGGCGGGCCTCGACGACGCACGGCGCGTTCAGTTCGACGTAGCGCAGGAACTCACTGGAAACGGAGAGAGGCAGCGAGGCATGGCCCAACGTGGCGGCCGCGGCCTGCCGGGACGCTTCGAGGAGCACCATGCCCGGCACATGGTCGACCTGGTGGTCGAAGAGCACCGGGTGCCGGGTGTCCACGCGCAGCTGCCAGCGGTCCGGTTCCCCGATGGGGGACAGGACCACGTCCGTCGGGGACATACGGCCGACGGTCTGCGGGGCCTCCGGGGCCGTCAGCGCGATGACCTCGGGGCGTTCACCCGCGGGCACATGGGCGGCACGCAGCCGCTCGTAGACCCGAGGGTTCATGCAGGTGAGCGCGCCGCCCCCGGTCGCGGCGAGGGCGCCGTCACGATAGATCGAGACCTCGATGCGGAACCCGGAAACGTTGGCACCGCGCCGCTTCACGTCGACGCACCGGACGTCGAGTTCGAGCGAGGCGGGAGTCCAGTCGACACGCACATGCTCCGGTCGGACGGCCACGCTGAGGTCGCTCACCAGGAAGTGGTGGCCGAGGGGGACGCCGTACTCGGCGTGCGCCAGCAGGATGCCGGCCTGCCGGATCGTCTCCGCGGCGATCAGCGGGTCGTGGCAGTCGTCCACGGTGGCGAAGAAGCTGTGCCCGCGAGGCCACTGGGCGTCGACGGCGAAGCGGTCCTCGGCGACGGGCCGCCAGTCGGTCAGCATGACCTCGGCAACGCTCGCGCGGTGGACGAATTCCTTTGGAACAGTAGTGGTCAGGGACTGGTAGAGCGGGGCTCGGGAGCCGGTCGGCTCCGTCGTGGCGCTCTCTGTGGCTGCTGCGCTGGGTATCGCGCGGTGCATGCGGAACGTGCTCGCAGACATAGTTCCCCCTGAGCCGCTGTGGCTTGAATGTCGGTGGTGGATCCCTCAGGACTGCGAAGATACATACCATCCGGTTTAATTTCTAGATGGAACGCGGCGCTCCAGCCGACGATAAATGGAACGACTCGTTCCCAAATGTGGAGACAACCGCCCCGGATCTGCGGCGGCGGCCCGAAACCCGCAGGTCCGCCCGAGAGGCTCCCGGGCGGGCGGCATCCGGGCCGGCCGGCGCCCGCCCGGCGTTCCGGCGCCCCTCATCTCAAGTGATCTCAAAGCGCCCCTTGAGTGGCCTGCCCGATCGTGTCTGCAGGCCCGAGATGAAGGGGGATCGGTTGTATGGCTAGCGAAAAGCTGCTGATCAGGGTGGAGAAGGGGGAGCCTGACGAGGCGGAGCTGGCCGCCGTCGTCGCGGTGCTGCTGTCCCTGCGGGCGGGTGAACAGACCGAGTCTGAGGAGTCGCCCGCGGCCGAAATCGACTGGTGGCGAGGGCCGGAGTCCTACGTGGCGCCCGACGGCTGGCGCTGACGCGACGCCATCTCCCGAATCCCTTCACCGTTCAAACAGAAACCGCTCAAGCGGTTTGTTATGATGGCTTTACGGACCCGGGGCGGGACCTCCTCGGCCTTGTCCCAGGAAGGCACCTGACATGGCTCTGAAGACTGGCCCGGTACCGAACGAACCGGGACCCTCGGACATACGCGGACGCGTGGCGGAGCTCCACAGCATCCGCGAGCAGGCTCTGGCAGGCCCCAGCCGCGAGGCGACCGAGGCACAGCACGCCAGAGGGAAGCTGACCCCCCGGGAACGCATCGAACTGCTGCTGGACCCGGACTCCTTCCACGAGGTCGAACCGCTGCGCCGACACCGCGCCACCGGTTTCGGCATGGAGATGAAGAAGCCCTACACCGACGGTGTGGTCACCGGATGGGGCACGGTCGAGGGCCGCACGGTCTTCGTCTACGCCCACGACTTCCGCATCTTCGGCGGCGCGCTGGGCGAGGCCCACGCCACGAAGATCCACAAGATCATGGACATGGCCCTCAGCGCCGGGGCCCCGCTGGTCTCTCTCAACGACGGCGCGGGCGCCCGTATCCAGGAAGGCGTCTCCGCCCTCGCCGGGTACGGCGGCATCTTCCAGCGCAACACCAAGGCGAGCGGTGTCATCCCGCAGATCAGCGTCATGCTCGGCCCCTGCGCGGGCGGCGCTGCCTACAGCCCGGCGCTGACCGACTTTGTGTTCATGGTCCGCGACACCTCGCAGATGTTCATCACCGGGCCCGACGTCGTCAAGGCCGTGACCGGCGAGGAGATCACCCAGAACGGCCTCGGCGGCGCCGACGTCCACGCGGAGACCTCCGGCGTCGCGCACTTCGCCTACGACGACGAGGAGACCTGCCTCGCCGAAGTGCGCTTCCTGCTCACGCTGCTCCCGCAGAACAACCGGGAGGCGGCACCGAGGGCACGCTCCGGGGACCCCGTCGAACGGCGTTCGGAGACGCTGCTGGACCTGGTGCCGGCCGACGGCAACCGGCCGTACGACATGGTCAAGGTCATCGAGGAGATCGTCGACGACGGCGAGTACATGGAGATCCACGAGCGCTGGGCGCGGAACATCATCTGCGCGCTGGGCCGGCTCGACGGACAGGTCGTCGGCATCGTGGCCAACCAGCCGCAGTCCCTCGCGGGCGTCCTGGACATCGAGGCCAGTGAGAAGGCCGCGCGGTTCGTCCAGTGGTGCGACTCCTTCAACATCCCGATCGTCACGCTGCTGGACGTGCCCGGCTTCCTGCCCGGCGTCGACCAGGAACACGGCGGCATCATCCGGCACGGCGCGAAGCTGCTGTACGCCTACTGCAACGCGACCGTCCCGCGGGTCTCCCTGATCCTGCGCAAGGCGTACGGCGGCGCGTACATCGTCATGGACTCCCAGTCCATCGGCGCCGACCTCACCTACGCCTGGCCGACCAACGAGATCGCCGTGATGGGCGCCGAGGGCGCCGCCAACGTCATCTTCCGCCGCCAGATCGCCGAGGCCGAGGACCCCGAGACCATGCGGCAGAAGCTGGTCAAGGAGTACAAGGCCGAGCTCATGCACCCCTACTACGCCGCCGAGCGCGGTCTGGTCGACGACGTGATCGACCCGACCAGGACCCGGGAGGTTCTCATCCGCTCCCTGGCCATGCTCCGCAGCAAGCACGCCGATCTGCCGTCGCGCAAGCACGGCAATCCTCCGCAGTAGCACCACGTTCGACGGGACCGGGGATGTCGGTACGGCACCGGCTTTCGACGTCCCTGTTCTCAGGAGAAACGCAGATGGTCAAACAGGAGCGAGCCGCTCGCACCCGGCAGGCACTGATCCAGGCCGCGGCCGCCGTGTTCGCCGAGGAAGGCTTCGTCACGGCATCGCTCAGCACCATCAGCGGGCGGGCCGGTGTCAGCAACGGGGCGCTGCACTTCCACTTCGCCAACAAGAGCATGCTCGCCGACGCGGTCGAGGCGGCGGCCACCGAGGCCGTCCGCCGGATCACCGAGGCGGCGCAGGCCCGGCAGGGCGAGCCGCTCCAGGCGGTGGTGGACGCCACGCACGAGCTGATGAACGGCCTCGCTCACGACATCGTGCTGCGCGGCGGGTTCGAGCTCGCCGGCGACAACGCGCGCCGCGGGGAGTCGAGCCTGCGCGTGCACTGGCAGCGCTGGGTCGAGGACACGCTCCGCCGGGCCCAGGACGAAGGGGCTCTGGCGGAGGGCGTGTCCTGGGCCGACGGCGCCCGGATCATCGTCGCCGCGACCGCGGGCTTCGAGGTCCTCGGCGACGACGACGCCTCCTGGCTGTCCCGGCAGAACATCACCCGCTTCTGGGAAGTGATCCTGCCGAGCCTGGCCGGCCGGCGGGACCTGCACGGGCTGGTCAGCGCCGGCTCGAAGCAGCAAGTCAACGGCTCCGAGCAGTAGGACCAGAGAAACAGACTTTACGGTCTGTTTGCCGCCCAGGATCTGCTGGTATCCGCCCCGAGCCTCACTTGAGCACCCCTAGAGCCCCACTAGGGAACCGCAATACCCGCAGGTCAAGGGCTAGATGCCAACCTCTCTCCGCTTGGAAAATACAGGACATGCGGTTTGGTATTGACAGACCGCTTGCGCTGTTTTTAGTGTTGTCGTGGCGCCGGACCGGCATCTGTTGGCGGTCGTGGGACGACCGGAGCACCCGGCAACAAGACAGGGGAGATCACGTGAACATCGAGGTACTCGGCGCACTGGCCGTAACGGAAAACGGAGTCTCCATCACGCCGACGGCTCCCAAGCCGCGCCAGGTTCTGGCGCTGCTGGCGCTGCACGCCGACCGGGTGGTGCCCGTCTCCGCTCTGATCGAGGAACTGTGGGGCGCCGCACCACCGCGCAGCGCCCGCACCACGCTGCAGACCTACGTCCTGCAGCTGCGCGAACTCATCGCCGTGGCCCTGGAGAAGGACGAGCGGGACGGCATCGACGGCGAGGGGCGCCGCACCGCCAAGGACGTGCTGGTGACGATGCCCAGCGGCTACCTGCTGGCCAGCGGCGACGGGCAGAGCGACGTGCGCACCTTCGAGCGCCTCGCGGGCACCGGCTACCGGGCCATGGACGCGGGCGACTTCCCCGGCGCCGCACGGCAGTTGCGTGAGGCGCTGGCGCTGTGGTCCGGCACCGCCTTCGCGGACGTCCAGGCCGGGGCGCAGCTGGAGATGGAGATCCGGCGTCTGGAGGAGAGCCGGCTGTGCGCGCTGGACCAGCGCATCGAGGCCGACCTGCGGCTGGGGCGGCACCGCGAACTGCTGGCCGAGCTCACCGTTCTGGTGAACCGTTACCGCACCCACGAGAGCCTGCACGGGCAGTTCATGCTCGCGCTGTACCGCTCGGGCCGGCGGGGCGAGGCCCTGGAGGTCTACCAGCGGCTGCGCGCCACGCTCGTGCGGGACCTCGGCCTGGAGCCGTCGGCCGGACTGCGGCGGTTGCAGCGGTCCATCCTCACGGCCAACCCGGAGACCGCGGCACCGGCCCCCAAGACCGCCAAGGACCGGCTCGTCCCCACCAGCTGAGCGAGCCAGGCCCCCGGTCGCAAAAGCGGTACTGCTCATTCCGGATCGGATTTCCCGGATCGAGTTCCGCTGCACCGGAATTCAAGAAGAATGAAAAACGGGAACGGAATTCTGTGATACGGCGCAAGCGAATGGTCTTTTCGGCCGGTCAGCCCAGTTGAAACCTCCTCAAGCTCCGGTCGAGGAAAGTCGGGCGTGGCCCGGTTCCCGCTAGTGTGCTGACGGTGACGCAATTCAGCCACGAGAGGAACTCGACGAGGTACGGAGGAAAGCAGTGAAGATTCAGGTTCTGGGTCCGTTGAGTGCCGAGGTCAACGGGGGGTCGATTGTCCCGACCGCCGGTAAACCGCGACAGATTCTTTCTCTCCTCGCCCTCTACCCCGGACGGGTGATGCCGGTCCCCATGCTCATGGAGGAAATCTGGGGGACCGAGCCGCCGCAGAGCGCTCTCACCACTCTGCAGACCTACATCCTGCAGCTGCGCAGGCGCCTGGGAACCGCGATGGGACCCGACGCCCCCGGCGCCGCCAAGGAAGTACTGGCCACCCGGCACGGCGGCTATCTGCTGCAGATACCGCCCGAGAGCGTGGACGTGCACGAGTACGAACGCATGGTCTCCGACGGCCGTGCGGCCTTCGAGGCAGGCGACGACGAGACCTCGGCCGACCGGTTCCGCAAGGCGCTGGACCTGTGGCGCGGCCCCGCGCTGGTCGACGTACGGGTCGGACCGATCCTCGGTATCGAGGTCATGCGCCTGGAGGAGAGCAGGCTCGGCACCGTCGAGCGGCGCATCGACGCCGATCTGCGGCTCGGCCGGCACTCCGAACTCATCGCCGAGCTCACCGAACTGACGGCCCGCTACCCGCAGCACGAAGGGCTGCACTCGCAGGCCATGGTGGCGCTGTACCGGTCCGGGCGGCAGGCCTCCGCGCTCGCCGTCTACCGCAAGCTGCGCATCCGGCTCATCGAGGAGCTCGGCGTCGAGCCGTCGCCGCAGGTGCAGCGGCTCCACGAGGCGATGCTGGCCGTGGACCCGCAACTCGACGTCCTCGCAGGGGTACGGCGTACCTCGACATTCGACCTCTACGCCGCCTGAGGCCGGCCGGAGCGGGGGCTCGAGTCGTACTCAATTCATGCCGTACTCAATTCCCGTACACGATCCCGAATCGAGCGGAAATGACGGCCGTGGCCCAGTGAGAAGCCCGAGGACATCGGGCCCGTGACTGGGCTGTGGCCGATCCGCCGCCGCACTGAGCAATTTGAGCGATGACACCGCCCGACGGGTCCCGGCACTCTGGTCTGTGAAAGCGCTCAGCGAGTGGAAGAAGCGGGATGGAAGCTTTTCCGGCGACTCGCGAGTGCGGCCGAATCGGAACTGGGGAAGGTCTCGTATGTCGTCCACTCACTCCGGGTTTTCTGACGATTTCGACGTCATCGTCATCGGCGGCGGACCCGCCGGAGCGACCACCGCGGCGCTGCTCGCCCAGCGCGGCCACCGTGTTCTCGTGCTCGACCGTGAGCGATTCCCCCGATACCACGTCGGGGAGTCCCTCATACCCGGGTTCATGATCCCGATGGAGGAGCTCGGGCTCACCGAGCGCATGGAGGCCAGGGGCTTCGAGCGCAAGTACGGCGGCACCCTGGTCTGGGGCAACAACGAGATCCCGTGGAGCTTCAACTTCAGCACGGGCGGCCGCATCCCGTACTCGTACCACACCCGCCGCGCCGACCTGGACACGATGATCCTGGACCGGGCGCGCGAGCTGGGCGCCTACGTCGTCGAAGAGGCGACCGTCAAGGAGACCATCGAGGAGGACGGCCGCGTCGTCGGCGTCCGCTACGCCCTGCGCGGTCTCAACGGCACCCAAGAGGCCCGGGCGTCCCTGGTCGTCGACGCCTCCGGCCAGGCCCGGGTCATCGGCCGCAAGTACTCCGAGGTCAACTGGCACGACCAGCTGCAGAACGTCGCCGTGTGGACGTACTTCGACAACTGCCACCGGCTGCCCGGCGACGAGTGGAGCAACATCCTCATCGAGGGCATCAAGGACGGCTGGTTCTGGGGCATCCCGATCGACAAGGGCGTCTTCAGCGTCGGCTACGTGACCCGCTCGGCCACCGCGAGCGCCTCCGACAAGGCGCTCGAGGACCTCTTCGTCTCCGAGATGGCGCAGACCACCAAGCTCAAGGAAATCCTCAAGGACGCCCACCAGACGTCCGGTTACCGCACCGCCCGCGACTGGTCGTACACCAACGAGCGCTTCTACGGCAACGGCTGGGTGCTCGTCGGCGACGCCGCCGCGTTCGTCGACCCGCTGTTCTCGACCGGTGTCGCGCTCGCCACGATGGCCGCCAGCACCCTGTCGAAGATCGTCGACAAGATCCTCCAGCACCCGGAGATCGAGGAGAAGGCCCTCGACCGGTACGCCGCCGCCTACCGCGACTTCTTCGGCGACATCCGCTACTTCGTGGAGCAGTTCTACGACCGCTCCAAGACCAAGGGCTTCTACTGGAGCATGGCGCAGGAGATCACCGACCCCGACAAGGAGAACGCGGACGAGGTGGACTTCGTCAAGCTGATCTCCGGACTCAGCGGCAAGCACCGCCTGTTCAACCTCGAGTTCGACGACCTCATCGCCGACACCGGGGCCCCGTCCGACGACTGACGCCGGCACCGGCAGCGAGCACAGCACCATCTCCAGCCCGTCGGGCCGGGAGGCTCCCCCCTCCCGGCCCGACGGGCTTTTCGCGCGCCTCGCGGCCCTGCCGACTCGCTCCGCTCCGGACAAGATCTCCGCCTGCTCTCAAGCGGTACTTGAGACGCTCAGGCAACCCTCGAACTGCCCTGGGCAGCCCGGGCGGAGAGGGAGGAGGGTGCCATGTCGGACGGACGGCCAGTACAACTCCACTGTTTCGCGCACTCCGAGGGAGGCGTCTCGGTCTTCGAGCACTGGGCGGCGAGCACCGGAGCCGGCGTGGAGGTCAAGCCGGTTCCCCTCCCACGCGGCGCACGGGCGGTGACCACACGGGAGGCGCTCCTCGCCGAGCTGCTGCCCCGGTTCACGGCCGCCGGCCCCGGCCCGTACGTCTTCTACGGGCACGGCCTCGGCGCCATGGTGGCCTTCACCGTGACGCGCGCCCTGCACGAGGCGGGCCTGCCCGGGCCCGCGCTCCTCGCCGTCGGCGCCTGCCCGGCACCGCCCCATGCGCCGGCCGCGCTGCCCGACGCCCGCGGGGCGACCGACGCCGAGCTGCTGGACATCCTGGGCGGCAAGGGTGCCGTCCCGGCCACCAGCGACGAGGGGGTCTGGCTGCAGGCCATGCTCCCGGTCCTCCGCGCCGACCTGGAGCTCGCCCAGGCCCTCGACGAGGGGGCCCGTACGCCCTCTGCCGCGGGTCCGCTCAACACCCCGATCCTCGTCGTCGCCGCGCAGGGCAACCCGCTGGCACCGCCCACGATCGCCGACGGCTGGCGGCAGTCGACCGACGGGCCCTCATGGCTGCGCACGGTGCCCGACCGCCACTTCTTCGCCCGAAGCCGCACCTTGCCCCGACTCCTGGGCCGGGCCTGCCGCGTCGCCGACCGGGTCACGCGTGAACGGGTACCGGTGGCCTGACCCGCCCCCGGCCTGCCTGGGAGTCGGCCGTCACGGCGACCGCATCACACGCGAACAGGCCCCGTGGCCTGACCCGCCCCCGGCTCCCGGGGACCGGCCATCACGGCAACCGCCTCACGCGCGAACCGGTACCTGTCGCCTGACCTACGCCGCCCCGCGCAGCTCGGGGCCGACCTCACCCCTGCCCCTACCGGTGAGGGAGGTGCTGCCCGGCTTCGAGGCCGGGCGCTGGAGCTTGCGGTGGGTCTGGTCCCGGGGCTTGGGCGGGCGTGCCCGCTGTGCGGTCGCGGCCGGTCCTGGGCCGGGGGCGGGGCTGCGCCTCGTGTGCCGCTGCGGCAGGGGCCAACCGGCTTCGGGGCTGGTGCCGGCCTTGTGACCTGGCCCTGCGCCGGGTCTGGCCGGGGTCTCGGGTGCTCGTGCCTTGTGTGCCGCAGCGGCGGGTCCGCCTGCCGCAGCGGTGGCACCGGCCTGTCGCCCTGGACGGCATCACGTGCCATGCGCCGCCGTGTCGCCCCCGCCCGCCGGCCCGTCGCCGCCGCGTCCGGCACCATGCCGCGGCGTCAGGTCGGCGTTCCGGTCAGGCTCCAGTGTTTCTCGTGCGGCCTTCTGGATGCTGTGGGTGGCTCCATCGGCGCCACGGAAGGAGAGGTGTGAGATGTCTGCTCGACACGCGGACCACCGGACGCAGAAGGCGCACGTGTCAGCGCCCGCCGGTGTGGTCTACGCCCTGGTCGCCGACACGGTGAAGTGGCCGCTGTACTACTCGCCGATCATGCACGTGGAGCGCCAGGAGTTCGACGGCGAACGAGAGCGGCTGCGGATGTGGTCCCTCGTCGGCGGCGAACTCAAGTCGTGGACGTCATGGCGCCGCCTGGACCCCGTGGCCCGCTGCGTGGAGTTCCGCCAGGAGGTGCCCGCACCCCCGCTGCACTCCCTGAACGGCACCGTGCAGGTGCGGTCGGAAGGCCCGCAGGACAGCGACGTCGAGGTCACGTACGGCTTCAGCCTCGCCGGCGACCTGGCCGCAGACACGGCCCTGGTGGAGCGGATCGGCGAAGGCCACGACCTCGCCCAGCGCCGCGCGCTCTCCGAAGTCGCGGCGCTCGCCGAACGCTGGGACCAGCTGGACGAACTGGTGCTGTCCTTCGAGGAGTCGGTGCGCGTAGACGGCCCCGCCGAACTGGTCTACGACTTCCTCTACCGGGCCGCCGACTGGCCCGCCGTGGTGCCTCACATAGCCCGGGTCGACCTCACCGAGGACGTGCCCGGCGTGCAGCGCGTGACCGTGGAGACGGTGACCGAGGACGGCCCCGAGACCACGGAGGCGGTGCGGATCTGCTTCCCGCACGCCGGTCGCATCGTCTACAAGACCACCGCGACGCCCGCGCTGCTGGAGGCACACACCGGCGAGTGGTCGGTCGTACCGGACGAGCACGGAGCGACCGTCATCGCCCAGCACAACGTCCTGCTGAACGAGCAGACCGTCGCCACCCTGCTGGGCGAGAACACAGACCCCGCCGAGGCCCGCCGACACGTACGTGAGGTGATCGGCCGTAACAGCAGGGCCCTGCTCGACCAGGCCGCCCAGCACGCGAAGAGCGCGGCCCGCACCCTGTGACGGCGATCCCGGGCGGCCGGTCACCGCGCTGCGCGCCACCGACGGCGCGCACTCGGGGACCGGCCCTGCCGGGCTAGGGCACGGCTGCATCCCCGCTTGGGAAAACGGACGTCCGGCGCGTACTGCACTAGCGTGCTGAGTCGGACCGAAGTGGATACCAGCCGATCAGGAGGCGTCATGGAAGCGAGGCAGCGCGGCCCCGCCCTCGCTCGCCCCGCGCCCCGCCGCCCACGCCGTCTCTGCCCGTCACGCCCGGACTCCGCCGGGCACGCGCGCGGCCCGTCCGCCCTGTCGCCCGCCCGGCCCCGGACCTTGCTCCGTCTCGGTCCCGGCCCGGCACCCAGGGGGCCGCAGCACTTCGGGGAGCGCCGCCTCGCAGCTCGTCCAGCGCCTACAGAGGAGAGGAGGGAGGGGACCACACCGGCCACACCGGACGGTATGTCCCCGGACAGGAATGACCGTTGCCCGCTTCTCACCCACGGCGGTCTCCGTGGTCGTCTCCCTCGGGCCGTCCGCGTACCCGGCCTCCTGGGACCTCGAGGTGCGCGGGCCGATCGACGCTGCCGTGCTGGAACGTGCCCTGGAGGAACTCGCCCCCGGTGACCCCGTCCCGGCCGACGGCCGGCATCGGCTGGTGCGGCACGGTCGCGACCATCACACGCTCAGGCTCACGCCGGCACCGGGCACGTCCGTGGCGTCCCTGGCGGGCCGTATCGCCGACCTGCTCACCGAGCCGCCCGCCGCGGAGCAGCCGCTCACCCCGGCCCAGTGCGCGGTCCTCGCTCCCGGGCAGGCCCGATACCCGCGTTACGAGGCGGTGTTCGTCGAAGCCAACGGGCCGCTGGACGCGGGCACGGTACGACAGGCGCTGCGCCGCCTCCTGGCCGCCCACCCCCAGCTGACCTCCCGCGCCGACGCCACGCGCGGCCGGCTGACACCGCCAGCCGTAGCGCCGGACGCGGGGGCGATGGACCGTCAGGAGCCTCTGACAGAGGGCGAGTTCACCGACGAGGCCGACTTCTCCGCGGCCGTCGCCGCCCTGGGCCGTACGGTCGACGCACGCACCGGCGTCCAGCTGCGGGCCCTGCTCGCCCGCGACCGCCGCCCGACCGGGCCGCGCGCCGACCGGCTCGCCGTGGTCGCCGACCGGCTCGCCGTGGACGACACGTCCTGGCACATCCTTATCGAGGACCTGGCCGCCTTCCTCGACGAGCCGGAGAACGGCGCCCGGCCGTCCGGGGCCCCGGGCCCGGGAACCGCCGGACTCACCCCCGCGACCTGGGCCGCGGAGCTTCGGGAACTGGCCGCCGACCCCGAGGAGGCCCGGCACTGGACCCGGGTCGCCGAACGCAGGGCCCGGATGATCAACTCCCGTTGGTCCGCGCGCGTGGGCCGGCCGCAGGACGTGACCGGTTCCGGTCCGGCGGACGTACGGGACAAGGCACCGGGCCCGGCCCGGCACACCGGCTTCATCGTGGACGCGGAACCGACCCAGCGGATCACCCAGGGGCTGGCCCGGCGTCTCGCACTGACCACCGGACAGGTGCTGACCGGCGTGTTCGCCCTGGCCCTCGCCCGCTGGCAACGCGTGGACGAGGTCAGTTTCGACGTCCGGAGCGACCCCCGGGCAGACCACTCGAACCTACGGCGTCACGTGGGCCGGCTCACCGACGTGCACCCGGTGCATCTCGCCCTGGACCCCGCCCTGGACCTCCTGGGTCAACTGGCGGCCTTGGCAGGCCCCTTGGCGGCCGGCGCCGGGCAGGCGGCCGGCGGCGCCGGCTTCGGAGCCTGCCGGGAGTGGAGCCCCGACCCACTGCTACGCGAGGCACTGCGCGGACTGCCACCCGCCCAGACCTGCCTGGTCCTCCCTGCCCCGATCGAGCGGGTGCCCGACGCGACCGGGCCGCTGCCCGGCGCCGCCCGGCCTGTGCCCGGCAGTGCGCCGAAACCGTCCGTGAACCCGCTCCAGGTGCGGTTCCAGGTCGTCGGCGACCGCCTGCACATCGGCCTTGACTGGGTGTCCGACCCCGTCGAGGGCATCACCGACGCCTCGGTGGCCGCGCTCGGGGATCTGCTCAGGGAACTGCTCGAGGAACTGGCGGAGACGTCCACCGCCCCGATCCCGTCCGTGTTCCGGGCCACGCCCCAGCAGACGGCCCTCTACACCGGGGGCGACGCACAGCCCGGCACCGGACGCCATGTCGAGCAGGTCGTATGGCTCTGGCACGGCCCCCTCGACGTCCAGCGCTTCACCGCGGCATGGCAGTCGGTCTTCGACTGCGAGACCGTACTGCGCACGGCGTTCACCGGCGGCCCCGAACCCCAGCTCATGGTGCACAGCCGGGTCACCCCCGACATCACCAACCGCGTCCACGCCGCCAGCGACGACCTGTCCACGCTCCTGGAACGCGACCGGCTGCGCGGCTTCGACCTGCGGTGTCCCCCGGCGATGCGGCTCACCCTGCTGCAATCCGACGGCATGCCGCCCGCCCGCACCGGCGCCCCCACCCGGATCGTGCTCACCTACCACCGGGCACTGCTCGACAACTGGAGCGTGCACATCCTGCTGCGCGAGTTCTACCGGGCCTATCTCGGTGACGGTGCCCTGCCCGGCGGCGAGCGCCGCCCCGACCTGCGCGACTACGCCGCCTGGGTCGCGGCGCAGGACCTCGGGCCGGCCCGGGGTTTCTGGGCACGCTCCGCGCCGCCCGACGGCACCGCCTCCAGGCCGGGCCGACCCGCCGGGGCCACGGGCGGGACCGGGGTCGGCCGCTCGCGGCTGCGCCTGGACGCCGCAGAAACCATCCGCCTGGCGCGCTGGGCCGGCCGCTGGGGGGTCGCGGAGAGCAGCGTCCTCCAGGCCGTGTGGGCGATGCTGATCTACCGCGCGTCCGGCGCCACCGCACCGGCCCCGGTCAGCTTCGCGGTGACCGTACCGGGGCGCGGCATCCCGCTCGACGGTGTCTCCCGGATGCTCGGCCCGCTGCGCAACTCGTTGCTCATGTCCGTCGACGTGGACCCGGCGGGCACCGTGCCGGGCCTGCTGCGTCAACTGCGGGACCGCGCCCTGGACATGGCCGCCTACGAGTGGGTCCCGGGCGACTGGATCCACGGCCGGCGGGAGGCGGGCGTCGAACCCGCCGACACCGTCATCGTCTTCGAGGACCCGCCCCATCCGGTGGAGGGCCTGGAGAACGAACTCGCCGCGCAGGGACTCGGAGCCGACTTCCCCGGCACCGTGCCCGCGCGCTCCGTCCTGCCGATCGGGCTGCTCGCCCACCACGACAAGACGGGCGGCCTGGTCTTCACCGGCGTGCACGACCGTGACGTACTCGACGAGGAAGCCGCCACCGAACTGCTCGTGCAGAGCGCTCTGCTGCTGCGTGAACTCCCCTTGTGGGCACGGGAGTCCACCACCGTGGGGGAGGCGCTGAAGCTGCTGGAGGGCAGGGCCGTACCGCCCATGGCGGAGGCCGCCGGGGCCGGACTGGACGATCCGCTGGTCACCCTGCGTGCGGCGCGGGAGGAGCAGGCGGGCACGGTCTGTCTGGTCCCGCCGCCCGGCGCGCCCGCGGACTGCTACGACCTGGTGGCCCACGCCTACACCGGCCCCCGGCGGCTGCTGGTGCTCACCACGGGCACCGACACCGACCGCGCCCGGTCCGCCCTGGCCGCGCTGCCCGGCGGCCGGCAACTGGTACTCGGCGGCTACTCCGGGGCGGGCGCCCTCGCCTGCGACCTGGCCCGGCACCTCGCGGCCGACGGCGACCGCCCGCCCAGGGTGGTACTCGCGGGCGCCTCCACGGACGCCGGGGAACAAGCCACGACCCTCGCCCAGGCCCTCAACCACACCACCCGCCCCCACGCCTGACACCCCACCAAGCCCAGCCACCCACCCGCAGCCCTGACGGCCCGACCGCAGTCCCACCGCCTGCTCCATCAGGACGCGGGTCCGTCCAGCCGTAGTCCCGACGGCCCGCCCGCGATGCCTGCCGCCTGGTCCGTCAGGGGTGGCCGGGCGCGCAGGCGGTCTGGCCGAGGGCGTGAGTCAGGGCGTCGCGTCCTTCGCCGTCACCGGTGCCGTCCAGCGGGTCGTCGGTCGCCGGTCCGGCCGGCCGCAGCACGTGGCGGACCGACCGCAGTCCCCGCCACCTAGTCCGTCCGGACGCAGCTCTGACGGCTTGTCTGGAGTTCCTGCCACCCGGCTCCTCAGGACACCCGCACGCTCAGCCGCCCCGTCCGGGCACCTCACCACCGAAGCTCGCCTCCTCCGCTGACGTTCCGTCGTCTTTCGAGTGCTCCTCGTCCGGGGTCGTTCATCGTGGCTGTGGCACGGGTGACCTGGCCCGGGCTCTGACGCCCCTCGTGCTGTGGGCCGCAACCAACGGGAGAGTCATGTCACGTCGTCTGTTCACCTCGGAGTCCGTCACCGAGGGGCACCCCGACAAGATCGCCGACCGCATCAGCGACACCATCCTCGACGCGCTGCTGCGCGAGGACCCCGCCGCGCGCGTCGCGGTCGAGACACTGATCACCACCGGCCAGGTGCACATCGCCGGCGAGGTCACCACCACGGCCTACGCCCCGATCGCCCAACTCGTGCGCGACGCCATCCTCGACATCGGCTACGACTCCTCCGCCAAGGGCTTCGACGGCGCCTCCTGCGGTGTGTCCGTGTCGATCGGTGCGCAGTCCCCGGACATCGCGCAGGGCGTGGACACGGCGTACGAGACGCGGGTCGAGGGTGACGAGGACGAGCTCGACAAGCAGGGCGCCGGCGACCAGGGCCTGATGTTCGGCTACGCCACCGACGAGACGCCGAACCTGATGCCGCTGCCCATCGAGCTGGCCCACCGGCTCTCCCGCCGCCTCACCCAGGTCCGCAAGGACGGCACCATCCCCTACCTGCGCCCCGACGGCAAGACGCAGGTCACCATCGAGTACGACGGCGCCAAGGCCGTCCGCCTCGACACGGTCGTCGTCTCCACGCAGCACGCCGCCGACATCGACCTGGGCTCGCTGCTCACCCCCGACATCCGCACCGAGGTCGTCGAGCACGTCCTCGGACAGCTCGCCGAGGACGGCATCAAGCTGGAGACCGAGGGCTACCGCCTGCTGGTCAACCCGACCGGCCGCTTCGAGATCGGCGGCCCGATGGGCGACGCCGGCCTCACCGGCCGCAAGATCATCATCGACACCTACGGCGGCATGGCCCGCCACGGCGGCGGCGCCTTCTCCGGCAAGGACCCGTCCAAGGTGGACCGTTCCGCCGCGTACGCGATGCGCTGGGTCGCCAAGAACGTCGTCGCCGCCGGCCTCGCCGCCCGCTGCGAGGTGCAGGTCGCGTACGCGATCGGCAAGGCCGAGCCGGTCGGCCTGTTCGTGGAGACCTTCGGCACCGAGACCGTGCCGGTCGAGCGCATCCAGCAGGCCGTCACCGAGGTCTTCGACCTCCGCCCGGCCGCCGTCATCCGCGACCTCGACCTGCTCCGCCCGATCTACGCCCAGACCGCCGCGTACGGCCACTTCGGCCGCGAGCTGCCCGACTTCACCTGGGAGCGCACCGACCGCGCCCCGCAGCTCAAGGCGGCCGCGGGCAGCTGACCCGACGCCTCGACGGCCGGGCCCGGCGCTATCGGCCGACCCCCGCACCACCGGCGATCAGCGACCGAAGTGACCGAAGAGACCGAAGGAGTACCTGTGCGAATCGCGGTGACCGGATCCATAGCAACCGACCATCTGATGGTCTTCCCCGGACGGTTCGCGGATCAGCTGCTGCCCGACCAGCTCGCGCACGTCTCGCTCTCCTTCCTCGTCGACCGGCTCGAGGTCCGCCGCGGCGGCGTCGCCGCCAACATCGCCTTCGGCCTCGGCGGCCTCGGCCTCGCGCCCCTGCTGGTCGGGGCGGTCGGCACCGACTTCGCCGAGTACGAGGTGTGGCTGAAGGAGCACGGCGTCGACACCGGCGGCGTCCACGTCTCCGCCGAACACCAGACAGCCCGCTTCCTGTGCATCACCGACGAGGACACCAACCAGATCGCCGCGTTCTACGCGGGCGCCATGACCGAGGCGTACGACATCGATCTGACCACCCTCGTCACCGGCACCGACCGCCCCGGCCTCGTCCTGATATCACCCGACGACCCGGCGGCGATGCTGCGCCACACCGCCGAGTGCCGCACCCTCGGCATCCCCTTCGCCGCCGACCCCTCCCAGCAACTCGCCCGCCTCGACGGCGACCAGGTCCGCGACCTCGTGGACGGCGCCACCTGGCTGTTCACCAACGAGTACGAGGCCGCCCTGCTCAAGGAACGCACCGGCTGGAGCCGCAGCGACGTCCTCGCCACCGTCGGCACCTGGGTCACCACCCTCGGCGAGAAGGGCGTACGCATCGAGAGCGTGGGCCGGCCGACACTGGACGTCCCCGCGGTCCCCGACGCCGAGACCGCCGACCCGACCGGCGTCGGCGACGCCTTCCGCGCCGGCTTCCTCGCCGCCGTCGCCCACGGCACCCCGCTGGAGTCCGCCGCCCGCCTCGGCTGCGCCCTCGCCTCCGTCGCCCTGGGCGCCGTGGGCTCGCAGTCCTACGAGGTCGACCCCGCCCAGCTGACCGGCATCGTCGAGCGCGCCTACGGCCCCGGCGCCGCCGCACCGCTCGCCTCCCTCCTCGGCGACCGGTCATGAGCGCCCACCACCGCGCCCGCGTCACCGCGCTCCGCGAGGCGTTCGCCACCCGTGTGGTGGTCGCCGACGGAGCGATGGGCACCATGCTCCAGGCGCAGGACCCCACCCTTGAGGACTTCGAGAACCTCGAAGGCTGTAACGAGATCCTCAACGTGACCCGCCCGGACATCGTCCGCTCGGTGCACTCCGCCTACTTCGACGCGGGCGTCGACTGCGTGGAGACCAACACCTTCGGCGCCAACCACGCGGCCCTCGGCGAGTACGACATCCCCCAGCGCGTGCACGAACTGTCGGAGGCCGGCGCCCGCGTGGCCCGCGAGACGGCCGACGAGTTCACCGCCCGGGACGGCCGCCAACGCTGGGTCCTCGGCTCGATGGGCCCCGGCACCAAGCTGCCCACCCTCGGCCACGCCCCGTACACCACCCTGCGCGACGCCTACCAGCAGAACGCCGAGGGCCTGATCGCGGGCGGCGCCGACGCGCTGCTCGTGGAGACCACCCAGGACCTCCTCCAGACCAAGGCCTCCGTCATCGGCGCCCGTCGTGCCCTCGAAGCCCTCGGCCTGGACGTCCCGCTGATCGTGTCGGTGACCGTCGAGACCACCGGCACCATGCTCCTGGGCTCCGAGATCGGCGCCGCGCTGACCGCGCTGGAACCGCTCGGCATCGACATGATCGGCCTGAACTGCGCCACCGGCCCCGCCGAGATGAGCGAGCACCTGCGCTACCTCTCCCGGCACTCCCGCGTCCAGCTGTCCTGCATGCCCAACGCGGGCCTGCCGGTACTGACCAAGGACGGCGCCCACTACCCGCTGACCGCGCCCGAACTCGCCGACGCCCAGGAGAACTTCGTACGCGAATACGGCCTGTCGCTGATCGGCGGCTGCTGCGGTACGACACCGGAACATCTGCGTGCCGTCGTCGAGCGGGTGCGCGGCATGGTGCCGGGGGAGCGGGAACCTCGTCCGGAGCCGGGGGCGGCGTCGCTGTACCAAACCGTGCCGTTCCGTCAGGACACCTCGTACCTGGCGATCGGCGAGCGGACGAATGCCAACGGGTCGAAGAAGTTCCGTGAGGCGATGCTGGAGGGCCGCTGGGACGACTGCGTGGAGATGGCCCGCGACCAGATCCGCGAGGGCGCGCACATGCTGGACCTGTGCGTGGACTACGTCGGCCGCGACGGCGTCGCCGACATGGAGGAACTGGCGGGACGGTTCGCGACCGCGTCCACGCTGCCGATCGTGCTGGACTCCACCGAGGTCGACGTCATCCAGGCGGGCCTGGAGAAGCTGGGCGGGCGTGCGGTCATCAACTCGGTCAACTACGAGGACGGCGACGGCCCCGAGTCCCGCTTCGCCAAGGTCACCAAGCTCGCCCAGGAGCACGGGGCGGCGCTGATCGCGCTGACCATCGACGAGGAGGGCCAGGCCCGTACCCCGGAGAAGAAGGTCGAGATCGCCGAACGGCTGATCGAGGACCTCACCGGCAACTGGGGCATCCATGAGTCGGACATCCTCATCGACACCCTGACCTTCACCATCTGCACCGGTCAGGAGGAATCCCGCAAGGACGGCATCGCCACCATCGAGGCGATCCGCGAGCTCAAGCGCCGCCACCCGGACGTGCAGACCACGCTGGGTCTGTCGAACATCTCCTTCGGCCTGAACCCGGCCGCCCGCATCCTGCTCAACTCCGTCTTCCTGGACGAGTGCGTCAAGGCGGGCCTGGACTCGGCGATCGTGCACGCCTCGAAGATCCTGCCGATCGCCCGGTTCAGCGAGGAGGAGGTGCAGACGGCCCTCGACCTGATCTACGACCGTCGCGCCGAGGGCTACGACCCGCTGCAGAAGCTGATGGCGCTGTTCGAGGGCGCCACCGCCAAGTCGTTGAAGGCCGGCAAGGCCGAGGAACTGGCCGCGCTGCCACTGGAGGAGCGCCTCAAGCGGCGCATCATCGACGGCGAGAAGAACGGCCTGGAGGCCGACCTCGATCAGGCGCTGGAGACCACTCCCGCCCTGGACATCGTCAACAACACGCTGCTGGACGGCATGAAGGTCGTCGGCGAGCTGTTCGGCTCCGGCCAGATGCAGCTGCCGTTCGTGTTGCAGTCCGCCGAGGTGATGAAGTCGGCGGTCGCCTACCTCGAACCGCACATGGAGAAGTCCGACGCCGAAGGCAAAGGCACCATCGTGCTGGCCACCGTCCGCGGCGACGTCCACGACATCGGCAAGAACCTCGTCGACATCATCCTGTCCAACAACGGCTACAACGTGGTCAACCTCGGTATCAAGCAGCCGGTCTCGGCGATCCTGGAGGCGGCTGAGGAGCACAAGGCCGATGTGATCGGGATGTCCGGGCTGCTGGTGAAGTCCACGGTGATCATGAAGGAGAACCTGGAGGAGCTCAACTCCCGTGGCATGGCCGCCGATTACCCGGTCATCCTCGGCGGCGCCGCGCTGACCCGGGCCTATGTCGAGCAGGATCTGCACGAGATCTACCAGGGCGAAGTCCGCTACGCCCGCGACGCGTTCGAAGGCCTGCGCCTCATGGACGCCCTCATGGCTATCAAGCGGGGCGTACCCGGAGCCACGCTGCCCGAGCTCAAGCAGCGCCGTGTCAGAAGCGTCGCCGCCACCGCCGTACTCGAAGAGCGTCCCGAGGTCGGACAGGTCCGTTCCGACGTGGCCGTGGACAACGCGGTGCCCGCACCGCCCTTCTGGGGCTCGCGGGTCGTCAAGGGCATCCAGCTCAAGGAGTACGCCTCCTGGCTCGACGAAGGCGCCCTTTTCAAGGGGCAGTGGGGTCTGAAGGGCGAGACCATCGAGCGGGAGGGGCGGCCGCGGCTGCGGATGTGGCTCGACCGGCTGCGCACCGAGAACCTGCTGGAAGCGGCCGTGGTCCACGGCTACTACCCGTGCGTGTCCAAGGGCGACGACCTGATCCTCCTCGACGAGCACGGCAACGAGCGCACCCGCTTCACCTTCCCCCGGCAAGGCCGCGGCCGCCGGCTGTGCCTGGCGGACTTCTTCCGCCCGGAGGAGTCGGGGGAGACCGACGTCGTCGGCCTCCAGGTCGTCACCGTCGGCTCCCGCATCGGGGAGGAGACCGCGAAGCTCTTCGAGGCCGACGCCTACCGCGACTACCTCGAACTGCACGGCCTGTCCGTCCAGTTGGCCGAGGCACTCGCCGAGTACTGGCACGCCCGGGTGCGCGCCGAACTCGGGATCGCCGACGGCGACCCGGACTCGCTCTCCGGCATGTTCCGCACCGAGTACCAGGGCTGCCGCTACTCCCTGGGCTACCCGGCCTGCCCCGACCTGGAGGACCGCGCGAAGATCGCCGACCTGCTGCGGCCCGAACGCATCGGCGTCCACCTGTCGGAGGAGTTCCAGCTGCACCCCGAGCAGTCCACCGACGCGATCGTGGTCCACCACCCCGAGGCGAGCTACTTCAACGCGGGAGGCCGCGCATGACCACCTTCTCCTTCGAGTTCTTCCCACCGAAGACACCCAAGGGCGAACAGACGCTGTGGAACGCGATCCGCCGCATCGAACCGCTCGCGCCCGACTTCGTGTCCGTCACCTACGGCGCCGGCGGCTCCTCCAGGGACCGCACCATCGACGTCACCAAGCGCCTGGTGACCGAGACGACGCTGCGGCCGGTCGCCCATCTGACCGCGGTCGGCCACTCGGTCGCCGAGCTGCGGCACATCATCGGGCAGTACGCGGACGCCGGAGTGCGCGACGTCCTGGTGCTGCGCGGCGACCCGCCCGGCGACCCCACGGGGCCCTGGCAGGCCCACCCCGAGGGCTTCACCTACGCCCATGAACTCGTCGAACTCGTGCGCTCGCTGGGCGAGTTCACCATCGGCGTGGCCGCCTTCCCGGAACGCCATCCGCGCTCCGCGGACTGGGACAGCGACATCCGGCACTTCGTCGCCAAGTGCCGGGCGGGCGCCGACTACGCGATCACCCAGATGTTCTTCCACGTCGAGGACTATCTCCGGCTGCGCGACCGGGTGGCCGCCGCCGGCTGCGAGACCCCGATCATCCCGGAGATCATGCCGGCCACCGACGTCCGCCAGATCGCCCGCTTCGCCGAACTCAGCGGCGCCGCCTTCCCCGAGCAGCTCGCCCACCGTCTGGAGGCCGCGCGCGACAACCCCGCGGACGGCCACCGCATCGGGGTCGAGTACGCCACCGCCATGGCCGAGCGACTCCTCGCCGAGGGCGCGCCGGGCCTGCACTACATCACCCTCAACCGCTCGACGGCGACCCTCGAGATCCACCACAACGTACTGAACTCAAGGAGTGCACAGCATGTCCTCGCAGCCCACCGCTGACTTCACGGACTTCAAGGTCGCGGACCTCTCGCTCGCCGAGTTCGGCCGTAAGGAGATCACCCTCGCCGAGCACGAGATGCCCGGCCTGATGGCGATCCGCAAGGAGTACGCGGAGGCGCAGCCGCTGGCCGGCGCGCGGATCACGGGCTCGCTGCACATGACCGTGCAGACCGCCGTCCTCATCGAGACCCTGGTCGCCCTGGGCGCGCAGGTCCGCTGGGTCTCCTGCAACATCTACTCCACGCAGGACCACGCTGCCGCCGCCATCGCCGCCGCCGGCATCCCGGTGTTCGCCTGGAAGGGCGAGACGCTGGAGGAGTACTGGTGGTGCACCGAACAGGCCCTGACCTGGCCCGGGCAGGCCGGCCCGAACATGATCCTGGACGACGGCGGTGACGCCACCCTCCTGGTCCACAAGGGCGTCGAGTACCAGAAGACGGGACAGCTGCCCGCTGCGGACAACGAGGAACTGGCCGTCGTACGCGCCCTGTTGGAGAACAGCCCGCTGGACTGGACGCGCATCGCCTCGGAGATCCGCGGCGTGACCGAGGAGACCACGACCGGCGTTCACCGCCTGTACGAGATGCAGCGCGACGGCCAGCTGCTCTTCCCCGCGATCAACGTGAACGACGCGGTGACGAAGTCGAAGTTCGACAACAAGTACGGCTGCCGTCACTCGCTGATCGACGGCATCAACCGTGCCACCGATGTCCTGATCGGCGGCAAGACCGCGGTCGTCTGCGGCTACGGTGACGTGGGCAAGGGCTGCGCGGAGTCGCTGCGCGGTCAGGGTGCCCGGGTGATCGTCACGGAGATCGACCCGATCTGCGCGTTGCAGGCGGCGATGGACGGCTACCAGGTCACGACCCTCGACGAGGTCATCGACAAGGCCGACATCTTCATCACCACGACCGGCAACAAGGACATCATCATGGCCAGCGACATGGCCAAGATGAAGCACCAGGCCATCGTCGGCAACATCGGCCACTTCGACAACGAGATCGACATGGCCGGCCTCGCCAAGATCCCCGGCATCGTCAAGGACGAGGTCAAGCCGCAGGTCCACACCTGGAAGTTCCCGGACGGCAAGGTCATCATCGTCCTCTCCGAGGGGCGTCTGCTGAACCTGGGCAACGCCACCGGTCATCCGTCGTTCGTGATGTCGAACTCGTTCGCGGACCAGACGCTGGCCCAGATCGAGCTGTTCACGAAGCAGTCCGAGTACCCGATCGGCGTGTACACGCTGCCCAAGCACCTGGACGAGAAGGTCGCCCGGCTCCACCTGGACGCGCTCGGCGTGAAGCTGACGACGCTGCGCCCGGAGCAGGCCTCCTACATCGGCGTCGAGGTCGACGGCCCGTACAAGCCCGACCACTACCGCTACTGAGCCGACCGCGCAGGAGGACCAGGTGTACGACACCGTCGAGGAGCACTGCACGCAGGCCCAGGACGCGGCGATGGCGCTCGCCCCACCGCTGCTGCTCGCCGGCGTCGACGAGGACGACACCTGGGAGCCGCACGTCGTGCGCGGCATCGACTGACCGTCCCCCCACCCCCGGCGGCGCGTCGCGGAACCCTCCGCGGCGCGCCGTTTCGTCATGCGTCAGGACGGCCGGCCACCGGGCCGCCGTCGCCCGAAACCAGCACGTTCGTGCGCATGGTCTTCTCGACCGTCTCCCGAGTGAACCTTGTCAGTCTCTGTAGAGAAGGACTAGCGGATCTGTGGAGGTGTGGACGTGTATCGGTTGCTGTGTGGAGGCGGTCGGATGCTGGCCGACTACTGTCTGCGGCCCGTCTGGCGGGTCCTGGCGTCGTACGGGGCGATCTACGTCGGACCCGAGGCGATGAGGGCCGTGGCGGCGCCCGGCTACGCCTCACGCTCGGCCAGACGCCTGGTGCGCTACGCCCAGGGCAGGCTCCTGGTGCTGCCGCCGGGGGTCGGAGGGCCGCCGCCCGCGCACCCCGAGCGGCTGCGCGAGGACGTGCCGCTGTCCGGGCAGGAGCTGCTCCTCGCCCGTGAACTGTGGCCGGCGTACGAGCCGAGGGCCCGCGAAGGTCGCTGACCTTCACGGGCCCTCGGGCCTCATATCCGTATCTGACTAGGCGACCTCGGTGAGGACGTCCTGTTCCGCGTTGCGGTAGTGCTGCCACTCCTCCGGCAGGTCGTCCTCGAAGAAGATGGCCTCGACCGGGCACACCGGTTCGCAGGCACCGCAGTCGACGCATTCGTCGGGCTTGATGTAGAGCCGGGTCCGGCCCTCGTAGATGCAGTCCACGGGGCATTCGTCCAGGCACGCCTTGTCCTTGACGTCCACGCAGGGCTCGGCGATGACGTAGGTCATGAGGTTCTCCTTTGCGAGGGCACGGTCCAGGTGTCGGCGCCGGTGAGCAGCGCCGCCAGGTCGCCCTTGCCGTTCTGTTCGATCGCGGCGTCCAGCTGGCCGGCCAACTGCGTGTCGTAGACGGGCCGTTCGACGCTGCGGAAGACACCGATGGGGGTGTGGTGCAGGGTGTCCGGGTCGGCGAGGCGGGCGAGGGCGAAGGCGGTGGTCGGGGAGGGGGAGTGGGCGTCGTGGATCAGGACGTCCGCCTCGTTGTCGGCCGTGACGGCCACGACGCGCAGGTCGCCGGTGGCCGGGTCGCGGACGACGCCCTTGGCGCCGTCGGTGCCGAAGCGGATCGGCTGCCCGTGTTCGAGGCGGATGACGGCTTCCGCGGCCTGCTGCTTGTCCTTGAGGGCCTCGAAGGCGCCGTCGTTGAAGATGTTGCAGTTCTGGTAGATCTCGATCAGCGCGGTGCCGGGGTGGGCGGCGGCCTCCCGCAGCACCGAGGTGAGGTGCTTGCGGTCGGAGTCCACGGTCCGTGCCACGAACGACGCCTCCGCGCCGAGCGCGAGGGACACCGGGTTGAACGGGGTGTCCAGGGAGCCCATCGGCGTCGACTTGGTGATCTTCCCGACCTCGGAGGTGGGGGAGTACTGGCCCTTGGTCAGGCCGTAGATCCGGTTGTTGAAGAGCAGGATCTTGAGGTTGACGTTGCGGCGCAGGGCGTGGATCAGGTGGTTGCCGCCGATCGACAGCGCGTCGCCGTCGCCCGTCACCACCCACACGCTCAAGTCCTGCCTGGACGTGGCCAGGCCCGTCGCGATGGCGGGTGCGCGGCCGTGGATGGAGTGCATGCCGTACGTGTTCATGTAGTACGGGAAGCGGGAGGAGCAGCCGATGCCGGAGACGAAGACGATGTTCTCCTTGGCCAGGCCGAGTTCGGGCATGAAGCCCTGGACGGCGGCGAGGATCGCGTAGTCACCGCAGCCGGGGCACCAGCGCACCTCCTGGTCGGACTTGAAGTCCTTGGGCAGGAGCGGCAGTTCAGTGGCCATGGATGGTCGCCTCCAGTGCGTCGGCGAGCTGCTCTTCCTTGAACGGCATGCCGTTGACCTGAGTGAAGGGCTGTACGTCGACCAGGTACTTCGCCCTCAGCAGGGCCGACAGCTGGCCGAGGTTCATCTCCGGCACGACGACACGCTCGTACCGTCCGAGCACGGCGCCGAGGTTCTTCGGGAACGGGTTGATGTGACGCAGGTGCGTCTGCGCGATGGACTCGCCGGCCGCGCGCAGTCTGCGGACGGCGGCGGTGATGGGCCCGTACGTCGATCCCCAGCCCAGCACCAGCGTGCCCGCTCCGTGCGGGTCGTCGACCTCGACATCGGGTACGTCGATGCCGTCGATCTTGGCCTGCCGGGTGCGGACCATGAAGTCGTGGTTGGCGGGGTCGTAGGAGATGTTGCCCGTGCCGTCCTGCTTCTCGATGCCGCCGATGCGGTGTTCGAGGCCGGGCGTGCCGGGGACGGCCCAGGGGCGGGCGAGCGTCTGCGGGTCGCGCTTGTACGGCCAGAAGACCTCGGTGCCGTCGGCGAGGGTGTGGTTGGGGCGCTGGGCGAACTGGACGCGCAGGTCCGGGAGTTCGTCCGGGCGCGGGATGCGCCAGGGCTCGCTGCCATTGGCGAGGTAGCCGTCCGAGAGCAGGAAGACCGGGGTGCGATAGGTGACCGCGAGGCGGGCCGCCTCCAGCGCCGCGTCGAAGCAGTCGGCCGGGGTGCGCGGGGCGACCACCGGCACCGGCGCCTCGCCGTTGCGGCCGTACATGGCCTGCATCAGGTCGGCCTGCTCGGTCTTGGTCGGCAGACCGGTCGACGGCCCGCCGCGCTGGATGTCGATCACCAGCAGCGGCAACTCCAGCGACACCGCGAGGCCGATCGTCTCCGCCTTCAGCGCCACACCCGGGCCGGAGGTGGTGGTGACCGCCAGCGAGCCGCCGAACGCGGCACCCAGGGCGGCGCCGACCGCGGCGATCTCGTCCTCCGCCTGGAAGGTGCGGACACCGAAGTTCTTGTGCCGGCTCAGCTCGTGCAGGATGTCGGACGCCGGGGTGATCGGGTACGAGCCCAGGAACAGCGGCAGGTCCGCCTGCTGGGAGGCCGCGACCAGGCCGTACGACAGGGCCAGGTTCCCGGAGATGTTGCGGTAGGTGCCCGCCGGGAACGCCTCGGCGGCCGGCGCGATCTCGTAGGAGACCGCGAAGTCCTCGGTGGTCTCCCCGAAGTTCCAGCCCGCGCGGAACGCCGCGAGGTTCGCCTCGGCGATCTGCGGCTTCTTCGCGAACTTCGCCCTCAGGAACTTCTCTGTGCCCTCGGTGGGCCGGTGGTACATCCACGACAGCAGGCCCAGCGCGAACATGTTCTTGCTGCGCTGCGCGTCCTTGCGGGACAGCTCGAACCGCTCCAGCGCCGCCACGGTCAGCGTGGTCAGCGGCACCCGGTGCAGGCGGAACCCGTCGAGCGAGCCGTCCTCCAGCGGACTCTCGGCGTACCCGACCTTCTGCAGCGCCCGCTTGGTGAACTCGTCGGTGTCGACGATGATCTCCGCGCCGGGCGGCAGATCCCCGACGTTCGCCTTCAGCGCCGCCGGGTTCATCGCCACGAGCACGTCCGGGGCGTCACCCGGGGTGAGGATGTCGTGGTCGGCGAAGTGCAGCTGGAACGACGAGACACCCGGCAGCGTTCCGGCAGGCGCCCGGATCTCGGCGGGGAAGTTCGGCAGCGTGGCGAGGTCGTTGCCGAACGACGCGGTCTCCGAGGTGAAGCGGTCACCGGTGAGCTGCATGCCGTCACCGGAGTCACCCGCGAACCGGATGATCACCCGGTCCAGGCGGTGGACGTCCTTGCCGGCTTCGGCCGGGCTGCTGACCTGGCTGGTCACTGAACTGATCCTCCCTGAAGGCGGCTCGGGCGCGGGGCGGCCCGTGCTCAGACGGTGGTGACGACCTCGTCGACGGCCAGCCGCGGGGCCCGCGAACGCCACGCGTCCGGGCCGGGCCGGCCGATGTTGACCACCATCAGCGGCGTGTGGTCGTCGTCGAGGAACTCCTTCTGCACGCCGGCCGGGTCGAAGCCGCCCATCGGGCCCGCGGCGAGCCCCGCCGCGCGCAGGCCGACGATGAAGTACGCCGCCTGCAGAGCGCCGTTGAGCAGCGCGGACCGCTCACGGACCGGGCGCTCGGCGTAGAGGACGTCCTTGATCTGCGGGGCGTGCGGGACCAGCCGGGGCAGCTCCTCGTGGAACTCGTTGTCCGTGGCGAGGATCGCGACCAGCGGGGCGGCCGCGGTCTTCGCGCGGTTGCCCTCCGCCATGCGTGCCACGAGGCGCTCACGGGCCTCGGGGGAGCGGACCAGGACGATGCGCAGCGGGTTCTGGTTGGAGGCGGTCGGGCCGTACTTGATCAGGTCGTAGACGGCCTGGATCTGCTCGTCCGTCACCGGCTCGTCGGTGAACGTGTTCGCGGTACGGGCCTCGCGGAACAGCAGGTCCTGGGCGGCGGCGTCGAGTACGAGCGACATGGGTGCAAACCTTCTGGATAGAGGGGTGGACCGTTGGTACGGGTACGTCGCCAACCCCTCGGCGGCCGGGCCGAGGGGCTGGGCGGTCTCAGGGGCGTCCGCTCACCACTCGACCAGGGCGAAGCTCGCGGCCATGCCGCCGCCGAAGCCGGCCAGCAGGATCAGCTCGCCCTTGCGGAAGGCGCCCTCGCGGGCGGCCGCGTCCAGGGTGATCGGGATGGAGGCGGCGCCCGTGTTGCCGTAGTACGTCACCGTGCGATGCATGGTGGCGCGGGGCAGGTGCAGCGCGGGGAAGACCTCGTCGAGCATCGTGCCGTTGGCCTGGTGCGGCACGAAGTGGCTGATGTCCGCGGCCTCGACCCCCGCCTCGTGCAGGAACTCCTTGGTCAGCTGCGGCAGTTGCTCCACCACGAAGCGGCGCACCTCACGCCCCTCCATCGCGAAGTACTGCAGCCCGGCGTCCAGCCCGTCGGCGTCCACGGGCAGCCGGCTGCCGCCCGCCGGCACCCTGATCAGCCCCGACAGCTCACCGAACGTACGCAGCGAGACATGCCGGACGACCGGGCCCTCGGCGGTCGGCCCGACGACCATCGCACCGGCCCCGTCCCCGAACAGCACGACCGTCCTGCGGTCGGCCGGGTTGAGGATGCGCGAATAGACGTCCGCGCCGATGACCAGCGCGTAGCCGCCCCGCCGCAGGATGACGCTGCCCACGGCGGAGAGCGCGAACACGGTGCCGGAACACACCGCGTTGACATCGAACGCCGCGGTGCCGGACGCGCCGAGATTCTGCTGGACGTAGGCCGCCGTCGGCGGCTGCGGCCGGTCCGGCGTCGACGTGGCGACCGCGATCACCGACAGCTGCTCGGCGGTGATGCCGGCCGACGCCATCGCGGCCCGCGCCGCGGCCGTCGCCAGATCGGACGTGGCCTGGCCGTCGGCGGCCCAGCGGCGCTCACGGATCGTGGTCTTACGGGTGATCCAGGCGTCGTCGACCCCGGCCGGCGCACCGACCTCGTCGTTGGAGACGATCCGGTCCGGTACGTAGGCACCCGTACCGACGATCCTGACGTCCTTCATGGGGCTTCCCGTACCGAGGATCGTCTGGTCTGTCATGCGGCTGCCCTCGCTTATCGGGTCTCGTACTGGCGCTTGTGACCGCTGATCCCGGCCAGCCGGAACGGGCCGGTGGTCTGCCGCTCGGTGGCGTGGTCGCCGCCGTCGGTGGGGAACGACCGCTGGTGCAGCTCGCGGTAGGTGGCGTAGTCGACCGGCTTGCGGCGGGCGATGGCCTCCCGGTTCGCCTCGGTGCGCAGCCGCTCCCGGTAGCCGGCGACGACGGTCCCGGCGAAGAACTCGGCGACCGAGCCGGAGCCGTAGCTGAGGAAACCGATGGGCTTGCCGGTCAGGTCGTCCGCCTGGTCCAGCAGCGCGGCGAGGCCGAGGTACACGGACGCGGTGTAGCTGTTGCCGATCACCGTGTTGTAGGCGGTCGTCTGGCCGATGGCACCCGCGATGGCGTCGCTGTCGGTGTCGTAGCCGCAGTAGTTCAGCAGATGCCGGTGGGCCTTGTAGGCCATCTTCGTGAACGGCTGGTGGTAGCAGAACGCGGCGAACTCCTCCAGCGCGCGGCCGCCCTGCTCCGAGTAGTCCTTCCAGGTGCCCTCCACGGCCTGGAGGTAGGCGCCGATGGACTCCTGACCGTCGACCAGGGCCGTGGACAGGTAGTTCGGCCGCCAGAAGTCCATGACGTCGGCGGTGAACAGACCCGAGGGGTCCTCGATGCGCACCAGCGCCGGGTCCATGCCGACGAGCATGGCGACCGCCGCCGCGCCCTGCGTGGCCTCACCGGGGCTGTCCAGCTCGTACTTGGAGACGTCACTGGCGATGACGAGGACCTGCTGGGCGGGGTCGCGCTGGACCAGGCCGATGGCGAACTGGAGCGCGGCCGTCGCCCCGTAGCAGGCCTGCTTCAGCTCCACGACCCGGGTCGCCGAGGGCAGTCCGAGCAGCGAGTGGACGTACACGCCCGCCGACTTGGCCTGGTCGATGGAGGACTCGGTCGCGAAGACGACCGTGCGGATGCGCTCGCTGCCGTGCCGGGCGACGATCGGCGCGGCGGCCGTCGCGGCCAGCGTCACGATGTCCTCGTCGGCGGCCGGCACGCTCATCGACTCCTGGCCGATGCCCACGTGGTACTTGCCGATCTCGGTGCCGTTGTAGGCGGCGAGGGCGGTGTGCGGCAGGACGAACTCGCCGGTGGCGAACGACAGATCGTGGATTCCTATGGAGAGTGACATGCCCTAGACACCTACCTTTGCGGTCGAGTTGGCGCGCTCCAGCTGGACGTGCGCGCGCATCAGTTCCCCGGGGTTGGTCTGCGCCGCGAGCAGCGACAGCTCCCCGCACAGCACCGTGGCCGCCGCCAGGACGGCGAGGCGGCGGGCGTTCTCGCCGGGCGCGCGGTCCTCCCGGCAGCCGAGCCGGTTCAGGTTCGTCTCCACGAAGGCCAGGCCCTTGCCGTTGCCGACCGAGCCGACGATCAGGTTCGGCAGGGTGCAGGCGAAGTACAGGTCGCCGTCGCGGTCCTCGGCGGTGACGACACCCTGGGAGCCCTCGACGATGTTCGCCGCGTCCTGGCCGGTCGCCAGGTAGAAGGCGAGCAGCATGTTGGCGTAGTGGGCGTTGGCCGAGCGGATGCCGCCGGCCAGCAGGGTGCCGAGCAGGTTCTTGCGCAGGTTCAGCTCGGCGATCTTCGCGGCCGTGGTGTGCAGTACGTCGGCCACCACGTCCCGCGGCACGAGCAGCTCGGTGACGACGTTCTTGCCGCGGCCGAGGATGCCGTTGATGGCGGTGGCCTTCTTGTCCGTGCAGTAGTTGCCGGAGATCGACCCGTAGGAGATGCCGGGGACGGTCTCCAGCAGGTGCTTCAGGAGCGCGTCGGAGGCGAGGGTCGCCATGTTGTGCCCGGAGGCGTCACCGGTGGAGAACTCGAAGCGGATGAAGAGCAGGTTGCCGGTGATCTCGTGGCGGATGCCGATCAGCTGGGCGAACCGGCTGCATCCACGCACCACCTCTTGCAGCTCGTCGATGCGGGCCTCGATGGTCCGGGCGGCGGTCAGCGCGGTCAGGGCGTCGGTCGCCTCCACGAGCACCGAACGGGTCATCCGCTCGTCGACGAGGGTGGCGACGATGCCCTTCTCGGCCAGCCGGGACACCTTCGCGCCCCGGCCCACCGACGGCCACAGCGGCGACTCGTACGTGGCCAGCGGCACCTGGGTCTCGGTGGTGGCGACGTTCCCCGAGATACGGACGGGCCCCACCCACCTCATCGGGACGCCGGCGATCGCGTGTGCTTCGGTCATCGTGTGCTTCCTGTCATCTCGGAGAGGGCGTCGATGGAGCTGGAGCGCTGGGCGAACCGCCGGGTGTCGATGCCCCGGTCCTCGCAGAAGTCCCGGAGCTCGCCGTGGATCAGCAGGTCGCAGCGGGTCAGGTCGGCGGGGGTGCGGGCGCCGAGCATGGTCTGCAGGGCGGCGATCTGGTCCAGCCAGGTCGAGATCTGCGCGATCAGCGCCGAGACGTCACAGTCGATCAGCGTGCGCAGGAACCCGCCGGAGGAGCCCACCGCGCTGGCGCCGAGTGCGAGGGCACGGGCCACGTCGAGCGGGTTGCGGACCCCGCCGGAGGCCAGCAGCGGGAAGCCGACGTCCTGCGCGTCCAGCAGACAGGCCGGCGCCGACTGGCCCCAGCCGTGCAGGAAGGCGTAGTCGCCGAGCTCACGCCGGCCGTTCTCGATCCGGGCGAAGTCGGTGCCGCCGCGGCCGCTGACGTCGGCGACCTTCACGCCCAGGTTCGGCAGCGCCAGGATGGTCTGCCGGCTCAGCCCGTTGCCGACCTCCTTGACGATCACGGGGACGTCGACGCCCGCCGCGATCTTCTCGATCTGCGCCGCCCACGACCCGAACGACCGGTCGCCCTCCGGCATCGGCGTCTCCTGCGCCGTGTTGATGTGGATCTGCAGCGCGTTCGCCTCGATCAGGTCGATGGCCCTGCGCGCGTTGTCCACGGACGCCGTCGCGTTGACGTTCGCCAGGACGAACCCGTTCGGGTTCTCGGTCCGCAGCACGCGGAACGTGTCCGCGCACGAGGGGTCCTTGAAGTAGGCGTGCATCGAACCGGAAGCGATGGCCACCCCGGTCTCCCGGGCGGCGGTGGCCAGATCCCGGTTGATCGCACCGGTCTTGAGGCTGCCGCCGGTCATCGCGTTGATGTACAGCGGCGCCTGCCAGGAGATGCCGGCGAAGGTCGTGGCCAAGGACACCTCCGGCCGGTCGATGCCGGCCAGGGCGTGGTGGACGAACGACACCTCGTCGAACTGGTTGCGTCCGCTGTGCGCGTGCTGCTGCTCCATGGCCAGCCGGACGTGGTCATCCTTGCGCTGAGCGCTGCTCATTCCTCGATCCCTTCCAAGGCGGGGGAGAGCGGCAGGGGCAGCACCCCGGCCGCGGCCCACCGTTGACGTACGTGCGCGATGTCGTGCGGGGCGGCGGCGTCCAGCAGGGCGATGCCGCAGTCGCCGCCGCCCGCCCCGGAGGGCTTGGCCGCACCGCCGACGGCCTCGGCGGCGTCGGCGAGGGCCGTCAGTTCGGGCGTGAAGATGCCGAGGCCGACCTCGTCGTCCAACCGGGCCAGCTCCTGCCGGGCCCGCCTGAGCTGCTCCAGCAGGCCCGGGCCGTCGCCGTCCTCGAGCGCGCCGATCGCGGCCTGCACGAAGTCGGCCGTCGTCGCCACGAACTTCTGGTGCGAGGAGGTGCCCCGCCAGGTGCGCCGGTGCAGACCGGCGACGAGGGACTTGGTCGAGGCGGGATTCCCGGTCCAGCCGACCTCCAGCACGAGCCCGGCGGGCGGCGGCAGCCGTCGTACCGCGAAGCCCGGCCAGGGTGCGCGCAGCGTCTCCTCGACGCCGTGGCGCAGGACCTGGGCGAGGACCTGCTCCCGGTCGGGCGCCTGATAGGCGATCCAGCCGCCCCAGACGCTGGCGGCGAGATCACCGCCGGAGCCCTTGGGGTCGATCCGGGCGGTGGCGATCAGCGCCAGCCGGAACAGCTCCTCGCGGGTGAGCTCCACACCGCAGTACGCCGCGACCGAGGCGACGGTCGCCACGGTCACCGCGCCGCTCGAACCGAGCCCGTACTTCCTGCCGTCCTCGTGCAGCGTGCTGGTGATCGACACGCTCAACGGGTGCAGGGGCAGGCCGCGTTCGGCGAGCAGGGCGCCCACCGTCTCGATCGCGGCCACCACATGGGCGCTGCCGCCCTCGCCGCCGGCCAGCAGGCCGTCGTGCCAGTGATGGCGCACCGGGCGCGGGCTGAGATCGGAGGTGACGACGACGCCGGGCTCGGCGGAACCCGAGACGGTGACGGTGATGTACCGGTCGACCGCCACCAGGATCGCCGGGCTGCCGGGCTCCACCACCGCGTACTCGCCCGCGACGAACAGCTTCCCCGGCGCCCGCCGCACGACGCTCCGCCGGGAGGTCATCGTCCGTCCTCGGCCAGCAGCCGGGCACCCGGGCCCGGACCGGCGATGTGCACCGCGCCGCCGGGGGCCGCGGCGCGCACGGTCTCGGCGACCCGGTCGGCGTCCGCGCGCCGGCACAGCACCTTGACGTTCGGCCCGGCGTCCATCGTCGCGTAGGCCGGTACGCCGTCCCGCCGCAGCGCGAGCACGCTGTCCAGGACGGTGAGCGTGGCCGGCGACAGATACCGCACGGCGGGGCGGGCCGCGAGCATGGTGGCGTGCATGCCGAGCGCGTTGCGCTCCGCGATCTCACCCACCGCCGGCAGGTCACCGCGGCCGAGCGCCGCCCGCATGTCGGCCAGGTCGCCCTTGCTGGACAACGCCCACGGCTCGAACAGCGGTGAGGTGTCCATGGTGCGGCGCATGGCCGTACGGCTGGACACCTCCTTGGGGCCCGCGTTGACGACGGCGATGACCAGCGCCGGGTCCAGGGGAGCGGTCTGCACCGGCTCGGCGTACGAGCTCAGGTCCGCCTCCTCGGGGGTGCCGTCGGTCCGGCCGGCGTGCCAGATGGCGAAGTCGCCGAAGATCGACCGCGAGGCCGACCCCGATCCGCGCCGGGCCAGCCTGGACAGGCCGGCGGCGTCGAGCTCCAGCCCGTAGGCGGCGGCCGCGGCGACCGCGAGGGCGGCGAACCCGCTGGCCGACGACGCCAGACCGGCCCCCGTGGGGACGGTGTTCTCGGTGTCGACGTCCGCCCGTTCGGCGCGGCCGGCCCGCTCCCGCACCAGCTCGAGGAAGGCGATGATGCGCCGCTCCGCCTCACCCGTCGCGGGCCGGCCGTTGAACGTGACCGTGTCCTGCCCGGCCTCGGGGGCGAGCCGGACCCGGGTGGTCGTGGGGAAGATGTCCAGGGTCATCGACAGACTGTCGGTCCGCGGCAGGAACAACCGCTCGTCGCTCTTGCCCCAGTACTTGATCAGCGCGATGTTCGGATGCGCGACGGCCGTGGCGGAATGCCCGAGGCCGGGGCGCGACGACGTGACCGGTTGGCCGATGCAGATGGGCGGCACCCGGGAGGGCACGCCCACCTGCCCGGCCCCGGTGGCCGACTGCTCCGCGTGCAGGGGCGACTGTGCCGAGGGCGTGGTCGCCTGTTCTGGGCGCGCGCCGGGCTGATCGGCGCGCCCGCCGGGCTGATCGGCGCGCCCGCCGGGCTGTGCGGGGCGCGGGGCCGGCTCCGTGGAGGGCGCGGGCGGCTGGCCCGCGAGCACGCTGGGTTGTTCAGCACGCGTGCCCGGCTGCTCCGTGTGCAGGGTCGGCTGTTCAGAGCGCATGAGCGGCAAGCCTCCTCAACGGCACCACCCACGTCTGGACGGCGCCGGCCTCGTGCAGCTGGGCCGCGACCTGGCGGGCGTGTTCGGGCTGGGTCATCGCCAGGACGCAGCCGCCCAGGCCACCCCCGGTGATCTTGGCGCCGAGGCTGCCCGCCCGCAGCGCGGCCGCCACCATCGCGTCGATCCGGTCGGTGCTCAGACCGGCCGCGCGCAGCAGCTCGTGATAGTCCGTCAGCCGCGCGCCGAGCTCCTTCTCCGCGCCCTCGGCGAGAGCCTGCTCGGCCTCTTCGATGAGCTCCGTCGCACGGCGCAGGAACCGCTCCTCCGCCCCGCTCTCGCGCACGAACCCCGCGCGCAGCAGCTCGACCGCCTCCCGGGTGCTGCCCGCCGTACCGCTGTCCGCGATGATGAACAGCCCGTCGCAGCCGATGCTCAACTCCGTCGCCACGCCCGCCTGGAACCGCAGCGGACCGGCCGCGCCGACGGTCATGGCGTCGACGCCGCTCGCCCGGCCGTGGGTGACGTTCTCCGCCGCCTGCACCAGCTCGAACGCCGTGTCGTCGGTCAGCTCGCGGCCGAACAGATCGGCCAGGGCGAGGATGATGGCCCGCGAGTTCGCGGCACTGGAACCGAGCCCGCGCCCGGGCGGGATGGCGCCGTCGAGGATCACGTCGAGGTGCGGCCGGTCCGCCACACCCAGGCGCGTCCGGAACGCCGTGGTCAGCCGCCGCAGCCCCTCGGAGGCCTGCGTCACCACCGCCCGGGACGCCGACCCGGTCATCGTGAAGGACAAGTCGCCCTGGCCGTCGGGGACATGGGAGGACCAGCCGGCGCTCGCCGTGGCGGTGAGCTGCGGGATCGGCAGCGCGAGTGCCGGAGTGCCGTACACCACCGCGTGCTCGCCCAGCAGGATGGCCTTGGCATGGGCGCGGCCGATGCCGACCGAGCGCGCCCGATGGTTTTCCGAAACCCCCTGAACTGAGGTCGGTAGAGTCAACGCACTCAGCTCCCCTTGTTGTTTCCGCATTGAGATCGCATCGTCCAGATTTCTAGTAAGGAATGACGGAGCGGCCGGCCCGGCGGCCGACGGGATTCCTTGCACGGGGCTGCGGGATCGACGCGAGCCGCCCCGTTGACACAGGTCTCAATTCGATGACGGAAAGTCCCGGCGGCGCTGGGCGATTTCCGTGAGCTCGTCTATGTCGAACTCCGAGCGGCAGTTCGGCGCGCCATAGCGGGTGATCTTCCCGCGGCTCACCCACTTGCGGATGGTTGCCTCGGAGACCCCCACGGCGAGCGCGGCCACGTTGGTGGGAACCAGCCTGTGGCGTGGCGGTTTCGTCATGCGGAGACACCCTTTCGCTGCCGCTCCATGAGCAGCCTCAGATTCAGCCATTCATGCATTTCCCAGGAATGCCCGGCGGAGCACGCGATGACGTTGCCGCCCGCGCCCCCGCCACACCCCGGCGCGGCGCTGATCATTCCGTCGCAGCCGTCCGCCACACACCGCCGGATCAGGGTGCGCAGCTCACCGGGTTCGGGGTCGATCGTGCTGCGCAGTTCGGCGACGAGACTCTCCACCTCGTCCGCGAAGTCGGCGGCCGGCGGCTGGGCGGCGAGCCACTCCAGATGCCGGGTCAGGAAACGGGCCAGCTGCGGCACGGAACGCGCCGGAGCCGGTACCCGCAGCTTCTCCACCACGATTTCCGACCAGGACTCGAGAGTCGCCAGGATGTTGTGACGGGCGTCCAGCACCGAGATGTTCAGGTAATCCTGCCTGCGGCTTCCCGAGACCCTTGTGGGGTTGGTCCGCCGGTATGTCGGCGACACATGGTGCAGACATTCCTGGTGCAGACCGGGGAGTACCCGCAGATTGCGTGCCGTCTGGCTGATGCAGGCGGCGCAGAGAACGGACCCGGTGACGGCCAGGCATTCCTGGGAGTGCTTTCTCGGGCACGGGTGAACCATCGTCGGATCTCCTTCATGAGGCGGCTCGCCGTTCGCAGCCGTCATGAGCGCTTGCCGGGTGAGGCTTTCACTCGAACGTCTCGAACGTAGGGACCAGTTCTGGAGTCCCGATACAGCCCCGTTCGCGGCCCGGCGGAGGTGAGGTTCTCAAGTGGATTTCCATTCGCCTCCGAGCGCAGGTTGAGCGCTTGCCTCGACGGTGGCGGAGGAAGGAGGCGCTGTGGACGGTACGCATGGAGGCGAACGCGCAGTAAGCGTCGGACTCACCGCAGGGCCGCTGGTAACGGCGGCTGTTCAGCATGCCCTGGACGAACCGGTCCCATTCGGTGGGCCGGACACCCGAGAATTCGCCAGGCCCACCGGAGGTGAGGCGGCCGCGCACCTGGAGGTCTGCCTCGTCGGCGCGGGCCCACGAGGCCTTTCCGTACTGGAACGGCTCTGTGCGCAGGAGAGGAAGTCGCCCCGCTGGGACAGCGTCACCGTGCACGTCGTCGACCCGGACCCGCCGGGCTCGGGCCGGGTGTGGCGCCCCACGCAGTCCCGGCACCTGCTGATGAACACGGTGTCCTCGCAGGTGACGGTCTACACCGACGCCAGCGTGCGCATCGACGGCCCGCTGGACGAGGGGCCGAGCCTGTACGAGTGGGCCAAGGCCCTGGCCGGCCACACCCTGGAGTCCGCCCCCGCGGGCGGCTACGACGACGACGTCCTCGCCGAGGCCCGCGATCTGGGCCCCGACTCCTACCCCACCCGAGCCCTGTACGGCTCCTATCTGACCTGGGCGTTCCAGCGGGTCGTCGCGGGCGCCGCCGCGCACGTGACGGTACGCACCCATTCCGTACGGGCGGTCGCGCTCGAGGAGGACAGCGGCGAGGAGGGCCGGCAGACCGTCGTCCTGGAGGACGGCACCCGGCTGACCGGCCTGTCGGCGGTCGTCCTCGCCCAAGGCCACGTACCTGCGCAACTCACCCGCACAGAGCGGGAGTTGACCGAGTACGCCGAACGCAACGGACTGACCTACCTGGTCCCGTCCAACCCGGCCGACGTGGACCTGTCGGGCATCCGGCCCGGCGAGCCCGTACTGCTGCGCGGCCTCGGACTCAACTTCTTCGACTACCTCGCCCTGTTCACCTACGGCCGCGGCGGCATCTTCACCCGCGTCGACGGCAAGCTGGTCTACCGGCCCTCCGGCCGCGAACCCCGCCTGTACGCCGGCTCCCGCCGCGGCGTGCCCTACCAGGCGCGCGGCGAGAACGAGAAGGGCGCGCACGGCCGCTACTACCCGCGGCTGCTGACCGCCGGCTACATCGCCAAGCTGCGCGCCCAGGCCCCCGACCGCGGAGCCATCGACTTCGCCGCCGACCTGTGGCCCCTCATCTCCAAAGAGGTGTGCGGCGTCTACTACGCGGCCCTGCTCACGGCCCGCGGTGAACTGCCCGACGTCGTCGAGGAGTTCACCGAGCACTACCTGGAGGCCGAACCCGGCGCCGACGAGGACGCGCTCCTCGACGCCACCGGCATCACCGTCGAGGAACGCTGGGACTGGGACCGGGTCGGACGCCCCTACGGCGACCGGGTCTTCGCCGGCCAGGCCGAGTTCCGCGCCTGGCTGCGCGGCCACCTCGACGACGACGTCCGCCTGGCCCGCCAGGGCAACGTCAGCGGACCGGTCAAGGCCGCCCTCGACGTCCTGCGCGACCTGCGCAACGAGCTGCGGCTCGCCGTCGACCACGCCGGCCTGACCGCCGACTCGCACCGCGACGACCTCGACGGCTGGTACACCCCGCTCAACGCCTATCTGTCCATCGGCCCGCCCGCCTCCCGCATCGAGGAGATGGCCGCGCTCATGGACGCCGGCATCCTCGACGTCACCGGCCCCGGCATGCGGGTCACCGCCGACGAGGACGACCCGCTCGGCCCCTGCTTCACCGGCACCTCCAGCGAGATACCGGACGTACGGATACGGGCGACCGTCCTCGTCGAGGCCCGGCTGCCCGAGATCGACCTGCGCCGCACCGCGGACCCGCTGATGAGCCAGCTGCTGCGCACCGGTCAGTGCCACCCGTACCGCATCCCGGGCCCCGACGGCACGGGCGCGGCGGACTACGAGACCGGCGGCCTCGCCGTCTCCGAGCGGCCGTACCACCTCATCGACGCGGCCGGCGTACCGCACCCGCGGCGCTTCGCCTACGGCGTGCCCACCGAGTCCGTGCACTGGGTCACCGCCGCCGGCATCCGCCCCGGTGTCGGCTCGGTCACCCTGGAGGACTCCGACGCCATCGCGGCGGCCGTGCTCGCACTGCCCGCGCCTCCCGCCGCGGCACGGCAGGAGCCGGCGAAGGCGAGGGCGAGCGTATGACGTCCCTGTACGACACCCCGCACACGCGGACCCGGGACGACCTGTCCGCCCACCTGGACGCCGGCCTGCTCTCCCCGGTGCGGGCCGGCACCCCGGTCGAGGCCGCCGTCGGCGACAGCGCCTGGTTGCAGGCGATGCTCGACGCGGAGGCTGCCCTGGCCCGCGCCCAGGCCCGCTGCGGCACGGTGCCCGCGCAGGCGGCGGCGGCCATCACCGCCGCCGCCCGCGCGGACCTGCTCGACGTACGCGAACTGGCGCTGGCCGCGCGGGAGACCGCCAACCCGGTCGTCGGACTCGTCAAGGCGCTCACCGCGGTCGTCGCCGAACGCTCCCCGCAGGCCGCCGAGTACGTGCACCGCGGCTCCACCAGCCAGGACGTCTTCGACACCGGCGCCATGCTGGTCACCCAGCGGGCGCTGCGGCTGATCGTCGCCGACCTGCGGGCCGTCGCCGACGCGTTCGGCGGGCTCGCGGCCGAGCACCGGGACTCCGTGATGGTGGGCCGCACCCTCGCCCTGCACGCCGTACCCACGACGTTCGGGCTGAAGGCGGCCGGCTGGCGGCGGCTGGTCCTGGACTCCGTCGAGCGCCTCGAACGCGTCGCCGACACCGGCCTGCCGGTCGCGCTCGGCGGCGCGGCCGGCACCCTCGCCGGATACCTCCAGTACGCCGGTGAGGGCGCCGATCCCGCGGCCGTACTGGACGGACTCGGGGCCGCGTTCGCCGACGAGACCGGGCTGACCGAGCCCGACCTGCCGTGGCACGCCCTGCGCACCCCCGTCGCCGACGTGGCCGCAGCGCTCGCCCACACCGCCGGCGCCCTCGGCAAGGTCGCCGCGGACGTCCTGGTGCTCACCCGCACCGAGATCGGCGAGGTGTCCGAACCGCAGGTCGCCGGACGGGGCGCGTCCTCGGCGATGCCGCACAAGCGCAACCCGGTCCTGGCCACCCTGATCCGCTCGGCCTCGATCCAGGTCCCCGCCCTGGCCGCCGTACTCACCCAATGTCTGGCGACGGAGGACGAGCGGTCGGCTGGACTGTGGCACGCGGAGTGGCAGCCGCTGCGCGAGGCCCTGCGGCTGACCGGCGGCGCCGCACACACGGCCGTCGAGCTCGCCCGCGGGCTCGTCGTCCGCCCCGACCGGATGCGCGCCAACCTCGCGGTGACCGGCGGCCAGTTGGTCACGGAGCGCATCTCGGCCGTCCTCGCACCACGCCTGGGCAAGACGGCGGCGAAGGAACTCCTCACCCAGGCCTCGATCCTGGCCTCCCGCACCGGCCTGCCCCTGTGCGAGGTGCTCTGCGACAACCCCCAACTGGCCGGCATCCTCACCCGCGAGGAGGCCAGGGCGCTGATGGACCCGTCCGCCTACACGGGCACGGCGGGGTCCCTGGTGGACCGGTCCCTGCGCCAGGAATGACACCCCCGAGGCGTACGGGGCTCCCAAGGCTCCGTACGCCGGCACACCCCCACACGCACCTCCGCTCAACTCCCGCTAGCGCCCCCCTCGAATCCCGCTCGAGACGGCGTCGAAGCAGGTCGCGGCGGCGGAGCGGCGGCGCATGATGCAAGCACAACGCACAGGGGAGGCGGCCGAGTTGGGCGTGGACGCGCGTGTGGGTGACAGGGGTGGCGGGCACGGGCACGCCGTCGTGATCGGGGCCGGCCTCGCCGGACTCACCGCGGCGCGGGCGCTCGCCGGATTCATGGACCGGGTCACGGTCATCGAACGGGACTGGCTGGCGCGGGGACCGGGCCGCCGCCGGGGTGTGCCCCAGGCACGGCACACCCACGGCCTCACGACCACCGCCCATCAGGGGCTGGAGAAGCTCTTCCCCGGCATCGGCCACGACCTCGTGCGCGCCGGAGCCGTCCGCGTCCGCGTCCCCGAGGACATGCTGCTGCTCGGCCCCGCCGGCTGGCTGCCCCGCTTCGACGCGGGCCTGTCCCTGCTCAGCGCCGGCCGCGACCTGATCGACTGGACCGTACGGGACCGGCTGCGCGCCGACCCCAAGGTGACCTTCCTGCCCCGCCAGGAGGTCGTCGCCCTGGAGCCCGGCCCCCAGGACACCGTCACCGGCGTCTGGGTACGCGGCCGCGACCGCACCGCACCCGACGGCCACACCCCCCGGCGCCTGATAGCCGCCGAGTTCGTCGTGGACGCCTCCGGCCGCGCCTCCCGCGCCCCCGAATGGCTCGCCGAACTCGGCTACGCGCCAGCCCCCGAGTCGCTCGCCGAGGCCGGTACGACGTACGCCACCAGCCTGTACGCACCCCCTGTCGGCCATGTCGCCGACTTCAAGAGCCTGCTGCTCATGCCCACCCCCGACGACCCCCGCCAGGGCATGCTCCACCCCGTCGAGGGCGGCCGCTGGTCGGTGACGATCGGCACCGGCGACGGCACCCCGCCCCCCACCGACCACACGGAACTGCTGCGCGCCGCCGCCGGCCTGCGCCACCCGCTGCTGCACGAACTCGTCGAGGCCGCCACCCCGCTGGGCCCCGTCTACAGCTGCCGCACCGTCAGCCGCCGCCGGCACTACGAGAAACTGCGCCGCTTCCCCGACCAGTTCCTCGTCCTCGGCGACGGCCTCGCCGCCCTCGACCCGGCCCACGGGCACGGCATGACCCTCGCCGTGGAGTACGCCCTCGTCCTGGACCATCTGCTCACCGCCCACGGCACCGCCGTAGGCATCGGCCACCGGCTGCGCCGCGCGCTCGCCCACCGCCTCGACCCCGCCTGGCGGGCCGGCGCCCCGGCACCGGCCGCGCCGACCGGACTGCGCGCCCGCCTCGGCCGCCGCTACGCCTCCCGGATCGCGGCCGCCGCGACCACCGACCCGAGCGCGGCCACGCTGCTCCTGCACGCCCACGAGACCCTCGCCCCGACGGCGGCCCGGCCACGCGCCCTGCGCCTCGCCCTCGCCCCCTGGCGCGCCGCCGCCCCCACCACGCCACCCAGCCTCACTCACGGCCCCGAAGCCCGCCGCCGCAGGCCCGCCGCACCGGCGGCACCCGCTATCGGCGTCTCCACCGGCGCCGGCCGGCCCCGGCCCACCGGCTCCTCCGCCCACTGGCCCGCCGCGGCCCCGGCCGGCGACCGGCCCCGGCCGTGAACTCCCCTGCACGGCAAGCGACTTGGGATGCGCCATGGTCAATTCCGTCGCGGTCCGGATCACCCGCTCATACGCTCGGAGCCATGACGGAAGTGGAGCAACGAGCAGACAGCAAAGCCCACTTGAACCATCCGGTCCCACAACTCCCTCAAGAGTCGCTTGAGTCGGCGCTTGAGTATCGCTTGAGCGCGGTTGTTCGGGTTCCCCGCACGTGGATAGCGTTTCAACCGCTCCAGGGCACGGGCCCGCTTGCGCCGCGGCAGGCCACCTCCACCACCGACCACCCAGAGGTCGGCACCGGTGTGCCTGTGACGGCCGAGCGGCGAGGGGAGGGCGCGCGGGTATGAGCACGACCGAAAGGGCGCCGCAGAGTGCGCGCACCGCACCATCCAGGGGCGAACGCATCGCCGACTGGACCGACGGGCGGCTCGGGATCTACAACTTCAGGTTCCTGATCCGCAAGGTCTTTCCCGACCACTGGTCGTTCATGTTCGGTGAGATGGCGCTCTACAGCTTCGTCGTGCTGATCCTCACCGGTCTCTGGCTCACCATGTTCTTCGATCCGAGCATGACCGAGACCGTCTACCACGGGTCGCACACGCCGCTCCAGGGCATACCGATGTCCCAGGCCTACGCCTCCACCATCGAGATCAGCTTCGATGTGCGCGGCGGCCTGTTCATCCGCCAGCTGCACCACTGGTCGGCCCTGATCATGATCGCCTCGCTGTGCGTGCACACGCTGCGGCACTTCCTCACCGGATCGTTCCGCAAGCCGCGCGAGCTGAACTGGCTGATCGGCTTCACCATGCTGGTCCTGGTGACTCTGGAGGGCTTCGTCGGCTACTCGCTCCCCGACGACCTGCTCTCCGGCACCGGCCTGCGCATCGCCGAAGGTGTCACGCTCGCCATCCCGCTGGTCGGCACCTATCTGACGCTGTTCCTCTTCGGCGGCGAATACCCCGGCAACGACGTCATCCAGCGGTTCTACAGCTTCCACATCCTGCTGATCCCGGGCATCGTGCTGGCGCTGGTGACCGTCCACCTGATCCTGGTCTTCTACCACAAGCACACCCAGTTCCGGGGTCCCGGCCGCACCGAGAACAACGTCGTCGGCCAGCCCCTGATGCCGCACTACACGGCCAAGGCGGGCGGGTTCTTCTTCCTCGTCTTCGGTGTGCTCGCGCTGCTCGCCGGCATCGCCCAGATCAACCCCGTGTGGACGTACGGCCCCTATCGCGCCGACCAGATCTCCCAGGGCTCCCAGCCCGACTGGTACATGGGCTTCCTCGAAGGCGCCCTACGGGCCATGCCCGCCTGGGAGTTCGTCCTGCCCGGCGGCTACACCGTCAACCTGGCCGTGCTCATCCCGGCGGTCGTCCTGCCCACCTTGATGATGATGGTGATCGCCCTCTGGCCGTTCCTGGAGGCCTGGGTCACCAATGACCGGCGCGAGCACCACCTGCTCGACCGGCCGCGCGACCACCCCACACGCACCGCGTTCGGCATCTCCTTCGTCTCCCTCTACCTGGTGCTGTTCTTCGGCGGCGCCAACGACATCCTCGCCGAACGCTTCCATCTGTCGCTGAACCAGATCACCTGGGCCGTACGGATCGGGATCTTCCTCGTCCCGGCCGTGACCTACGTCGTCACCCGGCGGATCTGCCTCGGCCTCCAGCGGCGCGATCGCGACAAGCTGCTGCACGGCCGCGAGACCGGACGCATCAGGCGGCTGCCGCACGGCGAGTTCGTCGAGGTCCACGCCCGCCTGGAGCGCGAGCAGGAGTACAGCCTGCTGTCCCGGGACGTCCGCGAGGTCCTGCCGGCCCCCGAGGCCACGGACGCCGACGGCGTGCCCAACCCGCGGGCCCGCAAGGAGATGCTGCGCCACCGGGTCAGCCGCTGGCTGTACGGCAACCAGATCCCGAAGCCGACCCGCGAGGAGATGCGCCACGCCCTGGAACACCTGGAACCCACCACCCCCCACGGGCAGATCTCGCCCAACGGACACGGACCCGCCTCGTCGAACGGGCAGGTCTCGTCCAACGGCCATCTGACCGCCGGCGGCCACCCGGCCGCGGGGGAGCGGGAGTCGGGCCAGGAAGTCCACTGACCCGGGTTCGAGCGGAGGACCGGGCCGGATGAGGCGGCGCGGGTGACAGGGGACGGTCACCCGCGCCGCCGTCTTTCCACCGTCGGCCGCGCGCCGGCGCAGCCGCCGTGCCGCCGCGGCCGCGCGCTGGAGCAGCCGTCGTTCCACCGTCGGTCGTGCGACCGCGCCCGGCGTCCCGACCATCCACGGGAGACCCGATGAGCCGAACCCCATGGCGCCGTGAGGAACCCCGGGCCGAGTCCATCACCCGGGCGCGCACCGGACTTTCGCAGGACCTGCGCGGCCGTCAGCGCCGCTATGTCACGGCCATGCTGGTGCGCAGCGCCTGCGTGGTGCTGATGGCGCTCACCTGGGACCGCTGGCCCGCCGTCGCGGTCTGCGCGCTCGTCGGCGGGGTCGTCATCCCGTACGTCGCGGTCGTCGCCGCCCAGGCCGGGTGGCGCCAGCAGCGGGGCGTACGGCCCGAACTGGCCCGTACCGACGACGAGCCCGCCCCGCGGGTCGTCCTCGAAGGCACCCTGATCCTGCCGCCGGAACGCAACACGGCGGGCTGAACGCTCCGTCAGCGGTCCGAGACCGCCGGCCCGGGCTTGCTGTGAAGGATCTCGCGTGCCTGCTCCGCGGCGCGGGCGGTGTTCTCGGCGACGAAGTCGAGGAAGCGGGCGATGTTCTCCAGGCGGGTGCCGGCCTGGGTGCCGGCGCCGAGTACGCCGACGCCCTGCCGTGCGGTCTCGGCGACCTCGGCGGTGGCACGGGCGCTGGCGACGATCCCCTGGTACATGATGTCGTCGTCGACGACATAGCGCTCACGGCGGCGTTCGTCGCGTTCCCGCCGGACCATGCTCTGACTGTCGAGGAACGCGACCGCCTTGGAGACGGACGCCGGGCTGACCTGGAGGCGGGCGACGAGCTCGGACGCGGTGAGGCTGCCCGTGTCGCTGACGGTGAGACTGGCCATCACCCGGGCCATCATCTTGGGCATGCCGGACGCCATGAAGACGGTCGTCAACGTCTCCTCGTACTCACGCACCGCCTCGGCATCGCGCCCGTAGGCATCCTGTGCCGCCTCCGGCCCGCGCGGCGCGGACGGCTTACGGCGGTGAGCGCGGCGTTCGGTCGCGCGGTGCGCCAGGTCGGCGCGGTACGAGGTGGGGCCGCCGTTGCGCATCACCTCGCGGGTGACGGTCGAGGTGGGGCGTTCGAGGCGGCGGGCGATCTCCGCGTAGGCGAGCCCGTCGGCCAGTCCCAGCGCGATCTGCTGACGTTCCTGCTGGGTGAGCCTGCCTCCGGGCATCGCGGTCTCCTTCTGTGTGCTCCTCGGGTGCCCTCAGCATAGCGTTCACCTTCGAATCATTGCAACGTGTCGCTCGCGCCTGTTGCGTTAAGCGTCAAGCCCGTTGCAATGATTTCCTTGCATCTAGCTGCACTGATGCTATTTCTGCGCAACGAATGCGTTGCCAACATCGTGAACGCAACGTAGCTTTTCCGTTGTCAGAAACCGCAGCGAATGCAGGAGACAGACCGAGATGCAGACCTTCGCCACCACCGCCCCGATCACCGCCCGCCTCGACATCCCGGCCGGCCGCATCCAGTTCATCGCCGCCGACCGCACCGACATCACCGTCGACGTCCGCCCCGCCAACCCCGCCAAGAACCGCGACGTGAAGGCCGCCGAACAACTGGAGGTCGGCTACGCCGACGGCGTCCTGCACATCGCCGCCCCGCCGCCCCAGACCCGGCTCCTCGGCCACACCGGCTCCGTCGAGGTCACCGTCCAGCTGCCCGCCGGCTCCCACGTCCAGGCCAAGGCCGCCGCCGCCGAACTGCGCGGCGTCGGACGCCTCGGCGACATCGCCTTCGACGGCGCCGACGGTGCCGTGAAGATCGACGAGGCCGCGAGCCTGCGCCTGGCCGCCTACGGCGACGTCACCGTCGGACGCCTGACCGGCCCCGCCGAGATCAGCACCCAGAAGGGCGACATCCGCATCACCGAGGCGGTGCGCGGCGCCCTCGAACTGGCCACGCAGATGGGCGACATCACCGTCGACACCGCCCACGGCGCCTCCGCCTCCCTGGACGCCGGCACCGGCTACGGCCGCATCAGCAACACCCTCAAGAACGACGGCACCGCCGACCTCACCATCCACGCCACCACCAGCCACGGCGACATCACCGCCCGCAGCCTCTGACATCGGAGAGAGCCCACCATGACGAACACCGCCATCGCGGCACACCAACTACGCAAGTCCTACGGCGACAAGCTCGTCCTCGACGGCATCGACATCGCCGTCGAGGAGGGCACGATCTTCTCCCTGCTCGGCCCGAACGGCGCCGGCAAGACCACCGCCGTCAAGATCCTCTCCACCCTGATCAGCGCCGACGAAGGCACCGCCCGTGTCGGCGGCCACGACCTCGCCGGCGCACCCCAGTCGGTCCGCGCGGCGATCGGGGTCACCGGCCAGTTCTCCGCCGTCGACGGTTTGATCACCGGCGAGGAGAACATGCTCCTCATGGCCGACCTGCACCACCTGCCCAAGGCCGAGGGCCGGCGAGTCACCGCCGAGCTCCTGGAGCGCTTCGACCTCACG
>NZ_JADDXU010000035.1 GCF_015163075.1 Streptomyces justiciae
TCACACGCTCGTGCGAATACCGCGAAGCGACAGTCAGCCACGATCCTTTTCGGCGCGTCTGCTGAATTGCTCCGGGGTCGCGGGACGTTCCGGCTGTGCCTGCGTCTGAACCGAATCCTCAAGAGTGCCCGTGTATAGGGTGGGGAACGGATCGATCTGTCCTAGGGAATCAAGTATGAACTCTACATACGTTTTCATTCCGGGTGCCTGGCATGGTGGGTGGGCCTGGCGTCCGGTTGCCGAGCGGCTGCGTGCTGCTGGGCACCAAGCGGTTTGTCTCACTCTCCCGGGTCTGGGAGATGGTGACGACCCAGCGGGCCACACCCTTCAGGACGCAGTGGATCATGTCGTGTCCGAGGTCGAGAGGCGAGGGCTGACAGACGTGACGCTCGTGGGGCACAGCTGGGCTGGGTATCCGATGGCCGGGGCCGCCTACCGTCTGTCGGACAAGGTCTCCAAGGTTGTCTACTACGGTGCGCAGGTGCCGGTGCGGGGCAGGTCGATGGTGGAGGACAACCCTCCGGAGGCCGCGGCGATGCTGCGAGGCATGATCGATGCCTCGCCGACACGTTCAATCCCGCCGACGCTGCAGTTCGTGCAGGGCATCTTCATGCAGGATGTCGAGGTCAGCACACAGCGACTGGTCGCGGATCTGCTGACACCGCAGCCCGGCAACTACTTCCTGGACGCCCTGGACGTTCCCAGCGTTTCAGAGCTCGGGATACCTGCGCTGTACATCCTCAGTGAGGACGATCACGCGCTTCCGCGGCCAGGCGCTGAGTTCGCGGCGCGACTTGGGTTGCAGCCCGTCATGGTTCCTGGAACGCACGAAGGTATGCTGACGCACCCCGATGAGGTTGCCAAGGCCATCCTGAACGGCTGAGTGCTGGCCCCAGGTGTTTCCGTCCGGCGCCCGGTGCGTGTGATCCCTGACCGCCGACGGCGGCGCTCAGCATCTTGATTCCGGCAGGGGCAGGGCCGATATGATGCTCCTGCCCCTGAGAACCATTACTCGCGTGCTTGGGCTTCGCGGCCGGCCGCTCGTCCCATCCCCGACTGCGGTTCCAACTGCTCGCTCGGTGCCGGGCGGTCCGGGCCACCGTCGGTCGGGCCGTCACGCTGTACGGCCGTCTCGACAGCGCCTTCGACGATGGCGCCGTGGGCCAGCCGCCCGGCCCGGTGGACCAGTTGGCGGTGGCCGCGATGGGCGCCGCCGCCGGGGGCGAATGCGGTCGTCGACAACTTCAGTGTCGGCAGTCTGCCGCCCGCCCCCGCGCCGCCCGCGTCCGGTGCCACGATGGCCGTGCTCGACCACCTCACCGCCACGGCCGCCGCGATCTAGGCCCGGAACGCATCATCGACCATCTCGGCACCCGAAGCGCGCTGCGTCGTGCCGCAGAACAGGCCCACTGTGAAGCAGTTGAGCTGCCCCGGGAAGCACAAGACACCGAGCCCGGAGAGCTGATCCCCAACACGGGCGACATCCTGCGCAGCGCCATTACGTCGAGGGCCACGGCCCCGCTCCGGGGCACCTGCCGCCGCCAAAGGTGGATGCAGGCTGGTGTGGGGCACTACCGCGCCCGCACAGCCCAACCGGTAGTGCCTCCCTTGAGTGGCTGGCAACGTATCCCCCTCGGACCATCGCCTTCGCCCTACGTGTTGGGATCCAGTGCAACTCGATTTCAATATAGGCACCCTATGATGAAATACGTGTCGGTCTCGCTCCGGCACACCTACTTGCCCTCACCCACGACGTTGGGACTGTGACACACATGTCTTCCCCTGCCACGGCGGCCGCCGCCCCCGGTTCGGCACCGGCTGCCGGCCCCGTGCCGCACCGCTGGTTGATCCTCACCTTCATCAGCGTGGCACAGCTGATGGTGGTCCTCGATGCCACCATCGTGAACATCGCGCTTCCCACCGCCCAGGCGGACCTGCACTTCTCCAACGCCGACCGCCAGTGGGTGATCACCGCCTATGCGCTGGCTTTCGGCTCGCTGCTTCTACTGGGTGGCCGACTTGCGGACCTGTGCGGCCGGAGGAACGCCTTCCTTGGTCCCGATCGAGATGAAGAAGGAGAAACCGGGCTATGTCCTCAACTCGCTCCTTGTACCGCTGCTCAAAGCCGCCGGTGAATTGCTGGCGGACGACATCGCGGACCCGGCCGCGGTCGACGATGTGTGGCGTATCGGGACGGGAGCCGCATACGGGCCCTTCGAAATGCTCGACATCATCGGCCTTATGACCGCTCACCACATCGCCTCGCACGGTGACGCGAAGCAACGCGAGTTCGCCAGGCTCATCAAGGAACGCTACCTGGACAAAGGCCAGACTGGCGTCGAAAGCGGGCAAGGTTTCTACACGTATCCCCCGACGTAGCCACGGGCATGAGTGCCCCGTGCCGACGGTGATCGGTCTGCTGAAGGCCCCGCGGTGCTTCACAGCGGGGCCTTCTCGACCGAAGATCAGCGGCCGCTGCGCTGGTCGGGGAGGAATCGACGGAGGTAGTCCAGGACGTCGGTCTCGCTCGGGTCTGTGGCGCGGAGGCCGACGTACCCGTCCGGGCGGATGACGAGCAGGGTGTCGCCGGCTATGCCGTAGTCCTGATGAGCGCTGCCTTCTCGGTCGGTGAAGTGGGGGGTCGTGGGTTCGGCGGTGGGGAGCAGGGTGGCGGACTTGAGGTGTTCCGGGAAGCGTCGGACGAGTGCGTCCGCGGTGTGCGAGCTGTGGGATCCGAAGGCCAACACCGTGGTGTGCGGGCCACGGAAGAGATCGAAGAGCCGGACCGCCGTCCCGTCTGGGTTGAACACCTGCGAGTCGGGGGCGCGGTCACCCGCCTGCACGTGTGCGTGCTCGCTGCGGGGGGATCCGTTGAGTGCGCTGACGGGGTAGCGCACCTTGAGCTGCAGCGTGTCGTTGCCGTGAGCCCCGTCGGGTACGACGCCGCGGACGCGCTGGGCGATGAGCTCGGAGGAAAGGTTCAGGACGTCGGCTGCGATCGGCAGTCGCTCCTGTTCGTAGGTGTCGAGGAGCGCCTCGGGGGCGCCTTCCAGCACGTGTGCGATCTTCCAGCCCAGGTTGTAGGCGTCCTGGATGCCGGTGTTCATGCCCAGACCGCCTGCAGGCGCGTGGACATGGGCAGCATCGCCCGCCAGGAACACGCGCCCGGCGCGGTAGCTGTCCACCATCCTGACGTTGAAGCGCCAGACCGACTGCCACGCGACTCGGCGGACGCGGATGTCGCTCCGGCCGCTGCGTTCCTCGACCAGCTTCTGGATCTGCTCGATCGGCAGTTCTCCCACGGTGTCGGCGTCCACGCCGACCTGCATCTGGAAGGCGTCGGTCGCCGCCAGCGGGCACAGGGCCAGCAGTCTTCCGTCAGCGCTGGGCCACCAGTGCCAGAAGTCGCGGTCGAGGCCGCTCACCTCGACATCGGCGGTCAGCATCCGGACGGTCTCGTCGGTCTGCCCCAGGAAACCTGTCTCCAGCAGGTTCCGTACCGTGCTGTACGCACCGTCACAGCCCACGACATAGGAGAACGAACCGCTCTCGGAACCGCTTGCGGTGTGCAGCAGGGCCTGTACGCCGCCGTCGTGCTGTGTGAGGCCGACCAGTTCCGATCCGTATTCCACCGTCACACCCAGATCAGCGAGCCGTTCACGCAAGATCTCTTCCACCCGCCATTGCGGGAGCAGCACGGTGCGGGGGTACGGGGTCGAAGGCGTGGGTTCCGGCGCGCCGGGGACCACGTCACTGGTCCCCAGTACCACCCGGCCCCGGTACTTGCGGATGGCCAGTCGAGAACGGCTCGTCGCCAGAACGCGCCCGGCAACTCCCAGGTCGTCAAAGACCTCGACGCTGCGAGGCTGCAGCCCCTTCCCGCGGGAGCCCGGGCGGGGACCGGCCGCCTTGTCCACCAGACGTACGTCGACACCTCGGCGCGCCAGCTCGATCCCGGCCACCAGCCCTACCGGGCCGGCCCCCACGACGAGTACCGGCTCCTGCGGGCCTGTTGCGCCCGAGCTTCCCTGACCACTGTCGACTTCACGCATCACACTGCACCGTTCCGTTGAGAGGCAAATGCGCGCACATATGCATGACCTTGTGACATACATGTGTACACGTGGTTCGCTCTCAGTCGCGTGTGGAGGCATGCTGTTGTCAGGCACGCCCAACAATTCTTGACGACATCTGACGCATCAGCGATACAGGGTAGATATGACACAAATAGATACACGCGTGTTCGGTGATCTGGCCGGTGATCTTTACGGGGCCCCCGACGACGTACGACCGCCTCTGCTCCTTCTGCACGGTCTGACGTTCGACCGGCGGCACTGGGGCCCTTTCCTCGCCGAGTTGCCCGCGGGACGCCGGGTGCTGGCCGTCGACCTGCCCGGCCACGGCGGCTCGCCCGCGAGCACCTCCTACGCCCCGGACACCGTGGCCGCGGCGGTGCACCGGGCCGTCACCGCCGCGCGCCTTGACTCACCCGTAGTGGTCGGGCACTCGGTCGGCGGCCTGCTGGCCACCGTCTACGCCGCCGGACACCCGGTGCGCGGCGTCGTCAACGTCGACCAGCCGCTGCTGCCCGGACCGTTCGGCGAACTGCTGCGCCAGAACGAAGAACTGCTCCGCGGCCCTGACTATCTGCGCCTGTGGGAGCGTCTGACCGCCGGCATGGGGATCGACAGCCTGCCACCCGCGGCTCGGGACCTGGTGCGCACCGTCACCACGCCCCGGCAGGACCTGTTCCTCGGCTACTGGCACGATCTGCTGTCCAAGTCGGCGGACGAGATCCGCGCGCGTCGCGAACGGGACCTGACCGCCCTGCGCGAACAGGGCGTCTCCTACCGGCATGTGAGCGCGAGCGAGCTGCCCGAGCCGTATCGGGCATGGCTCCACTCCTGCCTGCCGGACGCCGTCTTCAGCGTCGTCCCGGCCGCCAGTCACTTTCCGCATCTCTCGCACCCCCGAGAGCTGGCGGACCTCGTGGCATAGCTGCCGCGATGCCCCGCGCGGGCGGCAACGGCCGGGGCCCCCGGGCCCCCGGACTCTGGCCCGCCGTCCGCGGCCCGGCGCACCTCGGTCCTCGGTCGCCGAGTGAGGACAGGAATGCATCGCGGCAGGACGAGGCACCAACCGGACGGGGCAGTGTCGTACACCGACTCCGCGTCAGGCGCCGTGATGCCCTCCCGACTGGTGGGTGTCACCCCGCCGTGTGGCGGGAGCTGCCGCTCGTCGGGCGGGCGCGGGAGCTGCCTGGCCTTAGGGTCGAGGCGGCATGGGCTGGACGGCGGGAACGAAGACGAGGCGGAGCGCGCGTGATCCGGGTAGTGGTGGTGGACGACGAGGCGTTGGTCCGCTCGGGCTTCCAACTCATTCTGGGCGCGTCCGAGGACATCGAGGTCGTCGCGACCGCGAGCGGTGGCGAGGCCGTGGAGACCGTCCTGCGGGTACGGCCGGACGTGGTGCTGCTCGACATCCGGATGCCGGACGTCGACGGGCTCACCGTCCTGCGCGAGCTGCGGACCAGGCCGGACGCCCCGGTGGTGGCGATGCTGACGACGTTCGACGCCGACGAGTACATCCTGACCGCGCTGCAGTGCGGTGCGGCCGGTTTCCTGCTCAAGGACACCGAGCCGGACCAGCTCGCCCACCTGGTGCGCACCCTCGCCGCGGGCGGGGTGGTGCTCTCCCCCAAGGCCTCGCGGGCGCTGCTGCACAGTCATCCTGGCGCCGAGGCCGCCGTCGACGAGGACGCCGCCCGGGTTCGGCTGCTCACCGCGCGGGAGCGTGACGTGCTCGTCCTGGTGGCCGAGGGGCTGTCGAACGCCGACATCGGGGCGCGCATCCATCTCAGCGCCGGCACGGTAAAGGATCATGTCAGTGCGATCCTCACGAAGCTGCGGGTGACGAGCCGGGTGCAGGCCGCGTTGTTGGCGCAGCGGGCCGGGCTGCTGGACGCACGCCCACAGCCGGAGGCGGGGCGGTGAAACGCGTCCGCGCGTTGTGGGCACGTGTGCCCGCGCCGGTCGTCGACGGCCTTCTGGTGGTGGCGGCGGCCGTGGACGTGTGGGCGAACCTGTGGGACGACACCCCCCTCGGTATCACGCTGGCCACGCTCGGCTGCGCCGCGCTGGCCTTCCGGCGCCGGTTTCCGCTGGGTGTGTTCGCGCTCACCCTGCCCATCGCGCTGACGCAGCCGGTCGCCGTTGCTCCGCTCGTGGCGCTGTTCACGCTGGCCGAGCGGTCCCGTAACCGGCCTCTTCTTGCGGTGTGCGTCGCCCTGACCGCCGTCGCGAACAGCACTCCGTGGCCGTTGGCCAGCCTCACCGAGGTCGGGCGGACCATGACGCTGGTCACCTTCGTGTACAGCCTGGCGACGGCCGCCGCGCCGGTCCTCATCGCCCAACTTCTGCAGACGCGCCGGGACTTGGCGCGGCGCCTCGTCGAGATCGAGGAAGCCAGGGAACACGAGCGGGCATTGCACGCGCAGGCCGTGCTCGCCCGTGAACGCGCCCAACTGGCCCGTGAGATGCACGACGTGGTCTCCCATCAGGTGAGCCTGATCGCCGTACGGGCGGGGGCTCTCCAGATCGCCGCCAAAGACGCGGACGCCAAGGAGGCCGCCCGCACGATCCGTTCGCTGAGCGTCACCACGCTCGACGAACTGCGCACCATGGTCACGCTGCTGCGCGCCTCCGGCGGCCACGCCACCGAGCTGACACCCCAGCCCACCCTGGCCGACCTGCGCAAACTGGTGGAGTCCAGCGGCACACACGCGGAGCTCACCGGTGAGCTGCCGCCGACCGTGGGCACACCCGCACAACGGGCCCTCTACCGCACGGTCCAGGAGGCGCTGACCAACGTCCGCAAGCACGCCCCCGGCGCCACCGCGTGTGTCCAGCTGTGGCAGGACGGCGACAGCATCGGAGTGACCGTCACCAACACCCCGCCCACACGACCCTCCCTTCCCCTGCCCGGTTCGCAGCAGGGGCTGGTCGGGTTGCGGGAACGGGCCGAGATCCTGCACGGCACCCTGGAGGCCGGCCCGACCGCGGAGGGCGGCTACCGGGTGCGGCTGCGGATTCCGCTCGGCGCGGACTGACCTCAGCGTGTGGGGGCCAGCAGCTGGGTGGCCGCCAACTGCGCGTACAGCCGGTCCGTGTCCACCAGTTCCTCATGGGTGCCCACCGCGCGGACCCGGCCGGCGTCCATCACGACGATCCGGTCGGCGCCGGTCACCGTCGACAGGCGGTGGGCCACCACCAGCACGGTGGTCTCACCGGCCACCTCCGCGACGACTTCGCGCAGCGCCAGCTCGTTGACCGCGTCGAGGTGTGAGGTCGCCTCGTCCAGGAGCAGCAGCCGGGGTCTGCGCAGCAGGGCGCGGGCGATGGCTACGCGCTGCCGCTCGCCGCCCGACAGCTTCGAGCCTCGGTGGCCGACCGGCGTGTCCAGGCCGTGGGGCAGGCGCTCGACGAGGGTGTCGAGTCTGGTCCGGGACAGGACATCGCGGATGGCGTCGTCGGTCGCTCCGGGGGCCGCGAAGAGCAGGTTCTCCCGCAGGGTGCCGGCCAGGACCGGGGCGTCCTGCTCGACGTATCCGATGGCGGATCGCAGTTCGGGCAGCGGCCAGTCCCGTACGTCCTTGCCGTCGACCAGGACCCGGCCGCCGGTGGCCTCGTAGAACCGCTCGATGAGGGCGAACACCGTCGACTTGCCCGCACCGGAAGGTCCGACGAAGGCGGTCATCCCGGTGGGCGGTACTTCGAAGCTCACCTGGTGGTGGATGTGGGGCAGGCCGGGGCGGTAGCGGAAGGAGACGTCCTCGAAGCGGACCGACGCCGGTGCCGACAACGCTGTGCGCCGCCCGGGGTGGGCGGACGGTTCCGTCGCCAGGCGTTCCACGGCTGCGATCCGGGAGATCGCGGCCGCGCCCTCCTGATACGAGGTCACGGCGTCGACCAGCTTGGCCACCGGCTCGATCAGGTAGAAGAGGTACAGCAGGAAGGCGATGAGGGTGGACACGGGGATGTCCCCGGAGCCCACGCGTGCCCCGCCGACCGCGAGGACGGCGAGAAAGGCCAGTTGTACGGCGAGTTCGTCGGCCGAGCCCGCCGCGGCCTCCCACTGCGCGCTCTTCACGCCGTGCCGCCATGCCCGCCGCGCCGCGGCCTCCACCCGGGCGGTCTCCCGCTCCTCGGCGCCGGACGCCTTCACCGTGCGAAACGCCCCGAGAGCCCGCTCCAGCGCGACGGAGATCTCCCCGACCGCCTCCTGCGCCCGCTCGGTGGCGCGGGCGACCCTCGGCATCACCAGGGCGACGGCCCCGCCGACCAGCACGACCACGCCGAGCGTCACGCCCAGCAGGACGATGTCCAGGTACGCCATCATCACGACCGCTGCCACGAAGGCCACCGCGCCGGTGGCGGCGGAGACGACCGCCTGGGTGCTGACGGCCCGCAGCAGCGTGGTGTCCGAGGTGACCCGGGACATCAGGTCGCCTGGCGGGACCCGCTCCCACTCCGCGAGCCGCAACCGCAGCAACCGCCCCACCAGGGTGCGCCGCGCGGCCAGCACCACCGACTCCGCCGTCCGCTCCAGCACATACGTGCCGAACGCCTCGATGGCCGTGCCCAGCACCACCAGCACGGTGAGCGCGATCAGGATCCCGGCGATGGTCCCACCGGAGGCGAGCCGGTCGACCAGGGCCTTCGTGGCCAGCGGTTGCAGCAGGCCTCCGGCGGCCCCGACCAGGGCGCACAGCAGGCCGAGGGCGACGGGCCAGTGGTGCGGGCGGACGTAGGCGTGCAGTGCCTTCATTGTTTCTCGGGCGGGCAGAGGCGTTTCATCCGTCGTCGGGGCGGATGCGGTGTTCACGGCGTTCCCTTCAGGGATTCGGGTCAGTCGACGAGCCCTGCTGTGGTCGTGGCGAAGGTGTGCACCAGCGCCTGGCCGACCTCGGGACGGACGACGAACAGGACGAAGACGCCCACCGCCAGCGTCAAACCGAGGAGTTCGAGAAACTCGCCTCTGGAGTCCTCGCGCTTGGTGTGTCGCGCACGGTGTGTCATGCCTCCAGCCTGGAAGCCCGTCCGCCTCGCTCCCATCCGGCAACCGTCGGGGCTACCCCCGCCGGGTGGCGGAAGTCGATCGGTCTCAGGTCGCACGGGAACCGGCCGGGGACGCGGCTCCGCCGGTCGGCAGGGTGGTACCCGCCGGTCGGCGGGGGCGGTACCGAGGACTGCCGGATATCCCGCCGGGTGACGCCCGCGCGAGGTTCTTCGTATGACACAGGCACGGCCGCCGCAGGAGAAGCCGGCTCCCCAGGAGAACTCGCCGCCCCGCACCTCCCCCGGCCCGTCATTGGGACGCCTCGTCGGTGTGGACCTGGCCCGCGCGCTGGCGGTGTTCGGCATGTATGTCGTGCACATCGGCCCCCCGCTGTCGGCCACGCACGGCGTCGCCAGCTGGGTGCGGTACATGGCGGAGGGGCATTCGTCCGTCCTGTTCGCCACGCTCGCCGGGTTCTCGCTGATGCTGATCGCCGGGCGCCGGGAGCCCAAGACCGGTCTGGCCGGCCGGCAGGCGCGGGCGCGGATCGCGATCCGCGCCGCGGTGCTGCTGGCGCTGGGCACCGTGATGGCGATGGAGTACGGCGGGGTGATCATCCTTGGCTTCTACGGGGTCTACTTCCTGCTGGCCCTGCCGCTGGTGCGGCTGCGCGCCCGGACGCTCGCGATCATCGCGGCGGCGCTCGCGCTCGTCACACCGCAACTGGCGTACGTCCTGACCACGGGGCTGAGCGAGTCGGTCCAGCAGAGCATCAACACGTACGACCCCCTCCACCGGCTCAGTGAGGTGGGAGTGCTCGATCTGCTGCTCACCGGCTTCTACCCGGCGCTCACGTGGCTGCCGTTCGTGATCTCGGGCATGGCGCTGGGCCGCCTCGATCTGTCCTCCGGAGCTGTCCAGCGGCGTCTGGCCGCGGTCGGGGCCGCCCTCACCGTCGCCGCGTACGGCATGTCCTTGCTGCTGGCCGGGAAGGGCGCGTTGCGGAGCATGGCGGAGGACGGGTCGTCGTCGTCCGGGGGCTCGGGCTCGGGTTCGATGCCTCTCGACGGGTCGTTCCCCGAGATGCCGGCGTCGACGCTGCTGACGGCCGGGCCGCACAGTGGCACCACGTTCGACATCATCGGCAGCGTCGGCGTCGCGATCCTCGTGATCGTGGGCGCGACGGTGGCGATGGAACGCCTGCCGCGGCTGCGCCGCCTGGCCAAGCCGGTCATCGCCGTGGGCACCATGTCCCTGACCGCCTACGTCGGCCACTTCCTCGCCCAGTCGGTGCTGTCCACGCCCGCCGGGACAGGCACCCAGCAGTCCTGGGTGCCGCTGCTCATGTACGTCCTCGGGGCGATCGTGTTCGCCACCGTCTGGTCCCGCTTCTTCCGGCGCGGGCCGCTGGAGTACCTGCTCAACGCCGCGACCAAGCCGGTGAAGCACATCCGGTGAGATGCAGCCGGGGTGGGACGGCGCCGCGCTTCACTCCGGCCTGCTCATCAGAAGGGCAGCGCCGCGCCGGTGGCCCTGTCCAGATGCCGGCTTCCGGTCGGCGGCCGCATACCCCGGTGTGGGCGGAGGGGCCATGATCGGGGCATGGCTCTGGCTTCGGCTCCTGCGCCCAACCCGTCGGCACGCGAGGTACTGCGTGCCCGGTACGCGAGCCAGCTGCCGGCGCGCCTGGACGAGCTGACGGGGCGCACGCACGGCACCGTCGACCTGCCGCTGCACGTGGTGTGGTCCGGGCTCTCCTCTTTCGATCTGAACCGCCCCAAACTGCGGATGAGCCTGTACCGCACGGTGCTCACCGAAGGCCTGCACGAGTGCACATCGACCAACCCGACGACGAGTAGTCCATCCTCAGCCCGGCTCCCGGTCTCCCGGCATCTCAGCACGGGTTCCGGGCGTCGACGGGGGTGGATCAGCCGACGCGGTCCGGGGCTGCTTTCGGTGCGGGTCGTGAGATGGACAGGACAACCTTGTGGGCGAGTCGTGAGTCTTCTCAGCGATCACGTTGTGATCGGAGCCACGAGGAGAACATCATCAACGCCATTCGTAAGACCCTGACCGCCACCGCCGTCGTCGGTGCCGTCCTCGCGGGTTCCGCCGCCTGTGGAACGGTGGAGCAGCTGTCCGCCGGCAGGAAGCTCGAGCAGGCCTTCGAGGAGCTCGGCAAGGAGAAGACGCTCTCCTTCGAGGTCGACCTGGACACCGATGCCGCGTCCCTGAAGGCGCTGGACGCGTCGTCCGACCCTGAGCCCGGTGAGGAGATCCCGGACGAGGTCGCCGAGTTGCTCAGCGGCGCGAAGATCACGGTGACCGTGCAGTCGAAGAAGCCGCTCGAGAAGTCCGGTGAGAAGGATCTTGTCGGTACGGCGATGAAGCTCAGTACCCCGGACGGCGACCTTTTCGAGTACCGGGTGATCGGCGACTACACCTACCTCCGTGCCGACATGGACGCCATGGGCAAGACCATGGGCAGCCCCCTACCGGACCCTGACGACCTGCCCCCGGAGGCCGGGGCGATGAAGGACGTTCTCCAGGGCAAGTGGGTGAAGTTCAACACCGAGGAGATGAACAAGGCCGCCGCCGAGGAGCAGGACACGGAGGGTGGTGCCGCGCCGTCCCTCGACGCCCAGACGCAGAAGAAGCTTGTGAAGGCCCTGCGCAAGGTCGTCGCCCGGGAGGTGGAGTTCAAGACCACCGGGGGCGAGGACGGCACTGAGCACGTCACCGCCACGGCCCCCTTCCGCACGCTGGTCACCGAGTTGCTCGGCGAGATCCGTCCCGTGGTGAAGGACCTGCCGCCGGGCATGGAGCTGCCGACCGCCAAGGACATGAAGGACGCCCCCGACGCCAAGGTGACCGCGGACTTCACCCTCAAGAACGGCGAGCTGTCCCAGGTGCACATCGACCTCGCCAAGCTCGCCGAGAACGCCAAGGTGAAGAAGCTCGGCCTCACCCTGCGGATGCGCGAGGGCACCCTGCCCGGTGCTCCGGCCGGTGCCACGACGCTCGACCTTCCCGAGCTCATGAACGGCTTCCTCGGCGGGCCCGCGATGAGCGACGCCGAGATCGACACGACCGGTCTCGACACCATCCCGCAGGACGCGTACTGATCACATCGAGCGCGGGTGACCGCCTCGACAGCCGAGGACGTCGCCCGGTACGCGGTGACCGCGAAGGAAAGCACCTACAGGCTGAACCTTGGATTCCTCCCGTGACCACGCGCTCACACCGGTCAGCACCCGTGTCAGGCCGGTGTGGACCTTCCGCTCCGCCGAGACGCCGCAGGGCGCGTGGTCCGCGCTGCCGCTGTCCGTCGTCCGCTTCACGCCCCGTCTGACGCCGGCCAGCACCGCCACGGCGGGCCAGAGGTTCGCCGTGCCCTTCCACATCGAGGGCGCAGCCGCGGGACAGCGGATCAGGAAGCTCGCCTTCGCCGTCTCGTACGACAACGGGAGCACCTGGCAGTCCGCCGAGGCCGTCGGCGGTACGCATCTGTCCCTGCGGCGCCCGGCCGGGGCGGGGTCGGTCTCCTTGCGGGCCGAGCTGACCGACGCCCAGGGCAACACGCTGGTCCAGGCGATCGAACGCGCCTCCCTCACCACCTCGTGAGCCGTAGCGTTTCAAAGGTGACTAGCCGTGGGAACACCTGTCCGCATCTCACATGCCTCAGGTCCGGGGCGTCGGTGCCGAGCAGGTGTGCGCCTCGTATCCTGAATTCGTGATGTCGGGATCTGGACATGTGTGCGCGGGGGCGGTCGCGTACGGTGCGGGGGGCGGGCGTTGACGCGGGGTACAACGGTTTGCAGCACTTGTCCTTCGGTACCGCGGCTCTTGGAGACAGCAACTCGATGAACGACCTGGCCCTGTCCCCGGGTCCCGCTTCCAGGCAGCTGATCGGGCGGGACGAGGATCTGGAGTTCGTACGATCCCACTTCGGCGGCCCCGGCCACGGCGCGGCCCTGTTGCTGTCGGGCGAGGCGGGCATCGGGAAGACCGCGATCCTCGACGCCGTGGCGGCGCAGGCCACGCTGAGCGGCGCGCGCGTGCTGCGGGTGAGCGGTGTGCAGTTCGAGACGGACATCAGCTACGCCGGCCTCAACCAGCTGCTCGTCCCCCTGTTCGAATCATTCGACCTGCTGGACCCGGGCCACCGGGACGCCCTCAAAGTCGCGGTCGGTATCGGCGGCGGGCCGCCTCCCAACCGGCTGCTGACCGCCACCGCGGCCTTGCTGCTGCTGCGCAGGACCGCCCAAGCGGCCCCGCTCCTGATCGTCGTCGACGACCTGCCGTGGCTGGACCGGCCCACCACCTTCGTCCTCGGCTTCATCGCGCGGCGGCTCGTCGGCAGCCGTATCAGCTTCCTGGCCGCCTCACGCGTCACCACCGAGGGCTTCTTCGAGGCGAGCGGCCTCACCGAGCACCGCCTCCGGCCCCTTGACGACGCGGCGTCCGCCGAGCTCCTCGCCCGGGCGCACCCGGGCCTGTCCCATGAGATACGGCGGCGTATCGCCGCGGAGGCGCACGGCAACCCGCTCGCGTTGATGGAGTTGCCCACCGCCCTCGACCGTGAGCAGCGCACGGCGCCGGGGGCGGTGCCCTCGGTCCTGCCGCTCAGTGAACGACTTCAGGCGCTGTTCGCCGCGCGCGTGGCCGACCTGCCCGACCGCGACCGTGAGCTGTTGTTGATCGCGGCGCTCGAAGGCACCGGTGACCTCACGGTCATCGAGGCGGCCGCCGGCGGCCGCGACGCCGTCGACGTTCTGGAGTCGGCGGAACGCGACCGGCTGGTGACCGTCTCGGCGGCCTCCCGGAGGATGTCCTTCCGCCACCCCTTGATCGGTTCCGCGGTGGTGGCGCAGGCCACGGCCGCCGGCCGCCGCAAGGCACACCGAGCGCTCGCCGACGTCCTCGTCGGCCAGCCCGAGCGCCGCGCCGGCCATCTCGGTGAGGCGACGACCGGCCGGGACGAGGACGTCGCCGCACTGCTGGAGCAGGCTGCCCGTCTACGCCTCGGACGAGGTGACGCGCTGGGTGCGGTGGCGGCCCTCACCCGTGCCGCGGGGCTCAGCCCGTCGCCGGCCGACGAGAGCCGCCGGCTGGCGGAGGCCGCCTACATCGGCACCGACGCCGGGGGCGACCTGGCGGACGCCTCGCGGCTGCTCGTCGGTGCGCGCCGCGCCGACCCCGCCGTCCGGGAGGGGTCCCTGCACGCGGCGGCCGCCTCCGCGCTCCTGCTGATCAACAAGGACGGGGACGTCAACACCGCCCACCGGCTGCTGGTCGGCGCGATCGAAGCGGGCGGACACGGCTACGACGCCTCGGACGAGGCTCTCGTCGAAGCCCTGTTCACCCTGATCACGCTGTGCTGGTACAGCGGTGATCCGGAAAAGTGGGCGCCGTTGTTCCGGGCCCTGAACCGGATGACGCCCGCACCCCCCGACCTGCTGTGGGCGTGCGCCCAGACCTTCGCCGACCCCGCCCGCACCGGCTACCGCGGCTTGCGGGTCCTCGACGAGCAGCTCGCCGACCTCGGCGACGCGACGCACGTGGTGCGGGTCAGCACTTGCGCCGTCTACCCGGACCGGCTGGCGGACGTGAGAGAGGCGTCCCTGCGTCTGGTCGAGCAGGCCCGCGCGGGTGCCGCGCCCGTCCGCCGACACCTCTCGGCACTGATCCACCTGGGCCTGGACGACTACTACAAGGGCCGCTGGGACGAGGCCGTGCGCCTGACCGGCGAAGGGCTCGAGCTGTGCAAGCAGTACGGCTACCCGTTCTTCGCCTGCAAGTTCCAGTTCGTGCAGGCGCTGGTGGCCGGCGCACGCGGTGACGTGGAAGCCTGCGAGGCGCTGTGCGAGGAGATCACCGCCTGGGCCGTTCCCCGTGGCGCCCATGGCGCCCGCGCACTGGCCTTCCACGCGCGGAGCCTGGCCTCGCTCGGCAGTGGGGACTTCGAGACCGCCTACCGCCAGGCCACCGCCGTCAGCCCGCTCACCCCCCTCGCCCCGTACCTGCCCCATGCCATGGCCGGCGCCCTGGACCTGGTGGAGGCCGCGGTCAAGTCAGGACGGTCGACCGAGGCCGCCACCCACGCGGCGGCCCTGCGGGAGTCCGAGATGGCGCGGCTCTCCCCGCGCCTGCACGTGCTCGTGCTGGCCTGCGAGGCACTGACGACGCCGGACGAGCACGCCCTGCCCCTGTTCCAGCGGGCCTTGTCCCTGCTCGACCCCGACGAATGGCCCTTTGACGTCGCACGGGTACGTCTCCTCCACGGCGAACGCCTCCGGCGTCGGCGGGCGACCAAGGAAGCGCGGGAGCAACTGGTCCTCGCGCGCGCTGTGTTCGAGAAGCTGGGGGCGGCACCCTGGGTGGTGCGCGCCAAGGCCGAACTGCGCGCGAGCGGTGTCACGGCGTCGGCCGGCGCGGCAGGCAAGGGAGTGCTGACGGCCCAGGAGCTCGAGATCGCGACGCTGGCCGCGACCGGGCTGACCAACAAGCAGATCGCGGAGCGTCTCTTCCTGTCACATCGCACGATCGGCGCGCACCTGTATCAGATCTACCCCAAGCTTCACATCAGCTCCCGGGCCGCCTTGCGGGACGCCCTCGTCGCCCTCGACCTGGAAGAGGTCGACTGAGGCCGCCTGCCTCCGCAGTTGGGCGACAGCTAAACACGTATGCGGTGACGGCTCGCACAGGGGCCGCTGCCCCGAAGCCGGCCGTGCACCGCGCCGGATCCGGAAGTGTCGCGCAACGTTGTCCGGCGTCACACCGATGTCGTCACATGTGGTTTACAGTCTTGCAGCCGTCCCCAGGTATCGCGCCCGTGCACGTCGCGGCGCCGCCCCGAGAGGCCGGCGGGTGTGAGGGCAGTGGGCAAGGGGGATGTGGCGGTGGTGGAAGGAACCCTGCACAACGGCTGTCGGCTTCCGGCGCTGTCCGCGCCGCGCTTCGTCGGCCGGGACGGCGAGCTGGACGCACTCGGGTCAGCGCTCGACGGGGAGCCTGCCGTCGTCCTGATCGAGGGCGAGGCGGGCATCGGCAAGACCCGGTTGCTGCGTGAGTTCCTCGCGTCCGAGGCGCGGCGGGGGCGGCACGCCCTCGTGGGTGCCTGCCTGGAGCTGCGGGTGCCATACACGCTCGGCGCGGTGGTCGACGCGGTGCGCGAGGGCAGTGACGACATCGCGCGGTTGGAGCTGAGCGGGCTCGCGGGGGCGCTCAGGCCGCTGTTTCCCGAGTGGGCCGACGCACTGCCCGCGGCGCCGGAGCCGTTGGAGGACGCCACCGCCGCCCGGCACCGGCTGTTCCGGGCGTTCGTCGAGGTCCTTGACCGGCTCGACGTCGCGATCCTCGCCCTGGAGGACGTCCACTGGGCCGACGAGGCCACGCTCGAGTTCCTGCTGTTCCTGGTCTCGCGCCGGCCGCAACCCGTCGATGTGGTTTTGACCTACCGGCGCGACGAAGTGCCCCCGTCGTCCCTGTTGCTGCGGCTGCCTTCGCGGCTGTCCCCCGATTCCCGTCCGGTCCGGCTGACGCCGCGCCCGCTGGATGTCGAGCAGACGGCCTCGTTCGTCTCCTCGATGCTGGCCGGTGGGCACGTGTCGACCGAGTTCGCGGCCTTTGTGCACGCGCGCACCGAGGGGGTGCCCCTGGCCGTGGAGGAGTCGGTGCGGCTGATGCACGACCGGGCGGATCTGATACGCCGGGACGGCGGTTGGGCACGCCGTCGGCTGGACCGCATCGAGGTACCGCCGACCATCCGTGACGCCATGCTGGAGCGCGTCCAGCGGCTCGGCCCGGACACCCGTACCGTGCTGCACGCGGCGGCGGTGCTCTCCGGCCCGGCCGATCCCGCGACGCTGCTCGCGGTCACCGGTCTGTCTCCCGAGCGGTTCGCGGCGCAGTCGGTCGACGCGCTCGGCAGTGGCCTGCTGCGTGAGGAGAGCAGGTCCGGGCAGTGGTCGTTCCGGCACCCGCTGGCGAGCTATGCCGTGTACGACGCCATTCCGGCCGTGGACCGGCGTGCCCTGCATCTGCGGGCGGGCCGGGCGCTGGAGCGGTGGCCGGTGCCGCCCGTGGCGCAGTTGGCGCGGCACTTCCGGCTGGCGGGCGAGGTCGAGGCCGCCTGCCGGTACACCGAGGAAGCGGCCGATCTGAGCACCCAGTCCGGGGACGTGGCCACCGCGGCGCTGCTGATCCACAGTCTGGTCGTCACCGTCGCTCTGCCCGCCGAGGTGTTGGTGCGTCTGGTGACGAAGATTCAGTTCCAGGCGTTGTCCGGCTCCGATCCGTATTCGGCGGTCGTCGAGGCGCTGCGTTCCGCTCTTGCCGGGCAGGGCCTCACGCCGGCGGCGGGGGCGTCGGTCCGTTTCCAGATCGGCCGGGTTCTGATGGGGGCGGGTGAGATCGAGGCGGGCCGCGAGGAGATCCTCGCCGCGATACCCCATCTGCCGCCGGGGTCGGCGGAGATGGCGCGTGCCCGCATCCTGCTGTCTCTGCCTCTGGGGAACGCCCGGCCGGTCGCGGAGCATCTGCGGTGGCTTCAGCAGGCGCCGCCGCTCGCGGGGTCGATGGCTTCCCTGGACCGGCTGCATCTGGCCGCGGATCGCGCTTTCGCGCTGCTGACGCTGGGTGAGGAGGCCGGGTGGGAGGCGGCGCGCGAGATCCCGGACGACGTCGTCGATCCGCGTGCGGCGTCCATCGTCACCGTGGGACATTCGAACGTCGGCGAAGAGGCGACGCGTTGGGGGCGGTACGCGGAGGCCAGGGCGCGGCTCGCCAAGGCCCAGGCGCTCGCCGAGCGCCATCAGCTGCTGCACTACCTGGACAGCATCGCCTCCTCACGGGCCCACCTGGACTGGTTCACCGGCGCCTGGTCGGGGCTGGCCGAGCGGACGGCGCGGCTCATCGACGACGACGGCGGGGTCCGGCTGAAGGATCGGTGTGAGGCGGCGCTGGTGGCGGGCCTGTTGCAGGCCGCAAAGGGAGATCGGGAGGCGGCCGGAAAGAGGCTGCGGTTCGCCGCCCGCGACGACCAGCAGCGTATCGAGGCCACCGCCGCGCTGGCTCAACTGTGCCTGGACGACGGTGACATCGAGGAGGCGGTCCGACTGACCGATCGGCTCGCCCAGGTCGCCGTCGGCGGCGGATTGTGGTCACGTGCCGTGGAGTTCGCTCCCGTGCGCACCGCCGCCCTGGTCGCGGCCGGGCGGCTCGGCCCCGCCGCGGACGTGGTGGACGCCCTGCAAGGGGCCGTGGGCGAGCGGGACGCACCGGCTCCCCAGGCGTCCTTGGTCCTGTGCCGAGCGATGCTGGCGGAGGCCGACGGCCGGCCGGCGGACGCCGCCGCGCTGTATCAGCGTGCGGCCGCCGCGTGGGAGGCGCTGCCACGTCCCTACGACGCCTTGCTCGCCCGGGAGCGCTCCGCGCTGTGCCTGCTCGCCACCGGACAGGACGAGGAGGCGCTGCCGATGCTGTCGCAGGTCGCTCAGACGCTGTCGGAGCTCGGCGCCCGCAAGGACGTTGCCCGGATCGGCCGCTTCCTGGCCGGGCGGGGAGGGAACGCTCTCGCGGTGGCACGCGGCCGAGGGCGCCCCGGGTACGGTAATCAGCTTTCGCCGCGCGAGCTGGAGGTGGCGCAGCTGCTGGTTGAGGGGCTGACCAACCGTCAGATCGCGGACGCGCTGACGGTGTCGGCGCAGACCGTTGCCAGCCAAGTGCGATCGGCGATGCGCAAGTTGGACGTGACCTCGCGTACGGCACTTGCCGTCAGGGTCGTCGAGTCGGGTCTCGTCGGGGACCTGGACCGGCGGGCGCTGAAGGGCGAGTGAATTCCGCCCGCCTCAGGAACGACGAAAAAAGGTCGAGGACCGAACGGGACGATTAAATCCCGCATCTGATCGATCGTGCCGCCCGCGGGTGTGATCGCACACTCTTGCCATGCCATCCGCTCCATCACCGGCGCCGGACCCGCAGGACGACCGGTCCGCGTCGGACGTCCGTTCCCAGGACTTACCCGCGCCGGCCGGCGAGTCGCCCGACCCTCAGGACATCGCCGACATCCGCGAGGTCAGCGCCGACGAGGACGCCGAGTACGAACCGCTCTGACGTACAGGCCTGTTCACGTTCCACGTCAATGCTCTCAAGGGAGACTCATCGATGAGGTCAAACGCAAGAAGGGGCATCAGCAGACGCTGGGGCGCGGTGACCGTCGGCCTGACCGTCCTCGGCATGCTCGTGCCGACGACGACGGCCGTCGCCACCGAGCCGCCGCGGCAGACACCGTCGTCCGATGCCGCGATAGCCGACGGCCCGAGCGCGGCCGACGACGAGCTGACGCGGTTCGTCGCCGCGGCAGGCGGGTCCGTGCCGGTCACCCTGGTCACCGGCGACACCCTGCGTGTCGGCGTCGACGACCACGGCACGCCGGTCGTCCGCGCGACCGACAGCGCGCCCCGGGCCGACGGCCTGCCGGTCGTGTTCCACACCCTCACCCGCCAGGGCAACGTGTACGTCGTGCCCGACGACGCCCTCGTCCTGGTCAGCCAGGGGCTGCTCGACTGGTCGCTTTTCGACCTGCGGGAGTTGGTGAGGCTCGCCGCGGCGGGCAGGTCCGGCAGCGTGCCGGTGCTCGTCACCTACACGGGCAGCACCGAGGCCGCCAAGAAACGCAAGGTCGACGGGGCGTCCGGCGGGCGGGCGCTGCCGAGCATCAACGGCCGCTCACTTAAGATCGCCGAGGGCGGTCGGTGGTGGCAGGGGGTGCGGGGCAAGAAGGCGGCCACACCGGCGCCCGCCCGTTCCGCCGGTTCCCTCGCCGGGGTGAAGAGGGTGTGGCTCAACGGCCTGTCCCACGTCGACCTCGAGCGGTCGGTGCCCCAGATCGGTGCGCCGGTCGCCTGGGAGCGCGGCTACGACGGCACCGGTGTGACCGTGGCGGTGCTGGACACCGGTATCGACGCCACCCACCCGGATGTGTCCGCGGCCGTCGTCGGCAAGGCCGACTTCACGGGTACGTCCGCGGAGGCGAGGGACGGGCACGGGCACGGCACACATGTGGCCTCCACGGTCCTGGGCAGCGGCGCCGCGTCGAAGGGACTGCGCAAGGGGGTCGCACCCGGCGCCAAGTTGCTGGTGGGCAAGGTCTGCACCGACAACGGCGAGTGTCCCGACGACGCGATCATCGCGGGCATGGACTGGGCCGCCCACTCGGGCGCCAAGGTCGTCAACCTGAGCCTGGGCGGTGAGCCCACCGACGGCACCGACCCGACGAGCCAGGCGCTCAATGAACTCAGCCGCACCACGGGCACCCTGTTCGTGGTGGCCGCCGGCAACCACAGCTTCGGCACCCAGAAGGTCACCTCCCCCGGGTCCGCCGACGAGGCGCTGACCGTGGCCGCTGTCGACAGCAACGACGAGATGGCCCTGTTCTCCAACACCGGGCCGCGTTTCGGGGACGGCGCCGCCAAACCCGACATCTCGGGGCCGGGGGTCGACATCGTCGCGGCTCGCGCCGCGGGCACGACCATGGGTACGCCGGTGGACCAGTACTACACCTCGTCCAGCGGCACCTCGATGGCCACACCTCATGTGGTGGGAGCCGCGGCCATCGTCGCCCAGCAGCACCCGGACATGAACGCCCAGCAGATCAAGGCACTGCTGATGGACACCGCCACCGACCTGGGGCACGACTTGTACGCCCAGGGCACGGGCCTGGTGAACCTGGAGACCGCCACCAATCCGAAGGTGCTGCCGAAGGGCACCCTCAACTTCGGACGCCAGCCCTATCCGCAGTCGGCGCAGACCAAGAAGATCGTGTACACCAACCGCACCGACCAGGCGGTCACGTTGCACCTGTCGCTGACGGCGACCTCCGGCGACGGCAAGCCGGCCAAGGCAGGGCTGTTCGCCCTCGGCACGGACCAGGTGGTCATCCCCGCGGGCGGTACCGCGGACGTACCGGTGACGGTCGACGGCAGCGTGCTCGAGGCCGACGACCCGCACGGGAGCTACACCGCGCTCATGACCGCCCATGACGACTCGGGCGGGATCCGACTGAACTCCCGGATCCACGCCTTCATCGAGGCCCAGCGATTCCCGCTCACTTTGAAGATCATCGCTCCGGAGGGCGCGACCGACGTCCGCTACGGCACGGTCGACTTCACGCCGGTCGACGACCAGGTGTACCTCCACTCGGGCCCGACCTACCTGCCCGGCTCGGACACCACGACCGCACAGCTCTTCCGCGGCACCTACGCCGCGGACGTGGCGGTGAGCTGGCGCGACCAGGCCGGCGACCTTCAGCAGGCGGCCCCGATCGCGGCGCAGGTGAGTCTCACCAGGGCCACCACGGTCACGCTGGACCTGCGCAAGGCCAAGCCGCTGACCGTGCGGTACCCGGAGGCCACCGAGACGTACAGCATGACGGACGCCGTCAGCCGGGTGTCGCAGACCGGGGCGTGGTCGACCGGCACGTCGATCGCCTTCGACTACCGGGCCACCGAGCCGAACTGGTGGGTGCTGCCCACCGGCAAGGTGACCAAGGGCACCCTCACACACGACCTCTACCAGTCCGGTACGACGCCCGTGATCACCCTGCGCGCCACCGGCGGCGGCGCACCGGCCCGCCTCTTTGCCCGCTACGTGACCCCGGACACCGCGTTGTCCCAGACGCAGATGTGGCTCCGGGACACCGGTGACGGCGCCACACAGCAGGCCTCGATCAAGGTTCCCCGGCTCCCGGTGAAGGGGGAACTGCCGGTCGTCTACGCCGGTTCCGGGTCCGCCGCGGAACTCGCGGGCGTCGACGTACGGGGCAAGCTCGTCCTGCTGACGCCGACCGACATCTGCCAGGGCACCTGCGACTACACCAAGCTCCAGGGCGAGCGGGTGAGCGCGGCCGCTTCCGCGGGCGCGGTCGGTGTGCTCGTCGCGGCACCCGGCCTCACCTCGCTGGGCCGCTCCTCCGAGGCCGACCTGTGCCCCGACGGGCCGAAGAGCTGCCCGGCGATCCAGCCGTACGCGGCGCTGCCCGTCGTGAGCCTGCCGTATGCCCAGGCCCAGGCGCTGGTCGAGCGGATCAAGGCGCACGGCTCGAAGGTCCGCATCGGACTCGGCGGCACCAGCGTGCCGCGGGTGTACGCCGCCGCGTTCCATGAGGTCGGACAGTCCGGCGCGACCACCTTCCGGCTCGGGACGCAGGACCTCGACCGAGTCGACCTCGCCTTCCACTCGGCCCGCCCCGGAGACGTGCACCAACTGAGCTGGAACCAGATCGCGGCGGGCGTCCCGGCCTCCTCGCAGGTGAACCTGACTCACCCCGCCACACAGCGGACGATGACCGTCTTCGTCAACCGGGCAAGGAACGCCATCAACCGGTTCACGGCCTCCTGGGCGGAGACCGGAGCGGGTCACCTCATCACCCACAACCGCACCGAGATCAACGACCTGGTCCTGACCGGCCGGGACGAGATCCACTGGAACGCGGGGCCGTCCGTGCCCGGCGCCATAGCGACGGTACGCACCGAGTCCGGCTTCTCCGTCCGGCAAGGGCCGTGCGCGGGCTGCCGACAGGGCGACAGCTTCTATCCCACCGTCTACCTGACGAGTGCCGCCGGCGGTCGCCAGGCCCTGATCGGCATCCTCAACGACGAGACCATCACGCACGAGTTCATCGAACTGCCCTCCTGCAGCACCACTCCGTCGCCCACCATCCCGAACCTCGACTCCGTCTGCGACTTCCGGCTCAAGGACGCCTCCGGCAAGGAAATGGAGCGTCAGACGGTGCATCTGCCCGATCAGAACCTGGACCTGATCTTCTGATGGCACTCGGCACCGACAAGGAGACCACCACCATGAAGTGCATCCGCGTGCCATCGCCGCGCCGCCGCAGAAGTGCCCTCGTGCTGCTCGCGGCAGCGGCCACCCTGCTGCTCTCCGGCTGCAAGGGCGGGGACCTCGTGTCGTACGAACTTCCCGAGAAGTCGGCCCCGTACACGTTCGAGACGGAGACCAACGGCGTCAAGACGGTGTGGCGGTACAGCTCCGCCAAGGCGACCAAGGACGACACCTCGACCCTGAGCCCGTGCATCGGCGAACTGGTCGGCAGCGACCAGGCGGCCTGCCGCCCCGAACCGCTGATCTTCCTGCGCTACGACTTCGGCCTGGCCCTGGACAACACGGTCAGGGCCGGGGAGGCCCACGAGGTCACCGTCGTCGGCTACTACCAGGAACGGCTGTCCGACCTCCCCGAGGTCACCTCCCTGAAAGCGGAGACCACGTTCGACGGGGGCAGCACCTGGCGTCCGGCCCCCAGCAAGGCGACCGGTGAGAACACCTTCACCACGACCATCAGGAATCCGCGGCGGGACCAGGCCCCCGCGGGCGTCGGACTGAGGATCCGCGCAACGGACAGCCAGGGCAACACGGTCACGCAGACAATCCCCGTGGCGTACACGCTGCGCTGATCCGGCCTGCGCCTGTTCGGCGGGGTGGGGTGAGTCTCCGGCTCACCCCACCCGGCACATACGGAGGGTTCTGCCACCCGCTGCGGAACCGCGGTCAGTGAGGCGAAAGCGACACCGTCCAGGACGGACGTCTCGATGCGGCCCTCGAAGACCGCGCCGGGCTCGGGACGCACCGCGACTCCGACAAACGTGTCACAGACGACGTCGGCCCAGTAGCTGAGGGCGTCGGAGGCCGCGACCTCGGTGCTGGACCACTGCATGTGTGCGGGCTCGCTCATACGTCCATGATGCGGGGTGTGTCAGGGGGCCGGAACAGGCGCCGGGTCGATGCGGATCGTCGCGGCCCGGGCCTGCGGGCTCGCCACCAGGGCGTCGGCGACCGCGCCGTACTTGTCGCGGAAGGCGGCGTCGAGCCCGGTGGGCGGCTCGAGGCCGCCGGTCGTGAGCAGCACGTCGCGGCTGACGTCGCCCACCTGGACCGTTCCGTAGCCGTGTTCGCGTGCCGCCCGGTACCAGCGGGAGCGGACGCCGCGGTAGGCGCGGACGTACAGTTCGCCGTCGACGACGGCCATGCCGATCTCCACGCCGGGGCCGTCGGTGTCGCCTGCGGTCAGGACGAGGGAGTAGGTCTCGGAGAACAGGGACTGCTCTTCGGGTGTCCAGGAGGTCATCGGTTCACCTCGGTGTCGGCTGCCTCCGCCGTCCAGAAGCGGAGGATGCGCAGGGCGTCGTGGGAGGGGCTGCCGGGCTCGGCGGTCAGGACCACCAGGCGCTGGCCGGAGCCGTCGGACGCGGCCCAGGTGTCGCAGTCGAGGGTGAGGTCGCCGACCAGCGGGTGGCGGTAGCGCTTGATGCCGTAGGTGGCGCTGTTGACGCGGTGCTCGGCCCACCAGGTGCGGAAATCCGCGTCCTGGACGGACAGTTCACCGACCAGCCGGGCGAGCTCCGGGTCACCGGGGTCGGCCGCGGCCTCCAGGCGCAGGGCGGCCACGGCGTCGCGGGCGGTGTGCTCCCAGCCCCGGTCCATCGCCCGCATCGCCGGGTCGGTGAACAGCAGGCGCAGGTAGTTGCGCCGGCCGGCCGGTACGGCTGCGAAGTCGGTGTAGAGGGACGCTGCGGCCTCGTTCCAGGCCAGGATGTCGAGGCGTTTGCCGAGGACCAGGGCCGGGGTGTGGGTGAGTTGGTCCAGCAGGCGGCGCAGGGCGGGGCGCAGGCGTTGGGGTGCCCGGCGGCGGCGTGGTCGGTCGTCGGTGCGGCCGGCGAGCTCATAGAGGTAGCTCTGCTGGTCGTCGTCGAGGCGCAGGGCGCGGGCGAGGGCGGCGAGCACGGGGGTGGAGGCGCGGACCCGGCCCTGTTCGAGGCGGGTGTAGTAGTCCACGCTGATCGCGGCGAGGGCGGCGACCTCCTCACGGCGCAGTCCGGTGACCCGGCGGGCGGAGTCCGTCGCCGGCAGGTCGCACTCCTGCGGGTCGAGCTGCGCCCGCCGGGCCCGTAGAAAGGCGCCGAGATGGGGGGCGGGTGTCGGTTTCATGTGTCTCAGTGTGCTGCGGCCGCGGCCGGTGTGGCACAGGTGTGAGGGGGCAGGTTCTTTCCCAGGCAGAAACCTGCCTCTCCCGCGGACGGGACGGACAACGCATGGTGGACATGTGCCCGGCGGAGACCGGGCGCTCGACCCCCGTTCGTCACCGATTCTCAGGAGTGTTTTCCATGGCCAGGACTCGTGTCAGTTTCGACAGTGCCGGTATCGAGATCGCCGCGCACCTCTACCTGCCCGACACCGCGGCGGTCTCTGCGGGTCCGGCGCTGGTGGTCGGTCACCCCGGTACCGGGGTGAAGGAGCAGACGTCCGGCACCTATGCGCAGCTGCTGGCCGAGCGGGGCTTCGTCACCCTCGCCTTCGACGCCGCCTACCAGGGCGAGTCCGGCGGCCTGCCGCGCGGGCTCGAGGACCCCGCCCAGCGCGTGGAGGACTTCAAGGCCGCCGTGTCCTACCTGACCACCCGGCCCGAGGTCGACCCCGAGCGGATCGGCCTGCTGGGCATCTGCGCCTCCGGCGGCTACGCGCTGGCCGCCACCGGCGGCGACCACCGCGTCAGGGCCGTGGCCGCGGTGTCCACCGCCGAACCCGCCCGCCAGTTCCGCTTCGGCGCCGACGGCTCCCAGGACCCGGCCGTCTTCCAGACCCTGCTGGACGCCGCTGCCACCGCCCGCACCCGCGCCGCCCGCGGCGAGGACCCCGGCGTGCTGACCATGTTCCCCGACACCGCCGAGGAAGCCGGCGCCCTGGGCGGCGAGCACGGCATCGAGGGCTGGGAGTACTACTGCGGCGCCCGCGGCTACCACGAGCGCTCCGCGAAGTTCCTCACCTGGGACAGCATCGACAAGATGGCCTCCAGCGACGTCTTCCGCTCCGTGCCCCTGATCGGCCCCCGCCCGATCCTGCAGATCATCGGCGAACGCGCCGTGACCGCCTGGATGGCCACCGAAGCCCACCAGGTGGCCACCGGACCGAAGGAACTGCACCGCATCCCCGGCGCCAGCCACGTCGACCTCTACGACAAGCGCCAGTACATCGACCCCGCCATCGACAAGCTCACCGACTACTTCACCACCCACCTCACCAAGTGACCCACAGTCCGTCACACAGCCCGCAACGGCCCCGCGGCGATGGCCCGTCCGCCGGGGCCGAGGGGCCGTCAGCCGTTCTCGATGCGGCGGATCTGTTCGTCCAGCGGCGCCGACGGGGTGCGGGCGTGCAGGAACTCGTCGGTCGTGGGCAGCCGTAGGCGCAGTTCGGACAGGGGCGCGACGGTGACCTGGCCCTCGATGAGGGTGAAGTCCAGGGCGTGGCCGCCGTGGTCGCCGGGTTCGTCGAGGAAGTGCAGGTGGTGTCCGGCGACGGAGACGCCCTGCTCGTAGTCGGGGGTGAAGAAGCCGGCGAGGGTGCCGCGCGTGTCGCGGAAGACGTTCTCCGCCTGCCCTGCCGTCGCCTCCGACAAGGGCGGGTAAGGACGGGGCTGCCGGGCAACCGTGCGGCAGCGAAGGCGGGCGAAGCTGCCCTCGATCCGTATCGCGTGGACGAGGTTGACACTCGTGAGCAGCCGGCCGACGGCTTCGTACGTGGCCGCCCGGTCCAGGGGACCGGACAGGCTGACGGGCCGTCCGTGCGGGAACCGGGTCACCGCGGCGAAGGGGACGCGGTCGTCGTCGGCGGCCCGCTGGACCGTGCCGTCGGCCCGCAGGCGGTGGCACACGCCGTCCAGGACGAGCATCTCGCCGTCGAGGGCGTCGAAGGTTCCCAGGCCGAAGTCGCCGTGGCGCAGGAGTTCGGCGACGGTCACGTCGCCGTCGTAGACCCCCGCGAGCAGGGCGGCCATCGTCGAGGTCTGGTAGAGGACCGGTGGGGCGGGGCGGGTGGGCGCGAGGTGGCGCAGCGCGGTGAGGAGGCGGTGCAGGGGGGTGGGGTCGGTTCGGGACATGTGTGGTGCTCTCCTCGCATCCTCAGGCGAACGCGCCGCGGATCAGGTGTTCGCCCAGCTCGGTGTTGCCGGAGTAGTCCACCGGGACGTCGATGATCGTGGGCCGGTCGGCGGCCAGGCCCGCGCGCAGCGCGTCGTCGAACTCCGCCATGGTCGTCACGCGTACGCCCCGGGCGCCGAACGCCTCGGCGAAGGCGACGGTGTCGTAGTCGCCGAGGGTCACGCCGCTCTTGCGCCCGTACTTCAGCACTTGCTGGAAGCCGACCATGTCGTAGGTGTTGTCACGGAAGATGACGTGGACGAAGGCCAGCCCGAGCCGGGTGGCGGTCTCCAGTTCCTGCGCGGAGAACAGGAATCCGCCGTCCCCGGAGACGGACACGACCTGCGTGCCGGGGCGGACGAGGGTGGCCGCCATCGCCCAGGGCAGGGCTACGCCGAGGGTCTGCTGGCCGTTGGAGAAGAGCAGGCGCCGGGGTTCGTAGACGCGGAAGTGCCGGGCCATGTGGATGTACACCGAGCCGATGTCGCAGGCGATGGTGGCCTCGTCGTCCAGGTGGTCGCGCAGCCTCAGGCAGACAGCGGCCGGGTCCAGGCCCCGTTCGGTGCCGGGCCGGGTGCGCGCTTCCTCGTCGATGGCGGTCAGGCGGGCGCGGTGGGCGGCGACGGCGGCCTCCGCCTCGGCGGTCGGCGGCATCGGCCCCAGCTCCCGGGCCAGTTCGGCCAGGGTGGCGGCGATGTCGCCGCGCAGTTCGAGGGCGGGCTGGTAGTGGTTGTCGATCTCCGCGGGTACGGCGTCCACGTGGACGATGGTGCGGCCGGCCTCGGGGTTCCACAGGACGGGGTCGTACTCCACCGGGTCGTAGCCGACGGTGAGGATGACGTCCGCGGTGGCCGCGAGGGCGTCGGCGGGCTGGTTGCGGAAGAGGCCGACCCGGCCCAGGTAGTGGCTCTCCAGGTCGCGGGAGACCACACCGGCCGCCTGGAAGGTCTCGATCACCGGCAGGGCGGTGCCGCTGATCAGGGTGCGGATCGACGTGCAGGCCGCCGGTTCGGCGCCGCGCGCGCCGACCAGCAGCACCGGGTTGCGGGCGCTGCGCAGGAGTTCGGCGGCCCGGCGGACCTGTTCGCCGGGCGCGGGGCCGACAGGCGGCACGGGCAGCGACTCGCGGATGACGGCCCGGGTGGGTTCGGCGGCGACGTCGGCGGGCAGGACGACGGCCGCGGCGCCGCGCGGCTCGGTCAGCGCCACGCGAAAGGCGTTGGCGAGCGCCTCGGGAACGTTGTCGGGATGGCTCACCTCGCCGGCCGCCTTGGTGACGGCGGCCAGCAGCGCGGTGGCGTCCATCGACTGGTGGGTGCGCTTGAGGCGGTCCGCGCGGGAGACCGCGCCGCACAGGGCGACCACCGGGTCCTGTTCGGTGGTGGCGGTCAGCAGGCCGGTGGCCAGATTGCTGGTGCCGGGCCCGGAGGTGACGAGGACGACGCCCGGCACGCCGGTGAGCCGTCCCACGGCCGCGGCCATGAACACCGCGTTCTGTTCGTGCCGGCACACGACGACCTGTGGTCCCGCGTCGGCCAGCGCGTCGTAGACGGCGTCGATCTTCGCGCCGGGGATGCCGAAGACGTACGGCACGCCGTTCGCCTGGAGGCCCTCCACCACCCGCTGGGCGGACCTGACGGGTTCGACGGGGGGCTCGACGGCACCGCGGGCGGGCAGTACGGGGCGGACGGGTTCGCTCACGTTTTCACCTCGCTGTATGACGGCACGCGGAACAGGGCCCCGTCGCGTCACGGCGGACGGGCCGAACAGTCCCCCGGTCTGCCTTCAGGATCACACTCGTGCCGGGCACTGTCGCGACGAGACATGTGTGCGGTGCAAGGCACGCGGCGAGTGCGTGTCCGACCGTGGGGCCGCCTCTACACACCTCAATGACGAATGTGGGGTTTGCTCCATCGCGCAGGTCGTCGTGATCGAGAAACATACGATCTGACGCCCGACGGTGGTGATGTCCGGCTTCGGCGCGTCGTGTGCACTTCCATTCCTGCTGACGAGCTGTGCGGCCTGGGGGCCGGCGCCATGCCGGCCACCGTCGCGGGCCGCCTCACCCACGGCGTCGGGATCGGACTGGGAGAGGGCGAGACCAAGGCCCACCGCGAGGAGGCCGTCGGGGCACTGCTCGGCTACGGGCAGCGACCTACCGGCCACCGCGATGAAGGTGACCGACCCCAGGACCTGGAGTCCTTCGTCCTGGGTGTCGGACATCGTTCCGCACCTGGCGTACGGGATGGCGGGGGCCGGCGTGTACCGGGCACTGGCGGCGCGCTGATCGTGACGGTGCCGGCCGGCGCGGGTGCGCGGCTGCTAGGGCCTGTCTGACACGCCGTCGCCGTGGATACGTGTTCCGTCCAGCAGATCGAGCTGGAGGTGCACAGCGGTTGTGGTGCGGGCGACGTCGCCCGTGGCCAGCAGATCGAGCAGCGCGCCGCGCAGGACGGCCAGCACCAGGGTGCACTCCGCTTCAGCCGCCGCTGTCCCACGTCCCGTGGCGGGTCTGCCCGCGGCGAGCAGCTCGAGCCAGTCGCTGACCGTCTCGCGGGCGAAACCGCCCCATGGCCCGTCCGGCTCCATCACCGACCGGGCGTAGCTCTCCACCCACAGCGCCGCCAGGCCCCGGCGGGCATCGTCGGAAAGCCACCGCCACAGGCGGCGGGCGATCGATGTGACGGCCTCGTCCGCCGCGTACTCGCCGGCCAGCATCTCGATCTGGTCGAGTTCATCCGCTCTGGCGCGGGCGAGCAGAGCACGGATGAGTCCGTCCTTGCTGCCGAACAGGTACAGCAGCACACGTGGGCTGCTGCCGATGGCCTCGGCCAGCGGACGCAGGGACAGGTCGCTGATTCCGCTGCGCAGGGCATATACGTATGCCGCCTCGAGGAGTTCCCTCTGGCGAGGTGAGTTGCGCGGGGATGTGGTCACCGGGCTACCATAGGTGAAACAGTCGTTTCAGTCACACCTGGACGGTAGCCGACCCCAGCCGACGATGCCCGGGCTCGACGGTGTGGGCTCTGGTCCCGGCGATCCCGGCCGCTTGGAAAGACAATCACGAATGACCACAGAAGCGATATCTCACCTCCTGGACGTGCCGGTGCGGGCCTCACTCACGGGGGAACACGCGCGCTTCGCGGTCCGGCGCGGCCGTGTGCTGCGGTACGAACCCGGCCTGGCCACATTTGCCGCGCTGCCGGACGCCCCTGACGCACAGGACTGGCACGACGCCGCTCTTCTCGCGGGACCGGGGCAGGTGCTCTACCTCGTGGGCCAGGACCTCCAGCTCCCTCCCGGGTGGACGGAGGTGTCACACGCCCAGGGTGTGCAACTCGTCGCGGACCACCCGGTGGTCCGGTACGACGAGCAGGTGCGCGTGCTGGGGTTCGACGACGCGCCGGAGATCCTCGCTCTGGTCGAGGCGACGAAACCGGGCCCCTTCCTGCCCCGCAGTCTGCGGTACGCGCAATACTTCGGGTTCCGCGCGCACGGGCAGCTCGTGGCCGTGGCCGGCCTGCGTATGCGCCCCGCGGGGTTCGCCGAGGTGAGCACGGTCTGCACGCTCCCCGAACACCGGGGCAGAGGCCTGGCCCAGCGTCTGGTGAAACATCTGTGCCGGCTCGTGGTCCGGCAGGGCGCCACCCCGTTCCTGCATGCCAAGGCCGATCAGGAAGCCGTGCTGCGGTTGTACGGCGCGCTGGGCTTCGAGCACCGCACCCGTCTTTCCTTCCGTGAAATAGCGGCGCCGCGGGAGACTTCCGCGTAGCCGTGTCGGCCGTCCCCGCGAGCACATGCGATGAACCTGGCGGCGTGTTCCTGCCGTCCCAGTGACAGGGCGGCACGCCCCTCGCCCCAGACACAGTTAGGTTCCCTGCCCGATGTTGCTTGATGCGGCAGTCGCCGAGACGGTCGACGCCTACCGGACCTGTGAGTTCGTCACGCTCGCCCGGGACGGGACACCGATCGCTTGGCCGACGGCGGCCCTCCGCCGCGACGACGGCACCTTCCTCATCACCACCTCGCTCGCCTTCGCCCAGAAGGCGCTGAACGTTCGTCGTGACGGTCGCGTCGCCCTGCTCTTCTCCGATCCCACCGGCAGTGGACTGGACGCCGCCGAGCAGGTGTTCGTCTCCGGTACGGCGGTCTGCCCGGAGGAGATCGTCACTTCGCCGGCCGGCGACGAGGCGTACTGGTCGATGCTCTTCGACCGCCAGCCTGACAGCCGACGTTACGTGGACCTGCCCGCGCGGTGGCTCATGGACTGGTACTACCTGCGGCTGCTGATCACCGTCACCCCCACCGGCATCACCACCCGACCGTCCCTGTCCGTGCGGTCCGGCGACCCGAACGTCGCCGCGGATGCGGGTTCTTCCGTGCCCGGCGCCGACATCCTCGCGCGCTTTTCCACCGCCGTCCTCGGTGCCCGGGACGCTTCTGGCGCTCCCCTGCTCATGCGGACACCGGTCCAGGCGACGCCCGAGGGGTTCCTGGTGGAGACCGCCGCCGACTGCGAAGTGGTGGCCGGTCCCGCCTCGCTGCTCGTGCACCGCCACGACGACCGGCTCGCCGGCCTCTACAACGCAGTGGTGCGGGGCGAGTTGCGCCGGTCCGGCGACGGCTGGCTCCTGGTGCCGCACCGCGTTGTCGAGCCGTCGGGGGACGGCGGTGCCCGCACCCTGCGCAACGCCCGTCGCGCGGCGAACACGTATCTCCGCAGGCGCAACCTGGACCGGCCACGCGTGGACTGGCCCGCGCTGAAGACGCTGGCCACCGCGTCCGCGTCCCGGGCCGGCGGCGCCTGAGCGGGCACGGACGCCCCGTGGCCGGGATGGTTTGAGAGGGACATCGTCCGAGACCGACTCCGTGGCGCCGCCACCCCGTCAGGCGTCAATCCGTGAGGCTCGACCGCCAGTCACAGGTCTTGTTCGCACACTGCAGGGTGAGAATGCCCGGATGGGCTCTGGGGCCGCGGTGGATGCCTGAGGATCCGCACCGCGGGCATTCACGGTCAGGGAAGGCAGGCGGGACAGCCCCGGAGTCTGCCTCGCCGTCTGGGTGATAGGGCTTCACATCGAGCACAACGGAAGCACGGTGGCCCGGGGTTCATAAGGTGACGTGACGGCGATCACACAGAAATCTCCTCCCCGCCTGTAAGAAGCGGGCCGCTGCTCGCATTTCCAGGTATGAAAGCCGAGATGAGGGGGTGCTCGTGACGTCTGCCGAGCGCTTCCACCATGTCTACGAGGAGTGCTACCCACGCGTCCTCGCCTACGCCATCAGCCTGGTGGGACGTCAGGTGGGTGAGGACATCACCAGCGAGACGTTCACCATCGCCTGGCGGCGGATCCATGACGACGTCCCCCACCCGAGCCTGCCGTGGCTGCTGGGGGTGGCCCGCAACCTGGCGCGTGAGATGCGCCGCCGTGACGCCCTCAGGTATCTCGTGGCCGCCGAGGAAGCACAGCGCATCGTCGGCGGCGCCCGGGACGAGGCCGGTGACGTGGCAGCGGTGATCGCCGACCGGCACATCGCGTTGCAGGCCCTGGCGAGTCTGCCGGAGAGCGACCGGGAGTTGCTGACCCTGATCGCCTGGCACGGCCTGAGCACGAAGGAAGCCGCCCAAGTCCTCAAATGCACCGGCGCTGCCCTGGCCGTGCGTCTCTACCGTGCGCGTCGCCGCCTGGAGAAGGCCTTGGAAACAGCGCAGGAGCCCGACCCGTCCGAGGCAGCGCCGGCACGCGCCGCGGGCACCCCCCGACCGCACCGCGAAGGAGCACCCGCGTGAAGAACTCCCAGAAGCGACCTGACGTCCTGCGGGTACTCGCGGACGCGCGCCCCGATGAACTGGACCCGGCGCGGTTGACCGACCTCGCACGGCAGCGGCAGGACCTCGGACGCATCGTCTCCGAACCCGCGAACACCCGTGCGGCACGCCGGTCGCCGCGGGTCCGTCCGCTGGGGGCGGTCGCCCTCGTCGCGGTGGCGGCGTCCGTGGTGGTGTCCGTGGGCACCTTCGACCGGCAGGGACCGGCAGAGCGGTCCGCGGCGTCGCCACAGGCCTCCGTCGGGGCTCAGTCGCCTAGCGCGGCCCCGGACCTGCGGCTCGACGGACGTATCCAACTGCTCAGCGCGGCCAGGAAGGCGGAGGCCTCGCCCGCCGCGGGGACGTACTGGCAGACCACCACGCTGGGGCAGTACGTGGATGTCGCCGAGGTGAGCGGAAGGCTGTTCGCCGTACGCAGCTCGTCGACCGAGGCCTGGTCAGTGGGGGTGCGGCCCGGGACGAAGAGTCTGATGGTCTCCGATCTGGACTCCCGGACCGAGCCCCGGACTGCGGCGGACAAGGCGACGTGGCAGGCCGTCGGTTCGCCCCGTACGGTGCGGATCGAGGTCGGACAGCCGGCCAACACCCATGCCCTCGCCCTCAAGATGGGGGCCGGGCGGCCGACGGTCATGCGGACGGACGTCGGTGGCAAGATCTACGCCGTCGGACCGGACAACGTCTCCTACAAGGACCTGCAGGCACTGCCGACCACCAGTGACGGGCTGCGCCGCCACCTGGAAGGGCTCTACGCGCGGGGCAACGGCACCGAGGGGGCGGCGTCCGACCGCAGTGCCTGGGTGCTGCGGCAGGCGGGCAACCTCGTCACGATGCCCGTCAAGCCGGGCGTCCGGGCGGCGGCGTACCGGCTGATGGCCGATCTGCCCGGTGTCCGTGTCGTCGGTCATGTCACCGACCCCCTGGGGCGCGAAGGTGTGGGAGTCGAGTTCCCCGGCGCCTACCGGACGCCGCTCGGGACCACGAGGCAGCGGCTCGTCATCGACCCCTCCACCGGTGACATGCTCAGCGACGAACTCCTGCTCACCGAGCCCTCGGCCAGGGCCCAGGGCGCCGGTCTCAAGGCGGGCACCGTGGTCAACTACCAGGCGACCAGCCGTATGGGCTGGAGCGAGCGCCAGATCACCGTGCCGAAGAACGCCCAGAACTGATCCGGGACGCCGGAGCGCCCGCAGACCGGCGCACAGCGGCGAGCGAACCCAGGCCGGACCGCGACTCCTTGCGAGGGGCCGCGGTCCCGGCGGCGCGGCCAGGGCCTCCCTCCCTCACCGCCGTACACCTCGCGGAACCGCCCGGGCCTCGGGGCACCACGCCCTGCCCCGGAGCTCCTCGAACCTCCTGAGAAAGCCGACATTCATGCGCCTGAGCAGGCCCCGCCTTTCTGCGACCGCGGCACTCGTCGTCGCCGCACTGGGGATCCCCACGTACCACCACTTGGCCGAGGGCGACGCCCATGCGGCCCGCGTTCCGGCCGCGAGCACCGACCAGGCCGCCGAAACGTCGACCGCGGACCCACTGCCCGTACCGTCCGCATCGCCCGCCGGGTCGGCGACGGTTCAGCCACGTCCCCAACTGCCCGCGCATCTGCCGGGGTTGGGGCCGAAGACGCTGGCTCGTATCCCGGCCAACGCCCGGCAGGTCTTCGTGGTGACGGGAGAGGCGAAGGATTCCTCGTCCTCGCAGGCAGTGCTCTGGCAACGAGTCGACGGCGGCTGGCGCCGCGGAGAGGTATGGGCCGCCCACAACGGCTACCGGGGCTGGACGGACAAGCACTACGTGGGCGATCTGCACAGCCCCATAGGGGTGTTCGGCCTCACCGACGCCGGCGGACGACTGGCCGATCCCGGCACCGAGTTGCCCTACCACCGGTCCGGCGCCTTCTCGGTCAGCGGCACCGGCTTCGAAGGCGAATCGCTGGCCGGGTCCTTCGACTATGTCATCGCCCTCAACTACAACAGGCAGCCGGGCACTTCACCGATGGACGGCACCAAGCCGATGGGGCCGAGCCGCGGAGGAGGCATCTGGATCCATGTCGACCACGGCGGACCCACACATGCCTGCATCAGCCTCTCCAAGGCCCACATGAAGCAGCTGCTGCGTATGCTCAACCCCGCGGACCGTCCCGTCGCCGTCCTGGGCGACGCAGCATCCCTCACCCGCTGACGCTCCGCAGCGCACAGTCCTCGCCACGGCACACGTATGCGGTCATCGACGACGGAGCGGGTGAACTCGGGTTCGCCCCGTACACGTCATCGCCGTGTGAGATACACAATGACCGCCGACCAGCGGCCCTCAGTCGACGGGCGACAGCCGTCCCGCAGACACAGACCGGGCCGGCGCCCGCTCCTCGTGGCCGGTGCCGTGTGCGCCGTGACCCTCGGCATCATCCCCCCCGCCCGCGCTCGCCGCTCCGCAAGCGTCCCGGCAGACGGCGGCGGCCACGGCCGTCGCGACGACCGCGTGGCAGAACGGCGCTTTCCAGGTGGACCGTTCCGCGCTGGTCCACCGCTCCGACGTGGTGATCGGCCGGCCCGGTACGGATCCCACCGAGTCCATGCCGCTGGGCAACGGCACGCTAGGCGCGGCGGTGTGGGCGGCGGACGGCTTCACCGTGCACCTCAACCGGGGCGACACCTTCCCCGACCGCAGGTCCCCGGGGCGGGTGACGATCTCGGGGCTGAAGACCATCACCGGGGCGGACGACTTCTCCGCCCGCCTGGACCTGTACGACGGTGTCCTGACCGAGTCCGGCGGCGGCATGACGGCGGCCATCTACACGCGCGCCGACCGGGACGAGCTCGTCGTCGACGTCACGGGCGCCGATCCGGGCAGTTCGCAGACGGTGCGCGGTGACCTGTGGGACGGTCGCTCGCCGTCCGCGGCCGCCTCCGGCGCGGTGGCTCCCCTCACCGAGACCTGGAAGGACGACGGGACGGGCGGCACCGGCGACACCCACGGCAGCCTGCTCGGGTTGACCGCCGGCGGACGCGACGTCACCTCCTCCGTGACGGACGGCGGCACCGTGCAGGTCGCCGGCGGCCAGCGACCGCGGCGCCCTGCCGGGCCCTCACTCCTCGGCGAAGAAGCACGCCGAGTCGTGGGCCGCCGCCCCGCCGGTGTCACGGAATCCGGCAGGAACGGCGAGCACCGGCACATCCGTCGCGCAGCGTTCTTGTGCTTTCCAGCAGCGGGTGCGGAAGCGGCAGCCGGAGGGGATGTTGGTCGGGGAGGGGACGTCGCCGGCCAGGATGATGCGTTCGCGGTGTTCGCGGGCCTCCGGGTCGGGGACCGGGGCGGCGGAGAGCAGGGCCTGGGTGTAGGGGTGGGTGGGGTGGTCGTAGATCTCCGCGTCCCGGCCGATCTCCACGATCCGGCCGAGGTACATCACGCCGACGCGGTCGGAGATGTGGCGGACGATCGACAGGTCGTGGGCGATGAAGACGTAGGAGAGGTCGAACTCGTTCTGGAGGCGGTCCATGAGGTTGATGACCTGGGCCTGGACGGAGACGTCGAGCGCGGAGACCGGTTCGTCGGCGACGATCACCTCCGGGCGCAGGGCCAATCCCCTTGCGATGCCGATGCGTTGGCGCTGGCCGCCGGAGAACTGGTGGGGGTAGCGGTTGATGTACTCGGGGTTGAGGCCGACCACGTCCAGGAGGTCCTGGACCTTCCTGCGCCGGTCGCCCTTGGGGGCCACCTCGGGGTGGATGTCGTACGGCTCCCCGATGATGTCGCCGACCGTCATGCGGGGGTTGAGCGAGGTGTACGGGTCCTGGAAGACCATCTGGATGTTGCGACGGACCGACTTGAGAGCTCTGCCGGACAGCTTGGTGATGTCCTCACCCTTGTACTTGATCGACCCGGCGGTCGGCTGCTCGAGATTGACCAGCATCTTGGCAACAGTTGACTTGCCGCAGCCGGACTCCCCCACGATCCCGAGGGTCTCCCCTTTGTTGAGCGTGAAGTCCACACCGTCAACGGCCTTGACCGCACCGACCTGCTTCTTGAACAGGATGCCCTGGGTGAGCGGGTAGTGCTTGACCAGTCCGGTCACTTCAATGATCGGTTCAGCCATCGAGGCACTCCTCCCAGAAGTGACAGGCGCTCTGCCGGTAGTTGTCCAGCTGGTCCAGTGGAGGGACATGGGCGCGGCAGATGTCCTGGGCCATCGGGCAGCGCGGGTGGAACGCACACCCGGATGGGATGTTCATCAGGTTCGGCGGCAACCCCTTGATCGCGTACAGCTCCTGGCCCTTCTGGTCCAGGCGGGGGATGGAGTCCAGGAGGCCGCGTGTGTACGGATGGGCCGGGGCCTTGTAGATGTCGTGGACGGGGGCTTGCTCGACGATGCGCCCCGCGTACATCACGGCGATGCGGTCGGCGACGTCGGCGACCACGCCGAGGTCGTGGGTGATGAGGATGAGCCCCATGTTGTACTCGCGCTGCAACTCCGCGAGCAGATCCATCACCTGGGCCTGGACGGTGACGTCGAGGGCCGTGGTGGGCTCGTCGGCGATGATCAGCGTCGGCTCCAGGGCCAGCGCCATCGCGATCATGATGCGCTGGCGCATACCGCCGGAGAACTGATGCGGGTACTGCTTGACCCGCTCCTTCGCCGCCGGGATACGCACCCGGTCCATCAGCTCCACGGCCTTGGCCCGCGCGTCCTTCTTCGCCATGCCCCGGTGGACCACGAACATCTCACCGAGCTGATCCCCCACGCTCAGCACGGGGTTGAGGGACGACAGTGCGTCCTGGAAGATCATCGCCACCTCGGCGCCACGGACCTTCCGCCGCTCGCTCTCCTTCAGTTTCAGCAGGTCCCGGCCCTGGAACAGGACCTCACCCGCGGTGACCCGGCCGGGCGGGGACGGGAGGATGCCCATGATCGCCTGCGCGGTGACGGACTTTCCGGACCCGGACTCGCCGAGCACCGCCAGCGTCTCCCCCGCGTCGACGCCGTACGAGACCCCGTTGACCGCCTTGGCGACCCCGTCCCGCGTCTTGAACTCCACGTGCAGGTCGCGCACTTCGAGCAGCACGACGGCTCACCTCAGCTTCGGATCGAGGGCGTCGCGGACCGCGTCGCCGAGCATGATGAACGCCAGGACCGTGACCGCGAGGGCGCCGGCCGGCCACAGCAGCATGTGCGGGGCGTTGCGGATGTACGGGGAGGCCGCGGAGATGTCGATGCCCCAGCTCACCGTGGGCGGCTTCAGGCCGACGCCTAGGTAGGAGAGCGTCGCCTCGAGAGAGATGTACGTGCCGAGCGCGATGGTCGCGACCACGATCACCGGGGCCACCGCGTTCGGCGCGATGTGGCGCAGCAGCAGACGGGAGTTGGAGGCGCCCAGGGCACGCGCGGCCTGCACGTAGTCGTTCTGTTTCGCCGTGATGACCGAGCCCCTCGCGATCCGGGACACCTGCGGCCAGCCCAGCAGCACCATGAAGCCGATGACCGGCCACACCGTGCCGCCGGTGACCACGGAGAGCAGGGCCAGGCCGCCCAGGACGACGGGGATGGCGAAGAAGATGTCGGTGATCCGGGACAGGATCGTGTCCCACAGGCCGCCGAAGAAGCCGGCGAGGCCGCCGAGGACCGAGCCCAGGACCGTGACGCCGAGCGTGGCGCAGACGCCGACCGTGACGGACGTACGGGCTCCGTAGACGGTACGGGTGTAGACGTCGCAGCCCTGGCCGTCGTAGCCGAACGGGTGGCCTGGTTGCGAGCCCTGCTGCGCTTTTGCCAGGTCGCACTTGAGCGGGTTGCCCGAGGCGATCAGCGACGGCCAGAGGGAGATGACGATCAGGAAGATGATCACCAGGGCGGAGAGGACGAAGACCGGGTTGCGCAGCAGGTGGCGGATCGCGTCGGACCTGAGACTGCGTGCCACGGCCTGTGGGGCGGCGGGTGCCGTCGGCTCAGGCATAGCGGATCCTCGGGTCGAGTACGGCGTACAGGAGGTCGACGAGCAGATTGGCGACCAGGAAGACCAGCACCAGGACGGTGACGAAACCGACCACCGTCTGGGTGTTCTGGCGCAGGATGCCCTGGTAGAGCTGGTAGCCGACGCCGTGGATGTTGAAGATCCGCTCCGTGACGATCGCGCCGCCCATCAGGGCACCGATGTCCGTGCCGATGAACGTGACCACCGGGATCAGCGAGTTGCGCAGCAGGTGGCGGGTGATGATCCTGCGGCGGGGCAGGCCTTTCGCCACCGCCGTACGGACGTAGTCGCTGCGGCGGTTCTCCGCGATCGAGGTACGGGTCAGCCGGGTGACGTAGGCCAGCGACACCGACGCCAGCACCAGGCCCGGCACGATCAGCTCGCTGAAGGGCGCCTGCGTGGACACCGACGGGGAGATCCAGTTCCACTTGACGCCGAGGAGCAGTTGGAGCACCAGGCCCGTGACGAAGGTCGGGATCGAGATGACGACGAGGGTCAGCAGCAGGATCGCCGTGTCCAGGACGCGTCCTCGGCTCAGACCGGTGAGGACGCCGAGGCCGAGACCGAGGACGATCTCGAACACGATGGCCACGACGGTCAGCCGGATGGTGACCGGGAAGGCGGTGCTCATCAGGTCGATGACCTTCTGGCCGTTGAAGGCGGTGCCGAAGTCACCGGTGAAGAGGTGACCCATGTAGGTCAGGTATTGCTCCAGCACCGGCTTGTCGAGCCCGAACTCCCGCCGGAGCTGGGCGGCGGTGGCCGGGTCGCACGCCTTGTCGCCGCACAGGCCCGCCACCGGGTCGCCGAGCACGTTCACCATGAGGAAGATCAGGAGCGTGGCTCCGATGAACACCGGGATCATCTGGAGCAGACGTCGTATCAGATACCGCCCCACATCGATCAGCCGACCTTGATCTCGTTGTAGACCGGGACGCTGAACGGGTCGAGGGCGACGTGCGAGAGCCTGCTGGACCAGCCGGCGCTGCCGTTCTGGTACCACAGCGGGATGGCGCCCATGTCGTCCCGGAGGACCCCCTCGGCCTGCTGGAACAGCTCCACGGCCTTCTTCGGGTCGGTCTGCGCGTTGGCCTGGTCGACGAGCCGGTCGAACTTCTTGTTCGACCACTTGCCGTCGTTGGAGGAGGCGTCGGTGTAGTACAGCGGCTGGAGGAAGTCCTGGATGAGCGGGTAGTCCATCTGCCAGCCGGCCCGGAACGGTCCGGTCATCTTGTCCTGGCCGATGAGGTTGCGGAAGTCGGCGAAGGTGCCGACCGGGGAGCCCACGCAGGCCTTGTCGTTGCCGACGACGTTGTTGATGGAGTTGCAGACCGCGTCCACCCACTCCTTGTGCGAGCCGGTGTCGGCGTTGTACGTGATCTTGAGCTGCCCGCCGGGGATGCCACCGCCCTCCTGGATGAGCTTCTTGGCCTCGGTGGGGTTGTACGCACAGGCGGCGCCGCACAGTCCGGCCTTGTACCCGCCGCTCGCGCCGAGCACCGGGGAGGTCCAGTCGGTGGCGGGGGTGCGGGTGTTCTGGAAGATCGTCTTGGTGATCTGCGCCCGGTTGATCGCCATGGACAGGCCCTTGCGGACCTTCGCGGCGCCGGGCGTGTTCCAGGCCTTGTCGTAGAACGGGAAGGCGATGGTCTGGATGATGCCGGCCGGGGTGTTGAGGTAGCGGTCGCCCAAGTCCTTGTGGACGTTGGTCAGTTGCTGGGCGGGGACGTCGTCGACGAGGTCGAGGTTGCCGGCCAGCAGGTCGGTGTAGGCGGTGTTGTTGTCGGTGTAGACCTTCAGGTCCACGCCGGCGTTCTGGGCCTTGTCGGCACCCGGGTAGGCGTCCCACTTGCGCAGCTGCATCTGCGAACCCTTGGTGTACGACTCGATCGTGTAAGGCCCGTCGCCCACCGGCTTCTTCAGCCATGCGGCGTGGTCGGTGAAGAAGGCCTTGGGCAGCGGTGCGAACGCGACGTAGCCGAGGGTGTCGGGGAACGTGGAGAACTTCTGGCTGAGCCGGATGGTGAAGGTCTGGTCGTTGACGACCTTCAGGCCGGACAGGATGTCCGCGGTCTGCTTGCCGCTGTCCGGGTGGACCTTGTCGTAGCCCTCGATGTAGCCGAAGAAGTAGGCGTTCTTCTGGTTGTTCTTGAGGCTCGCCCCGTAGTTCCAGGCGTCCACGAAGGAGTGCGCGGTGATGGGCTCGCCGTTGCTGAACTTCCAGCCCTTCTTCAGCGTGACGGTGAAGGTGCGGGAGTCCTCGGTGGTGATGTTCTGGGCGACCGCGTTCTCGGCCTTGCCGGTCCTCGGGTCGTACTCCTTGAGCCCACGGAAGATCATGCCGAGGACCTTGCCGCCCTCCACCTCGTTGGTGTTGGCCGGCTCCAGGGGGTTCTGCGGGTCGCCCCAGACCGCACTGAGCACGTCGGCGCCGCCGCCGTTCCCGCCGTCGGAGCCACCGACACCGCTGCAACCGGTAAGAGTGAGGGCCACGGCGGTGGTGAGGGCGGGCCAGGTGGCATACGTATGTGCTCGCATGGGTCTCTCCTTGAGGGGCTCGCCCGCGACGTCGACTGGTTTCAGGTAGGTCAAGGTAGTTTCGGCACCTCTTGCCCGACATCACATGTCCGTGCGATATGTCCCGTCTCCGGACACACCTACATTCGTATGTGTGACGTTGCATGCTGCCGAGAGCAAGCGAAACGAGCCAGACCTGCGGGATCGGCGAGACCAGCGCTTCTCCCGGCGCGTAGCGGTCCGGCTCGCCGCCGCCGCGGCCGCGTCCGCCACGGCGGAGCTGCTGGTGTACGCGGCGTTCGTCCGTACGGCCGCGGGCCAGCGCTGGGAGAACTCCGTGTGGGCCGGACGCGCCCACGACGAGTCGCTGGCCGCGGTGCACCGGGCCGACCGGGTGCTGGACCAGATCACGGTGATGTCCCTGGGCGGCGCCGTGGCCCTGCTGGTGCTGATCGGGGCGGTGCGCCGGCGTTACGCCGAGACGGCGGTCGCGGTGGGCGTCGTGGGCGGGTCACTCGCCCTGAGCGAAGTGCTCAAGCGCCTGGTGCTGCGGCGCCCGGACCTGGTGGGCGCGTCGCCCCGGCTGCTGGACAACAGCTTCCCCAGCGGGCACACGGCTATCGCGATGAGCGTGGTCTTCGGGCTGGCCCTGGTCGTGCCGTACCGGATGCGGGCCGCCGCCGTGGGGGTGTGCGCCGTGTGGGCGTCCTACGTCGGCGCCTACACCGTGGCCGCCGGGTGGCACCGCCCCAGCGATGTCATCGGCGCCGACCTGGTCGTCCTCACCGTCGCCTGCGGCCTCACCTCGGTGCTGGCCCGCCTCGGCGGAGTGCGTGCCGCGTCGGGGCGCCGACACCGGGCCGGAGCCCTGCTGGTGACCGGCCCCCTGATGTTCGTCGCGTTCACCGGGCTGGGCACCGGCGGGATCCTGCTCGTGGGCGCCGCCTCCGGGGCCGTTCCGGCGTGGTCCGCGCCGGGTGTCGCCTATACGGCGGGGCACGCCCTGGCGGCGGGAGCGGGGGCCGCCACCTCGCTGGCGTGGCTCGCCCTGCTGCGGCGCTGCGCCGTGTGAGAACCGGGATCCCGACAACGCCGTTCCCGGCAGACACCTTGTGCGCAGCCCACGTGCGCAAAGCGGAGCTCTGGCGCTTTCCCGGGGGTGTCTGTCTGCCTCACGGACAGAAACATGTGCGTACCGCATCGCCTCCGGACGGTCGTATTCCGGCGCGAACCGGGCAGGGACATGTGTAGACGGGTGTTCTGCGGCTAGTTTGACCTCATTGACGGCAACAGCCCGAGGACCAACATGCAGGTGCACCTGAACTCCCCGCTCGAACCCGGTAGTGCGCCCCAGCTCGCCGCCGCGATCGTGGCGGCCGCGGCCGACATCAGTGAGGCGGCGCTGGACTACGGCCCGGACAGCATCGATGTCGTGGAGGACATCGTCGACGGCTTCCGGGCCGAGGGTGTGAGCGGTGAGGAGATGGCCGAATCGCTCGTCGCCTTCGGCTGCTACCTCGGCGAGATCGTGACGCGCCACATCGGCGGCACCTGGCGGCCCGCACCGGCCACCCACCCCACGGCCGCCCCCTTCATCGTGGTGTTGCCCGACGCCCGGGAGTGCCATCCCATCGACTGGGTCTTCAGCCGTCTGGAGTCGGGGGCCGCCGTCAGCATCCGTGACCTGTACGCGGTGGCCGCGGCCGGCGGCGCGGACAGCGGGCTCGCGGAAGACGGGGCGCACGGCTGAACGCGTGCCGCGGACTGTCCGGCCTGCGACGATAGAGGCCACCAGGGGGCAAGGGCAGGCTTGCGGACGGCGGGGGAAGCGGAGGAGACGTGATCAGGGCGCACGTCGGCACGGCGGAGGGAACCGGCTCGGCCGGCACCGGCCTGCTCGGTCGGGAGCGGGAGCGGGAGCTGGTGGCCTCGCTGCTGGCGGGTCTGCCCGGAGGCGGCGGGCTGCTCCACCTGAGCGGCGCGCCCGGTACGGGAAAGTCCACCGTCCTGCGGCTGGCCGCGGCCGAAGCCGTGGGGCAGGGCATACGTGTGCTGTCGACTGCGTGGGCACCCGGCGAGGAAGAACTGCCGTATGCCGCCCTGCACGGCCTTCTGCGTCCCGTTCTGGCCCATGCCGGCGACCTGCCGGACCGTGAGCGTGCCGTCCTGCGCGCCGCTTTCACCGGCGGCGGTACCGTGCCCGACCCCCCGGAGACGGCCGCGGCGGGGCTGCGGCTGCTGGCCGCGCTGTCGGAGCCGGTGCTGCTGTGCGTGGACGACCTCGACCGGCTCGACGCCGCGAGCCGCGACGCCCTGCTCATCCTGGCGGGGTTCTGCGGCTCGGCTCCGGCCGGCTCCGGGTCGGTGGGCATGATCGTCGCCGAGCGTGCCGGCGGCGGTTCATGGTCGTCGTATCCCAATGGCGCCGCCGTGGCGCTCGGGCCGCTGCCCGACGTGCACGCCCGCGCGCTCGTGGCCCGTGCCGGGCGGGTCGGCGGGTACGGCGAGGAGCAGCTCGTCCTCGCCGTGGCGGGCGGCAATCCGCTCGCTCTCACCGAGCTCTCCCTGGGCGGAAGCCCGGTCGGGGACACGGCCGGTTTCGGCATGCTGCCCGCGACGCCGCGCCTGGCCGAGGCGTACGCGTACGACTGGGCGACGCTGGCGGCGTCCGCCCGCTGCGTGCTGCTCACCGCCGCGCTGAGCACCTCGCCGTGCACGCCAGACATCCTGGCCGCGAGCGCCTCCCTGCTCGGCGACGACGGCGCGGCCCGTGCCGGTCTCGCGGAGCTCGTCGCTCGCGGACTGGTCGTGGAGGCGGTCGACGAGGGCGCCGAGGGTTCTCGGGTTCTGTTCCGCGAGCCGCTGCTGCGTGCCGCCGCTGTGCGGCTGGCGTCGGCTGCACGGCGTATGGCGGTGCACGCCGCGCTCGGGCGGAGCCTCGGCAGTCCTGTCCACGCCGCCTGGCACGCGGCGCAGTGCGTGGCGGGTCCCGACGAGGACCTCGCGGAGCGGCTGGAGCGGTTGGCAGCCGGTTCGCGTTCGGTCACCGGGGTGCTGGTGGCGCTCGCCGCGCTGGAGGGTGCGGCGCGGCTGTCGGCGGACCCGGAACGGCGGGCGGTACGGCTGCTGCGGGCCGCCGAACTGGCCTGTGACCACGGGCTGGTGGACCAGGCCCTGCGGCAGGTGGGCCAGATCGACCCGACCGAGTCGGGGACGCTCGGGCGCGCCCTGCTGCTGCGGGTGCACGATCTGCTGCCGGGCAGCAGCGCGGCCGGACGGGAGCGGGTCGTCGAGCTGTGCGAGGCGGCGCGCGCGGTCGCCGGGCAGGATGCCGCGCTCCCGCAGAAGCTGCTGCTCGCGGCGGCCCGCAGATGCCGGTGGCAGCAGGTCGGATCGAGGGAACGCGACCTGGTCCTGCGCACCGCGAAGGAACTGCGGGCCGGGCCCCGGGACGGCTGGTATCTCGTCGTGCTGTCGCTGATCGACCCCCTGAGCGTGCCGCGGCCACCGGTCCCACAGCCCGTGCCGCGGCCCTCCGACGTCGAGGGGCGCAGCCTGTTCAGCCAGGTGACCACCCTCACCGTCGACTTCGAGCGGGCGGAGCCGCTCCTCGAGGAGGTGGAGGCCGCCTTCCGTGCCACGGGCCGGTACGGGCAGCTGCCGCTGATGCTCGTACCGCGGACGATGTGTCAGATCTGGCTCGGCACGCAGTGGCACAAGGCTCTGGCGCTGGCCGAGGAGAGCCGGGTGATCGCCGAGCGGACGGCGCAGTCGGACTGGGCGGCGCGGGCCACGGGGATGCTGGCCATCGTCGCGGCGTTGCGCGGAGAGCACGACCGGGCGACGGAATGCGCCGCGGAGGTCGAGGAGTCCTCCCTGCGCGTCGGCCAGGACCGGCAGTTGAGCCTGGCCGTGCTGGCCCGCGCGCTCACCGCGGCCGGCACGGGCCGTTACGCCGAGGCCTACGCCCGGCTGCGCTCGCTGTTCGCGGACCCGAGGACGCCGTACGCCTTCGAGCAGTTCTGGGGCCTCGCCTTCCTGGCGGAGGCGGCGCTGCCCGCCGGGGAGCAGGCCGACGCCAGGACCGTCGCCGCCCAGGTCGCGTCGCTGACGCGGGCGGGGTGTTCCCCGCTGCTGGAGCGGATCGTGGCCTACGCGGACGCGGTGCTCGCCCCGGACGAGGAGGCGGAGGAGCGCCACCGTCACGTGCTGCGGCCCGGGATCGAGGTGTCGCCGCTGCTGCACGGGATGGCCCAGTTCGGCTACGGGGCCTGGTTGCGGCGTCGGCGGCGCGTCACCGAGTCGAGGGCGCCGCTGGCGGCTGCCGAGTCGGTGTTCCGGGCCCTTGGGGCCCCGTCGCGCGCCGAGCAGGCCGCCTCGGAGTTGCGGGCGACGGGCTGGGCGGCGGACGGGCCGTCCGGCGAGGACGATGTGGACGGCATCGCTCACCTGCTGTCACCGCAGCAGCTCACCATCGCCCGGCTCGCCGCCCGCGGCCTGTCCAACCGGGCCATCGGGGAGCAGTTGCGCCTGTCACCCCGTACGGTCTCCTCGCACCTGTACCAGATCTTCCCGAAGCTGGGCGTCTCCTCGCGGGCGCAGCTCGCCGCGAAGTTCGGGGCCGACTGACGCGGGAGGCTCAGGGGGTGTGCGGGTCCTTCAAGTCCCTCAGTGTCTCGGCCAGTTGTGCACGGGACGTCACTCCCAGCCGGGGGAAGATGCGGTAGAGGTACGCGCCGATGGTCCGTGGTGCGAGGCCGAGTTGTTCGCCGATCTCGCGGTTGGACAGTCCGCGGGCGGCGAGTTCGGCGATGCGCAGTTCCCGGGCGGTGAGCAGCTCGCGCGCCGTGGTGGGTCGGGACGCGCCCGGAGCGGCGCCGTCCGCGCGTTCCCCGGAGGCCCTCAGCTCCGCGGCGATCCGTGGGGCGCGGGCCTCGGCCCCCAGCATGGTGAAGGCGGCCGCCGCCTGGCGCAGGGTGGCCTGGGCGTCGGCGAACTGCCAGCGCAGTCGCAGCCATCTCCCCTCGGCCAGCCGCAGCGGCGCCTCCAGGAAGGGCCAGCGGGACAGGTCCTCGGCGAAGGCCCGTTTGAACATCGCCTGAGCGTCGTGCTCGTCCGCGAGGACGGCCCGCGCCACCGTGAACCGCAGAGCGACCGCCGGGGGGCACTGCGCGCCCAGCTCCGTCTCCAGCCCGTCAAGCATCGCGAGCGCCTCCGGGGAGGCCTGTTCGGCCTTGGCGGCCTCGGCGAAGGCCACCACGGCGAACAGGGCGATCGAGCGCGTGTGCGGGTCTGTGAGCAGTGACGTCAACGCGGGAAGGGCCGACGCGGAGTCGCCGCCCTCCACCAGGGCCCAGGCGGTGTAGACGGCGAGCACCGACTCGATCGTCGGCATCGAGCGCCTGGCCGCCGCCAGATCACGCGCACTGCGCGGGCCCGGCGGAGTGCCGGTGCGCGTAGCCCGTACGACATCCCGCAGAAGCCGGGCGGCCGCCGCATGGTGGTCCTGGCGGTACGCGCTGTCGGCCAGCTTCACGCATCGCCGGAAGGCGTACTCGGCCTGGGCCCAGCTGCCCATGCCCAGGTGTGCCAGTCCCTGCCGGAGCAGCGCCCAAGGCAGTTGTTCCGGCTGGGCGTGGAAGCGGCGGCGCTCCGCCTGCCGGAACAGGTCCATGGCCCGGACCGGGTCACCGGCGTACATCGCGCTCTGCCCGAGGCGTTCGATGTCGCGCACCGGCAGGTCAGTCAGGTGCCGGTCGGCGGGGATGTTCGCGAGGACGGTGCCGGCCCGGTCCAGTGGGCGGACCATCGCCATGGCGTGCAGCCACCGGGAGTCGTCCGCGCGGTCCGGCATACGGTCGAGGAAGGCCACCAGCGCCTCGCATCGCTCGTCGTCACCGACGAGGACGGGCGCGATGATGCGGGCCAGCTCCAGGGCGTTCTCCTGCTCGACGGCACCGATGGGGGTGGGCCAGTGGGTTGGGTCGGTGGGGATGGGGGTGGCGGAGCCGAGGGTGGTGGGGACGGGGGTGGCGGAGCCGAGGGTGGTGGGGACGGGGGTGGCGGAGCCGAGGGTGGTGGGGACAGGGGCGGCGCGATCGGGCGGTGCGGAGCTGGGGGCGGAGGAGGTCGAGGCGGAGGAGGCCGAGGCGGTGGAGCCTGAGGCGGTGGAGGCCGAGGCGGTGGAGGCCGAGGAGGCCGGGGCGGAGGAGGCCGGGGCGGTGGGGGGCAGGGTGCCGGTGGTGAGCGGTGAGGTCGGGGGTTGTGCGTCAGTGGGGCCGATCCTTGTCAGGGCCTCGGCGCACAAGGTGCCCAGGGGGCCCAGCGGGTGGCGGAGGGCGCGGTGGGCCATCGTGCGGGCCATGCGTTCCAGGCCGAGGAGCTGGGCGAGTTGTGCGGCCCGCAGGGCGCAGCGGCCCTGGTCGGCGGGGTCCTCGTAGAGGTCGGACGCGCGCCGCAGCAGTCGTACGGCCATCCTCGGCTCGCACAGTTCCAGCGCGTCGCCGTCCACGGCCTCCAGGCGGGCCGCCAGCTCCGGGTCGGGTCCCTCCACCGCCTGGGAACGGTGCCACAGCATCCGTACCGAGCCGGGTGGCAGGACGGCCGCCAGGGCCGCGTGCGCGGCGCGGCACCGGTGTGGGTCGGTGCCGTGGACGATCGCCCCTGCCATCGCGGGGTGGCCGAAGTACGGCCGCGTGCCGTCGAAGGTCACGAGGCCCGCGCGTTCCGCGGGGTCCAGTGCCGCGAAGTCCAGTGCGGTGCCGCCGATCCTGGAGGCGGCGGACAGGAGGAGTGTCAGGTCGCCCTCCGGGTACAGTGCCGCGACCAGCAGCAGGTCCCGGGTCCCGGCCGGCAGCCCCGCGGCGCCCGGTGCCATGGCGGAGGCCAGCCGGTCGGAGGAGGCGGGCATGCCGGGCACCGTGTCCTCGGACGGGACGGGCAGTTCCAGCAGTGCCAGGGGGTTGCCGGCGGCGGTCGCCAGGAGTTCGCGCACGGTCTCCGCGCCGAGACCGGGACGTCGCGAGGCCAGGAGCAGAGCGGATTCGGCCGGGGAGAGCGGGCCGAGGGGCAGTGTGGGAAGGCCGGTCAGGGGGCTCGGCAGGGTGCGGTGCGGGCGGGAGGTCATCAGCAGGGCCAGCGGAGAGCCTTGTGCCCGCCGGGCGACGAACGTCAGCACTTGTCTGCTGGGTTCGTCCAGCGCGTCCCAGTCGTCGACGGCGACCAGCAGGGGCTGTCCGGCGCGGCTGACGGCTGCCAGCACGTCGAGGACGGCGAAGGCCGGCCAGGAGTGTCCGTCGCCCGGGGCGGGAGCACCGTCGACCAGCACGCTGAACAGCGCGTCGAGGTCGGTCGGTACCGCCGGGCCGGTCAGGACCCCCGGGTCGGTCGGGACCGCCGGGCCGGTCAGGACCCCCGGGTTAGTCGGGACAGCCGGGCCGGTCAGGACCCCCGGGTTAGTCGGGACCGCCGGGCCGGTCAGGACCCCCGGGTTAGTCGGGACCGCCGGGCCGGTCAGGACCCCCGGGTTAGTCGGGACCGCCGAGTCGGTCAGGACCCCCGGGTTAGTCGGGACAGCCGGGTAGGTCGGGTCCGCTCGGTTCGCCAGCACCGGCCAGATGGTCTGGAGCAGGCCGGACAGGTCGGGCGGGTTGCTGCCGCGGATGCCGGCACACCGTAGGACACGCATGCCGTCGGCCCTTGCCGCCTGGACTGCGGCTTCCAGCAGCGCCGACTTGCCCGTGCCGGCCTGCCCGGACACCACGAGGGCCGCGCCCCGGTCCGTCGCCTCGATGAGGAAGTCGCGTAGCGCCCGCAGTTCAGCGGTCCGGCCGACGAAGCCCGGATCGCCAGGTGCTGCCTGGTACAGGAGGGAGGGGAGCGAGGGTGCGGGTGGTCCGTTCTCGATCGCGGTCAGGGAGGAGAACCTGCCTTGTACGTTCATCGGTTCCCCCTGCTTTGCTACGCACGGTCCCATCCGTCGCCAGGAGCGCTCTTGTGCATGCTGCCATTTCGGTGGAGGGGAACGCGAATGACCAGGGCGGTTAGGGTCGGCGGCATGCGTCTTGCTCTCTTCGACCTGGACGGGACCCTGGTCGACCGTCGTGCCGCGTTCGCGGATGCCATAGCCGAGCTCGTCCACGACCATGCCTACGGGCCGGAGATCGAGGGCTGGTTGCGTGTCGAGCTGGCCGACACCGCGGATCGCGGTGACTTCGAGCGGCTGCGTGACAGGTTCCAGGTCCGGGAGTCGGCCGAGCATCTGTGGCGGGTGTACGTCGATCGCATGGCGTCCGCCGTGCACTGCCGGCCCGTCGTGCTGGACAGCCTGGCGCGGCTGAAGGACGCCGGCTGGAGCATCGGGGTCGCAACCAACGGGGCCAGTGACATCCAGCGCGCCAAGGTCCGGGCCACCGGGCTCGCCGATCTGATCGACGGGATCGCCGCGTCCGGTGACATCGACGTGCGCAAGCCCGACGCGCGGCTCTTCGAGCTGGCCGCCGCTCGGTGCGGTACGCAGTTGACGCCCGGGGACTGGATGACCGGGGACAACCCTGAGTCCGACATCGCCGGTGGTGCGGCGGCGGGGCTGCGCACGATCTGGGTGCGGGGCCGTGTCTGGCCTGAGGGGCTCGCGGTTCCGCATCACACGGCTGACGACGTCGTCGACGCCGTCGACTATCTGCTGGCCAACTCCACGCTGTAGGGCGGCCCTGTCACGGGATGCGCTCGCGCAGGCGGTGCAGCAGTGCGTGCAGGGCCGGGTCGTCGTTGGTGCGGCGCCAGACCAGGTCGAGTTCCACGGCGGCCGGGGTGGGCAGTTCGAGGGGTTTGAAAACGACCTCGGGGTGGCGCAGTTGTGCGGCGGTCTCGGGGACCAGGGCCACTCCGAGGCCTACGTTGACCAGGGCGAGGATGCTGTGGACCTGGCTGAGGTACTGGGAGTAGACGGGCGTGACGTGGGCGGAGCGGAAGACGCTGATCAGTAGTTCGTGGAAGTAGCGGGCCTCCACGGGTGAGTACATCAGCAGCTCCTGGCCCTCGAACTCCTTGATGTGGAGCGCGCCTTGGCGCTTGGCCAGTTCATGGGTCGAGGGCAGAGCCGCGACCAGTTGTTCCTTCACGGCGGGCGTGGACACCAGGTCGGGGCCGATCGCGGAGGGGCGGACCAGGGCGAGGTCGAGGCTGTTGTTGGCGAGGGCCGCGAGCTGGTCCCGGGTGACCATCTCCCGCAGGACGATCTCGGCGCGGGGCATCGTCTCGCGGGCCGTGCTGAGCAGGGTGCCAAGCACGGAGTGGGCGCTGGCGGCGGTGAAGCCGACGGTGATGCTGCCCGCCTCCCCCGTCGACACCTGTCGTACGGCGAGCGCGGCGTGCTCGGAGTGACGCAGGATGGTGCGGGCCTCGGCGAGGAAGGCCCGGCCTGCGGGCGTGAGTTGGACCGATTTGTTGGTGCGGTTGAGGAGTTGGGCGCCGAGGTCGTGCTCCAGCTGTCGTATCTGCCGGCTCAACGGGGGCTGGGTCATGCGCAGGCGTTGTGCCGCGCGGGTGAAGTGCAGTTCTTCGGCGACGGCCACGAAGCTGGTGAGTTGCGTGAGCGTGAACAACGATGCTCTCCCGGTATCAACGTATGCAAATTTTGAGTTAGACGTGCATTCTCCGGAGGCCTAGCTTCAGGGGGCGAGCAACGCAACCAACCCCTGCAAGGCACCGGAGCTGCAAGTGGTGAGCACGATGAACTCGACGCCGTACGGCACACACCAGGGCGAGGCCACGCTGGACCGGATCTCGTGGCTCAAGCTGTCCTCGGTCGTTCTTCCGCTGGCCACGCCGGTGAGTGACGCCAAGGTGTTGACGGGGCGGCAGACACCTATGACGGAGGTCGCCTTCCTCTTCGTGGAGGTGGGGACCGAGCAGGGGTACGAGGGTGTCGGTTTCAGTTATTCCAAGCGTGCGGGCGGTCCCGGTCAGTTCGCACATGCCAAGGAGATAGCGCCCGTTCTGATCGGTGAGGACCCCAGTGACATCGCGCGGATCTGGACGAAGCTGGTGTGGGCGGGGGCCTCGGTGGGGCGCAGTGGTCTCGCCACGCAGGCCGTCGCCGCGTTCGACATCGCGCTGTGGGATCTGAAGGCGAAGCGGGCCGGGCTGCCGCTCGCGAAGCTGCTGGGCGCCCATCGCGACTCGGTGCGCTGCTACAACACCTCCGGTGGGTTCCTGCACGCTCCGATCGAGCAGGTCCTCGAGAACGCCACCGCCTCGCTGGCGGGCGGCATCGGCGGTATCAAGATCAAGGTCGGCCAGCCGGACGGCAAGGCGGACCTGCGCCGGGTGACCGCCGTACGGGAGCATCTCGGGGACGACGTGCCGCTGATGGTGGACGCGAACCAGCAGTGGGACCGGCCCACCGCGCAGCGGATGGGGCGGGCGCTGGAGGAGTTCGGGCTGGTCTGGATCGAGGAGCCGCTCGACGCGTACGACGCCCAGGGGCATGCCGCTCTCGCCGCGTCGCTGGACACGCCGGTCGCGTCGGGCGAGATGCTCGCGAGCGTCGCCGAGCACCACGAGCTGCTGCGGCACCACGCGGTGGACGTCATCCAGCCGGACGCGCCGCGGATCGGGGGCATCACGCAGTTCCTGCGGCTGGCCGCGCTCGCCGAGATCCAGCATGTGCACCTCGCACCCCATTTCGCCATGGAGATCCATCTGCATCTGGCCGCCGCCTATCCGCACGAGCCGTGGGTGGAGCACTTCGACTGGCTGGAGCCGCTGTTCAACGAGCGGCTGCGGATCAGTGACGGGCGGATGCACCTGTCGTCGCGGCCGGGCCTCGGTATCACCCTCAGCGAGCAGGCCCGGGCGTGGACGCAGGCGGTGCACGAGGTGGGTGCGCGGCCCTGAGCCGTCGTACGGAGTGAGTTCCGGCCATTGACCCAGCACGGTCATCACCCTAACCTCCATCCTCATATGTAGATAGAGTCCATATACATGGAGTGAGTTCATGACATTGAACAGGGCGGCTCAGGACGCTGCTCGACGGCTGCGGGACGGCATGGCACGTGGTGTGCTGTCCTTCCCGCTGACCAGCTTCACCGACGACGGCAGCCTCGATCTGGACGCCTACCGCACCTATCTGGCAGGGCAGTTGGCCACCGAGCCCGGCGCGGTGTTCCCCGCCTGCGGCACGGGTGAGTTCAGCGCGCTGGACGAGGACGAGTACCGCCAGGTCGTCGCCGCGGCCGTGGAGGTGGCCGACGGGCGGATACCCGTCGTCGCCGGGATCGGGTACGGCTGGGCCCAGGCTCTGCGCTTCGCCCGCATCGCGGAGGAGGCGGGCGCGGACGCCGCGCTCGTACTCCCCCACTATCTGGTGAAGGCCCCGCAGGAGGGGCTGGTCGAGCAGGTGCGGCGGATCGCCGCGGGCACCGGTATCCCGCTCGTCGTCTACCAGCGCGACCATGTCGCCTTCAGCGCCGAGAGCCTGCGCCGCCTCGCCGAACTGCCCACGGTCATCGGCCTCAAGGACGGCCACAGCGACCTGGACCGGCTCCAGCGCCTCACCCTCGCCGCCCCCGACCACCTGCTCTTCTTCAACGGGGCCGCCACCGCGGAGATCCAGGCCCGTGCCTATGCCACGGTCGGCGTGCCCGCGTACTCCTCGGCCGTGCATGCCTTCGCGCCCGAGATCGCGGACGCGTTCTTCGCCGCGCTCCGTGACGGCGACGACAGCACCGTCGACCGGCTGCTGCGGGACTTCTATGTGCCGCTGGTCGAGCTGCGGGACCGGGTGCCGGGTTACGCGGTTTCGCTCGTCAAGGCCGCGGCGCGGCTGCGCGGCAGGCCGGTCGGTCCGGTCCGCGCGCCGCTCACCGATCCCGGCCCGCAGGACCTCGCCGAGCTGGAGAAGCTCCTGGAGACGGGGCTGGGGCTGGTCGGGGCAACTCGCTGAAACGTCTGAGGCAGGGCGCCATGCGGCTGTCCTGCCTCCGTCCGACACACCGGCCCTGAAGGGCCCCGGCCCGCCTTTCTGGCCCCCCAGCCACCCGCTACAAGCGACGTGCCGCCTGCGGCTTCCGACCCCCCGCCCGGCCATCTCGCCGCCCACCCTCACCCCACATCACCTCACCACGACAGACAGCCGCCGCCCCCGCGCGGGTCGCGGTCGTCAACTGCGCACAGTTCAAAGGGGAACTGACTCATGCCTCTTGTCGTCGTCGGAATCAGCGTGCTGGTCCTGCTGTTCCTCATGACCAAGCTCAAGCTCAACGGCCTTATCGCCCTCCTCCTCGTGGCCGTCGGCGTCGCGCTGGTCCAGGGGATTCCGGCCGCGGAGATCGGAGACACCCTCGGCGAGGGCGTCGGCAGCCAGATCGGCGACACCCTGCTCGTCGTCGGACTCGGTGCCATGCTCGGTCGCGTCATGGGCGACTCGGGCGCCGCGCAACGCATAGCCGGCCGGCTCGTCGACGCCTTCGGACCGCGGCACGTCCAGATCGCCATGGTCATCACCGCCATGCTCATCGGCGTGACGATGTTCTACGAGGTCGCGTTCGTCATCATTGTGCCGGTCGCGTTCACCATCGTCCGCGTCACCCGCAAGAACCTGCTGTGGGTGGGCCTTCCGATGTCGATCGCCCTGTCGACGATGCACAGCTTCCTGCCGCCGCACCCCGGCCCCACCGCCGTCGCCGCCACCTTCCACGCCTCCGTCGGCCACACCCTGCTCTACGGCCTGTTCTTCGCCGTCCCCATCGGCGCGGGCATCGCGCTGGTGTGGCCGCGGCTGCCGTTCGTCCGGCGGATGGACCCCTCGATCCCCCAAGGGCTCGTCACTGAGCGGGTGTTCGAGGAGGACGAGCTGCCGGGCATGGGCTGGTCCCTGTTCGTCGCCCTGGTCCCGATCGTGCTGATCGCGGGGGCCGCCGTGGCCGACATGGCGGTCGACGACGACAAGAACCCTGTCCTGCACGCCGTCGAGTTCATCGGCTCCGCCCCGGTCGCCCTGCTGCTCACCCTGTGCCTGGCCATCTGGGCGTTCGGCCCGCGCATCGGCCGCAGCCTCGACGAGGTCAGCGCCTCCTGTGTCTCGGCCGCCAAGTCCATGGCGATGATCCTGCTGGTCATCGGGGCCGGCGGCGCCTACAAGCAGGTCCTCGTCGACGGCGGGATATCCGACTACATCAAGGACTTCACCGAGGGCTGGGACATCTCACCCATCATCCTGGCCTGGCTCATCGCCGCGATCCTGCGCATCGCGCTCGGCTCGGCGACGGTCGCCGTCGTCACCGCCGCCGGTGTGGTGGCCCCGCTCGTCGCGGGCAGCGGTGTCCACCCCGAGCTGATGGTGCTGGCTGTGTCCTGCGGTTCCATCGCCTTCAGCCACGTCAACGACCCCGGCTTCTGGATGTTCAAGGAGTACTTCAACCTGTCGGTGCTGGACGCGATCAAGGCGCGTACGACGTACACGACCGTGCTGGCGATCCTCGGCCTGGGCGGCGTACTCGCCGTCGAACGGGTCCTGGACGCACTGAGTATCTGAACTGACCTCGACCCTCCCTTGGCCTTAAGGACTTCCGATGACCAGCCGCAACCAGCCCACCGTCACCGCGTTCGCCGTCTATCCCGTCGCGGGCCGCGACTCGATGGAACTGAACCTCTCCGGCGCCCACGGCCCCTACTTCACCCGCAACGTGGTGGTGCTGACCGACTCCGAGGGCCGCACGGGGCTCGGCGAGGTGCCCGGTGGCGAGAAGATCACGCAGACGCTGCGGGACGCCGAGTCGCTGGTCGTCGGCGCGCGCGTCGGTGACTACAAGCGGGTCCTGCGGGAGATCGCGGACCGGTTCGGCGACCGAGACTCCGGCGGCCGCGGCCTGCAGACCTTCGACCTGCGCACCACCGTCCACGCGGTCACCGCCGTCGAGTCCGCGCTCCTCGACCTCCTCGGCCAGCACCTCGACGTCCCAGTCGCGGCCCTGCTTGGAGACGGACAACAGCGCGAGTCCGTACGGGTCCTCGGCTACCTCTTCTACGTCGGCGACCCCGACCGCACGGATCTGGAGTACGTCCGCGAGCCCGACGCGGAGGTGGAGTGGCATCGCATCCGGCACGAGGAGGCGCTCACCCCCGAGGCGATCGTGCGGCAGGCGGAGGCGGCCTACGACCACTACGGCTTCCGGGACTTCAAGCTGAAGGGCGGGGTGCTGGCGGGCGTGGAGGAGGTCAAGGCGATCCGGGCGCTGAAGGACCGCTTTCCCGAGGCGCGGATCACCCTGGACCCCAACGGGGCGTGGTCCCTGCGTGAGGCGATCGAGCTGTGTGTGCCGCTCGTCGGCACGCTCGCCTATGCCGAGGATCCGTGCGGGGCGGAGGACGGCTACTCGGGCCGGGAGATCCTCGCGGAGTTCCGCCGGGCGACGGGACTGCCCACGGCGACCAACATGATCGCCACCGACTGGCGGCAGTTGACCCACGCTCTAGCGCTGCAGTCGGTCTCCATCCCGCTCGCCGACCCGCACTTCTGGACCATGCAGGGCTCGGTGCGGGTGGCGCAGTTGTGCAACGCGATGGGGCTGACCTGGGGTTGTCACTCCAACAACCACTTCGACATCAGCCTGGCCATGGTCGCGCACTGCGGGGCGGCGGCGCCCGGGGAGTACAACGCCCTGGACACGCACTGGATCTGGCAGGAGGGCCTGGAACGCCTCACGGTGGCCCCGCCGCGCATCGTCGACGGTGAGATCGCGATCCCCCGGGCGCCCGGTCTCGGCGTCGAGCTCGACCGGGAGCGGCTGCTCGCGGCGCATGAGCTGTACCTGGAGAAGGCACTGGGCGCCCGGGACGACGCGGTCGGCATGCGCTACCTGATCCCCGACTGGACCTTCGACGCCAAGCGGCCGTGCCTGGTGCGCTGACCATGTGTTTCAGGGCCCCGGATGGTCAGGAACGTGTTGGGTACCTGTCCGCGTCCGGTGCGCTCGGTCCGGGTTCCGCGGCGGCGGTGAGGTGTGGGCCGCCGCGGTTCCTACGATGACCGCATGTGTGCGTGCAGGGGCGGTCATGGCCGCCGTGTGAGGCACCCTTTTGGCAGATATGCATGAAAGGGACCTCGCCTCTCTCGACGGGGTGACATCTCACATTCGGCAGGCGGCTGTTTGCACGTCACTTCATACGTGTTAACTCACGCCGGAGTTTTCCCCGACATGGAGAGGAAGCTGAGGACGATGCTGAGGAAGAAGAACGCGAAGAGGGCGGCATTTGTCGCAGCCTCGGCCGCTTTCGCAGGCGCGCTTCTCACGCAGACCGCTTTCGCCGCACAGGTCGACGCCTACTGGCACGGGACGCATGCCGCCGTGGACAACAACCCCGGCAGCGGTAGTGCGGGATGGGTCTGGGTGTACGGCTCCACGGAGTACAAGGCGACCGGCGGGGTCATCAAGTACAAGCTCTGGGACGGCAGCAGCGGCCAGCTCGACGCGAACCGCGGCAAGACCAATTCCGCGGGCACCGGCTCCGACATCCGGCAATTCCAGGCCTGCACCAACTTCTACATCGACGGATACGACTACCAGACCTGCGGGGACTGGGTCACTTTCGGGTAGAGAAGCGAGGTGCTGCTTTTCGGCGACTACCGCGGAACTGAGTCCCTTCAGTCCCTGTCCCGCCTTCGTTCTGGGTTGCCCTCGGACACACCTTGATCGATAAGCTGCCGCCATGCGATGGTTCTGGCTCGTGATCGGGCTTTTCGCCGCGATTCTCATCCCTTTCTTCCTCTTCGGAGACTATTTCGACGGCCTCGCCTCGCAGGCGGCGGAACACCGGCTCTCCACCCCCGTGGCCGTGACGGTGATAGCGGGCCTGCTCGCCCTGGACGTGTTTCTCCCCGTGCCCTCCAGTGTCGTCTCGGCCGCCGCGGGTGTGCTGCTGGGGTTCCTGTGGGGTACGGCCGTCGTCTGGGTCGGGATGACGGTGTCGTGTGCGCTGGGGTATCTCGTCGGTGCGCGCTCGACGTCCCTGACCCGGCGGCTGGTGGGCGATGCGGGCCTGGCCCGTGCCGCCGACGGCGCCCGGCGGCACGGGCTGGTCGCCCTCGCCCTGTGCCGTCCCGTTCCGGTGCTGGCGGAGGCGAGTGTGGTGCTGGCCGGCACCACACATGTGCGACCGGGCCGGTTCCTCCTGGTGTGCGCGTGGTCCAACCTCGGGGTGGCCGTCGTCTACGCGGGGGTCGGCGCCTGGTCGGTGTCCGTGAACTCCTTCGCGCTGGCGTTCCTCGCCGCGATGGCCTTTCCGGGGCTCGCGCTGCTGGTCACCCGCCCCAAGGCCGGCCGGTCGCGGGCGGAGGAGCTGACGGTGGAGGCCTGCGGCGATCTCTGATCCATGGACAGCGGCCGAGAGTCCGCAGCGTCCAGCGGGCGCCCTCACACGTCACGGACAGGTCCTCGGGCCCCCGTATGCTCCTGCGCATGAGTTCCGAGCAGCCTGCCCGTAAGCGCGACCGCGCCGCGACACGTGAGGCGATCCTCGCCTCGGCCGTCGCCGAGTTCACCGAGCACGGCTACGCCCGGGCCGGGGTGCGGCAGATCGCCGAGCGGGCGGGTGTCACGGCGATGATGATCAATCGCTACTTCGGCTCGAAGGAGCGGCTGTTCGCCGAGGTCGTCGACCGTGTCTTCGGGCCGCCGACCGTCGTCGGGGACCGGCTGCCCGGTCTGGCGGACTCGGTCGCCCGCGCACTGGCCGAGCGCACGGCGCCCGACGCCGCTCGGCTCGACCCGTTCCTCCTGCTACTACGCTCGGCCTCGGACCCCGAGGCGACGGGCATCGTCCGGCAGGGCATCGAGACCCATGTCGGCGCCCGGCTCGCCGGACTGCTCGAAGGCCCCGACCGGGAGGTACGGGCGCAGCTCGGACTCGCGGTGATCGCCGGCACGTGGCTGCTGCGCAGCATCGTCGGCACCACCGCCCTGGCCTCGGCCGACAACGACCGTCTCGCGGGCCTGATCGCCGACATGCTCCGCCCCGTCACCCAGGAGACCGGCAGCGCACCCGGCTCCGTCGGCGACCCGGACGTCACCGGCGCATAGCCGCCGATGGCCCGGCCGCCATGGCGAGCGCTCAGAACGCCGAGCGGATGAGCCCGCCGTCCACGCGGATCGTGGCTCCGCTGACGTACTGGGCGTAGTCGCTGCACAGGTACGCCACTGCCGCCGCGATCTCGTCGGGCTCGCCGAAGCGTTCCTGGTCGTTGGGGATGAGGGCCCGCACCGCGTTCGGCTGGATCTCTTCCCAGGTGTCGCCCCAGCCGCGGGCGGGGCCGATCTCCGTGACCAGGTCCTTCGTCGCCTCGACGAGGATGGCTCCGGGGGAGACGACGTTCGAGGTCACCCCCGTGCCCTTGAGTTCACGGGCGAGGGACACGGCGAGGTTGTGACGGGCGGCCAGGGTGGCGTTGTACTGGGGGTGGGTGTTCATCGGCTGGGAGGCGAGTCCGCCTCCGATGGTGACGACCCGGCCCCACCCGCGCTCGCGCATCGCCGGAACCAGGTGCTGGATCATGCGGACGCCGGAGACGACGTTGACGTTGTAGGTGCTTCGCCATTCGTCGGGACTCGCCTCGGACCACGACAGATGCCGGTAGAAACCGGCGTTGTTGACGAGGATGTCGACGGCACCGCCCTCGGTCACCGCCCGGGCGACCTCGGCGGCCCCCTCGTCGTCGGAGAGGTCGCCCACGACGGCGGTGGCCGTCCCGCCGGTCTCGCGGATCTCGCGCGCGACTCTCTCCGCCCGCTCCTTGTCCCGGCCGTGCACCACCACCGACGCTCCCTCGGCCGCCAGCAGCTTCACGGTGGCCTCGCCGAGCCCGGCGCTCGAACCGGAGACGAGTGCGCGCTTTCCGGTCAGATTGAGGTTCATGTCTGTTCTCTCTCATGAGGTCCCTAGCCGCGACGGCAGGAACTACGTGTGCCTCTGCCAAGAAGTCTACGACTGTATACTTCCGTGGACCGAATGACTCCGAGTGACATGCGACACGGACGCCTGAAAGGGCAGGGACATGACAAGTACAGCGGCCCGGGTGGGCATGGTCGTCGTACGCCTCAGCCCGCCGTGGGCCAGGTGCGCAGCTGGGCAGCGATCCTGGCGGTGGTGCAGGCGGGGTCGCGGAGCAGGTCGCGCAGGGCGAGGGCGTCGTCGCGGGTGGGCTTGAGGGGGATGCCGGAGGCTTCCAGGTACATGACGCCGGTGGCCGCGGCCACGGCCATGTTGGAGCGTTCCAGCCAGCGGCAGCGGCCGAGGATGTGGACGAGGGCGGCGGCGCGGGCGTAGGGGCCGTCGTAGACCGGCTGGTCGAGGAGTTCGGCGCGGTGGGCAGCGACGGCGGCGACCGGGATGCCGTAGTCGTCGGGTGCGGGGTCGCGGGCGCCGGCGATCTCGGCGACCTGGAGGATCCAGGGGACGTCGATGTGCAGGTCCATCAGGCGGCGTGGGCTCCCTGGGCGGCGCGGTCGGCATCCTCGGCCTCGTCGAAGAGGGCCTGGTGTTCGTCGAGGAAGCGGCGGGCGGCTTCCAGGCCGCGGGCGCGCAGACCGTCGGTGTCCTCGCGCACGAGGGCGGCGATGTAGTCGCCGACGCTCAGGCCGCGGTCCTTGGCGCGGGCCTTGGCGAGTTCGGCGACCTCGTCGTCGACGCGGGCGCCCAGTTGTGTCTTTGCCATACGGGCATGGTAACAGCTGTTACCAGATCTTCGGAGGGCGTTGTGTGACGGCTTCGGTCGCTTCGGTCGCTACCGATGGGCCTGGGGGTCGGGCTGGCCGCCGGTGATGATCGTGGTGAGCTCGGAGAAGCAGGCGGCCACCACACCCGGCGTGACCTTGCAGTCGAGGAGCAGCACGCCTTCGGCCCCCTCGGCCTGCCAGTCGCGGGCCGCCTCGAGGTCGGCCGCCGAGCGCACGGTGACGCCGCGGGCGCCGAGCGCGCGGGCCGTACCGGCGAAGTCAGTGTCGCCGAAGAGCATCGAGGCCGGGTCGGCGCCGCGGTCGCCGAACAGGACGACCTCCATGCCGTAGCCGCCGTCGTCGTAGATCACCACGAGGGCCGAGCGGCCGGTGCGGATGAGGGTCTCGAGTTCGGGCAGGCCCATGAGCGCGCCACCGTCACCGAGGGCGACCACGGTCGTGCGGTCGGGCCGGCCGACGGCCGCGCCGACCGCGCCTGCGAAACCCAGGCCGATGCTCTGGAAGGCGGCTCCGGTGAAGACGTAGGCGGCCGGGTCGGGGACCGTCCAGTACATGGCGGGCCAGCCCACGAAGTGGCCGCCATCGGTGACGAGGGTGCGTTCCCCGGGGAGCAGGCCGGCCAGGTGACGGGTCAGGGTGCGCGGGTCGATCCGGTCGGCGGACCGCGCCTCCTCGAAGGGCTCCTGGTCCCAACCGAGGCGGGCGATCCGGTCCTTGGCCTCGTCGCGCCAGGTGGACGAGGGCAGTGCGCGGGCCTGGACACCGTCGAGGAGGGCCGTGGCCGCGTCGGTGGCGTCGCCGGTGAGGTGGAGGTCGACGCGGCCGGTGGTGGGGGCGGATCGGAGGTCCACCTGGACGAGCGTCGCGTCTGCGGCGAGGAGCCTGCCGTCGGCGAGGGTCCACTCGTCGAGGCTTGCTCCGAAGGCGAGGACGACGTCCGCTTCGGCGATCAGTTCGGCGGCGCGGGGCGCGGCGAACCCGCCGCACACGCCCAGCGACCAGGGGTTGCCGTTGAAGAGACCCGTGGCCATGGCGCTGGTCGTGTGGAGTGCGCCGAGCCGGTCGCCGAGGTCGGTGAGAGCTTTGGCGGCTCCGGAGCGCCAGGCGCCCAGGCCGCCCAGGATCAAGGGCCGCCGGGCGGTGGCCAGTGCTTCCAGGACGGCGGCCGTCCCGGCGGGGTCCGCCGTCCTCCGGGGCGGTCGCCGCGGGAGGTGGTCGGCGGGAGTGCGCTCGGTGACCTGGGCCGTGATCAGGTCCTGCGGCAGGCACAGGGCCACCGGGCGCTGCTCGGTGCGGGCCAGGCGCAGGGCCCGCAGGGTGTCGGTGCGGGCCGTGGTGAGGTCGCCGAGCCGGACCACGGGGACCCCGAGGGAGCCGAGGAACGTGTCCTGGTCGATGTCGATCCGGCGCGGACCGGTCGTGGGCACGTCGCCGCACAGCAGCAGGATGCCGCTGCGGTGCTTGACCGCGTCGGCCAGGCCCGTCGCGGTGTTCGTCAGTCCCGGGCCCGCGCCCGTGGTGCACACGGCGACCTCGCCGGTGGTGCGGTGGTAGGCGTCCGCCATGGTGACCGCGCCGCCCTCGTGGCGTGCGGAGAGGTAGGAGACACCGTGCCGGGTGAGTCCGGCGACGGCGAGGACGTTTCCGTTGGCCACAACCCCGAAGGCGTGCCGTACGCCGTCGTCGGCCAGTGTCTGTGCGATCGCGTCGGCGAGAGTTGTCATCGTTCGGCCTCCGTGCCGCGTGTGTACGCGGGACGCGTACGGCTGGGGGGTCGCGCGGCGGGGTGTTCATACTGAACACGTGTCTTTCAGGGGCCGAAGTTCACCGGCGGTGCGCGGGGAGCGGCGTCATGAGACACGTTTCCCACTCACCAAAATTGGATAGATGCACACTTCATCGAATGCCCTAGACTCCAGGTATGCGTATCCTCTTCTCCAGCACTCCGCAGCATGGCCATCTCCTGCCGGTGCTCCCTCTGGCCCGCGCCTTCCGTGACCGTGGCGACGAGGTCTCCGTGATCACGTCCGCGTCCTTCGGGCCGCTGTTCGCCGCCGAGGGCATCACCCTGCTCCCCGTCGGGCCCGAGATCCCCGAACTCCTCGCGGAAGCGGCCCGGCTGGCCGGGGTCGACGACCCGACGGTGCCCGACCCCGCCGTCGCCGCGGAACTGTTCGCAGGCGCCCGGATCGACCTCACGGCGGACGCCGCGATCGCCGCGGCACGGGAGTTCGGGCCGGACCTGATCGTCGCCGAGGCCACGGACTACGTCGGTCCGCTCGTCGCCGCCGCGCTCGAGGTCCCCTACGCCAAGCTCGCGTTCGGCCCGCTGATCCCGGCCCAGTTCACCGATGTCTTCGACGCGGTGGCCGAGCGCCGCTACCAGCAGCGCGGCCTGACCGTGCCCCGTCCCAGCTGGTACCTGGACCCGTGCCCGGAGGCGCTCCAGGGCCCGGACTGGCAGCCCCCGCAGGGCCGACTGCCGCTGCGGCCGGAGCCGCACCGAGGTCCCGGCACCCCGCAGGCGCCCACGCCGGTGTCCGCCGGCGGTGCCCGCCCCAAGGTGCTGCTCTCCTTCGGCACGCACTTCGCCGACCCCGGGCTGCTGCGGCCGGTCATCGACGCCCTCGCCACGAAGGCCGACCTGGTGGTGACCCTGGGGCTGACCGCGACGGCGGCGGACTACGGCGACGGCCTAGACCACGTCGAGTTCGTCGGGTTCACCCCGCTGGCCGAACTCCTCAACGGCATCGACCTGGTCGTCACCCACGGTGGCGCGGGTACGACGCTGGCCACGCTCTCGCGCGGGCTGCCGATGGTGGTCGTACCGCAGGGAGCCGACCAGTTCCTCCAGGCGGGCGCGGTCGCCGCCTCGCGGACCGGCGTCGCCGTCATGCCTCCCGCCGGCGCGGAGGCTGTCGCGGAGGCGACGGCCGCGGTTCTCGACGACCAGGAGTACCGGGCCAACGCGCAGCGGATCGCCAAGGAGATCGCGGCGATGCCCTCGCCCGGCGAGGTCGCCGACACACTCGCCGGTCTCGTCGGCTGACGCGGCGCAGGGATCAGGCGTCGCTCGGCGAGGTCGCCGACACGCTGGCGGGTCTCGTCGGCTGACGCGGCGCAGGGGTCAGGCGTCGCTCGGACGCGCGACGAGTGCGGCGACCGCCTGTTCGGTGAGCCAGCGCTCCGTCTCGTCCCAGGACCAGCCGTGTTCCGCGACGAACAGGCGCCAGGACGGCAGCCCGAACAGGAACCACAGCATGTCGGTGGCGCGCTCCATGCTCAGGCCCGGGCGCAACGCGCCCAGTTCCGCCAGGCGTTCCGCGAGAACGCGCAGCGCCTGGCGGTAGGCGGCGGAGACGTGACGGAGTTCCTCCTCGACGTGCTGCTCCACGGCGGCGGCCGTGATCATCACCTGGACGACGTCCAGATGACGTTCGTTGTCCAGGCGCACCCCGTGGGCCAGGGTCGCGACCGCCGTCTCGGCGTCGGTCGCGGTACGGACGGCGTCCAGCGTCCGTTCGACGACCGGATCGTCCACTCCCCGGTTCATCAGGACGGCGAGAATGGCGGACTTGCCACCGGTGCTCGCGTAGACGGTGGGCACCGCGATGCCGGCTTCGCGGGCGATGTCGCCGATCGTGACCTTCGCGTACCCGTGTGCCACGAAGAGCCGCAGGGCGGCGTCGAGAATCGCGGTCCGGGTCCCCGCGGCGGCTTCGGCACGCCGGTCGTTGCGGTACGGTCGCCGCCGACTGCCGGTGTGCCCACTCACGCTGTCCGCTCCGGGCCCGGGCAGAAGCGTCCTCTTCTTTCGTCAGTCACCCGCATATGATGCCGCGCCCTGGCGATTTCACGCCGACTGAACCCCGCGGGTGTGCCGGTGCGTCCACGGTGTGAACGTTCTGGCGGATGGTCGTACGTGTTGCAAGCCATGACGCCCGTCGCCAT
>NZ_JADDXU010000036.1 GCF_015163075.1 Streptomyces justiciae
GCAGGCGAGGCGCGACCCGCGCCCCCAGCCTCGGGCCACAATCCAACCCACCCCCACGGCAAACAGACGTCGGCCACCTATCCCTCCGGGCCGCCCGCTCGCTTCTCACCCGTGCTGGAGCGAGCCGAGTCAAGGGTGGGCCCCAGGCCCATCGGCACAGCCGACGCGACCGCAGGGAGCGCCCTTTACTCGGCTCGCAGAAGCACGACACTAACCAAGAAGCGGGCGGCCCCAACAGCCACAGAAAACCCCGCCAACACACCCGACCTGGAAAAGCCCGACATCAAGCGCGGCGCCTTGGGTCTTTGGAGTTATGAACACCGGCAACACTCAAAGCAGAAACTCTGCCCCAACTCCGCAGAGAAAACATATCTGCATAATTCACGAAAAGGGGCTAACTATGCGTAATGGCGACGATGATTATGAACTGCATCCGTGTATGTATCACGCGTCAAGTCCCCTGATGCAATACCAAGTTCAAACAGCACCGTACGAACGTCATCCAGAGCAGCCTGAACCTCGCCACCCTCCACAAGGCTCTCGACCTCAAGGAAAGCGCCGTTAAGCTCGGGAACCCGCACGAAAGTCGCCAACATTCGCCGCCCATAAGCCTCGAATTCATAATTTCGGTCGAGGAAGCGGTCGCATCCCGCTAACCGTTGCGGGCATTACCACTGACTACCGGGACCTTGACTACTTCCGGGACCGTTCAGCCTCAGCCAGCGAAAGTCAGCCACGACGTCGGGAACGTCGACCGATCAGGCGCGCGTGTCCTCCAGCAACCCACCACTCAGATCAGCCACGCCTTCTGCTTGTCCGTCACGATCGCCACCATCCGAGACTCAGAACCGCTGACGCCACCCCGCACAGGTGCGCGAAAACTCGTAAGGAGTACAGGTCTCGTACAGCGAGGGTCAGGCCTGCTTCCGATTGGCGTACACCTAATGCATATAGAGAGCGCGGACATAACCCCAGGTCAGAGACCATGGCGTGTAACGCTCAGGGCTATTTGAGTGTCAGATTGGGACGCACGATTCCCCTAGAGGGGAAACGATCATGCCTGGATTTGGGAGAGGTCGCAGCTACGGTCAGGCCCGCACATCGTTCCCCTCCAGGGGAAAGCTCAACGTCAGGAGCGATATGGGGCGGGCAAGGCCTGCAGTGGACACAGGCACTGGCGAGTTCATCCAGCTAGAACTGCTCGGCAAGGACGACAAGCCGTACGCCTGGAGCGGCGGTGGCCGACATGTGAACGTCAGCAAGAAGCTGGCGTCGGCCATATGGGCGAAGGACAGCGGGTACACGAAGAACGACAAACTGGTCTACGGTTACTACCTGTTCAACTCTCCGCCGGGCGACGAGCCGTTGCGAGAGAGCTTCCGACAGATCGGCCTCGCCTTAGAGCTGCGCCCGAATGCCGTAAGCAACTCCGTTTGCAATCTCCACCGCGGAGGGTTCCTCCTAGAGGCAGAGAGCGTAGGCAAGGTGACGTTCTACAAGCTGAACGGCCGGGCTGCCTATGACGGCTCCGCGAACCAGCAACACAGGGCCATCGAGCACACACGCCACCCCGTCGTCCCCTGCCCACTGAAGAAGAAGGAAGCATCGTGATGGTCCCTGTTGCCGAGCCATTCGAGCCTCGCTTCATGGAGGCCGGCGAGCTGAACGACCTCCTGCTGCGATCCCAGCTGAAGCAAGGCGCAGACCTGAAAATCCTCATCTACTACGCCACTGCCGTTCCCATCGGAACGCCGGTACGCCTCACCGCCACCGACATCGGCAGACTCATCGGCCTGAGCACTACCAGCGCCTCGCGCAGCATCGGTCGCCTCGCTTCCAACGGCTGGCTCCAACTCGCCTACACAGCAGTCGGAGTGAAGTTCTATCGCCTCGGTCATAAGGCAATCGACCAACCGCTGGCTCCCGAGTCCTCTGACGAGGCGGATATCCCTTTGGCGACCGTCCGACAGCTTCATAGCCGCCGGAACCCCCGCTGACCGCAGTGCTGAGGCCACTGACAGCGCGCTGCATGGCCAGTGAGGGCCGTGAAGCCGGATCTCTCAAGAACTGCTCGGCTACGGGCCTCGACATCACTCAGGGGCGTTTCAGGTCGACGGAGGACCAGGGCGATCTCACGGCTGTCTCCGGACAGCGGTGGCATCGTCTGGCTCATGATTCGCCATACCCGCCGCCATAATGGAGATATGGCAGAGCGTGCGCACTCCCCCCACCTCCAGCAGTGACCTGGCGGCAGCGTGCGCAGAAGACCTTTCGCTGTACCGGCAGAAGTTCCAGCAGCGTCTGCCTGCGTCCCTGGACGAGCTGCGGGGGCCGGTGCGGGGGGTCGTGGATCTTCCGCTGCATGTGGCGTGGTCCGGGTTGACTTCCTATGACCTGGACAAACCCCGTCAGCGCATGGGGCTGTATCGGACCGTGCTGCATGAAGGCCTGCGTGAGGACCTGACGTCCTTTTTGAATCAGGATGTTCTGCTGGAGCTGTGGCCCACGCTGCGACGTCTGGTCGGCCGCACCGTACGCACCGTATGGGAAGACGCTTTCCCCCAGCTCGCGTCGCGCGGCCGGGCGGCCGCGTGAGCCAGGACATGCCGGAGCTGCACGCACGGCTTCTGGCAGACGTGATCACTCTGGGCTCTCCCTACCCGCTCGTGCTGACTGGCGGCTACGCGGTGCGCGCACACCGTCTGGTCAGCCGGCCCAGTCAGGACCTCGATGTCGCCACCGAAAATCCCGCTGTCCCCGGCTGGCCCTGCTCGGTGATCTGCGCGCTGGAAGCAGGCCGCAGCTGAACATGGTGTTGTCGCGGTGGCCGTCGGTGTGATCTGTGGTTCAGGCGGTGGGTGATCCCGTGGCTGTGAGGGGGACCACCGCTTCGCTGGTGTGGACGAGGAAGGTGAAGGTCTCCTCGAAGTACAGGGTGATGGTCGTCGCGTCGTGGGCGAGGTAGCCGATCGAGACGTCCTGGCCCAGTCGGAGTTCGAAGTCGCCGCCGCGGGTGGAGAGAAGGAATGCTCCGTCGATGGCCGGTGCCCACACGATGTCGCCGTCCAGGAGTGCGGCGAGGTGCCGCAGGACGGGGTAGCCGTGGTCGGAGGTCTCGCTGACCGCCGTGTAGGCGTCGGCGCTGAGTGCCAGGGTGTAGGGGCCGTCCACGCCGGCCAGCCGCAGCGCCGTCACGGCCCGGCTGACGGCGTCGGGGTAGGCGCGCACGTCGGCGGGCAGTGCGAGGGGCTCGTGGGAGGCGTCCGAGCGCAGTCCGGTGATTCCGCCCGCCGCATATCCTTCGAAGACCGCGCGGTCCTCGGCGAAGGCGAGCTGACGCGCTGCGTCCTTCACCGGCTGCCAGTCGGCGTCCTTGGCGCCGCGGGCGACGGCGTCGACCTGATCGCGGTCGACCGTGAAGGGGACGCTCAGCTCCACCAGCGGCTGGAAGCGGCGCCGGCGCGCCTGGACGCCGTCCGCCGGGGTCGTCACCTCGTCCAGGTGGCCGGTGCCCACACCTGCCAGGTCCAGGCCGCCCGGTTCGGGGACGTCGACGATCCGGCGGCCCGCCACATGGCGTCGAAAGGTGCGGCGGGCCTCCTCCTCCAGGTCGGCCCAGGCGGCGTCGGAGAGCGGCGCCAGGTCACGGTGCAGGTTGTTCATCGAGAGGGCTCCGTTTCAAGCTGCCGATTCCCAGGGACGTGTCGGCGGGTCGGGAAGGGGTTTCGGACGGCGGGACGACGACGGCGCGGGGCACCTCCGCTTCGGCGCCGGGGCTGTGGGGCGCCTCGGGGAGGTCCTCCAGGAAGTCCGTGGTGGGGGCGAAGAACAGACAGCCCGTCACTGCGGTGGAAAAGGCCAGGATCCGGTCGTGGGCGGCCGATTCGGTGCCCAGGAACATCCGCTCCAGCATCGTCTCGGTCACGTCGGGTGTGCGGGCGTAGCCGATGAAGTACGTGCCGAACTCGGCGCGTCCGACGGCGCCGAAGGGCATGTTGTCGCGCAGGATCTGGCGTTCGGTGCCGTCGGGGTCGGTGACCGTGGTCAGCGCGACATGTGAGTCGGCGGGTTTGACGTCGTCGGCCAGTTCGATGTCCGAGAGTTTGCGCCGACCGATCACCCGCTCCTGCTCCTCGACGGGCAGCGCCTCCCACGCCGTCATGTCGTGCAGGTACTTCTGCACGATCACATAGCTGCCGCTGGTGAAGTCCGGGTCCTCGTCCGCGACCAGGACCGCCGCCCGGGCGGCTGCGCCCGTGGGGTTCTCCGTGCCGTCGACGAAGCCGAGCAGGTCTCGCTCGTCGAAGTACTTGAAGCCGTGCACCTCGTCCCGCACGGTGACCGAGCCGCGCAGCCGGGCCATGATCTCCGCGGCCAGCGCGAAGCACAGGTCCTGTCGGGCCGCCCTGATGTGGAAGAGCAGGTCACCGGGGGTCGCCGGGGCGCGGTGGACGTTTCCGACGAGTTCCCGGAAGGGATGCAGTCCGGCCGGTCGCGGGCCGGTGAACAGCCGGTCCCAGGCGTCGGAGCCGATGGCTGCGACGCAGCTGAGCCGGCCCTCGGGCTGGGCCCGGAAGCCCACCGACCGGGTCAGTCCGGCGACGTCGGAGAGCAAGTCGCGGACGGCGGCCTCGCCGCCCTGGTCGACAGTGACCACGAGGAAGACGGCCGCGCTGGTGAGCGGCGACAGCACCTCCTGCGGTTCCGCCCCGGCAACGGCTGATGAGCCCGCCGGCTCGGTGGGTTCTACGGTCATGACGGGTCCTCTGAGTGCGCAGTGACACGCACCTTGATGTTCTTCATCAAGGGCTGGTTGCTCTGGGGGCTGTGGTCGCTCGCCGCGACCAGTACGTTCGTCTCCGGCATGTATCCGGCGGCCGAGCCCCGGGGGCATGTCGTCCGCGATGGCCCGATAGCGCGTCAGCCGCCGGACGCTGCCGTCGCGTGCCGTGGCGGCGCCTCGGGCAGCGCGGCGGCGGAGTCCTCCGCGCGGCCGGAGGGTGGGAGGAAGACCAGTTCGCGGGCGGGCTGCTCGATCCGGAAGCCGGGGGGGCAGCCGCACCCGCCGGTTGAAGTCCTCCAGTCCGTCGAGGACTTGAGCGCCGCACGATCACCGCCCGCGCGCGGTCACTTCGCGAGGAAGTCCAGCAGCGCCTGGTTGACCTCCTCAGGGTGGGTCCAGGCGATGTTGTGCGGGCCGCCCTCGACGGTGACGAACGTCAGGTCCTCGATCAGGCCGGGCAGTCGCTTGGCGGTCGCCTCGTAGGGCAGGATCCGGTCCGCGTTGCCGTGCACCAGCAGCGTCGGCACGTCGATCTTCGGCAGGTCGTCGCGGAAGTCGGTCAGCCAGGTGTCGACACAGGCGTAGGCCGCGTACGCGGACGCGGCGACCGCGACGTTGAAGCTGTTCTGCCACGCCTGGTCGCTGATCCTGGTGCCGGCGTAGGTGTCGACGTTGTAGAAGTTGTCGAGGAAGTCCTTGAAGTAGGCCGGGCGGTCCTTGAGCACGGCCTCCTTGATGCCGTCGAAGACGGAGGCGTCCACGCCCTCGGGGTTGTCATCTGTCTTGAGCAGGAAGGGTGGGATCGCGCCGAGCAGGGCCGCCTTGCTGACCCGTGCCGAGCCGTAGCGGCCGAGGTAGCGGGTGACCTCGCCGGTGCCCATGGAGAAGCCGACCAGGATCACGTCCTCGAGGTCGAGGTGGTCCAGCAGGGCCTTCAGGTCGGCGGCGAAGGTGTCGTAGTCGTAACCGATGGTCGGCTGGCTCGACTGGCCGAAGCCGCGGCGGTCGTAGGTGATGACCCGGTAGCCGGCCTCCAGGAGCACGCGCTCCTGCTTCTCCCACGAGTGCCCGTTGAGGGGGTAGCCGTGGATGAGGACGACCGGCTGCCCGGTGCCGTGGTCCTCGTAGTAGAGGTCGATGGAGCTGCTGTTCTCCTGGCCCACTGTCACGAAGGTCATCAAGATCACGCCTATCGGGGTTGGTGTCAGCCGGTTACGTGGTTCAGCCTCACAGCCCTGTGCCGAATCCACATCGCATGAATGTGTGAAGGGACTTGGGTCCACAGACTCCATGACGGGGAGGAAAAGGGCATATCTACAGTTATAGGTGAAATGTAAGGATTTTTCAGAAGGAGGGCGCTGGAGCACCACGCATCTCCTTGCCTGCGCGGGCCGACATCATCGCGTCGCTCCGATCGACACGAGGATGTCCGTGCCAGACCGTGCGGGAGCGAACCATCGACACCGGCACGGCCGAAGCCGGCGCAGGTACGGGTAACGGGTATCCAGGAAGGGACCGACTGGCCGGAGGCGGAGGTCGGGCACGGCTACTGCTCGATGCCGTTGTCGTTGTCGTTGCGGAACCGACGCCACATGTGGGTGCGGTGGAGGACTAAGGGCGACGCGTTGCCAGAAGAGGCGGGCCGCAGCAGCTCCCGTACGTAGAGGAGCGGCCAGAGCGCGGCCCGGCCGATGCGGTGTGCGACCTCGGCGGTGAACGGGACCGGGCTGAGGCGCCTGGCCCTCTCTGGTCGCCTGGGCAGCGTTGCGGGGAGGCCGTCTGTGGGTTGTGCTCGCCTCGGCCTCGCGGGTGCGCTGCCTCGCCCCGACCGCGACGCCTTGCGGGGCGTGCGGCCGGGGTGGGGCTTCGACTTGTGCCCCCGGAGGGGCCGCCGTGCGTCAGGACGACGGGGTGCCGTACTGCAGGCCGCGGCCGTTGGTGCCGACGTAGACGCGGCCGTAGGTGTCAGGAGCGCCGGTGATGACGCCAACGCCGCCGAAGACTCCCCGCTGGTGGGCCTTGTCGATGGAGCGGAAGGCACCGGTGGCGTTCTTGACGGCGCCGATCAGGTACAGGGCCTGGTAGTTGGTGCCCGGCTTGGCCTTACCGAAGCCGAGGGCGGAAGCGGACTGCACGGACCTCAGGGTGGTGAAAGTGCGGCCGCCGTAGGTGGAGTGCAGCAAGCCCTTGTCGCCGCCGGAGATCCACACGTCTCCGGCGATGGAGGGGACGGCCGTGAGCTTTTGGAGTGCTGCGCCCATGCCGCAGCACTCACCCGGGAGATCCAGCAGCTGGGTTACCGCGGCGACATCAACAGCGTCCGCCGCCACCTGCAGCCCTACCGCACCGGGGCCAATCCCGCCCGATGCTGCCCACAACTGCGAGCACCTGGCCCTCGACGTCTGGCTCGCCGACGTCCGCCTGACGGACAACGAGAACTCCGCACCCTGGCCGCCGGCATACGCCGCGACCGCGCAGCCGTAATCGCTGCCCTGACCACCACCTTCTGACCCCCGAAATTCTGACGCACCTGGCGGCAGACACTGACGACTCCGTGAGGTTGACCGTCGCTCGCCACAAGAGAACCCCGCGGTCCGTGCTCGAAGTGCTGCGATCGGACGACTGGAGCGAGGTCCGAGACCTGGCGCGCGATCGCATCGAGAACAACTACTGATCCCAGCTCTCGGTCCGGGGAAGCGCTCGCACAGACACCGACGTCCTCCCAGGTCAAGTCGACCTGGGAGGCGTTTCTCTGACCGCCCGGCCCGTGCTCGATGCCGATAACCACGGCCTGGGAAGCGATGCTGTGATTGACGCGAGCCAAGCCCGGCTTCACCACTTCACCGGACGCGATCCACCGACAAACACCCACTGCCCTAGCCACAGAACGGCACCTCAACGGACCTTCGCGGCGGATCGCGCACGGGCGGAGGTGCCTCCGCCCGTCACCGGCCGTCACCCCGCTTGTCGTTGCTTCGTCGACGGGATCAACCGCCCGAGACGCAGGACCGTTGATGCCGTCCACGAGCGGTCGACGCGTACGGTGCCGCACGCGAAGCCGCCTTCACCACAGACAACCTGACGACGGTGCGGGGGTTGAAGAGGTATGAGAGGGCGCCGAGTGAATATCGCTTTGACCTGCGCATATGTTGTCAGCTGGCCGATCCTCAGGTCGGGTAACCCGATCTCAGCCTCGGGTTACCCGACCTGAGGATCGTGTGGTGCCGACTCCAGAGTCGTGTGGTCTCGATCCAGCGAGCGGGTCAACCAGATCGGGAAATCGTGTGCACACGACCCTGGGATCGGGTGAGATGAACGATAAGTACATTGCAGAGCCTGGCTGTTGAGCCTGGGAGACCGGTGGGGTCCATGCGTTGGCCGGTCATACGACACGACCGAGGGTGCGGGAATGCATTGACCGGAGGTGCATGTACGTTAGGTTCATCTCAACCGATCTCACGGTCGGCTCGCATTGTCCGATCAGCAACGCCCCAGGTTCGGAGGAACGTTGGCATCAGCACGGTCCGTCCGGCGCGTGGTGGATGAGTTCGGCAACGACGTCCCCACCGCGCCGTACGCCTACAGCGGCTGGCACGCCACCGTGGACAAGGAGCGAGTGCGCGCCATCACGCGTAAGTCGTCAGGCTTCACGCCGGCCGAGAAGTTCATGGTTCTCTGGTTCATCGGCGCGTCGCCTCCGGGCATGGATCCGGTGCACCGTACCGGCAAGGACATCGCGGAGGAGGTCGGCATGACGCCCGACGCTCTTGCGCGGATCATGAAGAAGTTGGCCAGGCACCGTCTGATCGTCGAGACTGGGAAGCTGGGCCGGATCAAGCTGTACAGGATCAGTCCCTACATCGCCTTCCATGGATCAGGCCTTGAGCAGAGGGAAGCGGTGAGGGACTGGAACCCGCCCGACATCCCTGGATGGACGGCGCCGGGTCCGCGGGGCTGGGAGGGCCAGTGAACGCTACTGACGGCACGTACTACCGCACGCTGTTGCGTCGCACGGCGGGCTTGTCGGCGAGCCAGCGTCTGATCGTCCTGATGTACGCGATGATGCCGACCGACCGGGCCGGCGCCGTGCGCATGACCGGGCAGGAGCTGGCCGCGGAGGTCAACATGACCCCCACTGTTTTCTCCCGGATGCGGCGGCAGCTGGTGGAGGCCGGCTGGCTGGAGCAGTCCGACCGGTTCTCCAACATCGTGTACTACCGGCTGACCCCCCGTGCCACGGGCGAGGAGAACGTCGTACCCATGCGGCGTGCCCTGTGAGGTCTCCCCGGCGGTGCGATTCCGGCATGTACGGATCGTTCATGTGAAACGACTTCTCGGTCGGGTCGCATGACGCCAGCGCCTCATCTTGAGACCTGCGGAAGGGATCAGGATTTCAGCCCGCACGTCGAGGCACCTAGTAGGTACCATCGGTGTATGCCATCGCTGAACGTGTCTTTCACCGACGAGGAGCTCGAAGGCGTGCGCGCGGCTGCGGCTGCCGAGGGGAAGAGCCTCAAGCAGTACCTGCACGACCTCGGGGTGCGGGAGATGCACCGCAAGCGGTTCGTCGCGGGTGCCGGTGCGTGGGCCGATCGGTTGCGTGCGGAGTTCGACGAGGCGTTCCCTGATGAGGTGCCGCCCGCCGAGCGTGCGGGTGGGGGCGGGGCTGCGGCCGCCTGATGCATCTGTACATCGACGTCTCCTGGCTTCTCGATGTCCAGGAGGCCGCTCTCGGTACCGACGACATGTCGGTCGCCGACTACTCCGCCTTGGTAGCTGCCGTTGCGCGACACAAGACCAAGTTGCCCACCCTCGAAGCCGCCGACCCTGACGCGGCCTGGCGGGCGGCTGCGCTCATGCACACCATCGTGCGGCTGGAGCCCCTCCCCCACCGCAACAGTCTGTTCGCCGCGTTCGTCGCGGCCCAGTACATGGACCAGTCCGGGGAAGGCATCGACCCGCCCTACGGCGCGCTGTCGGACCTCGTACGCAAGATCCGTGACTCCCGGCTCCGGGTTCCTGCCGTCGCCGATCAGCTACGCGCCTGGAAACTTTGAGAGCACGCCCAGCACCTCTTCTCCTGTCACAACTGCTTCCGCGCATCCGTCAGTGCAGTGAACACGCCGACGGGCCACCGGCTACAAGTCGGTGCCGCGCGCGATGGCCACGCTGACTGTCGCCATCGGGCAGATCAACTTCTTCGTCGCCCTGGCCGTCATCGGCACGCCTCAGCATGTGGTGGGTAGCGTTCAGTTTCATCGATTGCAACGCTCGCATCAGACACTGTTGCATTAATCTCGCACTCGTTGCAATGATTTATATGGCTTGAGCTGCAAAGATTGCACACTTACGCAATTAATGTGTTGTTGATTCTATGAATGCAACGTAGCGTTTCCGACACCAGAAACGCTACGGAAGGGTGCTGCCATGAAGTCGCCGCTCTCGGACACGCCCTTCGCCTCCTTCGTGCGGTTCGTGGGCTTTGGTGGTGGAGTCGGCGTGGTCAGCAGCTTTGCTGTGGTCGTGTTGGCCATGGGGGTGCCCTGGGGGGTTTCCAACGCCGTCGTCACCGTGGTGTCGACCGTGCTGTGCACCGAGCTGCACGCCCGGTACACCTTCGGCAAGAGGCGTGGTGCCGAGTGGCGGGAGCACTGGCAGTCCGCCGGGTCGGCCGGGGTTGCCTATCTTGCGACCAGCCTTGCCGTGTTCGTGCTGGATCTGGTGCAGCGCGAGCACAGCCTGGTGACCGAGCAGGTTGTCTATCTCGGTGCCTCCGGGCTCGCGGGTGTGGGGCGGTTTCTTGTGCTGCGGCTCTTCGTCTTCGCCGGGCAGCGTGAGCGGAGTGCTCGGGGGTGGAGGCTCGCTGCCTAAGATGTCGGGGTGCGTGCGGGGCTGAGTGTTGAGTCGGTGGTGCGGGGCGGGGCCGAGCTGGCCGATGAGGTCGGGTTCGAGCAGGTGACCGTGTCCGCGCTGGCTCGACGGTTCGATGTCACCGTCGCGAGTCTGTACTCGCACGTGAAGAACTCGCAGGAGCTGAAGGTCCGGATCGCGCTGCTTGCTCTGGAGGAGCTCGCCGATCGCGGGGCCGTCGCCCTCGCCGGGCGGGCCGGGAAAGATGCGTTGAGCGCGCTCGGGAACGTCTATCGGGACTATGCGCGGGAGCATCCGGGGCGGTATGCGGCGGCTCAGTTGCGGCTCTCGCCTGAGGAGGCGGCGCGTAGTGCCGGGGGGCGGCATGCGTTGATGACGCGGGCCGTCCTGCGGGGGTACGACCTGGTGGAGCCGGACCAGACGCATGCCGTTCGGCTGCTGGGGAGCGTGTTTCACGGCTTCGTCAGCCTGGAGGCCGGGGGCGGGTTCAGTCACAGTTCTCCGGAGAGCGGGGAGAGTTGGGCTCGGGTGCTTGATGCCCTGGACTCGCTGTTGTGCAACTGGCCTGCCCCGGATGCCGGGGGCTCCGTCCTGCGGTCGTCGGGGAGGACGTAGAAGGTCAGGGCGGCCATGGCGAGGGTGGCTACGGCGCAGACCAGGAGGACCATGCTGGTGCCGTGGGTGAAGGCGGACTCGGCGGAGTCGGCGAGGCTTGCGAGGTCCAGTTGTGCGGCGACGGACTGGGCGGCCACCACGGACTCCTCGGCCGTGTCGGCGGCCTGGGCGGGCACGCCGGTGGTGTCGAGCCGGTCGGTGAAGACCGCGTTGAGCACGCTCCCGAGGACGGCGATGCCGATGGAGGCGCCCACCTGCCGCAGGGTGTTCATCAGGCTGCTGCCGGTGCCCGCCTTGCCCTCGGGCAGCGCGGCGAGGGCACTGTCGAGGGCCGGCATCATGACGAAGCCGGCGCCGAGTCCGGTGAACGTCATCCACAGCGCGGTGAAGCCGTAGCCGGTGCCGGTGTCGGTGGTGCTGCCGACCAGCAGGGACCCGCCCATCAGGAGCAGACCGGCGATGACCAGCGGGCGGGTGCCGAAGCGGGCGGTGAGCGGGGGTACGGCGCGGGCGACGAAGATCAGGCCGGCCATGAGCGGCATGAGGCGCACCCCGGTGCCGAAGGCGTCGTGGCCCTGGACGGCCTGGAGGTACTGGGGCAGGACGAACAGCAGGCCGGTGAAGGTGAACATGCCCAGCGTGCCGACGAGGGTGTTCCAGCGGACGGTGGGGTTCTTCAGCAGGCCCAGGTCCATCATGGGGTGGCTCTGGCGGCGTTCGCGGGCGGCGAGGGCGAGGAGCATGGCCACGCCGCCGATGAGGGAGCCGGCGATGACGGGGTCGGTCAGGCCCTCGTTGGGGGCTTCGATGACGCCGTAGATGAAGGCGCCGAGGCCGAGGATGCCGAGGGCGGTGCTGACCGGGTCGATGGTGGGGGCCGAGGGGTCGCGGGTCTCGGGGACCAGGGTGAGGCAGGCGATGATGCCGATGACGACCAGCGGGATGTTGATGACGAAGACCGAGCCCCACCAGAAGTGTTCGAGCAGCCAGCCGCCGACCAGCGGTCCCAGCGGCAGGCCGATCGAGAGGCCGACGGTGATGACGGCGATGGCCTTGGTCTGCTCCGCGCCGCGGAAGAGGGTCGCGACGACGGACATGGTGAGCGGCATGGTCAGCGCGGCACCGACGCCCATGACGGTGCGGGCGACGATGACCGGGCCGGGGGTGGCCACGAGTGCTCCGACGACGGAGCCGCACAGGAAGACGGTGAGGCCGGTGACGAGCAGCTTGCGCCGTCCGAAGCGGTCGCCGAGCAGACCGGCGGGGAGCATGGCGGACGCGTAGACGACCGCGTACGAGTCGACGATCCACTGCAACTGGCCGGTGTCGGCGCCGATGTCGGCGGACATGGTGGGCAGCGCCACGTTCAGGATCGTCAGGTCGAATCCGATGACGAGCACGCTGATGGCCAGTCCCACCAGTGCCAACCAGCGATTGTTGAGAGCCATGTGCCCATGCTGGGCAACCGCACTCGGGGGTCGGCGGAGCGAAGCTGGTGGTGCCGGCGGCTCATGTGGGCGTTCAGCGGCCCCGGTTGGCCTCGCGCAGGATCGCGTAGGCCTCGGCGACGGGATCGGCGTGCGCGATCAGGTCGGGGTTGACGACCAGGTGGACCTCCTCGATGCGGTCCTCGTGGACGCCGAGGGTCAGGGCGTTGAGGACGCGGCCGGTGCGGTCGCGGAAGACCGAGCCGGGGCGGCCGTTGACCACGCGGTTCTCGACGGTGACGCCGATCCGGCGCAGCGGCGGGACGATCGCGGCGAGCAGGCGGGCCACGTTCTGGGTGCCGGCGATGTAGGTGGGCCAGGGCAGCGGGTCGCGGTCGCCGTCGCTGGTGGTGGCGATGGCGGCGACAAGCTGGCCGCACGCCTCCGGCGAGCAGCCGACGGCCGCCGCGGTCTCCTCGACGCTGCATCCGAACGCCTCGCGCAGCACGAACACCGCGCGCTCCAGCGGGGAGAGCCGCTCCAGCACCAGCAGGGCCGCGGTGAGCAGCGAGTCGGTCAGCTCCGCGGGCCGCTCCGGGTCCGGGTCGGGGCCGGTGAGCAGCGGGGCGGCCGCCCAGGGGCCGGCGTAGGGGTCCTGGTCGAGGCGGTCCGAGCGCAGGGTCTCGGTGGAGACGCGGGTGACCTCGGCCGCGAGATGGCTTTCGACCGACTCGGGGTGAACGGAGGTGTCCGCCCAGCGCCGTCCGGTCACGCGGACCGCGTCCTCGGCCCGGCTCGCGCTGCCCAGGATCCGGTGGGCGATCGCCAGCAGCAGCGGTCGTACTTCCTCGAACTCCTCGGTCCTGGTCACACCGGCTCCTCCTTGGGCGCTTCTTGGGTACGGGGGTTGGGCACGGCGGCGCTTGCTCGCGTGCGGCCGTGGTCGTGTTCGTGGTCGTGGTCATGGTGATGTGCCGGCACGTCCGGCCGTCAGTTGTCGCCGGGTGCGTCTCTGGGCTTCCCTGGGCCCACGCGTCGCGTTCGCTCCGGCACCGGAAGGGGTGCGGGCGGTTGTCGGACGGGGCGGAAGGCGGGTGTGCCCGCCCTCGGGGGATGAGATCGAGCGGGCACACCTGCGGAAGGGGATACGTGTTCCACGCTAGGTGCGGTGGGTCGTCAAGTCCCTTGTGCACCAGGGAACTTCGAGCTCAGTTGCACGGGTCTGTGAGGGTGGCGTCGCGCTCCGGCCGTCCTCGAGCGGCTACAGCCCGCCTGTAGTTCCCGCTGTCATGGTGTGCGGCATGGGTGAGCTGGTCGACCGTGTGGACGAGCGGGACGAAGTGGTGGCCGTCGTGGAGCGCGGCGAGGCGATGCGGAACAAGTGGTTGTTCCGGATGGCGACCATCGTGTGCCGGGACGAGGACGGCCGGTTCCTGGTGCACCGGCGTCCCGAGGGCGTGGCACGGTTCGCCGGGCTGCTGAACTGGCTGCTCGGCGGGGCCGTCGAGGCGGGTGAGCCGTACGAGGAGGCCGCCGCGCGGGAGTTGGCGGAGGAGCTCGGGGTCGGCGGCCGGCCTCGGTTCCTGTTCAAGTTCCGCTGCGAGGGTGCGATCAGCCCGTACTGGTTGGCCGTGCACGAACTCGTCGTGACGGGGCCGGTGCGGCCCGATCCGCGGGAGGTCGCCTGGTGGGCGTGGGTGACGGAGGACGAACTGGCGGAGCTGGTGGGGCACGAGGCGTTCATTCCCGATGCCCGGGAGGCGTTCGGCCGGTACCGCGACCGGTACGGTGCCGGGACCGTCCCGCCCGGCCGGGGCGCCGGCGGGACGGTCGCGGACCTCGCCGTCGGGCGCTGAGCGGGGTCGGGGTGTGGTGATGTGTTCTCGGGGTGCGGTGATGTGGTCAGACCTTCTCGGGGGCCAGGGCCGGGACCGGCCGGGAGACGGTCTGCGGCTTCGGCTCGGTGCGTGTCCGGCTGCGGGTGCGCAGCGCGACGGCGGCCGCGGCCAGCAGGCCGACCGGCACCGAGACCGTGGCCAGTACGGTGCCCAGGCTCCAGCCCGCCTCCACCATCAGGCCGCCGAACAGGCCGGCCGCCACGGGGCCCAGCTTGCCCACGCTGGTCGCCCAGCTCATGCCCGTGGCGCGGGCCGACGGCGGGTAGACGATCGCGCCGATCGCCTGGATCGCGGAGTTGGCGGCCGGCAGGCACAGTCCGAGGGCGAAGGCGGTGGCGAGCACCCCGGTGAACTGGGTGGCCCACAGTGCGGCTCCGGCGAGGACGGCGGCGCTCAGCGCGCACAGCCCGGCCAGTGCCCGGAACAGGTCGAACCGCTTGAGGGCGAAGGACACCGCGAACTGCCCCACGAGGCCGCCCCAGCCGAACACCGCGACGGCCACTCCGGCCTGCGCCGAGGTCAGCCCCATGCGCTCGCCGAGCAGCGGCAGATAGCTGAGGACCAGGAACACGGCGCCCACCGCCACGAAGGAGCACAGCCACAGCAGGGCGGTGGTGGGGGCGAAGTCCCGGGACAGGATGACGCGCGCCGGGGGCCGCGGGCGGCGTACCACCGCGGGCTGTTCCAGGGCGACGTCGGCGCCGTCGGGGTCGGCGACCACGGTGGCGAGGGCCTGGCGCAGTTCGGCAGGCCTGCGGCGGGCGGCGAGCACGCTCACGGACTCGGGTATGTGGCGGACGATGGCCGGGATCAGCAGCAGCGGAAGGAGGCCGCACACGGCCATCAGGACGGGCCAGCCGAAGGCGGGGATGAGCACGGAGGAGAGGATGCCGCCGGTGGTGGTGCCGACGGTGACTCCGGCGAAGGCCAGCGCGACCATCTGGACCCGGCGCCCGGCGGGCGTCCAGTCCGCGACGAGGGCCATCACGGTCGGCAGTACCGCGCCGAGGGCGAGGCAGGCCAGGATGCGCAGTCCGGCGAAGGTGGCGATGTTCTGGGCGGCGCCCATGCCGGCGGTGGCGAGGCCGAAGACGGCGATGCCGGCGACGGTGATGCCCTTGCGTCCGTGGCGGTCGGCGAGCGGTCCGGCCGCAACTCCGCCGGCGACCATGGCCAGGACGCTCACCGTCACGGTGACGGTCACGGTGTGGAGGTCGGTCCCCCACTCCTTCACGATGCGGGGATAGACGAAGGAGGCGACGACGGAGTCGAGCCCCTCGGCGACCATCGTGAACAGTCCGAGTGTCACGATGAGCCACTGCTTGCGGCTCATGGGACTGCGGTCGATGAACTGCTGTGGGCTCAGCTGTGGTGGAGCGTCCGTGGACATGGTCGGAACCTTTCGTACGAAGGCGCGAGGACGCGCAGGCGCGAAGGCGCGAAGGCGCGGGGAAGACGCGTGTGAGCCCGCACGCGGGTGCGTGCGGGCTCGGATGAGGAGGGCTCACATGAGGAGCCGTGCAGGAGGGGTCAGACCGCGGACCTGCGGGCCTGGTTGGCCTCTCGGTTGACGGCCCAGGCGTCGGCGACCGGGCCCAGGTGCGCGAGCTTGTCGGGGTTGGTCACCGAGTGGATGGCCCGGATCTGCCCGCCGAGGACGTCCAGCGTCCAGGAGTTGAGCACCTTGCCGTCCCGGTCGCGCAGGATCGCGCCGGGCCGGCCGTTGACCTGGTGGGTCTCCAGGGCCACGTCCACCCGCGCGAGCGTGGTGTAGAAGGAGGCGAGCAGCTTGGCGACGGTGTCGGCGCCGGAGACGCTGCGGGCCAGTTGCGGGGCCTTGCCGCCGCCGTCGCCGACCAGCTGCACATCGGCGGCGAGTTGCCGGCGCAGGCTGTCGACGTCGCCTTTCCTGAGGGCGTCGAAGAACCGTTCGGCGAGCTGTGCGCACTCCTTGCGGTCAGCCTCGAAGCGGGGCCGGCCCTCGTCCATGTGACGGCGGGCCCGCACCGCGAGCTGTCGGCAGGCCGCCTGCGAGCGGCCCACCGCCGCCGCGATCTCGGGGAAGTCGAAGGCGAACACCTCTCGCAGGACGAACACGGCCCGCTCGAGCGGGGAGAGCCGCTCCATCAGCAGCAGAGCCGCCGTGGACAGCGAGTCGGCGAATTCCGCCGACCGCGCCGGGTCCTCGTAGGAGTCGGTGAGCAGGGGTTCCGGGAGCCATGGCCCGACGTAGGCCTCGCGCCGTATGCGGGCCGAACTCAGGACGTCGATCGCGATCCGGGTCACCGTGGCCGCGAGGTAGGCCTTGGCCGACCTGACGTCGGCCCGGGAGGTGTGCCAGCGCAGCCAGGTCTCCTGGACGGCGTCCTCGGCCTCGCTGACGCTGCCCAGGATGCGGTAGGCGATCGCGAACAGCAGCGGCCGCAGCTCCTCGAACTCCTCGGTCGGCGTCACGCCGGTTCCTCCTTCTTCTTCCACTTTCAACTCCCGCCCCTGGGTGTGCCGTTCGCATGGTCAGGTCGGCGCGGGCTGCTGGTACGGGTCGGTGACCCAGCGGATCGTGTGGATCCGTCCGTCGTGGATGTCGAGGGTCAGGGTGCTGAGGACGCGGCCGTTGCGGTCGCGGAAGACGGCGCCGGGGCGGTGGCCCACCTGCTGCGGCTGCATGGTGACGCCGATGTGGACCAGGGCGGGCATGATCGCGGCGAGCACGCGGGAGACCTGTTCGGCGCCGGTGATGCGCTGCGGCCAGGGTGGTGTCTTTCCGCCGCCGTCGTGCGCCCGTGGCACGGCGGCGACGAGCTGGTGGCAGGCCGCCTCCGTGCAGCCCATGGCGGACGCGATCTCTTCGGTGTCGCAGCCGAAGAGGTCACGCAGCACGAACGCCGCGCGCTCCAGTGGGGAGAGCCGCTCGAGCAGGCGGAGGGCCGCCGCCGTGAGTGTCTCGACCGGTTCCCGGGGGCGGGGCAGGTCCGGGTGGGCATCGCTCGGCAGGGGCTCGGGCGGCCGAGGCGAGGTGTACGGCGGGTGCGGCGGGCGGCGGGAGCGCAGCATGTCGGTGCAGATCCGGGCGACCGCGGCGGTGAGGAACTCCCGGGCCGGTGGGGGCTGTTGGCCACAGGTGTCGTAGCGCAGCCAGGCCTGGTGGACCGCGGCCTCGGCCTGGTCGGCGTTGCCGAGCATCCGACGGGCGAGGGCGTACAGCAGGGGCCGCGCCTCCTCGAACTCCTCGATCCGGCTCATACGGGCCCCTCCTTCCCCTGCGAGCGTGTTTCCGGGCTGGTGTGGCGGGTGGTGCTTCGGGCGGGCGGTGGGTCCGGCCGGGGGTGCGGGTGCGGCGTCCCGGGCTGGAGGGGGGTCAGGCTGGGATGCGGGTGCGCGTCCGGGGCTGGTGGCGGGTCCGGCCGGGATGCGGGTGCGCGTCCGGGGCTGGTGGCGGGTCCGGCCGGGATGCGGGTGCGGCATCGAGGGGCCGCAGTCGGGCGAGGGGCGAGGCGTGGGGGGAGCGCCTGCGCGCCTGTCCTGGGAGCGGCGGGCGGGCGGAGGGCGAGGTGGGTCTCCTGTGGGTGCGCGCGGGGGCGGGTGGGGAGCGGGTGAGGTGTCTGCGAGCAGTTCCTGGCGGTGGTGTGCGGGCGGGCGATGTGGGTGGCCGAGGGCGGGGTCGAGCGAGGGGTGGTGTGTGTGGTCGGGGCCTGGGGCGGGGAGGGGGGCTGCGGGCCCGCCCCAAGGGTGGTGTGCCAGCGGACGGTGTGGGCGGCTGGGGCCGTTGCGCGGCTGGGAAAAGGCGAGGGCGGGCGCCAGACGGTGTGGGCGGTCGGGTTCCGCGGCGGGGAGGGTGGCTGCGGGCCCGCCCCGGGGGTGGTGTGCGGGCAGGCAGTGGGGGTGGCCGGGGCCGTTGCGCGGCAGGGAAGGGGCAGGGGCGGGTGAGGGGTGGCGTGTGGGGTTGGGGCCTGGGGCGGGGAGGGCGGCGGCTGCGGGGGCGCCCCAGGGGTGGTGTACGGGCGGGCGACGTGGGTGGGCGGGGGTGGGTGAGGGGTGGTGTGGGTGGCCAGTCTCCCGGGCCGGGAGGGTGGTTGCGGGCCTGGTCCGGGGGTGGGTGTGGGGGCATGTCCCAGGGGCGTCGGAGGGGGGTGAAGGGCTCCGGCGTGGGTGTTGGGGATCCCGGTGGGACATGGTGAGGGTCAGTTCTGGACGTTGCCGTCGATGTGGCGGCGTACGAAGTCGTGGGCCAGGTCGCCGAATTGGCGGCCGAAGGTCAGGGAGGCCTCGGCTGTCGTGCGGAAGTGCACGCCGGCCCAGACGCGGCTGCGGGCGAAGTCCTGTTCGAAGTCGGTCCAGGTGGCGTAGTGCAGCTCGATGTCCTGGGCGGGAGCGATGCCCGGTTCGGTGAGGGTTGAGCCTGCGGGGACGGTGTGCCGCCATTCCAGGCGGTCGTGGCCGAGGAAGCGACGTACCGCCTGTGCCTCGGCGGCGCACAGGGTCGTCGCGCCGCACGGGTGGTCGGGGCTGTCCCCCACGGGCAGGTAGCTCGTCCACTCGTCGGCGGGGAGGTCGTCGACCGTGCCCTTGCCGGGGCCGCCCCAGGCGGTCACCTGCTGGTTGCCGTACACGTGGCGGATCGCGCTGAACGGTCGTACCGCGTCGTGGGCGTGCTTGTGGTGCCAGGCGGCTATGAGGCTGTCGAGCTGGGCCGCGGAGCTGGCGAAGAGCAGCTGGACCCAGCCGTCCAGGTCGAGTTCGCCGTGGGCGAGGGCCGCCGCCTTCGTCGACTGCAGGATGCTGAGGTAGCTGTTGTCGAAGAACTCCGCCTTCGCCTTCTGCTCGTCGGTGAGGGACGCGGAGGCCCGCAGGACCTCGTCGACGGCGTGCCGGTAGCCGTCGGGGTCGGCGGGGTCGAGGTGGGCGGGGCGGGCGAGTTCGAACTGGCCGGGGTCCTTGTAGCTGTAGGGCTGGGTCAGGCGCAGCTGCGGGGTGACGAACCGCTGGATGGCGAAGGTGCCCTTGTCGCCGGGTCCGCCGCCGGCGCGTCGGCGGTGCGGCTGGATGGCCGGCTGCCAGCGGGTGGGGTCGGTCAGTTCGTAGGCGGTGTTCACGGGCCGGTAGCCGGTGTAGTCGTCGAAGGCCTGGCCGTGGTAGCTGCGGCCCTCGTAGCCGAGGAAGTTCATGCCGTCCCGGGTGCGGGCGGCGACGGCGGACCGGCCGGCGATGGTGCCGATGCCAGCGGGGGTGGTGGGGTCTTCGGAGGTGTCGTCGGGGTCGAGGCCGAGGGCGGTCATCATCTGCCGCATGACGTGCTCGCGCTCCGGATAGATGGCGTTGGCCACCTGGTAGGAGGCGTACAGGGCGGCGATGTTCTTGTTGCGGTTGGTGGCGCCCTCGGCGGCGGGGCGGCGGTCGATGCGGGAGTGCACGCCGACGGCGGTCGGGTGGTAGGGCGCCAGGGCGTCGAAACGCGCGGCCCACATGACGGCCTGGATCCAGGCGACGAGGGACACGTCCTTGGGTCCGACGGCCTGCTGCTGCCCGGAGGAGTCGCCGGCCTTGCCGATCAGGTCCCGGTAGAAGTTGCCGTTGTCGAAGTCGAAGGCGAGGCCTGGCGTCGTCATGGTGTGCGTTCCTTCTCCTGTGTCCTGCGCGGGAGTTACGGCGGTCCTCGTCCCGCGGCTTGCGGGGATACGGCTCTTCCGGTCCTGTTCCGCGGCTTGTCGGGGATACGGCTCTTCCGGGGCCCGGGGACGACACGGGCCGGCGGCGCCGGGTGCTTGCCCCGGCGCCGCCGGCCGATGGTCACCCACGGGCGGGTGTCCTGCGGTGCGTCAGGCGGATTCCGCCGACGCGGTCTGCTTGGCCGGGGCCGGGGCCGGCGCGCCCGCGGGAGCGGGCAGGGGGCCACGGCGCAGCAGCAGTCCGCACAGGACGGCGCCGGCGACGAAGATGGCGGTGCACCACCAGAACACCGTGGTGTAGCCGTCGATCGCGGCGAGGTGGAGCTGCTCCGCCGACGGCTTGCCCTGCGCGTGGCCGGTCAGCCAGTCGGCGGCGGCGGTGGCGGCGATCGTGTTGAGCAGGGCGGCGCCGGTGGCACCGCCGAGCTGCTGGCCGGTGTTGACCATCGCGGAGGCGATGCCGGCGTCCTGGGGTGCGATGCCGGCGGTGCCGGTGCGCAGTGCGGCGCCGTAGATGAGGCCCATGCCGATGCCGACCAGGCTGGTCGGGCCGAGCAGGTGCGTGAGGTAGCCGGAGTCCAGGTCGATCCCGGTCAGCCAGGCCATGCCGACCGCGTTGGCCAGCAGACCGAGGGTGACCAGGGGGCGCGGGCCGTGCTTGGGCATGAGCTTGATGGCGCTGACGTTCGCGCCCACGCCGGTGAACACGATCATCGGCAGCAGTGCGAAACCGGAGGTGACGGCGGAGTATCCCAGGTCGTTCTGCATGAAGTAGACCAGGAACAGCATGATGCCGAAGATGCCGGTGCCGACGAACAGAGTGGCGAGGTAGGCGCCGCCGCGGTTGCGGTCGAGGACGACGCGCGGGGGCAGCAGCGGGCTCGTGGCGCGGGTCTGCCAGATGGCGAAGACGATCAGGAGTACGGCGCCGAGGGCGAGGACGCCCCACGTCTTGGGGGTGCTCCAGCTGTCGTCCGCGGCGTTGGAGAAGCCGTAGACCACACAGAACATGCCGGCCGAGGCCAGGAGCACGCCGGGGATGTCCATGCGGGCGCCGGTCTTGGGCTGTGCCTTGAGCAGCAGCAGGCTGCCGACGAGGGCGACACCGGCGAAGAGCAGGTTGATGTACAGGCACCAGCGCCAGTTCAGCGTGGAGGTCAGCGCACCGCCGAGGATGAGGCCCAGGCCGGTGCCGCTGGCGGCGACGGCGCTGAAGATGCCGAAGGCCTTGCCCTTCTCCTGCGGGTCGGTGAACGTCGTGGCCAGCAGGGCCAGGGCGGCCGGGGCCAGCATCGCGGCGAAGACGCCCTGGCCGGCGCGGGCGGTCACCAGCACCTCGAAGTTGGTCGCGGCGCCGCCGACGGCGGAGGCGAGGGCGAAGCCGCTCAGCCCGATGATGAACGTCTGCTTACGGCCGATCAGGTCCGACAGCCGCCCGCAGAACAGCAGCAGGCTGCCGAAGGGCAGGGCGTACGCGGTCACGATCCACTGCCGGTCGGTGTCCGTGAAGTCCAGCGCTTCCTGGGCCGAGGGGAGCGCCAGGTTCACCACGGTCAGGTCGACGCCGACCATGAGGTAGGCGGTACAGATGACGGCGAGAATCCACCACCGCTTCGCGTCCCCGGCTGCGCCCGAGCTCGGCCCGGCCGCCGCGCTCTTTGTCTCCATTTTCATCTCCTTGTTTCGTGTTCCGCCTGGCACGTTTTCAAGCGTTTTTCGAGTACGTCTCGAGCGCTTCTTGAGTGTCTCCTGAGCGTCACGCCTGTTCTTTGTGTGCCGCCATCAGCCGGACCGGCTCATAGCTTGGTGAGATCTGGTAGTAGGAACAGACCTCGAGGAATTCTCCGGCGGGCATCCACTTGACGGCGAACAGGTTCATTCGCTCACCGGAATAGGTACGCGGAGCACTTGTCGCGAATCGCTGGATATGTGGTTCCACGGGTGCCGGAATCGTCTCGATTTTCAGGCCGGGTCCCAACGGAGGGGCAAAAGCGACGCGCTGGATCTTCGGGGAGTCCCAGCCGAGGGTGAAATTGGCCCGGAACGATTTGCGGGCGAACTCCAGCATCGGCTCGCTGGGCTCGGGGAGTCCGATCTCGTCGAGCAGGGACCGCAGCGCGCCGGGTTCGGGGCGGCGGTCCGGGGCGAACTGGAAGTAGAGACTGATCGTCCTGCTCCGGTAGTCGATCCCGAACATCGCCACCTCGTCCAGGCCGTAGCGGGCGAAGAGGTCCAGGTTGGCGGCCACGGCGGGGGGCATGGAGGTGATGTCGGCGAGCGCCGAGACCTTCTGCAGATCGCGCGGGAAGTGCGCGTAGACCTTCTTGAACCCGCCTGCGGCCCCGCAGTCGATGAAGTGCTCGGCGATGTCGATGCCGGCGGCGTGCAGGTCCGCCAGCAGGGAGCCGACGGGGTGGTCGGTCGCGGTGACCAGGCCGTGCCGCAGCGCGTGGGAATAGGGGTCTTCGGTCCCGTTGGGAATGGTGAAGCAGAAGTCGAGCTGCCCTGCGTTGCGTTCCCCGGTCAGCACACTGAATACGACCATGGCGGTCGGGAGTTTTTCTCCGAACGCGGTCAGGATCGGCCAGACCTTGTCACGCGAGCAGGAGGCGCCCACCATACGAGCTGATTCCTCGATGGCGGAGTACAGTTCTTCTGCCGCAGTGGCTCCGGACATCAATACTCCAAGCAGTCAACGCCAGCGAGTGATCCCATCGGGAATCCTGCATTCCGTCGCCCTTCGAAGGTAGCTCACGGGCGCTTGAGAACCGGTGGAATTTCGCTGGCCCGGATCGGGGCGGGGTGGGCGGGGCGGAGGGCGACGGGTCAGGCGGCGGTGCGCACTGACTCCGTGGCCGGCTGCTGTTCCGCCGGGGCGAGGGTGAGCTTGGGCCGGCCGATCAGCGCGGTCAGCAGCGGGCCCGCCATCGCGGTCGTAGTCACGGCCATGACGACCATCAGCGAGTAGAGGTCCTTGCCGATGAAGCCCAGTTGCAGGCCGACGTTGAGCACGATGAGCTCGGTCAGACCGCGGGTGTTCATCAAGGTGGCGAGCGCGGCGGACTGCTTGACCGGCATCCGGTTGAGGCGGGCGGCGACGAACGCGCCGGTGAACTTGCCGCCGACGGCCACCAGCAGGATCAGCGCCAGGGCGCCGAGTCCGGCCGCGTCGAGCCCCGACAGGTCGACCTTGAGGCCCGCGACGAGGAAGAACACCGGCAGCAGCAGGGTGCCGTTCATCTGCCCGAGCTGCTCGTGGACCTCCTCGCGCAGCCGCTCGGTGCCGGTGCGCGGCAGGACCATCCCGAACAGGAACGCCCCGAAGATGTAGTGCAGGCCGACCCACTCGGTGATCGCGCCGGACAGCAGCAGGCCGGCGAGGATCGACGCCAGTACGCCCGGGGTGAGCCGGAGCCCGGGCCGGCGGGCCGCGTAACGCTGCAGCAGGGGCCGTACGGCGAAGAGCATGCCCGCCAGGTAGGGCACGGCGAGCAGGATGCGCCACTGGTCGGGGCCGGCGGAGCCGCTGATGGCGACGACGCCGGCGAGCAGCGACCAGGCGAGGACGTCGTCGATGGAGGCGCAGGCCAGCGCGACGACGCCGAGCGGGGTGCGGGTCATGCGCCGGTCGGTGAGGATGCGGGCCAGCACGGGGAACGCGGTGATCGACATGGCGATACCCATGAAGAGCATGAACGCCGTCTTGTCGCCGGTGCCGTAGTCGTCCATCAGGTACAGCGCGAGGAGCGAGCCCGCGCCGAACGGCAGCAGGATCGAGCTGAAGGAGACGGTCGCGGCCAGGCTGCCGCTGCCCCGGATCATCGCCGCGTCCCACTCCAGGCCGACGATGAACATGAAGACGGCGACGCCGACCGCGGCCAGGGCGCTGAGCAGCGGTCGGATGTCGCCGGGGAAGAGGGCGTCGGAGATCGCCCCGTGGAAGAGGGTGGGCCCCAGCGCGATGCCGGCGAGGACCTCACCGATCACCGCGGGCTGGCCCAGCCGCCGGGCCAGTACGCCGAGCGCACGTGCCAGGAGGACCATGGCCGCGAGGCCGACGAGAAGTGACGTGGTCTGATGCGTGTCCATGGGATCCGCCTTTCGTACGCCGCGGCCGCGCTCAGGCGGTCGGGTAGTTGCCGTAGCGCCGGTCCCTGGCCCGCAGGTCCTTCAGGGCGGCGTCGAAGTCGGCCCGCGTCATGGCGGGGAACAGGGCGTCGCAGAAGTGCAGTTCGGCGAACGGGGACATCAGGGGGTAGAAGTTCGACAGCCGGGTGTGGCCGCCGGGCCGGATGACGTAGTCGACCTGGGCGGGGAGATAGGCGTGTTCGAGGAGGATGTCCTCGGTCAACTCGGGGATCTTTCCGTTGAGTTTGTTGAAGATGCCGATGATCTCCCGGGACAGGGACATGCCGTAGATGAAGTGCAGGGTGAAGCCGGAGGTCTTGGCGGAGGCGGCCTGCAGCTCCTCCAGCGTGGTGCGGTAGCGCTCGGGCAGTAGCTCGAGGGTCCCGGAGAACGCGAAGTCGCAGTCGGCGTACCAGCGGCGGGCGACGTCCTCGAAGGCGTCCAGGAACGTGGTCACCGCCGCCTCGGGGCGGTTGAAGTTCTCGGCGGAGTTGGTCGCGACGTACAGCGCGTCGAAGCCCTCCTCGCGCGCCCAGCCGGCGAACTCCACCAGCTTGTCCGACATCGCCTGGTAGCCCTGCTCGAGGGAGACGCCGTTCTCCTTGGAATAGCGGCGCATTCCGTCGGGCAGCAGGTACAGGTTGGTCACCGTCAGCTCCTTGGGTTGGTGATCGGTCGTTCGGGTCAGGCGGCCGTCGGCTGCGGGGCGAGGCCCGTCAGCGCGGAGAGGATCGGCGGCCGGCTCCAGTCCTGCGGGCACAGGGTCACGTCGAGCCGGTGCACCGTGTCGTCCTGCACCCGCACCGGGCCCACGGCCGCGGTGAGCAGGGTGCGTTTGGGGTCGGCGGCGCCCGCGGGGTGTCTGCCGTGGGCGACCGCGTGGATGTACCAGGTGCCCTTGGGCACGCTGGGCAGGGTGAAGCGGCCCGGCGCCGAGGCGTTGCTCCAGGACGCCGGGGCGCCCTGGAGGATGGGGCTGTCGAAGGCGCCGACGTAGACGGGCGACAGCAGGTCGCCGTGGGTGCGCAGCGCGCCCGTCACGGAACCGGTGTCGCGGGCCGCGGGCGTGGGCCGGGCGGGGGCCGGTGCCGCTTCGGACAGGGCGGCCGGGGCCGCGTCGGTGCCGGCCGACAGCGACAGCTTGCGGTACTGGGTGGGCGACAGGCCGACGGACTCGGTGAAGCGGCGGGTGAAGCTGCCCTGGCTGCTGTAGCCGACCTGTACGGCGATGTCGGCGACGGTGAGCGAGGTGCTCAGCAGCAGCCGCTTGGCCTCCTGAAGACGTACGGCGCTCAGGAACCGTCCCGGGGTGACACCGGTGACCCGGCTGAACATCCGCAGGAAGTGGTACTTGCTGACCATCGCGCTCGCCGCGAGCTCGTCGAGGCTCAGCGGCTCCCAGTAGCGCTCACGGATCGTGGTGACGGCATGCTGCACTAGGTGCTCCATGAAGGGCTCCTGATCGCGGTCATGTGCCGGGGATTCCGGGCGGGCGGCTCTGCGGGCCCGGATCAGCGGCGGCGCCGTTCACCTGACGGACAGTCGATTCCCGTACGTGGGAAGGGATGTGGGGCAGGTCAGACGCGCAGGGACAAGGACAGTCCGACGTGCGGGTGGAGTACCGCTCCTCCCGGTGCGGGTGCGTCGACGCGCCCGCCCCCGTCAGGGCAGGGGGCGGGCGCGGACGGGAGGGGGACTTGCGGACTCCACGCTAGGACCGGCCTGCTCTCAAGTCCCGTCCGTGCCACGGAACTTCGAGTTCACCTGCACCGTCGGTCCAGTTCATGCCGCCGCGGCGAGGTCCTGGTCGGCGTAGACGGCGAGGAAGGTGGCGAGCGCGTGCACCGAGTCGCCGGTCGGGCCGAGGGCGGTGAACGGGATGCTCCGGCCGAGTCCTGCCGACAGCGTGCCGTGGGCGCGCAGCGCGGCCGCCGTGAGGCCGGCGGCCGGGTGCGGGGCGTGGTCGGTGTCGGCGCCCGTCATGACGCGGGCCTCGGCCCGGGCCAGGGAGGTGATCTCGGCTTTCCGTGCGGATGGCGTCGGGGTCGGCATGGCTGCACTCCTCGGCTGGTCGGTCGGGAACAACCTTCGGGACACTCAGGAAAAGCCCGGGCCGCTCGGGGGACCCTCGCGCGGGCCTGGAGGGCTGAAGGGCGGAAGGGCTGAAGGGCTATCGCGGCTGAGGGACCATCACGAGCCGGCGCGGGTGCAGGGTGGTGTCCGGTGCCGTGCGCACCCGGCTGCCGGGCGGGAGCGCCAGCTGCCACTCCGTCATGATCGTGCCGAGCAGGACCTCGAGTTCCCGCCAGGCGAACGACTCCCCGACGCAGCCTTTCGCGCCGGTCCCGAAGGGGATGTACGAGGCGTCCTGCGCGGACGGCCGGGTGGTGAGCCAGCGGTCCGGGTCGAACCGGAGCGGGTCCGGGTGGTGTTCGGGGTCGCGGTGCAGGAGGTACGAGCTGAACAGCACGTGTGTGCCCGCGGGCAGCGCGTGGTCGCCGAGCGTCGCGTCGGACAGAGTCTTACGGCAGGTGATCCATACGGGCGGGTAGAGCCGCAGGACCTCCATCAGGAACCGCAGCGGGTATCCGATGCGGGGCGGCCCGGCGTCCTCGTCGCCTTCGCGCGCCAGGCCCTTGAGGACCCTCTCCTCGATCAGGGGTTCCTCGGCGAGCACGTACAGCGCCCACGACATCACCGACGCCGTGGTGGCGGTGGCCGCGGTGAGCATCATGACGGCCTCGTCGCAGACCTCGTCGGCGGTCAGCGCCGGGCAGCCGGCGCGGCCCGGGTCGGCCAGCAGCGCCGGGAGATAACCGGCCGCGAGGTCAGGGGAGCTGCGCTGTTCGGCCACGTACGAGGCGATGAGGGCGCGGAACTCCTCGCGGGCCCGCGTCAGCCGCTGTGCCGCGCCCTGCCGCCGCGCCCGCGCGGCCGCTTTCCCGTACAGCGGCTTTCGGATCATCTCCCAGGTCAGTGCGGCGAGGCTGCGGCCGAGCAGGGCCGACCGCTCGGGCGGCAGCGGACCGAGCAGGGTGCCCAGTGCGATCGCGCCGGCCAGCCGGCACATCTCCGCCTGGACGTCCACGGCCTGCCCGGGGCGCCATGCGGTCACCGTCTCGCGGGCGATCTGCCGCATGAGCGGGGCGTAGCCGGTCACCGCCGCCGTCCGCAGATAGGGGTGGGCCAGTCGCCGGTAGTGCCGGTGCACGGACTCGTCGGCCGCCAGGAGCCCGGCCCGGCTGAGGTTCCTCGCCTTCTGGAACAGTTCGCCCTTTCCGTAGTTCCTGCCGTCCTTGACGAGGATCTGGCGCACCAGCACCGGATCCGTGACGAACTCCGCGCGGGTGCCGTCCACGGTCACGGTGCGGACCGGGGGGCCGGCGAGGAGACTTCGCATGCGACCGAACCGGAACTCCACGGGAGCGGTCGCGTCACGCGGCATGGTCGGCGGAGGGCATCTGGTCCAGTCGGCTGCGCGACTGGAACCTGAAGTACGACTGGAGCTTGTAGTACTCCTCGCCGGAGGACGTCATGGCCGCGTAGACCATCTTGGGGTCGTCGACGCCGTACGGGACGGACTTGACGAACTGTTCGATCTTCGGGCCGAGCCGGGCGGGCAGCGACAGCGGGTCCTGGGTCTTCACGCTGAAGGCGATCCGCTTGATGCCCGGGGAGTCCCAGGTCAGCGTGGCGTAGAAGCCGAAGGTCCGCTCGCAGAACCGGAGCATCTGCTCGCTCGGTTCCGGCAGCCCGATGTCGCGGTGCATCGCCAGGACGGCCTCCGGCCGGCGCAGCGCCTCCGGGAGCTGGGTGAAGTAGAGGTTGATCGTCCTGCTGTGGTAGTCGATCGCGATCAGGTCCACCCGGCCCTCGATGCCCCGTTCGGTGAAGAACCCGAGGTTCGCGGCCAGGCTGGGGGGCATCGACTCGAGGCCGGCGAGGCCCGCGAGGCTCTGGTGGGCGTCCGCCGGGAAGTACACCCAGATCTTGCGGAACCCGCCCACGACGCCGGCGTCGACGCCGTACAGGTCGACGGGGCACTGCTCCCGGATGTCCGCGAGCAGGGACTCCACGGGGTGCCCGGTCTCGGTGACGAGGCCGTGCTCGCGCGCCCGGAGGTAGGGGTCGATGTACCAGGGGACGGTGAACCGGACGTCCAACTCGCCTTCGTGGCGGGCGTTCGTCGCCACCCGGAAGGCGATGACGGCTTCGGCGATCGCGTCCTCGTAGGCGGTCAGGACGGGCCACATCCGCTCCGGCGAGCACGTCACGTCGATGAGCCCGGCCGACTCCTCGACGCCCGCCCACAGTTCTTGCAGGCCGATGGTTCCCGACATTGTTCCTCCAGGCTTCCTACTCGGCGGGGGTCACTTGTCGCGGTAGGCGACGCGCACCGCCATGTCCGTCAGTTCGTCCCGCCACACGGGGGCGACGGATGCGTCCGCGATGGCTTCGCAGCCCCGCTCGACGAGGGCCGCGATGTGTCGCTCGACGTCCTCGGGAACTCCGGTGTCCAGCAGCCGGGCGCGCACCTCGTCGGGGGTGTGGCCGGGCTCGGTGATGAGGCTGCGGATGTGTTCGTCCCGTTGCATCGCCCAGGCCAGCAGCAGCGTCATCTTGTGCTGGGTGAAGTCCTGGCCGGACGGCTTTCCGGTCTGCGCGGAGTCGCCGAACGCGTCCAGCAGGTCGTCGCGGAGCTGGAAGGCCTCGCCGAGGGCTTCGCCGTACGCGGTGAAGGCGTCGTCGAGATCGGCGCGGCCCGCGGCCCGTGCCCCGACCACCAGCGGCCGGCGGATGGTGTAGCGGCCGGACTTGATCTGGGCGATGCGGCGGGAGAGCCGGGGGTCCACGGCGAACTCGGCGGCCGCGGCGACGTCCAGGTACTGGCCGATCATGAGTTCGGAGCGCAGCCGGTGCCACTCGGCGAGGACCTGCGGTGGCGCCTGGGAGATCAGTTCCGCCGAGTAGACGAGCGCCAGGTCGCCGACGAGGATCGCCACGCCCTCGCCGAAGCGGCGTGCCTCGCCCTGCCAGCCGTTGGCCTCGTGCTGGGCGGAACTGACGGCGTGCACGGTCGGTTGGCCGCGGCGTCGGCTGGAGTCGTCCAGGACGTCGTCGTGGATGAGGGCGGAGACGTGCAGCATCTCCAGGGCGGCGGCGGCCGCGACGATGCCGGGGTCGTGGGGGTCGCCGCCGGCGGCGAGGTAGCCGGTGATGCAGAAGGCGGGCCTGATGCGCTTGCCGCCGGAGTCGACGAGGCCGGAGAGGGCGTCCACGGCGAGGACCGCGCGTTCGTCGACCTCGGCGTGGCGGGCGCGTTCGGCTGCGAGGAAGGAACGCATGCGTTGTTCCACGCGCCGCAGCAGGTCGTCGGTGATGCGGCGTACGGAGGACACCGGATCCTGGCCGGTGCCGGTGCCGGTGCCGGCGGCCGGCCGGGGTGTCACTTCGGTGGTCACTGCGTGTCTCCTCGGGCGGGGTGGGACGCCTCGGCTTCGCCATCGGCGGGGTATGTGCTCCCACCCGCACCGCCCGTGCAGCTTTCGTGGTCGGGTGCGGGTGGCCCCCGTGGGGCGAATTCGCCGTTGGCGGCTGGCCGTGGTGGGGGGTGGCTTGGCGGTTCGGGGCGTGGTTGTTCGGGTGGGGAGTGGCGGGGGGGGGGGTTGGCGCCCCCCCCCCCCCCGGGGTTGGGGGGGTGGGGCATTCCCGGGGGGGGGGGCGGTTTGGGGGGGGGGGGTCGGGGGGGCGGTTGGTTGGCTCTTTCCCCGGCCTTGCCCGGGGTGGGGGGGGGGGGG
>NZ_JADDXU010000037.1 GCF_015163075.1 Streptomyces justiciae
GTCTGACGCTGGCGGCGGAGGCGTTCGAGCGGCTGGGTGCGGTGACGTGGGCCGAGCGGGCCCGGGCCGAGCTGCGGGTGGCGGGGGTGGCCACGCACGCCCCGTCCGTGCCGTCCGTCGAGCTGACCTGGCAGGAGCGCCGGATCGCCGATCTCGCCGCAAGCGGCCTGACCAACAAGGAGATCGGCGAACGCATGCACCTGTCACCGCGCACCGTCAGCTCACACCTGTACCGGGTCTTCCCCAAACTCGGCATCACCTCCCGCGCCGCCCTGCGCGACGCACTGGCCAGGCTGGAGGGCGAGGAGAGCGGGTGAGGCGGGCACGGGTTGTGGTGCCTCGAGTGGCTTAAGCGCCGTACGGAACGGGTCCCCTCACACGCTTCACCGTCACATGACTGATGTGTCCGGTTTCGTTACGGACGAAAGTGTGTGCCGCCAGCCCGGTTCACGGGTTCGCGGGACTGTCTTCGGAAACACGACGGAAGGCTTCACATGATCAACAGGCGCACCTTCAGCAAGGCCGTGGGTCTGGGCACCGGCGCGGCCGCGGTCTCGCTGTCCGGCCTGCAGACCAATGCGTCCGCCGCGACCGCCGGACAGCGGTCCACCACCCCGACGGTGCCCACCGTCACCCCTGGCACCCACACCCAGTTCCCCGTCATCAAGCAGGTCAAGGCGGGGCTGCTGAACGTCGGCTACGCCGAGCTCGGCCCCGCGCACGGCCCGGTGGTGATCTGCCTGCACGGCTGGCCGTACGACATTCACAGCTTTGTCGACGTGGCCCCGCTGCTGGCTGCCCAGGGCTACCGGGTCCTCGTGCCCTACCTGCGCGGTCACGGCAGCACCCGCTTCCTGTCCCGGCACACGCCCCGGACCGCCGAGCAGTCCGCGATCGCGCTGGACATCATCGCGTTCATGGACGCGCTGAAGATCCACAAGGCGGTTCTGGCGGGCTTCGACTGGGGTTCGCGCACCGCCGACATCATCGCGGCGCTGTGGCCCGAGCGGGTCAAGGCAATGGTCTCCACCAGCGGTTACCTCATCACCGACCGCAAGGTACAGCTGGCGCCGGCGGCGCCGGCCGTCGAGCACACCTGGTGGTACCAGTGGTACTTCGCCACCGACCGCGGTGTGCAGGCCATGGAGAAAGTCGACGACCGCCTCGCGCTGTGCCGCTATGTGTGGACGCTCGTCTCCCCGAACTGGAACTTCGACGACGCCACGTACGAGCGCACGGCCCAGGCCTTCCTCAACCCCGACTACGCGGCGATCGTCCTCTACAACTACCGCTGGCGCATCAGCCTCATCGAGGGTGACCGCCGCTACGACCGCTACGAGAAGCTGCTCGCGGCCCAGCCGCCCATCGGTGTCCCGACGGTTACCCTCGACCCGGCCCTGGACCCCTTCACCGCTCCGGGCGACGGTTCCGCGTACCGCAGCCACTTCACCGGTCCCTACGCGCACCAGACGATCGCGAACATCGGTCACAACCTGCCGCAGGAGGCGCCCACGGTCTTCGCGCAGGCCGTGGTCGACGCCGATCACCTCTGACGTCGTCGCTCGCCTCCGACGCCGCCGCCGATCACCTCTGACCACGAGGAGCCCCGATGAGTGAAGTCCTGTGGAACCGTCTGACCGCCGCCGAGCTGCGCGCCCTGGCGGCGCGGGACGCGGTGGTGCTGCTGCCCATCGGGGCCACCGAGCAACACGGCCCTCATCTGCCCACGGGTGTCGACGACTTCCTGGCGGCGGAGGTGTGCCGGCGGGCGGCGGTGCTGGCGGCCGAGCGCACGGGGGTGGTGGTGACGCCGTCGGTGCCGACGGGCCTGTCGGAGCATCACATGGCTTTCGGCGGCACCCTCACCCTCACTCTGCCCACCTTGCACGCGCTGCTGCGTGACATCAGCCGCTCCGTGATCCGGGCGGGCTTCTCACGCATTCTGATCGTCAACGGGCACGGCGGGAACATGACCGCGCTGAACGCCCTGACGACCGAGCTGACCACGGAGCTGGCGACGCCGATCGCGTTCGCCAGCTACTTCGGCGCCGGGCGGGAGGTGGTGCGGGACACCTTGGAGACGCAGGACGGTCTCATGCATGCCTGTGAGGGGGAGACGTCCATGATGATGGCCGCCCACCCTGACCTGATCCGGTCCGAGCATCTCCGCGAGGCGTACGGGCCGCGGATCACCCTGCCCGCGGAGTCCACCGAGCCGGTGTACATGGCCGTGCCCTTCGACCGGATCACCAAGTCCGGGGTGGCGGGCGACGCCAGGGTCGCGAGTGCCGAGAAGGGCGAGCGGATGCTGTCCGGGTGCGCTTCGGTGCTGGCGGACATCATCGTGCGGGACCCCTGGACGAAGTAGTACGCGGGCGGTGCGGCGGGAGGGGCGATGCCCCCTCCGCCGCACCTCGTGTCACGCCTCCGCGCGCTTGGGCAGGCGCCAGTTGGGGCGCGGGAAGTGGCAGGTGTAGCCGTCCGGGTAGCGCTGGAGGTAGTCCTGGTGCTCCGGCTCGGCCTCCCAGAACGGGCCGGCCGGCACCACCTCGGTCACCACCGGTCCCGGCCACAGCCCGGAGGCGTCGACGTCGGCGATGGTGTCCTCGGCGACACGGCGCTGTTCGTCGTCGTAGTAGAAGATCGCCGAGCGGTAGCTGAGGCCGATGTCGTTGCCCTGGCGGTTCCTCGTGCTCGGGTCGTGGATCTGGAAGAAGTACTCCAGGATCGTGCGGTAGTCGGTGATCTCGGGGTCGAAGGTGATCTCGATCGACTCCGCGTGCTTCCCGTGGTCGCGGTAGGTGGCGTTGGGCTTGTCGTTGTCACCGCTGTAGCCGACCCGGGTGTCCTTCACCCCGGGCAGGGCCCGGATCAGCTCCTGCATGCCCCAGAAGCAGCCGCCCGCCAACAGCGCCTTCTGTTCGGCGTTGCTCATGGCACCTCACCTTTCCGTTCGCACTCGTTCGCGTCCGTTCGCGCAGGTCTCCAGGCTCGCACGTCGGCGGGCCCGAGATCTCCACACCTACGCGTCACCGTCTTGACAGGTGACGCACAGCATGACAGATTCGTCACCAGTTAAAGCGGTGACGAACCGGCAATGCCGAAACGCCGCAGCTACCGATGAAAATTCCTGAAAGAGGTTTGTCGTGATGAGCATCAAGGGTGGACGCAAGGGCCTGGCGATGGGCGCGGTGGCGACGGCCGCGGCGGGGGCCGCCCTCGGCGCATTCGCCCTCAGCGGGACCGCCAGCGGCGCGACCGAGACGGCTGAAGCCGCGCAGGCCGGCAAGCACGCCAAGCCCACCATCGTCCTGGAGCACGGCGCCTTCGCCGACGGCTCCAGCTGGAACGGCGTCATCTCGCGGCTGAAGGCCGACGGCTATCCGGTCGTCGCCGCCGCCAACCCGCTGCGCGGCCCGGCCTCCGACGCCGCCGCCCTGCGCTCGGTCCTGGACCACGTCAAGGGCCCGAAGATCGTCGTCGGCCACTCCTACGGCGGCAACGTGATCAGCGAGGCAGCCACCAACGACCCCGACGTGAAGGCCCTGGTCTACGTCGCCGCCTTCCTGCCCGCCCCCGGCGAGAGCGCCCTGGAGCTGACCAACAAGTACCCGGGCTCCACCCTCCCCGGCACCCTGGACCCGGTCACCTACAAGCAGACCGACGGCTCCACGGTCACCGACCTGTACATCCAGCAGGACAAGTTCCGCCACCAGTTCGCCGCCGACGTGCCGCCGAAGCAGGCCGCCCTGATGGCCGCCGAGCAGCGCCCCATCGCCCAGTCCGCGCTGGAGGAGAAGGCCACCACCGCCGCCTGGAAGACCATCCCCAGCTGGGACATCATCACCACCGAGGACCTCAACATCCCGCCCGCGGTCCAGCGCTTCATGGCCAAGCGCGCCCACGCGCACACCACCGAGGTCGCCGCCTCCCACTCGGTCGCCGTCTCCCACCCCCGGCTGGTGGCCGACGTGATCGAGCGGGCCGCCCGCGCCACGGTTCGCTGACCCTCCTCGAAGGACGGCGGGATGCTCCGTCCCGCCGTCCTCGGGGCGACGCGGCATCCGTGACACCACCCAGGTGTGCGGAACGTGATCCCCACCGGCACGCGAACAGCAGGAGAATGGACATATGACCTCGCACTCCGACCCCCGTGCACTCGGTGCTTTCCTCAAGGCCCGTCGCGCGCAGCTGGACCCCCACGAGTGCGGCCTGCCCGAGACGGACTCCGCCCGCCGGGTCGCGGGACTGCGGCGTGAAGAGGTCGCCGCGCTCGCCTCGATCAGCGTGGACTACTACACCCGTCTCGAACAGGGCCGCGTCCGCGCCTCCACCCCTGTCCTCGCCACTCTCTCCCGCGCCCTGCGCCTGGACGAGGACGAGGAGCGCTACCTGTACGAACTCGCCGGCCGCTCCGACGACCGTCCGCGCCGTCGGCGCACCGCGCAGCGGGTTCGTCCCGCCATGCGCCGCCTGCTCGACCAACTCACCCACGCCCCCGCCCTCGTGCTGGGCCGGCGCCTGGACATCCTCGCCTGGAACGCCGCCGCCACGGCCCTCTACACCGACTTCGCCGCCGTACCGGCGGCCCGGCGCAACTATCTGCGCCTGATGTTCCTCGACCCCGCGATCCGCGGCATGCACCGCGAATGGGCGCATGACGCCCGGGACGCGGTCGCCGCGCTGCGCATGGAAGCCGCCGCCGACACCGACGACCCGGACCTCGCCGCGCTCGTCGGCGAACTGACCCTCCAGGACACCGACTTCCGCACCTGGTGGGCCGAACACCGCGTCAACAGCGCCACCTACGGCAGCAAGCAGTACCGCCACCCGCTGGTCGGCGACCTCACCCTCGACTGCGACACCTGGGCCGCGTCCGACGGCTCCGGCCAGCGCCTGATGGTCCTGACCGCCGAGCCCGGCAGCCCCTCCCACGACGCCCTGCGCATCCTCACCTCCTGGACCGCGGAGCCCGCGACGCCGGACACGGCGAAGGACAGGACCGCGTAGGTGACCGCGTAGGTGAACCCGCGCGCCGCCCTCTCTCGTGCTCCTAGGGAAACCCAAGCAGCTGTGTGCAGCTCACGCAGTTCGTGCTCCCGAGGAACGTGTGAGAGAGGTGGCGCATGCTCGCGTACGACGTCCACGGCAGCGGGCCCGGTCTGGTGCTCCTGCCCGGTGTGGGCGGCACCGCGGCCCTGACCTGGGAAACGCTGCTCGCCGGACTGGCGGCCGAGCACACCGTCGTCCTCACCGACCTTCCCGGGGCGGGGCGCAGCCCGCTGCCCGTCGGCCGGCTGGCGCTCGACACCGTGGCCGACCAGGTGGTGGCCGCGGCCGAGCGGGCCGGGCTGAGCGACTTCGTGATCGCCGGGCCCTCGCTCGGTGCGGCCGTCGCCATCAAGGCCGCCGCCCGTCACCCCGACCGGGTGCGCGGCCTCGTCACGCTGTCCGGCTTCGCCCGGCCCCACACCTCGCTGTGGCTGACGCTGGAGACCTGGGCGTCGATGCTCACCCGCCACGACGGCCGGCTGCGCGCCTTCCTGGCCTCGCTGGCCTTCTCCGCGGACTACCTGGCCGCCCGCACCCCGGAAACCGCCCAGTACCTGGCCACCCGCCTGCTGACGGCCGCCGCCGGTACCGCCCGGCAGATCGCCCTCGCGCTCGGCGTCGACGTCCACGGCGACCTTCCCTCGGTCACGGCTCCCACGCTGGTCGTGGCGTCAGCCGGGGACCGGTTCGTGTCACCCAAGCACTCGATCGACCTCGCCGACGGCATGCCCGGGGCCCGGCTGGCCGCCGTACGCGGCGGGCACGCCGCGACCTTCGAGGAGCCGGACCGCACGCTGGAGATCCTCACGGATTTCCTCCGCGACCTCCGCCCCTCCCTCACCGACCACACAGCAACCTACTCACACGTATGACATACATGTGATGTCCCACCCAGCTAGGAGACGATCCCCCCATGGCCAAGATGTTCTACGACGCCGACGCCGACCTGTCGGTCATCCAGAACCGCAAGGTCGCCGTCATCGGCTACGGCAGCCAGGGCCACGCCCACGCGCTGTCGCTCCGTGACTCGGGCATCGACGTCCGCGTCGGCCTGCACGAAGGCTCCACGTCCCGGGCGAAGGCCGAGGAACAGGGCCTGCGCGTGGTGACGGTGGCGGAGGCCGCCGCCGAGGCCGACGTCGTCATGATGCTGATCCCGGACCCGATCCAGGGCGAGGTCTACGAGGAGCACGTCGCCCCGCACCTGAAGGACGGCGACGCGCTGTTCTTCGGCCACGGCTTCAACGTCCGCTTCGGCTTCGTCAAGGCCCCGGCCGGGGTGGACGTGTGCATGGTCGCGCCCAAGGGCCCGGGCCACCTGGTGCGCCGCCAGTTCGAGGAGGGCCGCGGCGTTCCCTGTCTCGTCGCCGTCGAGCAGAACCCCTCCGGCGGCGCCCTCGCGCTGGCGCTGTCGTACGCCAAGAGCATCGGCGGCACCCGCGCCGGTGTCATCGAGACGACGTTCACCGAGGAGACCGAGACCGACCTGTTCGGTGAGCAGGCGGTGCTGTGCGGTGGTACGACCGCGCTGGTCAAGGCCGGTTTCGAGACGCTGACCGAGGCCGGGTACCAGCCGGAGATCGCCTACTTCGAGTGCCTGCACGAGATGAAGCTGATCGTGGACCTGATGTACGAGGGCGGCCTGGAGAAGATGCGCTGGTCGATCTCCGAGACCGCCGAGTGGGGCGACTACGTCACCGGCCCGCGGATCGTCACCGACGCCACCAAGGCGGAGATGAAGAAGATCCTCGCGGAGATCCAGGACGGCTCGTTCGCCAGGAACTGGATGGACGAGTACCACGGCGGCCTGAAGCGGTACGACGCGTACAAGCGGCAGGACGCCGAGCACCTCCTGGAGACCACCGGCAAGGAGCTGCGCAAGCTGATGAGCTGGGTGAACGAGGAGGCGTAGGTCCGCTCACCGCCAGGCTCAGTCGGTCAGCCGGTCCAGGACCACGGTGGCCAGGCGCAGCGCGGCGTGCAGTTCCGTCACCTCGGCGACGGTGGGACGGACCACTCCGGTCCAGTCGCCGCGCAGGCCGGGCCAGACGGCCAGCAGGACCTGGGCGCCGGCCAGGCCCAGGTGGGCCGTGACGTCGGTGCGGTCGTCGCCCGCGGGGGTCCAGGCCAGCAGAATGCGGCCCTGCGGGACACGGGAAGGACCGTCCAGCGGCATCCAGGTGGCCATGAGGGCGCCGTGCACCGGGGTGACGATCGCACCCCGGACGTCGGCGGGCATGGGCTGCCGGGTCAGCGTGGACAGCTCGACCGGAGCGTCGGCGCGGGTGCCGGGAACCAGGCTGAGGGCGGGCCGGGCCGGGCGGTGGCCACCGGGCCGCCGCCCGGCCGGTGACGTCGTGGCCGGCGAAGGGCCGCCCGCCGGTCGGCCGAACCTGTCGTGCCTCGTCATGTTCTCCCCCTTCACACCTGGTGCGTGCTTCGTGCCAGGAAGACCGTTGTGGGCTTCGTGGCACGAAGCTTTCCCGAGCCGGGGGGCGAACACATCCGTCATCTGACTGCCGGCCGGGCTCAGTACCTCTCGTCGGGCCCGGGTACGCCGGCGGCCGTGCGCTCCAGCAGGTGTGCGGCCTGGGACAGTGCGGAACGGCGCACGGCGTACGGGGCGGTGTGCGAGGTCACCTCGTGCAGTTCGGCCAGCAGACGGGCGAGGCGGCCCCCTCCGGTGTACGCCAGGGCGACGCTGCCCTCCCAGAGGGTCTCGCGCACTCGCTCCGGGGTGAACTGGCCGTCTCCGGCGCAGGCCACCAGCAGGCGCCCGGCCAGCGTCCGTTCCAGCGGTCCAGGGGCCCAGGCGCCCTGGTCGAGGTCCGCGCCGAGGCCGACGGTCAGCGAGGCGAGCCGCTCCACGGCGGAGGGGTGCCGCTCCGGGGCGGCGCAAGGAGCGGCTGTGTCATGGGACATGGGATTCGGTGGCCTTCTGCTCATGAGTGACATATGTCCGCCGGACTCCGGTGGACGACATGCCGGTGTAGGTTTCAATCAGAATACGTGTCTCAGCGGGGGTCGAGAAATGTGTGCGCTTCGCGGAGAAGACCGGAGCATCGATGAGATCGGACGCACTGTCCAACCGTATACGCATCCTCGAGGCAGCGGCGGAGGTGCTGGCCGGCCCCGGCGACTCCTCGCTGAAGTCCATCGCGCGCCGGGCGGGCGTGGGCCAGGGCACGCTCTACCGCCATTTCCCCAACCGGGAGTGCCTGGTGCTCCAGGTGTACGGGGACGAGGTGGAGGACCTGGTGAACGCCGTACCCGGCCTGCTGGCCACCCTGTCCCCGCAGCACGGGCTGTGCGCATGGCTGCGCCGCCTGCTGTACGTCGGCCGTTGCGCTCCGGAGTTCGCCGAGGCCATGAGCGGGGCCGGCGAGGTCCAGACAGAGGCGTGCCGGCAGGCGTACCGGCCGCTGCTGGACGCCCTGTCGGCGCTGGTGGCCGCCAATGCGGCGGCCGGGACGATCGCTCCCGGGACGACGGCCGAGGACGTGCTCACGCTGCTCGGTCCTCTGTGGCGCATCGGCGCAGACGGTGAGGGAGAGGATCGGGCGGAGCGGCTCTTCGAGGTCCTGATGCGGGGGCTGTGTCCAGGGAACGAGCCCAGGGATCAGTAGAGGTCTTCGGCCGGGTAGAGAGTGAACAGCCTGACCGTCTCCACGTACAGCCAGGCCAGGCTCAGGGTGAGCCCGAACGCGGCCGGCCAGCGCTGGTCGCGGGACGCACCGTGGGTGACGGCGCCCTCGACCTTGCGCAGGTGCAGGGGCAGGAAGGACATCCCGAGGGCGACCCCGACCACGCCCATCAGGACGCCGAGGCCCGCGGAGTGCAGGCCCAGGCCGTCGGCGCCCATGAGGGGGAACAGGGCCGTGTCCGCGAGGGCGACGAAGCACAGGGCGAACACCACGGCGCCGGCGAAGCCGTACCGCCGTCGGTGCACGCGCATCCAGCGCAGCCGGTAGGCGAGCAGCACGCCGGCGGAGGTGGCCATCGACCCCAGGACGGTCTGGACGAGCAGGCCCGGGGAGAGGCGGTTGAAGGCCGTGGCCGAGAGCACCCCGAGACATATGCCCTGCACGGCGGCGAACATCAGGGTCAGGGTCGGCGACGGCCGCTTGCGGCGGCACTGCACGATCACGAGTGCCGCGGCCGGCAGTCCGGCGCCGCCGGCAATGGCGTAGGCGGCGACCGTACCGATGGGCAGGTGGGGCAGCAGGGTCCACGACAGGGTGACGGCAAGGGCCGTCACCCCGAGTCCTGCCAGCCAGCGGGGCAGGACGTCGTCCATCGTCATCAGGTCGCCGACCGTGAGGGGCAGCGGGTCTGTGTCGCTTCCGTGAGCCTGGTCCAGGTCCTGGCCTGTGGTGCTCCGGCCTTGTACGACGGCGATGCCCGCGCGCGGGTCCTTGGCCATCGTCTTCTGCCCGCCCCGCCGCTCGAACTGCGGCCAGGCCAGTATCGGGTTGCTGCTCTTCAGGGAACGGTGCTGTTCGACCGGTGTCACGCCAGGTCCTCTCTCCGTGTCGGAGACGCCGGAGGCGTCGGCTGCCGTCAGCCTCCTTCATCGGACAAACAGTGCACATCAGTCAGTTGACGGTGGAGTCCGGCATCCGAGTCCGTACAGGACGGACGGCTTTTGCCGTCACGACAGCGGGAACCCCAGCTCCCGCGCTGCCGTCTCGGGGGTGTGCTGGGACCAGAGCTCCGCGACCGCCTCGTTGGTGGCCAAGGAACGCGCCTGGGCCACATCCAGGTAGAGCGTGCCGTTGAGGTGGTCGGTCTCGTGCTGGACGATACGGGCGGGCCAGCCGGTGAACACCTCGTCGATCGCGTGCCCGTGCTCGTCCTGTCCCCGCAGTCGCACCCGGGTGGACCGGGCCACGACGGCCTGCCACCCCGGCACGCTCAGGCAGCCCTCGAAGAACGCCGCCCGGGTGTCGCCCTCCGGCTCGTAAGAGGGGTTGATGAGCACCTGGAACGGCAAGGGCGTACGGCCGCGTGCCTCCAGTGCTTCACGGGCCCCGCGTGCCCGGTCCTCCACCGCGGCGATGCTCAGCGGGACGCCCACCTGGGGAGCGGCCAGGCCCACGCCGGGGGCGTCGCGCATCGTCGTGCGCAGCGCGGCCACGAACCGTTCCAGCAGGGCGTCGTCGAGTTGGCCGTCGTACGGCTCTGCGACCCGGCGCAGGACGGGACGGCCCGCGGCGAGGATGGGCAACGGGCCGCCCGGCGCGAGGAGTTCCTCGATGTGCTCGGACAACTGCTGGGCGGTCGTGGGAGTGCTCACCGGTCAGCTCGCCAGGGTGTAGAAGCGTATGGGGGAATTGGGGACGAAGCCGATCCGCGGGTACACGGGGGCACCGGCGACGGTGGCGTGCAAGGTGGCCCGGGTCAGGCCGGTGGCGCGGGCGCCCTCGAACAGGGCCTTGCGGGTCACCGCCTCGCCGTAGCCGCGGCGTTGCTGGTCCGGCTCGGTGGCGACCAGGATCACGAACAGGCGGCCCTGGGCCTCGACGGTCGCGGCGCAGGCGACCGGGGTGCCCTCGCGCAGGGCCAGGTAGGCGAACACGTCCTGCTTCCACAGGGCGGAGCCGGCCAGCCCGTCGCGCCCGTCCGCCACGTCGAAGCCGTAGGCACGGGAGTTGATGTCGGCGTAGGCCATGAGCTGCTCGTCGGTGGTCACCCGCTCGAAGGTGAGGTCGGGGTGGTGGGGCTCGGGGACGGGCAGCAGGTCACCGGCCATGCCGGTGCCGGGGAAGGCGTGCACGAGGCCCGCGCGCTGTGCCACCGTGTCCAGCGTGTCGCGCACGTCGCCGACGAGCAGGTCCTCGAACAGCCACAGGAAACCGGGCCGCTGCTTCGACCGCATGATCTCGGCGGCCCGGAGGACGCGTTGCTCCAGCAGTTCCCTCTCCACGCCGACCTCGGTGAGGGTGATCGCGTTCCAGAAGGCGAAGCGGCAGTCGGCCCAGCGGATGGTGAGGCCCGGCAGGTCCCGTACGTCCGCCTTCTCGTTCCGGTCGAGCACCATGGCGCGCCAGACCGTGGACAGCTGTGCCACCGATTCGACCGCGGCCGCGAGATCCGTCACGGCAACTCCCTCATCTAGTCGGGTATGCGAACGTCCCCGCCGGTCCAACGACCGGCGGGGGGCGGCAGTCCCGGGCTCTCTTTTCCTTTCTCGCCCCCACAGCGAGGCCGGGGAGAGCCCGGTGGGTGGCCGCCCGGTTGCGCACCAGTCGGTACGGCCGCCCTGCCCCCGCCCCCGGCCGTGGACGGAAGCCTGCCGATCTTCACACGGATGCGGAGAGGCCCCGGGTTCACCTCACAGCGTCATTCGTTCACCGGGCGAGGCACACTGGAGTCACATGTTCATGAGACACCTGCCGCGAATCTCACATGTGTGAACCCATGGGCGAGACGGGCGCGTGTTGATGCTGTCGCGGAGACCCCCTGTTGTGCCGGCTCCGCCGACTCACTGTGAGGAGAATCCCATGACCCTGGCAGGCGATGGCTACATCCGGCAGTCCGTGGCCGTGGTCGGCGCCGGAGCGGTCGGCGGCGTGTTCGCGTCGGCCGTGCACCGGGCCGGACACGACGTCCTGCTCTGCGTCCGGACCCCGTTCGACGAACTGGTGATAGAGACCTCCCAGGGCGAGGAACATGTTCCGGTGACCGTGGTCACCGACCCTGCGGGGCTGCGGCCGGTGGACTGGGTCCTGCTGGCGGTCAAGTCCTTCGACACGGCCGGCACGGCCCGCTGGCTCGCGGCCCTGTGCGACGAGAACACCACCGTCGTCGTCCTGCGCAACGGCGTCGAGCAGACCGATGACGTGCAGGCCCTGGTCCCCCGGGCAACCGTCGTTCCGGCGCTGGTGTACATCCAGGCCGAGCGGCTGGCACCGGGCCACATCCGGCACGGCTACGGAAACAGCCTCGACGTCCTCGCGGGGCCCGACGCGGACCGGCTGGCCCGGCTGTTCCACGGCAGCGGGACGGACATCCGCCCGCAGCAGGACCTGGTCACGGCCGCATGGCGCAAGCTGATGCTCAACGCCGCGGTGAACCCCCTGACGGCCCTCACCCTGCGCCGGATGGAAGTGATGGGCGACAGCATGATCCTCGGACTCGCCGAGGGCCTGATGCGCGAGACCCAGGTGGTGGCCGAGGCGGTCGGAGCCCGTCTCACCGGAGCGGACGTGCGCCGGACACTGGCGTTCATGAAGGAGTTCAGCGACGGCAACGGCACGTCGATGCTGTACGACCGGCTCAACGGCAACGCCCTGGAGTGGGAGGCGCTCAACGGGGCGGTGGTCAGGTATGCCGACCTGTACGGGATCGACGTACCGCTGAACCGGGCCATGACGGCGCTGCTTCACGCGCTGCGCCCGCTGCCCACGACGACGACGGCCGAAGGACCCGCGGACACCCGTCTCGCGGCCGCCTGAGCCGGCACATCGACGTGAACCACGCCCGGGGGCACCACCGTTCAGCCCCAGAAGGACGTCATGAGCGACATCGCATCGAAGCGGCGGGACTTCGACGAGATCGACACCGACGGTGACGGTTTCGTCACCGCTGTCGAGCTCGCCGCCTCGCTTCAGGTCAACCCGAAGGTGAGCGACGACAACATCGCGGCGGTCGTCGAGATCGCCGACGAGGACGGGGACCGTCGGATCGACTTCGACGAGTACGCGGCGCTGGTGCGCTGACCCGCTCACACCTCGGCCCCGTGTGCCGCGGCGTCCTGCCGTGGCGCACGGGGCCGAGGGCCGATCAGGCCGGGGTGATGTTGTAGTTGAAGCGGAAGACGTTGGCCGGGTCGTACGTCCTCTTCAGCAGGGCAAGCCGCTCATAGCGCTGCGCCCCGTACAGCTCGCGCACTCCCTCGGTGTCGGTCGCCTCGTCCGGGGAGAGGAAGTTCACCAGGTTCCGCTCGGCCGCCCACGGCGTCAGACCGTCGAAGACCCGCGCCAGCTCGGCCCGCAGCTCGGCCGCGTGGTCCGGGGCTCCCACCGCGAACCCGAAGGCGACGTACGGAAGGCCCCGGCTGGGCACCGAGTTGGGGAACTCGGGTTCCCGGTCGAAGGCGCCGCCGAGTGCCCGTATCTCGACGCTCACCAGCGTGCATCCCGAATCCCGGCCGGCCAGCTCCACGAGCGCCTGGGCCGTCTTGCCGGAGAACTCCCGCAGGCCCAGGCTGCGGTCGTAGTACGGCATCGGGTCGACCGGGTCCAGGTGGATCTCCCCGATCGCGGCGAACGGCTTCTCCCCCACCAGGTCGACGAGTGCCGGCGCCGCGTCCCGCAGCGGCTCGATGAGCCGCTCGCCGTCAGCCGCCGTACCGAGGTAGCCGATCCGCAGGTGGACCACGAAGGCGCCACGCAGCGGGTCGGGCAGGGCGGGGAGATCGGGCAGCCGCTGGATGGCGACGGAGGAGGTCATGTCCTCCGCCACCGTCGGCAGCCAGGCGCGCCAGGCGTCCAGCACCCGGTCCAGGTGCTCGCCCGCGAAGTAGATGCCGCCGCCGTAGAAGCGGGACACCGGGAACGCCTCGAACTCGATCTCGGTGACGACGCCGAAGTTGCCCTTGCCGCCCAGGAGCGCCCAGTACAGGTCCGGTTCGCTCTGCGGGGTCACCCGGCGCAGTTCTCCGTCCGCGGTGACGACGTTCAGCCGGCGCACCTGGTCGGCGGCGTAGCCGTACTTGCGGCCCAGCAGCGGGCTCTGGCCGCCGCCGAGGGTGTAGCCGACGACGCCGACCTCGGGTGCCGAGCCGATGACGGGGGCCAGGCCGGCCTCTGCCGTGCGCGGCAGCACCTCGCTCCAGCACACACCCGCCTCGACACACACGGTGCCGTTCTGCGCGTCGACGGCGAGGCCCTTCATCCGCCCGGTCGTGATCAGCAGCGCGCCCTCCGCCGCGGAGACCACCTGGTGGGCAGCGGACTTCACCGCTACCGGCAGCCCGTGGCGAGCCGCGAAGCGGACCGCCGCGACGACGTCCTGCTCACTGCCCGCGCCGACCACGACGGCCGGCCGCAGGGGGCAGACCAGGTTGTACGTGGCGCACTCGGCCTCGTAGCCGTCCATGCCCGGCTCCAGCACCGGCCCCGTGACCGCACCCCGCAGAGCCTCCACATCCTGCGGGCTCAGCCGCAGGCCCGCCGCATCAGACATTTCCGCACTCATTTGATCGCAACCTCACTTACCCGCGGAACATCCCGTGGCGCGCCCGCGCAGAGCAGCGCGGGGACGGGCGACGGGCGTCGAAACCTGACGTGACTGACACGAGTCGGACGGCCTTCGCCGTTCACATGAATGTGTCCAACTGTGTGTGCCGGACGGGCAGGTGGGCCGTCGGTCACTGCTCGTTCATCAGGTATTCGGCGTACCACTCGGGCCACTTCGCGTCGTCCTCGCCCGTCCGCCGCACATGTTCGCCGTGCGCGGCCGCCGCTCGTCGCAAGGCCTGGGCGAGCGTGTCCGCGGAGGTGAAGGACACTGTCAGCGCGTCGACGCGACCGGGCAGGCGGGTCGTGACCTCCTGCACCAGCCAGGTGTTGCCGTCCGGGTCGCTGAACGGAAAGTGTGAGCGGTAGCTCTCCCGCTCGGGGTGCAGTCCGGGCTGCGGCGCCGGCCCGCCGGTGTGGTAGTAGTCGCCGACCTGGACACCCAGTGCGGTCAGCCGGTCCCGGGTGGCGACGATGTCGTGGACGCACAGGTACATGTTCTGCGCCGAGCCGGGCGTGGCCGTGGTCAGGCCGGTGCCGAACTGGACGGAGCACGCGGAGCCGGGCGGGGTGAACTGGACCTTGGTGGGCGGTGTGCGGTCCAGCCGCCAGCCGAGCCGCGCGTAGAACTCCTTGGCCCGCTCGACATCGGACACCGGAATCGTCACCACTTCGAGGCGCTGTTCCGCCATGACGATATGCCTCTCCCTCGGCCGCACATGAGAACGCTGGGACATCACCGGTAGGATACCCACACAAACGGCACAAACATTGCTAAACGTATTTAGCGGCTCACACCGTCGGGAGACAGAAAGGCGATCGGCACACTCACACCCCTGGGCTGGAGATACATTGCACACTGCAGGGTGTCCGGATTCTTTTCATCGGTGGGCGGGGAATGAACGCGCAGCAGGAGTACAGAGGGCGACGACTGGGGCTGACGAGCCTCACGGTCGCGGCGAGTGGCCTGCTCGCCCTGCTGATCGGCGTGGCGTTCGCGGTCCTGCTGTGGGCGATCTCCGACGCCAACAGCTCCACCGCCGCCCGCAGGGCTTCCCGTACCGCGCTCGTCGAGGTCGGAACCATGGAACGGCTGCTCCTCGATCTCGAGACCGGGCAGCGGGGCTTCGTGATCACCAAGCAGGAAACGTTTCTTCAGCCATGGCTTCAGGCGCGCTCCGAACTCCCCGCGGAGGCACGGCGATTCACGGAGAGCGCCACGTCCGCAGAACAGCGGCGCACTGCGGAACAGATCACCCGGGGTGTCGAGTCCTTCCTGAACGACTACTCGATCCCGCTGGTCGAGATGGTCCGGCGGGACGACCCCGCCGCGTCCTCCTTGAAGACGACCACCGAGGGCAAGGAGCGAGTCGACACCTTGCGGGCCCAGTTCCACCGCTACATGGCGGACGAACGGGCACAGCTCGCCGAGCGCACCGACGCCGCCGGCACGAACAGCCACCAGGCGGTGCTGGCGGCGGCCATCGGGCTCGCGGCGTCGACCGCGCTCGTGGCCGTCTTCACGATCCTCCAGCACCGCGCGGTGGTCCGGCCGGTGCGCGGGGCCGCCGCCGCCGCAAAGGAGCTGGCGGGCGGTGACCTGAGCATGCGGATCCCGCCCAGCAGGGTGGCCGAGATCGGGGCGCTGGGCACCTCCTTCAACAGCATGGCCGCCTCACTGCAGGACAGCCGCCGCCGGATCATGGAGAGCACCGAGGCCGTGCATCGGCGTACCGCCCGCGACCTGCACGACGGGGCGCAGCAGCGCCTGGTGAGCCTGATGATCGGGCTGCGGCTCGCGCGGGAGATGCTCCCTGAGACGGAGGCGGCGACGGCCGACCTGCTGGACCAGTCCATCGACAACGCGCAGACCGCCATCAATGAGCTGCGGGAACTGGCGTCGGGCATCTATCCGCTGGTGCTGACGGTGAAGGGTCTGGTGGCGGCGGTCAAGGACCTCGCGGCCCGCTGCCCGGTGCCCACCGTCGTGGAGACCAAGGACGAGCGGCGGATCTCCTCCACCGTGGAGTCGAACGCCTACTTCGTCGTGGCCGAGGCGGTGACGAACGCCGTGAAGCACGCGCAGGCGTCCCGGATCGACGTCTCCGTCGAGTTCGGGGACGTCCTGCGGATCAAGGTCGCCGACGACGGCGTCGGCGGCGTGGGCAAGGAGACGGCCGGCAGTGGGATGACCGGGCTGGCCGACCGGGTGGCGGCCTTCGACGGCAAGGTGTCCATCGACTCCCCGCCCGGCGTCGGCACCACCATCCTGATCCAGATCCCGCTGCGGGACTGAAGCCGGTCCGGCGAGGGCGGCGGACCAGGCCTCGGCGGCCTCACGCACTCAAGAGCCCTCGGTCGGCCCGAGGGGGATGGTCGCGGTGAGTGTGGTGCCGGTGCCGGGGGTGTGGCGCACCGTCAGGGTGCCGTCGAGGCTGGCGGCCCGTTCGGTCAGGGCGTTCAGGGCGGCCAGGTCGGGCGGCGTCACGGGCGGTGCTCCGTCGTCCGCCACGGTGAGCCGCAGGTTCGGGCCGATGTCGGCGGTCACCCGGACGCGGGTGCCCCCGCCGTGGTCCAGGGCCCGGTCGACGGCCTCGGCGACCAGGAGGAACGCGTGGGTCTCGACCAGCCGGGGCAGTCGTCCGGACAGGGTGGTCGAGACGGTCAGCCGTCCCGGGTGGCGCCGGGCGAGGGCGGCGAGGGCCGCGGGCAGGCCCCCGGCACGCAGGGCACCGGGGCACAGGGCGTCGGTGACCTCCCGGACGCCGGCCAGCGCCTCTTCGGTGTCGCGTACCGCGTCGTGCAGCAGGTCGACTGCCGGGGAAGGGGCCGCGCCCAGCTCCTGCCGGGCCATGTTCAGCCCCAGCAGGGCCCTGACCAGGCGTTCCTGAACCCCGTACTGCAGAGCCCCGGCATGCTGCCGATCTCGCTCCGCCTGCCGGTGCGCGAGGAGCCGGAGCGGCGTCCCCGGGGCCTGGAGGCGGGAGGCGGGAGGAACCGGTGGGGCAACCGGCTCGAAGAGGTAAAGGGCAGCGCTGCCGCCCGCCCCTGGCAGGGGCACCCGGCTCCACTGGACCGGCAGCGGGGAACCGTCGGCCCGGGTGAGCGTGCCCTCTCCCTGTTCAGGGACGCCGAGGTCCGTTTCGGACACGTCGGTGGCAGCGGGCGCGGCAACCGGACGGCCATCGCAGCCCAGCAGGTCGGACGGTCGTGCGCGGTCCGTCGCCGCGGCGGCCGCCGGGTTCGCGTACCGCACGACGTGGTCGGCGTCCACGGCCCAGACGGGCTGTCGTAGGACGTCAAGGACGCTGCCCCAGACTTCGAGGACACTTCCCCACGTACTGGCGATCGACGTCATCGCGCATGTCCTTCCCCCGGCCCGGCAAGTTGTCCGTCGCATTCCGCCGCCGAATGAACTCTGGCAGGCGATTCTCGGCCGCACATACGTCATTTGACTCGGATGCTCGAGGGCACTGCGACCGCGCAGAGAACCCGACGGCCGGCACGGGAGACATGTCCGGCTGCCGAAGCCGCGGCACGCGTCAGATCGCGGT
>NZ_JADDXU010000038.1 GCF_015163075.1 Streptomyces justiciae
CGGGACTGCCTCGGCCACCGAACCGGGGGCAAGATCTAAACGCCCTTTAGACTTCAGTCATTGCATGACCGCACGGAGCCAGGTGCAGCGCAGCCAGGTCGGCGGACAGCACCGGGCCTCCAGACGTCAGCCGTTGGAGGCAGCTCGATGAATGACCTGGATCCGACCGTCTGCCCGGCTTCGACAGGGCTGGTCGGACGTGACCGGGACCTCGCCTACATCCGCTCCTTCTTCAACAACTCCGAGGTTCAGGGCGCGGCCCTGCTGCTGTTGGGCGAGGCCGGGGTGGGCAAGACCGCCGTGCTCGACGCCGTGGCGGCCGGCGCCACGCGCAATGGCGTCCGGGTGCTGCGCGCGGCCGGTGTGCAGTTCGAGGCGGACATCAGCTACGCCGGTCTCAACCAGCTCCTCCTCCCCCTCTTCGACGACTTCGACGTCCTCGACCCCGTGCACCGCGACGCGCTGCGGGTCGCGGTCGGTATCGGGGGCGGGCCGGCCCCCGACCGGCTGCTGACGTCGACCGCGGTACTGCTGCTGCTCCGGCTGACCGCGGCCCGTACGCCGCTGTTGCTCGTCGTCGACGACCTGCCGTGGCTGGACCGGGCGACCAACGCCGTGCTCGGGTTCGTGGCCCGGCGACTGGTCGGCAGCCAGATCGGTTTCCTCGCCGCCTCGCGTGAGGGCGCCGACAGCTTCTTCGAGTCCAGCGGTCTGTCCGAGCACCGCTTGGAGCCCTTGGACGACGCCTCGTCGACCGAACTCCTCGCCCTTGCCTACCCCGACGTCTCCCCCGCCGTGCGGCGTCGCATCGCGGCCGAGGCCCGCGGCAACCCGCTGGCGCTGGTGGAGCTTCCGGCGGCGCTCTCGGCCGAGCAGCGTGCGACGCTCGCGGCGTTGCCGGCCGTACTGCCGCTGAGCGAGCGGTTGCAGGCTCTGTTCGCCTCGCGGGTGGCGGAGCTGCCCGAGCGCAGCCGGGAGATGCTGCTGCTCGCAGCCCTCGACGGAACCGGCGGCCTCGCCGCCGTAGAGGCCGCCGCAGCGGGCCGGGCCGGCATCGACGATCTCGTGCCCGCCGAACGGAACCGGCTGGTGACGATCTCTGCCGACAACCGCCGGCTGTCCTTCAGGCATCCGCTGATCGGATCCGCGGTGGTGGAGCTGGCGAGCACCAACGAACGCAGACGGGCTCATCAGGCGCTCGCGAACGTCCTCGGCGACCAGCCCGAACGACGCGCCTGGCATCTGGGCGAGGCGGCGACGGGCCCGGACGAGACAGTCGCCGCCCTGCTGGAGGAGGCCGCGCGCCGCCGGTTGCGCCGGGGGGACGCGCTCGGTGCGGTGGCGGCGCTCACCCGGGCAGCGGGGCTCAGCCCGGCCGCCTCCGACGAGAGTCGCCGGCTGGCCGTGGCCGCCTACGTCGGTGTGGACTCCGGCGGTGAACTCGAGGACGCCACACGCCTCCTCGCCGAATCCCGGCTCGTCCACCCGGCCGGACAGCGGTCGCTGCACGCCGCGACCGCGTCGGCGTTCCTGCTGATCAACCGGGACGGCGACATCGACACCGCCTACCGGCTGCTGGTCGGCGCGATCGAGTCGGCAGAGCCCGATCACGGCTTCGACGCCGAGGACGAAGGGCTCATCGAGGCACTGCACCTGCTGTTGCTGCTGTGCTGGTACGGCGGCGACCCGAAGCTGTGGGAGCCGATGTTCGCCTTCATGGGCCGGCTCGTTCCCGAGCCTCCCGAACTGCTGTGGGTGATCACCCAGACCTTCGGCGACCCGGCTCGCACCGGCGCGGCGGTACTGCCGCAGCTGACCGAGTTGATCGCCACGGTCGGCGACGACCCCACCCGGGTGATCCGGGTCGGCACCGCCTCGGTCTTCTCCGACCGGCTCGGAGACTTCCGGTGGGCCACGCGCCGACTGGTGGAGCAGGGCCGCGCCGGTGCCGCGCCGGTGCGCCGGCATCTGGGCGCGCTGATGCACCTGGGCCTGGACTACTTCCATCTGGGCCGCTGGGAGGACGCCGCGCAACTGGCGGCCGAGGGGCTGAGCCTGTGCGAGAACCACGACTACCGGTTCTTCGCGTGGTACTTCCACTACATTCGGGCGGCCGTGGCCGCGGCGCAGGGCGATGCGGAGACCAGCGCGGCGCTGACCGAGGAGATCGTCCGGTGGGCGATGCCGCGCGGGACGTACGGCGCGCGGTTCTTCGCCTGCCACGCCAGGGCCTTGGCCGCCCTCGGCAGCGGCGACTTCGAGACCGCCTACCAGTACGCCGCGACGCTCAGCCCGGCCGGGACGCTGGCCCCGTACGTGCAGATCGCCATGTGGGGAGCGATGGACCTGGTGGAGGCGGCCATCCGCACCGGGCGGGAGAAGGAGGCGGCGGCACACGCGGCCGCGATGCGCGAGTCGTCGATGGCCGCGCTGTCGCCCCGGCTGGAGATGCTGGTGCTGGCCTGCGAGGCGCTGACCACGCCCGGCCGGCCGAGCCTGGATCTGTTCGAGCGGGCGCTGTCCTTGCCTGAGCCGGACCGCTGGCCGTTCGACGTGGCGCGAGTGCGCCTCTTTTACGGCGAGCGGCTGCGGCGGCTGCGGGCTACGTCGGAGTCGCGGGAGCAGCTGGCCGCGGCGCTGGAAGCCTTCCAGCGGCTGGGGGCCAAGCCCTGGGTGGCGCGTACGGCGGCGGAGCTGCGGGCCAGCGGCCAGTCCGCGCCGACCGCCGCCCGGCCGGGCCCGGTCGCGCTGACCGCCCAGGAGTTGCAGATCGCCAGGCTCGCGGCGACGGGGCTGACCAACAAGCAGATCGCCGAGCGGTTGCTGCTGTCCCATCGGACGATCGGCACCCACCTGTACCAGATCTATCCAAAACTGGGCATCACTTCACGGGCGGCATTGCGGGACGCGCTGTCGCAGCTCGACGCCACGGACGGCGACGGATAGGGAACCCGGGACTTCGCCGTCTCCCAGGTTCCTCTCCTCCAAGTCATATGACCTATGTCTGACGTCGGTCGGCCGCGCAGAGTGGGCCAGGAGGGCGCCCTTCCGGATCGCGCTCTTTCGGCGGCCGTTCCTGGGGCCGCCCCGCACCATGAGAGGGGAAACCGGATGCCCGGCGCGTCGGAGAGCCACCCGGACATCCACTGGCCATCGGGGTTCTCACCTGACCAGGCACAGAGTTTCTGTCAGGCGCAGGCCGTCGTGCACGCCCCGCCCGCTACGGCCTTCGCGCTGCTCAGTGACGTGGCACGGTGGCCGGAGTGGGTGCCGGGCATCACCAAGGTGCAAGCCGGGCCGCTGCCCAGGACCTTCGAAGTGGGTTTCCACCAGCACCGGTTCGAGATTTTCGTGGGTGAGCACGTGCCGCCGCACCGGCTCGGCTGGTCGGGCATCGGGGCCGGTGTGCAGCTGTACCAGGCCTGGCTGCTCACCGCGGTCGAGGCGGGTACGCACGTGGTGACCGAGAACGTGGTCCGGGGCCTCGCCGTCAGGTCGCTCCAGGCGGCGTCCCCGGAGTGGGCGCAGCGTCTGAACTCCCTGTGGCTGGCCCAGCTGAAGAGGCTTTCGGAGGGCTCCGCCTGAAAACGCCGCCGGCCGGCACCCGTGAAGGGCGTCGGCCGGTCGAGAGCGGTGGGGTTTCAGGCGGCGGGGACGGCGTCCTTGGCGTCGGCGGCCGCGGTGCCGGAGCCGGCGCGGTCCGCCTCGGCGCTCTTGCGGGCCGGCTTCAGGAGGAGCGCGAGCACGATGCCGACGGCGAGGGTCGGGGCAATCCAGAGGTAGCCGGTGGCGGTGGCGTGGGCGAAGGCGTCCAGGGCGGTGTCGCGCAAGGCGCCGGGGAGTTGCCCGATGGTGTCGGGGCGGGCGGCGTCGAAGCCGCCGGCCGTCGGCAGGGCATGCGTGCGGTCGGCGAAGCCGGTGTTGAGGAGGGTGCCGAAGACGGCGACTCCGAAGGCCGCGCCGATGGAGCGGGCGAAGGTCACGACGGCGCTGGCGGCGCCGAGGTCGGCGGCGGGCACGCTGTTCTGGACGGTGGTCAGGACGACCATCGGCACCATGCCGATGCCGACGCCGGTGATCAGGAAGTAGACGCTGAGGACAAGGGTGTTGGTGGCGGCGCCGATGGTGCCGAGCAGGAGCAGCCCGGCGAGGTTGGCGACCAGCCCCGCCAGCAGGATCTTCCGCAGCAGCTCGACGCGTGCGGCCCAACATCCGGCCAGGGACTGGCTGATGACCAGTCCGGCGACCAGGGGCAGCATGTAGATACCGGAGAGGGTGGCGGAGACGCCGTGGACGATCTGCAGGTAGGTCGGCAGGTAGACCAGTACGGCGAACATGGCGGCGTTGGCGAAGAAGCCGATCAGCGAGGAGAACACCACGGTCCGGGAGCCGAGCATCGCCGGCGGCAGCACCGGGGCGGCGACGCGGCGCTCGACGGGCACCAGCAGCACGGCCAGGGCGACGGTGGCGGCGATCAGGCCGACGATGGCCGGTGAACCCCAGCCCCAGCGCTCGCCGAAGGAGGTGACGAGGACGAGGCCGGTGGCGATGGCGGCCAGCAGGGTCGCGCCGAGGTAGTCGATGCGGGCCTTGGCTCCCCGGGTGGCCGCGGGCAGGGCGCGGGCGGCGATGGCCAGGGCGACGATGCCGACGGGCAGGTTGACCAGGAACGCCCAGCGCCAGGAGAGCTGGTCGGTGAAGACGCCACCCAGCAGCGGGCCGACAATGCTGGCGACGCCGTAGACCGAGCCGAACATGCCCTGGTAGCGGCCGCGTTCGCTCGGGGCGACGATGTCGCCGACGAGGGCGAAGGTCAGCACGATCATGCCGCCGCCTCCGACGCCCTGGAGGACGCGGGCGCCGATCAGTTCGGGCAGGTTCTGTGCCAGGCCGCAGGCCACCGAGGCGATCAGGAAGATCGAGGTCGAGGCCAGGTAGAGCCGCTTGCGGCCGAACATGTCGCCGAGCTTGCCCCACAGCGGGGTGACGGCGGTCGAGGCGAGCAGGTATGCGGCGCTGACCCATGCGATGTCGTCGAACCCGTTCAGGTCCTGCGCTATGCGGGGCAGTGCGGTGGAGACGATCGTCTGGTCCAGGGCGGCGAGCAGGACGGCCAGGATCAGTGCGCTCATCGCGGCGCCGACACCGCCTCCCGCCTGGGGTGATGAGGACTCGGATGCCTTCGACATGGAAGGTGCCTTTCCTTAAGTGAAACAGGTGAATGACATCAACTTCTCTATCTGTCACTTCACTGTAGCACTTGCTGGGCAGGGCTCTACTCCCGAGAGGCGCTAGATGTCTCAGGCATCACATTCCGGCACTAGACTCGGGCCGGTGAGAGCCGACGCAGCACGCAATCTGGAAGCCGTCCTGACCACCGGGGCACGTATGCTCGCCGCCGACCCCGGCGCCAGCATCGCGAGCATCGCCGCCGAGGCAGGTGTCGACCGGCGGACCGTCTACCGGCGCTTCGCCAACCGCGACGACCTCCTCGCGGCCATCTACGAAGCCCGCCTCACGGCCATCGAGCACGCCATCGAGGACGCCCGGCTGCGTGAGGCGCCCGTCGCCGTCGCCCTGCACCGCTACGTCGAGAACATCATCACCGTCAACCGGACCTGGCCCGTCGACCTCGCCCGCATGCTCGCCGACGACAGCGTCCACGCGCGGCGCGACGCGTCCGTGCAGGAGGTCGACACCTTTCTGCGGCGCGCCACGGACGAGGGTCTGCTGCGGTCCGGTCTGCCGGAGGGCTGGGCGAGCGCGCTGCTGCCGCAGCTGATGCACCTGGTGGCACGGCAGTTGCCCGAACTGAGCGCCGGGCAGGCGGCGGACGTCGTCGTCGACACCCTGCTGAACGGACTCGGGGCGCGATGACCACCTGACCTGACCACACGCCGAAGGCCCTGGCACACACCTTCCTTCCGGTGTGTGCCAGGGCCTTCGGCGCGGGCGGCGGCGGTGTCACAGGGACGCCGCCGCCTGCCTCATTCCACGACCTGCCGGGCCGTGTCTGTCGCGGAGGCCTCCCGCTTCTCCTCCGCGTCCTGCGGGCGCGGGGCCGCCGGGGAGGGCGACGGCACGGTACCGGGCAGGTGGACGCGGCGGAGGCGAGGCTGCTCGTTCCTGGCGGTGGAGCGCTTCAAGACTTCTCCCATCGGTGCGTTCGACGTGCCTCGACCCCCGGGGGCGCGAGCGGCACCGAAGGGTCGGAGTGGCCGAGAGGTGAGTGCACCGGGGAACCAAGAAAAGGGCCGATACATTCCGCTTTCGAGCAAAACCGCGGTACGACGCCAGTTCAGCCCCGCCGGACTCCTTCGTTGAAACGACCTGCCATGTCGACGCGTTCGGGGAGCGACGCCGACAACTGCCCGAAGTCCACGAAGAGTTCGTGCACACCCGCCTCGGCGGCGGCCCGCGCGTAGTCGATGTACTGGGCGAACGTGCCCGACTGCGGCATGCGGTCCGGGGAGGTCTTCGTGTCGCTCAACCGAAGGTTGACGCGCAGCGCCATGCGCAGGGTCGCGGGGTCGCGTTCGGCCTGCACCGCCTCCTTCTGGATGACCTCCCACATGCCCATCAGGTCCGGCAGCGGCATCGCGGTGGGCAGCCAGCCGTCCAGCCGCCGCCCCACGCGCCGCAGTCCGCCGGGGCTGAACGCGGCGAGCAGCACCGGCGGTCCCGGCCGCTGGCTCGGCTTGAGGCCCACGACGGTCTCCGGGATGGTGAACAACGGTCCCTCGTGCGCGAAGACGTCGTCACCCCAGTACCCCTCCAGGACGTCCAGGGTCTCCTCGAGCCGGGCACCGCGCCCCTTCCACGGAACGGAGACCGCGGCGTACTCGTCGGGCATCCAGCCCAGCCCGAGGCCCACGATCAGGCGTCCGTGGCTGAGGACGTCGAGGGTGGTCAAGGACCGGGCCAGCATGAGGGGCGGCTGCCACATGCCGTTCAGCGTGCTCGTGCCGAGGCGTACCCGGGTGGTGTGGGCCGCGGCGAACGTCAGGGCGACCAAGGGGTCCATGTGGTTCTCGTAGACGCGCGGCATCACGCCGGGGTGACTGGGGTACGGGGCCGACGGCACCCGGGGCGCGAGGACGCGGTCGCCGGTCCACAGCGAGTCGTATCCCATGTCCTCGGCGGTACGGCAGACGCGCAGGATGCCCTCCGGGCAGGCGTCGGGGCCGAAGGTGGGCAGGGCCAGGCCGAGTTTCACGACTGCCTCCTCGAAGGAGTCACCCGTCGCGGGTGCTCGTCCGGGTCGTCGTCCGTCAGGGGGAGACCGAGCAGGCCTTCCAGCGCGGCCACTGTCTTCGCCGGGTCCACGGCGTGGACGGTGGCGAAACCCAGCTCCGCGGCCGGCCGCAGGTGCTGTTCGGTGTCGTCCACGAACACGCACTCCCCCGCTGTCAGACCGAGTTCGTCCAGCACGATCCGGAAGATCTCCGGTTCGGGCTTGCGTGTGCCGTGCACTTCGGACAGCACCACGGCGTCGTACAGCGTCTCCAGGTCGTAGCCGTCGTACAGGTTCCACGGGCTCAGGCCCACGGAGTTGGAGAGGATGCCGACCTTGACGCCCGCCCGGCGGGCGGCCGCGGCCGCGGCGATCATCGATGGCTGGGGGCGCAGGTCGGCGAAGATACGGCCCATCAGGTTGTCGGGCGGGATGCCGAGCCGTTCCGCGGCTCCCTCGTTCCACTGGGTCTGCGTGCGGGCGCCGCGTTCCAGTTCCTCGGTCCGCCGGACCGTCTCGCCGTCCAGGTAGAGGCCGGTGAGCAGGGTTCCCTTGGCGAGCCCCGCGCGCTGCTCGAAGGCGAGGGCGGCAGGGAGGAGAGGTGTCGTCAGCACACCACCGAAGTCAAGGACGAGTCCTTTGCGGTGCAATGTCTTACTCACACCTTAAAAGGCAGAGATGACACATTTTCCACCAGGTCAGGTTTCTCGACAAGTTCCGACCGCAGGCACATGTGCCACGGGTGAACCTCCGGGGTGGCCGGTTACGTGGTTCCGGTGAGGGGGGTCCCCGGCACCTACGGCGACGGCGACGGGGACCCCGACCCCTCAGCTCTTCGTGCGGTGCGGGTGCGCCGGGTAGACGCCCAGGATGCGCACCTCGGAGGAGAAGAAGCGCAGTTCGTGCAGGGCGAGGGCGACGCGCTCGTCGTCGGGGTGGCCCTCGATCTCGACGTAGAAGCGGCTGGGGTTGAGGCCCGCGCCCATCTGGTAGCTCTCGATCTTGGTGAGGTTCACACCGCTGCTGGCGAACCCGCCGAGCGCCTTGTAGAGCGCGCTGGGGATGTTGCGGACGCAGAAGAACAGGCTCGTCATCGTCGGCTCCCCGGTGTGCGGGGCGAAGGCCGCGTCCCGGGACAGGACGACGAAGCGGGTGGTGTTGTCCGGGTCGTCCTCGACCTCGGCGCGCAGCACGTCGAGGCCGTAGAGCTCGGCCGCGGCGGGCGGGGCGAGCGCGGCGTGCCGCGGGTCGCCGAGCTCGGCCACCTCCCGGGCGGCGCCGGCGGTGTCGTCGCTGACGAGGGTGCGCCAGCCGCCCTCCCGCAGGATCTTGCGGCACTGCCCGAGAGCGTGCACATGGCTGCGTACACACTCCACCTGGTCCAGGGTCGCGCCGGGCACGCCCATCAGGTCGAAGCGGATGGCGAGGAAGTACTCGGCGACGATGAACAGCCCCGACTCGGGCAGCAGATGGTGTACGTCGGCGACGCGCCCAGCCGCGGAGTTGTCGACCGGGATGACGGCGACGTCGGCGGCGCCGAGCGTCACCGCGTCGAGGGCCTGCTCGAAGCTGGTGCAGGGCAGTTCGCGGCCGTCCGGGAAGAGCGCGCGTGCGGCGGTCGCCGAGTTGGATCCGGGTTCACCCTGATATGCGGCGGTCGTCACCGTGTTCAGCCTTCCTCGGGGAGGTCCTGTCGCGCGGCGGCAGAAGCTCCGTCGTGTAGCGCGCCTGCTGAAGTATCGGTGAACCGGCTTCGATCAGGCTCACCAGGGGGTGCTGGGCGCCGCTCCAGTCTGTCGTCAGGGCGTACTCGTGCGCGGCGGCGACCACATGCTGGACGGCCCTCCCGGCTCGTGGGACGAGCGTGGCAAGCCGTTCCAGCCTGGCCGCGGACAGGCCCTGCCGCGCGGAGGGCGCCTCGTGCAGGGCCGCGGCCAGGCTCTGCCGCTCGTCGTGCAGGACGGCGGCGAGCTCCGCGGCCGCGGCGGCATGGGGGGTACTGGCCACCCCGCCCGCATACGGGGCGGCCAGTACGTCGGTGACACGGCGGGCCGTGCCCAGAGCCACGGCAGTAACCGCCGTCCAGAGGAACGCCGCGTCCTTCTCGCGCAGCGGTGCGCCCGCCGCGTGGGTGGCGAAGCCGCCGGGAACGTACAGGTCGTCGAGGCGGACCACTCTTCCCGGCCCGCTCTCCCTCGGGAGCGCCTTGGCGGCGACGACGAAGAGGTCGGGTTCGCCGGTCTGCGTCGCGGGGAGCGGCAGGGTCAGCCAGGGGCCGGTCTCCTCGGGCGCGGGAAGGCTCCACAGCCCGGACAGGGAGAAGCCGCCGGGAGTCGGCCGCGCGGTCGCTCCGGGGAAGTCCGCGTCGCACACCGCGGCGGGCAGCGACGCGGCCCAGTTCCAGGTGCGCGTCAGGGCCTGCCAGGCCCCGGCCGGGTCGGCGTGCCCCGCCGACTCGCAGGCCGCGAGCACCTGGGCGAGAGGCGTCTCCGGTCCGAGGAGCTGGGGATGGTGGTCACCGTGCGTGGGGGTCGTGGGCCTAGGCAGCCTGCTCGCCTCCTTCGGCCGGGGCCGTCGTGACGACGACGTTGTGCAGTTCCTCGCCGCGTGCGTAGCGGTGGAGCTGCCGCCGGATGAAGTCCGTGGTCAGCGTGGGGAAGGCGTCGGTGAACGCCGCGACGTGCGGGGTGATGAGCGCGCCGGGCAGGCTCCACAAGGGGTGCCCGGCGGGCAGGGGTTCGGGGTCGGTGACGTCGAGCGCCACACGCAGCCGTCCCGCGCGTACTTCCCGGACCACCGCGCGGGTGTCGACGAGTTCGCCGCGCGCGACGTTGACGAGCAGGGCGCCGTCCTTCAGCAGGGCCAGTGCCTCCGTGCCGAACATCCCGCGCGTGCCCTCGGTCAGCGGCGCGCACAGCACCACGGCGTCCACCGTGGGCAGCAGTGCGGGCAGTTCCGCCGCCCCGTGCACCCGGCCGGCCGGGGTGGTGCGGGCCGTGCTGGCCATCAGGACCGCCTCGCACCGGAACGCGCCGAGCCGGGCGGCGACTGCGGCACCGACCGCGCCGTAGCCGACGACCAGGACGCGCTTGCCGACCAGGGTGGAACGGACCTCGGGCACCCACTCCCCCCGGGCCTGACGGGCGGTGAACCGGTCGAGGCCCCGGCACAGGGACAGCAGCAGAGTGAGCGCCAGTTCGGCGGTGGTCTCGCGGTGCACCCCGCGCCCGGTGGCCAGCCGGGTCCCGGCGGGCAGTTCGTCGAGCAGCGGCATCATGTGGTCGTAGCCGGAGCTGAGCAGCTGGAGCACTTCGAGGTTGCGCAGGTACGGCAGTACGGGGCGCAGGACGCGTTCGGCACCGGGCGCGGGGATGCCGACGAGGAAGCGGACGTCGGCGGGGTCGCCAGGCAGTGGTCCGGTGCCGTCCCAGTAGGCGTAGGAGAGCCGGTCAGGCAGGCCGGGTATCTGGGTTCGGTGGTAGGGCAACCAGACGGTCGCGCCGTCCTTCATCGTGCATCAGCTTCTTCCGCTCTGGGTCACACACCTTGGTGACGTGTGTGTCGGTTGCGTTGGTTCACGTGAGTCGCGCCACTCGCATGTGTGAACCACAGCCGGGTTCACCGGCCGTCGACCGGCCGCGGCAGAGTGAGAAGTGCGGTGTCCTCGCGGGCCGTCCGGAACACCTCCGCCCACGACGTCACGGCCGGACGCCGGCGCAACAGGGCACGGCGCTCCCGCTCGGTCATCGCGCCCCACACCCCGTACTCCTCACGGTGGTCGAGGGCATGGGCCAGGCAGTCGAGCCGCACCCGGCAGTCCAGGCAGAGGATCTTGGCCTCGTTCTGGGCGGTACCCTCGACGAACATCCGGTCCGGCTGCGTCCGGCACAGCGCTCGGTCGGCCCAGTCCATGTCATCTCGCTCCCCAGCGGACGCCACTCGGGCCCGCCTTTGCGTCCGTACACACGCACAGGTAGATACGTATGAGCCTAACCCACGTGTGTCTGAGTCGTCGCGCCGTCAGGGAGCCGGCAGAAGGGGCAGCCGGTTCAGTCCGCGTACCGGATGCGGTGGCACAACGCGGGGATCTCGCCCGTGGCCAGTCGCGGCATCACCTCGGGGAGCTCCTCGAAACGGCTCTCGCCGGTGATCAGGGTGTCCAGTGCCGGATCGGCGAGGAGCTCGAGGGCGAGGGCGAGCCGGTCCGCGTAGGTGCGGCCGGCGCGGGCCGGGGAGACCGTTCCGACCTGACTGCTGCGCAGTGTGAGGCGGCGGGAGTGGAAGCCCTCGCCGAGCAGAAGGGCGATGCGCCGGTCGCCGTACCAGCTCAGGTCGACCACGGTGCCCTCGGCCCGGAGCAGCTCCAGGGAGCGGGCAAGGCCCTGTTCGGTGGCGCTGGCGTGCACGACGAGGTCGCACTCGCCGCGTGCGTCGCCGGGGGCGGCGAACTCCACGCCGAGCGCGGCCGCCGTGCGGGCCCGTGCGGGGTCACTGTCCACCAACTGCACCCGCGCGCCGGGGAAGCGGGCGAGCAGGGCCGCCACCGAGCAGCCGACCATGCCGCCGCCCACCACCGCGATCCGGTCCCCGACCAGGGGCGCCGCGTCCCACAGGGCGTTGACGGCGGTCTCCACGGTGCCGGCGAGGACGGCGCGTCCGGCGGGCACGGAGTCCGGTACGACGGTGACAGCGGCGGCCGGGACGACGTACCGCGTCTGATGCGGGTACAGGCAGAACACCGTGCGCCCCACGAGGTCCGCGGGGCCTTCTTCCACGACGCCGACGTTGAGGTATCCGTACTTCACCGGGCCGGGGAAGTCGCCGTCCTGGAACGGCGCCCGCATCACGTCCCACTGGCTGCGGGGCACCTGGCCGTGGACCGCCCAGACGGACCCGAGCCTGAAGAAGCTCTACGGGCAGCTGGGCTCGGCCGCGGAGAACCAGCTCTGGTTCGACAAGCTCAAGGAAGTCATCGACCACGCCCTGCCCGACATCCCAGAAGGTACACACCTGCTCGCTGTGGGCCGCCGGTGTGGCCCGGACGCGCGCCGATCGTGGGGACAGCCCTACAGACGGCATCGGTACGCATGGGGCCAGCCGTACATCAAGAACTTTTTCGGCCATAGCGGCTGACGGATTATGCCGTGCCCTCTAGTCTTCTGCGTGAGGTGTGAACAAGCGGACGGTCGGACGTACCACAAGTACAGAGCTCGCCGTCGGCGGACGCACCGAGGAGTGCCAGGCCGCTCACCGGCCGTGCTGCCCTACGCGGCCGTCCGACGGTGGTCGGCGGGCATGTGACTCACCCTCCAGTCCGAGCGGCCGGCCGCAGACACACCTGCCACCGCGGCAGGGAGGGACAACAACGTACCCTCACAAATGCTTTGGCGTGATCCATGCGCCTGGATGCGAGAGCGTTCGGGCCGGACTGGTTCATCGGGGAAGGGAGTGGGGGACGGTGGAGTCAGTGGTCGGGGCGATCGTCGGACGTGACAGCGAGCAGGAGGTGCTGTCCGCGTTCGTGGCCGCGCCCGGGGGCAGGGCGCTCGTGCTGCGAGGTGACTCCGGTGTGGGCAAGAGCGCGCTGCTGGGACACGTCTCGCACCTCGCGGCGGCCGAGCAGCACCGGGTGATCCGGGCGGCCGGAGTGGAGGCGGAGTCGGAGCTGCCGTTCGCCGGCCTGCACCAGTTCCTGTATCCGCTGCTGTCCCACATCGAGCGGCTGGACGAGATCCACCGCAAGGTCTTCGACGTCGTCTTCGGCCGGAGCGAGGGCACTCCCCCGTCGGTCATGACCCTCGGTATCGCCGTCCTGGACCTGCTGTCCTTGGCCGCCTCGCAGCATCCGCTCCTGCTGGTGCTCGACGACGGGCAGTGGTGGGACGCCTCCAGCACGGAGGTGATCGGGTTCGTCGGACGCCGGCTCACCGGCAGCTCGGTGAAGCTTGTCGTCGTCCTGCGGGCAGGTGTGCCCTCGGGCTTCGACACCGCCGCGCTGCCGGAGCTTGCGGTGACGACCCTGTCGGAGAAGGCCGCCGAGCACCTGCTGGACATGCACCATCCTGGGCTCACCGCACATGTGCGACGCCTGGTCCTGGAGGAAGCTCAAGGCAATCCGCTGGCCCTGCTGGAACTCCCACCGTACGTGCGCGGTCACCGCACCGGGCACGCACCCGAGGCGTCCTTCGGGTACACCGGCATTCCCCTGCCGCAACGCCTCCAGCAGGTCTACGGCGCCCGCATCAAGGCTCTGCCCGATGCCGTCCGGGCGCAGCTGCTGCGCGGTGCCCTCGACGGAGTCGGAGCCGGTACGGCCGCCGGCCGGGCGAGGAGTGCGCGGTACCGGATGGTCGATGCGGAGGAGGCGGTGGGGGTCGGGTTGCTGGAGGTCGATCCGCTCAGCGGG
>NZ_JADDXU010000039.1 GCF_015163075.1 Streptomyces justiciae
CCCGATCGAGCTCGGCGCCAACAGGTGACATCGCCGGGCGACTGACGCCGTCCGCGGGCTCTCAGCCGGCGGCCTCACACGTGTGGAGGTGGCCGGTCTTGCTCTCTCCCCAACGTGGTTGAACGTGCAAGAGTTTGCCGCCGGACACGCTCAGGAGAGGGTGGATCACATGTTTTCCTCCAGGACAGGACTTCGCGCCGCGGCCGCCTCGGCGGCCTTTGCCACCGCGGCGATCTGCCTCGGCGCCCAAACGGCGCTCGCCGCCGACTGGCCCGCGCTGCGCGAAGGCGGGTATCTCTACTCGGGCGCCAGCGGGACGGGCACGACCACCGAGGTCGACCTCGGTGACCTGGGAACCTGCCGCACACTGCCGACGTCGGCCCTGTCGGTCCAGGTCGCCTCCGGCGCCGCGGCCCTGGAGCTGTACCCCGGTGCCGGCTGCACCGGCGCCGCCACGTGGCGCAGCGGCTCACTCGCCCAGACCGACCTTCCCTGGGCAGCGTGGAGCTACCGGGTGGTCAGGGCCTGAGGGTGCCCTGGTCCTGACGGTGGTCGGGGCCCTGCCGCCGCAGGGCCCCCAGGCAAGACGGTTCGTCAGAACTTCGGGCCGGTGCCCTTCGCCAGCGGGGTGATGTCGATGCGGCCCTTCTGGAGGACCTCACCCAGCTTCCAGGCCGTGTTGAGGTGGTGGCGGGAGTCGGGCGGGGTGACCTCCAGGCGGGTGGGGTTCTTCTCCGCCTTGGTCGGTTCGCCCGCGGCCGGGACGTCTCCCCAGTGCAGCCGGGTGTAGGCGCTCTGACCCGGCTTCAGGGTGAGCAGGACGACCCGCCCACGGTCGCGGACCACGTGCGTGGGCACGTCCTTGTTGCGGGAGTTGAGGAGCTGGAGCCCCACATATCCCTCGGTCCGGACGGTCTTGTGGGTCTTGTTGGTGAGAATCACCGTCGCGTAGCGCTGCCCCGCGCCCGAGTCCAGCGCGTGAACCCGTACGGACAGCGAGGAGGTGTCGGCCCAGACCGGCTGGGTCGCGGCCTGTGACGGACCCGCGGTGATACCGATCAGCGCCGCTGCGGCGACCGCCGAGAGAGCGGCAGGGGTGACGATGCGGTGGGTGCGCCCGCTGAAGAACATGATGTGTTCCCTTCCGAATGACCATTTTGAGGCCTTCGGTATGTATGAGGCTTTCCCGGAGGAACCGGTTCGACGCATTCCGTTTCTTTGCGTCAACGTGTGCGCTGTTGAACCATCTTTGGCTGTCCCGTGACCGACCAACGTGCCGCGGTGCTGTGCGACCATCACACCTCACACGTGTGAGGCGATGCCGAGGAGGCGCTGAGTGATTTCCGAGCCGGAGATGAAAGACGGGTCCGGGTTCGGTCCCCGGGACTCCGCCGAGGTCGTGAGCGACCTCGTGGAGCGCTCTCCCTGCCGCCCGCTGCGCCGGAGGCCATGGCTGTGGGCTCTGGGCGGCGCGGCGGCGGCGTCCGCGCTCTGGGCCGCGACGCTCCTGCTGCTCCCTCCGGCGAACCACAGCCCTGATCCGCACGGGTACCGGCTCGACCAGGAATCCTGCAAGTCGGCACGCCTGGCGTCACTTCAAGAGGCGCTCGCGCCGAACAGCGTGCCGGGCACCATCGGCGACGAACTGTTGCGGCACCCCGCTCTCGACCAGGTGCACTGCTCCCTGGCCTTCCAGAAGAGGGTCGCGGACAAGGCGACCGGGCAGGGCGGGCACTGGTCGGTGACCGCCACCGTCGACATCTCCGTGGCGCTGCACAAGAGGACCGACCCGCGCGACGAGTTCGACGCCGACCGGCGGGTGACGGGCTCGGGTGTCGTCACGGCGGACCAGGTCAGGCCGGTGCCCGGTCTCGGCGACGAGGCGTTCCTGATCGCCGAGGACATGGGGCACACCGAACTCAGGGTGCTGGACGGAGCGGCGGTCGTGACACTGAGCCTGTCCACCACCAGCTACTACGAGAGCGATGCCGATAACGACTCCGCCGACTCCGTCGGTGAGGGGCCCGACCTCCCCGGCGTCTCCACCTACTGGCCCGCGATGATCAGCGACATGCGTGAGCTGATGAGCGACCTCACGAAGCGTGCCTAGACGCGGCGGGGCCCTCTGCAGGCCGGGGGACTCAGCGCAAGAAGCCCTCGTAATGCCGCTGCTGGAGCTGGCTCTCGATCTGGCGGACGGTTTCCAGGCCGACGCCGACGATGATCAGGATGCTGGTGCCGCCGAAGGGGAAGTTGTTCGTCGCCCCGAACCCGATCAGGGCGATGGTGGGCACGAGGGCGATCAGTCCGAGGTACAGGGAGCCCGGCCAGGTGATCCGGGTGAGGACGTACGACAGGTACTGCGCGGTCGGCCGGCCCGCCCGGATGCCGGGGACGAAGCCGCCGTACTGCTTCATGTTGTCCGCGACCTCGTCCGGGTTGAAGGAGATGGAGACGTAGAAGAACGCGAAGAACACGATCAGCAGGAAGTACGCCGTGATGTAGATCGGGTGGTCGCCCTTGGTCAGGTTCTGTTCGATCCAGGTCTTCCAGCCGGGGCTGCCGCCGGCGAACTGCGCGACGAGGGCCGGGATGTAGAGCAGCGACGACGCGAAGATGACGGGAATCACGCCCGCCTGGTTCACCTTCAGGGGGATGTACGTGGAGCTGCCGCCGTAGGCGCGGCGGCCGATCATGCGCTTCGCGTACTGCACGGGGATGCGGCGCTGGGCCTGCTCGACGAAGACCACCAGGCCGACCATGACCAGGCCGACGAGGATGACCGTTCCGAACTCGATCCAGCCGCCGCCGAGCGTGCCCTGCTTCTTGATGGCCCACAGGGCGGACGGGAAGGTCGCGGCGATCGAGATGAACATCAGGATCGACATGCCGTTGCCGATGCCCCGGTCGGTGATCAGCTCACCGAGCCACATCACGAGGGCGGTGCCAGCGGTCATCGTCATCACCATGACGACCGTGGTGAAGACCGAGCGGTCCGGGACGATGGACGACGCGGCGGTGCACCCGGAGAAGAGGGCGCCGCTGCGGGCGGTGGCGACGAGGCCGGTGCCCTGGAGGATGGCGAGGGCGACGGTCAGGTAGCGGGTGTACTGCGTGATCTTCGCCGTGCCCGCCTGGCCTTCCTTCTTGAGGGCTTCCAGACGCGGGATCACGACGGTCAGCAGCTGGAGGATGATGCTCGCCGTGATGTACGGCAGGATGCCCAGCGCGAAGATCGTGATCTGGAGAAGCGCGCCGCCGCTGAAGAGGTTGACCAGACCGAACAGCCCCTGGTTGCCGTCCGCCTGCGAGATGCATTCTTGGACGGCCTTGTAGTCCACGCCCGGGATCGGCACATGCGTGCCGATCCGGTACAGCACGATGATGCCCAGCGTGAACAGCAGCTTCTTGCGCAGGTCAGGCGTCCGGAACGCCTGGATGAACGCGGTGAGCACGGAGCCTCCTGCAATACAGCGGTATGACAGCAGTGCGCTACCGCTCTTCCGATCGGTGACGGGCACACCCACAGGTCTCCATGAGATCACACGTGTCTGCGGCGCGCTCTTTCAGTAGAAACTACCTCAAACGAATGCGGAGGTATGGGCTGTCGGAACACCCAGGGCGGCGACAAGGAGCGCGTGGTGTTAACGAGAGAAGAGTTGACCTGGCGGCAGGGGCTGGACGGGCCGCGGTTCGTTCGGCCGGTTGAACACGTGTGCATCCCGTCGGCGAGGGCCGGGTGAGATCACGTTCTGTGCGTCTAGGAGTGCCTGTTCACCATGGAGTTGGCGTAGGCGGCGAGATCGTCGGACAGAATCTGCAGGTGCCGCTTCCTGAACGGGCCGAGGAGCGGCACCGTGTGCCGGTACCGTGCCGACCAGGTGATCTCGGTGCCGCCATCAGGCGCTCTGGTGAGGATCACAGCCCCGTGGTGGGACCAGAGCGGCCCTGAGGCCTGTTCGTAGCCGAACCGCTGACCGGGGACCAAGTCCACAAGCTGCTCACGGCAGATGACCCCGCCACGGCGATTGCGGACAGTGCGGCGATCCCCTGCGCGGACCGGCCGCTCGACTCCCGCGGGCGGCTCCATGTCGACCTCGTGGTAGGAGGTCCACGACGGCCAGGACTGCGCGTCGAGAAGCGCTGCGTAGACAACGCCGGCGGACGCGGATGAGCGCGAAGTGGCAGTGACGGTGAGCGGGGGCACAGGGCAAGGTTAAGGCGCGTCGCTCGCGTCACGAGTTTCGAGCCCTGCCGGCCGTTGCGCGGGGCGGCGAGGCTCGAACCGTGGGTGCAGGCGCCCGTATTGCGGGGGTCAGTAGTAGATCGCGCCCTTGTAGCCGCCGCTCGGGATGATCGTGTCCCCGTTGAGGGCCACGCTCAGGGGGCTGGCCAGGAAGGCGACGACCGACGCCACCTCGTGTGGTTCCACGAACCTTCCGATCGCGACGGACTCGGCCCACTGCCGTTCCAGTTCGGCTCGGCTGCATCCCCTGGCCTCGGCCTGCCGGTCGAGGGTGGCCAGGAAGGTCTCGGTCCGGGTGCCGCCGGGCTGGACCGAGACGACGTTGACGCCGCTGGGGCCGAGTTCGTCCGCCAGGTTCTTGGACATGGCGACCACGGCGGCGTTGCGGACGGAGCCGGTCACCGACCCCGTCATGCGGGCCGCCAGTCCGCTGATGTTGATGATGCGGCCCCAGCCCCGCTCCGTCATGCCCGGAGCGAAGGCGCGGGCGCACCTCAGGTAGCCGCGGACCTTGACGTTGATCTCGGCTTCCAGATCGTCGTCGGAGATGTAGCCGGGGTTGGTCATGGCGGCGTTGTTCACCAGGATGTCGGCGCCGCCGAACCGCTCCTGCACCGTCCTGGCCATCGCCGTCACCGCGGCGTCGTCCCCGGTGTCCGCCGCCACGCCGATCACCTCGGCTCCGGTCTCCTCGCGCAGCACCGCCGCCTGTGCTTCGGCGTGCGAGGCGGACCTGGAGACCAGGGCGACGGACGCGCCCTCTGTGGCCAGAGCTCGGGCCACGGCGAAGCCGATGCCCCGGGTCCCGCCGGTGACCACGGCTCGCCGATCCTTGAGTTGAAGATCCATGTCCTGTTCATCTCCGCTGGGAGTTGCTGGGCGTTGGCGTGCTCAGACCGATAGTCCACGGCAGCTGCCCGACATAAGGCTCGGCCTTGCGCGTAGGTGATACGTGTGAGTGTATGCACGCTGTTTCGAGGCCGAACACCGCACACTTACTGAGCGGTCAGCGTGTCGGCTCCACCGGGCGGGCGAGCCGGTGAAGTCGGCGGCGTTCCGCCTCGGTGGTCGCGCCCCATATGCCATGCGCCTCTCGCGACTCCAGGGCCCACTCGAGGCAGGGTTCGATGACGACGCAGTACCGGCACACAGCCTTGGCCTCCTCGATCTGCGCCAGCGACGGACCGGTGTCACCGATGGGGAAGAACAGCTCGGGGTCCTCGCGTCTGCACGCGCTCCGGGCCTGCCAGTTGGCACCTGTCCGCGACTCTCGGTACATGAAGGTCTCCCCTCGGGTCTGCTGAGACGTGGTTCGCAAAGACGTGTCGCATCCGCACGCGTGACACTCACATGTCTTCAATCGGCGGCTATAGCACGCTATTCCGTCTATGCGGATCCTCATCCGAGGGGAGAACGTCAGCCTGCGGGCCGGCGGTAGGCGCCGTGCCACCAGATCAGGGCGAGTTCGCGGGCGAGGGCGGCGTCGCCGCTGCCGTCGTCGACCGCGAGGTGGTGGGCGATCGCCTGGGCGCCTCCCCAGACGATGACCCGGCTCGCGGCGCCCACGTCGACGTCGGCCGGGGTCGCCCCGGCGGCCTGCTCCGCACGCAGCGTGCGTCTCACGGTCTCGTCGAAACCGTCCAGTTCGGCGGTGTAGAAGTCGCTCACCGCCGGGTCGTAGGCCGCCGCCTCACGGACCGCGCCCAGCACGCCCTGGTGGGCGCGGTGGATCGTGATCACCTCCTCGAAGAACCGGACGAACCGCACGGGCCCGCCCTCCTCCGCGCCCGGGTCCCACCGCCGGGCCAAGGTCAGCAGGGATTCCCGCAGTTCGTCGGTGAGGCGCGCCAGGACGTCCGCCTTGCTGTCGAAGTGTGCGTAGAAGGTGGCGCGGGAGACGCCCGCCTCCTCCAGGATCCGCTGGACGCTGATCTCGGAGAAGGCCTCACCGGAGTCGAGCAGCCGCTCCAGGGTGTGCATCACATGTGCCCGGGTCGCGGCCGAGCGTGCGGCGTGGTGGCCCGCCTGGCGTCGGGTGACGGGTCTCATGAGCTGCGGCGGGCGATCTGTTCGAGGAGGTCGGCGAGTCTCTCCGGCATCGAGAGCAGCGGGGTGTGGCCGCTGGGCAGTCGGTACGTGGCACCGGTGCGCTGGGCGAACGGCTCCTGGTAGGCCGGGGGCAGGCTCTGGTCGTCGTCGCAGATGACGTAGCTGGAGGGGAGCGTCTGCCACGCTGCCCGGCTCACCGGTTCGGCGAAGGACAGGGCGCTCTGGGGCAGCAGTCGGGCCAGGGCGGCGTTCCTCGCGTCGGGGGCTACGTCGTGGTAGAGCGTCGTCTCCGGGTTCTCCCGGACGGGGACGACGCCCTCCACCGTGGCGAGGTCCGGCTGTTCGCCGCCGAAGCACGTCATCAGGCTCTCCCCGACGTCGAGGGCGAAGGCGGACACGTACACGAGGTGGGACACGTTGGCCGCGCCGGCGGCCGCCTGGGTGACCGGGGCGCCGCCGTAGGAGTGTCCGACGACGACGAGGGGTGCCGCTACGGCGTCGATCGCCCCGCGCACCACTCGGGCGTCGTCCATCAGCCCGGGAAGCCTGCCGTGCGCTCCCTCGGGGACGGCGCTGGGCAGGTCGACGGTGTGGCTGGTCCAGCCGCGCTCCGTGAGGAGGTCCTGAAGTCCCTGCCAGCACCACGATTGGTGCCATGCCCCGTGCACGAGGAGGAAGTGCGGGGCACGTGTGCCGTCGTTCATGTCGGTCTTTCGTAGGTGGGGCGCGGGCTCGCCACGATGGGCGAAGGTCAGCTGACCACGGGCATCGCGAGGTCCCACAGCCGGTCGGCTGCGGCCGGGTCGATCGACCACTTGGCGACACCGGCCTGGACGTCGGGGCCTCCGTCGACGACCTCGGACTCCTGGTTGTCCTCGAAGTAGCGCCCGCTCACGCCGTCGACGAGGGGGGACGCGGCCAACAGCACCGTGGTGGCGGCGCCCTGGGCCGGAGTCTTGTAGTGGGCGGGGGTGAGCAGGTTGCCGTCGGCGTCCATGGCGCCGAAGGCCTGCATGGTCGCCGGGTCGAGGTGGCGTGTGAGGTTGGTGTGGATCCAGCCGGGCGCACAGGCGTTGGCTGCGATGCCCTGGTCGGCCCACCGTTGGCTGATGCCGACGGCGAGCAGCACGTCGGCGGTCTTGGACTGGGCGTAGGCGAGGAACGGGTCGTAGGAGCGCTGCTCGAACTGCGGGTCGTCGAAGTCGAAGCCGGCCCGCAGCTGGGCACCGGAGCTCACCACGGTGACGCGGGGGGCGTCAGCCGCCTGAAGGGCGGGGCGCAGGCCGACGGCGAGGGCGAAGTGGCCGAGGTAGTTGGTGGCCAGCTGCATCTCCCAGCCCTGCGCGTTGACCTGCCGGGTCGGGAGCATCATCACGCCGGCGTTGGCGACGAGGGCGTCGAGCGGCCCGCTCCAGTCGGCGCAGAAGGCGCGGACGGAGTTCAGGTCGGCGAGGTCGAGCGCGGCGGACCGTACGCCCGGCAGGTCCTCGAGCAGCGGGGCGGCGGTGGCGGGGGTGCGGGTGGCGACCGTGACCTGGGCGCCCGCGCCGGCGAGGGCGCGTACGGTCTCGACTCCGAGGCCGGAGGCCCCGCCGGTGACGATCACGCGTCGGCCGCTCAGATCGACTCCGTCGAGCACTTCCGCAGCCGTGGCGCGCGGTCCGAACGGAGTGGTGGTCAGCGTCATACCTGTGCCGCCTTCGATGAGTGGGTTTCTCGATGCTGCAACCATACAACGTGTTCATACATATCGGTCGGCTCCATCGCACTGCGAGGCGAGACATGTATGACACGATGTTTCTGAGCCGGCGGCGGACGCGGTGATCAGTGGTCAGACGGTGATCGTCTTGTACTCGGTGTACGTGCCGAGCCCGACCGCCCCGTACTCGCGGCCGATACCGCTGGCCTTGAAGCCGCCGAACGGTCCGTCGAAGGCGACGGAGGCGCCGTTGACGGTGACGGTGCCGGTGCGGACGCGGCGGGCCACGGCCAGCGCGTGCCCCTCGTCGGCGGACCAGACGCCGCCGGACAGGCCGTACTCGGAGTCGTTGGCGATGCGGACGGCGTCGTCCTCGTCGTCGTAGGCGATGACCACCAGGACCGGGCCGAAGATCTCCTCCTGGGCGATGCGCATGGAGTTGTCGACGTCGGCGAAGACGGTGGGCGTGACGTAGTTGCCCTTCTCCAGGCCCTCGGGGATCTGCGGGCCGCCGGTGACCAGGCGGGCGCCTTCCTCGATGCCGAGCCGGATGTAGTTACGCACCCGCTCCTGCTGGTCGGGGCGGATCATCGGGCCGATGAAGGTGTCGGGGTCGTTGGGGTCGCCGACCTTCAGCGACTCCACCAGCGTCTTGAGACCGCTCACGACCTCCTCGTAGCGGCTGCGCGGGGCGAGGATGCGGGTCTGGGCGATGCAGGACTCGCCGTTGTTGAGCAAGGAGCCGAACTTCAGGCCCGCGATCGCCTTGTCGAGGTCGGCGTCGGGCAGGATGATCGCGGCGGACTTGCCGCCCAGCTCCAGGCTGACCCGCTTGAGCTGCTCGCCGGCGATGGAGGCGATGCGGCGGCCGGCCCGCGTCGAGCCGGTGAAGGCGATCTTGTCGACGTCCTTGTGCGAGACCAGGTACTCACTGGTCTCACGGTCCGCGGGCAGGATGCTGATGACGCCCTCGGGCAGGCCCACCTGTACGAGGAGTTCGGCCAGGAAGCCCATGCTCAGCGAGTTCTCCGGGGAGACCTTGAGAACCACCGAGTTGCCCGCGAGGAGTGAAGGGATGATCTTCGAAGTGGCCGAGGAGAAGGGCGAGTTCCACGGGATCACGGCGGCGACGACGCCGATCGCCTCGCGGCGCACCACGCTGCGCACCGGGGACGCCGGGTCGGAGGGGACGAGGGTCTCCTCCCAGGCGAACTCCTCGGCCGCCTTGAGGTAGGCGTTCGCCTGCCGGGTCAGACCGGGCTGTCCGGCACGGGTGAACCAGCCCGCCGAGCCGTTCTCCAGTGAGATCAGGTGCGCGATCTTCTCGGCGTTCTCCTCGCGCAGCGCGTTGAAGCGGCGCAGGACCGCGATCCGCTCCGCCGGCGGGGTCAGCCGCCACTCGCCCGCCTCGAAGGAGGCGCGGGCCGCGGCGACCGCGCGGTCGATGTCCGCCGGCTGCGCCTGCGCGGCGCGGCCGACCACGGACCGGTCGTGCGGCGAGGCGATGTCCAGCAACTCCGGGTTGCTCGGCTCGACCCAGGAGCCGCCGATGAAGAGTCGGTCGTAGGTGATCATGTGCTTTCTCTCTTCCAGTGCGCCGTCTTCTCTAACTGCCTCTTCAATGTAGCACTTCTCATCGCTTTGAGCGCGTCTTCGTGGCGATACCGTTCGTCATTCACCACATGGGCGATACTCTTGAAGGATGAGAGCCGACGCCGCACGCAATCTGGCAGCCGTCCTGACCACCGGCGCACGCATGCTCGCCGCCGATCCAGGTGTGAGCGTCGCGGGCATCGCCGCCGAGGCAGGTGTCGACCGGCGTACCGTCTACCGGCGCTTCGCCAACCGTGAGGAACTGCTCTCGGCCATCTACGAAGCCCGCCTCACGGCCATCGAGCAGGCCCTCGTGGACGCGCGGCTGCGTGAGGCGCCCGTCGCCGTCGCCCTGCACCGCTACGTCGAGAACATCATCGTCATCAACCGGACCTGGCCGGTGGATCTCGCCCGCATGCTCGCCGACGGCGACGCCCGCCGACGCCGGGACGCCTGCCTCACCGAGGTCGACACCTTCCTCCAGCGCGCCGCCGAAGAGGGCCTGTTGCGCCAGGACCAGCCTCCAGGGTGGGTCGGGTCCCTGCTGTTCGAACTGGTACACCTGGCCGCCGAACAGCTGACACACCTGAGCGCCGGACCGGCCGCGGACGTGGTGGTCGACGCGTATTTGCGTGGCGTGGGCGCTTCAGTCGCCTGAAAAACACCGGGCCGAGCGGGAGTATGTCCCACTCGGCCCGGCGCCGATCGAACCCGCCGGTCAGGCAGGGAGTTTCCAGAGCTGGTTGGCGCTGGCGGCACAGGTCCAGATCCGGAGCTTGGTGCCGTTGGCGGAACTCGGGCCGGTGGCATCCAGGCACTTGCCCGACTGGCTGCCGACCAGCTGGCCCTTGGCATCCGACGTCCACTTCTGCGACGTCGCACCCGTGCACATCGACAACTGCACCGCCGTACCATCCGCGGCGTCTTCATCTTCTTCTTCCTGGCCGTCACGGTCATGGGCTTCCTGGCCGCGCGCTGGCGCAAGGCCGAGAACGAGCACAGCCTCGACGAATGGGGCCTGGGCGGGCGGTCGTTCGGCACCTGGGTCACCTGGTTCCTGCTCGGCGGCGACCTCTACACCGCGTACACCTTCGTCGCGGTTCCCGCGGCGATCTACGCGGCGGGCGCGGCCGCTTCGGCTCCAAGGGCCTGTCCCTCGCGGTCGCCGTCACCGGCATCCTCGCGACCATGCCCTACATCGCCCTCCAACTCGTGGGCATCCAGGCCGTTCTCGATGTCCTCGGCGTCGGCGGCGGCGCGCACACCAACTGGTTCGTCAAGGACGCCCTGATCTACATCGTCGTCTCGGTGGCGATCATCTACATCCCCATCAAGCTGGGCGGCTTCGACGACGTCTTCGCCAAGGCCGGCAAGGCGTTCGCACAGACCCACCCGGCGATGGGCAAGCCGCGCGGTGCCCTGGTCCCCGGGGAGCCCGGTCTGTGGACGTACGCCACACTCGGACTGGGCTCCGCGCTGGCGCTGTTCATGTACCCGCACTCGATCACCGCGACGCTCTCCTCCAGGAGCCGTGACGTGATCCGCCGCAACACCGCGATCCTGCCGCTGTACTCCCTGCTGCTGGGCCTGTTGGCGCTGCTGGGGTTCGTGGCGATCGCGGCGGGTGTGAAGGTGACCAACGGCCAGTTGGCGATCCCGCCGCCATCATGTCCATCGCGGCGGCCAATCTCTTCACCCGCAACATCTACAAGGACTTCATCAAGCCGGACGCCACGCCCGAGCAGGAGACCAAGGTCTCCAAGCTGGTGTCCCTGCTGGTGAAAGTCGGCGCGCTGGTCTTCGTCCTCACCATGGACAAGACGGTCGCCATCAACTTCCAGCTCCTGGGCGGCATCTGGATCCTCCAGACCTTCGCCTCCCCGACGCAGAAGCACTTCGGCGGCTCCTCGAAGGAGATCCCCGGCATCGGCGAGATCGGCTGCATCGGCCTGACGGCGTTCGTCCTGAACGTCGTGGTCACGGTGGTCCTGACCTTCGTCCTGGAGGCCTTCAAGGCCCCCGAGGGCGTCGACGAGACCAAGCCGGAGGACTACACGGCGGACGCGGGCGGCCCCGGCGTCCAGGTAGAACTTCCGCCGGCTACGGCGGGCACTTCCCACTGAGGGCGAGCGACCCTGTATGGAATACCTGACCTGACTCACACATACGCACACTCCCCCTCGGCGCGAAAGAATGCCCGCGCACACCTACCCTCAGAGATGCCCACACGTGGCTGGTCCTGTAGGGAAAGGGAGTGGGGCACCGTGAAGTCGCTCATGTCGATGATCGGCCGGGAGGGCGAGCGAGGACGGCTGTCTGCGTTCGTGACGGCCACCGAGGATCAGGCCCTGGTCCTCAAGGGGGAGACCGGGGTGGGCAAGAGCGCGCTCCTCGATCATGTCGCCGAGGCGGCGACACAGTCCGGCCACGAGGTGATCAGGGCAGCCGGGGTAGAGGCGGAGTCGGGTCTGCCGTTCGCCGGTCTGCACCAGGTGCTGCACACCCTGCTGCCCGCCGTGGAACGGCTGGACGAGGTGCACCGGGTCGTGTTCGGTACCGCGTTCGGGCAGAGCGGCGGGCGGCCCCCGTCGGTGATGGCGCTCGGCATCGCCGTCCTGGACCTGCTCGGGCGGGCGTCGGCGGCACGGCCGCTGCTGCTGGTCGTGGACGACGGGCAGTGGCTGGACGCCGCCAGCACGGAGGTGGTCGGCTTCGTGGGGCGCCGGCTCGCCGGCGGTGCGGTGCGGCTGGTGGTGGGACTGCGCTCCGAGGTCGCGTCCGGCTGGGACACGGCCGGGCTTCCGGAGTTGTCGGTCCCGGCCCTGTCGGACACCGCCGCTCAGGAGCTGCTGGATCTGCGGCACCCTGATCTGGACGCGTCGCTACGGCGGCTGGTGCTGGACCATGCGCGGGGCAATCCGCTGGCCCTGCTCGAGCTACCGGCCCATCTGCACCGCGTCGGCCATCAGGGCACCGGTGAGCGCGCGGGCGCCGGAGTCCAGGTGCACGGCCTGTCGGTGACGGTGCCGCGGCGGCTGCAACATGTCTATGGCACACGTATCGCGGCGCTCAGTGACCGGGTCCGCGGGGAGTTGTTGCGGGGTGCCCTTGATGGTGCGGCGGCGACCTCGGCGCCCGGGTCCGCGCCCGGGGCGGGGCGTTTGCCCGGGGCGGTTCGCTATCGCATGCGGGACGCCGAGGAGGCGGTGGCGGTCGGGTTGCTGGAGGTCGATCCGCTCAGCGGT
>NZ_JADDXU010000004.1 GCF_015163075.1 Streptomyces justiciae
CCCCCGAACCGTCCAGACGCAACCTGCTGGCCCTCGCCGCGACGACCGGCGCCCTCGTCGGCCTGCCGACGTACACCGCCACGGCGGCCCCAGAGCGGCCCGACTCCCTTCCGTATGAGGGCAGTTCAGACACCACACTCTGGTGGCAGGCCCCCGCCGACGAGCACTCGATGATCGAACAGGGCCTGCCCGTCGGCAACGGCCGCCTCGGCGCCCTCGCGAGCAACGACCCCGGGCGGGAACTCCTCCTCGTCACCGACGCGACGATGTGGACCGGCGGCCTCAACGACACCCTCGACGCCGACGGCCAGTTCCCCTACGGGCGGGCGGACTTCGGCTCCTTCACGCTGCTCGCCCGGCTCACCGTGGACCTCCCCGACCACGACCTGTCCGCCGTCAACGGCTACCGCCGCACCCTCGACCTCGCCCGGGGCGTGGTCACCACGTCGTACGTCCGCTCCGGCGTCACCTACCGCCGGGAGATCTTCGCCAGCCACCCCGACGACGTCATCGTCCTGCACTTCACCCAGAGCGGCGGCGGCCGGTACACCGGCTCCGTGACCCTGGAGGGCACCCACGGGGAAGGGAAGACGGCCGTCTCCTTCGGGGCCGCCTTCCCCAACGGGCTCCGCTACGGCGCGGCGGTCAAGGCGTACGGCAGCGGCGGCCGGGTCGCCGTGAACGGCACCCGCATCGACTTCTCCGGCTGCCGCGACCTGACCGTGCTGGTCAGCGGCGGCACGAACTACGCGCCCGACGCGCATGCCGGCTACCGCGATCCCGCCCTCGACCCCGAGAAGCTGGCCCGTGCCAAGGTCCGCGACGCCGCCGCGCTCTCGGCCGGCGTCCTGCTGCGCACCCATGTCGCCGACCACCGCGCACTGTTCGGTCAACTCGATCTGTCCCTCGGCACGTCGACGGCCGAGCAGCGTTCGCTGGACACCTGGGAGCGGCTCAAGGCCCGCGCCCGCGACGGTGTCCCCGATCCCGAACTGGAGGCGCAGTACCTCCAGTTCGGCCGCTATCTGATGATCGCCGGGTCGCGGGACAGCCTGCCGCTCAACCTCCAGGGCCTGTGGCTGGACGGCAACGACCCGGACTGGATGGGCGACTACCACACCGACATCAACCTCCAGATGAACTACTGGATGGCCGACCGGGCAGGCCTCGCCCAGTCCTTCGACGCCCTCACCGACTACTGTCTCGCCCAGCTCCCGTCCTGGACCGACCTGACCCGCCGTCTCTTCAACGACCCGCGCAACCGCTACCGCAACTCCACCGGCAGGAACGCCGGATGGACCGTCGCCATCTCCACCAACCCCTACGGCGGGGGCGGCTGGTGGTGGCACCCGGCGGGCAACGCCTGGCTGTGCAGCTCCCTGTGGGAGCACTACGAGTTCACCGGCTCCCGCACCCATCTGGAGAAGATCTACCCCCTCCTGAAAGGCGCCTGCGAGTTCTGGGAGGCCCGGCTGCTCACCACCACCCTGCCGGGCACCACGCGGGAAGTGCTCATCGCCGACAGCGACTGGTCGCCCGAACACGGCCCGCTCGACGCCAAGGGCATCACCTACGCCCAAGAGCTCGTGTGGGCCCTCTTCGGCAACTACTGCGTCGCGGCCGCCGAGTTGAAGCGGGACAGCGGCTTCGCCGACACGGTCGCCGGGCTCCGCAAGCGGCTCTATCTGCCGCAGGTCAGTCCGAAGACGGGGTGGCTGGAGGAGTGGATGTCTCCGGACAACCTGGGGGAGACGACTCACCGCCACCTGTCCCCGCTCGTCGGCCTCTTCCCCGGCGACCGCATCCGTCCCGACTCCCCGTCGGACCTGGTGGCGGGCGCCACCGCCCTGCTCACCGCCCGCGGCATGGAGAGCTTCGGCTGGGCGAACGCCTGGCGCTCGCTGTGCTGGGCCCGCCTCAAGAACGCGGAGAACGCCTACCAGTTGGTGGTCAACAACCTCCGCCCGTCCAGCGACGGAAGCAACGGCACCGCGTTCAACCTCTTCGACATCTACGAGGTGGAGAAGGGCCGCGGCATCTTCCAGATCGACGCCAACTTCGGCACCCCCGCCGCGATGATCGAGATGCTGCTCTACTCCCGCCCCGGCCACATCGAACTCCTGCCGGCGCTTCCCGACGCCTGGGCCGCCTCCGGATCCGTCACCGGGGTGGGGGCGCGGGGCGGTTTCGTCGTCGATCTACGGTGGAGGGATGGCAAACCGATCGAGGCATGCATACACAGCGTCGGCGGCCGCACCACGACCGTGGAGTACGGGGGAACGAGCCGCACGGTGACGCTCCGACCGGGCGCCTCCGTCACATTGAAGGACTTCGCCCGGTGACCCGGCCGCGCCGCCTGCTGGCCGCCGCCCTGGCGGCCGTGGCCCTTCAGATCCCTCCGGCCTCGGCGGCGGAGAACCCGCCCGACGGCGTCGTCACCTGGGGCGCGAGCGCCGACCGCATGGGCGAGGCCGTCGCTGACCGCGGGTACCGCATGGTCGTGCACACCAGCGTTGCGGGGCGGGACCTGCGCATCCGGCTCTCCAACGCCTTCGGCGACCGGCCGGTGACCTTCGACAGCGTCTACGCCGGGCTGCGGAAGGAGGGCGCCGAGCTGGTCCGCGGCAGCAACCGGCGGCTCACCTTCGCCGGTGCGGACTCCGTCACCGTCCCGGCCGGCGCCACCGTCCACAGCGATCCACTACCGGGGAAGTTGCCCGCCGGGACGGACCTGGTGGTCAGCATTCACAGCCCGGACGCGGCAGGCCCGGTCACCGGCCACTGGATGGCCATGCAGACCTCCTACCTCACCGAGGGCGACCACACCGCCGAGGAGAGCGGCGACCGGTGGGGCGCGTCGATCGGCTCCTGGTTCTACCTCGACGCGGTCTCCGTGCGGGCGGCCCCCGGCATCGGTGCGGTCGTCGCGCTCGGGGACTCCATCACGGACGGCTGGCAGTCCACGACCGACCTGAACCGCCGCTGGCCCGACTACCTCGCCCGGCGCCTCCAGAAGGCGCCGAACACGGTCAAGGGCGTGGCCGACGAGGGCATCTCGGGGAACAGGGTGCTGACGGACGGCCCCGGGCAGAGCGCCCTGAACCGGCTGGACCGGGACGTGCTCTCCCTGCCGGGGGTGCGCACCGTCTTCCTCTTCGAGGGCGTCAACGACATCAAGTCCCACACCGGTGTCACCGCCCAGGACCTGATCGACGGATACCGGCAGATCGCCGACCGGGTGCACGCGGCCGGCAAGTGCCTCGTCGTCTCCACCGTCGGCCCCTTCAAGGGCTGGTCGGAATGGGACCCCGCCGCCGAGGCCGTACGGCAGGAGGTGAACCGGTTCATCAGGGTCAGCGGGGAGTTCGACGCCGTCACCGACTTCGACCGCGTCCTGCGCAGCCCCTACGACCACGAGCGGATGCTGCCCTTCTTCGACGGCGGCGACCACATCCACCCCAACGACAAGGGCATGCAGGCCACGGCGGACGCCGTCGACCTCGACAGCCTGGACTGCACCGGGAACTGACGAGCCGTCACTCCGGGGCGATGAGGCCTTCGCGGTAGGCGACGGCCACCGCCTCGGTACGGCTCGCGGCGCCCAGCTTGGCCAGGATGTTGGAGACATGGACGCTGGCCGTCTTGCCGCTGATGAACAGCTCCTCGCCGATCTGCCGGTTGCTGCGGCCGAGGGCGAGGAGCCGCAGCACGTCCTGCTCGCGGGCGGTGAGCGGCGAGGCGCTGTGCTCTGCGGGGGCGGTCGACAGCCTGCCCCGGCGGATCAGCGTGTCCGTCTGTTCCAGCAGGAGCGTCGCCCCCAGACGCAGGGCCGCCTCGCGCGCCGCACCGGCCTGAACGGCCGCCTCCTCGCGCCGGTCGGCCGCCAGCAGAGCCTCGGCGTACCGCAGTTGGCAGCGCGCGTGCTCATAGGTGTCGCCGAAGTCGAACGCGGCCACCGCCTTCTTCCAGGCCGCCACGTCCGGACCGGACACCGCCCGTGCCCACTCCGCCTCGGCGCGGGCCAGCCACGCCTGCCCTTCCGGGCCCTGCGGATTCCCGTCGTCGCCGCGCGCGGCCGTGTGCCGGGCCAGCTCCACCAGCTCGTCCGCCGGGGCCGCCCACCGTTTCGCACCGGCCTCGTCGCCGGTCAGCCGCAGCCCCGCGGTGGTGTCGGCGACCGCGGACAGGGCGAGGGCGGCCAGCCGGACGGCGACGTCGGGTCGGGCGCCCGCGTCGTCGGTGAGGGCCTTGACCGACGAGCGCACCTGCTCCACCGCGGCCTCGGCGTCCCCGCGCAGCGACGCCGCCTCGGTCAGCGCGATGGCCGCGACGAGGGTGGCCATCCAGTCGAAGGGGCCCCGGAGCAGGGCCCGGGCCCGGTCGACGGCCGTGAAGTCGCCGCGCGCGAGGGCGACATAGAGCGCGGGCCCGGCCGCGTACCCGTCGATCGCGGGCAGCATCCCGGCCCCGTTCGCCGCCCGCAACGCCTCGTCCCAGCGGCCCAGCGTGTAGAGCACCAGCAGCTGGAGATGGCGCATCGCCTGCGGATACAGCGAGGACAGCAGCCCGGCGCGGCGGGCCCGGTCGATGCCCTCGGACAGATAGGGGAGCGCCTCCTCGAGGTCCCCGGACTCGTAGCTGCCGATGGCGAGGTTGAACAGGGCGCGCAGCTCCACGGACGCGTTGCCCGATTCGTGCGCCAACTCCCGGGCCCGGCCGAGGCGTTCACGCCCCTCGGGGGTGCGCCGGCCGGCGCCCTCCAGGCCGGCGAGGGAGATGAGCAGGTCGGCCCGGGCGTCCGCGGCCCCCAGCTGCTCGGCGACCCGCAGGGCCTCGCGGGCGACCCGCAACGCGGTCTCGTTCTCCCCGACATGACGCGCCGCCATGACATGGGTGGCCGCCGCCCACACCCAGGTCCGTGACGGCGGCTCGGCCGGGATGAGAGCGAGCGCCTCACTGCTGTAGGCGAAGGCCGCGGTGAGGCTGTCGACGCTGATCAGGTTCCCGGCGAGGGTGTAGCGGACCCGGGCGGCCAGCTCCGAGTCGGCGTCCTGGTCGATGCCCGCGAGCGCGGCCCGGGTCAGGGAGACCGCGCGATGCGACTCGCCGGCGTGCGCGGCCGCGGCGGAGGCACGCAGGGTGAGCGTGACCCGGTCCTCGGAGGGACGGGCCGACGCCTCCACCGCCGACCACAGGTCGAGGGCCGTCTCCAGATGCCGTAGCTCCTCGGCGGGCGCCCCGACCCGCTGGGCGTGATCGGCCGCCTCCAGCGAGGCGGCCAGGGCCTCGGCGAGGTCATGGCTCTCGCGGTAGTGGTGGGCCCGCTCGGCCGCCGTCTCGGCGCGATGGCCGCGCCCGGTCAGCAGCCGGGCGAACGCGCCGTGCAGCCGGGCCCGTTCACCGGGCAGCAGATCGGCGTAGACGGCCTCCCGGGCGAGGGCGTGCCGGAAGGAGTACGTGTCCCCCTCGCCCGGCACGAGCAGTTGCCGCCCTATCGCCTCGCGCAGCGCCGACTCCAGCTCGTCCTCGGGCAGTCCGACGGCCTCGCTCAGCAGGTCGTGCTCGACCCGCCGCCCTGCGACGGCAGCCGTACGCAGCACGAGTTGGGCGGTGTCCGACAGCTGCTCGAAGCGGATCAGCAGGACGTCGGCCAGCCCGCTCGGCACCCCGCCCGCCTCGGTGTCGGTCGCCGCGACCAACTCCTCGGCGTAGAAGGCGTTGCCCTCGGCCCGCTCCACGATCCGCCGGACCGTGGCGTCCGGCAGCGGCCGGTCCCACAGTGCCTGCACGAGCTGCGCCACCTCGATGTCGGCCAGCGGCCGTAGCTCCAGCCGCTCCACGGCGGGCAGCCGCACCAGCTCGGCCAGCAACGGCCGCAGGGGGTGACGCCGGTGCAGGTCGTCGGCGCGGTACGACGCGAACACCGCCAGCCGGTGCGTGGGCGCCCCTCCGGCGGGGCGTTGCAGAATGCCCCGGCTGAGCAGGAACCGCAGCAGGTCCCGCGAGGACTGGTCGGCCCAGTGCAGGTCCTCCAGGACGAGCAACACGGGTGCCACGTCCGCGAGATCGGCCAGCAGCCCCGCGATCCCCTCGAAGAGGCGCAGCCGTCCGCCCATGTCCCGCACGTCGTCGGTGCCGCCGCCCAGCAGCCGGTCGACCACCGGATGCCCGGCGAGCACGCCCGCGAACCGCTCGTCGGCGGCCAGCACTCCGAGGATCTCGGTGAACGGCAGATAGGGCAGACCGACGTCCCCGAGATCCACACAGTGCCCGGTGAGCACGGTCATCCCGTCCCGGGCGGCACCTTGGGTGACCTCGTCCAGCAACCGGGTCTTGCCGACCCCGGCGTCCCCACCGATGAGAACACCGCGAGCGGCCCCGCCGCGGGCCCGCTCAAGGACCGCGGCGAGGCGGGCGAGTTCGTCGTCACGCCCGACGAGGGGAGAGGAGAAGGAGGTCAGAGGCACGAACACATCCTGTCACTGTGCCGGCCGTCTTGGGGCGCCCCTACGACCGCAAGATCCTCGCCCAGTCCGCCGGAACCCGTCCCGCCGGCCCCGGCGCGGGCTGGTCCGCGGGATGGCTGTCGGGCGGGGTCAGCGCAGGGCCGGACTCGAACATTTCCTTGGTGCGGAAGTTCCAGTACCACTCCTCGCCGGGCTCGTAGCTCTGCACCAACGGGTGCCCGGTCTCCTCGAAGTGGGCCGTCGCGTGCTTGGCGGGGGAGGAGTCGCAACACCCCACGTGCCCGCACTGGGCACAGCGCCGCAGATGGAACCACCACCCGCCCGCGGCGTCGCACTCCGCACAGCCGCTCCCGCTCGGCGGCACGCTGGGGTCCAGTCCCTGGATGTCGGTCACGCCAACTCCTCGATGGTGTCGTTCTCCTCGGCGGTGAGCGGCAGCAGCACCTGGAAGCGGGTGTCGCCCGGCTCCGACTCGACCTGCAACGTGCCGTGGTGCTTGTTCACGACGATCCGCCACGAGATGTCGAGGCCGAGCCCGGTGCCCTCGCCGACCGGCTTGGTGGTGAAGAACGGGTCGAAGATCCGGCCGCGGATCTCCTTCGGCACGCCGGGCCCGGTGTCACGGAACTCCACCAGCAGCCGCTCGTGGTCGAGAGCGGTCCGTACGGTCAACGTCCCTTCGCCGCCCGCGCCGTTGATCGCGGAGACCGCGTTGTCGATGAGGTTCGTCCACACCTGGTTGAGCTCCGCCGGGTAGGCGGGGATCTTCGGGAGCGTACGGTCGTAGTCCTTGACGACCTTGATCTGCTGTCCGATCTTGCCGGAGAGCATCAGCAGGGTGCTGTCGAGGAGTTCGTGGACGTCGGCGTTCTGGAAGGGCGCCCGGTCGAGCTGTGAGTACTGCTTGGCGGCGTCGACGAGATGCGAGATGCGGTTGGTGGAGTCGTTGATCTCGTCCATCAACAGCTCGGTCTCGACGGTGTAGTTGAGCCAGCCGATCGCGTTCGGCAGCAGCTCCTCGTCCACGGCCGCCGCGACCTGGTCCAGCCAGTCCACGTCGAGGCCGGCCTGCACGAAGGTGGGGGCGAGCCGCCAGCCGTTCTGGATGTCGTGGTCGTCCAGCCAGTCGGAGACCGCGTCCTCCCGGTCGGAGGCCTCCAGCGGGCTCAACGTCGGTGCCTTGGCGACGCGTTCGGCGGTGCGGTCCTGGATGTCGATGAGCTTGGCCATGACCTCGGGGGCGTAGTTCCCCTGGGCGATGATGGCGAGCTTGTGCCGCATCTTGCCGACCCGCTCGCGCAGGGTCGCCGTCGCGCGCACGGCCGCCGCGGCCGGGTTGTTGAGCTCGTGCGTGAGTCCGGCCGACAACGAGCCGAGGGCCAGCAGCCGTTCGCGCTGGCCGATGGCCCGCTGGGTGCTCTTCGAACCGAAGAACAGTCCCTCCAGCAGATGGACCGCCATCGGGAACCACTCCTGCATGAAGTCCGAGAACTTCTCGCCCGGCAGCACGAAGAACCGGGTGGGCTCGGTGACCCGCATGGAGTTGTTGTAGACCTGCGGCACCCGGTCGCCCAGATATGCCTGCATCGAGCCCGCGTAGACGCCGCGTTGGGAGGTGCGGGTGACCTCGACGTCGTCGCCGGCGACCCGCCGCGAGAGCACCACCGTGCCCTCGATCATGACGTAGAAGCAGGTGGCCGGCTCACCCTCGGCGTAGACCGGGCCAGGTTCGAACTTCTCCACCCGCCCCGCGCTGCACAACTGCCCCAACTGCTCGGGGGACAGCTTCTCGAACAGGAACAGCGACCCGATCTCCGCGGGGCTGCACGGCATCAACTGCCCGCTCATGACTGCTCCAGATACCGGTGAACGAGCATCACGGCCATGGCTCCCTCTCCGACGGCGGACGCGACCCGCTTGGCGGACTCCGCGCGCGCGTCGCCCGCCACGAACACCCCGGGGATGTTGGTCTCCAGGTGGTACGGCGGCCGGTCCAGCTCCCAGCCCGCGGGCGGCCGCCCGTCGGCGGTCAGGTCGGGCCCCGCCAGGATGAACCCGTGGTCGTCCCGCAGCACCGTGCCGTCCAACCAGTCGGTGAGCGGGGCCGCGCCGATGAACACGAACATCCACTGCGCGTCGACGAGTTCGGTCTGCCCGGTGTCGACGTCGCGCAGTGTGAGCTGCTCCAGGTGGTCGGAGCCGTGGGCGGCCTCGACGACCGTCCGCGCGCGCACCGAGATGTTGGGCGCCTCGTTGATCTGCTGGATCAGGTAGTGCGACATGGACGCGGCCAGGTCGGGGCCGCGCACCAGCAGCGTCACCGACTTGGCGCCCTTGGACAGGTACATCGCCGCCTGCCCCGCCGAGTTGGCGCCGCCGACGATGTAGATGTCCTGCCCCTGGCAGGAGGCCGCCTCGGTCAGCGCCGAGCCGTAGTACACCCCGCACCCGGTCAGATCGGTGCAGCCCGGCGCCTGAAGCTGCCGGTACGACACACCGGTCGCCAGGATCACGCTGTGCGCGGCGATCGCCGAGCCGTCGGAGAACCGTACGACCCTTGCGGCCCCGTTGATCTCCAGCGCCGTCACATCGCGTGCGGTGAGGATCTCGGCGCCGAACTTCGCGGCCTGCCGGCGGGCCCGGTCGGTGAGCTGGGCGCCGGAAACGCCGTCCGGGAAGCCGAGGTAGTTCTCGATCCGGGAGCTCTGCCCGGCCTGCCCGCCGGTCGCCGACCGCTCCACGAGCACGGTCCGCAGCCCTTCCGACGCTCCGTACACGGCCGAGCCGAGCCCGGCCGGACCGCCGCCGATGACGACCAGGTCGTAGAACTCGGCCGTGGGCGTGGTCGCCAGCCCCACCTGCGCGGCCAGCTCCGGCGCCTCGGGCGCGACCAGCGGTGTGCCGTCCGGCGTGATCACCAGCGGCAGTTGCTGCCCGTCCTGCCCGGCCGCCGCCAGCAGCCGCTGCCCCTCGGGCTCGTCGGCGGAGTACCAGCGGTACGGCACCTGGTTGCGGGCCAGGAACTCGCGGACGTCGGACGAGCGCGCCGACCAGCGGTGCCCGACCACCTTGGTGGCGGGCACGGGCCGGTAGTCACTGCACTTCCACGCCTCAAGCAGGTCGTCGAGAACCGGGTAGAGCTTCTCCTCCGGCGGGTCCCACGGCTTGAGTAGGTAGTGGTCGAGATCGACGACGTTGATCGCGTCGATCGCCGCGCTCGTGTCCGCGTACGCCGTCAGCAGCACCCGGCGCGCGCCCGGGTACACGTCGAGGGCCTGCTCCAGGAACTCGATGCCGTTCATCTGCGGCATCCGGTAGTCGGCGAGGATCACCGCGACCAGGTCACCGCGCAGCTTCAGCTCGCGCAGCGCCTCCAGCGCGGACTCGCCGGACTCGGCGCGCACGATGCGGTACGACTCGCCGTAGCGCCGCCGCAGGTCACGGGCGACGGCACGGGAGACTCCCGGGTCGTCGTCCACGGTCAGGATGACGGTCCGCGCTGCTTCGGCGGCCTGTGCCATGCGTCTCCCACCCCGGGTCGTCGGCTGTGGCTGTCGCCCATCGTATGTTCGAACGTCCTGCTTCGCTCAGGTATGCGGTGTCCCGCCGCTCAGCACACAGAACTCGTTGCCCTCGGGATCGAGGAGCGTCACCCACGAGAACCCGCCGTACACGGGATCGGCGTGCCGGGCGCCGAGGGCGAGGAGGCGGGCCACCTCGGCCGCCTGGTCGTCGGGGCGGAGGTCGAGATGGAGCCGGTTCTTGATCGTCTTGCCCTCGGGGACGGGGGAGAAGAGCAGCCCCGGCAGCCGGTCCTTCTCGGGGCGGATCTCGTACTCGTGCGGGTCGTCGTTGACGACGACCCAGCCCAGCGCCTCGGTCCACCAGCGGCCCAGGGCCACGGGATCGGCAGCGTCCACGTTGACTTGTTCCCACACCAGGCTCATGGCGGCAGCGTAGTGAAGACTGGGGGAAGGTGCCTGATCATTCACGCCGAGGGAGACAGCCGTATGACGCGCCCGATCACCGTGGGTTTCGACGGGACCGAGGAGAGCCTCGCCGCACTGGACTGGGCGGCGCGGGAGGCGGTCCGCCGGGGGCTGGAGCTGCGGGTGGTGCAGGCCTGGCGGTTCCAGGCGGACGTGGCGCTCGACGTGCTGTCCGACCCGGAGACGCAGGCCGGCTGGGTGCGTGACGCGGTGGCCGAGGCCGCCGAGGCGGTCGCCGTGCGCCACCACGGGCTCGTCGTGACCACCGACGTCCTGGAGGGTGGCACCGTCGAGGCACTGGTGGAGGCCGCGGCGGGCGCGGAGCTGCTGGTGCTGGGCTCGCGCGGGCACGGGCCGGTCGTCGGGTTCCTGCTCGGCTCGGTCGGCCAGCAGGTGATCGCGGAGGCGGTACGGCCCGTCGTGCTGGTCCGTGCCGGGGACGAGCCGACCGCCGAGGCCGCCGGCCGGGAGATCGTCGTCGGCCAGCAGGGCGAGGACCCCGAGGACAGCGCCGCCGCCCTCGGGTTCGCCTTCGAGACGGCCGCCGCGCGCGGGGCGACGGTACGGGCCGTACGGGCCTGGACGCTGCCCCCGGTGTTCGCCTACAGCCCGGGCTCGCTCAAGCTCCTCGACGAGACGGGCGGTCTGGAGCCGCGCGAGAAGCAGGCGCTTCAGACGGCCCTGGAACCCTGGCGGGAGCGCTTCCCGGACGTCCCCGTCGTCGAGCACATCGAGATGGGCAGCGCCGGCCAGGTGCTGCTGTCGGTGGCGGCGCGGGCCCAGTTGATGGTCGTCGGCCGCCGGGCCCGTCGTACCGCCGTAGGAGCTCGCATCGGATCGGTCGCGCACGGCGTCCTGCACCACGCGGGCTGCCCGGTGGCCGTGGTCCCGCCCGCCTGAGTCACTCGGGGACGGGCTCGGTCGGCAGGAGGGTCTCGCGGGCCTTGGGGAGGATGTTCTCGATGTAGTCCGCGACCACGGTGTCCAGACCGATGTCGTGCTGCGCCCGCTCCGACAGGTACCAACGGTGTTCCAGCAGCTCGTGGTAGATCTCGGCCGGGTCCATCGAACCGCGCAGCTCCAGCGGCACGGCGCGCACGGTCGGACGGAACACGTCCCGCACCCAGCGGTGCGCGAGGACCTCGGGGCGGGCGCCGAGCGGGTCGCCCGGGGCGTAGTCGTCCTGGGTGGCCATCCAGCTCTCCAGGTCGTTCAGCAGCCGCCGGGCCTGGTTCTCCTCGGTGTCCAGGCCCGTCAGCCGCAGCAACTGGCGCTGGTGGTGGCCGGCGTCGACGACCTTGGGCACGAAGGTGACCGTGTCGCCGTTGTTCGCGTGCTCGATCTGCATCTCGGCCACGTCGAAACCGAGGTCGTTGAGGCGGCGGATACGGCGCTCGATGTAGTGGTACTTGCCCGCCGGGTACACCGAGGTACGGGTCAGCTCCTCCCACAGGCTGCGGTAGCGGTCGCAGATCTCCATGCCGAACTCGATCGCGTCGACGGAGGGGTGCAGCGCCCCGGACGCCTCCAGGTCGAGGAGCTCGCCGCTGATGTTCACGCGGGCCAGGTCGAGGTCGTACTCGCGCTGGCCGTTGCTGAGTTGGGGGTGCAGTTCGCCGGTCTCGGCGTCGACGAGATAGGCGGCGTAGGCGCCCGCGTCCCGGCGGAAGAGGGTGTTGGAGAGGGAGCAGTCGCCCCAGGCGAACCCGGCCAGATGGAGTCGTACGAGGAGGACGGCCAGGGCGTCCATGAGGCGGTGCATGGTCGCGGGCCGCATCGTCGTCTCGAACATCGACCGGTACGGCATCGAGCCGCCGAGATGCCGGGTGACCAGGACGGACTCCAGCGGGTTGCCGTCGGTGTCGGTGCGGCCCGTGACCACGGCGAGCGGGTCCACCGACGGGATGGCGAGCCGGTCGAGGTCGCGGAGCATGTCGTACTCGTTGAGGGCGGGCCGCTCGGCGAGTTCCTTGACGGCGATGACCTCGTCGCCGGCGCGGGCGTAGCGCACCACGTGCCGGGATATGCCGCGCGGGAGCGGGACGAGGACCTCTTCCGGCCACTCCTCCAGGGGCACGTCCCACGGCAGCTCCAGCAGGAGCGCGGGGTGCTCCGGGTTCGTCGCGCTGATCTGCAGTGCCATCGGCCGTTCGTCCTCGTCTCGCGGTGATCGTCACCTCACCTTAGAGGGCGCGGTCCTTGGCCTGAAGTGCCGCTTCACGGAGTGGACCGCGGTGCGCCGGACCGTGCCCCGGCAGCATGAGTTCGCCGTCCAGCTCGGCGAGGACGTCCAGCGAGGCCACGGCACGGGCGCGCTCGTGGTGGAACATGTCCGGCAGCAGCTGCGGGCCCGCGATCCGCGAGGTGGGGTGGCCACTCACCAGGGCGTCCCCGGAGATCAGCACCCCGGCCTCCGGGAGGTGGAAGGCGACGTGGCCGTCGGTGTGGCCCGGCGTGTGCACCGGGACCGGGCGGCCGGGCACGTCCAGCGGACCGGGCTTGGGGAACGCCTCCGGCGCGGTCACCGGGACGTGCGCCTTGCCGCCGGAGCGGATCGCGTGCAGCGCCCACGGCACGACACCCGGCCGCCAGCCGTTCCGCACGACGTCCCCGACGGTGACCTGGTGCAGGAACTCCCGCCGGGCGTGCGGCACTTCGGCCTCGTGCAGCAGGACCGGCGTGCCGTAGGTGGCGCGCAGATGCTCGGCGGACCCGAGGTGGTCGTTGTGGGCGTGCGTGATCAGCACCGCCGTGACGGCTTCCGGTGAACCGGCCACCTGGGTGAGGGAGTCGAGGACCAGCTCTCGGTCCCCCGGATAGCCGGTGTCGACGAGGGTGACCGCGTCGCCCTCCGTCAGGATCACCCAGTTGGTGTTGGAGCCGTGCACCAGGTAGGTGCCGTCGGCGACTTGCTGCACTTCAGCCCGCATGATCGTCCCGCTCGATGAGGAGGTTCCCTGCCCGACGGGGGCATCACATCAGATGCGTCGGCTGAGGGCCGCGCCGGGGTGCTGGGCGGGGAAGGGCCGCCTCCGGCACCGTCCGCCGGAGGCAGCCCCCTGCGTGCGCCCGAAGCGGCCGCCTCTCCGCCTCAGTGCACGCCGTGCGGGCGGAACTGGACGCTGATGCGCGGTCCCGCGGCTCGCGTGGTCTTCGGTACGCAGTGCTCCCACGTTCGTTGGCAGGTGCCGCCCATCACGATCAGGTCGCCGTGGCCCAGCGGGCGCCGGACCGTGCCCGCGCCGCCGCGCATCGGGCGCAGCAGCAGGTCGCGGGGTGCGCCGACGGACAGGATGGCGACCATCGTGTTCTCGCGGGCGCCCCGGCCGATCCGGTCGCCGTGCCAGGCGACGCTGTCCCGGCCGTCGCGGTAGTAGCAGAGCCCGGCCGTGGTGAACGGCTCGCCCAACTCGTCGGCGTAGTGCGCGCTGAGCGACTCGCGCGCCTCGGTCAGCACCGGGTGGGGGAGGACGTCGTCGCGCCCGTAGTACGCGAGCAGTCGGGGGACGTCCACGACGTTGTCGTACATCTTCCGGCGCTCGGCGCGCCACGGGACCTCGGCGGCGAGCTGTTCGAACAGGGTGTCGGAGCCCGCCAGCCAACTGGGCAGCACGTCGATCCAGGCGCCGGAACCGAGCTCGGTGCGGGTGACTCCGTCGAGGGGGCCGAGGCTCAGGCGGTCGGTCTGGTCGAAGAGGGAGGCCTGGAGGTGCGTGGACATGGAACCAGCGTACGCCTGATTCGAAAATCTGTTCCCATAGGGGTGCGCTGGATTCCCGGCGGAGATGTGCTGGCTTCCCGGCCCTTTCGATACACCGGTGTATCCGATACATTCGCGTATCGAACAGGAGGGCGACCATGGAGACAGCGCGGCGCGTGACGAAGCGGCGGGTGCGCACCCGCGCCAATCTGCTCGACGCCGCCTTCGCGGTCTTCGCGGCCAAAGGCTTCGGGCGCGTCTCCATCGAGGAGGTCTGCGAGGCCGCCGGATACAGCCGGGGCGCCTTCTACTCCAACTTCGACAGCCTCGACGAGCTGTTCTTCGCGCTCTACCAGCAGCGTGCCGACCTGATCGCCGACCAGGTGTCCGGGGCGCTCGCCCTGGACGGTCCCGACCTCGACGTGCCCGCCGCCGTGGACCGCGTCACCGAGGTGCTGCTCCTCGACCGGGACTGGCTGCTGGTGAAGACGGACTTCCTGGTGCACGCCGCCCGGGCGCCCGCCGTCGCCGAGACCCTCCTCGACCACCGGGCGCGGCTGCGCGAGGCGATCCGGGAACGGCTCGCCCGCGCGCGGGGCCACACCGAACTGCCCGCCGTGCTCGCCGACCTCGACGGCGCCGCCCACGCCGTCGTCGCCGCGTACGACGGCGTCACCACCCAACTGCTGCTCGACCGGGACGTCGTACACGCCCGCGTCTGGCTCAAGCAACTGCTCACCGCGCTGCTGACCGACGGCAGTACCACTGACACCACCGCATGAGGAAGGGACGGTCGCCATGGATGCCGACGTCATCGTCGTCGGAGCCGGTCTCGCCGGTCTGGTCGCCGCGCACGAACTGACCAGCCGGGGCCGCCGGGTCGCCCTGGTCGACCAGGAGAACGCCGCCAACCTCGGCGGGCAGGCCTTCTGGTCCTTCGGCGGGCTCTTCATCGTCGACTCCCCGGAGCAGCGGCGGCTCGGCATCAAGGACTCCTTCGACCTGGCCTGGAGCGACTGGCAGGGCAGCGCCGGCTTCGACCGCGTCGACGACGAGGACTCCTGGGCGGTGCGCTGGGCGCGCGCCTACGTCGAGTTCGCGGCCGGCGAGAAGCGATCCTGGCTGGAGGGGCACGGCATCAAGTTCCTGCCCACGGTCGGCTGGGCCGAGCGCGGTGACCTGCGCGCCCACGGACACGGCAACTCCGTGCCCCGCTTCCACATCGCCTGGGGCACCGGCACCGGCGTCGTCGAACCCTTCGTGAACCATGCCAAGCAGGCCGCCCGAGACGGACTCCTGACCTTCTACCACCGCCACCAGGTCGACGCGCTCGTCATCGAGGACGGCCAGGCCCGCGGCGTACGCGGCACCGTCCTCGCCGAGGACAACTCCGCCCGCGGCGTGAAGTCCAACCGCGACCGCGTCGGCGACTTCGAACTCACCGCCCAGGCCGTCGTCGTCACCACCGGCGGCATCGGCGCCAACCACGACATCGTGCGCCGCTACTGGCCCGAACGCCTCGGCACCCCGCCCACCGAGATGGTCACCGGCGTCCCCGCCTACGTCGACGGCCGCATGCTCGACATCAGCGCCGAGGCGGGCGTACGCCTGGTCAACCGCGACCGCATGTGGCACTACACCGAGGGCCTGCAGAACTGGGACCCGATCTGGCCCGGCCACGGCATCCGCATCCTGCCCGGCCCGTCCTCCCTCTGGTTCGACGCCCTCGGCCGCCGCCTGCCCGACCCTTGCCTGCCCGGCTACGACACCCTCGGCACCCTCAAGCACCTGCGCACCACCGAGGACATCGCCGGGTACGACCACTCCTGGTTCATCCTCACCCAGAAGATCATCGAGAAGGAGTTCGCGCTGTCGGGCTCCGAGCAGAACCCCGACATCACCGCCAAGGACCGCGTCGGCTTCCTCAAGACGCGGGTGCTGGGCAAGGGGGCGCCCGGTCCGGTCGACGCGTTCCTGCGCAAGGGCGCCGACTTCGTGACCGCGCCGGGTCTGGAGGAACTGGTCGAGAAGATGAACGCGCTGACCGACAAGCCCCTCCTGGACGCGAGCGAGATCCGCCGCCAGATCGAGGCCCGCGACCTCCAGATCGCCAACCCGTACAGCAAGGACGCCCAGATCCAGGGCATCCGCAACGCCCGCCGCTACATCGGCGACAAGCTCGGCCGCGTCGCCACCCCGCACCGCATCCTCGACCCCGAGGCCGGCCCGCTCATCGGCGTCAAGCTGCACGTCCTGACCCGCAAGACCCTCGGCGGCATCCAGACCGACCTGGACTCACGGGCGTTGGGCGCCGACGGCAACCCGATCGAGGGCCTGTACGCGGCCGGCGAGGTGGCCGGCTTCGGCGGCGGCGGCGTCCACGGCTACAACGCGCTGGAGGGCACGTTCCTCGGCGGCTGCCTGTTCTCGGGCCGGGCGGCGGGCCGGGCGGCGGCGAAGCAGACGGGCTGACCCGCGAGGGCTCACCCCAACAGCTGTACCAGTACGGCCGCGTGGCTCTCCTCGGGAGACTTCGCGGCCGTCAACAGCGTCACCGTCCCCTTGCTCGCCAACTCCCGGACGTGGTCCAGCAGTTCGGCGGCCTCGGGCGCGTCGAGCTCCGCCTCGTAGCGGCGGGCGAACTCCTCGTACGAGCCCTCGCCCGCGTGGTACCAGCGGCGCAGCTCCGTCGACGGGGTCATGGCCTTGGGCCACTCGTCCACCTTGGCCGCGTCCTTCGACAGGCCGCGCGGCCACAGCCGGTCGACCAGGACACGGACGCCGTCCTCGGGTTCGGGCGATTCATAGACGCGGCGGACGCGAACGCTCACGGCGGGGCCTTTCTCCGGGTTCGGTGGTGCCCGGAGAGTAACTCCGGCCGGGTGACGACTTGACCTGATGCAGGGCGAGTTCCCCGGAGATCACCTTTAGTGTGAAGCCGTCTCCGCCCCTCGACCGTAGGAGCGCATGTGCCCAGAGCCGTCAGACGTACCTTCGTGCTCGGAACCGTCCCTGTCGCCCTCGCCGCACTGCTCGGCGCCGCGGCACCCCCGTCGGCGGGCACGGCCGGGGTCGGCGACCCGTACTTCCCGCTGGCCGGCAACGGCGGATACCACGTCCACCACTACGACCTGACCCTCCGTTACGACCCGTCGAGCGGCCGGCTCGCCGGCAAGGCCGTCCTCACCGCCCGCGCCACCCAGAGCCTGAGCCGCTTCAACCTCGACCTGAACGGCCTGAAGATCACCGGCCTCACGGTCGGCCGCGACAAGGCGGACTTCAGCCGCGACGGACAGGAACTCACCGTCACCCCGCGCAGGGCCCTGCACCGCGGCCAGTGGTTCCGCGTCACCGTCAGCTACCAGGGCACCCCGGCCCCCGTCACCGACCCGGACGGCTCCCTCGACGGCTGGATCCCCACCGACGACGGCGCCTTCGTCGCGGGCGAGCCGCAGGGCGCGATGACCTGGTTCCCGGCGAACAACCACCCCAAGGACAAGGCGTCGTACGACTTCACGATCACCGTCCCCGACGGCCGCACCGCCGTCGCCAACGGCGTGCTGCTCGGCAAGCGGAGCGAGCACGGGCACACCACGTTCCGCTGGCGCCAGAGCGAGCCCATGGCCGCCTATCTGGTCACGGCGACGATCGGGAAGTTCAAGGTCACGCAGTCCACCACCCGCGACGGCATCCGGATCTACAACGCCGTCGACCCGCGCGAGGCGGCCGCGGCGGACCCCGTCCTCAAGAAGCTGCCGTCCGTCCTCGCATGGGAGAGCAAGCTCTTCGGGCCGTACCCCTTCAAGGCGGCCGGCTCGATCGTCGACCGGGCCCCGAACGTCGGCTACGCGCTGGAGACGCAGACCCGGCCCGTGTACGACCAGGCGCCCGACCTGAGCACCCTCGTCCACGAGAGCGCCCACCAGTGGTTCGGTGACTCCGTCACCCTCACCTCCTGGAAGGACATCTGGCTCAACGAGGGCTTCGCGACCTACGCCGAGTGGCTCTACGACGAACAGCACGGCGGCGACAGCGCGCAGAAGACGTTCGACGCGCTGTACGCACGTCCCGCGAGCGACGGCCTGTGGGAGTTCCCGCCGGGTGACCCGGGCAGCGGCGCGAACATCTTCGGCACACCCGTGTACGCGCGCGGCGCCATGGCCCTGCACAAGCTCCGCACGGCCGTCGGGGACCGTACGTTCTTCCGGATTCTGCGGGCCTGGGCCGCCGAGCACCGGGACGGGCACGGGACGACCGCGCAGTTCGTGGCGCTCTCGGAGCGCGAGTCGGGCAAGGACCTGGACGGTCTGTTCCGGACCTGGGTGTACGGACAGGGCAAACCGAGCGCACCCTAGAGAGGGGGAGCCGACCCGGACCCCCGACCTGACGAGTTCCAAACAAGTGTCGGCGAAGGTCGACCCATGATCACTCGCAGACCCCACGTCGTCCTGCTGACCGCCTCCCTCGTGCTCACGGGGTGCGGGGGAGGGGCCGCGGCGACCCCCGAGCGGCCGCCGGTCACCACGACGGTCCGGCCCGCGCCGCCGATCTCCCTGGACGTGGCCCCGCAGCAACTGCCCGGCCTGGGGCCGAAGACGTGGGCGAAGGTGCCGGACGACGCCCGGCAGGCCGTCGTCGTCACCGGACGCGGCAAGAGCTCCCCGCGGTCCACCGTCGTCCTGTACGAGCGCACCGACGCGGGCTGGGAGGCGGGGGAGTCCTGGCCCGCGCACAACGCGCTGCGCGGCTGGAGCGACGACCACCGCGCAGGTGACCTGCGCTCGCCCATCGGCGTCTTCGGCCTCACCGACGCCGGCGGACTGCTCCGCGACCCCGGCACCCGGCTGCCGTACGACCAGGGCGGCGGCTTCACCGCGACCGGCACCGGTTTCGAAGGCGAATCCCTGGCGGGCTCCTTCGACTACGTCGTCGCGATCAACTACAACCGGAAGCCCGGCACCTCGCCGCTCGACTGGACCCGCCCGCTCGGCGCGGGTCGCGGCGGCGGCATATGGCTGCACGTCGACCACGGCGGCCCCACCCACGGCTGCGTCAGCATCACCGAGAAGCACATGAAGCAGCTCCTCCGGGCCCTGGACCCGGCCCGGCACCCGGTCGTCGTCATGGGCGACGCCGACTCGCTGGCCCGCTGAGCGGCTTAGGCTTCGCCGAATGTGCGCACATGTGCTGGTCGCCGAGGACGACGAGATGCAGGCCGAACTCATACGCCGCTCCCTGCTGGCCGAGGGCCACACCGCCACCGTCGTCCACGACGGCGGGGCCGCCCTCGACGCGGTGCGGCGGCTGCGGCCCGACCTGGTCGTGCTCGATCTGATGCTGCCGGTGTTCGACGGGCTCGGCGTGTGCCGTGCGCTGCGGCGGGAGGGCGATGTCCCGGTGCTGATGCTCACCGCCCGGGCCGGCGAGGACGACGTGCTGCTGGGCCTGGACGTCGGCGCCGACGACTACATGACCAAGCCCTACAGCCCGCGCGAGCTGATGGCACGCATCCGGACGGTGCTGCGGCGCAGCGGACGCGGCGCGGGGCCCGTACGGGCCGCCGGGGTGGAGGTCGACCCCGTACGGCACGAAGTGCGGTGCGACGGTGAGCCGGTGGAGTGCACACCCGCCGAGTTCGCCATCCTGCTCGCCATGACCGCCGAACCCGAACGGGTCTTCTCCCGGCGGCAGTTGCTGGAGTGCACCCGCGGCATCGACCGGGCGTCCACCGAGCGGGCCGTCGACGTCCACATCATGAACCTGCGCCGGAAGATCGAGGCCGATCCCCGCAGGCCGGTGCGGCTGCTGACCGTGTTCGGCGTCGGCTACAAGCTCAGCGGCGGCCGTGCATGAGCCGCCGCATCCCCCTGCGCAAACGCCTCTCGGTCCGGCTGCTCGTCGCCTCGGTGCTGATCGCCGTGTGCTCGGTCGCGGCGACCGCATGGCTGGCGGTGGAGACGACGACCCGCGCGCTGCGGGAGGAGCAGGGGCAGGTGCTCGCCGAGGACATGGACGTCCTCGCCCGGTTGAGCGGGTACGCGGCAACCCACCCGACGTGGAAGGGAGTCGACGTCGTCGTCCGGTCCCTGTCCGAGCGGACCGGCCGCCGGATCGCCCTGACCACCACCGACCGCACCCCCATCGCCGACTCCGCGCCGGCCGGCACCTCCCTGCCGCCCCGTGCCGCCGCCACCGTCGACCCCCTGCGCACCGACACCTACACCGAGCGCGGCGCGCAGCGCAGCGGCGTCGATCCCCGGGTCGTGGGGCCGTACCGGCTGACGGCCCAGGAGCGCGCCAAGCTGGAGAAACTGGCGCTGGTGCGGCAGAAGTGCTTCGCCCGGTTCGGCATCGAGACCAGCATCACCGGGACACCCAGCGGACGTCCGGTCCTCAGCAACGACGACGACGTGCCCGACGACTGCGCCGACGGACTCCTCAACACCCCGACCCCCACCGAGGAGAAGGCCCTCGCGGACCTGACGCGACGAGCCCGCGGCTGCCTGGGCCGACAGGACGTGAAGCTGGCCGACGCGCTGTTCGTCGGCTTCGATTTCACCGACCGGACCCTGGGCGGGCGTTACCAGCTGGGCAAGATCGACGTACCGCCCGGCTCGGCGACCGGCCGCACGCTCCAGGGCTGCGTCGACAGCGCGCGCCGCGCCCAGCTCGACCCCTACGTCGCCCCGACCGCCGAGCTGTTTCTGGGCGGCGGCGACCGCACCGCCGTGCGGTTCGACATGTCACCGGCCAACAAGGCCAAGGTCGTCGGCGCCGCCGGGCTGGTGCTCGCCGTCACCGTCGCCGTGACCGCCGTCGTCGCCACGCGGCTCGTCCGGCCGCTCCGCGCACTGACCGCCGCCGCCCAGCAACCGCCCGAACTGCATGTGCGGGTGCCCGTGACCACGCGGGACGAGACCGGCATCCTCGCCGCGGCCTTCAACGACCTCACCGAACGCCGGGAACGCCTCGAGGCCCAACGCAAGGCGATGGTCAGCGACATCGCCCACGAACTGCGCAGCCCCCTCACCAACATCCGCGGCTGGCTGGAGGTGACCAGGGACGGCGTCGTCGCCCCCGCCCCCGAACTGCTGGCCTCCCTGCACGAGGAGGCGCTCGTCCTCCAGCGGGTCATCGACGACCTCCAGGACCTCGCCGCCGCCGACGCCGGCACGCTGCGGCTGCACCGCGAGCCCGTCGCCGCCGGTGAGCTGCTCGGTCAGGTCGCCGCCGCCCACCGCGTCGCGGCCGACACCGCGGGCGTCACCCTGCGCACCGCGACGGACGGCGAGCCGTGGCTGGACGCCGACCCGGTGCGGATGCGGCAGGCGCTCGGCAACCTCGTCTCCAACGCGCTGCGCCACACGCCTGCCGACGGCACGGTCACGCTGTCCGCGCGCGCCGACGGAGACGACGTGGTCCTCGAAGTCACCGACACCGGCAGCGGCATCGCGCCCGAGGACCTGCCGCACGTCTTCGACCGCTTCTGGCGCGCCGAGAAGTCCCGCAGCCGCCGCACCGGAGGCAGCGGCCTGGGCCTGCCGATCGTCCGCCACCTGATGGCCGCGCACGGCGGCACGGCGGAGGCGACGAGCGAGCCCGGCACCGGAAGCGTCTTCACCCTGCGCGTCCCACGGCTAGCCGGAGGAGCGTCCGGCCCTGGCCCGGCGGCGTTGCAGTGACCGTCGTTCGGCCTCGCTCGTACCGCCCCAGACGCCGATGGCCTGCCCGGTCTCCATGGCCCATTCCAGGCACCGCTCGCGCACCGGGCAACGGCGGCAGACCGCCTTCGCCTGTTCCGTCTGCACCAGTGCCGGGCCGGTGTTGCCGATCGGGAAGAAGAGGTCGGGGTCCTCGTGGCGGCACGCGGCATGGTCTCGCCAGTCGTCCATCGATGTCACCTGCGCTCGAAGTCGTCCGTGCCCTCGCGGATGGCTTACTCGCTTTCGGGTCACCTGTCGATGCGTATGTGAAACAACGGACTTCCGGTGGACCCGGCTTCACTGTTCGCGCAGACCCCACGGCGAGCCGTACGCGGTGAGCAGGTCCAGGAAGGGGCCGGCGGGGAAGGCCTCCGGGCCGAGGACGCCCGCGCCCTTCCAGGCGCCGCCGGCGAGGAGTTCGAGGGCGACGACCGGGTTGACCGCCGTCTGCCACACCACCGCCTGGCTGCCGTACTCCGCCATGGACCACTGGTTGTCGACCACGTGGTACAGGTACACCTCGCGCGGCGCCCCGTCCTTGACGCCCTTCACCCAGGTGCCCGCGCAGGTCTTGCCGTGCATCCGCTCGCCCAGCGTCGCCGGGTCGGGCAGACAGGCGGCCACGACGTCCCGGGGCGAGACCCGCGCGTCGCGGACGGCAACCGGTTCGGTGCGGTCCAGGCCCAGCTTGTGCAGGGTCTTGAGGACCTCGATGAACTCGTCGCCCAGGCCGTACTTGAAGGTGACCCGCCGCGCGCCGACCCACCGCGGGATCAGCAGCACCTCCTCGTGCTCGACGTTCACGCACTCCACCGGGCCGATGCCCTCGGGGAAGTCGAACACCTCCGGCTCGCTGAACGGCGCGGTGGTGAACCAGCCGCGGTCGGCCTCGTAGACGACCGGCGGGTTGAGGCACTCCTCGATCGTCGTCCAGATGCTGAAGGACGGGGCGAAGTCGTAGCCGTCGACGGTGAGGTTCGCGCCGTCGCGGACGCCGATCTCCTCGATCTCGTCGAAGAGTTCGTCCGCCGCGTACCGCGCGAAGACATCCGACAGACCCGGCTCGACCCCCATGCCGACGAGGGCCAGCAGCCCCGCCTTCTCCCACTCCACGGCGTCCTCGAACTGCGCGTCGCCCAGCTTGACCCCGCACTCCTCGTAGGGACGCTCGGGGTGCGGACGCGACAGGGACATCGCCATGTCGACATACGTGGCGGATGCGGTACGGGCCGCGCGGAACAGCGGCATCACGAAGCGGGGGTCGGTGGCGTTGAGGAGGACGTCGCAGGAGTGCCGCTCCAGCAGCGCCGCCACGGCCGTCTCGTCACTCGCGTCGACGCGCTCGGCCCGGAAGCGGCCCCCGTCCGCACCGAGCGCCGCCACGGCCGCCTCGGCCCGCGCCAGGTCGTAGTCGGCCACGACCATCGCCTCGAAGAACGACCTGCGGGCGGCGATCCGGGTGACGGCGGTGCCCACCCCTCCGGCACCCACGAGCAGTACACGCATGACAACACTCCTCCGGCTGAAGGTCTACGACGTGAGGGGCCCCGCCGTCGATACAACGCCGCCGCTTCCCTTAAGGTCAATGGCGTTGGCATAAGCGAGGGAGGTCGTGATCGTGCCGAAGCCCGTGGTGCCCGAGGAGAAGCGGCGCCGGCGCCGCCCCACCAAGAGCGGAACCGTCCTGACGGAGGAGCTGATCGTCGAGACCGCGCTGCGCATGCTGCGCGAACACGGCAGCACGGGCCTGACCGCCCGCCGCCTCGGCCTCGCCCTGGACGCCGACCCGAGCACCCTGTACCGCTACTTCCGCGGCATGGACGACCTGACCCTCGCCATCGGCGACGCGCTCATCGGACAGGCCCTGCGCGGCTGGGAGCCCACGGGGGAGTGGCGGGCCGACCTGCGAGCCGTCGGCCTGCGCCTGCACGCCGCGTACCTCGCCCATCCGCAGGCCGCCCTGCTGACCACGAACCGGGTCACCGGCCGCCCCCATGAACTGGCGGCCGACGAGGCGGTCCTCGACGTGCTGCGCAAGGCCGGGTTCCCGCTGCCCGACACCGTGCGCATCTACCACGCCTTCATCGACCAGACCCTCGCCTTCGCCGCCCTCGACGCCGCCTCCCTCGCCCTGCCGAGCGCCGCCCTCCACGCCGACGAGGACATGTGGAGCTCGACGTACGCCCACCTGCCCCGCACCACCCACCCGCGCATCGCCGAGGCCGCGCCCCTGCTGGCCGAACGCATGGTCGAAAGCGCCTATCCGACCGCGCTGGAGATGCTGCTGGACAGCGCGGAGGCCCAGCTGACGGCGCTGGCCGGCGGCCCTGACTCAGCTGGGTAGCGCCGCTCGGGCACCACTCAGCTCCGCAGCGCCTCCGCCCCCGCGGCCGTCACCGCCTCGGCGACCGCGGCCAGCGCCGGGGAGTCCAGCTTCCACTGCTGCCAGTACAGGGGGATGTCGACCGGTCGCTCCGGCGCGAGCTGAACCAGGCGCCCGGCGCGCAGGAGGGCGCCCGCCTGCACCTCCGGGACCATGCCCCAGCCGAGGCCCAGCGTCACCGCCTCCACGAACCCCTCTGAGGTGGGGATCGCGTGCCGGGCCGGGCTCGCTCCGCCGCCGCCGTGCCGCAACTCCCGTACGAAACGGTCCTGATAGGTGTCCCGCCGGTCGAAGGTCACCACGGGCGCCTTCGCCAGCGCGTCGCCCAGGGGCCCGTCGAGATGCCGGTCCACGAAGTCGGGGCTCGCCGCGGCGACGTACCGCATCCGGCCCAGCGAGCGCACCGAGCAGCCCGCCACGGCGTCGGGCGACGACGTCACCGCCGCCATCACCAGGCCCTCCCGCAGCAGGGTCGCCGTGTGCTCCTCGTCCTCGCGGTGCAGCTCGAAGCGGAGCGGCGGCTCGTCCGGCACCCGGGTCAGCGCGGGCAGGAACCACGTCGCCAGCGAGTCGGCGTTGACCGCGATCGACACCCGCGTCGGCTCGCCGTCAGCACGCGCGCCGAGCTCGGACCACGCGTCCCGCTCGATCCGCGCCAGCTGCCGCGCGAACCGCACGATCACCTCGCCCGACTCGGTGGGCCGCACCGGCTTGGACCGCACCAGCAGCACTCGGCCCGTGCGCTGCTCCAGCGCCTTGACCCGCTGACTGACCGCCGACGGCGTCAGATGCAGCACCGCGGCGGCCGCGTCGAAGGTGCCCTCGTCGACCACCGCGAGCAGGGTCCGCACCTGGTCGAGAGGAAACTCTGGCATCACAATTGCTAATGATACGTAAGAATCTTTAGCTGTACTCCATTCGCGCTCCTGACTAGCGTCGATGCCGTGACCGCCTCCCTCTCCGCCGCAGCCGCCGGCTTTGGCACCGGACTCTCGCTCATCGTCGCCATCGGCGCCCAGAACGCCTTCGTCCTGCGCCAGGGCATCCGCCGTGACGCGGTCCTCGCCGTCGTCGGCATCTGCGCCCTGTCCGACGCGGCCCTGATCGCCCTCGGCGTCGGCGGGGTCGGCGCGGTGGTGGTGGCGTGGCCCGGCGTCCTGACTGCGGTCGGCTGGATCGGCGGCGCGTTCCTGCTCGGCTACGGCGCCCTCGCCGCCCGGCGCGTGGTCCGTCCCGCCGGGGGCGCGCTGCGCACGGAGGGCGACGCGGCCGGCTCCCGCAGGCGGGCGGTGCTCACCTGTCTCGCGCTGACCTGGCTCAACCCGCACGTCTACCTCGACACCGTGTTCCTGCTGGGCTCAGTCGCCGCCGACCGGGGCGACCTGCGCTGGACCTTCGGACTCGGGGCGGCGCTGGCGAGCCTGGTCTGGTTCGCGGCGCTCGGCTTCGGCGGACGCCTGCTCGGCCGTTTCCTGGCCCGCCCGTCCGCCTGGCGTGTCCTGGACGGCCTGGTCGCCACGACGATGATCGCCCTCGGCGTCATGCTGATCACCGGGGCCTAGCGGCCCGGCCAACGGCCGTTCCACAAGCTGAGATTGCGCGTCCCGCATGCTCGGACGGAAGTGCCATAGTGAACCCTGGTTCCGAAAGATGTAACGAGCAACCAGGAAGTCCGTGGACACGAGCGAGAGCAGCACCGAACCGCAGACACAGGCGCCGGCCGAGGACCCGCCGGCCCGGCGCGGCTGGCGCCGGTGGGCGATGGACACCCGTCCGCTGCGTCGCCCGGCCTACCGCCGGCTGTGGAGCTCGACCGTCGTCACGGCCGTGGGCAGCCAGCTCACCGCGGTCGCCGTGCCCAAGCAGGTCTACGACATCACCGGCTCCTCGGCCTGGGTCGGCTACGCGAGCCTCGCCGGACTGCTGCCGCTGATGGTGTTCGCGCTGTGGGGCGGCGCCGTGGCCGACAGCGTGGACCGCCGCAAGCTGCTCCTGGTCACCAACAGCGGCATCGCACTCACCTCGCTGCTGTTCTGGGTCCAGGCCGCCGCCGGACTGGAGTCCGTGGCCGCGCTGATGGTGCTGCTCGCCCTGCAACAGGCGTTCTGGGGCCTGAACGCGCCCGCCCGCAACGCCTCCATCGCCCGCCTGGTCCCCGCCGAGGAGCTGACCGCGGCCAACGCCCTCGGCTCGACCGTCGCCCAGACCGGCCAGGTCGTCGGCCCGCTGCTGGCGGGCGCCCTGATCCCGGTGATCGGGCTGCCCGAGCTGTATCTGATCGACGCCCTGGCGCTGTGCGTGACGGTGTGGGCGGTCTACAAGCTGCCCTCCCTGCCACCCCTCGCCGGGCAGGCCAAGCGCCGGGCGGGCCTGCGCGAGATCGCGGAGGGGTTCCGCTACATCGCGCTGCACAAGGTGCTGCTGCTGTCGTTCCTCGCCGACTTCGTCGCCATGGTCCTCGGCATGCCCCGTGCCCTGTTCCCGCAACTCGCCGCCGAGACCTACGCGCCGTACGGCGAAGGGCTGGCCCTCGGCCTGCTGTTCGCGGCGATCCCCATCGGGGCGGTGCTCGGCGGCCTGTTCTCCGGCACCTTCTCGCGGGCCCGCCGGCACGGCTGGATGGTCATCGGCGCGGTCGTGGCCTGGGGTGTGGCGATCACCGGGTTCGGACTGTGCGGCAGCCTGTGGCTCGCGGTCGCCTTCCTCGCCCTGGCCGGCGTCGCGGACATGGTCTCCATGGTGTTCCGCGGCGCGATCCTGCTGTCCGCGGCGACCGACGAGATGCGCGGCCGGATGCAGGGTGTCTTCACGGTCGTCGTCGCGGGCGGTCCGCGCCTCGCCGACGTCCTGCACGGCACCGCGGGCTCGGCCTTCGGCCCGCGCGCGGCCGTGGCGGGCGGCGGGCTGCTCGTCGTCGCCGTGATGCTGGGGCTGGCCGCCACGGTCCCGGCGCTGCGCCGCTACCGCGTCTGACCCGCCGCCCGGCCCCTACAGGGCCCGGCGCCGCATCGAGTACTGCTCCATGAGCTTGCCCCGGGTCATCTCCAGCCGGTACGCGAGGATCTCGGCGACGCTGCGCACCAGGACCATCCCGAGCGCCGGGTCCTCCTCGCACAGACCGAGCACGGCCGCCGCGTCGAACTCGTAGGCCCGCACGGGACTGAACGCCACCGCGCCGAAGTCCCACTGGTGCGGCGGGAACAGCCACGACCAGCCGAGCAGATCCCCCGAACCGAGACTCGCCACGGTCACCCGCTGCAAGGACGTCACCTGCTGGTCCAGGGAGACCGCGCCCGAGCGGATGACCCAGAACCGGTCGGCCGTGCCGCCCGCCTCGAAGATACGGGCGTCCTCCGGGAAGGAGACCTCCCGGGCGAGGGTCATCAGACGCTGCCGTTGCGGCGGGGGCAGGGCGGTCAGCAGTTTCGTCGCTTTGGTCATGACGCGGGGCTCCTCGCCGGCGAATCGGTTCCGGGGCTTTCCCTACGCCCATTTCAGCCGCTGCCGCCGTCTCGGGCACCTCGGCGGACGGCACTACTTCCCGCGCCGGAGCGATCTGGGCAAAGAAAAGCCCTGGCTGGACGGGGGAGGCCAGCCAGGGCAGTTCGGAGGTGGTGAGCGGAGGACCTTCGGGTCAACTCCACGACCACGTATGGATGAACCGTAAACCATCCTGGGGGCTGGTGCGAAACCAAAAGCCGGGCACGTGACCCGTTTCACTCCTCCTCGGTCTCCAGCACCCTGATCGTCTCCAGTTCCGGGTCGCTCGGGTCGGGCAGGTTCATCCCCGCCGCCTTGCCCGTCCGCAGATAGCGCAGCACCGGCTCGGTCAGCCGCTCGCCCGGCAGGACGGCCGGAATCCCGGGCGGATACGGCGTGATCATCTCGGCGGCGATCCGGCCGGCCGCCTTCTTGACCGGCACGTTCTCGGCAGGGCCGAAGAACGCGTCGCGGGGCGACCTGGCCTGCGCCAGCCGCAGTTCGGACGGCGCCGGCACCTCCACCCGCGGGGCCGGACGCAGCTCCGGCGCGGCGCGCGTGAGATCCCGCAGCGCGGACAGCAGCTCGCCGGTGGTCTCCTGGTCGTCGCCATGGGTGACCTGCGCGCCGAGCCGGCGGTGGTCGGCCAGATGCGCCTCGATGTTCCGCTCGGCCCGCAGCCAGTCGGCGGCCTGGAACCCGGTGATGCCGAGCCCGCCCAGATCCATGATCACCTGCAACGGATCGAAGTCGTCGGCCAGTCCGGGACCGCAGAAGTCGTCCCGGCCCTCCACGTGCAGCCCGTCGATCTGCCCGATGGCCGACCGGAGTTCGGCCACCAGCTCCAGCGCCGCGCCCATGAGCTCCTTGCCGTGCAGGGCCATCTGCCGCCGCCAGCCGTCGAGCCCGGCGTACAGCAGCACCGACGGACTGGTGGTGCCCAGCAGGTCCGCGCGCAGCTTCAGCACCTCGGGCGGCACGAGATCGCCCTGGAGATGGAAGACCGACCCCTGCTCCAGGCCGCTGCCCATCTTGTGGATGCTCGTCACACAGATGTCGGCGCCCGCGTCCATCGCCCAGGACGGCAGATCCGGATGGAACGGCAGATGCGCGCCCCAGGCCTCGTCCACGATCAGCGGCCGCCCGCGCCGGTGACACACCTCGGCGACGGCCCGCAGATCCGCGCTCGTCCCGTACGGCGTCGGACTGGTGACCAGCGCGCCCTTGGCGTCGGGATGGTTGGCGTACGCCTTCTCGAAGGCCTCCGCGGACGGCGGGTGCGCCAGATGCCGCTCGGGGTCCCAGCGCGGCTCGATCCAGACGGGTTCGATGCCCGAGAGGATGAGCCCCGACACGACCGACTTGTGGGCGTCCCGCCCGATCAGCAGCTGCTCGTGCGGGCCCGCCACGGACAGCATCGCCGCCTTCACCGACAACGAACTGCCGCACGTGGTGAAGAACGTGTGCTCGGCGTGCACGGCGTCCGCCATCAGCTCCTCGGCACGCTCCAGCACCCGGCCCCGGGTGAGCCGGTCGTCGAGCCCGCCCGACGCCAGGACGTCGCCGAGGAACACCGCGTCGCCCAGCACCTCCCGCACCGCCGGGTCGGCGCCCCGCGCCTGTTTGTGCCCCGGCGGCGTGAAGGCCAGCAGGCCCTCCCGCCGATAGGTCTCGAGCGCTTCCAGTACCGGTGCCCGGGTGTGATCGACTGCCATGCGGTCCCGGGTTCCCGTGAGCCCGACGGCCAATCGCGACCGTCCGTCTCAGGCCCCGGCCCGCTTGCCCGGCGTCAGGATCTCGTCCAGCACCCTGACGACGGCCTCGAACGCCAGTGTCCGCACACCGGCGTCCCGCGCGCCGTCCGGATCGGTCGGCCGCAGATCCTCGCCCCGGGTCCGCCAGGCCCGCTGCTCCTGCAAGGCGCAGGCCCGGGCCCGCTGGATACGCCGCAACAGCTCGTCTGAGTCCACGACATCCGTCATGCGCCCCGGGTACCCCGCCTCGGCTCCCGGATGACCCCCGCGATCGAGGTTTGAGGGGGCCCACAGGGGTCAGCCGAAGAGAAGAGACCTGCGGTGCTCACGCAGCGTGAGACAGCTCCGCTGCGACCCGCCGGCCGTGTGCCCGGCCGGTGAGAGTCCGTCCGATCGCGGTGGCCCGGACCACGCAAGGGTCCGGCTCGTGCCGAAACCGTTCAGGGAGCCCACACCATGTGTAGGGAGCACAGGACCGAAACCGCCCCCGAATCGTCGGCATCCGGCACCGGACGGGTGACCTCGGGCAGCCCGCCGTCGGCGGCCCCGCGCGACCCGTCCACGACCGGCCGCTGTCGGCTGCACTGCCCGTGCAAGCCCGCCGAGGCCCGCCGGGCCGTGGAGTGGGCCGTCGCCGACCGCTGCCGGGCCACCGGCACCTCCTGCGACCGGGAGTCCGTGGCCGACGCGCTGCTCGTCGCCTCCGAACTCACCACCAACGCCATCCTGCACGGCGGCGGGATCACCGACTTCCGCGTCGACGTCGAGGAGCCCGGCGTACGGGTCTCCGTCAGCGACCGCAGCGACGCGCTCCCGGTGACCGAGGAACCCGTCGACCCGCACGGCCGATGGCGGGTGGGCGGCCACGGCTGGCCGATCGTCTGCCGGCTGGCACGCGACGTCCGGGTCACCGGCCTCGCCTCCGGAGGCAAGTGCATCACCGCGGTCGTGCCCCTGTCCTGACACGACGTCTGTCTTCCGTCGCGAAGCGGAGTTTGCTCCCCCGGCGGCAGGGCAGACGCACAGTCGTGCTTCGGACCGGAGGCGCGCCGATGGGAGCGACAGTGCTGCTCCCGGGCCCTCCGGGTGTCCGGGCAGCGCTCCTCCCGCGGCCAAGTCCCTGAAACCATCCGTCAGGAGCGATACCGCATGCTTATCGATAAATCGACAAGCCGTCCCGGCCTGCCCGATACCTCGGCTGCGGCACCCCGGCGGCGGCACGACGACGCCCCCGACACCGCGACGCTCTTCGCCCGCCTGGCCGCCCTGGAGGACGGCCCCGAGCGGGACGCCGTCCGCGACGAACTCGTCACCGCCTGGCTCCCCATGGCCCACCGCATCGCCGGCCGGTTCCGCGAACGCGGCGAGTCCCTCGAGGACCTGCGGCAGGTCGCCGCCCTCGGACTCGTCAAGGCCGTCGACCGCTTCGACCCCGAACGCGGCGCCTTCGAGAGCTACGCCGTCCCCACCATCACCGGCGAGGTCAAACGGCACTTCCGGGACCGGATGTGGGCGCTGCGGGTGCCCCGCCGGGTGCAGGAACTGCGCAACAAGGTGCGGGTGGCCCGCCGCGAGCTCACCCAGACCCCGGGCAGCCCCGAACCCACCCCGGCCGACCTCGCCGCCCACACCGGCCTGACCGAGGACGAGGTCACCGCGGGGCTGGAGGCGCTGGAGAGCTACAGCGCGCTGTCCCTGGACGCCGAACTCTCCACCGGCGACGACGGATACAGCCTCGCCGACACCCTGGGCGGCTCCGACTCCTCCTACGACGTCGTGGTCGACCGCGAGTCCGTCAAGGCGGGCCTGAGCAGGCTGCCCGAGCGAGAACGCGCCATCCTCTACATGCGGTTCTTCGAGGACATGACGCAGAGCCGCATCGCCGACCAGCTCGGCATCTCGCAGATGCACGTCTCCCGGCTGATCAGCCGCAGCTGTGCCCGGGTCCGGGCCGAGGCGCTGGGCGAGCGGGTCTCGGTGTGAACCCGGGTCCGCCGGGGTGTGCCGGGCCGCGACCTGGGCATTCGGAGGGCGGGAGGCCGAGATGAATACGACTGCCATCGCCCGCGACGGTCGCATGGACGCCGAACGCGCGGCCCGCGGCTCCGTGACGGAAGGCGCGGCCCGCGCGGGGCTCGTCGCCCGCGGTGTGATCTACCTGCTCGTCGGTGCGCTGGCGCTCCAGATCGCCTTCGGCGACGGAGAACGCCAGGCGGACCGCGGCGGCGCCCTCGCCGAGCTGTCCGACAAGCCCTTCGGCGCCGTCCTGCTGTGGGCGCTGGGCGCCGGACTCGTCGGCATGGCCCTGTGGCGGCTGTCCGAGGCGGTGTTCGGCTCGGTGGGCCCGGAGGGCCGTACGGTGAAGAAACGGCTGCTGGCGCTGACCCGGTTCGTCTTCTACGGCTTCGTCGCCTACTCCGTGCTGTCGTTCGCGGCCGGCTCGGGCGGGGGCGGCAAGCGGTCGAGCGACAAGCAGTCCAAGGACGTCACCGCGAAGGCCCTGGAGCTGCCTGCCGGCCAGTGGATCGTGGCGCTGGCCGGGGCCGGGGTCGCCGTGGCGGGGGTGTGGATCGGGGCCCGGGCGGTCATGCGGGCGTACCAGGACGAGTTCAAACGCGGCGAGATGTCCCCACGGACGCGGCGGCTGGTGGACGTGACGGGCGTCGGCGGAGGCGCGGCACGCGGCCTGGTCTTCGCGACGGCCGGAGCCTTCGCCGTAAGCGCCGCGGTCGACTACGACCCCGACAAGGCCAAGGGCCTCGACGACACCCTCCGCACCTTCGCCGACACCCCACTGGGCCCGTGGCTGCTGGCATGCGTGGCGGCCGGGCTGGTGCTGTTCGGCCTGTTCTCGTTCGCGATGGCGAGGTGGCGCAGGGTGTGAGACCGACCGGATTGAGGGGGACGGGCGGGTACTGGCATCTGCGGCTAGGTGTGAGGCGCACGGGACTCGGGTTTGTGGCCGGGGGAGAGGGCGTCCGCGGCAGGTGTGGGGCCTCCGGTCTCAGGCTCGCGGCCGGGCCGTCCTGGCATCTGTGGCGGGTGTGAGGTCCGCCGGATTGGAGCTTGCGGCCGGGCGACTCCGGCCTCTGCGGGAGGCGTGGGGCCCCACCGGATTCGGGCTTGTGGCCGGGCCGTCCCGGCATCCGCAGCAGGTGTGGGTCCCGCCGGATTCAGGTTCGTGGCCCGCCCGCAGGTGTGAGGTTCACCGGCCTCACGCCTGCGGGCGGGCCACCGGTACCCGTAGTGGGCGTGCCAGGCCCACCACCCCCTCGTCCAGGCGGCCCAGATGCCGCAGTACCCGGTCCGTGACCCGGCCGAAGCGGGGTGTGCCGGGGCCGCCGGTCTCCAGCAGGGCGGCGATGCTCGGGCCGGTGCTGACCTCGTTGGTGGAGTGCTCGTCGGCGACGTGGGCGGCGATGGCGCGGATGTTGCGCAGGATGCGCTGTCCGGCGCCGCGCAGGCGTGGGTCCGCCGCGATCGAGGGATGCGTCGGCAGGAGTTCCGCGGTCGCGGCCAGGGCCCGCGCCTGGTAGGCGCAGGTCTCCAGCAGGGCCACGACGTACCGCGCCGTGTCCCGCCGGGCCCGCAGCGGGGTGACGGGATGCGTGAGCGGCTGGGTGGCGGCGCGCAGGTCGGCCAGCGCCTGGTCCAGGTCGCGCGCCTGGTCCAGCAGATCGGCCGGCGGGCCGCCGCTGAGCTGGTCCACGGCCGTCTCGGTGACGTCCGCGAGCCGGTCCAGCACGGCGACCAGTAGATCGTTGGTACGGCGGTCCGTCCGTACGGGCAGCACCAACGCCGCGGCCAGTACTCCGCACGCCGCCCCGAGCGCCGTCTCCTCGATCCGCAGCACGAGCACCGAGAAGCTGTAGGTGTGCAGCAGCGTGTAGAGCAGCCCCAGCGCGGCGGTCACGAAGAACGACATCAGCGTGTACGACAACGGGGCTGTGTAGAACATCAAAAACACGCACACCAGCACCAGCGCGAATGCCGTCCAGGTGTGGTGCCCGACCAGCGCCGCCAGCCCGATGCCCGCCACCACCCCGAGGACCGTGCCGACCAGCCGCCGGTAGCCCTTGACCAGGATCTCGCCCGTGGAGGCGGTGTTGATGAACACGATCCAGCAGGTCAGCACCGCCCAGTACCAGCGCTGACTGGACAGCAGCTCCCCGCCCACGATGGCCAGCGACGACCCCACCGCCACCTGCACGGCCGCCCGGGTCGTCGGCCGCCGCAACCCCGTGAGCTCCTCCTCCGCCCCTTCCTCGCCCGCGTCGATGGCCGCGTCCTCGGCGTCCAGCTCCTCCCGCGAGCGGGCCGTGGCGGGGCTGTCGTCCGACTCGTCCTGCGGCCCGTCGAGGGCGACCCGCAGCCCCAGCACCGCGCGGGCGGTCTCGCCGATGCCCCGGAAGACGTCCTGGACGGCGGGCGGGGCGACCGGCAGGTTCTCCTCGTCCCGGTAGCCGAGCAGCCGGTTGCGGACGTGCGACAGCGCGGTGCCGTGCCCCGCGGACACCGGCCGCAGGACGAGCAGCCGCAGCGCCTCCAGATCCCGGCGCAGCAGGTCGGTCGCCTTGTCCCGCACCGGCAGCAGCCCACCCGCGGGCACGGCCGCGCCCGGCAGATGCAGGGCCAGCGTGTCAGCCCGCTCGGCGCTGCGCGCAGTCAGCAGCAACAGGCCCAGCCGCTCGGCGGCCACCTCGGCGTCCGCCACCCGCCGCTGCACGAGCCGGGCCACGCTCTCGTCGGCGGTCCCGGCCTCCAGCCGGCCCTGGATCATCAGCGCGGTGTCGTGCAGCCGGGCGGTGCCCTCCCGTACGTGCTCCAGGGCCTTGTCGACGTCCTCCGGGCCCGCGTCGAGCAGTTCGAGCTGCGCGGTCACCAGCTGGGCCAACCGGGCGCGGAAGGCGGACCGCAGCCGCTCCAGCGTCCCCGCGGGCGTCTCCGGCACGAGGGCGAAACGCACCAGGGCGCTGCTCGCGAAGGCGACGCCGATCGCCCCGTACAGCGAAGGAAGTCCGGACACCGTCGCGCCGACGAACAGGGACAGGAAGTACACCTGGAACCCGATCAGCCCGAGCGCGGTGCCCCGGTCGCCGAACCGCCGCCCGTAGACCGCGCAGAAGATGAGCGCGACGAAGAACAGGTCACCGGCGACGACCCGGGAGCTGAGCAGCGCCGCCAGCGTGACGGCGGCCAGCGCGACCGGCAGCCCCAGCGCGAGGGTGCCGGCCTGCGCGGCACGCTCCTTGTCCCGGACGGCGAAGGTGGCGACCATCGCCGCGATCGCCCCCGCCACCAGATGCCGCACATCGGTGCCCGACGGGGCGAGCACGGCGAGCGTCAGCGCGATGGCCCCCACGGTCCGCAGCCCGGCGGTCAGCCGCAGCAGCCCAGGATCGGACGCCACGACAATGTCCCGCACGCGCACCCGCCGGACCCCGCTCACGCTCACCCGCGCCCTGCCCGTTGCCCGAGACCTCCTCCGCCGGGTGGGCCTAGTCCTGCCGCTCCGTTCCGTCCACGTGGGCGCGTACCTGTTCCGGTGTCAGGTACGCGTTCGTGTACTCGAAGTCCTTGAGCTTGGCCGCCCTGCGGGCCTGGAAGCCCGTGCGGACGAAATCGTCACCGGCGATCGCGTTCAGCGTCCAGTTGGTGGCGACGCGGACCTTGGCCACGTTGGTGCGCAGCGCCGCCCAGTGGTAGCCGCGGGCCGCGAACTGGGCGGGCAGGCCCCGCAGTTCGATGCCCAGCGGCTTGGACACGGCGTCCCTGCCACCGAGGTCGACGACGAGACCGAGGTCCTTGTGGGTATACGGCGTCGTCGCCCCGCCCCGCAGCGTGGCGATGACGTTGTCCGCGACGTGCTTGCCCTGCCGCATCGCGTGCTGCGCGGTCGGCGGGCAGATCGCGCCCTCCTCGCCCTTGGCCTCGTCCGGGACCGCGGCGGAGTCGCCGAGCGCGAACACCCCGTCCTGGCCCGGCATCTTCATGTCCGCGCCGACCACGAGCCGCCCGCGGAGCGTCTCGGCCCCCAGCGTCGAGATGAGCGGGCTCGCCACGACACCCGCCGTCCAGATCAGGGTGCGCGTCGGCACCACCCGGCCGTCGGTGAAGGTGACCTCCTCCGGGCCCGCCTTGGCGATGGACGTGCCGAGGGAGATCTCGATGCCGCGCTTGGTGAGGATGTTCTGCGCGGTGCTGCCCAGCTTGTCACCCAGCTCGGGCATCAGCTTCGGGGCGATGTCGATCAGATGCCACTTGATGAGGGCCGGGTCGATGCGCGGGTAGCGCTTGACGGCGGCGTGGGTGAGCTTCTGCAGACAGGCCGCGGTCTCGGTGCCCGCGTATCCGCCGCCGACGACCACGAACTGCAGCCGCGCGGCGCGCTCCGCCTCGTCGTGGCTGGCGTCGGCGAGGTCGAGCTGCGAGATGACGTGGTCGCGGATGTAGGCGGCCTCGGCCAGGGTCTTCATGCCGAACGCGTTGTCCGTGAGCCCGGGGATGTCGAACGTGCGGGTCACACTGCCCGGCGCCAGCACGATGTAGTCGTACGGCTCGTCGACGATCTCGTCGGTGATGGTGCGGATCACGCACACCTTCGCCTTGAGGTCCACGCCGATCGCGCCGCCCGGGATGATCCGGGTGCGGTACTTCTTGCTCCGCCGCAGCGACACGGCGATCGACTGGGGTGTCAGCACCCCGGAGGCCACCTGGGGGAGCAGCGGAAGGTAGAGCTGATAGGCGAACGGCGTCACCAGCGTGACGTCGGCCTCGTCGGCACCGAGTTTGCGTTCCAGCCGGCGTACACACTCCACGCCGGCGAAGCCTGCGCCAACCACCAGAATCCTGGGTCGTGTCACGGTCTTTCTTCCCTTCTGCGGCTCCGGCGGTCCGAGTCGAACGACGTTCGTCTGCCCTGGATCGCTGCTGCCCATCCCACCGATCCCACCGTGCCCGAAGCCGTTCCGCCAGCCGGGTGCGGCAGGCAGACGAACGCGTTGTGCACCACCATGCCCGCACTGGTGCGCGAGTGCACCGGATGCGAGTGAAAGTCATGTGAGTCACCAGGGCAGGAACACATGCACGTCCTTGCCGTCCTCTTCCGGAACGACGCTCACCTGCTCGCACAGGGCATGGATCAGATGCCAGCCGACGCCGCCACCGCCGGTGCGCGGGTGGAAGGGCCGCGGGGCCGGCGGAGTGGGGTTGGAGTCGTGCAGCGTCACGTGCACACCGTCGAAGGTCCGCCGCATGGTCAGGGAGAACTCCCCGGGCGCGTACTGCACCGCGTTGGCCGCCAGCTCGGTGACGACCAGCAGGATGTCGTGCCAGTACTCGGGCGCGCCCGGCGGGCAGACATCGGCGAGGACATACAGGAAGTCCTCCGCGGCGAGCCGGGCACCTGTCACACTCTGCGGCTCTCCCGGGAAGCTCGTGGTGCGGCTCGGGATCTCCACGGAGGCCACTAGGTCGTCCCTACGAGTTCATCGGCCATGTCCTTCTTCCAGCGTCCTTCGACGTCGGCGCTTGTGCGAGTTCCCGGGGACGCCGAGGTCAATCGGACCCACGGGACCCACTGTCACCGGAAGACGTTGTCCGAGTCCTCCCAGCCGGCCGGCTCCTCGGGCAGCCGCTGCCGGGTGCCGTGCGAGCGGGCCTGGTACATCGCGTCGATCTCGAAAGCGTAGTGCTCGACGATCGCGTCCCGGCGCAGTTTCATCGACGGCGTGAGCAGCGCGCTGGTGCGGTCGAAGGGCTCCGGCAGCACCCGGAAGACGCGGATGGACTCCGAACGGGACACGGAGCTGTTCGCCGCGGCGACCGCCCGCCCGATCTCCTCCCGCAGCGCGTTCTCCTCACGCGCCTCCCGGCTCGGCGCGTCCCCCGGCAGCGCGAGCGCGCCGCGCCAGTGGGTCAGGAAGTCCGGGTCCAGGGTGATCAGGGCCCCGATGCAGGGCCGGTTGTCGCCGACCAGGACCGCCTGGTGGATGAGCGGGTGCATCCGCAGCCGCTGCTCCAGGAAGGCCGGGGCCACGCTCTTGCCGCCGCTGGTGATGACGACGTCCTTCTTGCGGCCGGTGATCGTCAGATAGCCCTCGGGGTCGAGGTAGCCCAGGTCTCCGGTGGCCAGCCAGCCGCTGCCCAGCGCCGCCCGGGTGGCGGCCTCGTCGTTGATGTACCCCTGGAACACCGAGGGGCCGCGCACCAGGATCTCCCCGTCGTCGGCCACCCGGATGTCGGTGCCCGGCAGGGCCTGGCCGACGGTGCCGGACTTCTCCCGGCCCACCGGCTGGGCCGTGATGCCGCCGCTGGTCTCGGTCAGCCCGTAGGCGTCGTTCACGTAGAGGCCGATGCCTTCGTAGAACAGACAGAGTTCACGGCCCAGCGGCGACCCGCCCGAGGCGGCGCGCAGTACCCGGCCGCCCAGTGCGGCCCGCAGCCTGCGGTACACCGTCCGCTCGTACAGCGCGTGCTGGAGCCGCAGGTCCAGGCCGGGGCCCGGTCCCAGGCCCAGCCGATGGCGTTCGACGGCCGCCGCGAAGTCCCGGGCCGTCTCCGCGGCCCGCTCGAACAGGGCGCCGCGGCCCGCCTGCTGGGCCATCCGCAGGAAGTTCTTGTAGATCTTCTCGAAGAGCGACGGCACACCGCAGAAGTACGTGGGCCGGAACGACAGCAGGGACGCCGACAGCGTCTCGGGGCTCAGATCCGGCTCGTGGCCCATCAGCATGCCGCCGCGGATGCACAGGCTCTGCACCAGCAGGCCGTACACATGGGAGAAGGGCAGGAAGGCGAGGACGCTGCCCTGGCCGCCGGGCGGCACCACCGTGTGCCCCCAGCCCTCCAGCAGGACGTCGCAGGCGCTCGCCAGGCCCCGGTGGCTCACCGCGCAGCCCTGCGGCCGGCCGGAGGTGCCGGACGTGTAGACGACCGCCGCGGTGGAGTCCGGCAGCACGATGCGGCGCAGCGACTCCACCGTCGTGAACGGAATGAACTCACCCCGTTCCACGAGCTGTTCCAGCGCTCCCGTGTCCAACTGCCAGACGTGCCGAAGCCGGGGCAGCGAGGCGCACACCGACCCGACCGTCATCACGCTCTGTTCGTCCTCGACGACCACGCCGACGCAGCCCGCGTCCCGGAGGATCCACTCCACCTGGTCGCGCGACGACGTGGGATAGATCGGCACGACCTCGGCGCCCACCGCCCACAGGGCATGGCTGAGCACCGTCCACTCGTACCGGGTGCGCGCCATGATCGCCACGCGGTTCCCCGGCGCGATCCCGGAGGCCACCAGCCCCTTGGCCAGGTCCACCACCTCGTCCCGCACCTCCACGGCGGTCACTTCCTCCCACGGGGCGGAGGGACCGGAGCGGCGCGCGAGCATCGGCAGGGTGGGGTTGCGGTCCGCCGACTCGAAGACGCTGTCGGCGAGCCCGCCGGTCAGCGGGGAGACGGACGGGGGAGCGAGGGCGACGTCGCGCATGCGCTGCTCCTGATGTGTACGGGGTGTGACTCCACCGATGAGAACCGTTATCGGCGGTGCCTGAATCTAGCCCAGGCGGGAGCGGTCGGTGTCCGGATTCGACAAGGAGCGCCGGTTTGTTGATCTCGGCGTTATCGAGGGACGCGCCGCCGGGTTCCTACGTCTGGGTGCGGCGCGCGCACTCCCTGACGACCTCGCGCAGACTCCCGGTCCGCTCCATCAGCTCCCGCTGGACCCGCGCCCCGTTGCCTGTCCGCAGCAGCTCCGCACAGGCCTCCCGCGCACAGTCGAGGTCACCGGTCTCGGCCAGCGCCTCGCCGACGTGGTCCAGCAGCGCCCGTACGACCGCCTCCGCCGGCAGCCGGCGCATGGTCGCCGGATGCAGCAGCTCCTCCGTCAGCCCTGACCGGGCGGCCCGCCACGCGGCCAGCCGCAGCAGGCTCACACTGTGCGGCAGCGGCTCCCGCCCCGCCCGCCACTCGCGGGCCGCGGTCTCCACCAGGGCGCGGGCGAGGGTCGCGACCAGGACGGCGGACGACGCGTGCAGACAGACGTCGGCGACCCGGATCTCCACCGTCGGATAGCGCCGGGACAGCCGGGCGTCGAAGTAGACCATCGCCTCGTCGAGGAGCACCCCCGTGGCGACCATGTCCGCGACCCGCCGGTGATAGCACTCCGCCGAGCCGAACACCTCGGTCGGCCCGGCCGACGGCCAGCGCTGCCACACCCGGCTGCGATAGCTGCTGTACCGGGTGTCCCCGCCCTGCCAGAACGGCGAGTTGGCGCTGATCGCGGACAGCACCGACAGCCACGGCCGGATCCGGTCGATCACCGCGACGCCCTCGGCATCGGACTCCACGGACACATGGACGTGACAGCCGAGGACCAGGTCCCGGCTGGTGATCCCGTAGTGCTCCGCCATCCACTGGTAGCGGCGGCCCACCCCGATGGAGGGCCTGACCGGCAGCGGCGAGGTCGCGAGGGCGGCCACCGTGCAGCCGATCCCCTCGGCGAGCCGCGCCGCCTCCTTGCGGCAGCGGACGATCTCCGCACCGAGGTCCGCCATCCCCGACTGCGGGTGCGTGGCGAACTCCAGCATCTCGGTGTGCAGTTCCTTCTCGAAGACGTCCCCGTCCACCTCGTCCAGGGCGGCGCGCGCGAGCACGGCCGCGGACAGAGCCCGTGGCTCGCCGGTCTCCGGGTCGACAAGGAGGAGCTCCTCCTCCACTCCGACGGTGCGCACGTGGGGCCGCCCTTCTGCCATTACGACGGGGTCCGTACGCCCCGACTGCCCACGCGGCGGCCAATCACACGGGCGTCAGCCACACCGTGGCGAGCGGCGGCAGCGTGAGCGCGACGACACCGTCCTCCGGCTTGACCGGATCGGACGTGCCGACCCCGCTCCCGCCGTAGCGCCCGGCGTCCGTGTTGAGGACCTCCCGCCAGGCGGGGACGTCGCCGGGGACGCCGAGCCGGTAGTCGTGCCGGACGACGGGGGAGAAGTTGGACACGGCGAGGAGCGGGTTGCCGTGGGCGTCGTAGCGCAGGAACGCGAAGACGTTGTCGTCCGCCGCGTCACCGGCGACCCACTGGAAGCCGCCCGGGGTGGTGTCGCGCTGCCAGAGGGCCGGGGTGTGACGGTAGAGGCCGTTGAGGTCACGGACCAGGTCCCGGACGCCCCGGTGATCGGCTTCGGCACCGTAGTCGGGATCGAGCAGCCACCAGTCGGGGCCGTCGGGCTCGGACCACTCCGCGCCCTGGGCGAACTCCTGCCCCATGAAGAGCAGTTGCTTGCCGGGATGGGCCCACATGAAACCGAGGTAGGCGCGGTGGTTGGCGCGCTGCTGCCACCAGTCGCCGGGCATCTTCGACACCAGGGACTGCTTGCCGTGCACCACCTCGTCGTGGGAGATCGGCAGCACGTAGTTCTCGCTGTACGCGTACACCATCGAGAACGTCATCTCGTGGTGGTGGTACTTGCGGTGCACCGGCTCGTGCTGGATGTAGCCGAGCGAGTCGTGCATCCAGCCCATGTTCCACTTCAGCCTGAAGCCCAGCCCGCCGCTCTCGGTCGGCCGGGTCACCCCGTCCCAGGCGGTGGACTCCTCGGCGATGGTCATGACCCCCGGCACCCGCCGGTACACGGTCGCGTTCATCTCCTGAAGGAACGCCATCGCGTCCAGGTCCTCCCGGCCGCCGAACACATTGGGCGCCCACTGTCCGGAGTCCCGGGAGTAGTCGAGGTAGAGCATCGAGGCGACCGCGTCCACGCGCAGCCCGTCGATGTGGAACTCCTCGCACCAGTACACGGCGTTGGCGACGAGGAAGTTGCGCACCTCGACGCGCCCGTAGTCGAACTCGTACGTCCCCCAGTCCGGATGCTCGGCCCGCCGCCAGTCCCCGGGCTCGTACAGCGGCTCCCCGTCGAAACGGCCCAACGCCCAGTCGTCCTTGGGGAAATGAGCGGGCACCCAGTCCATGATCACGCCGATGCCCGTCCGGTGCAGGGCGTCGACCAGGTACTTGAAGTCGTCCGGCGAGCCGAGCCGGGCCGTCGGGGCGTAGAAGCCGGTGACCTGGTAGCCCCAGGAACCGCTGAAGGGGTGATGGGCGACGGGCATCAACTCGACGTGCGTGAACCCGAGATCCTTGACGTACGCCGGGAGCTCATCGGCGAGCTGACGGTACGTCAACCCGGGCCGCCAGGACGGCAGATGGACCTCGTACACGGAGAACGGCGCCTCGTGCACCGGAACATCGCCCCGGTGGGCCATCCACTCGGCGTCGTCCCACTCGTAGTGCGACACCGTGACGATCGACGCGGTGTCCGGCGGGACCTCGGCGCGCCGGGCCATCGGGTCCGCCTTCAGGAAGCGATGGCCCGACCGGGAGGTGATCTCGAACTTGTACCGCGTGCCCTCCCCGATCCCCGGCAGGAACAGCTCCCACACGCCCGCCGCACCGAGCGACCGCATCGGGAACGCCGTCCCGTCCCAGCACGTGAAGTCCCCGGCGACCCGCACACCCTGCGCGTTCGGCGCCCACACCGTGAACCGGGTGCCGGTCACGCCCTGGTGGGTCATCGGCTCCGCGCCGAGAGCCTTCCACAGCTCCTCGTGGCGGCCCTCACGGATGAGGTGCAGATCGGTGTCGCCGAGGGCGGGCAGGAAGCGGTACGGGTCGTGGACCTCGTGCTCGTCCTCCTCGTACGCCACCAGCAGGGTGTACGAGGGGATGGCCGCCAGCGGGAGGACGCCGGTGAAGAGGCCGTCGCCCTCGGAGACGAGCCGGCTGCGCTTCCCGTCGACGACCACGCTCACCGCGCGCGCGAAGGGACGCAGGGCACGGAAGACGATCCCGCCGGGCACCGGATGGGCGCCCAGCAGGGCGTGCGGGTCGTGGTGGGCGCCCGCCAGCAGCCGGGCGCGGTCGCCGGGGTCCAGGGCGGGTGCGGCACGGCAGGGGACCGGGCCGCCCGCCTCGGGGGGTGAGGTGTCACGCAGGGCCATGGCTTCAGCCTCCCCTTACGGCGAGTCGCTCGATCGCCGCCATCGGTACCGGGAGCCAGTCCGGACGGTGTCTGGCCTCGTACAGGACTTCGTACACGGCTCGGTCCGTCTCGTAGGCGCGGAGCAGACCGTGTTTCTTGCGGGGGTCCCAGCCGGCCCGGGCGGCGTAGCCGGCGCAGAAGGCCTCCCGGCAGCGGCGCGCCCACTCCGGGCGCCAGGGGCGGCGCTGCCGGGCGGCGTAGTCGAAGGAGCGCAGCATGCCGGCGATGTCCCGGACCGGGGAGTGCGGACTGCGGCGCTCGGTGAGCGGTCGGGACGGCTCGCCCTCGAAGTCGATGACGAACCACTCGCGCCCCGCCCGCAGCACCTGACCCAGATGCAGATCGCCGTGGATGCGCTGCGCGGGCGGCCCGGCGTCGCAGGCCTCCAGGGCGGCGAACGCCGTCCGCAGTCGCGGCACGAAGGGCTGGAGCGCGGGGACGCAGTGCGCGGCGGACGTCAGCCGCTCGGTCATCGCGGCCGCCGTGCGGCTGTTCTGGTCGCAGGCGGGCCCGTCGGCCGCGACGGCCTCGACGGGAAACGCCGCGGCGAGGGCGAGATGGACGTCCGCCATGGCCTGGCCCAGCTCGCGGGCCTGCGCCGTGAAGTCGTCGCCGCGCGCCAGCGCCTCCAGCGCCAGGGTCCAGCCGTCGGAGGCGTCGGGCAGGAACGGCTGGAGCACCCCGAGCGTGGCCTCGTACGGATGCGTCGTCCGGAACCAGGCCACGGGCGCGGGCACCCGACGGCAGCCCTGCCCGGCCAGCGCGCCCGGTACCTCCAGATCGGGGTTGATGCCGGGCTGGACGCGCCGGAAGAGCTTCAGGATGAACGCGTCGCCGTACACCAGCGAGGAGTTCGACTGCTCGGCGTCCAGCACCCGCGGCACCAGCCCGGTCGGCACGGACACCGCCGGGTCGGCCTCGAAGCGCAGCGGGCCCGCCGTGCCCGGATGCCGCAGCCGTTCCAGGAGCAGCTGCGCCGAACGCGGGTCCTGCAACGCGTCGAACACCGTCAGCCCGGCCAGCGGCCCGGACTCCGCCCGCCCGATCAGCGCCCGGCCGAGCCGCGGCGACAGATGCTTCCGGACGCCGAGCAGCAGCTGGTAGCAGTCCCCGGACACCGCCGTGGTGCCGCCGGGGGCGGGGACGGGCGTGTGCCCGGTGCGGACCAGCAGATGCAGACAGCCCGGGAACAGCTCCGTCAGGGACAGCAGTGCCAGGTCCGTGACAGGCCGGTCCTTGCCCGCGAACCAGCGCTGCCGGGGCAGCCACTCGCGCAGCAGCCCGGCCAGCGAGGCCATGGGCCCCACGACGGTCGTGTCGCTCGGGCTCGGGAATGCGGTCTTCGGCATGGTGACGCGTCCTTTCGTCGGCACGCTCAAGAGCGTCGGCCGATGCGGGATGCGACTCGGGAGAGCCGGAACCAGTAGAAGCCGTGCCCGCCGAGGGTCAGCAGATACGGCAGTTCACCGATGGCCGGGAACCGCACCCCGCCGAACAGCTCGACCGGGTGCCGGCCGTCGAACTCACGGAGGTCCAGCTCGGTGGGCTGGGCGAACCGCGAGAAGTTGTTCACGCACAGGACCAGGTCGTCCTCGTACTCCCGGAGGAAGGCCAGCACGGCGGGGTTGGAGGACTGGAGCTCGGTGAAGGTGCCGAGGCCGAACGCCGGGTTCTGTTTGCGGATCTCGATCATCCTGCGGGTCCAGTGCAGCAGGGAGGACGGCGAGGCCATCGACGCCTCGACGTTGGTGACCTGGTGCCCGTAGACCGGGTCCATGATGATCGGCAGGTTGAGCCGGCCCGGATCAGCGGTGGAGAAGCCGGCGTTGCGGTCGGGCGTCCACTGCATGGGGGTGCGGACGGCGTCGCGGTCGCCGAGCCAGATGTTGTCGCCCATGCCGATCTCGTCGCCGTAGTAGAGGATCGGCGAACCGGGCAAGGCCAGCAGCAGGGCGGTGAACAGCTCGATGGTGTCCCGGTCGTTGTCCAGCAGCGGTGCCAGGCGCCGCCGGATGCCGATGTTGGCGCGCATCCGCGGGTCTTTCGCGTACTCCGCCCACATGTAGTCGCGTTCCTCGTCGGTGACCATTTCGAGGGTGAGCTCGTCGTGGTTGCGGAGGAAGATGCCCCACTGGCAGCTCGACGGGATCGCGGGGGTCTTGGCGAGGATTTCCGAGACGGGGTAGCGGGACTCGCGTCGCACTGCCATGAAGATGCGGGGCATGACCGGGAAGTGGAAGGCCATGTGGCATTCGTCGCCGCCGGCCTGGTAGTCGCCGAAGTAGTCGACGACGTCCTCGGGCCACTGGTTCGCCTCCGCCAGCAGCACCGTGTCCGGGTACATGAGGTCGATCTCGCGGCGCACGCGCTTGAGGAACTCGTGCGTGGCGGGCAGGTTCTCGCAGTTGGTGCCCTCCTGCTGGTACAGGTACGGCACCGCGTCCAGTCGGAAGCCGTCGATGCCGAGGTCCAGCCAGAAGCGCAGGGCCGCCAGGATCTCCTCCTGGACCGCCGGGTTCTCGTAGTTGAGGTCGGGCTGGTGGGAGAAGAAGCGGTGGAAGAAGTACTGCTGGCGGACCGGGTCGTACGTCCAGTTGGAGGCCTCGGTGTCGACGAAGATGATGCGGGCGTCGCCGTACTGCTTGTCGTCGTCCGCCCACATGTAGTAGTCGCCGTACGGGCCGTCGGGGTTGTTGCGGGACTCCTGGAACCACGGGTGCTGGTCGCTGGTGTGGTTCATGACGAAGTCGATGATGACGCGCATGCCGCGCTGGTGGGCGGCGTCGACGAACTCGACGAAGTCGGCGAGGTCGCCGAACTCCGGGAGGACGGCGGTGTAGTCGGAGACGTCGTATCCACCGTCGCGCAGCGGGGACTTGAAGAAGGGCGGCAGCCAGAGGCAGTCGACGCCGAGCCATTGCAGGTAGTCGAGTTTGGCGGTGAGGCCCTTGAGGTCGCCGACACCGTCGCCGTTGCTGTCCTGGAAGGAGCGGACGAGCACCTCGTAGAAGACGGCGCGCTTGAACCAGTCGGGGTCCCGGTCCTTGGCCGGGGTGTCCTCGAAGGTGTCGTGGACGGGCTCGTTGACAGTCATGACGCGCTGGACCCTCCGCTCTGCGGTGCCGACGGCTGGACATGGAGCACGTGCGCGGGTGCCCGGCCGGGGTCCAGGCGCACATAGTTGCTCCTGCCCCACTGGTAGGTCTCACCCGTCAGTTCGTCGTGCACCGACATGGATGCGTTCCCGTCCAGGCCGAGTTGCCGCATGTCCAACGAGACCGTGGCCTCCTGGGTGTGGTGAGGGTCGAGGTTGGCGACCACCAGCACCGTGTCCGAGCCGGTGCGCTTGCTGTACGCGATGACGGCGTCGTTGTCGGTGGTGTGGAAGCGGATGTTCCTGAGGCGGTGGAGCGCCGGGTGGTGGCGCCTGACCTCGTTCAGCTGGGTGATGAGGGGGGCGATGGTGTCGGCTGTCCCCCAGTCGCGGGGGCGGAGTTGGTATTTCTCCGAGTTCAGGTATTCCTCGCTGCCCTCGCGCAGGGGGGTGTTCTCGCAGAGTTCGTAGCCGCTGTAGATGCCCCAGGTGGGGGAGAGGGTGGCGGCCAGGACGGCGCGGACCTCGAAGGCGGGCCGGCCGCCGTGCTGGAGGTAGGCGTGCAGGATGTCGGGGGTGTTGGCGAAGAAGTTGGGCCGCATGTAGGCGGCCGCCTCCCCCGACAGCTCGGTCAGGTACTCGGTGAGCTCCTGCTTGGTGTTGCGCCAGGTGAAGTACGTGTAGGACTGCTGGAAGCCGATCTGGCCGAGGGTGTGCATCATCGCCGGGCGGGTGAAGGCTTCGGCCAGGAAGATCACGTCGGGGTCGGTGGCGTTGATGTCCGCGATCACCCGCTGCCAGAAGACGACCGGTTTGGTGTGCGGGTTGTCGACGCGGAAGATCCGCACTCCGTGGTCCATCCAGTGCCGCAGCACCCGTAGCGTTTCGGCGATCAGGCCGTCGAGGTCGGCGTCGAAGGCGATGGGGTAGATGTCCTGGTACTTCTTCGGCGGATTCTCCGCATAGGCGATGGTGCCGTCCGGGCGGTGGTGGAACCACTCGGGATGCTTCTGCACCCAGGGATGGTCCGGGGAGCACTGCAACGCGAAGTCGAGCGCGACCTCCAGACCGTGCTTCTCCGCTTCCTGGATGAAGTAGTCGAAGTCCTCGATCGTGCCCAGGTCCGGGTGGATGGCGTCGTGGCCGCCCTCGGGGGAGCCGATCGCCCACGGCACCCCGACATCGTCCGGGCCGGCCGACAGCGTGTTGTTCGGCCCCTTGCGGAACGTCGTCCCGATCGGGTGGATCGGCGGCAGGTAGACGACGTCGAAGCCCATCGCGGCGATCGCCGGCAGCCGGCGCGCTGCCGTGCGGAAGGTGCCGTGCGGCCGCTCCGGGGTGCCCTCGGAGCGGGGGAAGAACTCGTACCAGGACCCGTACAGCGCCCGCTCCCGCTCCACCAGCAGCGGCAGCGGTTCGGAGGCGGTGACGAACTCCCGCAGCGGGTGCGCGGCCAGCACCGCGTCCACCTCCGGCGTCAACGCCGCCCCCAACCGGGCCGAGACGCTCAGCGAGTCGTCGCGCAGGGCGTCCGCCGCGGCCAGCACCAGCGCCTGCCCGGCGGCCTCGGGCACCCCGGCGGCCGCCCTCTCGTAGAGGTCGCCACCCTCCTCCAGTACGAGGCCGACGTCGAGACCGGCGGGGATCTTGATGCCGGCGTGACGGCGCCAGGTGGCGATCGGGTCGCCCCAGGCCTCGACGTGGAAGGTCCAGCGACCCACCGAGCCGGGAGTGACGTCGGCGCCCCAGCGGTCGGTGCCGGGGGCGAGTTCACGCATCGGCGTCCACGGGCCCGGACGGCCCTCGGGGTCGGTGAGGACGACGCTCGCGGCGACCGCGTCATGGCCCTCGCGGAACACCGTGGCAGTCACCTGGAAGGTCTCTCCCTCGACCGCCTTGGCCGGGCTGCGGCCGCCGTCGACGGCAGGCCGGACGTCCCGTACCGGGATACGGCCGATGGTCTCGCTCGCACTCATGGGTCTCGCCTCCGCCGTGCCGAGGGCCGGGCCATGTGGCCCGGCCGGGGTTCCAAGCTGCGCCGGAAGGGATCTACCTCCCCGCGGGAGAACGGGTGAGCTCCACCGGCGGCCCCCGGTGCACCGGGGCGGTGGCACAGAGCTGCGCCTCCTGCTCCTGGAGGTAGGTCACGACGCCCATCCGCAGATAGCGTTCGGCGGCGTCGGCGGCCTCCCGGGCGCAGCGCTTCCCCATGAGCACGCAGAGGGTGTAGCCCGAGTCCTCGAAGGTGGCCCGGACCGTGCGGTCGGCGGGGGAGGCGAGCATCACGCGCTCCCAGGCCCGGTACCGCCGCAGTTGCCGGGCGACTTCGGCCTTGGCCGGTAGCAGCATGGCGCGGTTCACCTTCCGTGGGGAGTTTCACTCATGGTGCACGTGTGACGACGCAGCGTCTTGTTGGATCTTCAACCATCGCTCAGTGAGCGGCGATCGGGCGGTTGATCTGCTCGTGTTGCACGAATGGCGTAGCGCCCGCACGCTTGAGGTCACTCAGGAGCGATCACTGCTCACGCTGCGCGTTCGGGGCTCGTCCCGCAGGGGCGAGGTGAAGGCGGAGCTTCGCCGGTGAGGAGCGAAAGAAGATGAAGACCGCAGTGCCCTGCTACTACCACCTCGACGTGGAAGTCACCCCGGAACGGGTCGGCCAGGTCAAGCGCATTCTGGCCGCTCATCTCCGGTACTGGGATCTCGACACCCTCGTCGAGCCCGTCTGTCGCGGTGCCGGATTGCTGCTGAAGGCCATCGACGAGCACGCGACCGACAAGGAGACGTCGATCGAGATGTGGTGGAACGGCCAGCACCTGATCACCGCGATCGGTGACAACGACCGCGATCTGCGCCCCGACCAGGACCTCCGCGGCTGCCTGGCACACATCGCCGCGATGAGCGACGGATGGGGCTGCTGCGCCACCGAGACCGGCAGCAAGGTCATCTGGTTCTCGCAGCGCGCCCGCGCCGGCGAGCGTGTCCCGCTGGTGCCGACGGCCCCCGCGCCGAGCCTGCGCGAGGTGCTCCAGGTGCCCCGCGAGGAACCGGTCGTGGGCGGCGTCCTGGAGGACGCCCGGTGACCGCGAAGCGCCGACGCACGGCTGGGGTGCCCGTCTGGAACGGGCACCCCTACCCGTTGGGGGCGTCGTTCGACGGCAAGGGCACCAACTTCGCGCTGTTCAGCGAGGTCGCCGAGTGCGTGGAGCTGGTCCTCGTCGACGACGACGGCAGCCACCACAGCGTCCCGCTCGCCGAGGTCGACGGCTTCGTGTGGCACTGCTACCTGCCCGGGATCGGTCCGGGGCAGCGCTACGGCTACCGGGTGCACGGACCCTGGCATCCGGAACTCGGCCACCGCTGTGACCCGGCGAAGCTGCTCCTGGACCCGTACGCCAGGGCGGTCGACGGCAGCATGGACAACGACCCCTCGCTCTACGCCCCCGACGCCGACAGCGCCGGGCACACCCTGCTCGGCGTGGTCACGGACCCCGCCTTCGACTGGGGCGCGGACCAGCCGCCCCGGCGGCCGTACGCCGACACGGTCATCTACGAGACCCATGTCCGCGGCCTGACCCGCACCCACCCCGACGTCCCCGCCGAACTCCGCGGCAGCTACGCCGGGTTGGCCCACCCCGCGGTCGTCGACCATCTGACGTCCCTCGGGGTGACCGCGGTCGAGCTGATGCCGGTGCACCAGTTCGTGCACGACGGCGTCCTCCAGGACCGCGGCCTGTCCAACTACTGGGGCTACAACACCATTGGTTTCTTCGCCCCGCACAACGCCTACGCCGCCCACGGCAGCCGCGGCGGCCAGGTCGCCGAGTTCAAGTCGATGGTGAAGGCGCTGCACGCGGCCGGCCTCGAAGTGATCCTGGACGTCGTCTACAACCACACCGCCGAGGGCAACGAGAAGGGCCCCACGCTCTCCTTCCGCGGCATCGACAACGCCTCCTACTACCGTCTGGTGGACGGCGACTGGAGCCACTACTACGACACCACCGGCACCGGCAACAGCCTGCTGATGCGGCACCCGTACGTCCTGCAGCTCATCATGGACTCGCTGCGCTACTGGGTGACCGAGATGCATGTCGACGGCTTCCGCTTCGACCTCGCGGCCACGCTGGCCCGGCAGTTCCACGAGGTGGACCGGCTGTCGGCGTTCTTCGACCTGATCCAGCAGGACCCGGTGATCAGCCGCGTCAAGCTGATCGCCGAGCCGTGGGACGTCGGCGAGGGCGGCTACCAGGTGGGCAACTTCCCGCCGCTGTGGTCGGAGTGGAACGGCAAGTACCGCGACACCGTACGGGACTTCTGGCGCGGCCAGCCCGGCTCGCTCGGCGAGTTCGCGTCCCGGCTGACCGGCTCCTCCGACCTGTACCAGCGCAGCCGGCGCCGCCCGCGCGCCAGCGTCAACTTCGTCACCGCGCACGACGGTTTCACGCTGCGCGACCTCGTCTCGTACAACGACAAGCACAACGAGGCCAACGGCGAGGGCAATCGCGACGGCGAGAGCACCAACCGCTCCTGGAACTGCGGCGCCGAGGGGGAGACCCGCGATCCGAAGATCCTGGAGCTGCGGGCCCGCCAGCAGCGCAACCTCATCGCCACGCTGCTGTTGTCCCAGGGCATCCCGATGCTCTGCCACGGCGACGAACTAGGCCGCACCCAGCGCGGCAACAACAACGCCTACTGCCAGGACAACGAAGTCTCCTGGATCGACTGGCGGTTGACCGGGGAGCAGCGCGACCTCGCCGACTTCACCCGGTACGTCGTCGCCCTGCGTGCCGCTCATCCCGTCCTGCGCCGCCGCCGCTTCTTCCGCGGCGAGACCGTGACGTACGCGGGCCAGCCGCTGCCCGACCTCGTCTGGTTCGCGCCGGACGCGCGCGAGATGACCGACGGCGACTGGCAGCGCCCCGACGCGCACTCCGTCGGCGCCTTCCTCAACGGTGACGCCATCGCCGAACCCGACTCGTGCGGCCGCCCCGTGGTCGACGACTCCTTCCTGCTGCTGCTGAACAGCTACTGGGAGCCGGTGGACTTCCGGCTGCCGGAACCGGCGTACGGCGAACGCTGGACGACGCTGATCGACACTGCGGAGCCCCAGGGGGCGGACGAGGTGGAGCACAAGGCGGAATCCGTGGTGACGGTCGGGGCGCGCAGCCTGGTACTGCTGTCGCGGCCCTCGGCGAGCGCTCCGGTCAGCGGGCGGGGCGCGACGTCACGGTGAACTGGGCGCCGTCGGGGTCGCGCAGCACCGCCTCGTCGCCGCTCTTGGACAGCACGCTGCCGCCGTGGATCTCCGCGGCGCGGGTGCAGGCGGAGACGTCCGACACGGCGAAGTGCACCTGCCAGTGCGGGCGGATGGTGGGGTCGGGTGCCGCGCCCAGCGCACCCGACTCGATCCGCGCCACGATCTCGCCCTGGCTGCGCAGCACGACCTCGCCTCCCTCGTAGTTGACCTCGCAGCACCCCGGGCGGTCCGAGGCCCAGTCGAGGATCTCGCCGTAGAAGATCGCGGCGTCGAAGGCGTCGCGGGTGTGCAGTCTGATGAAGGCGGGAGCCGCGCGGCGCCAGCTCTCCCAGTCGGAGAAGAGCTCGCCCTCCCAGATCCCGAAGGTCGCCCCGTCCCGGTCGGCCAGCAGCGCCGCCCGGCCCGGCGGGAAGGACAGCGGTCCGACCGCGGCCGTGCCGCCCCGCTCCTGGGCCCGGGCCACGGCCTCGTCAGCGCTGGCCACCGCGAAGTACGGCGTCCAGGCGACGGCCATCTGCCACATCGCGGCGACCGCGGCGATCCCCGCCACCGGTGTGTCGTCCACCACCGCCATCCGGAACCGGTCGCCGAGCCTGGCCGGCCGCCACTCCCAGCCCAGCACGGCGGTGTAGAAGCCCTCGGTGGTCTCCAGGTCGCGGCTGGTCAGGCTCACCCAGCAGGGTGCGCCGAACACGGAGTGCGTGGAGACGACATTCGTCGTGCCGTGGGGGAGTTTCATGTCGTGATTCATGGCAGTCGCGTCCTGGTCTCGCCGGCCGGGCAGCCACCGGTCTGTCTTCCAGTGTCCAACCGGAACTGTGCCGGGCGCCTGTCGAGTACCCCCGCGGCGCGCCCGAAACGACATCGCGGGCCCAGTGGCATTGCGCCGGTCGAGTGAGCAGGATGGAGGCGTGACCCCCGCATCGAGCGACCCTTCCGACGAGGCCGGCCGCATCTTCGAGCTGCAGGAGGAGGTCGAGCAGCTGAAGGAGGCCGTCGCCTCGCACGCCGTCGTGGACCAGGCGATCGGGATGATGGTGGCGCTCGGCCGGGTCACGCCGGACGAGGGCTGGGAGGTCCTGAAGGAAGTGTCCCAGCGGACGAACATCAAGCTCCGCAATGTCGCCGACTTCATCCTGATCTGGGGCCGGGACGGGCGGATGCCCCCGGAGATCCGCGTCGAGCTGGAGGCCGCTCTCGACCGGCACGGCCCGACACAGATCCCCGAGGCCCCCTCGGAGTGACCGCTCAGCGCGCCTCCGCCTCCAGTTCCGTGCGCAGTCTGGCGAAGCAGGCGCTGAGCAGCCGGGAGACGTGCATCTGCGAGATGCCGAGCTGCTGCGCGATGCTGCTCTGGGTCATCCCCTGGAAGAAGCGCAGGTAGAGGATGGTCTGCTCGCGCTCCGGCAGGGCCAGGAGGCAGGGCGCGACGGACACCCGGTCGACGACCACGTCGTAGCCGGGGTCGGGGCCGCCGATGGCGTCGCCCAGGGCGTAGCCGTCGGTGCCGGGCATCTCCGCCTCCAGTGACAGCGCGGAGTAGCACTCCAGCGCCTCCATCCCGGTGCGCACCTCGTCCTCGGTCAGCTGGGCGTGCTCGGCGATCTCGGGGACGGTCGGGACGCGTCCCGGGATCGTCTGCGCCAGCTCCTTCGCGGAGCGGCGGACACGGTTGCGCAGGTCCTGGACCCGACGCGGCACGTGCAGCGTCCACATGTGGTCGCGGAAGTGCCGTTTGATCTCGCCGGTGACGGTCGGGACGGCGTACGCCTCGAAGGCGTGGCCGCGCTCGGGGTCGTAGTGGTCGACGGCCTTGACCAGTCCGAGGGCGGCGACCTGGTACAGGTCCTCCAGGGATTCACCGCGCCCCTTGAAGCGGACGGCGATGCGCTCGGCCATGGGCAGCCAGAGCCGGATCAGCTCGTCGCGCAGGGCTTGGCGCTCGGGGCCGTCGGGCAGTTCGTGCAGGCGGACGAAATCGTCGGTGGTGTCGGGGGCGTCGTCATGCGGGTGCGGCTTCGTCCTGCTCGTGACAGGCATCGTGCGCACCTCCTCAGCGGGTGCCGGCTGGGACAGAACCCATGGGAGGAAGGCTGTACGGACGACAGGCGGAGGACGCCGGGGCCGAAGAGCGGCTCCCATGGACGTGCCTCCTGTCCGAAGCACATAAATGCGAATTCCCGCTACAAACCGATCCAAACAATTTTGCGAGCGCCTATATCGCCTCTGCCTTGACCGTCTCTTGGGTTCATTACCTCTGCTACAGAGCTAATCTCGGCGGTGTGGAGCACGAGACGTTTCCGGAGGAGCTGGCCGACGCGCTCGTCGGGGTCCAGCGGCTGATCCGGCGCCGGCTGCGCCGGGAGATGCCCGCGCCGCAACTGCGGGGCGCCGAGGTGGAGTTGCTGCGGCTCGTCGTGGCCCGGCCCGGCATCCGCATCTCGGACGCCGCCAAGGATCTGTACCTGGCGGGCAATTCCGTGTCGACACTCGTCAACCAGCTGGCCCGGCAGGGCTATCTGGTCCGCGAGACCGACCCCGCCGACCGGCGGGCGGCCCGGCTGCTGCCGACCCCGGCCGCCGAGGCGCGGCTCGGTGAATGGCGCAGGCGCCGCGCCGACCTCGTACGCCAACAGGTCGCCAAGCTCGACGAGGCGGACCGGGAGGCGCTGGTCGCGGCTGTCCCGGCCCTGCGGCTGCTGGCCGAGAACCTGCGTGAGGAAGGGGAGGAGCCATGACCCAGGACGCCGTCGCGTGCACCGGGCTCGCGTACGCCTTCGGCGGCACCCGCGCCGTGGACGGACTCGACCTGACCGTGGCCGAGGGCGAGGTCTTCGGACTGCTCGGCCCGAACGGTGCCGGGAAGACCACCGCCATCCGCTGCATCACCACCCTGCTGCCGGTACCGGCGGGCATGGTCCGGGTCTTCGGGCACGACACCGCCGAGGACCGGATGGCCGTACGACGGCTGCTCGGTTACGTCCCGCAGCAGCTGTCCGCCGACCAGAGCCTCACCGGCCGTGAGAACGTCGCCCTGTTCGCCCGTGTCTTCGACGTGCCCCGCCGCGAGCGCGCCGCGCGCGTCGGACAGGCCCTCGCCGCCGTCGACCTCACCGACGCCGCCGACCGGCTCGCCAAGACCTACTCCGGCGGCATGGTCCGCCGCCTCGAACTCGCCCAGGCCCTGGTCAGCGCGCCCCGGCTGCTGATCCTCGACGAGCCGACCATCGGCCTCGACCCGATCGCCCGCACCGGCGTGTGGGAACACATCAACGCCGTCCGCGCGGCCACCGGCATGACCGTCCTCGTCACCACCCACTACATGGACGAGGCCGACCAGTACTGCGACCGCGTCGGCCTCATGCACCACGGCCGCGTCCGCGCGCTCGGCACCCCCGCCGAACTGCGCCAGGGCCTCGCCGCGCGCCGCGGCACGACCACCCTGCCCACCCTCGAGGACGTCTTCCGCGAGGTCGCGGGCAGCGGTCTCGACGACGAGTCAGGAGACTTCCGCGATGTCCGAAGCACCCGCCGTACCGCAGGCCGCGTCGGCTGACGGCATCGGCCTGCTGCTCCAGGCGCCCCGGCCCCGCGCGGGCTGGCGGCTGCTGCCCGCCCGGGTCGGCGCGATGTGCGCCGTGGAACTGCAGAAACTGCGCCACGACCGCACCGAGCTCTACACCCGCGCGGTCCAGCCGGCCCTCTGGCTGCTGATCTTCGGCCAGACCTTCACCCGCATCAAGGCGATCCCCACCGACGGCATCCCCTACATCGACTACCTCGCGCCCGGGATCATCGCCCAGTCCGCGATGTTCATCGCCATCTTCTACGGCATCCAGATCATCTGGGAGCGCGACGCCGGCATCCTCAACAAGCTCCTCGTCACCCCCACCCCGCGCTCGGCGCTGATCACCGGCAAGGCCTTCGCGGCCGGCGTGAAGTCGCTCGTGCAGGCCGTGGTCGTCGTCCTCATCGCCGCCGTCCTCGGCGTCGCCCTGACCTGGAACCCGCTGAAGCTGCTCGGCGTCGCCGCGGTCGTCGTCCTCGGCTCGGTCTTCTTCTCCTGTCTGTCGATGACCATCGCCGGCATCGTCCTCAGCCGTGACCGGCTGATGGGTTTCGGACAGGCCATCACCATGCCGCTGTTCTTCGGCTCCAACGCCCTCTACCCGCTCTCCGTGATGCCGGGCTGGCTCCAGGCGGTGAGCAAGGGCAACCCGCTCAGCTATCAAGTGGACGCCCTGCGCGGCCTCCTCCTCGGCACGCCCGCGCATCTCGCGCTCGACTTCGCGGTGCTCCTCGTCGCCGCCGCGCTCGGCATCGCCGCGGCCTCCTCGCTGCTCGGCCGGCTCGCTCGCTGATCATGCGCGCGGACGTGATGTGCGGCACGCCCGAGCGCGGCCCGAGGAGCGCTCCGGGCGGATTCTTCCTGCGCACGGCGTGATCGCTGATCAAAGGGGGTGAATGGGCTGGCCACAGCGCATTCTGCTCATTTGACAGTGCACTGAGCACACAGATAGGAAGCAGCTCTCTGAGGGTGGAGAGGTGGATTGTGTACGAGCCGAACGTGGTCGGGGACTGGCAGGAGTACGACGAGCATGCCGGCCTGCGTGTCCGCGTCCACCGTCTGGAGGCCGCGGAGCCACCACGCGGACGGGACGACGCCGCCGAGGGGCTCACGTACTTCTGTGTCCGGGTGACCGTCGAGAACCGCGGTGCCCGGCACGCCACGATCCATCTCGAGGACGGCCAGATCGACGTCCGGGTCGGCCCCGACGGCGAGAGCGCCTTCATCGACTGGCGCAACTCGCAGTTCATCGAGGGCTTCGACGTCTACCCCCTGCGCCGGGCCACCGCCGTGCTCTACGCGGCCGGTCCGGAGGCCGCCCTGAGCCAGGTCGACGTGCAGATCCAGCTGCGCGTCGACGACGACTGGGCCGACCGGCGGCTGTGGGCGGGCGGCATCGGCCTGCTCGAAGGGGCCGTGCAGCCGGGGGCCGCCCGCGAGGGCCTGGCCTGCCAGGTGAGCAACTTCCTGCGGGACCAGGCCGAAGAGGGCACCGCCTGACCGTCGCCTCGGTCAGTGCGGGATGCCGTCGATGATCTCGCGGGCGCCCTGACGCAGCAGCGCCACCGCGACCGACGTGCCGAGCGTGGCCGGGTCGAGGCGGCCCGCCCATTCGTGGGCGTTCAGCCGGGTCTTGCCGTCGGGAGTGAACACACAGGCCCGCAACGACAGTTCACCACCGTGGTCCACGCGCGCGTACCCGGCGATCGGGCTGTTGCAGTGGCCCTGGAGGACGTGCAGGAACATCCGCTCCGCGGTGGCCTCCCGGTGCGTGTCCGGGTCGCCGAGGCCGCTGACCGCGTCGATCAGCTCGGTGTCGCCCTCCCGGCACTGCAGGGCGAGGATGCCCGCGCCGATCGGCGGCATCATCGTCTCGGGGGAGAGGATCTCGCTGATCACGTCCTCGCGGCCGATGCGCTCCAGGCCGGACACCGCGAGCAGCAGCGCGTCCGCGTCCCCGGCCGCCAGCTTGGCCAGCCGCCGGTTGGCGTTGCCGCGGAACGGCACGCACTCCAGATGCGGGTGCGTGGCGGCCAGTTGGGCGACCCGGCGCACCGAGGACGTGCCGATCCGGGTGCCCTCTGGCAACTCGTCCAGGGTGAGCCCGCCGGGGTGGATCAGCGCGTCCCGGATGTCGTCGCGCTTGAGGAACGCGGCGAACGTCGTGCCGGCCGGGAGCGGCCGGTCGGCGGGCACGTCCTTCACACAGTGCACGGCGAGATCGGCCTCGCCCGCCAGCAGCGCGGCGTCGACCTCCTTGGTGAACGCGCCCTTGCCCTCCACCTTGGACAGGTCGCCCAGCCACTTGTCACCGGTCGTCTTCACCGGCACGACCTCGGTGCGCACACCTGGATGAAGAACGCCCAACTCGGCGCGGACACGCTCCACTTGGGCCAGCGCCATGGGCGAGTCGCGGGAGACGATACGGATCAGCTCGGGCACGGACATGCGGGACACGATAGACCCTCCCGGCGGACGGTCCGTGCCGTACCGGTGGGATCAGACCAGAGGATCGCTCATCTCCACCGCGCGCAGCGCCGCCGCCAGTGCCTGCTCGTCGCCGACGTCCAGGGCCGTGTCGGCGAGTTTGATGACGTGTTCGTCGCCGTGGGCGAGGGCGCGTTCCACCACTTCCTCGGCGGTGAGGCGGGCCGGCGGCGTGTAGGCGACCGGTTCGACCGGGCCGTACATCGCGGTCACCGCGGCGGACGCGGTCCATGCGGCGTGCAGGCTCGGTGCCCACAGGTCGCGGGGCAGTGAATCCAGGGTGCGCAGCACGGCGTTGGGGGCCGTGGCCGCGTGCACCAGCATGGTCGGCTCGCCGTGGCCGTGGGTGGCGTAGCGGTGGGTCGCGGCGTGCACGAGCTCGTTGAGGCGGGCGCGGGCGATGTCGGGGTCCGTCACGTCGTCGGCCCAGACGGGGAGTTGACGTACGGCGGCCAGGCGGTTGCGGAAGCCCACGTTGCCGGGTGCGATGGCCGGAACGGCGTCCAGCGCCTCGCCGGCGGTCGGCGCACCCGGCACCGTGGTGATGCCGGTGACCGGCTGGTGCCGTGCCGCCCAGTAGCCGAGCGCGTGCGCGAACTCCGCGAGGCGGGGCGGGTTCTCGGCGGCTTCCAGGGCCCGTACCGCGTGGCCGACGCGGATGACGGTGTGCGTGGCGCCGCCGTACAGGCCGGACAGCAGCCGCGGCCACCAGGTGGCGAGGACGTCCCGCCAGGGCCGCTCGGCGAGCATGCGGGCGTAGTAGTCGGTCCAGTCCGCTATGCGGCGCGGATCGCCCAGCGCCTGAGCCCAGTTGGCGTCCGTGACCGGCTCCGAGCGGTCGGGGAAGTCGTCCAGCCTGTCCTGGTAGAGGTCCAGCCAGCGGTGGACCGCGTCCGTCTGTCCGTGCGCGGCCAGTGCCTCGACGACCATGGGGGCGTGGTTCGTGAGCCAGCCGTCGAACTCCGGGCCGGCGGCGTGGACGCGTTCGAGGGCTTCTTCGAGGTGTCCGGTCGTGGTCATGACCGGACGGTATGCCGTGTACGAGGGTGCGGTGATCGGGCGCGGGTCGGAACCCGGCGGTGCGGGGGACCTAGGTCCCGCGCCCGAGGACCGTGTTGATCAGGCGTTCGGGTCGAACGCGATGCCGGACGGCTTGGCCGAGCTCAGGTGCGCGGCGAAGTTCGCGTCCTTCAGGCCGAAGTTGGCGCTGCCGAAGTCGTACGCGCTGAGCTTGTCGCGGACGGCCGTCGACGGGTAGCCGTTCCAGCCGACCAGCGGCGGGTACTGCCAGGTGCCCTTGGCGTTCTCCGGCGGCTCGTCATTGGAGCCCGCGAGCCGGAAGCAATGGGTGCTGATGCCGTCCTTGTGGTACACGATCTTCGCGTGGGTGCCGTCGAAGCGGACACTGGAGGCGGCGCTGACCGTGAACGAGCCGTGGTTGGACGTCGACACGTACTGGACCGTGCCGTTCTGCACCCAGATCACGACGTGTTCCCAGTCGTGCCGGTGGCCGCCGATGCTGCTGTTCGCGAGGGCCTGGTCCTTCTCGAAGTACAGGCCGTACATGTAGGCGCACCAGCCGTTGTTGCACTTGTAGCGCGAGTAGCTGTTGGTGTTGTTCAGATCCGAGAGGTCGTGGCAGTCACCGCTCAGTGAACCGGTCGGGTTCAGACCGCCGTTGACGGTGCCGTCGGGGCCGATCGCCGGCGTCGAGTAGCAGCCGTCGGTGTCGTAGTCGAAGGCGGGCTGGTACGTGTACTCGGCGGCCTCGGCGTTGGTCGGCAGCGCCGAGGGCGGGGCGGCCAGGGCCGTGCTGGGGAAGGCGAGCACGAGGGCGGCGGCGCCGGCCGCGCCGACGGCCCATCTCTTGCGGTGAGTTCCGGAGCGGTTCGACGACACTGCGTCCTCCTCTTGATGCGGGCGCAGCCCAACGGCTGTGGGGGAGAGGGAAGTTCCACTTCCCGGGCCAGGACAGCTTCCCGGCTTTTCATGTCCGCGCCAAGAGGTCGTAAGCGACTCACAGGTAACAAGCGTCCGAACCCTTGGATCTTGTTCGGGATATCAGACCGGATCGTCCGGCAGGTCGGCCGCCGACTCCTCCGGGGTGAGGTCCGGACGCAGTCGCAGCCAGGACGGTTGACGCAGCAGGCCCGCGCGGGTGCGGGTGCTGTAGCGGACCTCCCCGACCAGCCTGGGCAGCACCCAGTGGGCGCCCGCGACCCGTGGCGCCGGGCTGAAGGGGCAGGTGTCCGTGGCGGCAGCGCCCAACAGCCCGGCGAGATGCGTCCGTTCCGCTTCGCTCCACCCCGTGCCCACGCTGCCGACGTACCGCAGCCCCCCAGTGCCCCGCTGGCCCACCAGGACCGCGCCCGGCAGGCCGGTGAGTCGCCCCTTGCCGGGCAGCCAGCCCCCGATGATCACGTCCTCGCTGTGCATGTTCCGGATCTTGATCCAGGCGCGCGAGCGCACCCCGGGTTCGTACACCGAGTCCAGCCGCTTGCAGACGAGGCCCTCCAGACCGTGCGCGCGCGTGGCTTCCAGGGCCTGCGCGCCGTGACCCACGAGGGCGCCCGGCGTGGACCAGAAGGGGCCGTCCAGGCCCAGCTCCTGAAGCTGTTCGCGCCGACGGAGGTAGGGGAGGGCGATCAGGGGCCGGTCCGCCAGATGCATCACGTCGAACAGCACCAGGTGGACGGGCGTTTCGGCCGCCTTCCGCGCGGCCCGGACCGGCGCGTGGGCCAGGCCCATCCGGGACTGGAGCAGCTGGAAGTCGGCCCGGCCCTGTGCGTCGAGCGCCAGGATCTCGCCGTCCAGCACGGCGGACCGGCGGCCGAGCGAGCCGCCCAGCGGCCCCAGTTCGGGGTAGGCGGCGGTGATGTCCTCCCCCGACCGGGCGCGCAGCGTCACGCCTCCGTCCCCGGTCAGATAGGCCACGACGCGCTGGCCGTCCTGCTTGGTCTCGTAGGCCCAGCGGGCGTCCTGCGCGGCGGGCGGCAGGCTGCCGGGAGTGGCCAGCATGGGCGGGATCAGGGGGAGGCTCACGGCTCAGTTCTCGACGGGCCTGCGCCCCGGCACGCCCGCCTGCGAGCGGTTTCCCCTGAACGGCGGCCGGGAGCGCCGCCTCAGATGATGCCGCCGTTGGCCCGCAGCACCTGCCCGTTGACCCAGCGGCCGCCGGGGCCGGTCAGGAACGACACCACGGCGGCGATGTCCTGCGGGGTGCCGAGCCGCTCCAGCGGGGGCTGCGCGGCCAGCCGGGCGACCGTCTCCTCGTCCTTGCCGTCGAGGAAGAGGTCGGTGGCGGTCGGGCCGGGCGCCACGGCGTTGACCGTCACGTCACGGCCGCGCAGTTCCCGCGCGAGGATCAGCGTCAGCGCCTCGACCGCGCCCTTGCTCGCGGCGTACGCGCCGTAGCCGGGGAAGGCGAGGCCGACCACCGAGGACGAGACGTTCACCAGCGCCCCACCCGGGCGGAGCCGGCGGGCGGCCTGCTGGTCGACGACGAACGTGCCGCGGATGTTGGTGCGGTACAGCGCGTCGAGGTCGGCGAGGTCCAGCTCCACGATCGGGGCCAGCGGCATCCGGCCCGCCGCGTGCACCACGGCGTCGACCCCGCCGTACACCGTCTCGGCCCGGTCGAACAGCGCGGCGACCTCGGTCTCGTCGCCGACGTCCGCGCGGGCGGCGAAGGCGCTGCCGCCCTCGGCCTCGATCTCCCGCACGACCTCGTCGGCCGCGTCCTTGCTGCCCGCGTAGCCGACCACGACGGCGAAACCGTCGGTGGCGAGCTGCCGGGCGACCTGGCGTCCGATGCCGCGCGAGCCGCCGGTCACGATCGCGACGCGCTGTCCGGTGCCGGGTTCGGTGGTGGTCATGGTGGCTCCCTCATGAGTTAGCGACGCTACGGTCATCTCGTAACGACGATAACACGGGATCGTAGCGATGTTATTCCCCAGTCGTATCGCCGCTACGAATGGCGTACCGTGCACCCATGGACGCGAGGGAAAAGATCCTGGAAGCCGCCGCGGAACTGCTGGCCGAGGCGCCGGCCGCCGAGGTCTCGACTCGGGCCGTGTGCGAGGCGGCCGGGGTCGGGGCGCCGATGCTCTACCGGCTCTTCGGCGACAAGGCCGGACTGCTGGCCGCCGTGGTGGACCGGGGCTTCGAGCAGTACCTCGCCTCCAAGCGGGCGGCCCGGCCCGGTGACGACCCCGTCGCCGACCTCAGGAGCGGCTGGGACAACCACATGCGCTTCGCGCTCGACCACCCCCACCACTACCGGCTGATGTACTCGCCCGAGCTGACCGTCCCGCCCGCCGCGGCCCGCGAGGCCCACGCCCTGCTGCACGCGATCCTCGAACGCTGCGCCGCGGCCGGACGCCTCGCCGTGCCGCCCGCCGTCGCGACGCAGGTGATCATGTCGGCCAACGTCGGGGCGGCCCTGTCGATGCTGACCAGGCCCGAGCAGTACCCGGACCCCGGCTTCTCGACGCGACTGCGCGACGCGGTGATCGACTCGCTGACCCGCGCTACAGCGCCGGAGCAGGCGGACGGCGTGCCCGTCGCCGCCGCCACCCTCGCGGCCCGGCTGCGCGCCGCGCCCCCGGCGGAGTTCACCGCGGCTGAGTCCGGCCTGCTCCAGCAGTGGCTGGACACCCTCGCCGAGGGATGAGTCAGCCGCGCGGCGGGGCCTGCACCAGCCCCGACTGGTAGGCGATGACGACGAGCTGGGCGCGGTCCCGGGCGCCCAGCTTCGTCATGGCCCGGTGCACATGGGTGCGCACGGTCAGGGGGCTGACGAACAGCTTTCCGGCGATCTCGTCGTTGGAGTGCCCCTCGGCGACCCATGCCATCACCTCGCGCTCCCGGGCGGTCAGCGGGGAGAGGTCCGCCGGTACCGCCGGCCGGGCGCCCTTCGGCGGAACGGCCAGGAACCGGGTGATCACCGTGCGGGTGGCGAGCGGGGACAGCAGGGAATCGCCCGCCGCCACGGTCCGCACGCCCGCCAGCAGCGCGTCCGCGGTGACGTCCTTGCCGAGGAAGCCGCTCGCCCCGGCCCGCAGCGCCTCGGCCACGTACTCGTCGATCTCGAACGTGGTGAGGATCAGCACCCGGGTGTCCGCGAGGTCCGGGTCGGCACAGATGGCGGAGGTGGCGGCGAGGCCGTCGGTGCCCGGCATCCGGATGTCCATCAGGACCAGGTCGGGACGGAGGCTGCGGGCGAGGGCGACGGCCTCGTCGCCGTCGGTGGCCTCGCCGACCACCTCCATGTCCTCGCATGAGTCGATCAGGATCCGGAAGGTGGCCCGCAGCAGAGCCTGGTCGTCGGCGAGGAGTACACGGATGGTCATGGGGTCCGATCTTCTGGTTCCGGTGCGATGGGGTAGAGGGGGAGTCGGGTGGTCACCTGGAAACCGCCCCCGACGCGATGACCGGCGTCGAGGGCGCCGCCGACCGAGTGGGCCCGCTCGCGCATGCCGATGAGGCCGAAACCCTGCCCCGGCCCGTCGGCGGGGGTCCTCGCGGTGCCGTCGTCGGTGACGGTGACGGTCAGCTGGTCCACGGCGTACCGGAGACGCACCCGCGCCGCCTTGGCCGCGGCGTGCTTGGTGACGTTCGTCAGCGCCTCCTGCACGATCCGGTACGCCGTCAGGTCCACCCCCGGCGACAGCGGGCGCGGCACGCCCTCGACGGCGACCTCGACGGTGAGCCCGGCCGCCTCGAACGAGCCGGTCAGTTCGGCGAGTTGACCGAGGCCGGGACTCGGCGCGAGCGGAAGGTCGGGGTCGTCCGCCTGGCGCAGCAGGCCCACGGTCGCCTTCATCTCGCGCAGCGCCGAGGACGTCGTACCGGAGAGATCGGTGAGGATCCGGTGCATCTGCCCGGGGTGGGTGTGCGCCAGATGGGCCGCCGTGCTCGCCTGGGCGTTGGCCAGGGTCAGATGATGGGCGACGACGTCGTGCAGCTCGCGGGCGATGCGCATGCGTTCCTCGGCGACCCGGTGCCGGGCCTCCTTCTCCCGGCTCCGCTCGGCGAACTCGGCGCGGGCCTGCACGGCCTCGACATAGGCGTCCCGGAGCCGGACCGCGGTGCCGGTGGCGACCGGCAGCAGCAACCAGGCGGCGGGGCCTACCGTCGTCAACGGCCAGGGACGGTCGAGGGGATCGGTGAGGAACCCCATGACGGTGAGCAGGGCGAGCGTGCCGAAGAAGGCGAACCGGGTGGTCCCGCGGTCGGTGACCAGGGCCAGCCGGAAGAGCCCGAGGATGAGCGGCCCCATGACCAGGGGCGTGAGCAGATGGCCGAGGGCGGCGGCCCCCGCGGTGCACAGCGCGGTGACCGCGACGACCGTCCGCGGCCGGCTGCGCTGCCAGAACAGGGAGCCACAGGCGAGGGCGGCGAGCGCGATCGTGGGCCACACCGCGTCCGGCTGCCGCTCGTGCGGGAGGCGGATCTCGCTGCCGAGCAGGAAACACGCGAACAGCAGGGCAGCCGTCATCGTGTCCACGGTGCGGGCGCGCTCGTCCGCGTAACGCTGCCAGGGGATGCTCATCGCGCCTTCCGGTCGGGTCCTCGGGACCATCATCCAGACCGGGACCGCCCGGCGCGGGGACGCGCCCGGGGACGGACCCCGCGGGTCGTGGACCCGGTCGAGGCCACCGCTCCAGACTCTCCGCGCCAGAACGCTCATGTCGTCGTCCGGCTGCCGTCGATCCCGGCTACTGAGTCCGCAGTACGCGCCCTCGCGCCCATCGTCCCCGCGCAGCACGGCCCGCACAGTGCAGCGGGCTACACCACCGGTCCGGGAGCACACACCCTCGTGGCGGTGATCGCGCACCGGAATCGTGGACGGCACAAGGTCAATGCGGTTCACCGTCCCGGAAGGACACCCCGATGAAGCCCCTGCTGTCCTCGCGCCCCGTGCTGTGGTTCCTGTTCCTGTTCAACCTCGCCGTCGCCGCGGCGGCGCCCCTCCTCGTGGACGGCGCGCAGGCCGTCATGACCGGCGTCGGCATGGGCGTCGTCTCGCTCGGGGCGGGGGTGAGTCTGCTGCGGACGCGAGACCACTGAGGCCCCTCTGACGTGCTGTTGCGTAGGCTTCCCCCGCGGCACGGGAGCACGGCGGAACGCCGGCACGGCGAACGGAAGGCGACGATGGCGGCAGGCAGGGCGGTACGGGCGGAGCAGGTCAGCGCGACCCGGGAGCTGATCCTGACGGCCGCCGAGCGGCTGTTCGCCGAGCGCGGTGTCTACGCCGTCTCCAACCGTCAGGTCGGCGAGGCCGCCGGACAGGGCAACAACACCGCCGTCAGCTATCACTTCGGCACCAAGGCCGACCTGGTCCGCGCCATCATCCGCAAGCACGCCGCGCGGATCGAGGAGATCCGTGCCCGGCTGCTGGCCGGGATCGGCGACTCCACGGACGTACGCGACTGGGTGGACTGCCTGGTGCGCCCGGTCCCGGAACACCTGGCCGCGCTCGGCAGCCCCACCTGGTACGCGCGGTTCTGCGCCCAGGTCGCGACCGACCCGGCCCTGCACGAGATCATGGTCGAGGAATCCCTCTCCTCGCCGTCCATGCGGCAGATCGTCGAGGGACTCAGGCGCTGTCTGCCCGAGCTTCCCGTCGAGGTCCGAGCCGAACGCGGGGAGATGGCCCGCCATCTGATCCTGCACGTCTCCGCCGAGCGCGAGCGTGCCCTCGCCGACAACAGCCCCACCCCGCGCACCAGTTGGCAGGCGGCCGCCTCCGGTCTCGCGGACGCGATCATCGGACTGTGGCTGGCACCGGTGACACCGGAGCGCTGAAGCCGCACCCCTCGGTGTGTGAGCCGGGTCACGTCAGGGAGCTGTCAGGCAACTGACGGGAAGGCGTCAGCCGCCTCTGTTTGCCTGGGCGCAGAGGCCTCGACCCCTTCCCCCGGCGCTCCGCCTCGACGGAGCCCCCCACCACCGAGGAGAACCATGGCCGACACCCTGGCCGGACCCGTGCCCCAAGCACCGGACCCCGCCCCCGAGTTCCCGATGCCCCGCGCGGCCCGCTGCCCCTTCGACCCACCGCCCGCCCTCAAGGAGCTCCAGCGCGAAGCGCCCCTGACGCGAGTGCGGCTGTGGGACGGCAGCGAACCGTGGCTCGTGACCCGCTACGCCGAACAGCGCGCCGTGCTCGGCGACGCCCGGGTCAGCGCGGACACCGACCGCCCCGGCTATCCGACCAAGGCCTCGCCCGACGCGGGCGAGGGCAAGCTCAGCTTCATCATGATGGACGACCCCGAACACGCCCGGCTGCGCCGGATGGTGACCGCGCCCTTCGCCGTCAAGAAGGTCGAGGCCCTGCGCCCGGCCGTGCAGCGCATCGTGGACGGCCTGATCGACGACCTGCTCGCCCGCTCGGGACCCGTGGACCTAGTGGAGGCGTTCGCCCTGCCGATCCCCTCGCTGGTGATCTGCGAACTGCTCGGCGTGCCCTACGACGACCACGCGTTCTTCCAGGACAGCACCAAGACCATGGTCCGTACGACCGCCACCCCCGAGGAGCGGGGCGCGGCGAGCCGCGAGGTCGCGGGCTACCTCGCCCAGCTGCTGGGGAAGCGGATCGCCGAACCGAAGGACGACCTGCTGTCCGGCATCGCCGGCCGTGTCACCGCCGGAGAGATCGACCACCGGCAGGCCACCGAGATGGCCCTGCTCCTGCTGATCGCGGGCCACGAGACCACCGCGAACATGATCGCCCTCGGCACCCTGGCCCTCCTCGAACACCCCGACCAGCTCGCCCTGTTGCGTGACACCGACGACCCCAAGCTCGTCGCCTCCGCCGTCGAGGAACTGCTGCGCTACCTCCACATCACCCACCTCGGCCGGCGCCGCGCCGTCACCGAGGACATCGAGATCGGCGGCCAGGTCATCCGGGCCGGCGAGGGCGTCATCCTGGCCAACGAGATCGCCAACCGCGACCCCGAGGTCTTCCCCGACCCCGACCGCCTCGACCTCACCCGTGACGCCCGCCGCCATGTCGCCTTCGGCTTCGGCGTCCACCAATGCCTCGGCCAGCCGCTGGCCCGCATGGAGCTCCAGGTGGTCTACGGCACCCTCTACCGCCGCATCCCCACGCTGAGGCTCGCCTGCCCACTGACGGACGTCCGGTTCAAGAACGACGCCTTCATCTACGGCGTGCACGAACTCCCCGTCGCCTGGTGACCGTTCACCGCCCCGCAAGCCGACACGAACCACGGAAGAGGTCTGACATGAAGGTGGAGCTGGAAGCCGACAAGTGCGTCGCCTCCGGGCAGTGCGTACTGGCCGCGATGGACGTCTTCGACCAGGACGACGACGGCATCGCGATCCTCCTGGAGGACACGCCGGCGCCCGAACTCCTCGACGACGTCAAGGAAGCCGTCGCCGTCTGCCCGGCCGCCGCGATCCGACTGGTCGACCGGTGAGGCGCGTCGTCGTGGTCGGCGCGTCGGCCGCGGGGCTCGCGGCCGCCGAGACCCTCCGGCGCGAGGGCTACGACGGCACGCTCACCCTCGTGGGAGACGAACCGCTCGCCCCGTACGACCGCCCGCCGCTGTCCAAGCAGATCCTCTCCGGCGCCTGGCGGCCCGAGCGCCTCGCCCTGCGCCCCGCCGCGGACCTCGCCGCCCTCGGCCTCGACCTGCGCCTCGGTGTGGCCGCCGTCGGCCTCGAACTCGCCGCGCGCACGGTGCGGCTGGCCGACGGTGAGACGCTGCCGTACGACGGACTGATCCTCGCCACCGGAGTCCGCCCCCGCAGGCTCCCCGGCGAGGGCGCGCACGTCCTGCGCACCCTGGACGACGCGCTGACCCTGCGCGACCGCCTCGGCCCCGGACGTCGGCTGGTCGTCGTCGGCGCCGGGTTCCTCGGGGCGGAGGCCGCCGCGGTCGCCCGGCGCCTCGGCACCGAGGTGACCCTCCTCGAACCCGCCCCGGTCCCGCTGGCCCATGCCGTCGGTGCCGAGGTCGGGCGCATGCTGTCGCGGGCTCACCTGGACGAGGGCGTGGACCTGCGCTGCGGGGCCGCCGTCACCGAGGTGACCGAGGACGGGGTGCTCCTCGCGAGCGGTGAGGTTGTCGAGGCGGACGAGGTGTTGGTGGCGATCGGCTCGCTGCCCAACACCGAGTGGCTCGACGGCAGCGGGCTGACCGTCGGCGACGGCGTGGTCTGCGACGAGTACGGCGAGGCGGCCCGCGACGTGTACGCGGCGGGTGATGTCGCCCGCTGGTACAACCCCCTGTTCGGCACGTCGATGCGGATCGAGCACCGCACGAACGCCGCCGAGATGGGCATGGCCGCCGCCCGCAACCTCCTCAACCCCGAGGCCTGCAAGCCCTTCGCGCCCGTGCCGTACTTCTGGTCCGACCAGTACGACATGAAGGTGCAGGCGTACGGGTTCCTGCGCGGCCACGACGAGGTCGCCGTGGTGGAGGGCGACCTGGCCGAGCGGCGGTTCGTCGCCGTGTACCGCACGGGCGAGCGGGTGAGCGGGGCGCTGGCGGTGGGCATGGCGCCGAAGGCGATCCGGGGGTGGCGGCAGGCCGTCGCCACCGGGGCGCGGTGGGACGAGTCGTCCTTGCGCAGTACGCCTGGGTAAACGCCCGCAGTACATTACTTGAGTTACGCAACAAGATGGTAAAGTGGCTCGCATGTCCACACCACCGCTCCCCGAGATCCCTTCCGGCCCCGCGTCGCCGGAAGTCATAGAGATCGAGCGCGCGCTGAACCGCATCACGTACCTGAGCACGCGCGCCCGGCAGCACGAGCGGCTCATGGCCCTGGCCGGGGTGCCGCTGGACCGGGCCGCCGTGGCGCTGCTGCGGCAGGTCGCCGACTCGGAGCCGCTGCGGCCGGGGGAGCTGGCCAACCGGCTGGGTGTGGAGGCCTCGCACGTGACCCGCACGGTGCAGCAGCTGCAGAAGTCCGGCTACGTCACCCGGGTCCCCGACCCCGACGACCGGCGCGCCCAGCGCATCGAGCTCACCGAGGCGGGCCGCCAGGCCGTCGCCCGGGTCCGGGAGGCGGGCGCCCGGGGCATGATGCTCGCGCTGGCGGAGTGGTCGCCGGAGGAGCTGGGGCAGCTCGCCACGCTGTTCCACCGCATGGTCGACGACTTCCTGGCCTACGCCGTCGAGGAGGAGCCGGAGCCCGCGGGCACGACCTGAGCCTCGGGGTCCGGCTCCCGCAGCCCGCACAGCAGGAGCCGGCCCAGCAGTGGCAACGCGATGAGCGGGGCCAGGGCGACCTGGAGGGACGTGGCGTCGGCGAGGGCCCCCACCGCCGCGGCGGCGAGGCCGCCCACGCTCACGGTCAGCCCCAGCGTGACCCCGCTCGCCGTGCCGACGCGCGTAGGGAGATAGTCCTGGCCGAGCGTGACGTGCAGCGAGAACGGCACGTACAGCCCGGCCGACGCGAGCCCGACGAAGAGATGGACACTCGGCCCGGGCACGAACACCACCCCCGCGACGGCGGCCACCGTCACGACGTACGACCGCCGCACGACCGTCAGCCGCCCGTACCGCTCCGCGAGCCGGCCCCCGAGCACCGTGCCGAAGGCGCCCCCGGCGTACAGCACGCACAGCGCGGTCGTGCCCGCCGCGTCGCCGCCCCCGGTGCGCCGGCGGACGTACAGCGAGACGAAGGCGCTCAGCCCGACGAACACCACCGACCGGCAGACGATCGCCGCGGACAGCCGCAGGAACGACGGCCAGTCGTCGCGGCCCGAGCCGACAGCCGTACCTCCAGATCCCCCACGGGCGCCCGCGGCGCGCACCGCCGCCATGCACAGGGCGGCGCCGACCAGGGCGGGCGCGATCAGCAGGGGAGTGGCGTGCAGGCCGCCCGTGGTGGCGACCGCCATGACCAGCAGGGGCGCCGCGGCGAAGCCGACGTTGCCGCCCAGGGCGAACCAGCCCATCGCCGTGTGACTGCCCTGCGCGGCGGCGCGGGCCGCGCGGGCGGCCTCCGGGTGGTAGGCGGCGACCCCGACGCCGGACACGGCGACCGCCGCGAGCGTCAGCCCGTAGGAGCCGGTGACCCCGCTCAGCGCCACCCCGGCCCCGCCCGTGAGCGTGCTCAGCGGCAACAGCCACGGCATCGCCCACCGGTCGGTGAGCACCCCGAACAGCGGCTGCACCACCGACGACAGCAGGGAGGCGGCGAGGACGACGCCGGATGCGGCGGCGTAGGTGTAGGCGCGCTCGGCGACGAAGTACGGCACCAAGGCGGCGACGGCTCCCTGGTAGACGTCGACGCAGGCGTGCCCCAGGGAGAGATGGCGTATCGCGGTCATGACCTGATCGTCGCGGCGGCCGACCGTGGCGCGCTTTCGATAAACTGCCTACTTGTGCCGGACATCCGCCATACCCCGCAGGCGCCGACCCGGGCGCAGAGCCTGGCCGCCGGCGAGCGGATCGACGCCCATGTGCACGACGACCACCAGATCGTCTACGCGGGCTCCGGAGTCCTCGCCGTCACCACCGACGCGGGGACGTGGTTCGCGCCGGGCAACCGGGCCATCTGGGTCCCCGCGGGCACCGTCCACGCCCACCGCGCCCACGGACACCTCAAGCTGCACCTGGTCGGGCTGCCCGCCGGCGACAACCCGCTCCGCCTGGACGCCCCCACCGTTCTCGCCGTGGGCCCGCTGCTGCGCGAGCTGATCGTCGCCTACACCCACGACCCGGACGACCGGAGCCCGGAACGCCGCCGCCTGCTCGCCGTCCTGCGCGACCAGCTCCGCGCCTCACCCCAGCAGCCCCTGCGCCTGCCCGCCGCCACCGACCCGCGCCTGGCCGCCGTCTGCGCGATCCTCCACGCCGACCCCGCCGACCCGCGCACCCTCGCCGCCCTCGGCACCGCCACCGGCGCGAGCGAACGCACCCTCAGCCGGCTCTTCCGCACCGAGTTCGGCATGACCTTCCCGCAGTGGCGCACCCAGTCCCGGCTCTACCACGCCCTGCGCATGCTGGCCGACGACCAACCCGTCACGACCGTCGCCCACCGCTGCGGCTGGTCCTCCACCAGCGCCTTCATCGACGTCTTCCGCCGCTCCTTCGGCCACACGCCCGGAACCCACAACCGGCGTTCCCCGTAGGGGAAGAGGCCGCCGTACGACCTGCTTGTACCGTCCAGTAATATCGCGCGGCAGGCCCCCCATAGGAGGAACCGTGCCCCGGTCCCAACGCTCACCCCTGCTGCTCGCCGGCCTGCTGGTCACAGCGGGCGTCGCCCACTTCGCCAACCCCCGTCAGTTCGACGCCCTCGTCCCGAGCGCCCTGCCGGGCAAACCGCGGACCTGGACGTACGCCAGCGGCGCCGTGGAGCTGGCGCTGGCCGCCGGGGTGGCGCTGCCGCGGACCCGGCGCACCGCCGCGCTCGCCACGGCCGCGTTCTTCGTCGGGGTCTTCCCCGCCAACGTGAAGATGGCCGTCGACTGGCGCGACCGGCCCGCTCCCCAGAAGGCCGCCGCCCTCGGACGGCTGCCGCTGCAACTCCCCCTCGTGCTGTGGGCACGCAACGTCGCGAACAACGGAAAGGGCCGGGCATGAGCAAGGTGATAGCGGTTGGTGACACGATCGAGGACTTCGAGCTGCCGGACGAGACCGGCACGCCCCGAAGCCTGACCTCGCTGCTGGCGGACGGGCCGATCGTGCTGTTCTTCTACCCGGCCGCGATGACCCCGGGCTGCACCGCGGAGGCCTGCCACTTCCGTGACCTGGCCGCCGAGTTCGCCGCGGCCGGCGCCCGCCCGGTCGGCATCAGCGGCGACTCCGTGGAACGCCAGCAGGAGTTCGCGGGCGCCCACTCGCTCGGCATGCCGCTGCTGTCCGACGCGGACGGGACCATCCGGGAGCGGTTCGGCGTGGCCCGCGGCTTCTCCCTGGCGCCCACCAAGCGGGTCACTTTCGTCATCGCCCAGGACCGCACGGTCATCGAGGTCGTGCGCAGCGAGTTGCGGATGAACACCCACGCGGACAAGGCCCTCGCCGCGCTGCGGGCCCACGGGAAGTGACACCGAGGGGCCGCTGGAAGTGACGCCCGGGTCCCGGAGGCCGTACCGAGGTTGATGCGGTGCGGCAAAGGGACCATCCTGGACGATATGGAGCACGCCTCCGCCGCGGCGATCATCGACGCCCGCGGCACGGTGACGGGGTGGAGCGACGGTGCCCGGCGACTGACCGGTTACCCGGCCGAGGAGGCCGTGGGGCGGCCGGTGCGTGAGCTGCTCGCCGAGGAGCCGCCGCCCGATGTCGTCGCGGCCCGGGCGGGCACCGTCGTCCTGCGGCACCGCGACGGCACATCCGTCGCCCTGCCCCTGCGGGCCTGCGAGGTGCTCGGCCCGGACGGGGCCGCCGGCGGGTTCGTGGTCACCGCCGAGCAGCCCGGCGGAGCCGAGCCCACCCTGGCCGGACAGGCCTTCCAGCAGGCCTCCATGTCCATGTCCGTCTTCGACCCGCACCAGCGCTATCTGCGGCTCAACGACGTCGCCTGCCAGGTGATGGGCGTCCCCGAGGAGGCCCTGCTCGGCCGGGACTACTCCGAGACCGTGGAGGAGGCCGAGCACAGCCGGGGCTTCGAGTGGCATCTGCGGCACGTCGCCGAGACCGGCGAGCCCATCCACTACGAGAGCTACACCCGCGCCCCCTCCGGCAGCCGCTACCACGCCTGGAACATCGAGATGTGGCCGGTGCGCAACGCCCTCGACGAGTTCGTCGGCGTCGCCCTGGCAGCCTTCGACAGCACCGAGCAGCACTGGGCCCGGCAGCGGCTGGCCCTGCTGAACGAGGCGGCGGACGCCATCGGCACCACCCTGGACGTCGTCCGCACCGCCGAGGAACTCATCTCGCTCGTGGTGCCCCGGTTCGCCGACTTCGCCAGTGCCGACCTCTTCGAATGGGTCCTCGGCCCGGACGAGCCGCCGAGCATGCTGCCCGAGGACCTCGTCCTGCGCCGGGTCGCCCACGGCTCGGTCACCGAGGGCACCCCCGAGGCCGCCGTGCACCTGGGCTTCACGGACGTCTACCCGCCGTACTCACCGCCCGCGCGCGCCATGCGGGAAGGCCGGGCCGTGCTCAGCCGGGCCGGGGAGCCCGCCTTCGACCGGTGGGTCAGGGAGCGCAACGCCCGCGCCCCCAAGGGCAAGCGCTACCGGGAAGGCGCGCACTCGATGATCGCGGTGCCGCTGCGGGCCCGGGGGACCACGCTGGGCGTCGCCGTCGCCGTCCGCATCGGCGCCTCCGACCCCTACGTACCGGACGACGCCGCCCTCGCCGGGGAACTCGCCAGCCGGGCCGCGGTCTGCGTCGACAACTCCCGCCGCTTCGCCCGCGAGCGCAGCACCGCCCTCGCCCTCCAGCACAGCCTGCTGCCGCGCGGACTCCCCGGTCAGGCCGCCGTCGAGGTCGCGCACCGCTATCTGCCGTCCGGCTCGCTGGCGGGCATCGGCGGCGACTGGTTCGACGTGATCCCGCTGTCCGGCAGCCGCGTCGCCCTCGTCGTCGGTGACGTGGTCGGCCACGGCATCTCCTCCTCGGCGACGATGGGCCGCCTGTGCACGGCCGTCCGTACCCTCGCCGACGTCGACCTGCCGCCCGACGAACTCCTCACCCACCTCGACGACCTGGTCACCCATCTCGCCGCCGACGACAGCGACGACGAGGTCGCGGAGCTCGGCGCGACCTGTCTCTACGCCGTCTACGACCCCGTCTCGCGGCGGCTCACCTTCGCCGCCGCCGGCCATCCGCCGCCCGCCCTGGTGCTGCCGGACGGCACCGCGGAATGCGTCCCCATGATCGCGGGACCCCCGCTCGGCGTCGGCGGCCTGCCCTTCGAGGCCGGCGAGGTGGAACTCCCCGAGGGCGCGATCGTCGCCCTCTACACCGACGGCCTCGTCGAGGACCGCGATCGCGACATCGACCACGCGACGAGCGAACTGTGCCGGGCCCTGACCGCGCCGGCCAGCTCCCTCGACGCCCTGTGCGACACGGTCCTGAAGGCCGTCCTGCCGGAGGAGCCCAGCGACGACGTGGCCCTGCTGCTGGCCCGCACCCGGGCGCTCGGCGACGACCGCGTCGCGACCTGGGACATCCCGCCCGATCCGGCCCACGTGGCCCAGGCCCGGCAGGCCGCCACCGAGCAACTGACCGCCTGGGGACTCGACGAGGCCGCCTTCGTCACCGAACTCGTCGTCAGCGAACTCGTCACCAACGCCATCCGGTACGGCGAACCGCCCGTCCAGCTCCGGCTGATCCGCGACCGGACCCTCATCTGCGAGGTCTCCGACGGCAGTTCCACCTCGCCCCATCTGCGCCGCGCCCACGCCTATGACGAAGGCGGGCGCGGACTGCTGCTGGTCGCGCAGCTCACCCAGCGCTGGGGGAGCAGACAGACCGGCTCGGGCAAGACGATCTGGGCCGAGCAGCAGTTGCCCCCGGACTGAATCTGGTCCCCTTGTTCGGACTATTCGAAGGGGCAGCCCGGGTTGGGCACGTCCTCGGAGAACGGCGAGCCGTGTGGCAGCACGTACAGCACCTCCAGGACGAGCGGGGTGTCGCCGAGGTTCCGGCCGAGGTGGACGTCGCTCGGCCCGCCCGGCTCGCGCACGACGGTGCCCTGCGCGTAGACGCCGTCGACGGCGCAGTCGGAGTGGTAGTGCGTGAGCGTGCCCTGCTTCACGTACCCGTACACGACACCGTCGTGGTAGTGCCAGCCGGTCGCCTGACCGGGCGGCACGGTGATCTCCCGGACCGTGTAGTCGGTGTCGCCGACGGTCCTCTGGGCGATCAGCTTCGCGGTGACCCCGGGACCCGGCGGGGTCGCGTGGGCGGCGGTGCCACCGGCGAGGGCGGTGACCAGGGCCAGCGTCCCGGCGGTGGCGACGCGGAGCTGGGTGCGCATACGGGGGCCTCCAGAGGCTCGGGCGGACGATCTACGGCGTACCGCTGCGAACATAGAGGCAGGGAACGGCAGTTGGGGGCGGATTCAGCAGACTGGGGGCGGATTCAGGAGACTGTCGTCAGCCGTTCCCGGCGACCTGGGCGAGCGTCCGCCCGGAGCGGACCGAGCGGGCCCGTCGCGGATCGGGCGTCCCCTGCCGCCGTGCGTGATCCGCGGAGCCCTTCACCAACAGCCAGGACTCGTCCTTCCCGGTGCGGAACCGGGTGAGGGCGTACTCGCCCCGCAGCTTCTCCCCGTGCAGGCGGAAGGTGGCGTGCCCGTGGTCCAGCGACTCCGCGAAGTCGACGGGCCGCCCCTTGCGGTCGTGGCTGAGCGGCTCGAACGTCCCGTGGTCCCACACGATGACGGTCCCGCCGCCGTACTCGCCCGCCGGGATCACCCCTTCGTACTCCTCGTACTCCAGCGGATGGTCCTCGGTCGGCACGGCGAGCCGCTTGTCCCGGGGGTCGCCGGACGGACCCTTGGGCACCGACCAGGACTTCAGTACGTCGCCCACCTGCAGCCGGAAGTCGAAGTGCAGGGTGCTCGCGTCATGGATCTGCACGACGAAGCGCGGCTCGTCGCCCACGGCGGCTCCCCGGCCGCGCGGCTCACCGGTCCGCCCGAAGTCACGCTTGGCGTGGTAGTCCCGCAGCCGTTCCCGCGCGGTCATCTGCGACTCCCTTCCCTGGCGGTCCTCAGTGCGCCGAGTACCCCGCTGGCTCAGAACTCCTCGTGCGTCTCCGGATCGCCGCCCTGCCGCCGGTGCTCCCGGTCGGCGATCGCCGCCAACTGGTCCGGGTCCAGCTCGAAGCCGAAGACGTCGAGGTTCGCGCGCTGCCTCGCGGGGTCGGACGACTTCGGGATCGGCACCGCGCCGAGCTGGGTGTGCCAGCGTAGGACGACCTGGCCCGGTGTCACCCCGTGCGCCTCGGCGATGCCGGCCACCACGGGGTCCTCCATCAGGTCGGAACGGCGGCCCAGCGGGCTCCAGCTCTCGGTCACGATGCCCTTCGCCGTGTGGAAGGCGCGCAGCTCCTCCTGCGGGAAGTGCGGGTGCAGCTCGATCTGGTTCACGGACGGCAGCACGCCCGTCTCCTTCTCCAGCCGCTCGATGTGCTCGCGCGTGAAGTTGGAGACGCCGATCGACCGCACGAGACCGTCCTCGCGCAGCTTGATCATGGCCCGCCAGGAGTCCACGTACTTGTCGACGCGGGGGAGCGGCCAGTGGATGAGATACAGGTCGACGTAGTCGAGGCCGAGACGGCGGCGGGACTCCTCGAAGGAGGCGAGGGTCTCCTCGTAGCCGTGGTGGCGGCCCGGGAGCTTCGTGGTCACCACGACCTCCTCGCGCGGGACGCCGCTGCGGGCGACACCCAGGCCGACTCCGGCCTCGTTGCGGTAGTTCGTCGCCGTGTCGACCAGGCGGTAGCCCAGGCCCAGGGCCTCGGTCACCGCCCGTTCCGCCTCCGCGTCGCCCAGGGGCCAGGTGCCCAGGCCGAGCGCCGCGAAGCGCGTGCCGTCGTTGAGTGTGTGTACCGGGACGTTGATCACTGCCGGACCTTTCCCTCGACCATGTCGTCCCTCCAGCGTCACGGATAGGGTGAGCGGTGATCAAGCGCAAATCGGGGACAGCGGGGATGAGGACAGCGGACGGCATGGGCAGCACCGAGGAGCAGCAGCCGACGGGCAAGGGACGCCCCACGTCACGGGACGTCGCCCGGCTCGCCGGGGTCTCGCACACCGCGGTCTCCTTCGTGTTCAACGGCCGCGCCGAGGGCAACCTCTCGCCCGCCACCCAGGAACGCATCCGCCAGGCCGCCGCCCAGCTGGGCTACCGCCCCGACCCCGTCGCCCGCGGCCTGCGCCGCCGCCGTACGGCTGTGATCGGCCTGGTCACCGACGAGATCGCCTCCTCACCGTTCGCGGGCCGGCTGCTGCGCGGCGCCATGGAGACCGCCTGGGACAGCGAGCACCTCGTCCTGACCGTCGACTCCGGCGGCGACCCGGCCAAGGAGGACGCGGCGGTCGCCGAACTCCTCGACCGGCGCGTGGACGGCATCATCTACGCCGCCTTCTCCCTGCGCCGCGTCCGCGTCCCCGAGGGCCTGCACCGCACCCACTCGGTCCTCGCCAACTGCGTCCCCGAGGACGACTCGCTGCCCGCCGTCATCCCCGCCGAACGCGCGGGAGGCCGTACGGCCGCCAGGCTGCTCCTCGACCAGGGCCACCGCAGGATCGCCCACGTCGGAGGCCTCGACGACATCGCCTCCGTGGAGCGGCTGCGCGGCTTCCGCGACGCCCTCCGTGCCGAGGGGATCACCGTCCCGAAGGAGTGGGTCGTGCGGACGGGCGGCGAGATCTCCGGCGGCTACGAGGGAGCGCTCAAGCTGCTCGACGGGGTGCCCGCCGACCGCCGCCCGACCGGGGTCTTCTGCTACAACGACCGGGTCGCGGCGGGCGTCCTGCACGCCGCGACCCGGCTCGGGATCGGTGTCCCCGAGGAGCTGTCCGTGGTCGGCTACGACGACCAGGAGCACATGGCCGCCCATCTTTCCCCGCCCCTCACCACGGTCGCGCTGCCGCACCGGGCGATGGGCGAGGCGGCGACGCGGCTGCTCCTCGACGCGATCGACACGGGCAAGACGCCGCCCGCGACGGTACGGCGTCTCGCGTGTCCGGTGATCAGCCGTGCGTCGGTGGGACCTGCTCCCATCCGATGACGGTCGCCCCTTCTCCCGTCACGGTCAGCTCCGGTACGTCGCCGTCGCGCCGGTAGACCCGCTCGGTGACCGTCGCCCGGTCGTCGACGAACACCTCCACGAGGGAGCCGTCGACCAGGATGCGCACCTGACGCGCGGGCGCCCGTACGACGATCGGTGCCAGGCTCCCCGCGCCGCGGTCCACGGTCACCGTCCCCTCGTCGGGATCGAGTACGACGGTCAGTTCCGTGCCGTCCGCGGACCGCAGCAGACCTACGGTCGTCCGGGCGCGGGCGGTGACCGTCAGGTCGTACGACCGCGGCAGCGGGGCCCGTTCGTCCGGTGCGGTCACGAACGGCTCGGGGGCGCGCAGCAGTTGGAGCTCCGGTGCCGGTACGACGCTCAGGGCGCCGTCGGCGTGGACGCCCACGACCCTGGGCGCGGTGAGGGTGCCGGCCCAGCCCGCGCGGTCGATCTCGTCCTGCTCGCGGGACTCCCACGACCAGCCCCACATCAGGGCCCGGTGGTCCTCCTGGAGCACGGCGGGGGCGTAGAAGTCGCGCCCGTGGTCGAGTTGACCGCCACCGCGTGCCGCGAACCTCAATCCGCCGTCGCTGTCGGGTTCCAGACGGCCCGTCAGATAGCCGGTGCTCATCGGGTCGCCGTCCCACAGCGACACCACCAGCACCCACGCGCCGCTCGCCGTCGTGTACAGCTGCGGGCATTCCCAGCCGACCGCCTTGTCGCCGAACATGTCCGTCGCGACCGGGTCGTTGCCGTCGAGCAGGACGCCCGCGAACCGCCAGTCGGCCAGGTCGTCGCAGTCGTAGAGCAGGACCGAGGGCGTGCCATCGGCATGTCCTGCGCCGACCAGGGCCCAGCGTCGTCCGGCGTGGCGGAAGACGAACGGGTCGCGGAACATCACCACGTCCAGACCCTCCGGCGGGCTGTCCACGACGGGTGTGGGCAGCGGCTTCCAGTCGGTGAGGGTCTCGTCGTCCGGGACGACCGCGCGGGCCAGGCAGATCGTGCCGAGGCCGGTGTGCCGGCGGTCGATGCCGGTGTAGACGGCGGTCGGTACGCCGTTGTCGTCCACCACGCAGCCTGACCAGCAGCCCGCCTCGTCGGGGCCGCCAGGGGTCGGGGTGAGCGCGATCGGGTGGTGCTCCCAGTGGGCGAGGTCGGGGCTGGAGACATGGCCCCAGTGGACGTTCGTGTGGACGGGGGCCTCGGGGTTGTGCTGGTAGAAGAGGTGGTACCGGTCGCGCCAACGGAAGGGACCGTTCGGGTCGTTGATCCAGTTGGCGGGCGGGCGGACCCGGAAACGCGGGGCGTCGGGGTCGACGTTCAACGGTTGACTCCTGCGGACGTGATGCCCTCGCGCAGAGGGCGCTGGCCGACGACGAACACGGCGACGGCGGGGATCATGGACAGCACGACACCGGCGAGGACCACCGAGATGGAGCCGGTGCCGAGGTTGCCCTGGAGCGAGACGAGACCCAGCGGCAGGGTGTAGTTCTGGCCGGAGGTCTCCAGGATCAGCGGCCGGAAGAACTCGTTCCAGTGGTAGTTGAAGGCCAGCACGCCGACGATCGCGAGGCCGGGCGTGGCCAGCGGGGCGTAGACCGAGCGGAAGGTCCGCCAGGGCCCGCAGCCGTCGAGCATCGCGGCCTCGCCCAGGTCCTTCGGCATGCCGAGGAAGTACTGCCGCATCAGGAAGGTGCCGAAGGCGGTCGGGAACGCCGGAATGATCAAACCGAGCAGGGTGTCGGTCAGACCCATCGACTTGAGCACCAGGAACACCGGAACGATCGTGACCTGCAAGGGGACCATCATGGTCGCCAGGACCAGACCGAACAGCGGCTTCTTGAAGCGGAACTCGAGGCGGGCGAACGCGTAACCAGCGAGCCCGGCCGTGATCATCTGGCCGACCGCGATCAAAGCGGTCACCAGCGTGGAGTTGAGGGCCAGCAGCCACACATCGATCTGATCGAAGACACCACGGTACGACTCGATCGTCGGACTGGTCGGAATGATCTTCGGCGGCAGGTCGAAGGACTCCGCCGGGGTGCGCAGCGAGGTCGAGACGGTCCAGATGACCGGTCCCAGGGTCAGCAGGGCGCAGACCGCCAGGCCGGCGATCCGTGCCCAGGGCGCGAGGGTGTGCCGTGCCCGGCTCGCGGTCAAGGTCGCTTGGCTCATTGGGGAGTTCACCCGGCTCACTGGTAGTGGACGAAACGCCGGCTGAGCCGGAACTGGAGGGCGGTGACCGCCATGACGAGCACGAACAGCAGCACGCCCACGGCGGACGCCTCGCCGAAGCGGAGCTGCTCGAACGCGGTCTCGTAGATGACCATCACGACGGTGCGGGTGGAGTCGCCGGGCCCGCCGTTGGTCAGGACGTACGGCTGCTCGAAGACCTGGAGCGCGTTGATGATGCCGACCACCGACGCGACCAGCAGGGTCGGGGACAGCAGCGGCAGCGTGACGCTGAGGTGCTTGCGCAGTCCGGTCGCGCCGTCGAGGGAGGCGGCCTCGTGGATCTCCTTCGGGATGTTGTTCAGACCGCCGACGAACAACAGGAACGAGAAGCCGAACTGCTGCCAGACATAGACCAGGATGACTGCCGCCATCGCGGAGTTCTCCGAGGTCAGCCAGGGCACGGGAGCGATCCCGATCAGCCCGAGGAGCCAGTTGACGAGCCCGAAGTCCTGGTTGAACAGGTACTTCATCACCACCGAGATCGACGCGGCGGACAGGATGAGCGGGAAGAAGAACGCCGAGCGGAACACCGACCGCAGCCACACCGGCATGCGCCCGTTCACGGCCAGGGCGAGGGTGAGCGCGATCAGCAGCTGGAGCGCCACCGCGAGCACCATGAACACGAGCGTGTTGCGGAAGGAGACCAGAACGGTCGAATCGTTCACCATCTCGCGGTAGTTGGCCGCTCCGGCGAACGTGGGTGAGTCGATCACGTTCCAGTGGAAGAGGCTCAGCACGATCGATCCGACGATCGGGACGACCGTGAAGATCACGATCCCGACGATGGTCGGCGCCAGGAACAGCGCGGCCAGCAGCCGCGTCCCGCGCTCGCGGGCGGACGGCCGGGGTGCGGGGGCGGCTTCGGCCACCGGCTGCTGCGGTCGTACGGCGGGTATCTGGGTGTTCGTCATACGTCACGCTCCATGGCCTTCTCCAGATCGGACTGCATCCGGCGCAGCGCGGGGGCCACCGAGCGCCGCGAGGCCAGGGCGGTCCCGGTGTGCTTGAGCAGCACCTGCTCGACCTCGGCCACCTGCGGCGGGGCGGGGATCGGCCCGGTGTCGGGGAACTTGTCGAGGGTGTCGTAGAAGACCTGCCAGTGGCTCGGGCCCATCTCGCGGTAGCGGTCGGCGGTGAGCATCGAGCGGCGGGCCGGGGTGGTCTGGTTGGTCTCGAAGAGCCGCATCAGGGTGTCCCTGCGGGACGCGAACTTGATGAACTCCCAGGCCTCGTCCTGGAGCTTCGAGGTGCGCAGCAGGGCGTAGCCGGCGGCGCCGAACTGCATGCGCTGGGTGCGCCAGCGCGGGAAGTACTGCACGTCGAAGCTGCCGGGCTTCATGCCGGCCAGGTTCAGACCGCCCGCCCAGAAGCCGCCCGCCGGGGTGACGCCGACGCGGCCGGTGGAGAACACGCCGATGAGGTTCTGGCCGTTGCCGCCCTCGGGGCGGGTGCACAGGTCCTCCTGGATGAGGGAGGCCAGATAGTCGTAGGCCTCCTCGACGCGTTCGTGCGTGGCCTGCGGGGTCGTCCAGCGGTAGCCGCCGCCGCGGCCCTGCCGGTCGGCCGCCGGGTAGAAGGAGTCCCACAGCCAGGCGCCGCCGGGGGCCTTGGACTCGCTCAGCAGGTTGGTGTCGTTGGCGAACAGCCACGGCACGACCCCGCCCCACAGCCGGTTGGTCCAGAAGTACGGCGTGAACTGCGAACCGCTGGACTTCTTCATGTCCCGCAGCAGCGCGGTGAAGTCGTCGCGGGTCCAGTCGGCCGCAGGGAAGGACGCGCCCGCCCGCTTGAGGACCTGGCTGTTGAGGTAGATGTCGGCCGCGTTGAACTCGACGGGGAGCTGGTAGAGGCTGCCCTCGTACATCATCGACTCCACCAGCGAGGGGTGGACGTCGGCGAAGTACTCGCGCAGTTCGTCCGCGTCCCGCTTCACCCACTTGTCGAGGGCGACGCCGAGGCGCTGGGCGAAGAGCTGGACGCCCTCGGTGGCGACGTAGACGAGGTCGGGGGCGGTGCCCGCGGCGATCTGGGTGAGGATCTTCGCGAAGAAGTCCGACCAGTCCGTGGCCTGCACCGCGTTGATCCGCAGCTTGATGTCGGGGTGGGACTTCCTGAAGCCCTCGGTGAGCGTGCGGATGGCCTCCGGGCCGTAGGCCGGGCCGAGGGTGGCGACGACGAGGGAACCGTCGTCACGGCCGGGTATGTCGGCTCCCGTGAGCCGGTCCCAGCTCGCGGCGGTGCCGGCCAGCGCGGCGGCCCCCGCGCCGTAGGCGCCGTACCGCAACAGCGAGCGGCGAGAGAAGTGCGAGTCGGTCATCCAACGGGCCTAACTCGTGTTAGTTCAGGGTTGATGCCCCAGATGATGGGAACCGTGCCACGTCCCTGTCAAGAGTCGTGACGGCTCCACCTTTAACGTGTTAGAAACCTTGACCTTTAACGTGTTAGGCCGCACAGTCCTGTGGCCATGAGACTTTCCAGAAGAGCGCTCTTCGCGGGATCGGCGGCCGGCGCGGCCGGTGCACTGCTGCCGACGTCACCGGCCGCGGCGAAACCCAAGGCGGCCGCGGCCTGCGCCAGCTATCGCGCCGCCTACCACTTCACGGTCCCCGACCAGTGGAAGAACGATCCCCAGCGGCCGGTGTGGATCGACGGCGAGTACCACTACTACTACCTCTACAACCCGGACTACCTCACGGGCGGCACCGAGGCGGGCACCGCCTGGCGGCTCGCCACCAGCCGGGACCTGGTCTCCTTCACCGACCGGGGCATCGCCGTCCCGAAGGACACCACCGTCAACGGCGACGTCTGGTCGGGCTCGGCGGTCGTCGACACCGACAACACCGCGGGCTTCGGCGCGGGCGCGGTGATCGTCCTGGTCACGATGTCGCCCGGCGGCGGCACCGACCACCAGGAGCAGTTCCTGTACTACTCCACGGACGGCGGCCGCACGTTCCTCCCGCACGGCACCGACCCGGTACTGCCCAACCCCGGTGTACGCGACTTCCGCGACCCCAAGGTGATCCGCGACGAGGAACGCGGCCGCTGGGTGATGGCCCTCGCCGAGAACACCAAGGTCGGCTTCTATCACTCGGCGGACCTCAAGTCCTGGACGTACGTGGGCGGGTTCGTCAAGGACGGCATCGGCGTCCTGGAGTGCCCCGACCTGTTCCGCATCACGGCCTCGGACGGCACGGTGAAGTGGGTGCTGGGCGTGAGTGCCAACGGCAAGGGGTCCGGGCTGCCCAACACGTACGCCTACTGGACCGGCTCCTTCAACGGCACCACCTTCACCCCCGACGCGAGCGACCCGCAGTGGCTCGACCACGGCTGGGACTGGTACGGGGCCGTCACCTTCGAGAAGCGGGCCGCGGACGGCACCCTCGACGAGCGCGCCCGCTACGCGATCGGCTGGCTGAACAACTGGGACTACGCCAACACGACCCCCACCATCGACTGCGACGGTTTCAACGGGACGGACTCGATCGTCCGCGAGATCACCCTGAAGCGCGCGTCCGCCGGCACCTATTACCTGGCCTCGCGCCCGATCGCGGCCCTGGACAACCATGTCTCGCGCACGATCGACCTCGGTGACCTGTCGGTGTCCGGCACCCGCGTCCTCGACTACACCGGCATCTCCTACGAGGTGACCACCGAGGTGACCTGGGACTCGCTGACCGGCGCGGGCTTCCAGCTGCGCCGCTCCGCCGACGGGGGGCGGCACATCGACGCCGGCATCTACGGCGACTACGCGTTCCTCAACCGCCGCAACACCGTCAACCCCGACACCTCCGGCAAGTGGCAGGAGAGCCACAGCCCCTTCGACCGCTCCGCCCGCACGGTCAAGCTGCGCATCCTGGTCGACCGGACGTCCGTCGAGATGTTCGTGGACGACGGCCGGTACGTGCACTCGTCGGAGGCGTTCCCGTATCTGGTCGACACCGGGCTCGCGCTGTTCACGATCGACGGGACGGCGGTGTTCCGGAACACGGTGATACGGGAGTTCACCGTGTGACGTCACCTATGGTCGATGAGATGCGCGTACTGCTCATCGGGGGAACCTCCCACACCGGCAAGTCGACCGTGGCCCGGGCCGCCGCCGAGCGGCTCGGGTTCACGTACCGCCCGACGGATCTGCTGGCCCGGCATCCCGGCCGGCCCTGGCGGACACCGGACCGGGAGGTGCCGCCCCATGTCGCCGAGCACTACGGCACCCTCGCCGTCGACGAGCTGATCGACTCCGTGCTCGACCACTACGCCCGCCTGTGGCCGCGCATCGAGGAGCTGATCACCGAGCATGCCGAGGGCGAGGGGCCGGGCCTGGTGCTCGAAGGCTCCGCGCTCTGGCCCAGCCGCGTCGCCACGCTCGGCACCCCGCACACCGAGGCCGTCTGGCTCACCGCGGACGAGGAGGTGCTGGCCGACCGGATGCACGTCTCGGCACGCTACGCGGTGGCGAGCGCCGAGGAGCGGTACCTGGTGGACCGGTTCCTGGCCCGCACGCGGCGCTTCCAGCAGCTGATGCGGGAGTCCGTCGACGCGGCCGGACTGTGCCGCATCGACACGACGGGGAGGTCCGTGACCGAGCTGGTCGAGGAGATCCTGGGCAGGCGCTGTCGCCAGAGCCCGTGATCGCTGACACGATCTTCGCCATGACGACGAATACGGGCAGGGACGCGACGGCAGCGGAGGGTGTGTCGGGGATCGAGGTGAAGCCGGTCGCCGGGCACATCGGCGCGGAGATCACGGGCGTCGACCTGGCCGGAGAGCTCGACGACACCGCGGTCGCCGCGATCCGTGCGGCCGTACTGCGGTGGAAGGTGGTGTTCTTCCGGGACCAGAAGCTGGACCACGCCGGGCATGTGGCGTTCGCGCGCCGGTTCGGTGAACCGGTCGTGCTGCGCAAGCGGGGGAGCGCCTCGCCGCCGGACTTCCCCGAGGTCGAGACGACCGCCGACCGGCTGGAGCTGGGCGGGAGGTTCGGCATGGAGCACGACGAGTGGCTGCAACGCCGCCGGCACACCCTGCTGCGCGGCTGGCACTGCGACCACGGCGCCCGCGTCGACCCGCCCGCCGCGACCATCCTGCGCGCCGAGACCGTCCCGCCCTACGGCGGCGACACCACCTGGTCCAACCTGGCCGCCGCCTACGCCGGACTCTCCGCCCCGGTAAGGGAGTTCGTGGACGGACTGCGCGCCGAGCACCGGCTCGGCGTCGGCTATCAGCCGCGGCCCGGTGACGACCGTTATCTGAGGCACCTGTTGGATCACCAGGTGACCTCCGAGCACCCGCTGGTCCGAGTGCACCCGGAGACGGGGGAGCGGGTGTTGTTCGTCAACGGCTACTACCTGGAGCAGATTGTCGGCCTCTCCCGTCCCGAGAGCCGGGCGATCCTCGACATGCTGCTGGAGCAGGCGGTCCGGCCCGAGTACACGGTCCGCTTCCGCTGGGAGCCGGGCAGCGTGGCCTTCTGGGACAACCGGGCCACGATCCACCTGGCCCCCAGCGACAACGCCCACCTGGACTTCCCCCGCACCATGCACCGGGTGATGCTGACGGGCGACATCCCCGTGGGCGTGGACGGCAAGCCGTCGCAGCCGGTCGTGGGGACCGCCCCCGGCCGCTGGTGACTTCAGCCTGCGGGCCGCCATCCCAGCGCCGGGCCGAGCTTCGTCGCCATGTCGGTGAGGATCTGGACGTAGTCCTCGTGCTCGAAGGTGAACGGCAGCGCGAACGCGACCTCGTCGATCTCCCGGAACGCGGCGTGCGCGTGCAGCCGTTCGGCGATCTCGGCCGAGGTGCCGACGATGTCCGGCGCGAACATCAGCCGGGCCGGGCCCTGCGGTGACGTGGTGCGAGGGGTGCGCTTGGCGGCGTACTCCTCGTACTTCGCGCGCTGAGCGGGCGAGGCCGAGTCGGTCGGGATGACGACGAGCCCCTGGGAGACCCGGGCGGCCGCGCCGTCGGGGTGGGCGGCGCGGAAGGCGCGGATGTGGGACAGCTGGATCTCGGCGAAGTCCGTTGTCTCCTCGGGGCGTTCGGCCTTGACGACGCTGCTGGTGAGGAAGTTCATGCTGTGCTCGCCGGCCCAGCGCGCCGAGCCGAGGCTGCCGCCGCCGTACCAGAGCCGGCTGCCGAGGCCGGGGGACTGGGGCTGCACGCGATCGGAGAACACCTCGAAGCCCTCGACCCCGCTGAAGTCGGTCGCGGACTTGCCGCGCACGAAGTCCAGCAGCCGTCGCACCCGCTCGTAGGAGAAGTCCTCGGCCTCCGCCGTGTCCGGGTAGAGGGCCTCCTTGACCTGGTCGTAGTGCATCGGCGGACCCACGCTCACCCCCGGGTTGACCCGGCCCCCGGACAGCAGGTCGACGGTCGCCAGGTCCTCGGCCAGCCGCAGCGGGTTCTCCCAGCCGAGCGGGATGACCGCGGTGCCGAGTTCGATGCGGTGGGTGCGCTGCGAGGCGGCGGCGAGGACGGCGACCGGGGACGAGATGCCGTACTGGAGGTGCCGGTGGCGCAGCCAGGCGCTGTCGAAGCCGAGCCGCTCGCCCAGCTCGATGATCTCCAGCGTGGACTCGTGACCGCGGCGCGGGTCCGCCTCGTCGAACAGTCCGATGGTGAGGAAGCCCAGCTTGCGCAGCGGACGAGAGGTGGGTGGCACGGGCCCCTCCACAGGTCATGGATCAACGTCGTACGGCAGTGCCAACCCGGGCTCGTCCCGTGATGTTCCCGTCAGGTCAGGGCGATGGTGACCTCGTCCTCGACCGGCGGGTCGAGCTCCTGGGCGAGGTTCCCGGTCGCCGCGTGGCAGCGCAGCGTGACGGACTCCGGGGTGACGTCCAGGCGCAGGAAGCACTTGAAGAACGGCGGGCTGTAGGTCGCCGAGCTCGGCGAGAACAACTGCGTGTAGATCTTGCGCACGGGGAGCCGGAACCGCTTGGCCTGGTCGGGGCGGCGGCCGGTGCCCAGCAGCCCGGCGACCAGGCGGGTGCGCCGGGTGATGCGGGCCTCCGGTCCTGGGGCGCGGCCCGGCCGGATCTGCAGGCGTTCGGCGACGACGGCCGCCGCCTCCGCGTCGGTGAGGGTGAAGAAGCGGCGCAGCCGCAGCCGGCGGCCGTAGAGCCTGCTGTAGAAGGCCAGGGAGTCGCCGCGCAGGGGATAGCAGCGGAAGGTGTCCTCGGTGACGCCCGCGATGTCGACCCGGGGGATGGTGTGGGTGGCGTGCATGAAGGCACCGCCGCCGCCCGAGACGACGTACTGGATGGTGCGGCCGTCCACGTCGACCGGGTAGCGCTGGTAGTTGTGGATGTCGCCGCCTATCGCCGCGATGTAGTGGTGGGCCGGGTCGCGGACGAGGTCGTCGACCGTGCCGCCGCCGTCGATGGGGCAGGGGTGGTGCTCGCCGTCCACGTACAGAGGCGAGCCGGTGACCAGGATCTTCGGGCGCGGTCCCTGGGACACCTCGCGCAACCAGGCGCCCTGTTCGGCGTCGAGGGTGCCGAGCAGTCCGGTGTCGATGCCTATGATCCGCACCGGTCCGGCGTCGATCGCCCAGTACGGGCCCGGCTGGACGGCCTGTTGGGCTGAGGCGGACCGCAACTGCCGTGCCTTGTCGAGGTGTTGGCCGTCGTGGCGGCGCGGGCGGTGCCAGAGCAGGGAGCGCAGCCAGGCGCGGGTGAGGGGGCGCGGGGCGGATTCGAGGGCGAGCGGTGGGGCGTCGTCGCAGAAGACGCGCATGAACCCGCCGAGGTCCTCGTACCAGTCGTGGTTGCCGGGTATCGCGTAGATGGGCGCCCGGTAGTCCTGGTACGGGCGGAAGAACTTGGTGCCGTAGTCGTCGGCGCTGCCGACCGGGTAGATCACGTCGCTGGCGAGGACGGTGAACTCTGTGTCCTGACTGACCTTCAAGAAGCCGGGCACGACGGCGTATTGGGGTGCGTCTCCCTCGCCGGTGTCGCCGATGACCATGAAGGAGAAGCGGTCCGGGTCGTCGCGCCGGATCACCTTGTCCGCGGGGGCCCCGGCCGCGGCGCGCTGGGCGACCCACCGGCTGCGGGTGCGGCCCGTCGGGTCGCCGAACCAGGAGGCCAGTACGCCGTTGCGGGCCGCCCACAGCATCCTGGGATCGAGCCACGAGATCTTCTCGACCTTGGACGGCATCAGGCGCTCGTAGGCGCCGCGTTGTGCGGCACCCCAGCCGGCGCCCTCGGCGGTATCGCGTGAAGAGTCAGACACCGGTGAACCGTAACAACGATCTAGCGGAGGCCGGTCGGCGGGGAGTCCTGGTGCCGGTGAACGAGCGCGGTGAGCATGGTCGTTGGGGCCGGTGTCACCACTCGCCCGCGCGCTGCGGGGTGTCGTACGGGTGCTGGCGTGCCCGTGAAGGGCCGGCGGGAGTCTCAAAGAGCGAGCTGTGCGTCGGTGCGGGCGCATCTTCGGCGGGCGGCACGGCAGGCTTCCGGCGGGCGGTGGGGCGGTTCCAGTCGCCGTCGCCCAGCACCAGCAGCGGGTCGAACATCACGACCACACCGGCCAGGACGAGGAAGATGACCGGTCCCACCAGCATGGGCAGCAGCAGCGAGGACGCCGAGGCGCCGGCCCAGGAACCGCCCGTCGTGCCGTGCACATGGACGCTGACGGCGGCCATCGCCGTGTAGTGCATGCCCGAGACGGCCACGCCCATGACGAGACTGGCGCCGAGGCTCGTCAGGAAACCCCGGATGGTGACGGCCGCCCACAGGGCCGCGGTGGCGGCGACGATCGCGATCACGATCGAGAGGGCGACGGTGAACGGGGCATAGTTGATGGCGCCGTTGAGGCGCATGGCGTACATGCCGAGGTAGTGCATGGCCGCGACGCCGAGCCCGGTGACGATGCCCGCGAAGGCCAGGTTGGCGGTGCCGGCGCCGCGATAGCCGACGATGAACACGCCGATGCCGACCACGACGATCGCCACGGCCAGACTGAGGAGGGTGAGGCCCGTGTCGTAGCGGATCCGGGTCTCCTCGACCTGGAAGCCGATCATCGCGATGAAGTGCATCGTCCAGATGCCGCACCCGATGGACGCGGCGCCCAGGGCCAGCCAACCGGGCTTCCACGACTGGGCGTTGAGCAGCGACCGCACGATGCACCGCAGCCCTAAAGCCCCACCCAGACAGGCCATGACATACGCCGCGACCGGCGTCACCGCGCCGTAGCGAAATCCGTCGACGGTGCCTTCCATACGCCAACTCCCCCCAGAGCCACCGCGAGTGCTGGGGCAAGGTCTACGCCGTAAGGCCCGCGTAAAGCAAGCATTACCAGCAGTAACCAGCGAACTCTGGACCACCACGTGTTCACTTCGGTCACAGGGGGGCGATATTGAGCCATGAACGATTTGGGCGGAGCGAGCCGGGGTGACGACGTCAGTCGAACCAGACCACCAGCCGCACATGTTCCGCCCCGTGCACCCCGGCGAGGGTCCGCATCACGTCCCACACCGGGGCCCAGTGCGTCTCGGCGCCGGCGACGGCACGGCGGCTGTTCCTGCCCGACCCATCGGTCTCGTCCCAGTCGGCGGCCTGTAACTCGGCCCAGGTGATCCAGGTCGTCCCCCAGGCGGAGTCCGTCCCTCCCCAGCTCGCGAACCTCTCACGCAGTTCGTCCGAGGCGTCCTCGGGCAGGCCACGCCCCTCGGCGAGCGGCCGGAACCCGAAGGAATTGCGGACGCCGAAGAGACAGGCGAGGGCGTTGTAGGCATTGCCGGTGTTGAGGAGATCGACGTCGATGGCGGCCTGCCATACCGCGTCCTCGTCCTCGACGCCCCAGATACGGGCCAGGGGCCTGCACTCGATCATCCCGCTGAACTCCGTGGTCATGACGGCATTCTGCCGAGCGACTGATGGCCGGTCGCCTCCATTTCCCGGCTCGGCGGGGTGCGAGGTACGGCGTGGCCCTAACGTGGTCGATCATGAAGATCCTGATCGTCGGCGGCAGTGGCTTTCTGGGCCGTGAGGTGGTTCGGCAGGCGACGGCTGCTGGGCATGCCGTGGCGGCGACCTTCGCGACGCGTGCGGGTGATCTGGCCGGGGTGCACTGGCTGCCGATGGACCTGCGGCGGGCGGGTGAGATCGAGGCGGTGGTCGGGGACGTGCGGCCGGATGGCGTCGTCAACGCGGCCTATCGCAAAGGCGATTGGGGTGCGACGGCCGACGGTGCGGTTCGGATGGCCGTGGCGGTGAGCGGGCTTGGCTCCCGGCTGGTGCATGTCTCCAGTGACGCGGTCTTCTCCGGCTCCGACGTCCGCTACGACGAGTCCGCCATGCCGGATCCGATCACCCCGTACGGCGCCGCGAAGGCCGCCGCCGAGACGGCGATCCGGGTGCTCGCCCCGGCCGCCGTCATCGCCCGCACCTCACTGATCGTCGGCGACGGCGGCTCCGCGCACGAGGCCTTCGTCCACGACCTGGCCGCCGGGCGGCGCGACGGCGTGCTGTTCACCGACGACATCCGCTGCCCCGTCCATGTCGCCGACCTCGCCGCCGCGCTCCTCGAACTCGCCGCCGGCGATCACGCCGGTGTGTGCCATCTCGCGGGCCCTGACGCCGTCAGCCGCCACGAACTCGGCGTCCTGATCGCCGCCCGCGACGGCCTGGACGCCTCCCGGCTCCCGGCCGGACGGCGTGCCGACACCGGCGCCCCGGGCGCGCTGGACGTCCGCCTGGACAGCAGGCGGACGCAGCGCACCCTGCGGACGAGGCTGCGCGGCGCCCGTGAGTTCCTGCGGCGCGACGCCTGAGCGGCAGGCCCGGCTCTCAGACCACCGGTTCCCCGATGCCGAGCAGATTGCCCTCACTGTCCCGGAACCACGCGGCGCGCTCTCCGCGAAATCCCTTGCTGGGATAGTGCCCCTCGACATCGGCGATCCCGCCCTTCGTCCGCAGGCCCGGCACGTCGACCTCCTCGAACGTCACACCGCGCTCCCGGAGTTGTGCGACGAGCGTGTCGAGGTCGTCGACCTCCCAGCCCATCTGGGTGAACGTGCCGGGGGCCGCCCCCGTCGAGCTGAACACGGCGAACTCCGTCCCGCCACACCGGTACAGCAGTCCCCCCGGCCGCTCGTCGACCGGCTCCAGACCGAGCACCTCGGAGTAGAACCGCCGTGCCCGGTCCAGATCCTGCGCCGGCAGCCTCGTCGCCACCCGGCCCCGCGCCAGAATGTTCCTCTTGTCTGCGTCCATCCCTCCACTGTGCCCCCGGACGGACGTGGCGGCTTCCTCAGCTGAGCGGGTCGAGCGTCAGATACGCCTGGAGCGGGTTGCCGTCGTGCACCAGGGACTCGTGCTGCCCGACGTCGTCGAAGGCGAACGCGTACGCCTTGCCGTCCGCCATCCGGTCGTGGATGACGCGGGCGTAGTGGTTGGTCACCGGGTCCTGGTAGAAGGCCGCGGACGACGTGTCCGGCTGGTTGGGGTTGGTGAGCAGGGTCGAGCGGTTGAAGCCCGCGCACAGGGTGCGGGAGATCGGGCCGCGGACGGCGTCGTTCGGGGCGTCGAGGAGCTTGTGGCAGCCGAAGACACTGCTCGCGTCCGGCTTCTGGAAGCTGGTGACGACCGCGCCGGACGAGTTGGTGAAGTTCATGACGCCACCGGAGACCCGGCCGTAGTACTTCGTGTTCGGCTGGTCGGCGAACGGGGTCACCGTGAGGGGCGACGTGGCGTACTTCTGCCAGACCCGGTTGATGTAGTCGTCGAGGACGGAGGCCGGCAGAGCTCCCGTCTCCAGGCCGTACGCGGGAGACAGCGCGCGCAGCACCGTGCCGTCGGCGCGGGTCTGGACCAGGCCGCCCCAGCCGCCCGACTGGGCGCGCAGGGCGCTGAAGACGGCGGTGTAGCCACCGGACTTGAGGTGCCCGGTGCTCACCGTGCTGCCGTCGGCGCGCTGGACCCCGACCGCGTAGGGCGCGGAGAACATGTCGACCTGGGTGCTGTTGAGCCACAGCCCCGAGTCGTTGAGCGTGTACTCCGACCAGTTGAAGAGGATGTCGCGGTTCGGGTCGCTCGGATTCTGCACCGCCGGCTGCACGAGACCGCCGGTGGTGAGGCGGAAGTCCAGCTTCTTGCCGTACGAGAAGTAGATGCGGCCGGAGAACTTGGGGATACGGATCGTCTTCGACTGGCCCGCCGCCGGGCCCGCTATCGACGCGTCCGGTGCGGGCGTCGGCGGGTTGCCGCCCGCGGGCCAGGCGTGGAAGGTGCCGTCCGCGTCGGCCCAACCCTGTTGGCCCGTGGCCAGGTGGGTGCCGAGGTTGTAGACGTAGACCGGGTCGCCGCGGCCGGAGTTGTTGGTCACCTTGAGCGGGATCGTGGCGGGTACCGCACCGCTCGCGGTGGACGGCGAGCCGAGCGTGAGCAGGGTGCCGAGCAGGGCCGCTGCTCCTGCGGCCGCCAGGAGCCGATGCCTGAGTCGTCCGGGCACTCTCCACCTCCGTGGGGGGATAGGGGAGGGACGGGATTGGTCCGTACCTGTTCTGAGAGCGCTCTCAGCGTTGCGCTGCGACGCGGTCATGTCAATGAAGTCGACGGAATACGCCGGGCGGGGCGGCACGCACGGTCCCCCGTGTGCGCCGCCCTGGGTTGGTGTGTCTCAGAACGTCCGCTTCAGCAGGTCCAGCAGCGCCGCCCAGTGCCGCTCGGCAGCCTCGCGGTGGTACGCCGAGGTGTCGGCCTGCGTGTAACCGTGGTGCGCGCCGGGATAGACCTCGCTGCGGTGCCGTACGCCCGCCGCGGTCAGGGTGTCCTCCAGGAGCCGGATCTGCTCCGGCGGCATCGAGGCGTCCTCGTCGGCGTGCCCGAAGTACAGCTCGGCGGTGACGTGTTCGGCGACCAGGTGCGGGCTGTCCGGGGCGTCGGTGGCGAGACGGCCGCCGTGGAAACCGGCCGCGGCCGCCACCCGGTCCGGGTAGGTGCCCGCGGTCAGCAGGGTGAGCCGGGCGCCCATGCAGTAGCCGGTCAGCGCCACCGGACCGTCGGCCACGAACGGGCTCTCCGCCAGCCAGTCCAGATACGAGCCGGCGTCCCGCATGGCGAGCTCGGGGGTGAGGGACTGCATGACCGGGCCGATCGCGTTCCACAGGTCGGGCCGCGCGTCGGTGTCGATGAACTCCGGCAGGTCGAAGACGGGTGAACGGCCGTGCCGGTAGAAGACGTTGGGCACCAGGACCGTGTACCCCTCGCCGGCGAGCCGGTCGGCCATCGACCGCAGGTGCGGGCGCAGTCCGAAGGCGTCCTGGTAGAGCAGGACGCCAGGGCGGGGAAGCCCGTCCTCGGGGTGGGCCAGATAGGCGTCGGCGACGCCGTCCGCGGTGGGGACGTCCACGGCTGTTCCCTGTACGGAGGTCATGGGGGGTGCCTCTCTGTGCATGTGACGGCGAGCAGCTCGCCGGCCCGGCGGGGTCGGGCCGTGAATATCGTTTCACGCACCATGCAAGTGGCGTACGAGGCCCCCCTCGCCCCCTGGCCCGTGAGGCGCCTCGCCCCGGGGCCTCCTCACTCGAACCGTGACGTGTCGCCCGCTCCCCGCCGTACGATCTCCGCCTCGCCGTCGGAGAAGTCGATGACGGTCGTCGGCTCGGTGCCGCACTCGCCCGAGTCGACCACCGCGTCCAGCACATGGTCGAGGCGGTCCTTGATCTCCCAGCCCTGGGTCATCGGTTCGTCCTCGTCGGGCAGGAGCAGGGTGCTGGACAGCAGCGGCTCGCCGAGCTCGGCGAGCAGGGCCTGGGTGACCACGTGGTCGGGGATGCGGACGCCGACCGTCTTCTTCTTCGGGTGCTGCAACATGCGCGGCACCTCCCGGGTCGCCGGCAGGATGAAGGTGTAACTGCCCGGCGTCGAGGCCTTGATGGCCCGGAACACGTCGTTGTCCACCCGTACGAACTGGCCCAGCTGCGCGAAGTCCTGGCACACGAGGGTGAAGTGGTGCCGGTCGTCCAGCCGGCGGATCGTGCGGATCCGCTCGATGCCGTCCCGGCTGCCCAGCTTGCAGCCGAGCGCGTAACAGGAGTCCGTCGGATACGCGATGAGTGCCCCGGCCCGGATGCTGTCCGCGACCTGGGAGACGGTGCGCGGCTGCGGGTTGTCGGGGTGCACGTCGAAGTACTTCGCCATCCGCCGAGCTTATGCCGTACAGGGGCGTCGGCCACGCAGGAGGACGGTGGCGGCGCAGCGCCGAAGGGTTCGGTCCCTCGCACTGGCGTTCGGCCCCTCGTACCGCCGTGTCGGCGGGGGAGACCCTCGCCCGGGTGTGAGGTACGGTCCCGTGACCGGCAGGGCGAAGGCGACGCGAGGGACGAGGAGAAGGGTGACGTGGCGGGCAGCGAGGACGGCGTGCGAGGGACGCACGCCGAGGTGCCGTGGGCGCAGGAACTGCTGGAGCAGCTGCGGCCGGCCGGGCGGGACGTCCGGCGGGTGGTGGCCTGGCTCGCGGACGGAGTGCACGGGACGGTCGTGCTCCAGGACGACACCGGGAACCTCCTCGCCGGCACCCCCATTCCGCTCGACGAGGTCCTGGTCGCCGACATCGTCACGGGCCGGATCGCCTCCGCCGCCTGGGAGGGCGACGGGCGCCACCAGCGGCTGGTCAGAGTGGGGCAGCCGCGCTCGGCCGCGGCGGGCGTGCTGGCGGTCTCCCGTGACGTGCCGTTCGACCGGCGGGCCGCCGACATGGTGACGCACACCGCCCAGGTCGTCGAACTCCTGCTCAGGGCCCGTGAGTCCACCGCCGCGGGACACCGGCTGCAACGGGCCACGTCCGATCTGCGGCTGGCGATCCTCCAGTTGCTCATGGTGGAGGACATCGTCTCCGCCCGCCGGGTGGCCGCCGGGCTGTGGCCGGGGCTGCTCGACACCGACTCGGCCTGCGTCTACGTCGTCGAGAGCGCCGCCGAGGAACGCGACCGGCTGCTGGAGGAGTGCCTGCACGTCACCGCCGAGCAGGCCCTCGTCGTACGCTGCCCGGCGATGGACCAGCACGTCATCGTCGTCACCCCCGGCGAGGCCGCCGCCCGTGAGCTGCGGACCGTCATCGGCCGCCGCCCCGGTACCTTCCTCGGCGGCAGCGCCCGGCAGAGCCTCGCCCGCACCGCCACCGCCTACGGACAGGCCGTCAGCGCCCTCGCGGTCGCCCACTTCCGGCCGGACCACGCGGCGGTCTACGCCGAACGCACCCACCCCGAGCGCCTGATGGACCCCGAGCTCCTGCACAGCTGGACGGCCCAGCTGCTGCGCCCGCTCGACGCGCTGGCGCACCACACGCGGGCCGAACTCCTCGCCACCACCCGGCTCGGCCTGGAGTTCACCGCGGTGAACGCGGCCAAGGTGCTGGGCGTCAGCCGCAACACCGTGCGCGCCCGGATGGAGCGGGTCGAGGGCCTGCTCGGTGTGTCCTTCTCCGACCTCACCGCCCGGGCCGTCGTCCATCTGGCGCTGAACACCCAGGTGGGGATGGAGCCGGGACCCGCCGCCCCGGCGGCCGAGCAGGAGGCGGCCGCCGGGCTCTGCGACGTACTGTCCGGGCCCGCGCTGCGCACCTGGGGGCAGGAACTCGTCGGCCGCCTCGCCCTCGACGCCCGCGACCTGCGCCGCACGCTGCGCACCTGGATCGCCGCCGGCGGGAACTCCGAACGGACCGCACAGGCGCTCGGCGTCCACGCGCAGACCGTGCGCGAGCACGTCCGCAGCGCGGAACCCGTCCTCGAACGCCAGCTCCTCGCCGGCGGCAGCGACCTGTATGAGGTCGTCCTCGCGCATCTGGCGACCGGGGACGTCCCGCACCCACGGCTCGCCGCATAGCCGGTCGCCGTGCGAAAGCGTGCTATTCGGACTCACCTGTGCACAGGTGAGTGCCCACGGCGCCGCATCTGGCACGAACGCGATTCACAACGGCTCCGCCATTCACGTAAGTTCATCGAGCCGCAGGGGCACGACCGGAACGGGGGACCGGTCGCGCCCCTGCTCTCGTCTCAGCCGCGGAGCCGCACCGGCACCTCCCGCCAGCCGAACGCGATGAACGACGGCACCTGCCGCAGCTCCCCTTCCCCGACCGCCAACCGCAGGTCGGGGAAGCGTCCGAAGAGCGCGGGCAGCACCGTCAGCGCCTCCAGTCGGGCGAGCGGAGCCCCGATGCACCGGTGCACACCGATGCCGAACGCCAGATGGTCGTCCGCGCCGCGCCCCGCGTCGAAGGCGTCCGCGTCCGGCCCGTAACGGGCGGGGTCCAGCCCGGCGGCGGCGTACGTCGTGATGATGGCGTCGCCCGCCGGCACGGTCACCCCGCCGACCGTGAGGTCGTCGACCGCGAAGCGCAGCGGGAGCTGGGCGATGGACGGATACCGGCGCAGCGTCTCGTCGACGACGGCGTCCCAGCCGATCTCCCCCGAGCGCACCGCGCGCAGCTGTCCGGGATGGCGCAGCAGGGCGACGACGGCGTTGCCGATCAGGTTCACGGTGGTCTCGAACCCGGCGCCGATGACCAGCAGCAGCGTGTACATCAGCTCCTCGTCGCTGAGCCGGTCGCCGTCCTCGTCGCGCACCCGGATCAGCTCGGTCGTCAGATCGTCGCCGGGGTGCTCGGCGCGGTGGGCGATCAGCGCGGGCAGCACGGTGCCGATCTGCCGCTGCACGGACGCGGCGTGCTCGGGGGACGGGTCGGAGGTGTCCATGATGGCCGCGATGAGCCGCCCCGTGTCGGGCACCAACGCGTCCGGCACACCGAAGAGTTCGCAGATGATGCGCATGGGCAGGGGATGGGCCAGCGCCGCCCGCAGGTCGACGACCTCGGACTCGTCCGCCGCCATCGCGTCCAGCAGCTCCGCCGTGATCGCCTCCACCCGCGCCCGCATCGCCTCGGTGCGACGGTGCGTGAAGCTCGGCGCGACCAGCCTGCGCAGCCGCGTGTGGTCGGCGCCGTAGGTCGAGAGCATGTTGACCACGCCGATCCAGCCCAGCACCCACCCCCACGAGGGGTGCCGGTCGATCTCCGGCCACAGCCTCCAGTGCCGCCGGGGGTCCTTGCTGACCCGCGGATCGAGGATGAGCTCCTTGAGCGTGTCGTACCCCGTGGGCGCCCAGGCGGGGATGCCGCCGGGCAGCTCGACGGGCACGACCGGGCCGAGGGCCCGCAGCCGCGCGCACTCGGCGGCGATGTCGGCGCCGAGGGGATCGAGGGCGATGCGGTCGGTGACGGTCACGCGGGCTCTCCTGGCGGGTCGACGACGCTCGAATCAATCGTGGCGACAATCGAATCAGTTCTCAGACCTTGAGATCAGTACGTTTTCAGCCGTACGCTGCCGTCGATCAGTCGGCACTCACCGCCCGGGGTAACCATGGACCGCACCCGCCTTCAGCACCTCCTGGCCCGCGAGAGGGCGGAGGCCGAGCGGCGCTGCCCGCGCTCCCGGGACGCCTACGCGTGCGCCGGCCATCTCTTCGGGCGGGTCCCGATGACCTGGATGAACAAGACGGCCGGCCCCTTCCCCCGCTACCTGGACAGCGCCCGGGGCGCCCGGGTCACCGACATCGACGGCCAGGAGTACATCGACTTCTGCCTCGGCGACACCGGTGCCATGGCCGGACACTCACCCGCGCCGGTGGCCGAAGCCGTCCAGCGCCGGTTCGCCGAACTCGGCGGGGCGACCGCGATGCTGCCCACCGAGGACGCCGAATGGGTCGGCGCCGAGCTGACCCGCCGCTTCGGGCTGGCCCGCTGGAGCTTCTCGCTCACCGCGACGGACGCCAACCGGTGGGCGATCCGGCTGGCCCGGGCCGTCACCGGCCGCCCGAAGATCCTCGTGAACAGCTACAGCTACCACGGCAGCGTCGACGAGTCCCTGATCGTCGTCGGACCCGACGGCGAGGGCACGGCCCGCCCCGGAAACGTGGGCGCCCCCTGCGACGTCACCCTCACCAGCCGGGTCGCCGAGTTCAACGACCTGGAGCAGCTGGAGCGCGCACTGGCCCACGGCGACGTGGCCGCCGTCCTCATGGAACCCGCCCTCACCAACATCGGCATCGTCCTGCCGGAGCCCGGATACCTGGCGGGCGTGAGGGAGTTGACCCGACGTCACGGCACGCTGCTCATCAACGACGAGACGCACACCCTCTCCGCCGGCCCCGGTGGCTGCACGGCCGCCTGGGACCTGGAGCCCGACCTCCTCACCGTCGGCAAGGCGATCGGCGGCGGCATCCCCGCCGGTGCCTACGGCCTGTCCGCCGAACTCGCCGACCGGTTGCTGGGTCGCGCCGACCTCGACCTCGTCGACATGGGCGGCGTCGGCGGCACCCTGGCCGGGAACGCCCTCTCGGTCGCCGCCATGCGCGCCACCCTCGAACACGTCCTCACCGACGACGCGTTCGCCCACATGACCAAGCTCTCCGAACGCTTCGAGGCGGGCGTCCGCGCGGGCGTCGACGCCCACGCCCTGCCCTGGTCGGTGAGCAGGCTCGGGGCCCGCACCGAGTACCGCTTCGCCTCGCCCGCGCCCCGCACCGGCACCGAGTCCGCGGCGGCCGGCGACGAGGAGCTCGAGGACTTCCTCCACCTCCACCTCGCCAACCGGGGCATCCTCCTGACGCCCTTCCACAACATGGCGCTGATGTGCCCCGACACCACCGAGCGCGACGTCGACACCCACACCGAGGTGTTCGCCGCGGCCCTCGCCGAGCTGGCGGGCTGAGCGCATGGACGACATCGACCGGGCCATCCTGCGCGAACTGCAGACCGACGGCCGGATCGCCTACGCGGACCTCGGTCCCAAGGTCGGCCTCTCCGCGTCCGCCGCCCGCCAGCGCCTCCAGCGCCTGCTCGACTCCAAGGCCGTCCAGGTCGTCGGGGTCACCGACCCGATGGCCATGGGCGGGCAGGCCATGGCCCTGCTCGGCATCGGCGTGGACGGCGACCCCCGTGCCGTCGCCGACGAACTCGCCGGCCGCGCCGAGGTGGTCTACTCGGTGCTCACCTCCGGCGGCTTCGACCTGTTCGTCGAGGTCGTCGCCCCGGGGCCGCGGGACCTGCTGGACTTCGTCAACGACGTCGTACGCGCCGTCGAAGGGGTCCGCGAGGTCCGCTCCTTCCCCTACTTCGGCATCCACACGCACCGGTTCCTGTGGGACGTCGGCTGACAGACCTGCGCGGAAGCTGATTGAGCCGCGCGGAACGGGTACCCGGCCAGCCCCGGAACGACATCCGCTGGAGGAGGCGCCCTCATGACCAGCAGCACGGAGACCGGCGGCGTGACCGGTACGCCGGACAAGGACTACAACCTCATCTGGTACGTCGAGGCGTGCCTCAGCAACGCGCTGCGCCTGGAGTCGTACATCCAGGACGCCGAACGCGCCAAGGACACCGAGGTCGCCGACCTCTTCCGCAAGGCCCAGGCGGACAGCCGCAAGGGCGCGGAGATCGGCAAGGGACTCCTGCGTTCACGGCTGAACGGCGGCTGAGCGGGATCATCGACGGGCCGGGACGGAAGCGATCGCTTCCGCCCCGGCCCGTTCCGCTGCCCTGGGGCCGCCGGTCCGCCGTACGGCGTACATCCGGTCGTGATCCGCGGGGACCGGCGTGAGGGTGGCAGTGGGCGGGGCCCGTTGCGCGTCAAGGCGCCTGTGTCACGGCGGAAGGACACCCGGTCATGGCAGAGGTCGACGCGGTCGCCGCCCGGCGGATGGCGGACAGTCTGTTCATCGAACGCGGGTGGCGCAGCCCGAGTTCGACCCGCTTCTGGGCACTGCTCGCGCTGGCCGCCGTCATCGCGGGCGCCGGCGTGGTCGGCGACTCCACGGCCACGGTCATCGGCGCGATGATCGTCGCTCCGCTGATGACGCCGATCCTGGGCTGCGCCCTGGCGCTTGTCCTGGCCGACCGCCACCAGGCGGTCCGCTGCGTGCTGCTGGTCGTCGGCGGCGCCCTGGCGGTGGTGGCGATCGGCATGCTGCTCGGCTGGATCGCCGCCCCGCCCGACGCGTTCGCCTCCAACAGCCAGGTGTCCTCGCGGATCAGCCCCCGGCTCATCGACCTGTTCGCCGCGCTGGCCACGGGCACGGTCGGCGCGTTCGCCCTGGTCCGCGCCGACATCTCCGACACGCTGCCCGGTGTCGCGATCGCCATCTCCCTGGTGCCGCCGCTGGCCGTCACCGGGCTGCTCATCACCGTGCACCGCTACCACGACGCCGGCCAGTCGGCCCTGCTCTTCGCCACCAACGTCGCCGCGATCGTGGCGACCGGCACCCTGGTGTTCCTCGGCTACGGCGTCCGCGCGGGCGCCGAGAAGGCCGCCCTGCACGTCGGCCGCTTCCACGGCAGGACGCTGGCCGCCGTGGTGTGCGTGGTCGTCCTCGTCGCCGTCCCCCTGACCGCGGGGACCGTCACCGTCGCGCGCGACCGGGCCCTCGCGGCCGACGCCCGGCCCGTCGCCGAACGCTGGGCGGCGGACGGCAAGTGGGAGATCGCCTCCGTCGAGGCCCGCAACGGCATCGTCGTCATCGGCGTGCTCGGTCTTCCCCCACAGCCCGCGCCGACGGCACTGCGCGCGGCACTGGACGCGAACGGCATGCGGGACGCCGACCTGGAACTCCACCTCGTCGGCGGACGTACCCACTGGTGCCCGGCGGAGACGGACACCTGCACGGTGCGCGAGAGCGGACGCAGCTGAGCCGTCCGCGAGGACGCCGCCGCGATCGGCACGCCCTGACGGTGACGACGGCCCGGCGGGCGGCTACCGTACCGGTCAGTAACCCACGGGACCGCAGGGAGGCCGCCATGCCGCAGCTCGAAGTCGACGGCGCAGCGCTGACGTACGACGACGAGGGCCCCCGCGACGGCGAGGGCGTGCCCCTGGTGTTCGTGCACGGCTGGACGGCCGACCGGCACCGCTGGGACCACCAGCTCGCGCACTTCGCGGAGATGCGCCGGGTGATACGGCTGGATCTGCGCGGCCACGGGGAGAGCAGCGGGGCCGGAGTGCGCACGATCGCGGAGCTGGCCGACGACGTCCTCGCACTCCTCGACCACCTCGGCGTCGAGCGCTGCGTCCTCGTCGGCCACTCCATGGGCGGCATGATCGCGCAGACCATCGCCCTGGCCCACCCCGAACGGGTCGAGCGCATGGTGCTGGTGAACTCGATCGGCCGCATGACCTACAGCCGGGGCAGGGGCCTGCTGATGGGCGTCTCGACGCTGGTCCCCTTCAAGCTGTTCGTCGCCGCCAACATCCAGCGCGCCTTCGCCCCCGGCTATCCGCGCGACGAGATCCGCGCGTACATCAAGGCCTCGGCGGACACCCCGCGCGAGGTCGTCAGGACGCTGTACGGCGCCATGCGCGCCTTCGACGTCCTGGACCGGGTCGGCGAGATCCGCGTCCCCACCCTGATGGTCCACGGCTACCACGACATCCAGCTGCCGGTACGGCAGATGCTGCGGATGGCGAAGGCCTATCCGGACGCCGAGGTCCGCATCATCGACGCGGGTCACGAACTCCCGGTCGAGAAACCGGAGGAACTGACCCGGGCGCTGGACCGGTTCGTGACCCTCCCGGCCTGAATCAGCGGCCGGCCTAGCGGCTCCTCCCTAGGGGACGACGGGGGGAGTCTGCTGATGCCCGGACCATGGGGCGACACGGCCGAGCGGCGCCGGCGGCGCGAGATCCGCAGGCGCAGGGCACGGGTGCGAGAGGCGCGCCGCTCCCGGGAGCACGCCGAGCGCCGCCGCGCCGAGGGACTGACGTACCAGGAGATCCGGCGCCGCCGCCGGGCCGGGTGGCGCCGGGTGTGGGGGACGGGCGCGGTGCTGCTCGGTGCCTTCACGGTGCTCACCGCTCATGAGGTGTGGGCGGCCCGGGACGATCCGGCGTTCGACGCCGCGCTCACCCTCGCCCTGCTCGCCGGCGGGCTCTACGGCGTCGGCGCGGGCGGCGCCGTGGTGTTCCGGGCGCGACGCGAACTGCCGCGCTCGCTCGCCGGATGGGGCCTGGTCACCTGGTTCGCCGTGGTCCTCGCGATCCCGTCCTACAAGTACGGCGAACTGATCGGCGGGCCCGTCGCGGTGACGGGGGTGTGGCTGGCGGCGGTCGTCGCCACGATCTGGTACCTGCGCCGCGAGGCCGATGACTGAGCCGACCACCTTCCCCGGACGATTGCATAAGCGTTGCCTTATATAAGTGGCTCGTGGCATAGTCGGGTTCGTGCACGCCTTCGACGTACTGGGAGATCCGGTCAGGCGCCGGATATTGGAGCTGCTCGCCATGGGTGAGCAGACGTCGGGCGAGGTCAGCGCGGTGATCCGGAGCGAGTTCGGGATCTCCCAACCGGCCGTCTCACAGCATCTGCGAGTGCTGCGGGAGAGCGGATTCGCGTCCGTGCGGGCCGAGGGAACGCGACGGCTGTACGCCGTCCAGGCCGAGCCTCTCCGGGAGGTGGACGCCTGGCTGGACCGGTTCCGGGGGTTCTGGGAGCAGCGCCTCGACGCGCTGGGGACGGAGCTCGCGCGCGGCAAGCGCGAGCGCAGACTGAGAGAGGAAACGAGCGGAGATGACTGACTTCGTCGAGGAGATCAAGCGGCTGCACCGGGAGGTCGGCACCCGCAAGGTGGAGGCGGGCGACGCCCGCACCGTTCTGCTGCGGCGCACCTACGACGCCGACATCGCCGACGTCTGGGACGCGGTCACGTCCCCCGAGCGGATCAGTCGCTGGTTCCTGCCGGTCAGCGGGGACTTCAAGGTCGGCGGCCACTACCAGCTGGAGGGCCAGGCGGGCGGCGAGATCCTCGAGTGCGTGGCGCCGGAGCGGCTCCGGGTGAGCTGGCTGTTCGGTCCCGACCCGGGCTTCAGCGAGGTCGAGGTGCGGCTGACGCCCGAGGGCGACGGGCGGACGGTGTTCGTGCTGGAGCACGTGGCCGTCGTACCGGACGCGTTCTGGGGACAGTACGGCCCCGGCGCCACCGGAGTCGGCTGGGACCTGATGTCCCTCGGTCTCGGCCTGCATCTCGCGGGCGGTGCCATGACCCAGGAGGAGTCGGTGGCCTGGCAGCTCTCCGACGAGGGGAAGCGGTGCGCGACGATCTCCGGCAACGCCTGGGGCACGGCGTACAGTGCGTCGGGCGCCGACGCCGGGACGGTCGAGTCCACGACCGCGGCGACGATCGCCTTCTACACGGGAGCGTAGGGCTCGGCGATTCACCTCCAGGTGTGGGCGACGTCCACCACGACCCGGTCGTCGACCCGCAGGACCCGGAACGGCAGCCGGGCGCGGACGCCGAGGCCGAACTGCGTGTCCCCTTCGAAGCTGCCGACGAAGCGGGCGTCCCGGAAGGTGCGGTACCCGTCGAGGTCCACGCCAGGGAGCGTGCGGCCCGAGCGGGCGGGATAGGTGGGGGAGCCAGTGTCGATGTCGTACGCGGGTGCCGTCACCCGCACTTCCAGGACCGCTCCGCCCGCCACCGGGACGACGCGGCCCGAACCGTCCTGATGGACCTGACCGACGTACCGGACGGAATAGCCGAGCTCGGCCTTGTCGGCGCCGGGTATGTCGACGACGAGCCGGTCGTAGCAGGTGTGGCGGCTGGTCCTGGCGTTCGTCACCGAGTCCGTGGTGCCGACCGCGCGGCTCTTGTCGAGGCTGCCCCAGCCGGTGGGGCAGGTGGTGGTGGCCTGGGCGGGCGCCGTGGCCACGGCGAGTGTCGCACCCATGAGTGCGACGGTGGCCCATGTCGTTCTGCTGCGTCGCATGATGTCCCCCGGGATTCATGTGCCTGATATCTGATGAGACAACCGGCTTGAGGAAAAGGTTGCATCTTGTCCCGATATCAATTTCGGGGGAATCGGGCGTCGGCTCAGACCGTGTGGAGCGTCTTCTTCGCCAGCTCGAACGCCGGGAGCATGTCCTGGTGCTCCTCGGTGTCCGCGCCGCCGAGATGGACGACGACCGGGCCGTCCGGGGTGACGACCGCGAAGGCGCTCTCCTGCTTCGCCTCGTCCAGCAGCTCGCTGGTCGCGAGGTACTCGACCTCCGCACCGGAGACGCCGTCCCCCTCGAAGGTGCTGTACTTCGCCTTCTCCGCCCCGTCCTGCGCCGCGACGAAAGCCTCCAGCACGGCCCGGGCGTCGCCGTCCTTCTCGCCGGCCTCCCCGGTGTAGACCCGGAGGAAGCCGAGGTGCCCGGCCGGCTTGGCGTCGACCTCGCACACCAGCGAGACCGGCCCCTGACGCAGCAGGGACGCCATGTCCTCGTCGACGCCGGCCTTGCCGCTGCCGTCCGCCGCCGAGCCGTCGATGGCGTCCGCCTTCCACTCGGCGGCGAGGTCGAAGCCGACCGGCAGCAGACAGGCGGAGCCGGCCCCGCCGACCGCGCCGGCGCTCTCGACCTTCTCGGAGGCGCTCACCGAAGGGCTCGCGGACGACTCGGCGTCCTTCTCCTCGGCCCCCGAGCAGCCTGCCAACACGCCCACCAGCACGGCCGCGTGCGCCGTCCGCCGCCAAGCCTTCCCCACCCCGACCAGCACCGCGCCGACTCCCCTCGAATCCCCTGCCCCAAAAAATCTGATGCCCGCATCCTCGCAGGTCACCACAATGAGGCCACACGACCCCGCCCCGAGGAGAGGTGACCGACCATGCCCGTCCCGAACGTACTGCTGTCCGGCATCGTCGGTTCCACCGCCTACGGCCTCGCCCACGCGGGCTCCGACGTGGACCGCCTCGGCATGTTCGCCGCCCCCACCGAGGCCCTGCACGGCCTGCACCGGCCGAAGGAGTCGCACGTCAGCACCGCCCCGGACAGCACCCTGCACGAGGCCGCGAAGTGGTGCAGGCTCGCCCTCGGCGGCAACCCGACCGCGACGGAACTCGCCTGGCTCCCCCCGGAGTTGTACGAGGTCCGCACCCCGCTCGGCGACGAACTCATCGGCCTGCGCACCGCGTTCCTGAGCGCCAAGCGGGTCCGGGACGCCTATCTCGGGTACGCCACCCAGCAGTTCCGCCGTCTGGAGAGCCGCGAGGCCGACGCCCGCACCGCCAAGCACGCCCGTCACCTCAAGCGGCTGTGCCATCAGGGCCTGGAGCTCTACACCACCGGCCACCTCACCATCCGCCTCGAGAACCCGCAGGAATACGTCGAGTTCGGCGACCGTGTCGCCGCCGACCCGACGGCCGCGCGCCCGGTCCTCGCGTACTACGAGTCGGCGTTCGCCGAGAGCCGCCCGGCCCTGCCCGAGCAGCCCGACGAGGCGGCCGTGGAGGCGTGGCTGCGGCGGGTGCGCGCGCACTTCTACGCGACGGCCGGGGTGTAGGTCCCGAACAGGCAATGGGCATGGCCGCCAGGGAGAAGACCTGACCCCGTCGCGCGGGTTCACTGGCGGCCACCACCCGCGACCCGAGGGAACCGACCATGCCCGAAGCAGCCGCCGGCGAGTTCTGGAAGAACCTCAAGCCGATCACGAACTCCTTCAAGCCCGATGCCCTGCCCGAGGTCTATCTGACCCAGGTGGCGACCGACGACGACCGGTACTACGTCCCGTTCACCGAGACCGTCGGCTCGCGCCCGCTGTGGATCAACGTCAAGGACAACTCGTGGGCCGACATCCTGCGCGCCAAGGAGGCCGGTCTCGTCAACCGGCACTACCACCCGCACGAGGTCTTCGCCTACACGATCTCCGGCAAGTGGGGCTATCTGGAACGGCCTTGGACCGCGCGCGCCGGTGACTTCGTCTACGAGGCACCGGGGGAAGGGCACACGCTCGTGGCGTACGAGAGCGACGAGCCGATGAAGGCGTTCTTCATCGTGAAGGGCCCGTTGATCTGGCTGGACGAGAACGGCGAGCCGGACGGATACTTCGACGTCCACGACTACATCGAGATGTGCCGTACGCACTACGACAAGGTCGGCATCGGAGCCGCACACGTGAACTCGCTCTTCCGCTAGCCCGGTCGGCGAGGGGCAGGAGGACCGGGTGGGCGTGCCCCTCGTCTCCCAGGTGTCCACGCTCGCTGTGGACTCCGCCGACCGGATCGCGTTCTGGGAGGAGTACAACCGGCGCGAACTGGTCGGCCTGACCTGCTCGTCGTACTCCCGGGACGGTCTGCTCGCCGCCCAGAACAACTACCGGCTGGGCGGCCTGCGGCTCGCCGAGATCAGTGGCAACGAGCATGTCATCCAGCGCACCCGGCGCACCTGCGAGGACCTCCCGAAGGACTCGGTCTTCGTCAGCCTGCTCACGGACGGCGAGGCGGTGTTCTTCCACGAGGGCGGCTGCCTCACCGTCCGGGCGGGCGATGTGGTCCTCTACGACACCCGGCGCTCGTACCTCTTCGGCTTTCCCACCCGCATGCGCCAGCTCCTCATGGACATCCCGCGCGAGATCTTCGCCGAACGCTGTGCGTACGGTGAGCTGTCGGCGCCCGTGCTGTGTGAAAGGGGTGTGGCGGCAACCGCGTTGGAGTCGGTGCTGTCCGACTGGGCGGCCGGGGACGGGGGCGAGGCCCCGGCGCACACCGAGGCGATGGTGCTGGACCTGGTCCGCGCGTTGGTGGCGCCCCAACGCGGGGGAGGGTCCGCCTGGTTGGCGATGGCACGGTCCTTCGTCGACCGGCATCTGACCGACCCCGGCCTGAGCGCGGAACGGGTCGCGGCCGCCATCAGGGTGTCTCCCCGGCACTTGAGCCGCGTCTTCGCACCGAGCGGCGTCAGTCCCGCCCGGTACATCCTCGAACAGCGACTGGCCCGCGCCCACGAGCAGTTGGGCGACCCCGGCTCCCGTCATATGACGGTCGCCGAGATCGCCCACCGCTGGGGATTCGCCGGTCAGGCGCACTTCACCCGGGTCTACCGCGGCCGCTACGGCCGTACGCCCGGTGCGGCGCGCCCGCGCTGATCAGCTCACCGGACCTCCTTCGCGTACGGTGCGACCGTGATCCGGTCGATGAGCGGCGCGTACCGGGAGCGGAGCAGTACGCCGGGGAAGGTGTCCGAGGCGTAGGTCGTGCCGTCGAAGTTCGGCAGTTCCTCGGAGCGGAAGGTGACGGTGTTCTCGCCCTTCTTCAGCTGCACCGGGACGGTCAGCTCCCAGAAGTTGTTCTGGTGGAAGCTGTGCGGGAAGCCGACCCGCCGGGCCTCGCCGCCGTTGACGCTGATGTCGGCGTGGCGGGCGAGCGGGTCCGGGTTGTAGTGGGTGGCCTCCGACTGCTCGGGGTTGGAGTAGCGGATGCGCAGGGCGTAGAGGCCGGCCCGGTCCGCGGAGACGGTGAACTTCGCGGTGTTGGCGTTGCCCGGGGCGCCGCCGATGCCGGTGATCGCCGTTCCGTCGGTGGCCAGGGACAGCGGGGTGAGCGTGGCCGAGCCCGCGAGTACGGCGTCCTTGGCCTCGTACGTCCTCACCGGCAGGGTGCCCTCGGTGGGCGTGACCGAGAGCCGGTCGACCAGTGTCGGGCTCGAACTCCCGGTCAGGGTCACCTTGTTGAGGCCACCTGAGAGGGAGACGGCGACGCTGTTCCGGTCCTTGGCCAGGCGCAGGACCTCGTTGCCGTTGACGGCGAGCCGGGCGCCGGTGCCCCCGAGGGTGTCGACCTTGAGGGTGGCCTCGCGGTCGGCGGGCGAGTAGACCCAGAACGTCGCCGTCTGGCCCTTCGCGAGCCGGGCCGCGCCCGAGCCCGTGGCCGCGCGCTTCGGCAGGTCGTAGACGGGTTGCGCCCCGCCGCCGAGCCAGGCCAACTCGCCCTCGTACACCTGCGTGTCGGCGGAGGCCTCCGGCAGCGTGAGGGTGAGGCGGTCGACGATGGCGTCGCCCTTGGTGACGCGCTTGCCGTCGAGGCTCTTGGCGGCGAGCGTCAGGGTGTGCTTGCCCTTGGTGAGGTGGACCTGGGTGTCGGTGTGGTCCCAGACCACCCACTTGTAGCCGAGCGGGAGGTTCAACTCCTGTTCGCCGTCCGCCTTGCCGTCCACGCGGAGGAAGACGTTGGTGGGGCCCTGCTCCTTCACCTTGTCGTAGGTGTTGAGGGAGTTGGCGAAGACGCTCAGGTCGTAGGTGCCGTCCTCGGGGACGTCGACGGTGAAGTCGAGCGTGACGTCCGAGCCGGTGCGCAGACCGCCGACGTCGTAGCCGCCGGAGGTGTAGAACTTCGACACATCTCGCGGTGAGCCCTCGGGGCCGTTCTTGGAGTAACCGGACCCGGTGTGGGCGGCGTCCTCGGCCTCGTACGAACCCTGCCAGCGGACCGGCGCGGTCTGGGTGGCCTTCGCCTTTCCGGCCGGGCTGAGGACGATCTCGTACGCCGACGACTCCTTCAGCTTCGGCAGCGTGCCGTCGCCGAAGTCGACGACCACCTTGCCGTCGTCACCGACCTTGAGGTTCGCCTCGGTGAGCAGCTTCGGGCCGGAGTTGTCGCCGACCTGGCCGCTCCACTCGATCTCCCGTACCCAGGCGTGGACTTGGGAGCCGAAGATCTTCTTCGGGACGTTGTCGAAGGTGATGTGGCCCTTGCCGGTGGATCCGCCGAAGATCAGCCGGGCCTGCTTCTTCTTCGCGTCGAGGGTGGCGACGCCCTGCATCGTGTAGTTCTCGCCGGGGAACGGCGGGGTCACCGCCACCGTGTGCCCGGTCATCGAGGCGTACGAATTGAGCAGCCACCACTGGCCGTTGCCGCGGTTGGACTGCACGGCGGAGTCGGAGAGGTTGCCGTCGATGTTCCAGTACGCGATGTCGGCGTCCACCTTGGACTCCTCGATCGCGGACACCCACTGGATCATCTGGCCCGGGACGGAGGTGTGGTAGTTGAAGGCGTACTCGTTGATGTTGACGGGGAGTTGGGTGCCTTCCCGAGGTGTTCCCTTGAACAGGTCCTTCTCCCACGCCCGGTACTTGGCGACGCTGTCCCGCACCGCCTCCGGGTGGCTCAGCTCGTGCCAGGTGATGACGTCGGGGAGCGTGTCGGCGGCCAGGGCGTGCGTGAGGAAGCCCTTCACCTGGTCGTACAGGACGCTGGTGTTGGGGCCGGCTATGCGGGCGTCGGGCATCTTGCCCTTGATGAGCTTGTACGCGGAGTCCCAGGCGGCGAAGTAGGCGTCAGGCTTGCTGAGCCAGCTGACCTTGTCGTAACTCCACTGCCCGGTACCGAACATGTTGCCCTCGGGCTCGTTGAACGGCACGAAGACGATGTTGTCCTGGTACTCCTCGGGCAGTTGGAGCACCTGGTCGACCTGCTTGGCGAGCTTCTCCTCGTAGAGCTTGAGCTTCTCCGCGGGGGTGTCGCCGGGCCATTCGTACGGGAATCCGCGGTGGATGTCCGTCATGTAGATGTAGACGTCGCCGTCGGTGGAGTCGGCCAGCGGCTTGACCACCTCCAGTGCGTCGGCACCGGGGTGCTGCGGGCCGTCCTGCGCCTTGGTGGAGACCGTGCGCAGGCCCATGCCCTCCATCAGGTTGTTCGTCGGGACGTCCGGTCCGTACACGCCGTAGAGGGTGCCGGAGGCGCCGCCGTGGAAGGCGCCGGTGTCCGAGCCGAGGTCGACGGTGAGCGCTCCCTCGCGGACCACGGTGACCTTCGCCTCGACGCTCCGCCCGGCCGCCTTGCCCGCCACGGTGAAGGTGCCGGGCTGCGCGTACTTCTCGGACGGTACGGCGTCCCAGGCGACCGGGGTGTCGCGGTCGTAGCCGTCGGAGAACGTGGCGCGGACGGCGGCGGGGAGCGACGGGGCGGTGCCGGTCGTCGTACGGACGTCGAAGGAGGTCTGCGACAGTTCGCCCACGGTCGGGACGGCGTCGACCAGGCCGGCCACCTGGTCGGCGTTCAACGCCGCGTGCCACACCGTGAAGTCGTCGATGGCGCCCTTGAGGAGCGGGTCCGGCCAGAAGGACTTGCCGATGTACCCGGCCGCGGTCGCCGAGCTGTCCAGCAGTTCCTTGGCCTTGATGCCGGTCGCGGAGGAGGAGACCGCGACGCCGTCGAGGTAGGTGGTCAGCCGGCCCGCGGCGGTGTCGAGGGTGACGGTGACCGTCCGCCACTCGTCCGCCGGGAGCATCGCATAGCCGCGGACCTGGGTCTCCGCGCCGCCTCCGCCGGTGGTCACGGAGGTCTGGAACAGTCCGTTGCCGTTGTACGGGGTGCTGAACAGGTACTTGGTGGTGTTGGTGCCCAGGTCGAAGAGGCGCTGCCAGGACGACTTCTCGCCGCTCCACTTCACGCGGGCGGAGACCGTCAGGTCGTTCGCGTCGCCGACCACCTCGCGGGGGAGGCGGACGTAGGCGCCGTCGGAGGTGGGCGCTCCGCCGGGCAGGGACAGGGCCTTGCCGCCGCCAGTGCCGTCGACGGACCGGGCGGTGGAGCCGTTCACCAGGGTCGCGGTGAGGCCGTTGCCGGAGCTGTCGGTGATGCGGCCGGAGGCGAGGTCGTCCTGGTCGAAGGTGTAGCGGGCGGTGGGCTGGGGAGTCTCGGCCGCCTGCGCGGGCACGGCGGGCGCGGCCAGCAGGCCCGCGCCGAGGGTCAGTGCGACGGCGGCGGAGGCGCGGCGCGGGCCGGGCGGGGCGTGGCGCCGGGCGGGTCTGTCGGGGGATGACATGGATTGCGTCCTCAATCCTTGCGTTCGGCGACTCGAACCGGTTCGACTGCGCCGGATGCGGCGGTCAACGGGTGCAACGGATCTTCTTGTCGAACCGGTTCGGCAAGCTAGCACCGAGGCGTGGGGCGGGCAATCCCCCGGGACAAGGAACTCTTGATGCCGTCCGAGGTGTTGACAGCCGCCCGGGGCCTTCCTACCGTCACTTCACGCGAACCGGTTCGACAGCGGTTCGCATGTGCATCGGTTCGACGAAGGAGTCCCGTGAACATCGGTGAGATCGCCCGGCGGGCCGGTGTCTCGCGGAGCACCGTCTCCTACGCGCTGAGCGGCAAGCGCCCGGTCTCGGAAGACACCCGGCGGAAGATCCAGCAGGTCGTCGACGAGCTGGGCTACCGGCCCAGCGCCAGCGCCCGCGCCCTCGCCAACGGGCGGACCAGCACGATCGGGCTGGTCTTCCCGCCGGCCGGGAACCACTACACGGGCATGCAGCTCGACTTCATCGGCAGCGTGGTCGAGGCCGCCGCGGCCTACGACTACGACGTGCTGCTGTCCCCCAGCGGCGTCGACAGCGACCGTTCCTTCCAGCGGCTGCTGGGGGAGCGGCGGGTCGACGGCGCGATCCTGATGGAGATCAGGCTGGCCGACGACCGGGTCGATCACCTGGCCGAGCTGGACTTCCCCTCCGTCGCCATCGGCCGCACCGCGCATCCCGAGGGCAGCTGGTGGGTGGCCCTCGACCACACCGCCCTCGCGGCGGCGTGCGTCCACCACCTGGCGGACCTCGGCCACCGCCGGGTCGCCTTCGTCAACCGGCCCGAGCAGCTGCTGCGGGCCGGGTACGAGTCCGCGCACCGCGGCCTGGACGGCTTCACCAAGGCCGCGGCCGAGCGCGGGCTGACGGTCCGGACGTACTGCTGCGGGGACGACGCCGCCTCGGGTCAGGGCTGCGTGGAGCGCATCCTGCACGACGACCCGGACACCACCGCCCTGGTCACCCTGAACGAGGCCGCCCTCGGCGGCCTCTACCGGGGGCTCGCCCGGGCGGGCCGCCATGTGCCGCGCGACTTCTCCGTCACCGGGGTGGTGGCCGGCCGCTGGGCGGAGACGGTGACCCCGCAGCTCACCGCGGCGGATGTACCGGCGGCCGAGCTGGGCCGGCTCGCCGTCGAACTGCTCGTGGAACGGCTGGACCACCCCGACGCACCGCCCCGCCACCATCTGCTCACACCGCCGATCTCACTGCGGGCCAGCACCGGGCCCGCGGGAGTCGGCACCGCCTGACCCGGCTCTCCCGGAACCCCTTTCCGACGCCGTCGCACCACGGCGCCCTCCGCCGTGCCCGTTTCCGCCCGGCACCCCACTGCCTCGGCACCTCCCTGCCCGAAAAGCCCGTGCCTCGGCACCCGCATGCCGAAAACCGTTAGGAACCCGCGATGAACAGCACCTCCAGGCGCCGTCGCCTGACCGCCGCCGCCCTCACCGCCCTGGCCGTTGCCACCACCGCCACCGCCTGTGGCTCCGGCTCGGACGGCGGATCGAACACGGCGGACAGCGGGACGTACACGATCTGGGACCCCTACCCGCAGTTCGACAAGAGCTCGGCCTGGGCGAAGCTGCTGGACTCCTGCGGCACCGAGGCCGGGGTGAAGGTCAAGCGGACCGCGTTCGACACCAGCGACCTGTCGAACAAGGCGCTGCTGGCGGCCCAGCAGGACAACTCCGCGGACGTCCTCATCGTGGACAACCCGGTGGTGTCGACGCTGGCCGAGGCGGGCGTGCTCACCACGACCGACGACAACAAGCTGGACACCTCCAAGGTCGACCCCAACCTGCTGGCGGCCGGCCAGACCGGCGGCAAGACGTACGGCACCCCGATCGGCGCCAACACCCTCGCCCTCTACTACAACAAGGACGTCCTGAAGAAGGCCGGCGTCGACGTCGCCTCGATCAAGGACTGGGCCTCCCTCACGGCGGCCCTCGCCAAGGTCGACAAGGCCGGCAAGAAGGGCATCACCTTCTCCGCGATCGGCACCGAGGAGGGCAGCTTCCAGTTCCTGCCCTGGTTCTGGGGATCGGGCGCCCAGCTGACGCAACTCGACTCCGCCGAGGGCGTCTCCGCACTCGCGCTGTGGAGCGACTGGTTGAAGAAGGGGTACGCGCCCAACTCGGTCATCAACAACACCCAGACCACCAGCTGGCAGGAGTTCGCCAGCGGCGACTACGCCTTCGCCGAGAACGGCACCTGGCAGCTCGCCAACGCCAAGAAGGCCGGCTTCGAATACGGCGTCCTGCCGATACCCGGAGCCAAGGGCGGCAACGCGGCGGCCCCGACCGGTGGCGAGTTCGTCACCCTCCCCGTCCAGAGCGACACCGGCCGCTACGCCACCTCGCAGAAGCTGGTCGCCTGTCTGACCAACACCGACCACCTCTACGACACGGACACCACGCTGTCCTACGTGGCCCCCACCAGTGAGGTGCAGGCCAAGCAGGTCGCGGCGAACGCCGAGTTGAAGCCGTGGGTCGACGCGGTCAAGGCGGCCCGGGGACGGACGAGCGACGACCTCGGCACCAAGTACCCGAAGATCTCCGAGCAGATGTGGAAGGCCGTCCAGTCCGCCCTCAGCGGCTCGAAGTCCCCGAAGGACGCGATGGCCGCCGCCCAGTCCGCCGTCAAGTGACCCCACGTCAGGGCAATTTGATGAGTGCCACACTCCAGAAGTCGGACCACCGGGCCACGCTCGGTGGCCCGGCCCCCACCGCACCGCGCCGCCGACCCACCTCCCAGCAGTGGGCCGCCTGGGCCTTCCTCACCCCGGTGACCCTCTACCTCGTCCTCTTCTACGCCTATCCGCTCTACCGCAACCTCGACCTGAGCCTGCGCAACTACACCGTCCGCTCCTTCGTCCAGGGCGACGCGCCCTTCACCGGCCTCGCCAACTACCGCACCGTCCTGGACGATCCGACCTTCGCGCCCGCCCTGCTGCACACCGTGGTCTTCACCGCCGTGTGCCTGGTCTTCCAGTACGCCCTCGGCCTGGCCCTCGCGGTCTTCTTCAACCAGCACTTCCGGCTCTCGGCCACTCTGCGCGCCCTGTTCCTCGTGCCGTGGCTGCTGCCGCTGATCGTGTCGGCCTCCACCTGGTCCTGGATGCTCAACAGCGAATCGGGCATCGTCAACGCCCTGTTGAGCGCCGTAGGCGTCGACCCGGTCAACTGGCTGACCTCACCGGACTGGTCACTGACCTCGGTGATCATCGCCAACATCTGGATCGGCGTCCCCTTCAACCTGGTCGTGCTCTACAGCGGCCTCCAGTCCATCCCGACCTCGCTCTACGAGGCCGCCGCCCTCGACGGCGCGAACGCCTGGCAACGCTTCTGGCGGATCACCTTCCCGCTGCTGCGCCCGGTCTCCGCGATCACCCTGCTGCTGGGCCTCGTCTACACCCTCAAGGTCTTCGACATCATCTGGATCATGACCAAGGGCGGTCCCGCCGACTCGTCCACCACCTTCGCCACCTGGTCGTACCAGCTCGGCTTCGGCAACCTGGTGCCCGCCTTCGGCCCGGGCGCGGCCGTCGGCAACCTGCTCGTGGTCGCCGCGCTGGTCTTCGGCCTGATCTACGTCCGGGTGCAGAGAAAGCAGGCGCTGTCATGAGGACACGATGGAAGACGGCCGTCGGGGTGCTGCTGACCGGGATCATGCTCTTCCCGGTCTACTGGATGGTCAACGTGTCCTTCACCCGCGACCAGGACATGCGCAAGAGCCCACCCGACCTGTTCCCCGTCCACGGCACCCTGGCCGGCTACCGCACCGTCCTCGACGAGCAGTTGCCCTACCTCGGCACCAGCCTCGTCGTCGGCCTCGGTACAGTCCTGTTGACCGTGGCCCTGGCCGCACCCGCCGGCTACGCCCTGGCCAAGCTGCGCCCCCGCGGCGGCGGTGTCCTCAGCTTCCTGCTGCTGGCCGCCCAGATGATCCCCGGGATCATCATGGCGATGGGCTTCTACGCCATCTACCTCCAGCTCGACCTGCTCCAGTCCGTCCCCGGCCTGATCGTCGCCGACTCCACGCTGGCCGTGCCCTTCGCGGTGCTCATCTTCACCGCGTTCATGTCCGGCATCCCCGGCGAACTCCTCCAGGCCGCCCGGACCGACGGCGCCGGACCGCTGCGCACCTTCTGGTCCGTGGTGCTGCCGATGAGCCGCAACGCCGTCGTCACGGTGTCGCTGTTCGCGTTCCTGTGGTCCTGGTCCGACTTCGTCCTCGCCAGCACCCTCGTCAACGGCGGCGCCCACGAGCCGATCACGCTCGGCATCTACCACTACATCGGCAACAACAACCAGGAGTGGAACGCCATCATGGCCACCGCCGTCGTGGCCTCGCTGCCCGCCGCGGTCATCCTCGTCCTCGCCCAGCGCTATGTCGCCGCCGGCGTCACCGCCGGTGCCGTCAAGGACTGAAGCGCTCTCCGCAGACCCTTGCCGATGACACCCTTGCTGAAGAAACGAGTAGCCCCTTCATGACCGTCGCCCGAACCGGCCCGGCCTTCTCCCTCTCCGACATCCCGTTCAGCACCTACGGATCGTGGTTCGACGTCTCGCCCGTGGTGGCGGAGAAGACGTACGCCGACGACCTCCATCTCGTCTCGCACCAGAACGGCATGCACGCCGTCCTGCGCCTCGTCCCCTTCTCCGAGGGCGAGCGGGCGGAGACCGACCGGCAGGCGACACCGGGACTGCTCACCTGGACCGGGGAGGCCGGCCGCGTCGATCTCGCCTACGAGTCGCCGGACACCGTACGGCTGCGGGGAAGCGGCCTGGACATCGGGGTGTTCGCCGCGGCGCAGGCCCTGACACCCTTCAGCGGCACGTACTTCTTCCACGACCCGGCGGCGGACGCGCACGTGTTCACGTCGTACGAGACCGGACGCCGCTACCGCGTCACCCTGCTGTCCGGCACGATCGCCGCCACGCCCGGGGACCAGACCCTGGGCAGTGCCGACCGAGGCCTCACGGTGACCGCGGAGACGAGTGGTGGCTGGGAGATCGCGATCGAGGAACTCGACACCGCCCGCCCGCCGTACGCTTCCTCGGCCGCCTTCGACGAGGTCGTGGAGTCCGCGCGAGGTGCCTTCGCCGACTTCGTCGACGCCGTGGCTCCCTGGCGCTCGGCCGACACCCCGGCCGCCGAACTCGCCGCGTACGTCGTCTGGTCGGCCACCGTCCGCCCGGCAGGGCTGGTCACCCGGCCCGGTGTGCTGATGTCCAAGCACTGGATGGACAAGGTCTGGAGCTGGGACCACTGCTTCAACGCCCTCGCCCTGGCGCCGGGCTGCCCCGAGCTGGGCCTCGACCAGTTCCAGCTGCCCTTCGACCACCAGGACGCCAGTGGCGCCCTGCCCGACTCGGTCACCCACTCCGAGGTGCTCCACAACTTCGTCAAGCCGCCCATCCACGGCTGGGCCTTCGGCCATCTGCGCCGCCGGTTGCCGACGCCGCCGAGCCGGGCGGAACTGGCCGAGGTGTACGGGCGGTTGGAGCGCTGGACCCACTTCTGGCTCACCGCCCGCCGCGCCCCCGGCGCCGAACTGCCCTACTACCAGCACGGCAACGACAGCGGCTGGGACAACGCCACCACCTTCGACCCCGAGCGGGTGGTCGTCACCGCGGACCTGGCCGCCTTCATGATCCTCCAGATGCACGAACTGGCGTCACTGGCAGGAGAGTTGGACAAGCAGGACGACGCACGCCGGTGGACCCGGGCGGCCGAGGAGATGCAGGCCACGCTCCTCGACCAGCTCTGGAACGGCGACCGCTTCGTCGCCCGGGGCGTCGCCACAGGGGACACCTGGAGCACCTCCAGCCTTCTCGACCTGATGCCCATCGTGCTGGGCGAGCATCTGCCCGCCGAGGTCGGCAGCACGCTGGCCGACCACCTCAAGGCCCACCTCACGCCGTACGGCCTGGCCACCGAACTGACCACCTCCCCGCACTACCTCGCCGACGGCTACTGGCGCGGCCCCATCTGGGCTCCGGCCACCGTCCTCATCGAGGACGGCCTGCGCCGGGGCGGCCACCAGCGGCTCGCCGACGACATCAGCGCCCGCTTCCGGACCCTCTGCGAGACGCACGGCTTCGCCGAGAACTTCGACGCCGTCACCGGAACGGGCCTCCGCGACCGCGCCTACACCTGGACCGCCGCCAGTTATCTCCTGCTGGCCGAGGCGCACGCACACCGAGAAGGCCGCTGACGGGGGGGGGAGCGGGCGGCGCCCGGTCGGTCCCTGAGGGTGATCGGCCCTCGGGGACGCCCGGAAAAGAAGGTGTCCACCGCCGGGTGCCGTTGCTACGCTCATCGTCATGATCACGCCTTCGACTCAGTACCGGATGATGCCCCCGCACTGGGGCTGCTGAGCACGGACGCGTACCGAATCCGAGGCCCCGGGAAGGGGCCTCGACGTGTGTGCGGACCAGGTCCCGGTACCGGCGGGAGGACCGATGACCACACCACGCCACTACATCACCACGACCATCCCGTACGTCAACGCCCGCCCGCACCTGGGCTTCGCCCTGGAACTGGTCCAGGCGGACACCCTCGCCAGGCATCGCCGTCAACGCGGCGACGAGGTCCGCCTGTTGAGCGGCACGGACGACAACTCGCTGAAGAACGTGCTGGCCGCGGAGGCGGAGGGCGTGGACGTGCAGACCCTGGTGGACCGCAACGCCGACGCGTTCGCCGCCCTGCGCGACCCGCTCGCCCTGTCCCTGGACGACTTCATCCGCACCAGCAGCGACCCTCGGCATCGTGCGGGGGTGGAACGCCTGTGGCGCCGGTGCGCGGAGGCCGGTGACCTCTACCGGAAGGCGTACGAGGGGCTGTACTGCGTCGGCTGCGAGCAGTTCTACACCCCGGACGAACTGCTCGACGGCCGATGCGCCGAACACGGCACCGCACCGCAGCGGGTCGCCGAGGAGAACTGGTTCTTCAGACTCTCCCGCCACACCGACCGGCTCCGCGAACTGATCACCAGCGGCGCGCTCCGCATCGAGCCCGCCGCCCGCCGCAACGAGGTCCTCGCCCTCATCGACGGCGGACTGCACGACTTCTCCGTCTCCCGCTCCCACACCCGCGCCCGCGGCTGGGGCATCCCCGTGCCCGACGACCCCGACCAGGTCGTCTACGTGTGGTGGGACGCCCTCGGCAACTACGTCACCAGCCTCGGCTACGGCACCGACGACCCCGCCTACGAGCGGTGGTGGGCCGCCGGCGACCGCCGCGTCCATCTCGTCGGCAAAGGCGTCGTACGCTTCCACGCCGTGTACTGGCCGGCCATGCTGCTGTCGGCGGGCCTGCCGCTGCCGACCGACATCCTCGTCCACGACTACCTGACCGTCGGCGGGCAGAAGATCAGCAAGTCCGGGAACGGGACCACCGTGGACCCCGTCGCCCTGACCGCCGCGTACGGCACGGACGCGGTGCGGTGGTGGCTGCTGCGGGACGTCCCCCGGGTCGGGGACGCCGACTTCACCGTCGAGCGGCTGCTCGCCCGCGCCGACGCCGACTTCGCCGGGGGACTGGGCAACCTGGTCCACCGGATCGTGACGATGGTCCACCGGTACCGCGCGGGGACCGTACCGGCGCTCGGCGCCGACCGGTTCGCGGTGACGCCGCTGCTCGACGTGTGCCGGGCGGCGCCCGGGCGGATCGACGTGGCACTCGGCGACTTCGACTTCCGGCGGGCCGTCGACGCCGCCTGGGACATCGTGGAAGAGGCCAACCGCTGCATCGACGCCACCCGCCCCTGGGAACTGGCCCGGGCCGAGCGCCAAGGCAACGCCGACGCGGCCGAACGCCTCGACGCGGTCCTCGCCGCGCTGGTCACGGCATGCCGGGTGCTGGGCGAGGAACTACGGCCCTTCGTCCCGGGCGCGGCGGAGCCCATCGTCCGTCAGGTGACCCCGGTCGGCCGCGCTCTCCCGGAGGCGGCACCGCTCTTCGGCCGCCTCCAGGAACAGCACTGACGTCACCAGCGGGGCAGCTTCAACTCGTACGTCGGGTCGAAGCGCCGCATGTATCCGGTGTCGTCGCGGGTGCGGACACCGGAGTCGAGGTACAGGCGGTGCAGCCGGTCCAGGGCGTCGAGGTCCAGCTCGACGCCCAGTCCGGGCCCCGTGGGCACCTTCACCTCGCCGTCCCGCAGTTCAAGGATGCCGGGGCGGACGACGTCGTCGGCGGAGTTCCACGGGTAGTGCGTGTCGCAGGAGTGGTCCAAGTTGGGGATGGCCGCGGCGACATGGGTCATCGCGGCCAGGCTGATGCCCAGATGGGAGTTGGAGTGCATGGACAGGGCGATGCCGAACGCCTCGCAGACGGCCGCCAGTTCGCGGGTGCGGCGCAGGCCGCCCCAGTAGTGGTGGTCGGTGAGCAGGACCTGGATCGCGTTCTGCTCGATCGCCGGCTTCAGATGCTCCCAGGCGATCACGCACATGTTGGTCGCCAGCGGGAGCGGGGAGTCCGCCGCCACCGCGGCCATGCCCTCGATGCCCTTGGCCGGGTCCTCCAAGTACTCCAGCACGCCGTCCAGTTCACGGGCGACGTACTTCGAGGTCTCGACCGTCCAGGCCGTGTTGGGGTCCAGGCGTAGGGGGTGGCCGGGGAACGCCTTAGCCAGGGCCTTGATGGCGGCGATCTCCTCGTCGGGCGGGAAGACACCGCCCTTGAGCTTGAACGAGCGGAAGCCGTACCGCTGTTGCATCAGCCGGGCCTGCTGGACGATCCCGGCCGGGTCCAGAGCCTCGCCCCAGTCGTCGCCGATCGCGACCCGGCCGTCGAGGGCCGGGTGCTCGGCCCACTTGTAGAAGAGGTACGCCGCGAACGGCACCGCGTCCCGGACGGCTCCGCCCAGCAGGTCGCTGACCGGGCGGCCGAGCAGCTTGCCCTGTGCGTCCAGGCAGGCCACCTCCACCGCCGAGGTGGTCCAGCCCCGCTCGTGGGAGCTCGGCACGGTGGGGAGCAGGTCCGCGTCGATCGCCGCCGCGACGGCCGTCGTGTCGAAGACGTCCATGCCCGGGACGACCTTCGCGGCGGCCTGAAGTCGTTCCAGGCGGGCGGTGCCGCCCGGGGACTCGCCGAGGCCCACCGTGCCGTCTTCCAGGACGAGTTGGAGGATGATCCGCAGCGCGAGGGGCTCGTGGACACCGTTGGAGTTGAGCAGCGGCGGGTCGCGGAAGGCGATCGGGGTGACGATCAGTTCCCTGATCCGGGTGGGGTTCATGAGCGGACCAACTCCAGGCCGTGGTCGATGAGTTTCGAGAGACGGGCGACGTGCTCGGGGGTGGGGTCGACGAGCGGGGCCCGTACGCCGCCGACGTCCAGGCCGCGCAGCGTGACACCGGCCTTGACCAGCGCCACGGCGTATCCGGGTACCTCGTCGCGGAGTTCGACGAGCGGGGCGTAGAACTCGTCGAGGAGGGTGGTGACCAGGGTGTCGTCCCCGTCGGCGAGCGCGCCGTGGAATGCCAGGGCGATCTCGGGGGCGAACGCGAACACCGCCGACGAGTACAGGTCGACGCCGATGCCCTGGTAGGCGGGCGCGGTCATCTCCGCCGTGGGCAGGCCGTTGAAGAACCGGAAGTCCGCGCCGTCCGGCAGGGCACGGACCGCCCGGACGATGCGGTGCATCCGCTCGATGTCACCGAGGCCGTCCTTGAGGCCGACGACCTTCGGGAGGGACGCGATCTCGGCGGCCGTCTCCTCCGTCAGACGGGCGGTGCCGCGCTGGTAGAAGATCACCGGCAGTTCGGTGGCGGCGGTGACCTCCTCGACGTACCGCACCAGGCCCTGCTGAGGTGCTGTGACCAGGTAGGGCGGCAGCAGCAGGATGCCGTCGGCGCCCGCGCGGGCCACGCGTTCGGCCTGGTCGCGGGCGACCGGCGGCGGGCCGCCCGCCGCGGCCAGGACGGGCACCCGGCCCGCGGTCACCTCGACCGCGACTCTTGTCGCCCGCTCCAGCTCGTCGGACGTCAGCGCGTGGAACTCGCCGGTGCCGCAGGCGACGAACACGCCGCCCGCGCCCGCCGAGACACCCGCCTCGATGTGCCGGCCGAGCCGTTCCTCGTCCAGTGAACCGTCCGCGGCGAACGGGGTCACCGGGAAGAACAGCACTCCTTGGAACTTCATGTCTCCCTCGTAACTACGGTGTGCTCAGCCCTTGGTGGCCCCGGCGGCGATGCCGGTGACCAGCGAGCGCTGGAGGAGCAGATAGACGATCAGGCTGGGGATCAGGGCGATGACCGCACCGGCCAGCACCACCCCGGAGCCGACCTCGGGGTCGGTGCGCAGGATGGACAGGGCGACGGTGACCGTGTAGTCGGTGGGGTCCTTGGCGGCGATCAGCGGCAGCAGGTACTGGTCCCAGATCATGATGAAGCCGAGCACGCCGGCCACGCCGAGCGCGGGCTTGCACAGGGGCAGGACGACCTGCCACAGCATGCGCAGCTCGCCCACGCCGTCGAGACGGGCCGCCTCTTCGATCTCGGTGGGGATGTCCCGCATGAACTCGGTCAGCATCATCACCGAGAAACCCCAGGCGCCCAGCGGCAGGATGACGCCCCACACCGTGCCCTTGAGATCCAGGTGGACGACCGGGACGTCACCGAGGACCAGGGACAGCGGGATGGCGATGACCTCCTCGGGGAGCATCAGCGTCATCATGAACAGCATCATGATCAGCGCCCGGCCGCGGAACCGGTGCCGGGCCAGCGCGTACGCGGCCAGCGTGCAGACCACGAGCTGGAGCAGCAGACCGCCGCCGGCTATGACGAGCGAGTTGCCGAGGTAGTCCCAGATGCCGCGCTCGCCCGCCACCTTGAAGTTCGTGAGCGTGCTGTCGTGCGGCAGGAACGACAGCGAGGAGCCGCTGGGGTTCGCGGTGAAGGCGCCCGAGAAGATCGTCAGGAAGGGCGCGGCGAAGATGCCGAGGGCGAGCAGACAGAGCAGGACGCGCAGGGCCCAGGCGAACCCGGGCCGGTCGCTCCAGCCAAGGGCGGTGTCGAAGCGGGCCGGGGTGGTCCGCTGTCGTCCGGTGCTCCGTCCGGCCGGGGTGTCAGGGGCCGCCGGCCGGGCGGAGTCGATGACGGGGGCGCTCATCGCGCTTCTCCCCTCTTGCGGAGGTGGTTGATGGTGACGGTGAGCAGCAGCGTCACGCAGAGCAGCACGACGGAGGCCGCGGAGGCGCCGCCGATGTCGTTGCGGGTGAAGCCCAGGGTGTAGGCGCGGGTCATCCAGACGTCCGTCGACCCGGCGGGGCCGCCGCCGGTGAGGACGTAGACCTCGGTGAAGACGCGCAGCCCGCGGATCGTGGCAAGGGTCAGGACGATCATCAGTGCCGGGCGGATCGCCGGCAGCGTGACGTACCGCAGGCGCTGCCACAGCGAGACGCCGTCCATCGCGGCGGCCTCGTACAGCGAGCGGTCCACGCCCGCGAGTCCGGCGAGGATGATCACCATGTTGTACGGGGCCCAGATCCAGATGCCCATGGCCATCGTCGACCAGAGTGCGAGATTCGGGTTGTCGAGGAACTGGACCGGGCCGAGTCCGAGCAGGTGCAGGCCGCTGTTGAGGAGGCCGTCGGAGGTCGGGTAGTACATCAGCCGCCACAGCTCGCCGACCACCGCGGTCGCGGTGACGGCCGGCAGGAAGACCGCGGTGCGGAGGAGCTTCAGGGAGCGGGCCTGGCCCTCCAGCAGCAGGGCGAGCACGAAGCCGAGCAGGATCGCGCCGACCGACTGGCCGATGCCCAGGACCAGGGTGTGGCCGATGGCGTCCTGGAAGCGGTGGTCGGTCAGGACCCGGGTGTAGTTGTCCAGGCCGATCCACTTGTCGCCGAGGAAGGGCCGTACGTCGAAGAAGCTGAGCCAGACGCCCTTGGCCATCGGCCAGAACTTGAAGACGAGGGCGAGCAGCAGTCCGGGGGCCAGGAACAGCCACGGGACCACGGCCCGCCTGGTCAAGGCCCTGCGTGCCGCGGGCGGGGTCACGGTAGCGGTCATTTCAGCAGGTCCTGGTCCTTGAGGTCACCGGCGAGGGTCTCGTTGAGCTCCTTGAGCTGGGAGCGGACGTCACCGCCGCAGTAGGTGAAGATCGAGTTGAGGGCGTCGGCGGTGTCCTGCTTGATCGGCGCGAAGTCGGGGGCGTTCGGGAACTGCTGCGAGGCGTCCTCGTAGGCCTTCTGCACGACGCTCCAGCGGGCGTCGTCGCGGACCTTCGCCGCGTCCAGCGTGGAGTTCACCGGGATGCGCACGACGGGCTGGTTCTTGCCCGTCATCGCGAGTTTCTGGCCCTCCGGCGAGATCAGGAACGCGGCGAGGGCCCGCTCCTGCTTCGTCTTGCCGGTCCTGGCGCCGAAGTAGATGTTCTCGCCGTCGGCCAGCACGTCACCGCTCGCGGGTCCGGCCGGGGCCGGGATCACCTCGTACTTGTCCTTGCCGAGGGTCTGGTCGAAGGTGGCGATGTTGTACGGGCCGGTCAGGTACATCCCGGCGTTGCCGTCCTGGAAGTTGGTGGCCGTCGAGGTGACGGCGGTCAGGGCGCCGGGCTGTGTGACAGCGTTGTCACCGCAGAAGAGGTTGTTCTTCATCCAGGTCACGGTGGTGACCGCGGCAGACGAGTCCATCGTCGGCTTGTAGGTGCCCTTGCCGTCCGGCTCGACGATCCGCGCGCCGCCCTGCCAGAGGAAGCTGGCGCCCCACCAGGCGGCGTAGCCGTTCTGGGCGCTGCCGGGGACGACCATGCCGTAGGTGTCGGCCTTGCCGTCGCCGTCCGGGTCGCGGGTGGCGAAGGCCTTGGCGACGCTCAGCATCTCCTGCCAGGTGGTGGGTGTCTTGAGGCCCAGCTTCTTGAGCCAGTCCGTGCGGATCATCAGGGTCTGGGCTTGGCGGGAGTACGGGATGCCGTAGTGCTTGCCGTCGACGCCGACGGTGGAGGACCAGGTCTTGGCGGTGAGCTGGTCGCCGCCCGTGATGGTGGCCGGGTCGATCGGCTTGAGCAGCCCCTGGCTCTGGTAACTGCCCATCAGCGCCGTGTCGTTGATCATCACGTCCGGCAGGTCCTTGGTGGACGCGCGGCTCTGGAGCTGCTGGTCGAAGTTGATGACCGGCTGGTAGTCGATCTTGATGCCGGTCTTCTTGGTGAAGGCGGCGAAGACACGCTCGTAGGTGGCGGCGGGGTCCGGGTTGCTCCGGGTCCACACCTCCAGCGTGTTCGGATCGCCGCTGCCTGCGCTGTCGGACCCCGCTCCGCAGGCGGCGGTTCCGAACCCGAGCGCCGTGACGGCGAGCACGGCGGCCAGGCGGCGACTTCGTCGGCGATCGCCCATGAACTGTCTCCGTTCATATCCGTGAACTGGCTTCACGAATCTAAATGATCGCCCAAGCTACGAATCGTTTCGTTCGCATGTCAAGACATGGGCCGGAGATTTCACCGGGGTCACAATTTCGCCGTGGGGCCCCGGCGCGGGCTACCGTTTCCGCACCCCCTCACCCGGCAGTTCGGACGGTTCGGCAGTGCAGGCAGATCTCTCCCCGGTCATCGCGGCGACCGCCCAGTGGCTGCTGCGCGCCTATCCCGCCTCCGGCGGTGCGCTGGCCGCCGCGCTGTGCGAGGTCCAGGCGCGACAGGCCGTGACCGTGGCGGCATGGCTGCGCTACCCGACGGCGATGGACGCCGGGCTGGTCGAGATGGCCGGGCCGGGCGGTTCGGCGCGGCTCGACGGGCTCGCCGGCGGGGGCTCCGACGAGGACGGGGACGCCTGGCGCACCTGGGTGGACGAGGTCGTCGCGAGCTGGGCCGCGTGTCTGCTCACCGACCCGGAGCTGGCCCGCCTCGCCGCGGCCGCGGTGGGGGAGGGCGAGCATCTGACCGGGACGCCGGTGGAGTTCCGGCGGCTGCTCGCACCGGACGAACGCGACCAGGGGGCGGCGGCACTTCTCCGCCATCCCGACCTGGTCGCGCCCGTGGCCGAACTGCATCGCGCACGGCTCCTGGACGCCCTCGACCGACGAGAGCCACGGGAGCCGCTGGTCGCCTGAGGGCGGTTCGCGCGGCCCTTGGACCGCCCCGCACCGCCCGGCCGCGCGTGGCTTGGGGTCGGTTCGCGCGGCGCCTGGACCGCGCCTCACGTCGCCCGGGCCGCGCGTCGCGTCCGGACGGCTCGCGCGGGCCCTGGGCCGGCTCGCACCGCCGCGGTCACGCGTCGCGTCACGACTGCTTGCGCGGGCCTTGGGCCGCGTCACGCCGCCCGGCCGCGTGTGGCGTCCGGACGGCTCGCGCGGCCCGTGGACGGCCTCGCACCGCCGCGGTCACGCGTCGCGTCACGACTGCTTGCGCGGGCCCTGGGCCGGCTCGCACCGCCGCGGTCACGCGTCGCGTCACGACTGCTTGCGCGGGCTTTGGTCGCCTCGCGCCGCCCGGCCGCGCGTGGCTTGGGGTCGGTTCGCGCGGCGCCGGGACCGCCTCACGTCGTCCGGGCCGCGCGTCGCGTCCGGACGGCTCGCGCGGCCCCTGGGCGGCCTCGCCCCGCCCGGCCGCGCTTCGCGTCACGATGGCTTGCGCGGGCCCTGGGCCGCCTCGCGCGGTGCTTGGACCGCCTCACGTCGCCCGGGCCGCGCGTCGCGTCACGACGGCTTGCCCGGCCCCTGGGCCGCCTCGCACCGCCCCGGCCGCGCGTCGCCTGAGGACGGTCCCGGTCAGTGCGTCGCCTGAAGCCGGTCCCGGTCCAGTCAGTCCTCCTTGCCTCGGCCCGTCAGTGCGTCGCGCATCCGGTCCACCAGGCCCATGCCCGGTGCGAGCAGCTTGTTCGCCGGCGGCTCGCTCGGCGCGGACGGGTGCGGACGGGTCGGCGCCACCTTCTTGGCCATGCGGATCTTCTCGCCCAGCTCGTCCAGCCGCTCCGGCGGACAGACCGCGCGGAGCTGGGGGAACAGGTTCTCCTCCTCGTCGGCGATGTGCGCGCGCACCTCGGCCATCAGCTCGCCGACGATCCGGTCGAACTCCGGGTCCCCGGCCTCACAGGACTCCAGGTCCTTCATGAGCTGCTCGGCCTTCGCGTGGTCCTCGATCTCCCGGTCGGCGAGGGTGTTCCCGTTCGCCAGGTGCTCCCGCACGGCGGGATACAGGTAGGCCTCCTCGGCGACCGAGTGCCGGACCAGCTCGATGGTGGCCTGGTCGGCATGGACCTTGCGGTCCTTGTCGCCGGAGGGCAGCGCCTCGATGCGACCGAAGAACTCCTCGACCTCACGGTGATCGGCGACCAGCTCGTCGATCACGTTTCCGCCGTGCCCCATGCTCTCCACCTCCGACCGGATCAGGCGACTCCGGGAGGGAAGCCGCCGCGGGCCCCGAGTGCCCCGGCCGCCCGAGGGGTAACGCGGCCGGGCGGCCCGGTCACGATCAGGCCCGGCCGCTCATCGCCGCAGGCTCCGCAGGCCGACGACGAGATCGCGGGGCAGACCGTGGGTGTCGTGGAGGTAGCGGTAGTCCTCCTCGGTCAACCGTCCTTGGTACTGCGGGCGGGAGAGGACGCGGTGGCCCCGGTCGAGGAGCCTGCCGAAGCGGCCCTCTTCCTCCAGGAGGACGCCGAGGACCGGGTCGGTGCCGCCGGGCAGCCGGAAGTGGTCCAGGGTGTGCTCGACCAGTTCGCGCGGCAGGTCGGACAGGGTGCGGCCGCGGTCCTGCTGCCACAGGGTGGTGAGGAGGCGGCGGACCAGGCGGCGCAGGACGTAGCCGCGCCCGCTGGTGGAGGGCCGTACGCCGTCACCGATGACCACGACACCCGAGCGCAGATGGTCACAGACCAGGCGGAACGACGGCTCGTCCAGGTCCCACAGACGCGGGAGCAGCCGCCTCCAGGGTTCGAACAGATCGGTGTCGTAGACCGAGTCGCGGCCTTGGAGGACGGTCAGCAGGCGCTCCAGACCCATGCCCGTGTCGATGTTCTGCTGCGACAGCGGGGAGAGGCTGCCGTCCTCGTGGCGGCGGTAGCGCATGCCGACGTGGTTCCAGACCTCCACCCAGCGCGGATCGGTGGTCGGGGTGCCCTCGGGCGGGGTGTCGTCGCCGCCCGTCCAGACGAAGATCTCCGAGTCGGGGCCGCACGGGCCGACGGGACCGTTGGACCACCAGTTGTCCTCCACCGTCGACTCCACCGGTACCCCCAACTCCTCCCAGGTGCACAGCGATTCGGTGTCCGGTCCGACCTGGTCGTCGCCACCGAAGACGGTGACGTACAGATGGCGCTGCGGGATGCCGAAGCCGTCGCGGAGCAGTTCGTGGCCCCAGCGCAGGCTCCGCGAGTGGTCGTAGTCGCCGAGCGACCACGAGCCGAGCATCTCGAACACCGTCAGATGGGTGGGGTCGCCGACCTCCTCCAGGTCGGTGGTGCGCAGACAGCGCTGCACGTTCACCAGCCGCCGTCCCTGGGGATGCGGGCGGCCCTCCAGATACGGGGTGAGCGGATGCATGCCGGACGTGGTGAACAGCACCGGGTCCGAGGGCGGCGGGAGCAGGGTGCCGCCGGTGATCAGGTGGTGGCCGCGCTCGACGTAGAAGTCGGTGAAGGTGCGCAGGGTGCGGTCGGTGTCCATGACGGTCTTCCTTCGGGGCCAGGGCACCGGAAAGGACCGTGAGAACAGCGAGGGGTGTACGCGCACTGCACCGGCGGTCCGTTTCCGGCCGCCGGGGGAGAGGTGACGTGAGGTCAGGCGGTGGCAGCCGGGGAGCTGGTCGCTCGCGCGGCTGCGCCGTGGGTGTGCTGGGTGACCTCCATGGCTCAACGGTAGCGATCAGTGCCCGGAACGTCTTCTGGATTTCCGGGGGTGATCAGCCCCGACTCGTAGGCGAGGACGACCGCCTGGACACGGTCGCGCAGCTCCAGCTTCGACAGGATGCGGCCGATGTGCGTCTTCACCGTGGTGGGGCTGAGGAAGAGGCGTTCCGCGAGCTCGGCGTTGCTCAGTCCCGTCGCGAGCAGCCGGAGCACCTCCACTTCGCGCGGGGTCAGCGCGGAGAGGTCGCGGTGCGGGGAGGCGGTCGGGCGGGGCTCCTCGCGCTGGGCGAAGCGCTCGATCAGCCGGCGGGTGATCGCCGGGGCGAGCAGCGCGTCGCCGGACTGCACGAGGCGCACGGCGGCGACCAGGTGCTCGGGGGTGACGTCCTTGAGCAGGAAGCCGGAGGCGCCCGCGGTGAGCGCCGCGTACACATAGTGGTCGAGGTCGTACGTGGTCAGGATGATGACGCGGGTGCCCTCGGCCGAGTCGTCGGCGAGGATGCGCCGGGTGGCCTCGATGCCGTCCATGCCGGGCATCCGGATGTCCATCAGCACGACGTCGGGGCGGGTGCGCCGGACCGCGGCGACCGCCTCGGCACCGTCGGCGGCCTCCGCCGTCACCTCGATGCCGTCCGCGGCGAGGATCATCCCGAAGCCGGTGCGTACGAGGGCCTGGTCGTCGGCGATGACGGCGCGCAGCGCGGGCCCGCTCATACGGTCCGCCACGGCACGAGGGCTCTGACGCGGTAGCCGCCGGCGAGCGTCGGACCGGCGGTCAACTCACCGCCGTAGACGGCGAGTCGCTCGCGCAGCCCGATCAGGCCGCGCCCGTTGCCGTCCGCCGGCGCGGCGTCGCGGACGGCGCCGGTGTCGACCACCTCGATCTCCAGCCGGTCGTCGCGGTAGCCGATCGTGACGGACGCCTCGGCGCCCGGCGCGTGCTTGATCGTGTTGGTCAGCGCCTCCTGCACCACGCGGTACGCCGTCAAGTCGACGCCGGGCGGCAGCGGTTCGGGCGGCAGCGACACCGCGACGCCGACCGGCGTACCGGCGGCCCGCACCCGGACGATCAGCGCGTCCAGCTGCGCGAGCCCCGGCTGCGGCTCCAGCGCCTCGGGCTGCTCCGGGTCCGGAGCCGCCAACAGCCCCATGACATGCCGTAGTTCGGCCATCGCCGCCCTGCCGCCCGCCTCCACCGCCAGCAACGCCTCCTTCGACCGCTCCGGTGCCGCGTCCATCACCTTGCGGGCCGCCCCCGCCTGGATGACCATCACGCTCACATTGTGGGTCACGACGTCGTGCAACTCGGCGGCTATCCGGGCCCGTTCCTCCTCGACCGCCCGGCGCATCGCCTCCTCCTGCTCGCGCTCCAGGCGGGCGAACCGCTCCCGGCCCGCCGCCACCTGCCGTTGCCACACCCGGGCGAGCCCCGCCAGCACCCCGGCGATCAGCAGGACCACCGCGGGACTCGACCACCCCGGCAGGACCGGTTCGGTGTTCCGGAACGCCAGCCCGGAGAGCACGGCCGCGACGAACAGCCCGGCCAGCGCCCCCACCCGGTGCCTGCTGTACATGGCGGCGCTGTACGCGCCGACGACACAGGTCAGCACGTTGATCCAGGAGGCGTCGTCCCCGATGGCCAGGGCCGCGCCCATCACCACGGCGAACACCACGAACGGATACCGCCGCCGGACCGCCAGCGGCAGCGCGGACAGCACGACCAGGGCGAAGGGCGGGGCGGCGGGCTCCTCCACCACCATCCACCGGCCCGGTTCCGGCGGCCGGGGCGGGATCGGCGCGCCGGGGTCGACCGGCGCCACGTTCATCGGCCCGTCGCCCGGGTAGCGTGCCGCGACGAACAGCGCGACGGCGGTCAGCAGCACGGCCAGCACCGCGTCCGCCCACACGGCACGCCGCGACAACGGCTCACGCCTGGGCTCCGGCCGCAGCGTGTCCCGCAGCTGCCGCCGCCACCCGCGCCGGTCGTCCGTACGCCGTGGGCGCAGGTCCTCCGTCTCCATCCGCACATTGTGCGGCCCGCCCCCGCGCACCCGCGTCCGTCTCGGAGGCCGGCGAACCGTCCCCGAGGCGTACTCCGCAGGGATGACCCCGGGCCCGGATCGTCCGCGCGAAGGGCCGCAAGTCGGTGCCCCGGCCGACGCGCCGCGCCGGCGCCCGCCCCTACCTTCGCTGGGCCGGTGCACAGCAAGAGCCCACTCCACTCACAAGGACGGACGACTCCCATGACTCAAGTGATCGAACTGTCGGGCGTGGCCAAGCGCTACGACAGTTCCGGCGCACCCGCGCTCGGACCGATCGACCTCGGTGTCGCCCAGGGCGAGGCCCTCGCCGTCACCGGCCCCTCCGGCAGCGGCAAGTCCACGCTGCTGAACCTCGTCGCGGGCCTGGACAAGCCGACCGGCGGTACGGTGACCGTCGCCGGTGAGCGCGTCGACAGCCTGAGCGAGCACGCGTCGGCACGGTTCCGCCGCGAACGGATCGGCATGGTCTTCCAGTTCTTCAACCTGCTCGACGACCTCACCGTCGCCGACAACATCCAGCTGCCCGCCCAACTGACCGGCACCGCACGCCGCAAGGCCGCCGCCCGGGCCGGCGAGCTCATGGAGCTGCTGGGCATCCAGAAGCACGCCCGCGCCTACCCGGGCCGGTTGTCCGGCGGTGAGCGGCAACGGGTCGCGGTGGCAAGGGCGTTGGTGAACCGGCCCGCCCTCCTCCTCGCCGACGAACCGACCGGCGCCCTCGACAGCGCCTCGGGCCACGACGTACGGGAACTGCTGGTGGACCTGCACCGGGGCGGCCAGACCATCGTGCTGGTCACCCACGACCCGGCCCTCGCCGAGGCGGTCGCGAGCCGCACGATCCACCTGGTCGACGGCCACCTCGCCCTCGACACCCAGGCGGAGGCGGTCCGATGAGCGCGCCGATCCTCGCCCCCGGCACCCTGCCAGAGGCGCCGATGTGCGCCCTGCGCCTCGCCTCCGACACCCGGACGGAGGCCGTGCGATGAGCGCGCTCAGCCGTGTCGTGCGGTCCGGGGTGGGGCGGCGTCGGGTGCAGACCGTCGTCATCGCCCTCGCCACCATGATGGCCGTGGCCTCGGCCGTCGTCGCCGGATCGCTGATGGTCGCCTCCAACGCGCCCTTCGACCACGCCTTCGCCGCGCAGAACGGGGCGCACCTCGTCGCGCAGTTCGACCCGGCCAAGGCGAGCACGGCCCAACTCAAGGCCACCGGACGGCTCGACGGGGTCACCGGCAGCGCGGGACCGTACCCCGTGACGACGATCCGGCCGGTGGACGAGGGCGGCGGCCACCTGCCGCCGGTGACCCTGGTGGGACGGTCCGAACCGAACACCGACGTCGACCGGCTGAACCTGAAGTCGGGGCGATGGCCCACGAAGGCCGGCGAAGTCGTGCTCTCCAGCGAGTTCGAGGGCCCCGCTCTCCGCCTCGGCGCCACGCTCAACACCTCGGACGCCGCGGACAGCACGGCCCTCACGGTCGTGGGCTTCGCTCACTCGGTCGGCGAGACCGCCGACGCCTGGACGACCCCCGCACAGGTCACCGCGCTCGCCTCCGACACCACCCGCGTCACCAGCCAGATGCTCTACCGCTTCGACTCGGCGGACACCAAGGGACAGATCGCCGCCGACCGCCTCAAGCTCACCGCCGCCCTGCCCTCCGGCGCGCTGATGGGCACCGAGTCCTGGCTGGACACCAAGCGGGCCGCCGACCAGAGCGCGGCGCCGACCATCCCCTTCCTCATGGCGTTCGGCGTCCTCGGCATCGTCATGTCGGTCATCATCGTCGGCAGCGTCATCAGCGGCGCCGTCGGCACCAGCCTGCGCAGGATCGGCATCCTCAAGGCCCTTGGCTTCACCCCGCGTGAGGTCGTCCGCGCGTACGTCGCCCAGGCGCTGGTCCCCGCCGGAGCCGGGATCGCGCTGGGCGTCGTACTGGGAAATCTGATGGCCATGCCGCTCCTGGAGGACACCGAGACGGTCTACGGCACCGCGTCGCTGTCGGTGGCCTGGTGGGTGGACGTCCTGGTGGCCGGGGCCGCGCTGTTCGTCGTCGCGGTCGCCGCGCTGGTGCCCGCGCTGCGGGCCGGGCGGCTGTCGACCGTGGAGGCCATCGCGGTCGGCCGGGCGCCGCGCACCGGGCGCGGGCAGTGGGCCCATCGGGCGGCGGGACGGCTGCCGTTGCCGCGCGCGGTGACGTACGGCCTCGCCGGTCCGTTCGCGCATCCGGTGCGTACCCTCGCGATGCTGCTGGCGGTCGCCTTCGGCACGGTCGCGGCGACCTTCGCGCTCGGGCTGACCGCGTCCCTCAACGCGGTCGGGTCGGCCCAGGACCCGGAGGACCGCGCCCCGGTCACGGTCTTCACCGGCCAGGCCCGCTCCGGACCAGGCGGGGGCGAGACCGCCACGGCCGATCCCACGCAGGTGGCCGCGGCCATCGCGCAGCAGTCCGGCACCGACACCTACTACGGCAGGACCCAGACGGACGGCACCGCGGTCGGCGTCTCGGGAGCCGTGCAGGCCGTGCTCTACGACGGTGATCTGCGCTCCGCCGCCTACGAGATGATCTCCGGGCACTGGATCACCGGACCCGGTCAGGTCGTGGTCTCCACCCACTTCCTGAACACCACCGAGACCGAGGTCGGCGACACGCTGCGGGTGACGGTCGGCAAACGGACGCGGACCCTGACGATCGTCGGCGAGGCCTTCGACACCTCCGACGACGGGCTCCGCTTCCACGCGAGCCTCGCCGACTTCCCCGAGGTCGAGCCGCAGATGTTCCTCGTGGAGCTCAAGTCGGGCGTCCAGGCCACCCAGTACGCCACGAAGCTCGACGTGACGGTGAACGCCCTCGGCGGTGAGGCCATGGCCAACTCCGCGTCGCGGCAGGACAACCTGATCCTCGTCCTCGACGCGATGGCGGCGCTGCTCACCCTGATGCTGGTCTCCGTCGCCGGCCTCGGCGTGCTCAACTCCGTCGTCCTCGACACCCGGGAGCGCGTCCACGACCTGGGCGTGTGCAAGGCGCTCGGCATGTCGCCGCGGCAGACGGTGAGCCTCGTGCTCGCCTCGGTGGCCGGGATCGGTGTGGTCGGCGGGCTGATCGGGGTGCCCGTCGGGTTCGCCCTGCACGGCTATGTCCTGCCGAAGATGGCGGAGACCGCCGACACCGGACTGCCGAAGGTCGTCCTCGACGTGTACGACACCCCGGAACTGCTCCTGCTCGGCTGCGCCGGCATCCTCATCGCCGCGCTCGGCGCGCTGCTCCCGGCGAGCTGGGCGGCGAAGGCCCGCACCGCGACGGCACTGCGCACGGAGTAGCCGAACAGACGCCTCATCAGCACATTTTCATTACGGCACCTCCACAAGGACGGTTCGACAGGTGATGATTGATCACGCAACAGAACCATCCCTGGGGGGACCATGAGTTACGACAGCACGCCGCCGCCCATGCCTGGCTACACGCCGCCGCCCGGGCCCGGCTACTACCCGCCGCAGCCGCCTCAGGCGCCGAAGAAGACCACCACGGTCCTCATCGCCGCCGGCGCGGCGGTGGTCGCCGCCGTCCTCGCCGCCGTCGTCACCGCGAGCGTGACCGGCGACGGCGAGGCCGAGGCGGCGCCGACCGTCACCGTCACCAAGACGGCACCGGCCGAGGGCGGCGACACCGCCGCCGACGACTCCGCCACCGACGCGGCGGACTCCGACGCACCGGCCGAGGACTCCGGCGACGACTCCTACGGGTTCGACGACACCATCGCCTACGACAACGACGTCGAGATCAGCCTCACCAAGATCACTCGGGCGGTCTCCAGCGAGTACGCGTCCCCGGAGAAGACCCCGTACGCCAAGTTCAGCATCAAGATCGTCAACAAGTCGGACAAGAAGATCGACGCCTCGATGATGACGGTGAACTGCGCCTACGGCGACGAGGGCAAGGAAGGGGAGTCCATCTACGACGACGGGCTCGACGGTCTGCCCGACACCAGCATCCTGGCCGGCCGCTCCCTCTCCGTGCCGTGGGGCTGCGAACTGCCCAAGGGCGAGTCCTTCCTCCAGATCGAGGTGGCGCCCGACTACGAGTCGGAGACGGCGATCTTCACCGGCAAGGTGAAGTAGCCCGCGCGGCAGCCGTCGCGTTTGCGCCGGGTGCCCGGCCGACGGCAGGGTGCGGGGTGTGCCTACCTTGCTGATCGTGCATCACACCCCCTCGCCCAACTGCCAGGCGCTGCTGGAAGCCGTCGTCTCCGGGGCCACGGACCCGGAGATCGAGAACGTCCAGGTCGTGCGGCGGGCCGCGCTCGCGGCCACCGCCTCGGACGTGCTCGCCGCCGACGGCTTCCTGCTGGGCACACCGGCGAACCTCGGCTACATGTCCGGGGCCCTCAAGCACTTCTTCGACCAGGTCTACTACCCGTGCCTGGACGAGACACGGGGGCGGCCGTTCGGCTACTACGTCCACGGCGGCAGTGACGTGACTGGCGCGGTACGCGGCATCGAATCCATCACCACGGGCCTCGGCTGGCGCCGGGCGGCGGACGCCGTGACGGTGACCGGAACGCCGGAGAAGCCCGACGTGCAGGCCTGCTGGGAGCTGGGCGCGACACTCGCGGCCGGACTGATGGAGTGACGCTCTGTCGGGCGTGGCGCTGACGCGCCCGCCCTGGCCTGTCGTCCCTCCGGAGGACGAATCGGGCCGTGCCTACTGCGGGCTCAGTAGGCCGTACAGCCTGCAGCGGGACGACGACGCGGCGCGTCCTGCCCGGTGAGCCTGAGGCGGTGTGCATCACCGCCCGCGCCGCGTCGGCGCCGTACCGGAAGGCATGACCTCCGATGAGAACTCGTCTTGGCATCGGGCTGGCGACGGCCCTCTCGTGCGCCGCCCTCGTCACCGTGGTCGGGGTCGCCCGGGACGGCGACGGAAGCGCGGCCGCCTCCCTGAGCGGCCCGCCGCGCGGCCCGTACGTCGCCCTGGGCGACTCGTACACGGCCGGACCGGACATACCCGGCCGGCGCGCGAAACCCGCGGGCTGTGACCGCTCCGACCGGAACTACCCGGCGCTCGTCGCCGCCGAACTCGGCCTGGAGCGCGCCGAGTTCCGCGACATGAGCTGTAGTGGGGCCACGACCGGCGACCTGTTCAAGGCCCAGGACACGGACAGCGGGACCAACCCGGCCCAGCTGTCGGCCGTGTCCGCCGGGACCCGTCTGGTCACCGTCGGCATCGGCGGCAACGACATCGGCTTCGGCGAGCTCATCACCGGCTGCGTCAAGGCCGGCGTCCGCTACCGACTGGAGAGCCGCATCGGGGACCTGGCACCCGACCGGGCGCCGTGCCGCGCACAGCACACCTCCGGTGACACCGACGAGATCGGGACGAGGATCGCGGCGACGGGCGGACGCGTGGCCGACGTGCTGGCCGACATCCGGCGCCGGGCGCCCGAGGCCCGCATCTACCTGGTCGGCTATCCGACGATCCTGCCCGCCCGAGGCGCCGACTGCGGACGGGCGATGGGGCTCGCCCCCGGCGACGTCACCTTCCTGCGGCAGAAGGAACAGCAGCTCAACGCGATGCTGCGCAGCACCGCGGCTGACGCCGGGGCCGGGTACGTCGACACCTACGCGCCCTCCGACGGCCGCGACGCCTGCGCGGAGGCCGACGTGCGCTGGGTCGAGCCGCTGATCCCGGCCGCCCCCGCGGCCCCGGTGCACCCCAACGAGCGCGGTGAGCGCGGGATGGCCCAGGCCGTGCTGAGGGCGTTCCGCGCGGGTGGCTGACCCGCGGGTCGTGCTACCGGGGCAGGAGATCGCGGCCCGGTCACGTACTGCGGTTTCAGTAGCCGGTCCTGCGAAAGCAGCAGGCGGCATTGCCCGCAGCGGCACGACGACTCGGGGACCCCTGCCGGGACAGGCTGGGGCACCTGATCGAGAACGGATGTGGAGTTCCCCGACGTGGCTGCTTTTCTCTATCGACTGGGCCGACTGGCCTTCCGGCGGCGCGGATACGTCGCCCTGATGTGGGTGGCCGTCTTGGCCGCCGTCGGACTCGGCGCCCTCCGGGCTCCGGGAACCTCCGACGAGGAGTTCTCGATGCCGGGCATCGAGTCCCAGAAGGCGTACGACCTGATGCAGGAGCGCTTCCCCGGCGCGGCCGCCGACGGCGCCACCGCCCGCGTGGTCTTCGTCGCCCCGGACGGACAGAAGGTCACCGCCACCGAGAACAAGAAGGCCGTCGAGGAGACCGTGGCCGCCCTCGGCACCGGCTCCCAGGTGGCCGGTGTCGCCGACCCGTACAGGACCAAGGCCGTGAGCAAGGACGGGTCCACGGCCTACGCCACCGTCACGTACAAGGTGAAGTCCGCCGACGTCACCGACGCGAGCCGTACGGCGGTGCAGAAGGCGGCGAAGCAGGCGCGCGACGCCGGGCTGACCGTCGAGACCGGCGGTTCGGCCATGGACAGCGGCGGGGGCGCCGGCGGTATGGCCGAGGTCATCGGCATCGCCGTCGCGGCCGTCGTCCTGCTGGTCACCTTCGGCTCACTGGCCGCCGCCGGACTGCCGCTGCTCACCGCGCTCATCGGCGTCGCCTTCACCATGCTCGCCATCACGCTGATGGGCAGCGCCCTCGGCCTGTCCACCAGCACCGGCACGCTGGCGATGATGCTGGGCCTGGCCGTCGGCATCGACTACGCCCTCTTCGTCGTCTCCCGCTACCGCGAGGAGCGCGCCCAGGGCCACACGCCGGAGGAGGCGACCGGATTGGCCGTCGGCACCGCCGGTTCGGCCGTCGTCTTCGCCGGTCTCACCGTGGTCATCGCCCTCGCCGGACTGACCGTCGTCGGCATCCCCATGCTCACCAAGATGGGCCTCACCGCGGCCGGCGCGGTCGTCGTCGCCGTCGTCGTGGCGCTGACCGCGGTCCCCGCGCTGCTGGGGTTCTGGCCGAACACGGTGCTGGCACGGCGGCTCCGCAAGCGGGGCGTCGACAAGAGCACCGGCGACAACGGCGGCACCCGCTGGGCCAGGTTCGTCCTGCGCCGGCCCCTGCCGGTGCTGCTCCTGGGCGTGGTGGGGCTCGGCGCGCTGGCCCTGCCCATGACCGGCCTCCAGCTGGGCATGCCCGGCGACGAGGCCAAGTCCACCTCCACCACCGAACGCCGTGCCTACGACGACCTCGCCGAGGGCTTCGGCCCCGGGTTCAACGGCCCGCTCACCGTCGTTGTGGACGCCAACGGTGCCGTGGACCCGAAGGCGGACGTGGCGGCGATCAACCAGAAGATCGCCCGCACCGACGGCATCGTCTCCGTCACCCAGCCCCGCTTCAACGAGGCGGGCGACACGGCGGTGTTCACCGCCACGCCGTCCACCAGCCCCACCGACGAGCGGACCAAGGACCTCGTCAAGACCATCCGTGCCGAGCGCACCGAGAACTTCGAGGTCACGGGCACCACGGCCCTGAACATCGACATCTCCGACAAGGTGCAGGCCGCGCTCGTCCCGTACCTCATCACCATCGTGGGGCTGGCCGTCATCCTGCTCCTCGTGGTCTTCCGGTCCGTGCTCGTCCCCCTCAAGGCCGCCCTCGGCTTCCTGCTCTCGGTGCTCGCCGCGCTCGGCGCCGTCGTCGTGGTCTTCCAGGAGGGGCACGGCGCGAGCGTCTTCGGGGTGGAGCAGACCGGGCCGATCATGAGCCTGATGCCGATCTTCCTCGTGGGCATCGTCTTCGGCCTGGCCATGGACTACGAGGTGTTCCTCGTCTCCCGGATGCGGGAGGCGTACGTCCACGGCGAGGCCGCCCGGCAGTCGGTCGTCTCCGGGTTCCGGCACAGTGCCCGGGTGGTCGTGGCCGCCGCGCTGATCATGATCGCGGTGTTCGCCGGGTTCATCGGGGAGAGCGACTCCATGATCAAGATGATCGGGTTCGGACTCGCCTCGGCCGTCCTCCTCGACGCCTTCGTGGTGCGGATGGCGATCGTGCCCGCGGTCCTCGCCCTGCTGGGCGACCGTGCCTGGTGGCTGCCGAAGTGGCTGGACCGGCTGCTGCCCCGGGTCGACATCGAGGGCGAGGCCCTCACCCGCCGGCCGGCCGGGGCCGCGGAGCCCGACCCGACGCCGGACGAGCCCGCCCAGGTACGTGTCTGACCGGCGCCGCCCCGGTCGCCGGGCCGCCCGCGGTGAGATTCCGTGGGCGGCCCGGCGTGCGGTTCCGCGGGGCGCCCGTTGCGCACCGCTGCCCACGGGTCGGCCACCATGGACCCAGGCCCTTGATCCGGAGACACCGATGACCACCCGCTCGGAGCGCCGCAGGGCGCGCCCCCACGTCATGGACGTCCTCACCGTCCTGGCGCTGCTCGGCTGCGCGACCTTCGGCGCCTCGCTGAGCATCCCCGGCACGAGCCGGCCGAGCAGCGACACGCCCGCGGTCGTCCTCGCGGCCGTCTCCTGCCTCGCCCTGCTCACCGCACGCGACCACCCGCGCTCGGTCGTCCTGGTCGTCGCGGCCTGCACGATCGCCACCCTCACCCAGGGCTATCTGCCCACGCCCCTGACGCTGGCCCCGCTGATGATGGCCCTGTACTGGGTGGCCGCCCGCACCGACGCGACGAGCAGACGCGTGCTCGGCGTGGGGACCATGGTCCTGGTCGTGGCCACCGCCCTGATCGACCGGCCCACGACCGACATGCTGCTGCTGCGCAGCGTGGGTCCCGTCCTCTGGCTGCTGCTGCCGATGGTGGGCGGCCGCAACGCCCGACTGCGCAGCGCCTACCTGGAGTCCGTGCAGGCACGGGCCGTGCACGCCGAGCGCACCCGGGAGGAGGAGGCCCGGCTGCGGGTCGCCGAGGAACGGATGCGGATCGCCCGCGAGCTCCACGACGTCGTCGCCCATCACATGGCCGTCGCCAACGCCCAGGCCGGCACCGCCCGCCACCTCGCCCCCACCCAGCCCGAACAGGCGCAGAAGATCCTCGACGAGCTGACGGCGACCACCTCCTCCGCGCTCCTCGAACTCCGCGCGACGGTGGGCGTGCTGCGCCAGGCCGACGACGCCGACTCCCTCGACCCCGCCCCCGGCCTGCACCGGCTCCCCGAGCTGATCGCCGTCTGCGAGTCCGCGGGCCTCACCGTGACGGTGACCACCGAGGGCGAGCCCCGGCCGCTGTCACCGGGCGTCGACCTGACGGCGTACCGGATCATCCAGGAGGCCCTGACCAACGCCACCAAACACGCCTCCGACCACGAGGCCCGTGTCCGGCTCGCCTACTCCGACTCGCGCCTGCTGATCACGGTCGCCAACGAGGGCGCCGCCACCGCCCCCGCGCTCCCGGGCGGCGGCTTCGGACTGATGGGCATGCGCGAGCGCGCCCACTCGGTCGGCGGCCACCTGCGGGCCGGACCGCGCCCCGAGGGCGGTTTCGAGGTCACCACCGCCCTGCCCCTGCACTCCCAAGTCACCGACGAACACGAGGCGACCCCGTGAGCATCCGCGTCCTGCTCGCCGACGACCAGGCCCTGCTGCGGGGCACGTTCCGGCTGCTGATCGACTCCTGCGAGGACATGGAGGTGGTCGGCGAGGCCGCCGACGGCAAGGAGGCGCTGGAACTCGCCCGCGCCCACCGCCCCGACCTGGTCCTCATGGACATCCGCATGCCCGGCACGGACGGCCTCGCGGCCACCGCCGCCATCTGCGAGGACCCCGACCTGGCCGGCACCCGCGTCCTCGTGCTGACCATGTTCGAGACCGAGGAGTACGTCGCCCAGGCCCTGCGCGTGGGGGCCAGCGGGTTCCTCGGCAAGTACGTCACCACCGACGTCCTCCTCGCGGGCATCCGCACCGTCTCCTCTGGAGAGGCGCTGCTCTCACCCGGAGCCACCCGCGCCCTCATCACCCGTTTCCTCAGCGCACCGGCCCCGGGCACCCTGCTGACCCCGCCGGAGCGCCTGAGCGACCTCACCCCGCGCGAACGGGAGATCACCGTCCTCGCCGCCGAGGGCCGGTCCAACGAGGAGATCGCGGCCCACCTCGTCCTCAGCGTGCTCACCGTCCGCACCCACGTCCAGCGCGCCATGACCAAGCTCGGCGCCCGCGACCGAGCCCAACTCGTCGTCATCGCCTACCAGACCGGGCTGGTACGCCCCACCTCCGGTCCTCGCTGAGGCCGGGGCCCTTCGGAGTGCGTCTCCTGCTGGCATGCTGACCGCATGGCTGATCACCCACGGCACGACTCCGTACGGCACAGCTACGACACCGTGGCCGAGGAGTACACGACCCGGCTCCACGCCGAGCTCGAAGGCAAGCCCCTGGACCGGGCGTTGCTCACCGCACTCCTCGAACAGACCGAACCGGGGGCGGTGATCGGTGACTTGGGCTGCGGTCCCGGGCATGTGGCGGCCTGGCTGGCGGAGAAGGGCGCGCGCACGGTCGGGATCGATCTGTCCGCGGGCATGGTCGAGGCGGGCCGCAGCCGCTTCCCGGAGGTCGAGTTCCGCCAGGGCGATCTGCTGGAACTCCCGGCGAAGGACGGCGAGTTCGGCTCACTGGTCGCCCTCTACACCGTCATCCATCTCGAACCCGGCGAACTGCGCCGCGCCTTCGAGGAGATGGAACGGGTCCTGCGCCCCCAGGGCCTGCTCCTCCTCTCCTTCCACGTCGGCGAGGAGGTCCGGCACCTGGACGAATGGTGGGGTCACTCCGTCGACGTCGACTTCCGTTTCCTCGACCCCGCGCACCTCACCGACCTGCTCGAATCGGTCGGCTTCACGGTGGAGATGAAGCTGGAGCGCACCCACTACGCCCACGAGGCGGAGACCCGCCGCGCCTACGCGCTGGCCCGCCGCACCTGACATGTCACGACCGGCTGGTAGAACCCCGTCGCCTCCGGGGCGTGCCACACGACGTCGGCGTAGCCCGCCTCGGCGAGCAGTCGGGTCAGCTGTGGCCGGGACAGCGCCCAGGAGGTGGCGACGCGCCGCCGGGTCGTCCAGCCGTCCGCGGCGGGGATCAGCTGGAAGTGCTCCAGGTCGTAGCGCTCGCCGTCCTCGTGCCAGTGCCAGAGCTGAAAGGTGATCACCCGGCCGTCCGGTGTCTCCCTGACCTGCGGCGGTGTCGAGGTGGGCCGCGTCCGGCGGAGTTCGTCGTAGTCCCGGATCGTGAGCACCAGCAGCCCGCCGTCCCGCAGTACACGCCGCATGTCGCTCAGCGCCGCCGCGACGTCCTGCGCGGAGAGCAGGTGCGCGAGCGAGTTGTCGGCGCAGACGACGACGTCGAAGACGGACGGAGCGAACGGCAGCCGGCGCATGTCCGCGGCGGCCGTCGGGAGGCCGATGCCCCGGGCCGCCGCCTCGGCCGTGGCGCGCGCTGCCGCGCGGGGACTGAGGTCGCTGCCGACGACGTCGTAGCCGGCCCCGGCCAGCCCGATCGCCTGGGTGCCGATCCCGCAGGCGCAGTCCAGGACGCGGTGCGGGCCCGCGCCCAGACGGCGCCGGACGAGGGTGTCGAGGACGGCGGCCTGGCGGGCCGTGCTCGCGTCCCAGTCCGCGAACATCAGGTGGTAGTCGGAGGCCAGGTCGTCGTAGAAGTCCCGGGTCGAGGACATGCGCACACCTTTCGACGCCGTGCTCAGGTCAGCACCGCCTCCCAAGTATCGACGGCGAAGTGGAGTTTCATCCCGTTACGTCCGTACAGCTCGGGCGCGCCCGTCGCGTTGGCCGTGTCCACCCCCAGCCCCACGGTGTTCCGCCCCCGCGCGGCGAACGCGGCGAAGGCCTGCCGCAGCAGCAGCCCGCCCAGCCCCTGCCCCCGGGCCTCCCTGAGCACCCCCACGCTCCGGATCCACCCCATGGCCGCGCGGTCGTCCCGCGCGATGAGGAACCCGACGTCGCCCAGCTCCTCGGTGTCGAGGAGCCATACCAGCGACCAGTCCAGGCGCTCGGCGTCGATGTCGTGCAGCCACTGCTCGTAGGCGCGTGGCTGGAAGTCGAAGTGCTCCGCGAAGGTGGACTGGTAGAGCTGATGGGCGCGTTGACGGTCCGCCTCGGTGACGCAGGGACGGATGCGCACGCCTTCGGGCGGCTCCGGGGCGCGGTCCAGGTCCCGGTCGAGCGGGCGTTCCAGCACGTGGTAGCGGCGTACGACGTACCAGCCCCGTGCCTCGATCAGTGAAGTGTCCAGCGTCGGCCGGGTGTTGAGATGCAGATGGACGACGGCCTTCGCGGCGCCGTTCGCCCGGGCCCGCTCGACGGCCCTGCGGTGGAGGGCGTCCAGGATCTGTTCGCCGGCCGCCTGATGGTCGGGGAGGACGTAGTGGTCGACGTCGATCCGCTCGTTCCCGGAGTCGTCCCACAGCAGCCCGTACGCCACCAGCCGCTCCCCGTCGAAGACCAGCCAGGAGTCACGCTCCAGGTCGACCTCCGGACGCCTGAGGTCGGCCTCGACCTCGGGGAGGTCGGTCTCGCGCCGGCCGATCTCGATCTCGTCGACGGCGTTGAGCAGCTCGGTGATCGCGGGCGCGTCGGCGAGCCGCGCGGGGCGCAGGAGGTAAGGCATGAGGGCCAGGGTCCAGGGAGGCGGAGGGCGGCTGCAACGGGTTTTCGGCGGACGGTTTGCCCGTGAGGAGGCCATCGTGCGAGCCTCGTACGTCATCTCTCCGGAAGGACCCCCTCGTGACACTCGGCATGGTTCTGGGCGACGTCTCCTCGCGCGCTTCGACGCGGGAGCCGTAACCCTTCCTGCCCCGATCTCCGAACCCGTGCCGCAGCACGGGCCGTCGGTGCTGCTCCTCGTCGAAGTGCTCTTCGTGCCCCTGCACGTTCGATCACGAGGAGTACCTCCGTGTCCACGATCCACTGGACCGAAGACCGCACCGCCCGATCCGCCCGCTGGCACTCCGAGAGCGCCGCGCCCCCGCCGCGCCGGGTCGTCGTCGTCGCCGACGACCGCATGAACGCGGCCACCGCCCACCGACTCGCCCGCGAGGGAACGGCGTTGCTGTGGCGGGGCGACTTCCCCAACGCACGCCAACTGCTGAACGCGCTGCGCCGCCGCGCCGACCGGCGACCGCCCCGCCCGGGGAACACTCCGGCGGAGTCCTTCCACCTCCACCGGCAGGCCCGCGGCCTCCGGGCCCGTCTGCTGGGCAGGCTGGTCGTGTTGCTGGAGGACGACCAGACCCTGGACCTGCGCCGCGCTCCCGACGTGCGTCAGGCGTGCTTCGAGGCGTACGGGCGGCCGAACGGCCGCACCGCGGTCGCCCTGACGGAACTGCTGGGCGTCCTCGGCGCGCGGCAGTGGCGGGAGCGGGGCGTCGAGGTACCGGCCCTCGGCGCCCGTATCCACCCGCACTACGGCGTCTTCTCCCCGGTCAGGGGCGAGTACGTCGACCTCGTGGCGCGAGCACCCCTGCCCGTGTCCCCGGCCTGTCGTACCGCGTTCGACCTCGGCACCGGCACGGGCGTGCTCGCCGCCGTCCTCGCCCAGCGCGGTGTCGGCCAGGTCGTGGCCACCGACATCGCTCCGCGCGCCCTGGCCTGCGCCCGCGACACCGTGCGGCGGCTGGGGCTCGGCGGACGGGTGGAGGTCGTGGGGCCGGCCCTGTTCCCCGAAGGCCGCGCCGACCTCGTCGTGTGCAACCCGCCCTGGCTCCCGGCCCGGCCGACGTCCGCCGTCGAGCAGGGCGTGTACGACCCGGACGGCGAGATGCTCCGCGGCTTTCTGCACGGCCTGGCGGACCATCTCGTCCCGGGCGGTGAGGGATGGCTGATCCTCTCCGACCTCGCCGAGCACCTCGGACTGCGCAGCCGTAGTGAGTTGCTGACCGGCATCGAGGCGGCGGGGCTGCGCGTGGTGGACAGGCTCGACATCCGGCCACGGCATCCACGGGCGAGGGACACCACGGACCCGCTCCATGCCGCCCGAGCCGCGGAGGTCACCTCGCTGTGGCGCCTGGCCCCGCGATGAGCGTCAACCCACCCGGCCGCCCACGCCGGAGCGCCCTTCGGGCACGGCCGTCAGACTGACCGCCACCTCTTCGCGCACCGGCTCACCGAGTACGTCGACCACGGCGTCCGTGATCGCGGCGATCAACCGGGCCGGCGCGTCCGGCACGTCCGGGTGCCGGTAGGCCGCCTCGCGCAGGCTCAGCCTGACGTCCGGGGCGGCCCGCTCGGTCGGCACACCACCGACGCCCCGCCGGTGGGGCGGGATGCCGATGAGGTCCACGGCGACCATGTGGCGGAACGGCTCGCCGTAGACCGTTCCGACCGCGTCCGCGAGCCCTCGGATCAGGCCCTCCTCGGTCTTGCCGTCGAGGGCGCTCTCGCTGATGTGCACGGTGAAGTGAGGCATGGTGGAATCTCCGTTCGGGCCCGTGGTGGCGGGCGGTTCGGTGTTTGGCTGAGATGCCTTTGAAAGCAAAGCAGCTTTGATGTCAAAGGTAAATGGCGAGGAGTGTGTGATGGCCGGATCCGTGCGGCGCGAGGCCGAGACGGATGGTGTGGACACCGCGGTGCGTGAGCTGCTGCTGCTCATGCCGCGCATGGTCGGCCGGGTGAAGCGCATCCCCGTGCCCGAGGCGCTGGAGTCGCTGTCGCTGGCGCCCCGTCATCTCTCCTTGCTGGCCTGCCTGTTGTTCGACGGTCCGCTGACCGTGAACGACCTCGCCGCCCGTCTGGAGGTGGCGCCCACCACGGTCAGCCTGATGGTCGGCGACCTGAGCGGCAAGGGCGTCCTCGACCGCCGCGAGGACCCCGCCGACCGGCGGCGCCGCATCGTGGCCATCGCCCCCAACCAGCACGAGGCCATCGCCGCCTGGCTCGCCCCCGGCGCCCAGGCCTGGCGCCGCGTGCTCACCCCGCTGGAACCGGAACAGCGCCGCCTGTTCGTCGACACCCTGCTCGCCTACGAGGCGGCGGTCGCCGAGGAGCGCGAGCGCTGAGTCGCCTGCGCCACGGCGGCGGTTGTCGGCGTGTCGGGCGCAAATCACCCTGTAACGTCGCGAATCCAGGCCTGCTCGCGCTCGGGGGAATCCCATGGACTACTACGACCTCGGCACCCACAGCCGCACCGTGACCACCTCGTCGCCCGAGGCTCAACTGTGGTTCGACCGCGGGCTGGTGTGGACGTACGCCTTCCATCACGAGGAGGCCGTCGCGTGCTTCCGCGCCGCCGCCGAGGCCGATCCCGACTGCGCCATGGCCTACTGGGGCATCGCGTACGCACTCGGACCCAACTACAACAAGCCGTGGGAGTTCTTCGACGGCGACGACCTCGCCCGTACCGTCGAGCGCACCCACGCCGCGGTCGAACGGGCCCACGAGAAGGCCCGGGCCGCCGCCACCCCCGTCGAACGGGCCCTGATCGAGGCGCTGCGCGCCCGCTATCCGCAGGCGAAGCCCGTGCCGGACTGCTCGGTGTGGAACGAGCCGTACGCCGACAGCATGCGCGCCGTCCATGAACTCGCCCCCGACGACGCCGACATCGCCACGCTGTACGCCGACGCCCTGATGAACCTCACCCCTTGGCAGCTGTGGAACCTCAGGACCGGCGAACCGGCGGAGGGCGCCCGTACCTTGGAGGCCAAGGCGGTCCTCGACCGGGTGCTCGCCTCGGACGCCGGTGGGCGGCATCCCGGCGTGCTGCACCTGTACATCCACCTCATGGAGATGTCCCCGACGCCCGAGACGGCCCTGCCCGTCGCCGACCGGCTGCACGGCCTGGTCCCCGACGCCGGACACCTCCAGCACATGCCGTCCCACCTGGACGTGCTGTGCGGCGACTACCGCCGGGTCGTCTCGGACAACAGCGCCGCCATCCGCGCCGACGAGAAGTACCACGCCCGGGCCGGCGCGATGAACTTCTACACCCTCTACCGCTCGCACAACTACCACTTCAAGATCTACGGCGCGATGTTCCTCGGCCAGTCCCGCATCGCCCTGGAGACCGCCGCCGAGCTGGAGGCGTCGATCCCGGAGGACCTGCTGCGCGTGCAGAGCCCGCCCATGGCCGACTGGCTGGAGGCCTTCCTCGCCATGCGGGTCCACGCGCTGATCCGCTTCGGCCGCTGGGCCGACATCCTCCAACTGTCGCTGCCCGCCGACCCGGAGCTGTACAGCGTGACGACCGCCATGCTCCACTACGCCCGCGGAGTCGCCCTGTCCGCCCTCGGTCGCGTCCCCGAGGCCGAGGATGAACGCGCCCTGTTCCACGAGGCGGTGGCCCGGGTCCAGGAGACCCGCATGCTGTTCAACAACACCTGCGCCGACATCCTCGCCATCGCCTCCGCGATGCTCGACGGCGAACTCGCCTACCGCAAGGGCGACTTCGACGCCGCCTTCGCCGCGCTGGAGCGGTCGATCGCGCTCGACGACAACCTGCCCTACGACGAGCCGTGGGGCTGGATGCAGCCCACCCGGCACGCCTACGGCGCCCTGCTCCTGGAACAGGGCCGGGTCGCGGAGGCGGAGGCGGTCTACCGCGCCGACCTCGGTCTCGACGACACCCTGCCGCGCGCGGTCCAGCATCCCGGCAACGTCTGGGCGCTGCACGGCTTCCACGAGTGCCTGGTCCGGCTCGGCAAGGTCGGGGAGGCGCGGATCGTCGCCCAGCAACTGAAGATCGCGGTCGCGCTGGCGGACGTACCGATCGAGGCGTCGTGCTTCTGCCGGCTCGACGCGGTGTCGGGAGGCGGGGGAGGGGGCGGGTGCTGCGGGTGAGTCGACGCGGTCCCTGCATCAACCTGCCCGCGGCAGTGGGTCTTTGTTCATTCCCTTGACGTGTACCTGGCGCCATCGCTTTTATGGGAGCGCTCCCATATCGCTCTCCTCCCATGCCTGAGTTTCTTGGCGCTCACTCCCAGGAGTCGCAGTGAGAAGAACAAGAAGCACGACAAGAAAGAGCACGACGAAAGAGAGCCTCTTCACCCGGCTGGCGGCAGCCCTCCTCGGGCTCGTCCTGCTCGGCGCCCTCTGGCCGGCCGCCGCGTACGCCCAGGCCGAGCCGCCGGGCACCCAGGCCACCGGGCTGCACATCAGCAACGGCCGGCTGCTCGAGGGCAACGGCAACGATTTCGTGATGCGCGGCGTCAACCACGCCCACACCTGGTACCCGAACGAGACGCAGTCGCTGTCCGACATCAAGGCCCTCGGCGCCAACGCCGTCCGTGTCGTTCTGGCGGACGGTCACCGCTGGACGGCCAACAGTGCGGCGGACGTTGCCAACGTTGTCAGTCAGTGCAAGGCCAACCGGCTGATCTGCGTCCTGGAGGTGCACGACACCACGGGATACGGCGAGGACGCCGCGGCCGGCACCCTCGACCAGGCCGCCGACTACTGGATCGGCCTCAAGGACGTCCTGGCGGGCCAGGAGAACTACATCATCATCAACATCGGCAACGAGCCCTGGGGCAACACCAACCCCGAGGGCTGGACCGACCCGACCATCGCCGCGATCAAGAAGCTGCGCAACGCCGGCTTCGAGCACACGATCATGGTGGACGCGCCCAACTGGGGCCAGGACTGGCAGCAGGTCATGCGCACCAACGCCCAGAGCGTCTACAACGCCGACACCACCGGCAACCTGATCTTCTCGATCCACATGTACAGCGTCTTCGACACCGCGGCGGAGATCACCGACTACCTCAACGCCTTCGTCAACGCCAAACTCCCCATCCTCATCGGTGAGTTCGGTGGCCCCGCCGACCAGTGGGGCGATCCGGACGAGGACACCATGATGGCCACCGCCGAGCAGCTCGACCTCGGGTACCTGGCCTGGTCGTGGAGCGGCAACACCGACCCGATCCTCGACCTCGCGATCGACTTCGACCCCAACCAGCTCAGTTCCTGGGGCCAGCGCATCTTCAACGGCACCAACGGCATCGCCCAGACCGCCAAGGAAGCCACCATTTACGGCGGTGGCGGGTCCGGCGACACCCAGGCGCCCACGACCCCCGGCACCCCGAGCGCCTCCGCCGTGACGGCCACCTCCGCGGCCCTCACCTGGACCGCGTCCACCGACAACGTCGGCGTCGCCGGCTACGACGTCGTCCGGATCAGCGGCGGCACCGAGACCAAGGTCGCCGCCTCCACCACCAACTCCGTGACGGTGACCGGGCTTTCGGCCGAGACGGCGTACACCTTCGCCGTCTACGCCCGAGACGCGGCGGGCAACCGCTCGGCCCGCTCGGCGACGGTGAACGTCACGACCGGCAAGGCCCCGGTGCTCAACTGCTCGGTCGGCTACCGGATCGTGGGGGAGTGGCCGGGCGGATTCCAGGGCGAGATCACCATCCGCAACACCGGGACCACCGCCATCAACGGCTGGACGCTCGGCTTCTCCTTCGCCAACGGCCAGACGATCTCCAACATGTGGGGCGGCACCCCGACCCAGAGCGGTGCCGACGTGAGCGTCGCCCCGGCGTCCTACACGTCGAGCATCGCCGCCGCCGGTTCGGTGACCGTCGGCTTCATCGGCGCCAAGGGCACGACCAACGCGGCACCGACCGCGTTCACACTGAACGGCAGCACGTGCGCGACCAGTTGAGACCCGCGCCCTGCTGAGGGCCGGGTCCCGTGGCCGACCGGCGGTGTCTTCACGCCGGTCGGCCACGGCCTGACTCATAGCGGCACCTGCCTCAGTGGGCGGTGAAGCCGCCGTCGAGGGGGAGTCCCCAGGCGGCCGATGGGCTGCTCCTTGGTGATCCCGGCCATGGCCTCGGCCTGGTTCTGGACCATGTCGGCGACCATCGGGGTTTCGATGACGCCGGGGCACACGGCGTTGATGCGGATGCTGCGGGGCGCGTACTCGACGGCGGTGCTGCGGGTCAGGCCGATGACGCCGTGCTCGGGCGGCCCGACGATCCCGCCCAGGGACGAGCAGTTGACGATGGCGCCGCTGCCCTGCTTCCGCACGGCGTTGACCCGGTCGAAGCCCTCGGCCGTCTCGTCGGACGGATCTAACTGGATGCCCGCGTTGTTGAAGGCCATGCCCAGACGGCCGTACTCCGCCACCGCGCTCTGCACCGCCGCCTCCACGCCGCCCGCGGAGATGCGACCGTCGTGGGTGTCGCTGCGGCCTGGCGCGACTCGAAGCTCGTCGGCCGTGGCGATGCGGTCCAGTTCGTCGATGTTCCAGGTGCTCATGGCGGGGGGGGGCTTTGACCGTGCTGGGTACCGCGGAGCGTCAATATCGAGGAAACAGCAGGTCACGAGCGTGTGCCAGGTACTGTCGTGTCAGGTGCTGACAGGCCCCCCGGGCGCGGCGTGGTGCCCTTGGACCGACCGGCCACGCCGCCCTGGCCATCGACGAAAGGGCTCCGAGCGGACATGCGTCGATACGTGCTCACCGGCACTCCGGGTGCCGGGAAGACCTCCATCCTGCGTGGCCTGGCCGAGCTCGGTCACCCGGTCGTGGAGGAGGCGGCGACCGCCGTCATCGCCCAGGCCCAGGCCCGGGGCGAGGACGAGCCGTGGACGCGGGCGTCCTTCCTCGACGACATCGTCGAGATGCAGCGCCGGCGGCAGTTGGCGGCCCCCGTCAGCGGCCCGGTCCAGGTGTACGACCGGTCACCGATCTGCACCCACGCCCTCGCCCGCCATCTGGGCCGGCCGATCCCACCGGCGCTCACCGCGGAGATCGAGCGGATCACGAGCGAGCGCGTCTACGAGCCGGAGGTGTTCTTCGTCCGCAACCTGGGCTTCTGCGAACCCACCAGCGCCCGCCGCATCAGCTTCGAGGAGTCGCTGGAGTTCGAGAAGGTCCACGAGGAGAGCTACCGCGCCTTCGGCTATCGGCTCGTCGGCATCCCCGCCGCCGACCTCGCGGACCGTGTCGCCGCGGTCGGTGCGGTGATCTCCGGGCTCGGAGCTGCGGAGGGTGCACCCGGTGTCCGTACGATGGACCGCCCGTGACGTGCGTGGCGGCGGAGCGGAAAGGGAGACAGGGAGTGACGGATCATCGGCGTCCCCGGCGGCGGGGGCAGGGCGAGCTGGAGGTGCAGGTCCTGTCGGCCCTGCGGGCGGCGGACGGACCGGCGACCGCGGGCTGGGTGCAGGAGCGTCTCGGCGGGGACCTGGCCTATACGACGGTGATCACGATCCTGACCAGGCTGCTGGCCAAGGGGGCGGTGACCCGGGAGCGCGCGGGCCGCTCCTTCGTCTGGACGCCAGTGTCGGACGAGGCGGGCCTCGCCGCACACCGGATGCGCAGGCTCCTCGACGGCGAGACCGACCGTGAGGCGGTGCTGGCCAGCTTCGTCACCTCCCTCGAACCCGACGACGAGCGACTGCTGAGGGAACTGCTGGGACAGGCGGAGAGCGAAGGGGAAGACTGAGACCTCATGGGGGTGTTCGTCTTTCTGCCGCTGGTCCTGCCCTTGTCGGCATGGCCGATCGCACGGCTCGCCGAGCAGCATCTGCACCCGCGCCTCGCCACCCGGCTGCTGACGGCCGTGGCCGGCGTGATGGCGCTGTGCAGCACGGTGTGTCTCGGGCTGCTCATGGTGGTCGGCACCGCCCAACTGCCGGGCAACCCGCTGCCGGACGGCTGGTCCGACCCGGAGGTCCGCGCGGCCGTGCCTTACGACGAGGTGGCCGGGCGCGCCGCGATCCCCGTGCTGCTGGCGGTCGCCGTGGTGTGCGGTCGCACCCTGTGGCGGCACGGGCGGGTGCGGCGGCGCGCACACCGGGCGCTGACCGGGCTGCCGGGCAAGGAGGTCGTCGTACTGCCGGACGAGGAGCCGTACGCGTACGCCCTGCCCGGCCGGACCCGGGACCGGATCGTGGTGACGACGGCACTGCTCGCCGGGCTCCGGCCCGCCGAGCGGCGGGCGCTGTTCACGCACGAGCGGGCCCATCTGGCCGCCCGCCACCACCGGTTCCTGCTCGTCTCCCAACTCGCGGCGCGCGCCAACCCGTTCCTGGGCCCGCTGCGCACGGCCGTGTCCTACACGACCGAGCGGTGGGCGGACGAGGAGGCGGCCCGGGCCGTGGGCGACCGGCGCGTCGTCGCGCGTGCGATCGGCAAGGCGGCCCTGGTGTCCCGGGGCACGCCGGTGCCCACGCTCGCGGGGTTCGCGCTGCCCGGGCCGGTGCCGCGCCGGGTGGCCGCCCTGCTGCGGCCCGCTCCCGTGCCGCGCAGCTGGCCGTCGATGTTCACCGCCGTGGGCCTGGCCGCCTGGGCGGCCGCCGCCGGGACCGCCGCGTCGGCGATGTCCTCCGCCAACTCCGCGGTGACGATGGTCCTCATCCTGCGCGCGGCGACGCCCCTGTAGCGAGGCGCCGCCGGGCAGCGGACCTCAGAGGTCGAACTCGTGCGGCGGCAGGTCCAGGGCGAAGCACGCCTCGCGGACGACGGCCTGCTCGGTCTTGTCGAAGTCGCCGTCGGCGCCGCCGATGACGATGCCGATCTGGATCACGGCACGTGCCTCGGCGGGCTTCTTCTTCGACTTCGCGATCTCCTGGAGCACGCTGACCTTGCCGAAGGCGAAGTCGGCGGTCAGCTTGTTCAGGTTCTCGTCGAAACGCCGCTGGAGGTCCATGGCGTCGAAGTTCTGAAGGACCTCGTTGCCGGCGATCAGCTGGGCCACGCGCTGGCGTTCGGAGGGATCCACCGTGCCGTCGGCGGCGGCCACCAGCGCGCACATCGCCATGCTGGCATCACGGAACGCGCCGCTCTTGAGGTCGTTCTTCTTCGCCACGAGCTGGGTCTGCATCGTCGACGCGGATTCCTTGATGCGGTCCCACAGAGCCATCGGTACTCCCAAAAGTGTGTCGGGGCCCGGCCCGTCCCGCTGACGGACCGGCACCCCCTAATATCTACAGCAACGTAGAAACTAGCGGCTGGGCCGATAAGTTCCGGCGAACCAGAAGCGACCGATGAAGGAGCATCTCTTGCCCGCCCGACCCACGGACTCCCCGGGGCCCGGATGAGTACCGCCAACGCCCTGCTCGGCCTGCTGGCCGTGTTCGTCCTCACCGCCGGTACCGGCTACTTCGTCGCCCAGGAGTTCGCGTACGTCTCCGCGGACCGGCTGGCCCTCGCCCGGGAGGCCGAGGCCGGTGACCGGAAGGCGGCCCGGGCGCTGACGGTCCTTGAGCGGCTGTCGTTCATGCTGTCCGGCGCCCAGCTCGGCATCACCGTCACCGGCCTGGTCGTCGGCTTCATCGCCGAACCCTCCGTCTCCGCCCTGCTCGAACCGACGCTGACCGGCGTCGGCGTGCCCGAGGGCGCGGTCGGCGGCATCTCGGTCGTCCTCGCCTTCGGCCTCGCCACCGTCGTCCAGATGGTCCTCGGCGAACTGGCCCCGAAGAACCTCGCCATCGCCGTGCCGGAACGCCTCGCGAAGTCGCTGGCGGGCTCGACCCTCGCCTATCTCAAGGTCGTCGGCCCGGTCGTGCACCTCTTCGACGGCGCCGCCAACCGCCTGCTGCGCAAGGCCGGCATCGAACCCGTCGAGGAACTGCACCACGGCGCCACCCTGGAGGAGCTCGGCCACCTCATCGGCGAGTCCCACGAACAGGGCGAGTTGCCCAAGGAGACCGCCGAACTCATCGACCACGCCCTGGAGTTCTCCGAGCGCACCCTCGACGAGGTCATGGTCCCGCGTGTCGACGCCGTGTTCGTCCGCAAGGACGCCACCGCCGCCGAGGCCGTCGACCTGATCGCCCGGCACGGCCACTCCACCTACCCCGTGCTCGGCGACCACCCGGACGACGTCCCGGGCGTCATCGGCGTACGCGAGCTGATGCGGCTGCCCGCCGACCGCCTCGCCGCCACCGGCGCGGGCAGCCTCGCCCGCACCCCGCTGCTGCTGCCCGACACCCTGCCGCTGCCGGACGCGGTGGAGCGGATGCGGGAGCGGGGCGACGAGTTCGCGGTCGTCCTCGACGAGCACGGCGGCGTGGCCGGCATCGTCACCTACGAGGACATCGCCGAGGAACTGGTCGGTGACATCGCCGACGAGACCGACAAGGTCATCGAGGTCGCCGTCGCTGACGGCGAGGGCTGGCTGGTCGACGCCGGGCGGCGTCTCGACGAGATCGCCGACGCCACCGGCATCGAGCTGCCCGAGGAGGAGGACTACGACACCGCCGCGGGCCTCGTCGTGGACCGGCTCGGCCGCTTCCCGGCCATCGGTGACCGGCTCACCGTCGAACTCGCCGACGGGGGACGCGTGGTGATCGACGTACGCACCCTGGACCGGCATGTGCCGGAGCGCGTCCGTATGGAGAAGGTGGAGGAGCAGTCGTGAGTTTCCCCATGGCGGTCTTCGTCACCGTACTGCTGCTGATCGGCAGCGGCTTCTTCGTGGCCGCGGAGTTCGCGCTCGTCGCCGCCAAACGGCACCGCATGGAGAAGGCGGCGGCCCAGGGGCAGCGCGGCGCCAAAGCCGCGCTCGCCGGCATGCGGGAGCTGTCGCTGATGCTGGCCGGTGCCCAACTCGGCATCACCGTCTGCACCCTGGGCCTGGGGTCGGTCTCCAAGCCCGCCATCTCCCACGAACTCGACCCGGTGCTGCACAAGGTGGGTCTGCCCAGCGCCGTCAGCTACGGCATCGCCTTCGCCGTGGCCATGATCGTGGTCGTGTTCCTGCACATGGTGGTCGGCGAGATGGCCCCCAAGTCCTGGGCCATCGCCCACCCCGAGCGCTCCGCGATGCTGCTCGCGCCGCCGTTCCGGGCCGTGGTGAAGGTCGTACGACCGCTGATCGGCGTCCTCAACCGGATCAGCAACGCGCTCGTACGACTGTGCCGGGTGACGCCGCGCGACGAGCTGGCCTCGGTCCACAACCGCGAGCAACTCACGCATCTCGTCGAGGAGTCCGAGCGGCTCGGGCTGATCAGCGAGACCGATTCCGAGCTGCTGACCCGCTCGCTCGTCGAGCCGGAGACCCCCGTCGTCGACCTCCTGATCCCGGCCGCCCGGATCACCTCGGTCGCCGGGGACGCCGGCATCGACGACATCCTCCGCCTCGCCACCGACCACGACCGCACCCGGCTGCTCGTCCGCGAGGCGGACGGTGAGGTGCTCGGTTCCGTCCACGCCCGTGACGCACTCGTCGCCCGGGCCAGGGCACGCAGCGTCACGGCCCGCGCCCTGGCCCGCCCGGTACCGGAGCTGGCCGAGGACACCACTGTCGCCGACGCCATCGAACTGCTGCGCCGCAACCGCGCCTCCCTGGCCGTGGTCCGGGACGACACGGGCCGGCTAACGGGGATGGTGACGCTGGACGACCTGCTCGCCCGCTATCTGCAACCGCAGTCGGCGTGAGGTCAGGCGCTCGCGTAGGGGCGGGCGGCGGCGAGTGCCTGTTCGGCGTAGGAGCGGCCGAACAGGACGGCGTGGACCAGGAGCGGGAACAGTTGGTGCAGGCCGACGCGCTGCCGCCAGCCGGGGGCGAGGGGCGCCGCCTCCTCGTAGCCCTCCAGCACCCGGGCGAGCTGCGGGCAGCCGAACAGCTGGAGCATGGCCAGGTCGGTCTCGCGGTGTCCGCCGTGCGCCGCTGGGTCGATGAGCCAGACGTGGCCGTCGGTGCCCCACAGCACATTGCCGCTCCACAGGTCGCCGTGCAGCCGGGCGGGCGGTTCGGCGGGCCCCGCCAGCCGGTCGACGCGCTCACAGACCCGCTCGATCACGGCGGCCTCGGCGGACAGGAGGGTGCCCTCGTCGACCGCGCGGCGCAGATAGGGCAGGACCCGGTGACGGACGTACCAGTCGGGCCAGTTGTCCCCCGGCACGTTGCGCATCGGGGCGGCGCCGATGTACGCGTCCGTCGGGCCGCCCGGCGGCGGGGCACCGAAGGCGTCGGCACCGGTGGCGTGCAGTGCGGCCAGCTCACGGCCGAACCGCAGCGCCGCCGAGGCCTCCGGCCGCCCCTGCGGGACACACCCGGTCACCAGCCACCGCCCCTCACACCCGTGCACCACCGGCACCCGTACGGCACCGGCTTCGCCCAGCCAGTCCAGCCCCACGGCCTCGGCACGCGCCGCGCCCACGCTGCCGGCGTCCTTGACGACCACCGGCCCACCGTCGAGGGCGACTTCGGTGACCGCCCCGGCGAGCCGCCGCCCCGCCACCACGGCCCGCCCGGTGAGCCGGGCCGCCACGGCTTCGGGGCCTTCACCGCTCATACGTCGGACTCCGCGTCCAGCAGCATGCCGACCTCCCTCGCATCCGACCCATGAGTCTAGGAACCGGCGCTCTCCAGGGAGGGGGTCGACACCCTGCCCGCCGGGGTGCGCAGGGTGCGGACCTGCGGTGACAGCAGGGCAGCCGCCGTGGCCAGCACCACCAGGGCCGAACAACCGGCCAGCGCCGGGCCGACGCCCACGGCGGCGGCGATCGGGCCGGCGACCAGGAGTCCGAGCGGCGCGAGACTCAGGGAGCCGAACCAGTCGTAGGAACTGACCCGGGACAGCACGTGCTCCGGGACCTCCCGCTGGACGGTCGTGGACCACAGCACACCGAAGACGTCACTGGCGACACCGGCGGCGAACATGGCCACGGCGATCGACCACACCGGCGCCCGCGCGCCGAGCAGGCCGATGGGGACGGCGGCCGGGAACATGCACACCACGGCGACCAGGAGCGGGCGGCGCACCCGCACCCGGGCGGCCAGCCCCGCCCCGGCGATCGTCCCCACGGCCTGCGCGGCCACCACGACCGACCACGCGCGTGCCCCGCCCAGGTGCCGGTCGGCCATCAGCGGCCCCAGGACGCCGAGGTTGGCGTTGAGCGCGGCGACCACGACCGCGCTCTGCGCCACCACCACCCACAACCACTGCCGGGACGCGAACTCCCGCCATCCCTCGCGCAGTTCGGTCCAGCCGGAGGACTTGGCGCGCGGTCGTGCCGCTACCGGGAGCCGGGCCGTGAGGGCGGCACTCAGGGCGAAGGAGGCCGCGTTGACCGCGAGGGCCCAACCGGCACCGACCAGGGCCACGGTCACCCCGGACAGCGAAAGGCCCAGCAACAGAGCGGAGTTGGTGCCCATCCGCAGCAGCCCGTTCGCCCGTTGCAGACGGTCGGCCGGCACCAGCAGCGGCACCAGGCCGTCCATCGCGGGCGCGAACAGCGCGGTGGCCGTGCCGGCGGCGACGGCCAGCAGACACATGCCCGCCAGCGGGGCGTGACCGCTCAACACCATGGCCGCCAGACCGGCGTAGGCCGCCGTACCCAGCACGTCCGCCAGGACCATCAGCCTCGACCGCGACATCCGGTCCGCGATGACCCCGCCCACCAGCACGAACACCAGCTGCGGCAACGCCTGACAGGCCAGCACAAGTGACAGGCGGCCAGCATCGGCTCCCGGCAGGGCGAGTACCGCGAACGCGAGCGCCGCACGTGCGAAGCCGTTACCCAGGACGGAGACGACCCGTGCGCACAGCAGCAGCACGAACCGCTGGTCACGCCACAACGGCGAAGGATCCGAAGAGCGTGTCATGACCACGGACCCTAGAAGATCGAAACCGGGAGAGGATGTGAACCGGCCATCGCGTACGGACGACCTTCTGGGGGAGCGACATGGAGTACTTCATCTACTGCCGGGACCGGGCGGATTCCCTCGACCTGCGCATGCGACTGAACGAGGACCACTGGACGTTCATGGACGGCTACGCCGAGGAGATGATCGCGCGTGGGCCCACGTTCCCGGCCGAGGGCGACGGCGTGAGCGGCAGCATGCACATCGTCGACCTGCCCGACGCGGCCGCCGCACAGCGGTTCGCGTTCGAGGAGCCCAACTACAAGGCCGGTGTCTACCGTGACGTCCTCATCCGCCGCTGGCGGAACACGCTGGGGCGCACGATGTGGGAGTACGCGGGAACGACGGCCGGATTCGGTCGCTTCCTGATCATCGCTCACGGCGGGCCCGAAGCGGTCGCCGACCTGGAGGCGGAGCAGCGGCGCTATCTCGAGGACGGCTTCCGCGACCGGCTGATCGCCTACGGGCCGCTGCTCGCCGAGGACGGTGTCACCTGGCTGGGCACCGCGGTGCTGGCCGAGCTGCCGGACCGCGCGGCCGCCGAGGCCATGGTGGCGGGCGAGCCGTACGCGCGGGCGGGGCGGTACGAGAGCGTCGAGATCCACGACTGGCAGTGCGGCGGACGCCCGGCGGACTGACCTGAGGGTTCACAGAGGGGCGTCGCGGGGGAGCGGCTGCTCACAGAGGGGCGTCGCCGGGGAGCGGCTGCTCGAACCAGACCACCTTGCCCGTGCTCAGCCGCGTCGCCCCCCAGCGCCGCGACAACTGGTCGACCAGGAACAGCCCCCGGCCGCCCTCGTCGCTCAACCGGGCGTGCCGCATCCTCGGCACCACCGGGGAGTCGTCCCCGACCTCGCAGCGGAGCACGTCCGTGCAGAGCAGGCGCAGGGTGATCGGGCGGGAGGCGAAGCGCACGGCGTTGGCGACCACCTCGCTGACCATGAGCTCGGTGGTCTCGATGAGGGAGTCGAGCCCCCAGCGGCGCAGCGTCCTGCGGGTCAGTCGGCGTGCCTGCCCGGCGGTCTGCGGGCGCGGGGCCAGGTACCAGTACGCGACGGTCTCCGGCAGGATGCCCTCGAAGCGGGCCGCGAGCAGCGCGACGTCGTCGTCCCGGACGCCCCGGCCCAGCGTGCCGAGCGCCACGTCGCACAGGGTCTCCAATGCCGGGGGCATGGTGTGCGCGGTGGCCGTCTGGAGCCGGGCCCGCAGGTTCTCGACGCCGGTCAGCACGTCGGAGTCGCGGGACTCCACCAGGCCGTCGGTGTAGAGCACCAGCGTCGCCCCGCCCGGCGCGTGGACCTCGGTGGTCTCGAAACCGCCGCCGCCCACACCGATCGGCGGCCCGGGCGGCACCGACAGGATCTCCCCGTGCCCTTCGGGATGCAGCAGCACCGGCGGCAGATGGCCGGCGTTGGAGACCAGCAGCCGCTGGAGGACCGGGTCGTACAAGGCGTACAGACAGGTCGCGGTGTGCTCGGTGCCCAGCCGTCCCGCCTGTTCGTCGAGGTGGTGCAGCACCTCGTCCGGAGGCAGGTCGAGCAGGGCCAGGGTCTGCACGGTGGTCCGCAGCTGCCCCATGATCGCGGCCGACGTCATGGAGTGGCCCATCACGTCGCCGATGACCAGCGCGACCCGGTTGCCGGGCAGCGGGATCGTGTCGTACCAGTCGCCGCCCACCTGCGCGGTCCGCGAGGCCGGCAGATAGCGGCTGGCCAGCCGGACGCCGGGCGGCTCGGGCAGCGACGGCGGGAGCATGGTGCGCTGGAGCGCGTCGGCGACGGACGCCTCGCGGGCGTACAGCATCGCCTTGTCGATGCCGAGCGCGGTGTGGGTGGCGAGCTGGGAGGCGACCAGCAGATCGTCGTCGGTGAAGCCGGGGCGGGCGGCGCCGCGCAGGAGGGTGACGCTGCCGAGGACGTGGCTGCGGCCGTGCAGCGGGGCGAGGATCAGGCGCCGGCCGGGCGGCACCGCCCCGGGTGCGTGCGTCGCGCCCAGCAGTTCGGCCACCGTGGCGGCCGCGTTCGGGCGTCGCCGAAGATCGGTCGGCCGTCCCGCAGCCGTGTCGCCAGCGGGCCGCCCACGGCGGGATGTACGGCCTCGGCCGCGGAAGCCAGGGCTTGCGAGGGTGTCGGCTGGGTGGTGTGCAGCCGCAGGACGCCGGGGACGGGGCCGGTCTCGTCGCCGACCGGCAGCGGGTCGTACAGATGAACGAGTGCCGTGTCGGCGAAGGCCGGGACGGCTGCCCGGCACAGCTCGGACAGCGTCTCGTCGAGGTCCATGCCGCGGGCGATGCTGCGGGTCGCCGCGTCCAGATACCGCAGCCGGTCCGTCTGCGCCTCGGTCCGGCCCTCGTCCGCACGGTCACCGGCGACGGGCGCCGGGGCGGAGCGCGCCGGCCGCCGGGAGGCAGCGGCACGCCCGCGCGCCCCGGCCGCCTTGCCGCCGGTGCGTTTGCCGCTCCCGAGGCGCTTCGTCATGCGTGTCCTTCCCGCCGGGCGGCCCGCGTCGGGGCGGCCGGATCAGGAGTCGTCAGGCGCGCCGTCGTCGGCAGCGCAGGAAGATCTGCACCTCGGGCTGGACGTCCGCGGAGGCCGGGGCGTAGGTGAACGACGACTCGTCGACGATCTCGAAGCCCGCCGCCTCGACGATCTCGCGCAGCTCCTCCCTGAGGTAGCCGGAGACCCGGATGCTCTCCCCGATGAACGGGATGGAGAAGTCGTCGACATCGGCCTCCACCATCGACAGCGCGAACAGACCGCCCGGCACCAGCAGGTGATGGACGGTCCGCAGCGCCAGCGGGATCTCCGCGCGCGGCAGCATGAGCAGCGAGAAGAAGGCCGCCACCGCCTCGAAGCGACCGAGGTCCAGCGGGCCGCCGGGCCGCAGATCGGCGATGTCCGCCTGATGGAACCGCCCGCCGGGCACATGCTTGCGCGCCAGCGCCACCATCCCGTCCGACAGATCGACACCGACGACGTCGAAGCCGGCCTCCGCCAGCTGGAGCGCGGTCGGAATGCCCGTGCCGCACCCCAGATCAAGGGCGCGGGAGCCGGTGGGCAGCGACCTGATGAGCCATTCGGCGGCCGCGACCTGCCCCTCCTTGTGCGGGAAGGCCTCGTCGTAACGGTCGCCGAGGGCGTCGAAGGCCGCGGCCTGACCCGTGCGGTCGAGCTGGATGTTCCCGTAGCCGGACTCGTCGGCGGGGCTGCTCACAGGAGTTCTCCTTCGGTGCCGCTATAGGCGATTTTTTCATAGTTGCACCGATGGGGAGGTGGCCGTACCGGGGAGGACGCGGGGCGAACCGCCGTGACGGATGGGCAGCGGGGTCGGTCGCCCGGAGGGGTCAGCCCGTCCTGTGGCCCCACTCCGGCCCGACCATGTCCCATTCCGTGCCCCACCCCGCGACCCGGCGTCGGTCGAGCCGCCACCGTACGGTCGCTCCCGCGCCGATCACGAGGCCGCTCAGGGCGAGGGCGGCACCCGCGCCGAGGAACCCCGCCTCGACGGCCGCGTCGCTCGGGCCCGGTGGCCGGGTGGTGAGGTCGTCCTGCCGGTTCGTCCAGACGGTGACCGACGACCCGGCCTTGCTGCCGGCATCCACCAGGGTGCTGCCGGTACGGAGGGAGCCGTCGGCGGCCGTCCAGCGGACCTTCGCCGCGGCGCGGTCGCTGTACATGCTGCCCTTCGCCCCGGTCGTCCGGGGGACGTCGGCCAGCAGCACGGCCCGGACAGGGGTCCGCTCGGCGCGCTGCCGGGCGAATGTCTCGTCGGCGGCGTGGGCGGCCCCCACACCCGCGAGCGTCCCGCCCACGGCGACGAGGGCCCAGACGATCAGCACGAGCCACGCCTCCAGAACGTCGTCACGTCGACGCAGCGGGTTGCTCCGCCACCGCCACCACCACTGCTTCGTACGCCTGCCGCCGCGCATCGGTCGCACCTCCTTCTGCCTGCCACTGCCAGGAAGGTGACATCGCTGGGCACACCACGGCAGGGGCCGACCAGACGACGGCGCCGGGCTGTTCGGGCCCAAGTGCCAGTGGTGGAGGGGCCGTTCAGCCCCATGTGCGGGATGCAGTGAGCCGGGGCGGCCCGGTGGGGCGCCCGCCCGGCCGAACGGCCGCCGAAGAGGGACCAACGGCCCCGTCCCCTCGCCCGGCCGCGGGGCCCACGCTCGGAGGACCGCGTTCGAAGGACCGCGTTCGTGCGGAATTTCGTGCCGTAGCCCGTGCTGACGTTCGTGCGGGAGTTCGTGCGCGAGTTCGTGCGAAAGGAGGACACCATGCGATCGACGCCTCTCGACGCCGCGACCTTGGAAGCCTGCGTCGCCGCAGCCGTGGCCGCGCCCTCGATCCACAACACCCAGCCGTGGCGGTTCCGTCTGGACCCCGAGATCCCGGCGTTCGAGGTGCGCGCCGCGGCGGAGCGGGGCCTGCGCCACACCGACCCCGTCGGCCGTGCCCTGCATCTGTCCGTGGGGGCGTCGGTCTTCAACCTCCGTGTAGCGGCCGCCCACTTCGGCTGGTCACCGTTCGTAAGACTGCTGCCGCGCCCGGAGGACCCGGGCCTGCTCGCCACCGTCCGCATGGACGGCTGCCGCAGCGGGCACGCCACCGGCCACCGCGACGACCTCTACCCGGCCATCTGGCGGAGGCACAGCAGTCGCTTCCCCTTCTCCGCGCGGCCCCTGCCCCGCCACGCGCCTGCCGAACTCGCCGAAGCCGCCCAGATGGAGGGCGCCTCGCTCGGCTTCCCCGCAGCCGGTGAGATCGCCCGTCTGCTCCGGGTAGCGGGGCAAGCCGAACTCCGCAACCGCGCGGACGGCGCGCGCGGCGCCGAGAGCCGCCGGTGGGTGCACCAGGACCCGGACTCCCCGGCGGAGACCGGGCTGCCGTGGTCCGCGCTCGGCCCTCAAGACGCCCGGGAACGCCTCCCCATGCGCGACTTCACCGCGCAGCGCCACTCCGAGCGGCTCCCCGCCCAGGACTTCGAGACGGAACCGGTCGTCGGGCTGCTCACGACGGTCCACGACCGCCGCGCGGACTGGCTGCGCGCCGGGCAGGCACTCGAACACGCCCTGCTCGTCGCCACCGTCCACGGCCTGCGCGCGTCGCTGTTGCACCAGCCGATGGAGTGGCCCGACCTGCGACGCGCCCTGAGCCCGGATCCCGAGCACAGCGGGCACGCGCAGATGCTGATCCGCTTCGGCTACGGCCCGGCGGGCCCGCTCACGCCCCGCAACGACCCGCACGTCGCGCTCGGCACGCAGGCGCCGCTCATCTAGCCCACGGTGACGTCAGCCGACGCTGACGGGCACGGAGCCCGGGTGGGGCGCGCTGCCCGGGTGGGGCGCGAAGACCGCACCGTCGGGCAGGCGGGACAGCACCTCGAAAGCCCCGCCGAGACCCACGCACCGCAGAATTCCCAGCAACCGGGCGCTCTCGGTGACCAGGCGGAGCCGTCCACCGCGGGCGAGGACCCGGTTGCGCGCCCGGCACAGGGCGCGCAGTCCGCTGCAGTCGACGAAGGACACCGGACGCAGATCCAGCACCAGGTCGGGGAACGGGCCGGCGGTCAGGGCGTCGAGGCGGGCCGACAGGGGCGGCCCTGTGCACAGGTCGATCTCACCACGCAGTTCCACCACGGTCGTGCCGCCGACGAGACGTTCCGTGTGGCAGGGCGTGGACTCCTCGTGGTCCTTGAACATGGTCCGAGACAATCCCGTGCGCCCGGGCGGACGGAAGGGCCGGTCGGTCCCTTTCAGGAGGCTGATCGGTGCCCTGACATGTGGCGCCCCGCGGCGAGTGGCGAACCGGGCAAAGGGGGCCGACCGGCCCAAGCGTGGGCCGACCACCGGGGGCGATGCTGAACCACGGGGGCGCGTGGGGGACCGGCGGCAAGGGCCTGGTCCGCCCCGGGCCGTTCCGGTGGCCCGGTACCAGCAGGAGGTGAGGGGTCGTGGCCGACACGACATCATCCGGTACGACGGCTCACACCGAACACCCCGGAGGCGATCTGGGCCGACGCCTCGTCCGGCGTCGCACGGAACTCGGGCTGACCCGGGCCGACACGGCCGACCGGGCGGGCATGTCCTGCTCCTACCTCCGCTATCTGGAGGAGTCCTCCGCCGCGATCCCGGGCAGAAGCGCCCTGCTGCGGCTCGCGGGCGCGCTGGAGACCGGCATGACCGCTCTGACCGGCGGCGAGGCCGAGGTCCCGCCGGGCCGTGAACAGGCCGCCCGCCGCGTCCAGTTGGTGGCGTTGAACGACACGGAGTGCCGTCGCCGGCTCGGCACTCATGGGGTGGGCCGCATCGCGGTGACCACGGCCGACGGGCCGACGGTCCTGCCCGTCAACTACACCGTCGTCGACGGCACGATCGCCTTCCGGACGGCGCCCGCCACCGCTCCCGCCGAGGCCCTGGGCCGCCGGATCGCCTTCGAGGTCGACCACATCGACGAGGTCATGAGCCGGGGTTGGAGCGTGCTCGTCCGTGGTCAAGCCAGGCAGGCGCAGGACCCCGCCATGGTCCGTCGGCTGACGGAACGTGCTTACAGCGCACCCTGGGCGGGTGGCTCGCGCGAGTTGTGGGTGTGCGTGGACGCCGACGAGATCACCGGCCGGGAGATCCGCGAGATCCCCGCCGACCCTGACGAGGACCCTGTCCTGAGGGCCTGAACGGGCCCTGCGGACAAGGCCGTTCGGCCCTCCGACCCGGGCCGCGCAGCCCCTCCGGTTCCGGCCGGCGCAGCGGGACATTGAGGGTGCGACGACCGTCGTCGAGTGCCCGAGCATCACCCCTGGAAGGGATGAGCACCATGGCCGTTCACGATCACCCGCACCGTCACCCGGGATTCCGCTTCCCGTCCCTGCGCAGGAGCGGGACGGCGAGCTCCTCGACCGAGGCGAGCGCTGCCGCGACGGCGACGGCGACCAGCCCGTACGTCCTGGCCGTGCTCCGCATCCTGACCGGGTTCGTCTTCCTCTGGGCGTTCCTCGACAAGACCTTCGGCTTCGGCTACGCCACCCCGTCCGGCAAGGGCTGGATCGACGGCGGCTCGCCCACCAAGGGCTTCCTCAGCGGGGTCGCCGCGGGCCCCATGGAGTCCACGTTCCACGACTGGGCCGGGGCCGGCTGGGCGGACTGGCTGTTCATGCTCGGCCTTCTTGGCATCGGCCTCGCGCTGATCGCAGGCATTGGACTGCGCCTCGCCGCCGTGGCCGGGACGGCGATGATGGCGCTGATGTGGATCGCGGAGTGGCCGCCGGCCAAGCACCTGTCCGACGGGTCGGTGAGCATGTCGACCAACCCGTTCGCCGACTACCACCTCGTCTACGCCATCGTCCTGATCGCCCTCGCCGCGGCGGGCGCCGGCGCCACCTGGGGGCTGGGGAGGGCCTGGGCGCGGCTGCCGATCGTCAGCCGGAACCGCTGGCTGATGTGAGCCGGCCCGCCCGCACGCACAGGGGCCACGCCGCACGGACGCGGCGTGGCCCCTGTGTGTCCGTTCAGGCGTCCGCGGCGGTGAGCAGGACCCCGGTCACCAGATCGGGGCGGATACGGACCGCGTAGTCCATCGTCTGCTCCACCCAGGGCCGCAGCATCGCCCGGTAGCGGGCCAGCTCCCGCGGGTCCGTCACCAGATGGGCATAGCCGGTGACGACGACGCTCCAGCCGAGATGGGTGTCGGGGTCGATGAGGTCGGCCTCGTACGCGACCACCACGCCCGGGCCGTCGGCCTGGCCGGTGTGCGAGGTCAGGGCCGCGCCCTCGTGGGTGCGGATGACGATGTCGCCGCCGTCCACCACATGGTTGACCGGGCGGATCTGCGGCAGCGCGTGACGGGTGAAGACGACCCGGCCCAGGGACACCCCGCCGAGCAGTCTCAGGGCTTCTGAACTGTCCAGTTCCCTCTTGATGGTCATGAAGGTCTTCCGTGAGCTGCGGCGCCGACTGTGCGTTCTGCCGAAAGGTGGGGGACAGATCGATGGAACGCCAGGTGGCGGGGGAGGGCTAGGGCCGTTCGGCCCTGCCCGTCGTCCGTCCGGCCCCTCGGCGGCACGGCCGGGGCGAAAGAGGGCCGACCGGCCCTGGTCTTTCGGCCCGGGAACGAGAAGGATCTCCAGGAGAGGCCGACGACCGACGAGCGGTCACCGGTACGGCACACGCGACGAGGAGCGTTCGATGGCGGACGGCGCGGGACAGCCCGGCCCCGACAACCCGATCAGGGTCTTCCTGCTGGACGACCACGAGGTGGTACGACGCGGGGTGCGCGACCTGCTCGACGACGAACCGGACATCACGGTCGTCGGCGAGGCCGGCACCGTCGAGCAGGCCCTGGTCCGGGTCCCCGCCCTGCGCCCGCAGGTCGCCGTCCTCGACGTGCGCCTGCCGGACGGCGACGGCGTGACCGTCTGCCGGGAACTGCGCTCCCGCATGCCCGAGCTGACCTGTCTGATGCTGACCTCCTTCGACGACGAGGAGGCCCTGCTGGACTCGATCATGGCCGGGGCGTCCGGCTACGTCCTCAAGCAGATCCAGGGCTCCGACCTGGTGTCGGCCGTGCGCACGGTGGCCGCGGGCCAGTCCCTGCTCGACCCCAGCGCCACCACCAAGCTGATGGCCCGGCTCCGCCAGGGACAGCAGCAGGAGGAGGAGCCGGAGGCGCTGCCGGGCCTGACCGAGCGGGAGCGGGAGATCCTCGCCCTGATCGGTGAGGGGCTCACCAACCGGCAGATCGGGCAGCGGCTGTATCTCGCCGAGAAGACCGTGAAGAACCACATCTCCCGGCTGCTGGCCAAGCTCGGCGTAGAGCGGCGCATCCAGGCCGCCGTCATCGCCACCCAGGCCCAGGACCGGCTCCGGCAGGAAGGCCGCTGAACCCGGCCGCAGCACGGGCCCTCGGGGGTTCCGTACCGTTCGCTCCGGCGGGCCGATACCGTGGCAGGAAACCGGCACGGTCGGCCGCCGCAGGGCGTACGGGACCTGGAGGATCGCAGGTGGGAAGCTCCGAGGAGTTCGAGCGGGCCCGGGTGCGGCTGCCGCAGCTGAGGCTGGACGAGCTGCTGGAGGAGTTGCAGGCCCGGCTGGACGCGGCCCGCGGCACCCGTGACCGGGTGCACAGCCTCCTGGAGGCGGTGCTCTCGGTGGGGCGCGAGCTCGACCTGGAGCAGGCGCTGCGCAGCATCGTGGAGGCCGCGGCGGTGCTGGTGGATGCGCAGTACGCGGCGCTCGGTGTGATCGGCTCGGACGGCAAGCGGCTGTCGGCGTTCCACACCGTCGGTGTGGACGAGGAGCAGATCGCCCGGATCGGCCCGTATCCCGAGGGCCACGGCATCCTCGGCGAACTGATCACCAACCCGGAGCCGTTGCGGCTGGCGAAGCTCTCCGAGCACCCCTCCTCCTACGGGTTCCCGGCCCATCACCCGCCGATGAACACCTTCCTCGGCGTCCCGATCCGGGTGCGCGACCAGGTGTTCGGCAACCTGTACCTGACGGAGAAGCGGGGCGGCGCCCAGTTCGACGAGGAGGACGAGTCGGTCCTGTCGACCCTCGCCGTCGCCGCGGGTGTCGCCATCGACAACGCCCGGCTCTACGAGGAGTCCCGGCTCAGGGAACGCTGGCTGCGGGCGAGCGCGGAGATCACGCACAGTGTGATGTCCGGCAGCGAGCGCGGCGAGGTCCTGCGCGTGATCGCCGAACGGGCCCGGCAGATCACCACCGCCGTGCTCGCGCTGGTCGCCGTCCCGGTGGAGGGCACCGGCTCGCTGACGATGGAACTGGCCATCGGCGAGGGCGCCGAGGCCTACCGGGGGCTGCTGACGCCCGTGGACGACGGGCTGATCGGCCGGGCCTTCTCCAGCGGCGTCCCCGCCACCATCGCCGACGTCTCCCGGGACGCGTGGATCGCGGCCGTCCCGTCGGGCGTCACCGGCCTGGGCCCCGCGGTGGCCGTGCCCATCGGGACGGGGGAGGGCGTACGGGGTGTCGTCCTGCTGGGGCGGGAGGCCGGACACCCCGTGTACTCGGGGCAGGAGATCGAGCCGCTCCAGGCGTTCGCCGCGCAGGCCGCGGTCGCCATGGAGCTCGCGGACCGCCGGCGTGACGCCGCCCAGATCGCCGTCCTCCAGGACCGCGACCGGATCGCCCGGGACCTGCACGACCTCGCCATTCAGCGGCTGTTCGCCACCGGCATGACGCTGCAGAGCGCGGGACGCTTCATCGACCACCCCGAGGCGTCCAAGCGCGTGCTGCGGGCGGTCGACGACCTCGACGAGACCATCAAGATCATCAGGTCGACCATCTTCGGCCTGCGCGCCCGCGAGGACACCCCCGGCTCCGGGCTGCGGGCCCGCGTGGTGCGCGTCGTCGGGGAGGCGGCACCGGTGCTGGGGTTCGCGCCGAGCGTGCGGATGGAAGGCCTGCTGGACACCCATGTGTCGAAGGACGTCGCCGAGCACGCGGTGGCCGTCCTCTCGGAGGCGCTGACCAACGTCGCCCGGCACGCCCACGCCACCCGCGCCGACGTGGTGCTGGCGACGGACGGCCGCGACCTCAGACTGACCGTCTCCGACGACGGTGTCGGCATCCCGGCAGAGGGGCGCCGCAGCGGGCTGCGCAACATGGCCGAACGCGCCGAACAGCTGGGCGGGGAACTGGAGTCGGCCGCACCGCCCGGCGGCGGGACAAAGCTCGTGTGGCGGGTGCCCGTCCAGGAGGCGTAGCAGCCGTGTCGGGGGTGCGCCTCACAGCTTCAGCGTGAACCAGGTGGTCTTGCCCTCGTCGGTGGGACGTACTCCCCAGCCGTCGGCCAGGGCGCGCACGAGCAGGAGACCGCGGCCGGACTCCTCGTCCTCCGCCGCGATCCGCGGCTGGGGCAGATGCGGACTGCGGTCGCTCACCTCGACCGTGAGGTCCGTGGCCGTCCGGCACAGATGCAGCGTGATCGGGCCCTCGGCGTGCTGGACCGCGTTGGTGAGGATCTCGGAGAGCAGCAGCCGGGCCTCTTCCGCCGGCTCGGCGCACTCCCAGGCGATGAGCGCCTTGTTGAGGAACGTGCGGCCCTCCGGGACCGAGGACGGCAGGGCGGGCAGATCGGTGGTGAGTGCCGCCAGCGGCGCGGCCGGCAGCTGCGCCAGCAACAGGGTCACGTCGTCGTCATGGCTGTCGGCGTCGGGCAGCAGGCTCGTCAGGACGTGGTCCGCGGCCGTCTCCAGGCAGGGGGCTTCGACGAAGAACCCGTCCAGGACGGAGGTGAGTTGACCGAGGCGCTCCTCGATGTCGCTGCCGGGCGTCTCGATCAGCCCGTCGGTGTAGAGGACGAGGGTGGCGCCGGGCGGTATGGCGGCGCAGGACTGCTCGTAGAGGATGTCGCCGACGCCGAGCGGTGCGTTCACCGGGGTCGTCAGCCCGTGGACCCCGCAGCCCGGGGGAGCGACCAGCACGGGCAGATGACCGGCCGAGCAGACGGTGACCGTTCCGCTGTCCGGGGCGACGACCAGATAGCAGCAGGTGACGAGTTGGTCGGGGACGTCCAGGTCGGCGACACAGGTGTCCAGGGCCTGCATCAGCTGGCGGGGCTGCATGCCGGTCTTGGCCAGGGCATGCGCGGCGGAGCGCAACTGGCCCATCACGGCGGCGGCTTCGAGCCCGCGACCCATCACGTCACCGATGAGGACCCCGACCCGGCCGGCCCCCAGCGGGATCAGGTCGAACCAGTCGCCGCCCACGCCCGCGCCCTGGGTGGCGGGCCGGTACCGGCTGGCCGTGGCGAGGCCGGGGACCGCGGACGGGGTGCCCATCAGGCTGCGTTGCAGGGTGAGCGCGATGTGCCGCTGCTGTTCGTAGAGGACGGTGAGTTCGGCCTCGGCGCGCTTGCGGTCGCTGATGTCCCGGACGATGGCGCAGGCGCCGACGACCGTGCCCGCGGTGTCGCGGGTGGGCCACAGGGTGACGTCGACGTCCAGCAGTTCGCCGGAGCGGGTCAGCCGCAGGGTCTCGAAGTGCTCGACCTTCTCTCCGTGGCACAGCCGCTTGAGGAGGGCGGTGACCTCGCCGCGCTTCTCCCGCGGGGCCAGCACGGACACGTGCCGGCCGATGGCCTCCTGAGCGGTGTAGCCGTACAGGCTCTGCGCGGCGGCGTTCCAGTAGGTGATGTAGCCGTCGAGGGTCTTGGCGAGGATCGCGTCCTGGGACGACTCCACGAGCGCGGCGAGCTCGTTGATCCGGGCCTCGGCCGCTCTGCGGTCGCTGACGTCGCGGACCGCCGCGGAGACCAGGAGCCCGTCCGCGGTCTCCAGCGGGGAGAGGCTGATCTCGACGGGGAACTCGGTGCCGTCCTTGCGCAGCCCGTGCAGGTCGAGTCCGGCGCCCATGGGCCGGACCTGGCGGTTGGCGGCGTAGCCGCCGCGGTGCCGGGTGTGGTGCGGGCGGAAGCGGTGCGGGATCAGCAACTCCACCGGATGGCCGAGGAGCTCCTCGCGGCGGTAGCCGAACAGGGCCTCGGTCTGGGCGTTGACGAGTTTGATGATGCCGCCGTCGTCGACGATGACCATGGCGTCCGGGGCGGCTTCCAGAAGCCCGCGAAACCGGTCCTCGTCGGCTCCCGGCCCGCTCGGACGGGCTGCTCCACCGCAGGCGCACGGCGTCCGCTCGGGCCCGTCCGCCACGTCCGGTACTGGAATCGGACCCATGTCTCTCCCCACCCGCTGCCGGCGACGGTCCGGGCCATCTCACCGCACCCGTACGGGAGTCGAGACGCAATGTCACTTACTGTCCGCACCCCGGCGGAACCTGTCCGCCGCATATGCGTCTCGTGGCCGTCTCACGGCGGTACGACGGTCACGGCCCCGGCCTCGGAGCCTTTGCCATGTCCCCGGCCGGGCGCGCGACGCCTGGCACGCAGCGCCCACTCCCTCAAGCGCGTGGGGACCCGAGCCGCGTTGCCGAAACGTCCGTGTGACTCCGCCACGCGGGCACTCCGGCGCCTCGCGATCGGGCGCTCCCCGACGCTCGAACCCGGGCTCGGGCGGGCGACCCCATCGCCGCCGCGCGCTGATCCGACCGCGGACATGAGGCACATACGACGGGTCCCGCCGCGGCTGCCGCCGGCACGTCCGAGCCGGCGGCAGCCGCCGGGCGAGGCGGTACGGCCCCCACCGCACGGCCTCGCCTGGATCGTCCCCGCGGCACGGCGCGCGAGCGGGCGTGGCGCCGGAGCGGGGCGCGGGGACGAGGCTGATCCGGGGCGATCGGTGACGCGGCAGATGCCCTTTCACCATCTTCCGGAGCACGTGGATGTACGGAACCGGGCCATCGGGCCCCGGCACAGGGCCGAACGGCCCTCGGGCGGGGTCAGCCCAGTTACCTCGTCACCGGGGTCCGGGGCGCCACTGCGCGGCGCACCCCCGTGCCGGTGAAGACCAGCGCACCGGCCGCCACCGCCGCCAGCAGCATCAGCCCCACCCCGTACGAGCCGTAGCTGCCGTACAGCGAGCCCATCACCAGTGGCGGCACGAACCCGCCGAGGCCGCCCGCGGCCCCCACGACGCCGGTCACCGAGCCGGTCCGGTGCGGCGGGGACAGCAGGGCCACGAAGGCGAAAGTCGCCCCGCTCCCGGCGCCCAGGGCGGCCGCCATGGCGAGGAAGGCGAGCGTGCCGAGCGGCGCGAGCGGCGGAGTGAAGGACTGCGCGAGCGCACCGCCGACGACCACCGTCAGCGCCGCGGCCAGCACCCGCACCGGGCCCATCCGGTCGGACAGCCAGCCGCCGATCGGCCGCATCGCCACCGCGAGCAGCACGAACCCGGCCATCCGGTTCGCGGCGTCGGCCTGCGCCAGCGCGTACCCGTTCTTCAGATACGTCGGCAGATAGACGGAGAACGCCACATAGCCGCCGAAGGCCACCGCGTACAGCGCGGACGCCTGCCAGGTGACGGCCAGCCGGAGCGTCGAGGCGAGCCGCCCGGCCGTCGGATCGGTGGGCACCGGGCGGTTCGGGGCGTCCCGCAGGACCACGGCCGAGACGACCGCGAACAGTGTCAGCACGCCCGCGGTCAGCAGGAAGGGGTTCGCGGTGCCGTGCGCGTCCACCAGCCTGACCGTGGTCAGCGCGCTGATCGCCGTACCGCCCATGCCCATCCCGAAGACGCCGATCGCCAGGCCCCGCCGCTCGGGCGGGAACCAGGCGTTGACGAAGGGCACGCCCACCGCGAACGCGGTTCCGCCGATGCCCAAGAAGAACCCGCCGACGAGTAGCGCGGTCAGGGAGTCGTGCCCGGCCAGACCGAGATACAGCACCGGTACGACCGTCGCGGCCGAAACCAGCGGGAACATCACCCGCCCGCCGTACCGGTCGGTGAGCGCGCCGACCGGTACGCGGCCCAGCGAGCCGACCACCACCGGCACGGCGACCAGCAGCGACTGCTGGAAGGAGGTCAGCCCCAGCGTGTCCTTGAAGCGCGGGGCGAGCGGGCTGAGCAGCGCCCACGCCCAGAAGTTGACCGCGAAGCCGATCGTGGCCAGGGACAGCATGAGCCAGGCCCGGCCGGACACGGGGGCTTCTCGCGACGGCTGAAGCATGGTCGTCGTCCTTGTCTGTAGGACTGCCGGTCTGCGGGCGAGTGCTGCTGTGTCAGGACGCGTCCGGCAGCCACAGGTCGGGGCCGAACACCTCGTAGCGGATGTGCCGCGGCGGGACACCGCGGTCGAGCAGTTGGGTGCGGACGGCGCGCATGAACGGCAGCGGGCCGCACAGGTAGACGGTGGCGTCCGCCGGCACGTCGACCCCGTCGAGGTCCATCAGGCCGCTGCGGGCGTCGGGTTCGGCGACGCCGAAACGCTCGTACCAGAACACGGCCTTGGCGTCCGGCAGTTGAGCGGTGAGTGCGCGGGTCTCGGTGCGCAGGGCGTGGGTGCCGGGGGAGACGTCCGCGTGCAGGGTCAGGACCCTGCGGGTGGAGCCGCTGGCGGCGAGCCGGGCGAGCATGCCGACCATAGGGGTGCAGCCGATGCCGGCGGAGACCAGGACGAGCGGCGTGTCCGTCTCGTCGAGGACGACGTCACCGAAGGGCGCGGACAGGGTGAGCTCGTCCCCGGCCCGAACGGTGCTGTGCAGCAGGGTGGACACCTCCCCGCCGCCGACCCGCTTGACGGTGATCCGGCGCAGCTCGCCACCCGGGTCGCCGGACAGGCTGTATTGGCGCAACTGGTGCACTCCGTCCGGCATCAGGGCCCGGACACTGACGTACTGCCCGGCCTTCGCCGCGGGGGCCGGGCCACCATCGGCCGGACGCAGGACGAAGGAGACGACGTCGGCGGTCTCCTCGTGCCGCTCGACGACCGTCCACGGCCGCCACACCTCACCCGGCACGACTCCAGCCTCGAGGTAGATGCGGGCCTCCTGGGCGATGAGCGCGCCGGCCATCAGCCAGTACACCTCGTCCCAGGCGGCGGCCACCTCCGGGGTGACCGCGTCGCCGAGCACCTCGGCGATCGCGGCGAACAGGTACTTGTGGACGACCGTGTACTGGTCCTCGGTGACGCCGACCGCGGTGTGCTTGTGGGCGATCCGTGCCAGCAGCGCGTCGGGACGGGTGTCGGGGTCGGCGAGGAGCGCGCTCGCGAAGCCCGCTATCGATCCGGCCAGCGCCCGGCGCTGGGCCCCGCTGGCCTGGTTGCCCCGGTTGAACATCCCGTCCAGCAGTTCGGGGCGGTCGCGGAACATCGCGCCGTAGAAGCGCGTGGTGATCTCGTCGAGGGCTCCGGCCACGGCGGGCAGCGTGGCCCGGACGACGGCGGCGGACTCTGCGGACAGCATGAAGCCTCCGGGAAAAGAGGTGGAACAGGGAGTGCGGGGCACGGGCCCCGCGACACACCACCCTCGCCGCCGGCCCCTCGCGTGCTCCAGGGCCCCATGGGGACGGCACACAGGGCCGATCGGCCCAACGGCGGCAGGGCCTCCCGGTACGCGCGGGCGACCTCGGGCGGGCCTCCCGGTACGCCGGATTGGCCTTGGGCGCGGTGGCCCGGGGGTCAACTTCGCGGCCCGTCACGGCAGTTCCGGTCCATCGAACGGTCCGGTCGCGCCCTTGTTCGGTCGTTGTCCGGCGCGCACGGGTCAGTCCCAGAGAGTCGGTCCGCGCGGCCCGGCCGCATGCGTACGGTCCGGGGGCATCGAGGCGGTCCGGCGGCGCCGGTCCGTCGCAGTCAACGAGCGCAAGGGAGGCACTGTGGCGAGTGTGGAAGTGTCGCTGAAGGAGATGATGGCCGGGGTCGAGGGGGCCTTGGGAGCCGCGGTCGTCGACTACACCAGCGGAATGGCGCTGGGCACCCTGGGCGGGAACAAGGACCTGGACCTGACGGTCGCCGCGGCCGGCAACACGGACGTCGTCCGGGCCAAGGTGCGCACCATGGAGCAGGTCGGGCTCAAGGGCCGTATCGAGGACATGCTGATCACGCTGGACAGCCAGTACCACCTGATCCGGCCGGTCACCGGCCGCAGCGGCAACGGCCTGTTCCTCTACCTCGTCCTCGACAAGGCCCGCTCGAACCTGGCCATGGCCCGGCACCAGCTCAAACGCGTCGAGGAGGCGATCGAGATCTGACCCGGGCGACGCGGCCGGGACCACCGCTGCCCATCATGTGAAGACTTCTTCAAGTCACCACATCAGCATGGTCCCAATCCGTGGTCGCGCCCGGCCCGGGGCGTGAAGGATCGGCATCCGAGGGCGGCCTGTGATGCGGCGGTGCCCCCTCAGGTGCCGTCGCACCGCGGTCCCACCCAGCCGACAAGGAGCGAGCAGCCATGCAGGCCCCCCTCTACCAGGTCAAGGCGGAGTTCTTCCGCATGCTCGGCCACCCCGTGCGGATCAGGGTGCTGGAACTCCTCCAGCACGGGCCCGTGTCCGTACGGGACCTGCTCGCCGACATCGAGATCGAGCCGTCCAGCCTGTCCCAGCAGCTGGCCGTGCTGCGCCGCTCCGGGATCGTGGTGTCGATGCGCGAGGGCTCGACCGTCCGCTACGCGCTCGCCGGCGGCGACGTCGCCGAACTCCTGCGCGCCGCCCGCCGGATCCTCACCGAGCTGCTCATCGGCCAGAACGAACTGCTCGCCGCACTCCGGCAGGCGGACGACACCCCCGCCGAACCTCTGCGCACCGGCCGGTGACGACGGGGCGTCAGAGGCTTGCCGCGTGGTCCGGGACGTACGTCTGGAGATCGCGCGGTGTCCGCACATAGCCCGTGGACTCCGGGCGCTCCGGCAGCTTCAGCACCGGCGGCGGCACCTCCTGGTAGGGCACCGAGTCCAGCAGATGGGCGATCATGTTCAGCCGGGCCCGCTTCTTGTCGTCGCTCTCGACGACGAACCACGGGGCCTCGGCGACGTCGGTGTGCACCATCATCTCGTCCTTGGCCCGGGAGTACGCCTCCCAGCGGGTGAGCGACTCCAGGTCCATCGGCGACAGCTTCCAGCGGCGCAGCGGGTCCTCCAGCCGGCGCCGGAAACGGTCCTGCTGCTCGGTGTCGCTCACCGAGAACCAGTACTTGCGCAGCAGGATGCCGTCCTCCACCAGCATCCGCTCGAAGATCGGGCACTGACGCAGGAACAGCTGGTACTCCTCCTTGGTGCAGAAGCCCATCACATGCTCCACGCCGGCCCGGTTGTACCAGGACCGGTCGAACAGCACGATCTCCCCGGCGGCCGGGAGATGCTCGACGTACCGCTGGAAGTACCACTGGGTCCGCTCGCGCTCGGTCGGCTTCGGCAGGGCCGCGATCCGGGCGACGCGCGGGTTGAGATGCTCGGAGACCCGCTTGATGGTGCCGCCCTTGCCGGCCGCGTCCCGCCCCTCGAACACGACGACCAGCCGCGCGCCCTCGGCCCGCACCCACTCCTGAAGCTTCACCAACTCGGTCTGCAGACGCAGCAGTTCACCCTCATAGACCTTCCGCGGCAACTTCCCCTTCGCCTTGCCTGCCATACGTCCACCTCTTCGCATACGTGGTCGAGTCCCCGTTGTCGGCACAGTACTGTCCGATCAGCGCGAGGTCCGGCAGGCCGGGGCGGTCGGAACGATCGGGGGAGACCTGTGGAGGAGCCGGGATTCAAGTCCCTGCCGTGCGAGATCACCGGCCTGACCGGGTTCGAGGCGGCCTCGGACGCCGTGGAACGACTCCGGGACGTCGGTGCCGACGCTCTGCTCAGCTGTGACTGGTGCGAGCGAGCGATCAGACACGGGGACATCCCGGTCGCACCGCAAGCATGCGCCTCCGCCTACTGGCGGACGACGGACTGCCGGGCGAGTCACCCGGAACCCTGAGATTCAGGAGGCGGCCCAGCGGATCGGGTGTCCTGAGGGGGCCGTCGTGAGCCAGGTGCCGTCTCCGAGGGGGTGGAGGTCGTAGGGGTTTTCCGCGTGTGACTCGAAGAGCGTGGGGGTGCGGTCGGCGCGTGTGTCGACGCGGTAGTGGCGGAACCACTCCTCCTCGTCCTCCGTTTCGCCGCCGAGGGTGACGATGACGGTGTCCTGGTCCAGGTAGCCGCCGCTCCATTCCACGAAGGTCTCGTCCGGGTCGTGTCCGAAGGCGTCGACGGAGAGGGTGAGCGTCGACTCGCCGTCCGGGTAGGTGTGGAGGGTGATGTCGCCCTGCTCGTGGTCGACGGTCATGAAGTGGTGCCCGTCCGGCGACAGGGCGATGAGGCACCGGTCGCTCCAGGGGTAGCGGACGAGATCCATTCCGGCGTCGGACAGGGACGCGCGGTGGATGACCGAGCCGTCCTGCCCCTCTCCGATGTCCAGGAGGACCACGTCGCCTCCAGGGTGGAGGAGGTGCTCGCCGCCGTGCCCCACCGTCTCCAGCTCCGCCTGGGCGACGACCGCTCCGGTCCCGGCGTCCAGGGCCACCCACTGGTCGGGGCCACGGTCGGCCATCGCGTCCGGCCGGTAGACCCACAGCGTCCGGCCGTCCGTCGACAGCGCGCAGCTCGGCCGGTGCCCGTACCGCTGGTCCGAGCGCGGCTCGAACGCCGACCGCCAGACCTCGGCCCCCTCCGGTGTCACACAGACCACCGCGTTGAGGGTCGTGTAGTAGGCCCTCCGCAGGTCCGCGCCGGCGGTGTGCCCCACGACATCGTCCCCGGCTGACGGCTGCCAGGTCATGACGGGCGGCAGTACGCCCGTGGCGTCGACGGCCAGGTCATACGCGCAGACACGTCCGTCGACGAGCCGCGTGACGATCCGTGGAGAGGGAGCTGTTGGTGCCATGTCCGGGAGAGTAACGCCCCAGTCGGTCTTCCGGCCGGGTAAGAGATCGACGTGAACCCCCGGCAGGCTCTGCCGCCCCTGTGGATCTTGTGTGTACCGTCCAGCCGTGTGTCGAGCGGAGGTTCTCCCAACTCCCGCTCTACGCGCGAAGATCCGGCACCCGCATCGCCTCCCGTCCCCCCACTCATGGAGGTTCACCGCATGTTCGGCCTGGGCAGATCCCCCCGCAGATTCACCACCGTCGTCACCGTGTTCGGCCTGCTGGCCACGGGAGCCGCCGTCCAGGCGGCCACTGTGACCCCGGCCGCCGCGGCCACTCCGCACCGCATCCTGTTCGACAACGCCCACGCGGAGACGGCCGGCAACGCCGACTGGATCATCTCCACCAGCCAGCCCGACCCGCTGGGCGAGGACTCCTCACCGTCGTCGGAGACCGACTGGACCGGCGCCATCTCCTCCTGGGGCGTGGCCCTGCAGCAGACCGGCGACTACTCCCTGGACACCCTGCCGTCGGGCTCCAGCCTCACTTACGGAGGCTCCTCGGCCACCGATCTGTCCAACTTCGACACGCTCGTCCTGCCGGAGCCGAACACGCTGTTCACGACCGCCGAGAAGACGGCGATCATGAACTTCGTGAAGAACGGCGGCGGTCTGTTCATGATCTCCGACCATACCGGCGCCGACCGCAACAACGACGGCGAGGACGCGGTCGAGATCCTCAACGACCTGATGACCAACAACAGCGTCGACTCCACCGACCCGTTCGGCTTCTCCATCGACTCGCTCAGCATCAGCTCCGACTACCCGAGCGCGATCAGCGACAGCACCAACCCCGTGCTGCACGGCTCGTTCGGCACCGTCACCAAGAGCCTGATCGCGAGCGGTACGACGGCCACCCTCAAGCCCGCCGACAACTCCTCCGTCAAGGGCCTTCTCTACCGCACCGGTTACTCCGGCAACACCGGCGCCTTCTTCGCCACCAGCACCTTCGGCAGCGGGAAGATCGCCTTCTGGGGCGACAGTTCCCCGATCGATGACGGCACGGGCCAGTCCGGCAACACGCTCTACGACGGCTGGAACGACTCCGGCGCCACCAACGCCGCCCTCGCCCTCAACGCCGCGGAATGGCTCTCCTCGTGAGGTGAGACGAGCGGCAACCGCGATGTGGTGGGCGGCCCCGGGACACCAGCCCGGGGCCGCCCTCGTGCGTCAGCCGGCGAGGCGATGCACGCGCCAACTGCTCAACTCGTAGCGTGCGCCCACGACGGCCAGCTCTCCGCCCGCGACCTTTGCCGCGAGGTCGGGCTCCGCCGCCAGACGCGCGCGTACCGCCCGTACGTTGGCGTCGATGGTCGCGTCGATCCGGGCGTCGCCTTCCTTGGTGTGATCTATGTTCGGTCGTATCTGGTCGGCCAAGTACTGGATGTGCGCGGGCAGTTGCGCACCGGACTCCTCGGCCTCGACCGCCGCCCGCACCGCGCCGCACGACTGATGGCCGAGGACGAGGACGAGCGGTATCCCGAGTTCCAGCACCCCGTACGCGATGCTGCCGAGCACCGCCTCGTCCAGGACCTCTCCGGCGCTGCGCACGGTCATCAGGTCCCCGAGTCCCTGGTCGAAGACCAGCTCCGGAGGCACCCGGGAGTCGATGCAGCCGAGGACGACCGCGAAGGGGTGCTGTCCCGAGACCAGCGCCTGGCGGGTGGCCGGTGTCTCGTCGGGGTGCTGTTCACGGAAGGTGCGCCAGCGGCGATTGCCCGCCGCCAGTTCCCGGAGTGCCTCGTCGGGGGTGTCGGGGCGAGGGCGTGTCGTGGGGGAGGCCGCGGCGGCGGGGGAGGTACCGAGGGCGAGGCCGGTGCCGAGGGCCGCGGCGCCGGTCAGCCCGGCCCGCAGGAACGTGCGGCGGACGGGTCTGTCGGGGGTGGCTTGAGAGTTCACGGAGAGGAACGTATGTCCGAGTCCGGCTCCGATCCGCCGCGTTACCAACAGCAGGGCAAAACGGGGGAGAAGCATGACCTTCCGTGGTGCCTGTGCACTGCATTTGAGACAACCTGGCCGGAGGGAAAGGTGCAGACCTGTTCCGCGGGGTGCCCATTGCGCAGGCTGCGTCACTTCGAGTTCGGGCACGCGGGTGTGTGAATGAGTCAGGGGCGAATTTCCCCTCGTACGGCCCGTTGATAGTTCAACGGACGCGCTGCGAGAATCCCCGTCCCCCCTCTCGAATCCGCGAATTCGACAATTCACGAACCCCCCACGAAGCCCGCGAAGAAGGTGCACCGTGTCACGGCACTCCCTGGGATTCGGCGGCCCGCCGCCCCATCCCGAGGCCACGCCCCCGCAGGCCGAGCGACCGACAGTGGCGCACGATCCCGCATATCTGTCGCTCCGGCACGCCCATCGACGATTCGGAGTGAAAGCGACCGCGACGGCCGTCGGTGGATTTCTCCTCTACGTTCTGTTGTCCAGCTTCACGCCCGGCCTGATGAACCGCTCCCTGAGCGGCCACCTGACGCTCGGACTGGCCCTGGGACTCGGGCAGTTCGTGCTCATGGCCGTGATCGTGTGGCGCTATCTCGTCCACCTGCGCACGCGGGTCACGCCCGTGGTCCGCGGCCTGCGCGGCCTCGCCCGGCACCATGAGGCCACCGGTGGCGGCCGCGGGCCGGCGCACCCCGAGCCGCCCGCCGCCCCGTACGACCGGGGGTACCGCTCGTGGTGACGACCGGTGCCGCGGTCGTGGACCGCTTCAGCCTCCAACTGACCCTCATACTCTTCCTGTCCGTGGTCGTCGTGACCCTGTTCACCGCGCTGCTGACGGCGCCCCAGCGTGACGAGATCGGCGAGTTCTACCTCGGCAACCGCACCATGTCCCCGCTGCGCAACGGGCTGGCGATGTGCGGGGACTACCTGTCGGCCGCGACGCTCCTCGGCAGCACCGGCCTGGTCGCCCTGACCGGCTACGACGGGCTCCTCTACCTCTGCGGCACCGCCGTCGCCTGGATGATGGTCCTGCTGCTCATCGCCGAACCCCTGCGCAACGCGGGCCGGTTCACCCTCGGCGACACCATCGCGCTGCGCCTGCCGCGCGGGCAGCGGCCGGTACGGCTCGCCCTCGCCGTCTGCACGCTGGCCATCGCCACCCTCTACCTGGTCGCCCAACTCGTCGGCAGTGTCGCCCTGTTGACCCAGTTCACCGGCGAACCCAGCGCCACCACCCGTACCTTGTGCGTGGTCGTCATCGGCACGATCGTCATCGTGTACGCCGCCATCGGAGGCATGCCCGGCGCCACGTTCATCCAGGTCGTCAAGGCCGTGATGCTGATCTCGGGGGTCACCGTGACCGCCGTGATGGTGCTGCACCGCTTCGACTGGAACCCCGACGCCCTGCTCGCCGCCGCCGCGGACCACAGCGGCGAGGGCACCCGGTTCCTCGAACCGGGACTCCGCTACGGTGCCAGCGCCACCAGCAAACTGGACTTCTTCAGCCTCCAGTTGGCGATCGTGCTCGGTCTCGCCGCTCTCCCGCACGTGATGATGCGCCTGCTCGCCCCGAAGCAGGTCGCCGTCCTGCGGACCTCGGTCGTGTGGGCCATGGGGCTGGTCAGCCTCGTCTGTCTCGCCGCGGGCGTCCTGGGCCTCGGGGCGACCGCGATCGTCGGCAGGGACGCCATCGCACAGACCGACCGGAAAGGCGACGCCGCCGTCCTGCTCCTGGCGCAGGACCTCGGCGGCGGCCTGCTCACCGCGCTTCTGTCCTGCCTGGCCTTCGTCACGCTCCTCGCGGTCGCAGCCGGCCTCACCCTGGCCGCGGCCTCCTCCCTCGCCCACGACCTCTACGGCGAGGTGATCCGAAAAGGCCAGGCGAAGGAGACGGAGGAACTGGCCGTGGCGCGGCTCTCGGCGGCCGTCATCGGCGTCCTCGGCATGCTGCTCGCCCTGATCGCCTGGGGCGCCAACACCGCCACGCTCGCCTTCCTGGCCTTCGCGATCGCCGCCTCCGCCCTCCCGCCGACCCTCGTCTACACCCTGTTCTGGCGGCACTTCACAGCGCAGGGCGCCCTGCTGAGCCTGTGCGGGGGACTCCTCAGCTCCGTCCTGCTGGTGGTGTTCTCGCCCGTCGTCTCCTCGACCCCTTCCTCGCTGTATCCGTCGGCGGATTTCGCCTGGTTCCCGCTCCAGAACCCCGGCCTCGTCTCCATCCCGGCGGGATTTCTGCTCGGTTGGCTGGGGTCCGTACTGACCCGCCCCGAAATGCCGGAAAACTATGCCGACTTCGAGGTCCGTACGCTCGTGGGAATCGACGAGACGTAGTCAGTTGTCCTCGCCGTGGGGGAGTTGGATGGGGGACCTGTGGATATTTCGTTGACCATCCATGCGGACTTGCCTCGCCAACTCCCGTGCAGTAATTAGGTGAATCATGAATTTGTTCAGCCGTGGTACTCCGTTCCGCCGCACGGAGCCCACACTCACCCCCCAACCCCCCACCGGCCGGCCGGGCGCCCCCACCGCGCTCCTCCCGGACCCCGCCCTGGCCGCCCTGACCGGTGAATGGGTCATCGACCCGGCGCACAGCAGGATCGGCTTCTCCGTACGGCACGCCATGGTGACCACGGTCCGCGGAGCCTTCGCCGAATACCAGAGCCGCCTCTACTTCGACGGCCGGGACCCCTCCCGTTCGCAGGCCGAGATCACGGTGTCCACGGCCAGCGTCGACACCGGAGTGGAACAACGCGACGCCCACCTCGTGGGCCGCGACTTCTTCGACTCGGCGAACCATCCGCGCATGCGCTTCACCAGCACCGCGGTGGAACCGCTTGGCAACGATGTCTACCGCATGACCGGCGACCTCACCATCAAGGCGACCACCCGCCCCGTGGTCCTCGAACTCACCTACATAGGCCAGGTCACCGACCCCTTCGGCTACCAACGGGCGGGTTTCGACGGCACCACGACGATCGACCGCACGGAGTGGGGCCTGAACTACAGCTCCAGGCTGGCCGAGGGCGGCGCCATGGTGAGCGAGAAGGTGCGCCTGCAGTTCGACATCGCGGCCATCCGCACGGCTCCCGTCGGGTGAGGCGGCGCCCGGCCCTGGCGATAACATCATGATCATGGCGGACTGGGAACTGCGGGCGGCGTCGATGGCGGATCTCGAGGAGATCGTCGAGATCCGTGCCGTCGTGATGAGGGCGGACCTGGAGCGGCTCGGGCGGTACGACGAGCACCGGGTGCGGCAGCGGCTGCGCGACGCCTACCAGCCGGAGCACACCTCGGCGATCGAGGTGGCCGGTGCCCTGGTCGGCTGCGTGGCGCTGCGCCCGGCCGCCGACGCCTACTGGCTGGAACACTTCCTCCTCGTCCCGGAGCTCCAGGGCAAGGGCATCGGCTCGGCCGTCCTGCGCAGCCTGCTGGAACGCCCCGACCGGGAGGGCGCCCTGACCAGGCTGAACGTCCTCCAGGGCAGCGCGGCCCGCAGGCTGTACGAGCGGCACGGGTTCGTCCTGGAGTCCGAGGACGAGGTCGACGTGTACATGGTCCGCACCCCGGCGAATCGCACGCCCTGACCCGCGCCCCGGCGAACTGCACGTCCTGACCCGCCCCGGCGAATCGCACGCCCTGAACCGCGCCCGGCGGTCCGCACGCCCTGACCCGCGCCCCGGCGAATCGGGCCTCCTGACCCGCGTCAGCGACGCTGCCGCAGCAGATGACCGAAGCCGGCCGTCTCCAACCGCTTGGCGAGCGCGGCGTCGTCGATGCCGAACTCGGTGGCCGTGTCCGCGAGATGCCAGTCGTGCGCGGCGAGACGGCTGAGCAGGAAGCCGCGGCGGACCTGGTTCTCGGAGAGCCGGAAGGTCTTGAGGTAGACCGTTCGGCCGCGCTCGTCGAGGATCGCCTCCCCGATGTGGTTGTCCTGCTTGGGACGGAACTCGGGCAGGAAGCGCGAGAGGGTGAAGCGACCCATCCGCCGGACCCGCTGCCAGTTGCTCTCCTGCTCCACGAGCCCGGCCGCCATGGTCGTGTCGTGGAACTCCTCCCACCGGTCCGTCTGTTCGGCCGCGGCCGCCCGCAGCTCCCCCAGCGAGCGGATGCCGGTGTCGGCGATGCGCGCCCGGAAGTCCGGCACCGGCGGCATCAGCGTCGCGTAGTGGTGCACCAGATCGCCGTACAGGTCCTGGACGAGCGTCGGATGCAGCGTCCGGTAGTCCTCGGGATGCGGCACCACGAACGCGGCGGCCAGCGCGTCGGCCAGGTAGACGAGGACACCGCACTGGCCGGGGTGGATCTCGAAGACGCTCAGCGCATCGGCGAGCCCCGGCACCTGGAGCCCCAGGTAGGCGGCCTCGACGCGGGGCGACAGCCCCTGGCTCAGAGCCTGCCGAGACCACTCCTCCCACGCGATGGTGGGACCGCCGAAGTGCAGCGCGAGATAGCCCTCCAGCGCGAGATGCAGCGGCAGGAACCGCAGCCGCCGGCGGCCCTCCTGACGGGCCATCCGGCGATGGAAGTGCAGCCGTACCGCCGCCACCGATCCCTGCTCCGCCGGGCCCTCGGCCAGCTGTGTGCCGTAGGCGGCGGCCGGGGTACCGTCCCCGGTCCACTCGGCGACGAAGCTGTGCGGGATGTAGGAGCAGTAACTGCCTTTCCGCCCCAGGTCGACCACGCCGGGCCCGGGGTGGATGCGCGGATGCAGTCGCAGATCCTCCACGGGCTCGGCCCGCACCAGCGGCACCAGCCGCACCGCACCCCACACCTGCGAGGGCCGCGTCCGCAGCCCGTCGAACAGGCCGGAGGGGGCATGGGTCTCGCTGTACGACGTCATCGCGCACCTCCGGCCGCGGTCCGCTGCCCCGGCGCGGCGAGCAGCCGCTCCGCGCGGGCGTCCAGATACGCCGTCAGCTCGGCGAGCCCGGTCCGCCCCTCGGCGAACTGCGCGATCTCGACGAGCGCCGGCAGATCCTCCGCGTCCCGCACGCCCGCCGTCGGCACGCTCGGGGCGAGCCGTCGTACGTCGAAGTCGTCGGCGTCGTAGACCGGGTTGAGGTGGACCACGCTGGTGCGGCGCTCCGGGTCGATACGGGTGCGCCAGACGCGGAGCACCTCGGCGGCGAGCCCGGGCGGGGCGTTGTCCCAGCCGTCGGAGACGATCACCAGCCGGTCCGGGGCCGTCTCCAGCGCGTCGAGAATCCGCTCGCCCAGCGGCGTCGGACCCACGGGATGCGCGAGCAGCGCCTCACGGCGGCCGGACGTCCACAGCCCGGCATACCGGTCGGCGAGCGCCTCCAGCAGGTAGTGGCAGGCGACGGCGACCGCCAGCGGCCGGCGCCGCTTCACGCCCGAGCCGTAGGAGGAGAAGCTGTCGTCCAGTACGGCGGTGACCCGGCCCCACGTCCCGCGGTGCACGCCCGCCACGCGCGCGGCGGCCGCACGCAGCGCGCCGGTGAGTTCCTCGCGCCGCTCGACCCGCTCCGCGACCGGCAGGGACAGCACATAGCCGGCCAGCCGGGTGAGCGGCATCCGGGCAAGGTCGACCGCGACCGCCTCCGCGACCCCGCGCCGCTCGGCCGTCTCCTGGAGCCGCAGCGCCTCCAGGCGGGTCATCCGGGGCGCGATCCGCTCCAGGAAGACGGCACGCGGAATGCCGTGCTTGGCCGCGAAACCCTCGGCGACGGTGTACGGCAGCTCGTACACCGCCGCCTGCTCGTAGTGCGCCCGGCGCCAGGTCTCCAGGATCGGGGTGTCGTAGTGGGCGCGGCTCAGCGGGGCGAACAGGAACGTACCCAACTCACCGTCCCCCGGGGCGAGATGCGCGTGCCGCAGGGCCTGCTTGAGGCCGCTGCGGTACTTGACCGCGTCGAAGGCCAGATCGGGGCGGGCGGCCAGCCAGTCGCGCAGCAGCGCGCGGGTACGGCGGTTGTTCACCCCGGCGCGGCGTAGCGCGCGGAAGAGCCCGTAGACCCGCTGGGGCGGCAGCAGTGCCAGCCGCCCCGCGATCAGCCGGCCCTCGCTGCGGCGCTGCTCCACGGTGGCCTCGGCGGACGTCTCCAGCAGCCGGCGCACGATCAGCGCGGCATTGTGGTCATTGATGTCCAGCGCCAGCACACCCGCGTACAGATCGCGGTAATTGCCGAGCATGTACGCGTGCAGGAAGTCGAGCGAGAGCCGCTGCGTGCCCGCGTCGGCGTGGAACTCGCGCTGCCCGGTCGCGGTGATCGCCGCGTTGACGAAGAGCAGCACGTCGTCGGCCGCGACGAGATCCCCGTACGACTCCATGCCTCTTCCCTGCCCCCCTTGTCGCTGGATGCCGGCCGGGGAATGGGGGCACGAGCTGCGAATCATCGCTGTACAGGCGGGTTCCGGAAGTCGCACCGAAGTCCCGCGGCCGGCGTGGGGACGCTAACACGCCCCCGAGCTGCGGCTCCACGGCATTTCCCCAGCTGTCCGGCTCCGGTCAGAAGCGTGCCCGCCACAGGTCCCGCAGCAGCGCGATCTCGGCCATGTGGTGGATGAACTCGAGGTTGGCCCCCGACAGCACGCCGATGTACGGCTCGTCCGCGTCGGAGCCGTACGGGTACTGGGAGAATCCGACCGTGTCGAGCTGCTCCTCGGTCATCCGGCCCACGCTGTCGCGCCAGCGGTCGATCACCGGCCAGAACCGCTCCAGGGTCACGGCGGCCGAGGGCGAGAAGTCGACCATCTGCTTCGGATCCTGCCGCCGCTCGCCGAAGGCCCACTCCCACGCGCCCGCGAACTCGAAATGCAGATGCCCGAGCCGCCACGCGATGGTGGTGACCGGCGTCTTGTCGGGCTCCAGCGGCCCGGTGTGGTCGAGGATCTCCTGGACCCGCGCCACGCTGACGCTCCAGTCCTCGGCGATCTTCTCGACGGACATGCCGGAGGCGACCTGCCGGCCGACCTCCTCGTACTCGTTCGCGGGGATGTCCGGCGCGCCCAGATCGAGCACCCAGTCACCGGGCCCGAACGCCCTGGGCGTCACCGCCTCGCCGCGGCGCCGCAGCGACCAGCAGTCGGGTACGGGCTCCCACAGGTACTCCTCGTCGCTGAGACCGATGAGCCGCACCTCGGCCATCTCCCGGGCGCGGTCGAACTGGTCGAGCAGCAGGCCGAAGCGGTCGGTGGGTGAGCCGGGCGTTTCCATGGGGTTCCCCTCGCGGTCGTGTGTCGCGTCCCAGGTGCGCGGGCGGAGCCTATTGGCTCGGCTTCCGGCCGGGCGAGTGAATTACCGGCTGCGGAAATGAAGTTGTGCGGGCGGGCGCGGCTTAGGCTTTGGCGCGATCGGCCCGACTTTGAGGAGCACAGACGTGTCCCGACCCGCACCGGAGTACCCGTACGGCGAAGCCCACGGGCCGGACGACGTACCCGCACCGCACGCCCTGCTCAAGCCCGTGCTCGGCCTGCTGGGCACCTGGCGCGGCCGGGGCCGCGGGGGATACCCGACCCTGGACGCGGACTTCGCCTACGCGCAGGAGGTCACGTTCAGCCACGACGGCCGCCCCTTCCTCCGCTACGAGGCCCGGGCGTGGCTGATCGACGCGGACGACACGCCGCTGCGCCCGGCGGCCCGTGAGAGCGGCTGGTGGCGGCTCCAGCCGGACGGCAGGGTGGAGGCGCTGATCACCCAGCCCACCGGCATCGCGGAGATCGCCGTAGGGCGTGCCGAGGAGGGCAGCGTCGACCTGTCCACCCATGAGGTGGCCCTGACGCCGACGGCCAAGGAGGTCGAGGCCACCCGGCGCCGCTACACGCTGACCGGCGGCGACACGCTCACGTTCGTGCACGATCTCGCGGCGGTCGGACAGCCGTTGCAGCACCATCTCTCGGCGGAACTGCGCCGCGGGAGTCAGGGCTGACCGCTGGCGCACAGGGTTCACCGTGCAAGGCAACCGGGATAAAGTCCCCCTCCCGAAATCCGGGGCAGCAAGGTCCAACAGGGGGAGATGCGCCATGGCCAGTACTGAAGACGGCGCCTACGAGGGGTTCACGGCCGAGGAGCGGGCCGCGATGAAGGACCACGCGCGGGAGATGAAGACCGCCGCGCGGCGCCGCTCGAACGCGGACAAGGCGGCGGAGGCCGAGCGCGACGTGCTCGCGAAGATCGCCGAGATGCGGGACTCGGACCGGGTGATGGCCGAACGTGTCCACGCCGCCGTCACGGCCGCCGCCCCCGTCCTCGCGCCCAAGCTCTGGTACGGCATGCCGGCCTACGCCCTGGACGGCAAGGTCGTCTGCTTCTTCCAGAGCGCGGAGAAGTTCAAGGCGCGGTACGCGACCCTCGGGTTCAGTGACCTCGCGAAGCTGGACGACGGTCCGATGTGGGCGGCCGGGTTCGCCCTGACCGAGGTGACGGCCGAGGTGGAGGAACGGATCGGTGCGCTGGTGAAGCGCGCGGTGGGCTGAGTGTCCAGGGCGCGGGCTCTGCGGGGCCCGCGCCAACGCGCCTCGGCGCTCCCGCCGTTGAGCACCCTCGGAGCTGCCTGTTCGACCAGTCGGACATTGTTCGAAACCTCTTGACGCTGCCCCACAACCCGTTTGACACTCTCGCAACACGACGTCACCCAGCCGAAACGTCAGGGCGCCCTTGGCCGAGGCGCCCGTTCCCGGCTGACTCCTGCTTGCCCTCCCCTCCTCCGTCAGCCATGCCTCAGCAGGGAAACCCCACATGACGCACCTCGCACGTCCGCGCCCCCGCGCGAGACGCTGGGCGGGCCGCCTCGCGGGCCTGACCGCCGTGTCACTGTTCCTCGGCCTCGCCGCTCCGGTGACCTCCGCGACCGCCGCTGAAACCGCTGACATCACCGACGGACTCGCCCTCTGGTACAAGCTCGACAGCGCCTCCGGCAGCACCGTCACCGATGCCTCCGGCAACGGCCGCGACGGCACGGTCAGCGGCACCGCCGACTGGTCGGGCACCGGCCAGGGTCTCGCCTTCAACGGCTCCGACACCTACGTCAAGGTGCCGAACGACGTCCTGAAGGGCATGAGTTCGATCACCGTCTCGACGGACGTGCTGATCGACTCGACGCAGTCCACGCCGTACTTCATCTACGGCTTCGGCAACTCCAGCGGCAGCAGCGGCAACGGCTACCTCTTCACCACCGGCAACTCCCTGCGCACCTCGATCGCGACCGGCAACTGGTCGACGGAGCAGACCACCAAGCCCGCCGACTCGCACAACCTGACCCGTGCGGTGTGGAAGCACCTCACCTACACCCAGACCGGCTCGACCGGTGTGCTGTACGAGGACGGCGTCGAGGTCGGCCGCAACACCGCGGTCACCATCACCCCGGGCGCCATCGGCTCCGGCACCACCACCGCCAACTACATAGGCAAGTCCGTCTACTCGGGCGACAAGCTCTTCAAGGGCCGCATCCGCGACTTCCGGGTCTACGACCGTGCCCTGGACGCCTCCGAGGTCGAGCAGCTCTCGCTCCCCGTGGCCACCCAGGGCGTCGCCGACGACAAGGCGGCCCTCGACCTCGGCGACACCAGCGCCGTCACCGCCGACCTGGACCTGCCGAAGACCGGTACGGCGGGCGGCTCCACGATCAGCTGGGCCAGCGACAACACCGCCGCCGTCTCCGACACCGGCAAGGTGACCCGCCCCGCCGCCGGTGAACCCAACGCCCACGCGACGCTCACCGCGACCCTGAAGAAGGGCACGGTGACCGACACCCGGACCTTCGACGTCACGGTCCTGCCCGCCTTCGACGACAAGACCGCCACCGAGCAGGCCGCGCAGGCGCTGACCGTCCACAACCTCGACGACGTCCGCGGCAGCCTCACGCTCCCCGCGGACGGCGACTACGGCACCAAGGTGGCCTGGGCCTCGGCGAGTTCGGACGTCATCACCGACGACGGAGTCGTCCACCGTCCCGCGCACGGCGACGGCGCCACCACCGTCGAACTGATCGCCACCGTCACCAAGGGCGACGCGGCCACGACCCGCACCTTCACCGCGAAGGTCCCCGAACTCCCCAAGCAGGAAGCCCTCAAGGGCTACATGTTCAGCTACTTCACCGGCGAGGGCACCTCGGACGGCGAACAGCTCTACGCGGCCCTCAGCAAGGGCAACAACCCGCTGAAGTGGCGGGAGTTGAATGACGGCAAGCCGGTCCTGACCTCCACGCTCGGCGAGAAGGGCCTGCGCGACCCGTTCATCATCCGCTCCCCGGAGGGCGACAAGTTCTACCAGATCGCCACCGACCTGCGGATCTACGGCAACGGCGACTGGGACGCCGCCCAGCGCAGCGGCAGCAAGTCCATCATGGTCTGGGAGTCCACCGACCTCGTCCACTGGACCAACCAGCGCCTGGTGAAGGTCTCCCCGGACAGCGCCGGCAACACCTGGGCGCCGGAGGCCTTCTACGACGCCGAGCGCGGCGAGTACGTGGTCTTCTGGGCGTCGAAGCTGTACGACAACGACGCGCACTCCGGCGACACGTACAACCGCATGATGTACGCGACCACCCGCGACTTCTACACCTTCAGCGAGCCCAAGGTCTGGATCGACCGCGGCTACTCGGTCATCGACTCCACGATGATCCAGCGCAACGGCACCTACTACCGCCTGTCGAAGGACGAGCGGAACAACACCTCCTCCACCCCCAACAGCAAGTTCATCTTCGAGGAGAAGAGCGACTCGATCCTCGGTTCGTGGACCCCGGTCGCCGAGGGCATCGGCAAGGGCGCGATGAGCGCCGCCGAGGGGCCGCTGGTGTTCAAGTCGAACACCGAGGAGAAGTGGTACGCGTTCCTCGACGAGTTCGGCGGCCGCGGCTACATCCCCTTCGAGACCACCGACCTCGACTCCGGCGTCTGGACCCCGGCCACCGACTACGACCTGCCGGCCAAGCCACGCCACGGCACGGTCCTGCCGGTCACCCAGGCCGAGTACGACCGGCTGCTGCGCGCCTACCAGCCCGACCAGCTGGTGGAGAGCGTCGAGGACATCCAGGTCAAGACCCGGACCGGTGAGGCCCCGGTCCTGCCGGCCACCGTCATCGCCACCTACGCCGACGGCGTCAAGCGCCCCGTCGCCGTCGACTGGGAGGACGTCCCCGAGTCGAAGTACGCGCAGCCCGGCACCTTCACGGTCACCGGCAGCCTGCCCGACGGCGCCGCACTACCGGTCCAGGCCGAGGTCACCGTCTCGGCGGAGGGTCCGGACGTCCCGGCGGACCTGCTCCTGGAGTACGACTTCGACGAGACCGGCGGCAACATCGCCCGCGACGCCAGCGGCCACGGCTACCACGGCACCTACGCCCGAACTCCCGCCTTCGGCACCGGAGTGGACGGCGGCTCGTTCAAGATGTCCGGCGACTCGGCCACGTCCCCGTACGTGAAGATCCCCAACGGGGTGCTGAAGAACGCCGACAGCGTGACCGTCTCGACGTACGCCAAGTGGCAGGGCGGCGCGAGCTTCCAGTGGCTCTTCGGGCTCGGCCCCGACAGCAACAAGTACCTGTTCGCCACGCCGTCCAACGGCGGCTCCAGCCTCTACTCGGCCATCACCAAGGCGAGTTGGTCCGCCGAGTCGAAGCTGACGGCCGGCTCGCAGCTCACACCCGGTGAGTGGCGGCATGTCACGGTGACGTTGGACGGCTCGACCGGGATCATGGTCCTCTACGTCGACGGCATCGAGGCAGCCCGCACCACGACCGGCATCAAGCCGTCCGAACTGTACGACGCCAACAAGGACTACAGCGGCTACATCGGCCGCTCCCTCTACTCGGCCGACCCCTACTTCGGCGGCGAGGTCGACGACTTCCGCATCTACGACCGGGCCCTGACGGCCGCGGAGGTCATGGAGCTCAGCGGCAACACCGCAGGCATCGCCAAGGCCACGCAGACCGACCTGAAGGTCGACGCGATCATCGACAACGCTGACAGCAAGATCACGCTCCCGCTGAAGGAAGGCGCCGATCTCACCTCGCTGGCACCGGAGTTCACCCTCGCCCACGGCGCCGCGATCAGCCCCGCCTCCGGCAGCGTCCAGGACTTCACCAAGCCGGTGACGTACGAAGTGACCGGCTCCGACGGCAAGAAGCGCACCTGGACGGTCTCGGCGCTCATCATGAAGAGCCCGGTCCTGCCCGGTCTCAACGCCGACCCGAACATCGTCCGCTTCGGCGACACCTTCTACCTCTACCCGACCACCGACGGCTTCGACGGCTGGAGCGGCACGCAGTTCAAGGCCTACTCCTCCACCGACCTGGTCCACTGGAAGGACCACGGCGTCATCCTCGACCTCGGTCCCGACGTCTCCTGGGCGGACAGCCGCGCCTGGGCGCCGACCATCGCCGAGAAGGACGGCAAGTACTACTTCTACTTCTGCGCCGACGCCAACATCGGTGTCGCGGTGTCCGACTCGCCGACCGGCCCGTTCAAGGACGCCCTCGGTCAACCTCTGCTGAAGGCGGGCCAGTTCAGCGGCCAGATGATCGACCCGGCCGTGTTCACGGACGACGACGGCACGTCGTACCTCTACTGGGGCAACGGCCATGCCTACGTCGCGCCACTGAACGCCGACATGGTCTCGATCGACACCGCGAAGATGAAGGACATCACCCCCAGCGGGTACAACGAGGGCTCCTTCGTCATCAAGCGCAAGGGCACCTACTACTTCATGTGGTCGGAGAACGACACCCGGGACGAGAACTACCGGGTCGCCTACGCCACCGGCTCCTCGCCCACCGGCCCGTGGACCAAGCGCGGAGTGATCCTGGAGAAGGACCTCTCGCTCGGCATCAAGGGTCCTGGCCACCACTCCGTCGTCCATGTCCCCAACACGGACGACTGGTACATCGCCTACCACCGGTTCGCCATCCCCGGCGGAGACGGCACGCACCGTGAAACCACCGTGGACAAGCTGGAGTTCGACGCGGACGGCCTGATAAAGAAGGTCGTGCCGACGCTCACCAGCATCGACCCGGTCACCATCGTGCACGCCGGTCCGAACGCCGAGGGCATCGAAGGCGAAGCGCTCGCGCTGAACGGCACCCTGTCGGGGGCGGGCAGCCCGAAGTGGACGGTCGAGGACGGGGCACCCTGCACCTTCGCCGACCCCGAGGCGGCGCACACCACCGTCACCTGCACCGACGACGGCACCTACACCGTCACCCTGACCGGCGGCCGCAGCAGCGACACGGCCACCGTGAAGGTCGCCAACGCGGCACCGGCCATCACCTCCGCCACCGGACCCAAGTCCGCGCTGTCGGTGGGCAGGACCGCCGTCGTCACGGCCGCCTTCACCGACCCCGGCACCTCCGACACCCACACCTGCAAGGTCGACTGGAAGGACGGCACCGCACCGCAGGCCGGCAAGGTCACCGCGACAGGCTGCCGGGCCGAGCACACCTACACCAAGGCCGGCATCCGCCGCCCGGTCATCACGGTCACCGACGACGACGGCGCCTCGGACGGCACGACCCTCCCCGAGCTGATCGTCTACGACCGCTTGGCCGGACCCGCCTTCGGCACCGGTGTCTTCACGTCCCCGGCCGGCGCCTACCCCGCCCGCCCGGACCTGACCGGCAAGGCCGCCTTCTCCTTCGTGGCCCTGTACGAGAAGGGAGCCACCGTCCCCACGGGATGGGCGTCGCTCGACTTCGGCCCGGCCAAGCTGAAGTTCCGCTCGACCGGCTCCGACTGGCTTGTGGTCACCGGCGACCAGGCGGTCTACCAGGGGTCGGGCACGGTCAACGGCGGCAGCGGCTACGGATTCCGGGTCACGGCCACCGCGGACACGTTCCGGATCAAGATCTGGAAGAAGGCGGGCGGCGAGGTCGTTTACGACAACGCCACCAGCCCGAAGCTGGCCGGCATCATCACCATCGGCGTCGCCCGACGGTGAGCCGGACACCGGGCGGCGCGGGCACTCACCGGTGCCTGCGCCGCCCGTCACCGTGACCCCTCCGGGAGGCCCCGCCCATGGCAGAGCTGGAGATCGACGCCGTCGTGTTCGACGTGCTCGGCACCCTCGTCGACGAACCGGCGGGACTCCGCGCCGGCATCCGCGCACTCGATGCCTCACTCGACGACACCAGGGTCGAGGAACTCCTCACGCTGTGGCAGCGGCACGTCGAGCACGAGCAGCGCCGCGTGGTCGACGGGGCGAGGCCTTATGCCACCAGCGAGGTCATCGACCGGGAAGCGGCGCTGCTGGTCGCCGACGCCGCCGGGGCCGCCGCCGGGCTCGCCGAGTCGGCTCGTCGGCTCCCGCCGTGGCCCGACACCGTGGCGGGCCTCGCCCGGCTCGCCGAGCGGTTCCCGCTGATCGGCCTGTCCAACGCGAGCCGTACGGCCTTGCTGGAACTCAACGCCCACGCCGGACTGCGCTGGCACCAGGCCTTGTCCGCCGAGGAGGCCAGGACCTTCAAGCCGGACCCCGCGGTCTACCGACTGGCCGTCACCGTCTCCGGCCGGCCACCGGAGCGGCTGCTGATGGTCGCCGCCCACGCCTGGGACCTGCGCGGGGCCCAGCGCCTCGGCCTGCGCACCGCCTACGTCGCCCGCCCGGTCGGCGACCCGCCCACCCCCGAGGACCGCTTCGACCTGTACGCCGACGGCCTGTCCGATCTGGCGGACCAGCTCGAGAAGGCGTAGCCGAACCGGCGGGAATCGTGCTCGCGTAGGGTGCCGATCATGAGCGCACCCGACCCCCGTCTCTCCGCCTCCGCTCCTCGGGCCCGGGACATCGGCCTCGGCGTCGGTGACCTGCCCACGGGGCCGCACAACGCGCTCACCGATGTCCCAGGCGTCCGGGTCGGCCACACCACGCTGATCGACCCGCCGCGGGTGCACAGCGGCGTCACCGCGATCGTGCCGGACGGGATCAGCCCGCAACGCCCGCTGCCCGCAGGGGTGTTCGTGGGCAACGGGTACTGCAAGCTGCTGGGCAGCACGCAGCTGGCCGAACTCGGCGCGCTGGAGACGCCGGTGCTGCTCACCTCGACCCTCTCCGCGTTCCGCGTCGCCGACGCCCTGGTCGGCTGGATGCTGGAACGGCCGGGCAACGAGGGCGTGCGGAGCCTGAACCCGGTCGTGGGGGAGTGCAACGACGGGCTGCTGTCCGACATCCGTTCCCGCCCGGTGCGCGAGGAGCACGTCCGGTCCGCGTTGGAGGGCGCGTCCGACGGGCCGATGGCCGAAGGGTGCGTGGGGGCGGGTACCGGGACGACCGCGCTCGGGTTCAAGGCCGGTGTCGGCACCTCGTCGCGACGGCTCGTGCTGAGCGGCCGGGAGGCGACGGTGGGGGTGCTGGTGCAGGCTAACTTCGGTGGCACGCTCAGGATTTCGGGCCGTACGATCACCCCCGTCGACGTCGGTCTGCCCGACCCGGACATCGGCCCCGACCGCGGCTCGTGCATGGTCGTGGCCGCCACCGACGCGCCGCTCGACGCCCGCCAGCTGACCCGGGTGGCCCGACGCGCGGTCTACGCGCTGGCCCGCGTCGGCGCCGGGTACGGGCACGGCAGCGGCGACTACGGCCTCGCCTTCGGCACCCGTCCCCTCGGCGAGCCCGCCGGTCCGACCGTGCTGCCCGACGACCGGCTCGACCCTGTCTTCGTCGCCGTGCTCGACGCCGTGGAGGAGGCCGTCCTCAACTCCTTGCTGACGGCCACCACGACCACGGGCCCGGAGGGGCACACCCGCCATGGACTGCCGGTGGGGCCCCTGCTCACCCTGCTGGGGCGCGCCCGGTCAGTGTGAGCGGGCCGCGGCGATGAAGGCGGCCATCTTCTCCCGGCTCTTGACGCCCGGCGCGGTCTCGACGCTGCTGGAGACGTCCACCCCGTAGGGGGCGAACGCCTCGATCACGCCCGCCACGTTGTGCTCGTCGAGGCCCCCGGCGATCACGACCCGGCCGGGAACGTCCTTGACCCACTCGGGGATGTCCGCGAAGACACCGCTGCCCGTGCTGGCGTCGTAGAAGAAGTACTCCAGGGCCTCCGGGTGCTCGGGCGGCGTACCGGAGGCGAGGGCGAGATGGGGGATGTCGACCATCTCGTAGACCTGGATCGTGTCGAAGTGCTCGGCGACGGCCTGCGTCTCCTCATGGGTCAGCGCCACCGCGAACGTGGGAATCCGTCCCCGGGCGTGGTCGGCGAGCGCCACGGCCCGCTCGGGCGGGCAGTACCGCTTGCTCTTGGGGGTCACCACGACCCCGATGGCGTCGTAGCCCAGCTCGATGGCCCAGTCGATCTGCTGCTCCTGGGTGAGCCCGCACACCTTCACGAACCCGCCGGACCCCGTCGGCCGCCGCCCGCTCATCCTGTCTCCTTCTCGCGCACATCACGAAGCTGTGCTCACCGTATGCGCACGCGGACCTGGTGTTTCCCACACCCCGGTGGACCGCTTTGTTGAGACGTCCTGACAAACCTATTGACATCACCCTTGGGGCGTTTCATAGTACGAGCCACTAGCGCGCACTAGTAACGCGCTCTAGTAGCTCGTAGCTCCACCGAGGCGCACACCCATGGCTGCCACGGACAGCGTCCTTTTTCCGCCGCACCCGGCGTTCCAACACCGCTCACCCGCTCCCGCGGGTCGGCCCCTGCTTTTTCGAGCCGAAGCCCCCATTCCCACCCTGACCAGCACAGTGAGGTGCAAGGGACATGCACAGACACCACCGAGCCGCCGCTCTGACCGCCACGGTTCTCGTCGGCGCCCTGTTCGCCACGGGCTGCTCCAGCAGCTCCGGCGGCAAGAAGTCCGAGGAAGGCGACGCGGCGGCCTCCGCGGGCAAGGCCACCACCCCGCGCATGACGGTGGCCATGATCACCCACGCCTCCCCGGGCGACACCTTCTGGGACCTGATCCGCAAGGGTGCCGAGGCCGCCGCCGCCAAGGACAACATCAAGCTGGTCTACTCGTCCGACCCGAGCGCGGGCGCCCAGGCCAACCTCGTCCAGAACGCCATCGACCAGAAGGTCGACGGCATCGCCCTGACCGCCGCCAAGCCCGACGCCATGAAGGACGTCGTCGCCAAGGCCAAGGCGGCCGGCATCCCGGTCGTCGGCTTCAACTCCGGCGTCAGCGACTGGAAGAGGCTCGGCATGCTCGAGTACTTCGGCCAGGACGAGAACATCGCCGGCCAGGCCTTCGGCGAGCGGCTGAACCAACTGGGCGCCAAACACGCCCTCTGCGTCGTCCAGGAGCAGGGCCAGGTCGCCCTGGAGGCCCGCTGCGCCGGTCTGAAGAAGGGCTTCAGCGGCGACACCGACATCCTCTACGTCAACGGCACCGACATGCCGTCGGTGAAGTCGACCATCACCGCCAAGCTCAAGCAGGACTCCTCCATCGACGAGGTCGTCACCCTCGGCGCGCCCATCGCCCTCACCGCGGTGCAGTCGGTGTCCGACGCGAGCAGCAAGGCGAAGATCGCGACCTTCGACCTCAACAAGGAGCTGGTGAAGGCGGTCCAGAGCGGGACCGTCCAGTTCGCCGTCGACCAGCAGCCGTACCTCCAGGGCTACTTGGCGGTCGACTCGCTGTGGCTCTACAAGAACAACGGCAACTTCAGCGGCGGCGGCACCGCGCCCGTGCTGACCGGCCCGGCCTTCATCACCAAGGACAACGCGGACGACGTCGCCAAGTTCGCCGCGAAGGGCACCCGGTGATGAGTGTGACCCAGCATGCCGAGCCGGCGGTGACCGCACCGCCGGCCCCCGGCCCGAAGGAGACCGACGGCCGGACCGCGCAACGCCCGCTGGCGCTGCGGCTGTTGGCCCGCCCCGAGGTCGGTGTCTTCCTCGGTGCCGTCGCCGTCTACGTGTTCTTCCTGGTCTCCGCGCCGCCGGTGCGCGACGGCAGCTCGATGGCGAACGTCCTCTACCAGTCGTCGACCATCGGGATCATGGCCCTGCCGGTCGCGCTGCTGATGGTCGGCGGCGAGTTCGACCTCTCGTCGGGTGTCGCGGTGATCACCTCCGCGCTGACCGCGAGCATGCTGGCCTACCAGCTGTCCATGAACGTGTGGATGGGCGTGCTGCTCGCACTCCTCGTCTCGCTGGCGATCGGGTTCCTCAACGGCTGGCTGGTCGTCAAGACCGGGCTGCCGAGCTTCCTCATCACCCTGGGCAGCTTCCTGATCCTCCAGGGCGTGAACCTGGCGGTGACGAAGCTCGTGACCGGCAACGTGGCCACCGATGACATCAGTGACATGGACGGCTTCGACCAGGCGAAGAAGGTCTTCGCGTCGTCGTTCGAGGTCGGCGGCGTGCAGGTCAAGATCACGATCGTGTACTGGCTGGTGTTCGCGGCGCTGGCGACGTGGGTGTTGCTGCGCACGAAGTACGGCAACTGGATCTTCGCGGTGGGCGGCAACAAGGAGTCGGCGCGGGCCGTCGGTGTGCCGGTGACCTTCACGAAGATCTCGCTGTTCATGCTGGTCGGGTTCGGCGCCTGGTTCGTCGGGATGCACAACCTGTTCTCCTTCAACACCGTGCAGTCGGGTGAAGGCGTCGGGCAGGAGCTGATCTACATCTCCGCGGCCGTCATCGGCGGCTGTCTGCTCACCGGTGGTGCCGGCTCCGCGATCGGTCCGGTGTTCGGGGCGTTCATGTTCGGCATGGTGCAGCAGGGCATCGTGTACGCCGGGTGGAACCCGGACTGGTTCAAGGCCTTCCTGGGCGTGATGCTGCTCGGCGCCGTCCTGATCAATCTGTGGGTCAGCCGTACGGCGACCCGGAGGTGACGTGATGACATCCAACGAAACAGGCGCGCCCGTCGTCGAGTTGAAGGCCGCGGGCAAGTCCTACGGCAACATCCGCGCCCTGCACGGCGTCAACCTGACCGTGCACGCCGGCAAGGTCACCTGTGTGCTGGGCGACAACGGCGCGGGCAAGTCCACGCTGATCAAAATCATCTCGGGTCTGCATCAGCACACCGAGGGCGAGTTCCTGGTGGACGGCGGGGCGGTCCGTTTCTCGACGCCGCGCGAGGCGCTGGACAAGGGCATCGCCACCGTCTACCAGGACCTCGCCGTGGTCCCGTTGATGCCGGTGTGGCGGAACTTCTTCCTCGGCTCCGAGACGACGAAGGGGCCATGGCCGCTGCGGCGGCTGGACATCGAGGGGATGAAGAAGACCGCCGATCGCGAACTGCGGGAGATGGGCATCGTCCTGGACGATCTGGAGCAGCCGATCGGCACGCTGTCCGGTGGCCAGCGCCAGTGCGTGGCGATCGCCCGCGCCGTCTACTTCGGCGCCCGCGTGCTCATCCTGGACGAGCCGACCGCCGCGCTCGGTGTGAAGCAGTCCGGTGTGGTGCTGAAGTACATCGCTGCCGCCCGCGACCGCGGCCTCGGCGTCATCTTCATCACCCACAACCCGCACCACGCCTACATGGTCGGCGACCACTTCAGCGTGCTGCGTCTGGGCACCATGGAACTCAACGCCTCGCGTGACGAGGTCAGTCTGGAAGAGCTGACCAACCATATGGCGGGCGGCTCCGAACTCGCCGCGCTCAAGCACGAGTTGTCCCAGGTGCGAGGCGTGGACGTCGAGGAGCTCCCCGAGGCGGGGGACCTCGTCGCACCCGTCGCCTCCGGCGAGTAGAGCGGTGAACGGGCGTCCAAGGTTCGGTCGGCCGTATGCGGCGGAACCGAGGACGTCCGTGGGTCCGTGATGATGTGCCGCCCTGGCAGGCGGGTCAGTCGTCGGACAGGAGCCAGCCGATGTGCAGTTCCTCCGCGGCCGGGCGGAACGTACGGATGAGTTCGGCGCGTTCTGGGTCGTCCTCGGGGAGGTTGAGGGCGAGGAGGGCCTGTGCGGCGACGGTCTGCGGCCGGGCGCCGAGCGCGGCCCGCAGGTGAAGTGAGCGACGCAGCATCGCGATCCGCTCGGCGGGCTCCTTGCGTGGAGCGATGTGGCGGATGATGTACGACTCGAGGAACTCGTCGCCGGACGCCGTGGCGATGCGGAGTGCCGTCTCGTAGTGCGGGTCGGCGGCCGCCGGGTCCTCGTCGATGTTGTCCAGCAGGACCGCCCAGTGGAACTCGGCCCAGCCGCGCAGGTTCTCGTCGCCGCGATCGACCGCCGCGCGGTAGTCGGCCTCGGCCACGGCGCGGTCGTCGGGACGCGGGTCGCGACGGAACAGCAGCCGGCTGTAAGCCAGGCGCGCCGTGAGCAGGTGCGCGGTCGGCGACGAGGGATCGAGCGCCGCGACCGCCTTCTCGGCCTCCTCATGACCCTCGATCCGGAAGAACCAGCGCTCTACGGCGATCTCCGCGCGCAGCTCGGGTTCGGCGTCCGGGCCCAGGACGGCGAGCGCGGCGTCCCATTCCCCGAGCAGATGCAGCCGACGAGCAATGTAGGTGTCATCAGATAGCATGGCGCCTACATTAGGAAGCGGCGATGTAGGTGGTCAAGTGCAGTACGGTGACTACGTCGGGAATGTGACGCGGCTGGCCGTGGAGCTGGCCAACACGAGGACGCTCGACCAACACGGCGAACTGGTCGGCACGTTCTTCGAGGAGCACGGGATCACTCCGCCGCCGGGCGGCGACTACGGCGAGCTGCCGGACCTCGTGCGCGAGGCCTTGGCGCAGGTGGTCGACGGCACCGCACCCGAGGCCGTGCACCGGCTGTTGCGTGACTATCCGCCGGAGATGCACCTGTCCGACCATGACGGACTCGGCGGCTGGCACCTCCACTTCAGCCGCAACGGCACTCCGGCCGAGCGCTGGGCCGGCCAACTGATCGCCGCCCAGCTCGCGCTGGTGGTGGCCGGGGAGCCGGCGGTGACGCTGGGGCGGTGCGCCGCGGCCGGCTGCGACAACTACTTCGTGGACCAGTCACGGAACCGGACACGCCGGTTCTGCTCCAACGCGTGCGCGAGCCGGACGACGGTCGCGGCGTACCGGGCCCGGACGGCGAAGAAGTCCTAGCGCGGTCCCCCGTCTGCGGGCGCGACTGAGCTGTCAGTGGCCGTCCGTAGGGTGGTGGCACATCCAGCGGGAGGTAGCGATGCGCAGGCCGGTCGAGGGCGAAGTGTTCGTTCACTACGGACAGATCTATGTCGAGAGCGACCCGGAGAGCTACGGCCCGGATCTCGGCGAGGCGTTCGCCGGACAGAGCGCGGGACTGTGCGGTGCCGCCATCCCGGGCGCCCTGTGGCTGACGACCGGGCTGCACACGGGGGACGTCGGTTTCACCGTCGAGGTCCACGAGGAGCCTCCTGCCCTGGACCCGCAGTGGGAGGACGTGGTGGAGGTGTCCTTCCGCCCCGTCTCGTCGGACAGCCAACTGGTGCAGTGGGCCGGCGAAGCGGTCTGGGAGCTGGACCTGGAGGAGACCGACTACCGCGTGCGCTACTGCGGGAAGGGCATGGACGAGGCGAACAGGAAGGACACCCGCCTGGACGACGAGCCGCAACTGGACTGCTACCTCCTGCAGTTCTGGCCCGCTCCGCCGGAGACCGACCGCGTACTCAGGCAGGCGTCGAAGATCGCCGCCTACTGGCACACCTTCGCCGGCGAGCAACCGCCGCCTCCCACCCCGGAAGAGCGTGCCGAGGCCGAGCGTCGCGAGCGACTCGAACAGGAGCGGGCCGAGCGGGAGCACAGGCTCGCCCTGGAGCGCTGGGAGTGGGGTGGGCAGCTGCCCAGCCAGGCCCTGCGTGAGGTCCTGGGAAACGTCCGTGGTCTGGTGCGCTTCGACCCGCCCCTGGTCCATGCGATCGACGCCGCGGGTCCTGAAGTCCAGCGTGCCGTCGCCCTGTTGGCGGCTCGGCGGGCCTGCGAGCAGTCCGGCCTCACCGCCCTCGACTGGGTCGACGACGGGCTCACCGCGCTGGCGGAAAGACGCCCGCTGCCGCCGCCCTTCGACGACTGGAACCGCATGTGGCAGACCCTGGCCGACGACCCGCACGCCCCGGACCGGACCGTCGGCGAGGCCGTCCCGCCCGAGCGGTCCCCGTTCCAGCCACCCGCGCCACGGCCGGGGGTGACGGCCTGGGAGGCGCCGCAGGTGGTGGGTCCCGCGGCCGCCGCCGTGGAGTGGTCGAAGCCGCAGCGGGTGCCCGGGCGGCGGTCCCGGACCGGAGTGTTCACCATGGGAGTCACCATCGGCGCCCCGGACCCGTCCCAGCGGATGTCCCAGCCGCACATGGCGCTTCCCGCGGTGACCGGAGCGGCGGAGGCGGACCCGCTGCGGGCCGCACTCGACGCGGTGTACGCGGGCGTGGTCACGTACGGGGAGCATTACGAGACGCTGCTCCAAGAGGTCTGGGCGGCGCTGCCGCCGGTGAGGGAGACGCCGTAGGGCTCGCCCCGCCTGGCCCGGAGGCGGGGCGAGTCAGCCGTCGTTCCTTACGGGCGCGCTAACGCGTCCGTCGTCTCCTGGGCCACTCGGTTCCTGTCAGACCGCCGATGACGCCTGGCCGGCCCGTCGACGGTCCGTGCTCTCCAGGAGCGACCGGGTGAACGGATGGCGGGGCGCGGTGAGGACCTGGCCCGCGGATCCCTGTTCGACGAGTTCGCCGGCGTCCAGGACGGCGATGTGGTGGGCGAGTGCGGCGGTGTCCAGGTCGTGGGTGATCAGGACCAGGGACAGGTCGTCGTCGCGGTCGTGGAGCAGGGTGGTGAGGAGGTCGAGGATGCCGCGCCGGGTGACGGTGTCCAGGCCGGACGTGATCTCGTCGCAGACGAGGACGCGGGGGCGGGCCAGCAGGGCGCGGGCGAGGGCGGCTCGCTGGAGTTCACCGCCGGAGAGCCGCCCCGGGCGTCGGCGGGCGAGATCCTCGTCCAGGCCGAGGCCGGACAACGTGGCCAGGGCTTCCCGCGTCGCGGCTGCGGGGTCGGTGCCGCGCAGCCGTACCGCGGTGCGGGCCACCTGATGCAGCACCGGCCGGTGTTCGTCGAAGGCGGCGCGCGCGTCCTGGAAGACGTACTGCACGGCCGCCAGTTGCGCACGGCTGCGACCGCGCAGGCTGCGCGGCAGCGGGACGCCGTCGAGGAGGACTTCGCCGTCGTGGTCGCGGTGCAGCCCGGCCAGGCAGCGGGCGAGGGTGGTTTTGCCGCTGCCGGAACGGCCGACCACGGCCAGGCATTCGCCGCTGTGCAGGTCGAGTCGGGGTGTGCGCAATACCTCGGTGCTGCCGCGTGCGCTGGGGTCGCGGTGGCGGGCGACCAGGTCCCGGACCTGGAGGACGGGCTGCCCGGCAGAACCCTCCTGCGCTGTGAACTGTGGCTGTTCGGCGAGGAGTTCGCGTGTCCAGGGATGCCGTGGTGCCGACCAGAGGCGCTGCGCCGGACCCGACTCCACGACCCGGCCCGCCCGCATGACGATCACCTCGTCGGCGAGCGCCCGTACGACGTCCAGGTCGTGGCTGAGCAGGACGACGGCGATGCCCCGCGCCGCGACGGCCGCCAACTGCTCGACGACACGGCTCTTGGTGAGGGCGTCCTGACCGGTGGTGGGCTCGTCCGCGACGATGATCCGGGCACCCAGCAGCAGGGCCTGCGCGAGGACGACGCGCTGCTGCTGGCCACCGGAGAGCTGGTGCGGGTGACGGCGCAAGAGGGCTTCGGCGTCCGGGAGTTGTGCCTCGGCGAGGGCGCGCAGGACCCGTTCGCGGGCCGCCGCCCGTCGCTGTGCGCGCGGCAGATGACCCACCTGGGCGCGGGCGATGTCGGTGAGGAGGGCGGAGATCCGGCGAGCGGGGTTGAGCACGGCCGCGGGATGCTGCGGGACGTAGCCCACGAGGCCGTCGGCGGCCCGGCGCACCTCACCGGTGACGCGGGCGCCCGGCGGGAACTCGCCGAGCAGGGCCAGCCCGGTGGTGGTCTTGCCGCTGCCGGAGGCGCCGACCAGGGCGGTGATCTTGCCGGGCACCACCCTGAGCGTCACTCCGTCGACGATCGCCCGGCCGTCGATCTCGACCCGCAGCTCACGCAGCTCGACCAAGGGCTCCTCGGTGACGGGCGTCTGCGACTGAGGCTCCTCGGCGGGAGCCTCAGCCAGGGGTTCCGCACTGTCGTCCATCTGGTTCACGAGCGTGCTTCACTTCCTGCCCGGCGGCGGGGCCCGGCTGCGTTTCGACCCCGGTCGCCCCCGAGGGCCGCGTCGAAGAGGAGATTGGTGCCCATCGTCAGCGCGACGATGAGCAGGGCGGGGACGACGACGGCCCACGGCTGGACGAACAGACCCGTACGGTTGCGGTCGACCATGACCGCCCAGTCGGCGGCGTCCGGAGCCACCCCGACACCGAGGAACGCCGCCGTCGCGACCAGATACAGCACACCGGTCAGCCGCGTCCCGGCGTCCGCGGCCAGGGTGCGCAGGATGGACCGGCCGACGTAGCAGACGGCCATCCGCCACCACGTCTCGCCCTGCATGCGCAGCGCCTCGACCGCGGGCCGGGCGGCGGCCTCCGCGGCGGCGGCCCGGACGATGCGGGCGGCGTCGGGCACGTTGACCAGCGCGACCAGCAGCGCGAGCCCCACGGCCCCCGGCGAGAACACGGTCGCCGCCAGCAGGATCAGCAGCAGCGACGGCACCGCCAGCAGGACGTCCAGGGGCCGCATCAGCAGCTCCTCCAGCCAGCGGCGATGCGTGAGCGCCCCGGCCAGCCCGACCGGGAGCGCGACGAGATACGACAGCGCGGTGGCGGCCAGCGCGGTCAGCACGACCGGCCGGCCCCCGTGCAGCACCTGCTGCCACACGTCCCGGCCCACGAAGTCGGTACCGAGCCAGTGACCGCCGCCCAGCGTGAACGACGCTGCCCGCGGCCCCGGTTGACCCGCGAACACCGGCCCCAGCAGGGCGATGAGCAGCGGTACGGCGATGACCGCGACGCCGAGCGCGAAGCGCCCCGTAGGCATCTTGCTCACGCGGCCACCCCCGCCCGGGGCGCCAGCCGGTGGGCCACGAGGTCCGCGCCGAGATTGATGACGACGGTCAGGACGCCGAACACCACCGCGAGCCCCTGCACCACCGGCACGTCGCGTTCGGCGACGGCGTTGAGGAGCACGGTGCCGAGACCGGGGATCACGTACAACGCCTCCACGACGATGACGCCGCACAGCAACCAGTCGACGGTACGGGCGAGTTGCTGCACCGCGGGGGCGAGGGCGTTGGGCAGGGCGTGGGTGTAGCGGACGCGAGGGCCCGAGATCCCGTACCGGCGGGCCTGCGCCACGTACGGCGAGGCCAGTGCGTCGATCATGCCCGCCCGCACCAGCCGGGACAGCGAGCACACCGGGCGTGCCAGCAGGACGAGCACCGGCAGGACGAGCGCGGCCGGGTGGCCGAGCAGGTCCGTGCCGTAGCCGACAGCGGTCGGCGGCAGCCAGGCCAGTTGCAGCGCCAGGACGGTCACGAGCAGCACGCCGAGGGCGAACTCGGGCACCGCGTACACCGCGAGCGTCACCGAGCTGATCAGCCGGTCGGCGAGCCGCCCCTCGTGGCGGGCGGCGAGCACGCCGAGGCCGAAGCCGAGGGGAACGAGCAGCGCCAGGGTGAGCGTGGCCAGCAGGAGCGTGGGGCCGAAGCCGTCGGCGATGTAGCGGCCGACCGGGCGGCCGGAGACCAGCGAGGTGCCGAGGTCGCCGTGGAGCAGTCCCGTCGCCCAGTCGGCGAGCCGCTCGTAGGCGGGTTTGTCGAGGTGCATGGTCTCGCGGATCGCCGCGATCCTGGCCGGGTCGGGCTGGTCGCCGGCCAGGGCCACGGCGGCGTCGCCCGGCAGCGCCTCGGTGAGCGCGAAGACCAGCAGCACCACGGCCACGGTCTGCGCGGCACCGAGGAGCAGCCGCCGGGCGACGAAGGAACGCAGTCCGCTCACGCCAGCCAGACCTTGTCGAAGCGCGCCCAGTCGAGCGTGTTGGCGGGCGCCTTGGTCTCAACACCGCGCACAGTGCGGGCCGTTCCGAGGATCCAGTCGGCGAACCCCCAGATCAGGAACCCGCCCTCGGTGTACAGGCGGCGCTGCATCCGGTTGTAGACGGCGGCCCGCGCGGACTCGTCGCGGGTGGACTGGGCCTGCTCGTAGAGCGCGTCGAAGTCCTTGTGCTGCCACTTGGTGGCATTGGTGGTGGAGTCGGTGAGCAGCCGCTGGGAGATGTGGGCCTCGATCGGCATGGCGCCGGAGCGGTAGCAGCACAGGGTGCCGTTGTTGAGGATGTCGGCCCAGTAGGAGTCCTTGCTGCCCATCTTCACGTCGATCGTGACACCGGCCTTGGCGGCCTGGTCGCGGAAGATGCTCGCGGCCTCGGTGAAGCCGGCGGCGACGGCCGAGGTGTCCAGGGTGACCTTGAGGTTCTCGGCTCCGGCCTGCTTGAGCAGGGCGCGGGCCTTGTCGAGATCCTGCTCGCGCTGCGGCAGGGAGTCGTCGTAGTACTCGTACCCCTTGCCGAACAGGTCGTTGCCGACCACCCCCGCCCCGGACAGGGCCCCGTCGACGAGCTCCTTGCGGTCGGCGATGAGGAAGAACGCCTGGCGCACGCGCGGGTCGTCGAAGGGCGGCCGATCCGTCTTCATGCAGAAGGCCTGCATGGCGCTGTTGCGGAGCCGCACGATCTCGATCTGGCCCTTGCCCTCATGGGCGCGGGCGGTGGTCGGGTTGAGTTCGTGCGCGTACTCGACCTGTCCGCCGAGGAGCGCGTTGACGCGGGCCGACTCCTCGTTGGCGACCACGAATTCCAGCTCGTCCAGGTGCGGGGCGCCCTCCCAGTAGTCGTCGTAGCGGCGGAAGACGGCGGAGCGGCCGGGGGCGAAGGAGACGAACCGGAACGGGCCGGAGCCGATGGGCTTCTTGTCGAAGTCCGTGGCCTTGGCGGGGACGATGTACGCCCCGAACGCGGCGAGCACGTTGGGGAATTCGGCCGTGGGGCGCTTGAGCACGAACTCGATCGACCGCTGCCCGGTGGCGCGGCTGGCCTCGAGGTCGATGGGCTCCAGGGACGCCTTGGCGCGGAACGCCTTGTCCGGGTCGGCGATACGGCGGTAGCTGTAGAGGACGTCCTCGGCGGTGACCGGCCTGCCGTCGTGGAAGGTGGCCTCGCGCAGGGTGACCTGCCAGCGGTCGAGGCTCTTGTTGGACTCCCATTTGGTCGCCAGCCGCGGCTGCGCGGAGAGGTCGGCACCGTAGTCCGCGAGCTTGTCGTACAGGGCCTTGGCGCGGGCGACGTCGGCGAAGAGGTTGGCCAGGTGGGGGTCGAGGGTCTCGCTCGCGCCGCCGCCCGCGAAGGCGGCCCGCAGCCGCCCACCGCTCTTCGGAGCGCCGTCGCTCTTGGCGTCGCTGTCGCTGTCGCCGGTGCCGCAGCCGGTGAGGGCGAGTGCGCCCAGGGAGGTGGCGGCGAGGAAACCGCGGCGGTGCAGGCCGGGATGACGTTCGTCGTACATGGATGTCCCTTGAAGTGAGATGTCAGAGGGTGGAATTGAGGCGCGCGACAACGTGCAGCCGGTCCGCGTCCGCCGTGTCGCCGGGCAAGTCGCCGTCCTGCCACGGGGGTTCGGTGCGTGGGCCGGGGCCGTCGTGGAGTTCGAGCACCTCGAAGCCGTGCGCGGCCAGCAGGTGCCGTAGCTCCTGGGGGAACAGCAGCCGCCACGCCGAGTGCTGCACGACCGGCTCGGAGCCGTCGTCCGTGGTCCATACGCGGGTGCGGCGCAGGAGTTGGGCCGTGCGGTCCACGGTGAGCGTGGTCGTGGAACGGTGGACGGTGCCCTGCCAGGTGAAGGAGTTGGCGGTGGGCATGTCCAGCAGGTCGGTGCGGCCGAGGAAGTACGCGCCGTTGCGCATCTCCGCGACCAGCAGCCCACCGGGCGACAGGGCCCGCCGGCAGGACGTGAGGAACGCGTCGAGCTGGGCGTTGGTGTGGCAGTACAGCAGCGCGCTGTCCAGGCACACCACCGCGTCGAACCGGCCCATGTCGAACCCGTGCAGGTCGGCGTTGACGTACTCGGGCCCGGGATGGTGAACGCGGGCGTGGGCGAGCATCGCCTCCGACAGGTCGGCGCCGGTGACGGTGCGGCCGACGCCGTGCAGATGGGCGGCGTCGCGGCCGGTGCCGCAGCCCATGTCGAGGACGCGCGGTCCGGCCCCGTGCCGGCGCAGACAGTCCTCCGTCCAGCGCCCGGCCAGCCGGTCGGGGTCGGGGAAGCGGGCCTCGTACAGCTCGGGGTTGTCGGTGAGGAGGTTGCGCGGAACAGTCATCACGGGTCCCACCTCAGACCGTCGCCGGTACGGCGGGTCGCTGCTGCGTCGGCAGTGAGCCCGCCCGGTGCAGCCAGGCCACTCCCAGCGCCGACGCGAGCCCGAACAGGGCGCAGCACGCCCACGGCAGCCAGTCGGCGCCGCCGCGCTCCCCGGCGTCCATGGCCCAGCCGACGACGGTGTTGCCGACGGCGGCGGCGATGCCGGACACCACGTAGAAGATGCCGAAGTAGGTGCCGGTCAGCTCGCTGCGGCCGAAGCCGGGGATGAGTTCCATCACGAACGGCTGGGCGACCATCACCCCGAGGTAGAGCAGCAGCGCGCCGGCCAGGACGGGCAGGGTGCGCAGCACGGGATGGCCGGAGGAGCCCACGACCAGGGCGGGCGGCAGGAACGCCACCGCCATCAGCCCCAGCCCCGTGGCGATCCAACGCGCCCTGGTCCCCCGCTCCTTGAGGGCCCGGGTGATGCGCAGTTGCAGCGCCAGGTTGGTGAGGGTGCCGACCAGGAAGACGAGCCCTGCGGCACCGTCCCAGCCGGTGGCCTGCCGGGCGCCGTCGGGCAGCAGCAGGTACAGCTGGTTCTCCAGGGTGAACATGCCGACCATGGCGAGCGCGAAGGCGAGGAAGGCCCGGTTGCCGAGCACCTCGCGCCAGTCGGCGAGCACGGTGCCCTTGCTCGGCTCGACCTCCCGGGCGGGCAACACGAGGGCCTGCGCGACGGTGAGCACCGCGAAGATGCCGGCCGCGGTGAGCGCGGACGTACGGAAGTCGACGAGCAGCAGCGCGCTGCCCAGCAGCGGACCGACCAGCGCGCCGGTCGCCGCGAACACGTTGAACAGCGCGAACGCCTCCGCCTTGCGCTCCTCCGCCTCCTGCGCGATGTAGGTGCGCACGGCCGGGTTGAACAGCGCCCCGGCCAGCCCGCTCAGCACGGACGCGGCGAGCAGCACGGCCAGGTCGTCGCCGAGCGCGAACAGCGCGAACCCGACGGTCCGCAGCGCACACCCGGCGATGATGACGCCCCGCGCGCCGAGCCGGTCGGAGGCGGAGCCGCCGATGATGAACAGGCCCTGCTGGCTGAGGTTGCGCACCCCGAGGACGATCCCGACGACGGCCGCCGACATGCCCAGGTTGTCGGTGAGATGGGTGGCGAGATAGGGGATGAGCAGGTAGAAGCCGGTGTTGACACCGAGCTGGTTGACCAGCAGCAGCTGGACGGCGAGCGGAAAGCCGCGCATCTCACGCCACGTCTTCATACGCCCCCACCTCCACAACTCCGAGACCGGGACGGCCATTTGCGCGTACGACGCCGTCCTCGCCGCCGATGCCGGCCCACGGGTCGTGAGCGAGCAGCAGATGACCGTCGAGGTCGGTCCAGCGGGCCCGGTCGGCCAGGTGCACGGCGGGCGCGAGACCGAGGGTGCTGGCGGTGAGACAGCCGAGCATGAGGTCGGTGCCGCTGCCGTCGATCGCCGAGGCGATCCGCAGGGCGGCGCGCACCCCGCCGCACTTGGCGAGCTTGACGTTGACGCCCTGGACGCGTCCGGCCAGTCGGCGTACGTCCGCCAGGTCCACGGCGTCCTCGTCGGCGATGACCGGCAGCGGTGAGCGCTCGGCCAGCGCGCCCAGCGCCTCCGGGGTGCCGGGCGGGATCGGCTGCTCGACGGCCTCGACACCGATCTCGGCGAACCGGGGGAGCAGCGCCTCGGCCTGCGTCGGCGTCCAGGCGCCGTTGGGGTCGAGGAGCAGCCGGGCCCGGGGAGCGGCGTCGCGGATGACGCGGACCCGCTCCACGTCGTCCTCCGGGTCGGCGGTGCCCGCCTTGACCTTGATGACCTCGAAGCCGCTCGCCGCGAGCCGGCGGGCCTGCGCGGCCGCGTCGGCCGACGCGGTGATCCCGATGGTGCGGGCGGTGGCGGCGACCGGGGGCACGTTGGTGCCGAGGAGCCGGTGGACAGGGTGGCCGGCCCGCTTGCCGACGAGGTCGAACAAGGCCGACTCAACGGCGGCGGTGACGGCCGGGGGAAGGTCTGAGCGCGTCAACTCGCTTTCGTACAGGGCGCTTTCAGGGTCCGGGAAGCGGGTCAGGGCCGTCCCGGCCGCAGTGAGGAGTCGTTTCAGTGTGTCGGTATCGAGTCCGTAATAGACGCTGGTGACGGCCTCGCCGTGACCGGTGACGCCGTCGTGTTCGACGGTGAGCCACACGGCGTCGCGGGCGGACATGGTGGAGCGGGAGATGCGCAGCGGCTCGGCGAGTGCGAGGTGTACGGTGCGCAGGCTGGCCTTCACGGGGTCCTTTCCAGGAGCAGGGGGTCGGCGACTCGGGTGCAGCGGACCCAGCCGGTGGCCTCCGCCGCACGGGGGTGCGGGATCTCGACGGGGCGAGTGGCGGCTGTGGTGAGGTCGAGGCCGTGGGCGGCGGCGAAGTCGTCGTCGTAGACGGTGCCGAGGTAGCGGTGCGGGCCGTCGGGGAAGACCGTGGCGACGACCGCGCCGGGGTGGACGCGGGCGGCCCAGGCGGCGACGCGGGCGGCGGCGCCGGTGCTCCAGCCGCCGCTGACGAAACTGCCGCGGGCGAGGCGCCGACAGCTGTCGATGGCCTCGGCGGGGCCGACCCAGTGGACCTCGTCGAAGGCGTCGTAGGCCACGTTGCGCGGATGGATGCTGCTGCCCAGCCCGCGCATCAGCCGCGGCCGGGCGGGCTGGCCGAAGATGGTGGAGCCGGTGGAGTCGACGCCGATCAGCCGCAGCGCGGGCCAGCGGCGTCGCAGCGGGCCGATGATGCCGGCACTGTGGCCGCCGGTGCCGACGCTGCACACCAGGACGTCCAGATGGTCGAGCCGGTCCACGAGTTCGGCGGCCAGCGAGGCGTAACCGGCGCTGTTGTCGGGGTTGTTGTACTGGTCCGGCCAGTACGCGCCCGGCAGAACCGCCAGCAGTTCCCGCAGCCTGGTCAGCCGTGCCGCCTGCCAGCCGCCCCGGGCTGCGGGACGGTCCACGATCTCCAGCCGGACGCCGTGGGAGCGCAGCAACTGCCGCATGGACGGCTCCAGTTCACTGTCGCCGACCAACACGACGGGGTGGCCGAGGGCCTGGCCCGCGAAGGCGAGCCCGATGCCGAGCGTTCCCGAGGTCGACTCCACCACCGGTGCCCCGGGCCGCAGTTCACCCCGCTGCCGGGCGCCCAGCAGCATCGACACGGCGGCCCGCGCCTTCATGCCGCCCGCCGCCAGCCCTTCGAGCTTGGCCCAGAAACCGGGGTGGGGGCCGGGCAGTTCGGCGGTGACGCGGACCAGGGGAGTGCGGCCGAGGAGGGTGAGCAGTTCCGGGCGGGCGACGGGGAGGACGGCCGTGGTGGTCATCGCCCGCCCTCCGGGCCGCCTGTGTAGCGATGGACGACACCGGCACCGCCGTCGAGCCAGAAGAACGGGTAGGGCTCGGCACACACCGCGCTCACCCCGTGACCGAGGAGGCGCGGCAGTACGGCACTGCCGGTCTGCGCGAACGCGACCAGCTGCTTGCCGTGCGTCCGCGCGTGCTCCCGCAGCGGATCGAAGGTGCCGTTGCCGAGCGTCATCCCCGACACCAGCAGCGCGTCGCAGCGGCCGACCTCGGCGAGCGCGTCCGTGGCGACGGCCTCGCCCCACTCGGTCAGCCCGCCCTTGAGGTCGCACGGCACATAGCGCAGCCCGCGTGAACGCAGCGCCTCCAGCAGGGAGTTGACGACGCCGACCACCAGCACGCTCGCGCCCGCGGGCAGGTCCAGCAGGCCGATCACGGCCTGCGCCCGCGCGCGGGACTTCTCCAACGACGTCCCGGCGGGTAGTGCGGTGGTCGTGGCCCCGTGTTCCGGGGTGTGCGGGGTGACGTGCATCAGATAGGCGTCCAGCGCAGCCACCCGCACCGGCAGCAGCGGATGATCGAGCAGTGTGGCCACGTCGGCGCCCACACACTCCTCCACCGCCCCGTCCGGCAGGGCGCCGGGCTCGACCGCGCAGGAGCCGACGGCCGCGCCCAGCCGCAGACTGAGCACCTCGTTGCGATAGCCGGTGCCACGGCCCTCGTGCCGTACCGCCTGCCGCGTGGTGAAGGCCACGGCGATGCGCTGTCCCGCCGGGTCGGGGCCCAGCTCACCGGCGCGGGCGCGCGCGAGGAGGCCGTCGAAAGTCAGGGTGTCGGCGGCGGTGGTCATCGGATCACCAGCCCGGAGCGCAGCTCGCCGAGCAGGGCCTCGACCCGGTCGCGGGCGCCGAGGCCCGTGGCATCGGCCGCCATGACGTGTCCCAGGTACTCGTTGTTGCTGCCCGCCGCCTTCACCTGCCGGCCGGGCTCGGCGAGCTGGAGCTCCAACACCCCGGGCGCGTCCCGGAGTTCGGCGCCGTCCAGTGCTTCGAGGGTGCCCGAGGTCTCCGGCACCAGGAAGCCGATGGCCGCGCTGCGCAGCCCGGTGGCGCCGCCGCGCAGATCGGGTTCGTGACCGAGGGAGACGTCCACGAAGGCGGCGGCCAGGTCGATGCCGGTCACATGACGGACCAGCTCGGTGATGCGGTTCCCGGCGGGCCGCGGATTGACCTCGACGACGCGGGGACCGGCGGAGGTCAGCTTGATCTCGGTGTGCGCCACGACCCCGTCGGTGAGACCGAGGGCCTTGAGCGCGGCGAGCGCGGTGTGTTCGGCGGCCTCGGTGTCGGCGGCGGACAGGGCGGCCGGGAACATGTGCCCGGTCTCGATGAACGCCGGCGCCCCGCCGATGCTCTTGTCGGTCACGCCCACCACGTGCACCGTCCCGGCGTACGACACGGTCTCGACGCTCACCTCGGGGCCGTCCAGCAACTCCTCCAGCTGCACCGCCGGATCGCGCCGCTGGCCGCGGGCGTTGACCGGGAACTCCGCCAACGCACGTACGGCGTCCGCCAGTTGCTCCTCGTCGTCCACGCGCCGCACATACATGCCCGCGCACAGGTCGACGGGCTTGACCACCAGCGGATAGCCGATCTCCCGCGCCGCCCGCGCGAGATCGGCCCACTCCTCGTGCACGGCGTACCGCGGTCCGGGCACGCCCGCCTCGGCGAGGACCCGACGGGTGGCGTCCTTGCGGCAGGCGTTCTCGACCGCCTCAGGGCCTGGGCCGGGCAGGCCCAGTCGCCCGGCGATCCGTGCCACCGCTGGCAGGTAGTAGTCGCAGGAGGTGAGGACACCGTCGAAGCGCAGCACCGTGTGCAGCCGCTCGATCTCGGGCAGCAGGGCGTCGGTGTCGTTGGTGTCGGTGGTGATGACGTTGCGCGCGCCGAGCAGCGGGTGGGCGGCGCCTTCGGGCGCCGAGCGGAGGTAGTGGTGCAGATCGCGGGTGAGGAACGTGAACTCGTGCCCGCCCTCCCGGACGGCCCTCGGCAGCAGTCTGCTCATCGACCCGACCCAGCTCTCGACCATCAGCAGATGAGCCACAACTCCCCTTTTCGTGCAGTGAGTTCAGGATTCAGGGCAGCCCGGAGAAGCCCTCGGGAGGGAGGGGCCGGGCATTGCGCTCAGACAAGCTATCGATAATCATTTTCATTTACCAGTCCCTTACCGGACCGATCCATGACCCATGGCCCTGCCGACCCCTGCCCGGAGAACTCCTTGTCCCGTCGCACCACCCTGCTGGTCACGCTCACGGCCGCAGCCGCTCTGCTGCCCGCGGCCCCCGCCCAGTCCGCACCCCCGCCCCTGAAGCCCCTCCACTTCGGCGCCTGCCCGGACTCCGTCCCGCAGCCCACGGCCCCCGACCGCGTCGAGTGCGCCCGTCTCAGCGTCCCGCTGGACTGGGCGCACCCCGACGGCCGACGCATCGAGGTGGCCGTCTCCCGCGTCCCCGCCTCCGGCACTCCGGCCGAGCGCCGCGGCGTCCTGCTGGTCAACCCCGGCGGCCCGGGCGGCTCCGGCCTGCCCTACGCGGTCACCAAGCGCGCCAAACTCCCCGAGAGCGTGCGGCGTTCGTACGACGTCATCGGCTTCGACCCACGCGGCACCGGCCGGAGCGCACCCGCCGACTGCGGCCCCATGGGCGGCCTCTTCGACAGCCCGGGCGCCGACCCCGTCCCCGTCGGACCGACAGCGGAACGGGCCTACCTCACCGCCCTGCGCGACATGGCCGACGACTGCGCGGCGAGCGAACGCGACGTGCTGCCGTACTTCTCGACGGAACAGATCGCCCAGGACATGGACGCGATACGCGCCGCGCTCGGCGAACCGGCGACGAACTTCCTCGGCGTCTCCTACGGCAGCTACCTCGGCGCCGCCTACACCGCCCGCTTCCCGCAGCGCACCGGCCGCATGGTCCTCGACAGCGTCGTCGGCCCCTGGGACTGGTACGACTTCGACGTCATTCAGAGCCGGGCGCTGCTGCGCCAGCGCGACACGTTCTTCGCCTGGGCCGCCGCCCACCCGCACCGCTTCGCCCTCGGCGACGACGCGGCGGCCGTCCGCCGGGCCTACCTGCGCGTCCGTGCCGGGCTCACCGCCCACCCGGTCGCCGGCTTCGGCCCGGCGGAGTTCGACCGTGCCGTGTACCGGGCCCTCGGCCGCACGGAACGCTGGACGGGCCTGGCCGACGGCCTGCGCGCCTACCTGCGGGACGGCACCGTCGACGCCCTCCGCCCCACGACCGCCTTCGAGAGCCCCGACTCACGCACCTACGAGGCCGCCAATCGCATCACCAAGTGCGCGGACGGCCCCGGACCCGCCCCGCGGCGCATCCTGGCCGACATCCGCGACACCCGGCGTCTCGACCCCCAGCCCGTCCTGACCGGCATGGAGGCGTCCGCCTGCGCCTACTGGCACCACCGCCCCACCCAGCGCACCCCGCTCGGCAGCCCCGACGCCCCGCCCCTCCTCCTGGTGGCCTCCGCCCACGACCCCGTCACTCCCATCGAGGGAGCGCACCAACTGCGCCGCCTCCTGCCCGGCTCCCGTCTGATCACCCTCTACGACGACTACTCGCACGGCGTCTTCGCCAGCCGTGGCAACACCTGCGTGGACCAGACGGCGGGCGCCTACCTGGTCGACGGGACGGTGCCGGCGACGGACGTCCGCTGCACGGGCCCCGGGCTGCCGGGAGTGTCATGACGGCGAGGCGGCGGCCCTGGGCCGCCGCCTCATTCCGAACCTCCGGTCAGTGCGCCAACTGGCCCACCACACGCCCCAGTTCGATCCGGTCGATGTTCGGCGCCCAACCGGTCGCGTTGCCGAACGTCATCGTGTTGGACCCCTTCTTCAGATCGACCGGGACGCCCCGCGTCCAGTAGTCGTCCCAGCTCCAGGTGTTCTTGAAGGTCGCCCGCGTCGGCACACCCGAGTCGACGGTGATGTCCGCCGTACGGGACATGATGTCCGTGTTGTAGGCGTGCCCGTTGTCGCGCCGCTCGTTGTGCGCGTACTGGACGACCAGGAGGTAGCGGCCCGACTTGGGCGCGTTCACCGTGAACTCGGCTGCGCTGGACGGGCTGTTGCCAAGGGAGCCGATGTAGGAGCCGCCGGAGGCGTGCGCGGAGTCGACGAGTTCGGCGCCGCCGGACAGGGTGGCCGAAGCTGCCTCGTACGCGAGCGTGCCGGTGGTCGAGCCGTTGCCCGAGACGTCGAGGGAGCGGACGGACGCGTGCCCCGCGGTCATGGCGACGCGGTTGTTCCCGGCCACCAGATACAGCCGCAGAGGCTGTCCCGGAGCTGCCGTCACCGTCTCCCCGTGCAGCCGCAGCTTCACCGGTGCCGAGGCGCGCGAGACGACCGTGAAGTAGCCGTCGCGCGGCGCGTAGACGTCGAAGACCGCCTTGTCACCGGTGCGCAGGACGAGCGAGCCGGTACCCACGCCGTTCGACGACGAGTAGTCGTACGACGGCCTGCCGCTGATGTCCGCGAGCGTGGCCTCGTACGAGGCGGACGGCGCGCCGGTGCGCGCGGTCAGGTCGATCCGGTCGAGGGTCACCTCGGCGTCGCCCTTGGCCAACGTCACCACGTGCGAGCCTGCCGTGAGCCGGATGCCGACGTCCTTCTTGGCGCGGTAGGTCCAGTTCTCCGTGGACGGGTACGACACCGATACGGGGTCACCGCCGTCGACCGAGAGCTTCTGGGTGGCCGGGCCGCCGGACTGGTTGCCGTAGAGGATGGCCAGGTCATACGTGCCGTCCTTCGGGACCGACACCGTGAAGTCCACCTTGCTTGCGGCCTGGTTGAGCGAGCCGATGTCCTTGGTGCCGGAGGCCGCGTAGCCGTTGGCGTTGCTCACGGTGCCTTGTGTGTAGACCTGCCCTGCGGTGATCGAGGCGTCCTCGGCCTCGTACGACGCCGACCAGGGGACGGTGGCGGGGGAGGGGGTGCCCGAGCCGCCCGGTGTGAGGACGATCCGGTACGCCGACATCTTGCTCATGCCGCGCAGCGGGACGGTCACCGTGCCGTCGTCCGCCACCTTGAGCTTGGTGCGGGTGAGCACCTGCGGTGCGGCGTGCTGCCCTTCGTACCCGGACCAGGCCGCCTCGGCGACGGTCGCGGTGACCGTACGGCCGAACACGGACCGCGGGACGTTCCGCACCACGACGTCCGAGTCACCGGCCGAGCCGCCCAGCAGCACCTGCGCCTGACGGCGGGAGGGATCGAGGGAGGCGAGGCCCTGGAGGGTGTCGATGGTGTTCGGCTGGGGCGGGGTGACCTTCACCGTGTCGCCGGTCATCCCGGCGTACCAACGGAAGAACCACCAGCCGCCGTTGGGGATGTTGGAGCGCACCACCTGACCGCTGAGATTGCCGGCGGCGTCCCAGTACGCCATGTTGGCGTACACCTTGTTCCTCTCGAACATCGAGACCCACTGCACGAGCTGTCCCGGCACGGACAGGTCGCGGCGGTTGGCGTACTCGTCGATGTTGATCTTGAGTGGGTCGATGCCCAACTCGCGCTCAAGGGCACGGTAGTTGTCGTAGTGGCCCTGGAAGTCGCGGAGCGAGCCGGAGCTCAGTTCGTGCCAGGTCATGATCTGCGGCAGGACGTTCTCGCGTTGGGCGAAGGTGAGGAAGTCCCGCAGGAAGCGCGGGTAGTAGCCGGTCTCGTTGGGGCCCGCGATCACCGCGTCCGGGTCGATGGCGCGGATGCGGTGGTAGACCGTCTTCCAGTGCGCGAAGAAGCGGTCGCGCTCGACCTCGTACGCGGCCTGGTCGGTGAGGTTGAGCTTGTACCAGATGAAGTCCGGTTCGTTGAACGGGATGTAGACGAAACGGTCGCTGTTCGGGTCGGCCGCGATCTCCTTGGTGATCTTGTCGACCTTGGGGAGATAGTCGTCGATGCCGAGGTCCTCGTACGGCCACTTGGCGTAGATGTCCTGCATCATCACGTTGATCTCGCCGCCGCCGTTGCGGAAGAACGCCTTCGACACGGACAGCGCGTCGCCGTTGGGGTGCTGGGCGCCGCCCTCCGGTTTCTGCGAGATGCTGGTGATCTTCAGGGGTTCCAGGGCGGCGTCGCTGGGAACGCCGTCGTCGCCGAGGCCGTACAGGGCACCGTTGGCGCCGAGCGTCACCGGGCCCTCGGATGTGGCGAGGTCGACGGTGAGGCGTTGCGGGTCGGCGGCCGACGCGGAGCCCATGGTGGGGAGCATGGCGGCGAGGGCAAGTGCGGCTGTCAGCAAGGCGGTTCGGGATCTCGTGCGGGTGGGGGAGAGCACGCTGTCGGACCTCCGGTTATTTGACGGCTCCACTGGTGATTCCGGACACGATCTTTCGCTGGCCGACGAGGAACACGGCGACCATGGGCAGGCTCATCACCACGACGTACGCGAAGACGAGATGCCAGTTGTTGAGGTAGAGCTGGGCGCTGGCGACCTGGTAGAGGTTGAGCGGCAGGGTCGCCCGGTCTCCGCCGCCGAGGACGAAGAACGCGTAGAAGATGTCGCTCCAGGCGTAGAGCATCACCATGATCGTCGCGGTGGCGATCACCGGCCTGAGGAGCGGAAGGACGATCCGCGCGAAGATCCGCCAGGGCGCCGCCCCGTCGATGCGGGCCGCCTCCTCCAGCTCCATCGGGATCGCGCGGATGAAACCGGTCATGAAGAAGATCGACGTCGACAGATACATGCCGGTGTAGACGGCGATCATGCCCGGGCGGGTGTTCGACAGACCCAGCTGGCGCAGCTCCATCACGATGGTGATGACCGCCGGGGGCAGCAGCAGTCCGCTGATGCACAGCGCGTACGCCGCCGAGACCAGCTTGGACTTCCGGCGCGCGAACACCCAGGCCGCGCCCGCCCCGAGCAGCAGCACGAGAATCACCGAAGGCACCACGACCAGCAGGGAGTTGAGGAACCCGCGGAGCATCTCGCCCTGGCTGACGGCGTCCGCGTAATTGCTGCCCGGCTGCCAGCGCCCCGGCAGATCCAGGTTGGGCTTGATGGCCTCCGCCTGCGGCTTGGCCGAGGTGACGGCGACCAGCCACAGGGGCACGCCGACGGCGAGGCCGGCCAGCAGGAGGACGAGGACGGGGCGGCCGTAACGCCACACCGGGGTCACAGCAGCTGCTCCCTTCGCCGGAGCCCGACGACCAACGGGATCGCCACGGCCACCACGACCAGGAACAGGACCAGACTCATCGCGGAGGCCTGGGCGTACAGGCCCTGCCCGAAGACGCGGAACATGTAGATGTTGAAGACCTCGGTGGAGGCCGCGGGCCCGCCGCCGGTCGTCGCCTGCACGATGTCGAAGGTGTTCATCGAACCGATCAGCGCTGTCGTCACGTTGAAGGTGACGGCCGGGGCGAGCATCGGCCAGCGCACCGACCAGAAGGTCCGCCAGGGCCCGGCGCCGTCCATCCGCGCGGCCTCCAGCATGTCCCCGGGGATGCCCTTGAGCCCGGCCAGATAGATCAGCATCGACAGGCCCATCCACTTCCAGCCGTGGATGAGCGTGACCACGACCAGCGTCCACGACGTCGACCCCAGCCACGGAAAGTCCGTCCCCAGCACGGAGTTGACGGCGCCGTCCTGGTCCAGCAGCGCCTGGAAGACGTAACCGGTCGCGAGAGCCGAGATGAGCACCGGCAGGAAGAAGACGGCACGGAAGAAGCGGTTGAAGCGGGTGTCGTCCTCCAGCAGCAGGGCGAGTACGAGACCGAAGCCGTTCTGGAAGAAGGCCGCGAGCAGCGCGTACAGCAGGGTCGTGCGGATCGCCCGCAGCAGTGAGCCGTCGTCGGCGATCGTCCTGAAGTTGTCCAGGCCGGTGAAGGCGATGTCCGGGTGGTAGGAGGACCAGTTGGTGAACGGGTAGTAGAAGTTGAGCAGGTTGGGCACCAGGAAGAAGCCCGCGAAGACGACGATCGCCGGGAGCGCGAACCACCACGGGTGGTGCACGGCGGCGCGCGGCAGCCGCCCCGGCTTCTTCGGCGGGCCCGTCACCCGGGCGGCCTTGTGGGCGCGTACGACGGTGTGAGTCATCGTCAGAACCCGGGCGCGGCCTGTGCCTTGGCCACCTGTGCGAACTGGTCCTGGATGGCCTGGGCGACCTGCTGGGGGTTCTTCTTGCCGTAGATCATGTCGGCGAGGTACAGATGCGTGTCCGGGGCGACGATCGCCTTGGCCTGGAAGACGCCGATGGCGGTGGGCAGGGCCTCGACCTGGTCCTTCGAGGTCTGCGGCAGGCCGTCGGGGGTCGGGACGGAGGGCTGCACGGACGGGATCTTCATCGTCTTGATGTAGTCGGCGTAGTCGGGGCCGAGCCAGAAGGCGAGGAACTGCCGGGCCGCGTTCTGCCGCTTCTCGTCACCGGTCTTGAACGCGACCACGCCGTTGGTCTGGTCGGGCGAATACAGGCCGGTGGCCGAGGAGTTGGCGACGGGGAACCAGCCGATCTTCTGGTCGATCTCGGCGGTGGAGTACTTGGCCTGCAACTGGCTCTGGAAGGAGGTGACGTTGAGGACCATCCCGGCCTCGCCCTTCCACAGGGCGTCGGCCTGACCGGTGAAGGTGCCGGTGCGGTAGTTCTTCTGGGCCAGTCCGGCGTCGAGGAGCTTGTCCTTGTACTTCTTGATCGCGCCGACCACGACGGGGTCGGTCCACTTCTCCTTGTTCTGGTTCAGCCCTTCCCACCACGACTGGTCGAGATCGGTGAGCTGGACCTGCATCTGCCACTGCAGCGGCCACTTGTCGCCGCCGGCCTCGTAGAAGGCCGCCGCGTCCGTCTTGTCGACGACCTTGTGGCCGAGGGCCAGCAGCTCGTCGTACGACTTCGGGAAGTCCTTCTCGCTGAGCCCGGCCTTCGCGAAGACGTCCTTGTTGTAGTAGACGCCGAGCATGGCGGGGCTGGTGACGATCGCCGCGTACCGCTTGCCGTCGATCATGCCGAGGGACTTCTCGGTGTCGCCGAGCTTGGACTCCCACGGTTCCCCGTCGAGGGGGAGGAGGTTCTGCTTGGGCTGGATGAACGGCAGGGTGGAGATGGAGGGTTGCCAGAACATCAGGTCGGGACGGTCGCCGGAGGCCAGCTTCGTCGGCACGTTCTGCTCGTAGAGGTCCGGGATCGCCTGGGTCTCGACCTTGGCGCCGGTGGCCTTCTCGAAGGCGTCGATGACCTGCTTCGGCGCGTTGACCGTGTTCTGCGCGGTCCACATCGTGAGCTTCACACCGTCGAGGCGGGCCGTCGGATTCACCGCCGTCTGCTTGGCGTCGGAGTCCGAGTCGGCAGCGGTGGGGTCGCTGCACGCGGTGGCGGCCAGGGCGAGGGCGGATATCAGTGCCAGTGCGGGGAGTGCTCTTCTCTTCATCACGTGCCTTTCGGAGCAGGTGGTTCAGGAAGCGGGACTCACAACTGCCGTGCACGTACGCGGTGTTCAGGAGGGCGGCGGCCCCGAGCTCTCCCGCACCACCAACTCCGGAACGGAGACCGGATGCGGGGCGACCTGCGCCGACTCCTCCAGCACCCCGTGCAGCAGCGCGAACGCGGACCGCCCCAGACCCGTGAAGTCCAGGCGTACGGTCGTGAGGGACGGCGTGAGATAGGCCGAGTGCGGGGCGTCGTCGAACCCGGCCACGCTGACCTCGCCCGGCACTGGGCGGCCCGCCTCGTGCAGGGCACGCAGGACGCCGAGGGCCAGGTCGTCGTTGCCGCACAGGACCGCGGTGACGGCCGGGTCCTTCGCGAGCTTCCGCCCGGCCGCGTGGCCGCCCGCGGGACCCCAACTGCCCTGCACCGGACGGGGTTGCGGGGCGCCAGCCTCCTTCAGGGCCTGCCGCCAGCCGCCGGTGCGGGCGCTCGTGCGGCGGGTGCTGGACGGGATGGCGACGTAGTGCACGGTCTCGTGCCCGAGCGAGAGCAGATGACGGGTCGCCTCGTAGGCGGCCTCGCGGTCGTCGGTCCACACCCAGGGGCGGTTCTCGCCGGGCGGGCTCGCCGGGGTCTCCACCACGCCGACGACCGGCACTTCGGCCGGTACGGCGTCCAGGGCGCGGACACCGGCCGGATCGTAGGCGATCACGATCAGGCCCCCGCCCGCGTCGGCGGCGCGTTGCACCTCCGCGGCGACCGCGGCCTCGTCGGCCGACTCCAGGACGCTGATCCCGACCGCGTAGGAGGCGGCGCGGGCGGCCTCCTCCACACCCTGGAGGATCGAGGCGTAGCCGTAGTGCGTGGTGTTGGCGGTGAGCACGGTCACGGCCCGGGTGCGCCCGCTGGCCAGGGCGAGCGCGGTCGCGCTGCGCCGGAAGCCGAGCTCGTCGATGGCGGCGAGCACCCGTTCCCGGGTGGACGGCTTGACACTGGGGTGGCCGTTGATCACCCGGGAGACGGTCTGGTACGAGACGCCGGCGGCCGCCGCGACGTCTCTGATGCTTGCCGGGCTCCTTGTGTGACCGGTCACATTCATGCGAGGATTGTGACCGGTCACACAGGGGGCGTCAAGAGAACGTAACAAGGGGTTCACGCGACCGAGGGGGAGTGCCTTGACCGGTACGGCCGATGCGGGGGAGCTCGAGCAGCAGGACTCGAACTCGGATCAGGGCGCGTTCAGTTGGGGGCATGGCCGACTGGAGGCCGAGTTCGCCACCGCCTCCGACGGGACCCTGCGGCTGACCCGGCTCGACAGCACCGGCTCCGGTGATCCGGAGACCGCGCTCCCGCTCGTCGAGCTCACCGCCCTGGGTCACGGCAGCGGCTGGTCCGGCCCGCGCTTCACCGGAACCGCCTTCGGGTCGAGGCTCGCGTACCGGCGACACCACGCGGACCGGCACGGCGGCTGGGAGCGGCTCACAGTCGAACTCCACGACCCCGCAACGGGATTGACGGTTTTCGTCGAGCTGTCCTCCCCGGCCGGGATTCCCGTCCTGCGTTCCCGGGCGCGCCTGCGCAACGACGGCGACGAGCCGCTCGTCGTCCAGTCCGTCAGCAGCCTCCTGCTCGCCGGACTGCCGGGCCCGGACTCGCTCGACGTCCACCGGGCCCGCAACGACTGGCTCGCCGAATGCCGTTGGTACGCCGAGCCGCTGCGCGGGACCGTCGCCGACATCAACGTCCACGCCCACCAGCACGACAGCCGGGCCGCGCTCACCCTCACCGGACGCGGCAGCTGGCCCACCGACGGTCACCTGGCCATGGGCGCCCTGACCCGACGCGGGGACGGCCGGGCCTGGCTGTGGCAGATCGAGTCCCCGGCGGGGTGGCGCTGGGACCTCGGCGAACACGCCGGCGGCACGTATCTGGCGCTGAACGGTCCCACCGATGCCGAGCACCAGTGGCGGGTCCGGCTCGCGCCGGGCGAGGAGTTCACCACGGTGCCGGCCGTGCTCGCGCTGGGCGCCGGGTTCGACGCGGCGCTGGGCGCCCTCACCTCGTACCGCAGGCTCGTCCGCCGCCCGCACCCGGACCACGACCGTCTGCCGGTCGTCTTCAACGACTACATGAACACCCTGATGGGCGACCCCACGACGGCCAAGCTCCTGCCCCTGATCGACGCCGCCGCCGATGCGGGCGCGGAGTACTTCTGCATCGACTCCGGCTGGTACGACGACACGGCGGACGGCGGCTGGTGGAACAGCGTCGGCGCCTGGGAACCCTCCGTCCGGCGCTTTCCCGGCGGCGGCATCCGGGCCGTGCTGGACCGCATCCGCGAACGCGGCATGGTGCCCGGGCTGTGGCTGGAGCCCGAGGTCATCGGCGTCGACAGTCCCCTCGCGGCGACGCTGCCGCCGGAGGCGTTCTTCATGCGTGACGGCGTACGCCTCACCGAACAGGGCCGCCACCAGCTCGACTTGCGGTACCCCGCCGCCCGCGCCCACCTCGACCGGACGGTGGACCGGATCGTGGGGGAGTGGGGCGTGGGCTACCTCAAGCTCGACTACAACATCGTCGTCGACCCGGGAACCTGCGGCCCCGACGACCTCGCCCCCGGCGCCGGACTGCTCGGCCACGCCCACGCCTACCTCGACTGGCTCTCCGGCCTGCTGGACCGCTACCCGCACCTGGTCATCGAGAACTGCGCCTCAGGCGGCATGCGCATGGACGGCGCCACCCTCGCCGTCACCCAGCTCCAGTCCACCAGCGACCAGCAGGACCCACTGCGCTACCCGCCCATCTCCGCCGCCGCGCCAACGGCCGTCCCGCCGGAGCAGGGGGCCGTCTGGGCCTATCCGCAGCCCGAGTTCGACGACGACCTGATCCGATTCACCCTGGGCGGCGCGTTGTTGGGCCGCATCCATCTGTCAGGGCATCTGAACCGCATGTCGCAGGTCCAACTCCGCCTCGTGCGTGACGCGGTGGACGTGTACAAGGCGATCCGGACCGACCTCGCCGAGGCCCTGCCGTTCTGGCCCATCGGGCTGCCCGGTTGGACGGACGAGTGGCTCGCCCTGGGCATGCGGGTGCCTGACGGCCGTACGACGTATCTGTCGGTGTGGCGGCGGGGTGGGGAGGCTGAACTGACCCTTCCGGTAGGGCACTTGGCCGGGCGGGCGGTGCGCGCGGAGATACTGCATCCGGCGGACGACTCCGTCGGCACGGCCGTGTGGGACGAGGACGCGGTGCAGGTGTCGGTGCCGCGGGCGCCCGGTGTCGTGTTGGTGCGGTTGACCGTCGAGTCGTAGGCGAGGATTCTTCTGCGGGGCTGCGGTGCCTCGCCTCCGAACCTCCGTGAGCCAATCCCCCGGGAGCCGACGTGACCGGAATCAGGCAGGGCGGCACCACCGCGCACACCGTCCTCGTGACGGGGGCCGCCAGCGGCATCGGCAGACACGCCGCCCTCACCTACGCCCGGCGCGGCCATCCGGTGGCGGCCGTGGACATCGATGCCGGGCGCCTCGCCCAACTACCTCAGCAGGCAGGCCTGCACACCTTCGTCTGCGATGTCGCCGACTCCGCCGCACTGGACAGGACGCTGGAGGACGTCGAGGCCGCTCTCGGAACACCGACGCGTGTCGTTCATAGCGCCGGCATCGCCCGCGTGGGACGGCTCCTCGGCCAACCCCTCGCCGACATCGAGCAGTTGGTGCGCGTCAACTATCTCGGCAGCGTCCAGGTGGCCCGAGCCGTCGTGCCGCGTATGGCCGCCGGGCAGGGCGGTGATCTGATCCTCGTGGCGTCCATCGCCGGATGGGTGCCGATGACGTCGGTGGGGGCCTACTCCGCGTCGAAGGCGGCCGTCGTCGCGATGGCCGAGGTGCTCGCCCGGGAGTGCGCCGACAGTGGCGTCCGGGTGGTGTGTGTCTGCCCGCCCGCCGTGGAGACACCGATGCTCACCGAGATGCAGCGCAGCCATCCCGACGTCATCAGTGACGCCCCGGGCATCCACCCCGACGTCGTGCTGCGCGCCGCCGAGCGGGCCCTGGCCAGGCGGCGCGTCCTGGCGTTCCCCGGCCGCGGCACGACCACCCTGTGGCGGGCCCGGCGACTGGCGCCGCTGCGGGTCACCAGGCTGTTGGAGGCGGTCCTGCTGAAGCAGCTGAGCAAGCACCGCCCCGCGCAGTCTCCGGCGAGAGAGGCAGATGAGGAGGCGTAGGCCGGTCGAACCAGGACCCGCCGGACAGGCGCGCTCACCGGCTGTCACCGGACACCGAGCGGCGGAGTGACAGGGCCGTTGTCCGGAACATCCGGGACTGACGGCCCTTCGCGCCCGGCATCCGTTGGCCAACCATGGATGGACGACGTGCGGCGCACGCCTGCCGCTTCCGGCGAAAGACGGTCTGGCCATGTATCCCAACGACGGATTCCGCGAACTCGAACGGCAGGAATGCCTGCGGCTGCTGGCCGAGGTGCCCGTGGGCCGGATCGTCCACACCCGCCAGGCCCTGCCCGCTGTCCTGCCGGTCAACTTCTGTCTGGACGGCGACGGCGCGGTGCTGCTGCGCACCGCGGCCGCGTCGGAGCTGGTGCGCGCCATCGACGGCGCGGTCGTCGCCTTCGAGGCCGACCAGGTCGACGCCGTCACGCACTCCGGCTGGAGCGTCGTGGTCACCGGCGCCGCCTCGGTCGTCAGGGACCCGGCCGAGCACGACCGCCTGACCCGCACGGGTCCGCGTTCCTGGGTGCCCTCGCCCGAGGAGGTCTTCGTCCGCATCGAGCCCGACCTGGTCACCGGCCGCGCACTCGTCGGCGGGCGCTCGCTCTACGGCGTCCGCCTCTCGGACTGACACCGGTCCGAACGGCCCTGCGAAAGGGGCCGTACGGCGCTTCACCGGGTGCGCCTGGCCCCTGCCCGGGCTGTCGCGGGCGGACGAGTATCGGGACCACAGAGCAGAGGAGGAGAGGACATGACTCTCCAGCAAGTGGTCGTGGGAACGGACGGTTCACTGGTCGCCGTACGGGCGCTGGACTGGGCCTCGGACGAGGCGGTGCGGCGCGGTGCTCAGCTGCGGATCGTCTATGCCGTGCCCGACCCTGACGAGGCCGGACCCGTCCTCGCCTCGGCCGTCGAGCGCGTACACGAACGTCACCCGGACCTGGCGGTGACGTCCCGCGCCGTCGCGGGCAGCCCCGTACGGGCGCTCGCCCAGGAAAGCGAGGGCGCGGCCCTCACGGTCGTCGGCACGCGGGGCTTCAACGGGGTCGCCGGCCTGATGGCCGGTTCCGTGAGCCTGCGGCTGGCCGCACGGGTACGGGGCCCACTGCTCGTCGTACGCGGGGACCATCCGTGCGACGGCAAGGAGGAAGTGCTGCTGGGCCTGGAGGACGACGGCGACGCCGAGGCCGCCGCGTACGCCTTCGACGAGGCGGAGCGGCGGGATGTCCGGCTGCGCGTCCTGCACTCCCGCACCCACCGGCACATCACCCCCGAACTGCCCTCGCCGATCCCCGCCACCAGCCCCGGGCAACGGCGGCTGGACCGAGAGGACCGGGCCGAGGAGGCCGTACCGCGCTTCAGCCTGGGCCGGCTGGAGGAGCAGCACCCCGGCGTCGGCGTCGAGTCCCGCACGGTGCGCACCGGCCCCGCGCACGCCCTGTTGGCGGCCACGGGCGACTCGGCCGTCGTCGTCATCGGCGCCCGCCGGCGCACCAGCCGCCTCGGACCCCAGCTCGGCCCGGTGGCGCACACGCTGCTGCACCGCTCGCACTGCCCGGTGGTGCTGGTGCCGACGACGGGATGACCGTGCACGCGAAGCGAAAAGAAGGGGGGTGAGGCCGGGCGGCCTCACCCCCTTTCGCCCTGCTCAGCCGTCGCTCCGCGCGGCAGGCCCTCCGCGCCACGGCGGCGGGGTCGCGGACTTGCGCGCCTCGTCCCCGCGATGGGTCGCGCGGTCGGTGCGTCCCCGCAGCCGGTCCTGCAGCCGATCGGCGAGCTCGTGCGCGCTCGCCTCGCGCGCGTGCACGACGACGAGGTCGTCGCCCACCCGGATCTCGGCCGCCGCCGACCACGGCTGCCCGACATGCTGGGCCACCGCCCGGACGACGCGCACCTCCCCGCTGACCTCCGGGAGCCCCGGCCGGTCGAGCGCCGCCGCGACCTTGGCCCGGAGGTACGTGAGTTCCTCGTCGTCGACGTTGTCCGTCGCCCGTACCTGGATGTCGCTGAAAGCCATGTGTCCCACTTCCTCTGATCCGCTGCCGGCGATCCCACCCTCCCGCCGGCCCGCACCCGTTCCCAGGGCCGGGTGGCCCGGACGTGGACCCCGTACGGCCCCTGCTCCGGCGGGGCCCCGGGGCGGAGGCTGGCAGCGCACCGCAACCACCGGACACCGACCAGGAGGACGACGGACATGAGCGTGCGCGTGGGCATCAACGGATTCGGCCGCATCGGCCGCAACTACCTGCGTCTCGTGCTGGAGCGCGCGGAGCGGGCGGCCGGTACGCCGGTGGAGGTCGTGGCGGTCAACGACATCACCTCGCCGGCGGCGCTGGCGCACCTGCTGGCGTACGACTCGACGTACGGCCGCATCGGCCGCACGGTCGAGCACGACGATGACTCCCTCACGGTGGACGGCCGGCGGATCGCGGTGACCGCCGAGCGTGACCCGGCCGCACTGGCCTGGGGCGACCTGGGCGTCGACATCGTCATCGAGTCCACCGGACGCTTCCGCACCCGGGAGGACGCCGGTCTGCACCTGAAGTCGGGCGCCCGCAAGGTGCTGCTCTCCGTGCCGGGCAAGGGCGTCGACGCCACCGTCGTGATGGGGGTCAACGAGGGCACCTACGACCCCGAGAGCGACCACGTCGTCTCCAACGCCTCCTGCACAACAAACTGCGTGGCCCCGATGGTGAAGGTGCTGGACGAGTCGTTCGGCATCGACAAGGGCCTCATGACGACCATCCACGGCTACACCAACGACCAGGTCGTCCTCGACGGCCCGCACAAGGACCTGCGCCGCGGCCGCAGCGCCGCCGTCAACATCATCCCGACCAGCACCGGGGCCGCCCGTGCCGTGGGTCTGGTGCTGTCGGAGCTGGCGGGCACCCTGGACGGCATCGCCGTACGCGTGCCGGTGGAGGACGGCTCGCTGACCGACCTGACCGTGGTGCTGGAGCGGCCGGTGACCGCGGACGAGGTCAACGCGGCGTTCCGGGAGGCCGCGGACGGTGCGCTGAAGGGCGTGCTCCGGGTCTCCGACGCGCCGATCGTGTCCCGCGACATCGTCGGTGACCCCGCCTCCTGCGTTCTGGACGCCCCGCTCACCCAGGCCCACGGTGAGCTGGTCAAGGTGTTCGGCTGGTACGACAACGAGTGGGGTTACACCAACCGGCTGCTCGACCTCACCGAGTACGTCGCCGCACGACTGGGGCGCGGCTGACTGCGACTCCCCGATCGCTTCCGCCTGGTCGGATGCCGTATCGCTTCTCGGCCCGGACCATTACCGTGGCACTTGACCGAAAGGTCCGCCCGGGATGTGACCAGGAGACGCGGAGGAGCACGGTGGGAGGCCACGAGCAGGCCGGGGAGGCTCGGGTACGGCTGCCGCAGCTCAAGCTCGACGAGTTGCTGGAGGAGCTGCAGGCCCGGCTGGACGCGGCCCGCGGCACGCGCGACCGGGTGCACAGCCTTCTGGAGGCGGTGCTCTCGGTCGGCCGGGAACTCGACCTCGAACAGGCGCTGCACAGCATCGTGGAGGCCGCTGCGGTGCTGGTCGACGCGCAGTATGCGGCGCTCGGTGTGATCGGCTCGGACGGCAAGCGGCTGTCGGCGTTCCACACCGTCGGTGTGGACGAGGAGCAGATCGCCCGGATCGGCCCCTATCCCGAGGGCCACGGCATCCTCGGTGAGCTCATCACCAACCCGGAGCCGTTGCGGCTGGTGAAGATTTCCCAGCATCCCGCGTCCTACGGGTTCCCGGCCCACCATCCGCCGATGAACACCTTCCTCGGCGTCCCGATCCGGGTGCGCGACCAGGTGTTCGGCAATCTGTATCTGACGGAGAAGCGAGGCGGGGTGCAGTTCGACGAGGAGGACGAGTCGGTCCTGTCGACCCTCGCCGTCGCCGCCGGAGTGGCCATCGACAATGCCCGCCTGTACGAGGAGTCCCGGCTCAGGGAGCGCTGGCTGCGGGCCACCGCGGACATCACCCAGAGCCTGATGTCAGGCAGCGAACGGGGCGCGGCCCTCGCACGGATCGCCGAGAGCGCCCGGGAGATCACCGGTGCGGCGCTCGCCGTGATCGCCATGCCGCTGGAGGGCACCGACTCGCTGCGGGTGGAGCTGGCCGTCGGCACGGGCGCCGAGGCGCACCACGGCCTCGTCCTGTCCGCGGACGACAGCCTGATCGGGCGCGCCTTCGCCGCGGGCGCCCCGGTGACCAGCCCGGACGTCTGCCGCGATGAGCGGGTGCCGAACGCCGAGCCGCGCTTCACCGGGCTCGGCGCGGCCGTCGCCGTGCCCATCGGTACCGGGGAAGGCCTGCGCGGTGTGCTGCTGCTGGTGCGGGAGACGGGTCGCCCGGTGTTCTCCGGGAAGGAGACCGAGCCGTTGCACGGCTTCGCCGCACAGGCCGCGATCGCGCTGGAGCTGGCCGAGCGCCGCCGGGACGCCGAACAGATCGCCCTGCTCAAGGACCGTGACCGGATCGCCCGCGACCTGCACGACCTCGCCATCCAGCGGCTGTTCGCCACCGGCATGACTCTTCAGAGCGCGGGACGCTTCATCGACCACCAGGAGGCGTCCGAGCGGGTGGTGCGGGCGGTCGACGACCTCGACGAGACGATCAAGATCATCCGGTCGACCATCTTCGGGCTGCGCGCCCGCGACGGCGCCACGGGCACCGGTCTGCGCGCCCGTGTCGTCCGGGCGGCCGGCGAGGCCGCCACCGTGCTGGGCTTCCCGCCCAGCGTCCGCATGGTCGGCCTCGTCGACACGGACGTACCGCGCGAGATCGCCGACCATGTCGCCGCCGTCCTGTCCGAGGCCCTGACCAACGTCGCCCGGCACGCCCACGCCGACCGTGCCGAGGTCGCCCTGGAGACCGACGGACGGGAGGTGCGGCTGACGGTGACCGACAACGGGGTGGGCGTGCCGGCCGACGGGCGGCGCAGCGGGCTGGCCAACATGGCCGAACGGGCCCGGCAGCTGGGCGGCGCCTTCGAGGTCCGCACTCCGGAGGGCGGGGGGACCAGGCTGGAGTGGCGGGTGCCGGTGCCCCGCGACGAGGGGTAGGACCGCTACGAGGCGCAGCGTCCTCACCCCTCACTCCTCCGGAATCATGTCCATGGCCCCGGAGGGGCACTCGGCCACACACAGCCCGCACCCCTTGCAGTAGTCCAGGTCGATCGCGAACCCCTTCCCGGGCCCCAGTTTCGTGATCGCGTTGTCCGGGCAGACGCCGTAGCAGTTGTCGCACTCGAAGCAGTTCCCGCACGACATGCAGCGGCGCGCCTCGAACAGCGCGGTGGACTCGTCGAGTCCCTGGACGACCTCGTCGAACGTCGAGACGCGGCGGGCGAGTTCGAGCCGGGGGCGCACGGAGGCGGGGGCGTCGGCGTAGTACCAGGTGTTGAGCCGGTCGAAGGCGGCCGGGTCGTGCTTGGGGCCGGGGCGGTACGAGGTCCCGCGCAGATAGGCGTCGATGTGCCGTGCCGCCTTCTTGCCGTGCCCCACGGCCACGGTCGCCGTGCGTTCGGCGGGGACCATGTCGCCGCCGGCGAAGACGCCAGGGTGGCCCGTCATCAGCCCGTCGGCGACCTGGACCGTGCCGTGGTCCACGGCGAGGTCCGGGACATCTTCCACCAGGGACAGGTCGGAGTCCTGGCCGAGGGCGAGCACCACCGTGTCGGCGTCCAGTTCCTCGAACTCGCCGGTGGGCTGCGGGAATCCGGTCTCGTCGAGTTCCATCCGCTCGATGGTGATCCGGCCGCCGTCGGCGTGCTTGATGGTCGACAGCCACTTCATCCGCACGCCCTCCTCCAGGGCTTCCGTCACCTCCTCGTCGTGCGCCGGCATCCGGTCCCGGGTGCGCCGGTAGACCACTACCGCGTCGGTGGCGCCGAGCCTGCGGGCGGTACGGGCGGCGTCCATCGCCGTGTTGCCGCCGCCGTAGACGGCGACCTTGCGGCCCAGCAGCGGCGGGCCCTCGCCCTCCATGCCACCCAGCAGCGTCACCGCGTCGAGGATGCGGGCGCTGTCGCCCGCCGGGATGTAGGCGCGGCGGCCGATGCCCGCGCCCACGGCCAGGAACACGGCGTCGAAACCGCCGTCCCGCTGTGCCGCGAGCACGTCGTCCACGCGTGCGCCGAGCTCCAGGGCGATGCCGAGCGCCAGGACGCGGTCGATCTCCGCTTCCAGCACCTCGCGCGGGAGGCGGTAGCGCGGGATGCCGTAGCGCATCATGCCGCCCGGCCGGTCCTGTGCCTCACGGATCGTCACCTCGTGGCCCAGCAGCCGCAGATGGTACGCGGCGGACAGGCCGGCGGGCCCTGAACCGATGACGAGGACACGCTTGCCGGAGGTGGCCTGCGGGGCTTCGAGCGTCCAGCCGTGCCGGATCGCCTCGTCGCCCAGGAAGCATTCGACGGCGTTGATGCCGACCGCGTCGTCCACCTGGACACGGTTGCAGGCGGCCTCGCACGGGTGGTAGCAGATCCGGCCCATCACGGCCGGCAGCGGGTTGTCCCGCATCAGCTCCCGCCACGCGGACTCGTAGTCACCGCTCTCGGCGTGGAACAGCCACTGCTGGATGTTCTCGCCGGCCGGGCAGGCCCCGTTGCACGGCGGCAACCGGTGGACGTACTCGGGGCGTTCGGTGCGCCAGGCGCCGGTCCGGTTGGCCAGACTGGAACCCACGTCCAGGGTGATCGCGAACGGCTTCTCCTTCACGGCAGGACCTCCTCGGCCAGCTCGAAGCGCGCGATGTTGCGGTCGGCCGCCCGCTGGAGGCGGGCGATGACGTCCGTGCGGACCTCCGGGGTGAAGAGGTGGGCGTACCGCTTCTGCGGGCGCAGGTACTCCTCGACCGGCACCCGCCGACGGATCTTCGTCACCGCGGTGACCTCGCCGTCCAGCGCCTCGAACACCGGGAACAGACCGCTCTGTTCGGCCAGCCGCGCGATGCGCACCGTGTCGTGGGACGGTGTGCCCCAGCCGAGCGGACAGGGGACCAGGACATGCAGATAGCGGGCGCCGCGCATCCCCATTGCCCGGTGCACCTTGGCCTCCAGGTCACGCAGCCCCGCGACGGTGGCGGTGGCGACGTACGGGATCTCGTGCGCCATCGCGATCAGAGGCAGGCTCTTGCCCTGGCCGAACGGAGCGCCGGGTGCGTCGCCGACCGCCTGGGTGGTCGCCGTGCGCGCGGTCGGAGGCGTGGCCCCGGACCGCTGGACGCCCGTGTTCATGTACGCCTCGTTGTCGTAACAGACGTACAGCACGTCGTCGTTGCGTTCGAACATGCCGGACAGGCAGCCCAGGCCGATGTCGACGGTGCCGCCGTCCCCGCCCTGCCCGACCACGCGGACATCGGTGCGGCCCTTGGCGCGCAGCGCCGCCGCGACACCCGAAGCAACGGCGGGGGCGTTGCCGAACAGCGAGTGCAGCCAGGGCAGTTGCCAGGACGTCTCCGGGTACGGCGTGGAGAACACCTCCAGGCAGCCGGTCGCGTTGACCGCGATCACGTTGCCACCGCTCGCCCGCTGCGCCGCGTCCAGGACGTAGCGTGCGCCGAGTGCCTCACCGCAGCCCTGGCAGGCGCGGTGGCCGCAGGTGAGCGCGTTGGAACGGTCCGGATCGGACTGGTCGGACCGCAACTCGGGGGCCAGCAGCCGGTTTCCGGCGGCGAGACTGCCCACCTGGTAGAACTTCACCTGCTGAGCGGCGTTCATCGGTTGCTCCCCACATCGCGCAGGATGTTCTCCGCCGACGGCCCCGACCTGCGGGTCTGTGCCATGCGTGCCAACTCCCGCTCCACCAGGGCGGTGTCGAGGTCCAGGAACTCCAGATGGCCGAGCCGTCCGGCGACCGCGTCGGCGAACAGCCGGTGCAGCGACGCCTTGGTGATCGGGCGTCCGCCGAGCCCGGCGACCACGGTGTGCCCGTCGAGCCGGATGCCGGACAGGGCGGTGCGCACGTTCTGTGAGACGATCCCGCCGACCCCGACGGCCAGAGCGCGCTCCAGGACCACCACCCGGCGGGCGTGGCCGAGCACGGTCCGCACTGCCTCCAGTGGGAACGGCCGGAAAGAGGTGATCCCCAGCGCCCCGATCCGTACCCCGTCCGCACGCATCTCGTCGACCACGTCGCAGACCGTGCCCAGTACCGAGCCGAGGGCCACGACGATGGTGTCCGCGAACTCGCATGCGTAGGGATGGATCAGGCCGCCGGAGTCCCGCCCGAACGCCTGCCGGAACTCCCGCGCGATGTCCGGGATCGCCTCCAGCGCCTGCATCTGCTTGGCGTGCGCGAGGTAGCGCACCTCGGTGAAGGCCTCCGGGCCGACCATGGCGCCGATCGACACCGGCTCGTCGGGATCGAGGACCTGGCGGGGCTCGTACGGTGCCAGGAACGCGTCGACCTGGGCCTGCTCCGGCATCTCGATCCGCTCCCAGGCGTGCGTCAGCACGAAGCCGTCCATGCACACCATCACCGGCAGCGACAGCTCCTCCGCCAGCCGGAAGGCCTGCGGATGCAGATCGGCGGCCTCCTGGTTGTCGCGGGCGTACAGCTGGATCCAGCCGGAGTCGCGCTGGGACATGCTGTCGCTGTGGTCGTTCCAGATGTTGATGGGCGCGCCGATCGCCCGGTTGGCGACCGTCATCACGATCGGCAGACCGAGGCCGGAGGCGTTGTAGAGGGCCTCCACCATGTACAGCAGGCCCTGGCTCGCCGTCGCCGTGTAGGTGCGGGCCCCGGCCGCCGAGGCGCCGATGCACAGGGACATCGCCGCGAACTCCGACTCGACGTTGACGTACTCGCACGGCTTCAGCGCACCCGACTTCACCAGGCGGCTGAGCTCCTCGACGATGTGGGTCTGTGGAGAGATCGGGTAGGCGGCGATCACTTCCGGGCGGCAGTACGCGACGGTCTCGGCGACCGCGCGCGAGCCCTCAGTCTGCTTCAGCATGAGCGCGCTCCTTGCACAGCACCTCGACGTGGTCGTAGGCCTCGCGGGCGGCCGCGGCGTTGTTGGTGCCCAGCACGCCCGGGAACCGGTCCCGGATGGCCGCTTCGAGCGAGTCGATCGTCACGCAGCCCGTCAGCGCGGCCAGCCCGCCGAGCAGGACGGCGCTCGGCACCGGGCGGCCGACGTGGCGCAGGGCGAGCGCGGTGGCGGGGACGGTGAGGACCGGGCCGTCGAGGGTCTCCAGGCCCAGGTCGTCGGCCCCGCGCGGGGAATTGACCAGCACCGGGCCGCCGGGGCGCAGTCCGTCGAAGACGTTCACCTGGTGCAGCAGCGTCGCGTCCTGGATCACCAGGGCGTCGGGACGGGTGACCGGCTCACGGACCCGGATCGGCCGGTCGTCGATCCGGCAGAACGCCATGACCGGCGCCCCCGTCCGCTCCGAACCGAAACTCGGGAACGCCTGCGCGTGGCGGCCCTCGACGAACGCCGCCACCGACAGCAACTCCGCCGCGGTGACGGCTCCCTGACCGCCTCGGCCGTGGATACGTACCTGGAACACGGCACCCTCCTCACGTACGGGCTTCGTATCCGTCGTAACCCTCGCGAGGACGGTTTCCCGAGGGGCCGAACGTCCCGCGGACGAGGCCGAGGGGCTCCGGGCTCGCTTCCTTCCGTGCGAACTCCCGCCGTTCCGGGCACGGCCCTTCCCGGTCCGGCCTCCTGCCGTCCGGACCGGGAAGGACGATCTCCGCCCCCGAGCGGCTCACTCGTGGGGCACGACGGCGACCGGGCAGCGGACGTGGTGCATCACCGCGTGCGCGACCGGTCCGGTGTGCGTACCGATACGGGCCGGCCGGATCCTGCGGCCGACGGCCAGCAGGGCGGCGTCCTGCGCGGCGTGCGTCAGCTGGACCGCGGCACGGCCCTCCGGCGCCAGCTCCTGGACTTCCACGGTGGGGAACTTCTCCCGCCACGGCTCAAGGACGGTCCGCAGAGCGTGCGCCGCGGCTGCGCCCATCGCCTTGCGGGCCTTGGCCTCGGCGGCGCCGGGCATGTACGGCAGCCGCCAGGTGTACACCGCCCGCAGCGGGGCGGCCCGCATCATCGCGCTCTCGAAGGCGAACGCGAGCAACTCCTCACACCGGTGCGCGGGGTCGACGCCGACCACCACGTCGCGGTACGGCGTGGCGACCGAGGGCCGGCCGTCCACGTCCGGCAGGTGCTCGGACTCCAGGCTCTGATGGGCCCGTACGAGCACCACCGGCCGCGTCACCCGAGCCACTGTCGCCAGCGCCACCGATCCGGCCATGAAGCCGCCGAAGCCGGTGAACGCGCGGCTGCCCAGCACCAGCAGCTCCGCCTCGTCGCCCACGGTGACCAGGGCGTCGGGCGCGGAGTGCGGCACCTGGTCGGCACTCAGCCGCACCTGCGGGTAGCTCTCGCCGAGACGGTCCAGGCCGCCCTGGAGAATGCGCTCCGACCAGTACCGGGGCGCCGCCAGTTCGGGCAGCCCCGGCTCGCCGGCCGAGGTCCCGCCCTCCCACGCGTGCACCAGACGCAGCGGCAGACCGCGCCGCAGCGCTTCCCGGGCCGCCCAGTCGGCGGCGGCGAGACTCTCCCGCGAACCGTCCAGTCCTACGACAACGGGGCGAGGCACGGACCTCACCTCCCCGGATCAGTGTCCGCGCGCCGGTGCGCGGATCCCTTCGTCACCAGCGTCCCGGTGCCGGGGCGTGCGCGGGCAGGGGCTGACCCGGCCCGGCAGGGGGGCCGAACGGCCCTGCGGGCAGCGCGGAAGCGGCGGCGTCAGGGAGATTGCCCTGTCGGGGCCCTTGACGAGGGCCGGTCGGCCCAAGCCCGGAACGGTCCGCCCGCCCCAGGCTGGAGACAGACGTCGTCCCCACGACGACCGCCGAGCACCGCCGGAGGCCCTCATGCACAGCACCCCCCGCCTCGTGGGCGACGTGATGACGCACACCGTCGTCGCCCTCGGGAGCACCGCCACGTTCAAGGACATCGTGAAGGCCATGCGGCGCTGGCAGGTCAGCGCGCTGCCCGTGGTGGACGACGGGCACCGGGTCGTGGGTGTCGTCTCCGAGGCCGACCTGCTGCCCAAGGAGGAGTTCCGTGCGCACGACCCCGACGCGGACGTCCGACTGCACCGTCCCGAGGCCCTTGCGCGGATCCAGGCACGCACCGCGGGCGAGCTCATGACGGCACCCGCCGTCACCGTCGACGCGGACGCGAGCCTCGCCCGGGCCGCCCGGATCATGGCCCGGCACCAGGTGAAACGCCTGCCGGTCGTCGACGGCTCAGGCGTCCTGACGGGCATCGTCAGCCGCACCGACCTGCTGAAGGTCTTTCTGCGCACGGACGCGGACATCGCCGAGGAAGTGCGCCGAGAGGTCGTCGAGCCGCTCTTCCCCGACCCGCTGGAACCGGTCCGCGTGGACGTGCGGGACGGGGTCGTCACCCTGGCCGGGCGCGTCTGGGACACCGGGCTCGTCCCCATCGCCGTACGACTGGCACGGGCCGTCGAGGGCGTGGTGGACGTGGACAGCGCGCTGACGGGCCCGCCGCGGCGGCCGGTCCTCGACCCGGATCTCGTGGACGACACCTGAGCGCGAGGCAGTGGAGACGACACCTGAGCGCGAGGCAGTGGACGAGACCTGAGCACGGCAGAGCGGAAAGGACCCACCCGCTTCTCGCGGATCCTGATTGCGCGGTGCGCGGCTGCGGGCCGCTTCCCCGCGTCTCCGTCGGGTCCTTTCCGTATCTCCAGCAGACCACACCGACCGCAGAGACAACAGGGCCGACCGGCCCCAGTCCCGAAGGAGAGCGACCTCATGATCACAGTGGTGGCGGGACCGGAGGAGAGTGCCGCGACGCGTTCACGGCCGGCGCTGCTGACCTTCCTCGGCGGAGTGGGAACGGTCACCGGCAGCAAGTTCCTCGTCGAGAGCGACCACGCCCGGGTCCTCGTCGACTGCGGGCTCTTCCAGGGCCTGGCCGACCTGCGCCGGCGCAACTGGCGCGAACTGCCCTGCGACGGCGCCGACATCGAGACGGTCGTCGTCACCCACGCCCACCTGGACCACTGCGGGTATCTGCCGCGGCTGGCCCGGCACGGCTTCCGGGGCCGGATCGTGACGACGGAGTTCACGGCACGCCTGATGGAGATCGTGCTGCGCGACAGCGCCAAGCTCCAGCTGGAGGCCGCGCACCACGCCAACGAACACGGCTGGTCCAAGCACCGGCCCGCCCAGCCCCTGTACGACGACTCGGACGTGGACCGCACCCTGAAGCTGCTGGACCCCGTCCCCCTGCACACGCCGGTCGACATCGCCACCGGCACCCGGCTCACGCTGCACCCCGCCGGGCACATCCTCGGCTCGGCCTGGGCCCACCTCACCCTGGAGGACGGCCACACCATCGCGGTCAGCGGCGACCTCGGCCGTCCCGGCCATCCGCTGCTGCTGCCGCCGGAGCCGTTCTCCGGGGCGGACGTCCTGCTGATGGAGTCCACCTACGGCAACCGCCGGCACGAGGAGGAGCAGGGCCGGGCGCGCTTCGCCGAGGTGCTGGGCCGCACCCTCGCCCGCGGCGGAACCGTCGTCATCCCGGCGTTCGCCCTGGACCGCACCGAGGTGGTCCTGCACGAGCTCGCCGAACTGCGCCGCGCCGGGGCGCTCCCGGCCGCCGTGCCGGTGTACGTCGACAGCCCGATGGCCCTGGCTGCACTGGACGTCTACCGGGACGCCGTCCTCGCCAAGGCCGCCGAGCTCCGCCCCGAGGTGATCCTGGCCGGCCCGGCCGCGCTCGGCCCCGAGCCGTTCCACCCGGTCCGCTCCGTCCAGGAGTCCGACGAGCTGGGCCGCACGCACGGACCGGCCGTCATCGTCTCCGCGTCCGGCATGGCCACCGGCGGACGGGTCCTGCACCATCTGCGGCGGCTGCTGCCCGACCCGCGCAACGCGGTCGTCGTGGTGGGTTTCGCCGCGCAGGGCACGCGGGCACGGGACCTCGTCGAGGGCGCCCAGGTGCTGAAGATGTTCGGTGAGTACGTGCCGGTGCGGGCCCAGGTCGCCGACCTGCCGCACTTCTCGGCACACGCCGATGCCGGTCAGATCGTCGACTGGCTGCGGGACGCGCCCGCTCCGCACGCCACCTACCTGGTCCACGGGGAGCCGGACGCGGCCGATGCCCTGCGGGACCGGATCGACCGGATGCTGGGGTGGACGGCGGTCGTACCGCGCTCGGGGGAGCGGGTGCTGGTCCGCTGACCGCGGACGGGACCGCTCAGCGGGGCGTTCAGTAGGGCATGGGGCGCCCGGAGGGCGTGCGCAGATCCTGCGGCTCCGGCCGACGCGGAGTCCGAGGGCGTCTGGCCTCTTGTATCCGCTTCATGATCGTCGCCTCCTGGAACGCCGTCCGCGATGTTCCGGCTGCGCCGGTACCGCGCGTACCAGGAATCCTCGTCGGCCCCCGGCGTGCGGACCATGAGGCCATCGACCCCCGATCGCGGGCCGGGCGGTACCGGACGCAAGGGGCCGTTCGGCCCCGGAGCGCGCACGGTCCGGCGGCAAGGGACGCGCGGGCCCCGGGTCCGGGCCGGTCGGCTCATGTGCCCGGTGGCCTGCCGGAGTTTGCTGGAGGTGTGAGGGAAACGACGCCGACCGAGGAGGGGGCGAGGACCGTGGGCACGAGTCTGACACCGGAGTTCTGGGAGAGGTTCGCCCTGTTGCTGTTCGCGGCGATGGGCCTGACGTTCGCGCTCGCCGCGCTCTTCGACGAGCTGGCGCTGCGCCGGATCAACCGCCGCAGGCACCGCCCGCCGACGGGACCGCGGCAGACGCCGCCACGCACCGGTAGCAGCGACCACCGCACTTCTGTTTCCTGCTGAGTCACCGGGGCGCGCACCCGCCTCGGCCCTCACGGCTCGGCTCAGCGCCACCGCTCGGGGATGTTCGCCAGCTGGCCCAGCAGGTCCCAGCCCCGGCTCTTGTGCCGGCGTTCCGCACCGGGACTGTGCCACGGGGCGCCCTGCCCCACCCAGTGACCGCGGTAGTCGCGCAGAGCCATGACGCTGTCGTCCGCGACGTCGGACTCGTTGCCGCAGCAGGAGCAGATCTCCGCTGTCGGCCAGCCGTCCGCCCAGAACACGTCCGCGTCGTCGTACCCGCACACCCTGCAGACGGTTTCCCAGCTCTCGCTGTGGTCCATGCCGGTGAGTCTAAGGATCGCCTCAGGTGGGGACGACGTCCTTCACGCGGCCCCGACGGCCCGCAGCGCCGGGTGTCCGTCGCTGGCGGGCACGGCCACCACGGGGACGGTGGCGCCCCGCAGGCACGCACGTCCGATCGGTCCCAGAGCGGGCCGCCCGTCCGAGCCGTCGGTCCGGTGGCCGAGAGCGAGCAGGAGCGCTCCGTGTGCCTGCTCCAGCAGGACGCGCGCGGGCTGCCCCTCCACGACCACGGCACGTACCTGATCGCCGATCCGGGGGCCGAACACCTCGCGCACCGTCGATGCCACCAGCCGCGCGGCCTCCACGCACTGCTCCGCGGGCGTCGGGCGGGCTGTCACGGGAGCGTAGGGCGCGAGTCCGGGGCCGACCGGCTCCTAGGCGTGGACGGCGACGACCACAGCGTGCAGCGCCCGGGCCTGCTCCGCGGCCCAGCGCAGTGCGGCCCGCGAGGCCTCGGACCCGTCGACGCCCACGACGATGCTGTTCTCGGCCGGGCGTTCCGTCATGGCTGCCTCCCTCGGTCTCCGTGTGTCCAGCGCGCCGGGAATCAGGCACGGCGACGTGAGCCGAGAGGGACGGCATGAGTGCCGAAGGGGCCCTTGCCGGGCCGCCGTTCAGTACAGGGAGGCCGGCCAGGTCGGCAGCACGGCGGCGATGACCCCGGCGTCGAGCAGCACGCCGAGCGACAGCCACGGGTTGAACCACAGGGTTCTCAGCAGCAGCCCGACGGCCGCAGCCGTCACCGCCGCGAGCGCCCAGGAGTACCGGGGGTCGCGAACAGGAAGACGGAGACCAGGACGGTGGTCACGGCAGGCACTCCGGTTCGGCGCTGCCCAGATCGAGCCGGAACGGCGGATAGACGTCGGTGAGCAGGGCAGCGTACGCGGCCACCCGCAACGCCCAGCGGTTGAGACCGATCACCAGGTCGAAGATCCCGCGCGGATAACGGCCGGTGAACAGCAGAGCGACGCCCGCGAAGAACACCAGGAGCCCGACCAGCCCGCTCGACGCCCACAGCATCCGGCCGCCGCCGACGATGACGGCGAGCACCAGGTACTGCGGGAGTGCGAGCAGCCACCACTTCACGAGGACCAGTCCCCGGGACAGCCGCTCGGGGTACTCCAGGTCCCAATGGGCCGGGTAGTCGGGGACGTCGGCGAGCCGGAACGGCGGGTAGCGGTCCGTGCCCAGGGCGCCGTACGAGTAGTACGCCACCCGCCAGTTCCAGCGCAGCACCCCCGTATTGAAGTCGAACAGGGCGCGCGGATAGCGGCCGGTGAGGAGCACGGCGAAGAACGCCACCACGCTCACCCCGAGGAACGCCACCCACAGCACCGCGAGCACGACGACATGGGGGATGACGAGCAGCCACTTCACCAGCCACAGCCACCGCGACAGCGGGGAGTCCAGCGTCGCGGTGAGCCGGGCGGGGTGGGCCGGATGCAGTGCTTCTGTCGCTGCCATGGGTGGATCCCTTCGCAGCCGGAGGCGGTCATGCGCGGAAGTCGCGGTGGTCGTCGTGATTGCCCATGAAGCGCCGTTCGACGACCGTTTCCCTGTCACCCGGACGCCGGACCGTGCCCGGTGTGGACATGAAGACGGTGAGGCCGATGAGACAGGCGAGCATCAGGACCAGACCGACGACGACGGAGCTGTAGCCGAAGACCATGCCCGCGCCCAGTACGACTCCGCCGATCAGGATGACTGGAATCATGACCGTCCCCCTCGATTGCCCGGACGAGCCTTCTCCCCGACGGAGAGGTTTCTCTCCGGTTCCCACTTGCAGCATCTCGGGGCGGAGCAGTCCGGCCCAGGGGCCGATCGGCCCCGGCCAGGGCCGATCCACCCCTCCTGTCGTGCGCCCGCGCATGGGACGGTGAGAGTGGAGCTCCGCGCTGCACGACGTTGCAGCCCGACACAAGGCGGTGGAAGCCATGGAGCTGCCCGTGGTCGTGGGCGTCGACGGATCGGAATCGAGTCTGCGGGCGGTCGACTGGGCCGTGGACGAGGCGGCCCGGCACGGCCTGCCGCTGCGCCTGGTGTACGCGTCCCTGTGGGAGCGCTACGAGGGCGCCCTGCCGTGGACCGATTCGGGCCGGCCGTCCGAGCAGGTGATGGCCGACGACATCGTCGGGATCGCGGCGGAGCGCGCCCGTCGGCGCAACCCCGAGGTCAAGGTGTCCACCGAAGTGATCGCGGACGAGGCGGTCGAAGCACTGCTGCGCGAGGGCCATGGAGCCGCCGCTCTGGTGACGGGCAACCGTGGCCGCGGTGAGCTCCAGGGACTGCTCCTCGGCTCGGTCGGCCTGACGGTGGCCGCCCGTGCCCACTGCCCGGTGATCGTCGTGCGCGGCGACCGCGCGGGCCGGGAGGGCACCCACGAGCGGATCCTCCTCGGCGCCGGTGAGCCGGCCACGTCCGGAGAGGCCGTACGGTTCGCCTTCCGCGAGGCCGAGGCACGCGGGTGCACCCTGGACGCGGTCCGTGCCTGGCGCTGCCCCGAGCACGAGACGGCCGACCATCCGCTGCTCGCCGGGCACGCCGCCCACGAGCACTCCGAGCAGGCCTCCGCCCTGCTCGACGCGGTGCTCCACGACGCCGCGGCCGACCATCCGGGAGTCGTCGTGCGCCGTGCCACCGTGGAGGGGCCGGCCCGCAAGGTGCTGCTGAACCGGTCGGCCGCCGCGGACCTCGTGATCATCGGGGCGCGCCGTAGGACCGGCCAATTCGGCCTCCAGCTGGGCCGCGTGGGACACACGCTGCTGCATCACGCGGCCTGCCCGGTCGCCATCGTCCCGCAGCGGGTGTGACCGTGCGCCGCCCCGACAGCCCCGCGGAAGCCGGCGAGGAACTCGCCCCCGCCCTGCGCGACATCCGGGCCGTCGTCTTCGACACCGACGGAGTGATCACCGACTCGGCCCGGGTGCACGCCGCGGCGTGGAAGACGGCCTTCGACGCCTTCCTGCGCGCCCACCCGCCGGAAGACCCGGCTCTGCGGCGGCCCTTCGACGTCCGCGACGACTATCTGCGCCACGTGGACGGCAAGTCCCGGCTCGACGGCGCCGCCGCCTTCCTCGCCTCGCGCGGTCTCGACACCTCGGCGGAGACGGTGCGGGCCGTCGCCGCCGACAAGGAGCGACTGTTCGTGGAACGGCTGCACGCGCACGGCGTGGACGCCTATCCGGGCACGGTCCGTCTCGTGCGCGCCCTGCGCCGGGCGGGGACGCCCGTCGCGGCCGCCTCCGCCTCCCGCCACGCCGGTGAGCTGCTCGACCGTGCGGCGGTGTTGGAGTTGTTCGACGTACTCGTGGACGGCGGCGAGGCCGCCCGCCTGGAGCTGCCCGGCAAGCCGCGGCCCGACCTGTTCCTGGAGGCGGTACGACGGCTCGGCGTCCCCGCCGCTCGTGCCGCCGTCGTGGAGGACGCCCTGGCGGGCGTGTCGGCGGGCCGAAACGGCGGATTCGCGCTCGTGGTCGGTGTGGACCGCGCCGCCACGGGGGACTCGGGGGACCGGCTGCTGCACAACGGTGCCGACATCGTCGTACGGGATCTCGCGGAACTGGTCGTGGCAGGGGAGACGAAGTGACGGGCTGGACCTGGCAGTACGAGGGCTACGCGCCCGCCGACGAACGGCTCCGCGAGTCGCTCTGCACGCTGGGCAACGGCTACTTCGCCACCCGTGGCGCGCTGCCGGAGTGCGCGGCGGACGACGTCCACTACCCCGGTACCTACGTCGCCGGCTGCTACAACCGGCTCACCTCCGAGGTGGTCGGCCGCAGCGTCGAGAACGAGGACATGGTCAACGTCCCCAACTGGCTGCCGCTGCGCTTCCGTCTCCCCGGCGGGCCGTGGCTCACCCCGGACGGCACTCCAGTGCTCGCCCACCGGCTGACCCTGCACCTCGCCTCCGGGATGCTGGAGCGGTTCACCCGCTACGACCTCGGTGAGGGACGTGTGCTGACGGTGCGTCAGCAGCGTCTCGTGCACATGGCCGACGCTCATCTGGCCGTCCTGCGCACCGAGTTCACCGCCGAGGGCTTCGACGGGGAGCTGGACGTCGAGGCCGCCCTCGACGGGGGCGTCGTCAACGCCGGTGTGCCGAGGTACCGGGACCTGGACGGCCGTCATCTCACCCACGTGCACACCGGCACCGCGGCACCTGACACCGTGTGGCTGCGCTGCCGCACCCGCACCTCCGACATCCGCATCGGCATGGCGGCCCGGCTGACCGCCGACGCTCCCGTCACCGACCGGCACGAACCCCCGAACGCCGTCCAGCAGGTGAGCCTGAACCTGACCCCCGGCCGCACGGTCGCCGTCGACAAGACCGTCGCCCTGCACACCTCCCGCGACCCGGCGATCAGCGACCCGCTGTACGCCGCCGTCGACCGGGTCGTCCGCGCCCCCGGCTTCGACGAGCTGCTGGAGTCGCACCTCACCGCCTGGGACCAGCTGTGGCGCCGAGCCGCCCTCGACGTGGCCGGGGAGTCGGGCCGCATCCTGCGCCTGCACCTCTTCCACGTCCTGCAGACCCTCTCCCCGCACACCGCCGACCTCGACGTCGGCGTACCGGCGCGGGGGCTGCACGGCGAGGCCTACCGCGGCCATGTCTTCTGGGACGAGCTGTTCGTCCTGCCCTACCTCAACCTGCACTTCCCCGGGGTCTCCCGCGCCCTGCTGCGCTACCGCCACCGCCGCCTTGAACAGGCCTGCACGGCCGCGCGGCAGGCGGGCCGCAAGGGGGCGATGTATCCGTGGCAGAGCGGCAGCGACGGACGGGAGGAGACCCAGCAGCTCCACCTCAACCCGCGCTCCGGGCGCTGGCTGCCCGACCACTCCCGGCTCCAGCACCACGTCGGCTCGGCCGTCGCCTACAACGTCTGGCAGTACTGCGAGGCCAGCGGCGACATGGAGTTCCTGCACACCAAGGGCGCCGAGATGCTGCTCCAGATCGCCCGGTTCTGGGCCGACTCGGCCGTCTACGACGACCGTCTCGGCCGCCACCGCATCAAGGGCGTGGTCGGCCCCGACGAGTACCACGAGGCATACCCCGACGCGAGCACACCCGGCCTCGACGACAACGCCTACACCAACGTCACCGCCGCCTGGGTCCTGACCCGCGCTCTGGAGCTGCTGCGCACGCTGCCCGAACCCCGCCGCCGTGAACTCGTCGAGCGCACCGGCTTGGACGGCGGCGAGCTGGAGCTGTGGGAGGACGTCTCGCGGACCCTGCACGTGCCCTTCCACGCCGGTGTCATCAGCCAGTTCGAGGGGTACGGCGACCTGGCCGAGCTCGACTGGGACGACTACCGCAGGCGCTACGGCGACATCCGGCGCCTGGACCGGATCCTGGAGGCGGAGGGCGACAGCGTCAACCGCTACCAGGCGTCCAAGCAGGCCGACGTGCTGATGCTCGGCTACCTCTTCTCACCGTCCGAACTGCACGGCTTGTTCGCCCGGTTGGGGCTGCGGCTCGACGACGAGACATGGCGCCGCACCGTCGACCACTACCTGCACCGTACGAGTCACGGCTCCACCCTCAGCGGACTGGTGCACGGCTGGGTGCTGGCCCGGGCGCGGCGGGCGGAGGCCTGGAAGTACTGCCAGGAGGCCCTCCAGGGCGACATCGCCGACGTCCAGGGCGGCACCACAGGAGAGGGCATCCACCTCGGCGCCATGGCCGGCACCCTCGACCTGGTCCAGCGCGGACTGACCGGCCTGGAGACGCGCGGCGGCGCCCTGTGGCTCGACCCGGTACCGCTGCCGGAGCTCTCCTCGTACGGCTTCGAGCTCCGCTACCAGGGCCACTGGGGCGTACGGCTCCATCTGGAGCGCGGTCGGCTGGAGATCACGGTGCCGTCGTCCGACGCCACCCCCATCGACGTGAGGCTGCCGGACCGCGCGGTGAGTCTGGCGCCGGGGGAGACGGGACGTCTGGTCCTGCCGGACTGACCGGACCGCTCCAGGGCCGAGCGTCCCTCAGGGGCTGTCATGTGGCGATCCGGATACCGGAGATGAGCTGCGTCTCCAGGTCGGACCGGACCAGCAACCGGATGTGATGCACCCGGTTCCCGGAGTCCTCCCAGGTGAGCGTCACCCTGGTCCAGCAGTGGCCCATCCCGCTGTCGTTGTAGACGACCTTCCAGGCGGCCGGAACGCCCTTGCCGCGCAGGACGCCGTCCTTGTGGTGCGCCTTCTCCCAGCGGGCCAGGTCCTCGCGCAGCCGCGCCGTGAGGTAGTGCTCGCGCAGCGCCTCGGCCAGCTTGTCGCGGCCGGAGTCGGACAGCACGTCGAGGTAGGCGCCGTAGAAGTCGGCGACCCGGCCGACCGTCGACCTCGGACTCCCGCTGCGGGCGGGCTCGTCGACGGTCGAGACCTTGGCCGCGGGACGCGTGCGGACGCCGGTCGCGGTCGTCGGCAGCGCGGCCCCTACGGCAACCAGCGCGCCGACGAGCGCGACGCGCCGCAGTATGCGTGACGGTGTCATGCCATGACTCCTCTCCTGGGGAGGAACCGCGTGTTCCTCAACTCCAGTACATCGCCAGGTGGTTGACGGCGACGGGGGCCGGTCGGCCCGAGCTGCCGGGCCGGTCGGCGGTCAACTGCCCGGGCTCGTCACGAGCCGGTGGCGCAGGGCCAGCGAGGCCAGCGTGACGAGCGCGACGGCGAAGCCGGCCAGGACGGTGAGGTCGCCCAGGATGGCGGACAGGTCACCATCGCGGGACAGCAGCGTCGTCCACGCGTCCACGGCCCACGCCTGCGGTACCGCGTGACCGGCGGTGCGCAGCCAGTCCGGCACCAGCGCCAGCGGCCACATGCAGCCGCCCAGCATGCCCAGCCCGATGCCGAGGGCGGGGCCGACCGCGTGCACCTGCTCCGGCGTACGGAACAGGGCCCCGGCCAGCACCCCCGCGCCCGTGCCCACCAGCGCCCACACGGTGATCAGCACACCGGCGGCCAGCGGGTCGCCCCACGTGACGTCGAAGGCCAGGGCCCCGATGGCGACGATCAGCAGGGACTGCAGGACGGCCAGCAGCAGGTAGGCGACCGTCTCGCCGAACACGAGGGCGCGGGCGGGGACGGGCGCCGCCAGGGCCCGCGCGTACACGCCGGTCCGACGGGTCGCCACGATGGCCGCGCCGCCCGCCAGGGCGTTGATGAACACGAACAGCACCAGCATGGTCGGGGTGCTGTAGCTGTAGCCGAGCGGCAGGTAGTCGCTCTCGCCGTTGACGGTCTGCGCCTGCACGACGAGGGGCGCGGACGCCTGTTCGGCGCCGCGGGCGAGCGCGAGGTTCCCGTCGAAGGTGCCGCCCGTCTGTTCACCGGCGAAGGCGGCGGCCTGGAGCCGCGCCGCGTGCCCCGCCACCACGGCCGACACCGAGGACACGGCACCGTGCCCGGCGCTTCCCGTGGGCTCCACCAGCACCCGCACGGCAACGGTGCGCCCGGCCCGCACCTCCGCGTCGAGACCCGCCGGCACCACCACGACCGCGTCCAGTTCCGCCCGGCGCAGCGCGGTCCGGGCGTCCGCCGCGGAGTCGTACGTCCGGGTCCGCAGGCCGGGGGCGCTCCGCAGCTCCGAGGCCAGCTCCTGGGCCACCGGGCCGGTGCGGCCGACGGGGACCAGACCGATCCGGAACTGGTCGAAGCCGCTGACGGTCACCCCGATGACGACGATGATGGCGACCGGCAGCAGCACCATGAAGAACAGGGCCGTCCGGTCGCGCAGGACGCGGGTCAGCGTCGCCCGGGTCACGGCGAGTGCGGTCATGGCGTCCTCCTGAGCCGAAGGAGCAGAGCGGTCACCAGGGCCACGGCCGCCGAGAACGCGGCGATGCCCAGCAGCGGGGCGCCCACCGCGGCCCAGCCGCGCACGCCGGTGCCCAGGTCGGTGAAGCCGCGCAGGGCCCAGCCGTTGGGCGTGAACAGGGCGAGGCGGCGGATCAGGGGAGTGGTGCCGGAGGCGAAGACGAAGTTGCCGCCGAGCAGCACGAGCGCGAAAACGAGGATCGAGGCGAGCCCCTGCGCCTGCTGCTCCGTCCGCACCAACGCGATGACCAGCGCGGTCAGGCACACCACGCACACCGCCATGGCCACACTGAGGGCCGCGACACCGAGCGGATCCGCCCAGCTCGCGCCGAAGGCCAGCCACGAGACCAGCGTGACGGTGGCGAGCCCGGCCAGGCTGTACACGAACGTCGACACCGACTTGCCGAGCAACAGCGCACCCCGCCCGACGGGAGCGGCCGCGATCCGGTCGAGGGTGCCCTGCTGCTGCTCGATGAAGTAGCCGCGCGCCCCGAAGCCGACCGTGAACAGCACGAAGAACATGCCCATGCTCGGTCCGAAGTAGCTGATCACCTTCAGCGCGTCGTCGGGCAGCCCCTCCGCCCGCACCTCTTCGGGCAGCCGCAACAGGGCCGCCTTCGCGGCGAGTTCGGGAACGTCCCGTTGCGGGGCGCCCGCGGCGACGGCCGTGGCGACGGACAGCCGGTCGGCGTTGACCTGGGCGACGTAGGACTCGGTGACCGCCCGGGCGAGCTGGGCCTGCAACCCGAAGTCGACGCTGTCCAGGACCTTCACGGGCGCGGTGGTGCCGCCGTGCAGGGCCTGGGTGAATCCCTCCGGGACGACGATCGCGGCGTGCACGCGGCCCGCGTCCACCGCGCGCCGCGCGGCGCTCTCGTCGCCGTAGGACCGCACATGGACCGTGTCTTCGAGCTCCGGGCTGTTGAGCACCTGGGTGAGTCCGGTGGCGGCCGGGCCGTGGTCCAGGTCGACGACGCCTATGTTCGCGCGGAACTCGGAGTTGTTGTTGAACGCCAGGGCCATCAGCGCCGAGATGAGGACCGGTGCCAGGAACACGATCACCCAGGCCGACCGGTCCCGCAGCCGCTGCCTCAGGTCCTTGGCGGCGATGGCGAGGACGACACGCACGGCTCCTCACTCCCTCAGCGCGGTGCCGGTCAGATGGAGGAAGACCGCCTCCAGGTCGGGTTCGTCGATCTCCACGCTGCGGATGTCGACCTGCTGGTCGTGGGCGAGGTCGAGGAGATCCGGCAGCAGGCTGCGCGCGTCCTTGACGACCAGTTCCACCACCTCGCCGTGGTCGCCGGTGCGGGCCGTGCCCTCGACGCGGGCCATGCCGCGGCAGGCATCCGCGTACGAGGCGAGATCGCCGACGGCGGACAGGCGGACGCGGTCGCGTTCGGCCACCAGCGCGACCAGTTCGCGCGGGCTGCCCTCGGCGACGAGACGGCCGCGGTCGATGATCCCGATGCGGTCGCAGAGCCGTTCGGCCTCCTCCATGTAATGCGTGGTGTAGAGGACGGCCATGCCTTCCTCGCCGAACCGGGTGACGCTCTCCAGGATCGCGTGCCGGCTCTGCGGATCGACCCCGACCGTCGGCTCGTCCAGCACCAGCAGGGTCGGTGAATGCACCAGCCCGGCACCGATGTTGAGCCGCCTGCGCATGCCGCCGGACAGCGCGTCCACCCGGTCGCCGGCGCGGTCGCGCAGCTCGATGAGGTCGAGCACCTCGTCGACGCGGCGCTCCAGGGCGCGGCGGGAGAGGCGGTACAGGCGTCCGAAGAAGCGGAGGTTCTCCCGGACGCTGAGGTCCGGGTAGAGGGCCACGTCCTGCGGCACGAAACCGATGAGCTTCTTGGCGGGCCCGGCGGCCGTGGTCACCGCCAGGCCCGCGACACGCACCGTCCCGGTGTCGGGGCGCAGCAGCCCGCAGGCCATCCTGATCGTCGTCGTCTTTCCCGCGCCGTTGGGCCCGAGCAGGCCGTACGTCTCGCCCGGAGCGATGCGCAGACTCACGTCGTCGACGGCGGTGCGGTCGCCGAACCGCCGGACCAGGTGCGCGCAGTCGAGCACGGCGGCGGGGTTCCCCGCAGGGGCGTTCATGGCATCACCTCAGGGAGGGAGAGCGGAAAGGGTCAGGGAGCGAGGGAGAAGTAGTTCTCCTCCTCCTGTGTGAAGTGCAGGCGCAGGACGGTGTGCAGCCCGTACAGGCAGGCCCGCAGGTCGTCCAGTTGTTCCGGAGTGGGGGCGCCGTCGGGACCCGCCAGGGCCAGATGGGTGGCGATGCGGCGGGCGAGGCGGTCGATCTCGGCGTGGGCACGGCTCATCGGGGCCGTGGCCTCGGGGCCACCGAGCGTCGGCGCGAGAGCGGGATAGAGCTGGTGCTCCTCGGCGTACTCGTGCGGCAGCAGCCGCTGCGTCAACAGCCGGTGCACCTCGGCGACCGGGGCCAGGGACTCCGGGCCCGGGGCGTCGGAGAGACGGTCGGCGGCGGCGCGCACGGCCTCCAACACGTCCTGAAGATCGTCGTGTTCGGCGGCGAAGCGGTGGATGAGCGACTCCGCGGAAGGGGTGAGCGCCGGACTGGCCGGCCTGTCGTCGCGCAGGGCGCGCAGGGCGTTGAGGATGACCGCGGCGTCGATGCCCTCCTGGAGCAGTGCGCCGACGGCCGGGGCCAGCAGTCCGGCCGCCGCGGCGGCCATCGCGGCGAGCGACAGCAGCATGCCGCCGAGCGCGCTCTGCACGGCGATGCGCCGCGACCGTACGGCGATGGCGACCGCGTCGGCCAGCCGGTCCACGCGGTCGGTGGTCAGCACGATGTCCGCGGCCTCGGAGGACGCCGTGGAGCCGTACGCCGCCATGGCCACGCCGATGTCCGCGGCGGCCAGGGCGGGGGCGTCGTTGGCGCCGTCGCCGACCATGACGGTGACCGCGCGGCGGCGTTCGGCCCGGACCGCGTCGACCTTGTCGGCCGGGGAGAGCCCGGCTCGCACACCGTCGAGGCCGAGGACGGCACCGACCTCGCGGGCGGGCTCGGCACGGTCACCGGTGAGCATCACCAGCCGGCCGATGCCCGCGGCCCGCAGCCGGCGCAGGGTGCGCGGCGCGTCGTGGCGGAGGGGGTCGCGCAGCAGGACGGCACCGACCGGGCGGGAGTCGACGGTGAGCCAGACGACGGTCGCCCCGTCGAGGAGCGCCCGGTTGTCGGCCGCGTGGGCCCAGCCGGGCTTGTCGCCGGTCCCGTCCAGGCGGCCCACGGCCATCCGGCGGCCTGCCACCGTGCCGACGGCACCGCGGCCCGGTTCCTCCGACATGTCCGCCGGCACCGTGAGGCGCAGCCCCCGTTCGCGGGCGGCGGCGACGACCGCGCGGGCGAGGACGTGCGGCGAGTACTGGTCGAGCGAGGCCGCGAGGCGCAGCACCTGGGACGCCTGCCAGCCGGGCGCCGCCACCACGTCGAGCACGCGTGGACGGCCCACGGTGACGGTGCCGGTCTTGTCGAGGAGCAGCGTGCGGGCGCGACCGAGGTTCTCCAGCGCACCGCCGTCCCGGACCACCACGCCGAGCCGTGAGGCCCGCGACAACCCGGAGACCACAGCCACCGGAGCGGCCAGCAGCAGCGGACACGGCGTGGCGACCACCAGCACCGCCACCGCCCGCACCGCGGACCCGCTCACCAGCCAGGCCAGTCCGGCCGCCGCCACCGACAGCGGCAGGAACCAGGCCGCGTAGCGGTCGGCCAGCCGCACCACCGGCGCCGACTCCGCCCCGGCGCGCCGGGCCAGCCGGACGATCTCGGCGTAGGTGCTGTCCTGGGCGGTCGCCGTGGCCCGCAGCTCGAAGGCGCCGCCCGCGTTGACGACCCCGCTGCGCACCGACTCGCCCGGCGGCCGGCGCACCGTCAGCGGCTCGCCGGTGAGCATCGACTCGTCGAGCTCGGCCGCGGTGCCGACCACCCGTCCGTCCACGGGGACGACCTCGCCGGGACCGACGACCAGCAGATCACCGACGACCACTTCGTCGAGATCCACCCTCCGCACGTCGGTACCGGTGCGGCGCCGGGCGGTGCGGGGCACGTGCTCCAGCAGGGCGCGAAGATCGCGCGAGGCGCGCCGCCGTGCCGCCGCCTCCAGGGTGCGGCCCGTGGCCAGCATCAGGGCGATCAGGGCACCGGCCAGGTACTCGCCCACCGCCAGCGTGCCGCCCAGGGCCAGCACCGCGATCAGGTCCACGCCCGCCCGGCCGCGCCGCAGCGCCTCCAGGACCCAGCCCACCGCCGGCACGACGGCGACCACCGTGCCCAGCGCCCAGCACAGGTCGGCGAGTCGGGCGGCCCCCGCGAGCCGGAAGATCCCGCCGGCCGTCAGCGCCACGGCCGTGTCGGTGAGCAGCATCGCCTCGACGGTCGGCATGCGGGACAGGGCCGCCCGTAGCCGGAGCAGCCGCTCGTGCCAAGGGGTGTGGTCCATGACGGCCCTCCCCGGATCCATCGGAGCTCAGTCGTGCGGCACCACGGCGACCGGGCACGGCATGTGGTGCAGGGCCGAGTGGGCGACGGGCCCGAGCTTCCACGTCAGGCGGGACGGGTGCCGACGGCGGCCCACCACGGTCAGTCGGCTGTACGCGGAGGCGGACAGCAGCACCTGGGCCGGGACGCCCCGGACGACCCGCTGCACGAGTTCCACGTCCGGGAACTTCTCCCGCCACGGCGCGAGTTCGGCGGCGAGCCGACCGTGCTCCTCCGCCTGCCAGGCCTCGTCCCCCGGTTCGGTCAGCGTCTGCGGATGCGTCACCAGGGTCGACACCGGCAGCGCCCGTACCGCGAGCACCCGTGCCCCGTGCAGCTGCGCGGTGGTGAAGGCGAACTCCAGCAGCGGGGTGATGGTCGGCCCGTTGTGCTGCACGCCGACGACGATGTCGCCCCGGGCCTCCGCCGGCGGCTGCCACCCCTCGGGGACGGCGGGATCACCGGCGCGGACGATCACGGTGGGGCACCGGGCCAGCCCCAGCACGTGCAGGCTGATCGAGCCGAGCAGGAAACTCGCCACCGAGCCGTGTCCACGGGAGCCCAGCACCAGCAGGGACGCCGTCTCTCCGAGGTCGAGAAGGGCTTGGGCGGCCGGCTCGGACACCAGCTCCGTGGTGACCGTGAGGCCGACGTGACGGTGCAGCAGCTCCGCCTCCATGCGCTGGAGCACCTGACCGCCGTAGCGCTGCTTGCTGAGCGCCTCCTGGGGCACGGGCACGTTCAGCGGCTGGGTGGTCCAGGAGTGGAGCAGCAGCAGCGGCAGGCGCCGGTCCACGGCTTCGCGGGCGGCCCACCACGCGGCGGTCACGCTCGCGGGCGATCCGTCCAGCCCTACGACGACGGGTCCGGTCATGACGCACCTCCGGTGTCGGCGCGGGGCCCTCGGTCGACCCTGCCGCGCGCGTGCTCCCCTGCTTTCAGCGTCGGAGCGCGGCGTCCGCCGGGCGAGGGCCGGATGGGGCGCTCCGGGGGCCCGGACGGCCCTGTGCCCGCCCGTGGCGTGGGACCAGCCTGGAAGCCGGACACGAGGCGAGGACCGCCCGGCGGCACGCATCCCGGGCGCCCGGCCGTGCGGCGATGCCCTCGTCGCTGAGCACGAAGACCCGGACAGCACCGAGGAGGGGAGAACGATGAACGGTCCTGTCGTGGTGGGCGTGGACGGTTCACCGTCCGGCCTGACGGCTGTGGCGGTCGCGGCACACGAGGCCGCGCTGCGCGGCGTGGGCCTCCGGCTGGTGCACGCCTTCGGATGGCCCGCGGCCCACGTACCCCCGATCGTGCCGCCCTGGGACCTGGCCGACGCCGGTGTGCGCGAACTGGTCGGCGGCACGCTCAGCGAGGCCGAGCAGTGTGCCCGCAGGACCGTGCCCGGTATCGACGTGCGGCGTGAAGTCGTCGTCGGTGAACCGGTGATGGTCCTGGAGAGCGAGTCCCGGACGGCGTCGCTGGCCGTGGTCGGCAGTCGGGGCCTGAGCCGTTTCGGCAGTCTCCTTCTCGGCTCCACCGCGGGTCATCTCGCCGCGCACGCCGCCTGCCCCGTGCTGGTGGTGCGCGGCCGGCCCCACCCGGTCGGCCCGGTCCTCCTCGCCGTCGACGGTTCCCCCGCGTCCCGCGGCGCCGTCGAGTTCGCCTTCGCGCAGGCCTCCCTGCACGGCGTCGACCTGATCGCGCTGCACGTCTGGAACACCCACACCGAGCGCGCCTACGACGGGCCCGCAGACCCGCCCTTCGTGACGTACGACGAGGACCGGCTGCGCGACGAGGAACAGCGAGTGCTCACCGAGGCGCTGGGCGGACTGCGGGAGAAGTACCCCGACGTCGCCGTCCACCGCAGGCTGGTACGTGGCCGTGTCCGGCACAGTCTCGTCGAGACGAGCGCGGAGGCCGGGCTCCTCGTGGTCGGTGCGCGGGGGCACGGCGGATTCGCCGGGCTGCTCCTCGGTTCGGTCAGCCAGGCCGTGCTCCACCACGCCGACTGCCCGGTCGTCGTCGTCCGGACGGGGGAGGAGCGGCCGTGAGCGCCCCTTCGACCGTCCCGGCCCTCCCCGAGGTCCACCAACTGGACGTCGGGGAAGCCGCCGCCCGCCTGGACGTGGATCCGGCGACCGGACTGAGCACGCGCGAGGTCACCGAGCGCGCCGCCGCCTTCGGTCCGAACCGGCTGGCCGAAGCCGCCCGGCGGCCCGAGTGGCTGAAGTTCCTCGACCAGTTCCGCAACTGGCTCATCGGCATCCTGCTGATCGCGGCCGTCGTCGCCGGAGCCATCGGGGACATCAAGGACGCCCTGGTCATCACCGTCGTCCTCCAGATCAACGCCGTCCTCGGCTACCTCCAGGAACGCCGCGCCGAGCGGAGCCTGGAGGCGCTGCGCCGGATGCTCGTGCCCACCGCCCGGGTCCGCCGCGACGGCGAGGAACGCCTCGTCGAGGCAGAGGCCCTCGTCCCCGGTGACGTGGTCCTGCTGGAGGCGGGCGACCGGGTGCCGGCGGACGGACGGCTGATCGTCGCCGAGTCGGTCGAGGTCGCCGAGGCGGCCCTGACCGGCGAGTCCCAGCCGGTCGCCAAGAGCACCGCCGCGACCGGCCCGGTGCCCCTCGCGGAGCGCACTGGCATGCTGTTCATGAACACGGCCGTCACCCGGGGCCGCGCCGAGATGCTGGTCACAGCCACCGGAATGCGCACCCAACTCGGCGCGATCGCCGAGGCGTTGCGCACCGGCCCCGAACCGGCCAGTCCCCTCCAGGTCCAACTGGACAGCTTGGGGCGCCGACTGGCGCTGGTCAGCGGCATCGCGGTCGCCGTCTACGCGCTCGTCGCCCTGGCCGAGGGAGAGTCCCTCGCCGACATCGCGCTGCGCGCCGTGGCCCTGGCGGTCGCCGCGATCCCCGAGGGCCTGCCCGCCGTCCTGGCCCTCACCCTCGCCCTCGGCGTCCACCGGATGGCCCGCCGCGGGGCCATCGTCAAACGGCTCGCCTCCGTGGAGTCGCTGGGGTCGGCGACGGTCGTGTGCAGTGACAAGACCGGCACGCTGACGCTCAACGAGATGACCGTGCGGGCCCTGTGGACGGCCGGCCGACTGCACGAGGTCACGGGCGAGGGGTACGGCACCGAGGGCGTCGTCCGTGGCGCCGAAGGCCCGGCCGGCCGGCTTCTCGACGCGGTCCTGCCGTTCGCCCTCTGCAACGACGCCCGCCTCACCGACGACGGCTACGTCGGCGACCCCACGGAGGCCGCCCTCGTCGCCCTCGCCGCCAAGGCAGGCATGGACGCCGACGGGCTGCGGGCCGAGCTGCCCCGCACCGCCGAACTGCCCTTCGACGCGGCCACGAAGTTCATGGCCACCTTCCACACCGACCCCGACGGCCGCACCCGCGTCCACGTCAAGGGCGCGGTGGACGTCCTGCTGGAGCGCTGCGCCGCGATCCGCACCGAGGACGGCGTGCGCCCGCTGGACGCCGCACAGCGGGCGAAGGTGCTGGCCGTCACCGCCGAGCTCGGCGGGTCGGGCCTGCGGGTGCTCGGCGCGGCCACGGCGGTCACCGAAGGCCCGCCGGACGCCACGGCACTGCCCCCGCTGACCCTCGTGTCCGTCGCCGGGATCGCCGACCCGCCACGCCCCCGGGCCGGGGACGCGATGGCCCTATGCCGCTCGGCGGGGGTCGCCGTGAAGATGGTCACCGGCGACCACGCCGACACCGCCGCGGCCATCGCCCGCGAACTGGACATCGCCGGGGAGGTCGTGACCGGGGCCGAACTGGACCGGATGACGGAGGCCGACCTCGCCGCGCGCGTCGACGGCATCGGTGTCTTCGCCCGGGTCGCCCCGGAGCACAAGGTGCTGATCGTGCGGGCCCTGACCAGCCGCGGCCACATCGTCGCCATGACCGGCGACGGGGTCAACGACGCGGCGGCGCTGCGGGCCGCGCACATCGGCGTCGCGATGGGGCGCACGGGCACGGACGTGGCCAAGGAGGCCGCCGACGTGGTCCTCACCGACGACGACTTCTCGACGATCGTGCGGGCCATCCGCGAGGGGCGGGCCATCTACGACAACATCGTCAAGTTCGTCCGCTTCCAGCTCGCCACCAACATCGGCGCCATCCTCACGCTGCTCGGCGCCTCGCTGGCGGGTCTGCCCGCCCCGTTGACCGCGGCCCAGCTGCTCTGGATCAACATCATCATGGACGGGCCGCCCGCGATGGCCCTGGCCGTCGACCCGGCCCGCGACGACGTGATGCGGCAGCCGCCGCGCGACCCGGCGGAACGCATCCTGGACGCCCGGCGCCTCACCGCCATCACCCGGGCCGGCGCCGTCATGGCCCTCGGCACGGTGGGGCTGCTCGCCGTGGCCCGCGACCGGGTCGGTACGGACACCGCGCTGACCATGGCCTTCACCACGTTCGTGCTGTTCCAGCTCTTCAACTCGCTGTGCGCCCGCGCGGACGACGGCCCCCTGCTGGACCGCCACCAGTTGCGCAACCGCACCCTGTGGCTGTGCCTGGCCGGCATGCTCGCCGTCCAGGTCCTCGCCGTCCATGTGGCATGGGCCCGCACCGTGTTCGGCACGGTTCCGCTGGACGCGGGGCAGTGGGCCCTGTGCCTGGGGACAGCGGCGACGGTGCTGCCGGTGGAGCTGGCGGCACGGGCGGGACGGCGGCTGGTGGGGCGCGGCTGACAGAGCGGCCGGTCAGCGGGTCGGGTGGTCCTCCGCCGCCTCCGGATGCTCCAGATGGGTGGCGAGCACCGCCGCCTGCACCCGCCGCTGCACGCCCAGCTTGGCCAGCAGCCGGGAGATGTGGTTCTTGACGGTCTTCTCCGACAGATACAACCGCTTGCCGATCTCCCGGTTGGTCAGCCCGTCGCCGATCAGCGCGAGGATCTCCCGCTCGCGCGGGGACAGGCCCGCCAGCTCCGGCGCCTCCGCCGGGGCCTCGACGGGCTCGGTGCGCAGCGAGCGCATCAGGCGGGCCGTGGTCGCGGGGTCCAGCATCGACTGCCCGGTGGCGACGGTCCGCACGGCGGACACCAGGTCGGAGCCCTTGATCTGCTTGAGGACATAGCCGGACGCGCCGGCCATGATCGCGTCGAGCAGCGCCTCCTCGTCGTCGAACGACGTCAGCATCAGCACCGCCAGCTCCGGCATCCGGCTGCGCAGCTCACGGCAGACGGTGATGCCGTCGCCGTCCGGCAGGCGTACGTCGAGAACGGCCACGTGCGGCCGTCCGGCCGGGGCGCGGACCAGGGCGTGCTCGGCGTTCGCGGCGTCACCGACGACGGAGATGTCCGGCTCGGCGTCCAGCATGTCCGCCACGCCGCGCCGGACCACCTCGTGGTCGTCGAGCAGGAAGACACGGATCGGGTCCTGTGCCGAAAAGGTGCGTGCCTCGGTCATGTCGACCCCCAGCTCCCGGGAGAGTGACGGGCTGCGGGGTGCCCGTGACATCGATCGTCACCCGTCGGGGCTGACTGCACCAGGGCCGACCGGCCCCAGTCATGCGCAGGATCAGTGAACGTCCGGCTCCGCGCCGTTGTCGAGCCGGAACTCGATGTCCACGACCCCCTCCACCGCACGCACCAGCCGGGCCGCCACCGGGACCAGGGACTTGTCCCGCACCCGGCCGCCCAGCCGCACGACGCCGTCGTGGACCTCCACGCGCACCGCGTTCGCGTGGGTCGGGAACAGGTAGGCGACGACCTCGCGCCGTACCTCCTCCGCGATGTCCTCGTCGTCGCGCAGGAAGACCTTGAGCAGGTCTGCCCTGCTGACGATCCCGACCGGCCGCCCCTCGGCGTCGACGACCGGCAGCCGCTTGACCCGGGCCCGCGCCATCGTCCGCGCGGCCTGTGCGAGCGTCACGTCGGGCGCGGTGGTCAGGGCGGGGGCCGTCATCAGCTCGCCGGCCGTCAGTGAACCGGCCTTCGCCAGGTCGGACAGCCGGCGCAGCTGGGTGTAGCGGTCGGGGTCGCTGTCGCGGAACTCCTCCTTGGGCAGCAGATCCGCCTCGGAGACCACCCCGACCACCCGGCCGCCGCCGTCCACCACGGGCAGCGCGCTGACCTTGCGGTCCTGCATGGCCCGCACGATGTCCTTGAAGGCGGCGTCGCGGCCGACGCAGGCCACGTCCCGGGTCATGACGTCACTGACGATGTGCGGGGTGCCGGACACGGTGACTCCTTGGTACGAGGTGGGTACGAGGGTGCGGTCAGCGCAATCCGCCGCTGCCGTAGGGGCCGTACAGGTCGAGCAGCCGGGTGCGGGCCGCCTGCAGACGGTGGGCGACGACCTCGCCGACCCACCGGGCGATCGTCCGGCCGAACTCGGGGTCGTCCTGGCACAGCTGACGCACGGCGGTCGCGTCGAACTCGTAGGCCCGCAGCGGCGACGCCGTGGTGGCACCCAGGTGCCAGACGTGCGGCGGGAAGAGCCAGGACCAGCCGACGAGTTCGTTGTGCCCGAGGGACTCGATGACCGCGGCCCGTCGGCCGGGCACCCGGATGTCCAGGTCGACCGTGCCGGTCCGGACGATCCAGAACCGGTCGGCGCGGGCGCCCTCCTCGAAGAGCCGGACGCCCTCGGGGAAGGCGACCTCGCGGGCGATCTCCATCAGGCGGTCCCGGTGCGCGGCAGGCAGCGCCCGCGGCATGCTCGTGGTGGCGGGTGCGTTCATGGCGTGCCTCCAGACGGTCGTGTGCCGCACGGACCCGAGGACAGGACGTACGGGCCTCGCGGCGGCATACGGAGCTACCACCACCAGCGTGGACGTCCGGGCACGCGCCCGACCATGGGCCACCCGGCCCCGTCCCAGGGCCCACCGGCAGTCCGTTGATGCCCTTCAGCACCCTGCGGACGAGGCACGGGACGGCGTTCGCTGGGGACGAGCTCACCGGCCCCAGCGCAAGGAGTCCAGCCATGCGTATCGTCGTCGCCCTCGGCGGCAACGCCCTGCTGCGCCGCGGCGACCGCCCCGACGCGGACGTCCAGCGGGCGAACGTCGTCCGTGTGGCCACCGCGGTCGCGGCCCTCGCCCATGAGCACGACCTGATCGTCACCCACGGCAACACCCCCCAGCTCGGCCTGCTGGCCACCGAGAGCGTGGCGGACCGGTCGCTCGTCGAGCCCTACCCGGTGGATCTGCTGGGCGCCCAGACCCAGGGTCTGATCGGCACCCTGCTGGTGCGCGGTCTGAAGGACGCGCTACCCGGGCGAAGGGTCGTCTCCCTGCTCACCCACACCCAGGTGCGGGGCGACGACCCGGCCTTCGAACGCCCCACGGAACCCGTCGGGCCGACCTACCCGGACAAGGTCGCCGACTTCCTGACGGCCAAGCACGGCTGGACGATGACCAGGACCCGGGGCGGGCTGCGACGGGTGCTCCCCGCACCGCAGCCCGAACGGATACTGGAGTGCGACACGGTCCGGGTGCTGCTGGAGACCGGGACCGTGGTGGTGTGCGCGGGAGGCGGCGGCGTGCCCGTCGTCTCCGACTGGGCCACCGGGGCGCTGCGCGGGGTGGAGGCGGTCGTGGACAAGGACCTCGCCGCCGCCCGGCTCGCCGAGGACGTGAAGGCCGACTTCCTGCTGATCCTGACCGACGTGCCCAACGTGTACGACGCCTACGGCACCCCGGACCGGCGGCCGGTGCTCGACGTCACGCCCGCCGAACTGCGCGCCGCGCGATATGCCCCGGACTCGATGGGACCCAAGGCGGAGGCGGCCGCCCGGTTCGTGGAGGGCACCGGACAACTGGCCGCGATCGGGGCGCTGGACGCGGCGTACGAGATCGTGCACGGCCGTTCGGGGACGCTGGTGAGGCCGGATCTCCCCGGCTCCTGACGGAAGTTCAACGCACAGCCGACCAGGCCCGGTAGGCCCTCACGGCCGTCGGCAGGGTCGGGAAGATCAGCTCCCGGCCCACCGACTCGACGAGGCCGTACGCCTCCAGGTCATCCAGCAGATCCTGTTTCACCCGGGCGAGCGCGAACACGATCCCGCGGGCCGTGAGTTCGCGCCGCAGGTCGTCGACCGCGTCCAGGGCGGTGATGTCGACCTCGACGTTCGCCTCCGTGTTGAGGACGAACCACCGTACGGGAGTGGTCTGTCCGTCGACCGCGTCCAGGGCGCGGCGGTGGAAGTCCTGCGCGTTGGCGAAGAACAGCGGGGAGTCGTAGCGGTACACCAGCAGCCCGGGGATCGTGCGGGCCGAGGGGTAGTCGTCCACGTCGTGCATGCCCGCCACGCCAGGCACCAGCCCCTCCACGGCGTCGTGCGGCCGGGCCACCCGGCTGAGCAGCTCGGCGACGGACAGGCCGACGGCGACCAGCACGCCGTACAGCAGATCCAGCGTGAGCACACCGGCCAGACAGCCGAGCGCCAGCAGCAGTTCGCGGCGCCGGAAGGAGGCGAGCCGCGCGAAGCCGGCCAGGTCCATCATGCGGACCGCCGCGTACGCGACGAGCGCGCCGAGGACCGCCGACGGGGTGCGGGTCAGCAGTGGGCTGAGGAACAGCAGCACGCAGAGCACGGCCGCCCCCGCCACCAGCGAGTACGCCGGGCTGCGGGCGCCCGCCGAGGAGGCGAGCGCGGTACGGCTGGCGCTGCTGCTGACCGGGAAGCCCTGCAGAAAGCCGGAACCGAGGTTGACCGCGCCCAGCGCCAGGAACTCCTGGTCGGCGTCCAGCCCCCGGCCGCCCTCGTCGCGGGGGTCGAAGGCGCGGGCCGTGAGGATGAAGTCCGTGTAGGCGACCAGCAGGACACCGAGGGCGGGCAGCACCAGGTGCGGCAGCTCGGTGAGGTCGGGGGCCGCGACCGTGGGCAGACCCGAGGGGACCTCGCCGATCACCTTCAGGCCGTAGGTGTCGTCGAGGTCGAAGACGGCCACGGTCGCGGTGCCGAGGACCACGGCGAGCAGCGGACCGGGCACCGTGCGGAACAGTCGCGCCACTGTGAACAGGAACGCGAGCGCGACGGCGGAGAAGATCGCGGTTGCCGGTTCGAGCTGCTTCAAGTGGCCCAGGAACGACCATAGTTGGGGGAAGAAGCCCTCTCCCGAGGTGTGGACGCCCGTGAGCTTCGGCAGCTGGTCCACGATCATGATCAGGGCCACGCCGGTCAGATAGCCGATGAGGACCGGGCGGGACAGCAGATCGGCGACGAAACCGAGGCGCAGCAGCCGGGCCGCCAGGCACAGCAGGCCGACCGTCACCGCGAGCGTCGCGGCCAGCGTGGCGTAACGGTCGGGATCGGCTCCCGCCAGGGGCGCCACCACGGTCGCCGTCATCAGCGCCGTCGTCGACTCCGGGCCCACCGACAGCAGCCGCGAGGAACCCAGCACCGCGTACAGACCGAGCGCCGGCAGGATCGCCCACAGCCCGGCGACCGGCGCCAGCCCGGCCACGCCGGCGTACGCCATCACCTGCGGGACGAGATACGCCGCCACCGTGACTCCGGCCAGCAGGTCACCGCGCAGCCAGTCCCGGCGGTAACCGGACAGCGAGGCGAGGCCGGGCGCGACTCGGCGCCACCCCGGGATGCGTCTGCCCGAGCCGTGTGACATGCGGTTCCCTTCGCCGGCTGCCATCAGGTTCAGCGACGGTACGCCCTGCGGGAAAGGGCCGTTCAGTCCCTCGGCCACACCGCCCCCGGGTGGGCCTGTCGGCCCCTGGCGAGGACCTGCGGCCCCTGCTGCGCCCCCGTCACCCTGGACGACGCTGAAGACAGACACCTACAGGAGGCAGAACCATGGTGCGCACCGTTGTCGCAGGTCTCGACGGCTCCCCGGAGAGCCGGGCCGCTGCCGAATGGGCGGCTCGCGAGGCGAGGCTGCGCGGCCTGCCGTTGAAGATCGTCCACGTGTGGGAGCCGGTCCCGGACCCCATGGCCCAGGCCCCGCTGCTCGGTGCGGAGACGCACGCGCACTGGAGCGAGCGGATTCCCCGCGAGGCCGCCGAGGGCCTGCGACTGCGGCACCCCGGCGTCGAGGTGGGCGTGGAGCAGCTGACCGGCGGCGCGGCCGAGGCCCTCACCAAGGCGGCCGACGACGCCGAACTGCTCGTCCTCGGCTCGCGTGGACTGAGCGGGCTCGGCGGATTCGTCGTCGGCTCCGTCGGCCTCTCCGTCATCGCCCACACCGAACGGCCCGTCGTCCTGGTCCGCGCCGGTGAGCAGGCCGCCGACGAGCACGAGGCTGACCCGGTCGGCATCCCGTCGGCCGCCACGCCGTTCAAGCCCGTCGTCCTCGGCCTCGACCCGCACGGCTCCGACGACACCGTGCTCGGCTTCGCCTTCGAGACGGCCGCCCGCCGGGGCGCTGGCCTGCGGGCCGTGTACGGCTGGAACCTGCCCCCGTACTACGTCTACGGCCTCTCCGCCGACCCGTACCTGCACGACGAGATCGCCCGGCAGCAGGCCGCGGCCCTCACCGAGGCCCTCAAGCCCTGGCGGCAGAAGTACCCGGACGTCGAGGTCACCGAGCAATCGGTGTCCGGCAGCGCCGGCAACCGGCTCGTGGACGCTGCCCGCGACGCCTGCCTGGTCGTCGTCGGCCGCCGCATCCGGCGCAGCCCGCTCGGCGCCCACATCGGCCCCGTCGCGCACGCCGTGCTGCACCACGCCGCCGCGCCCGTCGCGGTCGTCGCCCACAACTGACTGCACCAACAGAGGAGTTGACCCCATGAAGGCAGCCGTCGTACGAGCCTTCGGCGAGCCCCTGGTCATCGAGGAGCGCCCCGACCCCGCACCCGGCCCCGGCCAGGTCCGCATCCGGGTCGAGGCCTCCGGGCTGTGCCACACCGACATCCACGCCGCGCACGGCGACTGGCCCGTCAAGCCCAACCCCCCGTTCGTGCCCGGCCACGAGGGCGTCGGCATCGTCGAGGAACTCGGCGCCGGCGTCACGCACCTGAGCCTCGGGCAGCGGGTCGCGGTGCCGTGGCTCGGCAAGGCCTGCGGGCGGTGCGAGCACTGCCTGTCCGGCTGGGAGACACTGTGCGAGCAGCAGATCAACACCGGGTACGGCTGCGACGGCGGGTACGCCGAGAAGATGCTCGCCTGGGCCGACTTCGCCCAGCCGGTGCCCGCCGGCGTCAGCGCCGTCGACGCCGCCCCGCTGACCTGCGCGGGCGTGACGACGTACAAGGCGCTCAAGGTCGCGGGAGTCCGCCCGAGCCAGCTCGTCGCGATCTCCGGCGTCGGCGGACTCGGTCATCTCGCCGTGCAGTACGCGAAGATCGCCGGCGCCACCGTTGCCGCGATCGACGTCACCGACGACAAGCTGGAACTCGCCGCGGAGCTCGGAGCCGACCTCGTCATCGACGCCCGCAAGCAGGACGTCGCCCAGGTGCTCAAGGAGCACGGCGGAGCCCACGCGGCGATCGCCCTCGCCGTGAACGAGGCCGCGTTCACGGCCGTCAACTCCGGGCTGCGACGCGGCGGCAAGCTCGTCATGGTCGCCCTGCCCGCGCACGGCACCATCCAGGTCCCGATCTTCGACACCGTCCTGAACGGGACGAGCGTGATCGGCTCCATCGTCGGCACCCGGCAGGACCTCGCCGAGGTGTTCGACCTGCACGCGGCCGGCCGCACCAAGGTCATCAGCGAGACCCGGCCGCTGACGTCCGTCAACGAGTCGATCGAGGACGTGCTGCGCGGCCAGGTCAAGGCCCGCATCGTCTTCGACCTCGGCCTCGGGAGGTGAACGTGATGGACCTGCATGTCGTCGTCGGCGTCGACGGCTCCGAGCCGAGCCTGCGCGCCGCGGACTGGGCGGCCGACGAGGCCGTACTGCGGGGTGTGCCGCTGCGGGTGGTGTACGCGTGCCGGTGGGACCGCTACGAGGGCGCCGCCCTCGCCCGCGACCTCGGCAAGCCGTCCGCGGAGGTACTGCCCCAGGACGTCGTCGCCGGCGCCACCCGGCGCGTCCAGGCACGGCACCCCGACCTGAAGGTGACCGGCGACGTCGTCTTCGAGGAGCCCGAGTACACGCTGGTGCGCGAGGGCCGCAACGCCTCCGTGCTGGTGGTGGGCACCCGCGGCCGGAGCGGCGTCGCCGAGGCGCTGCTGGGATCGGTCAGCTTGACGGTGGCGGCACACGCCGACTGTCCGGTCATCGTCCTGCGCGGCAACCACGACACCAAGGCCGCCCACGGCACCCACGGCCGAGTCGTCATGGGCGTCGGCGAGGACCCCGAAGAGGCGGCGGCCGTACGGCGGTTCGCCTACGAGGAGGCCCGGCGACGCGCGGTGCCGCTGGATGCCGTACGCGCCTGGCGGTGCCCGGCGCACGAGACCACCGATCACCCGCTGCTGGCCGACGCCCCCGCCCGGCTGCACGAGGAGGAGGCCGCCAAGGCCCTGACCGAGGCCCTTGGTGACGCCCCACCGGACGTCGAGGCACGGCCCCGCACGGTCGAGGGACCCGCCCGCCGCGTCCTGGTGGACGCCTCCGAAGGCGCCGACCTGCTGGTCGTCGGAGCGAAGCGGCGCACCGGCCACCTGGGCCTGCAACTCGGCCGGGTCGCCCATGCCGCCCTGCACCACTCCGCGTGCCCGGTGGCGGTCGTACCGCATCCGGTGTGACGCGAGGCCCGCCGTGTGGTCCCGGACCTCGGTTCGGGGCCACACAGCGGGCGTTCGCATCAGGGAGTGAGTTCGGCCCGCCACGGGCGCGGCCATTCTCCTGCCGGCGGAGGGGCACCGGCGACGCCCAGGTCACGCCGCGCGCACTCGTAGAAGGCGTCCCGTGCGGAGCTCGCCCGCCGATGAGCGAGGGTCCAGTCCTGAGGGGTCTCGCAGCCCTCCCGCACCAGCAACTCGATCGTCCACACCATCTCGTGCCGGCGCCGCGCGGCGGCGATGGTCGCGGCGTCCCCGATCAGCAGTACCGACTCCCTCCCCCACTGCCCAAAAGGCGTGGGAGGTGCCCCCACGCGGCCCGCCGTGACTCGGCCTCCGCAAGCAGCGGCAGACCCTCAGCCGGCGGCAACGGGTCGGCGACATCCGGATATCCCAGGGCCGCCCCGATCCGCTGAGCGATGCGGAGTTGAGCCTTCAGGGCGTTTCCGTACGTGCCGTAGATCTCGAAGCGCTTCTCGTCCCACCGTTCCTCGCGCTGCCGCTTCCACTTCCTGCGCTCGGTCAGACTCTGCGCCGCGTACGACCCCACGGAACCGACCACTACACCCAGCAACGCCGGCAGCTGCTCCGCGAGCGACATCGTCCCCCCTCTCATCCACCCCGGCCGTGCCTGCCCTCGTGCCCCTACCCACCCGGCGAGCCGGTCCATCCCACGAGGGCCGACCGGCCCAGCGGGGCCGCCCGGGCGGCCCATGGGACCGCATCCGCATCTGCTGGACGCTCTAAGTGACGAGAAGACCTGTGAGGAGATCCGTCATGACGGACGACGCACTCAGCCGGCCCCCGGTCCACGCGCTGCTCGCGGACGGCAGCACGGTCCGCATCCGCCCGGTGCGGCGGGACGACCACGACCAACTCCAGGGGCTGTACGAGGAGATGTCCCCGGAGAACCTGCGGCTGCGGTTCTTCGCCGCCAGCCGTCGTTCCGCCGAGAGGGCCGCCGACCGCGCCTGCGCCCCGCACCCCGGGTACCGGGCCCTGCTGGCCGAGCGGGAGGGCCGGGTCCTGGGGCTGGCCGAGTACGACACCGGCGGCGCCGACGCGGACACGACCACGGCCGAGATCTCCATCGCGGTGGCCGATGGACTGCATCACCGGGGCGTCGGCACCCTCCTCATCGAGCATCTCGTCTCGGCCGCGCGGGCCGAGGGCATCACGACCTTCACGGCCGACGCGCTCTGCGAGAACCGCGAGGTGCTGCGGCTCTTCGCCGACCTCGGCCTGCACACCGCCCGCCGCTTCGAGGGCCCCGAGGTGCGCTGCACCATCGGCCTCGACGACAGCGACAGCTACCTCGACGCGGTCGAGGAACGCGGCCGGGCCGCGGACGTCGCCAGCCTGGAACCCCTGCTGCGACCGCGCACGGTCGCCGTCGTCGGTGCCGGACGCAAGCCAGGCTCGGTCGGCCGGGCCGTGCTGCACCAGCTGCGCACCGGCGGATACACGGGGCAGCTGTTCGCCGTGAACCCCGCCGCGCACGCCATCCTCGGTGTGCCCTGCCACCCGTCGGTCACCGCCCTGCCCAGGACACCGGACCTCGCGGTGCTGGCCGTACCGGCCGCCGCCGTCCCGGAGACCGCCGAGGAGTGCGGCAAGGCGGGCGTACGGGCCCTGCTCGTCGTCACCGCGGGACTGGACGCCGATCAGGCGAAGGCCCTGCTGGCGGCCTGCCGGGAGCACGGCATGCGGCTCGTCGGCCCCAACTGCCTCGGCATCTCCCACACCGATCCCGCATTCCGCCTCGACGCCACCTTCGCCGCCGGTCATCCGCGCCCCGGCAGCGCGGGCGTCGCCGTCCAGTCCGGCGGTGTGGGCATCGCCCTGCTCGACGGGATGTCCCGGCTCGGCATCGGCGTCTCCTCCTTCGTCTCCCTCGGAGACAAGTACGACGTCAGCGGCAACGACATGCTCCAGTGGTGGGAGAGCGACGGCCGCACCGACCTCGCCCTGCTGCACCTGGAGTCCTTCGGCAGCCCCCGTGCCTTCTCCCGCACCGCCCGCCGCGTCACCCGTCGGATGCCGGTCCTCACGGTCGACGCCGGCCGGACCGAGGCGGGCCGCCGCGCCGCCGCCTCGCACACCGCGGCTGCCGCCACCCGCACCATGACCCGCGGCGCCCTGTTCACCCAGGCCGGCATCACCGCCACCCGCTCCGTGGGCGAACTCCTCGAAGCCGCGGCCCTGTTGCACTCCCAGCCGCTGCCCGCGGGACCCCGTGTCCTGATCGTCACCAACGCGGGCGGCGCGGGCGTCCTCGCGGCCGACGCCTGCGCCGAGGCCGGGCTCACCCTGCCGACGCCCGCCCCCGAACTCGTCGACGACCTGCTCGCCGTACTCCCCGAGGGCGCCGCCGTCGGCAACCCCGTCGACGCCACGGCCGCCGTCTCGGAGGGGCAGCTCATGGACTGTGTGGACCGGATCATGCGGTACGGCGGCATCGACGCCGTCCTCGTGGCCCTGGTCCCCACGGCGGTCGCCGTGGCGACCGGCGACGACCTCGTCCGGGCTCTTACCGGCGCCCCCGGCCGCAGGTCGAAGCCGGTCGCCGCGGTGCGACTGGAACAAGCCCTGCCGGTCGAACTGTTGCCGGCCGGCGCGGGTGGCACCGTCCCGTCGTACGCCGAACCCCAGGCGGCCGCACGGGCGTTGGCCCACGCGGCCCGCCGCGCGGCTTGGCTGGCCCGGCCCGCCGGGACGGTCCCCGACCTCGACGGCGTGGAGACGGAACGCGCCCACGCCGTCGTGGAGACCTGGCTCGAAGCCCATCCGGACGGCGGCTGGCTCGACCCGCGCGCCTGCGCCGAACTCCTCGACTGCTACGGCATCCCCCAGCTGCCCTGGGCATGGGCCGACACCGAGGACGGTGCCGTGCTCGCCGCCCAGCGGCTGCGCGGCGCCGACGGCCGGGTAGTGATGAAGGGCCACTGGCCGGGCCTGCTGCACAAGAGCGCCCAGCACGCGGTCCATCTCGATCTGCGCGGGGACTCCCAGGTACGAGCCGCCTACCGCGACCTGGAGACCCGGTTCGCCGGGCTGCTGACCGGAGTCGTCGTGCAGCCTCTCGCCGACCGCGGCACCGAGCTGTTCGCGGGGGTCGTGCAGGATCAGGTCTTCGGCCCGCTCGTCCTGTTCGGCCTCGGCGGCACCGCGACCGAGATCCTCGGCGACCACGCCGCCCGGCTCGCCCCGCTCACCGACCACGACGTGCACGACCTGATCACGGCGCCGCGCTGCGCCCCGCTCCTTTTCGGAGCCGACGGCGCCGGGCCCGTCGACGTCGGAGGCCTCGAACAACTGCTGCTGCGGCTGTCCCGCATGGCGAGCGACCTGCCGCAGCTCGCCGAGACCGACTTCAACCCCGTTCTCGCGACACCGGGCGGAGTCAGTGTGCTCGATGCGCGCGTACGCCTGCTGCCCCGCAGGCCCCAGGACCCGTATCTGCGCCGTCTCCGCTGAGGAGGGACAACGATGAAGCACAACAAGGTCGGCTCCGTCATGACCACGGACGTCGTCCGCGCCCGGTACGGCACGCCCTTCAAGGAAGTGGCCCGGCTACTGGGCGAGCACCGCATCAGCGGACTGCCGGTGGTCGACGAGGACGAGAAGGTCGTCGGCGTCATCTCCGAGACCGATCTCATGGTCCGCCAGGCCGACGCCCCGGACCCCTACGAACCGAAGAAGCACTTCCGGTTCACCGCGCTCACCCGGCGGGGCCGCGAGCGGGCGGTGAAGGCCAGGGCCCGTACGGCAGGCCAGTTGATGACCTCGCCGCCCGTCACGGTCTTCGCCGACGACACCATCGTCGAGGCCGCCCGCACCATGGCCGAGCACCACATCGAACGGCTGCCCGTCCTCGACGAGGAACAGCGCCTGGTCGGCATCGTCACCCGCCGCGACCTGCTCCAGGTCTTCCTGCGGCCCGACGCCGGTATCCGTGCCGAGGTCATCGACGAGGTCCTGGTCCGCGCCCTGTGGCTGCCGCCGCGCAGTGTCGAGGTGGCCGTGGTGGAGGGCGTCGTCACGCTCTCCGGACACATGGAGCGCAAGAGCGAGACGGAGATCGCCGTCTCGATGACCCGTCAGATCGACGGCGTGGTCGATGTCGTCAGCAAGCTCAGCTACCGCCTGGACGACTCCCACGTGGAGCCCGCGGCACAGGCACTGCACGGCGTCGGCGACGACTGGCTCCGCAAGCTCTGAACACAGCGACCCCAGAGACCGAGAGGAGGTGGACCGTCATGACTGGTGGCGTACTGGTCGCCTACGGGACGACGAACGGATCCACCGCACAGATCGCCGAGACCGTCGCCGAGGTGCTGAACAAGGCGGGCCTGCAGGCGTGGGCCCGGCCGGCCGCCTCCGTCGGGAGCGTGGCCGCCTACGACGCGGTGGTCGTCGGGGGCGGGTTGTACGCGGGGCGCTGGCACCGGCACGCGCGCCGCTTCGTCCGCCGCCATCACCGCGCACTCGCCGCGAAGCCGCTGTGGCTGTTCAGCAGCGGACCGCTGGACGCCTCGGCGTCTGAGAAGGACATCCCGCCGGTGCCAGGCGTCCGGCGCGCCATGACCCGGCTCGACGCCCGCGGCCATGTCACCTTCGGCGGCCGCCTGGTGGAGGGCGCCGCGGGACGCATCGCCAAGATGATCGTCCGCAACGGGAAGGGCGGCGACTTCCGGGACTTCGCCCTGATCGAGGAGTGGGCCGAGGGCATCGCCGACGAGCTGACCAAGGAATGAGGAGACAGCGATGATCGAGCTGCTGCACGGCCGGCCGACCCTGCCCGACCTGTTCGCATGGGTCGAGACGGGGCACCCCGGGACGCACGGTGTTCCCGGACTGCACGCGATCCGCATCGAGGAGCACCTCACGGACGAGGCCTACGTGCTGCGGGCGGAGCTGCCGGGGATCGACCCCGCCCGGGACGTCGAGGTCACCGTCGAGGACGGGCTGCTGACGCTGCGCGCCGAGCGCGGCGCGGAACTCACCGAGAAGCACCGCACCGAGTTCCGGTACGGCACCTTCGCCCGCTGCGTCCGGCTCCCCGCCGGGGCGAAGGGCGGAGAGGCGACCGCCGCCTACAAGGACGGCGTGCTGACGATCACGGTCCCGGTGCCCAGGGCGAAGTCGGGCACCACGACCATCCCGGTGCGGCACGGCTGATCGGGGCTCGTGCCGCCCCGTCCGCGCACCCGGGCAGGGGAGGCCCGGGTGCGCGGACGGCTGTCCGGTGAGAGGGAACCCTCCGGCGGGCCTGCGAGGACCGACCGGCCCATGCAGGGGTGCGTCCGGAAGGGCAGGCTGGAGCTGCGGGGGGAGAAAGGCAGGCATCGCCATGAAGGGCTTCGTCTTCCACCGTCCCGGACAGTCCTCCTGGGAGGACGTCCCGGATCCCGCTGTCAAGGAACCCACCGACGCGATCGTCCGCGTCGACACCGTCACCATCTGCGGAACGGACCTGCACATCCTCAAGGGCGATGTGCCCGAGGTCCGCCCCGGGACCGTCCTCGGGCACGAGGCGGTCGGCGAGATCGTCGAGGTCGGCGGTGACGTCCGCACGGTACGTCCGGGGGACCGCGTGCTCGTCTCCTGCATCACCGCCTGCGGACGCTGCCGCTACTGCCGGGAGGGCGGCTACGGCCAGTGCCGGGGCGGCGGAGGCTGGATCCTCGGTCATCTGATCGACGGCACCCAGGCCGAGTACGTGCGGGTCCCGTACGCCGACCTGTCCGTCCACCCGCTGCCCAGCACCCTGGACAGCCCGGACGCCGTGCTGCTGGCCGACATCTTCCCGACCGCCTACGAGGTGGGCGTGCTCAACGGGCGGGTACGGCCCGGGGACACCGTCGCCGTCGTCGGCGCCGGCCCGATCGGGCTGGCCGCCGTCGCCACTGCCCGGCTGTTCGCCCCCGAGCGGATCGTCGTCGTGGACCTCGCCCCGTCCCGGCTGGACGCCGCCCGGTCGTTCGGCGCCGACGCGGTGGCCCTCGCCGGGGAGTCCCCCGAGCAGCTGATCGCCGACCTCACGGACGGTCTGGGCGCTGACGTGGCGATCGAGGCCGTCGGCGTGCCGGAGACCTTCGAGCTGTGCACCCGCGTGGTGCGGCCCGGCGGGCACGTGGCCAACGTCGGCGTGCACGGCAGGCCGGCCACCTTGCACCTCGAAGACCTGTGGATCAAGAACCTGACCATCACCACCGGTCTCGTCGACACCCACTCCACGCCCACCCTGCTGCGGATGGCGGCCGCCGGGCGGCTGCCCACCTCGTCCCTGGTCACGCACACCTTCCCGCTGGACGCCATGGCGGAGGCGTACGACGTCTTCGCCCGTGCCGCCGACACCGGAGCGCTCAAGGTCGTGCTCGGCGGGCCGCGGCACGACGTCGTCGCGGTCCCGGCGGCCTGACGGCCCGAGGGACCCTGCCGCAGGGACCGTTCGGCCTCTGCGGCGCGCCCCGGCGCGCGGGTGAGGATGACGGGGCCGACCAGGAAGCAGGCACGTGGGAGGTGCCCATGGACGCGTCCACCCGGCCCCCGCCGGCCGCGCTGCGCGCCGCGCACGAACGGTACGTGACCGTACCCGGGGAACCGCCTCGGGTACGGCTGCTGGTGGCGGACTCGTGGCGGCGCTGCGCGGCGGGCGTCGTACGCCCCGACGGGAGCCGTCTGCCGCCCGTGCGGCGCACGGCCGGGGACCTGGCCGCGTACCGCCGCACGCATCCGCTGGCCGCCGTCCTGCCCCTGTTCCGGGAGCTGCTCGGCTCCGGCGCCGCGGACGACGGGCACGTGTTCGCCATCGGGGACGGCGACGGGACGCTGCTGTGGGTCGAGGGGGACACGGCCACCCTCGGACGGGCCGAACACATGCACTTCGCCGAAGGGGCCCTGTGGTCAGAGGCGCAGGCGGGGACCAACGCCCCCGGCACCGCCCTGGCGGTGGGCCGCCCGGTGCAGATCGTGGCGGGCGAGCACTACAGCTCCGCCGCGCACGCCTGGTCCTGCGCGGCGGCTCCCGTGCGCGATCCCGGCACCGGCCGGGTCCTGGGCGTAGTCGACCTCACCGGCGGTGGCACGATCGCCACGCCCCCCGCCTTCGCCGCGGTGCGCGCGGCCGCCCTGGCCGCCGAGGCGGAACTGGCCCGCGCCTTCTCCGCCCCGCCCGTCCTGCTCGGCCCGGACGGACGGAAGCCGAGCCGCCCGGAGACCGGCGTACGACTGGCGGCCCTGGGCCGGGACAGCGCCCTGCTGGAGCATGCGGGGCGAGTTCACCGGCTCAGCGCGCGGCACAGCGAGATCGTCGTGGCGCTCGCCCTCCAGGCCCGCGGCATGACCGGCGACCGGCTCGCGGTGGACCTCTCGGAGCGTGAGGTGCCGCCTTCGACCCTGCGCGCCGAGCTGACCCGGTTGCGTGCGGTGCTCGGCCCCGACCTGCTCGGCTCCCGCCCCTACGCCCTGCTGAGCCCGGTGCGCGCCGACTTCGCCGCGGTGGCCGAACTCCTCGCCGAGGGGCGGGTGGACCGGGCGCTGGCCCGCTACCAGGGCGCGCTGCTGCCGCGCTCCGAGGCGCCCGTCGTCGTAGAGCACCGCAGGGCCCTGGAACAGCAGTTGCGGGGCGCCGTCCTCGGCAGCGGCGACGTGCGCTTGCTGCGCCGCTGGGTCGACGCGGACTGGGGCGCCGACGACGTTTCCGCCTGGCGGCATCTGGCCCGGAACCTGCCCGGCGGATCACCGCAACGCGCGGCCGCGGCGGCCCGAGCGCACGCGCTGGACGCCGCTGTGGCCGTCCCGCCGCAGGCCGGCCGGTATGCAGCGTGGTTGCAGCGTTCCGGCTCCTAGCGTGCGGAGCATCGCCACGATCGTCGTGACGTGATCGGAAAGGGGACGGTCATGAAGTACGAACCTCCAGGCAGGCCGGGCAGCGTCGTCGACGTAGCTCCCCGGTACGAGAACTTCATCGGCGGCAAGTGGGAGGCACCCACCACAGGCCAGTACTCCACCAACCTGTGCCCTGCCACCGCCAAGCCGATCTGCGAGGTCCCCAAGTCCGGGCCCGAGGACATCGAACTCGCCCTGGACGCCGCGCACGCGGCGAAGGACGCGTGGGGCGAGGCCTCCACCGCCCAGCGCGCCGCGGTGCTGAACAAGGTCGCCGACGCCATCGACGCCCACCGCGAGGAACTCGCCGTCGCCGAGAGCTGGGAGAACGGCAAGCCGGTCCGCGAGACCCTGGCCGCCGACATCCCGCTCGCCGCCGACCACTTCCGCTACTTCGCGGCCGCCATCCGCGCCGAGGAGAGCGAGATCACCGAGATCGACAAGGAGACCATCGCCTACCACTTCCACGAGCCGCTCGGCGTGGTCGGCCAGATCATCCCGTTCAACTTCCCGCTGCTGATGGCCGCGTGGAAGCTCGCCCCCGCACTCGCCGCGGGCAACGCCACCGTCATCAAGCCCGCGTCGCCCACGCCGTGGTCGATCCTCAAGCTCATGGAGGTCATCGGCGACATCCTCCCGCCGGGCGTCCTCAATGTCGTCAACGGCCCGGGCGCCGAGATCGGCAAGGCGCTCGCCACCAACAAGCGCATCGCCAAGGTCGCCTTCACCGGCGAGACCACCACCGGCCGGCTGATCATGCAGTACGCGGCGCAGAACATCATCCCGGTCACGCTGGAGTTGGGCGGCAAGTCGCCGAACATCTTCTTCGACGACGTGGCCGCCAAGGACGACGACTTCCTGAACAAGGCCGTCGAGGGACTCGTGCTCTACGCGTTCAACAAGGGCGAGGTCTGCACCTGCCCCTCCCGCGCGCTCGTCCAGGAGGACATCTACGAGGAGTTCATGGGCCGCTGCCTGGAGCGTATCCGCGCGATCAAGCAGGGCGACCCGCTCGACACCGAGACCATGATCGGTCCGCAGGTGTCCAGGCAGCAGATCGAGAAGATCGCCTCCTACGTCGACATCGGCGTCAAGGAAGGCGCCGAACTGCTCGCCGGTGGCCACCGGCCCACCCTCGAAGGGGAGTTCGCGGACGGGTACTTCTACGAGCCGACCGTCCTCAAGGGCCACAACGGGATGCGGGTCTTCCAGGAGGAGATCTTCGGACCCGTCCTCGCCGTCACCACCTTCAAGGACGAGGCCGAGGCCCTCGCCCTCGCCAACGACACGCTGTACGGCCTCGGGGCGGGCGTGTGGAGCCGCGACGGCGCCCGCGCTTTCCGGGTGGGCCGTGGGATCAAGGCGGGCCGCGTCTGGACGAACTGCTACCACCTGTACCCGGCAGGTGCCGCGTTCGGTGGCTACAAGGTCTCCGGCATCGGCCGCGAGACCCACAAGATGATGCTCGACCACTACAGCCAGACCAAGAACCTCCTGGTCAGCTACAGCGACAAGGCGCTCGGGCTGTTCTAGGGGGACAGGAGGCAGGGCTACGGCAGGAGGTGCACCGACATGCCCGAGCGGCTGCTGCGACGGAAGCGACCCGATGTGCTTCCCGGTGAATTCGCCGTGGGGGAGGGCGACATGCTCGTCGGCGTGGTGGCCGGCTGCACCTTCCACATGAACGCCGACCAGTACGAGTCCCTCGGCCGCCCGTTCTACGTCCTGGACGTCGAAGCGGGCACGCCGGGCGGCTTCTCCCTCGCGGCCGGGGACGGGCTGCGTTTCGTCACACGCGTCAAGGCGCCACGATGCCACACCAGTTGAGGAGCGGAACATGAAGGCAGCAGTCGTCACCGACTTCGGCAAGCCGCTGGAGATCCAGGACCGGCCCGTGCCCGAGCCCGGCCCCGGCCAGGTGCTCGTCCGCATGGAGGCCTCCGGGGTCTGCCACACCGACATCCACGCCGCGCACGGCGACTGGCCGGTCAAGCCGCAGCCGCCCTTCGTCCCCGGCCACGAGGGCATCGGCCCAGTCGCGGCCGTCGGCGCGGGCGTGCCCGAGGCACTCGTCGGCAAGCGGGTCGCCGTCCCGTGGCTCGGCTCGTCGTGCGGCACCTGCCGCTACTGCGTCTCCGGCTGGGAGACCCTGTGCGAGTCCCAGGTCAACTCCGGCTACTCCGTGGACGGTTGCTACGCCGAGTACGCCGTCGCGGACGCGGGCGCGGTAGTGGTCGTCCCCGACGGGGTGACCTCCTTCGACGCGGCCCCCCTGACCTGCGCGGGTGTCACCACGTACAAGGCGATCAAGGTCGCCCGCGTGACCCCGGCCGAACGCGTCGCCGTCTTCGGCATCGGTGGACTCGGCCACCTCGCGCTCCAGTACGCGCGGCTCGTCGGCGGCTTCGTCACCGCGGTCGACCTCGAACCCGACAAGCTCGGCCTCGCCCACCGGCTCGGCGCCGACCAGATCGTCAACGCGCGCACCCACGACCCCGTCGAGGAGATCCGGAAGGCCGGCGGCGCGGACGTCGCCGTCGTGCTCGCCGCCGCGCCCAGGGCGTTCGAGCAGGCCTACCGGTCCCTCAACCGCGGCGGACGCCTGGTCATGGTCGCCCTGCCCGCCGACGACGCCTCCATCGACGTACCGATCTTCGAGACCGTGCTCGGCGGGATCTCCGTCATCGGCTCCATCGTCGGCACCCGCCAGGACCTCGCCGAGGTCTTCGCCCTGCACGCCGCCGGACGCACCCAGGTCATCGCCGAACCACGGCGCCTGGACCAGGTCAACGAATCCTTCGACGAGGTGCTCGGCGGCCGGGCCGAGGCACGGCTCGTCTTCCAGTTCTGACCAGTTCCGTGGGCCCGGCGACCCCGGGCCCGCGGGGAGAGGCAGCAGATCATGGCCACCGTCACCGTGGGAGCCGTACGGGAGAGGGCACCCGGCGAACGCCGCGTCGCCCTCGTCCCCGAGACCGTCACCCTGTTGCGCCGGGCCGGTCTCGACGTCCTCGTCGAGACCGGAGCGGGGTCCGGCGCCTGGTTCACCGACGCCGACTACACCGCCACCGGCGCCGAGGTCGTGGAGGCCGACGACCTGTACGCACGGGCCGACGTGGTCCTGTGCGTGGGGCCGCCGGACCCGGCGACCGCCGGGGCCCTGCGCTCCGGGCAGACCCTGGTCGGCCTGCTGGAGCCACTGCGCCACCCCGAGCCGGTGGCGGACCTGCACCGCCGCGGCGTGCGCACGGTGAGCCTGGACCTGCTGCCCCGCACCCTCAGCCGCGCCCAGTCCATGGACGTGCTGACCTCGCAGGCCAGTGTCGCCGGATACAAGGCGGCGCTGCTGGCCGCCGAGTCCTACGACCGGTTCTTCCCGATGCTGACCACCGCGGCGGGCACCATGCGCCCCGCCCAGGTGCTGGTCCTCGGCGCCGGCGTGGCCGGGCTCCAGGCGATCGCCACCGCCCGCCGCCTCGGCGCCGTCGTCACGGCGTACGACGTACGCCCCGAGTCACGAGGGGAGGTGGAATCGCTGGGCGCCCGGTTCCTCGATGTCCAGAGCCCTCCGCAGACGGAGCCGGGCGCCGGAGTGGGGGGTTACGCACGGGAGTTGACCGCGCAGGAACAGCACGATCAGCGCGAGGCGACGGACGCGCACATCGCGCGCTCCGACGTCGTGATCACGACCGCCCAGGTCCCGGGCCGCCGGCCCCCGCTCCTGGTGAGCGCGGCGGCCCTGGAGCGGATGAAGCCCGGCTCGGTCGTCGTCGACCTGGCGGCCGGCGAACTCGGCGGCAACGTCGAGGGCTCCGAGCCCGACAAGACGGACGTCCTCGACAACGGGGTGACCGTGATCGGGGCCGGCCGGCTGCCGTCCGCGATGGCCACCGCCGCGTCCACGGCGTACGCCCGCAACCTCGTCGCGCTCCTGCGCCACCTGGTGCGCGACGGCGAGCTGGTTCTCGACCCGGCCGACGAGATCACGGGAGCCCTGATGGGAGGCGGACCGTCATGAACGACCTCGACCTGCTCACCGCGATCACCGTGTTCGTGCTGAGCGTGCTGGTCGGCATCGAAGTCATCAGCAAGGTCCCGGCGACCCTGCACACCCCGCTGATGTCCGGCTCCAACGCCGTGCACGGCATCGTCGTGGTCGGCGCCATGCTGATCGCCGCCGAGTCGCACACCTGGGTCGGCTACACGCCGGCCTTCGTGGCGATGGTGTTCGGCGCCATGAACGTCGTCGGCGGTTACGTGGTCACGGACCGGATGCTGCGCATGTTCAAGGCCAAGCCGCCGGCCCACGAGAAGACGGAGGCGTGACCGCCGTGAACACCGTCTCCGACACCGTCCACTACGTCTTCCTGGCCGCGGCCGCCTGCTTCGTGCTCGGCCTGCACCTGATGAACCACCCGCGCACGGCACGCCGCGGCAACACCCTGTCCGGCGCGGCCATGAGCGTAGCCGTCGCCGCCACGGTGTGGCTGGTGGCCGACGAGGGCGCGATCAGCCGTACCGGCTGGCTCGTGCTGGTCAGCGGCGGCCTCCTCGGCGCGGCGCTCGGCTTGTGGGCCGCGCGTGCGGTGCGGATGACCGCCATGCCCCAACTCGTCAGTCTCTTCAACGCGGTCGGTGGCGGGGCCGCCGCGCTGATCGCGGTCAACGACCTGCTCCAGGCCGACGCCCCGGCCACGATCGGGGCCCGGGTGTCGCTCCCCGCGGGCCTGGACATCGTCATCGGCGCGGTCACCTTCTCCGGCTCACTGATCGCCGCAGGCAAGCTCCAGGGCGTCGTCCCCGGCGCGCCGGTGGTCTTCCCCGGGGCGCGGCTGCTGAACGTCCTGCTGCCCGCCTCGTTCGTCGCGGGCACGGCCTGGCTGGTGCTGATGCCCGAGTCCCGCACCGCTCTGTACGGACTCACGGCGGTGGCGCTGCTGTTCGGCGTGACGATGGTGCTGCCGATCGGCGGCGCCGACATGCCCGTCGTCATCGCCCTGCTGAACGCCTTCACCGGCTCCGCGGTCGCGATGGCGGGCTTCGTGCTCGACGAGACCGCGCTGATCATCGCGGGCATGCTGGTCAGCTCCTCCGGCGGCATCCTGACCAAGCTGATGGCCGACGCCATGAACCGGTCCGTCGCGAACATCGTGGTGGGCGGCTTCGGCACCGGCGACAGCGCACCCACGGCGGCCGGATCGGGCGCCCCGGCCCAGGTCCGCTCGGTCTCCGCCGACGACGTGGCGATCCAGCTGGCCTACGCGAGCAAGGTCGTCCTCGTCCCCGGCTACGGCCTCGCCGCCGCCCAGGCCCAGCACGAACTCGGCGACCTGGCCAAGCTGCTGACCGACCACGGCATCGACGTCAGCTACGCCGTCCACCCGGTCGCCGGCCGGATGCCGGGCCACATGAACGTGCTGCTGGCCGAGGCGAACGTGCCCTACACCCAGCTCAAGGAGATGGACGACATCAACCCCGAGTTCCCGCAGGCGGACGTCGCCCTGGTGATCGGCGCGAACGACGTGACCAACCCGATCGCCCGGCGCCCCGGCAACGCGATCTCCGGGATGCCGATCCTCGACGTGGACAAGGCGAAGAGCGTCGTCGTCATCAAGCGCTCCATGGGGCACGGCTACGCGGGCGTCGACAACGAGCTCTACACCGACCCGCGGACCGGCATGTTCTTCACCGACGCGAAGCAGGGGCTGGCCGAACTCAAGGCGGCGGTTGCGGAGTTCGTCACCTGAGCGGGCGCCAGGGCCGAGTGGCTCCCCGACGGGACCGCTCGGCCCACGCGGGGCGGGGCCCGCGGCGCGACGCTGGAAGTGACGAGGAGGCAAGGAAGAAGGGAAGAAGGAGGGAGACATGAGCGGCATGATCGAGCGGCTGCCCCTCTGGCCCACGCTGCCCGACCTGTTCGGCTGGGTCGAGGGCGGGCTGCCCGGGGCGCACATGGCCGTCGGCACGCACGGCATCCGCATAGAGGAGCACCTCGCGGACGAGACATACGTGCTGCGGGCGGAGCTGCCGGGGATCGACCCCGCCCAGGACGTCGAGATCACCGTCACAGAAGGCGTCCTGACCCTGCGGGCCGAGCGCGGTGAGGAGACCAAGGAGAAGCAGCGCACGGAGTTCCGCTACGGGACCTTCACCCGTTCCGTCCGGCTGCCCGCCGGAGCCAAGGGCGAAGAGGCGACCGCGGAGTACAAGGACGGCGTCCTGACCATCACGGTCCCGGTGCCCGAGGCGAAGGCGGACACCCGGACCATCCCGGTGCGGCGCGGCTGAGCGCGGGTTTTCCCCCGGGCCGCACCTTGTGCGCAGCCGGCGCGTGGGCCCGGCTGCGCACACGTCTTCCCCGTCCGGCGAGACGCACAGCGACGAAGGGACCACCATGCCCGCCACGACGCACGACACGATCCCCCGGCCCCTCACCCCGGGACCCGAGATGGCCGAACTCGCCCGCTTCTGCCGGGACATGACCTGGACCGGCCTCGTCGAGGCGGGCGGCATGGGACCGGGGACACCGGCGATGACCGCCCGCGGCCGGGGCACCCATGAGTCCATCCAGGACGGCCGCTGGATCGTCGGCACCTACGAGCAGGACCAGTACCTGCTCGACGGCACCCACGTCCTGACCTGGCAGCTCCACTGGGTGGTCGGCTGGGCGCCGCAGACCGGCGACTACCGGGCCACCCTCGCGGACAACTACGGCCGCTCAGGCGTCCTGCGGGGCCGCATCGACGGCGACCGGCTGATCTTCGAACAAGTCGGCGAGGAGCCCGTCCGGCTGCGCCTGGTGTGGGACGCGAACGATCCGCAGGACCCGGTGTGGAGCAACGAGACGTCGGCCGACGGCGGGCCCTGGACGCTGGTCGAGGCCTACCACTGCACGCCGGTGCGGCCCCGACCGCGGGAGGCACGGGATGCGCGTGACCGGAACCGGGAACACCCGGGTGCCGACACCCACCGCTGACGGCACGAGCACGGCGGCCCCCGCACGAACCCGCGGCATCGAGACCGGGCCCTTCCCGGCGAGCCGGCGCCCGGTGGTCGCCGCCGAACGGGCCGGCCGGCGCCGGGCCGCCATGCACAGCCTTGTCGAACTCGACGTCACCACGGCACGCGAGCTGATCGCCGCGGCGGACCGGCCGGTGTCGTTCACGGCGTTCGTCGCGGCGTCCGTCGCCCGGACCGCGGCCGCCCATCCGCAGACCCACGCCCACCGCGACTGGCGCGGCCGCCTCGTCCGCCACCGGCACGTCGACGTGACCACGATGGTGGAGGTCGCGACCGGACAGGGACTCTTCGCGCTCCCGCACGTCCTGAGGGACGCCGACGTACGGGACGTCCACGACCTGACGTCCGAGCTGCGGGAGGCGAAGGCCGATCCGGCGGCCACCGCAACGGGCGGACTGCTCGAACGCTTCGGCGCCTCGGCGACCCGGGTGCCCGGTCTGCTGCCCCTGATGTACACGCTGTTGTCCCGCTCCCCGCGGGTGCGGCAGCTGACCGGGACCGTCGCCGTGACGGCCGTCGGCATGTTCGGCGCCGACGGCGGCTTCGGCATCGCCCCGCCCACCGTCATGCCGCTTCAGGTGGTGGTCGGCGGCCCGGCCGAGCGGCCGCGCGTGACGGACGGCCGGATCGGACCGCGTACGGTGCTGGACCTGACCGTGACCTTCGACCACAACGTGATCGACGGCGCTCCCGCCGCCCGCTTCATGGCCGACCTGCGGCGGTGCGTCGAGTCGGCCGAGGTGCTCTGCGCGGCCGGATGACCGTGGGTGCGGTCCCTCAGGCCCGGCTCGTGCGCGTCAGCTGCTCGGCGATCTCCGACGCCCACGCGTCGATCGCGGTCCAGTCGCGGTGGTCGCCGAACCGGCCGCCCATCAGCCGGAACAGCACCCGCCCGGAGCGCGGCAGTTGGTTCCGTGCGATGACGCCGGTGAACAACTCGTGTCCCAGGTAGGGCAGTTGCCCCGGCAGCGTCCGGAGGACGACCGGGATCTCCTGGGCCGCCAGCCGCTTCCACGGCCCGCGCAGCGCGCCCGGCATGCCGACGCTGAACAGCCACACCGGCCGGGAACCCAGCACGTCGAGGTTCTCGCGCACGAAGGTCCGCGCCGGTTCCAGCCACGCCTGGTCGTGCACGGCGCTGCCGAGCACGAACGCGCGGTAGGCGTCGGCGTCGTCCACCGTTTCGAGGGCCCTCGCCTCCGCCTTGAGACCAGCCCGGCAGATCGTCGTGGCCAGTCGCTCGGCGATCCCGCGCGTGGAACCGTGCGCGGACGCGTATCCCACCAGGACGTCCATGACCTCACCTCGACCTTCCTCGGTGGCCTCGTGAGCCCCGCGGAGCGTGTCGTCCCACGATCCACCGGGCGGGGGTGGCGGGCCATGGGCCGACAGGTACTGCCGCGCACCCGAACGACCCCCCGTGGCAGGGCGCTCGGCGCCGGGATCCCACGGTGCGTCAAGGGCGGCCGAGTGGCCCTCCGGCCGGTGCCGGACGGCCCATCCGTTCGGACCCGTACGGCACTTGGGGCGACTCGACGGACGGAGTTCGCTGGAAGTGTCGTAGGAGGCTGCCATGAGTGTCGACAACGCGACCATGCATCACGGGCCGTACCGACTGCGCCGCACGCTGGTCCTCGCCACGGCCGTCGTGCTGGCGTCGTCGCTGGCCACCGCATGTGGACAGGACGACGGCAGTGGGGGGACGTCCGCCGGCGCCGACCGGACGGGAACCCCGAGCGCCCCGGACACGGACGGCACCACGGGAGGGACGGGCGGGAGCGGCGACACCACTCCCGGCCAGGGCGGCACCCACGCTCCCACCATGCCCGGCATGCCGAACGGCACGACCATGCCGTCGATGCCGTCGATGCCGACCGCTCCAGGCCAGGGACACCATCAGATCCGTACCTCGGTGTACTTCCTGCACGGGGAGCAGGTCTCGCCCGCTCCGCGGACCGTGACGGCACCGACCACCGCGGCCGCGGCGCTACGGGCCCTGCTGGCCGGGCCCAGCCGGTACGAGAGCCGGAACGGCCGCACCACCGCCATTCCCTCAGGGACGACGCTGCGTTCGATCGTGGTCCGCCGTCATGCGGCGACGATCGACCTGTCCGGGCGCTACGACGACGGCGGCGGGAGCCTGTCGATGCAGGCCCGGCTCGCGCAGGTCGTCTTCACCGCGACTCGGTTCCCGTCGATCGAGAAGGTCCGGTTCGAGCTGGACGGCAAGCCGGTGACGTCCTTCGGCGGCGAGGGCATCGTCCTCAACCACCCCGTGGGCCGCGCCGACTTCGAGGACCTTGCCCCGCAGATCCTCGTCGAGTCGCCGCTGATCGGCGACACCGTCCGCAGCCCGGTCAGGGTGTGGGGGAGCGCCAACACCTTCGAGGCGACGTTCCGGTTGAAGATCACCGACGCGGCCGGGCGTACCGCGGCCGACGTCCATGTCACCGCGACCTCCGGCACCGGGACCCGCGGCACGTTCGACGTGACGATCCCCTACCGGGCCATCCGGTCCGGCGCCGGGACGCTCACCGCGTACTGGAACTCGCTGGAGGACGGTCACCCGGTGATCGAGGACACGGTGCCACTGACGGTCCAGCGGTGACGGGACGACGGCAGGAGTGGTCGCGGACAGCTCGGAGGTGAAGGGCGTCAAAGAGCGGGGCACGGTGGGAACACCGTGCCCCGCTGTGCGGTTCCGGCCCGCCCGTCAGGCCTGGAACCACGCCTGGACCGGCCCGGCCAACTCCACGATGTCGTCGGCGGCGACGTCGTGCAGCCTGATGGCGAGGTCCTCCAGCGCGCGGCTCGCGGCGAGCTCGTCACCGATCTCCGGGACGGGCCGGTCGATCGGGTTGCGGCGGGCCAGCCCACGGCCGGTGAGCGTGGAGGTGTCCCGCGTGGCCAGGACGGCGCGCGCGTGCGTCTCGTCGCCTTCCTCACTGATGTAGAGGTGAACGGTCCACTGCTTCGCTTCCATCGTGATCACTTCCGTCCCACTGCTCGTCCTCCGCTTTCCAGCCTGCGCCCGCCGAGACGGCGGGTCCAGGAGCCGAAAGGCCCTCACCACCAGGGTGATCAGGGCTCCAGTTCGACGCTGACCTCGGGCGGCTCGTGCAAGGTGTTGTGGATGGTGCAGTGCGAGGCGACGGCCAGCAGGGCGGCGCGGCGCTGCTCGGACAGCGCGGGCGGCAGCGCGATGACGACCCGGATGGAACCGACGCGCGCCGGCCGGTCGGTGGCCATGGTGAACTCGGCGCGGACCCGCAGCCCCGAATGGTGCAGGCCGTGCCGCGTCAGGTACCGGCCCGCGTAGAAGGCGACGCAGGTGGCCAGGGAGGCGGCGAACAGCTCGGTCGGTGTGGGCGCGGTGTCCGTGCCGCCCGCCTCCGTGGGTTGGTCGACCAGCAGCCGGTGACCACGGACGTCCACCGCGTACGCGTCTCCATGGACGTGGGTGACGTCCAGGGTGTGCACCTCGGTCTCCGGCGGCCGGGCCGTGGAGAGAGTCTGTTGTGCCGTACCGGTCATGACCGGGCCTCCCTGCTCCTTGCGCTGTGTCGGCACTTCCAGTGCAGCGCACCCGGGACGGCCCGGCGAGGGGCCGACAGGGCGAAGGCATACCCGGCCGGGTACCCGTACCAGGGACCTGCGGCCCATGCCCCGGTTCTGCCACCGGTACGACAGTGAAGGCATGAGCACACACATCGTGATTCTCGGCGGGGGCACCGCCGGTACGCTCACCGCCAACCGCCTGCGCCGGATGTACGACGCGGGCGAGTGCCGGATCACGGTCGTCGACCAGGACGACGACCACGTCTACCAGCCGGGCCTGCTGTTCCTGCCGTTCGGCCTGGCCCAGCCGCGCCACCTCGTCCGCTCCCGGCCGCATCAGCTGCACGCCGGCATCGACTACCAGCGGTCCCGCATCGACCGCGTCGACCTCGACGCGCGCAGGGTCCACTTCGCGGTAGGCGGCTGGGTGGCGTACGACGTCCTCGTGGTCGCCACCGGTGCCCGGCTGCTGCCGGAGGAGACCGAGGGGCTGACCGGTCCGGGCTGGGGTGAGAACGTCTTCACCTTCTACGACCTGCCGGGCGCGATGAGCCTGCGGCACGCCGTGCAGCGCTTCCGGGGCGGGCGCGTCGTGGTGAACGTGTCCGATCTGCCGCTCAAGTGCCCGGTGGCGCCCTTGGAGTTCGCCTTCCTCGCCGATTGGTACTTCCGGCGCTGCGGCATCCGCGACCGGGTGCAGCTGACGTACGCCACCCCGCTGGACGCCGCGTTCACCAAACCGGTCGCCGCGAAGGCCCTCGGCGGGCTCCTGGCGGACAAGGGCATCGAGCTGGTCACGGAGTTCACGCTCGGCGAGGTCGACGGCGCGGGTGGACGGCTGGTGTCGTACGACGAACGCGAGGTTCCCTTCGACCTGGCGGTCGTTGTACCGCTGCACGGCGGCGCGGCCTACGTGGACCGCTCCCCGGGCTTGGGTGACGAACTCGGCTTCGTCCCCGTCGACCCGCACACCCTCCAGCACCCCGACCGTGCCGAGGTCTTCGCCATCGGCGACGCGGCCGGACTGTCCGCCTCCAAGGCCGGCTCCGTGGCCCACTTCGAGGGCGAGACGCTCACCGGCAACATCGCCCGCTTCCTCGCCGGGCGGCCCGTGGAGCCGTCCTACGACGGCCACACCAACTGCTTCGTCGAGACCGGCTTCCACAAGGCACTGCTCATCGACTTCAACTACGACACCGAGCCGCTGCCCGGCCACTTCCCGGCCGCGGTCGGCCTGCCGCTGCTGAAGGAGTCGTACGCCAACCACCTCGGCAAGCTGGCCTTCGAGTGGCTGTACTGGCACACCCTGCTGCCCGGCCGGGAACTGCCCGGCATCGGGGCGGAGATGCCCGAGCAGGGCAAGACCCGCAGCCCCGCCTGAACCCCGCCGACCGCCAGGAAAGGACCCGATCATGCCCACCGCCACCTACGCCGACACGGCCGTCCCGGTCGACGACGAGGGCTTCTTCACCGACCCCGGCCGCTGGAGCGAGCCGATGGCCGAGCAGATCGCCGAGGAGTCCGGCATCGAGCAGTTGACCGACCGGCACTGGACGGTCATCCGCTTCATGCGTCAGCAGTACGCGGCCAAGGGCACAGGCCCCACGGTGCGCGTCCTCGGCAAGACCTCCGGGGTGAGTGTCAAGGAGCTGTACCAGCTCTTCCCCAAGGGCCCGGCGAAGACCGCCGCGAAGATCGCCGGAATCCCCAAGCCGCGCGGCTGCATCTGAGCCGCCAAGTCGAAGGAGTGCGAGCCGTCATGGCCGACACCGCCACCATCGAGAAGGTCTCGATCATCGTCTCCAAGGGGTCCCTGGAGGGGATCTACCCGGCGCTGATCATGGCTAACGGCGCCCGCGCCGAGGGCATCGAGGCCGACCTGTTCTTCACCTTCTTCGGCCTCGACGCGATCACGAAGAAGCGCTGGGAGCACATCAAGCTCGCCACCGTCGGCAACCCCGGACTGCACCTGCCGACCCTGCTGGGCGGTCTGCCGGGCGTCCCGGACCTGGTCACCCGCTCCATGGAACGCAAGATGGAGACGCTCGACATTCCGCCCATCCCCGAGTTCATCGAGATGATCTCGGACACCGGCGCGGGGATCTACGCCTGCAAGGCGTCCGTCGACCTCTTCGAGCTGGACAAGGACGACCTCGTGGACCAGGTGCAGGGCATCATCACCGTCGGCGAGTTCTACCAACACGCGGCCGGCGGGCAGATCATCTACACCTGAGAGCCGGGCTCGGCGCCGCGCTCGGTGACCGCGGCCTGCGCCAGCAGGAGGTGGGCCAGGTCACGTGCCTCGTCCGCGGTGAGGGCGGCCCACACGCCCGGTTCGCCACCCTGGTCGCGGCCCACGTCCAGGGCGATCCGCCGGATGGGGCGCCCCGTGGGAGGCAGCCGCAGGCTGCGCACGGCGATCCTGCGCCCGCAGGCCGTCACCAGCGAGTCGCTCTCGCCGACCGGGGGCCGGTCGTGTCCTGCCGTCGCCATGATGCTCACGCTCCTCCGTCCGGTCGGTGGGACCCGGCGGGTCACGCCTACCGTGCCGGGTACCAGGAACAGCGCCGGTCAAGGCCGGATTGTTCCCACTTCGCGTCGTGCGTCAGGCCTCTGCCCGGGCGGGCAGGCCGAGCCAGGCACCGTATCCGCCGAGCAGGTCGGAGACGTCGGCGTGGCCCCGGTGGCGCAGCAGGGCCGCGGCGAGCGAGGAGCGGTGGCCGCCCGCGCAGTGCACCACCACCGGCCGGTCGGCCGGGATCTCGTCGACACGGCGGGCCAGTTCGGCCAGCGGGATGTGCGACGAGCCCTCGATGCGGCCCTCTTCGCGTTCGGCGGTGTTGCGCACGTCCAGCACCAGCGGGGGTGCGTCGCCGTCGAGCAGGCGGCGCAGTTCGGCGGCGGTCAGGCGGCCGGCCTGTGCCATCTCGTCGGCCAGGGCCGGGAAGGCGCCTTCCGGCTCGCGCAGGTAGCCGCCGACCTTGTCGAAGCCGATCCGGGCGAGCCGGGTGACGACCTCCTCCTCGCGGTCCTGCGGTGCGATGACGACGACGTCCTGTTCGGGGGCGACGACCATGCCGGCTTGCTCGGCGAAGCGGCCGTCGGCGGGGACGTTGAGCGAGCCGCGCAGATGGCCGGGCGCGAAGTCCTGCGGTGAGCGGGCGTCGAGGACGACCGCGCCGGCCGCGCGCCGCTCCATGAACTCCGCCACGGACAGCGGGCGGGGCGCGTCGGCCGCGTCGAGCAGGCCGTGCTCCTTGCGGTTGAGGATGGCGTCGTAGACGAAGTAGGCGGGCGCGGACGGCTGGCCCTCCGTGACCAGCGACACGAACTGCTCCTCGCTCATCGGGCGGCAGGCGTAGTTCGTCGCGCGCTGCTTGCCGATGGTGGACTGCCGCCGGGTGGAGAGGTTCTTGCCGCAGGCGGACCCGGCGCCGTGCGCGGGGAAGACCCGCACGGCGTCCGGGAGGGCCATCAGCTTGTGCTGGACGGTGTCGTAGAGCATGCGGCCGAGTTCGTCGGCGGCGACGCCGATCGAGGCCAGCAGGTCGGGTTGGCCGACGTCGCCGATGAACAGCGCGTCGCCGGTCAGCACCCCGTAGGGGACGGTGTCGGCGGCGTGCTCGTACACCAGGACGCTGATCGACTCCGGTGTGTGGCCCGGGGTTTCGAGGATCTGGAGCGTGACGTCGCCGAGGCTGATCCGCTCGCCATCGGTCAGCTTGCGGATGGGGTACTCGGCCTCGGCGCGCTGTCCGTAGCCGATCCAGGCTCCGGTGCGGTCGGCGAGTTCCAGGTGGCCGGCGAGGAAGTCGGCGTGGAAGTGGGTGTTGATGACCGCCTCGATGGTGAAACCGTGTTCGGCGGCGTCGGCCAGGTATTCGGTGACGTCGCGGCGCGGGTCGACGACGACGGCTTTGCCGGTGGTCTCGTCGGCGATCAGATACGAGGCCTGGGAGAGGCAGTCGAGGTAGTACTGGGTGAAGAACATGGTCGGGATGACCTCCGTAAGAGGCGAGGTGGGGTCAGAGACGGCCGGTGAGCATGCCGGTCCAGTAGAGGGGTGGCAGGCCGTACCGCTTGAACGCCCACATCGTGCGCCGCTCCTTGAACGGGTCGAGCAGCGGGAAGCTGGGCGTGGGGGTGAGGTCGTAGTCGAACTCGGCGAGCAGCATCCGGTCGCGGGCCGTCACCAGTGGGCAGGACGTGTAGCCGTCGTAACGGTGCGACGGCGTACGGCCGTTCATGACGTCGAGCAGGTTGCCGGCCACCACCGGGGCCTGCTTGCGCACCGCGGCACCGGTTTTGGAGGTGGGCAGGTTCGCCACGTCCCCGAGTGCGAAGACCTCGGCGTGGACGGGGTGTTGGAGGGTGTGTTTGCCGGCGGTCACGAACCCCTGGGGGCTCGCGGGGTCGGCGAGCGGACTTGCCTTGCCCCAGTCCGGAGCGCTCTGCGGCGGCACGGCGTGCAGGAGGTCGTAGCGGATGATCTCCTTGGTGCCGTTCGCGTGGTCGGTGATCGTGACCTCGCGGGCGTCGCCGTCGACGGCGGTCATCTCGGAGCGCAGCCGCACCTCGATGCCGTACCGGGCGGCCACTCTCTCCAGGACCTGGGACCAGGCGGGCACCTTGAACATCGCCGGATCGGGGATGACGAGGACGATCCGGATGTCGTCCAGCACCTTCCGCTTCCGCCAGTGGTCAGCGGCCAGGTAGGCGATCTTCTGCGGGGCGCCGCCGCACTTCAGCGGGGTCGCCGGGTGCGTGAAGACGGCCGTGCCCGAGCGCATCCGCCTGATCAGTTCCCAGGTGCGCGGGGCGTACTCGGGGGAGTAGTTGCTGCTCACCCGGTCGTGACCGACGGCCTCGGCGAGGCCGGGCACGCCGCTCCAGTCGAGCTGGATGCCGGGGGCCATGACCAGGTGCTCGTAGGTGAGTTTCGGCGTCTCCGGAGAGGGTGCGGGTGCCGGGGTCGACGGCCAGCGCGCGGCGGCGGATCCAGCGGACGCCGTCCGGGATGACCGACCCTTCCGGGCGCCGGGTGATGCGCAGGGGCGCCTGGCCGCCGCCCACCAGGGTCCACAAGGGCTGGTACCAGTGGGTGTCGGACGGTTCGATCAGGGTGATGTCGCTGACGCCGGCGCGGCGCAGGCGCGCGGCGACACTGATGCCGGCGCTGCCGCTGCCAACGACGGCGACGCGGTGGCGGCCGGAGACGGGCGCGTCGGTGGGGGATGAGGTGGCGGCCAAGGCGGTGCTCCTTTCCCACTGGCCGGTGTGCCGGGGTGCGGTGCCGGGCGGAGGTCAGGCGGCGTGCTCGTGCGAGCCGGCCGCGACGGGACGTCCGGCGCGGGCCCAGGCGCCGGTGCCGCCGGTTACCGAGCAGGCGTCGATGCCCTGGGAGTTCATCCAGTCGGCGGCCGTCCTGCTGTCAGCCGTGCACCGGGACATGCCCGGCCGCGTACTCGGCACGCTCCCGCACGTCGACCACGAGCGCGTCGTCGGCCCAGGCCGCCGCGAGCGCTTCCTGTGTCACTTCACGAGCCACGTCGTTGCCTCCTCAATTACCCCCGGGGGTATCTTGCGGCCGAGGCTACGACTCTCCAACTTGGGGCGTCAAAGACCCCCTGGGGTATTTGCCCCAGAGGTGAAGAGCGGCTCGGGTGTGCGGGTGGCCGTGCGGGTCCGCTCCGAAGGTGCTGACGAGTTCGTCGAGGCGCTGGTGGCCGGCGTGTTTCTCGGCGACCTGATGTGGCGGCTGCCCGTGCGGCTGGGTGAAGGGCCGTGCGGCGAAACGCCCGACACGGTTGTGGCACGGCCGGTTCGGGAGGTGAGCGGGACTAGAGAGGGGGCCATGTGTGGAAGTGCCCGCACGGGTCGGTCCACCGAGCGGGCACGCGCCCGCTCGCTCCCGCGCACCGCGGACGCACCCCGGTGTGCCCATCCACCGGAGTGTTCCCGGCGCGGGGGCGTTGGGGGGACAGCCTCCGCGCCGATTTCATTGTCCGTCGCGCATATGCTCCAGGGATGTGCCGAAGGGGCCTCCGGCCAAGGCCGGTCGGCCTCTTCCGCTTCCGGACGCCTCTCCCGAATCTGCCCCGACGTCGTTCAGCCCGCCGCGAGGACCGCGCCGACCGGGCGGCGCGGTACCGGCCGCCCACGGGTGGTGTGACCGAGCCGGAGAATCATCTGAGGGAAGTCGCCGAGGGCGAGTGCCGTACGCAACTGGGCACGCAGCCGGGGTATTTCCAGGGGCTGGGTGTGGAAGGCGGCCGCGGTCCAGCGGGTGGTGGCGTGCAGCAGTACGCGCTGGAGTGCCTGTCCGGCACGCAGCCAGTCCTCCGGGGTGTCGTCCCGGGTGGTGAGCAGCACGACGAGTCCCGTGCCGGGCGGCCAGATCTCCGTGGGCGCGGCGGGCGGGGCGGACACCAGCCGGAGGAAGTCGCGTCCGGCCAGACCGGTGCCGTCGGGGTGGCGGGTGCAGGCGTCCAGCGGGACGCCGTCCGAGCAGCCGTCGTGCTCGGCCCGTGTCCAGTGCAGCAGCTCGGCGACGCGGCCGGGGTCGTCGCGATCGATGGCCTCGGCCGTGCGGACCAGCTCCGCGAGGTGGAGCCGCGCATGGGTGGACTCCATCGTCCGCAGTTCGGCGCCCTCGGCCCGGGCATGCCCGCGCAGCTCCCCGACCAACTGCCGTGAGAGCGGGAACGGCTGGAACGGGCCCCGGTGCGTACGCCGTTGCCGCATCGAGCGGTACATCAGGCTCGTCTCGGTGCCCGGCCTGGCGTACGGCCCCCAGCCGATGTGGGCGAGATGCGCCGGGTCGCCCGGGTCGGGAAACGGCTGCACGACAGGCCTGAAGCCCAGATGACGCATGGCCAGGCGCACATTGAACAGCGCCGCGCCACAGCTGATGATCTGCTCCCGCCCGTCCGGATCGGTGAGCCGGAGCAGACGGGACGGGTCCGCGTACAGATCGAGCTCCCCCGCGCGACGGGTGAACAGCCAGGGCTGGGTGTTGTGCAGCGAGGGCGCGGTGACGGCCGCGCGGACCAGATGGTTGGCCGCGTGGTCGACCTCGAAGTCCCCGGGAGCGGCAGGCGCTCCGGTGGCGGCGGCCGGTTTGCCGGCGGAGCCTTCGACTCCGGCGACGCCCGATCGTGACATGGTGGAACACCTCCGTGGTTTGCCGCGCACCGGTGTATCGGTCTCTCACAGCCCTGCCGCCATCGTCGCGCCGGGGCGGGCACGGCAGGAGGAGCCGCCCGTCCCCTCCTGTGGCCCGTACGGCCCCTGCACCGAACCTCACGCGGTCCGGTCGTGCCGGCCATCCGGGCCACCGACAGTGTCCGGTCCGGTCACCTGCCACGCCAGTGATCTTCCGAATGCCCCTAGGGGGCTGCTTGTCCTGCGGCAGGGGCCGTACGGCCCCTGCCTGGGACGAGGCTCACGGCGAGACGGTGGAGGTGGAGGAACCGGCCCTCGCACACTCCGGAGGCTGCCATGGACAACCGAGAGACACGGGAACGCAGCGCCGCGCCGGCCGAGGGGCGGCGACATGTGCCTGCCCACGCCCCCAGGCCGGCTCAAGGAGGTGGCCCCGACCTGATGGTGCGCTACCTCCAGGCCATGGCGTCCCACTCGTCACGGGCCGCCGCCACCCGGGACACGCCGCCGGCGCCACGACCGGCCACGACGGCGAGCCGCGTCGGGCACGGCCGTGTGCCGGTGACGGAGCTGCGGGTGCGCGACATCATGAAGCGGCCGGTCACCGGCATCGGTGCCGACACACCGTTCCTCGACGTCGCGCGGATGCTGGGCCGCCGGCAGAGCGGAGCGGCGCCCGTGGTCGACGACGAGCGGCACGTGATCGGTGTGATCGCCGAGTCCGACCTGCTCGCGAAGGCGGCCTCCCTCGCCGCACCCGAGCGCCCCGGCGCGCTGTCCGGCCTGCGACGTCGCCGGGCGCACGAGGGCGAGGGCGCCACGGCGGCCACGCTGATGTCCGCGCCGGCGCTCACCGTCCAGCCCGGCACCCTGGTGGTGGACGCGGCTCGCGCCGCCGCCCGCTCCCGGATCAGGCAGGTGTTCGTCACGGACTACCAGGACCGGCTGGTGGGTGTCGTCAGCCGCAGTGAGCTGCTGCAGGCGCTCGTCAGGGACGACGCGGAGATCCGGGCCGAGGTCGTCGGCCGGGTGGTCGAGGGCGAGTTCGGCCTCGCCGCCGCCGACGTCGACGTCCGGGTCGAGAACGGAACGGTGACCCTGACCGGTTCGCTGACCGCGGCACTGATCCCGCGGCTGACCGAGGCGGTCGCCGGGATCGCGGACGTGGTGGAGGTGGAGGACCATCTCGTCGCGACCGCATGAGGACGTCGGGAGCGGTGACGTGGTGTCGCGCCTGTCCGGCGGGGAGTAAACGCAGGCCCGTGCGGTGATCGCCCCCGGGCCGAGGAGGCGATGAGCATGCCGGAGCTGGACCTGAAGACGCTGACCGCGCTGGTCGCCGACGCGACGGCCGCTCCCTCGATGCACAACGCCCAGCCCTGGAGGTTCCGGTTCGTGACCGGCGAGCGCCTCCTGCTGCTGCGCGCCGACCTCTCCCGGGCCATGCGCCGCACGGACCCCGGGAACAGGGCATTGCACATCGGCTGCGGTGCGGCGCTGTTCAACCTGCGGGTCGCCGCCGCGCACGCCGGCCTGTCCCCGCGGATCCGACTGCTGCCGGACGCGGACGATCCCGTCTCGCTGGCCGCCGTGCAGCTGGCCGACGCCGACGGGTCCGGACCGGGGGAGGACGACCTGGTACGGCTGTATCCCGAGATCCGGCGACGCCACACCAGTCGTCACCCCTTCGACGGCAGGGACGTCCCCGAGGACGTGCGGGACACCCTGCGGACGGCGGCCGCCCGGGAGGGCGCCGAGCTGCTGTTCCCCGGGATCTGGCACGTCGAGACCGTTCTGGACCTGGTCCGTGACGCCGAGAGCCGTGACGCCCTGGACGCCGGCAGCCGGGAGGACCTCGACCGGTGGACCCGGCTCGGACCGGAGGCCGACATCGCCACCGACGGAGTCCCCGAATACGCCTTCGGGCCGCGCCGCCGGGACGGCCGCGCACCGCTGCGCGACTTCGCGGGCCGTCGGCCGGTGGCGGACCGCGGCACCACCACCTTCGAGAGCAGCCCGCACCTGGCGCTGCTGTCCACCCGTGAGGACACGCCGGTCGACTGGCTGCGCGGCGGGCAGGCACTGGAGCGTGTCCTGCTGGAGGTCACGGCCGCCGGGCTGGCCGGCGCGCTGACCTCCCACCCGCTCGAAAGCGGTGACCTGCGCGCACTGGCCCGCGATCCGGTGGCGGGGCACGGGCACGTGCAGATGGTGCTGCGTCTCGGCTACGGGCCACAGGGCCCGGCCACGCCGCGCCGCCCCGTGCGGGACGTGCTGGATGTCGTCTGAGCCGCGCAGGGCCGATTCTCCACAGGAGGTGCGCAGAATGCCGGGCAAGGTGACCGCGCAGGTGGACGGATCCCCCGAGAGCCTCGCCGCCGCTCACTGGGCGGCCAGGGAAGCTCTGCGCCGGGGCGCCGAGTTGGGGCTGGTGCAAGTGCTGGGGAGGGACCCGCGGCAGACCGCCGGCCCCGCTGCCGGCGCCGGGCGTCACAACGGGGACGAGCAGCCCCTGGAACGGGTGATCGCGAGCGTGCACGCCGCGCACCCCGGGCTCCCGGTCACCGGCCGGCTGCTGACCGGCTCCGTGGTCGGCACGCTGCTCCCGGCGAGCGACCAGACGCAACTGCTGGTGCTCGGACTGCGCGGGCGCGGGGGCGCCAGGGGGTTCGCCGACGCCGCGATCCCTGAACACCTCGTGGCGCGGTGCGCGTCACCCGTCGTGCTGGTCCGCGCGGGGGAGAGCTCCGCCGACGAACACTTCCCGGCCCCCGACGGCATCTCGCCGGAGGAGATACCCGAGATCCCCTACCGGGACGTCATGCTGGGCCTCGACACCGCCCGCCCCTGTGACGAGCTGATCGAGTTCGCCTTCGCGTCCGCCCGCCGCCGCGCGGCCGTGCTCCAGGTGGTCCACGCGCGCCCGCTTCCGGCGGAAAGCGCCGCCCACGACACGTCGGCGGCGGCGCCGGAACCGGCCGGCGACCAGGAACGTGCCGTCGCCGCGGCACTGCGGCCGTGGAGCGAGAAGTACCCGACGGTCCCCGTGGTCGAGAGCGTGGTCGCAGGACCGGCCGGCACGGCGCTGCTGCGGGCCGCTGCCGGAGCCGCCCTGATGGTCGTGGGCCGCCAGGACCATGACGAACGACGAGACCCGCACATCGGTCCGTTGACCCGCGTGGTGCTGCACCGCGCCCGTTGCCCCGTCGCCGTCGTCCCGTGCCGCTGAACCCCGTCGCCGAGCGGGTGGGGCCGGTCGGTCCCGGCGGAGGACCTGCGGCCCCTGCACCCCGTACCCCCGGCGGCGGACGCTGAAGTCACCAGACCTACTGGGGAGGTGGAGACCATGTCCCGCACCCTGACCGTGGGCTTCGACGGTTCGCCGGAGAGCCGGGCCGCCGCCGAGTGGGCGGCACGGGAGGCGAACCTGCGTGGGCTGCCGCTGCGGTTGGTCCACGTCTGGGAGGGGGTGCCCGGGCCCCTGGCGGAGGCCTCGCCGCTGGGCGGGAAGACCCTCCAGCACTGGAGCGAACGGATTCCCCGTGAGGCCGCCGCGGGACTGCGGTCACGTCACCCCGGCATCGACATCACCACCGAGCAGATCGTCGGCAGCGCCTTCGAGATCCTCCCCGACCTGGTGAAGGACTCCGAGCTCCTGGTCCTGGGCTCCCGGGGGCTGAGCGGCATCGGCGGGTTCATGGTCGGTTCCGTGAGTCTGGCCGTCGTCGCCCATGCGGAGCGCCCCGTCGTCCTGGTCAGGGCCGGTGAACAGGCCGCCGACGAGCACACCACGGACCCGACGGGCCTGCCGTCGGCGACGACGCCGTACCGGCCCGTCGTGCTGGGCCTCGACACCGAGAGCCCCGACGAGACGGTGATCGACTTCGCCTTCGACGCCGCGGCCCGACGCCGTACCTCGGTGCGGGTCGTCCACGGCTGGAACCCGCCGCCCTACTACGCCTACCGGCTGCCCGCAGACCTGGAGTACCACGGCGAGCTGACCACCCGGCAGGCCGAGGACCTGGCCGAGGCCGTCCTCCCGTGGCGACGGAAGTACCCCGCCGTCGAGGTCGTCGAGGAGTCCCGCTGGGGCCGGGCCGCCAACTTCCTGATGGACGCCTCCCGCGAAGCGTCCCTGGTGGTCGTGGGACGGCGCGTACGCCGCTCCCCGCTCGGCGCGCACATCGGACCGGTCACGCACGCCGTCCTGCACCACTGCACCGCTCCCGTGGCCGTCGTCCCCCACGAGTGACCCGACCGGAGACGGCCGGCGGTGGCCGGACGCCGGAGTCGGACGGTACAGAAAGGGTGGCCCACCATGTCCGTGACCCACGCAGCTCCCGCCTCCCCCGACCTCGCGCCCCGTGGCCGCGCGGCCTTCCATCTCGCCCGCGCCGCCGGCTGCGCGCCCTCGCTGCACAACACCCAGCCCTGGCTCTTCGTGGACGAGGGCCGGGACCACGGCTTCGAGGTGCACGCCGACGGCGGTCGTCGGCTGCCCCTGACCGACCCGGGCGGCCGGGAGATGGTGATCAGCTGCGGGGCCGCGCTGTTCAACGTACGGCTGGCGATGCGGCACCTGGGCTTCCGGCCCGTCGTGACCCCGCTGCCGGTCCCCGCCGACCAGGCCTTCCTGGCCCACGTGGGCTGGGGCGCGCACGCCGCGGTGACCGGCCCGGTGCGGGAGATGGAGCGCGCGCTGGCGCGACGGCACACCCAGCGCGGTCTGTTCGGGCCCACTCCCGTGCCGTGGTCCTTGACGGCGGAACTGGGTGACCAGGCCAGGGCCGAGGGGGCTTTGCTGCACACGGTCGACAACCCGGAAAAGCTGCGGATGCTGGCCGAGTGGGTGCGAGCCGCGGAGTCCGTGCACCGTGCCGATCCCGGTCACGCCGCCGAGATCAGCGGATGGTCGGGCCACGCCCGGCGGCCCTGGTGGGAGCGCGTGTCCCGGGACGCGTGCCGCCTCCCGGCGGACGGCTCCCTCCTTGCCGGACCCGACTACACGGGCCTGGTCGTGGACTGCGACGGCCGGCCCCGGCGCTGGACGCCCCGCACGGGCACCGTCGTCGTGCTCAGCACCCCGCACGACACCCGGTCGGACTGGCTGCGGGCGGGCCAGGCGCTCCAGCGGGTCCTGTTGTACGCGGCGGCCCACGGCGTCATGGCGGCCTTCCACACGCAGCCGCTCGAAGTGCCGGACCTGCGCGCCGAGTTGCAGGCGCGTCTCACCGGCGACCGGGCACCGCAGATGATTCTGCGCCTGGGCCACCCCACCCGCGTGTCGGCCTCGCCGCGCCGGTCTCCGGCCGCGGTGCTGTACGGCGGCCGGTCCGGCGCGGTCGTGAGCCCGCCCGGACGGCCGTACTGACCCGGTGGGCCGATCGGGTGCCGAACGCACCCGGAGGTCCCTGGCGGGCGCCCGGTCGGCCCCTGCCGCTGCCGGGGGCCGGTCTGGGAGATTGCCGGTAGGAGCGGAACGGGCTGTGGCCTCGCCCGCGAGGAGGTGTCGGACCATGACGCGGACGGTTCGCGGGAGGGCACGGAGGGTGTGGCTGTGGCGCTGGCGGCCCAGCCCGCTGAGGCGGCGCAGTGACGTCGTGGAGGCCTGGCTGCTGCTGGCGCTGTGGTGCCTGGCCGTCGCCGCGGGAGCCGTCGCCGGCATGGTGACCGCCCACGCCGTGGAGCAGAGTCTCGACGACCGGCGCGCCCAGCGCCACCCGGTGCCGGCCGTCCTGATCCAGGACGCCTCCGACACGGCCACCGCGACCACTTCGTCGGGCGACTACGCCTGGGCGAAGGTCCGCTGGACGGCCGCGGACGGCTCGCCCCGTGCCGGACTGGCCCGGGTCGAGCCCGGCATCAAGGCCGGCTCGACGACCAAGGTGTGGCTGGACCAGCACGGCGCTCTCGCCTCCCCGCCCGTGAGCGGCGAGGAAGCCGAGCTCCAGGGCGTCGTGCTGGGTGCCGCGACCGCGGTGTGCGTCTTCGTGGCCGTCCTGCCCCTCGGCTGGGTTCTCCACGGGCGGGTGGACCGGCGGCGCATGGCGCAATGGGATGCGGAGTGGGCCAGGGTCGGCCCGCAATGGGGTCACAAGACCGGCTGACCCCCGATCGACCTCCCCCCAGTTCCTCGGCAGACCGCCGGGCCGCTCGGTAAACGAGCAAGCCGCTCAGCAGATCCGTGGCAACTGCTCGCCCAACGGCATCTCCACGATCCGCCGCGCCCCCACCAGCGTCCGCAGCGTCACCCGCCCGTCCGCGTCCGACGCGGCCACGTCGCCGATCTGCACCGCCCGCGCCCCCTCCGGCAACGACCGCATCGCGGCGAGGACGTCGTCGGCCGCGTCCGCGGCGACGAAGGCGACCAGGCACCCCTCGTTGGCGACGATCAGCGGATCGAGGCCCAGCAGGTCGCAGGCGGCGGCGACGGCCTGAGGCACCGGGACCGCGCTCTCCTCGATCTCGACGGCGACGCCGGAGTCGCGGGCGATCTCGTTGAGGGCCGCGGCCAGGCCGCCCCGCGTCGGGTCGCGCAGGACGTGGACGTCCGGACCGTACGGGGTCAGCGCCCTGACCAGGCGGTGCAGGGGCCGGCTGTCCGAGGCGATGTCGCCCTCGAAGCCGAGGCCCTCCCGGGTGCTCAGCACGGTCGTGCCGTGCAGCCCGATCGGCCCGGACAGCAGCACCGCGTCGCCGGGCCGGGCGAGGGCCGCGGAGGGATGCAGCGAGCCGTGCCGCTGCCCGACGCCGGTGGTGTTGACGAACAGCCGGTCGGCCGCACCCCGCCCGACCACTTTGGTGTCACCGGTGACGACCGGCACCCCGGCCTCCTGCGCCGCCTTACCCAACGACTCCATGACGGCCCGCAGTTCGGCCAGCGGCAGCCCCTCCTCGGCGATGAGGGAGACGGAGAGCGCGATCGGCCACGCGCCCCGCATCGCGAGGTCGTTGACGGTGCCGTGCACGGCGAGGGAGCCGATGTCCCCGCCGGGGAAGAACAGCGGACTGACGACGAAGCTGTCCGTGCTGATGACCAGTTCGCGGTAGCCGGGCAGCAGCGCCGCGTCCTCCAGGGGACCCGGCTCGGTGTCCACGGACGGCAGGATCAGCCGTTCCAGCAGCTCCGCGGTGAGCCGTCCCCCGGCGCCGTGGCCGAGCAGCACGACCTCGTCCTCGTGGCGGGGAGCGGGGCACTCGATGGTCATGACGTACTCCTGACACGTCCGGCCGCGTGGAAGGCGGCACAGGTGCCCTCGGACGACACCATGGGCGCGCCCAGGGGATGGCGGGGGGTGCAGCGGGTGCCGTAAGCGGCGCAGTCCGTGGGCAGCCGGGCGCCGGTGAGGATCGAGCCCGCGATGCAGTCGGGGTCCTCGACCGGGCTGAGCCCGCCCACGTCGAAGCGGCGGGCCGCGTCGAACCGCGCGTACTCCTCGGTGAGTTCGAGCCCGCTGCCGGGCAGCTTCCCGATGCCGCGCCAGGCCCGGTCGGTCACCCGGAACACCTCGCGCACGGCGTCCTGCGCCTCGGTGTTCCCGGCCCGCCGCACGGCCCGCGCGTACTGGTTCTCCACCTCGAACCGGCCGGACTCCAGCTGCCGCACGGCCATCAGGATGCCCTCCAGCAGGTCCAGCGGCTCGAACCCGGTCACCACGATCGGCACCCGGTACCGGGCGGCGATCGGCTCGTACTCCCGCCAGCCCATCACCGCGCACACATGCCCGGCCGCGAGGAACGCCTGCACCTCGCACTCGGGGTCGTCGAGCAGGGCGGTCATGGCGGGCGGTACGAGCACGTGGCTGACCAGCATCGAGAAGTTGGTGAGGCCGAGCCGGGCCGCGTGCAGCACGGCCGTCGCGTTGGCGGGGGCCGTGGTCTCGAAGCCCACGGCCAGGAACACCACCTCGCGCTCCGGATGCTCCGCGGCCAGCCGTACGGCGTCCATCGGGGCGTACACGACCCGTACGTCCGCTCCGCGCGCCCGCAGCGACAGCAGGTCGGTGTCGGTGCCGGGCACGCGCAGCATGTCGCCGAAGCTGGTGAGGATCACACCGGGCCGGGCGGCGACGGCCATGGCCCGGTCCAGGGTCTCCAGCGGGGTGACGCAGACCGGGCAGCCGGGTCCGTGGATCATCCGCATCCCGGCCGGCAGCAGCTCGTCGATGCCCTGGCGGACGAGCGTGTGGGTCTGACCGCCGCACACCTCCATGATCCGCCAGGGGCGGGTGGCCGTACGCCGCAGCTCGTCCAGCAGCCGCCGGGCGAGGACCGGGTCGCGGTACTCGTCGAGGTACTTCATCGGTGGGTGAGCTCCAGCCGGACGTCGACGACTCCTTCGACGGCCCGTACGGCCCGGGCCACGATCGGCATGTAGGTGCGCTCGGCCGCGGAGCCCTCCAGGGTGGCGACGCCGTCGGAGACGGTGACCGTCAGGGGAGTGGTGACCGGCAGCTTCGTCAGCACGGAGCTGACGATCTCGCCGGCGATCTCCTCGTCGGGCCGCAGGAACACCTTCAGCAGGTCGCTGCGGCTCACCACGCCTTGGAGCATGCCGATCGCGTCCACCACCGGCAGCCGCTTCACCCGCCGCCGGGCCATGATCCGCGCCGCCTCGGCGACCGAGGCGTCCGCGTGCACGGTCACCGCGGGGGTGCTCATCAGCTCCCCGGCGGTCAGCGCCTCGGCCTTGGCCCGCTCGGCGAGGTCGAGGGCCTCCTCGTTGCCGCCCTTGACGCCCTCCTTGGCCAGCAGGTCGGCCTCGGAGACCACGCCGACGACGCGTCCCTCGCCTTCCAGGACCGGCAGGGCGCTGACCTTCCATTGGTCGATCAGGCCGACGATCTCCTTGAAGGACGCGTCGCGTCCGACGGCGACGACCGTGTGGGTCATCACATCGCTCACGGTGTAGGGGGATTCAGACATCGCAGCCTCCCGCTGTGTCTCCGGCGGTCCTGACGACCGTCAGGTCGAGGAAATGGGTGGAGCACGAGATGCACGGGTCGTGGTTGCGGATCGCCCGCTCGCACAAGTGCGTCAACGCGGCGTCGTCCGCGTCCTGTTCGGTGATGGCGTGCTGGGCGATCCGGCGCAGGTCGGCCTCGATCGCGCCCTGGTTCTGCGCGGTCGGCGGCACCAGCAGCGCGTCGGCGATCAGGCCGTCGGCGTCGAGCTCGTAGCGGTGGTAGAGCAGCCCGCGAGGCGCCTCGGTGGCGCCGTGCCCGACGCCCGCGACCGGCGGCACCTCCGTGTACGGGCGGGCGGGCGGCTCGTACGAGCCGATGATCCGCAGGGCTTCGTCGACGGCGTAGAGCGTCTCCACGGCCCGCACCAGGATCGACCGGAACGGATTGAGGCACACCGCGCCCTCGCGCGGATCACCCAGCCCGGCTGCCACGGACGCCTCCAGCGCCGTCGGCGACAGCCGCGTCCCGCTGATCGCGAACCGGGCCAGGGAGCCGGTGAGATGGAGCCGCCCGTCCAGCCGGGAGTGCAGTGCGGTGGAGTGCGGGAGGTGGGTCTCGGTGACGTGCGCGGTGAAGTCCCGTACGGGAAAGGCGGTTTCGACGCCGTCCGTGCGCAGCACGGTCGGCGTGCCGCTCTCGATGGCGTACGTGTCCGGCTCGGCCAGCGCCAGCAGGTCGGTCTCGACGCGGGCGTCCGGGAACTCGAAGCCGGCCACCCAGCGCACGGTGTCCCAGGCGTCGTCGAGGGCCCGCTTCATCTCTTCCTGGAGCGGCCGGAGTTCCTGCCGGGTCGGCACCCGGTGGAAGCCGCCCAGGCGGACGTTCACGGGGTGCACCGCGCGCCCGCCGAGCAGCTCCATCAGCGAGTTGCCCGCCTTCTTCAGCCGCAGCCCCCGCTCGACATCCGCCCGGTGCGTACGGGCCAGGTCGATCGCGCTCGCCCGGCCCAGGAAGTCCGGGGCGTGCAGCAGATAGATGTGCAGGGCCTGGCTCTCGATCCACTCGCCGCAGTACAGCAGCCGGCGCAGCTCGCGGATCACCGGGTCGACGGTCACCCCGCAGGCGTCCTCAATCGCCGCGCAGGCGCTCATCTGGTACGCCACCGGGCAGATCCCGCACACCCGGGCGGTGATGTCGGGCGGTTCGGTGTACGCGCGGCCGCGCAGGAACGCCTCGAAGAACCGCGGCGGTTCGTAGATCTCCAGCCGTGCCTCGGTGACCGTCCCGTCGTGCACCCGCAGGCGCAGCGCGCCCTCGCCCTCGACCCGGGACAGCGAGCCGACGTGCAGTACACGGGATCCTCGGTGCGTCACGGCGCCCACTCCTCCTCGAACGCGGCGGTGTTGAAGGTGTGCAGGAACCGGCCCACGGCGTCCTCGTCGAGGCCGTCGCGGCGCAGGACCGGGATCAGCGCGGGCAGGTTCACCGAACCGGAGGGCCCGAAGCAGCCGAAGCAGCCCCGCTGGTACGCGGGACACAGCGCACCGCACCCGGCGTGCGTGACCGGTCCCAGGCAGGGGGTGCCGTGGGCGACGGTGACGCAGACCGTGCCGCGCCGCTTGCACTCGAAACAGACGCTGTGGTTCGGCACGTCCGGCTTGCGCCCGGCGAGGAAGGCGGTGATGACCTCGATGAGCTGCCGTTTGTCGATCGGGCAGCCGCGCAGCTCGAAATCGACGTCGACATGGGCCGACACGGGGGTGGAGGTGGCGAGCGTGTCGATGTACTCGGGATGCGCGTACACCACGCGCCGGTAGGCGTCGACGTCCGCGAAGTTCCTGAGGGCCTGGATGCCGCCGGCCGTCGCGCACGCCCCGATGGTCACCAGATGCCGCGACGCCGCCCGGATCGCGCGCACGCGCTCGGCGTCCGCGGCCGTGGTCACCGAGCCCTCGACGAGCGTCAGGTCGTACGGTCCGCCCGTCACCGAGCTGGACGCCTCCAGGAAGTGCGAGATCTCCACCTCGCCCGCCAGCGCCAGGAGTTCGTCCTCGCAGTCGAGCAGCGTGAGCTGACAGCCGTCGCAGGAGGCCAGCTTGAACACGGCGAGGGTCGGTGTCATCACAACTCCCTTACCGAGAGCGGGTGTTCGGCGTCGGCCCAGTCCACGACCGGCCCCGCCTGGCACAGCAGCAGCGGCCCGAGCTGACAGTGGCCGCAATGCCCGGTCGCACACCGCATGTTGCGCTCCAGGGAGACCCGGATCCGCTCGCGGGGCACGCCCCGGGAGGCGAGGTCGCGGGCCGTGGCCCGGATCATGGGCTCGGGCCCGCAGACGAAGGCGACGGTGTTCGTGGGCGTGAACTCCGCACGGTCCAGCAGCGTCGTGACCAGCCCGACGTCCCCGCGCCACTCCTGGTCGGGCCGGTCCACGGTGACGCCGGTGTACGCGGCCGGCCAGCGTTCGATCTCCTTGCGGGACATGAGGTCGGCCGGAGTCCGCGCCCCGATCAGCACGTTGACCCGCCCGTACGTCACCGGTTCGGCGAGCACCCTCAGGATCAACGGCCTCAGCGGGGCCAGCCCGATGCCGCCCGCGACCACGACGACGTCCCGCCCACGAGCGCGCTCCGGCTCCCAGCCGACGCCGTACGGTCCCCGGACACCCAGCACGTCCCCGGCCTGCGTCTCGCAGAGCCCCGCCGAGACGGCCCCCACCGCGCGGATCGTGTGCGCGAGCCCGCCGGTGGCCTGCACGGAGCTGACGGAGACGGGAATCTCGCCGCGCCCGAAGCAGTGCACCATCGCGAACTGCCCCGGCGCGAAGTCCTCCAGCGCTGCTCCGACCGGTTCCAGGCGCAGGGTGACCGTGTCCGCGGTCTCCGGCCTGCGGGCGACCACACGGTACGGCACCGGTACGCCGGTCATCGAACACCGCCGCTGCCGTAGGGACCGTACAGGTCCAACAGCCGGGTCCGGGCCGCCTGGAGCCGGTGGGCGAGCACCCGGCCCACCCAGTGCTCCACGGCCCGGCCGAACTCCGGGTCGTTCAGACACATCAGCCGCACGGCGACGGCGTCGAACTCGAAGGCCCGCACCGGGGTCTCCGTCCGGGCGCCCAGCTGCCACACGTACGGCTCGTACAACCACGACCAGCCGACCAGGTCGCCGACGCCGAGCGTCTCGACGACCGGCGCGCGGCGGCCGGGCACATGCAGGTCGAGGGCGGCGGTGCCGTCCCGCAGGATCCAGAAGCGGTCCGCGTGGCCGCCCTCCTCGAACAGGCGGGTGTCCTGCGGGAAGTGGGCCTCGCGGGCGACGCGCAGCAGCCGGTCGCGGTGCTCGGCGGGCAGCGCGTGGTTCATGCGCAAGGCGATCGAGGGAGGCATCAGTCCGTCTCCGTTCCCCGGGCCGTCCGCTCGGCGTCGAGCGCGGCGACCTCCTCCGTGATGTCGATGCCGGCCGGGCACCAGGCGATGCACCGCCCGCAGCCGACGCACCCGGACGTGCCGAACTGGTCGTGCCAGGTGCCGAGCTTGTGGGTCAGCCACTGCCGGTAACGGCTGTATGGCGAGGAGCGCACCGGGCCGCCGTGGAGGTACGAGAAGTCCAGGTCGAAGCAGGAGTCCCAGCGCTGCCACCGCTCGGTGTGATCCCCGGTGAGGTCGGTGACCTCCTCCGTGGTGGTGCAGAAGCAGGTGGGGCACACCATCGTGCAGTTGCCGCAGGTCAGACAGCGGGCGGCGACGTCGTCCCAGCGCTCGGCGGCAAGGCTCGCGCCCATCAGCGTCCGCAGGTCGACCGGTGGCAGCGCACGGCCCATGCGCTCGCGGGCCGCGTCGACGGCGTCACGGGCGGTCTCCTCGGCGTCCGGGCCGGCGTCCCGGTGCGGGACCCGGTCCAGCAGCGCGGCGCCCTCGTCGCTGCCCACCCGCACCAGGAACCGGCCGTCGGTCTCGGTCAGCGCCAGGTCGTACCCCGGGTCGGCGGCGGGACCGCCGCCGGTGGAGACGCAGAAGCAGGTCGCGCCCGGCTCGGTGCACTCCACCGCGATGAGCAGCGCCCGCTCACGGCGTCCGGCGTAACCGCTGTCGGTGTGACGTCCGCCGGTCAGCACCCGGTCCTGGATCGCGATGGCCCGCAGGTCGCAGGGCCGGACGCCGAGGAAGGCGTACGACGGGACGGCGGGCTCCGCGGCGGTGAAGGAGACGTCCCCCTCCGGCGTCCGCTCGGCGCTCCACAGCCGCTCGCGCGCCGGGTGCAGGAAGTTCTTCCAGGACTGCGGCCCCGCGCTGTGCGCGAAGGCGGCTCCGTCGTCGCGGCGTGCCAGCCGGTAGCGCCCGGCGTCCAGTTCGACGCCCCAGCCGAAGGGCAGCGCCTCCGCCGAGTCCAGCTCCGCGAGCACGATCGCACCGTCCCGCACGGTCGGCCCGATCACGGTCCGTCCCTGCGCCACCAGTGCCGCGACCAGCGCGTCCAGACCGGCTCGGTCGATCATGGCAGGGGCTGCGGTGACGCTCATGCGATCCTCCGGGTGAGAGGGGCCCGACGTGCTCGTCCACTGTCAGGTTCAGACCTGCAGACCCCCGGCGACAGGGGCTGACCGGCCCCCCTGACGGGCCGACCGGGTCCCGCCCCTCTCACGGCAGCGGCTCGCCCAGCTCCCCCTCCACCGCTCCGGCCATCGCCCGCAGTACGTCGAGCGTCCGCCGGGCCTCCGTCTCGTCGACGAGGGTGATCGCGAAACCGACGTGCACGATCACGTACGAGCCGACCTCCGCCTCGGGCGTGCAGCTCAGGCAGACCTCGCGCCGTATCCCCCCGAAGTCGACCGTCCCCATGCGCAGCCCGGCGTCGTCATGGATCTCCACCACCCGGCCCGGAATGCCGAGGCACATGAGCGCTCACCTCTCCCCGGCCAGCCGCGCGGCCGCGACCGCCGCCTGGCCGTAGCTGATGCCACCGTCCCCGACCGGGACCTGACCGCCGACCAGCACCCGCAGCCCCTGCGCGCGCAACCGGCGTTTGACCTCGGTGAGCAGCCGCCGGTTGACGAAGCAGCCGCCGCCCAGACAGACCGTGCGCGGCGCGCCTTCGGCCACGGCCCGTGCCACCAGCTTCCCGGTGACCGCGGCGAGTGTCGTGTGGAAGGCCGCGGCCAGCCCGCTCACCGGCTCCCCGTCGAGCTGCCTGCGCAGCAGGTCGGCCAGGGTCGGCGCGGGGTCGTACACCCACAGGCCGCGCTCCCGCACGACGCGGTGGCCCAGCGGCACGGCGCGGGTGCCGCCCGCCGCCGCTTCGAGCAGGACGGCGGCCTCGCCCTCGTAACTCACGCGGTCGCACAGCCCCAGCAGCGAGGCCACCGTGTCGAAGAGCCGGCCCGCGCTGGAGGCCCGCGGGCAGTTGACGTCCCGTGCCACCATCGCGCTCACGGCGGCGACCTCGACCGGGTCGAGCCGGTCCGTGAACGGCCGGGTGAGCCACGGGTAGGGGTGCGGGAAGCCCAGCGTCTCGCCGCCCAGCAGATGGCCGAGCGCGGTGCGGGAGGGATGGCGTACCGCCGCGTCGCCGCCGGGCAGGGGCGCGGTCGCGAACCTGCCCACACGGCGGTAGCCGCTCAGATCGGCGACGAGGATCTCGCCGCCCCACAGGGTGCCGTCGTCGCCGAGCCCGAGGCCGTCGTAGGCGACGCCGAGGAACGGCCCCCGCACCCCGTGCTCGGCCGCGCACGCGGCCACGTGCGCGTGGTGGTGCTGTACGGGAATCCGGCGCAGCGACTGCGCCGCGGCCCACTGCGTGGAGAGGTAGCCGGGGTGCGGATCGTGGGCCAGGACGCGCGGCTCGATGCCGGTGAGCCGCTTGAGTTGGTCGTACGTCGCCATGAACGCGTCGTACGTCGCCAGGTCGGCCAGATCCCCGGTGTGCGGCCCGAGATGGGCGCGGCCGTCGGCGGCCAGGGTGACCGTGTGCTTCAGCTGGGCGCCCACGCCGGCCACCGGCTCCCGCACGGCGAGTCGCAGCGGGGCGGGGGCCAGCCCGCGTGCCCGGCGGACCGTGATCCGGGTCCGGCCGGTGAACTGCACCACGGAGTCGTCGTAGCGGGAGCGGATCGGCCGGTCGTGGGTGAGGAACCCGTCCGCGACCGAGGCCAGTGTCCGTGCCGCCTCGGCGTCGTCGACGGCGATCGGCTCGTCGGTGAGGTTGCCGCTGGTGACGACCAGCGGGCGGGCGAGGTCGTCGAGGAGGAGGTGATGCAGACCGGTCGTCGGCAGGAAGAGGCCCACTTGGCGCAGCCCGGGATGGACCTCGTGGGCGAGCGGCGGCACCGCCGCGCCGTGGCGGCGCCGGGCCAGCAGCACCACGGGCCGCTCCGGGGAGGTCAGGGCCGCCCGCTCACCCGCCCCGCACCGGGCCAGCCGTACCACCGCATCGATGTCGCCGACCATCACGGCGAACGGTTTCGCCGGACGGCGCTTGCGCCGCCGCAGCTCCGCCACCGCCGCCGCATCGCCCGCGTCGCACACCAGCTGATACCCGCCGAGCCCCTTGACCGCGACGATCCCGCCCTCGTCGACCGTCTTCACGGCCGCCCGCAGCGCCTGCTCGCCCCGCAGATCGTTCCAGGCCGGCCGGGGACCGCAGGCGGGGCAGGCGACGGGCTCGGCGTGGAAGCGCCGGTCACCGGGGTCGGCGTACTCGGCAGCGCACGCCGGGCACAGGGGGAAACGGCGCATGGTCGTGCGGACCCGGTCGTAGGGCAGGTCCTCGATGATCGTGGCGCGCGGGCCGCAGTCCGTGCAGTTGATGAACGGGTAGCGGTGGCGCCGGTCGTGCGGGTCGCGCAGCTCGGCCAGACAGGCGTCGCAGATCGCCGCGTCGGGCGGGATCTCGCGCGGGGTGGTGTCGGTGGGACCGGGCGCGCTGTGCCGTACCCGGAAACCGTCCCGGTACGACGGCCGGCCGGGACCGTCGGTCAGCCGGACGCGCCGCACCCGGGCGAGGGCCGGGGCGTCGGTGCGCAGCCGGGCGGCGAACTCCTCGACGGCATGGGCCGGTCCGGCGACCTCGCCCTCCACATGACCGTTGACGTTGGCCACCCAGCCGTCCAGGCCCAGTGCGGCCGCCGTGCGGTAGACGAACGGGCGGAAGCCGACGCCCTGCACGATCCCTTCCACCTGGAAGCGGCGCACGGTCATGCCGGCCACCTCGCCGCCGTGATCTCGCCCTCGACCGCCTCGACAAGGGGGGCGACGGCTGCCGCGACGGCGGGGGAGAGGCCGGTGCCGAGGGTGCTGTCGGCGCCCTCGACGGCGTAGACGACCAGATGCCGGGGCAGCAGGCCCAGGACGCGGGCGAGTTCGACCGCCTCGCCCAGGCCCAGCCCGTGCGAGCTCGTCGTGGCCGGCCGGTCGAGGAGACCGGCGTCGAGTTCCAGGCGGTGGACGCGGCCCGGGGTGCCGGGGTGGGCGTGGGCGGCGTCGACGACGACGGCGAGCCGGGCGCCCTCCCACAGGCCGATCAGCCGACCGGGGTCGCCGTCGCAGGTGGCGAGGTCCGTCTCCGGTGGCAACGGCCGCTCGCGCAGCCGTGCGAGCACGGCCCAGCCCACGCCGTCGTCGCGCCGGAACTCGTTCCCGACGCCGATGACGGCGATGCGACCACGACTCTGCATGTCTCTCACGGTGCGATGCGGCCGGCTCGGCTCACAGGGGCCGAAGGGCCCAAGGGCGAGGGCCGACCGGGACGGCGCACGAGGGCACGACGGCGACCGGGCAGCGGGCGTGCTCCAGCAGGGCGAGCGCCGTGCCGCCCGAGCGACGCCCGGTCACCACCAGGCCCGAGTTGCGGGCCGTGTGGGCGAGCGCCTCGGCCGGGGTGAACAGCACCACGTCCTCCAGGACGTCGACGTGCGGATACTTGCCGCGCCAGGGCCGCAGGGCGTCGGAGAGCATCTGGACCTCCTGGTCCTCCCAGGTCGCCCGGTCCTCCTCCAGCACCGGGAACGGCGAGCATGTCGCCTGCGGCGGAAACGTCCAGGCGTGCACGGCGTGCAGCCGCTCGCCCCGTAGCCGGGCCGCCTCGAAGGCCAGGTCGACCACAGCGGCCACCGGGTCGCGGGCGTCGATCCCGAGGGTCACCCCGTCGGCCCGGCCCGGCGGCTCCGCGCCGGCGAGGGCGCCGGGCACCAGAACGAGCGGCCCGGGACAGGCCACGGCCAGCGCCGCAGCGGTCGAACCGACGGCAACGCCGGCCCGGCCGCCCTCGCCGCGCAGTCCGAGCACCAGCAGCTCGGCGTCCTCCGCGAGACCCCGCAGCACGGGCGCGGCCGTGCCACTGAGGGTGTCGGCGCGGCCCGTCAACTCCGGGTGCCGCCGGCCGAGTTCGGCGAGCACCCGGTCCGCCACCGTCTCGGGTCGGTAGGGCCGCTCGTCCGCGGCCGGGTCGTCCGGCGCGCTCACATGGACCACGTGCAGGGGCAGGCCGCGCAGCAGCGCCTCGCGCGCGGCCCAGTCGGCCGCGGCCCGGCTGCGGGCGGACCGGTCGACGCCCGTGATGATCATTCGGCCCATGGTGTGCCGCCTTTCGGAGCCGTGGCCTCCACCCTGGCCGCACGACCAGGTCCCGCGCAGGGGCCGAACGGACCCGTAACGGGCCCCTGGGGCCCATACCTGCGGGTAGCCCGCGGGACGACGCTGGAGGGGAGCAGCGGACGACCCCACGGAGGTGCGCGTCATGCTTCTGCCCGTCATAGCCGCCGTCGACGGATCCGCCGAGAGCCTCGCCGCGGCCGAATGGGCCGCCCGGGAGGCGGCACGGCGAGACCGGCCGCTGACACTGCTGCACGCCATGAGCTGGCACCCCCGTCAGAACGGCGAACCCGCCACCGCCGCCCAGCGGCACCTCGCCCGGCGCTGTCTGCGCCAGGCCGAGGAACGCCTCCAGAGCACCTGTCCCGGCGTCCGTGTCGAGGAGGAACAGGTCGAGGGGCCGGCGACCGCCGCACTGCTGCGCGCGGCCGACCGGGCCGACCTGCTGGTCCTGGGCTCGCGCGGCCTGAGCGGCTTCACCGGGTTCGTGGTCGGCTCCGTCGCGCTCGGCGTGGTGGCCAGGGCCGCCCGGCCCGTCGTCCTCGTCCGCGCGGAGGAGACGGCGACGGACGAGCACGTCCCGGCCGCCGACGGCCATGACTCCACACGCACTCCCTACCGGGACGTGGTCCTCGCCCTCGACCTCAACGACCCGTGCGACGAGGTGATCGAGTTCGCCTTCGAGGCCGCCCGGCTGCGCCACGCCCGGCTGCGTGTCGTGCACGCCTGGCAGCAGCCCTCCGCGATCGCGCTCGGCCCCGGGGACATCGGCCTGGTGCAGGAACCGCGGCGCGCGGACGAATGGCTCGGCTTCATGACCGCCGTGCTGCAGGTGTGGCGGGAGAAACACCCCGAGGTCGAGGTCGTCGAGACCGTCACCGAGGGCCGCGCCCAGTCCGTGCTGGTCCGCGCCGCGTCCGGGGCGAGCCTGCTCGTCGTGGGCCGCCGCGACACCGACCGCCCGGCGGGCCCGCGCACCGGTCCCGTCGCCCATGCCGCCATCCATCACGTCGGCTGCCCCGTGGCCGTCGTACCGCACGACTGAGAGGCCATGATGAACGCGCCGGTCAAGTACGTCTACGCATTCGCCGAGGGCAGTCGCGACCTGGCCGACCTGCTCGGCGGCAAAGGAGCCGGGCTCGCCGAGATGACGCGGCTCGGGCTGCCCGTGCCGCCCGGGTTCACCGTGACCACCGAGGCCTGCAAGGTCTACCTGGCCACCGGTGAGGAGCCGCCCGAGCTCGCGGTCGAGGCCGCCACCGCCCTCGCCGCCCTGGAACGCGCCATGGGCCGCACCCTCGGCGCCCCCGACGACCCCCTGCTGGTGTCCGTGCGTTCGGGCGCCCGCTTCTCCATGCCCGGCATGATGGAGACCATCCTCGACATCGGCCTCAACGACCGGTCCGTCATCGGACTCGCCAAGGCGTCGGGGCAGGAGAGGTTCGCCTGGGACTCCTACCGCAGGCTCATCCAGATGTTCGGCCGCACCGTGATGGGCGTGGACGGCGGCCTGTTCGAGGAGGCCATCGCCGCCCACAAGGCCCGGCGCGGCACCACGGACGACCACGATCTCGACACCGGTGAACTCGTCGCGCTCACCGAGGAGTTCAAGGACGTCATCCGCCGCGAGACGGGCGAGGACTTCCCGCAGGAACCCGCCGACCAGCTCGCCCGCGCCATCCGCGCGGTCTTCGACTCCTGGAACGGCGAACGCGCCCGCGTCTACCGCCGCCGCGAGCACATCCCCGAGAACCTCGGCACCGCCGTCAACGTCCAGGCGATGGTCTTCGGCAACCTCGGCCCCGACTCCGGCACCGGCGTCACCTTCACCCGCGACCCCGCCACCGGCCGGCGCGGCATGTACGGCGACTACCTGCCCGACGCCCAGGGCGAGGACGTCGTCGCGGGCGTCCGCGACGCCCTGCCGCTCAGCTCGCTGAAGTCGATCGACCCGCGCTCCTACGTCGAACTCCGCGACCACCTGCACACGCTGGAGGACCACTACCGCGACCTGTGCGACGTGGAGTTCACCGTCGAACGCGGCAAGCTGTGGATCCTTCAGACCCGCGTCGGCAAGCGCACCGCCGAGGCCGCCTTCCGCATCGCCCACGACCTGCGCGCTGACGGCACCATCAGCGCCGACGAGGCCCTGGTCCGCGTCGACGGCACCGCACTGACCCGGCTGATGTTCCCCCGCTTCGCCACCACCGACGCCGACGTGCCCATCGCCCACGGCGTGCCCGCCTCACCGGGGGCGGCGGTCGGCGCCGTGGTCTTCGACTCCGCCGAGGCCGTACGACGGGCCGCCACCGGAGAAAAGACGGTCCTGGTCCGCCGCGAGACCACCCCCGACGACCTGCCCGGCATGATCGCCGCGGAGGCGGTCCTGACCAGCCGGGGCGGCAAGACCAGCCACGCGGCCGTGGTGGCCCGCGGCATGGGCAAGGTCTGCGTGTGCGGCGCGGACGGCCTCGCCGTCGATCCGGTCGCCCGCCGGTTCACCACCGCCGACGGAGTCGTCGTCCGCGAGGGCGACATCGTCTCCGTCGATGGCACCGCCGGCACCGTCCACCAGGGCGCGCTGCGGCTCACCGCGTCCGAGGTCGGCCGCGCTCTGGAGAACGGCACCGTCACCGGGTCCCTGACCCGGGCCGTGCTGGGCGCCCTCGCCCACGCCGACTCCGTACGCCGCCTCGAAGTACGGGCCAACGCCGACACCCCGCAGGACGCCGCCCGCGCCCGCGCCCTCGGCGCCCAGGGCATCGGCCTGTGCCGCACCGAGCACATGTTCCTCGGCGAACGCCGCAGCCTGGTCGAGGCGATGATCCTGGCCCGCGACGACACGGCACGGGAGAAGGCCCTGGCCGCCCTGCTGCCGCTGCAGCGCGAGGACTTCACCGGCATCCTCAAGGCCATGGACGGCCTGCCGGTGACGATCCGGCTGCTCGACCCGCCGCTGCACGAGTTCCTGCCCGACCGCACCGAACTCGCCGTCCGCATCGCCTCCCGCGCGAACCCGGACCCGCACGAGCGGGCCCTGCTGCACGCCGTCGAGCGCATGCACGAGCAGAACCCCATGCTGGGCCTGCGCGGTGTCCGCCTCGGTCTCGCCGTGCCCGGCCTGATGGCCATGCAGGTGCGGGCCGTGGCGGAGGCCGTGATCCGGCGCCTGCGCGACGGCGGCGACCCGCGCGCCGAGATCATGATCCCGCTCGTCGCCACGGTCGAGGAACTGCGCCTGGCCAGGGCGGAGACGGAACGCGTCCTCGCCGAGGTCGCGGCGGAGACCGGCACCCCGCTCGACCTGCCCATCGGCACGATGATCGAGCTGCCACGCGCCGCCCTCACCGCCGGACGCATCGCCGAGGCCGCCGACTTCTTCTCCTTCGGCACCAACGACCTCACCCAGACGACCTGGGGCCTGTCCCGCGACGACGCCGAGGCCTCGTTCTTCCCGCTCTACCTGAACAAGGGCGTGTTCGCGACGTCGCCGTTCGAGACGATCGACCAGGAGGGCGTCGGCCGCCTGGTGGAGCTGGCCGCGCAGGCCGGCCGTACCGTTAACCCTCGCCTGGAGACAGGCGTGTGCGGCGAGCACGGCGGCGACCCGGACTCGATCCACTTCTTCCACCGGACGGGCCTGGACTACGTCTCCTGCTCGCCGTTCCGCATCCCCGCGGCCCGGCTGGAGGCGGGCCGGGCGGCCTTGGCGGACCGAGCCGGGAACAGCGACAGCAGGTGATGTCCCCCCGGGGAGAACATCACGGCGTACGGAACCCGCGGAACGTCACCGGCTTCCGGCTCTCGAAGCCGAGCCGCTCGTACAGCGCGAGCGCCCCGGTGTTGCTCTCGGCCACGTGCAGGAAGGGGCGCTCGCCGCGGGCGGTGATACGGGCGGTGAGCGCCCCGATCAGACGCCGGGCGTGGCCGCGCCCGCGTGCCTCGGGCGCGGTGCAGACCGCGCTGATCTCGGTCCAGCCCGGCGGCCGGAGCCGTTCGCCCGCCATGGCCACCAGCCGGCCGCCGTCGCGGATGCCGAGATACGTGCCGAGTTCATGGGTGCGCGGCCAGAACGGCCCCGGTTCGGCCCGCGTGACGAGGTCGAGCATCTCGGGCACATCGGCCACGCCCAGCTCCAGCACTTCGGTGCCGCCCGCGACGTCGGCTTCCTCGACCGAGCCATGGTCGGGCCAGGTCAACTGCCGGCCCTCCAGGACGAAGACGGGCTCCCAGTCGGCCGGCGGGGTGGCGGTGCAGCTGAACAGGTCGGCGAACTGGCCGCCCCCCAACAGCTGCGCCAGATCCGCCCAGTCCGCAGCCTCCGCGTCGCCGGGCACCGCCGAGAAGGTCGCGACCCCCGGGACATAGGTCGCGGCCCGGCCGAGTCGCCGGCCGAGATGAGCGTGGTGACCGCGCAGCGACGAGCCCACCGGGTCGTCGAGTGCGGTGACATCGCTGGTCGTCATCGTGCGGGGCCTTTCGTCACGTACGGGCGGGTGGCCGGAACGGCCCCCGAATGGTACGTCCCGGTCCGCGGGAAACCGCCCCAAAGCCGCGCCACGCAGGCGCTTGCCGTCACGCCGTCGCCTGGGCCTCCACCAGCCAACAGGCGGCCGTGAAACGCACTTCAGGACCGTGCACGAACGGCTCGAAGGCGGCGCGGACCGTCTCGACGACACGCTGCCGGGTGTCCTCGTCCACGTCGGGCAGGACCAACCCCAGCGGCCCGAGCTTGGTGAAGTAGCCCTCCAACTCGCTCGTCGGCAGCGTGCACGGCAGCTCCACCGGCCGGAGGCCGATCTCGCCCCACCCGCTCTTCGCCAGGATGCCGCGCACCGTGTCCGGGTCCGCGAAGGCGAACTGGCCCGGCCCGTCAGGCCGTCGGGGCGGAAGCTGCGGCAGCAGCGGCCCGGCGGCCTGTTCGGCGGTCGTCATGAACGGGTTCTCGGCGGCGCCCCGCCAGGCGACGAACCGCAGCGGTGCCCCGTCCTTCGCCGCGCGCCGCAGCCGGGTGAAGGCGTGGACCGGGTCGTCGAAGAACATCACACCGAGGCGCGAGACGACGGCGTCGAAGCTCGCGGGCTCGAACGGATGGTCCGCCGCGTCGGCCACCACGAACGACGCCGCCACGCCCGTCCGTTCCGCGCGGTCCCGGGCGGCGGCGATCATCGGCTCGGAGATGTCGACGCCGACGCAGTGCCCTTCCGGACCGAGCCGCCGGGCGATCGCCACCGCCGTGCTCCCGGTGCCGCAGCCGACGTCGAGCACCCGGCCCCCGGACCCGGCGGGCAGCTCCTCGACGAGCACCTCCTCCAGGGGCCTGAGCAGCCCGTCCAGCAACTCCTGCTTCTCGACCCAGACATGGCCGGCGCGACCCCAGCGGGCCGCCTGGTCGTCCTCGGCCGGGTGCTTGAACTCCATGAGCGTCTCCTGTGCTTGCGTGCCATCGACGGGTTCTTGCCATCGGCGGGTTCGAATGACAGCGTGCTACTTCAAGTCGACTTGAGGTCAAGAAGATGACAGTCCTGGACATCGGCGAGGTGGCCCGACGCGCGGGCGTCCCCGCCTCCACCCTGCGGTACTACGAGGAGAAGGGCCTGATCACCTCCTCCGGCCGGCGCGGTCTGCGCCGGCAGTACGACCCCGGCGTGCTCGAACGCCTCGCGCTGATCGCGCTGGGGCGCACCGCGGGGTTCTCGCTCGACGAGATCGCGAGGATGTTCGCGCCGGACGGGCGGCCCGACATCGACCGGCGGATGCTCGCGGCCAAGGCGGAGGAGCTGGAGGCGCGGATGCGGGAACTGGCCGTCCTGCGCGACTCCTTGAGGCATGCCGCCGCCTGCCCCGCGCCGAGCCACATGGAGTGCGCCACCTTCCGCGGACTTCTGAGGGCCGCGGCGACGGGCGTCGTACCGGCACCGCCGAAGCGGACCCCGGGGCCGCGCTGACCCGGCTCGGCTGGCGGTCGGCATCAGGGACAACGGGTGCGGTGCGGGCCGTCCCAGCCGGTGGCGGCGAGGATGGCGGCCGCCGCGCCGGTGCCCAGGACGGCGCCCGCGATGACGTCGCCCGGGTAGTGGACGCCGGTGTGGACGCGGGAGTAGCCCACCGCGCAGGCGAGCAGCCCGAGCGGAAGGGTGGCGACGGGGAGGGCGGGGCCCACGGCGGCCGCGAAGGCGACGGCCGACGCGGTGTGACCGGACGGGAACGACGCCGACTCCGGCATCGGCACATGCCGTCCGGGAAAGGGCGAGTCCTCGGCGCGGTGCGGACGGGGGCGGCGCACCAGTCGCTTGCCCAGCAGGTTCGCGGTCGTCGAGGCGACACCGATGGCCGCGACGCCCAGGGCCGCGGCGCGGCGGGGCCGTCCGGGGCACAGGGCGAGCAGGCCGGCGACCGCGAACGAGATCTTGGAGTGGTCCGCCGCCGCGGACAGCCGGCGCAGGGCGTGGTCCAGGGTCGGCGTGTGAGTGATCGTCACGGCCTCGTAGAGCGCCTGGTCGAGGGCGGCGAGATCGCGCAACAGCGCTCGGGAGGCGCCGTGGTCACGCTGCGGGCGGTCAGGCATCGCTGTGCTCCTGCGGTGTGCTGGTGGTAGGGGAGGGACGGGGACGGTCGAGGGCGAGGCGGACGATGTGCCGCCAGTCCACGGACGGAGCCGTGTAGGGCGCGCCGGGCCGCTGCCGGGGCACCCGGACCCGCAGCGCGCCGGGCCGCACCGTGCACACCACCGGCGGCGGCAGGGTGAGCGCCTCGCCGTCCACGGCCACCGCGATCAGCTCCGCGTCGGCCTCGACGGTCACCTGACGTGCGGTCAGCGAGGTGATGCCACTGGCCCGTTCACCCCGGAACGCCAGCTCGGCGGCCTGGGCGGCACCCTCGATCCGGACGGCGAGCACCCCCAGCCGGCCGGTGTCGAGCCGGGCCCGGCGCCCCGCGCCCAGCGGGTCGGCGAGGACGTAGGGGTTGTTGCTCACCAGGAGCGCCTGCGGCACCGGCAGCCGGTCGCCGTCGGCCTGGGCCTGCAGCTTCGTGGCCGCGTCGCCGACGAGCAGGTCCGGCAGCTGGTCGAGCGCGGTGACGGCCTTGGCGTCGCGGTAGTCGGGGGACTGCACGATCTCGGCGTACGCCCCGAAGGAGACCGTGTTCACGAACGGCAACCCTGCCACGTCGCCCAGGTCGACGCGGAGTTCCACGCCGTCCGTGAGGGCGTCCAGGCCGGTCGCGGGGTCGGTGCGGTCCAGGCCCAGGTCCATGGCGAAGTGGTTGCGGGTCCCGGCCGCCAGGACCATGAACGGTACGTCGTGCGCGGCAGCCACCTGTGCGACGAGGGCCTGGGTGCCGTCGCCGCCGGCCACGCCGAGCATATCCGCGCCCTCGGCGACGGCCTGCCGGGCGATCGCCGCCGGATCGGGCCGGGCGTCGAGGTCGAGCAGGATCACCCGGGCGCCGAGCGCCTCGGCCCGCTCCACCAGCGAATGCCGGCCGACCTTCCCGCCTCCCGACCGCGGATTCATGATCAGGACGGGCCGTTCGGGCGGCCGTACGGACCGCGAGCGCATGCCGTGCGGTCTGCGTCGCCGGCGCAGCGCGCTCCGGGCGCAGGCCAGCGCCGCGGCCCAGGCGCCCAGCGCCGCCACCGCGAACAGCCACAGGCCGGATACGGCGTACAGCACGAGGACGCCCACCGGCGCGGCCACGGCCAACAGCGCGCCGCACAGTCGCGCCAGCCCCCGATGCGCCAGCGCCCACCAGAGGCCCGCACCCGCCAGCCCCAGCCCGCCCAGACCCGCCAGCAGGATCAGCAACTGGCTCGCACCGGCCGCCACGGCCGCGACGGCACCCGCGAGACACACCAGAGCGAGGCGGGCCAGCGCCCGCGCCCGTCTGTCGAAGCCGCTCGGCTCCGTTCGGTTCGTCGATGAGGCCGTGTTCATGACGCTCCGGGCGAGTCGCGAGGTCCCAGGGGTGGGGTGGTCGCTGCCATTGTCCCCGCAAAGATCGGCCGACCGCAGTCCTTTGCTCCGCCGGGTGCCGTCGGGGCGGTCCGCACGGCACGATGGGGAGGCGCGGGAGCGCGGACCGGCCCCGGTAGGCCGGTCCTGGGCCTGCCGTACGGGGGAGTGGCGGGGCATGGGCGAAGACGGGCGGGGGAGCGGCGCGAACGGCTCTGGGGGCGACGACTCTCGGAACGGGGACGACGCCGCAGCGGAGGCGACGACTCCCGGAGCAGAGGCGACGGCACTCGCAACGCGGGCGGCGACGGCTGGCGCACCAGTCTGACGGCGCTGGCGATGGCGTCCGTACTGGCGTTCGTCACCGTGTTCTTCGGCTGGCTGCCCAACCCGTTCGTGTCCGGCGAGGAAGGACCGGCGGGCGGCACCGCGCAGTCGACCCCCTCGAGCCCGGCGGCGCCGTCGAAGTCGGCCAGGGTCGAGGTCGTCGCCCGAGGGTTCCCGGCCCCACGGAAGGTCCCGGCGAAGTTCCTTGACGACACACGATGGCTCGACGGCGCCGTCCTCGCGACGAGGCTCACCCTCACCCTGCGCAACCCGGGCGAACTGAAGGCGGCGATCGGCGAGTTCCGGTTCACCCTGCGCGAGGTGCGGAACCTGGAGCCCCCGGAGGCCTCATCGCGCTGTCTGCCCAATACCGGCGGCATCACGAAGATCACCGCCGACTACGACGTCGACCTGTCCCCGGCGGCGGATCAGGACCTCCCCGTGACCGTATCGGTCGACGGCGACTACGACCTGGCGGCCGGCGAGGTGGAACGCGTCCTGTTCACCCTCGGCGACGCCCCCACCCTCGACCCACGCCTCTACCTCGTGGACATCACCCTGATGGAGGGGCCCGCGAGGACGCCCGTCCCGGCGGGTTCGGTCGCCTTCGTCGGCCCGCTCGCGTACGACGCTCCGGCCGGGCTCGCCGCCGAACTGGACACCGCGGACGGCTACTTGCGCCGACTCCACGCCGCGGCCCGCTCGGACCGCGGCATCTGCGACAACGGCCTGATCGCGGAGGCGGACCGCATCCTCTCGGCGGCCGACGACCTCAGCCCCGAGGCGGAACGCCTCAAATCCGAGATCGACGTGCTGCGGCAGCGCCGGGACTCAGCCCACTGAGTAACTGAGGTCCAGCGCGCGCAGGGAACGGGGTGTCAGGCGCAGCCACACGGTCCCTCGGCGGGCGGGATCGTCGTACAGATAACGCACGAAGCGGTCGTCCCAGCGCGTCTCGTCCGCGCCGAGGTAGCGGGTCAGCTTGCGGCGGCCCCGCGGTACGTCGAACGGCACGAGTTCGGCCGTACCCCGGGCGACCACTTGCCGGACCCGGCCCGACGCCAGATCGCACTCGTCGACCACGAGCGAGACATTCGGGTCGTCCTTGACGCGGTCGAACAGCCGTGTCCACGGGCCTGTCAGAACCCAGAAGGCACTGTCCTCCCACAGGAACCACAGGGGGCGCACGGTGGGCCCGTTCGTGGCCAGCCGCGCGGTCAGCGGCTGTGCGAGGAACGCGTCGACATCGAAGGCATCAGAGGTCACGACGCCCATGGTGCGAGGCCGAACGCCGTTTGCCCACCGTCCCCGGTCCTAGGTCCGCGGACCGACTGCGACACAGCCGCCTCTCGCCGCACCACCGTGTGCGGGCCGGACGTACGTCAGGCCAGGGACGAAGAAGCCGGCAGCTTCTGTTCGACGGCCCATGAGGCCAGGATGCGCAGGCGTTCGTGCGTCGGTGAGCCGGGTGCGGCGGTCCAGACCGTCAGGTGCTGGTCGGGATCGGTGTGGGCGGTCAACATGTCCCACTCCAGGACCAGTTCACCCACCACCGGGTGATCGAGGATCTTCGTGCCCACCGTCCGGGCGGCGACCCGGTGATCGGCCCACCACTTCGCGAATTGCGCGTCCCTCGTGGACAGTTCACCGACCAGCTTGGCCAGCCGCGGGTCCTCGGGACACCTCGCCGCCTCCATTCGCAGCTGCGCCACGCAGCTCTGGGCCGCGGCCTCCCAGTCCGCGTACAGGGTGCGCATCGCCGGTTCGGTGAATCTGGACCTTCTGCCGGCCGCGGCGCCGGGTGCGGGTCACGGGCTTGCCCGCGAGCTGGAACAGCCGGCCGCGCTCGTCGTCACCCAGAAGGAGCACTCGGGCCGGCGTGTCGAGCGCTACCTCCCCGACCTCATCCAGCGCGTCCTCGACGGCCGTATCAACCCCGGCAAGGTCTTCGACCTGACCCTGCCGCTCGACCAGGTCGCCGAGGGCTACCGGGCGATGGACGAACGCCGCGCCATCAAGGCCCTGCTCAAGCCCTGATCCAGCCCAGCCTCCAAGGAGGGGCCACACCTGTGGCAGCTGCGGCCGGTCACCAGCCGGCGTGCTCCCCGGTGGGCCGCAGCACCATGAGGGACTCCTCCCGTCGAGCGACCATCGCGAAGGAGAACCGGTCGACCTCCAGGCAGAGTTCGACGTCGTCCGGATGAACTCCCCGGTATCCGAGCCGCACTCCGTCGGTGAGATCGGCAGCGGCCCGGGAAACCCGCGCCCGGCGGACGTATGGGGCTGCCTCGGCATCGTCCTCGTCGATCCGCCGGGCGATGTACTCGGCGCAGGCCCGATCCTCGTCGGCCCGGCCGTCCTCACCGGTGACGACGAAGGTCACCGGACCAAGCCCCTCGGCCCGCAGCTGCCGCGCCGTCGCACCGGCCACCACGAAGCTCGCGCACAGCACCAGCGGAGCGTCGGCGACGGCCAGCGCGCCCACGGTGCCGGCGGTCGTCTTCTGCACCACGGTACGACCGGAAAGTTCGGCCGACTTGATCAGCCCCGGGGAGTTCACCGCGTCGAAGCCCGCCGCCGGAGGGCCGTCCTTGAGCGCCAGCCAACCCGGCCGGCTCTCCTTCAGCGCCAGCGCCTCCTCCTCCGACGACGCCAGGACGATCCGCTCCGCACCGCGCGCGAAGGCCCAGGCGGCCACGGTGAAGGCCCGCATCACATCGACCACGACCGCGACGCACGGAACCTCGGTCAACTCCCCGATGCCCACGAAACGTTGATCCACCGGCTCAGTTCTCCGCCTTGATCTTCTTCATGGTCAGGTGGGACTCCAGACGCAGGACCGCGGGCAGACCGCTGAGCCGGTCGGAGAGGAAGGCCTCGTACGCGGCGTGATCGGCGACGGCCACGCGGATGAAATAGTCCGGACGCCCGTACATGCGGCGGAACTCGATGACCTCCTCGTAGGACGCGACCGTCTCCTCGAACTCGGCGACGGTCTTGCGGTCGTTGGCATAGATCTCGACGTCCACGAGGACCTCGAGCCCGCGTCCCAGCGCCTCGGGGTCGATGACGACCCGGTACCCGGCGATGATCCCGGCCGCTTCCAGCCGCTTGACCCGGCGCAGGCACGGGGGTGGGGTCAGACCGACCCGACGGGCCAGTTCCACGTTGGTGAGCTGCCCGTCCTGCCGCAGGTGAAACAGAATGTCGCGATCAACGGCATCCAGGCTCATTTCATTGCCCATGAGCCGAGTTTACAGCCATGAATGGAAACCAAATGAGGTTGCAGCTTTTCTAAAATGTCCCCATGCGAATAGATTCCGTCGCTGTCGGCGACTCGTCCCCGCCTGCCCCCGACCGGTCGCCCTCGACGGGGCATGCGCGGGCGGCCCTCGCGGACTCCGCCTCCGTGGGGCTGGGCTTCCTGCCGCTGGGGCTCGCCTTCGGGGCGCTCGCCGCCCGGTCCGGCCTCGACTGGTGGTGGGCGGGACTGTCCGCCGCCCTCGTCTACGGCGGCTCGTTCGAGTTCCTGCTCATCGGCATGGTCACGGCCGCCGCCCCGCCGGCGTCGATCGCGGTGACCGCCTTCCTGGTCAACGTCCGGCACGTGTTCTACGCGCTCTCCTTCCCCCTGCACCGGGTGCGCGGCCGCCTCGGCAAGGCGTACGGCACCTACGCCCTGAGCGACGAGGCGTACGCCCTGACCGCCGGCGAGCGGTCCCGCTCCTGGCCGGGCCCGCGCATCCTGTGGCTCCAGCTCTTCATGCACCTGTACTGGGCCGGAAGCGCGACGGCCGGAGCGCTGCTCGGAACCCTCATCCCGGACGGCGTCACCGGCCTGGACTTCGCGTTGACCGCCCTCTTCACCGTCCTGGCCCTCGACGCGCTCAGAGGCCTGCGCGGCGATCTGCCGACCCCGCTGCTGGCGCTGCTGAGCGCCCTGATCGCCCGGGTTCTCGTCCCCGGCCAGCTGCTGCCGGTGGCCTTCGCCCTGTTCACCGCCGGGCTCCTGGTCCGTGCGGCGGCGACCCGCAACCGACCGATGACCGGCGAGGAGCCGTACCGTGCCTGAACCCGGTTACGCCGTCGCCGCGGTCCTCGTGAGCGCCGCGGTCACCTGGGCGCTGCGCGCCCTGCCCTTCGCGGTCCTCGCCCCGCTGCGCGCCAGCGCCACGGTCCGCCACCTCAGCACCCGCATGCCCGCGGGCGTCATGGTGATCCTCGTCGTCTACTGCCTGCGCGACCTGTCCGTGTCTTCAGTGGGCGCCCTGGCCCCGCTGTCCGCCCTCGCCGCCACGATCGGGCTGCACCTGTGGCGCCGCAACGCGCTGCTGAGCATCCTCGGCGGCACCGCCGTCCACGTCGTCCTGGTCAGCGCGGTCCTCCCGCGCTGAACCCGGCCCCCGATCGAAACAGTGTTCCAATCAAGCGAAGCGTGGGTTATGGTCACATTCCGTAAGGATCTTGTACGGAGGTGCCCCGGATGGAGAACACAGCACCCGCCCGCCGGGGCCGTCCCCCAGGCGCGAGGGTGGCCGAAGGCGAGCTGACGAACCGCCAGGCGGCCATCGTCCGCTACATCACGGAGACGGTCGCGCGGCAGGGCTACCCGCCGTCGATGCGGGAGATCGGCCAGGCCGTCGAACTCGCCAGCACCTCCTCGGTCGCCCACCAGCTGATGGTGTTGGAACGCAAGGGCGTCCTCTACCGCGACCCCCACACACCCCGCGCCTACCAGGTCCGGCCCTCCTGGGCGCCCGACCTGGGCCACCGCGGCGCCACGCCCGTAGAGGTGCCGCTCGTCGGCCGGATCGCCGCCGGTGCGCCGCTGCTCGCCGACGAGATGGTCGAGGACGTCTACTCCCTGCCCCGGCAGGTCGTCGGTGAGGGAGACCTGTTCGCGCTGACGGTGTCCGGCGACTCGATGATCGAGGCGGCGATCTGCGACGGCGACATCGTGACCGTCCGCCGCCAGGACAGCGCCGACCACGGAGACATCGTCGCCGCGCTCCTGGAGGACGAGGCCACCGTCAAGGTGCTGCGCCGCCAGGACGGACAGGTGTGGCTGATGCCCCGCAACCCCGCCTACGAGCCGATCCCCGGCGACCAGGCCCAGATCCTGGGCAAGGTCGTCGGAGTCCTGCGCGTGCTCTGACCGCCCCGCTCGGTCGGAGCACGGGCAGGGGCGTCGCCGAAGTAGCTGAGACAGAGGGCCGGACCGCTGATGCGGTCCGGCCCTCTGAGTCGGCGAAGGGTTCGTGATGCGAACCCGTCGGGGTTGAGCCGTCGAAAACTCGCTAGGCAGCCTTGGGCCGCGCTGTACGCGTACCCGGGGCAGGTACCTGTGCGTGCTCTGACCAGAAGACCTCGTCGTCTCCGAAGTTCGGGGCTTGGAAGGGGGTGGTCGTCGGAGGCGGCGACACAGCCGTGGAACGGCAGGGTTGCCCTTCCGGGGCGGAGAACAGCGATGTCGAGTCGATGAGAGGTCTGCCTTTCGTCACAGGCCCCGTACGAGGCCTGGCGTGCCGCGACGGGGCACGGCCGTCCTACAGCTTGGTCATCTTGGCGTACGGGCTCAAGATCCGCATCTGCGTCGAGCCGAAGTCCACGAGCGCCGCGATCCCGTCCTCCATGCCGATCACCCGGCCGAGGCCGTACATGTCGTGCGTGACCTGGTCGCCCTCGGCGAAGTGCTTGGGAGCCGGTGTGACCGGGGCTTTGAAGGGGCTGGTGGGCAAATGGCGCGATCGTGCCGCAGGCTTTGTCATGGCTCAGTATGCGCCCATGCGCAGCCGGCGTGCTGTGGCCGTCGGCACACATCCGCACGGCAATAGGCACATCTCGTCGTAAAGCTGGCGTTTCGAGACGTGCTGAGCCGCCTGCATTCGGCTGGGACCGGCGCTAGCGCTCGGGGGCGAAGTCCTCCTCGAAGTAGCTGTCGTGCCGGACGCGGAACTCCTTGAGTTCCTCCCGGCTGCGCCGTGTCATCTCCGCGACCTGCTCGAAGTACTCCTCGCGGGGAGCGCCGGGGGAGAACAGCATCAGCATGGACATCGGCTCGTCGGTCACGTTCTTGAAGGCGTGCAGGCCGCCGACGGGTACGTAAAGGAAATCTCCCTCACGGCCGGTGACCCACTTCTCGCCGTCGTAGAGCTCGAGTTCGCCGGAGAGGATGTAGAAGGACTCCGACATCGCCTTGTGGAAGTGCGTCTTGGCGCCGGCCGCCCGCGCTCCCAACTCGACTTTGTAGAGCCCGAATTCACCGCCGGTCGAGGCGTGCGTGGCGAGGTAGTGGGTGGCGGCGCCGGGCGAGGAGATGTCCGGTGGGGTGTCGGCCGGGCGGAAGGCCGCGTTCACCTCGCCCTCGTCTCCGTGGTAGCGGGGTTCCGGGTAGGCGATGTACGACATGCTGCGCTCCTTCGACGGGCTGTCACCGCAAGGGTGGCTCCCGTGTCGGGAGGGCCGTATCGGGCGCGCGGACGATCTTTCGGCGGAGGGGGAATGGGGCCGCGGACCTAATACCGCGGCACCAGGCGTGCTCCGGAGGACCGCGGCGTCAGGACGCGTCGCGGCGGCAGTGCAGGAAGAGGTGGGGTTCGGGGGCGGCGTCCGGGTGGTCCGGGGTGAAGGTGGCGTGCTGCCGCGCCAGTACCGTCAGGCCCGCCTCCTCCACCATGGCGACGACGCCCTCCTCGGCGAAGCTCGTCGCGCGGACCGGTCGGCCCATGAAGACGACCTCGACGTCCTCCACGTCCGCGGCCACGGTGGCCAGCACCAGATGCCCGCCCGGCCTCAGAGCCCCGGCCAGCCGCCGCAGCAGAGCCGACTGCTCGGCCCGGCTCATCTGAAGCAGCGAGAAGAACACGCACACCCCGTCGAACGACCCTGCCTCCAGCGGGAGTTCACGGATGTCGGCGTGGCGGAACTCGGCCTCGGGCACCTGGCGGCCGGCCAGCTCGACCATGACGGGGGAGACGTCCACGCCCAGCACCGAGTGCCCCGCCGCGACGAGCGCGGCCGCGGTGGGCCGCCCCGTACCGCTGCCCACGTCCAGGACGCGCGCGGCGGGCGGCAGCCGCTCGGCCAGCCACTCGAGCGCGGCCAGATGCGCGGGCGCGTGCGCGAACGCCTTCTCGTAGTCGGCGCCCAGCGCGTCGAACAGCACTGCGGCAGGCGGCCGTTGGTCCTCGTGCGGCACGTCGATGCTCCCCTTCGCTCGCCGACCTGCATCGTCGCATCCGCCGCACACGGGCCACAACGGCCGCCCGGTGCGCGTCCCCCCGGCCCGGGCAGGGGAGAATGAGGGCCGTACGCACTGGTCGACTTGCGGAGGAGCGGGGAAATGCAGGACGCGCGAGCGGGACAGGTCGCCGGACCCGAGGACCTCATCGACGTGGCCCGGCTGGTCACGGCGTACTACGCGCTCCACCCCGACCCGGCCGAGCCCGGGCAGCGCGTGGCGTTCGGCACCTCGGGACACCGCGGCTCGTCCCTCGCGGCGGCCTTCAACGAGGACCACATCGCCGCCACCAGCCAGGCCATCTGCGAATACCGCGCCGCCCAGGGCACCGACGGCCCCCTCTTCCTCGGCGCCGACACCCACGCCCTGTCCGAGCCCGCCCGGATCACGGCCCTTGAGGTGTTCGCCGCCAACGACGTCACCGTCCTCATCGACCAGGCCGACGGCTACACGCCCACCCCCGCGGTCTCGCTCGCGATCCTCACCCACAACCGGGGCCGCGCCTCCGGCCTCGCCGACGGCGTGGTCGTCACCCCCTCGCACAACCCGCCCGCCGACGGCGGCTTCAAGTACAACCCGCCGAGCGGCGGCCCGGCCGGCTCCGAGGCGACCTCCTGGATCCAGGACCGCGCCAACGAGATCATCATGGGCGGCCTGAAGGACGTACGACGCATCCCGTACGCCCGCGCGCTGGCCGCCCCCGGCACCGGACGCCACGACTTCCTCGGCGCCTACGTCGCCGACCTGCCGCACGTGCTCGACCTGGACGCGATCCGGTCCGCCGGTGTGCGCATCGGCGCCGACCCGCTCGGCGGCGCCTCGGTCGCCTACTGGGGCCGGATCGCCGAACAGCACGGCCTCGACCTCACGGTGGTGAACCCGCTCACCGACCCCACCTGGCGGTTCATGACCCTGGACTGGGACGGCAAGATCCGCATGGACTGCTCCTCCCCGTACGCCATGGCCTCCCTCATCGAGCGGCGCGACCGCTTCGACATCGCGACCGGCAACGACGCCGACGCCGACCGGCACGGCATCGTCACGCCGGACGGCGGCCTGATGAACCCCAACCACTATCTGGCCGTGGCGATCTCCTACCTCTTCTCGCACCGGCAGGAGTGGCCCGCGGGCGCCGGGATCGGCAAGACCCTCGTGTCGTCGAGCATGATCGACCGGGTCGCGGCCGACGTCGGCCGCCCGCTGGTCGAGGTCCCGGTCGGCTTCAAGTGGTTCGTGGACGGACTCTCCGACGGCACGCTCGGCTTCGGCGGCGAGGAGTCGGCCGGCGCCTCCTTCCTGCGCCGCGACGGCTCGGTGTGGACCACCGACAAGGACGGCATCCTGCTGGCCCTGCTCGCTTCCGAGATCACGGCCGTCACCGGCAAGACCCCCTCACAGCACTACGCCGAGCTCACCGACCGCTTCGGCGCCCCCGCCTACGCGCGCGTCGACGCCCCGGCCTCCCGCGAGGAGAAGGCCCTGCTCGCCAAGCTCTCCCCGCGCCAGGTCACCGCCGACACCCTCGCCGGAGAGCCGGTCACCACGGTCCTCACCGAGGCCCCCGGCAACGGCGCCGCTCTCGGCGGCATCAAGGTCGGCACCGCCAACGCCTGGTTCGCGGCCCGCCCTTCGGGCACCGAGGACGTCTACAAGATCTACGGGGAGTCCTTCCTGGGCGCCGACCACCTGCGTCAGGTCCAGGAGGAGGCCAGGGCCGTGGTGCTGAACGCGCTCGGCAGCTGACGCCTCAGCCGCCGACGGGCGAGGGGTTCACCTGCGCGTCAGCGTCAGATGCGTGACCCCGCTCGGCGAGGAGACGGCCTCGACGGCGTACGCCGTCTCCAGCTCCTCCAGCCCGTCCCACAGGCGCACGCCCCGGCCGAGCAGGATCGGTACGACCACCACGTGCAGATGGTCGATGAGTCCGGCGGCGAGGAAGTCACGGATGACGGTGGCGCCCCCGCCGATGCGGACGTCCAGACCGCCCGCGGCCTCGCGGGCGGTCTCCAGCGCCTTTGCGGGCGAGGTGTCGAGGAAGTGGAAGGTCGTGCCGCCCTCCATCTCGATCGACGGACGCGTGTGGTGGGTGAGGACGAACGTCGGTGTGTGGAAGGGCGGGTTGGGTCCCCACCAGCCCTTCCAGTCCGCGTCCTCGTGCCACCCGGGGTAGCCGAACTTCCCGGCGCCCATGATCTCGGCGCCGATCCCGGGGTCGAACCGCCGTACGAAGACGTCGTCCAGGCCGCTGCTCCCGCCGGGGCCGCCGGTCGTCTCCTGCCACCACCGGGTGGCGAACATCCACTCGTGCAGCCGTTCACCCGCATGGCCGAACGGTGCCTCGAGGCTCAGCCCCTCGCCGGTGCCGAAGCCGTCGAGCGAGACGGAGAAGTTGTGGACGCGGGCGAGTGACATGACGGGCGCCTCCTCGTGTTCTTCCGGGGTTTTCCGGTTGGGCCGGCGAGGAGCCCGTGACGCTGCTGCCTGCCGGCGCCCCGTCAGTCCACCAGATCCTGGACGTAGGGCACCAGACGAACGGGCCCGGAGAGGCCGTACGCCTGTCGGGCGCCCGCCCCGAACACGGCCGGCTGACTGACCCGGAGCCGGTTGATGAGCGGCGTTGCCACCTCCACCTCGATCACGTTGGTGCCGGGTCGCAGGCGTCCGCCGAGATCGACGACCGGGTGGAGCCGGTCGGCAGGGGCCAGCTGGACGCCGTTGACCGTGACCCGGAAGGTGTCGCTGACCACGCCCAGTTCGAGCAGGGCGCCGTGGGACGCGGACCAGTCGGCGGGCAGGGACACGGTGGTGCGGTAGCGGCCGATGCCGGCGGAGTCGGCGAGTTCCGGGATCTGCGACCAGGGCAGCAGCGCGTCGAGGGTGAGCGTGCGCCGGACGATGTCGGTGTCGGTCGGTGTGGAGCCGGGGTACCAGTCCTCGACGTCGAGCCGCCAACTGTCCAGCGTCACGGGCGCCGGTACCGCGGGGAGTGTGCTGGTGACCGTACGACCCTGGGAGAGCCGGGTCGTGTAGGTGCCGGCGGCCGAGGCGCGGACGGCCAGGCCGCGGTCGGTGAACAGCACGCTGTCGGCGTCGCTGTCCACGGCGTGCCGCCGGGCGCCGTTGCGGTCCCCGAACAGGCCCGGGCGGCCCAGGGCGATGACCGTGGCCTGTCCGGGGTCGAGGGTGACGCGCAGGGTGATGCCGTCGTCGTCCTCGGTGTAGCGGCCGATACGGGTCACCTCGCCCGTCCACGGGTCGAGCCGGTACGGGACGGTCGTGCCGCGCCTGGTCGGGCGCAGGGTGATGGCGTGGTCGATGGCGGCGACGGGCGGCTTGACCGTCTCGGCGTGCTTGCCGTTGCAGAGGTAGTACAGGTCGGTGTCGCCGATGACGCGGTGGAAGTTGAGGAGCGTGGAGGCGGTGGCGTACCGGGCGTCGGGGGTGACACCGAGGGCCGTGAGGGCGTCGCCGACGGCGGTCTTGTCGGTGACGGCCTTGACGTGGGGCAGGGCGAGGAGGCTCGCGAGGACCTCGCGCAGCCGGGCCGTCTCGTCCTGGTCGGGCACGCCGGGCGTGAGCGCCTGGTCGAAGGCGCCGAGCAGGACCATGGGCAGCCCGGCCCGGGCCAGGCGCAGCAGCTTGCGGGCATCGGCGAGGGCCAGCGTCGGGGTGGAGGAGTAGAAGAAGTCGCCCTCCACGAACAGGGCCTTGTAGGCGGGCCCGTCGGGGGCCAGTCGGCCGTCCTCGACGCGGGCGCTCGGCAGGTCGAGCAGGGGGCCGCTGAGGAACTGGTGGGTCCAGCCGAGCGGGACACCCGTCGAGGTGAACCAGGACGCGCCGATGCCGGTGGCGGTGTAGCCGGTCTGCCGGAAGACGGCGACGTCGACCTGCGGGGCGCCGGTCCGCAGAACCCGGTGCACTCGGCCGAGATAGCCCGCGATGTCCTCGGCGTGCCGCCAGGTGGGCTGTCTCGGACCCCACGACTCGCCGTAGCCGGCGGCGCCGTTGTACGGGCTGAACGCGGCGAAGCCCGGCCAGCTCACGCCCGGGGCGGTGGCGTACGAGAAGCCGTGCACGACCGTCTGGTTGACACCGGCCGCGTAGGCGCCGCCCGTGGTCCGCAGGAACCGGTCCCAGGTCGTGCTGTACGCCGAGCCGTTGTAGGCGCCCGACTCGCAGGACAGGACGGTGTGCCCGGCCATGTCCCGGCCGCCCGCGAGGCAGCGGTAGTCGTCGAGGTTCTTGAAGCCGAGCGACTCGCCCTCGGGGATGTCGAGGAGCGCGGCCGAGGCGATGGCGTCGGTCTGGAGGCCGTAGGGCTGCGACCGCAGTTCCATGCCGAGGGAATGGGCCCAGTCCCGCAGCGCGGTGACGTGGTGGGTGTTGAACAGGTGGGAGACGGTCTCCCAGAAGTCGTGGCGGATCTGCCGGGTGAGCTGGGCCTCGAAGGCGAAGACCTGGTTGCTCTTGTCGAGGACCAGGGCGGGCAGGTACGGCAGCAGCGGGCGGCCGGTGCGCTCCTCGAAGGCCTGGGGCAGCGCCGACGTCCACACCAGGGAGTCTGTCTCCAGCTCGATGGAGTCCTCGAAGAACGCGCCGCCCGCCGCCTTGAGGAGCCGGCGCACCGTGCCGGTCAGCACGGAACCCTCCCAGAAGCCGGTGACGGCGGCGGTGCCGGCGGGGCTGAAGTGGTCGACGACATAGGCGGCCGGGGCGGAGTGCGGGCCGGACTCGGGCTGTTGGGCGGTGCTGCGCTGCCAGTAGGAGATCAGCACCCAGTCGCTCCCGGCCGGGGCGGTCCAGGTCAGGGTTCCGTTCTCGACGGTGGAGGTGAGGTCCTGGAGGCCGGCGAGGTCGAGGCCGGTCTCCTTGCGGGTCGAGTTGGCGGGCGCGACGGGGGCCGCCTGGACGGCGAGCAGAGTGCGCGAGGTGACCCCGCTCGCGGCGGCGCGAACGGGCTCGGGCACGGGGCCCTGGTAGGTGGTGCCGGCGGCCACGGAGACGCGGCCGTAGGCGAGTTCCTGGGCGGCCGCCTCGTCGTCGGGGGTGACACCGGGGACGGCGACGGGCCAGCTGGGGCCGAGGGTGAGGTCGACGGTCAGGCCCCGGCGCGCGGCCTGCCGCAGGGCGGCCTCGACGCCTTCGCGCCAGGCAGGGCTGCCCCAGCCATGGTGCGCGGTGTCGAGGACGGACTTGTCCTTGATGCTGTGGTGGACGGCGGAGATCTCGGCCCCGCCGAAGCCGGCGTCGGCGATCTGGTCGATCTCACGGGCGATCTCCGCCGGGTCGACCAGCCCGTCCGGCCACCACCAGCGGAACTTGGGGCGCACGGCGCGCGGGGCGGTGGCGAACCAGTCGGCGGACAGCTGCTGAGGGCCGGTCAGGGGAGCGGCGCCGGCGCTCGTCGTGCCCGTCGCGGTGAGCGCCGTGGCCGCACCCGCGGCCAGCGAAGCGGCCAGCACGGTGCGCCGGGATATCCCGCCACGCTGCGGAATGGGCTTGTGCATTTTTCGCCCCAGAGTGATTGAGACCAGTGATGGAACCAGTGGTGGAAACGAGCAGTTGAAACGAGGGATTGAAACGATTCAATAGCTCGTAAACGCTGGGACGCTAATCTCGCCGTCCGCCCGGCGTCAAGATCCGTGCACGGTGCAGCCGACTCGGAAAACCAGTGGATCGGCGTCACGGCCCGGCCTTACGGTGCTGCCGGACCGAGTCGCCTGGCAAAGGACGTGCCGTTGTACACCGTGTGAGACCCCCCGAGAGCTGAACTGTCGCGCGTCGCACCTGTGCGCCGCGCTGCTTCTTGCTGCGGACTTCTCACTGAAACCGGTGTATCCCTGTGCTCAACACCTGGGTCGTCATGCCCACTTGCCTGCCGACCGTCCTGCGCCGCTGCCACGCGTGCGCGTCCCCGCGCTTCCGGGCGAACGGCAAATTCCGTGTGAACGCCAACCACAAACGCCTCGACGCCTGGCTCCTCGTGCTCTGCGCCGGGTGCGGCGACACGGCGAAACTCACCGTCTGGGAGCGGATGAACGTCCGTTCCGTCCGGCCCGACCTGCTGGACCGGATGCACACCAACGACCCTGGCTTGGCAGCCGAGTTGCTCCAGGACCCGGTCGTGCGGCGCCGTAACCGCATCGCCCTCGACTGGGACGACGCCTGGCGTCTCGACACCGGCGGATCGGATCACCTGGAGTGCGAGGTGATCGACGTGTCGGTCCGCTTCGCGGCGCGGATTCCGGTCCGGCCGGTGCGACTGATCGCCGAAGCCTGCGGTCTCTCACGGGCCGAGGTCGAGCGCCTGATCGCGGACGGAAAGCTGGTCTCGGCGGTCCGGCTGAGCGGCAAGGTCTCGGGCGACTTCACGTTCACGCTGAAGCGTTGCAGCGTTGCAGCGTTGAAGCGTTGACCACCTGTCACCTCTGAGACGGCGCGGCCGGACATCGCGATGATGTCCGGCCGCTCGGGGCTTGTCAGCTCGTCGCGCGCACCGCCTCACGGATGAGGTCGGCGACCTCCTTGGGACGGGAGACCGCCACCGCGTGCGAGGCGCCGTCCAGTTCGACGATCGTGGCCCCGGCCCGCTTGGCGCCGAAGCGCTCGACCTCAGGGTTGATCGCCTCGTCCGCGCCGGCCACGAGCGCCCAGGACGGCTTGGTCTTCCACGCGGCCACGGGCGCGGTCTCCTCGAACGCCGAGGCGGCCAGCGGGCGTTGGGCCGCGGCGAGCACCTTGGTGACGTCCGCGGGCACGTCGGCGGCGAACACCGACGGGAAGGCACCCTCGGCGATGGTCACCTCGACACCCGGGTCGGCGCCCGGGACCGGGTAGGTCCACTCCTTGAGGTTGCTGACGAGCGGCGAGAGCGGGAAGCGCCCCTGCAACTCGCCCAGGCTCTCGCCCTCTTCGAGGACGTAGGCGGCCACGTAGACCAGACCGACGACGTTCTCCGTGACACCGGCGACGGTGATGAGCGCACCGCCGTAGGAGTGGCCGACGAGGACGACCGGGCCGTCGATCTGGGAGGCGACCGAGGCGATGTAGGCGGAGTCCGAGGCGAGGCCGCGCAGTGGGTTGGGCGGCGCGATCACGGGGATGCCGTGACCCTGGAGCTCCTCGATCACCCCGGACCAGCTGCCGGCGTCCGCGAAGGCGCCGTGCACGAGGACGACGGTGGGAGTGGTGGACATGAGCGGTTCTCCTTCTCGGGTCAGCCGTGCAGCGCGGTGCGCAGGGTGGTGACGGCCTGGTTGATGGCGGCTTCGGCGGCGTGGGTCTCGCGCAGGGCGTTGAGCATGACGAAGTCGTGGATGATGCCCTGGTAGCGCACGGCGGTGACGGGGACGCCGGCCTGGCGGAGCTTGCCCGCGTAGGCCTCGCCCTCGTCACGCAGGACGTCGGCCTCGCCGGTGATGACCAGCGCCGGGGGCAGACCGGTCAGCTGCTCGGTGCCGGCGCGCAGCGGGGAGGCGGTGATCTGGGCGCGCTCGGCCTCGTCGGTCGTGTACTGGTCCCAGAACCACTGCATGGCGTCCCGGCGCAGGAAGTAGCCCTCTGCGAACTGGTGGTAGGAGGGGGTGTCGAAGCTGGCGTCGGTGACCGGGTAGAACAGCACCTGCTGCACCAGGGGGAGGTCCCCGCGCTGCTTGGCCATCAGGGTCAGCGCGGCAGCCATGTTGCCGCCGACGGAGTCCCCGGCCACCGCGATCCGGGAGGCGTCCAAGCCCTTGCCGGCGCCCTGCTCCACGACCCACTTGGCGACGGCGTAGTTCTGCTCGATGGCGACGGGGTAGCGGGCCTCGGGCGAGAGGTCGTACTCGGGGAAGACGACCGCGGCGTTGGCGCCGACGGCGAGTTCGCGCACCAGGCGGTCGTGGGTGTGGGCGTTGCCGAACACCCAGCCGGCGCCATGGATGTACACCACGACCGGAAGGCTTCCGGTGGCGCCTTCGGGCTTGACGATGCGGGCGCGGACGCTGCCGGTGGGGCCGCCGGAGACGGTGATCCACTCCTCGTCGACGGCGGGCTTGGCGATGTCCCCGGACTGCACCTCGTCGACCGTCTTACGGCCCTCCACGGGGCCGAGATCGAAGAGGTACGGCGGGTTGGCGGTCGCCTCGGCGAAGGCCTGGGCGGCGGGCTCCAGCACCGGCTGGACCGGCTCGACGGCGTCGGACATGGGGTTCTCCTCGGTCTTGGAATGCGCTGTGCGGGCGCCTCGGTGAGGACGCTAGAACGGCGAGGCCGGGACCGGTTGCTCACCAGTGCACCGGTGCCGGTCCGGCAGCGCACAGCAGGCGTCGGCCCCTGTGGTGGGCGGCGAACTGGATCAGCCACTGGGCCGCTGCTCCCGGAACTGCGCAGGCGACACCCCGTACGCCTTGCGGAAGGCGTGGCTGAAGTGGGTGGGGCTGGCGAACCCCCAGCGGGCCGCCACTGCGGCGATCGTGCGGTCGGCTCCCGAGGGGCGGGCGAGTTCGGCTCGGCACGCCTCCAGCCGACGTCGGCGGATCCACCCGCCGACCGTGGTGCCCTGCTCCTGGAAGAGCTTGTGCAGATAGCGCAGCGAGATGCCGTGCTCCGCCGCGAGCACGCCGGGGGAGAGCTCGGGTTCCGCCAGGCGCGCGTCGATGGTGGCCTTGATGCGGTCCAGCATCGCGGCCTGCCCGGTCGCGGCCGACGGCCCCGCGCCGGCCGCCTCCGTGCCGGTGGACCGGTCGGCGGCCAAGGCCGCGAGGAGGTCCGCGACGGCCCGCGCGAGCCCCTCGCGGGCGGCCGGGGCGACCGCGTCGATCTCGCGGACCAGCCCGTCCAGCAGCGGCAGCAGCAGCGCGGCCGGCCTGTCGGGTGTGTCGTCGACGACCTTCGCGGTGATCCGGCGGAGCTCCGCCTCGCCCAGCCTCAGCAGCGGGCGGGGGACCATCAGGACCCGCGCCCGCTGTGCCTCCGGCAGCACCACGCTGAACGGCCGGCCGGCGTCGTAGAAGACCAGGCTCCCCGGGCGCAGGCGTGCGCGGCGGCCGTCCTGGAACACCAGGGCGGTGCCCTCCAGTTGGAGGCGGGCGAACAGGTGCATGCGGCCGTCCGCGGCGGTGTCCCGCATGGTCCGTACGACCTCCACGGCGTCCGTCTCCTCGCTCGCGACCTGGAGCACGCCCAGGTGCAGCAGCCTCAGGGAGCCCCGCCAGGACGCCGGGTCGCTACGGGTGACCAGTTCGACGTCGCCGTACGCGCGCGAGAAGGACCGCTGCCCGCACGCAGGCGCTCTCAAGACGCCTCCAGGCAGCGGCGGTCGCGTTCGGCGAGCAGCCAGTCGGTGGGCGAGGTGCCGTACTCGCGGCGGAACGCCCGGGCGAAGTGCGCGGTGCCGCTGAATCCCCAGCGCCGGGCGACCCCGCCCAGCCCGGCGGCGTCGGTCAGTTCCCTGCGGCACTCCTGGAGCCGCAGCCCGCGGATCCAGCGGCCGACCGTCGTGCCCTCCTGCTCGAACAGCCGGTGCAGATAGCGCACCGAGATGCCGTGGGCCCGGGCGATGACCGCGGGTGTGAGGGCGGGGTCCGCCAGGTTCCAGCGGACGTACCGCTGGACGCGCAGCAGCAGCACCCGCTCGGCGCCGGGCAGTTCGGCCGGTTCCTCGCCCAGCTGCTCGGCGGCGGTCGCGGCCAGCAGGCCGACGGCGCTCTCGGCGATCCGGTCGGCCACCGGCCCGGAATAGGACTCCGAGGTGTCCGCGAGGCGTGACATGAACGGCGACAGCAGCGCGGCGAGCCCGCCTCGCGGGCGGACGGCCTGTGCCGTGATCCGTCCGAGAGCCTCCTCCGGCTGGCCGAGGAGACGGCGGGGCACGGCGAAGATCTTCAGCTGGAACCGCTGCGGGAAACGCGTGCGGTACGGGCGTACGGTCTCGAAGAACGCGATGTCACCGGGCCGCAGTTCGGTGTAGCGGCCGTCCTGCTCGACCTGGGCCGTGCCGCTGGCCTGGACCGCGACGAACACCTCGGTGCCGTCCCCGCGGGCGACGCGGCGCGCGTCCCGGTGCACCTCGCCCGGATCGCAGTCGACGGTCGTGATCCGCAGGTCGCCCAGGCGGTCCGTGCGCATCGTGGCGTCGTACGTCCCGCCCTCCGTACGGATGTCCATCCCCACCAGCGTGGCGAACACCGCGTCGTGCCAGAACTCCAGGCTCTCGCGGGGCGGCACCGAACGGGTGCAGAACACCTGGCCGCGCCCCCGCGCCGCGCAGTCGTCTTCCGTGAAGGAATCGTAGAAGGCTGACATACCCGTCAGCCTGCCTGGAGCCGGGCACCCCAGGCATCAGTCGGTCGACTGGTTCGCGCCGCCGAGCCGGGCGCGCAGGAAGGCGGCGCCCTGCCGCACGGCCGCCCGGGTCGAGGGGCTGTCGCGCAGAGCGGTGAGGGAGACGAAGTCGTGGACCGTGCCCAGATAGCGGACAGCGGTCACCTCGACGCCCGCCCCGCGCAGCCGTCGCGCGTACTGCTCCGCCTCGTCGCGCGTCACGTCCGCCTCCGCCGTGATCACCAACGCCGGTGGCAGCCCCGCCAGTTGGGCGGAACTCGCCCGCGCCGGGGACGCGGTCGGCTCGGCCAGGTGCCGGGGATCGTCGCTGTAGTGGCGCCAATAGGCGCGCAGGGCCTGCCGGGTGAGCAAGTACCCCTCGGCGAACTGCCGTTGGGAGGCGCTGGCGCAACGGGCGTCGGTGATCGGGTAAAAGAGCAGCTGGGCGCTGAGGCGCGGGCCGCCGCGTGACTTCGCCAGCAAGGTGAGCGCGATGGCCAGCGTGGCGCCGGCGCAGTCCCCGGCCACCGCCAACCGGCCCGCGTCCAGCCCCAGTTCGGCGGCGTGACGGGCCATCCAGGACAGCAGGGCGTAGCACTCCTCGACGGCCACCGGGTAGCGCGCCTCCGGGGTGCGGCTGTACTCGGGGACGACGGCGGCCACCCCCGCACCGACCACGAGGTCGCTGATCAGCCGCGCGTGCGTGTGCGCGTCGCCCAGCATCCACCGGCCGCCGTGGGTGTAGAGCAGGGCGGGCAACGGCCCCCGGGTGCCGGCGGGCCGGAACAGCCAGAACCCCACCAGCCCGGACGGCCCCACGGGCGCCACCTGGAACACGGCGTCCACCGCGAAGTCCTCGATCCGCCGGGCCTGGGACTCCCGCAGGGCCTGACGGCCGGCGGTCGGGGACAGCTCGTGGAGGTACGGCGGCGCCGAGGACGCGTCGAGCAGGCGCTGCGCCAGGGGCTCCAGAACCAGCGGGGACGGGTGCTGCCCGTCCGGCTCCATGCGATGTCCGCCTCTCGCCCGGTCACTTCTCGCACACGAGGAGATCACGCAGCTGATGGCGGCTGCTGACGCCCAGTTTGGGATAGACGTTGTAGAGGTGCGAGCCCACCGTACGCGGCGACAGGAAGAGCTGTTCGCCGATCTCCCGGTTCGACAGCCCCTTCGCGGCCAATCGGACGATCTGCCGTTGCTGGGCGGTGAGTTCGGCCAGCGGATGCTCCGCCGCGGGCGTCTCGGCCACCCCGCTCGCGCGCAGCTCGGCGCGCGCCGACTCGGCCAGTTGCCGGGCACCGAGCCGGACGGCTGTCTCCAGTACGACGGTCAGCTGGGCGCGCGCCTCCAGTGGCCGCCTGCGTCGGCGCAGCCAGCGGGCGAGGTCCAGCCGGGCCAGGGCCCGTTCCAGCGGCCAGGTGGCCGCCTCGGGATTGACCACCGCCAGCTGGAAGTGGTGCTCGGGGTCCGCGTCCTCGTCGACCAGGGCCGCCGCGTGATGCATGAGCAGCGTCATCCGGGTCGTCGGGCGGTCGCCCTGACGGTGCCGGACCCGGGCCAGGACATGGGCCGCCTCCCGGTGCCGGCCCGTGCGGTGCGCGGCGACGGCGAGTTCGGCGACGCACCGGGGCGAGAGGAAGGGGTCCAGGGGATCGCCGTCGTCCGCGAACAGCGTCCGCAGCTGCCGGAAGGCGCCCTCCGCGTCCCCGAGGGCGAGAGCGGTCAGACCGCAGGCCCGCAGCATCCGGGCATGGGTGGCCCGGTTCTCGTACAGGCTGACGGAGCGCCAGGCAGGGCCGGTGAAGGCGGTGCCCGGGACGCTCTCGCCGCGCAGTGCGTGCAAAGTGGTGCGCAGGGCCTGGAGGTCCAGTTCGACACGGGTCCAGCGGTGGACGGCGGCGTGGTCGAGACCCTCCTCGATCAGGGACTCGGCCTCCGCCCACCGCCCGAGACCCAGCAGGGCGTCCACCTGGTCCGGCAGGGCCCAGGCCAGCGGACCCAAAGCGCCCTGGGCGCGCAGCAGTTCGCCCGCCTGGCGGTACTGCTCCGCGCACAGGTCGGACTCGTCGGTGTGGTGGGCGAGCGAGGCCGCCGCGAGGAGCTGGGCCGGTCGGCTCGACTCCGGTGTGCTCAGGGACGCGAGGACGTCGTCGGCCTTCACGCCGCGCAGCCGCTCCACCTCCCGCCAGTGCTCCGGTAGCCCGGACTGACGGGCGATGGCGGTCGCGAGGACCAAGAGCATCGGGGCGTCGTCCGTCAGCCCTACGGCCCCCATCAACAGGTCGAACGCCTCACGCTGGTACGACTGCAACGACAGCGCCCCGCTGAGGGCGCAGACCGCGGCGCCCGACCCCGGTTGTGCCAGTGCCGCGTACAGTTCGCGCACCCATGCGGGGTCGCCGAGGTCGCTCGCGGCGGTGAGGGCGGCGGCGAGGCGGCGGGCGCGGTCGGAGGCGTGGGGGCTCAGTTGCGCGGCCCGCTCCAGGGCACGGGCCGCGGTGAAGCGGTCGGCCCGGGCGGCGGCCTCTTCCAGCGCCGCCGCCACCGTTTCGTCAGGGCCGATGGCCGCCGAGGCCAGATACCCGGCGCGGTGGACGGACCGGGCGGCCAGGCCCCGGCAGGCCTGCTGGCGCAGTTTCGCCGGCTGCCGGTGCAGGGCCGCGAGGCGCGTCAGCGCGTTGCGGAAGACGACGCGGTCATCGGCCAGCCTGACCAGTCCGGCCGTCTCGGCCGGCGCCCACACCCGCAGGTCGTCGGTGCCCAACGCGGCCATCAGGGTGGCGAGTTCCTCCTGCGGTTCGGCGAGGGCCGCGTACAGCAGGGCGCGCCGGGTGTCCTCCGGCAGTGCGTCGAGAGGCTCGGCGACCGCGCGCGGGATGCGCCCGGGTCGATCCGCTGCACGGCTGAGCTCGATGATCGCCAGTGGATTCCCGGCCGCCTGCCGAAGCAGCTCCAGCCTGGCCCGCCCAGTCGGCGCACCGGGCTGCGCGTCCAGCAGCCGGGCCGCCGCCTTCGGGGTCAGGGGACGCAGTGACCGTACGGCGATGTCAGCGGGGAGGCCGGGAGGCGGCGTGTCTCCGCACGCCGTGAACAGCGCGGTCACCGCTTGGCCGGTGAGGCGCCGGGCCACGAAGGACAGCACGGCCGCGGAGTCGCGGTCGCAGTCCTGGAGATCGTCGACCGCCAGCAGCACCGGACCCGCCTTCGCGAGACGGGTCAGCAGCGCCAGGACCGCGGAGGACAGGTTCCGTTGCCGCGGCAGGCCGTCGTATGGCGTGAACAGGGCCTGCACCACCCGGCGTTCGCCCTCCGCCAGCGCCTCGCACTCGTCCCGGACCGGCAGCAGGAGCTGGTGCAGGCAGGCGTACGGCTCCCGCGCCTCCGACGGACAGGCACGCGCCGTGAGCACACGTGCCCCCTGTGCCGCGGCCCTCCGCAAGGCGATCCGCAGCGTCCGGGTCTTGCCGCTGCCGGGTTCCCCCAGCACCAGCAGGGACCGCGGTACGTCGGCACGCGTCAGGAGCCGGTCGACGTCCGCTTCCCAGCCCACCGCCGCTCCCGTCTCTGTGTCCTGCCCGGTGATCGCAGGCTGTCAGCGAGGTGGCGGGCCGCGCTTCTGTCATGTGACCGGTCGTACGCGGGCGGCCTGGCAGGATGGGGCGTGAGCGGTGGCGGGCGGGAACGGGACTTCATGGACTTCGGTGGGATCAGCGGCTTCGACGACTTCGGAGCCGGGCAGGAGGACGGACCCGCACTGCTCGGCCGGGAGCGCGAACTGTCACGGATCGCCCGCCTGATCGACGCGGCGGACGGTGACGGCCCCCGTGTGCTGGTGCTGACCGGTGAGCCGGGAGCGGGCAAGAGCGCCCTGATCGACCGGGCCGCGGCGCAGGCCAGGGAGCGTGGTCGGCGGGTCCTGCGGGTACGGGGCTGCGAAGGCGAGCAGGACCTCGGCTTCGCCGGGGTGCACCAGCTGCTGCGCCCCGTCCTCGGCGGCGTCGACCGGCTGCCCGCGCACCAGCGCGACGCCCTGCGCCACGCGCTCGGCATGGACCCGGCCGGCGGAGCGGCGGCGCCGGACCCGTTGACCATCAGGGCCGCGATGCTGGCGCTCCTGCTGGACGCGGCGGCGCGGCAGCCGCTGCTGATCGCCGTCGACGACGCCCAGTGGCTGGACGTCGGCTCCCTGGACGTCCTCGCCTTCGCCGCCCGGCGCCTCGACGGGGAACCCGCGGTCCTGCTGCTCGCCGCCCGCGAGGCGGCGGTACCGGCACGCTTCGACCGCGACTTCCCGCATCTGACCGCCGGCCCGCTGGACCGGGCCGCGGCCGGCCGGCTGCTGGACGCTCAGCCGCAGCCCCCGACGGGCCGGATGCGCTCCCGCATCCTCGCGGAGGCGGCCGGGAATCCCCTCGCCCTCATCGAGCTCACCCGCGCCTTCGCCCGCGACCCGGGCGGCGCCCCGCCCGTGACCGACCGCGCCCTCGGTGCCGCCGACACCCTGCCGCTGACCGCCCGTCTGGAGAACCTGTTCGCCGCAGACCTGCCCGCCCTGCCGACTGCCACGCGACGAGCCCTGCTCCTGGCGGCGGCCGCGGGCACCGCCCAACTCTCGGACGTGCCCGACGCAGGTGACCCAGAAGTCTGGGCACCGGCCGAGCAGGCGGGACTGGTCCGGGTCGAGGGCGGCCAGGTGCGGTTGCGGCACCCGCTGGTCCGCTCCGCCGTCCACCAGGCGGCCACCTTCACCGAACGCCGTGCGGCCCACCTCACCCTCGCCGCCGCGCTCGCCCACGAACCCGACCGCCGCGCCTGGCATCTCGCCGCGGCCGCCCTCGGCCCCGACGAGGAGATCGCAAACGCCCTCGCCGAGAGCGCCCGCCGCTTCCGCCACCGGGGCGGACACGCCGCCGCGGCGACCGCCATGGAACGCGCCGCCGAACTCACCCCCGACCCGGGCGAACGCGCCCGCCGTCTGCTCGCCGCGGCCGAGTCCGCCATGTACGCGGGGCACCCGCAATGGGTCGGAGAGATCGCGGGCCGCGTCACCACGCTGACCGACGACCCCCAACTCCTCGCCGAGGCTTCCCTGCGGGCGGGCTGGTCCCTCGCCGTCACCCTGCGCCACGACGACGCCCTGGCCTTCCTGATCCCCGTCGCGGAGTCCATGGCCACGCCCGCACCGGCCCTCGCCCTGAGCGCCCTGGGCACGGCGGCGACGCCCGCGTACAACTCCGGCGACCCCCGCCACCGGCACGACATCCAGCGCATCGACGGCCTCGTCGCACCGCAGCCGGACGGTACCGATCGCGTCTGGACCCGGGCGGCGACCCAGCCGTTCACCGACCGGCCGCAGCAGCTGAAGCACCTCACCGCTGCCGTCGACACCCTGCCCGACGACTCGGAGCGCACCCTGCCCGGACTCGTCACCCTCGGCGGCGCGGCCTGGATCCTGGACGAGACCGAGGAGGCCGTACGTCTCCTCGGCCGCGCCCGCGACCACCTGCGCAGCGCCGCCACCGCCGGCGCCAACTGCACCGTCGCCCAGGCCCTGGCCCTGGCGCACTTCGAGAGCGGCTCCTGGGACGCGGCGCAGGCCGCCGCCGAAGAGGCCTTCTGGATGGCGACGGAGGCGGGCGCGGACAACGTCGCCGTCGGCTCACCGATCCTCCGGGCCACCCTGCGCGCCGCCCGCGGCGACCACGTCGGCGCGCGGGCCCAGGTGGCGGACGCGATCCGCGGCCGGGACCTGCGTACCTCCCGCAGCCTGTACGTGCGTCACCGCCACGCGCTCGCCCTCGCGGCGACGGCGGAGGGCGACCACGAGACGGCGTACGGCCAGCTCCGCGCCACCTTCACCGACGAGGCCCGCCCCGCCCCCGTCCACTACCACGCCTCCCTCTACCACCTCGCCGATCTCGCCGCCGCAGCCGTCCGCGCAGGTCGGGCGGACGACGCCCGGGCCGTGCTCGACGCCGTGCGGCGCACCCTCGAACAGCCGCGCTCCGCCCGGCTGGCCGCGATCGTGCACCGCGCCTCGGCCCTGCTGAGCGAACCCGAGGACGCCGAACCCCACTTCCGCGCGGCGACCGAGGACCCGGCGGCAGCCCGCTGGCCCTTCGAACTAGCCCTAGCGCGCCTGGATTTCGCGGAGTGGCTGCGCCGCCGCCGACGCACCGCGGAGGCCCGTCTTCATCTGACCGCCGCCCACGACACCTTCGTACGACTGGACGCGCGCCCCTGGACCGAGCGGGCCGCCGCCGAACTCCGCGCGGCGGGCGTGACCTTGACGCCCGCCGACGCCGACGCCGTGGCCGACCTGACCCCGCAGGAGTTGCAGATCGCCCGGCTGGCGGCGGAGGGCCTGACCAACCGTGACATCGGCGCCCGGCTCTATCTCTCCCCGCGCACGGTCGGCTACCACCTGCACAAGATCTTCCCCAAGCTCGGCGTCACCGCCCGCGCTCAACTGCGGGACGCCCTCGGCCGGTTGCCCGACTCGGACTGACAATTCCTCAGCGCCTCACAGCTGGACGAGCTTCTCGAAGAAGAACTCGTGCTTGAGGAAAGAGGTTTCGTGCTCCGCGCCCGGATAGGGCGGGATGAGCTGGGCGGCCTGGAAGAGCCGCCAGCCGTCCTCCAGGGCGGCGACGCCGGTGGCGTACGGCGGTTCGTCGCTGTCGCCGGTGGTGGGACGGGTGGTGCCGGTGCCGTCGTAGCGGGCCCAGCCGACCACCTGTGAGTCGAGGGCGGACGTGGACAGGTACAGGACGAGGACCTGCTGGCGGGTGACGCCCGCGGGAGTCCGGGTCGTCTCGTGCTCCGCGATGGTCATGACTGGCTCCTCAGGGCGGGCCGGTTGGCGATACGGGTGGCCCAGTGGTCGATGTCGAAGCCGGAGTCTCCGCTCAGAGCGCGCCACAGCTGGATCCGGTTGTGGATCTCCAGTCGGCCGGTCGCGGGCTCGTACCAGGGGAAGGTGCGCCCCAACTCCTCCGACACGGCGGGGGAGTTCAGATCCGTCACGTCCCACAACCGCACCTGCGGCACGGTCGGGTTGAAGCGGATCTTGTACATGTGGCGGACGGTGTCACTGTCGTTGCGCCGCCCACCGTGCCAGATGCCGTGGTGCAGCAGCATGACCGTGCCGGCGGAGCAGGTCAGCCGGGTCTGGCCGAGCAGGTTCTGGTAGCGGCCGGTGTCGGACTCGTTGATCCGGCGGAGATGGCTGCCCGGCACGACGAGGGTCCCGCCCATGTCCGCGGTGACGTCCTGCGGGTAGTACATGAGCTGCACGTCGAAGGCGTCAGGGCGTACGTCGATGAGGGCGTCGGCGTGCAGCGGCTGTGCGCTGCCCTCGTGCGGCTCACGCGTGTGCACGAAGTGGTGGTCGACGGTCGGGCCAGGCCCGACCAGGCTCTGCAACGCCCCGGCGACGGCGGGCAGTTCGACGAGCCTGCGGGCGAACGCCCCCTCGGGGAACGCCTTCGGCACAGGTGTGCCGTACGGAACTGCGGGCAGATCGGCGGCGAAGACGTCCAGCGCCTCCGCGTTCATCTCCGCCGGCACGACGCCGTCGAGACGCAGGAAACCGTGCGCCACGAACCGCGCCACCTGAACGCTGCTCAGCAGCTGAGGTGTGGTTGACATACGGCGAGCCTAGGATCGGTCATCGCTCCTGCAATGGGTCGTAATCGACGACCGCTGGTAATTTTCCACCATGCGGCAACACGTGGAGCTGGCCCTTGATCTCCCGCCCCAGGTGGCGAACGCGGGCGTGGGCGTGCACGGGGCGGCCGGGCCCCACGAGGTGTTCCGGCTGCCCAGGCTGTGGCAGCTCCACCTCTACAGCTACTCCGGCACCTTGGAGTTCGGCGGCGTCTCCCACCCGATCCGACCCGGTCATCTGAGCCTGGTGCCGCCCGACACCGAGGTGCACTTCCACTACGACACCCCGCGCTGCGAGCACCTCTACGCCCACTTTCGGCTGCCGGGCGAGGGGGAGCGGCGCCGGCTTCCGGCGATGCAGGACACCGGGGCCGACGCGACCGCGCTGAGCGGGCTGCTGCGTCAGACGGTCGCGGCGATCACGCAGTCCCCGCTGCGCGCCTCGGCGGAACTGTGGACCGTGCTGTGGCGCACGACCACCCTGACCGGCTCCGCGGAGAACAGCCCGAGCCCCCGGCACCCCGCGCTGCGGACCGCCATGGCACACATCGAGGAACACCTGGCCGGACCCCTGACCATCCCGGCCGTCGCCCGCGCCGCGGGTGTCTCGCACACCCACCTCACCCGGCTGTTCCGCGAGGACACCGGACACACGGTCGTCGGCTACATCAGACACCGCCGCATGGAGCGCGCCCGGCACCTCCTCAACTCCTCCACCCTGGCCATCCCGGCGATCGCGGCCGCCGTCGGCATCTCCGACCTCCAGGCCTTCAACAAGACCTGCCGCAAGGAACTGGGCGCCTCACCACGAGCGGTGCGACAGGCGGCGAGCGGGTGACCGCCCGGCACATCTAGTCAGCCCGCGTGAAGGTGCCCAGCCCCTCGGCGTCCAGGTACTCGACGGTGAAGGACTTCTTGCCCGGATCGAAGGTGACCCCGGTCCGGCCGACCGCGTTCTCACCGGCCGTCTCGAAGCTGAACGTGTCACCTTCGTAATGCGTGAGCCGGTACGACTGGGGCTCCGGGCCCAGCTGGAGGGTCAGACGGCCCTTGGCGTCGGCGACGACCCGCGCCCGCCCGTAGTAGTCGCTCGCGTATGTGCCGGTGTAGGTGTCGGCCGCCTTCGCGGGCGCGGCACCGGAGGGCGGATGCGCGTAGTCGGTCTTCGAGCGCCCCTCGTCCTCCTGCTGCTGGTACAGCGCGTCCACGAGCGGGATCCAGTCGCGGCTGACCTTCCCCGTCTGCGCGATGTCGAAGAAGTCCAGGGCCACGGCGTCGGCGACCCCGGCCGGTGAGCTGTTGGTGAGGACGACGATGCCGAGTTCCTCGCCGGGCAGCATCGTGACGTTGGTGTGCGCGCCGAGCGCGAACGCCCCGGTGTGCGAGAGCCTGAGGCGGCCCTCGTCGTCGTAACTCACGTTCCAGCCCAGGCCGTAGAAGCCGGTCCGGCCAGCCGCCGCGTGGGGCGGACTGGCGACCGCCTCGGGCCAGTGGGTGCGTTCCAGGGCCTCGGCGTCGATGACCTGCTTGCCGTCCAGCTGCCCCTCGCCGAGCTGGAGCCGCAGCCACCTCGCCATGTCCCGGGCGCTGGAACTGACGCCGCCGGCTGGGGACTGGGCGTCGGGATCGCGAACGGACTCTGCCTTCCAGTCGCCGTCGGCGTCCTTGACGTGGCCCCAGGCGCGGTTCGCGGCCGTCGCGTAGTCCTCGAAGCGGGAACTGGTGGAGTCCATGCCGGCCGGCTTGTAGAGGGTGTCGGCGGCGAGCTTCTCCCAGGAGACGCCCTTCTCGTCGGCGACGGCCTGGGCGGCGGCCGTCAGACCGAAGTTGGTGTAGGCGTAGCTCGCGCGGAACGGGGCCAGTGGCTCGTAGCGCAGGTGGGACAGGATGTAGTCGCGGTCGTAGCCGAGGTCCTCCAGCAGATCCCCGGCGTGGTCGGGCAGACCGCTGCGGTGCGAGAAGAGGTCGGCGACCGTCACATGGGAGGTGACCCACGGGTCCTTCAGCCGGAAGTCCGGCAGGTTCGGGGCGACGGGCTCGGTCCAGCCGTCCACACCGACCGCGCCGGCGACGACGGTGGAGGCGATCGGCTTCGAGACGGAGGCCAGCTGGAAGACGGTGTCGGCGTCGACGGCGGCCTTCTCGCCGGCCTTGCGGACCCCGTAGCCCTTGAGATGGATCACCTTGCCGTCGTGCACCACGGCGACGGCCACTCCCGGCGTCCCGGTGCGTTTCATGGCCGCCTCGACCACACCGTCCAGCTGGTCGACGGCCCGCTGCACCTCCGCGTCGTCGAGCTGGGGCGGGGGCTGCGGAGGGGGCGGCGAGGGTCCTGGTGCGGCGGCGCCCAGCAGCGCCGACAACCCGGCCGCGGCGATCCACCCAAGAGTGCTCACCCCTCCATTGAAAGACCCCCGCCGCGGTCTGTCGCGCGCTGCCGGACGACCCCCGCCGGGGGCCTGCTAGGTCCTGGGAATCGGCCGGGCGTAGACGTTCTCCGGGGTCACGATCTCGGTGATCGCCCGGGCGAGCAGGGAGGAAGGCTCCTGGCCCGCCGAGAGGATGTCGGTGTTGATCATCAGCACCAGGGTGGCCCTCTTCGAGGGCAGGTAGACGGTGACCGTCTCGTACCCCGGGATGGACCCGTTGTGCCCGATCCAGCCGCCGCTCTCGAAGATGCCCAGGCCGTACTTGGTGCCGGGGAAGCCGGTGGGGAGCATCTTCAGCCGCTGCGCCTGGGTCTCGGGCCGCAGCAGGGTGCCGGTGGCGACGATCTTCGCCCAGCGCCGCAGGTCGTGCAGATCGGAGATCATCGCCCCGGCCGCCCAGGCCCAGCTGGGGTTCCAGTCCGTGCTGTCGGCGACCTCACCGGTCAGCGTCTGGTTGGTGTACCCACGCGGGTGCGGCCGGGGGAACTCGAAGCCCCGGGGGAGCAGGGTGTGGGACAGCCGGGCGGGGCGCAGCACCCGCTCCTCCAGGAAGTCCGTCAGTGGCCGCCCACTGACCTTCTCGACCACCAGCCCGAGGAGCACGAGATTGGTGTTGGAGTACTCGAACTTCTCGCCCGGCGCGAAGGTGTTCTTGTGCTTGAAGCCGTACGACAGAACCTCGCGCGGGGTGAAGAACCGCGTCGGGTCGCTCAGCAGATCGTGCTGGAAACCCGCGTCGGCGGTGTAGGGGTAGAGACCGCTGCGCATCTCGGCGAGGTGGCGGAGCGTGATCCGATGCCCCCGGGGCACGCCGTGGACGTAGCGGGAGATCGGGTCGTCGAGCCCGATCAGGCCGTCGTCGACGAGTTCGAGCACCGCGGTGACCGTGAACGTCTTGGTCTCGCTGCCGATCCGCACGAACACGTCCGACTTCATCGGCCGACCCGTGGCCGTGTCGGCGACGCCGGTGGCGCGGACGTAGCTGCCCTTGCCCGGCATCCACAGCCCCGCGACGACACCGGGGATGCCGGCCTGCCTGCGGACCTTCTCGATGGCCGCGTCCAGCCGCGAGACCAGCTTCGGATCGAGTGCGTGCGGGGGACAGTCGTCACTCACGCTGCTCCGGGGCGCCTCGGCGGCGGTGGCGGGGGCCGCGGCCATCGGGGTCAGCAAGGACGCCACGAGCAGCGCTGCGGCGAGGACACGGCGGGCGGGGATACGTCGTCTCACGTCTCGGTGCCTCTTCCAGGTCTGGGGCGAGGCAGTCACGTCACCATCCGCGCCGTGAGCGCGCGTTCTCCGGACGGGCGCCCACCGTACGAGTCCACCCGTTCGCGCCGCACGCGTCGCTCTGACGTACGTATCGCCTCGGGCGCACTGGTCGGCAGGCGACGGGGTGCGTCATCGTGTGAGCTGCCGAGCGTCTGGTGAGGGGGAGAGGCGAGTGAGGATCGTCGTGACGGGCGCGTCCGGGTTCGTGGGGCGCCTGCTGGTGAGGGAACTTCTGCGCGCACGGTCCTTCACCGGCGTACCGATCACCCGGCTGGTGCTGGTCGATCGCGCCGCTCCGCCCGACGACGGACCGACCGCGGACTCGCTCGCACAGGTGGTGACCGGCGATCTGGTCGAGCGCCTCGCCGAGGTGTTCGCCGAGCCGGTGGACGTGGTGTTCCATCTCGCCGCGGCGGTGTCCGCCGAGTGCGAGGCCGACTTCGACCTCGGGATGCGCGTCAACGTCGACGCGACACGCTCGCTGCTGGAGGTGGCGCGGGCGCAGTCGGCGGCCGGCGGGCCGACGGTACGGGTGGTGTTCACGAGCAGCATCGCCGTCTACGGCCGGCCGGCGGCGGGGGACCCCGTTCCGACGGTCAGCGAGACGACCTTGCCGGCCCCGCGATCGAGCTACGGCACGCAGAAGTTGATGTGCGAGCACCTCATCGCGGACATGAGCCGCCGCGGCTACGTCGATGGGCGCGTGGCCCGGCTGATGACCGTGGCGGTACGACCGGGACGGCCCAACGCGGCCGCGTCCGGTTTCGTCTCCGCGATCATCCGCGAGCCGCTGGCCGGACGGCCGACCGTCTGCCCGGTCGCCCCGGAGCTGAAGCTGGCCCTGGCCTCCCCGCGGACGACGGTCCAGGCCCTGCTGCGCATCGCGGAAGCAGAACGCGGCGACGAGCCGGGCCGGATCCAGGGGCCGACCCCCGTCAACGTCCCCGCGCTCACCGTCTCGGTCGCCGACATGCTCGACACGCTGCGACGGCTGACCGGCCCGGAGACCGCCGACCTCGTGACGTTCACACCCGATCCGTCCGTGGAGGCCGTCGTGGCCTCCTGGCCCGCCGACTTCGACAACACCCGCGCCGCGCATCTGCGCCTGCGACCCGACGCGAGCTTCGAAGCGGTCGTACGGGACTATTGCGCCGACCATCCCGAGGCGCTCGTACGACAACTCGGCTGAAGGGCAGCTCTGGGGCTGTGTGTCATCCGGACTCGTCGCCGCTGTGCAGCGCCGCGAAGAGGGTGTCCAGGCCTCCGCGGATTCTGGCCGCGGTGAGGTGGTCGAAATAGTCGCGGGAACTCACGATCCGCCCGTCGCGCACCCGCAGGACGAAGATGCCGGGGAGGGCGAACTCCTCGCCGGTCTCGGCGACGGTGCCCTGGTACTCGAACTCCGCGACGACGACCTCGGGATCGGCGGTCTCGTGGACGGTGATGTTCGCTGGGCGGCGGATCAGGGTCGGGCCGGTGCCCGTGGGGGCGAAGTGCGCGCGCAGTTCCTCGCGGGTGCGCAGCGCCGCGGCGCGTAGGGGGTGGAAGGGGTGGACGACGTCGGTGTGTTCGGCGTAGAGCTCGGGGAGTTCCTCCCAGCGGCCCTCCGCGACACCGTTCACCAGGGCGAGGAAGACGTCACGCGGGCTGCGGTGCTCGGGGTCCTCGGACATGGGCTCCTCTGGCATGGGTCCGCTACTATCCGGAGTGGTGACTCCGAATATATGGAGTCGTCACTCCGGTAGTCAACGCTCTTACGAGGAAACGGGGTTGGATGGCACGGCGAGCTGACGCGCAGGCCAATCGCGAGCGCGTCCTCGATGTCGCCGAGGACGTTTTCGGGCACGGCGGGAAGTCGGCTTCCACCGAGGAGGTGGCGCGCCTCGCCGGCGTCGGTATCGCGACGGTCTTCCGGAACTTCCCCACCAAGGCCGCCCTGTTGGAGGCCGTGCTCGTCAGGCACTTCCACCGGCTCACGGCGGAGGCCGAGACGCGGCTCGATGCCCAGGAGCCGGGCGAGGCGTTCTTCGGCTTCTTCCGCCATCTCGTCGCCGACGCGGCGAAGAAGATCGCCCTCGGGGAGGCCCTGCTGGAGGCGGGCGGCGCCGCCGACAACGACGCCACCGAAGCCTCACGGGCCCTGAGCCGAGCGGTGGGTGAACTCCTCGACCGCGCCCAACAGGCCGGCGCGGTACGTGACGACGTCGAACTGCCCGAGGTGTACGCCCTGTTGGTGGGCGCGTCCCGGGCCGTGGCCCACGCGTCGCTGGACGACGAGGTGCAATCCCGCATGCTCGGCATCGTGTTCGCGGGGCTCGCGCCGGCCGCGGGGCGCGCGTGAGTGGCGTTCAGGACCCGCCGCCGGTCAGACGGATGCCAGCCAGGCCGCGGTGTCCTCAGGACGGCTGAAGCGGAGGGTGTTCAGCGGGGCGAAGCGGGGATCGTGGACCCGGCGTTCGATCTCGCGGCGGCGGGGCCCGTGTTGGGACCAGGCCCACCAGGCCGGGTGCTCCCGGCTCAGCCAGCCCCGCCACGTCTCCCGGTTGCCGCCGAAGAGGGGCTCACGGGTGACGGTGCGCCGCACGGAGCGGCGGAGAACGCGAGGCATGACGACCCGCTTGGGATAGTCCAGCCAGACCACGCTGTCGGCCCGCTCCCACAGCAGGTCACGAACCTCCGGATAACCGAGGGAGTCGACGACCCAGCCGGGTTCGGCGGTCAGCCGTGACACGTCCTCGGCCAGGTCGCCGTTGACCGCCCACCCGGGGCCGTCGAAGTACAGCGCGTCCATCTCGTGGTACCGCAGGCCCAGTCGAGCGCTCAGGGCTCGCGCGAGCGTCGACTTGCCCGCACCGGTGACACCCACCACCAAGATCTGGTCCAAGAGTGCACTCCTTGCTCGCGACTGCCGCTGGAACTCTGTCTTCCGTCTGACTTCAGCACTATGGCGTAGTGACCCATACCCCATCGATCCGTACGCTCCCCGGTGGTACCGATCCCTGACCGAGCGGTTCGCTCGAAGTGGAGGCTCGCCGTGCACCCTGGTCGTGTCCGTCTGTTGATCTGGACCGCCCTGGTCGCCTTGATCATGGCCATCCTGCCGGGGACCGCGACCGCGACCGCGACCGCGGCCGCGGCGGCCGGTGGCGAGGGAGGTGGCGGAACCGGCGGCGCCAAGGTCGTCGCGGCGGAGAAGGTGGGGAACCGCCTCGTCGACCTGACCGTCTCCTCGCCCGCGCTGGGCCGGACCGCCAAGGTGCGGCTGCTCACCCCGGACGGCTGGGACGAGCGCGGCAAGAAGCAGCGCTGGCCGGTGCTGTTGCTGCTGCACGGCTGCTGCGACACGTACGACAGCTGGACCCGCCAGACCGACGTCGCGACGCTGCCCCAGCTGCGCGACACCCTGGTCGTCATGCCCGAGGGCGGGGAGTACGGCTGGTACAGCGACTGGTGGAACCACGGCAAGGGCGGCTCACCGGCCTGGGAGACCTTCCATCTGCGTGAGGTGCTCCCGCTGCTGGAGCACGGCTACGGCGCCGGACACCGCCGCGTGATCGCCGGGCTCTCCATGGGCGGCCTCGGCACCCTGCTCTACGCCGCCCACCACCCCGGCATGTTCAGGGCGGCCGCGAGCTACAGCGGCGTGGTGCATCCCCTGTACGGCGACTTCCCGTACGGCCTGATGGACCTGTTGCGGGACTACGGTCAGGACCCGCTCGCGATGTGGGGCGACCCGGTGGCCCAGCGCGCCATCTGGGAGGAGCACGACCCGTACTACCTCGCGAAGCGGCTGCGCTCGACCTCCGTCTTCCTGTCGAGCGGCGACGGCACCGCCGGCCCCTTCGACCCGCCCGGCGCCCACGACGACCTCGAGGCGGTGCTGAATGAGATGAACCACGCGGTCGCCGACCGGCTGAAGGCGGCCGGAGTACGGCTCACCACCGACTTCTACGGTCCCGGCACCCACGACTGGCCCTACTGGGAGCGCGAACTCCACCGCTCCCTGCCCCTGTTGCTGGGAGCCCTGCGGTAGGCGTAGCCGCAGGCACCAGGATGCGTCGAGCGTCCAGAGGGGCCCGTGATGGCCGAAATGCCGTCTGTTCACGGGTGGGTGAACGCCAATACCGTGTGCGGCCTTCGCAGCCTGGGAGGTCTCGTGAACGGTCTCCGCGCGATCATCATCTGCCTTGTCGTCACGTGTGCCGCGGTCGTGTCACCGGCCGCGGTCGCACAACCGGCCGTGCCCCTCACACCGAGCTGGTCCGTGCTGCCGGTGCCGGCGGCCGCACCGCCGGTGACCGTGTCCGATCTCGCCGCCCGCGGGCCGGACGAAGCGTGGGCGACAGGGTACGAGCACGCCGCCGACGGACTGCGGCCGATGCTGTACCGGTGGGACGGCACCGCGTGGAGCCGGGACACCACCTTCCCCGGCGCCGCCGAGCTGGGCTGGCTCGGCAAGGTGCAGTTCGTCGGCGAGGACGTGTGGATCTTCCACAACCACGAGGGGACGGGGGAGATCCTGCGCCGGTCCGCGGACGGCTGGAATGCCGTGCCGTTGCCGCAGACGCTGTGGACCTACCAGGACTTCGCCGCGGTGCCGGGCGCCGCATGGGTGGTCGGTGAGGACGACACCGGGCTGAAGGTGCTTCATTACGACGGTTCCGGGTGGACGTCCCAGGCCGCCCCGGACGGGGTGCTGTTCCTGATGGGGCTCACCGCGCGCTCCGCCGACGACGCCTGGGCCTGGGCGGACACCAGCACCGGGACGACCGTGCTGCGCTGGGACGGCACGGCGTGGCGGGACGCGAACGTGCCGCTGCCGCCGGACAGCAATGTGCACACGATGCTGCTCGAACCGTCCGGCCGGATCACGATCGGCGGCAGCCAGTACACCGACGGCGTGTCCCGCACCTACCTGATGACCTTCAACGGGCATGCCTGGCGCACCGGTTACCCGCCGCTGGGTGACACCTACACCGGTGGCATGGTGCGCGGCCCGGACGGCGCGTTGTGGCTCCCGATGCGCAGCGATCGCGCGTTCCAGTCGAAGTACGCACGCGTGGACGGCTCACGCACGAGCTTCTCCCACGGCCCGGAGCGCACGAACGCGATCGACGTCAAGCCGAGTGTCCTGGCGAGGGCCGGGTCCGCGCTGCTGTCCTTCGGGACCGTCGAGATCTACGGCTCGAAACCGAACCTGATGAGCGAGCGGCTGGGAGGCTGACCATGGCACGCCGACTTCTCGTCGCCGCTCTCGCCGTCGCCATGACCTTCATGACGCTCATGACCTCGGCCGCGGCGGAGACCACGTCCTGGCAGCACGTTCCGGTCCCGGCACAGGTACGCCCGCAGGCCGCGCTGAACGAGGCCGTGGCCTTCGGTCCTGACCGGGCGTGGGCGGTGGGCGCCGACGCCGTGGGGCGCGAGGCGCCGGGCTTCCCGCTGGTGCTGCGCTGGGACGGCACCGCCTGGCAGCGGCACAGTCTGTCCGGGATCGGCTGGCAGGGAGAGCTGCTGTCCGTCGCCGCGAGCTCGCCGACCGCCGTCTGGGCGGTCGGCCGCGACGCGGCGGGCGGCACCCGTCTGCTGCACTGCGACGGCACCACCTGGTACGAGACCCGGGCGCCACGCGGAGTCGTCCTGACGAAGGCCGTCGCCGGCGGCGGTGAGACCTGGCTGATCGGCTCACGGGACAGCGCGCAGGTGCTGCTGCGCCGGGACGGGCGCGGTTGGCAGGACGTACCGGTGCCGCCCGGGACGGTCTACGGCCTGCACATCCTGGCCGCCGACGACGTGTGGGCCGCGGGGGAGACCAACTCGGGTGCGGCGGTGTCGCATTGGGACGGGCAGGCGTGGCAGCAGACCGTCGTGGACGGGTTCCCGCGCTCGGCCGTGGGCAGCGTGCTGGCCGTCTCGCCGACGGAGGTCTGGGCGGGCGGCACGGCCGGGTTCGTCGGCGGCCCGCCGGGGCGGCCGATCCCCCCGCTGCTGGTCCGCTTCGACGGGCAGACGTGGAACAAGGTGACCGTGCCCACCGACTTCGGCGGGATCACCTCACTGACACCCACCACATCCGGCGCGCTGGGCTGGGTCTCGGTGGCCCGCTCGCAGAAGTGGGGCCCGCCGGGCAGCACACCACCGCTGGTCCCCGGACCGGACTTCCTCGCCTGGGACGGGCAGTCGTTCGCCGGGTACGACGAACCGGCGGTGGCCGGCGAGGGGGACTCCCGGACGCTGCGGCTGGCGCCGGTGCCGGGTACGGCGTCCGTGTGGTCGGTCGGCCGCGCGGATGGACCTGAAGGCACGTTCGCTCCGCGCATCCTGCGGTTCGGCTGACAACGCCCAACGAGCCGCGCACGGCGGCTCGTTGAACGTGACAGGAGTGACGCCGCAGCCTACTCGTCGATCACCGAGCCGAAGTGGGCGCCGTGGGCGGTGCCGCCCAGAGCGGAGGCCCCGTAGGAGAGGGAGCCCTCGGCGAGCAGGCCGCTGCCGCTCGCGGGCAGCAGCCACACCGCGCCGTCGTCGGCGTTCTCGTCCGGCGCGGCGGCCACGAGCTCGGCGCGGCCGTCACCGTTGGTGTCCACGAGCCGCACCTGGGCGCCCCACGCGTCGCTGGCCTCGGCCGTACCCGGGATGTTCGCGGTGTTCTGGTCGAAGGACTGCGAGCCGGTGCCGGTCAGTCCCGTCCGCGAGCCGCGCAGCAGCCACACCGCGCCCGCGTCGGCGACCGTGCCCACGTCCTCGCCGGGCGCGCCGACCGCAACGTCGGCGCGGCCGTCACCGTCGACATCCGCCACGGAGAGGTCGTTGCCCCAGGCGTCGCCGCGCTCGGCCGTGCCGGGCACGCCGGGGGAGTTCTGCGACCACCACTGCGCGGCGGTACCCGGGCCCTGGGTTCCGGCGGGGCCGTCCTCGCCGCCGTAGTACACGCCGACGAGGCCACCGGGGGCGTCCGCGTCGCCCGTGGTGTCGTCGACGCCGCTGAGCTGGCCGACGACGAGGTCGTCGTACCCGTCGCCGTTGATGTCGCCGGAGGCCGAGCCCAGACCGCCGTGCAGGTCCCGCTGGTAGGCCAGACCCTCGGGGCCGCCGGCGTAGAGGGCCGACCAGCCCTTGGCGTAGTCGTCGTCGGGGCTGTAGCCGGAGACGACGAGGTCGGCGAAGCCGTTGTGGTCGTAGTCGCCCGTCGTCAGATAGGCGCCGTTGAGGGCGTGGCCGGTGGAGTGCGGGGTGCCGACCTGGCGCAGGACGCCCGCGTGGTACGTGAAGACGTTCAGGCCCGTCTGGTCGAGGACGGTGAGCTGGTCGGCGTCGACGTCCCCGGTGAACCGGGCGGCGGAGAGCGCCAGGCCGAAGCGGGCGTCGGCGGTGGACCGGGCGGCGGTGACGCTCGACGTGCGCTCGGTGTCGAGGCCCTGGGCGGAGCCGTACAGGACGGTCACCCGGCCCGCGTCCTCGACGCTGCCCTCGTCCTCGCCGGGCGTGCCGACGACCAGGTCGTCGTAGCCGTCGCCGTCGAGGTCGCCGGTGGCGATCGCCTGCCCGAAGCGGTCGCCGAACTCGGAGGTTCCGGGCACGCCGGCGGTGGACTGGCTGAGGAGCTGGACGTGGCCCCTCGGCACGGTGGTGTTGGTGCCGATCCCGTTGGGTGCGCCGTACTGCACGGTGACGTACCCGGCGCCTTCCTTGCCGTCGACGGTGCCGTCCGGGGCGCCGGTGACGACGTCGTCGTAACCGTCCCCGTTGAAGTCGCTGTTGCGGTCGGCGGCGGCGGTGCCGCCGGGAACGCCCGCGAACGCGGTGGGCGCGGCCAGGATGCCGGCCCCCGCCAGCACCAGGAAGGAGGCCGCGGCGACGGCGGCGGAGCTTGCGGTGCGGCGGGTGGTGCGCAGGGTGAAGCCCATGTCTGTTTCCCCCGTGGAAGGTTGATGGTCAGTCAGTGATTCCGTCAGTCGGCTGGTCTGGTCCGACGCGGAGTTCGACATGGGTGCCACGCCACTGGTTGTGGAGCCCGGGCGGGCTGTGACACGCCGGTGACATCTGTTGCGAGGCGCCGATGTACGTGGTGAGCGGTGGCGCCTACTCGTAGCAAGGCGCGCCGCACTGCACGGTGACCGTCCCGCTGGTCTCCCAGGGCATCGGCACGGCCAGGGCGGGAGCCGTCACAGTGGTCAGGCCGGTGATGGTCAGGAGGGCCACGGCCAACAGGCGCTTGCGGAGGTTCATCTGGTTCCCCTGTTCCTCTCGGTGGTCAGAGGGACAGTGGCATCGAAACAGTGGGCGCTGCCATGGTTTCGACTCTCATCGAATCGTCGCCCCGGTGCCGGACAGCAGGCTGTGGGCCAGTGGTGTGGCGGAGTGTTCCACGTGTTTGCCGTCGCGGTGGCTCACGATCAGGCCCGCCTCGCGCAGGACGCCGATCTGGTAGCTCGCGCTGGCCGGCGCCAGTCGCAGGCACCGCGCCACCTCGCTCGTCGTACGGGTGCGATGGCCCGCCACGTCGACGAGGACGGCGCTGCGGGTCCGGCCCAGCAGCCGGTCCAGCCGTTCCCCACCGGTGCGCAGGATCTCGATCGGCTGCTTGGTGACGGGGTACACGAGCACCGGATCGAGGCCGGGGTCCGCCAGTGCGGTGGGCCGGCGCCAGCAGAAGTACGAGGGCACGAGCACCAGCCCGCGGCCCTCCAGCCGTAACTCCCGCTCGACGGGATAGTCGACGTCGAGGTACGGCGGGTTCCAGCGGGCGAACGGGCGCAAGCCGTTGAGGAGGGCGGCGGTTCCGCCGTCCAGCAGGGCCCGGGTCCGCAGGGAGACGTCGTCGCTCACCGCGGACCGCACATGCCCCCAGTACGGTTCGAGCAGAGTGCGGAACGAGTGCCGCATGACGTCCGCGACCAGCATGAGCGAGCTGAGCGTCGGCTCGTACAGCCCTCGCGCCCGTCGCGGCAAGGGCGTCGACACGGCGAGCCGGGTCAGTTCGGCCCGCAACCGGCCACGGGGGGTCGCCCGGACGGACTCCAGCCCCGCCTCCAGTCCTTCGCCCGTGAGCGGGGGTGTGAGGAAGTCGGGGATGTAGCCGGAGGCCGGGACGAAGGTCCGCAGGGTGCGCAGGGCGCGAGCGGCCCGGACGTCGTGCGACAGCCGCTGCGTGGTCTCCCTGCGCCAGTGTCCGAAGGACAGGGGTCCCTGGCGGGTCTGCCAACGGCAGATCGCGCACATCAACTCCCACAGCGGGTCGGGCTGTTGAGCGATCCGCACATTCTGCAGGTCGCTCCAGTCGAAGTGGATGCGAAGCAATGGTGGTCCTCGACGGCGATGAGATCCGGATCGGCGCGGGCCGCCGGCGACCGGTGCAACGGCGGGGTCCTTGCCGTCCCCTCCCCGCGGCAAGGACCCCGTCATCGCCTGCGGGTCCGCCCGGCAGCTGTGTCGATCCTGTCCAGACCGCCCCGCACCGGAAAGATCAGAAGGCGGAGAGGATCGGCTCCATCTCGATAGACTTCCCTGTATGAGTCCTGGTCGTGGGCCCGGCGGCACACGTGAGCCGAGCATCCACCAACTCCGGCTGCTGCTCGTCCTCGCGGAGGAACTCCACTTCGGGAGAGCCGCGGCCCGCGTGTACGTCACCCAGCCCGCGTTCAGCCAGCAGATCAGGTCCCTGGAACAGCGGTTGGGCGTCGAACTGGTCGAACGCGGCGGCCGGGCCGTACGGCTCACGCCCGCCGGTCAGGGACTCGTCCATGAGGCGAGGGCGGTGGTCGACGCCATGGCCCGGCTGCTCCAGGCCGCCGACGTCCATGCCGGCACCACCCGCGGACGCCTGCGGATCGGCAGCCTCGGCGCGGAGGCCGCGATGCCGTACGCGCAGGCCATCCTCGCCCGACTCCGCGGCAGCCACCCGGACTTGGAGATCGAGGTCCGCAACCTCACGTTCGTCGACATGTTCAGCAGGCTGGGCACCGGCGAGGTCGACGCCGCCTTCCTGCGCGGCCCGCTGCCGGCCGGCATGCAGTCCCTGCACCTGGCCACGGAGACCCGGGTGGCCTGCTTACCCGCCGACGACCCGCTCGCCGACCGGGATGTGCTCACCCTCGCCCAGCTCGCCGACCGTGTCGTCGTCGACATGCCCCCGGAAGTACCGCGCTCGTGGTGGGACCACCTCACGGTCAACCCGCGCCCCGACGGGACGCGGGTCCGCTTCGGGCCGGTGGTCCGGGACACCGAGACCATGGTCCTCGCCGTCACCCAGCAACAGGCCATCACCTTCCTGCCCTCCGCCGCCCGCCGCCTGTATCCGCGCGCCGGCCTCACCTACGTCGACGTCCCGGAACTGGGCGTCTCCACCGCCGAACTGGCCTGGCTGCCCGAGAACCGGGACAAGCCCGCCGTGGCCGCGTTGCGCGAAGTGGCCCGCCAGGTCCTCCAACAGGCGCGGAACACAGAACCGGGGGTACGGGCGTCCTAGCTCCGCCCGGGCTCAGTGATCAGACGTGAGCCCCGTACCGGTCCAGCGGCGGTACGCCTCCATGTCCACGTTGCTGCCGCACACGATCGTCACCACATGCCGGCCCGCGAAGCGGTCGCGGTCCTCCAGGATCGCCGCGACGCCGAGCGCGGCCGATGGCTCGACGACGAGCCCGGCGTGGTGAAGGAGCAGCCGCATGCCGGCGACGATCGACGACTCCTCGACCAGGACGGCGTCGTCGGCGACCAGCAGGAGGTCGTCCAGGACGGCGGGAATGGGGTGCCGACCGGCGACACCGTCTGCGATGGTGTCCGCCGACTCGGTGGTGACGACGCGCCGGGCACGCCAGGAGAGGGTCAGCGCCGGAGCACCCTGCGGCTGGACGCAGATCACCTCGACGCCGGGCGCCAACGCTTTGAGCACATGCCCCACTCCCGTCGCCAGCGCCCCGCCACCGAGAGCGATCAGGACGGCGTCGTACGCCGGGACAGCGGCCGCCTGTGCCACGAGTTCCAGGCCGATGGTCGCCGCGCCCTCGCAGGTCTCGATGTCGAGGCTGTCCTCCAGGAGCCTGATGCCGTCGTGCCGTGCGATGGCCGCCGCACGCTCGCGGGCCGCCTCGTGGTCACCGTCCACCAACTCCAGCCGGGCGCCCAGCGCGCGGATCCGGTCGAGCTTGGCCGGGGTCGCGAAGCGCGAGGCAACGACGGTGACATCGAGGCCGCGGTCGCGGGCGGACCAGGCGAGGGCCTGACCGAGGTTGCCCGCGCTGGCGCACACCACGGCTCCGGGTCCGTGCTTGGCGAGCCGGCTCGCGACCAGTTCGGTGCCGCGGCCCTTGAAGCTGCGGACCGGGTTCGCCGTCTCCAGCTTGACGCTCACCGCGCAGCCGAGCTCGGGTTCGAGCGCGTCGCAGCGGTACAGCGGGGTGTCGAGGAACGCCGGGTCGATCACCTGGCGTGCCGCCCGGATGCGAGCGGTGTCGAGGCGTGTGGGCCGCATGGCGCCCGAGCGTAGCGACCGCCCGTCGGGCGGTCAGTCGCCGAAGTAGGCCTGGGCGACGGCGTAGGTGTCCTCGTAGAGGTGGTAGCGGGTGATCCGCCCGTCCCGGACCGTGGTGTGCAGGGCGAAGGCGGTGTCGATGTCCCGGCCCGTCTTCCTCACCTCGGAGACCATGCGCCCGACGAGCACCACGTCGTCGCCGTCGCTGATGACTTGGCGGAGGTCGAACTCCTTGGCCTGGACATGGGTCTGGAGCAGATCGAAGAAGGTCCGCATGCCGTCCGCCGAGTCGACCTCCGGCACCCACGGAATGCCCGGCGGGTGCGGGATCGAGAAGTCCACCGAGTCGGCGAACAGGGCGGCCGCCCCGGCGCTGTCGCCCTCGGCGAGCAGCGGGAACAGGCGTTGCACGGTCTGTGCCGGTGATTCTGCTGCCATGTGTGTCGTCCTCGCTCGTCGTCGCTCGTCCGGTGCGATTCCATCAGGCTCCGGTCCCGGACGGGTGGCAATGCATTCGATCCTGCTCGAAGCGTTGCGTGCGAAAGGGGCCGGCCTCGTGGAGGCCGGCCCCTTCGTCAGGGCGGGGTCAGCAGGAGGAGACCCAGCGGTGGGAGCGGATTCTGACGTTGAAGTCGTTGTCGAAGCCGCCGTTCTGCGACAGGCAGCCGAGGTAGCCGGTGTAGTTCGCGCCCGAGTAGAAGGCGACGCCGGCGTACGAGGAGGACGTGCCGCGGTTGTAGGCCGAGCGGGCGTTCTGCGTGTCGGACCACGAACACTGGATGGAGCCGCTCCACCAGTCCGGGTCGGCGTTGGTCCAGGCGCACCGGCTGCCGGTGCCGTTGGTGGCGTTCCAGACGCACACGTCACCGCTGCTGCACTCCCACGCCTGTGCGGCGGCGTTGGCCGTGCTGGGCACGACCAGGCTCAGGGCGGCCAGGGCGCCGGTGAGGACGGCGACCGCGAGGGGTCGGCGGAACCGGCGCGCTCCGGGCGTGCTCTCGTGCTCGTGCGAGGACATACGGATCCCCTTCTGGTGGTCGGTGCCGTGATCCGCCGTGGGCGCCGAGTCGACCGCGGTCCTGCGACGGCGGTGCCGGGCGCCCCGTAGCCCCGTTTCGCTCGACGGACCCGGCTGGCGTGAACTCATGTTCCGCGCACCCCCCGTCACTGTCATGCTCATGCGAGCGGGGTGAAACATCGCAGGTGACAGCCGGGGAGAGACGGGGGAATGGGATGCTCCGCTTTCATTTCACGCCTGAGGACCTGACCCGCCTCAGAGTGGCGGCCGGGCCTCACCCGCTGTGGGAGGTCGCGGCCAGCCTGCACCGTTTCCAGACCCGCGACGGCCGCTGGGCGCACGCGCTCTGGTACCGCACCGCCCGCTCGACGCTCCACCGGACCGGCCTGGACCGCACCGTCATGCCGCTGCTCCTGCCGCTCTTCCCACGGGCCAGCTACTTCCCGGACTTCCTCACCCCGACCGAGGGCGTCGACGGCCTGGACGCCGGTCTGGAGAGCATCCTCGCGACCCCGCGCCACCGAGTGACCGACGAGGTGACGCGGCTCTGCGGGACGGTGGGCGGCCCGGCCTGGGCGCACCGGGTGGCCGAGGGGGAGACCCGGGGAGAGCTCGTGCACGCCCTGCGCGCCTACCACCGTGCCGTGATCGCCCCGCACGAGGAGGACATCCACGAGCGCCTGTACGCCGAGCGGGCCCGGCACACCCGGACGCTGCTGCGCGCCGGGAGCGAGGCCGTGCTCGCCGGCCTGTCGCCCGCGATCCGCTGGCGCCACCCGGTCCTGGAGATCCCGGGCTACCCGCGGCGCCGCGACGTCCACCTCGACGGGCGCGGACTGCTGCTGATCCCCTCCTACTTCTGCTGGAACGCCCCCGTCGCCCTGGCCGACCCCGGCCTCCCGCCCGTCCTGCTCTACCCCGTCCAGCACATCCCGCCGACCGTCCCCCGTACCGCCCCTGAACGGCCTGCTCGGCCCCACCCGGGCCGCCGTTCTGCGCGCGGCCGCGACCGGTGCCACCACCACCGAGGCCGCCCGGCACGCCGGCGTCACCCCCACCACGGCCAGCCACCACACCACGCTGCTCCGCGACGCCGGCCTCATCACCAGCCACCGGTACGCCAACACGGTCGTGCACACCCTGACCCCGCTCGGCGCGGCCCTGCTCAGACGCAACGACTGCGGCGAAGAAGGCCTGCGGCGCCTGCGGCAGACGGACCCAGTCGAGTCCGGCGGCGCCCCGCTTCCCTGACGCGCCGTCATCCGTCGGTTTACGGATCGAACGCCGGCAGTTCCACCGTGATCCGAATTCCGCCGGCGGTGCGCGGCGTCAGCGTGAGTGTTCCGCCGTGGGCGTGCGTGATGGTCTTGATGATGGCCAGGCCCAGGCCGACGCCGGCGTGGTCGGCGTGGATGCGTTCGGTGCCGCGCTGGAACGGTTCGGTGAGGGTCGCGGCCAGCTCCGGGGTGAGTTGCTCGCCGGTGTTCTCGACGGTGAGCACCACCGTGTCGCCGCGGACTCCGGTGCTGACCCGCACGGTGCCCTGTTCCGGCAGGTTGTGGACGATCGCGTTGTGCACCAGGTTCGTGGTCAGCTGGAGCAGCAGCGCGGGGGACCCGCTCGTCACGGCGAGGTCGGCGTCGGTCTCGATGCTCACCCCGTGCTTCTCCGCGAGGGGCAGCAGCGTTTCGGTGGCCTCCTCCGCGAGGAGGGAGAGATCGACCGGTTCCGGGACGAAGGACCGCTGGTTGGCGCGGCTGAGCAGGAGCAGCGCCTCGGTGAGGTCGATCGCCCGGGCGTTGACGGCGTGCAGGCGTTCGACGAGCTCGCCGGTGTCGGCGTGCGGGTCGCCGCGCGCCACGTCCAGCAGCGTCTTCGAGATCGCCAGCGGCGTGCGCAGCTCGTGCGAGGCGTTCGCCGCGAACCTCTGCTGCTCGGCGACATGGGCCTCCAGCCGGGCGAGCATCGCGTCGAAGGCGTCGGCGAGTTCACGGAACTCGTCCCTGCGGCCCGGCAGCCGGATGCGGTGGGACAGTGAGCCGTGGGTGGCCAGGCGGGTGGCGTCCGTGATGCGGGTCAGTGGGGCGAGCATCCGGCCGGCCAGCAGCCACCCGCCCACGAGCCCGAACAGCAGCAGGAACCCCAGTACCGCGGCCGCCCGCGGAGCGAAGACGCGCTGGAGGGCGCCCCGGACGGGAAAGATGCCGTTCAGCTTGTCGTCGGGGTTGTAGAGCATCGCCCGCTCGGGGACGTACCGCAGCAGGAACAGCCAGACCGCCGCGAGCAGCAGGACCCCGGCGACCATGAGGAACCCGGCATAGCTGAGCGTGAGCTTGAGGCGGACACTCACGCCGGGCTGCCTATCCACGGTCCCCTCCCTTGCCCCCGGCCCCCGGTTGCGTGTCGATGCGATAGCCGACGCCGGGCACGGTGGCGATGATCCACGGTTCGCCGAGCCGCTTGCGCAGGGCCGACACGGTGATGCGCACGGCGTTCGTGAACGGGTCCGCGTTCTCGTCCCACGCCCGCTCCAGAAGCTCCTCGGCGCTCACGACCCCGCCCTCGGCGGCGACGAGGACCTCCAGCACGGCGAACTGCTTCCTGGTCAGCGCGACGAACCGGCCGTCCCGGTAGACCTCTCTGCGGAACGGGTCGAGGCGCAGCCCCGCGATCTCCCGCACCGGTGGCCTGCTGTGCGCCCGTCTGCGGTCCAGCGCCCTGAGCCGGAGCGCGAGTTCACGCAGTTCGAAGGGTTTCGTGAGGTAGTCGTCCGCGCCGAGTTCGAATCCGGAGGCCTTGTCGTCGAGGCGGTCGGCCGCGGTGAGCATGAGGATCGGCATCCCGCTGCCGGAGGCGACGATGCGCTTGGCGACCTCGTCACCGGACGGCCCGGGGATGTCACGGTCGAGGACGGCGATGTCGTACGAGTTGACGCTCAGCAGTTCCAGCGCGGTGTCGCCGTCCCCCGCGATGTCGGCCGCGATCGCCTCGAGGCGCAGTCCGTCGCGGACGGCTTCTGCCAGATACGGTTCGTCCTCGACGATCAGCACACGCATGGACCCAAGGCTACGAGGCCCCACATATCGTCGGCATATCGAAAACCGCATACGGCCCGGCAACATCGCGCCGCCTTGACTGGCGGCATGACGCGACCCCCGCCACCGGCACGGACATCGAGCCGACGGGTGCGACGGCTCCTCGCCGTCGGCCTGACAGTCGTCCGCACGCCCCTCGGCCCTGCCGACCCCATCCAGGACCCGAGGACGCAGCGGTGACCAGCGACGAGAAGGGACAAGGACGGACGATGGTGCAGGTCGACGCCCCGCAGCGGACCGAGGAGGAGGACGCCGTACGGCGGGACCCCGGCCCCTCCACCTGGCGTGAGGGCATTCGCCGGGCGATCCGCGGCGGTCTGCGGCCGGGACCCTGGAAGCGCGGGCCGGTCCTCGCGGCGCTGGGGCTGCTGCTGGGCCTGGTCATGCTGCTGCACGCGTCGATCACGGACCGCGGGGGCCTCGGCAGCCTGGTGGAGACCTTCCTGCCGTGGCTCGGGCTGTTCGTCCCGCTACTGCTCGCTGGGGCACTGTGGCGCCGCTCCGCCGCGGCCGCCGTGGCGCTGTTGCTGCCGACGACGGTGTGGCTGAGCCTCTTCGGCGGGCTGCTCACCGACAAGTCCCACGGCGGCGGTGATCTCACCCTCGTCAGTCACAACGTCGGCGCCGCCAATGCCGACCCGGCGGGCACCGCCCGCGACCTCGCCGCGTCCGGGGCGGACGTGCTGGCGCTGGAGGAGCTGGCCGAGCAGGCCAAGGGGACGTACGAGAAGGAACTGGCGAAGACCTACCCCTACCACGCGGTGCTGGGCACGGTCGGACTGTGGAGCAGGCTGCCGCTGTCGGACACCCGGCCGGTCGACATCAAGCAGGACGCCGGGCCGCTGGGCGACACCAAGCCGGTGGACGAGAAGATGGGCTACCAACGGGCACTTCGCACCACCGTCACGACCGACCACGGCCCGCTGACGGTGTACGTCGCCCACCTCGGTTCCGTACGCGTGATGCCCAGGGGCGGCTTCTGGACCGAGTCGCGGGACCGAGGCGCGCAGGCGCTCGGCGAAGCCCTCGCCGCCGACCGCAGCGAGCGGGTCGTCCTCCTCGGCGACCTGAACGGCACCACGGACGACCGCGCCCTCGACTCCATCACCTCGCGGCTCCGCTCGGTCCAGGAGACGGCCGGGGACGGCTTCGGCTTCACCTGGCCGGCGTCGTTCCCGGTGGCCCGGATCGACCAGATCATGGTCAGGGGAGTGGCGGCCGAGAGCTCGTGGGTGCTGCCGGCCACGGGCAGTGACCATCTGCCGGTGGCGGCCGGAATCAGCTGGTGAACACCTCGTTCGTAGGCGCATCCGGTACGGCGTAGGGATCTTCGTGGGTTCTGCCAGTGCGAGGGTCCGCCGCGGGGCGGGGAGACTGCGGCGGACCGGCACCCGAGACAGCGAAGGACCGCCATGCTCGACGGCTGTACGCCCTGGCCCGAAGTGTTCGCCGACCGCTACCGAGCGGCCGGGCACTGGCGTGGCCACACGCTGGACGACCTGTTGCGTGGTTGTGCCTTGCTGTACGGGTCCCGGACCGCGCTGGTGCAGGGCGACACCCGCCTCACCTACGCGCAGCTGAACCGGCGCGTCGAGCGCATGGCCGCCGGCTTCCGGCTGCGTGGCCTGCGGCCAGGACAACGGGTCGTCGTGCAATTGCCGAACGTGCCTGAGCTCGTCATCACGGCGTTCGCACTGGTGCGCGCGGGCACGATCCCCGTGTTCTGCCCCGTCACGCACCGCGAGCCCCAGGTGTCCCACGCCGCCCGGGTCACGGAGGCCGCCGGCTATGTGGGTCCCTCGGTGCACGACGGCTTCGACCACCGGGGCATGGCCGCGGACATCGCCGCCCGATGGCCCTTCCTGCGGCGGGTGTTCACCTACGAGCCGCCGCACACCGCCTCCCCGTACGGCGGCCTGGCGACCGATCCGTCCGGCTGCCACTACTTCCCGCTGGGCTCCATCGACGCCCCGCCCGACCGTCCCCTCGTGCGGAGCGCCGACGAGGTGGCGTTCTTCCTGGTCTCCGCCGACAGCGCCGGGACGCCCCGGCTCGTCCCCCGCACCCACGACGACTACGCCTACCAGGTGCGGGCGGCCGCCGAGTCGGCAGCGCTCGCCGAGGGCGACGTGTATCTGGCCGCGCCCTCCGCCGAGTTCACCCTCACGCTCGGCTGTCCGGGCATCATCGGCACCCTCATGGCCGGCGGCATCGTCGTCCAGGCCGAGACCGGGACACCGGCCGAATGCCTCGCGCTTGTCGAACGTGAGCGGGTCACCCATACGTCGCTCGCGCCCGGCGTCGTTCGGCACTGGCTCCGCGAACTCCCTGCGAGCGGTGCTGACTTGGGGAGCCTGCGGCTCGTCCAGCTGGACGGCGCGTCCGCGGAAGAGCTGGGCACCGCGCTGGCCTGCCACGTGCAGCGCGTTCACGCCATGCCGGAGGGGCTGCTCATCCTCGCCCCGGCGTCCGAGCCGCACGGCCGCCCGCTCTCGCCCGATGACGAGATCCGGATCGCCGACACCGAGGGCAAGGACGTACCCGAGGGCGAGCCCGGCGAACTCCTGGTGCGCGGCCCGTACACGGTGCGCGGCTACTACCGGGCATCCGACCTCAACGCGCGGTCCTTCACCGACGACGGTTACTTCCGTACGGGAGCCGTCGCACGCTTTACCTCGCCTGCTGGGACCGGTACCTCGGTGAAAACCCGGTGCCTCCGCCTGGACATCGCGCCGCGAAGGGACGAAGGTCACAGAAGCGTATCGGGCATTTAACCCTTCAACCTTCACGAAAGAATCACAAGTTGGCTAGGTTGGGCGCTGCCCGCACGACTTCCTCCGCCAGGCAGGACGTCTCGTGCGTTCTCGTACGGAAGGAGCCCGTCCCATGTCGCCGGAACCCCTGCTCTCGCAGTCCTCAGGTGGCGCGTCGACAGACGGGGGCGAGGCGCCGAGCCGTGACGAGGTCCGCCGACGGATCAACAACCTTTACGACAGGGCCGAGAGCGACACGGGCACCTTCAACGCGACCCGGGCGGCGGCGATTCCGCGGCAACGGGGTGCGGCCGGCCGGGGGCGCTCCCAGGAGGCCGCGGAACCCGCGCTCCGGGATCTGACCCGCCAGTGGTTCGACGTCGCCCGGGCCAAGTTGGGGCCGACCGTTCCGGCGACCCAGCCGGCGGGGCGTGGGCCGGACCGCCCCGAGCGCCCGAGCCGTCCGGGCCGCGCGCCGCAGCCCGCCCGCTCCGTGGAACGCGCTGCCGAGCCTCTCGCCCTGGAGGCGCCCAAGGCTGCCGACCGAGCGGCTTCGGCGCCGACCGGCATGTCGTCGCCCGCGCAACTCGCCGGGCCGATAGCGGAGTTGACCGCCCGACCTGCGGCGGAGTGGACGACCGGACCTGCCCGGGAGCTGACTGCAGGGGCCGACCCGGTGTTGGCCGCAGGGTCCGTCGCGGAGTTGGCTGCTGGGCCCGTCCCAGAGTTGGCCGCGGAGTTGGCTGCTGGGCCCGTTCCGCCGTGGAACGCCGGGCCTGTTCCCGCGTGGAACGTCGAGGGCTCGCCGGAGTCGGCCGCTGGGGTCGGCACGGAGTGGAATGCCGGTCCTGCTCCCGAGTGGAACGCCGGGGGTGCCCCGCAATCGGCCGCCGGGCCCGCCACGGAGTGGAACGTCGGGCCGGTTCCCGAGTTGTCCGCCGGGTCCGCCGCGCCCTTCCCGCCGGTCGAGGCCGTCGAGGCCTTCGGGACCCGGTCGGAGGAGGAGATCTGGCGCACGGGCCCGCTGCCGGTCCTCGGCGACAACGGGGCACAGTGGCCGCTGCCGCCCGAACCCACCGCTTTCCCTGCCGCGACGACATGGCCCACTGCTGAGGACCCTCTCGCCGGCTCTTACGACGCGGGTCCTGCCGTGAACGTGGCCACGCCCTACGGCGCCGCACCGGCGACAGGCCCGATCGCCCCGTATCTCACCGGTGTGCCCACCGATCCGGCCACCTCCTACGCCACCGACTGGCCGACCGACACGACCACGGCGACCTATGGCGCCGGACTGCCGTCGGTCGCCGCGCTGCCGGTCATCGAACCGCCGGTCGCTGAAGTGCCTCTCGCCCAACCGCCGGCCCCTCAACCTCCGGTCACCGCACCGGCATTCACCGGCGCGACCGGTGTGAGCCACACCCCCAAGGCCGACCGCGTGATCGCCTTCGCCCGGGCGCAGATCGGCCGGCCGTGCGTGTGGGGAGCGGCCGGGCCGGGGTCCTTCGACGCGCCCGGTCTCTCCCAGGCCGCCTGGAAGGTCGCCGGGGTGACACTCCCGCGAACCGCTCAGGAACAGGCCGGGGTCGGCACACCGGTCGCCCTCGCCGAAGTGGAGGTGGGTGACCTGGTCTTCTTCCACGACGACCTCAGCCACGTCGGCATCTGGACCGGCAACGGCATGATGATCCACGCCCCGGGTCCGGGAGCGGCCGTCCGCGAGGAGTCGGTGTTCTTCGCCGGTCAGTCGGCGATCAAGGGCGCGATCCGTCCGGCCTGACACACCTCGCCCCGACATGCGACCTGACTTCCCAAACCTCTCATGAACCACAGTTGAACATTTCGTGATCTCTGGGTGCACAACCATGCGAGGCCCACCCGGGTCGAACTGGCGACCAACGGTGTTACAGCCGTGCACAGTTCCGTGGGGGGAACCTTGTCAAACATGGTGCGTCAGTTGTGTGGTGCTCTGCGGGTACGCGGGACGACTGACCTTTTTCTGGTTCTGTTGCTGGCGGCGGGTTTCGTGGCGCTGCCGGTGTTCGCTCTGCTGCCGTGGCTCGGGGGCTTCGCGGTGGCGTCCGCGGTGAGTTACATAGCCGACGAGGCGCTGCATGTCCGCTCGCCGGGGTTCGTGCGCCGGCTGGCGACGCTTCAGCTGGACCGCACGCTGCGGTTCGCCGTCCGGACGGTGATGCTGCTGGCCCTGGCCGAGCGGATGGACGCGTCGGATGCGATGCTGGTCGCCGCGCTCGCCGTGTTCAGCGTCCACTTCGCGCTGGTGATGCTGTACACCGCGCTGCACCACGCGGTACGGCGCCGCCGGGTGCTGCCGCTGGTGGTGCGCAACCTGGACATGAGCGCGCTGCCTCTCCCTCAGCAGCCGCCGGCGCTGCTGTTCCGGCGCTTTCTGCGCAAGCTGCTGCACCTTGACCTCCTGGCCCACGTGGGCTTGCTGGTGGCGCTTGGTACCGGAACCCAGGAGTGGGCGCACGGCGGCTTCGCGCTGACCGTCGGCATCACCGCGGTGGCGGTGCTCGCACTGGCCGTGCAGTACCTGAGGGCACGTCACATGCCTGTGCGGGAGGACGTGTTCGCCGAGGTCAACCGTCAACTCGCCGCATATGGGCCCGAGGTGGCGCTCTACTTCAGCTTCGCCGCGGTGTCGCGGGACTTCATGTACCAGGTGAACATGTGGATCGAGACGCTGGAGCGGCTCGACCGGCGTCCGCTCATCATCCTTCGCGAGCGCGCCTCGTTCCGCCACCTCAGCCGCACCCGGCTGCCCGTCCTGTGCGTGCCCAAGGCCGACGACCTGGCGGAGCTGGACCTGTCCGGCGTACGGGTCGTCCTCTACCCGGGCAACGCCGGCAAGAACGTGCACATGCTGCGCATCGCGGAGGCCAAGCACGTCTTCATCGGCCACGGCGACAGCGACAAGCTGGCCAGCAGCAACCGGGTCAGCAAGGTCTACGACGAGATCTGGGTGGCCGGGCGGGCCGGGCGCGACCGGTACCAGCGGGTGCGGCACGCCATCAGCGACGCGGCCATCGTCGAGGTGGGCCGGCCGCAACTGGCGCCGATCCGGCTCCACGCCGACCGCCTCCCGGGCCCGTTTCCGGTCGTCATGTACGCCCCCACCTGGGAGGGGTGGAGCGACGACGACTGCCACACGTCGCTCATCCCGATGGGCACGCGGCTGATCGAGAAGCTCCTGGCCGAGGACGTACGGATCATCTACAAGCCGCACCCGCTCACCGGCAAGCGCTCGGCCGAGGCGGCCGCCGCCGACCAGGCCATCCGTGACCTGCTGCACGCCGACAACGAACGCCGGCAAGCCGTCCGGGCGCAGTCCGACCTCGCCGCCGTCCGCCCCCGGCTGACGGAGATCCGATCCCGGCTCGACGAATTGGCCGGACGGCAGAAGGGCGACGACGCCCAGCAGACCCGCGAGGCGCGGCTGCCCGAGCACGACGACGCGGGCGAGTGGCACACCCTGCACGCCGAGTGGCACCGCCTGTTCTGGGAGAGCCACGGCACGAGCCGGCACCACGTCATCCTGGAGCAACTGCCCACGCTGTACGAGTGCTTCAACCAGGCGGACATCCTCGTCAGCGACGTCTCCTCGGTGGTCGCCGACTTCGTCGCCAGCCTCAAGCCGTACGTCCTGACCAACGCCCACGACCTGCCCGACGAGGAGTTCCGCGCCGCCTACACCACGGCCGGGGGCGCCTATCTCCTCGACCGTGACTGCACCCGCCTGCCGGAGATCCTCGGCTCGGTGCGCACGCCCGCGAACGACCCGATGGCGCCGTACCGCCGCACCCTGAAGGAGTACGTCCTGGGCCCGGACCACCCCACCTCGATGGAACGCTTCAACGCGGCCGTCAATGCCCTCGCCGACAAGGGGGCGGCCGAACTGGCCGAGGACCGCCTGCTCCTGGAGCAGACCGACCTCGTCGGATGACCGCCGGCGGCCCGCCCTCCCGAGCAGGCGAGGGCGGGCCGTGAAGGCAGTCGGAGCGCCGGCAGCAGGCGTCGCCGACAGGTTGCCGACAGGAGCGTCGCATAGCCTCGGGTACGGAGTGGTCGGAGCTCGTTCGGGGAGGCGTCGGTGTTCGGAAGGGGCGCGCGGCTGTGTGCGGGCGCGATGATCGTGGTCTGCGTGCTGCTTCTCGGCCCCAGCGCGCCGGGTGACGCCCTCGTCGGCAGGCCGCTGCCGGCCGGTGCCGCCGGCGAAGTGGTGCCGAACCGGGTCATGACGTGGAACCTCTGCAATCCGTGCGAGAAGAGCAACGTCGACCGGGCGGCGGAGATCGCCACCTACGCGCCCCAGGTGATCGGGTTGCAGGAGGCGTGCACCGGTGACGTGAAGCGGATCCGGGATCTCCTGGAGAGCCTTTACGGGCTGGTGTACCACGTCGAGTACGGGGCGGTGCTGCAGAACTGGGGCCGCTGCGGAGGGGTGCCGTGGAGTCCGGGAGGCTTCGGTCAGGCGCTGCTCTCGGCGGCGCCGATGACCGACCGGGTCCTGGTGGAGTATCCCGACGGCGGCTCCGAGGACCGCGGGTACCTGGCGGTGACCACCACGGTGGACGGCCGGAAGGTCCGGGTCTTCAACACCCATCTCGCCCAGCGGCAGCAGGAATCGGTTCGCGTCGGTCAGGTTCGTGTGCTCGCGGCGGCGGTCGCCAAGTACGACCGCGCGATCGTGATCGGCGACTTCAACGCCACGCCGGAGACACCCGAACTCGCCCCGATGTGGACTCTGGCCGCGGACACCGACCCTCAGTGCCACCCCTCGGCGTCCGGCAGCTGCGACACGACCACCGACTGGTACAGCAAGTTCGACTACGTCTTCCTGCGGGGCATCGCCTCACTCCGGCACCAGGTGCATCCCACCGCGTACTCGGACCACGACCTGTTGCAGGCCGACGTGGACCTGACCTAGGGCGCGCCCGGGGAGCCCGCCCCGATGGCTCGGGGCGGGCTCGGACTCACTTCAGGTGCCGGGCGAAGAACTGGCCCGCGGCGTCCGCCGCGTACTGCGGGACGCCGGTGTGGCCGCCCATGTTGGCGTTGAGGGACTTCTCCTTGGAGGCGAAGGCGTCGAACAGGTCCAGGGACGCCTGCCGGTCGTTTCCTTCGTCGTCCCATTGCAGCAGGACGTGCAGCGGAATGGTGACCTGGCGGGCCTCCTCGAGAATGGCCCGGGGTACGAAGCTCCCGGCGAAGAGACCGGCGGCCACGATGCGCGGCTCGACGACCGCGAGGCGGACGCCGATGGAGATGATCCCGCCCGAGTACCCGACCGGGCCGCCGATCTCGGGCAGCGCCAGGAGGGCGTCCAGGGCGGCCTGCCATTCGGGGACCGCTTTGTCGACGAGGGGAAGGACGAGGGGATCGATGATCTCCTCGCCGACCGGCTCGCCGGCCTGCATGGCCCGGCGCAGGTCGGCGCGGGCCTGTTCGAGGGCGGGCCAGACGGGCCGGTCACCGCTCCCGGGGAGCTCGATGGTGGCCGCGGCGAAGCCGTCTGCGGCGGCGTGCCGGGCCCGCGCCACGAGCCGGGGGTACATCTTGTGCAGTCCGATCGGCGGGTGGCCGAGCAGGATGAGCGGCGTCGGCGCGGCCGCGGAGGAGGGCGTCCAGAGGAAGCCGGGAATCTCGCCGAGGGTGAATCCGCGTTCGAGGACGCCGTCGTCGAGACGCTGTTCGGAAGTGAAGCGAAGGGCCATGGTCGTGCCTTTCGGGAGTGCGCTGGAACGGCGCTCCCGGACGACCTATCGCCCGACCGTGACCCCGGAGGAGAGCACCCACGTCGATACGTTCACGGGTACCACCTCCTCGTTCTCTCGCACGGCCTCCGGAAAGGTAGCAGCGGCCGCGGAACTCCGCCAACGGGTTTTCCGCGAGGGCCCCGTGGCCGGCCGCCACGGAGCCGCTCGCCGGAACAGCCCTGCGTGCCTTCAGACCTTGCCCGCGGCGAAGGCGGCCGCCGCGTCGGCGTTCGCGGTGTAGCCGAGATGCGCGCCCACGTCGGTCCCGCCGCTCTCGCAGACGGGGTCGCCGGCAGCGCAGAAGTCGATCGTGCGGCTCTGGTAGACCCCGGTGACGCTCTTGCCGAGGGCCCGGATCGGATTGCCGAACAGCAGCACCGCGGCGACCCGCGGTTCGACCGCGGCCGGCAGGGTGGCGACGATGGGGCTGCCGACCACCGCACCCTCGCTGCTGATGCCGATGGAGTTGTCGACGACGTTCGCCCCCTGCGAATAGCCGACGAGGACGAAACGCTGGTTCGGGCAGGCGGCGGCCTGCTGATTGACGTGATTCACCAGATCCGCGTTGCCCTGCGCGGCCGACGTCAGGGAGAGGTCGGCCGGGTAGTTCACCTTGTAGCTTGAGAGGGTCTTTCCGCTGATTTTCCGTTGCAGCGCGGAATACACGGGGTCGCCGACGATGAAGCCGAGCGTGCCCGGTTCGAACGTGCCGCGGGCCGCGACGACGTCGATGTCCGTGCAGGCCGCGGCGGACGCCGTGGGCGTGGCGAGGGTGGCGACACCGGCTCCGCCGACGAGCGAGAGCGCGGCCAGGCATAAACGAATACGCATGGAATCCTCCGCGATGGGGGGCGCCGTAAGCGCCTGCGAAAGGGGACTTCGTCAACGTATTCGCGATGCCTGAAAGGGTGTTATGAACGCGATTATGGAAGTGCCACGCTTTTTCGTTCTGTGGTGAGTGCCGGAAATCAGTCCTGTTGCGGCTGCGCGGATTCCGCGCGCAGCGCCAGGATCATCGCCAGGCGGGCGTCCGGATCGTGCAGGGCGTCGCCGAACAGCTTCTCCAGCTGCCGCAGCCGGTAGCGGACCGTCTGCGGATGGATGTGCAGCCGGGCGGCGACGTCCGGCACGTTGCTGCCGTTGAGCAGCCAGACCAGCAGCGTCTCCGTGAGCCGGGCGCGCTGCCCCGCCGACACCGCGTCGAGCGGGGCGAGGGCGCGGGCCTGTAACCGGCCGAGCAGCGGCTCGTCCGCGTACAGCAGCAGCGTCGACAGATGATCCGCGCAGCGCACCACATCCTGCCGGGGCAGGACACCGCGCCCCATCAGCCCCAGGGCCCGGGTGGCCCACCGCAAGGACTGCGCCGCCTCGGCGAGCGGCACCGTCGGCCCGATCGCGGCCGGGCGGCCCCGCAACGCGAGCGTGAAACTGCGCCCGGCCCACCGCCCGGAGCCGTCGGGATCGGGGACCAGCATGCGGGACGGCCGGGACTCCATGTCCACCAGCGCCCCCGAAGAGGCCAGCGGCCTGTCTTCCTCACCCCGGTCGGGGCCCCCCGCGAGTGCCACGACGGCGACCTGCCGCGGCACCGTCCACCGTGCGCCGTGCGCCAGCTTCCGCACCGCCTCCAGGGCCGGCGGGCCCTCACCCAGCAGCAGGTCGAGCAGTCGGCGACGGCGCCGCTCCAACTCGTCGGTGCTGCGCAGCTGCCCCTCCGCGTACCCGGCGGCAGCGGCCTCGGCGACCTCGTGCACCGTCTGGAACGCCAGTTCACCCAGCGCGGCCACGACCGTCGAGTCCAACCCCAGCGTCTCCGCGGTGCGGCCCATGCACCGCCAGGCGTGCATGCCGCCCACCCGCAGCGCGGACTGGAGCACGTCCAGGCTGCGGCCCTCCTGCGCAACGCCGCGCCCGAGGGCGTAGTACGTCGCGGCGATCGACTCCCCGTCGTCGCGCGGGTCGGCGATGTGGTCCACGAACAGGGTCAGCGCCTGCACCACACCGGCCCTGAGGTTCCTGCCGTACGGGCCGTCGGGCGGCAGGGCGTACTCGGGCACCTGGCGGCGGACCTCCTCCTCCACCTCATCGGCGACGGCGGCGAGTTGGGCGCGCAGCAGCTCGGCCAGTTCAGCCGGGACGGGTGTGGTCCCGGGACCGCCCGTCAGGTCGCGCGGAGTGGGGAACGCCATCGCGGACACTCCTTTCGCCCGGAGTCGGCTCGCCCGCGCGGAGTTGACCGTGGGGCGGGTGGGACGTCCCTGGTTGGACGGGCGTCCCCTCCGCTCCGTTCCGTGCCCCCACGGCACCGACATCACTCCGGTACCCCCAGGGCACGGGCGAGCATCGGCCACGACCGGGCGAACTCACCTTTCCAGTAAGCCCAGTTGTGCCCTCCTCCCGCGTAGAAGTGGCTGTCCACGGAGATGCCGAGACGCGCCAGCGCGTCGGTGAACCCGTGCGCGGAGGGCCACAGCGCGCTCTCCAGCACCCCGGGCAGCGGATCGCCGCCGTCCCCGAGCAGACCGCTGCCCTGGGAGACGTACAACGGTGTGCCGCGCAGCCCCTCGGCCCGGGCACGGGGATTGAAGTCCCGCCAGGTGAGGAGGTTCAGGACCGGATGGCCCCACAGCGAGGCGGCGGGCAGGTTCTCCCGGGCCACGATCGCGTCCACGATGGCGGGCACGCCGGGCGCGGTCGTGTCCAGGACGCCGCTGTAGGAGGCCGCGGCGGCGAACACGCCCGGATGCCGGGCCGCGTGCGCCATCGCCCCGTACCCGCCGGTCGACACCCCGGCGACGGCCATGACGCCGGAAGCCCGGTAGTCACGGGCCAGCAGCGCGGGGACCTCCGTCACCTGGAACGTCTCGTAGTCGACGCCGTCGCGCCAGACGCTGGGAATACCGGTCGGCCCCGCGTCCGGCATCGCCACGATCAGGTCGCGGCCCTCGGTGAAGGCCTCGATGTCCGTCTCCCGCGTCCATGACGTGTAGTCGTCGTGGGCGCCGTGCAGCAGACACAGCACCGGATACGTCCGTGCCGGCGCCGCGTCGAAGCCCGCGGGCAGGATCAGTCGCACCGGCGCGCTGCGGCGCAGGGCGGCCGAGGCCACGGACACGTCGAACGTGCGCGGCCCCACCTGCGTCGCCGCCCGCGCACGGCCGATGCCGGTGGCGGTGCCGAACAGCGCGGTCAGACCGGCGGCGGTCGCCGCCTTCGCGACAGTGCGCCGGGACATTCTGCTGATGCGGTCGGGCATGGCGGCTCCTCGCGTTCGGGGTCGGTTCAGGGGGCGGGGACGCGCTCGGCGAGCGCTCGGCCGAGACGGGCGGAGATCTCGTCGACGTACGGCGGGTCGAGCAGCGCCAGATGATGGCCGGGCACCCGGACGACCTCCAGACGCGGGCACACCTCGTCCCAGCCCAGCGCCTCGTCGTCGCGTTCGTAGGCTGGATCGCGGACCGTGTGCGGCGCGGGCTCGGTGGCGCGACAGAGCAGCACGCGGCCGTCGTACGGGGCGGGTTGGTGTGCCTCGCCGATCCGCAGGTCCAGGTAGGAGGCCCGCTGGTGCTCCAACGCGGCCCGCGGCACGTCGGCGGCTTCTCGTACGGCGGCCAGCACGGCGTCGATACGGTCCCTGTCGTCGTCCATCGCCACCAGCTCGTCGTACGGCAACTTCAGCCGCACCCCGTACGTTTCGGCGACGTACCTCGCGAAGCCCTCGAAGTGGGCCCGTATGCGGTCGCCCGGCGTCTGGCCGGGCAGGGCAAGAGGCCGTACGGAGTCGATGAGCACCAGGAGCGGTATGTCCCGTCCGGCGGCGGCCAGTTGTCGTGCCGTCTCCTGGGCGACGAAGCCGCCGAAGGACCAACCCCCCAGGAGCAGGGGGCCGTTGGGGTGAGCGGAACGGATCGCGTCGGCGTAGCGGCGTGCCTTGTCCGTGACCGTGCCGGAGTCGTCGAGCCGGTCAAGGCCGAACACCGGCTGCTCGGCACCCAGTCGTTCGGCGAGTGGCTGATACACGGTGCTCTGACCGCCGGCCGCGTGCACGAGGAACAGCGGTGGTCGGGAGCCGGTGGCGCGCAAGGGACGCGGGGTCGCGCCACCGGCCGGCTGGGGGAGTGCCCGCTCGATACGGGCGGCCGCGTCGGCGACGGTGGCGGCACCGAGCAGGTCGCGCAGGGGCAGTTCGACGCCGAACTCCCGCTCGACGGCCGTACGGACACGGACCGCCATGAGGGAGTCCAGGCCGAGATCGGCGAGCGCGGCCGTGGGGGCGACGCGGGTCGGGGAGTGGCCGGACACGCTGGCGATGTGGTGGCTCAGGCGGGCCAGTACAGGGGAGTGCTCGGCAGCGAACTGCGCCTGACTGCGGCCATGTTCGACCGGACTCACGTCAGCATCGGAGTGGCGTCGGGTCGGGGCCCCTGCCCTTCCGTCCGTCCACCAGTGCCGCACATGCCGCCACCGCGGCCTCGGCAGGTCGATGACCCGGCCGGACGGCATCGGCAGTCGTTGGCCCGCCGCGTACAGGGCGCCCAACTGCCCCATGAACGCGGCCGATCCGTCTGCGTCCCGACGCAGCGTGGCCAGCGCGAGGGCGTCGGGCACGGTGTCGGCGACGGCGCCCGTGAGTACCGGATGGGGTGAGATCTCGACGAACGCGGTGTGTCCGTCGGCGGCCGCTGCGGCGACGGCCCGGTCGAGGCGTACCGGTCTGCGCAGGTTGGCCGCCCAGTGGGCGGCGTCGAACGCGCCGGCGCCGCGCGGGTCGTCGAGGACGGTGGAGTACACGGGCACCCGTGCCCGCCGCCCCCGTACTCCGGCCAGCGCCTCGGTCAGCCCCGGCAGAAGCGTGTCGACCTGCGGAGAGTGTCCGGCGCCCACGACCCGCATCGCCCGCGCGGCCCGGCCCTCCATCCGTAGCCGGTCGACCAGGCGCCCCACCGCCGCTTCCGTCCCGGTGACGACTTTCTGCCGCGGCGAGGAGTGAACGGCCACCTGCACCTCCGGGAAGTCCCGTTGCAGATCGCCGAGTTCGCGGTCCCCCAGGTCCACGACGGCCATCGCGCCGCCCCGCAGTCCGCTCAGCAGCCGAGCCCGGACGGCGATGACCCGCGCCCCGTCCGCCACGTCCAGGGCACCGGCGCACACGCTTGCCGCCACCTCGCCCATGGAGTGGCCGATCACGGCGGCGGGTTCGACGCCGTACGTGCGCCACAGTTCGGCGAGCGCCAACTGCACGCCGAACAGCAGGGGTTGGGCGGTTTCGAGTCCGTCTAGGCCGGTGCCGGCCGCGAGGTGGTCGTACAGGGACAGGCCGTCGCACTCGGCGGCGAGTTGCGGGTCGAGCTTCTCCACGGCTGCGGCGAACGCCGGTTCCTCGGCGAGCAGTCGGCGTGCCATGCCGGGCCACTGGGTGCCGTATCCGGAGAAGACCCACACGGTGCCGGGACCCACGAGGTCCCGGTCGCCGATCGTGACCCGCCCGTGCGGACGCCCGGCCGCCAACTCGTCGAGGGCGGTGGCGAGTTCCTCGCTGTCGCGGGCCACGATCGCGGCACGCACCGGGCCGCGGCCGGTGCGTCCGGCGAGTGTCCTGGCCACGTCGGCAAGGTGCGCTGCGCTTCCGGCGGGCGTTCGCAGCCAGGTGGCGAGGCGGCCCGCGGTGTCGCGGAGACGTTCGGGGTCGGTGTCGGAGAGGAGGTGCAGACGGGTGGCGGGATCGTCGTGCGGTGCGGGGAGCGGGGTTCGCCATTCCTCCAGCACCGCATGGGCGTTGGTGCCGCCGAAGCCGAATCCGGAGACTCCGGCGGCGGCCGTGCCGCTGTAGCGGGGCCACGGCTCGGGTTCACTCACGACCCGCAGCCGGGTGCCGGGCAGGGCGCTGCCGTCCGCGCAGTGCAGGGAGGGAGGGATCAGGTCGTGGTGCAGGGCGAGCACGGTCTTCACCAGGCCGGCCACGCCCGCGGCGGCTTCCAGATGGCCGAGGTTACCCTTCACCGAGCCCAGCAGCAGGGGCTGATCGGGGTCGCGGTCGTGCCCGAGGACCGCGTCGAGCGCGCCCGCCTCGATCGGGTCGCCGAGCGGGGTGCCGGTGCCGTGCGCCTCGACCAGGTCGACGTGTCCGGGGGCGATGCCTGCTCGTGCGTAGGCCGTCTCCAACAGGGCACGCTGGGCTGCCGGGTTGGGGGCCATGAGGCCGTTGGAACGTCCGTCGGAGTTGACGGCCGTCGTACGGATCACCGCCAGCACCCGGTCGCCGTCCCGCTCGGCCTGTGACAGCCGCTTGAGGACCACGGCCGCGCACCCCTCGGCGCGCCCGATGCCGTCGGCCGCCGCCGAGAACGGTTTGCACCGCCCGTCCGGCGCGAGGGCGCCCGCCCGCCGGAAGGCGACGGTGACGGCGGGCGACAGCAGCAGGTTGACCCCGGCGGCGATCGCCGTGTCACTCTCGCCCGCCCGCAGACTGACACACGCGTGGTGCACCGCGACCAGCGAGGACGAACACGCGGTGTCCACCGCCAGACACGGCCCGCGCGTGTCCAGGACGTACGCCAGCCGGCCCGCGGTGACGCTCAGAGCCGCACCGGCCGGCGCCCACGGATCGATGGCGTCGGGGTCCGCGCCGGTCAACTGCCCGTACTCCGGGGCGGAGACGCCGACGAAGACACCCGTGGCGGTCCCCGCCAAGGAGGAGACCGGGACGGCGGCGTGGTCGAGCGCCTCGTGGACGACCTCCAGCAGCATCCGCTGCTGCGGGTCCATCACGGCGGCCTCACGCGGAGTGATGCGGAAGAAGACCGCGTCGAACCCGGCGATGTCATCGAGATAACCACCGTAGGGGTGGGCGTCGGCGGGCGGGAACGCGGTGAAGTCCCGCCAGCGGTCCTCGGGCACCCGCCGGATCGCGTCCCCGCCCTCGCAGAGCAGCCGCCAGTAGTCCTCCGGCCCGTGTACCCCGCCGGGCAGCCGGCAGCCGACGCCGATGACCGCGACGGGCTCGCCGGGTGCGCCCGGCGCCCTCACCAGCGATGCCGGGCCCGGGGCTGTGCCGCACAGCCGCGCCACCAGCGCCTGCCCGGTCGGGGCCTCCCACAGCAGGGTCGGGGGCAGTTCGCAGCCCGTGACGCGGGACAACTCCGCGGTCAGGGCGATCGCGTCCCGCGACGACATGCCGAGCTCCGCGAGCTGCCGGTCCATCGGTACGTCCTCCGGGGCCGTGCCGGTCCAGGAAGCCACCCGCTCGGCGATCAGCCGCCGCAGCACCGCCGCGTCGACCCCCCTCATCCGGCGGCCCTCGACGTGCTGTCGGCCGAGGAACCGGGCATGTCACCGGGAGCGCCGCGGCGCGTATCGCCGGGCGTGCCACCGGGAGCGCCGCCAGGCGTATCGCCGGGTGTGTCACCGGGAGCGCCGCCAGGCGTATCGCCGGGTGTGTCACCGGGAGTGCCGCCAGCCGTGCAGCCCGGCGCGGCGCCACCCCCCGACCCGCTCCCCACCTCCGCGCCACCCTCCCGCGCGTACGCCCCCTCCAGATACCGCGCCCGAGTGAGCGCCCGTGACACCTTGCCGCTGGACGTGCGGGCGACGGCCCCCGGCGGCACCAGCACCACATCGGCGAGCCGCAGCCCGTGCCGCATGGAGACGGCGCCGCGCACCGCCCGCACCACGGCCGGCACGTCGAGCGAGGCGAGAGAGGCGGCCCGTACGTGCTCGGCCACCAGCACCACCCGCTCACCCGACCCGCCCGGCACGGCGAACACGGCGAGCCGGTCGCGCCGTACCGCCGGATGCGCGTCCTGGGCGGTGGCCTCCACGTCCTGCGGATAGTGGTTGCGCCCGTCGACGATGACGAGGTCCTTCAGCCGCCCCGTGACGATCAACTGCCCGTCCAGCACCGCCCCCAGGTCGCCGGTGCGCAGCCACCGCCCCTCCGGTGCGTCGGCCTCACCGGCGAAGGCGGCGCCGAAGACCCGCTCGCTCTCCTCCCGCCGATTCCAGTAGCCACGGCCGACGTTGGGCCCCTGCACCCAGACCTCCCCGACCTCCCCCTCGGGCAGGACGGCACGGCTGACGGGATCGGCGATCCGCACCCGCTGACCCGCCGGGGTGCCGCAGCCGGCCAGCAGGACGGCCCTCGGATCGTCGGGCCGCGCGGGCAGGGCCTTCCCGGCGGCGAGAGCGTCCCGGTCGAGCGCGAACCGGCCGAGCGGCTGCCCGGGCCGGGCGGCACCGACGAAGACCGTGGCCTCGGCGAGCCCGTACGAAGGACAGTGCGCGGTGGCCGGGAGGCCCCGGTCGGCGAAGGCCGCCTGGAAGCGGTCGACGCTCCCCGGGCGGACCGGTTCACTCCCGTTGATCAGCGCGGTCACACCGTCGAGGCGCAGGTCCGCCTTCTGGGCGTCCGTGACGGTGCCGGCGCAGTAGTCGTACGCGAAGTTCGGCGCGGCGCCGATGGCCCGCGGATGGGCGCCGAGCAGCCGCAGCCACCGTACGGGCTCGTTCAGGAAGGCGGCCGGGTCCATCAGCACCGACAGCGCCCCGCGCACCACGGGCGCGGCGACACTGAGCACCAGCCCCATGTCGTGGTAGAGCGGCAACCAGCCCACACACGTCACCGGATGGGTGTCGGCACCGTACGCCGCGAGGGCCTGCCGGGCGTTGGCGACGACGTTCCCGTGCGTGATCTCCACACCCGCCGGGGCACGGGTCGAGCCGGACGTGTACTGGAGGTAGGCGAGCGCTTCGGCGTCCACGTCGACCGGCGGCCGGTCACCGGCCTCGTTGTCCGGCACCTCGTCGGCGCAGATGATCCCCATCCCGCTCCCGTCCACCAGCTCCCGCACCTCCTTCGCCACCCGGCTCGTGGTCACGACGGCCGTGGGACGGGCGTCGGCCAGGACTCCCGAGAGCCGGTCGCCGTGCCCGGGCAGGCCGGGCGGATACAGCGGTACGGCGACCAGTCCCGCGCTGAGCGCGGCCAGGAACCCGATGACGTACTCGGCGCTCTGCGGGCACAACAACGCGACGCGCGCACCGGGTTCGGCCTGCGCGGCGAGGCGGGCAGCGAGGGCGCGCACCCGCAGGTCCAGGCGCCGCCAGGTCAGCGTCCGGTGGACGCCGCGGGAACCCGGCGCCGGGAAGTCGACGAAGGTGAGGGCGCGCCGGTCGGGGATGGTGTCGGCCCAGTGCCGCACGTGCTGGGGCAGGGTCCGGCACGCGGGGGAGAGCGGGGGGTGGCGGCGGTCCATGGGGTGTGGCTCCTGACGTCGCGGGGGAGGGATGCGCCTCGGTGCGGATCGCTGGGAGGGGCCTGAAGGACTCAGAGCGGGATGTTGCCGTGCCTGCGCTGCGGCAGCGGCGCGCGTTTGCCGCGCAGGGCGGCCAGGGCCCGGCGGATGTGGTCGCGGGTGTCGCGAGGGGCGATGACGGCGTCGACGTAGCCGCGTTCGGCGGCGGGATAGGGCGTGCCGTGGGTGCGCTCGTACGCGGCGACCAGGCGGGCGCGCAGCGCCTCGGGATCGTCGGCGGCGGCCAGTTCACGCCGGTGCAGGACACCCACCGCCCCCTCGGCGCCCATCACGGCGATACGGGCGCTGGGCCAGGCGAGGTTGATGTCGGCGCCGAGGTGCTTGGACCCCATCACCGCGTACCCGCCGCCGTACGCCTTGCGGACCACGACCGTGACCTTGGGGACGGTGGCCTCGGCATAGGCGTACAGCAGCTTCGCGCCGCGGCGGATGATGCCGCCCCGCTCCTGCCGTACGCCGGACAGATAGCCGGGGACGTCGGCGAACGTCAGCAGCGGAATGCCGAACGCGTCGCAGAACCGTACGAACCGCGCGGCCTTTTCGGACGCGTCGATGTCGAGGACCCCGGCGGCGTGCAGCGGCTGGTTGGCGACGACCCCGACCGACCGGCCCTCGACCCGCGCCAGCGCGCAGAGGATGTTCGGCGCGAACAGCTCCTGGACGTACAGCAGTTCACCGTCGTCGACGACTGCCCGCAGGATCTCCCGCATGTCGTAGGCCTGCCCGAGCCGGTCCGGCACGACAGCGTCGAGAAAGTCCCCGGCCGGGGCGTCGCCGGGCGCGTACTCCGGTGGCGGTTCCAGGTTGTTGGCCGGCAGATACGACAGCAGCTCGCGTACGACGTTCAGGGCGTCCTCCTCGTCGGCGGCGAGGAAGTGTGCGTTGCCGTTGACGGCGTTGCTGGTGCGGGCGCCGCCCAACTCCTCGGCGGTGGCCCGCTCGCCGGTGACGGCCTCGATGACGTCGGGGCCGGTGACGAACATGTGCGACGCGCCGTCCACCATCACCGTGAAGTCGGTGATCGCGGGCGAGTAGGCGGCCCCGCCGGCGCAGGGGCCCAGCACGACGGAGATCTGCGGAATGACCCCGGACGCCTGGACGTTGCGGCGTACCAGTTCGGCGTAGAGGGCGAGGGAGGCGACGCCCTCCTGGATGCGGGCTCCACCGGAGTCGTTGAGGCCGACGACCGGGCAGCCGGTCTTGAGGGCGAGGTCCATCAGCGCGACGGTCTTCTCGCCGAACGCCTCGCCCATGCTGCCGCCGAAGACCGTGGAGTCCTGGGCGAACACGCACACCCGGCGCCCGTCGACCGTACCGAAGCCGGTGACGACCCCGTCGCCGTGAGGACGCCGGCCGCCGCTCCCGTCGGGCCGGGCCCGCACGAACAGCCCGGTCTCGGTGAAGGACCCCTTGTCCACCAGCCGCTCGACGCGCTCCCGAGCCCCGAACTCCCCACGTCTGCGCACCCCGCCCGCCGCCAAGGCCTGCTCACGGCGCCGGTGCAGGTCGCCGACACGTTCCGCGGTGCTGCGCTGGGGCAGGTGCGCACCCGCCTGCGGCGGGCCGGATGTCGTCGCCTCTTGAGTCACAACCACCTCCGAAGTGGTTGTCGAATATGGCAGTCCGGCGACGAATATTTGAGCGAATCACCTTCGGCTGTGGGGGAGTTGAGTCCTCCGGATCCCGATTTCATCCCCACATGACAAGCGGGGGGCGGGCAGCCGGTCGGTCAGGCGGCGAAGCCGGCCGGGGCGGACACGGGTGGCCCCGTACCGCCCCGGCGACCGGTCAGCCGGCCGCGAGCAGCGTGAGGGTGTCGATCACGCGGTTGGAGAAGCCCCACTCGTTGTCGTACCAGGCGACCACCTTCACATGGCGGCCGTCGACGCGGGTGAGAGCCGAGTCGAAGATCGATGAGGCGGGGTTGCCCACGATGTCGGACGAGACCAGCGCGTCCTCCGAGTACTCCAGGACGCCGGCGAGCGGCCCCTCCGCCGCGGCGCGGTACGCCTCCAGCACCTCGTCGCGGGTCACGTCACGGGCGACGGTCGTGTTCAGCTCGACGATCGAACCCACCGGCACCGGTACCCGGATCGAGTCGCCGGACAGCTTCCCGTCGAGGTTCGGCAGCACCAGGCCGATCGCCTTCGCGGCACCGGTCGTGGTCGGCACGATGTTGACGCCGGCGGCCCGGGCGCGGCGGGGGTCGCGGTGCGGACCGTCCTGAAGGTTCTGCTCCTGCGTGTAGGCGTGCACCGTCGTCATGAACCCGTGCTCGATACCGGCGAGTTCGTCCAGGACCGCGGCCAGTGGCGCGAGCGCGTTGGTGGTGCAGGAGGCGTTCGAGACGATCGTGTGCACGGCAGGGTCGTAGGCGTCGGTGTTGACCCCGTACGCGAGCGTGACGTCGGCACCGTCGGACGGCGCGCTGACGAGCACCTTCTTCGCGCCCGCGTCGAGATGGGCGCCGGCCGCCTTGGCCGAGGTGAAGCGGCCGGTGGCCTCCAGGACGATGTCGACGCCGAGTTCGGCCCAGGGCAGCTGCGCCGGCTCACGCTCGGCCGTCACCTTGATCCGCCGGCCGTCCACGACCAGGGTGTCCCCGTCGACGGTGACCGGGCGTCCGAGCCGGCCGGCCGTGCTGTCGTAGGCGAGGAGGCGGGCGAGCGTGGCGGGCTCGGTGAGGTCGTTGACGGCGACGACCTCGAGGTCGCTGTCGCGCTCCAGCAGTGCGCGCAGCACGTTGCGTCCGATGCGGCCGAATCCGTTGATGGCGATGCGAGTCATGTGTGGGGTCCCTTCCCTTTGCCACCAGGCTCGCGCGCGGCGCGTCGCGCGGACAGTGGCGCGATCGCCATGGTTCAAAAGGATCCCGCCAGGCCCTTGAGCGCCGGGTCACTCGCCCTTGGTGAAGGTGCGCCGGTACTCGCTCGGTGTCGTCCCGAGGATGCGCTGGAAGTGCAGACGCAGATTCGCACCCGTGCCGAGCCCCACGTCGGCGGCGATCTGCTCGACGCTGCGCTCGGAGCGTTCCAGCAGCTCGCGGGCCAGGTCGATGCGGGCGCGCATCACCCACTGCATCGGCGTGTACCCGGTCTCCTCGACGAAGCGCCGGGAGAACGTACGCGCCGAGACCCCGGCCTGCCTGGCCAGCGTGTCGAGGGTGAGGGGCTCGCCCAGCCGGTGCAGCGCCCACTCGCGGGTGTCGGCGAACCGCTCACCGAGCGGCTCGGGCACGCTGCGCGGCACGTACTGCGCCTGGCCACCGCTGCGGTACGGGGCGGCGACCAGCCGCCGGGCCGCGTGGTTGGACGCGGCCACGCCGAGGTCGCCGCGCAGGATGTGCAGGCACAGGTCGATCCCGGAGGCGGCACCGGCCGAGGTGAGCACGCTGCCCTCGTCGACGAACAGCACGTTCTCGTCGACCTGGACGAGCGGATGCCTGGCAGCGAGGGCGCGCGTGTAGTGCCAGTGCGTCGTGGCGCGCCGGCCGTCGAGCAGACCCGTCGCGGCGAGCGCGAAGGCACCGGTCGAGATGGCGGCGAGCCGCGCGCCCCGGTCGTGGGCGGCGATCAGCGCGTCGACGACGGCCGGCGGCGGGTCGTCGCGGTCCGGGTGCCGATAGCCGGGGACGAAGACGACGTCCGCCCACGCGAGGGCGTCGAGGCCGTGTTCGACGTAGTACGCGAGGCCGTCGCCACCGGTCACCAGCCCCGGCGTCGCCCCGCACACCCGCACCTCGTACGGCATGCTCGCGCGGGTCGTGAAGACCTGCGCCGGGATTCCGACGTCGAGCGGCTTCGCTCCTTCGAGCACGAGGACGGCGACGCGATGCAGACGGGAGGCGGGCACAGGGAGAGGTTACGTGGGGTCCGACCTCGGCACCTGCGCCGGTCGAAGCCGTAAATCGCTGGGCGCCGCGCGGGGCCGGGGGAGACGCTGGGGCGATGGACCAGGTGCGGGAGATCGTGGCGCTGGTGGATCGTGTGCTGGGCCGGGACGCCCTCGGCGGCTACCTCCACGGCTCGGCCGTGCTGGGCGGCCTCAGACCGGCCAGCGACGTGGACATCCTGGTCGTCACCCGGCGGCGCATGGAGGAAGGACAGCGTCGGTCACTCCTCGACGGCCTGCTGCGGATCTCCGGGACCGGACCCCGCCCCGTCGAGCTCACCGCCGTCGTCCAGTCCGAGGTACGGCCCTGGCGGTACCCGCCGACCGGCGACTTCCTCTACGGCGAGTGGCTGCGCGGCGCGTACGAGGCCGGGGAGGTCCCCCGGCCGGAACCGATGCCCGACCTGAGCCTGCTGATCACCATGACGCTGACCGCCGACCACCCGCTGACCGGCCCGCGCCCGGCACAGCTCCTCGACCCGGTGCCGCCGCAGGATCTGGCCCGGGCGAGCCTGGCGGGCATCCCCGCCCTGCTCGCCGACCTGGACAGCGACACCCGCAACGTCCTGCTGACCCTCGCCCGCATCTGGAGCACACTCGCCACCGGCCGGATCAGGTCCAAGGACACGGCCGCCGACTGGGCCCTGCCCCGACTCCCGCCCGAGCACCGCCCCGTCCTGGAACACGCCAGGCACCTGTATCTCCATTGCCCCTATTCCGAGGAGAGTTGGAGCGACGCGTTGCGAGCACAGGTACGTCCGCACGTGGACCGCGTGCTCTGCGAGATCTACCGGCTGTGCCGGCGGGTGCGGGACGCGTCGGCCTGAGCCGACGCACGCAACAACGTGCGCAGTGGAGCGGTGTCGGGCGTGTCCGCGACGGCCGCGTCGATGGCCTCGTCCATGCCCTTCTCCCACGCCTCGGGCAGGATCAGCCCCGGCTGCCCCGACCAGGCGATGTCCGGTGCGGCGTGACCGGACTCGGCGAGACGCAGGTGGATCAGGCCCGCGATGCCGGCGAAGACCCTGGGCCGGATGAAGTTACGGGCCGACTGCCCGGTCAGCCGGGCCGCCTGATACGGCTTGGGCATACGGTCGGCGATCTCCATCCACAGCAGACCGCGGTCGAAGGCGTCGAGTATCTCCTCCAGACCGGGAAGCCCGTCGTCGGCTCCCTCCTCGCGTGTGCCCGGCCCCGAGGAGCGAAGCGTTCTGGCCACGGCGAGCCGCAACGGCCCGGACCACTCCTCGGCGTCGGCGACCGCGCGCGCCATGGCGAGGTCGTCCCAGCTCATGCGCCGCAGCAGCGCAGCCTCCGGCGCCGACGTGCGTGCCTCCAGCTCGGCGAACACCCGGTCCGCGTCGCGCACCAGGGTCAGGGCAGCCGGCTCATCGGCCAGGTCGGCGGTCGACTGCTCGGGCCGGTCATCGGCGGGCAACTGCTCGATCAGTGCGATCCGTTCCGCCGTCGGCGGGTGCGAGTCGTACGGGTGCGGCCGCGGCGGCCGCTGACCGGCGCGGAGCGCGGCGAGCTGCTCCCCGCTCCGGGCCGCGAGCATCCGGCGGAAACCGCCGTGCACCTCGCCCACCGGCGGCAGTGCTTCCAGCGCGCTGCCCATCGCGGCGTACGTCTCCATGTAGTGGGCGTGCGCGCCGTCGAGCACCGGCACCATGCGCAGCGCGGCGGCCGTCACGTCACGGCCCGCGTACCGGGCGGCCATCCGGTCCGCGGCGAGTTCCTGGTGCCGGGCCGCGGACTGGGTGATGCGCAGGAACATCCTGGCGTAGCCGACGTACAGGACGCCGATGACGTAGTGCAGCCGCGTGCCGCCCTCCTGGAAGGCCTCCACCGTGTGGATCAGCGCCTGCCGGCCGCGCGTCGTGATACCGCCGAGCCGGGTGTCGCGGTTGCCGTAGTGCCCGAACTCGTGGACGAGGACGGACCGCAGCTGCGGGACCGTCAGCCCGGCGAGCAGCGGCAGGCCCAGGAACATCCGGCGACGGCCTTGCAGCAGTCCCAGCAGCCGGCTCTGCTCGGCCACACCTGCGTTGACCTCGGCGTCCAGATACAGCTCGTCCGGCGGCCGCTGCCCCGTCACGTCGGCAGCGGCGCGCACCTGTTCCCACAGCTCGGGCTGGTTCTGAGGGGTGACCGCCACCGCGTCGGTCACCGGCCGCAGCCGGCCGGCCCGCAGAAAGGCGAACATGCCCCGCAGTATCGCCACCGCCAGCAGGAAGGTGACGGTCACCGCCGTGCCCTCCATCAAGGCCGCCCTCTCGGTGACCAGCCGTGTGATCACCAGCCAGTCGAACACCACCATGGCCGACAGCAGGACTCCGCCCATGAGGAAGAAGCCGACCAACAGCACGAACGCACGGACGGCACGCAGCCGGAACGACATCGAGAAACCCCCACCCACGTGCCGCGACTGCACGAGAAGTTCACAAAGTGTTCGCGGATCTTACCCACAGGCGCGTGGCGGATCCGCAGCCCCCTCGATGAAGAAGGCGACGAGGAAGGCGACGAGGAACGCATCGTTCCCGCGCGTCGCGATGAGTTCGGCGGCGTCCGGCGGTCGTACTGTCGAAGCCGCCACCGAGGAGGACTGCTGATGCGCAAGGTGACGTACTCGATGAACGTCTCACTGGACGGCTATATCGCCGGGCCGGACGGTGACTTCGCGTGGTCGGAGCCGGACGACGAGGTCTTCCGGTTCTGGATCGACGACATCCGCGGGGTCGACGTCCATGTGCTCGGACGCCGGCTGTACGAGACGATGCTGTACTGGGAGACCGTCGACCAGGACGACCCGACGCTCGACGAGGCGACGCGCGAGTGGGTCGCGCTGTGGAATCCGCTCCCGAAGGTGGTCTTCTCGCGGACCCTGACGTCGGTGCAGGGGAAGAACGCCCGTCTGGTCTCCGGGAATCTGGTGGAGGAGATCGAGCGGTTGCGGGCCGAACCGGGGGACGGCGAGATCGCGATCGGCGGCGCGACGCTCGCCGCCCAGGCGTCCGCGGCGGGACTGATCGACGAGTACCGGAGCATCATCTACCCGGTGCTGGTCGGCGGCGGCAACCCGTTCTTTCCCCGGCACGAGCGCCGCGAGGATCTCGAACTGGTCGAGACCCGCACCTTCAAGTCGAAGTTCGTCTACCTCCGCCACCGCGTGGTGCGCGGCGCCACGACGTAGCCCGAAGGGTCCGCCGAGAGGCCTTCGGGCTCGGTCACGCGGGGAGGAAGCCCGGCCACCAGGGCGGCACGTTTCCCGGGCACAGCGGGTCGGGATAGGAGTCCGGCATGCCGAGCCACGTCACCAGGAACCACGCCAACCACAGCGTGAGGACGAGCCCCGCGGCCCAGGCGGTCTTGCGGTGCCGTCTTCCGAGCGTGCTCCGTACGGCGATCCACGGGACGGCGGCGGCGATCCATATGAGAGGCGTGAGGAACAGCAAGGTCATGCCGTTGGCCGCCGCACCGTTGCCGGTGTCGCACGCGGCCCAGGCCCTCCCGATCGCGGTGACGGACACCGCCGCGGTCAGCCCGCCGAGGAGGACCCCGCCGCCGACTCCCGTGAGCCGAGGGCTGGACGGACCCGCCGACCCTGCTTCCACGCCTGTCTCCCCCGTCGATGTGGCTGGTTCGTCGTGTAGGTCGTCTCGTCCTAGTCCTCTGGTTCCCAGGCGCGCAGCAGGTCGAGAAGGCCCCGGTCTCCGTCGATGCGCATGGAGGGGGCGGGGATGCGGTCGTAGAAGTACAGGACCAGCTCGCTGGCCGTGCCGTGGACGGAGGCGTCGGCAGCGATGACCGGTTCCGTGCCGGGTGCGGGGAGACGTTCGTAGCGTGCGCCGGCGCCGTCGAGGGTGAGGCGCCAGGAACGGCCCTCTGCGGCGTGGAAGTCGAAGGCCGTGGGCTGGTGCGGCCACGCGCTCGTCGTCGCGATGCAGGTGGACAGGAAGTCCTCGACACCGTCGAGCGCCACCTCGGTCGGCAGCGGTTGCGGGGCACCCACGGCGAGTTGAGCGTCGTAGGTGTGCACCGCGATCTCCTGGAGCTGGTGCCGGGCGACCGCACCGCAGGTGCGCGGCGACTGCGAAGCGCCCCACCACGTCCAGCAACCGCGGTCCGGCCCGGCTTCCCGCAGGGCGTCCAGCAGTTGCCGCGTTCCCGCGGCCAGCCATCCCGACACGAGCTCGCGGTCCTGGGGTGCCGTCGGGTCGCTCCGCGGCGCGCACTTGGCTGTGGCATCGGGACCCGCAGTGACCGTGGCGGCCCAGGCGCGGCGTCCCGCGCCCAGGTGCTGCACCAGATCCGACAGCGTCCACTCGGGGCAGGTCGGCACCGTTGTGTCGAGGTCGGGCGCGGCGGCGATCGCGGACCGGAACGCGGCGGACCGCTCGTCGATCAGCCGCAGCAGGTCAGGGAACTCAAGGGTCTCGTGCACCACGGATGTCTATCACCATGATCCGGTGGGCGAACAGCGAGATTCCGTCATGACCGCCTCCGCGCTCTCGGGCTTCTGCCGGGCCGCCGCCGACAGAGCCTCGGCCGTCGCCGGGTCCGCCGGCAGGAACGCCTCCAACTTCAACTCGGCCAGCGTCACATCGACGGCGGTGGCGAACGTCGTCACGGTCGTCATCAGGCGCAGCTCACCGTACGAGGACCGCAACCGCAGCGGAACCGCGAACCCCAACACCCCAGCGGACGGAGGGAGTTCGGGCACGTACCCGGTCAACTCGGCCCGCAGTTCCTCCAGGTGGCCGAGGCGGGCCAGGACGTGGCGGGCCCATTCGGCGAGGTTGAGGATGCGGGGAGCCAGCCCGTCGGGATGCAGCGCCAGTCGGTAGACGTTCGTGCCCGGCCCCACCAGTTCGGCCGCCGCGCCCTCGGTGATCAGGTCGAACGCGGAGTTCGCGGCGATGAGATCACCGCCCCGGTCCACCACCAGTGCCGGATACGGCAGATGCCCGCGCAGGATGTGGTCGATCGCCGTGCGGACGGGGGCCAGCACCGGATCGTCGAGCCGGCTCTCCGGGTAGGCGGGAGCGTACCCGGCGGCCAGCAGCAACTCGTTGCGCTCCCGCAGCGACAACTCCAGCGACTCGGCCAGGCGTACGACCATGTTCCGGCCCGGCACCGACCTGCCGGACTCGATGAAGCTGAGATGCCGCTGGGTGGTGCCCGCCCGCAGCGCCAGGTCGAGCTGGCTGAGATGACGGCGGGTACGGCAATCGCGAAGCGTACGAGGGAAGTCCACGCACCTGTTGTAACGGCGCCGGAGGGGCCCGGGCCATTCCTCGCAGGGAATTGCCGCCACTCCCGCCGGACTTGAGCATGGCCGCCATGGACATCGGTGTACTTCTTCCGACCGGCACCGCCCAGTGGGGCGCCGGCGACGACCCTCGCGAGCTGGTGGGCTTCGGCCGCCACGCCGAACGCTCGGGTTACTCCTCGCTCTTCGTCAACGACTCCCTGATCAGCCCGCGCATCGAGGCGCTCACGATGCTGGCCGCGCTCGCCCCGGCGACCGAGACGGTGACGCTGGGCACGGCTGCCCTGCTGCCGTTCCTGCGGCGGCCGATCCAGGCCGCGCAGTCCCTCGCGTCGATCGACCTGCTGTCGGGTGGCCGCCTCGCGGTCACGGTCGGCGCCGGTTTCCCCGGCCGTTTCGGGCGGCCCCTCTATGAGCTGTCCGAGCTGCCGTGGGAGCGGCGCTTCGCCCGCCTGGACGAGACCGTCGCCCTGTGGCGGGCCCTGTGGAACGGCGCCGACGCCTTCCACGGCGACATCCTCCGCTTCTCCGCCATCCCGCCCACGACCAGGCCGTTCCGATCCGGCGGCCCGCCTGTGTGGCTCGGCGGCGCGACCCCCGCGGCGCTCGCCCGCACCGGCCGCCTCTACGACGGATGGCTGCCGTACCCGCCCGACCCCGCCGACTACGCGACCGGCCTCCACGACCTCCGCGAGGCGGCGGCCGACGCCGGACGCGGGGCCGAGGACATCACCCCCGCGCTGTTCGTCTCCGTACGGATCGACGACGACGCCGAGAGCGCCCGCCGGACCACGGACGCCTACGCGCGGGCCACGTACGGCATGCCGCTGGAGGAGCTGGAGAAGATCCAGGCGGTGGTCACGGGCTCCGCCGACCAAGTGCTGGAAGGCCTGGGACGGTACGTCGACGCCGGCGCCCGCCACCTCGTCGTACGCCTCGCCGCCCTGGACCTGGACTCCCAGCGGGCCCAGCTCGAACGGTGCGCAGAGCTGCTCCCCGCTCTGCGCACGCGCGAGCCCGTCAGCGGTGCAGGCGGGTGTTGAGGCGGGCCGCCTGGCGGGTGAGGTGGTCGCGTTCGGCGAGGTTCGGGGCCTGGTGGGCGGCCTCGGCGTACAGGCGGGCCGCCGTCTTCAGGTCGCCGTCGCGCTCGTGGAGGTAGGCCGCCACCGCCGTGTGCCGGGGCAGTGCGGAGTCCAGCTCGGCGAGGGCGGCCAGGCCGGCGCGCGGTCCGTCGGCCTCGGCCACGGCGACGGCGCGGTTGAGCCGGACCACGGGGCTGTCGGTCAGGCGCACCAGCTCGTCGTACCACTCCACGATCTGCACCCAGTCGGTCTCCTCGGCGCGGGGCGCGTCGGCGTGCAGGGCGGCGATGGCGGCCTGGGCCTGGTACTCGCCCAGCCGGTCACGGGCGAGGGCCGCCTGGAGGATCTCCACGCCCTCGGCGATCAGGCGGGTGTCCCACCGGCCGCGGTCCTGCTCGGCGAGCGGCACCAGGCTGCCGTCCGGCGCGGTCCGGGCGGCGCGGCGGGCGTGGTGGAGCAGCATGAGGGCGAGCAGCCCGGCCGCCTCGGGATGGTCGACGGCGGCCGTGAGCTGCCGGGTGAGGCGGATGGCCTCGGCGGCGAGGTCGACGTCGCCCGAGTAGCCCTCGTTGAAGACGAGATAGAGGACGCGCAGGACGGTGGCGACATCGCCGGCCTGGTCGAAGCGGACGCCGGAGACGGTGCGCTTGGCGCGGCTGATGCGCTGCGCCATGGTCGCCTCGGGCACCAGATAGGCCCGGGCGATCTGCCGGGTGGTCAGGCCGCCGACGGCGCGCAGGGTGAGCGCGACGGCGGACGACGGGGTCAGGGAGGGGTGGGCGCACAGGAAGTACAGCTGGAGGGTGTCGTCGACCGTGGACGTGGGACCGGGCGCCGGTTCCTCCTCGAACCGGTCCTCGCGGCGGCGGCGCGCGGTCTCGGCGCGGGTCGCGTCGAGGAACTTGCGCCAGGCCACGGTGACCAGCCAGCCCTTGGCGTCCCGCGGCGGGTCGGCCGGCCACACCCGCAGCGCCTCGACGAGCGCGTCCTGCACGGCGTCCTCGGCCGCCGCGAAGTCCGCTCCGCGGCGGACCAGGACGGTGAGCACGCTCGGGGTGAGGCTGCGCAGCAGGGCCTCGTCCATCGGTGGGGTCACTCCGTGACCGTGCAGTGCGCGCTCATGACCGGCCGGACCTCCAGCCACTCCTGGATCGGCCTGCCTCCCGCCCCCGGCGCGGCGGACAGCTCCGCGGCCAGCTCCAGTGCCCGCTCGTGACTGTCGACGTCGATGATCGTCCAGCCGGCGATGAGGTCCTTGGTCTCGGCGAAGGGGCCGTCGGTGACCGGCGGGCGCCCCTCACCGCCGTAGCGGACCCACGACCCCTCCGGGGCGAGCGCCTGACCGTCGACGTACTCGCCGGACTTCTCCAGCCGTGCCGCGAAGTCGTTCATGTACTGCACATGCGCAGAGATCTCCTCCGGCGTCCACTGGTCCATCGGCACGTCGTTCACCGCCGCAGGGGCGCCGCGGTAGTGCTTGAGCAGCAGATACTTGGCCATGATCGCTCTCCTCGGTGCTGGTGCGGCCCATTGTGGCCGGGTCCACCCCGGGGACGGAGCCGGACGCGGGATCTCGACATCGTCGGCGGGCGGTTTTTCCCGGCCCCGGCACGCGATACTTCCCCGGTGCTGCTGACATGGATCGCCGAAGTGGCGGACGAGCCCTTGGTGCTGGAACCCGCCGACCGGAAGCTGGAGTGCGACACCAACACCTGGTGGCTGGGCGCGGGGGACGAGGACAGGAGGTCGCTGGCCGTGTCCGACGTGGTGGCGGCTTTCGAGCGGGCGGCTTCAGCCATCCGGGTCCGGGTCCGTGAGCTGGGGTTCTCCGGTGCGGTGACGTTCTATGTGTGGCACGACGCGCAGGCCGGGCAGCTCAGGTGCTCGACGGGGTCCGTGACCGCGGACGCGCTGCCGTTCCGCGGCGACCACCTTCCTTCCGACGACCTCGCGCCGATCGTCGAGGAGTTCCTGGCGGACGGGGAGCCGGAGCCGGGGCCGCTGCGTGTCTGGGTGAGCAGCGTCGGAACAGCCGAACGCCCGGCCGGGGAGTCCCGGCCGGGCGTTCAGCCCGAAGCGTTCAGAGGCTGATCAGCTCACCTCGGTGATCCGCCAGCGCTGGTTGGAACCGGAGTTGGCCTGCCACGTCGTGACGGCCGCGCCCTCGTTCGTCGCCTGGCCGCCGACCTCGAGGAGTCGCCCGGTCGCCTGGTTCACCAGCGTCCAGGTGCCGTCGCCTGTGGTCGAGAGGATCCACTCGGTCGCCGGGTCCCGGTCGCCGGTGTCGGGCTCGATCACCGGCACGTTGTCCCGTACGGCGAGCCGCTTGCCCTCGGCCGGGTTGGCGAAGACGTAGCGGGCCCGGTTGCTGCCCTTCTGGCCGTACTTCGCCTCAAGGCGCCACTCCTGCGCCACCGTGCCGTTCGCCGAGTTGATGACCAGGTTCGTGCCGTTGGCGCCGACGGTCACTGCCTTGCCGCTCTGCACCCCGGTCAGCGTGTAGGACGCGCCCTTGCTGAACAGGCTCGCGTCCTTCGCGACACCGGAGACGCCCTTGACGGCGAAGGAGGTCACGGACTGCGCGGGGACGGTGTACGTCGCCTTGCCGTCGACGACCTCGACCGGCGCCTGCTGCACCAGCTTGCCGGCCGCGTCGGTCACGGTCGGGGTGACCGTCGCGTTGTCCTTGATCTTCCCGAACTTCGACAGGTCGATCGTCACCGCACGGGGCGCGGTCGTGGAGTTGACGTGGACCAGCGAGGCGCCCTTGCCGTCCTTCGTGACCGCGGCGGCGCTGGAGGTGTCGTTCACCTTGATCAGGCTGTCGCCGGGCTTGATGAAGTGCGTGAAGTTACGGGCCGTGTCGAACTTGGTGTTCGTGTAGATCGGGCAGGACTGGAGGGTGTCCGTCGACGTGCAGCTGAACGGGAGCTGGACGGAACCCCAGTTGCCGCCCTTGGCGGACTCGCCGCCCGGCTTCATGTTGTCGTAGTCCTCGACCGGCTGCCAGAACACCCAGGCCTTGGGCTCCAGTTCGCGCAGGTCGTTGACCATCTGCTGGGCGAGGCCCAGGCCGGGGCGCATGTCGGTGAAGCTCTGCCCGTCGCCCCAGTCACCCTCGACCTCGCTCATCCACAGCGGCTTGTCGGCCGCCTTGGCCAGGTCGCGGACGGTGGTGCGCTGACCGGTGCCGTACGTGTGGACGTTCATCTGGCCGACGAGGTCCTTGGACGCCTGGGAGTAGGAGTTCCAGTTGGTCGCGAACAGACCGGGGTTGGTCTCGTCCATCGCCGATATGTCGGCCTTGACCTTGGCCTTCTTCAGTGCGGGCGCCAGCGCGGCGAGTACCTTCTCCTGCATCGCGGGCCCGATGTGCGCACCCTCCTGACGGCCGCCCACCGGCTCGCCGTTCGCGTCCAGACGGGTGCCCCAGTAGCCGGTGTTGGGCTCGTTGAACGGGTCGACGGTGTCGACCCTGATGCCCTCGGACTTCTCCAGCCGCTTCGTCGCCCCGGCGAGGTAGGCGGCGAAGTCACCGACCGAACTCTCCTTCAGCTGCTCGGCGTTGGCGTTGAACCCGCCCGAGACGTAGCCGCTCTCGGTCATGAACCACGGCGGGGAGTTGGAGAACGTCTCCCAGTGGTCGATGTCGTTCTTGATCCGCTCGACCCACCAGCGCTGGGTGGCGTCCGCGTCCGGGTTCCAGTCGGCGGCGTCGTCGGCGTTCCACCAGTCGGTGTCGGTACGGGTCGTGCCCGCCGGCGCCTTCCACCAGCCCTCGACCGCGCCACCGGCGCGCAGGTAGTCCTTCACGTCGGGGGCGTTGCCGCCGCCGATGTTGTAGCGCGCGATGTTCAGCGCCAGACCGTCGTCACCGAAGAGCAGATCGGCGAGCTTCTCGCGGATCTCCTTCGGGTAGTCGCCGGTGGCGTTGGCGAACCAGACCAGGCTGGTGCCCCAGCCCTCGAACCGGTCCTGCTTGTACGACGGATCGGGCTGCACGGTGACCGACGCGGTGGCCGTGTCGGCCTGCGCGAGCGGCGCGGGCACCGAGAGCAGTGCCGCTCCGGTCGCCAGCGCGGTCATCGACGCGGCCCCGAGGAACCGTCTGCTGCGGGTGAGTCCTGCCATCGTGTGCTCCCAGCTTCATAGGTGGAAACGCTGCGGTGGTCCCTCCCGCCGGACGTACGGGGAGGGGAGTGCCCCGGGCGGGCCATGTGCCGCCCGGGGAGACAACTGCGGTCAGACCAGGGGCCGGCGGACCACGCCGACCTCGCGCGGCCCGAGGACGAGCCCGCCGTCGCCAGCCGTGCCGTACAGCACGTCACCGGCGAACCCGGGCAGCGGCACCGTGTCGTCGGTGCGGTTGACCAGGAACAGGAACTGCTCCTCGGTGTTCTTCCGGACGACCAGCTCGACCCGTCCGCGCGCCTCGGCTGGGAGTTCGCTGTGCACGCCCGCCGGTTCGAGCAGACGCGGCAGCAGCGCGGTGAGCCCCGCGACGCCGAGACGCGTGGAGACGTACGACGCCGAACCGGCCGCCGCCGTACGGCGGGTGACCGCGGGCCGCCCGGCCTGGTTGCCGGAGTCGTAGCGGGCGAGGACCTCGGTCCGGTCGTCGGCCAGGGTGATGCGGTCGGTCCACAGGGTGCCGGTCGAGCCGTCGTCCAGGGCCACCGACTCGTCGGCGAGCAGCGGCCCGAACTCCTCGACGCGGATGCCGAGCAGCTCGCGCAGGGCGCCGGGGTAGCCGCCGAGCCAGATGTGGTCGTTCTGGTCGACGACGCCGGAGAAGTAGGTCGTCACCAGGTGGCCGCCCTGCTCGGCGTAGCGGGTCAGCTCCTTGGCGAGCTCGGCCGGCATCACGTGCAGGACCGGCGCGATCAGCACGTCGTAGCGGGCGAAGTCGCTCTTGGTGGTGATCAGGTCGGCGCGCACGCCGAGCGCGAGGAGCGCGGAGTACCAGTCCAGGCCCTCCTGGCGGTAGTTGAGGAGCGAGGTGGGGTGGGAGTCCTGCTCGCTCGCCCACCAGGAGTCCCAGTCGAAGACGATGCCGACCTTGGCGCTCTCCCGGCTCGAACCGGCCACCGGGGCCAGCGTCCTGAGGGTGGCGCCGAGTTCGGCGACCGCGCGGAACAGCTCGCTGTCGGCGCCGGCGTGCGGGACCATCGCCGAGTGGTACTTCTCGGCACCGGCCGCCGACTGCCGCCACTGGAAGTAGCAGACGGCGTCCGCGCCGTGCGCCACGTGCAGCAGCGCGTCACGGGCCATCTCGCCGGGCCGCTTGGCCACGTTCACCGGCTGCCAGTTGACCGCGCTGGTGGAGTGCTCCATCAGGAACCACGGCCGGCCGCCCGCGATGCCGCTGGTGAGGTTCGCGGAGAAGGACAGCTCGTCGCGGGACTGCGGGCCCGGGTGGACGTAGTGGTCGTTGGAGACGAAGTCGATCTCCTCGGCCCAGTCCGCGTAGTTCATGCCCTTCGTCTCGCCCATCACCATGAAGTTGGTGGTGACCGGGACGTCCGGGGTGATCTCCTTGAGCAGGTCCCGCTCGGCGCGCAGATAGTCCTTCAGGACGTCGGAGGAGAACCGCTTGAAGTCCAGCTGCTGCGTCGGGTTCGGGTGCGAGGCCGCGAGGCGCGGGGGCAAGATCTGCTCCCAGGCGCTGTAGCGCTGCGACCAGAACGCCGTGCCCCAGGCGTGGTTGAGGGCCTCCAGCGTGCCGTAGCGGGCGCGCAGCCAGTCGCGGAAGGCGCGGGCCGCGTCGTCGGAGTAGTCGTAGACGTTGTGGCAGCCCAGCTCGTTGGAGACGTGCCAGGCGACCAGCGCGGGGTGGTCGGCGTAGCGGGTGGCCATCTCGCGGACCAGGCGCAGGGCGTGCTCGCGGAAGACGGGGGAGGTGGGCCGCCAGTGCTGGCGGGCGCCCGGCCACAGGGTCTCGCCGGTCGCGGTGACCGGCAGGATCTCCGGGTGGGCCGTGGTCAGCCACGGCGGCGGGGAGGCGGTGGCGGTCGCCAGGTCGACGCCTATCCCACCCGCGTGCAGCAGGTCCATGACCTCGTCGAGCCAGCCGAAGTCCCAGGTGTCGGCGGTCGGTTGCAGGCGCGCCCAGGAGAAGATCGCCACGGAGACGACGTTGACACCGGCCTCCTGCATCAGCCGGACGTCCTCCTCCCACACCTCCCGGGGCCACTGCTCGGGGTTGTAGTCGGCGCCGAAGGCGAGACGCGGGGTGAGGTCACCGTCCGCCCCGCGGCGGCGGGAGTGGAGGGTGGAGATCATGGCGGTCCTTCCGAAGGGGTGGTGCACGGGGGCGGCGCGGCCCGGGAGCCGCGCCGCCCGGCGTTCATTGCTTCCGCGAGAAGTGCTTCTCGGCTTCCGCGAGAACTACTTCTCGATGGTGAAGCCCTGCTCCTCGCCGTACTTGATCGAGGCGTCCTGCCAGGCCTTCAGGCCGTCCGCCAGCGAGGTGTTGGAGACGTACGCCTTGCCGACCGTGTCGTTGAAGATCGAGTTCGCGTACTGCTGGAACGGCAGGTAGGACCAGTCGCTCGCCACGTTCGCCGCGGACTCGGCGAAGATCTTGTTCGCCTCCTGGCCGTCGAAGTAGTCGAACTTCTTGCTCTGGAACGCGGGGTCCTCCAGCTGCGCCTTGGTGGCGGGGAAGGCGCCCTCGGAGACGCGGGTGGCGACACCGGCACCGGAGTTGGCGTACTCGGTGAAGGCGTAGGCGAGTTCCTTGTTCTTGGCCAGCGCCGGGACGGTCAGCGAGGAGCCGCCGTTCTCCGCGCTCGCCTTGTCACCCTTGGTCCAGGCGGGCATCGCCGCCGCACGCCACTGGCCCTTGGCGCCGGGGACGCCGGTCTCGAAGTTGGCGGGCATCCAGGCGCCGGTGGTCAGGGTGGCGATGGTGCCGTCGCCGAGGCCCTTGTACCAGTCGTCGGTCCAGCCGTTGATCGGGGCGAGCAGCTTCTCGTCGATCAGCTTCTGCCAGACGGTCTCGAACTTCTTCGCGCCGGCGTCGTCGAAGTTGATGCCGACCTTGGTGCCGTCGACCTTGTACGGGCGCGAACCGGCCTGCCACAGCATGGAGGTGGTGAAGCCCGCGTCACCGGCGTCGTTGGCGATGTACGCCTTCGGGTCGGCCTTGTGGATCTTGCGGGCCGCGTCCAGGTACTCGTCCCACGTGGTCGGGACGGCGACCTTGTACTTGTCGAAGACGGTCTTGTTGTAGAACATCGCCATCGGGCCCGAGTCCATCGGCAGGCCGTAGACCTTGTCGCCGTCGCTGACCGCGTTCCACGGACCGGCCGTGTACTTCGAGGCGAGCTTGTCGGCGCCGTACGGGGCCAGGTCGGTCAGGCCCTTGGTGAGGGAGTACTGGCCGAGCGCGAAGTACTCGACCTGGGCGACGTCCGGGACGCCCTTGCCGGCCGAGATCGCGTTGGACAGCGCGGTGTAGTGCTTGTCGCCGGAGCGCTCGCTGACCAGGTTGACCTTGACCTTCGGGTACTTCTTCTGGAAGTCGGCGGCCACGGTCTTCAGGGTGGGCTCCCAGGCCCAGACCGTGATGGAGCCGCCCTTGTCCAGGGCCGCCTTGATGTCGGCGGCGGAGACGGCCTTGGTGTCGGAGTCGTCGTCCGAGCCGCCACAGGCGGTCACGCCGAGGGCGAGGGTGGAGACGAGGGCGATGCCGCGCAGGATGCGGCTCGTTGTTCTGCGCATGGAGGTGCTTCCACTTCTTCGTGGGTGGGACAGGTGAGGGTGGTGGTGCTTCAACGGGTGTTTCAGGGGTGCTGCATTGGGGGGTTCGGGGGCGTCACTCCTTGACGCTTCCGGCGGCCAGACCGGACTGCCAGTACTTCTGGAGGAACAGGAAGGCGGCGATCAGGGGGATGATCGTGATGAGGGAGCCGGTGATGACCAGGTTGAAGATCACGTCACCGCCGATGGTCTCCGCCTGCGAGTTCCAGGCGCTCAGGCCCAGGGTCAGCGGGTACCAGTCCGGGTCCTTGAGCATGATCAGCGGCAGGAAGTAGTTGTTCCAGGTGGCGACCGTGGTGAACAGCAGCACGGTCACGATGCCCGGGGCCAGCAGCGGCAGCGCGACCTGGAAGAAGGTCCGCACCTCGTTCGCCCCGTCCATCCGGGCCGCTTCCAGCAGCTCGGTCGGGATCGCCTCGGCGGCGAACACCCACATCAGATAGAGGCCGAACGGCGAGACCAGCGACGGGATGATCACGGCCCACGGGGTGTCGGTGAGCCCCATCTTGCTGAACATCAGGAACGTCGGCACCGCGAGGGCCGTACCCGGCACGGCCACGGCGCCGATGACGACGGCGAAGATCCCGCGCTTGCCGGGGAAGTCGAACTTCGCCAGCGCGTACCCGCCGAGCACCGCCAGCAGCGTCGCGCCACCGGCGCCGAGCACGACGTACAGCAGGGTGTTGAGCAGCCAGCGGACGAAGATGCCGTCGTGGTAGGTGAAGGTGGTGCGGATGTTGTCCCACAGGGCGAAGTCGTGGGCGAACCACAGTCCGTTGGAGGAGCCCAGACCCGCCTGCGTCTTGGTGGAGTTGATGACCAGCCAGATCAGCGGCGCCACGGTGTAGAGGACCATCAGGGCCATCAGCCCCGTGAGCAGCAGGCTGCGTTTCGGCTTGCCCGGGGTGTGCTTCTTGCGCGGGGTGCGCAGCGGGGACGCGCTCTTGGCGGGGGGAGCGGCGACAGAGGTGCTCATCGGGTCACGCTCCCTTGCGCATGCCGCGCAGCTGGACGGCGTAGGCGACGATCATCGTGAGGACGCCCATGATGATGGCCACCGTCGCGGAGTAGTTGTGCTGCTGGCCGTTGAAGGACAGCGAGTACGTGTAGAAGTTCGGCGTGTAGTCGGTGGTGATGGCGTTGCGCGCCAGCGGGCGCAGGATGCTCGGCTCGTTGAAGAGCTGGAAGCTGCCGATGATCGAGAAGATCGTCGCGATGACGATCGCGCCCCGGATCGCGGGCAGCTTGATCGAGCTGATGATCCGCCACTGACCGGCGCCGTCGATCTCCGCGGCCTCGTACAGCGAGGTCGGGATCACCCGCAGCGCGGAGTAGAAGATCAGCATGTTGTAGCCGACGAACTCCCAGGTCACGATGTTGCCGATGGAGGCGAGCACCCAGTCGGGGGAGAGCAGGTCGGGCAGCGAGGTGCCGAACGCCTCGTTGATGTCGCCCACCAGGCCGTACTTGGTGCCGTACATGAAGCCCCACATCAGGGTGGCGACCACGGCGGGCACGGCGTACGGCAGGAAGATCGTGATCCGGAAGAAGCTCTTGCCGTAGAGCCGGCCGCTGTCCAGCGCCAGCGCCACCAGCAGGGCGATGCCCAGCATGATCGGCACCTGGATCGCCAGGAAGAGCGCCACCCGGCCGACGGCCTGCCAGAACTGGTCGTCCTTGAGGGCCTGGGTGTAGTTGTCCAGGCCGACGAAGTGGTTGCCGCCGATGAGCTGGTTGCGGTAGAGGCTCAGATAGATCGAGTACGCGATGGGCGCGAGGAAGACCAGCGCGAAGACCGCCACGAACGGGCCGATGAACCCCCACCCCGTCCACGAGCGTCGGTCCCGTTTCGCCGGAGGCGGTGCCGGGCGCGGCTCGGCGGCTGCCGGCGGTTGCAACGTTGTCATGATCGTTCCTCGCTCGTTCACTCATGGAACCCCCGCCCGGCACTGGTTTCCCGTGCAGGGCGGCCGCGATGTTTGCGTAAACATCGATCAGCAGAAAAAGTGACTTGAGCTGTTATGTTTACGTAAACATCCGATGGCGGCATGTCTACACTCCTCCGATGACACAGGTCAAGGGCCTCCCCGGAGGATCGTGATCAAAGCGATGCAAGGAGAGGCAGGGGGTAGCAAATGGACGCGACACACGACTCGCCGCCGCAGGCGCCGCGCCGAGGCCGCCGCGTGGGCCGTCCCTCGGTCTCGATGGCCGACGTGGCGCGGCTGGCCGGGGTGTCCTCCCAGACCGTCTCCCGCGTGTCGAACGGCTACGCAGGCGTCAACGAGGAGACCCGCCGCCAGGTCCTCGACGCCATGCGGGAGCTGGGCTACCGCCCCAACAGCGCCGCCCGCGCCCTCAAACGCGGCGAGTTCCGCACCCTGGGCGTCATCACCTTCTCCCTCTCCACGACCGGCAACGTCCGCACCCTGGAGGCGATCGCGACCGCGGCGGCCGCCGAGGGCTACGCCGTGACCCTGCTGCCCCTGGCCGTCCCCACCCAGGACGAGGTGCGCGGCGCCTTCTCCCGGCTGCAGGAACTCGCCGTCGACGCGGTGATCGTCATCATGGAGGTGCACCTCCTGGACGCGGCCACCATCAACATGCCGCCCCGCGTCCAGGTGGTCGTCGCCGACTCCGACGCGGGGGACCGGTATACGGTCGTCGACACCGACCAGGCCGGCGGCACCCGCACCGCCGTCGAACACCTCCTCGGGCTCGGCCACCACACCGTCTGGCACCTCGCCGGCCCGGAGGACTCCTACGCCGCCCAGCGCCGCACCGACGCCTGGCAGGCCACGCTCACCGAGGCGGGCCGTCCGGTGCCGCCGCTGGTGCGCGGCGACTGGTCGGCGGGGTCCGGCTACCGGGCGGGCCTGGAGCTGGCCGCGCAGCAGGACTGCACGGCGGTCTTCACGGCCAACGACCAGATGGCCCTGGGCCTGCTGCGCGCCCTGCACGAACGCGGCCGGCGTGTCCCGGAGGACGTCAGTGTCATCGGCTTCGACGACATCGCCGAGGCGTCGTCCTTCCTGCCGCCCCTGACCACCGTCCACCAGGACTTCGCCGAGGTCGGCCGCCTCTGCGTCCAGGCGGTCCTGCGCAAACTGCGCCACGACGACACGCCCCACGGCACGACGCTGGTGCCGACGCGCCTGATCATCCGGGAGAGCGCGGCGCCGCCGAGCGGAGACTGAGCGGCGGGTGCGGTGGTCGGCTACGGCTACGGTGACGGCTGCGTGTCCGGGGCGGGCCTGGTGTGCCGCTTGTCCAGGGGGGTGTGGGGCCGGTGTTCGGTTGAGGCTTATCGTCTGGAGCGGTCCGGGTCCGGTGTTGGGCTGCGGCTTATGGTCCCGAGAGGTCCGGGCCGGGTGTTGGGCTGCGCCTCATCGTCCGGGGCCCCGACCCGGCGTTCGGTCACGGCTGCTCGTCCGGGGTGGGTCGGACCAGGCCCGTCCGGTAGGCGATGACGACGAGTTGGGCCCGGTCGCGGGCCTCCAGCTTCGTCATGGCGCGCTGCACATGGGCGCGGACGGTGAAGGGGCTGAGGAACAACCGCTCGGCGATCTCCTGGTTGGACAGGCCGGTCGCGACGAGGGCCACCATCTCGCGTTCGCGCGGCGTGAGCCGGTCGAGCCGTTCGGGGTTCTGCGGCGGGACGGTGTCCGGTATGGCGAGGAAACGGGCGACCAGGGAGCGCGTCGCGGCGGGGGACAGGAGCGTGTCGCCGTCGGCGATCGTCCGCACGGCGTTCAGCAGGTCGTCGGCCCCGATGCCCTTGCCGATGAACCCGCCGGCTCCCGCGCGCAGCGCCTGGGCGACGTATTCGTCGGTCTCGTAGGTGGTGAGGACGAGGATGCGGCTCGCGCGCAGTTCCGGGTCCGCGCAGATCTCCGTCGTGGCGGCGAGCCCGTCCACCTCGGGCATACGGATGTCCATGAGCACCACGTCCGGGCGCAGCTCCCGGGTGAGCCGCACCGCCTCTCGGCCGTCGCCGGCCTCGCCGACCACGGTGATGTCGTCGGCGGAGTCGAGCAGCAGGCGGAAGGCCTGGCGCAGCAGCGCCTGGTCGTCGGCGAGCAGCACGCGGAGCGTCATGACGCCTCCCCGTCGCGCCGGTCGCCGCTGTGTCCGTCGGGTGCCGTGTCCTTGGCGGCTGGCAGGGGCAGGTGGGCGGAGACGAGGAAGCCGCCCTCGGGTTGCCTGCCCGCGGACAGGTGTCCGCCGACCGCGGTGGCCCGCTCGCGCATCCCGATCAGACCGTAGCCGGGCGGACGGTCAGGCAGCGTGGAGGCACTCGCAACGGCGGAAGACATCGGGGGAGTGTCTCGTCCGTCGTCGGCGACGGTGATGGTCAAGCGGTCGCGCTCCCAGGCGAGTTGCACCCGGGCGTCGGAGGTGCCGGCGTGCTTGGTCACGTTGGTCAGGGCCTCCTGGATGATGCGGTAGGCGGTGAGGTCCACCCCTGGTGGCAGCGGCCGGACGGTGCCCTTCTGATGCGCCGTCACCTGAAGCCCCGCGCGGCCGAAGGACTCCAGGAGTGCGGGAAGGCGGGCCAGCCCGGGTGTCGGTTCCGCGGGTGCCGCCGCGTCCCCGGACTGGCGCAACAGTCCTACGGTGGCGCGCAGTTCGTCGAGCGCGTGGCCGGTGGTCTCGACGAGTTCCTTGAGGCTCTGACGGGTCTGCTCCGGGCGGGCGTCGAAGAGGTGGGCGGCGACCGTGGCCTGCGCGTTGGCGAGGGTGATCTGATGGGCCACGAGGTCGTGCAACTCCCGGGCGATGCGCACCCGTTCCTCGGCCACTCGCCGGCGCGCCTCGCCCTCCCGGCTCTCCTCGGCGCGCTTGGCCCGCTCCTCCATGGCCGCCAGATAGGCCCGCCGGTTGTGGGCCGAGTGGCCCAGTACGCCGGCCACCAGGGGGAACGCCGCCACCGCCCCGATCCTGCTCGCGTCCTTCCAGGACAGGGCTCCGAGCAAGGGAGTGGAGGCGACCACCAGGGCCACGGAGGTGAGCGACACCGCGCTCACCGCGTGCCGTTCGGTGCGCGCGGTGAGCGAGTAGGCGGTGATCACGGCGGGGGCCACGATGAGCGGGCTCAACAGCAGGTCCAGGGACGGCGCGAGCGCCCCGGCGGCTGTCGTGACCGCCATGGCGGCCAGGGGTGCCCGGTGCCGCAGCGGCAGCACGGCACAGGACACCACGGCGATGACGTAGGCGGCGACGGAGGGCGCTCCCAGTGTGCGGCCGTCGTCCTGGAGGACGCCGCCGAGCAGACAGAGCGTGAACGCCGTCCCCGTGATCGCTGCCTCCCGCCACCACGTGCCGCGTGGTCGCAGTCCCTCAACACCCCTGTCAGTCATGGCGGGTTCAGTCCCGGCCGACCGGGAACCGCCGTACCGCGGCGTCCGACTCGGTTGCGTGGGCCGGGACTTGGCGGTTCAGTTTCTCCCCCTCGATGTCCACATTCGGCAGCACACGGTCGAGGATACGGGGCAGCCACCAGGCCCGGTGGCCGAGCAGCGCCAGGACCGCGGGCGCGATCGCCATCCGCACCACGAAGGCGTCGAAGGCTACGGCGGCGGCCAGTCCGACGCCCATCGTCTGGATCGTCGGGCTGCTCATCCCGATGAACCCGGCGAACACGCTGATCATGATGATCGCGGCGGCGGCCACCACCCGACCGCTGTGCCGGAAGCCGTTGACGACCGCGTCACCGGGCGAGGCGCCATGGACGTACGCCTCCCGCATCCGGGTCAGGAGGAAGACCTCGTAGTCCATGGCCAGACCGAAGACGATGCCGATGATCAGAATCGGCATCAACGACATGACCGGCCCGGTCTGTTCGATGCCGATCAGGTCCGCCGCCCATCCCCATTGGAAGACGGCGACGAGGACGCCGAAGGCGGCACCCACCGACAGCAGGAACCCGAGCGCGGCCTTGACCGGGACCAGGACCGAGCGGAAGACCACCGTCAACAGCAGCACGGCCAGGCCGATGACCACGGTCAGGTAGGGGAGCAGGGCGTCGGACATGGCCTGGGAGATGTCGATGTTCATCGCGGTGGTGCCGGTGACCAGGACGTCGGCGCCCGTGTCGGCCTCGACGTCGGAGATCGCGCTGCGGATCGTGTGCACGAGGTCCTTGGTCGCGCCCGTGTTGGGCGCGGTGTCCGGGACGGCGGTGAGGACGGCCGTGTCCTCGGCCCGGCTGAGCACCGGATCGCCGACCGACGCGACGCCGTCGACGTCCCGTACGGTCCTGACGACCAGGTCTGTGGTGGCCCGCACGTCCCCGGACCCGGAGGTGTCGACGACCACGGTCAAAGGGCCGTTGAAGCCGGGGCCGAAGCCTTCCGACATCAGGTCGTAGGCGCGGCGCTGGGTGGTCTCCACCGACTTCGACTCGTCTCCGGGCAGACCAAGTTCGAGGCCCAGGGCGGGAAGGGCCACGGCCCCGAGGCCCAACCCGGCGATCATCAGGACGGGCACCGGACGGCGCAGCACGAACCGCGCCCAGCGGGCGCCGAGTCCGGGCCGGCCGGTGTCAGGCACCGGACGCGGGGATGCGTCGCCCGACCGGATCGCCTTGCGGACGGCGCGGGGCAGCATCCGCCGGCCGAAGAACCCGAACAGCGCCGGGACCAGGGTGAGGGCGACGAGGACGGCGAGGGCCACGGCGCCCGCGCCGCCCAGGCCCATCTTGGTGAGTTCGGGGATGCCGACCACGCCCAGGCCGACCAGGGCGATGAAGACGGTCGCACCGGCGAAGACGACGGCGGACCCGGCCGTGCCCACCGCCCGCCCCGCGGCCTCCTCGGGCGCCCTGCCCTGGGCGCACTCGTGTCGGAAGCGGGAGGTGATGAAGAGCGCGTAGTCGATGCCGACCGCCAGCCCCAGCATCAGGGCCAGGATGGCGACGGTGGAGGTCAGCCCCAGCGGCACGGCCAGCGCCGCGACCAGACCGAAGGCGATGGCCACGCCCACGAAGGCGGTCAGCAGCGACAGTCCGGCCGCGATCAGCGACCCGAGGGCGAGCACCAGCACCACGGCCGCGACCGCCACGCCCACGATCTCCGTCGTACCGCCCGGCTCTTCCTCCGCGTCCAGGGCGGAGCCACCGATCTCCACGGTCAGCCCCGTGTCCCGGGCCTGTCGCGCGGCGTTCGCGAGGTCGTCCTTCGACGCCTCGGTCAGGTCCACGGCGTCCGCGGTGTAGGTGATCGTGGAGTATGCGATGGTGCCGTCCTCGCTGACGGCGCCGCTCTCATAGGGGTCGGTGGCCGACGCGACCTGAGCGCCGTCGTCCAGCGAGCCGAGCGCGTCCTCGACCGCCGCCCGGTTCTCCTTGGCCGTCACCCGTTGGCCGTCCGGCGCCCGGAACACCAGACGGGCCTCCGCCCCCTGGGAGTTGCTCTGCGGGAACCGCTCGTCCAGCAGGTCGAACGCCTTCTGCGACTCGGTGCCGGGCATGGAGAGGTCCTCCTCCTCTCCGGCCGGCGCCAGCGCGGCGGCGGCGACGGCCAGCACCAGGACACCGAGCCACACACCGCCCACGAGCCGACGCCGCCGGAAGGCCCACCGTCCGATCCGGTACAGCAACACAGCCACTTCTGATCACTCCAGACACCGCTAGGCAAGGGGAATTGCGCGGATCTCACGCGCCTCCAACCCTTCCTTCCGGTGCCTCGCCGGACATCGTTCCCCGCTGCCGTCTGTCCCTGGTGCACCTGGACCAGCGACCGGCGCCGCCTAGTGCCGACGCACTACAGGGGGAAGGCCCCAGCCGCCCGCTGAGGCTGCCCCCACCCGCGATCCGGAGGTCACCCCGAGTGACCCCGCCCCGGTGCCTGCCTAGCGTTGTGGCGCATGGCATCCCCGCGCACCACCTCGACGCTGGGCAGACGCGCAGGCGTGGCGGCTCTGTTGGCGGCCATGGTCGTACCGGCAGCGCCCGCCGCCGCGCGACAACTGCCCACTGCACACGACGCCGTGTGCCGAGCCCACAGCGAACTGCGCCAAGCACTGCGCACGCTCACCGGGCGCGACCGGATCACCGGCGCCGCGGTCCTTGTGACCGACCCCAACGCGGATGCGACCTGCGGGAGTTGGACCGCGACCGCGGGGACGGCGGACCTTCGCACGGGCCGCGCCATGAACGCCGCCGACCGGCTGCGCGTCGGCAGCGTCACCAAGACGTTCACCGCCACGGTCGTGCTCCAACTCGCCGCCGAGCACCGGATCGCGCTCGACGCGCCCGTCGACCACTACCTGCCCGGCCTGATCCGGCAGGGCGGCTACGACGGCCGCCGCATCACCGTACGCCAACTGCTGCGCCACACCAGCGGGTTGCCCGACTACCTCGACGCCCCCGAGTGGGAACACCCCGAACGCCTCCGCAACCGCCACTTCGAGCCCCACGAACTCATCGCCCGCGCCCTCGACCTGCCACGACCGACGAACACATGGCACTACGCGACCACCAACTACCTCCTCGCGGGCCTGATCATCGGCAAGGTCACCGGCCGCTCCCCGGAGGAGGAGATCACCCGCCGCGTGATCCGGCCCCTCGGGCTGCACGACACGTACTGGCCCGGCGACGACACTCGCATCCAGGGACCGCACTCGCGCAGCTACTTCACCACCGAGGACGGCCTCCTCACCGACGGCACCGCCTGGAACACGACCTTCGGGGGCGTCGGCGGTGCCCTGGTCTCCACCCCCGCCGACCTGACCCGGTTCGTCACCGCACTGCTCGGCGGACGGCTGCTGCCCGCGGCCCAACTCGCCGACATGCGGCGGACGGTGGCCGCCGACCCCGACCGGCTGTGGCCCGGCGCCCGCTACGGGCTCGGCCTGATCGCCTCCCCGCTGCGCTGCGGCGGCCTGTGGTGGGGCCACGCGGGGACCGTGCCAGGAGGCCACCGGGCGCTGACCGCCGTCGGCCCCGGCGGGCGGAGCGTGGCCGTCGCGCTCAACAAGGTGCCCGACACCCTGCAGGCCGAACAGGACTTCCTCGCCACCGTGCAGACCGCCTTCTGCGAAGAACGGCCTGCCGAAGGCACAGCACCGACAGAAGGGACCCACCGGTGATCCACTTAGTCCGCTCGCCACAAGGCGTTTCGCGTACGACGAGAAAGGCCGCCCTCTGCCTGGCCGCCACCGCTCTCGCCCTCACCGCGCTGCCCGCAACCGCCCTCCCGGCCCAGGCCGCCTCCGACCCCCTCGCCCGCTATCACCACCAGCATCTCGACTGGAAGAGCTGTGTGCGCGGCCAGGACGACACGACCGGCAAGGAGTTGGAGCAGGCGGGCGCCCAATGCACCGACGTGACCGTGCCGTTGGACTACGGCGACCCCGGCGGCCGGACGATCACCGTCGCGATCTCCCGCATCCGCGCCACCGACACCGCCCACCGCGTCGGCCCGCTGCTCCTCAACGGCGGCGGCCCCGGCGGGCAGACCCTCGGCGACCCGCCGTGGGTGCGCCAGGCGATGAAGGACGTCGGCGCACGCTACGACGTGGTCGGCGTGGACCCCCGCTTCGTCGGCCGCAGCACCCCGTTGGACTGCCACTGGCCGACCGGCTCCGCGTTCCGGAGCGCCGGCTTCGACCGTGCCGGCTTCGACCGAATGACGGCGTTCTCCGAAGACCTCGCCGAGCGCTGCCGGCAGCACGCGGGGGACGTGCTGTCGTACGCCACCACCCGCAACACCGCCCGCGACATGGACGTCATCCGCGCGGCGCTCGGTGAACGGCGGATCTCCTACCTGGGCTACTCCTACGGCAGTTACCTCGGCGAGGTGTACACGACGATGTTCCCCGCCCGCGTCGAGCGGGTCGTCCTGGACGGTGTCATCGACCCGGACCGGTACGGCCCCCGGCTGCTGCAGGGCACCGAGAAGGCCAACCGGCACGCGCTGGAGGGCTGGGCCTCCTGGGCCGCCGCCCGTGACGCGACGTACGGCCTGGGCCGGACGCGTGGGGCGGTGCTGGCGGCCGTGGACCGCGTCCAGGCGGCCGCGGCCCGCACCCCCCTGCGGATCGGGGAGCACCGCGTGGACGAGCACGTCGTTCCCCTCATCGTCTTCAACGGCCTCTCGCAGGACAACGACTCCGCCTACGGGGACTTCGCCCAGGCGATGCGCGACCTGCTGCGCGCGGCGGACGGGCACCGGGTCACCGCGTCCCCGTGGCTGGCCGACGCCCTCGCGTTCCTGCTCACCGGGACCGACTCCTCCTACGGCAGCGTCCAGACGGCGATCCTGTGCGGGGACATCGCCGCACCACGGGACCCGGAGGTCTACTGGCGCGACATCCAGCGGGCCCGCGCGCAGGACCCGCTGCTGGCCCCCGTCACGAACAACGTGAACCCCTGCGCGTTCTGGTCCCCGCCCCGCGAGCGCCCGACCGTCATCAGGGACGACCTCCCCGCCCTCCTCGTCAACGCCACCGGCGACCCGCGCACCACCTACGAGGGCGCCACCGCGGTACGCCGGGCCTGGCCCTCCTCCCGCCTGGTCACCCTGCGCGGCGCCGACCAGCACGCGGTCTACGGCGTCTACGGCACCCCGTGCGTCGACGACACGGTCAATGCGTACCTCGCCACCGGCCGCGTTCCGGCCAGGGACGTCACCTGCGCCGCACGGGTGCCGTGACGGATCACTCACGTCGCTCGCCGGAAACGGCTGGACCTGCCCCCGCACCAGGGCCGATCGTGGGAGACGTGAACGATCACCCACCGGCACCCGACAGCCCGCGAACCGCCAGTGACGCGTCCTGGGAAGCAGAAGCCGGTGAGATCCGCCGCTTCTGGGAGGGGCTCGGTCTTCCGGGACTGGTCGACGTCCACACGCACTTCATGCCCGAGCGCGTCCTGGACAAGGTCTGGGAGTACTTCGACGCACAGGGAACCCTGACCGGCGGGCTGGAGTGGCCGATCACCTATCGGCGGGAGGAGGCGGAACGGGCGGATGTGCTGCGCCGGTTCGGTGTGCGGGCGTTCACGTCGATGCTCTACCCGCACAAGCCCGGCATGGCCCGGTGGCTGAACGGCTGGGCGGCCGACTTCGCCCACCGGACCCCGGAGTGCCTGCACACCGCCACCCTGTATCCCGAGCCGGACGTCGAGACGTACGTCCGCGAGGCGGTCGAAGCCGGAGCGCGCGTGTTCAAGGCGCATGTGCAGGTGGGGGCGTACGACCCGGCCGACGAGCTGCTCCTGCCGGCGTGGGGCGTGCTGGCCGAGGCCCGGATTCCCGTGGTGATCCACTGCGGCTCCGGGCCCGCGCCGGGCAAGCACACCGGCCCCGAGCCGATCGCCCGGGTGCTGGCGCGCCACCCGAGGCTGCGGCTGATCGTGGCGCACATGGGGATGCCCGAGTACGAGGACTTCCTGAGCCTCGCCGAGCGGTACACGGAGGTGAGGCTGGACACCACCATGGCGTTTACCGACTTCACCGAGGGGTTCCTGCCGTTCCCGCGCCGCGCCCTGCCCCGGTTCGCCGGGCTCGGCGACCGCATCCTGCTGGGCTCAGACTTCCCCAACATCCCGTACCCGTACCTGCACCAGCTGCACGCCCTGGAGCGGCTGGGCCTCGGACCGGAGTGGCTGCGAGCCGTGTGCCACGACAACGCGGCGGCGTTGTTCGGAGTCTGAGCAACCCCTTCCGCGCCCGCCGCCGGACCCCGGCCTCAGCGGGCCCTGCGTGCTCGCCGCCAACCTCGGGCTTCAGCGGCCCTTGCGTACCCGGGCCGCCGCGCGGGCCTCCGCGATCTTGCGGGCCTCGGCCGTCTTGCGGGACTCCTTCGCGGGGCGGCCGGTCCGGGAGCCGAGGCCGCGGAAGGGGGCGTTGCCGCCGGAGGTCTTCGTCCCGGCCGGCGGGCGCCGCGAGGTGACCGTCGGGCGGATACCGGCCTCGGACATCATCCGGTTCACGTCGCGCCGCTGGTTCGGCGTGACCAGCGTGACCACGGTCCCGGACTCCCCGGCGCGTGCCGTACGCCCGCCACGGTGCACATAGTCCTTGGCGTCGGCCGGCGGGTCGACGTTGACGACGAGGTCGAGCGTGTCGATATGAATGCCCCGGGCGGCGACATTGGTGGCCACCAGCACGGTGATCTCACCGTCCTTGAACTGGCCCAGGGTGTGCGTGCGCTGCGGTTGCGACTTCCCGCTGTGCAGGGCACCGGCCCGGATGCCACTGGCCCGCAGATGGCGGGTGAACTGGTCCACGCCGGCCTTGGTGTCGAGGAACATCAGGACCCGCCCGTCGCGAGCGGCGATCTCGGTCGCGGTCGCGTACTTGTCGGCGGCGTGGATGTTCAGCACATGGTGTTCCATCGTGGTGACCGAGCCCGCCGCCGGGTCGACCGACGCGAGCACCGGGTCGTGCAGATAGCCGCGCACCAGTTGCTCGACGTCCTTGTCCAGCGTGGCCGAGAACAGCAGCCGCTGACCGTCGGGGCGCACCTGGTCCAGGGTCTGCGTGACCTGCGGCAGGAAACCCAGGTCGCACATCTGGTCCGCCTCGTCCAGCACCGTGATCCGCACCTGGTCGAGGTGGCAGTCCCGGCGCTCCACGAGGTCGGTCAGCCGGCCCGGCGTCGCGATGAGCACGTCGACGCCGGCCCGCAGCGCCGCCTGCTGCCGGTTGATCGACAGCCCGCCGACCACCGTCGCCAGCCGCACCTTCAGCGTCTGCGCGTACGGGGTCAGCGCGTCGCTCACCTGCTGCGCGAGTTCCCGGGTCGGCACCAGCACCAGCGCGAGCGGCCGCTTGGCGTCCGCCCGCAGCCCCGCGGTCCGGACGAGGAGCGCCAGCCCGAAGGCCAGCGTCTTGCCGGAGCCGGTCCGCGCCCGGCCCAGGACATCGCGGCCGGCCAGCGCGCCCGGCAGGGTGGCGGCCTGGATCGGGAACGGCTCGGTCACCCCGAGGGCCGTCATCGCCGCCACCAGCTCCGACGGCAGCCCGAGCGCGTCGAAGGACACGGCCGGCGGCTGACCCGGGGACACCGGCTGCGACGCACCGGCAGAGGAGCGTCCGGTGTTCGACGGCTTCGCGTTCATGGGGGAACCTTCCTGATCAGGCGCCCCGGAATGGCCCGGGGCCCGTACCCCTCGGTACGGGCCCCGGCGAAGTCGAAGCGTGTGGCCATTTTATCAGCGGACCCGCGCACGCCCCGCTGCTCGCAGTCGGATGATCAGGAGGTGGCCGCCAACGCGATCAGAACCGTCTGGAGGTCGTAGTTGCTGCCGGTCGGAGCCTGCAGATAGGCGCCGCCGTACGGGGTGACCGCGATCGGCGACCTCGCCTTGCCGTCGTACAGCGACAGGTCCGAGCCGTACGCGGTCGCCGGGTCGGCGCCCTGCCGGGACCCTCCTCCGGCCGAAGGCTTCGCGGACGCGGCCGGTACGTCCGTGCCGGTCGCCGCGTCCATCAGCACCGGCTGGGCCTCGGTCTGGGCGTAGACGACACCGTGGAAGGCCGCGGTGATCGCCGGGACGACCCGGTCCGCCGACTTGTCGGTGTACCCCCAGGCCTTCTTGCCGGTGGTGTCGTCGAAGCCGATGATCTCCCGGCCGCCGGACGCGCCGGACGTGCAGACGACGGACTTGGCCTGGTCGCCCCAGCAGGTGTAGCCGCTCAGCTGGTCGTCCGTGATCTGCGACTTCGTCTGCACGACGGCGCCACTGGCGAAGTCGACCGCGTACAGGGCGTTGGCGTAGGTGTCGTCTCCCGTGTACGAGTTGGAGGCGAGGTAGGCGTGCCGGGAGCCGCTGCCCGCCGGGTTGAGGTAGTCCTGCTTGGTCGGGGTCTGCTTGGTGATCTTCCCGGTCGTACCGTCGGCGAGCACGATCGTGCCGTCGGCCGCGCCCTCCCGGTGGCCGCCCTTGGCGCCGGCGACGACACCGTTCAGCACACCCGCCGGGGTGACGAACGGGATCACGGTTGACTTGCCGGTCTTGGGGTCGGCGTAGACGGTGAACACGTCGCCCCCCTTCTCGGCGGCTTCCGTGCCCGCGGCTCCGACCCCGACGACGATCTGCCCGGTGGCCGGGTCGTATGCCTGGCTCGCCACGTTGTCGCCGCCTTGGCCGGCGCCGAGGACCGGGGTGAGGTCCGCAGTGACCTCGGCGACCTTCTTGCCGTCGATCGAGTCGAGCCACTGGAACACCACCTGGCCCTTGGCCTTCTGGGTGCCCTGGCCCTTGTCGTTCTGGACATAGGCGACGGCCACGACGTCCTTGCCGTCCAGCCGGACCGGCATGGGCGCGGTCACGTCCTCCGTCTCGGTGGTGGTGGCCGCGGCGGCGGGCGCGGTCCACGGCTTCGCCTGCCCGGCGATGTTGTGGCCGGTGACACCCGTGAGGCCCGCGATCAGCGAGGTCTGGCCGACCATGCCGGCCTTGAGCGTGTACTCGTTGTCCTTGGCCGTGCGGTCGATCCCGTACGCCGACATCGTGACGAAGGACTTCGGCGGGTCGAAGGAGGCGACCTTCGGTGCCGACGGTGCGGTGGCGGAGGTGCCGCTGCTCTCGGGCTTCGACTCGGACGTGTCGTCGCTGCCGCTGCATCCCGTCAGCAGCACGACGGCGATGGCGACGCCGACAAGACTCATCGGACGCTGCATGTTGTTGCTCCCCGTTCGACCGGTAATGATCCGCTGGAACCTAGCAGTTGCCGTCTCCGGTTCGACGACATCTCCTCCTGATCACCCGCACGCCTGCTCAACTCCTCCATCTCGTCGTCGGGCGGCTGGGTAAGGTGCCCGTGCCCCTGGCCCACCGCACACATCGGGACGGTCGACTGACGTGTCACAACGCCCTGCGGGACTGTTCGTCGGCCTGTGCACGTTCGACGTCGTCCAGCTCGTGGACCAACTGCCGGGCCCGAACGAGAAGGTGACGGCCCGTCGGCAGACGGTGGCCGCGGGCGGTCCGGCGGCCAACGCCGCCGCCGCCTTCGCGCACCTCGGTGGCGCGGCCACGCTGCTCACGTCGATCGGCTCTCATCCGCTGGGCGTCGCGGCCGTGGCGGACCTGGAAGGGCTCGGCGTGACGGTGCGGGACCTGTCGGCCGACTCGACCGCGCCACCCGCCGTCTCCTCGATCCTGGTGACCGCGTCCAGCGGCGACCGGTCCGTGGCGTCGACCAACGCGACGGGACGCCGCATCGAGCCGCCCGACGACTTGACGGCTCTGATCACGGGCCACGACGTGGTCGAGTTCGACGGCCATCACATGGACCTCGCGCTGGCCGTCGCACGCGCCGCCCGCGCCGCCGGATGCCTCACGGTCCTCGACGGCGGCAGCTGGAAGGCGGGAACGGAACAGCTGTTGCCCTTCATCGACGTGGCCGTCTGCGCGGACTCCTTCCGCCCACCCGGCACCACCATTCCCGAGGAGGTCCTGCGGTTCCTGCGCGACCATCACGTCCCATGGAGGGCGGTGAGCCGAGGCGGGCAGCCCCTCGTGTGGGAGGGGCCGCACGGCGGTGGCACGGTGACTGTCCCGGCCGTAAGGGTGGTGGACACACTCGGCGCGGGCGACGTACTGCACGGCACACTCGCTCACCAGCTGTCCCTACAGGCCGAGTTGACCGAGCCGGGCTTCGCCGAGGCGCTGCGTGCCGCGACGGAGTGGGCGTCACGGGCGTGCACCTCGTTCGGCACGCGGGAGTGGATGGCGTAGCGGAAATCGGCGGAGGCGACCCCACGGTGTGAGCACGCCGCCGTGATCAAGGCGTGCGCTCCGGCTCCGGGAGGTAGGGGCTGAAGTGGTCGGCGACCTCCTCGGCGGTCGCGGCGGCATCGCGGGAGCCGTCGACGATGATGACGCGGATGCCGAGTCGACGGGCGGCGCGGACGGCGTCCTCGGCGACGAGTCGGTCACGGGCCAGTCGGTTGGCCTGTGCTCGGGCCGGATCGCTGACGCGGTGACTGACCGAGGCGGCTCGGGGCAGTTCACGCACCTGTCGCTGCTGGAACTCGGGTGTGGGCACGATCACGACCATCCGGCGCGGTGAGTCGATGACCGGCGCGACGAGTTCCGGCCGGAGTCCCCAGCCTTCGGCGATGATCGGGCGGCCGGACTCGAGGGCGCGCAGATCGTCGAGCGCCCATTGGAACCGGTCCGGGAAGCCGGCCAGGGTCTGTGCGGCCATCTCCTCGGGGGTGGTGTGCACCCACATGGTGTCCTTGTCGGGCCCGGTGACGGGCTCACCGAGGGTCACGCGGCGGGCGATCCGGCGATCGTTGTGACCGCGGGCGTCGTGGTAGTCGTAGTGATACGTGGTGACGCCGTACTGAACGGCCAGCAGCCCGGCGACGGTCGACTTACCGGCCCACTGACCGCCGCCGATCCACAGCACGCGGCGCAACGTCCCGAACGGGTCCCAAACTTGGCTGTCGTCTAGGCTGGTCATCCGGTGTCCTCCCGTGAGCGTCCGCACATGGTTGTCAGAAGAGGTCGGCCGATCTGCCGTACGTGAGGTTCTGGAGGATCGCTCGCATCCATGGGCTGCGCACGGCGGGCAGTCGGACCAGGGTGTGCTGGAACGTTCCCCGGTCGGCCCGGAACAGGCGGTTGGGGCGGGGCGGGAGTGGGTGGTCGCGGAGGACGTCCTTCGGCATACCGCCCGACGCGGGGACCGGCAGGTACGTCTGGGGAGAGACCAGCCACAGCCACACGCCCAGAGGCAGGGGCACCAGGTATGCGGATGCAGCCGGGCCCGTGGGTGTCCAGATCTGACCCGTCTGGGGATGGATCGGTACGAGGAGGATGTCGACGCCGGTGCCTGGGGCGGGTTGTCCGGGGCCGGCGAGGCCGGCGTGCCGTCTTGGCGGGCCTGCGGGCAGCAGGGTGTCGAGCGCGCGTTGGAACACGTCCGCGGTCAGACCCCCGGGAACCTCGACCGGCTGTCCCTGTGAAGCCACCAGCAGGTGGGCGAGCGCATGGCCGGCCGCCGCCTCCCAGCGCGGACTCCACGACCAGTAGTGCCCCGATCCGGACGGCCCACCCCAGGTGGCCACCGGCTCGAACGGAGACGTCCCCTCCTCGCTCTCCACCAACTCCGCCCAGGACAACGGCTCCCCATCGACACCGCCGACGAGCACTCTGCGTACGGCGTCCGAGCTGAGCCGCGCCGCCTGCCAGAGGGAGCAGTCGTCGACCCTGGTCGCCACGGGCTGATCGCAGGCCGCGCAGACCATGTTGGGCCCGTCGGCCCCGTCGAGACCACAGCAGGAACCGCCGCGCTTCTCGGGGATGAGCCGGGTTCCGCGGATGTCGCCCGGCGCGATGACGATCGCCCCGGGCGTGCCGTCGGACAGCGTGGGGACCGGCGCGTAGATGCCACGCGCTTCCGCCTCACCCGGATCGACCTCGTCCCATCCCCGCCACGGGCCTCCCCAGGGCTCCGGGTCCACGGCAAACGTCCCCGCCTCCATCAGCACCGGAAGCTGGGCACCGTTCCCGTAGTTCTGCCGGGCGTGCACCGGAAGAGCGACCTGCGACAAGGGAACGGTCAGCTCGGCATCACACCGCGCACAGACGAAAACGAACAAGGGCGACCTCCAGAGGAACAGTTCATCGTGTGCGCGCGGCTGCGTCGAGGAGCGGGGCCAGTTCGCGGGCCGCGGTCGTCAGGGCCCGTACGTCCTGCTCGGCCCGGGCGATCAAGAGCGCTCCTTCCAAGGTGCTGATCATGAGTGTGGCCAGGTCAGCGGTCCGTTCCTCCGGCACGCCCATGTCGGCCAGGGCCCGCGCCACCGGGCCGGTCCAGGCGGCGAACGCCGCCGCGGCCGCCTCACGTGTGGACGCGGTGGACTCCGCGCAGTCCACCGTGGCCGCGGCCACCGGGCAGCCACCTCCGAAGCCGACGCGTTCGTACTCGTCGGTCCACTGGCGCACCATCTCGGCGAAGAGCCCACCAGGCGTCGGCTCCGGAAGCGCGGCGAGGAAGCGCGCGACGCGATTGCCCGCGTACCTGCCCGCCCAGCCCACCGCCTCGTTGACCAACTGCTCCTTGCCGCCGGGGAAGTAGTGCTGAAGCGAACCGCGCGGCGCCTCGGCGTGGGCGGCGACCTCGCGCATCCCGGTGGAAGCGACTCCGTCGCGCCGGATGAGCTGGGCCGCGCTGAAGACCATCCGCTCACGCGGTCCTCGTTCGGACATCCCGGCCTCCCTGAGCCGTCGAGCCTCCAGCCGCCCGCCATCCTATGACGGCGGTCATAGAAGTCGGCTACTATGACCGCTGTCATAGCGAATGATCCGTGGTCCTGGGCAGTCCCTCGCCGACCGTAAGTGGTGGTGCCTTGTGTACGTCGGTTTCCTCGGCCTCGGCGTCATGGGGCAGCCCATGGCGCTCAACCTCGCCCGCGCCGGCACCCCCCTCGTCGTCTGGAACCGCACACCGGACCGCTGCGATCCCGTCCGTGCCGCCGGAGCGGAGGTCGCGGCGAGCCCGGACGAGGTCTTCGCCCGGGCGCGGACCGTGATCCTCATGCTGGCCGACGAGAACGCCATGGACGAGGTCCTCGGACGCGGCACCGCCGCCTTCGCCGCCCGTGTCGCCGACCGCACCCTCGTCCACATGGGCACGACCTCACCCGAGTACTCGGCCGGCCTGGAGGACGCCGTCCGGAGCGCGGACGGACGATACGTCGAGGCCCCCGTCTCCGGCTCCCGAGTGCCCGCGGAACAGGGGGAGTTGGTCGGAATGCTGGCCGGGGACGAGGCGGCGGTGGAGGCCGTACGTCCGCTGCTCGCGCCCATGTGCCGGGAGACGTTCGGCTGTGGTCCCGTACCGGGCGCGCTGCTGATGAAGTTCTCGGTGAACCTCTTCCTGATCACCCTGGTCACCGGCCTCGCCGAGGCGTTCCACTTCGCCGACCGGCACGGCCTCGACCAGCGGCTGCTGCGGGACGTCCTGGACGCCGGCCCGATGGCCAGTGCCGTCTCCCGGGTGAAGGCGGCCAAGCTCGTGGCCGGCGACTTCGCCGTGCAGGCGGGCGCCGCGGACGTCCTCAAGAACAACCGGCTCATCGCGCAGGCCGCCCGCAAGGCCGATCTGGCCTCCCCGCTCCTCGACGTCTGCCACGCCCTCTACGACGAGACCGTGGCGCACGGTCATGGCGGCGAGGACATGGTGGCCGTACTGCGCGCGCTGCAAGCCCGGACCGACGCCTGAGAGGCGTGTGCGCTACCGGGCCGTGATGTGCTCTACCGGGCCATGATGTGATGACGCTGTGAGCCGAGCCGCCGAGGAGACCAACCGCCGCATGCTCAGGGCGCGGGACGCGATGGACGGCGCCTACGCTCAGCCGCTGGACGTCCCGGCCCTGGCTCGCATCGCCCACGTGTCACCGGCCCATTTCACCCGCACCTTCCGCGCCACGTTCGGCGAGACCCCGCACCGCTACCTGCAACGTCGCCGTGTCGAGCGCGCGATGTTCCTCCTGCGCGAGACCGACCGCAGGATCACGGACATCTGCTTCGAGGTCGGCTTCGCCAGCCCCGGGACCTTCAGCCGTACGTTCCGGGACATCGTCGGCCGGTCACCGAGGCAGTACCGCAAGCAGGCCGTCGCCGCGGACGTGCCCACGTGTTTCACGAAGGCGTGGATGCGGCCGGGCTCATGAGCACCCGCACTGAGCGGTTTTGGATAAGTATCCGCGCGGCTCGCCTCGTAACGTGATGCACATGTTCAACGCCATCACACACTCCCAGATCTACGTACTCGACCAGGACGAGGCCCTCGCCTTCTACGTGGGCAAGCTCGGCCTGGAAGTCCACACCGACGCCGACCTCGGCTTCATGCGCTGGCTGACCGTCAACGTCCCCGGTCACCCCGAGCGGCAGATCCTGCTGGAGAAGCCCGGCCCGCCGAGCCTGTCCGAGGAGATCGCGGAACAGGTCCGTGACCTGCTCACCAAGGGCGCGGCCGGCGGCAACCTCATCTTCAGCACCGACGACTGCCGCAAGACGTACCAGAGCCTGCGGGACCAGGGCGTCGAGTTCACCGAGGAGCCCACCGAGCGCCCCTACGGAATCGACTGCGGCCTCCGCGACCCCTTCGGCAACAGCATCCGCTTCACCCAGCCCAAGGCGTGAGAGAGGGACGGGAAACGTTGGAAGCGGCCGAGGTCCCGCCGTCCCTCGTGGCGTCGTACGACAGCGCCTTCGGTGCGGAAGGCCGGGCCTGGATCGCCGGACTGCCCGCTCTCGCCGCGGAGCTCCTGGAGCGCTGGGAGCTGCGGCGGGACGGCGCGGTCGGAGCCGGAGAGGCCTCCCTGGTGCTGCCGGTGCTGCGCGAGGACGGCACGCGCGCGGTGCTCAAACTCCAGCTGCCCAGGGAGGAGACCGCCGCCGCGCTCATCGGGCTGCGCACCTGGAACGGGGTGGGGACGGTGCGGCTCCTCGACCACGATCCCGACAGCAGTGGCATGCTCCTGGAGCGGCTCGACGCGGCCCGCACGCTCACCTCGGTCGAGGACGACGACGTGGCGATGGGCATCCTCGCCGAGTTGCAGGCCCGGCTGGTGAGCGTCCCCGCCCCACCCGGACTGCGCAGCCTCGGCGACATCGCCACCGAGATGCTGGAGCGGGTTCCCCAGGCGGTCACGGCTCTGGCCGACCCGGCGGAACGGCAGCTGCTGCGCGGCTGGGCGGCGGCCGTGGCCGAACTCGTCGGAGAGCCCGGGGACCGGATGCTGCACTGGGATCTGCACTACGACAACGTGCTGGCCGCACACCGTGAACCCTGGCTCGCCATCGACCCCGAGCCGCTCGCCGGGGACCCCGGCTTCGACCTCTGGCCCGCTCTGGACAGCAGATGGGACGACGTCGTGACGAAGGGAGATGCCCCGCGCGTGGTGCAGCGCCGCTTCGACCTGCTCACCGAGGCCCTCGGTCTGGACCGTGCACGCGCGACCGGCTGGACGCTCGGACGGCTGCTGCAGAACGCACTCTGGGACATCGACGACGGCAGGACGGCCCTCGCCCCGTCCTCCGTCACGATGGCGCAGTCGCTGCCCGACTCCTGATCGCCGGTGCTTGTAAGCGTCAAGTACGGCATGCCGACGGCGCCGTACGTGGCGGCATGACAGCATCGGGTGCAATGACAGCGTCGGTGGCGGTCCGGAGTGTGCGTGCGGCGGTGTTCGCCGTGCTGTGCGTGCTGCTCGCCACCGGAGGACACGCGCTGGCCACGGGTGAGGCACCGCCGGTGTGGGTCCAGATCGCCGCGGCCGTTCCGGTCTTCGCGGTCGGCTGTCTGCTCGCCGGCCGGGAACGATCGCTGACCGGTATCGGCACCGTGACACTCGCCGCCCAGGGCGCCCTGCACGTCGCCTTCCACTCCGTCCGGCAGCAGCACACCGCGATGGCCGTGCACGGCATGCGGATGACCATGCCCGCCCACTCCCACGCCCTGACCCCGCACGCCACCGCCGTCCACGTCGGAGCGGCACTCACCCTCACCTGGTGGCTGCGGCGGGGCGAGGCCGCGCTGTGGTCGCTGCTGCGCTGGGCGATCGCGTTCGTGCCGGGGCTCGTCGCGTGGTGGCGGGCGGACGGGGGAGTGCCGGACAGGTCACTGCCCGGACCGCGGACCCGCATGGCGTCCCGGTCGCTGAGGAGCGTGCGGCTGCGGTACGCCGTGCGCCGGCGCGGGCCGCCGACCGGGATGTCGTACGCCGTCTGAACCCCGACATCCCTTCCGCAGTACGGAGATCCACTCAGCCATGTCCACCACCCTGCGCCGCGTCGGCACCGTCACCACGCTCGCCGCCGCCGGCGTCCTCGCCGCCGCGGGCATCGCCTCCGCGCACGTCACCGTCCACCCCGAGAGTTACGCCAAGGGCGCCACGGACGGCGTCCTGACCTTCCGCGTCCCCAACGAGGAGGACACCGCCTCAACCACGAAGGTGCAGGTCTTCCTGCCCACCGACCACCCCGTCCTCGGCGTCCTCACCGACCCGCACGACGGCTGGACCGCCAAGGTCACCACCACCAAGCTCAAGAAGCCGGTGAAGACCGACGACGGCAGCATCACCGACGCCGTCTCCGAGATCACCTGGACGGGAGGGAGGATCACGGCCGGGCAGTACGAGGACTTCGACGTGGCCTTCGGTCAACTGCCCGACGACACCGGCCAGTTGACCTTCAAGACCTTGCAGACGTACTCCGACGGCAAGACCGTCCGCTGGATCGAGGAGGCCAAGCAGGGCGACGAGGAACCGGAGAACCCGGCACCGGTCGTCAAGCTCACCGGCGAAGCCGCCGACACGGCCGCAAGCGCCAAGAGCCCCACGAGCACGGACACGACCGCACGCGGTCTCGGCATCGCCGGGCTCGTCGTGGGCGTGCTCGGACTGGTGGCAGCGATGTTCGCCGTAAGGCGCGGTCCACAGCGGCACAAGTGACGGTGGGCCGCCCAGGAAGCCGCTCCCGCGCGGTCACAGGGGCGGGGGAGTCAGTGCCGTGAGGTTCGGGAGGCGGTGCGGGTGGTGGGCGGCCAGGCCCGCGCCGGCGAGCCACCAGCCGCGGTACACCAGGGCGCGGCACAGGGGCTCAGGCAACGGGTCGAAGACGGTCGGTACGAGGGACAGGTCGCGGCCGTCGTAGGTGCGGTGCTCGGGGAAGGCGGCCCGCCACTTGTCCAGCTGCCCGGCGCCGTGCTCGGCGAAGTCGGTGGCCAGGGCCACCAGAACGCCTCTGCGGGTGCCGGGAGGCAGAGGGCCGTCGGGGCCAGCGGCGTGGCCGCGCCGGAAACGCTCGACGATCAACCGGGTGCGCAGGGCCGTGCTCTGGCGGTACAGGAGGGAGTTGGCGCGCGCCAGGTCGCGGACGACGGGTATGCCGCCGTACGGGCCGGGGCGCAGCAGGCCGCCGGAGTTGAGGACGAGCAGGAAGACATCGCGGTAGCGCTCGCCGTCGACGGACTCGGTGCCCGTGTTGTCGTAGACGCCGCCGTCCAGCAGGGTGGGCGCGTCGGTGCCGCAGGGGAAGCTCGCGCCGTCGAGGACCAGGGGCGGGAAGGCGCCCGGCACCGCGGCGGAGGCGGCGACCGCGACGCACAGCTTCAGGCCCGTGCCGAACGTGGGCGCGAGACCGATGGCGTAGTCGCCGTACACGTCCCGTTCGAAGGTGAACCGGGTGCCGGTCGTCAGGTTGGCGGCGTTGAGGATCCAGCGGACCTGCGGGTCCAGGTCGGCGAGCCCCGTGCCGTGGAAGAACCACTCGTCCAGGCGCCGCGCGAGGACGTCGGTGCGGGTCGAGGGGCCCAGGGTGCGCCACAGGCCCCGCAGGAGCGCCTTCTTGAGCGAGTGCGAGGTGATCTTCCTGAGGGTGGGTTCTACGAGGAGTTCGTCAACGGCCGTGGTGGTGAAGCCCTCTTGCCGCAGCGCGGGCCAGTTCGCGGCGAGCAGGCCGTTGGCGATCGAGCCGCCGGACACCGAGGAGGCGTATCTGAGCTCTCGCATCATCCCGGCGTCGGCGAGGAGCCGGATGACGCCCAGTGCGGAGAGCGTTGCGCGGAAGCCGCCGCCGGACAGGGCGAGGGCCACCGGATCGGCGGCGGGCGGCGGTGCCGCGGGGCGCAGGGTGTCGCCGCAGGGCCGGGCCTGGAGGCCGGTGCCGAGGGCGGGTGAGTCCACGGCCCAGCGGTGGTCCTTGTGGTGGTGGGACGGGGTCATGGCTCATCACCGATCTCTATGACCAGGGCGAGGTCCTCCGGCGACCGTTCGTCGATCGTGAAGCTCCGGTGGTCGTGCAGTTCCGCGAGGGTGTCTTCGGCGAAGCCGATCCGGTTCGTCAGATGGATGGTGTACGGGTCGTCGCGGCCGCGGGAGTCGACCAGCATGCGCAGGGTGTCCTCGCTGGGGTGATGGTGTTTCAACCCGTCGGCCGAGATCACATAGTGATCGGCGTGGATCTGCTCGAAGAAGTCGCTCTCCACGTTGCGGTCGCTGCCGTGGTGGGGGAGTTTCAGCAGGTCCACATGGAGCGGGCCCGTGTCGTCCAGGAGCCCGGTGGCGCGCAGCCCGGCGAGGATGCGGTCGCCGCGGGCGTCCCCGGTGAGCAGGGCGGTCCGGCCGTGGTGTGTCAGCAGCAGGACGATGCTGGAGAGGTTCGGTACGGAGCCGTCGGAGTAGGCGGAGGTGATGACGGCCGGGTCCTGGAGTTGGCGTGCCTTGCGCCAGCGTTCCGCCAGCTCCTCCAGGGCGGTCGCGTCCGGGGCGACCACGGTGACGTGCAGTTGGTCGAGGGTCGTCTCCTCGCCCGTGATCAGGGGGCCGTCGATGGGCCGATTGCCCGACAGCCCCAGCTTGGCCGCCGCGTCACGCAGGGCCCGGCCCTGGTTGTAGCTGGCCCGCACGGCACTGCTCTCGGTGCTCGCGCGGTCGACGAGTTCCTGGGCGGAGGCGCTCAGCCCCGGCGCGTCCCGGTCGACCAGTTCCTCCACGGAGTTGAACCAGACCCTCTTCACGACGAACGGATCGGCTTCCTGGTCTTCCCTGGCGTGCTGGATCTGGCCGAGCAGCTTGAGCAGGCCGACCGTGTGGTCGTCGTCGATGTGGGAGAGGCAGACGACGTCGATGCGCGGGGCGCCCGCGCCGTCCGGCGGCAGTTGGGCGAGACGGTCGCGCAGCGACGTCTCGTAGACCTGGCTCGGCCCGCCGTCGACGAGCATGACCCGCTCGTTCGTCCCCCACCGGACCAGGAAGGAGTCGCCGTGCCGGGCGTTGAGGAAGTCGAAGGTGAACATGGCGTCCTCCCTTGGGCGTTCGGCCGTCTCAGACGGACTGCATGGCACGCAGGACGTCGACCAGGCCGGAGCCCTGGTAGTGCCGTTCCCGGCCCAGGTCCGTCGCCGTCCGGCACAAGATCTGCTTGACCTGCTCCGGGCGCCCGATCAGCTCCCGGTTGCGGGCCAGCACCATCGCGGCCGCCCCGCTCACATGCGCCGCCGCCTGACTGGTGCCGTGCAGCGCGGCGATGCCCTGGTCGGGCACGGGTCCGTCGATGTCCTCGCCCGGCGCCAGCAGGTCGGGCTTCGGGCGGCCGTCGCCGGTGGGGCCGCGGCTGGAGAAGTAACTGACGCCGTGGCGGTGCGGATTGCTGCGGTGCGTGGAGCCGACCGTGATGACGGACTCGGCGTTCCCGGGATCGGAGATGCTCGCACCGCGGTAGTCCTTGCCCAGGGTGTGCACGGCTCCCGCGTATCCGGAGTTGCCGGCCGCGGCGACGACCACGACACCGGAGCGGACCAGGCGGTCGCACTCGATGCACACCGGCGTCCAGCCGGTGGAGTGGCTCGCCACGTCGTGCGGCACCGACAGGCTGAGGTTGACGCCCGCGATGACGAACCGTCCGGCCTGCTCGTTGATGTACCGGATGGCCTGAAGAGCCGTCACGATGGAGAACTCGTCCCCCGACCCCGCGTCGCCCAGGACCCGGAAGTCGTACAGCTGGATCCGCGGGCAGATGCCGCGGAACTCCTCCTCGGGACGCGGCCACCAGCCACCGATGATCCCGGCGATGTGGGTGCCGTGCGGATCGACCGGGGTCGTGTACTGCTGGTAGCGCGGGACCACCGAAGGCTGCGCCGTGGCGGTGACCTGGGCGAGGTCGATCTCGGCGTACGGCAGGGCCTCGGGCCAGTCGATCCGTCCGTCGTTCAACGCGTCGAGGGACAGGGTCCTGCGTACGCCGACGAAGTTGAAGGCACGGGGGATGCGTGAGCGCAGGGGCATCGGCTCCGGCTTGGTCGTGGTGTCCCAGTCGTAGAAGGCGGGGTGCCTGGCGTCGATGCCGCTGTCGACGACGGCCCAGCCGATCGCACTGCAGTCCACGGAGAAGACCTGCTCGGCGGCGTCGGCCTTGATGGTGGCCCGGGACCGCACGACCGCCGAGGACGCCTGCCGGTTGGCCGTCACGGAGAGGATGGGGTACCGCTGCCGGCGGTCGAGGACACCCTGGGCCCCCGGATCCACGGCGGGTTCGGTGTCCGCCTCCTCCAGACGGACGCCGGTCAGCATCCCGGCCACTTCGGCGCAGACTGCCTTGTCCGACGGCCGTTTGCCGACCAGCGCCGGATTCGACTCCGCGACGATGGCGGCCAGCAGCCTGAGGAACCACCGCTGGTGCCGGGTGCGCTCCTGGCGTCTCGCGGAGTTGTCGTGCACGTCGCTGGCCCGCTGCCGGACCGCGCCGGGCCCTGCCGTGCCCGGGTCGTCCTCCCGCAGCGCGTCCGCGACGCCGGCGCCGCCCAGCTTCCGCGCCAGCTTGTTCACGTCGCGCAGGACACGGTTGAGGTTGGTCTTCGGCAGCACGGTCTGGACGACCTCGCGCAGGGTCAGCTTCGCCGCGATGAAGCTGCCGGACGCGATCGGCTGGGTGTCGCCCATCATGTGCAGGTCCCGGAAGCTCTGCAGGATCTGCTGGACACCGTGTTCCTCGTTGATGGCGAGGATCAGGTCCTCGCGCGGCTCCGTCGCGTCCTCGGGCGGGTGCGCGAGGGCCAGCAGGGCGTCGAACCGTACGGGACAGTCCGTCGCCCAGGGAACGGGCCGGGGACCCTTGCCGTAGAAGAGCTCTTCGAGCTTCTTTCGGTCCATCGGGGGCCTCACCAGGGTCAGGTGCCGGTGCGGATGCTGATCTCCCAGCTGCGCAGCATCCCCGGGTGCTCGACCTCAGTGTGGAGCGCGGGGGAGGAGCCCCACAGGGCAGAAGCGCCCACATCCCGCAGGGGTAGCGTTACCCCTGCCAGGAGGCCGCGGGGATGATGTCGTGCGTCAGGGCGAAGCGGGTCAGGTCGGCCCGGCGCCGGGAGCCGACCTTGTCGCGCAGCCGGTCCAGATGGGAATGCACGGTGTGCTCGCTGATGCCCAGCCGGGCGGCGATGGCGTGATCCGTCTCCCCGTGCGCGATCAGCTCCAGGATCTGCCGCTCCCGATGCGTGACATGGCACGACGGCTCGGTGTCCGGACGGACCGCGAGATCCGCGGAGACGTACGAGCAGCCGTCGGCCACGAGCCGGACGGCGGCCAGCAGTTCGGCCTCGTCGGCCTGTCGGCTGAGGCAGCCGCGGGCGCCCGCGCGCATCGCGGGCACGGCGTGGTTCTCCCGCGCGGAGCAGAACACGACGACCGCCACACCGCCGGCGGCGAGCCGCCCCACCACCTGTGCCAGGCACACGGGCGTCAGCTGGAGGTCCACCAGCGCGACGTCACCCGCCGCGAGGGCACGTGCCGCCTCGTCGGCAGACCGGGTGGCGAGGACGAGCGTGAGCCCGTCGGCGCCTTCGATCGCCTGGGCCACGCCGCTGCGGAGGAGCGGACAGTCGCCTACGACGGCGACCTTCCTCGCTTCCGCCCGCATCGCCACCTCACTCCGCCCGGGCCGCCGCCCCCGGCGGCGGGCATGGCCTCAGAGCTCCAGTGTTGTGCCTCCGGGGCGGACCGGCATGCGGAGGGCGGTACGACCGTCGTGGGGAGTCCGGGTCAGCGGAGGCTCGCGCGGCGGCCCGACAAGGCGATGAGGGCGAGCACGGCGAGGAGGATGCCGGCGAACCAGGTCATGACCGTGACCGAGGAGAAGCCGAGGGTGGCCACCCCGATGCCGATCGCCGGGAGCGTCAGTCCGAGGTAGGCGATGAGGAACAGACCGGCCAGCGCCTCGCCGCGGTGCTCGGGCACGGCCAGGGCGGCGACGGTGCCGAGGGAGGCCTTGAACAGCACGCCCGCCCCGATGCCGGCGACCACACCGCCCGCGAGGAAGGCGGCCAGGCCGGCGGTGTGCATACCGGCGACGAGCGTCACCACGCCGACCGCCTGTGCGGCCTGCCCGAGCCGGCTCTTCGCCGCGGTGGACAGGCGTGAGGTCAGGCTCTGTGCGGTGGCGGCGCCGCCGAAGACCATGAAGACGATCGCTCCGGCCAGGGCGCGGGAGGGGTGGTGCAGGGTGCCGGCCACGAAACCGGGGGCGACGGAGGTGAACAGGCCGAAGACCGCGAAGGAGGCGAAGGCGCCCGCGGCGGCGACGAGGTAGCCGGCCCGGTCGCCGTGGTCGAGGCTGATGCGCTGCGGGCGGTAGGAGGGCCGGACGAACTGCTCCTCGACCGTCTCCGGCGACAGTGCGACGGCGACCAGCGCGAGCACCAGCAGGGCAGCGAAGACGAGGTACGGGGTGTGCAGGGGGACGGCGACGAACTGGGCGAGGAGTCCGGCGATGAGGGCGCCGACCCCGAGGCCGCCGATGTTCGCGCCGGTCGACACCAGCTCGAAGCGCTGGGTCGATGCCTGCGGACGGTGGGCGGCGTGCAGTTCCTGGAGGTGGGCGGTGGCCGTGGCGGTGATCATCCCGACCCCGAGACCGGTGATGAACCGGGCGGCCAGCAGCACCGGTAGCGCGGAGCTGCTGAGGAAGAGGACCGCGGCGAGCAGTTCCAGCGCGAGCGCCGGCAGCAGGATCTTCTTGCGGCCGACCCAGTCGGAGACGTGCCCGGCCAGCAGCAGGCTGACGACGACGCCGACCGCGTAGACGGCGAACACGACGGTGACCATGAAGGTGGAGAAGCCGTCGCGTGCCATGTACAGCGGATACAGCGGCGTGGGAACGGTGGAGAACGCCATCGCGGTGAGGAAGGCGAAGGCGACGAGGCCGAAGCCGATGCCGTGGCGCCGGGCGCCGGCCTGGGGCCGCATCGCCGTGCGGCGGCTTGGGGTGACGGGCCGCTGCTGGGTGGACGCCGTGTGGCTCATGGGAGCCTCCAACCGAAGAAGGTGGGTGAACGCTCAACAGTGTTGCGCCGCCCGATCATCGCGTCCAACGCAAGTAGAAGACAGTGACCATCTCTCTGAGAGATAGTTGGGCGCATGGAACTGCGCCAGCTCGAGTACTTCGTCGCCGTCGCCGAGGAGAAGAACTTCACCCGCGCCGCCGCCCGGCTGCACATCGTGCAGTCCGCGGTCTCCGCCACGATCAAGGCCCTGGAGCGCGAACTGGGCGCCCCGCTGCTGGACCGCAACTCCAAGCGGGTACTGCTCACCGACGCCGGCGCCGCCCTGCTGCCGCGGGCCCACGCCACACTCGACGCCGCGCGCGAGGCCGCCGATGCCGTCGCCGAGGTCCACGGCGGACTACGGGGCACGCTGCGCCTGGGCACGCTGACCTCGGTCCGCCTCATCGACCTCCCGGGACTGCTCGGCGAGTTCCACCGACGTCACCCCGGTGTGCTGCTCCAGACCTCCGCGGCGCCCTCCGGCTCCCAGGGCCTGGTCGACGCCCTGCTGGACCGGCGTCTGGACCTCGCCTTCGTCTCCCTGCCCGGCCCGCCGCCGGCCGGCCTCACCCTGATCGACCTGACCTCCTCGGTGCTCGACCTGGTCGTCCCGGTGGGCCATCCGCTGGCGGAGCGCCACAGCGTGCCGCTCGCCGAACTGGCGGGCCTGGACTTCGTCGACTCCCCGGTGGGCTACGGCAACCGGTCGGTGGTCGACCGCGCCTTCGCCGCCGCCTCGCTGGCCCGCCGTGTCGCCGTCGAGATCACCGACATCAGCACCGGCGTGGACTTCGTTCGCAACGGCCTGGGCGTCGCCCTGCTGCCCCGGTTCATCCTGGGCGACGCCCCCGGGGTGGTCACCCTGACCGTCGACGACGCGGACCTGGAGTGGCCGCTGTCCCTCGCCGCCGCGGCCGACCGCCGACCCGGGGCGGCGGCGCGAGCGATGGTCGCGCTGGCCCGCGAACGCGTCGCCTGACCGGCGTCGACGCCGAGAGGCCGGTGGATATTGACCGCCCAGCTCCTGCGGTCCGGTCAGTTCCGTGCCGCCAGCCGGTCGAGCAGCAGGCCGCTCATGGCGCGCACGCCGTGACCGATCGCCCGCTCGTCGGCGGCGAAGTCGGGAGTGTGCGGTGCGCCGTTCATCCCCGCCTCGGCGTCCGCGACGCCCAGGTAGAACTGCGCGCCCGGCGCCTGGTCGAGGAACAGCGCGAAATCCTCGCAGTTGAAAGGCCACGACGCCCGGCCCCACAGCACGGATTCCGGCCCCAGCGCCGCGCTCAGGTACCGGCCCGCCGCCGTGCTCAGCTCCGCCGAGTTCACCATCGCGGGGAACGGATCGCCCGGGAACTCGACGTGTCCGCCCGCCGCCTCCGCGAGCCGGCTGATCCGCGCGCGCAGTCCGGGAAGCCGCTCATGCGGCCAGACCCGCAGATGCACGTGGGCGACGGACGTCCCGTCGGGCGTCTGCTCGGTCCACTGGGCCAGGGACACGGATTCCTGGATCGACGCCGCGGCCTCGGGCTCCACCAGTGCGTGGAAGCGCGCGTGGTAGTCGGCAAGGCTCTGCGGGAATCCGACGGTTCCCAGCTCCCCGACCTCGGCCGCGACGGCGGCGAGGGCCGCGTCGTCGTCGCCGCCCGGCAGCACGATCCGGGCGTGGTCGAGCCCGGGCAGTCCGTAACCGGGGGACACCCCGATGGTGCCGGAGGGGTACGGGCTGCAGTGCAGGGCGTAGAACTCGCGGGGCGCGAGCCTTTGCACCAGGCCGGTCTCCAGCATCGCGGCCGCACCGTGCAGTGGCTCCTCGGCCGGCTGGAAGACGAACACCAGCCGACCGCGCACCGGTTCGGAGCCCTGCGCCAGCGTCCGGGCGACGCCGACGCCGATCGCGGTGTGCAGGTCGTGCCCGCACAGGTGCGCGACGCCGGGGACGCGGGAGGCGAATCCCTCGTCGAAGACCCTGTCCGAACGCGGGATGGGCAACACGTTCCGCTCCGCGTCCACGGCGTCCATGTCCGCCCGGTACGCCACGGTCGGGCCATCCGCCGAACCGTCGAGCACCGCGAGGACTCCGTGCCCACCGACACCGGTCGTCACCTCGAGCCCCGCCGCACGCAGCTGCTCCGCCACCAGCCCGGCCGTCTCCCGCTCCTCACCGGCGAGTTCGGGGCGACGGTGGATCTCCCGGCGCAGCTCGATCAGTTCTTCGTCAAGATTCGTCACGGGTGCATGGTGCGCGAAGCCTTCGGTCCCGCGCACCGGCATTTCGGCCCGCGTGCCCGGCGCCGCCGGCTCTGGTCGCACCGTGTCGGCCGTGGGACGCTGATCTCCGCCCATGACGAGGAGGCTGTCGGATGGTCTACGCGGCGCCCATGGCGAGAAGCACTGTGCAGCCGGCCGTCCATGAGCTGATGGCACAGTGCTCCTCTGCCCGTGAGCTCGACACCACGGTGACCTTGGGCGGGGACGGCTTCACGCTGTGCGCCCACGTCCGCGTACGACAGCTGACGCGCGATCAGATGCAAGTCGCGCTGGCCTGCTGGGTCGTCAACACGGACGCGGCTCGCACCTTGGGCGGCCACCCGCCGGCGAAGGACGAATACCGGCTCCCGCCGGACGGCACGGCCGTACCGGACGAGGACTTCACCGGTCGGGTGATGGACCACCTGGCCGTCTGCCTGCACGCCCTCGATGTCCCGCACTCCGACCCGGACGGCCACCTCGCCATCACCGTCCCTCGCACCGCTTCTTGAGGGGCGTGCGGCCTCAGGGTGTCGCCACGAGCTTGTAGTCGTTGGTGTACGCCTGGAGTTGGGACTGCGCCGCGCTGTAGAGGAGCTTCGTGTCGGTGGAGGACGGGTCGAGGACCACCTTGATGTCGAGGTTGGCCTTGATGTGGTTGGTGGCCAGGTAATTGCGGGCGCCGCCGGCGACGAGGACGATCGTCGGGGCGGCCCCGGCGGGGGTGATGGCGGTGGCCGGGACGGAGAAGGAGAAGTGGTTCGCGGTGACGGCGTTGTCGTCGCCGTTGATGTGGACCAGGCCGTAGAGGTCGTCGTAGCGGGTGCTGGTGCCGTCGCCGTACACGCGGCGGAAGTGGTTGCCCGAGATCAGGTTCTCCGAGCTGCCCTCGGTCAGGGCGATCATGCTGGGGAAGTTGCTCAGCAACTTGTTCGCGGAGATGGTGCAGCGGTTGGCGTTGCGGAGGGTGATGTTGCAGGCCCACAGGATGGTGTTGCCGGAGATGAGGACGCCTTCGGCGTTCTCCGCGAAGACCGAGTAGCCCGCCCAGGCGCTGATCAGGTAGTTGTTGGTGATCTTCGCGACCTGTGAGGCCCCGGTGAGCGAGATCGAAGTGCCGCACTCGGCCACGAAGTTGTTGGTGAAGCTGCACGCGTCCGCGCCCTGCACCACCATGGCCTGGGTGAGGTAGACGAAGCCCATTCCCTCGAAGCGCAGCGAGTCGTTGTCGGACTGCACCGAGATGCCGATCTTGTGGTTGCCCTCCACGTACGGCTTGGTGGACGCCACGCCGTCGATGCAGAAGTCCTGGAAGACGATGGCGTTGAGCCGGCCGACCGTACCGGGCGCCCCGGAACGCTTGACCAGGAACGCCTCGTTGGTGCCGTCGGTGTGCTGGACCCGGATGTGGCTGGAGCCGGGCTGCACCTCATACCAGCTGCTGGTGTCGGCGGTGTCGTCGTGGATGGCCCGGGACAGGAAGCCGTGCCCGGAGCCCTTGATCGTCAGGAAGCTGATGTCGATGACGACCCGGGTTAGCAGGTCGTAGTGGCCCGGCGGGATGTAGATGACGGCGCCGGGTCTGGTGTTCTGGGTGGTCTGGTTCGCCTTGATGTCGGCGATGATCTCGTTGATCACCTTCCCGATGTCGGTGTGCGGGGAGACGCTGCCGTTGAAGGTGGTGACGTCGTAGACGGTGTTCGCCACGGGGGTCCTTCCGGTGAGTGGGCGGGTCAGGTCAGAGCAGGCCGATGATCGAGGCGTGCGGATGGGCCTTGGCCTTGTGAGGGTGGGGCTCGGGCTTGTCCGGGGCCGCCGCGGCGGCCGGTTGAGGCGGGGCGGTGGACAGGAACGCCACCGCGGTCAGTGCCGTCACCGCGGCGCCTCGGAGGAGGGTGCGGCGGGACGGGGCGGGTGGTGGGGCAGGGTGCATGACGGCTCCTCACGGAGAAGAGGGGTGGGGCCAGGAAGGCGGGTTTCAGCGGACGGCGCCCGCGGTCATGCCCGCGATGACCTGCTTCTGGAAGGCCGCGTAGATCGCCAGCTGCGGCAGCAGGACGAGGGTGGCGGACGCCATCATGGCGCCGTAGTTGACGCTGTAGACGCCTTGGAACTGGGAGACGCCGAGGGACACGGTGGTCATGTTCGGGTCGTTGATGAGGGTGACCGCGAAGGGGAACTCGTTCCAGACGTAGATGACGTTGAGGATCGCGAGGGTGGCGACGACCGGCCGCATCAGCGGGAACACGACCTTCCACGCCATCCGCCACAGCCCGACCCCGTCCATCACCGCGGCCTGCTCGATCTCCTCGGGGAAGTCCCGCAGGAACCCGGTCAGCAGCAGGATGTTGAAGGGGATCGTGACGGCGATGTACGGCAGGATCAGCGCGAGGTAGGTCCCGAAGAGGCCGAAGCTGATGTCGAGGCGGTACACCGGGAACAGCAGGATGTAGACCGGGACGGCGAGGCCGGCCAGGAAGTAGAAGCGCAGGGTGTTCTGCGTACGGCGCCTGCCGCCGCGGAAGACCATGCGGGTGAGCGCGAACGCGGCCAGGTAGGAGATGACCAGCCCGATCGTGACCGAGACGACGGCCAGGATCAGGGTGTTCTTGTACATCACCAGCAGGTTGAGGGTGTCCAGGGCCTGTCGGTAGTTGTCCAGGGTCAACTGGCTGAGCGAGAACGGGTGGTTGAGGATGTTGTCGTTGGTCTGGAACGACAGCAGCATGATCCACAGCAGCGGGAAGAGGATCACGAAGGTGATCAGGTAGGCGGCCGCCGAGACGATGATCCGGCCACGGCCGCGGCGCCGGGGGCTGTGCGGGACGTCCTTGTCGGCGGACGGGGGCGTCGTCTTCGGACGGACGTCGACGTGGGTGCTCAACGGACTTCTCCCTTACGGCGGTTGCCGAGGAACGTGGCCGCGGACGCGAGCGCGCCGACCACGAACACCACCACGGCCAGGGCCATCCCGTAGCCGTACTGCTGGGTGGTGAAGGTGATGTGGTACATGTAGCTGACCATGACCTCGGAGAGATGGACGGGGCCGCCGCCGGTGAGGGCGTAGACGAGCTCGAAGACCTTGAAGACGCCGGTGACGACGAGCGCGGTGACGATGCCGAACGTCTCGCGCATCATGGGGATCTGGATGTACCGCAGCTGCTGCCAGCGGCCGGCGCCGTCGAGGCTGCTGGCCTCCATCACGTCCCGCGGGAGCATGCGCAGGCCGGCATAGAAGATGGTCAGGACGAAGCCGATCTGCTGCCAGAGGTAGACCAGGCCGATCGAGTACGGGCTGAGCGTGGGACCGCCGATCCACTGCGGTTGCGCGGGTACGCCGATCGCCAGCAGGAACGCGTTCACCAGGCCGATCTTCGGGTCCAGGATGAAGATCCAGATCAGACCGACGAGGATCGGCGCGATGATCGCCGGCGCGAAGACCAGGGCCCGCAGCGCGCCGCTGCCCTTCACCCGGCCGCTGAGCAGGATCGCGAGGAGGAAACCGAGGGGGACGAGCAGGAAGAGGGCGATGCCGAGGACGACCCCTGTATTGCGCATCGACGTCCAGAACGCGTCGTCGTGGGCCATCTGCCGGTAGTTGTCGAGCCCGGCGAAGCCGCCCGCGGAAACGCCGTCGAAGCGGGTGAAGCTGTAGTAGAGCGAGTACAGGATCGGATAGATCATGTACAGGCTGTAGACGATCAGCGCCGGGGCGACCATCAGGGCGAAGCTCCGGCGGGTGGTGAGCCAGTTCATCGCGCGCCTACTCGGCCGACTCGATGGTCTTCTGGACGTTCTTCACGGCCTGTTCGGGGCTGAGGCTGCCGCCCATCACGCCGTAGAAGCTGTCGTACATGGCGCTCGCGGTGGCCGCGGAGACCACCAGGTCGGGCTGTGCCTTGGGGCTCTTCCAGCCGGACTTGGAGGCTTCGGCGAGGACGGCGGCGAACACCGAGTTCTTCGCCGTGTCCACCTGCGGCTGGTACGTGGTGACCGGCGGCTGGGCGTTGTCGACGAGGATCTTCTGGCCCGCGTCGCTGTAGTAGAACTGGATGAACGCCTTCACCGCGGCGTACTTCTTCTTGTCCTCCTTGACCTTGGCGCTGACGACGAACGGCGCCGACGGCACGTTCATCACGAGCTTCTGCTCGCCGACACCGTCGGAGAAGGTCGGCCCGGCCCAGAAGCCGGTGTCCTTGCCGACGGCGCTCTTCTGGATCTTCGCCGCCTCCCAGACGCCCGCGTCGAGGAAGGCCGCCTTGCCGTCCGTGTAGGAGGCGACCGCCTGCGCGTAGGTCTGGGTGTTCATGTTGGAGGGGAAGGCGCCGGCCTCGGCCAGTTCCTCGACGTGCCGGTACAGGCGCAGGAAGTCGGCGTTGTCGTAACGCGCCTTGCCGGACAGGATGTCGGGGTACTTCGCCTCGTAGCCGAAGCGGTCGAGCATGGTGAGGAAGGCCCAGACGCTGAACGCGGAGTTGTTCGCGCCCTGCGCGATCGGCGCCACGCCGGCCGCCTTGAGCTTCTTCACCGCGGCGAGCAGGTCCTCGAAGGTCTCCGGGACGGCGATGCCGTGTTCGTCGAGGAGCGCCTTGTTGTAGTAGAAGCCCGTGACCAGCGCCTGGTACGGCAGGCCGTACTGGACGCCGTCCTGTCGGAAGCCGGCGAGCATGCTCGGGGCGAACTTCGACTTGAGGCCGTTCTCGGCGAGGATCGGCGACAGGTCCAGCAGGTCGTCGCTCTTGACCATGGTTTTGGCGAGCGAGTCGTAGACCCAGAAGATCTCCGGCAGGGTGCCGGACTGCGCGGCGATGGTCATCCGCTGCTCGTGCTGGTCGACCGGCTGGCCCTCCAGCCTGATCTTCATGTCGGGGTGCTGCTTGTTGAACTCCTGCACCATCTGCCAGGTGGCCGGGTCCTGGGTCCGGCTGTCCGGGTTGTGCATGGACAGCGTGATCAGACCGTCCGCCGACGAACCGTCCGCCGTGTTCACGGCGGAACCGCAGGCCGTGGCGGTGACGAACAGGGCGCTCGCCGTGGCGGTGAGCAGGAGTCGGCGCGAGATGCCGGACGTCCTTCTCGATGTCCGGTGCGCGGGCTGAGGAGTGGTCGCCATCGTGCTTGCTGCCTTCCGGGAACGGGGTGGGAGGCGGAACCGGCGTGGGGGTGACAGGGCTCCGGGAGGGATTCGGTGTCGGTGCGGGCCGTCGTTCCGGCAGGGATGTCGGCGACGGCCTCGTCGGCCGAGGGCGCTCGCGTGTCCGCCGTAGGGGCGGCACTGCGCTTGTGACGCAAACGTTTCGATGAAAGGTGCCTCGCCAGTTCCGGTGTGTCAATACCGTGTGACGGAGGAGTTTCCTTGATCGGTCTTTCCGTACTGGTCGCAGCTATTGACGGTCCGCGCGACGGCGTGCGAAGGTCTGCGCAATCGTTTCGATGAGCCGGACGGTGAAGGAAACGACTGCACGGCGAACCGGCCGGCTACGTGGACCGGCGGGACCGCAGGACGTTATGCAGGTACGGGCCGGATCACCGATCGGGCCCGACGACACGAGGAGGCGGCGAACCGCAGTGGCCACGATCTCCGACGTCGCACGGATGGCCGGCGTCTCGACGTCCACCGTGTCGCACGTCATCAACGGCACCCGGCCGGTCCGCGAGGAGACCCGCACCCGGGTCGAGGAGGCGGTCCAGGCCACCGGCTACCGGCGCGACAGCCTGGCCCGGGCGCTGCGCCGCTCCCGTACCGACTCCGTCGGGCTGATCCTCACCGACGTGTCCGAGCCGGCCTTCGCGGCGATGGCCCGCGGGGTCGAACGGGAGGCCATGGGCGCCGGTCTGACCGTGCTGCTGGCCAACTCGGGCGAGGACCCGGAGCTGGAGGCACGGGCCCTGGAGGTCCTCGCCGAGCGCCGGGTCGACGGCCTGATCGTCGCGCCGGTCGCCCGCTCCCACCGGGACGCGATCACCGCCGTGATCGACCAGGGCACGCCGGTCGTCCTGATCGACCGGCTGGGCGGGGCCAAGGCCGACCAGGTGGGCGTGGAGAACACCGCGCCCATGCGGGAGTTGGTGCTGCACCTGGTGGAACGGCACGGGCACCGGCGGATCGCGCTGGCGGCCGGGGACACCGCGGTGCCCACCATCGCGGAGCGGCGGCGCGGCTACCTCGAAGCGCTCGACGAGGCCGGGATCGACGTCGACGACACCCTGATCGTCACCGGCAGCGGCCGGGCGGACGACACCCGCGAGCGCATGACGGACGTACTGCGGGAGCGGGCTCCGTCGGCCGTGGTCGCGGCCAGCACCGAGACCGCGGTGGGCGTGCTGGCGGCGGCCAAGAGCCTCGGCGTGATGCCGCCCGAGGACTTCGCCTTCGCCACCTTCGACGGCTTCCCGCACACCGATCTGTTCCGCCCCGGCATCACCGAGGTCGTCCAGCCGGCCCACGAGGTCGGGGCCACAGCGATGGAGCTGCTGCTCAGCCGCATCGACGGCAGCCTCACCACCCGGCCGCGCACCATCCGCCTGGAGCCCGAGATCACCTACCGGGAGTCCTGCGGCTGCCCGGCAGCCTGAGCACATCCACCACAGCAAGGGGGCGGCAGGAGAGGTCCAGTCTCCTGCCGCCCGAGTTCAGCGAACCATCACTGAAGGGGTCAGTTTCCCATGCCCTCGCACGCCCTCGAACACCTCACCCGCCCCACCCGGGCCCGTACCGCCCGCGTCTCCAGCTGGGACCAGCGGGGCCGCAACCAGGACTACTGGACGACCCCCGCCCACTCCAGCCGGGTCCTCGCCGACCTCGAAGGGCCGGGGCGGATCACGCACATCTGGATGACCCAGTTCTGCCGCCGCACCCTCGGCCCCGGCCTGATCGACCCCCTGGAGGCCGACACCGTCGCCCCCGTGATGGAGATCCACAACGCGCTCGGCGTCAACTGGGAGGAGCCGGACCCGGATTACTACCGCAAGGTCCTCCTCCGCATCACCTGGGACGACGAAGAAGAGCCCGGCGTCCTCGTCCCGCTCGGCGACTTCTTCGGCATCGGCCACTGCATGCCCAACAGCTACCAGTCGGCCCTGTTCACCGTCTCCGCCAAGCCCGAGGAGTCCCTGATCTTCGGCGGCAGCGCGGCCCTGAACTGCTGGGCGCCGATGCCGTTCAACCAGCGCGCCCGCATCGAGCTGGTCAACGAGAACGACCTGCCGATCCAGCAGTACTTCTACATCGACTACGAGCTCTTCCCTGACGAACTCCCCGAGGACACCCTCTACTTCCACGCCCGCTGGAACCGCAGCAACCCCTGCAACGGCTGGGCGCCCGACATCCAGACCAACAGCCCCGAGGTCAACATCGTCGACGTCACCGGCGAGGACAACTACGTCATCCTCGACACCGAGGGCAAGGGCCACTACGTCGGCTGCAACCTCTCCGTCCACCACCGGCAAGGGAGTTGGTGGGGCGAGGGCAACGACATGATCTGGATCGACGACGACTTCCTGCCCGACGGCTCCACCAGCTGGCCGCCCTCCCTGCACGGCACCGGCACCGAGGACTACTTCAACCACGCCTGGGGGATGCAGAAGAACGCCTACCTCTACCACGGCGCGATCCTCCACGAGGCCGACGTCCCCGGCTACTCCGTCAACTACCGCTTCCACGTGGCCGATCCGGTCCGCTTCGAGGAACGCATCAGAGTCTCCATCGAGCACGGCCACGGCAACCACCTCGCCGACGACTGGGCCTCGACGGCCTACTGGTACCAGACCCTGCCGTCCCCGAAGACGACGATCCCGCCGCTGGAGCAACGCCTTCCGGTGCGGCCGGCCGGGCAGCCGATGCCGGCCCCCGCCGCGCGGTCCGGCGCGGTCGCCGAGGAGATAGCCGTGATGCGCCAGCGGTACCAGGCCCGCTTCGAGCGGCACATGGAGCACCTGGCCGAGCGCACCCGGCAGCGCGGCGAGCGCTCGTTGCAGGAGTCCGAGGCCAACATCAAGCAGGCCGCGGCCGTACGCCGCCGCTACGACGAGCGCGCCGATGACTGAGACCGAGGCACCCCCGGCGCTCGACACGCACTTCCCGGCGGTCCATCTGCGCCCGCCGGCGCACTGGATCAACGACCCCAACGGCTTGGTCTTCCACGACGGCCACTACCACGTCTACTTCCAGTACAACCCGCACAGCGCCCGCCACGCGGACATGCACTGGGGCCACTACCGCAGCCGCGACCTCCTCCACTGGGAGCTGCTGCCGGTGGCCCTGGCCCCCACCCCGGGCGGCGACGACGAGGGCGGGGTCTGGTCGGGCAACGCGGTCTCCCACGACGGCCGCCTCACCGCCTTCTACTCCGCCAAACGCGACGACCGTTGGCACCAGCCGGTGACCTCGGCGGTGTCGTACGACGGCGGTACGACCTTCACCAAGCGCGGAAGCCTGCTGATCCCGGAACCGCCCGCCGGGACGACCATGTTCCGCGACCCGTACGTGTGGAGGGACGGCGACCGCTGGCGCATGCTGGTCGGCGCGGCCCTGGCCGACGGACGTGGCGCAGCTCTCCAGTACGCCTCCGACGACCTCGACGACTGGTCGTACGAGGGCGTCTTCCTGGCCCGCCCACCACACCCCCTGCGCGACGGCCGCTCCACGGAGGAAGGCTGGGAGTGCGCCCAGTACGCCGCCTTCACCGACGGCACCGGCGCGGTCCTCGCCAGCGCCTGGGACCCTCGGGACGGGGCGAGTTGCGCGATCTACTGGCCGGGGCGTGAGGAGGAAGGCGAGTTCCAGGCCGCCGCCACACCCCATCTCCTCGACCACGGCCCCGACTTCTACGCCCCCGCCCTGCTGCACGCGCCCGACGGACGGTGGTTGATGTGGGCCTGGATCTGGGAGGCCCGCGACGAGGAACACGTCGGCGCTTCTAGCGCATGGACGGACGAGGCGGGTTGGGCGGGCATGCTCTCCCTGCCCCGAGAACTGACACCGGGCCCGAACGGAGCACTCGTCCAACGGCCGGCCCGTGAACTGCTGGCCCTGCGTGGCGAACGCAGGATCGCCGCCCAGGGCAAGGCGAGCGCCGAGCAGCCGGTGGAGCTGGGTGAGGTGTCCAGGGCCACGGACCTGACGGTGACGCTGGAACGCGGCGGCCGTCTGCGACTGCGCACGTCACGGGACGGGACCGAGTACCTGGACATCGTCCACGACCCGGTGAGCGGTGAGTTGGTCGTCGACCGTGACCATGCCTCCCTCGACTCCCGCGCGAAGGGCGGCAGTTGGGGCCTGCAGTCCGAGGGCCCGAGCATGGACGTGCGTATCGTGCTGGATCACTCGGTGGCGGAGATCTTCACCGCGGGAGGCCGGGCGTTGACGCTGCGGTTCTACCCCGTAGGTGAGGGGCCCTGGCGCGTGGAGATGGGCGCTGTGGGCGTAGGCTCAGCCGCATACGCGGTCGGGGCATGGGACTTGGCACGTCCCGAACGGGAAGTCGGCGGAGGGATCGGCAGCTGACACCGATGCGGATGCCCCGCCGATCCCCAGCGGCTCCTGGCGGGGCAGTCTCGACATCGCCTACGGCGTCGCCGTGCCGTCCGTGGTGTCGAAGGGCTCGACGCCGGCGTCGCGTGCCAAGGCGAGGAAGCGCCGGATGGTCTCGGCCGGCATGTCGAGGCCCTCGCACGCGGACTGCTCGTCGCCGAAGACGCGGACCGCCTCGGCGACGGCGACGGCCAGTTCGGACTCCGCCTTGCGGACCTTGCCCTCGGCCTTGTCCACGACGTCGACCGCCAGCAGCTGGCGGCGCTGCCGTTCCTGAAGCCGCTGCTTGCGGGAGAGGGCCTTTTCGGGGTTGTGCACTGTCATGACCAAGATCATAGTGGCACGCGGTGAGGGCATCTTCTTGCGTAACTCGCAGCCGTTGCAGCGGCGTTGAAGCCTACGGTTTTCGTGCGAGCCCACCGTGCTCGGCCACGATCTCCGGAGCGGGGGCACCGGGCTCCGGTCGCCACTGCGTGACCGAGACGACGCCGGGCTCGATCAGTTCCAGGCCGTCGAAGAACGCGGTGATCTCGTCGACGGTGCGCAGGTTGTACGGCACCGCGCCGCTGCTGTTGTAGGCGTCCTGGGCCTGCTCGAAGACCGGGTCGATGCCGCGCGAGCCGTCGTTGATGGAGAGGTAACTGCCCGAGGGCAAGGCGTCCATGAGCCGGGTGACGATGGAGCGGGCCTGATCGCGGTCGGCGACATGGCCCAGGATGTTGCTGAGGATCAGCGCGGTGGGCCGGCTGAAGTCCAGCGTCTTCGCGGCGCCGGCGAGGATGCGGTCCGGGTCCGTGACGTCGGCGTCGATGTAGGCGGTCGCGCCCTCGTGGGTGGAGTAGAGCAGGGCGCGGGCGTGTCCCAGGACCATCGGGTCGTTGTCGACGTAGACGATCCGCGCCTCGGGGGCGATCTGCTGGGCCACCTCGTGGGTGTTCTGCGCGGTCGGAAGGCCGGTGCCGACGTCGAGGAACTGCCGGATGCCCGCCTCGGAGACCAGGTAGGTGATGTTGCGGCGCAGGAAGGCGCGGCTGCTGCGGGCGATGGTGACGATGCCGGGGAAGACGGCGGTGTAGGCGTCGCCGGCCTCTTCGTCGACGGGGTAGTTGTCCTTGCCGCCGAGCCAGTAGTTCCAGATCCGGGCGGAGTGCGGCACCGACGTGTCGATCTTGTGGTGCTCTGCCGGTTCGGGCGTCGTCACTGGGTCAGTCATGAGTCACGTCAGTCTTTCAGCCGAGGTATGGACCTTCCAGGGCACAACCTACGTCTGAACGCCCGTCGCCCGCTTGGTTGTTCGGGGTTCCAATTTGATCGGACCCGGGCGGCGCGGTGAGAATCCCTCGGGTTCCAGCATCCTGTGGTGGGCCGGGCTCCTTACCAATGACCGCCAGCGCACAGACCCGAGGAGAGCAGTGACCCGTTGGTCCGCCGCCCTGACCCAGGCCGGCATCACCGACCCGCAGCTGCGGCGTTCCTACGACGCCCAGCGCAGGCTCGTGCGGCGCAACCGCCGTGAGGAGTATCTGGCGGTGAGGCTCCTGCTCCCGGCCCGGATCCACCCGGGTGTCATCGCGGCGGTCGCCTTCATGGACGAGACCGACAGACGCATCGACTCCGGCGACATCCGCACGCGACAGGACGCGCTCCGCACCTGGGACCGACAGGCGACGGAAGCCCTGGTCGGCGAACCCACCGAGAACGAAACCCTCCGGGCCTTGGCGGACACGACACGACGCCACCCGGTCCTGGGCACGCAGGTACGGCACTTCCTGGACGGTGCACCGGTAGAAGCCAGCTGGTCCGGCTTCGCGACCGACGCGGACTTCCAGGACTACGTCGACCGCTACTCCCTGCCGGCCTTGATGCTGACGGCCTCACTCATCGGCCCGGAACCGGGCACCGAGCACTACGAAAGGTTCCTCCACGGATGCCGTCGCCTCATCGAGGCGATGCAACGGACCGACTTCCTGGCCGACCTCGCCGAGGACGTCGACCAAGGCCGCGTCGGCATCCCCAAGGACGAACTGGACCGACATGGGCTGGACTTCGACAGCCTCCGCGACAGACCAGGGGCCTGCGCACCGGCACTGGCCCGCCTCGTGGACGAACAGGCGGCGAGCGCGGACGCCGTGCTCTCGGACTGCCGACACCTGCCCGAACTGGTCGTCCCGCCGTACCGGCCGTTCCTGAGCACCCTGATCTCGGTCCAGACATTGCGCCTTGACGCCGTGAAACGCAACCACACCACCATCCTCCGAACCGGGGCAAGCCCAGCGACGTCGGCGGCACTGCGCGTTCTGTGGCGGGGGTATCGCGAGACACGGACCCGACAACACCGGCCGACAGGATGAGGTGGCTCATTCCTCGCGTTGCATGACGAGAGAGCTGAGACCGTCGCCCTGCTGGATCAGCACCTGCCGTGCCAGCGGGAACCGTGGAGCCTGGACGGCAGCTCTACATAGAGAGGGACGACGAAGAATCCGGGGAGGGAACGCCACCGCGGAGTGTGCCATCGCCGGCCTGAGGAATGATCTCGCTCAGAGGAAGCCGCACTCTGTGGCGTCAGTGGTGCCAAGCCCGTCCGCCCGTGTTGTGGATGAAGCGTTGCAGCACCTTCAGGGTGGTGAGGTATTCCTCGTCGGAGATGTCTGCGTGCCGTTCTGTCCAGAGTTCGTCCTGGAGGGCGGCGGCCTTGTCGTAGAACGCCCTGCCCTGAATCGTGAGGGTCAGGTGTCCCTCCGTGTCCTCGGTGATCCAGCCCTGGGTGATGGTCGTGTCGATCTCCGACTCCATGGTTTCCGGGCCGGTTTCCAGGTAGTTCTGGAGGAGGCGGGACACTTCCTCACGGGTCTTGGCGGTGTCGGCTCGTGCGACCTGGGCGAGGACCCACCACTGCGGTTGGGTGGTGCCGATTTCGGCGAGGGCGGACCGGGTGCGGGTGATGACGGCCTTGTAGGCAGCCCAACTCCAGTATCCGATGGGCTGCTTGATCAGTTCGGTGTCGCTGTGTGAGTACTGCATGGCAGGGACCTCTGCGTTGTCTGGGTTGGTTCGACGGGATCGACCGTAGAAGCTCGACTTGACTTGAGGTCAAGGGTCGTCAGTCGACGCGCCCGCTCGCGGACTCGGCGTGTCCTAGGTCCATGTGCCGAGGCCGAATGCGGCTTCGGGCGGGTTTCCGCGCGTGGTCGGGTCGCTAGCGTCGGCGTGGAGTCACGATCATGCACTCGAGGAGTTCGATGCCCGCCAGCGGTTACACGTATCTCTGCAAGTTCGACGTACTGGAGCGGGACACTCCCCGGCGTTTCGAGGTGGAGGGTGTTCCCGTCAGCCTCGTTCTGGTCGAGGACGAGGTGTTCGCGATCCACGACGTGTGCTCGCACAGTGCCGTCTCGCTCTCCGAAGGAGAGGTGGACGGATGCACGGTCGAGTGCTGGCTGCACGGCTCCCGTTTCGACCTGCGCAGCGGAAAGCCCCTCGACCCGCCGGCCTCCCGGCCCGTGCCGGTGTATCCGGTGCGGATCGAGGACGGTTGCGTGTACGTCGATGTCGCGCGGCGCGGTGAGGGATAGGCGAGGCTCGGGTCGAGGGCCTTGGCGTTGTTTTAGAAGACGCGTACTGCGCTTGCCCCGCCCATGGCCTCCGCCTCGGCCGTGTGCTCTGCGGTGCGATGAACGACTACGTTGCCGAGATCCCGTGACAGGTGGGTGACGAGCGCGGCGAGGTGATCGGGCCAGTCGGCCGGGGCGGACAGCGGCGGGACGACGATCAGTTCCAGTAGATCCGCGGGATGTGTCGCCGTTCCCTCGGCAACGGCGCCTTGGAGAGCGAGGTAGGCGGGTGCCGGGTGGAGACGCGCCTGTGCCTCCTCGCGGACCATGTCGGCGACGGCGTCGCGCAGGTCTGCCAGCCGGCGCAGGGCATCCCAGGCGACATGGCCGGGGACGAGTTGTACGGCGTCCCCCTTGCGCCTGGGCTCGGTGAGGCCGAGCAGACCGAGGCGGAAGAGCGCCGCCTCCAGCTGCGTCGACGTCACCGCCGCTCTCCTGGACAGCTCGTCGAGCGGCAGCGGCTCGGCCGCGTCGGCGCTGTGATGGTCCACGAGTGCGGTGAGGAGCCGGCCCGAGGTGCCGGGGAACAGGGCGGAGAGCGGCGTTTCGAAGTTCATGGTGCGTCCTGGACGGGGTTCTCGCCGGCTTCGCAGGCGGGTGGCATCGACGACGAAGCCGACGAGAGTCTTGGGGGCGGCAGTGCCGCCTTGTGGCAAGGCGGTCAGGCTTCGGAGGGCCATTCCTCCATGAGCGCGATGTCCGCCTCGTGGAACTCCGCGAGTACGTCGAGGAACCCGCTCCTGCCCCACAGCGCCAGGCCGAGAACGGCGACGCCCACGGCCGTGATGTGCACGGCTCCGACGAGGTCCTCACACGACGCCGCGCGCATCGCCGACTGGTCCCCGCGGGCCCACGCCCGCGTCGCCTCGGCGATGGCGAACTCGTAGTGCGGCGGGGCGACCGTCGCGATGGTGTCGGCCTGCCGAACGAGGTCGTCCAGCCTGAACGCCTTACCGGTCAGCTCCATGATGCTGATGGTGGAGCGCACCAGGCCGTTCAGGACGGCGTACACCTCCAGGGACATACCCGTGTCCAGGTCGTCGAGCGCCGCTTGGACCGCGGTGCTGTCGTGGTCCACATAGCCCCGGACCACGTCCATCGCGCGGTCGCGGGAGGTCTTGTGCGCTGCGTCGCTCATGTCGATCACCCTAGGGACACGGGGCGAGGAGCGGATCGGTCTCTCGGCGCAGAGCGTCTAGGAAGAAAGCACTAAGACCGCCCACCAGGGGTGCAACGCCGCCTGAGCCCTTTCGCGACCATGAAAATGTTTCGCCATCCGAGTCGAGCGGATGGCAGGGTGCGCCGCATGGCACCCCAGTTCCAGATCCGCGCGGATTACGACGCTGACACGATCGTGGTCTATCAGGCGTACGCACCCGCCATCGCCGACGCCGCACTGCGCGCCGGGCGCTTCGTCGCGCCGTACTCGTTCCACCGTATGACCTGGATCAAGCCCTCGTTCTCGTGGCTGATGCACCGCAGCAACTGGGCCCGCAAACCTGGCCAGGAGCGTGTCCTCGCCGTACGGATCACCCGGCAGGGCTGGGAGGAGGCACTGTCCCGGGCCGTGCTCACGACCGCGGACCCGGCAGCCGTGGCCCAGGCGGCCGTACATGTCCAGTGGGACCCGGAACGCTCGTTGCGCGGAGCGGCACTGAACCACTACAGCATCCAGGTCGGCATCAGCCGCGAGCTGATCCGCACCTTCACCGACGAGTGGATCGTCAGTCTCACCGATCTCACCCCCCAGGTCCGCAAGGCCGCGGCGCTGACACAGACGGGGCACGCCGCCAAAGCCCAGCGGCTGCTCCCTGGCGAGCGTCCGTACCCGCTGCCACGGACACTGGAGAGTCGCCTTTCCCCGGGCCGGGTCAGCCCTTGACCGCTCCGGTCAGCACACCCGTCCTGAAGTGCTTCTGCATGAACGGGTAGACGACAAGCAGCGGCACCAGCGTCAGCACGACCACCGCCATCTGGAGCGACAGCGGCGCGGTCTCCGCGTGTGCGTTGCCGAAGCCGCTGTTGACCGAGCCCGGCAGGCCGTTGCCGCGGTTGACGTAGGTGAGCAGGACGTACTGCAGGGGCCACTTCTGGCTCTCGGTCGGCATGTAGAGCATGACGTTGAAGAAGGCGTTCCAGTAGCCGACGGCGTAGAAGAGGGTGATGACCGCGGTGACGGCGCGGGAGGTGGGCAGGACCACCGACCACGGGATGCGCCAGTCGCCAAGCCGGTGTCCGTGGGAGCGGGCGCGCGAGAGGCCGTAGGCGCACAGCACCGACACCACCATGGAGATTGCGGTGCCCACGGCGGTGATGCCCAGGCTGACCAGCACCGAGGTGCGGACGGTCGGGTCGCTCAGCATCTCCCGGTAGGCGGAGAGCGTGAGACCGTCCGGCCAGATCACCAGGCCGCCGGCGCGGTTGACGGCGGCCTGGTGGAGGGGCTGGTGACGACGATGATCTACAGGGGGACCAGGACGGCCGCGACGACCAGGACCAGCGCGGCGGTCTTGCCCGTGGTTCCGGCCGCCGACGGCTGGTCGTCCCAGACGGGACGTCCGCGACCTGGTGCACTGGACCCAGATCGGCAACGCCCTGGACCGCCCGAGCCAACTGCGCCTGCCGCTCGACTCGCGGTCCTCCGGCGGCATTTACGCACCCACCCTGCGTCACCACGCCGGCCGCTTCTGGCTGGTCGTGACGAACGTCAGCGCGGACGGCAATCTGCTGCTCACGGCCACCGACCCCGCGGGCCCCTGGTCCGACCCGGTCAAGCTGCCCGGGGTCCCCGGCATCGACCCGGACCTCGCCTGGGACGAGGACGGCACCTGCTGGTGCACCGTCGCCGGCGTCGCCCAGGTCCGCCTCGACCCCCACACCGGGGAGACGTCCGGCCCTGTCCGCAAGGTGTGGTCGGGGTCGCCGGGCGCCAAGGCCCCGGAAGCACCGCATCTGTACCGGGTCGGCGACTACTGGTACCTCCTGATCGCCGAGGGCGGCACCGAGCGCTGCCACAGCGTGTCGATCGCCCGCGGCCGTACTCCCGACGGCCCGTTCGAGCCGTGCCCGGCCAACCCGATCCTGACCCACCGCGGCACCGAGCACCCCGTCCAGAACACCGGCCACGCGGACCTGGTCCAAGGCCCCGACGGCTCATGGTGGATGGTGCTGCTCGGCGTACGACCGGGCGGCGGCACCCCCGGCTGGCACGTCCTCGGCCGGGAGACCTTCCTCGTTCCAGTGGACTGGGTGGACGGCTGGCCGGTCGTCGGTGAACTGTCGCTGGAGGCGCCCGCACCCCCGTGGCCGCTCCAGCCCGGCCCGGCCACACCGGTCCGGGACGACTTCGACCTCACCGAACTGGCCCCGCTGTGGATCTCACTGCGTCACCGCCCGGCCGAGGATGTCACCACCAAGGAACGCCCCGGCTGGCTCACCCTCCGCGGCCGCGGGGCGTCGCCGGACGACACCGACGTGACCTTCGTCGGCCGCCGACAGCAGCATCTGTCGTGCCGGGTACGGGCGTTGACCGACGCGGGGGAGGGGCGCGGCGGTCTGACCGTCCGGCTCGACGAGCAACATCACTACGCCGTCGAGACCGCCGCCGGTGAGGTGCGCGTGATCGCCCGGATCGGCCCGCTGAGCACGGTCGTCGCGTCCGGGCCGGTACCGCCAGGACCCGTGGTCCTCAGGATCGAAGTGGCCGCCGTCGAGACCCTGCGCGACGCCCGCACCGGACCCGACACCGTCTCGATCGGCTTCGAGGAGACGGACGGCACCTTCGCCGAACTCGCGTCGCTCGACGGCAAATACCTCTCCACGGAGGTCGCGGGCGGCTTCACGGGCCGGGTCCTCGGGATGTTCGCGGCATCCGGCTCGGTCCACTTCGACTGGTTCGACTACGAGCCGCTCGACGGGTGAGAGGTGCCGTGGCGGGTGTGGGTGCGCGGCGGCCGGCCCGCACCCGCTAACGGCGGGCAGCCGCGAGGCTGTCGGCGAGGCGGAGCAGATCCGGGCCCAGGGCGGAGTCGGAACTCCACACCGCTTCGAAGGAGATCTGCACCTCGCGGCCCTCGTCCATCAGCGGCCGGTGCGGCACGTCAGGAGAGGTGAGCTTGGAGCGCGGCACCATCGCCGAGCCCAGGCCCAGCTTCGTCCAGTCCTCCAGGACCTGGTAGCTGGCGGCCTCTCCCGCATAGGTGGACAGCGGCATCTCGTGGGCCTGGAAGAGCTGTGTGGTGAAGGTCGTCAGACCGCAGGTGTCCGGCACGAGGATGAACTGCTCCTTGCCGGCCTCCCCGAGCTCGAGCGGAGCAGCGTCCGACAGGTCGGGGCTGAGGACGACGATCGGCTCGACGTCGATGACCCGGTGCTCGAAACGGGGCATGGCGGCGACGGCCGGGATCAGGATGATGTCGAGTTGCCCGGCGAGCAGGGACTCCCGCAGGTCCTGCATGTTCGCCTCGCGCAGCACGAGGTCGCGGGGCACCGGGAGATCCTGCACCTTCCCGAACGCCCGGGCGATCAGGTGGGAGCCGATGAGGGGCGAGACGCCCATCCGGATCTTCTGCTCGCCGGGCTCGGTCAGCCGCCTGGCCTCCGCGGCCACGGCGTCGAGCGCCTCCACCGCGCGCTCGATCAGCGGCAGCATCCGCGTCCCGAACGCCGTCTGCGTCACACCGCGCGGCGACCGGTCGAAGAGCCTGCCGCCGAGACGCTCCTCCAGCTTGGCGATGCCGTTGGACAGCGCGGGCTGGGTGACACCGTAGGCACGCGCGGCGGCACTGAACGACTTGGTCTCGGCGACGGCCTGCGCGTACCGAAGCCCTTCCGGATTGAGCCGGTCGACCATAGCCATGCCCTATCGCTCCCTCTGCAGACGTCCCCCTACCGGTGAGGTACTGCTGATTCAGCATAACCACCCTCTATGGACCGGTCGTCCTGGCGAGGGGAGCGGGGGGGGCGTGCTCGAAGGTCAGTTGCGGCCGGCCATGACGCCGCCGTCGATGTCCCACACGGCGCCGGTGACCCAGTCGGTGTGGTCGGACAGGAGGAAGGCGACGGTGGCGGCGATGTCGTCCGGCGTGCCGGTGAGGCCGAGGGGGTGGAAGTCGTTGAAGCCGTCGAGGGCGGAGTCGACGTCGGACTTCGGGATGAACTCCTCGTAGATCGGGGTGCGTACGACCGCCGGGGCGACCGCGTTGACGCGGATGCCGTGGGCGGCGAGCTCCATCGCGAGGTGCTGGGTCAGGGAGTGCAGGCCGGCCTTGGCCATCGAGTACGCCGACGAGGGCGTGGCGGCGATGGCCTGGTGCGCCCACATGGAGCCGATGTTGACGACTGCCCCCTTGGCGCCGCGGTCGATCATGTTGCTGACGACGGTCTGGGTGATGAAGAAGAAGGCGCGGTTGATGGCCTGGTAGCGGTCGTAGTCCGCGCCCGTGTGCTCCAGGAAGGACTTGGGGGCGAACACACCCGCCGCGTTGACCAGGAGCGTCGCGTCGGAGTGGTCTCGGGTGAGCGTCTCGCGCAGGAGGTCGAGGGCCGCGGGATCGGTCAGGTCGGCCGCCAGGCCCACCGTCTTGCCGTGGGCGGCCAGGGCGGCGGCCGCCTCGTCGGCGCCTGCCTGCGAGCGGCCGGTCACCACGGCCGTACCCCCGGCGTCGAGGACGTGGCGGGCGACGGCATGACCGATGCCGCTGGTGCCGCCGATGACGATGACCTTCCGGCCGGTGAAGTCGAGGGTGGTGCTGGACATGCGGGGCTCCTGTGGTGTGCCACGGTTATGCCTTGCTCGATCGGCAGGCACGGGCTGCGCGGGTGGGTTCCGCGACGTGCCTGCCAAGTTAGGCACCGCCACAGCGCGCCGGTAGAGGATCACGCTGAATCAGACTATAAGCGCCGTGTATGGCCTCTCAGGAATACCCCGTTCGTCTGCCGCCCCCTCACCCGCTCACCCGAGCGGTCGTCCGCCGGGCGACCAGCGTCGGTGAGAGTTTGATCTGCACGGACGTCTTCTGCCGCTCGGCGATCCGCTCCAGGAGCAGGCGTACGGCGTTGGAGCCGATCTCCCGCCCCGCCTGGTCGACGCTCGTCAGCGAGATGGGGCCGAAGGAGGCGAAGGTCGTGTTGTCGTAGCCGGCGACCGAGATGTCGTCGGGAACGGACAGCCCGGCCTCGGCGAGGGCATCGAGCACTCCCATGGCGACGATGTCCGCGCCGGCGAAGATCGCCGTGGGCCGTTGCGGCCGGGCGAGGAGTTGCCGGGCGCCTTCGTGGCCGCCCTGCTGGGTGTAGACGGTGGAGACGATGTCGATCTCGTCCGCGAGACCATGGGCCTGCATGGCGCGCCGGTAGCCGTCCGCGCGCTGGGCGTTGGGCATCTCCACGATGCGGGTCGGGTCGGTCTCGTGGTGCTCGATGTGGGCGATGCGGCGGTGGCCGAGGCCGACGAGGTGATCGACGACCAGGGCCGCGCCGGTGACGTCGTCGTCGGTGACGGTGTCGTACACGGGGGAGTGCCCGTGGCGGCCGACGACGACGGTCGGCACGGTGGCGGCGATGTGCTCCAGACGGGAGCGCGCGGACACCGGAGCGATCAGGATGATGCCGTCCATCCCGCGGTCGATCATGGCCTCCGTGATGCGCGCCTCCGTCTGCTCGTCGTTGCAGCCGCCCGGGCCCAGGAACACCTGGTAGTCGGTGTCGGCGAGGCGGCCGGTGATGCCGTCGACGATCTCGGGGAAGAACGGGTTGCGGATGTCCGGGAGCATCACGCCGATCGTGTACGTCTGCCCGCGCAGCCCCCGTGCGGCGGCCAGTGGCCGGTAGCCCAGCTCGTCGATGGCGCGCCGCACCTTGGCCCGCATCTCGGGGCTCGCCCCGTAGGCGTTGCGCAGCACTTTGGACACCGCGGTGGTGGACACCCGGGCATGGCGGGCCACGTCGACGATGGTCACGCGACGTGGCGGGGTGGGCGGCTCCATGCGGCTTCCTCCGGTGCCGTGGGCAACGTTGGCGGAAAGTGTACGGAGAAAGTCCTCTCCAGGTAAGAGCGATCACCGGGGCCGGACAGGCGGGTGCGACCGGCGTCGTAACAATTTCGCAGCTTGCGCGGCATCTTGACGTCATGCGGTGGGCTCTCTAGGGTCTGGCACCACCCGATGGGAAACGTTACCCGTCAGCGGCGATCGGGACGCGTGATCCGCTGGCTTCCGCAGCCGACAGGCTTCGTCCGCGGCCACAACACAAGATCCCGGCAGACGCTCTCGCTCCGCCGAACCGCCACAGCCCGCAACGGGCACGCTTTGAATCGTTTCAAGGAAGCAGGTGCGCCCGTGACCCTCGCCCCGAACGCCCAGCTCCCGGATCGTGACCACTCTCCGGACCCGGCCCCGGGCACCCCGCCGCGGTGTGCACGCACGACGCCGCCCTGGTGGTTCATGGCACCGGCTCTGCTGCTGTTCGCCTTCGTCGTCCTGATCCCCAGCGGCCGCGGGCTGTACTACGCGTTCACCGACTGGGACGGTCTGGACCCCGACTTCTCCTTCATCGGCCTGGACAACTTCGCCGAGATGACCCGTGACACCGACGCGGTCCAGGCCATCTGGCACACCCTGCTCATCGCCGTGTCGATCACCGTCGTGCAGAACGCGGTCGGCCTGCTGCTGGCCCTCGGCGTCAACTCGGCGATCAAGTCCCGCAACCTGCTCAGGGTCCTGCTGTTCGCCCCCGCGGTGGTCACCCCGATCGTGACCGCCTACCTGTGGCGCAACCTGCTCGGCCCGGACGGCGCGGTCAACAGCCTGTTCGGCGCCGTGGGACTCGACGGCTGGCGGCAGGACTGGCTGGGCAGCCCGGACCTGGCCCTGTGGACGATCGTCGGAGTGATCGTCTGGCAGTACGCCGGCTATTCGATGGTCATCTTCCTGGCGGGACTGCAGTCGGTGCCCCAGGAGGTCCACGAGGCCGCGTCCCTCGACGGCGCCGGGCCCGTGCGGCGCTTCTGGTCGGTGACCCGGCCGCTGCTGGCCCCCGCCTTCACCGTCAACCTGATGCTGTCGATCATCGGCGGCCTCAAACTCTTCGACCAGGTCTACGCGCTGACCGGCGGCGGCCCCGGACACGCCACCGACACCATCTCGACGCTCATCTACAAGGACGCCTTCACGCTCGGCGAGTTCGGCTACAGCATCGCCCTCGCCGTGGTCCTGACGATCATCGTCGCCGTCGCCTCCACCGGCCAGTACGCCCTGCTGGCCCGCAGCGAGAGGGCCGCCTCGTGAGCCGCTACCGTCCCCGCACCCTCGCCCTCGAACTGTCCATGATCGCCGTCGCCCTGCTCGTCGGCTTCCCGGTCTACGTCCTGGTCAACCTCGCCGTACGGCCCGCCTCGGACAACTCGTCCCCCATCAGCCCGACCAGCTCACCCACCCTCGACAACTTCAGCCAGGCCTGGCAACAGGGCGCCCTCGGCGGGGCGTTGGCCAACAGCCTGCTGGTGACGGCGTCCAGCGTCGTGATCGTCCTGGCCGTCTCCTCCCTGGCCGCCTACCCGTTGGCCCGCATCACGGCCCGCTGGTCACGCGGCACCTACCTGCTGGTCCTCCTCGGCCTGGTGCTGCCCTTCCAGCTCGCCTCGCTCCCGCTGTACCAGACCATGCGCGACCTCGGCCTGCTCGGCACCCCCTGGGCCCTGGTCCTGTTCTACTCCGGCCTCCAAGTGCCGTTCACGGTCTTCCTGTACGTCGGCTTCCTGCGCGCCATGCCGCGTGACTTCGAGGACGCCGCCCTGATCGACGGCTGCACCCCGCTCCAGGGCTACCGGTACGTCGTCCTGCCCATGCTCAAGCCCATCACCGTGACGGCGCTGGTGCTCAACACGGTCGCCGTCTGGAACGACTTCTTCACCCCGCTGCTGTACCTCAGCGGCAGCGCGCAGCAGACCATGCCGGTCGCGATCGCCGGGTTCGTCGGTCAGTACGTCACCGACTGGAACCTCATCTTCGCCGCCCTGGTGATCAGCATCCTGCCCGTCCTGCTCATCTACTTCCTCCTGCAACGCAGCATCATCAACGGCTTTGCCGGAGGCCTGCGGGGCTGACGCCCCGCCTTCTGCTCCTCGAGGGAGACACCATGAAGACACGCATGTTCACGGCCCTCGTCGCCACCACGACGGCTGCCGCTCTCCTGGCCGCGTGCAGCGGCGGGACCAAGTCCGCCTCCGAGGGCGGCGGGGGTTCCAAGACCCTGACGCTGGCCTCGGTCGACCAGGGCTCCGTCGAGGACGTCGTCAAGGCGTTCGAGAAGGCCAACCCGGGCGTCAAGGTCCGCTACACCACCAGCGGCGCCGACCAGTACCAGCAGCAGATCCGCACCCAGCTCGCCTCCGGCACCGCGCCGGACGTGATGTCCGTGTGGCCCGGCAACGGCAACCCCGCCGCCACCCATGTCCTCGCCAAGCCCGGCTATCTGCGCGACCTCTCCGACCAGCCGTGGGCCGCCAAGATGCCCCCGGCGATCAAGTCCGTCGCCCAGTACGAGGGCAAGACGTACAACGCGATCTTCGGCCAGAACGGCATCGGCGCGGTCTACAACGACGAGGCCATGAAGAAGGCCGGCCTCACCCCGCCGGACACCTGGACGAAGCTGCTCGCCTTCTGCCGCGACGCCAAGGCCAAGGGGACCCCCGCCTTCGCGCTGGGCAACCAGGACAACTGGGTGACCCAGCTGGTGCTGTACGCCATGGTCGCGACGACCGTGTACGGCCCGGACCGCGACTTCGACCAGAAGCTGCAGGCGGGCCAGGCCACCTTCGCGAAGTCCGAGTGGGCCACCGCCCTGGACAAGTACCTGACGATGGAGAAGACCGGCTGCTTCCAGAAGAACCCGCTGGGCACCAACTACGAGGCCAGTCAGCAGCTCGCCGCCACCGGCAAGACCCTCGGCATCATCCAGGGCAACTGGGTCATCGCCCTGCTCAAGGGCAAGAACCCGCAGGCCTCGTTCACGCTCAAGGCGGTGCCGGCGACCGACACCCCGTCCCAGACCCTCATCCCGGCCGCGGCAGGCGCCGGCTACGGCGTCAACGCCAAGGCGAAGAACCCCGAACTGGCCCTGAAGTTCGTGAACTTCGTGATGTCGCCCCAGGGCATGCCCCTGTTCACCAAGAAGCAGGGCAGCCTGCCCTCCCTGCCCGACACCGGCTTCAAGGTCGACCCCTCGCTCACCGAGCTGTCGACGTTCATCACCTCCAACCGCACCGTGCCGTTCATGGACCAGCTGTGGCCCAACGCCAAGGTGCAGCAGACCATGCTCAGCGGCCTCCAGGAGATCTTCAGCGGCCAGAGCACCCCGCAGGGCGTCCTGAAGGACATGGACAACGACTACAAGGCCGGCTCCTGACCCGGCAGACCGGCGTCCGAAGGGACCCACGGAGTTGACCGATGCAGCACCTGAGAACCGAAGGAGTGGCGATGCCGAAGGACCGACGGGACCCCGCCGTCGCACCGTGCTCGCGGCCAGTGCCGGCGCGGTGCCGGTGATGGCCGGCGTGCCGGGCGGAACGCCCGCCGGGGCGGCGCCGCAGCGCCCCGTGGAGGAGGGCGAAGTGTACGGACTGACCGTGGAACACCGCACCGACCCGCTCGGGGTGGACGCCGCGCACCCCCGCTTCGGGTGGCGGATGCGGTCCGCCGGACGCGGGCGGAACCAGGGGGCGTACGAGATCCTCGTGGCGAGCTCGCCGGGGAAGCTGGCCGGTGACCGCGCCGACGTCTGGAGCAGCGGCCGCGTCCCGACCGCCGACTCGGTGGCCGTCCGCTACCGGGGCAAGCCGCTGAAGGCCGCGACCCGCTACCACTGGACCGTCAACGTCTGGGACACGAAGGGCCGTTGGATCGGCAGCGGGCCCGTGGCCTGGTTCGAGACGGGCCTGATGAGCACCGACGGCGTCACCGGCTGGGACGACGCCGAGTGGATCGGAATGCGGGGCAAGACGCCCCGCTCGCCCGGCGCGCCGATGCTGCGCACCGAGACCCGGCTCAAGGGCCGGGTCCGCGAGGCCCGGCTGTACGTCTCCGCGCTCGGCGTCTACGACGCCTACGTCAGCGGCCACCGGGTGACCGTCCCGCAGGACGGCGGCACCACCCTCGAACTGCTGCCGTCCGGCTGGACGAACTACGACGTCCGCGCCAACTACCTCACCTACGACGTCACGCACCTCGTCGCCCGGGAACCGGTCGTCACCCTGGCGGCCGTCCTCGGCAACGGCTGGTACAACGGCCGGATATCCGAGGGGAGTACGTACTACTCCGAGGACGGCAACGCCCTCGCCCTGAAGGCCAAGTTGCTGATCCGCTACGCCGACGGCACGACCGAGTCCGTCGTCACCCGCCCGGACGGCACCTGGAAGGCCACCGACACCGGCCCCTACCGGGCCGACGACATCTACGACGGCCAGACCTACGACGCCCGCGAGGAACTGGCGGGCTGGACGTCCGCCGGCTACGACGACTCCGCCTGGTCCGACACCGAACGCGTCCCCTACACGACCAAGTACCCGGACGCCCAGCTCCTCGCCTACCCGGCGGAGAGCGCCCGCCTGATGACCCGTTGGGACTGCCGACCGCAGTCGATCACCGTGTACACGGGGGTGACCGGCGAGGGCCGGGGACGGATCGTCGTCGACCCCGACCGCACCGTCACCGACCCGCACCAGGCGGCCTCCGCCCACGTCACCCTCGGCGCCGGCGACACCGCCGTCTTCGACCTGGGCCAGAACATGGTGGGCGTACCCCGCTACAGCGTGCGCGGCCCCGCCGGGGCCCAGGTCTCCTTCCGGTTCGGGGAGATGCTCAATGACGACAGCGCCGGCGCGGACGGCCCCGAGGGCTCCGTCTACCGGGCTAACCTCCGCAGCGCCGAGGCCACCAGCACCTACATCCTCAAGGGTGACCGCAACGGCGAGACCCACCAGGACTCCCTGACCTTCTACGGCTTCCGCTACGCGTCCGTCACCGCCACCGAGACGGTCACGATCACCCGCCTGACCGGCAAGGTCGCCACCTCCGCCGTCCAGGAGACCGGCACCGTCACCACCGACGACCCCGACACCAACCAGCTGATCAGCAACATCCGTTGGGGCCAGCGCGGCAACTACCTGTGGGTGCCCACCGACTGCCCGCAACGCGACGAACGCCTCGGCTGGACCGGCGACACCCAGGTCTTCGCCACCACCGGCCTGTACAACGCGGACGCCGCCCCCTTCCTCACCCACTTCCAGGACACGGTCGTCGACTCCGCCGCCCTCTACGGCATGGACAAAGCCCAGTTCACCGGAGTCGCCCCCGGCGGACGCTACAACTTCCCCGGCGGCGGCAGCGGTTGGGCCGACTGCGGGGTCGTCCTGCCCTGGACGCTGTGGCAGATGACCGGCGACCCGACCGTCATCGAGCACAACTGGCCCGCGATGACCCGCTACCTCGACTGGATCCGGCAGCAGACCGGCGACACCTACGCTGGCCAGGGCTCCCTCACCGGCGACTGGCTCGCCCCGCAGCAGACCAGCGCCCAGCTCATGAGCGACGTCTACTACGGCTATTCCACCCGCCTGATGGCCCAGATGGCCCACGCCGTCGACCGCCCGACCGAGGCCGCGGCCTACGAGCAGCTGTTCGCCGACATCAAGAAGGCGTTCATCAGCAAGTACCTCAGCACCGAGGGCGGCACCACCACCGTCAGGTCCAGCCTCGGCGAGGCCTCCCCGATCGAACCCGGCGCGGACCCCGACCAGAAGACGGAGGACAACACCCAGTCCGCCCTGCTGTGGGTGCTCAAACTCGGCTTCTACGACACCGAGGCCCAACGCCGAGCCCTGGTCGGCCACTTGGCGGACAACATCGGCAACGACGCGGCCTACAAGGCGGCCCACCCGACCAGCAGCCGGGTCAAGTACGCCGAGAACACGCTGTCCGTCGGCTTCCTCGGCGTCAACGTCCTTGCCCCCGTCCTCAGCGACGAGGGCCGCACCGACCTGGCGTACGCACTGCTCCACCAGGACGCGCTGCCGTCCTGGCTGTACTCGGTGAAGAACGGCGCCACCACGGTGTGGGAGCGCTGGAACTCCTACTCCAAGGACGACGGCTTCGGCCCGGTCAGCATGAACTCCTTCAACCACTACGCCTACGGCGCCGTCATGGAGTGGATGTACGCCTACATGGCCGGCATCGCCCGCGACCCCGACAGCCCCGGCTTCAAGCACTTCGTCCTCCAGCCGCACCTCGATCCCACGGGACGGATCACCGAGGTCGCGGCGGCGTACGAGTCGCCGTACGGCCGGATCAAGAGCGAGTGGAAGGTCGCGGACGCGGGCGGCACCTTCTCGTACGACGTCCAGGTGCCCGCCAACAGCGAGGCCACCCTGCGGCTTCCGGCCCTCTCCGCCGACACCGTCCGCGAGGGGCGGACCCCGCTGGCCGGCGTCGACGGGGTGCGTTTCCTCGGGCACGCCGACGGCGTGGCCTCGTACCGGCTGCCGTCGGGCTCGTACCGGCTCACCAGCAGGCTGCGCTGAGAGCTCTGCGGGCCTGTGTGTGAATCGTTTCAAAAACTTCGTACTCCCTAGGAGAACTCGTATGTCGGAGACAACGCACGGCACCCCGAGTCGCAGACAGGTGGTCGGCACCATGGCCGCGTCCGCAGCGGGACTCGCCCTGCCCCTGACCCCCGGGCTTGCCGCGCAGAACGCCTACGCCCAGCCGCGGGACGGCAGCGGCGGCGGGACCCAGGTCGTGGGCCTCGCGATCGACGGCCGGGAGGACCACCCGCTCGGCGTCGACGACCCCGCGCCGCGGCTGAGCTGGCGGGTCGTCCACGCGGACGACGGCTGGCTGCAGAGCGCCTATCAGATCCGGGCGGCGCGCACGGAACGCGACCTCGACGGTGGGCGCCTGCTGTGGGACAGCGGCAAGGTCCGCTCGGCCGCCCAGACCGACATCGCGTGGCGGGGACCCGCCCTCGGCTCGCGGGAGCGTGTCGTCTGGCGGGTGCGGGTGTGGGGCGAGAAGGGCGGTCCGACGCCGTGGAGTCGCCCGGCCTCGTGGGAGATGGGCCTGCTGCGGCGGGCCGACTGGGGTGACGCGCGCTGGATCGAGTACGCCGGACGCACCGTCGACCAGCCGCTGCCCGTGTTCGCCCGCGCCTTCCGTGTGGGCAGCCGCGGAGGAGAGGTCACCAAGGCCAGGCTGTACATCTCCGGTGTGGGACTGCAGGTGGCCCGGCTCAACGGCCGACCGGTCACCGACGAGGTGCTCGCCCCGGGCAACTCCAACTACCAGCTGTCCGTGGAGTACCGCGCCTACGACGTCACCGACCTCGTCAGGAACGGCGACAACACCCTCGGCGTCGAACTCGGCCACGGCACCGCGCTGGTGACGCGATCCGTGACCAACGCCGCGACCGGGCGCAGCGCCCCGTACAGCTGGTGGCAGAGCCAGTTCAAGGGCACCGGGACCCTGGTCGAGGCCGCCGCCCGGGGCGCGAGCAGCATCAAGGTGAGCAGCGTCGCCAACTACCACGTCGGCGGCACCGTCAACATCGACACCGGTGACGGCGGGGAGCGGCTGGAGTCACGGACGATCACGGCGCTGGACACCGCGGCCACCACCATCGCCTTCCAGCCCGCCCTGTCCGCCGACCACGCCGCCGGCGCGGCCGTCTCCGCCTCGGGCAACTCGCTCGCGAGCACCGACCCCAGCGCGGGCGCTGCGGTCACCCCGCGGCTCATCGCCCGCCTGGAACTGACGAAGGCGGACGGAAGCGTCCAGACCGTCGTAAGCGACCGCTCCTGGAAGGCGGCCCTCGGCGCGACGACCACCGCCAACTGGTACTCCGGCTCCGACTACGACGCCCGGCGGGAGCAGCCCGGCTGGACCGCCCCGGGCGCGGACCTGAGCGCGGCGGCCGAGCGCCGCGACGGCACGGCCATGGGATGGGTCGCGGCCGGTGTCGCCCCGCCCCCCAACCTGACCACCGAGCTGGTGTGGCGGACGGCCGAACCCCTGAAGGTCGTCGACAAGCTGCGGCCGGTGAGCGTCACCCAGCCCCAACCGGGCGTCTGGGTCTTCGACTTCGGGCAGAACTTCGCCGGCTGGCCCCAGCTGAACCTGGACGGCCGGGTTCCGGCCGGAACCACCGTGAAGCTCCAGCCTGCCGAGTCCCTGAACGCGGACGGCACCGTCAACCAGGCCTCCATCCGCGGCGGTGGCGCGTCCCGGGGCACCGACGTCTTCGCCGCCTACACCGCGCACGGCGAAACCCCCGACGAGACGTGGCACCCGCAGTTCCACTACTTCGGCATGCAGTGGCTCCAGGTCACCGGCCTGCCCGAGGGCTACACACCCACCGCGGACACCGTCACCGGCCTCCAGCTCCACGCCGACGTGCCCGCCGCCGGAGACGTCCGCACCTCCGACGAGCGGATCAACCGCATCCACCGCATGTCCCGTTACTCGGTCATGAGCAACGTCATGTCGACCTTCACGGACTGCCCCGGCCGCGAGAAGCTCGCCTACCCGGCCGACTACCTCCAGCCGTTCGCCTCCCTGCACCGCATCTTCGGCTACGACGCCTATCTGCGCACCATGGAACGGCACTTGGCGGAGGGCCAGTCCAAGGCGGGCGACAACATCGGCAACGTGGCGCTCAAGGCGCCGGTGTACGACTGGGGTTACACGGGCCGCTTCGGCGACGAGATCAACTGGGGCGACGGCATCGTCCTGACGCCGTGGTTCCTGTACGAGACGTACGGCGACACCCAGACGATGGCCCGCTACTACGCGCAGATGCAGGCCTTCCTCACCTACATCCGCACCAAGAAGGCCGGCACCGGCCAGGACGCCTACATCGTGGACGCGGCGCTGGCCGACTGGATCTCCAGTGAGCAGACCTCCGGTCGTATCACCGGCACCTGGGGCTACCACCAGGTCGCCGACCGGATGGCCCGCATGGCCGAACTCCTCGGCCGTACGGCCGACGCCGCCGAGTACCGCAGCCTCGCCACCCACATCAAGGAGGCCTTCAACGACGCCTTCTACAACAGCTCCCTCGGCCGCTACACCGCGCAGGGCGAGCAGGGCGGCACCGGGGCGACCCAGGCCGCCCAGGCTCTGGCGCTGGACGAGGGGCTGGTCCCGGAGAGCGAGCGGGAGAAGGTCCTGGACGCGCTGGTGGAACTGGTCCGCGCCCATCAACCCTTCGGCGGGGGCCCGCACTTCAGCGGCGGCACCATCGGGCTGGCGCCCATCGTCAGGGCGCTCCACGAAGGCGGCCGCGACGACGTCCTGTGGGACGTGCTCCAGGAGGACACCCGCCCGAGCTACGGCTACTTCATGCAGCCCACGACGGCCAACCCGGGCGGACTGACGACCCATCCCGAACAGTGGGACATGGGCAACTCCAAGAACCACATGATCCTCCTCCAGATCGAGGAGTGGTTCCACAGTGGCCTCGCCGGAATCCGCCAGCCGCGCGGCGGCGCCGGCTACCGCGAACTCGTCATCGACCCGCGGCCGGTGGGCGACCTGACCCGCGTGGAGGGCAGCTACCGCACTCCCTACGGTGAGGTGTCGTCGGAATGGACGCGCAAGGGCGGCGTCTTCCGGCTGCGGGTCGAGGTCCCGCCCAACACCACGGCGGAGATCCGGGTCCCGACCGGCGGCGCCAAGCTGGAAGACGCCCCCGACGGGGCGAAGTTCGAGCGCGTCGACGGGGACCGGGCGGTGTACGGCGTCGGTTCGGGCACGTACGTGTTCACCGCGCGCGAGAGGCGGTAGCCGGTCGGCGGGCGGGAGGGCCGCCCCCCCCCGCCCGCCGCTCCGATCCCGGCCGCAGAGCGGTCCATGACCTCGCTCTCAGCGCTCCTCGCGCACCACCGCGACACCCCCGGCCGGGACGGTGACCGATCCGTGGACCGGCTTGCCGGTGAGGAGTTCCAGGCCGTGGGCCGGGACCTCGGTGCCGTTTCCGGAGTGGTCGATGAGGAACAGGTAGTCCGCGTCGGGCCCCCTGCGGCGGACCGCCTCGACGCCGTCCGGCCGGGTGGCGAGGACGGGACGGACACCGGCTTCGTCGCGGACACGGTCCAACAGGGCCGCCAGCGTGGCCGGGTCGGGGTGGGTGGACAGGTACCAGGCCGTGCCGGTGCCATGGGCGTTCCGGGTGACGGCCGGTACGCCGGCCAGGGGCCCGTCGGCATAGGAGGCGATGGCCACGGCGTCGGTGAGCCGGACGCGTTCGGACCACAGCGTGGCGTCGGCGCCCTCGGGGACCTGGCCCGTCAGAGGTCGCGTCTCGCCGGGCAGCAGCGGGAACAACTCGTCCGTGCGCACGCCGAGCGCGTCCCGGAAGGCGCCGGGGTAACCGCCCAGCCGGACGTGGCAGTTCTCGTCGACCGCGCCGCTGTGGAACCCGACCGCCAGGGTGCCCCCCTGTTCGGCGAACGAGGTGAGGTTCGCGGCACCGGTGTCGTCGATCAGGTAGAGGCTGGGGGCGAGGACCAGCCGGTAGGACGACAGGTCCGCGTCCGGGAGTACGAAGTCGACGGCCACGCCCGCGCGCCACAGCGGCTCGTACCAGGAACGGACCAGGTCCACGAAGCGGAGTGCGGAACTTGGCTGGGAGGGGAGTTCCAGGGCCCAGCGGGCGTTCCAGTCCCAGACGATCGCCACGTCCGCCGCCACGGTGCTGCCGCGGACCTCCGCCAACGCCCGGAGATCGGCGCCGAGTCGGACGACGTCCTGCCAGATCTGGCTGTCGGTGCCCGCGTGCGGCAGCATCGCCGAGTGCCACTGTTCTGAGCCCGCCTTGGCGGCCCGCCACTGGAAGTACGCGATGCCGTCGGCGCCGTGGGCCACGTGGGCCAGGGCGTTGCGGCGCATCTCGCCGGGGTCCTTGGCCCGGTTCACGGACTGCCAGTTGACGGCCCCGGTGGAATGCTCCATGAGCAGCCAGGGGCCGCCCGCCATCGAGCGCACCAGGTCACCGCAGAGCGCGACGTCGACCTCCGAGGCGGGGTCGTCGGCGCGCAGGTAGTGGTCGTTGGAGACGATGTCCAGCTCGGGGGCCCAGCGCCAGTAGTCCAGCGCCTCGATGCTGAAGTTGACCATGAAGTTGGTGGTGGCCGGGACGGCCGGCGCGGCCCGCCGCAGCACGTCCCGTTCCGCGACGTACAGCGACAGCAGTTCGTCGTTGCAGAAGCGGCGCCAGTCCAGTTGGTGGGTCGGGTTGGAGTCGGCGCCGGTGACGCGGGGCGGCAGGATCTCGTCCCAGTCGTAGTACCACTGGCTCCAGAAGGTGGTGCCCCAGGCCTGGTTGAGCGCGTCAAGGCTGTCGGCGTACTTGGCGCGCAGCCAGCTCCGGAAGGCGGCCGCGCTGGTGTCGCAGTAGCAGGCGGCGTTGTGGCAGCCGTACTCGTTGTGCACGTGCCACATGACGACCGCCGGGTGGTCGGCGTAGCGCTCGGCGAGCGCGCCGGCCATGCGCAGCGCCGCGGTGCGGTAGGCGGGGCTGGACGGGCAGAACGTCTGGCGGCTGCCGTACGACAGACGGCGGCCGTCCCGGTCGACCGGCAGAGCCTCTGGGTACGCCTTGAAGAACCAGGCGGGCGGGGCGGCGGTGGGCGTGGCCAGGTCGGCGGCGATGCCGTTGTCGTGCAGCAGGCCGAGGATCTTGTCCATGCGGGAGAAATCGTACGCACCCTCCTTCGGCTCCAGCAGGGCCCAGGAGAAGATGCCGACGCTGACCATGGTCACCCCGGCCTCGCGCATCAGGCGCATGTCCTCGGCCCAGACCTCCTCGGGCCACTGCTCGGGGTTGTAGTCGCCGCCGTAAGCGAGGCCGGGCAGGCGAAGGCGGCGTTCAGTGCTCACTGGTGGTGCTCCGATAGGTAGCAGGAACTGGGGACTTGAGGGGGCGTCAGCCCTTGTTGGCGCCGAGGGTGAGTCCGCTGACGAACTGCCGCTGGAGCACGAAGTAGACGATCAGTGTGGGGATCGCGGTCAGCAGCGCGCCGGCGGCGATCAGGTTGGGGTCGGTGAAGTACTGGCCGGAGAGGTTGTTGAGGGCCGAGGTGATCGGCATGTTCTCGCCGGTGGAGATGAGGACGATGGCCCAGAAGAAGTCGTTGTAGATCCAGATGGACAGCAATGTCGCCAGCGCCGCCATCGCGGGCCTGCACAGCGGCAGCACGATCTGCCAGTACATCCGCCACACCGACGCCCCGTCCACGAGCGCGGCCTCGGTCAGCTCGTGCGGCAGCATCCGCATGTAGTTGGCCAGCACGAAGGCGCAGAAGCCGGACTGGAAGGCGACGTGGATGAGGACCAGGCCGAGGGCGGAGTCGTAGAGCTTGCCGGAGGCGGTGACTCCGGGCAGGTCGATCAGCAGGTAGAGCCGGTAGAGCGGGGTGATGATGACCTGCTGCGGAAGGAGGTTTCCGGCCGTGAAGACCAGCAGCAGGGCGAGGTTGAGGCGGAAGTCGAAGCGGCTGACGTAGAAGGCCACCATTGAGGAGAGGAACAACGTCAGCAGCACGGCCGGGACCGCGATGAGCAGCGTGTTCCCGAAGTAGTGGAGCATGTCCGACTGCTGGAAGGCGTTGGTGAAGTTGTCGAGGCCCAGCTTGTCCGGCCAGGACACATAGCCCTTGGCGCTGGTCTCGCTGTAGGGGCGCAGCGCCGCGTAGAACACCCACAGCAGCGGCGCCAGCCAGGCCAGCGCGGTGCCGGCGAGGAAGAGGTGCAGCAGGACCCGGGCGGGACGAATCGGCCTGTCCCGAAGAGCCAGTGTGCTCATGCTCGCCGCTCCTTGCGGAAGGTGCTCACCAGGTACGGGATGATCACGACGAGCGAGATCAGCAGCAGGACCACCGCGATCGCCGATCCGTATCCGATGCGGCTGGACTCGCCGATGATGTTGTTGGTGACCAGGATCGACAGCAACTCGGTGCCCTGGGCGCCCTTGTTGAAGACGAAGACCAGGTCGAAGGCGCGCAAGGCCTCGATGATGGTGACGACCAGCACGATGGTGTTGGTGGGGCGCAGGGTCGGGAAGATCACGTTCTTGAACGTCTGCCATTCGTTCGCCCCGTCGAGCGAGGAGGCTTCGCGCAGGGACGGATCGACGCCCTTCAGGCCGGCGAGGTAGAGGATCATCATGTAGCCGGCGTGGCGCCAGGAAGCGGCGACCAGCACCGCCCACAGGTTCAGGTCCGGGTCGCCGATCCAGTCGATGTAGTGGCCCGGTTCGTTGGCGCCGATGAGGCTGTTGATCAGGCCGGTGTCCGGGTTGTAGATGAGCTGCCAGACGAAGCCGATGACGGCCATCGACATGACGACCGGCAGGAAGAACGCGGTCTGGTAGACGCGGCTGAACCGGATCTTCTTGTCCAACTGCACGGCCAGGAACAGGCCGAAGGGCGTGGGCAGCAGGATCAGCACGACGAACCAGATCACGTTGTGCTGGACGGCGGGCCAGAACTGCGGGTTGTTGGTGAGCAGTTCGCGGAAGTTGTCCACGCCGACCCATTTGATGGAGTCGAAGCCGATGCCGTCCCAAGTGGTGAAGGCCAGCGCGATCGAGGCGAGCGCGGTGAGCCAGACCAGGGCGACATGGAGGATCGTGGGCACGCCCGCCATCAGACCGAGGGTGATCCGGTCCCGGCGGGTGAGCAGACGGCGGTGCCCCTGGGGCACCTTGCGCGGGGCAGCGCCCGAAGGCGACGCGAGGGGCGCCGCCTTGCGGGTTTCGGGGTTCTTCGTCTCGGTGCTCATGCGGATGCGAAGATCGTCTTCTTCTGGCGCTCGATCGACGACAGGATGCTGTCGACGTTCTTGGGGTTGCGGAGGAAGTTCTGCAGCGCGGGCTGCATCACCGTGGAGGTGAAGTCGGGGCGGCTGTCGCGGTCCATGAACTGGGTGAGGTTCTTCGCGCCGGAGATCATCTCGAACGCCTTCTTCTGCAACGGTGTGTAGGAGGAGGTGTCGGCCTTGTTCGAGGAAGCGACCAGGCTGGAGTCGGACTTGACGTAGATCCCCTCGGCGGCCGGGGTGCCCAGGTACTCCAGCAGCTGCGTGGCGCCCGCCTTGTTCTTCGGGGCCTTGGAGAGCATGAAGCCGTCGGTCGGCGCCTCGACGGTGTCCTGCCCGAACTCGGGGCTGAGCTCCGGGAAGGCGAAGAAGTCCAGGTCGTCCAGGTCGGCCTTGGCGGTGAACTGCTGGGCCACGAAAGAGCCGAAGACGTACATGCCGGCCTTCTTCGACACCAGGGTCTGCGCGGCGTCCTGCCAGGTGCGGCCCATGAACCCCTCCTGGTGGTAGGGCAGGATCTCCGACCAGTGGTCGAAGACCGCCTTGACCTTGGAGTCGGTCCAGGAGGCCTTGCCCGCCATGAGCTCGACGTGGAAGTCGTAGCCGTTGAGACGGAAGTTGATCTGGTCGAAGGTGCCCATCGCCGGCCAGGCGTCCTTGTCGCCGAAGGCGATCGGGACCAGCTTGTCCTTCCGCATCTGCTTGCACAGGGCGATGAACTGGTCCCAGGTGGTGGGGACTTCGTAGCCGTACTGCTTGAAGACGCTCCGGCGGTAGAAGACTGCCCACAGGGACGTGGTCAGCGGCACGAAGTAGTACTTGCCGTCCGCGCCCTTGCTCAGCTTCTGCATCGCCACCGGGAAGTTCCCGCCGATCTTCTCCCAGACGTCGTCGATCGGGGAGGCCAGACCCTTCTGGGCGAAGAACTGCATGCGGTACCCGGCGAACCAGTTGAACACGTCGTCCGGCGTGCCCTGCAGATACGAGTTGATCTGCTCCTGGAACGTGTTGTGGTCCTTGGTGTTGACGTCGACCGTGATCCCGGACTGCTTGGTGAACGCCGTGTAGATCTCCCCGTACGCCTTCTTCGGCACGGCGTCGGACTGGTTGGAGCCGAGCGTGACGGTCTTGGGGTCCGAGGAGGCTCCGCTGCCGCCGCAGGCGCTGAGCAGGGGGATGCCGGCGCCGAGGACGGCGGCGCCGCCCAGACCGCGCAGCAGGGATCTGCGGCTGGTGCCGGGCAGGGGAGAACCAGAGGGTGAAGCTTGCATTTCGGCTCCTGAAGGGCGACGGCATGCGGACATGGCACGTCGGCCGGGGATGGCGAGGGTAGAGGGCCGGTCGATGAAGCGACCAAAAATCAACTCGATCGAACAAAGCCGATCGGTGAGATGCCAGGAAGAGTGAACGTTGTGCGGGGTCAGTGTCAAGCCCTTGAGGGCTGATGCGGTCTGTGCGCGCCACGTCCGGTGTCCTAGTCATGGGTCTGTCCCGAACGCCTTTTCATAGGGGCGGAGGAGTCTTTGAGCTGCGGGAACGGGTCTCGACCTCACCTCTCGACCCCGACCGTGAAGGCCTGTGCGGCGCGGCTGTCGGCCGAAAAGGCGGTGCGCGACATCTTGACGCGCGACCGGGCCCGCTGCGTAGATATGACCGCGCGGTCAGACCGCGCGGTCATATGGTGGCGTCGTTCGATGCGGAACGAGGCTGTAAGGAGACTTCATGGCACCAGAAGCGGAGCGCGCCGGGACTTCCACCGCGCCGCGCAGTGCGGACGTCGCCCGGGTCGCGGGAGTGTCACGCAAGACGGTGTCCCGGGTCCTCAACGGCGAACCGTACGTCTCGGACGATGCCCGCAGCCGTGTCCTCGCGGCCGCCGAGGAACTCGGCTACCGGCTCAACCAGGCCGCCAGGGCCCTGGCGTCGGGACGCACCCGCTCCATCGGTGTCGTCGCGCTGGGCACCGCCGGGTTCGGCACGGCCTCGCTTCTCGTGCACATCGAGCAGGCGGTACGGGACTCCGGATACACGCTCCGGGTGGTCAACACACCGGACGGTGCCCCGGAGGACATCGCCGGTGCCGTCGAGTCACTCCTCGAACAGGGCGTGGACGGCGTCGTCGTCTCCGAACCCATCGTGAAAGGCGAGGTCGCGCTCCGCGTCGACGTGCCGGTGCTCTTCGTCGGCGCGCCACCCGCGCCCGGTTTCACCGCCACCCGGACGCTGACCGTGGGCGTGGGCGCGCACGACCTGGCGCGCGCGGCCACCGAACACCTGCTGGACCTCGGGCACAAGACGGTCCATCACCTGGCCGGCCCGCGCCAGTGGTACGCCACCAAGGACCGCATCGAAGGATGGCGGGCGGCACTGTCGGCGCGGGGCGCGCATGAACCGCCGCTGCTGAACGGCGACTGGTCGGCCGCCTCCGGGTACGCCGCGGGTCGCGCGCTGGCCTCCGACCCGTCCGTGACCGCGGTGTTCGCCGCGGGCGACGAGATGGCCATCGGTCTGATCCACGCCCTGCGGGAAGCGGGGTGCCGGGTGCCTGAGGACATCAGCGTGGTCGGTTTCGACGGCAACCCCGTCTTCGCCTACGTGTCCCCGCCCCTGACCACGGTCCGTCAGCCGTTCGAGGCCGCGGCGCGGGAGGGGATCGGGCTTCTGGTGCACGCCATCGAGAAGCCCGGCACCGAGCCGCCGCCGGCGGGGGAGCCCCCCGTAGAACTCGTGGTCCGCGGCTCGACCGCGCCCCCGGCCGCCGGGCGAGGCCGGACCGCCCTGCGCACCGCCGACTGATCAAGCCCCTCGGGTCCCACATCTGTCCCGCACCGCCCATGTGACCGCGCATGGCGTCGGCATGCCCTCGCATGTCCGCCGACGCCCACCCATTGGACTCCGCCGACCTCCGACCCGTCAGGTCCCGGGATCGGCGGGCACCGAAACGCACCACCTCCCCCTCATCGGAGCCGCACATGTCCCCCGCACAGCCAGGCGCCAGACCAGGCGCCGGTCCACTTTCCCGCACATGGTTGACCCTGTTGGTGTCCCTGCTCGTGGCCGTGGCCACCTTGACCCTGCCCGCCGCGGGCCGCGCGGCAGCGGAGTCCCGCCCCTCGCAGACGCTGTACACCCCGCCGGCGGACGCGCCCTCGCCCGGCACGTTCTATCCGCGCGCGATGCGCCTCCAGCACAACGGCGCCGCCAACGGCACCATCCTCGCCACCTTCGAGCAGTACACCAACGGCATCCCCGTCTTCCCGATCTACCGCAGCACCGACAACGGCACCTCCTGGACGAAGATCTCCGAGGTCGCCGACACCCAGAACGGCTGGGGCATGCGCTGGGAGCCCGAGCTGTTCGAACTGCCCCGCGCCATGGGCGGGTTCCCCGCCGGCACCATCCTGGCCGCCGGTGACTCCGTGCCCGCCGACCGGGGCGGCACGAAGATCGACCTGTACGCCAGCACCGACCGTGGACAGAGCTGGACCTTCGTCACCAACATCGCCACGGGCGGCGAGGCGATATCCAGCAACGGCCACACCCCGGTGTGGGAGCCCTACTTCCTGCTCTCCGGCGACCGGTTGATCGTCTACTACTCCGACCAGCGCGACACCGCCCACGGCCAGGAGATCGTGCACCAAGTCTCCACCGACCTCCGCAACTGGGGCCCGGTGGTCGACGACGTGTCGATGCCGACGTACGCGGACCGGCCGGGCATGCCGGTGGTCACCCGGCTGCCGAACGGCAACTACGTGATGAGCTACGAGTACTGCAACGCCCCCGAGGGCGGCTGCTCCGTCTACTACAAGATCTCCGCCGACCCCGAGGGCTTCGGCTCCGTCACCGGCAGGGTGCTGCGGTCCACCGACGGCGTCATCCCCAGCGGCGCCCCCTTCATCACCTGGCTGCCCACCGGCGGCCCCAACGGCACCCTCGTGCTGAGCGGCGAAAGCCAGAACGACCTGTTCGTCAACACCGAGAACGGCGCCGCGAACGCATGGAACCGCATGCGCTCCAACGTCGCCGGGGGCTACAGCCGCGGCATGCTCCCGCTGCCCGACGGCCACAGCCTGATGGTGTTCAGCGCCGGACGCGCCCGCAGCACCGGTGTCAACCCGGTCACGTACAGCGTCGTCGACCTGGGCGGCGGCATCTCCAACGGCGCCACCTACACAGCCGCCAACGCCAACAGCGGCCTGAGGCTCACCATCGCAGGCGGTTCCACCACCAACGGCACCACCGCCACGCAGCAGGCCACCACCAACGCCACCGACCAGCAGTGGCGCTTCGTGCAGCAGTCCTCCGGCTACTTCAAGATCTTCAACGTCGCCAGCGGCAAGGTCCTCGGCGTGGAGAACCAGTCCACCGCCGACGGCGCCCGGGTCCTGCAGTGGGACGACAACGGCACCCTGGATCACGAATGGGCCGTCGCCCCGCATCCTGAGGGCGGCTACACGATCACCAACCGCGTCACCGGCAAGTACCTGGAGATCCCCAACGCCTCCACCACCGCCGGCGCCGGCGCCGCCCAGTGGAGCGGCACCGGCTGCGCCTGCCAGCGCTGGAACCTCGCCCAGACCGCCCTGCCACCCCTGGGCACGGGGCAGTACGTCCTCGTCAACAAGAACAGCGGCAAGTACCTCGACATCCCGCAGGCCTCCACCGCCACCAACACGGCCGTCAACCAGTGGCGCAACTCCGGCTGCTTCTGCCAGCTGTTCACCTTCCAGTCCGCCGGCAATGGAGCCTGGACCCTCAAGAACGTCAACAGCGGCCTCAACCTCGACATCCGCGATGCGTCGAGCGCAGCGGGCGCCGTCGTCGTCCAGAACACCGCCTCCACCGCCGACTCCCAGAAGTGGACGCTGGTCGACGCGGGCGGCTACTACAAGCTGCGCAACGTGAACAGCGCTCTCGTCGTCGGCATCGCGCAGTCCTCCACCGCCGACGGTGCGGCCGTCATCCAGTGGAACAGCGTCGACGTGGACGACCAGCTCTGGAAGATCGTCCGTATCAACTGACCCACCCGACCGGGCTCGTCGGCCGAACCGGCGAGCCCGGCCCTTGGACTGAATCGATTCACCCCTCTTGGTTCACCCCCCGGTTCCCCCCTCGGAAGGTGCCCAATGCAGCGCATCCCCCGCCGATCCGTCCTGCGTTCCGCCGCAGCCGTCGCCCTCGCCCCCACCCTGGGCTCCCTGACCCTGCCGCACCTCGCCCCCGAGGCGTCCGCCGCGGTCTCGTGGACGGCGAAGTGGATCTGGGCGCCGACCAGTTCGGCCAACCAGTGGGTGGCCTTCCGCAGATCGTTCACCCTGGGCTCCGCGCCGTCGAAGGCGGTGACCCGGATCGCGGTGGACTCCAAGTACTGGCTGTGGGTCAACGGCACGCTCGTGGTCTTCGACGGCGGCCTCAAGCGCGGCCCGAACCGCACGGACACCTACTTCGACGAGATCGACCTCGCCCCGCACCTCACCGCAGGCACCAACGCCGTGGCGCTGCTGGTCTGGTACTTCGGCAAGCAGGGCTTCTCGCACAACAGCAGCGGCAAGGGCGGACTGCTGTTCCAGTCCGACATCCAGACCGGCTCCACGACCACCCGGCTGATCAGCGACACCAGCTGGAAGCACACCGTCCACCCCGGCTACGCGAACAACACCAGCGGCACACAGGTCAACTTCCGGCTGCCCGAGTCCAACATCTTCTACGACGCCCGAGCCGCCGCTGTCGTGTCGGGCTGGCGTACCGCCGGCTTCGACGACAGCGGCTGGACCGCGCCGACCGACCACGGCGCCGCGGGCGCCGCACCGTGGAACGCCCTCGTCCAGCGGCCCGTCCCGCAGTTCCGCTATTCCGGTCTGAAGTCCTACGTCAACGCCGCGTCGCTGCCGACCACGGGCCAGGGCGCCGCGGCGATCTCGGCCGGCCTGCCGTCCAACATCCAGGTGACCCCGTTCCTGAAGGTGGACGCCCCGGCCGGTGCGGTGATCGGCATCCAGACCGACCACTACGACGACGGCGCGGGCCTGACCGGAATCGAGCCCGGCACGCAGTACAACGTACGCGCCACCTACGTCTGCACCGGCGGGGTGCAGGAGTTCGAGCCGCTGGCGTGGATGAGCGGCACGGCGGTGAAGTACACGATCCCGGCCGGGGTGACGATCCTGGACCTGAAGTACCGGGAGTCCGGCTACGACACCGACTTCGCCGGCTCGTTCAGCAGCAGCGACGCCTTCCTGGACACGCTGTGGACCAAGGCCGCCCGCACGATGTACGTCAACATGCGGGACAACTACATGGACTGCCCCACCCGCGAACGCGCCCAGTGGTGGGGTGATGTGGTCAACCAGCTCAAGGAGGGCTTCTACACCTTCGACACCCGCTCCCACGCGCTCGGCGCGAAGGCCATCGCCCAGCTCGCCGCCTGGCAGAAGGACAGCGGGGCCCTGTACTCGCCGGTGCCGACGACCATCTGGACCGCCGAACTGCCCGTCCAGATGCTCGCGTCGGTGTGGTCGTTCTGGACGTACTACCTCTACACCGGCAACGCCGAGGCCGTCACCGGCGCCTACCCGGCGGTGAAGAAGTACCTGAACCTGTGGAGTCTGGACGCCGACGGCCTGGTCAACCACCGTGCGGGGGACTGGGACTGGGAGGACTGGGGCAGCAACATCGACGCCCGCCTCCTGGACAGCTGCTGGTACTACCTCGCTCTGGACACCGCCGCCAAGCTCGCCGACCTCAGCGGCAACTCCGGCGACGTGGCCGGCTGGCAGAGCCGACGCGACAGCATCAAGGCCAACTTCGACCGCGTGCTGTGGAACACGTCCAGGAACGAGTACCGCTCACCCGGCTACAACGGCGACACCGACGACCGCGGCAACGCCCTCGCCGTCGTCGCCGGACTGGCCCCCGCCGCCCGCCACCGGGCGATCACCGAGGTACTGCGCACCCACCTCAACGCCAGCCCCTACATGGAGTTCTACGTCCTGGAGGCCCTGTACCTGATGGGCGCGGCCGGTGTCGCCGAGGAGCGCATGCGCAACCGCTTCGCCGCCCAGGTCGCCGACCCCGCCTGCCACACCCTGTGGGAGGTGTGGGAGAAGGCCGCGGGCACCGACAACCACGCCTGGAACGGCGGCCCGCTGTACGCGCTGTCCGCGTACGCCGCCGGGGTGCGGCCCACCGAGCCGGGCTGGACGACGTACGAGATCGTCCCGCAGACGGGCACCCTCACGAAGATCGACACCGTAGTGCCCACCGTCAAGGGCGACGTCCGTTTCGCCCTCACACGCGACGGCGGCCAGGCGACCCTGACCCTCACCTCCCCGAGCGGAACCGCCGCGCGAGTGGGCGTTCCGACGTACCGAGGCTCCTCGCCGGTCATCAAGGCGATCGGCACCACCGTCTTCACCGGCGGCTCGCCCACCGGCGGTGTCTCCGGTCTCGCCTACGAGAGCAAGGACGCCGGCCACGTCTACTTCACCGTGCAACCCGGCACCTGGACCTTCACCGTCACCGGCGCCGGACGCCTCGACAACCTGGCCCTGGACCGTCCGGTCAGCAGCAACAACAGCCTGGAGAACACCGACTGGGGCAGGAACCGCCTCACCGACGGCAAGCTCACCGGCGTGGCCGGCGCCAAGGGCTACACCAGCAACGAGTTCTCCGCCGCCGACGTGTCCGCGAACCCCGTCTGGGTCGAGATCGACCTCGGCGCCGACACCGACCTCGACGCCGTGCGGCTCTTCCCGCGCACCGACACGGCGGCGGCCGGTGGCGGCACGGCTGGTTTCCCGGTCGACTTCACGATCCAGACCCGTGCCGACGGCGCCACCTCCTACACCACCGTCCGCACCGTCACCGGCCAGGCGAACCCGGGCGGGCGTGTCCAGACGTACGGCTTCAAGACCGCCACCGCCCGCTACCTGCGCCTCCAGGCCACCAGGCTCGGCTCCCCGGCCTCCGACGAGACCACCAAGTACCGGCTCCAGCTCGCGGAACTCACCGTGCCGACCGCCGCGACCACCGTCACCAGCAACTACACGCTGGAGAACGGCGACTGGGGCAAGACACGACTGCTGGACGGCACCCTCACCAGTGTGAGCGGCGCCCGGGGATTCACCAGCATCGACTTCCCCTCCGCCGACGTCAGTGACACACCCGTGTGGATCGAGGTCGACCTCGGCGCCGACCGGCCCATCGGCTCCGTCACCTTGCACCCCCGCACCGACACCGCCGCGGCCGGTGGCGGCACCGCGGGCTTCCCCGTCGACTTCACGATCCAGACCCGCGGCGACGGTGGCACCTCGTACACCACCGTCCGCACGGTCACCGGCCAGTCCAACCCCGCCGGAGTCGCCCAGAGTTACACCCTCACCTCCGCCACCGGCCGGTTCCTGCGTCTGAAGGCCACGAGGCTCGGTTCCCCGGCCTCGGACGAGACGGCCAAGTACCGGCTCCAGCTCGCCGAGATACATGTCGCGTAAGACCACCTTCACCACTCCTGAGAGGAGTTCTGACATGACAGGGTCTCCCACGCGCCGACAGGTGCTGCGCGGGACAGCCGGAGGAGTGCTGGCTTCGTCAGCGGTCATTTCCCAGAGCCATGCCGCGTCCGCGGCCGCGACCTACACGGCGCCGAACCCGCGGGTGCGCATCGACCTCAACGCGGGATGGCGCTTCACCAGAACTGACGTCGCCGGTGCGGAACAGCCCGGATTCGACGACTCGGGATGGACGTCGGTCAACACACCGCACACCTGGAACGCCGTCGACGGTGCCGACGGCGGCAACAACTACTACCGCGGAGTGGGCTGGTACCGCCGCCACTACACCGTGCCGTCCGAACTGGCCGGGAAGAGGCTGTACTTGCAGTTCGCCGGGGTGAACCAGGTCGCCGACGTCTGGGGCAACGGCACCTATCTCGGGCAGCACAAGGGCGGCTACTCCCGGTTCAGGTTCAGCGTCACCGGCGTGCTCGTCACTGGCGGGGACAACGTGATCGCGGTCAAGGTGACCAACGCCCGCGACACGGGCATCGCGCCGGTGAGCGCGGACTACACCTTCGAGGGCGGCATCTACCGCAATGTGAGCCTGTTGGCCGTCGACAACCTCCATGTGCGGATGGAGGACTACGCGGGTCCCGGCGTCTACCTGCGGCAGAGCGACGTGACGGCGACATCGGCCACGGTGACCGTGACGACGAAGCTGTGGAACGACGCCAACAGCACCCGATCGGTGGTGGTCCGCAGCGTCATCGCCGACAAGAGCGGGAACATCGTCGCGGAGGCCGCCACCACTGCTCAGACGCTGGCCGCGGCCACCGGCGCGCAGATCGGACAGACCGTCGGCATCGACCGCCCCCGCCTGTGGAACGGCCTGGCAGATCCGTACCTCTACACCGCGAGCGTGGAGATCCACGACGTCACCGGCGGCACGGACAGGATCGCCGACATCGTGACCGAACGCCTGGGCCTGCGCTCCTTCGCCGTGCACCCCGACACCGGTTTCCACCTCAACGGCGGCCACCTCCACCTGCACGGCGTCAACCTGCACCACGAGCGGGCCGGCAAGGGCTGGGCGATGTCCGACGCCGACCACGTCCAGGACTTCGACCTCCTCCGGGAGCTCGGCGCCAACGCCGTCCGGATGGCGCACTACCAGCACGACCAGAAGGACTACGAACTCGCCGACGAACGCGGGCTGATCCTGTGGGCGGAGATCCCGCTCGTCAACTCGGTCACCGACTCGACCGCCTTCACGGCGAGCACCCAGAACCAGCTGCGTGAGCTGATCCGGCAGAACTACAACCATCCGTCGATCGTCTTCTGGGGCATCGGCAACGAACTCACCGACTACAACGGCACCGCCACGAACACCCTTCTCGCGTCACTGGCGGACATCATCGAATCCGAGGACCCGGACCGGCTCTCCACCTACGCCGTGCGCAGCGAGGACCCCGACAACGCACAGGCGGGGCTGCACACGCGGGTCACCGGGTTCAACAAGTACCTCGGCTGGTACTACGGCTCCAAGGACGGCGAACTCGGTGCCTGGGCCGACGCCCTGCACTCGAACTCACCGTCCCGCAGGATCGGCATCTCGGAGTACGGAGCCGGCGCCAACACCGCACAACACGCCCTCAACCCGCCGAAGCCCGAACCGGGCGGATCCTGGCACCCCGAGGAGTACCAGTCGCTCTACCACGAGGCGTACTGGAAGCAGCTTGCCGCCCGCCCGTACATCTGGGGCACCTTCTTCTGGGCCATGTTCGACTTCGCGTCGGACGGCCGCAACGAAGGGGGCCGGGCCGGAATCAACGACAAGGGCCTGGTGACCCATGACCGCCAGATCCGCAAGGACGCCTTCTACTGGTACAAGGCCAACTGGGCGACCACTCCGACCCTCTACATCACCAGCCGTCGCTGGACCCAGCGAACCGACGCCGTGACCGAACTGAAGGTCTACTCCAACGCGGACACGGTCACCGCCACCCTCAACGGCCCCCCACTGGGGAGCCGAAGCAGCGGTGACCGCATCTTCCGGTGGGCCGACATCACCCTCCGACCCGGGCAGAACACAGTGACCGTCACCGCGACCATCGACGGCGCCACATACACCGACAGAGTCGTGTGGACTCTGGCCTGAACCGAAGGCTTCAGACGCTGTTCCAGAACAGCCTTTCGGACCTGTCCGGATCATTGACGATCCTGCACTCGGCGTCGAGCCACATCGTGGCGCGCTTCTGCGGGGTGTAGGCCGGCCAGGTCGGCACGTCCTTCGCGGTGGGACGGCTCGTGTGGGCGAAACCCGCCCACAGCCCGCTCATGTGCCGTGCGGTCGCGAGCCGTTGTGGTGACTGGTCCTTGTTGAGGATGTAGTCCAGGTTCTTGTCCGTGTTGGCGAACTTGAGGTTGATGTCCGACGCGTGCGGCGAGCCGATCGGAAAGTCCGTGCCGGGCATCAGGGTCGGGCTCGGATAGGCGAGCTGGTACATGTACACCGGCGCCGCACGCTGCGCCGCCTTCGCCTCCGCGATCTTGATGGCGTCGCGCCAGATCGGTGAGGTGGTGATGGCGAAGTAGAGCTGCGCCGGTGTCGCGTCGGGCCGCGACCTGCGGAAGACGTCGATGACGCGGTCGAGTTCGGCGCCCTGGTACGTCCGGCCCAGCTCCCTGCGCAGGCCGGCCTCGTCGATGCGGAAGATGTCGGGCGGCCCGAAGAGGCTGAAGAACACCGTCTCGTCGCGGCAGGTGCCGCACATCAGGGGCTTGCCGGCCGAGAAGGGGGCGGCGCCGTCGGCGAAGGGATGCCGGGGTATGACCGTGCCGTCGACGAAGGCGCCGAAGCCCGGGAGCGGGCCGGGGTCGCCCCAGGGCGGAGCGCCGTTCGCGGCCTCGGACTGCTGGATCGCGAGCAGCCTCTCGGCCGGCAGGTCGTGCAGCTGGGGGATGTCCGCCTTGGTCAGTCCGAGGAGCTCCAGCGTGCGTTCGGCCCGGGCGGTGGCGCCTTCGCGGGTGGGGAAGCGCAGCGGCGCGGCGCTCTCGATCGACGCCTTGTGGAAGAGCCGCACGGCGTCGGGCATGGTGTAGATCGCTGCGGTCTTTGCGCCGCCACCGCTCTCGCCCCACACCATGATGTTGTCGGGGTCGCCCCCGAAGTTCTCGATGTTCTCACCGGTCCAGCGCAGTGCCGCGAGGATGTCCAGCATTCCCTGGTTGGCGGCGTAGTTGCCGCCGGTGAGGTCGCCCAGGTACAAGTAGCCCAGCAGACCGAGCCGGTGGTTGGACTCGACCACCACCACGTCGTAGAGCTGCGCGAGATGTGTGCCGTCCTGGCCTGTGGCGGAGCCGGAGCCGATCATGTAGCCGCCGCCGTGGTTGTAGAACATGACCGGCCGCCGCTTGCGGTCCGCGGCGGGGGTCCAGATGTTGAGGTAGAGGCAGTCCTCGGAGGGCGCGGGCATCCGGCCGTTGCCGTTCGGGCCCATCTCGTTGCCCGGCACCTGGTAGGCCGGGTTGGGAAAGTCCACCGTGTCGCGCACGCCGTGCCAACTTCTGGGCGGCTGAGGGGCCTTGAAGCGCAGCGCACCGAGCGGCGGGGTGGCGTAGGGCACGCCGAGGAACTTCACGATGCCGTCCTCGCAGCGTCCGCGCACCCTGCCGTAGCGGGTTCTCGCCTCGTCCGTGTGCCGCGCGCCCCGCGCGAGAGCCGGCGACGACATCGCCGTACCGGCTACGACGGACAGCGCCCCGCCGATCATCGTCCTGCGGGTCATCTTCGAGCCTGGCATCGGACATCCTCCTGGGGAGAGCGCGCGGCGAACTCTTTGGTGGAACGTTTCAATGCGGGACGGCAGTGAACCCCGTGCGGGCTGTGCGGTGAAAGATCGCGGCCGTGCGGTGACGCGTGTCGGCGCTCGATGGCGGCTGGCGTACGCCGACTGGGAAACGTTATCCACGAGGTGTGGCCGACACAAGGAGTTCGCCCGAGGCGGCGCCCGGGCTGCGGGCCCTCAGAGAAACGCCACTCCGACCACGGCCGTCGCCGCCAGCACCACGATCGTCAGGACGTTGAACGTCACGTCCTGATTCCGTGAGCGCTGTTCGGCGGAGCGGTTCAGCGTGAAGTGAGCCGGGTCGGCGGGCGCGTAGTGGACGGTGACGTCACGGCCGCGCGCCTCGGCGGCATTCGGGAGCTTCTCCGTGCAGTGCGCCGTGACGACCGTGCCCTCGCGGGTGGTGAACGACACCACCGGGGTGATCGTGGTCCAGGTGTGGCCGTCGTCCTGATCGACGCTGACGTCCTTGAGGACCGCGACGACGCTTCCCTCGACTGTCTCCATCGCGGCCAGCCGGGCGACGTGGTCGTTCCTGGCGCGGATCGTCGCGGGCAGGTGTACGGCGGCGTAGACCGCCCATGGCCCGCCGAAGCCGATCAGCGCCCACGGCCATCCCCGGTCGACCGCGGCGAGGACCACCAGCCCGACGTACACCAGGAAGACGGCGAACGTCGGCCAACCGAGCCCGCGGCCGGGCTGCTCGGGGACGTTGGAGAACCGGTAGGCGTGGGGGCGGCCCCGCGGGTGGCTGACGCCGATCTCGCGGCCCTCCCACGCCACGGTGATCATCTCGCCGCGCTCACCGTCGTTCGTCACGGTGACCTGCTCGCCGGTGACCGGGTCACGGTAGGAGACGACCACCGATATCCCGCCCGTGCGCGACCCGCCGTGCCGAGGCTCTCGTACCCGCTCGATCCGTCCCGCCAGCCGGACCGTGCGCTGCGCCTTGGTCACCCCGGCCAGCGACATCCCGTAGCCGACCAGGGCCGCCACACCCCACGCAGCGCACCACAGCAGCAGAAACCCGTCCCACCCCACGCGTCTTCCTCCCCGCCCCGCCGATCCCGTCAACTGCCGCTGCGGGACAGCACCTTGCCGTGCTCGTCCGCTTCCAGCGTTCTCGTGCCTCTGTCGCCGGTCACCACGATCCTGAGCGTGACTGAGCCGGTAACGTTTTCCGCGGTCAGCTGCCAACTGCGTCGGGAGCCCGCGCCGTTGCCGGCCTCTTCGACCAGCGCGGGCAGGCGATCGTAGGGCAGCGACCGCGGGTCGAATCCGCTCAGGCCCTCGGGGGCGAAGACGACTGTCAGCAGGCGCTCCTGCGCGACCAGGGTGAACGCCCCGTGCCGGTCCGCGCCCTGGGTCAACGACTCGACGGCCGCGCGCAGTTCGCCCTCGTCCAGCATCGACCGGCCTGGATCGAGGGTGACCGTACCGGTCTCCGACGTCATGCTGGTCGCGAACGTCGAGGAGGAGACGGTCGGTTCGGGCGCGGCGCCGCCCTTGCCCTCGTCACGATCGAACAGGTCGGCGCGGAACAGGAGGAGCACCGCGGCCACGCCGAGCAGCAGCCCGAGCAGGGTGAGGAAACAGCCGGCGCAGCCCGCGGGGGATTCACTCCGCATGGCCGGACCGGGCACCGAGTCCACCCGGGCACCGGCCGCCCGTTCCTCCCACTCCGGCGTCGGCCGCCGCACGATCCGCAGCTTCCAGGGCCGGTCCGGCGGATACTCCACCACCACGATGCCGCGCGGCCGGTAGTCGGTGAGCTCGACCCGGTTGACGCTCTGCCGGACCTCGACACGGAACGCGGGGCCGTCGTCCGGTGCGACGGACAGCTCGAACCGCGTCGGAACGTCGCTGGCCACGCCCTCGACAGCCTCCAGGCTCTCGATCACCGCGAGCGCCGTACGCGGTACGGCGGCGGCCTCCCTGGCACGGCGGGGCTGCGTGACGAGGAGGAACAGAAGCCCGGTGACCGCGGGCAGCACCAGCCCCCCGACGATCAGCGACGCCTTCCCGACGACGCACCCGCTGACGAAGGCCGTGAGCGAAGCCCCGATCACGCCACCCGTCACGAACCCCAAGGCGTGGTCGGCGCGCGGGCCTTGGGCGGGCGGCGCGCCCGCGGTGATCGTCATGCGCTGATTGTGCACGTGGTGGGCCACGGCCGACAGGCCTGTGGATGACCTTGCGATCACGGCGGGACCGTCGCTGGGGGCGGGTTCAAGCTATGAGTGGGCGGAGGCCGAGATGGGCCGCTTCGAGGTCGACGAGGCGCTCCGCGGCGGCCACGCACAACGCCGAGCCGGCAGGCGGCTGGGCCCGCATGACCGCCGAGGGCTCCACCGCGGTCACGTCGCGATGGGCGGGCTCGTGGGCTCCACGAGGCCCGCCTCTTTTGCCCGGCCCCACAGCGATGAGTTCTGCCGTGGCGTCCCGTCTGAATCTGCGTACCCGCTCCACCGCACCCAGGAGAGCACCATGACCGTCACCTACGCCTTCGACGTCTTTTCCACCCTCGACGGCTACGGCACCACCAGCGGTGGCGAGGTACTGGGCCGGAGGAGTCTGGACCGGGTCCAGGTCACGCTCTTCCCCGTGATCACCGGCCGGACCGGCGGTCTTCCGGTCTTCCGAGGCGCGGCCGACTTCGACCTCGAAATCCTCGACAGCCGCACGCTCGACGGCAACATCCAGGAACTGATCTACCGGCCCACCCTGCACGCCTGAAGCGGCCGCGGCAGCCGAGCGGCCCCGCCGGGAACACCCGCTCCTGTCGGCGCGGTTGCACCGACCGAGGGACCGGCGCCGCCCGGACGGGGAACACGGGGACCACGAGGTCGTCCGCCCCACCAGGAGCCGGACCCCAGAACGGCGGCGAATCCGCCGCACTGCTTGGATGATCCACACATATTTCTCCAGGAGGACACCTTCATGACCGACCGGCCCTTGACGCTCATGGCAGTGCACGCCCACCCCGACGACGAGGCCACCGGGACCGGGGGAGTCCTGGCGCGGTATGCGGCGGAAGGAATCCGCACGGTGCTCGTCACCTGTACCGACGGCAGTTGCGGTGACGGACCGGGGGGCGTGAAGCCGGGCGATCCCGGGCACGATCCGGCGGCGGTCGCCGAGATGCGCCGCCAGGAACTCGCGGCGAGCTGCGAGGTCCTGAAGGTCAGCGACCTGGAGCTGCTGGACTACGCCGACTCCGGAATGATGGGCTGGCCGAGCAACGACGCCCCGGGATCGTTCTGGCAGACCCCGGTCGAGGAAGGCGCAGCCCGGCTCGCGGAACTCATGCGGCATTACCAGCCCGACGTGGTCGTCACCTATGACGAGAACGGTTTCTACGGCCACCCCGACCACATCCAGGCCCACCGCATCACCATGGCGGCGCTGGAGATGACCGAGCTGACACCGAAGGTGTACTGGACGACGGCGCCGCACTCGATGATGCAGCGGTTCGGCGAGATCATGCGCGAGTTCGGTGCGGACATGCCGGAGCCGGACCCCGAGGAGGCCGCCGCGCTCGCCGAGATCGGTCTGCCCGACGACGAGATCACCACGTGGGTGGACACGACCGGGTTCAGCGACCAGAAGTTCGACGCCCTGGCCGCGCACGCCAGCCAGGGCGAGAACATCTTCTTCCTCAGGTTGGGCAAGGAGAGGTTCGGCGAGTTGATGGGCATGGAGACCTTCGTCCGGGTCCGGGACACCACCGGGGCGGCCGTACCGGAGAACGATCTTTTCGCCGGGCTGCGCTGATCCGCCCGCCCTCCCTTCGAGAAGCGCTGCCGCCGCGCCGGTCCGGTCCGTTGTGGTGGGAGGTAGCTTGGTGGAGAAGGCCTTCGAGGGAGGGCGATGGGATGCCATGGTTCGTATGGCTGCTCCTTGCCGCGGCGCTGGGCGTCGCGGAGTTCTTCACCCTGACACTGGTCCTGGGGCTGTTCGCGGGCGCGGCACTCGTCGCCGCCGTCGTCGCCGGTGTGGGCGTCGGCACCCTCGGACAGCTCGTGGCGCTCGGCGCGACGGCGGCGGCGGGTCTGCTCCTCGCCCGCCCCGCCGCCCTGCGGTACATGGCACAGCCGCCGGTGATGCGTGACGGCACCGACGCGCTGATCGGCAGACGCGCCGAGGTCGTGCAGGAGGTCACCGCGACCCGTGGCCTGGTCAAACTCGGCGGCGAGGAATGGACCGCGCGGGCCTTCGACGAGAGTCATGTGATCCCGGTGGGGGCCCTGGTCGACGTCATGGAGATCCAGGGCGCCACCGCTGTCGTCTACCCTCGCGAGCTTCTTCCCTGAGCGGCTGAACGCAGAGCTATGGAGGCACTGTGGAACCAGTTGTCATCAGCATCGTCGTGGCGGCCATCGTCATCGTCTTCCTCGTCGCCTCCACGGTGCGGATCGTCCCGCAGGCGCGCCGCTACAACATCGAGCGGTTCGGCCGGTACCGGCGCACCCTCCAACCGGGGCTGAACCTGGTGCTGCCGATGGCGGACCGCATCAACACCAAACTCGACGTGCGGGAGCAGGTCTATTCGTCCGACCCGCGGCCGGTCATCACCGAGGACAACCTCGTGGTGAACATCGACACCGTGCTCTACTACCAGATCACCGATCCGCGGGCGGCGGCCTACGAGGTCGCCGACTATCTGCAGGCGATCGACCAGCTCACCGTGACCACGCTGCGGAACGTCATCGGCAGCATGGACCTGGAGGAGACGCTCACCTCGCGCGAGGAGATCAACTCCCGGCTGCGGGCCGTCCTCGACGACGCCACCGGCAAGTGGGGCATCCGGGTCAACCGCGTGGAGATCAAGGCCATCGACCCTCCGCACACCATCAAGGAGGCGATGGAGAAGCAGATGCGGGCCGAGCGGGACAAGCGCGCGGCCATCCTGCACGCCGAAGGGGAGCGGCAGGCCAAGATCCTGACCGCGGAGGGCACGAAACAGAAGGACATCCTGGAGGCGCAGGGCGCCCAGCAGGCCATGATCCTGCGGGCGGACGGCGAGGCGAAGGCGGTGGAGCTCGTCTTCCAGGCCGTGCACCGCAACAACGCCGACCCGAAGGTCCTCGCCTACAAGTACCTGGAGACGTTGCCGCATCTGGCGAGCAGCGACAACAACACGTTCTGGGTGATCCCGGGGGAGCTGACCGAGGCGGTACGGACCGTCACCCGTGCCTTCGGAGACGGGGCCCCGACGGCTCCCGCTCCCTCCGCGGAAGCACCGGACGAGGCTCGCAGCCCCGAGCTCGAGGCGGGCTCGTCGGTGCTGCGCGACGCCGCCGCGGCCGCCGACGAGGCCGAGAAACAGGCCGCCGCGGCGGTGAGCGACGCCAAGGCGGAGGCCGAGGCCGCGCAGTCGCCGCAGGTGCCGCGCCGGGCGTAGCGGTACGGCGGCCGAGCGCGGCCGGCCCGGGAATGTACTGCCGGGGAGGTGCGTTACAGACACTGCATGACATGACCGGGTCAATCGACTCGGTGATGGTGGAAGGAGAACCTCATGGCACGCAGCACCGCGCGGCCCGTGGTCAAGCTCAGGTCGACAGCCGGTACCGGAGTGACCTACGTGACCCGCAAGAGCCGTCTGAACGACCCCGACCGGCTCGTCCTGCGCAAGTACGACTCGGTGGCCGGCCGGCACCTGCTGTTCCGCGAAGAACGATGACCACCGCCTCGGCCGCCGACCGAGGCACACGAAGGAGGCACCACCCATGAGGCCCGGCATCCACCCCGTCTCCCGCCCCGTCGTCTTCCGCGACCGCGCGGCAGGCTTCCGACTGCTCACCCGCTCCACCCTCGACGCACGGGACACCGTCGAGTGGGAGGACGGCATCACGTACCCGGTCGTCGACGTGGACATCTCGTCCGCGAGCCACCCGTTCTACACCGGCACCTCGCGGGTCGTGGACACCGCGGGCCGGGTGGAGCGCTTCGAGCGGCGCTACGGCCGTACGGCCGCCGCCCGTCACTGACGCCGCCCAAGCCCCCCACCCACTGGAAGGAGACCACTGTGAAGGTGCGCAATTCCCTTCGCTCACTGAAGGCCAAGCCCGGAGCCCAGGTGGTCCGCCGGCGCGGGGTGACCTTCGTGATTAACAAGAAGGACCCCCGCTTCAAGGCCCGCCAGGGCTGACGTCCCAGCAGGCCGCATCACAGCAGCCCGGCACCGCAACGGTGGTGCCGGGCTGCGCTGTTGCCGGGGAGAGACGCCCGCTTCAGACGCCCTTCAGGACCCGATCAAGTGCCGCCCGGCCCACAGGTCCCCAGTGCGGCTTGCCGCCGGGAAGACCCCGATCTCCGTTCTGTCCCATGAGCATCAGGAAGAGGCACTTCATCGCGGCCAGGCCGCGGGCGCGCCGGATCGCCGCGTCGTCGGCACGCGCGTACGCGTCGAAGAACCGTGCAGCCGCACCCGCGGGCAGCAGCACCCATGCGGCGGCGAGGTCCCACGCCGGATCGCCGGCGAACATGTCACCGAAGTCGACGATGCCCGAGAGCGTTCCCTCCGAGACGACGACGTTCGCGGGATGGAGGTCGCCGTGCACCCACACGGCCGGGCCCTCCCACGCCGGAGCCGCGACGGCGTCGTCCCAGACGGCCCGCACTTCGGCAGCGAGGTCGTCCTCAAGGGCCACGGCCTGGAGGAAGTTCTCGAAGCCGTCCGTGCAGTTCCTGGGATGGGCGCCGCGGTCCCTGGCGATCGGCGCATCGGCGGGCGCCTCCACATGCAGCGCCCGAAGGAAGCCCGCCAAGGTGTCGGCCGCGTGGGCGCCGCGGCTGATCGAGCCGTGGTCCAGCGGCTCGCCGGGAACCCACGTCATCACGGTCCAGTGCTTCGGGAACCGCGCGGACGGCTCGCCGAACCGCACCGGAGTCGGCACCGGCAGCGGCAGCCGCGGGGCCAGCACGGGCAGCCACCGCCGCTCCTTGAGCTGGAGCTCCGGGGTGGGGTCCATGCGCTGCATCCGTACGGCCAACTCGTCCCCGAGGCGCCACATCTGGTTCCCCCAGCCGCCCGCCACCTCGCGGACGGCCAGCCCCGCGAGGTCCGGATGCTGCTCCCGCAGCAGGTCGCGGACCAGGTCCGCGGTGATCTCGATCTCCGTGTCGGTCATGCGAACCGACAGTACCGAGACGGCACGCGGAGCGGCGCCCGCTCTCCGGAACGGCCGACCGCACGTGACTATGGTCGGCGAAAAGACCGGCTGCGGATGTCGAGAACGTGTCACCGGCTCCGTCCCAGGGACATCAGCGGCCACCACCGGCCGCACGACGAAGGAGGAGGAACCGTCATGGCGATTCAGCGGATGGACAACGTCGGCATCGTCGTCGAGGACATGGACGCCGCCATCGCGTTCTTCGTGGAACTCGGCATGGAGCTGGAGGGCCGGGCGGAGGTCGAGGGCCTCTTCGCCGACCAGTGCACCGGACTCGACGGCGTCCGCTGCGACATCGCGATGGTGCGAACCCCGGACGGTCACGGCCGACTCGAGCTGGCGAAGTACCGCAACCCGGCAGTGATCAGCGACGGGCCGCGCAACCGGCCGCACAACGTTCTGGGCACGCATCGCGTGATGTTCGCCGTCGACGACATCGAGGACACCGTCGCCCGCCTGCGCCCGCACGGCGCCGAACTCCTCGGTGAGATCGCCCGGTACGAGGACAGCTACCTGCTCTGCTACGTCCGCGGCCCCGAGGGGATCATCGTGGGCCTGGCCCAGCAACTGGGCTGAACCCTCCGGCGCCGCTGCTCAGGCTTCGTCGGGCCGCCACAGCCAGCGCAGGGCGTCGGGGAGCAGCACGCCGCCGTGGTTGGGGCTGTGGCCGCCGTCGCCCAGGACGAGCCGGAAGTCGTATCCGGCCTCGGCGAGCGCGGCCGCGACGCGCAGGTTGTGGGCCAGCCAGTTCGCCTCCGGTTCGTTCCAGCGCAGGTCGCGATGGCCGGCTTGGAGGAAGACGCGCAGCGGCTTGCGGGGAGTGCGGGGGATCAGCTCGGGGTAGGGGTTGCCGCCGGGCATCTGCGCGAAGCTGGACAGGTAGCCGATGACGCGGCGGAACCTGTCCGGGTGCAGCCATGCCGCGGTGAAGGCGCAGTTGCCGCCGCTGCTGCCCCCGCAGATGCCCCACCGGTCGGGATCCGCGGCGATCGCGAACCGCCGCGTGACCTCGGGGACGATCTCGTCCAGGAGGAAACGGGCGTAGCGGTCGTCGAAGGCGTCGTACTCGGTGTTGCGGTTCTTCGGGTTCTCACGGTCGGGGAAGACACCGGGGTCGACGAACACGCCGATGGTGACCGGGAGTTCGCCGCGATGCACGAGATTGTCCAGGACGATCCCGCCGCGGACCTCTCCGTCGGGGTCCAGGTACCACCAGCCGTCCTGGAACACCATCAGCGACGCCGGTTGCGCGGGGTCGTAAGCGGCGGGCACATGGACCCAGAACTTCCGGGACGTGCCCGGGTAGATCGCGCTGTCGTTCCAGTCGAACTCGAGTGTCTCGCCGGCCGGCACGCCGGGCGGGACGGCCGAGTCGGGGCCGTGGGCGTAGCGGACGTCCGACTGGTCGACCGGAAGCGGCTGGTAGGGCACCTCGATGGTCACGCGGGCCAACCTAGGAGAGATCACGAGCCCTCTCAAACGGGTTTGGCGATGTCGAAGAATGCGGAGTGGCTCCGACGTCTCCTGCGGAAGGGTTCCCGGGAGGATGCGGGGGCCGTAGACGCGCGAGACCCCGAAGGGGGCAGCTATGCAGACCCTGACCGTGGATGTGTTTCTCTCGGTCGACGGGTGGGCCGGCGGGGCGGAATCGCCGGGTTACTTCGGTTACTTCGGCCCCGAGCTCGAAGAGTGGATCACCGAGGAGTTGGCGGTGCCGCAACTGGTGGTCCTGGGGCGACGCACGTACGAGGCGCTCGCCGGTCTGCCCGAGGAGGCGCGCGACGACTCCTGGCACCGGATGACCAAGCTGGACAAGGTCGTGTTCTCGTCGACGCTGGAGACGGCCTCATGGCCGAACACACACGTGTGTCATGACGACCTCGTCACCGAGGTCACTCGACTCAAAATCGACAGCGATGTGCCGCTGCGCACCATCGGGAGTCTCTTGGTCGCCCGGCAGCTCTGTGCCGCGGGCGTCGTGGACCGGCTGAGGCTGATGACGTTCCCGCTGCTCGTGGGTACGTCAGGCCGCGAGCCGTTCTTCGCGGATGTGGCCTCGGCCGATCTGGAGCTGGTCGGCCACCGGGTGCTGGACCGCCGGGTGCTGCTGGTCGAGTACCGGCCCACCGGCCGCGACATTCCGCGGGTCTGAGAAGCAGATCCGCGGTGCGCGGCTGTGCGTGACGTCAGCGTGCGAACTTCTCGACGGCCACCGGCGTGACGGGCGTGAAGAAGTTGACGAGGTTGCCGTCGGGGTCGCGGAACAGCAGTGACCGGTTGCCCCAGGGCATCGTGGTGGGCCCGGCGACGAAGTCGGTCACGAAGTCGGTCAGGTTCCGGTGGACGCGGTCCACGTCGTCGACCAGGAACTCGGTGATCACGCTGCGGTTGTCCGCGGGGCGGGCAGAGCCCGGGGCGAACAGCGGGACGGTGCGGGTGCCGGCGATCGCGAGGGTGGCGCCCGCGGTCCTGAGCTCGGCGAAGTCCTCGGTGGCCCAGGCCGCCCGCGTCTCCGTGGCGCGCTCGTAGAAGTCGACGAGGCGCGCGACGTCGCCGGTGATGATGCGGATCGAGACGAAGTCCATGAGAGATCTCCTTGGCTGTGCTGGAGGCGTACGCGTCGCAGGCTAGGAGAAATACCGGACAGAACCGGTCCTGTATCGGGGCTAGGCTGCTCACATGCCTCGACCCACCGGCCGCGTGCTGACCCTGCTGGAGCTGCTCCAGTCGGGCGGCACCCGGACCGTGGCCGAGCTCGCCGACCGGCTCGGCGTGGAGGGGCGCACCGTGCGGCGGTACGTGCAGCAGCTGATCGACCTGGACGTGCCGGTGGAGTCGGTGCGTGGCCGCTACGGCGGGTATCGGCTGGCGCCCGGGTACCGCCTGCCGCCGCTCATGCTCAGCGACGACGAGGCGCTGGCCGTGCTGCTCGGCCTGGTCGCGGGTCGCAGGGCCGGGCTGACGACGACGCAGCGCACGGCGAACGAGACGGCGTCGGCGAAGATCCGGCGGGTGTTGCCCCAGCACATTGCCCGCAGACTCGACGCCCTCCTGGACGCCCTCGACTTCACGGACCAGCCCGGCGAGTTCGACGCCCCGGACGCCGGAGTCCTGCTCACCCTCGCCGATGCCGTGCGCCACCGCCGCCCCGTCTCGATCCGCTACACCGACCGCGACGGACGACGCAGCGAACGCACCCTGCACGCCTACGGGATCGTCGCCCATGCGGGCCGCTGGTATGTGACGGGGAAGGACCCCCAGGTCGGCGAGGACCGGACCTTCCGGCTCGACCGCATCGCCGACGCGCGGACCCTGCCCGGCTCGTTCGAAGTGCCCGTCGGCTCCGGCCCGGCAGAGCGCGTGGTGTCGGGATTCGCTACGGCCGACTACCGGCACGAGGTGATCTTGCGCATCCACGGGACCGTCGAGCAGATCCGTGCCCATCTCCCCGCCGGCGTTGCGAAACTGGAGGAAGAGGAGCACGCGGCTGAGAGCTGGCTCCGCGTCGAGCTGCGGGCCGAGCGGCTCGACTGGCTGCCTCCGGTACTCGCCGCACTCGACCGGCCGTTCGTCATCGAGCGCCCCGCCGAACTCCGCGACCTCCTCCTCGCATTCGCCGATCGCCTCAAGTCCCGCGCCCGCCAAGCCTGATGGTGAGGAACAGCGGTATATCTAGGCGCGCGAGGGCCGTTGTACGTGTGAGTCGCGCTCTTCGTCGCAGTCGTAGGCGAGTTGTGCCGGGACCGCCTCGTCCAGGGCGCGGATCAGTCGTCGTCCACCGCGGTACCAGGCCGGATCGATGCCGATTTCGCAGCCGCAGCGGCCGATCAGGACGCGCTCGGAGCCGTGCCGTACGACGGCGATGACCTCGTCGAAGCGGAGCGTGTGGAAAGGGCCGGCGGTGCAGAACACCACCGAATCGCGGGTCAGGATCGTCCAGTGCCGCTCCTGGGATCGTCGGACAGCCCGTCTGCGCAGTGGTTCGTGGAACTTCTCGCCCCAGGGGGGAAGTTCGTCCCAGGTCCAGCAGGAGGTGCACCACAGTCGGCGGCCGTCGGGGCCGGCCAGGTCGAGGAGCTGGCCTGAGGGCACGACCAGTTGGGCCTGGCTCATGGCCAGCCGCCAGGCGTCGCGTACGTCGTCCGGGGTGACGGCGTCCAAGGCGCGTCGCCGGCCGTCCTCGTCGGGGTCGGGAGTGCCGAACAGTTCGGCGTGGGCGGCGATGTCGAGGAGCGGCGTCGCGTCGCGTCGGTGCCGGTCCACCTCGGTCTGTTCGGGTGCGATCCTGGCCAGGCGCAGCGCGTGCGACCACAGGGTGGCGGCCACTTCTTCGACGGCGTCGGCGGGCGCCGGGGTGAACAGGAGCCGGACGACTGTCTTGGAGTCGTGCGGCACCACCGTCGTCTCCACCGGGCCCACGGGAGTGGGTCGTTCGGCCAGCGCGGCGGTCACGCGGTCGTGGAGGACGCGGTGGGCGACGTCCGAGGCCGCGGAGTCGACGGGAGTCTCGACGGAGACGGCGATGCCGTCGATGCTCCGGTGGGTCCAGGAGGCGCGCGGGTAGCGGGCCCGGGGCGCCGAGCGCTGGGGACGATTGCCCTCCGGCAGGGGGAGCCGTAGACCGACCGGCTCCGGACCGGTCAGGGTGAGGACGGCGTTGGCTTTGGTGAACCAGGTCGCGGCGTGCGCCTGCACCATTTCCGTGGTCGGCGGCCAGGGGCAGGTGCGCTCCTGCCCGTCCAGGCCGGAGGCTTGTGCTCCGTAGCGGGCGTTGAGCGCGGCGGCGGCCGGCCAGGGCAGGCAGGACGCCGCGCCCACCCCAGCGGCCACCCCGTCCACCGGCAGCTCGCCCAGGGCCGCACACAACGCCGCCAGCTGCTCGACGACGTCCTCAGTCCGGCCGGAGACACTGAACGCGGTCTCCCCTATGCCGGTGGCGGCACGCACGGACAGCGCCGTTTCCGAGGTCCGACGCCCTGTCTCCCGTACGGCGAGAGCGGCCACCAGGGCGCTGACCCCGCGGGTGCGATACGCCTCGTCACGGACACCCGCGCCGAAGCGCAGCGTGGCACGGAGCTCCCCGGCCTCGGCACACCGGAAGACGGGCACGCCGTCGACATGGCTGTGATGCATGGACGCACCCTAACCAGCACATATGCCAAGCTCCCAAGCCTCAGGCCGGTGCCGGTACGGCGGTGGGTTCCAGCCGGACGATGACGCTCTTCGACGTCGGGGTGTTGCTGATGTCGGCGACGCTGTCGAGCGGCACCAGGACGTTGGTCTCCGGGTAGTAGGCGGCGGCCGAACCCGGGGGAGTGGAGTAGCCGACGACGCGGAACGCTTCCGCACGGCGTTCGACGCCGTCGGACCAGACGCTGACCAGGTCGACGAGGCTGCCGTCCGTGAGGCCGAGATCGGCGAGGTCGGCCGGGTTGACGAGGACCACGCGCCGTCCGCCCTTGATGCCCCGGTAGCGGTCGTCCATGGCGTAGGGGATGGTGTTCCACTGGTCGTGGGAGCGCAGGGTCTGCAGGACGAGGTGGCCCTTGGGCGCTTGCAGCAGGGTGAAAGCGTTGACGCTGAAGACGGCCTTGCCGCTGGGCGTGCGGAACTCACGGGAGTTCACCGGGTTGGGCAGGCGGAATCCGCCGGGGCGGCGCACCCGTTCGTTGAAGTCCTCGAAGCCGTCGACGACCCGGGCGATGCGGTCGCGGACGAGGTCGTAGTCGGTCTCGAAGTCCGCCCAGGGGACGTCCGGAGACGAGCCCAGCACCTTGCGGGCGAGGCGGGTGATGATGGACACCTCGCTCAGCAGGTGCGGGGACGCGGGCGCGAGACGGCCGCGGGTGGCGTGGACCTCGCTCATGGAGTCCTCGACCGTCATGAACTGCTCGCCGCCCGCCTGGAGGTCGCGGTCGCTGCGGCCCAGCGTGGGCAGGATCAGCGCGGTGCGTCCGCACACCGCGTGCGAGCGGTTGAGCTTGGTCGAGATGTGCGCGGTCAACCGGCAGTTGCGCAGGGCCTGTTCGGTGACGTCGCTGTCCGGTGTGGCCCGCACGAAATTGCCCGCCACGCCGAGGAAGACCTTCGCGCGTCCGTCGCGCATGGCGCGGATCGAGTCCACGGAGTCCAGGCCGTGGCGGGTGGGCGGAGCGAAGCCGAACTCGCGTTCCAGGGAGTCCAGGAAGGCCTGCGGCATCCGCTCCCAGATACCCATCGTGCGGTCACCCTGGACGTTGCTGTGCCCGCGCACCGGGCACACGCCCGCGCCCGGGCGGCCGATGTTGCCGCGCAGCAGAAGGAAGTTGACGACCTCACGGATGGTGGGCACACCGTGCTTGTGCTGGGTCAGGCCCATCGCCCAGCAGACGATGACACTGCGGCTGGCCAGCACCCGCTCGTGGACCTGCTCGATCTCGTCCCGGCTCAGCCCGGTGGCCTCCAGCACGGCATCCCAGGACGTCTCCCGGATGTGCTCGGCGAAGGCGTCGTAGCCCGTGGTGTGGGCCTCGATGAACGCGCGGTCCAGGACGGTGCCCGGCTCCTTGTCCTCCGCCTCCACCAGCATCAGGTTCAGCGCCTGGAACAGGGCGAGGTCGCCTCCGGGTCGTATCTGGAGGAACTGGTCGGCGATGTCGGTGCCGCGGCCGATGATCCCGCGGGCCTTCTGGGGGTGCTTGAAGCGCAGCAGTCCGGCCTCGGGCAGCGGGTTGACGGCGACGACATGGCCGCCGCGGCGCTTGGTCTCCTCCAGGGCGGACAGCATGCGCGGGTGGTTGGTGCCCGGGTTCTGGCCCACGACGAACACGAGGTCCGAGTCGTAGAGGTCGTCGAGGCTGACGCTGCCCTTGCCGATGCCCAGGGTCTCGCCCAGGGCCGAACCGCTGGACTCATGGCACATGTTGGAGCAGTCGGGGAGGTTGTTGGTGCCGAAGGCCCGTGCGAACAGCTGGAGCAGGAAGGCGGGTTCGTTGGCGAGACGGCCGGAGGTGTAGAACAGCGCCTCGTCCGGGTGGTCCAGGGCGCGCAGTTCGGCGGCGAGGAGGTCCAGTGCCTCGTCCCAGCCGATCGGCTCGTAGTGCGTCGCGCCCTCGCGCAGCACCATCGGTTCGGTGAGGCGGCCCTGCTGGTTGAGCCAGTAGTCGGACTTCCGGCTGAGCTCGTCGACGGAGTGCTGCCGGAAGAAGTCGGCCGTGACCCGGCGGGAGGTGGCCTCGTCGGCGATGTGCTTGGCGCCGTTCTCGCAGTACTCGTTGAGGTGGCGCTTCCCCGGGGCGGGCTCGGGCCAGGCACAGCCCGGGCAGTCGAAGCCCTTGGCCTGGTTGATGTTGAGCAGGGTCAGCGCGGTCCGCTTCGGCGAGGTCTGGCCCAGCGCGTACTGCAGCGCGTGCACGACGGCGGGAGCACCGGTGGCCCAGGTCTTCGGGGCCGACACCGACAGCCCGTCCTCACTCGGTTCGTCCACGTCGAAGTCCCGCATCACGCCACGCCCTTTCCGCCCTGTCCTCCGGCCCACTCTTCGCCCGCACGTCGGCCCAGGTCAAAGCGGTAGTTCCGATCACGTGAGAGGCGTTGCCGATCAACCCGGTGAAACGGCGGGCCCCGATGCCGTCGCGCCGCGGGCCATGGATCATTGGCAGGGTGCTGCTGCGCCAACTCGAATACCTCGTCGCCCTCGCCCGCGCCCGCCACTTCGCCAAGGCGGCGCAGGCCTGCTACGTCTCCCAGCCGACCCTGTCCGAGGGCATCCGGAAACTGGAGGACGAACTCGGCGTGCCCCTCGTCCAGCGCGGACGCAGATTCGAGGGGTTCACACCGGAGGGCGAGCGGGTCGTCATGTGGGCCCGGCGCATCCTCGCCGACCGGGACGCGATGCGGGGCGAGCTCCAGTCCCTGCGGGCCGGGCTCAGCGGGAGGCTGCGCATCGGCACCGTGCCCACCGCGGCCACGGCGGTCGCCCTGCTGACCCAGCCGTTCTGCGCCGCCAACCCCCTCGCCACCGTCCAGGTCTTCGCCGATCTGCAGTCCGAGGACATCATCAACCGGCTCAGGACGTACGAACTCGACGCCGCCGTCACCTATCACAGCACCGTCGCCGCGCACGATTTCAAGTTCGTCCCGCTCTACCAGGAGCGGTACGTCCTCCTGACCCAGCGCACCGTCCCCGAGTCGGGCCCCGCGGAGATTCCCTGGGAGGAGGCCGCGCACTACCCGCTCTGCCTGCTGCACCCCGGGATGCAGGGGCGTCAGGTCATCGACGCGGCATTCGACTCGGTCGGTGTCCGGGTGACGCCGAGAGTGGAGACCGACTCGATCGCCTCCATGTTCGCCCAGGTCAGGGCCGGACATTGGGCAAGCGTCGTACCGCACGCCTGGCTGCACGTCTTCGGCGTCCCGCCCGGCATGCACGCCGTCCCGCTGGTGGACCCGGTACGCACCGAGCGGATGGGCCTGGTGCTGCCCGCCCGCGAGCCGGTCGCCCCGATCGGCCAGGCACTGATCGACGTGGTGGACCGCGCCGTGATCGCCGCGACGCTGGAAGGACTACCGGACTGACGGCGCCGCTCCTGCGAGCCCGGGAGCGGCGCCGTCCAGGTCACGCCTGGCCGGTGAAGGCCCAGGTGCCGTGCCCGACACGGAACACGGCGAACTCGGGATCGCTGCGCAGGAACTCCGCCCCCTTCGGCGCGGTCGCCTGGGCAGGTGTCCGGGCGGGCACATGCACCTCCGCCGTGGCTCCGACCGGCACCCGCACCGACAGCCGCAGCTCCCGGTCGAGACGCGACCAGGACACGGCGGCCTCGCCCCGCACGGTACGGATCGACGTGCGGGCCCAGTCGACTCCCGTACGGGCGTCGGGGCGGACGGAGAAGGTGCGGTAGCCGGCGTCCCCGGGGCGCAGTCCCGCCACGTTCTCGTACACCCACTGCGCGACCGTGCCCTGGAAGTAGTGGTCGCGGGAGCGGGAGTCCAGCGGCCACATTTCCCACATGGTGTCGGCGCCGTTGTCCTGCCAGTACCCCCAGCCCGGATAGGTGCGCTGGGTCGCGACGGCGTGGGCCACGTCCGGGCGGCCGTGGGCGCACAGCACCTTCAGCAGCACACTCGTGCCCAGACAGCCGGTGTTCAGATGGTTGCCGCGCGCCTCGATGTCCGCGACCAGGCTGTCCAGTACGGAGGCCCGAGCACCGGCCGGGACCAGGTCGAAGGCCAGCGGGATCGCGTTCGAGGTCTGCCGGTAGTCGGGGTCCTGCGCGGTGCGGTAGTGCCCCTCCGGGCTCAGGAACGCCTCGTTGAAAGCGGTCTTGAGCCGCTCGGCGGCCTCCCGGTAGCGGCTCACCACCTCGTCCTCGCCCAGCAGTTCACCCAGCTCGGCGGTGTGCAGCAGCGCCCGGCGCAGATACGCGGTGGCGGTCAGCCGGGTGTCCTCCGGAGGATTGCCGCCGTAGCCGGGCGGCAGATAGTCGCCCAGCGCCGTGACCGCCAGCCCGTCCCGCAGCCTTGCCAACTCCCAGTCCAGGTAACGGATCAGGGTCGCCCAGTGCTCGCGGGCGACGCGCTCGTCCCCGTACGCCCGGTACATCTCGCGTACGACGAACGGGTAGACGGTCGTCCACTCGGGGGAGGGGCCCAACTCCCCGTACCCCCAGCCGCCGCTGGGCACGATCACCGGCAACTGTCCCTCGCCGGTCTGGCTGTCGGCGAGATCGCCCAGCCACTTGGACAGGAAGCGGTGCGCCCCGAAGGCGTACGCCATGACCGGAGTGCCGAGCTGGGCGTCGCCGGTCCAGCCGTTCTTCTCGTACATGGGGGTGTCGGTCGGGATGCCGTGCAGATTGTTGAGGACCGTGCGGCGCATGGCACCGTCCAGCCACTCGTAGAACGGCTCGGAGCAGGTGAAGGAGCTGACCTCATCGACCCGGGTGTGCACCAGGCGCCCCAGCACCTGCTCCGGGCTCGGCCGCGCGGGCAGGCCGTGGACCTCCACGTAACGGAAGCCCTTGTACGAGAACTTCGGCTCCCAGGTCTCCTCCGCGCCGCCGCCCGCGCACACGTATTCGTCGGTCTGGAAACGTCCCGGGACGTGTCCGGTCTCGGCGTGCACACTCCCGTCGTCCTTGAGCTTCTCGCCGTGCACCAGACGCACGAGTGTGCCCGCCTCGGCGTCGCGGACCGTGAGGCGGGTCCAGCCCGCCATGGTGCGGCCCATGTCCACCACGTAGACACCGGGGCGGAGTTCGGAGATCGCGGTCGGCCGTACGGTCTCGATGACCTCGATCGGATCGTGCGGCTGTGCCTTGAGCGTGCCCCGGGGAGCCTGCTGTTCGCCCGCTGCCCGCCAGGCGCTGTCGTCGAAGCCGGGGCGAGTCCAGCCGTGCGGGGCCCGGCGGGCGTCGTAAGTCTCGCCCGCGTAGAGGGAGTTGGACAGGGTCGGCCCGTCGGTGATCCGCCACTCGCCGTCCGAGGCGACGGTCGTACGGGAGCCGTCGGGGTGGTCGATCTCCAGCTGGGCCAGCAGCCGGGGTTCGCCGTGCCACGGCGGGCGGTGCCAGTTCCAGACGTTGGGGGTGGTCATGCCGAAGAAGCCGCGGCCGAGGGTGACGCCGATGGCGTTCTCACCGCGCCGCAGCAACTCCGTCACGTCATGGACGGCGTACAGCACGGTCTCGTCGTAGTCCGTGAAGCCGGGGTCGAGGACCTGCCGGCCGACCCTGCGGCCGTTGATCTCGGCCTCGTAGTAGGCGAGTCCGCTGATGTGGAGGCGGGCCCGGGAGATCCGTTTGCGCACGGTGAAGGCGCGGCGCAGGAGCGGCGCGGGCTGCTCCGGCACGGCGACGCTCACTCCGCTGCCCCAGGGGCCCTGCCCGTACGGGGCGAGCACGGCGGCCTCGGCCCAGGGCGTGTCGTCGAACTCCGGTCGCTGCCAGCCCTCTTGGGGCTCGGTCACGGTGACGCGCCAGCCGGGGCCGGTGACCAGTTCGTGCGTACCGCCGTCCTCCGTGTCGACCGTCAGGCGGACCAGCAGGCCGCCGGGGTTCACGGAGGCGCCGGGACGGTTGGTGGCGCGGGCGGCGAGCACCAGCGGGCGGCCCGCGGCACGGGCCGTCTCCGCGGCCCCGGTGACGTCGGCCAGGTGCCCGGTGCGCCAGCCGTCCTGCTGCTCCGGGGCCTCCAGCACCTGCCCGCCGTCGAGATGGAGCGTGAAGTCGTCGTCGGCGGTGGCGACCACGGTGGCCCGTCGCACCCGTGCGCCCCCGGACAGGGGCAGCGCCGCCCGGAACCAGCACGGTCCCTCGGGGGCGTCGGAGGACGTGGCGCCCGGCGACCAGATCCAGGAGGCGGAGGAGAGGGAGGGAGGCTGTGGGGCCGGGTCGGCGCCGATCCAGCGGGCCCGCCAGTCGGCACCCGACAACGTTGTCTCCCACCAGCGGACCGGGCTCCACGAGGACGGCCGCCCGGCGTCGTCCCAGACCCGGACCCGCCAGTGGTAGCGAGTACGCGCGTCCAGCGCGGGTCCGCCGTAGGGGACACCCACGCTCTGGTCGGACGTCACCCTTCCCGAGTCCCAGACGGGTCCGGTCGCGAACTTGTGGGGTTCGAGGGCCACCTGGACCTGGTACGCGCTCTGCCGGGCGCCGCTCCCCGGCGCGGACAACTCCCAGCTGAGGCGGGGGCGTTCGACGTCGGTGCCGAGGAGTTGTTCGGCGTACTCGACGGTCGTGCGCTCGATGCGGAGGCCTCCGGTGGGGGTGCTCTCGGGGCTCCGCGCCGGTGGCTCGGCTGCCGCCGCCGGCCCGGCCGAGAGCGCGGCGGATCCGACGCCCACGCCGGCTGTCGTGCTCTTGAGGAAGAGTCTTCGGTCCAAGCTCTGGCTCATACGCGTTCCTCGCTCGATGTGTCGCCCCGGACAGCGGACCGTGCTTGGTGTGCGGTGGTGCCCAACAGATGCTCGAAGCGGCGTTGGCAACCGACGTTTGAATCGATTCAAACCGCGTCTTGCCGGAGCATGCTATGCAGGCCCATCCGCCCCAACAAGGGGTGAGACACGAGTGATTCGGGAGGCGACCCGTGGAGACCTCGGCGGTGCACAGGTCGCCAACTCCCTAGCGCCGGCGGCTCACAGAGCGTCGATCAGCGCCTTGGTGACGTCCTCCGTGGAGGCCGTGCCGCCCACGTCGCGGGTGAGGATGCCGGCGGCCGTCGTGGCCTCGATGGCCTTGTGGAGGCGGGCCGCCTGGTCCGGGAGGCCGAAGTGCTCCAGCATCAGCGCGGCGCTGCCGATCGCGCCGATCGGGTTGGCCAGGCCCTGCCCCGCGATGTCCGGGGCGGAGCCGTGGACGGGCTCGAACATGCTCGGGAAGCGGCGCTCGGGGTTGAGGTTGGCGCTGGCGGCGAGCCCCAGGCTGCCGGCGAGGGCGCTGCCGAGGTCGGAGAGGATGTCGGCGTTGAGGTTGGAGGCGACGACGACGGAGAGGTCCTCCGGCTTCAGCACGAACTTCGCGGACATCGCGTCGACGAGGACGCTCTCGGTCTCGACGTCCGGGTAGTCGGCGGCGACGCGCTTGAAGACGTCGTCCCACAGGACCATGCCGTACTGCTGGGCGTTGCTCTTGGTCACGGAGGAGACCTTCTTGTGCGCCCTGGTGCGGGCCAGGTCGAACGCGAACCGCATGATGCGTTCGCAGCCCACCTCGGTGAACAGGGCGGACTGGACGGCGACTTCACCGCCGGGGCCACGGCCGCCGAGGTTGCGGCCGCCGAGGCCCGCGTACTCGCCCTCGCTGTTCTCGCGGACGACCACCCAGTCGAGGTCGGTGTCGTCGGCCTTGCGCAGCGGGCTGGTGACGCCGGGCAGGAAGTGCACGGGGCGGACGTTGGCCCACTGGTCGAAGTTCTGGCAGATCCTCAGGCGCAGGCCCCACAGGCTGATGTGGTCGGGGACGGTGGGCCAGCCGACGGCGCCGAAGTAGATGGCGTCGAAGTCCTTGAGCTGGTCGAGTCCGTCCTCGTCCATCATCGTGCCGGTGCGCTCGTAGTACTCGCAGCCCCAGGGGAACTCCTGCCAGTCGAAGGCGAAGGCCCCGCCGGAGTTCTCGGCCAGGGCGTCGAGGACGGCGCGCCCTGCGGCGACGACCTCCTTGCCGACGCCGTCGGCGGGGATGGCGGCGATGCGGAACGTGCGGGGTGCGGTGGTCATGAAGTGCCTCCGGCTGACTGTGTTTCGGGGTTGCTCCGAGTCAACACAGCGCCCTGGTGGCACGTCCAAGACGTGGATTCGATACGACGTATAGGCGGCGCCGATCGGTTGTGCGTCAGCTGCCGCGGACCCGCCGTTGCGCCAGCGACCTGGTGAGGGTCAGGAACGCCCGCGCGGCCGGCGTCAGATGCGCGGGCAGGCTGACCATCGCCACATGCAGGTGTGCGCTCGGTTCGATGGGCGCCACCACGGCTCCGCACCTGCGTGCCAGACGGGTCCAGGAGGAGGGCAGCACGGCGACGCCCACGCCCGTGAGGACGAGCGGCAGGATCGAGGTGCGGTGGTCGACGATGGTCACGATCTCCGTGCCGGTGCCGCCCGCCGTGATGTCGTCGACGATGGTGCGCATCAGGCTGCCCGTGCGCGAGGCGATGAGTTTCTGCCCGGCCAGGTCCTCGGGCCGGATCGGTACGTCGTCCTCGATGGCCCCGCCGGGCGCGGCGACGACCACGAAAGGCTGGTCCTCGACGTGCAGGACGTCGATCCCGGTCGGGTTGACGGGGCTCGCGGAGCCCAGCAGACCCAGCTCGCAGGCCCCGCTGCGGACCAGTGAGACGACCTCGTCGGGGGTGAACGCGGCCTGCGTGCTGACCGTCACGGACGGGTGCAGCTCGGCGAAGCGGTGGACGAGGGTGGTGAGCGGTTCGATGCCGGGCGAGGGCATGGTGGCGACCTCCACCGTGCCGCCGTGCAGTCCGGCGAGCGCGGCGGCGGTGTCGCGGACGGCGGCCAGGTCGCGCAGGACGCGGCGGCTGGGTTCCAGCAGTTCGGTGCCGGCCTCGCTGAGGACGACGCCTCGGCCCACCCGGTGGAAGAGGGCGACGCCGAGGTCGGCCTCCAGGTTCGCCATGGCCTGCGACAGCGACGGCTGGGCCACGTGGAGCGCGGCGGCGGCCTTACTGAAGCCGCCGTGCTCCACGATGGCCAGGAAGTACTCCAGCTGGCGCGCGTCCACGGTGCCTCCGCCGCTCGAATCGTCCTAGGTCAGGGTCAACCTAGCCGCCGGAGCGGCCTCCTCCCCGCACCCGTCGATCCAGCGCTCGGCGAGCGCGCGGCCGTACCGCGTGAGCAATCGCGCGGACAGCGCGCTGTCGGTGGCGCAGTCCTGGTCGGTGAGGTCGGTGAGGGCCTGGACGGAGCGGAAGTTGGCGGCGGTCTGCTCGGGGGTCAGGGTGCACCGGCCCGCGACGGCGTGCACGGGAACGCCCTGGCGCCGGGCACGCCTCGCCAGCGCGACCGGCAGCTTGCCCGACAGGGACTGCTCGTCGAGGCTGCCTTCCCCGGTGACCACGAGGTCGGCGTCCGCGAGCAGCTCGTCGGCGCCGAGGAGGGTCAGGAAGTAGTCGGCTCCGGAGCGGAGGCGGCCGCCCAGCAGCATCCCGGCGTATCCGAGCCCGCCGGCCGCCCCGGCTCCGGCGGTACGGGCGAGGGCGGCGGCGTCCGGGACGCCGGCCGCCTCCAGCCGTCGTACGAACCCTGTCAGCGCCGCGTCCAACGCGCGTACGTCGTCGGGGGTCGCCCCCTTCTGAGGGCCGTAGACGGCGGCGGTGCCGTGCGCTCCGAGGAGGGGGTTGTCCACGTCGGTGGCGAGGACCAGGTCGACGCCCGCGAGCGCGGCGCGGGCCTCGGTGAGGTCGACGGTGTGGAGGTCGGCCAGTCCGTGGCCGCCGGGGCCGATGGGGGTGCCGTCCGCGCGGGCGAGGACGGCACCCAGGGACTGCAACAGGCCTGCGCCGCCGTCGGTGGTGGCGACACCGCCGAGTGCGAGGACGATGGTGTCGGCCCCGCCGGCCAGCGCGTGATGCAGCGCTTGCCCGATGCCGCGGCTGGTGGCCGTCAGCGGTGCCGGACGCCCGCCCGGCAGTACGCCGAGGCCGCAGACGGCGGCGGCTTCGACGAGGACGGTACGGCCGTCGACCGCGACCGTGGCCGTGACCGGCTCCCCGGTCGGGCCGGTCACGACGACCTCTTCGGCGCGGAAACGGCCCGTGCAGGCGGCGGCCACGCTGCCCTCCCCGCCGTCGGCGAGGGCGAGCGTGGTCACGCGGGTGTGCGGGGCGGCGGCGAGCAGTCCGTCCGCCACGGCGCGGGCCACGGCGTCGGCGGTGAGCGAGCCCTTGAACTTGTCCGGAGCGATCAGGACGGAGGGCATCAGGAGGTCACCTCGGCGGGATGCACGGCGGCCGGGCGCTGCTTGTCGAGTACGACCTCGGGCTGGGGCTCGACGGCCGGCGGCGCTTCCCCCGCCTTGCCGGCCAGCACCGCCCGGGCCCGCTCCAGGTCCAGACCGTTCTCCCACTTGGCGACGAACAGCGTGGCGACGGCGTTGCCGAAGAAGTTCACCAGCGCCCGGCACTCCGACATGAACTTGTCGATGCCGAAGATGAGCATGATGCCCGCCGCGGGCACGGAACCGACCGTCGACAGCGTGGCGGTGAGCGCGATGAACCCGCCGCCCGCGACGCCTGCCGCGCCCTTGGAGGTCAGCAACATGACGGCCAGGAGGCCGAGTTGCTGGCCGAGGGAGAGGGAGGTGTCGGTGGCCTGGGCGATGTAGAGGGTGGCCAGCGACAGATAGATCGCCGCGCCGTCGAGGTTGAAGCTGTAGCCGGTCGGCACGACGAGTCCCACCGTGGGCCGCTCGGCGCCCATGAACTGGAGCTTGCGCATCAGCCCGGGCAGTGCGGGCTCGGCGGTCGAGGTGCCGAGGATCAGCCAGAACTCCTCCTTGAAGTAGCGGAAGAGCTGGAAGATGTTCAGCCGCACGTACAGGGCGAGCACACCGCCGAGCACGACGACGACGAACAGGGCCGAGGTGACGTAGAAGAGGAGGATCAGCGAGCCGAGGCTGGTGAGCGTGGACAGGCCGAACTTGCCGATGGCGTACGACATCGCGCCGAAGGCGCCCAGCGGTGCCGCCTTCATCACGAAGGACAGGACTTTGAAGACGACCTCGGTCAGGCGTCCCACGGCCGCGATGATCGGCTCGCCCGTCCTGCCCACCAGCTTGATCGCGATGCCGAAGACGACGGCCAGGAAGATCACTTGGAGGATCTTCCCCTCGACGAACGGGCCGAAGAAACTGTCCGGCACGATGCTGGTGAGGAACTCCCACCAGTGCTGGTGTTCGCCCTGTTCGACGTACTGGCTCGCGTCGCCCGTGGTCCGTAGCGTCGACGGATCGGCGTGCACGCCGTCGCCGAGCCGGAAGACGTTGATCGCCACCAGGCCGGTCAGGAGGGCCACGATCGTGCCGACCTGGAAGTAGGTCAGCGCCTTGATCCCGGTGCGGCCGACCTTCTTCAGGTCCGCGACGCCGGCGATGCCGCCGATGATCGTCAGGAAGACGATCGGTCCGATCAGCATCTTCATCGCGGTGATGAACGTCGTGCCGATCGGCTCCATGTCGGTGGCCAGATCCGGCCACTGCCAGCCCAGAACGATGCCGATCACGATCGCCACCAGCACCTGGACGTACAACTGCCGGTACCACGGCTTCGCCGCGATACGCGCGGCCTGTTCGGCTCGTCCGTTGCCCGGGGTTTGCGTCATTGCAGCCTCCCTGATCGCGCGCCACCGAGCCCGATCGGTCCGCGCCAGCTTTGGGCCACAGTGAACCCGGGCCCGGCGCGGGGGTCCACGACCAAAAATCGATGCCCCGTATAGGCGTGGCCTATCGATCTGCGCCCCCGTCGCGGGACCGGGCCGACCTCCTAGGCGACAGGGAAATCGAAATAGGTGTCCGGGTAGGGTTCGTCGTCGAGCGTGTAGTGCCACCATTCGCGCTCGTACGCCTTGAAACCGCAGCTCTCCATAAGGGAACGCAGGTGCCCGCGGTTCCGCGCTTCGACGGGCTTGATCCCTTCTGCGCCGTGGTGCGAAATGGGGTCCATCAGATCGTGGTCGCCGCCCATGGGAACGAGTTCACCCGAGGCCAGGTCGTAGAGCGTGAGGTCGACGGTGCTGCCCCGGCTGTGGCCCGACCTGGTGGCCACATAGCCCTTCTCGAACATCTCGGCCCTGCCGATACGCGGATAGTGCCGATGCTTCGTCCGGCCGTCCTCCGGCTGCCGCGACCAGCGCAGAAAGCAGTCGACCGCGTGCTGCGGGCGATAGCCGTCCCAGAGCAGCAGACCGAATCCCAGCGATGCGGCCTTCTCCTGCGCCTTCTTCAGGGCCGCGCAGAGAGCCGTAGTGCCGACGACTCGATTGACGAGGTAGCCGTCCACCGGTTTCCCGGTGAAGTTGTCCCAGGTGGCGTACTTGGCGTCCCAGCGTATTCCGGAGGTCACGTCGTCCACGAAGACGAAGTCGTCCCTCATCGACTCGATCGGCTTCATCGGATCTTCCCCGTCAGGGCGAGGGAGATCGTGCGGTCGATCACCTCGGACAGGGGCAGACCGGCGGCCGCCATCATCCTCGGATAGCGGCTGTAGGAGGTCATCCCGGGGAAGGTGTTGACCTCGTTGAGGACAATTTCTCCGTCCTCCTTGAGGAACATGTCCACCCGTGCCAGACCACCGCATCCCAGGGCGCGGTACACGGCCTTGGCCGCTTCCTGGACGCGCAGCCGCGACTCCTCCGGAATGTCGGCGGGCACGATCGCCGTGGAGTTGTCGGAACCGGTCTCCGGGGTCTCTTCCTGATGGATCCTGAAGAATCCGTGCGAGAGCGCGATCCGGTCCACCTCGCCCGCCATGAGCTCCGACCCGGTGCCGAGGATGGCGCAGCCGATCTCGCTGCCGACGACGGCCTCTTCGATCAGTACCTTCGCGTCGTACTGCCGTGCCGATTCCACCGCGCTGGGAAGTTCCTCCGCCCGGGACACCTTGGTGACGCCGAAGGACGATCCCGATCGGGCCGGCTTCACGAAGACCGGATAGGTGAGTTCGGCGGGGTCGATGGTGTCGTCGGCCGTGACGGTCCAGAAGTTGGGTGTGGCGATTCCCGCGCTTCTGGCGACGAGATAGGCAAGGGATTTGTCCATGCACAGGGCGGAACTCTGGACGTCGCAGCCGATGTAGGGGATGCCGGAGAGTTCCAGCAGGCCCTGCATCGCACCGTCCTCGCCGAGCGTGCCGTGCAGCACGGGCAGTACGACGTCCAGCCGGATCGTTCCGTAACGCCCCTGCTCCAGCGTGAGCAGTCCGTGCACGTCGCTGTCCGGAGACAGCACGACGGGGCGGCAGTCGGCGTTCTCCCATTCCGCGTCGGGCCCGTCGCAGAGCCTCCAGGCGCCGCTCTTCGTGATCCCGACATAGAAGGGTTCGTATTTCTCGGGATCGAGGTGGCGGGCCACCTCGCGAGCGGACTTGACGGAGATGGGGTGTTCCTCGGAACGGCCCCCGAATACGACGCCGACGTTCAGCCTAGCCATGCTGGATCCTGCTTTCGAATGTCAGACAGTTGGTGAGGGAGTTCTCCACGGCGTCACGCAGGGCGCGGTCCGTGTAATAGGCGGTGTGCGGACTGATGACGGCGTTCGGCAGCTCCTGCAGCCGCAACAGCGCTTTGCTTTCCAGGGGTTTGTCCCGACAGTCGGAGTAGAAGACGCCTTCCTCGCCCTCGACGACATCCAGCGCCACGCCGCCCAGCCTGCCGATCTCCAGCTCCTGAACGAGGGCTTCCGTGTCGATGAGCGCACCACGTCCGGTGTTGACGATCAGCGCGTCGTCCTTCATCTGCGCCAGGCGCTGCCGATTCAGCAGATGATGTGTGGCCGTGGTGAGCGGGGCATGCAGCGTGACCACGTCGCTTCGCCGCAGCAATTGGTCGAGCGGAACGTATTCGACGCCGGAACCGGGGCGGTTCACGGGACGGTTGTCATGGGCCAGAATGCGGCAGCCGAAACCCCGCAACCGGTCCATGACGGCGGCGCCGATACGGCCCGTCCCGATCACTCCGACCGTCAGATCGCGCAACTCCCTGCCGCGCACATCGCTCAGTCGGTAGTCGTGCACGTCTGTGCGGCGGACGATGGATTTCGCGTCCCGCAGCGCCATCAGCAGGAGCATCAGCGTGTAGTCGGCCACGCTGTCCGGTGAGTAGGAGACGTTCTCGACGAGGATGCCGAGGCCGGCCGCGTATTCCACGTCGATGTGGTTGCAGCCGACGCTCCGCGTGGATATGTACCGCACGCCGGCTCGATCGAGCGCACGCAATGCGGCATGCGTGACGGGCGTTTTGTGGCCGACACTGATGCACCGGCTGCCGGAGGCCAGTTCGGTATTTGCCTCGGACACCGGCTCGGTGGTGAGGGCCGGCTGCACACCGAGACCGGGCGCCAACTCGCGGAACAGAACAGCTTCGTCCGGGCCGCACCCGTACATGGTGATGCGGGTCGTTTCGCTGTGGGTCATGCCGTCAGTCAAGACAGGCTGCTGTTGCCGGAACGTATGGGGATTTCGATATGCCCGCGATACGTCCAACTCCTTTGACTGGAGGCATGACTTGCAAAACACCACGCCTGATGTCCGGGGAGTCGGAGTGATCCCGTTCACCCTCGGCGACATCGCCGAAATCGTCGGAGGAAAGGCCGAGGGTGACGGCTCCGTGACCGTGACCGCGCCTGCCGTGCTCGACAGCCGGCAGGCCGAGCCGGGCGGCCTCTTCGTCGCCTTCGCCGGCGAGCGTGCCGACGGCCACGACTTCGCCGAACAGGCCGGGCGGGCCGGTGCGGTGGCCGTGCTCGGCTCGCGGCCCACGCCGCTGCCCACCGTCGTCGTCGGCGACGTCCGGAGCGCGCTGCAACTGCTCGCCGCCGAGGTCGTGGCCCGGCTGCGCGACCGGCTGACCGTCGTCGCGGTGACGGGCTCGCAGGGCAAGACCGGCACGAAGGACCTGCTGGCGGCCGTGTTCTCGGCAGCGGGGCCGACGGTCGCCACGGTCGGCTCGCTCAACAACGAACTCGGTGTGCCGCTCACCATGCTGCGCGCCGGCCCAGCCACCCGGTTCCTCGTCCTGGAGATGGGAGCGCGCCATGTCGGTGACATCGCCGAGCTCACCGGCCTGGTCGCGCCCGACGTCGCCGTGGTCCTCAACGTCGGAGTGGCCCACATCGGCGAGTTCGGGTCGCGCGCCGCCATCGCCAGGACCAAGGGCGAACTGGTGCAGGGGCTCGCGCCCGGCGGGACCGCCGTCCTCAACGCCGACGACCCTCGGGTGGTCGCGATGCGTGCGCTCACCGACGCTCCGGTGCTGACCTTCGGCCGGGCGGCCCACGCCGACGTACGAGCACTCGACCTGGCCCTCGACCGGCTCGGCCGGCCGTCGTTCACGCTGCGCACCGGTGGTGCCTCGGCCCACGTGACGCTGCCGGTCGTAGGCGCCCACCAGGCACTCAACGCGTCGGCTGCCGCGGCGGCGGCACTGGCCGCCGGAGTTCCCCTCGACCTGGCCACGGCGGCCCTGGCCACCGCCTCGCTGTCACCCTGGCGGCTGGAACCGCGCGACCTCGCCTGCGGGGCGTTGCTGCTCAACGACTCCTACAACGCCAACCCCGACTCGACCCGCGCCGCCCTGGACGCGTTGGCGGCGGTCGAGGGCGGGCGCCGTATCGCCGTGCTCGGCGCCATGCTCGAACTCGGCGACGACAGCGAGGCCGAGCACCGCGCCGTCGGGGCGTACGCCGCCGCGCGGGCCGACGTGGTGGCCGTCGTGGGCGAGGCTGCCCGGCCGATCGCCGTCGGCGCGGGGGAGCGGGCGGTGGTCCTCGCCGGCAAGGACGCGGCCGTCGCCTGGCTGCGCGGGCTCCTCACCGCGGGCGATGTGGTCCTGGTCAAGGCGTCGCGCGGGGCCCGCCTCGACGAAGTCGCGGCCGCGTTGGCCTAGTTGTACTCCCCAGCCAGGTTGGTCGAGTTCAGCGCCCGCGGCGCCTGCCTTGAAGAAGTCGCAGCCGCACTCTGGTTCAGCGCCCGCGGCGCCTCATGTAGAGGTCGAAGGCCCGGTAGACCATCGGCCGCAGCGGCAGGTCCCACTCGCCGACGTACCGCACTGCCTGGCCACCGGTGCCGACCTTGAACCGGACCAGGCCGACGTGCGGGTCGTCGGCGTCGAGGGTCGGGGTGATGCCGCGCAGGTCGTAGACCTCGCAGCCGGCCGCGAGCGCGTCGCGGATCATCGCCCACTGGCAGGCGTTGGAGCCACGCACCTCGCGCTTGTCGGTGGCGGACGCGCCGTACGCGTACACCGCGTGCGTTCCGACGCGGACCAGGACGGTGGCGGCGACCAAGTCGCCCTGGTGGTGGGCGAGGTAGAGCGTAATGCGCTCGGGGGCCTCGGCGCTCAGCGCCGCGAACATGGTCTCGAAGTAGCGCAGCGGCCGGGGTGTGAAGTGGTCGCGCTCGGCAGTGTGGACGTAGAGGTCGTGAAAGGCCTTGAGGTCTGCCGCGCCCCCGGTGCCGACCGTGACCTCGACGCCCTCCCTGGCCGCCTTCTTGATGTTGCGGCGCCACTGCTGGCTCATGCCCCTGAGCAGCTCGTCCTCGGTCTTTCCCGCGAGCGGGACCTGGTACTTGAACTGCGGATGCCCGACCCCGAACCCGTCCTCCGGGTTCTGCGGCAGCCACCCCGCGTCCTTGAGTCTGCCGCCCACGCGCGCGCCGACCGGGTCGCCCCACTGTCCTGGCAGGTCGGTCAGCCGCCGGATGCCCGGGTCGGCGATGCCCTCCTTGACCTGGGCGGCGCTCCAGGCGTCGGTGACCACCGGCGGGCCGAGCCGGATCGCGAACGCGCCGCGCTCCTTGAGATACGCCGCCAGCGGATCGAGCCACGCACCGATGTCGCCGCTCCAGTCGATGACCGGGCCCTCGGGCAGATACGCCAGCGTGAACCGGTCGAGCCGTGGCACGGGTCGGTGCAGTACGAGCCCGGCACCGACCAGGCGGCGGCCTTCGAACCAGCCGAGGGACTCGCTGCGCCACTCGGTCTTGACGCGGCCCCATGCCGGGGTCTGCAGAAAGCTGACCGACCGCTGGGCCCGTACGAACGCCAGGTGATCGGCGGCGCTGATCGGCCTGACGACCGGGTTTCCTGCTTCTGCTGCTCGTACTGGTGCGCTGGAGGACATGCGACCAGCCAAGGCGGCGGGGTGTTGCTCGCGCGTATGCAGTTCTCGATACGCGGACGATATGCGTCGCCTCATAGCCTCGACGTATGTGTGTCTCCATGCTCGCCGCCACCGCTCCGGGCGCCGGCAGGCGTCACCAGACAGGGGGGTGGTGAGCGTGGGCAGGCCGCCCGGGTTGAGCGTCCGCCTCAAGCTCACCCTCAGCTATGCCGGGTTCCTCCTGCTCGCGGGTGCCCTGCTGCTTGTCGCCGTGGGGGTGTTCCTGCTGCGACAGGGGTGGTTGCAGACCAATGAGGCGGGGGCCGTGAGGGTGACTCCCGGGACCATGTTCGTGCGCGGGTTCGCCCCGACGGCGGGCGCGGTCGTGGTCTTCCTGTTGGTGTTCGGCCTCCTGGGAGGATGGGTTCTCGCCGGACGCATGCTGGCGCCCCTGGACCGGATCACCCACGCCACCCGTACGGCCGCGGCCGGATCGCTGTCCCACCGGATCCGGATGCCCGGCCGCAGGGACGAGTTCCGTGAACTCGCCGACGCCTTCGACATGATGCTCGCGCAGCTCGAGGCACACGTCGCGGAACAGCGGAGATTCGCCGCCAACGCCTCGCACGAACTGCGCACCCCGCTGGCGATCTCGAAGACACTCATCGACGTCGCCCGCGCCGACCCGAACCACGACACCGGCGAACTCGTCGACCGCCTGCACACCGTCAACACCCGGGCCATCGACCTCACCGAGGCCCTACTGTTGCTCAGCCGCGCCAACCAACGGTCCTTCGCCCGAGAACGGGTCGACCTGTCCCTCGTCGCGGAGGAAGCAACCGAAACACTCCACCCGTTCGCGGAGAAGCACGGCGTCACCCTCGAGACCAGCGGCGACATCGCCCTGACGAGCGGTTCCCCCGCGCTCCTGCTGCAACTCGCCACGAACCTCGTGCACAACGCGATCGTCCACAACCTCCCGGAACGGGGCACCGTCCGGGTCCACACCGCCGTCCGCCCCCACACCGCGGTCCTCACCGTCGAGAACACCGGCGAGCAGCTCACCCCTGACCTGGTCGCGACGTTCACCGAGCCCTTCCAACGCGGCACCGAGCGCATCCACACCGACCAGGCAGGCGTCGGCCTGGGTCTGGCCATCGTCAAGACCATCACCGAGGCACACGCCGGAACCCTCACGCTCACGCCACGGCCGGGCGGCGGGCTGCGCATCACGGTGGAACTGCCGGCGGCGCCGGGAGGATGAATTCTGATCCGCACCGGTGTCGGCGATGGAAGTGCCGGAGTCACCGTGGACCGGCCTGGACGACGGCATGTACCGCGGTGCCTTTCGGGACATCAGGCAAAGACCGGCCCGTCGCATCCAGATCCTCGCTTTCGAGATCTTCGGCGCGCCGCCGAACGCTCGGTCGTTCAGCCCAGCCGCACCGGAAGTGCGGCCAACCCGCGCACCAGGGTGCTCGTGCGCCAAGTGAGTTCCGCCGGATCGGTCGCGAGGGCGAGTGCGGGGTGGTGGCGCAGGAGCAGGCGTACGGCGACAGAAGCCTCCAGCCGGGCCAGCGGGGCGCCGAGGCAGTGGTGCAGGCCGTGGCCGAAGCCGAGATGGCCCTGGGGGCGGCGGGTGATGTCGAAGCGGTCGGGATCGGGGAAGTGCAGGGGGTCGCGGGAGGCCGCGGCGAGCGAGACCAGGACGGCGTCGCCTGCGGCGATCGGGGTTCCGGCGAGATCCAGAGGCTCGGCGGCGAACCGGAACGCGGTGGTGTGCACCGGTGCGGTGTGGCGCAGCGTCTCCTCGACGGCGGCGTCGGTCAAGTCGGGTGCGCTGCGCAGGAGTTGGAGCTGCCCGGGATGGGTGAGCAGGTTGTGGACGACGGCCGAGATCAGGTTGACCGTTGTCTCGTGCCCGGCGACGAGGAGCAGGAAGGCCATGCCGAGGAGTTCCTCGCTGTCGGGCGCATCGGGCCCGTGGGCGAGATGGCCGAGCAGGGTGTCCTCGCGGCCGGTCAGCTCGGTCAGGCAGGCGGTCAATGCGGTCGCTGCCTCGGTCGCGGTTTCCTGCGAGGTGGGCATCACAAGCTCGTTAGACCAGGCGTGGAAGGCGGTGCGCTCCTCGGCCGGGACCGCCAGCAGGTCACAGATGACGGTGACCGGCAACGGCAGCGCGTAGCGGGCGACCAGGTCCGCCGTGCCCCGTCGCGGGAGTACGGCGATCAGCTCCTCGGCGATCTCCTCGATCCGCGGCCGCAGTCCGGCGACGCGCTGCGGGGTGAAGTGCCCGGCGACCAGGCGGCGGAGCCGGGTGTGCTGGGGCGGGTCGCTCTGCAGCATGTTCCGCCCGAGGGCGTGGCCGCCGTCGCTCCGCCAGGACGCGGAGTGCCGGATGTCGTTGCGCAGCCGCGGATCGGTGAGCGCGGCACGGGCGGCGTCCCGGCTCACGACCAGCCACGCCTCACCACTGCCAGGTACGCGGACGCGGTGCACCGGGCCTTTGTCGCGCAGGGCCGAGTAGACGGGGTACGGATCGGCCGCGAAGTCATGGCCGGTGGGGGAGAGGTCCTCAAGCGTCGGGACGGACACGGACACCTTCCGTTCGGCGTGGTAGCACAGGGCTGTGGCTGGCGGTGAGCGTGAGTTGCTGCTGCCGGCCTTTCAGCCCTGCCATGCCGCCCCCACCGTCTCCGCGGCCTTGGTCGCCTGCGCGTGGCCCGCGAGCGCCGCGGCCACCCGGTGGGCGTCGGCAGTCAGATCGCGGCCCATGGCCCGGCGGGATGCGGCGTCCGGGGTCAACAGGCTGACGGTGGCGCCCTCGGCGGTGAGGCCCATGGCCTGTCGCGAGGCGCTGGGGTGTGGTCCCACGGCCTTGTCGACCGGGGCGACGGACAGCACGCGCTCGTAGCCGCGGGCCAGTTGGAGGTTGGCGGTGGAGCGGGTGCCGCCGTCCATCCAGTGCTGTCCGGCGGCGGCGACGGGTGCGAGGACCAGGGGGACCGCGCAGCTGGCGGCGACCGCTTCGACCATCGTGAGGCCGGAGTCGGAACCATGGGCGGCCACCACCCCTGTACGGGCGTTGACCGCAGCCAGGCGCAGATCACGGGCGGGCCAGTCCTCCGCACCGCGCAGCACCTGTCGTACGAGAGTGAGCGCGTCGGCACCGGAGCGTGGTCCCAACGCGGCGCGCCCCAGCCGCCGTATCGACCGCTCGGGGTCACGGGAGCCCAGCGCGGCCCACAGGAAGCGCAGCGTCTGTGCCGTCGTGACGTCCAGCAACAGCCGGTCGGCGCCGGTGAGTTGACGTTCGTACAGCTCGCGAGGCGGCTCACCGTGCGCGAGCCGGGTGCCGAAGACGGCCCCGGCGGAGGTGCCGATGACGAGGTCGGCACGGGCGAGGTTGACGCCGGCGTCGGCGAGACCGGCCAGCACCCCCGTGAGCCACGCACCGCCGACCGGACCTCCGCCGCCGAGCACCAGTGCCGCCCCGCCCATGCCATGCCCCCTTATCGGAAGTGGGGAGTGGTCCCCATTTCTCGATCCGACGATAGCATGCGGACCGGGGAGCACTCCCCGCTCGGGGCTGGAGGACGACGATGAGCGCACTGCGACGCGACGCGCGGCGCAACCGGGAGCGGCTGATGGAAGCAGCCCACGAAGTCTTCGCCGAGCAGGGCCTCCAGGCGCCGCTGGACGTCATCGCCCGCCGGGCAGGGGTGGGCAACGCGACCCTCTACCGGCACTTCCCCACCCGCGCCGCCCTCATCGACGCCGTCTTCCACGACCAGCTGACCGACACGATGACCGCCGGCGCACAGGCCCGGACCGCACCTGACGCCTGGACAGGCCTGACCGCGTACTTGGAGGCGGTCTTCACGACCTTGGCCGCCGACCGCGGCACCAACGACCTCATGACCATCCGGCTCGACGGCGTCGACACCCTCCAGGAGGTGCACGCCCACAACCACGAGACGGTGGAGCTCCTGCTGCGGCGAGGCCAGGAGGAGGGCACGGTCCGCGACGACATCACCGTCGAGGACGTGCTGTTCACGCTGGCCGCCCTGGGGCGTGCGGTCCCGTCCCTGACCAGCGCGGCCACCCCCGACGCCTGGCGCCGGCCCCTGTGTCTGTTCCTCTCCGGCCTGCACACCGCGCGGACGGTGCGGCCTCTGCCCGGACAAGCGCTGACCGCGGCTGAACTGGACGACGTACTCCAGGACTTGGGGCCGCATCGCATGGCGTGAAGAGGGGAGGGGGAGAGTCCTCGCGATCGGGCCACGCCGCTTGCCTATTCTGGTCCCTGTGGCTGCCCTGGGGGACGGTGTCGATGCGCTGGCACGCGAGAGCGGGTTCAGCGGGGTCGTGTCGGTGGACCGGGGCGGCGTGCCGGTTTTCGCCAACGCGTACGGTCTCGCCGACCGGCGCCACCACGTCGCCAACACGCTGGAGACCAGATTCGGGATCGCCAGCGGAACCAAGGGGCTTACCGCACTGACGGCGATCAGCCTCATCGAGCACGGTGCGTTGAGTCTGTCCACGACCGCACGTTCCGTGCTCGGCCGGGACCTGCCGCTGATTGACGAGCGGGTCACCGTGGAGCATCTGCTGGCCCACCGCTCGGGCATCGGCGACTACTTCGACGAGGATGCCGGGGGTGAGATCACGGACTACCAACTGACGCTTCCCGCCCACGAGTTGTCGACCACCGAGGCGTATCTGCCCGTGCTGGACGGTTATCCGGCCAAGTTCCCGCCCGGCGAGCGGTTCTCGTACTGCAACTCCGGATACGTGGTGCTCGCGCTGATCGCCGAGCGCGTGGCGGGCCAGCCGTTTCACCAACTGGTGCGTGACCGGGTCTGCACACCCGCGGACATGTGTGACACCGAGTTCCTGCGCTCCGACGAACTGCCGCCGGGCACGGCAACCGGGTATCTCCCCATCGAGGGGGTGTACCGGACCAACGTGTTCCATCTGCCGGTGCGCGGCAGCGGTGACGGCGGGATCTACTCCACCGCCGGCGACATCAGCGCACTGTGGCGTGCCCTGTTCGCAGGGAGGATCGTGTCGCGCGACTGGGTCGCCACGATGACGCGACCGCACAGTGACGTTCCCTCGAAAGGCAGACGGTACGGCCTGGGCTTCTGGCTGCACGCCTCGAACGACACGGTGATGCTGACGGGATACGACGCCGGAGTCTCGTTCCGCAGCGTGCACGATCCCCAGGCCTGCCTGACCCACACGGTGCTCTCCAACACCTCAGACGGTGCTTGGAAGATCAGCCGATACCTGGACCAGAATCCTGTCCCCGAATCCGAGTAGCCCAGCAGTCGCGGGGGCGGTCTATCGGCGGACCGCCGAGATCAGCCCTCCGGGTCGCTCCTCGCGCTGCGGAGGAGTATTGATCGGGCGGCCGTAGGCGGCAGCGCGCTCGCGCAGGGTGTAACCGGCGGCGTCCCAGCCGTGTCCGGCCAACCAGCCCACCGGGTCGTCGGGCATCTCCGAGACCCACATGGACGCCGCCGACCCTGGCGCCGCGTCCGCAGCGAAACGCTCGATCACACCGGGCGAGCCCAACGTCAGCCCCATCCAACTACCCACGACGGAAAGGGCGCTGATCCGGGCGAGCAGCAACTCCACCGCGTCCTCGGGCAGATAGACGAGTAGCCCTTCGGCGATCCACACGGTCGGCGCCGCCGGATCATGGCCTGCGGCGGCCAGCGCGCCGGGCCAGTCCTCCCGCAGATCGACCGGGACGGTGATCCGCTCGCAGCGAGCGACGGCCCTCCCCTGGCGCAGCACGGAAGCCTTGAAGTCCAGCGGTGCGGAGGTGTCGACCTCGAACAGCCGAGTGCCCTCGGGCCAGTCCATCCGAAAGGCCCGACTGTCCATGCCGGCCCCGAGCAGCACCACTTGCCGCACCCCGGACACCGACGCCTGCTGCAACAGGTCGTCCAGGAACTTCGTCCTGATGACGATGGAGAACGACACGGCTAGCCGGCGCCGCCGCGCGCCCTCGTCATCGGGCGGCGGCGAGGAGGGCCACAGTCCGCCCGCGGCGGCGAAGGCCTGCGCCAGCGGGTCACGGAACAAAGCGTCCTCCCGCTCGCTCTCCAAGGCCCGCACCCGGGCCACTCCCACCGCCGTGGCCCATACTCCCGAAGGCTGGACCCGCTCCCGTTCATCAGCCATCGCGCCAGCCTAGATGGTCGATTCGAAGCCCGGCATTCAGGCCTGGCAGCCTCACGCGGTGCTGGGTTCCCAGACAGAGCAGTCGTGTGCGAAGAGCACTCTGCGCGGGTCGAATTCGAGGAGCCGTTCCAGCCAGGGCTGGTAGGTGGGAAGCGGCGGTTCGAGGCCGTCCAGGGCGGCTCGGCGAGCGAGGTGGTCCGCGGCCAAGTGGGTTGCGAAGTCGTGTGCCTGGCCGGCCAGGATGACGGTGCCGTCATTCTGTTGGATCACCAGGGACTGGTGCCCTTCGGTGTGACCGGGGGTGGGGACGATCCGGACTCCGGGCCAGAGTTCCGCTTCGCCTGTGATCTCAAGGTAGTTGGCGCCGGGGAAGTCGACGAGCGCGTCGATGGTGTGGCCGCCTCGGCGGGCGGCGGACAACTCCGTCGACTGGACCACGATGGGCTTGTCGCGAAGCAGGGGGTTGCCGCCACAGTGGTCGAAATGCAGATGACAGTTCACCACGAGGGAGACGTCGGCACGGCTGAATCCCGCGGCTGAGAGGGCAGCCTCCAGAGGCCTGCGGCGCGGGCGGTAGTGGGCTTCCGTTTCGGCGTCGGCGGCTCCGATACCGGTGTCGAAGAGGACCAGCCCTTCCTCGCACTGAGCCAGATAGGCGAGCACAGGCTCCACGCGTGGCTGCAAGCCGGGGACCTCTGATGCCGGTCGGACGAAGTAGCCCAGATCGAGTCGACGCACCGCCGTCTTCTTCTCCATCGGGTCATGCTGGCAGGCCGCCGGGGTCCTCTCATGAGAGTTCTGCCGACAGCCGATCGAGTCGAGCTCACGTGATCGCTTGAGGGACTGCACCTTGTCGGTAGGTGGCTGCAAAGATCGCGCCCGTTGTGGGAGCTGCTACGGGCCTTGCCGCCCCTGCGTAAACCGTCGGCACTCTCCTGATGCCGCCCCGGCGTCCCAAGAGCAGGTCTGGCTGGAACGACGGGGTCTCCGCCACGCAAGTCCTGTGTTGAACTGTGCAACACAGTCCGTACGCGACGACGGGTGAACGTGATGCCGCTTGAGGGCGAGTACGAGCCGAGTCCGGCGCAGTGGGTGCGTGATCAGGTTGAGCTGTACGAGAGTTCGGGCGGCACACAGGGCACGACGCTGTGGGACACGGGCCTGCCCGTCGTCATCGTCACGATGCGCGGCGCGAAGAGCGGCAAGATCCGCAAGATCCCGCTGATGCGCGTGGAGCACGAGGGTCGGTATGCGGCGGTGGCCTCGAAGGGCGGCTTCCCGCGTCATCCGGTCTGGTACTTCAACCTCACGTCGGACCCGCATGTGGAGCTCCAGGACGGGGCCGTACGCCAGCACATGACGGCCCGTGAGGTCAGCGGCGACGAGAAGGCCGAGTGGTGGGATCGCGCGGTCGCCGCGTATCCGCCTTACGCCGAATACCAGCAGAAGACCGACCGAGTGATCCCCGTCTTCGTGTTGGAACCCGTATCCGCGGCGTAGACAACAGAGACCCCGCCGCGGATACACACCCATCCATGCATCATCCGGCCCCTGTGTCTTCACTCATGTCGAGGCCGTTCCCATGGCCGTCCTTGCTGGGGCGGCTCGGCCGGAATGTGCGGAAGGTGGCGCCGGTTCGCATGCCCGCCGTAAATTGCCATGCCGCTGCCCAGGACGTACAGCAACGGGATGGTGGTGCCCGTAAGTGTCAGCACCAGGGCGGCAGTTACCACCAGAAAGCCCGCTCCCATGATGACCACCGCTGCCCGACTCGGAAGTCCTCCACTCATGGCCTCAGTGTCCTGGCGGGCCTTCGGAAGAGGGACCTGCTCCACACCACGGCACCCGTACGAGCTACCGAGGGCCGGGCTCGTTTACATGAGGCTGGTCTCCTGGTCGGCGAGACGCTCGGTGAGGAAGGCCCGCTCGGCCTCGTTGTCGGTCAGCAGCACCGCCCGCCGGTACGCGGCCGCCGCTTCGTCCGTACGGCCGAGCCGTCGCAGCAGGTCCGCCTTGATCGCCGGCAGGTACTGGTAGCGGGCGAGTCGGTCGTCCTGCTCCAGCGCCTCGACCTGCGCCAGCGCGATGGCCGGCCCAAGGGCCATCGACAAGGGCACGGTCCGGTTCAGCGCCACGACCGGTGAGGGCCACAGCGACAGCAGCCTCTCGTAGAGGGTCACGATCTGCGGCCAGTCCGTCTCCTCGTACGTCGGCGCCTCGGCGTACAACGAGGCGATCGCCGCCTGCAACAGATACCGTCCCGCGCGGCCACCCCGCAGCCCGGCCACGATCAGCGCGTGCGCCTCGGCCAGCGCGGCGCGGTCCCACAGCGAGCGGTCCTGCTCCTCAAGCCGCAGCAGTCGACCGTCCGCACCGGTTCGGGTGGCGCGCCGGGCGGCGGTCACCAGCAGCAGCGCCAGCAGCCCACGTACCTCCGGCTCGTCGGGCATGAGATCGCGCAGCGTGCGGGCCAGGTCCAGCGCGCGGTCGGTCAGGTCCGTGCGCATGAGCGTGGGACCCGAGGGAGCCGTGTGCCCGGCCGTGAACAGCAGATGGAGTACGCCGAGCACGGCCGCCAGCCGGTCCGGCAGCTCCGCCGGGCGCGGCACGCGGTAGGGGATGCGCGCGGTGGAGATCTTCTTCTTGGCCCGGGTGATCCGGGCGGCCATCGTCTGTTCCGACACCAGCAGTGCACGGGCCACGTCCGGGGTAGGCAGTCCGCACACCAGCCGCAGTGTGAGCGCGAGTTGTGCCTCCCGGGCAAGTGCGGGGTGGCAGCAGGTGAAGATGAGCCGCAGTCGTTCGTCGGGTACGACGTCTTCCGGGTCCACGGCCTTCTCCTGATCCGCCGAACCGTCCAAGTCGAGGTCGTCGACGGCCTCTTCGGGCTCCATCAGCAGCGGCAGCTTCGAGCGGAACGTCCGCTCGCGGCGTATCGCGTCCATCGCCCGGCGCTTGGCCGCGGTGGTGAGCCATGCCGCGGGGTTGCCCGGGACGCCGTCGCGTTCCCAGGTCGTCATGGCCGCGACGTACGCCTCCTGTACGCACTCCTCGGCCAGGTCCAGGTCGCGGGCGACGTGCACCGTCGCGGCGAGCACGAAGGCCCACTCGCGCCGGTGCGCGTCGGCGACCGCCCGGCTCGCGTCCGCCGCAGCCGTCATCGGACGATGGGCGCGATGCCGCCCGCGACGGGCCGCACCTCGACACCGCCACGACCCCACTGCACGGCAGGGTTACGACGCGCCAACTCCAGGGCGGCGTCCAGGTCGGGGGCCTCGATGACGCAGACGCCGGCGATGACTTCCTTGGAGTCGATGAAGGGCCCGTCGGTGACCACGTCGCCGCGCAGCGAGGTGGCGGTGTCGGCGGAGTGCAGCGCATACGCCGCGATCATGGCGCCGGAGTCGATCAGATCGTCGGCGTGCCGCTTGCTCGCCGCCTGCTGATCGGGGGTGTAGTCGCCGGCCGCGGGGGTGTCGTAGATGAGGATCGCGTACTGGGCCATGAGGGCTCTCCTTGGCTGTGTGTCCGGTCGGTGCATCGCTACGTCTCCACGTCGGACGGACGACGCGAAATCGACAGACCGTGCGCGAACTTTCTCAGACGGGGTGCGGAGGCTTTGAAGCGGCGGTGGGGATCAGAGTCGTGAGGGCCGTACTGCCGCCGGCACCTGTCGAGCCGAGAAACTCGGTTGATCTGAACCCTGGCCCATGAAGACTGGCTGGCGTGCCAGTTGATCTGGTGCGCGTGCGGCGTTCGGGCCCAGCCCAGGGGGAGGACTTGCGGGGATGACCATGCACGATGACCAAGTGGACGTGACCACCGACATCGTTGCGACCTTGATCGAGGACCAGTTCCCGCAGTGGAGCGGCAAGGCGATCCGACTCCTGGCGTCGACCGGGACGGTCAACGCCATTTTCCGCATCGGGGACGACCTCTGCGCGCGTTTCCCACTGCGTCTGACCGATGCTGCCGAGGCGCTCGCGGTTCTAGAGCAGGAGGCTCAGGCGAGCGCGGAGTTGGCACAGGTGTCCCCGTTCCCCGTCCCGGAACCCCTCGCCTTGGGCAAGCCGGGGGCGGGTTACCCCATGCCGTGGTCGGTCCAGACATGGCTGCTGGGAACGGTCGCCTCCGATTCCGACCCGAGTGGATCGGATGCCTTCGCCGCGGACCTCGCGGACTTCATCTCAGCCCTGCGGAAGGCCGAGACGAGGGGACGGCGCTTCAACGGCGAAGGCCGCGGCGGCGTTCTCGCTCACCACGACGCTTGGATGGCGAAGTGCTTCGCGGAGAGCGAGGCGCTGCTCGACGTGCCCCGCCTGCGCCGGCTGTGGAGCCGCTTCCGGGAGTTGCCCCGCACGAGCGCCGACGTGATGAGCCATGGCGACCTGATTCCCGGCAACGTACTGGTCGCCGCAGACCGGCTCACCGGCGTACTGGACACCGGCGGCTTCGGCCCGGCCGACCCCGCGCTGGACCTAGTCAGCGCCTGGCACCTGTTGCAGCCGGGCCCGCGGGACGTACTCCGACGGACACTGGCCTGCGACGACGTGGAGTGGGAGCGCGGAAAGGCATGGGCGTTCCAACAGGCGATGGGCCTTGTCTGGTACTACGCCGAGACCAATCCGCCGATGAGCAGCCTGGGGCGCCGGACACTCGACCGCATCCTGGAGGCGTGACGGCGATCGCGGTCCAAATCGGTGGGCGGCCCACAGCCCAGTGAACGCCGGCGGAGCAGCGCCGTGGGTGCGCCAGTTGCCGACTTGGCGCGCCAGTCGGCCGTCATGGGTGTCACAGTGGGGCAACGGGGTCGATGCTCGGCCCCTGGACTGCGGCAGCCTGGACACACTGACGAACTGGGGGCAGCGATGATCGCGCGCGTGGCTGTATGGGAACCGATGCCGACCGACGATCGTGACTGGGTACTGGAGGCCGCCGCGTCCGTGCCCGGCGTGCACGGCAGCTATCACCTCATCGATCCCGTCACCGGGAACGGGCTGAGCATCGCCTTCTTCGAGGACGAGGCCGCCGCCCAAGCCGCACGAAAGGCGATCGAGCAGCGCGCGGAAGAGATCGGCTGGAACAACGTTCCGCATCCGGCGCCCGCTTCCGCGACCATGTACGACGTCATCCGTCACGCCTAGCGGGGCGGTACCGGGAAACCTGCCTCAGGGATAGAGGCCGGCCCGGAAGGTGAACGACACGAGCTGTGCTCGATCGCGTGCGCCGACCTTCGTCATGGCCCGTACCGCATGCGTCTTCACGGTGAACGGCGACACGGACATCTGGGCCGCGATCTCGTCGTTGCCGAGACCGCTCGCGACGAGCACGACCACGTCCCGCTCCCGCGGTGTGAGCGCGTCGAAGCGGCGCAGCAGTTCCTTGTCGATCACCGGGGGCGGGTTGTCGGTCATGTGGCCGATGAGCGCGGCCGTCGCGGCGGCCGACAGCGCACCGCCACCGCCGACGACCTCGGTGATTCCGGCGACGAGTTCGGCGGGGCTCACGGTCTTGCTCAGGAAACCGTTCGCGCCCGCGCGAAGCGCGGCAAGGACGATGTCGTCCTGGTCGAAAGTGGTCAGCACGATCACCCGCAGCTCTTCGGGTGGATGCTCCTCGCGGATCCGGCGAGTGGCTTCGACACCGTCGATGCCAGGCATCCGGATGTCCATCAGGACCAGGTCGACAGGATGGTCCCGGAGGAAGGGCGGGACCTGGAGTCCGTCGGAGAGGTCACCCACGACCACGAGGCCGGGGTCGAGCCGGAGCATCGCCCGGATCCCGGCCCTGATCTCGTCCTGGTCGTCGACGATCAGAATCCGCGTCGTCATACGGCGACTCCCAGAGGGCTGAACTCCGCATGGACCCGGAATCGCCCGTCGTCACGGTCGATCGTCAGCCGCCCGCTGGAGGACTCGACGCGTTCGCGCATCCCCACGAGCCCGAGCCCGCCGCCTGAACCGGCACCGTGCGGCGCAGGACCGACGCGGTTCTCGACGGTGACGCAGATCCTGCCTTCGCGCTCGCGTACCTCCACCGTGGCCGGCCCCTCACCGTGCCGGTAGGCATTCGTGAGCGCTTCCTGAACGACCCGGTAGACCGTCACACCGACGCTGGGCTCCACGAAACCGGCGGGGATGTCGAGGAAGGACCGGACATCGAGGCCGATGCTCCTGAAAGAGGCGACAAGGCCTTCCAGGCCGCTCAGCGCCGGCGTCGGCCGCAGCGCCTCGTCCGGCGAGACGTCGTCTCCGAGGCGGAGGAGCGCGAGAATCCGTTGCGTCTCCACGACCACGGTGCGGGCGCTGGACCGGGCCGATACGAGGGCCTGCCGGGTGGGCTCGGCGCCTTCCGGCAGCCCGATCTCCGCGGCACCGAGATGCATGCTCAGCATCGCGACCTGGTGGCCGATGACGTCGTGGAGGTCCCGGGCGATGCGCAGCCGTTCCTCGGTCACCCGCCGGGTGGCTTCGATCTCGCGAGTGGCGATGGCGCTCTCGGCCCGCTCCTCCAAGGTCCGCCAGTGCTCCCGATGGATGCGCAGCGCGGTCCCTGTCGCACCTCCGGCCACGGCCGAGAAGAGAGCGGCGGCTCCCACGATCGCGCCGCCCCGGAATCCTCCCACCGTCATGAACGCCCCCAGGAAGAACGCCGCCACGACGGCGATTCCGGCCAGCGGCTGCTTTCCCCTGAGCGTGATCGAGAACAGGACGAGCACGGCCATCATCCACACCGACAGCGGGTCGTGGCCCACGGCCGTGACGGCGAAGGACGCCGCGCTCGCCACAACCAGTCCTGCCCATGGCCGCCACCAGGACAGGGCGACACCGCCACCGGCGAGGAGCACGGAAAGGGCCGTCGGCCAGTCCGAACCTCGGAGGACCACCGCCACGATCTGGCCGGTGAACACCAGCGCGGCCACCGCATAGGCCACGAGGTGCAGCGCCTCGGGCCGTCGCACCCACAGGGGTGCCACGGGACCGTCGTGATTGTTCTGCGCCTTGCCCATGGACTGATTCTCGTGCACGTGCGCTGCGGCGATGTACTTCGTTCGAAGTACGCGGCCGGTCCCGAGGCCGCTGAGACTCCTCATCGAGACGACCGTCTCACACCGTCACGATCACAAACGGGACACCCGATGACTCAGACCACCGTGCCTTCGCGTACGACGACAACCACGACGACGTCCTCCGGGCTCCGATCGCTCCACCTGATCCGAGTCGCCTTCTCCCTGATCTGGGTGGCACTCGTCGTCACGACCTCCGCCTCCCTCGTGTCCACGGACAGGCCCACAGCGATCGCGGCCGTACTGCTCGTCGTCTACCCCCTGTGGGACGTCATCGCCACGCTCCTTGAGCGCCGCATGGCCGGCACCGCCTCCGAGGAGCGTGCAGGCACCGCGAACATGGCTCTCGGCCTGGCCGCCACCGCCGGAATGATCATCGCCGTCTTCTCCACCATCGGGACGACACTGCTCGTGTTCGGCCTCTGGGCCCTGCTCTCCGGAGCGATCCAGCTCATCGTGGCGATCCGACGCCGACGCACGATCGGCGCCCAGTGGCCCATGGTCATCAGCGGCGGACTGTCCGTCCTCGCAGGCATCTCCTTCGCCGCGATGTCCACCTCGGCGACGAGCGACCTGTCTTCCATCGCCGGTTACTCGGCCTTCGGCGCCTTCTGGTTCCTCGTCTCCGCCGTCGCCCTGACCATCCGCGGCCGACGCGAGAAGCAGTGACCCCCAGGGGTCCTGCGCACCGCCCGTCGGGAGGCACAGCGCAGGTGCGACGATGCCGGCATGCGTGAGTTGAGCCAGCTGATCGACGTCGAGGAACCGGCCTGGCCGGAAATCAGGGAGACACTCAAGGCAAGTCCGGTGTCCGTCGAGGTGCTCCCAGCCGACAGGGATCTGGGGAGGGCGTCGCTCCTCCAACTCCAGGTCACGGCAAGGTCGTACCTCGGGGCGCTGGTACTGCATTGCGGTGGTCTGCTGGTGGACGACGGATGGCTACGGGTCTTCGGCAGCCCTGTCGGTGGGGCTGCGCCAGAGATACCGACCCTGGCCGGCGCGAATCAGTTCCCCGCAACGTTCGACCCGGCGTGGCGACCGGAGGCCGGTCTGGTCGTGGCGCACGACGTGCTGGGCGGTGTCTTCGCGCTCAACAGCGGGACTCCTGCCGGCGCCGGCCGTCCCGGTGCCCCGGGCGAGGTGGTCTACTTCGCCCCGGATTCCCTTCGCTGGGAGGCTCTGGGCGTCGGTCACTCGACGTGGCTGGCTTGGCTGGTGTCCGGGGCGCTCGATGAGTTCTACGCCGATCTGCGCTGGCCCGGCTGGAAGGAGGAGGTCCGGGCGCTGAACGGCAATCAGGGTCTGTCACTGTTCCCGCCGTTGTGGTCTGCCGAGGCACGCCGGGACATCTCCGCGACCAGCCGTCGCGCCGTGCCCATGAAGGAGCTGCTCGGCGTAGCCCGGGACTCGTGCCGACAGTTCGACGGGGTTGATCCGGGCTTTCTCGGCGCCACGTGAACCGGCTGCCCCGCCCAGTCGGCGAAGGCCACGAAGTGCTCGGCCTTGTCCCACCGTAAAGCGCCGGAGATCATGACCGCGTGCAGCGCCGAGAGAATCTCCACGAACTACTGACACGCGCCGGCCTCACGGTCGTCGAGGAAACCCGCCCGGGCACCCTCTTCCCACCGGAGGCCGGCTGGCGGATCGCGCGAGGTGTCGCGTCGCCGGACGGGACGGCCCGCGAGGCGCTCGATGCCGCGTGGTGGCGTCGGCTACGCGGTGCCGACGGCGAGTTCCTGGTGGCTGTCCTCGGACACCGGATCGGCGGCAACGACGCCTGGTGGACCCGGGTTCGGCACACCGGCAGCGGCGTACCGGAGTTGCCCGGCGACCCCGGGTTCGTGGCACTGTCCCTCGACGGGCAGGTACTGCTGGCGGAACTGCCCGGCGCGGACGGCACCCGGGTGACCGCCCTCGACCGACTGCCCGAGCGGCTGGAGGAGGCTGCCGAGGCCGCCGCGTCCGAGACGGAGGCCGAGCGCGCCGAAGTGTGGGCGGCGGTCCCTGGCCAGCCCGCGTGGCCTCTGCACTGGGCGGAGGGCATCGGGTCCAATCCCGCAGCGACGGACGAACTGTTGATCCGGCTGCTCGATGTGGAAACGGGCTTCCTGCATGGATGCGACCGGCCCGCCGTCCTCGACGCCGCCGTCGCACACCCGGACCCGCAGGTGCGGTCGCGGCCCGCCGACACGTTCCGGCCCAAGCTCACGTCCGAGCAGTGGGTACGCCTGGTACGCGCCGAGCCGTCCCCGGATGGACGCGTGTTCTGGGCGGAGCGCGCCCGCGTCTGGGGCGCCGAACTCCCCGACGACCTGTACGACGAAATCCTCGCCGGCCCGTCCCGCGCGCAGGCCGCCGAACTCCCGGACCTCCCCGCCCGGCACCTCCCTGACCTCGCCACCGACACCGACGCCCGGGTACGGAGGGCGGCGTGTGCCCGGTGGCAGGAACTCGCCGCGCCGCTGCGGGAGCGGCTGCTGACTGACACCGACCACGCCGTGCGAACCGCTGCACTGCTGGCCCACCACACCGACGTACCGCTGTCCCGCGAGGTTCTCGCCGCCCTCCCCGACCCGCGGCAGGCGCTCGAAAGGTGCCGCCTCGAGCCCGAGTTGGAGGCGGAGCTGGTCAGGAACGGGGACACGGAGGTACGTCAGGCGCTGGCCGCCAACCCCGCCCTGAGCGCGCTCGGCGTCGCCGCGCTGGCGCAGGATTCGCAGGACGACATCCGTTCCACGGTGGCGGTGCGCCCCGACCTCACCGAGGAGCAGCGTGCCGCGGTGCGCCACGACTTCGACCCGACGTCGATGTCGTACACCCTTGCCTGGGTCGAGGACCTGCACGGCGACGCCGAGGCGATGCGCCGTCTCGCCGCGTCGTCCCATCCGCTAGTCCGCCGCAGTGTGGCCCGGGCCCGCCGCCTCCCGCCGGATGTCGTGGCGCGTCTGGCGCGGGACGAGGACCGGGTGGTCCGCCTGTTCCTCGCCGAGTCGTGCGAGGACGCGCCGGGCGACATGCTGCTGGACGTCTGGCGCTGGTGGGACGGCAGCTTCAGCCACCCCGACCGGCCCCGCAGCCATCCCAACTTCCCGCGTGTGGGCCTACTGCGCTTCATGACCGACCCCAGCGGTCGGATGCGCCGCCTGGCCTTGGACGACCCGGAGTCCACACCGGCTGACGTCGCACACCTGGCGCGGGACCCCGAAGCCGAGGTGCGTCGCCGCGCGGCCGAGGACCCCCGGCTGTCACCGGCCGACGCGGTACGGCTGCTCAACGACCCGGCGGTGCACGTCCGCGACACCGTGACGCGCAATCCGCGACTGCCGGCCCGCGTCCTGGCAGGCCTGCTGCACGACCGCGACACGGCACACACAGCGGTCACCAACCCGGCGATCCCCGCCCCCGTACTGGACCGCATCCTGGCCGCGGCACCGACAGCCGTGGCGGCCCGGCGCTGACCCCTACCGCTCCCGCGGGGAAGCCGTCCCTGCTCCGCGTCGGAGTTCCGCCGCGCTGCGGCTGGACGCACACGCCCCGCCGGGTACGCGCGCGGGCCGAGTCCGAGCTAGGACTGTGCCCCGGACACGTTGGCCGGTTCGGCAGGGCCCTCGGGCACCGGGGCCGGAGCATCGGCGGCCCGGCGACGCGGGAGGAAGGAGGCGAGGGAGAACGAGAGGAGGGCCGCCCCGGCGCCGATGGCCATGACCGTCTTGAAGCCGTTCTCGGAGGGCAGGGGAAAGCCGCCGAAGTCCGTGGTCATCTGGGCCAGGATGACGCCCGCGAGGGCGCCGGCGAACGACGTGCCCATGGAGCGCATCAGCGTGTTGAGGCTGTTGGCGGCGGCCGTCTCGGAGGCGGGCACGGCGCTCATGATCAGGGCGGGCATGGCACCGTAGGCGAAGCCGATGCCGCCCCCGATGGCGCAGGCGACCAGCGTGATCTGCCAGGCCTCAGACATCAGCACGATGCTGAGGCTGTAGCCGGCGGCCACGACGAGCGCGCCGGTCATCAAGGTGACCTTGGGACCTTTCGCCTTGGTGATGCGCGCGGACACCGCGGACATCGTCATCATCACCAGGCCTTGCGGGGCCAGGATCAGGCCGACGGCGAGCAGAGACTTGCCCAGGCCGTAGCCGGTCTGCTCCGGCAGCTGGAGGACCTGCGGCAGGACGAGCGACATGGCGAACATCGAGAAGCCGAGCGCGACCGAGGCGAGATTGGTGAACAGCACCTGACGGCGTGCGGTGGTGCGCAGGTCCACCAGCGGCTGGGCGGTGCGCAGTTCGTACCGGCCCCACAGCAGGAAGACCAGGAGGGAGGTGGCGAACAGGGCGAGGGTGATGCCGCTGGTCCACCCCCAGTCGGCGCCCTTGGAGACGGCGAGCAGCAGGGACACCAGCGCAGTGGACAGTCCGAGGGCGCCGAGCAGGTCGAAGCTGCCGCCGGTGCGGACCTTCGACTCGGGCACGATCAACGCGACAAGAGCGAGAGCCACGACCCCGAGGGTGGCGGAGGTCAGGAACAGCACGTGCCAGTCGTAGTGGTCGGCGATGAAGGCCGCCGAGGGGAGCCCGAGAGCGCCGCCGACGCCGAGGGAAGCGCTCATGAGAGCGGTGGAGCCGGCGAGCCGCTCGGCGGGCAGGATGTCGCGCATGATGCTGATGCCCAGCGGGACGACGGCGGCCGCCAGGCCCTGCACCGCACGGCCGATGATCATCGGGAGGAGCGAGTCGCTCAGGGCGCAGATGACCGAGCCCGCCACCAGCAGCACGATGCTGGCCAGCAGCATGCGGCGCTTGCCGAACATGTCACCGAGGCGCCCGACGACCGGGGTGGCAACGGCCGCCGCCAGCAGGGTGGCGGTGACGGCCCAGGCGGTGTTCGACGCCGACGCGTGCAGGTATTTCGGCAGGTCGGGGACGATCGGGATGATCAGGGTCTGCATCAGCGAGACCGTGATCCCCGCGAAGGCCAGCACCGCCACCACGGCGTGGGGCCTCGGCGGGACGGACCCGGCCGCGGCGCGGGGAGCAGGGCTGTCGGACATGGAAGAGGGCCTCCACAGGAGGGGACGGGTTGCTTGACTTACGCAACCATATTCTCGTTGTTTGAGTAAGGCAAGCTGTTGCCTCAGCGGCCCGCGGCTGCCGCTTCCGTGATCCGGGTCACGTCCGGCTTTTGTCCGTCATCCGACCGGTGCAGGTCAGCCTGCCTCGCTTGCATGGCCTCGTCCCGCCCCCGTTCGGGGCTCCCGGAGTGCGAGGAGGAAACGTATGAAGGACCGGGTCGAGGCCGAGGAACTGCTCATCACGTCGGATCTGCAGATCCAGAGCGCGGCGACCGCCTGGAAGCACGTCCATGCCGAGTACGTCGACGTCGTCGACGACATCCTGGCGACACTCGCGCCGAGCGGTCCCTATGCCTCCGTCGTGCCCCAGCTGAAGGAGGGGCGCGAGATCCCGACCCAGCGCATCGTCAGCACCTACGAGGCGATCGAGCACAGCTACCGCAGCATGCACCGGTTCGCCGCCGTGGTGGCGATCCGACCCGTGGCGGAGATCAACACCTCCTGGTACACCTTCGTCAGCGGTATCGGCCGCGGCCGCGAGAAGCAGTCCGGCGCGGAGAGCGAGCGCCCGGTCGTCGTGCTCTTTCCGACCATGGGTTCCGAAGGCATCACCGGCGAGCTGTTCTGGGGCCGCACGCAGCGGGACAGCATGCCGGGGGACCCGGCCAATGGGGCGCTGGCCAGCCGCTTCGCGGTGGCGGGGCTGCATGAGGCGCTGCTCGACGCGTACCGCAAGGGGGACATCGACACGATCGTGGAGAAGAGCCACCCCGAGATCCAGACCGGCGTCCGTGACTATGTGGCGCAGACCGGCACCCTCGTCGAACTGCACACCAAGGACGAGCGAAGGGCCCATCTCCAGGACTTCTACGCCCGCTACGCCGTGCGCGGCATCGAGGTCGTCACCCAGCACTTCGACGACTGGTTCTTCTTTCACGAGCTGCGCTGGACGGTCGAGGCCAAGAAGGGCCCGGACGCCGGGGGAGTCCTCCGGTATCACACCGCCGAGTACGCCGAGGTGTCGGCAGCCGGCCTTGTCGTCGCCCACATCGGCCACGGCACGGATCAACTCAGGATCGGCTGAGGCGGGTTGAGGCCTCCTCCGTTGCTTCCTTCCGGTGGGCGCCCCGCCGCGATGGAGGCGGCGGGGGAGGCCCTTCTCGTCTGGGCGGCGCCCCGCCATGCTCCATTTGCTTAACTTAGGCAAGTAGCTCTACGGTGGTCGAGTGCCGTCCGTGTGGCGGCGATGCCGCCCGCCGCATCCTCCGACCGAAGACCGAGGAGAACCCCCACATGAGCACCGTGCACGGATCGTCCCTCGACATCCCCACCGCGGACGGGATCTGCGACGCCTACCTGGCTCGCCCGGACGACAACGCCCCGCACCCCGGCGTCCTGCTCTACATGGACGCCTTCGGGCTGCGGCCCCATCTGAGGGGGATGGCGGACCGACTGGCCTCGGCCGGCTACACGGTGCTGGTGCCCAACGTCGTGTACCGCGCCGGGCGAGCGCCCGTGGTGGAGCTGCCCGAGTTCATCAACCCGGCAGAGCGCCCCGAGATCATCCAGAGCCTACGTCCGGCCATGCAGTCACTGACCCCTGAGGCCGCCATGCGTGACGCGTCCGCCTACCTCGACTGGCTGGCCGCCACCCCGCTGACGACCGACGGGCCGGTCGGCGTGACCGGATACTGCATGGGCGCCGCACTGGCCCTGCGCACCGTCGGCACCTACCCGGACCGCGTCGCGGCGGCGGCCGGCTTCCACGGCGCGTACCTCGCGACCGACGCCCCGGACAGCCCCCACCTGCTGGCCGACCGCATCACCGCCGAGCTGTACTTCGGCCACGCCGACCAGGACGCGACCAACCCCACCGAGCAGATCGAGCGTCTGGACAAGGCCCTCACCGACGCGGGCGTCCGCCACCGCGCCGACGTCTACGCCGACGCCCACCACGGTTTCACACAGGCCGACACGGCGATGTACGACGCCGAGGCGACGGAGCGCCACTGGACGGCCTTGCTGGACCTGTTCGCCCGCGCCCTGTGAGCGCCTGAACCCTGCTCGTCGACGGCGCGGAAGATCCAGCCCATCTCGGAAGGGGGCAGGCCTTGGTGAATGGCATGGCGACTCCGTCGGTACTTCGTCGCAGCGGCCGTGACGTCCTGATCGTCGCGGGCGACCCGGGGGAGACCGACCTGCTGACCACGGCCCTCCAGCTGGCCGGTTACACCGTCGCGGGGACGGCCGTCACGGGGGTCGAAGGCGTCGCCCGGATCACGCGGCGCCGGTTCGACCTGGTCGTCTGGGACGCCATGCTGCCGGACCTCAGGGACCTGTCCAACGGCCCCCGCGTCGCCTCGGCCGACATACCGCCCCTGCTCTATCTGATCAGCTGCGACTACCTCCACACCCTGCTTCCCAACTTCGGCCGCCGGAAGGAGGATTACGTCACCAAGCCGGTCCGGGCCACCGAGGTGCTCGCCCGGGCCGAGGTCCTGCTCCGCGACGGCCGTACCGGCCCCGTCGCGGTGACATCCGGCTACGCCGAACTGACCCTCGACGACGCCACCTGTCAGGCCCGGCGCGGGTCCCGGGCGCTCGGGCTCACCCCCGCCGAGTACCGACTCCTGCGCTACCTCCTGGCCAACGCGGAGTGCGTGGTGTCCAAGGAACAGATCAGCCAGCACGTGTGGGGTGACTTCCGTGCGAGCGAGGCCATCGACAAGCTCGTCTCCCGGCTGCGGCAGAAGGTCAACCAGGAGGAGCCCGCGCTGATCCACACCAGCAGGGGATTCGGCTACTGGCTCGGCCGCCTGCGCGGCTGAGCGCCGTCGCCCCCTCCCTCAGAGACTCCGGCCGTGACGCCCATCACGTCCGGGAATTGTCCGGAAGCCGTCCGGGACTCGTCCGACCGCCTCGCTTTCCTGTGCCACACGCACTGACCAGCGGTTCCCGGTGGCCCCGCCGTCCGGAGCCCATGAGCGAGGAGACAGCATGGCCGGCATCCTCAGGCCCTCGGACCAGTTCCATGTGGGCATCGTCGCGGAGGACTTCGAGGCGACGAAGGAGCAGCTGTCGAAGCTGTTCGGGTTCGAGTGGTACGACGACATGGGCGGGCCCACCGAGGTCTCCCTGCCCACCGGCGACATCGTCATCGACTTCCGGTGCGCCTACGCCCGTACGTCGGGCACCGCCCCCCGGCTCGAGATCGTCCGAAGCGTCCCGGGAACCCTGTGGGAGCCGCCGCCCGGTTCCGGCATCCACCACTTCGGCTACTGGTCGGACGACGTGGCGGCCGACGCCGCCGAACTCGAACGCCACGGCTACGTGACCGAGGCGACCCGCACGGGACCCGACGGCGGGCTGTTCTTCGCCTACCTGCGCAGTGAGCGGCAGACCGGTTTCCGGGTCGAGCTGGTCAGCAGGGCCGCCCAGCGGTCGCTGGAACAGCTCTGGAACCAGTAGCCCAGTAGCCCATGGCCCCGCCGGGCCACTCCGACCGCACCCCCAAGTACACAGTCTTCACCGAGGAGTTGTTCATGACGACCGTAGGAATAGTCACCGGAGCCGGACGCGGAATGGGAGAGGCGTGCGCGCGGCGGCTCGCCGACATGGTGGACGTACTCCTGCTCGTCGACCGGGACGCGGAGGGCGCGGCGGCCGTCGCCAAGGACCTGGGCGACGCCGGTCACCGGGCCACGGCCGAGCCGTTCGCCCTCGACGTCACCGACCGTGCGGGCCTGGCCCGGCTCGCCGACCGGGTCGCGGAACTCGGCACACTGCGCGCCGTCGCCCACGCGGCCGGTATCTCGCCCAGCATGGCCGACTGGCGCCGCATCTTCGAGGTCGACCTCATCGGTACCGCCCTGCTGGCCGAGACGCTGCGTCCGCTCGCCACCGAGGGCACCGCGCACGTCTACTTCTCCTCCATGTCGCCCCTGATCGCGCGCGTGGAGCCCGATCCGGCCGTCGGCGCGATCCTGGACGATCCGCTGGCGGAGGATTTCCTCGACCGGATCCGCGAGGCCGTCGGCCCGGACATCGAGCAGTCCACGATGGCCTACCCGTGGGCCAAGCACGGCGTGGCCCGCTTCGCGCGCAAGGAAGCGGTACGGCTCGGTCCGGTCGGCGCCCGCGTCTGCTCGCTCGCGCCCGGCATCATCGACACCCCGCAGGGGCGGCAGGAGGCGGCCAAGCAGACGTCGATGCAGCGGCTCGTCGACGCGACGCCGCTGGGCCGCACCGGCCGCCCGGAGGAGGTCGCGGCCGTGGTCGCGTTCATGCTCTCGGACGAGGCGAGTTTCCTGAACGGCATCGACATCCTCGTCGACGGCGGCGTCATCGCCGCGGTCCGCGACAGGTGACGGCACGCCCACACTCCACAGGCGGCGAGCCGTAAGGCCCCTCCTCGCCTGGCCCACCCCGTTCCCGAAGGAGCGAACGATGACAGAGCAGACGGCGGCAGACATCTTCGGCCCCGTGACCGCCCGGCCCCCGCTGGACCCGGAACTCGCGCCGGCCGAGGAAGTCATGCGCGGCTTCCTGCCGGTCCTCTCGGACGAGACGCTCCCGGAAGCCCGGCGGCGGGTGGCCGAGGGAATGGCCGGGCGCGAGCCGGACCTGACGGCGGGCGGCAGAGTGCGGGTGGAGGAACGTCAGGTGCCCGGACCGGACGGCGCGCCGGAGCTCACCGTGCTGATCCTCAGCCCGGTCGAGGACCGGGGCGCCAAGGGCGGCATCCTCCACATCCACGGCGGCGGGATGATCCTCGGGGACCGGCGGACGGGCGTGAGCGCGATGCTGCCGTTCGTCGCCGAGGGCAGTGCGGTCGTGGTGTCGGTCGAGTACCGTCTCGCCCCCGAGCACCCCGACCCCGCTCCGGTCGAGGACTGCTATGCCGGACTGGTGTGGCTGGCGAAGAACGCCGAGGAACTCGGTGTCGACCCCGGACGCCTCCTCGTTGTGGGGACCAGTGCCGGTGGCGGTCTCGCCGCGGGGACCGCGCTGCTCGCCCGGGACCGCGCCTTTCCCCGGCTCAGCCACCAGGTGCTCATCTGCCCCATGCTGGACGACCGCTTCCGGACGCACAGCAGCCGCATGCTGGACGGCGAGGGAACCTGGGACCGCAACAGCAACCTGTACGGCTGGACAGCCCTGTTGGGCGAGCGGCGCGGCGGACCGGACGTGTCGCCGTACGCCGCGCCGGCCCGCGCCGAGGACCTCGGCGGTCTTCCACGGACCTATATCGACACCGGCTCGGTGGAAGTGTTCCGCGACGAGATCCTCACGTACGCCCGCCGTCTGTCCGAGGCCGGCGTGAGCGTCGACCTCCACATGTGGGGCGGCGGCTTTCACGGTTTCGACGGCATCGCGGCCCAGGCAGCGGTGTCGCGGGCATCCGTGGCGACCCGCGAGGAGTTCATCCGGCGCGCCCTCGAGGCGTGAGCGCAGCCTCTGGTCGATCGACATACCGGGCTGGTTCAGACACGTACGGGAACGGGTGCCGCCTTCACCCGGGCGACGGTGACGGCGTACAGGAGCAGGCCCGCGGTGGTGAGAACGAAGCCCGCCCAGACCGTGGACAGGGTCCCCCAGCCGGCGTCGAGAACGACGGCGCCGCCGATCGCGCCGAGGGAGTTGGCGAGATTGAGGGCCGCCAGGTTGAGCGTGCCCATCAGGGTCGGGGCGTCCGGTGCGAAGTCGGTCAGCCGGACCTGGATGGTGGGAATCGCGAACATCATGGTGGCGCCGACGCCGAAGAGGCAGGGCAGCAGCACCACCAGGTTGCTGCCGGCCAAGCCGATCATTACCAGGAGCGCCAGCACACCTCCGTAACCCCAGATCAGACCGCGATTCCGGTACTGGTCGGCGACCCGTCCGCCCAGGTGGTTGCCGACCGCCATGCCGAGGCCGAAGACGGCGAGCGCGGTCGGGATCAGCGAGGCGTCCCGCAGTGCCGCGTCGGTGATGAACGGGCCGATGAACGTGTAGACGGCGAAGATGCTGGAGATGCCGAGCGCCGCGACGGTGACCATGAGCCAGACCTCTCGCCGTCGCAGGGCGCCCAGTTCGCTCGTGACGGAACTGCCGCGCAGGTCGTCGGTGCGCGGCAGCCAGGCGATCAGGGCGGCCGCGGCGAGCAGTCCGACGCCGACCACGGCCCAGTACATGACGCGCCAGCCGGCGTTCTGGCCGATGAAGGTCCCCAGCGGAGACCCGGCGATGGTGGCGACGGTGAGCCCGCCCATCACGGTGGCGAACGCCTTGCCGCCCTTGCCCGGGCCGTACGTGTACGCGGCGACGACGGCCCCGGCGCCGAAGAACGCCCCTTGCACGCTGCCGGTGACGAACCGGAAGGCGACGAGCTGTGCGATGTTCGGTGCCAGGGCGGAGAGGGCGTTGCCGACGAGGAACAGTGCGATCAGGCCGAGCAGCAGAGTGCGCCGGTTGGCCCGGGCGGCGAGCAGGGTGATGGCCGGGGAGCCCAGCATCACCCCGAAGGCGTAGGCGGTGATGGCGTAGGTCGCGACCGGAACGGACACGTCCAGGTCGGATGCGATCAGCTGGATGATGCCGTTGCTGCCGAACTCGCCGGTGCCGATCGCGAAGGTGCCCAGAGCCAGTGCGAACAAGGTGAGCTTCGGATTGCGGATGGGTGTGGTCGCGAGGGTGTGCCGGGTCTCCTCGGCGACGCACTGGCTGTCGTACACATGCTGATGCATCGGCTCGTCCTTTCCAGGGAAATCAGCTGTCAGGCGTGCGGGCCGCCTCCTCGGCCGGATCAGCCCGCGGCGCGTTTGATGAGGGCGACCGTCGCCGCGGGCTTCGCGATCATCGCTACATGCGAGGTGTCAGCCTCGAAGGTGTGTGCGCCGGCCCGGCGCGCCATGAACCGCTGGGCCGCCGGGGGAAGCACCTGGTCGTCGCTGCCCACGAGGTACCAGGACGGAATGGTTTTCCAGGCTGGGGCACCGGACGGTTCCCCGAGAGTGCGCACGTCCGCGGGCCGCTGGCCGGCCCACATCAGGTCGGTGGTGGCCTTCGGCAGGTCACCGGCGAAGACGTCGTGGAAGAGCTCCTTCTTGATGTAGCCGTCGACGAGGCCCTCGCCATAGGGGCGGAAGTCCAGCGCCGCCTCGCTGAGCCTGCTTCCCGGGTACTTCGTCTGCAGGCCCAGCAGCGTCTCGCCCTGGTCGGGTACGAACGCGGCCACGTAGACCAGTGCCTTCACGTTCGGGTTGCCGGTCGCGGCGTTGGTGACGACGATCCCGCCGTAGGAGTGCGCGACGAGGACGAGTGGGCCGCTGAGCGTGGCGAGGATGCCGGCGAGGTAGGCGGAGTCGGAGGCCACGCTGCGCAGTGGGTTGGGCGGTGCGATGACCGGATAGCCGTCGCAGATGAGCCGAGAGGCGACCCCGTTCCAGCCGGAGGCGTCGGCGAACGCGCCGTGCACGAGTACCACGGTGGGCTTCTTGCCGCTGCTGTTTCTGGTCTGGGCCTGCGCGGCGGGCGCGTTGAGTGCGGCGCCCACTGCGACCGCGGCGGATCCGGCCAGTAGTCCCCGGCGAGTTGTCGTCATCGCTGTATCCCCTTCGATGTCCGCTGTTCTCAGTGGCGATCGCGGGTCAGCGTAAAACTGGCTACTTGACGAATACTGAACAGAAATCCGGGAGCCAATTCCGTCGTTGTCAAGAGCGCCTTCGCGTAAAACCATGAATACGTGGCGGTGAAATAACCGTCGGGGAAAGCGAGTTGCCCTGTAGGCCCGTCAGCCCGCTGTTTTTTCCTCGGCTACGGCACTCGGCGGCATGGTGTGGGCGCCCTTGTCCAGGGCGTACCGGCGTTGCAGCACGATGGCGATCGTCATGAGCGTGGCCGGCACCAAGGTGAAGCCGTAGCGCACGGCTGCCAGCGCACCGGAGGATTGCGTGGCATGCTCGCCCGCCGTACTGGCCACGAATCCGCCCAGGGCCAGGCAGGCCGAGTACACGTACGGCCCCAGCGCCCCGCCGGTCGCCTCGGCCGCGGTCCACACTCCGGTGTAACTGCCCGCACTGGCGGCCCCGGCCGGCCCGGCTTCGGCGATGACGTCGGGCACCATCGACAGTGGCATCAGCTGCATCGCGGCGAACGCGACGCCGAGCACGGCGACGGCGGCGATCACCAGGGGCAGGCCGGCCGCGGCGCCCAGGGCCAGCACCAGCGAACCGGCCATGAACGCGGCCTGGGCCACGAGCAGGCTGCGTTGTTTGCCGAGACGCCGGGCCACCAGGACCCACAGCGGGGTGGTCAGGACCGCCGGCGCCATGAACGCCGCGATGAGCACGGTCGTGAGCGAGGAGCGGCCCAACTCGTACTCGGCGAAGTACGGCATGCCGGCCAGTACCAGGTTCATCGTGATCGCGACGGTCAGATAGGACGCGGTCAGCGCACGGAAGTGCCGGTCGCGCAGTGCCACCAGCAGCCCGCCCCGGTGCCCCGGGTCGGCCGAGGTGCCCGGTGCCGTCCGGTTGAGGCGGGCGACGCCGGTGATGCCGACCAGCATCGCCGCGAGCATGACGGCGCCGAGCAGCATGGCCATTCTCGTGTAGTCGCCGACGCCCGGGTCGTCACCGGCGACGACCGGCGCGGCTACGCCGGCGAGCAGGACGCTCACGGTGATCACGACATTGCGGTAGCCCATGAGGCGGGTCCGCTCGTGGTAGCCGATGGCGAGGTCGGCCGGTGTGGCGAGGTAGGAGACCTGGTAGAGCGAGTAGAGCAGGTTACCGGCGACCAGTGCCACCGCGATCCAGATCGCGGCCGTCGTCCCGTGCAGGTCGGGCGGCACGGCGAACACGGCCACGAAGGCGAGCACCACCACGCAGCCGGCCAGCATCAGTCGACGGCGGTGGCCGGTGCCCGCCAGTCCGGCATCGGAGATCCGGCCCACCCACGGGTGCGTCACGATGTCGGCGACGTTCGGCAGCAGCAGCGCGAGACCGGCCGTGGACGGCGGCACGGCCAGGACGTCGGTGAGGAAGTACAGCAGGAAGATGCCCGGCACGGTGACCCAGATCCCCATGCCGACCGAACCGGCGGCGAACGGCAGGAGTGCGCGCAGGGGAAGCCGAACGTCGGTCATGAGCTGCCTCCAGGGAGTTCACCACAGGTCGTTGCTCGCGTGCGTCCTCAGAAGGCCATTGCCAACCGGCGTACGGCCTCGCGCAGTTCCTCCGGAGGGCGGTCGCTGTACGACAACCGCAGGTGCCGGGCCGAGGATCGCTCCCCTGGGTCCGCCATGAAGAACTCGCCCTGCTGGTAGAGCACGCCGCGGGCGGCCGCCCGCCGGAACAGCGCTGCGGGGTCCACGGCGTCGTCGGTGAGCCGCGGCCAGAGGAACAGCCCGCCTTCGGGGGGTACGACGTCGAGGGCGTCCGGGAGTTGTTCCCGCAGGGCGTCGATCAGCACGCCGGAGCGTTCCCGGTACAGCGCGGTGGCGCCGCGCACGATCGCGTCGAACCATTCGCTGTCGTCGGTGAGCAGCCGTTCGATGATCGCCTGCGTCACCGAGGAGGTGTGGACGTCGAGGCGGTTGCGCAGTCGGATCACCGGGTCCACGAGATGGTCCGGCAGTACCAGCCAGCCCACCCGCCAGCCGGGCCCGAGGGTCTTGGTGAAGGTGTTGACGTGGATCGCCCGGTCCGACTCGTTGAAGGCCGCGACACCCTGGTCGCGGCCGTGGAAGCGCAGTTCGCGGTACGGGTTGTCGACGATCACGTAGAAGCCGTACCGCTCGGCGAGCTCGATCAGTGCTTGGCGCTTCGGCGCCGAGAGGCTGACCTGGGCGGGGTTGTGGAAGTCGGGCACGGTGTAGGCGGCGGCGATCCGGGCGCCGGTGGCGAGCTGCCGGGCGAGGTGTTCGACGTCGAAGCCGTCGGCCAGTACCGGTACGGGCAGGATCCGGGTCGTCGACACCTCCAGGGCCCACAGGAAACCCGGGAACACCGGATCGTCCACCGCGACAGTGGCATCGCGCTCGACCACGGTCAGCACCGCCAGGGCGAGGCCGTGCATGCCACCGTTCGTCACCACGATCCGGCTGGGGTCGACGCCCTCCCGTCTCGCGATCCAGTCGCACAGCGCGTCGGATCCGCGCGCGGGGGAGTACTGCAGGCTCGCGACGGCGGCGTCCGGGTCCTGCCACAGCTGCGCCGATGCCTGGCTGGTCGCCTCGACCGGCAGAGCGGCGGGCGCGGGGATGCCGCCCAGCAGGCGAATCGTGCCGGAGGCGGGGGCGGCCATGCTGGCGTCGACGAAGCCTTTCGGCGCGGAGAGCCCACGGGCCAGGGCGGTCAGCCCGTTCCGTTCCTCAGGGCCTGCGGTCATGTCGTGCCTCCGGGTCCTGAGAGCAATCGTTCGGCTCGACGGGCGAACAGGTGCGCCTCGCATGCGGTGGCTTGCGTGTAGGCGTGTTCGGCGGCGGCCCGGACAGTGGTGAGCGGTGCGCCGCGGGCCTCCAGCAGATGCGCCTTGAGTAGCAGGAGCAGTCCCTCGGCATAGCGCTGGCCGTAGTCCCACATGGCCTGGTCGGCCCGGTCGAGAGCGGTTTCGGCCCGGTCGGGCGATCCCGCTGCCAGCCACATCTCGGCGATCAGCCCGTAGTGGTAGGCGATGCCCCATTGCGGCGGGTCGAGCAGGTGGGCGGCCAGGAGTTCCTCGGCCTCGGCCGCGGCGCCGGCCGGGTCCTCGCCGGTGAGGGCGCGAGCCCAGCACCAGCTCTGCCGGATGTAGTGGTCGATCTGGGCGCCGAGGCGGGCCAGGCCCGCGGCGACCCACCGCTCGCCCGCTCGCCGTGCCGTTTCGGCGTCGCCGGCCATGGAAGCGATCATGGTCGTGTAGTAGACCCAGACCGAGGCCGCGTACGGGTCACCCGGGGTGTCCCAGGTGTCGACGAAGGCCAGCGCCGTGTCGACATCACCGTGCAGCGCGGTCATGACCGCACGCCAGCCGGGTCCTTCCCCGGGAATGCTGCCGTCCCGCCGCAGCGGCGTCTCTTCGTCCGGAGCGAGGGTGCCGTGGGCAGGCGCGACATCCTCCTTGCTGAAGGCCCGGTACGCCTCACCGATGTTGCCGATGTCCCACTGATGCAGGCCCCAGGCCTGCCGGCCGTAGCGTCGCACTGCGGTAGCGGAGGACGCCTGACCGAGTTCGTGCATGCGGCGCGCCAGCTGCCCGCGGCCCTTCTCGATGGAGGTGTAGGCGCCCATCAGACGGATGAAGAGGAAGTCGGCGGCCTCCGCCTCCCGGCCGAGAGTGCGGGCCAGGTATTCGGCCCGCTCCAGCAGATCGAAGGTCGAGGCGTCGTACCCCGACTGTCGTCTGACGACGATGGCGAGCAGGGTGAGGGCGGAGAACTCCAGCTCCATCAGTCCGGATGCCCGGGTGACCTGTACGGCGGAGCGCAGCTGTCGGTTGGCGGACTCGAAGGCGAGTTTCGCTGCCGCGCGGCGTCCGGCGCGGATCAGTGCCTCTGCGGTGCGGGCGGGTTCGGCGAGAGGGCCGGCGGCCCACAGGTGGTAGGCGAGGCGCTCGGCGACGTCCTCGTCGTCGGCATGGATCTGTTCGAGCGCGTCCGCGACGCGCAGATGCAGCTGGATGACCTGCTGTTTCGACGCGGTCTCCGAGACCGCTTCGCGCACCAGGTCGTGCGCGAAGCGGAGCGAGGACGGATCCTGCGGTCCGGGTTCGAGCAGCCCGAGCGTGTGCAGCGGTTCCAGGCGTTGGAGACAGTCCGCGACGCCCACACCCGTGGCGCGGGACAGCAGCCTGAGGTCGACTTCGCGGCCGATGAGCGCGGCCACCCGCAGCAGGTCGTGGGCGCGGTCGTCGAGCCCGGCCATCCGGTCGCGGACGACGTCGTGGACGGTGGAGGGCACCCCGGCCGCCGCGGCCGCGTCGTCGTGGCCGTCGGCGTCGCGGATCGAGCCGACCCCGCTGAGGAGTCGGGACAGCTCGCGAACGAAGAACGGGTTGCCCGAGGTCCGGGCGTGGATGGCGTGCGCGACGGCATCGCCGGGCTCCTGGCCGACCTCGTTGCGGATGAGTTCGGCCACGTCGGCCGGACCGAGCGGGCCGAGCCGGAACCTGCGGTGACCGGTCCGCCGGCTGGCAGCAGCCAGTACCCGCGAGAGGTCCGGGCTGAGTGCGGGCGCGCGATCTCGCAGCGCGCCGATGAGCGCGGTGCCCTGGGGCAGCCGTCCCGCCAGGTGCTGCAACAACTGCAGGGAGGTGGCGTCGGCCCATTGGAGGTCGTCGAGGATCAGGAGGGTCGGCCGTCGCGCCGATGCCTGTCGGACGAGGGCGACGACCTGTTCGAACAGCCGGAACTGGGCATTGCCGTCGGGGAGTTCCCGGGGCGCGTCGTCCCGCGCCGCGAGGAGACTGCCCAGCCCGCCGGTGAGCCACCGTTCGCTCGCCGGCGCGGGCAGACTGTCCACGAGCTGACCGAGTGCCTGCTCCCAGGGCCACATCGCCGGTGTTCCGTCGCCCTCCAGGCAGGAGCCCCAGACGGAGAACGCACCCAGTCGCCCCGCCTCGGCGGCGGCCTCCTCCAGCAGTCGGGTCTTGCCCGCGCCCGGTTCGCCCTCGACCAAGCCGATCGCGGTGTCCCCGGCGAGCGCGCGCTCCACCATGCGCCGCAGTGTGGCGAGTTCTTCGGTCCGGCCGATCAAGGTGGCCGCCGTGGTCGGCGCGATCTCCCGCTGCGTCGCCTGCACGAGCGGCGCCGCCGCAGGCTGCGTGAGAATCCGGTGCTGCGCGTCCACCAGCGCCGGGCCCGGGTCGATACCCAGTTCCTCGGCGAGCCGGTCGCGGGCCTGCCGAAACACCGACAGTGCCTCGGCTTGGCGGCCTGCCGCGCCGAGAACGCCGACGAGGGCGGCCAGTACGGGCTCGTTGAACGGCGCCATCGATGCGGCCAGTTGGAGAGCCGCCAGTACCCGCTCGGGTCGGCCCGTCGACACGGCCAGTTCCGCCGCCGCGGTGCACACGTCGTAGAACTCGTTGTCGAGTGCGGCGAAGACCGTCGTGGCGAGTGTCCCGTCGGCGATGCCGTCGCCCGCCGAGCCGCGCCAGAGCCCGAGCGCTCCGACGTAGTGTTCCAGGGCTCTCTCGTGATCCTGCTGATCCAGCGCGGCCCTGGCGGCATCGACCAGTTCACGGAAGGCGACAAGATCCAGCGTGGTGGACGGGGCGACGAAGAGATAGGAATTGCCGCGACGGTGGAGGAACGACCCGGCTTCACGGACGGGCAGCAGGGGTTCAAGCAGTCGTCGCAACGCGCCGACGTACTTCTGGAGAATGTTCACCGCCGACGCCGGGACGTCCTCGGCCCAGATCAGGTCGACCAACTCGCTCGTACTGATCGGGCGGCCCACTCGGGCGAGCAGGATCGCGAGCAGATACGACTGCTGCCGAGGGCCGGGGTCCAGTTCGACGCCGTCTCGCCAGATCCGCATCGGACCGAGAACCTGCAGACGCAGAGACGCGTCGGAGGGAGTCATTCCTGTTCCATTCCCAGTCCTGGTCGGCCTTCGCCGCCAACGGCTCTCCATGGTGACTCAAGTCCCGTGACAGGGAAAGCGATTACCCTCAATTGCTGACAGGAAATGCAAAGCAAATAACCAGAAACGACCAGTGATGGCGGCCGCAATCACGGCAGATTCCCTCAGGCAGCGCCTCTCAGCGGTTCCGGCCTACCGACCGATCACCAGATTGCCGGTGGGCAGTGCCTGGCAAGCCGGCCGCCAGCCCTCCTCCAGCTCCTCGGCGGAGAACATCCCTCGGTCATCGGTCTCGTACGCCCCCGAGAGCACCCGCACCCGACAAGTCCGTGCCGATCACGAACTCGGCGACACCAGCCTCCGCAACGGCGACGTGTGGATGGCGGCGCGCGGCACCGCGAGTGGCCCGGAAGAGTCCGTCGATGGCGTCGGCCTCGGCAGGGAACCGTTCCTTCAGAAGGCTCACGCATTCGCGCATGCAGTGCTGTTCGAGGACGAGAACACGCCTCCCGCCGAACCGCGCGATCGCGCGCGCCGCAAAGAGACCGCCCATACCCGAGCCGGTCACTACGACATCGGCTTCCTCGTCCGACACCACCGGCACCTCCCAGTCATCTGTCCTCCGAGGCGCTCAGATTGGCCGAACGGGCTTGACGTCGACTGAATGATCTGTGAAGGCCACCGGGAACCAGACCCCCGGTCTCGTTCAATTCGCGTCCAGTGCGACGTCATAGCGTTGCGCCGAGCCAGAGCGCGTGGAGCCGTGTCGTCCTTCGCGGAGTGCATCCGCAGGACCATCGAGTCGGCGGACGTTTACCACCACCGCGGTTCGAAGAAATGGCCGTCAGCCGGACGGTGCGGGAGAACCTGTCACCCGCTCCGCTCCCTGCCGGTCCTCGTCCGAAGGAGAGGTTGGTCCATGGTGAGCGAAAATCCCACGATCGTGCTGGTACACGGCGCCTTTGCCGACAGCAGCGGCTTCAACGCCGTCGTCAAGCGGCTCGTCGCCGACGGCTATCCAGTGATCGCCGCGCCGAATCCACTTCGGGGGCTCGCCTTCGACGCCGCCAACGTCAAGGCGCTGCTGGGCAGCATCGAGGGACCGATCGTGCTGGTCGGGCACTCCTATGGCGGTGCGGTCATCTCCGCTGCCGCCGAGGGAAACGAGAACGTGAAGGCACTGGTCTACCTGGCGGCGTTCGTGCCGGAGACCGGCGAGAGCGCGCAAGCACTGGTCGAGCGGTTCCCGGGCAGCACCGTGGGCGAGTCCCTCAAGCCGGTGCCGCTGCCGGACGGGCAGGTGGACCTCTACATCGACTCCAAGGTCTTTCATCCCCACTTCGCGGCCGATGTGTCGGAAGAGGAAGCCACTCTCTACTCGATCACGCAACGCCCGGCCACCGGCGCCGCCCTGGGCGAACCCGCCACGGGTCCGCAGGCATGGCACACGATCCCGAACTACAACCTGATCAGCGGCGCCGACCGGATCATCCCACCGGCGGCACAGCAGTTCATGGCCCAACGCGCCGGCGCGAAGACCCAGGTGGTCGACGGTGCCTCGCACATGGTGTTCGTCTCCCGGCCGGGCGCGACGGTGGCTCTCATCGAGTCAGCCGCGCAGGAGCAGACGCTCCCGCGATAGCACCGCTGGTCACCGTGAACGCAATTCGAGCCGTAGGTCCTTGGGAGGGAAATTGCACAAGAGCGAAAAGGCCATGAGGTGGGGCTTGCGGATCCACTTCTTCTGGTACGTCGTCGCCAATGCGGCCCAGGTCGTGCTGTGGGCGATTCTCACACCCGACCGGTTCTTCTGGCCCTTGTGGTCGATTCTGGGCTGGGGAATCGGGCTCGTGGTCCACGCCTGGGCGATTCGTTCCAAGATCCAATCGTCGGTCCGGCCATGATCCGGACCAACACAACCGGGACCAGAGGAGAGACATGCCTGAGAAGGTAGTACCGGGTCGCAACACCGCCGCCGCCGAAGGCGATGTCGTCGTCTTCCACATCGGGCTACGCATCAACCGACTCCTGGCATTCTCCAGCTGGTTGCCGGCCTTCATGTCGATGCCACGCATGCTGCGCGAGCTGTCACAGGAGAAGAGCAGCGGGCTGCTCGGCTACAAGGTGCTCTACGGCGGCCTCCGGGAGTTCTACGTCGTCCAGTACTGGACCGACAAGGAACGGCTCCTCGCCTACGCCCACCAGCAGGACAAGGGACACCGGCCCGCATGGACGGCGTTCAACCGACGAGCACGTGCCGGGAAGGGGCACGTGGGTATCTGGCACGAGACGCTCATCGTCCCGGCAGGCTCGTACGAATCGGTGTACGACGACATGCCCGCGTACGGCCTCGCTGCGGCAACGGGTGTCGTGCCGGTCGGCCGCCGCGGCGACACGGCGGCCCAGCGGCTGAGTGCGGCGAAGGAGTAGGCGTCCGTCCCGTGAGGAACTGAACCGCCTTGAGTGGCAGGGAAGTCGCGAGGGTTGGCCAGGCGCGGATCGACCAGCAACAACGGCGAAAACAGCCGGCGTCGGGACGAACCATCCCGGCGCCCATGCCTGCTACCACTCCAGCAGCATGGTGGTGAGTTCCAGACGTAGGGGGGGGAGGGGGCCCGCCCGAGCGGCCTTCGCCAGAGCCGTTCGGCCCCAATCTCGGTCCGTGAGGCCCATCGAAGCCCCCGACGAGACCGGCAGATCATGCGGAGGGTGATGTGGGCGGACCGCACGCCCCTGCGAGCCGCCCGCGTCACACGCCCAACCAGGGCATCCAGGTCGGTGAGTACTGCGCAGGCCCAACTCAAACTCCTGCCCGAGCCTGTCAGTTGCCTGGTCTAGGGTCGCCCGCATGGCTGAGCCCTCCTTTCTGACCGCCGTGCGCGAGTCGTACGACACGATCGCCGTCGACTACGTTGACCGCGTCCCGCCTCCCGCCGAGATGGACCCGCTGTCCCGCGCGATGCTGGCGGGCTTCGCCGAACTCGTGCGTACAGCTGGCCTGGGGCCGGTCGCGGACCTGGGGTGCGGCCCCGGCCGCGTGACGGCGTATCTCGCCGGACTGGGGGTGCCCGCGTTCGGCGTCGATCTGTCGCCGAAGATGGTCGGGCTCGCCCGGCAGGCGTACCCGGATGTCCGGTTCATCGAGGGCTCGATGACTGAGCTGGGGGCGAAGGACGGCGAACTCGGCGGCATCCTGGCCTGGTACTCCACCCATCACACGCCGCCGAAGCGGCTGCCAGAGGTGTTCGCCGAGTTCCACCGCACGCTCGCGCCCGGCGGACACCTGCTCTGGGGAGACTACGTCGGCGATGAACGCCTGCGGCCGACCCAGGCTTATGGCCGTCCGGTGTCCTACGAGTCGTATCTCCTGCCTCTGGACCGCATGGTCGGCCTCCTGGAACAGGCCGGGCTCGTCGTCATCGCGAGGCTCGAGCAGGAGCCCGGCGGACGGGTGAAGAGACCGCATGCCTGCCTGGTGGCCCTCAAGCCCTGACGGGGCTTGTTCCTGCCCGGAGGCTACCTGTGCCAGTGTCCGATCGCGGCCTTGGGAGGAGGTATGGGGCCGCTCGCGGGCTTGCCGCCTGCACGGGTACGGCGTGCCAGGCCGCTTACGGGGCGAAGCGCTCGGGACGGAAGTCGGCGAGCAACTCGTCCGTTCCCCCTCTGAGGATTTCCGAGGCGAGGAGGCGGCCGATGACGGGGCCGAGGGTGATGCCGCTGTGGGAGACGGCTTCGTAGTAGCCCGGGACAGAGGGCACGGCTCCGACCGAGGGGAATCCATCGGCGGGGATGGGCCGGTTGGCCACCCGTGTCTCTGCGACGGGGCAGCCGCCGAGCTCGGGTACGGCGTGCCGCGCCAACTCATGGAGCCGTCGCCCGAGTTCCGCTGGATCTTCGACGGCGTCGATGAGGGCGTCGATCTCGCGACTGTGGAGGACGACCGAACCGTCTCCGTCAGGACGTATCTCGATGTGTGGCGCGTGCATGGCCCGGTGCAGCGGGACCTGAGCACAGGAGATCCGGGCGACGACGCCGGGTTCGGGGCGCATCGGCAGCCGCCGGGTGACGAGGCCGGCGACGTGGGAGGCGCTGGGACCCGCCGCGTTGACGACGACGTCGACGTCGAGAGAGCCGCCGTTGGACAGAGCGACGGTCTGGACGCTGCCGTCGGCAGCGGTACCGATGGCACGGACCGCGGTACCGGAACGGAGCTCGGCGCCGGATGCGACTGCCTGTTCGACCAGGCGGCGAACGAGGTGGCGTCCGTGTACCCAGGCTTCGTCGGGATAGAACACGACCGGCACCTCGTCGGGGATGGCGAGGCCCGGTTCGAGACGGCGGCGCACTTCGGCGCCCGTGCTCAGCTCGACCCGGTATCCCCAGTCGGCCAGCAACTCGGTTGTCTCGAGGAGCCTCGTCTGCGCCGCCGGATCGCCTGCCCAGCGCAGGTGACCGCTGGGGTGCCACCACGGGTCCGGTCCGATGATCCCGGCAAGCTCACGGTGGGCTGCCATGCCCGCGACATTCAGGTCGAAGTAAGTCTTGCGCGTGGCCTTGTTGCTGGCGTTGACCCAGGAGAACGACCAGTTGGTGACACCTTCGCCCGGCCGGCCGGTGTCGATGAAGACGACCTCGGCACCGAGCCGGGACAGGTTCCAGCCGACGCACGCTCCCAGGATGCCCACGCCGATGACAGCGACACGTTCAGGCCGTTCCAAGGACCTGACCCTCACGAACGTCCCCTTTCGCTTTCCCGTTCACTGGGTCTTGAAGACTGGGCCCGGTGCTGGACAGGGAACGCACGCTCAAAGCCTGGCGAGGCGCCGCCACCCGGCGCGGCTCAGTCCTTGCGCCCCGTCGCGGCGACGGTGACACCGAGCCCGATCATGGTGAGCCCGCCGACCCCACCGACCAGCGAAAGCCGCTGCGGTGAGCGTGCGAACCAGTCCCGGGCCGTGGCCGCGACCAGCCCCCACACCATGTCGGACGCGACAGCGATGATGTTGAAGACCAGGCCCAGCAGCAGCATCTGCGCCGCGACATGGCCCTGTCCACGGTCGACGAACTGCGGAAGCACGGCGGCGAAGAACACGATGGTCTTGGGATTGGTCACCCCGACGGCGAACCCTTCCCAAAACGTCCGCCGACCACCCTGTACGGCCCCCACCCCGGCGACGGCTGCTTGCAGCGACCCCCGCTCACGCCATGCCTTGACACCGAGGAACACCAAGTAGGCGGCACCCACCAGCTTGAGCACCGTGAAGACGAGAACCGAGCGCTCCACCACCGCCCCGACCCCGAACGCGACGGCCACGATCAGCACATAGGCGCCCACGGTGTTGCCCACAACCGTGGTCAGCGCGGCACGGCGCCCCTGCGCGAGCGCCCGCCCGATCACGAACAGCACGCTGGGGCCGGGAATGACGATCAGCAAGAACGACATGGCAGCGAAGGCGAGCAAACGGTCAGCAGACACCATGAAGGTCATGCAAGCACGATGCGGGCCCGCCCTTCCAACCATATTTCCCGTGTGAGCCCGAGGCGTGGCGGGCTGGGGTCGGGCCGGACCCCATTCCCGAGCCGTTTTTCGTGCTGGGCGCCAACGAGCAGCGCGGGCGTTGTCAGCGGGCGCGGGCACACTGACGGCATGAGCACCTCTTCCTCTACCTCGGCCGATGCGTCCCACACCTCCCCTGCCTGGGTGGAGTCGATGGGCGGACCTTTGATCGTCATCCCTGTTTCCGCGTTGGCTGCATGGCGCGGGTGTACGGAGAGCGGGGTCATAGCGGGAGACGCGACCGCTCCAGACGACTACGACCGGGCGTGCGCGGTGGACGATCTGGCTGGTGTGATCACTGTTGGGGAGAACGGTGCGCAGGCACTGGTGCTGGCGGACGAGCCGGCCACCAGCTGCTATCTGCCCGAGCACCGAGCCTTCCTGCGGTGGCTGGCCGCTGATTCCGAGGCCGGGCTGAAGGCAGCGGCAGCGGCCGTTCTCGCGGACCCTGCCACCGAGTGGGAGGAGTGCGGCACGTGGGTGTCGGACGGCCCGGCCATACTCATGGACTCCGCCGAAGCAGGCTCCGATCTCGGCATCGAGTATCCCGACGGCGGGATGCCCGCCCAGGCACCGGTCCCGCTGCCGGCCGGCCACTGGAGGGTCCGGGCCACCCACACCAAGGCAGACGAGGAAAACAGGGTCGGCCTGGTCCAGCTCCTGCCCACCGAGTCTTGAACGGGCATCTGCTCCGATGCGGGCGGGGGACACGCGCGGTGCGCAAGGTTGTGCGCGTGGTGGACGGCCTCACCCTCAGTCGGCACTCGCGGAACCTTCCACGTCTTCATCCGCGCCGCGAATTCCAGCCTGAAGCACGCCGGTGCGGAATGAGCAGCCCGGTGCCGGGGTAGCCGTTGGCAGCGATGGTCGTGCCCGAACCGACTGGCCTTTGCGCCTGATTCTTCGTCGTTCACGATTCGAAGTCCTTCTGACCGTAAACCGCTGCTGGTGCCTGTGTGGCCAAGGCCCAGTACCGGTCTCCGTAGGACCAGTGCCACCACTCCGTTGGGTAGTTGACCAGACCGGCCGAAGCCAGCGCGGAACACAGAATGCTCCGATGGAAGCGGGCCGCCTCGTCGATGTTACCGGCCTGCGTAAAGCAGGCACCTGCGCTGTCTTCCGGGCTCGCGTTAATACGCGTCCCCAGGTCGAGTTCACGGCCGTCGGCGTCAGCGAGTGTCACATCGACGGCGGCACCAGCGCTGTGCGGTGCGATCTCAGGCGGCGAGACATAGCGGCTCGCCGCCGACCGGACTTGGTCGGCTGACCATTGCGGGTGCTCGGCCTGAAGGAAGGCTGCATACTCCTGAAAATAGGAAAGTTGCAGACCCGGGGGTCGGTAGCCCTCGACGAAGAGGAACCTGAACCCGTCAGGCAGGCTTGCCTGGGCCTCCAGAAGCCGGTCGAGCACGCCCCTCCGCAACAGAGCGAAGGCTCCTGCGCTGTCGTGTTTCCGGTGATCAACCAGCAAGTCGCTCTGCGAACCCACATCCACGAGCTCTTCATCGCATTCTTGGACGGGTACGGCGACGACTCTCGGATCGGACATCAGAATGACCTCGCTCATACAGTGATCATCCCGTGGCGCCTCCGGCACGTTCAAACCAGAGCGAGGGTGTGGCCGGTTTGGGACGCCCCGTTCAGAGGTCCGTTGCCCCCGGATAGTGCTGGCGAAGTGAGCTGAGTACGCGCTCGTCGACGGCCCTGACGTCCCACAAGGAACTGTCGAATTCGGTGAGTACGACCACCAGTTTGTCCTCGGCGAACCCACATGCTTCAGCGTCGATCAACTGGAGGAACGGGGTCGTCAGCGACAACAGTGTCAACGTGTCCATGCCGGTGTCGGCGGACCTTCTCTCCATCTCGACACAACGAGGATCGACGATCTCGTCGCATTCGACGCGCCACGTCAGATCCAGCCCGAAGCTGCCGAGGCGGACCAGTAGTTCAGCCAGGGTCACGTAGTGCTTTCCGCGCCAGGCGGGAAACGTGATCCCGTTCATCCCCGCCTCTGCTTCTGCCGTATCGCGTGACAAAGCCACCCCCTCAGTCGTGGTGTCCACGCACCTAGCATGTCGATCCCGGCGATGACGGTGCGCGAGTGCATGCTGCCTCCTGTGCGGCCATGACGTCATCGCCGTACTCGAAGGCCCAGGCGCCGAAGGCGTCGATGGGTGCCAGCAAGGTCCGGCCCAGAGCGGTGAGTTGGTACTCGACCCGTGATGGCGCGTCAGGGGCAGCCTGCCGGTCGACCAGGCCGTTGAACTGCAGTCGGCGCAGAGTCTCCGTGAGGACCTTGGAGCTGATGCCCCCGATCCGCTCCCGTAGTTCGACCGGGCGGCTTGGGCCGTCGCGCAGTGCCCAGAGCACCACGGCGTTCCAGGTGTTGGAGAGCAGGTCGAAGGCGAGGCGGGCCCGGCAGTCAGCGAGGAAGGCGTCGGTGGTCACGTACCAAATGGTGCCCGAACGGCCTTCTAGCTTCGGTGTGAACGGTCGAAGCAGGCATGGAGAGGGACCGCGTGATGAGAATCGGCGTACTGGGCACGGGCAACATGGCCGACGCGCTCGCCACCCACTGGGTGCGGGCCGGACACGAGGTGGTCATCGGGGGACGGGACGCACACAAGGCGCAGCGGCTCGCGACACGTATCGGAGGTGGTGCGAAGGCTGCCGGCCTGCGCGCGGCGGCCGACTCGGCGGAAGTGGTGCTGGCTGCGCTGCCCTTCGGGGCGGGAGCGGAGGTGGTACGGGGCTTGCACACCGCCCTGGAGGGCAAGGCGCTGCTGGACTGCTCCAACCCGGTGGGGCCGGGGTTCCGGCTGCTTACGGAAGGCGGTCCTTCCGCTGCGCAGCAACTTGCCGCGGCGGCACCGGGAGCCCACGTGGTCAAGGCTTTCAACCTCTGCCACGAGGACGTGTGGCGCATGCGGCCACCCGTCTTCGACGGCCGACCACTGGCCGTTCCGGTCTGCGGAGACGACGAGACGGCCCTCGCGCACGTGCGTGAGTTGGTACGGGACGTGGGTTGTGAAGCCGTGAGCGGCGGCGGCCTCGAACGTGCGGGACTCCTGGAAGCGACCGCCGCGCTGTTCATCGCGCTGTGGGTCGCAGAGGGAGCGGATGCCCAGGCCATCGCCCCTCCGCTGGCATACGCGGCCGGACCGGGGCATATGAAAGCGAAGGGGCACCTGTAGGCCGTCCGTTCTTCCCGCGCGTCGGCGCATGCACCAAGGCGGGCGGTGCCTTCGCCATGAGGGCCGTACGGGGATCGGATATTCGGTGTTCCGCCTTCCCCGTTAGGACGCAGGATGGGCCGCATGACTCTGGCCACCCCCGTACTGCACACCGCTCGCCTGCGACTGCGCCCCTTCACGGACGCCGACGCGGACGCTCTCTTCGCGCTGCACAGCAGTGCCTACGTGCTGCGCTATTGGGATTCCCCGCCGTGGACCGAACGAGCCCGCGCCGAACGCTTCATCGCGATGTGCCGGACGATGGCGGACGAAGGCAGCGGGGCCCGGGTGGCCATCGACCGAGCTTCCGACGGGGCCTTCGTCGGCTGGTGCGGTCTGACCGGATGGAACCCGGACTACCGCAGCGCGTCGTTGGGCTACGTCCTCGGCGATGAGATGTGGGGCCATGGCTACGCGACCGAGGCCGCACACGCCTTGCTGCAGTGGGCGTTCGACACATTGGACCTGAACCGCGTGCAGGCCGAGACCGATACGCGCAACGTGGCATCGGCCCGGGTCCTCGAGAAGATCGGCTTCGTGCGGGAAGGGACGCTGCGCGAGGACTGCGTCGTGAACGGCGAGGTTTCCGACTCCTGGGTGTTCGGGCTGCTCAGGCGCGAGTGGCGGCCGTCGGCGGTGCCGAGTTCCGTCGGCTGACGGACGTCAAGGAGTTGAGGGGGCGCGTATGCGGCCAGGCAGTCTCCTCACTTCTCGTCGAAGAGCAGGTCGTCGACCGGGTGCGTCATGCGCAGGGTGTTGCCGTTGGTGACCTCGACGAGGGTGTGCATGTCGGTGAAGCGCTCACCTGTGGACAGGACCGTGACGAGGTCCTCCATGCCGGCGAGATACGCGGGGAAGCAGGTGAGGGCCATGTTGAGCTTCAGGTAGTCCACCAGCCGCCGGAACAGCTTGGGCAGGATCACCGCGTCGTCGGTGATCGAGGACAGGCCGGTGATCTTCACGCCGGACGTGGTCTCGTCCTCCGGCCACAGTCCCTTGCCTGCCGCCTGGGCCTGCTGGGCCACCTGGGTCAGTTCGTCGCGCAGGTCCTTGAACAGGCTCCGGTAGAAGGTGGGGTACACCAGCCCCGCCGAAGCCAGGTGATGATTGGCGGTCTTCTTCAGCTCGGGCACGCCGACGCTGATGTCCGTCCCGCTCGTTCCGGGAGGGGTGCCCCGGCCGACGAGGGCGATGACACGGCCGTGCAGGTCGGCGCCTCGGGTGAGGATGTAGCCGGGTGTGCTGACGGGCGTCGAGGCGGTGACGGTTTCGTTCGCGTCGCGCTGCACGTTGGTGAAGCCGAGCCACTTGAGCAGTTCCTTCGCGGCGGCATGGCCGTGCTTCAGTGGCTGGTGAGCCCCGTGGTAGTGGGTCTCCAGGGCGTCGATGCCCTCCAGCCGCAGCTTCGCGTGGTCTGCGCCGGTGAGCTGCACGGGGTTGTTGCCGCCGACGAGTGACCAGTCGTCCACGTTGTCCGCGAGGAAGTGGACGGTGTCTCCGTCGGGCTGGGTGTCCTTGAGATGGAACGAGCCTTGGATCAGGAGCATGGGCATGGCGACTCCAGCGGGGGAGGTGGATGGGGTAAGCCCGGTAAGCCCTGTCCCTGGGACGTTCGGCGCCAGGTGAACAGGCGGTCGGTTACCCCGTGCCGGACGCTAGTGGACGCCACTGGCATATGCCTTTTTTGCGGGCGAACGGGTTACGCGCGCGCCGGACGCTCCAGCGCATTTTGAGGAGCATGAACAGGGCGACGAGGACGATGGAGGGCGCGGTGGGGCGTACGGTCGTCAGGTCGGGGAGTTGGACCTGCGGCGGTCCCCATGCCCTGTCATCGGCCGTGCGGACGAGGGCGTGCAGCGCGCAATACCGTGCCAGGTTGGTCAGGTGTCTTCGCCCTGGCTGTCGCGGCCCTGCTCGTCGACGTCTACTTGTGCTGAACGGCCACTCGGGAAGCCCGCCCATGCGTCCTCGTCTCAGTCCCCGCGCCCTGCTGGCTCTGGCCGCCGGCTTGGTCGTCGCCGCCGTGGTGGCCGGCATCATGCTGATCCCTGGCGACAGCCAGTAACCCCGGGCGGCCCTTCCACTCCGTGCCGTGGCTCAGGTCGGCCTGCCGGGTGACAACTCCCGCTTCGACTACGAGAGCCTCGATCCCGACCGCGACCTGCTGTTCATCGCCCACCTCGGCGCCGAGGAAGTCATCGAGGTGGACGTCCGCGCCAACCGCGTCATGCGCACCATCGACGGCCTGCCCGGCGTCCACGGAGTCCTCGTCGTTCCCGCCCGGCAGCGCGTGTACGCCACCGCCACCGACGCCGACGAGATGGTGACCATCGACGAGACCACCGGCAAGGTCCTGCACCGTAGCCGCACCGGCGACTACCCCGACGGCCTGGCCTACGACCCGGTGCACGGCACCGTATGGACCACCAACGAGTCCGGCGGCTCGGAGACGGTCATCGATGCCGACACCGGGAAGGTCCGCGGCGCGGTCGAGGTCGGCGGCGAGGCCGGCAACGTCGCCTACGACCCTGCCGCCCGTCGGATGCTGGTCGCCGTCCAGACGCGCAACGACCTCGCTGTCATCGACCCGGCCACCCTCAACGTCACCCGTCGTGTCCCGCTCCCCGGCTGCGAGCACGACCACGGCCTTGCCCTCGCTCCCGCCGACCGGCTGGCCTTCGTCGCCTGCGACGGCAACGCCCGCCTGCTCACTGTCGACCTGACCGCCTTCCGTGTCACCGGTAGCGAGAAGGTCGGCCAGGACCCCGACGTCCTCGCCTACGACCCCAACGCCCGACGCCTGTACGTCGCTTCGGAATCAGGCTGGGTCACCGTCGCCGACGTCCGCGACCGGCACCTGATCGACACCAGCAGTGCCCACCTCGCCGAAGACGCTCACGTCGTTGCCGTCGACCCCATCACCCACCGCAGCTACTTCCCGATCCCGCACGGCTCCGATGACCACGCGGCTGTCCTCGTCTACCGCAACGCGCCGTCGAGATGAACGCAGTTGGAGCGAGCGGATCTGCGCCGCGCCCTCGGGCAGCGCGGTGGGGCCATCTCGTCACGCTGACCCGAAATGACCTTGGAGGTGATCACGACCGGCGCACGGAAAGAGGCCGGCGTTTCGCGCGGTCAGGAACTCAGATGCTCGTGCAGCATCCTCCAGCTGCCCGCCCGCCGCACGATGACATTGGTGCCTCGCCCCTGGCCTGAGCGCGGTTCGCCGTCGACGACGCCGGTCCAGGCAAACCGATAACGGCACACCGCGACGTCCGGGGTGAGCACGGGCCACTCCAGATCCCGGACCTCGTACACCTCGTCGAGGATCTTCCTGAACGTCTTCTCGATCGCGGAGCGGATCTCCTCGATGCCCTGATACGAGCCGTCCGAGAACCAGTACGTTGCGTCCTCGGCGATGAACGGCACGACCCGCTCGATGTCATGACTGTTGTTGGCCCGCTCGTACTCGCCCATGAACAAGGCGAGTTCGGACTCCATGGATACCTGATTCGTCACGCCGTCATCATGTCGGTACCGTTCGTCTTCATCGAGGAGGAGCCGTGGGGCTGATGCTGTTTCCGGGAGACGACGAGGTCGCTGCTCACCCCCCGACGACGAGGGCCCCGATCTCACGCCCGTCCAGTGCGCCGCGATGCTGCCCCGCCTGAACGAGATCGCTGACCAACCCCGAGAGGGAACCGTCGACCCCCTCGTCCAACGGCACGTCGACGACGCCCGGCAGTTGACGAATGTCCTGCAGTTCTGCATCGACAAAGACGTCGAGCTGCTCTTCGGCTGACGCCGACCAACGCTAAACGGTTCACCTTGCCGGAGGTCCCCTCTCGTGCCTGTGAAGTTTCGAGACAACGATGTATTCCTTATCCCCGTAGTGGACGGGGTGCCAGCCGTAGGGCATGTCGTCCTCAAAATTAGGGGAGGGAATATGCTGGTCACTCTATATTCGGGTCGATCGGAACTCGGCGATAATGGCGATCTGCAATGGCTTTCGTCATCTCGGCCGGATTTCATTGTCGAGACTGTGGATCTGTTTATCAAGAACGGAACGTGGCCCGTGCTGGGGAGTTGGCGGTCTCCCGTCGAGTCGCCCATGCCGGTCTATAAGACCCAGTTCGAATACGATGGTCCCTTCTTTGAACAGCATGTCGACGGGAGTATCGGTCGACGGCTGACCGATGATGAGGCAAGTCGTCTGAGGAGGCCGAAATCCTACTCGCCGGCTCTGCTGGAAAAGGCTGTGCGGGCGCTTCAAGGACTTGAACCATGGCTCCCTGTCTTTGACGAGATGCGATTTGATGACGCAGCGTGAAGGAAAACGGGATGCCGGAACTTGGTGTGTGGCCTTACTCTCGGTCCCGTGCGTCATGAATCCTCCCTGCTGAACGTCATCGATGTGGAAGCCACCTGTTGGGACGGGCAACCCCCACCCGGCTCGGTGAGCGAGATCATCGAGATTGGGCTGACCGTCGTGGACGTGTCGGCACGGCGCCGTGTGTCCCGGCACCGGGTCCTGGTCCGGCCAGTCCGCTCTTCCGTAAGTGACTTCTGCACGGAACTGACCGGCCTGACACAGGCCGAGGTGGCTCGAGGCGTCACCTTCGCCGAGGCGTGCCGGATCCTCGCAGAGGAACACGGGGCCGGGCAGCGTTGCTGGGCGAGTTGGGGTGAGTACGACCGTCGGCAATTCGCTCGCCAGAGTCAGGCCGACGGGGTGGCCTACCCGTTCGGCTATCCGACGGAACGCACCCACACCAACGCCAAGGCCGTATTCACCACGGCGTACGGGCTGCGCAAGAAACCCGCCATGAGCCAAGCCTTGCAGATCGCCGGACTGCCGCTGGAGGGACGCCACCACCGCGGCGAGGACGACGCGTGGAACATCGCGGCGCTCGTTCTTGATCTGCTGGACCGCGGGGCATGGCCCGTCACGGCCACGGCCGTTTAGAGAGTGTTCCGCCGGGCCGGGCCGGTCAGCGGCCGATGTCGTCCAATGCGGTCAAGTCCTCGTCCGACAAGGGGAGTCCCGCGCCGGCGATGTTCTCGCGCAGGTGCGCGGTCGACGACGTGCCGGGGATGAGCAGGATGTTCGGTGATCGCTGGAGCAGCCAGGCCAGTGCGACGGACATCGGTGTCGCCTTCGATCGGGCGGCTACCGCCGAGAGCGCCGAGGACTGCAGCGGGGTGAATCCGCCGAGGGGGAAGTACGGCACGTAGGCGATGCCGTCGGTGGCGAGCCGGTCGATGAGTTTGTCGTCGTGGCGGTGGGCGAGGTTGTACATGTTCTGCACGCACACGATCGGCGCGATGCTCTGCGCCTCCCTCACTTGTTCCTCGGTGGCGTTGCTGACGCCCAGATGGCGGATCAGGCCCTGCTGCTGGAGTTCGACGAGTGTCTCGAACGGCTCGGCGAGGGAGCCGGGTTGGGGGCCTTCGGCGTCGCCGAGTCGCAGGTTGACCACGTCGAGGACGTCGAGGCCGAGTGAGGTGAGGTTGTCGTGGATCTGGCGGCGCAGGTCTTCGGGGCGCCGGGCGATGGGCCAGCCGCCCTGCGCGTCGCGGGTCGCGCCCACCTTGGTCACGATGTGCAGTGACTCGGAATAGGGGTGCAGTGCCTCGCGGATCAACTCGTTGGTGATGCGCGGCCCGTAGGCGTCACTGGTGTCGATGTGCGTGACGCCGAGGTCGGCCGCTTCCCGCAGCACGGCCAGGGCACCCTCGCGATCGACCGGCGGTCCCATCACCCACGGGCCGGCCAGTTGCATGGCACCGTAACCGAACCGCGTGACGGTCAGGTCACCCAGATTCCAGGTGCCGCCGGGAAGAGAAAGGGAGGGGGTGCTCATCGAGTTGCCTTTCGTCGTGCGCTTGCGGGGGTGGCGTCTGCTGCCCGCCTGCATCAGCATTGGGGAGTAACTTCCCGTCGGGAAGTAGGCACTTGAGAGTGCGTAACCCGCCCATCGGTGAGAGGTGCGATCAGTTGACGACGATGAAGGCGGCCGAGAAGAGGGCTCAGGCCAAGATGGAGTTCAACGCGTTCCTCGCGGAGTGCCCCAGTCGGCAGCTGCTCGACCGGATCTCGGACAAGTGGGTGGTCCTGATCCTGTGCGCGCTGGGCGGCGACGACAAACCGGGACCCGCGGGTGCCGCGCACGCAGATGCTCCAAGGGCGCTGCGTTACTCCGAGCTCTCTCGTCTTCTCGCCGGGGTCAGCCAGAAGATGCTGACCCAGACGCTACGGTCGCTGGAGCACGACGGTCTGCTCACCCGCACCGTGACGCCGACCGTCCCGGTCACCGTCACCTACGAGCTGACCGACCTCGGCCTGTCGCTCCACCACATGACGCGCGGGCTCAGGGACTGGGCGCAGACACACATGGCCGAGGTCCTCGCACACCGCGAGAGCGGCGACGCGCGCACGTCCTGATCGGCCTGTACGCCAGCTATTAGGCTCACGTCCATGGATGCGTTCATGCCGTACCTGATCTTGATCGGTGGCCTTGCCGCAGTCCTGGGGTTCTTCACCTGGCTGGCGTCACGTATCCGCCGCCGGGGGCTTGCGGGCGGCGCCATGAGCGCGGCCCTGGCTTCCTATGAGGAGGCATTCCGCATCACTGCCCATGAATCGCACGTCGAGATCGCAGCTCAGGCAGAACGCAGGGCGCCGCTCCTGTCGCCGGACGATCACTGGGGGAGGAGCCCCGGTGGGGCAGGAGAGGAAGACACCGAAGGTCGTTCTCGCATGCGACCGCGTCCACGCCGGTCGCGACGGAGTCTTGGCCGCTGGGTCGATCGTGTGAGGGGCGGTCGCTGAGGGATGACGCCTGACGGCATCCCGCCGGAGCGACGGCCCCGGCGGGATGCGGCCTTGCGTGAGTCGGGGTCAGAGGACCGTACAGGCAGCTCCGTTGAGGGTGTACGTGGTCGGCGCCGCCGTATTACCGGTGTGGACGGCCTGGAAACCGATGGTGGTGGACGCGCCCGGCGCGAGGGTCGCGTTGTGGGAGAGGTTCTTGGCGGTCACCTCGCCGGAAGTCGGCGAGTAGGTGGCGTTCCAGCCGGAGGTGATGGCCTGGCCGCCCGGCAGGGTGAAGGTCAGTGACCATCCGTCGACCGTGGTGGTGCCGGTGTTGGTGATGGTGATGTTCGAGGTCAGACCGTTGTTCCAGGCGCTGACGGCGTCGGTGACGCGGCAGGAGGAGGTACCCGGTGACGGGTCGGAGGTCTGGAACTGAGCGAAGAACTTCCACACCTCTCCCGGCACCCAGCTTCTGCCGCTGTCACCGGGGGCTCCGTCCTGCGGGGCGGCGATGTGTCCTTCGTCGAACGCGGCCCAGGCGACCGGGTGTCCGGCCGAGCATCCCGCGTAGGTGGTGACCCGGTGGGTCAGGCTGCCCTGCGCGGGCTCGGGCGGGTTCTGGGGAGTGCAGCCGTTGTTCTGGACGAACTTGTCCCGCATCGCCCGTCCCCCGGAGATGCCGAGGACGTTGTCCCTGAGTCCGTGCACGCCGAGGTAGGCGATGGGCTGGGTGCCGCCGCTGCAACCGCTGAGCACTCCGCCGCTCTGGACCGCGACGGCCCGGAAGACGGTGGCGCGGGAGCACGCGAGGGAGTACGACATGGCGGCGCCGTAGCTGAAGCCGAGGGCGAAGCGCTGGGTGGTGTCGACGCAGAGGTCCGCCTCGATGCGGCGGATCATGTCGTCGACGAAGGTGACGTCCTCCCCGCCGGAGTTGGCCCAGCCGTTGTTGAGGCCCTGCGGTGCGACGAAGATGGCGCTGTTGTTCGCAAGTCGCTGGAGTCCGTAGTAGGCCCAAGTGCCCGTCTCCACGGTGCGGCCCGTGGACACGTCCGTGGAGGTGCCGCCCAGCCAGTGGAACCCGAAGATCAGCCGGTAGCCGTGGTCGCGGTCGTAGCCGTCCGGGACGCGCAGGATGAAGCTGCGGTTCTTGCCGCCGCTCTGGATCGTGTAGGTGCCGCTCGTCAGGGTGGGAGTCTTGCCGCAGCCGGGGCTCGCGGCGGCGGTGCCGGCGTTCGCGGCGGCCGTACCGGAGGGCGTGACCGGCGCGGCGGCGCGGTGGTCACCGGCCAGTGCCGTGCCTCCCATGGTCAGGACGAGCAGCACTGCGGCCACGGGGGTCCATAAACGGAACCTGGACGTTTTCAACATGCAGCTCCTCTTCTGGTCGGACTTCGCTGTCACGGTGCGGTCAGGGTTGCGCCGGGGTGAACTGCCACCAGTTCATGTTCAGCAGATAGCCGCTGCCGCCGGTGAACCGCAGAGCGAGGTCGTGGGTTCCCGTCGCGCCGCCGATGGGGCAGTTCACCGTCGTCCAGGTCTGCCAGCCTCCGGTGTTCGGCACAGCGCAGCGGCCCACGACAGTCCCGTTCGGACCGTCCAGGCGCACCTCGATGGTGCCGCCGCCGGTGGCCGAGGCCACGCGGGCGGTGAAGGAGGACGCGCCCGACCCGAAGGCCACGCCCTTGACCTTGGTGTAGTCGCCGTTCTCGATCCAGCCGATGTTCGTTCCGCCGTCGCCGGACGGTTCGGTCTCGATCCCGGATCCCCAGGCGATCGTCTCCGCCTCCTGGCGGACGTACGGATTGAGCGTGCCGACCTGGGGGGCACCCGTGCTCGTCATGTTGATCGTCGGGATCGTGCCGTCGGCGTTGTAGGAGAACCTCTCCACCGCGACCGAGCGGGTGTAGCCGCCACCGCCCGGGAGCGCGCCATTGTGGTAGAAGAAGTATGAATTGCCCTTGAAGTCCACGATCCCGGGGTGGTTGGTGAAGCTGCTGCCCTGCGTGGGCATGACCGTGCCGCGATAGGTCCAGGGCCCGGTCGGGCCGGGTGCGGTGGAGTAGGCGATGAATTCCGAGCAGCACTTGGCCGCGAACACCATGTAGTACAGGCCGTTCCGCTTGTAGACCCAGGGCCCCTCTTCGTACAGCGTGGGACGGTTGGGGTCCCCGGTGCGGGTGCCGAACCCGGCGGTGGTGAGCGGGATCCTCGTGGGACTGCCCGAGTAGGAGATCATGTCGGCGTTCAGCCTGACGTACGTCAGATTCGGGTTGCCCCAGTAGAGATAGGCCTGGCCGTCGTCGTCGATGAAGACGGTCGGGTCGATCTCGCCGTTCTCCACCAGCGGTCGGCCGAGGGCGTCGCGGAACGGGCCGGTGGGGCTGTCCGCCACCGCCACGCCGATGGCCATCCGGCCGGTCGCCCGATTCTTCACGGGTACGTACCAGTAGAACCGGCCGCCTCGCTCCACGGCCTGTCCCGCCCACGCGTCGGAGGACGCCCAGCTGAAGGTGGTCAGGCTGAGCGGTGAACCGTGGTCGGTCCAGTTGACCATGTCGGCGGAGGACCACACCCGCCAGTCCTTCATGGTGAAGTAGGTGGAGCCGTCCTCGTCGTGCCCGGTGTAGAGGTAGACCCGTCCGTTGTGGACCAGCGGGGCCGGGTCGGCGGTGTAGATGTGCTGAACGATGGGGTTGTCGGCCCGGGCCGCGGTGGGATGCACCGCGGCGGGTACGACGGCGAAGGCCAGCAGGAGGCCCAGGGTCCAGGCGACTGCCCGGACGAGTCCGGTACTGGTGGTGGGTGACGGCCGAGCCGGGATCACCATGGCCTCCGGGGGACGCTGACGGACGGGGGAGCCGTTGACGGGTGGGCTGAGTCCCTCATGTGCGGGACCACTTCTGGTTGGCCTGGCCGTTGCAGGTCCACAGGACCAGCGGGGTCCCGTTGGCGGTGGCGGCTCCGTTGGCGTCGAGGCACAGTCCGGACTGGGCGTTGCGGATCGTTCCGTCGGAGCCGATGGTCCATTTCTGGTTGTTCTGGCCGTTGCAGGGCCAGGTGATGACGCGGGTTCCGTTGGTGGTGCCCTGGTTGTAGGCGTCGAGGCACTTGTCGCCGTAGACGCGGATCTCGCCGCCGGCCCAGGTGGTCCACAGCTGGTTGGCGGCGGTGTGGCAGTCCCAGAGGAGCGCCGTGGCGCCGGCGGCGGTGGAGGCGTTGTCGACGTCCACGCAGCGGCCGGAGGCGGTGCCTCGCAGGCGTGAGGTGGTGGCGGTCAGCGGGGTGCTGCCGGTCACCCGGTACACGGCGACACCGTGCGCGGGGACGCTTGCCGAGATCTGGCCGGAGGTGCTGGACGTGCCTCCGGTCCACAGGTCGGTGAGGGTGAACGGACCGCCGGACAGGCCGACTTGGGCGGGCGTCGTGCTGATGGTCGCGGTGCTGTCGCCGCGGTTGAACAGGCCCACGGCGACCGAGCCGTCGGCGAGGGGCTTGGCGAAGACCTCGGTGGCGCCGTCGTCGCGCACCCGGCGTCCGCCCGCGCCGAGCGTGTCCTGGTTCACCGCCAGCAGGCGCGGGTTGCGCAGGATGGCGCTGACGTCGGCGGACATGGTGCGGATGTCGTTGCCCGCCATGAGCGGGGCGCTCATGAGGGCCCACAGGGCGAAGTGGGAGCGGGACTCGGTCAGCGACAGGCCGGGGCGGCCGACGACGAGCATGTCGGGGTCGTTCCAGTGGCCCGGGCCGGACTGCGCGGCCAGCGGTGCGGTGACGTCGAGGACGTTGCCGACGCCCATCGGGTAGCTGTTGGTGTTGCCGTTCTGCCAGATGTCGAGCAGGTCCTCGGTCGTCCGCCACAGGTCGGCGACCTCGCCCCAGTTGTACTTGTCCCCGGTGATGGCGTGGAAGCTGTTGGGGTTGATGCTGTAGACGATCGGGCGTCCGGTGGCGCGCAGGGCGTCGCGCATGATCGTGAAGCGTGCGACCTGCTCGTCACGGGTGCCGCTGGAGGAACACCAGTCGTACTTCAGGTAGTCGACGCCCCACGAGGCGAACGTGGCAGCGTCCTGGGTCTCGTGGCCCTTGCTGCCCGTCGACCCGGGATAGGCGCCGGTGCCCTGCGCGCAGGTGCGCTCGCCGGGCACCTGGTAGATGCCGAACTTCAGGCCCTTGCTGTGGATGTAGTCCCCGAGGGCCTTCATGCCGCTGGGGAACTTGGTCGGGTTGGCCCGCAGGTTGCCTGCCGCGTCGCGCTGCGGGTCGAACCAGCAGTCGTCGACCACCACGTAGCGGTAGCCGGCGTCCCGCATGCCCGAGGACACCATCGCGTCGGCGGCCTGGCGGACCTGGGTCTCGGTGATGCCGCACCCGAAGCTGTTCCAGCTGTTCCATCCGAGGGGCGGCGTGAGGGCGGGGCTGCCCGGCGCGGCCGAGGCGGGGGAGTGGGCGGAGGCCGTCACGGACGCGGTGATGGTCAGGGCGGCGGCTGCGAGGAGGCGGAGCAGTCGTCCGCGTGAGCGTCTGGGCACCAGGGGCTCCTTGGGAGGAGGTTCGAAATTTCGAGCCTCGTTCGGAAACTCACGGTGTCAGGGATGTTAGAGAGGTACGCGAACATGTCAACACCTCTGGCACATCTGATGGTTGACCTGCGAGAAGTGCAGCTCGAAGTGTGCGAATGTTTCGACAAGACTTGCGATCGTGCGTGAAGTCTTGACGTCTATCACCGGCCTTCTATCATCCAGGTTGCTCGACTCGCCGATCTGTGTTCGACATTCCGAATGGCGTGAGCCGCTCCCTCTGAACGAAGTGCGAGGAGAACACCCCCACATGGAGATGTCATGGACGCATCAAGAGCTTTCCCGCCGTCGCGCGCTGGCGGCCGCCACCGGCCTCGCCGCGGGCGCCCTCCTCCCCACGGCCCAGGCCTTCGCCCAGGCGGCGACTTTCACCAACCCGGTGATCTGGCAGGACTTCGCCGACATCGACGTCATCCGCGTCGGCGACACCTACTACGCCTCCGCCTCGACGATGCACTACTCACCGGGCGCACCCGTCCTGCGCTCGTACGACCTGGTGAACTGGGAGATCGCCGGTCACTCGGTACCCACGCTCGACTTCGGCGCCAAGTACGACCTGAACGGGGCGCGCGGCTACGTCCGCGGCATCTGGGCGTCGTCACTGGCCTACCGGCCGAGCAACAGGACCTTCTACTGGCTGGGTCAGATCGACTTCGCCCGGACGTACGTCTACACCGCCACCGCCGCCGAAGGGCCATGGAGCAGGCTGACGACGATCAGCACGCCCTACTACGACGCGGGGCTGCTCGTCGACACTGACGACACCCTCTACGTGGCCTACGGCAACACGACCATCAGCGTGGCCCAGCTCTCGCCCGACGGCCGCACCCAGGTCCGTACCCAGCAGGTCTTCACGACACCGTCGAGCGTCGGCACCCTGGAAGGCTCCCGCTTCTACAAGATCAACGGGCAGTACTACATCTTCCTGACCCGCCCCGCCAACGGCCAGTACATCCTCAAGTCCTCGGCCGGCCCCTTCGGCCCGTACACCATGCGGCAGGTCCTGCTGAACCTGCCCGGGCCGATCCCCGGCGGCGGGGTCCCGCACCAGGGCGGACTGGTACAGACGCAGAGCGGGGCCTGGTACTACCTGGCCTTCGTCGACGCCTACCCCGGCGGACGGGTGCCCGCCCTGGCGCCCGTCACCTGGACCTCGGACGGCTGGCCCATCGTCCAACTCGTGAGCGGCGCATGGGGCACCTCGTACCCGAGCCCGGCCGTCCCCACGCCGCCTCGCCAAGTCACCCCCATGACCGGCGTGGACATCTTCGACGGCACGACCCTCAAACCGAGATGGGAGTGGAACCACAACCCGGACAACACCAAGTGGGCGGTCGACAACGGCCTGACCCTGCGCACCGCGACCGTCACCAACGACCTCTACTGGGCCCGCAACACCCTCACCCACCGCATCCAGGGCCCCACCTCCACCGCCACGGTCCTCCTCGACCACTCCGCGATGCGGGACGGCGACCGCGCCGGACTCGCGCTGCTGCGTGACTCCTCCGCCTGGATCGGCCTCAAGCGCGACGGCGGCACCACGCGCCTGGTGATGGTCAACGGGCTGACCATGGACGGCAACTGGAACACCACCGGCACCGGAACCGAGGCCGCCAGTGCGCCCGTCCAGGGCAACCGCGTGTGGCTGCGCGCGAATGCGGACATCCGCCCCGGCTCGGCACGCCCCGGCACCTTCTCCTACAGCACCGACGGCACCACCTTCACCCGCCTCGGCCCCGCCTTCTCGATGGGCAACGACTGGCGGTTCTTCATGGGCTACCGATTCGCCCTCTTCAACCACGCCACGCAGGCACTGGGCGGCGCCGTCCGCGTCACCCGGTTCGACCTGTCCACGCCGTCAACTACCCGGGGCTGAAGTCCCGGGCTTGCGGCTCGGGTTCACCGATGGTTTCGGTGTCCCGGCTGCGTCCAGCTCTCGCTCTCGTCGTCTGCTGTCAGGCGATGAGGGTGAGGGCAGGGGCTTGTGACTCAGCCCCGCGGACCCATGTCCACCAGCCGCGGTGGCTGATGTTGTGGGACGCGTTGTGGTCGGCGTGCTCAGCGAAGCCGCACGACCGGCAGGTGAAAGTGGCCTGGGAGGGCCGGTTGGCTGTCTCCATGTGGTGGCAGCGAGAGCATTCCCGGCTGCGGATGCCGCCCAGGTCTTCCAGGGTGATGCCACGAGCGGTGCGTTGAGCCTCCGCCACGATGCATTTGCTAATTTTGTGGTTGATGTCCCGGGCGCGGCGGGCCTCCTTGCCCGCGTGTTTCTTCGCCCTCCGCTTGGCGGACTTGGTGTTTTTCTTCTGCAGCTTGGCACGGAGTTTCCGGTCCTGTTCCCGGGTCCGATTGATACGGCGTCCGCTGTGCCGCGTGCCAGTGGAGGTGGTGGCGATGTTCACGATCCCCAGGTCCACCCCGACGAAGCCCACCGGATGCACATTCGGCTCCGCCTCCGCGATCTCGCAGGTGACCAGCAGGTACCACTGCCCGCCCTGGCACAGCAGATCTGACTCGCCCTGCCGGTGCTCGGCCACGGTCGCCAGTTGCTCCGCCTCGCCGGTGAAGGCGACATGTTTCATCCGCCCGCTGGTCGTTCAGATCGACACCGTGCGCTGCTCGTGCTGCCAGGACAGCATCCGGTCGTCATACGGCTGGGCGGCATCCGGGCGGAAGGCAACCGGCTTGCCCGCCGCCTTCTCGTACCGTGTGAAGCCGGGCTTTCCGTAGTTGCCGTTACGGAGGTTGGCGCGCAGCGTGGTGTAGGCGTCGCAGGTCTTCTTGATCGCGTGCTGGGCGGCCTGCGCCCCCAGCTGCCACCGGGTCTTGATCTGCTGGTAGGTGTGCTTGCGCAGGTCCAGAGGCTTCATGGCCTTCGCCTCGAAGGCGACGTCGGCGACCCAGGTGGCCGCCTCGTTGCAAGCGTGCAGGGTTGCCTCAAGTGCCGCCGCCTGCTCGGGCGTCGGCAGCAGTTTGACCCGCACCACCAGTTTCATGAACGTGAACGTACACACCCGTACGACCAGCCACCACACGTTCCCCATGCCTCACCCGAACGAGGGACCTCGCCTCGTTCCTGCCCCGGCCCGAATCCGCAGTGCTCCGTACCGCCATCTTCAGATGCGATTCCTCCCGGCGTGAACGCCCGGGGTTCCTCACAAGAACACGCTGAACTTCTCCGACTGGTCGCAGGCGGGTTCGGCCACGCACCGCTACCTGGACCGCACCGCCATGGGCTCCGGTTACCGGGCGGCCCCGCAGGTCTTCTACTACGCGCCCCAACGCCTGTGGTACCTCGTCTACCAGACCGGCTACGCCTCGTACTCCACCAACCCCGACATCAGCAACCCGAACGGGTGGAGCGCACCGCGCAACGTCTACGCGTCGATGCCGGACATCATCCGGCAGAACATCGGCGGTGGCTACTGGGTCGACATGTGGGTGATCTGCGACAGCGCCAACTGCTACCTGTTCTCCTCCGACGACAACGGCCACCTGTACCGCTCGCAGACGACCGTCGGCCAGTTCCCGAAGGGCTTTACCAACACGGTCATCGCGGCCCAGGACGCCAACAAGTACGCCCTGTTCGAAGCGAGCCGACGCCGGCGGTGACTACAACCTCCTGCCGTGGCGGCTCGGCCTGCTGACCCAGACCAACTCGACCTGCTGACGCCCCGCACAGGGGTCAGGCGCTGGAGCGGACCACCAGGTGGGTCGGCAGGATCAGCGGCGTGGGTTCCTGGCCGTTGACGAGCGAGACCAGCATGCGCGCCATCTCCCGCCCCAGCGCCTGGATGGGCTGGTGGACGGTGGTGAGCGGCGGGTCGGCGATCTGCGCGACGGCCAGGTCGTCGAAGCCGACCACGGCGACGTCGTCGGGAACCAGCCGCCCCGCCTTCCGCAGCGTGCGCAGCGCCCCCGCCGCCATGTTGTCGTTGGCGGCGAACACACCGTCCACGTCAGGGTGGTTCGCCAGCAGCGCGGCCATGGCGGCGGCTCCGCTGGGCTCGGTGAAGTCGCCCTCCTGCGGCGGGAACGGATCGAGGCCGGCCGCGAGCAGGGCGTCCCGGTAGCCGCGGTACCGGGCGCGACCGGCCTCGGTGTCCAGCCGCCCGCACAGCGCGGCCACCCGGGTCCGGCCGCGTGCGACCAGGTGCTCGGTCGCCTCGCGTGCCCCGCCGACGTTGTCGACATCGACGTACCACCGCGGAGTCGCGCCGACCGGGCGCCCGCCGAACACGACGGGCATCCGCGTCTCCTCGGCCAGGGGGAGCAGCGGATCGTCCTCGCGCAGTGCCATCAGCATGACGCCGTCGGCGCCCCTGGACCGCAGCAGTTCGGCCACCCGCTTGCGCCCCCGGTCGGAAGCGGCCAGGCACAGCATCAGATGCAGGTCCGCGTCTTCCAGGGCGGCCGTGGCCCCGACGATGACCTGGGCGAAGAAGGGGTCGGCGAAGATCGAGGGATCCTCTCCCGAGACGACCAGGGCGGCCGCTCCCGTCTGCCGCGTGGCCAGGGCGCGGGCGGTCGGGTTGGGGACGTAACCGAGCTGCCGGACGGCCCGCTGGACGGCCTCGCGTTTGGCGCGGCTGACGTGCGGGGCGTTGTTGAGGGCGCGGGAGGCCACGGAGCGGGAGACGCCGGCGTGTTCGGCCACCTCGTCGAGCGTCGGCTGTCTGCGCGGCGGATCTTCTGCCATGGAGCGGGAGTCTGTCACAGGCGGGGAGCGCGCAGCCCCGGGGTACTGGTAGCGCTTCCAGTATCTGCCGCCGCAGGGCTCTGGGTGGTCTAACTCTGCATCAGCCATTGACAGTTGAACCAGCTGACTCCACGATTGGGACCGCTTCCAGTGGGAGCGCTCCCAACCTCCGACATTCCCTGCCAGGAAACCGAGGTCCTGTGATGAGCCGCAGACTCCGCACCCTGGCGGCAGCGCTCTGCGCCCTGCCGCTGGCGCTCGCCGCCGCACCGTCCGCTCAGGCGGCCGACCCCACCACCATGACGAGCGGGTTCTACGTGGACCCCAATTCCACGGCGAAGCGATGGGTGGCCGCCAACCTCGGCGACGGCCGGGCCCCCGCGATCAACTCCGCCATCGCCAACACCCCGATGGCCCGCTGGTTCGGCTCCTGGAGCGGCACCATCGGAACCGCCACCGGGGCCTACGTCGGAGCCGCGGACCAGGCCGACAAGCTGCCCATCCTCGTCGCCTACAACGTCTACAACCGCGACTACTGCGGCGGCCACTCCGCCGGCGGCGCCTCCTCACCGTCCGCCTACGCGAGCTGGATCGCCCAGTTCGCCGGCGGCATCGGGAGCCGCCCGGCCGTCGTCATCCTGGAACCGGACTCCCTCGGGGACTACGGCTGCATGAACCAGGCCCAGATCGACGAACGCGAGGCCATGCTCACCGGCGCCCTCGGCGAGTTCAGCCGCCAGGCCCCCAACACCTGGGTCTACATGGACGCCGGCAACCCCGCCTGGACGAACGCGGCGACGATGGCCCGCCGCCTCCACGAGGCCGGCGTCCGCCAGGCCCACGGCTTCTCGCTCAACGTCTCCAACTACTTCACGACCGCCGAGAACACCGCCTTCGGCGACGCCGTCAACCGTGAACTCAGCGCACGCTACGGCTACACCAAGCCCTTCGTCGTGGACACCAGCCGCAACGGCAACGGCTCCAACGGCCAGTGGTGCAACCCCTCCGGCCGCCGCATCGGCACGCCCACCCGGATGGGCGGAGGGGCCGAGATGCTGCTGTGGATCAAGACGCCGGGGGAGTCGGACGGCAACTGCGGGATCGGTGCCGGCTCCAGGGCCGGAGACTTCCTCCCCGAGGCGGCCTACAAGATGATCTACGGCTACTGATCCCCAGGGAGCCGGGGCCGCGCCACGCACGTCGTTCGCTGCGCCGGCTCCCAAGGGTTCAGTCCGTGAGCCAACCGGGGCTGACCATGCGGTACTCGTAGGCCATGACGACGACCTGGGACCGGTCCCGGGCGCCGAGTTTGGCCATGATGCGGCTGACGTGGGTCTTCGCCGTCAAGGGGGAGACCACGAGGCGCGTCGCGATCTCGTCGTTGGTGCAGCCGGCGGCGATCAGCCGCATGACTTCGCGTTCGCGGGTGGTGAGGGCGTCGAGGCGGCGGTCGGGCTCGCGGGTGTGGTCCGGGCGGTCGGCGAACTCGGCGATCAGCCGCCGGGTGACGGAGGGGCTGATGAGCGCGTCGCCGCGCGCCGCGACGCGCACCGCGTGCAGGAGTTCGGCGGGTTCGGTGTCCTTGACGAGGAAGCCCGAGGCTCCGGTGCGCAGAGCCCCGTACACGTACTCGTCGAGGTCGAACGTCGTCAGCATGACCACCTTGACCGCCGCCAGTCGCTCGTCGCCGGCGATGCGGCGGGCGGCTTCGAGGCCGTCCATGCCGGGCATGCGGATGTCCATCAGCACCACGTCGGGCCGGAGTTCCCGGCACGCGGCGAGGGCGGCGTGCCCGTCGGCGGCCTCGGCGACCACGTGCAGGTCGTCCTCGTCGTCGAGGATGCCGCGGATTCCCGCGCGCACCAGGCGCTGGTCATCCGCCAGCAGAATCCGGATCATCAGCTGCTCCGCCGATCGGCTCGTGGTGGTCGGTGAACGGTAGCCGGGCCCGGACGACGAATCCGCCCGCGCTGCCGGGCTCGGCGCTCAGCGTTCCCCCCAGCGCACGCGCCCGTTCCGCCATGCCCGCGATCCCGCTGCCGCCGCTGTGCCCGGACCGCGCCGCACCGTGGCCGTCGTCCTGGACGCTGAGCGTCAGTTCCCGCCGGCCGCGGCGGATCCGGACGACGACCTGCCGGGCACCGCTGTGCCTGACGGCGTTGGTCAGTGACTCCTGGACGATGCGGTAGGCGGCGAGGTCCACCGCCGCCGGCAGCGGTGCGCCGTTTCCGCTCGGCTCGACGCGTACGTCGAGACCCGCACGGGCCGCCGAGGCGACCAGCTCGTCGATCCTGGACAGCCCGGGCGGGGGAGCGGTGGGGGCCTCCTCGGCTGCCTCGTCGACCTGGCGCAGCACGCCGAGGGTGGCGCGCAGTTCCCGCAGGCCCTCCTTGCTGCCCTGCTTGATCGCGGCCAGCGCGTCCTCCGCCTGGGCGGGGTCCTTCTTCAGCCGGTGCAGGGCGGCGGACGCCTGCACATGGATCATCGACATGTTGTGGCCGATCACGTCGTGGAGTTCGCGGGCGATGCGCAGCCGCTCCTGCGCGGCGCGCAGTCTGGCCTCCTCCTCCGCGTAGGCGACCCGGCCGTGGCGCATCGCGCCCAGGGCCACCACCGCGACCAGCCAGCCGGTCAGCATGAACACGGCCGTGCCGGTGACGTCGCCGGTGCCGACCAGGGCGCCCGCGCCCACGCCGAGGACCATCACCGTCGCCATGGCGATGGACTCCTGGATGCGTCCCTGGGCCGCCAGCGCGTGCAGGACGACGATCGGGACCACGACCAGCGGCGCGTCGACCGTGCTCAGCAGGTAGTAGGTGCCCGTGCCGAGCACCGTGAACCAGCCCACCGGTACGGGGTGGCGGCGGCGCAGCAACAGCGTCCCGCACACCGCCATCACGAGCAGCCAGGAGACGACCACGGATGGCGTGGCGCGCCAGTCGGGGCCCAGGCGCTGCCCCTCGGCCACTCCTCCCAGGACGAGGACGACCCCGGCGAGCGCCATGTCGACCCGCGGCCCTCCGGGCAGGCGGAAACGGGTGACGTCGAGACGCGGCATTGCCTCATTCTGCCTGGGGCTCGGCGGCACCCAGGACCTTATGTGCGTGTTTGTTCCGAGGGTGCGTGCTGGAGATGTACGTGGCGGCGCGGGCGTACATCCGCTGGTGTACGGCGCCGGGCTCGCCTCCTGCCGCCGGTGCACGCCGGGTGTCAGCCGTGGGCCGACGTCCGCGGCCGGGGTGCGCGGGCAGGCTCGGGGACTCCAGGCAACGCTCACTCGAATCCGAGGTAGGCATCGTGTCCTCCCCCCGCGGCTCCGCCGCATCCCTCGCCCTGCCCCCGCCGCAGGACGGCTCGCCCGCGCCCGACGGACGGTTCGGTGCGCTGGCCGGCTGGGCGCAGCGTCATCGCTGGGCCGCCCTTGCGCTCTGGGTGGCGGTGGTGGCCGCCATCACGCTGGGCGCCTCCGCGGCCGGCACCGCGTACCGGAACGACTTCTCGTTGCCGGGCACCGATTCCCAGGCGGCCACCGACCTGTTCAAGCAGCACGGCAGTGACCAGGCGGGCGACAGCGTCGAGATCGTCTTCAAGGACACCGCCGGTGTGAGGAGCGCCGCGGACACGGTCGAGCCGATGCTGGCCGAGGTGAGGCACATGGCCGGGGTCGCCGACGTGCGCAGCCCCTTCGACGATGCCTCGGCGGTGTCCGAGGACGGCACGATCGCCTACGCGTCCGTCACGCTGGACGGCAAGACGGAAGACGTCCCCAAAGAGGACGTCGCCAGGATCATCGACACGGCACGGAGCATCGCCACCGAGCAGCTCCAGGTCGAGGTGGGCGGCGAGGCCGCACGCAATGCCGAGGACAAGGAGGGGCCGACCGCCGAACTCGCCGGGATCGTGGCCGCGTTGGTCATCCTGGTGCTGCTGTTCGGTTCGCTGCTGGCGGCCTCCTTGCCGCTGATCACGGCACTGTTCGCCGTGGGCGGCGCCATAGGCCTGATCGCCCTGGCCTCGCACGTCTTCACGGTCGCCGACTTCACCCCACCCATCCTGATGCTCGTCGGCCTCGGGGTCGGCGTCGACTACGCCCTGTTGATCTTCTACCGCTACCGTCATGAACTCCTGGCCGGGGCGCGGCCCGCGGAGGCCGGCCGCAAGGCCCTCGACTCCGCCGGACGCACGGTCTTCTTCGCCGGCTGCACGGTCATCGTCGCCCTCCTGGGCCTGGTCGCCCTCGGGCTGGGCTCGCTGCAAGGCATCGCGCTCGCGGTGGCCATCACCGTTCTGATCACCATGGCCGCCTCCCTGGTGCTGCTGCCCGCGCTGCTGGCCCTGTTCGGCGGGCGCATCCAGCGCCATGTGCGCAAGCAGCAGGCCAAGGCGACGAAGAAGGGCACGTCGGAGGGCGACGGCTGGCGTGCCATGGCCCGTGCCGTGCAGCGACGTCCCCTGCCGACCCTGCTGGTCGGCGTGTTCGCGCTGCTGGCCCTGTCGGCACCGGCGCTGGGCATGCGCCTGGGCTTCGCCGACTCCGGCAACGATCCCGCCGAGACGACGTCCCGCCACGCGTACGACCTGCTCGCCGAGGGCTTCGGCCCCGGCTTCAACGGGCCACTCATCGTGCTGGTGAAGGGCGACGAGGAAGCCGGCAAGACGGTCCAGGAACGGCTCGCAACCACCGACGGCGTCGCCGCGGCCGGCCCGGCGATGCCCTCCGAGGACGGTGCCCTGTCCACCGTCTTCGTCTACCCGGCGACCTCGCCCCAGGACGAGGGGACCGTGGACCTCGTCCACCACCTGCGCGACGACGTGACGCCGTCCCTGGAACAGGCCACCGGCGCCGAGGTATTGGTGGGCGGTGCGACGGCCGCCTCCCAGGACGTCTCCGAGACACTCGCCGCCCGGCTGCCGTTGTTCGTCGCCGTCGTCGTCGGCGTGTCCTCGCTGCTGCTCCTGCTGGTCTTCCGGTCGGTCTGGATCCCGGTCAAGGCAGCCGTCCTGAACCTGCTGTCCATCTCCGCCGCGCTGGGCGTGATCACCCTGGTCTTCCAGCACGGCTGGTTCGGCGCACAGCCCGGCCCCGTCGAAGCCTTCATCCCGGCGCTGATCTTCGCGATCGTCTTCGGGCTCTCCATGGACTACGAGGTCTTTCTCATCTCCCGCATCCACGAGGAATGGTCACGCACCCAGGACCACTCGCAGTCCGTGCGCGAGGGGCTGGCGTCCACCGGCAAGGTCATCACCGCCGCCGCGGCCATCATGATGTTCGTCTTCGGGGCGTTCGTCCTCAGCTCCGACCGCATGCTCCAGCAGTTCGGGCTCGGCCTGGCGGTCGCCATCCTGCTCGACGCCGTCGTCATCCGGTGCCTCATCGTCCCCGCCGTCATGCAGATGCTCGGCAAGTGGGCCTGGTGGCTGCCCGCACCGCTGGCCCGCAGGCTGCCCAAGGTGTCCATCGAACGCCCTGAGCACAGCTGACCGATGGTCCGGGCGGAGGGCGCCGTGCGGTCCGGCACGGCGCCCTTCGGGCTACGACCAGGGCAGGACCAGCGCACCCCAGGCGATGACGGGGCCGAGGGCGACGATGCCGCTCGTGTACCCGATGACCTGGCGGTAGAAGCGACGGGCGTCCACCCCGCGGGCGTTGCTGAGGACCAGCGCTCCGTTGGTCGAGAAGGGAGAGGTGTCGACGATCGTCGTGGAGACGGCGAGCGCGGCGATCAGTCCCGCGGCACTGAGATGACTGGACAGCAGCAGGGGTACGGCGAGCGGGATGATCGCGGTGAGGATCGCCGTGGAGGAGGCGAAGGCGGAGGTGATGGCCACCGTGAAGCACAACAGCAGGGCGACGACGACCGGGGCGCCCAAGTCGGCGGCGTGCTCGGAGATCTCCTCGATGATGCCGGCCTTCTCCAGCATCGCGATGTAGGTCATCATGCCCGCGACCAGCAGCAGGGTGGACCAGGTGACGCCGTCCACGGCCTTCTCCTGCCGCTTCATGTCCACCAGCGCCAGCAGAGCGCCCGCCGCCAGCGCGAGGAAGCCGATCTCCAGGTGGAAGCCGAGCGCGCCGACGACTAGGGCCAGCAGAGAGGCGAGGGTGAGCCACTGCCGCCAGTCGGGCCGGCCGGAGACGGCGAGGTCCTCGTCGTCGGCTGTCTGCGCGGTGCCCTCGGCCAGCGGAGCGGGACGCTTGGCGAGCAGGACATAGGTGAGGACCGCGAGCACCAGGTTGATCACGAAGCTGGCGCTGAACAGCGCCACCGCCGAGACGTGCACATCGGTCTTGTCGACGAGGCCGAGCACCAGCGCACCGGAGACGGCCAACGGGGAGAACGCCCCCGCGTGCCCGCCGCTGATCACCATCATGCCGACGACCAACGGGTTGAGCTTGTAGCGGTAGGCGAAGTTCATGCCGATCGGCGCCAGGATCGCGACCGCGGCCGGGGTGAACGTACCGAACGCCGTCAGCAGGGCGGCCACCAGGAACAGCACCCAGGGGATGAGCTCGACCTTGCCGCGCACCAGCCTGACCCCGGCGGCGACGAGCCAGTCGATGGTGCCGTTGCGGCGGGCGACGGAGAACAGATAGGTGACGCCGACGATGGTGACGAAGAGCTTCGCCGGGAACCCCTCGAAGATCTCGTCCTCGGTGAGGCCGAGCGAGGCGGTCCCGACCGCGAAGGTGGCGACGAAGGCGAGGATGCCCAGGTTGATCGGCAGCACGGTGCCGACCACGAACATCACCAACAGGGCGCCTATGGAGATCACTTCAACAGACATCTTTGTCCTTGGTGCGGTGGGGACGGGAGGGCGCGCCCCGAGGGCGCGAGGGTAGCGCGGTGCGGACGTGGTGAGGTTTTGTCGCGGTTCAGGCGGCTTGCGGGCGGTCTCCCTGCGGTACGTAGATGCGGGCGTCGGCGAGCAGCCGGGCCGCGCGCTGCACGGTCACCCGGTGTGGCAGGCCGTCCCTCACGTCGGTGCAGCGGACCGCGACGACACCGGCGGGCGTGCCGAGGCGCAACCACTCGTCCTTCGGGCCGCCCGTGACGCGGGAGACCACGGAGCCCTCCAGCAGCCCGGCCGCCGCGACGGCGACGGCCGAGGTCAGGCCGATGGCAGGGTGCGGGGCGTTCATGGAGAGCATGCGCACCGACACGTCGTAGTCCTCGGCCGCCACCGGTTCACCAAGGGTGGTGGTGTACGGCACCGGCGGGCCGACCAGGCCCACCTTGGGCACCGCGTCGCCCGGTTCCTCGCCCGGCCGGAGCAGCCCCATCAGGGGTGCGGCGGCATGGCGGACGGTGCGCAGCCAGGGAACGTCGGCGCGCATCCGTTCTTCGGACTCGGCGCCGGTGCGCCCGGCGCTGACGGCGTCGACGAGGACGACCGGGGCGCCCGCGGCCACCATGCTCACGCGGAGCGGCTCGGCGGCGCCGACCCGCAGGTCCTGCGCGGCCCGGCCGGTGGGGAGCAGCAAGCGGCCGGTGTCTCCGGCGGGGTCGCGGAAGGTGAGGCCGACCGCGACTCCGCCGGCCCGGGTGCCGGGTACCGTCTGGCGGCCGAAGTGGCGCACCATGCCTCCCCGGGTGTCGACGATCCCCTCCAGGACAGCGCCGGTATTGGTGTTGCGCATGACCACGCGCGTTTGGTCGCCGGTGACCGGGACCAGTCCCTTGGTCACCGCGTAGAGGGCGACGCCGGTGGCGCAGTTACCGCAGTTGCTCGTCCACTCCACCGAGCCTGTGCCGATGCCGACTTGGGCGAAGAGGTAGTCGACGTCGATGCCGGGTCGGGGCGAGGCGCTGACCACGGCCGCCTTGGAGGTGGTGGGGGTCGCCCCGCCCACCCCGTCCAGTTCTACGGGATCGGTGGCGCCGTATGCGGCGACCAGCAGCCTTTCGAGGTGGCCGCGGTCGGCGGGGACATCGACCTGGTTGAACAGCCAGCACTTGCTTGTGCCGCCACGTACCAGGGTCGCGGGAATGTGCACGTCTGAGGCTCTTCCTGGATCAACGGAGGTAGGGAGAAAGGGCCGAGGCGGTGGCTACGGGCGCAATGGCGGGCCGGCGCACCGCTCGGCGACTGCGCAGACCTTCGCAGAGGTGTGACTTCGGAACAATCGCAGTTCGCTTCACCTGGGTTTAGCTCAGCTAAAGTCAGCCGCATGCTCAACGTGCGCCGCCTGCTGCTGCTCACCGAGGCCACCGAACGCGGTTCGCTCACGGCCGCGGCGGAGGCCCTCGGCATGACGACCTCCGCCGCCTCCCAGCAGATGTCCCTGCTGGAGCAGGAGGCGGGCCAGCCCCTCATCGAGCGGCTGCCCCGCGGTATCCGCCCCACCCCGGCGGGCGCCGCGCTGGCCGAACGCGGCCAGGCCATCCGCCGTGAACTGCGTGCCGCCCAGGCCGACCTGGACTCCTTCACCGCCCTCGACCAGGGCAGCCTGCGCCTCGGCTCCTTCCCCACGGCGAGCGCGTCCCTGCTGCCGCTGGCGCTCACACGTTTCCGACGGCGCCACGCCGGCATCCGCATCGAGGTGCGCGCCGGAGTCCTCGCGGAGCTCAGGGAGATGCTGCACACCGGTGAGGTGGACCAAGGGCTGCTCTGGGACTACGAATGGAACCGCCTCGACGATCCGGCGCTCGCCCTCACCCACCTGCTGGACGACCCCACGGTGCTGGTCGTCCCCGCCGACTCACCCCTGCGCACCCGTCCCTCCGTGCGGCTCGGCGACCTCGCCGACCAGGAGTGGATCATCCGCGCCGACAACCACCCCGTCGCCGACGTCCTGCGCCGCAGCTGCCGCCAAGCGGGGTTCGAGCCGCGCATCGCCTACTCCTCCCACGACTACCAGGAAGCACAGGCCATGGTCGCCGCCGGTCTCGGCATCGCGCTCGCACCCCGCCTGGCCCTCACGAGCCGACGCAGCGACGTACGCCTCCTGCCGTTCGCCTCCGACGTCCCGGCCCCCACCCGCCGCATCCTCCTGGCCCGAGCCGCGGCCCGCCCCGCCACCCCGCCGGCCCAGGCGATGGCCCGGGTCCTGCGTACGGTGGCCCAGCGCTTCGCTGCCCCGGACCTGCATCGGGCTCAACTGGGGGCGGTCCGGCGGGGCTGACGATCTCCTCGAAGCGGTCATCGAGGCTCGGCTCCGGAGCGCTCGTAAGGGTTTCGTCATCTCTCCCGTGCTGCGACGAGGGCTGGTCGCTCAGTTGAATGAGGCAGCGGCAGACAACTCTCGGGAGGGGAAGCGGACATGGGGCGGGTGCGGAAGGCGCTGCGCGGGCGGCTGGTCGCCGGTGGTCTGGTGACGGCCGTCGCCGTGGTGGGGTTCGGGCTGTACTGGTTCCAGCCGTGGAAGCTGTGGCAGGACACAACGGTGGACGAGGCGCTGCCCGGTGCCGTGGCGAGTTCCGGGCCGCCCACGGTGGCGCCTTCCGCCACCGTTGCCGGTAGCGGCGCACCGGCCGACGGGCCAAGCACACTGGCGAGCGGCGCACTCGTCAGTCACGAGCACGCCACGTCGGGCACGGTGAAGCTGCTGCGGCTCGCCGACGGCAGCCACGTCGTCCGGCTGGAGAACCTCGACACCAGCAACGGCCCGGATCTGCGGGTGTGGCTGACCGACGCGCCCGTGAAGGAGGGGCGGGACGGCTGGCATGTCTTCGACGACGGGGAGTACGTCAGTCTCGGCAAGCTCAAGGGGAACAAGGGCAGCCAGAACTACACCCTGCCGGACGACGTGGACCCGTCGCGCTACACCAGCGTCAGCATCTGGTGCGACCGCTTCGACGTCTCCTTCGGGGCTGCTGAACTGGCCCGTGCCTGAAGGGCGTTCGTTGATCTCAGGACTTTGGGCGGGCTCGGTCTTTCGCCGAGCCCGCCCAGTCCTTGTCATGCCGTCAGCGCTGCAGTGTCAGCAGCCCCGGACGGTAGGGGAGGAGGCCGTAGTCGCCGCCCGAGCTGGGGCTGCGGCCCTGGTAGAGGAGTTGCAGGTTGCAGGGGTCGACCGTCATGGTCTGGTCGGCCGTGGTGCGGATCAGTTCGCCGTGGCTGATGTCGTTGGTCCAGGTGGCGCCGCTGTTGGCCTTGCCGGCGAAGGGGTTGCTCTCGGTGGCGGCCTGCGGCGTCCACGTGCCGTTGAGGCTCGTGGCCGTGAAGGAACGGAAGTAGCGGCCCTGCGAGCCGATCGCCTCGACGATCATGAGGTAGCGGTTCTGGCCTTGCAGCTTGTACACCTGCGGGGCCTCGAACAGGTTGTTCGTCGTGTCGCTCATGACCACCGTGGAGGTCGTGCCGAAGCTGCCCGGGAAGTTCCCGATCGGCATGCTGGCGCGGTAGATCTTGCCGTTGTCACCGGCGAAGAACAGGTACATGTTCGTACCGTCACCGATGAGCGTCTGGTCGATGGGGCCCGTCCCGGAACCGGAGATGCTTCCGGAGAACAGCACCTGCGGGGAGGACCAGCCGTTCGGGTTGGTGGGGTCGCTCGATGTCCGGTAGGAGAACGCGGTCCCGCCCCACTGGTAGGCGAGCACCCAGATGTTCTTCGGCGCGAAGTAGAACAGCGTGGGCGCGACGGTGGAGGACGACATCGTGTTCTGGCTTGCCGAGGCCATGTCCGACCAGTTGGTGAACGGGCTGAAGTTCATCGAACCCCAACTCGTCCCCGTGTCGTGCGTCGTGGCGTAGACGAGTTGCTTCCCGTTGTACGGGGCGACCGTGAAGTCCTTGAGCGAGACCCACCCGGACTTGGGCTGTGCCAGCGCGCCCGTTGAACTCCAGCGGTACGACGACGGAAGGTCACAGGCTCCGGGAGTGTCGGCGCCCACCTTCACGAGCTGCCACTGCTGATTGGTGCCGCCCCAGTCGTCGTACTGGACGATGTTCGCGTTGTCGGCGGTGGAGGCGCCCTGCACCTCGAGGGCCTTGTTGCTGTGGCGCGAGATGAGCCGCACGTAGCCGTCCGAGCTGTCGGCCAGCCGCCACTGCTGGTTGGTGGCGTTCAGGTCGGTCCACTGGACGATCGAACCGCCGTTCGCGGTGGACCAGTTGTAGAGGTCCAGCACCTTGCCCGAGAGGCGGGACTTGATGCGGTAGTAGCCGTCCCCGGAGGCGACGAACTGCCACTGCTGCTGGCTCTGGTCGTTCCTGGTCCACTGGGTGATGCGGGCGCCGTCGTTGGTCGCCAGGTTGTAGACGTCCAGGGCCTTGCCGCTGTTGCGGTTGACCAGCACATACGTGGCGTTGGGATCGACGGTCGCCGCGCTGGCGGGCTGCGCGCCGAGGAAGGTGGCCACCAGCAGGAGCGGCGAGAGGACGGCGAGTAAACGTCTGAGCGGGACCGTGGACGGGTGGCGCAACCACATCTGGGGGCCTCCTTCGGGGGCGGGCGAAGTGGTGTCGGCGAACCGCGGAGCGGTCGGGCCGAAGAAGATGAACTCCCCGAAACTTTCGAGGAGTTACCGGATCTTTCGACGCCACAACATAGAAATGCGGGGTCCCTCGGTCAAGGTCTCGCGCTGTTCTGTCTTCAAACGGTTCCGGCTCTCAGGGGTGGTGCGAGGCGTGGCGCCGACCGGGAGCGCTCGGGAAGGGCGTGGCGCGGAGCTTCAGTTCAAGGGCGTTGACCAGGCACGTGGTGGCGAAACGGTAGCTTCGGGTGCTGGTGTTGGCCGCGGCTTGAGCCTTGCGGAATCGGCCCACACTCGGGCGCTGAGGTTCGCTATCCGGCCTGATGGGCTCTCGAATGTTTCGTAGAGACCAAGGAAACTTTCTCGGTGCAATGTATTGACGATCCACCGTCAATGACTCAATCATCCGTCACCGAGGGTCGACCACAGTTCGGAATGTCGAACCGCATGAGCCGTGCGGAACCTTGGAGTAACCCCGCGCCCGTGCCGAAACGGCGCGCGATGTCCGGTCTTCCCCCTGCGCTTCAGCCATTCCGTGATGTCTATCTTGGAGGCACAGCCATGGGCTTGAACGCCCTTCCCAGAGCCGGTGACCGCCGGAGGACCCGCAGCGCGCCGCTGGCGCTGCTCGCCGTCGGTCTCAGTGCGGTCGTCGCCCTGGTGACGCCGCCGTCCGCGCACGCCGCCGAAAGCACACTCGGCGCCGCGGCGGCGCAGAGCGGCCGCTACTTCGGTACCGCCATCGCCTCGGGCAGACTGGGCGACTCGGCGTACACGACGATCGCGGGCCGTGAGTTCAACATGGTCACGCCCGAGAACGAGATGAAGATCGACGCCACCGAGCCGCAGCGGGGCCAGTTCAACTTCACCGCCGGCGACCGCGTCTACAACTGGGCGGTGCAGAACGGCAAGAAGGTCCGCGGGCACACCCTGGCCTGGCACTCCCAGCAGCCCGGCTGGATGCAGAGCCTCAGCGGCAGCACCCTGCGCCAGGCGATGATCGACCACATCAACGGCGTGATGAGCCACTACAAGGGCAAGATCGCCCAGTGGGACGTCGTGAACGAGGCCTTCGCCGACGGCAACTCGGGCGCCCGGCGCGACTCCAACCTCCAGCGCACCGGCAACGACTGGATCGAGGTCGCCTTCCGCACCGCGCGCGCCGCCGACCCCGCCGCCAAGCTCTGCTACAACGACTACAACACCGACAACTGGACCTGGGCCAAGACCCAGGCCGTGTACAACATGGTCAAGGACTTCAAGCAGCGCGGCGTACCGATCGACTGCGTCGGCTTCCAGTCGCACTTCAACAACGACAGCCCGTACAACAGCAACTACCGCACCACGCTGCAGAGTTTCGCCGCTCTCGGCGTCGACGTGGCCGTCACCGAGCTCGACATCCAGGGCGCCTCGCCCACGACGTACGCCAACGTGGTGAACGACTGCCTGGCCGTCTCGCGCTGCCTCGGCGTCACCGTCTGGGGCGTGCGCGACAGCGACTCCTGGCGTGCGGAGCAGACGCCGCTGCTGTTCAACGGCGACGGCAGCAAGAAGGCCGCCTACACCTCCGTGCTCAACGCACTCAACGGCGGCACCACCACGCCGCCTCCGTCGGGCGGCGGACAGATCAAGGGCGTCGGTTCGGGTCGCTGCCTGGACGTTCCCAACGCCAGCACGACCGACGGCACCCAGGTCCAGCTGTGGGACTGCAACAACGCCACCAACCAGCAGTGGACGTCCACCAGCGCCGGTGAGCTCAGGGTCTACGGCAACAAATGCCTGGACGCCGCCGGCACCGGCAACGGCGCCAAGGTCCAGATCTACAGCTGCTGGGGCGGAGCCAACCAGCAGTGGCGCCTCAACTCCGACGGCTCCATCGTCGGAGTCCAGTCCGGGCTCTGCCTCGACGCCGTCGGGAACGGTACCGCGAACGGCACCCAGATCCAGCTGTACGCCTGCTCGGGCGGCAGCAACCAGCGCTGGACCCGCACCTGATGACGGCCTGACGTGAACCGGCCGGCCGGTATGCCACCGGCCGGCCTCTCGGTGGACCAAGGGGAGGATTCAAAGTGCGGTGAAGGTCCAGAGCAGGTTGGTGCTGGTGCCGTACGTCCACTGCTTGGTGAGGGAGCCCGAGGAGACGTCGCCGCCGCCGTCGAGGACCAGGCCGGTGGTGCGGTTGGCTATCGAGTAGCGGTCGCCGCCGCGGTGGGTGATTCTCCACTGCTGGTTGGTGCCACCGTTCCAGGGAGCCTGCCGGGCCGCGGAGCCGTCGGCGGTGGCGCCCCAGCCGTCGGCGACCATGCCGTTGGTGCGGTTGACCAGCTTGTACCAGCCGTCCTCGACCGCTTCCGCGACCCACTGCAGGTTGGGGCTGCCGTCCCAGGTCCACTGCTTGAGGTTGGACCCGGAGGCGACGTTTCCTCCGCTGTCCAGGGCGAGGCCGTTGGTGACGTTGGTGATCCGGAAGTGCGTCGCCGGGTTGAACTGGACCCTCAGTGAGGTGATCCGGTCGTTGTTGCCGGTGACCCTGAGGTCGGGGTTGTCGGCGGTGAACGTCCAGGAGGTGCCGGTGAAGTCGTCCCCGGAGTAGCCGATCACCCGGTATCCGGGGGCCGGCCGGAGGGAGGAGAGCATGCCCGGGCCGAGCCCGGCCGTGGTCAGATCGGCCGCGGTGTGGTCGCCGACCATGAGTACGGCGGACCTGCCGGTGTAGTCGACGTCCGCGAAGGCGACGGCGCCGGCGAGCGGCCGCAGGCCCGGGATCGCGCCGGAGAAGGCGAGCTTCAGCACATACGCGCCCGCGCTGTACGGCGCCGAGGACGGCAGGGAGACCGTGAGACCGGAGGAGTTCTGGGCCGGTGCCGGCAGGTCGATGTAGGTGTTGGCGGTGGAGCCGAGCAGCTTCACCGAGGCCAGCGAGGAGAGGTTGATCCGGCCCGAGGCGAGCGTCTTGATCGTGAGTGAACTGCCGGGCCACCCCAGGACGGTGGCGTAGAGGACGTTGCCGGCCTTGTTGCGGGTGAAGCGGATGTCCTGCGCCGTGCCGGCGTGCGGTGTGGTGAAGGAGCCGCCGCCCATCTTCGTCGGGCCCTCGCCGTACGCGGTCCACGCGCGGGTCCCGTAGATCGACTCGCCGAAGCGCTTCAAGTGGTCACCGATGCCGAGCAGGATGTCCTTCTGCGCCTGGGGGACGGTGCCGTCGGCCATGGGCGCGATGTTCAGCAGCATGTTGCCGTTCTTGCTGACCCGGTCGATGAACGAGTGCAGCATCTGCGGGATGCTGTAGTAGCCGATGCCCTGGGTGTAGCACCAACTGCTGCTGGAGATGCTGTCGTCGGTCAGCCAGTACGGCGTGGTGAGGTCGGCCGGGCCGCCGCGCTCGTAGTCGAAGACCTCGCCCTTGCCGTTCATCCCGTCCTTGTAGGTGGCGACGACCTCGCGTCCCCAGCCGATGGCCTGGTTGTAGTAGTACGCCAGGAAGTTGAGGCGCTGTTGCTCGTCGACGGCGCGCAGGTTGAAGTCCTGCCACAGGATGTCGGGCTGGGCGCGGTCGATGACCTCCTTGAGCTTGTCGAACCAGAGCTGGTTCTCCGCGGCCGAACCCAGCTGCCCGTAGAGCTTCTTCAGGCTCGGGTCCGTCTGGGCGGGCACGTGCTCGTAGAAGCCGGTGAAGTTGTACGCGTGGTGCATGGCCACCAGCAGCTTGAGGCCCTTGGCGCGGACGGCCGTGGAGAAGAGCTTCAGCAGGTCGAGGCCCGGGCCCTTGTCCATCGAGTTCCACTCGTTGACCTGGCTGTCCCACATGGAGAAGCCGTCGTGGTGCTCGGCGACCGGGCCGGCGAACCGGGCGCCGGCGTCGACGAACAGCTGCGCCCATTCGTCGGGGTCGAACTTCCCGCCGGCCGACTTCAGCTTCGGCGCGAACTTCACGGTGTTGCCCGCCAGGTCCGCGGCGCCGTTGATGAAGTTGTGGTATGGCCATGCGGACGGCTGGCCGTAGGTCGCGATGTGGTGCCGGTTCGCGTTGCTTCCGGCGTCGTACATGTTGCGCGGGTACCACTCGTTGTCGTAGGCGGGGACGCTGAAGACGCCCCAGTGGAAGTAGATCCCGAACTTCGCGTCCTGGAACCACTCCGGGGCCGGTGGGTGCTGGTCCACCGAGTTCCAGTCGGGCGTGTACGTGCTGGGCGCCGCCTCGGCGACACCGGCACTGAGCACACCTCCGGCAACGGCCGTCGCGACCACGCAGGTTGCGGAGGCCAGGAACTGGCGTCTGTTGATCGAGCTCGACATGGATACATCCCTGATGCGGAAGGGGCAGGGGGAGCGCAGTGTCACGCATGAAGGTCGGCCATGCCGCCGGGGAATGTCAACCGGTGTGCAGGGATGAATGCGGTTACTGAGCAAGGTGAGTTGACTGACTTGTACCGGTTCTTTATCTATTGAGATCTCCCAGACATGGCATGTCTGGAGGCCTCGCTGTCACCGCCATCGACTTCCCGCGCCCGCACCCCACTATCATCGGCGTCACCCTCGGCATGAGGACTCCGGAACAGGTCGGACGTGCTCGCGGGGCACGCCGAGGGGAGGGACGCGCGGTGTCGCTGACGGACAAGGCGATCGAGCAGATCCGTGAACTGATCCGGACCGGAGCACTGCCGCCGGGGTCGAAACTCCCGCCGGAGCCGGACCTCGCCGCTCAACTGGGCCTGTCCCGCAACCTCGCCCGCGAAGCGGTCAAGGCACTGGCCGTGGCACGCGTGCTGGAGGTCAGGCGCGGCGACGGCACGTACGTCACCAGCCTCCAGCCGAGTCTGCTCCTGGAGGGGCTCGGCGGTGCGGTGGAGCTGCTGCAGGGCGACGCGGTCGCCCTGCGGGACCTCATGGAGGTACGACGGCTCCTCGAACCGATGGCCACGGCCCTTGCCGCCACGCGGATCTCCGACGACCAACTGGCCGAGGTGAAGCGGCATCTGGACGCCATGCGGGAGGCCCGCGACGACGTCGAACAGCTCAACGCCCACGACGCCGCCTTCCACCGCGCCGTCGTCCTGGCCACGGGCAACGAGACCCTCCTGACCCTCCTGGAAGGCATCTCGGGCCGCACCCTGCGGGCCCGTATCTGGCGCGGTCTGGTCGACGACAAGGCCGGAGGCCGCACCCTCGCCGAGCACGAGGCCATCTTCAACGCGCTGTCCGCCCGTGATGCCGCCCTCAGCCAGGCGGCCGCGCTGCTGCACGTGAGCAACACCGAGCAGTGGCTGAGGGGACACCTGCGCTCCGGGGAACCTCACCCCTTCGGAGCGACTGTGGGGGAGTGACGCGCGGTGGGTCATCCGGCTGTCAGAGCGGTCCACTTCTGGTTGGTGCCGCCGTGGCAGTCCCACAGCTGGAGTTGCGCGCCGTCAGCTGTGGAGGAGCCCGGAACGTCGAGGCAGCGGCCGGAGGCGGGGTTGCGGTAGCCGCCGTTGTAGGGCTGCCAGACCTGGTTGGCGCCGCCGTGGCAGGACCAGAGCTGCACCTTGGTGCCGTTGGCAGTGCCGTATCCGGCGGCGTCGAGACACTTGCCCATGGAGCGCAGGGTGCCGTCGGTGTAGGCGGACCAGTACTGGTTGGCGCTGTCGCCGCAGCTCCACGTCTGGACGGCGGTCCCGTTGGCGGTGCCGGCGCCGTTGACGTCCATGCACTTGCCGGCGAGGCCGGACTGAATGCGGGACGGGGCGGGCGCGGGGTTCTTCAGCCACCCGGCGTTGTCCGCGGACTGGACGCCACGGTGGAAGGCGTCGGCCATCTTCTGGTAGCCCGCGTCGTTGGGATGCAAGGTGTCGGCCAGGTCGGCCGTGGTCAGACCGCCCATGTCGACGAACGCGACGTGTTTGCCCGCGGCCTGTGCGTCGCTCACGATTTGCCGGGTGGCCTGGTTGTACGCGGCCCTGTACTGCTCCTCCGAGCCGCTGGTGGACACGACCAGGGAGGCCACGAGGACGGTCGCGTCGGGAGCGGCGGCGGTGACCTGGTTGACCAGCGACCTCAGTCGGTCGGCGGCGGTGGAAGGCTGGTAGTTCCCGTTGAGGTCGTTGGTGCCGATGTGCAGCGTCACCACGTTGGGCCGGTAGCGGGTCAGCGAGGCGTCGGCGAGGGAGGCGATCTGGTCGATGCGGTATCCGGAGTGGCCTTCGTTGTCGGGGTCGGACATCGAACCGCCCCGCACCGTGCCGACGAAGTCCAGCGGGTGACCGTCCGCGGCGAGCCGGTTGAACAGCGGACCTCGGTAGCCGTTACCCGTGCTGCTCCCCACCCCCCAGGTGATCGAGTCGCCCAACGGCATGACCCGTAAAGGGGTGTTGGGTGCGGCGGAGGCAGGGGTCGCACCTGTCGCTGTCACCCCGAGCGTGGTGGCGACGAGGGTGAGGAGGGGCAGGATCCAGGGTTTTCTCATGCGGGCGTCCTCTTCTGCGAGTGATGGCTGGAATCAGCGGGCTCGGCGGGCACGGCACCAGCTGCTGGTGCCGTGCCCGAGGGTCAGCGCTGCAGGGTGAGCAGGCCCGGCCGGTACGGCAGTTGGATGTAGGGGGTGCCCGGCGGAGTGTTGGGGGACAGCCCCTGGTAGAGGAACTGCAGGTTGCAGGGGTCGATGGTCATGGTCTGGTCGGGGTTGTTGCGGACCAGGTCGCCGTGGCTGATGTCGTTGGTCCAGGTGGCACCGCTGTTGGCCTTGCCGGCGAAGGGGTTGGACTCGGTGGCGGCCTGCGGGGTCCACGGACCGTTCAGGCTGGAGGCCGTGAACGAGCGGAAGAAGCGCTGCTCCGTCGCCCCCCGAGCCTCGACAATCATGAGGTACTGGTTCTGGCCCTGGACCTTGTAGACCTCCGGCGCCTCGAACAGGTTCTTGACCGTGTCGCTCATGACGGTCGTGTATGACGAGCCGAAGCTGGCCGGGAAGTTCCCGATCGGCATGGTCGACTTGTAGATCTTGCCGTTGTCACCCGCGAAGAACATGTGCATGTTCTGACCGTCGGCGATCATGGTCGGGTCGATCGCGCTGCCGTCGGGGACGCTGCCGGTGAACAGCGGCTGTGCCGCGGACCAGCCGTTGGGGTTGGTGGGGTCGCTCGACGTGCGGTAGACGAAGGGCCACTGGGTGCCCCAGCCGTTCGAGGTCAGCACCCAGATGTTCTTGGGCGCGAAGTAGAACAGTTTGGGCGCCACCACGCCCTGGCTCATCGCGGTCTGGCCGGCCGAGCCCATGTCCGACCAGTTGGTGAAGGGGCTGAAGCCCATCGAGTGCCAGTTGCTGCCGTCGGAGTAGGTCGCGTAGACGAGGTGCTTGCCGTTGTACGTCACGGTCGTGAAGTCCTTCAGCGCGGCCCACCCGTTCGCCGGCTGCGCCAACGCACCTGTCGAACTCCACCGGTACGTCGACGGAAGGGCACACGTGCTGCCCCCGCCGGACAGACCGGTCCACTTCTGGTTGCTGCCGCCGCTGCAGTTCCAGAGCTGCACCGCCGTGCCGTTGGCCGTACCGGCGCCCGACACATCGAGGCACAGCCCGGACTCCACGGCGACGACCGTGCCGTCGGAGTTGACCCGCCACTGTTGGTTGGTGCCACCGTTGCAGGACCAGATCACCGGCCGGGTCCCGGCCGTGGTGGCGTGGCCCGGAACGTCGAGGCACTTGTCGCCGTACACGGTCAGCTGGTTGTTGTCGGTCAGCGTCCACTGCTGGTTGGTGCCGCCGCTGCAGTCCCAGATCTGCAACGTGGTGCCGTCCGTCCGGCCGGCGTTCGGCACATCGAGACACCGGCCGGAACCGGTGCCGCGCAAGGCGCCGCTGGTGGCCGCCTGAGCCGGGTTGGCGACGAGGGTCGCCGCCGAGGCGACCAGGGCCGCGACCACCACGGGGAGATGCTTGCGGCTGAACGTACGTCTGTGCATGGGGACCTCAATCCTTGAGTGAGCGGTTCCCTAGGCCCCGTCAGGGGGCTGCTGGACAGGCGTGCTGGGGCATTGCTCAGCGTTCGAAATGTCGGACGCTGGTCGAAGGGTCGGGCAGACGAGAGCCGTCATAGAGGAGGCTCGGGTCTCGTCGTCCCGCGCCATCGATACATGGGATGGATTAACGGGCATGAACGTTCCCGGTGTCTAGAGCTGCGACACAAAACACCGGCTGGGTCTGGAAGTCTGGCCGATCGGAGTCGGGCATCGAATCAGACATGGGATGTTGAGGCGGGGCTCGTCGGAAAAATTTTGGATCTCACGGCAACCCTGTGGGGTTCCTGTGGCCACTAGGAGGTGGGTTCGATCATCACGGTGATCGAAGCCGCGTTTCCTCTGATGAACGGCTGCAAGGAGAACACCCCCCATGAGAAACCCCACGAACGGCGGACGGCACCGTCGGCGGTGGACCGCGACCGGCCTGGTGCTCGGCGTGCCGACCATCCTGGTGCCGTATCTGCTGTTCGCGCAGGAGGACTCGCAGGCGGCGACGGTCGACGGCGACGCCTACTACCGGCTGGTGTCGGTGCGCAGTGGCTTGGTCCTGGACGTCGACGCCAACTCCACGGCCGACGGCACCCGGATCCAGCAGTGGACGGACCAGAACACCGCCAACCAGCAGTGGCGGCTCAAGCCCGCCGGGGGCGGCTACTACGAGCTGGTGAACCGCAACAGCGGCAAGGTGCTGGGCATCACCGGCAATTCGACCGCGAAGTCGGCCACCGCCGAGCAGCAGACCGACAGTTCGGCCACCTCGCAGGAGTGGCGGATCGACGAGGTGGTTGGCTCGGCAGCCGTGACCCTCACCTCCCGCAGGAGCGCCCAGGTCCTGAGTGTCGCGGGCGGCTCGACGGCCGAGGGCGCGGCGGTCGTCCAGGCTCCCGGCACTGACGGCGCCGGGCAGCGGTGGAAGCTGGTGAAGGTGGCCGAGAGGGACGGTGCCCGGACGACGGCCGCCGTGAGCACGTCGTATGTCTGGAAGAACGCCCAAGTCGTGGGCGGGGTTACGTCACCGGGCTGGTGTTCAACCAGAAGGAGAAGGGGCTGTTGTACGCGCGCACCGACATGGGTGGCGCCTACCGCTGGGACAACGGGGCGCAGCAGTGGATCCCGTTGACCGACTGGATCGGCGAGAAGGACTGGAACCTGCTGGGCATCGACTCGGTGGCCACCGACCCCGTCGACCCCAAGCGGCTCTACCTCATGGCGGGCACCTACACCAACGACTGGGCGGGCAATGGCGCGATCCTGCGCTCCACCGATCAGGGCCACACCTTCAAGCGCACCAACCTGCCGTTCAAGGTGGGCGGCAACGAGGACGGCCGTGGCGCCGGCGAACGGCTCGTGATCGACCCCGCGGACCACCGCAACCTGCTGCTGGGCAGCCGCAAGAACGGCCTGTGGCGCAGCACCGACTACGGCGTGACATGGAGTCAGGTCTCCTCGGTCCCCGTCGAGGACGGGGCGGGCAGCGGCGCGGGCATCTCCTTCGTGACGTACGGCAAGGCCGGCAGCAGGACGATCTACGTCGGTGTCGGCGACAAGTCCACCTCCCTGTACCGCTCCACCGACGGTGGCGCCAGCTGGCAGGCGGTTCCCGGGCAGCCCACGGGCGAACTGCCGCAGCACGGCGTGATCTCCGGGGACGGCTCGCTCTACGTGACGTACACCAACAACCTCGGCCCCAACGGCGTGACGGGGGGTTCGGTGTGGAAGTACACGCCGGCCAACGGGGCGTGGAAGAACGTCTCCCCGTCCAGTGGCAGCTACGGGTTCTCCGGTCTGGCCGTCGACCCCCGCAAGCCCTCCACGGTGATGGTCACCACCCTCGACCGGTGGTATCCCGAGGACGAGATCTACCGCAGCACCGACGGTGGCACGACCTGGAAGGCACTGGCCGACAAGTCGGTGCGCAGCGCTTCCGGTGCTCCGTACGTCGGCACCCACACCGGGCACTGGATGACCGCCCTGGCCATCGATCCCTTCAACTCCGGGCACGTGCTGTACGGCACCGGCAACGGCATCCTGCGCAGCAAGGACGCCGACGCCTCCGACAGCGGCGGCACCAGCCACTGGAGCACGGGCGCCCGGGGGCTGGAGGAGACCGCGCTGATGGACGCGATCGCCCCGCCGGGCGGCGCCACCGTCATCACCGCCATGGGTGACCAGGGCGGCTTCCGTCACGACGACCTGAGCAAGGTGCCCGCCGGGCGGCTGAAGAACCCGCTGATGACCAACAGCACCGACCTCGACTTCGCCCAGTCCAAGCCGTCGATGATGGTCCGCGTCGGCAAGGGCGGCGAACAGGACGGCGCCTACTCCACCGACGGCGGCCGCACCTGGCGCGGCTTCAAGGCGGAGCCGGTGGCGGGCGCCGACAGCGGCCACATCGCGCTCGCCGCGGACGGCTCCGCCATCGTCTGGACCGAGGCCGGGCAGGCCCCGTACCGCTCGACCGACAAGGGGGCGAGCTGGTCGCGGGTCGGCGGTCTGGGCGCCGACGCCGTGGTGGTCGCCGACCGTTCCTCGGCGAAGACCTTCTACTCGCTGTCCGGCGGCACCCTCTACGCCAGCACCGACGGCGGCGCGACCTTCACCGCGCGGGCCGGCGACCTGCCCTCCGGCAAGCTCACGGCTGTCCCCGGCATCGCCGGAGACCTGTGGATCGCCGGTGGCGGCAAGGGGCTGCTGCACTCCACCGACGGCGGCCGCACCTTCACCACGCTCAACTCGGTGCAGTCCGCCTCCGCCCTCGGCTTCGGCAAGGCCAAGCCGGGCACCAACTACCAGGCCCTGTACCTGATCGGCACCGTCAAGAACGTCACCGGTGTCTTCCGCTCCACCGACAAGGGCGCCACCTGGGTCCGCGTCAACGACAAGGCCCATCAGTGGGGCGCCATCGGCGGTGTCGGCGTCATCACCGGTGACCCCGACACCTACGGCCGGGTGTATGTCGGCACCAACGGCCGTGGCCTGCAGTACGGCACCCCGACCTCCTGACGCACGGGTGTGCGCACGCGCCGCCGGGCTGTCCGGCGGCGCGGCGTGGCTCCCTTCGCGGGCGCCGTGCGGCGAGGATGACGGGTCATGACGATCGTGTTCCGGGTCCCCGCCGGCGGTGCGGAGCGGGTGGGGTTCGCCTACTCGCCGACGATGGAAGCCGTACTGAGTCTCCATGTGCTGGTGGAGCCCAAGCACCACCCCGTGCAGCACGGCTGGGTGCGGGCGATGCGCAGGTTGTCCCCGGCGCTGAAGCGGGAGATCGAGGCGTTCTCCTACGCGGTGCGCTCGTACTTCCCCGAGTTCCTCTTTCCGCAGCCGACCGGTGGGCTGGCGGAATTCGCCGACGAGGTGGCCGCCTTGCGTACGGCGGATCCGGAGCTGGTGCGGCTGGAGTTCGCCGTCCCGCTGCTCTCGCCCTGGCCGGGCGGCGGCGAGGGCCGGGACCCGCGTCTGCTCGACGCACCGGACGTACGCCGCCTGGTGCGGGAGCGCCTCGCCCGGGACAGCGACGAAGCGATGGCCGCGATGCTCCTCGACGACCCCCGCGCGCTGCTCGAACGGTTCCTGAACATGCTGGACCGCTACTGGCGCGAGGCGTTCGAGGAGGAATGGGCACGGCTCGAACCCGAACTCGCCGCCGGCGTCAGCGAGGCCGGCCACCAGATCGAACAGCGCGGCCTGTACGGCATGCTCCGCGGCCTGTGGCCGGAGGTGCGCAGCGATCCGCGCACCGAACGCTTCTGGCTGGAGCGACCGCACGACCACGAGGTCGCCATCGGCCCGGACGACACACTCCTGCTCGCCCCCAGCGCCTATGTGTGGCCGCACGTACGCGTCAACTGCGACGGCCCGTGGCCCCTCGGGCTCGTCTTCCCCGTCTCCTCGATCGTCCGGGAAGCCCGCCCGAGGATTCCTCCCGCGCAACTCGTCGGCACACTCCGCGCGCTCGCCGACGACACCCGGCTGCGCGCCCTGCGCCTGCTCGCCGAACGCCCGCGCAGCACACAGGAGTTGGCCCCGCTCGTCGGTGTCAGCGAGGCCGCCCTGTCCAAGCACCTGCGGGTGCTGGCCGACGCGGGCCTGCTGGAGCGCCGCCGCGAGGGCTATTACGTCCTGTACCGGCTCGCGCCCGGACAGGTCGCGGGCCTGACTCCCAGCTTGGAAAGCTTTCTGCACGGGGACGGCGAGGTGACCGAGCACGACTGATTAGCCATCTGCCTAATAAGTGGATCAGGCCTCTGGCAGGACCCGACAGTGGCCGCATGTCACTGCTGAAGGACCGCAACTTCCTGCTTCTCTTCGCCGGCCAGGGCATCTCCCGCTTCGGCGACGGCCTGTACACCGCCGCGACCGCCTGGCTGGCGTGGTCGCTGACGAAGGACCCCACGGCCGTCGCCGTGGTGAGCGTCTCGGCGTTCGCGCCCGCGTTCGTGGCCACCTTCGTCGTCGCGTCGTACGCCGACCGCCGCGACCGCCGCAAGCTGATGATCGCCACCGACCTGGCCCGGGTCGCCGTGGTGGCCGTCGCATCGGTCCTGCTCGCCCTCGACCTGCTGAACCTGCCCCTGCTCGTGGCGACCACGGCACTGCTGGCGCTGATCGGCGCCCCGTTCGCCCCGGCCCGCAACGCCATCGTCACGCAGATCGTGCCGGACGACCGCCTCCAGCAGGCCAACGGGCTGCTGCAAGTCGCCTTCCGGGCCGCCTTCTTCGTCGGCCCGCTCGCGCTCGCGCCGCTGCTGGCCCTCGGCTCGTTGCAGGCGGCGCTGGTGGTCAACGGACTTACCTTCCTGGGCTCGGCGGCCGCCGTGGCCGCCATCCGCGTGACCCGCCCGGCACCGGCCGGCGCTCGGACGGGACTGTGGTCCGATCTCGGCGCCGGACTGAGAGCCGTGCGGGCCGCTCCCGACGTCCTCGTGGTCATCGTGACCTTCGTGCTCGCCCTCGCCCTGACCAACGGTTTCCTGACCGTCGGGCTCGTCGCCGTCGTGGGACAAGGCGGCCAGTACGGCCTGCTGCTCGGTGTCGCGGGGGTCGCCGAAGTGGTGGGCGCCCTGCTCCTGGCGGGCTTGCGCATCCGCAGACTCGCACTGGCCGCGGTGCTGGCGTGGGCCCTGCTCGGCATCTTCCGGGCACCGCTTGGAGCAGTCACCTCCACGACCGTGGCGGCACTCCTCCTCACCGCCACCGGGCTGGCCTCGGCCCTCACGGACATCCCCCTGATCGCACTGGTGCAGCAGCGCATACCGAGCCGGCATCTGGCGAAGGCGCTCGGCCTGTGGGAGGCCGGAGTGGCGGGAGCCCTGTCGATCTCCCCCTTCGTGGCCTCGACCGCCATCACCCTCGTCGGAGTCGAGAACGCCTTCCTGCTCTCGGGGGCCGCCGTTGTCGTCCTGGTCATGACCGCCACGCTCACCCTCGCACGCGCCGGCGCACGGCGGCAGCCCGGCCAGAAGCCCCTCGCCACGGCAGGCGTCGTGGCGTCCGAATAAAAGGGTCAGTGCGCCTACGGGACGTCAACTATCTTGCCGTCCTCGTCGAGCGTGTGGGTCTCCCAGTACACGTCCCACTTGTCGCCGACCTCCTGCGGCACCTTCCCCTCGGGGTATCTCGCGTATCCCGCAGAGGGTTCCTCCTCGTCCGAGACGCACGCGGAGCCGGTCGAGCCCACGGCCAGGACGGGGTACTCGCCACCGCTGCAGATGTTCTCCCGGTACTCCCAGCCCGCGCATCCACTGAGCGCCAGGACCGCGGCCGTGCTCGCCAACACGGCGGCGATGCGGGCCTTTTGAGGCCGCAGACCGGATGCGGCGCGGCTCTTGTCGCGGGGCGTGATCATCGTGTCTCTCCCGTTCGTTCGGTGTGCCTCCACTCTCGCTGCCGAAGGGGCGCCGCCTCCTGAGCGCGCGTACTCAGAGACACCCGCGCAGATGCTCAATGTGCCGATGGTGACGTGCCGCAACAGTCCAACTCCCTTTGAGGACAGGCCCTTGACGGAAAATGCTGATGGCAGGTACATGACCGATGGGTCTCCAGGGGCATACCATCGCAAGGCCTCGGAGGGGCGGTCGACGGTGTGTCCGGCCCGACCGGAGCACCTGTGCCGCTCCTTCGCGTACCCGGCTCCGCCGGGGCCGGAAATCCCCCCACGGATGAAGGAGCAGCAATGCCCCTCGGCACATGGCTCAAGGCAGGCACATCCGCCGCGGCGCTCGTCCTCGCCATGGCGAGCGCAGCGACCGCCGCCCCCGCGAGTGAACCGCCCACCGCCCAGGCGGCGGTGGTGGCCCTTCGCTACGACGACAGCCGCGCCGGCGGCTGGGAATCGGCGATCGCGGCCGGAGTCGCCTCCTGGAACGCGAACGTGAGCAACGTCAGGCTGGTGGAAGCGGCACCCGGCGCCGGCGCCGAGATCGTCATCGTCGCCACCACGAGTTGGCCGCAGGCCACCCTCGGCCCCGTTCGTCCGGGCCGGCAGGTCCGCGTCGAACTCGGCAGCCAGGCCGTGAGCCAGGGGTACGACAAGACCCGGATCGCCGCCCACGAACTGGGCCACAGCCTCGGCCTGCCGGACACCAAACCCGGCCCCTGCTCACAACTGATGTCGGGTTCGAGCGCCGGCACGGCGTGCACGAACGCCGTACCCGACGCGGCCGAGCGGTCCCGAGTGCAGTCCACGTACGCGAATGGCGTCGCCGCGCTCATCCGCACGGACGGTCGCAACCTCGTCGACGCACCCTGAGCACACTGCCCCACAGGGCGACCACGGCCCTCCGAGGCCGTGGTCGCGCGACAGCACGTCCTCATGCCCTGGTCAGAGGGCGATCAACCCGGCCGTTGTCTCCCTGAAGCCGCAGGCGTCGAAGTAGAACGACCGAAGGTGCTCCTCGAAGTCGACATGGAGCCACTCGCACTGCGCGGCGCGAGCTTCGCGAGCCGCAGTTGCGACCAGCGCTCCACCCACACCGCCCCGCTTGCGGTGGTCGGCGACGACCGCGTCCAGGAGGAAGGCGTGAACTCCGCCGTCCCAGGCCACGTTGACGAAGCCGATCAGCGAGCCGCCTTCCCACGCGCAGACCCAGCCGAGGCTGTGCCGCTGAAGCCTTTCTCGCCAGTCGGTCTGAGCGACGGGGTGGCCGAAACCGTCGGCGTGCAGGGCGTTGAGGGCGGAGTTGTCGAAGTCGCCGCGCCACTCGTACTCGATCGTCACCTCTCGATCGTAGGGACACCGAACCGCCGGGTAGGTCAACGCTGGTAGAGGGCCACCAGGGTGCCGCTCGCAAGTTGTCGTTCGTCGACGGCCCGGTGCACCTGGTCAGCGCTGGGAGCATCGGGGAGAACGCAGGGTTCGGCCAGAGCATAGAGGCGGATGAAGTAGTGGTGGGCGTCGTCGCCCGGCGGCGGGTGCGGTCCGCCCCATTCCCGTTCGCCGAAGCCGTTGACCAGCTCCGTGCCGCCAGGCGGGGGCTTCCCCGCCTCGACGCCGTCGCTGTGCGGATCGATGCCTACGACCACCCAGTGCACGAACGTGCCCGACGGCGCGTCGGGGTCTTCGCACAGCAGGACCAGTTCGGCCGCGTCGTCGGGAACGCCGGACCACGTCAGGGGCGGCGAGGCGTTCTCCCCTTCGTATGCGTACCGGCGGGCCAGAAAGGCGTGGTCGCTGAAGGCGTCGCTGGTGAGTTCGATGCCGGCCATGAGGTCCGGGTATCCCGGTCGTGTCCGGAAATAACCGCTCGGGTCCGATCGGCAATCCACATGGCGGGCGGGAGCGCGGGTACTCGGGGCGCGGGTTCCTCAGCCGGGCGCCACCTCGTCCTGGCCATGCCGAGCTGTCGGAGTGCGATCAACCATGAGTGACATTTTTCTGGACATCCTTGCCGTCATGCGGGACGCGCGATGACCGGCGCTGAGCATGGCGTCGTGGTCGTCGGCGTCGACGACGGGTCGTACTCGTGGGTCGCGGCGGACTGGGCCGCTGCGGAGGCGGCGCGGCGCGGCTGCTCGCTGAAGATCGTCCACGCCGTCGGCCGGGAGGCGGACGCCGCATACGGTGAGCCGCTGGAGCTTGGGCTCACGGAGCGGGCCAGGGAGGCGGCCGCCGGCGTGCTCGACGACGCCCGGGCGCGGGTCACCGCCGGCCATCCCGACGTGCACGTCGAGACCGAGGCCGCGCGGGAGGACCCGGCCGGGGCGCTGATGAGCGTGGCAAAGGACGCTGACCTGATCGTGGTCGGCACGCGAGGGCGTGGTGGCTTCGCCGAGCTGCTGCTGGGGTCGGTGAGCCGGAAGGTGGCCGCCCACGCCGACCGGCCCGTCGTGGTGGTCCGCGGGGACACCGTGAAGCCTGTCGGCAACGGCATCGTGGCGGGCGTACGTGACGAGCGGGACGAGGCAGCCGTGCGGTTCGCGCTCGTCGAGGCCGAGCTGCACCGGGCCGACGTGCGACTGGTGCACTCCTGGACACCGCTCGCCCACACCGGCCTCGTGACGTCACAGGTCAGCCATGTCGAGCAGGAGCGCAACGCCCACACCCAGCTGCTGAACCACGCCGCGCGATCCGTCATCGAACACCCGACGGTCCACGTGGACACCGAGCTGACCGTCGACTCGGCTGCCGGGGCTCTGGTGAAGGTGTCGGACGGGGCAGGCCTGGTGGTGCTCCCGCGCCATCCGGTCGAGGGCAGGTTCGGGCTGCCGCTGGGCACGGTGGTGCACGCCGTCCTGCATCACGCGCGCTGCCCTGTCGCCGTCGTCCCGGTGAGCTGATCATCGATCGCTTGCCCGCCGTCAGCGCAGTGGCCCGCGCTGCTCAAGCTGATCACGGACATCGGCTTCGGTCCGGGTGCCGAAGTGCTCTGGGCCGAGCAGTGCCACCGCCTGATGGTGCGTGTGCTCCGCCGCCAGATGCGCCTCCGCGACGGCATCACCGCGCTCGCGAACGAGGTTCTCGTAGATCGGCAGGAAATTCTCGGAGGGGTTGGCTGTCACAGTCATTCCTGGGTGATCAGGATCGGTTGAGTCGGGTGGCGATTCCGTGACCGATCAGCAAATACATGACCGCCGGAAGGCCATAATCGAGGATTACTCGTAGATTCTCTGTGTCGGTGGTGAAAATGTCCTGCGACCACCAGGCCAGCCAGTCGGCGGTGCCCCGCACGAATCTGACGAACGCGTTCGCCTGGTTCGCGTCGAGCAGGAAGAGCAGGATCCACAGGCCCAGCAGGCCCGCTGCGGTGTCGGCGATCGTGCAGATCGTCAGAGCCGTGCGTCGGCCCGTGTCCCGCGGGCGCGTGGGGCGTCCGGGGGCCGGGGGCTGGTCGTAGGTCCGGTATCCGGAAACCGGGTCGGTGTTGCTCATGAGGAATTCCGATCTGACTTGGTGTGGTGGCGGCGCTTTCTTTCTCCTTCTGCGTATGGATACCTCGGTCGCGTTACACTCCGCCCGCAATGCCCGAAAATATGGTCGCCTATTCGGGCACTTGGTCAAATATTCTGCCGCTGGGCCACAATTCCGCTGACTCTTCCGGGCAAGGAATGTGCCGGCTGGTGTTTGCGCGCTTCCGGTGAGGCCACTCGTTCTCTCGAACCGCTCGTAGCTCCCAGTCCCGTCCGGGGAGGCGCACGACGATGGCGCGCATGCTCGTCAAGGGTGACGACCTGGTCGTACGGCTGGCCTGGTGGGAGAAGGCGGCCGGACGCCACCGTGACGTGCGGGTGCCGCTGGCGGCGGTGCGCCGGGTGACCGTCGAACCGGACTGGTGGCGTGCCCTGCGCGGCACCCAGGAGCACGGCAGGTGCATCCCCGGTGTCCTGTGCCTCGGCTCGCGCCGCCATCAGGGCGGGACGGACTTCGTCGCGGTGCGGCCGGGCCGGCCTGTGGTGTGTCTCGAACTGTGGCCCTCCGCTCCCTTCCGGCTGCTCGCCGTCTCCGTGCGGGACGACGCGGAGGGCAGGGACTTGGCCGGCAGGCTCCAGCGGAGTGCGCCGGAGGTCGATGCGTCCACGCGTTGGCGCCAGCCGTTGCCCGTGCCCGAGGAGACGGACCGGCGTTCTGCCGGGATGTCTCTTCTGGGGTCCGCGGAGCCGCACGAGACCCGGAGGACGTGATGCGTTCCCACGGCACGCTGGCCCAACGGCTGATCGCCGACCATCTCGTCGAAGGCCGCATGGAACCCGGCCAGGAGATCGGCCTGCGCATCGACCAGACGCTCACCCAGGACGCGACCGGCACGCTGGTGATGCAGGAGCTGGAAGCGCTCCGTCTGGACCGGGTCCGTACCGAGGTCAGCGTCCAGTACGTCGACCACAACCTGCTCCAGGCGGACGAGCGCAACGCCGAGGACCACGCCTTCCTGCGCTCGGCATGCCGCCGCTTCGGGATCTGGTACTCCAAGCCCGGCAACGGCGTCTCCCATCCCACCCACATGCAGCGCTTCGGCGTTCCGGGCCGGACGCTGGCCGGGTCGGACTCGCACACCTGCGCCGCCGGGTCGCTGGGCATGCTCGCCCTGGGCACCGGTGGTCTGGAGGTCGCACTCGCCATGGCGGGGCGGCCCCTGTACGTGACCATGCCGGAGATCTGGGGCATCCGTCTGACCGGGCGGCTGCCGGAGTGGGTGAGCGCCAAGGACGTGGTGCTGGAGCTGCTGCGACGGCACGGTGTGAAGGGCGCGGTCAACCGCATCCTGGAGTACCACGGCCCCGGCCTGGACCAGCTGACGGCCATGGACCGGCACGTCATCGCCAACATGGGCGCCGAACTGGGCGCGACGGCCTCCGTGTTTCCCGCCGACGCGGCGGTGCGCGACTTCCTGCGCGCCGAGGACCGCGAGGACGCCTTCCGCGAGCTGTCCGCCGAGCCGGACGCCGACTACGACCTGACCGACGAGATCGACCTCGCCGCCCTCGAACCGCTCATCGCCCGCCCCACCTCGCCCGGCAACGTCGTACCGGTGCGCGAGGTCGCGGGCGAGCCCGTCGGACAGGCCGTCATCGGCTCCTCCGCCAATCCCGGGCTGCGTGACTTCGCCGTCGCCGCCGCGATCGTCGCCGGCCGTCAGACGGACTCCGGCGTCAGCTTCGACGTCAACCCGACCTCCCGCGAGATCCTCGCCGACCTCACCAGGATGGGCGCCACCTTCGACCTGATCGCCGCCGGGGCCCGTATCCACCAGGCCGGCTGCCTGGGCTGCATCGGCATGGGCCAGGCCCCGGCGCCCGGCCGCAACAGCCTGCGCACCTTCCCGCGCAACTTCCCCGGCCGCTCCGGCACCGAACAGGACGCCGTCTGGCTGTGCTCCCCGGAGACGGCCGCCGTCTCCGCCCTCACCGGCGAGATCACCGACCCCCGCGACTGGGCCGCCAAGGAGGCCGTGCCCCCACCGCGCCTGCGACTGCCCGAACGGGCGTCGGTCAACCGCGCGATGCTGGAGCCGCCGCTGCCGCCCGAACAGGCCGCCCGGATCACGCTGGAACGCGGCCCCAACATCTCCGGCCTGCCCGACCTCGACCCGCTGCCCGACGCGCTGGAGGGGCCGGTCCTGCTCAAGTGCGGGGACAACGTCTCCACCGACGAGATCTCACCGGCCGGGGCGAAGGCACTGCCGTACCGCTCCAACATCCCCAAGCTCGCCGAGTTCACCTTCACCCGGATCGACCCGGACTACCCCCGCCGCGCCGCTGACCTGGCCACCGACAGCGGGCCCGGCCGCCACTTCGTCGTCGGCGGGGAGAACTACGGCCAGGGCTCCTCCCGCGAACACGCCGCCATCACCCCGCGCCACCTCGGACTGCGCGCCGTCGTCGCCAAGTCCTACGCCCGCATCCACTGGCAGAACCTCACCAACTTCGGCGTCCTGCCCCTGGAGTTCGACGACCCGGCCGACTACGACCGCATCGACGCCGACGACCGGCTGCGCCTGGAGAACCTCCACACCGACCTGGCCCCAGGAGCCGCACCCCGCCTGCGCCTGCACAACACCACCAAGGACGAGACGTACGAGATCCACCACCACCTGTCCGATGGCCGCCGCCGCACCGTGCTCGCCGGAGGAACGATCGCCGCCCTCGCCGGCGCCGGTTGATCACCTCTGGCGCGGGTATCCGGGCGCGCATGAAGTGGCAGCAGGTGCAGGACTCACCGGCCGCGGTCTTCGTCGTGGTCCTCGACCCCGGCGAGGAGGCACTCGCCGAGATCACCGGCTTCGCCCGCGAGCAGTCCCTCGGAGCGTCCCAGGTGACCGCCGTGGGCGCGTTCTCGCAGGCCACGGTGGGGTGGTTCGACCGCTCGGCCAGGAACTACCGGCGGATTCCGGTCGACGAGCAGTGTGAGGTGCTGTCACTGCTGGGTGACATCGCCGTAGGCGAGGAAGGGCCGACTCCACACCTGCACGCTGTGCTGGGCCTGCCCGACGGCACCACACGCGGTGGGCATCTGCTGGAGGGGCGGGTGTGGCCGACGCTGGAGGTCATCGTCCGGGACAGCCCGGTGGCTCTGGCGAAGATCCACCGCCCCGACCTCGGCCTGGCGCTGATCAACCTGCCGGGCGGGGTATCGCGGGGGAGCGGCACATGACCGCCGGGGCCCAGGCTGTACCCGGAGCCTGGTCGTCGACTGTCCGATGAGGGGGGTGGAAGGGGGCCTCGGGCATGCAGTTCCGTGACCGCAGCCATGCGGGGCGGGAGCTCGCCGCGCGGCTGCTCAGCCGGCAGGAGAAGGGCGTACTCCCTCATCCGGTGGTCCTGGCGCTGCCCCGCGGCGGCGTGCCGGTGGCCCGTGAGGTGGCCGACGCTCTCGATGCGCCGCTGGACGTTCTGGTGGCCCGCAAGATCGGCATGCCGTTCCAGGAGGAGTACGGCGTCGGCGCGCTGGCCGGGGACGACCCGCCGCTCTTCGACGCGCAGGCCATGGATCGGACGGGCCTGAGCGAGAGCGCCTTGGCAGACGTCGTGGAGCGCGAGCGGGCGGAGGCCCACCGCAGGGAGGAACGCTACCGGCGGGGCCGTCCGGCTCCGGACCTGAGAGGACGTACCGCGATCATCGTCGACGACGGCGTGGCCACCGGATCCACCGCGCGCGCCGCGCTGCACCATGTCCGTCGCCAAGCCCCCGAGCGCGTGGTCCTGGCGGTGCCGGTGTGCTCGCCGCAGGCGGCCGAGCTGCTGAGCGGCGAGGCCGACGACGTGGTCTGCCTGTACCAGCCGGACGCGTTCAGGTCCGTGGGCCAGTGGTACGACGACTTCGAGCAACTGACGGACGAGGACGTGCTCAAGGCACTCCACGGGACGTCCGCGGAAGGCTGACGGGTCGGCGGTTCACGTCCCTTCGTGACCGAGGATCACGTCCTGGCGGTGGGAGCCGTAGAACTCGCTCTGGCGCGCCATGATCTCGCGCATCGAGGTGCCCCGCGGGACCCCGTACACCGTGCCGGGGAAGTCCAGCTCGCGCTGCACGGCCCAGATGTCCTCGTGCCGCTCGGGCGAGAAGAGCTGGGCCGGATCGCCCACGGCGATCCACCCGATGGGTACGACGGCTTCCGGCTCCAGCCGGGAATTGGCGTGCACCACGGCGTTGATCCGTACCTCGGCGGCGGCGCCCACGACCGAACCCGGGAACAGGGTCACGCCGGTGGCGAGGAACGCCTCGTTCTCGACACGGGCGCCGTTGACGTGGGCGTGGGGTCCGATCAGCACGGCGTCCCCGATCACCGCCGGATGCGTCGCACGCCCGCGGACCAGGGCGTTCTCCATCACCACGGTGTTCTCCCCGACCGTCACCTCACCGTCCTCCGCGGTGAGCACCGCCCCGTGCAGCACCCGCACTCCTTCACCGAGGACTACGGCCCCGCACACCGTGGCGGAGGCAGCGACATAGGCCGAGTCCGGTACGACGGGCCTCCGGCCTCGGTGCTCGATGAGCATGACGTCTCCTCTCGGTCCGGTACGCCTCCGCCGTCGAACGCGGCTGCTCTTGGCTCCGTCCCGTCACAGGCGGCCGGGTAGCCCCTGACCCGACGACCGAAACACTCATGGTGGACACGGCGGGTAGGCGGTGACCGGCCCGGATTCATCCGGCTCGAAAACAGTTTTCCGAGCCGCCCGAGAGGCCCATACCCTCCGGACATGGATCTCCGCGAAGAACTTCCGGGTGACAAACAGGCTGTACGGGACGTTCACCTGCAGGCGTTCGGTGACCATGGCCCTGTCGTGGCCGACCTGGTCGACACCCTGCGGGACACCCTCACCACCGGGGACGGTCTCTCTCTGGTCGCTGAGCAGGACACGCAGGTCGTCGGCCACGTCATGTTCACCCGCAGTCTTCTCGACGCCCCTCGGAGGCTGGTCGACGTGCAAGTCCTCAGTCCGTTGGGCGTGATCCCCAAGCTCCAGAAGCGCGGTATCGGTTCGGCCCTGGCTCGACACGGGCTCGGCATCCTCGCCGAACGGGATGTCCCGCTGGTCTTCCTGGAGGGCGACCCGGGCTATTACTCGCGTTTCGGCTTCGCGCCCGGTGGTGGTCTCGGCTTCCGCAAACCGTCCCTGCGTATCCCGGACGGTGCCTTCCAGGTCATCAGGTTCCCGGAGTACGAACCGTGGATGACGGGGACGCTGGTCTATCCGGAGCCGTTCTGGCGGCATGACTGCGTCGGCCTCCGTGACCCCGACGCGTAGCGGCGCGAGCGCCGAGACTGCGTCCATGCCCTCAAGCGGCCATCTACTTCGGCGGCAAGCTCGCCGCGAAGTTGCGTCCCTCGTCGAGCCAGGCGCCGAGCGCGTCGTCCTCCGCGACCGCGGCCCCGTCGACCACGATCCAGCCGCGCATCGGGCGTCCGGTCATGTCGAAGACACGTGTGCCCGGCCGGGCGAGGGCGGTGTCGGTCGCGTCCGGGCCGACCCGGACCATGAGGTCGTCGCCGGTGACACCGACGGCCATGTTGCCGTCGTACAGGAACGCCACCCCGCCGAACATACGTTTCTCGGTGACGGCCGGGTCGGTACCGAGCCGCTCCCTGATCCGCTCCGCCAGCCCCTCGTCGTACGCCATCGTCGCCTCACTCCTGTTCCAGAAGTCTCGCTTCGAGGTCCCGCAGGTCCTTGACCAGGTTGCCGCGGACCTGCCGGGCCAGCAGCGGTGCCGCCAGCCGGTAGAAACCTCCCTCGCCGCCCTGGACGCGGATGCGGGCGAGGGTGCCGTCCGGGTGGGGCTCAAAGGTGTACGTGACGTGCATCGGCATAGGGCCGGACACCGAGACCATGTCCAGCAGCGACGGCGGTTCGTACGCGGCGACCCGCAGCACGTAGTCGATCCGCCGGCCCAGGAAGTACGCCGTACGGGTCACCTCGGCGCCGGTCCCGAAGCCGCCGCCCTCCGCCTCCGCGGTGAGTGCTGCTGTACGAATCCCCTGCGTCCAGTCGGCGTCGTGACGCCAGTCCATGGCGTACGCGGCCACACGGTCGGGCGGCAGCGGGATGACGCGGTCGGCCGTCACGTCGATCGTCATGGCATCGAGCATCCGCCTCTTGGGGAGGGGCCACCACCCGGTACGCACATGCGGAGGACGTCCCGCGTCAGAGCTCCGTGCTCGGCCAGTCCAGCAACCGCGCGCCGATCACGGCGGTCTGGAGCATGTAGCGGTGGGCCGGGTCGGACGGGTCGGCGCCGGTGAGCTGGTGGATGCGTTGAAGGCGGTACGTCATGGCCCGCACGCTCAGCGAGAGGCGGCGGGCGGCCTCGGCGGCGACGCAGCCGGAGTCGAAGTAGGCGGTGAGGGTGTCGAGGAGGGGCTGGGCGCCGCCGCGGGCGGTGGTGAGCGGGCCGAGCGCGTTGACCACGAGGTCGGCCATGGCCTGCCGGTCGCGGGTGAGGACGGGGTAGACGAGGAGGTCGGTGGCGCGCAGCAGCGGCTCGTCGAGATCGAGACGCTCCGCCAGTTCCAGGGCGCTCAGGGCCTCTTCGTACGACTGCACGACCCCGCCGGGGCCCGGCTGCGGGCGGCCGATGGCGACCCGGCCGCCGTCGGTGGCGGCGTGCGCCTGCTTGGCGAAGTAGGGCAGGACCTCGTCCTCGTGGCCGGGGGCGATGCACAGGAGCCTGCCGTCCTTGGTGGTGAGCAGGACGTTGCGGTTGCCGAAGCGGCTGATCAGGGCCTGCTCCACCCGCCGGGGCACGGCACCGCCCTCGTCGTAGGCGGTCGGGCCCTGTGCGACGGCGACGGCGTGGGCGTGGGACAGGCGCAGTCCGAAGCGCTCGGCGCGTTCGGCGAGGCGGCCCAGGTCGCTGCGGCCGTAGAGGAGGTCGTCGATGAACTCCCGGCGGGCCGCCTCCTCCTGACGCACCGCCAGGCGCTGGGCGCGTTCGTAGCCTTCGGCGAAGGCGTCGATGACCTGCTGTACGGCGGCGAGTGTGCTGTCGGCCGAGCCGGGGGCGTCCGGCCAGGCGGCGCGGGCCGCGGCGAGGTGGGTGACGACCAGGGCGCGCAGACCGTGGCCGGCGTCCGCTGCCTGTTCCCCGAGTACGCGCCGGGACTCGATCTCCGCACGGGTGAGACGGCGGCCGGTGGCCGAGACGTCCGCGAGGATGCGGGCATAGCCGTCCAGATACTGCTCGGGTATCTCCCGCTGCGTCACGTCGTCCCCCGCAATCTTGATGCCCTGGTGACGGCTTCTTAGCGCTTCACCGGCATGCAGACCTTAGTGAACTCTGCCGGGAACCGGCAATGCGCGGGCGGACGTCGGGCGGGCATCATGCCGTGCGGGGAGCACTGCGGATGGTTCCGGTGCCGGGCACCGGCAGGTGTGCGGCACCGGGACCGGGCGCAGACAGTGGGACGTCCAGGGGGCGCGCGGGGTGCCGGAAGGGGCGGACGATGCGGACACTTGTCGAGGCCGCCACCGGGTTCCCCGTGATCCTCTGCACCACCGCCCTGATCGTGGTCGTGGGGTTCTGGCTGCTGGTCGGCCGGGGTGCTGCGGCTGATGGTGCCGGTCGCCGCGCTCTGCGCCGACTGGTGGCTGATGTGTGTTGTTACGACCGCTGCACCGACTCCGTCGGCTCATCGCCCGCCTCGACGAACACGAAAGTGCCGAAAACCCGGCGATATCGGCGATCATCCCCTGGATACTGGTCGCCCATGGACATGGATGAGGTCGAAGTCGTCGTCGCCCATTCCGAGCGTGCGACGCTGCGCGTCGGTGACGTGTTCCTGAAGGTGGATGCCGATCAGGCGCGCATCGACGTCGAGGTCGAGGCGATGGCTCTCGCGCCGGTCCCGACCCCGGAGGTCCTGTGGCGCAAGCCGCCCGTGCTGGCGATCGCCGCCGTGCCGGGCACGGCGCTCGGTCGTCTCGGCAAGCCGTCGACCGCGTCGCCGGCGGCGTGGGCCGCGGTCGGCGCCGCCGTTCGGAAGCTGCACGAAGCGCCGTTGCCGCCCTGGGTCGGCCAGCGCCGCCGGGGTCCCGACGAATTGCTGACGGAACTCGAGGGCGAATGCGAGTTGCTCGTGGCGAGCGGCGTCCTCCCCGCCGACCTGGTCACCCGTAACCGTCAGGTCGCCGAAGCCGCGATCCGGCAGTGGACTCCCGCGTTCACGCACGGCGACCTCCAGATCGACCACGTCTTCGTCGACGCCGACGAGGTCACGGGCATCATCGACTGGTCCGAGGCGGGCCGGGGTGACGCCCTGTCCGACCTCGCCACGTTGACGATCGGACACCCCGAGCACCTTGACGACGTCATCGCCGGATACGGCACCGACATCGACCTCGACGTGATCCGTGCATGGTGGTCGCTGCGCAGTCTGCTGGGAGTTCGCTGGCTGGTCGAGCACGGCTTCGACCCCTTCGCGCCGGGCTGTGAGGTCGACGTGCTGAAATCCCGGATGTGAGGTCCGCGAAGCCATGACGGCGCTGCGGGAGTGCTTGACCAGCCGTCGACGTGCTCAGCGCAATCGCCATGGCCGGGCCGCAGATTCTCATGGACCGTGAGAAGCGCTCGCTCGCCCTTGGTGCGTCGTTGAGGTGTTCGGTCAACGGCTCGCTGTGTATGGGGCGTTGGGGTTGTCGGGGCAGGTGTGGTGATATGCCGCGTGTGGGGTGTTCGGCGGTCACTTCCCGCTCGTTCGCCGTTCATCTGTCGCCTTGATCCTCCACACACGCGGCGCGGTCGCGCGGCGGGAGGCAGCCGTGGAAGGCAGCGGCAACCAGGAGGCGTCATGGGACACGGACATCACCACCACAGTCACGATCACGACCACAGTCACGGTCACGCGCACGAGGCGGCTTCCGCCCTGCCCGCCGCATTCGACACCTCCGTGCCCGACGAGGCCCTCACCCCCGAGCAGCAGTCCCGCCGCACCTTGCTGCGCCGGGCCGGGCTGCTCGGGGCGGGACTTGCCGCCGGTAACGTCCTTGCCGCCGCCACCCCGGCAGCCGCCGCTCCCGCCTCCGGCGGCCGACGGTCCCAGGGCTTCCTGTGGCTGGCCGGTGACCACCACATCCACACCCAGTACAGCAGCGACGGCAAGTACCGCGTCGTCGACCAGGTCCGCCAGGGCGCCCGGCACGGCTTGGACTGGATGGTCATCACCGATCACGGCAGCGCGACGCACGCCAAGATCGGCGTCGACAAGGTGAACCCGGACATCAGGCAGGCCCGTGCCGCCTACGAGGACACGCTCGTCTTCCAGGGCCTGGAGTGGAACATCCCGGCCGCCGAGCACGGCACCGTCTTCGTGCACCCCGGCAAGAACGAGGTCGCCGTCCTCAAGCAGTTCGAGACCGACTACGACGGCAGCGTGAAGAGCGCGAGCGACTCCACGCCCGCCAACGAGGCGCTGGCCGTCGCGGGCCTGAACTTCCTCGCCGAGCAGGTGCAGCGGCGCAAGGTGAAGGACGCGCTGATGCTCGCCAACCACCCGGCGCGGCGCGGTGTCGACTCCCCGCACGAGATCCGCGGCTGGCGTGACGCCACCGGCTCGGGCCGGCAGATAGCCGTCGGCTTCGAGAGCGCCCCCGGCCATCAGGCCGCCGGACTGCCCGCGCCCCTGGGCATGGCCCGCGCCCGCGGCATCTACGACAACAGCCCCAGCGCCAACTCCTTCGCCGGCTACCCCCTGGAGAGCTACCGCACCTGGGGCGGCTTCGACTGGATGACCGCCACCGTCGGCGGACTGTGGGACAGCCTCCTCGCCGAGGGCAAGCCGTGGTGGATCACCGCCAACAGCGACAGCCACCAGGTCTACGGCGACACCGCGGTGCGCGGGCCCGGCGGCGACTTCAACGCCAACGGCCGCTACGAGGACCCGGTCTACGGCGGCAAGATCGACATCACGCAGGGCGACTACTGGCCCGGCCAGTACAGCCGTACCCACGTGGGAGCCGACGGCTTCTCCTACGCCGCGGTCATGGACGGCATCCGCGCCGGCCGGGTCTGGGTCGACCACGGACAGCTCCTCGACGGCCTGGACGCCAGGGTCGCGGGCGGCGGCCGGTGGGCCACGCTGGGCGGCGCCCTGCACGTGAAGAAGGGCACGAGCGTCACGCTGACGGTCGACGTGGCGCTCGCGGGCGGCCCCAACTGGGCCGGCTACGTGCCCAAGCCGGCGCGCGTGGACGTCATCCAGGGCGATGTCACCGGGCCGGTCGCGGACAAGGACACGTTCACCGCGCCGACGGCGAAGGTGGTGCGCTCCTACGAGGTGGACAAGTCCTCCGGCGTCGTCCGGCTGACCTACCAGCTCGGCCGGGTGGACCGGCCGCTGTACGTCCGTCTGCGCGGCAGCGACGGCAACCGGACCGCCGTCGGAGCGATGGGCGCGGCCGTCGACCCGGCGGGCCCGGCCATCGACGTCGTGGGTGACGCCGACCCGTGGCTCGACCTGTGGTTCTACTCCAACCCGATCTGGGTCCTGCCGTCGTGACGCCGTACGCACTCACGCTGGACCCCGGCGTCCGGGAGCTGCGCGCGGGCGATCACCTGCTCCAGGAGCTGGCCACCGAACTCGCCCTCCCCGAGGGCGTGTTCGGCTGCACGCACCTGGTACGGGGAGACCGTCCGCGCGTCGCGCTCTCCCTCGCCGTGCCGTCCGAGCCGCTCCTGAGCACCGTCCGGGAGCGGCTCGCCGCGCGAGGCCATGACGTGCGCGACGGTCTGCCCGACCCGGTGGGCCGTGCCGTCCTCTACCCGGGGGCCGCCGCCGTCACCGGCACACTGACGATCGCGGAACTGCTCACACGCTCGGCGATCGACCGCGTGACGGTACTGGGCACCCCCGGCCCGCCCGCTCCCGGCACGTTGCTGGTGACCCGCGATCACGTTCGCCCGCAGTGGCAGGACGGCGAACTCGTCCTGGCGGCCGTGCCGGCGGCTGGGGGAGTGCTGGTCCCGTTCGAGGTGCCGGAGCCGACTCCGTGCTGCGCGGACCACTGACACCGCACACCGGAATCAGTGGCCCAACACCAGCCGGCTGCGGTCAGCACACTCGTCCCCGGCCTGCCGGCCCAGCGGTCAGCCGGCGCAAGGCTGCCGCCTCCTGATGTGGGCCACCGCCCTCGTGGGCGTTGAACCCGTAGACGTTGATCTGCTTGTCCGGGTGCGACCAGGCGTTGAAGGCGGCGAAGACCGTGGACGGCGGTGCGACCTGGTCCTCCAGGGCCGTTGAGAAGAGGGCCGGGGCCTTGGCTCGGGCGGCGAAGTGGACGCCGTCGAAATAGGAGAGGGTCTCGTGGACCTGTGTGGCCCGCGTGCGGTGGACGGCGATCGCCATAGGGGATGCCGTTGGTGCCGCCGGCCGCGAGCGCGCCGCTTCCACGGCGCGGACGGCATCGGTGAAGACACGGCGGTAGTAGTAGTCGTGCGGCGACTCGATGCCGCGCGTCATGAAGCCGGGGTACGAGGGTGCCGAGCCGACCGGGTCCGGTGTGTCCCCGCCGGCCATGCGGGCGCCTTGTCCACGGGTGTCCATCACGAAGTGGGCCCGGCCCGCGGCGGGCCAGAGCAGATGCATGTGAGGGAGCCCGCGGCCCCCTCCGTAGCCGATGAACTGGACCACCACAGGGAGCGGCGTGGTGGTCCGGGCGGGGATCGTCAGCCGGCCCTTCACCGGGTGGCCGCCGAATCCGTTGAACGTCACGTCGTACACCTCGGGCAGTCGGCTCAGCGCACCTGGCGCTCGGGGACCAGGCCCTGGCGTTCCAGTTCGCCGAGGACCAGGCCGGCGAACGTCTTTGCCCCGTAGGCCGATGTGTGGGTGTTGTCGCCGTTGATGTTGGTCAGGTACAGGTCCTTGGAGGCCTCGACGCCCAGGCCTTCCACGAGGTCCTTGCTCATCTGGGTGAGGTCCACCAGTGGGACGCCCAACTGCGCGGCGAGGGACCGTATTTCGTTCGGAAGGTCCGCCGCCATCACATGCAGCGCCACGGAGTTGAGGGTGCCGTCGGAGTTGAAGCGGCGGCGGACGATGGGCGTGACGAAGACCGGTTGCCCGCCGTGTGCCTCGACCCGTTCGGCCATGGCCGTGAGGTTGGCGCGGTACACGTCGGCGGTGGTGGTCTTGTCGTTGTGGGCGAGCTGGATGAGGACGAGGTCGCCGTCGTGGATGCTCGTCTCCAACTGGTCGAACAGGAGCGGGTTCGCCAGGAAGGAGACCGTGCTCTCGCCCGAGTCGGCGTGGTTGGCGATCGAGATGCCGCGGCGCAGCAGTTGGGGGAGTTGCTGTCCCCAGCCGGTGTACGGCTCCAGGGGCTGGTCGCAGACGGTGGAGTCGCCGGCGAGCAGGATCTGCCGGGCATGCGTCGCCGGGGTGACCTTGAGGCCCGCGATCCGCGGGGCCGAGCCCTCGAAGCGCAGGTCCAGGCCGGGGCTGCCGACCTCGCCGGTCGGCTCGCCCTCCACGGCACGGACGTCCACCGTGAAGCTGCGGTGGGCCCGGTCGCCGGCCGCGGTGACGGTCTCGCCGAGCACCGCGCGGCGCTGCTCCGCGCTCACCGAGGTACTGCCGGCCGTGTCACCGCCGAGCAGCACGGAGACGTCGTAGGTCCCCGGCGGGACGTCGAAGTGGCAGACGACGGGCGCGGTGCCCGTGCAGTGGGACGCCGGGGACGGCCACGCCGACCCGTGGGCGGAGGCGGGCTGGGCCGTGACCGCGGTGAGCGCGGTGAGGGCGGTCAGCAGCGCGAGGCCACCGGCGGTCTTGCGGGCAGGGCGGAGCGAACTCATGGTGAACGTCCTTCCGAAAAGGGGTGTTGGTGGGGTGGGGACGCTGAGTCAGCGGGCCTCGAAGGCGCCCAGGTCCGGTGCCGCGCCACGGTAGGGCAGGCCCACGTCCGCTCCCTGGTCGATGAGGGTGCTGGTGTCCGCTAGTCGGAGGTTGGGCAGGACGGGCAGGCTGCCGGTGGCGTTGCGGGGCGCGTCCCAGCCGGTCGTGGAGACGCTCTTGAACTGGGTGTCCGACAGGGTGACGTCCAGGTTCCACGTGTTGTGGGCCGAGTCCGTGCCCGTCATGTTCGACGTGAGCGTGCCCCCGTAGGCGATGTTGTTGCGCAGGACGCCCAGGCCTGTGTTGTTGCCGTCGGGGGCGACACCGAGCATGTTGAAGTCGGGGTGATTGGCGTAACTGGTGTTGTTGAAGTAGTCGTTGGCGACGGTGTGGTGGTTGGCGTAGATGCCGGAGGCCCGGTTGGCGAAGGCGACCGAGTTGCTGACGGTGTGCTTGGCGCCGCCCTCGACATAGCCGCCGCCGTAGCCGCCGGCCTTGAAGCCCACGCCGTTTCCGGCGGCGGTGGTCGTCTGCGGGAGGTAACCGTTGCGCCAGGACCAGGAGTTGTCGATCGTGACGGACGAGAACGCGCGGATCAGGTCGAAGCCGTCGTCGGAGTTCCACCAGGCCCGGCAGCCGCGGAAGACGTTGCCGGGATTGCCCGCCGGGATGTGGGCGCCGAAACCGTCGGCGTTCTCGCCCGCACCACCGGAGCTGTGGGCGTCGTAGTTGTCGTGCGAGTCCGAGTTCAGGACGAGGTTGCCGCCGCCGTCCTGGATGAAGAGACCCGGCCCCATGTTGTGGTGCAGGTCGAGGAGTTCGAAGGTGTTGTCGCTGCCGGAGATCCAGATGCCCCAGGACTCGTGGTTGAGCTCGTTGTTCTGCGGGACGCCCGTGACCTCCAGCCCTTTGAGGTGCAGGTGGTCGGCCGTGACGTCGAAGCCCTTGATACGGCAGTCGTCGCGCATGCCGGAGAAGTCGAACACCGGCCTCTCGCCCGGGTAGGCCCAGTAGCGGATGGGGGCCGCCGCCGTGCCGCTCCTGCTCAGGGTGATCGCGTCGACACGTGCCGTCTGGCTCGCGCAGGCGCTGTTGGCCCGGGTGTAGGCGTAGGTGCCCCCGCGGAAGTACACGGTGTCGCCCGGCTGGACGACGTTCTGTGCGTGGGCGATGGTCGCCCAGGGGGCCGACTTCGTCCCGGCGGCGCTGTCACTGCCGGCGGGGGAGACGTAGTAGACCTGGGCCGTCGCGCCGTGTGCCGAGGGCGGGACGACGACTCCGGCGGCAGCGCAGACGACGGCGGCCACCGCGAAGGTGCGGGGTGGGGTGAGCCTGGTGCTTCTCATACGCGTGGGTGTCACATCTACTCCTTTGTAGACGGTGGGGGAGCGGTGCGTGCGGTGGGGCGGGCGCCGCAGGAGGCCCGGACGACGAGCGACGGTTGCAGGTGCACCTGCCGGACGGGTGCCGGGGTGGTGCCGCGTGCGGCGTGGTCAAGGCGGTCCAGCAGCAGGGCGGCGGCCTGGGAGCCGACCGCGTGCTTGGGTGGGGCGACCGCGGTGAGGGGGACGTCCGCGAGTTCGGCGATCTCGTCGTCGTAGGCGATCAGGGCGAGGTCGTCCGGGGCGCGCAGACCGCGGGAGGCCATGCGGCGCAGCAGTTCGATGGCGTCGTGGTCGGAGTGCACCAGCGCGGCCCGGACGCCCGTGTCACGGCAGGCGTCGAGGAAGACGTCGTAGTGCGGCGCCGCCTCGGTCGAACCCTGGGCCGGCCGTCCGCTGTCGACGACCGGCACCCCGGGGGTGAGCCCGAGGTGCCGCACCGCGGCCGAGTGGCCCTGGCGCAACAGGGCAGCGGTGGGGCTGCCGTTGGTGAACAGGGCCACGCCTTCGTGCCCCAGCTCGGCGAAGTGCCGGATCGCCGCGTAGACGCCCTGGCGGTGGTCGGTGACGGCGAACTCGCAGGGCAGGAACGGATTGGGCGGCCTGCGTTCGATGAGGGCGAACGGCAGGCCCGTGGCCGCGAGCCGGGCGTAGGTGTCGGGGGCGAGGCCGTGTCCGTGCGGGGAGGCGATCAGCAGCCCGGAGGCGCCCGAGCGGTGGAGTTCGTCGATGCGCTGCGCGTCGTGTTCGTGGGCGTAGCCGCTCAGCCCGATGACGACCCGCGCGCCCCGTCGTGCGGCCTCCGTCTGCACGCCGTCGATGACCTGGGGGTAGTAGTAGCTGGCCGAGGGCACGATCAGGCCGATGACGTGGGTCTCCGCAGGCAGTGGGGCGGGTGAGGGTGGCGTGGTGTCGGCCGGCAGGGCGCCGCCGCGCACCCGGACGACCAGCCCGCGGCGCTCCAGGTCGATGAGGTCGCGGCGTACCGTCGCCCGCGACACACGCAGCAGCGCCGCGAGATCGACCACCTTGCGTCCGCCGGACGCCTCGAGCGCGCCGACGAGCTGCCTGCGTCGGGAGTCGACGAGTACGTCGGGCATGGCTCCTCCTTCCGTGGCCGGGACCGTGGCTCGCCAACGTGTCCGAACAGCACGCCTAGCCGATCGCGTCGCCCACGAGCGCCAGACACTGGATCGCCGCCAGGCCGTACTGGGCACTGGCATTGGTGGACAGCGGTGCCTCGTCGACGGGGTTGAGGACGGCGGGCCCCTCGTAGTGCTTGGTGGCGAAGGAGAGACTGTCGGGGTAGCCCGCCGCGCCCTTGCGCAGCTCGGTCACGGCGCGGGCGGCGAGGGCGCTGTCGTCGAGCTGCTTCGCCGCGTAGGCGGTGGTGCGTGCGTAGGCCTGCCCCAGGTTGAGGCTGCCCCAACTGGAGCCGGTGGCGGCGATCTGGTCGGCCTTGGTGCCGTTGTAGAGGCGGCAGAACTCGGTCCACTTGGCCTTGACCTCGGGCAGGTCGACCAGGCCGATCAGCTCGGTCATCACCTCGATCAGACCGAACACGCTGCTCAGCGCGCCGACGGAGACGGACTTCTCGGTGGGCCCGCTGTACGTGCCGTCGGCGAGGTTGTAGCGGATGTCCCCGCCCTGCGCCCAGCCGTTGGGCAGGGCCGCGATGGTGGTGGCGCTGTTGAGGAGCTTGGTCCTGGCGATCGGGTCGCCGTTGCGTTCCCATTCGGCGAGCCACGCCATGGCCAGGGCGCCCCAGTCGGTGGTGGTGCTGATGCCGAGCGCCTTCGGGTCGGGCTCGTAGGCCCCTTCGCGGATCTTGCGGCCGGGGTCCAGGACCAGGAAGGTGCGGTCGCAGTCGACGAGGTCGTGCAGGATGTCGCCGATGCGTTCGTCGGCGGTGAGGAAGTAGTGGAAGCGCCGGTAGGCGGCGTTGCTGATGCGGACCTGCTTGGCGCTGTCGCCCCAGTGCATCACACCGTGCCGGGTGCCGAGGCCGGCGTATTTGCCGAGGTGGTAGACGTCGACCTCGCTGGTGTGACGGCTCATCGCCTCGACGAAGCGGAACGCGTCGGCGTCGCCGGTGCGCAGGTAGTGGTACCACAGCCACATGTCGGTGGACAGCTCGGAGTTGTCCCAGGCGTAGCCGCCGACGTCGTAGCACCAGGTGTGCCGCGTGCCGTCGTAGGTGTGCATGATGTCGCCGTAGTCCCAGAAGCCGTACCAGGAGCGCTGGTCGACCTGCTCGCGGTGATACGTGTGCATCTGCTGAAGGCGGTCCTCGATCGTCTTCCTCGCGGCCGTCGAGCGGTCGACCGGGCTCCAGGAGCCGAACACGCCCGCGGAGTGGAGGTGTTCGGGGCTGCTGACGATCAGGGGCGGGGTGGCGTTGGCTGCGGCGAGCGCGGCGAACCGCTCTGCGGTGGGCGTGGCCTCCAGCGCCCAGAACGTCAGCTCAGTGGTGCGGGCGACGCCGTAGGGGCTGCCGAAGCCGGGCTCGTAGTCCTCGTAGGTGATCTCCAGGGCGTCCAGCTGCTTGTCGTAGGTGTCCTCGCCCACGCCGTCGTGGTAGAAGCGCAGGTCCATCGCGCCGGCGCGGGGCGACCACATCCAGACCGTGGCGGTGGCCGTGTCGCTCGCCGCGCCGGTGATCTCCAGCTCGGTGGGGTGCAGTTGCCAGAAGTTGCGCATGCCGAAGGCCAGCCCGCCGGTGGGGGAGCCGACGTAGGCGAGGCCCTCGGCGCGCTTGCCACCGTCGGCTCTGATCCAGGAGTGGCCCTCCTTGGTGCGCTTGTGGATCTCGAAGCCGTGCGCGTTCAGTTGGGACAGGCGGTAGTCGCCCCAGGCGGGGATCCACTGGAGCCGACTGGTGACCCGGGTGTCCCAACTCGCGGCGTCCGGCGTGGCCTTGCCCTCGTACTGGGCGGTGCGCACGGCCGCGCCCGGGTCGCGGCGCAGCCCGGTGATGCCCTGGACCGCCTCGGCGAGGACGCCCTTGCCGTCACCGGCGAAGCGGACGTGCCGGTTGTAGAGCTCCCCGCGCATCGGGACGGAGAAGCGCACGCCGAGCCCGTTGACGAAGTCCTTCTGCTCGTTGCCGTCGAAGACGAAGGTGTGCACGACGCGGATGGCGTCCGACCCGGCGTAGAGGTAGAAGCGGACGGTGTACGGCAGCCAGGAGCGCAGCCCCTTGCGGTGCTTGCCCTCGACGCGGACGACGGCGCGGACGGGGCCGTCCTGCTCCACGTGCACGGCCTTGACGGTGCTGGTGAACGTCTCGGATCTGACGGTGGCGGACTCGCCGGACGCGCTGTCCTGGCGGGAGGCGATGAGCCGGCCGGACGTGGCGATCTCGGTGCCGCCGCGTCTGATCGACTTGATCAGGTCGTTGCCGGACTTCCCGAAGGTGACCTGGACGACGCCGGTGTCGACGACGACCGTGCCGCTGTCGCTCGTGACGCGCACCGGCTTCTCGGGGGACTTGGGGCTGCCTGCCACGAGGCGGTACGTCTCTCCGCGAGGCCCCGCGTCGGCGACGGCGTGGGCGGTCCACTTCACCGAGCCGTCCGGCCACCAGCCTGTCGGCCACGTCTGTACGGGCACGGGTGTGCCGGAGTCGCTGGTCAGGGAGAACTCCTGGTCCGGAGCGAAGGCTCCGCGCGGCCAGGGGACGCCCCAGGTGGTGCCCGCGGCGAGTTCCGCGGGGGTGCCGCCCTCCAGCCACCGCAGGGTCACCGGGTCGTGGCCGGTGAGATCGGCGGCCGGGGCGGCGTCGCCGGCTGCCGCGGGCGCGGCATGCGCGGTTGCCGAGTGCGAGGCCAGCAGGACGGAGGCGCCGCTTGCTGCGGCCGAGGCGAGGACGGTGCGTCGACTGAGGTGAACCACGGTGGGCGACTCCTTGAGGACGGGGTGAGGGCCCTGATGCTTAAAACGTTTTCAGGGCGTACGTACGGCAATGACGACCACGTGACAGGCGTGAGAGTGGGATGGTTGCGCTGTGGGGGACGTCGTCGAGGGCCAGGAGTGGAACCGTTTGCGGCTCGATTCCGACTCGGCTGTGGCTGACGGTGGACATGCTTACACCAGTTGGTTCGGATGAACCAGACCTGACGCCGAGGTTCATGGCCGGTGCGCGGCGGATGACCGCGCCCTGCCGCCGCGGCGAACCGCCCCGACGTGCGGGAATTCCAGGGGCGCCGGGGCCGGATCGGGGCGAACGGCCTGGCGGGCGGGCCTGGTTGCAGCAATGTGAAGCAAGCAGAACTGATGCTGGCCCTTTCCCCAGGTCGCCTGTTCAATCTGTGCAGGGCGCGCAACAGCCGTACCGCCCGGCGCCCCTCTCCCCGCACCCACCTGTCAGGGATGACCCATGCCATTCGACGTTTCCCCGTCCGCCCGCCTGCTGTTCCAGGGCGACAGCATCACCGCGGCCGGCCGCGATCCCGCCGACGGTCTGAGCCTGGGGCACGGCTATGTCGCCGCCGTGGCACGGCACTTCGCCGCCTCGGGCGCGACGCCGAACATCCTCAACCGCGGCGTCAGCGGCCACCGCACCGCCGACCTGCGCGCCCGCTGGGAACGCGACGCCGTCGAACTCAAGCCGGACGTACTGTCGGTGATGGTGGGCATCAACGACACCTGGCGCCGCTACGACGCCCACGACCCCACGTCGACGGCCGACTTCGCGCGTGACTACCGCGAGCTGCTCCTCCCGTTCCAGGGCACCGGCACCCAACTGGTGCTGATCGAGCCCTTCCTGATCCCCGTACGACGCGAGCAGTGGGCCTGGCGTGAGGACCTCGATCCGCGCATCCACGTGGTCCGGCGGCTCGCCGCCGAGTTCGACGCCGCGCTGCTGGCGGCGGACGGGCTGCTGAACCAGGCGGCGCGCGAGGCCGGCGACCCCGCCCTGATCAGCGACGACGGGGTGCATCTCACCGCACGCGGGCACGAGGTGCTGGCCGCCGCCTGGACCGGGCTGGCCCGAATTGGCTAGCACCCGGCGCCCGGGCGCCGCCGTGGTGCTCTCGCCGACCCTCCGGGACGAGGTCTTCGGCCCGACCGCCTGGGCGGAACTGACCGGACTCGTCGAGCTGTTGGCGTGCTGCTCCCACGGTGACGACCTGGCCGCACATCCCCGGCGCGGCGAGGTCGAAGTCCTCGTCACCTCCTGGGGGGCACCCCCGCTGACCACCGAGCTTCTCGCCGAACTGCCGCGGCTGCGCACCGTGTTGCACGCCGCCGGCTCCGTGCGCCGCATCGCAGGCGACGCGGTGTGGGAGCGCGGAATCACCGTGGTCTCGGCGGCCGACGCCAACAACGAGCCGGTCGCCGAGTACGTGTACGCCCAGACGATCCTGGCGCTCAAGGACGTGCACCGCCGCTCACGGCGTATCGTCACCGACCGGGCCATGCCGCCGATGGAGGACGTCCCGGGCATCCGTGAACAGACCGTCGGACTGGTGTCGTTCGGCTCCGTCGCCCGCAAGACCGCCCAGCGGCTGCGCCGGTTGGACACGGAGATCCTCGCCTGGGACCCGTACCTGGACGACGAGGTCTTCGCGGTGGAGGGAGTCACCAGGGTGGCCGAGCTGCCCGAACTGGTCGCCCGATCCCGGGTGTTGAGCATCCACACGCCGCTCATCCGGGGCCGCACGGAGAACCTCGTCGGCGGCGACCTGCTGCGCCTGCTGCCCCGCCGGGCGACTCTCGTCAACACCGCACGCGGAGCCGTCATCGACGAGGCCGCCCTGATCCGGGTCCTCGCCGAACGGCCCGACCTGTTCGCCGTGCTCGACGTCACCGCGGTCGAACCCCCGGAGCCGCAATCGGGGTTGTACACGCTGCCGAACGTCCTGCTCACCGGACACGTCGCCGGAACGGTGGGCACCGAACGGCGGGCTCTGGGGCGTCTCGTCATCGACGAACTCCGGCGCCTGACAACGGGGTTGCCGCTGCTGCACACCGTGTCGGCGGCCTCCGCGCACCTGCGGGCCTAGCTTCACCTTGATGCATCTCGTCCGAAGCATTGACCCGCGTCTGAAAACGTTTTAACTTCCCTTCACTCCCTACCTCCCCCAAGGAGGCTCCCGTGGCAGCGTTGCTGCGTGAGCGTCCTGCCAAATCGGCGGATAAGCGTTCATTCCGTCGTCCGGCAGGCGCCAAGACCGAGCGAATACGTTTTCGCGATCGCCGGAGCCGGGCACTGTTCTGGCTGATGGTGCCCGGCCTGGCCTACTTCGTGCTCTTCCACTACGGCGCGCTGGTCGGCAACGTCATCGCGTTCAAGGAGTACATCCCGTTCGAGGGGCTGTGGGGCAGCCCGTGGACCGGGGCCGGGAACTTCCAACGCATGCTGGAGGACCAGGCGTTCTGGGACGCGGTGTTCAACACCGTCTGGATCGCCCTGCTCCAGCTCGTGTTCTACTTCCCCGTGCCGCTGGCCCTGGCGCTGCTGCTGCACAGCCTGACCTGGAGCAGCGTCCGCCGACTCGTGCAGTCGGTGGCGTATCTCCCGCACTTCATCTCGTGGGTGATCGTCGTCGCCCTGTTCCAACAGGTGCTCGGCGACACCGGGTTGCTCAACTCCGGCCTGGACGGCATGGGGCTGCACACCGTCGACATCATCGGCAACCCCGACGCCTTCAAGCCGCTCGTCGTCGCCCAGGTCGTCTGGAAGGACGCCGGCTGGGGCACGATCATCTTCCTCGCCGCGCTCTCCCAGGTCGACGAGCAGCAGTACGAGGCCGCCGCGATCGACGGCGCGGGCCCCTGGCGGCGCTTCTGGCACGTCACCCTGCCCGCCATCCGGCCGGTCGTCATCCTGCTGCTGATCATGCGGCTGGGCGACATCCTGTCCGTCGGCTTCGAGCAGATGCTGCTCCAGCGCGACGCGGTCGGCCCGCAGGCCGCCGAGATCATCGACACCTTCGTGTACTACCAGGGCATCGTCGGCGGCGACTACGGATTCGCCGCGGCGGCAGGCCTGTTCAAGGGCGTCATCGGCGCCCTCCTCGTCTACGCCGCGAACAAGGTCGCGCACCGCCTCGGTGAGCAGGGGGTCTACAAGTGAGTGCTACCGCCCGGCCCGGCTGGATGGAGAAGCCGAAGCCCGCCACCCAGGCCGCGAAAGTGCTGGCCCTGGTCACCGTCGTACTCCTGGTGTGCGTGCCGTTCCTCGTCATCGTCTCCACCTCCCTCGCCTCGCAGGAGGAGGTCGTCGCCAACGGCGGCTGGGTGCTGTGGCCGACCAGCCCCACGCTCCAGGCCTACCGGGACATCCTCGACGGCGGCATCGTCACCCACGCCCTCGGCGTCAGTGCCGGCGTGACCGTCGTCGGCACCCTGCTCAGCCTCGCCTGCACCGTCACCCTCGCCTACGCCCTCGCCCGCCCCGGCGTCCTCGGCGGCCGGCCCGCACTGCTGCTGATCCTGTTCACGTTCCTCTTCCCGCCCGGCATGATCCCCAACTTCCTGCTGGTCAAGGAGCTCGGCCTGCTGGACAGTTACGCCTCGCTGATCCTCCCGGTGCTGATCAACGTGTTCAACCTGGTGGTCCTGCGCGGCTTCTTCCAGGGCATCCCCGAGGAGCTGTACGAGGCCGCCCGCCTCGACGGCGCCGGGGACCTGCGGGTGCTGTGCACCATCGTCCTGCCGCTGTCCAAGGCCGCGCTGGCCGTCGTAGGACTCTTCTACGCGGTGGCCTACTGGAACTCCTGGTTCTACGCCTCCCTCTACCTGGAGAGCGACCACTGGCCGCTCCAGCAGGTGCTGCGCACGTACGTCATCTCCGGCGTCAGCATGACCGACACCACCCTCGGCGACGGCGCGGTCAACGCCCCCCAGACGATCCAGATGGCCGTCCTGGTGATCGCCACCGTACCGATCCTGCTGGTCTACCCCTTCCTGCAGAAGTACTTCACCAAGGGCGTGCTGACCGGCGCCATCAAGAGCTGAGCGCGGACGCCGCCCGCAGCGAGGCCGCCGGCCTCCCGATCCCCTTTCACGAGCCGCACACCGAAAGGCACTTCGCCATGTCCCACGTCTCCCGGCGCACCGTCCTGCGCTCCGCCGTGACGGCCGGAGCCGCCCTGTCCGTGCCCGGACTGCTGACCGCCTGCTCCACCGCCTCCGGCGACAACGACGTCTCCAACACCGGCAAGAAGCTCGCCCCGTGGCCGACGTACAAGCCCGCCGCCGCGGCCAAGCCGGACCTCGCCGCCACCACCGAGGGCGTGCAGCCCGGCTACACCTCCTACCCGGCGTCCCTGACCACCTCGGTCGCCCGCACCCCGGGCGACGGCTCCACCATCAAGGTCATGTCGGTCAGCTTCGGCACCCCGCCCAAGGCGGAGGCGCAGAACCAGTACTGGAAGGCGGTCGAGAAGGCCCTCGGCGTCAAGATCGAGTACACGGTCATCCCGCAGACCGACTACCAGAAGAAGATGGCCACCGTGATGGCCGGCGACCCCGACTCCCTGCCCGACATCATCAACATGTTCGCCGGCTACACCCTGCCCCGCGAAGCCCAGTTCGTGCAGAAGCTCGGCGAGGACCTCACCCCGCACCTGTCCGGCGACGCCGTCACCGACTACCCCAACCTCGCCAACCTCCCCACCCACGCCTGGCACGACATGGGCCGCATCGGCGGTCGCATCTACGGCATCCCCCTGGAACGGCCCGTCCCCGGCTCCACCCTGTACCTCAACCAGACCATGTTCACCGACGCGGGCATGAAAGACGGCTGGACCTCCGAGGACTTCGCGGCGGTGGCGAAGAAGGCCAGTGCGGGCAAGAAGTACGCGCTGGGCGCCGCGACCGGCTCGATGTTCGGCAACGCCGTGCACAACGCCGCCCACAACGCCCCCAACGGCTGGTCCGTCGACTCCCGGGGCACCTTCCACGCCGCCTGCACCGACGAGCGCTGGAAGGCGGCCGTCGCCTTCCAGGCCCAGCTGCGCAAGAACGGCTCCTACCACCCCGACGCCACCTCCCTGTCCACCCCCGACCTGCAGACCCTCTTCCTCAACGGCACGGTCGGCTCCCTGCAGAACGGCTTCGGCGCCTACACGACCCTGTTCGCCGACGCCGAGGGCCTGATCACGCCCGCGCTTGCGCTGCCGTACAGCGTCGACGGCACCCCCGGCGGCGTCGTCGGCGCCCGCCGCTCCTTCGGGTACACCATCCTCAAGAAGGCCAAGAAGGAACGCATCCAACTGCTGCTCCGCGTCCTGGACTACCTCGCCGCCCCCTTCGGCACCAAGGAGTACGAACTCCTCCACTACGGCGTCGAAGGCGTCCACTTCACCCGCGGCAAGGACGGCTCCCCGCAGGCGACCAAGCTCGGCGAGGTGGAGAACATCACCAACCTGCCCTTCCGCTACCTCGCCGAGGGCCCCCAGGTGCTGTTCGTGCCCGGCATGCCCGAGGTGGTGCGGACCCTGCACGCCTGGCAGCAGAAGGTCGTCCCCGTCGCCATCCGCAACCCCGCCTTCGGCCTGCAGTCGCCGACCAACACCGCCCAGGGCGCCACCCTCGACGCCCTGCTCAACGACACCGTCACCGCGGTCGTCGCCGGCCGCTCCCCGCTGTCCGAACTCGACTCCGTGGTCAAGAACTGGCGCTCGCGCGGAGGCGACAAGATGGCCGAGGAATACGCCGCGGAACACGCCCAGAACGCATGACCCGCGCGAGCGCACCCCACCGATCCATCGCTCTCGTGTGAAGAAAGGCGGTCCAGATGCCACGCGTCACGATCCGGGACGTGGCCGAGCGGGCCGGCGTGTCCATGGCCACGGTGTCGCGGGTGCTCACCGGCAACTACCCCGTGCCGCACACCACCCGGGCCAAGGTCCTGCGGGCGGCCCGCGCCCTCGACTACGTCGCCAACCCGCACGCCCGCGCCCTGGTCGGTGCCGGCCGCAAGACGGTCGCCGTCGTCCTGCGCCAGGTCACCAGCCCGTTCTACGCCCATGTCGCCGAAGGCGTCGAAGCGGAGGCATCGGCCCACGGCTGGCTCTGCATGGTCGGCACCACCGGCGGCGACCCCCAGCGGGAACTGGACTTCGTGCAGCTCATGCGGGAAGAGGGCACCCGCGTGGTGATCCTGGTGGGCGGCGTGGTGGAGGACGACGCCTACCGGCAGCGGATCGCCCGCTACGCCCACGCCCTCGACGCGGCCGGCGCCCGCCTCGTGCTGTGCGGGCGTCCCTCACCGGACCCCGAACTCCCGGTGCAGGTCGTCATGTTCGACAACGAGGCCGGAGCGCACGCCATGACCGGCCATCTGCTGTCCGCCGGGCACCGGCGCATCGTGTTCCTCGGCGGCCTGCCCGGCAACACCGCCCTGGACGCCCGGGTCCGCGGCTATCGCGCCGCCCTCGCCGAACACGGCCTGCCACCGGAGGCGGGACACGTCGTCGACTGCGGACTGGGCCGCGCGGCCGGCCGCCGCGCCATGGCCGAACTACTCGCCCGGCGCCGGGACTTCACCGCCGTCTTCGCCGGCGACGACATGGTCGCCGCCGGCGCGCTGCGCGCCATCGCCGAGGCCGGGCTGCGCGTGCCCGACGACATCTCCGTCGCCGGGTACAACGACATCCCCCTCGCCGAGGACTTCGACCCGCCCCTGACCACCGTCCGCACCCCCGCCGAGGAACTCGGCCGCGCCGGCATGCGCCTGGCGCTGCGCGGCCCCGAGGACACCGACGGCGCCCCCCTCGTGCTGGGCTCCCACATCGTCGTACGGGACAGCGTGGCCGCACCGCGACGACCTGCCGACGACGAAGCGAGGACGCGCTGAGACGACGAGCAGTCCGCGCCGCCGACCCACCGACCAACGGAGGAATCGCCCCCGTATGACCGCGCCTTCGGTCACCACGCCCGCCCCGCCGCCCGCGGACCACCGCCTCTCACCTCTCACCGGCTACACCCGGGCCCACTGGGAAACCGCCGCCGACCACCTCCTCGACGCGCTTCAGCCGTACGCCACCCCAGGCCTGGCCCAGTACCGGCTGCCCGGCCGCACCGGCTACTCCGGCGAACAGTCCGACGGCGTCGAGGGCTACGCCCGCTCCTTCCTGCTGGCCGCGTTCCGCATCGCCGGAGCCTCACGCGCGGGGGAGCGGGAGAAACTAGCCCCGCTCATCGAGCGCTACGCGGCCGGACTCACCGCGGGCACCGATCCACGTCACCCCGAGCACTGGCCCGCCATCAACGACCGGTCGCAGACCATGGTGGAGGCCGCGTCCGTGGCCATCGCCCTGCACGAGACCCGGCCCTGGCTCTGGGACCAACTCGACGGCCGGATCCGCGGCCGGGTCGTCGACTGGCTGACGGACTTCGTGGGCGCCACCGCCAACGACTCCAACTGGCGCCTGTTCCAAGTGGTGGTGGAGGAGTTCCTCGCCTCCGTCGACGCCCCCCACAGCCGCGCCGAGATCGACGCGGGGCTCGCCCGCCTCGACGACTGGTACCGCGGCGGCGGCTGGTACACCGACGGCGACGGCCAGAAGTTCGACTACTACAACGCCTGGGCCCTGCACCTGTATCCCGTCCTGTGGGCCCGGATCGCCGGCGAACGCGCCGACCCCGCCCTGACGGCCACCCACCGCCGGCGCCTGCGCACCTTCCTCGACACACACCAGTACTTCTTCGGCGCCGACGGCGCACCCCTGCACCAAGGCCGCTCCCTGACCTACCGGTACGCCACCACCGCCGCCCTGTGGGCCGGAGCGCTCACCGACGCCACACCCCTGCCCCCCGGCCGCACCCGCCGCCTGGCCTCCGGCGCGCTCAAGCACTTCACCGACCACGGCGTACCCGGCCCCGACGGTCTGCTCAGCCTCGGCTGGTACCACCCCTACCTGCCCGTCACCCAGCCCTACTCGGGGCCGGCCTCACCGTACTGGGCGGCCAAGGCGTTCCTCGGCCTGCTGCTGCCCGACACCCATCCCGTGTGGACGGCGATCGAGGAGCCGGGACCGGTCGAGACCCGCGACACGGTGCTGGCCCTGCCCGGCCCCGGCTGGCTGCTGCACAGCACGGCCGCGGACGGGATCGTCCGCCTGGTCAACCACGGCAGCGACCGCCAGGCACCCGCCCCCGCGACACCGTCCCCGAGCCCCCACTACTCCCGGCTCGCCTACTCCACCGCGACCGCCCCGCAGACCCCGCCCGACGACCACGCCACCACGGTCGACCACCACATCACGGTCCTCGACGCCGCCGCCGAATCACGACGGCAACGGATACACCGCCTGGCTACGGCAGACGGCGGGCTGGCCGCCTCCTGGTACACCGACGACGGCACCGCCCCCGGGGCGGCCGCGACCATCGCCACGATCAGCGCCGTCCACCGCGCCTGGGAGATCCGCGTCCACCTGGTCCACGCCGAGGCCGGCGCCACGGTCCGCGAGACCGGTTGGTCACTCGCCTACGACGACACGCCCTGCACCGTCGAGGCGGGCCCCGGCTGGGTCGTCGCCCGCCGCGCCGACGGCCTGACCTCGGCGCTGGCCGGCCGGCTCGGCTGGGACGGACCGGCGGTGCCGCGCGACGGCATCGTTGTCCAGGCGACGGGACTCAACGCCTACGGGCAGCACTCCGCCACCCCGGCACTCGTCCTCCCGCACCATCCTGGCGGCACCCTGCTCCTGGCCACGCTCGTCGTCCTCACCCGAGACCCCCAACTCACCGATGACACACACCTGCTGTGCCACGGCGCCCGAGTGCGAACCTCGCCGGACGGCGGGATGGACCTCCGCTTCCCGGACGGCCACCGGGTGCGGGTGGACCCGGAGTTGATGACAGCGGCACGTGAACGCGTGGAATCCGGTGAGCCACGATGTCGCCTCTGAGCCTCCGCTGCGGTCGCGTCATCGGACTTGGCCGACGCGAGGAACATCTTCAGTCGTCGCAGGCGCTCGCCCGCCCCGAGCTGTACCCACCCTGCTCGCGGACATCGGCCCGCACTTCGTCATCGCCGCCAACGGGGCCGCCGTGTACGCCCCCGACGGCACCACGCTGCGGACCCGGCCGATCCCGCCCGCCGACGGGGCCGAACTGGTGGCACGGGTGCGGAGAGCGGTGCCCGGCGTGTCCTTCGCCTTCGAGTACGACCACGACTTCGGGCACGAACCGGCCTACCCGAGCTGGTCGTACGCCGAGGACAGCGTCGACCTGATCGGCTCGGCCGAGGAACTCCTGTTCCGGCCGCCGAGCCGCCCGGTACTGAAGGTCCTCGCCCACCACCGGACGCTGCCCCTCGACGTCTTCCACGACCAGGCACGGCACGCAGCAGGCGACCACGCCGAGACCACGCACTCCACAGGACTGTCCCTGGTGGAGTTCAGCGCGCCCGGCGTCACCAAGGCAAGCACCCTGACCGCGTGGAGCACCGAACTCGGCATCCGCGGAGACGAGATCGCCGCCTTCGGGGACATGCCCAACGACCTGCCCATGCTCCGAGCGGTCGGCATGCCCTACGCCATGGCCAACGCGCACCCGGCCGTGCTGGCGGCCACGCGACTCCGTGCCGCGTCGAATGACGCCGACGGCGTCGCACGCCGACTCGAAGAGTTCGTCGCCGCCGCACACGGGCCGGCCACCTCGAGTGGCCGTCGTCGGCCTCCGCTGGAGGCGTGAACGCCGTACCGCAGCAAGAGAGTTCGTCCTCGGCTGTGTCAGGGGGTGAAGATCTGCTCGAGGCTGTCGATGGCACCGTCCGCACCCACGTGGTACTGGAAGACCAGTCCGCTGTCGGGGTGCGCCTCCAGCCAGTCCAGGAACTCCTGGACGCCGATGTGCTGGTTCTCGGTGCTGGTCACGATGGGGTTGGTGACGGTGATGTACGCGGCCTGGTCCAGCGGCAGATAGGTTTCCTTGCCGACCGTCTCGAACGGGGCGCCGTCGGAATCGGGGGTGCCGCAGCCCCAGTTGCCGTGCCGGAAGATCAGGCTCAGGGAGCCGCCTTCGGGTGTGTAGCGGTAGACGGCGATCTCGTCCGGTGAGATGGGCATCTTGTGGTCGCAGCCGTCGTCTTCGGCACTGGCGGCGGCGTTCGGCGAGCCGGCGATCGACGAGGTGGGGGACGCCGGGGGAGGGGTCGCCTTGGAGGCGGGCGGTGTCGAGACCTTCCCGGCGGGCACGGCGGTGGCGGGTGCGGTCGCCTCGGTGCCGTTCCCGGCCTTGGCCGGCGAGGCAGCGGCGGCCGTTGTCGTAGGGGCTGCATCCGGGGAGTCGGAGGAGCAGGCGGTGAGCGCCAGGACGCCGGCCGCGCATGCGCTGAGCGCGAGCGTCCGGAGCGCGATCTGTCTGCGGCGATGCGTGACCTTCATGATGTCCCCCGAGGGTGGTTGCCGCGGCCACCTGTGCGGCCGCGTGAGCTGGAGAGACCATATTCAGCCACGTCGTGGCGTATTCGATCACCCTGGCGCCGTCTGTTGCGAATCGGTGACCGGCACCGCGCAATCTCGTGAGACTGGCGGCAGGTCGGGGCGCGGAGCATGCGCACGGGCCGAGCGTGTTTGCCATGGGCGTGGGCGGCAACGCGCAATACATGAACCAATCGAACAGCGACACGAATCGAGATTCCAAGGCCGGGCAGACCCCTTCCGCCAAGGCCCGGCGCGCCACGGCGAAGGCGACCGCTCCCGCGTCAAAGGCGGCAGACAAGGCAGCCGAGACGGCCGGTGACGCGTCGTCAGCAGCTGTGGATGCGGCAGAACGTACGGCCGGGACGGCTACCGCTGTCGTGAACAGCACGGCTGAGCGCGTTCAGGCCGGCCGCCAGGCCGTCATCGACGCTTCGGGACAGGCCGCGACGCTGGCCAAAACCACGTGGACGTTGATCGCCCATCGCAAGGCGGTCGTCGCCGGTGTGGGTGCGGGTCTGTCGGCGCTGGGCGCCACGTCGTACCTGGCGGGTCGTCGTGCGGGTCGCCGCACACACGGCCCGATCACCCGCCTGACCGGCGGCCGGATTTGAGGCGAGAGGCGCGCGGTGGGGTGAACCGCGGAGTTGATCCCACCGCAAGCCTTGCCCCACGGCCAGGTCGTCCGGCGGCCCCAGGGGCAGCCCCGCCAAGGTCTGGACAAGTGGCGGGAGTTCGCGTGGTTGACGCGCGTAGCCGACCGGCCTCACGCTGAGCGGTGGCTGGTCACGCTGTGGCAGTCGATCCGTTTGTCGGCGCTGTTTCGGGACGTGCGGTCGGGAGGCCGGAATGTTCGTACGGGTGGCACGTTTGGTTGCCTCGCTTGTCATGATCGCGTCAGGCGTGGTGGTGGGGGTCGGCTTCGGAGCGGGTACCGCCGCGGCGGATGACTGCTACACCTGGGGTCGCACTCTCTCCCAGGGGACGTCCGGCAGTGATGTGACACAGCTGCAGATACGTGTCGCCGGATGGGTCACCTCCGGTGAGCGGCTGTCCTACGACGGGCAGTACGGGGCACGCACCGCGGCCGCGGTCGCCAAGTTCCAATCGGCGTACGGTCTGACGGCCGACGGCGTGGCGGGCCCCGCGACCTACGCCAAGATCTACGCCCTCCAGGACGCGGACTGCACACCGGTCCACTTCAGCTACGCGGAACTCAACAAATGCAATGCCGACTGGTCGGGCGGCGCGGTCTCCGCGGCCACGGCGAAGGGCAACGCCCTGAAGACCATGTGGAAACTGGAGGCGATGCGCCACGCGCTGGGCGACGTGCCGATCACGATATCGAGCGGCTTTCGCTCCTACGCCTGCAACAGCGCGGTCGGGGGATCATCGACGAGCCGCCACCTGTACGGCGACGCGGCCGACCTGACCGGCTCGGTGAGCCTGTGCCGGCTCGCCCAGCAGGCCCGTACACACGGCTTCTCGGAGATCCTCGGCCCCGGCTACCCGGACCACGACGATCACACGCATGTGGCGCTCGACCCCTCGCCGTACTGGTCCGCGCCTGCCTGTGGCATCTGACTGAGCGTCGCGCCTGCACCGGGCGTCCGGTCCGTCCGCCCAGTCTCGACATGCCCCGAAGGCCGGGGCACGAGATACTGGTGGCTACTCGCAGGGACGACGCTCCCACTCCGCCGCCTCCGAGTCCGTTCGCCCCCGGCACTGCGGCTCGGAGTGGAGGGATCCAAGATGTGCCGCTGGATCGCCTACTCGGGCACCCCGGTCCTCCTCAGTCAGGTGCTGTTCGAGCCGTCGCACTCGTTGATCGACCAGAGCCTGCACTCCCGTATGGGGGTGGAGACGACCAACGGCGACGGCTTCGGTATCGGCTGGTACGCCGACGCCTCGGTGGCCACTCCCGCTGTCGTGCGGGACGTGGGCCCGGCCTGGAACAACCGCAATCTCCGAGAGGTCGCCCACCACGTCCGCTCCGGTCTCTTCTTCGCCCACATCAGGGCGGCGACCGGGACGGCCGTGCAGCAGTCCAACTGCCACCCCTTCCGCAACGGCCGCTGGCTGTGGATGCACAACGGCATGATCAACGGCTTCCGCCTCCTGCGCCGGGACCTCGCTGTGGCGGTCGATCCGGCGCTGTACCCCGACATCGAGGGGTCCACCGACTCCGAACTCATGTTCTTCCTGGCCCTCACCTTCGGTCTGACGGATGATCCGCCCGGTGCCGTGGCCCGCATGGCGGCCTTCGTCGAGAGGACGGGCCAGGCGCACGGCGTGCAGCACCCCCTTCAGATGACCGTCGCGGTGGCCGACGGCGAGCGTGTGTGGGCGTTCCGCCACTCCAGCGAGGGCCGTTCGCGGTCGCTGTTCTTCAGCACCAGGGTGGACACCCTGCGCGCACTCCACCCGGACGCCGAGTTCCTGCGGGACATCTCCGACGAGACCCGGCTGGTCGTGTCCGAACCGCTGGGCGACCTCCCCGGCGCCTGGAACGAGGTACCGGAGAACACGTACGGCGTCATCGAGCCGGGCCATGACATGCTCCACGCGTTCCGGCCCGACCTGGAACAGGACGTGATCCGAGGCTGAGCGGCACGCACAAGGGCTGGTGAACGGGCCGATGACGCCGTGCGCCGAGCGCCGTACCGGCAAGGCTGGGATGCTGGTGGGGGAGCGCCGCCCGTGATCTGGTCCCGACGGACAGGGTGAGGGTGGTGAGCGGTGTGGCCGAGACCTCCAGCGGCGGTGAGGGGCCCAGGGCTCCGGTCGCTCCTGGCACCGATCCCCTGGGGGACCCGTTCCTGCGCAGCCGGTTCGCCATCCCCGCGAGGCCCGCCACCTTCGTACGGCGGCAGCGGCTCGTCGAGCACCTCGACCAGGCGCTCCGGACACCGCTGACGCTCCTCAACGGCTCGGCCGGAGCCGGCAAGACCCTGCTGGCCGCCGACTGGGCGGCCGGTCTGCGGCTGCCGGTCGCCTGGCTCAGCGTCGAAGAGGGAGACCGGCATCCAGGGGTGTTCTGGGCCTACGTCGTTCAGGCTCTGCATGCTGCCGGTGCACTGGAGTCCGGCCCGGCCGGATTCCCGGCGGACCCGCCCCGCGTGGACGGCAGGCTGCTGGCCACGCTCGCCGCCGAACTCAACGACCGTGACCGGCCCGTGGTCGTCGTGCTCGACGACTACGACCGCGTGAGCGCACCTGAGATCGCCGAGCAGCTGGAGTTCGTCCTGCACCACGCCGGACGGGGGCTGCACCTCGTCCTCGTCACCCGCACCGAACCGCTGCTGCCGCTGCACCGCTACCGGGCGGCCGGTGAACTGACGGAGATCCGTGCCGCCGAGCTGGCCTTCACCCCGGAGGAAGCCGTCACCCTGCTGGAACTGCACGGTCTGAGCCTTCCGGTGGCGGCCGTAAGTGCCCTGGTGGACCGCACCCGGGGGTGGGCTGTCGGCTTGCGCCTGTCCGCGCTGGCCGCCCGGGAGAACGCCGATCCGGAGCTCTACCTGAAGGAGTTCGAGGCGGAGCGGAGCACGATCGCGGACTTCTTGCTGGCCGAGGTCCTCAAGGGACAGACGGAGGAGACACAGGACCTCCTGCTGCGGGTCAGCGTCCTGGAGCGGTTCTGTCCCGAGCTGGCCAACGCGCTGACCGGCAGGACCGATGCCGAGCCCCTTCTCGTCGGGCTGCACCGCGCCAACGCCTTCGTCGAGCACCTCGGGCGCTCCTGGTACCGGCTCCACCCGCTGTTCGGGGAGATCCTCCGGGCGCATCTGCGGATGCGCCTGCCCGGGCTGGAGCCGGAACTCCACCGGCGGGCCGCGCGGTGGCTGCGGAGTGCCGGATTCCTGCCGGAGACGGTCGCGCACGGCGCCGCGGCGGGCGACTGGGACGCCGCGGCGGGCGCCCTCGTCGACGACCTCGCGATCGGCCGGCTCCTCACGGGAGTGCCGTCCGACGACATGGCCCAGCTGTTCTCCACCATGGCGTCCGGGGCCGGGAGCCCCGAGACGGAACTGGTGCGGGCGGCTCGCGAGCTGGCCCGGTACGACCTCGACCACGGTCTGGCAAGCCTGCGCCACGCTGAGGAACAGCTGGCCGGCCACACGCCCGACCGGGCGGCCGCCCAGCTGAGCTGTGCGCTGCTGGAGACGCTGGCCGCCCGCCTGACCGGATGCCCCACCCGGGCGGAGAGGGCCGCCGAAGCCGCCGACGCGCTGCGCCGGGAGGTTCCGCGGCACCTCCTGGACAAGCATCCCGAACTGCCCGCCCTGCTGCTGACCCATCTGGGGTCGGTGCGTCTGTGGGCCGGACGTTTCGAGGAGGCACGCGCCGCCCTGACCGCGGTGGCCGGTGCTCCCGAGGGAGCCGCCACCGCGATGCCCCGGGAGGAGTCGAGATCCCACCTGGCCCTGCTCGACTATCTGAACGGCTGGCTCGGCCGGGCGGAGCGCAGGGCCCTGGCGGCGGTGTCCGAGGCCGAGCAGGACGGGCTGTCCCAGTCGTCCGGCTCCGGCATCGGACGACTGGTCCTCGCGGCCGTGGCCGTCGACCGCCACGAACTGGACCGGGCCCAGGCCCTCCTCGACGAGACGGCCGAACTGCCGGCGGGAACGCGTGACCCGGTGCCGAGGGCGGGACGAGCCCTGGCCACAGCTCGCCTTCTGCTGGTCAAGGGCAGGGCACGAGCTGCCGTCGAGGCGTCGGACGCGGCCGTCTCCGGTGCGGTGTCCTCGCCGTGGGCGGCCGGCCACGAAGCGGTCGTCACCTCCGCCGCGCACCTGGCCGAAGGACGGCCGGACGAGGCCGCCGAGGCACTCCGTAGCGTCAGCGGAGACCAGCCGGCCTGTGCCGTGGAGGCCGCCGCGATCCAGCTCGCCGCAGGACGCCCCGAGGAGGCCATCGACCTGCTCGACAGCATCCACACCCAGGGCGGGACGGGGCCGGCGGTGACCGTGCGGGCGGCACTGGTGAGGGCGCAGGCCGCCGAGGAGGCGGGCGACTCCGCCACCGCTCACCGGCTCGTGGCGCGGGCGCTCCTGGACGCCCGCCGCGAGCGGCTGCGGCGCCCGTTCCTCGACGCCGGAGCCTGGATCCGGCCCCTGTTGGCGACGGCCGCGCTGCACGAGCTGGCGGCGGGCTGGCTGACGCCGGGCTCGCCGGTACACGGTGAGCGGCCGCGACCGGAGTCGTCGCTCCCACCGCTCGTCGCGGTGGAACTGAGCGGACGCGAGCGGGACGTGCTGGAGAGGCTGGCGAGGATGATGTCGACGGAGGAGATCGCCGCCGACCTCTACCTGTCGGTCAACACGGTGAAGACGCACCTCAAGAGCGTCTACCGGAAGCTCGCGGTGAACCGGCGGGGTGACGCGGTACGCCGCGCCCGGGACCTCCGGCTGCTGTGATCCCCGTGCAGGAACCCCGGCCGCCATTCAGTCGACGGCAGGCAGCGTCTGCTCGGTCCAGATCGTCTTGCCCGACGCCGTGTACCGCGTGCCCCACGCCTGGGAGAGCTGGGAGGTGATGAACAGGCCGCGCCCGCCCTCCTCCACGACGCCGGCGTGCCGCAGGTGGGGAGAGGCCGAGCCGGCGTCCCGGACCTCGCACGTCAACGTCCGGTCGTGGATCAGGCGGAGTTCGATGGGAGGAGTGCCGTAGCGGACGGCGTTGGTGACGAGTTCGCTGACGATGAGCTGGGTGTCGTCCGCCGTCTCGCCGTTCAGGCCCCAGGCGGCGAGCTGTTCGCGGGTACGGCGGCGGGCGACGGCGACGGCCGAGGGACTCGCATCGAGCCGCCACGCAGCCCGCCGGTCGGCGGGAAAGGCCCGGGTGCGCGCGACGATCACCGCCGCGGCGCCGATTCCCGGGCCCGCGGCGAGGGCGTACACCAGGGCGTCGCACAGGTCCTGGAGCGGGCGGTCCCGGAAGTGGGGCGCCGAGGGCAGCGGCCCGGAGGCGTCCGACAGGTACGCGGTGAGAAGCGGGTCGCTGGTGAACACCAGCACGCTGCCGTCCGGCACTTCGATCTCGGTGGCCGCGAAGGGCGCGTCCGGTGCGGTGCCCAGGCGCGGCCCCGCCGGTGTCCGGGGAAGAAGCACGGTGGCATCGGGGCGTACGACCAGCGGGGCGAGAGCGCCGGCCGCGGCCAGCGTGCAGGTGTTGGACAGGGGGTCGTGGACGGCGTACACACAGTCGGCGGTGAGGGCCTCGCGGCGCAGCGGATCGCCGAGGGGGAGGCCGGCGCGTTCCGCGGCCAGCTGACCGGCGGTCGCGTGCAGACGGGCCATGAGCTCGTCGGGAGGCAGGTCGAACGCCGTCAGCGACCGCACGACGGTACGCAGCTGCCCCATGGCCGCCGCGGCGTTGAGGGCGCGGCCGGACACGTTGCCGACGACGAGGGCGGTGCGGGCGCTGGAGAGGGCGATCGTGTCGTACCAGGCACCGGGGTCGGCGCCCGTGAGGGTGAGATAGGCGGCCTCCAGCGACGTGTGGGTCTCCGGGCGGCGGGGCAGCAACTGCCGCTGCACCGTGGCCGCGACGGTGTGCTCACGCGTGTAGCGGCGCGCGTTGTCGATGCACAGGGCGGTGTAGGCGGCCAGCTCCATGGCCAGCTCCTGGTCGCCCGCGTCGAAGGCGGGCGACTGCCCGGCGCGGTACAGGCTGACCACGCCGAGCGCCGCGTCGCGCAGCGCCAGGGGGACCACGAGCAGGGAATGGGCGTGGGACGAGCCGATCGCCTCCGCACGCGCGGGATCGACGGAGAACCAGGGGGCGGCGCCGTCCAGTGCGACCGTCCGCGGACGCAGGTCGGCCAGAGCCTGCGTGAAAGGCGTGGGAGCCGGCAGGTTGCACACGTCGCCGACCGGGTGGGCCTGGGGCGAGGGCGTGCGGGTGCTGCGGAACGCGGTGCGCATCAGCGGTGTGCCCGGCGGCAGGGGAGCCAGGGGCGGGTCGTCGCCACGGATCACCGCGTCCACCACCTCCACGACGGCGGCATCGGCGAAATCGGGGACCAGTGCGGCCACGAGCTCCTCGCCGGTCACGGTGGGATCCAGCGTGCGGCCCACGCGCACGCGCACGGCGTCAAGCACTCGGGCGCGGGCGCGGGTCCGCTCGCTGTCGGTGACGTCGACGACGGCGAGCGCCAGACCGAGCACCCTCTTGTGCGGGTTCCGCAGCCGCTGTGCCGTCACCTCGTAGTGGTGCTCCACCCCGTCGACGCGGGCGGGCACGATGTGCCGCAACAGAGGCACGCCTGTGTCGAGGACCTCGCGGAGAAGCGCCTCGACATCGGCGTCGACCATGTCGTAGACCTCGCGGGCCGGGCGCCCCGCCAGTTCGTCCTCGGCCACACCCCGCATCGCGGGAGTCGCGGTGTTGACGCGAACGACCCGCAGCTCGGGGTCCAGCAGATGCAGCCCGATCGGTGCCTGGTCGAACAACGCGTCCAGCATCGAGACCGCCGTCTCGTCCACCAGCCGGCCGGCAGCACCGTCTGCCATGGAGATCACCTACCGCTTCCCTCGCGCACCGGGACGTCCTCCCAGCCTCCTCTGCGCCCCGGGCTGCTGCATCCCCGGATGCGCGCCGGGCCCTGACTCCGGTGGCCCTGCGGAGACTCACCCGCGGCGGGGGAAGTGGGCCCGGGGCGGTCGTGGCCAAGGTGGGCGGAGACCGGGCGCGCCACGGCGACCGGGACGCGCCGGAAGGAGCCCCGCACATGCGTCGCTATCCCCCGATCGCCGATCACGGGATGGTCGGAGACCTCCAGACCGCCGCGCTCGTCTCCTCCGAGGGCACGGTCGACTGGCTGTGCGCGCCCAGGTTCGACTCGCCCAGCGTGTTCGCCTCGCTGCTCGACCACGACCGCGGCGGACACTTCAGCGTCCACGCCGACACCCCGCGGCCCCCGGTCCAGCTGTACCTGCAGGACACCGCCGTGCTGGTGACCCGGTTCCTCGCGGAGGACGGGGTGGGCGAGGTGGTCGACTTCATGCCGGTGGCGCCGACACAGCGAGCGGCGGGCCGGCACCGGCTGGTCCGCATCCTGCGGGTCACGCGCGGCCGGGTCCGCTTCACCCTCGAGTGCCGGCCCCGCTTCGACTACGGCCGCGCCGGCCACCGACTCGACCTCGCCGAGGAGGCCGTGCGTTTCGACGCGCCCGGCGCCCAGGCCACTGTGCAATCCGTCGGGCCGGTGACCTGGAGCGGGGACGGCGACGACGTCCGCGGCGAGGCGACCCTGGGGCAGGACGACTTCGCCGCCGTCGTCCTGACGGTCGGAGACCCCGACGACGCCTCCCCATCACCGCTGAGCCAGGCCGACGTGGTGACGCTGTTCGAGCAGACCCGTGACTTCTGGCACGCGTGGGTCCGCCGCAGCCGGTACCGCGGACGCTGGCAGGACATGGTGAACCGGGCGGCCATCACCCTCAAGCTGCTCACCTACGCGCCCACCGGAGCACCCGTCGCGGCTCCCACCATGGGGCTGCCGGAGCAGATCGGCGGCGGACGCAACTGGGACTACCGCTACACATGGGTCCGGGACGGCTCGATGTCGGTCGGCGCCCTGCTCGGCCTCGGCTACCTGGAGGAGGCGCACGCCTTCCGCAGCTGGCTGGGTGACCGGATCAGGGCGGGAGGCACGGTCAGCGGTGAGCCCCTGCAGATCATGTACCGGATCGACGGCGACCCGGACCTGCAGGAGGAGGTCCTCGACCATCTGGAGGGCTACCGCGGGTCCGCACCGGTCCGCGTCGGCAACGGCGCCGCGGGCCAGCTCCAGCTCGACATCTACGGGGAGGCGGCCCTCGCCCTGTCCCAGGCGGCCGAGGACGCCGCCGAGGCGCCGCCGTACGACGGCTGGCAGTCCCTGGCCGGTGTGCTCGACTGGCTGGTCAAGGCGTGGGACCGGCCCGACGAGGGGATCTGGGAGACGCGAGGCGGGCAGAAGGACTTCACCTACAGCCGGCTGATGTGCTGGACGGCCTTCGACCGGGGCATCCGGATGGCCCGCGACTTCGCCCGCCCCGCCGACCTCCCGGGCTGGATCGCGGCACGGGACGACATCCTGCGCCAGGTGATGGAGCGCGGCTGGAGCACCGGCCGCCAGGCGTTCGTCCAGCACTACGACGACACCACGCTCGACGCGTCCCTGCTGCTGATGCCCTCCGTCGGATTCATCGCACCGAACGATCCCCGCTGGCTGTCCACCCTGGACGCGATGGAGGAGGAACTGGTCTCCGACAGCCTCGTCTACCGCTACGACCCCGCCGCGTCCCCGGACGGACTGCGGGGCAGCGAAGGCACGTTCTCGCTGTGCAGCTTCCTGTACGTGAACGCGCTCGCCCGGTCGGGGCGGCTCGGACCGGCCCGGTACGCCTTCGACAAGATGCTCACGTACGCCAATCACGGTGGGCTGTTCGCGGAGGAGGTCGGCCCCACCGGAGAGCAACTCGGCAACTTCCCGCAGGCGTTCACCCACCTCGCGCTGATCACGGCCGCGCTCTCGCTCGACGAGCAGATGGACGCGGCCCGCTGAGCGGGACGGACCCGGTGAGGTGGCGAGCGTGAGGTACTGGCGGGCTCTGATCGTCCTCGGAACGGCCCAGTTCCTGATGGTCCTGGACACGTCCGTCATGAACGTGTCCGTCAGCCAGCTGGTCGAGGACTTCGACACGGAGGTGACCGCCATCCAGGCGGTCATCACCCTGTACGCGCTGGTCATGGCCGCATTCATGATCATCGGGGGCAGGTTCGGGGACATCCTGGGGCGGCGCCGCATGTTCCTGCTGGGACTGGTCGTGTACGCCGTCGGCTCGGCGCTGACGGCGGTGGCACCCACGCTGTGGGTGCTCACGCTGGGCTGGTCCGTCATCGAGGGGCTCGGAGCGGCCATGGTGCTGCCGGCCATGGCCGCCCTCGTGGCGGAGTCGTACCGCGGGAAGGACCGGGCGGTCGCCTACGCGGTCATCGGCGGGCTCGCCGGTGCCGGAATCGCGGTCGGCCCCCTGCTGGGCGGCTGGGTGACGACGTATCTGACCTGGCGGCTCGTCTTCGCCGGCGAGGTCGTGATCGTCGTGGCCGTGCTGCTGTGCCGAGGGGTGATCGCGACGCCCGCCGCGTCCGGCCCGCGCCCCCGGCTGGACTGGGTGGGTGCGGTGCTCTCCGCGGCCGGGCTGGGGCTGTGCGTGCTCGGCGTGCTGCAGAGCAGCACCTGGGGGTGGGTGCAGCCGCGCAACGCTCCCTTCACCGTCCTCGGGTTCGCCCCCACGCTCTTCGTCGTCGGGGCCGGCGTGGCCGTCCTCGCCGTCTTCCGGCACTGGGAGCGGCGCCGCGACGACACCGGCGCCGACCCCCTCGTCCACCTGTCGCTGCTGGGCAGGCCGGTGCTGCGGTCCGGGCTGCTGACGCTGCTGAGCCAGAACCTGATCCTGCTGGGGCTGTTCTTCACCATCCCGCTGTACTTGCAGGTGGTTCAGGGGTTCGACGCGTTCGAGACGGGGCTGCGGCTGCTTCCGGTGTCCGTGACCATGTTCGTGACCTCCCTGTCGGCGTCGTCGCTGGGGCGGATCCTGGGGCCGCGCCGGGTGGTCCGGCTGGCCCTGCTGATCCTGGCGGCGTCCATCGTGTGGCTGCTGGCCACCATCGAACCGGCCATCGACGACGCCCAGTTCGCCGGAGCCATGGCCCTGCTGGGCGTGGGCGTCGGTCTCCTCGCCTCGCAGCTGGGCAACGTCGTCCAGTCCAGCGTCAGCGAGGAGGAACGCAGTGAGGCCGGAGGACTGCAGTTCACGGCGCAGAATCTCGGCTCCGCGCTGGGGACCGCGCTCATCGGGTCCATCCTCATCGGCGCACTGGCGCACGGCTTCACCACCCAGGTGGAAAGCCATCCCCAGCTGTCCGAGGCGACGCGTGATCAGGTCGGTGTCCGCATCGAGGCCGGGATCACCTTCGTCCCCACCGACCAGGTGCGCTCGGCCGCCGAGCGCGCCGGACTGCCGCCGTCCGAGGTGGAAGCCGTCGCGGACTCCTACGCCTCCGCGCAACTGGACGGTCTGAAGGCGGCCATCCTGGCCACGGGCGGTATCGCCCTCGCCAGTTTCCTGGTCACCCCCCACCTGCCGGCCGCCCGGGAGAGCCGGCCGAAGCGCCCGGACGCCGCGGCCCCGGCCGAAGCGACCGGTTCGACGCACTGAGCCCGGAGGGAGTCACCCGTGTCCAGAACCAGGACCGGCCCGACCACGTCCCGGGGAGCACGCGAGGACTACACCGGCGGCGTCTACGGATCGATGCTCGCGGCCTCCGTGGTGATCGGCGCCGGCTCCCTGGGCTCGTTCCCGCGCACCGAGCTGGTGCTGCTGCTGTTGCTCACCAGCGTGGTGTTCTGGATCGCGCACGTGCACGCCCAGCTGTTCGGAGCCCGCCTCGCGCAACAGCCCCTGGACCGGCGGGTCGTGGCGCACGTGTGCCGTGACGAGTGGCCGATCGTCAAGGCCGCCGTCCCACCGGCCGTCGCGGTGGCCATCAGCCCGCTCCTGGGCATGGGCGTGCGCGGGGCCGTGTGGCTGGCCCTGTGCGTCGCCGTGGCGGGCCAGGTCGGCTGGTCCGTGGCCGCGGCACGGCACGCCGGTGCCTCGCCGCGGCTGATGGCGGCCACCGCGTCGGTCAATCTGGTGCTCGGCCTGCTGATCATCACCTTCAAGATCGTCCTGACGCACTGATCGCCCAGGTCCGACCGGCGCGACACGGTCACCTGTACCGGGTGAGGCCCCAACCGACACGGGGGCGAGACGATCGCAGTCAAGGGCACCGTCCACCCGTCCCTCGCAGTCCGTGGGAGAACAGCTCGTGCGCTACGAGATCCGAGTCGAAGGACACCTGTCGGAAACGCTGGCCAAAGCCTTTCCGGAACTCGGCCACGTGGTGATGGCAGGTCAGACACTCCTGTTCGGCCCCGTCGTGGACGAGGCGCACCTGTACGGCCTGTTGGCGAGGTGCCAGTCGCTGGGACTGCGCGTCCTGGAGATGCGCCAGCTACCGGAGTGACGGACTCGTGGCTCGCGGCAGAGTCCGCTCAGAGCCGCTCCGCCCTGATCCGACCGGAGCGGCGGGCCGCCTCCAGCGCCGCGAAGTCCCGCTCGTTCTGATCGGCGTAGGACTGGGCGAACTCGGTGAGCGCACGGTCGAAACGATCGCCCGCCCCGAGGTAGGCGGCGAGGGCGATGGGGTCGCCCGAGCGGGCGTGAGCCCGTGCCAGGGACGCCCCGCAGAGCCGGCCGAAGAGGTCGAGCAGGTCCGGACCCATGGTCTCCGTCTGGGCGATGCCCTTCCAGTCCCACAGCTGGCGCACGTAGAAGTCCCGGTCCTGTCCGTCGAGGCCCACGACGCTCGTCCAGCCCAGGAAGATGTCACTGGTCGTCTGGATCAGACGCTGTCCGGTCACCACCCGGCGCCCCTGGTTGTCGTAACGGTCGCCGCCTGTGTGGGCGGACAGCACCGACGCCCCGGCTTCCTTGGCCTGAAGCACCAGCGGATCGTCGTCGTCCCTGCCCAGCAGGAGCAGAATCCAGCAGCGCGTGCCGACACTGCCGACACCGACGACCTTCCGGGCCATGTCCACCAGACGGTAGTGGCGCAACAGGTGGCGCCTTTCGGAGGGAAGAGTCCGCGCGTACTGGTCGACGAGGCCGCGGAGCTCCTTCTCGCGCCCCTCCTCGGAAGGATCGTCCAACAGCTGGTCGAGCGGGGTGATGAGTGGAGGGTCGGGGGTGATACGACGACCCTGAGCCGTCATCTCGGTGAGCTTGGCGTAGGCCCGCAGATGAGTGCGCGTGCGGGCCCGCTCCGTGGCGCGGGCGGTACGGCGTGCCTCCTCCTCGTCCATCGCCGAGGCCATCAGCTCCCGTAGCCGGTCGGCGGAGTCCTGCGCGTACCAGACGTCCAGGGTGCGCATCCCGGCGAACTCGCGCATCCGCTCCCGGTAGGCCCGCACACAGGTCCGCACGGTGCTGTTCTGCTCCTTGCGGGAGAAGCCGTTCGCCCGGGCCGCCGTCACGAAACCGGCCGCCAGCCGTTTGACGTCCCACTCGAACGGCCCGGGCAGCGTCTCGTCGAAGTCGTTGATGTCGAAGACCAGCCGGCGCTCCGGCGAGGCGAGCAGCCGGAAGTTCAACGGGTGGGCGTCCCCGCAGAGCTGGACCTGAAGCCCGGTGTCGGGCAGGGGCGCCAGGTCGGCCGCCATGATCGCGGCCGCGCCGCGGTAGAAACGGAACGGCGACTCCAGCATGCGGCCGTAGCGGATCGGCACCAACTCCGGTACCCGCTCCGCCGACTGACGCTCCACCACCTCGACGGGGTCGAGGCGCCGCGGCGCGGCCTCGTACCAGCCGTGCGACGAACGCGGCGCCCGCCGACGCGCGTCCCTGCCGTGGGCCGCTCGCTCCGCCGGGGACAGCGACGCGGTGAAAACGCTCGGCACGGTCATGGTCCCGCCTCCTTGTCCGGTGCCCCGGCGCCGGCGCACAGATCCGGTTGGGCCTCGTCGGCCCGCAACGGCGAATGAGCTGTGCGAGCGCTGCCCCGAGCATCGGACGCGACACCGCTGCTTGCCTTCCACCGCTGGACGAGCGCACGACCGTGCCGGCGACGGGCGGCAGGAGGGCGGTGCTGTGGGTGTCGGATGAGCCGGGCGCCGGGGGACTTCCAGCTCACCGCCACGGCGGCGTCGACGGCTCACCCGTGATGGGTGAGCCGGTCGCCGAGCGGCGGGCGTGACCCTGGAGCGGTCGGGTGTTCACCCCCCCTTCACCCGCCCCGTCGGCCTTCGGAGCGACGGCTGATCACGCGAGGAGGAGCCATGACCATGTCGCGTGAACCGGTATCGGGTACCGGGCAGCCGTACGGGCCCGACGGGGCGGCCCACCCTCCGACGGGCGACCCCGCTGAGGAACTCGCGCGGCTCGGCCGTTCCTGGACCTGGCTCCTGGCATCGGCTGCGGCGACGCTCGTGCCGGGGGTGCTGGTGCTGGTCTGGCCGGATGCGACGCTGCACGTCCTGGCCGTTCTCATCGGCCTGTACCTGCTGGTGACCGGCGCGTTCCGGTTCGTGGCCGTCTTCGGCCGGGAGGGGCACGAGCGGTTGCCGGGGCTGCTGCTGTCCGTGCTGTACGTCCTGGCCGGGGTGCTGAGCCTGCGCAACCCGCTGCAGACGATCGCCGCGCTCTCGCTGATCACCGGGGCCGTCTGGCTGGTGTCCGGCATCCTCACCCTCTACACGGCGATCTCCGTCGCGTACCTGCCGCACCGCGGTGTCGTCGCGGCCGCCGCCGTGCTCGGCATCGTCGCCGGGATCGTGGTGCTCGCCCTGCCCACCGAGTCCGCCCGCGCCCTGACCCGGCTGCTCGGCCTGTGGCTCGTCCTGCTGGGGCTGGCGGAGGCGGCGGTCGCTCTCGCGTGGCGAGCCGTACTGCGAAAGACGTTTCCTCCTGGGCCGGGCCCCGACGCGACGGCATGACGCCGCACGCGGTGTCCGGTGCGGTGGAAGAAGCGGCAAGGGCGGGCCGGAGCGCAGTGCGGGCGGCCCCGTGAGTCACGGTCGGAGCGGTCGGAGAACCCCGCCACCGGCGCGCGATCCGCAGACGACATGCGTCCAGCGCGTACACGCTCACGCGCTCATGGAGAGTCTGCGGGCCGGGGCCGCGGGCGGGCTGCTGTCCCGGCTCACGGCACTCAACGTCGTCGAGGGCTCCGTACGGCTCGCCGCGCAGGCGTTCCTCACAGCGCTGCCCCTGCTCATGACCGTCGCGGCGTTCGCCCCCGGCTGGCTGCAGGACCTGCTGGCCGACTCCCTCCGCGCGGTTCTGGGGGTGCGTGGCGACACCCTCGAGGAACTGCGCGCGGTCTTCTCCGCCACCGGACCGACCAGCAACACCACCGGAGCCGTGGGCGTGATCATCACCTTGGCATCGGCCACCGCGTTCAGCCGGGCGCTCCAGGCGGTGTGCGAACGGTGCTGGCACCTGCCGCGCGCGCCGGTGCGCACCGCGGTCTGGCGCTGGCTGCTGTGGCTGGTCGTCTGGCTGGCCTACCTCCTGCTCCAGGCACCCCTGCGCGACGGATTCGGCGCCGGTGCCGTGACCGGGCTGGTGCTCTCCCTGCTCTCGGGGACGCTGCTGTGGTGGTGGTCCCAGCATCTGCTGCTCGGCGGCCGGATCGGCTGGCGGAGCCTGCTGCCCGGAGCGGTGCTGGCTGCCGCGGGCACGGTCCTGCTGAGCCCGGCCGCCCATGCGCTCCTGCCCGCGGCCATGGAACGCAGCCTGGACGAGTTCGGCCCCCTGGGCCCCGTCTTCACCTTTCTTTCCTGGCTGATCGCCGTCTTCCTGGTGGCCGTCTCCGGCTTGGCTCTCGGCGAGTACGTCGCCTCCACCGCCTGGCACCGGGCGGCCGCCGGCCGCCGCCCGTTCACCCGCACCGGGTGAGGCCACGCGGCCCTCGTCCCGTCCACGCTGAGTTCAGCACGCAACGGCGTCGGGGCGGGGGCCCGGGACGGAGGAGAGAGATGAGCGCGCAGACGTACCTGGCGTACGACTATCCCCTGCTGAGCGTCTTCTGGAGCATGCTCTGGTTCTTCCTGTGGATCATGTGGTTCATCCTGCTCTTCCGGATCGTCGTCGACATCTTCCGCGACGACCAGCTGAGCGGGTGGGCGAAGGCAGGCTGGCTGGTGTTCACCATCGTGCTGCCCTTCCTGGGCGTGTTCGTCTACGTCATCGCCCGCGGCAAGAACATGGGGCGCCGGGAGATCGCCCAGGCCCGTGCGCAGCAGGAGGAGTTCAATGCCTACATCAGGCAGACCGCGGCCGGCGGGACCAGCAGCGTCGACGAGCTCGCCAAGCTCTCCGAGATCCGCTCCCGCGGCGACATCACGGACGAGGAGTTCCGCAGGGCGAAGGACCTGGTCCTGGCCGGCCAGGCACCGGCGCAGCCCGCGGGTTCCGCTCCCGGTACCACCGGTCGCTGAGCGTCCGGGCCACACGAATCGAGGCGCAAGATGACCGCGACACACACCCGGCCGGCCCACACGGCGAAGCAGGGTTGGGCAACCGGCCTGACGGCCTTCGCGGCCGTGATGCTCTTTCTCGTCGGCCTGCTCGACATCTTCCGGGGCATCATGGCCATCGCCGAGGACGACATCTTCGTCACGACGCGCAACTACGTGTTCGAGTTCGACCTGACCGGCTGGGGCTGGGTCCACCTCGCCCTGGGCGTGGTGGCCGTGATCGTCAGCATCGGGCTGCTCCAGACGGCGACCTGGGCGCGCGTGTCCGGCGTGGTCATCGCCGGACTCGTCATCATCGCCAACTTCCTTTCGCTGCCGTACTACCCGGTGTGGTCGGTCGTGATGATCGCTCTGTCGGGCTTCATCATCTGGGCCCTGTGCGTGGTCCAGCGCGACAACCTCTTCGACCTGTCCGAGGAACGGCCGATGACCGAGGAGCGCCCGCCGGTCTCCACACCGCACGGACCCGCGTGAGTCCCCTCCTTCGACGACGGCGGGCTCAGCTCCCGGCTGCG
>NZ_JADDXU010000040.1 GCF_015163075.1 Streptomyces justiciae
TGGGTTGGTGGAGCGGTGGGCGTCTGGTCGGCGGATGGTGAATGCGTATGGGCCGACTGAGGTGACGGTGTGTGCGGCGATGAGTTTGCCGTTGGAGCCGGGTGCGGACGTGGTGCCGATTGGGCGGCCGTTGCGTAATGCCGGGGTGTTTGTGCTGGATGCGTTTTTGCAGCCGGTGCCGGTGGGGGTGCGTGGTGAGTTGTATGTCTCCGGGGTGGGGCTGGCTCGTGGGTATGCGGGGCGTGCTGGTCTGACGTCGGGGCGGTTTGTGGCGTGCCCGTTCGGTGAGGACGGTGGCCGGATGTATCGCACGGGGGATGTGGTGCGGTGGTTGCCGGACGGGCAGTTGGAGTTTTTGGGGCGTGCGGATGAGCAGGTGAAGATTCGTGGGTTCCGGGTGGAGTTGGGTGAGGTCGAGGCGGTGCTGTCGGCTCATGTGGGGGTTGAGCAGGCGGTCGTGCTGGTCCGGGACGGGCGGCTGATCGGATACGTCGTCGGCGACACGGACAGTGGAGAGCTGCGGGCGCATGCCGCCGCTCGGCTGCCCGAGTACATGGTGCCGTCGGCCGTGGTGGTGCTGGACGCGTTCCCGCTGACGGTGAACGGGAAGGTCGATCGGGCTGCTCTGCCGGTGCCGGATCTGGGTGCGGGTGCTTCCCGTGGGCCTGCGACTCCTACGGAGGAGGCGCTGTGCGGGCTGTTTGCCGAGGTGCTGGGGCTGGAGCGGGTCGGTGCCGAGGAGAGTTTCATTGAGCTGGGTGGTGATTCGCTGCTGGTGATGCGGCTGATCGCCCGTGTCCGGTCGGTGCTGGAGGTGTCGGTCGGCGTTCGTGAGGTCTTCGCTGACCCGACGGTGGCTGGTGTCGCGCGGTTGGTCGACTCCGCCGGGGCGTCGTCGGCGGGTGTGGTGCTGGCGCGCCGGGAGCGTCCGGAGCGGGTGCCGCTGTCCTTCGCCCAGCAGCGGATGTGGTTCCTCAACCGTATGGACGGGGTGGGAGCGGCCGCTTACAACATGCCGTTCGCCCTTCGGCTGTCGGGGCGGCTGGACTCGGCGGCGCTGGCGGCGGCATTGGGAGACGTGGCGGATCGGCACGAGAGTCTCCGCACGGTCTTTCCTGACGTGGAGGGCGTGCCGTACCAGGAGATCCGTGAAGGCGCCGAGGGGCGTCCGGAGCTGGTGGTGGTTGAGGCCGGCGAGCGGTGGCGTGAGGCCATGCAGGAGGAGGCCGGGCGTGGCTTTGACCTCGCGGCCGAACTGCCTTGGCGTACCACGTTGTTGAAGGTCTCGGACGCGGAGTGGGTGCTGCTGCTGGTCGCGCATCACATCGCGACCGACGCCTGGTCGATGGGCGTACTCGCGAACGACCTCCAGAATGCCTACGGCGCGCGGCTTGCCGGGGAGGCTCCGGAGTGGACGCCGTTGCCGGTGCAGTACGCGGATTACGCGCTGTGGCAGCGTGAGGTGCTGGGCGAGCTGGAGGACCCGTCGAGTGCGGCGGCGGGGCAGATTGCTTACTGGCGAGGGGCGTTGGAGGGGGCGCCGCAGGAGACGGTCCTGCCCTTCGACCGTTCGCGTCCGGCGGTGCCGTCCTTCCGTAGTGGGTCGGTGCCGGTCGGGGTGGATGCGGAGACGCATGCCCGACTCACGGAGCTGGCCGCGCGTGGTGGGGCGACGATGTTCATGGTCGTGCATGCCGCGTTGGCGGTGCTGCTGGCCCGGATGGGTGCGGGGGAGGACCTCTGCGTCGGTACGCCGGTCGCCGGGCGGTCGGATGCGCAGTTGGAGCGGCTGGCGGGATTCTTCGTCAACACACTTGTCCTGCGGTCCGACGCCTCCGGGAATCCCACGTTCGGTGAGTTGCTGGCGCGGGTGCGGGAGGCCGATCTGTCGGCGTACGCGCATCAGGATGTGCCGTTCGAGCGGCTGGTGGACGAGCTGAATCCGGAGCGGTCGGCGGCCCGTAACCCGCTGTTCCAGGTGATGCTGGCGCTCCAGAACGTGCCCGAGGCGCGGTGGGAGCTGCAAGGGCTGTGGGTGGAGCAGGTTCCGCCGGTGGAGGACCCTGCGGCCCGGTTCGACCTGTCGGTGGATCTGAGTGAGCGGTGGACTGATGGCGGTGCCCCGGCTGGGCTGGGGGGTGGGCTGCTGTATGCCGCGGATCTGTTTGACGAGGGGACGGTTCGCGGGCTGGCCGGGCGGCTGGTGCAGGTGCTGGAGCAGGTCGCCGCAGAACCGGAGCTGCGGCTGAGCGACCTCGATCTGCTGGACGCCTCCGAGCGGGCGGCAGTCGTCGCGGAGTGGAATGCCACGGCTGAGGTGACTGAGCCCGGTTTGGTGGTGGAGCGGTTCCGCGCCCGTGTGGCTGAGGCTCCCGGGGCGGTTGCTCTGTGGTCGGGTGGGCGTGCGTTGTCGTATGCCGAGGTTGATGCGTGGTCGGATGCGCTTGCGCGTGGGTTGGTGGCGCGCGGTGTAGGCCGGGAGTCCCGGGTAGGGCTGTGCCTGCCGCGTGGTGCCGAGATGGTCGTGGCGATGCTGGCGGTGTGGAAGGCCGGTGGCGCGTACGTCCCGCTCGACCCCGAATACCCGTCTGAGCGGCTGGAGTTCATGGTCGCGGACAGCGGGGCCGAGCTCGTGCTGGTCGCAGAGGAGACCGCCGGTCGTGTGGCCGTAGGTGTTGTGCTGGATGAGCTGGCGAGTGATTCCGGTTCGCTGCCTGAGGTTGGTGGCGATCAACTGGCCTACGTCATCTATACGTCGGGGTCGACCGGGCGTCCGAAGGGTGTGGCCGTAGCGCACGCCGCCGTGGCCAACCTGGCGTCGGTCATGCGGCCGGTGCTCGGGGCCGAACCCGGTGTCACGGCCTTGCAGTTCGCGTCCTTCAGTTTCGACGCGGCCGTGCTGGATGTGGCGGTCACGCTGGCCTCCGGCGGCACGCTGGCGATCGCCTCCGCCGAGGAGCGGCTGGATGCGGCGGCGCTTGCGCGCATGATCGAGGCGGCCGGCGTCAAGGTGGCGAGCGTAGTGCCGTCGCTGCTGGGGGTGTTGGAGCCGGACGCGGTCGCCGGCATCGGCAACTGGGTGCTGGGCGCTGAGCGCCTGGAAGCCGGCTTGGCGGCCAAGTGGCGTGAGGGCGCCCAGGTGTGGAACACCTACGGGCCGACCGAGGCGACCGTCATCACCACCGCCGTCCTCCTGGACGAGGGCATCACGGGCGAGGACGCCCCGCCCGCCATCGGCCGGCCCCTCGGGAACGTCCGCACCTATGTCCTGGACGCCTTCCTGCGCCCTGTGCCGGTGGGAGTGCCCGGTGAGCTGTATATCGCCGGAGACGGTCTGGCCCGCGGTTACGTCAACCGTCCCGACCTGACGGCGGAACGCTTCATCGCGTGCCCGTTCGACGAAGACGGCGGCCGGATGTACCGCACCGGCGACCTGGCCCGCTGGACCACCGAAGGACAACTGGCGTTCGTCGGCCGCGCGGACGCGCAGGTGAAGATCCGTGGCTTCCGCGTCGAGCTCGGCGAGGTCGAGGCCGTACTCGCCGCTGACCCGCAGGTCGAGCAGGCCGTCGCCGTCGTACGGGATGCGCGGCTGATCGCGTATGTCGTCGGTGATGTGGACGAGGACGCGGTGCGGGCGCATGCGGCGAGGCGGCTGCCGGACTACATGGTGCCGTCGGCCGTGGTGGTGCTGGCCGCGCTGCCGTTGACGGTGAACGGGAAGGTGGATCGGGCTGCTCTGCCGGTCCCGGATCTGGGCGCGGGTGCTTCCCGTGGGCCCGAGACGGAGGTGGAGGAGGCTCTCTGCGGGCTGTTCGCCGATCTGCTCGGGCTGGAGAGCGTCGGCGCGGAGGAGAGCTTCTTCGAACTGGGTGGTGATTCGCTGCTGGTGATGCGGCTGATCGCCCGTGTCCGGTCGGTGCTGGAGGTGTCGGTCGGGGTCCGTGAGGTGTTCGCGGAGCCGACGGTGGCGGGTATCGCGCGGCTGGTCGAGGGTGGTGCTGGGGCGTCGGCGGGTGTGGTGCTGGGGCGGCGGGAGCGGCCGGAGCGGGTGCCGCTGTCCTTCGCTCAGCAGCGGATGTGGTTCCTCAACCGCATGGACGAGACCGGGGCGTCCGTCTACAACCTGCCGCTGGTGCTGCGGCTGAGCGGGCAGCTGGATGAGTACGCGCTGAGTGCGGCGCTGGGTGACATCGCCGACCGGCACGAGAGTCTGCGCACGGTCTTCCCGGACATCGAGGGTGTGCCGTATCAGCAGGTGCTGTCGGGGGCGGGCAGTCGTCCGGCGCTGGTGGTCGTCGAGGCCGGCGAGCGGTGGCGTGAGTTCATGCGGGAGGAGATCGGCCGTGGCTTCGATGTCGGGGTCGATCTGCCGTGGCGGACCACGCTGCTGAAGGTCTCCGAGGCGGAGTGGGTGCTGATGCTGGTGGCCCACCACATCGCGACCGACGCCTGGTCGATGGGCGTGATAGCCGGCGATCTCCGGGACGCCTACCGTGCCCGTCTCGCCGGGGAGGGCACCCCGGGCTGGGAGCCGCTCCCTGTCCAGTACGCGGACTACGCGCTGTGGCAGCGTGAGGTGCTGGGCGAGCTGGAGGACCCGTCGAGTGCGGGGGCGGGGCAGATCGCCTTCTGGCGGGGGGCGTTGGAGGGAGCGCCCCAGGAGACCGCACTGCCCTTCGACCGTTCGCGTCCGGCCGTGCCGACGTTCCGTAGCGGGTCCGTGCCGGTGGACGTCGATGCCGAGACGCATGCCCGGCTGGTGGAGCTGGCCGGGCAGGGCGGGGCGACCATGTTCATGGTCGTGCACGCGGCGTTGGCGGTGCTGCTGGCAAGGATGGGCGCGGGGGAGGACCTCTGCGTCGGGACACCCGTCGCCGGGCGTTCGGACTCACAACTCGAGGACCTGGCAGGCTTTTTCGTCAACACGCTCGTCCTGCGGTCCGACGCCTCCGGGAATCCCACCTTCGGTGAGTTGCTGGCGCGGGTGCGGGAGGCCGATCTGTCGGCGTACGCGCATCAGGACGTGCCGTTCGAGCGACTGGTGGACGAGCTGAACCCGGAGCGGTCGGCGGCCCGCAACCCGCTGTTCCAGGTGATGCTGGCCCTCCAGAACGTGCCCGAGGCGCACTGGGAGCTTGAGGGGCTGACCGTCGAGCAGATCCCGCCGGAGATGGCTCCCGCCCGCTTCGATCTGTCGGTGGGCCTCGGTGAGCGGTGGACCGATGGCGGCGCCCCGGCTGGACTGGAGGGTGGGCTGTTGTATGCCGCCGACCTGTTCGACGAGGGGACGGTGCGTGCGCTGGCCGAGCGGCTCACCCGGGTGCTGGAGCAGGTCGCGGCCGATCCGGGCCTGCGGCTGAGCGACCTCGATCTGCTGGACGCCTCCGAGCGAGCGGCAGTCGTCGAGGAGTGGAACGCGACGGCGCGAGACGTGGATGCGTCCTCGGTGGTCGAGCGGTTCCGCGCCTGTGCGGCTGTGGCGCCGGAGACGGTCGCGGTGTGGTCCGAGGGCCGCGGGCTGTCGTATGCCGAGGTTGATGCCCGGTCGGATGCGCTTGCGCGTGGGTTGGTGGCGCGGGGTGTGGGGCGGGAGTCCCGGGTGGGGCTGTGCTTGCCGCGTGGTGCCGAGATGGTCGTGGCGATGCTGGCGGTGTGGAAGGCCGGTGGCGCGTACGTCCCGCTCGACCCCGAATACCCGTCTGATCGGCTCGAGTTCATGGTCGCGGACAGTGGCGCTGAGCTCGTGCTGGTCGTGGAGGAGACCGCCGGCCGACTGTCCGTAGGGGTTCTGCTGGATGAGTTGGCGAGCGATTCCGGCGTCCTGCCGGAGGTTGACTCCGACCAACTGGCCTACGTCATCTATACGTCGGGGTCGACCGGGCGTCCGAAGGGCGTGGCCGTCGAACATGCCGCGGTGGCGAATCTGGCCTCCGTGATGCGTCCGGTGCTCGGGGTCGAACCTGGCGTCACGGCCTTGCAGTTCGCGTCGTTCAGCTTCGACGCGGCGGTGCTTGATGTCGCGGTCACGCTCGCTGCCGGGGGCACGTTGGCGATCGCCTCGCCCGAGGAACGGCTGGACGGCGCTGCGCTTGCGCGCATGATCGAGGCGGCCGGCGTCGAGGTGGCGAGCGTAGTGCCGTCGCTGCTGGGGGTGTTGGAGCCGGACGCGGTCGCCGGAATCGGGAACTGGGTGCTGGGCGCAGAGCGCCTGGAAGCCGGTCTGGCTGCCAAGTGGCGTGAAGGCGCCCGGGTTTGGAACACCTACGGGCCGACCGAGGCGACTGTCATCTCCACGGCCGTCCTTCTGGAGGAGGGCATCACGGGTGAGGACGCCCCGCCCGCGATCGGTCGCCCCCTGGGCAATGTCCGTACCTATGTCCTGGACGCCTTCCTGCGCCCTGTCCCCGTGGGTGTGACGGGTGAGCTGTACATCGCGGGAGATGGCCTGGCCCGGGGTTACGTCAACCGCCCGGACCTGACGGCGGAACGCTTCATTGCCTGCCCGTTCGACGAAGACGGCGGCCGGATGTATCGCACCGGCGACCTGGCCCGTTGGACGGCAGAAGGACAGTTGGCCTTCGTCGGACGTGCCGACGAACAGGTCAAGATCCGCGGCTTCCGCGTCGAACTCGGCGAGGTCGAGGCCGTACTCGCCGCCCACCCGCAGGCCGAGCGGGCCCTGGCCGTCGTACGGGATGCGCGGCTGATCGGTTACGTCGTCGGGGACGTGGATGCCGACGACGTACGGGCGTATGCCGCGACCCGGCTGCCGGAGTACATGGTCCCGTCAGCGGTCGTCGTCCTGGACGCCTTCCCGCTGACCGTGAACGGGAAGATCGACCGCGCCGCACTCCCGGTGCCGGATCTGGGTGCCGGTGCATCCCGTGAGCCTGCGACTCCTACGGAGGAGGCGCTGGCCGCCCTGTTCGCCGAGGTGCTGGACCTGGAGCGGGTCGGTGCGGAGGAGAGTTTCTTCGAGCTCGGCGGTGATTCGCTGAAGGTGATGCGGCTGATCGCCCGGGTCCGGTCGGTGTTGGAGGTGTCGGTCGGGGTCCGTGAGGTGTTCGCGGAGCCGACGGTGGCCGCAGTCGCGCGGCTCGTCGAGAGTGCCGGGGCGTCGGCGGGTGTGGTGCTGGGGCGGCGGAAGCGGCCCGAGCGGGTGCCGTTGTCCTTCGCTCAGCAGCGGATGTGGTTCCTCAACCGGATGGACGGGGAGGGCGCTGAGGGAGTCGCTGCCTACAACCTTCCCTTCGCTCTTCGGCTGACCGGCAGCCTGGACGTCGAGGTGCTGGAGTCGGCGCTGTGGGACGTCGCCGATCGGCACGAGAGTCTGCGTACCGTCTTCCCGGACGTGGAGGGTGTGCCGTATCAGGAGATCCGAGAGGGGGCCGAGGGGCGTCCCCGGCTCCAGATCGTTGACGCCGGTGAGCGGTGGCGTGATCTGGTGAGGGGCGAGGCCGGGCGTGGCTTCGACCTGGCGGTGGAACTGCCGTGGCGGACCACGCTGTTGAGGGTCTCGGAGGCGGAGTGGGTGCTGTTGCTGGTCGCGCATCACATCGCGACCGATGCCTGGTCGATGGGTGTGCTGGCCCGTGACCTACAGGCTGCCTACCAGGCGCGGTTGAGCAGTCGGCCGCAGGAGCGGGAACTGCTCCCCGTCCAGTACGCGGACTACGCGCTGTGGCAGCGCGAGGTGCTCGGCGAGCTGGACGACCCCGACAGCGAGGTGTCCGCCCAGGTCGCCTACTGGAAGCGGGAGTTGGAGGGGGCGCCGCAGGAGACGGTGCTGCCCTTCGATCGGCCGCGTCCGGCGGTGCCGTCGTTCCGTAGTGGGTCAGTGCCGGTGGACGTCGATGCGGAGACGCATGCCCGGTTGGCCGAAGTGGCTGCGCAGAGCGGGGCGACCATGTTCATGGTCGTGCACGCGGCGCTGGTCATGCTGCTGGCGAGGATGGGGGCCGGGGAGGACGTCTGCGTCGGTACGCCGGTCGCGGGCCGGTCGGACTCGCAACTGGAAGACCTGGCCGGTTTCTTCGTCAACACGCTCGTCCTGCGGTCCGACGCCTCCGGGAATCCCACCTTCGGTGAGCTGTTGGCGCGGGTGCGGGAGGCCGATCTGTCGGCGTACGCGCATCAGGACGTGCCGTTCGAGCGGCTCGTCGACGAGGTGAGTCCGGAGCGGTCGGCGGCGCGCAATCCGCTGTTCCAGGTGCTGCTGGCGCTCCAGAACGTGCCCGAGGCCCTCTGGGACCTCGAAGGGCTGGTCGTCGAGCAGATCCCGCCGCTGGCGGATCCGCCGGCCCGCTTCGATCTGTCCCTCTCGCTGAGCGAGCGCCGCTCGGACAACGGCTCGGCCGATGGCCTGCGTGGCGGGATTCTCTACGCCGCCGATCTGTTCGACGAGGCGACGGTGCGTGCGCTGGCCGGGCGGCTGGTGCGGGTGCTGGAGCAGGTCGCGGCCGATCCGGAGCTGCGGCTGGGCGCCGTGGAGGTGCTGGAGGAGGACGAGCGGGCGGCGGTCGTCGAGCGGTGGAACGGCACCGCGAGCGACGTCGAAGCCGCGACCGTCATGGAGCTGTTCCAGGGGTGGGTGGCCCGGACGCCGGAGGCAGACGCCCTCTGCTCCGAGGACCAGACCCTGTCCTACGCCGAACTCGACGCCCGGTCCGACGCGTTGGCGCGCGGGCTGGTGGCGCGTGGTGTGGGACGGGAGTCCCGGGTCGGCCTGTGCTTCCCGCGCGGGATCGAGGCGATCATCGCGATTCTGGCCGTGTGGAAGGCCGGCGGGGCGTATGTCCCGTTGGACCCCGCGTACCCCTCCGACCGGCTGGCCTACATGGTCGCCGACAGCGACGCCGAACTGGTCCTGGTGGCGCCCGAGACCGCCGACCGGCTGCCCGGTGAGGTGGAGACGGTCCTGCTCGACGAGCTGCACGGCGACCAGGCCGTGCACGAACTCCCGGAGATCGCTCCTGACCAGCTCGCCTACATCATCTACACCTCGGGTTCGACGGGGCGGCCGAAGGGTGTGGTGGTGTCGCATGCGGGGTTGGTGAATTTGGCGGGTGCGCAGATCGAGCGGTTCGCGGTGGGTGTGGGTGCTCGGGTGTTGCAGTTTGCGTCGTTGAGTTTTGACGCGGCGGTGTCTGAGTTGTGCATGGCGTTCGGTGCGGGTGCGGTGCTGGTGGTCGCGGGCGCGGACGGGC
>NZ_JADDXU010000041.1 GCF_015163075.1 Streptomyces justiciae
GGGGTTGGTGGAGCGGTGGTCGGTCGGTCGGCGGATGGTGAATGCGTATGGGCCGACTGAGGTGACGGTGTGTGCGGCGATGAGTCTGCCGTTGGAGCCGGGTGCGGGCGTGGTGCCGATTGGGCGGCCGTTGCGTAATGCCGGGGTGTTTGTGCTGGATGCGTTTTTGCAGCCGGTGCCGGTGGGGGTGCGTGGTGAGTTGTATGTCTCCGGGGTGGGGCTGGCCCGTGGCTATGCGGGGCGTGCTGGTCTGACGTCGGGGCGGTTTGTGGCGTGCCCGTTCGATGGCAACGGTGGCCGGATGTATCGCACGGGGGATGTGGTGCGGTGGTTGCCGGGCGGTGAGTTGGAGTTTTTGGGGCGTGCGGATGAGCAGGTGAAAATCCGTGGGTTCCGGGTGGAGTTGGGTGAGGTCGAGGCGGTGCTGTCGGCTCATGCGGGGGTTGAGCAGGCGGTCGTGCTGGTCCGGGACGGGCGGCTGATCGGATACGTCGTCGGCGACACGGATGCCGCCACTCTGCGCGCCTTCGCTGCCGCTCGCGTGCCGGATTACCTGGTGCCGTCTGCGGTCGTCGTCCTGGACGCCTTCCCGCTGACCGTGAATGGAAAAGTCGACCGCGCCGCACTCCCGGTGCCGGAGCTGGGTGCGGGTGCATCTCGCGGTCCTGCGACTCCCACCGAGGAGGCGCTGTGCGGGCTGTTCGCCGAGGTGCTGGGGCTGGACCGGGTCGGCGCCGAGGAGAGCTTCTTCGAGCTGGGTGGTGATTCGCTGCTGGTGATGCGGCTGATCGCCCGTGTCCGCTCGGTGCTGGACGTGTCCGTCGGGGTCCGTGAGGTGTTCGCGGAGCCGACTGTGGCCGGTGTTGCGCGGTTGATCGACTCCGCCGGGGCGTCGTCGGCGGGTGTGGTGCTGGCGCGCCGTGAGCGGCCGGAGCGGGTGCCGCTGTCCTTCGCCCAGCAGCGGATGTGGTTCCTCAACCGGATGGACGAGACCGGGGCGTCCGCCTACAACCTTCCCTTCGCTCTGCGGCTGACCGGCAGCCTCGACGTCGAGGTGTTGCAGTCGGCGCTCGGTGACATCGCCGACCGGCACGAGAGTCTGCGGACGGTCTTCCCGGACATCGAGGGTGTGCCGTATCAGCAGGTGCTGGTGGGGGCGGGTAGTCGTCCGGCGCTGGTGGTGGTCGAGGCCGGCGAGCGGTGGCGTGACGCCATGCAGGACGAGGCCGGGCGTGGCTTCGATCTGGCAGTCGAACTGCCTTGGCGCACCACGCTGTTGAGGGTCTCGGACGCGGAGTGGGTGCTGCTCCTGGTCGCGCATCACATCGCGACCGACGCCTGGTCGATGGGCGTACTCGCGAACGACCTCCAGAACGCCTATCGCGCACGTCTGTCAGGTGTAGTACCGGGATGGGAATCGCTCCCGGTCCAGTACGCGGACTACGCGCTGTGGCAGCGCGAGGTGCTCGGCGAGCTGGACGACCCGGAGAGCCCGGGAGCGGGACAGATCGCCTACTGGCGAAGGGCGTTGGCGGGGGCTCCGCAGGAGACGATGCTGCCCTTCGACCGTCCGCGTCCTGCGGCGCCCTCGTTCCGCGGCGGTCAGGTGCCGGTGCAGGTGGACGCGGAGACGCATGCCCGGCTCACGGAGCTGGCCGCGCAGGGCGGCGCGACGATGTTCATGGTCGTGCACGCCGCGCTGTCGGTACTGCTGTCCCGGATGGGAGCGGGAGAGGACATCTGCGTCGGCACCCCTGTCGCCGGCCGCTCCGACGCACAACTGGAGGAGCTGGCGGGCCTGTTCGTCAACACCCTCGTCCTGCGGTCCGACTTGGCAGGGAACCCGTCCTTCCGGGACCTGCTGGCCCGGGTACGGGAGTCCGACCTGTCGGCGTATGCCCACCAGGACGTGCCGTTCGAGCGACTGGTGGACGAGCTGAACCCGGAGCGCTCCGCAGCCCGCAACCCTCTGTTCCAGGTGATGCTGGCCCTCCAGAACGTGCCCGAGCCGCACTGGGACCTCGAAGGACTGGCGGTCGAGCAGGTTCCTCACGCAGAGGACCTCGCGGCCCGCTTCGATCTGTCCCTCTCGCTGAGCGAACGCCGGTCGGAGGGCGGCGCGGCCGATGGTCTGCGTGGCGGCATCCTCTACGCCGCTGATCTGTTCGACGAGGAGACCGTGCGCGGGCTGGCCGAGCGGCTCACCCGGGTGCTGGAGCAGGTCGCGGCCGATCCTGAGCTGCGGCTGAGTGACCTCGATCTGCTGGACGCGTCGGAGCGGGCGGCGGTCGTCGAGGAGTGGAACGCCACCGTGAGTGAGGTGGACACCTCGACGGTGCTGGAGCAGTTCCGTAGCAGTGTGGCCAGGGCGCCGGAGGCGGTGGCGCTGTGGTCCGAGGGCCGGGGCCTGTCGTATGCCGAGGTGGATGCGCGCTCCGATGCGTTGGCGCGTGGGTTGGTGGCGCGGGGCGTGGGGCGGGAGTCCCGGGTCGGCCTTTGCCTGCCGCGCGGTGCCGAGATGGTTGTGGCGATGCTGGCGGTGTGGAAGGCCGGTGGGGCGTACGTCCCGCTGGACCCGGAGTATCCGTCCGACCGGCTGGCCTACATGGTGACCGACAGCGCGGCACAGCTGGCGCTGGTCACGGAGGAGACCGCCGACCGGCTGTCCGTAGGTGTTCTGCTGGGTGACTTGAGCAGTGACGTCGGTGAGCTGGCGGAAGTCGGCTCTGACCAACTGGCCTATGTGATCTATACGTCGGGGTCGACCGGGCGCCCGAAGGGTGTCGCCGTGGCGCACGCCTCCGTGGCCAACTTGGCGTCGGTCATGCGGCCGGTGCTCGGGGCCGAACCCGGTGTCACGGCCTTGCAGTTCGCGTCCTTCAGCTTTGACGCGGCGGTGTTGGATGTGGCGGTCACGCTGGCGTCCGGCGGCACGTTGGCGATCGCGTCGGCGGAGGAGCGGCTGGACGCGGCGGCGCTTGCGCGCATGATCGAGGCAGCCGACGTGACCACGGCGAGTGTGGTGCCGTCGCTGCTGGGTGTGCTGGAGCCGGGGGCGGTTCCCGGGGTCGGTAACTGGGTCTTGGGCGCGGAGCGCCTGGAAGCCGGACTGGCTGCCAAGTGGCGTGAAGGCGCCCGAGTTTGGAATACCTACGGCCCCACCGAGGCGACGGTCATCACCACGGCCGTCCTTCTGGACGAGGGCATCACGGGCGAGGACGCCCCGCCCGCCATCGGCCGCCCCCTCGGGAACGTCCGCACCTACGTCCTGGACGCCTTCCTCCGCCCCGTCCCCGTGGGCGTGACAGGCGAGCTGTACATCGCGGGAGACGGCCTGGCCCGGGGTTACGTCAACCGCCCGGACCTGACCGCGGAACGCTTCATCGCCTGCCCGTTCGACGAGAACGGTGGCCGCATGTACCGCACCGGCGACCTGGCCCGCTGGACGGCAGAAGGACAGTTGGCCTTCGTCGGACGTGCCGACGAGCAGGTCAAGATCCGCGGCTTCCGCGTCGAACTCGGCGAGGTCGAAGCCGTACTCGCCGCCCACCCACAGGTCGACCAATCCGCGGCACAGATATGCGACGGCCGTCTGATCGGCTACGTCGTCGGCGCCACCGACACGGACGACCTCCGTGCCTTCGCCGCCACCCGGCTGCCGGACTACATGGTCCCGTCGACGGTCGTCGTACTCGACGCTCTGCCGCTGACCGTCAACGGCAAGGTCGACCGCACCGCACTCCCGGTTCCGGAGCTGGGTGTGGCAGCTTCCCGTGAGCCCGCGACTCCGACCGAGGAGGCGCTGGCGGGTCTGTTCGCCGAGGTGCTGGACCTGGAGAGCGTCGGTGCGGAGGAGAGCTTCTTCGAGCTGGGCGGCGATTCACTGCTCGTGATGCGGCTGATCGCCCGTATCCGCTCGGTCCTGGAGGTGTCCGTCGGCGTCCGCGAGGTCTTCGCGGAGCCCACGGTCGCGGGGATTGCGCGCCTGGCAGAAACCACCGCAGCCTCGACCGGCATCGTGCTGGCGCGCCGGGAGCGCCCCGAGCGGGTGCCGT
>NZ_JADDXU010000042.1 GCF_015163075.1 Streptomyces justiciae
CTGTCACGGTCACCTCGCTTGGCACATTGCATACAGTCGACGAATACTGTATGAAGATTGTTATCCCGCATCCGATGGGTGATGTCCAGGGGTCGTGCACCACTTTTAAGACGGGAGCCGAATCATGGACCTGTACGAGCATCAGGCGCGGGGACTCTTCCAAGAGCACGGCATTCCGGTGCCGCGGGCGGAGGTCGCCGACTCCCCGCAGGAGGCCCGCGAGATCGCCCGCAGGCTCGGTGGCCGCGTGGTCGTCAAGGCGCAGGTGAAGACAGGGGGCCGGGGCAAGGCGGGAGGCGTCAAGCTCGCTGCCGACCCGCCCGCAGCAGAACTCACGGCACGTCAGATCCTCGGCATGGACATCAAGGGGCACACGGTCGGCAAGGTCATGCTGGCCCAACCCGTGGACATTGAGGCCGAGTTCTACGTCTCGTACGTCCTCGACCGCGCCGCCGGGCGCTTCCTCGCCATCGCCTCCGCGGAGGGTGGCATGGAGATCGAGGAGGTGGCCGCCAGCCGGCCGGAGGCGGTCGCGCGCATCCACATCGACCCGGCCGAGGGCGTGACGTCCGCGAAGGCGCAGGAGATCGCCGACGCGGCCGGTCTGCCGGCGCAGACCGTCGACGTTCTCGTACGGCTGTGGCAGGTGCTGGTCCGCGAGGACGCCGTCCTCGTCGAGGTCAACCCGCTCGTCCGTACCCGGCAGGGGCAGATCCTCGCCCTCGACGGCAAGGTCACGCTCGACGACAACGCCCGCTTCCGGCAGGCCCGTTGGGGCGCGGATGAGGCCGTGCACGACGACCCGCTGGAGGCCGCCGCCGCGGCGAAGGGTCTCAACTACGTCAAGCTGGACGGCGAGGTCGGCATCATCGGCAACGGCGCGGGCCTGGTCATGTCGACGCTCGACGTGGTCGCCGGCTGCGGTGCCCGGCCCGCCAACTTCCTCGACATCGGCGGCGGCGCCTCGGCCCGCATCATGGCCGACGGGCTGTCCGCCATCCTCTCCGACCCCGCGGTGAAGTCGGTCTTCGTCAACGTCTTCGGCGGGATCACCGCCTGCGACGCGGTCGCCGACGGCATCGTGCAGGCCCTGGACGCGGTGGAGTTGACCAAGCCGCTCGTCGTGCGCCTCGACGGCAACAACGCCGTCCGCGGCCGCGCGATCCTCGACGGCCGCGCCCACCCCCTCGTCCAGCAGGCCACCACCATGGACGGCGCCGCCCGCCGCGCCGCCCAACTCGCCAACACCAGTTGAAGGAGCGGGACATGGCCGTCTTTCTCACCAAGGAGTCCAAGGTCCTCGTCCAGGGCATGACGGGCGGCGAGGGCATGAAACACACCCGGCGCATGCTCGCCGCCGGCACGAACATCGTCGGCGGCGTCAACCCGCGCAAGGCCGGGCAGAGCGTCGACTTCGACGAGCGGGCCGTCCCTGTCTTCGGATCGGTCGCCGAGGGGATGCGGGCGACCGGGGCCGACGTCACCGTCGTCTTCGTACCGCCCGCCTTCGCCAAGTCGGCCGTCGTCGAGGCCGCCGACGCCGGCATCGGGCTGGCCGTCGTCATCACCGAGGGCATCCCCGTCCACGACTCCGTCGCCTTCACCTCGTACGCGAAGGGGAAGGGCACCCGGATCATCGGTCCCAACTGTCCTGGCCTGATCACTCCGGGCCAGTCCAACGCGGGCATCATCCCCGCGGACATCACCAGGTCCGGCCGTGTCGGCCTGGTGTCCAAGTCGGGCACGCTCACCTACCAACTCATGTACGAGCTGCGCGACATCGGCTTCTCGACCTGTGTCGGCATCGGCGGCGACCCCGTCGTCGGCACCACCCACATCGACTGCCTGGCCGCCTTCCAGGACGACCCCGACACCGAACTCATCGTTCTCATCGGGGAGATCGGCGGAGACGCCGAGGAACGGGCCGCCGCCTACATCCGCGACCACGTCACCAAGCCGGTCGTCGGCTACATCGCCGGCTTCACCGCGCCCGAAGGCAAGACCATGGGCCACGCGGGCGCCATCGTGTCCGGCTCCTCCGGCACCGCGCAGGCGAAGAAGGAAGCCCTGGAGGCGGTCGGTGTCAAGGTCGGAAACACCCCGACCGAGACGGCCCGCCTTGTGCTCGCCCGGCTGGAAACCGGCGCCTGACACCACCCAGGCTTCACTCATGGTTGGTACCGGGACCCCGCCGGGAACAACGGAGTAACCGCGGGGCGCACATCCGGCGCCACCGCAATCTCCCCCGCGCCAAAAGACCGTTGGCCGCGTCGGCACGTGTCCTCACGCGGTCCGCACCACATCACCCCCCGCCCCCGACTGTGCACCGAGAGCGGAGACACCGCATGACATCCACCCTCAACTCCACCCCCTTCGTGGTGAAGTCCGGCACGACCTGGGACGACGCCTGGCAGCGCTGCCTCGCCGTCGCCCCCGAGGCGTTCCGCGACGACCGCGTCCTCAACCTCTGGAACGCCGCCTGGCAGGCGGACGGCCGGGCCCTGCCCGCCACCAGCCCGGTCGACGGCAGCCCCATCGCCGGCCCGCCCCGCCTCGACCGCGACGCCGCCCACCGGGCCGTGCGCGCCTCCCTCGACCAGCACCGGGCCTGGCGGCACGTCCCGCTCGACGAGCGCCGCGCCCGCGTCGCGGCCACCCTCGACGCCCTCACCCAGCACCGCGAGCTGCTCGCGCTCCTCCTGGTCTGGGAGATCGGCAAGCCCTGGCGGCTCGCCCAGGCCGACGTCGACCGGGCCATCGACGGGGTGCGCTGGTACGTCGACGGCATCGAGCCGATGGTCGCGGGCCGGGCACCCCTGGACGGCCCGGTGTCCAACATCGCGAGCTGGAACTACCCGATGAGCGTGCTCGTTCACGCATTGCTGGTCCAAGCACTGGCGGGCAACGCGGTCATCGCCAAGACCCCGACCGACGGCGGCGTCGCCTGTCTCACCCTGGCCTGCGCCCTCGCCGCCCGCGAGGGCATCCCCGTCACCCTCGTCAGCGGCAGCGGCGGCGAGCTGTCGGAGGCACTGGTCAAGGCGCCCGAGATCGGCTGCGTCTCCTTCGTCGGCGGCCGCGACACCGGCGCCGCCGTCGCCACGGCCGTCGCCGACCTCGGCAAGCGGCACATCCTCGAACAGGAAGGACTCAACACCTGGGGCATCTGGAACTACTCGGACTGGGACACGCTGACGGCCGTCATCCCCAAGCTCTTCGACTACGGCAAGCAGCGGTGCACGGCGTACCCGCGCTTCGTCGTCCAGCGCGAGCTGTTCGACGCGTTCCTCGCGGCGTACCTCCCGGCCGTGCGCTCGCTCACCGTCGGGCACCCGCTGGCGGTCGCCCACGCCGACGACCCCTACCCGGCCCTGGACTTCGGGCCGGTCATCAACGCGGCCAAGGCCAAGGAGCTGCACGACCAGATCGCGGAGGCCATCAACCGCGGGGCCGTCCCGCTGCACCGCGGCACGCATGCCGACGCCCGCTTCCTGCCCGGCCAGGACACCTCGGCGTACGTCCAGCCCGTCACCCTCCTCAACCCGCCCCCGTCCTCCCCGCTGCACCACGCCGAACCCTTCGGCCCGGTCGACACCATCGTCCTGGTCGACACGGAGGCCGAGCTGCTGGCCGCCATGAACGCCTCCAACGGCGCCCTGGTCGCCACCCTGTCCACCGACGACCAGTCGACCTTCGACCGGCTCGCACCCCAGATCCGCGCCTTCAAGGTCGGCCACGGCAAGCCGCGTTCCCGCGGCGACCGGGACGAGCTGTTCGGCGGCTTCGGCGCCTCCTGGCGCGGCGCGTTCGTCGGCGGTGAGCTGCTGGTGCGCGCGGTGACCCAGGGCCCGGCGGACGAGCGCCTGCCCGGGAACTTCCCGGAGTACCAGCTGATGCCGTAAGGCCGACGCGACGGGCGGCGCCCTGGCACGGGCGCCGCCCGTCAGCGGCGAACACAACACTCAGTCGGTATGCAATATGCAAAACGAAGAGGGATGGGGTGGCGAGCATGA
>NZ_JADDXU010000043.1 GCF_015163075.1 Streptomyces justiciae
CACTCACTCTCGCCGCCCAGACCTTCCAACGCCTCGGGGCGGTCACCTGGGCCGAACGCGCCCAAGCCGAACTGCGCGTCTCCGGCCTCGCCACCCGCGCGACCACACAACTGGCCGAACTCACCTGGCAGGAGCGCCGCATCGCCGACCTCGCCGCAAGCGGCCTGACCAACAAGGAGATCGGCGAACGCATGCACCTGTCACCCCGCACCGTCAGCTCACACCTGTACCGGGTCTTCCCCAAACTCGGCATCACCTCCCGCGCCGCCCTGCGCGACGCACTGGGCAAGATTCCCGACAACCAGAACGTGTGAGCGCGTTCGTCCAGGACCCCTGCATGCGTGCCGGGCTCCTGCATGCGTCCCGGACTCCTACAGGGGGTGGGCCCGCAGGCCGTGTTCGGCGAGCCAGCCGAGCACATGGTCCGCGACGAACCTCCATCCGTTGTCGATGATCAGCGAGTGCCCTCGGTCCGCGAACTGCTTCAGGTCGGTCGCGGCCAGGGAGTCGCCGTACTGCTTGTAGGCCGCGCGTGTGGCGGCGTCGGGCACCAGCAGGTCCTCCTGTCCCGAGATCAGCAGGAGAGGGCCGCGATCCGCGTTGGCGACGTCGGCCACGGCGCTCCGGCTGCGCCCCGATCCCTCGCATCCGAGGTCGGTGAGCAGCCGGCGCGGCGTCGGGACCACGTAGCGGTCGAAGAGCCGGGCCGACTCCTCTTCGCTGACCGTGTTGGCGACGAAGCGGTGGAACTGTTCCGCGGACAAAGACACCAAGGGGTCGGACGCCGAAGGAGCGCTTGCGTCGGCGTGGCCGGGTAGCCAGACCCCGGACGGCGGGGCAGGCAGCGTGATGTCGTTGACCAAGGCGGGCGCAATGGCCACGGCGGCCTGGCCGATGTTGGCGCCGATGAGGTGCTGGGCGATGAGTCCGCCGACCGAGTGGCCGATGATCACCGGCGCAATATCAAACGAACCTACGATTTTGGCGTAGTGGTCCGTCAGCAGGTCCAGGCCCACATCGGCCAGCCCCTCGGAGGACTTGCGCGTCTCCCCCACGGTGAGCGGCTCGCCCGGCCAGCCCGGCGTGAAGGCGAGGAAGCCCCGACTCGCGAAACGCTCCGCCCACGACTCCCAGGACAGCGCGTGCAGCCACGCGCCATGGATGAAGACGACGGGTGTACGGTTCACGACTGCTTCCTCCGAGTACGACGACGACCCGGCACCGGCACGCGGGCGACCCGTTCAGCATCGATCAGGCACAGGTCAGGGGCGACAGTCGAATGACTTAATGTTCATGGCCCATGGCCCCCGGCAGAGCCGGACAGCCGGACAGCCAGGCGCTGGGCGCGCGTGCGAGAGCTCGGTGAAACGGACACGAGTCCGTCTGAGGCGGCCCTCCAGGGGCTGCCCGACACGGCCTGCGTCAGGAAAGCACGTGAAGTTGGCCGGTCAAGTGACTTATGTACGTCGCTCCCGGGGCGACCACAGTGGATCGGGCCAGCTTCTGCCACAGAGAGGGATGCACTCGTCATGAGCGGCAACCAACCCAACCGACAGACCCGCCGAACGGGATCGGACGGTCGTCCCGAGCTGGGCCTGGACATCGAGCGCGTGCTGGACCTCAGCACCCGGCAGACCGTCCGGGCGACGTTCCGGTTCGACCCCGACGCGCCCTGGGTCGTGCCCGTGGAGCTGGCCATCGAGGGCGGCCCACGGGTGCTGTGGCGGATCGGCCGCGATCTTCTGCAGCAGGGGCTCCACTCGGTGAGCGGTCTGGGTGACGTCCAGATCTGGCCGTCCACCATCGGGGACCGCACCACCGCACGACTGCGGCTGACTTCCCGGGACACGGCGGCCCTGTTCGAGCTCCCCATACCGCCGCTGGCGCAGTGGCTGGCCGACACGTATGACCTGGTACCCGCCGGTGCCGAACTCAGCGAGATCGACTGGGACGCCGCGACCGCGGACCTGCTCCAGGCGCCCCAGACCCACTGCGACTGATCTCTTGTCGAGCTCCGGTGCCGGCCTCAGGGCCGAGAGCCTGCCAGGCGTTCCGGTTCGGGCCACGAGAGCGCGGTCAGGGCGGTGGCCGCGGTGACCGCGGTCAGGCGGTCGTAGTCGAGGGTCCTGGGCACGTCCGTCGACCGGTGGTAGTGCGGATTGCGGAAGTTCGCGGTGTCCGTGAGCATCAGCGCGGGGATCCCACGGTTCCAGAACGGGGCGTGGTCACTGCGGCCCAGATGGTTGAGAGGCGGTACGGCCAGCCCGATGAGCAGGCCGAGCGGACCATCGGGCCGTGGGTCGCGCAGCAGCAAGGCCGGGAGCGAGGTGGAGGCCGCCGCGGCGGCCTGCTGCCACATCCGTGCCGCCGCGGTCGAGGAACGCCGGTGCACCACGAGGGTGAAGTCCCCCCGGTGACCGCCCGCCCGCACTGCGGCGGACGCCTCGGGAAAGACCCGCTCGAAGCCGGCGGGCAGTTTCTGGGTGCCGAGCTCATCGGCGAAGTAGCCGACGGACTCCAGGCAGATCATCCCCCGCACACCACCGTCCGCGGCCAGTTCACGAGCTGCCTGGCGGGCCCCGATCAGCCCGAGTTCCTCCATGTCGAACACTGCCAGTACGACGCGCGCGGGCATCGGCGCCTCGGCCAGCAGGCGGGCCGTCTCCAGCACAACCGCCACGCCGGAGGCGTTGTCATCGGCCCCTGGACTGCCGCTGACGCTGTCCAGATGAGCGCCGACCACCACAGCCGGGCCGTTTCCGGGCCCGGGCAGCGTGGCAACAAGGTTCGCCCCGCGCAGGCGTCGGTGCAGGCGCGGCTTCAGAGCCAGCGCACGGTGGCCGTGCCGGTCGGTCGAGCCGATCTGCCAGCGCACGTCGAACGGCCGCCGCTGCACGAGCCATCCCGCGGCGGTCAGCTGGTCGTGAACGTATGTCTCGGCGCGCTCCATGCCTCGAGGCGCGCGCAGCCGACCACGGGGTTCGGCGGCGAGGAACTCGACGTGCCGGCGCAGTCGGGCGGTGTCGGGCTGTGGCACCGCGTGCGGTGCCGAACCAGGCGTCGTCGTCGGGTCGTTCGTCATCCGATACTCCGGTCTGCGTGAGGCTTTAGGGGGACAAACAGAGTGAGATCGTGCGGCGAGGCCGATTGCCTCGCTTCCTTGTGAACCTGCGGTGCCCTGAACCCCGTTGCCCCAGAGAAGAGCTCCTGCGCCGAGGATGTTCATTGGCTGGCCTGGGCGCAGGAAGGGGTGGTCGTCCGCGTGCTCTTCCCCGACATGGGGGCGACCACCCCACCCACAACAAGCGATCAAGGCCAAGGACCGAGGCCGGGCCTTTTCATACACGAGGCACACCATCCGGAAGGTTCAGATTCTGAGCCACACCACCCACACCAGATATGTGTGAGCATTCACACCTGCTCACATTCTTTGCGCTTCCTACCGAAGCGCGGCAGAGTTTCCAACCACCAAGCCCATCGGGCGAGTTGTCCGCCACCATCACGACACTCCCCCCGTGGACACACCGGAAGGAAATCGCGTGAGCCCCATC
>NZ_JADDXU010000044.1 GCF_015163075.1 Streptomyces justiciae
GGGGGACGCGCTCGGGGCGCTCCCGGCGCGCCAGCACGATGCCGGTCGAGGCTGCGGTGGTGTCGACGAGCCGCGCAATCCCCGCGATCGTGGGCTCCGCGAACACTTCGCGGACGCCGACGGACACCTCCAGGACCGAGCGGATACGTGCGATCAGCCGCATCACGAGCAGTGAATCGCCGCCCAGCTCGAAGAAGCTCTCCTCCGCACCGACGCTCTCCAGGTCCAGCACCTCGGCGAACAGCGCGGCCAGCGCCTCCTCGGTCGGAGTCGACGGCGCACGACCACCGCTCGCGCCGAGGTCCGGGGCCGGGAGGGCGGCGCGGTTGATCTTGCCGTTGGCGGTCAGGGGAAAAGCGTCGAGAACGACGACTGTCGACGGGACCATGTACTCGGGGAGTCGGGTGGCGGCATACGTGCGTACGTTCTCCGCGTCCGCGTCCCCGACGACGTAACCGACCAGACGGCCATCCCGTACGAGGGTTACGGCCCGCTCGACTTGCGGGTGGGCGGCGAGGACGGCCTCGACCTCGCCGAGCTCGACCCGGAAGCCACGGATCTTGACCTGCTCGTCGGCACGACCGACGAAGGCCAGCTGTCCTTCTGCCGTCCAGCGGGCCAGGTCGCCAGTGCGATACATCCGGCCGCCGTTCTCGTCGAACGGGCAGGCGATGAAGCGTTCCGCCGTCAGGTCCGGGCGATTGACGTAACCGCGGGCCAGGCCGTCTCCGGCGATGTACAGCTCGCCCGTCACGCCTACGGGCACAGGGCGGAGGGAGGCGTCCAGGACGTAGGTGCGGACATTGCCCAGGGGGCGGCCGATCGCGGGCGGGGCGTCCTCGCCCGTAATGCCCTCGTCCAGGAGGACGGCGGTGGTGATGACGGTCGCCTCGGTGGGACCGTAGGTGTTCCAAACCCGGGCCTCTTCACGCCACTTGGCTGCCAAGCCCGCCTCCAGGCGCTCCGCGCCCAGGACCCAGTTGCCGATTCCGGCGACCGTCTCCGGCTCCAGCGCGCCGAGGAGGGAGGGGACGACGCTGGCCGTGTTCACTCCGGCGGTCTCGATCATGCGGGCAAGTGCCGCCGCGTCCAGTCGTTCGTCGGACGAGGCGATCGCCAACGTTCCGCCCGCAGCGAGGGTGACCGCCAGATCCAGCACCGCCGCGTCGAAGCTGAACGACGCGAACTGCAGGGCTGTGACGCCGGGTTCGGCGCCGAGGACTGGACGCATGACTGACGCCAGGTTGGCCACGGAGGCGTGAGCGACGGCGACGCCCTTCGGACGCCCGGTCGACCCCGACGTATAGATCACATAGGCCAGTTGATCGGCGGTGACCTCCGGCAGCTCGCCGGCACCGGCTTCCAACTCGTCAAGCAGGACGGTGTCGACCTCGGCGGACAGGCGGTCGGCGGTCTCGGCTGTCACCAGCACCAGTTCGGCGTCGCTGTCGGCGGCCATGAACACCAGCCGCTCAGACGGGTATTCGGGGTCCAGTGGCACGTACGCCCCACCGGCCTTCCACACCGCCAGCATGGCGACGACCGCTTCTGCCCCACGCGGCAGGCACAGGCCCACCCGGGACTCCCGCCCCACGCCCCGCGCCACCAGCCCACGCGCCAGCGCATCGGAGCGTGCGTCGACCTCGCGATACGACCAGGCCCGGCCCTCCGACCACAGCGCGACGGCCTCAGGTGCCCTGGCCGCGTTGGTGCGGAACCGCTCCAGCACGGTCGAGGTGTCGACCTCGCTCGCGGTGGCGTTCCACGCCTCCACGACGGCAGCCCGTTCGGACTCCTCCAGCACCTCTACGGCGCTCAGCCGCAGCTGCGGATCGGCGGCGACCTGCTCCAGCACCCGGGTGAGCCGCTCGGCCAGCCGGCGCACGGTCTCCTCGTCGAACAGATCGGCGGCGTAGAGGATCGCGCCACGCAGGCCATCGACCGAGCCGTTGTCCGAGCGGCGCTCGCTCAGCGTCAGGGAGAGGTCGAAGCGGGCCGGGGGGTCTTCCGCCGGCGGGATCTGCTCGACGGTCAGTCCCTCAAGCTCCCAGTGGGCCTCGGGCACGTTCTGGAGGGCCAGCATCACCTGGAAGAGCGGGTTGCGGGCGGCGGAACGGGCCGGGTTCAGCTCGTCGACGAGCCGCTCGAACGGCACGTCCTGGTGTGCGTAGGCCGAGAGGTCGGTCTCCCTGATACCCGCCAGCAGGTCGCCGAAGGTGGGGTCACCGGAGGCGTCGGAGCGGAGGACGAGCGTGTTGACGAAGAACCCGGCCAGGTCCTCCAGTTGTGCGTCCGAACGCCCGGCGACCGGGGTACCGACGCAGATGTCCTCTCCGGCACCCATTCGGGCCAGCAGCACCACCAGTGCCGCGTGTACGACCATGAACATGGTCGCGCCGCCCTGCGCGGCCAGTTCGGCGAGTCGGGCGTGTGTCTGCGTGTCGACGTTCAGCGGAACGGACCCGCTTCGGAACGACGGCACCGCCGGACGCGGCCGGTCGAACGGCAGGACCGTCTCCTGCGGCGCCCCCTCCAACTCCTGCCGCCAGTGGGCGATCTGTTCCGCTCCCGCGCTGTCGGGGTCGTCCAGTTCGCCGAGCACCTCGCGCTGCCACAGCGCGTAGTCCGCGTACTGGACGGGGAAGGGCTCCCATCCCGGCGCCCGACCGACCAGCCTGGACTGGTAGGCCGTCTGGAGGTCGCGGGCGAGTACGCCCATCGACCAGGCGTCGGAGGCGATGTGGTGGGCCACCAGCAGCAGGACCCAGTCCGTGTCGGAGATCTTCAGCAGGGTGGTCCGCCACGGCAGGTCGACCGCGAGATCGAAGCCTCGCTCGGCCTCGCCCCGCATGGCGTCCCGCCACTGCTCGCCGGCCTCGATGACGTGGAGTTGGGGGCGGCCTTGGGCTCCCTCGCGGATGTCCTGGTACGGCACTCCCTCGACGTCCGGGAAGACTGTGCGC
>NZ_JADDXU010000045.1 GCF_015163075.1 Streptomyces justiciae
AACACAGTGGACGCGAGCAACTGAGGACAAGCCCTCGGCCTATTAGTACCGGTCACCTCCACACGTTACCGTGCTTCCAGATCCGGCCTATCAACCCAGTCGTCTACTGGGAGCCTTACCCTCTTATAGAGGTGGGAGTCCTCATCTCGAAGCAGGCTTCCCGCTTAGATGCTTTCAGCGGTTATCCCTCCCGAACGTAGCCAACCAGCCATGCCCTTGGCAGAACAACTGGCACACCAGAGGTTCGTCCGTCCCGGTCCTCTCGTACTAGGGACAGCCCTTCTCAAGACTCCTACGCGCACAGCGGATAGGGACCGAACTGTCTCACGACGTTCTAAACCCAGCTCGCGTACCGCTTTAATGGGCGAACAGCCCAACCCTTGGGACCGACTCCAGCCCCAGGATGCGACGAGCCGACATCGAGGTGCCAAACCATCCCGTCGATATGGACTCTTGGGGAAGATCAGCCTGTTATCCCCGGGGTACCTTTTATCCGTTGAGCGACGGCGCTTCCACAAGCCACCGCCGGATCACTAGTCCCGACTTTCGTCCCTGCTCGACCCGTCGGTCTCACAGTCAAGCTCCCTTGTGCACTTACACTCAACACCTGATTGCCAACCAGGCTGAGGGAACCTTTGGGCGCCTCCGTTACCCTTTAGGAGGCAACCGCCCCAGTTAAACTACCCATCAGACACTGTCCCTGATCCGGATCACGGACCCAGGTTAGACATCCAGCACGACCAGACTGGTATTTCAACGACGACTCCACCCGAACTGGCGTCCGAGCTTCACAGTCTCCCAGCTATCCTACACAAGCCGAACCGAACACCAATATCAAACTGTAGTAAAGGTCCCGGGGTCTTTCCGTCCTGCTGCGCGAAACGAGCATCTTTACTCGTAGTGCAATTTCACCGGGCCTATGGTTGAGACAGTCGAGAAGTCGTTACGCCATTCGTGCAGGTCGGAACTTACCCGACAAGGAATTTCGCTACCTTAGGATGGTTATAGTTACCACCGCCGTTTACTGGCGCTTAAGTTCTCAGCTTCGCAACCCCGAAAGGTCACTAACCGGTCCCCTTAACGTTCCAGCACCGGGCAGGCGTCAGTCCGTATACATCGCCTTACGGCTTCGCACGGACCTGTGTTTTTAGTAAACAGTCGCTTCTCGCTGGTCTCTGCGGCCACCCCCAGCTCACCGTGTAAAACGGATCACCAGGAATGGCCCCCCTTCTCCCGAAGTTACGGGGGCATTTTGCCGAGTTCCTTAACCATAGTTCACCCGAACGCCTCGGTATTCTCTACCTGACCACCTGAGTCGGTTTAGGGTACGGGCCGCCATGAAACTCGCTAGAGGCTTTTCTCGACAGCATAGGATCATCCACTTCACCACAATCGGCTCGGCATCAGGTCTCAGACTGTGTGCAAGGCGGATTTGCCTACCTTGCGTCCTACACCCTTACCCCGGGACAACCACCGCCCGGGATGGACTACCTTCCTGCGTCACCCCATCACTCACCTACTGCAAGTCTGGTTCGTCGGCTCCACCACTCCCCTTTGCCCGAAGGCTCCGGGGCGGCTTCACGGACTTAGCATCGCCTGGTTCGATGTTTGACGCTTCACAGCGGGTACCGGAATATCAACCGGTTATCCATCGACTACGCCTGTCGGCCTCGCCTTAGGTCCCGACTTACCCTGGGCAGATCAGCTTGACCCAGGAACCCTTAGTCAATCGGCGCACACGTTTCTCACGTGTGAATCGCTACTCATGCCTGCATTCTCACTCGTGAACCGTCCACCACTGCCTTCCGGCGCGGCTTCACCCGGCACACGACGCTCCCCTACCCATCACAGCAGGCGTTGGCCCTATTGCTGCAATGACACGACTTCGGCGGTACGCTTGAGCCCCGCTACATTGTCGGCGCGGAATCACTAGACCAGTGAGCTATTACGCACTCTTTCAAGGGTGGCTGCTTCTAAGCCAACCTCCTGGTTGTCTGTGCGACTCCACATCCTTTCCCACTTAGCGTACGCTTAGGGGCCTTAGTCGATGCTCTGGGCTGTTTCCCTCTCGACCATGGAGCTTATCCCCCACAGTCTCACTGCCGCGCTCTCACTTACCGGCATTCGGAGTTTGGCTAAGGTCAGTAACCCGGTAGGGCCCATCGCCTATCCAGTGCTCTACCTCCGGCAAGAAACACACGACGCTGCACCTAAATGCATTTCGGGGAGAACCAGCTATCACGGAGTTTGATTGGCCTTTCACCCCTAACCACAGGTCATCCCCCAGGTTTTCAACCCTGGTGGGTTCGGTCCTCCACGAAGTCTTACCTCCGCTTCAACCTGCCCATGGCTAGATCACTCCGCTTCGGGTCTTGAGCGCGCTACTA
>NZ_JADDXU010000046.1 GCF_015163075.1 Streptomyces justiciae
TTCATCGCCGCGATCGACCAGGGCACGACCTCTTCCCGCTGCATCGTCTTCGACCGCGACGGCCGTATCGTCTCCGTCGACCAGAAGGAGCACGAGCAGATCTTCCCCAAGCCGGGCTGGGTCGAGCACAACGCCACCGAGATCTGGACCAACGTCCAGGAAGTGGTCGCCGGAGCCATCGACAAGGCCGGCATCACCCGGGACGACATCAAGGCCATCGGCATCACCAACCAGCGTGAGACCACGCTGCTGTGGGACAAGAACACCGGTGAGCCCGTCCACAACGCCATCGTCTGGCAGGACACCCGTACCGACGCCCTGTGCAAGGAGCTCGGCCGCAACGTCGGGCAGGACCGCTTCCGCCGCGAGACGGGTCTTCCACTCGCCTCGTACTTCGCCGGTCCGAAGGCCCGGTGGCTGCTGGACAACGTCGAGGGCCTGCGCGAGCGCGCCGAGGCCGGCGACATCCTCTTCGGCACCATGGACACCTGGGTCATCTGGAACCTGACGGGCGGTGTCAACGGCGGCAAGCACTACACCGACGTCACCAACGCCTCCCGCACCATGCTGATGAACCTCCACACCCTGGAGTGGGACGAGAAGATCGCCGAGTCCATCGGCGTGCCGCTGTCGATGCTCCCCGAGATCCGGTCCTCCGCCGAGGTCTACGGCGAGGTCACGGGCGGCAAGCTGGGCGAGCTGCTCGGCGGCATCCCGGTCGCCTCGGCGCTCGGTGACCAGCAGGCGGCCCTGTTCGGCCAGACCTGTTTCGCCGAGGGCGAGGCCAAGTCGACGTACGGCACCGGCACGTTCATGCTGATGAACACCGGCGAGAAGATCATCAACTCGTACTCCGGTCTGCTCACCACCGTCGGCTACCGCATCGGTGACGACAAGCCGGTCTACGCCCTCGAGGGCTCGATCGCCGTCACCGGTTCGCTGGTGCAGTGGATGCGCGACCAGATGGGCCTGATCTCCACCGCCGCCGAGATCGAGACGCTCGCGCTCTCCGTCGAGGACAACGGCGGCGCCTACTTCGTGCCGGCCTTCTCCGGTCTGTTCGCCCCGTACTGGCGCTCCGACGCCCGCGGTGTGATCGCCGGCCTGACCCGGTACGTCACCAAGGCGCACCTCGCGCGTGCCGTCCTGGAGGCCACCGCCTGGCAGACCCGTGAGATCACGGACGCCATGACCAAGGACTCGGGCGTGGAGCTCGCGGCCCTCAAGGTCGACGGCGGCATGACCTCCAACAACCTGCTGATGCAGACCCTCTCGGACTTCCTGGACGCCCCCGTGGTCCGTCCGATGGTCGCCGAGACGACCTGCCTCGGTGCCGCCTACGCCGCCGGTCTCGCCGTCGGCTTCTGGACCAGCACCGACGACCTGCGTGCCAACTGGCGCCGGGCCGCCGAGTGGACCCCCCGCATGGACGCGGACACCCGCGACCGTGAGTACAAGAGCTGGCTCAAGGCCGTCGAGCGGACGATGGGCTGGCTCGAGGACGAGGAGAGCTGAAGGCCTCCCCCCTTCGGCATCTCTGATGAGGAGTAAGAACCCGAAATGACCAGTCAGTCCACCCTCCAGTCCGTGCCTGCCCTCGGTACGCGCCCGGCCTCCGGCTCCAACCCGAGCCGCGCCGAGACCCGGGAGCAGCTCGCCAAGGCGTCGTACGACCTTCTCGTGATCGGCGGCGGCATCCTGGGCATCTCCACCGCCTGGCACGCCGCGCAGTCCGGCCTGAGGGTGGCTCTGGTCGACGCCGG
>NZ_JADDXU010000048.1 GCF_015163075.1 Streptomyces justiciae
TCATGACGGCTCTACCTTCCTTCCTGGGTTCGCCCCAGCCATTCGTAGGGTTGTGGCACCCAGGGGAGCCGGGTGTGGCTTTCATGACGGTGCCGTTCATGGCTCAAGGAGCTTGGCCGCCCGGTTCCCCACGACGACTCGGCCGCCGATTGGGAACTGCGAACAGGTCGCTGTGTAGAGCAATGCCGGCGAGGTCGTCCGTGGTACGCACTGCACACACGACGAGCTGGAGCACGATGAGCCGGATATGGGCCGGGACCGACTGCGGAAAGACCCACCACCACTGCCTCGTCCTGGACAACGAGGGCGACGCGCTGTTGTCGCGGCGGGTGGCCAACGACGAGCCCGAACTGCTGAAGCTGATCGCAGACGTCCTGGACCTCGCCGACGGCCGCGCCGTCACCTGGGCGATGGACATGACCGGCGGTGAGCCCGCACTGCTGATCGCCCTGCTGGTCAACCACGGGCAGGAGCTGGTCTACCTCCCCGGTGTCGCTGTCAACCGGGCCGCGGACAGCTACCGCGGAGCAGGCAAGACCGACGCCCGGGACGCCCGCATCATCGCCGACCAGGCCCGCATGCGACGCGACCTCCAGCCGATCCGCCCTGACGACGACGCCACCGTGGAACTGCGGCTGCTGACCGAACGCCGTGTCGACCTGGTCGCCGAACGCACCCGCACCATCAACCGCCTCCGGTCCCTGCTGACCAGCATGTTCCCAGCCCTGGAACGCGCCCTGGACCTCGGGACCAGCGGGGCACTGCTGCTCCTGACGGGCTACCAGAGCCCGGCTGCGATCCGCCGGACCGGGCAGCGCCGACTGACCACCTGGCTGCGCAACCGCAAGGTCCGCGGAGCCGAAGCACTCGCGGCCAAGGCCGTCGAGGCCGCTGAGCGGCAGCACACCGCAGTCGCGGGTGAAACGGCGATCGCGAAGATGGTGCTCACCTTCACGAAGGAGGTGATGGCCCTCAACGAGAAGATCTCCGAGACGGACAAGCTCATAGAGGGCCGGTTTCGCGAGCACGAACTCGCCGAGGTGATCCAGTCCCTGCCCGGCATCGGCACGGTGCTCGGCGCCGAGTTCCTCGTTGCCGTCGGCGGCAGCCTGGATGCGTTCCCCAGTCCTGACCGCCTCGCCGCTTTCGCGGGAGTGACCCCCGCACCACGCGACTCCGGAAAGATCAGCGGCAATCTCCACCGCCCTCAGCGCTACCACCGGCGCCTTCAACGGGTCTTCTACACCTCGGCGTTGGTGAGCGTCCAGTTCGACCCCAACTCGCGCAAGTTCTACGACCGCAAGCGCGCGGAGGGCAAACGCCATACCCAGGCCGTGCTCGCTCTCGCCCGCCGACGCGTCAACGTCTTGTGGGCCCTGATCCGTGACCGACGGTGCTACCAAGTGGCACCCCCTGTCACCACTGCGGCTTGACTTCAGCATTGGGAAGCTCC
>NZ_JADDXU010000049.1 GCF_015163075.1 Streptomyces justiciae
TGTACTGCCCGGGGACGTTGGTCAACCTGGTGATGGGTGGTTTGCCGCCGGTTGCGGTGTGGGGGCGGTGGTGATTGTAGTGATGGAGCCAGGCCGGCAGGGCTTTGCGGCGGGCTGATTCGCTGGCGTAGAAGCGTCCCAGGGCCCAGCCGTCGGCCAGGGTGCGGTGGAAGCGCTCGACCTTGCCGTTCGTCTGCGGCCGGTAGGGCCGCGTCTTCTTCGGTGTGATCCCGAGTTCGTCGCAGGCCCGGGACCAGTGCCGGGAGCGGTAGGCCGAGCCGTTATCGGTGAGGACCCGCTCGATGCTCACCCCGCGGGCGGCGAACCAGTTGACGGCGCGGTGCAGGACATCGACGGCGGTGGCGGCCGTTTCGTCATCGCAGATCTCGGCGTAGGCGACGCGGGAGTGGTCGTCGACGACTGTGTGGACGAACGCGGTCCCCAGCAGCGGTCCGCGGTACTTGTTGCGGGGCTTGTCCGGTGTTGCGGCACGGTTCCTGCGGCCCTGGACGCGTCCGACGTAACGCCAGCCGCCGCCGTCAGGGACGTTCCCGAGCTTCTTGACGTCGATGTGGAGCATCGCGCCGGGATGGTCGTGTTCGTAGCGGCGGACGGGCTCGCCGGTGACGCGGTCGATGTGGGACAGCCGGTTGATCCGGCACCGGGTCAGGACCGCGTGGACGGTCGAGGCGGGCATGCCCAGCCGACCGGCGATCTGGACCGGGCCCAGCCGTTGTTTCCAGCGCAGATGCACGATCCGGCGGACCTGCGGCTGTGGGGTCCGGGCCGGGCTGCGGTGCGGCCGTGAGGACCGGTCGCACATGGCGGCCGGACCGGATTCGGCGTATCGATCGGCCCACCGCTTGGCGGTGGGCCAGGACACGTCATAGCGCTCGGCCGCACGAGCGATGGGCCACCCGTCATCGACAATCAGACGCGCCAGGCGCAGACGGGCACGAGGCGTCAAAGCAGCGTTAGCGTGAGACACGAAGGCCTCCTGGTTGGCGGAGCGGTTCCTCGACAGCTCCACTCCACAACCGGAGGCCTTCACCCGTCATCTGACTCAGACGATGTCAGAGCACAAACTCGACCAACCTGCCTGGGCAGTACA
>NZ_JADDXU010000005.1 GCF_015163075.1 Streptomyces justiciae
GAGCGCCCAGTTCCAGTGCTTCAGCAACATCGTGGACCACGAGTCCAGCTGGAACTACCAGGCGGTCAACGCCTCCTCCGGCGCCTACGGTCTCTTCCAGGCGCTGCCGGGCTCCAAGATGTCGTCGGTCGGTTCCGACTGGCAGACCAACCCGGCCACCCAGATCAAGTGGGGCCTCAACTACATGGACAGCCGCTACGGCAGCCCGTGCGAGGCGTGGTCCTTCTGGCAGGCCAACCACTGGTACTAGGCCGCCACGGGTACCGATCCGTACCCTGCTCAACCTTTCCGAGCCCCTCACCGTCCTTTCGGTGAGGGGCTTCGGCCATGTCCAGCCCCTGCATGTACGGTCGGAGCCGACGACTCCAGGGGGGAGTGGTGGGGAGAAGCGGGGGAAGAGGACGGATCATGTCGCGAGTGCCACGGTGGCTCGGTCGGGTGGGTGCCGGACTGAGCGAGATGGGTGAGCGGTTGGACGAGCGCCGCGCGGAGGTCGAGCGCGAGGAGGCCGAGGCCGACGCGCCGCCGCCGCCACCTCAGGGCGTGCCCGCGGACCGCCCGCAGCCGCTCGCCGAGCACGTCACCGTCGTGGCGCACCGCCCGGACCCCGCGCAGGCCGTGCCCTGGGGCGTACGGGTCGCCGCCGAGGCCGGCTGGCGGCTGCTGGTCCTTGCGGGCACCGTCTGGGTGCTGATGCGGGTCATCAGCGCCGTCCAACTCGTCGTCCTCGCCTTCGTGGTGGCCCTGCTCATCACGGCGCTGCTCCAGCCGACGGTGGCGCGGCTGAAGGGCTACGGCGTACCGCGCGGCCTGGCCACCGCGCTCACCGCGATCTTCGGCTTCGTCGTCCTCGGGCTGCTCGGCTGGTTCGTGACCTGGCAGGTCATGGAGAACATCGACGACCTCTCCGACCAGATCCAGAACGGCATCGACGATCTGCGCGACTGGCTGCTGAAGAGCCCCTTCCACGTCACCGAGAAGCAGATCAACCAGATCTCCAAGAACCTCGCGGACGCGGTCGGCGCCAACACCGACCAGATCACCTCCGCGGGCCTGGAGGGCGTCCAGGTCGTGGTGGAGGCGCTGACCGGCATCCTGCTGACGTTCTTCTCCACGCTGTTCCTGCTGTACGACGGCCGGCGCATCTGGGAGTGGACCCTCAAGCTCGTCCCCGCGGCGGCGCGGCCGGGTGTCGCCGGCGCGGGCCCCCGGGCCTGGCGCACGCTGACGGCCTACGTCCGCGGCACGGTGATAGTGGCCCTCATCGACGCCATCTTCATCGGCCTCGGCATCTACTTCCTCGACGTCCCGATGGCCGTCCCGCTCGCCGTCTTCATCTTCCTGTTCGCCTTCATCCCGCTCGTGGGCGCGGTGGTGTCGGGCGCGCTCGCGGTGGTCGTGGCTCTGGTGACGCAGGGCGTGTTCACGGCGGTGATGACGCTGGCGGTGGTGCTCGCGGTGCAGCAGATCGAGGGCCACATCCTCCAGCCGTTCATCCTTGGCCGCGCGGTGCGGGTGCACCCGCTGGCGGTGGTGCTGTCGGTCGCGGCGGGCGGCATGGTGGCCGGGATCGGCGGCGCGGTCGTCGCCGTACCGCTGGTCGCGGTGACGAACACGGTGGTCGGCTATCTACGGGCGTACGCACGCGAGACAGCGACGGCCCCACAACCCGCCCCCGCGCCGGGCCCGGCGGCAGCGCCCCCGCCCCCGGGCGAAGGCGAAGCGCCCGAGACTCACCCAGAACCACCTCAGCCTCCAGCCTCACACTGACCGTGGCGCCCGAGCCCGCCCGCAGCGTAGGCCCAGAATCGTTCAAATGACCGCCGAACAAAGAGCATTGGGCGGCGGCGAATTTCAAATTGCGTCAGGTGGAGGCAGGTAGGAATACTCCGCCCGACATATGCCCTACGGCTGATACACCTACCCCCCTCAGTGCTACGCGCCAGGCGTATGTGCGAAATGCCAGGGGGAGTGATGGCGGGCATGCGGTACTCCCTCGACCGCGTCGGCTACGACGTTCTGGCGCACGCCCTGCACCGGTGCGGGCGTGAGGAGTTCAGCGGGCAGTTGCGGGTGGCGGGGGTGCCCGGCGGCACCTTTCATCTGCGGGCCGGGCTGGTCGTGGGCGCCGAGAGTCCCGGGGCGCCCGGCCCGGAGACGCTGCTGCTGCGCTCCGGGCGGGTCAGCGGTGAGCAATGGGCCGAGGTGGTACGGGAGTCGGGCGGGGCGCGCTGGCCCGCGACCGGGCTGATCGCCCGCGGCCACGCCGGAGCCGCCCAGCTCAGGGTCGTCTGCGTGATGGCACTGCACGACGCGGCCTTCGCGATCGTCGCAGGCCGGGTGCACGGCTGTGAACGCGTCGCCGGGGCCGAGCCGTTCGCCACCGTCGCCGTGGGCGAGACCTGCGTACGGCTGCTCCAGGACGCCACCCGCCGCCTCGCCGCCCTCGCGACCCTGCCGCACCCGCTGCGCCCCGACCGTGAGCGCCCGACCCCCGCCCCCGGCGTGGACCCCGGCCCGCTCAGCCCCCTGCAACGCGCCCTGCTCGACCAGGCCGACGGCCGCAGCACCGCCCGTGACCTGGCCTTCCGCACCGGACGCGGGGTCTACACCGTGACCGTGGAAATGGCCCGCATGCTCGCCGACGGGCTCCTGGAGTGCCCCGAGGCGCCCGTCCCCATCCCGGTCCGCCCGCCCCCCGACGGCCAGGGCGTCCGGCAGCGGAAGCCGGCGCCCGCGGCATCGAGAGCGGCCGCGCCGCCCGTCAGCGCCGTACCGCCCGCAGCGCCCGACGAACTGCCCCGCAGACGTCCCGGCGCCAGCGGTATCGCCGAAGCACTCGCCCCGGAAAGGACCGGAGCGAGCTGGAAAGGGTTCTTCCGCCTGCGAAACGGAGCCCCGAAATGAAGAAGCCGACCAGATGTGAACAGAAATAGGGGAGTTGATTGCATGGATCGCGAAGCTCTAGCTCTGGAAATGCGGGGACTGCGGGAACAGGTGACCGGTATCACCGACACCGCGGTCGCGGCCGCCGACGGGCTGCTCATCGCGGCCGACACCGCCGACTCGATCGACCCGGAGGGCCTCGCCGCCCTCGCCGCGGCCGGTCTCGGCCTCGCGCGCCGCACCGTCGGCGCGACCGCCCGCGGCACCCTGCGCCGCACGGTGACCTACGGCAGCCACGGCTGCGCCGCCTTCTACGCCGTCGGCGACACCGCGCTCATGGTCGTGATCGGAGACGAGGGCATGGATGTGGACGGGCTGCACCGGGCCAGTCAGCCGGCCCTGGACCGTATCGACACGATCCTGAGCGCGCCCGCCGAGAAGGCCGCGGAAGGAGTCTGAAGGGATGGCGACGAAGCGTATGACCCCCGGTTTCTCCGACCAGGTGATGGGCCTGGTCAAGTCCCTCCGCACCGACGCCCCGGACTGTGTGGCGGCGGGCGTGGTCGACATGTCCACGGGCATGCTGCTGTCGTACGAGACCGTCGACAACCACCCGCCCGAGGTTCTGGACCTGCTGGCGGGCGCGACCCTCGACCTGTTCCAGGGCCGCACTGTCGTGATGATCGAGGACGTCTTCAAGGAGCGGCGCGGCATCAGCAGCGACAACCACTTCTTCCAGGAGATCCTCGTCAACAGCGAGAACCTCACCCACCTGTTCGTGCGGCTGACCGAGCAGCAGGACGTGGTGGCCGTGGTGGTGTGCCGTAAGTCGGTCAACGTGGGCATGCTGTTCGCCCAGGTCAGGAGGGTGGTGCGGGAGTACAGCCTCTGAACGCGCGAAAGGGGCCCTCCCGGTCGGGAAGGCCCCCTCGGCTCACTCCGTGCGCAGGCCGTCCGGCCGCATCAGGCGCAGCAGCGGCGGCAGGCTGAGCAGGGTGACGGCGAGGACGACCGCGGCGCCCGCGCCCGTCATCTGGAGCACGCTCGCCCAGTCCACGGACACCGGGGTGTCCGTCATCTTCAGCAGGACCACGCCGAGCGTCAGTCCCACCGTCGCCGCCAGCACCAGCCCGAGGCCGACCGGGATCGCCGTCTGCCACAGCACCGACAGGCTCAGCGTGGAGCGCCGGGTGCCGAAGGCGATCAGGGACGACAGCAGCTTCTTGCGTTCGCGCAGCTGCTCCAGCTGGGAGACCAGCAGGCTCGCCCCGATCAGCATCAGCACACACGAGGCGCCGACGAACAGGCCGCCGCGGATGGCGGCGTAGTTCTCGTTGCGCGAGACGCTCACCAGCTCGTTGGGCTCTTCGTACGGGTTGAGGCGCGTCGCCGTGGTGCGGACGTACTCGCGGGCGTCCGCCACCGCCTTGTCGAGCCGCACGTACAGCTCCGTGGTGAGCAGCCGGTCGGCGCCCGCGGGCAGCGCGGCCGGGGTCATCAGCAGGCCGGCGCGGCCGATCCGGGCCGAGTCCTCCGTGGGCTGGGCGTCGGTGATGTCCTTCGGGACGGTCCAGCCGACCGTCTTCGTCGTCGGGTCGTCGTCGGAGTCGTCGAACCAGAGCGTCTTGCCGCTCTTGACCACGTCGGCCGTCTCGTAGGCGTAGCCGTCGCCCTTCAGGGCGAACACGTCGCCGTCCCGGCAGGAGGGGAGCTTCGCGACCTCGCGCAGGGACGCGCAGGTGCCGACGGAGACGGGGGCGAAGTGCTGGGGGTCGGTGCGGGAGTCGCCGAGGTAGCCGTCGGAGATGTCGTAGACGTGCTTGACGCCCCGGGTCGCGGCGACCTTCTTCTCGGCCGCGGCGATCGGGCTGCCGTCGGTCACGCGCACGGCCATCTCGGACCCGCTGACCGGCTCGCTCTTGCGCTGCGTGTACTGGCTGTCGACGCCCGCGAAGAGCATCTGCAGGGCGATCGCGCCGGCCACCGCCACCGCGATGCCGTTGACCATGCGGGCCGCCGTACCGCTGCTCAACTGAAGCCTGCGGACGGCCAGTTGCCAGGCGACCGGGCCCGCGCCGAGCCGGGAGACGACCGCCTCGACGATCCACGGCAGCAGCGCGGTCACGCCGACCAGCAGCAGCATCACGCCGCCGACGGTGAGGTACTGGTTGAAGTTCCCGCGCTCACGGCCCTGGCCGATCATCGGGTAGAGCATCGCGAGCCCGCCCACCGGCAGCAGCAGCCGCCACCACAGCCGGCGCCGCGAGGGCTTCGCCGTCCGCACCACACCGAGCGGCTCGATGACGACCCCGCGCAGCGCGAACTGCGTGACCAGCACGGCCGCGGCGGGCACCGCGACGGCGACCAGCAGGGCCAGCAGCGGCGAGGGGTTGAGATAGCTCGGGAAGAAGCTGTAGTCGAACAGCTCGACGGAGCCCGCGATCTGACGCCCGATCATGAAGAACCCGGCGCCGAGGACCAGCCCCACCACGGCCCCGGCCATCGCCTCGCCCGCCGCGACCCGCCGGGTCATCCGGGCGTCGGAGCCCACCAGCCGGAGCGCCGCGAGCCGCCGGTCGCGCCGCTCGCCGCCGAACCGCACGGCCGCGGCGATGAAGACGGCGACGGGCGTCAGCAGCACCGCGAAGACGACGAGGATCAGCAGGAGCAGCACGGGGTCCAGCGGATCCGACGGCGGGCTCGGGGTACCGAACCGCTCGATGCGGTCCACATTGCCGCCGTTGATCTTCGACTCGAGCCCCTCGGCGCCCCGGTAGAAGGCGAGTTCGGCCGAGCCGATCAGCCCGCTCTCCCCGATGGTCCCGACGACCCGCTCGGGCAGCCGCTCCCGCAGCAGCTTGCCGTCGGCGGAGTCCAGGAGCTTCTTCAGCGCGGGGGAGACCACCATCTCGCCCGGCGCCGGGAACGCCGAAACCCCCGGCGGAAGCGGCGACTTGGACCCCTCGGGCTCCAACTCCCGGCCGCGCACGCTCTTGTCGTGGTAGGTCGTGGTGACGTACCCGACGATCAGGGTGTCGTCGGCCTTCTTCAGCCGGGTCGCGCTGTACGACATGTCCTGCCGCGCGGCCTCCCGCTGGTCCCGTACCGACATCGCGTTCGGGATCGCGGTCGTCAGGAGCAGCAGCGCCACCCCCAGCCCGACCCCGACGGCCGTCAGCAGGACCCGCACCCAGCCCTCGCGTCCCCCCGCGAACGCGAACCTGACCCCCATGGCGAGATCCCGCACCCACTGCCTCATACGGCCCGCTCCATGTCCCGGGACTTGCCGTCCCGTACGACGATCTCGCGGTCGGACCAGGCGGCCACCCGTGCCTCGTGCGTGACGAGGACGACGGCGGCGTTGGTGGACCGGGCGGCGTCGGTGAGCAGTTCCATCACCCGCTCGCCGTTGAGCGAGTCGAGCGCACCGGTCGGCTCGTCGGCGAACAGCACACGCGGGCTGGTCACCAACGCCCTTGCCACGGCGACGCGTTGGCCCTGACCGCCGGAGACCTCACCAGGACGCTTCTTGCGGAGGTCGTCGACCTCCAGGCGCTCCATCCACGTCAGGGCGGTCTTCTCGGCCTCCTTGCGGGAGGTGCCGGTCAGCCGCAGCGGCAGCGCGACGTTCTCCACACAGGTCAACTCGGGCACGAGCTGGCCGAACTGGAACACGAACCCGAACTCGGTGCGCCGCAGCTCGCTGCGCTGGGCGTCGTTCATGGTGGCCATCTCGCGGCCGTTGTACGTGATCGAACCCGAGTCGGGCGTGACGATCCCGGCGAGACAGTGCAGCAGCGTCGACTTGCCGGAGCCGGAGGGGCCCATCACGGCGACGACCTCACCGGGGTGGATGGAGAACTCGGCGCCGTCGAGCGCGACGGTCGGGCCGTACGTCTTGCAGAGCTTGTCGGCGGAGAGCAGGGAACCCGCGGGCGCGTTCACTTGGCCACCACCTGCGCCAGCTTGTCGAGACGCGCGGCGGTGAGCTCCAGCCAGCGCAGATCGGCCTCCAGATGGAACAGGGCGTGGTCGCAGATCAGCTGGTCCGCGAGATCGCCCTTGCGCTTGCGGTCGGTGAGGATCCGCATCATCCGCAGATGCTCCGAACGCTGGGAGTCGAGGATGTCGGCCGCGTTGCGGTGCGTGAGCAGCGCGAGGACGACCTTGGTGTAGAGCGTCGACTGCAGATACGGCTCGGGCTTCTCGGGCGTGGCGAGCCACTGCTGTACGTCGGTGATCCCGGCCTCGGTGATCGCGTACCGCTTCCGCTCGGGCCCGCCGCCGGGCTCGATGCCGTCGACCTCGACGAGGCCGTTCTTCAGCAGCCGCGACATCGTCGAGTAGACCTGGCCGTAGTGCAGCGGCCGGTCGTGACCGAACTTCTCGTCGAAGGCCCGCTTCAGGTCGTAGCCGTGGCGGGGCCCGGACTCCAGGAGTCCCAGGAGGGTGTGACCGATGGACATGGGGAGGACTGTACACACGGCGTATACCCGGTGTGTATACGCGGAGTGTGTAGATGGCTGCGACGGGTGTGAAGGTGCAGGTGAGAGCCGATTGTCACGGTTCTGCTACTGCGTCGGCGGCCGCCCCCGGCGAGGGATCGGCTTGGCCTCGCCCGGCAGCCGGCCGGCGTCCGCGAGGGCCTTGCGCAACAGGAACTCGATCTGCGCGTTCGCCGACCTGAGCTCGTCCCCGGCCCACCGGGCCAGCGCCTCGTAGACCGACGGGTCCAGCCGCAGCAGCACCTGCTTGCGCTGCTGCGGCCGCCGCGCCTTCGGCGTGGACTCCTCGGTCACTGGTACAGGGTGCCGGTGTTGAGGACCGGCTGCGCGGCACGGTCACCGCACAGCACCACCATCAGGTTGGAAACCATGGCCGCCTTCCGTTCGTCGTCCAGCTCGACGATGTCCTGCTCGCTGATCCGCGCGAGCGCCGCCTCCACCATGCCCACCGCGCCGTCCACGATCTGCCGCCGCGCCGCGACGATCGCGCCGGCCTGCTGCCGCTGGAGCATCGCCGAGGCGATCTCGGGAGCGTACGCGAGATGCGTGAAACGGGACTCGATGATCTCCACACCGGCCGCCTCCACGCGCGCGTGCAGTTCGAGGGCGAGCTTCTCGGTGATCTCCTCGGCGTTGCCGCGCAGCGAGAGGCCGCCCTCCTCGTGGGCGTCGTAGGGGTACTCGATGGCGATGTGCCGGACGGCCGCCTCGGTCTGCGTCGACACGAACTCGATGTAGTCGTCGACCTCGAAGGTGGCCTGCGCGGTGTCCTCGACCCGCCACACCACGACCGCGGCGAGCTCGATCGGGTTGCCGTAGGCGTCGTTGACCTTCAGGACCGCCGTCTCGTGGTTGCGGACCCGGGTGGAGATCTTGGTGCGCGAGGTGAAGGGGTTCACCCAGCGCAGGCCGTCCTGCCGGATCGTCCCCCGGTAGCGCCCGAAGAGCTGCACGACCCGCGCCTCGCCCGGCGCCACGGTGTTGAGCCCGCACATGGCGAGGAAGGCGGCGAGACCGATCAGGATGCCGCCGACGATGAGCGCCGACTTCCCGCCGGTCGCCGACACCGCCGTAGCGCCCGCAATCATTCCGGCACCGGCGAACAGCCCCAGCAGGCCGAGCAGCAGGGCGAGTCCGCCGCCGATGCTGTGCGCGGCGAACTCCCGCACGCGCGGGGCGGGCATCTCGGGTACGTCGGCGGTGGTGGCGTCGAGTGTGGTCATGGGTTCCCCCGGTCCTTCGGCTGTCTAGCGTTGGTCTATCCAAGTGATATCACTTTTATCGCCGAGAGCAACCCTTTACGCCCTTCGCACGTCGGTTCCATAGGGGCGGGTGCTGATTGTCACGTCCGCAAAAGGCCGGATCGGCCGCCCTTTGTCACATCTCCCGGTGTTAGCTTTCTGAGCTGACCTGAGCGGCGAACCTGTGTGACAGACGTGCACACATGAACGAAGCGGAGCGGAACGGACCCATGGGACGAGCGGAAGAAAGACGAGCGCGGCAGCGCGGCGGTCGACGTGCCGCGCCCAAGCGCCGTTCGTCGCGGGCGGCCACAAGCGGCAGCGTCGGCGCCGAGAAGAGCCTCATACGTAGGCTGTTCACCTGGAAGAAGATCCTGGGCGCGTTCCTCGGCTTCTGCCTGCTCGGCATCGGCGCCTTCATCGTGCTGTACATGATGGTCGAGGTTCCCGAAGGGAACGCCGACGCCAAGCTCCAGAGCAACACCATCAAGTACAGCAACGGTGACGTCCTGGTCCGGGACGGCAAGGTGAACCGCGAGAACGTGGAGCTCGCCAAGATCCCCAAGAAGGTGCAGCTCACCTTTGTCGCCGCCGAGAACAAGACCTTCTACCAGGACTCCGGCGTCGACCTGAAGGGCACCGCCCGCGGTCTGCTCAACACGCTGTCCGGCAAGGGCAAGCAGGGTGGTTCGACGATCACCCAGCAGTACGTCAAGAACTACTACCTGACCCCGGACCAGACGATCACCCGCAAGCTCAGGGAGCTGGTGATCTCGCTCAAGGTGGACCGCCAGAAGTCCAAGGACGAGATCCTCGAGGGCTACATCAACACCAGCTACTACGGCCGCGGCGCCAACGGCATCCAGGCCGCCGCGCAGGCGTACTACCGCGTCGACGCCGACCAGCTCAGCGTCGAGCAGGGCGCGTACCTCGCCGCGCTGCTCCAGGCGCCGAGCCAGTACGACTGGAACGTCGCCTCGGACTACAGCAAGAAGCTCGTCAAGGACCGCTGGAACTACGTCCTCGACAACATGGTCGAGGAGGGCTGGCTGGACGCCGGCAAGCGCGCGGACATGGAGTTCCCGGTTCCGAAGAAGCCCAAGGCCGAGGCCGGGCTCAAGGGGCAGAAGGGCTACTTCGTCAAGCTGGCCAAGCAGCAGCTCATCAAGCAGTTGATGGCCAACGACGGCCTCACCGAGGACGAGGCGCAGGCACAGTACGACAAGGGTGGCTGGACCATCACCCTGAACATCGACAAGAAGAAGCAGGCGCAGCTGGAGAAGGCCGTCAAGACCCAGCTCACCGACAAGCTGGACCCGGACAAGCGCGAGGTCGACAAGAACATCCAGGCCGGCGCCGTGTCCGTCGACCCCAAGACGGGCAAGATCGTCGCCCTCTACGGCGGCGCGGACTACGTCAAGCACGACTACAACAACGCCAACCGCGAGGACTACCAGCCCGCGTCGACGTTCAAGCCGGTCATCCTGGCCGCCGCCCTGGAGGAGGGCGCCGAGACCCAGGACGGCGACAAGATCAGCGCGAGCACGATCTACGACGGCACGAGCAAGCGTCCCGTCGAGGGCAGCGACATCGCCTTCGACCCGGAGAACGAGGACGACACCGACTACGGCGACGTCACCGTCCAGACGGCGATGAACAAGTCCATCAACTCCGTCTTCGCGCAGATGGGCGTCGACGTCGGCATGGACAAGGTCCTGGACACCGCCGACAAGCTCGGCATGGACACCGGCGACCTGAAGGCGCTGCCCGCCTACACCCTGGGCACCATGGGCGCGAGCCCGATCCAGATGGCCGGCGTCTACGCCACCCTCGACAACCATGGCAAGAAGGTCACCCCGACCATCATCAAGTCGGCCGAGCGCAACGGCAGTCAGGTCGAGATGCCGGACCCGATCGGCGAGCAGGTCATCAGCCGCGAGACCGCCGACACGGTGACCTCCGTGCTGACGGGCGTGGTCGACGACGGTACGGCCAAGACGTCCGTCCGCGACAACCCGCTGCGCGACGGCCAGGAGGTCGCGGGCAAGACGGGTACGTCCGACGACAACAAGTCGGCCTGGTTCACGGGTTACACCCCCGACCTGGTCACGTCGGTCGGCCTGTTCGGCGAGAACCACGCCAAGCCGGGACAGGCCAAGATGTACGGCGCCGGCGGCTTCGACCGCGTCAACGGCGGTGGCTTCCCGGCGCAGATCTGGGCGGCGTACATGTTCGGCGTGACGTCCACGTCCGCCGAGTTCGACCTGGACACCGACCAGGGCGCGGCGGTCGAGCCGTCGTACACCCCGACGCAGACGCCCAGCCAGACGGCGACGCAGACGCCGACGGAGGAGCCGACGACCCAGGAGCCGACGACCGAGGCCCCGACGACCGAGGCCCCGACGCAGACGCCGACCCAGACCCCGACCCAGACGCCGACGCAAACACCCACGCAGACGCCGACGACGAGGCCACCGGCGGACGACACGGACCCGGTGGATCCGGGGCTGGGGCAGTAGCCGCAGGCAGACAGAAGGGGGCGCCCGGTTCTCACCGGGCGCCCCCTTCTCCGTGTCCGCCTCGCGGGGGTCAGCCCCCGCGGTTCAGCTCGAACCAGACGACCTTCCCGGTGCTCAGCCGGGTCGCCCCCCACCGCCGCGCCAGCCGGTTGACGAGGTACAGGCCGCGCCCGCCCTCGTCGGTGGCCCGCGCCTGGCGCAGCCGGGGCAACTGGGGTACGTCGTCGCCGACTTCGCAGCGCAGCACGTCGGTCCGCAGCAGCCGCAGCGTCACCGGCCGTGAGGCATACCGCACCGCGTTGGTGACGACCTCGCTGACGAGCAGCTCCACCGAGTCGCTCATCTCCTCCATGCCCCAGCGCGACAAGGCCCGCCGGGCCAGCCGCCGGGCACGGCCGGGAGCCGCGTCCTCCGGCTCCAGGAACCAGTACGCGACGTCGCTGGGCGCGATCCCGTCGAAGCGGGCGGCGAGCAGCGCGATGTCGTCGTCCCGGTCGCCGGGGCCGAGCATGTCGAGCACCTCGTCGCAGAGGGCCTCAAGGGGTGGCGGATGATCAGGGCCGGTCAGCTGCGCGGTCGCGGCGAGCTTCTCGCGCAACTGCTCTATGCCGGTCCACACGTCCCGCAGCCGCGACTCGACGAGCCCGTCCGTGTAGAGGAGCAGGGTCGCTCCGGCCGGGGCGTCCAGCTCTACGGCCTCGAAGTCGACGCCGCCGACACCGATCGGCGCGCCCGGGGGCACCCGCAGCACCTCGGCCCGGCCGCCCAGATGCAGCAGGACCGGCGGCGGATGCCCGGCGTTGGCGATCGTGATCCGGTGCGAGACCGGGTCGTAGACGGCGTACAGGCAGGTCGCCATCCGGTCCGTGCCGAGCCGCTGCGCCTGTTCGTCGAGGTGGTGCAGCACCTCCTGCGGGGGCAGGTCGAGCCCGGCGAGCGTCTGCGCGGTGGTCCGCAACTGGCCCATGATCGCGGCCGATGTCATGGAGTGGCCCATGACATCGCCGACGACCAGCGCGACGCGGCTTCCCGGCAGCGGGATCGCGTCGTACCAGTCGCCGCCCACGCGCGCGGTCTCGGCGGCCGGCAGATAGCGGGAGGCCAGCCGGACGCCGGTGGGGCGCGGGAGGGTCTCCGGGAGCATGGTCCGCTGGAGCTCGTCGGCGATGTAGGCCTCACGGCCGTACAGCACCGCCTTGTCGATGCCCAGCGCGCTGTGCGTGGCGAGCTGGGCGGCGACCAGGAGGTCGTCCGGCTCGAACGCGATGCGCTCCGGGCGGCGCAGGAACAGCGCGGCACCGATGACCCGGCGCCGGCCACGCAGAGGGGCGAGGATGGCCCGCTGTCCGGCGGGCACGATCAACTCGCCGCCCTCGCCGAGCAGTTCCGGCAGCGCGGCGCGGGCCGCGGGGGAGTCCGTGAAGACCGGGCGTACGCCGCGCAGCACCTCGGCGAGCGCGCCACCCGCCCGCACCTCGCACAGCTCGGCGGTGACCGCCGACAGCTCGGTCAGCTCCGTCGGCTCCGGCTGGAGCGCGGGCGAGACGAAACCGCCCTCGGTGTCCCGCTCCTCCGGGATGCGGTCCGTGCGGCGCAGCCGCAGCACCAGCGGGCCGGTGGGCCGCTCGTCGCCGACCGGCAGCGGGTCGCGCAGATAGACCAGGATCGCGTCGGAGAACGTCGGCACGGTCGCCCGGCACAGCCCCATCACGATCTCGTCGAGGTCGATGCCGCGGGCGATCCGCCGGGTCGCCGCGCCCACGAAGCGCAGCCGGTCCCCGTCCCGTCGCATCGGCGTGGGCCGGCCGGGCTGCACGCCCTGTCCGGTACGCCGCTCACTGGACGCGGAGTCGCCCCCGGTCTGGGCCGGGATCACGTCGGGCAGCTCGGACACGGGCCTCGGCCGGTGGGTGTCGGGCTCGGCGGCGACCGTGGGCTGGGAGTGCTCGGGGTCGCTGCCGGGCGGCGGTGTGGTCATGTCGGATCCGGGGGCAGGCGTCTCGCCGGCGCGGGCTTGTGCCGGTAAGGCGCCAGGCGGGGGCGTGGAGGCACGCAGGAGCGCCCCGCGGGGGTCCGCGGGGTCGGCGCCCGTCTGGGGGCGCTCGAAGGAGGTGGGCTGCTCCGTCACGCGTGTCGATTCCGTCCGTTGGGGGCTGCGCGCCGCGCGTGCAGTTCGTCCCGCAGAAATGCCGATACCCGGATTGGCTGCCCCAGGAACGGAATTCCCGCGTGGTCAGAGGCTGTTCCTGTGCCGCGGCCGGACCGTCCGACCGCGCCCGTGTTGCCCTCGTACCCCTCGATCACGTCCTGCCGCCCCTCGGTGACGAATGGTCAAGCTCAGTGCACGCTCCGGTAGTTGCCGCCGCGCGCTCTTGCGGAGGACGATCCTACGTTTGTTGCCCGGGGGCGCATCAAGGGTCTCATGAGGACACGTGCGCGGGCGTACGGTCCCAGTCCTCCGGGAGCAACGGTACGACCCAGGACGGATCGGGGCGCCAGTGCTGCCAGCCGTCCGCGTACGGCCGGCCCCAAGCCCGGATCACCTCCACCGCGGACCGGCCCGCCGCCAGGACCTGTTCGGCCTGTCCTGCGTCCATCAGGCCGTCACGCTGGGCCTGCGCGAACTCGTCCTCGTCGCGCCAGTGCCAACTGCGGTCCGGGTGCACGGAGATGTCGAGGAAGTGGTCCTCGGAGTCGACCCCGCCGTCCCAACGCGTCAGCGGCGTCTCGAGGTTCACGTACCAGTTCTTGAACTGCCAGCCCGGCTCCCAGAACAGCCACACCGACCACGGCTCACCGGGCCGCGCCAGCTTCAGCACGCCCGTGCCGAACCAGCGGTCGCGCTGGACGGCACGGGGCTTGGTGTACCGCGTCTCCAGCGGCTCCGCGTGCACGGGCGTGCCGTCGGCGAGCACCGGCTTCACGCACTCGGTCCCCGGCGCCATCCACACGGCGAGCAGCTCGGGGTCGTCCCGCACGACGGTCACAGGGCGTGCGATGTGGAAGCGCTCGCCGCCGTTCTCCCGGTAGCGCCACAGGATCTGACTCCCGGGCTCCCAGAAGGACGCCGACGTACCCGCTTCCGCTGCTCTCACCGCTCCACCCTCTGCCATGCACAGATATTAGGTGCCCCGGGCATACGACGCTGCGGCACGCGTCACGGTTCTCCGGGGCGGCGTCTGTTGTTACGGATGCGTCATCCGCAGGACATCCAGCGCCTCGTCGAGCTGTTCGAGGGTGAGGTTCCCCCGCTCCACGTACCCGCCCTCCAGGACGACTTGACGGATGGTCTTGCGCTCCGCGAGCGCCTTCTTGGCGACCTTGGCGGCCTCCTCGTACCCGATGTACTTGTTGAGCGGGGTGACGACGGAGGGTGACGACTCGGCGTACTCGCGCGCGCGTTCGCGGTGCGCGACGATCCCGTCGACGGTCCGGTCGGCGAGCAGTCGGGACACGTTGGCGAGCAGCCGTACGGACTCAAGCACGTTCTTCGCGATGACCGGCAGCATCACGTTGAGCTCGAAGTTCCCGGCGGCGCCGGCGGTGGCCACGGTGGCGTCGTTGCCGACGACCTGGGCGGAGACCATGAGCACGGCCTCCGGGATGACGGGGTTGACCTTCCCCGGCATGATCGAGGAGCCCGGCTGGAGATCGGGGAGCGAGATCTCGGCGAGCCCGGTGCGGGGCCCGGAGGCCATCCACCGCAGATCGTTGGCGATCTTGGTGAGCCCGACCGCGATGGTCCGCAGCTGCCCGCTGGTCTCGACGATCCCGTCCCGCGCGCCCTGCGCCTCGAAGTGGTCGCGGGCCTCGGTCAGCGGCAGGCCGGTGACGTGGGCGACCTCCTCGATGACGGCGGCGGAGAAGCCGGGCGGCGTGTTGATGCCGGTCCCGACGGCGGTCCCGCCCAGCGGCAGCTCGGCGAGCCGGGGGAGCGAGGCGTAGAGCCGCTCGACGCCGTACCGCACCTGGGCGGCGTACCCGCCGAACTCCTGCCCCAGGGTCACGGGCGTGGCGTCCATGAGATGGGTCCGCCCGGACTTCACGACGTCGGCGAACTCCTCGGCCTTGCGTCCGAGGGAGCCGGCGAGATGCTCCAGGGCCGGGATGAGATCGCGGGTGACGGCGGCGGTGGCGGCGATGTGGATGGAGGAAGGGAAGACGTCGTTCGACGACTGCGAGGCGTTGACGTGGTCGTTGGGATGCACGTCCCGGCCCAGCCGCTCCGTCGCGAGCGTGGCGATGACCTCGTTGGTGTTCATGTTGGACGAGGTGCCGGACCCGGTCTGGAACACGTCGATGGGGAAGTGGTCGTCCCAGTCCCCGCGGGCGACCTCCTCGGCCGCCTCCTGGATCGCCTCGGCGACGTCCTTGTCGAGCACTCCCAGCCGCGCGTTGACCTTGGCGGCGGCCCCCTTGATCCGCGCGAGCGCCTCGATGTGCGCCCGCTCGATCCGCTGCCCGGAGATGGGGAAGTTCTCGACGGCCCGCTGCGTCTGCGCCCGCCACTTGGCGTCGACGGGGACGCGGACCTCGCCCATGGAGTCGTGCTCGATGCGGTATTCGCTCATGCCGGGTACAGCGGTCGGGAAGCCGAGGTTGTTCCGGGACGTGGGCCGAACGGGCTCAGCAGCTGAGCTCGCCCTGCGCGGAGACCGTGCACTCGGTCACGAAGGGTTCGACGGGGCGCAACTGGAACGTCTGCTCGCGGTGCTCGGAGATGCCGTGGACGGTGAAGCCCTTGCCGTTGTTCGTGATCTCCTGCGTGTGGGTGCCCTCGGAGTCGACGTAGGTGGCCTCGAACGCCTTCCAGGTGCAGTCCTCCGTCCCGGAGGTGACCTCGATGCGCAGTCCGCCCGGAGTGGCCCCGTTGCCGAGGTCGATCTTGCGGTGGGCGAAGAACGGCTTCCCGAAGTTCTCGTCCGCGGCGGTGTCGAGCGGGACGGGATCGGCGCGCGTCAGATCGAAGAGCATGCCGTCGTAGCCGCCGCCCGCTTGGCCCTTCCTCTCGATGGCCGTGGTGGCCTTGGCCGGTGTGCAGCTGAGGCCCTTCACCCGCAGGTCGTTGATGACGAGGCCGGCCTGCCGGTCGCTGAGGAGGTCCATGAGCCAGACCTCGGAGTACCCGGGATACGAGATCCCCATGGAGGGGCTGCGGACGTCGCTGTAGGAGACGCCCCGGCCGTGGTGGGCCGCCATGAAGGGCTGGAGCTTCCCCTCCTCCATGCTCATGCCCAGCAGTGTCCGCTTGTCCGCGGCGGAGAAGGGGACGTCGAAGAGCGTCGCCTCGGTGTCCTGCGTGTCCAGCCGGACGGAGGCGGTGAAGGCCGGCCCCTCGTGGTCGATCTTGTCGTCGGCCTCGCTGGCGACCCGGGCGTCGTGCTCGGCGAAGAACCAGTCGGTGCCCCTGGCCGCGAGGACGCCCAGGACGGTGACCATCGCTGTGAAGGCCAGGCTGACGGCGATCCGCCGATTGCGGGCCCGCCGCTCCAGCCCCGCAGCCTCGGGCACGACCGTGGCGACGACGTCGTCCGCGAGCGCGGACGCACGAGGGTTCGGCTCGGGCGGCGGCGTGCTGGTGTCGGACATGAGGCGGGACCCACCTGGAGTAAATGACCGTGACGAAAAGGGAGTTGATGTTACGTCACGAACCTGTCCCCGGGTGCGCCCGCCTCAGGGAAGCCCGGTTACGCCAGCCCGGGGCCGCGCACGGGGATGGTGGTGAACGTCGGTGCCGGTGCCGGGTCCTGGAAGAAGTCGTTGCCCTTGTCGTCGACCACGATGAACGCCGGGAAGTCCTCGACCTCGATCTTCCAGACCGCCTCCATGCCGAGCTCCTCGTACTCGACGACCTCGACCTTCTTGATGCAGTCCTGGGCGAGGCGGGCGGCGGGGCCGCCGATGGAGCCGAGGTAGAAGCCACCGTGGGTGTCGCAGGCGTTGGTGACCTGGGCGGAACGGTTGCCCTTCGCCAGCATCACCTTCGAGCCGCCCGCCGCCTGGAACTGCTCCACGTAGGAGTCCATACGGCCGGCCGTCGTCGGGCCGAAGGAGCCGGACGCGTAACCCTCGGGCGTCTTCGCCGGGCCCGCGTAGTACACCGGGTGGTCCTTCAGGTACTGCGGCATCTCCTCACCCGCGTCGAGCCGCTCCTTGATCTTGGCGTGCGCGATGTCACGGGCCACGACGAGCGGACCGGAGAGCGACAGCCGGGTCTTCACCGGGTACTTCGTGAGCTCCGCGAGGATCGTCTCCATCGGCTGGTTCAGGTCGATCTTGACGACGTCCCCGTCCTGCTCCAGGTGCTCGTCCGTCGTCTCCGGCAGGAACCGCGCCGGGTCCGTCTCCAGCTGCTCCAGGAAGACACCCTCGGCCGTGATCTTCGCGACCGCCTGGCGGTCGGCGGAGCAGGAGACGGCGATGGCGACCGGGCAGGACGCGCCATGACGGGGGAGGCGGACCACCCGTACGTCGTGGCAGAAGTACTTGCCGCCGAACTGCGCGCCGATGCCGATCTTCTGCGTCAGCTCGAAGACCTTCTCCTCCAGCTCCTTGTCCCGGAAGCCGTGACCCAGCTCCGAGCCCTCGGCCGGGATCTCGTCCAGGTAGTGCGCGGAGGCGTACTTCGCTGTCTTCAGGGCGTACTCGGCGCTCGTACCGCCGACCACGATCGCCAGGTGGTACGGCGGGCAGGCGGCCGTACCCAGCGAACGGATCTTCTCCTCCAGGAACTTCATCATGGAGGCCTCGTTCAGGACGGCCTTCGTCTCCTGGTAGAGGAAGGACTTGTTGGCGCTGCCGCCGCCCTTCGCCATGAACAGGAACTTGTACGCGCCGCCGTCGGTGGCGTACAGCTCGATCTGCGCCGGGAGATTGGACCCCGTGTTCTTCTCGTCCCACATGGTCAGCGGGGCCATCTGCGAGTAGCGCAGGTTCAGGTTGAGGTACGCGTCGTAGATGCCCTTCGACAGGGCCGCCTCGTCGCCGCCCTCGGTGAGGACGTTCTGGCCGCGCTTGCCCATCACGATCGCCGTACCGGTGTCCTGGCACATCGGCAGGACGCCCGCCGCCGCGATGTTCGCGTTCTTCAGCAGGTCGAGGGCCACGAACTTGTCGTTGCTCGACGCCTCGGGGTCGTCGATGATCCGGCGCAGCTGGGCCAGGTGGGCCGGGCGCAGGTAGTGCTGGATGTCGTGGATGGCCTCTTCGGCGAGCTTGCGCAGCGCCTCCGGCTCGACCTTGAGGAACGTGCGCCCGTCGGCCTCGAAGGTGGAGACACCCTCGGAGGTCACCAGCCGGTAGGGGGTGGTGTCCTCTCCCATGGGGAGCAGATCGGTGTACGCGAACTCAGGCATCTCAGCCCATTCCTCACTCGAACGACGGCGGCCGGCCTCCGTTGGCAGGCCTCACCAGCCTAGAACCTGTCCAAGGCGGGAAGCTTGTGAGGTAAGGCTCAGTTCGCGGCGACCGGGTTTTCCACAGGCCTAGTCGCGATCTATCGCGTTTGGGTACGCTGCTGCCGTGGACCTTGAGAAGCAGACTCCGCCCGCTGCCACCACCGACCTGCGCGCCTCCGACGCCGACCGCGACCGCGTCGCGGACATCCTGCGCGAGGCCCTCGCCGAGGGCCGCCTGACCGCCGACGAGCACGCCGAGCGGGTCGAGGGCGTGCTGGCCGCCAAGACCGTGGGTGAGCTGGACGTCTTCATCCAGGACCTGCCGGCCGCGCACGCCCGCCGGGAGACGGCGACGACGTACGCCGTGGCCCCGAACCGCCCGACCGCGGGCGCCGTCCCGGTCGACCCCGACGAGAACGTGGTCGCGGTGTTCAGCACCGCCGTCCGCAAGGGCCGCTGGCGCGCGGGCCGCCGCATCCACGCGTACGCGATCTTCGGCAGCGTCGAGATCGACCTCAGCGAGGCCCTCTTCGAGTACCAGCAGGTCGTGGTCAAGGCGATCTCGGTCTTCGGCAGCATCGAGGTCCGCGTCCCGGAGAACGTGTCGCTGCGCGGCACCGGCGGCGGCGTCCTCGGCAACTTCGAGGTGCACACCCTCGACGCGGCCGACCCCGAGGCCCCGGTGGTCTACGTGGACGGCTGGGCCGTGCTCGGCAACATCGAGGGCAGGCCCCGGCGTGGCAAGCTCGTCGCGGACATCCTCGATCGCGTCCAGCACAAGGTCGACCGGAGTTTGCGCAAACACCTGGACCGTTGACGGTTGTGAATCCGACGCCGCCCGAGGGGAGTTGGTCCACTCACAGCCCACTCACAATCCCGCGCGGCACCACCCGGAATCCAGCGGTTCGGAACTCAGTGCATAGGCACGCGTACAACGGGTAGGCCTTGCTGCATCGTCTCTCGCTCGCGAAGCCGTCGTCAGGAGTAGACCGTGCTGCAACCGCCGCATTCGTCCCTGCAGGTAGCTGTTGTTCCGGCTCAGCGGGTGCCAGTGCGAGACAGGGACCAAGACGCACCATGGCACACCGAGGCGGTGTGCCGCCGCGACGAGGCCGGCCTGTTCTTCGCCCCCTCCAAGGAACCCACCGCGGCGCGCCTCTCCCGCGAAGAGGCCGCGAAGCGGGTCTGCGCCCGCTGTCCCGTCATGGTCGAGTGCCGCGAGCACGCCCTCCTGCAACCCGAGCCCTACGGCGTCTGGGGCGGCCTGACAGCCGCGGAACGCCGAGTGGTCCTGGCGAGGAGGCGCCGCCGCGACATGGAACTGAAGAAGGCGGCAAGGACGACGGACCGCATAGCGCAGGCAGGCTAGACAGCAGCATGCCGAAGGGGCGCTCCCTCCGCACCGGGAGCGCCCCTCGCTTTTTGACGTACGGGGGATGAGGCACCTAAGGGGCGCGGGGAACTGCGCGAACGGCCACGACGCACCCGCAGCCGCCCATCCACAGAACCCCCCGAGCTACTAGGCGCCACTCACCTACTTAGCCCGGTCAAAGTCAATCGCGCTATAAGCCCGCAGCTTGCTCAACCGATGCTCGGAGTCAATCCTCCGCACCGTCCCCGACTTCGACCGCATCACGATCGAGTCGGTCGTCGCCGTCTCCGACCGATACCGCACACCCCGCAGCAACTCCCCGTCCGTGATCCCGGTCGCGACGAAGAACACGTTGTCCCCGGCGACCAGGTCGTCGGTCATCAGCACTCGGTCGAGATCGTGCCCGGCGTCGACCGCCCGAGCCCGCTCCTCGTCGTCCTTCGGCCACAACTTGCCCTGGATGGTGCCCCCGAGGCACTTCACCGCACAGGCCGAGATGATCCCCTCCGGCGTACCGCCGATGCCCAGCAGCATGTCGACGCCGGTGCCCTCGCGGAGCGCGTAGATGGAGCCCGCCACGTCACCGTCGGAGATCAGCTTGATCCGCGCGCCGGCCTCCCGGATCTCCTTGATGATCCCCTCGTGCCGCGGCCGGTCGAGGATGACGACCGTCACGTCCTCCGGCGTGGACCGCTTCGCCTTGGCGACCCGCCGGATGTTCACGGACACGGGCGCGTTGATGTCGACGAAGTCGGCCGCCTCGGGGCCGGTGACCAGCTTGTCCATGTAGAACACGGCGGACGGGTCGAACATCGACCCCCGGTCGGCCGCGGCCAGCACGGCGATCGCGTTCGGCATGCCCTTGGCCGTCAGCGTCGTACCGTCGATCGGGTCGACGGCGATGTCGCACTCGGGACCGGTGCCGTCACCGACCCGCTCCCCGTTGAAGAGCATCGGCGCCTCGTCCTTCTCGCCCTCACCGATGACGACCACGCCGTTCATCGACACGGTGGAGACGAGGGTCCGCATGGCGCGCACCGCGGCACCGTCGGCGCCGTTCTTGTCGCCGCGCCCGACCCAGCGGCCCGCGGCCATCGCGGCGGCTTCGGTCACCCGGACGAGTTCCAGGGCGAGGTTGCGGTCGGGGGCTTCACTGGGGACTTCGAGCTCGGACGGCAGATGATGATGCTCGGTCATCGAGGCGCACCTTTCTGATACGACGACGGCCGGATGAGGGTTCGATCCTCGACTCTATCGTCAGTCCGACTAAATGAGCAGGGGACCCCACGGATGAGCGGGCCGGGCACCTGCGACGATAGGGGGCGTGGCAGGTTCGTATGGCAAGAGCGGCAAGCAGAAGACGGTCCGGGACATGGTGCTCTCCCTGGGCCTGATCGGTCTCATGGCGGGGGTCATCTACCTGTTCATCCCGCACGACGACTCCGATCCCGAGGTGAAGCGGGTCGACTACCGCGTCGAGCTGCTCACGGCGCGCCGCGCGGCCTCGTACCCGGTGCTCGCGCCCGAGGGCCTGTCCGCCGACTGGAAGGCGACCTCCGTCCGGTACGACGGCGCCGACGCGGAGTCCTGGCACCTGGGCTTCTCCACCCCGGGCGGTGAGTACGCCCAGATCGAGCAGTCGGCGACGCAGAAGCCGGAGGCGTTCATCGACACCGCCAGCCAGGGCGGCGAGGAGACGAAGACCACGGCGGAGATCGGCGGCCGCACCTGGACCCGCTACGACGGCGGCCGTTACGACGCGCTCGTGCACGAGGGCGAGGGCGCGACGACCGTGGTGGCGGGCACGGGCGGTTACGACCAGCTGGCGCAGATGGCGAAGGCGCTGAAGGCGAAGTAGCCACCACACGGACATGAGGAAGGCCCCCGGCTGCACGCCGGGGGCCTTCCTCATGTCGTCCTGGTCGCTCAGACGGTCGTGACGACGTCGTCGTAGGCGAGGCGCGGCGCGCGCGGGTACGAGGCGTTCTCGCCCGGCTTGCCGATGTTGACGACCATCAGCGGGGTGTGGTCGTCGTCGAGGAACTCCTTGCGGACGCCCTCGTGGTCGAAGCCGGTCATCGGGCCTGCGGCGAGACCGGCGGCGCGGACGCCGACGATGAAGTACGCGGCCTGGAGGGCGGCGTTCATGCGGGCGGCGGACTCACGGGCCGGGCGCTCACTGAAGAAGACGTCCTTGGCCTGCGGGAAGACCGGGAAGAGGGTCGGCAGCTCCTCGTGGAACTCGTTGTCCGCGGAGAGGATCGCGACCAGCGGGGCGGTCGCCGTCTTGGGCTGGTTGCCCTCGGCCATGTGCTGCACCAGGCGCTCGCGGGCCTCGGCGGAGCGGACCAGGGTGATGCGCAGCGGGGTCTGGTTGAAGGCGGTCGGGCCGAACTTGACCAGGTCGTAGATCGCCTGGACCTGCTCGTCCGTCACCGGCTCGTCGGTGAAGGCGTTCGCGGTGTGGGCCTCGCGGAACAGCAGGTCCTGGGCGGTGGGGTCAAGAACGAGAGACATGCGGGGAACCTTCTCGGGTGGTACGTCGGGTCCGTGGTGCCGGACCGGCTGACGCGACAGACACTACGCGAGATAGGTTGAAGCTTCAACAAAAACCGGGGTGTGGTGATCCGCTTCACAGACCACCCAGGAAACCTCAGTCCGAGTCCTCGTCGCCCCCGGAGCCCGCTTCCTCCTCCTCGGCCAGCGCCGCGTCCAACCGCGCCCGCGCCCCCTCCAGCCACCGCCGGCACACCTTGGCCAGCTCCTCGCCCCGCTCCCAGAGCGCGAGGGACTCCTCCAGCGTCGTACCGCCCGCCTCCAGCCGTCGTACGACGTCGATCAGCTCGTCCCGCGCCTGCTCGTAGCCGAGCGCCTCATCCACCTTGCTGCTGGTCATGCGCCCACCCTAAGAGTCGACTCGGACACTGAACTCACCCTCGGACACCCGCGCCCGCAGCACCTCGTCGCCCGTGACCTCCTCCGGGTCGCGCACGACATGGCCGTCGGTCTTCTGCAGCACCGCGTACCCCCGCTTCAGGGTCGCCGCCGGCGACAGCGCCACCACGCGCGCGTGCGTGTGCGTCAGCTCGGACTCGGCACGGTCGAGGTGGTGCCCGAGACAGCGCCGGGTCCGGTCGACCAGGGAGGCCACATGGTCGGCGCGCTCGTCGATCATGCGGTGCGGGTCCTCTATCGCCGGCCGGGCCAGCGCGTGCGCGAGCCCGCGCTCCTCCCGCTCGATGAACCCCTCGACACACCGCCGCGCGCGGTCCCGCAGCATCCGCACCCGCTCGAACTCCTCGCCCACGTCCGGTACGACCTTCTTGGCGGCGTCGGTGGGCGTGGAGGCCCGCAGGTCGGCGACGTAGTCGAGGAGCGGGGTGTCGGGCTCGTGCCCGATCGCGGAGACGACCGGTGTACGGCAGTCGGCGACGGTCCTGACGAGCTGCTCGTCGGAGAACGGCAGTAGATCCTCGACGCTGCCACCGCCGCGCGCGACGATGATCACATCCACGGCGTCGATCTCGTCCAGCTCCTTGACCGCCTGCACGACCTGCGGCACCGCGTGCACACCCTGCACCGGCACATTGCGCACCTCGAAGCGGACGGCGGGCCACCGATGGCGGGCGTTCTCCAGCACGTCCCGCTCGGCGGCCGACGCCCGCCCGCACACCAGGCCGATGAGCTGCGGCAGGAACGGCAGCGGTTTCTTCCGCTCGGCCGCGAACAGCCCCTCCGCGGCCAGCGCCTTCTTCAACTGCTCAAGCCGCGCGAGCAGTTCACCGACGCCCACGGGCCTTATCTCGGCGGCCCGTAGCGACAGCTGCCCCCGCGGCGCGTACCACTCCGGCTTCGCCAGGACGACGACCCGCGCGCCCTCGCTCACCACGTCGGCGACCGCGTCGAACACCTGCCGGTAGCAGGTGACACTCACGGAGATGTCGTACGACGGGTCGCGCAACGTCAGGAAGACGACGCCGGCGCCGGGGCGGCGGGAGAGCTGGGTGATCTGGCCCTCCACCCACACGGCCCCGAGCCGGTCGATCCAGCCCCCGATGAGCCGCGACACCTCACCGACGGGGATGGGGGATTCCGCGGACGTGTTCACAGCCATGCCGGTGAGCGTAACCGCAGGCACCGACATCGATGCGGCCCGCCGAGCCCGCGCATGTCCACGAGCGGACCTCACTCGTCGACGCCCGCCCGCCCCCGCTGCCCGACCAGCACCGCCACCCCCACCGCGAACCACACCGCCCCCACCACCTGCGCCGCCCCGGACGCCTCCACGATCACCGCGATCGTGATCGCCGCGCCCACCACCGGCATCGCCACATGCCGCCACCAGCTCACCGGGCCGCCGGCCCGCCGTACCGCGAACCAGCCCACCACGCTCGCGTGCAGCAGCGTGAACGCCGTCAGCGCGCCGATGTCGACCACCGACACCAGGTGGTCCATGCCGTCGTCCCGGCGGGCCGCCCACACCGCCGCGACCAGCGTGATCACGGCCGCGCACAGCAGCGCCACCCGTGGCACGCCCGAGTCCGTCTTCGCCAGCGCCCTCGGCAGCCGCCGGTCCCGGCCCATCGCGAACAGCAGCCGCCCCGCCGCCGCCTGGCCCGCCAGCGCCGCGAACGCGGCCCCGATCGCCTTGCTGACGGCCACCAGGTCGTGCAGCCAGGTCCCCACCGACACGTCGACGGCGTCGTAGAACGCGGCCCCCTGCTTGCCCGGGTCGGCGGCCAGTTCGGCGGAGGTGACCGGCTCCAGGAGCGCGACCAGATACGTCTGCGCCACGAACAGCACACCCGCCAGCGCGAGACAGAAGAGCACCGCCCGCGCCACCTTCTCCGAACCGCCCGTGACCTCCTCCGCGAAGGACGCGATCGCGTCGAAGCCCAGATAGGAGAGGACCGCCACCGACACGGCGCCGATCACCGCCGACAGCGCGAACGCCCCCTGCGTGCCGTCCCCGGACAGCGGCGACAGCCAGCCCCGTTCCGCGCCGTCGCGCGTGAGGACCACGACCGCGGAGACCACGAAGACCAGCAGGACGACGATCTCCATCGCCAGCACCAGGAACCCGACCCGGGCCGCGGCCCGTACGCCCCACAGGTTCAGCAGCGTCGTGACGACCACCGCGAGGGCCGTCCACACCCAGCGCGACACCTCCGGGACCAGCGCGTTCATCGCGATCCCGGAGAACAGGTAGGCCACCGCCGGGATGAGGAGGTAGTCCAGCATCGCCATCCACCCGGCGACGAACCCCGCCTCCTTGCCGAGCGCCACGCGCGCGTAGGCGTACACCGACCCCGCGCGCGGGACCACCCGCACCATCTGCGCGTAGCTGAAAGCGGTGAACGCCATCGCCACCGTGGCCACCACATAGACGAGCGCGACCGCGCCGTGCGACTTGGCGTCGAGCGTGCCGAACACGCCGACGGGCGCCATGGGGGCGATGAAAAGCAGCCCGTAGACCACCAGATCCCGGAAACCGAGGCTGCGCCGCAGGTCATGGCCCGTGTCGGGCGCTCGGTTCGCCGTGCCGGTCTCGGACATCGATGCCTCCGCCAGTCGCCTGTCGTCGCGCGTTCCCCGCCCTTCACACTTCCCGGCCAGTCTCGCCGCCCACGCGATCTTTGACGCGCCGGGCGCGGCCTTACGATGGGACGCATGACTGCTTCGCCTGGCCGCCGTGTCCTGCTCGCCGCCCCCCGGGGCTACTGCGCGGGTGTGGACCGCGCCGTGATCGCCGTCGAGAAAGCCCTGGAGCAGTACGGCGCTCCGGTGTACGTCCGGCACGAGATCGTCCACAACAAGTACGTCGTGCAGACCCTGGAGAAGAAGGGCGCCATCTTCGTCGAGCGCACGGAGGAGGTGCCGCCCGGGAACATCGTCATGTTCTCGGCGCACGGCGTCGCCCCTGTCGTCCACGAGGAGGCCGCGCGCGGCAAGCTCGCCACCATCGACGCCACCTGCCCGCTGGTCACCAAGGTCCACAAGGAAGCCGTCCGTTTCGCCAACGAGGACTACGACATCCTCCTCATCGGGCACGAGGGCCACGAAGAGGTCATCGGTACCTCCGGTGAGGCGCCGGATCACATCACCCTCGTCGACGGTCCCGAAGACGTCGCCAAGGTGGAGGTGCGGGACGAGTCCAAGGTCGTCTGGCTGTCCCAGACCACCCTGTCCGTCGACGAGACCATGGAGACCGTCGACGCGCTCAAGGAGAAGTTCCCGCAGCTCATCTCCCCGCCCAGCGACGACATCTGCTACGCCACGCAGAACCGTCAGCTCGCGGTCAAGCAGATGGGCGCCGAGGCCGAGCTGGTCATCGTGGTCGGCTCCCGCAACTCCTCCAACTCCAAGCGCCTGGTGGAGGTCGCCAAGCTGGCGGGTTCCCGCGAGGCCTACCTGGTCGACTTCGCGAGCGAGATCGACGAGGCCTGGCTGGAGGGCGTGACGACGGTCGGTGTCACCTCCGGCGCGTCCGTGCCCGAGGTGCTGGTCGAAGAGGTCCTGGAGTTCCTCGCCCAGCGCGGCTACGGCGACGTCGAGCTGGTGAAGGCGGCCGAGGAGTCCATCACCTTCTCGCTGCCCAAGGAGCTGCGACGCGATCTGCGCGAGGAGGCCGCGGCGCTGGTCGCGGAGCGCAAGGGCACCTCGGGGGAGTGACTGTCTGTCGTCCGTCGTAACGTAGGGCCATGCAGATCTTCGGCGTGGACATCGGCGGATCCGGGATCAAGGGCGCCCCTGTCGACTTGGCCAGGGGCGACCTCGCCCAGGAGCGGTGCAAGGTGCTCACCCCGCATCCGGCGACGCCGGACTCGGTGGCGGACGGCGTGAAGGAGGTCGTCGACCACTTCGGCTGGACGGGACCGGTCGGGCTGACCTTCCCGGGCGTGGTCACCGGCGGTGCCACGATCCGTACGGCGGCCAATGTCGACAAGAGCTGGATCGACACCGACGCGCGTGCCCTGTTCAGCGAGCGGCTCGGCGGTCTGCCGGTGACGGTGGTCAACGACGCGGACGCGGCGGGCGTCGCCGAGATGGAGTTCGGCGCCGGTCACGGCCGCGGCGGCACCGTCATCCTGCTGACCTTCGGCACCGGCATCGGCAGCGCGCTCTTCGTCGACGGCGTCCTCGTCCCCAATACGGAGCTGGGCCACCTCGAACTGCACGGTCATGACGCCGAGAAGCGCGCCTCCAGCAAGGCCCGGGAGGACGGCGAGCTGACGTGGGAGCACTGGGCCCGCCGGGTCCAGAAGTACCTCGCCCATGTCGAGATGCTCTTCTCGCCCGAGCTGTTCGTCATCGGCGGCGGCGTCAGCCGCAAGGCGCAGAAGTTCCTGCCCCACATCGAGGGCATCAAGGCGGAGATCGTCCCGGCGCAGTTGCAGAACAACGCGGGGATCGTGGGAGCGGCGATGCGGGCGGCGAAGCAGTAGCTCACACGGGCCGGCGGTTCGCCCGGCGCCGGCGGGCCATCAGGCTGACCTTCCGTACGGTCACGATGAGACCGGCGATCAGCGTCCCCCCGTACAGCCACCCGGCCTGGGTGGCGAGGGCGGTCACCAGGCCCATCAGGCGGGCGCCGAGCCCGTCCCCGCCCTCGGCGACGGGTACGACTCCCGCGGCGAAGGCGATCGGGACGACCACGGGCGCGGTGACCAGGTCGTTGCGCCGCACCCAGACCGCGGTCAGCACGCACACCGGCAGGAACAGCACGCCGTACACCGTCAGCGACCCGAACGTCAGGGCGTCCAGGCAGCCGAGCAGCAGCATCGTCGCGATGCAGAACAGGCCGCCGCCGAGCCCGGTGAGCCGCGGGTTGGGAAAGCGTCGTACCGCCTGCACGGCCGGGGGAGCGGGCCGTCGTACAGCCGCCGGACGCGCCGGAGGACGCCCGCCGCGGGCCGCCTGCGGGGGCAGGGAAGCCGTCTCGCGCCGTGCTCGGATGTGCGGGGGTCGCGTCCTGTGTTGCTCCACTGGACCAACTTAGGACGGTTTATATGCAGAATCGCCCTTCAGACACGCCGAGGGATCGACCTTGGCCAAGTGTTCGACGGGTCGCGAGGGCGGGCCCGGGCACGCCGTAGACTGGTGGATCGGCCCTCTCAGTCCTCCTCCTCTCACGTACGGGAAGTCGCAACGTGTCGCTCACGATCGGAATCGTCGGTCTGCCGAATGTCGGCAAGTCGACCCTGTTCAACGCCCTGACCAAGAACGACGTGCTCGCGGCCAACTACCCGTTCGCCACGATCGAGCCCAACGTCGGTGTCGTGGGCGTCCCGGACGCGCGTCTGACGAAGCTGGCCGAAATCTTCGGGTCCCAGCGCATCCTCCCGGCGACCGTCGACTTCGTCGACATCGCGGGCATCGTGCGCGGCGCCTCCGAGGGCGAGGGCCTGGGCAACAAGTTCCTCGCGAACATCCGTGAGTCCGACGCGATCTGCCAGGTCATCCGCGCCTTCAAGGACGAGAACGTCGTGCATGTCGACGGCAAGGTCTCGCCGAAGGACGACATCGAGACGATCAACACCGAGCTGATCCTCGCCGACCTCCAGACCATCGAGAAGGTCCTGCCGCGCCTCCAGAAGGAGTCGCGGATCAAGAAGGACGTGGCTCCGAAGGTGGCGGCGGTCGAGGCGGCCAAGGAGATCCTGGAGAAGGGCGACACCCTCTTCTCGGCGGGCATCGTCCAGGGCTCCGGCAACGAGGAGCTCCTCCACGACCTGCACCTCCTCACCACCAAGCCCTTCCTCTACGTCTTCAACGTCGACGAGGACGAACTGGTCGACGACTCCTTCAAGGACGAGCAGCGCGCCCTGGTCGCCCCCGCCGAGGCGATCTTCCTCAACGCCAAGCTGGAGGCGGACCTCGCCGAGCTCGACGAGGAGGACGCCCTGGAGCTCCTTGAGTCGGTGGGCGCCGAGGAGCCGGGCCTGGCCACCCTCGCCCGCGTCGGCTTCAACACCCTCGGCCTGCAGACCTACCTCACGGCCGGCCCCAAGGAATCCCGCGCCTGGACCATCAAGAAGGGCGCCACGGCCCCCGAGGCGGCCGGTGTCATCCACACCGACTTCCAGAAGGGCTTCATCAAGGCGGAGGTCATCTCCTTCGAGGACCTCGTCGAGACCGGCTCGGTCGCCGAGGCCCGCGCCAAGGGCAAGGCCCGCATGGAGGGCAAGGAGTACGTCATGCAGGACGGGGACGTCGTGGAGTTCCGCTTCAACGTGTAGCGGCGGTGTGACGGTGCGGGGTCGGTCCTTCGGGGTCGGCCCCGTTTTCGTGCTCGGGTGGGCCAGGGGGTATTCCTTTTCATGTTCTGCGCTTCCGGAATCGGGGTGTCCGGAAAATGTCGTGGGCTTTCCCTGCCCTTTGTCCTCTAAATCGTTTCTTTAACCGCCCTTAGGCTGTTCTTTGTTGTGGGGAGGGGGCCGTTAAGACGGTGTTGCGCTTCCTGTGAGCGGCCGGAAAACCGTTGAAGCAGGTGCGAGCTCATGTGAGGCTAGGCTCATCGAGTCAGACCTGCGGAGATTTTGGGGGAGATTTCTATGGGCTCGCCTTTAGCGGTGTCGTCCGCGCTGCCGGAGCTGAAGTCCGGGGAGGTGGGCCCGTGGACGATCCTCGTCGTGGAGAGCGATGCGGCGAGCAGGGAGATCCTCGTGGCCGACCTGTCCCGCAGCGGACAGGACGTCGGGGCCGTGGAAACCGGCCAGGAGGCGCTGGACCGCGCCACCGAGTACGACCTCATCCTGCTCGGGATGAAGCTGCGTGACCTGGACGGGCTGCATGTCTGCCGCCTGCTCCGGGCCACCGCCGACACACCCGTCATCTTCATCGGCTCCGCCGCCTCGGAACTGGACACCGTGCTGGCCCTGCGGGCCGGCGGCGACGACTACCTGGCGCGGCCGTACGGACTGCGCGAACTCATGGCGCGGATCGGCGCCGTCATGCGGCGGGTCTCCTCCTGCCGGCAGGCGCCGCCCCTGTTGGAAAGGGGGCGGCTGAGCATAGACGTGCAGAAGCGGGAAGTGAAATACGGCGGGCGTTCTCCGCGGCTGACCCGCAAGGAATTCGAATTGCTTCTGCTCCTCGCCCGAAATCCCGGAAAGGTGATCTCACGCGAGGAGATCGTCAGTGCGGTGTGGGGGAGTTCCTGGTCCCAGCGCACCGTCGACACGCATATCAGCAATCTTCGCTCAAAGCTGGGTGACCGTGGCCTGATCGTCTCGGTTCGGGGCGTCGGATTCATGATGGCCAAGGCCTGATTCCCGCACCGGCTGCCCCGGGCCGGCGCCGAAGTCCGCCCAGCCGTGGCGCAGCCGGTCGAAGACGGCCTTCAGATCCTCCGGCGAGTGATCGCCGTACGTGGCGAGGAAGTTGGCCTCCAGCACGAAACGGGCGAGCGTCGTCGTCAGCAGGTCGCCCTCCGGGAGCCCGGCCTCCTCGGCGAGGGTGGCGGCGAGGCTCGCCTCCCAGTGCCGCCGCACCCGGCCGGCGTATTCGAGCAACGCCGGTGTGGACTTGACCAGTTCGACGAAGTCCTCGCCGGACGGACCGTCGGGTGCGGGCTGCGCCGCGGGCACCAGGTGCGCCTCCAGCGCGTCCAGCATCGAGGTTCCGGGTGCGCGGTCGCGGACCGCCGCCGTCAGCGCGCGCTCGTACTCGTCCTCGGCGTCGAAGACCAGCGCCTCCTTGCAGGGGAAGTACGCGAACAGCGTGCTCACCGCCACTTCCGCGGCGTCGGCGATCTCCGCGACGGTCACGTTCTCGAATCCGCGCTCGCGGAACAGGGTGAACGCGGTGTCCGCCAGGCGCTTGCGCGTCTGCGCCTTCTTCCGTTCTCGCAGTCCCGCCACTCCGGCACCCTCTCGCAACGACCTCGTACTCGGCGCGGCATCAGGGGCGCCGATCCGCTGAGTGAGCGTACAGGGCCGGGCCGCGGTCTGTCTGTGATCGTCGGTGAGAAGCGGCTGGTCGGAGGCGCGTCCCGGCGGCCGTAGCGGGTGTTTTGTCCCCATTTTCCGAGGTCCGTCGCACCTCCCCTCGGGAGCCTCGACTCCCCCCTCGTGGCCCCTCTGACCTGCGAAGTCACTGCTCTGCCGCGCTGTATCCGCGAGTGAGTACGGAAGCTGAGTGCATCGGTATTGACACGTTCAGGAATCTCGTATCTACTCTGAACTCGTAGTTACTTCGAAAATTTGAGGGGAGCTCATGGAAGTCACCGCAACGCGTCGTTGGCTGGCCCTCGGCGCACTCGCACTCGCGATGCTGACCGTGGGGCTGGACATGACGGTGCTCAACATCGCCCTGCCCACGCTCGCCCGTGATCTGCACGCCGGCACCGCGGCGCTGCAGTGGTTCAGCACGGCCTACACGCTGACGCTGGCGGGCGTGATGCTGCCCGCCGGTGCGCTCGGGGACCGGTTCGGGCGGAAGAAGTTCGTGTTCGGGGCGCTGGTGCTGTTCGGCGGCGCCTCCATCTGGTGCGCGTTCGCCTCGTCGTCGAGCGAGCTGATCATGGCGCGGGTGCTGCTCGGGGTCGCGGCGTCGGTGCTGATGTCCCTGTCGATGGGGATGATTCCGGTGCTCTTCCCGGACCCGGCGGAGCGCGGCCGCGCCACCACCGTGTGGATCACCGCGGTGACCCTGGGCATGCCGCTCGGCCCGATCGTCGGCGGCCTGTTGCTCGACCACTTCTGGTGGGGCTCGGTGTTCCTGGTGAACATCCCGACGGTCGTCATCGGGGCGTTCGCGGTGGGCCTGCTGGTGCCGGAGACGCGCAGCCAGACCCGCCGGCCCATCGACCCGGTGAGCGTGCTGCTCTCGGCGGCCGGGCTGGTCGGACTGACCTACGGTCTGATCCGCTTCGGTGACGAGGGCTGGGGCGACGGCATCGCCTGGGCGACCTTCGGCGCGGGCCTGCTGCTGATCATCGGCTTCGTCGCCTGGGAACGCACCCGGGAACACGCCCTCGCCGACCTCAGTCTCTTCGGCGACCGCGGATTCCGCATGGGGACGTTCTTCCAGCTGATCAACGCCTTCGCGATGTTCGGGCTGTTCTTCACCATCCCGCTGTACTTCCAGTCGGTGCTCGGCGTCGACTCGCTCGGCAGCGGTCTGCGGATGCTGCCGATGATCGGCGGTCTGCTGGTGGCCTCCAACTTCCTGGAGGGCCTGAGCGACAAGATCGGTCTCAAGCTGACGCTGATGCTCGGCTTCGGGGCCCTCGCGCTCGGCATGGGGCTCGGCGCGATGACCGACATCGACACCTCGTACGGCTTCGTCGCCACCTGGATGGTCGTCGTCGGCCTCGGCATCGGCCTGGTGCTGCCCACCTCCATGTCCCTGGCCGTCGGTGCGCTCACCCCCGAGCGGGCCGGCGCCGGATCGGCCCTGCTGTCGGCGCTGCGCCAGGCCGCCGGCACCACCGGCGTGGCCGTGCTCGGCACCGTGCTGTCCACCCGGTACCACTCCGAACTCGGCCCGCTCGACCGTGAGCCGATCTCCGACGGCGTCGGCTCAGGAGTGGCCGTCGCCGACAAACTCGGCGACCACTCGATGCTCCACGACGTCCAGACGGCGTTCCTCAGCGGCATGGACCTGCTGCTGGTCGTCTGCGCCGCCATCGCGGTCGTCGGCCTGCTGCTCTCGGCGGTCGCCACCAAGAGCCGCCCCGCGGAATCCGGGGCCAAGCTGCCCAAGTCCGAGACCGCGCCGGTCGCCTAGTCGGCAGCAGCGTCACCGAACGCACCGCAAACCGAGACTCTCCCACGAGGAAGTGATGCACATGCGCAGCATGGTTACCGTCTCGAAGATGGATCGGAACGCGATCCCCGAGGTGTCGAAGCTGTTCGCGGACTTCGACAGCACGGAGATCCCGGGGCTGATCGGACTGCACCGCCGCCAGTTGTTCATTCACCACGGCATCCAGGTCCACCTGTACGACTTCGTCGAGAAGTCCGACCAGGCCGCGCTGGAGAAGGTCAAGTCCGACCCGCGCATGGCCAGGCTCTCGGTCGACCTCCAGCCGTTCGTGACGCCGTACGAGCCCGAGACCTGGAACTCCCCGGCCGACTCCGCGGCTTCCTGCTTCTACGCCTGGGAGGGGGAGCCGGCCGGGGCGCCGGGCTCGACGGAGACCACCGTCACCCTCGCCCGGATGGAGACCGACGCGATTCCCGAAGTCACCAGGATCTTCCGGGACTTCGACGCCACCGCGCAGTTGATGGGCATCCGCCGGCGCCAGCTGTTCGTCTTTAAGGACCTGTGCATCCACATCCAGGACCACGCAGGGCGCGACGACGCGGACATCGCGCAGAAGGCCGCGACGGACATCTGGTTCGGCCATGTGCTCCAGGAACTGCCGCGCCTGGCGCCGCAGGAGCCGACTGCCGACGGACACGCGATCCGCTTCTACGGATGGGAGGCGTCCTGACGCACCACGCGAAAGGCCGCTGACAGCGGCAGCGGCCGGGCCGGACAGCAGCGTCGGCCCGGCCGGTCGGTACGACCCACCCCCTCTGACAATGAGGCAACCGATGGCCGGACAGCAGAGCCGTACCGCCGGAGAGGCGGCGTGCGCGGGGCAGTTGAGCATCGAGCAGCGGCTCGGGGAGGCGCTCACCGAGTACGCGCGGGACGTCGAGCCCCTGGACGAGGGCGTCCTCGGCATCCGCGCCGCGTCGGCCGGCCCGGCCTGTCTGCACCTGGACACGGAGCCGATCCTCCTCGGCTACCTGGTCCACCGGCTCGCCCCCGGTCTGCGCCTCGTCCGCGGCACGCCCGGCCGGCTCGAACTGCGCCACCGCGACGGCCACGGACGCCTCGTCTTCCATCTCGACGCCGCCGCCGAACACGTACTCGACGTGTGGAAGCGGGATCTCGCCACGGTCCACCCCCACCTCGTCACCGTCCACTTCGCCGGCCCCTCCCACCCGGACGCCGCCGCGGAGAGCCGGAAACTGCGCCGACTGCTGCGTGACCTGCCCGTTGTCCCCTCCGCACATGATCACCCCGAGACCGTACCGATCACGCGAGCCAGTCTGAATGTGGAGTCGTAAGAATTAAAGAGCAACTCTGATTCCGATGTGACTTCGACTCGTGTACGCTGGCTGTGCCCGGGCCCGGTACCGCTGGGGGCATTCGTTTTTCGATGTCCGCAGAACGTCAAGGAAAATTAACGAACCCCTGTGGTTTCGTGAAGGAATCGATCCGTGGTGAAGCCACTCACATGGCTACGGTTGTGCTTGCGTGACCAAGGGGGAAGCTGGAGGGTGGAATCGTGGACGCGAGATGGTCAAAAGCTGAAATAGGTGAGCTTCTCGATCGCTATGTCCTCGGGCTCGACTACGACAAACTCGATGACGAGTGGACCGCCGAGCTGTTCTCCGACGACGTGGTCATCGAATTCCCGGTCAGTCGGCACACCGGCATCGACGGACTCGCCGAATACCACCGGCGAGCATTGGCCATGTGGGCCGAAACGCACCATCTGAACACGCCGTCGGTCGTGAGCGTCTCCGGGGACCGGGCGACGCTCCGCGCCAACATGACGTCCGTGCATGTGCACCACGAGCGAGAAGGCGAGATACGACCGCACTACGTGTCGGGCACCTGTGTCACCGGCGACGCGGTGCGCACCGAGCGGGGCTGGCGCCTTTCCCGTCTTTCGTTCGAACTGATATGGAAGACCGGCAACCCGCCGGACTGAGTTGGGTGGGCATTTATGCGATCAGCACAAGTGAAAGCGAGTTCTCGACCAGAGATACTCGAAACCCACGACACCGAGCACCGTACGGCGGCCCGAGCGACCTTCGGCAGCCGAACCGGTGCGGCGACCTCATCGCCGGCACCCGTCCGGAACTTCGCGGACACCTGGCGGATCCTGGTCGTCGAAGGCAGCAGGGCCGACCGCGCGACCCTCACCGAGGCACTCGAACGACACGGCCATCATGTCGACGCCGTCGACTCCGGCGCCGAGGCACTGGCCTGGTTCGAGACCGCCGACCTCGTCCTGCTCGACCTCGACCTGCCCGATCTGGACGGCCTCGAGGTCTGCCGCGAGATCCGGATGGCCGGCGACATCCCCGTCATCACCGTCACCTCGCGCGCCTCCGAACTCGACTGCGTGCTCGCGTTGCAGGCCGGCGCCGACGACTACGTCATCAAGCCCTACGGCATCCGCGAGCTCATGGCCCGGCTGGACGCCGTGATGCGCCGCGCGCGCCGCAGGCCGCACACCGACCCGGACGCCGACGGCGGGGCGGTGCTGGAACACGGCCCCCTGCGGATCGACAGCGACTCGCGCGAGGTCGAGATGAGCGGCCGGCCGGTGCCGGTCACCCGCAAGGAGTTCGATCTGCTCGCCCTGCTGGCCAGCGCCCCGGGGCAGGTGATCTCGCGGGAGTCCATCATGCGCAAGGTCTGGGGCGAGTCCTGGTCGCGCCGTACCGTCGACACCCATGTCAGCAGTCTGCGCAGCAAACTCGGCGGACCGGAATGGATCGTCACCGTCCGCGGGGTCGGTTTCAAACTCCGCAGCATGCGCTGACAGTACATTGCCGTTGAATTGACGTTCGCTGAACCCGTCCATGTAATTTCCCTCGTTATCGTCGGACCGCAGGAAGCGGAAACTCCGAACGAGGGGTGACATGACGAACACCGATATCGACGAGACCAGTGAACTCGTCAGCTTTCCCATTCAGCGCACGTGCCCTTTCGCCATTCCGCCGGTCTACACGAAATTCCGGGAGGAGGCGCCGGTCAGCCAGGTGGTCCTCCCGGACGGCGGAAAGGCCTGGCTGGTCACCAAGTACGACGACGTGCGGGCCGTGATGTCGAACCCCAAGCTCAGCTCGGACCGCCGTAAGAAGGACTTCCCGGTCGTGGTCCCCGGGCAGAACGCGGCCCTCGCCAAGCACGCACCTTTCATGATCATCCTCGACGACCCGGAGCACGCGGAGGCCCGGCGGCCCGTCATCAGCGAGTTCTCGGTCCGCCGTGTCGCCGCGATGAAGCCGCGCATCCAGGAGATCGTCGACCACTTCATCGACGAGATGCTGAAGCTGCCCCGGCCCGTCGACCTCAACCAGGTCTTCTCCCTGCCGGTGCCCTCGCTGGTGGTCTCCGAGATCCTCGGCATGCCCTACGAGGGGCACGAGTACTTCATGGAGCTGGCCGAGGTCCTGCTCCGCCGCACCACTGACGAGCAGGGCCGCATCAACATCTCCGTCCAGCTGCGCGCCTACATGGACAAGCTCGTCGAGGAGAAGATCGCCAACCCCGGCGACGACCTGCTCAGCCGCCAGATCGAGCTCCAGCGGCGAAACGGCGGCATCGACCGGCCCCAACTCGCCAGCCTCTGCCTGCTGGTGCTGCTGGCCGGCCACGAGACCACCGCCAACATGATCAACCTCGGTGTGTTCTCGATGCTGACCAGGCCGGAACTGCTCGACGTGATCAAGGCGGACCCGTCGAAGACCCCCAAGGCCGTCGACGAACTCCTGCGCTTCTACACGATCCCGGACTTCGGCGCGCACCGGCTGGCGATGGACGACGTCGAGATCGGCGGCGTCCTGATACGCAAGGGCGAGGCCGTCATCGCCTCCACCTTCGCCGCCAACCGGGACCCCGCCGTCTTCGACGACCCGGAGGAGCTGGACTTCTCCCGCGACTCCCGCCACCACGTGGCCTTCGGGTACGGCCCCCACCAGTGCCTGGGCCAGAACCTCGGCCGCGTCGAGCTCCAGGTCGTCTTCGACACGCTGTTCCGCAGGCTGCCGGACCTCCGGCTCGCCGTGCCCGCCGAGGAGCTGAACTTCAAGAGCGACGCCCTCGTCTACGGCCTCTACGAACTGCCCGTGACCTGGTGAAGGAGAGCGCCATGCGACTGGAGAAGGACCACGACCGCTGCATCGGCGCGGGACAGTGCGTACGGACCGACCCGAGGATCTTCGACCAGGACGACGACGGGCTCGTCAAGGTCCTGATCGACCGGCCGCGGGGCACCGACGAGGCCGCCGCCCACAAGGCGGTCTTCATCTGCCCGGCGAAAGCCCTGTCCATCGCACAGGACTGATCCATCGCACAGGACTGATCTGTCGCACAGGACTGACCCCCAAGGCTCCCCCCACGGAGAAGCCGCGCCGGTTCCCCTGCTCTCGGCAGAGGGGCCGGCGCGGCTTTCGTAGGACGGTCAGTGGTCGTGCATGCCGTGGTCGTCGCCGGTCGTCCACACGGGCTCGATCCCGATCCGGGACAACAGCCAACTCCCTTCCTCGCGCACGGCGGTGAAGGTGTAGCGGGCGCCCAGGTCGAAGTGCTTGCCGGGGCCGCCCGGGCTCACGTGCACGGCGGTGACGTTCGCGTGCACGGTCGCGCGGTCGCCGTGGAGCTCGGGGAGCACGTTCGCCATGGAGTGCATGGTGGTCGCCCAGACCAGGTCGTCGCGGAGCATGCCGGCCAGCGCCTCGCGGCCCTCGATCCGGATGTCCGGCAGCAGTTCCATGGTCACGTCCGGGACGAGCAGCGCGGACAGCGCCTCGTGGTCGCGCAGATCGACCGCGCGCGCGAAACGGGCCACCAGAGCCTGGAGCCGAATGAAGTCCTCGATATCTGTCATGGAAGTGATGCTGCGCACCGAAAGGCGTCCGTGCCACTTTCCTGAAATCTTCTGACGAACCTCTGACAAGACCTGAACTTGCCCGTATTGAAACCTGTATTGCGCCTCGGAAGACTCGAACTCATCAACGGCTTCCCGTTACGGAGAAGGACATATGCACAGCAGTGTCATAGTGGCCCGGATCAAACCCGGAAGCGCTGAACAGATTGCCGAGGAGTTCGCGAAATCGGACGCCGATCCGTCCGGCGCCGGGAATCTCCTGCGCCGCCAACTCTTCGAGTACAAGGGCGTGTACGTCCAGATGCAGGACCACGCCGAGCCCCACGAGCCGGCCGCCGCCACCCCCGCGGAGACGGTCGCGACCCGCTTCTACGCGTGGCACGGACAGCCGGTCGCCGGCCCGCACCGGATGCACAGCACCATGATCGTGGCCCGGCTCGACGAGTCCGACCTCGACACCGTCGCGAAGCTGTTCGCCGACTTCGACACCGGCACCGAACTGCCGCACACCATGGGCACCCGGCGCCGCCAGCTCTTCGCCTGCGACGGCCTGTACTTCCACATCCAGGACTTCGAGTCCGCCGACGGCGGCCGGCTGATCGAACAGGCCAAGCTGGACCCGCGGTTCGTACAGATCCAGCAGGACCTGCTGCCGTACATCACCGTCTTCGACCCGGCGACCTGGCGCTCGCCCTCCGACGCCATGGCCACGCGCTTCTACAGCTGGCAGGCCGCCGTATGAGCGGGCGTCGCGTGGTCGTCACCGGGATGGAGGTGCTGGCGCCCGGCGGGGTGGGCACCGACGCCTTCTGGTCCCTGCTCAGCGAGGGCCGCACCGCCACTCGCGGCATCACCTTCTTCGACCCGGCGCAGTTCCGCTCCCGGGTGGCCGCGGAGATCGACTTCGACCCGTACGCCCACGGACTCACCCCGCACGAGGTGCGGCGCATGGACCGGGCCGCGCAGTTCGCGGTGGTCGCCGCGCGCGGTGCCGTCGCCGACAGCGGGCTCGACACCGGGGCGCTGAACCCGTACCGGATCGGCGTCACCATCGGCAGCGCCGTCGGCGCCACCATGAGCCTCGACGAGGACTACCGCGCCGTCAGCGACGGCGGCCGGCTCGATCTGGTCGACCACGCCTACGCCGACCCGTTCTTCTACAACCACTTCGTGCCGAGCTCCTTCGCCGCCGAGGTCGCCCGCGCCGTGGGGGCGCAGGGGCCGAGCAGCGTGGTGTCGGCCGGGTGCACCTCCGGGCTCGACTCGGTCGGGTACGCCGTCGAACTCATCCGGGAGGGCACCGCGGACGTCATGGTCGCCGGTGCCACCGACGCGCCGATCTCGCCGATCACGATGGCCTGCTTCGACGCGATCAAGGCGACCACGCCCCGCCACGACGACCCCGAGCACGCCTCCCGCCCCTTCGACGGCACCCGTAACGGGTTCGTCCTCGGCGAGGGCGCGGCGGTGTTCGTCCTGGAGGAACTGGAGAGCGCGCGACGCCGTGGGGCCCGTGTCCACGCGGAGATCGCCGGATACGCCACCCGCAGCAACGCGTACCACATGACCGGCCTGCGCCCCGACGGCGCCGAGATGTCCGAGGCGATCACCGTCGCGCTCGACGAGGCCCGCATGAACCCCACGGAGATCGACTACATCAACGCGCACGGCTCCGGCACCAAGCAGAACGACCGGCACGAAACCGCCGCGTTCAAGCGCAGCCTCGGCGACCACGCGTACCGCACCCCCGTCAGCTCCATCAAGTCGATGGTCGGGCACTCGCTGGGCGCGATCGGCTCCATCGAGATCGCCGCGTCCGTCCTCGCGATCCGCCACGACGTCGTACCGCCGACCGCGAACCTGCACACGCCCGACCCGGAGTGCGACCTCGACTACGTGCCCCTGACCGCCCGCGACCAGCTCGTCGACACGGTCCTCACCGTCGGCAGCGGCTTCGGCGGGTTCCAGAGCGCGATGGTGCTGGCCCGACCGGAAAGGACGGCGGCATGACGGCCTCAGTGGTGGTGACCGGCCTGGGGATCACCGCCCCCAACGGGCTCGGCACGAAGGACTACTGGAGCGCGACCCGCGTCGGCAAGAGCGGCATCGGCCCGCTCACCCGCTTCGACGCGGCACCGTACCCGGCGAAGCTCGCCGGCGAGATCGACGGCTTCACCGCCGAGGAGCATCTGCCCAGCCGGCTCTTGCCGCAGACCGACCAGGTCACCCGGCTCTCGCTGGTCGCCGCGGACTGGGCGCTCGCGGACGCCGGGGTACGCCCCGCCGACCTGCCGGCCTTCGACATGGGCGTCATCACGGCGAGCTCCGCGGGCGGCTTCGAGTTCAGCCAGCACGAGCTGAAGAGCCTGTGGAGCAAGGGCGGCGAGTACGTCAGCGCGTACCAGTCCTTCGCCTGGTTCTACGCCGTCAACACCGGCCAGATCTCCATCCGCAACGGCATGAAGGGCCCCAGCGGTGTCGTCGTCACCGACCAGGCCGGCGGCCTCGACGCGGTGGCGCAGGCCCGGCGGCAGATCCGCAAGGGCACCTCGCTGGTGGTCGCGGGAGCCGTCGACGCCCTGCTGTGCTCCTGGGGCTGGGTCGGACTGCACACCAGCGGCCGGCTCAGCACGGCCGACGATCCCGGCCGCGCCTATCTGCCCTTCGACGAGCGGGCCGCCGGTCATGTGCCGGGCGAGGGCGGCGCGTTGCTGATCCTGGAGGCGGCCGACGCCGCCCGCGCCCGCGGGGCCCGGGTGTACGGCGAGATCGCCGGGTACGCCGCCACCTTCGACGGCCGCGAACCTGGCCTGCGCAAGGCGATCGAACTGGCCTTGACGGACGCCGACTTGGCGCCCTCCGACGTGGACGTCGTCTTCGCCGACGCCGCCGCCGAACCCGAACTCGACCGGATCGAGGCGGAGACGCTCGTCGAGGTCTTCGGCCACCGGGGCGTCCCGGTCACCGCCCCGAAGACCATGACGGGCCGCCTGTACGCCGGTGCCGCCGCCCTGGATCTCGCCACCGCCTTCCTCGCGATGGGGGAGGGCCTGATCCCGCCGACCGTCCACACCGACCCCGCCGACCACTACGGCCTCGACCTCGTCGGCACCGAGGCCCGCCCCGCCGAGCTGCGCACGGCCCTCGTCCTGGCCCGCGGCCACGGCGGCTTCAACTCGGCGATGGTCGTCCGTTCCTGACCTCCCCTTTTCCGTTCGTGACCCTCCTTCAGGACCTTTAGGAGATACCTGATGTCCCAGCCCACGTTCACCCTCGACGACCTCAAGCGCATCCTCCTCGAAGGCTCCGGCGCCCCCGAGGGCGGCGGCCTCGACGGAGACGCCCAGGACGTCCTCGACACCGAGTTCAGCGACATCGGCTACGACTCGCTCGCCCTGCTGGAGACCGCCAGCCGCATCGAGCGGGAGTACGGCATCGACCTCGACGAGTCCGTCATCGGCGACGCCACCACACCGCGCGCGTTCATCGACGCCGTCGGTGACCACCTCGTCGCACCGGCCGCCTGAAGGGAACGCGGAGACATGACAGAAACGACACAGCAGGAGCGGCGCGTCGCCCTCGTGACCGGCGCGACCAGTGGAATCGGCCTGGCCGTGGCCCGGCTGCTGGCCGCACAGGGCCACCGCGTCTTCATCGGCTCACGCACCGAGGACAAGGTGCTCACCACGGTCAAGCGACTCCAGGAGGAGGGCCTGGAGGTGGACGGCGCGGTCCTCGACGTCCGCTCGGTGGACTCGATACGCGGCTACGTCCGGGCCGCCGTCGACCGGTACGGGACGGTCGACGTGCTCGTCAACAACGCGGGCATCAGCGGCGGCGGGGTGACCGCCGACCTCACCGACGAACTGTGGGACGACATCGTCGACACCAACCTCAACAGCGTCTTCAGGCTGACCCGGGAGGTTCTCACCACCGGCGGCATGCGGGACAAGAGCCGCGGCCGTGTCATCAACATCGCCTCCACCGCGGGTAAGCAGGGCGTGGTCCTCGGGGCGCCGTACTCCGCCTCCAAGCACGGCGTCGTCGGCTTCACCAAGGCGCTCGGCAACGAACTCGCCCCCACCGGCATCACCGTCAACGCCGTCTGCCCCGGCTATGTCGAGACGCCCATGGCCGAGCGCGTACGGCAGAACTACGCGCGGCTCTCCGGCGCGTCCGAAGACGCCATCCTGGAGAAGTTCCAGGCCAAGATCCCCCTCGGCCGCTACTCGACGCCCGAGGAAGTGGCCGGTCTGGTCGGCTATCTGGCCTCCGACCTGGCGGCGTCCATCACCTCCCAGGCCCTGAACGTCTGCGGCGGCCTCGGCAACTTCTGACCGCGGCCCGCCCGTTCCCACCCGAGGAGCCCCCATGCCGTCCCAACTGCGCACGTCCCAGCACGAGATCAAGATCGCGGCGCCCGCCGAGGAGGTCTACCGTCTGCTGGCCCAGGCGGAGGACTGGCCCCAGCTGTTCCCGCCGAACATCCACGTCGACCGGCTGGAGGGCGGTGAGCGTGAGGAACGCATCCGCATCTGGGCGACCGCCGGCGACACCGTCAAGAACTGGACCTCGCACCGCACCCTCGACCCCACGGGGCTGCGCATCACCTTCCGGCAGGAGGTCAGCGCACCGCCCGTGGCCGCCATGGGCGGTAGCTGGCAGATCGAGGACCTGCCCTCCGGCGAGGCCCTCGTCCGCCTCGGCCACGACTTCCGGGCCGTCGAGGAAGCCGACCTGGCCTGGGTCGAAGAGGTCGTGGACCGCAACTCCCGCGCCGAACTGGAGTCCTTGAAGGCACTCGCCGAGTCGAAGGCCGCCACCGACGAACTGACCTGCTCCTTCGAGGATACGGTCCACATCAAGGGGGCCGCGAGCGACGTCTACGACTTCATCCACGACGCCCACCTGTGGACCGAGCGCCTGCCGCACGTCGTCACGGTCCGCCTCGACCAGCCGGAACCCGGGCTCCAGACCCTGGAGATGGACACGCTGTCCAAGGACGGCTCCACGCACACCACGAAGTCGTACCGCGTGGGGCTGGCCCCCGACCGCATCGTCTACAAGCAGATCACCCTGCCCGCCCTGATCACCCTGCACACCGGCCGCTGGACCTTCACGCCGAGGGGCGGCGGGGTCGACGCGTCCTCGCAGCACACGTTCACGGTCAACACGGCTGCTATTGAGCAGGTGTTGGGGTCGGGTGCGACGGTGCAGGACGCGATCGAGTACGTCCGCACCGCCCTGAGCACCAACAGCATGGCGACGCTGACGATCGCGAAGGCGTACGCGGAGGGCCTGGCCGGGACGGCGGGGTCCGGCGGGGCTTCGGGGTCCGGCAGGGAAGGCCGGCCGTGACCACGGCGCCCCCCGCCCCGCCGCCCCCGGCGCCGGTGGTCGACCGGCGGCTCATCACCCTGGACGCGGACGGCATCCCGCTCTCCGCCCGCCTCGCCCTGCCCACGCATGTCCCGCCCAGGGCGACGGTCGTCGCCCTGCACGGGGCCGGGATGAGCGCGGCGTACTTCGACGGCCCGGCCCACCCGGAGACGTCGTTGCTGGCCCTGGCCGCGCAACTCGGCTTCGCGGCGGTGGCCGTCGACCGCCCCGGGTACGGCGCCTCGGCCGGGCAACTCCGGTACGGCCAAGGGGTGGTGGACCAGGCGGCCACCCTGTCTGCGGCACTGCGCAGTCTGTCGGCGTTCTGCGCACCCGGCGCCGGGATCTTCCTGCTGGGCCACTCCTTCGGCAGCAAACCGGCGTTGCGCATGGCGGCGGACTGCAGGGTGCCGGGGCTGCTCGGGCTGGACGTGTCCGGTTGCGGTGACGAGTACCTGGTCCCGCCCACCGCGCCGGGTACGCGGGCCGGGAGCTGGAAGCTCAACTGGGGTCCCCTGCGGCTGTATCCGCCGGGGACGTTCCAGGCCGGCCTCGCGGTCGTCGCCCCGCCGCCGGAGCGCGAGCTGGCGGACGCCGCCCGGTGGCCGGAGGAGTTCGCGGCGCTGGCCGGGCGGGTGCGCGTTCCCGTCCGGTTCACGTTCGCCGAGCACGAGGCCTGGTGGCGCCGGGACGCGCCGACGCTCGCCCGGCTGCGGAACCGGCTCGACGCGGCACCCCGGGTCCGGATCGACCACCAGCCCGACGCCGGCCACAACATCAGCCTGGGGTGGGCGGCACGGTCGTACCACCTGCGGGCACTGAGCTTCGCCGAGGAGTGCCTGCGCAGGCGGACAGACGGCGAGGGACGGCAACCATGACGCTGCACCTACCCCCGCCCACCCTCGCCGACCTCGAACACCCCCTGGTGGGCGCGCTGAGCATCTTCGCCCCCGGCATCACGGACACCCCGCCGAGCGAGGAGGAGCCCGACCTGGACCCGGCGAGGGACCCGGTCGTACGCCCAGAGCCGCCAGCACCCCTGCCGCCTTCGCGTGCGTCTCGGCCTGGGCCTTACGCCCCGGCGACCGTACGACGTCCCGACAGCCCGAGGGCAGCGTGAACACCCCGCCCCGACCCCCTAGTCCCCTCGTCCTCGCCTACGACCTCCACACCCCCGGGGCCGAGGCGGCGGCCCGGGCTGTGCTGCCCCGGCTCTCCGTCGACGACCGGGAACGGGTCGCCCGGCTGCGTCGCCCCGACGACCGCACCCGCTCGGTGCTGGCCCGCTGGATCGCGCTCCAGGGCGCCGCCCGTCTCCTCGGCACCCCGTGGACCGGCCTCCGGCTCACCCGGGACGCCCGAGGCCGCCCGTACGTCGTGGGGCGACCGCGGCTGTCGCTGAGCCTCGCGCACAGCGGGCGGTACGCGGTCGCGGCCGTGGCCCATGGCGGGCGCGTCGGCGTCGATGTGGAGGCGATCTCCCGGGTGGCCGCCCTGCCCGACAGCGCCTACCTCACCCCGGCGGAGATCTCCGCCCTCCCTCCGGCGCCGCACGGCATCGAGTCCAGGGCGGCTCTCTGGGCGCTGAAGGAGGCCGCCACGAAGCTCACCGGCGAGGGCCTGCGGGCAGGCATGAGACACGTGGGCTTCCGCCGCCGGGAGGCGACGCGGGGGCCGATCGTCGCGCAGACCCCGTACACCCCCGGCGTGTTCACCGCGCACCGGCTCCCCGGCGGCTATGTCTGCGCGGTGGGGCTGGACATGGGACCGCAGACAGAGGAGACCGAGGAGACAGAGAGGAGCGCATACGTCATGCATCTGACGCGCCCGATCCAGGAGCACCGCACCCCGAACCCCGGTGGCGCGCCCGCCGACGACGACGACCCCGTAGCGCCGGGCCGCCCCGAACCGGACGAGGAAGAGACCGAACCCCACATCTGGCTGAGCGTCAACTGAGCTGCCGCCGCTGCCGCCCCGCCACCTCCCGGCACGCCTCCACATACCCCCGTACCAGCACCCCCGCAGACCCCTCCCGCCGCCACGCGAGCGCATACCGGCTCGGCGACACCCCGCGCACCGGCCGGGTCACCACCCCGCCCAGCGTGATCAACGGGGCGTTGCCCGCGGCCACCAGGCAGACGCCGAGGCCCGCGACCAGGGCCTCGTACGTCTCCTCCGTGCCGGCGATCTCCGCGCCGACGCGGGGCGGGCGGCCGGCGCGGGAGTCCAGGGCGAGCCAGTGGTCGCGCAGCGGACCGGCACTCTCGGGCAGGGCGAGGAACGGCTCGTCGGCGAGGTCGGCGAAGTCGATCTCGGCGCGGGACGCCAGCGGATGACTTTCCGGGAGCGCGATCAGGCGGGGCTCCTCGGCGACCACCGTCCACGCGTACCGCTCCGCGTCCGGCAGCGGCAGCCAGACGAAGGCCACGTCGACGTCCCCGTCGGCCAGCCCCGCGGTCGGGTCCTCCCAACTCACCTGGCGCAGCCGCACCGTCGCCTCCGGATGGGCGGCGGTGAAGCGGGAACGGATGGCAGGGAGGAGCCCACCCCGCCCGGGGCTGGTGCTCATCCCCACGGTGAGGGTGCTGCGCCCCTCCGCCCGGACCGCGTCCAGCGCCGCCGTCCCCTCCGCCCACCCGTCCAGCACCCGCCGGGCGTACGGCAGCAGCGCCTCGCCCGCCCCGGTGAGCGCCACGCCGTGCCGGTCGCGCCGGAACAGCTCGACGCCCAACTGTCGCTCAAGGGCCCGTACTTGTTTGCTCAACGCGGGCTGGGACACGTACAGCCGCTCGGCGGCACGGGTGAAGTGCAGTTCCTCGGCCACCATGAGGAAGTAGCGCAGATCCCGCAGATGAACGTCCGTCGTCATAGCCATCGGTTATCACCACGGGTCTTGGACGGGCAACCACCCACGGCCGCAAGCTGTTTCACGGAAGACGGACCGAGAGCAAGCGAGCAGGAGCAGTCATGAACAAGGTGTGGCTCATCACCGGCGCGAGCAGCGGCTTCGGGCGGGCCATCGCGGAGGCGGCCCTCGCCGACGGCGACGTGGTCGTGGGCGCGGCCCGCCGCCCCGAGGCGCTGGACGACCTGGTCGCCGCGCACCCCGACCAGGTGGAGGCGCTGCGCCTGGACGTCGCCGACACAGCCGCGGCCGAGGCGGCGGTACAGGACGTGGTGGCCCGGCACGGCCGGATCGACGTCCTGGTCAACAACGCGGGCCGTACGCACGTCGGCGCCTTTGAGGAGACCGGCGAGGACGAACTGCGGGCGCTGTTCGACGTGCATGTCTTCGGCCCGGCGGCGCTGGTGCGCGCGGTACTGCCCTCGATGCGTGAGCGTCGCTCGGGCGCGATCGTCCAGATGAGCAGCATGGGCGGGCAGATGTCCTTCGCGGGCTTCTCGGCGTACAGCGGCACAAAGTTCGCGCTGGAGGGCATGTCCGAGGCGCTCGCGGACGAGGTCGCGGAGTTCGGCATCAAGGTGCTGATCGTCGAGCCGGGCTCCTTCCGGACCTCGCTGTTCGAGACGGACCGGGCGGGCGTCAGCGCGGACTCCGGCGTCTACGCCAAGGTCAGCGGCACCCGCGGCTTCGTCTCCGGCGGCGACGGCACCCAGCCCGGCGACCCGGCCAAGGCCGCGGCCCTCATCCTGGCCGCCCTCCGCTCCGACCGCACCCCGCTCCGCCTCCCTCTCGGCGACGACGGCGTCACGGCGGTCCTCGGCCACCTCGACCAGGTCAGGGAGGACATCACGCCCTGGGAGAAGGACGCGAGGGCGACGGCGTTCGACGACTGAGGGCAGCCTCGACACCGCGGGTCGGCGTTCGTCAGTCCTCGTCGTACTCGGGCTCTTCAGGGTGCTCCGCCGGTTCCGTGACCCAGCCCGCCGACAACACCAGCCGCGAGTGCCGGTGCACGGCGAGGAAGCCGAAGGGGCGGTCGAAGCGGGCGTTGACCCTGGTGGTGATCCAGCGGAGCTGGGGGACGCCGCCCGCGACCGCGCCGAACGCGGTCACCGCGGCGGCGCGGAACCCCAGGGCGGTGAACCGCGCCATGGCGGACTGCTTGGCCGACTCGACGGCCAGCGGGGTCGTGGCGCTGATGTCGGGGAAGTGGCCCCGGCTCGTGTCCATGGCGGTGGTGAGGCCGAAGAGTTTGTGCAGTTCCAGGAGGTCGTGCAGGGCGCGGATGTCGAAGCCGACCGTCGCCACGTTCAGCGTCGGCGGTTTCGGCTCGGCGGAGCGCACCTTCACCACGTTCAGCCCCGGCCCCACCTCCCCGTAGGGCAACTGCGGCCCAGGCAGGACGGTCACCCGCCGCGCGAGGATGTCCACTCCCGCCCCCAGCACCTGCCCCGGCGTCATCCCCTCCTCGCCGAGCAGCAGATGCACGTCGATCGCGTTGTCGCCGTACACCTTCAGCTCGGTGACATGCCCGGCCGCGGTGTCCGCGACGCCGACCCGGTCGAGCAGGGCGCTACGGCGGTAAAGCCCGGCCAGCTTCCGGTCCGCCCACGGTCCGGTCTCCGGCCACATCGGCCAGTCCTCGAACGGCCGCAACCACTCCGTCCGCAACGCCAACGCACTGGCGAGCACCATCTCGGTGTCCGGCGTCACCTGTACGGGCATCCCCTCAATGAGCCCACCTGTCCGCTTCGCCGCCCACGCGTCCAGCGCCGCCTTGTCGGCGGCCTTGTCCCCCGTCAGCACCCCGTGCGCCTCCGCCGGCAGCCCCGCCTCCCAGCGCTCCCGCAGCTCCAGCGTCCGCTTGGTCCACAGCCCGAGGGCCGAGTCAAGGCCGCGCATCCGCCCCATGGCCTCCAGCAACTCCCGCGCGGCGGACGCCGATCGATCCGCAGGCATACCGACGGCCTCGGCCAGCTCCGCCCGGGCGGCCCCGTCCGCCCCGTCCGCCAGAAAGGCCAGCAGCGGCCAGACACCGGCCGCCGAGAAGACCGTCCCGCCCTCGGAAGCCCCCGCCCACCGCGCGGTCAGCCCGTTGACCGCCTGAATCGTGGCATTCGTGACCACTGTTCCGCCCCCGCTCACCCTGCGCTTACCATGCGCCCAGTCGTACGACAGTTCGCCACCCCAGTCCGAACCAGGAGCACGGTACCCGTGTCCATACCTCCGCCTCCCGGCCCCCACCAGCCCCATGGGCCGTACCCGCCGGGTCCTTTCACCCCGCCAGGGCCCTGGGGCTACGGCTACGGCGGATACGCGCAGCCCGTGCCCGTCAACGGCGTCGCCATCGCCGCCCTGGTGCTCGGCATCCTCTGCTTCCTGCCTGCGGTCGGGCTGGTCCTGGGGCTGATCGCGCTCGCGCAGATCAAGAAGAAGGGCGAACGCGGCAAGGGGATGGCGATCGCCGGTTCCGTGCTGTCCGTCGTCGGGCTCGTGCTGTGGACGGTGTCGCTGTCGACCGGGGTCGTGTCCGACGCCGTGGACGGCTTCAAGGACGCCGCGCGCGGCGAGGGCACCGCCTACGCGCTCGCCAAGGGCGACTGCTTCGACTCGGGCACCGGCTCCCTCCAGGGCGACGCCTACGACGTCGACGAGGTGCCCTGCACCGGCGCCCACCACGGCGAGGTGTTCGCCGTCGTCACCCTGCCCTCGGGCTCCTTCCCGGGCGACGACGAGGTGACCGACATGGCCGACGACAAGTGCTACGCCCTCCAGGAGGACTACGCGATGGACGCGTGGGCCGTACCGGAGAACGTGGACGTGTACTACCTCGTGCCGTCCGAGGACAGCTGGACCTTCGGCGACCGCGAGATCACCTGCGTCTTCGGTGACGTCGACGAGAAGAAGAGCCTGACCGGCTCGCTGCGCAACGACGCCACCAACCTGGACGCGGACCAGATCGCCTTCCTGAAGTCGGCCAACGCGCTGGACCGGGTGCTGTACGAGGAGCCCGTGGACTACGCCGAGGACGACCTGTCGGCGAACCGCAAGTGGGCGGGCGAGGTCGGCACCGCCCTCGGCGAGCAGGCCGAGGCGCTGCGCGCCCGCTCCTGGCCCGGAGGCAAGGTGGGGGCCATCAGCGACCTCGCCGCCGACCTGGACGCGGCCCGCAAGGAGTGGGAGAAGGCCGCCGCCGCGAAGAACGTCGACGCGTACTACGAGCACTACGACGCCGGGTACGACTACATCGACGGCGACACCACCGTCACCGCCCGCAAGGCTCTGGGCCTGGCCACCACGGTGCCGTCGTACGACGAGGACTACGAGGGCGGAGGCGGCGGCGGGGACGCGGGCGAGCTCGATGTGTGATCGCCGCTATAGCGGGGAGAAAGTGCCTGCGTAAAGCCCGCCGGGGCCACATGTCACTACATCGAGTGATTCTCTGGCCTTTGCTTGCATGGCTCAACCCACGGTTGCCACGCTGTTGCTGTCTGTACAACCTGATGGGAGCGGCCAGTGACTTTCGGTGAGCAGCCGGCGTATCTGCGTGTCGCGGGTGATCTCCGCAAGAAGATCGTCGACGGTTCGCTGCCACCGCACACCCGGCTGCCCTCCCAGGCCAGAATCCGCGAGGAGTACGGCGTCTCGGACACCGTCGCCCTGGAGGCCCGCAAGGTGCTGATGGCCGAGGGCCTGGTCGAGGGCCGCTCCGGCTCCGGGACGTACGTCCGTGAGCGCCCGGTGCCCCGCAGGGTCGCCCGCTCCGGCTTCCGCCCGGACGGCGGCGCCACGCCCTTCCGCCAGGAGCAGGCGGACGGCGACGCGCGCGGCACCTGGGAGTCCAGCAGCCGGCAGGCGGAGGCCAGCGTCGCCGTCGCCGAGCGGCTCGCGATCCGCCCCGGTGACCGCGTGATGTGCACCAAGTACGTCTACCGGGACAACGGCGAGCCGATGATGCTCTCCACCTCCTGGGAACCCCTCGCGGTCACCGGCCGCACCCCGGTGATGCTCCCCGAGGAGGGCCCGCTGGGCGGCATGGGCGTCGTCGAGCGCATGGCGGCCATCGACGTGATCGTGGACAACGTCACCGAGGAGGTCGGCGCCCGCCCCGGCCTCGCCGAGGAACTCCTCGCCCTGGGCGGCGTCCCCGGCCATGTCGTCGTGGTCGTCCACCGCACGTTCTACGCCTCCGGCCGCCCCGTGGAGACGGCCGACGTGGTCATCCCGGCCGACCGCTACCGGGTCGCGTACCACCTTCCGGTGAAGTAGCGCACACCTTTACGGCTGTTGCCCCGGACGCCGGGTCAACAGCCGCCCCTTCGAACGCCGTTGGATTCTGGCCGTTCTCGCAGGTGGCCCCCTACGCGCGCATACGCCTCTGACCGGACGCATCGACCCCTGCGCACGGCGCGTTCGCCTCCGCACGCCCCCCTCGTTCTGGCCGGTTGCGTACCTCTTTGTGAAAAGGCGTATTCGCTGCGTAAAGGTTAGGCGTAGGCTCGGGCATATGCGGATTGCGGTTTCCTTAGCGGGCGGGGCGTTGTCGGGAAGGAGCAGTGGGGGGCGATGAACGACAGCACGATCACTCTTCCCTGGCTCGTCATACGACAGGACGACAACGGCAACCGCTACCGCGTGGGCCGCTACGCCACCCGCGCCGAGGCCCAGAAGATCGCCGACAGCCTCGACGACCGCGGCCACAAGCAGCTGTACTGGGTCGAACGCATCGGCCAGAACGGCGACGCCACCCGCAACTGACCGAGCCCCGGCCTCCCGTAGGCTCCGCCCCATGACCGAACGCACCCTGGTGGTAGGAGCCGCCCTCCTCGACGCAGGCCGCCTCCTGGCCGCCCGCCGCAGCGCCCCACCCGAGTTGGCGGGCCGCTGGGAACTCCCGGGCGGCAAGGTGGAACCGGGCGAGTCCCCGGAGGCCGCCCTGGTGCGAGAACTCCGCGAGGAGCTGGGGGTGGAGACGGAGGTGGGGGACCGGGTCCCGGGCGAGTGGCCCCTTCGGGTTCCGTACGTCCTCCAGGTCTGGACGGCTCGCCTGCTGCCCGGCTCTCCGGACCCCAAGCCCCTTCAGGACCATGACGAACTCCGCTGGTTGAGCCGGGATGAGCTGTGGGACGTGCCGTGGTTGGACCAGGACATCCCGGCAGTCAGAGAAGTGGCGACCAGGTCGCTCACCTAGGGGCGCGGGGAACTGCGCGACCAGCCACGACGAACCCGCACCCGCCCGACAACCAGGCACCCCGAGCTCTTAGGCGCCCGGCGTACCCCCGTTCGCACCACAGTGCGCCCCGCCACACGGTAATCCCCACCGGATATCGGGTATGTGCCCATTAACCCCACGAAACCGGACATGGGTGTGGCCTGGGAAGTGATCGGCGTGATCGACACCGAAGGCGACTGCGCCGAGTGGTCGTTCCCCGCGGACCCCGGCGCCGTACGCGCCGCCCGCGGAGCCGTCCGCGGACGACTGCGTGACTGGGACCTCGACAGCATGGCCGACCTCACCGCCCTGCTGGTGAGCGAGCTGGTCACCAACTCCCTGCGGCACGCCACCGGCCCGATCGGCGTCCGCCTCGTCCGCCCCACCGGCCTCGACGCCGTCCTGCTGGTGGAGGTCTCCGACCCGCTCCCGGACCCGCCCCGCGAGCGCGTCGCGCTGCCCGAGGACGAGAGCGGACGGGGTCTCCAGCTGGTCGCCCACTCCTCGCGCCGCTGGGGCACCCGCCCCGGCGCGTCCGGGAAGACGGTGTGGTTCGAGCTCGCGGTGCCGCAGTGAACGCGGCGGTGAACGCCGCAGCGCACCGGGGGCGTACGGGCTGTACGCGTGCGCCCGCACTGTCCACCGTCTGGTTCAGGCCACTGGCGGTTGTCGGAGCGCGTGATTCGACTGCGTGTTGGCTGGTTAGAAGACTGGAAGTGTTGTCGCGGTGCGGTCCAAAAAACGCTGGGACCGTGCTGTGATCGTGAACACCGTGTTGTGCGGCGCCGTAGTGCTGGATACTGCGGGCAGCCGCTGCCGGTGACCGGTGCCGGGCGCGGTGAGCTGGAGGGGACGGTTCGCGTGAGCGAGATACCAGCGAAGGCCACGGAGTCCGAGGACCCGTCGGACGGCGCGAGGTCACAGGCCGCGGGTGAGGCCGTGGCCCCACAGGGTGACGCCATGTGGCAGAGCAGTCCGCCCGGCTCGATCTACGACTACATCAAGGTCGCGTCCTTCTCCATCGGCCCCGACGGTCTCGTCGACCAGTGGAGCCTGCGCGCCGAGCAGGTCTTCGGGATTCCCGCCGAGCAGGCGGTCGGCATGGACCCCATCGAGGCGTTCATCGACCCGGACCGGCGCGAGATCGGCCAGCGCAAGATGGCCGAGATCCTCGACGGCCGCGAGTGGACCGGCGTCGTCCCGTTCCGGGCCCCGGACGGCGAGGACGGCACCCGCGGGACCGAGGGTCTCGCCGAGGTCTATGTCATGCCGACGCGGACCGAGGACGGCGCGAAGGCCGCCGTCTGCATCGTCGTCGACGTCCGCACCCTGCGCAGCATCGAGACCGACCTCGCCGCCTCGCAGTCGATTTTCGGTCAATCTCCGTTCGGCTTCCTGCTGATCGACCCCGACCTGCGGGTGCGCCGCGCCAACCAGCGGTTCGCCACCGTGTTCGGCGGGACACCGGACGACCACCGGGGCAAGGGCGTCCACGACTACCTGCCGCGCCCCGAGGCCGAGCGGGTGGCGGCCACCCTGCGCCGGGTCCTGGACACCGGCGACTCCATCACGGACATGCACGTCACGGGCTTCGTGCCGGGCTCCGAGGACCGCCGGCACTGGTCGGTCAACCTCTACCGGGTGCACAGCGGCTCCGGGCGCCCCATCGGCATCGCCTGGCTCGCCATCGACATCACCGCCCGCCGCCAGGCCGCCCGGGAAGCCGCCGCCGCCCGGCGCAATCTCGCCCTTCTCAACGAGGCCGGTGCCCGCATCGGCAACTCCCTCGACCTGGAGACCACCGCCCGCGAACTCCTCGACGTCGTCGTCCCCGGCTTCTGCGACCTGGCGACCGTCGACCTCTACCAGGGCCTCCTCGCCGGCGACGAGACCCCGCCCGGGCTCGCCGACGGCAGCGCCGAACTGCGCCGGGTCGCCTTCGCCAGCGCCGTCTCCGACGCCCCCTTCGCCGGCTCGGGCCCGCCCATAGCGGTCGGCGCCGTCCACCACTACCCCTTCAACTCGCCCTGCGCGGACGCCCTGCGCACCGCCCGCCCGCAGTACATCCCGGCCGAGGAGGGCGGCCTCGTGCAGTCCACGCTCGCCGTGCCGATGGTCGCCCACGACACCGTCGTAGGCCTGGCGCAGTTCGCGCGGACCAAGGGCAGCGAGCCGTTCGGGGACCGGGACCGGGAGCTGGCCGTCGAGCTGGCGGCGCGGGCCGCGGTCTGTATCGACAACGCGCGGCTGTACCGGCGGGAGCACGAGCGGGCGCTGATGCTCCAGCGGTCCCTGCTGCCGCCCGGCGACCCGGTCGCCTCCGGCCTCGACATCGCCTGCCGCTACCGGCCCGGCAACTCCTCCTCCGACCGGCCCAGCGAGGTCGGCGGCGACTGGTTCGACGTCATTGAACTGCCCGGGCACCGTACGGCGTTGGTGGTCGGGGACGTCATGGGGCGCGGGCTGCGCGCGGCCGTGGCGATGGGTGAACTCCGGTCCGCCGTCCGCACCCTGGCCCTGCTCGACCTCGAACCGGCGGAAGTCCTCAGCGCGTTGGACGAGATCGCGCGCGGGCTGGGCGCGCCCGGCGGGGTCCAGCAGGCCACCCGGGCCGCGCGTCGGCCCCGCGAGGCCGACCTGTCCGAGGTGTACCTGGCGACGTGCGTGTACGCCGTCTACGACTCGGTCACCCGCCGCTGCACCTTCGCCAACGCCGGTCATCTGCCGCCCGTCCTCGTCGAACCCGGCGAGGCGGCGCTGATGCTCGACGTCCCGCCGGGCATGCCGCTCGGCGTCGGCGGGGAGCCCTTCGAGGAGGTCGAGGTCGAACTCCCCGAGGGCGCCCTGCTCGCGCTCTACACGGATGGACTGGTCGAAAGCCGCGATCACCCCCTCGACGAGGGCCTCCAGGCGTTCGTAGGGGCGCTGACCGATCCGGCCCGCCCCCTGGAGGACGTCTGCGACCACGTCCTCAACACCCTCGACACCCACCACGGCGAGGACGACATCGCGCTGCTGATGGCCCGCGTCCAGGGCCTGCCCGTCGACTCCGTCGGCGACTGGACCCTGCCGCGCGAGCCGCGCAGCGTGGGCCGGGCGCGGGAGTACGCGCGCGGGCAGCTGCTCAGCTGGGACCTGGAACCGCTGGTCGACACCACGGAACTGCTGGTCAGCGAGCTGGTGACCAACGCGCTGCGATACGGCGAGGGCGAGATCAGACTGCGGCTCCTCCTCGACCGCACCCTGGTCTGCGAGGTCTGGGACTCCGGCCTGGTCCAGCCGCGCCGCCGCCGCGCCCGCGACACCGACGAGGGCGGCCGGGGCCTGCAACTGGTCGGCCTGCTCAGCGCGGCCTGGGGCTCCCGCCGTACGCCGCGCGGAAAGACGGTGTGGTTCGAACTCCCGCTGCCGGACGGCGAAACGGGCCTGACGGACCCGGCGGAGGCGTTGCTGAGCCTGTTCTAGACGTCCGTGGGCAGGCTGGAGCTGGACTGGGCGCGGCGCCCCCGGCCGCGCGGGCCGCCGAAGCTTGCCGCTGCTCCGTCGTCCAGCAGGATGCCGCCGAGCACCGCCCCGGCGCCCCCGCTCTCGTGTTCGGCCGCTCCGGCGACGGGGTTGCCGTGCACGCGGACGTCCTGTTCGGCGAGGTCACGGGACTCGACGGCGAGCGCGTCGGCGGCCACCGGGTCCTCGCCCAGCAACCGCGCCGCCTCCGCCAGCCGGGTGCGGGCCGTGGCCCCCACCGCGCCCCGGTGCGTCGCGACGAAGTCGTCCGCCCCCGCCACGGCGGCCCTCCCCGCCAGCGCGGCGGCGGCCCCCAGCACCCCGGCCGTGGGCTCCGCGGCGAGCGGCGCGACCGCCCGCACGATCCGACGCAGGGCGTCGAGCGGGTCGTACGGAGCCCCACTCGCCACCTCGTCCCGTACGAAGGCCAGCACGTTGTCCGCATGCAGAATCCGGGCCCGCAGCTCGCCGACGGGCACCTGGGCCGCCGAAGACCGCTGCGCCCGCGCGATCTCCGCCTCCGCGCCGGTCAGCGCGGCCGGCACCAGGGCCGCGGCCCCGGAGAGCTCGGTGCCGAGGCGTTCGACGCCGTGGAGGAAGACGGCGGCCTGGGCGATCGCGCCCTCGGCCGCGCGCAGATGCAGGGCGGCCCGGTCGTGGGCGGCGAGGTCGCCGGCCTGGCGGGCCTGGTTGAGGCGCAGGGTGGCGAAGACGAGCCGGTCCTTGGCCTGCTCCACGTATCCGGTGACCTCGGCGACGGCGGCGGGGCCGTACCGGGCGGTCAGATCGGCGAGCAGCGCCTCGACGGCCTGGGTACGTCCGGTGAGCGCCCGGAACCGCGTCTCGGCCAGCCCCAGTGCCTCACCCGCCCCCTGCTCCAGGCCGCGCAGCTGGTCGACGCCGGCCGCGGCCTCGTCCAGTCGCCGCCCGGCCTCCTCGCAGCGGCCCACGATCCCGGCGAGCGCGTGCTGCCGGGCCGAGGCCTCCTCCGGTACGCCGTCGTCGTACTGCTGCCGCATCCGGAAGGCGGCCCGCAGCTCGGCCTCCGCGCCCCGCAGGGCGAGGACGGTGGACACCACCGCGCTCTCCCCGAACCGGGCCTCGACGAAGCCCAGCTCCTCACGGCTGGTGCGGACACTGTCGTCGGCGGCCACCAGCAACAACCGCGCCTGCTCGTCCAGTTCGGCGAGCGGTGGCGCTGCCGCGACCGGGGCGGGAACACCGCCGGGGGTGGTCCGGGTGCGGGCCCGCCGCGTCCGCCGTACGTAGGCGTATCCGGCCACCACCACCGCGGCGCCCACCGCCACGAGCGGCAGCACCAGGTCCGCCGCGGACGACCCTTCCTCGTCCTGTGCGACCGCCGCCTGTGCGCGCCCGTCCGCCGCCGGAACACGGTGCTCGGTCGTCATCCCCGGCAGCACCAGCCACAGCACGCCGATCAGCACACCCAGCAGGGCGTGCACGACCCGCACGGATATGTGCGAGGTCGCCCGCCGCGGCCGGCCCCGTATCAAGGATGACGTCACATTTCGGAGCGTATGAGCAGGAATGCGAGGGCGCGACCGGGAAGAGAGGAGTGAGGGGACTGGGTGGGCTGGGTGCGTCGAAATCCGGCTGCGGCTGTCGGGGCCGGGTGCCAGGATCGGGCGGATGACCGGCACCCGCACGCCCCTCACCCGCGCCGACCTCGCCCCCCTCGCCCGCGCCGCCGTCGGAGGCGGCCGCACCCTCGCCGCCGCCACCCGGCTGCACGGCGGCACCAAGAAAGGCGTCTACCGGCTGACCTTCGACGACGGCTTCAGCGCGATCGCGTACGTCTGGTCGCCGGACGAGGACTACTGGGACGCGGGCCCCTCCGACCTCCGCGACCCGTTCTCCCACGGCACCGGCCTCGACCTCTTCACCGCGGCACACGACCGCCTGGCCGCCGCCGGCGTGCGGACGCCCCGGCTGCTGCACGTCGACGCCGAGGCCCGGCAGGCGGTCGTCGAGGACCTCCCCGGAGACAGTCTGGAAGCGGCCCTGCCCCGCGACCCGGCCCTGCTGGACCGGCTGGCGGCCCTTCTCGACACCCTGCACGCCCACACCGGCCCCCGCTTCGGCAAGGTCGCCCTCGTCGACAACGGTGGCACCTCGTACGGGACTTCCTGCGCGCAGCGGGTTCTGGAGGGTGCCCTGCGTGACGTGGAGGAGGTGGCTCGGCGGGAGCCGCGCGCTGCCGCCGTGCGGGAGCAACTCCAGGAGCGGGTAAAGGTGTTGGCCGCCGAGGTCCGGCCGCGCCGGCGTCACACCCTCATCCACGGTGAACTCGGGCCCGATCACGTCCTGTTGACCCCGGCGGGTGAGCTCGCCCTCATCGACATCGAAGGGCTGCTCTACTTCGACGTGGAGTGGGAGCACGTCTTCCTGGAGATCCGGTTCGGGGACAGCTACGAGGCCCTCCGCGTCCCGGGCCTCGACGAGGACCGGCTGCGGTTCTACCGGCTCGCCATGCGGCTGTCCCTGGTCGCCGGGCCGTTGCGGCTGCTCGACGGAGACTTTCCCTTTACGGAATTCATGCGCGGTATTGCCGAGCACAACCTGGTCCAGGTCCTCGACCTGGTGCGACGATGATCGGCGTGCACGGGATATTGGTGATCGCGGCCGTCCTCGTCCTGACGGCCGGGCTGGTGATCGGGGGCGCCGCCGTCACCACCGGGTGGCTGCTCCCGGGGCGCGGACGCGCCAAGGTGGCCCGGCCCCGGGTGTGGGGGTACGGCACGCTGATCGGGCAGGCCGGGATCGGCACCTTCCTGTTCCTCGGACCGCTGAGCGGGCCCAGCATGGAGCACGTGCCGTACGCGATGGCCGGCATGGTGGTGTTCGCGCTCGGGCTCTATGTGCAGCGGCTCGCTATGAGGACCTCCTCCTGATCTTCGAGCCCAGCCACACCAGCGGGTCGTACTTGCGGTCCACCGCCCGCTCCTTCAGCGGGATCAGCGCGTTGTCCGTGATCTTGATGCCCTCGGGGCAGACCTCCGTGCAGCACTTGGTGATGTTGCAGTAGCCGAGGCCGTGCTCGTCCTGGGCGGTGGTCTTGCGGTCGAGGCCCGACTCCTCCGCCGCGTCCAGCGGGTGCATGTCCAGCTCCGCGACCCGCATCAGGAAGCGCGGGCCCGCGAACGCCCGTTTGTTCTCCTCGTGGTCGCGGACCACATGGCAGGTGTCCTGGCACAGGAAGCACTCGATGCACTTGCGGAACTCCTGCGAGCGGTCCACGTCCTCCTGCATCATCCGGTACTCGCCGGGACCCAGGTCCGCGGGCGGTACGAACGCCGGGACCTCGCGCGCCTTCTCGTAGTTGAAGCCGACGTCGGTCACCAGGTCGCGGACGACGGGGAAGGCCCGCAGCGGGGTGACGGTGATCGTCTCCTCGCGGGTGAACACCGACATGCGGGTCATGCACATCAGCCGGGGCCGCCCGTTGACCTCCGCCGAGCACGAACCGCACTTGCCCGCCTTGCAGTTCCAGCGGACGGCGAGGTCCGGGGCCTGGGTGGCCTGGAGGCGGTGGATGATGTCGAGGACCACCTCGCCGTCGTTGACCTCGACCGTGAAGTCCTCCAGGCCGCCGCCCTGCACATCGCCCCGCCACACCTTGAACTGGGCCTTGTAGCTGCTCACTCGTACAGCTCCTCTTCGGCGAGGTACTTGACCAGCTCCTCCTTGTCGAAGAGGGCGAGCAGGTCGGCGCGGATGGGGTCGGTGGTCTCCCGGGTGAGGGCGATCTGACCGCGGACCGGGTCCGTGGCCGCCAACCCGCCCGTGGGGTCGGTCAGTCGGCACAGCAGATTGATGTTGCGCCACTTGCGTTCCATCGCCGGGTGGTCCTCGCGGGTGTGGCCGCCGCGCGACTCGGTGCGCTCCAGCGCCGCCCGCGCCACGCACTCGCTGACGAGCAGCATGTTGCGCAGGTCGAGCGCGAGGTGCCAGCCCGGGTTGAACTGGCGGTGGCCCTCGACTCCGGCGCGTCGGGCCCGTACCCGCAGCTCCGCCAGCTTCTCCAGGGCCTGCGCCATCTCGGCCTCGCGGCGGATGATGCCGACGAGGTCGTTCATGGCCTGCTGGAGCTCCTGGTGGAGGGTGTACGGGTTCTCCGGCGGGCGGCCGTCCTCCTCGCCCGGCGCCGGGCCCTCCGCCGAGAACGGCCGCAGCGCCTCCGCCGCCGCCGAGTCGACCTGGTCGTCGTCCACCGCGGGGCGTTCGAAGGCGAGGGAGGCCGCGTGCTCGGCGGCGTGCAGGCCCGCCCTGCGGCCGAACACCAGCAGGTCGGACAGGGAGTTGCCGCCGAGCCGGTTGGAGCCGTGCATGCCGCCCGCGACCTCACCGGCCGCGTACAGCCCCGGCACCCCGCGGGCCGCCGCGGTGTCCGAGTCGACCGCGATGCCGCCCATCACGTAGTGACAGGTCGGCCCGACCTCCATCGCCTCCGCGGTGATGTCGACGTCCGCCAGCTCCTTGAACTGGTGGTACATCGACGGCAGTCGGCGCTTGATGACGTCGGCGGGCATGCGCGTGGACACGTCCAGGAAGACGCCGCCGTGCGGGGAGCCGCGGCCCGCCTTCACCTCGGAGTTGATGGCGCGCGCCACCTCGTCGCGGGGGAGCAGCTCCGGTGGACGCCGGTTGTTGTCCGGGTCCTCGTACCAGCGGTCACCCTCCTCCTCCGACTCGGCGTACTTCTCCTTGAAGACGTCCGGGATGTAGTCGAACATGAACCGCTTGCCCTCGGAGTTGCGCAGCACCCCGCCGTCGCCGCGCACCGACTCGGTGACGAGGATGCCCTTGACCGACGGCGGCCAGACCATGCCCGTCGGGTGGAACTGCACGAACTCCATGTTCAGCAGCGGCGCGCCCGCGAGCAGGGCCAGCGCGTGGCCGTCGCCCGTGTACTCCCACGAGTTCGACGTCACCTTGAACGACTTGCCGATGCCGCCGGTCGCGATGACGACGGACGGCGCCTCCAGGACGAAGAAGCGGCCGGACTCGCGCTCGTAGGCGAAGACGCCACTCACGCGTGAGCCGTCCTTGAGAACCCGGGTGACCGTGCACTCCTGGAAGACCTTGAGCCGGGACTCGTAGTCGCCCGTCTCGCGATGGTCCTGCTGCTGAAGCGAGACGATCTTCTGCTGGAGGGTCCGGATGAGTTCCAGGCCCGTGCGGTCGCCGACGTGCGCGAGGCGCGGGTACTCGTGGCCGCCGAAGTTGCGCTGGGAGATCCGGCCGTCCTTCGTGCGGTCGAACAGCGCGCCCCAGGTCTCCAGCTCCCACACGCGTTGCGGGGCCTCCTGGGCGTGCAGCTCGGCCATCCGCCACTGGTTGAGGAACTTCCCGCCGCGCATGGTGTCGCGGAAGTGCACCTGCCAGCTGTCGTGCTCGTTGGCGTTCGCCATCGCCGCCGCGATGCCGCCCTCGGCCATCACCGTGTGCGCCTTGCCGAACAGCGACTTGCAGATGACTGCCGTACGGGCGCCACGCTCGCGCGCCTCGATGGCGGCGCGCAGTCCGGCGCCCCCGGCACCGACCACGACGACGTCCCACTCCTGGCGGTCGACCACGGACATCAGAACAACCTCGGATCGTCGAAGGCGCCGGAGGCGACCAGGTAGACGTAGAAGTCGGCGAGCGCCACGCTCACCAACGACGCCCAGGCCAGCAGCATGTGACGGGCGTTCAGCTTCCCGACCCACTGCCAGGCCTTGTAGCGCACGGGATGCTTGGAGAAGTGCTTGAGCTGCCCGCCGACGATGTGCCGGCAGGAGTGGCAGGAGAGGGTGTACGCCCAGATCAGGGTGATGTTGACCAGGAACACGAGGGTGCCGAGGCCCATGTGGCCCCACTCGTAGTGCTCGTTGCGGAACGAGAGCACGGTGTCGTAGGTCAGGATCCCGGCGACGACGATCGCGGCGTAGAAGAAGTACCGGTGGATGTTCTGCAGGATCAGCGGGAAGCGGGTCTCGCCGGTGTACTTCTTGTGCGGCTCGGCCACCGCGCAGGCCGGCGGGGATGCCCAGAAGCCCCGGTAGTAGGCCTTGCGGTAGTAGTAGCAGGTCAGGCGGAAGCCGAGCGGGAAGATCAGGATGAGGATCGCGGGGGAGATGCCCCACCAGCCGCCGAAGATCTCCCAGTTGGGCCCGGAGCGCATTGTCTCGCACCGCTCGGCCAGACAGGGCGAGTAGAACGGGGAGACGTACGGCGCCGCGTAGTAGTCCGTGTCCGCGAAGGCCCGCCACGTCGAGTAGACGACGAAGGCCAGCAGCCCGGCGGCGGTGACCGCGGGCGCCAGCCACCAGCGGTCGGTCCGCAGATGAGGGGCGGTGATCGCGGCGCGCGTACCGGACCGTACGCCGCCGCTGTTCAGATGAGGTTCCGTACCAGTGGCCAACTCATGACTCCGGTCGGGTTCAGGGGGCGTGGCGGTCGCGGGCGCCGAGACCCTCGTCGTCCGAGTCCGTCCACAGGGTGTTGTCGTACGGGGTGTCGGGGATGGAGACGAGATCGGGCCGCTTCGACTGGGCGAGCGCGGGATCGGCGTCCCTGAGCAGGGCGAGGCTCTCGCGCAGGCGGTCGGTGTCGACGCGGACGCGGCGCATCTCCAGACCACCGCTGCCGAGCTGCTGCTCCAGGCGCTTCACATACCGGTGCAGTTCGTCGAGGCAGCGCTGGGCTGACGCCAGTTCGTCGTGCAGGGCCATGACGTGACCTCACTTCGGGCGGCAACGTTCATGTGCGCCTGCGAGTGTTGCGCGTCACACCGGCCCATGTGAAGGGACGTGCATGGATTGGCGGATCGTGAGCCTCCGTGCGCGCCCCTCGCGCGCCGCCCATTGCGCCGCACGGGTGGGCTTCCGGGCCGTCCCCGCCGTGTCGCCGTCGCCTGCCGAACCCTTTCCTCTTCAGTGGCCGCATACATCTGATCAGCTCCATATACCGCCAAACGTGATCGAAACCAGGCGGCGCACCCCCGGAGGTAGACGGCATGTCCCACGACGGCGTCGCACTGCGCGCGGTGATGCGCTCGGTCGCGTTTCTGAGCGCGGGCGCGCTCGCGGTCCCGTTGCTCTCCGGGTGCAGTTCCGAGGACCCGGCCGGCAAGCCGCTCGCGGCGTCGGACATCGGGTTCGCCGACCGCTCCCTGGTCGCCGACGGCGGCACCCTGCGCTGGGCCGTGGACTCCGTGCCGGACACCCTCAACACGTTCCAGTCGGACGCCGACGCCACCACCACCCGCGTCGCCCAGGCCGTCCTGCCGGCCATGTACCGGCTGGATGCGAACGGACGCCCGCAGCTCGACTCCGACTACCTGGAGAAGGCCGAGGTCGTCGAGACCGAGCCCCGCCAGGTCGTGCTGTACAAGCTCAACCAGCAGGCCGTCTGGAGCGACGGCCGCGAGATCGGCGCCGCCGACTTCGCCGCCCAGTGGCGCGCCCTGTCCGGCAAGGACACCGCGTACTGGACGGCCCGCAACGCCGGGTACGACCGCATCGAGAAGATCGAGCGCGGCAAGAACGACCTCGAGGTCAAGGTCACCTTCGCGCGGCCGTACGCCGACTGGAAGTCGCTGTTCTCCCCGCTGTACCCGAAGGACGTCATGGGCACCCCGGACTCCTTCAACGACAGCGCCCGCAAGAAGCTCAAGGTCACCGCCGGTCCCTTCGCGCTTCAGAAGGTCGACCGCAAGGACGACGAGGTCACCCTCGCCCGCAACCCGCGCTGGTGGGGCCACCCCGCCAAGCTCAACGAGATCGTGCTGAGAGCCGTACCCCGCGACAAGCGGGCCGCCGCACTCGCCGCGGGCGAACTGGACCTGGCCGAGATCGACCCCGAGGCGGTCAAGCGGATCACCGTCGCCGCCAAGGGCAAGCAGAGCGCCACCCCGCTGATGGGCCCCGGCAGCAACCTCAGCGCCGCCGACTCCCTGCGCTCCTGGGCCGTCGCCAAGGGCACCGACGAGGAGGCCGCCGACGAGGAGATCAGCGCCCGCGAGAAGCAGCGCAAGGAGATCTCCGCGTACGCCCGCCAGCAGCAGGCCCTGGGCGGCTTCGAGGTGCGCCGCTCCCTGGAGCCCGCCTACACGCAGCTCGCCCTCAACGGCGCCGAGGGGCCGCTCGCCGACGAGCGGGTCCGCCGTGCCGTGGCCCGCGCCATCGACCGCGAGGCCCTCGCCTCGGTCGTGCTCACCCCGCTCGGCCTGCCCGCCGAGCCGGTCGGCAGCCACCTCGCGCTCGCCGGGCAGGCCGCCTACGCCGACAACAGTGGCGCCCTGGGCGGCCAGGACACCGCCGAGGCGCAGGCCCTCCTCGCGGACGCCGGCTGGGTGCCGGGCGGCCCGCTGAAGGAGGAGAAGAAGAAGGGCGAGAAGGCCGCCGGGTCCAAGGCCGACAAGGCCTCCTCGGACGAGGAGGAGTCCGAGGACGGGACGTACATCGTCGGCGAGGACGACAAGGCGCCGCGCGAGGCCGACCGGGAGAAGAGGCAGGACCCCAAGAAGCACCAGGAGAGCGGGGACGGCTCCAAGCACCTCGCACAGGACGGCAAGCAGTACACGAACAAGCTCAAGCAGGGCGGCGCCCCCGGCGCCTACGCCCCCCGGGGCACCGCCGCGCCCGCCGGCGCCGCGGCCGGGGCGCTCGCCAAGGACGGCAAGCCCCTCACGCTCCGCTTCGTGCTGCCGTCCGGGCCCGGCTCGCAGACCCTGCGCACGGTGGCCGACCGGATCTCCGGGATGCTCCAGAAGGTCGGCATCCGCACCGAGATCACCAAGGTCGCGGACGAGAGCTACTTCAAGGACCACATCGCGTCCGGCCAGTTCGACCTCGCCCTGTACTCCTGGCCCGCGTCCGCCTTCCCCGCCACCGACGCCCGCCCGATCTACGCCAAGCCGGTCCCGGCGGCCGACGGCTCCCTGAACGTCGAGCAGAACTACACCCGGGTCGGCACCGACCAGGTGGACCAGCTCTTCGACCAGGCCGTCTCCACGCTGGACGAGGGCGAGAGCCGGGGCCTGATCCGCAAGGCCGACTCCCGGATCTGGGCCGCCGCCGGCTCGATCCCGCTGTACCAGCGGCCCCAGTTGACGGCCGCGCGCAAGAACATCGCCAACGCCGGCGCCTTCGGCTTCCAGACACCGGTCTACGAGGACATGGGCTTCCTGAAGAAGGGGGCCCGCCCCTCGGCGAGCCCCACAGAGAAGTAGGAGATCATTCTCCGCATGAGCATGTACATGCGGAGACGGATGTGGGGGGCGGGGGCGGCGCTGGTCGCCCTCGCCGCGGGGCTGACGGCGTGCGCTGACTCGGACACGCGGGCGGGATCCTGCACGGACGGGAAGTACACCTGGTCGGGCATCGAGCGCACCCAGAAGGTGACCAAGCTCGCCGGCCCCATAACGATCGCGAGGCCGACGGCGTCCTACAAGGCCCAGCTCGAGGTCATCGACACGGTCGTCTACAACCGGACGGTCAGCCCCGTGCCGCCCGGCGCGGGCGCATCGGGGGTGCTCGCGGCGCTGGACGAGCACCTGGACGTCGACGAGTCGAAGGTCGGCGCGCGAGGGGTGGTGGACACCCGGCACGGTGACTCGTACGTGGAGGGGACGGCGCTCCACAAGGGTGCCTACTACGCCTGGAGCTACGTCGATCTCGTCGACGCCGACTTCACGTACACCTGTGAGGACGTCGAGCCGGTGAAGGGGCATGTGCGCACCTGGGACGAGATCGGCTCCGACATCCGGCCCTGCGCCGAGGCCGCACCGAGCGAGAGCGGCCGGGAGGCCGCCGCCCTCCGCTGTCCGACCGGTTCCAAGGCTGCTCAGGAGGCCTGAAACCGCCCCCGGAGGCCGCCCCTGTCAATCCCACGTACCATGGGGTGAGGCCGTGGCATGTACAGCCCGGCAGGGTCCGCGTCACACAGACGTACGCGCAGGCCCCTTCCACACCACTCCGGGAGTACGCCGCACTATGGCCACGCGCCACGACATCCGCAATGTCGCCATCGTCGCCCACGTCGACCACGGCAAGACCACCATCGTCGACGGCATGCTGAAGCAGGCCGGCGCCTTCGCCGCGCACCAGCTCGAAGGCGTCGACGACCGCATGATGGACTCGAACGACCTGGAGCGTGAGAAGGGCATCACGATCCTCGCCAAGAACACGGCGGTGAAGTACCACCCCAAGGACGGCGGCGAGCCGATCACGATCAACATCATCGACACCCCCGGCCACGCCGACTTCGGTGGCGAGGTCGAGCGCGGTCTGTCGATGGTCGACGGTGTCGTCCTCCTCGTCGACGCCTCCGAGGGCCCGCTGCCGCAGACCCGCTTCGTGCTGCGCAAGGCGCTCCAGCAGCGTCTGCCCGTCATCCTGTGCATCAACAAGACGGACCGTCCGGACTCCCGGATCGACGAGGTCGTCAACGAGACGTACGACCTCTTCCTCGACCTGGACGCGGACGAGGAGCAGATCGAGTTCCCGATCGTCTACGCCTGCGGCCGTGACGGCATCGCCTCGCTGACCAAGCCGGAGAACGGCACGGTCCCGGCCGACTCCAACAGCCTGGAGCCGTTCTTCTCCACGATCCTGGAGCACATCCCGGCCCCGACCTACGACGAGGCCGCCCCGCTCCAGGCCCACGTCACCAACCTGGACGCCGACAACTTCCTCGGCCGTATCGCGCTGCTCCGCGTCGAGCAGGGCGAGCTGCGCAAGGGGCAGACGGTCGCGTGGATCAAGCGTGACGGCTCCATCAGCAACGTGCGCATCTCCGAGCTGCTGATGACCGAGGCGCTCACCCGCAAGCCCGCCGAGGTGGCCGGCCCCGGTGACATCTGCGCCGTCGCCGGTATCGCCGACATCATGATCGGCGAGACCCTCGCGGACACCGAGAACCCCATCCCGCTGCCGCTGATCACGGTCGACGAGCCCGCGATCTCCATGACCATCGGCACCAACACCTCGCCGCTGGTCGGCCGTGGCGGCACGGGCAAGGGCGCCGACAACAAGGCGGCCGTCAAGGACCGCAAGGTCACCGCCCGCCAGGTCAAGGACCGCCTGGACCGCGAGCTGATCGGTAACGTCTCGCTGCGCGTCCTGGAGACCGAGCGTCCCGACGCCTGGGAGGTCCAGGGCCGTGGTGAGCTCGCGCTCGCCATCCTGGTCGAGCAGATGCGCCGCGAGGGCTTCGAGCTCACCATCGGCAAGCCGCAGGTCGTCACCAAGGAGGTCGACGGCAAGACGTACGAGCCCGTCGAGCGCATGACGATCGACGTGCCCGAGGAGCACATGGGCGCCGTCACGCAGCTCATGGGCGTCCGCAAGGGCCGCATGGACAACATGTCCAACCACGGCTCCGGCTGGGTGCGCATGGAGTTCGTCGTGCCGTCGCGTGGTCTCATCGGCTTCCGGACCGAGTTCCTGACCCAGACCCGCGGTACGGGCATCGGACACTCCATCCACGAGGGCTTCGAGCCCTGGTTCGGCACCCTCCAGACCCGTAACAACGGCTCCCTGGTCGCCGACCGCGCCGGTGCCGTCACCGCGTTCGCGATGACGAACCTCCAGGAGCGCGGCGTGCTCTTCACCGAGCCGGGCACCGAGGTGTACGAGGGCATGATCGTCGGCGAGAACTCGCGCTCCGACGACATGGACGTCAACATCACCAAGGAGAAGAAGCTGACGAACATGCGGTCCTCGACCGCTGACGTCGCCGAGTCGATCGTCCCGCCGCGCAAGCTGTCGCTGGAGCAGTCGCTGGAGTTCTGCCGCGACGACGAGTGCGTGGAGGTCACCCCGGAGGCGGTTCGCATCCGCAAGGTGAACCTGGACGCCCGCGAGCGCGCCCGCGCCGCGAGCCGCGCCAAGCACGGCTGATCGCCGATCAGTTCCTGAGCCCGGGTGCCCCCTTCTTGGGGGTGCCCGGGCTTTTTGCAACTCGTTTTCAGTCAGGTTCCTGTGGACGGGCGGTGAAGGATGTCCGTAATGCGGAGATCCTCGCCCGATACCCATGTAACACGTCCGTTTCGCGGCCTTCTTGCACCAGACAGTTTGTCCAGATTTTGGAAGATGTACGGGCCAGCTGTGACTGAATTGAGATTTAAGAACAGTGGTCGGTACTTGGCTCATGGCAGATAGTTAGCCGCGTAGCGCTCGGGTCAATGGGTCTCGCGCCGTGGGGACGGCGCCGACTCACGAGCACCAGGGGGTGCCTGACCCTCCGTCAGGGGTGTCGGAGGAAAGGCATGTACCCCCTCCTGTTGGTGAACACGTGGAGTCATGAGGAGGAGTCCCATGCGCGGTGTCACAAGCACCAGGTGGGTCACAGCGTCCGCAAGTTGCGTCAACTCCGCCCCAGCGTGCGGCGATCGGCTCTGAGGAGCTCCGCTTCCGCCCCTACGCGCGTCCGGCTGCGGCTTCTTCCGTGTGCCGTGGCACGCCGCTGACGCTTCTTCATGATCCGACCCGCGATCGCACACCCTCGTGCCGGTCGCCGGTTCGGCACACCCACACCTGTGAAATGGGCGAACTGTGACCAGTCCTATCGACATCGAAGGCGGCGGGACCTCGGTCGTCGTCGACGGCGACCAGCAGCCGAAGACCAAGCCCGAGGAGGCCAAGCAGCTCGAAGGCCGCTCTCCCGGGCAGTTGATGTGGATCCGCTTCAAGCGCGACCGCACCGGCGTGGTCTCCGCGTACATCGTGATCTTCTTCTTCGTGATCGGCCTCGCGGCCCCCCTGATCGCGAAGCTCTACGGCAAGGACCCGTACACGGTGTTCGCCGACGAACGCCCCGAACTCTTCGACAGCGCGGGTGTGCCCCTCCAGCCCAACGGCGGTATCAGCGGCGAGTTCTGGTTCGGCCTGGAGCCCGGCAACGGCTACGACGTCTTCACCAAGCTGCTCTACGGCATCCGCAACTCCCTGATGATCTCGCTCGCCGTCACCGTCGCGACCGTGCTCACCGGCATCATCCTGGGCGTCGCGGCCGGCTATCTCGGCGGCAAGTCCGACCAGTTGATCAGCCGGGTCATCGACTTCCTCCTCGCCTTCCCGGCCCAGCTGTTCTTCATCGCGAGCATGCCGGTCGTGGTCTCGCTGTTCGTCAGCCCGCGCGACGAGACGCCGGTGTACGTCCGGGTCGTCGCCCTCATCGCCGTGCAGTGGTTCCTGGGCTGGATGAGCCTCGCCCGCATCCTGCGCGGCACCACACTCGCCCTGCGAGAACGGGAGTTCATCGAGGCCGCCAAGGTGAGCGGGGCGTCCCCGGTACGCATCATTCGCAGGGAGATCATGCCCAACGTGGTCACACCGATCCTGGTGCAGTCGACCTACATGCTGCCCGCCTTCGTGACGGCGGAGGCCGGTCTGTCCTTCCTCGGGGTCGGACTCGTCGAACCGACGCCGGACTGGGGGCAGATGTTCTCCAAGGCGTCGACCGAACTCGTGATGCAGAACGACATCACCTACATGTTCTTCCCGGGCATCTCGATGATCGTCTTCATCGTGGCGTTCAACCTGCTCGGGGACTCGGTCAGGGACGCCTTCGATCCCAAGACGGCGCGCTGACCGACGAGTTGTGGGCGTCTCCGCCCGACAGAGACCGACGGCTCCCACCGGGCCCGGTTCGCACTTCATTTCGCAACGGTGACACAAGATGGGTGGAATCTGAGTGATGGGTAAGGGTGGACGCCACGCGTACGCCGCGCTCTCACTGCTGGCGGCGGGGGCTCTCGTGCTCACCGGCTGCAGCGAGGGTGGCAGCAAAGGCAGCGACAACAACGGCCAGGACAAGGAGAACGCCCAGCGCCAGCAGGCCGGCATCTCCTTCGGCGACGAAAAGGCCTCGACGGGCCCGGCCGCCGAGATCGCCGGCGCCAAGGCCGGCGGCACCGTCACGGTGCTCCAGCGCGACAGCTTCGCGCACCTCGACCCGGGCCAGATCTACGTCTCCGACGAGATGGCCCTCTCGCAGCTGATCCACCGCGGACTGACCGCGTACAAGGCGACCAGCGACGACGGCAAGAAGCACGAGGTCGTCGGCGACCTGGCCACCGACAGCGGTACCACCACGGACGGCGGCAAGACCTGGAAGTACACGCTGAAGGACGGGATCAAGTGGGCCGACGGCTCCACGATCACCGCCAAGGACGTCCGGCAGACCTTCGAGCGGCTCTTCGCGCCGTTCATCTCCAACGGCCCGACGTACATCCAGCAGTGGCTCGCCGACACCCCGGGCACCGAGTACCGCAAGCTCCTCCCGGACGGCCCCTACAAGGGCAAGCACCTCCCGGACACCGTCCTGGAGACGCCCGACGACAAGACCATCGTCTTCAAGTTCAAGTCGGCCAAGCCCGACCTGCCGTACGCGCTCGCCATGGCGGGCTACTCCATCGTGTCCGCCGAGAAGGACACCAAGGTCAAGTACGACAAGGCCCCGATGACCTCCGGTCCTTACAAGATCTCGGAGTTCAAGTCCGGCAAGACGATGACGCTGGTCAAGAACACCAACTGGGACCCGAAGACCGACGCGGTCCGGCACCAGTACGTCGACCAGTTCAACATCGAGTTCAACAAGCAGTTCGAGGACTCCACCAAGGCCATCCTCGACGACACCGGCACCAACGCGACGGCGATCAGCTTCAGCAACCAGGTCGACGCGGGCAACCTGACCAAGGTCCTGAACGACGCCGCGCTGAAGAACCGCACGGTCTCCGGCTACCAGCCGTACGTGGGCCAGATGAACATCAACCTGTCCCAGCCGGAGATGCAGGACAAGACGGTCCGTGAGGCCATCGCCTACGCCCTGCCGATCACGCCGTTCGTCCGTGCCTTCGGCGGCACCGACGCGATGGAGGTCGCCGGCGGTCTGATCAGCCCGACCGTCTCCGGCTACGACCCCAAGTTCGACCCGTTCGGCAAGAAGGCCAAGCCCGCCGGTGACCCGGCCAAGGCCAAGGCCCTGCTGGAGAAGGCCGGCAAGACCGGTCTGAAGCTCACCTTCGGCTACATCAACACCCCCGAGGGCCAGCAGTACTCCACCGCCATGGCGGCGGGCCTGGAGAAGGCCGGCTTCGACGTGCAGCGCCAGGAGATCCCGGCCGAGACCTACTACGACCAGGTCAGCAAGGTCAAGAACAACTACGACATCTTCCACACCGCGTGGGGTGCCGACTGGCCGAGCGCCTCGACCGTCATCCCGCCGCTGTACGACGGCCGCCAGATCCAGGACGGCTCCTCGAACTACTCGCACATCAACGACCCGAAGGTGAACGCCGACATCGACAAGGCGAACACCATCACCGACCCGATCAAGGCCGCCGAGGCCTGGAACAAGATCAACGAGTACATCGTGAAGGACGTCGTCTCCAACATCCCGACGGCGTACTACAAGCAGACCCAGATCGCCGGGTCCAAGATCGGTGGCCTTGCGTACGACGACGTCATCGGTGGCGTCGACCCGCGCAGGCTCTTCGTGAAGTAACCCGTCCAAGCGGCGTCCGGTGCGCCCCGCCCCGTTCCCATGGCGGGGCGCACCGCGCCGCCCAGGCTTCGCCCGAAAGCTGCCACTGAGATGCTGCGCTTCCTCTTCCGCCGGATCCTCGGCTCACTCGTGATCCTGGTCCTGCTGACCGTGGTCGCCTTCCTGCTCTTCTTCGGCATGCCCCGCGACCCGGCGCTGCTGATGTGCGGCAAGACCTGCACGCCCGACGCGCTGGCCAACATCCACCACACGCTCGGGCTCGACAAGTCGATCCCGGAACAGTTCTGGATCTTCCTGTCCGGGCTGGTCACCGGACGCGACGACTTCGCCCAGGGCCCCTGCCCCGCCCCGTGTTTCGGGTACTCGTACCACACCAACGAGCAGGTCTGGTCGACCCTGATGGACCGACTGCCGCTCACCCTCTCGCTCGCGGCCGGCGCCACCGTCGTCTTCCTGTTCGTCGGACTCGGCACCGGACTGCTCGCCGCCTGGAAGCGCGGCACCCTCGTGGACAAGTCGTTCACCGCCGGGTCCATGGTGCTCAGCTCGATGCAGATCTACTTCCTGGGCCCGCTGGCGCTGGCGATCCTCGTCTACCAGACCCACATCTTCGACGAGCCGGACTACACCCCGCTCACCGACAACCCCGCCGCCTGGTTCACCGGGCTGATCATCCCCTGGGCCGTGCTCTCCACGATCTTCGCCGCGCAGTACACCCGTATGGCACGCTCCTCGATGATCGAACAGCTCCAGGAGGAACACGTCCGCACCGCCCGCGCCAAGGGAATGAGCGGCCGCTACGTCTTCTTCCGCTACGCCTGGCGTGGTTCGCTGATCCCCATCATCACCATCCTCGGCATCGACCTCAGCTCACTGCTCGGCGGCGCGATCATCACCGAGTACACCTTCGGACTGCCCGGCCTCGGACGGCTCGCGGTGGAGTCGGTGCAGTTCAGCGATCTGCCGCTGCTGCTCGGCGTGATGCTGTTCGCGGCCGCCGTCATCCTGCTCTGCAACATCGTCGTCGACGCCTGCTACGCCTTCATCGACCCGCGCGTGCGGCTGTCCTAGGAGCTCTGTCGTGACCACTCTGACCAAGGAGGCCGGGGCACCCGTCCCGTCCGACGCGGGCGCCTTCCTCTCGGTGCGCGACCTGCACGTCAGCTTCCGCACCGAGGACGGCATGGTCCGCGCCGTCGACGGACTCTCCTTCGACCTGGAGCGCGGCAAGACCCTCGGCATCGTCGGCGAGTCCGGCTCCGGCAAGTCCGTGACCAACCTGACGATCCTCGGGCTGCACAACCCGAAGTTCACCACCGTCGAGGGCGAGATCCTGCTGGAGGGGCGGGAGCTGACCACCGCCCGGGAGCACGAGCTGGAGAAGCTGCGCGGCAACAAGGTCGCCATGATCTTCCAGGACCCGCTCACCGCGCTGTCGCCGTACTACACCGTGGGCCGGCAGATCGCCGAGCCGTTCATGAAGCACACCGGCGCCTCCAAGAAGGCCGCCTGGGACCGTGCGGTGGAGATGCTCGGCAAGGTCGGCATCCCCAACCCCAAGGAACGCGCGAAGGACTACCCGCACCAGTTCTCCGGCGGTATGCGCCAGCGCGCGATGATCGCCATGGCTCTGGTCTGCGACCCGGACCTGCTGATCGCCGACGAGCCGACCACCGCGCTCGACGTGACGGTCCAGGCCCAGATCCTCGACCTCCTGAAGGACCTCCAGCAGGAGTTCGGCTCCGCGATCATCTTCATCACCCACGACCTGGGCGTCATCGCCGACATGGCCGACGACATCATGGTGATGTACGCGGGTGGCGCGATCGAACGCGGTACGACGAACGAGGTCCTGCGCTCGCCCCAACACCCGTACACCTGGGGCCTACTGAACTCAATGCCGCGCCTCGACTCTGACCTCGCGGCCCCGCTCGCCCCCATCCCGGGCGCCCCGCCCTCACTCCTCAACCCCCCGTCGGGCTGCCGCTTCCACCCCCGCTGCACCTTCCAGGACCGGGTCGGCGGCACCCGCTGCACCGACGAACGCCCCTTGCTGGCCCCGGACCGCGCGTCCGCGTGCCACCTGACGGCGGAGCAGAAGCGAACCATCTTCATCGAGGAGATCAAGCCCAGCCTGGGCTAGTCGTAGGAGGACACGTCATGAAAGAGGACCTCGTCCTCCCGGCCCCGCGCGAGGCGGCCGCCGCTTCGTCCGGTGACCCGCTCCTCGTGGTCGAGGGGCTCACCAAGCACTTCCCGGTCAAGGGCGGTTTCCCGATCCGGCGTACGGTCGGCGCGGTGCAGGCCGTCGACGGCATCGACCTGACCGTGCACGTCGGCGAGAGCTTCGGCCTGGTCGGCGAGTCCGGCTGCGGCAAGTCGACGACCGGCCGCCTGATCACACGGCTGCTGGAGCCGACGGCGGGGACGATCTCGTACCGCGGGAAGGACATCACCCATGCCAGCCGCAAGCAGCTGGCGCCGATCCGCTCCGAGATCCAGATGATCTTCCAGGACCCGTACTCGTCGCTGAACCCGCGGCAGACGGTCGGCAAGATCATCTCGGGTCCGATGGAGATCAACGACATCAACCCGGAGGGCGGCCGCGAGAAGCGGGTCCGTGAACTCCTGGAGATCGTCGGCCTCAACCCCGAGCACTACAACCGCTTCCCGCACGAGTTCTCCGGCGGCCAGCGTCAACGTATCGGTGTCGCAAGGGCGTTGGCCCTGGAACCGAAGCTGATCGTGGCGGACGAGCCGGTCTCGGCGCTCGACGTGTCGATCCAGGCGCAGGTGGTGAACCTGCTCCAGAAGGTGCAGCAGGAGCTGGGCATCGCGTTCCTGTTCATCGCCCACGACCTCGCGGTCGTACGGCACTTCTCGCAGCGCGTCGCGGTCATGTACCTCGGCAAGGTGATCGAGGTCGGCGACCGCGAGTCCATCTACACCCGCCCCCGGCACCCCTACACCCACGCCCTGCTCTCCGCGGTGCCCGAGGTGAACCTCGCGGAGGAGACGGAGGCGAACGGGCGGGAGCGGATCAGGCTGGCCGGTGACGTGCCGTCGCCGATCTCGCCGCCGTCCGGCTGCCGGTTCCGGACGCGGTGCTGGAAGGCGCAGGACAAGTGCGCGGCGGAGGAACCGCCGTTGGTCCGGATCTCCGGGAACCACGAGGGCCATCTGACGGCCTGCCACTTCCCGGAGGACCCGACGATCGAGGCGCGGGACGAGGACATCGTGCTGGATCCGGCGTTGGCGGCGTTGGAGGAGGAGCTGGGGGAGGGGACGGGCGACTAGAAGTAGCGCTCCGCCACGGTGATGATCTCGGGGGCGGCGGGGGTCAGCGGTCCCCGGCCCCAGTCGCCGTACTGCTCCACGACCGTCAGGCCGGCCTCGTGCAGGAAGCGGGTCAGGCGGGCGGGGTCCAGGAGGCGCAGGGTGGTGCGGCTGACTTGCGGCTGCGTCCAGCGGACGCCCTCGTAGGTCTCGGTGAAGGTGACCCGGTCGCCGACGACGGGGTAGGAGACCTCCTGCCACATCCACGCGACCGAGCCCTCGGCGTCGGCGCCCTCGCGGATGTGCTCGGGACCCCAGCCCTCCCACGCCCGGGCGGCCGGATTCAGCGTGTCGAAGACGAACCGTCCCCCGGCGCGCAGCGCGTCCCGGACGGCGTGCAGGCCCTGTCGTACGTCCTCGTCCGTGACGAGTGTCTGGAAGGTGTGCCCGGTCATCACGACGAGGTCGAACTCCCCGTACCAGACCCGCGACCGCAGATCGCCCAGCACCCACTCGACGCCGGGCTCCCGCCGCCGCGCCTGTACGAGCATGGCGGCGGCCGGATCGATCCCCACGAGTCGCCCGCGATGCCCCGCGGCCCGGGCCCGGGCGAGCAGCCGCCCGGTGCCGCAGCCGACGTCGAGGACGGCGGCGGCGCCCCCGACGAGACGGGCGTAGAAGTCGTCGCCCGGGCCCCAGGGGTGCAGGGAGTCGTACAGCGCGGCGAGCGAGAGATCCGCGAACGAGCGATCGACCATCGCGGCAGTGTCCCACAGGCCACCGGACGGCGTGACAGGATCAGGCCTCCATCACCCTGGAGGGAGCGGGAGTTGCTGCACCACGTCGAGCTGTGGGTGCCGGACCTGGAGCGGGCGGTGACGTCCTGGGGCTGGCTGCTGGAGCGGCTGGGCTGGGAGCCGTACCAGAACTGGGCGGCCGGCCGCAGCTGGCGTACGGGGGAGACGTACGTCGTCCTGGAACAGTCCCCGGCGCTGACGGACACCCGGCACGACCGCATGCGGCCCGGCCTGAACCACCTGGCGTTCCATGTACCGAGCCGTGGGGAGCTGGACGCCCTGGTGACGGAGGCGCCGGGGCACGGCTGGACCCTCCTCTTCCCGGACCGGCATCCGTACGCCGGCGGGGAGGAGCACTACGCGGCGTATCTGGAGGACGGGGACGGGTTCGAGGCGGAACTGGTCGCCGGGGGCGGGTAATTGGCTCGCGATCCGGCCCCCGGGACGGCAAGCTCGTCCTCGATGACTCGAACCGATACCCCCGCCACCTGGGACGAACGCACCCAGCTCACCACTTTCCTCGACTACACCCGGGCCACCGCGCTGGCCAAGTGCGAGGACGTCTCCGCGGAGAACGCGGTCAAGGCTCCGCTGCCGGGCTCACCGCTGATGACCCTGTCCGGCCTGATCAACCACCTTCGCTGGGTCGAGTACTGGTGGTTCGAGGCGGTCTTCCTCGGTGAGGAGGGCGAGGTCCCCTGGACCGACGAGGACCCCGACCGTGAGATGCGCATCGCCGTCGACATGCCCCTCGCGGACGTCCTGCGCGACTACGAGGAACAGTCCGCCCGCTACCGCGAGTTGGTGGCGACGAACGACCTCGACACCCAGGCGAAACGCCCCATCCGCGACGGCCGCCACGTCGACCTCCGCTGGATCCTCCTCCACCTGATCGAGGAAACGGCCCGTCACAACGGCCACTTGGACATCGTGCGGGAACTGGTGGACGGGAAGACCGGGGTGTGATGTTCCGGGGCGTGCGGACGGTGATGGTGTTCGCGGACGATCCCGAGGCTTCGGCGCGTTGGTGGGCCGACACCCTCGACGCGCCCGTCCATGTCGACCACGACGGCGCCTCCGTCTACGCGTGGGTGGACGTCGGCGAGATCGAACTCGGCTTCCACCCCGCCGACGCCACCCGCAACCCCCGTGGCGGCAGCCCCGTCGTCTACTGGTCCGTGGAGAGCGTGGACACCGTCCGAAGCGACCTGCTGGACAAGGGCTGCACGCATCACCGGGGCCCGCTCGACATCGACGGCGACCGACGTATCTGCCAGCTCGTCGACCCGTTCGGGACCGTCTTCGGGCTTGATGGGCCTGTCTGAGGCCGCAGCGGCGCGCTGCCTTTGGGGCGAAAGTTCGACCATCGAATGCGTGACCATCGCTGATCGTGGTCGTTGGGGAAGGCGGGCGGACAGCTACGCAGCAGGCGGGGTGGGCAGATGGGCAGAACAAGGGAGGTAGCAGCGCCTTTCGTTGTGCCCGGCCCCACCGGCATCGCCATCCGGGACCGGCTGAAGGGCCTGACAGCCGATGACGAGAACGTGCTCAGGCTGGTCGGTGACCACCTTGGCTCGCTCGCTGCCCGCGATCTGAAGGCGCGGTGCGAGGCCAGACTGGAGCACGACGCGAAGGACTGGGCTGAGCGAAAGCGTGCCCTCACCCAAGAGTCCTCTTCGCGTTGGTCCGGGTCGATCACGAAGGGCACGCACGACCAGTGGGCACTCGCCCGGCGCGGGCTCCTCGCGCACATCCACAGCTTGCAAGCCGGGGTGCGCACCATCACGCACCGCCTGGCCCTGCCGCTCCGGGAGAAGGGCACGAAGCACGCTCCGGGTGGCTACCACAGCAAGCAGGAGTGGTTTGCCAAAACCCGCCGACTGCACGTCCTCCAGGACCGGCTGGAGGCGGCAGAAGCCGACTGGAAGGCTGGGGTCGTACATGTGGTGCGCGGTGGGAAACGGCTTCTGACCGCTCGGCACCACCTCGATGCAGCCGGTCTCACCGAGGCCGAGTGGCGACAGGAATGGCTGGCCAAGCGCCGCTTCCTCCGTGCAGACGGCGAGACCGGCAAACGGTACGGCAACGAGACCATTCGCGTGACCCCCGATGGCGAAGTCAGCATCAGGCTTCCCGCGCCACTTGCGCACCTGGCCAACGCCTCGTGCAGGCGTTACGTCCTCACCGCCCGCGTGGCGTTCGCACACCGGGGAGACCAGTGGCGTGATCGGGTCGCCTCCAACCGTTCCGTCGCGTACCGCATCCACGAGGACGTCACGCGAGGCCGTTGGTATCTGACGGCGTCATGGGCTCTCCCTCCAGCCCGGGTTGTGCCGCTCGCCACAGTCCGTGCAAGCGGTCTGATCGGAGTCGACACCAACGCCGACCACCTTGCCGCCTGGCGCTTGGACAGACACGGCAACCCTGTCGGCGAACCGCTCCGGTTCGGCTATGACCTCACCGGCACCGCCGGCCATCGTGACGCGCAGATTCGGCACGCTCTGATCAGGCTGCTGCACTGGGCCTGCCGGCAGGGCGTGGCGATCGCATTAGAAGACCTCGACTTCACTGCGGAGACCACGCGCGAGAAACACGGTCGCCGCAAAACCTTCCGCAAGCTGATCTCCGGCATGCCTGTGGCCAGGCTGCGAGCTCGGCTGGCGTCAATGGCGGCCGAACTCGGCGTCCCCATCGTCGCCGTCGACCCGGCCTACACCAGTAAGTGGGGCGCCCAGCATTGGCAGCGGCCTCTCGCCAGCAAGAACAGGAAGACCACTCGCCACGACGCTGCTGCCGTGGCGATCGGCAGGCGCGCCCTGGGGCATCCGATCCGGCGACGGACGGCACCGCCCCCGCACGACCAGAGTGATCGTGCGGGGCATCGGACCGTCCAGGCTGATGCGCATGTCCCAGGACGTGAGGGAAACCGCCCCCGCATCTCCGGACCATGGGCACGATCCGTGCGCGCCGGGCGTGGCGAGAACGCGGTGGACCAGAACGCCCAACACCGTTCGGGGCGTTCGACTGAGCATGGGCTCTGGAAACAGGACCCACTCCCGCTCAGTCTGTAAGAACGGTGTTGTCAGGCCGCCGCCGCTGCGGTTGAGCCTGTTGCCCACGAGCCGGCCCCGAGAGAGACGGCCGGCGGCGGATTGGGTGAAGGCCCGCGCTTGGGTGAGCGCGGGCCTTCGTTCCCGGGACCGGACGTTCAAGGGCTCGGGTCAATGGGCCGTGAAAGTCCGCTCCGCAAGGCAGCAGCTGACGGAAAAGGGGCGTGTCAGGCCGCGACCTCCGGGTCCTTGGAGAGGCGGGGGGTCGGTACGGTTCCCTCCGTCTCGGGATAGTGGCAGGCCGTCAGATGGCCCGGCTTGTTGCCCTCGACCTGGACCAGTGGGGGTGCCTCGGTCGCGCACTTCTCCGTTGCCTTCCAGCAGCGGGTGCGGAAGCGGCAGCCCGACGGCGGGTTCAGCGGGGAGGGGACGTCGCCCTGGAGGCGGATGCGCTCGCGGGCCGGGGTCTCGTCCACCGTCGCCTCGGGCACCGCCGACAGCAGCGCCTTGGTGTAGGGGTGGCGCGGGTTGCCGTACAGGTCGTCGCGGTCGGCGATCTCGACGATCTTGCCGAGGTACATCACGGCGACTCGCTGCGAGAAGTGGCGTACCACCGCGAGGTCGTGGGCGATGAAGACGAACGCGATGCCCAGCTCCTGCTGGACCTTCTGGAGCAGGTTGACCACCTGCGCCTGGATCGAGACGTCCAGGGCCGAGACCGGCTCGTCCGCCACGATCAGCTTCGGTTCGAGCGCCAACGCCCTTGCCACGCCGATGCGCTGGCGCTGGCCGCCGGAGAACTCGTGCGGGAAACGGTTGTAGTGCTCGGGGTTGAGGCCGACGATCTCCAGGAGTTCACGGACCCGCTTCTCGCGGCCGCCCTCCGGGTTGATGTCGTTGATCTCCATCGGGCCCGAGATGATCTTGCCGACCGTCTGGCGGGGGTTCAGGGACGCGTACGGGTCCTGGAAGATCATCTGGATCTCGGAGCGGACCGGCGCCAGCTCCTTGCGGCCCGCGTGTGTGATGTCCTGCCCGCGGTAGGAGATCTTGCCGCCGGTGGGCTCCAGCAGGCGCGTGATCAGGCGGCCGGTCGTCGACTTGCCGCAGCCGGACTCGCCGACCAGGCCGAGCGCCTCGCCCTCGTTCACCTGGAAGTCGAGGCCGTCGACGGCCTGCACCGCGCCGACCGTACGCCGGATCGGGAAACCGCCCTTGACCGGGAAGTGCTTCGTCAGGCCGGTGACGTCCAGGAGGGGTTTCGTGTTGCTCATGATGGTGAAGTCCCGTCTCAGTTACGTCAGTGCCGGGTCGCGGCGAGGTCGGCGAAGAATTCCTGGCGCTGGTCCAGCGTGAGGTGGCAGGCGGAACCCCGGCCGGCCTCGACCTTCAGCAGCGGGCGCTCGGTGGAGCACAGTCCGCCGGGGACCTTCTCGGCGAAGGCGCAGCGCGGGTGGAAGCGGCAGCCGGAGGGCGGGTTGAGGAGCGAGGGCGGCGAGCCGGGGATCGGCGACAGCGGTACGTCGACCGGGCCGTCCAGGCTTGGCATCGAGCTCAACAGGCCGACCGTGTAAGGGTGCTGCGGCGTACGCAGCACCTCCTCCTTCGTACCCCGCTCCACACACCGGCCGCCGTACATCACCAGCACGTCGTCCGCGATGTCGGCGATGACCCCGAGGTCGTGGGTGATGAAGATGATCGCGGTGCCGAACTCCTGCTGGAGGTCCTTGAGCAGGTCCATGATCTGGGCCTGCACCGTCACGTCGAGCGCGGTGGTCGGCTCGTCGGCGATCAGCAGCTCGGGGTCGCAGACCAGGGCCATGGCGATCATGGCGCGCTGGCGCATACCGCCGGAGAACTGGTGCGGGTAGTCGTCCACCCGCATGTCCGGCTGCGGGATGCCGACCCGCCGCAGCATCTCGATCGCCCGCTTCCGGGCCTCCGACTTTGAGGCGCCGGTGTGCTTGCGGTAGGTCTCACCGATCTGCTTGCCGATGGTGTGGTACGGCGACAGCGAGGCCAGGGCGTCCTGGAAGATCATCGCCATCTTGTTGCCGCGCAGCTTCTCCAGCTCGGACTCGCGAGCCGTGGTCAGCTCCTTGCCGTCGAGCAGGATCTCGCCGTCGATCGCGGTGCGGTGCCGGTCGTGGAGGCCCAGGATCGTCAGGTTGGTGACGGACTTGCCGGAGCCGGACTCGCCCACGATGCCGAGGGTCTTGCCCTTTTCGAGGTCGAAGGAGAGACCGTCGACGGCCTTGACGATGCCGTCCTCGGTGGAGAAGTGGACTTTCAGGTCCCTGACGGAGAGGAAGGCCTGCTGATCGGTGCTCGTCACGGGGACGCTCCTGGGGGTCATGCCGGGGGGTAGCTGGAGGGGGACCGGATCAGGCGAGCCGGATGCGCGGGTCGATGAGGGCGTAGACGGCGTCCACGATGATGTTGGCGAAGACGATGCCGGCCGCCGCGATCATGGTGACGCCGAGCAGCATGGGCAGGTCGCTGTCGTCGACGGAGCGGACGGCGAGCGCGCCCAGGCCCTGGATGCTGAACGTGGACTCGGTGATGATCGCGCCGCCGATCAGGGTGCCCATGTCGATGCCGAAGATCGTCACGATCGGGCCCATCGCACCGCGCCAGGCGAAGCGGAAGAAGACCGAGCTGCGGGACAGACCCTTGGCCCGGGCCGTGCGCACGTAGTCCTCGCTGAGCTGTTCCACCAGCTGGGAGCGGGTCATACGGGTGTAGTTGGCCGTGAAGATGATGGACAGCACGAGCCAGGGCAGCAGCAGGCCCGAGAACCAGGCGCCGGGGTTCTCGGTGAACGGCGTGTACGAGGGCTGGTCCAGCAGATGGAGCTGGGAGACCAGGAAGAACATCGCGATGTAGCCGACGAAGTAGATCTGCATCGACGAGCCGATGAGCGAGAACGAGCTCGCGGCCTTGTCGAGGAACTTGCCCTGCTTGAGCGCGGCCAGCATGCCGGTGCCGACACCGATGAGCAGGAAGAAGAAGGCGCCGCCGATGGCGAGCGAGATGGTGGTGGGCAGCCGCTCCATGATCGTGTCGAACACGTTCACGTTGTTGCTGAAAGAGTAGCCGAAGCAGGGTGCGTCACAGTGCCCGACGCCCACGTAGTCCCGGCCCACGAAGATGGCCTGGAGCCAGTGCCAGTACTGCACCGGCATCGGGTCGGCGATGCCGAGGTTCTGCCGCACCTGTGCCAGCAGGTCGTCGGGACAGACCTTGCCGCACGCCATCCGCGCCGGGTCACGGGGGATGGCGTAGAAGAGGAAGAAGGTGACGGCGCTGATGATCAGCAGAATCACGAGTGCGCCGAGCACTCGGCGGACCAGGAAACGGAACATGGGGTGAGACTTTCCGGACGGGGCGCCGTCGCCGGGGTGTGGGGAGCGGGCTTGGACGGGGCCGGGGCGGCGGTCGGTCGGACCGCCGCCCCGGGAAAGCGTCAGGCCTTCGCGAAGACCTTGCCGAGGGCGACGCAGGTGTCACCGGAGTTGTAGACCACGCCGCCGACCTTCGAACCGTAGAAGTAGTTACGGATCGGGTTGTAGTCGGGGACGCAGGCCGCGAGCGTCATGATCTGCTTGTCGATCGCGCCCCAGGCCGCGTTGGCCTTGTCCGCGTCGGTGATCGCGGTGGCGGCGGCGATCGCCTTGTTGACGCTGGTGTCGTTCAGCTGCGACCAGTTGACGCCACCGTCGGCGATCTGGCTGCCGTCCCAGCAGGGCTGGATGACGGCGTAACCGGCCGGCCAGTCCGGGCCCCAGCCCGCGGCGAACAGGTCGAACTGGTTGTCCAGCTGGCTGATCTCGGAGTAGAAGGTCGTCTTGTCGACCTGCTTGGTCACCACGTCGAAGCCCGCCTTGGTGAGGGCGTTCTTGATGGTGACGGCCTCCTTGACGGCGCGGTCGGACTGCTGGAAGGCGATGACCAGCTTCTGGCCCTCCTTGCCGGCTTCCTTCAGCAGCGCCTTGGCCTTCTCCGGGTCACCGGTCGGCTTGGTCTTCTTGCCGTACAGGTCGAAGTCCTCGTGACCCGGGGTCAGCGGGGAGATGATCGTGGTCGCGGTCGCGGTGACCTGCGAGCCACCACGCTGCTGCTTCAGCTGCTGCGCCGGCCACGCCCAGTTGATCGCCTGACGGACCTTGACGTCCTTGATCCGGGTCATGTTGATCGGGAAGTAGTAGCAGGTCGTGTCGACCTGGGTGAGCACACGCTGCTTCAGCGTGGCGTCGCCGAGCACCTTGGTGACGCGCTCGGGGGCGACCTCGTTCAGCAGGGACAGCGCGTACTGGTCGTTGCCCGAGTCGGCGATGTAGCGGTCCGTGGAGGCCAGCGACTGGAAGCCGAACTGCATGACGACCTTGTCCGGGTAGCCGTTGCGGCACGGGTCGAGGCTGGCGTCCCAGTGCTCGTTGCGCACGAGGGTGAGGGACTTGTCGATGCTGCGGGACTCGATCTTGTACGGGCCGCAGGAGTACGGACGCTGGTCGTACTTCTTCTTCGTGTCCTTGGCCTTGGGCACGATCGCGAAGCCGCGCATGGCGAGCATGAACGGGAAGTCGGCGTGGGCTTCCTTGAGGCGGAAGGTGATGGTGTTGCCGTCGACCTCGAGCGAGGACAGGTGCTTGCCGTCGTACGGGCCCTTGTACTTGTCGCCGCCCTCGAGCCAGTTCTGCGGGTAGCGGGGACCCTCGGTGACGAAGTCGGCGAAGAGGCGCTCGAAGGAGTGGCGGACGTCGTCGATGGTGACGTCCTTGCCGTCCTCCCACTTGATGCCGTCCTTCAGCGTGAAGGACCAGGTCTTGCCGCCGTCCTTGACGGTGCCGGCGTCGGTGGCGAGGTCGCCGACCAGGGTGGTGTTGCCCTTGGAGTCGACGCGGTAGCCGGTCAGACCACGCAGGAACAGGACCGAACCGGCGCCCGTGTACGAGGAGTAGATCTGCGCCGGGTCCAGGTGGTCGAAGTCGATCTGGTCGAGCGTGTAGATCGTGCCGCCCTTGCGCGCGCCCGGCATCTCCGGGGCGGGGCCCTTGGAGTCGGTGGCGGTGCCGATGGCGATCTCGGCGGCCTTGCCCTTCTCGACCGACGGGGTCTTGCTGCCGGAACCGCCGGCGTTGCCGCTGCTGCACGCGCTCAGAACGGTGCTCGCGCCCGCCGCCACACCGGTGGCGATCAGGAAGTTTCTGCGGGAAAAGGACATGGCTACCTGCCTAGACGTGATGGATGAGAGAGACGTGCTGCCGCTGACGGCCGGTGGACGACTGTGTCCGGGCCGGGGAACTCAGCGCTTGGACTTCGGGTCGAGTGCGTCGCGTACCGAGTCGCCGAGAAGGTTGAACGCCAGGACGAAGATGATCATCGAGACGCCCGGGAAGATCATGAAGGTGATGTCGTCGGTGTAGAACTGCGCACCGCGCTGGATCATCACGCCCCAGTCCGGGGTCGGGTCCTGGATGCCGACGCCGAGGAAGGCGAGGCCCGCCTCCGCGGTCACGAACGCCGGGAGGGCGAGGGTGGACTGGATGAGGATCGGAGTCCACAGGTTGGGCAGCAGTTCCTTGAAGATGATCCGGGTCGGTGAGGCTCCGGTCACCTTGGCGGCCTCGACGAACTCGCGCTCACGCAGGGCCAGTACCTGGCCGCGCAGCAGTCGCGCGATGGAGGCCCAGCCGAAGGCCGTCAGCAGGACGACCAGGCAGACGCCGCGTCCCCAGGCGGGGATCTCCTCGTCGGCGGCCCAGAAGAGGCCGTACACGACGGGCGTGAAGGCGATGAAGAACAGGGTGGAGGGGAACGACAGCACGATGTCGATGACCCGGCTGACGAGGTAGTCCGTCTTTCCGCCCAGGTAGCCGGCGGAGATGCCGACGACGACGCCGATGACCGTGACCAGCAGCGTGGTGATCGTGGCGATCATCAGCGAGGTCCGGATGCCGTAGAGCAGGAAGGTGAAGACGTCGCGGCCCATCTGCGGCTCGAGGCCGAACCAGAAGTCGGCGTCGATGCCGCCGTTGGGCTTGATGGGGTAGCCGGACTCGTTGAAGAGGGTGCCGATCGGTGCGTCCTGGCCGTACTGGTCGTACGGGTTCTTCCCGTACAGCTTGGCTATGAGCGGAGCGGCGATGGCGATCGTGAAGAAGAAGATCACGATGCACGCCGATATGACGCCCGTACGGTCGCGCTTGAACCGGCGCCAGGCGAGCTGCCCGGGTGAGCGGCTCTCGTTGGCCTTCGGAGAGGGAGAAGTGATCGACTTCTCTGCGCTCTCTTCGGTCACCTCAAGCGGGGCAGCCGCCGATGGAGTTGGGGGGGTCATGGTGCTCCTGGCCCAAGGGAGGGTCTGATGACTCCGCAGGGCACTCCCCTACGGGCTACGCCGGACTTTTTCAACGCAATTCATTCAAGGTCAATAAATTCTCGGTCGACTTGGGTTTCTCTTTACTTTCTTTGCCTGTACTTGACCAATCTGTAGCTACGCGTGTAGCGCCTCGTGATCGATCCGTGTTTTACATCGGGCCAACTGCCCCAATCGGGCAATGAGTTCGATATGCGGACTGCGAGGTGTCGAAATCCGTACATAGGAGGGTCGCAATCCAACGGTTCTGCATCGGATGGTGAAGATCCATTGCGCCCTACACGCAAGATCCACTGCCGCAGAGGTCGGACCTTCCCGGGAGGGCATCCCGGAGGTCTCCGCACGTTCCCCTAAAGGGCTCAATACGTGTGCGGTTTGCCTGATTTACGTCGATATTTGCCGTTAACGGATCAGCGCAGTCAATCAGGAGGCACTCCATGCGTGGAGCCACGCACGCCAAGTGGGCCGCATGCGCGGCGGCGGTAGCCCTCGCGGCGACGGCCTGCGGAGGTGGGGACAGCGACAGCGGCGGCGGCAGTGGCGACAGCAGCGCGACGCTGAGCTCCTCCTGGGGCGACCCGCAGAACCCGCTGGAGCCGGCCAACACCAACGAGGTGCAGGGCGGCAAGGTGCTCGACATGATCTTCCGGTCCCTGAAGAAGTACAACCCGGAGACCGGCAAGGCCGAAGACATGCTCGCCGAGAAGATCGAGACGAGCGACTCGCAGAACTTCACCGTCACCGTCAAGGACGGCTGGACCTTCTCCAACGGCGAGAAGGTCACCGCCAAGTCCTTCGTCGACGCCTGGAACTACGGGGCCAGCCTCAAGAACAACCAGAAGAACGCGTACTTCTTCGGGTACATCGACGGCTACGACAAGGTCCACCCCGAGGACGGCAGCAAGCAGACCGCCCAGACCCTCTCCGGGCTGAAGGTCACCGGCGACCTGACCTTCACCGTCAAGCTCAACCAGAAGTTCTCGACCTTCCCCGACACCCTCGGCTACCCGGCCTACGCCCCGCTCCCGCAGGCCTTCTTCACCGACCACGACGGCTGGCTGAAGAAGCCGGTCGGCAACGGCCCGTACACCATCGAGTCGTACACCAAGGGCTCCCAGATGAGCCTGAAGAAGTGGGACGGCTACCACGGCGACGACAAGGCGCAGAACGGCGGCGTGACCCTCAAGGTCTACACCGACAACAACACCGCCTACACCGACCTCATGGCCGGCAACCTCGACCTCGTCGACGACATCCCGGCCGCGCAGCTCAAGAACGTCCAGTCCGACCTCGGCGACCGGTACCTCAACACCCCGGCCGGCATCATCCAGACGCTCGCCTTCCCGTTCTACGACAAGAACTGGAACAAGGCCGGGATGGAGAAGGTCCGCACGGGCCTGTCCCGGGCGATCAACCGCGACCAGATCACCAAGACCATCTTCAACGACACCCGCACCCCCGCCTCCGACTGGACCTCCCCGGTCCTCGGCGAGGCCGGCGGCTTCAAGGAGGGGCTGTGCGGGGACGCCTGTGAATACGACCCCGACGCCGCGAAGAAGCTCATCGAGGAGGGCGGCGGCCTCCCCGGCGGCCAGGTCAAGATCACGTACAACGCGGACACCGGCTCCCACAAGCAGTGGGTCGACGCCGTCTGCAACTCCATCAACAACGCGCTCGACAACGACAAGGCCTGCGTCGGCAACCCGGTCGGCACCTTCGCCGACTACCGCAACCAGATCACCGAGAAGAAGATGAGCGGCCCCTTCCGGGCCGGCTGGCAGATGGACTACCCGCTCATCCAGAACTTCCTCCAGCCGCTCTACTACACCAACGCCTCCTCCAACGACGGCAAGTGGTCCAACAAGGACTTCGACAAGCTCGTCGACGAGGCCAACGCCGAGACCGACACCGCCAAGGCCGTCTCCAAGTTCCAGGACGCGGAGAAGGTGCTGCGAGACAACATGGGCGCGATCCCGCTCTGGTACCAGAACGGCAGCGCCGGCTACTCGGAGCGGCTGTCCAACGTCAAGCTCAACCCGTTCAGCGTCCCGGTCTACAACGAGATCAAGGTCAGCTGACCCGCCATGGGACGCTACGTCGTCCGGCGTCTGCTCCAGATGATCCCGGTGTTCATCGGCGCCACGCTCCTCATCTTCCTCATGGTCAACGTCATGGGCGACCCCATCGCGGGCCTGTGCGGCGACCGGCAGTGCGACCCCGCCACGGCCGCGCAGCTGAAGAAGGAGTTCGGCCTCGATAAACCCGTCTGGCAGCAGTACCTGACCTACATGGGGAACGTCTTCACCGGCGACTTCGGCACCGCGTTCAACGGGCAGAAGGTCACCGAGCTGATGTCGACGGCGTTCCCCGTGACGATCCGCCTGACGATCGTCGCGATCCTCTTCGAGATCGTCATCGGCATCACGCTGGGTGTCGTCACGGGCCTGCGCCGCGGCAAGCCCGTCGACACCTCGGTCCTGATGCTGACGCTCGTCGTGATCTCGGTCCCGACGTTCGTCACCGGCCTGCTGCTCCAGCTGCTGCTGGGCGTGGAATGGGGCTGGATCAAACCGTCGGTGTCCTCGGACGCCACGTTCAGCGAACTGATCGTGCCGGGTCTGGTGCTGGCGTCGGTGTCGCTGGCGTACGTGACCCGGCTGACCCGGACGTCGATCGCGGAGAACCGGCGCAGCGACTACGTCCGTACGGCGGTGGCGAAGGGCCTGCCGAGGCGCAGGGTCATCACCCGCCACCTCCTCCGTAATTCACTCATCCCCGTCGTCACCTTCATCGGCACCGACATCGGTGCCCTGATGGGCGGCGCGATCGTCACCGAGCGGATCTTCAACATCCACGGCGTCGGCTACCAGCTCTACCAGGGCATCCTGCGCCAGAACACCCAGACGGTGGTCGGTTTCGTCACCGTCCTGGTGCTGGTCTTCCTGGTCGCCAATCTGCTCGTCGACCTCCTGTACGCCGTACTCGACCCGAGGATCCGCTATGCCTGAACCTCAGGAGCCCGAGGGCGCGATCGCCGGGACCGGCATGGGCGGTGCCATGGACCTGGCCGTCAGCGAGGCGAACACCCTGGAGAAGGGCCCCGGCCCGGCGGGCGGCCCCCAGGGCAAGCCCCGCTCGCTCTGGTCCGACGCCTGGCGGGACCTGCGCCGCAACCCGGTCTTCATCATCTCGGGCCTGGTGATCCTCTTCCTGGTCGTCATCTCCCTCTGGCCCTCCCTCATCGCGTCGGGCAACCCGCTCAAGTGCGACCTGGCCAAAGCACAGGAGGGCTCGCAACCGGGCCATCCCTTCGGCTTCGACGGCCAGGGCTGCGACGTCTACACCCGCACCGTCTACGGCGCCCGTACGTCCGTCACGGTCGGCGTCTGCGCCACGCTCGGGGTCGCGATCCTGGGCTCGGTCCTCGGCGGCCTCGCCGGTTTCTTCGGCGGCTTCTGGGACTCGATCCTGTCCCGCATCACCGACGTGTTCTTCGCGATCCCGGTGGTCCTGGGCGGCCTGGTCCTGCTCTCGGTCGTCACCAGCAACACGGTCTGGCCGGTGATCGGCTTCATGGTGCTGCTGGGCTGGCCGCAGATCTCACGCATCGCGCGCGGCTCGGTCATCACGGCCAAACAGAACGACTACGTGCACGCGGCGAAGGCGCTGGGCGCCTCCAACTCCCGCCAGCTGCTCCGCCACATCGCCCCCAACGCGGTGGCCCCGGTGATCGTGGTCGCGACCATCGCGCTCGGCACGTACATCGCCCTGGAGGCGACGCTCTCCTACCTCGGCGTAGGCCTCAAACCCCCCACCGTCAGCTGGGGCATCGACATCTCCGCGGCCTCCGCCTACATCCGCCAGGCCCCCCACATGCTCCTCTGGCCCGCCGGCGCCCTGGCCCTCACGGTCCTCGCCTTCATCATGCTCGGCGACGCAGTCCGCGACGCCCTCGACCCGAAGCTGAGGTGAGGGCGTGCGGGTGCAGGTAGTCGTGGGGGTGCGTGGAGTTCTGGGGATGCGTGGAGGTCTGAGGGTGTGTGGAGCTCTGAGGGGGCCGCGCGCCATGGAAGCGCCGCGAGCCCTGAAGGCGCCGCGAGTCCTGAGGGCGCCGGGCGTCGTGAGGGCGCCGGGCGTCGTGAGGGTGCCGGGCGTCGTGAGGGTGCCGGATGGGTGTGGGGTGCCCGCTCTCCCCGGTCGGCCCGGCGTCGACGGCCCCGCCCGACCGGTCACCGTATCGTCGTTCGCGGTCCGCGAGGACCTCGTCCGCGACGCCCTCGACCCGAAGCTGAGGGCGCGGAGAACCGGCGGCGCGCCCGCCTCCCCCAGCAGGCCGGGTGCCTTCGCCCCCGGCCGGGCAGCGTCCCGGCGGCCACGGTCCGCGAGGATCTCGTGCGTCAGGATCTTGGGCGCGAGGCCTCCCGAGCCGACGCCATGGCGGGTGGGTCGCGACGGGTGCAGTGCGTGGTGGACGGCAGGGCCACGGGCGGGAGTGCATGTGAGCTCGTGCTGTCGCGCGGGGCTTGGTCCGGGCGACGCGCATCTCGCCGCCTCCGGCGCCTTCCTCGGCAGGGGCGACTGTCCGCAAACCCCGACGACGACCGTATCGGCGGCGCGGCGCGCTTGCCCTCGATCCGAAGGTGAGGTGAGTCGTGCTCCTGGAAGTGCGTGATCTGCATGTGGAGTTCAAGACGCGGGACGGGGTCGCCAAGGCCGTCAACGGGGTCGACTACTCGGTTGACGCGGGGGAGACCCTTGCCGTGCTGGGGGAGTCCGGGTCCGGGAAGTCCGTGACTGCTCAGGCGATCATGGGCATCCTCGACATGCCGCCGGGGCGGATCGCGGGCGGTGAGATCCTCTTCCAGGGCAAGGACCTGCTGAAGCTCAAGGAGGAGGAGCGGCGGAAGGTCCGTGGCGCCGAGATGGCGATGATCTTTCAGGATGCGCTGTCGTCCCTCAACCCCGTGCTGTCCGTCGGCGACCAGCTCGGTGAGATGTTCGTCGTGCATCGCGGCATGTCGAAGAAGGACGCGCGGGCCAAGGCCGTGGAGCTGATGGACCGGGTGCGCATCCCGGCCGCCAAGGAACGCGTCAAGCAGTACCCGCACCAGTTCTCCGGCGGCATGCGCCAGCGCATCATGATCGCGATGGCGCTGGCCCTGGAGCCGGCCCTGATCATCGCCGACGAACCCACCACCGCCCTCGACGTCACCGTCCAGGCCCAGGTGATGGACCTGCTCGCGGAGTTGCAGCGCGAGTACAACATGGGGCTCATCCTCATCACCCACGACCTCGGCGTGGTCGCCGACGTCGCCGACCGGATCGCGGTGATGTACGCGGGGCGGATCGTCGAGCAGGCACCCGTGCACGACATCTACAAGGCGCCCGCGCACCCCTACACGCGCGGTCTCCTCGACTCCATCCCCCGTCTTGATCAGAAGGGTCAGGAGCTGTACGCGATCAAGGGATTGCCGCCCAACTTGATGGCCATCCCGCCGGGTTGCGCGTTCAACCCCCGCTGCCCGATGGCCCAGGACGTGTGCAGGACGGACGAACCCCCGCTGTACGAGGTGTCGGAGGACCGTACGAGCGCCTGTCACTTCTGGAGGGAGTGCCTCAATGGTTGAGTCGATCATTGAAGTGAGCGGGCTGGTCAAGCACTACCCGTTGACCCAGGGCATCCTGTTCAAGAAGCAGGTCGGTGCGGTCAAGGCCGTTGACGGTGTGGACTTCACGCTCAACAAAGGGGAGACCCTCGGGATCGTGGGGGAGTCCGGCTGCGGCAAGTCAACTGTTGCCAAGATGCTGGTCAATCTCGAGCAGCCGACCGCCGGGTCGATCAAGTACAAGGGTGAGGACATCACCAAGCTGTCCGGCCGGGCCCTGAAAGCCGTGCGCCGCAACATCCAGATGGTCTTCCAGGACCCGTACACCTCGCTCAACCCCCGCATGACGGTCGGCGACATCATCGGGGAGCCGTACGACATCCACCCCGAGGTGGCTCCCAAGGGCGACCGGCGCAGGAAGGTCCAGGACCTCCTGGACGTGGTCGGCCTCAACCCCGAGTACATCAACCGCTACCCGCACCAGTTCTCCGGCGGCCAGCGCCAACGCATCGGCATCGCAAGGGGGTTGGCCCTGCGCCCGGAGGTGATCGTCGCCGACGAACCGGTCTCCGCGCTCGACGTCTCCGTCCAGGCCCAGGTCATCAACCTGATGGACCGCCTGCAGAACGAGTTCGACCTCTCCTACGTCTTCATCGCCCACGACCTCTCCATCGTCCGCCACATCTCCGACCGCGTCGGCGTGATGTACCTGGGGCGGATCGTGGAGATCGGCCGGGACGCGGAGATCTACGACCACCCCACCCACCCCTACACCCAGGCCCTGCTCTCCGCCGTCCCGGTCCCCGACCCGGAGGCCCGCGAACACCGCGAACGCATCATCCTGGCCGGAGACGTCCCCTCACCCACCAACATCCCCTCCGGCTGCCGCTTCCGCACCCGCTGCTGGAAGGCCCAGGAACGCTGCGCCCTGGAGGTGCCGGCCCTGGCGATCCCCAGCGAGTTCCGTCTCACCTCCGGCCCCGCGGCCCATGACTCGGCCTGTCATTTCGCGGAGGAGAAGCAGGTGGTCCCCCCGGAGGAGCCACCGGATGATCTTGCAAAAGGCCGGGAATAACCGCACAAACGCCCACCAACTGCGTTAACACGCAGGCAACTTAACTGACCCGATCCCGATATACGGACGCGTCAGTCTGAACAACGTACGGCCGTGCGGGTGCCGTAAACGGGCCGGGACGCGCCATGTCGTCCCGGCCCGTTGCCGTACCCCGGCCCGCTACAGCAGCCCCAGCGACCGCTTCAGGAAGTCCACCTGGAGCAGCAGCAGGTTCTCCGCGACCTGTTCCTGCGGGGTCATGTGGGTCACGCCCGACAGGGGGAGCACCTCGTGCGGGCGGCCCGCGGACAGCAGGGCCGAGGAGAGGCGGAGGGCGTGGGCGAAGACCACGTTGTCGTCGGCGGTGCCGTGCACGATCATCAGCGGGCGGTGCGGCTCGGCGGGGGCGGACAGGCCCTCGTCCGTCACCAGGGAGCTCTTCGCGTACGACTCCGGTGAGGTCCGCGGGTCACCCAGGTACCGCTCCGTGTAGTGGGTGTCGTACAGCCGCCAGTCCGTCACCGGCGCCCCCGCGATCCCCGCGTGGAAGACGTCGGGGCGGCGCAGGACCGCCAGCCCCGCCAGCCAGCCGCCGTACGACCAGCCGCGGATCGCGACCCGGTCGAGGTCCAGCGGGTAGCGGGTCGCCAGGTCCTGCAACGCCTCCACCTGGTCGTCGAGGGACACCGTGAAGTCGTGGTGGATCGCCTTCTCCCAGGCCGGCGAGCGTCCCGGCGTACCCCGCCCGTCCGCGACCACGACCGCGAACCCCTGGTCGGCGAACCACTGGCTGGTGAGGTGCGCGTTGTGGGCCGCCAGGACCCGCGGCCCGTGCGGTCCCCCGTAGGGATCGAGCAAAACCGGAAGACGACCATCCTCTTGGTGGTCCCGAGGCAACAGCACGGCGCACGGGATACGCCGTGCGCCCCCCTCGGTCAGCGTCACGCGCGGGGACATACCGGGATCTTCGGCGTACGAGGTGATCGTCGCCGTCTGCTTCCCGTCCCGCAGTACCTGCGCCACCGACCCGGCCCGCCCCGGCGTCGCCGAGACCAGCACGGTCACGCTCCCGGCCCGCACCGCCGAGTGCACCCCCGGCTCCTGCGAGACCCGCTCCACGCCGAGCTCGTTGACCCGGTACACATGCACCTCGCCGGTCTCCGGCTCCGCCGCCCGCTCCCCGGCCGAGGCCGAGACCAGGACGTCGTCGTCGGACACGTCCAGCACCGCACGGACATGCAACTGCGGCCCGGTCAGCGGACGTTCGCCGACCGCGAGGACCCGCGCGCCGCCCTCGTCCGCGATCCGCACGAGCCGCCCGGACGGGCTCCAGCAGGGCACCCCTGGGAAAAGATCAAGCCAAACTGGATCTTCGTCCGCGTGCACCATCCGGGTCGCCCCGGACTCGGTGTCCACGGCCAGGAACAGCTGACTGCGCTGGTCACGCGCCTGGACCAGCAACAGTGGCGCACCCGCCGCTGACCAGTGCACATGCGCCAGATACGGGTAGCGGGCGCGGTCCCACGTCACCTCCGTGCGCGTCCCGTCGAGGCCGATCACGTACAGCCGTACGTCGGCGTTCGCGGTCCCCGCCGCCGGATACGGCACGTGCTGTGGATCACGTTCCGGATGGGCCGGGTCGGAGATCCACCAGCGCCGTACCGGCGTGTCGTCCGCGCGCGCCACCAGCAGCCGGTCCGACTCCGGCGACCACCAGAACCCCCGTGACCGGCCCATCTCCTCGGCCGCGATGAACTCGGCGAGACCGTAGGTGATGTGCTCCGACTCCGGCTCCGCCAGCGCCACGTCACCCTCGCCCGCGGCCCCGACGACCCGCAGGGCGCCCTGGGCGACGTACGCGACGAGCCGGCCGTCGGGGGAGGGGCGCGGGTCGATCACCGGTCCCGGGACCCGGAGTTCGGTCGCCGTCCCGGCCCGCAGCTCCGCCGCGAACAGCCGCCCTGACAAGGCAAAAGACGCCAACTCCACCGCCGAGTCGGTGGCGTAGCCGACGATCCCGGCCCCGCCCTCACGACTGCGTTCGCGGCGCGCCCGCTCCTCGGGTGACAGATCCTCCGTGGCCCCGCCGAGCAGGGCGCGCGGGTCGGCCGCCACGCGCTCCCCGCCGTCCGCGGGATCGAGCACCCACAGCGAACTCGCCCGGTCCGTACCGGAGGACGAGCGCAGGAACACGACACGGGAACCGTCGGGAGCCACGGTGAACGCGCGCGGCGCGCCGAGCGTGAAGCGCTGGGTGCGGGCGTGCCGGCGAGGGAAGGAGTCGGACGTCGTCGTCATGCCCCGACCATATTGGCCATACGCCCCCTTGTGCGTCCGTGCGCCGACCGATGCGCGAGTACGGATAGTTATGATCACTAGCGCATAGTGGGTATGAACCCGCTGGCTGTCGTATGGATTTATCTGCCCCCCTGGTCCGAACCCCCCGCGCTCTTGGGATCTTTGGAGGTGAGCCGCCGTGGCACTCTCGATTTCGGCGGTGGTGCTGCTGGCGATCATCGTCTTCCTGCTGATCAAGAAGTCAGGACTGAAGGCCGGACATGCGATCGTCTGCATGTTGCTCGGCTTCTACCTGGCCTCATCGACCATGGCGCCGACGATCAGCGAGCTGACGACGAACATCGCGGGGATGATCGGCAGCATCAAGTTCTGACCCCTCCCGAGACGGCCCTTAGGGTGGTCCCATGACGGAACCACCCGCCCGGCGCCTCCTCCTGGTGCACGCGCACCCGGACGACGAGTCGATCAACAACGGCGCGACGATGGCCCGCTGCGCGGCCGAGGGTGCCCGGGTGACCCTGGTCACCTGCACGCTCGGTGAGCACGGCGAGGTCATCCCCCCGGAACTCCGGCACCTCTCCGGCGCCGCCCTGGGCGAGTACCGCCTCGGCGAGCTCACCGCCGCGATGCGCGAACTCGGCGTCGAGGACTTCCGTCTCCTCGGCGGCGCGGGCCGCTACCACGACTCCGGGATGATGGGCCTCGCCGACAACGACGACCCCGCCTGCTTCTGGCAGGCGGACGTCGACGAGGCCGCCGCCCATCTCGTGCGGGTGATCCTGGAGGTACGTCCGCACGTCCTCGTCACCTACGACGAGAACGGCGGCTACGGCCACCCCGACCACATCCAGGCCCACCGCGTCGCCATGCGTGCCGCGGACCTGGCGGCCGAAGCGGGCTGGACGATCCCCAAGGTCTACTGGAACCGCGTGCCGCGCACGGTCGGCGAACAGGCCTTCGCCCGCCTCCACGACGACCTGCCCGGCCTGCCCTTCACCAAGGAGGGCGTCCTGGACGACGTACCGGGAGTCGTGGACGACGAGCGGGTGACGACCGCGATCGACGGCACCGCCCACGCCGCCGCCAAGGCCGCCGCGATGGCCGCGCACGCCACCCAGATCACGGTCGCCGCACCGTACTTCGTGCTCTCCAACGACCTCGCCCAGCCCCTCTTCGCCACCGAGTACTACGAGTTGGTCCGTGGGGAACGGGTACCCGGGGATCTGGAGACCGATCTCTTCGCCGGCACCGGGGACATCTCATGAACGACCACGGATCGATGCTCGCCCAGCCCCTCAAGGCCCCCTCCGCCGGACGGGCCCTCGTCTACCTGGGCCTCTTCCTGCTCGGCGCGGTCGTCGGCGCCGCCGGATCGCTGGTGCAGTCCGGGTGGTTCCCGGGCGGCCTGCTGCTCGCCCTCGCGGGCGAGGCCGGGCTCTGCCTCGGCGGTGCGCGCGCCGTCGGCGGCCGGGGCGGGGCCGTCGCACCGGCCGGCGGCTGGGTGCTCGCCGTCATCCTGCTCACCGCCAGCCGCCCCGAGGGCGACTTCCTCTTCGGCGCGGGAGCCGGCTCGTACCTCTTCCTGCTCGGTGGCATGGCTACGGCTGTGATCTGCGCCACGCTCGGCGTGGGGCGGCAACCGGACGGCGACGCCGTCCGACTTGGCAAGTGACGTACCACTTCGCCGCGACAGGGACGTGCGAGTCCGGTGTGGGTTTCCCCAGCGGTCGTGGGATACGGGCCAGAAGTGGCCAGTATGGTGGTGCGCGCCGCCGAGCCGCCCGAAGCACTGAGGTCGACACGGGCGGTGGAGCCAACCGGGAGAACCTGCCTTGAGTCGTGAAACTGACAGTCCGTCCTCCGGGCCCAACGGGCGCGGCGGAGCCGCATACCCCTCGGGCACGCCGCCCTACGGGACCCCCATGGCTTCCGACGACGGTACGGACGCGGGCCGTTCGGCCGCGCAGTCCGATGAGCGCAAGACCGAGACCACGCTGACGACCCGGATCCGGATCAACATCCCCGGGTCGCGGCCCATCCCGCCGGTCGTCGTGCGGACGCCCGTCGCGGACGCCGAGGGCACCACGGGTGACACCACGGCCGAGACCCCGGCGCCGAGCGCGCCTGCCGCGGGCGGCGCGGCCGGCAACGGCATGGCCGAGGCTCCCGCCGAGCCGGCTCCGTCCGCCGAGGAGAAGACCAGCGACTGGTTCGCCCCGCGCAAGTCCGGCCCCGCCAAGGGCGGTCAGGGCGGCGGCGCGACCAACGGGGCCGGTCTGCCCGGAGGTTCGGCGCCCGCGCCGAACGGGTCCGGTGCCGCGCCGGGGGCTCCGGCCGGTGGCGCTCCCGCTGGTGCTTCTGGTGGTGCTTCCGGTGGTGCGCGGCCCGGTGCCGGGCGTCCCGGTGGCGTGGTCGGCTCCATGAGTGTGCCCGGCGGCTCCCGTTCCGGCTCCACCAACGGCGCGGGCCTGCCCGGCGCGACCGGCGGCCCCGTCGCGCCCGGCCACGGCGGCGGCACGGGTTCCTTCGACGTGACCGAGGCGCTGGCGGCGGGCCCGCTGGGCGGTGCACGCCCCGGCGGCGAGCCGCGGCGCGACGACCTGCCGTACTTCTCGGACAACGGCGGCGCGCAGAACGGCCAGGGCCCCCAGAACGGTCAGAACGGCCAAGCGGGACAGAACGGTTACGGCGCCCAGGCCGGCCTCCCTGGCGGCCACGACGACTTCAACAGCTCCACGGGCTCGCACCGCTTCCCGCCCGCCAACGACTTCAACGGGCCCAACGACTTCAGCGGCCAGGGCGGCTACGGCGGCCCGCAGGGCCCCGCGGGCCCGACCGGCGGCCCGGTCACCGGCGACGGCCCGGTCGTACCGCCGGTCGGCGGCCCGCAGGGTGGCCCGGGTGGCCCGGGCGGACCGGGCGGACCGGGTGCGCTCGGCGGTCCTGGTGGCGTGGGTGGTCCTGGTGGGCCCGGTGCTCCCGGCGGTCACCGCCGCCCGGGCGGCCCCGGTGGCCCCGGCGCGTCCAACGCCTCCGCCGGCCTCGCGGGCCCCGGCGTCGGAGCGCCCCCCGGAACCGGCCCCGGCGGACCCGGAGCCGGCCCTCACGGCGGCCCGCAGGGCGGCGCCCCCGGCCGAGGCCCCGGCGGCGGCCTGAGCGACGACACCGCGATCCTCACCCCGCAGAAGCCGGCCCCCGAACCGGGCACCCCCGGCTACGGCACCCCGCCGGACAACGTCTCCGGGCACACCGTCACCAGCGGTATCCCGGTCGTGCCGCCCACCGCCCAGAACTCCCCGTTCGGGCCGGGCGCCCCCACCGACGGGCCGCTGCCGCACACGCCTCCGAAGCTGCCCGAGCCGGTCGCGCAGAACGTGCCGGCGTCGTCGTCGAAGAAGAAGGCGAAGAAGAAGGGCCGCAGCAAGCTGACCCTGGTCGCCGTGGGCGTGGTCGTCATCGCCGGCGGCGCGTACGGCGCGGGCCTGCTGATGAACCACTCCGACGTCCCCAAGGGCACCACGGTCCTCGGCGTCGACATCGGCGGCGGCACCCGCGACGACGCGGTCAAGAAGCTCGACGCGGCCTTCGACAAGAAGGTGAACCAGCCGCTGAAGCTGTCGGTGGACGGCAAGACGGTCCAGCTCCAGCCCGACCAGGCCGGCCTCCAGTTCGACATGCAGGCCACCGTCAGCAAGGCCGCGACCAGCGACTACAACCCGGTCTCCGTGATCGGCTCGCTCTTCGGCGGCCAGCGGGTCATCGAGCCCGAGATGCCGGTCGACGAGGAGAAGCTCACCGCGGCCCTGGAGGACGCCTCCGGCAGCTCCGGTTCGGCGACCGACGGCACGATCAAGTTCACGAACGGCAAGGCCGTCGCCGTCTACGGCAAGGCGGGCAAGGGCATCGACGTCGCCAAGTCGACGGCGTCGGTCGAACAGGCGTACCGCACCCAGGTGGAGACCGGCTCGGCCGGCGCGATCACGCTCCCGACGACGACCAAGCAGCCGACGATCTCGAACGCCGAGGTCGACCGGATGATGAAGGAGTTCGCGAAGCCCGCGATGTCCGGCAATGTCATCGTCCAGACCGACGCGGCGCACAGCATCCCGCTGGGCGCGCTGTCGCTGCCGAAGATCCTCGGTGTCAAGGCCGTCGACGGCAAGCTCGTGGAGACGTACGACCTGAAGGCCCTGAAGGAGGCGTACGGCGCCACCTTCGACGGAGTGAAGGTCAAGACCGCCACCGGCGAGCGCGATGTCCGCCCGGAGGACGTGGTCGCGGTGCTGCGCAAGGTGCTGCGCGGCACGACCACGGCGGAGCGCACCGGGGTCATCGACACGAACCCCAGCTGACGGCGTATCGTCCCGCACACCGAAGAAGGCCCGTCCGGTGAGGACGGGCCTTCTCGGTTCTCGTACGACTCATACGACCGCGGTCACGGACGCGTGATGCAGTACAGGGCCACGTACCCCCTGATCCCCTGGTAGTTGATCGCGATCCAGAAGTACCCGTCGGTGTAGCCGCAGGCGGTGAAGGTGCCACCTTCGGAGGCGCCGCCGCACTCCGCTCCCGCACCCTTCGGGAAGAGGCCGAGCGCGGTCGAGCCGGTCGACTTGGACTGCCGGATACGGACGCTTTCCTTGGCGTGGCAGTTGATCGCCTGGACGGAGGCGTCACTCGATGTCGAGGCCTGCGCCGGAGCGGCGAAGGTGAGACCGGCCACGGTGAGCATGGCGGTGGCGAAGCCGGCGAGAATCCTGCGTTTCACAGTTACCCCCTGTGGTGGTGCACGGTTGGTCGGGCCGAGCGGCGGCCAAGGTAACCGGCCCTGGCGTGTCCACGCCACTGATTTCCCGGTGCCCGCACTGGACCCATCCGCACCGGCGGCACCTGAAGCGGCTCGCACCCATGACATCTGTCATCCGGCAGTCAGGACCGCCGACACTGCCGTCCGAGGCCCCCGAACGCCACTCTGGATCACATGACGACGACAGCGGTCGCATTCGACCAGGTGAGCAAGGCGTACGGCGAGGTCCGGGCCGTCGACGGCCTGACACTGAGCCTCCACCCCGGACAGACCGTGGCCCTGCTGGGCCCCAACGGCGCCGGCAAGTCGACCACGCTCGACCTGCTGCTCGGCCTCAAGCAGGCGGACAGCGGCAGTGTCCGCCTCTTCGGCACCAGCCCGCGTGAGGCGATTGTCGCCGGGCGGGTCGGCGCGATGCTCCAGAGCGGCGGGCTGATGGACGAGGTGACCGTCGCCGAGATCGTCGGACTGGCCTGCGACCTGCATCCGAAGCCGTACAAGGCCTCCGACGTCCTCGCCCGGGCCGGCATCACCCAGATCGCCGACCGCAAGGTCAACAAGCTCTCCGGCGGCCAGGCCCAGCGCGTCCGCTTCGCGCTCGCGACCGCGGGCGACAGCGACCTGATCGTCCTGGACGAGCCGACCACCGGCATGGACGTCACCACCCGCCAGGCCTTCTGGGCCACCATGCGCGAACAGGCCGACCAGGGCCGGACGGTCCTCTTCGCCACCCACTACCTCGAAGAGGCCGACGCCGTCGCCGACCGCGTGCTCGTGCTGCACCGGGGCCGGCTGCTCGCCGACGGAACGGCCGCCGAGATCAAGGCGAAGGCGGGGGCGCGCAGGATCTCCTTCGACCTGTACGAAACCGACATCGACGAGACCGCCCTGCGCGCCCTGCCCTTCCTGGCCCGCCTCGACGTCTCCGGCACCACCGTCCGCATCCAGTCCTCCGACGCCGACGCCACCGTCCACGCCCTCTACGGCCTCGGCCTCTACCCCCGCAACCTCGAAGTCGCCGGGCTCGGCCTGGAGCAGGCCTTCGTCGCCATCACCGAGGCCGAGGAGGCCCGTACGTCATGAACAGCCTGATCAAGCTGGAACTCAACCGCGCCCTGCGCAACCGCAAGTTCCTGTTCTTCTCGGTCCTCTACCCGTCCCTCCTCTTCCTGCTCATCGCGGGCAGCGCCGACGGCACGGACAAGGTCGACGGCACGGGTCTGACCCTGCCGACCTACATGATGGTCTCCATGGCCTCCTTCGGAGCCCTGACGGCCGTGCTGATGGGCAACAGCGAGCGCATCGCCAAGGAGAGGGAGAGCGGCTGGGTACGGCAGTTGCGGCTGACGACCCTGCCCGGGCGCGGCTATGTCCTCGCGAAGACGGCGAGCGCGGCCGTGGTCAGCCTGCCCTCGATAATCGTCGTCTTCGTCGTCGCCGCGGCCGTGAAGGACGTACGCCTTGACGCCTGGCAGTGGCTCGCGCTCACCGGCGCGATCTGGGCCGGCAGCCTCGTCTTCGCCGCGCTCGGGGTGGCCATCGGGTACCTGGCGAGCGGGGACGCGGTCCGGCCGATCACGATGATCACCTACTTCGGGCTGTCCATCCTCGGCGGTCTGTGGATGCCGACGACGACCTTCCCGTCCTGGCTCCAGGACATCGCCAAGTGGGTGCCCACGCACGCGTACGCTGCCCTCGGGCAGGCGATCGAGCAGAGCCAGGCCCCCCATGCCAAGGACATCGCCGTCCTCGCCGTCTTCTTCGCCCTGTTCACCGGCGGCGCGGCCTGGCTGTACCGGAAGGACACGCTGAAGGCGTGAGTGCGATGACGGACGATCTGCGGCCCGACGAGGAAGCGCGGGCGGAACGGCTGATCCGGATCGGCCGGCCACCCCGCAACCGGGGCGAGGTGATCCGGAAGCTGGTGTGGGTCCTGCCCTGGCTGGTCTTTCTCGCCTCCCCGGTGCGGGACCTGGCCGACGGTCACCACACCACCGCGGCCACGGCGGCCGGCTGGACGGGCCTCGTGGCCTTCGTCGGGCTCTATCTGACCCTGGTCTTCCGCACCATGGGCCGGCCCTTCCGCGGCGGGATCATCACCGTCCTGGCTGCCACCTTCTGGGCGCTGGGACTCGCCCTGGCCTTCGGCTTCGGCAGCGAATGGCTCGGCCTGTTCGTGTACGTCTCGGTCACCTGCGGGGTGGTCTTCCCGTTGCGGACCGCCTACTGGGCGATCCCGCTCACCACCGCCGCGATGATGCTGGCGGGCTGGCACGCCCACGACCTGGACGAGGCATGGGGCCTGTTCCTGGTGGTGCTCCTGGTCGGCTACTCCATGACCGGCATCCGGCAACTCGTCGCCACCACCGTCGAGTTGCGCAAGGCCCGCGCCACGGTCGCCCAGCTCGCCGCCAATGAGGAGCGGCTGCGTCTCGCCCGTGACCTGCACGACCTCCTCGGGCACTCCCTCTCCCTGATCACGCTGAAGAGCGAACTGGCCGGCCGGATGCTCCCGGACCACCCCGACAAGGCGGCCCAGCAGGTCGCCGACATCGAACAGGTCAGCCGCCAGGCCCTGGTGGACGTCCGCGAGGCCGTCACCGGCTACCGCAGGCCCCGACTGCCCGAGGAACTCGCGGGCGCCCAGGTCGCGTTGACGGCCGCCTCGGTCATCGCCGACGTATGCGCCGAACCCGACCTCAGGGACATCCCCGAGGAGAGCGAGAGCGCCCTCGCCTGGGCGCTGCGCGAGGCGGTCACCAACGTCGTACGGCACAGCGGCGCGACCCGCTGCACGGTCGAGGTGCTGCGCCGCCAGACCCTCGACGGCCCGGTGCTGGAACTCTCGGTCGAGGACAACGGCTCGGGCGGCTCCGGCAAGGGCCCCGGCAACGGCCTCACCGGCTTGAGCGAGCGCCTGGAGAAGGCGGGCGGCACCCTGGAGGCGGGCCGCACCAAGCACGGCTTCCGCCTGCTCGCCCGAGTGCCCGCCGGCGCGGTGACGCCCGTAGGATCCGGGGCATGAGCCACACGATCAAGGTCCTCCTCGCCGAGGACCAGTCGATGGTCCGCGAGGCCCTCGCCGCCCTCCTCGGCCTGGAGGACGACATCGAGGTGGTCGCCCAAGTGGCCAGGGGCGACGAGGTGTTGGCCGCAGCGCAGACCCACGCCGTCGACGTGGCCCTCCTGGACATCGAGATGCCCGGCATGACCGGCATCGAGGCGGCGGCCCAGGTCCACAAGGCCCTGCCGGACGTCAAGCTGGTCGTCCTGACCACCTTCGGCCGCCCCGGCTACCTCCGCAGCGCCATGGAGGCAGGCGCCGACGCGTTCCTGGTCAAGGACGCCCCGGCCGCCCAACTGGCGGAGGCGGTACGCAAGGTACTGGCGGGGGAGCGGGTCATCGACCCGACGCTGGCGGCAGCGGCACTGGCGGAGGGCGCGAACCCTTTGACGGACAGGGAGCGCGAGGTCCTGCGGGCGGCGGAAGACGGCTCCACGAACGCCGAGTTGGCAGCGAAGCTGCACTTGTCGCAGGGGACGGTCCGCAACTATCTCTCGACGGCAATCCAGAAGTTGGCGGTGAGGAACAGGGCAGAGGCAGCGCGGCTGGCGAGAGAAAAGGGCTGGCTGTAGAGGCTTTTGTCTTGGGGGCGCGGGGCTGTATCGATTTGCGGCTACCGCCGCGTGGGCGCGACCAGCCACAACGCACCCGCACCCACCCACCATCACAAGCCCCTACGGCGAACTCAGTTCAACATCGCCCGAGCCGACCGAGCCTGCCGACGCACCCGCTCAGCAGCCCCCTCATCCACAGCCCCCACCACTTCCGCATAGGCCTCCAACTCAGAGGCCCCCACAAGAAAATCCCCCCGCTCGACAAGCAACTGAGCCCGCTCATACCGCAACCGAGCCGGATGCGAGGGCAACAGCAACGACAACTCAACAGCCCACAGCGCCACATCCGACCGCTCCGGCCGAGCCGCAGCCCAAGCCCGCACGTTGTTGAGAATCCGCAGCACCACATCCAACGGATCGGCCGGCGCCAACATGGACGGATCAAGCGCCGCCCCCGTGGCCCCCGCCACCAACAACTCCGCGTCCGCCCCGGCCAGCACCCGCCCCCCGTCGAACGGATCGGCCAGCACCTGCTCCTCCGCGGCCCCGAACCCCACCACGAAGTGCCCCGGAAGAGCGACCCCGTACACCGGCGCCCCGGCCCGCCGAGCCACCTCCATCCACACCACGGACAGCAGGATCGGCAACCCGCGCCGCCGCCGAAGCACCTCGTGCAGCAACGACGACTCCAGCCGCTGATAGTCCGCGGCGGAGCCGCGGAACCCGCACCGCTCCCCGAGCAGCTCCCGCAGCGCCACCGCCCACGACCGCGGCCCACCCGGCCGGAACGGCAGCCGCCCGGCGAGGTCGTCCAGTTCGATCTGGGCCGCGTCGATGCCCGCCTCGTCGAGGCCGCCGTCCGCCTCCGCGCCGATCAGCAGACACAGCGCGGACAGGTCGGGCCGCTCGGAGCGGGCCTCTTCGGCGAACCGCCGGCGCAGTTCGGCGGAGCGTTCCGGGGACGGTGGATGCGGCAGACGCATAGCTGGCTCGTGCCCTCTCACAGCGATCGCTACCGGCCGTCGCCGGCAGTCGCCGGCTCCCGGTAGTGGTGGTACGCGTGATGCGCCCCGAAGCCCATCCCGGCGTACAGCGTCCGCGCCCCCGCGTTCTCCTCCTCGACCTGGAGCCAGGCCGCCGACGCGCCCTCGTCGAGCGCCCGCCGGGCCAGCGCGGCCATCACCTCGGTGGCCAGCCCGCGCCGCCGCTGCTCGGGATCGACCTCGACCGCGGCGAAGGACGCCCACCGCCCGTCCACGACACACCGCCCGATGGCGGCGGGCACATCGCCGTCCCCCGGCACCTTCGCGAACCACACCGAAGGCCCGCTCCCCAGCACCTTCAGCGCCACCTCGCTCACCCCCTTGCGCTGGTACCGCGCGAGCCACGCCTCGTCCACGTCCCGGGACAGCTCCACCCCGGCGCCCTCGGCCCGGTCGGCGATCGGCGCCAGCGCCCCGATCCACAGCTCGGCCGTCACCTCGCGCACCCACCCGCGCCGCTCCAGCTCCGCGCACAGCAGCTCCTGCGTGCCCTCGGCGCCGGTCGCGGTCTGCACGTACGCGGGCAGCCCGCGAGCGCCGTACCAGCGCCGTACGGCCTCCAGCGCGTCGTCCAGCGGCATGCCGGGGTCGCCGATCGGCAGTACCGAGTTGGCCCGCCGGGTGAAGCCGGACGCGGCCCGCAGTTCCCACTCGCCGAGCCGCTCGCTCTCCACCGGCCGCCACGCGCGCGTGCAGACGTGGGCGAGTTCCGCGTACGAGGCGGAGGGCCCCCGGCGACGGGCCGGGGCGCTCGGCACGACCTTGCCCGCGACCAGCGAGGATTCCGCGATGCGGACAGTCTCGCCGTCCTTCCGTGTGATCCGAAGCACACCGGTGTCCCATGATGCGAGAACACCCACCGTGTCGGTGAACTTCTCACCCGGAACCCCAGGATCGTTCAAGCGGCGTACGGAGACCCGTTTACCCACGTCAGCTGCGGTGATACGGACCTCAAGGCGCCCCGTCGCAGAGATTTCCACAGGTCAGTTCACCCCTCCTGTTCGGATCATGCCCAAGAACGGAGATACTAGGGGCGGGCATCGACGACGCCGCGCTCCCGCGCGCCAGGCGGCGGAGCCTATGGAGGCCCGCCAGCGCCCTATCGAGGAGGAACGACAGCGTGACCTACGTCATCGCGCAGCCTTGTGTCGACGTCAAGGACAAGGCGTGCATCGAGGAGTGCCCGGTCGACTGCATCTACGAGGGCTCCCGGTCCTTGTACATCCACCCGGACGAATGCGTCGACTGTGGTGCCTGTGAGCCGGTCTGCCCGGTCGAGGCGATCTTCTACGAGGACGACACTCCGGAGGAGTGGAAGGACTACTACAAGGCGAACGTCGAGTTCTTCGACGAGCTCGGCTCCCCCGGCGGCGCCAGCAAGCTGGGTCTGATCGAGCGGGACCACCCCTTCATCGCCGCGCTGCCGCCCCAGGCGTAAGCGCACAAGCGGCCCGCAGTCTTCGTGCCGCCTCGGTCCCGTACGGCCAGATCACGTCTGATCGCCGTACGGGACCGAGGCGTTTGCCGTACGTACCAGAAAGTGAGCCAGTCCCCGTGTCCGCAGTCTCCGACCGCCTCCCCACCTTCCCGTGGGACAAGCTGGAGCCGTACAAGAAGACGGCCGCAGCCCACCCGGACGGCATCGTCGATCTCTCCGTCGGCACCCCGGTCGACCCGGTCCCCGAGCTGATCCAGAAGGCCCTGATCGACGCGGCGGACTCCCCGGGCTACCCCACGGTCTGGGGCACCCCGGCGCTGCGCGACGCGATCACCGGCTGGCTGGAGCGCCGCCTGGGCGCCCGTGAGGTCACCCACCGGCACGTCCTGCCGATCGTGGGCTCCAAGGAACTGGTCGCCTGGCTCCCGACCCAGCTGGGCCTGGGCCCCGGCGACAAGGTCGCGTACCCGCGCCTGGCCTACCCGACGTACGAGGTCGGCGCCCGGCTGGCCCGCGCCGACTACGAGGTCTACGACGACCCGACCGAGCTGGACCCCGAGGGCCTGAAGCTCCTGTGGCTCAACTCCCCGTCGAACCCGACCGGCAAGGTCCTGTCGAAGGCGGAGCTGACCCGGATCGTCGCCTGGGCCCGGGAGCACGGCGTGCTGCTGTTCTCCGACGAGTGCTACCTCGAGCTCGGCTGGGAGGCCGACCCCGTCTCGGTCCTGCACCCGGACGTCAACGGCGGCTCGTACGACGGCATCGTGGCCGTCCACTCCCTCTCCAAGCGCTCCAACCTGGCCGGGTACCGCGCGGCCTTCCTGGCGGGCGACCCGGCCGTCCTCGGCCCCCTGCTGGAGATCCGCAAGCACGGCGGCATGATGACGTCCGCCCCGACGCAGGCGGCGGTCGTCGCGGCGCTGGGCGACGACACCCACGTACAGGAGCAGCGCGAGCGGTACGCGGCCCGCCGCGAGGCGCTGCGCGAGGCGCTGGTCAAGCACGGCTTCCGCATCGAGCACAGCGAGGCCAGCCTCTACCTCTGGGCCACCCGCGACGAGTCCTGCTGGGACACCGTCGCCCACCTGGCCGAGCTGGGCATCCTCGTGGCGCCGGGCGACTTCTACGGCGAGGCGGGCAAGACGTACGTACGCGTGGCGTTCACGGCGACGGACGAACGGGTGCGGGCGGCCGTAGAGCGCCTGTAACCGCGGGACAAAGCAATGGGGCCCGGGGGAGAACCCCGGGCCCCATCGCTTGCTTCAGGCAGTTCAGCCGAGCGGCAGGGACTTCACCGGCAGCGAGTCCGCCGCGGGCAGCCCGCCCTTGGTGAGGGAGTCCGTCGGCAGGCCGCCCTTCGTCGCGGTGGAGGTGGTGTCGCCGAGGATGTCCCCGGCGGAGCCCGCCGCGTCACCGGCCGTCTGCTGCGCGGCCGGGGCCGCCTTCTTCGCGACCTTGCCGCCGGTCTTGCCCGCCGTCGGCACCGCCTTCTTGACCGCGTTGCCGCCGGTGTTGCCCGCGATCTTGGTGACGTTCTGCGTGGCACCGTCGACGCTGTTGCCGACGCTCGCGCCGTCCAGAGCGGTCAGACCGCCCAGGTTCGGAGTCGCGGGCAGCTCGGCGGGGGCCGCACTGGCGGAGCCGGCCGCACCGACCCCGGCTGCCGCTCCCGCAGCGACGAGCAGCGCGGCACGGGCGATCCTGCGGGTCAGGGGGAGGGACATGATGCTCCTTTGACGGGAGAGAACGAGGAAGTGTCCAACCGCTCCCGGCAGTTGATCACCGGGCTCGGACGCAGTGACTACCGCTCGAAGCCCGCGAAGGTTGCGGACGGCCAACGTAAAGAGTTGGCAATGCGTCGCATTATCGGCTGCGGATAAAAACGGGCAAAAGACGCCCGATCCGAAAGTCCGCCGAATCCTTACAGCCCGGTGTTCTCAAGGGATTTCGCGGATACGAGGGTGAGGTGACGAAAACCTGCGCACACCCGCGTCCGCGGCGGGCCCCCGTAACCCCTGCGAGTGACGGCCCGTACTACTGAGCAGTCACGATCCGTACGGACCCGGCGGCCTTCTCCGCCCCGCCCGCACCCGCGCCCTCTACGGTCCGCCACTCGCTCTGGGTGTTCCCGGCGGTCCACTGCCGGCCCGCGTAACCGACGCTCTGGATGTGGAGGGCGGAGGCGTTGGCCACCGCCCAGTGCGCGAGCTGCCAGCCGCGCTGCCGCGTGGTGCGCTTCGCCGCGGAGTCGTCGGCGGTGACCGGCACGACCAGCGTTCGCTCCGCGGCCGCGTCATCGGTGGCGGCGGACGACGCCTTCGCCCCCTTCGCCACGTCCTCGGCGGCCGTGTCGAGCGCGTCGCGCCCGAAGTCCTTCACCAATGCGTCCCGCACCCCGTCCGGACCGGCGGTCAGTGTGGCGGCCTGCCGCCCGTCGCAGGTCAGCGTCGCCGGAGAGGCCCCGGTCAGCGCGGCGGCCAGCAGCGTCGCGTCCGGCTCGTGCTTGGCGTACGCCTCCGGGTAGCCGCTGCGCTGCACCCGCTGGGCGGCCTCGGTGAGCGGCATCTTCGTGTAGCCGGAGACCTTGACCAGATGCTCGTAGAACTTCCCCGCCGCGTACGCCGGGTCCATGATCTGCTTCTCCGTGCCCCAGCCCTGCGACGGCCGCTGCTGGAACAGGCCGAGCGAGTCCCGGTCGCCGTGGGTGATGTTGCGCAGCCCCGACTCCTGGATCGAGGTCGCCAGCGCGATCGCCACCGCCCGCTCGGGCAGCCCCCGCCCGGTGCCGACGGCCGTGATGGTCGCCGCGTTCACCGCCTGCTCCGGCGTGAACTCGTACTCCGCCCCGTCGCCCTTGCCCGAGACGACCTTGCAACCGGGCGCGTCCGCGCCCCCGGTGACGTACTGCACCACGAGATAGCCCGCGACGGCACACAGGACCACGAGGGCCCCCATGAAACGGAGGAAGCGGCCACGACGACGGCGTCGTGGAGCGGGTGACGGCTCTGGCATCCGTACAAGGTACTGGAGGGCTCTGTGGTGCCTCAGCCGGGTGTGGACGACGGCCGAGAGGGCCCGGGCGCTAGGGTCGGGAGCATGGCCGATACCCCGCTTGACCTCACGCTGGACGCTGCGGAGCTGACCGCGCAGCTCGTCGACTTCCCCTCGGTGAGCGGCACCGAGAAGCCCCTCGCGGACGCCATCGAGACCGCGCTGCGCGCCCTGCCGCACCTCACGGTCGACCGGTACGGCAACAACGTCGTGGCCCGCACGCACCTGGGCCGCGCGGAGCGGGTCATCCTCGCCGGCCACATCGACACCGTCCCCATCGCCGACAACGTCCCCTCCCGCCTCGACGAGGACGGCTACCTCTGGGGCTGCGGCACCTGCGACATGAAGTCCGGCGTCGCCGTCCAGCTGCGCATCGCGGCGACGGTCCCGGCCCCCAACCGCGACCTCACCTTCGTCTTCTACGACAACGAAGAGGTCGCCGCCCACCTCAACGGCCTGGGACATGTCGCCGAGGCCCACCCCGAGTGGCTGGCGGGTGACTTCGCGGTGCTGCTGGAGCCCACCGACGGCCAGGTGGAGGGCGGCTGCCAGGGCACGCTCAGGGTGCTGCTCAAGTTCAAGGGGGAGCGGGCGCACTCCGCGCGCGCGTGGATGGGCTCGAACGCGATCCACGCCTCCGCGCGCGTGCTGGCCAAGCTCGCGGAGTACGAGCCCCGGCAGCCGGTGGTGGACGGTCTGCGCTACCACGAGGGCCTGAACGCCGTCGGTATCCAGGGTGGTGTGGCCACCAACGTCATCCCGGACGCCTGCACGGTCACCGTCAACTTCCGCTACGCGCCCGACCGCAGCGAGGAGGAGGCCGAGGCCTTCGTGCGCGACTACTTCGCCGACTGCGGCGTGGACGAGTTCGTCGTCGACGACCACACCGGCGGGGCCCGACCGGGCCTCAACGACCCGTCCGCGGCGGCCTTCGTGGAGGCCGTGGGCGGCGAGGTGCACCCCAAGTACGGCTGGACCGACGTCTCCCGCTTCAGCCGCCTCGGCATCCCGGCCGTCAACTACAGCCCCGGCAACCCGCTGCTGGCGCACAAGGTCGACGAGCGCGTGAAGGCGTCCCTGATCCCGGTGGCGGAGGAGCGGTTGCGGGCGTGGCTGACGGCATGAGGCCGTAAGGCTTCACGGCGGACACGCACATGTCCCCCCTCCGTAACCGGCGTGGATCTACGCTGAAGCGGAACCACCCGCTAATGGAGGGAGCGCACATGGCTACCGGCAACCCCGAGGGGAAGAAGCAGCCACCGTCGGAGCAGCGCCTGGGACCGGTCCTCCGAAGGCGTGGACAGGTGACGGCCAGCACCACCGACCAGCGGCTCCTGGACGCGGGCGGCCCCTCCGACTGGGTCCACACCGACCCCTGGCGGGTCCTGCGCATCCAGTCGGAGTTCATCGAGGGCTTCGGCACGCTCGCCGAACTCCCGCCCGCGATCAGCGTGTTCGGCTCGGCGCGGACCCCGGCGGACTCCCCGGAGTACGCGGCGGGCGTGCAGCTCGGTCGAGGCCTGGTCGAGGCCGGCTTCGCGGTGATCACGGGCGGCGGTCCAGGAGCGATGGAGGCGGCCAACAAGGGCGCCTGCGAGGCGAACGGCATCTCGGTGGGCCTCGGCATCGAGCTCCCCTTCGAGCAGGGCCTCAACCCGTACGTCGACATCGGCCTGAACTTCCGGTACTTCTTCGTCCGCAAGATGATGTTCGTGAAGTACGCGCAGGGCTTCGTGGTCCTGCCCGGCGGCCTGGGCACCCTCGACGAGCTCTTCGAGGCCCTCACCCTCGTCCAGACCCAGAAGGTCACCCGCTTCCCGATCGTCCTCTTCGGCAGCGCCTACTGGGGCGGCCTGGTGGACTGGCTCAAGAACACCCTGATCGCCCAGGGCAAGGCCTCCGAGAAGGACCTCCTCCTCTTCCACGTCACGGACGACGTGGACGAGGCGGTGGCGCTGGTCTCGAAGGAGGCGGGGCGCTAACGGGTCAGGCGAGTCCCCGGCGGGCGACCGCCGGGGGCCGGTGCCCCGCGATCGACGCCACCATGTCCAGCACCTGACGGGTCTCGGCGACCTCGTGCACGCGGTAGACCTGCGCGCCGAGCCACGCCGAGACCGCCGTCGTCGCGAGCGTCCCGATCACCCGCTCCTTCACCGGCTTGTCCAGCGTCTCGCCCACAAAATCCTTGTTGGACAACGACACCAGCACCGGCCACCCCGTCTCGACCATCTCCCCGAGCCGCCGTGTCGCCTCGAGACTGTGCCGCGTGTTCTTCCCGAAGTCGTGCCCAGGATCGATCATCACCGACTCCCGAGGCACCCCCAGCGCCACGGCCCGCTCGGCCAGCCCCACGGTCACCCGCAGAACGTCGGCCATGACGTCGTCGTACGTCACCCGATGCGGCCGCGTACGAGGCTCGGCCCCGCCCGCGTGCGTGCACACCAGCCCGACCCCGTACCGCGCGGCCACCTCCGCGAGCCCCGGATCGACGCCGCCCCAGGCGTCGTTCAGCAGATCCGCCCCCGCCTCGCACACGGCCTCACCGACCGGCGCCCGCCAGGTGTCCACGCTGATGACGACGTCTGGGAACCGCCGCCGCACCTCCGCCACGAACCCGACCGTCCGCCGCGCCTCCTCCTCGGCGGACACCTCTTCGCCCGGCCCGGCCTTGACCCCGCCGATGTCGATGATCGCGGCCCCCTCGGCCACCGCCTGCTCCACGCGCGCGAGGGCCGGCTCGTCGCGGAACGTCGCGCCCTGGTCGTAGAAGGAGTCCGGGGTCCGGTTCACGATCGCCATGATCACCGGCTCGTGCGGCTCGAATTCCCGCCTGCCCAGCCTGAGCATCCCCTGTGACCTCTCCTAGTACGTCCTGGCAAGTCGTCGGCCTACGGCCGCCTGCGACCCTAACTGTCAGACTCGCATGGCACGATCGGACTCTGACACATTCGACTCCGACACAGAGTCCGACACTTTCACCGAGCGTGGGGGCCCACAGCGATGGTCATGTTCTTGTTCCTCGTCGTCGCGCTCGCCGTCGTGGTCGCCGCGGTGACACTCGCCGTGGTGGGCGGCGGCGAGACGGGCCCGCTCCCGGAGGCCGCCCCGGAGCGCCTCCAGGACCCCCTGCCGTACGACCGCCCGGTCAACCGCGCCGACGTCGAGGGCCTCCGCTTCCCGCTCGCCGCGCGCGGCTACCGCATGTCCGACGTGGACGACGCCCTCGCCCGCCTCGGCGCCGAGCTCGCGGAGCGCGACGCGCGCATCGCCGACCTGGAGTCGGCCCTGGCCGGCGCCCAGGCCGCCGCCCACGGCGCGCACGCCTCCCACGTCTCCATGGAGAAGCCCGCCCAGGAGGACCAGTGAGCGACGGAACCGCCCTCGCCGGCCCGGACGGCCGTCTGCGCTGCCCCTGGGGCCTGTCCACCGAGGACTACATCGCCTACCACGACGAGGAGTGGGGCCGCCCGGTCCACGGCGACGACGCCCTTTACGAGCGCCTCTGCCTGGAGGCCTTCCAGTCCGGCCTCTCCTGGATCACGATCCTGCGCCGCCGAGAGGGCTTCCGCGCGGCCTTCGCGGGCTTCGAGATCGCCAAGGTGGCGACGTTCACGGACGCCGACAGAGACCGGCTGCTGCTGGACGAGGGCATCATCAGGAACAGGGCCAAGATCGAGGCGACCCTGGCCAACGCGCGCGTGCTGGCCGACTGGGCGCCGGGCGACCTGGACACCCTGATCTGGTCCCACGCCCCGAAAACGCCGGGCCCGGCTCCGAAGACGGTGGGAGAGGTCCCGGCGATCACTCCGGAGTCGACGGCGCTGTCGAAGGCCTTGAAGAAGAAGGGCCTGCGCTTCGTAGGTCCGACGACGGCGTACGCGTTGATGCAGGCGTGCGGCCTGGTGAACGACCACCTGGCCGACTGTTCGGCCAGGCGGAGCTGAACCCTCAGCGCCCCAGATACTTAGGCGCTTCCTTGTTCACGAACGCCCGCACAGCAATCGCATGGTCCTCAGACGCCCCCGCCCGCGTCTGCAACTCGTCCTCCTTCTCCAACGTCTCCGCCAGAGAGTGCGAGAACCCGAACGCGACGGACTCCTTGATCGCCGCGTACGCCACCGTCGGCCCCTCGGCCAGCGCCCGCGCCACCTTCTCGGCCTCACCGCGCAGCTCACCCGCCGGGACCAGCCGGTTCGCGATGCCCAGCTCGTACGCCTCCTGGGCCTTGATCGTCCGCGGGAAGAGCAGCAGGTCTGCGGCGCGCCCGGGCCCCACGACCCGCGGAAGGGTCCACGAGATCCCGGAGTCCGCCGTCAGCGCGACCCCCGCGAACGAGGTGTTGAACCCGGCCGTGTCCGCGACCACCCGGTAGTCCGCCGCGAGCGCCAGCCCGAACCCGGCCCCGGCCGCGACGCCGTTCACCCCGGCCACCACCGGCTTCGGCATCTCCGTCAGGGCCCGCACGACCGGGTTGTAGTGCTCCTTCACCGTGCTCATGACGGACGTCGAGCCCTCCGCGAGCAGCCCGATGTGCTCCTTGAGGTCCTGCCCCACACAGAACGCCCGCTCCCCGGCGGAGGTCAGCAGCACGGCCCGTACGGCGTCGTCACCGGCCGCGGCCTGGACCGCGTCCCGCAGCGCGACCTTCGTCGCGATGTTCAGCGCGTTCATCGCCTCGGGCCGGTTGATGGTGATCGTCGCGAGTCCGTCGCTCACCTCGTAGAGCACGGTGTCGGCCATGGTGCGTCCCCTCCTGCGTCCTTGCGGGTTACTTGCGGGTTCAGTAGGACAGCATGGCGGAGATCACCGCCCAGGGACCGGAACGGACGTGTGACCTGCGTCAAAGAATCCGCGGCCGATTTCTGTCGCCGAACATGTGCACGGCCGCGCAGTATCGCAGTCACATCGCCGAATTGAGTGGTTTTGCTCGCGCGCGTTGCCCAAGCGATGCCGACTGATGTTGGTCATCGGGTCCTGAGATGCGGGATAATGGCTTGGAAGCAATGTGTTCGATGCCGGTGTCGCGTGTCTCACGCTGCACGCGTGCCCTCCCAGGGCCGTCGGCTTTGACGATGAGCTGGTTTCAGGAAGGGGAACGAGCATGGCGGCCATGAAGCCGCGGACGGGCGATGGCCCGCTCGAGGTGACCAAGGAGGGGCGGGGCATCGTCATGCGCGTTCCGCTCGAAGGCGGCGGTCGGCTCGTCGTCGAGCTGACCCCTGACGAGGCCGACGCGCTCGGCGACGCCCTCAAGAAGGTCGTCGGCTGACGCGGAAGCGACCATACCCTTTCGGTGACCCCGGCATCGCATGCGGTGCCGGGGTCGCTGTTTACCGCCTCAGGGCCGGTACTACCGCTTGACCGCGCACAGCAGCCCGTCACCCACCGGCAGCAACGACGGCACCAGTTCCGGACTCTCCCGCACCGCGCGCAGCAGCTCGCGCAGCCGCAGCACCTCGGTCGGCTGCGGACCGGAGTCCACCGTCCGGCCGTGCGCGAAGACCCCCTCGAACACCACGAGGCCCCCCGGTCGCAGCAGGCGCAACGATTCAGCGAGGTAGTCCATGACCTCCTGGCGGTCGCCGTCGCAGAAGACGAGGTCGTAGCCGGCGTCCGCGAGCCGGGGCAGGACGTCGAGGGCACGGCCGGGGATGAAGCGGGCCCGGTTGCTGGCGAAGCCGGAGGCGCGGAAGGCCTGACGGGCGAACTGCTGGTGCTCCGGCTCGGGGTCGACGGTCGTCAGGACGCCGTCGGGGCGCATGCCGTGCAGCAGATGGATGCCGGAGACTCCCGTACCGGTGCCGATCTCGGCGACCGCCTTGGCGTCCACCGAGGCCGCCAGCAACCGCAGTGCCGCACCCGCGCCGGGCGACACCGAGCGCAGCCCTGCCTCACGGGCCCGGTCGCGGGCCCAGTGCAGCGCTTCGTCCTCGGCGACATAGGCGTCGGCGAACGCCCAGCTCGTCTGCCGGTTGCCGGTAATGACCCTCTCCTGTCCCCGTGGTTGCCTGGGCGTGACTGTATCCGTTGGGGGCGGGAACCTGCTGATGGGACCGGGCGTTTAGAGGGGTGGAGACGCACCCGGGGGGACACAGTTGGATCACGATGAGGAGCAGGGGCGCGGACAGGGCCCCGAGCGGGCGGTGACGCAGCCGTACGAGCGGTATCAGCCCAGATCAAATTCTCGTAAAACCGCTTATCCGGAGCTAACGGGCGAGGTGGCTATGGTAGGGGCTCCACTGGACACCACCAGAGCCGACAGGGGAGGTGCGGCTGCGCCTGTGGATCGCGGAGGAGTGCTGCGGCGCTTCCTCGGATCGGCGGGCAGGCCGAAATCCGTGAACGACACCGCTGCTGACCCCAGCCACGACGAGTACAGCCAGACCGCGACCTTCTCCACCGACGCGGACGGGCAGGCGTGGACTCCTCCGACGTGGGAGGAGATCGTCAGCACGCACAGCGGCCGGGTCTACCGGCTCGCCTACCGCCTGACGGGCAACCAGCACGACGCGGAGGACCTCACCCAGGAGGTCTTCGTCCGCGTCTTCCGCTCCTTGTCGACCTACACGCCCGGCACCTTCGAGGGCTGGCTGCACCGCATCACCACCAACCTCTTCCTGGACATGGTGCGCCGCAAGCAGCGCATCCGCTTCGACGCCCTCGGCGAGGACGCGGCCGAGCGCCTGCCCAGCCGCGAGCCCTCCCCCCAGCAGGTCTTCAACGACGCCCACTTCGACGCGGACGTCCAGCAGGCCCTCGACACCCTGGCGCCCGAGTTCCGCGCCGCGGTCGTGCTGTGCGACATCGAGGGACTGTCGTACGAGGAGATCGCCGCGACCCTCGGCGTCAAGCTCGGCACCGTCCGCTCCCGTATCCACCGTGGCCGTTCCCAGCTGCGCAAGGCCCTCGCGCACCGCTCTCCGGAGGCCCGCAAGGAGCGCCGCTCCTTCGTGCCCCGCGTCGCCGCTCTGGGGGGAGGGGGCGCGACCGCGTGAGTGGATCACGGCCCAATCCCGCCAAAGGGCATCTCGCGGAGCAGCATCTGGGAGACCGACTCGCCGCGCTGGTCGACGGCGAGCTCGGTCATGAGACGCGCGAGCGCGTCCTCGCCCACCTGGCCACCTGCGCCAAGTGCAAGGCCGAGGCCGACGCCCAGCGCCGACTGAAGAACGTCTTCGCGGAGGCGGCCCCGCCGCCCCCGTCCGAGAGTTTCCTGGCGCGACTTCAGGGGCTGCCCGGAGGAGGTGGCACGGACGACGGCGGTGGCTCGCCGTTCGGGGGAGGCTTCCCCGACGGCTTCGCCGAACGACCCGGGACCGCCGGGGTCTTCGGAGTGAAGCGTGGCGAGCGCTTCGAGTTCGACTACGTCCCCGCCCGCTCGCACGGCTCGGTCCTCCCGGCCGGCATCGACCGCGGCGGCTTCCGTATCCACGACGTCAGCCGGCACGAGGCCGAGCGGACGGCGTCCCGCGGCATGCGGTTCGCGTTCGTCGCCGCCGGCGCGGTGTCGCTGGCCGCGATCGCGCTGGGCGGTGTCACGACCGGCGTCCCGGCCGACACCGACGCGCGCGGTGGCTCGGGCGGCAGCAATGTGACCCCGGCCCGCTCCCAGGGCACCGGGGCCGCGGCCACGCCCGACAGCCAGCGCCGCCGTGCGGTGGGCCCGCTGCTCGCCGCCGGTCAGTCCCGGATCGACGACACCGGGTCCGCCCCGACCGAGGCGTCCGCCCCGCTCGTACCCGGCGTACCGGCCCAACCGGTCGCGCACTCGCTGACGACACCCGTCGTGGCCGGCGCGGCCGCGATGTCCCCGCTGATACGTCCGCTCAGCACCACTCCCCAGCTGACGCTGACCTCGTGGTCCACCGCCCCGGACCTCACCCCGCCCGCCCTTCTCGCCGCGCCCGTCCCCGACGCGACCTCTTCTCCTTCCACCTCCTCCGGCCCCACCGGCTGACCGGCGTCTGCGCGTCGGCCGGTGAACCTGGTTGAATCCAGGGAGAGCCGTGCCGTGTCCTGTCCGGCAGCTCGGGCCGTGCCATCGAGGCGATGTGCCTGAGAGGTGTGGGTGAGTGGGGTCCGCCGTGCCGGACGGGCCCCGGCTGTGGGGAGAGCATGAACGAGGGGAAGCCCACGAAGGCGAAGTGGTGGAGCCGTGCGGGCGGTGATGACGCGGCCCTGCCGGAAGGCGACTACGAGTTGAGGCGACCTCAGGACGCCTCACCCGTGGACGACTCCGAACGGGATTGCCCCGAGGGGGACTTCGAGCTGCGCTCACCGCAGGACGCGCAGGACGCGCAGGACGCGCAGGACGCGCAGGACGCGTCGGACCGGCACGAGCCGCCGAGCGACGGCGCCTCCGACGTCTCCGGCGACTTCGAGCTGGACCGCCCCGCCGACGCGTCGCCGACAGACGCCGCCGCAGACACCGACGCCGACGCGCACCCCGCGTCGGCCCCCGAGGCCGAGGCAGAGCGCCCCAAGCCCCTGCACGACCCCGACCCCTACAGCACCCCGCCCTACGGCGAACCCGGCCCCTGGGCCCCCGCCCCACCGGTCCAACACCCGGCGACGACCCCGTCCCACGGAACCCCCGCCGCCACGCCTGCCCCGACGCAAGGCACCCTCCCGGCCGCCGCGCCTACCCAGCCCCACGGCACCCCCGCCCCGCACCACAGCCCCACCCAAGCCCCGGTCTCGGCCCCCGCCCCGGCCCCTGCTCCCGTCCCACCCGGCCCCACCCCACCCCCCACCAACCCCTGGCAGAACTACGACCCCTGGGCCGCCGCCCCCACCCCCCTCCAGACGCCCGTCCAGCATCAGCTCCAGACCCCCTTCCAGCAGAACGGTGCCGCCGTCCCCTCCAAGGAGCAGCGGCGTAAGCGGGCCAGGAAGGTGCTCGTCGGGGCCGTTGTGCTGCTCGCGCTCGTGTCAGGGGGCGTCGGCGGGGTCGTGGGGGCGTATCTGGAGCGCAACGGCGGCGTGGGGGACGTAGAGCTGCCGCAGGCCGCGGCGGAGCCTGCGGGGCGGGCTCCGGACAGCGTGGCCGGGATCGCGGCGCGGGCGCTGCCCAGCGTCGTGACCCTGCATGTCACCGGCACCGAGGAGTCCGGCACCGGTACCGGCTTCGTGCTCGACGACCAGGGCCACATCCTCACCAACAACCACGTCGTCGAACCCGCCGGCGGCGACGGCGAGATATCGGTGACCTTCCACAGCGGCGACACCGCCAAGGCCACCGTCGTCGGCCGGGACAGCGGCTACGACCTCGCCGTGGTGAAGGTCAGCGGCGTCAGCGGGCTCACCCCCCTGACGCTCGGCAACTCCGACAACGTCCAGGTCGGCGACCCCGTCGTCGCCATCGGCGCCCCCTACGACCTGGAGGGCACCGTCACCTCCGGCATCATCAGCGCCAAGGAGCGGCCCATCACGGCCGGCGGCGAGAGCGGCGACGGCAGCGACGTGTCCTACGTCGACGCGTTGCAGACCGACGCGCCCATCAACCCCGGCAACTCCGGCGGGCCGCTGCTCGACTCCAAGGCCCGGGTGATCGGCATCAACTCCGCCATCCGCTCCGCCGACAGCGGCTCCGACGAGAGCGGCGGCCAGGCCGGCTCCATCGGCCTCGGCTTCGCCATCCCCGTCAACCAGGCCAAGCGCGTCGCCGAGGAACTGATCAACACGGGCAAGGCGACCCACCCGGTCATCGGCGTCACGCTCGACATGGACTACTCCGGCGACGGCGCCCGCGTCGGCACCAAGGGCAACGACGGCAGCGCCGCGGTCAACGCGGGCGGCCCCGGCGACAAGGCCGGCATCAAGGCGGGCGACGTCATCACCGAGGTCGACGGCCAGCGCGTCCACTCCGGCGAGGAGCTGATCGTCAAGACCCGCGCCCACCGCCCGGGCGACCGGCTGGAGCTCACCGTGGAGCGCGGCGGCAAGGAGCTGACCATCTCCCTGGTGCTCGGCTCGTCGGACGGCGACTGAGTGGACGGGGGCCGCCGAGCGATTGACAGAAACCTCATAGTCGCGCCCGGAAACCCCGTCCCACATGGCAAACAACCCACAAAACCGCTCATGCGCGTGCACTCGGGGGGCTCGGGACAGTACCGGTCGTACCGGATCGCCGGGTACCGTGGACCCGGCCCGGACATCGCAAGGAGCTTCAGGTGTTCAATGACATAGGACCGCTCGAGCTGGTGACGCTCGTTGTCCTCGCCGTGCTCGTCTTCGGTCCGGACAAGCTCCCGAAGCTCATCCAGGACGTCACGCGGACCATTCGCAAGATCCGCGAGTTCTCGGAGAGCGCCAAGCAGGACATCCGCTCGGAGCTCGGTCCCGAGTTCAAGGACTTCGAGTTCGAGGACCTGAACCCCAAGACGTTCATCCGCAAGCAGCTGGACAACGACGAGCTGGGGCTCAAGGAGATCCGCAACGGCTTCGATCTGAAGAAGGAGATGGCCGAGGTCACGGACGCGGTCCACGGCCGCGACTCGGACTCCTCGTCGTCCTCCTCCTCGTCCTCCTCCGGAGGTTCCGGCGGCCGTATCGACATGACCAAGAAGGACGACGACGGCAAGGACGACAGGCCGATCTTCGACGCGGACGCCACCTGAGCGACACCACCCCGCACCTCCCGGAGCCGCACGTCAGTGATGTGCGGCTCTGTCATATGTGAGGCGCGTGTGATGCGTTTCATACCCGTGCGAGGCCATGCCCCGGCCTGAACCGGACCTCCGGACGCCCCGCGCACCCGGCGGTTTCGCTGCTGGTCCCGGTGGGGTGGCTATGCTGCCGAGTTGTTGTGCGGACCGGACGAGTCGCCCGAAGGGGGGCGGGCCGTCCGGTCCGACGAGGAACGAGGAGGCGTCCGGGCACATGGAGACGACGAGTCAGGCAGTCGCGCAGGCGCCGGCCACGGAGGGCGGACAACAGGTCCCCTCCGCCCGGCGCACGGTCGACGGCTACCTGCAGGCGCCCTTCCCGTGGTACGGCCTCGACGAGGCCTTCACGGGGCCGCGGTGGCTGATGCAGGTCGGAACGGCGGCCGACGGTGCCGTCGAGCACGGTTCGATCGGGCACGGTGACGAGCCCTCGGTACGCAACGAGGCCTCGGAGGACAAGGAGAAGTTCGCGGTGGTGGTCACCGTCGCGGCCAACCCTTCCCGGCGGAGCGCCGACGGTACGGGTCTGCTGGAGGCCACGTCGGTCTCCTCGGCGGCGTGGCTCGCGGGCGTGGGGCTGCTCTCCTTCACCTGGCCCGGCTCGATGGACCACTCCCTGCGCGACGACTGGCTGGACCAGCAGACCGAGACGGCGTGGGCGCTGGCCGACGACCTCGACGGCTCCGACTGGTCGACGCTGTCGCTCCCCGTGGACGGCGTGCCCACGCCCTTCCACTACCGGGAGTCCGAGTTCGGCTGGGTGCTCGCCGGCTCGACCCCGGAGGGCGTGCACGTGGGGGCGTACGGCAGAGGCATGAGCGCGTACGGGCTCGGCTTCGCCATGATCAAGGACATCGGCGAGTACGCGTAGCGGTACGACGACGGGGGCGCCCTCTCGTCTGGAGGGCGCCCCCGTCGTCGTAGGCGAAGCTAGAACTTGTTGCGCGGGGTGATCCCCAGGGACAGGCCCGCCAGGCCGCGCTGGCGGCCGCCGAGCTTGCCCGCGATGTCGCGCAGGGCCTTGCCCGCCGGGGAGTCCGGGTCGCTCAGGACGACCGGCTTGCCCTCGTCGCCGCCCTCGCGCAGGCGGACGTCGATCGGGATGGCGCCGAGGACCGGGACCGTGGCACCCGTGGTGCGGGTCAGGCCGTCGGCGACCGTCTGGCCGCCGCCGGTGCCGAAGACGTCGACCATCTCGTCGCAGTGCGGGCACGGCAGGCCCGACATGTTCTCGACCACACCGACGATCTTCTGGTGGGTCTGGACGGCGATGGAGCCGGCGCGCTCGGCGACCTCGGCCGCGGCCTGCTGCGGGGTCGTCACGACCAGGATCTCGGCGTTCGGGACCAGCTGGGCCACGGAGATCGCGATGTCACCGGTGCCCGGCGGGAGGTCGAGGAGCAGAACGTCCAGGTCGCCCCAGTACACGTCCGCGAGGAACTGTTGGAGCGCGCGGTGCAGCATCGGGCCGCGCCACACGACCGGGGCGTTGCCCGGGGTGAACATGCCGATGGAGATGACCTTCACGCCGTTCGCCGACGGCGGCATGATCATGTTCTCGACCTGGGTGGGGCGCCCTTCGGCGCCCAGCATGCGCGGTACGGAGTGGCCGTAGATGTCGGCGTCGACGACACCGACCTTCAGACCGTCGGCCGCCATCGCCGCCGCCAGGTTCACCGTCACCGAGGACTTGCCGACGCCGCCCTTGCCGGAGGCGACCGCGTACACGCGCGTGAGCGAGCCCGGCTTGGCGAAGGGGACCTCGCGCTCGGTCTGGCCGCCGCGCAGGGCCGTCGCCAGCTCCTTGCGCTGCTCGTCGCTCATCACGTCGAGCGTGACGTCGACAGCGGTGACGCCCTCCACGGCCGCGACCGCGTCCGTCACGCGCTGCGTGATCGTCTCGCGCATCGGGCAGCCGGAGACCGTCAGGTACACGGTGACCGCGACCGCCCCGTCCGCGCCGATGTCGACCGACTTGACCATCCCGAGTTCCGTGATGGGGCGGTTGATCTCGGGGTCGTTCACCGTCGCCAGTGCCTCGCGCACCGCGTCTTCGCTAGCCATAAGGACGATGGTACGGCTGAACACAGGGGCCCTGGAAAGCCCTCAGCGGTCGTCTGCGTCACGTCCCGCTGACCGTTCTGCCGGGAATACACCGTGCCCGTCCTGTCTCTCCTCCAGCTCCTTCACCAGGTCCTGGAGCTCGGAGCGGATCCAGTCGCGGGTCGCGACCTCGCCGAGGCCGATGCGCAGGGCGGCGATCTCGCGGGTCAGGTACTCGGTGTCGGCGATGGACCGCTCGTTCTGCTTGCGGTCCTGTTCGAGGTTGACGCGGTCGCGGTCGTCCTGCCGGTTCTGCGCGAGCAGGATGAGAGGCGCCGCATAGGAAGCCTGTAGCGACAGCATCAGGGTGAGGAAGATGAAGGGGTAGTTGTCGAAGCGCAGGTCGCCGGGGGCGAACACGTTCCACAGCACCCACGCGATGATGACGACCGTCATCCAGACGATGAACCGGCCCGTGCCGAGGAAGCGCGCGATGCGCTCCGACAGCCGCCCGAAGGCCTCCGGGTCCCACTCGGGCAGCAGCCGGCGCCGCGGCGGCCGGGGCTGGTCCAGGCGGGTGCGCGGGCGGGTGGTGGCGGTGGCGCCGCTGGGGGTGCGCTCGCGGGCGGCCTCGCGCTCAGGAGCCATGAGCAGCCACCCCGCCCTCTTCTTCGTCGAGGTGGAACTCCGTCTCCCGCCAGTCCTCGGGGAGCATGTGGTCCAGTACGTCGTCCACGGTGACCGCCCCCAACAGCGACCCGGCCTCGTCGACCACGGGCGCCGCGACCATGTCGTACGTCGCGAAGAACCCGGCGACGACCGGCAGCGCCGCGTCCGGGTCCAGCGGCTGGAGGTCGTCGTCGATGATCGCGCTGACCAGGGTGTACGGCGGGTCCCGCAGCAGCCGTTGGAAGTGGACCGTGCCCAGGTACTTGCCGGTCGGCGTCTCGTCGGGCGGGCGGCAGACGTAGACCTGGGCGGCGAGCGCGGGGGAGAGGTCGGCGTTGCGCACGCGCGCGAGGGCGTCGGCGACGGTGGCGTCGGGCCGCAGCACGATCGGCTCGGTCGTCATCAGACCGCCCGCGGTGTGCTCCTCGTACGACATCAGGCGCCGCATGTCGGCCGCGTCGGCGGGCTGCATCAGGCTCAGCAGCCGCTCCTGGTCCTCCGTCGGCAGCTCGCCGAGCAGGTCGGCCGCGTCGTCCGGGTCCATGGCCTCCAGGACGTCCGCCGCCCGCTCCTCCTTGAGCTTGCCGAGGATCTCGATCTGGTCGTCCTCCGGCAGCTCCTCGAGCACGTCGGCCAGCCGGTCGTCGTCGAGGGCGGCGGCGACCTCGGCGCGCCGCTTGGGGGAGAGATGGTGCAGGACGTTGGCGAGGTCGGCGGGGCGCAGCTGCTCGAAGGTGGCCAGCAGGCTCTCGGCGCCCTGTCCGTGCTCCTCCAGGGAGAAGCCGGTGACGGCGGACCACTCGACGGTCAGCGACTCGCCCTTGCGCCGGAACGCGCCGCCCTTGCCCCCCTTGCGGACGAAGACCTTGTCGATCTCCCAGTCCCGGCGGGCCGGCAGCTGCTGCACGGACACGTCCAGGACCGTCACGTCCTCCTTCGTCTCGACCAGGGTGACGCGCCGGTCGAGGAGTTCGCCGAAGACGAGGCGCTCGGTGGGCCGCTGCTCGAAGCGGCGCACGTTGAGCACACCGGTGGTGATGACCTGGCCGGACTCGATGCTGGTCACCCGGGTCATGGGCAGGAAGATGCGGCGCCGCGTGGACAGTTCCACGACCAGGCCGAGCACGCGCGGCGGTTTGCGCCCCACGCGCAGCATGACGACGAGGTCGCGCACCCGGCCGACCTGGTCGCCGTTGGGGTCGAACACGGCGACGCCGGAAAGGTGCGAGACGAAGATCCTGGGGGCGCCCCCTGCCATCGCCGTGCCTCCTTTCCCTTTTCCCTGTGAATTGTCCGTCCAAGTGGGCTTCAGGCTAGCCCGTCCCGATCGCGGACGCCCTGGTGGGCGGTCCGGACGGACTGGCTCCGCTCGGCTCGCAGGGCCCCGGTACCCTGCGGTACGCCGCTTGATGGACCCACGTCGGAAAGGCGCCCCACCTGTGACTGCGATTCCCCAGGTCCGTACCCGCCGGATGGGACTGCTGGGCGCGATGTGCGCCCTGGTCGTGACGGGAACGGGCCTGACGGGGTGCACCAGTGACGACCCCGACGCGGGCACCAACGGCGTCGGCAAGCTGCCGGCCGACCAGATCCAGACGAAGACCCGGGCGGCCGCCGAGTCGGCGGAGACAGTGCGTCTCTCCGGAACCGTGGTTACCAGTGGGCGCACTTACAAACTCGACATGAGCCTGAAGGCCGACGGCGGCACGGGTTCGGTGACCGCCGAGGGCGCCACCTTCAAGCTGCTGCGGATCGGGGAGAAGCTCTTCCTCAAGGCCGACGCCGAGTTCTGGAGCCATGAGGACGGCAAGGGCGACGACAAGGGCTCGGACACGGCCGCCGCCGACAAGCTCGACGGCAAGTTCGTGAAGGTGCCTCAGGGCGACCCGTCGTACAAGAAGTTCAGCGGCTTCACCGACAAGGACGTCCTGCTGTCGAGCCTGCTGACGCTCCACGGCGACCTCGCGACCGACGGCCACCACGAGCAGTCGGGCACCCGCACGATCCGCATCACGGGCGACGACGGCTCCGGAGGCACCCTGGACGTCTCCCTGGAGGGCAAGCCGTACCCGCTCCGCCTGGAACGCGCGGGCGGCGCCGGCACGCTGACCTTCTCCGGCTGGGGCAAGCCCTTCGAGCTGGCGGCGCCGGCGAAGGACGAGACGGTGGATTACGGCAAGCAGCTGCCGTCGTGATCAGCCGCGCCGCTTCTTCTTGAACAGCAGGCGCGGCAGGCCCGCCGGGATCGGCTGACGGGTCGTCGCGGATGTCGGTACCGGAGCCGTGGCCAGGTCGCCGTCGGGCAGCGGCCCGGTCGCCCCCGTCGGCTCCAGCCGCAGCACCCGGCACTCCCGCCCCCAGCGCTCCGGCATCGCCTCTCCGTCGGGCGCGTTGAGGCGCTTGCCCTTGAGCTCGGCGACGGCCGCCTCCCAGGCCTCCGACCCGGACGGCAGCTCCACGACCTTCGCCGTCCAGGAGACCAGCCGTCCGCCCTTGTCCTTGCTGCGGACCGTGACCTCGGCGGCACCGCCGTCCGTCAGCCCCGGCAGCGGCTGCTCGCCCGGCCCGTCGCCGACCAGACACGCGGCACCCTCGTGCCACACGTGCCACAGCGCCCGGGCGGGGCCCTCGGGACCCCTGACCCAGATGAGGCCGGACTTCTTCGTGGCCTCCTCGACGAGGGCCTGGTCGAGCAGCTCGCTTGTCATAGGGGCAGCCTATCCAGGCGGTGTCACAGCCAGCCGTTGCGCTTCAGAGTGCGGTGGATGCCGAGGCAGATGACACCGGTGATCATCATGATCACGGGGTAGCCGTACTTCCAGTGCGTCTCGGGCATGTAGTCGAAGTTCATGCCGTACACGCCACACACCATGGTCGGTACGGCGATGATGGCCGCCCACGAGGTGATCTTCCGCATGTCCTCGTTCTGCGCGACGGACGCCTGCGCGAGGTTGGCCTGGAGGATCGAGTTGAGGAGCTCGTCGAAGCCGATGACCTGCTCCTGCACGCGCGCGAGGTGGTCGGCGACGTCCCGGAAGTACTTCTGGATGTCCGGGTCGATCAGCCGCATCGGCCGCTCGCTCAGCAGCTGCATGGGCCGCAGCAGCGGCGACACCGCCCGCTTGAACTCCAGCACCTCACGCTTGAGCTGGTAGATCCGGCCGGCGTCGGAACCGCGCGGGGAGCCCTTGCGGCCCGGCGAGAACACGTCCGTCTCGACCTCGTCGATGTCGTCCTGCACCGCGTCGGCGACCGCGATGTAGCCGTCGACGACATGGTCCGCGATCGCGTGCAGCACCGCCGAGGGGCCCTTGGCGAGCAGCTCGGGGTCGTCCTGGAGGCGGTGGCGCAGTGCCCGCAGCGAACCCTGGCCGCCGTGCCGGACGGTGATGAAGAAGTCCCGTCCGGTGAAGCACATGACCTCGCCGGTCTCGACGACCTCGCTGTTGGCGGTGAGCCGGTCGTGCTCGACGTAGTGGATGGTCTTGAAGACGGTGAACAGCGAGTCGTCGTAGCGCTCCAGCTTCGGCCGCTGGTGGGCCTGGACGGCGTCCTCGACGGCCAGCGGGTGCAGCCCGAACTCGCTGGCGATACCGGCGAATTCGGCCTCGGTCGGCTCGTGCAGACCGATCCACACGAAGCCTCCGTCGCGGCGCACCTGACGCATCGCCTCGTGCGGCGTCAGCGGCGTCGGCGTCTCGACTCGGGCGCCGTCGCGGTAGACCGCGCAGTCGACGACGGCCGAGGGGGTGCCGGGGTCGCGGGTGGTGTCGTACGCACCGCTGTCCATGCGCACGCCCTTGCGGAGCGAGGGGCGGGACGGGCGGACGACGGCGCGCAGGTCGCGGATCATCGACATGGCAGGCTCCTTCGCGACAGGCAACGAAAGGCCGCTTCAACGGGTGGAACTGCCCGGAATGAGGACGTCCTGACTGCGGATGTTTGGCACGTCCACAAAGCGGGGAGCACCGCACCATTGCGGGGGCAGGCTTCGTTGCTGATACAGATGCTGATTCGAATCAGACAGATCAGGCAGATCGAGACGAAGTGCTCTTCCGATGAAGACGCGAGCGTGAAAGAGAGGCGGCGGTCAGCCGGAATCCGGATCAGCTACATCAGCGGGCGGAAGAGCGAGTGGTACTGCACGGGTGACTTCGATCCATGACAGCCCCACCTCCTCCGGCCGGTCCCTCGTAAGGGACGTCCATTCCCCGTAGGGGAGTTCCCCTCGCAGGGGATTTTCATGGCGTCGGGACTCGACCGCGACGCTTCTGCGTGCTGCCCCGAACGACCGGGCAAGAGTATCAGCCGACTGAAGTGTCAAGGCGCTGCTTTGCCCGGTACTGACGAGTTCTATGCTCGCGGCATGGCTGATGTTCTTCCTCTGGTCGAGGCCCGGTTGCGTACCGCGCTGGGCGAGCCGGACGCCCGCGCGGCGGTCACCTTCCTGGGCACGGACCGCATCGAGGTGCTCCGCTTCCACGAGGGCGACATCGTCCGCTACGCCACGCTCGGCATGTCCGCGGCGCCGATGGGTGACCCCACCGCGATGCTCGCCGACCCGGTCAAGGGCCCCCGCGCGGAGCTGTTCCTCTCGGTCCGCGCGGGCCTCGCCGACACCGACAAGGTGCTCCGCGCGCTCGCCGTCCTCGCCGCGTCGCCGCAGGTCGAGGGCGTGATCGTGGCCCCCGGCGCCTCCCTCGACGTGGGCGAGCCGCTGTGGCCCAGCGCCCCCTTCACCTCGGTTCTGGTCGCCGAACCGGGAGGTCTGGTCGAGGACCTGGAGCTCGACGAGCCCATGGACCCGGTGCAGTTCCTGCCGCTGCTCCCGATGACCCCGAACGAGGCCGCCTGGAAGCGGGTGCACGGCGCCCAGGCCCTCCAGGAGCGCTGGCTGACGAACGGGACGGACCTCAGAGACCCGTCCCGGAAGTCCGTCCCGCTGGAGTGATCCTCGCGTGAGCAAGCTCACCAAGTGGTGGCCGGAAACCGTCAGTTGACGAAGACGGCCACACCGTCCTCGGCGGCGTGCTTCGCCTCCAGCTCCTCCGCCTCACGAGTTAGCGCGGTGCGTCGTACGACGACCACGGCGGCGCCCGCGAGCGCGGTGACCGCCGCCACCACGAACGGGACGTGGATGTCGGTCCACTCCTCGATCTTCGGCGCGAAGTAGGGCGCCGCGGCGGCCGCGAACCACCGCACGAAGTTGTAGCCCGCGCTGGCGACCGGACGCGGGGCGTCCGACACGCCGAGGGCCAACTCGGTGTAGACGGTGTTGTTCACGCCGATGAACGCGCCGGACAGGATCGTGCAGACGATCGCGGTGGTGTGACTGCCGTAACCGAGGACGAGCACGTCGACGGCGAGCAGGACGAGCGAGCCGCCGAGCACCTTCAGCGAACCGAACCGCGCCTGGAGCCGCGGCGCCACGATCACCGAGAAGACGGCGAGCAGCACGCCCCAGGCGAAGAACACGGCACCCGACTTGTACGGCGTCATGTTCAGCACGAACGGGGTGAAGGCCAGCACCGTGAAGAACGTGTAGTTGTAGAAGAACGCCGAGGCGGCGGCGGAGGCCAGGCCGCCGTGGCCGAGCGCCTTCACGGGGTCGAGCAGCGAGGTCTTCCGGGCCGGCCTCGGCTGCTCCTTCAGGAACACCGTGATGCACAGGAAGCCGACCGCCATCAGGAAGGCCGTGCCGAAGAACGGGTAGCGCCAGCTGGCGTCGCCGAGCAGCGCGCCCAGTAGCGGGCCGCACGCCATGCCGAGGCCGAGCGCGGACTCGTACAGCAGGATCGCGGCGGCGCTCCCGCCCGCCGCCGCGCCGACGATGACCGCGAGCGCCGTCGAGACGAACAGGGCGTTGCCGAGCCCCCAGCCCGCCCGGAACCCGACGAGTTCGGCGACCGAGCCCGACGTACCGGCGAGACCCGCGAAGACGACCACGAACGCGAGGCCGAGCAGCAGGGTCTTGCGGCCGCCGATGCGGCTGGAGACCCAGCCGGTGACCAGCATCGCGAACGCGGTGATCAGGAAGTACGACGTGAAGAGCAGCGAGACCTGGCTGGCCGTGGCGTCGAGGCCCTGGGCGATGGACGGCAGGATCGGGTCGACGAGTCCGATGCCCATGAAGGCGACGACGGAGGCACCGGCCGTGGCCCAGACCGCCTTGGGCTGTCGCAGGAGGCTGCCCGCTCCCGCGTCGAGGGCGTCCATGGTTTCTCTCTTTCCGATGACGGTGAGAACGACTGTCGAGATGGTTGCTGTATGCACATAGTAAGTTAGGGCGGCTAATTAATGCAAGCTACATCTAGTTCCGTACGGTGAACGGTTCCGCCCGGACGGGTGATCGTCCTTGACGTGACGGGGCAGGGGTAGGACCGTGGGGCCCTATGAGGGGCGAACCCAGTTGCCCGAAGTGTGGTGGCCGGGTCAGGGCTCCCGGACTCTTCGCCGATTCCTGGCAGTGCGATGTGCACGGGACCGTGCACCCGCTGCAGCCCGTGATCCCGCCCAGCGTCGAGGCCCTCGGCGTCGTGGTGCATCGCACGCAGGTGCCGGTGTGGATGCCGTGGCCGCTGCCGGTCGGCTGGCTCTTCACGGGCGTCGGCAGTGCCGGTGACGACCGCAGTGGCGGACGTGCGACGGCCGTGGCCTGCTCGGGGCCCGGACCGCTCGGCGGTTTCGGCGAGCTGATCCTCGTCGCCGAGGAACTCGGCGTCGGCCTCGGCGCGCGCTACGCGGGCATCGACGGGCCGGACCCGGGACCGTACATGAGCGTCGAGAAGCCGCCCCAGGCCAAGGTGCTGGCGGCCGGCCGGCCGACCCCGCTGTGGCATGTCTCCGGCACGCCGGACGACCGGGCCGTCTTCGCGGGCGAGGCGCTCGGGCTGTGGCTGTGGGCGGTCGTGTGGCCCGAGCAGTCGGGGCTGCTCATGTACGACGAACTGGTGCTGACGGATCTGCGGGACGCGGGGGCCGAGGTGGAGCTGGTTCCCTGTGGGGCGTTGTCGCCGCGCTTGCTGAAGCCGTAGCGCCTGAGGGACGGGGGCTGCTGCGGTTCGGCGGCTGCGGGTCTCGTTGTGGTTGCTCGCGCAGTTCCCCGCGGCCCTTGGGTACGACTGTGTAAAGGTCACTCACAGGTTTCGGGTGTGACAGTCGTGCTCGAAAATCCGGTTATCCTTGAGCGTCCCCTTCGTACCCTCACCGCCTGGAGTTCGCGTCGTGCGTATCGATCTGCACACCCACTCCACCGCGTCCGACGGTACGGACACCCCGGCTGAGCTGGTGCGCAATGCTGCCGCCGCCGGGCTGGACGTGGTCGCGCTGACCGACCACGACACCACCCGCGGGTACGCCGAGGCCATCGCCGCGCTGCCCGAGGGGCTCACGCTCGTCACCGGGGCCGAGTTGTCCTGTCGTATCGACGGCGTCTCCATGCACATGCTGGCCTACCTCTTCGACCCCGAGGAGCCGGAGCTGCTCGCCGAGCGTGAGCTGGTGCGGGATGACCGGGTGCCGCGGGCGCGCGGCATGGTCGCGAAGCTCCAGGCGCTGGGCGTGCCCGTCACCTGGGAGCAGGTCGCGCGGATCGCGGGCGACGGCTCGGTCGGCCGGCCGCATGTCGCGACCGCGCTCGTCGAGCTCGGTGTCGTACCGACCGTCAGCGACGCCTTCACCGAGGACTGGCTGGCCGACGGCGGCCGGGCGTACGTGGAGAAGCACGAGACCGACCCCTTCGAGGCGATCCGGCTGGTCAAGGCCGCCGGCGGGGTCACCGTCTTCGCCCACCCCGGCGCCAGCAAGCGCGGCCGTACGGTCCCCGAGGCCGCGATCGCGAAGATGGCCGCGGCCGGGCTCGACGGCATCGAGGTCGACCACATGGACCACGACCCGGAGACCCGGGACCGGCTGCGCGGGCTCGCCGCCGACCTGGGGCTGCTCGTCACCGGCTCCTCGGACTACCACGGCAGCCGCAAGACGGTGACCCTCGGCGAGTTCCGGACCGACCCCGAGGTGTACGGGGAGATCACCCGGCGGGCGACGGGTGCGTTCCCGGTGCCGGGGACCGGCGGGGTCTGAGGGATCGCCCTCAAGTTCCCCTGATCTTTTCTTCTTTCTTCTCGCAAGGCGCTTCTGTGTTCGACGCTGCCGTTTTCGGCTCTCTCTTCCTGACCCTGTTCGTCATCATGGATCCCCCCGGGATCACCCCGATCTTCCTCGCCCTGACCGCCGGCCGGCCCGGCAAGGTGCAGAAGCGGATGGCCTTCCAGGCCGTCTGCGTCGCGGGCGGGGTGATCACGGTGTTCGGCCTCCTCGGCCACCAGATCCTCGACTACCTGCATGTCTCCGTCCCCGCGCTGATGATCGCGGGCGGACTGCTGCTTCTCCTGATCGCCCTGGACCTGCTAACCGGCAAGACCGACGAGCCCAAGCAGACCAAGGACGTCAACGTCGCCCTGGTGCCGCTGGGCATGCCGCTGCTGGCCGGGCCGGGGGCGATCGTGTCCGTGATCCTCGCCGTGCAGAAGGCCGACAGTGTCGCCACGCAGGTGTCGGTGTGGGTGGCGATCCTCGCCATTCACGTCGTGCTCTGGCTGGTCATGCGGTACTCGCTGCTGATCATCCGGGTCATCAAGGACGGCGGGGTCGTCCTGGTGACACGGCTCGCGGGGATGATGCTGTCCGCGATCGCCGTGCAGCAGATCATCAACGGGGTCACGCTGGTGATCCGGGGGAGCTGAGCTCCGTACCGCTACTTGGGAAAGCCGGAAAGCGCAGAGCCCCCGTACGACATCGTTGCCGTACGGGGGCTCTGAAGCTGTGTTGGTTATGAGGCCGTGGTGTCGGCCGGGCGAATCCAGAGGCGCTGTCCGATGGCGGCGGCCTGCTGAACGATCCGGTTGACGGAGGCGGCGTCAACGACGGTGCTGTCCACGGGGGTACCGTCGACATCGTCGAGTCGCATGATTTCGAAGCGCATGGGCTTCTCCCTTCGTCTGGTCATCCTCCTGAGGAGAACATCTGCGTACGTCAGTAGCTAACGGGCTGCGTGTTACAAACATTCCCTACGCTAAAGAAATTTTTCGAACGACTAACTACTGACCGGTAAGCGGTCCGTATGAGACTGACCGGGACCGGTTGTGTTCGCAGCGTGACCGCCGGGACAATGGTGGCGATGAACGACGACCTTCAGGCGCTGGGCGCCCGCATCGACCACACCAACGAGCTGTTGCAGCGCATGCTCGCCGAGGTGGCGAAGACGCCCTCGACCCACGCGATCTTCGTGGACGCGGGGTATCTCTACGCGGCCGCGGGTCGTCTGGTCGCCGGGACGGAGGACCGCCGCGCCTTCGACCTCGACGCCGAGGGACTCATCGAGGCGCTCATCGACCGGGCCCGCACGATCTTCGCGGACAGCAGACTGCTGCGGGTCTACTGGTACGACGGCGCCAGGCGCCGCATCCACACCGCCGAGCAGCAGTCGATCGCCGAACTCCCGGACGTCAAGGTGCGGTTGGGCAACCTCAACGCCAACAACCAGCAGAAGGGCGTCGACTCACTGATCCGCTCCGACCTGGAGTCCCTCGCCCGGCACCGCGCGATCAGCGACGCGGCCCTGCTCGGCGGCGACGAGGACCTGGTGTCGGCGGTGGAGGCCGCGCAGGGCTACGGCGCCCGCGTCCACCTCTGGGGCATCGAGGCCCCCGAGGGCCGCAACCAGGCCGAGCCGCTGCTCTGGGAGGTCGACAGCCAGCGCGTCCTCGACCTCGACTTCTTCAAGCCGTACGTCGCCCGCCGCACCGCCGCCGCGTACGAGGCCTCGGTGAACCGGCCCGCCCGCGAGGACGTCCGCTTCGTCGGCGCCCAGATCGCGGCGAAGTGGCTGGCGGCACGTGGCCGCGACGCCCTGGTGGAGCTGCTGCCGGGCCACCCCTACCTGCCCGGCTCGGTCGACCAGGACCTGCTGGTGGAGGCGGAGGGGCTGCTCCAGTACTCCCTGCGCGGGCAGGCGGACCTGAGGCGCGCGCTGCGGGACGGGTTCTGGGAGCACCTGCAGACGCAGTACTAGCCTTCGCCGAGCGTGCTGTCCCAGAAGTCGGCGAACGCGCGGGCCGTTTCGAGGGGGCGGTCGGTGTTGGGGGAGTGCTCGGCGCCGACGACGACCGTGCGGTGCGCGTGGAGTCGTACGGCCATGTCGTCGAGGAGAGGCACCGGCCAGGTGTCGTCGTGCGCCCCCGACAGCACATGGAACGGCAGCGGTACGGCGGCCAGTTCACCGACCCGGTCCGGCTCGGTGCACAACTGGCGGCCGGTGGCGATGAGTTGGGCGGGTTTGTTGCCCAGCCAGCGCCGACGCAGATCGTCCCGGTCGTCGAGCCCCTCGTCGAGCTCGCCGGTGTCGGTCTCCTCGGGCGGCTCCATGGCCTGGATCGCGTCCCACACCTCCGCCATGCTCATCACGGCGAGCGCGTCCCGGAGCAGCTTGACGCGCTGCTGCTGGGAGCCGGAGATCTGGGCGGGGCCCGAGGACATGAGGGTCAGGGAACGGAAGGGCGTGGGGTCGAGGAGCACGGCGGCCCGCGCGATCTGCCCGCCGAGCGAGTGCCCCACGAGATGCACGGGCGCCCCAATGGCCGCCGCCTGAGCGAGCACGTCCTTCGCCAACTCGTCCTGCGCATAGGCGGATTCGTCGTCCGCGGGCCCGTCCGACTCGTACTGCCCCCGCCCGTCCACGGCGACCGTACGGTACCCACGCGCCGCGAGGGGCACGTGCAGGGGGTTGAAGTCCTCCTTGCTGCCGGTGAACCCGGGCAGCAGCAGGGCGGTCCCACGCGCCTGGACACCCTCAGCCACAGGGGCGTCGACGACGGCGAACTCACCACGCGAGGTGCGCAGGGAGCGGGCGCGGGCGCCGGGGGGCGGGGTGAAGGAGGGGGGACGGCTCATGGGGTGAGGCTATCCGGCGGGAGTGGACAGCGCCGGATGGGGTGGTGCCGGTCAGGGGCGCGGGGAACTGCGCGACCAACCCCCACGGCCCGCAGCCGCACAAGAACCGTTGCACCCCCTTGCTCCGCAGAATGCCGACGGCCCGGCCCACACACGGTGGACCGGGCCGTCACTGACAAACGCGCGCTCAGCCTTCCGAAGCAGCCGCAGCCTTACGCGTACGCCGCACCTTCGGCTTGGCCTCCCCGTCCTGCGCCGGGATCTCGGCGGAGGCGGCAGCCTTACGGGTCCGACGCGGCTTGGCCTCGACGGCCTCGGCCGTCTCGACGGGGGCAGCGGCAACCTTGCGGGTACGCCGAACCTTGGGCTTGGCCTCCGCGCCTTCGGCCGTGTCGACCGCGGCCTCGGCGGCGGCAGCCGTCTTGCGCGTACGACGCGGCTTCGCCTCCGCCTCCTCCACGGCCTGGGCCGGGATCTCGGCGGCGGCAGCGGTCTTCCGCGTGCGGCGCGGCTTGGCCTCAGCCGCCTCGGCGGTGTCGACGGCGGCCTCGGCAGCGGCGGCGGCGGTTTTGCGGGTCCGGCGCGGCTTGGCTTCCACGGCCTCGGCCGTGTCCGGGGCGGCAGCGGCGGTCTTCCGCGTGCGGCGCGGCTTGGCCTCGACGGCCTCGGCCGTGTCCACGGCGGTTTCGGCGGCAGCGGCGGCGGCCGTCTTGCGGGTCCGGCGCGGCTTCGGCTCGGTGGCCTCGGCGGTGGTCTCCGTCGTAGCGGCGGCCTTGCGCGTACGGCGTACCGCCGGCTTGGCCTCCGTGCCCTCGGCCGTGTCGACCGCGGCCTCCGCGGCGGCAGCCGTCTTGCGCGTACGGCGACGCGGCGCGGCGGCCGGAGCCTCGGGCTCGGCGGCGACCGCCGGGGCGGCCTCGACGACCTCGGCAGCCTCGACGGCCACCGGCTCCGCAGCCTTACGGGTGCGGCGGCGCGGCTTGGCCTCGACGGCTTCGGCGGTGTCGACCGCGGTCTCGGCGGCTGCCGTGGCCTTGCGGGTGCGGCGACGCGGTGCGGCGACGGGGGCCTCGGGCTCGGCGGCGACCGTCGGGGCGGCCTCGATGACCTCGGTGGCCTCGATGACCTCGGTGGCCTCGACGGCCTCGGTGGCCACCGGCTCCGCGGTCTTGCGGGTGCGGCGGCGGCGCGGTTTCGTCTCCGTGGCCTCGACCGTCTCCACGGCGGCCTCGGCGGCCTCCGAAGGCGTGGCCTCGGGCGTCACGGCCACGGCCGGGACCTGCTCCGGCGCGGCACCGTTGCGCGTACGGCGACGGCGGCGCGGGGTGCGGGTCGCGGGAGCGTCCTCGGTCACCGCGCTGTCCGCGGAAGGCGCGGTCGCCTCGGCGGCGGGCGCCGACGTGCCGTCCAGCGCGGTGCCGCCGCGCGTACGGCGGCGGCGACGCGGCGTACGGGACGACGAACGCTCGCTGTCGGCGGAACGGGACTCGTCCCGGCCGCCACGACCGCCACGGCCACTGCGGTCGTTCCGGTCACCGCGACCGCGGCCACCACGACCACCGGTCTCGCCCAGGTCCTCGAGTTCCTCCGCGTCGAGCCCGGCGCGGGTGCGCTCGGCACGCGGCAGAACACCCTTGGTGCCCGCGGGGATGTTCATCTCCTCGTAGAAGTGCGGGGAGGTGGAGTACGTCTCCGGCGGGTCGTTGAAGTTGAGCTCCAGCGCCTTGTTGATCAGCTGCCAGCGCGGGATGTCGTCCCAGTCGACGAGGGTGATCGCGATGCCCTTGGCGCCCGCGCGGCCGGTGCGGCCGACCCGGTGCAGGTACGTCTTCTCGTCCTCGGGGGACTGGTAGTTGATGACGTGCGTGACGCCCTCGACGTCGATGCCGCGCGCGGCGACGTCGGTGCAGACGAGGACGTCCACCTTGCCGTTGCGGAAGGCGCGCAGCGCCTGCTCGCGGGCGCCCTGGCCGAGGTCGCCGTGGACCGCGCCGGAGGCGAAGCCGCGCTGCTTGAGCTGGTCGGCGAGGTCGGCCGCGGTGCGCTTGGTGCGGCAGAAGACCATGGCGAGGCCCCGGCCCTCGGACTGCAGGATGCGCGCGACCATCTCGGGCTTGTCCATGTTGTGCGCGCGGTACACGTGCTGCGAGATGTTCGCGACCGTCACGCCCTCGTCGTCCGGCGCGGTGGCGCGGATGTGCGTGGGCTGCGACATGTAGCGGCGGGCGAGACCGATGACGGCGCCCGGCATGGTCGCCGAGAACAGCATGGTCTGGCGGCGGGCCGGCAGCATGTCGATGATCTTCTCGACGTCGGGCAGGAAGCCCAGGTCGAGCATCTCGTCGGCCTCGTCGAGGACGAGCGCCTTGATGTGCTTGAGGTTGAGCTTCTTCTGGCCCGCGAGGTCCAGGAGCCGGCCCGGGGTGCCGACGATGACGTCGACGCCCTTCTTGAGGGCCTCGACCTGGGGCTCGTAGGCGCGGCCGCCGTAGATGGCGAGGACGCGTACGTTACGGACCTTGCCCGCGGTCAGCAGGTCGTTGGTGACCTGCGTGCACAGCTCGCGCGTGGGGACGACGACGAGGGCCTGCGGGGCGTCGGTGAGCGCCTCGGGGGCGGCGCGGCCGGCCTCGACGTCGGCGGGGACGGTGACGCGCTCGAGGAGCGGGAGGCCGAAGCCCAGCGTCTTGCCGGTGCCGGTCTTGGCCTGGCCGATGACGTCCGTGCCGGAAAGGGCGACGGGGAGCGTCATCTCCTGGATGGGGAAGGGGTTGATGATGCCGACGGCCTCGAGGGCCTCGGCGGTCTCGGGAAGGATTCCGAGATCTCTGAACGTCGTAGTCAGGGTGCTGCCTCTTCTGTGTACGCGGTGCGAGGCGAGCTCGGGGGTCTCTTAAAGACCGTGCTGGGGACGTCGACTGCCTTACGGACCAGCCGTAATGGCACGGGACCTCTGCCGACGCTCTAGCGCTCGAACCGCTGAGGGTCCCTCCGGATGCCGTACGCACAGTGCCGTACGGGCGAGGAGAGCTGTCAGGTCGGAGCCGATCGGGCCACCGACCGGGCATCCTCATACGTGCGGCCCGTCGAATACGGCGTCGTCATAGACGCACGTACTCAGCAGGCGCATTACCACCATACCCCGGAAACGCGCACATGCGATGGCCGATTTGGTCACGTAGTCGTCGTCACACTGATTGACCAGGGACTTCCGAGGGTCGGCGAGCGGACTATTGTGCGCTTCATGACGACGCCTGACAACACCTCTGACGCATCCGCCGAGCACACTGGAGTGGCCGCCCAGGACTGGGCCCAGGCCTCCGCCGAGCCCCAGTACCGGGCCGCGGTCGTCGACCTCCTCGGCGCGCTCGCCTACGGCGAACTCGCGGCGTTCGAGCGGCTCGCGGAGGACGCCAAGCTGGCGCCGACCCTGGCGGACAAGGCGGAGCTGGCGAAGATGGCGTCGGCGGAGTTCCACCACTACGAGAAGCTGCGCGACCGGCTGACCGAGATCGGCGCCGAGCCGACGGAGGCCATGGAGCCGTTCGTCGCCGCGCTCGACGGTTTCCACCGGCAGACGGCGCCCTCGGACTGGCTGGAGGGGCTCGTCAAGGCGTACGTCGGCGACTCGATCGCCAGCGACTTCTACCGGGAGGTCGCGGCGCGGCTGGACTCGGACACGCGTGAGCTGGTGCTCGCCGTGCTCGACGACACGGGGCATGCCGGGTTCGCCGTCGAGAAGGTGCGGGCCGCGATCGACGCCGATCCGCGCGTGGGTGGGCGTCTCGCTCTGTGGGCTCGGCGTCTCATGGGGGAGGCGCTGTCGCAGTCGCAGCGGGTTGTCGCCGACCGGGATGCGCTGTCGACGATGCTCGTCGGTGGGGTTGCCGACGGGTTCGATCTTGCCGAGGTGGGGCGGATGTTCTCGCGGATCACTGAGGCGCACACCAAGCGGATGGCTGCGCTGGGGTTGGCGGCGTAGCGCCCAAGGGGCGGGGGTCTTCTGTCGGACGGTGGCTGCGGGCTCGTTGTGGCTTGTCGCGCAGTTCCCCGCGCCCCTTCAGGGGCGTTGCCTCAGGCGGCGCCAGAACTTATGCCGCTACTGATCGGCGGCGGAGTCTGCGTGCCGGGCGGAGCAGGAGGGACACCGATGCGATCGAGACCACCGTCGCGCCGATCAGGGTCAGCAGGACATTGCCTGCGCCCAGGGCACTGTGGGTCACGAAGGCGCCGAAGAGGGAGCCGGCCACTCCCGTCGCGAGGACCAGGGAGCGGGCGGGCAGGCGGTGAGCCAGGCGGTGCGCGGCGGCGGCCGCCAGGACGAGACCGAGCAGAGCGGAGCCGAGCGCTTCCAGCAACATCATCGAGGGTCCCTCCCACACGGCCACGCTGCGTATCACGGTCGTAGCCCGTCATACCCGTGACCTGCGGAATGCAATCCTCCTCTGTGCGCGACTTGTGCTCCATATGTGGAGAAAAAAATCTTGAGGAAGTTCGCGCGGGTTCTGCTCGTACGACGACGAAGGGCCCGGCGACCTCAGGTCGCCGGGCCCTTCCTCATGCATCTGCCTACAGCGCGCCGAAGCCCACCTTGCGCGGGGCCGGCTCGCCGAGCTCCACGTAGGCCAGGCGGTCGGCCGGGACCAGGACCTTGCGGCCGTGCTCGTCCGTGAGGCTCAGCAGCTGCGACTTTCCGGCGAGTGCCTCGGCCACCACGCGCTCGACCTCCTCGGCACTCTGACCGCTCTCCAGAACGATCTCGCGGGGCGCGTGCTGCACGCCGATCTTGACCTCCACGGCTATGTCCCTCCGACGGTCAGTGAAGTGCGCGACCTTCCGCGCCGTACCCAGCACACATTAGCCCGGTGAGGGGACGTACACGCTCCGCGCAAGAACGCCAGGAGCGAACAGCGGGCGGGAACAAATGTCCCCGGGCGGATCAGTGGTGCTCGGTGCCGTGCAGCGGGAAACCGGCGATGCCTCGCCAGGCGAGCGAGGTCAGCAGCTGGACCGCCTGCTCGCGCGGGACGCTGCGGTCGCTGTGCAGCCACGCGCGGGCCACGACCTGGGCGAGGCCGCCCAGGCCCGAGGCCAGCAGCATCGACTCCGCGCGCGAGAGGCCGGTGTCCTCGGCGATGACGTCGGTGATCGCCTCGGCGCACTCGTTCGTGACCTTGTCGACGCGCTCGCGGACCGCGGGCTCGTTGGTGAGGTCCGACTCGAAGACCAGGCGGAAGGCGCCGCCGTCGTCCTCGACGTACGCGAAATAGGCGTCCATGGTCGCCCGTACGCGCTGCTTGTTGTCGGTCGTCGACGCGAGCGCGTGCCGTACGGAACCGATCAGTGCCTCGCAGTGCTGGTCCAGCAGCGCGAGGTAGAGGTCGAGCTTGCCCGGGAAGTGCTGGTAGAGCACCGGCTTGCTGACGCCGGCGCGCTCGGCGATGTCGTCCATCGCGGCCGAGTGGTAGCCCTGCGCCACGAAGACTTCCTGTGCGGCGCCCAGCAGCTGATTCCGTCGGGCACGGCGCGGCAGGCGCGTGCCTCGCGGGCGTGCCGCCTCTGTCTGCTCGATGGCTGTCACGCCGCCTCCCATAAGTCGTCCACTTGCGGTGTGCGCCGCGCCGCCATCGTACTTTTCGGTAACCGTGGTGTGCGCGGTGCGAGCGCAGAATTTCACGTACCGGACGATGGCGAAAGCCGTGCAAAGGTTTCAAAGAGGGATCGGGCGGGCAGCGCACGCACCGCTCCTGCTCACCGTGGGTCGGTGGGCGCGTCAGCGGTAGTCGTCCTCGTCGGTCCGGACGACCCGGGCCTGTTCGACGAGGTCGGCCTCGTTGGCCCGCGCGGGGTCCACGCCCTCCAGCGGATCGTCGCGGTCGGCGGTGACGTCCGTGTGCTGTTCGGCGGCGTCGTTCTCGGGGGCCTCGACGTCGAGCTCGGCGGGGTCGCCGTTCTCGAAGGTGTCGGGGTCGCTGGGGTCGTAGGCCATGGCGGGCTCCCTTCCTAGAACGTCCCTGGGCAAGCAGGGGGCCACATCCGGGTGCCCTGCGTACGAGCCTAGGAGACACCCGATTCGGGCGCTATGCGATGCGCGCGTGCTCTGTGCGTGGTCTTCCCCGGGCGCGAGCTGGGATACGAGTGCCCCTTGTGACGGCGAACACATGAACCAGTGCGTGATCGTCTCGTAACATTGCCGCATGTCTTCGACCGAGCTGCCGTTCGTGCCGGCCACCAACGTTCTTCCGAAGGTGGCGGCCGTCAGGGTCGCGGAAGGTGAGCGGCTGCGGTCGGTCGGACTGCCGGGGATCACGCTGACGGTGCGGTCGCGACCGCCCGCGCGCGAGGGGCTGCCGCCCGCGCTCTACGTCCACGGCCTCGGCGGTTCCTCGCAGAACTGGTCGGCGCTGATGCAGGAGCTGGAGGCCGTGGTCGACGGTGAGGCCGTCGATCTGCCCGGCTTCGGGGACTCGCCGCCGCCGGACGACGGCGACTACTCGATCACCGCACACGCGCGTGCGGTGATTCGCTATCTCGACGCCTCCGGCCGCGGGCCGGTCCACCTGTTCGGCAACTCGCTCGGCGGCGCGGTCTCGACCCGGGTCGCCGCGGTGCGCCCGGACCTCGTCCGTACGCTCACCCTGGTCTCGCCGGCGCTCCCGGAGATCCGCGTGCAGCGCACCGCCGTGCCGACGGCGCTGCTGGCGCTGCCGGGGGTCACGGCGCTCTTCGCGCGGCTCAGCCGCGACTGGACGGCCGAGCAGCGGGTCCGCGGTGTCATGGCGCTCTGCTACGGCGATCCCGCGCGCGTGTCGCCGGAAGGCTTCCGGCACGCCGTCGAGGAGATGGAGCGGCGGCAGCAACTGCCGTACTTCTGGGACGCGATGACGCGTTCCGCGCGCGGGATCGTCAACGCGTACACGCTGGGCGGGCAGCACGCGCTGTGGCGCCAGGCCGAGCGGGTCCTCGCGCCCACGCTCCTCGTCTACGGCGGCCGCGACCAGCTCGTCGGCTACCGCATGGCCCAGAAGGCGGCGCGCGCCTTCCGTGACTCCCGCCTCCTCAGCCTGCCGGACGCGGGGCATGTGGCGATGATGGAGTACCCGGAGACGGTGGCGCGGGCGTTCGGTGAACTCCTTGCGAGCCGGGGAGAGTTGGCGGGTGCTGCCGTAGAGTCGGGTTCGGACGGTGTCTCCGAGGGGGCTGCTGTTGTGCCGGGCTCGGATGGTGTTCCCGAGGGGGCTCATGTTGTGCCGGGCTCGGATGGTGTTCCCGAGGGTGCTGCCGGGGTGTCAGGTACGGGTGGTGTCCCTGAAGGTGTCGACGGGGTGTTGGGTTCGGGTGACGGCTCCGGTGGTGGCGCTGTCGAGTCTTCGAGTGCGGGGAGCTGAGGCGCGAGGTGGGACGCCACAGCCGCCGCGGGCCCGCCCCCAAGGGTGACTCCGCGGACATAGCCGCAAGGCGTGGCGGTCGGGGGGACGTGGGTTCCCCGGGGCCGCAGGGACAGGGTGCGCCGGCTCAACAACCGGGCGCTGGCCAACAGCAGGGGGTTGCGCCGTGGCAGGGGATGCCTGCGGCGGGTGGGCCTTCGGTGTACGGGGACCCGGTCTACCGGGTCGCGCAGGGGGCACGGCCGCCGGAGGGGACGCCTGCGCGCGGTGTGCCGCGGTTGGCTGACGGAACTCCGGCGCGTGGAGTGCCGCGTCTTCCGGATGGAACTCCGGCGCGTGGAGTCCCGCGTCTTCCGGATGGGACGCCCGCGCGTGGAGTGCCGCGGCTCCCGGATGGCGCGCCCGCGCGTGGGGTGCCGCGTTTTGCCGACGGCACGCCTGCTCGCGGAGTTCCGCGTCTTCCGGACGGGACGCCGGCTCATGGCGTCCCTCGGCTTCCCGATGGCACTCCCGCCCACGGCGTCCCCCGGTTCCCCGTCGGTGGTACTCCCGCGCACGGCACCCCCAGGGTGCGAGGCGGGCACCCCGAGCAGCGTGAAGGCGGGGGTGGATGGGGTGAGTTGGGGGCGCGTGGTGTGAGCGCCGGGCCCGGTGTCACCCTGCCTCGGCAGCGGCAGGCGCCTCCCGGTGGGCCTCGGCAGGCCGGTCCCCGGCAGGACTATCTCGACGCCTTCGGGGACGAGGACGTCGATCTGTTCTCGCCGCGTACCGATCAGGACCCCGCGTTCTCGCGCCGTACGGCTCATCCCTCCGCGGCCCCGGACCCGTACGCCTCCGTCAGCGACTGGCAGACCGTCCCGGAACCCCGTACCGGCGTCGATGTCGGCGAGGACGCGGCGCCCACCGGCGAACCCGTGCGCGGCAAGGGCGGCAAGGGGCGGACATTCACCGGGATCGCGGCCGCCGCCGTCACGACCGTGCTGGCCGTCGTCGTCGCCGGTCAGGTCGCCGACCGGCGGGACGACACCGACGTACAGTCGCAGTCGGCCACCGACCAGGCGCGGGACGCCCGCGACTCGGCCTCGCGCGGGGACGGGCGGCCGACGCCGTCGTCGGCGCCGAGCGTGGCGACGCTGACGTACGAGCAGAAGATGGACAAGAAGTACGCGCTCGCTGCGGGGCTGGCCGGGTCGGGGAAGTTCGACGCGGTCAAGGGCGTCGCCAAGGCGCCCGGGAGTGGGCAGAAGTACACCTACCGGGTCGACGTCGAGCAGGGGCTCGGGCTCGACGCGGAGTTGTTCGCCGAGGCGGTGCAGAAGACGCTCAACGACGACCGGAGCTGGGCCCACAGGGGCGCCCGTACCTTCGAGCGCATCTACTCCGGCAAGCCCGACTTCGTGATCACGCTCGCCAGTCCGGGGACGACCGCGAAGTGGTGCGCCAAGTCCGGTCTGGACACGACCGTGGACAACGTGTCCTGCGATTCGGCCGCCACCGAACGCGTGATGATCAACGCGTACCGGTGGGCTCAGGGCTCGAAGACCTACGGTGATCAGATTCACGCCTATCGGCAGATGCTCATCAATCACGAGGTCGGCCACCGGCTGGGCAACCACCATGTGACCTGCGACAAGGACGGCGAACTCGCCCCGGTCATGCAGCAGCAGACCAAGTTCCTGGACCACGACGGAATCCACTGTCTGCCCAACCCCTGGCCGTATCCCGGGAGTTGACAGACGCCCCACAGGTCACGTTGACATGCGCAGAAAAGTCGTACTAATTTTCTGCGCATGTCGTCCTCCCACGCCTCCGTTCGCGCCGCCATCGAGCTGGCGCTCATCGGCGTGACCGCGTTGTGCGTGGCCGACATTCACTGTCGCTGACGTCCGCCCTCTGGCGTTCGCGTCGCGATCTCTTTCTCCTCCCGTGAGCTGTCGCTCGCGTTTTTCGACGACCTGACGCCCGGGCAGACGTCTGTTCACTTTCGTCTCACCCTTCGTCCAACCGTCTCGTCATCCGAGATGTGGCGAATCATCCTTCGAGAGGTCGTCTCCGATGCGTCAACCGTCCGTCATCGCGCGCCGCGTGGCCGCGGCATCCGTAAGCCTGGTACTGGCCGCGGGCGCCGCCGCCTGCGGCCCCGAGGACAACGATGCCAAGAGCTCCGGTGGCGACTCCACGCCCCACAAGGGCGGCACCCTCACGGTCCTGAACTCCGAGCCGCAGACCGACTTCGACCCGGCCCGGCTGTACACCTCCGGCGGCGGCAACGTGCCCTCGCTCGTCTTCCGTACGCTCACCACCCGCAACCGCGAGAGCGGCGCGGCCGGCGCCAAGGTCGTCCCCGACCTCGCCACCGACACCGGGCGCCCCAACAAGGACGCGACCGTGTGGACGTACACCTTGAAGAAGGGCCTCAAGTACGAGGACGGCACCGCCATCACCTCGGCCGACATCAAGTACGGCATCGAGCGCTCCTTCGCGCCCGAGCTGTCCGGCGGGGCGCCCTATCTGCGGGACTGGCTGGTCGGCGCGGCCGACTACCAGGGGCCGTACAAGGACAAGGGCGGGCTCGACGCGATCGAGACGCCGGACGACCGGACCATCGTCTTCCATCTGAACAAGCCCGAGGGCGAGTTCCCCTTCCTGGCCACGCAGACGCAGTTCGCGCCCGTGCCGAAGGCCAAGGACACCGGCACGAAGTACGAGGAGCACCCGGTCTCGTCCGGCCCCTACAAGGTGGTCAAGAACGAGAACGACGGCGAGACCGTCCTCCTGGAGCGCAACACGCACTGGTCCGCCTCGACGGACGCGGAGCGCAAGGCGTACCCGGACAAGATCGACGTCAGGTCCGGGCTCGACGCCTCGGTGATCAACCAGCGGCTGTCCGCGTCTCAGGGTGCGGACTCGGCGGCGGTCACCACGGACACCAACCTCGGCCCCGCCGAACTCGCCAAGGTGACCGGCGACAAGGAGCTCGCCGCGCGGGTCGGCACCGGGCACTTCGGCTACACGAACTACATAGCGTTCAACCCGACCGTCAAGCCGTTCAACAACGTCAAGGTGCGGCAGGCGATCTCGTACGCCATTGACCGCTCGTCGGTCGTGAACGCCGCTGGCGGGTCCTCGCTCGCCGAGGCCGCCACCACCTTCCTGCCGAACCAGAAGTCCTTCGGGTACGAGCCTTACGACCTGTTCCCGGCGGGCGACTCCGGCAACGCGGCCAAGGCCAAGGAACTGCTGAAGGAGGCCGGTTACCCCAACGGGCTCACCGTCACGCTGACCCACAACAACGCCCAGAACTTCAAGACCAGCCCCGAGATCGCGACCGCGATCCAGGACGCGCTCAAGAAGGCCGGCATCACGGTCAAGCTCCAAGGGCTGGAGGACAACAACTACTCGGACACCGTCCACAACGTGAAGACCGAGCCGGGCTTCTTCCTTTCCGCGTGGGGTGCCGACTGGCCCTCCGGCGGTCCCTTCCTCGCCCCGATCTTCGACGGCCGTCAGATCGTCAAGGACGGCGCGAACTTCAACTCGGGCCTGCTCAATGACAAGTCGGTCAATGCCGAGATTGACGCGATCAACAAGTTGACCGACCTTGACGCTGCCGCCAAGAGGTGGGGTGCACTGGACAAGAAGATCGGTGAGCAGGCGCTGACCGTGCCGCTGTTCCACCCGGTCTACAAGCGACTCGTCGGCAAGGACATCAAGAACGTCGTGATCAGCGACTGGACCGGTGTGCTGGACATCTCGCAGGTCGCGGTCAAGTAACCCGATGAGCGAGGCACTTGTCGCCGTCGAGACCCCCGGGGCAGCCGTCCCGGGGGTCTCGGGGGCTGGTCAGTTCTGGCGGCGGCTGCGGGCGCAGCGGGCCGCCATGGTCGCGGCCGGCGTCGTCGCGCTGCTCGTCCTGGTCGCCCTCGCGGCGCCCCTGCTCACCGCGCTGGAGGGCCAGGACCCGAACACGTACCACTCGTCCCTGGTGGACTCCGCGCGCGGAGGCGTGCCCATCGGCTCGCTCGGCGGCATCAGCGGAGACCACTGGCTCGGCGTCGAACCGCAGACCGGACGCGACCTGTTCGCACGGCTCGTGTACGGCGCCCGGGTCTCGCTGGGGGTCGCGCTGGCCGCCACGATCGTCCAGGTGTTGATCGGCGTGGTCGTGGGTGTATCGGCCGCGCTCGGCAGTCGATGGGTTGATCAACTGTTGAGCAGGTTCACGGACGTCATCGTCGCCCTGCCCCTCATGATCATGTCGTTGGCACTGCTCGCGATCGTCCCGTCGAGCTTCCCGCGACCTGTACTGGTGGCGCTGGTCATCGGGTTGATCGGATGGGGCACCATCGCCAAGATCGTGCGCGCCCAGACCCTCACGCTCAAGCAGCTCGACCATGTCGCCGCGGCCCGGCTCAGCGGCTGGGGCACCTGGCGCATCGCCCGCCGCGAGCTCCTGCCCGGCATCGCCGCGCCGATCATCACGTACGCGGCACTGCTGGTGCCGTCCAACATCTCGGCCGAGGCCGCCCTGTCCTTCCTCGGCGTCGGTGTGAAGCCGCCGACGCCGTCCTGGGGACAGATGCTCACCGCCGCCGACGTCTGGTACCAGGCCGCCCCGCAGTACCTGCTGCTGCCCGCCGGCGCGCTCTTCCTCACCGTCCTCGCCCTGACCGTCCTCGGCGACGGCGTACGCACCGCCCTGGACCCGCGCGCGGCGTCCCGGCTGCGCGTCGGCACCGGCCGCAAGAGGGAGGCCAAGGCATGACGGGCTTTCTGCTGCGCCGCGTGCTCGGCGCCGTCGTCACCCTGCTCGCCATCTCGGTGATCGTCTACGTCGTCTTCTACGTCACCCCCGGCAACGTCGCCCAGATCACCTGCGGCCCGCGCTGCTCGCCGGAACAGGTGGACCAGGTCGCCCAGCAGCTCAGGCTCGACGACCCCCTGTACGTGCGCTACTGGCACTTCCTGGAGGGCCTCGTCGCCGGCCAGGACTACTCGACCGGCACCTCCGTGGAGCACTGCTCCGCGCCCTGCCTCGGGCTGTCGTACCAGAGCGACCAGCAGGTCACCCAGCTCATCCTGAACAAGCTGCCGGTCAGCCTGTCGCTGGTGTTCGGGGCGATGGTGCTGTGGCTGATCCTCGGCGTCGGCACCGGCGTCCTGTCCGCCTGGCGGCGCGGCCGGCTCAGCGAGCGGCTGCTGACCGGCGTCACGCTCGCGGGCGTGGCCACGCCCGTCTTCGTCATCGGCCTGGTCCTGATGATCGTCGTCTGCGGACAGCTCCAACTGCTGCCGTTCCCGCAGTACGTGAACCTCACCGACGACCCCGAGCAGTGGGCGTGGAACCTGCTGCTGCCCTGGCTGTCGCTCGCCCTCATCGAGGCCGCCGCGTTCGCCCGCCTCACGCGCGCGTCGATGCTGGAGACGCTCGCCGACGACCACATCCGCACCTTCCGCGCGTACGGCGTGGGGGAGCGGTCGGTGATCGGACGGCACGCGCTGCGCGGTGCGCTGGCGCCGGTCATCGCGCTCAACGCCAACAACTTCGGCAGCGCGGTCGGCGGCGCGGTGCTCACCGAGACGCTGTTCGGCCTGCCCGGCATCGGACAGGAACTGGTCCATGCCGTCAATGTGGTCGACCTTCCGGTCGTGGTCGGCATGGTCCTGGTCATCGGATTCTTCGTGGTCCTCGCCAACGCCGTCGCGGACGTGCTGTACGCGGTGGCCGACCGACGGGTGGTGCTCGCATGAGCCTCGTGGACGTCAGCGACCTGACGGTCGAGTTCGGCTCTCTCCGGGCCGTCGACGGGCTCTCCTTCCGGCTGGAACAGGGCGGCGCGCTCGCCCTGGTCGGCGAGTCCGGCTCCGGCAAGTCCACGGTGGCCTCGGCCCTGCTGGGGCTGCACCGGGGGACGGGAGCACGGGTCGGCGGCTCGGTCGAGGTCGCCGGCATCGACGTAGAAGAGGCGTCGGACGAGGAGCTGCGGCGGCTGCGCGGCGGAAAGGCCGCGATGGTCTTCCAGGACCCCCTGTCGTCCTTCGACCCGTACTACGCGATCGGCGACCAGATCGCCGAGGTCTACCGCGTGCACGCGCGCGTGTCGCGACGAGCTGCACGCGCGCGTGCGGTGGAGGTGCTGGAGCGGGTCGGAATTCCGGACGCGCCACGGCGGTCCCGTTCGCGCCCGCACGAGTTCAGCGGCGGCATGCGCCAGCGCGCGCTGATCGCCATGGCGCTCGCCTGCACGCCGGACCTGCTCATCGCCGACGAGCCGACCACCGCGCTCGACGTCACCGTCCAGGCCCAGATCCTCGACCTGCTGCACACGCTGCGCGAGGAGACCGGGATGGGGCTGCTCCTCGTCACGCACGACGTGGGCGTCGCGGCGGAGAGCGTCGACGAGGTACTGGTGATGCGGCACGGGCGGGCGGTCGAGCACGGTCCGGTCGGCACGGTGCTCGGGACGCCGGGGGAGACGTACACGCGCGAACTGCTCGCCGCTGTCCCGCGCGTGGACGCGCGCAGAGCAGCCACCGGCGAGGCCGGCGAGGTCGTCCTGGAGGCCACGGGCCTCCGGCGCGAGTTCGGGCGGGGCAAGAAGGCCTTCACAGCGGTCGACGGCGTCTCGCTGACCATCCGGCGGGGCGAGACCCTCGGCGTCGTCGGGGAGAGCGGCAGCGGCAAGACGACGCTCGGCCGGATGCTGGTCGGGCTGCTGGAGCCCACGGCCGGGGAGATCAAGCCGGGCGGCGGAGTACGCCCCGACGTCCAGATGGTCTTCCAGGACCCCGTCTCCTCCCTCAACCCCCGCCGCAGTGTGGGCGAGTCGATCGCCGACCCGCTCCGCGCGCGAGGCGAGCGCGACGAGACGCGCATCAGGGGGCGCGTGACGGAACTGCTGGAGCGCGTAGGGCTCGAAGGGGCGCACTACGACCGCTATCCGCACGAGTTCAGCGGCGGACAGCGCCAGCGCGTGGGCATCGCGCGGGCGCTCGCCGCCGACCCGCGCGTCATCGTCTGCGACGAGCCCGTCTCCGCGCTCGACGTCACCACACAGGCCCAAGTGGTCGCCCTGCTCGGCGAGTTGCAGCGCGAACTCGGACTCGCGCTCGTGTTCGTCGCGCACGACCTGGCCGTCGTACGACAGGTCAGCGACCGCGTGGCCGTGATGCGGCGCGGCCGGATCGTCGAGTCCGGGCCGGCCGACGAGGTGTACGACCACCCCCAGGACCCGTACACCCAGCAACTCCTGGCCGCCGTACCGGCACTCGACCCCGAGGTGGCCGCCCGGCGCAGAGCCGCACGTCGAGAACTGGCCGCTGCCTGACGTAACGTAACTCCTTGATCTCGTAGCGCGATCGAACGCGACCCGCACGGGAAAGTTACGACCGTTCACCCCTTTTGGTGGTGCGACGGACAACCGTCCGTCGCACCACCACCTTGTCCGCATACGTTCGTCCCGCTGCGAGCCGCCGGGTCAACGGCGGCTCCCCATACGGGAGATCGGGGGTGTACTCGTGCGCATCGGACTGCTTACGGAGGGTGGCTATCCGTATGTGAGCGGTGACGCCAGGCTGTGGTGCGACCGGCTCGTGCGCGGGCTCGATCAACACGAGTTCGACATCTACGCGCTCAGCCGCAGCCGGCGGCAGGAGGACGAGGGCTGGGTCACCCTGCCACCGCAGGTCAGCCGCGTCCGGACGGCCCCCCTGTGGACCGTGGAGGACGACGGGATCGCCCACGGGCGCCGCGCGCGCCGACGGTTCGCCGAGCACTACGGCGAGTTGGCGGCCGTCCTCTGCGCGGGCCCCTCCGAGGAGGCGTCCACCGCTGAGGCGGACCGTTTCGGCAGCGCGCTGTACGGCCTCGCCGAACTCGCCCGCGACGAGGGCGGCCTGAGCGGGGCGCTCCGCTCCGAGACCGCCGTACGCGCCCTGGAGCGCGCCTGCCGTACGCCGGGCGCCCCTCGCGCGGCCCGCGCGGCGCGCGTCCCCGACCTGCTCGCCGTCGCCGGACATCTGGAGCGCGCCCTGCGCCCCCTCACCCTCGACTGGTACGAGGACGACGGCCTCGGCTCGGTCGACCTCTGCCACGCCGCCTCGGGCGGCCCGGCGGCGCTCCCCGGCCTGCTCGCCCGGCACTTCTCCGGCGTACCGCTGCTGGTGACCGAGTACGGCGTCCAGCTGCGCACCCACCACCTGTCCGCCACCGAGGCCTCTCCCTCGGTACGGGCCCTGCTCGCCGCCTTCCACGGCAGGCTCGCCGCGGAGGTCTACGCCCGGGCCGCCGTCATCACCCCCGGCAACGCGCACGCCCGCCGCTGGCAGGAACGCTGCGGCGCCGACCGCGACAAGATCCGTACGGTCTACCCCGGCATGGACGCCACCCGCTTCGCGGAGGTCGGCGAGTCCCCGGAGTGCGCGGACCCGGACACGCTCGCCTGGGTCGGCCGCGTGGAACCGACGAAGGACCTGATCTCCCTCCTCCACGCCTTCGCGGAGGTCCGCAAGGAGGAGCCGAAGACCCGGCTGCGGATCATCGGCGTCCCCGCGGGCAGCGAGGGCGCGGCCTACCTCGGCCACTGCAAGGCGCTCGCCGCGCAGCTCTTCCCCGACGAGGCGGACGGGCTGCACGCCGTCGGGGACAACCCGGTGTCCTTCGAGGAGATCGGCGGCCCGGACATCCCGAGCCCGGCCGAGGCGTACGCGTCCGGCGCGGTGACCGTCCTGTCGAGCGTGGTCGAGGGCTTTCCGATCAGCCTGGTCGAGTCCATGTTCTGCGGCCGCGCGACGGTGTCCACCGACGTCGGCGCGGTGGTCGAGGTGATCGGCGGCACCGGGCTCGTCGTACCGCCGCGCAATCCACGGGCGCTCGCCGAGGCGTGCGTGGCGCTGCTGCGCGACCCCGAGCGCCGTGCGCGCCTGGGCGCCGCGGCGCGCGCCCGCGCCCTCGAGCTGTTCACCGTCGAACAGAACATCACGGCATTTCACAGCATTTACCTGGAGATCGTCTCGCGCCACCCGGTCCGCCGGGTCGTCCTCGACGACACCACGGGAGAACCCCGCCCGTTCGCCGTCCCCGCCGAGGCCCACATGCCCGGCCGCTGGACCGGCCCCGCCGCCCGCGTGGTGGCCCGCGGCGGCCCCGGCTGGGCGGCGGGCCCACCGGTCCGCGCCAACACGCCGCTGCCCGCGACGGAGGCGGCGCGATGAGCGAACTGGACGACCTGGGTGGCGTGGGCGACTTGGGCGAACTGGACCGGCCGGGCACTCCGGGCAGCCCTGGGGCGTGGGACGCGCGGTCGGAGGAATGGCTGACGTCGGAGCCGGGACGACCCGCGGCCCGCACGCCGGCGGTCGACGAAGCATCCCCGGCCGACAAGCCGGCACCCGCAGCCGCCCACCGAACCACGACCGCCACCCCTCCCCGGACCACGCCCCGCAGGTCACAAGGCACCCCCACCCCACGCCGAACAGCCGCGGACCCGGTCAAGGCCCTGATGCACCGTCACCGCGAACTGTGCGAACGAGCCGTTGACCCCTTGGAGATCGCGGCGGGCCTGGAGGCCCACGGCGTCACCGACCGCACCGCGACCCGCTTCCGCCACCGCGACGTCTTCTCACTCGCTGAGGAGATGTACGCACGCGCCTCCCGGGACGGCGATTCCCCGGCGCCGGCCGCACCCCCGGAGCCACCCCGAACTCGCGCCGACTGGGCGCTGCTCACCCTCCTGCCGGGCGCATTGTCCGCGGCGACACTCACCGGCATCCACTTCACCGACGGCCGACCCCGCCTGATCACAGCGGCCGTCGGCACCCTCGCCGTGGCCTTGGCCTTACGCGCGGCACTGACGAGAGGCCCCCTGAGCACCACCCACCCCACCCACCCCCGAACCCGCACCCTCACCTGCTGGCTGATCGCCTACGCCCTCCTCGGCGACGGCCTGCTCCGACAAGCCATCACCGGCGGCCCCGACACACTCCCGACCGGCACCACGGACGCCACCTGGCCCACCGCGGGCGCCCCCGCCCTGGCCCTCGCCCTGTCCCTGGCGCCCGCGGCCTGGACCGCCCACCTCCTCACCACCCGGGCCCGCCGCAAACTGACGGCCAGCCGAGGCCTGGAGGACTTCGCCGCAGCCGTACACCCGCTCCTCCTGGGCGCGTTCGCCCTCTACCTGTCCACGCTGGCGGCCCTACTGGCCCTGACGGCGACGGCCCTGGACGAACCGGCCCCGTACGCCCAGACGATGACCCTGGGCGCCCTCCTCTACCTCTCCCGCCTCCTCACGACCCACGGCTTCACCCACGCCCCCGCCCTGGTCCTCACGGTCACCGCCACGGCCCAAGCAACAGCCCTGGCCACGACGTTCGCGTCCCGCCTCCCCGGCTGCGACGCCCTGGGCACGCCGGTGACCACCCTCGTGGACACCTGGGGCCCGGGCGCCGTCCCGACCCTCGCATGCGGTGTCGGAGCGGCAACCCTCCTCCTCCACGCAACCCGCAGACTCACCCGAGCCTCGGCCCACGCCACGACGGACCTCCAGTGGTGAGCCGGCCGTGCACACAGCGCCGGGACCGAACGCGCACCCCCGCGGACCCGCAGCGCGCGACGGCGGGAAGGGGACGTGTCGGGGGGTGTCCGCCCGCAGCGGTTGGCGCGTCAACACGGGCGCCTTATCTGAACGCCCGATTCCGCGCCGTTCCGAGGACGGACACCCCCCGGCGCGGCCCCGACCCACAACGAACCGACACCGCACAACGCGATCCAGCGCGGACCGGCACCGCACAACACGCCCCGCGCCCCCGCACTCCCATCCACCCGCCCAGGCCCCCGCAGACACCCCCGCCCCCCACCGGAGCCCGGAGGCCGCCCCCCTCGCTGAAGGAGAGCACCAGATGATCACCTCCCGACCCGACCACGAGGCCCCGGGAGCAGCACGATGAGGGTCCTGTTGATCGGAGCCAACGGCTACCTCGGCCGCTTCGTGGCCGACCGCCTCCTCGCCGACCCGGCCGTCCAGCTCACCGCGCTCGGCCGCGGCGACGACGCGGACGTCCGGTTCGACCTCGCGTCCGGCAGCCCCGGCGCACTCACCCGCTTCCTCGACGCGGTCCACCCCGGCGTCGTCGTCAACTGCGCCGGCGCCACAAGGGGCGGCGCCCGCGAACTCACCCGCCACAACACGGTCGCCGTGGCAACCGTCTGCGAGGCGCTGCGCCGCAGCGGCTGCGGCGCGCGGCTCGTCCAGATCGGCTGCGGCGCGGAGTACGGCCCCAGCCAACCCGGCAGCTCCACCGCCGAGGACGCCGTCCCCCGCCCCGGCGGCCCCTACGGCGTCAGCAAACTCGCCGCCACGGAACTCGTCCTCGGCTCCGGCCTGGACGCGGTGGTCCTCCGCGTCTTCTCGCCGGCAGGCCCCGGCACCCCCGCCGGTTCCCCCCTCGGCCGCCTCGCCGAGGCCATGCGCCGCGCGATGCAGTCCGGCGACGGCGAGCTGAAGCTCGGCGGCCTCGGCGCCCAGCGCGACTTCATCGACGTCCGGGACGTCGCCCGCGCCGTGCACGCCGCGAGCCTGTCCGCCGCGCAGGGCGTCATCAACATCGGCTCCGGCCGTGCCGTCCGCCTCCGTGACGCCGCCGCGATCCTCGCGCGCGTGGCCGGCTACGGCGGTGCCCTCCACGAACTCGACGGCCCGCCCGGTCCGCCCCTGCGGGCCACCATCGGCCACCCCCGCTCCGAGCCGGACCACGCGGCCCCGGTCGCCTACCCGTACCCCGACGGCTGCGGCAGCTGGCAGCAGGCCGACGTCCGCACCGCCCGCGACCGCCTCGGCTGGCGCCCCCGTATCAACCTCGAAGAGTCCCTCGCGGACATCTGGATGGAGGCGGCATGCCGCATCTGACCAGTACGCACACCACCACCCACGCCACCGGCCTCCACACCGGCTTCGGCATCCCGGGCTTCGCCCACCCCCTCGTCGCCCCCGCCGAGTGGGCCGAACTCACCCGGCCCCGCACCGCGCCTCTGCACTGGGTCGTCCTCAACGTCGCCGACGGCCCGGGCAGCCGCCCCGACCCGCACTGTCTGGCGGCGGCCGGGCGCCTGCGCAACGCGGGCATCCGTGTGCTCGGTCACATCGACGCCACGTACGGAGCCCGGTCGTTCGGCGAGATGGTCTCCGACGCGCAGCGCTACCTCGACTGGTACAAGGTCGACGGCTTCCTCCTGGACCGCTGCCCGACCGAACGCACCTCGCTCCCCGAGATCCGTCGCACGGTCACCACGCTCCGCGCGATCCGCGACGACGCCCATGTCGTCCTCGGCCACGGCACCCACCCCTACCCGGGCTACGCCGAGAGCGCGGACCAGCTGGTCACCTTCTCCGGCCCGTGGAGCGACTACCGCTGGTCGCAGGTGGCGGAGTGGACCGCCGACTATCCGCCCGACCGCTTCTGCCACTTCGTCCACGGCGTGCCGGGACCGCACCTCGACGAGGCCCTGCGCATCGCGCGCTGGCAGGGCGCGGCCACGATCTACTTCACCGACCGCACGGACCGCGGCGGCCGCACCGACCCATGGGAGACGATGCCCGGCTACTGGGACGAAATCGTCTCGCGGATCGGGACGGGTGTCTCGGAATGAAAAAGGCCATGGCAGTGTTACGGGGAGAACAACCGTAATGATTGACCGACCAACGGAGTCCCCGTGTCGCTGCCACCCCTGGTCGAGCCCGCTGCCGAGCTCACCGTAGACGAGGTCCGCAGGTACTCCCGCCACCTGATCATCCCCGACGTCGGGATGGACGGGCAGAAGCGGCTGAAGAACGCCAAGGTGCTCTGTGTGGGCGCCGGCGGCCTGGGCTCGCCGGCGCTGATGTACCTGGCCGCGGCGGGCGTCGGCACGCTCGGCATCGTGGAGTTCGACGAGGTCGACGAGTCGAACCTGCAGCGCCAGATCATCCACAGCCAGGCCGACATCGGCCGCTCCAAGGCCGAGTCCGCGCGCGACTCCGTCCTCGGCATCAACCCGTACGTGAACGTGGTCCTTCACGAGGAGCGGCTCGAGGCCGACAACGTGATGGACATCTTCAGCCAGTACGACCTGATCGTCGACGGCACGGACAACTTCGCGACCCGCTACCTGGTCAACGACGCCTGCGTGCTGCTGAACAAGCCGTACGTCTGGGGCTCGATCTACCGCTTCGACGGCCAGGCCTCGGTCTTCTGGTCCGAGCACGGTCCCTGCTACCGCTGCCTCTACCCGGAGCCCCCGCCGCCGGGCATGGTCCCCTCCTGCGCCGAGGGCGGCGTGCTCGGCGTGCTGTGCGCGTCCATCGGCTCCATCCAGGTCAACGAGGCCATCAAGCTCCTCGCGGGCATCGGCGAGCCCCTGGTCGGCCGCCTGATGATCTACGACGCCCTGGAGATGCAGTACCGCCAGGTCAAGGTCCGCAAGGACCCCAACTGCGCGGTCTGCGGCGAGAACCCGACCGTCACCGAGCTCATCGACTACGAGGCCTTCTGCGGCGTCGTCTCCGAGGAGGCCCAGGAGGCGGCCGCCGGCTCGACGATCACTCCGAAGCAGCTCAAGGAGTGGATCGACGACGGCGAGAACATCGAGATCATCGACGTCCGCGAGATCAACGAGTACGAGATCGTCTCGATCCCCGGCGCCAAGCTGATCCCGAAGAACGAGTTCCTCATGGGCACCGCCCTGGAGGGCCTGCCGCAGGACAAGAAGATCGTCCTGCACTGCAAGACGGGTGTCCGCAGTGCGGAAGTCCTCGCCGTGCTGAAGTCCGCGGGCTTCGCGGACGCCGTGCACGTCGGCGGCGGCGTGATCGGCTGGGTCAACCAGATCGAGCCGCACAAGCCGGTCTACTGACCGAAGGTCTGCCGTACGGCGGGGGCCGCTTGCACCACAGGTGCGCGCGGCCCCCGCCGTCGTCATGAGCAGACCTTGCCGTCCTTCGGCACCGTGCCCTTGAGCAGGTACGCGTTCACCGTCGAGTCGACGCAGTCGCTCCCGCTGCCGTACGCCCCGTGTCCCTCGCCCTTCCAGGTGAGGACCACACCGACGTCCTTGCCCAGTTCGTCCGCCATCTTCCGGGCGCCCTCGTAGGGGGTGGCCGGGTCGCCGGTGTTGCCGACCACGAGGACCGGTGCCGCGCCGGGCGCGCTCACCTCGGGGGTGTCCCACTGCCCGGCCACCGGCCAGTCGTGGCACCAGCCCGCCGTGTCCCAGCCCAGGAACGCCCCGAAGACGGGCGAGAGCTTCTCGAAGCTCGGCAGCAGCTTCTTCGTCTCCGCGGCGGTCGGCCGCTGCTTGTCGTCCAAGCACGATATGACCCGCTGGGAGTGGGTGGTCGTGCCGTAGTGGCCCGAGGCGTCCCGCTCGTTGTAGCCGTCGGCGAGCGTCAGCAGCTCCGAGCCGTCGCCGTCCTCAGCCGCCTCCAGGGCGCTGGTCAGGGTTGGCCAACTGGCCTTGCTGTACAGCGGCAGCACGATGCCGGTGACCGCGAGCGTCTGGGTCAGCTTGCGCGAGGTCCCCGTCGGCAGCGGGTTCGCGTCGAGGTCCTTCAGCAGCGCGGCGATCTTCTGTGTGCCCTGCTTCGGGTCCTGACCGGTCGACTTGAGGTAGTCGTCCAGCGCGCGCTGGAAGCCACGGGTCTGGTTCTCGGCGTGGCCGACCGTGTCGGCGCTCGGGTCGACGACCGCGTCGAGGATCAGCCGCCCCACGTTCTTCGGGAACAGATGGGCGTAGACGCCGCCGAGTTCGGTGCCGTACGAGATGCCGAAGTAGTGCATCTTCCGGTCGCCCAGCACCTGGCGCATCAGGTCCATGTCGCGAGCCGTGTCCGTGGTGGAGACGTGTGCCATCAGCTCGCCGGCCGTCCGCTGGCAGCCCTTGCCGAAGGCGGTGGCGTCCTGGAAGTAGGCCGCTTCCTCGGCCGCGGTGTCGGGCGTGGCGTCGATCGACTCGGCAGACTCGATGTCCTTGTCGCTGCGGCAGCGGACGCCCTCGCTGCCACCGACTCCGCGCGGGTCCCAGCTCACCAGGTCGTACCGCTCGCGCAGCGCGGACACCGTCGCGCCGTACAGCGGCATCATCGACACGCCGGAGCCGCCCGGGCCGCCGAAGTTGAACAGCAGCGAGCCGATCCGGTCGTCGCCGCGGGCCTTGGCGCGGATCAGCGCGAGGCCGATCGTCTTCCCCTCCGGCTTCGCCCAGTCCAACGGCACCCTGAGGGTCGCGCACCGCCACTCGCTGCTCGGCGCGGGGGAGTCGGAGGTGCCCTCGCAGCCTTTCCAGTCGAGCTTCTGCGACGTCAGTGAGGAGGGCAGCGGTGCGGCGGCCGCGGTGCCGGAGGAACTCGACGACGGACTGGCCGCGCCGGTCTCCCCGTCGCCCTTGCCGTCGTCGGACGAGCCACCGCTACAGCCCCCCACCAGCAGTGCCGCGGCGGCGGCCAGGGCCGTCCACCGTACGAAACGCGTCATCGAGGTCCCCCCTTGCAGGCCGTCCGCACCGTGCCGCGGATGGCGGTCCTGCCATGGTAGGCGGATCACACGACGACCGCCGAGGCCTGTGGATAACGTTCTGACCTGCACTTTTCCCGGTGTGAGGGAGTCGCGGGGCAGGAGAGCCGGGTGCGCGGAAGTCAGGGTGCGCGAGGTCAGGAGCAGACGGTCCCCGCCGCCGGCACCTTCCCGTCCAGCAGATATCCGTTCACCGCGCCCTGCACGCACTTGTTCTTGCTGTCGTACGCACCGTGCCCCTGGCCCTTGTACGTGAGCTCGACGCCGACGCCCGCGCCCAGCGCGTCCACCATCCTCCGTGCCCCCGCGTACGGCGTGGCCGGGTCGCCGGTGTTGCCGACCACGAGGATCGGCGCCGAACCGGCCGCGCTCACGTCGGGGTGGTCGGCGGCGCCCGCCACGGCCCAGTCGGTGCAGCTGACCATCCCCCAGGCCAGATAGTCGCCGAAGATCGGGGAGGCGGACCGGAACTCGGGGAGCTTCTGCTCGACGTAGTCCTCGGTGTACCGGGCCTTGTCGTCGGCGCAGTTGATGGCGATGTTCGCCGCGGTGAGGTTGCTGTACGTGCCGTCCTCGTTGCGCCCGTTCATGGAGTCGGCCAGCAGCATCAGGATCCTGCCGTCACCGTCGTACGCCTGGTCCAGGCCCTCGGTGAGGTACTCCCAGAAGTCCTGCGAGTACAGCGACTGCGCGATGCCGCTGGTCGCCGCGGTCTGGGTCAGCTTGCGCAGGCCGACGCCGGGGATCGGCGTGCGGTCGAGGTCCTTGAGCAGCTTGGCGATCCGGTTCTTGACGTCCTGGGCGGTGTCACCGATCGGGCAGTCCTCGGTCTTCGACACACAGTCCTCGGCGAAGTTGTCGAGCGCGAGCTGGAAGCCCTTCGCCTGCCCGAGCGAGCCCTGTTCGGAGTCCTCGGTCGGGTCGACGACGGCGTCGAAGACGGCCCGGCCCACCCGCTTGGGGAACAAGTGGGCGTAGACGCCGCCGAGTTCGGTGCCGTACGAGATGCCGAAGTAGTGCAGCTTGTCGTCCCCCAGGACCTGGCGCATCAGGTCCATGTCGCGGGCCGCGTCCGTGGTGCGCACATGCGGCAGCACCTTCTTGGAGTTGTCCTCGCAGGCCGCGTTGAACTCCTTGGTGTTGTCCAGGAGCTTGGTGCGCTCGGTGGCGTCGTCGGGGGTGGCGTCCTGTTGGAAGTACGCGTCGAGCTGGAGGTCGTCGAGGCACTCGACGGGGGCGCTGCGGCCCACCCCGCGCGGGTCGAAGCTCACCAGGTCGTAGCGGGTGCGCAGTTTCGCGTAGTCCTCGCCGAAGGCGGGCAGCGTGGTCACGCCCGAGCCGCCGGGGCCGCCGAAGTTGAAGATCAGGGAGCCGATCCGCCTGCTCTCGTCGCCGCTCGCCCTGGCCCGGATCAGCGCCAGATCGATGGTGTCGCCCTTGGGTTCGGCCCAGTCGCGGGGGGCCTTGAGGGTGGCGCACTGCCATTCGTCGCCGTTGGGCAGAGGTGACGGGGCGTCACCGCCGCCCTCCGCCGTGGACGGGGCCGGGCAGTCCTTCCAGCTCAGCTTCTGGGCCGTCAGATCCTGATCCTTGGAGTCGTCACCACAGCCCGCCAGGACGGCGGACAGCAGGACGGCGGAGGCGGTCAGGGCAGCGGCCCGCAGGCGGGGAGGGTTCGGCATGCTTCCCATCCTGCGGTCGAGCTGGGCGACCCGCTCGGGGCACGGGCCGTACGAGGTACGCGCGCGTGGCCCCTCGTACGAGACACGCGCGCGTACCTACAGCGCTCCCTTGCGGGACAGGTGGTTGAAGGCCAGCCAGCCCGGCAGCACCGGCAGCCACAGCGTCAGCAGCCGGTAGAGGAGCACGGCGGGTGCCGCAACCTCGCTGGGCAGGCCCACGGCGATCAGACCGACCGTCAGGGTCGCCTCCACCGCGCCCACGCCGCCCGGCGTCGGAGCCGCGGAACCGAGCGCGTTGCCGGCGAGGAAGACGACGGCGACGCTGGCGATGCTGATCGAGGAGCCCTCGGTGCCGAAGGCCCGGATCGAGGCGTCCAGACACATCACGAAGCACGCGGTCAGCAGGAGCATGCCGCCGATGCCGGTGAAGAGCTTCTGCGGCCGCTGCAGCACGTCGAGCATGCGCGGCACTACACCCGCGAAGAGCGAGCGCACGCGCGTGACGACGAACTTCCGCAGGAACGGCACCGAGGTGACGACAAGAACGAGCACCGCCACCGTCAGCAGACCCGCGATCACCGTCCGGGACGGCGACAGCGACGGCGTCTTCTCGGTGCCGGTCAGATAGCCGAAGGACAGCAGCATCAGGATGTGGCAGCCGAGCCCGAAGAGCTGCGAGGCGCCGACACTGGCCACCGCCAGGCCGGGCCGCACACCCGCGCGTTGCAGGAAGCGCGTGTTGAGGGCGACCCCGCCCACCGCGGCCGGCGCGACGATCTTCACGAACGACCCGGCGACCTGCGCCCCGACGGTCCGCAGGAACGGCACCCGCTCCGGCACGAACCCCAGCAACGACATCGCCGCCGCGAAGTAACTCGCCGCCGAGAACAGCACGGCCGCGGCGACCCAGCCCCACTCGGCGTTCTGGATGAGCGGACCGAACTCGATGTGGGTGAGCTGCGTCAGCAGGAAGTACGCGCCGATGGCACCGGCGATGAAGCTGATGAGCGTGCGCGGCCGCACCCGCTCCAGACGGGCCGGTTCGACGGGCGCCTGCGGCCTGATCAGCAGCACCTCGTGGCGGATCAGCGTGAGCAGGTCGTCCTCGCGGGCTTCCTCCAGGGCCTCGTCGATGGCCCGCTTCTCGGCCCGCGCCTCCGCGCGTACGGCCTTCTTGTCGGGCTTGTCGAGGACCGGCTTGGCGTCCTCGTGGGCCTCTTCGAGCTTGGCCTGCTTGGCCTGCCGGGAGGCCTCCAGGATCGCGTCGCGCTCGCGCTGGGCGCGTTCCCGGGCCAGGGTGCGCAGCGTCGCGCGCGTGGAGCGGCTGAGCGCGATGGGCTGGAGCATCGGCAGGCAGTCGGCGACGGCGTCGGGGCCGAGCACGTTCACCGCGGCGGCCACCGCGCGTTCGGCGCCCACGCGCAGGCCGAGCGTCACCAGCAGCTGGGAGATGTCCATGCGCAGCAGCAGGTCACCGGCGGCGATCTCGCCGACGCGCAGATCGGTGAGGATCACCGTGCCGGAACGATCCACCAGAATCGCGTCACCCACCAGCCTGCGGTGCGCGATCCGCCGGGACTGCAGGGCGCGGACCTGGTGCCAGGTGTCCCGCAGCAGGTCGTCGGTGATCTCGTCGTCCGCCAGCGAGTCGAGGGTGCGCCCGCCGGTGTGCTCGTAGACGAGCATCACGGCGTCGGGGCCGAGCTCGGAGGTGGCGATCAGCTTGGGCGCGTTGGCGCCGGCCGCGATCGCCGCGTAGGCGAGCAGGGCCTCCTGCTCCAGGGCCTGGCGCAGGGAGGGCAGGCTGCTGCGGGTGGCGAAGCCGCGCAGCGTCAGATTGCGCCACGCGCGGTAGAAGAATCCCTGGGCCTGCTGCTCCCGGTCGACCACCGTGACATCCAGCGGCGGCCCGTCCTCCAGCGTGACGAAGTACCGTCGGCCGCGGTCGCCGGTCTCCGGCGTCTCCGCGGCCTCCTCGCGGGCCGCGCTCACCGGGTGGAAGCCGACGTGCCGGAGGCCCGCCATCAGCGTGCGCCCGGTGGGGCGGACGTTGGGCGAGCCGACCGCGTACAGCGTGCCGTAGGCGACGGTCCAGCCGATCAGCACCGTCAGGATGATCGAGAACGGCGTCGTGTAGCCGGTGACGAGCATCGAGAAGGCGTCGAGCATCAGCACGATCCACAGCACCGCGCGCCAGCGGGGCCGCCGGGACATGCCGACTGCGGTCATGTACGCGATGACCGGGGCGAGATAGCCGTGCACCGGGTCGGTGAGGGCGTGGATGTCGCCGGGGGAGGGCTGGGTCAGCGCCTCCTGGATCGAGTCGGGGGCGGCCTTGGCGACCCAGAGGTCGGTGGCGAGAGTCACACCGTGGGCGAGGACCGCCGCGAGCACGCCGTCGGCGATGCGCAGTCCGTCGCGTTTGATCAGCCGTTCGATCGCGAAGGCGACCGGCACCAGCAGGATCGCGATGCTGGAGGCCAGCCCGGCGATCTTGATGAGCAGGTCGGGCGCCTGCCCGGTGCCCTTGTTGATGTCCTGTTCGAGGCCCGAGGTCGTGCCGTGCGCGAACGCGGCGATCGCCAGCAGCACGGCGACCGCGAGTACGCCCACCAGCAGCCGCATGAGGTCCGACGGACGGTGCACGCGCGCGGGGAGGAGGGGTTCGTCGCCCTCGACCTCGTCGGCGTGGACCTCGTCGTCGAAACCGTCGCTGGTCGTGGACGCGTCGTCCGCGTCCCTGGTGCCCGGACGCGACGAAGCGTCAGAGGTGCTCTCCGCGCCCTCCGGGTGCACACCCTGTTGCTTCATCGTCTCTTCTTGATCTCGTATCACCGGTCACCGCCCGCACGATGGTGGCATGCTCCACCGACACACGGGGGCATCAGGGTGCAAACGCGGGGGCGCACAGTCTGCCGGAAGCGCCGCCCCAGGGCGAGGGTCACCCGCGGTGGCCAGCGCGTCACATTGTCGGTGGGGTGGGGCAGGATGGGGCGGATGAGTGACGAGAGCCTGCCGCAGGACGTCCCGCCGGACGCGCTGCCGGAGTACGCCGAGCGGGTCCTGGAGGTCGCGGAACTGATCCCGCCCGGGCGCGTCATGACGTACGGCGATGTCGCGGAGTGGCTGGAGGAGGGCGGCCCGCGCCAGGTCGGCCGTGTGATGGCGCTCTACGGAGGAGCCGTCCCGTGGTGGCGTGTCGTCCGCTCGGACGGCGTGCTTCTGCCCGGCCACGAGCAGCGGGCCCTCGGCCACTACCGCGACGAGGGCACGCCCCTGAAGACGGCGAGCAGGGCCGCCGAGGGCCACATGCCGCGCCTGGACATGAAACGGGCGCGCTGGGACGGCGGCGAACGCGCGGAGGGTCACACCTGACAGCTTCCGCCATCGGACCGGCCCAGGGGGAGCCTGTGATCCGTACGGGGGAACAGGGGCACGTCCGTGGCATGACGTACGTTCGTGGGGCGAGGGACGTACGTGTCGCGAGTGCCGCGAGTGCCCCGAGGGAAGAAGCGGAAGCCCTGCTTCCGATCCGTTCGTCGGCGTAGCGTCGGCTGCACGCGCCCCGCTCACCCCGCGATCACCGCCCTGCACGCACGGCGGACAGCCAACCAGCACACCCACCAGGACCGGCGAACCACGTGAGCTCCTCTTCCTCCACCAGGCGCCTGCCGCACCCCCAGGTGCGCCAGGGGAACCGTGGCGCTTACCGACTGGTGCGTACCCCGCCGGCCCGAGTGGATCCCCCTCCTCTGGACGCCGCACAGCGCTCCGTGGTTGAGCACAAGGGCGGCCCGTTGCTCGTCCTCGCAGGTCCGGGCACCGGCAAGACCACCACCCTCGTCGAGTCCGTGGCCGCGAGGATCGCCCGTGGCGGTGACCCCGCGCGCGTGCTGGTGCTGACGTTCAGCCGCAAGGCGGCCGTCGAGCTGCGCGACCGCATGGCGCTGCGGATAGGAGCCGCCCGAGCGCCGCAGGCGACCACGTTCCACTCGTTCTGCTACGCCCTGGTCCGCGCCCACCAGGACAGCGACCTGTTCGTGGAGCCGCTGCGGCTGCTGTCCGGCCCCGAGCAGGACGTGGCCGTACGCGAACTCCTGGCGGGCCAGCCCGACCTGGAGCGCCTCGGCCTCGCGCACGTGCGCTGGCCCGACGAACTGCGCGCCTGCCTGACCGCCCGCGGCTTCGCCGACGAGGTCCGCGCGGTCCTCGCCCGCAGCCGCGAGCTGGGCCTGGACCCGGGCGCCCTGGACGCCTTCGCCCACCGCATCGGCCGCCCCGACTGGCGTGCCGCCGCGGCCTTCCTCGCCGAGTACCTCGACGTCCTCGACCTCCAGGGCGTCCTCGACTACGCCGAACTCGTCCACCGCGCGGTGCTCCTCGCCCACAGCCCCGAGGTCGCCGGGCGGCTCGCCGCCCAGTACGACGCCGTGTACGTCGACGAGTACCAGGACACCGACCCGGCCCAGGTGCGGCTCCTGCACGCCCTCGCCGGCGGTGGCCGCACCCTGGTCGCCCTCGGCGACCCCGACCAGTCGATCTACGCCTTCCGGGGCGCCGACGTGAACGGCATCCTGGACTTCCCGCACGCCTTCCCGCGCGCGGACGGCCGCCCCGCGCCCGTCGAGGTCCTGCGCACCTCACGCCGCTCCGGCGCCGACCTGCTGACCGCCACCCGTCTGCTGACCCAGCGCATGCCGCTGACCCGGCTGCCCGCGGAGAAGGTCCGCGCCCATCGCGAGCTCGCCCCGGTCCGGGAGGGCGGCCGCGTCGAGGTCTTCACGTATCCGACGCCTGGTACGGAGCTGGACAACATCGCCGACATCCTGCGCCGGGCGCACCTGGAGGACGGCGTGCCCTGGGGCGAGATGGCCGTCCTGGTACGTGCCGGGTCGCGCACGATCCCCACGGTGCGCCGGGCGCTCACGGCGGCAGGCGTGCCGCTGGACATCGACGGCGACGACCTGCCCCTGCGCCACGAACCGGCGGTGGCGCCGCTGCTGACGGCACTGCGGGCGGTGGCGACGGCGGAAGCCGGGACGCGGCCCGACGGGACTCTTTCCGAGGACGAGGAGGACGAGGCCCGTCCTGAGGACGACGAGGCCCGTCCGGAGGTGCCCGGACCCTGCTGGCTCGACACCGAGACCGCCCTCGCCCTCCTCACCTCCCCCCTCGCCGGCATGGACGCCGCCGACCTGCGCCGTCTCGGCCGTGCGCTGCGCGACGAGGAGCGCGCCGCCGGCAACCCCCTTCCGCCGCCCTCCGACGAGCTGCTCGCGCGGGCGCTGGCGGAGCCGGAGCGGCTGGCCGTGCAGGACCCCGCCTACGCGCGCGGCGCCCAGCGCCTGGGCGCGCTGTTGCGCAAGGCCCGTGAGCGCCTCGCGGGCGGCGGCAGCGCCGAGCAGGCGCTGTGGGACCTGTGGAACGGCACCCCCTGGCCCAGCCGCCTGGAGCGGGCCGCCCGGCGCGGCGGCGCGGCCGGCCGCAACGCCGACCGCGACCTGGACGCCGTATGCGCGCTGTTCGCCACCGCCGCCCGCGCGGAGGAGCGCAGCGGGGGCCGGGGCGCGCTCAACTTCCTGGAGGAGATCGACGCCGAGGACATCGCCGCCGACACCCTCACGCGGCGTGCCGTACGGCCCGACGCCGTCCGCCTGATGACCGCGCACCGCTCCAAGGGACTGGAGTGGCGCCTGGTCGTCGTAGCGGGCGTCCAGGAGGGTCTGTGGCCCGATCTGCGCCGCCGCGGCTCCCTCCTGGAGGCCGACCGTATCGGCCGCGACGGCCTCGCCGAACCACTCACTCCGGGAGCGCTCCTGGCGGAGGAACGCCGCCTGTTCTACGTCGCCGCCACACGCGCGCGTGAGCGCCTCGTCGTCACCGCGGTGAAGGCCCCGGCTGACGACGGCGACCAGCCCTCCCGCTTCCTGACCGAGCTCGGCGTCGAACCCAAGGACGTCACCGGCCGCCCACGCCGCCCCCTGTCCGTCGCCGCGCTCGTCGCCGAACTCCGCGCCACGACCGTCGACCCGCGCGTGTCGGACGCCCTCAGGGAGGCCGCCGCCCGCCGCCTGGCCCGGCTCGCCGCCCTCACCGACGAGGACGGCCGCCCGCTCGTCCCCTCCGCCCACCCCTACCGCTGGTGGGGCATGTTCGAGCCGACCGAGTCCAAGGTGCCGCTGCGCAACCGCGACCAGCCCGTCGTGCTCTCCGGCAGCGCCCTCGACCAACTCGCCAACACCTGCGCCCTGCAATGGTTCCTGGGCCGCGAGGTGAAGGCCGACGCGCCCGCCACGGTCGCCCAGGGCTTCGGCAACGTCGTGCACGTCCTCGCCGACGAGGTCGCCTCCGGACACACCCCGGCCGACCTCGCCGTCCTCATGGAGCGCCTCGACTCCGTGTGGAACGCCCTCGCCTTCGACGCGCCCTGGAAGTCGGCGCAGGAGAAGGAGAACGCGCGCGTGGCGCTCGAACGCTTCCTGAAGTGGCACGTCATGGACCGCACCGGCCGCACCCCGGTCGCCAGCGAGCACGACTTCGACGTCACCCTCGAAGCCGGCGACTACGAGGTGCGCATCCGCGGCCAGATGGACCGCGTCGAGGCGGACGGCGAAGGCCGCGCCTATGTCGTCGACTTCAAGACCGGCAAACAGGCGCCCACCGCGCGCGAGGTGGAGCACCACCCGCAGCTCGCCGTCTACCAGCTCGCCGTCCGCGAGGGCGCCGTCGACGAGGCCTTCGACGGAGTGCGCCCCGAGCCGGGCGGCGCCGAACTCGTCCAGCTGCGCCAGGGCGCCGCCAAGCGGGACGGCGGCGAGACGCTGCCCAAGGTGCAAGCTCAGGACCCCATCGAAGGCACGGCGGGGGAGTGGGTCGGCGACCTGCTCGCCACGGCGGCCGGGAAGGTCCTCGACGAGCGCTTCACCCCGACCACCGGCCAGCACTGCACCCACTGCGCCTTCCAGGCGTCGTGCAGCGCACGGCCCGAAGGGCGCCACGTGGTCGAGTGACCCTACGGCTGTGACGAGTCGCACCACACGTGCTGACCTGCGCGTCTTCCGAACCGAGGGGCGATTCGTCCTCGACTGTCAGTGGCCGCCGCTAGCCTCTCCGACATGCCCGCCCGTATCACCGATCCCGATCAGCTCAAGGAGCTCCTCGGCATCCCGTTCACCCCGGAGCAGACGGCCTGCATCATCGCGCCGCCCGCCCCGCAGGTGATCGTGGCCGGTGCCGGCTCGGGCAAGACGACGGTGATGGCGGCCCGCGTGGTGTGGCTGGTCGGCACCGGCCAGGTCGCCCCCGAACAGGTCCTCGGCCTCACGTTCACCAACAAGGCCGCCGGCGAACTCGCCGAGCGCGTCCGCAAGGCGCTCATCAAGGCGGGTGTCACCGACCCCGACGTCATCGACCCGGACAACCCACCGGGCGAGCCGGTGATCTCGACGTACCACGCCTTCGCCGGCCGCCTCCTGACCGACCACGGCCTGCGCATCGGCCTCGAACCGACCTCCCGGCTCCTCGCCGACGCCACCCGCTACCAGCTCGCCGCGCGCGTGCTGCGCGAAGCCCCCGGCCCCTACCCGGCGCTGACCCGCTCCTTCCCGGACCTCGTCGGCGACCTCCTCACCCTCGACGCCGAGCTCTCCGAGCACCTCGTACGACCGGAGGCGCTGCGGGCGTACGACGCCGAGCTGCTGCTCGCCCTCCAGGGCGCCAAGCTCACCAACGCGGACCTGCGCAAGGTCCCCGAGGCGGCCGCGGCCCGCCGCGAACTGGCCGAACTGGTGGGCCGTTACCGGGCCGCGAAACGCGAGCGGGACCTGCTCGACTTCGGCGACCAGATCGCCCTGTCCGCCGAACTCGCCCAGATCCCCGAGGTGGGGCGCGTGCTGCGCGACGAGTTCCGGGTCGTGCTGCTCGACGAGTACCAGGACACCTCGGTCGCCCAGCGCATCCTCCTGGCGGGCCTCTTCGGCGGCGGCACCGGACACCCCGTGACCGCAGTCGGCGACCCCTGCCAGGCGATCTACGGCTGGCGCGGCGCCTCCGTCGCCAACCTCGACGACTTCCCCGAGCACTTCGCCCACGCCGACGGCCGCCCCGCCACCCGCCAGGCGCTCAGCGAGAACCGCCGCAGCGGCGGCCGCCTCCTCGACCTCGCCAACGGCCTCGCCGAACCCCTGCGCGCCATGCACGCGGGCGTGGAGGCCCTCCGCCCGGCCCCCGGCGCAGAACGCGACGGCCTGGTGCGCTGCGCCCTGCTGCGCACCCATGCCGAGGAGATCGACTGGATCGCCGACTCCGTCGCCCACCTGGTGAACACCGGCAAGGCGCCCGGTGAGATCGCCGTCCTGTGCCGCACGGCGACCGACTTCGCCGAGATCCAGGGCGCGTTGGTCGCGCGGGACGTGCCCGTCGAGGTCGTCGGCCTCTCCGGCCTGCTGCACCTGCCCGAGGTCGCCGATCTCGTCGCCGTCTGCGAAGTGCTCCAGGACCCCGGCGCCAACGCCTCCCTGGTCCGGCTGCTGACCGGCCCGCGCTGGCGCATCGGCCCGCGCGACCTCGCCCTCCTGGGACGCCGCGCCCGCATGCTGGTCTCCCACGCGCGCGTGGACGCCGGCGACGACCGGGACCGGCGGCTCGCGGAGGCCGTCGAGGGGGTCGACCCGGCCGAGGTGATATCGCTCGCGGACGCCCTGGACACCTTCCTGGAGCTGCCGTTCGACACCGAGCACGAGGACGACGGCCTGCCCTTCTCGCCCGACGCGCGCGTGCGGTTCGCGCGGCTCGCCACCGAACTGCGCGACCTGCGCCGTTCGCTCGCGGACCCGCTGATGGACGTCCTGCACCGCGTCCTCGCCGTCACCGGCCTGGAAGTCGAGCTGTCGGCGTCCCCGCACGCCCTGGCCGCCCGCCGCCGCGAGACCCTCTCCAACTTCCTTGACGTCGCCGCGTCCTTCGCCGCGGGCGACGGCGAGGCCACCCTGCTGGCCTTCCTCGGCTTCCTGCGCACCGCCGCCCAGTACGAGAAGGGCCTCGACAACGCCCTCCCCGGCGGCGAGAACACCGTCAAGGTGCTCACCGCGCACAAGTCCAAGGGCCTGGAATGGGACGTCGTCGCCGTCCCCGGCCTGGTCACCGGCACCTTCCCCAGCACCCAGGGCCGCGAGAAGTGGACCGCCCAGGGCAAGGTGCTGCCGCACGACCTGCGCGGCGACGCCGCCACCCTGCCCGACGTCGAGGCCTGGGACTCCCGGGGGCTGAAGGCCTTCCAGGAGGCCATGAAGGACCACCAGCACACCGAGGAGCTCCGCCTCGGCTACGTCACCTTCACCCGCCCCCGCTCCCTGCTCCTCGGCTCCGGCCACTGGTGGGGCCCGGCCCAGAAGAAGCCCCGCGGCCCGTCCGACTTCCTCCAGGCCCTCCACGACCACTGCGAGGCCGGATTCGGCGAGATCGAGGCCTGGGCCGACGAGCCCGCCGAGGACGAGGAGAACCCGGCCCTGAGCCAGGCCACCGTCGACCAGGTGTGGCCGCTGCCCCTGGACGACACGTCCCTGGCCCGCCGCCGCGCCGCCGCCGAGACGGTCCTCGCCCACCTGGAGCGCCTCGCCTCCCGCGCGGACGGGCACGCGCCCGACCCGGACGACTACGAGGACCCGGACTGGCCGCCACCGCCCGAGGACGACGAAGTCCCCGACGAAGAGGCCCCCTTGGCGGCGGACGACCCGGACGACTGGGACTCCTGGACCACGGACCGCCCCACGGTCCCGCACCAGGCGACCGCCCCGGAACCCCCGGCCGAGGCCCCGCAGGCGCTGCCGCACCCGGCCGAGCCCGAACCGGACCCCTTCACCCCGGAAGAGGCCCGCACCCTCGCCTCCTGGGACCGCGACCTCGACGCCCTCACCGGCGAGCTCCTGCGCGCGCGGGAGGCCGTCACTGACGTACCCCTGCCCGCGTCGCTCACCGTCTCGCAGCTCCTGCGGATGGCCGAGGACCCGGACGGGTTCGCGCAGGAACTCGCGCGCCCCATGCCGCGCCCCCCGCAACCGGCCGCGCGCCGGGGCACCCGGTTCCACGCCTGGGTGGAAGCCCGCTTCGAGGAGCTGACGCTGCCCATGCTGGGACCGGAGGAACTGCCGGGCGGCGACGAGACCGACATCGACGACGAACGCGACCTGGAAGCCCTCAAGGACGCCTTCGAACGCACCGAGTACGCCCACCGCACCCCCCACCGCGTGGAGGCCCCCTTCCAGCTCGCCATCGCCGGACGCGTGGTGCGCGGCCGTATCGACGCCGTCTACAAGTCGGTCGACGGCGGGCGGACGACGTACGAGATCGTCGACTGGAAGACCGGCCGCGACCACAGCGCCGACCCCCTCCAGCTCGCCCTGTACCGGCTCGCCTGGGCCGAGCAGCAGGACGTGCCCCTGGAGTCGGTCTCGGCCGCGTTCGTGTACGTCCGCAGCGGCGAGGTCGTACGGCCGGACGACCTTCCCGCGCGGGGAACGCTCGAGCGACTGCTGCTGGACGAGCCCTCCGCGCAAGCAAACTGTGAGGAACCGCCCACCGAGGATGTCGGTGCGGGCCGATAGGCTCGTGACCATGAGCCATCCCGTTGACAGCGTCGTCAGCGCCGTCCGTGCGTACATCGAGCAGCACCGCGCCGTCTTCCTCGACGACCTCGCCGAGTGGCTGCGCATCCCTTCCGTGTCGGCCCAGCCCGACCACGCCTCGGACGTGCGCCGCAGCGCCGACTGGCTCGCCGCCAAGCTGACCGAGACCGGCTTCCCGACCACCGAGGTCTGGGAGACCCCGGGCGCCCCCGCCGTCTTCGCGGAGTGGCCCTCCGACGTCCCCGGAGCGCCCACGGTCCTCGTCTACGGCCACCACGACGTGCAGCCGGCCGCCCTGGCCGACGGCTGGAACAGCGAACCCTTCGAGCCCGTCGTCCGCGACAACCGCCTCTACGCGCGCGGGGCGGCCGACGACAAGGGCCAGGTGTTCTTCCACACACTCGGCGTCTGCGCCCACCTCGCCGCCACCGGCCGTACGACCCCCGCGGTCAACCTCAAGCTGCTCATCGAAGGCGAGGAGGAGTCCGGCTCCCCGCACTTCCGCGCCCTCGTCGAGGAGCGCGCGGAGCGGCTCGTCGCCGACGCCCTGATCGTCTCCGACACCGGCATGTGGTCCGAGGACACCCCCACCGTCTGCACCGGCATGCGCGGCCTCGCCGAGTGCGAGATCCAGCTGTACGGCCCCGACCAGGACATCCACTCCGGCTCCTTCGGTGGCGCCGTGCCCAACCCGGCGACCGCAGCCGCCCGCCTGGTCGCCGCCCTCCACGACGAGCACGCACGCGTGGCCGTCCCCGGCTTCTACGACGGCATCGTCGAACTCACCGACCGCGAGCGCGCCCTCTTCGCCGAACTGCCCTTCGACGAGGAGCAGTGGCTGCGCACCGCCAAGTCGTACGCCACCCACGGCGAGGCCGGGCACACCACGCTGGAGCGCATCTGGGCCCGCCCCACCGCCGAGGTCAACGGCATCGGCGGCGGCTACCAGGGCGCCGGCAGCAAGACGGTCATCCCGTCCTCCGCGATGGTGAAGCTGTCCTTCCGGCTCGTCGCCGGGCAGGAACCCGACCACATCGAGAAGCTCGTCCGTGCGTGGGCGGCCCAGCAGGTGCCCGCCGGAATCCGGTGCGAGATCACGTTCAGCGGGGGCACGCGCCCGTGCCTGACCCCGCTCGACCACCCGGCCCTGCGGTCCGTCGTCCGCGCCATGGGCCGCGCCTTCGACAAGCCCGTCCGCTTCACCCGCGAGGGAGGCTCGGGGCCGGCCGCCGACCTCCAGGAGGTCCTCGGCACTCCCGTGCTCTTCCTCGGCATCTCCGTCCCGTCCGACGGCTGGCACGCGCCCGACGAGAAGGTCGAGCTGGACCTCCTCCTCAAAGGCGTCGAGACCACCGCGTACCTGTGGGGCGACCTGGCGGAGCACTGGCGCCATGTGCCCTGAACCCCGTCCGTCCCGCCGAACCGCCCGCCGAAACAATCCGTTCCACCGGGGGAGTTGGAAGCACCCGTGACCACCTGGACCGACCACACCGCCGACCGACCCATCTCGCTCACCGCCCCCAGCGGCATCGACCGGGCCGCCCACCACCGGCTCGACGAGGCCTGGCTCGCGGCGGCCTGGAGCCACCCCACGACCCGCTGTTTCGTGGTCTCCGGCGGTCAGGTCCTCATCGACGAGACGCCTGACGGGCGCACCGAACTCGTCATGACGCCCGCCTTCGAGGCCCCGCTCACCGAGGCCCACCGCTACTTCCTCGGCATCGACGAGGACGGCGTCCGCTACTTCGCCCTGCAGAAGGACACCCTGCCCGGCCGTATCGACCAGTCCGCGCGGGCGGCGGGCCTGCGCGAGGCCGGCCTGCTGCTGTCCCCGCGCGACGCCGGGCTCATGGTGCACGCGGTCGGCCTGGAGAACTGGCAGCGCACCCACCGCTTCTGCTCCCGCTGCGGCGAGCGCACCGTCATCGCCGCCGCCGGACACATCCGCCGCTGCCAGGCCTGCGGCGCCGAGCACTACCCCCGCACCGACCCCGCCGTGATCATGGCCGTCACCGACGAGGAGGACCGCATCCTGCTCGGCCGCCAGGTCCACTGGCCCGAGGGCCGCTTCTCGACGCTCGCCGGCTTCGTCGAACCCGGCGAGTCCATCGAGCAGGCGGTGCGCCGGGAGGTCTTCGAGGAGGCCGGCATCACCGTCGGCCAGGTCGAGTACGTCGCCAGCCAGCCCTGGCCGTTCCCGTCCAGCTTGATGCTCGGCTTCCTGGCCCGCGCCACCTCCACCGAGGTCAACGTCGACGGGGACGAGATCAGCGAGGCCCGCTGGTTCTCCCGCGACGAGCTGGGCGCCGCCTTCGACTCCGGCGAGGTCCTGCCGCCGTACGGCATCTCGATCGCGGCCCGTCTGATCGAGCTCTGGTACGGCAAGCCGCTGCCGACGCGCAGCGTCTGAGCATGCGAAAGGGGCCGCTCCCAGCCGGGGAGCGGCCCCTTCGTCGTCCGTCCGCTCAGGCGGCGATCTTCTGCTTCACCTGGGCCAGCGACGGGTTCGTGAGCGTCGAACCGTCGGCGAACAGCACGGTCGGAACCGTCTGGTTTCCGCCGTTCGCCTTCTCCACGAACGCGGCGGACGCCGGGTCCTGCTCGATGTTGATCTCGGTGTACGCGATGCCTTCGCGGTCCAGCTGCTTCTTCAGCCGCTGGCAGTAACCGCACCACGTCGTGCTGTACATCGTCACAGTGCCCTGCATGTCTCGCGCGCTCCTCTGGTGGCTCGGGGGGAGAGGTCGTCCAGTGGGGAAACGTACGCGACCGGGTCACCATTCCCACCCGGGGTATGCCCGCACGTGACGCCTGCCGCATTAGTACGACTGCGAGCCCCTCCCTGTGGACAACCGGCACAGCCGTCTCCGCCGACCTGGCAGCATGGCGGTGTGACAGCAGCAACGCACTCCACCCTCTTCCCGCAGGTACCGGACTCGGCCGACGCGGTGCTCGAAGGGCTCGACCCCGAGCAGCGCGAGGTGGCCACCGCCCTGCACGGCCCGGTGTGCGTGCTGGCCGGCGCCGGGACCGGCAAGACCCGGGCGATCACCCACCGCATCGCCTACGGAGTGCGCGCCGGCATCCTCCAGCCCTCCAGTGTGCTGGCCGTCACCTTCACCAACCGCGCCGCCGGCGAGATGCGCGGCCGACTGCGCCAGCTCGGCGCCGCCGGGGTCCAGGCCCGGACCTTCCACTCGGCCGCCCTGCGCCAGCTCCAGTACTTCTGGCCGAAGGCCGTCGGCGGCTCCATGCCCCGGCTCGTCGACCGCAAGATCCAGCTCGTCGCCGACGCGGCCGCCGCCTGCCGCATCCGCCTCGACCGCGGAGAGCTGCGGGACGTCACCGCGGAGATCGAGTGGTCCAAGGTCACCCAGACCGTCCCCGGTGACTACGCCCTCGCCGCCGCCAAGGCCGGCCGCGAGGCCCCCCGCAACCCCGCCGAGATCGCCCAGCTCTACACCGCCTACGAGGACCTCAAGCGCGAGCGCGCCGTCATCGACTTCGAGGACGTCCTGCTGCTCACGGTCGCCGTCCTCCAGGACCGGCACGACATCGCCGACCAGGTCCGCGCCCAGTACCAGCACTTCGTCGTCGACGAGTACCAGGACGTCAGCCCCCTCCAGCAGCGGCTGCTGGAACTCTGGCTCGGCGACCGCGACAGCCTCTGCGTCGTCGGCGACGCCAGCCAGACGATCTACTCGTTCACAGGAGCAACTCCCGACCACCTTCTGGACTTCCGTACCCGCCACCCCGGTGCGACCGTCGTCAAGCTGGTCCGCGACTACCGCTCCACCCCCCAGGTCGTCCATCTCGCCAACGGCCTGCTCGCCCAGGCCAGCGGCCGTGCCGCCGACCACCGGCTGGAGCTGGTCTCCCAGCGCGCCCCCGGCCCCGAGCCCGTCTACACCGAGTACACCGACGAGCCCACCGAGGCCGAGGGCGCCGCCCGCCGTATCCGCGAACTGCTGGCCGCCGGCGTCCAGGCCGCCGAGATCGCCGTGCTGTTCCGCACCAACGCCCAGTCCGAGACCTACGAACAGGCCCTCGCCGACGCAGGCGTCCCCTACCAGCTGCGCGGTGCCGAGCGGTTCTTCGACCGCCCCGAAGTGCGCAGAGCCATCGTCAACCTGCGTGGCGCGGCCCGCTTCGGCGGCAACGACGCGCGGCTGGACGACGCCCCCGACCTGCCCTCCCAGGTCCGTGCCGTCCTCTCCGGCGAAGGCTGGACGTCCGAGCCCCCCGCGGGCTCCGGTGCGGTCAGAGAACGCTGGGAGTCGCTCGCCGCGCTGGTGAACCTGGCGCAGGACTTCGCCGCCGCGAGATCCGACGCCACGCTCACCGACCTCGTCGCCGAACTCGACGAGCGTGCGGGCGCCCAGCACGCCCCGACCGTCCAGGGCGTCACCCTCGCCTCCCTGCACTCGGCCAAGGGCCTGGAGTGGGACGTCGTCTTCCTGGTCGGCGTCGCCGAGGGCATGATGCCGATCACCTACGCAAAGACCGACGAGCAGATCGAGGAGGAACGCCGCCTCCTCTATGTCGGCGTCACCCGCGCCCGCGAACACCTCCATGTCTCCTGGGCGCTGTCCCGGTCGCCCGGCGGTCGCCCCAACCGCCGCCCCAGCCGCTTCCTCGACGGACTGCGCCCCGGCTCGGTCATGACGGCAGGGCGGATCACCACCGCGGGCTCCGGGGGCGTCGAGCGGGGCTTCACGGGCGGCGCGGGGGCGGACGTCGTGCCGCGCCGGACCCAGCGCACCCCCGCCCGCTGCCGGGTCTGCGGACGCACGCTCACCGACGCCGGCGAGATGAAGCTGATGCGCTGCGAGGACTGCCCCTCCGACATGGACGAGGGTCTTTACGAGCGGTTGCGCGAGTGGCGCGGTATCCAGGCCCGGCTCAGCGGCCAGCCGGACTTCTGTGTCTTCACGGACCGGACCCTGATGGCCATCGCCGAGACGGAGCCGAGCAGTCCGGTTGAGCTGTCGCGGATTCCCGGCGTCCTCAAGCGCAAGCTCGACCGCTACGGAGCCGATGTTCTGGCCATCTGCGCAGGCCAGGACCCCGCGACGGAAGAAGTTGGGGACTGAGGCGAACTCGTCGAAAAAATAGTTTGCGCATGCCCCGGCAATCCCCATAGGTTCTTAGGCATTGGAACGGAGGCCTTCTCTGAGGGCCCTCTTCCATGCTGTACTTACATATCCGTAGGACTGGTTCACCCCAGTCCCCCCGAGACGCCGAGAGGAGGCGAGTCCAGTGACCAGCATCAACGCCAGCTTCACCGCGAAAATGACCGATCGCTCGGTCGTCGCCTCCCTGTGCATGCTCGCCGTCTCGAACCAGGGCACCGGTCTGTCCGGCATTCGTGTCGCCGGCCCGGCGTCCTCCGTGTCTCTCGCGGGTCTCCCCGTTCGTGAGCGCAATGAGCGACCGACGAAGGCACTGGAAGCAGTAGAGGGACAGGCGCACGCCTATGCCTTTACGGCGGCCGGTGCCGGAAGCCGGAAGCAGGCAACGCAGCACCACCTGATGTGGGCCTTCCGTGGGCCAGAACCCTGGAGTGATCCAGCCTGATCGACTCAGGCCGGCGCCTTCAGGGCCGCGGAACCCCATCCGGGATCCGCGGCCCTTCTGTTTTCCCCCAACGGGGATGACGGAGCGAAGGGGCCTCGGGACAAGAAAAGAACCCGGTACCAAGCCGACTACCGGTCCAACAGGGCCGGACCGACCAGACGAGGAAGACCAACCGTGCAACTCGAAGCGCACGCCCCGTCCGTACCGCCCTCAGAAGCGATCCCCAAGCCCGGCCTCACGGAGGACTCCACCTTGACCCCGCTCACCGCGCTCACCGCGCTCGACGACGCCATCGAGAACCTCGGCGTACCCGTCCCCTGCCGCTCCTACGACCCGGAGGTCTTCTTCGCCGAGTCGCCGGCCGACGTCGAGTACGCCAAGTCCCTCTGCCGCACCTGCCCGCTGATGGAGGCCTGCCTCGCCGGCGCCAAGGAGCGGCGTGAGCCCTGGGGTGTCTGGGGTGGCGAGCTGTTCGTCCAGGGCGTCGTCGTCGCCCGGAAGCGGCCGCGTGGCCGCCCGCGCAAGAACCCGGTCACAGCATGAACACCGCAGGAACGATCGACCGCCCCCTCACGCACGACCCCAAGAAGCAGGCCCCGATGAAGCCGTCCACCACCGAGCCCGCCGGCTCCGCGATTCCAGACTTCACCACCGTTGGCGCGACCGACTTGCGCCAGAACAGGACCCGAGAGATGCAACTCCAACCAGAAGCCCTGGCACGTGCGCATATGCACGAGCGACTGCACGCCGCGCAGCAGGAGCGCCGGGCCGTGAGCCTGGCGGCCGCGCGCCGGATGCAGCGCAGGGCAGAGCGCGCCTCGATGCGTGCCCGCCGTGCGCTGGCCATCGCGGTCATGCAGTAACCACCACCACCTGAAGCGGTGGCCTCCCCCGACTCCGGGAGGCGAATGCTCCCCGCGGGGGCCGGTCCGTCCGAACGGACCGGCCCCCGCGGCGCGTTGCGCCCGGGTTCCGACGGGGACGGTGCGTTGCGCCCGGCCTTCCCCGGCACGGCGCTATCGTCGCCGCGTGACGAGTCATCCCTGCGGAAGTGACCAGGGCGGCTCCGCCCCGGAGCCCGAGACCCTCGTGTGCGCCCGCTGCGGCGCCACCGCCGAGGGCCCCCGGCCCACCTGGACCTGCTCCGTGGAGAACGGCGTCCGCCAGTACTTCTGCGACGCCTGCTCGCGGGAGAACCTCAGGGCGATCGAGGGGCGGCTGGACTCGGCCTGGTGGTAGCCCCGCTCACGCCTCCGCCGCCGGCTCCTCGGCAGCGTCCTCCTCCGGCACGAATCCCGGCAGCCACGCCTCCAGTTCCTCGCGCAGCCGGACCGTCGCACCCAGCTGGCACAGGACACCGATCGTGCTGAGCGTCACACGGTGGATGAGCAGATACGCCGGCGGGAGGTTGAGCTGCTTGCCCAACTGGTAGGCGGGGGAGCGGATGTCGGCGATGCGGGCCGCCTGACTGCGCATCCAGCCGCGGGTGAAGGTGAACTCGTCCACCAGGGCCGGCTCGATGATCGGCCGGAGGTAGTCGAGGACGGCGTCGGGGTCCAGGTCTATGGAGTCCTTGACGAAACCCTCCTCGCGCAGCAGCTCGTAGACGGCCTCCGCCTCGTCGTCGAGCGTCATGCGCAGCGAGTCCCCGATGGGTGTGGGCAGGCCGCCCGGCAGGCGGTCGACGGTCCCGAAGTCCAGCACTCCCAGCCGCCAGTCCTCCTCGCCGTCCGGGCCGCCGGGCAGCAGACGGAAGTTGCCGGGATGCGGGTCGGCGTGGAGCAGGCCGGTGCGGGCCGGGCCGGAGAACAGGAACCGGGCCAGGAGCTGGCCGGCGCGGTCGCGCTGCTCCTGGGTGCCGTCCGAGATGATCTCGGACAGGGGGACACCGTCGATCCACTCGGTGACCAGGACCTGGTCGCACTGGTGGACCACCGCCGGCACCACCACGTCCGGGTCGTCCGCGAACTCCTCGGCGTGCACCTGCTGGGCCTGTGCCTCCAGGCCGTAGTCCAGTTCCTCCGAGACCCGGTCCCTGAGCTCCGCGATCAGCGGCTTGATGTCCATGCCCGGAATCAGTGGTCCCAGCAGACGGGCGAAACGGCTCAGCTGGTTCAGGTCGGACAGCAGCGCGTCGCCGGCGCCCGGGTACTGCACCTTGACCGCGACCTCCCGGCCGTCGTGCCACACGCCCCGGTGCACCTGGCCGATCGACGCCGCCGCGGACGGCTTGTCCTCGAACTCCAGGAACAGCTCCTGCCAGTTCTCGCCGAGCCGCTCCTCCAGCACCCCGTGCACGGTGCGCGTCGGCATCGGAGGCGCGGCCTCCTGGAGCTTCGTCAGGGCCGCCCGGTAGGGGCCGGCGACCTCCTCGGGCAGCGCCGACTCGAAGACGGACAGGGCCTGGCCGAACTTCATCGCGCCGCCCTTGAGCTCGCCGAGCACCTTGAACAGTTGCTCGGCGGTGCGCTGCTGAAGCTCACGGCCGACGATCTCCGCGGACTCCCCGACGATTCTCTTGCCGAGCCCCCAGGTCGCCCGGCCGGCGAAGCCGAGCGGGAGCGCGGCGAGCTTGGCGGTCCGAGTGACCGCCTTCCGGGGAAGATCAGACATGCGCCCTCCAGGTCCCAGCCGGCCGTGCCGCGGCTGCCTTGCGGCGTGACTCCTTCGACGGCCCTTGTTCCGTCATTGTCTCGTGCGACTCCCCGGCAGTGGAGGTGTGTTCTCCCTTACCTTTCTCCGCGGCCCCGCACGGGCATGCGGGATGCGCCCAGACCGGCCGCGCGTGCCAGTTGAGGGCGGGCAGCGAAACCTCCCACCGGGCACCGGCACTGGACGGTACCCGGCCGTCCAGGAAGGCGAGTGCGTGCGCCGCCGCCAGCCCGGCGACCGTGGTGGCCAGCGCCAGGTCGCAGGGCGGCACTCGGCGCACCCGCCGCGCACCCGACCGCCACTGGGCGACCAGCCGGGGCCACGCCGGGTCCCGGTCGGTGCGCCACTCGTGGAGGCAGCCCGCGCAACTCGTCTCGCCGGGCAGGACGAGCGGGCCCACGACACCGGTTCCCTCCACGACACCGGTGTACAGGTGGGGCGTACCGGAGCCGACGAACGTGTCGGCCGCCGGCGGTGCGTGGACGGAGACGTCGTCGCGCGGGGCGAGGATCACCAGGGAGAAGCCGGGGTCACCGTCTTCGGGCGGTGACTGCGGACCGCGGCGCAGCGGGTTGTCCGGTGCGCAGTGGCGTACGGCGCGCCGGGCGGCCTCGTCCCTGCGGGCGCCGACGGATTCGGCGGGCAGCCCGCCCGGTGCGACGTCCCACGGCTCGACATGGCCGCCGTCGCGCACGTCGACCTCGCCGATCCCGGCGGCCGACAACAGGGAGGCCAGCACCGCGCCGACCCGGCCCGCGCCCCGCACCTGGACGCGCAGCGTGCGGCGGATGGCCAGCAGTTCCATCGCCTCGCCCGGTTCGGACGTGGTCAGGGACAGCGAGGCCAGGTCGGGGCGGAGCCGGTCGAGGAGCTTCTTCTTCCGCCGCAGGCTCTCCACGGCCGGGCTGCCGCCCCGCGCGTCGTCGAGGAGCCCGGCACGCGCCAGCCGCTCCAGCAGCCCGTCGACATGACTCTCCGGCAGATCGAGCCGCCGCCCCTCCTCGCGCAGCAGCGCCGGGCCGCGGGTGCCGTTGAGCAGTTCGAGGAAGCTGCCCGTCGCCGTGTCCATCGGGCCCAGCGTCATCGCGTGCGCCGGAGTCATGCCGAACTGCACGGTGTTGAGGTCACGCCAGCCGCGGCGCAGCGCGGGCTTCAGGAGCGGCACCAGCGGGATCCGCACGGGCGGCGGCCCCGCCTCAGGAACCGCCGCGCTCTCCGCGGCCCGTACCGGCGCCTTCTTCGACATCGGAACCGGCGAAGTCCTCGACTGCATGACAGGCCCCCGTAGCCCTCGTGGAACAGAAACGGATGGATATGAGCAATCCCGAAAAACCCGTGCACCGTCCGGAGCCCTGCGGTGGTCGGCCACGGCTCCGGCGGCGAGTGCCAGCATGCCCGGACGCGACGGACCGTGCCGAAAGTTGTCCACAGGCGGGGGATATTCGTCGTACAAATCAGACGCATGGTGGGGGATCGGAACCGAACCGTCCCGGAGTCGGGACTTCCGCCATGTACAGCGGGTAACGTCGGGGCGTGTCCGCCGACCCACTGCACCGTGCCGGAACACCACAGCGCAGCACGACGAGCCAGCCGCCGAGCGGCTCGGGGGCGACCGCGATCGAGGTGCGCAGGAGCGCTCGTCGACGCCGGACGGTCTCCGCGTACCGCGAGGGCGATCGCACCGTCGTGCTGATCCCTGCCCGGATGTCCGAGGCGGAGGAGCAACGCTGGGTGAGCGTCATGCTCGACAAACTCGCCGCCCAGGAGAGCAAGCGGCTGCTCGGCGACGACGAGCTGGCCGAGCGTGCCGAGCGGCTGTCGGCGCAGTACTTCGGCGGCCGCGCCAGGCCCAAGTCGGTGCGCTGGGTCACCAACCAGAACACGCGCTGGGGCTCGTGCACCCCTTCCGAGGGCAGCATCCGTCTCTCGCACCGGCTCCAGGGCATGCCCGAGTACGTCGTCGATTACGTCCTGCTCCACGAGCTGGCGCATCTGCTCGTGCCGGGACACGGCCCGCGTTTCTGGCGGCTCCTGGAGGCGTACCCGCGGACCGAGCGGGCCCGGGGCTACCTCGAAGGGGTGGTGGCCGCCGAGCGGCTGCCGCATGTGCCGGGCGCGCGCGGGGAGTGATCCGCGTCCCTGAGCGCGCCCGGGCGAGGGATTGTGTACCGGGTCTGTACCGACTTCGTCCACTCCCAGAGTTTGCCGTTAGCCTGGCGCGACGCACTCGCACTTGGATGGGGGACGGTCGTTACGCATGGCCAGGGAATTCCAACGCGGCCACAAGGCCAAGGTCAGTGACCTCACCGCGGGCACCGATCTGTACGTAGGTGTGCAGATCACCGGCCCCGGACTGAGCTTCGACATCAGCTGCTTCGGTCTCGACGCCGACGAACGGCTCTCGGACGACCGGTACTTCGTCTTCTTCAACCAGCCGAAGTCCCCCGAGGAGTCCATTCAGCTCCTGGGCGCCCAGGCGGGCGACACGGAGTCCTTCCGGGTCACCCTCGACCGGATCCCGGCGCAGATCCAGAAGCTGTCGTTCACCGCGACGATCGACGGCGCCGGGCAGATGTCGCAGGTCGCCCCCGGATACCTCCGGATCGTGGCCGGCGGCGAGGAGGTGGCCCGCTACTCCTTCAACGGCTCGGAGTTCTCCACCGAACGCGCCGTGATGCTGGGCGACTTCTACCTGAAGGACGTCTGGCGCTTCGCCGCGGTCGGACAGGGCTTCGACGGCGGCCTGGAAGCGCTGCTGAAGAACTTCGGCGGCGAGGTGATGGAGGAGGAGGCCCCCGCGGCCCCCGCTCCCGCCCCGCAGCAGCCGCAGGCCGGTGCCGCGCCCGGGTTCGCCCCGCCGCCCCAGGCCGCCGCCGCGCCCGCCTTCGGCGCCCCGGCGCCCGCCCCGGCCCCGCAGCCCGCCCAGGGCTTCGCGCCGCCGCCCGGAGCGACCCCGCCCCCGGCGCCCGCCCCGGCCCCGCAGCCGGCGCAGGGATACGCGCCCCCGCCCGGCGCCACCCCGCCCCCGGCGCCCGCGCCGAACGTGCACGCCCAGCCCACCATCGTCGCGCCCATGACCCCGCCCGGCGCCGCCCCGGTGCCGCCCCCGCCGCCCGCGCCCGCCGCGCCCTACGGCCAGCCGCAGCAGCCGTACGGCCAGGGTGCCCCCGGCCAGACCGCTCCCCTGCCCCCCGGCTACGGCGGCCAGCCCCAGGCCCCGCAGGCGCCGCACGCTCCGGCCCCGCCGCCCGGCTACGGCCAGCCGGCCCCGCCGCCCGGCTACGGTCAGCAGCCCCCGTACGGCCAGGTCCCGGGCCAGCAGGCCCCCTACGGCGCCCCTCAGGGCGTCCCGCAGGGTGCGCCCCAGGCGCCCGGAGTCGCCGCCGCGCTCCAGCAGTTCAAGGAGACGCCGACCGGGCAGCGCTGGACGCAGCAGAACAAGAAGATGGTCCGCGTCGACCTCGGCATCGGCGGCCAGCCCGTCCTCGCCCGGCAGGGCAGCATGGTGCTCTACCAGGGCAAGGTCGACTTCAGCTACAAGGGCGCCGGCTTCGCCGGCCGGATCGTGGGCAACGCGACCGGCCAGGAGATGCAGCTGATGCGCTGCACCGGCCAGGGCCAGGTGTTCCTCGCCGAGAACTCCACGATGCTGCACCCCATCGAACTCCAGGGCGACGGCATCTGCGTCTCCGCCGAGAACGTCCTCGCCTTCGACGAGAGCCTCCAGTACGAGGTCCGTCGCATCGAGGGCCACGGCATCCCCGGCGGCGCGCTGTTCACGATGCAGTTCACCGGCACCGGCACGATCGTCGTGAAGACCCACGGCACGCCCGTGGTCCTCCCGGTCACGCCCACGACGTTCGCCGACGCCAACGCCGTGGTCGCCTGGTCGTCCGCCGCGCAGGTGATCGTCTCCAGCCAGGTGCGGATGCGCCGCAACGCCTACCCCGGCGACACCGGAGAGAGCGTCAATCTCCAGTTCCGGGCCGCTCCCGGCAACTTCATCGTCGTCCAGCCGTACGAGATCTGAGGGAGCCCGTCATGAACCAGCCGCTCGCGGGCTACGCCCCCGCACCCGTCACCGCCCGCATGGAGAACCACGGCAACCACATGCTGAAGGTCGCCATGCAGACCGGCAACGACCTCTTCGCGCGCGTGGGCTCGATGGTCGCCTACGAGGGCTTCGTCCAGTACGAGCCCAACCCGCCGGCCGTCCGCCAGATCGCCAAGGACTGGATGACCGGCGAGGGCGCCCCCCTGATGAAGTGCACCGGCGACGGACTGCTCTACCTCGCCGACTACGGCGCCAACGTCGTCGTCATCAACCTCAACGGCGACGGCATCTCCGTCAACGCCACCAACCTGCTCGCCTTCGACGCGCACCTCCAGTGGGGCGTGGAGCGGGTCAAGGGCCTGGCCAAGTTCGCCGGACAGGGCCTGTGGAACACCAAGATCTCCGGGCAGGGCTGGGTCGCGCTGACCTCCCGGGGCAAGCCGATCGTCGTCGACTGCGGCGGTGGCGAGGACGAGACGTACGTCGACCCCGACGCGCTCGTCGCCTGGTCGCCGAACCTCAAGGTCAAGGGCAAGCGCAGCTTCAAGGCGCAGTCGCTCATCGGCCGGGGCAGCGGTGAGGCCTACCAGATGGCCTTCTCCGGCCAGGGCATCGTCGTCGTCCAGCCCAGCGAGGACAGCACCGACCGTCTCCGGGTCCGGGGCTGAGGGGGAGCCAGAAACGCCATGCAGAGCCCGATCTTCACCTACAACGACCAGCAGACCCAGGACCGCTGGAGTCTGCAGAACAAGCAGATGCTCCGCGTCACCCTGGAGGGGCACGACGACATCCTCGCCCGCAAGGGCACGATGGTCGCCTACCAGGGGCTGATGGAGTTCGACGCCGAGTACCAGTCCAACCAGCAGGGACGCGCGCGTGCGCGTACCGGCGAGGGCCTGGACCTCATGCGCTGCCACGGGCAGGGCACGGTCTACCTCGCCAACCTCAAGCAGCACGTCCACCTCGTGGACGTGGAGCAGGACGGCCTCACCGTCGACAGCTCCTACGTCCTCGCCATGGACTCCTCGCTGCACCACGAGGTCATCGCCGTCGACAGCCTCTACGGCATCTCCGGCTCCGGGAAGTACCAGCTCAACATCACCGGCCGCGGCAAGGTCGCCCTCATGACCTCCGGCATGCCGCTGATGATGCAGGTCACCCCGGACAAGTACGTCAACTGCGACGCCGACGCGATCGTCGCCTGGTCGACCTCGCTGCGTGTCCAGATGCAGGCCCAGACGCACTCCACCGGGGTGTTCCGGCGCCGCGGCAACACCGGTGAGGGCTGGGAGCTCAGCTTCATGGGCAGCGGTTACGCGATCGTCCAGCCCAGCGAGCTGCTGCCGCCGCAGAACGCCCAGATCGGCTCCGGTCTCGCCGCCCAGTACGGGATGGGGCAGCAGGGGGCACGCGGCCAGAACCAGGGCAACGTCTGGAGCTGACCGTCCGGAAAGCAGACGTAAGGGGCGCCCGCCATTACGGGCGCCCCTTACGCATGTCCCGGCGTCACAGCCTCGCGCGCGTCGCTTCCAGCAGTCGTACGACCGACTCGTCCGCCACGTCCGCGACCTCGTCGTAGGCGAACCAGCGCAGGTCCAGGGACTCGTCGCTGATCGCCGCCACGGCATCGGCCGGGGCCAGGGCCGCGTACTGGACGTCGAGGTGCCACGCGCACGGCGTGTGGTGGCGGTCCAGACGGACCGGGCCGCCCGGCAGCAGGGTCAGACCCGGGATGCCGGATTCCTCGGTGCCCTCGCGGAGTGCCGCCGCCTCCAGCGTGTCGTCCGCCGGCTCGCAGTGGCCGCCCATCTGGAGCCACATCCGCAACTTCTTGTGAAGGGTGAGCAGCACACGCCCGCGTGACGGGTCGATCACCAGCGCGCTCGCCGTGATGTGCCCGTCCCCGCAGGCCTTCCACATGCCGTCCGGGTGGGACGCCAGATGGTCCAGATAGGTCTGGCGCAGCTCGGCCTGGTCCTCGTAGCTCTTCAGTACGAGGACCGCGTCGTCGTACAGGCTCACTCGGTGTCGTCGCCCTTTTCGTCCTCGTCCTTCTTGCGCAGGTCGGGCTTCTCCGCGGCCTCGCCGAGCATCTTGTCCAGCTCGGAGAAGTCCAGCTGCTCGCGGTGCACGAAGCCGTCCGGGTCGTCCAGGTCGGAGGCGGTCGGCAGCATGTCCGGGTGGGCCCACAGGCCGTCCCGGCCGTCGACACCGCGCGCGTCCGTGAGCGAGGCCCACAGACGGGAGGCGTCCCGCAGTCGGCGCGGGCGCAGCTCCAGGCCGATCAGCGTGGCGAACGTCTGCTCGGCCGGGCCGCCGGAGGCGCGACGGCGGCGCAGCGTCTCGCGCAGCGCGTCCGCCGACGACAGCCGGGGCTTCGCGGCCGCGTGGACCACCGCGTCGACCCAGCCCTCCACGAGCGCCAGAGCCGTCTCCAGACGGGCCAGGGCCGCCTTCTGCTCCGGGGTGTCCTCCGGCTGGAACATGCCCTGCTGGAGCGCGTCCTGAAGCTGCTCGGGGTTCTGCGGGTCGAACTGGCCGACCACGTCCTCCAGCTTGGCGGTGTCGACCTTGATCCCGCGCGCGTAGCCGTCGACCGCGCCGAACAGATGCGAGCGCAGCCACGGCACATGCGCGAAGAGACGCTGGTGAGCGGCCTCGCGCAGGGCGAGGTACAGCCGCACCTCGTCCTGCGGTACGCCCAGGTCCTTGCCGAACGCCCCGATGTTGATCGGCAGCAGCGCGGCCTTGCCGGCCGGGCCGAGCGGCAGGCCGATGTCGGTCGAGCCGACGACCTCGCCCGCGAGCACGCCGACGGCCTGCCCGATCTGCGTGCCGAACATGGCGCCGCCCATCGAGCGCATCATGCCGATCAGCGGGCCGGCCATGGCCTGCATCTCCTCCGGCAGGACATCGCCCATGGCGGTGCCGACACGCTCGGCGACCGGGTCGACGAGCTCCTTCCACGCGGGCAGGGTCGCCTCGACCCACTCCGCGCGGGACCAGGCCACGGCGGAGCCCGCGCCGGACGGCAGGGACGTGGCGTCGTCGAGCCACAGGTCGGCCAGGCGGACGGCCTCCTCGACCGCGGTGCGCTCGGCGGGGCCGACGCTCGCGTCCTTGGTGCCGTCAGCGGTGCCCTGGGAGACCGTCTGGCGGGCGATCTGCTTGGCCATGTCCCAGTTCACCGGACCGCCCTCGTACGAGAGCATCTGGCCCAGCTGCTGGAATGCGGCCCCCAGGTCGTTGGGGTTCAGTGAACCGAACATGGCAGCGAACGGATTGTCGGCACCAGGACCGCCGGGGCCACCGAAGCCACCGGCTCCGGGCAGCCCGCCGAAACCGAACGGGTTGGCCGGGCCCTGACCACCACCGCTCTGCTGGTCCTTCTTCTTGCCCTCGTCGCCGTCTTCCGGCTCCTCCGGCGGAAGGCCGAATCCGAATGGGGTGTCACTCACGGGATTCCTCGGCTGGTAAGGCCACCGGTGTCCCGGCGGCGCGACTGCCCGATAACACCACCCAGCGTAGACACCGCCGGCGGTTCGGGCCTCGGTGCTCCGCCGACTCGCGGCCTGCGGCAGGATGGATGCCACCTGGTACGTACGCGTCACTCGCGCTCGTACTGAAGACAACCGCTGGAGACGCCCGGTGAGTTCCCCTGATCCACAGGTTCGCGCAGCGCGAAACCAGTCAACCAATCCCGGTGTGCGCGGGCCGGTCGTCGCCGTGACCGGTGCCGCGGCCGGCATCGGCGCGCTGCTCACCGAGCGGCTCGCCGCCTCGGGCGAGATCAAGCAGGTCATCGCCATCGACGAGCGGCGCGGCGAGTGCGCCGCGGCGCAGTGGCACATCCTCGACGTGCGGGACCCGGCGATCGCCGACAAGCTGCGCGGCGCGGACGTGGTCGTGCATCTGGCGCTGGATCTCGACCTGGAGACGGACGCGGCGGCGCGTACGGCGTACAACGTGCGGGGGACACAGACCGTGCTGACCGCGGCCGCGGCGGCCGGGGTGCACCGGGTCGTGCTGTGCACGTCCGCCATGGTCTACGGGGCGCTGGACGACAACGAGCTGCCCCTGTCGGAGGACGCGGAGCTGCGGGCGACCGCGGAGGCGACCGGCGTCGGGGACCTGCTGGAGATCGAGCGGCTCGCGCGGAGGGCGCCTCGGGCGCACCCCGGTCTCAATGTCACCGTGGTGCGGCCCGCTGTGCTGGTGGGAGGCACCGACACCGCGCTGACCAGGTACTTCGAGTCGCCTCGGCTGCTTGTCGTCGCCGGGTCGCGGCCCGCCTGGCAGTTCTGCCATGTCGAGGATCTGTGCAGTGCCCTGGAGTACGCCGTTCTCGAGAAGGTCGAGGGTGAACTCGCGGTCGGCTGCGACGGGTGGCTGGAGCAGGAGGAGGTCGAGGAGCTCAGCGGGATCCGGCGGATGGAGCTGCCGTCGGCGGTCGCGCTGGGGGCGGCGGCTCGGCTGCACCGGATCGGGCTGACGCCGTCGCCTGCCGGGGATCTCGCGTACACGATGTACCCGTGGGTGGTCAGCGGGAGCCGGCTGCATGACGCCGGGTGGCGGCCGCAGTGGACCAACGAGGAGGTTCTCGCGGAGCTGCTGGAGGAGGTCTCCGGGCGGCACACGGTGGCCGGGCGGCGACTGGGGCGCAAGGACGCGACGGCCGCGGGTGCGGCGGGCGCGACGGTGGCCCTGCTCGGCGCGGCGGCTGTGGTGCGGCGGGCTCGGAAGGCGCGGCGGCGGATCTGAGGGCGGCCCCTGTAGAAGGCTCCAAAGCCGTACACGCGCGTGCCGGGCGATAGCGCTATTCCCCCTGTTCCCGCCCGTGAGGCACGATGGGGTCATGGGAACCACCTACGACCATCCCGGTGAGCAGGCCGGCGAGGAGCCGATCAAGCTCATCGCCATTCGTGAGACGTCCCTCTCTCTGGACGAGGTCTTCAAGGCCGTCGGGGACGAGGCCGCCGGCGGTACCGCGCTGTTCGTGGGGACCGTGCGCAATCACGACGGGGGAGCGGACGTCGATCAGCTCGGGTACTCGTGCCACCCCAGCGCCGAGGCCGAGATGCGGCGGATCGCGGAGAAGGTCGTCGCGGAGTATCCGGTGCGGGCACTGGCAGCGGTGCACCGGATCGGGGATCTGTCCGTCGGGGACCTCGCCGTCGTCGTCGCGGTCTCCTGTCCGCACCGGGGTGAGGCCTTCGAGGCCTGTCGGAAGCTGATCGACGACCTCAAGCACGAAGTGCCCATCTGGAAGCACCAGAAGTTCTCCGACGGCACCGAGGAATGGGTCGGCGCCTGCTGAGCCCTCGCTCATCCCACCTGCCACTCCCTCCAGTTGCGTAACCGCCCCCCGCACGTGAGCGTTGTCAGTGCGGATGGTTAATCTGCTGATCAGTCAGTTGCGGTCGCTCATCTGGGGTTGGGAGGTCGGCATGGCGGCGCTCGCCTGGTTGCTGATTCCGCTTGTGGCTGCGATCGGTGCCGGTCTGTGGGGAAGCTGGGCCAACCGCACCCGGAAGGTGCGCAGCGACGGGCCCGAGCTGGACGGGTACGCCCGGTTCCGCAGGGCCATGGAGAAGCAGCCCTGACGGGACGCTGACAGGGGCGTCCCGTACTGTCGTTCCATGCCACGCCGCACCGCGACGATGCTCGCCTCCACCCTGATGCTGATCGCGCTTCTCTGCGCGGGAGTCTTCATCCCCGTTCCCTACTCGGAGATGTCCCCGGGGCCGACGGTGAACACCCTGGGCGAGCACGACGGCGAGCCGGTGCTGCAGATCTCCGGGCGCAAGACGTACGCCACGAGCGGGCACCTCAACATGACCACCGTCCGGGTCACCAGCGCCGACTACAAGATGAACCTCGTCGAGGCCGTCTACGGCTGGCTGGCGCACGACAACAAGGTCGTGCCGCACGACACCCTCTACCCGGACGGCAAGACCGAGGAGCAGTCCACCCAGGAGAACGCCGAGGAGTTCAGCCAGTCCCAGGAGAGCGCCAAGGTCGCCGCCCTGAAGGAGCTGGACATCCCGGTGAAGTCGTTCGTGATCGTCTCCACGGTCGCCAAGGACTCCCCGTCCGAGGGCGTCCTGCACGCCGGTGACGTCATCAAGGCCGTCGACGGAACCGCCGTCAAGGAGCCCACCGACGTCGCCGAGCTGGTCACCAAGCACAAGCCCGGCGAGAAGGTCACCTTCACGATCGTGCCCGCCAAGGAGCAGGCCGCCGCGGAGAAGGAGAACAAGACGGCGACGGAGACCCAGGACGTGACCATCACGACCAAGGAGTCCGACGACGAGCTCGAGAAGCGCGCCATCGTCGGCATCACCGCCGGGACCGACCACACCTTCCCGTTCACCATCGACATCAAGCTCGCCGACGTCGGCGGCCCGAGCGCCGGTCTGATGTTCTCCCTCGGCATCTACGACAAGCTCACCCCGGGCAGCCTCACCGGCGGCAAGTTCGTGGCCGGCACCGGGACCATCGACGACGACGGCAAGGTCGGCCCCATCGGTGGCATCGAGATGAAGACCGTCGGCGCCCGCGACAAGGGCGCGCAGTACTTCCTGACGCCCGCCGAGAACTGCGCCTCCGCCGCCAAGGACACCCCCAGCGGGCTCACCCTGGTGAAGGTGAACACCATCGAGGACGCCCTCGGCGCGCTGAAGGACATCCGGTCCGGAGACACCGCCGACCTTCCCAAGTGCACCACCAAGGGCTGACGGCACCGGCACACGCGCGTACGTGAACGAGGGCGCCCCCACCGCGGGGGCGCCCTCGTCGTCGTACCGAAGGACCTCAGTCCTCGAACGTCGCCGACAGTGCCTCCGCCAGGCCCGGGACCAGGGCGCCGCCCGTGAGGACCTCCGTCGGGGAGTCCTTCTCGCGCAGGCGCAGGGCCGAGTCGCGGGTGCCGTCGCGCAGGACCGCGACCGTCATCCGGACCTCCTGGCGGTCGGGGTGCTTGGCGACCCACTGGGCGAGCTTCTTGTCGCTCAGGCCCTCGGGGACCTGTGCCTCGGCGGACGGGGGCAGCATGAGGCGCTCCACCGTCAGGGCGCAGCCGGCCACCGCGTCGGGCCAGGCGATGGTGCCGAGGAACTCGTCGAGCGGCTTGCCCGCCGGGATCTCCTCCTGCTCGATCGGGGTGAGACCGGAGGACTCCTGCTCGTCCTCCAGGCCGAGCTGGGCCGCGAGGGCAGGTTCCTGGGCTCGCAGTCGCGCGGTGTCTACGAGGGCGAAGAGGCGAGCGGGCTGGTCCCAGCCGAGGCCGGAGACGTACTCGTCGATCTCGAGTACGGCCCGGGTCAGGGGGCTCGCTGCCATAGGAGTGTTGGACATGGTCACAATCCTGCCTCGTTCATGGCCGGAATCGGGAACCGAGTAAAGCGTGAGTAAGTTGCATAGGTGAGGGCCTACGATCACGTGGCCCACGGACGGCCCGTGAACACGCGGGCCTGACGGACCAACAGCGAACTTCGAGGTGCGCACCTTGGCTTTCCAGATGCCGGACCGCGGCGGAGGCCCCACGGGGCCGCGGATGAGAGTGGGCCGCCCGTCCCGGCGTGTCCGGACCCTGCTCATGACGCTGGGCGTCCTTGCCGTACTCGGCATGGCGTTCACCATGTTCGCCGGGTTCTGGACCGACTGGCTCTGGTATCGGTCGGTGAACTACTCGTCCGTGTTCACGACCACCCTGTGGACCAAGATCGGGCTGTTCTTCGTCTTCGGTCTGCTCATGGCCCTGGCGGTCGGGTTCAACATCTGGCTGGCGCACCGGCTGCGGCCGCCGCTGAGCGCCATGTCGATGGAGCAGCAGAACCTCGACCGCTACCGCATGGGCATCGCGCCGTACAAGAAGTGGCTGCTGCTCGGGATCACGGCCCTGGTCGGCCTCATCGCCGGCGCCTCGGCGTCCAGCCAGTGGCGGACCTGGCTGATGTGGGTCAACGGCGTCTCCTTCCACGAGAAGGACCCGCAGTTCAAGCTCGACATCTCCTTCTACACCTTCGACCTGCCCTGGTACCGGTTCCTGCTCGGCTTCGGCTTCGCCGCCGCGATCCTGTCCGTGATCGCCGCCGCGCTGACCCACTACCTGTACGGCGGGCTGAGGATCACCTCCCCGGGCGCGCGTGCCACGGCCGCCGCGACCGGGCATCTGTCGGTGCTGCTCGGCATCTTCGTCGCCCTGAAGGCGGTGGCCTACTGGCTGGACCGGTACGGCCTGGCGGTGAAGTCCAGCGACTTCAAGGCGACCGACAACTGGACCGGCCTGAGGTACGTCGACGCCAACGCCTATCTGCCGGCCAAGACGATCCTGTTCTGCATCGCCGTCATCTGCGCCCTGCTGTTCTTCGCCACCCTGTGGCGGCGCACCTGGCAGCTGCCGGTCATCGGCTTCGGCCTGATGGTGCTCTCCGCGATCCTCATCGGCGGCCTGTACCCGGCGATCGTCCAGAAGTTCCAGGTCCAGCCGAACGAGCAGGCCAAGGAAGCGCCGTACGTCACGAAGAACCTCAAGGCGACCCGTGAGGCCTACGGCATCGACGACGCCCAGGTCAACGAGTACGAGGGCACGTCGAAGACGCAGGACAAGACCAAGCTGCGCGACGACGTCGCCGACGCGGCCAGCATCCGTGTCGTCGACCCGAACGTCGTCTCCCCGACGTTCCAGCAGCTCCAGCAGATCCGAAACTACTACGCGTTCCCGACCAACCTGGACGTCGACCGCTACAGCAAGGACGGCAAGGACCAGGACACGGTCATCGGTCTGCGTGAGCTGAACCTCAACGGCATTCCGAAGAACAACTGGATCAACGACCACTTCCGCTACACCCACGGCTACGGCGTGGTCGCCGCCAAGGGCACCGACGCCGACTCCGAGGGCCGCCCGGTCTTCACCGAGTCCGACCTGCCCTCCGAGGGTGACCTCGGGACGTACGAGCAGCGGATCTACTACGGCGAGAAGACGACCGAGTACTCGATCGTCGGCGGTCCCCAGAAGGAGATCGACTACTCCGACGACAGCGGTGAGAAGACCTTCACCTACACCGGCAAGAGCGGGGTCAACCTCTCCAACCCGATCAACCGGGCCGCGTACGCGGTGGCGTTCAGCGAGCCGCAGATCCTCTACTCCGGCGCGATCGGCGAGGGCTCGCGGATTCTGTACAACCGCACGCCGAAGGAGCGCGTCGAGGCGGTCGCCCCCTGGCTGACCATCGACGGCGACGCCTACCCGGCGGTCGTCGACGGCAGGATCCAGTGGATCGTCGACGCGTACACGACGACGAACGGCTACCCGTACTCCTCGCGTACGACCCTCGGTGACACCACGGCCGACTCGCTGACCGCGACGAACAACTCGCGCGCGGTGGTGGCCCAGCAGAACCAGGTCAACTACATCCGCAACTCGGTGAAGGCGACCGTCGACGCGTACACCGGCCAGGTCAAGCTCTATCAGTGGGACACCAAGGACCCGGTCCTGAAGACCTGGATGAAGGCGTTCCCGGGCACGGTGAAGGACAAGAGCGAGATCTCGCAGTCGCTCATGGCCCATCTGCGTTACCCGCAGGACCTGTTCAAGGTCCAGCGCGAGCTGCTCAGCCGGTACCACGTGAAGGACGCGACGACGTTCCTGTCCGGCTCCGAGGTGTGGCAGGTGCCGGACGACCCGACCAACACCTCGGGCGACGCGGTGCCGCCGTACTACCTGAGCATGAAGATGCCGGACCAGAAGGCACAGGCGTTCTCGCTCACGACGACGTTCACGCCCAACGGCCGGGACCAGCTCAGTGCGTTCATGGCGGTCGACGCCGAGGCGGGCACCAGCGACTACGGCAAGATCAGAATCCTGAAACTGCCGACGAACACCACCGTCAGCGGTCCCAAACAGGTGCAGGCCCAGTTCAACTCCGAACAGAACATCGCCGAGACCATCAGCCTCCTCAACAGAGGCGATTCCAAGGTGGAGTACGGCAACCTGCTGACGGTGCCGCTCGACGGAGGACTGCTCTACGTGGAGCCGGTCTACGTACGCGGTGGTGGACTGAAGTACCCGCTGCTGCGCAAGGTGTTGGTGACCTACGGAGGCAACACCGCCTTCGAGGACACCCTCGACGAGGCGCTCAACAAGGTCTTCGGAGCGGAGGGCCAGACCACCACGCCACCGGAGGACGAGGGCGGGGGCACCACGAATCCGCCCACCTCCGACAACCCGACGGTCCAACAGGCCCTGGACGACGCCCAGAAGGCCTTCGAGGACGGCCAGGAAGCCCTGAAGAAGGGCGACTGGGAGGCGTACGGCGTGGCGCAGAAGGATCTGGAGGACGCGCTCCAGCGGGCCGAGGACGCGCAGTCCAAGGCGGACAAGACGACCCCGAAGCCCAGCGCGAGTCCGAGCTCCGGTCCGAGTTCCAAGCCGAGCTCCAGTCCGAGTCCGAGCAGCAGTCCCAGCGGCTGAACAACCGCTGGACAACGGTCCGTCGACGGCTGATCAACAGCTGATCGAATGACCGCCCCCGCGCCGTGGTACGGTTGCCGCACAACGGCGCGGGGTGGAGCAGCTCGGTAGCTCGCTGGGCTCATAACCCAGAGGTCGCAGGTTCAAATCCTGTCCCCGCTACTGAAGACGAAGGCCCGGATCCTGATCAAGGATCCGGGCCTTCGTGATGTGCGAACGGTCTACGAACGCGTGTGCCGGAGGGAGTGATGGACGTGCCGCCGTGGGGAGTTGGGGGAACTGTGTTTGACTTGTCTCTCTGTGGGCATGTCGACAAAACGCTGAAGTGACCTCACTGGCTGCGGTATACCAGGTGTACCCAGGTTGCAGGTGGTGCGACGATGGATGTTATGGGGGACAAGGCAACTCTGTACGAGACAGGGCGATTTGTGCAGCCCTCCGACCGTGACGGGGCGGTGGAGGGCGCCGAAGAGGCTGCCGAGGAAGTACGTCAGCGGCTCGCCGCCGAAGCCGGCGACGTCGAGGCGATGAGCGTCCTCGGGGCCATGCTGCTGCGCCGCGGTGATCTCGACGGAGCCGAACCCCAACTGCGTGCCGCCACCGCCGCCGGCGACCGCGCCGCCGCCAACAACCTGGGTGTCCTTCTCCACCAGCGCGGTTACGCCGACGAAGCGGCCGGCTGGTGGCGGATCGCCGCCGTCGCCGGCTCCGCCGCGGCCGCGCACGCGCTCGGCCGCCACCACCGCGAGCGGGGCGACGAACCCGCCGCCGAGTACTGGCTCCAGCAGTCCGCCGAACAGGGCCACGCGCTGGGCGCGTACGCGCTCGCCGACCTGCTGGAGCACCGCGGGGACGCCGGGGCCGGCCACTGGATGCGGGCCGCGGCCGAGCGGGGGCACCGCGAGGCGGCGTACCGGCTCGCGCGCGCTCTCGACCGACAGGTGGCGGACGAGGGGGACGACGGGGCTGACAACGGTGTCGCGCAGGCCGCGGAGGCCGAGCAGTGGTACCGGCAGGCCGCCGCGCGCGGACACCAGCGGGCCGCGCTGTACCTCGGCGCGATCCTCGAGAAGCGCGGCGAGCTCAAGGAGGCCGGGCGCTGGTACCTGACCTCCGCCAAGGACGGCGAGGCCCGGGCCGCCTGCGCGCTCGGGTTCCTGCTGCGCGACGCTGGGGACACCGAGAGCGCCGCCGTGTGGTGGCTGCGGGCCGCGCAGGACGGCGACGGCAACGCCGCCAACGCGCTGGGCGCGCTGCACGCCGAGCGGGGCGAGACACAGACCGCCGAGCGCTGGTACCGGGCCGCGATGGACGCCGGGGACGTGAACGGCGCGTACAACCTCGGGCTGCTCTGCGCCGAGCAGGGGCGGACCGCGCAGGCCGAGCAGTGGTACCGGCGGGCCGCGTACGCCGGGCACCGCGAGGCGGCGAACGCGCTGGCGATCCTGCTGCTCCAGGTCGGCGACGCGACCGGAGCCGAGCCGTGGTTCTCCAAGGCGGCCGAGGCCGGGAGCGTGGACGCCGCGTTCAACCTGGGCATCCTCTTCGCCGGGCGGGGCGAGGACGCCGTCGCGCTGCGCTGGTACGAGCGGGCCGCCGCCGCCGGGCACACCGAGGCCGCGCTCCAGGTCGGGATCGCGCGGCTGCGGGACGGGGACGAGCCGGAGGCGGAACGGCATCTGCGGTGCGCGGCAGGCGGGGGCAGCGCGGAGGCGGCGTACCGGCTGGCGACCGTGCTCGACGCGCGGCGGCCGCCCGCGCCGGCGCACGAGCTGGGGGAGTCCGTGCACCTGACCAAGAGCGAGTGCGAGGAGTGGTACGAGCGGGCGGCCTCTCAGGGGCATCGGCGGGCGCAGGTGCGGGTGGGGATGCTCGCGGCGGCTCGGGGCGATGTCGTGGAGGCGGCTCGGTGGTACCGGGAGGCGGCGGAGGCGGGGTCGCGGAACGGGGCGTTCAATCTGGGGCTGCTGTTGGCTCGGGAGGGGAGTGAGCCGGAGGCTGCCGTGTGGTGGACGCGGGCCGCTGATGCGGGGCATGGGCGGGCGGCGTTGCGGTTGGCCCTGGTCTACGCGCGTCGGGGGGAGCTGGCGGAGGGGCAGCGGTGGGCTGATCGGGCCGTGTCGTTGGGGCCGGGGGAGGTTTCGGAGCGGGCGGCGAGATTGCGGGACGCGTTGCGGGAGGAGCTGTCGGCGTGACGGGTGCGGCTGGGTGGGGGTTGCTGTCGGAGGCGTTTCGCTTGCCCGCGCTGGCGGGGTGCCGCTGCGCCCACCCGTGCCGCCCCAGCGGCACGACTGCCCGCAGCTACGGCAGCTGACGGCCGCTGCTGGGTGGGCGCCGCCGGCGGAAGGACCGCTGGCGGTCGATAACCGATTTGCCTCTCTCCTCGCCGTTGACGTAGTGTTCATTTCACCGACGCGGGGTGGAGCAGCTCGGTAGCTCGCTGGGCTCATAACCCAGAGGTCGCAGGTTCAAATCCTGTCCCCGCTACTGAAGGCCTAGGGCCGGAATCCGAAAGGGTTCCGGCCCTAGGTGTTTTCACGGAGTGTGGCCCACCGCTTCCTCGTACAGGGACCGGTCCACCGTCCTCGACTCCGGTAGCGCTTCGCCCTCCATCACGCCCTGGGCCTTGTACGCGGCCTGGAGGCGGTCCGTCGTGCCCTTGCGGATCTCCCAGTCCATGCGCAGGGGTGGGGTGGACTCCAGGATCTTGCGGTCCGTCTTCAGGAGCTTCGCCAGGTATGTGACGAACGCCTCGTCGTGTTTGTAGTCCGTGGCGAAGTACGAGTTCACCGTGCGGATGTACGCCCGCAGCACCGCCACCCCCGCGTCCACGTCGTCCTGGAGCAGGCTGCGGCCGTACAGCATGCCGCCCAGCGGCTCACCGGCGGGCTGGCCGCCCAGGAACGCGTAGTCCGGCTTGTCGTCGACCTTACGCCACACCGGGTCGAGGAGCCAGGCGGAGTCGACGCCGCCGTTCTGGAGGGCGGTGAGGACGTCGGCGGAGCCGAGCTGCTGGTAGGTGATCTCGTCGAGGGCGCCGCCGTGCCGCTCCAGGGCCTTCTCCATGGGGTACGCGATGACGGAGCCCTTGCCGATCATCGTGCCCAGCTTGCGGTCGGCCATCGACACGCTGTCCGCGGTCTCACCGTCCTTGAGGCGCACCCACAGGCCGCTCTTGGACTCCGGGTCGGGTGAGAAGTTCCCCGCGACCCATTTGATGTCGAAGCCGCCGCGGATGCCGTTCATCACGGCCGCCTCGGGCGCCGCCCAGACCGCGTCGATGTCGCCCTTGGCGAGGAGGGGGAGCGCGTCCGGCGTGGGGAGGACCTTGAGGGTGACGTCCAGGCCCTCCTTCTTGAACTCGCCCTTTTCGAGGGCCACTTGCAGCGGCGCCACGTACTCCGCGCTCAGCGTGCCCGTCGCGATGGTCACCTTGCGCGGCTCGGCGAGAGGCTGTGCGGGCGGCGCGCCCTGCTGGCAGCGGGCCGGTTCCCGGGTCGGGGAGAGGTCGGCGGGGTCCGTCCACGCCGTGTCACCGCAGCCCTCGACCGGGCCGATCGTGCGGTTGCCCGCGTTGGTCTTCGGCTTCGTGTCCGAGTCGTACGGCGATCCTCCGCAGGCCGACGCCATGAGGAGCGCCGCCACCACCGCCGTACACGTACGTTTCCTCATGACTGCCCCCGTCCGCGGTCCCGCGGTGCCCACGGTGTGAGCAACCGGCCCACCGCCCGCACCAGTTCGGAGAAGACGACACCGAGCACGGCCACGCACACGATGCCCACGAACATCACGTCGTTCTGGAACAGCGCCCGTGAGTCGAAGATCAGATGGCCCAGGCCGTTCGTCGCCGCGATCTGCTCCGAGGCGACGATCACCAGGACCGCCACGCCCGCCGCGATCCGCGCGCCCACCAGGACGGCCGGGAGGGAGGCGGGGAGCAGGACGTGGCGGAACATCTGCCAGGGGGAGGCGCCGAAGACCTGGCCGGCGTCGCGGTGGCCGGAGGGGATCGCCATGACCGCGGACATCGTCGAGATCCAGACGAAGAAGAAGACGGTCGTCGCCACCAGGGCGACCTGCGGGCCCTCGCCGAGGCCGAACATGTTCAGGAAGATCGGCAGCAGAGCGAGTTTCGGGACCACGTACAGGGCGTCCAGGAGGGGTTCGAGGGCCGCCCGGATCAGGGAGAGTGAGCCCATCAGGAGGCCCAGCAGATAGCCGGCCGCGGTGCCCAGTGCGTAGCCGGCGAGGACGCGTTTCAGAGTGGCCCAGACATCCGGCCACAGGTCGCCCGCCGCTGCCCGGTCCCAGCCGTCGGCGAAGATCGTGGACGGGGCCGGGTAGACGCGGGCGTCGATCCAGGACTGGGTGGCGGCCAGTTGCCAGAGGAGGATCAGGAGCAGGGGGACGGCCGCCGCGAGGGACAGTTCAACGGCCCTTCGGCGGCGGTGGGTTCGTACGGGGTGGAGTTCCCGCGGGCCCGGGGCGCGGACGAGTACCGACTCACGGTCGGGGGCGAGCGTCGTCATGCCGGTACCGCCTCCTTGCGCAGCAGGTCCCACAACTCGCTCTTCAGGGACGTGAATGCGGGGCTGTCGCGGATGTCGCCGGTGCGGGGGCGGGGGAACGGCGGGCGGTGCTCGGCGATGACGCGGCCCGGGCGGGCGGACATCACCAGGACCCGGTCGCCGAGGACGATCGCCTCCTCCAGGCTGTGCGTGATGAACAGGGTGGTCGTGCGCAGGGCTTGGGTGAGTTCCAGCAGCTCGTCCTGGAGGATCACGCGGAGTTGGGCGTCGAGCGCCGCGAACGGCTCGTCCATCAGCAGGAGTTCGGGTTCCACGGCCAGCGCCCTGGCGATCGCCACGCGCTGCCGCATGCCGCCCGACAGGGTGGCCGGGTAGGCGTCGGCGAAGTCGGCCAGGCCCAGGCGGGCCAGCCAGGAGTCGGCGCGGGCGTTCGCCTCCCGGCGGGGGACGCGTTGGATGTCGAGGCCGAAGCGGACGTTGGCGCGGACCGTCTTCCAGTCGTAGATGCCGTAGTCCTGGAAGATCATGGCGGCCGGGCGGGCCGTGGACGTGCGGATCTCCAGGGTGCCCGTGCTCGGGCGCAGCAGGCCCGCGGCGATGCGCAGCAGCGTCGACTTGCCGCAGCCCGAGGGGCCGACCAGGCAGACGAACTCGCCGGGGGCGACGGTGAGGTCCAGCGGGCCGAGGGCGTCGACCGTGCGCGGCGGGCGGCCGAAGGTGCGGGTGAGGGCGGTGGCGTGGAGCTTCGGATGCGGTGAGTGCCGGTTCTCGGCGGCGGGTTCTGGGTGCGGATCTCCCACGGGTGCTCCTTGTGTGGCGCGGAGTGGGGGTGTCGCACGACGATATGACGGTCCGTCAGATTCAGGAAGCCTGTAGGCAGCACAAAGCCCCGGTGCCACAGAGGGCGCCGGGGCTTTGTGCGGGCTTGCTTACGCCGCCGCGCAGTTGGGGCAGATGCCGCGGTACGTCACCTCGACGTCCGAGACCTTGAAGCCGAAGCGCTCGGAGTCGGGGAGGTCGGCCAGCGGGTTGCCGCTGGGGTGGACGTCCTTGATCGCGCCGCACTGGGCGCAGACCAGGTGGTGGTGTGGACGGTGCGCGTTGGGGTCGTAGCGCTTGGCGCGCTTGTCGGTGGCGACCTCGAGGACCTCGCCGAGCGAGACCAGCTCGCCCAGCGTGTTGTAGACGGTGGCCCGGGAGATCTCGGGCAGCTTGGCGACGGCCCGGGAGTGGACCTCGTCGGCCGTCAGGTGGACGTGTTCGCCGTCGAGGACCTCGGCCACGACGCGCCGCTGCGCGGTCATCCGCCATCCACGTCCGCGCAGCCGTTCCAGAAGGTCACTCATACGCGCCAGCCTAACAGAAGGGGACCAGGTCGCGAATGGGTGTGATTTTAGACCTTGTCTAATCTGGCGCTCAGTGGGAGAGGGTCATCTGCTGTCGTACCGGTGCCCAGCAGCGGATGATGTCGCGCACCGAGACGATGCCGATGGGCTCGCCCCGGTCCAGGACGATGAGGTGGCGGAAGCCGCCGTGGGCCATCGCCCGCGCCGCCTCCTCCAGGGTCCAGGACGGCGCCGCGAAGACGACGTCGGTGGTGGTGTGGGCGTGGGTGGGCTCGGTGTCCGGGTTCTGGCCCAGGCCCACGGCGTTGAGGACGTCGCGTTCGGTGAGGATGCCGATGCCGGTGCCGTCGGGGTCGAGGACCACGGCCGCGCCGACGCGGCGGGCGGACATCAGGGCGGCTGCCTGGCGCAGGGTGTGGGTGGGGCCGATGGTGAGGACGACTGTGCTCATGGCGTCGCGGACGAGCATGGGTGCGGAGTCACCTCCTGAGGAACCACCGGGTTTGTTCAGTGGTTCACAAGTTCACAAATGAGGGTCCTCTCAGAGTCGCAGGTAAAGCGCGGGTCAACAAGGGGGCGCGTGCGGCCAATTGAGGGCGCACGCGCTCATCTGCGCTTTTCGCTGGGGAGGGCGCCGGCGATCAGTACCGCTGGTTGAGATATCCCAGCAACTCGTCGTGGAGGAGCCCGTTCGACGCGGCCGCGTTGCCGCTGTGCGGGCCCGGGCGGCCGTCCAGGCCGGTGAAGCTGCCGCCCGCCTCGGTGACGATGATCGCGTTGGCGGCCATGTCCCACAGGGACAGCTCGGGCTCGGCGCAGATGTCGACGGCGCCCTCGGCGACCAGCATGTAGGGCCAGAAGTCGCCGTACGCGCGCGTGCGCCACACCTCGCGGGTCAGGTCCAGGAAGCCGTTCAGCCGGCCCTGCTCCTCCCAGCCGCTCAGCGAGGAGTACGCGAAGGAGGCGTCGGACAGCTTGCCGACCTGGGAGACGCGCAGCCGGGAGGCCGAGGAGAGGCTGCGGCCGGTGAAGGCGCCGTAACCCTTCGCGGCCCACCAGCGGCGGCCGAGTGCGGGCGCGGAGACCACGCCGACGACGGGCTGGAAGCCGCCTTCGCCCGCCTCCATCAGGGAGATCAGGGTGGCCCATACGGGGACGCCGCGGACGTAGTTCTTGGTGCCGTCGATCGGGTCGACGACCCAGCGGCGGGGGCCGGTGCCCTGGACGCCGTACTCCTCGCCCAGGATCGCGTCGCGCGGGCGGGCGCGCTGGAGCTGGGTGCGGATCAAGTCCTCCGCGGCCTTGTCCGCTTCGCTCACCGGGGTCATGTCCGGCTTCGTCTCGACCTTGAGGTCGAGGGCCTTGAAGCGGTCCATGGTGGCTGCGTCGGCCGCGTCGGCGAGGACATGGGCGAAGCGGAGGTCGTCGAGGTAGTCCGGCATGCGACGAACGGTATCTGCCGGGGGTGGTACGGGGCTACAGGGGCCGGAGTGTGGACAGCCGGGTAGGCAGGTGACCGTGTGCGCGCCCCCCGGCGCGTCCGCGAACCCTTGACAGTGCCCCCACGCGCGTCAAATCTGGGCGCAGAGCCGCTCCCCTAGGAGGCGATGATGCCTGCAGCGAGGGAATCTCTGCTGGACGCCGCGTACACGGCGCTGGCGCGCCGGCCGTGGTCCGCCGTGCGGATGGTGGACGTCGCCGCGGCGGCCGGAGTGTCCCGGCAGACGCTGTACAACGAGTTCGGGAGCAAGGACGGGCTGGCTCGCGCGCTCGTGAGAAGGGAGGCCGACGGGTATCTCGCCGGCGTCGAACGCGCCCTCGCCACCCACACCGACCCCCGTGAGCGGCTGACCGCCACCGCCGAGTGGACGGCCGCCACCGCCCGCGAGAACGCGCTCGTACGGGCCATGCTCACCGGCTGCTGGAGCGAGCGGCTGCCCACGCCGACGCTGACCGCGGTCCCGTCCTCATCCGCGGTACCGGCACAGCGCCGGGCCGACGGCCCGCTGCCCTCACCCGGCGACTTCGTGGCGCTGGTGCGTGACCGCGCCGTGGCGGTGCTGGGCGGACCCGGCGCCGCCAAGCCGGACACCGCCGAACTGGCCCGCTCCTGCGAACTCGCCGTACGGCTCGCCATCTCCTGCGTGTCGGCACCGCCGGGGGAGGGTGGCGTCACCGACCTGGTGCGCGCCGCGCTGCACCGGCAGCCGGTGGTCTAGTGCGCCGAGCCCGACAGCTGGAGGCCGATCACGCCGACGATGACGAAGCTGATCGAGACGAGCTTCAAGGTCGAGACCAGGTCACCGAGGAAGATCATGCCGTAGATGGCGGTGCCCGCCGCGCCGATGCCCGTCCACACCGCGTACGCCGGGCCCACGTCGAGCTTCTTCAGGGACAGGGTCAGCAGACCGAAGCTGCCGAGGGCGAAGATGCAGAACGCGACCGTGGGCCAGAGCCGGGTGAAGCCGTGGGAGAGCTTCAGACACACGGCGAATCCGGTCTCGAGCAACCCGGCCACCACCACCAGCAGCCACGCCATGTGCTGTCCTCCCGTATGTCCGGCCGGTCCGGCTCGGTGCGATTATGCACTTACCGGACTCGCGGGCCCACAAACAACGCGGAGGTCAGTCGCCTTCCTTCCGCTCCCGCGTGGCCAGCAGCCGGCGCAGTGAGTAGAGGCGGGCGGGGTCCGCGTGGCCGTCCGCCACCCACTGGTCGAGCGCGCAGTCCGGCTCGTCATGACTGCACGCGCGCGGGCAGCCCTCGGTTCCCGGTTCCAGGTCCGGGAACGCGTGGATCACCCGGGACGGATCGACGTGGTGCAGGCCGAACGACCGTACGCCCGGGGTGTCGATCACCCAGCCGTCGTCCCCCGCCAGGGGCAGGGCCAGTGCCGACGTCGTCGTGTGCCTGCCTCGGCCGGTCACGGCGTTCACATGACCGGTCAGTCGTCGCCGCTCCACCGGGACCAGCGCGTTCACCAGGGTCGTCTTGCCGACGCCGGAGTGGCCGACGAACGCGGTGATCTTGCCGTCGAGCTGCTCGCGCACCCGGTCCGCCGCGTCGCCGTTCTCCAACTCCTCGCGGCTGGTGACGACGTAGGGAATGTCGAGATCGCCGTACAGCTCCAGGAGCTTGTCCGGCGGGGCGAGGTCCGACTTCGTCAGGACCAGGAGCGGTTCCAGGCCGCCGTCGTACGCCGCGACCAGGCAGCGGTCGATGAGGCGCGGGCGGGGCTCGGGGTCGGCGAGGGCGGTGACGATGGCGAGCTGGTCGGCGTTGGCGACGACCACCCGCTCGTACGGGTCGTCGTCGTCCGCCGTGCGGCGCAGGACCGAGGTGCGCGGCTCGATGCGGACGATCCGGGCCAAGGTGTCCTTCTGACCGGAGAGATCACCGACGATGGCGACCCGGTCACCGACGATCGCGGCCTTGCGGCCCAGTTCGCGGGCCTTCATCGCCATCACGATCCGGTCCTCGACCAGACAGGTCAGCCGGCCCCGGTCGACGGTGAGGACCATGCCCTCGGACGCGTCCTCGTGCTTCGGGCGGATGTTCGTACGCGGCCGGTTGCCCTTGCGATTGGGGCGGGAGCGGATGTCGTCCTCGTCGGTGTGCTTGCCGTAGCGGCGCATGGCGGTGGTCCCTAAGCCCCGAGCATCCCGGTCCACAGCTCGGGGAAGTCCGGCAGCGTCTTGGCCGTCGTCGCCACGTTCTCGATCTGGACGCCCTCGACCGCGAGGCCGATGATCGCTCCGGCCGTCGCCATGCGGTGGTCCTCGTAGGTGTGGAAGGTGCCGCCGTGCAGGGTGCGCGGGCGGATGTGGAGGCCGTCGGCGGTCTCGGTGACGTCACCGCCGAGTTCGTTGATCTCCTTGGTGAGCGCGGCCAGCCGGTCCGTCTCGTGCAGCCGCAGATGCGCGACGCCGCGCAGGGTCGAGGGGGAGTCAGCGAGGGCGGCGACCGCCGCGATGCCCGGGGTCAGCTCGCCGACCTCGCTCAGGTCGACGTCGATGCCGTGGATCGCACCCGAACCGGTGAACACCAGCCCGTACTCGGTGAGTTCGCAGGAACCGCCCATCTCGGTGAAGATCTCCCGCAGCCTGTCACCGGGCTGCGTGGTGCGGGCCGGCCAGTCCGGGATCACGACCTTGCCGCCGGTCACCAGGGCCGCCGCCAGGAACGGCTGGGCGTTGGAGAGGTCCGGCTCGATGGTCAGGTCCCGGCCGAGCAGCGCGCCCGGCGTCACCCGCCAGACGTTCGGCTCGCCGCCCGACTCCGGGGTGTCCACCTGGGCGCCGACCGCGCGCAGCATGTCGACGGTCATCCGGATGTGGGGGAGGGAGGGGAGGCTGGCACCGACGTGGCGGACCTCGACGCCCTGGTTGAAGCGGGGGCCGGAGAGCAGCAGCGCGCTCACGAACTGGGACGAGCTCGACGCGTCGATCTCCACCGGGCCGCCGTCCAGCGCGCCTCCGCCGTGGACCGTCAACGGCAGCGCGCCACGGCCGTCGTCGTCGATACGGGCGCCGAGGACGCGGAGGGCGTCGATGACGCCGTTCAGGGGGCGCTCGTACGACCGCGGGTCACCGTCGAAACGGACGGGGCCGTCGGCGAGGGCGGCGACGGGAGGCAGGAAGCGCATGACGGTGCCGGCGTTGCCGACGTTCACGGTGGCCGGGCCGCGGAGGCCTGCCGGCAGGACGCGCCAGGTCTCTCCGGTGCCGTCGGGGCCCACGCCCTCCTCGATGCCCACGCCCATCTCGCGGAGGGCGGCTGCCATGAGGAGGGTGTCGCGGGAGCGGAGGGGGCGGCGGAGCCAGCCGGGCTCTGAGGCGAGGGCCGCGAGGACCAGGGCGCGGTTGGTGACGGACTTCGACCCCGGGACGTGGACCGTTGCGTCGACGGCTCCGCGCGCGTGGGGGGCGGGCCAGAGGGCGGTTTCTGCGGGGTTCAAAGCCATGGGGTCCACTTTAGTGGGGGGTGGTCTTTCGGGTGCGCCGCCGTAGTGGCTGGTCGCGCCCCGCGGCGGAGCCGCTATTAGATACAGCCCCGCGCCCCTGTGATGCGGCCCTTCGGGCCTGCATCACACCTCCAGCAACCACCTGCCGCCGCCTATCAATGAACACAGGCTCACCGCGTGGAACAGGAACAACCACAACCCCGCCGGCACATGCGTCAGCCTCGACAGCTGGTCCGCGTCCGAGTCGCCCGCGCCGCCCCTCGCTCGCTTCGCCTGCAACTCGAAAGCGGGACGGACCCCGCCCAGCAGCAGGAACCACACCACCGCGTACGCGAACGCCGCCTGCACCTGAGGGCCCGCCAGCCACGACACCACCACGAACGTGCCGCCCGTGAGGACCACCGTCAGGGCGCCGTACGCGTTGCGGATCATCACCAGCATCGCCACCAGGAGGGCCGTGGCCACCCAGAGGAGGAGGGTGATGCGGCCGGCGGCCAGGAGGGCGGCGCCGCCGAGGCCGAGCAGCGGGGGAGCGGTGTAGCCGGCGGAGGCGGTGAGGATCATGCCGATGCCGTACGGCTTGCCCTTGCTGACGGTCAGGCCGCTGGTGTCGGAGTGCAGGCGGATGCCGGTCAGCGTGCGGCCCGTGAGCAGGGCGACCAGGCCGTGGCCGCCCTCGTGGGCGATGGTGATGGCGTTGCGCGAGATACGCCACAGGGCGTGCGGGACGACTATGGCGAGCGCCGCGACCATGGTGGCCAGAACCACCCACAGGTCGGGGTCGGGCTGGGTGCCGATCAGCTCGTCCCAGAGAGAGGACGCGGTACTGGTGTCCATGTTCGGCGGTGGCTCCCTCTCGTCGTACGGAGTCTGGCAGTGTGGCACGTATGTGCGGACGGTATGCAGCGAGTCGTAGGCCCGAGGATCTCGCAGGAATCTTTGAGATCGAGCAGTGGGAACCCGAGGAGACCCTCGCCCCCGACTACAACGTGGCCCCGACCAAGGAGGTCTACGCCGTCCTCGACCGTCCTCTTAAGGACGCCGACGCTGCATCTACTAGTTCCTCCGTCACGGGGCGCCCGGTTCGGCAGCTGCGCAAGCTGAAGTGGGGACTGGTGCCGAGCTGGTCCAAGACCCCCGAGGGCGGCGCCCGGATGATCAACGCGCGCGCCGAGACCGTCCACGAGAAGCCGTCGTACAAGCGGGCCTTCTCCTCGCGCCGGTGCATCATCCCCGCCGACGGCTACTACGAGTGGGTCACCGCCGCCGCCGAGCGGGAGCTGGAGGTAGAGGGGAAGAAGAAGCGGCCGCGCAAGCAGCCGTACTTCGTGCTGCCGGCCGACGGGTCGGTGTTCGCGATGGCCGGGCTGTACGAGTTCTGGCGGGACAAGACGCTGCCCGACGACCATCCGCAGGCCTGGTGGGTGACCTGCTCGGTGATCACGACCGAGGCCGAGACCGGCCCGCTCGCCGTGGCCCCCGCCGACGGGCCGCGCGCCCTCGCCGACATCCACCCCCGGATGCCGCTGATGCTGACGCCGGACCGCTGGGACTCCTGGCTGGACCCGTCCCGTACCGATGTCGAGGACCTGCGTTCTCTCCTCGCGCCGCCCCCGCCCGGCCTCATGCGCGCCTACCCCGTCTCCACCGCCGTCAGCAATGTCCGCAACAACGGGCCGGAGCTGCTGAAGGAGCTGGAGGGGCCCGAGGAGGGCACACTCTTCTGACGTGACCACCACTGAGATCGTCAGCACCGACGCCGGGGACGCCCGCATCACCTGGCACAAGGCCACGAAGAAGGCGCGGTTCGTGCTCGCCGTCAGCCATGGGGCGGGCGGTGGGATCGAGGCGCGGGACTTGCAGGCCCTCGCGCACGCCCTTCCCGGCCACGGCGTGACCGTCGCCCTTGTCGAGCAGCCCTGGCGGGTGGCGGGCAAGAAGCTGGCGCCCGCGCCCAAGACCCTCGACATCGGCTGGCGCGGGATCTGGCCCGCGGTCGCGAAGCCTGGGCTGCCCGTCATCTCCGGCGGGCGCAGTGCCGGGGCCCGGGTCGCCTGCCGTACGGCCGTGGAGCTGGGCGCCGCCGCGGTGCTCGCCCTCAGCTTCCCGCTGCATCCGCCGGGCAAGCCGGAGAAGTCGCGTGCCGAGGAGCTGCTGGGCTCGGGGGTGCCCACTCTCGTCGTACAGGGAGGGAACGACCCCTTCGGGAAGCCCGACGAGTTCCCGGCCGGTGGCGCTTACGAGCTGGTCGAGGTGCCGTCCGGCGATCATGGATTCGCGGTGCCGAAGCGGGCGGAGATCGGTCAGGACGAGGCCGTGACGGTCATCACGGACGCGGTCTTGAAGTGGGTCCAGTCACTCGGGTAAAGGGCCGGGAATGTTGCGCGGCGGACCTCTGTTGAGCGGGACAGAAGTGCTCACACGTCTGAGGAGAGGAAGTCCGCCGCATGGGTTCGACCTTCTGCCCGACCCGCAGCAGCCGCGCTGACCTGGACTGGACGGTGCTGCACGCGGGCAAGACCACGCCTATTCGAGGCGCGGCGGGCACGGGTAGTCGTCTATCCTCCGATTCTGGTGGCATCGGCTTCGATGCTGCCCAGAAACTTGAGGAGGTGGGTCCGGTTCCCGGTACCGACGCAGGGACCGAACACGGCCAGGCGGAGCAGCCCGAGGGCCAGGGCACGAGCACGGAGTCCACGGCGGAGCGCAGCGCGCGCTTCGAGCGGGACGCGCTCGAATTCCTCGACCAGATGTACTCGGCCGCCCTGCGCATGACGCGCAACCCGGCCGACGCCGAGGACCTGGTGCAGGAGACCTACGCCAAGGCGTACGCGTCCTTCCACCAGTTCCGCGAGGGCACCAACCTGAAGGCCTGGCTGTACCGGATCCTGACCAACACGTTCATCAACTCGTACCGCAAGAAGCAGCGTGAACCCCAGCGCTCCGCGGCCGAGGAGATCGAGGACTGGCAGCTGGCGCGCGCCGAGTCGCACATGTCGACCGGTCTGCGCTCCGCCGAGTCGCAGGCGCTGGACCACCTGCCCGACTCGGACGTGAAGGAAGCACTCCAGGCGATCCCCGAGGAATTCCGCATCGCCGTCTATCTGGCGGACGTTGAGGGCTTTGCCTACAAGGAGATCGCGGACATCATGGGGACACCCATCGGTACGGTGATGTCCCGGCTGCACCGGGGCCGCCGTCAACTGCGCGGCATGCTCGAGGACTACGCGCGTGAGCGCGGACTGGTCCCGGCCGGCGCCGGAGAGTCGAACGAAGCGAAAGGTTCGGGCTCATGAGCTGCGGAGAGCCGCACGAGACGGACTGCAGTGAGGTACTCGACCATCTCTACGAGTTCCTCGACAGCGAGATGCCGGACGTCGACCGCGACAAGTTCAAGCAGCACTTCACGGAGTGCTCGCCGTGCCTGGAGAAGTACGGGCTCGAAGAGGCCGTGAAGAAGCTGGTCAAGCGCTGCTGCGGCCATGACGACGTCCCCACCGACCTGCGCGCCAAGGTCCTCGGGCGGCTCGACCTGATCCGCTCCGGGCAGTCCGTGCCGGACCACGACGTCGCCGCCGCACCGGCCGCCCCGCAGGAATCCTGAACGCACGGTCGTCACTCGAACGTGCTAATCCGCGGGTCATAAGCCCGCGGACCTCCCCCTCACCGCCCTAGGCTCCCCTGCTGGAAGCGCGTGCCCGGGGAGGGGTGTATGGAGGCGGTACCCGCACGGGCACGTGTGTACGTCGGTGGTGTGGCCCTCGCCGCCCTCTACTGCCTGCATCTGCTGCCGTCGGTACGCGCCCCGTGGTGGGTGGTGGCCCTGCTCGCCGTCCTCTACGCCGGCGGCGAGCGGCTCTCCGGCTCGTTCTATCCCGTGCTGCTCGCCGGGGCCTTCCTGCTGCCGCCGCCCGCCGCCGCGCTCGTCGCGGTGCCGGGGGCGCTGCTCGCCCCGGTCGCGCGCCGGCCCCGCCTGCTGCGGCGGATCTGGCGGGCCTCCCAACTCGCCGTCGCCGCCTGGGCCGCGTCCCGGGTGCACTGGGCGCTGGGCGGCCGCGACGCCGTCGTCAGCTCCGACTTCCCCTACGCGCTCGTCCCGGCGGGGGCGGCCGTCGTCGTCTTCTGCGTGGTGCTGACCGTGCTCGACGGCGGCATCCTGACGCTCGCCGAAGGAGTGCCGGCACGGCTGGCCTGGCAGGGGTTGTTCGTACGATCCCTCGCGCCGATCGCCGTGCACGGGCTCGCCGGGCTCATGATGGCCGTCCTGTGGCGCAGCCCCTTCGGGCCCGTCGCCGCGCTGCTCGTGCTGCTGCCGATGTGCGTGTCCTGGTGGGCGTTCGCGCAGTACCACCGGGAGCGGGCCGCCCACCAGGCGACCATCCGCGCGCTGGTCCAGGCCGTCGACATCAAGGACGAGTACACGCGCGGGCACAGCGAACGCGTCGGCCAGGCCTCCATGATGATCGCCCGCGAGCTGGGCATGGACGAGGGCCGCATCGAGGTCCTCCGCTTCGCCGGCATCCTGCACGACGTGGGCAAGCTGGGCGTCCCGACACGGCTGCTGCGCAAGGACGGGCCGCTGACGCCCGAGGAACGCCGGATCATCGAACTGCACCCCGAGTACGGGCACGAGATGGTGCGGGGCATCTCCTTCCTCGGGGAGGCGCGGGCCGCCGTACTCCACCATCACGAACGGCTGGACGGCAGCGGGTACCCGTACGGGCTGGTCGGGGCGCAGATCCCGGAGTCGGCTCGGGTGGTGGCGGTCGCCGACGCCTTCGACGCGATGACGTCCACCCGGTCCTACAGCAGGGCGCGGCCCGTGGGCACGGCGCTGGAGGAGCTGGAGCGGTGTGCGGGGACGCAGTTCGACCCGCGGATGGTGACGGCACTCGTCCGGGCGCTGGGGCGGCACGGCTGGCATCCCGCGGTGACCGCGGACGAGGCGACACGGCTGCCGGGACCGCGGCGGCCGGAGGGCAGTCGGCCAGGGGTGCGGCGATGAGCGGGTCGGTGCCGGGTGTGCCTGATGTGCCGGGTACGGCGATGAGCGCCTCCGCGTCGGGTACGGCAACAAGGCCTGCCTCGGCCGCCGCGCCGACGCGAGTGACCCGGCCGCCGCTCCTGCTGACCCTCGTCCACACCTCCGCCGCCCTCCTCGCCGCCGTCTCCCTCGGCGTCACCCTCTGGACCGGCCTGGAGGAGCGTGGCGTCGCGGTCGCCTTCGGGGTGCTGATCGTCGTCGGTGAGCTGACCCGGTGGACCGGCGCCCAGGTCAGGGAGGCCGCGCCGCTCGGGGCCGCGGGGGCGCTGTCGTACGCGCTGCTCGGGGCGGACGCCGGGCGGGCCACGCAGCACGGGGTGGCCCAGGTGGTCGCCGTCGTCGTCGCGGCCGGGCTGCTGGGCAGCGTGCCGCACATCTGGCGGGGCGGCGGACGGACGCTGGACCATCTCTCGCGGCGCGTGCTCAGCACCGGCTTCGCCGCCGTCTGCTTCCAACCCCTTTACAACCAGGGTGTGTTCACCGCCTGGGACGGACCGGCGTACGCGCTGCTGCTGATCGCGCTGCTGGCCCTCACCGCGCTGTGCGACGCCGTGCTCGCCGCGGCCCTGCGGCACTCCCGCACGCGCTGGCCCTTCGGCCCGCTGCTCCGGGACGAGCTGCGGGCGCTGCTCGGCATCGGCTCCGCCGTCTGCGCGACCGGCGCGGTCATGGCGCTCGCGGTCGCCGTCGTGGGCCTGTGGGCGCTGCCGGTCTTCTGCGTGCCGCTGCTGCTCACCCAGCTGTCCTTCCGGCGGTACGCCGCCGTCCGCGCCACCTACCGGCAGACGATCGCCTCCCTCGCCCGCGCCACCGAGATCGCCGGATACACCCCCGCCGGACACGCCCGCCGCGTCGCCGCCCTCAGCCGGGCCGTCGGCCGGGACCTGGGGCTGTCCGGGCGGGACCTCACCGTCCTGGAGTACGCGGCCCTGATGCACGACATCGGACAGCTCAGCCTCGTCGACCCGGTACCGGCAGGGGCCACCGCCGACCTGCCCGCCGAGGAGCAGCGGCGCATCGCGCTGCTCGGCGGGGCCGTCGTACGGCAGACCGGGGTGGACGGGGCCGTCGCCGTGGTCGTGGAGCGGCAGGCCGACCCGTACCGGCAGCAGCCGGTCGCCGCCCGGATCGTACGGACGGTGAACGCGTACGAGGAGAAGGCGCGGGACGCCGGGCCCGGCGGGCCGCTCACCGCACTGGAGGAACTACGGCTGGCCACCGCGGGGGACCATGCGCCCGACGTGGTGGAGGCGCTGGCCAGGGTGCTGGCGAGAGACTGTCTGACCCTGCCCCGGGCTGGGTAACCCATGGGTAATGAGCGCCCTTCCAGCCGCACGTGGTTGGATGCGAAGGAGAGGGATTCCGGGGGCAGTGGCGAGGTCACTGAGGGCAACTGGCAGGCGGGAATCGTGAGGATCTTCGGCAAAGGACGGCACCGGCCCTCCGCCTCCTGGCGGCAGGCCACCGACCGCGCGTTCACGCTGATCGGCGACGGTCGGTACGAGGACGCGGGCGCGCTGCTGACGCGCGCCGCCGATCTGGAACCGTGGCTGTCCGAGTCCTGGTTCAACCTCGCCCTGCTGCACAAGTTCCGGCACGACTGGGAGCAGGCGCGGGCGGCGGGGCTGCGTGCCGTCGCCCTCCTCGACCGGGAGGCGGGCGCACCCGACTGGTGGAACGTCGGCATCGCGGCGACCGCGCTCCAGGACTGGCCGCTGGCCCGGCGGGCCTGGCAGGCGTACGGGCTGCGGGTGCCGGGCGGGGCGGCCGACTCCGGTGAGCCGGTCGGCATGGACCTCGGCAGTGCGGCCGTACGGCTGTCGCCGGAGGGTGAGGCGGAAGTGGTCTGGGGCCGCCGTCTCGACCCCGCGCGCGTCGAGGTGCTGTCGATCCCGCTGCCGTCGTCCGGGCGGCGGTGGGGTGAGGTCGTGCTGCACGACGGGGTGCCGCACGGGGAGCGGACGACCGCCGCCGGGCACTCCTATCCCGTCTTCGACGAGATCGAGCTGTGGGCGCCTTCGCCGGTGCCGACGTGGGTGGTGCTGCTGGAGGCCGCCACGGAGGCGGATCGGGACGCGCTGGAGCAGCTCGCGGCTGACGCCGGGTTCGCGGCGGAGGACTGGTCGTCCTCGGTGCGGCTGCTGTGCCGGATGTGCTCGGAGTCCCGGATGCCGTCCGATGAGGGCGACGGTGAGCATCTCGACCCGCACGATCACAGTGAGCCGGGGCATCCGGGGCCGCTGGGGCATCGGACGGACGGGCAGCTGTGGGTGCCGGAGCGGGAGTGCGGGGTGGCTGCGCCGGCTTCGCTGGTGCGGGGGTTGTTGGACGGGTGGGTTGCCGACAGCCCTGACTCTCGGGACTGGCGTGATCTTGAAGAGGTGTGCTGACTTCTTTCGGCTGCGGGTCCGTTGTGGCTGGTCGCGCAGTTCCCCGCGCCCCTAAAAGCCAGCTCCCCTTACCCTGTATCAGCATCAACCCCCTGTTTTGGTTTAGGAAGGCATCGTCGGTCATGGCGCAGCAGGACACCGATCAGCAGCACGTGGGCGTGCTTCCCGTGGACGACGAGGGTTTCGTCATCGACACCCAGGACGCCGAGGAGCGCGAGAACGGCTGGCGTGAGCGCGGCACCTCGCGGCCCATCACCGTCGTCGGGAACCCCGTCCTGCACAAGGAGTGCAAGGACGTCACCGACTTCGGCGCCGAGCTGGACCAGCTGGTCGCGGACATGTTCGCCTCGCAGCGCACCGCCGAGGGCGTGGGCCTGGCCGCCAACCAGATCGGTGTCGATCTGAAGGTCTTCGTCTACGACTGCATGGACGACGAGGGCACCCGGCACGTCGGTGTCGTCTGCAACCCCAAGCTCGTCGACCTGCCTGCCGAGAAGCGCCGCCTGGACGACAGCAACGAGGGCTGTCTGTCGGTGCCGACCGCGTACGCGCCGCTCGCGCGCCCCGACTACGCCGAGGTGACCGGGCAGGACGAGAAGGGCAACCCGATCAAGGTGCGCGGCACCGGCTACTTCGCTCGGTGTTTGCAGCACGAGACCGATCATCTGTACGGGTACCTCTACATCGACCGGCTCTCCAAGCGTGAACGCAAGGACGCGCTGCGGCAGATGGCCGAGAACGAGCCTCGCTACCCTGTCGTCGCGAACGACTGAGACCGACTGGGGCCCCACAAGTCCCCTCCGTACGGCGCCTGTTCAGGAACCCCTTCCCGAACAGGCGCCGTTCGTCTGTCCGTCGCACGTTCGATCGCTTGTGCTCCCTTACTGATCCAGAATCAGTCACACAAGGGGAGATTCTCGGCACTGTGGGGTAGTGAATGGTGCAAATCCGTTCCCAGATCGGTCAGTTGTGGTGCTGAATGGGAAGTGCGGGGATACGCAACGGCGCACGCCCGGTACAGCGGGAGGGGCGTGCGCAACTGGCGGCTGAGAGGGGTTAGTTCGTGCATGCTTTCTCACACGGCACCACATCGACACCGACAGCGGTCGCGGTCCCACCCTCGCTCCAACTCCCGGTGATCGAGGCGGCGTTTCCCCGGCAACTCCACCCGTATTGGCCCCAGCTCCAGGAGAAGACACGCACCTGGCTGCTGGAAAAGCGGCTCATGCCGGCGGACAAGGTGGAGGAATATGCCGACGGTCTTTGCTACACCGACCTCATGGCGGGCTACTACCTGGGCGCCCCCGACGAGGTCCTCCAGGCGATAGCGGACTACAGCGCGTGGTTCTTCGTCTGGGACGACCGGCACGACCGCGACATCGTCCACGGCCGGACCGAGGCCTGGCGGCAGCTCAGGTTCCGGCTGCACGCGGCCCTCGACTCCCCCGAGGACCATCTGCACCACGAGGATCCGCTGGTCGCCGGGTTCGCGGACAGCATGGTCCGGCTCTACTCGTTCCTGCCGGGGTCGTGGAACACGCGGTTCGCCCGGCACTTCCACGAGGTGATCGAGGCGTACGACCGGGAATTCCACAACCGCACCGAAGGCGTCGTGCCGACCGTCGAGGAATACCTCGCACTGCGCCGCCTCACTTTCGCGCACTGGATCTGGACGGATCTCCTGGAGCCGTGCGCGGGCCAGGAACTCCCGGACCGGGTACGGAAACACCCGGCCTATCAGCGGGCGGCGCTGCTGAGCCAGGAATTCGCCGCCTGGTACAACGACCTCTGCTCACTCCCCAAGGAAATAGCGGGCGACGAGGTCCACAATCTCGGGATAAGCCTCATCAAACACGAGGGGCTGAGCCTCAAACAGGCGGTCCGGGAAGTCAGGCGACGCGTCGAGGAATGCATCGACGATTTCCTCGTCGCCGAGAACGACGCACTGAGGTTCGCAGACTCGCTCGTCGACGGAACGGTCCGCGGAAAAGAGCTGAGCCACACCGTGCGGGCCTGCGTCGGCAATATGCGCAACTGGTTCAGCACCGTCTACTGGTTCCACCACGAGTCCGGCCGCTACACGGTCGACAGCTGGGACGACCGGTCCACGCCCCCGTACGTCAACAACGAAGCGGCAGGTGAGAAATGACCGTCGAGTCCGTACGCCCCGAAGCGCCGGCGACCCCGGAGTCCGCGCTGCGTGAAGCACCCCTCGCGGGCGGTGGCGTCCCCCTCCTGGGACACGGCCTGAAGCTGCTGCGCGACCCGCTGGCCTTCATGTCCCAGCTGCGCGACCACGGCGACGTCGTACGCCTCAAACTGGGCCCCAAGGAGGTGTACGCGCCCACCACGCCGGACCTCACCGGAGCCCTCGCGCTCAACCCCGACTTCGTCATCGCCGGGCCGCTGTGGGAGTCCCTGGAGGCCCTGCTCGGCAAGGAGGGCGTGGCCACCGCCAACGGCCCGCGGCACCGGCGTCAGCGGCGCACCATCCAGCCCGCCTTCCGGCTCGACGCGATCCCCGGGTACGGTCCGATCATGGAGGAGGAGGCGCACGCGCTCACCGAGCGCTGGCAGCCCGGCGAGACCATCGACTGCACCACCGAGTCCTTCCGGGTCGCCGTCCGCATCGCCGCCCGCTGTCTGCTGCGCGGCGACTTCATGGACGAACGCGCGGAGCGGCTCTGCGTCGCCCTCGCCACCGTCTTCCGCGGGATGTACCGGCGGATGGTCGTCCCTCTCGGGCCGCTGTACAACCTGCCGCTGCCGCCCAACCGGAAATTCAACGCGGCCCTGGCCGATTTGCATCTCCTGGTCGACGAGATCATCGCCGAGCGCCGTGCATCTGGTCAAAAGCCGGACGATTTGCTGACAGCATTGCTGGAGGCGAAGGACGACAATGGCGACCCCATCGGGGAACAGGAGATCCACGACCAGGTCGTCGCCATAGTCACCCCGGGCAGCGAAACGGTGGCGTCCACGATCATGTGGCTGCTCCAAGTCCTCGCGGAACATCCGGAACACGCGGACAGGGTGCGCGACGAGGTCGAATCCGTAACCGGCGGCCGTCCCGTCGCATTCGACGATGTTCGCTCGCTGCGGCACACCAACAATGTCGTCGTCGAGGCGATGCGTTTGCGTCCCGCGGTGTGGATATTGACGCGCCGCGCGGTCACCGACACCGAACTCGGTGGCTACCGCATTCCGGCCGGTGCGGACATCGTCTACAGCCCGTACGCGGTCCAGCGCGATCCGAAGTCGTACAAGGGCAGCCTGGACTTCGACCCCGACCGCTGGCTTCCGGAACGGGTCAAGGAGGTGCCGAAATACGCCATGAGCCCCTTCAGCGTCGGCAACCGCAAGTGCCCGAGCGACCACTTCTCGATGGCGCAGCTGAGCCTGATCACGGCGGCGCTCGCCACGAAGTACCGCTTCGAGCAGGTGGCGGGGTCGAACGACGGGACCCGGGTCGGCATCACGCTCCGTCCGCACAAGCTGCTGCTGCGGCCGGTCCTCAGGTGATCAGGCCGCTTCCGGGCCCCTGAACGTCCTGCGATAGGCGTTCGGGGTGGTCCCGAGCGCCCGTACGAACTGGTGGCGCAGTGCGGCCGCGGTGCCGAACCCCGTTCGGCCCGCGACCGCGTCCACCGTCTCGTCCGTCCCTTCCAGCAACCGCTGGGCGAGCAGCACGCGTTGCCGCAGGACCCAGCGGTAGGGCGTGGTCCCGGTCTCCTGCTGGAAGCGGCGGGCGAAGGTGCGCGGCGACATGTGCGCGCGCTCGGCGAGCTGCTCGACGGTGACCTCCTCGTCGAGGTGCTGCTCCATCCACACGAGGACCTCGCCGACGGTGTCGCAGGGGTCCTTCGGCAACGGCCGCTCGATGTACTGCGCCTGTCCGCCGTCCCGGTGCGGCGGTACGACCATCCGCCGGGCGATCTTGTTGGCGACCTCGGTGCCCTGTTCCTTCCGCACGATGTGCAGACAGGCGTCGATGCCGGCGGCGGTGCCGGCGGAGGTGATCACCGGGTCCTCGTCGACGTACAGCACGTCGGGTTCGATGACCGCCCGGGGGCAGCGCAGGGCGAGCTCGCGGGCCTGCTTCCAGTGCACGCTGCACCGCCGCCCGTCGAGCAGCCCGGCGGCACCGAGCACGAAGACGCCGGAACAGACGCTGAGGACCCGGGCGCCCCGGTCGGCGGCCCGGAGCAGGGCGTCGAGCAGCTCGGGCGGATAGTCCCGTACGACGTAGTCCGCCCCCGCCGGTACGGCGATGAGGTCGGCCTCCTCCAGCCGCTCCAGGCCGTACGGCGTGGAGACGCTGAGCCCGCCGACATGGGTACCGAGCGTCGGCCCCTCGGCCGAGGCGACGGCGAAGTCGTACGTCGGGAGCCCCTCGTCACTGCGATCGATACCGAACACCTCGCAGACGACCCCGAGTTCGAAGGGATGCACTCCGTCGAGCAGGACAGCGGCCACGTTCTTCAGCATGCTTCCAGTGTGCCTCGGAAGTGGCAGTAAATCGAGGTAGTACGGCAGTCCTGCCACTGTCAGGGGCATCAGCCATCCATGATGCTTACTTCATGGACGCATTCATCGGATACCTGACCCTGCTGATCGTCTTCGCCCTCCTCGCGGCCCCGGGCCTCGTGGGATGGGCCCACGAGCGCCGGATCGACCGCCAGCTCAAGGAGGCATAACCTCTCCTGCACCAACAGGGGAGGATCATGAGACACAGAACATGGGCCGTGGCGGGCGGGGCGGCAGCGCTCGTGCTGGTCGCGGCCACCGGGGCACACGCCGAGGGGCGGGGTGACATCCGGGTCACGAAGACGGTCGTCAACGGCGGCGGCAACGTGATCATCGGGGTGGCGAGGACCGTCAAGTACCCGATCGCGATCACCATCAAGGACGACTCGGGCGTCAAGAAGATCACGGATCTCAGCACGTTCAACAGGTCCAACGGCTACGGCTTCATCACCTGGGACGGCGACTCGTCCTGTGTGAAGAAGAGCGCGACGACCTCGGTGTGCACGGGCACGATGACGGTCGACCCCGGCTGGATCGCCGACAGCGACGACATCGACAGCAACAAGGTCGCGGGCGTCTGGCAGGTCAACGCCACGGTCAAGGCCAACGACGGCGACTACTGGATCTCCGACAACATCGCCCAGTACAAGGTCAAGCGCGCCTCGAAGCTCACCACGGACGCCACGCCCGAGCCCGTCGCCAAGGGCGCCAAGCTCACCATCAACGGCAAGCTGACGCGCGCCAACTGGGAGAACCTGGAGTACCACGGCTTCACCGGGCAGGACGTCAAACTCCAGTACCGGCCGGCCGGCGCCGCCCACTACAGCACGGTCAAGACCGTGAAGACGGGCGACGCAGGCAAGCTCAGCACCAAGGTCACCGTCACCTCGGCGGGCAGCTGGCGTTGGTACTTCCCCGGCACGACGACGACCGCTCGGATCGTGTCGACCGGGGACGCGGTCACCCTGAAGTGATCACCACGGTGACCGACCAGTCCTGAACGCCCTTGCAGGACACCTTGCCGGTCTCGGTGGCGCACAGCGGGCGGGACGAAGTGAGCCGTACCGTGCCCGCCGAGACCGCCTGGTACGCGGCGTTCGCGTCGCCCGGCAGCAACACGATGCCGCTGTTGCCGGCCTCCAGGCCGGTGCCCTCGGTGGTGACCGGCTTCCAGGGGCGCGACTTGGTGCCGTCCAGGCCGACCCGGACCGTGTCGCCGACCGCCAGGCACACCGTGTCGCCGCTGTCGGAGGCGTTCAGCTCCGACGCGGTCGTACAGGAGGACGAGGGCGGCGACGGCGACATCGTGTCGCTGCCGTCGCTCCCGTCACTTCCGGCCTGGCTGCCGCACCCGGCCAGCACGAACGTCAGCAGTGCGGCAGGTGCGAAGGTCGAACGGCGCATGGCATGGCCTCCTCAGCGATGAGACGTACCACGCGCCCTTACGGATCCCGTCCTAGAAGTCCTCGTCCAGGTCGACCGTGCCCTCCACGGCGACCTGGTACGCGGACGGGCGGCGCTCGAAGAAGTTCGTCAGTTCCTGGACGCCCTGGAGCTCCATGAAGGAGAAGGGGTTCTCCGAGCCGTACACCGGGGCGAAGCCCAGGCGGGTCAGGCGCTGGTCGGCGACGCACTCCAGGTACTGGCGCATCGAGTCGGTGTTCATGCCTGGCAGGCCGTCACCGCACAGGTCGCGGCCGAACTGGAGCTCCGCCTCGACCGCCTCCCGCATCATGTCCGTGACCTGCTGCTGGAGCCGGTCGTCGAAGAGCTCCGGCTCCTCCTTGCGGACGGTGTCGACCACGTCGAACGCGAAGCTCATGTGCATGGTCTCGTCGCGGAACACCCAGTTGGTGCCGGTGGCGAGACCGTGCAGCAGACCCCGGCTGCGGAACCAGTAGACGTACGCGAAGGCACCGTAGAAGAACAGGCCCTCGATGCACGCGGCGAAGCAGATCAGGTTGAGCAGGAAGCGGCGGCGGTCGGCCTGTGACTCCAGGCGGTCCAGCTTCTCGACCTCGTTGATCCACTTGAAGCAGAACTCGGCCTTCTCGCGGATGGACGGGATGTTCTCCACCGCCGCGAACGCCGCCGCCCGGTCCTCCGGGTCGGGGAGGTAGGTGTCGAGAAGCGTCAGATAGAACTGGACGTGCACCGCTTCCTCGAAGAGCTGCCTGGAGAGATACAGGCGCGCCTCGGGGGAGTTGATGTGCTTGTAGAGCGTCAGCACCAGGTTGTTCGCCACGATCGAGTCGCCCGTCGCGAAGAACGCGACCAGCCGGCCGATCAGGTGCTGCTCCTCCGGGGACAGCTTCGCCAGGTCGGCGACGTCCGAGTGGAGGTCGACCTCCTCGACGGTCCAGGTGTTCTTGATCGCGTCCCGGTAGCGCTCGTAGAAGTCCGGGTAGCGCATGGGACGCAGAGTCAGCTCGAAGCCCGGGTCGAGCAGGTTCTTCTCGGTGGAACTCATTACTGGCAGGCCTCGCAGGACTCGGGGTTCTCAAGGGAGCAGGCGATCGCTTCTTCCGAAGTCACCTGCTGGACGGGGACAGTTGCTTGGGCCTGGGCCGCGCGGGCGATCCTCGTCGCCGGGCGCGAGCGCAGGTAGTACGTCGTCTTCAGGCCCTGCTTCCAGGCGTACGCGTACATCGAGGAGAGCTTGCCGATGGTCGGCGTCTCCAGGAACAGGTTCAGGGACTGCGACTGGTCCAGGAACGGGGTCCGGGCGGCGGCCATGTCGATGAGGCCGCGCTGCGGGATCTCCCACGCCGTGCGGTACAGGTCACGGACGTCCTGCGGGACCCAGGTGAAGCCCTGCACCGAGCCGTTGGACTCGCGCAGCGCCTCCCGGGTCTGCGCGTCCCACACACCGAGCTTCTTCAACTCGGCCACCAGGTAGGAGTTGACCTGGAGGAACTCGCCGGACAGGGTCTCGCGCTTGAAGAGGTTCGAGACCTGCGGCTCGATGCACTCGTAGACGCCCGCGATCGAGGCGATCGTGGCGGTGGGCGCGATGGCGAGGAGCAGGGAGTTGCGCAGGCCCGTGGTGGCCATCCGCTCCCGCAGCGCCGCCCAGCGCTCCGGCCAGGAGAGCTCCACGTCGTAGTGGTCGGGGTGCAGGACACCCTGGGCGGTACGGGTCTTCTCCCACGCCGGGAGCGGGCCGTTGCGCTCGGCGAGGTCGGTGGAGGCCTCGTACGCGGCGAGCATGATGCGCTCTGCGATCCGCGTGGAGAGGGCCTTGGCCTCGGGCGAGTCGAAGGGCAGCCGCAGCTTGAAGAAGACGTCCTGGAGCCCCATCGCGCCGAGGCCCACGGGACGCCACTTGGCGTTGGAGCGGCCCGCCTGCTCGGTCGGGTAGAAGTTGATGTCCACCACGCGGTCGAGGAAGGTCACGGCGGTACGGACGGTGGCGTCCAGCCGTTCCCAGTCGATCTCCTGACCGACCACGAACGCGCCCAGGTTCACCGACCCCAGGTTGCAGACCGCCGTCTCGCCGTCGTCCGTGACCTCCAGGATCTCCGTGCAGAGGTTGGAGGAGTGGACGACATTGCCGGGCAGCGCCGTCTGGTTGGCGGTGCGGTTGGCGGCGTCCTTGAAGGTCATCCAGCCGTTGCCGGTCTGCGCGAGGGTGCGCATCATGCGGCCGTAGAGGTCACGGGCCGGGATGGTCTTCTTCGCGAGACCGGCCGCCTCCGCCTTGCGGTACGCCGCGTCGAACTCCGCGCCCCACAGGTCGACCAGCTCGGGCACGTCGGCCGGGGAGAACAGCGACCACTCGGCGTCGGCGTTCACGCGGCGCATGAACTCGTCCGGGATCCAGTGCGCGAGGTTGAGGTTGTGCGTACGCCGGGCGTCCTCACCGGTGTTGTCGCGCAGCTCCAGGAACTCCTCGATGTCGGAGTGCCAGGTCTCCAGGTAGACGGCGGCGGCACCCTTGCGCCGGCCGCCCTGGTTCACGGCGGCGACGCTCGCGTCCAGCGTCTTCAGGAACGGCACGATGCCGTTGGAGTGCCCGTTCGTGCCCCGGATGAGGGAGCCGCGCGAACGAATCCTGCTGTACGACAGTCCGATGCCACCGGCGTGCTTCGACAGCCGCGCCACCTGGTGGTACCGGTCGTAGATGGAGTCCAGCTCGTCCAGCGGGGAGTCGAGGAGGTAGCAGGACGACATCTGGGGGTGCCGGGTGCCGGAGTTGAAGAGCGTGGGGGAGGACGGCAGGTAGTCGAGGCGGCTCATGAGCCCGTAGAGCGCGGCGACTTCGTCCAGGGCGCGGGTCGTGTCGTCCTCGGCGAGGCCCGCCGCCACGCGCAGCATGAAGTGCTGGGGCGTCTCGATGACCTGGCGGGTGATCGGGTGCCGGAGGAGGTAGCGGCTGTGGAGCGTACGCAGGCCGAAGTAGCCGAAGCGGTCGTCACCGGCCGGGTCGATCAGGGCGTCGAGCCTTGCAGCGTGCACCCGTACGAACTCCGCCGTACGGTCGGCGATCAGGCCCTCGCGGTGGCCGACCTCGACCGACTCCGTGAAGGACGTGACGCCCTGCGAGGCGGCCTCGGCGGCGATGCTGATGGTCAGCAGCCGGGCGGCCAGCCGGGAGTAGGCGGGGTCCTCGGAGATGAGCCCGGCGGCGGCCTCCGTCGCCAGCTCGCGCAGCTCCGCGCCGCCATCGGAGTCCGCCCGGCCGGACCGGCCGCGCAGCGCGGCGGCGGCGACCCGTCCGGGGTCGGCGTCGGGCAGGTCGGCGGTCAGCTCGGTCAGGGTCCGCAACAGGGCGGTACCGGGACCGTCGTTCTCCGCCTGGACCGCTGAAGCCGGATCGGCTGGCGCGATGGTCACGTGGGGGCTCTCCCTCGCTCGGCACGGGGGCCTGGCGGAGAGCGGGGGGCAGCACGAGCGCACGCGGCGTCGCGTCCACCGGCCCACTCCACGAGGCCCGGACGTCATGGCACCCGGGCCACGGTGGCCTGGGCACGCTGTCGGCAGGTCCTCGGACTGACTCCCGTACACGCACAAGGCACGCACAAGTACACCGTTGCGGGACAGTTCCGGATTCGCACCGGATTCCCCTGCGACGACAGCGAGCATGAGCATACATCTTGTGCCGGGTTCGGGTGGCACCCCTAGATGTTGTGTCGCGGCGACTTCAGAGCGTCAACTCATAGGTGAGGAGAGTGAAGTCGGGGTCCTCCGGAATCGGGTGCCAGTCGCGTTCCGGGGCGCGGCGGAAACCGAGGCGTTCGTAGATCCGGTGGGCGCCGTGCATGCTCGGCTGGGTCGACAGAACGATGCCGGTGCGTTCCGCGTTTCTCGCGCGGTCGATGCAGGCGCGGACGAGGGCCTCGCCGGCGCCTCTGCCGCGGGCGGCGCGGCCGACGGCCAGCATGCGGATCTCGGCCTCGCCCGTGCGGGCCAGGTCGGTCATGGGGCCGGGGGAGGGGACGTACGTGACGCCGCCGAGGAGTTCATCGCCCTGGGTGGCCACCAGGACCTCGGAGGTCGACGCTCGCTTGGCCACGTCTCTGAGTTCGCCGAGGTACCAGTCGCTCTCGCCGAAGGTGAGGAGGCCGTCCTGGAGGTAGGCCTGGGCGGTGATCTCGCCGAGTTCTTCGTACTCGGTGGGGTCGGCCGGGCGGATCAGTATGTCCATGCGGGTGAGTGTGCACGAAAAGCGGGCCGCCGTTGGTGTTGCTGTCGGCGGCCCGCTGCGGGTTCGCTGTGGCTGGTCGCGCCCACGCGGCGGAGCCGCAAATTGATACAGCCCCGCGCCCCTTAGGCGCCTCTAGTGAGCGGCGCCAGCAGTTGCCGGGGGAAGCTCGACCTGAACTCCCGGGTCTCCCGCGTCCGCCGTGTAGTCCTCGGGCTTGGTCTCGTCCACGCCCTCCGGGGCCTTGAAGGCCTTCAGGACGAACGTCAGGACCACCGTCACGACCACGTTCAGGACGAACGCCGTCAGGCCGATGTAGCCGATCTCGCCGATGCCGGGGATCTCCTTCGACGAGCCGCCGAAGTGCTTCTGCGTGGGCGAGGCGACGCCGTACGCCGCGATCGTGCCGTAGACCATGCCGACCGCCCAGCCGGCGAGCAGTGCCCAGCGGTGGAACCAGCGGGTGAACAGGCCGCCGACCAGGGCCGGGAAGGTCTGGAGGATCCAGATGCCGCCCAGGAGCTGGAAGTTGATGGCGACCGTCTTGTCCATGGTGAGGACGAAGACCAGCGCGCCGACCTTCACCAGCAGGGACACCAGCTTGGAGACCTTGGTCTCCTGCTCGGGCGTCGCGTCCGGCTTGATGAAGTCCTTGTAGATGTTGCGGGTGAAGAGGTTCGCCGCCGCGATGGACATGATCGCCGCCGGGACCAGCGCGCCGATGCCGATGGCCGCGAACGCCACGCCCGCGAACCACGCCGGGAACATGTTCTCGAAGAGCTGCGGGATCGCCAACTGGCCGTTGGTGACCTTGACTCCGGCCGCGATCGCCATGAAGCCCAGCAGCGCCAGCAGACCCAGCATCAGCGAGTACAGCGGCAGGATCGTGGTGTTGCGGCGGATCACCTCACGGCTCTTGGAGGAGAGCGTCGCGGTGATGGAGTGCGGGTACATGAAGAGCGCGAGCGCGGAGCCCAACGCCAGTGTGGCGTACGTCCATTGGCCCGGCTCGCCCGGCACCAGCGCACCGCGTGGCGCGCCCGTCGCCGGGTTGGTCTGGCTGTACGCCTCGCCCGCCTTGGCGAAGATCTCGTCGAACCCGCCCAGCTTGATGGGGATGTAGATGATCGCCACCGCGATGACGATGTAGATCAGCGTGTCCTTCACGAAGGCGATCAGCGCGGGGGCGCGGAGGCCGGACGAGTAGGTGTACGCCGCGAGCACACCGAACGCGATCAGCAGCGGCAGGTCCTTCACGAACCAGTTGGTGTCCTCGCCGCCGCCGACGCCCATGACGTCCAGGACCGCCTGGATGCCCACGAGTTGGAGGGCGATGTACGGCATGGTCGCGAGGATGCCGGTGACGGCGACCGCAAGCGACAGGCCCTTGGAGCCGAAGCGGCCGCGCACGAAGTCGGAGGTCGTCACATAGCCGTGCTTGTGCGAGACCGACCACAGGCGGGGCAGGAAGGTGAAGATCAGCGGGTACACCAGGATCGTGTACGGCACCGCGAAGAAGCCGGCCGCGCCCGCCGCGTAGATCGCCGCCGGAACGGCGACGAAGGTGTACGCGGTGTAGAGGTCGCCGCCGAGCAGGAACCAGGTGACCCAGGTGCCGAACGACCGTCCGCCCAGGCCCCATTCGTCGAGGCTGTGCTCGTTCTCGGCCTTGCGCCAGCGCGCGGCCAGGAAGCCCATGACCGTGACGGCCAGGAAGAAGAAGATGAAGACGCCGAGCGCGACGCCGTTCACGCCGTCGTTCACTTGGCACCTCCACGACGGGCGCGCTGGTCACGCTGCCAGAGCTTGTACGCGGTCATCGTCAGCGCGGTGGAGATGAGCACCCACAGCATCTGGTACCAGTAGAAGAACGGGATGCCGATGAAGGCCGGGTCGACCTTCGCGTACGACCCCACCCACAGCATCGCCACGAAGGGCGCGAAGAGGCAGAGGGCGATGACCACGCGGACGGGTGTCACCACCGGTGGTCTGGCCTCGGGCGAATCTGATGACATGCGGCGGCTCCGATCCCCTCATCACTGATCACCGTGTAACGCGCAGGCAATCTAGGTCACGGTGTGACAGGAGTGGAAGACCTCGTCCGCATATCGGTATGTCGATTCGGTGAAGGTCCGACATCGGTGTCAACAGCAGGGGTCAGCAGCAGCGGAAGCCCTGCCGTGGATCCTCTTCCTGCCGGTCCGTCCGCATCCGCTCGAACTCCCGCCGGGTCGGCACGTCCGCCTGCGGGTGGTCCCGGCGGACGTGCGTGACATAGCGGTCGTACGCCGACTCGTCGGTCAGCTCCCGCACGTACCAGCGCACACCCCTAACCGCCCGCCGGAGTGCCGACCTCATGGCGTGCCTCCTCCTTCTCCTCCCGGGTCGGGAACAGCCCGGCCGGGGCGACGAGTTTCGACTCGACGTACGGCGCCTCGCTCAGCGTCGAGAGGGCCGGGCGCCGTACATGCCGTACGCAGACCCGCAGCGCGTCGGCGATCACCACCACGATCAGCAGGGCGAGGACCGCGGTGAGGACGCCGTCGACCGTGGAGTTGGTGACCACGGTGTGCATGTCGTCCATGTTCTTGGCGGGCGGCAGGACTTCACCCCGGTCGATGGCGTCCTGGAAGACCGACCGCTGCTTGAAGAAGCCGACCTTGGGGTCGCTGGAGAACACCTTCTGCCAGCTCGCGGTCAGCGTGACGGTGGCGTCCCAGACGAGCGGGATGCCGGTGATCCAGGCCCACTTGAGGCGTCCGGACTTCACCAGCAGCGTGGTGCAGACGGCCAGGGCGACGGCGGCGAGCAGCTGGTTGGAGATGCCGAAGATCGGGAAGAGCTGGTTGATCCCGCCGAGCGGTTCGTGGACGCCCACCCAGAGGAAGTACCCCCACAGTCCGCACACGAGCGCGCTGGTGATGACCAGGCCGGGCTTCCAACTGATGTTCTTGAAGGGCTTGATGACATTGCCCAGCATGTCCTGGAGCATGAACCGGCCCACGCGGGTGCCGGCGTCCAGCGCGGTCAGGATGAACAGCGCCTCGAACATGATCGCGAAGTGGTACCAGAAGGCGCGCAGGCTCCCGCCGGTGACCTTGGAGAAGATCTCCGAGACGCCGATGGCGAGCGTGGGCGCACCGCCGGTGCGGGACAACAGGCTTGATTCCTCGACGCGTTCGGCGGCGCGGGCCAGGTCGTCGGGGGAGATCGAGTAGCCCCAGCCGGACACCACCCGGGACGCCTCCTGCACGGTGGTGCCGATGGCTCCCGAGGGCGCGTTCATCGCGAAGTACAGGCCCGGGTCGATGATGCTCGCCGCGACCAGGGCCATGATCGCCACCGACGACTCCATCAGCATGGAGCCGTAGCCGATCATGCGGACCTGCGTCTCCTTCTGGATCATCTTCGGCGTGGTGCCACTCGAAATGAGCGAGTGGAAGCCGGACAGAGCTCCGCAGGCGATGGTGATGAAGACGAAGGGGAACAACGACCCCGCGAAGACAGGGCCGTTGCCGCGCGAGGCGAAGTCCGTCACCGCGTCCATCTTCAGCGTGGGCAGCGCGATCACGACCCCCAGCGCCAGCAGGAGGATCGTGCCGATCTTCATGAAGGTGGAGAGGTAGTCGCGGGGCGCCAGGAGCATCCACACCGGCAGGATCGACGCGATGAAGCCGTACGCCACCAGCCAGACGACCAGCGTCGAGGGCGCGAGCGTGAAGGTGTCGGCCCAGGACGACTCCGCCACCCAGCGCCCGGCGATCAGTGCGAGCAGCAGCAGGGCCACGCCGATGAGCGAGACCTCGCTGACCCGGCCGGGCCGCAGGACGCGCAGATAGAAGCCCATGAGCAGGGCGATCGGGATCGTCATCGCGATGGAGAAGGTGCCCCAGGGCGACTGGGCGAGGGCGTTGACGATGACGAGCGCCAGCACCCCGAGCAGGATGATCATGATGGCGAAGGCGGCGATGAGGGCCGCCGCGCCGCCGAACGGGCCGATCTCCTCGCGGGCCATCTGGCCGAGGGAGCGTCCGTCGCGGCGGGTGGAGAAGAACAGCACCACCATGTCCTGGACGGCGCCGGCGAAGACGACGCCCGCGATGATCCAGATCGTGCCGGGCAAGTAGCCCATCTGCGCGGCCAGTACGGGGCCGACGAGCGGTCCGGCGCCGGCGATCGCCGCGAAGTGGTGGCCGAGGAGGACCCGTCGGTCGGTGGGGTGGAAGTCGATGCCGTTGTTCAGGCGCTCGGCCGGGGTGGCCCTGGTCCGGTCGACCTTGAGGACCTTGTACGCGATGAACTTCGCGTAGAAGCGGTAGGCGATGGCGTACGAGCCGAGGGCGGCCGCGACCATCCAGGCGGCGGAGACGTCCTCGCCGCGGGCGAGCGCGAGCACGGCCCAGCCGGTGGCTCCGACCAGCGCGACGAGGGTCCAGATGACGGTGGTTCGGACGTTCGCGGTACGCACAGGGCGGTCCTCCCGTCCATACGGAGACGGGAGGAACGTAGAGCAGGATGCGCGGTTGCGCTACACCGCGTGCACCAGTGCAAGGCCCTCAGTCCACGGGCCTCTTGAGCCGCGCCACGAACTTGTACCGGTCCCCCCGGTACACCGACCGCACCCATTCCACCGGCTCCCCGTCCTTGTCGAAGGAGTGGCGGGAGAGCATCAGCATCGGCAGGCCCACGTCGGTGCCGAGCAGGCCGGCCTCGCGCGGGGTGGCCAGCGAGGTCTCGATGGTCTCCTCGGCCTCGGCGAGATGGACGTCGTAGACCTCGGCCAACGCCGTGTAGAGGGACGTGTACTTGACCAGGGAGCGGCGCAGGGCCGGGAAGCGCTTGGCGCTGAGGTGCGTCGTCTCGATGGCCATCGGCTCGCCGTTCGCCATGCGCAGCCGCTCGATGCGCAGCACCCGGCCGCCGGCGGTGATGTCGAGGAGTTCGGCGAGGCGGTCGTCGGCGGTGATGTAGCCGATGTCGAGGAGCTGGGAGGTGGGTTCGAGGCCCTGGGCGCGCATGTCCTCGGTGTAAGAGGTGAGTTGCAGCGCCTGCGAGACCTTGGGCTTGGCGACGAACGTGCCCTTGCCCTGGATGCGTTCGAGGCGGCCCTCGACGACGAGTTCCTGGAGGGCCTGGCGCACGGTGGTGCGCGAGGTGTCGAACTCGGCCGCGAGCGTGCGCTCGGGCGGGACGGGGGTGCCGGGCGCCTGGGTCTCGGTCATGTCGAGCAGGTGCTTCTTCAGGCGGTAGTACTTGGGCACGCGCGCGGTACGGACGGTCGCCCCACCCTCGTTCTCCGCGCTGCTGACCTCGGTGCTCATGCCTCTGCCTTCCCGGCTCCGGATGCGGATCACATCGTGATCCCCTCTGTATACCGTCGCCGACTCTTTTGGTCTAGTCCATAGCCTCAAGTGGTCTAGTGGAAGACAGTACTCCGACAGCACTGTTTTCGCTGGCTTCTTACTTAAAGGTTCCTGCATATGTAGGTCGGATAACGGCTGGTCAGAGCCGGTTCGGACACCCTTGACAGGCCCCGTGGTCTGGTCCAAGCTCCCGGTACTGGTCTACACCATTGGTCCAGGGCCCCAGCTTCGTGGGCGGGGGGTGTGGGCATCCTGAGGAGGATGGCGTGAAGCGCAAGCTGATTACCGCGATCGGTGTCGCGGCCATGTTGGTCTCCGTCGCGGCGTGTGGGGGCGACGACGGCGACAGTGGTGACAAGGCGGGGGCGGACGGTTACGCCGGCCAGACCCTCACCGTCTGGGTCATGGACGGCTCCTCGCCGGACCAGTGGCAGAAGGACGTGCAGGCCGCCTTCGAGAAGAAGACCAAGGCCAAGGTCAAGTTCGAGATCCAGCAGTGGAACGGCATCCAGCAGAAGCTGACCACCGCCCTGTCCGAGGAGAACCCGCCGGACGTCTTCGAGATCGGCAACACCCAGACCCCGGCCTACGCCAAGACCGGCGGCCTCGCCGACCTCGCCGACCTCAAGTCGTCGATCGGCGCCGACTGGACCGAGTCCCTGAACAAGTCCTCCATCTACGACGGCAAGCAGTACGCGGCGCCCTGGTACTTCGCCAACCGCGTCGTCATCTACAACAAGAAGGTCTGGGCCGACGCCGGCATCAAGGACACCCCGAAGACCCGGGACGAGTTCTACGCCGACCTCAAGCAGATCGGCGAGAAGACCAAGGCCGAGCCGATCTACCTGCCCGGCCAGAACTGGTACCACTTCGTCGGTCTCACCATCGGTGAGGGCGCCGAGCTGGTGAAGAAGGACGGCGACAAGTACGTCTCCAACCTCGACGACCCGAAGGTCGCCGCCGCCATGGAGACCTACAAGAAGTTCCAGGCCCTGTCCAAGGCCCCCAAGGACAAGGACGAGGCCACCCCGCAGCAGGCCGAGGTCTTCGCCAAGGGCAACGTCGGTGCCTTCATCGGCATGGGCTGGGAGGCCGGCACGGCGATCGCCGCCAACAAGAAGATCGAGTCGGACATCGGCTACTTCACCATCCCCGGTGCCACGGCCGACAAGCCCGAGGGTGTCTTCCTCGGCGGCTCCAACCTCGCGGTCGCCGCGGGCAGCAAGAAGCAGGCGCTCGCCAACGAGTTCCTGAAGATCGCCCTGTCCGACAAGTACGAGGGCGAGCTGGCCAAGCTCAACGGCGTCATCCCGAACAAGGAGTCGCTGCAGACCAACCTGACGGGCAACGCCGTCGCCGAGGCCGCCGCGCCGGCCGCCGCCGGCGGTGGCACGACGCCGCTGATCCCGGAGTGGGCCGCGGTCGAGAACGCCCCCAACCCGGTCAAGACGTACATGACCGCCGTCCTCAACGGCAAGACGCCGGCCGAGGCCGCCAAGCAGGTCGAGAGCGAGTTCAACAAGCGCCTCGCCCAGCAGCAGTAAGGGCGACGGGGCGGGGGCCGGCCGACGGTCCCCGCCCCGCTTTCCGGTAGGTCGAGTAGAGAGACGCGAGCATGACCGTGCAGACCGAACGGCCGCCCTCCGGTCCGGTGGACGTGACGAAACCGGACCAGCGAGGGCCCGGTGAGCAGCGACCGGCGTCCCGCGCGGGCGCGCTCGCCCCGTACCTCCTGCTGCTGCCGGCCTGCGCGGCCACCGTGCTGCTGCTCGGCTGGCCGCTGCTGAAGGACCTTCTGCTGTCGTTCCAGAACCTCAACATGGGACAGCTGATCCAGCATGTCACCGAGTGGAACGGCATCGAGAACTACAAGCAGGCCCTGACCGGCGAGGACTTCTGGCGCGTCACCGGCCGCTCGATCCTGTTCACGGCCGTCAACGTCGTCCTGACCATGCTCCTCGGCGCCCTGGTCGGCCTGCTGCTGGCCCGCCTCGGCAAGCGGATGCGGGTCACCCTGATGGTCGGGCTCGTGCTGGCCTGGGCGATGCCCGTGGTCGCCGCGACCACCGTCTACCAGTGGCTCTTCGCCCAGCGCTTCGGCGTCGTCAACTGGGTCCTGGACAAGCTCGGTTGGCACTCCATGGCCGACTACAGCTGGACCAGCAGCCAGCTGTCGACGTTCTTCGTCGTGACCGTGCTGATCGTCTGGCAGTCGATCCCCTTCGTCGCGATCAACCTGTACGCCGCCACGACCACGATCCCCGGCGAGCTGTACGAGGCCGCGGCCCTGGACGGCGCGGGCGCCTGGAAGAGCTTCACCACCGTGACGCTCCCGTTCCTGCGCCCCTTCCTCTACGCCACGACCTTCCTGGAGGTCATCTGGATCTTCAAGGCGTTCGTGCAGGTCTTCACCATCAACGGCGGCGGCCCCGACCGGCTCACCGAGATCCTGCCCGTCTACGCCTACATCGAGGGCGTCGGCAACCAGCACTACGGCATGGGCGCCGCGATCGCCGTCCTGACCATCCTGATCCTGCTGGCCATCACCGCGTACTACCTGCGGATCGTGCTCAAGCAAGAGGAGGACGAGCTGTGAAGCGCTCGCTGTTCAGCCGCATCTGGCCCAACGCCACGGCCGTCATCCTGTTCATCGGCTTCGTCTTCCCCGTGTACTGGATGTTCGCCACGGCCTTCAAGCCGACCGGCGACATCATCTCGGAGAACCCGGTCTGGTTCCCGACCCACATCACCTTCGACCACTTCAAGACTGCGACGGGCGTCGACCACTTCTGGACCTACGTCACCAACTCGCTGATCGTCACGGTCTGCGCGGTCGTCCTGTCCCTCGCCGTCGCCCTGGCCGGCGCCTTCGCGCTCGCCCGGATGCGGTTCAAGGGCCGCCGGGGCTTCATCATCGGGTTCATGCTGGCCCAGATGGCGCCCTGGGAGGTCATGATCATCGCGATGTACATGATCGTGCGGGACGCGTCCATGCTGAACAGCCTGGTCCCGCTGACCGTCTTCTACATGATGATGATCCTGCCCTTCACGATCCTGACGCTGCGCGGCTTCGTCGCCGCGGTGCCCAAGGACCTGGAGGAGGCGGCGATGGTCGACGGCTGCACGCGCGCCCAGGCCTTCCGCAAGGTGATCCTGCCGCTGCTCGCCCCCGGCCTGATGTCCACCTCGCTCTTCGGCTTCATCACCGCCTGGAACGAGTTCCCGCTGGTCCTGGTCCTGAACAAGGAGGCGGAGGCGCAGACCCTGCCGCTGTGGCTGTCCAGCTTCCAGACCGCCTTCGGCGACGACTGGGGCGCGACCATGGCGGCGTCCTCCCTCTTCGCCGTCCCGATCCTGATCCTCTTCGTCTTCCTGCAGCGCAGGGCCGTCAATGGTCTGACGGCCGGCGCGGTGAAGGGATAACGCCACCCGATGACGACTTTCGCCAAGGGCACCGACACCCTCACGCGTGACGCGCTCACGGTCCTCCAGCCCGGCTTCACCGGCACCACCGCCCCCGACTGGCTGCTGCGCCGCCTCGGCGAGGGCCTGGCCTCGGTGGGCCTGTTCGGCCGCAACATCGCCTCGCCGGACCAACTCTCCGCACTCACCGCCCAGTTGCGCGCCGAACGCGACGACGTCCTGGTCGCCATCGACGAGGAGGGCGGCGACGTCACCCGCCTGGAGGTGCGGACCGGCTCCAGCTTCCCCGGCAACCACGCCCTGGGCGCGGTCGACGACGTCGACCTCACCCGCGAGGTCGCCTTCGAACTCGGCCGCCGCCTCGCCGCCTGCGGGGTGAACCTCAACTGGGCCCCGTCAGCCGACGTCAACTCCAACCCGTCGAACCCGGTGATCGGCGTCCGCTCCTTCGGCGCCTCCGCCGACCTGGTCGCCCGCCACACCGCCGCCTACGTCACCGGCCTCCAGTCGGCGGGCGTGGCGGCCTGCACCAAGCACTTCCCGGGCCACGGCGACACCGCGACCGACTCCCACCACGCCCTGCCCCGCATCGACGCGGATGCCTCGGTCCTGCCGGAGCGCGAACTCGCCCCGTTCCGCGCCGCGATCGCCGCCGGCAGCCGCGCGGTGATGAGCGCCCACATCCTGGTCCCGGCCCTGGACCCCGACCACCCGGCGACCCTGTCCCGCAAGGTCCTGACCGACCTGCTGCGCGGCGAACTCGGCTACGACGGCCTCATCGTCACCGACGGCATGGAGATGCAGGCCATCGCCGCCACCTACGGCATCGAGCACGGCAGCGTCCTCGCCATCGCGGCCGGCGCCGACGCGATCTGCGTGGGCGGCGGCCTCGCCGACGACGAGACCGTACGGCGTCTGCGCGACGCCCTGGTCTCGGCCGTCCGCGCCGGCGACCTCCCCGAGGAACGCCTCGCGGACGCCGCCGAACGCGTCCGCGCCCTCGCCCGCTGGACCGCGGCGGCGTCAGCGGCGGACGCCTCGGACACCGGCGACCCGGACGTCGGCCTGCGCGCGGCCCGCCGTGCCCTGACCCTCACCGGCGCCGAGGGCTTCACGCCGCTCACCGAGGCGCCGTTCGTCGCCGCCTTCACCCCGGTCGCGAACATCGCGGTCGGCGACGAGACCCCGTGGGGCGTGGCCGCGGAACTCACCCGCCTCCTCCCCGGCACCGACACCGGCAGCTTCGTCGGGGACGGGGCCGGCATGGCGGCCCTGGCCGCGGCGGGCCGCCGCCGCATCGTCGCCGTGGTCCGCGACGAGCACCGCCACCCCTGGATGACCTCGGCCCTCGACTCGGTCCTGCGCACCCGCCCGGACACGATCGTGGTCGAGATGGGCGTCCCCCAGGCCCCGCCCCGAGGCGCCCTCCACATCGCGACCCACGGCGCGGCCCGGGTCTGCGGACGGGCGGCGGCGGAGGTCATCGCGGGGGAGTAGGAAGTCGTACGACAGGACAGGCGCCGGTTCCCGGGAAGGGAACCGGCGCCTGAAGCGCTTCCGTGACGGGGTCAGATCCCCTGCCAGTCCGGCTTGTTGACGTACGTGTGCCGGAAGTAGTCCGCCAGCTTCAGCTTGGACGCGGCGCCCTCGTCGACGACGACGGTGGCATGCGGGTGGAGCTGGAGAGCCGACGCCGGGCACACCGCCGCGACGGGTCCCTCCACCGTCGCCGCCACTGCGTCCGCCTTGCCCTCACCGGTGGCCAGCAGCACCAGGTGCCGGGCCTCCAGGATCGTCCCGATGCCCTGCGTGATCACGTGGTGCGGGACCTGCTCGATGTCCCCGTCGAAGAACCGCGCGTTGTCGACCCGGGTCTGCTCGGTCAGCGTCTTGATCCGGGTCCGGGAGGCCAGCGAGGAGCACGGTTCGTTGAACCCGATGTGCCCGTCGGTCCCGATCCCGAGCAACTGCAGATCCACACCGCCGGCCGCCGCCAGCGCCGCGTCGTACGCCTCACAGGCGCCCGGGATGTCCTCGGCGGTCCCGTCCGGGCCCATGAACGCGTCCATCCCGATCCCGAGCGGCTCCAGCACCTCACGGCGCAGCACCGAACGGTACGACTCCGGATGCTCCGCCGGCAGCCCCACGTACTCGTCGAGCTGGGCGATCCGCGCCCGCGAGGCATCCACGGCACCGGACCGCACCTTGGCCGTCAGCGCCTGGTAGATGGGCAGCGGCGTCGAGCCGGTGGCCACCCCGAGCAGGGCGTCGGGCTTGCGCCGCAGGAGCTGCGCCATGGCCTCGGCGATGAGCTCGCCACCCGCCTTGGCGTCCGGGACGATGACAACTTCCACGCTGGGCCTGCCGATCTGAGAGACGGTCTGTGAGAGGGCTCGACTGGACCCGAAAAGGGCCATGTGGTTTAGACCAATCTAACAGAATCAGGCCAACGGGCCCAGGGGAAGAAGGGGCAGCCCGAGCCGCTGGAGACAAGCGCGGACGGCTCCCCACCAGCCGAACGCCGACCGTGCGTCACGCGGATGACAGGCGCCGTTCCGCCCGGGGGAGTGAAATGGGACTGCCGGTGCACTACCGGCGCCCAGCCGAACCCCTACACACCCCCGTACCTCACGCCCCGGGAGGCCCCCGCGATGACCGCCCCGACTCCACCCCAGGCCCCCCGGAACGACCTCCCCGGCCGGATCATGGCCCGTGAGATGGCAGAACAACCCGCCGTGCTGCGCCGCATCCTGGAGCAGGGCGCTCCCGGCATCCGGCAGACCGCCCAGGAGATCGCCGCCCGGCGGCCCCGCTTCGTGCTGCTCACCGCCCGCGGCACGTCCGACAACGCCGCCCTCTACGCCAAGTACCTCCTCGAGATCCGCCTCGGCCTGCCCTGCGGCCTCACCTCCATGTCCACGATCACCGCCTATGGTGCCCGTCCCGACCTCACCGACGTCCTCGTCGTCACCGTCAGCCAGTCCGGCGGCTCCCCGGACCTCGTGGCCTCGACCCGGGCCGCCCGCGAGGCCGGCGCGATCACCCTCGCCGTCACCAACAACCCCGACTCCCCGCTGGCCGGCGTCTCCGAGTACCACATCGACATCATGGCGGGACCGGAGAAGGCCCTCCCCGCGACCAAGACCTACACCGCCTCCCTCCTCGCGCTCTATCTCTTCGTCGAGGGACTGCGCGGCGGCGACGGCGCCCCCGCCAAGGTCCTGCCCGACCTCGCCGACCAACTCCTCGCCCGCCAGGACGAGATCCGCGCCCTCGCCTCCCGCTACCGCTTCGCCGAACGCATGGTCATCACCTCACGCGGCTACGGCTACCCCACCGCCAAGGAGGCCGCCCTCAAGCTGATGGAGACCAGCTACATCCCCGCCCTCTCCTACTCCGGCGCCGACCTGCTGCACGGCCCCCTCGCCATGGTCGACAACGTCTCCCCGGTCATCGCGGTCGTCACCGACGGCAAGGGCGGCGAGGCACTCCAGCCCGTCCTCGACCGGCTCCGCGGACGCGGCGCCGACCTGGTCGTCATCGGGCCCCGCGGCCAGGTCGAGCAGGCCTCGGCCGGCTTCGTCCTGCCGACCGAGGGCGTCGCGGAGGAACTCCAGCCCGTCCTGGAGATCATCCCGCTGCAACTGCTCGCCTACGAGGTCACCATTGCCCGAGGCCAGGACCCGGACGCGCCCCGCGCGCTGGCGAAGGTGACGGAGACGCGGTGAGCGTGGGCTGAGCAACGGCCGGAAGGACCGGACCGCAGGCCTGGCTCAGGCTTAGGTCAGCGAACCCCCAGTCGCATCTACCCAACTCCCCGTCACCCACCGCCCGCCCTCCGACGCCAGGAACGCCACCACGTCCGCCACGTCGGCGGTCTCGCCCACCCTGCCCAGCGCGGAGTACGCCGCCGCCTGCGCCCACGCCTCCTCGCTCGCGTGCAGCAGCTCATACGTGTTGTCGGTGGCGATGATGCCCGGGGCCACCGAGTTCACCGTGATGTTCCGGGGGCCCAGCACCTTGGACAGGTCGCGGGAGAAGACGTCCAGCGCGCCCTTCGTCATCGCGTACGCCATGTTGTTCGGCATGGCGGCGGTGCGGGCGAGCCCCGAGGAGATGTTGATGACGCGCCCGCCGTCCCGCAGCCGGGCCATGCCGTGCCGGACGACGAAGAACGGTGCCTTCACGTTCACGGCGAAGACCCGGTCGTACTCCGCCTCGTCTATCTCCTCGATCGGGCTGGACACCCCTATCCCGGCGTTGTTCACCAGGATGTCCACCCCGTCCGCATACCGGTCGAACTCCTCCCACAACGCCTCGGCGTCCCCGGGCGACCCCAGCTCCACCCCGATCGCGAACGCCGAGCCACCCGCCTCCTCGATCGCGGCGACCGTCTCCTTCGCCGCCGCCTCGTTCCTGCCGTAGTGCACGGCGACCCGCGCCCCGTCCCGGCCCAGCCGCTCGGCGATGCCTCGCCCGATGCCCCTGCTCGCCCCCGTGACGAGAGCCGTCCTGCCCGCAAGCACGCCCATGTCGGCGCCCCCTTCGTATTTCCCTAGCGGTCGCTACAGAAAGACCGTACAACAGCCCGCCGACGTTTCTCTAGCGCCCCCTATAGAATTCACCCCATGGAGCGCATCGAGGAGACGAACCCGCAGGTCAAGCAGGCCAAACCGCGTGGCCGCCCCCGCTCCTTCGACCGTGCCACCGCCCTGGAGAAGGCGATCCTCGCCTTCTGGGAGCACGGCTACGAGGCCACCTCCGTCTCCGACCTCACCCGGGTCATGGGCATCGGTGCCCCGAGCCTGTACGCCGCGTTCGGTGACAAGCGGGCCCTGTTCGAGGAGGTCGTTCTCGAGTACGGCAGGCGCTACGGCTCCTTCGGCGACCGCGCCCTCGCCGAGGAGCCCACCGCCCGGGCCGCCGTCGAGCGGATGCTGCGCGAGGCCGCCGTCGAGTACACCGCCCCGGGCCGCCCGCACGGCTGCCTCGTCATCCACGCGGCCACCAACTGCACCAGCGCCGAGGTGGAGGAGTCCCTGCGCGACCGGCGCAACGCCAACATCGCCGCCTTCGAGAGTCGTATCCGGGCGGACATCGCCGCGGGGGAGCTGCCGGCGGACACCGACGCCGCGGCCCTCGCCCGGCACGCGGGGGCGATGATCCAGGGCATGTCGCAACAGGCGCGGGACGGGGCGAGCCGGGAGGAACTGGAGGCGCTCGCGGAAATTGCCATGGCCATCTGGCCCCGCACATGAACCCACACGGGTTAGGCTGCGTGGTGGATGCTAGGGCGTCCCACTAGTTCTCCAGTACGGGTCGAGGCGCTCGCGGGACCCTCGGAGAACTGACAACAACAAACAGCCTCCAACGCATGGACACACCGAGTGGTCTAGTCCACAATGCGTAAAGAGAGTTGAAAACAGAACACGCAGACTTCCGCCCTCCCCGCACAGGAAGGCGGACCGAGGAACCGGTGCTCTCTGCCCTGACTGCCCCGGATCCTCATCCTTCGGCCGTCCGGGACCGCACACCCCGTGGCCGATATTGCTCCGGGCTGCGGTGCCGAGAGGGTTGAGGGTCCCTCTCAGGCGCCGCGGCCCGCGGGTGTTCCAGGACTGAGTCACAGGCCCCCCGGGCCAGGTCGGCTGATTTCCGGCCTTGTCCGTACCGCCAGGTACGCTCGCACACGTGCCCTCCATGAACGAACTGGTCCGCCAGCACACCGCCCTCGACGACTCCGACCTCGAGTGGCTCCATCTGCTGGTCTCGGAGTGGCAGCTGCTCTCCGACCTCTCCTTCGCCGACCTCGTCCTGTGGGTCCCCACCCGGGACGGCGCCCGCTATGTCTCGGTGGCCCAGATGCGGCCCAACACCGGCCCCACCTCCTACCAGGACGACATGGTCGGCCACCTCGTCCCGCGCGGCCGCCGCCCCCTCCTCGACGCCGCCCTCGACGAGGGCCGGATCGTGCGCGAGGGCGACCCGGAGTGGCGCGAGGAGGTCCCGGTGCGGGTCGAGTCGATCCCGGTACGACGGGACGGCCGCGTCCTCGGCGTCATCGCGCGCAACACCAACCTGCTCACCGTGCGCACCCCGAGCCGCCTCGAACTGACCTACCTCCAGAGCGCCTCGGACCTCGCCCAGATGATCGCGGCCGGCGCCTTCCCGTTCGCGAACCAGCAGATGGACATGGACGCCGCCCCGCGCGTCGGCGACGGCCTGATCCGCCTCGACGCGGACGGCATCGTCCAGTACGCCTCGCCGAACGCGCTGTCCGCGTACCACCGCCTCGGTCTCGCCTCCGACCTCGTCGGTCACCACCTCGGCAAGACCACCGCCGAACTCGCCCCGACCCGCGGCCCGGTGGACGAGGCGCTCGCCAAAGTGGCCAGCGGCTGGGCGCCGCGCGAGTTCGAGATCGAGTCCGGCGACGGGGTCATCCAGTTCAGGGCCATTCCGCTCAAGCCCAAGGGCACCCGTATCGGTTCCCTGGTCCTGCTCCGGGACGTCACCGAACTGCGGCGCCGCGAGCGCGAGTTGATCACCAAGGACGCCACCATCCGGGAGATCCACCACCGGGTGAAGAACAACCTCCAGACGGTCGCCGCCCTGCTCCGCCTCCAGGCCCGCCGCATCGAATCCGACCGCGGCCGCGAGGCGCTCGAAGAGGCGGTGCGCCGCGTCGGGTCGATCGCGATCGTGCACGAGACGCTGTCCCAGAACCTGGACGAGCGCGTGGAGTTCGACGAGATCGCCGACCGGGTCCTCGCCATGGTCGCCGAGATCTCGCCGGGCAAGGTGACCGGTCGGCGCACCGGCCGCTTCGGCATCCTCGACGCCGAGGTCGCCACCCCGCTGTCGATGGTGCTCACCGAAATTCTGCAGAACGCTTTGGAGCATGGCTTCCGCGAAGGCGACACCGGCACGGTCGAGGTCTCGGCGGTCCGCGGCGGCACGACGAAGGAGGCCCGCCTGCTCGTCACGGTCCAGGACGACGGGGTCGGCCTGCCCGAGGGCTTCGACCCGCACACCGCGGGCAACCTCGGCCTGCAGATCGTACGCACGCTGGTGGAGGGCGAGTTGGGCGGATCGTTCGACATGGTCCCGGCCCCGGAGCGCGGCACGCGGGTCATCCTCGACATCCCAGTGCGCGCCAACAAGTAAGACCGAAGCCGGCAACTAAGAGTGAAACAGCCTGTGTTCAGAACAGGCGCACAGCAAGAAGCCCCGGACCAGAATCGGTCCGGGGCTCGAATGCTCGTTGCCAGCTTGTGCTGCGCACCGGGGGTACTGCGCGCTGCGGCTCGGGGGCGGGAGATGCGTACTCGCTGTACGCGCCGCCAAGCTCAGGCGGGGTGGGTGTGTCAGGCAGAAGCCTGACGGGCCCGGTTGCGGGCGGCGCGGCGCTTCATCGCACGACGCTCGTCCTCGCTGAGACCACCCCAGACGCCGGAGTCCTGACCGGACTCGAGCGCCCACTGCAGACACTGATCCATAACGGGGCAGCGACGGCAGACGGCCTTGGCTTCCTCGATCTGCAGCAGCGCAGGACCGGTGTTGCCGATGGGGAAGAAGAGCTCGGGGTCTTCCTCGCGGCAAACGGCGTTGTGACGCCAGTCCATGGCTGCTACCTCTCCTTGGTATTACGTGCAAGTTGCTTGTGAATGTGAACGCTTTCACGAATCCCTCAACAAGTGAAGGGCCGCCCGTCAGGTTTCCCTGGCGAGGTCCTGTGAAGTGAAGAGGGGTTCCGGTGATCTGTGGAGCCGGTGTTGCGGGCTGTCCCGATCGCCACGTAGAGACTCGCAAACCTCAGCGGCGGATACAACCCCTTCTGGAAAGTTTTTTTTGATTCCTCGGTGTCGACTAGGTCACAGCCGTACTTCCATGGGGTGGATGCTGGCCTAAACGTTCGAGTGAAAGGACTTCAGCCCTTTCTGCTCACACAATCACACGCAGTGCACGGCGTACGCCTGTGAACGTCACGCTCGTACGCAGCCCGAGGTGGTCGCCGTCCATCTGGAGGGGCAGAGGGACCTTCGAATGCAAGGTGAACTGGTCCAGGTCGTGCAGGGACACCGCATGCTTGCCATGGGGTCCACGCTCGGGGGACGAAGTGAGCAACTGGGTGCCATACCGGGCAACCGCGGTCGTCGTCATACGGCTGAGACCGAGTACGTCGAGTCCCTTATCGAACGACGCCTTAGGCGATGCGTACATCGGGTGATTGCCCAGGAACGTCCACGGAGACGTGTTCGAGACTATGGAGAGGACCAGATCGGTCACCGGCTCCGCGTCCGCGCGCTCCAGCGTGATCGTCCCGTGCCTGCGGTGGGCCTCGCCGAAGAACTGGCGCAGGGCCTGGCGGACGTACAGCGCGTGCGTCGACTTTCTGCCGCGCTCGCGCTGCTGCTCGACCCGGCCGACGACGCCGGCGTCGAAGCCCAGACCCGCGTTGAAGGTGAACCAGCGACCCGGGACGGCCTCGTCCTCGGTGCCGGGTGTGCCGGAGGTCAGTCCGAGTCCGACCGTGCGCTCGCTGCCCTCGCGCAGCGCGTCCAGCAGGGCGCCGGTCGCCTCCACCGCGTCGTTGGGCAGGCCAAGGGCGCGGGCGAAGACGTTGGTGGAACCGCCGGGGACCACGGCGAGGCCGGGGAGGTGCTCGGGGTTCGGGCCGGCGTGCAGCAGGCCGTTCACGACCTCGTTGACCGTGCCGTCGCCGCCCAGGGCCACGACCAGGTCGATGTCCTTGCTCTCCGCCGCCTGCCGGCCGAGGTCACGGGCGTGGCCGCGGTACTCGGTGGTGACCGCCTCGAGTTTCATCTCGCTCGCGAGCGCATGGATCAGGACATCGCGCGTACGTGCGCTTGTGGTGGTTGCCGCCGGATTGACCACGAGAAGTGCACGCATGAGTTGCAGCGTACCTACTGGGGGGTACCGGGCACAGGCCGAGGTAGGGATCACGTAAGACTTCGGTGCGTGAATCTTGCCACGGGCTGGCCGGGCAACCCCGGCGAGCGGCCGTGCGTTGCCCCCGCCTGGCCGGGGGAGCCGAAGGGGCGACGGATACCCTTCAGGGGTGACCAGTGAGCAGACGCCAGCCCCCGAGGAAACCGCCGGCCCGCGCCCGCGGCGCCTGATCTACGCCGCCGCTCTGGCCGCGCTGGAGGGGCTCGCCCTCGTCGTCGGCGGAGTGTGGATGCTCGTCGAGGGACTCACGGGCGACCCGGACGACCGGCAGACCGCCGTCACCGGCGGCATCACGCTCGTGGTCCTCGCCCTGCTGCCGCTGCTCGCCGCGCGCGGCCTGCTCGCGCAGCGGAGCTGGAGCCGGGGGCCCGCCGTCATCACGCAGATCCTGGCGCTGCCCGTGGCCTACAACCTGCTTCAGGCGGACAGTGTGGCGATCCCGGCGGGCATCGCGCTCGCGGTCGTCGCGGTGGCCGCGCTGGTGCTCCTGGTCAACCCGGCGACGACCCAGGCCCTCGGGATCAAGGGGCCGGGTCGCGCACAGGACGGCGAGCGATAGTCGGTCGTACGACGTCGTCACCGCCGTAAGCCCGCGGAGCGGACCGTCACTCCTCCACGAGGAGCTTCTCCCGCAGCTGGGCCAGGGTGCGGGCCAGCAGGCGGGAGACGTGCATCTGGGAGATGCCGACCTCCTGCGCGATCTGCGACTGGGTCATGTTGCCGAAGAACCTCAGGAGCAGGATGCGCTTCTCGCGAGGCGGGAGGTCTTCCAGAAGCGGCTTCAACGATTCCCGGTACTCGACGCCCTCCAGCGCCTCGTCCTCGGCGCCGAGGGTGTCGGCGACCGCCGGGGACTCGTCGTCGGTGTCGGGGACGTCCAGGGACAGCGTGGAGTACGCGTTGGCGGACTCCAGGCCCTCCAGGACCTCCTCCTCCGAGATGGCAAGCTTCTCGGCCAGCTCGTGCACGGTCGGGGAGCGGCCGTGCTGCTGGGAGAGCTCGGCGGTGGCCGTCGTCAGCGCCAGGCGCAGCTCCTGGAGCCTGCGCGGGACGCGGACCGCCCAGCCCTTGTCGCGGAAGTGCCGCTTGATCTCGCCGACGACCGTCGGGGTCGCGTACGTCGAGAACTCGACGCCGCGCTCCGGGTCGAAGCGGTCGACCGACTTGATCAGACCGATGGTGGCGACCTGGGTGAGGTCGTCCAGCGGCTCGCCGCGGTTGCGGAAGCGGCGCGCGAGGTGCTCGACGAGCGGCAGGTGCATACGGACCAGCTTGTTGCGCAGGTCCGCGTACTCCGGGCTGCCGTCCTTCAGCTTGCGCAGCTCGATGAACATCGCGCGCGCTCCGCTGCGGTCCTGCGGGTCGTGCTGCGTGGCCTGTCCGCTCTGGCCGCTCTGCTCGCCCTGCTGATCGTCTCGCTCGTGCTCGCTCATCGTCCTGCCCGTCGCCCTTCCCCGAGCCCTCGTCTCTGCTCGGACAGGGGAGACCCCGATCCGTCCGTCCAGAGACGTGCTCCGCACGGCACCTTCCTCATCCCGCTGCCCGTCGTCCAGGAAGCCGGCCCCGGGGGAGTCGTCCTCCGGATGCGGCCGGGCCTGTTCGGGGATGCCGGCGACACCGGCCGCATCGACAGCGCCGTCGATGGAGTCCCCCGAGTGTCGGGACCCGCCTGTGCCCTCGGCCGGCAGCTCCCGTGTGCCGCGCTCTTCGTCACGCACCGGCCCGTCCCCTGTCCTCACGCCGGCCCGGGTCCCGCGCCGCGCTGTTTGTAGAGGCTGATCGAAACGGTTTTGTCCTCGTCCACGGCGGAGGAGACCTTGCCCGCGAGTGCGGACAGGACGGTCCAGGCGAAGGTGTCCCGCGAAGGGGCATGACCGTCCGTGGTCGGCGCCGAGACGGTGACCTCGAGTGAGTCGTCGACGAGGCGGAAGACGCAACTGAGCACCGAGCCGGGCACGGCCTGCTGGAGCAGGATCGCGCAGGCCTCGTCCACCGCGATGCGCAGGTCCTCGATCTCGTCGAGGGTGAAGTCCAAACGGGCCGCGAGACCGGCAGTCGCCGTACGCAGCACCGACAGGTAGGCACCCGCGGCCGGCAGCCGGACTTCCACGAAGTCCTGGGTCGCGGGCTCGCCTGCGATCTGGGACACCCTCACCTCCAAGGTGGTACAAGCTTTTCGGGGCCGAGGGTCGCCCCCCGGGGTAACGCGAAGTGTGGTTCAGCGGTGACGCTATCGCGCTCTCAACTTTCCTGTCCCCGGGACCCCAACCCCTTGCCGTTACTCACAGTAAAACTGTGGACACGCTCCGTGTCTAGAGGTCTGCGGCTCCAATTGGGAAGAACGCGCGCCGGGTTGACGTACCCAGACGTCAGACCGTCGAACCGTCCGGAAACGGAGTCGCCTCCGGCCTGGTCGAGAGCCCGGGCGCGGTCACACCAGGACGTGGTCCTCGAAGCACCAGCGCCAGTCCTCGCCCGGCTCGAACGTGCGCATGATCGGGTGTCCCGACTCCTTGTAGTGCGTGGTGGCGTGTCTGCCGGGCGACGAGTCGCAGCAGCCGACATGACCGCAGGTGAGGCAGAGCCGCAGCTGCACCGGGTGGGTACCGTCGCGCAGGCACTCGGGACAGGTGTCGTTGAGCGGCGCGGGTTCCGGGTGCGGCAGCGCGTCGGCGTGCGTGCACTGTTTCATGATTGCCAGGTTACGACGGGTGTGCGGACGGCCGCGCGGAAAATCGACGGCGGGCGGCAGACGATGGACGAGGGTGGGCGAGGGCCATGGACGTGATGCCACTGCTGCTGCTGGTGGCGGGAAGCGCGGCGATCGCCGCGGCGGCCCGGCGCACCCCGGTGCCGGCGCCGCTGCTGCTGGTCGCCGCCGGCCTGGTGTTCTCGTACCTCCCGGGAATCCCCGAGTACACGCTCGACCCGGACATCGTGCTGCCCCTGATCCTGCCGCCGCTGCTGCACTCGGCGGCCACCGACAGCTCGTACCTCGACCTGCGGGCACAGATGCGGCCGGTGGCGTTGCTGTCCGTCGGGTACGTGCTCTTCGCGACCCTCGTCGTCGGCTGGGCCGCGTACCGGATCGTGCCGGGTCTGTCGCTGACCGGGGCGCTCGTGCTGGGCGCGGTGGTGGCGCCGCCGGACGCGGTCGCCGCGACGGCGGTGGCCCGCCGGGTCGGACTGCCCTCCCGGATCACCACGATCCTGCAGGGCGAGTCCCTGGTGAACGACGCGACCGCGATCACCGCCTACCGGGTGGCCCTCGCGGCCGCGGTCGGCGAGGCCGCGTCCTGGGCGGGCGGCATCGGCGAGTTCCTGCTCGCGGCGATCGGCGGTGTGGCGGTCGGCCTGGTCCTGATGGTGCCGATCCACTGGCTGCGCACCCACCTCAAGGAGCCCCTCCTCCAGAACACCCTCTCCCTGCTGATCCCCTTCGTCGCGTACGCGTCCGCCGAGCAGTTCCACGCCTCCGGTGTCCTCGCGGTCGTCGTGGTGGCGCTCTTCCTCGGGCACCGCGCGTGGGAGGTCGACTTCGCGACGCGCCTCCAGGAGGACGCCGTTTGGAAAATGGTTGCCTTCGTTCTCGAATCGTCCGTGTTCGCTCTGATCGGACTCCAGCTGCCGGTGGTCCTCAAGGGACTTGGGGAGTACGAGGGGGTCAGCGCCGCCTGGTACGCGCTCGCCGTCTTCCTCGTGGTCGTCGCCTCCCGGTTCATCTGGGTCTATCCGGCGACGTTCCTCCCGCGCGTGCTGTCCGCGCGGATCAGGGAACGCGAGGAGAACCCCACCTGGAAGGCCCCCTTCGTGATCGCCTGGGCCGGCATGCGCGGGGTGGTCTCACTGGCCATCGCCTTCTCCATCCCCGAGCACCTGGACGGCGGTGAGCCCTTCCCCGGCCGCAACCTGATCCTCTTCCTCACCTTCACGACCGTCATCGGCACGCTTGTCGTCCAGGGCGTCACCCTGCCCCCGCTCATCCGTCTCCTCAAGCTCCCCGGCCGTGACGCCCAGGCCGAGACCCTCGCCGAGGCCAACGCCCAGGCACAGGCCTCCAGGGCCGCCGAACGCCGCCTGGACGAGCTCCTCTCCGACGAACGCAACAGCCTCCCGCCCCCGCTCGCCGACCGCCTCCGCACCGTCCTGGAGCGCCGCCGCAACGCCGTCTGGGAACGCCTCGGCGCGGTCAACCCGGTGACCGGCGAAACCGTCGACGACACCTACCGCCGTCTGTCCCGGGAGATGATCAGCGCCGAACGGACGGTCTTCGTCAAGCTCAGGGACGGCCGCTACATCGACGACGAGATGCTGCGCACGCTGCTGCGACGGCTGGACCTGGAGGAGGCGGCGGCCTATCGGGAGGCGGAGTGAGGGCGGATGGGGCGTTCGGGCCGTCCGGCGTGTCGATTCCCGCTTCAATGGGCTGAGCCGCAGCCGGGCGAGGAAGCTGCGGGACGGGACGCAGGAGGGGGAGCATGCTGAGTGAGGCGCTGACGGCCCTGGCCGCGGCCGGAGGCACAGCCGTGGTCCAGGCCGCGGGCACGGACACGTGGACCTCGGTGCGGCAGCGCACGGCCCGCCTGTTCGGACGCGGTGAGGAGCCCGCGGTCCTCGGCGAACTCGACCGGACCGAGCAAGAGCTCGCGCACGGCGGCTCGCGGGAGGAGGCCGCCGCCCGGTGGGCGGAGCGGTTCGTGCGGCTCCTGCGGGATCTGGACGCCGGGGGACGGGCCGCGGTCGTCGAGGAGTTGCGCCGACTGGAGGGCTCGCCCCCGCCGACGCCGGCGAGCGGTCCGGTCTTCCACGGTGACGTCACCGTCCGGGCCGACCAGGGAGTGGCCGGTGCGGTCGTCAACGGCCCGGTGCGTGTCGAGAACCCTCGGTCGCCGGGGCGGAGTCAGGGCTGACCGCACCCGGGTCGCACGGCCCTGCCCTTCCACGCGCCGGCGCCCCGGCCGTCGTCGCCGGCCATGGCGCCGCCTTCGGGCACGTGGAGAACGTCTATTACGGTGTCGGTGCCACCGGACCACGGATCGAGTGGCCGCACATGGTCGGCGTACTGCCGCCGGAGGCGCACTGCTTCCAGCCGCGCGAGGCCACCGCCCCGGAGAGCTCGGCGCGGTGCCGGATCCTGTCCGGCCTCGGTGGCGTCGGCAAGACCCAGCTGGCCGCCCGGTGGGCCCGTGAGGCTCAGTGGACCGAGGCGGTGGACCTGCTGGTCTGGGTGACCGCCGCGACCAGGGAGAGCGTCGAGGCCGCCTACGCCCAGGCGGCCCACGAGGTCGACGGTGTCGACCCGGCCGATCTCAGACAGGCCGTGGACCACTTCCTCGGCTGGCTCCAGCGGACCCGGCGGAGCTGGATGATCGTGCTGGACGACCTCACCGACCCGGCGGACCTGCGCGGGCTCTGGCCGCCCGACCGGCCCCGGGGCCAGGTCGTGGTCACCACACGGCGGCGGGACGCGGCCCTGCTCGGCCAAGGGCGCACGGTCGTCGACGTGACACCGTTCACCCCGGACGAATCGCTCGCTTATCTCCACACCAAGCTGGCCGCCCACGGCTGCGTCCGGCCGGACCCGGACGTCCCCGAGCTCGCCGCGGAACTCGGCCACCTTCCCCTGGCTCTGGCGCAGGCGGCCGCGTACATCGCCGACCAAGGGCTGATGTGCGGGCAGTACCTGACGCGGCTGCGGGACCGGCGCAGATCCCTCACGGACCTCGTACCCGAGCACGGCGGTCTGCCCGACGACCATCGCGAGACGGTCGCCGCCGTATGGGAGTTGTCCGTCGAGCGGGCCGATCAGATGCGTCCGCGCGGACTGGCCCGACCCCTGCTGGAACTGGCGTCGGTACTCGACTCCAACGGCATCCCGTCGTGCGTGCTCACCAACGAGGCGGCTCGCGCCTACCTGCTGGCCATGGCCGTTCCGGAGATCCCCGAGGACCTGCCGGACGACGAGCTCCTGACGCTCGTGCCGGCCGAGAGCGCGGCCGACGCCCTGCGGTGTCTGAACCGGCTCAGCCTGATCAGCGTGGCCGACGAGGGCGAGGAGCAGATCGTTCGGGTGCACGCCCTGGTGCAGCGTGTGGTGCGCGAGTCCCTGGACCCCGAGCACTTCGCCGAGATGGCCCACTCCGTGGGCAGTTGCCTGCTGCTCGACTGGCCTCGCGGGACCTATGCGCAGAGTCATCCCCGGGCGCAGCTCTTCCGCGACAACGCCGATGCCCTGTACGCCGTCGCGAAGGACGTCGTATGGGCCGTGGACGGCTACTACGTCTTCATCCACAGCGCCGGGACCTACGGCCACGCGGGCATGGCGGCCAAAGCCGTCACGCAGTTCAAGGACCTTTACGAGGCTGCCGTCCGGCACCTCGGCGTGGATCATCCGAACACGATCGACATCCAGTCGCTGATGGGGCACTGGCAGATCCCGGGCGGGAACGTGGACGGTGCCGCCGTCGACCTGATCAGCGCGTACCAGGCCACGCGTGACAAGTACGGCGAGGAGCACCTCGCGACGATCGAGATCGCCGGTCATCTGGCCAGGCTCATGGGCGACACGGGTTCTCCCGCCGCGGCTGCCTACACGTTCGAAAGGCTGTCGCACCTGCTCCAGGTCCATCATCCCGAGGAGCGGGGCCGTATTGCCGAGGGCCGGTTCCAGGCCGCCTTCTGGACCGGCATGGCGCACCCGGAAGCGGACCACATCGGCGTTCTGGCCGAGCGATACACCGAACTCCGGGCCGAGTTCGGCGCCGAGAGCGAGATCGTGGTCTCGGCCGCACACAACCTGGCCAGTCTTCGCGCCGAGTGCGGTGACCTGGAAGGGGCGATCGACGCCTTCGAGGGGGTCCTGCGGATCGAGGTGGCCACCCGGGGCGAGGACCATCCCGAGACGCTGGTCACCCGGCACAACCTGGCCACGTACCGGGCCCGTGCCGGCGACGTCGCTCGTGCGGTGGACGAACTGGCGGCGGTGCTCGACGACCGGCGACGCATTCTCGGCGACGAGCATCCCGCGACCGCGAACACCCTTCGCGAGTTGCGTGAGTGTCGTGACGGCCAGGTCAGCCCGTGAACGGCGCCCCGGTGATCACCGCGGCCACCCTGCTGCCCGCCGGGAACGCCCCTTCCGCCGCCAGAGTCATCACCCCGTAGAGCACTTTGGCGACATAGAGACGTTCCACGGCCACCCCGTGGCGGTCCTCGAAGTCCTCGGCGAAGGTGTCGAGTTCGGGTGTCGTACGGGCGTAACCCCCGCAATGGAAGCGGTCGTCGAGCGCCCAGTCGCCCTGCCGCGCGCCGAAGGCCGCCTCCTGGAGGGCCTGTATCCCGGCGGTCAGGAAGCCTCCCTTGAGGACGGGTATCCCCAACGCCCGCTGGCCCGGCCCCAGTCCCGCCGCCAGCCCCGCGAAGGTGCCCCCGGTGCCGCACGCCGTCGCGACCACGTCCGCCCGCCCCCGCAACTCCTCGCCGAGCGCCCGGCAGCCCCGTACCGCAAGGGCGTTGCTGCCGCCCTCCGGTACGACGTACGCGTCCTGTGCCCCCGCCGCCCGCAGGATCGCGTCGAGCACCGGCGGCTCGGCCTTGCGGCGGTAGGTCGGTCTGTCGACGAAGTGCAGGCGCATGCCGTCGGCCACGCAGCGCGTCAGGGACGGGTTCAGGGGGCGGTCCGCGAGCTCCTCGCCCCGCACCACCCCCACCGTCGGGAGCCCCAGCAGGCGCCCGGCGGCGGCCGTGGCGCGGAGGTGGTTGGAGTAGGCGCCGCCAAAGGTGAGGATCGGGCGGCCGGCCGCGGCGGCGAGGTTCGGGGCCAGTTTGCGCCACTTGTTGCCGACCAGGTCGGGATGGATCAGGTCGTCGCGCTTGAGGAACAGGCGGACGCCCCGGCGGGCGCAGCGGTCGTCCTCGATCTCCTGCAACGGCGACGGGAGTCGGGGACGCAGGGAGGCGGGGTCGAGGCCGGTCACGCCCCCATTGTCACTTGAGGCGGTCCCGGACGCGCTCCCGCATCGACGCCATGGTGAAGCCGCGCGGGTCCACCTTCCCCGGCTGCCACTCCAGGTGGCCGATCACCGACCGTTCCGTCCAGCCGTGATGGCGGCAGATCGCGGCGGCCACACGCTCGATCGCCACCAGCTGGGCCTCCGGCCAGGGGTCGTGACCGTCGCCGAGGTTCTCGCACTCGAACCCGTAGAAGTGGCGGTTGCCGTCGGTGTTCGCCTCGTTGTCGTGCGGGAGGGCCTTCTCGGCGATCACCGCCCGCAGGACGTCGTCGTCGCCCAGGCCCGCGTGGTTGGCGCGGCCGTAGCCGACCAGGTGGACGCGGCCGTCCTTGGTGATGACACCGTGGCAGAGCGGGCCCGGCAGGTCCTCGTAGCCGTCTCGGCAGAGCTCGACCGTGCGCGCACTGCCCTTGGTGACCGTGTGGTGGATCATCACGCCGTGGACCGGCCCCCAGGGGCCCTTGTGATTGCGGTTGTGGTGTCTCCAGTCGCCGACCTCGACGACCGTGACGCCCTCGTCCTTCAGGGCGTCCAGGAAATCCGCCGCGGACATGGGTGGGGCCATGCCGCCTCCTTCGCGTGCGCGCCGACGGCCGCCTGTCGCGGCCGCCTCGTAACCGTGCTTGTACCGGAGGCCGACCCCCCGGACTACTCGTTCGTACGGCGTGCGAGCCGTTTCGGACAAAGATCGGGCGGCGGGCCGGAGAGGCACGCGTGTACGAGGACGCGATCCATGCCCAGCAACCGAAAGATCCATTCCCGCTCTTTCGGGTAATAGCACGACCACGCTCCGTGAGGAAGGCTTGCGCGTACAGATGCCCCGGCGCAGACCGGCGCCCGGGCATGTCTCGGGAGGGCGTTTCACATATGTCGGTAGGCGAAGAGGTCCGTTCGGAGCAGAGCCGTCCGCAGCAGAGTCTCGGTACGGCAGCCGCGCGGAACCTGGCCACCACGACCAAGTCCGCACCCCAGATGCAGGAGATCAGCTCACGCTGGCTGCTGCGCACACTGCCATGGGTGAACGTCCAGGGCGGTACGTACCGCGTCAACCGCCGCTTGACCTATGCCGTGGGGGACGGCCGGGTCACCTTCGTCAAGACGGGAGACCGCGTCGAGGTCATCCCGGCGGAGCTGGGCGAACTGCCGGCGCTCAGGTCCTACGAGGACGAGGAGGTGCTCACCGAGCTCGCCCGCCGCTGCCAGCAGCGCGAGTTCGCGCCCGGTGACGTGATCACCTCCTTCGGCAGCCAGACCGACGAGGTCTATCTGCTGGCACACGGCAAGGTGGAGAAGATCGGCACGGGCCCCTACGGCGACGACGCCGTGCTCGGAGTCCTCGCCGACGGCGCCTACTTCGGCGACCAGGCGCTGCTCGATCCCGACGCCATCTGGGAGTTCACCGCCCGCGCGGTCACCGCCTGCACGGTGCTGGTCCTGCCGCGCAACGATGTCGAGCAGGTCGCCGAGCGCACCGACACCCTGCGCGAACACCTCCAGGAGCAGCGCTCGATCCCGGAGCAGAGCACCAACAAATACGGCGAGAAGGAGATCGCCCTCGCGGCGGGCCACAGCGGCGAGCCGGACATCCCGCACACCTTCGTCGACTACGAGGCCCGGCCGCGCGAGTACGAACTGAGCGTCGCCCAGACCGTCCTGCGCATCCACTCCCGCGTCGCCGACCTCTACAACCAGCCGATGAACCAGACCGAGCACCAGCTCCGGCTGACCGTCGAGGCGTTGAAGGAGCGCCAGGAGCACGAGCTCGTCAACAACCGCGAGTTCGGACTGCTCCACAACTGCGAGTACGACCAGCGGCTCCAGCCGCACGACGGCGTGCCCAGCCCCGACGACCTGGACGAGCTGCTCAGCCGGCGGCGCGGCACCAAGCTGCTCCTCGCCCATCCGCGCGCGATCTCCGCGATCGGCCGCGAGCTCAACAAGCGCGGACTCGTCCCCGAGACCATCGACGTGGGCGGCAACCGCATCCCGACCTGGCGCGGGGTGCCGATCTACCCGTGCAACAAGATCCCGGTCACCGAGGCCCGTACGACCTCGATCATCGCCATGCGTACCGGTGAGGCCGAGCAGGGCGTCATCGGCTTGCAGCAGACCGGCATCCCGGACGAGATCGAGCCGAGCCTGTCGGTCAGGTTCATGGGCATCAACGAACAGGCGATCATCAAGTACCTCGTGACCGCCTACTACTCCGCGGCGGTCCTCGTGCCGGACGCGCTCGGCGTTCTGGAGAACGTCGAGATCGGCCGCTGGCGGTGACCCTTCGCGCCCCCGATGCGCCGTGCCCCCGCCCGCGAGGGCGGGAGCACCCTGGTGGGACGCGCCCAGCGGCAGCGGATGCGCCACCGTCCGCGGAGTCTCCGAGGTGACCCATGGGTGAGTTCATGACAGCCATACGGCACCACCCCACCGAGGCACCCGAAAGGCGGCACGACCGGCCGGCCCCGGTCGGTGACCGGCCCGCCCCGATCGACGGTCACGAGGCCTCGGTCATCCTGGAGCGGGCCCGGGAGCTCGTCGACCCCGTCCTGCGGGCGGCGGTCGAGTCGTTGCCGGGGTCCATGCGACGGATCGCGCTCTACCACTTCGGCTGGGAGCAGGCCGACGGCACCCCGGCGGCCGGCCACGCCGGCAAGGCGATACGGCCCGCGCTCGTGCTCGCCGCGGCCGCCGCCCTCGGCGGACCCGAGGCCCGTACGGCCGCGGTGCGGGCGGCCGCCGCGGTGGAGCTGGTCCACAACTTCAGCCTGCTGCACGACGACGTGATGGACCGGGACGCCACCCGGCGCCACCGGCCCACGGCCTGGACGGTGTTCGGCGACACCGACGCGATCCTCGCCGGGGACACCCTCCAGGCGCTGGCCCTGCGGCTCCTCGCCGAGGACCCGCACCCGGCGTCCCGGGCGGCCGCCGCCCGGCTCGCGGACTGCGTCGTCGAACTCTGCGCCGGTCAGCACACCGACGTGGCCCTGGAGAAGCAGCGCCCCGGCGAGGTCACCCTCGACGAGGTGCTCGGCATGGCCGAGGCCAAGACGGGCGCCCTGCTCGGGTGCGCCTGTGCGCTCGGCGCGCTGTACGCGGGCGCGTCGGAGGACGGCGTCGAGGCGCTGGACGCGTTCGGCCGCGAGGCCGGGCTCGCCTTCCAGCTCATCGACGACGTCATCGGGATATGGGGCGACCCCGCCCGTACCGGCAAGCCCGCCGGTGCCGATCTCGCCGCCCGCAAGAAGTCCCTGCTGGTCGTCGCCGCGCTGGCCTCCGGCACCCCGGCGGCCGCCCGGCTGGCCGACCTCTACGCGGCGCCCTGCGCGCAGGAGGACCTGGACCGCACGGCCCTCGCCGTCGAGCAGGCCGGCGGACGCGACTGGGCGCAGGTCCAGGCGGCCGACCGGATGGTCCGCGCGCTGGGGCACCTGGCCCGTGCCGTGCCCGATCCGGAGGCGGCGGGAGGACTGCTGGCCCTCGCGGAGTACGTGACACGGCGCAGCGGTTGAGCGCTGGGACAACAGGGGGCCGTACTGCTCCGGAGAGACGGACCCACGGACGCAGTCGGCCCAAACCTCAGGCCCCGGAGCTCCCGGGGCCGCGCGGAACCTGACCCCGCGCGGCCCCGCGGAGCTCCGGCCGGGCGGGTCCCGCACATCCCCACGGCGTGCGGGCCCCGCCCCTTCGACGCACCCGTCACACCGGCCCCTATAGAGTCAACACCCGGACGATCACGGCCAGTTGAGGACAAGGGGCGGACCATGGGTGTGGCGATACGGACGGCGGACGTGAGCGACCGCGATCTGGTCGTACGGCTGCTGGACACGGCCTTTCAGAACGACCCCGTGAGCCGCTGGGTCTTCCCGGGCGACGAGTACCGCCGCGCCAACCACCACAAGCTCATGGCCGCCTTCACCGACATCGTGCTGGCCGACGGCCGCATCGACCTCACCGAGGACGGCACGGCCTGCGCACTGTGGCTGCCGATGCCGGCCGGGGAACACGCCGAGGGCGAAGGCGACGGGGAAGGCGACGACGGCCCCGCCCAGATGCGCGCGAGCATCGACCCCGCCAACGAGCGGATCGAGCTGATCGCCCGGCTCACGGAGGACATCCACCCCGCCGGCCGCGCTCACGAGTACCTCTGGATGATCGGCGTCAGCCCCGACCGCCAGGGCGAGGGCCTCGGCACCGCCCTCATCGGCGCCGTCCTCGACCGCTGCGACCGTGAGGGGCTGCCCGCCTATCTGGAGGCCAGCAGCGCCCGCAGCCGCGGCCTCTACGAACGCCTCGGCTTCACCCTCCTGGACCGCCCGCTCGACCTCCCCGACGGCCCGCAGATGTGGCCGATGTGGCGCGAGCCCCGCCCCTGACCCGCGCGACGCCACACCCCGAACCCGGCCCCTGATCCGCGCGACGCCACACCGCGAGCCCCGCCCCTGACCCGCGCGACGCCACACCGCGAACCCGGCCTCTGGACCCAGGCCCGCCCCTACCCCTCCGGCACCACAGCCGCCACCACCCGCTCCACCAGCCCTTCCGGTACCCCCACCCCCGGCAGCACCCCGTCCAGCACCCCCGGCAGGGTCAGGTGCTCCAGGATCAGCCCGAGCATCGCGAGATACAGCACGACGACCGTCTCGTCACCGCCGGGCAGCCCGGCGTCACGGTGGAACTCCATGCCCTGCTCCAGGTCGCCGCGCACCGACTTGGTGTACGACTCCCGGAGCTCGGGCCGGCGGGTGGCCTCCAGGCGCATCTCCAGCAGGGCCAGATAGCCGGTGCGGTCGGCGGTCGCGCGGGCGATCAGGTCGTGCATGAACGCCGTGACCAGCGCCCGGTCCTTCGGTCTCGCCAGCAGCCCGGCGAGCACCTCGGGGTCGGGCGCCAGCCGCACATGCAGCCGGGCGTCGATCTGCCGCAGCAGGTCGTCGCGCCCGGTGAAGTAGTTGGACGCGGTCCCCACCGGCACCCCCGCCTCGGCGTCCACGGCGCGGAACGTCAGCCCGCGCGCCCCTTCTCGCGCGAGCACCTCGATCCCGGCGTCGACCAGCGCCGCCCGCCGCTGCGGATTGACGGCCATACGGAATCCCCTCTCCCACTTCCGGCGACTCCGGAAAATCCTTGCGACCACTACAAGTGAAGTACTACAACTGACGTGGTTCGGAAAACAGAACGCAGCCTACGAAAAGAGACCCGCTTGCGAAAGCTCACGTACTTCGTCGCCTGCTCGATCGACGGCTTCATCGGGGACGAGAGCGGCGACGCGTCGTTCATGTACCCGTTCGTGGACGAGGAGTTCGTCGAGTTCCTCACCGCCGAGTACCCGGAGACGATGGCGTCCCACGGCCGCAAGGCGCTCGGCGTCCACGACCTGCCGCCCCGGCGGTTCGACACCGTCGTCCAGGGCCGCGGCAGCTACGACGTCGGCCTGAAGGAGGGCTTCACCAGCCCGTACGACCATCTGCGCCAGTACGTCGCCTCGCGCACCCTCACCGAGTCACCCGACCCGCACGTCGAGATCGTCGCCGCCGACCTGCTCGGAAAGGTCCGCGAACTCAAGGCCGAGGACGGCGCGTTGGGGATCTACCTCTGCGGCGGCGCACAGCTCGCCGGCCAACTGCGCGACGAGATCGACGAACTCGTCATCAAGACCTACCCGGTCGCCCTCGGCACCGGCATGCCGATGTTCGCCGCAGGCTTCTCGGTCGCCGAGTTCGCCCTGGACGAGGTCCGCGTCTTCAAGAACGGCGTCATCGTTCGCACGTACAGCAGGAAGCGCTGACGCCCCGGCCGCCCTACCCTGAAGGCATGGACAGCGAAGAACACGTCTGTCCCGTCTGCGGACAGCCCGTCGAAACGGTCGTCAAGCGTCACAAGACGCTCGGCGCGTGGGTCCCGGTCTGGGTGGCCGGCCCCTGTCGCAACCCGGAGTGCGAGGCGTACGCCGAGCCGGGCGCCGAACGCGAGAAGGGCGCCCCCGGGAAACCCGTCGAGAAACAGTCCTGAATGTGTGTCGAGAACCCCGGCCCGGCTCCGACGTCCCCTGTGAGAGCCGCCCGGCAGAGGCGGCCGGAGCCGAAGGAGTGGACCGATGAAGTACCTGGTGATGGTGCAGGGCACGCAGCAGGACTACGAGGCCATGCGCGGCAAGGCCTCGGAGAACTCCCCGGCCTGGAGCGAGGACGAGCTCCAGGCGATGTACGCCCACATGGGCGCGATCAACGACGACCTCGCCGAGACCGGTGAGCTCATCGACGCACAGGGCCTCGCCGAGCCTGCCAGGATCCGTCACGTCACCCTGGGCGCGGACGGCAAGGCGGTGATCACCGACGGGCCGTACAGCGAGACCAAGGAGCTGATGGCCGGCTACTGGGTGCTGGACTGCGCGAGCCTGGACCGGGTGACCGAGATCGCCGACCGCGTCACCCGCTGCCCGCAGCCCGCGGGCGCACCCAACTACGCGGTGGTGATCCGTCCCATCCTGGACGGCGCCGGCGACATCTGAGCATGAACCGCACGACCGGGACGACGTCCACGACCGAGGACCTGCTGCGCCTGCACGCGCCGCAGGTCCTCGGCGCGCTGGTCAGGCGGTACGGCCATTTCGACGCCGCCGAGGACGCCGTACAGGAGGCACTTCTCGCCGCGGCCGCACAGTGGCCGGCGGCCGGGGTGCCGGACAATCCGCGGGGCTGGCTGATCCGGGTGGCCTCGCGGCGGCTCGTGGACGCGTTGCGGGCGGACGACGCCCGGCGGGCGCGGGAGGAGAAGGCGGCGGCGCTCGGTGAACGTCTCGCCTCCGGGGGGGACCGGGCGCCCCGCGAGGACGACACCCTCGCCCTGCTGTTCCTCTGCTGCCACCCCGACCTGCCCCAGCCCGCGCAGATCGCCCTCACCCTGCGCGCGGTGGGAGGCCTGACCACCGCGGAGATCGCCCGTGCCTACCTGGTCCCCGAGGCGACCATGGCCCAGCGGATCAGCCGCGCCAAGCAGAAGGTGCGGGGCGTGTCCTTCGGGCAGCCGGACAACTGGGAGGCACGGCTGCCCGCAGTCCTCCAGACCCTCTACCTGATCTTCAACGAGGGTTACACGGCGACCTCCGGCCCGGCCTTGCAACGCCGCGACCTCGCCGGTGAGGCCGTCCGCCTGACCCGCGCGGTCCACCGGCTGCTCCCGGACACCGGCGAGGTGACCGGACTGCTCGCCCTGATGCTGCTCACCGACGCCCGCCGCGAGGCCCGCACCGGCCCGGACGGCGACCTCGTGCCCCTCGACGAACAGGACCGCGACCGCTGGGACAAGGCCGCGATCGAGGAGGGCGTCGCCCTGATCACGGCCGCCCTCGCCCACGGTCCCGCCGGCCCCTACCAACTGCGCGCGGCCATCGCCGCCGTCCACGACGAGGCGCCGTCCGCGGAGGCCACCGACTGGCGGGAGATCCTCGGCCTCTACGACATCCTGGTCCGCCTCGTCCCCGGCCCCGTCGAACGTCTCAACCGCGCGGTCGCCGTCGCCATGGTCCACGGCCCGGCCGCGGGCCTCGCCGAACTGGACGCCCTGGAAGGGGACTTGGGCCACCGCCGGGACGCGGTGCGGGGACATCTCCTGGAGCGCGCAGGCTCCCACGACGAGGCCCGCGCCGCCTACGAAGCGGCGGCCGCGCAGACCCTCAGCCTGCCTGAGCAGCGCTATTTGCGGAGGCGGGCGGCGCGGCTGAGGCCGTAGCGTGGCGGCATGTCCACACACATCGTGCACCTCACCGAACGATCCCTCTGGGAGGAAGCCCGCGCCCGGGGGACGTACGAGATGTCGACCCGCGGCAAGACCCTCCAGGAGGAGGGCTTCATCCACTGCTCGACCCGCGCCCAGCTCCCGAAGGTCGCGGCCTTCCTCTACGGCTCCTACGACGGCCCCGACGAACTGGTGCTGCTGGTCATCGACCCCGACCGGCTCGGCGTCCCCCTGAAGTGGGAGGCCCCGGAGCCCGGCGCGGAGGACTTCCCGCACATCTACGGGCCGCTCGCGGTGGCCGCCGTGGTGGACGTGGAACCGTGGGAGGTCACCCCGCGCTAGGCAGCCCGCCCGTCTCCGGGTCCCGGCCCGTCAGGCAGTACGTGCCGCCCGCCGGGTCGCGCAGCACCGTCCAGTGCGTGCCGTGGGCGACCGTCTCGGCGCCCAGCTCCTCGTGCCGCACCCGGGTCGCCTCGATGTCGGCGCAGGCCAGGTCCAGGTGCGCGGAGCTGGCGCGCTCCTCGCCGAGCCGCTGGAGCAGGACGCGGACCGGGAGACCGGGCGGCGGCACGAGCACATGGAACTCGGGGAGGGAGCCGGGCCGGGACTTCCAGTCGGCCAACAGGGCGGTCCAGAAGGTGACTTCGGCGTCGTACACCGAAGGCGCGAGGTCCAGGCAGACCTGGTCGAGGCGGCTGCCGTGCACGACGGGCGGGCGGACGGACTCGCCGTGCCAGGGCACCGCGCAGAACAACTGCCCGGCGGGGGACCGGAGTACGGCCCAGCCCTCGTGCTCGGCGACGATCGTCGCGCCCAGCCGCAGTGCCGACTTCACGAACTCCGGTACGTCGTCCACCGAGAAGTCCAGATGCGCGCCCCCGGCGCCCGCGTCGACGCCCTGGACCTTGACGCACGCATCGGCGCCGGACGGCACGAGGGTCACGAACTCGCCCCGGGGCGCGGACAGTTGCGTGTCCGTGACCGCCGTCCAGAACTCATGGGCCCGGGCGGCGAGTTCGGCGGGGCGGTCGACGAAGGCGTACGTCCAGCGGATGCTCATGCGGGCGATCGTAGATCAGGGGACGGCCGGCCCCTCGCCCCTGCGACCGTGGGTCAGGGCGCCTGCATGAACCGCAGCATGTTCCCGGCGGGGTCCCGGAACGCGCAGTCGCGCACCCCGTACGGCATGTCCGTCGGCTCCTGGAGCACCTCGGCGCCGGACTCCTGGACGCGGGCGAAGAGCGCGTCGCAGTCGGGCGTGGTGAAGTTGACCCCGCGCAGCACGCCCTTGGCCAGCAGCTGCTCCATCGCCTCCCGGTCGGCGGGGGACAGGTCGGGGTTGGCGGCGGGCGGCTCCAGGACGATCGACACGTCCGGCTGCAACGGCGAGCCGACGGTCGTCCAGCGCATCCCCTCGTACTTGACGTCGTTGCGGACCTCCAGGCCCAGGACGTCGCAGTAGAAGGCGATCGCCTTGTCGTGGTCGTCGACGGCGATGAAACAGGTGTGGAGTTTCAGGTCCATGGGGTCAACCTACGGTCGATACCGGCCTCACGCCCGCCTCGGCCGCGTGTACGCCCGCACCACACAGGGCGGGATCTCCGCGCTCTCCTCGTGCGACCGCGCCCGGTACGAGCTCGGAGACTCGCCCACCAGCTGGGTGAAGCGGGCGCTGAAGGACCCGAGCGACGTACAGCCGACCGCCATGCAGACCTCGGTGACGGACAGGTCGCCGCGGCGCAGCAGCATCTTCGCGCGCTCCACGCGCCGGGTCATGAGATAGCCGTACGGCGTCTCCCCGTACGCCTCCTTGAAGCTGCGCTGGAAGTGGCCCGGGGACATCAGGGCGGTACCCGCGAGGGCCGTCATGTCGAGCGGCTCGGTGTACTCGCGGTCCATACGGTCACGGGCCTTGCGCAGCCGCACCAGATCCTCACGATTCACCTCGTCAGCATCGCACGGAAGCCCGCATTCCTGGTGAGTCCTTTGCTTTCAGTTCGCCCTGCATTGGCCTCGGCTTGTTTGCATTCAGGAATGGACCACATCACGTTCCTCGTGGCGGTCGTCATCGTCACGGCTCTGGCGTTCGACTTCACGAACGGGTTCCACGACACGGCCAACGCGATGGCCACGTCCATCGCGACAGGGGCCCTGAAGCCGCGAACTGCCGTATTGATCAGCGGAGTTCTGAACGTCGTCGGCGCCTTCCTGTCCACCGAGGTGGCGAAGACCATCTCCGGCGGGATCGTCGACGACACCCTCGTGACGCCCGGGATGATCTTCGCGGGCCTGGTCGGGGCGATCCTCTGGAATTTGCTCACGTGGCTGGTGGGGCTGCCGTCGAGTTCCTCGCACGCGCTGTTCGGCGGGCTCATCGGGGCCGTGTGGGTCGGGGCGGGCTCGTCCGGTGTGCACTTCGACAAGGTGGTCGAGAAGGTGCTGATCCCGGCGGTCGCCTCACCGCTGGTGGCCGGGGTCGCCGCCCTGATCGCCACCTACTTCGCCTACAAGCTGACCGCCCGCGCCCGCAAGGAGTCGGTCACCAAGGGCTTCCGGCTCGGGCAGATCGCCTCCGCCTCGCTGGTCTCCCTCGCGCACGGCACCAACGACGCGCAGAAGACCATGGGCGTCATCACGCTCACCCTGATCTCGGCGGGCGCGCTCGGCCATGACGACGGTCCGCCGGTGTGGGTGGTCGCGGCGGCCGGGCTCGCGATCGGCCTCGGCACCTACCTCGGCGGCTGGCGGATCATCCGCACCATGGGCAAGGGCCTGACCGAGATCCAGTCGCCGCAGGGCTTCGCCGCGGAGACGGCCTCCACGACCGTCATCCTCACCTCCGCCCACCTCGGCTTCGCGCTGTCCACCACCCAGGTCGCCTCGGGCTCCATCCTCGGCGCGGGCCTCGGTCGGCGTCTCGCCGAGGTGCGTTGGGGCGTCGCGGGCCGGATGGTCGTCGCCTGGCTGATCACGCTGCCGGCCGCGGCGCTGGTCGGTGGCCTCTCCGCGAGCGCGGTCAAGCACGGCGGGGACTTCGGCACGGTCGTCGTCGCCCTGGTCGGCGCCGCCGTCGCCGCGGGCATCGTGCTCGTCTCGCGCCGCAACCCGGTGGGCGCCCACAACGTCAACGACGCCCATGAGGTGACCGTCCGCAGCACCGCGCCGACCTCGGTCGGCACGGCCGCCTGAAGGGAGTTCGCAGGATGAGCATCGACTGGACCGCACTCGGCCAGGTCGCCGCGGTGAGCATCGGCGTCACCGTCGCCGTGGTCGTCGTCTTCGCCCTCGGCGTGCTGGGCCTGGCCCGCTACGAGGGCGCCCGCTCCGTCCCGGAGGGCGGCACGTCCGCCGCCGGCGTCGCGCAGGCCGGGGTGTGCTTCCTCGCCTGCGCGGGCGTGGTGGCGTACGGGATCTATCTGATCGTGCCTCAGTTCCACTGAGGGCGGCCCCACACGAAGGGGCCCGGCCGATGTCCTCGGCCGGGCCCCCTCGGAGACAGGCCTCAGGCCTTCTTGGTCTCCCAGAAGATCTTGTCGATCTGGGCGATGTAGTCCAGCGCCTTCTGGCCGGTGGCCGGGTCGGTGGACGCCTTGGCGGCCGAGAGGGCCTTCAGGGCGTCGTTGACCAGCTGGTGCAGCTCCGGGTACTTCTCGAAGTGCGGGGGCTTGAAGTAGTCGCTCCACAGCACCGACACGTGGTGCTTCGCGAGCTCGGCGCGCTGCTCCTTGATGACGGTGGCGCGAGCCTGGAAGTGCGGGTCGTCGTTGCCGGCCATCTTTTCCTGGACGGCCTTCACCGACTCCGCCTCGATGCGGGCCTGGGCCGGGTCGTACACGCCGCAGGGCAGGTCGCAGTGGGCGCTGACCTTGACCTTGGGGGCAAACAGGCGGGAAAGCATGGAGCATTCCTTCCTCGTGATCGTCTTCTCAGGTGGGACATTACTCCCTGCGAGACGGGTTTTCGCGAGTGCCCCCATGGGCTTAGGACAAAAGTCCGGGGTCAAACTGGGACTGGTGGATGAACGTACCGGGGAGGTGCCGGGGATGCCGGAGCTGTCGCAGGAGACCGAACACGGAGCAGCGGTCCCGCCCTTCGGGTGGGTCGAGGTGACCGGACCGTCGATGGTGCCCACGCTCTATCACGGGGACCAGCTCCTCGTCCGCTACACGGGCCGGGTCCGCTCCGGCGACATCGTCGTCCTGCGCCATCCCCTCCAGCAGAACCTGCTCGTGGTGAAGCGGGCGGCGGAGCGGCGGCCGGGCGGCTGGTGGGTGCTGGCCGACAACCCGCTGGGCTCCACCACCGACAGCGAGGACTTCGGCGTCGTGCCCGACGACCTGATCCTGGGCAAGGTCCGCTTCCGCTACCGCCCGCCGCAGGCCGGTCAGCGTTCGCCGCTCGCGCTGGCCCGCTGGGTGCTGTCGGCGGCCAGGCCCGTCTTCCCGGACCGGTCGGCCTCCAGGCGCTTGCGGGCGCGGTAGGCGGCCACGTTGGCGCGGGTGGCGCAGCGGTCGGAGCAGTAGCGCCGGGAGCGGTTCGTGGACGTGTCCAGATAGGCGTTGCGGCAGGGCGCGGCCTCGCACAGGCCGAGGCGGTCCACGCCGTACTCCGTCAGATGGAAGGCGAGGCCCATCGCGGCGATGGCCGCGTAGCCGGCCGTCACGTTCGACGGGTGGTCGGCGAGGTGCATGTGCCACAGCGGGCGGCCGTCGTCGTCGCGGTGGTCGTGCCCGGAGATCTGCGGGCTGACCGGGAACTCCAGCAGCAGGGCGTTGAGCAGGTTCACCGCCAGCGTCTCGTCGCCGCCGTCCGCGGCCTCGAAGACCGCGCGCAGGCGGGCCCGGACCGAGCGGAAGCGGGTGACGTCGGACTCGGTGGCCCGCCGGGCCGCCTCCTGGCTGGCGCCGAACAGCTCGCGGACGGCCTCGACCGAGGTCAGCGAGTCCTTGCCCCGGGCCGGGTCCTCGCTGTTGACGAGACGCACGGCGTAATCCGAGTAATAGGCCAGTTCCACTTGTAGTCCTTACGGAGGCGTTCTATGGTCGTGGTGCGGTCGGGCGGTAATGGCTGATCGTGCTTCCAGGGTATTACGTGTGCGCAGGAAGAGGGGGCTCCCATGACGACCCGTACCGAAACCGACTGGCAGGCCTGGCAGGAGAGCTGGGACCGGCAGCAGGAGTGGTACATGCCCGACCGCGAGGAACGCTTCCGCATCATGCTCGACATGGTCGAGGCCCTCCTCGGACCCCGGCCGCGCGTGCTCGACCTCGCATGCGGCACGGGAAGTATCACGGCCCGGCTGCTCGCCCGGTTCCCCGAGGCCACCAGCACCGGCGTCGACCTCGACCCGGCGCTCCTCGCCATCGCCGAGGGCACCTTCGCGGGCGACGACCGGGTCACCTTCGTGACCGCCGACCTCAAGGACCCGGACTGGCGCGCGCAACTGCCGTACGACTCCTACGACGCCGTCCTGACCGCCACGGCCCTGCACTGGCTGCACAGCGAACCCCTCGCGGCCCTCTACGGTCAGGTCGCGGAACTCGTCCGCGACGGCGGTGTCTTCATGAACGCGGACCACATGATCGACGAGACGACGCCCCGGATCAACGCGGCCGAGCGCGCCCAGCGCCACGCCCGCATGGATCAGGCCAAGGCCGACGGCGCCCTCGACTGGGCCGAGTGGTGGCAGGTCGCCGCGCAGGACCCCGTCCTCGCCGGCCCGACCGCCCGCCGCTTCGAGATCTACGGCGAGCACGCCGACGGCGAGATGCCGTCCCCCGCCTGGCACGCGCGCGTACTGCGCGAGAAGGGCTTCGGGGAGGCCCGCCCGGTGTGGTGCTCACCGTCGGACACGCTGCTGCTCGCGGTCAAGTGACCGTATGACGAAGGGGCGGTACGGGATTCCCGTACCGCCCCTTCGTCGTCGTACGACCCGCTACAGAACCTTCGACAGGAACGCCTGCGTCCGCTCGTGCTGCGGGTTGGACAGGACCTCGCGCGGGTTGCCGGACTCGACGACCACGCCGCCGTCCATGAAGACCAGGCTGTCGCCGACCTCGCGGGCGAAGCCCATCTCGTGGGTGACGACGACCATCGTCATGCCCGACTCGGCGAGGTCGCGCATGACGTCGAGGACGTCACCGACCAGCTCCGGGTCGAGGGCCGAGGTCGGCTCGTCGAACAGCATCAGCTTCGGGTCCATGGCGAGGGCCCGGGCGATGGCGACGCGCTGCTGCTGGCCGCCGGAGAGCTGGGAGGGGTAGTTCTTCGCCTTGTCGGCGAGGCCCACGCGCTCCAGCAGGTCGCCCGCCCGCTCCCGGGCCTGGGACCTGCTCACGCCCTTGACCTGGATCGGGGCCTCCATGACGTTCTCCAGCGCCGTCATGTGCGGGAACAGGTTGAACCGCTGGAACACCATGCCGATGTCCCGGCGCTGGAGGGCGACCTCGCTGTCCTTGAGCTCGTACAGCTTGTCGCCCTTCTGGCGGTAGCCGACGAGCTGGCCGTCGACGTACAGCCGGCCGGCGTTGATCTTCTCGAGGTGGTTGATGCACCGCAGGAAGGTCGACTTGCCGGAGCCGGAAGGGCCGATGAGGCAGAACACCTCGCCCTGCTTGACCTCCAGGTCGATGCCCTTGAGGACTTCCACCGGGCCGAAGGACTTGTGCACGCCCTCGGACTTCACCATGGCGGTCATGCCGTGTTACCCCTCTCGCGGCTGAAGGCCATCATGTTGACCTTGATCTTCTGCCACGGAGTGGGCGGCAGGTTCCGGGACGAGCCGCGGGCGTAACGCCGCTCCAGGTAGAACTGGAAGACGCTGAACACGCTGGTCATGACCAGGTACCAGATGCACGCCACGAACAGCATCTCCATGACGGCGTACGACGTGGAGCCGATCGTCGACGTGGCGCGCAGCAGTTCGTTGTACGTCACCGCGTACACCAGCGACGAGGTCTTCAGCATGTTGATGAACTCGTTGCCGGTCGGCGGCACGATCACCCGCATCGCCTGCGGGATCACGATGCGGCGCAGCGTCTTGGCGTGGCTCATGCCGAGCGCGTGCGAGGCCTCGGTCTGGCCCTCGTCGACGGCCAGCAGGCCGGCGCGGCAGATCTCCGCCATGTACGCGGCCTCGTTCAGCCCCAGGCCGAGGAGCGCGGCCATGAACGGCGTCATGACGTCGACCATCTCGTCCTTGTAGATCGGACCGAGATTCAGCGTGGGGAAGATCAGCGCCAGGTTGAACCAGAGCAGCAGCTGGACGTAGACCGGGGTCCCGCGGAAGAACCAGATGTAGACCCAGGCCACCCAGCTGGTCACCGGGTTCTTGGAGAGCCGCATGACCGCCAGGATCACGCCGAGGACCACGCCCATGACCATCGCGAGGACGCTGATCAGCAGGGTGCGGCCGGCGCCCTTGAGGACCGTGTCGTCGAAGACGTAGTCGCCGACCGCGGACCACTGGATCTTGTCGGCCGTGGCGAACGCGTTGACCAGCAGGCCGACGAGCGCCAGGACGACGACCGCGCTGACGTAGCGGCCCCAGTGGCGGACCGGGACGGCCTTGATCGCCTCAGGGGCGACGGAGGCGGCGGAGGCGGAGGCCTCCTTGGAGACCGGCGGCGTCGCGTCCGCCGGCTCCTTCTCGAACTTGTCAGTCACCGTGACTGCCCTTCAGTGGTGCCGGGTCGGTCACTTGCCGCCGTTGATCGCGGCCTTGTCGATGGCGCCGGACTGGGCGCCCCACTTGTCGAGGATCTTCTTGTACGTGCCGTCCTCGATGATCGCGTTGACGGCCGCCTCCAGCGCGGAGGTGAGCTCCTTGTTGTCCTTGTTCACGGCGATGCCGAACGGACCGGCGTCGACCTGCTCGCCGACGACCTCGAAGGCGTTGCCGCCGTCGGCCTTGCGGGCCAGGTCGACCGCGACCGGGTAGTCGTTGACACCGGCGACGGCGCCGCCCGACTTCACACGGGTCTGGGCCTCGGTGTCGTTCTCGAACGACTCGATGTCGATCTTCTTCTTGCCGTCCTTCGTGCAAGCCTTGGACTGCGCCTGGAGGGCGGCCTCGTACGTCGTACCGCGCTGCACGGCGGCGGTCTGGCCGCAGAGGTCCTCGATGGACTTGATGCCCTTCGGGTTGCCCTTGGCGACGTAGACGGCGGTGCCGGCCTTGAAGTAGTCGACGAAGTCGACACCCGGGCCGAGCTTCTTGCCCTTGTCGTCCAGGCCCTCCTGGCGCTGCTTGGTGTCCGTCATGGAGGACATCGCCAGGTCGTAGCGGCCCGAGTTCAGCGCGGTGATCAGGCCGTCGAAGGAACCGGAGGTGAACTTGAACTCCACGCCCAGCTTCTCGCCCAGGGCGTTGGCGATGTCGATGTCGACACCGACGATCTTGCCGCCCTCCTGGTACTCCATGGGCGCGTACTCGGCGTTGGTGCCGGCCTTGATGACACCGGCCTTCTGGATGTCCGCGGGCAGCTTGTCGAAGAGCGGCGCCTTGCTGGAGGACGCGCTCTCCTTCGAGCCGCTGTCGTTGCCGCTGTCCGTCTGGTCACCGCAGCCGGTGAGAAGCAGGGCGCCTGCGACCGCGATCGAGCCGACCGCTGCGAGCCGGGAGCGGGCGGCGGTCGTACGACGGGTGGAGCTTGCGGTCATGGTGGGTTCCTCCGGCGGATGGGTGGAGTTGCCGATGGGGCGGGCTTCTGCCGATGGGGTCGGCAGGGGCCTTGGTTTCCTAGGTCGACGAGAGCACACGCCTTCGAGTGCCGCGACCTCGTGTGATTACGGCATCTTGCCATTCGGACTGCGCCATTCAGGGGGCCAGCCATGTCAAAATCGGATAACGGGTGACCCCCGAACCGCATCAGGTCGGACATCAAGGCCGCACCTCTTGCGGGAATCTCTCCTTCCGGCCGGAGGATCTTCGGCGCATCTCACGATGCGAGCGCCGACCTCCTGGCGTGAACGACGGCTCGACCCGCTGTCAAGAGGGTGTCGAGGACGTGTCCACATATTTGTTCATGATTCATGTCACCGATATGTGATGTGCGAGGTCCGTCATGTGACCTTGCACGTATTGGACTCGTCGCAGGTGCCGTCCGTCCGGTAAGAAGGTTCTTTACACCCCTCATCCGGGGCTCAGGGCGCGTGTGCGGCGCGCCCGTCGTGCACGGCCCGTACGCATCACCGACACAGGGCCGTACGCGGTGCCCGCCCACTTCTCAACCAGGAGTGGCCACCCTCAAACCATGAATATCTAAGGGGTAGAACAAGTGGCAGCGGAGATCGTCAATCCTCGCAGCGACAGCGATACGGGCCAGGACGGAGGGGCGGAGCCCCTCGATTCCTTCGACCCCGCGTTCGCGCTGCACCGCGGCGGCAAGATGGCAGTGCAGGCCACCGTGCCGATCCGCGACAAGGACGACCTGTCCCTCGCGTACACACCCGGCGTGGCGAAGGTGTGCAGCGCCATCGCCGAGCAGCCCGAGCTCGTCCACGACTACACGTGGAAGTCGTCCGTCGTCGCCGTCGTGACCGACGGCACGGCGGTGCTGGGACTCGGTGACATCGGGCCCGAGGCCTCCCTTCCGGTCATGGAAGGCAAGGCGATCCTCTTCAAGCAGTTCGGCGGCGTGGACGCGGTGCCGATCGCGCTGGACTGCACGGACGTCGACGAGATCGTCGAGACCGTGGTCCGCCTCGCTCCCTCCTTCGGCGGGGTCAACCTGGAGGACATCTCGGCGCCGCGGTGCTTCGAGATCGAGAAGCGCCTCCAGGAGCGCCTCGACATCCCGATCTTCCACGACGACCAGCACGGCACCGCCGTCGTGACGCTGGCGGCCCTGCGGAACGCGGCGCGGCTGAGCGGCCGGGAGATCGGCCAGCTCCGCGCGGTCATCTCCGGCGCCGGCGCGGCCGGTGTCGCCATCGCCAAGATGCTCGTCGAGGCGGGCATCGGGGACGTCGCCCTCGCCGACCGCAAGGGCGTCATCTCGACGGACCGCGCGGACCTCACGGACGTCAAGCGCGAGGTGGCCTCCTTCACCAACAAGGCCGGGCTGACCGGTTCCCTCGAGGACGCCCTGGCCGGCGCCGACGTCTTCATCGGCGTCTCCGGCGGTACGGTCGCCGAGGCGGCGGTCGCGTCGATGGCGGAGGGTGCCTTCGTCTTCGCCATGGCCAACCCGAACCCCGAGGTGCACCCCGACGTCGCGCACAAGTACGCGGCGGTCGTGGCCACGGGGCGCTCGGACTTCCCGAACCAGATCAACAACGTCCTCGCGTTCCCCGGCATCTTCGCCGGCGCGCTCCAGGTGCGGGCCTCCCGCATCACCGAGGGCATGAAGATCGCGGCCGCGGAGGCGCTGGCCTCGGTGGTCGGCGACGACCTCGCCGCCGACTACGTCATCCCGTCCCCGTTCGACGAGCGGGTCGCCCCGGCGGTCACGGCGGCGGTCGCCGCGGCGGCTCGTGCGGAGGGTGTGGCTCGCCGCTGAGGTGGGTGAACGTGGGGTGGCCCCGTCCGGCTGTGTGCCGGGCGGGGTCACTTTTTACTTGGCGGCGAGTCCGTTCGGGTGGTCGTGAGGTCCGTGGCAAGAGGGCGTGTGTCACAGGGCTCTCCGGTTCCCCCGAGGCGCGCGGAACCCTATCGTCAACATCATGTTCGCTGCCTATGCCGCCCGCATCGATCGTGACCAGCCGCTCTCCGGACTCGAGTTGGGGGAGCGGCCGGCTCCCGAGGCCCGCTCCGGCTGGAGCGTGATCGACGTCAAGGCCGCCTCCCTCAACCACCACGACCTCTGGTCCCTCAAGGGCGTCGGCATCACGGAGGACCTGCTGCCGATGATCCTCGGCTGTGACGCCGCCGGTGTCGACGAGGACGGCAACGAGGTCGTCCTGCACTCGGTGATCGGCCAGAGCGGTCACGGCGTCGGCCCCAAGGAGCCCCGCTCCATCCTCACCGAGCGCTATCAGGGCACCTTCGCCGAGCAGGTCACCGTGCCGACCTGGAACGTGCTGCCCAAGCCCAAGGAGCTCTCCTTCGCGGAGGCGGCCTGTCTGCCCACGGCGTGGCTGACGGCGTACCGCATGCTCTTCACCAACGCCGGTGTACGGCCCGGCGACTCGGTCCTCGTCCAGGGCGCCGGCGGCGGGGTCGCCACGGCTGCGATCGTGCTCGGCAAGGCGGCCGGGCTGCGGGTCTTCGCGACCAGCCGGGACGAGGCCAAGCGCAAGCGGGCGATCGAGCTGGGGGCCGTGGAGGCGGTGGAGTCCGGTGCGCGGCTGCCGCAGCGGGTCGACGCCGTCATCGAGACGGTCGGTGCGGCCACCTGGTCGCACTCGGTGAAGTCGCTGAAGCCGGGCGGCACGCTCGTCATCTCCGGTGCGACGAGCGGTGACCGGCCCTCGCATGCCGAGCTGACCCGGATCTTCTTCCTTGAACTCAAGGTCGTGGGCTCGACGATGGGCACCAAGGACGAGCTGGAGGACCTGCTGTCCTTCTGCGCCGCCACCGGGGTCCGCCCGGTCATCGACGAGGAGCTTCCACTGGACCGGGCCCGGGAGGGCTTCGAGCGGCTGGCGTCGGGGGAGCAGTTCGGAAAGATCGTGCTGACGAACTCCTGAGTCCGGTTGGTGGGTTGGTCGGTCGAGGGGCGGGTCCGGATGCCGGGCCCGCCTTTCTCGTGCCTGGACTGTCAACTTTGGTTGACGCCTCACGGTTGTCAACGTAGGTTGACATCATGACCGAAGCAACGGATCTCGCCGAGCGGGCGGGTGACCGCGACCCCCGGATCGGCCTGCGGGCCGTCGCCGCGCTGCGCCGGCTCCTTGAACAGCTGGAGTCCGTGCAGGTGCGCAGCGCGCGCAACCAGGGCTGGTCGTGGCAGGAGATCGCCGCGGAACTCGGTGTGACCAGGCAGGCCGTGCACAAGAAGTACGGGAGGCATTGATGTTCGAGCGGTTCACGAAGGACGCCCGGGCTGTGGTGACGGGTGCGGTCGAGCACGCGGAACGGGCCGGGTCGGAGACCGTCGACGCCGAGCACATGCTGCTCGCGCTGCTCGACCGGGAGGGCAGCCGGGCGTCGTTCGCGCTCGCCTCGGTCGGGGGTGCGGGGTGGTTGGAGTCGGTACGGGAGGCGCTGGGCGAGGCCCGTCGGCGGGGCGGGCTGTCCCAGGCCGACACCGACGCGCTGGCCGGACTCGGGATCGACGTGTCGGAGATCGTCGCCCGGGTCGAGGAGGCGCACGGCGTCGGCGCGATGTCCGGCGACCGCGCGGGGGCGGGGCGCTGGTCCGGGTGGTCGGGGCGCCGCCCGTTCAGCAGGAGCGCGAAGGACGTGCTCGTACGGGCGCTGCGCGTCGCCGTCGGCCACAAGGACCGCCACGTCGGCGACGAACACATCCTGCTCGCCCTGACCACGGGCCCCGGAGTCCCCGCCGAGGTCCTCGCGGACCACGGGGTCACGTACGAGGCCCTGACCCGCGTGCTCTACGGCGGGGGAGAGGCGAAGGCGGGCTGAGGGAGGGGTGGGGCAGGAGCGCGGGTCGGAAGCGCAGATCAGGAGCGCGGGGCTTTCGCGCGGCGGCGACTGGGAGGGGGCTCCCTTTGACGCCGCCGCGCTGCTGCCGAGGGGGACGGCATCGCCGGGGTGCCGTTGGGTGGGGCTACGGGGCGGCGTTGCCTGGGCCTACGGGGCGACGTCGCCCGGGCCCACGAGGCGATGCCGCCTGTGTCGGACGCGATGCGGCCGGTACTCGGAAGGCAATGCCGTCCGGTACTCGGGAGGTGCCGTCGCTGCTACCCGGGAGGCGAGGCCGTCCGTGTCCCGAGGTGTTGTCGCCGGTCGCCTGGGGGGCGAGGCTGCCTGTGTCCCGAGGCGTCGTCGCCGGTCTTCCTAGGGAGGCGAAGCTGCCTGGCCCGAGGTGTTGTCGCCGGTCTCCCTGGGGAGGCGAGGCTGCCTGTGCCCTGAGGTGTCGTCACCGGTTCCCGGGGAGGTGCCGTCGGCCCGTGCTCAGTCCCTTCGTGTCCTCAGCAGCGCCCCGATGTGAGCCGCCGCCGTCGACAAGTGGTGGCGGGCGGCCTGGAGTTGGTCCTGGGTGACGCCGTGGTCTCGGGCCGCGTCGCGGATGTCGTCGCGGAAGCGGTCGAGGAGGCGGTCCAGGTCGCGGGCCGGTTCGCCGGTGCCCGTGTCATGGGCCCAGGCCGGTTCGTAGTCGGCGGGGAAGTCCTCCGGGGTCTCGGAGTACTCGGGCGCCGACGCCGGTGCGGACTTCGCGGACTGCCTGCCGTGCCGTTCGTCGCCGGTCCGGCCGAACCCGAAGTCCTTCCCGAACTCCTTGCCGAAGTCCTTCCCGAACTCGCCGAACTCCTTGGCCAGTTCGGTCAGCCCCTCACGCACCCCCGTGGGCCAGTCGCCCCGCGCGAAATGGTCCTGCACCTGCTCCTGGACCCGCCGGGCGATCCGCTGCACCTCCTCCTGGGCCTGCTCCCGCGCCCGCTCCTGCGCCTCCTTGGCCTGCCGCCGGGCCCGCTGGGCCTCCTCGCGAGCCCGCCTGCTCTCGTCCTTGGCGCGCCGGGCCTGCTCCTTCCACTCCTGCTTGACGCGGCGCATCTCCTCCTTGGCCGCGCGCCAGGACTCCTTGTCGGCGTACTCGGCGAAATCCCCGAGGCCGCCGTCCTGAGCGCGACCGCCGTCACCGCTGCCACCGCCACGGCGGGCCTCGGAGGCGGCCGCGCGCATCTCGCGCCGCAGATCACCCGCCGCGCCCCGCACATCGGCCCGGATCTCGGCGGCGAGCTCCGCGACCGACTCCCGGATCTCCAGCTCCAGGTCGGCGAGTTCACCGCTGCGGTCGGCCAGCTCGGCGCGGCCGGCGTCCGTGATGGCGTACACCTTGCGGCCGCCCTCGGTGGTGTGCGTGACCAGGCCCTCGGCCTCCAGCTTGGCCAGCCGGGGGTAGACGGTGCCGGCCGACGGCGCGTAGAGCCCCTGGAAGCGCTCCTCCAGCAGCCGTATCACCTCGTAGCCGTGCCGCGGGGCCTCGTCGAGCAGCTTCAGCAGGTAGAGGCGGAGGCGGCCGTGGGCGAAGACGGGGGGCATGTCAGAGCACCTTCTTGTCGGTCGTGCCGTCGGCCGGGGTGGCATCAGTGGGGTCGGTGGCGTCCGAGCCCTCCGCGGCGCCACCCGGGCCGGAAACGGAATTGTCCCCCGAGTCGCTCTTCGACTGGTCCACCGGGTCGGAGTCGTCGACCGGGTCGGAGTCCACCGGATCGGCGTCCACCACGAGGTGCTCCACACGGCGACCGGCGTGATCCTCCGTCCCGCCCTCCGTCCCGCCCTCCGTCACGCGCTCCACGCGATGCTCCGCGTGGGCGTCGAAGCCGCCGCCGTCCTCCCAGGCACCGTCCGCTTCCGTCTCGTCCTCCCGGGGCGGCCGGTGCAGCAGGGCGATCAAGCCGGAGACCGTGGTCGCGCGGAGCTTGCCCGTGCCGGCGCCGAGGCGGCCGGTGACCTTGTGGGCGCCCCACTGGCCGTGCACCCGGAGGCCGTCGAAGGCGTTGGAGATGGTGCCGCTGGCGGTGTTGGCCTCCACCTCGGCGTCGGCCGGCTGCGGCAGCCGGATCGCGATCTCACCGGAGACACTGGTCAGCCGGACGTCGGTCGGGCCGTTCGGATCGAGGTCCACGATCATCGAGCCGCTGACCGAGTCGGCCTTGACGGAGGAGCCCGAGCCCTCGACGACGGTGAGGTCGCCGGAGACGGAGTTGAAGCGGAGGTCGCCGGTGACGGCCTGGGCCTCCAGGTTCCCGGAGACGGTGTCGGCGCGGACCGGTCCGGAGAGCCCGACCAGGGTGGTGTCGCCGGTGACGCCCTTCACCGACGAGGCCCCGCGGATGCCCGAGACGACGGCCCCGGCGCCCACCACCCCCACCTCGACGCGCGTGTCGGCCGGCACGGCCAGGGAGACGACGGCACTGCGCCGCCAGCCCTTGCGGTCGAGCCACTTGAGGAAGCCCTTCCAGGGCAGGTCGTCGTAGGCGACGGTGAGGGTGCCGCCCTCCTGGTTCACGACCAGGGGTGGGCCCTCCAGCTCGGAGACCTCCAGGCGGGCGGAACCTTCGTCCGTGCCCACGACGTTCACCGTTCCGTTGACGATGCGCACATGCAGTTCGCGCACCGGCTCGTCGAACGACAGCTTCCCGGGCTCCGAGACGGACCACTCGGACATGGCACTGACCTCCCCGTGACAACGACACACGACCCACGACGCCACACCACACACGCCATATCGCGTCTTCTCCCATTCACGATATATCGCGGTCCCGGAAAGTCAAGACACCCGTTCTGGCGACCCTCGACGTCCCAAAAGTGCTCAAGTAACCCAAATCGCCCTAGCGTGTGAGCATGCCGACGGAACCCTCTGCTCCCGCCCCCGCCCCCGGCGCCCTGCTCCTCTGCCGCGCGGAGCCCGAGGCCGTCGCCCCCGCGGCCCAGCTGCTCCGCGAGCGCATGCTGCTCACGCGCGCGGGCCGGGACTGGAGCGTCCTCGTTCCCGAGGGCAGGCCCTGGCGCGACGGCGGCGAGCCGGTCGACCGCGTCCTCACCGGCTGGGCCACCGCCCTCGCCGTCGGCGCCCCCTGGCCGGTCCTCGCCCTGTGGTGGGACGCCGAGCGCAGCGGCTACACCCTGGCCTCCGGCTTCCGCCGCCCCGTCGGCTATGTCTGGCTCGCGAACGGCACCCCGGCCGGCGAGGACGAGGCGATGCGCACGTTCGCCGCCCGGCTCGGCCTCGACCCGGTCCTGGACGTGCAGTCCCTGGACCAGCTGACGAAACCGGACTCCGCCGCCGACGCCCGCGCCCGCCTGACCGGCCTGCTCGCGGTCCTCACTCGCGCGGGCCTCACCCTCCCCACCGGCCTCACCCCCGGCGAACCCGCAGACCGCCTCCGCGAGGCCGTCCGCGCCCAGCCGGACGCCCGACCCGTCGAGTGGGAGGGCTGGCAGGAGACGGTCCGCGCCGAACTCGAAGTCGTCGCGGGCCACCACCTGGCCCCCTGGCTCCCATGGTCCGGCGACCCGAGAGCCCGCGCCCTGGCCCTCGCCCAGATCCTCACCGGCCTCCCCCTCACCGCCTTCGGCCTACGACGCCGCAGCGGCGGCTGGATCACGGCGGGGGCGCTGCTGCTGGGGCACGGGGCGCTGGGGCTGGCGTACGGCCTGAGTCATCCGCGCGACTGAGTGTTTCCGGGCGGGGGCGGCGGAGAAAGCGCCGGGGGCCGGTAGTCCGGGCAGCACGAAAAGCGGGGCGCCCCCAGGGGCACCCCGCGCCGAGACCGTCGTACGACCTACTCGTCGTCCTCGTCGTCCAGCCGCGCCAGCCACGTGGCCAGTCGCTCGACCGGAACCTCGAAGTCCGGGTTGAGGTCCACGAACGTCCGCAGCTGCTCGGCGAGCCACTCGAAGGTGACCTCTTCCTCGCCGCGCCGCTTCTCCAGCTCTTCGATGCCACGGTCCGTGAAGTACAAGTTGCGCTCCGTACAGGGCAGAACAGTTCAGTCCGAGCCCAGGATAAGCGGCCTGCCCACGTTCCCTCCCTCCGGAAGAGCGCCGGGGTTAGCCTGGAAGGCCAACCATGGTGGTTCCAGGGGTGGTTGGTGGCGCAGTGAGGACCTGCCACGGGGGTGGCCGGAACGAGGGGGCTGGGCATGGCCGGTCAGGAAGCGGTGGGTGCGGACGACGTCGTACGGCTCGAGATCGGCGGCCGACCCGTCCTGATGCGGGCGTCGGAGGGAGCGTCGCTGCCCGCCGTACCCGCCCAGGGCAAGTACACGGACACCGGACGGTTCGCGGACCGGGTGGCCCGTGGGGTGGAGGGGCTGGACGATCTGGTGCAGGGAGTCGCGGGCGCCCTGCGCGGCGCGGCGGACGCGGTGCGGCCGGACGAGGTGAGTGTCTCCTTCGGCGTGGAGCTCGTGGCGAAGTCGGGCGCCGTGGTCTCGCTGCTCGCGAGCTCGGAGGCGAAGGCCTCGCTCACGGTGACGCTGACCTGGCATCCCGAGCCGCGGACCGACGACCCCGCGCAGTCCGAGGGCCAGTAGTGCGCGAGGACGCCATGGCCTCCGAGCGCACGACGGAGCCCGCGCGGGCGTTCGAGATCCTGGAAAGCTCCGTGCTGTCGGCCTGTGTGAGAATCCACGACCGCCGCTCCGGGTATGCACAAGCCGGGACGGGCGAGACTTGGGGCTCAGGCTTCTTCGTGGCGCCCGGCTGGGTGCTCACCTGCGCCCATGTGATCGGCGAGGGGGAGCGGGCCGTCGGGGGGTCCGCGAGAGGGGGCGAGGGGGTGGCCGGCGTGGGCAGCGAGGTCGGCATCTCGTTCACCGACGACAACGGCGCGGCGGGCGTCACCACCGGCCTCGTGGAATGGCTGCTGCCCGCGGAACCCGCGGAGCGCAGAGGTGCGTGGCAGGCCCCCGACCTGGCGCTCGTCCGGGTCCGGGACGCGGTCTCGCACGCGTGTCTGTGGCTCAGCGACCGGCCCAGGCCGCGCTTCCAGGAGGTGGCGTACTTCGGCTGCACCGACGAGTTCGGCGAACAGGAGATCACCGGCCGGCGCACCACCCTGCTCGGCGACGCCGCCCGCGGCGCCTTCGTGCGGCTCGGCGCGGCCGACGAGATCGAACCCGGCATGTCCGGCGGGCCCGTCGTGGATCTGCGTCGCGGTGAGGTCGTCGGCGTCGTCAAAGCCCGGCGCAACGCCGCGGGCGGCGGCCTCGCGGTCACCGTCACGCAACTCCGCGCGGCCCCCTGCTACCAGGAGGTCGTGCGGGCCCACGACCGCTATCACCTCGACCGCCACCTCGACACCCAGAACCGGGCCAGCTGGGCCGACCACCAGCAGGCCTGTCTGCCGCCCGGCCGGCACGGCCTCGCCCCGGGCGATCGCGCCGCCCTCCTCGGCATGCTGGCCGAACTGCCGCCGCCCGACGGCGCCGACGTGGCCAAGCAACTCGTCGACCGCTCCCGGGGCGAGGAGTTCGGCTCGGGCCTGTGCCCGGCCCCGCTCGCCTGGCGCGACGGATTCGGCATGCTCTACGACCCGCCCGGTGGCGACGAGACCGCGACCATGCTCCGGTACGTGAGCGCCGTCGCCGCGCTCGACCACGTCCGGCCGCCCGCCCCGGACCTGGAGGAGCGGCTGTGGGACAAGGTGCTCGACCTCGCCGGCCGGCACAGCAGAACGCTGAAGAGCGACGTGGCCGGGCGATACGCCGAGCTCCAGCAGCGGCGCGCCGAGAGCAGGCCCGCCCTGATGAACGGCTCACCGCACGGCGCGCCCGCCGACCGGCCCGAACCCGCCGGCACTGCCGCGGCCGACGTCGAGGCGTCGGCGCCGACCGTGCTGGTCGAGGCCTGGCAGGACATCTGGACAGGCTCGTACAGCTGGCAGATCTCGGTGCTGCGCGCGGGCGGCCGGGCCGAGCCGCGGCACGACGGGAGTGCCGCCACCGAGCAGGAACTGTGGGACGCGATGCGCGATCCGCTGCTCCAGACGTTCCGGTCGGTGGACGCGGGCGGCGACCGCCGGGTCCGGCTGGAAGTCGCCGTACCGCCCGAGCTGTTCGTCCTTCCCGTCGACGCGTGGGAACTGAGCGAGGGGATACCGGTCGGGGTGCAGCGGCAGGTCGTCTTCCGCTACCCGAGCTCGCTGCCGGTCGCGCACCGGGCGCTCCAGCGCAGTACCGCCCGGTGGAACCGGCTGCGCGAAGGCCCCCTGGAGGGCCGGCCGGCCGACTGCGCGGGCGGCCGGCCGCGCACCGTGGACCACGACTGGCTCGACCGGCTCGCCGAGCACACGGTGCCCGTGCACTGCCGGAGCGCCGACGCCCAGCCCACCCTCGGCACCCTGCACGCCGTGCGGGAGACGGGGTACCCGGTCGCCGTGTGCCGCAGACCCGACGCGGCGCCGGCCGCCGGAGGGTGCGCCGACTTCCACCGCGGTGCGCAACGGGAACTCGAACGGGCCTCCGGGGCGGCCCAGTTGCCGGCCCGCCTCCAGGAGCTGCGCGGAAGGGTGTTCAGCAAGGAGCCCGACGCCTACTGGTCGCTCGGAGTGGGTCTGGTGTTCGACGATCCGGGCCATCCGCTGCCGGTCGGCGCGCCCCTGAACGGAGACCTGTGACGCCTCCGTACAAGGGAGCACGACGCCGCACCACACGCCGCTCACCGACGAGGAGCAGGACATGAACGAATGGCTCATCTACCGCGGCGTCGGTGTACCTCACGACGGCATCACCCGGCTGCCCCCGCCGCCGCCCTGGCGCGCGTTCGACGGTGAGCCGCCGCCCGACGCCGCACCCTCCGACGAGGACCCCGCGACCGGCGAACCGGACGCGCCCGTCGGCGACAGCAGCACGCTGCGCCGGCTCGGCAGCCGGCGCCAGGACGTCCGCCTGGACGGACCGGACGCCGAGGAGCTCGACGTCATCAACGCCGCCCTCTATCTGCGCCGCCCCCTCCTCGTCACCGGCCGCCCCGGCACCGGCAAGTCGACCCTCGCGCACGCCGTCGCCCACGAGCTGAAGCTCGGCCGGGTGCTGCGCTGGCCGATCGTCTCCCGCAGCGGACTCCAGGACGGCCTGTACCGGTACGACGCCATCGCGCGCCTGCAGGACGTGCAGATCGCCGCCAACGCGGGTCGGCCCGAACAGGGCCCCGGCATCGGTGACTACATACGCCTGGGCCCCCTCGGCACCGCGCTGCTGCCCGGGTCCCGCCCCCGCGTGCTGCTCATCGACGAGCTCGACAAGAGCGACATCGACCTGCCCAACGACCTGCTGAACGTGCTGGAGGAGGGCGAGTTCGCCATCCCCGAGCTGGAGCGGGTGGCCGAACGGGAGCCGGAGGTCGAGGTGTTGACCGACGACGGCCGCAAGGTCACCCTGCGCGGCGGCCGGGTGCGGTGCCGGGCCTTTCCGTTCATCGTCCTGACCAGCAACGGCGAACGCGACTTCCCGGCCGCCCTGTTACGCCGCTGCATCCACCTCGAACTCGCCCCGCCCGACGAGAAGCGGCTCAGCGCCATGGTCAAGGCCCACCTCGGCGAGGAGGCGGCGGAACGCGGGGGCGAACTGATCCGCGAGTTCCTGGCCCGCGCCCAGCACGAGGTGATCGCCGCGGACCAGCTGCTCAACGCCATCTTCCTGACCCACTACGCGGCCCCGCCCACCCGGGAGAGCCTCGCCGACCTGCTGGTCCAGCGCCTGGACCGGGCCAGGTGAGCGCGGTGCGCGGCGTGCGGGCCCGGCGGACCCCGGAGCGGAGCGAGGTGGCCCCGTGACCGGACCCCCCGACGAGGTCGCACGGCTGGCCGGACTGCTCGACGCGAGCGGACTCGAGACCACCGCGGAGGAACTGGCCGACGCCCTCTGGCTCGGCCCGTACCTCGGCCCTCCCCGGCGGACACCGACGTCCGCCGCGACCGGCACCGGCGACACCGGGGAACCCCCGAGCCGCGCACCCGAGAAGGACCCCCCGGCCACGGACGCCACCCCGGCCCGCCGGCCGCGGCGCCGGGGCAGCAGCGTCTCCTTCTACGCAGACGGCCGCGGCGCCGGACCCCCGGCCCCGGGGCAGGGCCGTGCCGCACGCGTGGTCCAGGTGCGCGCGCCCGCCCCGCCCGCACTGCCGTGCGTCCTGGAATTCCAGCGCGCCCTGCGCCCGCTGCAACGCCTGCAACTGCCCGCCCCGCCACGCCGCATGGTGCTCGACGAGGAGGCCACCGCCGACGCCAGCGCCCGGGCGATGGGCCTGATCATGCCGGTGCTGCGCCCCGAGGGCCGTCGGGAGGCCACCCTGCACCTGGTGCTCGACGCCTCGCCCTCGATGGTCGTCTGGCGGGAGCTCTTCACCGAACTGCGGGGCGTGTGTGAACGCATCGGTGCCTTCCGCGACGTACAGGCCCACTACCTGCACAACCTGCCCGACGGCACCGCCTTCCTCGGCCGCAGCCCCGATCCGCACGGCGCGGGCGGGCCGGCGGACCAGCTGCGCGACCCCTCGGGGCGGTCCCTGACCCTGCTGCTGACCGACTGCACGGGCCCGCTGTGGCGGCGCGGATGGGCCCAGCGGCTGGTGCACCGGTGGGCGGAGTACTCGCCCACCGCGCTCGTCCAGCCGCTGCCGCACCGGCTGTGGAACCGCACCTGGCTGCCCGCCGAGTCCGGCACCCTGCACCGCGGCGAGGGCAAGGGCGCGCCGCTGCGGTTCCTGGCCCGCGGACCGGCGGCGGGCGGCGGGCGCTCGGTGCCGATGCTGCCGCCGAGTCCGCCCGCCATGGGCGCCTGGGCGCGGCTCCTCGCCGGCCTCGGCGGCCGCCCCGTACCGGCCGTGACGGGAAGGGTGTACGCCGACCATCCCGAGGCGGCGGCCCCCGAGGCGAACGCGCCGCAGCTCGGCCCCGAGGAACTCGTGCACCGGTTCCGCTCGAGCGCCTCACCGCGGGCCATGCGCCTGGCGGTGTTCCTGTCGGCGGCACCGCTGGTGCTGCCGGTGATGCGGATGGTGCAGCACACCATGCTCCCCGGCTCGGGCCCCTCCGACCTGGCCGAGGTGCTGCTCAGCGGGCTGCTCCGGCGCAACGGCGACGAGCCGGGCGACTGGTACGAGTTCGTGCCCGGCGTCCGTGACGTGCTCCTCGGTCCGCTCGACCGCGACGAGGCCGCGCTGGTGCTCAAGCACTGCTCCGACTACGTGCGCCGGCACTTCGGCCGCGGCGCGCGCGACTTCCCGGCGCTGGCGGTCGCCCAGCTCGACCGGGCCCGCGGCGCGCTGCGCGAGACGCCGGACGACGACACCGCCGAGGTGCCGGTGCCCCGGCCGTTCGCCGAGGTGCCGGCCGCGGTCGTACGACGTTTCCTGGAACCGGCCCACGACGAACCGGTGGCGCCGGAGACCGGACGGCGACCGCCGGACCAGACCTGGCCGGTGCGCACGGCACGCGCCCTGGTCGCCGACTACGAACGCGACGGCAACCAGAACGGGCTGCACACCGCCGCGGCGGTGCTCCGGCGGGCCGCGCAGGAGTGGGACGACCCCCTGCCCGGTGCCGGGGGCGGCGGCGAGGTCCGGTTCGAACTGGGCCGGGTGCTGCTGAAGTTGTGGTCCGTCCAGCACGACCCGCTCCTGCTCGACGAGGCCCGGACGGTGCTGCGCCGGGCCACCGCGGTCCCCGGCATGGTCCGCGCCCGCGCCGTGCTCGGACAGGTGCTGTACGAGCAGGCGCTCGCCGCCCGCCCGGGCCCGTCGGCCGAGACGCTCGGCGAGGCGGAGCAGGAGTTCGCCGCGGTGTGCGTGACCGAGGGCGTCGAGTACGAGCTCGGCCGGGACTGCGCGGTGCGTCGCGCCGAGATCCTGTTGCGCCTGCACCGCCTCCAGGCCGCACCGGGCCATCTCCGGGACGCGGTGGCCACCTTGGAGGAGTACGAGCGGCGCGAGGGACGCCTGCGCGGCAAGCCCGACAGCACCCTGCATCTGATGCTCGGTCAAGTCCTGCTCGCGCTCGCCGAACTCGACCACGACCCGGGGCCGGCCGAGCGGGCCGCCGAACAACTCGCCGTAGGACTGGCCGCGTTGGACCCCGAGGCGCCCCCGGTCCGCCGGGCCAGGGCGCGACTGGACCTGGCCGGCGCGCTCAGCCGCGTCCCCGGCCGGGACGACGAGGCGCTCGGACACCTCGCGCGGGCGCTGACGGAGGCGGCCGGGGACCAGGCGCTGCGGCTGGCCGTGCTGGTGCGCACCGCGCGGGTTCGCCGGGCCCGCTACGAACGCGCGCGCGACCTGACGGACCTGGACGCCGCCACCGCCGCCTACGCCGCGGCCCGGCCGCTGGCGGCCCGCGACGACGAGCGGTACGCGGACCTGCTTCCGGAGTGGGGCGAGGCGCTGCTGGAGCGGGCGGGCGCCGCGGACGGCGCCGGCCATGTGTCGGCGGCCGTTCAGGTGCTGCGGGAGAGCCGGGCGGCCCTGCCGCGCACCGACCCCGGCTCCGCCCGCCGCGTCCTGGCCCTCGCGCGCGGCCTGCGGCTGCGCTACCGGCACGAACGCGACATGGTCGACCTCTGGGAGGCCGAACACCTGCTGTCGCTCGCGGCGAAGGCGTCCGAGGACCCGCTGCTGCGCGCCCGTGCCTGGCGCGAGCACGGCGACGTACAGCTGGAACTCCACGACAGGACCGAGGACTTCGGGTGGCTGGAGCACGCGGCCGACTCCTACCGCCGGGCCTGGCGGGCGGCGCTCGACACCGGGGCGGAACGGGAACGCGAGGGGCTGGCCCACGCGGCGCGGCTGCAACAGCTGCGCGGGCAGGTCCTGGAGCGGATGGGGCGGCCACGGGGCGCCCTGGAGGCCTATCGGACCGCGCTGGAACTGTGGACCGAGACCCGGCCGGAGGGAGCTGACGCCCCACCGGACCCGGACGGCCCCGACGAGGCACCGGGTGCCGAAGGACCGTACGACGACGAGCAGGTGGACACGGCGGCGCTGCGGGAACGTATTCGAGCCCTGCAGAATCCCTGATCCGGCCGCTGCCACCGCGTGCCAGTTTCCTCCCGGGGACGGACGGGGAGAAGGCACGGGGACGACAGCCGCCGACGAGGCGCGAGGCGGCCGGCGAAAAGAGGAGCCGTACATGAAGGACCCGAACGACTCGGCGGTCATGGTGGACGACACGACCGCGACCGCGTGCGCGACCCGGCTGGTGGACCTGTCCGGGGTCGACCTGACCGCTCTGCGTGGGCTGGACCACCCGGTGCTGGCCGACGTCATCGAGGACCTGCTGGACCGGGTCGTCGACCCGCTGAACGTACTGGCCGAGTTCGACCAGCGGGCGGGCTGACGGCGTCCCGCGGGAGCACTGGACACCGGCCCGGGGGAGGGCCGACGGGGAGGGGTGACGGCATGGAGGCCGGGAAGCACGACCGGTGGGCGACGCATCGCGCGCGAGCGCCCTGGCCGTACGCGGCACTCGACGTCCCGGCGCTGCGCGCCGGCGGCCGACTCGCCCGGCCGCTGCGGCAGTTCGTGGTGAAGACCAACAGCCGGTGCAATCTGGCGTGCACCTACTGCTACGTCTACGAGATGGCGGACGGCACCTGGCGTGACCGCCCCGCCGTTATCAGCGCCGAGGTCCGCGCGCTCACCGTCCGCCGCATCGCCGACCACGCCCGCCGGCACCGCCTGCCGAGCGTCGACCTGGTCCTGCACGGCGGCGAGCCGCTGCTCACCCCGGCCGCCGAACTGGCCGCGTTCGTCGAGGAGTTACGCGCCGCCCTGCCGACGGGCTGCGCGCTCTCGGCCACCGTCCAGACCAACGCCACGCTCCTGACGGCCGAGCGGCTGGACGCGCTCGCGGCGGCCGGCATCCGGGTCGGCGTCAGCCTCGACGGCGGGCCCGGGCACAACGGCCGGCGCGTCGACCACGCCGGACGGCCCTCCTGGCCCGCCGCCGCCCGGGGCCTGCGCCTGCTCGCCGAGCGGCCCGAGAGCTACGCGGGCCTGCTGTGCGTCGTAGACCTGGAGCAGGACCCGGTCGAGACCTACGAGTCGCTGCTGAGCTTCGCGCCCCCGGCCATCGACCTGCTGCTGCCCCTGGGCAACTGGAGCAGCCCGCCGCCGGGCCGCCGACCGGGCCGCACCCCGTACGCGGACTGGCTGATCGCCGTCTTCGACCACTGGTGGGACGCCGGCCGGCGGCGGACCCGGATCCGACGGTTCGAAGAGGTCATCGCCCTGCTGTTCGGGCTGCCCACCGGCACCGAGGCGCTCGGCCTCGCCGCTGCGGTCACCGCCGTCGTCGAGACCGACGGGTCGATCGAGCTGATCGACACCCTCAAGTCGGCCTACGACGGTGCCGCGGACACCGGACTCCATGTCGCCCGCGACGGGTTCGACGCGCTGCTGGACCATCCGGGCTTCGCCGCCCGCCAGTTGGGCCCCGCCGCGCTCGCCCCCGTCTGCCAGGCCTGCGACCTCGTCACCGTGTGCGGCGGAGGCCACTACGTGCACCGCTTCCGCGACGGCGACGGCTTCCGCAACCCGTCGGTGTACTGCACCGAACTCGACGCGCTGATCCGGCACATCGCCGGCCGGCTGCGCGCCGCGGTCCCCGAACGCCCCGCGCCGGACGCGGACCCGTGGGCGGGAGCCCTGCCGTGCTGACCACGACCCGGCCCCGCACCACGGGCGACACCCGCCGCATCGCCGTGTCCACCACGGAGTTACGGCAGCTCGGCACGACCACCCCCGACCCGGACACCGCCCGCCTGCTGCTCGCCACCCGGGTCAGCAAACGCCTGCTGCTGCTGCGCACCTTCCTCGACGCCGTGCCCCGCCCGGGCGAGAGCGCCGACCACTGGGCCCTGCTGGAGGCGGCCGAGCGCGCCGCGCCCGAGGCCGTGCGCGAGGTGCTGCACCACCCCGCCGTCGGCTCCTGGGCCGAGGAGACCCTGCGGCGACTGCGCGCTTCCCGCCCCGACGCGCCGCCCGACCTCGGCTACTTCGGCGCGATGGCAGCGGCGGCGGCCCTGCGCGCGGGTCTCGACTTCTCCGTGCGCCTCAGAAGCGGCGGACGGCTCCTCGCACTGCCCTCGCTGGGCGCCCTGCGCCGCGAGCGGCCGGGCGTCCTCACGGTCACCGCCGAATCCTGGCGGCAACCGCCCGCGGACTGCCAGGCGCTGCCCCTGCACCGGCTCGCCGGCACCACGGTCACCCTCGACGACCTCGATCCCTACCGGGCCCCCCGCCCCTTCGGCCGCGTCCGGCCCGCCCGCCGCCTCACGGCCCAGGGACGCGCCCAGTGGGACCGCCGCTTCACCGGGGCGATGGCGCTCCTGGACCGGGTGGACCCGGCGCGCGCCGAGGAGATCCGCACCCTGCTCAGCTGTGTGGTCCCGCTGGCCCGCACCTCACGCTCCGCCGGGGCGACCGCACCCGCCACCCCCGGCTCGGTTCTGCTGCGCCCACGCGCCCGGCTCGACCTCGCCGCCGCGCTGGTGCACGAGGTGGCGCACGGCAAGCTGGCCGCCCTGAGCGATCTCGTCCGGCTCCACACCGCCGGGCCCGAGCCGCACTACCGCGTGCCGTGGCGGCCCGACCGGCGGCCCTTCGAGGGACTTCTGCACGGGACGTACGCCCATGCTGCTCTGGCCGGGTGGTGGCGGAGGGCGGCACACGCCGGAGTGGACGGTGCGTCAGCCCGGCACGCCCATTATGGGCGTCAAGTCACCGCAGTGCTCCCCGTACTCGTCGGCTCCCGCCATCTCACGCCCGAGGGGCACGAGTTCGTCGGCGCCCTTGCCGACCACGGGGCGCGCATTCGTTCGAGGAACACGGAAGAGGGGCGCCAGTGACCGTCAGGGCAACCGACAAAGACGCCGGTCCACAGCACTTCCTGGTCAGCTACGTGGGGTACGACCGTACCTGGGCGGGCTGGCTCGGGCACCGTCTGGAGGAGCACGGCCACCGGGTCACCCTGCGGCCGCTGGACCCCCAGGCGAGCGCGACGCTCACCGACGCCCTCGCCGACCTCGGCCGGGCCAGCGGCAAGGTGATCATGGTGCTCAGCGACCGGTACTTCGGCCGCGGCGGGCACACCACCCAGCAGTGGAACGAGGCGCTCGCCGCCGTCACCGAGCGCGAACCCGGCCGCTACGTCGGTGTCACCCTCACCAGCGGCACCACGCCCGGCGCCGCCGCGGCACTGGAACCCGTCGAGCTGTGGGGCATCGACGCCCGCGAAGCCGAGTACCGCGTCCTGCGCCGACTCGGGCTGCCCGTGGAGCGGCTCGGCGTCAGCACCGGACGGCACGGCCCGCGCTTCCCCAACGACCCGCCCGAGGTCTGGGGCGGGGTGCCCCGCCGCAACCCGCGGTTCACCGGCCGGATCGAGGTCATGAACCGGCTGCGCGAACGCCTCCAGGAAGCGCCGTCCGGCGCCAAGGTGGTCACGCTGCTGGGCATGTCCGGCGTCGGCAAGACCCAGATCGCCACCGAGTACACCTATCGCTACGCCTCCGAGTACGACGTGGTCTGGTGGGTGCCGGCCCAGGACCGGGCCAGCATGCGCGAACGCCTCGCCGAACTGGCCCCCGCCTTCCAGCTCGGCGTCGAGGCGGCGAGCTACGGCGAACGCATCCGTACCGCCCTGGAGGCCCTGCGCAGGGGCCGCCCCTACGGCCGCTGGCTGATCGTCTTCGACGGGTGCGACGAGCCCGACATCCTCACCGATCTGCTGCCCTCCGGCGCCGGCGACGTCATCATCACCTCCCGCAACCGCGACTGGGCCACCCGCAACACCCAGCTCGTCGAGGTGCCCGTCTACACGCGCCGGGAGAGCGTCATCTTCATCCGGCGCCGGGCCCTGCGGCTGCGCGCCGAGGAGGCGGAGCAACTCGCGGAGGCGCTCGGCGACTTCCCGCTCGCGCTCGACCAGACGGCGGGCTGGCTCGCGGACTCACCGATGACGGTCCCGGCCTACCTCGACCTCCTCAAGCAACGCCTGGACGCCCCCGACGTGCTGCGCGTCTCGGAGGAGTTCCCCACGCCGTTCCCGCAGTCCATCGCGATACTCCTCAACAGCATCCGCGAGGAGTTCCCCGACGCCCGCGCCCTGCTGCGGCTGTGCGTGTTCTTCGCGCCCGGCCGGGTCCCGCTCCGGCTGCTGCGGCAGATCCCCGCGACCGACCTCCCCGAGGAGTACTCGGGCCTGATGAACGACCAGGTCCGCTGGAACGCCGCCCTCAACAAACTCGTTCAGTTCTCCGTCGCCGGTCTCGAGTACTCCGAGCACTCCGCGGAGGCCGGCGGCAGCGTGGAGACCGTACAACTGCACAGCATGGTCTACGGCGTCGTACGGCAGGACGTCGCGGCGGACGAGACCACCGTGCTGTCCCGGGCCGTGCGACGGGTGCTGGCCAAGGCCGACCCGGGCGGCCCGGCGGAGCCGCGCAACTGGGCGCGGTACGCCGAACTCATTCCGCATCTGGAACCGTCCGGGGCGCTGGCCAGCAGCAACCCGGAGATCCAGAACTTCGTCCTGCAGTGCCTGCGCTTCCTCAACTTCAGCGGCGAGTACCGCACCTGCCTCGCCCTGTGCGAGCAGGCCGACCAGCAGTGGCGGGACAAACTCGGCGACCACCACGCCCAGGTCCGCGAACTCGGCTACACCTTCGGGGCCGTGCTGCGGATGCTCGGCCAGTTCCGGCGGGCGGAGGCGCTGAGCCGGCGCATGGTCGACCAGCTCAGCGAGGAGCGCGGCGACCGGGACCTGGAGACGCTGCGGGCGATGAGCCTGCTCGGCTCGGTGCTGCTGCGGATGGCCAAGTACGACACCGCGCGCGAGCTGTTCGAGCACGGCTGGACGACGTACCGCAGCCTGCTCGGCGAGGACGACGCCAGCGCCCTGGACGCGCAGAACAACCTCGCCGTGGCCCTGCGGCTGCTGGGCCGCTACCGGGAGGCGTACGAACTCGACCTGGACACCCTGCGCCGCCGGGAACGCGTCATGCGCACCCGGCACCTCAACACCCTCAGCTCCGGCATCTCCTGCGCCCGCGGCCTCAGACTGATGGGCCGGTACACCGAGGCGCTCTCCCACCAGGAGCAGAGCCTGCGGCTGAACCGGGCCCTGCTCGGCGAGAACCACCCCCTCACCCTGCTCGCCGAGCACAACCTCGCCCTGTGCCAGCGCCGCGGCGGCGACCTCAACCGCGCCGGCGACGGACTGCGCGACGTCTACGAACGCAGCCGCCGCGTCTTCGGCGCCGACTACCCGGCCACCTTGATGATCGCCTCCGACCTCGCCGCCTACCTGCGCGAGTACGGCAATCTCGACGAGTCCGGCCGGCTCACCGAGGACGTCGTCTCCGCCTACCTCCGCCAGCTGGGCCCCGCCCACCCCTACTACCTGGGCGAGCTGTCCAACCTGGGCCTGGTGCTGCGGGCGCAGGGCGCGCGGGAGGAGGCCCACAACCTGTGCGAGCAGGCGCTCGTCGGCATGGACAACGCCCTCGGCTCCCGGCACCCGTGGACCTTGGGCGCCGCCATGAACGCGGCCGCCGGGCGCAACTTCACCCGCCGCCTGGACGAGGCCTTCGCCCTGTCGACGGCGACGTACGACGGCTGCCGCGCCGTCCTCGGCGACCATCACCCGATGACACTCAGCGCCCAGGTGGCCCTCGCCTACGACCTGCGGGACGTGGGGCGCCCCGACGAGGCCGACCCGCTGGAACAGGACGCCCTGCGGCGGCTGGCCGAGACCCTCGGACCGCAGCACATCCACACCGTCTCGGCCCGGGAACGGGTGCGCCCCTACTGGGAGTTCGAACCGCAGCCCGCCTGACCAGGACCGCTCACGGACAGCCGGAAGGCCCGGCCCCGCAAAGGGGACCGGGCCTTCCGGCGTGCCGGACGCAGAGGCCTACGCCTCGAACACCTCACGCACCAACTGCTCCTGCTCGGCCTGGTGCCGCTTCGCCGAACCCACCGCCGGCGACGAGCTGTGCGGGCGCGAGATGCGCCGCAGGCGCTCGCCGTGCGGGACGTCCGCGCCGACCGCCAGGTCGAGGTGGTCGATCAGGTTGAGCGCGATGAACGGCCAGGCACCCTGGTTCGCCGGCTCCTCCTGGGCCCACAGGTACTTCTCGGCGTTCGGGTACTTGGCGATCTCGGCCTGGAGCTCGGCACCCGGCAGCGGGTACAGGCGCTCGATCCGGATGATCGCCGTGTCCGTGATGCCGCGCTTGACCCGCTCGGCCTCCAGGTCGTAGTACAGCTTGCCCGCCACGAAGACGACCTTGCGGACCGCGGCCGGGTCCACCGACGCGTCGCCGATGACCGGGCGGAACTGACCCGACGTGAACTCCTCCGTCTTCGACGCGGCGGCCTTCAGACGCAGCATCGACTTCGGGGTGAAGACCACCAGCGGCTTGTGGTGCGGGTTGTGCACCTGCCACCGCAGGAGGTGGAAGTAGTTCGACGGGAGGGTCGGCATCGCGACCGTCATGTTGTTCTGGGCGCAGAGCTGGAGGAACCGCTCGACACGGGCCGAGGAGTGGTCCGGGCCCTGGCCCTCGTAGCCGTGGGGGAGGAGGAGCGTGACACCGCTCGTCTGGCCCCACTTCTGCTCCGCCGCCGAGATGTACTCGTCGACCACCGTCTGCGCGCCGTTGACGAAGTCGCCGAACTGCGCCTCCCACATCACGAGCGCGTCGGGGCGGGCCAGCGAGTAGCCGTACTCGAAGCCCATGACCGCGTACTCGGAGAGCAGGGAGTTGTAGACGTTGTAGCGGGCCTGGTCCTCGGCGAGGTACTGGAGCGGGGTGTACTCCTCGCCCGTCTCGCGGTTGATGAGGACCGCGTGGCGCTGGCCGAAGGTGCCGCGCTGGGAGTCCTGGCCCGACAGGCGGACCGGGGTGCCCTCCAGGAGCAGCGAGCCGACGGCGAGGGTCTCGCCCATGCCCCAGTCGATCGTCCCGTCCTCGACCATCGTCGCCCGGCGCTGGAGCTGCGGCAGCAGACGCGGGTGGACGTGGAAGGTGTCCGGGATGTTGACCTGGGACTCGGCGATCCGCTTGACGACCTCGGAGGAGATCGCGGTGTTCACGGCGACCGGGAACTCCGCCTGCGGGTCCGACACCGGGCCGGTGGCCGGCTGGGAGACGGCCTCGCGGACCTCGGTGAAGACCTTCTCCAGCTGGCCCTGGTAGTCCTGGAGCGCCTGCTCGGCCTCTTCCAGGGTGATGTCGCCGCGACCGATGAGGGACTCGGTGTAGAGCTTGCGCACCGAGCGCTTCTTGTCGATCAGGTCGTACATCAGCGGCTGCGTGAACGCCGGGTTGTCCGACTCGTTGTGACCGCGGCGGCGGTAGCAGATGAGGTCGATGACCACATCCTTGTTGAACGCCTGGCGGAACTCGAAGGCGAGGCGGGCGACGCGGACGACGGCCTCGGGGTCGTCGCCGTTCACGTGGAAGATCGGCGCCTCGATCATGCGGGCCACGTCCGTGGCGTACATGGAGGAACGCGACGACTCGGGAGCCGCCGTGAAGCCGACCTGGTTGTTGATGACGATGTGGACCGTGCCGCCGGTGCGGTAGCCGCGCAGCTGCGACATGTTCAGGGTCTCGGCCACCACGCCCTGGCCCGCGAAGGCCGCGTCACCGTGCAGGGCGACCGGCAGGACGGTGAAGTCCGTGCCGCCCTTGTTGATGATGTCCTGCTTGGCGCGGGCGATGCCCTCGATGACCGGGTCGACCGTCTCCAGGTGGGACGGGTTCGCGGCCAGCGAGACGGTGATCTGCTCGCCGTCCAGGCCCGTGAAGGTGCCCTGGGCGCCCAGGTGGTACTTCACGTCACCGGAGCCGTGCATCGACTTCGGGTCGAGGTTGCCCTCGAACTCGCGGAAGATCTGCGCGTACGACTTGCCGACGATGTTGGCGAGCACGTTCAGGCGGCCGCGGTGGGCCATGCCGATGACGACCTCGTCCAGGCGCGACTCGGCCGCGCTGTCGATGACCGCGTCCAGCAGCGGGATGACGGACTCGCCGCCCTCCAGGGAGAACCGCTTCTGGCCGACGTACTTCGTCTGCAGGAAGGTCTCGAAGGCCTCCGCCGCGTTCAGCCGGCGCAGGATGCGCAGCTGCTCCTCGCGCTCCGGCTTGGAGTGCGGGCGCTCGATGCGGTCCTGGATCCACTTGCGCTGCTTGGGGTCCTGGATGTGCATGAACTCGATGCCGGTGGTGCGGCAGTACGAGTCGCGCAGCACGCCGAGGATGTCGCGCAGCTTCATCAGGGACTTGCCGGAGAAGCCGCCGACCGCGAACTCGCGCTCCAGGTCCCACAGGGTGAGGCCGTGCTCGGTGATGTCGAGGTCGGGGTGCTTGCGCTGGCGGTACTCCAGCGGGTCGGTGTCGGCCATGACGTGGCCGCGGACCCGGTAGGAGTGGATCAGCTCGAAGACACGGGCGGCCTTCGTGACGTCGTCGTCGTGCGAGGCGTCGATGTCCCGGAGCCAGCGGACCGGCTCGTAGGGGATGCGCAGGGCCTCGAAGATGTCGTCGTAGAAGCCGTTCTCACCGAGGAGCAGGTTCGCGACGATCCGCAGGAACTCGCCGGAGGCGGCGCCCTGGATGACCCGGTGGTCGTAGGTCGACGTGAGCGTCATGACCTTCGAGATGCCGAGCTTGTTCAGGGTGTCCTGGGAGGTGCCCTGGAACTCCGCGGGGTAGTCCATGGAGCCGACGCCCATGATGACCGACTGACCGGGCATGAGGCGCGGGACCGAGTGGACGGTGCCGAGGCCGCCGGGGTTGGTCAGGGAGACCGTGACACCGGAGAAGTCGTCCATCGTCAGCTTGCCGTCACGGGCGCGGCGGACGATGTCCTCGTAGGCCTGCCAGAACTCGAAGAAGTTCAGCGTCTCGGCCTTCTTGATGCCCGCGACGACCAGCTGGCGGTCGCCGTTGGGCTTCACCAGGTCGATGGCGAGGCCGAAGTTGACGTGCTCCGGCTTGACCAGGGTGGGCTTGCCGTCCTTCTCCGTGAAGGAGTAGTTCATCGACGGCATGGCCTTGATGGCCTGCACCATCGCGTACCCGATGAGGTGGGTGAAGGAGATCTTCCCGCCCCGGGCGCGCTTCAGGTGGTTGTTGATCACGATGCGGTTGTCGAAGAGCAGCTTCACCGGGACCGCGCGCACGGACGTGGCCGTGGGCACCTCGATGGAGGCGTTCATGTTCTTCGCGACCGCGGCGGCGGGGCCGCGCAGCGTGACCAGCTCGGGGCCCTCCGCGGACGCGGCGGCCGGCTCGGCCTTCGGCTTGGCCGCGGCGGGCTTCGCCGGAGCCGGAGCCGAAGCAGCCGCAGGAGCAGCGGCCGGAGCCGGAGCCGGGGCGGCGGCCTTGGCGGGCGCCGGAGCGGCGGCAGCGGGCTGCGCGGCCGCGGGAGCCGGCGCGGGCACCGAGGGCGCCGCAGGAGCCGCGGGGGCGGCAGGAGCCGCCGGAGCCGGGGCGGCGGGGGCCGGAGCAGCAGCCGCAGCCGGGGCGGCGGCCGCGCCCGGCTTGTAGTCGGCGAAGAAGTCCCACCAGGCTCGGTCTACCGAATTCGGGTCCTGGAGGTACTGCTGATAGATCTCGTCGACGAGCCACTCGTTCGGTCCGAACGCGGCCGCGGGGTTCTTGCCCGCTTGGTCTGCGTCGGTCGACATGCTCGAGTTACTGGGGGACTGTGGCGACACGGCGGCAACCGCCCTCTTCCGCTTCACAAGGTGATGGACAGCGGGAATAAAGGCTACGCCTCCAAGACCCAGAAGGTCAGGCCGGGCCGGTTCATCGTCGTGTAAGTCACATCGAAAACCGTGTTTCGCCGCTGGAAATGGCGGGAAACAAGCGTGGTTCCGGTTCTCACGGCGTCACCCGGGAAGGGGTGAGCGGGGCCCCTGGACGCCGATGGCGCGGGCCTGTGGCCGATCACACGTGTCCGTCAGCGCGGACGCCCGTGGATCTTGAAGCTCCGCTTCGAACTTTACGTCAACTTGGCAGAGATGGAAGTCCCGGGAGAGTGACAAGAATCCGGCAGCCACGCTCGGATTCGGCCACTCCGATCCCGCCACCGTGCAGATCCACCGCCCAGCGGGCGATCGCCAGCCCGAGCCCGGTGCCGCCGTCGCTGCCCGGACCGTGCGGGCGCGTGATGTTGCCGCGGTTGAACCGCTCGAAGACCCGGTGCCACTCCGAGCGCGGAATGCCGGGGCCCTCGTCGAGGACCTCCAGCTCAAGGGACTCCGGCAGGGGACCCCGCCGGGCCTTCACCGTGACCCGGCCGTGCGGCGGGCTGTGCTTGACCGCGTTGTCGATGAGGTTCGCCACCACCTGGTGGATCCGCTCCGGGTCCGCGTGCGCGGTCAGCTCCGGCGGGGTCACGTCCAGGTGCAGATGCACGTCCGTGCGCGTGTGGCTGCCGGACCCGGAGCTGAGTCCCGCCCGCGCCGAGGCGACCATGTTGGCCTCCTTCAGCACGCCAGACAGATACGGCCACACCTCGAAACGGCGCTTCTTCAGCGGTACGACGCCGTTGTCGAGGCGGGAGAGGTCGAGCAGCGTCTCGACGAGCCGGCCGAGCCGCTCCGTCTGCTTCAGGGCCGTACGCATCGTCTCGGGGTCCGCGGGCGAGACCCCGTCCACGATGTTCTCCAGCACCGCCCTGAGGCCCGCGATGGGCGTACGGAGCTCATGGCTGACGTTCGCCACGAGCTCCTTGCGCTGCTGCTCCTGGGCCTCCAGGTCGTCGGCCATGCGGTTGATGGTCTCGGCGAGGTCGCCGAGCTCGTCCCGGCGGTTCTCGCGGACCCGGCGGGTGTAGTCGCCGTGCGAGATGGAGCGGGCGACCGCGTTCATCTCGTCCAGCGGAGCCGTGAGCGAGTGCGCCACGAACTGGGTGATCAGCAGCGTGGCGATCATCGAGAAGACCGTGATGAAACGGATCTCCGTCTTCGTCTGCACCGCGATCATCGACAGGCCCGTGGTGATCAGGACCGAGGCGACGACCAGCGCCCCCAGCTTGGTCTTGATCGAGAACGGGCGCACGCTGCCCCAGGACTCACCGGGAACACCCTTGGGGTCCCCGGGCCCCCAGGGCCCTCTCCGTCCGGCCGGACCGTCGCTCATGGCGTCGGCGTCTCCAGGGCGTAGCCCACGCCGTGCACCGTGCGGATCCGCTCGGCGCCGATCTTCCGCCGCAGCGCCTTGATGTGGCTGTCGACCGTGCGGGTGCCGGAGGCGTCCGCCCAGTCCCACACCTCGGCCAGCAGCTGCTCCCGGGATAGCACCGCGCGCGGGGTGTTCGCCAGGCACACCAGGAGGTCGAACTCGGTCGGGGTGAGGTGAACATCCTCACTCCGGACCCGCACCCGGCGCTGCGCGTGGTCGATCTCCAGCTCGCCCAGGCGCAGGATGCCCGAGCGGGGCGTCGCGGCGGCCAGCGCCGCCCGCTCCACCCGCCGCAGCAGGACGTGCACCCGGGCCGCCAGCTCCCGCATCGAGAACGGCTTGGTCATGTAGTCGTCGGCGCCGACCCCCAGCCCGACCAGCATGTCGGTCTCGTCGTCCCGCGCGGTCAGCATCAGCACCGGCACCGGACGGGCGGCCTGCACCCGGCGGCAGACCTCCAGGCCGTCGAAGCCGGGCAGCATGATGTCGAGGATCAGCAGATCGGGCTGCCAGGCCTCGGCCGTGTCGACCGCCGCCGGACCGTCGCCCGCGGTCTGCACGAGGAATCCCTCGGCGCGCAGCCGGGTCGCGATGGCCTCCACGATCGTCGGGTCGTCCTCGACCACCAGCACCCGGCGCTGCGCGCCCGGGGTGGCCGTAGCCGTGCCGTTGTGGGAGGTGTGTGTCTGCTCCATCGCCCGCCCCAAAAGTTGCTTTCCGGAATCAGTGGGGTGATTCCGCTCTCTGGCTTGCCTGCGCATGCTTGCGATTGACGCTTGAATGATCTGCGTCAGGGAAGCAGAGTACGGGGAGTCACCGCGCCTCGGCTATCCAGGTCGGACGCCGAGATGCACGACGTCCGGAACGCCCCGGGCAACCGGGATCTCTTCGGTACGCACCTGTTGGAACCCGGCATTCCATAGGGAACTTTCAAATTCCGGAGAGGGCTGCGCCGACCACACCGCCAGCACCCCGCCCGGCCTCAACACCCTTGCGCAGCTGGCCAGTCCGGCCGAGGAGTACAGCCCGTCGTTGCCCTCGGTGACGGTCCAGCCGGGTCCGTTGTCGATGTCCAGGCACAGCGCGTCGTACGTGTCCGATGTCTCATTGACGTAAGTGACAAGATCCGTTTCCAGAATCTTTGCGCGTGCATCCGCGAGCGCTCGCGCGGAGAGCGCGGACAGCGGGCCGTCACGGTGCCAGTCGATGATGGCCGATTCCCGCTCCACGACGGTGATCCGGCCCCAGCGCGGATTCTCGGCCGCGTGTGCGAGCGAGAAGCCGACGCCGAGCCCGCCGATCAGCACGCTCGGCGCGGGCCGGTCGTCCAGCGCGGCGAGCGCGGCGTCGACCAGCAGCCGCTCCGAGCGGCCGTCGGAAGTGTCCATCAGGAAGCAGCCGTTGGCGATGATCTGCAACAACCGACCGTGCCGGCGCAGCACGACCTCGCCGTGCGGGCCCTCGCGACGGTCCAGGACTTCAGGGGTGTCGTACGAGATGGGCATCGGGTCATTTTGGCAGTTCGGTGGCTTGTGCACAGGCGATTGCCGTGGCCGTACGACATCAGGGGCCCGCCCGCCGCCCGTTGGGCGGTTCTTGAGAAGTGGCTGTGAATCGGGGTCCGCGTGGCGCCGGTCACAGACAGCGGGCGGGTCGGGCGCGAATCGTGGGGCGAAACGGAAGGAGCGCCTCGCGGTGGAACGGACTGAGACGGCCGGTCTTCCCGATGCCGCCGAGCTGCTCGACGGCATCCCGAGTCAGCGGGCGCCGGCATCGGCACCGGCCACCCGCCCGGCTCCGGTACGCCCCCGCCCCTGGCGCCTCCTCCCCACCCCCACCGGGACCCCCTTCACCTTCGGGTACGCCGCCGTCCTCGCCGTGACCTCGCTGGTCACCGAGTACGCCGACCCCGACCTCGTGCACAGCCTGCTCCAGGGCTCCAGCACCGATGTGGCACACCTCGTGCGGACGCCGGTGCTCGTGCTGCTCGCCAGTGCGCTGTGGGTCGCGGGCGGGCTGCTGTCGCCGTACGCCATCGGCTTTCTCCTCGTCCTCACCGCGCTGGAGCGGCGGATCGGCGGGGCGCGGACGGCGGTCGTCTTCCTGCTGGGGCACGTTCTGGCCACGCTGGCGACCGAGGTGCCGGTGGGGCTCGCGGTGCTGGTCGGGCAGCTGCCGGACAGCTCACTGCACCGCTTGGACTACGGCATCAGCTTCGGCGTCGCCGCGAGCTTCGGGGCGTTGGCGGGGCTGCTGCGGCCCTGGCTGCGCTGGCCGTTGCTGGTGGGGTTCGGCTGGATGCTGGTCCAGGACCTGCTGGCGTTCACCGATCCGCTGAGCAACTGGGGGCACCTGTTCTCACTGGCGATCGGGGTGGCGACCTGGCCGATGGTCAGGCGGTGGCGGGGAGTTGGGACAGGAGCTCGGTGACGATCTCCTGCGGGGTGTGGCGGTAGAGGGCGCGGTACTGGGTGCCCTGGAGGAAGGCCGGGAGGTCCATCTTCTCCAGGCACACCGGAACGAGCCTCACCCGGCGTTCGATCGACGCCCGGTGCAACTCCCGCGCCTCGAACATGCAGTACTCGCTTTCCAGATACTCCTTCGACAGCAGGAGCACACCGATCGCCGACCTGGCCAGATTGCCGATCAGGTCGTCGAGCCAGTCCTCACCGACGCCGATGGCCCCCTGCTCGCGGAAGTCGAAGACCTCCTGGAAACGGCCGTTCAGCAGGCGGGAGAACTCGGCGGCCCGGTCGCCGTTGGCGGAGGCGTAACTGAGGAAGACGTGTTCGTTGCGCAGGGCGGCGGAACGGAAGTGCGCCACGGCCTGTTCGGCGCTGCCGATGTACTGGGGCGGTTCGTCGATGACCTTCAGGTGCTTGGTGACGGCGTCCGCGAGGTCGAGGGGGCCGCTCCAGCGGACGATCGCCTTGCGGTGGCCGGTCGCGGACGTGCCGTAGAGCGTCTCCACGTCCGGCACCGGTTCGTCCGCCCGCGAGGCGATCGCCAGGGTCGGGACGAACTGGCCGTGGGCGAAGGCGGCGGCGAGCCGGCCGGGTGCGGTGTCCAGGTCGATCACCACCCAGTCGCAGGCCCGCAGCCGGGCGATCAGATCGAGGTCCAGCCGGGGCGGCCAGGGCAGGACCTCGGGTTCCCAGTACTCGCCGCGCAGGGCAGCGGTCAGGGTGGCCGCAACGAGCGGGTCCTCCGGCGGGACCAGCACCCCCACCCGCCGTGCCTGGTGGGAGCGCCGCCTGGGTGCCGACTCCGACGCGTGCGCCTCGGCGAGGAAGCCGCGGAAGGCCGCCTCGACCTTGGCGGGCAGCGACGAGTGCCGGCCCGCGTCGACCTCCTGGGCGTCGTACGGCAGCAGGCGCACGCTCTGCGGGGCCCGGAGCACCGGCAGCAGCCGCTGGTCGTGGAAGACGACGGCGGGCTTGCGGGCCCGTACGGCCATCGCGAGTTCGAGACGGAAGTACTGGGCGGTCTCCAGGAGTTGCGAGGGCACGGGGGCCGCGTGCGCCGGTCCTGGCAGCGGATGGATGCCGACGAACCCGTCCGCGTCCCGGATCATCCGCTCCAGCCGCACCGGACTGGTGAAGGAGCCCGCCTTGTCGACGCGGAACGACACGTTCTCGACCGCGCTGAGCAGCTCCCAGAAGTACTGGTTCTCGGCCGGTGAGTGATAGCGGTGGCTGAGGAACACCTCGAGCCTGGACGGCGGTTCCATCACGCACCCCCTGGCGACTGCGGCGGCGTCGCCCCGCCCGGCACCCCCGTCGGCAACCCCGGAATCACCGGCGGCGCCGGCGGCTCCGTCTGCTTCAGGCGGTTGTACACCGCGTCGAACGTGAAGCCCGAGACATAGCCGACGGCCAGGACGAAGAACAGCAGGCGGCGGACGCCCTCCCCGGCCAGGATGTCGGGGGACGCGGCCAGTTGGGCGGAGACGAAGAGCAGGAAGGCGATCCCGCCGGCCGACATGCCGAGGACCGCCGTCCGCGCCCAGTGGGTCTCGCGGTCGAAGACGGTCCGGGTGATCGCCCCCGAGGTGCCGGTGGCCAGCGCGCCCACGATCAGCGCGGACAGGTTGACCGCGGTGCTCGACTCGACGGCGTACGTCAGCGGGATGGTAGCGAAGCCCAGCAGGAGCAGCAGCATCCCCGTGACCGCGCCCAGCCCCGCCCGCAGGGTGGCGCCCCGCCGGGACCTCGCCTCCTCGCGCTGCTTCTCCTCACGCCGCTCCCGCTGCGTGCCCAGCAGCCGCACCAGCCGCTGGGCGCTGCCCGGACCCCACTGCGCGCCCATGGCGGACACCTCGTCCGCCGTGGCGTGATGGGTGGACCGGTTCATGGTCTCCCAGACCTTGCGGGCGGAACCCCCGAAGGCCGCCAGCGGATACACCGGTATCCCGAACGCGAGGCAGATCATCCCTGTGACCAGCGTCGAGCGGCCGCCGCCGACGAGGATGACCCCGTCGACGTCGCGCAGCGACCGGTAGAAGCTGATCTCCCAGTCGTTGCCCGGCTCGTACCGCAGGTCGAAGACCTCGGGCCGCTCGTCCCGCTGGGGGAAGTCGATGTCGCCGTCCTCGTAGGGCGGCCGGACCTGGACGGAGCCCTCCGGCAGGTCCTCCCGGGTCAGGAAGCCGGTGACGACCCGGCTCTCGATGAACTGCGCCTCGCTGGAGTACACGATGATCCGGCACCCGTCGGCCGCGAGCTCCGCGCCGATCTCCTCGCAGGCCGTCAGCGCACCGGCCGCGTCCGTCAACGGCGGGTCCAGCCGCCGCCCCGGATCGGCGCTCCCCATCACAGCGATCAACGGCCCCATGAGCCATCCCCCCTTCACGCCGGCTCAGAATACGGCGTGCAGGAGGTTCCCTTCCGTCAGTTCCCGTCCCGCAAACGGGCCTTGGCGAGCGCCGCCGCCAACGCCGGTACCCCGAGCCGCTGTTCCTCCTCCGCGTCGGCGCCGTGCAGGCGGTTCCGCAGCTGGTACGGATCGGCGCGCAGGTCGTAGTACTCGCGGAACAGCACCTTCCCGTCACCGCGCGGGCGGCCGTCGGGGCCGAGGCGGGTGCGGTAGTACTCCGTGTACTGCTCCGTCCTGCCGATGTACGACGCCCAGGTGTGGATCGGCTGCCTGTCCTGACGGTTCCACCACCACTCGGCGAGCAGATGGCTGCGGTCGTTGCCGGTGTCGAGCAGGGAGTGGCCGTCGTGCGGGGTGTCCGGGGTGATGCCGGCCGCGGCGAGGAGGGTGGGGGCGATGTCGACGTGGCCGGTGAGCCGGTCGTCGGCGCGGGCCGTGCCGTGGCCGCCGGCCGGCCAGGACAGGTGGAAGGGGACTTCGAGGCTCGGCCGGTACGGCACCGACTTGCGCAGCCAGCCGTGGTCGCCCCAGCACAGGCCGTGGTCGCTGGTGAACAGCACGAGCGTGTTGTCGAGTTGGCCGAGCGCGCGGAGCCGGTCGCGGAAGTCGCGCATCGCGTCGTCCACGGAGAGCAGCGTGCGCAGCTGACGGGTGCGCAGGGCGCTGCCCTCGGCGAAGGCGTGGTGGGCCTCGCGGAGGTAGGGCGGCTTGTCGCCCTTGCTCGGTTCGAAGACCGACGGGCGGCCCTGCCACGCGGGCACGCGCGTGTGGGCGTACCGCTTCTCCGGGATGTTCACCTCGTGCGCGGCGCGCGTGGCGACGTACGCGAACCAGGGCCGGGTGTCGGCGCGGGACCGTTCGATGAAGTCGAGGGCGCGGTCCTTGATGACGGTGGTGTTGTAGCCGGGGATGTTCCGGACGGTGCCGTTGTCGTTGTAGTGGCCGTTGTAGTAGCGCACCGGCTCCTGGAGCAGCCACTCGTCGAAGTGGGGCGGGGCGTCGCCGGTGGGCCAGTAGTTGAGGTACTTGCCGAACAGGCCCGTGCGGTAGCCCGCCTCGTGCAACTGGCGCTGGACCGTGGTGCGTTGGTCCAGATGGCCGGGGTGGCGGGTGTCGAGAAGGCCGTGGTTGTGCGCGTACCGGCCCGACATGATCGAGGCGCGGGACGGGGCGCACAGCGGGGTGTTGGCGTGCGCCCGCCCGAACGTCGTGCCGTGGCCGCCGAGCCAGTCCAGGGTCTGCGGGAGGGCCCAGTCGGTGTCCTTGGGCTGGTCGTCGGTGAGGACCAGGAGGATGTTGGGGCGGGCGTCCCCACGGGACGCGGGAGGCGCGGTGGAGGCGGCCGCCCTGCTCGCGACGGGGGCGGCCGGGCGGCCGGACGTGGCGCCGGGCGTGGGAGAGTCGCCGCCGGTGGCCCTGAGCACGAGCGGTGTCGCGGCTCCCGCCGCCGCCACGGCCGCCCCCGTCAGCACCGCCCGCCGCCCGGGCCCGCGCCGCCGCCGCTCCTCGCCGCTCATCCGAATCCCACGCCCCCAAGTCCCCGTAAAACCCCGTATAAACGCTCAATCGAGCTGTGAACGAGCTTGCAGTGTGCAGGGACTTCCTGTGAACGGCGTTGCGGGGATGTCGCGGCGGGCTTGCGATGCCGTGGAGATCAGGGCCGTTCGCGGTCGCCCGGCGTCCACACGTACGGCGTGGTCGTCGTCACCGCCGTGAAGCCCAGGCGGCGCAGGATGGGGGCGCTGTCGTCGGAGGCGTCGACGTGCAGGTAGGTGACGCCCCGGGCGGCGGCGAGGGCGGCGCGGACGGCGACGAGCGCGCGGTAGATGCCCCGGCCCCGCCACGCGGCGAGCGTGGAGCCGCCCCACAGGCTGGCGAACTCGGTGCCCGCCCGGAAGGCCAGCCAAGCGGCGGAGACGACCTCGCCGTCCGCCTCGGCGACGTAGACAGCGATCTCGTCGGGGGCGGCGGCGACCCGGCCGATGAGGTCGTCCGCGAGCCAGCCCCAGTCCTGGCCCCACACGGCCGACTCCATGGCGGCGATCCGCCGCATGTCCGCGTCGGCGGTGACCCGCCGCAGGGTCACCCCGTCCGGCAGCACCGGCTCCCGTACGGCCATGTCGGCGGCCCGCCCGATCAGCACCGTCTCCCGGTCCTCCGGTACGAAGCCCGCCGCGCGGAGTCGTGCGGTGAGGTCGGCGGGGGTGTCGTGGGCCCGGGTCTTCCACTCCACCGCCTCACCCCGTCCGGCGAAGAAGTCCCGCTGCCGGGCGATCAGCCGGTCCAGCTCCGCGCCCTCCAGGCCGAGTTCGCGCGGACCGCTCACGAACCCGCGGAACTGCCCGACGATCCGCAGCAGCGGCCCGTCCTTCTCGTACGTCACCCCGGCCGGCGGGGTGGGCGGCGCACCGCGCATCTGGTCGTCGTAGGCGGCGAGGAAGGTCTGTGTATCGGTCACGGGGCGAACGTACGGGGTCTCCGGGAGGGGGCAACTTCTTTTCCTCGCCGCCGGTTTCAGCCCCCGGTGTACTTCGCGCTGGTCAGCGTCGCCGACACCGTCCACCCCAGCGACTCGTACAGCGCCCTCCCCTCGGGCGTCCCCGCCAGCACGCACCGCTCCGCCCCCTGTTCCAGCGCGGCCCGCTGGAGCGTGCGCATGACGAGGGTGCCGAGGCCGCGGCGCCGGTGGGCGGGGGAGGTGGCGATCTGGTCGGCGACCGCGGTGGCGCCGGTCGGGGCGAGCTGGCCGCGGGCGGCCCAGGAGCCGTCGGGGCCGGCGATCATGGTGCGGACGACTCCGCCGCGGGACCAGGTGCGCTGCCGGTAGCCGTCCGGGAGCCGGAGGTCTGCCGTGTCCGGCGTCAGCGGGAGGGTCATCAGGTAGCCGGGCTCGGGGTCGATCCACCAGCCGTCGTCGAGCCATCGGGAGACGACGGCCGGGTCCCGGAACACCTTGAGCCACACCCCGGCCCCGGTCACCGCCTCGGCGACCTTCCGTACGTCCGCCTCGTCCACGGCGTCGCCGACCGCGCCGAGGACATGCCGGGTGACGTGCCCCTCCATGCCCATGTCGATCGTGCAGCCCCAGGGCTCCACCACCGGCGGGGCCGCCCCGCGCGAGACGACCCACCCGTCCACCCAGGCCCGCACGGTCTCGTCCACGACATCTCCTTGTAATAGATGAAATACATCAGTGGCTATTACCGTTGGTCACGGTACGCGGACCGCCCTCCACCCCGACAGAGGTGATCGCTCACAGCGAACGCACCCGGGGGAACAATCAAAGGCTCACGTGCATTGAGTCGGCATAGCTCAACTTGACTGCCGAAGGGGAGATCATGGCTTCGACGTCCACACCGCTCACTCTGCCTGTGCTGCCGCTCGACGACGAGGTCGTGCTGCCCGGAATGGTGGTCCCGCTCGATCTCAACGACGCCGACGTGCGTGCCGCGGTGGAGGCCGCCCAGGCCGCCGCCCGCTCGGAGCCCGGGAAGCCCAAGGTCCTGCTGGTGCCGCGCATCGACGGTACGTACCCGGGCACCGGTGTCCTCGGCACCGTCGAGCAGGTCGGCCGGCTCGCCGACGGCGACCCGGGCGCGCTCATCCGCGGCCGCGGGCGCGTGCAGATCGGCGCCGGGACGACCGGGCCGGGTGCGGCGCTGTGGGTCGAGGGGACGAGGATCGACGAGACGGTGCCGGAGCCGCTGCCCGGCCACGTCACCGAACTGGTCAAGGAGTACAAGGCCCTCGCCACCGCCTGGCTGCGCAAGCGCGGCGCCTGGCAGGTCGTCGACCGTGTCCAGGCCATCGACGACGTCTCCGCGCTCGCCGACAACTCCGGCTACTCACCGTTCCTGACCACCGAACAGAAGGTCGAGCTGCTGGAGACCGCCGACCCGGTCGCCCGCCTCAAGCTCGCCACCCAGCAACTGCGCGACCACCTCGCCGAGCAGGACGTCGCCGAGACCATCGCCAAGGACGTCCAGGAAGGCGTCGACAAGCAGCAGCGCGAGTTCCTGCTCCGCCGCCAGCTGGAAGCCGTACGCAAGGAATTGCGCGAGCTCAACGGTGAGAAGGAGGGCGAGGAGTCCGACGACTACCGCGCCCGCGTGGAGGCCGCCGACCTGCCCGAGAAGGTCCGCGAGGCGGCCCTGAAGGAGGTCGACAAGCTGGAGCGGTCCTCCGACCAGTCCCCCGAGGGCTCGTGGATCCGCACCTGGCTGGACACCGTCCTCGAACTCCCGTGGAACGAGCGGACGGAGGACGCGTACGACATCCAGGGCGCCAAGGCGATCCTGGACGCCGAGCACGCGGGCCTGGAGGACGTGAAGGAGCGGATCACCGAGTACCTGGCGGTGCGCAAGCGCCGCAGCGAGCGCGGCCTGGGTGTCGTGGGCGGCCGCCGCGGCGGTGCCGTCCTGGCGCTCGTCGGCCCGCCCGGTGTCGGCAAGACCTCGCTCGGCGAGTCCGTCGCGCACGCCATGGGCCGCAAGTTCGTCCGCGTTGCCCTCGGCGGTGTCCGCGACGAGGCGGAGATCCGCGGCCACCGGCGTACGTACGTCGGCGCGCTGCCCGGCCGGGTCGTGCGGGCCATCAAGGAGGCCGGGTCGATGAACCCGGTGGTCCTGCTGGACGAGATCGACAAGGTGGGCTCCGACTATCGCGGCGACCCGGCGGCGGCGCTCCTCGAAGTCCTGGACCCGGCGCAGAACCACACCTTCCGCGACCACTACCTGGAGGTCGAACTCGACCTGTCCGACGTGGTGTTCCTCGCCACGGCGAACGTCCTGGAGGCGATCCCCGAGGCCCTGCTCGACCGTATGGAACTGGTCCGCCTCGACGGCTACACCGAGGACGAGAAGGTCGTCATCGCCCGTGACCACCTGCTCCCGCGCCAGCTGGAGCGGGCGGGCCTCGACAAGGACGAGGTCACGCTGGAGGAGAGCGCGCTGCGCAAGCTCGCCGGCGAGTACACGCGCGAGGCGGGCGTCCGCACCCTGGAGCGCTCGATCGCGAGGCTCCTGCGCAAGGTCGCCGCCCAGCACGAACTGGGCGAGCGGAAGCTGCCGTTCACGGTGACGGACGCGGAGCTGCGCGACCTGATCGGCCGCCCGCACCACGTGCCGGAGTCGGCCCAGGACCCGGCGGAGCGGCGCACGGCGGTGCCGGGTGTGGCGACGGGCCTGGCGGTGACGGGCGCCGGCGGTGACGTGCTGTTCGTCGAGGCGTCCCTGGCCGACCCGGAGACGGGCGCGGCGGGACTGACCCTCACCGGTCAGCTGGGCGACGTGATGAAGGAGAGCGCGCAGATCGCCCTGTCCTTCCTGCGCTCGCACGGCGCCGAACTGGAGCTGCCGGTCGGCGACCTCAAGGACCGGGGCGTGCACATCCACTTCCCGGCGGGCGCGGTCCCGAAGGACGGCCCGAGCGCGGGCATCACGATGACGACGGCCCTCGCGTCGCTGCTCAGCGGCCGGCTGGTCCGCACGGACGTGGCGATGACCGGCGAGGTCTCCCTGACCGGCCGGGTCCTGCCCATCGGCGGCGTGAAGCAGAAGCTGCTGGCCGCGCACCGGGCGGGCGTCACGACCGTCATCATCCCCAAGCGCAACGAGGCCGACCTGGACGACGTCCCCGCCGAGGTACTGGACAAGCTGGAGGTCCACCCGGTGACCGACGTCCGCCAGGTCCTGGAACTGGCCCTGTCCCCGGCGACGAACGGGGCGACGCCGGAGGTGCCGGTGGCGGCGTGACGTCCGTTCGCGGCGCGTGTTCCTGCCGCGGCACGACTTCCGGTGACGGCGTGACGGACGCCACCGGATGAGGTGAAGGCCCGGGTCCCGTGAGGGAGGCCCGGGCCTTCGCTGTACGCCGGTGTGTCAGCCGTACGTCGGTGGGTCAGCCGTTGGCGAGGGCGACGACCCGGTCGAGAGCCCCGTTGAACTTGTCGTGGTCGCCCACGGTCGGCCCGGAGGACGTGTACTGCCACATCGTGTAGTACCCCCACCCCGCCGGCAGCGTCCCCACCGTCGACGCGTAGCGCGCGATCCACAGGGGGTTGGCGGTGGCGAAGCCGGCGTAGTTGCCCGTGCACTCGGTCCACCAGCTGGTGGCGGTGTAGATGACCGCGTCACGGCCGGTGCGGGCCTTGTAGCGGTTCAGGAAGTCGCGGATCCAGGTGACCATCCCGCTCTGCGTCTTGCCGTAGCAGGAGGCGCCGTACGGGTTCCACTCGATGTCGAGGGCGCCGGGCAGCGTCCTGCCGTCCTTGGACCAGCCGCCGCCGTGGTCGACGAAGTAGTCGGCCTGTGTGGCGCCGCCGGTCGTGTCCGGGGTGGCGAAGTGGTACGAGCCGCGGATCATGCCGACGTTGTAGGAGCCGTTGTACTGCTGGGCGAAGTACGGGTTCGTGTAGTACGTGCCTTCGGTCGCCTTCACGTACGCCCATTTGACCCCGCTGCTCCACAGCGTGGACCAGGCGACGTTGCCCTGGTGGCCGGAGACGTCCACGCCCTCGGTCTGGGTGGCGCGGGTGTCACGGGGGGTGCCGTTCTGCCCGTCGTGGGCGAGGACCCCGATGCCCATGTAGGCGGAGCCGCGCGCCGGGGTGTCGGCGGCGGAGGCGGGGAGGGAGACGGCCGCGAGCAGTGTCGCGACGAGGGCGGCGAGGAGGAGACGTACCGGTCTGAGTCTGTGCACGGGCATGCGTGCCTCCGGAGGCGCGGTGGGGGAACGTACCGGAACGTGGGGGGTGTTCTGGCGTGGTCATGCCAGTAAGTGCCTGGTAGAGAAGCTACGCACGTAGACGAGCACCAGGGAAGAGGGGCCGGAGGCTGCCGTTGGTCTAAGCCTGCGAAATACTGGCCGAGCTGCGGCGATGACGGCATTTGGCGGAAACTTTCACGACCAGGAAAACCGAGGCAGGGACTGACGTGCACGAAGACGCAAACGGCGGCGGACGCGGGGTCGGTTCCGGCGTGCGGGGGAGTGGTGTGGACCAGCCCGAGTTCCTGGCGCTGGAACGCGAGTTGACCGTGCTGCTGCGGCGGGCCCGGGCCAACCAGGGCGAGATGGCCCGCGAGGTCCACCCGGACCTGGAGTCCTCCGCGTACGGGCTCCTGGTCCGCCTCGACGAGCACGGCCGCCAGCGGGCCACCGAACTCGCCGCGTACATCGGCGTCGGCAAGGCGACGATGTCCCGGCAGCTGCGGGCCCTGGAGGACCTCGGGCTCGTCACCCGTGCGCCTGATCCCGCGGACGGGCGGGCCTGGCTCGTGGAGTTGACGGACGAGGGACGCTCGCGGGTCGGCCGGGTCCGGGACGCGCGCCGGGCCCGGTACGCGGGGCGGCTGGCGGACTGGGACCCGCGGGAGGTGTCGGAGCTGGCGCGGCTGCTGCACCAGCTGAACCTGGGCATGGAGAAATAGGCGCCGCCCTCAGAGCTCCGCGTACACCACCGACGCGTCGTCGTGCTGCTTGCTCCGCCCCAGGAACGCCCGCTCCGCATCCGCGACCTCCAGCTCCCGCACCCGCGCCACCAAAGCCCCCGCCCCCTCCTTCCGTACGAAGGTGAACAGGTCCGTCCAGTCGCCCTCCCGGAACTTCTCCACCCAGCGTGTGGCCCCGTCCGTCAGCGCGGCCAGGGTCCTGACCGAGGAGCGCGGCAGTACGCCCGTCGCCGCACGCGCCGCCACGGAGGGATCGGCCGCCGCCGTGAAGAACCCGCCCTCCTTGTTGCGGAGATGCGCGTCGATGTACGCGTCGGTCGTGAGGGACTCGCGGGGGAGCCGGGACAGCCGGTCGTCCTCCAGGACCGTCAGCGCCCCGCCCGGCGCCTCCACCAGCAGGACCGAGTCCGACAGGACCAGGTACTCCACGGCCTCCGCGGACCAGCGCGCCAGCACCACCGTTGCCTGTGGTGTACGTGGGTGAGAAAGGTCACAGGTGTGTGCGTGGGAATCGGAGGTACGCGCCACGGCGAGGCTCAGAGCCTCGGACAGCGGAACATCCGGGAGGGAAACGGTCAGTTCGGTCAGGGCGCCGCCCAGGCGTGAGACGAACCAGGGGACGGAATGCAGACAGCCCGTGGGGCCCTGCGGCGGTGTGACGCCGTCCAGGACCACCAGTGCTCCGCCCCGTCCGGAGGCCGGAAGGCCGACGCTCGCGAAGTCCTCGTTGGGGCGGGTCGGATCGCCGGGCTCCGATACGAGTTCAGTACGCATCCAGCCAGTCTGCACGAGCCCTTCACAGGGTTCACAAAAGGCTGGCATCGGTCGCCGAATCGGTGCAGGCGCGCAGGTCAAGCGTCTGGTTTGGGGTGGAATGATTCACTCCGGCCATGCGCGGCGGCAGATGATGCCATCGTGCGCCCCGGACGTCCAACCGGCCCACCGCGCAAGGCCCCTGACTGTGCCACGGGAACTTGCTCCCCAACTCCCCTCCGGGGTTCACTCCTTCGAGTGGCGGGTCGGGTGATGCGCGACCACTGCCCACTGGCGCTGGGAGGGTCGGGAACCGTACCGGGAGTACCCGTCAGTTGACGGAGCGTCACCCGGGCCCATGGGTACACGAGTCAGGAATGCGAGCACCGGTGCAGAAGACGCGGCCACGTCGTACGAGCAAGCAGACGGCTCCCGCCGACACCACCTCCGCCCCCACCCCTGACGGGGCCGTCGTGGGCAAGGGCCGCCCCACCCACGTACGCAACCGGCTCATCGTCGCCGTCGCCGTCGTGGCCGCCGCGATCGCCGGGGCCGGCGCGCCCTCCGTGCTCGCCGCCTCCCAGGACCTCAGCGACTCCCAGGATCTGGTGACGCTCGCCGAGCAGACCCAGAACGCGCTCGCCCTCGCGCACGCGCTCGCCGACGAGCGGGACGAGGTCACCTCGTACGTCGCCGCCGGCCGCCCGCGCTCCAAGGCGCCCTCCGAGCAGCGCAGCACCCGTGTCGACCGGCAGGTCGAGGAGCTGCGCGCCGACACCGACACCCCGGCCGACCTGCGCGCCGACCTCGACGGGATCGCCGCCCTGCGCAGAGCGGTGCTCACCGGCAAGAGCACCGCTCTCGAAGCGCACGCCTCCTACTCGGCCACCATCACCGAGCTGCACCGCCTCGCCGAACAGCTGGCCGAGCAGCTGCCGCCCCGCGCGGGCTCCGGCACCTACGCCCTCGCCGAGCTGGACTCCGCCGTCCAGCAGGCCGCCGCCACCCGCGGACTGCTCCTCGCCGCCCTCAGCGTGCCGAGCGGCACCCAGACGGTCACCGACCCGGTCACCGGCATCACCTCGACCGTCTCCACCACCTCCGAGGCCGACGCCAAGCAGCGCGACGCCCTCACCGCGGCCGCCCAGCAGGCCCGGCTGCGCTCCGACGCGGCCCTCGCCGACTTCAAGGAGACCGCGCCCGAGGAGACCTTCGCCCGCTACGACTCCACCGTCACCGGGCCCGAGGTCAACTCCGCCGAGAAGTACCTGGCCTCCCTCACCGACCAGCCCACCCTCTCCGACCGCGAGCTGACCACCAGCACCAAGAAGCTCGACGCCACCCTCTCGGCCCGCGTCGAGCTCATGCGCGGCGTGGAGTCGGCGCTCTACAACCAGCGCACGAAGGACCTCGCCCAGCTCCGCGACGACGACGTCACCGCCTGGGAGATCCGCATCGCGGTCCTCGGCGCCCTGATGCTGCTCGCCGTCGGCGTCGCCACCGCCATGGCCCGCACCCTCACCCGCCCCCTCGCGGTCCTGCGCCTCGGCTCCGCCCGGCTGGCCACGGCGGCGGACCCGGCCGCCGAGGAACCGGTCAAGTTCACCGGCCGCAACGACGAGTTCGCCCAGGTCGTCCGCTCGGTCAACGCCCTGCACGCGCATGTCCTCGGTGTCCAGGGCCGCATCACCACCCTGGAAGCCGACCGCAAGCACCTCGTCGCCCAGCGTCAGAAGATGGCCGACGCCCGCGAGGAACTGCGCGCCGAACTCGCCGAGTCCGCCGCCCAGTTGGGTCGTCTCCGCGACAGCATCGGCGGCACCTTCGTCAACCTCGCGCTGCGCACCCTGGGTCTGGTCGAACGCCAACTGGCCGTTATCGAAGGCCTGGAGGAGCGCGAGCAGGACCCGGACCGCCTGGCCACCCTCTTCAAACTGGACCACTTCGCCACGGTCATGCGCCGCCACAGCGAGAACCTCCTGGTCCTCGCGGGCACGGAACACGTCCAGCAGCACGCGGGCCCGGTCCCGCTGGTGGACGTCGTACGGGCCGCGGTCAGCGAGATCGAACGCTACGAGCGCGTCCGCATCGCGGCCCTGCCCCCGCATGCCCACGTCGCGGGCTTCGCGGCGGACGACCTCTCCCACCTCCTCGCGGAGCTGATGGAGAACGCCACCTCGTTCTCCCCGCCGGACCTGCCCGTCGAGGTCTCCGGCTGGCTCCTGGAGAGCGGCGAGGTCATGCTCTCCGTCCAGGACGAGGGCATCGGCATGACCGAGGACCGCCTGACCCGCCTCAACTCCCGCCTCGCCGACTTCGACCCGGACTCCCCGTACGACCAGGAGGGCGAGGAGGGTCTCGGCCTCGGCCTCTACGTCGTCGCCCGCCTCGCCCACCGCCACGGCGTCCGCGTCCGGCTCCGCGAGCAGAAGCAGGGCGGCATCGCGGCGGTCGTGGTCCTGCCGAAGCCGCTGCTGGCGCCGGCCCCCTCGGCCGCGGTCCCCTCCGCCACCCCATTCTCCGGCACGCCTCATTCCTTCGCCCTCCCGGGCGCCGACGCGGAGGCCAACTCCAACGTCCTGCACGGCCGCTCGGAATCGGGCGACGCGCTGGTGGCCCTGGCGGAGCAGGCGGTACGAAGCTCGGAGACGGCGGCGGCGGAAACCCCGTCGGAAACGACGATGGAACTCCTGGCTCCGGTACCGCCGACGACCGACGAACGCTCTGCGACGACCGACGAACAACCTGCGGCCGCCGATGGCGAATCCGCCCCACAGGGGCCACCCGCACCCGACGACGAAAGTGGTACGGGTGGTGCGGGCGGGAACACCTCTGTCGAAGGCGAAGCCGAGACGGAACACACCCGCACCCCCGACGAGGACCAGCTCACCGCAAAGGGCCTCCCCAAGCGCACCCCGAAGATCACCGCACCCACAGAACCGCCCCGCCAGCGCACCGCATCCGTCGACGCCGAAGCCCTCCGCCGGAGGCTCGGCGGCTTCCGCCGGGGGGCGGAGGCCGGCTACCGCGACGTAGAAGCAGAGATCGCCGAACAGACGGGTCAGACGAGGACGCCCGCACATTCCGAAGAAGCCACGGGGGGCACTCCCGAGGAGGCAAGCAGTTGACCGCGCCCAGTACCTTCGGACTGAGCAGTGAAGCCCGCAACCTGCACTGGCTGCTGACGAACCTGGTCGAGGAGGTGCCGGGCATCCAGTCAGTAGCGGTGGTCTCATCGGACGGCCTGCTCCTGCTCTCCTCCGACCCCGGCCGCAACGACGAGGCCCGCCAACCCCGCGCCGCCACCCCGAAGGGCCCGCGCGGATCGTCGGCCGACCTCGCCACCATCGTCTCCGGCATCGGCAGCCTGACCATCGGCGCCGCCAAGCTCATGGAGTCCGGCCCGGTGAAGCACACCATGGTCGCGATGGACGAGGGCAGCCTGTTCGTGATGTCGATCAGCGACGGCTCGCTGCTCGGTGTGCACGGTTCCGCGGACTGCGACATGAGCGTGGTGGCGTACCACATGGCCCTGTTCGTGGGCCGCGCCGGCCATGTCCTGACCCCCGAACTCCGCAGCGAGCTACGGAAATCACTCGAGTCCGAGTCGGCGGGGAGTACGCGATGACCGACAGGCCGAACCTCCCCGTCCGCGGCGGCGACCGCAAACCCGCCCGCGTCCGCCCCTACTCGCTCACCGGCGGCCGTACCCGCTTCGGCCACGTCCTCCTCGTGGAGACGTTCGTGGCGGCGCTCGAAGCACCGGAGGAGCGCAAGGAACTGACGAATGGATCCCTCAGCTCGCGGGTCATGCCGGAGATGCGGGCCATCGTCGAACTCTGCCGCCGCATGCGCACGGTGGCCGAGATCGCCGCGCTGCTGAAGATGCCGCTCGGCGTGGTCCGGGTGCTGCTCAGCGACCTCGCGGACCAGGGAAAGATCCGTGTGTACGGCACCGGCACCGGTCACGGCACCGGCCGTCCGGACCGCGCTCTGCTCGAAAGGGTGCTGAATGGACTCCGTCGTCTTTAGAGACACCGCCTTCGCGGACACCGACGAGGACCTGAAGTCCTGGCAAACGGACCGCACCCGCGCCCCCATCGCGACGAAGATAGTCGTGGCCGGCGGCTTCGGCGTCGGCAAGACCACCCTCGTCACCGCCGTCTCGGAGATCACCCCGCTCCAGACCGAGGCGCTGATGACCGAGGCGAGCGAGGAGACCGACGACCTCACCGCCACGCCCGGCAAGCTGACCACCACCGTGGCCATGGACTTCGGCCGCCTCACGCTCGACGACGACCTGGTGCTCTACCTGTTCGGCACGCCGGGCCAGCAGCGGTTCTGGTTCATGTGGGACGACCTGGTGCGCGGCGCGATCGGCGCGGTCGTCATGGCGGACACCCGGCGCCTGAAGGACTGTTTCCCGGCCCTGGACTACTTCGAGAGCTGCGGACTGCCGTACGTCGTCGCCGTCAACCACTTCGACGGCAGCGAGCTCTTCGAACCGGAGGACGTGCGGGAGGCGTTGACGATCCCGGCGCACATACCTGTAATGATCATGGACGCGCGCCGCCGGATCTCGGTGATCGAGACCCTTCTCTCCCTGGTCGGCCACGCCCTGGACGAAACCCCCGAGTAGAACCCACCAAGGAGTCACCACCCGCATGCGGAAGATACTCGTCGTAGGGGCCGGTCAGTCCGGTCTCCAGCTCGCCCTCGGCCTGCAGTCGCACGGCTACGAGGTCACCCTGATGTCGAACCGGACGGCGGACGAGATCCGCTCCGGCCGGGTCATGTCGACGCAGTGCATGTTCCACACGGCACTGCAGCACGAGCGCGATCTCCAGCTGAACTTCTGGGAGTCCCAGGCCCCGAAGATCGAAGGACTCGGCGTCTCGGTCGCGGCCCCCGGCTCGTGGGCCGAGGGCCCGGCCGCCCGTGCGATCGACTGGGTGGGCAGGCTCGACGGGTACGCGCAGTCGGTCGACCAGCGCGTGAAGATGGCCGGCTGGATGGAGACCTTCGCCCAGCGCGGCGGCCAGCTCGTCATCCACGGCGCGGCCGTCTCCGACCTCGACTACTTCTCCCGTACGTACGACCTCGTGCTGGTCTCGGCGGGCAAGGGCGAGCTGGTGTCGATGTTCGGCCGGGACGCGTCCCGTTCGCCGTACAGCGAGCCGCAGCGGGCGCTGGCCGTGTCGTACGTCCACGGCCTGGGCCCGCGTCCCGAGCACCCGGACTACGACGCGGTCCGCTGCAACCTGGTCCCCGGCGTCGGCGAGCTGTTCGTCATGCCGACGCTCACCACCTCCGGCCGCGCCGACATCCTGTTCTGGGAGGGCATACCCGGCGGCCCGCTCGACGTCTTCAACGGCGTCAAGGACCCGGCGGAGCACCTCTCCCTGACCCTGGAACTCATGGAGCGGTACACGCCCTGGGAGTACGCGCGGGCCACGAAGGTCGAACTCACCGACGCGGGCGGCACGTTGGCCGGCCGCTACGCCCCCACGGTCCGCAACCCGATCGGCCGTCTGCCCGGCGGCGGACTGGTCCTCGGCGTCGCGGACGTCGTCGTCGCCAACGACCCGATCACCGGCCAGGGCTCCAACTCCGCCTCCAAGTGCGCGGCTTCCTACCTCGCCTCGATCCTGGAGCGCGGGGAGAAGGAGTTCGACGAGGAGTGGATGCAGGGCACGTTCGACCGCTACTGGGACACCGCCCAGCACGTCACCAAGTGGACGAACGCGATGCTGGCCCCGCCGCCGGAGCACATCCTCAACCTCATCGGCGCGGCAGGCCAGTTGCAGCCCGCCGCCGACCGCTTCGCCAACGCCTTCAACGACCCCTCCGACTTCGAGAACTTCTTCTACGAGCCGGAGAAGACGGCGGCCTACCTGGCGTCCCTGTCCTGACCCTTGTCAGGGCGCACGGCCCCCAGGATCGGGTGGGAGGCGAGAGGCGAGACCTTGACCTTCTCACCCGTCCTCGGGGCCTGCACGACCTGCCCGCCCCCCAGGTACATGGCCACGTGGGTCGCCTTGGGGAAGTAGACCACCAGGTCGCCGGGCCGGAGTTCACTCAGCGGAATCCGCGGCAGCTGGGCCCACTGCTCCTGGCTGGTCCGGGGAATGGGCCGGCCCGCATGCCCCCACGCCTGGGACGTCAGCCCTGAACAGTCGTACGCCTCGGGCCCCTCGGCCCCCCACTCGTACGGCTTCCCGAGCTGCTGCACGGCGTACCGCACGGCCCGATCGGCCGCCCGCGTCGGCTCGCCTTCCCCCTGACCCAGGGCACCGGACGTGACAAGCTCCTCCTGAGCCGCCTCGACATCCGTCCGCTCCAACTCGGTGACGGCGCCCAGCTGTTCCTCCGTCAGGGAGGCGAGCAGCTCCTCGACGTCGTCGAGCTTCTTCCGTACGGCGTCCCGGTCCTTCTTCTGCCGTACGGACAGGGTGAGTTGCCGGTCGAGCGCCGCGCGGGCCTTCCGGGCGAGCCCGTCGGCCTTCTTCTCGCTCCCCGTCAGCCGCCCCACGGTCTCGGCGCGCTCCCGCGCCAACTGCCCGATCACATGGCCCTGATCGAGCGCGTGCTGCGGATCACGGGCCAGGAGCAGGCGCACGTACGGCGAGATGTCGGTGCTGTTCTGATACTGCTGCCGGGCAAGCCGCCCTGCGGCCCCCCGACTGTCATGGAGGGAGAGCCGGGCCCGCGCCAGCTGCCCGTCCAGCCGACGCACCTCCGCCCGCTGCTCCTTCAGCTTCTCGGCGGTGGCGTTGTACGTCTCGGTCGCCTCCTCGGCCTCCTGGTACAGCCGCTGAAGATCCGTCAGCAGTTCGGAGACGCTCCGCTCACCGGGCGCGGGCGGCTCCGGTACGGCCGCCGCGGGCAAGGGTGCGAGGACGGTGCCGGCCGCCACCGCCGCCGTACACACCAGACGCAGAAGCCTTCCTGACACGTCATCACCTCCGGCGCGCAGCAGCCCCTCTGCTCCGCACCGTGAGCATGGGACGGCCGCCCCGGCCGCGCGCGCCGGGTGTGCGCGGTTCGGCGCAACGAGGTCACCCGTCGGTGTCGTCCGGCTTGCCGCCCGGCGTGGCGTCGGGCTTGGACCACGGCCACTTCAACCGCGACGGCTTGCCCTCGGGCTCGTACGCGTACTTCCACCCCTTCTGGAGCCCCAGCTTGCTGTGCCCGCGCGGCACCCGGCGGTAGATCAGCACGGTGGGCGGACCGCCGTCCGGGTCCGGGACCGGGATGCGGTACTGGTTGGGCGGGTGCCCGGTCGGGCCGAGGAGGACCGGCAGGACACGGCCGTCCATGGGGCCGCCCTCGAAGGGGGTGTCTTCGCTCTTCACGGGACCAGTGTCAGCCATCCGCCGCGAGCGCCTGCACCAGCGCCGCGGTCTGCGGGTCGCGCCGCGCGGTCACCGACAGCACGGCGACGAACTGCTCCACCAGCCAGTCCCGCAACTCGTCGACCGGCGGTTCCTTGTCGTCGTCCAGCCAGATCAGCGAGGCCGCCTCCACCGCGGTGATCCACATCCGCACGGTCATCCGCAGCCGCGAGCTGGGCTCGGTGACCCCGAGATGGCTGAGGATGTGCAGAGCGGCGGCCCGCCGCACGCCGTCCACGATGGCCGTCGTACGGGACGTCTCGACGACGCTCCCGCCCTGGAGCAGCGCACTGAACCCGGCGTCGTGCTGGTCGACGAAGGCGAGGTAGCGGTCGAGGGCCCGGGAGAGCCGGTCGAGCAGCGGCCCTTCACGAGGCTCGTCGAAACACTGCTGGAGCTCCTCGGCGGCGGACCGCAGGGCAGCCTCGTACAGCTGCTGCTTCCCGCCGGGAAAGTACCGGTACACGAGAGGCCGCGATACCCCGGCCGCCTCGGCCACGTCGTCGAGGGAGACGTCCTCGGGCGCGCGGTGCGCGAAGAGCCCGAGGGCGGCCTCGAGAAGCTGACTGCGCCGCTCCTCGACACTCAGGCGGCGATAGGCGGGGGCGGCGGGCGTCATGGGGTGCAGCGTAATCGCAGGCTGCGCATGCCGCCCTAAAGGGGCGCGGGGAACTGCGCGACCAACCCCCACCGGCCCGCACCCGGCGTCAGGCCAGTAGCCCCGAGCTCTTCCACAACCGCCGTCCCACCCCGCGCAGCACCCCGATGTCATCCAAGAAGTCCGTCAACCTCTTCGCCCCCGTCTGCATTACCTCCCGCCGATGCCCACTCGCCTTCACCTGGGCCAGCGCCTCCCGCCGGTCCAGCCCCACGTTCGTGTAGACCTCGGGATTCACGAACGCCACCGAGAACACCCGCGCGAACTCCCCGGACGTCACCCGGGTGAACTCCTGCGACCACCGAGGCGCCGTCACCATCTGCCGCCGCAGCTCCTCGCGGGCGTACCGCACATGCCGCGCCTCCTCCACGACATGAATCCGCGTGACCCCCCGGATCAGCGTCTGCACCCGCTCGTCCGGGAACGTCAGCCGCTGCATCCAGTCGAGGACCTCCTCACCGAGCAGCGTGGCCGTGAAGGACCCCGGCGTCGTCGAGATCGTCTTGAACAGCCGCCCCAGCTGTTGGTGCGCCCGGCTCACCGGGTACCACGGAGTGTCCCCGTGCGAGATCAGCCGCGCGAACATCTTCGAGTGCCGGCACTCGTCCTCGATCTCGGTCAGCGCGTAGCGCACATGCGCACTCGTCGCCGCCTTGTCGTAGATGTGCCGCACGAGCAGCTGCATGAGGATGAGCTCGAACCAGATCCCGAGCGAGGCCAGCGCGGCGGCCTCGTGCTGCGAGAGCAGAATCCGCTGCTCCTCGCTCATCCGCTTCCACAGCGGGGTGTCGTACAGCGACACCAGCTCGGGCGGCCAGAACCACTTGCCCTCCTCGAAGGGCGCGTCCCAGTCGAGTTCCTTGTCGGGGTCGAAGGAGTGCTTGGCGGAGGAGTCCAGCAGCCGCTCGGCCACCTGCTCCCGGTCCTTGAGCAGGCCGAGCGCGTCGCGGAGGCCCGCGAGCGCATCGGCGTCCGTCAGCGTCGTCATGAGGTTATGAGACTGCTTGTCAGCAAGCCCGTCAATCCCCCGCGCACTACTTGTTGACCCCGCGTCTACAAAGGGGCAGCCTGCGGGACATGCCGACTTTCGACCTGTACGCCACAGATCCGGGAGACCCCCACTGGCAGGTGCCGGCGACCGGCGCGGCGCGCTTCAGCTGGGAGTACGACGATGGCCGCGAACGCCTCCTCGCCCTCTACCAGAAGGGCAAGGACAAGCAGTGGGACGGACAGAAGCGCATCGACTGGGACCTGGAGGTCGACCCCGCCGACCCCCTCGGCACCCCCGACGAGTCCATGTCCCTCTACGGCACCAAGCACTGGGCGAAGCTCACCGAGAAGGACAAGGGCGAGCTGCGGCAGCACTACGCCTCCTGGCAGTTCAGCCAGTTCCTGCACGGTGAGCAGGGCGCGATGGTCTGCGCGGCGCGGATCGTCGAGTCCGTGCCCGACCTCGACGCGAAGTTCTACTCGGCGACCCAGGTGATGGACGAGGCCCGGCACGCGGAGATCTACGGCCGGTTCCTGCACGAGAAGATCGGGATGCTGTACCCGATCAACGACAACCTCCAGTCCCTGCTCGGTGACACGCTCCGCGACAGCCGCTGGGACATGCCGTACCTCGGCATGCAGGTCCTCATCGAGGGCCTCGCCCTCGCCGCGTTCGGCATGATCCGCGACACGACGGACAAGCCGCTGCCGAAACAGATCCTCGCCTACGTCATGCAGGACGAGGCGCGGCACGTGGCCTTCGGCCGCATGGCCCTGCGCGACTACTACAAGCAGCTCAGCGACGCCGAACTCCGTGAGCGCGAGGAATTCGTCATCGAGGGCTGCTACTTGATGCGCGACCGTCTGCGAGGCGTCGAGGTCCTGGAGAACTTCGGCATCCCCACCGCCGAGGCCGAGGAGTACAGCGAGCAGTCCGAATTCCTCGCCCTGTTCCGCCAGTTGCTGTTCTCCCGCATCGTCCCGTGCGTCAAGGACATCGGCCTGTGGGGCAAACGCCTCCAGCAGGCCTACGTCGACATGGGCGTCTTCGAGATGGGCGACTCCAACCTCGACCTGCTGATGGCCCAGGACGAGGAGATCGCCGAGAAACTGGATGCGGAGCGGTTCGCGGCGGAGGAGCATGACCGGGTCGCCGAAGTACAGGAAGCCATCGACCGGGGGACTCCATGACCCGTACCATCGCCCGCCGCAGCCTCGAAGGGCTCGCCCTCGGAGACGCGTTCGGCGAGCGCTGGTTCCCGCTCTTCCGCGAGCCCCGGCAGGCGTACGACGAGGTCCGCGCCCGCCGGATGCCCGAGGAGCCCGAGTGGCACTGGACGGACGACACGGCGATGGCGCTCGCCGTCTGCCGGGTCCTCGACGAGTTCGGCGAGATCCGGCAGCCGGAACTGGCCCAGGCCTTCGCCCTCGGCTACGACGCCGATCCCGCCCGGGGCTACGGCCACGGCATGCATCTCCTGCTGCCCCGCCTGCTCCAAGAGCCCGAACGCTGGCCGGAGTTCGCCCGGGAGCTCTTCGACGGCGAGGGCAGCCTCGGCAACGGGGCGGCGATGCGGGTGGCGCCGCTCGGAGCGTGGTTCCACACCGATCTGTCCCGTGCCGTCGAGCAGGCGGCCCGCTCCGCCGAGGTCACGCACGCCCACCCCGAGGGTGTCGCCGGCGCGGTCGCGGTCGCCGTGGCCGCCGCGCTCTCGGCCCGGGACGAGCTGACGCTGGACGCGGTGGCGGCGCTGACCCCGGACAGCGCGGTCCGCGAAGGCCTCGCCCGCGCCGCCGAAGTCCCCTTCTCCACCGAGCCCTGGAAGGCCTCCGACGTTCTCGGCAACGGACAGCGCATCCGCGCCGACGACACCGTCCCCTTCGCCGTCTGGTCCGCCGCCCGCCACCCCGACGACCTGGTCTCGGCCCTGTGGACGACCGCCGAGGGTTTCGGCGACGTCGACACCACCTGCGCCATCACGGGCGGCATCGTGGCCGCCCGTACCGGCGTGAGCGGGGTCCCGGAGGAGTGGCTGCGGCGGCGGGAGGCGGTACCCGGCGCGGCCGCCTAGACCCCGCAGCCCAGATCCTCCGGCACCGCGAACGACACCGGCTGCGAAGCGCCCGCCGGGAACGACGTCCGCAGCGTGAACGCGTACGGCGTCGGCCCGTTGGCCCGCAGATGCAGCAGCCGCGCCTCCGCCTCCGCGACCGTCGGGCGGTGGCCGGCCGGTACCCACCACAGGGCCGTCATCGCCTCCTCCACCTTCTCGAACCACTCGCGCCGCCGCGAGAGCATCTCGCGGTGCTGGCCCTGGTACATGAAGGCGGTCAGCGCGTTGGTGTCCCGCCACACGGTGAGGTTGATGATCAGCCAGTCGTCGCCGAAGACCTTGATGTCGGTCGCGTCACCGCCCTCCGACTGGAGGCGCCAGACATAACCGTCGGCGACCTCCGCGGAGGCGTTGACCGGGTCCAGCGCGTCGACGAAGTCCTTCAACTCCGGTGAGTCCAGCGGGAATTTGAGGCGTGAGATGTTGACCTGGGCGAGTTCGTACGCGGCGGCTGAAGTCATGTACCGAACGGTAGGTCGGGAACCCCGGCCGCCGGTACCCCCGTCTCAGTCGGTGAGCACCGCCTCCATCACCGCCCGCGCGATCGGCGCCGCGTCCCCGCCCCCGCTGATCTCCCCCCGGTCCGCCTCCGCGTCCTCCACCACCACGGCCACCGCGACCTTCGGCTCCAAGTCACGCTCGCCCTGCGCCCAGGAGATGAACCAGGCATACGGCGTACCGGAGTTGTCGACCCCGTGCTGGGCGGTTCCGGTCTTGCCGCCGACGGTCGCGCCGGGGATCGCCGCGTTCGTGCCGGTGCCCTCGGTCACCACCTCCTCCATCAGCTCCTTCAGGCGTACCGCGGTCGCCGGGTGCATCGCCTGCCGCACCGGCCGCGAACCGGCCGTGGACACCGTCGCGCCACCCGACCTGGTCGTCCGCTCCACCAGGTAAGGCGACCTGATCTGCCCGCCGTTGGCGACGGCCGCCGACACCATCGCCATCTGGAGCGGCGTCGCCCGCGTGTTGTACTGCCCGATCGACGACAGCGCGAGCTGTGCCTTGTCGACGGACACGTCGAACGTCGACTCCGCGACGGAGTACGGAATGCCGAGCCCGGTGTCGTTGAAGCCGAACCGCGCCGCCGTGGTCGCCATGTCGCTCACCCCGACCCGCACCCCGAGCCGCGCGAACACCGTGTTGCAGGACCACATGAACGCGGCCCGGATCGGCGCGTCCTCGCATCCCGTGGCCTCGTTGGTCAGCGAGGTCGTGGTGCCCGGCAGGGTGTACGGGTCGGGGGAGTCGGTGGCCTTGTCGACGTCCGTCACCACACCCGCGTCCAGCGCGGCGGCCAGCGTGACGACCTTGAAGGTCGACCCCGGCGGATAGGTCTGCCGTACCGCCCGGTTGAGCATCGGCTTGTCCGGGTCCGCGTTCAGCCGTGCCCAGTTCCGCTCCACGGCCGCGTCGTTCCCCGACAGCACCTGTGGGTCGTACGACGGGCTGGTCACCAGCGCGAGGATGCGTCCGGTCGACGGCTCCACGGCCGCCACCGCGCCCTTCCGCCCGGCGAGACCCTCGTAAGCGGCCCGCTGGGCCGCCCTGTTGATGGTCGTGACGACGTTGCCGCCCGGGTTCTGGCGTCGCGTCAGGTCGTTCCAGAGCGGGAACGCCGACAGCATCGGGTCGGTGCCGGAGAGGATGTCGTCCTCGGTGTGCTCCAGGAAGGTCGTGCCGTAGATCTGCGAGGCGAAGCCGGTCACCGGCGCGTACAACGGGCCCTTCGGGTACGTCCGTTCGTAACGCAGCCGCCCGTCGGTGTCCTTCGAGCCGGTGACCGAGGAGTCGCCGACCAGGATGTCGCCGCGCGGCTGGCCGTAACGGGCGATCGCGGTACGGCGGTTGGCGGGGTTGTCGTCGTAGGACCGGGCCTGGATGACCTGGATGCGGGTGGCGTTGACCAGGAGCGCCACCAGCAGCAGGGCGCAGAAGCAGGCGGCGTGGCGGATGTAGCGGGTCATCCGGATGTTCCGCGTCACGCGGCGACCTCCCCGTCGTACTGGCTGCGGGCGGAGTCGCTCACCCGGATCAGCAGGGCCACGATCGCCCAGTTGGTGACCACCGACGAGCCGCCCTGGGCCAGGAACGGCATCGCCATGCCGGTCAGCGGGATCAGCCCGGTCACGCCGCCCGCGATGACGAACACCTGCAACGCCACGATCGACGCGAGCCCGACCGCCAGCAGCCGCCCGAAGGGGTCGCGCAGGGAGAGGCCGGCCCGGTAGCCGCGCTCCACCAGCAGCCCGTACAGCAGGAAGATCGCCGAGAGGCCCGCGAGCCCCAGTTCCTCGCCGGCCGTCGCCAGGATGAAGTCCGACTTGGCGGCGAAGCCGATGAGGATCGAGTGCCCGAGCCCGAGCCCGGTGCCCATGGTGCCGCCCGCGGCGAACGCGAACAGCGACTGGGACAGCTGGTTGGGGCCCTGACCGGCCTCGATGGTGGCGAACGGATGCAGCCAGTCCTGCACCCTGCTGTGCACATGCGGCTCCAGCCAGCCGACCGCGACCGCGCCCAGCGAGGCCAGCAGCAGCCCCACCGCGATCCACCCGGTCCGCCCGGTGGCGACGTACAGCAGCACCACGAACAGCCCGAAGAACAGCAACGACGTCCCGAGGTCCCGCTCCAGGACCAGCACCACCACACTCAGCAGCCAGATCGCCACGATCGGCCCGAGCACCCGCCCGGTCGGCAGCTGGAGCCGCCAGATCCGCCGCCCGGCATAGGCGAGCGCGTTGCGGTTGGCGGCGAGATAGGCGGCGAAGAAGACCGCGAGGAGCACCTTCGCGAACTCGCCCGGCTGGATGGAGAACCCGGCGATCCGGATCCAGATCCGGGCCCCGTTCACGGCCGGGAAGGCGATGGGCAGGACGAGCAGCGCGAGGGCGGCGGCGACGCACACGTACGCGTACCGCTGGAGCACCCGGAAGTCCCGCAGGAACAGCGCGGTGACGATGAACAGCGCCACGCCGACCGTGGACCACACGAGTTGGGTGGGTGCCGCCCGGTCGCCCGGGGTCTCCAGGTCGAGCCGGTAGATGAGGACCAGGCCGAGGCCGTTGAGCAGCACGCCGATCGGCAGCAGCAGCGGATCGGCGTACGGCGCCCGGTAACGCACCGCGAGATGCGCGACCAGCGCGAGCACGCCGAGCCCGGCGCCGTAACCGGCGGCGCCGGGCGGGACGGTCCCGTGTCGGGCGAGGCCGACCGCGCAGTAGCCGTACACGGAGAGCAGTACGGCGACGACGATGAGGGCGAGTTCGACGCCCCGGCGCCGGGGGAGGCGGACGGCGGGAGCGGGGGGATCCGCTCGCACCACGGTGGTTCCGGCCTTGGTCATGTCCGGAACCTACCCAAATAGGGAGACTTGTCTCCCCAACCTTCCGGGTCTTCCTAGCACCAGCGTGGCGCCGCCCCGATGTTGTCGATGTACCGCGCGGCGCCCCAGGCCCAGGTGCCGTCCGTGAGGAGGTACCAGAGGGGGTTGCCGCCGACGGTCTGGCCGGGCGTCTTGCAGAAGATCGAGACGACCTCGCCCCGGTGCGCGGTCCGGATGATCTGCGACCCGCGGTTCGGCGCGCTGCGCAGATTCAGCGTGCTCGCCGTGACGACACCCCGGTACAGGCGCGGGTTCTCGTGCTGCTGGTGGTTCCCCCAGTCACCGCGCTCACCGTCCCAGTCGTCGTTCGCGACGGCGGGCACGGCGGCAGCGGCGGCGAGCAGGGCGCCGGCGGCGAGCGATATGGAGAGACGGGAGCGCAGGGACATGACGGAACCTCCACGAAGGGGGCGAACTTGACTATTCGCCACATTAGGAGGGGTGTCCGGGGGCCGCCTTTCAAACTGGGCCATAGGAGAACGCCGCCAAGGGGCGCGGGGAACTGCGCGACCAGCCACAGGCAACCCGCACCCCGCCACTCAGCTCAGCCGCAACGTTGCGACCGCCCCACCATCCACCGCGTTGGAAAACGAAAGCCGCGCCCCCAGCACCTCCGCCTGCCCGACCGCGATCGTCAGCCCCAGCCCATGTCCCTTCGATCCCCCCTCCGTCCGGAACCGCTGTGGCCCATGCTCGACCAGGTACTCCGGATACCCGTCCCCGTGATCCCGAACGGTCACTGTCGGCCCGTCCACTGTCAGAGACACCGGCGCCCTGCCGTGCCGATGCGCGTTGGCCACCAGGTTCCCCAACACCCGCTCCAGGCGCCGCCGATCCGTCTCGACGACGACACTCCGCACGACCCTGACCTCCGTGTCGGTCCCCGACGCCCGCACCACCCGCTCCGCCAGCGCCCCGAGCGGCACCGCGTCCAGATCCAGCCGCTCCCGCCCCGTGTCCAGGCGCGAGATCTCCAGCAGATCCTCCGTCAGCGTCCGCAGCGCGGCCACCCGGTCCCGCACCAGCTCCGTCGGCCGCCCCGGCGGCAGCAGCTCCGCCGCCGCGTGCAGCCCCGTCAGCGGCGTCCGCAACTCGTGCGCCACGTCGGCCGTGAACCGCTGCTCGCTCAGCAGCTTGCTCTGCAGCGAGGCCGCCATGGAGTCCAGCGCGGCGGCCACCGCGGCCACCTCGTCCTGCGGCCGCGTCGGATCCTTCGTACGCGGATCGTCGACGCGCGCGTCCAGGTCACCGCCGCTGATCCGCCGCGCCACCCGCGCGGTGGCGTGCAGCCGCCGGGTCACCCGGGTCACCGCGAAGGCGCCCACCAGCAGCGTCGCCCCGATGGCGAGGGCCGAGGACCACAGGATGGCCCGGTCGAGCGCGTTGATGGTGCGGGCCTGCTGGGAGTAGTCGACGACGACGGCGAGGGCCCGGTCGCCGTCGGCGGGACCGGCCGCCCACATCGTGGGGCGCCCGTCGTGGTCGGCGACCATCGTGCCCCGGTCGCCCGCCACCGCGAGGGCCCGCAGCGACGCGGGCAGCCCCGGCGGGTCGACGCCGGCGCCCGGCAGCAGGCTGTCCCCGGCCTCGTACGCCTCGGTGGCGTCCGCGAGCCGGGACAGCGCCAGGTCACGGGCCTGGCCGACGGTCTGGTTGGTCACCGAGACATGGACGAGGATGCCGAGCAGCGCGGCCAGCGCACAGCACATGACGGTGATGAAGGCGGCGGCCTTCAGGGCGAGCGTGCCGGTCCACCGGGGGAGCGCGAGCCTCATCAGGGGGTCGCCGAGGGGGTGGGGGAGGCCTTCGGCCTCTTGCCGATGTGCAGCATCTCGTCGTGGGTGAGCAGAAAGACGTGCTGGTCCGGGTCCCAGGTCCACTGGAACCGGTACTCGTAGTCCGCGAGGTCGGACGGCGCGTGGATGATCACTGAGCGCCCGGCCAGCTCGACCTCGCTCACCGCGTCGTCGTTGTTCATGACCTGCACCAGTCGGCCGCCCTGGACGGTGTAGACGCGGACGGCGGTCTGGTTGCCCGGCAGCAGCCGGAAGCCCAGCGTCAGATCCGCGTGGCCGTCGCCGGTGAGATCGCGGTAGTACGCCTTGAGCACCGGGCAGCGGCCGTCCGCCGGTGTCTTGCCGCAGTAGGCCATCCGGCGGGTCGTCTCGCGGTACGTGGCCTTGGCGCCGGAGTAGTCGTCCGGGTGCTGGCGGATCTCCGCCCGTACGACGGCCACCGGGTCCACCGCGCGGACGTCGTCGCCCGGCACGGCGATGCCCTTCATCACCTCGGACTCGCCGTCGTCGTAGTTCCAGGCGGGGCTCGACGCCGGCGTCAGCTGCGGCCACAGCTTGGCCGGGCTGGTCGCGGTCGGGGTGGACCCCGCGCCCTGGAGGCCGCCCGCGTCACCGCAGCCCGCGGCGGTGGCCAGCAGCAGGGCGGTGGCGAGGGCGGTTCGGACAGGGCGTGGCACTGTGCTCCAGGGGCGGACGGGGCGGCGGGGGACGACTATCGGCCCGTACACCTTATTCGTACGGAAGTCCTTTTTGCGCACCCGTCCGGGACGGGCGTCATTCGGCCAGCTCCTCCAGCAGCCGTGCCGTGGGCAGTCCGGCCCGCAGATAGTCGACGAACAGGTCGTTGTGCAGCGCCCAGGGCGAGCGGCGTTCCCGGATCGTGCGGATCGCCTCCTCGGCGGAGTGCCCGGCACGGATCAGGGCGTGCGCCACGACCAGCCCCGAGCGGTTGTAGCCGTGATAACAGCGGACGAGGACCTTGCGGCCCTCGTCGATCGCCTCGTTCGCGGCCCGTGCCAGCCGGATCACGCCCGCGAGCTGGGTCCCGTCCAGGGGCCCGTCGGGTATCGGCCACACATGGTGCTCCACGCCGGGGTCGGGCCCGTGCCCCGGCAGCCTCAACAGGGTCTGGACGAGATCGAACTCGTCCCGTACGACGGCGAACTCCCGTTGCCCCGAGTGCCCCCTGAACTCGTGCCCGCCCATCCACAGTCCGGGCACGATCTCGTTCCAGGGACGGTCCGGGGCCGGTACGTCGGGCTGCTTCCTGCGGGTACGCAATAACGCCTCCCCAACTCCCCACACCCAACCACCCTCCCGACCTTCCCCAAAGGTAACCGCCTTCTTGCCCCTGGAGCACCCCGCCTGTTCCCATGGTCAAGGGGTGATGGTGCATGAGCGGACTGCGCGTCATACCGACCTGGCGGCACGGCCAGGAGCGGCTCTACGTGTGCCTGACGGACGGGCGGAACGTCGCCTGGTACGACAGGGAGGCGGCCCGGGTGAACCTGCTCAGCGAGGCGAGCAGGGAGGACGTCCTGGAGGTGCTCGGCCCGTTCCTGACGGGCCCGGTCGCGGTGGGGCCACCCCCCGTCCCGACGCCGGCGGAACTGGCCCGGCTGACCCTCCACCCGGACGACGACCTGGCGCCCAACCGACCCGGCGAGGCCCTCCAGATCGCCCTCGACCGCGACCCCGGCCCGCCGCACCGGCTCCGCCCCGACCCGCGCCGCAGGGCGCTGCTGGCCGAGCAGGCGGTCGGCGAGGCCCTGGACCGCCTGGACGGCGCGGGCTGGCACGCCCTGCACTCGGTCCCGCTCCCCGGCGGCGACCGCGTCCACCACCTGGCGATCGGCCCGGGCGGCCTCTTCGCGATCCACACCCTGCCCGCCCGCAAGCAGCGGGTGACGGTCGCCGACCCCATGGTCACCCTGGGCCGCCACGACCCCCGCCCGCTGCTGCGCCGCGTCCGCGCCGACGCCGACCGCGCCTCCTACGCGCTGACCGCCGAGGTCCACCCGGTCCTCGCCCTCGCCGGCCCGGCGGACGTCCGGATCACCGCCCCGCTGCGCGAGGTCCGCGTCATCGCGGACACGGAGGTGGAGAGCCTGGCCCGGCTCGGCGGGGTGCTGAAACCGGCGGACGTGGAGGCCCTGCACGCGATGGCACGGGACCGGAACACCTGGACGCGGGTGTAGTTACCGCAGCGGCCGGAAGTAGTGGTCCATCGCCCAGTTGCCGATGTCCCTGCCGATCCGGGTGCCGACCACGTCGGCGGTGCGGAAGTGGATGCCGCTCCAGATCCGGGCGTTGATCGTGTCCCGGTTGAAGTCGGCCGACCTCGTGTACGTCCGCGTCGTCCCCGTCGGCGTCGACGACAGCCGCAGGTCGATGTCCCCGCCGGTCAGCCGGTCGAGTACGGCCATCACGGCGCCGTCGTTGGTGCAGTGCCCGCCGATGTACTCCGGGTACGGGGGAGTGTTCAGCAGCGGTGTCCAGTCCGGGTCGGCCGCGGTGGCCGGGTTGCCGTCGGTGCCGGCGAGCCGGATGGCGTGGATCGGGCGCCAGAGGGCGTACGTGAACTTGGCGTTCCAGGTCGTGATCGTCGCGTCGGCGGCCGCCGTGTTGGCCGCCGCGAACAGCCGGGCGGCGTCGACGATGTCGAGCTTGTGCCGGGTGACGTGGTCGCGGTAGCCGGCCTGGAGCTGCTGGGGCAGCGGGTGCGAGAAGAACAGCGCGGTCTCGGTCTGCCGCGCGCTCCGCCTGCTGCCGCTCTTCCCGCCCATCGCCTTCGTCTCGGCGAGGTCCCGGGCGTACCGCCGCGAGGTCAGCGCGGGCGGCGGCCCCGGCATGAACTGCTCCGGGTCGTCGGACAGCATCGGCCGCACCTTGCCCAGCCAGGCGTTCACAGCGGGGCTGTACGTCGGCGGGGCGGGCCGCCAGACACCCGGGGCGGGCTCCGGGGCGAACGTCACCCGCTCTCCGCGCCCGTCCTCCTCACGCAATGCGATGAGCCGCTCGGCGGCCAGCTCCCCGAACCGGACGCCCTGCTTCTGGGCCGTCCCGTCCGGGATCTTGGCGAGGGACGCGGTGTACGCCTTCTCGATGCGCACCTTGGACGCCGGGAAGTAGGTGAGCAGCACCCGCCGCGCGGCCGTCGCGGCGGCGGCCTCAGAGGAGGCGTGCCGGGGACCTCGTACGTCCCACTTGTACTCGGCGTAGCGGCCCTCGATGCCGACGACCGCGTTGTAGACGGCGGCATGGACGAAGCCGTACCAGAGGAATGGCTCGGCGGTCGGCCGCCTGGCGTCGTCGGCGATCACGGCGACGGCGGTGTTGTTCCAGTCGGTGATGACATCGGCGCCGGGGCGCTTGTCGGGCGCCGGGGCCGGGGCCTGGGCGGCGGAGAGGGCGTAGGCGGTGAGTCCGACGAGAAGGGCTCGGCGGAGGGTGTGGGCGCGGGCGCCGGAGGATGGTCGTGCTCGCATGCCGGTGGCTGCTCCTTCGGTGATTCGATGAGAGATGTCCCCATTGATCACCATCTGTGCCCGCCGGTGCGGATCGGGAAGCCAGGACAGGCCCTAGGGCAGTCGTCCGGCGGACCGCGCGTCGAAGAGCGGCGCGAGCAGATCGCCGTAGTCCTGGATACGGGGCCCCATGTCCGTTGCGAGGAAGGCGAGTTGAGACGCCGACCGGCACTCCTCCACCTCCGTCCAGGTGACCGGCGCCGAGACGGTCGGCTCGGGGCGGGCACGCAGGGTGTAGGGGGTCGCGGTGGTTTTCCGGGCCGCGTTCTGGCTCCAGTCGACGAACACCTTCCCGGGGCGCAGGCTCCGCGTCATCCGGTGCACGACGAGCTTCGGCATCGCCCGTTCGGCGGCGACGGCGAGCCCCTTGGCGTACTCCGTCACCCGTTCGGACGGCGTCGGCCGCACCGCCGCCAGCAGATGCAGCCCCTTCGACCCGGACGTCTTGGCGTACGCCGTGATCCCGTCCGCCGCGAGCCGCTCCTGCAGCCACAGCGCGACCTCACAGCACTCGACGACGGAGGCGGGCGGCCCGGGATCGAGATCGAACACGATCCGATCGGCCTCGGCCGGATCACCGACCACCCACTGGGGCGTATGGAACTCGGTGACGAGGTTCGCCGCCCACATCAACGACGCCAGATCCTGTACGACGACCATCCGCGCCGGCCCCTCCGACCGCGGCACCTCGGCGGTGGTGACCCAGTCGGGCGTACCCGGCGGCACGTTCTTGGCGAAGAACACCTGCCCGTCGGGCCCGTCCGGGTAGCGCAGGAAGGACAGCGGCCGGTCCCGCAGATGGGGGAGGAGGGCGTCGGCGGTGGTGGCGTAGTAGTGCAGCACCTCGCCCTTGGTGAACCCGGTCGCGGGATACAGCACCTTCTCCAGGTTGCTGAGCGCGAGCCGGCGCCCCGCCACCTCCGTGATAGGCGTCATACGATGAGAATCTCACGCATATCGTCTGATACCGCCCGATCCCTCCCGTGACAGTCGCCGAAAGGATGCCGCCCGTGCGATCCATATGGAACGGCGCGATCTCGTTCGGCCTGGTCAGCATCCCGATCAAGCTGGTCAACGCCACCGAGAGCCACTCGATCTCCTTCCGCCAGATCCATCTGGAGGACGGCGGCCGCATCCGCTACCGCAAGGTGTGCGAGCTGGAGGAGAAGGAGGTCAGCGGGGCGGAGATCGGCAAGGGGTACGAGGACTCGGACGGCACGATCATCCCCATCACCGACGAGGACCTGTCCCACCTCCCGCTCCCGACGGCGAAGACGATCGAGATCGTGGCCTTCGTGCCGGCCGACCGGATCGATCCGCTCCAGATGGACGCCGCGTACTACCTGGCGGCGGGTGGCGCCCCGGCGGCGAAGCCGTACACGCTCCTCCGTGAGGCGCTGAAGCGCAGCAACAAGGTGGCGATCGCCAAGTTCGCGCTGCGGGGGAGGGAGCGGCTGGGGATGCTGCGGGTGGTGGAGGACGCGATCGCGATGCACGGGCTGCTGTGGCCGGACGAGGTCCGCGCCCCCCAGGGTGTCGCCCCCGACACCAAGGTCACGGTCAACGACAAGGAACTCGACCTCGCCGACGCCCTCATGGACACCCTGGGCGAGATCGACCTCGAGGACCTCCACGACGAGTACCGCGAGGCGCTGGAGGAGGTCGTCGCCGCGAAGGCCGCCGGCGAGACCCCGCCGGCGGCCCCGGAACCGGCCAAGGGCGGCAAGGTCCTCGACCTCATGGCGGCCCTGGAGAAGAGCGTGCGCGAGGCGAAGGAGTCCCGCGGCGAGGAACCGGCGGAGGTCAGACAACTCCCGCAACGCAAGACGTCGTCCCGCACGACCCCGAAGCCGGCGCAGGGCAGAAAGTCGACGTCGAAGACGACGACGAAGAAGACGGCCTCGAGCTCGTCCTCGTCCTCGGCAAAGAAGTCGACAGCGACGAAGAAGACGGCATCGAAGAAGACGGCGTCGGCGACGGCGAAGAAGACGACGGCAAAGAAGACAACACCACGAAAGCGCTCGGCCTGACGCCTACCAACAGGCCAGTCTCCTTCTCCTCTTCCTGCTCCTTCTCCTCTTCCTGCTCCTTTTCCTGTGCCAGCCACTTTCTTCCGCCGCGACGGCGCTCAGCCACGACGTCGCAGCCCGGCGGTGCCGAACCCCGCTCAGCCCGTCCGCGTCCGAGCCCCGCCACTCACCCCATGCGCCGCAAGGCCAGCACCGCGTTGTGCCCCCCGAACCCGAACGAGTTGCTGAGCGCGAGATCCCCACCCACCGGCAAGTCCCGCGGAGCGTCCGTCACCACGTCCAGCTCCACCTCGGCGTCCACCTCCGCACACCCCACGGTCGGCGGCACCACCCCGTGATGCAACGTCAGTACGGTGGCCACGGCCTCCACCCCACCCGCGGCGCCCTGCAGATGCCCGAGGTGCCCCTTGAGCGCGGTCACCGGCACGGACAGGTTCCGGTTCCCGAGGACGGCCCGCAGCGCACCCGCCTCGGCGAGATCCCCCTCCACGGTGGCCGTGGCATGCGCGTTCACATGGACGACGTCCACCACATACCCCCCGGCGTCCCGCACCGCGCGCCGCAGCGCGAGCGCCACCCCGCTCCCCGAGGGATCGGGCGCGGCCATGTGATGCGCGTCAGCGGAGAGCCCCCACCCCGCGGCCTCGCAGTAGATCCGCGCACCCCGGGCGAGGGCATGTTCCTCGGCCTCCAGCACGAGAACCCCCGCGCCCTCCCCGTTCACGAACCCGCCCCGGTCCTTGGCGAAGGGCCGCGAAGGCGAACGCCCGTCCTCCAGCCCGGCCTGGGACAACGCCCGCATCGAGGCGAACGACGCCATGATCGCCGGCGTCACGACGGCTTCCGCACCGCCCGCGAGGGCGACGTCGACACGGCCGTACCGTATGCGGTCGATGGCCTGCCCGATCGCCTCGGTGCCGGAGGCACACGCGCTGGTCACCGTCCGGGCCTCCCCGGTGATGTGGAGGTCGAGGGAGACCTGCGAGGCGGCCTGCGAGGGCACGGTCATCGGCGTGGTGAGCGGCGAGACGGCCCGCGGCCCCTTGTCCCGCAGCTTCCGATCCCCACCGACCAGCACGGAGGCATCCCCGAGGATCGCCCCGAGACTGACCCCGACCCGCTCGGGATCGAGCCCGCTCTCCCGGGTCCCCCCGTCCACGAACCCGGCGTCGGCCCAGGCCTCCCGCGCGGCGAGCACTGCGAACTGGGCGGCCCGGTTCATCCGCCGCGCGGCGGCCCGAGGCAACAACTCACCAGGATCGACGGGCACGACCCCGGCCACCCGCACGGGCAGCTCACCGAACTCCTCCCCGTCCAACTCCCGTATCCCGTGCCGCCCGTCAAGCAGCCCCCGCCACAACGCATCCACCCCGACCCCGAGCGGAGTCATGGCCCCGAGCCCGGTGACGACGACCCGCCGCGGCCCACCGGCAGCGGCTTCCCGCGCGGGCCGAGGGTGATGCCGTACGACATACCCCTCCCGGTCGGCGTCACGAGCCCACCCCCGCACGTCCTCGTCCGCCACCGGCTGCTCCGCACACACGTCGAGATCCCGGTGCCAGGCACCCCAACGCCGTACATACGTCACCTCGGCGGCCCGTGGATCGACGGCCCGCACCGAGCTCACCCGGTCGCCGTCCCGGAACTCCACGTCGTCGAGCGGCGGTGACGACAGCCGGGGCACGGCCGCGACGTCCAGCCGGTGACAGGCGACGGTGACGGTCCGCTCCCGCCCGAGCACCTCGTCACGGTCCACCCCGCCGAGCGGCGGCCGCAGCGACATCCGGATCGTCTCCGGCGACTCGGGCAGCGTGTGGGTGACGACGTACCAGCGCTGCCGTTCCACGTCCTCGGGCGACAGCGCGACCAGGTCGCCCGGAATCACCTCGGCGACGCTAACTGTGTGCGGATTTATCGGGACTTCGGATTTCTCGGATGAATTGGACATATCCGTACACGCTTCCCATGCTCCGAACTGCCTTGCGGGGGACGGTCCCGAGTGAACGGGACGAAAGCCGGAAAGGCCATTGTTGAAAGGAAAACATGCCCGGATTCTTACGCTCCGCAAACACCACCCGAAAGCGACGCTCCGTCAACCCACCGACGTACAAGGCGAGTTACAAGCACAGCCCCGAATGATCTGTGTGCAACCTCACTGCCGCACACACCATCATCAACTGTGCACCGGCACCGACCAACAGGCCAGAACCCGCCTGCACTTCACCAAGCACCCGTACTCCGAGCAGCGCGGCCGGACCACCAGGCAACCGCCGCCGCTCCGGCCACAGGCACAAGCGCCCCGAGACCGAGCGCACTCCGCGACCCCACCGACCAACGCCACGAGAACGGGCATATCGCAGCTCTACCGCGACCACCACGACCCAACGACAAAGAGCGGGACCCAGTGAAACTGGGTCCCGCTCTCCAAAGTGCCCACGGCAGGATTCGAACCTGCGCACACGGTTCCGGAGACCGTTGCTCTATCCCCTGAGCTACGCGGGCGTCCGCCGCACTGTGCGCGGCGACGGGTAGAACCCTACCAGCTTCGATGGGGTCTTCATGAACAGGTATTTCCGGCGGTCAGGGGCGGCCCGCGGTCCCCGGTACGGGTGGAAGTCGGGAAAACCCGGACGCGATGGCCGGTCCGGACCTACTCTCGAGTTGTGCCAGGCGCCTCGGGCCGGGTGCTTGTTGTGGACGACAACAAGGTCATCCGGCAGTTGATCAGGGTCAATCTCGAGCTGGAGGGTCTCGAGGTCGTGACCGCGGCCGACGGTGCCGAGTGTCTGGATGTCGTTCATCAGGTGCGGCCCGATGTGGTGACCCTCGATGTCGTGATGCCCCGGCTTGATGGGCTTCGTACCGCCGCGCGACTGCGCTCCGATCCCCGGACCCGCGATCTTCCGCTCGCCATCGTCAGCGCCTGCACCCAGTACGAGGTCGAGAGCGGCCTCGACGTCGGCGTCGACGCCTTCCTCGCCAAGCCCTTCGAGCCTGCCGAACTCGTACGGCTCGTACGGCAGTTGATGGAGCGCAGGCACGGTGCGGAGCAGGCGGACGGGGACGACGACGCGGTCTTCGACAGCGTCCTCGGCGCCGGTGAGGCCGAGCGAGCCGGACAGGCGGGCGGCTGCGGCTGATCAGCCCTGCCGCCTGCTTCGTGGAGCAGTAGTCCTTGATTGGCCGTGGCTGGCTGTGGCCGGCCGTCGGGGTTCGGCAGCGTCCATCAGGCCTCGCCGCTGTCCACGGGCGTCCACATCCCGGACCTTCCGTTAAACCGACTCGCCTACCCACCCCCCTCCTCCCATACGCTTGTCCCGTGACCCCCGTCGAGCTCTCCAGTACCGTGCTGCGCGCGGTCCGTCGCGCTGTCGACGGTGGAGAGCTGAGCGTGACGGTTCCCGGACGGGCCGTCGTCGCGCCTCCCGGGCCCGGCGGCTGTGGTGACTACGCCACCAACATCGCCCTCCAGCTCGCCCGCCCCGCAGGGAGGCCTGCGGACAAGGTCGCCGCGATCCTGCGGGCCCATCTCCTCGACGCCCCCGGTGTCACCGACGTCGTCGTCACCGGGCCCGGCTTCCTCAACATCAGCCTGCGCGAGTCCGGCTCCGGCGCGCTCGTCGAGGAGATCCTCCGGCGCGGGCGGCACTACGGATGCGCTGACGGGCTCACCGGCGAGATCTTCCGGCTGCACGCGCCTCACGAGGTCCGCGCCGTCGTCGTCATGGACGCCGTCTCCCGGCTCCTCCGCTCCCAGGGCGCCCTCGTCCGGAACACCTGCGAGGCGCCTCCCGAACCGGAGTGGACCGACCTCCTCGGCGCCCACGTCGACGCCTTCGGCACCCCCGAGACCCCGGCCCCCCTCGACGTCAACGCCAGCCAGGCACCCGCCCCCGCCGACTCAGCCGACCTTGACGTCAACGTCAGCCAGGCACCCGTCCCCGCCGCCCTCGCCCCCCTCGACGGCAACGTCAGCTGGACGCCCGCCCCCGCCCTCGACGTCCGCCAAGGACCCACCCCCCTCAACGTCCCCATCCGCCCGGTCCCCGCCCCCACCACCCCCACCCCCCTCGGCCGCGACGCCGCCCGCTGGGCCCTGCTGTGTCCCGCCGCCCACGACCGGCCCCGGATCACCGACGAGCACCTCGTCCAGCGCGAGGGCAACCCCCTCTTCCGCGTCCGTTACACCCATGCCCGCACCCGGGCCCTCAGCCGCAACGCCGCCGACCTCGGCTTCACCGCCGTACCCGGCGACGTACGGCACAGCCTCACCCCGCTGCTCGCCGACCACCCCCGGGTCCTCGCCCAGGCGGCAGCCGACCGCGCGCCCGACCGTCTCGCCCGGCACCTCGTCACCGTCGCCGATGCCGCGCTCACCCTCCTGCCCGGCGTGCTGCCGCGCGGCGACGAGAAACCCTCGGCCGCCCACCGTGCCCGGCTCGCCCTCGCCGAAGCCGCCGGGACGGTGCTGGCCGGCGGCCTGTCCCTGCTCGGCATCGACGCACCCGACCACATCTAGAGAGCCAGCCACAGATCATGAGCCGTTCCGCCCACCCCGCCGGGCCCCGTCACGCCGACGTCCTCCCTGAGGGGCGCTCCGTAGCAAGCACAGTGCCGCCCGCCGACCTCAACACCCTCGATCCCAAGGTCTGGGCCCAGACCGTGACGCGCGATGAGGACGGGGTCCTGACCGTCGGCGGCATCAGCGTCACCCAGCTCGCCGAGGAGCACGGCACCCCCGCCTACATCCTCGACGAGGCCGACTTCCGCGAGCGGGCCCGCGCCTGGCGTACCGCCTTCGGGGCCGACGCCGACGTCTTCTACGCCGGCAAGGCGTTCCTGTCGCGTGCCGTCGTGCGGTGGCTGCACGAAGAGGGGCTCAACCTCGACGTCTGCTCCGGCGGCGAACTCGCCACCGCCCTCTCCGCCGGCATGCCCGCCGACCGCATCGCCTTCCACGGCAACAACAAGTCGACGGGCGAGATCCGCCGGGCCATCGAGGCCGGTGTCGGGCGGATCGTGCTCGACTCCTTCCAGGAGATCGTGCGCGTTGCGCACATCGCCGCGGAGCTCGGCAAGCGGCAGCGTGTGCAGATCCGGATCACGGTGGGGGTGGAGGCGCACACCCATGAGTTCATCGCCACCGCCCACGAGGACCAGAAGTTCGGCATCCCGCTCGCCGGCGGGCAGGCCGCTGAGGCCGTGCGCCGGGCGCTCCAGCTGGACTCCCTCGAACTCATCGGGATTCACTCCCACATCGGTTCGCAGATCTTCGACATGTCCGGGTTCGAGGTCGCCGCGCACCGGGTGGTGGGGCTGCTCAAGGACATCCGCGACGAGCACGGCGTCGAGCTGCCCGAGATCGACCTCGGGGGCGGGCTCGGCATCGCCTACACCTCCGACGACGACCCCCGTGAGCCGCACGAGATCGCCAAGGCGCTCACCGAGATCGTGACGAGGGAGTGCGAGGGCGCCAAGCTGCGGACGCCGCGCATCTCCGTCGAGCCGGGGCGCGCCATCGTCGGGCCCACCGCCTTCACCTTGTACGAGGTCGGCACTATCAAGCCCCTCGACGGACTGCGCACATACGTCTCCGTCGACGGCGGCATGTCCGACAACATCCGGACCGCGCTGTACGACGCCGAGTACAGCGTCGTTCTCGTGTCCCGGACGAGCGACGCCGAGCCGATGCTCGCCCGCGTCGTCGGCAAGCACTGCGAGAGCGGGGACATCGTGGTCAAGGACGCGTTCCTGCCCGCCGACCTCGCGCCGGGCGACCTGATCGCCGTACCGGCGACGGGTGCGTACTGCCGTTCCATGGCGAGCAACTACAACCACGTCCTGCGGCCGCCGGTCGTCGCCGTGCGCGACGGCGAGTCGCGGGTCATCGTCCGGCGCGAGACGGAGGAGGACCTCCTGCGTCTCGACGTCGGATGAGACGTCGGACAGCCGCCGAAGCCCGAGGGCGGAAGATCTCCTGTCTTCCGCCCCCGTACAAATGAAATAGATGTCTCACGATCCGGACGAAGGGTAGAAACTCCCGTCCGGTGAGTGAGACTGGTCCAACCGTAGACGGTATGAGGAAACGAGGTCGGATGATGCGTACGCGTCCGCTGAAGGTGGCGCTGCTGGGCTGTGGAGTGGTCGGCTCAGAGGTGGCGCGCATCATGACGACGCACGCCGACGACCTCGCCGCGCGCATCGGCGCCCCCGTCGAGCTGGCCGGTGTCGCGGTGCGCCGCCCGTCCAAGGTCCGCGAGGGCATCGACCCGGCCCTCGTCACCACGGACGCCACCGCCCTCGTCAAACGCGGGGACATCGACGTCATCGTCGAGGTCATCGGTGGCATCGAGCCCGCCCGCACCCTCATCACCACCGCCTTCGAGCACGGCGCCTCGGTCGTCTCCGCCAACAAGGCCCTCCTCGCCCAGGACGGCGCCGCCCTCCACAAGGCCGCCGAGGACCACGACGCCGACCTCTACTACGAGGCCGCCGTCGCCGGTGCCATCCCGCTGATCCGCCCGCTGCGCGAGTCCCTCGCCGGCGACAAGGTCAACCGCGTGCTCGGCATCGTCAACGGCACCACCAACTTCATCCTCGACAAGATGGACAGCACGGGGGCCGGCTACCAGGAGGCTCTGGACGAGGCCACGGCCCTCGGGTACGCCGAGGCCGACCCCACCGCCGACGTCGAAGGCTTCGACGCCGCCGCCAAGGCCGCGATCCTCGCCGGAATCGCCTTCCACACGCGCGTGCGCCTCGACGACGTCTACCGCGAGGGCATGACCGAGGTCACCGCCGCCGACTTCGCCTCCGCGAAGAACATGGGCTGCACCATCAAGCTGCTCGCCATCTGCGAGCGCGCCGAGGACGGGGGATCGGTCACGGCCCGCGTGCACCCGGCGATGATCCCGCTCACCCACCCGCTCGCCTCCGTGCGCGGCGCGTACAACGCCGTCTTCGTCGAGTCCGACGCGGCCGGGCAGCTCATGTTCTACGGTCCCGGCGCCGGCGGCGCCCCGACCGCCTCCGCAGTCCTCGGCGACCTCGTCGCCGTCTGCCGCAACCGGCTCAACGGCGCGACCGGTCCCGGCGAGTCCGCGTACGCCGCCCTGCCCGTCTCGGGGATGGGCGAGGTCGTCACGCGGTATCACATCAGTCTCGATGTCGCGGACAAACCGGGTGTTCTCGCCCAGGTCGCGACCGTGTTCGCCGAGCACGGGGTTTCCATCGATACGGTTCGCCAGACGGGCAAGGACGGCGAGGCCTCCCTCGTCGTCGTGACCCACCGCGCGTCCGACGCCGCCCTGGGCGGGACCGTCGAGGCGCTGCGCAAGCTCGACACCGTGCGCGGTGTCGCCAGCATCATGCGGGTTGAAGGAGAGTAACCAGCAATGACCCACCAGTGGCGCGGAATCATCGAGGAGTACCGGGACCGGCTGCCCGTCTCCGACAGCACCCCGGTCGTGACGCTCCGCGAGGGCGGCACGCCTCTCGTGCCCGCGCAGGTGCTCTCCGAGCGCACGGGCTGTGAGGTCCACCTCAAGGTCGAGGGCGCGAACCCGACGGGGTCCTTCAAGGACCGCGGCATGACCATGGCCATCACCAGGGCCAAGGAGGAGGGCGCCAAGGCGGTCATCTGCGCCTCCACCGGCAACACCTCCGCCTCCGCCGCCGCCTACGCGGTGCGCGCCGGCATGGTCTCCGCCGTCCTCGTGCCGCAGGGCAAGATCGCGCTCGGCAAGATGGGCCAGGCCCTCGTCCACGGCGCCAAGATCCTCCAGGTCGACGGCAACTTCGACGACTGCCTCACCCTCGCCCGCTCGCTCAGCGACAACTACCCCGTGGCGCTGGTCAATTCGGTCAACCCGGTGCGTATCGAGGGCCAGAAGACGGCCGCCTTCGAGATCGTGGACATGCTCGGCGACGCCCCCGACATCCACGTCCTCCCGGTCGGCAACGCGGGCAACATCACCGCGTACTGGAAGGGGTACAAGGAGTACGCCGCCGACGGCATCGCCGCCAAGACCCCCCGCATGTGGGGCTTCCAGGCCTCCGGCAGCGCGCCGATCGTGCGCGGCGAGGTCGTCAAGGACCCGTCGACGATCGCCACCGCCATCCGCATCGGCAACCCGGCGTCCTGGCAGTACGCGCTCGCCGCGCGCGACGAGTCCGGCGGCCTCATCGACGAGGTGACGGACCGTGAGATCCTGCGCGCCTACCGCCTGTTGGCCGCTCAGGAGGGCGTCTTCGTGGAGCCCGCCTCGGCCGCGTCCGTGGCCGGTCTGCTGAAGGCCGCCGAGCAGGGCCTGGTCGACCCGGGCCAGAAGATCGTGTGCACCGTCACCGGCAACGGCCTCAAGGACCCCGACTGGGCCGTCGCGGGCGCCCCGCAGCCCGTCACCGTCCCGGTCGACGCGGCGACGGCCGCCGAGCGCCTCGGCCTGGCGTAAACAAGCACCGCACGGCGACATCCCTACAGGGGGTGCACAGGGGGCTTACGACACGCATCGTGCGCCTCCTGTGCGCCCTATGTCGCCACAGAACCTTCCTTCGATAGGCTGTACCGAACCCGCCCGCCGCATATGCCCGAGCGCATGGCCGGGAGCCGCGTCATCTCCGCGGCCCGCGGGGTCTCCACGTACGTATCGAATGTCTTCGACAATCACGCAGCTCAAGGAGAGTCATCGAGCGATGGCCGGTCCAGCGTTCCGCGCCGCCGCCGTCCGGGTGCGCGTCCCCGCCACCAGCGCCAACCTCGGCCCGGGCTTCGACGCCCTCGGCCTGTCGCTGGGGCTCTATGACGACGTCGTCGTCCGGGTGGCCGACTCAGGGCTGCACATCGACATCGCGGGTGAGGGCAGCGAGACCCTCCCGCGCGACGAGAAGCACCTGCTCGTACGGTCCCTGCGCACCGCCTTCGACCTGCTCGGCGGACAGCCGCGCGGCCTCGAGATCGTGTGCGCCAACCGCATTCCGCACGGCCGTGGCCTCGGGTCCTCCTCCGCCGCCATCTGCGCCGGCATCGTCGCCGCCCGTGCCGTGACCATAGGCGGCGAGTCCAAGCTCGACGACGCCGCGCTGCTGGAGCTCGCGACCGAGATCGAGGGCCACCCCGACAACGTGGCGCCCTGTCTGCTCGGCGGCTTCACCATCGCCTGGATGGAGGCGGGCGCCGCCCGGGCCATCAGGCTGGAGCCCGCCGATTCCATCGTTCCGGTGGTTTTCGTGCCCGGGAAGCCGGTTCTGACGGAGACCGCGCGTGGTCTCCTCCCGCGCACCGTGCCGCACGTCGACGCCGCCGCCAACGCGGGCCGCGCCGCCCTGCTCGTCGAGGCCCTCACCCGGAGCCCCGAGCTGCTGCTGCCCGCCACCGAGGACCGGCTCCACCAGGAATACCGGGCTCCGGCCATGCCGGAGAGCGCCGCGCTCGTGGAGCGCTTGAGGGCGGACGGAGTTCCGGCCGTGATTTCCGGCGCCGGACCCACGGTTCTCGCGCTGGTCGACGAGGCCAGCGCCGACAAGGTGGCCCACCTCGCGGGTGAGGGATGGGCCGCCAACCGGCTCGAACTGGATGGCCAGGGTGCGAGCGTGTTGCCGCTCGCACCCGCCGGTGACATCTGAATGCGTTCGGTTGCCGGATTTCGAGAGGGGGAATGTTTGTTGGATCCGGTAGTGTTAACCTCAAGTCTGCACCCGACCCCACCATGGCGAGGTGCTTCACGTCCCCGTCCGGGACAGACATTCTTCCGGGAGCCTCCCAAGCCGCACTGTGTTTCGTACGACGTACGCGGGCAGTACCTCGTACGCGAGCACTGAGCGACTTGCCGGGCACGCTCCGGAACCGGTGCGACCGAGCCACGTGACACAGCCAGTCGGTGTCATGGCTCTGGGAAGCGCCATCACCAGATTCCTCCGCCGCCCAGGCGGACCACCGCCCCGGCACGGTCCACAAGGATGGGACCGACGTCGGACAGCACAACCGGTCGCCGAGCCAGACAGGCCGACGTCCGCTCCAGGGAAGGACCCTTCGTGAGCGACACCACCGATCTGATGGGCGCACGTGTCGAGGAGACCGCTGCCGCGCCCGCCACGGACGCCTCCGCGCCTGCCACCGGTGCCGGCTCCCGGCGGCGCCGCGGTACCGGCCTCGAGGGCATGGTGCTGGCCGAGCTGCAGCAGGTCGCATCCGGCCTCGGCATCAGGGGCACCGCGCGCATGCGCAAGAGCCAGCTGATCGAGGTCATCAAGGAGGCGCAGGCCGGAGGCAGCGCCGCGGCTCCCAAGGCGGACGCCGCCACCGAGACCAAGCCCAAGCGCCGCGCCACCTCCAAGGCCCGCACCGGCGAGGCCGCCGAGAAGAAGGCGGACGCGAAGGCCGAGGCCCCCGCCGAGAAGGCGACGGCCCAGCAGCAGATCGAGATCCCCGGCCAGCCGGCCTCCGACGACGCTCCCGTCGAGCGCCGCCGTCGCCGTGCCACGGCCGAGGCCGGCAGCCCCGAGACGGTGGCCGCCGAGGCGAAGAGCGAGCCCAAGGCCGAGACGCCCGCCCCGCAGGCGCAGGGCGAGGCCAAGGGCGACGCGGGTGACGCCGAGGGCCGTCAGGGCCGTCGCGACCGCCGTGACCGCGGCGACCGTCAGGACCGCGACCGTGGCGGCCGTGACCGCGACCGCCGTGGCAAGGGTGACGACCAGCAGGGCGGCGGCCAGCGCGGCCAGCAGCAGAGCCAGCAGCAGGGCGGCGGCCGTCAGGACCGCAACGCCGGCCCGCAGGACGACGACGACTTCGAGGGCGGCCGCCGTGGCCGTCGCGGCCGTTACCGGGACCGTCGGGGCCGTCGTGGCCGTGACGACATGGGCGCGGCCGAGCCGCAGCTCGCCGAGGACGACGTCCTGATCCCCGTCGCGGGCATCCTGGACATCCTCGACAACTACGCCTTCATCCGTACGTCGGGCTACCTGCCGGGCCCCAACGACGTGTACGTCTCCCTCGCCCAGGTCCGCAAGAACGGCCTGCGCAAGGGTGACCACGTCACCGGCGCGGTCCGTCAGCCCAAGGAAGGCGAGCGGCGCGAGAAGTTCAACGCGCTGGTCCGTCTCGACTCCGTCAACGGCATGGCGCCCGAACACGGCCGTGGCCGCCCGGAGTTCAACAAGCTCACCCCGCTGTACCCGCAGGACCGCCTCCGCCTGGAGACGGACCCGGGTGTGCTCACGACCCGGATCATCGACCTCGTGTCGCCGATCGGTAAGGGGCAGCGCGGTCTGATCGTGGCCCCGCCGAAGACCGGCAAGACCATGATCATGCAGGCGATCGCCAACGCGATCACGCACAACAACCCCGAGTGCCACCTGATGGTCGTCCTGGTCGACGAGCGTCCGGAAGAGGTCACCGACATGCAGCGGTCGGTCAAGGGCGAGGTCATCTCCTCGACCTTCGACCGCCCGGCCGAGGACCACACCACGGTCGCCGAGCTCGCCATCGAGCGCGCCAAGCGCCTGGTGGAGCTGGGCCACGACGTGGTCGTGCTGCTCGACTCGATCACGCGTCTGGGCCGTGCGTACAACCTGGCCGCGCCCGCCTCCGGCCGCATCCTGTCCGGTGGTGTCGACTCGACCGCCCTGTACCCGCCGAAGCGCTTCTTCGGTGCGGCCCGCAACATCGAGGACGGCGGCTCGCTGACCATCCTCGCCACCGCCCTGGTGGACACCGGGTCCCGCATGGACGAGGTGATCTTCGAGGAGTTCAAGGGCACCGGCAACATGGAGCTCAAGCTCGACCGGAAGCTCGCCGACAAGCGCATCTTCCCGGCGGTGGACGTCGACGCGTCCGGCACCCGTAAGGAAGAGATCCTCCTCGGCAACGAGGAACTGGCGGTCGTCTGGAAGCTGCGCCGCGTGCTGCACGCGCTCGACCAGCAGCAGGCCATCGAGCTGCTCCTCGACAAGATGAAGCAGACGAAGTCGAACGTCGAGTTCCTGATGCAGATCCAGAAGACGACGCCGACCCCCGGTAACGGCGACTGACGTAAGTCTTCGGCAAAGGGCCACCCCCGTTGTGGGGGTGGCCCTTTGTGGTTTCTGGGGCCGGGGTACGATCGCGCTCTTCGGTCACTTTTTCGACCCGTGAACTTCTGATCCCGAGGGGGGACTTGAGTGGGTACAGCCATGTCCGGGGGCGGCCGGCACAGACGTCGGATGCGGATCGCCCTGCCCATCGGTGCGGCCGGTGTCGCCGCCGCCGTGGCAGCCGCGCTGATGATCACGTCGGCCGGGGCGGCCACCGCCTCTGAGCCGACGCCCAAGACGCCCGCCATCAGCACGGTGTCGCAGGCCGAGCTCAAGGCCCGGGTCGCGGGGGGTCTCGCCGGCGGGGACATCGCCGGGCAGACGACCTCGAAGTCGTCGCTGAGCTCCAGCACCAGCAGCGGCACCGTCGACGCGAAGATCATCGGCGGCACCACCACGACGATCTCCTCGGCGCCCTGGATGGCCCAGCTCTTCTACCAGGACACGACGAACGACGTGTACTTCTTCTGCGGCGGCTCCGTCGTCTCGCCGACGAAGATCCTCACCGCCGCGCACTGCGTCAAGGGCTACAACTGGGCCAAGTACGGCGCGATCGTCACCGGCACGACGACGATGCCCGACGCGAACGGCAACACCAACGGCACGGTCACCGGCGCGGTGCGCCAGTGGAGCCACCCGTCGTACAGCTCGCGGACCATCGACAACGACATCGCCGTCATCACCCTGAACCAGCCGGTCAAGGCGACGCCGATCCGTATGACGACGTCCACGGACACCACCTCGTACAAGGCCGGGACGAGCGCGAAGGTCTACGGCTGGGGCCGTACCAGCTCCACCACGCAGGACATCTCCGACACCCTGAAGACGGCCACGCTGCCGATCCAGTCGGACACCACCTGCGCCAACTACTACGGGGCCGACTTCATCAAGGGCCACATGGTCTGCGCCGGCAACCCCGCCACCGGCAGCGACGAGGGCACGACGTCCGCCTGCAACGGTGACTCCGGCGGTCCGCTGGTCGTGGACAACCGCATCGTCGGCGTCGTTTCGTGGGGTGTCACGGACTGCGTCGAGAAGGGCGCCTACAGCGTCTTCTCGAAGGTCAGCACCTACCTCGGCGCCGCGTACGCGCAGGTCGACGACGCCAACCTGAGCTACACGGACAACAAGGCCGACCTCTTCGTGCGCAACTCGTCCACGAAGACCGGCTACGAGAAGGACTCCAAGGGCACCTCCTTCGGCGCCCGGCAGGACCTCGGCTACTGGGGTTCCTACAACGTCGTCCTCCAGACCGACCTGAACCGCGACAGCGTCCAGGACCTCATCTACCGCAACAGCTCCACCGGTGCCGTCTACTGGGACCGTTACGTGTGGTCGACGGGCGAGTTCAGCCGGAAGAAGATCTTCGACAACTGGAAGACCCGCACCCGCATCATCGCCCCCGGCGACCTGACCGGCGACTACAAGCCCGACCTGGTCTCCGTGGACTCCGCAGGCAAGGCCTGGCTCTACCCGAGCAACGGCGACGGCACCTTCGCCGCCCGCAAGCAGATCGGCACGGCCACGGGCTGGAACTCGTACAACATGGTGCGCGGCAAGGGCGACTTCAACGGTGACGGCAAGGCCGACCTGATCGCCCGCAACAAGAGCACCGGCGCCCTCTACCTCTACAAGGGCACCGGCAAGGCCTCGGCCCCGTTCGCCGCCCGCGTGAAGGTCCGCACCTGGAGCAACACCACGTACAACGCCTTCGACGCCATCGGTGACATCACCGGCGACGGCAAGGCCGACTTCCTGGCCCGTACGCCCGGCGGCACCCTGTACCTGTACAAGGGCACCGGCAAGGCCACCAGCGAGATCTTTGCCACAAGGATCTCGGTCGGTACCGATTTCAAGCAGTACGACATCTTCGGCTGAAATCGCAGGTGAGCGGGGTACGTCCCGGCTCATTGACTACGCACTGTGCCCACCCGTCCACCGGGTGGGCACAGTGCGTTGTGCAACCCTTTCTCCGGTTTCCCCGTCTGACCAGGCGGAGCGACCATGGTGAGGTCCGGGTCGTGCGCGACCACGTCTGACCCTGAAAGCAGGGGGTAACCGACCCGACGAGAACGAGGAGCACATGACCGCCGAGAGCACGCCGGAGCCCGGCATACCGGGCGAGTCCGGCACCACGGGCCCGCGCCACCGCGCCAAGGGCCGCCGCCGCAAGACCCGGGGCGGGCACAAGGGCCTGAAGATCGCGGCCTGGACCGCCGCGGGGATCGTCGTGCTGGGCGGCACCGGGGCCGGGTATCTGTACTTCAAGCTCAACGGCAACATCAAGAGCGTCGACATCGACCAGGCCCTCGGCACCGACCGGCCGACCAAGGTCGACAACGGCTCCGAGAACATCCTCGTCCTGGGCTCGGACACCCGTTCCGGCTCCAACAAGAAGCTCGGCGGCGGCGCCGACGACGGCAGCGCCCGCTCGGACACGGCGATGATCGTGCACGTCTACGAGGGCCACAAGAAGGCCAGCGTGGTCTCCATACCCCGCGACACTCTCGTCGACCGGCCGGAGTGCACCGACACCGACGGGAACGTCCACGACGCCGCGTCGATGAAGATGTTCAACTCCGCGTATTCCACGGGCGGCGCCGCCTGTGCCGTGAAGACCGTCGAGTCCCTCACCGGCATCCGCATGGACCACTATCTGGAGGTCGACTTCGCCGGCTTCCAGAAGCTCATCGACGAGCTCGGCGGTGTCGACGTGACGACCACCAAGGACATCACCGACTCCGAGAGCCACCTCAACCTCAAGGCCGGCACCCACACCCTCACAGGCAAGCAGGCCCTCGGCCTGGTCCGCACCCGGCACGGTGTCGGCGACGGCTCCGACCTCGGCCGCATCCAGCTCCAGCAGGCGTTCATCAAGGCGCTGATCAACCAGATCAAGGACGTCGACGTCTTCGGCAACCCGAAGAAGCTGTACGACCTCGCCAACACCGCCACCAAGGCCGTGACGACCGACTCCGACCTGGGCTCCGTCAACAAGCTCATGTCCTTCGCCAACGGCCTCAAGGGCATCAGCTCCAAGAACATGACCATGATCACCATGCCGGTCCAGTACGACCCGGCGGACGCCAACCGCGTCCTCGTGGACGAGGCCAAGGCCAAGGCGGTCTGGAAGGCCCTGAAGAACGACCGGGCGATCCCGAAGAGCGCGACCGAGGGCACGGCCACGGGCAAGGCGGACGGCGTGGTCACCGCCTCGTAGGCCCGCCCTCGGGCCCCTGGGAATAGATCACCCCCACCCCCCGTTTTGGGGGATGCGGCCAGTCCTGGCAGACTGGTACGTCGGCCCCGGTTCACGCTCCCGCAGCCCGCGGTGGCGACCCGGTGCCCTCCCGAAACTAGGAGACACCTTGAAGCGCGACATCCACCCCGAGTACGTCGAGACGCAGGTCAGCTGCACCTGTGGCGCGTCGTTCACCACCCGTAGCACGATCGAGAGCGGCACCATCCGTGCCGAGGTCTGCTCCGAGTGCCACCCGTTCTACACGGGCAAGCAGAAGATCCTCGACACCGGTGGCCGCGTGGCCCGCTTCGAGGCCCGCTTCGGCAAGGCTGCTGCCAAGAAGTAGCGAGCCACCAGCGCCGGTCCACGGTCGCGCTCCTCGGAGCGCGCCGGGACCGGCGTTTTTGGTCGCCCGCCTTCCCCCGTCATTCGCAGTACAGGAGCCCCAAGATGTTCGAGGCCGTCGAGGAACTGGTCACTGAGCACGCCGATCTGGAGACGAAGCTCGCCGACCCGTCGGTCTTCGCCGACCAGGCCAACGCGCGCAAGCTGAACAAGCGCTACGCCGAGCTCACCCCGATCGTCGCCACGTACCGCTCCTGGAAGCAGACGGGCGACGACATCGACACGGCGAAGGAACTCGCCGCCGACGACCCGGACTTCGCCGCCGAGGTCAAGGAGCTGGACAAGCAGCGCGAGGAGCTCACCGAGAAGCTCCGCCTGCTGCTCGTCCCCCGCGACCCCAGCGACGACAAGGACGTCATCCTCGAGATCAAGGCCGGCGCCGGTGGTGACGAGTCGGCCCTGTTCGCCGGTGACCTCCTGCGCATGTATCTGCGGTACGCCGAGCGCGTCGGCTGGAAGACCGAGATCATCGACGCCACCGAGTCCGAGCTGGGCGGCTACAAGGACGTCCAGGTCGCCGTGAAGACCAAGGGCGGCCAGGGTGCCACCGAGCCCGGCCAGGGCGTCTGGGCCCGGCTGAAGTACGAGGGCGGTGTGCACCGTGTGCAGCGCGTCCCGGCGACCGAGTCCCAGGGCCGTATCCACACCTCCGCGGCCGGTGTGCTGGTCACGCCCGAGGCCGAGGAGGTCGACGTCGAGATCAACCCCAACGACCTCCGCATCGACGTCTACCGCTCCTCCGGCCCCGGCGGGCAGTCCGTCAACACGACCGACTCCGCCGTGCGCATCACGCACATTCCCACCGGAGTCGTCGCTTCCTGCCAGAACGAGAAGAGCCAGCTTCAGAACAAGGAGCAGGCCTTGCGTATCCTGCGCTCCAGGCTGCTCGCCGCGGCGCAGGAGGAGGCGGAGCGGGAAGCCGCCGACGCCCGCCGCAGCCAGGTCCGTACCGTCGACCGCTCCGAGAAGATCCGTACGTACAACTTCCCGGAGAACCGCATCTCGGACCACCGCGTCGGCTTCAAGGCGTACAACTTGGACCAGGTCCTGGACGGCGACCTCGACGCGGTGATCCAGGCCTGTGTCGACGCGGACTCGGCGGCGAAGCTGGCGGCCGCGTAAGAGGGACCCACGGGACCTACGCACGACCGAGTACGACACGGAGGACTTGCGTGCAGCAATCTTTTGGGGAGCGACCCCCAAACCCCCGAAGTCTGCTGCTCGCTGAGGTAGCTCAAGCCACCCAGCGGCTGGCCGACGCCGGCGTGCCCTCGCCGCGCAACGACGCGGAGGAGCTCGCCGCGTTCGTGCACGGTGTGAAGAGGGGCGCGCTGCACTCCGTGAAGGACGCGGACTTCGACGCCCGGTACTGGGAGGTCATCGCCCGCCGAGAGCAGCGCGAGCCGCTCCAGCACATCACCGGGCTCGCCTACTTCCGGTACCTGGAGCTCCAGGTCGGCCCCGGCGTCTTCGTGCCCCGCCCGGAGACCGAGTCCGTGGTCGGGTGGGCGATAGACGCCGTCCGCGCCATGGACGTCGTCGAGCCCTGCATCGTCGACCTGTGCACCGGCTCCGGCGCCATCGCGCTCGCCCTCGCCCAGGAGGTCCCGCGCTCCCGCGTGCACGCCGTGGAGCTGTCCGAGGACGCCCTGCAGTGGACGCGCAAGAACGTCGAGGGGTCCAGGGTCGATCTGCGGCAGGGCAACGCCCTGGACGCCTTCCCGGACCTCGACGGCCAGGTCGACCTGGTCATCTCCAACCCGCCCTACATCCCGCTCACCGAGTGGGAGTACGTCGCTCCCGAGGCGCGGGACTACGATCCCGAACTCGCCCTGTTCTCCGGCGAGGACGGCCTCGACCTCATCCGCGGTCTGGAACGCACCGCGCACCGGCTCCTGCGCCCGGGTGGCGTCGTCGTCATCGAGCACGCCGACACCCAGGGCGGCCAGGTGCCGTGGATCTTCACCGAGGAGCGGGGCTGGGCCGACGCGGCCGACCACCCCGACCTCAACAACCGCCCCCGGTTCGCCACGGCACGCAAGGCGCTGCCGTGACCGCCGTGGAGACTTTCGACCCGAAGTACGTGTACGAGGAGGCCCGTTAGACATGGCACGGCGATACGACACCAACGACGCGACCGACCGCTCGACGGGTCTGCGCGAGGCCGCGTCCGCCGTCCGCCGTGGCGAGCTGGTGGTCCTCCCGACCGACACGGTGTACGGCATCGGCGCCGACGCGTTCTCCTCCGAGGCCGTTCACGACCTGCTGGAGGCCAAGGGCCGCGGCCGCAACATGCCCACGCCCGTCCTGATCGGCTCCCCGAACACGCTCCACGGTCTCGTCACGGACTTCTCCGAGATGGCGTGGGAGCTGGTCGACGCGTTCTGGCCGGGCGCGCTCACGCTCGTCGCGAAGCACCAGCCGTCCCTCCAGTGGGACCTGGGCGACACCAGGGGCACGGTGGCGGTCCGTATGCCGCTGCACCCGGTGGCGATCGAGCTGCTCACGGAGGTCGGCCCGATGGCGGTCTCCTCGGCGAACCTCACCGGGCACCCGGCGCCGGAGGACTGTGACGCGGCCCAGGAGATGCTCGGCGACTCGGTGTCCGTGTACCTGGACGGCGGTCCGACGCCCGGCAACGTGCCGTCCTCCATCGTCGACGTGACGCGCGAGGTGCCCGTCCTGCTCCGTGCGGGCGCGATCTCCGCGGAGGAGCTCAGGAAGGTCGTACCCGACCTCGAGGTGGCGAATTGACGGCCCCTGACGCGGGGCGTGGCATATGGGACATGGAAGAGACGCGGACCTTCACCGGCCTCCCGCGTGACACCTTCCGCATCCTCCACGTCAGCACCGGCAACGTGTGCCGCTCGCCGATCACCGAGCGGCTGACCCGTCATGCCCTGGCGAACCGGCTCGGCGACCCGCTGTGGGGCGGCCTCGTCGTGGAGAGCGCGGGCACCTGGGGCCACGAAGGGGCGCCCATGGAGGCCAACGCGGAGGCGGTCCTGGCCGACTTCGGCGCGGACGCCTCCGGCTTCACCGGCCGCGAACTCCTCGACGAGCACGTCATCATGGCCGACCTGGTCCTGACCGCCACCCGCGACCACCGCGCCCAGGTCATCTCCATGGGCCACTCGGCGGGCCTGCGCACCTTCACCCTGAAGGAGTTCACCCGCCTGGTCCGCGCGATAGACCCGACCACGCTGCCGCCCCTGGAGGACGGCGTGGTCGACCGCGCCCGCGCCCTGGTCCGCGCGGCGGCGGCTCTACGCGGGTGGCTCCTGGCCCCGACGGCGGAGGCGGACGAGGTGTACGACCCGTACGGGGCCCCGCTGGGGTTCTTCCGGTCGGTCGGGGACGAGATACATCAGGCGCTCGATCCGGTGGTGACGGCGTTGACGGGGGTGCCTGCGCGGGCGTAACAGCCGAGCACCTCGGGAGTACCGGGCCTACATTGGTCGTACGTCACCGTCGACGCCCGGAGTTCACCATGTCGGTCACCCATGCGCCCGAGACCGCCGATGTCCTGCGGCGGCAGGATCCCGAGCTGGCCGAGATCCTGCTCGGGGAGCTCGCGCGGCAGTCGACGTCGTTGCAGCTCATCGCCGCCGAGAACTTCTCCTCGCCCGCCGTGCTGGCCGCCCTGGGGTCGCCGCTCGCCAACAAGTACGCCGAGGGGTATCCCGGCGCCCGGCACCACGGCGGCTGCGAGATCGTGGACGTCGCCGAGCGCATCGCCGTGGACCGCGCGAAGGCGCTGTTCGGGGCCGCGCACGCCAATGTGCAGTCCCATTCGGGGTCGTCGGCCGTGCTCGCCGCGTACGCCGCGTTGCTGCGGCCCGGCGACACCGTGCTCGCCCTCGGGCTGCCGCACGGGGGGCATCTCACCCACGGGTCGCCCGCGAACTTCTCCGGGCGCTGGTTCGACTTCGTCGGGTACGGCGTCGACGCCGAGACCGGGCTCATCGACCACGAGCAGGTGCGGACGCTGGCCCGCAACCACCAGCCCAAGGCGATCGTGTGCGGCTCCATCGCCTACCCCCGCCACATCGACTACGCCTTCTTCCGTGAGGTCGCCGACGAGGTGGGCGCCTATCTGATCGCCGACGCCGCCCACCCCATCGGGCTCGTCGCCGGGGGAGCGGCGCCCAGTCCGGTGCCGTACGCCGACGTCGTCTGCGCCACCACGCACAAGGTGCTGCGCGGCCCCCGCGGCGGGATGATCCTGTGCGGCGAGGAGCTCGCCGAGCGGGTCGACCGGGCCGTCTTCCCGTTCACCCAGGGCGGCGCGCAGATGCACACCATCGCCGCCAAGGCCGTCGCGTTCGGCGAGGCGGCAACACCGGCGTTCACCGCGTACGCCCATCAGGTGGTCGCCAATGCGAGGGTTCTCGCGGCCGGCCTGGCCGCCGAGGGGCTCGTCGTCACCACCGGCGGCACCGACACCCACCTGCTCACCGTCGACCCCGCGCCGCTCGGCGTCGACGGCCGGACCGCGCGCGGGCGGCTCGCGGCGGCCGGCATGGTCCTCGACTGCTGCGCGCTGCCGCACGGGGACGCCCGTGGGCTGCGGCTGGGGACCGCCGCCGTGACCACGCAGGGGATGGGGGAGGAGGAGATGGCCGGCGTCGCCGCCCTGCTCGCGGGGGTGCTGCGCGGGGAGACCGACAGCCAGAAGGCCCGTGAAGAAGTGCGGGAGCTCGCGGGCAGATTTCCGCCGTATCCCGCCTGATCCGGGGTAGGCGCACCCTCGTCGAACCCCTCGTACACCTGGTTCCGGCCCGGGTGCACAGCCACACGTGCAACCATCGTCGCTACCCGGAAGTCCCCAACCATATGCGTCCGTCGCTAGGGTGTGGGGCTGAGATGGCCAGCGAGACCTGTGGGGAAGCCCGTGCGTGAATACCTGCTGACGCTCTGCATCACGGCCGCGGTGACGTATCTGCTGACAGGGCCGGTACGGAAGTTCGCGATCGTGGCCGGAGCGATGCCGGAGATCAGGGCCCGTGATGTGCACCGGGAACCGACTCCGCGGCTCGGCGGTATCGCCATGTTCTTCGGCCTGTGCGCCGGGCTCCTGGTCGCCGACCACCTCACCAACCTCAACGGGGTCTTCTCCCAGTCCAACGAGCCGCGTGCGCTGCTGTCCGGCGCCGCCCTGATCTGGCTGATCGGCGTCCTGGACGACAAGTTCGAGATCGACGCCCTGATCAAGCTCGGCGGCCAGATGATCGCCGCCGGCGTGATGGTCATGCAGGGTCTGACGATCCTGTGGCTGCCGATCCCGAGTGTCGGCACCGTCGCACTGACCCAGTGGCAGGGCACCCTGCTGACGGTGGCGCTGGTCGTCATCACGATCAACGCGGTCAACTTCGTGGACGGCCTGGACGGCCTCGCCTCCGGCATGGTGTGCATCGCGGCCGCCGCGTTCTTCATGTACGCCTACCGCATCTGGTACTCGTACGGCATCGAGGCCGCCGCCCCCGCGACGCTGTTCGCGGCCATCCTGATGGGCATGTGCCTGGGCTTCCTGCCGCACAACATGCACCCGGCGCGGATCTTCATGGGCGACTCGGGCTCGATGCTGATCGGGCTGGTCCTGGCCGCGGGTGCGATCTCCATCACGGGGCAGGTCGACCCGGACAGCCTGTTCGGCGGGTCCCAGCGTCAGACGGTGCACCAGATGGTCCCGGTCTACATCCCGCTGCTGCTGCCGCTGACGATCATCGCGATCCCGGCCGCCGACCTGGTCCTCGCCATCGTGCGCCGCACCTGGCGCGGTCAGTCGCCGTTCGCCGCCGACCGCGGGCATCTGCACCACCGGCTGCTGGAGATCGGGCACTCGCACAGCCGGGCCGTCCTGATCATGTACTTCTGGTCGGCGCTGATCGCGTTCGGCGCTCTCGCCTACTCCGTGAACTCCGCGTCCATGTGGATCGTGCTGGGTGTGGTGATCCTCTCGGCGATCGGGCTGCTGCTGTTGCTGCTGCCGCGCTTCACGCCGCGGGCGCCGATGTGGGCGCAGGCCTTCGTGCCGCCGCGTTATCGCCGTCGCCGCAAGGCCGTTGCGGAATCCGCGCCCGCCGTGGAGCCGGTCGCTCCCGCGGTCGAGGAGGAGGAGGAGCGCACCCCGGTCGCGGTGGGGGTCTCCGGCGTCAACGGGGCGACCGCCATCGGCGCCCGTTCGCGCTTCCTGGACCGGCGGAAAGCCGGATCGTCGCGCTGACGCGGCAAGGTAAGAATCTGACTAGAGCATTGCCAAGTCGTGGGAGTGAGTTGGGGGTGCAAAGCGCCCCAATACCAGACATGTTGGCCGTGTTCTTGCACAGACGCGCACCGTCACTCTCATGTGTGACAGCGAGCACACCAACCAGGTAAAGACCTCATCAAATAGTTTGTGATACGGTTCACGAGAACCCGGGATAGAGCCGAAGGACCGTAGTGCGACGGTCCATTGGTGTGAGGTCCCCTCTCGGCCCGGGACTACGCTCGTCCATGACGACACCCCTTCCCCCCGTTGAAAGCGGAGTTGCCGCCATGCCGTCCAACGACGTCCGGATCCTGGCCCAGGCTGCTGTGCCCACAGCTGCCGTCGGCGCGATTGCCGCCGTCGTCAGTGGTGTGGTCGCCGGCGGTAAAGGGGCGATCGGGGCGGGCGTCGCGACGCTGATCGTGATCCTCTTCATGGGAATCGGTCTCTACGTACTGCAGCGCACTGCCAAATCGCTTCCGCACTTGTTCCAGGCGATGGGCCTGATGCTCTACGCGGCTCAGATCCTGCTGCTGTTCGTGTTCGTCGCGGCTTTCAAGAACACGACGTTGTTCAACCCCAAGGCTTTCGCCCTGACTCTCGTCGCCGGCACCCTCGCGTGGATCGCCGCACAGACGCGTGCCCACATGAAGTCCAAGATCCTCTACGTCGAACCCGATTCGGGCGACAAGCCCGAAAAAACGGGGCACTCGTCGTGAGGGGTAGGGGCGGGATAAAGGCGCACGAGAAGTCCTGCTATCGTCCGGTGCCAACTGCGGCATCGCGGGCGCGGGCATCTGAGCTGACGCCTGCTCAATCTCACTCGCGAGGCGAGATGCCCCCCAGCCGCCCCCACATCCGTAACACCAGTCCCGTGCCGAACCGCGGCCCTGCGCCGCGCCGACACAACGAGGTTGCCGTACCTATGCGCCACGATGAAGGAGCCCGCGGTGAGTGCTGACCCGACGCAGACGCTCGCTTTCGACACGAGCTGTCACCTGTTCGACGGGTGTGGCTTCGACACGGTCGCCCCGGGCCTCCACTCGTTCCTGTTCGAGCCGCTCCTGGGCGACGCGGACGGCAACGGCTTCTACTTCAACAAGCCGATGCTGCTGGCGCTTGTCGGCTCCGTCATCATCGTGGGCTTCTTCTGGGCCGCGTTCGCCCGGCCGAAGCTCGTGCCCGGCAAGCTCCAGATGGTCGCCGAGGCCGGCTACGACTTCGTACGCCGCGGCATCGTCTACGAGACGATCGGCAAGAAGGAAGGCGAGAAGTACGTACCGCTCGCCGTCTCCCTGTTCTTCTTCATCTGGATGATGAACCTCTGGTCGATCGTCCCCGTCGCCGCCTTCCCGGTGACGTCGATCATCGCCTACCCGCTGGTCCTGGCCGTGATCGTGTACGTCCTGTGGGTCTCGCTGACCTTCAAGCGGCACGGCTTCGTGGGCGCCTTCAAGAACTTCACGGGCTACGACAAGTCGCTGGGCGCGGTCCTCCCGCTCTCCATGACCATCGAGTTCGCGTCGAACCTGATCGTCCGCCCGTTCACGCACGCGGTGCGACTCTTCGCGAACATGTTCGCCGGCCACACCCTGCTGCTGCTCTTCACGATCGCCAGCTGGTACATGCTCAACGGCATCGGCATCGCCTACTCGGCCGTCTCCTTCGTGATGGTCATCGTGATGACGGCCTTCGAGCTCTTCATCCAGGCGGTTCAGGCGTACGTCTTCGTCCTCCTGACCTGCACCTTCATCCAGGGCGCGCTCGCCGAGCACCACTGAGCCGAGCCCTCGGTCACACCCCCAGAGACATCCGGTGGCCAACCCCCACCGGTCACGTAAAGAGAAGGAAGAACTGGCATGTCCCAGATGCTCGCTGCGGTCGACGGCAACCTCGGCTCCATCGGCTACGGCCTCGCGGCGATCGGCCCGGGCGTCGGCGTCGGCATCATCTTCGGTAACGGCACCCAGGCTCTCGCCCGCCAGCCCGAGGCCGCCGGTCTGATCCGCGCCAACCAGATCCTCGGCTTCGCCTTCTGTGAGGCGCTCGCCCTCATCGGTCTGGTCATGCCGTTCGTCTACTAAGACGAACTGACGACCGACCCTTTCGACGAAAGGCACTGATGTGACATCCGCCCTGGTTTTCCTGGCGGCTGAAGAGGGGCACAAGGAAAACCCCCTCGTTCCGCCGTGGCCGGAAGTTGTCATCGGCCTCATCGCTTTCGTCATCGTCTTCGGCTTCCTCGCCAAGAAGCTCCTCCCGACCATCAACAAGGTTCTGGAAGAGCGGCGCGAGGCCATCGAGGGCGGTATCGAGAAGGCCGAGGCCGCCCAGACCGAGGCCCAGAGCGTCCTTGAGCAGTACAAGGCCCAGCTCGCCGAGGCCCGTCACGAGGCCGCGCGTCTGCGCCAGGAGGCGCAGGAGCAGGGCGCCACGCTCATCGCCGAGATGCGCGCGGAAGGCCAGCGGCAGCGTGAGGAGATCATCGCCGCCGGTCACGCCCAGATCGAGGCCGACCGCAAGGCCGCCTCGTCCGCGCTCCGCCAGGACGTCGGCAAGCTCGCCACCGACCTGGCCGGCAAGCTCGTCGGTGAGTCCCTCGAGGACCACGCCCGGCAGAGCCGCGTGATCGACCGCTTCCTCGACGAGCTCGAGGAGAAGGCCGAGGCGGCTCGATGACAGCGCACGGAGCGAGCCGCGAGGCCACAGCTTCGGCACGTGAGCGTCTGGACGCGCTGACGGACAACACGTCCGTGAACGCCGGCACGCTCGCCGACGAGCTGGCCGCCGTCACCGCGCTGCTCGACCGCGAGGTGTCGCTGCGTCGGGTCCTGACCGACCCGGCGCAGGCCGGCGAGGCCAAGGCCGAACTGGCCCAGCGCCTCCTCGGCGGCCAGGTCGGCGGCGAGGCCGCGGACCTGGTGTCCGGCATGGTGCGTTCCCGCTGGTCGCAGTCGCGCGACCTGGTGGACGCCCTGGAGGAGCTGGCGAACCTCGCCGACCTCACCGCCGCGCAGACGGCCGGCGCGCTCGACGACGTGGAGGACGAGCTGTTCCGGTTCGGCCGGATCGTCTCCTCGAACACCGAGCTGCGGGCCGCGCTCACCGACCGCGCCGCGACCGGTTCGGCCAAGGGCGAGCTGCTGCGCAGCCTGCTCGGCGGCCGTGCCCACGCGACCACCGAGCGTCTGGTGACGCGTCTTGTGACCGCGCCGCGGGGACGTAGCCTGGAAGCGGGACTGGAGTCCCTGTCCAAGCTCGCCGCGGACCGTCGCAACCGCCTGGTCGCCGTCGTCACCTCGGCGGTACCGCTGAGCGACACCCAGAAGCAGCGCCTGGGCGCCGCGCTCGGGAAGCTCTACGGCCACCAGGTCCACCTGAACATCGACGTGGACCCCGAGGTCCTCGGCGGCATCCGGGTGCAGGTCGGCGACGAGGTCATCAACGGCTCCATCGCGGACCGCATCGAGGACGCCGGCCGCCGCCTGGCGGGCTGAGCAGCAACTTCATAGCAGTACGTACTTACGACGGCCCTGGTTGGGCCGTACATGAAGAATCCTGGGGGTCGCCCCCAGACCCCCAAAGTGAAACTTCGGGCCCAACAAGGAGAGCAGGGAACCCAGATGGCGGAGCTCACGATCCGGCCGGAGGAGATCCGGGACGCGCTGGAGAACTTCGTCCAGTCGTACAAGCCGGACGCGGCCTCGCGCGAGGAGGTCGGTACGGTCACCCTTGCCGGCGACGGCATCGCGAAGGTCGAGGGTCTGCCCTCGGCCATGGCCAACGAACTGCTGAAGTTCGAGGACGGCACCCTCGGCCTCGCGCTCAACCTGGAAGAGCGCGAGATCGGCGCCATCGTCCTCGGTGAGTTCAGCGGCATCGAGGAGGGTCAGCCGGTCACGCGCACCGGTGAGGTCCTGTCCGTGGCCGTCGGCGAGGGCTACCTCGGCCGCGTCGTCGACCCGCTCGGCAACCCGATCGACGGCCTCGGCGAGATCGAGACGTCCGGTCGTCGTGCCCTTGAGCTGCAGGCCCCCACGGTCATGCAGCGCAAGTCGGTGCACGAGCCGATGGAGACCGGCTACAAGGCCGTCGACGCGATGACCCCGATCGGCCGTGGCCAGCGTCAGCTGATCATCGGTGACCGTCAGACCGGCAAGACCGCCCTGGCCGTCGACACGATCATCAACCAGCGCGACAACTGGCGCTCGGGCGACGTGAACAAGCAGGTCCGCTGCATCTACGTCGCCATCGGCCAGAAGGGCTCCACCATCGCGTCGGTCCGCCGCGCGCTGGAGGAGAACGGCGCGCTGGAGTACACGACCATCGTCGCCGCCCCCGCGTCCGACCCGGCCGGCTTCAAGTACCTGGCGCCGTACACCGGTTCGGCCATCGGTCAGCAGTGGATGTACGAGGGCAAGCACGTCCTCATCATCTTCGACGACCTGTCGAAGCAGGCCGACGCCTACCGCGCCGTGTCGCTGCTGCTGCGCCGCCCGCCGGGCCGTGAGGCCTACCCGGGTGACGTCTTCTACCTGCACTCCCGTCTGCTGGAGCGCTGCGCCAAGCTCTCCGACGACATGGGTGCCGGCTCGATGACCGGTCTGCCGATCGTCGAGACCAAGGCCAACGACGTCTCGGCGTTCATCCCGACCAACGTCATCTCCATCACCGACGGCCAGTGCTTCCTGGAGTCGGACCTCTTCAACGCCGGTCAGCGCCCCGCGCTGAACGTCGGTATCTCCGTCTCCCGAGTCGGTGGTTCCGCGCAGCACAAGGCGATGAAGCAGGTTTCCGGCCGTCTCCGCGTGGACCTCGCCCAGTTCCGTGAGCTGGAGGCGTTCGCCGCCTTCGGTTCCGACCTGGACGCCGCGTCGAAGGCGCAGCTGGAGCGCGGTCAGCGCATGGTCGAGCTGCTCAAGCAGGCTCAGTACCAGCCGATGTCCACCGAGGACCAGGTCGTCTCCGTCTGGGCCGGCACCACCGGCAAGATGGACGACGTCCCGGTCGCCGACATCCGCCGCTTCGAGAAGGAGCTCCTGGAGTACCTGCACCGCAAGGAGCAGGGCCTCATGACCTCCATCCGCGAGGGCGGCAAGCTGTCGGACGACACCCTCACCGCTGTTGCCGACGCGATCGCCGACTTCAAGAAGCAGTTCGAGACCTCGGACGGCAAGCTTCTCGGCGAGGACGCCCCGGCCGCCGCCAAGTGACGTAAGGAAGGGACCTGACTCATGGGAGCCCAGCTCCGGGTCTACAAGCGTCGCATCCGATCCGTCACCGCGACCAAGAAGATCACCAAGGCGATGGAGATGATCGCCGCCTCGCGCGTCGTCAAGGCGCAGCGCAAGGTGGCGGCCTCCACGCCGTACGCGACCGAGCTCACCCGCGCGGTCACGGCGGTCGGTACCGGCTCGAACACGAAGCACCCGCTGACCACGCAGGCCGAGACGGTCACGCGGTCCGCGGTGCTGCTCCTGACGAGCGACCGTGGTCTCGCCGGTGCCTTCAACTCCAACGCCATCAAGGCCGCGGAGCTGCTCACCGCGCGCCTCGAGGCCGAGGGCAAGCAGGTCGACACGTACATCGTCGGCCGGCGCGGTCTGGCCCACTACAACTTCCGCGAGCGCAAGGTCGCGGAGTCGTGGTCGGGCTTCACCGACGAGCCCACCTACGCGGACGCGAAGAAGGTCGCGGGTCCGCTGATCGAGGCCATCGAGAAGGAGACGGCGGACGGCGGCGTGGACGAACTCCACATCGTCTACACCGAGTTCGTCTCGATGATGACGCAGACGGCGGTCGACTCCCGACTGCTGCCGCTCAGCCTCGAAGAGGTCGCCAAGGAAGCTGCGCCCAAGGGCGAGATCCTTCCGCTGTACGACTTCGAGCCGTCGGCGGAGGACGTCCTCGACGCCCTGCTGCCGCGCTACGTCGAGAGCCGTATCTACAACGCGCTGCTCCAGTCGGCTGCCTCCAAGCACGCCGCCACGCGCCGCGCGATGAAGTCGGCCACCGACAACGCAGGAGAGCTCATCACCACGCTCTCCCGACTTGCCAACGCGGCCCGCCAGGCCGAAATCACCCAGGAAATCAGCGAGATCGTCGGTGGCTCCGCAGCCCTGGCCGACGCGACCGCGGGGAGTGACCGCTAATGACCACCACTGTTGAGACCGCGACGGCCACGGGCCGCGTCGCCCGGGTCATCGGCCCGGTCGTCGACGTGGAGTTCCCCGTCGACGCGATGCCCGACATCTACAACGCCCTTCACGTCGACGTGGCCGACCCGGCCAAGGACGGCGAGAAGAAGACGCTGACCCTGGAGGTTGCCCAGCACCTGGGTGACGGCCTGGTCCGCACCATCTCCATGCAGCCCACCGACGGTCTGGTCCGCCAGGCCCCGGTCACCGACACCGGCGCCTCCATCACGGTCCCGGTCGGCGACTTCACCAAGGGCAAGGTGTTCAACACCCTCGGTGAGGTGCTGAACGTCGACGAGCAGTACGACGGCGAGCGCTGGGGCATCCACCGCAAGGCCCCGAACTTCGACGAGCTCGAGTCGAAGACCGAGATGTTCGAGACCGGCGTCAAGGTCATCGACCTTCTCACCCCGTACGTCAAGGGTGGAAAGATCGGTCTGTTCGGCGGTGCCGGCGTCGGCAAGACGGTGCTCATCCAGGAGATGATCTACCGCGTCGCCAACAACCACGACGGTGTCTCCGTGTTCGCCGGTGTCGGTGAGCGCACCCGTGAGGGCAACGACCTCATCGAGGAGATGTCGGACTCGGGCGTCATCGACAAGACCGCCCTGGTCTTCGGTCAGATGGACGAGCCCCCGGGCACCCGTCTCCGTGTGGCCCTGGCCGGTCTGACCATGGCGGAGTACTTCCGCGATGTGCAGAAGCAGGACGTGCTGTTCTTCATCGACAACATCTTCCGCTTCACCCAGGCCGGTTCCGAGGTGTCGACCCTGCTCGGCCGTATGCCCTCCGCGGTGGGCTACCAGCCGAACCTGGCCGACGAGATGGGTCTCCTCCAGGAGCGCATCACCTCGACCCGTGGTCACTCGATCACCTCGATGCAGGCGATCTACGTCCCCGCGGACGACCTGACCGACCCGGCCCCGGCCACCACCTTCGCCCACCTCGACGCGACGACGGTTCTGTCCCGTCCGATCTCCGAGAAGGGCATCTACCCGGCCGTGGACCCGCTGGACTCCACGTCCCGCATCCTGGACCCGCGGTACATCGCGCAGGACCACTACGACGCCGCCATGCGCGTCAAGACGATCCTGCAGAAGTACAAGGACCTTCAGGACATCATCGCGATCCTCGGTATCGACGAGCTCGGCGAGGAGGACAAGCTCGTCGTCCACCGTGCCCGTCGCGTGGAGCGCTTCCTGTCCCAGAACACCCACGTCGCCAAGCAGTTCACCGGCGTCGACGGGTCGGACGTCCCGCTGGACGAGTCGATCGCGGCCTTCAACGCGATCTGCGACGGCGAGTACGACCACTTCCCGGAGCAGGCGTTCTTCATGTGCGGTGGCCTCGAGGACCTCAAGGCCAACGCCAAGGAGCTCGGCGTCTCCTGAGCCTCGCGCTCTGACGAGGGGGCGGGGTACGTCCCGCCCCCTCTTTCACGCCCATTAGACTTGTAACCAACACCCGGTGACCCCGCCGGGTGGTGACCCGAGGAGCCACCTTGGCTGCTGAGCTGCACGTCGCGCTGGTCGCGGCCGACCGAGAGGTCTGGTCCGGCGAGGCCACCCTGGTCGTCGCGCGCACCACGTCCGGCGACATCGGCGTCATGCCCGGTCACCAGCCGCTGCTCGGTGTGCTGGAGTCGGGCCCGGTGACCATCCGTACGAGTGATGGTGGAACGGTCGTCGCCGCGGTGCACGGCGGTTTCATCTCGTTCGCGGACAACAAGCTGTCGCTGCTGGCCGAGATCGCCGAGCTGTCGGACGAGATCGATGTCCAGCGCGCCGAACGCGAGCTGGAGCGCGCGAAGGCGGAGGGTGACGCCGCCGCCGAGCGTCGCGCGGACGTACGCATCCGCGCGGCGGCGACGCGCTAGCCTGCGCGAGACCGTATGACGTCACTCAGCCGCGGCTGGGACCGGAGAAATCCGGCCCCGGTCGCGGCTGAGGCGAATGTGGATGTTTTTTCCAATCCGTTACCGAGTAGACGAGGAGGTCGGTGTCGATGGTCCTCGCTCTGACTGTGTGCGGAGTCGTGGTCGCCCTGGTAGTGCTGGGACTGTTCGTCTTCGGCCTGCGCCGCAGACTCATCCAGCGCTCGGGCGGCACCTTCGACTGTTCCCTGCGCTGGGACGTCCCGGAGAAAACCGACACCAGCGGCAAGGGCTGGAGCTACGGCGTCGCCCGCTACAACGGCGACCGCATCGAGTGGTACCGCGTCTTCTCCTACGCCTACCGCCCGCGCCGCGTCCTGGAGCGCGCCGCGATCGAGGTCGCCGGCCGCCGACTGCCCGAGGGCGAGGAGGAGCTGGCGCTCCTGTCGGACGCCGTCGTCCTCACCTGCCTGCACCGGGGCACGCGCCTGGAGCTCGCCATGAGCGAAGACGCGCTGACCGGTTTTCTCGCGTGGCTTGAGGCAGCCCCGCCCGGTCAGCGCGTCAATGTCGCGTAGTACGGGTACCGCTAGCTGAGCCCGCTGTTGATGGCGCTCACCAGCTCACCGTTGGAGCTGTCGCCGCTGAACTCCCAGAAGAAGGCGCCGCCGAGGCCCTGGTTCTTGGCCCAGGTCATCTTGGTGCCGATCGTCGCGGGGGTGTCGTACGACCACCAGTTGCTGCCGCAGTAGGCGTACGCCGTGCCGCCGACGGTGCCGGTGGCGGGGCAGGACGTCTTGAGGACCTTGTAGTCCTCGATGCCCGCCTCGTAGGTGCCGGTCGCCGGACCCGTGGCCGTGCCGCCGGGAGCCGCCTGGGTGACGCCGGTCCAGCCGCGGCCGTAGAAGCCGATGCCGAGCAGGAGCTTGCTCGACGCCACGCCCTTTGCCTTGAGCTTGGCGATCGCGTCCGCCGAGTTGAAGCCGGCCTTCGGGATGCCGGAGTACGAGGTGAGCGGGGAGTGCGGGGCCGTCGGGCCGGTCTTGTCCCAGGCGCCGAAGTAGTCGTACGTCATCACGTTGTACCAGTTGACGTAGGCCGAGGCGCCGCCGTAGTCGGCCGCGTCGATCTTGCCGCCGCTGGAGGCGTCCGCGGTGATCGCGGCGGTGACGAGGTAGTCGCTGCCGAACTCCGAACGCAGCGCCGCCATCAGGTTCTTGAAGGCCGCCGCACCGGAGGTGTCGCAGGTCAGACCGCAGGCGTTCGGGTACTCCCAGTCGATGTCGATGCCGTCGAAGACGTCGGCCCAGCGCGGGTCCTCGATGACGGACTTGCAACTCGCCGCGAACGCGGCCGGGTTGGCGGCGGCCTGGGCGAAGCCGCCGGAGTAGGTCCAGCCGCCGAAGGAGTACAGCACCTTGATGTTCGGGTACTTGGCCTTCAGTTCACGCAGCTGGTTGAAGTTGCCGCGCAGCGGCTGGTCCCAGGTGTCGGCGACGCCGCTGACGGACTGGTCGGCGGTGTAGGCCTTGTCGTAGGCGGCGTAGGTGTCGTCGACGACGCACTTGCCGTCCTTGACGTTGCCGAACGCGTAGTTGATGTGCGTGATCTTCGAGGCGGAGCCAGAGGTCACCAGGTTCTTGACGTGGTAGTTGCGGCCGTAGACGCCCCACTCGGTGAAGTAGCCGAGCTTGACCTTGTCGCCGGTGCCGGGGTCCGGGTCGGTGCCGCCGCCGGTGGTCTTCACGGAGACCGCGCCGCTGACCGGGCCGGTCTGGTCGGCGGTGTCGCGGGCCTGGACGGTGTAGGAGTACGAGGTGCTGGCGGTCAGGCCGGTGTCGGTGTACGAGGTCGTCGTCACCGTCGCGACCTTGGTGCCGTTGCGCAGGACGTCGTAGTTCTTGACGCCCTTGTCGTCGGTCGCCGCGCTCCAGGTCAGCTTCACCGAGGTGTCGGTGATGCTCGACGCGGTGGGGGTGCCGGGGGCGCTGGGTGCGCTGTCGCTCGGGTTGGTGGTGCCGCCGTCACAACTGCCGCCGTTGAGCTTGCAGTTGGAGGGGGAGCCGGTGCCGGAGCCGTTGAAGCCGAAGGAGACGGAGGCGCCGGGGGCGAGGGTGCCGTTCCAGGACTTGTTCTTGGCGGTCCAGTGGGTGCCGGACGAGGTGACGTCGGCGTCCCAGGCGGAGGTGACCGAGGTGCCGGAGGGGTAGTCCCACTCCACGGTCCAGGAGCTGAGGGTGGTGTCGCCGGTGTTCTTGACGGTCCACTTGCCTTCGAAGCCGGTGCCCCAGTCCTGGGTCTTGGCGAAGGTCGCGGTCGCGGATGTCGCCGCCTCGGCGGGACTGGCCAGCCCGACCAGTCCGGCGAAGGGGAGCAACAGCGTCGCGAACCCTGCTGCGGCTCTGTGTCTGAAGCGCATACCGCGCCTCCTTCTCGGGGATGGGGGCACGACTGAGCCTTCGTACCCACGGTGCCGCGAGAATAGAAAGGTCTGGACCACGGGTCAATAGGTCTGGACCACTCTCGTATGCAACCGCTCAGACACCCAACTCCTGCGCGAGGACGGCCGCTTGGACCCGGCTCCGCAGCCCCAGCTTCCCCAGGAGGCGGCTGACGTGCGTCTTCACCGTCGCCTCCGCCATGTCCAGACGCCCCGCGATGTCCGCGTTGGACAGCCCCTCGCCCAGGCAGGACAGCACCTCGCGTTCACGGCGGGTGAGGGAGTCCAGGACCGCCGGGTCCGCGCTCGACTGCCGTACGGGCTTCGCCGCGAACTCGGCGATCAGCCGCCGGGTGACGGCCGGGGCCACGATGCCCTCGCCGCGGGCCACCGTACGGACGGCCTCGACGAGGTCCCTCGCCTCCGTGTTCTTCAGCAGGAACCCGGCCGCGCCCGCCCGCAGCGCCCCGAAGACGTACTCGTCGAGGTCGAAGGTGGTCAGCACGAGGACGTCCGCGAGCCCCTCCTCCGTGACCATCCGGGTCGCCGACACCCCGTCCAGACGCGGCATCTGCACGTCCATCAGGACGAGATCCGGCCGCAACTCCCTTGCCAGCGCCACCGCCTGCTCCCCGTCGGCGGCCTCACCGACCACCTCGACGTCGGGCGCGCTGCGCAGGATGAGGACGAGCCCGGCACGGACGGCGGACTGGTCCTCGGCGACGAGCACACGAATCATGCGGAGTCTCCATCGGTGAGGGGGAGGGCGGCGCGTACGGTCCACAGGGCACCGTCGGGTCCGGCTTCGAACGTGCCGCCCAGCAGCGCGACCCGCTCCCGCATGCCGACCAGACCGGCGCCGGAACCGGGGGCGCGCGGGCCGTCCCGGTGGCCGTACGGGCTGGTCACGAGCACGCCGAGGGAGCCGTCGCGGCGGGCGAGGGCGACGGTGACGCGGCCGGGGCAGGCGTGCTTGAGCGCGTTGGTCAGGGACTCCTGGACGATCCGGTAGGCGGCCAGCTCGACGGGGGCGGGCACGGTCGTGCCCTGCTCGGCGTCCAGCGTCACGTCGAGGCCGTTGGTGCGGGCGTCCTCGACGAGGGCGGCGAGGCCGTCGAGGGTCGGGACGGCGCTCGGCTCCTCGTCGCCGTCGCGCAGGATGCCGATCAGCCGGCGCATCTCCGCCAGCCCCTTGACGCTGTTCTCGCGGATGACACCGAGGGCCTCCGCGGAGGTCTTCGGGTCGTCCAGGGACAGTGCCGCGGTGGAGTGGATCGCGATCGCGGACAGGTGGTTGGCCACCATGTCGTGCAACTCCCTTGCCATCCGGGCGCGTTCGGCGGTGACGGCCTGGGTGCGGTCCATCTCGGCGAGCAGCGCGGTCTGTTCGGCACGCAGCCGCGCCGCCTCGGCGGCGTCACGGTGGTTGCGGACGATCCAGCCGGTGGCGGCGGGCCCGTACGCCACGACGCCGACGACCACGCCGATCAGCAGCGCCTCCGGCACCCGCCACACCGCGAACGGCACCAGCGTCGCGACCACCGTGAGCAGACCGGTGATCCACTGGATGCGGCGGGCGGAGGCGAGCGGGCCGTACAGGACGGCCGCGTAGACGAGGTCGGTGAACATCAGCACCGACGCCAGGCTGCCCTGGGTCACCACGTCCGCGCAGATCGCGACCGTGCCGGTCAGCAGCGCCGCCCGGGGTGCCGCCCGGCGCAGCAGCTCGCAGCAGGCCAGCACGGCGAGCGGCACCAGCACCGGCCAGGGGCCGTCGAAGAGAGTGATGGGGTCACTGGACGGCCGGGTGGCCAGTCCGAAGAGCACCAGCAGCAGGCCGCCGAGCAGCCCGCCGCCCGCGATGTACGCGTCGAAGCGGTGCGGGCGGGGCGGTCGTACGGCCATGTCCCCATGAAACACGGCCGCCGCGCGGCCCGCCTGATCCCCGGGGACGGTCCTGGACTGCATCTTTCGATGTACGGCGAGTTCGTCGTCGGCGACGACGAAAGCGGGGGGTCGCGGCCCGAACCTGGGAGACGAGGGAAGGGAGCGGGTTCATGATCGTCGGACTGATCGTCGCGTGCGAGGTGGCGTTCTGGGTGCTGCTGGCCGCCGGGCTGGCCTTCCGGTACCTGCTGAAGATGCCGCGTACCGGGCTTGCTCTGCTTCTGTGCGAGCCCCTGCTGGAGCTCGTGCTGTTCACGGTCACCGCGATCGACCTGCGCAACGGCGCCGAACCCGACTGGAAGCACGGCCTGGCCGCCGTCTACATCGGCTTCACCGTGGGGCTCGGCCACGCCACGATCCGCTGGGCCGACGCCCACTTCGCCCACCGCTTCGCGGGCGGCCCGCCGCCGGTACGGCCGCCGAAGTACGGCACGGCCCGCGCCGTCCACGAGTGGAAGGTCGCGGGCCGCTGGGTCGTCGCCGCGGTGGTCGCCATGGCGCTGCTCCAGGCCGCGATCTGGTACGTGGGTGGCGACGGCGGGACCGACTCACTGCGGGCGTGGCAGCAGCGGATGCTCTGGCTGATCGGCATCAACGTCGTCATCGCCGGCAGCTACACGCTGTTCCCCAAACGCGAGCGCTAACGCTGTCAACGCTCCCCGCCGGGCACCCACAGCACGTCCCCGACGCCCTTGTTCGCCGTCCGCGCCAGGATGAACAGCAGGTCGGACAGGCGGTTGAGGTAGGTCGCGGTCAGCGGGTTCATCACCTCGCCGTGGACCTCCAGCGCGGCCCACGTCGACCGCTCGGCCCGTCGTACGACCGTGCAGGCCTGGTGCAGCAGGGCCGCGCCCGGCGTGCCGCCCGGGAGGATGAACGACCGGAGCTTCTCCAACTGCTCGTTGAAGTGGTCGCAGTCGGCCTCCAGCTTGTCGATGTAGAACTGCTCGACGCGCAGGGGCGGGAACTCCGGGTTCTCGACCACGGGCGTGGACAGGTCGGCGCCGACGTCGAACAGGTCGTTCTGGACGCGCGTGAGGACCTTCACGACCTCCTCGGCGAGCCCGCCCAGCGCGATCGCCGTCCCGATCACCGCGTTCGCCTCGTTGGCGTCGGCGTACGCCGAGATCCGCAGGTCGGTCTTGGCGACCCTGCTCATGTCGCCGAGGGCGGTGGTGCCCTGGTCGCCGGTCCTGGTGTAGATGCGCGTCAGATTGACCATGCGACCAGCGTAGTTATGCCCCGGCCGTCCGGAACACGCGTGTGCCCACTGTCACGGCGAGCGCCGAGAAGCCGAGGGCGACCAGCACGCCGTACGCCATGTGCGCGGTCGCGTACTCGCCGACGTACGCGTCCCGCATCGCGTCCACCAGATAGCGGAACGGCATGAAGTGGGAGAGGACGTCCAGCCAGGCAGGGCCGAGTGTCATCGGGAGCATCAGTCCGGACAGCAGCATCGACGGCATCGACACGGCGTTGATGAGCGGGCCGAACTCCTGGGGTGTGCGGACCTTCATCGCCACCGCGTAGGACAGCGAGGCGAGCGAGACGGTGAGCAGCCCGACGAAGGCGAAGCCGATCAGGATGCCGACGAGCGGCGCCCGGAGTCCCATCGCCAGCGCGGCCAGCACCAGCAGCACCGCCTGGAAGACGAAGACCGTCGCGTCCCGCAGCACCCGGCCGAGCAGCAGCCCGAGCCGGCTGACGGGCGTGACCCGCATCCGGTCGACGATCCCCGACCCCTTCTCCAGGATGATCATGAACCCGGCGAACAGGGCCCCGAACAGCCCGAGTTGCAGGAGCAGCCCCGGCACCAGGACCTGCCACGAACTGCCCTGCCCACCGAGCGGCAGATCGGTCAGCAGCGGGCCGAAGAACAGCAGGTACAGCAGCGGCATCAGCACCCCGAAGAGCAGCGCGAAGCGCGAGCGCAGGGACTGGCGCAGATAGCGGCCGTAGATGAGCGCGGTGTCGTGGAGAAGCATCTTCCAGGGATTCCTATACGGCTACGGGGGCGGCGTCGGCCTCAGGCGCACTGCGACCGGTGATGGCGAGGAACGTGTCCTGGAGCGTGGCGTCGATCGAGCCGCCGTACTCCAGCTTGAGCGCGCTCGGCGTGCCCTCGGCCACGACGACGCCCTGGTCGACGATCACCAGGCGGTCGGAGAGGGCGTCGGCTTCGTCGAGGTAGTGGGTGGTGAGGAAGACGGTCGTGCCGTGCTCGGCGCGCAGGCGCCGGATCAGGTCCCACAGGTCGGCGCGGCTGCCCGGGTCGAGGCCGGTGGTCGGCTCGTCGAGGAAGAGCACCTTCGGGCGGTGGGTGAGGGCCATCGCGATGTCCAGGCGGCGGCGCTGGCCGCCCGACAGCTCCCCGCACCTGCGCTCCAGCAGCTCGGTCAGGCCGAGGTCGCGGGCCAACTCCTCGGCGCGGTCGGCGGCCTGGGTCTTGGTGAGCCGGTAGAGCCGCCCCTGGGTGACCAGTTCCTCGCGCACGCTGATCTGCGGGTCGACGCCGCCGGACTGGGCCACGTATCCGCAGGCCCGGCGCACTCCGGCCGGGTCGGTGGCGAGGTCGTGCCCGGCGACGGTGGCGGTGCCGCCGGTCGGGGCGAGCAGGGTCGTGAGCATCCGCAGGGTGGTGGTCTTCCCGGCGCCGTTCGGGCCGAGGAAGCCGAGGATCTCGCCCTCGCGGACGGTGAGGTCGATGCCGCGCACGGCCGCCACGGGGCCGCGCTTGGTCTGGAAGGTACGGGCCAGTCCGGCCGTACTGATGACGGTCATGGCCCTAGAAAAACAGGGTCTCTTAAATTTTGCAACGGCCCCAAAATTTCATGGGCTCCAACGAAGCTAGGATGGTGACCATGGCAGAGGGGCTCAGGGAGCGGAAGAAGCGCGAGACGCGACAGCGGATCTCGGACATCGCCACCGGACTGTTCCTGGAGCACGGCTTCGTGACGGTGACCATCGCCGAGGTGGCCGAGGCAGCCGACGTCTCCGTCAACACTGTCTACAACTACTTCCCGGCGAAGGAGGACCTCTTCTTCGACCGGTCCTCCGGCGTCGTCGAACAGCTCTCGCGCTGGGTGCGCGCCCGGGACGCGGGCGAGTCCGCCGCTCGTGCGGTGCTGCGTGAACTGCGCGGTGAGATCGAGGCCGTCTCGCCCCGGCTCGGCCTCATGGAGGGCTATGACCGCTTCATGCGCTGCATCCACGAGGCCCCGCCGCTGCGTTCACGGCTGTGGAGCCTCCAGCAGGAGATCCACGACCACCTCGAAGCCACCCTGCGCGAGGAGACGGGCGCCGACGCCGCCGACCCGCTGCCGGGTCTGATCGCCGGTCAGATCGCCTGGGTGCACCAGGAGGTGTTCGTCCGTATCGGGCGAGACATGGTCGCAGGGCGCAATCCGGACGAAGTGTCGCGTGAGGTACTGGTGTACCTGGACGACATCGAGGAGCTGTTGAGCGAGAAGGTGCTCAACTACGCCGTACGAGACCCCTCGTGACGTCTGCCGGTGTGATGTCCGTCAGATGAGACGTGACGCGCATTACTTACCGGTCACACAGCCCCTCACGAGCGCTAGGGTCCGCCGGAGAGGCAACTTAAACAGCGTGTAAGGCGTTCAAAAGGGGAGTCGCAACAGTGGCACGGAAGCTTGCCGTCATCGGCGCCGGCTTGATGGGTTCCGGGATCGCCCAGGTCTCCGCGCAGGCGGGCTGGGACGTCGTCCTGCGGGACGTCACCGACGAGGCTCTCAAGCGTGGCACCGACGGCATCAAGGCCTCGTACGACAAGTTCGTGAGCAAGGGCAAGATGGAGGCGCACGACGCCGACGCCGCCCTCGGCCGGATCACCGCGACCACCGATCTGGACGCCGCCGCGGACGCCGACATCGTCGTCGAGGCCGTCTTCGAGAAGCTGGAAGTGAAGCACGAGATCTTCCGCGCGCTCGACAAGATCGTGCGGGCGGACACCGTCCTCGCCTCCAACACCTCCGCCATCCCGATCACCAAGATCGCGGCGGCCACCGAGCACCCCGAGCGGGTCGTCGGCGTGCACTTCTTCTCGCCGGTGCCGATGATGCAGCTCGTCGAGCTGGTCCGCGGCTACAAGACGAGCGACGAAACCCTCGCCACCGCGCGGGAGTTCGCCGAGTCCACCGGCAAGACCTGCATCGTCGTCAACCGTGACGTGGCCGGCTTCGTGACCACCCGGCTCATCTCGGCGCTCGTCGTCGAGGCCACCAAGCTCTACGAGTCGGGCGTCGCCACCGCCGAGGACATCGACCTCGCCTGCAAGCTGGGCTTCGGGCACGCCATGGGCCCGCTCGCCACGGCCGACCTCACGGGCGTCGACATCCTGCTGCATGCCACCAGCAACATCTACACCGAGTCCCAGGACGAGAAGTTCGCTCCGCCGGAGCTGATGCGCCGGATGGTTGACGCCGGTGACATCGGTCGCAAGAGCGGGCAGGGCTTCTACACGTACTGAGCAACGCCCGAATTCACATACGCCTCTCAGGCGTCACACCGAGGGGTGAATTCGGTATCGGTTCGCTTACAGACGGCAACCTCTGACCGCCTCGCGCAGTCAGAGGTTGCATCACCGGACATCACATTCGCGGAGCACGAGACGCACCACGGGGAGCGCATATGTTCATCAGGGGCGACCACGTCGAGCTGGTCGTCGGGGGCCGCCTCGACGTCCGCAGCGCGGCGGACGCCCGTACGGTCCTGCACTCGGCCGTCGACGACGGAGTCGGCGATCTCGTGCTCGACCTGTCCGAGCTCGACTCCTGGGACGCCACCGGACTCGGGGTGATCATGGGGGCCCACCGCAGGGCCGGCCGCTGCGGCCGACGCCTGGTGCTGCGCGACGTACCGCCGCAGATGCAGCGCCTACTGGTGGCCACGCGGCTGCACCGGATCCTGGCGATCGAGGGCGGCATCGGGGTGGAGTCGCTGCCCCGGGTGTGAACCCTTGTGTGCATGCGGTGTGAGCGTCCGGTGTTGCGATGGTGAAAGGCGCGTCGCGCACAATCCTCACGAGACTGTGACGTCTCGGACGGCGCGGTACCCCGGACTGTCGTAGATACTGTGCGAAGGTTTAGGGTTCGGTCGCCCGCTGAGTGAACATCCCTGAACGAGCGGGCCCGGACCAGAAGCGACAGCGCGGTGTGCAGCAGGCCGGAGGGGGCCTGGGTCCCGAAGGACCCACGACACACGAGACGCTTTTGGGGGGCTTGAAACCTATGGACCCGAACACCCGGGGACCCGAGGAGTACGGCCACGACGGTGACGGCAGCTCGTCGCGCCAGCGTCCGCCCAGGGACCCGCTCACACCCGACTTCGGCCAGAGCACACCCGCCCTGGCCCGCACCGTGCAACTGGTCGCCGGCGACCACCTGCTCACCGTCAACCCCGTCGACGGCAGCGAGATAGAGGCCTGCCCGCCGGGCGAACGGCCCGCCCGGCCGCAAAAGCTCAGCGCCGCCGAGCGCGCCGAGACCGACCGCGCGGCCCGCCCGCCGGTCCCGCCCGGCCCGACCCCGCCCCGGCTGCCGCTGCTGGCCCGCCAGGACGAGCGCGAGCGCCTCGTGCGGCTGCTCGCCCGCGGCCGCTCCGTCCGCCTCACCGGCCCCGCCGGATCGGGCCGCACCAGCCTCCTCGACGTCGTGGCCGAGGACTGCTCGGACCTCGCCCCCGACGGCGTCGTCCGCCTGAGCGGCTTCCACCGCAGCGCCGACGACCTCCTCCACGACCTCTTCTACGCCGTCTACGACGCACCCCTGCACCGGCCCGGACACGAGGACCTGCTCGCCCTCGTGCGGGAGATCGGCGCGGTCGTCGTCCTCGACGACGTCGAGTTCGGCGGCACCGCGCTCGACGACCTGCTCGACGCCACCCCCGAGTGCGCCTTCCTCGTCGCCGCGACCCCGGACGTGCCCGCGCCGTCCGCCGACTCGGCCCTCGAAGAGGTCTTCCTCGGCGGCCTGGACCGGGCCGGGGGAGTGGAGCTCCTGGAGCGTGCCGTCGGCCGGGTCCTCACCGAGGACGAGGCCAACTGGGCCGGCGACCTCTGGTTCGAGTCCGAGGGCCTGCCTCTGCGGTTCGTGCAGGCCGGTGCCCTGCTCCGGCAGCGCGACGAACTGCGCGCCAGCGCCGACGCCTTCGACGAGTTCGGCGTCTTCCAGGGCGCCCAGGTCGACGCCCCCTACGAGGCCGGCGACGGTCACGACGTGCCGCTGCCCTCCCTCGCCGAGGGTGCCGCACCGGCCGCGCTGCTCGCCGGCCGGCTCAGCGACTCGGGGCGCGCCGCCCTGCGGTTCGCCGTGGCACTCGGCGGCGAGGTGCCGCACCAGGCCCATCTGCCCGCCCTCGTCGGCGACACCCACGCCGACGCCGCACTCGGCGAGCTGCTGAGCTGCGCCCTGATCACCCCGGTCGGCGCCCGCTACCGGCTCGCCGCGGGCGTCCGAACCCAGCTGGAGAGCGCCGGATACGGCGACGACACCGAGGACCGCGCTTTGGCCGCGGCCCGGCACTACGCCTGGTGGGCCGGGCATCCCTCGGTCACGCCCGAGCGGGTGTGCGCCGAGGCCGACGCCGTGCTCGCCGCCCTCACCGTGCTCGTGCCGGTCGCGGAGCCGCCCGCCGAGGGCGAGGAGAACGTCACCGTCCAGCTGGCTCGCACCGCCGCGCCCGCGTTCGCCGCCGGGCTGCACTGGAGCGCCTGGGAGCGCACCCTGCGATGCGGCGCCGAGGCCGCCCGGGTCTCCGGCGAGGTGGGTGAACAGGCCTACTTCCACCACGAGTTGGGTATCCTCGCGCTCTGCGCCGGCGAGCTGGACCGGGCCCGCGCCGAGCTGGAGGCCGCCATCGCGCTGCGCGGCGCCCTCGCCGACAAGCGCGGCACCGTCGCCGGCCGCCGTGCCCTCGCCCTGGTCTCCGACCGGTCCGGCACACCGCTGGGCATCACCGCGACCGCAGGCGAGGAGGTGTCCGACGCCCGCCACGAGGAGTCGCAGTCGCCGCCCGGCGGCATCCCGGCCTTCCCGCCGCTCCAGCCGCCGAACGCCCCCTCGACCCTGGTCACCCACCGGGCCGCGGCCCCCACCCCCGCCGTGCCCAACCGCAAGGCCCGCGGCGGCCTCAAGGGCCTCGCCCGGCGCAACCTCGTCGCGGCCGGCGCGGGCGCGCTCCTCGCGGCCGTGCTCGGCACGGTGGTGACGCTCGGGGCGACGTCGAACAACGACGCCGACAACCCGTCCGACAAGGTCGGCGTCAACCCGTCGGCCAGCCAGGGCGCGGACGACGGCAGCCTCGGCGCCGACGTGCCGAAGAACGACGACGGCAAGGGCGACACCGGCACGGCCACCAGCCGCCCGACCGACCCGGGCCCGGACGGCACGTTCGGTACGTCGGACGACCCGACGCCGACGGAGAGCGCGGAGCCTTCGGACGATCCGAGCGGGACGAAGTCGCCCACGTCGAAGCCGCCGTCGTCGACGACCAAGCCGCCGTCGACCTCGTCGTCGCCGACCAAGACGCCGACTTCGCCCACGCCTACTCCGACACCGACCGAGCCCTCGGGTTCGCCGACGCCGACGACCAGCCCTACGCCGGAGCCGTCGACCACGCCGTCCACGTCCGACTCCGCCAGCGGCCCGGCCTCCTCCAGCGCACCGGCCAGCGCGTCGGAGAGCAGCGGCGCCGGGACGCCGAGCACGTCGGGTTCGGCGTCGGGCGCGGTCATCTGACGCGCCCGCACCAGCAGTGAGGGCCGGGTTCCGTGCGGGAACCCGGCCCTCGTCGTCGTAGAGCCTCGAAGGCCGCTGTCAGAACAGCCGCAGCTTGTCGTCCTCGATGCCGCGCAGGGCGTCGTAGTCGAGGACCGTGCAGCCGATGCCGCGGTCCGTGGCGAGGACGCGGGCCTGGGGCTTGATCTCCTGGGCGGCGAAGATGCCGCGGACCGGGGCGAGATGCGGGTCGCGGTTCAACAGCTCGAGGTAGCGGGTGAGTTGCTCGACGCCGTCGATCTCGCCGCGGCGCTTGATCTCGACCGCGACGGTCTGGCCCTCGGAGTCCCGGCAGAGGATGTCGACCGGGCCGATGGCGGTCATGTACTCGCGGCGGATGAGGGTGTAGCCGTCGCCGAGGGTCTCGATGCGGTCGGCGAGGAGCTCCTGAAGGTGTGCTTCCACGCCGTCCTTGATCAGGCCCGGGTCGACGCCCAGTTCGTGCGAGGAGTCGTGGAGGATCTCCTCCATCGTGATGATCAGCTTCTCGCCGGCCTTGTTGATGACGGTCCAGACGCCCTCTTCGTCGCCGGCGCCCTCCTTCAACGTGCAGGGCGGCGACATCCAGTTCAGGGGCTTGTAGGCCCGGTCGTCCGCGTGGATCGAGACGCTGCCGTCCGCCTTCACGAGGATCAGACGGGGCGCGGACGGGAGGTGGGCGGTGAGCCGGCCCGCGTAGTCGACGGAGCACCGGGCAATGACGAGACGCATGGTGGGCAACGCTACTCGACGGCGCGCCGTCGAAGCGATTCGGCCCGTAGCACCCGGAACGACCCTTGTTCGTTTGTGGCCGATTGTGTGCCCATTGGGGACCCTCTATGTACGCAATCTCCTGGTGCCGTCACGGTCCGTTGCCTACCGTAGTAAACGGGAGGTCGCGAGGCATGTACTCAGCGTGTTCGGCGTCGCGGACTCCCTCATCTGTCCGGCAACCCCTGTTGCTTGGGGGTGCGAGAGGAGAACCCATGTCGCTCGACGTCTCACCGGCCCTACTCGAGAAGGCCGAGCGAGGCGAGGTCGACGAAGCGGAATTCGTCGACTGCGTCCGGACCTCCCTGCCCTACGCATGGGAGATGATCAGCTCCCTGGTGGCCCAGCTGAAGGTCGACGGCGGTGCGTTCGCCGACAACCAGACGCCCCCGCCGGACGAGCAGGCACGCGGTCAGCTGCTGCGTGCGCTCGCGAGTGACGCGATACGCGGCGCGCTGCAACGGCACTTCGGGGTACGGCTGGCCTTCCAGAACTGCCACCGGGTGGCGGTGTTCCCGCTGGACGCCTCGGTGGACGAGACGTTGGCCCGCTTCACCTCGGTCCGTAGTCAACTGCTGAACCAGTCCCCGGAGTTCCGGGACTGCTGACGCAGCGAGCCGTTCGCTTGCCGCTCCGTACGCGGGAGGTGCATTCAGTACAGGGGCGGCAAGCTCTGCGCGGGGCCCACGGTCAGCCGAGGTGGGGGAGCACCTCGGCGCCCAGCCGTCGTACGTTCTCCTCGGTGGCCGCGAGGTCTCCCGAGCCCTCGACGAGGAGGGCGAAGCGGGAGATGCCGGTCCGCTCGCTGGTGGCGGCGAGCCGGTCGGCGCACAGCCGGGGAGTGCCCACCGGGTGCAGCCCGCAGAGCAGTTCGGTGTACGCCACCGGGTCGCGCATCGAGCGATGGCGGCCGTCGACCGTCACATGGGCCTCGAGCCCCTGCCGCAGCCAGCCCGGCATCGCCTTCACCAACGCCTCCACGGCGTCCGTGCGCTTGTCCGCGATCTGGCAGACGCCGGCGGAGACATGGGCCGCGTGCGCGATCTCGTCCGGGGAACGGCCCGCCGCGCGCGCCTGCTGCCGCCACAGGCCGACCATCTCCGCCTTCTCCTCGTCCCCGACATGCATCCCGAGCAGCATCGGCAGCCCACGCTCGGCCGCGAGCTTCACGCTCGCCGGGGAGGTGCACGCGACGACGACCTCCGGTCCCGGCCCGGCCTCCTCCGCGAGGGACTCCGACGGGCGCGGTACGACGGGGACCTCACGGAAGCGGTAGCGCTCGCCGTCGGCCGCGACGGACGGTTCGCGCAGCCAGCGCACCAGCAGATCGAGTGATTCCGGGAACCCCTTCTCGTAGGCCGCGAGCCCGGACCCGAACACCTCCAGGTCGACCCACGGCCCGCCGCGCCCGACGCCCAGCGAGAAGCGCCCGCCCGAGGTGAGGTGCAGCAGCGCGGCCTGCTCGCCCAGGGCCACCGGGTGGGCGGTGGGCAGCACGCTGACGGCGGTGCCGACGCGGAGCCGGCGGGTGCGGCCCAGCAGTAACGCGGCCAGGGTGATCGCGGACGGGCAGGTGCCGTACGGCACGAAGTGGTGCTCGGCCAGCCAGACCGAGTCCAGACCCGCTTCCTCGGCGACCTCGGCCGAGCGGACCGCGCGGTGCAGCGCCTCCCCCTGGCCCTGTCCCGGGAACTGGGCCGCCAACACGAAACTTCCAACGCGCATGTGCTTTTCCTGCTTCCTTGGCTCCGACGCGGAGCTCCCCCACCCGGCATAACCGTCTGACACGTGCCGAGGACACGGCCTGGCGAAGAGATTTGCGGATTGTCTGCCGAATGCGGCGTCCGCGTGGGGGACTTGTGGGGGTTGGTGCCCTTCGCGTACCCCCGTCCGCGCCGCGTAGGCTGGACACGGCCCGTGCTTCCTGTATAGCCCCGAGAGGTGTTCCGTGTCCCCGCGTCGCAACCGACCCAAGGGTTCCGATTCCGGCCGGAGCGCCGAGGACGACCGGTCCGGCCGGTACGGCGGCTGGCAGTCCACGGAGAGCTGGCAGGGCGAGGAGTGGAACGTCCGTCATGTGGCGGGCGCGAGTTCCCAGGGCAAGTCCTACCGCTGCCCGGGCTGCGACCAGCTGATCCCGGACGGCGTCCCGCACGTGGTGGCCTGGCCGGACCACTCCGGGGTGGACGAGCGCCGGCACTGGCACAAGGCGTGCTGGAACGCGAAGGACCGCCGCACCACACGGGTGCAGCGGTCCAGGAACGCGCCGAAGTTCTGAGGCTGCTACGGGCTATACGTCCCGCTTCTCCAGCAGGGCGCAGGCGCCGGCGAACGCGACGGCCGTCACGCCGAGCATGATCCACAGCGGGTCCCAGCCGGACGGGCCGGACTCGGTGAGGGAGTTGGAGTAGAAGACGCTCAGCTGGTTCGGGATGGAGTACTCGAACAGGGCCTCGCGCAGCTTCTCCAGCGAGGACGAGAACATGAACAGTGCGATGACGAGCGGGGCCAGGACCACGCCGATCATGATGGTGATCGCGCCCGCCGAGTGCCGGATGATCGAGCCGATGACGAGCGAGAGCAGGCCGAGCAGCGCGAGGTAGAGCGAGATGCCGAGGGTGCCCTTGAGCCATTCGCTGCCGGAGGGGTCCCGCACGCCGCTGCTGTCCAGCAGGGCCACGTCCGCGAGGGCGACCAGGAGCGCCGAGGCGAAGGTCACCACGAAGGCGACGGCGAAGAACACGATCGCCTTCGCCGCCAGGACCCGCACCCGGTTGGGGCACGCGGTCGTGGTGGTGCGGATCATGCCGGTGCCGTACTCGGAGGCGGTGGTCAGCACGCCGAGCGTGATGATGCACATGCTGCCGAGCAGCAGGCCGAAGAAGCCGAACGACAGCGGGTTCTCCCCGGCGAGGTCGGTCTCGCCGGCGCTGCTCCCCACCACCGCGGCGGCCAGCAGGCCGATCCCGACGACGAGCAGGATGAACACCCCGAGCGTCCACATCGTCGACCGCACGGAACGGATCTTCGTCCACTCGGAGGCGATGGCGTGCCCGAGGTGCGTGCGCACCACCGGGATCGGCGAGGTGTAGGTCGGGTACGAGCCGGCGGGCGCCGCCTGCCAGTGGGGCGCGGGGGCCGACGGCATCTGAGGCTGGGGCGCGGCGGCCTGCGGCATCTGAGGCTGGGGTGTGCTCATCGGGCGTCCTCGGGCTTGGTCAGGTCGGCGGCGGGCGGGGCGGGGGCGACGCTGGGCGCGGGTGCCTGGGCGGCACCGGCACCGGCACCGGCACCGGCGGCGGGGGCCGGGGCGGCGGGCTGCGCCGCCGAGGTCGCCGACGCGGATGCGGAAGGCACGGCCGGGGCGGCGCCAGGGAGGGGCTGCGCGCCGGGCGTCGGGGCTGCCGGGGCCGCGGCGATCGGTGACTGCGGCGCGGGACCTTGCGTGGACGCGGCGGACGCGGGAGCTGTCGCGGGGGCGGCGCCTGCGCCCGGCTGGGCGGCCGGGGCGGCGGCGGTCGGGGCTGAGGCCGGGATGCCCGCGGAAGGCTGCGAGGCCGGGGTTGCCGCGGACGCAGTGCCCTGCTTGGTGAGGGCGGGGGCCTGCGGGGCCGCGGGGGCGTACGGGTTGGCAGTGCCCGCACCGGCGTTCGCGGCCGGAGCGGCCGGAGCGGTCGGGGCCTGGGCGCCGTAAGGGCCGGCGGGCGGCTGGGTGGGCGTGCCGGGGGCGCCCGGGGCGGCGTACGGGCCCGCAGAGGGCTGTCCCGGGGCGTACGGGCCCGTCGGGGCCTGGCCCTGCGGGGCGTACTGCTGCTGGGGCGGCGGTGGGGCGTACCAGTCGGGCTGGCCCTGGCCGGGGACCGGCATGGGGGGCTGGGCACCGGGCGGGAGGGGTTGTTGCAGGCCGGCCTTCTGGTCGATCGTCGAGCGGTAGTCGACGGCCCCCTGCGTCATCCGCATGTACGCCTCCTCCAGCGAGGCGGAGTGCGGTGACAGCTCCCACAGCCGTACGTCCGTGTCGTGGGCGATGTCGCTGATGCGGGGGAGGGGCAGCCCAGTCACGCGCAGTCCGCCGTCCTGCTCCGGCAGGACGTGGCCGCCCGCCTCCGTCAGTGCGGACGTCAGCTTCTCGCGCAGCTGCGGCTCGGTGTCGGGGGTGCGGACGCGCGCGAAGCCCGCGGAGTTGGCCGCGATGAAGTCGTTCACGCTCATGTCGGCGAGCAGCTGGCCGCGCCCGATGACGATCAGGTGGTCGGCGGTCAGCGCCATCTCGCTCATGAGGTGCGAGGAGACGAAGACCGTACGGCCCTCCGCCGCCAGCGCCTTCATCAGGTTCCGCACCCAGAGGATGCCCTCGGGGTCGAGGCCGTTGACCGGCTCGTCGAAGAGCAGGACCTGGGGGTCGCCGAGGAGCGCGGCGGCGATGCCGAGCCGCTGGCCCATTCCGAGGGAGAAGCCCTTGGAGCGCTTGCGGGCCACGTCCTGGAGGCCGACGACACCGAGCACCTCGTCCACCCGGCGGGCCGGGATGCCGGAGAGCTGGGCGAGGCAGAGGAGGTGGTTGCGGGCGTGCCGGCCGCCGTGGACCGCCTTGGCGTCGAGGAGCGCGCCGACCTGGCGGGGCGCGTTCGGCAGCTTGCGGTACGGGTAGCCGCCGATCGTCACCTGCCCCGAGGTGGGGTTGTCCAGGCCCAGGATCATCCGCATCGTCGTCGACTTGCCCGAGCCGTTGGGGCCCAGGAAGCCGGTGACGGCACCGGGCCGCACCTGGAAGGAAAGGTTGTACACAGCGGTCTTGTCGCCATATTGCTTGGTCAGGCCGACTGCCTCGATCATGCTCCGCACCCATCGAAAGGTTCAGGACAGCAGGGCGCACGCCCCCGTAAGGGTTAGGAGCTTATCCGGGCGCTGACGGTTCCACTCAAGAGGCCGTAAAGCCTCAGGCATCCCTCTTCTTCAGCAGCACGTACCCGCCCGCGATCGCCGCCGCCACCCACAGCACCATGATCGCGAGCCCGCCCCAGGGGCCGTACGGAGTGTCGTCGTCAATCGGCGTGACCACCTGCATGATCTTGCTGCCGGCCTGGTCGGGCAGGTACCGGCCGATCTTCTTGGTGGCCGAGACGTTGCCGAGGATGTTGGAGATCAGGAAGAAGAACGGCATCAGGATGCCCAGCGACAGCATCGGCGAGCGCAGCATCACGGCGACGCCCATGGAGAACATCGCGATGAGGGTCATGTAGAGCCCGCCGCCGATCACCGCGCGCAGCACGCCGGTGTCGCCGATGTGCGCCCGGTGCTCGCCGAGCATCGCCTGTCCGAGGAAGAAGGCGACGAAGCTGGTCGCGAGGCCGACGACGAGGGAGAGGCCGGTCGCGACCCCGATCTTGCTGAACAGGAAGGTGCCGCGCTGCGGTACGGCGGCCAGCGAGGTGCGGATCATGCCGGTGCTGTACTCGTTGGAGACGACGAGCACGCCGAACACGATCATCGCGAGCTGGCCGAGGCTCATCCCGGCGAAGCTGATGAAGGTCGGGTCGAAGGAGAGCTGGTCCTTGCGGTTCATCTTGTCGAACTCGTTCTTCGACAGGGCCGAGATCAGCATGCCGAGCGCGAGGGTGACGACCACGGCGAGGGAGAGCGTCCACACCGTGGACGCCACCGACCGGATCTTGGTCCACTCGGACCGGACGACCTGGGCTGCCGCCATGGTCAGTTCCCCTTCCAGCCGTCGCCCCAGACCTGTTGCTCCTGCGGGGTGTCGGCATGCGCGTGGTACTCGACCGACTCGGCGGTCAGCTGCATGAACGCCTCCTCCAGGGAGGCCTGCTGGGGGCTGAGCTCGTGCAGCACGATCTGGTGCTGCGCCGCCAGCTCACCGATGTGCTCGGGCTTGCCGCCGTCGACCTCCAGCGCGCCGGCGCCGGTCTCCACGACCGTGATCCCGGCCCCGTGCAGCACGTCAAGGAGCCGTTCGCGCTGGGGGGAGCGGATACGGACGTACGACCGCGAGTTCTGCTCGATGAACTCGGCCATGGACGTGTCGGCGAGCAGCCGTCCCTGGCCGATGACGACGAGGTGATCGGCGGTCAGTGCCATCTCGCTCATGAGGTGACTGGAGACGAACACCGTCCGCCCTTGCGCGGCCAGCGATTTCATCAGATTGCGGATCCAGTGGATGCCCTCGGGGTCGAGGCCGTTCACCGGCTCGTCGAACATCAGGATGCGTGGATCGCCGAGCAGCGCGCCCGCGATGCCGAGCCGCTGCCCCATGCCGAGCGAGAACCCCTTGGCCTTCTTCTTCGCGACGGCCGTCAGGCCGACGGTGTCGAGCACCTCGTCGACCCGGGCGCGCGGGATGCCGTTGCTCTGCGCGAGGCAGAGCAGGTGGTTGAAGGCGCTGCGCCCGCCGTGCATGGCCTTGGCGTCGAGCAGGGCGCCGATGTACTTGAGAGGGTCCTTCAGACGGTCGTAGTGCTTGCCGTCGATGCGGACGTCGCCGGCGGTGGGCCGGTCGAGGCCGAGCATCATCCGCATCGTCGTCGACTTGCCGGCGCCGTTGGGACCGAGGAAGCCGGTGACGATGCCGGGTCTGACGGCGAAGGTCAGATTGTTGACCGCGACCTTCTCGCCGTACCGCTTGGTCAGGCCCTCGAGCTCGATCATGCGGCCACGCTAAGACGGGGTTTGGGCGGCTGCCACTTGAGCGGGAAGGGCGAGGGCGGCGCCGGCGGCGAGGAGGGCGAGGAGCGTGGTCCACCCGAAGGCGTGGGCGTAGGCGGTGCCGGTGCCGCTGCGGACGAGGACGCCGAGGACGGCCGTGCCGAAACTGCCGCCGAGCTGCTGAAGGGCGCGGACGGTGGAGCCGGCGTGCGGGACGTCTGCCGGGGCGAGGTCCCGGTAGGCGCCGACCATGAGGGCGAGGTTGGCGGCGCTCATGCCGAAGCCGCGGACGACGAGGGCGGCGCCGAGCCAGGGCACGCTGTGGGTGCCGGTCGTGTAGGGGAGGGTGCCGAGGGCCGTGAGCGCGAGGCCGGCCAGTACGACCGGGCGGGGGCCGAAGCGGTCGGCGAGGCCGCCGGTGGGGCGGGCCAGCAGCGCGCCGAGGCCTTGCGGCGCCAGCAGCAGGCCCGCGGCCATGACGCCCTCGTGCCGGACCTGCTGGTAGTAGAGGGGCAGCAGGAACATGCCGCCGTACAGGGTGAGTCCGCCGGTGAACGTCAGCACCGAGGCCGCGGCGAAGGACCGTACCCGGAACAGGCGCAGATCCACGAGGGGTTCGGGGGAGCGCGTGGCGTGTGCCGCGAAGGCAGCCACCAGGACGGCTCCGGCGGTCAGCGGCAGCAGCACGCGCGCGTGCCCGAAGCCGCCCTGGTCGCCGACCTGGGCGAGGCCGTACACGAGCGCGGCGAGCCCCGGGCAGATCAGGGCGAGGCCGGTGACGTCGAGGCGGGCGTCGGCGCGGCCCGCGTCGCGGGGGACGTAGCGCAGTGCGAGTGCGAGGGCGAGGAGGCAGAGGGGCAGGTTGACGTAGAAGATCCAGCGCCAGGACGCGTGGCCGACGATGAGGCCGCCGAGGACCGGGCCGAGGATCGGTACGACCACGGCGGGCAGGGAGATCACGGCCATGAGGCGGCCGAGCCGCTGTCCGCCGGCCGCGCGGACGATCAGCGTCTGGAGCACCGGGAGCATGAGCCCGCCGCCGACGCCCTGGACGACCCGGAAGGCGACCAGCGTCCCGATGCCCTGGGCGAGCCCGCACAGCAGGGACCCGGCGAGGAACAGCCCGAGCGCCGCCAGCCACACCCGCCGGCCGCCGAACCGCTCGACGGCCCAGCCGCTGACCGGCACGACCGCCGCGAGCGCCAGCAGATACGCGGTGCTGACCCACTGCACGGTGGCCGTGGCGGCGTGCAGGTCTCTGCCGAGGGTGTGGAGCGCGATCGACACGATCGTGCTGTCGAGGAGGGGCGCGAGGGCGCCGAGGACCAGGACGCCGGCGAGCTTGTACACACGACTGCCTCCCTAAGAGACGGAACGTCTCTCAAGGCGACGATAGGCTTGCGGTCGTAGGAGACGCAAGGTCTCTTGAGGAGGCGCGGGCTGTGGAGAACACCCGGCGGCGCGGTGCCGCCCTGGAGGCCGACCTCCTTGACGCGGCCTGGACGGAGCTGCAGGCGGTCGGCTACGCCCGGCTGACCATGGAGGGCGTCGCGGCCCGCGCCCGCACCGGCAAACAGGTCCTGTACCGGCGCTGGGCGAACCGGGCCGAGCTGGTGGTCGCCGCGCTGCGCCACCGCCAGGGCGGCTCGATGGCGGACCAGGTCCCGGACACCGGATCGCTGCGCGAGGACGTCCTCGCCGTCCTGCGGCAGATGGCGGAGCGGCAGCGGGACATCGGCCAGGACGTCGTGCACGGAGTGCTCGCCGAGATCGGCGAACCGCGGGTCGAGGTCTTCGAGATCATGCGGGAGGTCATGACGACCGTGCTCGAACGGGCCGCCGCCCGGGGCGAGATCCCCACCGCCGACGTCCCGCCGCGGATCATGACCCTGCCCACGGACCTGGTGCGCAACGAGATCGTGATGCGCAGCGAGCCCCTCACCGAGGCCACGCTCACGGAGATCGTCGACGAGATCTTCCTGCCGCTGGTACGCCGAGGGTGACCGCAACTCCCCAGGGGCGCGGGGCCCCGCCGCGGCAGCGGCTGATGTCACAGCCGATATGCGGCTAACGCCGCGCGGGCGCGACCAGCCCCCACCGAGCCGCGCCCGACGACGAAGGCCCGCACCTCCGGGGGAGACGGTACGGGCCTTCGAACGTGCTACTGACTAGCGGGTCTGCTGTGCCGGAACCCCACGCGAGATCGGCTCGTCTTCCGCCGGGGAGCCGGCGGCAGCCACCGCCGCGCCCGTGAGCGTCGCGAGCATCTCGCGGACGTTCGTGAGCTGGGCGTTGATCGAGTCGCGGCGGTTGGTGAGGGCGGCCAGCTCGCGCTCGGATTCCGAACGGATGCGGTCGGCCTTGGCGTTGGCGTCGGCCACGATGTCCTCGGCCTGACGCTGAGCCGTCTCCACCGTCTGGCGGGCGCGGCGCTCGGCGTCCGTGCGCAGCTTCTCGGCCTCCAGGCGGAGCTGCTCCGCGCGGTGCTCGATCTCCGCGAGGCGCTTCTCGGCCTTCTGCTGACGGGACGCCAGGTCGCGCTCCGACTGCTCGCGACGCTTGGCCAGGTTGGTCTCGAAGTCCGCGGCGGCCTGGGCGGCCTTGGCGCGGGTCTCCTCGAAGAGGGCGTCCGCCTCCTCGCGCTTGGACTGCGCGTCCTTCTGGGCCTCGGCGCGCAGCTGCGACGCGTCGCTCTTGGCCTTCTCGACGATCCGGACGCCTTCGTCCTCGGCCTTGGCCTTGCGCTCCGCGGCGAACGACTCCGCGTCGTTGCGCACCTGCTGGGCCGCGGACTCGGCCAGCTCGCGGTGCTGCTCGGCCGCGCGACGGGCCTCCTCGCGCAGGTCCTTGGCCTCCTCCTCGGCGAGGCGGAGGATCTTCTCGACACGCGCGCCGAGACCGGCGTACGACGGCTCCGCGTCGCTTACCTGAGCCTGGGCGTTCTGCGTCTCGAGGTGGAGCTCCTCGATGCGCTTTTCCAGAGCGGTGATGCGGGTGAGAGCGCTGTCACGGTCGGAGACGAGCTTGGAGATCCGTTCGTCCACCTGAGCGCGGTCGTACCCACGCCGCACAAGCTCGAAGCCGTAGGGGGAAGTGTCGCTCATGGGGTTCCTGTCAAATGAGACCGGTGAGGTGATAGGGGGAATCCTAGGGGCCGAAGCGGTGTGTCATCGAGCGGATACGTGTTTGATCTGGAGAATGACACCCCTTTTGAGTGGCTAACCCACGGACGGCTTGCCAAAAACTTGGTCAAAGGCCCCAGACGGCACCGGAGTTCGACCGGTCGTGACCGGTCGGAACCTGTCGGTTAACTGTCCGAAGGCTTACCCGAACGAGGGGCGCCGACCGAGACGCCCGCCTTGACGCCCCCGTCCTTGCCCCCCGCGGGAGCCTCGAAGGACTCCAACGCCTCAAGGACATCCTGGACACGGGAGATCTCGGCGTTGATGTCCTCGCGGCGCCGCACCAGGATCTCCAGCTCGCGCTTTCCTTCCTCGACCGTGCGCTTGGCCTCGCGGATCGCCTCTGCCTTGAGCTCCTCGGCCTCCTTCACGAGGGCCGACTTCTTCTGCTCGGCCTCCTTCAGGAGCAGCTCGGCCTTCTTCACGGCGGCGATCCGGACCTTGCCCGCCTCCGAATTGGCCTCCGACACCAGCTCCTTGGCCTTCGCCTGAGCCTTCGCCAGCTGCTCCTCGGACGCCTTGATGAGCGCGTCGCAGCGGTCGCCGGTCGACTTCATCGTCTCGGCGGCCTCGCGGCGGGCCCGCTCGTGCAGGCTCTCGATCTCGGTGGTGATGCGGTCGCGCAGCTCCTCGGCGCGCTCCCTTATGGCGGTCGCGTCCCGGCGGGCGCCGACGAGCAGCTCGTCCGCGTCCGTACGGGCCTTCTCCACCAGGGAGTTGCCCTCGACCGTCGCCTCGGAGACCAGCCGGTCCGCCTCCTTGCGGGCCGCGCCGACCATGGTGTCGGCCTGCGCCTCCGCGTCCGCGGTGGTCTTGTGGGCCTGCGTCTGCGCCTCGGTGAGCAGCTTGTCGGCCTCGGCGGTGGTCTCGTTGATGAGCGTGTCCACCTGCTCGGCCACGTCCTGGCGCCGCTTGTTGGCGTCCTTGCGGGCCTCGTCGAGGGTGTGCTCGGCCTCCTCGCGCGCGGCGTTGAGCATGCGCTCCGCCTCGGCCAGGGCGTCGGCCTTGACACGCTCGGACTCGCTGCGGATCCGCTCGGCGTGCTGCTGGGCGGAGCCGACCGTCTCGGCGGCCTCGGCGCGCAGCCGCTCCGCGTCGCCGGTGGCGTCCGCGATGAGCCGCTCGGCCTTGGCGACGGCCTCGGTCCGCACCCGCTCGGCCTCGGCCGCGGTCTCCTGACGCAGCCGCTCCGCGTCGGCGACCGTGTCCTGCCGCAGCTGGTCGGTGTCCCGGATGGTGTCCGTGGTGAGCCGCTCGGCCTCGTTGCGCGCCTCGGTGATGAGGGTGTCGGCCTGCGAGGCCGCGTCCGAGCGGATGCGGTTGGCGTCCTCACGGGCGTCCGCCCGGGTCCGGGCGGCGGCCTGGTCCGCCTCGGCGAGCGCGTCGGAAGCCTCCGTGCGCACCCGCTGGGCGTACTCGGCCGTGTCCGCGCGCACCCGCTCGGACTCGGACATCGCCTCCGCCATGGTGCGCTCGGCGAGCGACTTGGCGGCCTCCGACTCTTCGTTCGCCTCGCGCCGGATGCGGCTCGCGTCCTCGCTGGCCCGCTCCCGCTCGGCATAGGCGTCGGCGCGGACCCGGTCCGCCTCCTCCTCGGCCTCGCGACGGGTACGGTCCGCCGCGTGCTCGGCGGCACTGCGCAGCCCGGTGATCTCCTCCTGGGCCTGCTCGTGCAGCCCGGCGACCGAGTCGCGGACCTGCTGGGCGTGCTGCTCGGCCGCCGACACCATCTCGGTGGCGCGCCGGTCGGCCTCCTCGACCAGCCGCACCGCCTCGGCCTGCGCCTCCTCGACCCGGCTGCGCGCCGCGGCCAGCAGCTCGTCGCTCTGCTCGCGGGCCCGCTCACGCTCCTGGTCGGCCTCCTGACGCGCGGCGCCGAGGGTCTCCTCGGCCTCACGACGACGCCGTACGGCCTCCTCCTGGGCGGCGGCCAGCGTCTCGGACGCCTCCGTCGCCAGCCGCTCCGCGGCGGCCTGCGCCTCGGCGCGGACCCGGTCGGCGGTGTCCTGGGCCTCCGACTTCAGCCGCTCGGCCTCGGCCGCGGCCTCCGAACGCAGCCGTACGGCGACGGCCTCGCCCTCGGCCCGGGACGCGGATGCGTCGGACGCGGCCTCGGTGCGCAGCCGCTCCGCCTCCGCCTCGGCCTGCTGCTGAAGGGTGCGGATGCGCTCGGCGGCCTCGCCGCGCAGGCGCTCGGTCTCCTCGGCGGCCTCGCGACGGATGCGCGCGGCCTCCTCACGGGCCTCGGTCAGCGCCTGCTCGGCGGCCGTCAGCCGCTCCTCGGCCTCGGTCTGAAGCCGGGTCAGCTCCTCGGCGGCCTCCGCGCGACGGGCCTCTATGGCGCGCTCGGTCTCCTCGCGCAGCTCGCGCGCGGCCTGCTCGGCGTCGTTGCGGATGCCCTCGGACTGCTCGATGACCTCTTCGCGGTGGCGCTCGGCCTCCTGCCGGGTCCGCTGGAGGGTCTCCTCGGCCTGCCGGCGCAGGGTCGTCGCCCGCTCGATGGCCTCGGTGCGGACCTTCTCGCTGTCCGCCGTCGCCGTCTGGCGCAGCTCGTCGGCGTCCGCCTTGGCCTTGGCCAGCAGCTCCTCGGCGGTCTTGGCCGCCTCCTCGATCTGCTGGACGGCCTCCTTGCGGGCCTCCGCGCGGATCTTCTCGCCCTCGGCGACCGCGTCGGCGCGCAGCTGCTCGGCCTCGCCGCGCAGCCGGCGGGCCTCCTCCTGCAGCTCGACCGTCTTGGCGCGGTACTCCTTGGTGTCGTCCTTCGCGGAGCCCTTCAGCTGCTCGGCGATGTCATGCGCCTCGGACCGCAGCCGGTCGGCCTCGGCCTCCGCCTCACGGCGGATCCGCTCAGCCTCCTCGGCGGCCGCCTTGGTGGTGTTCTGCGCGTCCTGCTGGGCCTTGTTGAGGACGTCCTCGGCGGTCTTGGCCGCCTTCGACAGCTGGGTGGCGCTCTCCTCGGCGGTGATCGTGCGGGCCTTCTCGGAGGCCTCCTCGACGATCCGCTCGGCCTCCGCGCGGGCGTCCGCGACGATCTGCTCGGCGTCCGCCTTGGTGGTCTCGGCCTCCTGGGTGGCCTCGCTGACCAGCCGGGCGACCTGCTCCTTCGCCGTACGGACGCGCTGCTCGTTGGCCGACTCGGCGCTCGACAGGGCCTTCTCGGCGGCCGCCTTGGCCTCGGTGACGAGCTTCTCGGCCTCGGCCTGCGCCTTGCGCAGCGCCTCCTCGGCCTCCGTCATCCGCTGCTCGGCGGCGCGGCTGAGCTCGGTGGCCTGGCGGCGGGCGGCGTCCGACTCCGTCGCCGTGGAGCTGCGCAGCTGCTCGGCGTGGTCGGTGGCCTCCTGGGCCTGGGTGGACGCCGCGTTGAGGAGCCGCTCGGCGTCCGCGCGGGCCCGGCGCAGCAGCTGCTCGGCCTCCGCGCGGGCCGCCTCGGCCTCGCTGGTCAGCCGCTGGCGGGCCTCGGTGGTGAGCCGCTCGGCCTCCGCGCGGGCGGCCGCCATGGCCTGCTCGGCCTCCGCGCGGGACTCCTCCAGGAGCCGGCGGGCCTGCTGCTCGCTGCGGGCACGCAGCTGCTCGGCCCACGCCACGTTCTCGTTGACGTGCGACTCGACGGTCTGGCGGCGCTCGGCGAGCTCCTGGTCCAGCTGCTGGCGACGGGTGACCGCCTCCTGGTGCAGCTCCGTCTGGAGCCGCGCCGCGTTCTCGGCGTGCTCCTGGAGGATGCGCTGGGTCTGTGCCCGCGCCTGGCTCAGCTCGCGCTCGGCGTCCTGACGCAGCTGGTCGGCCTGCATCTGGGCGTTGCGCAGCAACTGTTCGGCCTGGTAGCCGATGTCGCCGCCCGAGAACTCGGGCCGGGACATGATGGTGCGGCGCGCCTCGTGCAGCTTGGCGCGCAGCACCTCGACCTGGTAGCCGAGGTCCTCGGCGTGCTGGATCGCCTTTTCCCGCTCGGTCTTCAGCCGATCCATCTCGGCCTCGAACCGAGAGAGGTGGTCGACGTCAGCCGCCGGCTCTCGCTCCTGGCGTTCGTAGCCCCGCACTGCGCGGTCCCATCCGTCCCCTGGTCGCAAGTCACTCCATACGAGCCTCGTCCATCCGCCGAACGGGGCCCCCGGGGAATGGTGTCAGATCAACGGCGGAGCATGGGCTGCAGCCCAGACGCTCGCCCCCCGAAACACGGACCCCGGCCAGCGGTCGCCCGTAGAGAGCGGCGACCGCCCCCAACCCTACCGGCCCATATGTACGAGGGTCAGTGCTCAGGTGACTCAACGGGCGCCGAAGTGACCAGTTCTGTCAGTACGCCATGGCAATCCTTGGGGTGCAGGAAGGTGATTCGTGACCCCATGGAGCCGCGTCGGGGCTCCTCGTACAGGACGCGTACGCCCTTGTCCTTGATGTCCGCGGCGTCCCCGTCCACGTCCGCCGTACCGAAAGCGATGTGGTGGACGCCTTCGCCGTTCTTGTCCAGCCACTTGGCGACGGTCGAGTCGGGGCGGGTCGGCTCCAGAAGCTGCAGGTAGGAGGCCCCGCCGTCGGAGGTTTCGTTGATCTTGAGCATGGCCTCGCGGACGCCCTGCTCCTCGTTGACCTCGGAGTGGAAGACCTCGAAGCCGTAGGTGGCCCGGTAGAACTCGACAGTCTTGTCGAGGTCGAAGCAGGCGATCCCGATGTGGTCGATTCGCGTCAGCATGGTGTTAGTGCAGCGCTCGGGAGATGGTTACGCAACGTGCCAGCGATCACACCGACGGGCCGGTGACGGCACGGAGTGCCACTCAGTACATTCGAAGTAAACCCTCGTTCACTCCTCGGCTGTCCAGCTGGAAGGGGATCGCACCTCATGTCTTCCGGAACTACTTCCGTGATCGTCGCGGGCGCTCGTACGCCCATGGGACGGTTGCTCGGTTCGCTGAAGTCCTTCTCCGGGGCCGACCTCGGCGGCTTCGCGATCAAGGCCGCCCTCGACCGTGCGGGGATCGGTGGCGACCAGGTCCAGTACGTGATCATGGGTCAGGTCCTCCAGGCCGGCGCCGGGCAGATCCCGGCCCGCCAGGCCGCCGTCAAGGGCGGCATCCCCATGAGCGTCCCGGCGCTGACCATCAACAAGGTGTGTCTGTCCGGCCTCGACGCCATCGCGCTGGCCGACCAGCTGATCCGCGCCGGCGAGTTCGACGTGATCGTCGCGGGCGGCCAGGAGTCCATGACCAACGCCCCGCACCTGCTCCCCAAGTCCCGTGAGGGCTTCAAGTACGGCGCCATCGAGATGCTCGACGCCATGGCGTACGACGGCCTGACCGACTCCTTCGAGGGCATCGCCATGGGCGAGTCCACGGAGAAGCACAACACCCGCCTCGGCATCCAGCGCCCCGAGCAGGACGAGATCGCCGCCCTGTCCCACCAGCGCGCCGCCGCCGCCCAGAAGAACGGCATCTTCGAGGCGGAGATCACCCCGGTGGAGATCCCGCAGCGCAAGGGCGAGCCGGTCGTCTTCAGCAAGGACGAGGGCATCCGCGGCGACACCACCGTGGAGTCCCTCGGCAAGCTCCGCCCGGCGTTCACCCGCGACGGCACCATCACGGCCGGCACTTCCTCGCAGATCTCGGACGGTGCGGCGGCCGTGGTCGTGATGAGCAAGGCCAAGGCGCAGGAGCTGGGCCTGGAGTGGATCGCCGAGATCGGCGCCCACGGCAACGTGGCGGGACCGGACAACTCCCTCCAGTCGCAGCCCTCCAACGCGATCCTGCACGCCCTCAAGAAGGAGGGCCTGGAGGTCTCCGACCTCGACCTGATCGAGATCAACGAGGCCTTCGCCGCCGTCGCGGTGCAGTCAATGAAGGACCTCGGGGTGTCCACCGAAACGGTGAACGTCAACGGCGGAGCCATCGCCCTGGGCCACCCCATCGGCATGTCCGGCGCCCGGCTGGTGCTCCACCTGGCGCTGGAGCTGAAGCGGCGCGGCGGCGGGGTCGGCGCGGCGGCACTGTGCGGCGGCGGCGGTCAGGGTGACGCGCTGATCGTGCGGGTACCCAAGGCCTGAGTTCACGTACGTAGTCGATCTGAACGGAGCTGTGATGCAGGACGTCTCCACCCTGGTGGCCCAGGCCAGGGAAGGCCGGCCGCGGGCCGTGGCCCGGCTGATCTCCCTCGTGGAGGGGGCGTCCCCGCAGCTCCGTGAGGTCATGGCGGCACTGGCCCCGCTGACCGGTGGGGCGTACGTCGTGGGCCTGACCGGCTCACCGGGCGTCGGCAAGTCCACGTCGACGTCCGCCCTCGTGACCGCGTACCGCAAACAGGGCAAGCGGGTCGGCGTCCTGGCCGTCGACCCGTCCTCGCCGTTCTCCGGCGGCGCCCTGCTCGGCGACCGGGTGCGCATGTCGGACCACGCCTCCGACCCCGGCGTCTACATCCGCTCGATGGCCACCCGCGGCCACCTGGGCGGCCTGGCCTGGGCGGCGCCGCAGGCGATCCGCGTCCTGGACGCGGCGGGCTGCGACGTGATCCTGGTCGAGACGGTCGGCGTCGGCCAGTCGGAGGTGGAGATCGCCTCCCAGGCCGACACCTCCGTCGTCCTCCTGGCCCCCGGCATGGGCGACGGCATCCAGGCGGCCAAGGCCGGAATCCTGGAGATCGGCGACGTGTACGTCGTCAACAAGGCCGACCGCGACGGCGCCGACGCCACCGCCCGCGAGCTCAACCACATGCTGGGCCTGGGCGAGTCCCGCGGCCCCGGCGACTGGCGCCCCCCGATCGTCAAGACGGTCGCGGCCCGCGCCGAGGGCGTCGACGAGGTCGTCGAGGCTCTGGAGAAGCACCGCGCCTGGATGGAGGAGCGCGGCGTCCTGGCCGAGCGCCGCCAGGCCCGTGCCGCCCGTGAGGTGGAGACCATCGCGGTCACGGCCCTGCGCGAACGCATCGGCGACCTGCACGGCGACCGCCGCCTCGGCGCACTGGCGGAGCGGATCGTGGCGGGGGAGCTGGACCCGTACCGGGCGGCGGACGAGCTGGTGGCGGGGCTGACCGAGGGCTGACGCTCTGGTCAACTCACTGTTGATGTTGGTACGTTGATCCACATGTTCCTTCTCTTGGCATAGAGCGCGCCCCTGACCGCGACCCGCTGACACAGCCGTCGCGGCACTTCGGCGTCCCTTGCTCATGCCTTTCGCAGAGGAACCTCCCATGTCCGCGTCCTCCGCGCGGCGGCCCTCGTATGCCGCCGTGCTCTCCGTTCCGCATGCCCGCCGCGCCTTCGTCTCGGCCCTCGTCGGCCGGCTGTCGTACGGCGTGGCCCCCATCGCCGTGATGCTGGCCGTGACCCGGGCGACCGGGTCGTACGCCGTGGCCGGTGTCGTCATGGCGCTGTTCGGCGCCACGGTCGTCTTCCTGTCCCCGTACCGCGCGGCACTCGTCGACCGGCACGGCCCTCGGCGGGCCCTGATCCCCATGTCCCTTCTCCACTCGGGGCTGCTCTGCGCGCTCGCCGCGGTCAGTTGGCGGCCGGGTGCGCCCGCGGTGGTGCTCGGCGCGGTGGCCGCCGCCACGGGCGCGTGCGCGCCCCCGCTCGGGCCCACGATGCGTTCAGTGTGGGGCCGACTCGTCGACGACCGACGGCTGTTGCAGCGCGCGTACAGCCTGGACGGGGTCGCCGAGGAACTCCTGTACGTCACCGGCCCGTTGCTGGTCGGTGTGGTGATCGGCGTCGCGTCACCGGCGGTGGGGGTGGTGCTGGGCGCGCTGCTCATGGCCGGGGGCACGCTGGTGTTCGTCGGTTCGCCGGCGGTGGCGGCGGTACCGCCTTCGGGGCGGGCCAAGTCCCTTTCCGGCGGCGGGGGTTCGCTGCGGGGACGGGGGCTGCTCCAGCCGGTGGTGGTCGCCGCCGGTATGGGCCTCGCGTTGAGTGCCGTGGACCTGTTGGTGGTCGCGTTCGCCGCGGAGCGGGGGCGGGGGGACGACACGGTGGCGTGGGTGCTGGCCGCGTTGTCGGCGGGCAGCGCGGTCGGAGGTCTCGCGAACGGCGCGGTCGACTGGCGGGTGGCCGCGCGGGTCCGACTTCCGCTGCTCGCCACGGGGTTGGGCGCGACCCTGTGCCTCGCAGGGCTGGCTCCGGGCATCGGCGCCCTCGCGGTCGCCGCCGCCTGCGCCGGGTTCTTCGTCGCACCGGCGCTGACGACGGCGTACCTGATCGCCGACGAGGCCGCTCCGGAGGGGTTCCGGACGCAGGCGGGGGCGTGGGTCAACACGGCGGTGAACGCGGGGAGTTCTACCGGGGCGGCGACGGCGGGGCTGCTGGTGGAGAGGCTGCCGTTGGGGGTGTGCTTCGTGGTGGCGGGGGGTGTGGCGTTGGGGGCGGCGGGCGTGAGCGTTTTTCGCCCCCGCCGCCCTTACCCGTCCCATCACTGGGGACTGCGCCCCCAGGCCCCCGCTGTCGGCCCTGAACGGGCCTCGTCCTCAAACGCTGGACGGGCTGGTCGGTCAGCCCCTCCGGCGTTTGAGGAGCGGGGGTCCAGGGGGCGGAGCCCCCTGGGCGGGGTCGAAGGGGCGGCAGCCCCTGGGGGTGGGAACGGGTAGGGGCGGCGGGGGCGAAGAAGAGGTCAGTCCTCGTCCCGGTCCGCCGTCACGTTGCCCGTGGCCAGGTCGACCTTCCAGTCGCCCTTCGCGGTGTCCACGTTCCAGACCACGGCCCGGCTGTCGTCATCGTCGTCGAGGCTCACCTCGGTGACCGTGCCCTTGGCGGCGGCAGCCAGCGCAGCCTCGCGGGCGTCGGTCTTCGCGCCCTTCAGCGCGGCGACCTCGGCACGGTCCTCGGCGTCGCCGTCGTCGTCGTTGTCCTTGTGCGCGCCGACGACCTTCCCGGTGTCCGGGGAGACCGTCACGGTGTACTCGGTGCCGTCGCTCTTCAGCACGTCCACGTCCCACGTCCCGGCACCGTCGTCCTCCAGATCCACGGAGGCGGCGGTGCCCGGCGTGTGCCGCAGCGCCGCGGCGATGGCGTCGGCGGCGGTCACGTCGCCCTTCGCCGCGACCGCGGTCTCGTCGCGGTCGTCGCGGTCATCCCGGTCGTCGTCGTCCGCCGCCCGGTCCGCCGCCACCCGCACATCCGCCCGCGTAGACCCGTCGTCGTCCGAGGACACCGCGAGGGCCGTGGCCGTGCCGCCCCCGATCAGAGCGGTCGCGGTGAGGGCGGCGATCACGATGTTGCGCTTCATGCGAGTTCCTCCAGGTCTGTCGTGCTTCGCTTCGCTTTCGACGTGAACAACCCTCTCCGACCGACGCTGAGGAGAACCTGAAGCCGCCTGAAGAGATCTTCAGCTTCGCTTTGCGACCCTGGTGGGCATGCGCCTGTTGATCGTCGAGGACGAGAAGCGGCTGGCCCTGTCGCTCGCCAAGGGACTCACCGCCGAGGGATATGCCGTGGACGTCGTCCACGACGGCCGGGAGGGCCTGCACCGGGCCACGGAAGGGTCGTACGACCTCGTGATCCTCGACATCATGCTGCCCGGCCTCAACGGCTACCGGGTCTGCGCCGCCCTGCGCGCCGCGGGCCACGACGTGCCGATCCTGATGCTCACCGCGAAGGACGGCGAGTACGACGAGGCGGAGGGGCTCGACACCGGCGCCGACGACTACCTCACCAAGCCCTTCTCCTACGTCGTCCTCGTCGCCCGCGTGAAGGCGCTGCTGCGCCGCCGGGGTCGCAACGGCGCCGGGGCCTCGCCCGTCATCGTGCGCGGTGATCTCAAGGTCGACACCGCGGCCCGCCGGGTCTTCCTCGGCGAGGACGAAGTGACCCTCACCGCAAAGGAGTTCTCCGTCCTCGAGCAGCTCGTCACGCGCGCGGGCGAGGTGGTCTCCAAGGCGCAGATCCTGGAGCACGTCTGGGACTTCGCCTACGACGGCGACCCCAACATCGTCGAGGTCTACGTCAGCGCCCTGCGGCGCAAACTGCGTGCCGGGCTCATCAGGACGGTGCGCGGCGCCGGGTACCGGCTGGAGACGGAGGAGCGATGAGACGTCTCTTCGGGTCCGTGCGGGCGCGGGCCACGCTCGGGGCCGTCCTCGTGGTCGCCGTGGCCCTGGTGGCGGCCGGGACTGCCGTGCTGCTGTCGCTGCGGGCCAATCTGACGGACCAGGCCGACACCAAGGCGGAGAGCGCGGCACGCAAGGTCGCCTCCCAGATCGCCGTCGGGACCGCGTACGACCGGCTGGAGCTGGAGGACGACTACCCGGTCCAGGTCGTCGACGCGAACGGCACGCTCGTCGCGGCGACCGACGACCTGGAGCGGATCAGCGGGACGGGCACCGATGCGGTGACGCCCCGGCCGCCGAGCGGTGGGGCCGGGCAGTCCGGCGACGACGACGCGGACGACGACGACACGTCGCTCGAGCCCGGAGAGATCGACGAGGACACCGACTTCGGCGACGGCTCCGCGACCGTCGACGGCACGGAGGACGAGTACCGGTTCGCCACCGTCCGCGTGGAGACGGAGGACCGGGGCCTGGTCACCGTCCACGCCGGTGCGTCCCTGGACGCCGAGCAGAGCGCCGTGACCACCACGACGACCGGCATGCTGACCGGCTTCCCGCTGCTGCTGGCCGTCGTGGCGGCCGTGACCTGGCTGGTCACCCGGCGGGCCCTGCGCCCGGTGGAGGGCATCCGGCGCGAGATGGCGGAGATCACCGCCTCCGAGGATCTCTCCCGGCGCGTCCCGGAACCCGTCACCCACGACGAGGTCGCCCGCCTCGCCCGCACCACCAACGAGACGCTGGCCGCGCTGGAGAGCTCCGTGGAGCGGCAGCGCCGCTTCGTCGCCGACGCCTCCCACGAGCTGCGCAGCCCGATCGCCTCCCTGCGCACCCAGCTCGAAGTGGCCGCCGCGCACCCGGAGTTGCTGGACCTGGACGGCGCGGTCGAGGACACCGTACGACTGCAACGGCTCGCCGCCGACCTGTTGCTGCTCGCCCGGCTGGACGCGGGGGAGGGGCCCGGCGACAAGCGGCTCGACCTCGGGGAGGTGGCGCGGCGGGAGGCGCGCGGCCGGGACGGGGTGAGCGTCACGGCGGAGGCCGTCGAAGTGACCGGGTCCCGGGGGCAGTTGGAGCGGGTGCTGGGCAATCTGCTCGACAACGCCCAGCGGCACGCCCGCTCGGCGGTCACGGTGTCCGTGCGCCGGGACGGGGCCTGGGCCGTCGCCGAGGTCGCCGACGACGGGGGCGGGGTGGCGGCGGCCGACCGGGAGCGGATCTTCGAGCGGTTCGTCCGGCTCGACGAGGCCCGCAGCCGTGACGACGGTGGTGCCGGACTCGGTCTCGCCATCGCCCGCGACGTCGCCGCACGCCACGGCGGCACCCTCACGGTCCGCGACGCACCGACAGGCGGAGCCCTGTTCGAACTCCGCCTGCCGCTCGCTTGATCGGTAAGGGCCTGTGACAGTCACAGGCCCTTATGTCACGGACGCCCGCGCTGCCCCCGCAGGTGCTCCGCGATGGGCTTCAGGGACTTGTCGAGCTCCGCCAGGGCCTCGGGGGAGACCAGGTCGATGAAGTGTCGCCGCACAGACGCCACGTGGTGTGGCGCGACCTTCTTCATCGTCTCCATGCCGTGCTCGGTCAGTACCGCGTACAGACCGCGGCGGTCCGACTCGCAGTTCTCGCGGCGCACCAGGTCCGCGTTCTCCATGCGGGTGATCTGGTGCGAGAGGCGACTCTTGGACTGGAGGGTGGCGGACGCGAGATCGCTCATCCGCATCCGGACATCCTCCGACTCGGAGAGGTTCACCAGGATCTCGTAGTCGTTCATTGTCAGGCCGAACGGCTGGAGGTCCTTCTCGAGTTGGTACGTCAACAGCCTGTTGACCTCCAGGTGGGTGCGCCAGGCGCACTGCTCCGCATCGGTCAGCCAGCGCGTGGCCGTCTCGGTCTCCATGAATGAAGTCTACCTAAGAAGTTGAAAGGCGAACTAGTGAGGGTGTTCGTGACGGCGCGCACACGTTCGACGTCACACTCCGCAGACTACCGCTCACAGCCCGAAGCGACGCTGGAGGTCTCCCAGCTGTCCGGGAAGGCGCGGTACGCCCGCCTGCTGTGAAGGGCCTGTGGACGGTACCCCGGAACCGGGCACTCCGGCCTGCTGGGGGACCGCGCCCGTCGCCTGCTCCGCCATCAGCGTCTCGGACGACTGGAGCAGTACGGTGCCGGCGCCCACGAACTCGAACTGGTGCTCCTCCCCGGAGGCCCCGCCGAGGCCCGTCATCGCACGTAGACCGCCCATCAGGCCGGTCATGTAGCCGTGGTCGTAGTGATGGCACGGCGACGGGCAGTCGGCCCAGCCGACCAGCGCCTGAGGATCCACCCGGATCGGCGGTTCCATGAACACCACCGGACCGTTAGATGCGGCGACGAACTTTCCGGTTCCGATCAGTGTCAGAAAACCCGGCACGATCGATTGCTTGAGGGCAAGAGTTGGCTGAAAAGCGAGCAGGTTGCCCGAGCGAATGGTCAGGTTGCCGTCCTCGAGGTCGTACGAATTGACGTCGAAGGCCCGGTCGGCGAGGAGCATCTTGCCGGAGCCCTCCGCCACGACCCAGTCGCTCGCGTGCAGAGGCGAATGGAAGGACGTACGGACAAGTCGGTCGAGTCGGCCGTGCCCGATGCCGTTGAAGTCGATCGAGCCGTAGTAGGCGATCATCTTCCCCTTCTGCAGGAACCACTGGCTCCCCTTGAGCTCCACGCAGAAGGTGTAGTTGTTGACGTTGTCGTCGGAGGGCAGTGTCGTCGGGTCGTGGACGGTCGGGCCCGCGCCCGCGTACTGGCTCACAGCTTCTCCTCCGAGGCCTGGACGTACACCGCGCCGTTGCCGCTGAGCTCCAGCTGGAAGGCCTCGCCGGAGCCGCGGCCCACCATGTCGCGCCAGCCGAGCGCGGTCGACAGCTTGTTGCGGACGTCGCCGTGGTGGGCGACGTACGCCTGCGGGTCGACATGGACCGGGCGCTGCGGGGTGATGGGCAGCTCGATGACTCCGCCGTGCGCCATCACGGCGACCGCGCCGCGGCCCTTGAGGGTGGTGGTGAACAGCCCCTGCCCGGTGACCTGGCCGCGGACCATGCCCATGACGCCGCCCTGGGAGCCCATGAACATCGTGCCCTGCTCCAAGGTGCCCTCGAAGGCCAGGAGGCGGTCCGCCTCCACGTAGAGGGTGTCGCCGGCGAGGTTGATCACCTGGACGTGATGGCCGCCGTGCCCGAACAGCACCGTGCCGCTGCCTTCGACCGTCATCAGCGGGGTCGCCTCGTTCGCCACCCGGCGTCCGATCATCGACATGATGCCGCCCTGGCCGCCGCTCATGTTGGGCGTGAAGGACACCTCGCCCTTGTAGGCGAGCATCGCCCCGCGCTGGCTGAACAGCCGCTGACCGGGCATGACGGTCGCCTCGACCATCTTCGAGTTGAGCTCCCGGAAGGTCATGTCAGACGTCCCCCGCGATCGTGTTCCGCTCGCTGGGCTGGACGTACACCAGGCCGTCGCCCTCGAAGCGGATCTGGAAGGCCTCGCCGCCGCCCTCGCCCATGAGCGTGCGGAACGTCACACCCGACTGGAAGGACTGCCGCAGATTGCCCTGGTGCGCGATGTACGCGCCCGGGTCCACGCTCAGCGGGAACTGCGGGCTGACCCGCAGCACCACGGCCGGGCCGTCCGAGGTGATCGCCGCCTGGCCGTGGCCCTCGACGGTCGTCGTGAACAGTCCGTTGCCCTGCGAGGCGCCCCGCAGGCCCGTGAAACTCGTCCCCGTCCTGAGGCCGCCGTCGGTCGCGAGCAGATTGCTCGACTCCACGAACAGCTTGTCGCCCTGGAGACCGACGAGGTTGATCTCGGAGGCGCGGTCGGCGAACCAGCAGGTCCCCTGCCCCCTCACCTCCATCACCGTCATCTGCTCACCGGTGATCCGCCGGGTCACCATCCCCCGGATGCCCTCACCGCCGCCGCTGAGCTTCTTGAACGCCATCTGTCCGTCGTACGCGACCATCGAGCCGTTCTTCGCCTTCACGGCGTCCCCGGTCATCTCGACGGCGAGCACCTTGCTGCCCTGAAGTCGGAACATCGCCACGCTGCGAAGGTAGCCCGCGACGGCTCCCGCGGACAGAGCCCCTGGGTGGAGACGGACCCTGACCGCACCCCTAGGGGCAGCCCACCTGCGAGCCCGACCGCACCGGCCCGGCTCCCGGCCTCACCCGCCGGCCCCCGGAACCCGGATGACCGCCTTGCCCCCGGTCAGGTCGACCGTGGACCTGGGCGGTGCCCCGTCCTCCTCGTCGTCCCGCATCACCAGGGAGCTCTGGCGTTCCTTCAGCTCGTGCTGCTTGCCGGGGGACAGGGCAGCGTGCAGCTGCTCGAAGCCAGTGGAGGAGATCTGCCCCTGTCGCCCCGCGTTCCGCCAGGGCAGGACGCCGGACCGGCCGGCCCGCAGCAGCAGCTGATCGACGAAGGCCAGCAGCGTGAGCACCACCACAAGGCCCGGCAGGGTCATGAAGAAGACAAACTGCACACTCGCTCCTCAGGGTCTCCACGGACCCCCAAGCCTGCCCCCGCTCAGCCGTTTGCCACAATGGAAGAACGTTTGTGCATGTGTTCACAAACCGGCAGGCCCCCTCTCGACGCGACTCCCACCGAAGGTGACCCGTGGACATCAAGACCGCCAGCGCCCTCCGCCGCCTCCGCCTCGTCTCCGCCCCGGAGGCGGTCTCCTTCCTGCTTCTGCTCGTCTGCTCGGTGCTGAAGCGGACCACCGACTTCAACGCGGTCCCGGTCATGGGCATGATCCACGGCGTTCTCTTCATCCTGTACGTGATCTTCTGGGCCGACGCCTGGAACCGGGCGAAGTGGTCCTTCGGCACCGCCGCCCTCTACTTCGTCCTCTCCGTCCTGCCCACCGGCGGCTTCTTCGCCGAGCGCAAGCTCCGCCGCGAGGCCGAGGACGCGGTCATCGCCTCCCGCGCGCGCCAGGAGCAGGCGGTGAAGACCTCGTGATCGTCGCCTTCTCCGTGACGCCGCTGGGGGTCGGCGAGGACGTGGGGGAGTACGTCGCCGACGCCGTCCGGGTCGTCCGCGAGTCCGGCCTGCCCAACCGCACCGACGCGATGTTCACCTCGATCGAGGGCGAGTGGGACGAGGTGATGGACGTGGTGAAGCGTGCCGTCGCCGCCGTCGAGGCGCGCGCCCCGCGCGTGTCCCTGGTCCTCAAGGCGGACATCCGTCCCGGGGTGACCGACGGCCTGACCTCCAAGGTGGAGACCGTGGAGCGGCACCTCGCCGAGTAGCCCGGCGCCTCCGCATCCCTGCGAACCCCGGCCCGCGCGGGCCGGGGTTTTCTCGTGCCTGATGTTTGAGCGATCGCTCAAAGAGGTGTACTTTCTGATCCCAGAGGTTTGAGCGATCGCTCAAATAACAGGCTGGCCTGGGGGAATCGCATGGGTCACAACGGTCTACGGAACGGTCTCTACGTAGAGGCGCACATCCGCGCCGATCTCGACGAGCTCTGGGCGCGGACCCAGGAGCCGTCCGAGCACCAGCGCTGGGACCTCCGCTTCACCGAGATCGACTACCTGCCGCGCGCGGAGGGCGAGCCGCAGCACTTCCGGTACGCGACGCGCGTCCTGCCCGGCCTCACCATCGCCGGCACCGGCGTCTCGGCCGGCGAGAAGGAGCGTCCGGACGGCACCCGCACCTCCGCTCTCCGCTTCTCCTCCCCGCACCCGCTGTCCCTCCTCGCCGAGGGCAGCGGCTACTGGCGGTACGTCCCGGACGGCGACGGGGTGCGCTTCCTGACCGGCTACGACTACCGGCCCCGCTGGGGCGCGTTCGGCGCGTGTGCCGACCGGCTGCTGTTCCGGCCGCTCATGGGCTGGGCGACAGCCTGGTCCTTCGACCGGCTCCGGCTGTGGCTGGAGCGCGGGATCACTCCGGAGCGGGCGTGCGTGAACTGGCTCGCCGAGCTGCTCATGCGAGCCCTGGTGATCGTGCTCGCCTGCACGGGCTTCGGGTACGGCAGCCTGCTGCGGCTGACCGGGCCCCTCGCGCCGCTCTTCTTCTACTGGATGCCCGCGCTCACCCTGGTCGCCCTCGCGCTGGCCCTCTTCGCCCCGCCCCTGCCCGGCACCCCGGCCGCCCGCCGCTGCCGACGCCGCCCGCCGACCCACGCCCACGCACCCCGGCTCCTGCGCACCCTGGAGAACCCGCGATGACCACGCATCCTGCGCGCCGGAGGGAAAGCCGCGACGACCATGGCTCTCGCGCACCCGAGCCGACCATGCCTCCCGCGCACCTCGGAGAACCCGCGATGACCATGTATCCCGCGCACTCCGGGGCGCCTTCGACGGCCTCGATCTTCCGCACCGCGATGGGCCCCGCCTTCGACGGCCTCCACCCCCAGCTCCAGCGCCGCTTCTCCGTCGGCCTGGCCGGCGGCGAGGCCTGCACCGGCCGGGGTGTCATGGACCGCATCTGGCACGGCGGGGCCTTCGTGAAGCCGTTCCTCGCGCTCGGCACCACCCGCAACATCCTCGTCCCGCGCACCGGCCGCAACGTCCCCTTCGTCATCGAGAACGTGCCGTACACCGACACCTACGGCCGTGAGACGGTGACCTTCGTGCGTACCTTCGACCTGCCCGGCCGCTCCCGCCGCTTCGACGCCCAGATGGTCCTGGGCCCCCGCGGCGACCGCGTCCTCGACTACCTCGGCACCCACCAGCACCTGGCCAGCGACCTGCACTTCCACGCCGAGCCCGACGGCTCGCTCCTCATCCGCTCCGGCGAACACCGGTTCCGGGAGGGCGTGGTGGACGTCCGGGTGCCCGAGCTGATCGGCGCCACGGCCGAGGTCCGGGAGTCCTTCGACGACCACTCCGGCCGCTTCCGTATCCGCGTCAGGGTCGTCAACAAGTACTTCGGGCCCCTCTTCGGCTACGAGGGTTCCTTCAAGGCGACGTACAGCGACATCCGTTCCTGCGGTGTCCGCCCCGGACTGCGCCCGGTCCGCGAGGAGTCGCGCGCGTGAGTCCCGAGACCGCGAAGTCGCAGGAGACCAAGACCAAGTTGTTGGAGGGCGCCCTGCGGACCCTCGTCGACCAGGGCATCGCGAAGGCGTCGGCCCGCACGATCGCTTCGGCGGCCGGGGTCAACCAGGCCCTGGTCTTCTATCACTTCGGCTCGGTCGACGAACTCCTCGCGGCGGCCTGCCGGTACGGCGCCGAGCAGGCCGTGTCCCGCTACCGCCCCCGCTTCGACCAGGTGCGCTCGCTCTCCGAACTTCTCGTGGTGGGACGGCAGATCCACGAGGAGGAGCGCTCCGGCGGCCATGTGGCCCTCCTCGGCCAGCTGCTGGCCGGCGCCCAGACCCACGAGAGCCTCGCGGCGGCCACGGCGGCAGGCCTCGAGTCCTGGATCACCGAGATCGAGAAGGTCCTCCGGAGGGTCCTCGCGGGCACCCCCTTCGAGGAGTTCACCGACCCGGCGGGCCTGGCGCGGGCGGTCGCCGCGTCCTTCGTCGGCATCGAGCTGTACGAGGGCGTGGACCTGCCGGGCGCGACGGCCGCGCTGGACGCGCTGGAGCAACTGGGCGTCCTGGTCGCCGCGTTGGAGGAGCTGGGCCCGGTGGCCCAGCGTGCGGTACGACTGCACCTGCGGCGCACGAACCGCCGTTGACCCGTAGGCCCCGCATATTCGAGAGGACCCCATGTCCGACGACGGCCTGTACGAGATCCTGGACGACCGCTTCCGCACCGGGCGTTGCACGCTCGGCGACAGCAGGCTGGAGGTGCTGTACGACGACTGCCGCTGGGCCGAGGGACCGCTGTACCTGCCCGCGTGGCGGCAGTTGATCTGGAGTGACATCCCCAACGACCGCATCCTGCGCTGGGACGAGGCCACCGGGAGCGTCGGCGTCTTCCGCACCCCGGCCGGATACAGCAACGGCAACACCCTCGACCGGCAAGGGCGGTTGGTGACCTGCGAGCAGGGCAACCGCCGGGTCACCCGCACCGAGCCGGACGGCACGGTCACCGTCCTGGCCACCCACTACGCCGGCAAGCGCCTCAACTCCCCGAACGACTCCGTCGTCCGTTCCGACGGCACGATCTGGTTCTCCGACCCGGACTTCGGCATCCTCACCGACTACGAGGGCCATCGCGCCGAGTCCGAGATCGGCGCGTGCAACGTCTACCGCATCGACCCGGTGACGGGGGAGGTGCACCTCGCCGCCGAAGGCTTCGACGGCCCCAACGGCGTCATCCTCTCCCCGGACGAGCGGCGGCTGTACGTCTCCGACTCCCGGGCCGCCCGCATCCATGTCTACGACGTCCACGACGACGGCACGCTGACCGGCGGCAAGGTCTTCGCCGAGGCCCGGCAGGGCGTGCACTTCGACAACATCCGCCTCGACGACCAGGGCCGGCTGTGGGCCGCCGCCCTCGCCGACGGAGTCCACTGCTACGACCCCGACGGCACCCTCATCGGCCGCCTCCGGGTGCCCGAGCCGGTCGCCAACATCGCCTTCGGCGGGCCGAGGAACAACCGCCTGTTCATCGCCGCCACCACCTCGCTGTACTCGCTGGTGATGTCCGTGACAGGGGCCCCGCGCCTCTGAGTCCACGGTCGCCCGGCTGGACCCTCCCAGTTCGACACACCCAGGAAACTCCACTTTTGTGTCCATATCGGGCATATCGGATGTTTCGATCACTGGAGGGCGCTGTGCGGCCGGAGGGCTACGACTACGACACCTACAGCCGACTGGCCGGACCGCTGACGGAGCCGTCCGGCTCGTCGTACCGGGTGCAGTACACCTCACTCCTCGCCGGCGAACCCCACCGAATACGCGCCATCCTGCTGATGTCCCTCGCACCGGTGCTCACCGGCGCCCTGCTGGTCTATCTCGTCTGGCCGACCCACTGGGTCGAGCGCGAGGGCGGCGACGCGTGGATGGTCTGGCTCGACATCACGATGCTCATAGCCATCGGGCTGATCGAGCTGTTCATGGTCGTCAACGTGGCCTCCGTGGCCCACGCGACCCTCGTCGCCCGCGACCCCGTCCCCGTCACCCCCGAACCCGGCACCCGCGTCGCCTTCCTCACGACGTACGTCCCCGGCAAGGAACCCCTCTCGATGGTCCGCGCCACCCTCGAAGGCGCCACGAAGGTCACCCACGACGGCCCGCTCGACGTCTGGCTCCTCGACGAAGGGGACGACGAAAAGGCGAAGGCCCTGTGCGCGGAGCTCGGCGTCCGGCACTTCACCCGGCACGGCGTCCCGGAGTGGAACCGCCCCAAGGGCGTCCACAAGGCCCGCACCAAGCACGGCAACTACAACGCGTGGATCGCCATGCACGGCGACGACTACGAGTTCTTCGCCTCGGTCGACACCGACCACGTCCCGCTCCCCGACTTCCTCGAGCGGATGATGGGTTACTTCCGGGACCCGGACGTCTCCTTCGTCGTCGGCCCGCAGGTGTACGGCAACTACCACAACCCCGTCACCAAGGCCGCCGAGTCGCAGCAGTTCCTCTTCCACGCGCTGATCCAGCGGGCCGGCAACCGCTACCGCTCACCCATGTTCGTCGGCACCAACAACGTCGTACGCATCGCCGCCGTCAAGCAGATCGGCGGCCTGTACGACTCCATCACCGAGGACATGGCCACCGGCTTCGAACTGCACCGGCACCGCAACCCGAAGACCCATCACCACTGGCGGTCCGTCTACACCCCCGACGTGCTCGCGGTCGGCGAGGGACCGGCCTCCTGGACCGACTTCTTCACCCAGCAGATGCGCTGGTCGAGGGGGACGTACGAGACGCTCTTCAAGCAGTACTGGAAGGCGCCGTTCACCATGCCTCCGGGGCGGCTGTTCTCGTACACGCTGATGCTCGTCTACTACCCGATGACGGCCGTCAACTGGCTCCTGGGCATCCTGAGCTGCTTCCTCTTCCTCTGGTTCGGCGCGTCCGGCACCCAGGTCGCCGCCTCCGTCTGGCTGATGCTCTACAGCGACGCGGCCGCCCTCCAGATCGGCCTCTACCTGTGGAACCGCCGCCACAACGTCTCCCCGCACGAACCCGAGGGCTCCGGCGGCCTCGCGGGCATGGCGATGTCGGCGCTCTCGGCGCCCATCTACCTCAAGTCCTTCGGCGCCGCCCTCCTCCGCCGCCCCAGCCGCTTCGTCGTCACCCCCAAGGGCGGGGACGCCAGCCCGGACCGGCTCCTCACCTTCCGCATCCATCTCTTCTGGGCGGTCCTCCTCGGGACCTCGCTGGCCGCCTCGGTCGTCCTCGACCACACCCATGTGGCCATGCGCACCTGGGCGGTCCTGGCGATGGCCATCTCGCTGGCCCCGGTGGCGATATGGGCGGCCACGACGCTCAAGGAGCGCAGGGAGCGGCAGTCGCTGCGCGCGACCGCACGAGTCGTCGACGGCAGCGAACCCGCCCTCGCCGCCACCTCCAGCACCACGACAGGAGGCAACTAGGCCATGGCCTACCAGCCGTCCCAGAAGACCAAGAAGACCGTCCTCGGCATCGGCGGCATCGCCATCCTCGCCGGCCTCAACGCCCCGGCCGCGCTGGACTTCGCGGGGAAGCAGTACAACGCGTACAAGATCGCCCAGCCCGAGTACCAGGCGAAGTACGGGAGTTGGGACACCGTCGACATCCCGGAGCAGTACCGCACCAACGCCATCCACGCGGCCCTGCTGCACACCGGCAAGGTGCTGATCGTCGCGGGCTCCGGCAACGAGCAGAAGAAATTCGACGAGGGCTCCTTCGACACGATCCTGTGGGACCCGAAGACGGACACCTTCAAGAAGATCCCGACGCCCGACGATTTCTTCTGCTCCGGCCACGCCCAACTCCCCGACGGCCGCCTGCTGGTGGCCGGCGGCACCGCCCGCTACGAACTCCTCGACGGCGAGATCGACCGGGCCGGCGGCGGCATGCGGGTGAAGAACGAGAACCCCGACAAGGCGATGGTCCTGAAGAAGGGCACCCGCTTCCGCTCGCCCGCCGGGGTCGAGTACGTCACCAAGTTCGACGTCACCGTGCCGAAGGCACAGAAGAAGTTCAAGATCACGTACAACGCCGCCGGTGTGATGCAGCCCTGGCAGACGAAGGTGTCGGCGAGCGAGGCCCGCGTCTTCGTCGAGGCCGTCGAGAAGGGCCCGATGTCGGTCACCGAGAAGCAGGCGCAGTACGAGGTCGTCGGCCTGAAGGGCGAGGACGCCGACAACGTCTACGGCCTGTCAGAGAAGATCACCCTCGACAAGCAGGACTTCCAGGGCATCCGTGCCGCCTACGAGTTCGACCCGATCGCCGAGCGGTACATCCCCGTCGACCCGATGGACAAGGCGCGTTGGTACCCGACCCTCGTCGGCCTCGACGACGGCCGCGTCCTCGCGGTCTCCGGCCTGGACGACGTCGGCGTGATCGACCCGGGCGACAACGAGATCTACGACCCGAAGACCAAGAAGTGGTCCCGCGGCCCCAAGCGGTACTTCCCGACCTACCCCGCGCTCTTCCTCACCAAGGGCGGCAAGCTCTTCTACCCGGCCTCCAACGCCGGTTACGGACCTGCCGACATGGGCCGCGAGCCCGGCCTGTGGGACCTGAAGACCAACACCTTCGAGAAGATCCCGGGCCTGCGCGACCCCGACGAGACGGAGACCTCGGCCTCCCTGCTGCTGCCGCCCGCGCAGGACCAGAAGGTGATGATCCTCGGCGGCGGAGGCGTCGGCGAGTCCAAGAAGTCGACCCCGCGCACCGCGGTCGTCGACCTCAAGGCGGACAACCCCGTCTTCAAGGACGGCCCCAACCTCCCCCAGGGGACTCGGTACCTGAACAGCGTGATCATGCCGGACGACACCGTCTTCACCTCCAACGGCTCCGAGGACTACCGCGGCCGCAGCGCCAGCAACATCCTCAAGGCGCAGTTCTACGACCCCAAGGACAACGTCTTCCGCGAGGCCGCGGCCCCGACGGTCGGCCGCAACTACCACTCCGAGGCACTGCTGTTGCCCGACGGCAGGGTCGCCACCTTCGGCTCCGACCCGCTCTTCGACGACCAGCAGAACACCAAGCTCGGCCACTTCGAGCAGCGGATGGAGGTCTTCACCCCGCCCGCCCTGCACCGCAACTCCGCCAACCGGCCGGTGCTGATGGACGGTCCGGAAGTCCTCGCCAAGAACCATCGCGCGACCTACCGCACCGACCACCCCGACCGGATCGTCAAGGCCCGCCTGATGCGGCCGAGCGCGGTCACCCACACCACCGACGTCGAGCAGCGCTCCATCGAACTGGGCCTGACCAAGGACGCCGACTCGGTGACGGTCGAGGTGCCCAAGGACCCGACCCTGGTCCCGCCGGGCTGGTACATGCTGTTCGTGACGGACGCCGACGGCACTCCGTCGGAGGCGAAGTGGATCCAGGTGAAGTGACGTACAAGTGACCTACGAGCCCTGGGCGTTGCGCGCCAGGCCCAGGGCGTACTCCGGCCACCACTGACCGGCGTTCGGACCACCCTCGCAGGTGCCGTCCGACTCGCCCGGCCGCTTGACCCAGAGGTAGGCGTCGAGTGCGGGATCGTCCGTCTTCGTGGTCGGCCGGGTGCCCAGGGCCCTGCCGGGCGGGTTGCACCACGCCCCCGGCAGCGGCCCGTTGCCGTTGCGGCTGGAGTCGATGACGAAGTGCTTGCCGCCGAGTTCCTCGGACAACTGGAGGCCGTACTTCTTGGTGACGGCGTCCGTCTGGAAGTTGGAGACGTTGAGCGAGAACCCGTCCGCCTGCTCCACCCCGGCCCGCTTCAGCGGTTCGACCAGCTTCCCCGGGTCCTTGATCCAGGACGGGTTGCCCGCGTCCAGGTACACCTTCGTGTTCGGCTGCTGCTTGAGCCGGTCGATCGCCTCGCCCAGCAACTGCTCGCGCTCCGCGTGGTACTCGCCGGGCGTGCACCCGTCCACGATGTGCGCGACGGCATCCGGCTCCAGCACGACCAGCGCCTTCGCGTCACCGAGCGCGTCGGCGAACTTCCCGATCCAGTCCCGGTACGTGCCCGCGTCGGCGGCCCCGCCCGCCGAGTGCTGGCCGCAGTCCCGGTGCGGGATGTTGTACGCCACGAAGAGTGCCGTACGGTCCGCCGTCTTCGCCGCCGCGGTCGCCGCCCGCACGGTCGGGCCGGGGTCGATCTCGCCGGCCGGCCACAGCGCGGCGGGCTGATCGGCGATCTTCTGGAGCAGCGCCGCGTCCGCCGTACGTCCCTCCCGCCGCCACAGCTCGATCTGCTCGGCGGCGGGGCTGGCCGGGTCCACCCAGAACGGTGAGTTCGGGTCCGGGCTGACGTTCGCGCTGGCCGCACCGGCGACGGAGGCCTCGTCGAGGTCGGAGGCGGATGAGCAGCCGGTGGTGAGGGTGAGGAGGGTGAGGGCGGCGAGGGTGTGGGTCAGCCGGGGCATGCTGCTCCCTTGCGCGAGGGTGACTTTTTGGTGACGGTTTGTCACCCATCGTTACATGTGGGGTGGGTTTGGCCTCGACTAAGAGCTTGGCTCGGGGGCTGGTGTGTCGTGTGCGGGCGCGTGGGTGGCTGGTCGCGCAGTTCCCCGCGCCCCTTAGGGCGTTGTCGTGAGGGCGATTCCTAGGGGGGTTCGTTCGTACAGGACCTGGTGGCCGTAGCGGCGTGATGTGAGCAGGCCCGAGTCGCGGAGGACGGTCAGATGTGCTGACACCGACGACTTGGCCAGGGCCAGGCGGTGGGCGAGGGACGTGGTTGTGGCGGGCTCGTCGAGGGCGGTCAGGACCGCTGCTCGGCCGCGGCCCAGGAGTCGTACGAGCGCGTCCGGCGTGCGGTCGGCGGGCTCCGTCCACAGGCCGCCGATGCCGCGTGCCGGGTAGACCAGCATCGGCTGCCAGGGCGGGTCGAAGCCGCTCACCACGTCCGGCCAGACGAAGACGCTGGGCATCAGGACCAGGCCCTGCCCGGCCAGGTGCCGCTCGTGCCGGCCGTTGCTCTCGACGGTCAGCGTGCCCGCGTCCCAGCCGCAGCGCCGGTTGATCTCCGGCAGCAGCCCGCCGAGTCCCACCTCGGCCAGCCGCCGTGAGTGGAACGCCACGTCCGCCTCCAGCAGGGCGCGCAGCCGGGGCCAGTCCGGTTCGATGAGCCGGTGCCAGGCCTCCTCCATGGCGTCCGCCAACTCCCGCACCATCCGCGCCGGATCGGCCAGCCAGGCCCGGCCGTACGACGACTCCAGCGCGCCCGGTGTGTCCGCGAGCGACTTGGCGGTGTCCTCCCGGGCCGCCTCGGGATCGGCGGCGCGGACCGCGGCGATCTCCTCCTCGAAGGTGACGGCCGCCCCGCCCGGCGGCGGGCAGAGCCAGTCGGGGGAGTGTCCCCGGCGCGGCATCAGCAGCCAGAGCGGGGTGAGGTCGAGGGTGGCGGCGGCGTCGCGGATGCGCCGCAGCCAGGGCGCGTGATAGCCGTGCCGGTCGGGCCGCTTGAGGGTACGGACCGCGTCCTGCGTCTCCCACAGCGGCGACACGGCGAAGCGGCAGCGGAGGAAGTCGTCCTCCCCGAAGTGCAGTCGCGACGGCATGAGGCCTCTCTGGGTTCCGGAAGATTCGGCTGGCACCGAAACTCTAGGGCGCGGGAGTGAGGGAGGGCCACGCTCTGCCCATGACGGACACGACCCTGAGCGCCCCACCCACCGGCTACGGCCGAGTCTTCGCCGTACGCGAGTTCCGTGCGGTCTTCGCCGCGCACCTGCTCTCGCTGCTGGGTGTGGTGGTCGCCGAGATCGCGCTGTCCGTCCTCGTCTACGACCTGACCGGCTCCCCTCTCCTCAGCGCACTGGCGTTCGCGCTCGGATTCCTGCCGTACGTCGTCGGCGGCACCCTGCTCGCGGGGGTCGCCGACCGTTTCCCGGCCCGGCGGGTGCTGGTGCTGTGCGACCTGGTGTGCGCGGCGTGCGTGCTGCCGATGACGCTGCCGGGGGCGCACATCGCGGTGCTGCTCGCGCTGCGGTGTGCGCTGGCCGTGGTGTCGCCGGTGTTCGCGGGGACGCGGATGGCGACGCTGGCGGACATCCTCGGGGACGGGGACCTGTTCGTGCTGGGGCGCTCGCTGCTGCGGATCGTGTCGCAGGGGGCGCTGCTGGCCGGGTACGGGGTCGGCGGGGTGCTGCTGACCGTCGTATCGCCGCGGCACGCCCTGTTGATCACGGTGGTCACGTTCTGCGCGTCGGCGGGACTGCTGCGGTTCGGTACGCGGCGGCGGCCCGCGCGGGCGGCGTCGTCGGGCGGGAACGCGCTGGTGACGGATTCGCTGAAGGGCGCGAGGCAGGTGCTGGCGGACCGCAGGGTGAGGGTGCTGCTGTTCCTGTTCTGGGTGCCGCCGATGTTCGCGGTGGTGCCGGAGGCGCTGGCGGCGCCGTACGCGGACGAACTCGGTGCCGGTTCGGTGGGGCTGGGGTTGCTGATGTGTGCGTTGCCGGTGGGGACGATCGCGGGCGAGCTGTGGGCGGGCGCCCGGCTCCGCCCGGCGGCGCGGGAACGGATCGCGTTGCCGTTGGTGTGCGTGACGCTGCTGCCGTACGTGGGCTATGCCCTGCGTCCGGGGCTGCCGGTGTCGCTGCTTCTCCTCTTTCTCTCGGGGGCGGGTTCGGCGTACACGCTGGGGCTGGACCAGTGGTTCGTGCGGGCGGTGCCGGAGGGGCTGCGGGGGCGGGCGATGACGCTGCTCACGGCCGGGTTGATGACGATCCAGGGGGTGGGGATGGCGCTGGCGGGGGTCGCGGCGCAGTTCGCGGGGGTGGCGTGGACGGTGGCGGGGGCCGGGGTGGTGGGGGCGGCGTGCTGTGCGCTGCTGGCGGCGGAGGCGCGGCGGACGGGTGGGGAGGGGGCGGCCCGACCGAATACCAAGACGGGGCTGACCACCATGTGACCGGCCGGTAAGGTCGGTGCCGTGCCGAAGCCCCTCAGTCTTCCCTTCGATCCCATCGCCCGAGCCGACGAGCTCTGGAAGCAGCGCTGGGGAAACGTGCCGTCGATGGCCGCGATCACCTCGATCATGCGGGCCCACCAGATCCTGTTGGCCGAGGTCGACGCGGTGGTGAAGCCCTACGGACTGACCTTCGCGCGCTACGAGGCGCTGGTCCTGCTCACCTTCTCCAAGGCCGGCGAGCTGACCATGTCCAAGATCGGCGAACGCCTGATGGTGCACCCGACGTCCGTGACGAACACGGTGGACCGCCTGGTGAAGTCCGGCCTGGTCGACAAGAAGCCCAACCCCAACGACGGCCGCGGCACGCTCGCCGTCATCACGGACAAGGGCCGCGAGGTCGTGGAGGCGGCGACCCGCGACCTCATGGCCATGGACTTCGGCCTCGGCGTCTACGACGCGGAGGAATGCGGCGAGATCTTCGCGATGCTGAGACCACTACGGGTCGCGGCGAACGACTTCGACGAGGACTGACACCGCCGACCCACCCGTCAACAGGCGCGAGCTCCTCGCACCTGAAGGTGATCTTCCCTGCGCATAATCGATCCGGTGCCGAGGGTGTGCTGCTTGCCTGCCGGGGGAACGGCCGCGGTGATGGCCACGGTGACTCTGAGGGCTGGAGGCTCGGCCCGTGCCAGTGCGACCGGGGCGACGCCGATCGGGACGTTCGACTACGACCTGCGGGGAGCGGGCGTGAAGGTCCCGGTGGGCTGCTTTTCGACGCACTCCATCGGCGGCTCAGGCACTGGAGGATCGACTTCGCCTATGCGGACACCGACAACAGGACGTACAAGACGTCACGCGGCGCGACGCACCTCGAGTGCAGGGGCAACCCCCTGCGGCGCGCCTCGGCTCAGCGGCTTCCGAAGTACGGGAAGGCCTGTGCGAAGTTCTATGTGAACGGGAAGCTGCGCGCCGTGCAGTGTCACTTCATCACGAAGTGAGGTTCAGGCCGCGGCGGTCTTGGCGGTCGCGTTCTCGGTGACGAGCGGTGTGACCTCGCGGGTCACCTTGCGCTCGACGAAGAAGGCGGCCGTCGGGACCGTACCGGCCAGCAGGACCCAGGCGAGGCGGCCCAGCGGCATCTTCGCCTTGGTGCCCAGGTCGAAGGCGAAGACCAGGTAGAGCACGTACAGCCAGCCATGGGCGATACCGACGCCGGTGACGAAGCCGTCGAACCCGTCCAGGCCCAGCAGCCGCTTCCCGATCACGCCGATCGTCAGCAGGATGAGCAGCACGGCGGTGACGTAGGCCATCACCCGGTAACGGGTCAGGACGCTCTTCTTCATGCCGTCGAGAGTAACGGGTGGTTTGCCGTCGACTTTTACTAGGACGTCCTAGTAAATTTGAAGCATGGACGCTGACGCCATCGAAGAGGGCCGCCGACGGTGGCAGGCCCGGTATGACGCTTCTCGTAAGCGGGAGGCTGACTTCACCACGCTCTCCGGGGATGCCGTGGAGCCGGTGTACGGGCCTCGTGCGGGGGATCGTTACGAGGGGTTCGAGCGGATCGGGTGGCCCGGGGAGTACCCGTACACGCGAGGGCTGTACGCCACCGGGTACCGAGGGCGGACGTGGACCATCCGGCAGTTCGCCGGGTTCGGGAACGCCGAGCAGACCAACGAGCGGTACAAGATGATCCTCGCCAATGGTGGGGGCGGGCTGTCTGTCGCGTTTGACATGCCTACCCTCATGGGGCGGGATTCCGATGATCCGCGGTCCCTCGGGGAGGTCGGGCACTGTGGAGTCGCCATCGACTCCGCCGCCGACATGGAGGTGCTGTTCAAGGACATCCCGCTCGGGGACGTCACCACCTCCATGACCATCAGTGGGCCTGCCGTGCCTGTGTTCTGTATGTACCTCGTCGCTGCGGAGCGGCAGGGGGTCGATCCCGGTGTGCTGAACGGGACCCTCCAGACCGACATCTTCAAGGAGTACATCGCCCAGAAGGAGTGGCTCTTCCAGCCCGAGCCCCATCTGCGGCTCATCGGGGATCTGATGGAGTACTGCGCCGCCGGGATTCCCGCCTACAAGCCGCTCTCCGTCTCCGGGTACCACATCCGCGAGGCCGGCTCCACCGCCGCGCAGGAGCTCGCCTACACCCTCGCCGACGGGTTCGGGTACGTGGAGTTGGGGCTCTCGCGCGGGCTCGACGTGGATGTGTTCGCTCCTGGGCTCTCGTTCTTCTTCGACGCCCACGTCGATTTCTTCGAGGAGATCGCCAAGTTCCGGGCGGCCAGGCGGATTTGGGCCCGGTGGATGCGGGATGTGTACGGGGCGAAGTCCGCGAAGGCCCAGTGGCTGCGGTTCCATACGCAGACGGCCGGCGTTTCGCTGACCGCTCAGCAGCCTTACAACAACGTTGTACGGACCGCCGTCGAGGCGCTCGCCGCCGTGCTCGGTGGCACCAACTCCCTGCACACCAACGCCCTCGACGAGACTCTTGCCCTCCCGAGTGAGCAGGCCGCCGAGATCGCGCTGCGGACCCAGCAGGTCCTCATGGAGGAGACCGGGGTCGCCAACGTCGCGGATCCGCTGGGTGGTTCCTGGTACGTCGAGCAGCTGACCGATCGCATCGAGGCCGACGCCGAGCGGATCTTCGAGCAGATCAAGGAGCGGGGGCTGCGGGCGCACCCGGACGGGAAGCACCCCATCGGGCCCATCACGTCCGGGATTCTGCGCGGGATCGAGGACGGGTGGTTCACCGGGGAGATCGCGGAGTCCGCGTTCCAGTACCAGCAGGCTCTGGAGAAGGGGGACAAGAGGGTGGTGGGCGTCAACGTCCATCACGGCTCCGTCACCGGGGACCTGGAGATTCTGCGGGTCTCTCACGAGGTCGAGCGGGAGCAGGTGCGGGTGCTGGGTGGGCGTAAGGCGGGGAGGGACGACGCTGCGGTGCGGAGCGCGTTGGAGGCCATGCTCGACGCCGCGCGGGACGGTTCCAACATGATCGGGCCGATGCTGGACGCGGTGCGGGCTGAGGCGACGCTGGGTGAGATCTGTGGGGTGCTGCGGGACGAGTGGGGGGTGTACACGGAGCCCGCTGGGTTCTGATCGTTGCCGCCGGCTGGGGCTGGGCGGGGGTGGGTCGCGCGGCCCGGCGCTACGGGGTGCCGCCTGCGCCCACCCGTGCCGCCCCAGCGGCACGACTGCCCGCAGGCTCAGCCGAGTTCGGAGTGTCCGACGCGCCCGCCAACCCCAGCAGCAACACCCGCGTGAACCCCCGTACCCACTCCTCGTCCGCCGGTTCCGCGCTTACCAGGGTGCGGTGGACCACTGCTCCCGCCACCACGTCGAAGATCAGGTCGACCGTGCGGGAGGCCTCCTCGGGGTCCGACTCGGGGGGTAGCTCGCCGCGCGTCTGGGCTCGGGCGCGGCCCTCCAGGACCAGGCGTTTCTGGCGGTCGACGATCGAGGCGCGGATGCGTTCGCGGAGGGCGTCGTCGCGGGTGGACTCCGCCACCACCGCCATCAGGCCGCTCTTCGCCTCCGGGCGGGCCAGGATCGCCGCGAACTGGAGGACCACGCCCTCGATGTCGGCGGCCAGGGTGCCGCGGTCGGGGAGGCGCAGTTCGTCGAAGAGTTCGGCGACGGCGTCCACGACCAGCTCGTTCTTGCCCGGCCAGCGGCGGTAGATCGTCGTCTTCGCAACCGCCGCCCGCGTCGCCACGTCTCCCAACGTGAGCTTGGACCAGCCCAGCTCCACCAGCGCCTCCCGCGTCGCCGCCAGGATCGCGGCGTCCGCGGCGGCGGAGCGGGGGCGTCCTGAGGCCCGTGGGACGGGAGTGCGGCTCTGCATCCCCCGACCATAACCGGCCATTCCTGTGAAGCCGTGAGGGAGATCACCGGAGGGTGGTCGTCAGGAGGCACTCAGTGCCATTACGCTACGACTCGTAGCGAAACCACTGGCGTGGGGTGGGGACCCGGCGTCGATCACCAAATAAACAGGCCCCGGCTTGAGGATCGGCCGGGGGTCCGGGGGTTGTCCCCCGGGGTATGGAGCACCTACGCGCGCGAACGGGGGAGGATAGGCGCATGCAGCCACGGAACATGTCCATGAGCGGAGTCGTCGACCTCGCCGCGGTGAAGGCGGCCCAGGAGGCCAAGGCGAAGGCGGAGCAGGCGCGGGCCGAGGCCGCGCGGCAGGGCGGCGGCCCAGGGGCCGTGTCGCCCGCCGACCTCGTCATCGACGTCGATGAGGCCGGGTTCGAGCGGGACGTCCTCCAGCGGTCCACCGAGGTGCCCGTCGTCATCGACTTCTGGGCCGAGTGGTGCGAGCCCTGCAAGCAGCTGAGCCCGGTGCTGGAGCAGCTCGTTCTCGAGTACAACGGCCGCCTCCTCCTCGCCAAGATCGACGTCGACGCCAACCAGATGCTGATGCAGCAGTTCGGGGTGCAGGGCATCCCGGCGGTGTTCGCCGTCGTCGCCGGGCAGGCGCTGCCGCTCTTCCAGGGCGCCGCCGGCAAGGAGCAGATCCAGCAGACCCTGGACCAGCTGGTGCAGGTCGCCGAGCAGCGCTTCGGGCTCACCGGCCTCACGGTCGACCCCGACGCCGCCCCCGGTGCCGCCCAGGACGCCGCTCCGGCCGTACCCGCGGGGCCCTACGACGCTCTCCTGGAGGCCGCCGTACAGGCCCTGGACGCGGGCGACTTCGGCGGTGCCGTCCAGGCGTACAAGAACGTACTGAGCGACGACCCGGGCAACACGGAGGCCAAACTCGGCCTCGCCCAGGCCGAGTTGCTGCACCGGGTGCAGGGGCTCGACCCGCAGCAGGTGCGCCAGGACGCCGCCGGGAAGCCGGCGGACGTGCAGGCGCAGGTCGCCGCGGCCGACCTCGATCTGGTCGGCGGACATGTCGAGGACGCCTTCGGGCGGCTCATCGAGACGGTGCAGCGCACCGCCGGTGACGACCGGAACGCCGTACGTGTCCGGCTGTTGGAGCTGTTCGAGGTCGTCGGGCCCGATGACCCGCGGGTGATCGCGGCGCGCCGGGCGCTCGCGCGGGCGCTGTTCTGACCGGGGCGAGGACCCCGTTCTGAGCAGCCTCTAAACGCCCGGGCATGTGGTGCCCGAGTGAAAGATTTGCCGATGGAGCGTCACTGCGGCCGCGCTTTACCAAATCTTGGTAATCGCGGCCGCTGTTACTGCAAGTAAGTTCTGGGCGTTGTTCTGTCGGATTATGTCCATCCGTCAACGTCTTTGTCCGGCCCCTCAGAGCTACCCGGAGTCGTCGGTCGAGACCAGCGGGTCGTTGTTCGGTTATCCGGCCGTTACTACCGAGTAACGAAGCCCCTTGTGCGGGCGGCGAGAATGCACCACGATCGGCGACGCTCGGTCCATTCCCCGTACCCCGACAGCCGGTCGGGCCCGCGGGAACTCCTGGGTCCCCACCGAGCAGAGCCGGCGGCAGTGGCGCCGGCTCTTGGACAGGGGGGTCTTCGCCCACCCGGCGAAGCCTGTCCAGGTTGTGCGTGATGTGCGTCAGGCGCGACCAGTGGTTGTCGCTCGGGGGTGATCGCCGGTGATCGGTGCGCGGTTCGCGCCTCCGAGTACGGGCGCTCTCCTTCCCGAGGACGTAGCACTTCTCCCATCCCTGCCCGGCTGAGCCGTCTGTTCGACAGGGCAGCCAGGGTCAGGAGATGTACGTCCGAGAAGGAGGAAATATGGAGTCCCAGGTGCGTGGCGGGACCAGATGGAAGCGGTTCGCCGTCGTGATGGTGCCCAGCGTGGCCGCCACGGCCGCGATAGGTGTCGCCCTCGCGCAGGGCGCTCTCGCCGCGTCGTTCAGCGTCTCCGGTCAGTCGTTCAAGGTGACGACCGACCAGCTCGACGGCACCGGCTTCGTCCAGTACGGAGCCATTGACTCGGGTTACACGCTCGACGGCAAGAAGACGGCCCACCCCGTCGCGGTCTCGGCCTTCAAGTCCGCGACCATCAAGAACCTGTGCCAGTCGGTTGTCACCCCTGACATCCCGCTGCTCGGTTCCGTCAGCCTCATCCTGAAGGCCGGCGGTGGCAGCACCCCGGTCGAGGCCGAGAACCTGTACATCGACGTCGAGGACCTCAGCGCCGACGCCACCTTCCGTGGCATCGACATCGGCGTGGCGGCCAAGGACGCGGCCAAGGGTCCGGGTATCGCCAAGGGCGACACCGCGAACCCGTACGGGTTCGCCCAGCAGGCCGACTCGGTCACCCTGACCGACGTGAAGCAGACGGCGTGGGCGACCACCGCCGGAACCTTCAAGCTCAGCGGCCTGAAGATGTCGCTGTCCAAGGGTGTCAAGGAGTGCTACTAAGCACTCGCTGACGGGCGGGGGAGCCGGTGGCGCCCCCGCCCGTCCACTCTCCGGCGGCTGTTCGCACCTTCTCCACAAGCGGCCGCACGACGCACAACTCACCACCACAGCAACGCCGTTACAGGGAGCTGTTTTCCATGAGCGCCGAGACTCCTGCCGTACCCGGCCGCGATGAGCACTACCTCCGGGTCGCCAAGCGGAAGTTCCGCGCCTGGCGAGGCACCCGGCCGTTCTGGGCCGGCCTGTTCGTCATGCTCGGCGGACTCCCCATCGCCTACTTCCCGTACGCAAACCTCCAGATCGGCCATCTGACGCTGGCGATGGCCACCACCGCGGGCGCGGGGTCCCTGATCATCGGCGTGCTGCTGGTCGTCCTCGGCATCAGCCTCTGGTTCCAGAAGCACGTCCGCACCTTCGCGGGCGTCGCGGCGATCCTGCTGGCCCTGGTGTCCATCCCGGTCTCGAACCTCGGCGGGTTCCTCATCGGCTTCCTCTTCGCCCTCGTCGGCGGAGCGATGGCCGTGGCGTGGGTGCCGGGCGAGGCGCCCGAGGTCCAGCCGGTCCCGGAGGCCGGTGCGGGAGAGAGCGATGCGCCGCAGGGCGCGGTCCCCACGCTCTCCAAGGACGCGTACGACGTTGGTGAGCCGAACGATCTGTCAGGAACGAGCCCGGCGAACGGGGCGAACGGGAGGCACAGTGCCGGCTGACGAGGTGACCCACGGGACTGATGTGGACGAGTCCCGTGTGAGAACCGGGCCGCGGCACGCGGCACCCAAGAAGCCGCTGTTCACCCGGTTCCACATGCCGGCGGGCAAGGCGATAGCCCTGGCGGCGATGCCGACGGCGGTCCTCATGGGGATGGGGTTCACGCCGACGCTCGCCAACGCCGAGGACCAGCCCGCCGCCAAGAGTCTGACGGCGGACGAGTACAAGGACTGCGTCGCGGCCCTGGAGGACGGCGCGTCCGCGTCGGCCTCGCCGTCCGCGAGCGCGAGCGACTCCGACGACAAGGCGACGCCGAGCCCTTCGGCCTCCGAGACGAAGGACGCGGGCTCCGGTTCCTCGGACTCCGGTTCCTCGGGCGGCGGTTCTTCGTCGGATTCAGGTTCCGACGACGAGGCCACGCCCACGCCGTCCCCGTCCGCCTCGAACGACGCGCAGTCGGGCTCGACGGCCACGCCCACGCCCTCGGCCTCCGAGAGCAGCGGCAATGTGCTGGACGAGATCGGCGACGCGATCACCGGGATCTTCACCGGCGGTGAGAGCGCGACTCCGTCCGCGAGCGCCAGCCCGACGCCGTCCGCGTCGGCCTCGGCGAGCGAGGACTCCAAGGACGACGCGGGCGACGCCGTCAAGGACACCACCGAGAAGGTCACCGACACGGTCGAGGACACCGTGAAGGACACGACCGACTCGGCGACCAAGGCGGCCGAGGACACCACCGACGCGGTGAAGGAGGCGGCCGGAGAGGCCACCGCCAGCCCGTCGCCGTCGGCGAGCTCCAGCACCGACCCGGACGACTGCCCGGTCGCCACGGACGCGGAGGGCGGTGTCGACAACAAGGTGCCGCTGCCCGACGACCCGTGGTACCTGAACGCCAGCTCGCTGCTGCTGAAGGGCGCCTCCTACAAGGGCGTCGTCAAGGTGAAGACGGCCAACGGCACCGTCAAGAAGGTGCTGAAGTACGTCATCTCCGACGGCACCGACATCGGCGACCTGCACCAGACGGTCAACGACGAGCAGTCCGGCAAGACGTACCACGTCCAGGCCGGCAAGGGCACGACGTCGACCATCCGCGACGGCGACACGGTGATGTACACGGAGTCGATCTCGGGCAACCTGCTGGGTCTGATCCCGATCACGTTCGACCCGGACAACCCGCCGCCGCTGGACATCCCGATCATCTACTTCACCAAGGTGAAGGTCGTGCAGGCCGGCCAGTTCGGCGGCACCCTGCACGTGCCCGGGCTGCATCAGTACATCGACTGAGCGCCCCTGCAAGCCCGTTCGGGAGCCGCACAAGCGCTGAGGGCGCCCCCTGTCGCAGGGGGCGCCCTCAGCGTCGTACAGCGGCCTGTGCGGCCGTAGCGGATTCCCTACGGCCAGCGGGCCTCTGCGGCCGTAGCGGATTCCCTACGGCCGCACAATGGGCCTTACTTCTCCCCGCCCAGGTGGTGGACGCGGACCATGTTCGTGGTGCCGGGGACGCCGGGGGGCGAGCCGGCGGTGATGATGACGATGTCGCCCTCGCTGAAGCGGTTCAGCTTGGAGACCTCGCCGTCGACCAGGTCGACCATCTCGTCGGTGCTGTTCACGAACGGCACGACGTGCGACTCGACGCCCCAGCTGAGCGCCAGCTGGTTGCGGGTGCCCTCGTCGGTGGTGAAGGCGATGATGGGCTGCTCGGCGCGGTAGCGGCTCAGCCGGCGGGCGGTGTCACCGGACTTGGTGAAGGCGATGAGGCCCTTGCCGCCGAGGAAGTCGGCGATCTCGCAGGCGGCGCGGGCGACCGAACCACCCTGCGTACGCGGCTTCTTGCCCGGGACGAGCGGCTGGAGGCCCTTGGAGAGGAGCTCCTGCTCGGCCGCCTGGACGATCTTCGACATCGTCTTGACGGTCTCGATCGGGTACGCGCCCACGGAGGACTCCGCCGACAGCATGACCGCGTCCGCGCCGTCCAGGATCGCGTTGGCCACGTCGGAGGCCTCGGCGCGGGTGGGACGGGAGTTGGTGATCATCGACTCCATCATCTGGGTCGCCACGATCACCGGCTTGGCGTTGCGGCGGCACAGCTCGATGAGCCGCTTCTGCACCATCGGGACCTTCTCGAGCGGGTATTCGACGGCGAGGTCGCCACGGGCGACCATCACGGCGTCGAACGCCATCACGACGGCCTCCATGTTCGCCACCGCCTGCGGCTTCTCCACCTTGGCGATGACGGGGACCCGGCGGCCCTCCTCGTCCATGACCTTGTGCACGTCCTGCACGTCGTTGGCGTCCCGGACGAAGGACAGGGCGACCATGTCGCAGCCCATGCGCAGCGCGAAACGGAGGTCCTCGACGTCCTTCTCGGACAGCGCGGGCACGTTGACGGCCGCGCCGGGCAGGTTGATGCCCTTGTGGTCGGAGACGACACCGCCCTCGATGACGATCGTCTTGACCCGCGGGCCCTCGACGTCCAGGACCTTCAGCTCGACGTTGCCGTCGTTGATGAGGATCTGGTCGCCGCGCGAGACGTCGCCCGGCAGGCCCTTGTAGGTCGTCCCGCAGATGGACTTGTCACCCGGGACGTCCTCGGTGGTGATGACGAACTCGTCACCACGCTCCAGCTCGACCGGGCCCTCGGCGAAGGTCTCGAGACGGATCTTCGGGCCCTGGAGGTCGGCGAGGACACCGATGGCCTTGCCGGTCTCCTTGGCCGCGGCACGGACGCGGTCGTACCGGCCCTGGTGCTCGGCGTGGCTGCCGTGGCTGAAGTTGAAGCGGGCCACGTTCATGCCGGCTTCGATCAGGGACACGAGCATTTCGTGGGAGTCGACCGCGGGGCCGAGAGTACAGACGATTTTCGAACGGCGCATGGGGCGATCCTATCGGTTTGTTTCGCCGCGGAATATTCCGTCTGGCGGAAGATACAAATGGGCGGCAATGCGCTCAGGCGTGTTACTGCTGTGTATTACTTCCGACCAGTGCGTAGGTCTGAGTAGCGATCTCCAGTTCTTCGTCGGTCGGTATCACGGCGACGGCCACGCGCGCGTACTCCGGCGAGATCAGCCGCGGCCGGTCACTGCGTACGGCGTTCAGCTCGCCGTCCACCGCCAGGCCCAGCTCCTCCAGGCCCGCCACCGCAGCCTCCCGCACCGGACTCGCGTTTTCGCCGACTCCCGCTGTGAAGGCGACCGCGTCCACCCGGCCGAGCACGGCGTAATAGGCGCCGATGTACTTCTTCAAACGGTGAATGTAGATGTCGAAGGCGAGTTGCGCCTGTTCGTCACCCTCGTCCACCCGGCGGCGGATCTCGCGCATGTCGTTGTCGCCGCACAGCCCGATGAGACCGCTCTTCTTGTTGAGAAGAGTGTCGATCTCGTCGATGGACATTCCGCCAACCCGCGCCAAATGGAAGATGACGGCAGGATCCAGGTCACCGGAACGCGTACCCATCACCAGTCCCTCCAAAGGCGTGAGCCCCATGGAGGTGTCCACGCACCGGCCCCCTCGGACCGCCGAGGCCGAGGCTCCGTTCCCGAGGTGCAGCACGATGACGTTCACGTCCTCGGGCGCCTTGCCCAGCAGCTTCGCCGTCGCCCGGGAGACGTACGCGTGCGAGGTGCCGTGGAAGCCGTAGCGCCGCACGCGGTGCGCGTCGGCGGTCTCGGTGTCGATGGCGTAGCGGGCGGCCGACTCCGGCATCGTGGTGTGGAAGGCGGTGTCGAAGACGGCGACCTGCGGCAGGTCCGGGCGCAGTGCCTGGGCGGTGCGGAGGCCGGTGAGGTTGGCCGGGTTGTGCAGCGGGGCGACCGGGATCAGCCGTTCGATCTCGGCGAGCACGGCGTCGTCGACGACGGTCGGGGCGGTGAAGCTCTGCCCGCCGTGCACGACCCGGTGCCCGATGGCGGCCAGCTCGGGGGAGTCGAGCCCCAGCCCGTCCTTGGCCAGCTCCTCCGACACGGCCTTCAGCGCGGCCTCGTGGTCGCGGATCGGCCCCGTCCACTCGCGGGTGGTGTCGGACTCGACGTGGGTGTGCTTGAGCCGGGAGGTCTCCTCGCCGATCCGCTCGACGAGCCCCACGGCCAGCCGGCTGCTGTCGCTCATGTCGAGCAGCTGGTACTTCACCGACGAGGAGCCGGAGTTGAGGACGAGGACGCGGGACGAGCTCACTGGGCGGTTGCCTTCTCGGTCGGGGACTGGGCCTGGATCGCCGTGATGGCGACGGTGTTGACGATGTCCTGGACGAGCGCGCCCCGGGACAGGTCGTTGACCGGCTTGCGCAGGCCCTGGAGGACCGGGCCGACGGCGATCGCGCCGGCCGAACGCTGCACGGCCTTGTAGGTGTTGTTGCCGGTGTTGAGGTCGGGGAAGATCAACACGCTGGCCTGACCGGCGACTTCGGAGTCCGGCAGCTTGGTGGCGGCGACGGACGGCTCGACGGCGGCGTCGTACTGAATGGGCCCCTCGATCATCAGATCGGGCCGCCGCAGCCGCACCAGCTCCGTCGCCTCGCGCACCTTGTCGACGTCGGCGCCCGAGCCGGACGTACCCGTGGAGTACGACAGCATCGCGATCCGCGGCTCCACCCCGAACTGCTCGGCGGTCGCGGCCGACTGGATGGCGATGTCGGCCAGTTGCTCGGCGTTGGGGTCGGGGTTCACAGCGCAGTCGCCGTACACCAGCACCTTGTCGGCGAGGCACATGAAGAAGACGGACGAGACGATGTCGGCGTCCGGCTTGGTCTTGATGATCTCGAAGGCGGGCCGGATGGTCGCGGCGGTGGAGTGCACGGACCCGGACACCATGCCGTCCGCGAGCCCCTCCTGGACCATCAGGGTCCCGAAGTAGTTCACATCGCTGACGACGTCGTACGCCAGCTCGACCGTGACGCCCTTGTGGGCGCGGAACCCGGCGTACTTCTCGGCGAAGGAGTCCCGCAGCTCCGAGGTGGCGGGGTCGATCAGCTGGGCGTCGCCCAGGTCGATGCCGAGGTCGGCGGCCTTCTTGCGGATCTGGTCCTCGGGGCCGAGCAGGGTCAGCTCGCAGACCCCGCGGCGCAGCAGCACCTCGGCGGCGTGCAGGACGCGGGCCTCGGTGCCCTCGGGCAGCACGACCCGGCGCTTGTCGGAGCGGGCCTGCTCCAGCAGCTTGTGCTCGAACATCATCGGCGTGACGCGGTCGCTGCTCGGCGCGGAGACCCGCTTGAGCAGGTCGCCGGTGTCGACATGGCGCTCGAACAGACCGAGCGCGGTCTCCGCCTTCCGTGGCGTCACCGCGCTCAACTTCCCCTCCAGGGAGAAGAGTTGCTCGGCGGTGGGGAAGCTGTTGCCGGGCACAGAGAGGACCGGGGTGCCGGGGGCGAGGCGGGCGGCGAGGGTCAGGACGTCGTCGCTCGGCACCTCGTCGAGGGTGAGCAGCACACCGGCGATCGGCGGGGTGCCGGCGCTGTGCGCGGCGAGCGAGCCGACGACCAGATCGGCCCGGTCGCCCGGTGTCACGACCAGGCAGCCCGGGGTCAGGGCCTTGAGGAGGTTCGGCAGCATCGCCCCGCCGAACACGAAGTCCAGCGCGTCCCGGGCGAGCCCGGCGTCGTCGCCGAGGAGCACCCGGGCGTCGAGGGCGTGGGTGACCTGGGAGACGGTCGGCGCGGCGAGGGCGGGCTCGTCGGGCAGCACGTAACAGGGGACGGGCAGCCGGGAGGCGTCGAGACGCTCGGCTATGAGGTCGCGGTCCTCGCGGGCGACCCGGTTGGTGACCATCGCGAGGACGTCGCAGCCCAGGCCGTCGTAGGCGCGGTAGGCGTTGCGGGTCTCGGCGAGCACGGACTCGGCCGGCTGCTTGCGGCCGCCCACGACCGGGATGACCGAGGCGCCGAACTCGTTGGCGAGGCGGGCGTTGAGGTTGAGCTCGTCCGGGAGCTGGGTGTCGGCGAAGTCGGTGCCGAGGACGAGGACGACGTCGTAGTCCCGCGCGACGAGATGGAACCGGTCGACGAGCGTCGAGACCAGCTCGTCCGTGCCCTGTTCGGCCTGGAGGGCGGACGCCTCGTGGTAGTCCATGCCGTAGACCGTGGCCGGGTCCTGGGAGAGGCGGTAGCGGGCGCGCAGCAGCTCGAACAGGCGATCGGGGCTGTGATGCACGAGGGGCCGGAAGACACCCACCCGGTCGACCTGCCGGGTCAGGAGTTCCATGACCCCCAGCTCGACGACCTGGCGGCCGTCGCCGCGGTCGATACCGGTCACGTACACGCTGCGGGTCACGCGTGCTCTCCAATCGCTGGGGCTCGGCGTCACTGCCATGGCTGTCATAAAAATCGCCCACCGAGGTGAGCGGAAAATCGCCCACCGGTGTGAGCGAAACCCTCTTGACAATACCTCTCGCGATGGTTAAGGCGCCCGTCAAGACGGGATGCGGCAGCGCGCTGTGGGACGTGGAACAATCGGACAAGGCTCACCGGTATCAACAGCGAGCAGGAGACACAGCACGATGCGCATCGGAGTTCTCACCGCAGGCGGCGACTGCCCTGGCCTGAACGCAGTGATCCGGTCGGTCGTGCACCGAGCGGTCACGCAGTACGGCGACGAGGTCATCGGCTTCGAGGACGGATACGCCGGCCTCCTGGACGGCCACTACCGCACCCTCGACCTGGACGCGGTGAGCGGCATCCTGGCCCGCGGCGGCACGATTCTGGGGTCGTCGAGGCTGGAGCGCGACCGCCTCCGCGAGGCCTGCGACAACGCCCCCGACATCGCCCGCGACTTCGGCATCGACGCGCTGATCCCGATCGGCGGCGAGGGCACGCTGACGGCGGCCCGCATGCTGTCCGATGCCGGTCTGCCGGTGGTCGGCGTCCCGAAGACGATCGACAACGACATCTCGTCGACGGACCGGACCTTCGGCTTCGACACCGCGGTGGGCGTGGCCACGGAGGCCATGGACCGCCTGAAGACGACCGCCGAGTCCCACCAGCGCGTGATGGTCGTCGAGGTCATGGGCCGGCACGCGGGCTGGATCGCGCTGGAGTCCGGGATGGCGGCGGGCGCGCACGGCATCTGCCTGCCCGAGCGCCCCTTCGACCCGGCGGACCTCGTGAAGATGGTCGAGGAGCGCTTCGCCCGCGGCAAGAAGTTCGCGGTCATCTGTGTCGCCGAGGGCGCGCACCCCGCCGAGGGCTCGATGGACTACGGCAAGGGCGAGATCGACCAGTTCGGCCACGAGCGCTTCCAGGGCATCGGTACGGCGCTGGCGTACGAGCTGGAGCGGCGCCTCGGCAAGGAGTCCAAGCCGGTCATCCTCGGCCACGTCCAGCGCGGTGGCGTACCGACGGCGTACGACCGTGTCCTCGCCACCCGCTTCGGCTGGCACGCGGTGGAGGCGGCGCACCGGGGTGAGTTCGGCCGTATGACGGCTCTCCGGGGGACGGACATCGTGATGGTGCCGCTGGCGGAGGCCGTGACCGAGCTGAAGACGGTGCCGAAGGACCGGATGGACGAGGCGGAGTCGGTCTTCTAGGACGTTTCGCGGTCCGGCTAGCCGGTGATCTCCTGGACGTTCGTCCAGAAGTGATCGACGATCCGGTCGAGGAAGTCCTGACCGGACGCGCTCGCGCCGTTGTCGCCGCCGCTGCCGCCCCAGCTGAGCGTGGCCACCATCTGCCCCTGGTACTGCCGGTGCAGCTCCTGGAGCGCGTCCTCCAGGAGTCGCCGGTCCAGGGGCACGAGTTTGGTGATGGGGCGGACGTAGGCCTGCCACCGCGTGGTGACCGCGCTGCGGAGGTGCTCGGCGAGGCGAGGCTCGCGCCCGGTGACGGTGACGAAGTCCGGCAGGTCGAGTTCGAGGAGCTCGGCGAGGGCGGCGGCCTGGCGTTCGGTGCCGCGCCAGTCGTTGTTCTCCTCCATGCGCAGATAGGCGAGGATCTCCAGGCCCAGGGTGCGGGCGACGTCGTCGGGCGCGAGACCGCGGGTGATGCGGTGCTCGCGCAGGGTCCGAGGCCGCCCGATGAGCTCACCCGGCGAACACCACAGCACGCCCGCGAGGGCGGTCAGCTCCGGGCTGGTCGGTGAGACCGTGCCGCGCTCCCAGGCGACCACGAGGTCCGGGGTGACGTACGGCATCCCGTACGAGGCCCGCATGCCGTAGGCGACATGCTCGGGCCCCATGTTGAGAGCGGTCCTGAGGCGACGGGCGGCGGGGGCGTTGAAGGGAGGGCCTGGCTGGTTCGGCAGAGCTGGGGGTCGGCGCACGGGGCACAACGTAGGGGCGTGCGCCGGTGGTGACTACGGTCTGTTCGGCCAGGATCACGGATTGTAGGAACGTACGGTTTCGGCCAGGGGTTCGGGTGTCTGGGGATCGACTGTCGGCGGGGTGGGGGTGGTGGTGAGGATGGCGCGGGAACGGCTTTCATGTGCTCGACCAGGAGGGCGGCGGCTTCGTGTACGAGGTGAACGGCAAGGTAGAGGGGCATATTCGCGAGCGCTTGCTGGCGCCGAACTTCTGGCACCTCGCGACGGTCGGCGCCGACGGAACGCCGCAGATCTCGCCCATGTGGGCGGATCTCGAAGGCGAGTACGTCATGGTCAACACGGCAATCGGACGCGTGAAGGAAGAGAACCTGCGGCGCAATCCCGCCGTCTCCCTCTCCCACCATGATCCGGAGAACCCTTACGACCGGGTGGAGATCCGGGGGCGGGTGGTGCGGTTCGTGGAGGGCGAGGAGGCGGAGCGGTCGATGGACCGGCTGACTCGGAAGTACATCGGGGAGGAGCGGTATCCGTGGCTGCTTCCTGGGGAGCGGCGGGTGATGTTGTTGATCGAGCCGGGGCGGGTGCGGAGGGTGGTGGGGGTGGAGCCGTTTCGGCGTGGGGTGTTGCCGGAGCAGGGTTCCTAGCACGGGGCGCGCAGGCCGTACAGGGGGTGTGATGGCTGGCGAGGGTGGCGAGTACAACGGGGACCATCTCGACTTCAGGGCCGCGGAGTTCAAGGGGACCTTCATCGCTCAGGGCAACATCCGTGAAGCCGCTGCCGCGCCCACGGCCTTGGACGCCTTGCCGACCCGGGTGAGTGGATTCACCGGGCGGGGCGAGGAACTGGGACGGCTACTGGAAGCGCTGGATCCGTCCGTGGCCGGTGGAGGCACGGAGGCGGTGCTGGTCGCGGCTCTGTCCGGACTCGGCGGCATCGGCAAGACGGCACTGGCCGTGGAGGCCGCTCATCGGGCGTGCGACCGAGGGTGGTTCCAGGGAGGAGTGCTCTTTCTGGATCTGCATGGGTACGACGACGATCCCGTAACGGCGGAGCAGGCGCTGGAGGCCTTGCTGCGGGCACTTGGTGCCGTACCCGAGCACATCCCACCACGGAAGGACGAACGGGCCGCCCTGTACCGCTCGTTGCTCGCCGAGCGTGGACGGCAACGGGGTGCGGTGCTGGTCCTGGCCGACAACGCCTCCGCCCCGGCTCAGGTACGTCCGCTCCTTCCCGGTGACGCGCGGCATCGCCTTCTGGTCACCTCACGCGGCAAGCTGCCCCAACTGGGGGGCCGACTGCTCACGTTGGGTGAACTGCCGCTGGACGAGGCACACGAACTCCTTGACCGCGCGCTCCGCACAGCCGACCCGGAGGACAACCGTGTCACCGACGACACCGAGGCAGCCGTACTGGTCGCTGCGCGCTGCGGACAGCTTCCGCTCGCCTTGCAGGTCGCGGCAGCGCTTCTGATTCTGGATCCGAACAAGCCGCTCGCGGAACTCGCCCAGGAGCTCGTCGAGTTCCGCAACCGACTCGATCACCTCAATGACGGCGAGCGCAGTGTGCAAGCGGCCTTCGACCTGTCCTACCGGGGCCTGCCTCCCGAGCAGGCGCGCCTGCTCCGACTTCTGGCGTTCGCCCCCGGACGCGACGTGTCCACGGACGTCGTCACCGCCCTGACCGGCGAGCCGAGCCCGCCGCTTCGGGCACTGGAGGCACTGGCCCGCGCGCACCTGGTGACCCGGGGCAGAAGCCGTGACCGATGGTGGCTGCACGACCTCGTACGGGCCTACGGGGTGGGTGTGGTGGCAGCCGACCCGCGACTCGTGGAAGAGGCGGAGCAGGCGCGCCTGAGAGTGCTCACCTACTACCACCGAACGGCACGCGCCGCAGACGCCCGCCTTCGATGGCTGCCTGGCAGACCCGAACCGGAGGGGTTCGAGGACCGGGAATCGGCGCTGGACTGGCTGGACCGGGAGCGTACGGGACTGGTGGCGGCCGTCCAATGGGCACACGAGCAACGCTACGCGGACCGGGCGTTCAGGCTGGCCGCACGGCTGGCTGCCTATCTGGAGTGGCGGCGGCGATACCACGACTGGGTCACCGTCAGCCGGGCTGCCTTCGAAGCTGCCTATCGAACCGGGAATCCCAAGGCGGAGGCGAGCGCGTGGAACAACCTCGGGAGTGCCTACCGGATGGCTGGCCGGCTTGAGGAGGCGATCGATGCGCACCGTAGTGCTCAGGAGCACTACCAGGATCTGGATGAGCGGCAGGGCGAAGCGAACGCCCTCAACAACCTGGGTATCGCACTGCGCCGGAAGGGCCGAGTGGACGAAGCGATCGCCGCTCACTCACGCGCTCAGGGCATCTACCGCACCACCCGCAACCCGCAACGCGAGGGCAGCGCTTGGACCAACCTGGGCATCGCCCTGCGGGTGGCGGGCCGCGTCGACGAGGCGATCGCCGCCCACCGGCGCGCTCGTGACCTGTATCAGGCTGTTCAGGATCGCCAGCGCGAAGCCAGAGCCTGGCAGAACCTTGGTGTCGCGTTGCGCGAGGCAGGTCGCGCGGAGGAGTCCGTCGAGGCGTACGGCAAGGCCCTGGAGATTCACGAGGACTTCGAGGACTGGTACCGGACCGGGCAGTGTCTCCGCAGCCTGGCTCACGTGTACGAGGAGACGCAGGGCCCCGGTCGGGCGCTCGAGTACTGGCTCCGGGCCGTCGACGCGTTCACCGTCGCCGATGCCCCGGCCGAGGCGGCGCGAGCACTCTTCGCCGCCGACCGAGCGGGCAAGGCACGCCCGCCTCACCCCTTGACGGCCCCACCTAAAGCGAACCCCCCGCCCAACCGCCGCGCCACCAGCACATAAAGCAGGATCACCGGCGTCGAGTAGACGACCGAGAACGCGGCCAGTTGCCCGTACGCCACCATGCCGCGGTTGCCGAAGAACTCGTTGATGCTCACTGCCGCCGGCATCTGGTCCGGGGTGAGGAGGAGCATGAAGGGGACGAAGAAGTTGCCCCACATCATGACGAACGAGAAGACGGTCACGACGGCCAGGCCTGGGCCCATCAGGGGGAGCACGATGCGGATCAGGGACTGGAGCGACGACGCGCCGTCCGTCCAGGCCGCCTCCTCCAACTCCTTCGGTACGCCGTCCATGAAGTTCTTCATCAGCCAGATGGCGAAGGGGAGTTGGGAGGCGGCGAAGAAGAAGATCGTGCCCTGGAGGGTGTCGATCAGGTTCACGCGGACGAAGAGTGCGTAGACCGGGACCATGATCGCCGTGATCGGCAGGCTTGTCGCGAAGAGGATGGTGAGGAGGAAGGGGCGGTTCAGGCGGGAGCGGAAGCGGGAGAGGGGGTACGCGGCGAGGGCTGCGCACGCCACCGTCAGGGCCGTTCCGCCGCCGCAGAGGAGGAGGCTGTTGAGGAGGGGGGTGAAGGTGATGTCCGGCTTCAGGATCGCGTCGAAGTTGTCCAGGGTGAGGCTGTCGGGGACTTTCACCTTCAGGTTCGCGTCCGGGTCCAGGGCGGAGAGGAGGACCCAGGCGAGGGGGAGGAGGAATGCGGTGGCTGCTACCAAGAGGCCTGCGTCTGCGGCCAGGCGGTGGGTGGTTCTGCTGGTTGTGGGCGTTCTGCGGGATGTCGGGGGCATGGCTTTACACCTCCGTCCGTAGCAGGCGTACGTAGATCATTGAGAACAGGCCGCCCACCAGCAGGAGCAGCAACGCCACCGCCGTGCCGTAACCGATCATGCTCTTCTGGAACGCCTCCTCGTACATGAAGAGGGGGAGCGTCTGGCTCTTGCCGCTCGGGCCGCCCCTCGTCATCACCCAGATCAGGCCGAAGACGGAGAGGGTCTGAAGGGTGATCAGCATCAGGTTCGTGGCGATGGAGCGGCGGATCATCGGGAGGGTGATGTGCCAGAGGCGGCACCAGCCGCCCGCGCCGTCGACCTCGGCGGCTTCCGTTATCTCCTTGGGGATTTCGTTCAGGGCTGCCGAGTACACCAGCATCGAGAAGGCTGTTCCGCGCCAGACGTTCGCGAACGACACCGCCAGGATCGGGAGCGTGAACAGCCAGTTCTGGGTGGGGAGATGGAGCCAGTCGAGGATGGCGTTCAGGGTGCCTTCCTTGCGGAAGAAGGCGTAGAGGAGGAAGCCTGCGACGACCTCCGGGAGGACCCAGGCGGTGATGACTATCGCGCCTGTCAGTGTGCGGACCGGTTTCGAGGCGCGTTGCATCAGGGCGGCGAGCGCCAGGCCCAGGGTGTTCTGGCCGAGTAGCGCTGAGACGACCGTGAAGACGAGCGTCAGCCATACGGCGTTGAGGAATGCCTCGTCTCCGAACGCCGTACGGAAGTTGTCGAAGCCGATGAACGACTCGTGGGCCTGGCCGGTGAGTTGGAGGTCGGTGAAGGCGATGTAGGCGCAGTAGGCGATGGGGCCGGCGAGGAAGAGGAGCAGGAGGAGGGTGGCGGGGGTGAGGGGGAGGATGCGGACCAGGGAGCGCCGGGTCATTTCTGGATCACTTGGCCGTCAGCGGCTGACTTCAGTTCCTCGTCGTAGTCCTTCGCCGCGTCCGCCACCGACTTGTCGCCCGTCGTGACGCCCTCCATCGCCTCCTGGATCGCCGTGGAGACCTTCGGGTACGCGGGGAACGCCGGGCGGTAGTGCGTGCTCGCCACCAGGTCCGTGAAGAACTTGATGCCGGGCTGGGCGGCGGTGTACGCGGGATCGTCGGCGACGTCCTTGCGGACCGCGATGCCGGAGTTGGCGACGTACCACTTCTGGGCGTTGGTCTTGGTCTGCATGGTCTTGATGAAGTCGAAGGCGAGGTCCGGGTTGGCCGCCTTGGCGGGGATCGCCCAGGTCCAGCCGCCGGACATGCTCACCTTGCCGGGGGCCTGGCCGTGCTGGGTGGGCATGTGGGCCAGGCCCAACTTGCTTGACCAGTCGGGCCATTCGTGGCCGCTGCCTTTCAGCCAGTCCTGCGGGAGCCAGGAGCCGTCGAGGTCGATGCCGAGCTTGCCGTTGGGGAGGAGGTCGCCGCGGACGATGGTCTGGATGTTGGGGTCGAGGGCGGTGGAGACGTCCGGGCCGAGCTTCTCCTTGTAGACCGTCTCTACGAAGGTGAGGGCGTCCTTGAAGCCCTGGCTGCCGGCGATCCATTTCTTGGTGGCGGTGTCGTAGAGGGGGTCGGTGTCGCCGTCGTTGGTGCCGTACAGGAGCATCTCGAAGCCCTGCATCGTCGCCGCCTCACCTGCGGGTTTGCCGGTGTAGACGTTGAGGGGCGTGACGTCGGGGACTTTCGCCTTGATCGTGCGGGCCGCGTCGAGGACGTCGTCCCAGGTCTTCGGCTGCCAGTCGGTGGGGAGGCCGGCCTTGGCGAAGATGCCCTTGTCGAACCAGAGGCCGCGGGTGTCGGTGCCGTCCGGGACGCCGTACGTCTTCCCGTCCTCGCCCTTGGCCGCCGCCTTCGCCGTGTCGATGAACTGGTTCCAGTCCGGCCACTTGGCGAGGTAGGGGTCGAGGGGCTTCAAGTAGCCGCTGGTGATGTCGGAGTTGATGAGGAACGTGTCCTCGTAGACCAGGTCGGGCGCCGTCTTGGGGGAGCGGAGCATCTGCTGGACCTTGGTGTAGTACTCCGAGTCCGGGGCCTTGATGGGGATCAGTTCGACCTTCTTGCCGGGGTACTTCTTCTCGAACTGCTCCTTGATGTCGGCGAGGTACTCGTCCATCACCTTGATGGAGTTGTCCGTGGACTGCTTGAAGGAGACCTTCAGGGTGTCCGGGTCGCTGCCGGAGCTGCTGCTACAGGCGGTGGTGAGGGCTGCGGTGGCTATGAGGGTGGCTGCGAGGAGTGGGGGGAGGGCGGCGGTGGGGCGCACGGGCATGACCTCCTGCGGGCTCACGTGGGGTGGGGCGCGGCGCGGGATGGGTGCCTGGTGAAGGTAGGTGGGGTGGTCTAGTCAGGTCAATGACTGTGCGTGGGATTGAGGGGCCCGGGGGCTGGAGGAGGTGGTTAGGAGGTGGTCGGCCTTGCCTCCCTTGATGTTGAGGATGAGGGCGCGAGGGCTTCGGGGGAGTCGGTGAGGGGGTGGTCTTCCTGGCCGGTTACGGCGCGGTGATGAAGTCGTACGTGGTGGTGGGGGCGAGCCCGATGGTCTGGGGGGAGTCCAACTGGGCTCGGTTCTTGCCGAGTTGGGCGCCAGCGTCGATGAACTCCGGCCCGTGTGTGCTGTCCAGCTCCACGGTGTCGAGGCGGGGGACGGCGGCCTCATGGGGAGGTGCGGGTGATTCTCTACGAGGGGCACGACCGGCACGCTCATCCTCGGCTGGCGGCGGCCAGTGATGTTCGGAGGGGGCGGCGTTGCGGGTGCTTGGGGGCGTGGTGCGGGCTTGTGAGGGGGAGTGGGGGTTCGGGGAGGGGCGGGAGTTTGGGGGTGGGACTCGGATGTGGGGGGCCTTGGCGGGGGGGGCTCGGGGGTGTTCGGGGGTGGGGTGAGGGTCGGGGTTACGTCGGGAGTTCGGCGGCCCAGGTGCGGGCTTGGGCGGCCTCCGTGGGGGCGCTGGCACGGGTGTAGGCGTCGGCGGCCTGGAGGTAGGCGGTGCGGGCCTCGGCGGGGCGGTGGGCGTCCTCGTGAGCGCGGGCCAGGTTCTGCAGGGTCTGCCCCTCGCCGTACCAGTCCTCGAACCCCCGGCAGATCTCCACGTCCTTGCCATACGCCTCGATCGCCTCCTCCGCCCGGCCTGCCACCCGCAGGGCGAGGCCGAGGTTGTGCCACGCCATGCCCTCCCGGTGGCGGTCGCCGGTGGCCTGGTACAGATCGCGGGCGCGGATGTGGGCCTCGATCGCCTCCTCCGCCCGGCCCGCGTCCTGGAGGGCGAGGCCGAGGCCGGTCGACGCGTCGGCCTCGCCGCGACGCTCCCCGGCGGCCCGGCACAGGTCGCGGGCGCGGGTATGGGCCTCGATCGCCTCCTCCGCCCGGCCCGTCTCGCGCAGGGCGAGGCCGAGGTTGGTCCACGCGTCGGCCTCGCCGCGACGCTCCCCGGCGGCCCAGTACAGATCGCGGGCCCGGGTGTGCGCCTCAACCGCCTTCCCCGCCCGATCCGTCTCCCGCAGGGCGGCGCCGAGGTTGTTCCACGCGTCGGCCTCGCCGACCAGGTTCCCGGTCCGCTGCGCGGCCACCGCTGCCGCCTGCGCGACCGCGACCCCGTCGTCGAAATACCGCCGCCAGAGCAGGTACTCCGCCAGGCACAGAGCCAGCCACGCCCCCATGGCCGCGTACCGTTCCTCGCGCGCCCACCCCACCGCCGCCACCAGACCGGCCCGCTCCCCGTCGAACCACGCAAACGCGGCGGCCCGGTCCCCGAACCGCTCCGGCACCGGCATGCCCGGCAGCCACCGCAACCGGTCATCCGCCGCATCCGCCAACCGGCAGTAGAACTCCAGCACCCGCACCCGAGCCGCCTCCCCCTCCTCTCGCAACCCGGTGTCCCCCGCCGCCACACCCGCCCCGAACGCCCGCACCAAGTCGTGCAACCGCCACCGCGAAGCGCAGGCCGAGCGATCAACGTCCCGCACCGGCGTGACGAGATGAGTCGCGGCGAGATCCTCCAGCAGCGACAGCGCAGCCCCCATGTCGAGATCGGTCAGCGCGGCGATGGCTTCCGTCCCCGTCTCCGCGCCCGGCGCCAGGCAAAGCAGTCGCAGCAGCCGTGCCTGGTCGGCCGGCAGCCGTCGGTACGACGCCTCCAACACAGGTCGCAGAACGAGCGAGCGACCATACAGATCCGTACCGGGACTGCCACCGTCGAGAACCGAGGTCGGGTCCCCGGCCTCCCGGATCTCGGCCACCAAGGAGGCGATGTCCCGATTCCGTCGCCGACGCAGCACCCCCGCGGCGATCTGGAGCGCCAGCGGCAAGTGGCCGCACAGGTCGACCAGTTCACGCAGCGCCTCGGGTTCCCGCGCCGCGCGATCGTCGCGTTCGTCGGTGTCGTGCAAGGCTCGCTTCACCAGCGCCACGGAGTCGTCCGGGGCAAGGGTCTCCAGGTCGATGAGGCGGATCGGCAGCGCGTTGGGACGGTCCCGGGACGTGATGAGCACCCTGTGGTGGTCAGTGCCGGGCAGCAGCGGCAGGTACTGCGACGGATCCGACGCATTGTCCAGGATCAGCAGCGTCCGCTCCCGGCGCATGGCAAACAGCTCACGATACGCGTCGTACTGGCGCTCGGTCGTCGGCGGCAGATCCCGGTCCCGTACGCCGAGTGCGTCCAGGAGGGCCAGTACCGCCTGATCGGCCGTGACCGGATCCTCGTCGTAGCCACGCAGGTCCACGAACAGCGTCCCGCCCGGGAACCAGCCCTTCGCTCGCGCCTGGTGGGCCGTCTCCACCGCCAGCGCTGTCTTGCCGATGCCGCCCATGCCGGTGACGGCGAAGATGAGCAGCGGGAGGGCCGTCGCGTCGTCGGTCGGGGCCAAGTGGGGTAGCAGGCGGCCCAGTTCCGCCGAGCGGCCCGTGAAACCCGGCGGGCGCAGCGGCAACGTCGCCGTGGCGCGCGGGACCGGGCCGTGGGCCGTACCCCTACCGCTGCTCGGTTCTCTTCCCGGTGACGGGGCCGTAGAAGGTGCCGCCCCGGAAGTCGATGTGGTCTCCGCCGTACGTGGCTCCGCCCTCCCCGCGTGCATGGGGACCCTCCTGGTCGGAGGAACCGCCACGCGGTCCGTGCCTGCGCAGCACCGCCACCGTCACCGCAGCAGCCTGCCGCGCGGCGAGCGGCTGGGAACCCTTGGCATCTGCCTTGTGCTTGTCGGCGTTGGCATGGTCACTGATGCCACGCACGACCAAGGAGTCCAACCGGCCGTTCAGATGGGCGGCTTGAGTCGCTCCGTAGCCCTCCATCTCGATCGCCGCCGCGTCGTTGTAGTTCCGGCGGATGAACTTCGCGATCTCGGAATCGGCGTCCGCCAGGACCACATCGCCCGTCGCGATCGGCGCGAAGTGCGGCCGTACGTCGGGCATGTCCCGGACCGCGAAACGGGCCGCCTGCTCCAGCGCGTGCGAACCCGGCAACGACTTCGGGCGGACCAAGAAGCCCTCTGGCGCCTGCTTGCCACCGTGGATCTCGTACACCTGCGTGCCTACGACGACGTCTCCGATCTCGACGTCGTCCTTCAATCCGCCGGCGACACCTACGAAGAACACGGCCTCTGGGCGCAGCCAGTCGATGAGCTGCGTAGTGAGCGCGGCGGCCCGGTCGGCGCCCACGCCCAGTTCGGCGAGGGCGACCTGCCATGCGGTGCCCGGCAGTTGGCCCTGCTCGATACGGGTTCCGTCGCGATGTGTTCGCTCTCGGCGCTCCTCGATGTGCGCGCGTACGGCGGCGTATTCGAGGGGGAGCGCGGTCAGGATCAGAGCGGTGGATACGGTCTCGGGCACACTCATAAGGTACGCCGGGGGAAGGGGAAAGCGTGGCTGAACAGGACGTCACCGTCGGGCAGTTGCTGCTCGCCGAGTATCAGACCATCAAGGACGAGCAGAAGGCGCGGATTGGGTTCCGGGACAACCTGCTCTATGTGACGTTGACCGTCGTGGCCGCCGTCATCGCCGCCGCCGCGCAGGCCAAGCAGGCGTCGATGCTGCTGGCGTTGCCGCCGGTGTGTGTCGTGCTCGGGTGGACGTATCTCGTGAACGACCAGAAGATCTCCGCGATTGGGGCCTATGTGCGGAGTGAACTCGCGCCGAAGCTGGCTGAGTTGGCCAAGCCGGGGGGTGGGGTGCAGGCGTTCGGGTGGGAGATCGCTCATCGGGGGGATACGCGGCGGGGGTCGCGGAAGGCTGTGCAGTTGGCGGTGGATCTGCTGGCGTTCTGCGGGGTGCCGTTGGCTGCGCTGGTCGTCTTCTGGGCTTCGGGAGGCAGCGGGCTGCTCGTTGCCCTGTCCGGGTTGGAGGCGCTCGCCGTGGGTGGGCTCGCCTCGCAGGTGGTGTGGTACGCGAACGGGGCGTGAACTCCCGTAGGAGGCCCTACCTTTGACGTACGGGTACGGAACGGCGGGGGACGGGCGGATGGAAGCGGCGTGGCTTTCGGCTCTTCTGGCGGCTCTGGTTGAAGGCGCGGGCGGGGACGCCGGGCGCCGGGCGGTGGAGAAGCTGGCGCAGGCGGTGGGGGTCGACGCCGGGGCGCCGGTTCGGGAGATTGTTGAGGCGGCGACGGTTCCGGTACGGCGGGATGCGGTGCGGGAGTGGGGCGAGGCCATTGTTGACCTGCTCGCCTCCGATCCTCGGGGTGTCGCCGGTGCCGTCGCGCGGGGCATGGAGCGGCACGCGTCGGGGAGCGGTAGCTCCTGGTACGACGGTGATCACGCTGACTTCCGGGGCGGGGTCTTCCTGCGTGAGGTGGTCGGCGTGCAGGTGGTCATCCAGCATGGCGCTGCCGCCGTACCTGAGGCGATGGCCGGGCTGCCGCCGAGGGCTGGCGGTTTCACGGGCCGGGAGGCGGAGATGGCCGCATTGCTGTCCGCGCTGGACCCTGCCGCGGCCGATTTCTCCGCGTCCTCGGCCGTCCTCGTCACCGCCGTGTCCGGCCTCGGCGGCATCGGCAAAACCGCGCTCGCCGTCGAGACCGCCCACCTGGCCCGCGAGCGGAACTGGTTCCCCGGCGGGGTCCTCTTCGTCGACCTGCACGGCTATGACTTGGAGCCAGTCACCGCCGACCGGGCCCTCCAGGCCCTCCTCCGCGCCCTTGGCATCCCTCCAGAACACATCCCCGCCACGGCGGACGAGCGGGCAGCCCTCTACCGCTCGACGCTGGACGCGCGGGCTCGGGAACGCGGCGCGGTGCTCGTCCTTGCGGACAACGCCTCGTCGCCGGACCAGGTGCGCCCCCTCCTTCCGGGGGACTCCCGGCATCATGTCCTGGTCACCTCCCGCGACCGGTTGCCCCAACTGGGGGCGCGGCTCTTGGCTCTGGATCAGCTCACACCGGAGGAGGCGGACGAACTCCTCGACCGCGCCCTGCGGATCGCCGATCCGCACGACACCCGGATCGCCGACGACCGTGACTCGGCTGAGCAACTCGCCCGTATCTGTGGGTACTTGCCGCTGGCCCTGCAGATCGCGGCCGCTCTGCTGGCGGAAGACCCGGGGATGCCGGTTACCGAACTCGTCGCTGAGCTTGTCGAGTCCCGTGATCGCCTCGACCACCTCGACGACGGTGAGCGCAACGTCCGCGCCGCCTTCGAGCTCTCTTACCGACGCCTGCCCCCCGATCAGGCGCGGTTGCTGCGCCTGATCGCCCTCGCGCCGGGGCCCGAGGTGAGTGATGAGGTGGTCGCCGCGCTGGCCGGCGCGCAAACGCCTCCGGTACGGGAGCTGAAGGCGCTGGCTCGTGCCCATCTTGTTGAGCGGGGGAGCGGGCGTGGGTGGTGGCGGCTGCATGACCTGGTGCGAGTGTTCGGGGCGGGTGTGGTGGCGGGGGATGCAGGGTTGCGGGAGGAGGGGGAGGCGGCTCGGGAGCGGGTCCTGAAGTTCTATTGGCGCTGGGCGGATGCGGCTGATGACCGGTTGCGGTGGTTGCCGGGGATGGTCGAGCCGGAGCGGTTCGGGGACCGGGCGGGGGCGTTGGCGTGGTTGGACGGGGAGCGGGCGGGTCTGGTGGCTGCGGTGGGCTGGGCGCGAGAGGAGCGGTTCGCGGAGGCGGGGGTGCGGCTGGCCTTGTGCCTGGACGGGTACCTGCGCTGGCGGCGGTACTTTGACGACGGGATAGCCGTCGCGCAGGCGGCAGCGGTGGCCGCGCACGGGGCCGGGGACTGGTTCGGCGAGGCCGGCGCGTGGAACAGCCTCGGCGTCGCCCTGCAACAGGCGGGGCGTGCGGCGGAGGCGATTGAGGCCCTCATCCAGGTCCGTGACCTGTGCCAGGCCGCCGGGGACCGCCTCCGTGAAGGAACGGCGTGGAACAACCTTGGCCTCGCCCTGCAACAGGCCAGTCGGGCGGGGGAGGCGGTCGAGGCTCACACCCGGGCCCGTGACCTGTTCCAGGCAGTCGGGGAGCGTCACGGCGAGGCCGACGCGTGGAGCAACCTTGGCCTCGTCTTGCACGAGGTGGGTCGGGCGGGGGAGGCGATTGAGGCTCACACCCGCGCCCGCAACCTGTACCAGACCACGGGAGACCGCTACCGCGAGGGCGCGGTGTGGCACAACCTCGGCTTCGCCCTGCATGTGGCGGGCCGAGTGGAGCAAGCGATGGAGGCGTACAACAAGTCTCTGGAGCTTCGTCGGGAGTTCGAGGACTGGTACGGCGATGGAGGGACCCTGGAGAACCTGGCCCGCGTCCACAAGGAAGCCCACCGCCCCGCCGAGGCCCGCGCCGCCTACCTCCAGGCCGCCGACGCCTTCACCCGCGCCAACGCCCCAGACCGCGCCGCCCAAGCCCGCGCCCAAGCCGCCGCCCTAGACACCCCCACCCCCTAACGCCCCACCTCCCCCCGAACCCACCGATACTGCAACTCAGGCCGCCCCACAGTCCCATACTGCGGAGCCCTCGCCGCCCGCCCCGCGTCCACAAGATGCTCCAGATACCGCCGAGCAGTGATCCGCGAAATCCCCACCACTTCCGCCAACCCAGTCGCCGTAAGCCCCTCCCCGGAATCCCGCAGAGCGACCGTCACCCGCTCAAGCGTCGGCGCACTCAACCCCTTCGGCAGCGCCGCAGGCGAGGGCGCCCGCAGCGACGCCAACGCCCGGTCCACCTCGTCCTGCCCGCTCGCTTCCCCCACCGCCGCATGGAACTCGGCGTACCGCACCAGCCGATCCCGCAGCGTGGCAAAAGTAAACGGCTTCAGTACGTACTGCACGACCCCCAGCGACACCCCCTCCCGCACCACCGTCAGATCCCGCGCCGAAGTCACCGCGATCACGTCCGCCTGATGCCCCGCCGCCCGCAACGACCGCGCGAACTGCAACCCGTGCACATCCGGCAGATGCAGATCCAGCAACAGCAGGTCCACCGGCGTACGGTCCAGCAGCCGCCGCGCCTCCGCCCCCGTGTGCGCCTTGCCGACCGCGACGAACCCCGGCACCCGCCCCACGTACATGACATGTGCGTCCGCGGCGACCGGGTCGTCCTCCACGACCAGGACGCGGATCGGCTGTGGCTGGGTCGTCATGCGTCGCCTCCGGATGCGGTGCCTTGCGCAGCTCGCTCGGTCTCGGCCGGTACGGCAGCTGTCGTCGACGCATCTTCGACCATGTCCGCAATCGACGTACCCCCGGCATCCCGCAAGGGCACCCGCACCTCGAACTCGGCGCCGCCCCCCTCCGCCTCCGCCACAGCCAACGTCCCCTCGTGCCGCCCCACCGCCTGCCGCACCAGCGCCAACCCCAGCCCCCGCCCGCCCGGCCCCGCCGGCTTCGTCGAGAACCCGCGCTCGAACACCGCTTCCGCATGCGCCGGGTCGACGCCCCCGCCCGTGTCCGCGACCCGCAGCACCAGCTCGCCACCGTCCGTGTACGCGGTCACCGTCACCCGCGCCCCCACACTCCCCTGCGCCGCATCCACCGCGTTGTCGATCAGGTTCCCGAGGATCGTCACCAGGTCCCGGGCGGGGAGTGACGGCGGCAGCAACCCGTCATCCAGCCGGCTGTCCTCCGACACCACCAGCTCCACCCCCCGCTCGTTCGCCTGCGCCGTCTTCCCCAGCAGCAGCGCAGCCAGCACCGGCTCGCTCACCGCCGCCACCACCTGGTCCGTCAGCGCCTGCGCCAACTCCAGCTCCGCCGTAGCGAAGTCCACCGCCTCCTCGGCCCGCCCCAGCTCGATCAAGGACACGACCGTGTGGAGACGGTTCGCCGCCTCGTGCGCCTGTGAGCGCAGCGCCTGCGTGAAGCCCCGCTCGGAGTCCAACTCGCCCATCACCGACTGGAGTTCGGTCACATCCCGCAGTGTTACGACCGTCCCTCGCCGTTCGCCCCCCGACACCGGCGACGTGTTCACCACCAACACCCGGTCCGCCGCCAGATGCACCTCGTCCACCCTCGGCTCCGACGCCAGCAGCGCCCCCGTCAGCGGTGCGGGAAGGCCCAGGTCGGCTACCGACTGACCGACAACATCCCCGGGCACCCCCAACAGCTCCCGCCCACCGTCGTTGATCAGCGCCACCCGGAACTGGCCGTCCAGCATCAGCAGGCCCTCGCGCACCGCGTGCAACGCGGCCTGGTGGTAGTCGTGCATGCGGCTCAGCTCGGCCGCGTTCATGCCATGGGTGTGGCGGCGGAGGCGGGCGTTGATCGCGTACGTGCCGATCGCGCCCAGGGCCAGGGCGCCTCCTGCCACTCCCAGCAGCGCAGTGAGCTGGCCCTGGACCCGTTTGCTGATCGCCTCCACCTTGATGCCCGCGCTGACCAGGCCGACGACCTTGCCGTCCTCCATGATCGGCGTGACCGCGCGGACCGAGCGGCCCAGGGTGCCCTTGTACGTCTCGGTGAAGGAATCGCCGGCCAGGGCCGGGCCGATCCGGCCCAGGAACTTCTTGCCGATCTCCGTCTCCGTCGGGTGCGTCCAGCGGATGCCGTGCGTGTTCATGATCGTCACGAAGTCGACGTCGGCGTCGCGCATCACGCGGAGCGCGTACGGCTGGAGGTGCGCCGAGGGGTCGGAGGTGTGGATCGCCTGCCGTACGGAAGGGGAGTCCGCGACCGCGCCCGCCACCGCCATGGCCTGGCGACCCGCCGCCTCCTCGGCCTGGCTGCGGTCGCTGACGTACGTGAACAGGGCGTATCCCGCCACGAGCACCGCTATCAGCACGGCCTGCATGGCGAAGAGCTGGCCGGCCAGGCTGCGGGGTCGAGGGATGGGGATGCGCATGTCGTCAGTGTGCCTCCGACGTTAAGCGTGAACTAAATGAACGGAAGGGTGACCGCCCTCACAGGGCGGGAGATAGTCACCGCATTCCTCAAACAGCCCGGACGTGAGCCGCACGCCGGTCATGCCGACGAAGACGTCAAGGAGGGCAGCCGTGGCCGCCAGCACCCCCGCAGCACCCGATACGGCACCCAAGGTCAAGAAGGACCGCACCCACTATCTCTACATCGCGGTGATCGTCGCGGTCGCCCTCGGCATCGTCGTCGGCATGGTCGCGCCGGACTTCGCCGTCGAGCTGAAGCCGATCGGTACCGGCTTCGTGAACCTGATCAAGATGATGATCTCGCCGATCATCTTCTGCACGATCGTCCTGGGCATCGGTTCGGTGCGGAAGGCCGCCAAGGTCGGTGCCGTCGGCGGTATCGCCCTCGTCTACTTCATGATCATGTCGCTGGTCGCCCTCGGCATCGGTCTCGTCGTCGGCAACATCCTCGACCCGGGCACCGGGCTCGCCGTCACCGACGCCGTCAAGGACGTCGGCCACGCCCAGGTCGACGCGGAGGCCAAGGACACCACCGAGTTCCTGCTCGGCATCATCCCGACCACCTTCGTCTCCGCCTTCACCGAGGGCGAGGTCCTCCAGACCCTGCTCATCGCCCTGCTGTGCGGCTTCGCGCTGCAGGCCATGGGTTCCGCCGGGCAGCCGATCCTGCGTGGTGTCGAGCACATCCAGCGGCTCGTCTTCCGGGTCCTCGCCATGGTCATGTGGGCCGCCCCGATCGGTGCCTTCGGTGCCATCGCGGCCGTCGTCGGCTCGGCCGGTGTGGATGCGCTGAAGGATCTCGCGCTGCTGATGGTGGGCTTCTACATCACCTGTTTCCTGTTCGTCTTCATCGTGCTCGGCGCGCTGCTGCGGGTGATCGCGGGCCTGAACATCCTCAAGCTCTTCAAGTACCTGGGCCGTGAGTTCCTGCTGATCCTCTCCACCTCCTCCTCCGAGTCCGCGCTGCCGCGGCTCATCGCGAAGATGGAGCACATGGGCGTCAGCAAGCCCGTCGTCGGCATCACCGTCCCGACCGGCTACTCCTTCAACCTCGACGGCACCATGATCTACATGACCATGGCCTCGCTGTTCATCGCCGACGCCATGGGTACGCCGATGTCGCTGGGCGAGCAGATCCCGCTGCTGCTGTTCCTGTTCGTCGCCTCGAAGGGTGCCGCCGGTGTCACCGGTGCCGGTCTTGCCACGCTCGCCGGTGGTCTTCAGTCGCACAAGCCCGCCCTCGTGGACGGCCTCGGCCTCATCGTCGGCATCGACCGCTTCATGAGCGAGGCCCGTGCCCTCACCAACTTCGCGGGCAACGCCGTCGCCACGGTCCTGATCGGCACCTGGACCAAGGAGATCGACCGCGCCCGGGTCGACCAGGTGCTCGCCGGTCAGCTGCCCTTCGACGAGAAGACGCTGCTGGACGACGACGGTGACGGCGCCGACGCCCACGCGGACGTGCCGGAGCAGGGCGGCGAGAAGGAACTCGCCAAGGCCTGAGTCCGGCCTGAATCCCCGAAGGCCTCGCCAAGGCCTGAGCCTGCCGGCAACGGCAAGGACTCCGGGCGGCCGAGCAGCTCCCCCGTGGCTCGGCCGCCCGGGCAGCACCACCGGCAAGAGCAATCGCCTCACCGAACTCTTACCCGCCCCCACTAGCCTGCCGCGCCTGCCCCCTTACAGGCGCGGCAGGCTCATTCAGCGTTCGTGAAAGGCACGGGGGATGTCGATCGACTGGGACCGGCGGACATGTGCCCGCCGCGGGCATGTGACGTACGCGCCGGACGACCCCCGGCTGCGCATCCGGCTGCGTGCCGACACCGCGCTCGGCGAGGTCTGGCGCTGTCTGCGCTGCGGTGACTTCGTGCTCGGCGAACCGCACGGATCGGGTCCGGCCGCCGAGGCGCCCCTCGTGCCGCGCGGCAAGGTGCTGCGGGATCTGTTCGTGCTGCGGTTCCTGGCGATCGAGCGGGCCGTGCGCGGCGTGTTCATCGTGCTGGTCGCGGCGGCCGTGTGGAAGTTCAGCAACTCCCAGGACGCGGTGCGCCGGCTCTTCGACGAGTATCTGGACGTCTTCCGCCCCGTCTTCCGGCACTTCCACTACGACCTCGACCATTCACCGGTCGTCGGCACCATCCAGAAGACCTTCGGGTACAAGCACAACACCCTTGTCCTGGTGGCGGTGTTGCTCCTGGCCTACGCGCTCATCGAGCTCGTCGAGGCGGTCGGGCTCTGGTACGCCAAGCGCTGGGCGGAGTATCTGACGGTCGTCGCCACGGCCGCCTTCCTCCCCCTGGAGATCTACGAACTCACCGAGCACATCAGCTGGTTGAAGATCGCCACCCTGGTCCTCAACATCCTCGCCGTGCTCTACATCCTGCTCGCCAAGCGGCTGTTCGGACTGCGCGGCGGCCACCGCGCCTTCGAGGCGGAACGCCGGAGCGCGTCGCTCCTGGAGGTGGAGGAGGCGGCGGCCGTACCCGTGCAGGCGGGGCGGAAGTAGACACGGCCATACCCGTCTAGACGGGGCTGAAGTACGCGGCGGCCGCCTCCACGAAGCGGTCGTGTGCGGCTCGGGCCGCCTCCTGTGCCGCGTCGAGCTCCTCGGCGCTGCCGGCCGCGTCGACCATATCGTACGTGGCCACGACCATTTCCTGCGCGGTGGCGTGGACCCGCGGATCGGGAACCAGGAGCCGCAGCGTGACCAGCGGGCGGGTGATGGCCGAGCGGGTGGCGTGGGACCTGGCGCGCAGCTCCTCCAGTTCGGCCTCGTCAGCGTCGCGCAGCCGGGCGAGCCCGCGCATCCGCAGGGCCCGGCGATGGTCCGAGCCGGCCGCGGCGAGGGCTGTCACCGCTTCGAGGCGCTCGCGGCGCAACTGTTCGGCGGCGGCCGTCCGTTCGGCCCGGCCGGCGGACAGGTGCTGGAACGTGCCGGTGACTATCGATCCGAGGAGCGTCCCGGCTACGGCGAGGAGGGCGGTGAGCATCAGCTGCGTTCCTGTTCATCGAGTGAACCTGGCCAGAGTCTTCAGGCCCAAGGGTCCGTGATCTCCCGCAGCAGCGTCAGCGCCTCGCGCAGCTGCTTCATGCGGCGCTTGCCGAGGTGCTCCTCCCATTCCTTCTCCACCTCGGCCACCACCCCGTCGGCGACCTCCTTGGCCTCCCACGCCTTGCGCGCCCCGCACACCAGCCGGGCCCGCTTGTCCGTCGGGTCCGGTATCCGGGTCACATAGCCCGCCTTCTCCAGCTGGTCGACCAGGAAGCCCGCGGTCTGCTTGGTGATCTGGGCCTGTTCGGCCAGCTCCGTCAGCCGTGTGCCGTTCGGGCCGATGCGCTGCATGACCCGGGCCTGGGCGGGCGTGAAGTCGTCGAAACCGGCCTCGGCGAGCGCGGCGAAGACACGGTTCTCCAGGGCCCGGTACGGGAGGAACAGGAGCACGCCCGTGTTGAGCTCGCTCTCCGCAGGCATCGTCGACGCTCCCTCGGTATCGCTCGTATCGCTTGACAGTAGTCAGAGGCTCTGACTACTTTGGTCAGAGAAGCTTACCACTTGAGTAGGTGGTTCCCATGGGCGTCATGCTGGAGACCGACGAGTTGTGGCAGGTCGTCGACCGCGAGCGCGCGAGCCTCGCGGACCTGCTGGAGGGCCTGAGCGCCGAGGAGTGGGAGACGCCCACGCGCTGCGGGGACTGGCGGGTGCGGGACGTGGCCGCCCATCTGACCCTCGCCGCGCGCATCACCCGAGGGCAGGCGGTACGGGAGCTGCTCCGCGCCCGCGGGAACTGGAACCGGATGATCCATGACACGGCCGTCCGCGAGGCCGCCGCGCCCACCGACGTGATCGTCGGCCATCTGCGGTCGATCATCGGCTCCCGGCGCCTCGCCCCCATGACCTCACCGCACGAACCCCTGCTCGACCTCCTCGTCCACGGCCAGGACATCGCCCTCGCGCTCGGCCGGGAACGGGCGGTGTCGCCGACCGCCGCCCGCGCCGCCGCCGAGCGCGTGTGGACCATGCGGCTCCCGCCCCGCCCCTGGCCCCTGCCGAAGGCGCGGCTCGTCGCCACCGACATCGAGTGGACGCGCGGGAGCGGCGCCGAGCTGCGCGGGCCGATCGCCGCCCTGCTCCTGCTGCTCACCGGCCGGCCGGACGCGGCCCGTGAGTGGGCCGGGCGCACCGGGGAGCCGTGGACGGGGGTCGCGACTCCCCGGTGACGCCGCGACCCCGTGGCGCGCCCTGTCCCTTTCCGTTCTCTTCGCGACCACTTGCCCGAAATGCTTTGACCCGCCGACGCGTCGGGGCCCAGGCTGGAGAGCCACGAAGGGCACGGCCACGGCACACGGAGGCGGGCAGCGCATGGCGGAACCGGGCAAGGTGGAGATCCTCAGCACCAAGGAGTACGAGGCCAGGTACGGCGAGGACCGCGAACCCTCGGCCCTCTCGCTCGACCGCATCAACGAGCTGTTCCACGAGTTCCTGATGGCCGTCGCCCGCCCCAAGCGCGCCGACCCCGACGGCAGCCGCGACCTCGCCAAACGCCTTCGCGACCACCTCGGTTCGGCACCCACGGACCGCCCGGTGGTGAAGACGGCGTACGCCCCCTTCGACCTGCCCAACGTCCATCTCGCCCTGGAGCGCTGGTTCGCCGCCGACGGCCGCACCCACGAGCTGATCGGCATGCGCGGCGCTCAGCACCACGGCGAGCTCACCCTCGGCGACATCATCGACGCCGCCGACCGCTACGACCGCTTCGTCGTCGGCGCCGTCGACTACGCCCAGCTGCCGATCTCCCCGGACGCCGAACTGGCCTGCGTCTCCTGCGGGTTCTACCTCGGCACGGACGGCGACGAACGGTTCGCGGTCCTTCTGCGCGGGCCGCAGGACGAGTACGGACGCAACAAGGTCGAGGTCGAAGTCCTCGCCGCTGACAAGGAGTTCGCGGACCGGCTGCTCGCCGAGGTCGACGCGCTCGTCCGCGAGCACAACGTCTTCCGCGGCCAGGTCCTCTCCTTCGAGGGCTCGCAGTTCGGGCACGGCCTAGGCCCGTTCCGCTTCCACCGCCGCCCCGGCCTCACCCGCGACGAGATCGTGCTGCCGTCCGGCCTGCTGGAGCGCGTCGAACGCCAGGTCGTGGGCGTGGCCCGGCGCCGCGAGCGGCTGCGCGCGGCCGGTCAGCACCTGCGCCGCGGCCTGCTGCTGTACGGCCCGCCCGGCACCGGCAAGACCCACACCCTGCGCTATCTCCTCTCCCACCTCCCGCAGTTCACCGTGGTGATCCTGTCCGGCGAGAGCATCGACGCCATCGGCCCGGCCTGCGCCCTCGCCCGGATGCTCCAGCCCGCCCTCGTCGTCCTGGAGGACTGCGACCTCGTCGCCGAGGCCCGCGACTACGGCGGCGGCGAACAACCCCTGCTCTTCCAGGTGCTGAACGAGATGGACGGCCTCGGCGACGACGCCGACGTCGCCTTCCTCCTCACCACCAACCGCGCCGACCTGCTAGAACCCGCCCTCGTCCAGCGCCCCGGCCGCGTCGACCTCGCCGTCGAGATCCCCCTCCCGGACGCCGAGGGCCGCGCCCGCCTCCTCGACCTCTACGGCGCCGGACTCGGCCTCGGCCAGGACATCGCGGACGAGGAGTGGGCGGAGGACTAGCCGAGCGGCTTAAGGCGGGCCGACTCCGCCTCGCTCAGCACCAGTTCCGCCGCCCTCGCCGAGTCCCGGATCGTCTCCGGGCGGCTCGCTCCCGGGATCGGGATCACGGCCGGGGACTTCGCCAGCAGCCAGGCCAGGCCCACCTGTTGGGGGCTGACCCCGCGTTCGGCCGCGATCTCGTGGAAGGCGGCGAAGCGCCCGGCAGCCGCGAGGCCCGACGGGCCGTCCAGCGAGCTGCGTGAGATGCCGCCCAGCGGGCTCCACGGCAGGAAGGCGAGCCCCAGCTCCGCGCACAGCCGCAGTTCGGGCTCGCTGTCCCGGACCTCCGGCGAGTAGCGGTTCTGCACCGACACCAGGCGGTCGCCCAGGATGCGGTGCGCCGCGCGGATCTGGTCGGCGTCGGTGTTGGAGAGGCCGGCCAGCCGGATCTTGCCCTCGTCGAGCAACTCGCGCAGCGCGCCGACCGACTCCTCGAGGGGAACGGCGGGATCGGGCTTGTGGAGTTGGTAGAGGCCGATGGCCTCGACGTCGAGCCGCCGCAGGGAGTCCTCGGCGGCGCGCTTCAGATGGCGCGGGTCGCCGTTCACCGTCCAGCTGCCGTCAGCCGGTCGCCCTCGGCCGCCCTTCGTGGCGACCAGCACCTCGGAGCCGGCCCCGGCCAGGGCGCGGGCCAGCAGCAGTTCGTTGTGGCCGGGCTCGGCGCCGGAGAGATGGTAGGAGTCCGCCGTGTCGAAGAGGGTGACGCCCGCGTCCAGCGCCGCCCGCACGGTCGCCCGGGCACGCTCCTCGTCCGGCCGTCCCTCGATGGACAGCGGCATCGCGCCGAGCCCCACGGCGCTCACCTTCAGGTCGCCAAGTGTGCGGTACCGCATGTCAGTTGCCGCCCTTCCCGAGCGTCTCCGCCACGGCCGCCGACAGCCACGCCGGTGCGGCGCGGAAGGCGTAACCGAGCCGTGTGGCGCGGGAGTTGTCCATGCCGTAGGAGCGGAAGAAGGAGAACGGCGAGACCTCGCCGACCTCGACGAGCTGGAGCACGACCTTGCCCTCGGGAATCCGCGCGACGATCGCCTCGCACAGGTCCACGGTGGTCAGCAGACCGTGGGAGGCGGCGTTGACCGGCCCCGTGAAGTCCTCGCCCACCGCCCACACCAGGAAGTCGGCGATCTCCTCGACGTGGATGTAGGTGGCGGGCTGGTTCGAGAAGGGCACCGCGATCGGTTCGCGGGCCCGGATGCGGGAGGCGTAGTGCTCCAGGCGTCCCGTGAAGTCGTCGTCCCCGCCCAGCACATGGGCCACCCGCACGGCCACGTAGGGGAAGCCGGGGTCGGCCGCGAAGACCGCCTCCGCCTGCCGCTTGCCCTCGCCGTAGTGGGCGTCGAGGAACTCCGGGTCGTCCCAGGGCAGTTCGAGATCGACGGGCACCGTCAGCGGATCGACGGCGTCCTCCCGTACGGGCGTGATCGAGTCCTCGTACTCGTACACCTCGACCGTCGACGTCATCACATAGCGGCCGGTACGGCCCGCGAACACCCGCCGCGCGATCTCCGCCTGCCGCGGGGTGTAGCAGACCTGGTCGACGACGACGTCGAAGGTGCGGGAACCGAGCGCCGCCACAAGGGACTTCTCGTCGTCGCGGTCGGCCACGAGATGCGACGCACCGGGCGGCGGAACCGACGAGCCGCGATTGAGGACCGTCACCCGGTCCCCGGCGGCCAGCAGACGGGTGACGAGCCGCTTGCCGAAATAGCGGCTGCCGCCGATGACCAGTATCTCCCGTGCCTTTTCCATGACCATAATTCTCCCGGCGCACACCCACGTCCTGAAGGGGGAACCATGGGAGTTCAGGCCGCGGCACCGAAAGAACCACGGCATCCGCGACCCGCCACCAGCGAAACCTCGGCGGCCTTCGACGCGCTGGACCGGGAGATCCTCCGGCTGCTCCAGACCGACGGACGGATCAAGCTGAGCGAGCTGGGCCGCCGGGTGCGGCTGAGCCCCGCGGCCGTCACCGAGCGGGTGCGCCGGCTGGAGGCCGCGGGCGTGATCAGCGGGTACGGCGCCCATGTCGTCCCGGCCCGGCTCGGCTACGGCATCCAGGCGTTCATCCGGGTCAACCCGCACGGCGGCTACAACCTCAAGCACCCGAGGACCCTGGAGCTGATCGAGCGCCCGGAGATCACCGAGGTGCACCACGCGGTCGGCGAGGACTGCTGGATCCTCAAGGTCGCCGTCCGGGACACCGTCCACCTGGAGGAGGTGCTCGAGGAGGTCTCCGCCCTCGGGCGCACCACGACTTCGATCGTGCTGACCTCCCCGGTGGAGCGGAAACCGCTGTTGCCTTGACGTCGGCGTAAAGGATTACGTTCGTGGACATGCGAATCGGCGAGCTGGCCGCGCGGGCCGGGACCACGACCCGGACGCTGCGGTACTACGAGTCACGCGGGCTGCTGCCCGCCCGGCGGGGCGGCAACGGATACCGGACGTACGACGAGAGCGATCTGAAGCTGCTGCGGCAGATCCGGACGTTGCAGGACTTCGGGTTCGACCTGGAGGAGACCCGCCCCTTCGTGGAGTGCCTGCAGGCCGGGCACCCCGAGGGGGACACCTGCCCGGCCTCGCTCGACGTCTACCGGCGCAAGCTGGCGGAGCTGGACGAGCTGATCGGCGAGCTCCAGGCGGCACGGGCACAGATCGGCGTGCGGCTGGCCACGGCCGGGGGCGAGGCGCCCCTGTGCGAACTGGGAGGGCAGGAGCTGTGATGCAGACGACAGACGCCGTGACGGATGTGACGGACGCGGATTTCGCGGCCGAGGTGATCGGGGCCGAGCTGCCGGTGCTGGTGGAGTTCACGGCGGACTGGTGCCCGCCGTGCCGGCAGATGGGGCCGGTGCTGAAGGCGCTCGCCGCGGAGGAGGCCGGCCGTCTGAAGGTGGTGCAGCTGAACGTGGACCACAATCCGCTGACCACGAACGCCTACAAGGTTCTCTCCATGCCCACGTTCATGGTTTTCCGCGACGGTGAGCCGGTGAAGTCCATGGTGGGCGCCCGGCCGAAGCGGCGACTGCTGGAGGAACTCGCCGACGTCGTCTGACTCCCGATAACGGAAAAATCCCCTCGGCAATTGCGCCGGGGGGATTCTTTTGCTTAGACTCAATGGTTCGCGACTTTACGGGAATTGAGCCGCGGAGAAGTTCAGTAGGCACAGTATATCTGCGTGGGAGTGGAATTGTCAAACAGCGATGAAATTCGCGGTGAGCAGGAATTCATCGACACCCTGTACGCCCGCGTGGACGCGCTGCGCGGAGACACCGAGGCCGGAGTCACCGACGCCCTCGCCCAGGGCAACACGCCCATGCAGGCCCGGCTGGAACGGGACATTCTGGTCGCCGAGCGGTCCGGGCTGCTCGCCGCGCTCAACGCGGTCGACGGCTCGCTGTGCTTCGGCCGCATCGACCTGACGTCCGGCACCAGCCACCACATCGGCCGCATCGGACTGCGCACCGACGACGCCGAACGCACCCCGGTCCTCATCGACTGGCGCGCGGACGTCGCCCGGCCCTTCTATCTGGCCACCGGTCACACCCCCATGGGCCTGCGCCGCCGTCGGCACATCACCACCGAGGGCCGTACGGTCACCGCCCTGCACGACGAGATCCTCGACCTCGGCGACCAGGAACGCACCGGCCATGAGGACCCGACCGGCGACGCCGTGCTGCTCGCCGCGCTGGACGCCGCCCGCACCGGCCGGATGCACGACATCGTGCAGACCATCCAGGCCGAGCAGGACGAGATCATCCGCGCCCCGCACCGCGGTGTGCTGGTCGTCGAGGGCGGCCCGGGCACCGGCAAGACCGCCGTCGCCCTGCACCGCGCCGCGTATCTCCTTTACGAACACCGGGAGTTGCTCGCCAAGCGGGCCGTGCTCATCGTCGGCCCCAACCCCGCCTTCCTCGGCTACATCGGCGAGGTGCTGCCCGCGCTCGGCGAGACGGGCGTACTGCTCGCGACGGTCGGCGAACTGTTCCCCGGCGTGAAGGCGACCGCGACCGACACCCGCGCGGCGGCGGCCGTGAAGGGCCGCGCCGACATGGCGGACGTCCTCGCCGACGTCGTACGCGACTGGCAGGCGCTGCCCGACCCGGTGATCGCGATCGAGCACGACCGGGAGGTCCTGATGCTCGACGACGGTCTGGTGAAGATGGCGCGGGAGAAGACCCGGGCCGCGCGGCTGCCGCACAACGTGGCCCGCGAGCACTTCGAGGGCCACATCCTCAACACCCTCACCGAGCTGTACGCCGAGCGGGTCGGCACCGACCCCTACGACGGCAGCAGCCTCCTCGACCCGAGCGACGTCACCCAGATCCGTGACGAGATCGCCGAGAACCCCGAAGTGTGGGCCGCCATCGACCAGTTGTGGCCCCGCCTGACCCCGCAGCGCCTCGTCGCGGACTTCCTCGCCGACCCCGTCGGCTACCTCCCCGACGAGGACGCGGCCGCCATCCGCCGCCCGGTGACCCGGAGTTGGACGGTGGCGGACGTACCGCTGCTCGACGAGGCCGCCGAACTCCTCGGCGTGGACGAGCGGGTGGCGCGGGCCCGCGCCGAGCGCGAGCGGGAGACGCAGGTGGCGTATGCGCAGGGCGTCCTCGACGTGTCGTACGCCTCCCGTACCTATGAGTTCGAGGACATCGACGACGAGGACTCCGAGGTGCTGTCGGCGCACGACATCATCGACGCCGAACGCTTCGCCGAGCGGCAGGAGGAGGACGACCACCGCAGCGCCGCCGAGCGCGCGGCCGCCGACCGGACCTGGGCCTTCGGGCACATCATCGTCGACGAGGCGCAGGAACTGTCGCCGATGGCCTGGCGGCTGCTCATGCGGCGCAGCCCGACCCGCTCCATGACCCTGGTCGGCGACCCGGCCCAGACGGCGGAGGCGGCCGGGGTCGGCTCCTGGTCGGACATCCTGGAGCCGTATGTCGAGGACCGCTGGGAGCACACCCGGCTGGGCGTCAACTACCGCACCCCCGCCGAGATCATGGACCTCGCGGCGGCCGTCGTACGGGCCGAGAACCCGGACTTCGAACCGCCGAGTTCGGTCCGTTCGACCGGGGTACGACCCTGGGTCCGCGCCACCGACGACCTGCCCGGCGCCGTCGCCAAGGCGGTCGAGGAGCTGACCCCCGCCGAGGGCCGGCTCGCGGTGATCGCCCCGCGCCATCTGCACCGCAGGCTCGCGGCCCAGCTGGACGGAGTGACGGCGGGCGCGGAACCCGACCTCACGCGGACCGTCGTACTCCTCGATCCGCGGCAGTCCAAGGGCCTCGAATTCGACTCCGTGCTGGTGGTCGAGCCGGGGCTGTACGGAACGAGCGACCTGTACGTGGCGCTGACCCGCGCGACCCAGCGACTGGGGGTGCTGCACACCGGGCGGCTGCCGAAGGCGCTCGTCGGCTAGCGGGCGTGGTTCGGGTGCAGAGACGGGGCGAGGGGCTCCAGGGATGCGCACAGGGCGGTCGGGAAGGCCGGCTCCCTGTCCTGTACGGCCTGGCAGCCCCCTTCCGTCGTGCGGAAGAACGGCTTCCAGCCCGACTCCTCGGCCTGGTAGAACCAGCGGTCGCCGAGCCTGGACGTGCACGCGCTGTCCGCCTGGTCGCCGCAGACCGGTCCCGTGCGCCAGGAGATGTCCAGGACCAGCCACTTGCCGTCGCAGTGCTCCGCGTCGCGGTAGGTGTGCGCGGGTGAGTCGACCGCGTACACCGCCTGCTCGTAGGAGGCGGTGGTGCAGCCGGTGGCCGGAGGAGTGCAGCCCAAGTCGCCGCAGAGGCGCAGGGCGGGCAGGGTGGCGTCGTCGGCGGTGAAGACGGTGCCGGGGTAGCCGACCGCCAACTCGTGCTTGCCCAGGGGCTCGGTCAGCTTGACCCGGGCTTTGGCCGTGGTCGTCTTCGTGCAGCCGGAGGCTCGGTCGCCCGCCGGTGAGTCGTAGGTGACCTGGACGTTCACGGTGTTCCGCACGGGCTCGGTGAGGACCGCTCTGAGGTTGCGCACGCACGGCTTCGGGCCGCTGGGGACCGTCGCGGCGAGGGTCACCGTGCGCTGGTCGGCGCTGAGGGTGGCGCTGGTGATCCCGATGGGCGCGGACAGGGTCCACGGGAGCGCGGTGGCCGACGGAGTGGGACCGCCCTGACCGGCCACCTGCGTTCCGCACGCCCCCACCAGCAGTACGGCGAGCGCGCAGAGCAGGGCGGCCGCGGCCGCCCCGCGCTTGCCTCCGGATCGCATGAGCCCTCAATTCCCCCGTGGCGCACAGACATCGACCCGGACCACCTTAAAGAACGCCGCTCCCGGCTACGCGGGCCGTAGCCAGACCGTTGCCAGGGGCGGCAGTGTCAGTTGGATGCTGGCCGGGCGGCCGTGCCAGGGGGTGGCCTCCGGTTTCACGGTGTCCGGGTTGGTGACGTCGCTGCCGCCGTACTTGCCGAGGTCGGTGTTGAGGGTCTCGTGCCAGGCGGGGATGTCGTCGGGGACGCCGAGGCGGTAGTCGTGCCGGACGACGGGGGAGAAGTGGGAGACCGCCAGCAGGGGCGTGCCCTCGGCGTCGTAGCGCAGGAACGCGAAGACGTTGTCGTCCGCCGCGTCGCCGACCACCCACTGGAAGCCCTCGGGCGTGGTGTCGCACTGCCACAGCGCCGGGGTGTGGCGGTAGACGACGTTGAGGTCACGGACCAGGTCCCGGACGCCCCGGTGATCGGGTTCCGCCCCGTAGGCGGGGTCGAGGAGCCACCAGTCGGGGCCGTGCGCCTCCGACCACTCCGCGCCCTGCGCGAACTCCTGGCCCATGAAGAGGAGTTGTTTGCCCGGGTGGGCCCACATGAAGCCCAAGTACGCGCGATGGTTGGCGCGTTGCTGCCACCAGTCGCCCGGCATCTTCGACACCAGGGACCGCTTGCCGTGCACGACTTCGTCGTGCGAGATCGGCAGCACGTAGTTCTCGCTGTACGCGTACACCATCGAGAACGTCATCTCGTGATGGTGGTACTTGCGGTGCACCGGCTCGTGCTGGACATAGCCGAGCGAGTCGTGCATCCAGCCCATGTTCCACTTCAGCCCGAAACCGAGGCCGCCGAAGCCGCCCGGGCCGATGTGGTGGGTGGCGCGGGTGACGCCGTCCCAGGCGGTGGACTCCTCGGCGATGGTGACGACGCCCGGGACCCGCCGGTACACGGTCGCGTTCATCTCCTGGAGGAACGCCACCGCGTCCAGGTTCTCCCGGCCGCCGTGCTCGTTGGGCAGCCACTGGCCCGGCTCGCGCGAGTAGTCGAGGTAGAGCATCGAGGCGACCGCGTCCACGCGCAGCCCGTCGATGTGGAACTCCTCGCACCAGTACACGGCGTTGGCGACCAGGAAGTTGCGCACCTCACGGCGGCCGAAGTCGAACTCCAGCGTGCCCCAGTCGGGGTGGGCGGCGCGGAGCGGGTCCTCGTGCTCGTACAGCGGCCGCCCGTCGAACTCCGCCAACGCCCAGTCGTCGCGCGGGAAATGGGCCGGCACCCAGTCCATCAGGACGCCGATCCCGGCCTGGTGCAGGGCGTCGACGAGGTACTTGAAGTCGTCCGGCGTGCCGAGGCGGGCGGTCGGGGCGTAGAAGCCGGTGACCTGGTAGCCCCAGGAGCCGCCGAAGGGGTGCTCGGCGACGGGCATCAGCTCGACGTGCGTGAACCCGAGGTCCTTGACGTACGCCGGGAGCTGCTCGGCGAGTTGACGGTACGTCAGCCCTGGGCGCCAGGAGGCGAGATGGACCTCGTACACCGAGAAGGGCGCCTCGTGGGCCGGCTTGTCCGCGCGCCGCGACAGCCACGCCTCGTCCTGCCACTCGTGGTGCGAGGCGTGCACGATCGACGAGGTGTTGGGCGGGGCCTCGGTGCGGCGGGCCAGCGGGTCGGCGCGCAGCGTCTTCGAACCGTCCGGGCGGGTGATCGCGAACTTGTACAGCTCGCCTTCCCCGATGCCGGGCACGAACAGCTCCCAGACGCCGGAGCCGCCGAGCGAGCGCATCGGATGGCCTGTGCCGTCCCAGAAGTTGAAGGTGCCGGCCAGGCTCACGCCGCGGGCGTTCGGCGCCCACACCGTGAAGCGGGTGCCGGTCACGCCCTGGTGGGTCATCGGCTCGGCGCCGAGCGCCTTCCACAGCTCCTCGTGCCGGCCCTCGCCGATCAGATGCAGGTCCAGCTCGCCCAGGGCGGGCAGGAAGCCGTACGCGTCCTCGATCTCCTGTTCCGAGCCCTCGTACGTCACGAGGAGCCGGTAGGCGGGGACGTCCCGGAGCGGGAGGAGGCCGCTGAAGAACCCGTCCCCGTCGTCGTGCAGCTCGGCGCGCAGGGTGCCGGTGAGGACGGTGACGGACAGGGCGTACGGCTTGAAGACGCGGAAGCCCGTGCCGCCGGGCACGGGGTGGGCGCCGAGGACGGAGTGGGGGTCGTGGTGCGTGCCGGAGAGGAGACGGTCGCGGTCGTGGGCGTCGATGACGGGGGAGACGGGAGTCTCCGGCAGCGGGGCCGGCTTCGGGGCGACGGTCTTTTTGGCCTTCGCGACGGTCTTCTTCGCCACTGCCTTCTTGGCGGTCGCTTTCTTGGCGGTCGCCTTTTTGGCCGTCGTTTCCTTCGCGGTCGCCTTCTTGACGGCTGCCTTCTTGACCGCTGCCTCCTTCGCGACAGCCTTCTTCGCCGTGGCCTTCTTCACGACCGCCTTCTCGGCCGTCGCTTTCTTCGCTGCTGCCTTCTTCGCTGTCGCTTTCTTCTTCGGGTCCGATCCGCTGGGCGTGGGCGGAGTCACGGGGGAGCCTCCTCGGCGAACGTGAAGTCAGAACAGGTCGGATGTGGCGTACCGCTCGATCGCCGCCATCGGCACCGGCAGCCAGTCCGGGCGGTGCCTGGCCTCGTAGACGACCTCGTAGATCGCCTTGTCCGTCTCGTACGCGCGCAGCAGCACCGGGTCGGTCCGCGGATCCGAGCCGCTGACCTCGGCGTACCCGGAGCAGTACGCGGCCCGGCAGGCGTGCGCCCAGCCAGGGGCCGGCGGGTCGGCCGAGAGCGCGGCGTAGTCGAAGGAGCGAAGCATTCCGGCGACGTCCCGGGCCGGCGGCTGCGGCATCCGCCGCTCGGCCAGCGGCTTCGACGGCTCGCCCTCGAAGTCGATCAGCGACCACTGCCCGGCGGGGGAGCGCAGACACTGGCCGAGATGCAGATCGCCGTGGATGCGCTGCGCGGTCCAGGTACGGCCCTCCGCCGCGAGATCGGCCAGCGCGCTGAACGCGGAGTGCAGCCCGGGCGCGTACGGCGTGAGCGCGGGCACCGCCTGGACGGCCGCGTCGAGGCGCTCGATCATGCCGTCGACCAGCAGCCGCAGCTGCGCGGCGCCGAGTGTCACCGAGGGCAGCGCGTGGGCCAGCGCCATGTGCACCTCGGCGGTGGCCCGCCCGAGGGCCCGCGCCTCCGCGCTGAAGTCCTCGCCCTTGGCCAGCTCGCGCAGCGCCAGCTCCCAGCCGTCCGCCGCGCCCTGCACGAAGGGTTGCAGGACGCCGAGGACGTACGACTCCCCGTCCAGCTCGGCGTTCAGCCACGCCGTCGGCGCGGGCACCCGGGAGCACCCCTCGCGGGCCAGCGCCAGCGGCAGCTCCAGGTCGGGGTTGACGCCGGGCACGATCCGGCGGAGCAGCTTCAGGATGAACGTATCTCCGTAGACGACGGAGGTGTTGGACTGCTCGGCGGTCATCACGCGGGGCACCAGACCGGACCGGATGTCCTGCCCGGGGTCCCGTTCGAAGCGGAGCCCGCCGATGTGGGCCCGCGAGCGCAGTGCCTCCAGGAGCACCTCGGCGGGCCTCGGGTCGTGCAGGGCCTCGTACACCGTCCGGCCGGCGAGCGGGCCCTCCTCCACATGTCCGATCAGCGCGGGCGCGAGATGGGGTGGCAGCGCCTCGCGCACGCCTATGAGGAGCTGGTAGCAGTCCCAGGGGGCGGCAGGCTGATGGGCCTGTACGAGCAGGTGGTAGAGGCCCAGCTTGCGGTCGGCCGGCAGCAGTTCGGTGGCCGCTACCAGCGTGAATCCGGTGACCGGACGGCCCTTGCCGGCGAACCAGCGCTGCCGGGGCAGCCATTCCCGCAGGAGTGGATCAAGTGACGCAAGCAGGGCCGGACTTGTCGTGGCAGTACGGATGACGGCTTCCGACATGGCGTCGCGTCCTTTCCCCGGGTGGTCGGGGTGTTACTGATGCGTGCCCAGGGCGGGGCGGGAGAAACCGGGAATCAGCCGCCCCGCCGGGCTCTCAGGCGGCTTCCTTGCGGAGCCGGAACCAGTAGAAGCCGTGCCCGCCGAGGGTCAGCAAGTACGGCAGCTCGCCGATGGCCGGGAATCGCACCCCGCCGAACAGCTCGACCGGGTGCCGCCCGTTGAACGTGCTCAGGTCCAGCTCCGTGGGCTGCGCGAAGCGGGAGAAGTTGTGCACGCACAGGACGAGATCGTCCTCGTACTCCCGCAGGAAGGCGATCACCGCCGGGTTGGACGACTGGAGCTCGGTGTACGAGCCGAGGCCGAACGCCGGGTTCTGCTTGCGGATCTCGATCATGCGCCGGGTCCAGTGCAGCAGCGACGAGGGCGACGACATCGACGCCTCGACGTTGGTGACCTGGTAGCCGTAGACCGGGTCCATGATGGTCGGCAGGTAGAGGCGGCCGGGGTCACAGGACGAAAAACCTGCGTTGCGATCCGGTGTCCACTGCATCGGGGTGCGGACGGCGTCGCGGTCGCCGAGCCAGATGTTGTCGCCCATGCCGATCTCGTCGCCGTAGTAGAGGATCGGCGAGCCGGGGAGCGACAGCAGGAGAGCCGTGAACAGCTCGATCTGGTTGCGGTCGTTGTCCAGGAGGGGCGCGAGGCGGCGGCGGATGCCGATGTTGGCGCGCATCCGTGGGTCCTTCGCGTATTCGGCCCACATGTAGTCGCGTTCCTCGTCGGTGACCATCTCCAGCGTCAGCTCGTCGTGGTTGCGCAGGAAGATGCCCCACTGGCAACCCGACGGGATCGCGGGGGTCTTGGCGAGGATCTCCGATACCGGGTAACGCGACTCCCTGCGCACCGCCATGAAGATGCGCGGCATGACCGGGAAGTGGAAGGCCATGTGGCATTCGTCGCCGCCGGCCTGGTAGTCGCCGAAGTAGTCGACGACGTCCTCGGGCCACTGGTTCGCCTCCGCCAGCAGCACCGTGTCCGGGTAGTGCGCGTCGATCTCCTTGCGGACCCGCTTCAGGAACTCATGGGTCGCCGGAAGGTTTTCGCAGTTGGTGCCTTCCTGCTGGTACAGGTACGGCACCGCGTCCAGTCGGAAGCCGTCGATGCCCAGGTCCAGCCAGAACCGCAGCGCGGAGATCATCTCCTCCTGGACCGCCGGGTTCTCGTAGTTGAGGTCCGGCTGGTGGGAGAAGAAGCGGTGCCAGAAGTACTGCTTGCGGACCGGGTCGAAGGTCCAGTTGGAGGCCTCGGTGTCGACGAAGATGATCCGCGCGTCCTGGAACTGCTTGTCGTCGTCGGCCCAGACGTAGTAGTCGCCGTAGGGTCCGTTCGGGTCCCGCCTCGACTCCTGGAACCACGGGTGCTGGTCGCTGGTGTGGTTCATGACGAAGTCGATGATGACGCGCATGCCGCGCTGGTGGGCGGCGTCGACGAACTCGACGAAGTCGGCGAGGTCGCCGAACTCCGGGAGGACGGCGGTGTAGTCGGAGACGTCGTATCCGCCGTCGCGCAGCGGGGACTTGAAGAAGGGTGGCAGCCAGAGGCAGTCGACGCCGAGCCATTGCAGGTAGTCGAGTTTGGCGGTGAGGCCCTTGAGGTCGCCGACACCGTCGCCGTTGCTGTCCTGGAAGGAGCGGACGAGCACCTCGTAGAAGACGGCGCGCTTGAACCAGTCGGGGTCCCGGTCCTTGGCCGGGGTGTCCTCGAAGGTGTCCTGGACGGGCTCGTTGACGATCATGTTGTGGGTGACCCTCCGATCTGCGGGGTGGACGGTCGCAGGACGGTGAGGATGTGCGCGGGACGAGTGCCCGGTTCGAGACGCACGTAGTTCGCCCTGCCCCAGTGATAGGTCTCGCCGGTGAGCTCGTCGCGCACCGGCACCGACTCGTGCCATTCCAGGCCGAGTTGCGGCATGTCCAACGAGACCGTGGCCTCCTGGGTGTGGTGAGGGTCGAGGTTGGCGACCACCAGAACCGTGTTCGAGCCGCTCTGCTTCGAGTAGACGATCACCTCTTCCTTGTCCGCGTGGTGGAAGTGGAGATCGCGCAGTTGGCGGAGGGCGGGGTTCTCCCGGCGGACGGTGTTGAGGCGGGTGATGAGGGGGGCGATGGTGTCGGCTGTCTCCCAGTCGCGGGGGCGGAGTTGGTATTTCTCCGAGTTCAGGTATTCCTCGCTGCCCTCGCGCAGGGGGGTGTTCTCGCACAGTTCGTAGCCGCTGTAGATGCCCCAGGTGGGGGAGAGGGTGGCGGCCAGGACGGCGCGGACCTCGAAGGCGGGCCGGCCGCCGTGCTGGAGGTAGGCGTGCAGGATGTCGGGGGTGTTGGCGAAGAAGTTGGGCCGCATGTAGGCGGCCGCCTCCCCCGACAGCTCGGTCAGGTACTCGGTCAGCTCCTGCTTGGTGTTGCGCCAGGTGAAGTACGTGTACGACTGCTGGAAGCCGATCTGGCCGAGAGTGTGCATCATCGCCGGGCGGGTGAAGGCCTCGGCCAGGAAGATCACGTCGGGGTCGGTGGCGTTGATGTCCGCGATCACCCGCTGCCAGAACACGACCGGTTTGGTGTGCGGGTTGTCGACCCGGAAGATCCGCACCCCGTGGTCCATCCAGTGCCGCAACACCCGCTCCGTCTCGGCGATCAGGCCGTCGAGGTCGGCGTCGAAGGCGATGGGGTAGATGTCCTGGTACTTCTTCGGCGGATTCTCCGCATACGCGATGGTGCCGTCGGGGCGGTGGTGGAACCACTCGGGATGCTTCTGCACCCAGGGATGGTCCGGGGAGCACTGCAACGCGAAGTCGAGCGCGACCTCCAGACCTTCCGACGCCGCCTGCTGCACGAAGTAGTCGAAGTCCTCCAGCGTCCCCAGATCCGGGTGGACGGCGTCGTGACCGCCCTCGGGCGAGCCGATCGCCCACGGCACCCCGACGTCGTCCGGTCCGGCCGACAGCGTGTTGTTCGGCCCCTTGCGGAAGGTCGTCCCGATCGGGTGGATCGGCGGCAGGTAGACCACGTCGAAGCCCATCGCGGCGATCGCCGGCAGTCGGCGGGCTGCCGTGCGGAAGGTGCCGTGCGGGCGCTCGGGGGTGCCTTCGGAGCGGGGGAAGAACTCGTACCAGGACCCGTACAGGGCCCGCTCCCGCTCGACCAGCAGTGGCAGGGGTTCGGAGGCGGTGACGAACTCCCGCAGCGGGTGCGCGGCCAGCACCGCGTCCACCTCCGGCGTCAGCGCCGCCGCCAATCGGGCCGTGGCCGGGCGGGTCTCGTCCCGGAGGGCGGTCACGGTGGCCTTGAGGATCTTCCGCTGTCCCTTGGGGGCACCTTCGGCGGCCCGTTCGTGCAGGCGCGCGCCCTCCTCCAGGACCAGCTCGGTGTCCATGCCCGCCGGGATCTTGATCTGGGCGTGGTGGCGCCAGGTGCTGATCGGGTCGCCCCAGGCCTCGACCTGGAACGTCCAGTGGCCCTCGGTCCCGGGGGTGACGTCGGCGCCCCAGCGGTCGGTGCCGGGGGCGAGCTCGCGCATCGGCGTCCACGGGCCCGGCCGGCCCTCGGGGTCTTTCAGTACGACGTTGGCGGCGACCGCGTCATGGCCCTCGCGGAACACCGTGGCGGTCACCTGGAAGGTCTCGCCGGTGACGGCCTTGGCGGGGCGGCGTCCGTGCTGGACGACCGGGCGGACGTCCAGCACCGGTATCCGTCCGATGGCGGGGGTGTCGTCCGTGGAGGGTGGCTCCGAGGTGGACGGTGGCCCGGTGACGGCGGGCCGGGTGTTCGGTGTCGGGGGTGCTGACGTGTGGTGCGTGGCGGGCATGACCGCTCCTGTCCGCGTCAACTGGGGGTGGGCGGATGGTTGTGGGGAGGTGGGTCCTGCGTGGTGTTCCCGTGTGTTCCCGTGCTGTGGCTGGGGGTGTACCGGAGGAGCCTTCCCACCCTATTCGGGTGGGCAATCCGGCACTTTGTTAACTACTCACGCGTATGTCTACACACAAGACCGGCCCCGTCCGGATCGAACGGGGCCGGTGTCCGCATACCGCGCCTACGAGCCCGGTACTTGCAGGAGTTTGTTCGGTGAACCGAGCCCGCGTCCGGAGACCTTGCCGGACGCCGCCAGCGTGACCAGCGCCTTCGCCACCTGGGCGGGCGTGGCCTTCGGGTGGTCGGCGAGGTAGAGCGCGGCCGTGCCCGTGGCGTGCGGGGTCGCCATCGACGTACCCGAGTAGGTGGCCTTGGCGCTGTCGCCCTTGTTGGAGGTTGACGTGATCGAGACCCCCGGGGCGAACAGATCCAGGGCGGAGCCGTAGTTGGAGAAGCTCGCCCGGGTGTCGGTGGTGTCGGTCGCGCCGACCGTGATCGCCTGCTTCACGTCGGCGGGGGAGTAGAGGCCGGCGGGCAGCCCGTCGTTGCCCGCGGCGACCGCGTAGGTGACGCCGGACTTGATCGAGTTCCGTACGGCGGTGTCGAGTTGGGCGTTGTGGTAGCCGCCGAGGCTGAGATTGGCGACGGCGGGCTTCCTGGCGTGCTTGGTGACCCAGTCGATACCGGCGATGACCTGGGCCGTCGTACCGGAGCCCGCGTTGTCGAGGACGCGGACGGCGACAACCTCGGCCTGCTTGGCGACGCCGTACTTGGTGCCCGCGACGGTACCGGCGACATGGGTGCCGTGGCCGTTGCCGTCACCGGCGTACTTGTCGTTCCCGACGAAGTCCCAGCCGTAGCTGGCCCGTCCGCCGAAGTCCTTGTGCGAGACGCGGATGCCGGTGTCGATGACGTACACCGTGACCCCGGCGCCCGCGGACTCCGGCCAGGTGTAGCCCTTGTCCAGCGGGAGGTCCGGCTGGTCGATGCGGTCGATGCCCCAGGACGGGGGGTTCCGCTGGGTGTGGTCGAGCGTCACCCGGGTGTCCTGGACGACCGAGGCGACCCGGGAGTCCGCCGCGAGCAGCTTCGCCTGTCTCTCGTCGGCCTTGATCGCGTAGCCGTTGAGGACCGTGCCGTAGGTGTGGCTGATTTTCGCCCCGTACTTCTCGGCGAGGCTCTTTCCCGCCGACGACGGAGCCGTCGTTCCCCCCTTGAGTGTCACCAGGTAACTTCCGACGACGGAGCCGGGGGCTCCGGCGCCGAGTATCCGCCCCTCCGGTGCGGCGTGCGCGGGCAGGGTGCTGGCCGAAAGCGCGGCGGCACAGGTCACCGCGGCCAAGCCCCCCGCCCGGCGCAGACGCCGGGTTCGCGTCCGTGCCATGGTGTGAGTTCCCCTCCTCGACTCGGCGTACGGCGGTCGTGACGCGCCCGGGAGTCGGCCGGGAACCGTCGGGGTGTGCCTTTTGCGGCCGTACGCCACTTGCACCCTCTCGTGGGGTGTGAAGTCACCACAAGGACGCCTACGGGGGCGGAATCAGCCATATCGGCCATGGGGGGTGCGTGAAGGTTGCGGCGATTTCCGGACTGATTCCGATCTGTCCGCCGCCACGGCACCGTGGTTACGGCGGCCCCTCACCGATACCGTCGATGTCGACGACGGGACGCACAACGCGGTGCGTCCGCTTCCGCACGCCTGACGAGGTGGCAGTGCCCATGAAGGCTATCCGTCGCTTCACCGTCCGACCCGTACTCCCCGAGCCCCTCCGCCCGTTGAGCGACCTGGCGCGCAATCTGCGCTGGTCCTGGCATGCGGAGACCCGCGACCTCTTCCAGTCGGTGGACCCCGAGCAGTGGGCCGCCTCGGGCGGCGACCCCGTACGCCTCCTGGGCAGCGTGCCGCCCCGGCGCCTCGCGGAACTGGCGGAGGACCGCCCTTTCCTGCGCCGGCTGACCGCTGTCGCCGACGATCTCCACGACTACGTCTCCGGCGAGCGCTGGTACCAGTCCCAGCCCGGCGAACTCCCCGCCGCCGTCGCCTACTTCTCCCCCGAGTTCGGCATCACGGCCGCGCTCCCGCAGTACTCCGGCGGCCTGGGCATCCTGGCCGGCGACCATCTGAAGGCGGCCAGCGACCTGGGCGTACCGCTGATCGGGGTCGGCCTGCTCTACCGCCACGGCTACTTCCGCCAGTCCCTGTCCAGGGACGGCTGGCAGCAGGAGCACTACCCCGTCCTGGACCCCAACGAGCTGCCGGTGGCGCTGCTGAGGGAGGAGGACGGCGCCCCCGCGCAGGTGTCCCTCGCCCTGCCCGGCGGCAAGCAGCTGCACGCCCGTATCTGGCTGGCGCAGGTGGGCCGGGTGCCGCTGCTGATGCTCGACTCGGACGTCGAGGAGAACGACCTCGGCGAGCGGGGCGTCACGGACCGGCTGTACGGCGGCGGCAGTGAACACCGCCTGTTGCAGGAGATGTTGCTGGGCATCGGCGGCGTGCGGGCGGTACGGACGTACTGCCGGCTGACGGGACATGCCGCGCCCGAGGTCTTCCACACCAACGAGGGCCACGCGGGCTTCCTGGGCCTGGAGCGGATCGCCGAACTGTGCGCCGGGGAAGGCCTGGACTTCGACGCGGCACTCGAATCGGTCCGCGCCGGAACGGTGTTCACCACCCACACCCCCGTCCCCGCCGGCATCGACCGCTTCGACCGCGAACTGGTCGCCCATCACTTCGGCCCCGACGCCGAGTTGCCGGGCATCGACGTCGAACACGTCCTGCGCCTGGGCATGGAGACGTACCCGGGAGGCGAACCGAACCTCTTCAACATGGCCGTGATGGGCCTGCGGCTCGGGCAGCGGGCGAACGGGGTCTCGCTGCTGCACGGCCAGGTGAGCCGGGAGATGTTCTCGGGCCTGTGGCCGGGGTTCGACGCGGACGAGGTCCCCATCACGTCGGTCACGAACGGGGTGCACGCCCCGACCTGGGTGGCCCCGGAGGTGTTCCGCCTGGGCGCACGGCAGATCGGCGCCCAGCGCACCGAGGACGCGCTGACCGTCGGCGCGTCGGACCGGTGGGACGCGGTGGGCGAGATCCCGGACCAGGACATCTGGGAGCTGCGGCGGAACCTGCGCGAGCAGCTGGTGGTGGAGGTACGGCAGCGGCTGCGGGCGTCCTGGCGGCAACGGGGCGCGGGCAGCGCGGAGTTGGGCTGGATCGACGGCGTGCTCGACCCCGACGTCCTGACGATCGGGTTTGCGCGCAGGGTCCCGTCGTACAAGCGCCTGACGCTGATGCTGCGTGACCGGGACCGGCTGATGGACCTGCTCCTGCACCCCGAGCGGCCGATCCAGATCGTGGTGGCGGGGAAGGCGCACCCGGCGGACGACGGCGGGAAGCGGCTGGTCCAGGAACTGGTGCGGTTCGCGGACGACCCGCGGGTGAGGCATCGGATCGTCTTCCTCCCGGACTACGGCATGGCGATGGCGCAGAAGCTGTACCCGGGCTGCGACATCTGGCTGAACAACCCGCTGCGCCCGCTGGAGGCCTGCGGCACGTCGGGCATGAAGGCGGCGCTGAACGGCTGCCTCAACTTGTCGGTGCTGGACGGCTGGTGGGACGAATGGTTCCAGCCGGACTTCGGCTGGGCGATCCCGACGGCGGACGGCACGGGCACGGACCCGGACCACCGGGACGACATCGAGGCGGCGGCGCTCTACGACCTCCTGGAACAGCGTGTGACCCCCCGCTTCTACGAGCGCGGCCAGGGCGGCCTGCCCGACCGCTGGATCGAGATGGTCCGCCAGACGCTGACGCTGCTCGGCCCGAAGGTGCTGGCCGGCCGGATGGTCCGCGAGTACGTGGAGCGTCTCTACACCCCCGCCGCGCACGCGCACCGCGCGATGGACCCGGACGCGGCACGGGAGCTGGCGGGATGGAAGGCGCGGGTACGGTCCGCATGGCAGAGCGTGACGGTCGACCATGTGGAGACGTCCGTGACGACCGCGACGGCGGAGCTGGGCACGACGCTGGGGCTACGGGTCGTGGTCGGCCTCGGAGACCTGAGCCCCGAGGACGTCGACGTACAGGCCCTGTCGGGCCGGGTCGACGAGGAGGACCGGATCACGGACGCGCTGACGGTACCCCTGAAGCCGGTGGGCGGACCGGACACCGAGGGCAGGTGGGTCTACGAGGGCCCCCTGTCCCTGGACCGGACAGGCCCCTTCGGCTACACGGTCCGCATCCTCCCGTCCCACCGCCTGCTGGCGTCCGGCGCGGAGCTGGGCCTGGTGGCGGTGCCGTCGGAGGAGGCGGTGGAGGCCGCGGGGGTGCTGATGCGGTGACGGGGGTGGCCAGGGTGTCGGGGCAGCGGCCGGAGGGCTACTCCTCGTGCGGTCCGGTCAGTCGGCGCAGTACCTTTCCGCACCTGCGTGCGTAGGCCTGCTGCAATCCCCGTGTCGCGGGGCCGCCCGCCTTCGCGTACCACTTCGCGCCCCGGCTGAAAGCCGACACCGTCAGCCACACCGTGCCGTCGCCGGTCCGGTCGACCACGAAGGATTCCTCGCCGCATTCCGGGTGGCCGGAAAGGGTGCCGTACGCCCAGCCCGCGCGGCGGGGTTCCTCGATCGTCCACACCACCCGGCAGGGGGCCTTGATCATGCCGGCCAGGGTGACCGTGACGTCCACCTCGGGGGCCGCGCGGTCGGCTGTCGCGTCGATGCCCACGCCCATCGCGCGGTGCATCTCCCAGGTCAGGACCGCTTCGGAGGCGCGGCGGAAGACCTGTTCGCCCTCGCCGATGCGGGTGCGGACGTGCAGCGGGTGGAAGTCCGGTGGGCAGAAGCCGGGGCGGCGGGTCGCGCCCACGTCGGCATAGGTGAAGGGGTTCGGGGGCTCTTTCGACGGCATGGGAAACAAGGGTAGGGCGGCACCCCGGAATGCCTTCCTCCCGGGTGCCGCCCGCCAACCCCCCTCGGGCTAGCTCACGTTCACGGCCGACCAGGCCGCCGCGACCGCGTTGTACTCGGTGCTGCCGGAGCCGTACAGGGCGGCCGCCGCGGACAGGGTGCCCGTGCGCGCCGACTTGTAGTTGGTCGTCGACGTGAAGTACGTCGTCAGCGCCTTGTACCAGATCTGCAGCGCCTTGGCGCGGCCGATGCCGGTGACCGTGGAGCCGTTGGACGTGGGCGAGTTGTAGCTCACGCCGTTGATCGTCTTCGCGCCGCTGCCCTCCGAGAGGAGGTAGAAGAAGTGGTTCGCGACGCCGGACGAGTAGTGGACGTCCAGGTTGCCGACGGAGGAGGACCAGGAGTCCGCCGAGCCGCCGTCCTTGCTGGGCTTGTCCATGTAGCGCAGCGGGGTGCCGTCGCCGTTGATGTCGATCTTCTCGCCGATGAGGTAGTCACCGGGGTCGGCCGAGTTCGCCGCGTAGAACTCCACGCCGGTGCCGAAGATGTCCGAGGTGGCCTCGTTCAGGCCGCCGGACTCGCCGGAGTAGTTCAGGCCCGCGGTGTTCGAGGTGACGCCGTGGCTCATTTCGTGGCCGGCCACGTCCAGCGAGGTCAGCGGGTGCGTGTTGCTCTCGCCGTCGCCGTACGTCATGCAGAAGCAGCTGTCGTCCCAGAACGCGTTGACGTACGCGTTGCCGTAGTGGACCCGGGAGTAGGCCGCGACGCCGTTGTTCTTGATGCCGCTGCGGCCGAAGGTGGACTTGTAGAAGTCCCAGGTCTCCGCCGCGCCGTAGGCGGCGTCGACGGCCGCCGTCTGGTCGGTGGTGGAGCTGGAGGCCGCGCCGGTGCCCCACGTGTTGTCGGCGTCCGTGAACAGCGTGCCCGCGGAGGAGCTGGTGCCGTGGGCCTTGTTGTACGTCTTGTGGCTGCCGCGCGAGCCGTCGGTCAGCTGGTACGTCGAACCCGACAGGGTGGTGGTCAGGCTGACCGTGCCCGAGTACAGGCTCTTGCCGGTGCCGGTCGCGTTCTCGATGCCCTGGTACTCGAAGAGCTTCTCGCCCGTGGCGGCGTCCGTGATGACGTGCAGCTGGTTCGGGGTGCCGTCGTCCTGGAAGCCGCCGACGATCGTCTCGTAGGCGAGGACGGGGGTGCCCGAGCCGGCCCAGATGACCTTGCGCGCGCCGTCGGCGGCGGTCTTCTCCGAGCCCGCGGCCTTGGCGGCGGACAGCGCCTGCTTCTCCGCCTTGGCGACGGTCAGCTTCGGCGTCAGGGAGGAGACCTTGATGGTCCTGGTCGTCGCCTTGGTGACGCCCTTGGTCGCACCGGACTTCGACTCGTGGACGACCAGGTCGCCACCGAGGACCGGCAGACCGTCGTAGGTGCGCTCGTAGCGGGTGTGGACCGTGCCGTCGGCGTCCTTCACGACGTCCTTGACGACCAGCTTCTCCTTGGCGCCGAGGCCTATCTCCTCGGCGGTGTCGGCGGCGCTGGCCTGCTGCTGCTTGATGAGCGTGGTGCGCGCGGCCGGGGTCAGCTGGAGGGGCGCGGCGGCGAGGGTGGCCTTGCCGCTTGCCTCCGCCGGGGTCTGGGCGGCGGCGGTACCGGTGGTCAGACCGGTGGTGAGGAGGGCTCCGGCCGCGACGGCGGTGGCGATGGCCAGAGTGGTGCGCTTGTGACGCGCGTAGACGGGGGTCACACAAGCTCCTTGATGTGGGGGTTGCGAAGTTGTGCGGCGGGTGAGGGAAGAGTGACATCAAGGGCGCGTACATGTCATGACCCTGAAGTGATGTTGGCTGGAAACCGACTGTCCGGTTAACGTTTCGGGAATGTGAACGAGGACGCCGCCCCGGGGAGTCGAACCACCGGGGCGGCGCCCTGTCGATCAGCCGTGGAGCACGGCCGGCCTACGGGAAGGTGAGCTTCCAGCTGTTGATGTAGCCGGTGTCGATGGCCGCGTTGTCCTGGACCCTCAACTTCCATGTCCCGTTGGCGACTTCGGAGGAAGCGTTGACGGTGTACGTGGTGTTGATGTTGTCCGCGCTGCCACCGGTGCCGTACGCCTTCAAGGTGTACGCCGAGCCGTCGGGGGCCACCAGCTCGACCTTGAGGTCACCGATGTAGGTGTGCACGATGTCGACCGCGACCTGGAGGTTGGAGGGCGCGTTGCCCGTCCGCCCGGAGACCGTGATCGACGAGGTCACCGCGGCCCCGTTGTCCGGAATCGATACGTCGGCGGTGTTCTCGAAGGACGTACCGCCACCGCCGCCGCCACCGGAGCGCGAACCGACCGCCACGGCCGCCCACGCGTCCTGCACCGCCTTGTACTCGGTGCTCGTCGTGCCGTACAGCTCACCGGCCGCCGCGAGGGTGCCCGTGCGGGCCGCCGCGTAGTTGGTGGTGGTCGTGAACTTCGTGGTCAGCGCGCGGAACCAGATCTTCTCGGCCTTGTCCCGGCCGATGCCGGTGACCGGAAGCCCGTCCGAGGTGGGCGAGTTGTAGCTGACGCCGTTGATGACCTTGGCGCCGCTGCCCTCGGACAGCAGGTAGAAGAAGTGGTTGGCCGGGCCCGAGGAGTAGTGGACGTCGACCGAGCCGATACCGGAGTACCAACTGTCCTTCGACGCACCGTCCTTGCTCGGCTTGTCCATGTAACGCAACGGCGTGCCGTCGCCGTTGATGTTGATCTCCTCGCCGATGAGGTAGTCACCGACGTCGTTGGAGTTCGCCGCGTAGAACTCGACCGCCGTGCCGAAGATGTCGGAGGTGGCCTCGTTCAGACCGCCGGACTCCCCGCTGTAGTTGAGGCCCGCGGTGTTGGAGGTGACGCCGTGCGTCATCTCGTGACCGGCCACGTCGATCGACACGAGCGGGTTGGTGTTGCCCGAGCCGTCGCCGTAGGTCATGCAGAAGCAGCTGTCGTCCCAGAACGCGTTGACGTACGAGTTGCCGTAGTGGACGCGGGAGTACGCCGCCACCCCGTCGCCGCGGATGCCGCTGCGGCCGTGGATGTTCTTGTAGTAGTCCCACGTCAGCGCGGCACCGTAGTGCGCGTCCGCCGCCGCAGACTCCAGGTTCGACGCGCTGCCGTTGCCCCACACGTCGTCGGAGCCGGAGAACAGGGTGCCGGTGCCGGAGGTGCCGCGGTTGAGGTTGTACGTCTTGTGGCCGCCGCGGGCGCCGTCGGTGAGGTTGTACGTCGAACCCGACTGCGTCGTCGTCAGGTTGACCGTGCCCGAGTACACCGTGTTGCCGGTGCCGGTCTCGATGGCCTCCCACGAGTACAGCTGCGCGCCGGTCGCCGCGTCGGTGATGACGTGCAGCTCCTGCGGGGTGCCGTCGTGCTGGAAGCCGCCCACGACCGTCTCGTACGCGAGCGTCGGCTTGCCGTCGGCCGCCCAGATCACCTTGCGCGGGGCGTGGCTGACCTCGGGGCCCTTCGCCTTCTCCGCCTTCGCCGCGCTCAGCGCCTGCTTCTCGGCCTTGGCGGTCGACAGCTGCGGCTTCACGGAGGCGACCTTGATGGTCTGCTTCGTCGCCTTGGTGACGGACGCGGTGGCGTCGGCCTTCGTACTGGTGACGACCAGGTCACCGCCGAGGACGGGCAGACCGTCGTAGGTCCGCTCGTAACGCGTGTGGATCGTGCCGTTGCCGTCCTTGACGACGTCACGGACGACCAGCTTCTCCTTGGCGCCCAGGCCGAGTTCCCTGGCCGTGTCCGCCTTGCCGGCGTTCGCCGTGCGCAGCAGCTCGGCGCGCTGGGCGGGGGTCAGCTTGACCGACTCGGCGCCCGGTATGACCTTGCCCGCGGCCGACGGTGCCTTCTCCGGGGCTGCGGTGGCGGCGCCCGACTGGACGGCCGCGGCGATCAGGGCGGACACACCGACGAGCGCGACAGCGGCGGCACGGCGGTGCATGGTGTGGGAGGTGCGTCTGTGGGAGGAACTCTCTCTCAACACTGACTCCTGCGTCTGCGGGCCGCGGGTCGCGCGGCCATGGGGAGACCGGGCGGCTGGTGGGCCGGCCGGGCAGAACGGGCATTGCGCGTGCGGGAGTTCGACCGCGGCACAGCACTGTGCGCATGCTGTGGGGTTGCTGTGTCGTGGCCGTGGGAAGAGTCGCAGGAGTTTGCGGTTTCTGTCAGGACCGCGTCAGGAAGTTGGCTGGAAATCGTCCGTTGCCCGGATGGTCATGTTCGTTATACGGGCAATTTGCCTGAAGGTCAGGACGAGGTCAGGGCGAGGTCAGGACGGCCGGTCCCCGTGCCACGAGTGCCACAGCGCCGCGTACGCCCCGTCCGCCGCCACCAGCTCCTCGTGCGAACCGAGTTCGGTCAGCAGGCCGTCCTCCATCACCGCCACCCGGTCCGCGTCGTGCGCGGTGTGCAGCCGGTGCGCGATCGCGATGACGGTACGGCCCTGGAGCACGGCGGCCAGGGCGCGCTCGGTGTGCCGGGCGGTCGTCGGGTCCAGCAACGCCGTCGCCTCGTCCAGGATCAGCGTGTGCGGGTCCGCCAACACCACCCGGGCCAGGGCGAGTTGCTGGGCCTGCGAGCCGTCGGTGCGGTGACCGCCGTCCCCGAGCGCGGTGTCGAGGCCGTCGGGCAGCTCCTGCACCCAGCCGTCGGCGCCGACGGCGGCCAGCGCCGACCACAACTCCTCGTCCCCGGCGCCGGGTTCGGCGATCCGCAGGTTGTCCCGGACCGTGCCCAGGAACACATGGTGCTCCTGGGTGACCAGGACGACCTGGCGGCGCAGCTGCTCGGGGACCGAGCGCGACGACCGGAACGCCGCCCACCGTCACCGTGCCCTCGGTGGGCGCGTCGACGCCCGCCAGCAGCCTGCTGAGCGTGGTCTTCCCGGCGCCGGACGGACCGACGATCGCCAGCCGCTCCCCGGGCCGCACGGTGAGGTCTACCCCGTGCAGGACCTCGCCGCCCCGGCCGTAGGAGTACCGCACGCCGGTCACGTCGATGCGGTCGCCCGCGGGGGTCGGTGACTCGTCCGAGGTGGCCTTCGGGGCCCGGGCGAGCCCCTCCACCCGGGCGAACGAGGCGCCGCTGCTCTGGAGTTGCTCCACCCGGACCAGGATCTGGTCGAGCGGGCCGGTGAGTTGTTGCAGATACAGGGCCGCCGCGACCACGGCCCCCAGGCTCATCGCCCCGTGCGTGTACAGCACACCGCCGACGATCAGGACCCCGGCGATCGGAAGGACGTACGACACCTCGACGGCCGGGAAGAAGACGCTGCGCAGGTACAGGGTGTGGAAGCGGGTGCGGCGCGCCGTCTCGAGCGCGTCCCGGCTCGCCGCGATCCGCTCGCCCTCCAGCCGCAGCGCCTCCACCGTGCGCGCCCCCGACGCGGTCGCCGCGACGATCTCGGCTACGTCCGAAGTGGCCGCGCCCTCGGCCAGATAGCCGTCCCGGGCGCGGCGCAGATACCAGCGCAGGGCGAACCAGATGGGCGTCAGACCGAACACCCCGACCACGCCGAGCAGCGGGGCGAGCACGAACACCGCGACGAGCGCGATCAGGAAACGGACCGCGTTGATGAGGAGGTCGGGGCCGGCGTCGCGGAGGGTGGTGCCGACGGTGGAGACGTCGGCGGTGCCGCGTGCGGTGAGGTCACCGGTGCCGGCCCGCTCGACCGTGGACGCGGGCAGGGCGAGGGTCCTGTCGACGAACTCCTCGCGGACCCGGGCGAGGGTGCGTTCGCCGAAACGGTGGCCTACGAAGCGGGCCCAGCGGGCGAGCAGTAGCTCCGCCACGGCACATACGAGGAGCGCGAGTGCGAGGCGGTCCACCGCGCCGACGGTGCCCTTGGCTCTGACCTCGTCGATGATCCGGCCGAGCAACCAGGGGCCGCCGAGGCCCGCGATCGCCGCGGCGGCGTTGAGGGCGAGGGTGGCGATGAACGCGGGGCGGTCGGCGCGGATCAGACGTCGGGCGGCTCTTCTGACGTCGGCCGGCTCTGCCACGGGGAGGTGGCCGGAAGTCGTCACCGTACGGGCTCCTCTGCGTCGGTGTCCCTCGCCACGAGGGCCTTGTACGCCGGGTCGTGGTCGAGGAGGCCGTGGTGGGTGCCGGTGGCTGCGACCTTGCCGTCGACCAGGTGGATGACGGTGTCCGCGTGGGCCAGGACGAGGGGGGAGGTGGTGGTGACGACGGTCGTACGGCCTTGGCGGGCTTCCTTGAGGCGGGTGGCTACTCGGGCCTCTGTGTGGGCGTCGAGGGCGGAGGTGGGTTCTATGGCCAGGAGGACCTCGGGGTCGGCGGCGAGGGCTCTTGCCAGGCGGATGCGTTGGCGTTGGCCGCCGGAGAGGTTGCGGGCGTTCGCGTCTATGGGGGAGTCGAGGCCGTCGGGGAGGGCTTGGACGATGTCTTCGGCTGCGGCTGTGTGGAGGGCGGAGGTGAGGTGCGCGGGAGGGGGTGCGTCTTGGGGTTCGTTGGCGGGTGCGGCGCCGTTGTGGCTGGTCGCGCAGTTCCCCGCGCCCCTCAGCGGCGTCAGCACCTCTCGGAGTTTTCCAGCGAACACATCTGCCTCGTGGTCTGCCACCAGGATGCGCTGTCTGATCTGGGCCAGGACGATCTCGTCCAGTGGTACTTCGGCCCACGTCGCCCTCGACGGGACGTAACGGCCCAGGCGGTCCACCACCTCCGCCGTTTCCGCCGGACGTGCGCCCGCCAATGCCGTCAAGCGGCCCGGCAGAATCCGAACCCCCGACTCCGGATCGTGCAGTACCGACGGTTCCGCCGGGGCGTCCCTCGTTCCCCGGTCCTCCATCGGCTCCAGGCTCAGGAACCGTACGACCCTCCGCGCGGCCACCACGCCCCGGCTCAGCATGTAGCCGCACTCGACCCAGAACGCCACCGGGCCGACCAGGACCGCGACATAGCCGTACACCGACACCAACTCGCCGATGCTGATGTCCCCTTGGGCGGCGAGGCGGGCCGCCAGCCAGGTGACCACCGCCAGGAACAGGGTCGGGAGGCCGACGCCGAGGGCCTGGACCCAGCTGGTCACCGCCCCTACTCGGTAGCCCTGTTCGCGCAGCCGACCCGAGTCGCGCCTGAACGCGTCGGCGAACAGGCCCTTGCCGCCCAGGCCGTTGAGGACGCGCAGGCCGCCGGCGAGGTCGGCGATGCGGGCGGTGAGGACGCCCTGGCGGTCCCGGTACTCGGTCTCGGCGCCCTGGAGACGGGTGAGGAACGGGCCCACCAGTCCGACGATGACCGGCATGCCGAGCAGGACGACCGCGGCGATGACCGGCGAGACGGAGAGCAGCAGCCCCGCTACCACGAGGTAGGCGATGACCGCACCGACGCCCGGGCCGACCACCGTCAGCGCGGAGGCGATCGTCTGGACGTCGCCCACCCCGATCGTGACGACCTCGCCCGCCCCCGCCCGCCGCGACAGCGCGGCGCCCAGCCGGACCGCGTGGCCCACGACGACCTTGACCGTGCGGAAGTTGGCGTCCATCCGGACCCGCGTCATCGTGCGGTGCCGCATGATGCTCAGCCACGCGTTGAAGGCGCCGACCAGGAACAGCGCGGCCGACCAGAGCGTGAGCATCCCGAGGTCACCCGGCTCCAGGCCCTCGTCGATCGCCTTCGCCATCAGGTACGGCGTCGCCGCCAGCAGCACCATCCAGACGCTGGCGATCAGCGCGCCGAGGGCGGAGCGGCCGGGCTGGCAGCGGACCAGCCACCACAGGTAGTGCCAGCCGCCGCGGCGGTCGGGCGTGCCGGGGTCCTCGTACGCGTCGATCACCTGTAACCCCCTCGGAGACTCACGCCAGGCTGTCCCGCCATGCCCGGTGCAGGTCCGCGAACCTGCCCGTACCCGCGATGAGTTCGGCCGGCGGGCCGTCCTCGACGATCCGGCCGTGCTCCATCACCAGCACCCGGTCGGCGATCTCGACCGTGGAGAGCCGGTGGGCGATCACGACGGCGGTACGGCCGTGCAGCACCGTCGACATCGCGCGCTGCACCGCCCGTTCGCCGGGGATGTCGAGGGAGCTGGTCGCCTCGTCGAGGATCAGGACGGCCGGGTCGGCGAGCAACGCCCGTGCGAACGCCACCAGTTGGCGCTGGCCCGCGGAGATACGGCCGCCGCGCTTGCGTACGTCGGTGTCGTAGCCGTCGGGCAGGGCGCTGATGAACTCGTGGGCACCGATGGCCTTCGCGGCCCGCTCGATCTCCTCGCGCGTGGCGTCGGGGCGGCCGATGGCGATGTTGTCGGCGACCGTGCCGGAGAACAGGAACGCCTCCTGCGTCACCATCACGACCCCGCGACGCAGTTCGGGCACGGACAGGTCGCGCAGGTCGACGCCGTCGAGGAGGACCCGGCCCGCTGTCGGGTCGTAGAAGCGGGCGAGGAGCTTGGCGAGGGTCGACTTGCCGGCGCCCGTGGAGCCGACGACCGCGACCGTCTGCCCGGCGGGGAGGGTGAGGTCGAAGCGGGGGAGGATCTCGCCGCCGGTGCGGTAGCCGAAGCGGACGCCGTCGAAGACGACCTCACGGCCGGGGTGCTCGGACTCCAGGGGCGGGAGTTCGCGGGGCGTGACGGGCTCGGGAACCGACGGGGTCTGGGCCAGCAGGCCCGCGATCTTCTCCAGTGAAGCCGCCGCCGACTGGTACGAGTTGAGGAACATGCCCAGGCGGTCGATGGGGTCGTACAGCCGTCGTAGATACAGAACCGCCGCCGCCAGCACACCCAGCTCCAGCGAGCCGCCCGCCACCCGGTAGGCGCCCCACAGCACGATCAGCGCGACCGCCGTGTTGGCGACCAGCCGGGAGCCGACGACATAGCGGGCCATCTCCAACAGGGCGTCGCCGTTGGTGCGTTCGTGGCGCTTGTTCAGTACGGCGAACTCGGCGTCGTTGGCGGCCTCCCGGCGGAACGCCCGCACCGGGCGGATGCCGTTCATCGTCTCGACGAACTTCACGATGACGGCGGCGATGGCCGTCGAGCGGAGCGTGTACACGCGTCCCGCGCGTCGGCGGTAGTTCCGTACGAGGAGGTAGAGCGGCACGAACGACGCCACCGCCACCGCGCCCAGGCCGACGTCCAGCCAGAGCAGCATCGCCGAGATGTAGACGAAGGACAGGATGACCGTGATCAGCTCCTGGAGGCCCTCGTTGAGGAGCTCGCGCAGCGACTCGACGTCCGTGGTGGAGCGGGAGATCAGACGGCCGCTCGTGTAGCGCTCGTGGAAGTCGACGCTGAGCGCCTGGGCGTGCCGGAAGATCCGGCCACGCAGATCGAGGAGCACGTCCTGGTTGACCCGGGCCGAGGCGCGGATGAACGCGTACTGCAGGCCGCCGGAGGCCACCGAGCACAGCAGGTAGGCCACCCCGACCGCCATCAGCGGCCCGTGCCGGTCCTCCCGGAACGCCGGTACGGCACTGTCGATCGCGTACGCCACCAGCAGCGGCCCCGCCTGCACCGCCGCCTGCTGGAGCAGCAGCAGGAAGCTGGTGAGGGCGACGCGGGCCTTCATCGGGGCGAGCAGGGAGCGCAGCAGGGTGGAGGTCGCGCGGGGCGGGGTGGGCAGGACGTCACGGTCGAAGGGGTCGCCCGCCTTCTCGGGGACGTCCGGTTCCGCCTCGTCGTCGGCGGTGGTGGGCGCGGCCGTCGGCGGCGCGGTCATCGGGCGTCCTCCGTTTCCCCTGAGCCGGACATGAGATGGGCGTACTCGGCGTTCGTCCGCAGCAGTTCCTGATGGGTGCCGACCGCGGTGATACGGCCCTCCGACAGCAGCGCCACCCGGTCGGCGAGCAGCACGGTCGACGGGCGGTGGGCGACGATCAGGGCGGTGGTGTCCGCGAGCACGTCACGCAGGGCGGCCTCGACCGCGGCCTCCGTGTGCACGTCCAGCGCGGACAGCGGGTCGTCCAGGACGAGGAACCTGGGCCTGCCGACGACCGCGCGGGCCAGCGCGAGACGCTGGCGCTGGCCGCCGGAGAGGCTGAGGCCCTGCTCGCCGATCTTGGTGTCGGTGCCCTGGGGGAGGGCGTGCGCGAAGTCGGCCTGGGCGATGGACAGGGCGCGGTCCAGTTCGTGGCCGTCGGCGCCCATCAGGACGTTCTCGCCGACGCTCGCGGAGAAGAGCGTGGGTTCCTCGAAGGCCATCGCCACGAGGGAGCGCAGCTCCTCGCGGGACATGGCGGTGATGTCCTCGCCGTCGAGGGTGATGTGGCCGTCCGTGAGTTCGTGGAGGCGGGGGACCAGCGCGGTGAGGGCCGTCTTGCCGCTGCCCGTCGCGCCGACCAGCGCCATGGACTCGCCGGGGCGGATGTGGAGGTCGACGCGGTCGAGGGTGGGCGGTGAGTCGGGGGCGGCGTCGGGGTAGCGGAAACGGACGTTGTGGAACCGGAGGCCATCGTTGTCGGGTGCGGGCGGGTGGGGGCTGGTCGCGCCCCGTGGCGGAGCCGCATGTTGATACAGCCCCGCGCCCCTCAGGGACGTCTCCGCCTCCGGAGCTTCGTCCATCACCTCGAAGTACCGCTCCGTCGCGCTCGCCGCGTCCTGGCTCATCGCCAGCAGGAAGCCGATCGAGTCGATGGGCCACCGCAGCGCCAGCGCCGTCGACAGGAACGCCACCAGTGTCCCCGCCGACAGCTCCCCGTCCGCCACCTGCACCGACCCCAGCACCAGCGCCGCCCCGATCGCCACCTCCGGCAGCGTCACGATGACGCTCAGGATCGCGGCCAGCAGCCGCGCCTTGCGCAGCTCCGTCCCGCGCAGCGTCCGCGACAGCTCCCAGAACGCCCGCGCCTGGCTGCGGTGCCGGCCGAAGCCCTTGATGATGCGGATGCCGAGGACGCTCTCCTCGACGACCGTCGTCAGGTCGCCGACCTGGTCCTGCGCCTGCCGGGCCACCGAGGAGTACCGCTGCTCGAAGAGCAGACAGGAGACGATCACCGGGACCGCGGGCGCCAGGATCACCAGCCCGAGTGTCCAGTCCTGGATCAGCATGATGATCACGCCGACGAGGATCGTCACGCTGTTGACCAGAAGGAACGTCAGCGGGAACGCCAGGAACATGCGCAGCAGCATCAGGTCGGTCGTGCCCCGCGACAGCAGCTGACCCGACGCCCACCGGTCGTGGAAGGCCACCGGCAGCCGTTGCAGATGCCCGTACAGATCCGCCCGCATCTCGGCCTCGACATGCGACAGCGGCCGGGCCACCAGCCATCGCCGCAGCCCGAACAGCAGCGCCTCACCGAAGCCCAGCAACAGCAGGAACAGCGCCCCGAGCCACACCCCCGCCGGGTCCCGGTCGGCGACCGGTCCGTCCACCATCCACTTCAGGACGAGCGGGATCACCAGGCCCGTACAGGAGGCCAGGACCGCGACGAACGCGGCGGTGAACAGCCGCGCCCGCACCGGTCTGACGTACGGCCACAGGCGCAGCAGGGTTCTGACGGCGGAGCGTTTCCCGGGGGTTGCACGTGTCGTGGGCATCAGCAGCGAGCCTACGGATCGGCACTGACAACGCCCACCGAGTTTTGGCCGGACCGGGGTCGGGCGCTGGTCCTACGACCTGCGCGTTCGAGGGGTCGTACGACGGCATCAACCGATCGGCTGATGCGCGTTCGAGCGCGACGGCCGATGTGCGCGCACCCCGCGTCCCGCGACGCTGATGCCATGTCCGTCATCGAAGTCAGCGAACTGCGCAAGTCCTACGGCGGCCGGCCCGTCGTCGACGGTGTCTCCTTCGCCGTTCAGGAGGGCGAGATCTTCGGCGTCCTCGGCCCGAACGGGGCCGGCAAGACCACCACCGTCGAGTGCGTCGAGGGGCTGCGCGTCCCCGACGCCGGCCGCGTCCGCGTCACCGGCCTCGACCCGATCGCCGACCACGAGAAGGTCGCCCGCGTCCTGGGCGCCCAGCTCCAGCAGAGCGAGCTCCAGGCCAAGCTCACCGTCCGCGAGGCGCTGGAGCTGTACGCGTCCTTCCACGCCCGCCCCGCCGACTGGCGGCCCCTCGCCGAACGCCTCGGCCTGACCGGCAGGCTGACCACCCGGTTCGCGAAGCTCTCCGGCGGCCAGAAGCAGCGCCTGTTCATCGCGCTCGCGCTCATCGGCAACCCGAGGATCGTCGTCCTGGACGAGCTGACCACCGGCCTGGACCCGCGCGCCCGCCGCGACACCTGGGACCTGATCGAGGACATCCGCGCGAACGGCGTCACCGTCCTCCTCGTCACGCACTTCATGGAGGAGGCGCAGCGGCTGTGCGACCGGATCGCAGTGATCGACAAGGGCCGGGTCGCCGCCCTGGACACCCCGGCCGGTCTCATCCGGCGTTCGGCGGGGGCAACGGTCATCAGCTTCACGCCCTCCGCCCCGCTGGACGACGCTGACCTCGACGCCCTCCCCGCGCTGGCCTCCGTCGAGCACCACGACGGCCGCGTCACCCTGTCCGGCACCGATGAGACCGTCAGCGCCGTACTGACCCTCCTCGCCCGGCTCCACATCACCGCCCACCAGCTCCGCGTCACCGAGGCCACCCTCGACGACGCGTTCCTCGACCTGACGAAGGAGGCAGCGGCATGAGCACCGCCGTACTGAAGGGGAGCCGCGGCATGAACTCCGCCGTCCTGCGCACCGAGATCCGCCTCTTCCGCCGCGAACCCGGCGCCCTCTTCTGGATCCTGCTCTTCCCGACCCTGCTCCTGGTCATCCTCGGCTCGATCCCGTCCTTCCGGGACCCCGAGGCCGACCTCGGCGGGCTGCGTACCATCGACGTGTACGTCCCCGTCGCCGTGCTGCTCGGCCTGATCGTGGGCGGCCTCCAGGCGATGCCGCAGACCCTCACCGGCTACCGCGAGCGCGGCATCCTGCGCCGGATGGCCACCACTCCGGTACGGCCCTCGGCGCTGCTGGCCGCCCAGATGACGGTGTTCGGCGGCGCCGCGCTCACCTCCGCGCTGCTCGCCCTCGCGGTCGGGCGGCTCGCCTTCGACGTACGACTGCCCGAGCAGCCCGCGGGTTATCTCCTCGCCCTGGTCCTGGCCGTCCTCGTGTCCCTCGCGCTGGGTGCCGTCGTCTGCGCGCTGTCCCGGACGACGAAGATCGCCGGTGCCGTCGGGTCCGCCGTGTTCTTCCCGGCGATGTTCTGCGCGGGCCTGTGGGCGCCGGTGCAGACGATGCCGGACGTCCTCGCGCGGATCGTCGGGTACACCCCGTTCGGGGCGGCCGCCGAGGCGCTGAACCGGGCCGCGGCGGGCGACTGGATCGGCTGGACCCACCTCGGCGTCCTCGTCGCCTGGACGGTCCTGCTCACGGCCGGCGCCGCGCGCTGGTTCCGCTGGGAGTAGGCGCTCCGCCGTGCAGACTGAGGGCATGACCGCGGCGGACGAACAGATCGAGCGGCGCTGGAACCAGTTCCACACCTGGGGCCCCTACGGGCTGCTCGCCATCGGCACCTTCCTGTCGGCCGCCACCGGCGGGCTGATCACCGGGCCCGCCGAGTGGTACGCGGCCGGCGTCCTGGTGGTGGCCGCGCTCGTGCTCCAGCTGTGGCACGGACCCCGCCGGGGCCGTCGTACCCCCTCCCGGCGCGGTGTCGTCTACTACGTCCTGCGCTGGGCCATCGCCTTCGTCCTCACCTGGATCAACCCGTTCTTCGCGTTCTACGCGATCACCGGCTACTTCGACGCCGACGAGGTCATCCCGGGGGTGCGGCGGCAGCGGCTCGGCCTGTTCGCCACCTCGATCGTGGTGGCGGGCTCGCAGTCCGGCGGGCTGCCGTTCCGCAGCTGGGGCCAGGTGGCGGTGTTCGGCGGACTCCTGGTCGCCAACAACGCGTTGCTGATGGCCGTCGCCCACCTCACCTACCAGGAGGAGCAGCGCTCCCGCGAACGCGCCGCCACCATCGAGGCGTTGCAGCAGGCGCTCGACGAGAACGCCGCCCTTCACGCCCAACTCCTCCTCCAAGCACGGGAAGCGGGTGTCGCCGACGAACGCCGGCGGCTCGCCGCCGAGATCCACGACACCATCGCCCAGGGTCTGACCGGCATCATCGCCCAGCTCCAGGTCGTCGCCGGCGCCCCGGACCTGGACGTCGCCCGCACCCATCTGGCCCGCGCCTCCGACCTGGCCCGGCACAGCCTCGGCGAGGCCCGCCGCTCGGTGCACAACCTCGCCCCGGTGGCGCTGGAGCACGCGGGACTCGCCGAGGCCCTGAAGAAGACGGTCGCCGAATGGGGTGAACGGACGGGTGTACGCGCCGAGTTCACCGTCACCGGCACCGCCGAGCAACTCCATGACGAGGTCGCGGCGACCCTGCTGAGGATCGTCCAGGAGGCCCTGTCCAACGCGGCCCGGCACGCCCGGGCCGACCGCGTCGGCGTCACCCTGTCCTACCTCGGCGACGAGGTCATCCTCGACATCCGCGACGACGGCCGGGGCTTCGACCCCGCCGCGGTCCCCGCCCGCACCCGCACCGGCGGCTTCGGCCTCGCCGGCATGCGCGCCCGCGCCGAACGCATCGCGGGCTCCCTCACGGTGGAGTCGGAACCGGGTCACGGCACGGCCCTGTCGGCTCGCGTACCGTTGGTCCGCCATGACTGACCCCGCCATGACCGACTCCGCCATGAACGACGAGGTCTCCTTGCTGATCGTCGACGACCATCCCGTCGTACGGGACGGTCTGCGCGGCATGTTCGACAACGCCCCCGGCTTCACCGTCCTCGGCGAGGCGTCCAACGGTGTGGAGGCTCTGGAGCGCGCCGCCGCCCTCGACCCGGACGTGATCCTGATGGACCTGCGCATGCCGGGCGGCGGGGGAGTGGACGCCATCCGCGAGCTGACCCGCCGCGGCGCCCGCGCCAAGGTCCTGGTGCTGACGACGTACGACACCGACTCCGACACCCTGCCCGCCATCGAGGCGGGCGCGACGGGCTATCTGCTCAAGGACGCCCCGCGCGACGAGCTGTTCACCGCGGTCCGCGCGGCGGCCCAGGGCCGTACGGTCCTGTCACCAGCGGTCGCCTCCCGCCTGGTGTCGGCGGTCAGGACGCCCCGCAACGAGCCGCTCTCCGCCCGCGAACGCGAAGTGCTGGCACTCGTCGCCAAGGGCACGTCCAACCGCGAGATCGCCCGCGAACTCTTCATCAGCGAGGCGACCGTGAAGACCCATCTCACCCACCTGTACGCCAAGTTGGGCGTCAACGACCGCGCGGCGGCGGTCGCGACGGCGTACCAGCGGGGGATTCTCGGCTAGCCGGGGTACGGCAGGAGTGTGGCGGCCGTCTTCTCCCACGCCGCCTTCAGCTCTGCCAGCAACTCGGGCTCGTCCGGGGCGAGATCGGCCTGTTCGCGGGCGTCGGCGGCCAGGTTGTAGAGGTGGTCGGTCTTGTCCGCGTCCTGGTAGTACTTCCAGTCGCCGCGCCGCAGCGCCCGGTTGGCCCGCACCCGCCAGAACAGGTCGCGCTCCGGCAGCTCCTCACCGCGCAGCAGGTAGCCCGCGAGGCTCGTGCCGTCCAGCGGGTACGCCGGGTCGGGGCGGGCGCCTCCGAACTCCAGCAGGGTCGCCGTCCAGTCGGGGGAGAAGTTGGGCTCGTGGCTGACCTGGTGGCCGTCGATGCGGGCGGGCCAGCGCACGATCGTCGGGACGCGGATGCCGCCCTCCAGGAGGACGAACTTCTCGCCGCTGAGAGGCCAGTTGTAGGAGTAACGCTCGCCGCCGTTGTCGCTGGCGAACACCACGACCGTGTTCTCCTCCTGCCCGGCGCGGCGCAGCGCGGCGAGCACCTCGCCGACGGCCGCGTCCAGGGACTCCACCATCTCCGCGTACTTCTCGACCGAGCCGCCGTCGTAGTGGTTGAGCGCGGCCACGACCTCCGCCTGGGACGTGGCGGCCCGGATCTTCGCGGCGATCTCGGCGCCGGTCTCCTCGTCGCCCTCCGCGAGCCAGGGCCAGTGCGGGGTGGTGAAGTTGAGGTTCAGCAGCCAGGGCCTGTCGTGCTTCCGGCCGACGTACTCGACGGCCCGCTCGGTGAGGACCTCGGTGTAGTACCGCAGGTCCTTGTAGGTGGCGTCGCCCTCGTAGAGGTCGTAGTCGCCGAGCTGGCCGAGCTTCGAGAAGTACTCCAGGACGCCGCCGTGGTTGCCGAAGAACTCGTCCCAACCCGACTTGGTCGGGCTGTAGTCGGGCAGCCAGCCGCAGTGCCACTTGCCGATGAGGGCGGTGGCGTAACCGGCCTTCTTCAACAGCGAGGCGAGGGTCGGGTGGTCGGGGTCCAGCCCCTGCGTCCTGTTGCCGATCGGCTCGGCCAGCCCGCCCGGCGTACGGCCCGGATAGCGGCCGGTGTAGAGGCTGAACCGGGTGGGGGAGCAGGTCGCCGACCCCGAGTAGGCATCGGTGAACCGCACCCCCTGCCGGGCCAGCCGGTCCAGGTGCGGTGTCCTGATGTGCGGGGCACCGTAGGAGGAGAGATCCGCCCAGCCGAGGTCGTCACCGAGGATGACAAGAATGTTGGGACGCCGGCTCACGGCCCCGGGCCTGGCTTTGAAGGGGCGTTCGACGGAGGCGGCCTCGGCGGCGGTGGCCGTACCGGCGACAGCGGTCACGGCACCACCACCGACGAGACCACCGAAGGCGCGGCGGGAGATTTCGGGCATGCGGAGTCCTCGCACAGGGGCACGGGAAGGGGGATGGCACCAGTCTGATCAGCGGGTCCGTGCCTTGGCCAGGAATCCGGCGGGGAGTTCACGCACCTGAAACGCTGTCCCCGCCCGCCCCTCGGTGCGTCAGGAAGCAGTCGCCCACGGGGCGAGGTCCGGCTGCGCGGACAGCGGGGCCCGCAAGGGGTTGTTCCGCTTCCTGTTGGCCTGCTCGGTGAGCAGGCTCGCGGCGGCGCAGCAGCCGGTCAGTGCGATGGCTGTGAGGACCGGGATCCGCCAGCCACCCGTCAGGTCCCTGCCGGTGGCCAGGGCGACCCACAGGAGGTAGGGCAGGGCGACGATCTCGACGGCGAGGGCGCCGAGCGGCACCTCGTCGTCCCAGTCGGGGCTCGCCACGGGACCGAACCCGACGAACAGCACTCCCGCCGCGATGACGATGACGAGGAGCACCGCGACGGTCACGCCCTTGGGACCCCACGGCGCGAGGCCGAACGGCTCCTGGCCGACGACCGACGACACCAGGCGCGTGCCGCCGATTCCCACGGCGAGCGCGGCCAGCAGGCCACCCGTGGCCCAGGCCACGGCGGTCGACACCCTGGGCCGGGCCGGCCGTACGTGCACCTGGCACCACCGGTTCCGCAGATCCTGCGCGGTGTCCCGGAACCGCGCACCGAAGCGGATCTTCGCGCCGAACCGGATTCTGACGAGCTCCACCTGCACGGGCCAGGGCAGGGCCCGCAGCACGGCCTGGTGGGTCACCGGCACGCCGTGGATCCGCAGCAGGGCGTCGCGCAGAGGTTCCAGGACCTGTCTGCCACGGCTCGACGCCGCCGCCGGACTCTCGAAGGCCATCTCGCACAGCCGTCTGCGGTCCACGGCGCTGAGCGGGAAGAAGTGTGACGGCAGCTCCAGCGTCTCCCAGCCCGCGAGGAGCAGGCTGTCGACCTCGCGCCAGGTGGCGTCCGTGCTGCGCAGCCGCCCCCAGCGGAAGGGGGCGCAGGCGAACAGGGGAATGCCGATGTGCGGATGGATCGCCCCGACACCCGCGGCCGGTTCCATGTCGTTGGCCAGATCGGAGGCGGGGTGGCCGTCCAGCCGGCCGCAGTCGATGAGCCAGGCGACCCGGGCCGCGACGGTTCGCAGCGCGCCGGGGTACGGGAACCCGTCCCACAGCCACCCGTACTGCTGGTCGCGGGGCAGGTCGGCGGGCGGCGTCCACTCGCTCAGCGCGTCGCGCACGTCCGGGTTGAGCATCAGCGAGGCCAGGTTCCACGCGGCCGCCCGCACGGTGGGGTAGACGACCGGGTGCCCGCTCCACAGCAGCCCGGCCAGTCGCAGCGCCGCGGCCGGTGTGCCCACCGCACCGAGCGAGCGGACCGCCCAGGTCTCGCCCTGCCCGGCCCACCACGCCAGCGCCGGCACCGCCACGTCGCCCATCGCCTGGAGTGCCGCGCGGGCCTCGTCGTCGGGCTGCCGTGCCAGGACCTGGGCCGCCTCCTGGCGCCCGGACACGGTCAGGGCCCGCAGTGCCGCCGTGCGTCGCGGCGAGGCCGGTCCCCGAACCGTCTCGGCGAGCGCCTCCCGCACCCGCCGCCCCCGAGGGCTGCTGCTGGCCGCCAGCGTGCCGAGCCCTTTCGCGATGTCCCCCTGGGCGTCGCCCGCACCGCCGAGGTGCCGCAGGAAGAAGTCCAGGATCTCCTCGGCCAGGGCCTCCTCGATGTGCACGGCGTCCGCCAGGCACTGCAGGGCGAGCACCTTGCGTCCCAGGTCGGCGCTGTCGAAGATCTCGCGCACCACGCCGGTGCAGGAGCCACGGGTGACGGCGCACCACATGCGCACGGTCTCCCGCCAGGGCTTCGGGTCCCGCCGGTAGTGGTCCATCAACCGCGCCTCGTCCGACCGCAGTTCGCAGGCGGCCAGGTATTCCAGCAGCGTCAGGTGGGTGAACTGGTAGTGGCGGCCGCGGTCGATGTCCTTGATCAGCTCGCTGCGGCTGACGATCTCCCGCAGCATTCCCTGGAGATGGGGGCTGCGGTCCAGGTCGAACCCCGGGAGCAACTCCTCGATGACGGACTCGAACTGGGCGCGGCCGATCTCCTGCTGATCCCCGCGTGCCGACGACTCGCTCAGCTGACGGAGGGCGAGCCGCTGCAACACCAGCGTCTTGCGGCCCGCGTGGTACGTCCCGATCGACTCGCTGCGGTTGAGCAGCCGGTCCCGGTCCAGGAGGTGGGCCACCGCCATGTCGTAGAAGCGGGCACGGGAGTTGGGCAGCGGCCCGACGCTCTCCGGGCGGTCGCCGGACTGGAGATAGGCGATGAGGGTGAGCATCAACGGGGTGCGCGCCAGCACCATCAGCTCCGGGTCCCCCTGGAGCGCCTGGAAGATCCTGGCCGCCGTGACCTGATCGGTGAGACCGGGCCACTTGGACAGGAAGCGCAGGATCGAGGCGTCGTCGAACTCGGCGATCCGGATCTCCTGGTCGAACACGTCCTGCAACTGCTGGTCGTAGGCCGCGGTCCGGCATGAGACGACCATGTCGCAGTCGGGGTGTCGCACGGCGAAGTCGTGCAGGCGGCGGACGACGTGTTCGAACTCCTCGGTGCCGACCTCGTCCAGCCCGTCGAAGAACACCCGCAGCCCACCGGAGTCCAGACGGGTGTCCACCATGTCCGCGGCGGTGGAGACACCCGCCTGCTGGAACTTCTCGGTGATCAGCTCCTCGAAGGAGTCCTTCCTGCGGTTGCACGCGTGCAGCTCGACGATCACCGGTACGACCCTGTCGTCCTCGCCGTCCGCCCACTCCAGCATCTCGTGCTTGAGCAGCAGGGTCTTGCCCGCCCCGGGGTCTCCGAGCAGCACCGTGCGGCGGTGGCCGAGCAGGAGGGTCGCGGCGTCGGAGCGGCCGCCACCCTGCACGCAGTGCAAGGGGACGTAGACCTCCCGGAGCCCGGGCGCCCGTCCGTCGTCGCCGTCCCGGTCGCTCTGCGAAAGACCGAGGCGCACCCAGGAGTTCTCGACCCGGACCTGGTCGCGATAGCGCCTGAGCCGACGCCCCCCGACCGGGCGCAGGCGCCGGTACAGCCTGCGCACGGCACGGGGCGTCGCGTTGGCCGCTTCGTTGGACAAGGTCGTGAAGTACGGGCGGGCGACGAACAACACCACTGCCAGGATGCCGGCGCCGATCACGGACCCCGCCAGAGTCTGGATCTGTCCGCTCACGAAGCGAGGCTACCGGCTGGGTCGCACGTTATGAACGGCATTGTCCACGAAGGCAGTTGGAGAAGGGGCGACTGCTCAGTCGGCCACCCGCAACAACAACACCGCCCGCGCCGGCACCGTGATCGCCGCCCCCGCCCGATGCACCACCCCCGGCGCCTCCCCTTGCTCCTCCCTGGACGTGTCGACGACCACCTCGTACCGCTCCGCCCACGGCGGTTCCGGCAGTACGAAGGTCGCCGGGCGGTCGCCGGCGTGCAGGACGGCGAGGAAGCTGTCGTCGAGGACGGGGGCGCCGCGCTCGTCGCGGCCCGGGATGTCCCGTCCGGAGAGGTACATGCCGAGTGTGGCCGCCGGCGCGTACCAGTCCCGTTCCGTCATTTCCGTCCCCCGCGCCGTGAACCACGCCAGATCACGCAGCCCGTCCGCGGAGTGCGCCCGCCCCGAGAAGAAGGCGCGGCGGCGCAGCACGGGGTGCTGGTGGCGCAGTGCGATCAGGCGGGACGTGAGCTCGAACAGCGCCTTCCAGCCCGGCTGTTCCAGCAGCCCCCAGTCCAGCCAGCTGATCTCGTTGTCCTGGCAGTACGCGTTGTTGTTCCCGCGCTGTGTCCGGCCCAGCTCATCGCCCGCGACCAGCATCGGCACGCCCGTCGAGAGCAGCAGCGTCGTCAGCAGGTTGCGCAACTGGCGCCGCCGCAACGCCCGTACCCGCTCCTCGTCCGTCTCGCCCTCGGCCCCGCAGTTCCACGACCGGTTGTCGTCCGAACCGTCCCGGTTCCCCTCGCCGTTGGCCTCGTTGTGCTTGCGCTCGTACGACACCATGTCGCGCAGCGTGAAACCGTCGTGCGCGGTGATGAAGTTGACCGAGGCGTACGGGCGCCGCCCGCCCCAGGCGTAGAGATCGCTGGATCCCGACAGGCGGTACCCCAGGTCCCGTACGTCCGGCAGCGCGCCGCGCCAGAAGTCCCGTACGGCGTTGCGGTAACGGTCGTTCCACTCGGTCCACAGGGGCGGGAAGGCGCCGACCTGATAGCCGCCCGACCCCACGTCCCACGGCTCGGCGATCAGCTTCACCCGCCGCAGCACCGGGTCCTGCGCGATCACCGCGAGGAACGGCGACAGCATGTCGACGTCGTGCATCGAGCGCGCCAGCGCCGCCGCCAGGTCGAAACGGAAGCCGTCGACGCCCATCTCGGTGACCCAGTAGCGCAGCGAGTCGGTGATGAGGCGCAGGACGTGCGGCTGTACGACGTGGAGGGTGTTCCCGCAGCCCGTGTAGTCGGCGTACCGGCGGGCGTCCGACTGGAGCCGGTAGTAGCCCCGGTTGTCGATGCCCTTCAGCGACAGCGTCGGGCCCAACTCACCCGCTTCCGCCGTGTGGTTGTAGACCACGTCGAGGATGACCTCGATGCCCGCCTCGTGCAGCGCGCGCACCATCCGCCGGAACTCGCCGACCTGCTGGCCGGTGGTGCCGGAGGCGGCGTAGGCGGCGTGCGGGGCGAAGTAGCCGATGGAGTTGTAGCCCCAGTAGTTCTTCAGCCCGCGCCGCAGCAGATGGTCCTCATGGGCGAACTGGTGCACCGGCAGCAGCTCCACGGCCGTGACGCCCAGCTTCGTGAGGTGCTCGACGGCCGCCGGATGCGCCAACCCGGCGTACGTGCCCCGGAGTTCCTCGGGGATGCCGGGGTGCAGTTTCGTGAACCCCCGTACATGCAGCTCGTAGATGACCGAGTCCGCCCACGGTGTCTTCGGGCGCCGGTCGTCCGCCCACTCGTCGTCGGGGGCGTCGTCGTGGACGACCACGCCCTTCGGGACGTACGGCGCCGAGTCCCGCTCGTCCCGCACGGTGTCCGCGACCTGCTGCTGGGGCCAGTCACGGACGTGCCCGTACACCTCGGGCGGCAGGCTGAAGTCGCCGTCCACGGCGCGGGCGTACGGGTCGAGGAGCAGCTTCGCCGGGTTCCAGCGGCCGCCGGTCCAGGGGTCCCAGCGCCCGTGCACCCGATAGCCGTACCGCTGCCCGGGCATCACGCCCGGCACGAACCCGTGCCAGATCTCGTGCGTCAGCTCGGTCAGCCGGGCCCGGGTCTCCTTGCCCCGCTCGTCGAAGAGACACAGCTCCACGCCCTCCGCGCCGCCCGCCCACAACGCGAAGTTGGTGCCCGCGACCCCGTCCGGACCCACCCGGAACCGGGCCCCCAACGGCACGGGCGCACCCGGCCACACGGGCACGGCCGGCGCCGACGGCACACGCCGCGCACCGTTCACAGCAGCCGGCCGTACGTCGTCGGCCACCGCCTCCTGCTCGGCTGCGCTGGACACCTCAGGCCTCCCACGGCTCGCGGAACGACGTCAAAAGGGCGCACGGCGTCCCGGCCGCGGCTCCCCATCGCGTCGTCCTCCCCACTGTTCTGCCCAGAGCTAGGCTCGCACTCACGTTTCCCCAGGGCGGGCCTGATCGTTGGACCCCCTGTGAGGCATGCACACAGGCGCGCTCGGCGCGCAGGGGCCGCTCTGGCCGCCGTACTGACATGGGCAGGACTGCTGGCCGGCTGCACTTCGGGGTCCGGCGGGCTCGACCTCGGCGGGTTCGGGAAACCGCCCGCACCCGAGGACGTCATCCGGGTCACCCCGGACGACGGCAGCAAGGGCGTGGAGCAGGACAGCCGGCTGCGGGTGCGCGTGCCCAGCGGCCGGCTGGAGTCGGTGAAGGTCGTCAAGTCCCAGGACGCGCAGGACACCCCGGTGCCCGGCCACATCTCCGAGGACGGCCTGCGCTGGGAGCCCGACGAGACGCGGCTCGCCCTCGCCGCGAAGTACACCGTCGACGCCGTCGCCCTCGACGGCCACGGGCGCCGCTCCGCCCGGCACACCACCTTCACCACCTACGTCCCCGACGAACGCTTCATCGGCTACGTCACCCCGGAGAACCGCTCCACGGTCGGCACCGGAATGATCGTCTCCCTGACCTTCAACCGCGACATCGAGAACCGCGCCGCCGTCGAACGTGCCGTCCACGTCACCGCCAAACCCCCCGTCGAGATCCGCCCCCACTGGTTCGACAAGGGCCGCCTCGACTTCCGCCCCGAGCACTACTGGAAGCCCGGCACCCAGGTCACCGTCGCTCTGCGCCTACGGGACGTCGAGGGCGCCCCCGGCGTCTACGGCCTCCAGTACAAGACGTTCTCCTTCACCGTCGGCCGCAGCCAGGTCTCCCTCGTCGACGCCGCCAAGCACACCATGCAGGTCAGACGGGACGGTGAGCTGTTGGCCACGGTCCCGATCACGGCCGGAGCCCCCCGCACCACGACCTACAACGGCAAGATGGTCGTCACCGAGATGCTGGAAGTGACCCGCATGAACAGCCGCACGGTCGGCTTCGGCGGCGAGTACGACATCCCCGACGTCCCGCACGCCATGCGCCTGACCGACTCCGGCACCTTCCTGCACGGCAACTACTGGGCGCCGGACGCCCCCGGCAAGGTCAATGTCAGCCACGGCTGTGTCGGCCTGCGGGATGTGAAGGGGGGCAGTTCGGACACCCCCGCGGGCTGGTTCTTCGACCGCAGCCTCATCGGCGACGTCGTCGAGGTCGTCCACAGCAATGACAAAAAGGTCGCTCCTGACAACGGCCTCGGAGGATGGAATATGGGATGGAAGGAGTGGAAGACGGGCAGCGCGGTGAAGTAACCAGGTGGGGGGCCGGGTCGACGGGCGGTGCAGGGGGCGCGGTTGGGACCGAACGGTGACAATCGCACCCCGCCGACGGCCGGGATCTTGCGGTTAATATGCGCCGAGTGCGCGGGACGCGCAGGGGGTTGCGGGCCTGGACCGGGCCCGGCGAGGGGAGAAACACTTTGAACGTGCGACCGATATCGGGGGCGTCGGTTGACGCACGCGTGCGGCGGCGCAAGGGCTGGATGGCCGTGGTGTCCGGAGTGATGCTGGTCGCCGTCACGGCGTGCGGCGGAGGCGGCGGGGACTCGGACGGCAAGCCCGGCGCCGGCAAGGGCGAGGACGCGAGCACCGCGGAGAGCAAGCAGTCGGTGGCCGTCGTCGCCATCGCGCCCAAGGACGGCGCCAAGTCCGTCGAGACCAGCGGCGCCCTCAAGGTGAGCGCCAGCAAGGGCAAGTTGACGGCCGTCGAGGTCAAGACGGCCAAGGGGGACAAGGTCGACGGCGAGATATCCGCCGACGGCGCCTCCTGGACGCCGTCCACCCACCTGGCCGGGTCCACCAAGTACACGGTGCACGCGGTCGCCAAGGACTCCGAGGGCCGTGAGGCCGCCGAGGACTCCAGCTTCACCACCCTGACGCCGAAGAACACCTTCATCGGCAACTTCACGCCGGAGGACGGCTCGAAGGTCGGCGTCGGCATGCCCTTCTCGATCCGCTTCACCCGGGGCATCACCAACCCCGCGGACGTCGAGAAGGCCATCAGCATCAAGACCGAGCCGGCCGTCGACGTCGAGGGCCACTGGTTCGGCAACGACCGCCTCGACTTCCGCCCCGAGGAGTACTGGGCCGAGGGCACCAAGGTCACCGTCGACCTCAACCTCGACGGCGTCGAGGGCCGCGACGGCGTGTACGGCAAGCAGGCCAAGACCGTCTCCTTCACCATCGGCCGCAACCAGGTCTCGATCGTGGACGCCAAGAAGCACACGATGAAGGTCATGCAGGACGGCAAGGTCATCAAGACCCTGCCCGTCACCACCGGCAAGCCCGGCTACGACACCTGGAACGGCCAGATGGTCATCAGCGAGCGCCTCCGGGTGACCCGTATGAACGGCGAGACGGTCGGCTACGGCGGCGAGTACGACATCAAGGACGTCCCCGACGCCATGCGCCTGACCAACTCGGGCACCTTCATCCACGGCAACTACTGGGGCGGCGACGCCTTCGGCAACTACAACGCCAGCCACGGCTGCGTGGGCCTGCGCGACAACCGCGGCGGCGGCGACCGCTCCGCGCCGGCCGCGTGGTTCTTCGACCACTCGATCATCGGCGACGTGGTGGTCGTGAAGCACTCCAACGACGCCACGGTGGCCCCGGACAACGGCTACAACGGCTGGAACATGTCCTGGGCGGAGTGGAAGAAGTAGTCGTACGACGCTGACGTACGGCCCCGGTGTGAGCTACTGCACCGGGGCCGTTGTCGTTAGCGCACGTTAACCTGCCTGCATGACCGTGAATCTCGAAGTCGCCGAAGGCGTCGGCGCCATTCTTCTCGACCGTCCGCCCATGAACGCGCTGGACGTCGCCACGCAGGACCGGCTCAAGGAGCTCGCCGAGGAGGCGACGCGTCGTGAGGACGTGCGGGCCGTGGTGATCTACGGCGGGGAGAAGGTGTTCGCGGCCGGCGCGGACATCAAGGAGATGCAGGCCATGGACCACACCGCGATGGTCCTGCGCGCCCGCGCCCTCCAGGACTCGTTCACGGCCGTGGCCCGCATCCCCAAGCCGGTCGTCGCGGCCGTCACCGGCTATGCGCTGGGCGGCGGTTGCGAGCTGGCGCTGTGCGCGGACTTCCGGATCGCCGCCGACAACGCCAAGCTGGGCCAGCCCGAGATCCTGCTCGGCCTGATCCCGGGCGCGGGCGGCACCCAGCGCCTGGCCCGGCTCATCGGCCCGTCCAAGGCGAAGGACCTCATCTTCACCGGCCGGATGGTCAAGGCCGACGAGGCGGAGAAGCTCGGCCTGGTGGACCGTGTCGTCCCGGCCGCCGACGTGTACACCGAGGCGCGCGCGTGGGCGGCGAAGCTCGCGCAGGGGCCGGCGATCGCGCTGCGGGCCGCGAAGGAGTCGATCGACACCGGTCTGGAGACCGAGATCGACACCGGACTCGCCGTCGAACGGAACTGGTTCGCGGGCCTGTTCGCCACCGCCGACCGCGAGATCGGCATGCGCAGCTTCGTCGAGGAGGGCCCCGGGAAGGCGAAGTTCCTCTGAGGGCCGGCGTGACGAAGCCGACGGTGAAACTTCCCCGAATCACTTGCAATTGACGGGCTGTCTGATCCGGGTCCCTCGATGGGGCGGTTTATGGGAGCCTTAAGGCAACCTTAAGCCTGCCTTGTCGAGGGGGACCGTCGATTGCCACCAACCGAGCCTCCATCGCAGGTCAGACGGGCTGTCGACGGCCCTGAACTGCCGCTGGCATATGCCGATCGGAAACTGCGGAATGGTGGATTCCGGGGGGCGTATTCGGCAGGAACGGCCCCGGAGGGCGTCCGGGGCGGCCATGATGGGGGCATGGCGGGGCTGGAGGGTATCGAACAGCCGCGGGGACACGGCCGTGCGACCGCGGCGCGCTGGTCGCCGACGGTCGAGGACGAACACGCGCAGAAGGCGCTGGAGTTGTTCGGGAACCCCACCGAGGCGGAGGTTCCGCTTCCGTCCCGCCCCGAGTCCGCGGCGGCGGCCCGGCGACTGACCCAGGTGGTCGTGCTCCGCCAGTGGGGACTCACCCCCAAGATGACCGAGGACGCCGTCTTACTCGTCTCCGAACTCGTGGGCAACGCGGTCCGGCACACGGGAGCGCGGGTGTTCGGCCTCCGGATGCGCCGCCGACGGGGCTGGATCCGCGTCGAGGTGCGCGACCCCTCGCGGGGGCTGCCGTGTCTGATGCCGGTGCAGGAGATGGACATCAGCGGGCGGGGACTGTTCCTGGTGGACAAGCTGTCCGACCGCTGGGGCGTCGATCTGCTGCCGCGCGGGAAGACGACGTGGTTCGAGATGCGGGTCGCTGATCGGTAGTCGGGGCAAACCGCCCTTAAATGGGGCGAGTGACCACTACCGATCGTCGGGCCGTGCTCCGTGCCACCGCCGGGCTTGCGTTCACCGCCGGGTGTGCCACCAGTGGTGCCGTCGCTCATCCGGCCCCCTCGAAGTCCGCCGGCCCCTCGGCGAAACCCCCCGCCCCCGGCCCCCGCCGCTTCCCCGGCCGCCCCGCCCAGCTCACCCACGGCCCCCGCGCCCGCCCCCGCGTCGCCCTCACCTTCCACGGCTACGGCGACCCCGCCACCGCCACGGCGTTGCTGCGAGCGGCCGAGGAACGCGGCGCCCACCTCACCGTCCTCGCCGTCGGCACCTGGCTCGACGAGCACCCCGAGCTCGCCCGCCGCATCCTCGACGGCGGCCATGACCTCGGCAACCACACCCTCCACCACCTCGGCGTCAACGACATGTCCGAGGCGGACGCGCTCGCCGAGATCGAGGGCTGCGCCGACCGGCTGCGCAGGCTCACCGGCTCGATCGGCAGCTGGTTCCGCCCCTCGCGTGCCGCCCGGGCCTCCCCGCTCGTCGAACGGCTCGCCCGCCGCGTCGGCTACCCGCACGTCCTGTCGTACGACGTCGACTCCCTGGACTTCACCTCCCCCGGCGCCCCCGCGATCACCCGCAAGGTGCTCGGCGAGGTCCGGAACGGGTCCGTGGTGAGCCTGCACTTCGGGTACGCCGACACGGTCGCCGCCCTCCCCGCCGTACTGGAAGAACTCGACCGCCGCGGCCTGGCCGCGGTGACCACCACGGAGCTGTTCAGCTGATGCACCGCCTTGTGAAGCAGACCCTGGCCGCGGGGGCCGTCCTCGCCGCCCTCGCCGCCTGCGGCACCGAAACCCGCGACCACGCCGCGCCCAAGCACACCCCCACCCAGGCCGCCGTTCCCGCGCCGCCGAAGAAGAAGCCCGTCCAGGGGCTGCCCGGCATGCCACCGGTCCTCGACCCGCAGGACGTCTATGCCGCCGACCGCCCCAACAAGCTCTCCCCGGTCGTCAAGGACTTCCCGTCCCGCGTCTACGTCCCCAACACCGAGTCCGACACGGTCTCCGTCATCGACCCCAAGACGTACCGGATCATCGAGACGATCCACGTCGGCCGCCAGCCCCAACACGTCGTCCCCTCCTGGGACATGAAGACGCTGTGGGTCAACAACAACCGCGGCCACACCCTCACCCCCATCGACCCGAGGACGGGCAAGGCGGGCAAGCCGGTCGAGGTGCACGACCCGTACAACCTCTACTTCACGCCCAACGGCAAGTACGCCGTCGTCATGGCCTCCCTCGACCGCGAACTCGTCTTCCGCGACCCGCACACCATGGAGCGCAAGAAGACCGTCCCGGTCACCTGCTACGGCGTCAACCACGCCGACTTCTCCCTCGACGGCCGGTACTTCATCGTCTCCTGTGAGTTCAGCGGCGAACTGCTGAAGGTCGACACCGAGAAGATGAAGGTCGTCGGACAGCAGAAGCTCCCCTTCCGCGGAGCCATGCCGCAGGACGTGAAGATCTCGCCGGACGGCAAGCGGTTCTACGTCGCCGACATGATGGCCGACGGCATGTGGGTCCTCGACGGCGACAAGTTCGACAAGCCCCGGCTCATCCCCACCGGCAAGGGCACCCACGGCCTCTACGTCAGCCGCGACTCGCGCGAGATGTACGTCTCCAACCGGGGCGAAGGGACCATCTCCGTCTGGGACTTCGCGCAGGACAAGGTGACGAAGAAGTGGCACCTCCCCGACGGCGGCAGCCCCGACATGGGCGGCGTCTCGGCGGACGGCAAGGTGCTGTGGCTGTCGGGACGTTACGACGCCGAGGTCTACGCCATCGACACCCGCACCGGCGAGCAGCTGGCCCGGATCAAGGTCGGCAGCGGACCGCACGGACTCGCCGTCTACCCGCAGCCCGGCCGCTACTCACTGGGCCACACCGGCATCTTCCGCTGATCTTCGGTCAGTTGACACGCCGCCGCACGAGTGAAGATCCCCAACCCGCCACGTCCGGGCCGGGATGGTGCTCCCATGATCACCACTCGTCTGCGGCGGCGTGCCGCTGCCGCCGTCCTGTCCCTCGCCGCCGTCTTCGCGACCACGGCGGCCACCGCTCCCGCAAAGGCCACCGCTCCCACGAAGGCCCCCACGACCCCCGACTGCAAGGTCCAGTTCGACGACCCCATCAAGGCCGCAGCCGACCGCAGCGTCGACGTCAGCCGCATCACCCCCGAGCCGGTCTGGCGCAAGAGCTGCGGCACCCTCTACCGCAGTGACGGCCGCGGCCCCGAGATCGTCTTCGCGGAGGGCTTCAAGCCGAAGGACGTCGTCAACGGCCAGTACGACATCGAGAAGTACGTCCTGATCAACCAGCCCTCCCCGTACGTCTCCACGACCTACGACCACGACCTTTACAAGACGTGGTGGAAGTCGGGCTACAACTACTACATCGACGCCCCCGGCGGCGTGGACGTGAACAAGACCATCGGCGACACCCACAAGTGGGCCGACCAGGTCGAGGTCGCCTTCCCCGGCGGCATCGCCCGGAAGTACATCATCGGCGTCTGCCCCGTGAACAAGACCACCAAGGTCGAGATCATGAGCGGCTGTCAGAGCAACCCGCACTACGAGGCCTGGCACTGAGCAGCAGCGCCTCCGCGCCCACCGGCCGGTAACCGGCCGCCTGGAACGCCCGCGTGCTGCGGGCGTTCCCCGGCGCGACCTGCGCCCACAGCGGCTCGGCGACGAGATGCCGGGCGGCGCCCACGAGCAGCCGCCCCAGCCCCCGATGCCGTACTCCGTCGTCGACCTCGACCGACACCTCAAGGCGCCCACCTACCCCGCGCCCCATGACCAGCACCCCACCCTCCGCCGTCCAGGCCCGCACATCGTCGCGGCGGCCGCGGGCGTAGACGATCCGCGGATGGTCGGCGTCCTCGATCTCCGTCAGTGCGAGCGGGGGTTCGCCGGGCAGGGGCGGGCCGACCAGCATCGTGTCGATGGTCTCGGCCCTACGCCCCGTCCGCTCCAGGAAGGCCGCCAGGAACCGCGGGTTCATGGTCGCGGCGAGCGGATCGCAGTCGAGGCCGCGCAGCGTCTCGTGCACCCACTCCGGATCCTCGTCGGTGAAGACGACGGAGTGCGCGGTGAAGGCGAGGACGCCCGCGTCCCGGGCCGAGTGCTGCGGGACGACGGTCGTCCGGCCGTCCGCCGGCGGGAAGACCCCGCGGGCCGCCGCGTCGAGAATGTCCCGGAGAGTCTCCACCGCACCCGCCCCTTGAGTCTCCACCCACTGGAAGGCCCAGACTCACACACATGATCGACGACGGCACCGGACTTTTCACCATCGGCGAGCTGGCCCGGGCCACGGGCCTGACGGTCCGGACCATCCGCTACTGGTCCGACGAGGGCGTACTCGTGCCGGTGACCCGTTCGACCGGGGGGTACCGGCTGTACGACGCCTCGTGCGCCGCCCGCCTGGAGCTGATCCGCACCCTGCGCGAGCTGGGCCTCGGCCTGGACGACGTACGGAAGGTGCTGGACGGGGAGCGGACGGTCGCGGAGGTGGCGGCGGCGCATGTGACGGCGCTGGACGCGCAGATCCGGTCGCTCAAGGTGACCCGGGCGGTGCTGTCGACCGTGGCGCGACGCGGTTCGACCGCAGAGGAGATGACCCTGATGAACAAGTTGGCACGGCTGTCGGCGGCCGAACGGGCCCGGATCGTCGAGGACTTCACGACCGAGATCTTCGACGGGCTGGACACCGCAGACCCCGACATCCGCGAGCGGCTGCGGTACGCCCCTACGGACCTGCCGGACGACCCGACGCCCGAGCAGGTCGACGCGTGGGTCGAGATCGCCGAGATGATGCAGGACCCGGAGTTCCGGGTGCTGATGCGCAGGATGATCGAGTTCAACGCGGCGGACCGCGGCCCGGACGTGCCCGCGGGCACCTCGCTGTGGTTCATGAGCAGGTTGGTGCAGCTCGCCGGGGACGCGCTGGAGCGGGGTGTCGCGCCCGAGGCGCCCGAGGCCGCCGACCGGCTGCGGGGGCTGCTCGGCGACGCGGACCCGGCCGAGGTGCTGACGCGGCTCGAGGCGGGCACCAACGTGCGGCTGGCCCGGTACCGGCAGTTGTGGGCGACGGTGGCGGGGCTCGGACCGCAGGCGGCGTACGAGGCGGAGTTCGGGTGGGTGGTCGCCGCTCTGCGCGCTCGGACAGCCGGTTAATCTGACCTCCGGCAACAAGCCAAGCAAGGTACGACGAAAAGGGGCGGATCGGTGGCCGACATCGACGAGGCACGCAAGCAGTTCGAGCGGATCGACACGGACGGTGACGGCGTCATCACCGCGGCCGAGTTCAAGACCGCCCTGGCCCAGGAGGGCGACTGGAACGTCACCGAGTCGGTGGCCGAGGTGATCATCAAGACCCGTGACCTCAACGGCGACAAGGTGCTCTCCTTCGACGAGTTCTGGACGTACCTGAGCAAGTGACGCACGCGGAAGGGGGCGCCCGAGAAGCCGGCTGAGGCTTCCGGGGCGCCCCCTTCGTCATGTGGTGCGGGCGTTGCGACGGCAAGCGACTCGCCGGCGTGCGCCATGAAGCGTAGGCGTAGAGGGCGGCCACCTCGTTGTTGCGGCAGGCGAAGGGCCGTAACTGCGCCACGGTTGCCGCGAGTGTGGCCGCTCTCCAGGCGTTGTCGGCGTCGGCCCGTCGGTGAGCTGGTCCGCGATGACGAGGGCCCAGCGCAGGTCGACGGTGAGTTCCATCAGCGGCGCCCTGCCTCCAACGCCTCGGCGAAGGCCTTGGCGGCGGCCAGGACGTGTGGCGGCACCGTCTCGTCCGGGGTCTCCTTGCCCTCGAGGTCTCGCTCGATGAGGGTGCGGATGTAGCCGGAGAGCATCATGCCTCGCTCGTGAGCTATGGCCTTGGCCTTGTCGACCAGTTCGGCAGGGAGGCGGACGTTCAGCTGCTTGGTGTCCTGGGTCTGCATTGCGGCTCCCGGTTGCTCGACGAGTACTGGCGGCACCGACTAGCATCTCCTAGCTATTGCTAGCTGTCCACCCGATCCGCAGATCGGCGCCCCTCCCGTACGACCTCCACCCCCTCCGCGCGCAGTACCTCCGTCACCGCAGCCCCCGGTTCACCGCGGAGAGCACCGCTGCCGTCGCGGTCTCCCCGGCGCCCCATGCCGTGCGGCCGTTCACCTCCACCTCGGCGTACGCGGAGTGGTCGTCCTCGGTGAAGTCCAGGACGCGGACCGTGAAGCCGGCGCCGGCGAGGGCGTCGACGAACGCGGACACCGGACCCGCGCCGGTGCCCTCGTAGTCGCCGGTCCGGTCGCCGGCGCGCAGGGTGCAGACGAAGCGGTGCCGGCCGGAACCGTCCGGCTGGGTGGACCAGGTCTCCAGCGCCACCTCGCCGTCCGCGACGACGTACGTCGCCCGGAACAGGTCGTACAGCTCCTTCGGCGTCATCTCCCGCCCGCTGTCGTCCGTGGCCTCCTGCACCACCCGGGAGTAGTCCGGGCGCATGCGCGGCGGCAGGTCGATGCCGTGGTGGGTCTTCAGCAGGTACGCCATTCCGCCCTTGCCCGACTGGGAGTTCACGCGGATCACCGCCTCGTAGGAGCGGCCGATGTCGGCCGGGTCGATCGGCAGGTACGGGACGTTCCAGGGCTCGTCCGGGTGCGCGGCGCGATGGGCGAGGCCCTTGCTGATGGCGTCCTGGTGCGTGCCCGAGAACGCGGTGTGGACGAGGTCGCCGGCGTAGGGGTGGCGCGGATGCACCGGCAGCCGGTTGCAGTGCTCGACCGTCTCCTTGACATGGTCGATGTCGCTGAAGTCCAGCATGGGGTCGACCCCTTGGGCGTACAGGTTCAGGGCGAGGGTCACCAGGTCGACGTTCCCGGTCCGCTCCCCGTTGCCGAACAGGCAGCCCTCGACGCGCTGCGCGCCCGCCAGGACCGCAAGTTCGGCGCAGGCGACGCCGGTGCCGCGGTCGTTGTGGGGGTGGACGGAGAGGATGACGGAGTCGCGCCGGGACAGGTTGCGGTGGACGTACTCGATCTGGTCGGCGTACACGTTCGGCGTCGCGATCTCGACCGTCGCCGGGAGGTTGTGGGTGACCGGGCGGTCCGGGCTCGCGTCCCACAGCGCGGTCAGCATGTCGCAGAGCTCCAGCACGAAGTCCGGCTCGGTGAGGTTGAAGGTCTCGGGGCTGAACTGGAAGCGGACGGCGCCGCTTTCGGCCCGCCGCGCCATGTGCTCGGCCGCCTCCCGCACCGTCCGCCGCACCTCGTCCCGGCCCCGGCCCAGGACCACGTCCCGCCACACGGGGGAGGTGGCGATGTACAGATGCACGACCGCGCGGGGCAGCCCGGCGATCGAGTCGAAGGTCCGGTCGATCAGATCAGCCCGCGCCGCGGTGAACACCACCGGCGTCACGTCGTCGGGCACGGCGTCCTCGGTCGCGAGATGCCGTACGAAGTCGAACTCCGCGCGGCTGGCGGACGGATAGCCGACCTCGATCTCCTTGAAGCCGGTCGCGACCATCAGGTCGTAGAAGCGCCGCTTGCGTGCGATGTCCATCGGCTCGGCCAGCGCCTGGTTGCCGTCACGCAGGTCCACGGGGACCCAGAGCGGGGCGCGCTCGATGCGGGCGGAGGGCCAACTCCGGTCGGTGACGGGGACGTTCACGCGCTCGTCGTAGGGGCGGTAGCGGTGGTACGGCATGGGGCTGGGCGCTTGGGGATTCCAGACGCTGGTCATGGATTCGGCGGTTCCTTCGGCTCGGTCGGAAGAGACCGGCGGCAGCACGGCGCCCGCGGCGGGGTGCCGGTCGCGTCAGGCCCCGCCGCGGCAGCCGAGAAGAAGGAGACCACGGAAGATCATGGGAGGTACGCTAGCCACTCCTCAGGTCCTCAGACAAGTGAGAAACGTGAATTGAGCATGTCGTCGTCGCCGGGCCCCCTCCGCCCCAGCCCGCTGGTGGAACAGGCCGCCGAACGCCTCCGCGCCCAGATCGCCGCCGGCCACTGGGCGGTGGGCAGCAAGCTGCCCGGTGAGACCACCCTGGCCAAGGAGTTGGGCGTCGGCCGCTCCACGGTCCGGGAGGCGCTGCGCGCGCTGGCCGGCGCGGGGCTGGTCCAACCCCGGCAGGGCGCCGGGGTGTTCGTCCTCGCCACCGAGCCGACGGACGACTGGCCGACCCGGCTGCGCCGGGCCGCGGTGACGGACGTCTACGAGGTGCGCATGGCGGTGGAGGTGCAGGCGGCCCGGCTGGCCGCGCGGCGCCGCACACCGGAGGACGTGACGGCGATGGAACTGGCGCTGGCGGGCCGCCGGGCGGCATCCCTGAGGGACGACGGGGCGTTCATCGACGCCGACATCGCCTTCCACGCGACGGTGGTGGCGGCCGCCCACAACCCCGTACTGGCTGATCTTTTCGGGCAGTTCACTCCGGTCCTCAGGCAGGGCCTGCTCGACCTTCTGACCCTGACCGGCCTGCGCACCCACGACCCCAACACCGCCGACGAGGCCCACGAGGCGCTGGTACGTGCGGTGGCGGACGGCGACGCGGAAGCCGCGGCAGCGGTCGTCCGCCAGGAACTGGAGGACCCCTTCGCGGGCTAGGACGCCTGCCTGCGGTACCGGCCCGGCGCCACCCCGTACTGCCGCTTGAACGCCTTGGCGAACGCGAACTCCGAGGTGTAACCGGTGCGTTCGGCGATCGTCCTGAGCGGCGTGTCGTCCGCGCGGAGCAGCCGGCCCGCCGTCGTCATGCGCCACCACGTCAGATACGCCAGCGGCGGGCGTCCCACCAGCGTGGTGAACCTCCGGGCGAACGCCGCGCGCGACAGGCCGCCGTGGGCGCCGAGTTCCTCCACCGTCCAGGGGTGGTCCGGCGCGGCGTGGATGGCCTGGAGTGCCGCCGTCACCGCGGGGTCGGCGAGCGCCGCCGCCCAGCCGGTGGGATGCCGGTCGGCCCGACCCTCGTCCTGCCACCAGGCGCGCAGGATGTAGAGCAGCAGGGTGTCCAGGAGCGAGGCGACGATGGTGTCCGACCCCGGCTGCGGCTCCTCCAGCTCCGCGCCCAGCAGCTCCACGGTCGCCCGCAGCGAACGGTGGGCGCCGACCCTGGCGGGCAGGTGCACGACCTCGGGCAGCTCGGTCAGCAGGGGGTGGGCCCGGCTGCGGTCCAGCCAGTAGGCGCCGCACAGCAGGACCGTGTCCGGCACGGCGTCCCGTCCCGGAGGCGGGGGCGGGGGCGGGGACTTGGGCGGATTCGCGTCCGGCTGGAAGCGCACGACCGTCGGTTCCACGTCCGGCCCGCTGGTCAGCGCGTACCCCCGCCCGTGGGCCAGGAACACCACGTCCCCCGCCGCGAGCGCCACCGGCTCGCCGCCCGAGGGCAGCAGCCACGCCGACCCCCGCAGCACCACATGGAACCCGGCACCCTCCGAGTCCTCGATCCGCATCCCCCAGGGCGCGTACTTGTCCCGCCGGCCCGAGTGCGGCCGGCCGGTGCGCATCGCGGCGATCGCGTCGCTGAGTACGTCCATGTCCACCACCGTAGCCGGGAGTTGACGGCCGAAGACGTACGGACAGGAAAGGGAGACCGGCGGACATGGATCGTCTCTGCCGCGGCTCCTAGCGTGGACACCATGCCAACTACCGCACGTACCGTGCTCTTTCACGAAATAGGCGGACCCGAGGTGCTGTCCATCGAGGACGTGCCGGTGCCCGATCCCGGCCCCGGCCAAGTCGCCGTCCGCGTCGAGGCGTTGGGCCTCAACCGCGCCGAGGCCCTCTTCCGCTCCGGCACTTACTACTACCAGCCCACCCTCCCCGCCTCCCGCCTCGGCTACGAGGCCTCCGGCGTCGTCGAGGCGGTCGGTGAGGGCGTCACCGAACTCGCCGTAGGTGACCCGGTGATGACCGGACCCGGCATCGAGATGAGCGCCCAGGGGGTGTACGCGGAACGGGTCGTCCTGCCCGAGACCTCGGTGCTGCCCCGCCCGGCCTCCGTGGACGCCGTCACGGGGGCGGCGTCCTGGCTGACGTACACGACCGCCTACGGCGCCCTCCTGGAGACGGCCGGCCTGAAGCCCGGCGACCACGTCCTCATCACCGGGGCCTCCAGCGGGGTCGGCACGGCGGCGATCCAGGTGGCCCGCCGCATCGGCGCGATCCCGCTGGCCACGACCCGCACGGAGGCGAAGCGGCAGGGGCTGCTGGACGTGGGGGCGGCGGAGGTGATCGTCTCCGAGGGCGGCGCCGAGACGGTGGCGAAGGAGGTCCGGCGGATCACCGGGGGCCGGGGCGTCGAGGTGATCTTCGACGCGATCGGCGGCCCCGGCTTCCGCCCGCTGGCCGACGCGCTCGCGCAGGGCGGCTCGGTGGTGGCGTACGGCTGGCTGGACCGGCGCCCCGCCGAGATCCCCTGGAACTGGCCGTTCACGATCCACACGTACGCCAACCTGATCCTCACCGCGACCCCGGCCGGCCGCCGCCGCTCCACGGCCTTCCTCAACGCGGGCCTGTCCGACAGGGGCTTCCGCCCGGTGATCGCCGAGGTCTTCGAGGGTCTGGACCGCATCCGGGACGCCCACCGCCTGATGGAGTCGAACCGGCACACGGGGAAGATCGTCGTCCGAATCTGAGGCCACCCGGAATACCTCCCCGCCGACCCGGGTTGACGTCACTCAGTCGCATGCACATGCATCGAATCTGGGAAGGTCTGTCATGAAGATCGGCATCATCGGCGCGGGAAACATCGGCGGCAACCTCACCCGGCGGCTCACCGCCCTCGGGCACGAGGTGGCGGTGGCGAACTCGCGCGGCCCCCACACCCTGACCGCGCTCGCGGAGGAGACGGGCGCGACGCCCGTCCCGGTCGAAGAGGCCGCGCGAGGCGCTGAAGTGGTCGTCGTGACGATCCCGCTCAAGGCGGTCCCGGACCTGCCGAAGGGCGTGCTCGACGGCGCGGCGGACGGGGTGGCCGTGATCGACACCGGCAACTACTACCCGCAGCAGCGGGACGGCCGGATCGCCGAGATCGAGGACGAGGGCCTCACGGAGAGCCGCTGGACGGAACGCCGGCTCGGTCACCCCGTGATCAAGGCCTTCAACGGCACCTACGCCCAGGACATCCTCGACCGCCACCGCCCGGCCGGCGCCCCCGACCGCCAGGCCCTCCCGGTCGCCGGCGACGACGAGGCGGCCAAGGCGAAGGTCCGCGCCCTCATCGACGAACTCGGCTTCGACACGGTCGACGCGGGCGGCCTCGACGACTCCTGGCGCCAGCAGCCGGCCACGCCGGTGTACGGACTCCAGGCGGGCGCCGAAGCGGTCACGAAGGCCCTGGCCGAGGCGAGCCCGGAACGCACGCCGGAGTTCCGAGGCTGAGGCGAGCCCGGAACGCAAGCCCGAGTTCCAGCGCCTGACACCGCCCGGGATCAGACGATCTCCAACGGCACGTGCGGGCCGTCCGGCAACTCCACCCCGATCCCGTCACCGGGCCGCACGACCCCACCCTCCAGGACGACACTCATGATCCCGCCCTTGAGCCGCAGCTTCCCGTCGGAGTCCCGGGTGACGACCTGCTTCAGCAACCCCTGCCGGAAGTTGTCGATCTGAAGGCAGGGGTTGCGAAGCCCGGTCACCTCGACGACGGCCCGCTCACCGAGGCGCAGCCGGGTTCCGACAGGCAGCGCGAGCAGATCGACGCCCCGCGTGGTGACGTTCTCCCCGAGCTCCCCGGCGGCGACTTCGATGCCCGCCTCGCGCACCTCGTCGAACAACTCCTGGTGCAGCAGGTGTACTTGCCGCAGATTCGGCTGCGAGGGGTCCCGCGCCACCCGGGACCGGTGCTTCACCGTCACCCCGGCGTGCACATCCCCCTCGACCCCGAGTCCGGCGAGCAGCGTGATGCTCTCCCGGTTCGGCTTGGTGAAGGAGTACGTTGCGTTGCTGCTGACCGCAGTGATCGTCCCACCCATGGCGCGGACTCTATATCAGGCGTCCTCCGCCCACTCCCGCAGTGCCGCCCTGCTCGGGAAGTCCGCCACGTTCTTGTCCAGGGGGTCGTCGGTGTACTGGTGGAAGCGCCACTTCGCCTTGATGCGGGGTTTGCCGGCTGTCACGTAGTCGGCGATCCAGAGGCCGTCGCCGGCGTAGGAGGTCGTGTCGATGTTGAGCCAGTAGTTCCGGTTCGTGTAGAGGACGACCCGGTTGTTCGGCCGCAGTTCCTTCACCTTCCGGATGAAGCGGTCCTTCTCCGCGTTGCTCGCGTGCGTCCCGTCGCCGGTGGTCTCCCAGTCCACGGCGAGGATGTCGCCCGCCCGTTCCGGGGCCTTGCTCACGAAGTACTCGGCCTGGGCGGTCAGGTTGCCCGGCCAGAGGAAGTGGTAGAAGCCGACGACCAGACCGGCGTCACGGGCCCGCTTCGTCTGGGCCGCGAGCTTGGGGTTGGTGTACGTACGGCCCTCCGTCGCCTTGACGAAGACGAAGGAGAGGCCGTCGGTGCCGTAGGAGGAGGACTGGTACGCGCTTACGTCGATGCCGCGCAGCATGGGGGGACTCCCTGAAGTGCCGTAGGGGGGACAGGGGTTGGCGGGTGAATCGCCAACCACCTTGGCACGCGGGCCCCTTGCTCGTTCAGCACTCGATGATGTTCACCGCGAGCCCACCACGAGCCGTCTCCTTGTACTTCACGCTCATGTCGGCCCCGGTGTCCTTCATGGTCTTGATGACCTTGTCGAGGGAGACCTTGTGGGAGCCGTCGCCGCGCATCGCCATGCGGGCGGCGGTGACCGCCTTCACCGCGGCCATGCCGTTGCGCTCGATGCACGGGATCTGGACCAGACCGCCGACCGGGTCGCAGGTCAGACCGAGGTTGTGTTCCATGCCGATCTCGGCCGCGTTCTCCACCTGCTCCGGGGAACCGCCCAGCACCTCCGCCAGCGCGCCCGCCGCCATGGAGCAGGCCGAGCCGACCTCGCCCTGGCAGCCGACCTCGGCGCCGGAGATGGAGGCGTTCTCCTTGAACAGCATGCCGATCGCACCGGCGGCGAGCAGGAACCGCACCACGCCGTCCTCGTCGGCGCCGGGCACGAAGTTGATGTAGTAGTGCAGGACGGCCGGGATGATGCCGGCCGCGCCGTTCGTCGGAGCGGTCACCACCCGTCCGCCGGCCGCGTTCTCCTCGTTGACCGCCATCGCGTAGAGCGTGATCCACTCCATCGCGTGGGCCAACGGGTCACCCTCCGCCCGCAGTTGACGTGCCGTCACGGCTGCCCGGCGCTTGACCCGGAGCCCGCCCGGCAGGATGCCTTCCCGCGACATCCCGCGCGAGACGCACGCCTGCATGACCCGCCAGATGTCGAGGAGCCCGGACCGGATCTCCTCCTCCGTGCGCCAGGCCCGCTCGTTCTCCAGCATCAGCGCGGAGATCGACAGGCCCGTCTCCTTCGTCAGACGCAGCAGCTCGTCGCCCGTACGGAAGGGGTACTTCAGGACCGTGTCGTCAAGCTTGATCCGGTCCGCGCCCACCGCGTCCTCGTCCACGACGAAACCGCCGCCGACCGAGTAGTACGTCTTCGACAGCAGCTCCGCCCCGGGCGCGTCGTACGCCCACAGCGTCATGCCGTTCGCGTGGTACGGGAGCGCCTTGCGGCGGTGCAGGACCAGGTCGTCGTCGAAGGAGAACGCGATCTCGTGCTCGCCCAGCAGGTTCAGCGAACCGTTTCTCCTGATCGCCTCGATCCGCTCGTCGGCCGTCTCCACGTCGACGGTACGAGGGGAGGCACCCTCCAGACCGAGCAGCACCGCCTTCGGGGTGCCGTGACCGTGGCCGGTCGCGCCCAGCGAGCCGTACAGCTCCGAGCGGACGGTCGCCACCGAGGGCAGCACGCCCTCGTTGCGCAGACGGCGGGCGAACATACGGGCCGCGCGCATCGGGCCGACCGTGTGGGAGCTCGACGGGCCGATGCCGATCGAGAACAGGTCGAAGACCGAGATGGCCACGGGAACTCCTTCAAAAAGGGTGGGGGCACACGTCGTCGGGTGCCCCCACCGGGGAACTACTACTTGCTCAGGCCGGGGTACAGCGGGTGCTTGTCGGCCAGGGCCTTGACCCGGGTCTTCAGGGCTTCCGCGTCGTACGACGGCTTGAGGGCCGCCGCGATCACGTCGGCGACCTCGGCGAAGTCCTCGGCCGTGAAGCCGCGGGTGGCCAGCGCCGGGGTGCCGATGCGCAGACCCGACGTCACCATGGGCGGGCGCGGGTCGTTGGGGACGGCGTTGCGGTTGACCGTGATGCCGACCTCGTGGAGACGGTCCTCGGCCTGCTGGCCGTCCAGCTCGGACTCACGCAGGTCCACCAGGATCAGGTGCACGTCCGTGCCACCGGAGAGCACGTTGACCCCGGCCTCGCGGGCGTCGTCGGCCGTCAGACGCTCGGCGAGGATGCGCGCACCCTCCACCGTACGCCGCTGGCGCTCCTTGAACTCCTCCGAGGCGGCGACCTTGAAGGACACGGCCTTCGCCGCGATCACATGCTCCAGGGGACCGCCCTGGAAGCCCGGGAACACGGACGAGTTCAGCTTCTTCGCGAAGTCCTTCTTCGCCAGGATGATGCCGCCGCGCGGGCCGCCCAGGGTCTTGTGGGTCGTGGAGGTGACCACGTCCGCGTACTCGACCGGGTTCGGGTGCAGCCCGGCCGCGACCAGACCGGCGAAGTGGGCCATGTCGACCCACAGGTAGGCCTCGACCTCGTCGGCGATCCGGCGGAACTCCGCGAAGTCCAGCTGGCGCGGGTAGGCGGACCAGCCCGCGATGATCACCTTCGGGCGGTGCTCCTTGGCGAGGCGCTCCACCTCGGCCATGTCGACCAGCCCGGCGTCGTCCACGTGGTAGGCGACCACGTTGAACTGCTTGCCGGAGAAGTTCAGGCGCATGCCGTGGGTGAGGTGGCCGCCGTGCGCCAGGTCCAGGCCGAGGATCGTGTCGCCGGGGGAGGCCAGCGCGAACAGAGCGGCCTGGTTGGCGGAGGCGCCGGAGTGGGGCTGGACGTTGGCGTACTCGGCGCCGAACAGCTCCTTGATCCGGTCGATGGCGATCTGCTCGGCGACGTCGACGTGCTCGCAGCCGCCGTAGTAGCGCCGACCGGGGTAGCCCTCGGCGTACTTGTTGGTCAGGACCGAGCCCTGCGCCTCCATGACCGCGAGCGGAGCGAAGTTCTCCGACGCGATCATCTCGAGGGTGGACTGCTGACGGCCCAGCTCGGCGTCGACCGCTGCGGCGATCTCCGGGTCGAGCTCGTGAAGGGGCGTGTTCAGTGCGGACATCAGGTGTACGACTCCTCAGCCGGCGGAAAAGGCGGTGTACTCGTCGGCGGAGAGCAGGTCGGCCGGCTCCTCCGCGACGCGTACCTTGAACAGCCAGCCGCCCTCGAAGGGGGCGGAGTTCACCAGCGACGGGTCGTTGACGACGTCCTCGTTGACCTCGGTGACCTCACCGGAGACAGGGGAGTACAGGTCGCTGACCGACTTGGTCGACTCCAGCTCGCCACAGGTCTCGCCCGCGGTCACCGTGTCACCGACCTCCGGGAGCTGGACGAAGACGACATCGCCGAGCGCGTTGGCCGCGTGCTCCGTGATGCCGACCGTCGAGACGCCGTCCTCGGCGCCCGACAGCCACTCGTGCTCCTTGCTGTAGCGCAGCTGCTGGGGGTTGCTCATGGCCTGAATTCTCCTGTACGCGGGGGACTGCTGATGAATGGGGGACTGCGGAAGGCGTGCGTGAGCAGCGTCCGTGTGCTCAGCATCACCTACGGGGCTACTTCTGGCGCTTGTAGAAGGGCAGCGCCACGACCTCGTACGGCTCGTGGCTGCCCCGGATGTCCACACCGACGCCGGACGTGCCCGGCGCGGCGTACGCGGCGTCGACGTACGCCATCGCGATCGGCTTGCCCAGCGTGGGCGAGGGGGCGCCGGAGGTGACCTCGCCGATCACCTGGCCGTCGGCGACGACGGCGTACCCGGCGCGCGGGACGCGGCGGCCCTCGGCGATGAGGCCGACGAGGACGCGCGGTACGTCGTGGTTGAGGTTCTCAAGGGCCTCGCGCAGCGCCTGGCGCCCCACGAAGTCGCCCTCCTTCTCGAACTTCACCACCCGGCCGAGCCCGGCGTCGAAGGGGGTCAGCTCGGTCGACAGCTCGTGCCCGTACAGCGGCATGCCCGCCTCCAGACGCAGTGTGTCCCGGCAGGACAGCCCGCACGGGACCAGGCCGACGCCCTCCCCGGCCTTGGTCAGGGCCTGCCACAGCTCGACGGCGTGCTCGGGCTTCACGAACAGCTCGAAGCCGTCCTCGCCGGTGTAGCCGGTGCGGGCGATCAGCGCGGGAACGCCCGCGACCGTGCCGGGCAGCCCGGCGTAGTACTTCAGACCGTCGAGGTCGGCGTCGGTGAGGGACTTCAGGATGCCGGGGGACTCGGGGCCCTGGACGGCGATCAGCGCGTAGGCGTCCCGGTCGTCACGGACCTCGGCGTCGAAGCCGGCGGAGCGCTCGACGAGGGCGTCCAGGACGACCTGGGCGTTGGAGGCGTTGGCGACGACCATGTACTCGGTCTCGGCCAGCCGGTAGACGATCAGGTCGTCGAGGATGCCGCCGTCCTCACGGCAGATCATGGTGTAGCGGGCGCGGCCGACCGCGACGGAGGCGATGTTGCCGACCAGGGCGAAGTTCAACAGGGCGGCGGCCTGGGGGCCGGTGACCGTGATCTCCCCCATGTGGGAGAGGTCGAAGAGCCCGGCCTTGGTCCGCACGGCGTTGTGCTCGTCGCGCTCGGAGCCGTAGCGCAGGGGCATGTCCCAGCCGGCGAAGTCGGTCATCGTCGCGCCGAGCGAGCGATGCAGGGCGTCGAGCGCGGTCAGACGGGGTTCAGTGCTGCTCATCGGACGGTTGTCTCCCAAGGCATGACGGGCGAGGTCGTTCCTCCCCATCTGTCATCGGAACCTGAGAGGTTCGCCATGACCGCAGGGGACATGACTTGCACCTTGGGTGGAGCCACCGGAGGGCGACTCGCTTTTCAGATGTGCCTCGCCCGCGCGGTAACGGGGCCTGAGAGATTCAAGGGAGGGACTTGCTCCTTCGGCGCCCCAACCAGTGGTGGGGACTCTCCCGCGCGGATTCGAACGGCCGGTATGCAGTTGGCGCGGACATCATTGCACGCATCGGGCATCGACGGCAGGGCCGCCTCGGCCCGGCCCTTTGTAACTGGCTTGTGGCAGGACGATCACCAAAACAAGAGAGACACCCCATTACCTTCTCTTTACGCTCGGTGGGGAGGGGAACCCCCCTGACCCCGGAGGAGGACGATCACGGTGAACAGGCCCACTGCGTACGCCACCACCTCGGCCGTCGCGCTGCCCGCGCAGCCGGCCGCCCCGCGCCGGGAGACGGTCCGGGAGTCGTGCGCACCGCAGCCGGTCGTCCGCGACCTGCGTGACCGTGCCGGCCACAGCCCGCACGCCCTGCTCTTCGCCCCCGACGACCTGGTCGTGATCACCGGCCTGCCCGGCAGCGGCAAGTCCACCCTGATGCGACGCGCCGTCAAGGGCATCCGTATCGACTCCCAGGACACCCGCGACCGCTGGGACGCCCGCGCGCCCCGCTTTCTGCCGTACGCGGTCTACCGCCCCCTCGTCCGCGCCGCCCACTACCTCGGCCTGTACCGCGCCCTGCGCTCCGGCAAGGGGGTCGTGGTGCACGACTGCGGCACTCAGTCCTGGGTGCGCGGCTGGCTGGCCCGCGCGGCCCAGCGCCGCGGCGGCACCCTGCATCTGCTGCTGCTCGACGTCACCGTGGACACCGCGTTGCAGGGCCAGCGCGAGCGCGGCCGGGGCGTCTCGCGCTACGCCTTCCTCCGCCACCGGACGGCGGCCGCCCGTCTCATCCGTTCCGTGGAGAAGGGCGAACTGCCGCAGGGCGTGGGCTCGGCGGTGCTCCTGGACCGGGAGGCGGCGGACGCCCTGCGCAGGATCGGGTTCACGGGCTGACGGCCAGGGCGCTCAGGGGCCCGGCACCCGTTAGCCTTTCAGCCACATCAGCGGTACTCGGCAGGCGGACGGACAGATGGACTTCCCGGCACAGGACTTCCCGGCACAGGCGCACCCTCATCCGCACGGCGGCGGATGGCCCGGCAACGAGCTGGAGGAGGTGCTCTCGGCCGCCCTCGGCGTGCCCGGGGCCGGCGGCCGGATCATCGAGGTCCTCGGCCGCAGCTTCGTCTGGGTCCCGCTGCCGAACGGCGGCGGCGCCCACACCGGCCCGCTCGACCTGCCCACCCTGCAGATCGAGGGCCAGGCCTACGTCCCGGTCTTCAGCTCCGAGGAACAGTTCCGTCAGGTCGCCGGCGCGCACATGTCGTACACCATCGCCCCGGCGGTGGAGTTCGCGCGTGGCCTCCCGCCGCAGGTCGGCATCGCCGTGAACCCGGACGGCGTGGTCGGCGTCCCGCTCCCGCCGCCCGCCGTGGCGGACCTGTGCCGGGTCGGCCGCACCCCGCTGGACGGCCCCAACAGCGGCGGCCGGGTCAAGCTCTACGAGCCCGACTGGCAGGACGACCCGGTCGACTTCCTCGCCACCGCCTCCGCCGAGTTCGCCGCGACGGGAGTCGTCCGGACGGCCCGCCGCTGCCTGGCCGCGATCGAGACGGCCGACCCCGTGATGTTCGTGGGCGTGGAACTCTCCCAATGGGAGGGCGACTTGCGTACCCTCCCGATGGACGCCCTGGGCCGGGCCCTGGGGCAGACACCGGTGGCCTGGCCGGTCAACCTGGTCCTCCTGGACGTGGCGGACGACCCGGTGGGCCATTGGATGCGGGATCAGGTACGCCCGTTCTATCAGCGGGACTTTTAGGCATCCCTGAGGGCAGCGGACCCAAGGGGCGCGGGGAACTGCGCGCTCAACCCCCACCGACCCGCAGCCCGCAACACACCGCAAGCCCCGAGCTCCCAACGCTTAAGCTGTTTCCGACTACGAAACTTTCCCGAAGGGGCGGTAGAAGGTGAGTGCCAGCGGCACAGCGACCGGCACGGTCGAGCACATGCTGCGCCAGGTGACGCCGGGGCGCTACGACGCCTACGAGGCACTCCTCCGCGCCCTCGCCACCCCCTCCTCCGGCCAGATCTGGATGCTCCTCTGGCACGGTCAGGCGGGCTCCCCGGACGCCCAGTACGGAAACATGGAGGTCGACGGCTACGGCTACGCGCCCTGCGTGACCTCCGCCCAGGAACTGAGCGCGAGCGGCTGGAACCGCTCGTACGAGGTCGTCGACGGAGTCGACGTCGCACGCACCCTCTACCCCGACCACTACGGCCTCTGGCTGAACCCGCACGCCCCCGGCGGCGGCGTCGGCATCCCCTGGCTCGACCTGCGCCGGATCGCGACGGGCCTGGAGCGCCAGCCCGCCGGCCCGCTGCGCCTGTCGGAACCCGGTATCGAGATCCCGCAGTTCTACGCCCTGATCGCGCAGAACGCCCACCGCACCCCGGCGGTCCGCTCGCTGCGCCGTGCCTGGGTGCAGCCGGCGCTCGGGGCGCCGTACCTCGCCATCGGTCTCGACGTCTACGACACCAGCCCGCCCGCCGTCGACTCGGTGCGCGCGATGATGCAGCAGTCCATCGGCGCCGTCCCGGACGGGCTGCCGGTGTCGACCGTCGCCATGTCGGACGAGTACGACCCGGTCGCGATGTGGATGCGGGCCGGCGCCCGCCCCTTCTACGACCGTGAGGCGCACGCGGCCCCGGCGCAGGCTCCCGCGGCCGGGTACGGCTACCCTCCGGCGCCCAGCGGCTACTGAGTCGACAACTCCACAGACTCCCGTGTTACGGGAGTGTGTCTGCGCGCGTAGATGAGGGTAAAAGGCCCCGCGAGGCCCGTATTGCCCCAACTGGCCTGCGTCCGGCCGCCGTTACCCGGCGTCCGGATAACGGAACCCTGCAGCCCGCATCACGTTTATGCATCCTTTCCTCGCCAAGTCTGGCAACAGATCGCCAAAGCGTTGAAGACTCCCGCAGCAGGGGTGGGTTCGCCCCTGTGTACGACGGACTGATCACGCCGCTACAGCGGCAAGTGCGGGCCGGCTACCGCCGGTTGAGAGGGGTCCCTGCCAGATGACGGCACCATTGCACGAGCCGACCGCGGAAGCGGCCCCGAGCGCGGCCGAAGAAGCGGCGGTCAACGCCGGCGCCAAGGCCGTACAGGGACGTTCCCTGGGCCGGATCGCCTGGGAGCGTTTGAAGCGGGACAAACTCGCCCTCGCGGGCGGCGTCGTCGTGCTCTTCCTCATCGCGGTCGCGCTGCTCGCGCCCGTGATCACCAGCCTGTACGGGCAGGACCCGAACGCGTACAACGACAAGGACCTGATCGACCCGCTGTTCGGCACCCCCAAGGGGTCCTTCGGCGGCATCAGCGGCGACCACTGGCTGGGTGTCGAGCCGGTCAACGGCCGCGACATCTTCGCCCGCATCGTCTACGGCGCCAGGATCTCGCTGCTCGTCGGCTTCCTGTCCGCCATCGTGGCCGTGATCATCGGTACCGTCCTGGGTGTCCTGGCCGGCTTCTTCGGCGGCTGGGTCGACTCCGCCATCAGCCGGGTCATGGACGGTCTGCTGGCCTTCCCGCAGCTGCTGTTCATCATCGCGCTGGTCTCCGTCATGCCGAACAACATGCTGGGACTCTCCGGTACGGGCGTCCGCCTGTTCGTGATGATCCTCGTCATCGGCTTCTTCGGCTGGCCCTACATCGGACGCGTGGTGCGCGGCCAGACGCTCTCGCTGAGGGAGCGTGAATACGTCGAGGCGGCCCGCTCCCTCGGCGCCGGGCGGCTCTACATCCTGTTCAAGGAACTGCTGCCCAACCTGGTCGCGCCGATCATCGTCTACACGACGATGATGATCCCCACCAACATCCTCACCGAGGCGGCGCTCAGCTTCCTGGGCGTGGGCGTCAAGCCCCCCACGGCCTCCTGGGGGCAGATGCTCTCGAACGCGATCGACTACTACAAGTCGGACCCCACCTACATGGTGGTCCCGGGTGTGGCGATCTTCATCACCGTTCTTGCCTTCAACCTCTTCGGCGACGGCGTGCGGGACGCGCTGGACCCGAAGGGCTCCCGCTGAACTGCCGTACCAAAAGCGTCCCGTGGCACCGACACGGGGTCTCTCATCAAATCCGGAGGATCCGAGATCGTGACTACCCAACGCACCTCAGGGCGGCGGAAGCAGGCATTTGCCGCTGCCGCCGCGGTCGCCGCGCTGCTGACCACGGCGGCGTGCGGCGGCGGCAACGACGACGGCGGTGACAAGGGCTCGGCGACCGGCGCGGCCGGCTTCAACGCCGCGAACAACAAGGTCGCCCAGGCCTCGCTCGCCAAGAAGGGCGGCGAGCTGAAGTTCGCCGGTGCCCAGGACGCCGACTCGTGGGACACCACGCGCGGTTACTACGGCTTCATGTGGAACTTCGCGCGCTACTACAGCCGCCAGCTCGTCACGAACGCCGCCGAGCCGGGCAAGAAGGGCACCGAGCTCACCCCGGACCTCGCCACCGGTCTCGCCAAGGTCACCGACGACGGCAAGACCTACACGTACACCCTGCGTGACGGCATCACGTGGGAGGACGGCAAGCCGATCACGTCCAAGGACGTCAAGTACGGCATCGAGCGCGTCTGGGCGCAGGACGTGCTGTCCGGCGGCCCGGTCTACGTGAAGGACGTCCTCGACCCCAAGGGCGAGTACAAGGGCCCCTACAAGGACACCTCCGCCGACAAGCTCGGCCTGAAGGCGATCGACACTCCGGACGACAAGACCATCGTCTTCCACCTGCCGGAGGCCAACGCCGACTTCGAGGAGATCCTCGCCCTGGTCTCGGCCTCCCCGGTCCGCCAGGACAAGGACACCAAGTCCAAGTACGGCCTGAAGCCGTTCTCCTCCGGCCCGTACAAGTTCCAGTCGTACAGCCCGGGCAAGGACCTGGTCCTGGTCCGCAACGACAAGTGGAGCCAGGCCTCGGACCCGATCCGCAAGGCCTACCCGGACAAGATCTCGGTCAAGTTCTTCTCGAACGCCAACGACCTGGACGCCCGTCTCCTCGCCGGTGACTACGACCTGGACATCAACCAGACCGGTCTGTCCCCGCAGGGCCGCACCACCGCCCTTCAGGAGCACAAGGCCAACCTGGACAACCCGGTCTCCGGCTACATCCGCTACGCGACCTTCCCGCAGAGCGTGAAGCCGTTCGACAACGAGCACTGCCGCAAGGCCGTGATCTACGGCGCCGACCACGTCTCGCTGCAGACCGCGCGCGGTGGCCCGGTCGCCGGTGGTGACATCGGCACCAACATGCTCCCGCCGACCGTCCCCGGTTCCGAGGGCCAGTCGTACGACCCGTACGAGCTGAACGGCGCGAACAAGAACGGCAACGTCGCCAAGGCCAAGGAAGAGCTGAAGGCCTGCGGTCAGCCGAACGGCTTCAAGACCACCATCGCCGTCCGTAACAACAAGCCGGTCGAGGTCGCGACCGCCGAGTCTCTCCAGGCCTCCCTGAAGAAGATCGGCATCGACGTCAACATCGACCAGTACGACGGTTCGCAGACGTCCGGCATCATCGGCAGCCCCTCGAACGTGAAGAAGAAGGGCTACGGCATCATCATCATGGGCTGGGGCGCCGACTTCCCGTCGGTCCAGGGCTTCGGTCTGCCGCTGTGGGACGGCAAGTACATCCTCGAGAGCGGCAACAACAACTTCGCCCTCATCGACGACAAGAAGATCAACGGTCTGTTCGACACCTACGTGAAGACGCAGGACGACGCGGGCAAGCTGGCGATCGCCAAGGACATCAACCACGCGGTCATGGAGGGCGGCTACTACCTGCCCTTCGTCTTCGAGAAGTTCGTCAACTGGCGCGGTGACCGCCTGGCCAACGTCTACACCTCGGACGGCTACAGCGGTATGTACGACTTCGTCAACCTCGGCCTGAAGTCCGCGAAGTAAACCCGGCACACCCGCCGTACGGCACGAAAGGCAGGTGAAGGCCGGCGACGCGGGAGCGCGGGCCACCGGATGATCTCCGGTGGCCCGCGGCCCGCGGCGGGCCGAGAGCTGTGCTCGCTTACCTCATCAGGCGGCTGTTCGCCGCCGCAGTGATGCTCGTGGTCATCATCATGGTGGTCTTCGGCATCTTCTTCCTCGTCCCCAAGTGGGCGGGCGTCGACGTCGCCTTGAGCTTCGTGGGCAAGCAGGCCGACCCCGCCGCCGTCGAGGGCGTGCGGCAGAAGCTCGGACTGAGCGACCCGATCTACTCCCAGGTCTGGGAGTTCTTCAAGGGTCTCTTCGCCGGTCGCACCTACGTGGGCGGTGGCGACTCCGTGCACTGTGCCGCGCCGTGCTTCGGGTACTCCTTCCGCACCGAGCAGGCCATCTGGCCGGTGATCACGGACCGCTTCCCGGTGACCCTGGGTCTGGCGCTCGGTGCCGCCGTGCTGTGGCTGCTGTTCGGTGTCGCCGCCGGTGTGCTCTCCGCGCTCAAGCGGGGCAGCCTGTGGGACCGCGGTGCGATGGTCGTCGCCCTCGCGGGTGTCTCCCTCCCGATCTACTTCACCGGTCTGCTGAGCCTCGCGATCTTCTCGTACAGTCTCGGCTGGGTCGAGGGCGAGTACGTGCCCCTCGACGAGAGCTTCACCGGCTGGCTCGGCGGCATGATCCTCCCCTGGATCACCCTCGCCTTCCTCTACGCGGCGATGTACGCCCGGATCACCCGGGCCACGATGATGGAGATCCTCGGCGAGGACTACATCCGCACCGCCCGCGCGAAGGGCCTCAAGGAGCGGGTCGTCATCGGCAAGCACGCCATGCGCTCCACGATGACCCCCATCCTGACCATGCTCGGCATGGACCTCGGCGCCCTCATCGGCGGCGCGATCCTGACCGAGACCACGTTCAGCCTGCCGGGCCTCGGCCAGGCGGTGCTCAACGGCATCAAGACCCAGGACCTGCCCATCATTCTGGGCGTCACCCTGATCACTTCTCTCGCGGTGCTGATCGCCAACCTCGTGGTGGACATCCTCTACGCCGTGATCGACCCCCGAGTGAGGCTCGCATGACCGAACTCAGCAAGAGCGGAGCGGCCGTGGGCGAGCCCACCCCCGCCTCGCCCACGCCGACCGCCTTCCTCGAAGTGCGCGACCTGAAGGTGCACTTCCCGACCGACGACGGCCTGGTCAAGTCCGTCGACGGGCTCTCCTTCAAGCTGGAGAAGGGCAAGACCCTCGGCATCGTGGGCGAGTCCGGCTCCGGCAAGTCGGTGACCTCGCTCGGCATCATGGGCCTGCACACCGCCGGCCAGTACGGCAAGCGCAAGGCGCAGATCTCCGGCGAGATCTGGCTGGACGGCACCGAGCTGCTCACCGCCGACCCGGACCACGTGCGCAAGCTGCGCGGCCGCGAGATGGCGATGATCTTCCAGGACCCGCTGTCGGCGCTGCACCCGTACTACACGATCGGCCAGCAGATCGTGGAGGCGTACCGCATCCACCACAACGTGGACAAGAAGACCGCGAAGAAGCGCGCGGTCGAGATGCTCGACCGGGTCGGCATCCCGCAGCCGGACAAGCGGGTGGACAACTACCCGCACGAGTTCTCCGGTGGTATGCGCCAGCGCGCGATGATCGCGATGTCGCTGGTCAACAACCCCGAACTGCTCATCGCGGACGAGCCGACGACCGCCCTGGACGTGACCGTCCAGGCGCAGATCCTCGACCTGATCCGGGATCTGCAGAAGGAGTTCGGCTCCGCGGTCATCATCATCACCCACGACCTGGGCGTCGTCGCCGAGCTCGCCGACGACATCCTGGTGATGTACGGCGGCCGCTGCGTCGAGCGCGGTCCGGCGGAGAAGGTGTTCTACGAGCCCCGCCACCCCTACACCTGGGGTCTGCTCGGCTCGATGCCCCGCCTCGACCGTGAGCAGCAGGAGCGGCTGATCCCGGTGAAGGGCTCCCCGCCCTCGCTGATCAACATCCCGTCCGGCTGCGCCTTCAACCCGCGCTGCCCGTACGCGGACATCCCGAAGGACAACGTCACCCGCACGGTCCGCCCGGAGCTCGCCGAGGTCGGCAGCCAGCACTGGGCCGCCTGCCACATGACGCAGGAGCAGCGGGAGCGGATCTGGACCGAAGAGATTGCGCCGAAGCTGTGAGCGAGGACAAAGTGAGCATCCCTGCGCAGAGCGATGGCGCGCTGGTCACCAAGGCCGACGCCGCCCCCGGTGAGACCCTGCTGAAGGTGACCGGGCTGCAGAAGCACTTCCCGATCAAGAAGGGCCTGCTCCAGCGGCAGGTCGGCGCGGTCCGCGCGGTCGACGGCATCGACTTCGAGGTCAAGGCCGGCGAGACCCTCGGTGTCGTGGGCGAGTCCGGCTGCGGCAAGTCGACCATGGGCCGGCTGATCACCCGGCTGCTCGAACCGACGGCCGGCAAGGTCGAGTTCGAGGGCCAGGACATCACGCACCTCGGCGTCGGCGGCATGCGTCCGCTCCGCCGCGACGTGCAGATGATCTTCCAGGACCCGTACTCGTCGCTGAACCCGCGCCACACCATCGGCACGATCATCGGCGCGCCCTTCAAGCTCCAGGGCGTGACCCCTGAGGGCGGGATCAAGGCGGAGGTCCAGCGGCTGCTGTCGGTCGTGGGCCTCAACCCCGAGCACTACAACCGCTATCCGCACGAGTTCTCCGGCGGTCAGCGTCAGCGCATCGGCATCGCCCGCGCGCTCGCCCTGAACCCGAAGCTGGTCGTGGCCGACGAGCCGGTCTCCGCGCTCGACGTGTCGATCCAGGCCCAGGTCGTGAACCTGCTGGACGACCTCCAGCAGGAGCTCGGCCTGACGTACGTGATCATCGCGCACGACCTCTCGGTCGTCCGGCACGTCTCGGACCGGATCGCGGTGATGTACCTCGGCAAGATCGTCGAGCTGGCGGACCGCGAGTCGCTGTACAAGGCGCCGATGCACCCGTACACCAAGGCGCTCATGTCGGCGGTGCCGATCCCGGACCCGAAGCGCAAGAACGCCAAGTCCGAGCGCATCCTGCTCAAGGGTGACGTGCCCTCGCCGATCTCCCCGCCGAGCGGCTGCCGCTTCCACACCCGGTGCTGGAAGGCGACGGAGATCTGCAAGACGACCGAGCCGAAGCTCGTCGAGCTGAAGCCGGGCCAGCAGGTCGCCTGCCACCACCCGGAGAACTTCGAGGACCAGGCTCCCCAGGACACGGTCCTGCTGACGGTCGCGAAGGAAGCGGCGGAACTGGTGGCGGACGAGGTCCTGGCGGAGAGCGCGGAGACGTCGGCGGCGGTTGCGGCGGAGGTCGGTGCCTCTGAAGACACCGGCGAGTCGACCGACCAAGGGGCGCGGGGAACTGCGCGACCAGCCCCCACCGACCCGCAGCCGACCGACGAGCCCGCGGAAGCCGAAGCCGACGGTCAGGAGTCAACTGACAAGTAGCGCATGACGACTTGGCAAAGTCATGCACATGCCCGTCCGGGAGAGTCCACAGTCGTCCGTGTCCGACTTATCGGCACACGCTCGAAAGGGACGACACATGAGACTCTCCCGTTCGGCACGCTTAGGGGCCATCGCCACGGCGGTGGCCTCTTTCTGCGTCATCGCGGCCGCCCCCGCTCCCTCACCCGGAGCCCCCGGCCTCGGCGACAGCTACTTCCCGCTCCTCGGCAACGGCGGCTTCGACGCCCGCCACTACGCCCTCGACATCGCGTACAACCCGGACACCGACCGCCTCGACGGCCGTACGACCCTCACCGCCCGCGCCACCCAGAACCTCTCCGCGTTCGACCTCGACCTCCAGCAGCTGGAGGTCACGAAGGTCGAAGTGAACGGCAGACGCACGGCGTTCACCCGCGACGGCGACGAACTGCGCATCACCCCGCGCGGCACCCTCCCCAAGGGCCGTGACTTCACCGTGCGGGTCACCTACGGCGGCGTCCCCGAACCCCTCGGCGGCCCCATCGTGTTCGGCTCGAACTACGGCTGGATGAAGACGACCGACGGCGTCTTCGTCGCCTGCGAGCCCAACGCCGCCTCCACCTGGTTCCCGTCCAGCGACCACCCCGACGACAAGGCCACCTACGACATCCGCATCAAAGCGCCCAAGGGCCTGACCGGCGTCTCCAACGGCCGGCTCGTCTCGACGTACGACAAGGGCGGCTCGACGTACACCCACTGGCGCGAGACCAAGCCCATGGCGACCTATCTCGCGACCGCGACGATCGGCAAGTTCGACGTCCGGACCGGCACCACCCCCGGCGGCACCCCGATCTACGTCGCGATCGACCCCGTCCTCGCGAACAGCAACAACGTCGACGTGTACGCCGTCACGGCCGCCGCCACCGACTACTGGTCGGAGGTCTTCGGGCCGTACCCCTTCGAGGAGACCGGCGCGATCGTCGACGACATGCCCGAGGCGGGGTTCTCGCTGGAGGTGCAGACGAAACCGGTCTACTCGGCCGTGCGCAACGAGACGACGATCGTGCACGAGCTGGCCCACCAGTGGTTCGGCGATTCGGTGTCGGTGGAGCGCTGGAAGGACATCTGGCTCAACGAGGGCTTCGCCACCTACGCCCAGTGGCTGTGGGCCGAGCACCAGGGCACCCGCAGCGCCCACGACTCGTTCCTCGCCGGGTACAACGCCCGCCCGGCCGACGCCCCCTTCTGGCAGATCACGGTCGGCGACCCGCAGCGCGACACCATGTTCGCCTCCGCGGTCTACCAGCGCGGCGCGATGACCCTCCAGGTGCTGCGCGAACGCATCGGCGACGCGGCCTTCTTCAAGCTGCTGCCGACCTGGACGAAGATCCACCGCTACGGCAACGCGAACACGGCCGACTTTGTCCGGCTCGCGGAGAAGATCTCCGGACAGCAGCTGGACGATCTGTTCCAGACCTGGCTCTTCACCACAGGGAAACCGGCCCTTCCGGCCGGGTGATCCTTGCATTGCAAGGTTCACCCCCGCTCATAGGTAAGAATATGGGGTGCTTGAGCCACTGTTTGCCCCCTCCGTCCAGCACACGCTCGACCTGATCGGCATCTTCGTCTTCGCCATCTCCGGCGCGCTGCTGGCCGTGCGCAAGAACTTCGACGTCTTCGGCATCGCCGTCCTCGCCGAGGTCACCGCGCTGGGCGGAGGGCTGTTCCGGGACCTGATCATCGGCGCGGTGCCCCCGGCCGCCTTCACCGACCTGGGGTACTTCGTCACCCCGCTGCTCGCCGCGCTCCTGGTCGTCTTCCTGCACCCGCAGGTCGAGCGCATCCAGCTCGGCGTGAACGTCTTCGACGCGGCGGGCCTCGGCCTGTTCTGCGTGACGGGGACGACGAAGGCGTACGACTACGGTCTCGGCCTCACCCAGTCCGCCACCCTCGGCCTCGCCACCGCGGTCGGCGGCGGTGTGCTGCGGGACGTGCTCGCCAACGAGGTGCCGTCGCTGCTGCGCTGGGACCGCGACCTGTACGCGGTCCCGGCGATGGTCGGCGCCACGATGGTGGTGCTCTGCATCCGCTACGACACCCTGACCCCGCTCACCAGCTCCCTCGCCGTGATCACGGCCTTCGTGCTGCGGCTGCTGGCGATGCGCTACCACTGGCGAGCTCCGCGGGCCTGGAACCGCCGGTCGACCGTACGCGAGGAGTAGCGGCCCCCACCCTGCTGTGCAGCAGCCCCATCTCCTCGGTCAGCCAGCGGAACGCCGGGACCACCTGGGGCCGCCACAGCGCCATGGTGTGGCCGCCCGCGCTCCTCGGGACGTAGACGACATGCACGGTCGTCGGGGCCTTCGCGATCTGTTCGAGGCCGGTGGCCGCCTCGTAGCCGTCGCCCGGCTGACCCGACTGGTAGAGCGCGATCGCGGGCGGGGTGCGGGCGTCGCGCAGCAGGACGTAGGGGTTGTTGGCGCGGCGCAGGGCGGGGGTCTCGGCGGCCAGCGAGGCGCGCTCGCCGATCGGGTCGTTGTAGCCGGACATGCTGATCGCGGCCATGTAGCGGTCGGGGTGGGCGACGGCGAGCTTGGTCGCGCAGTGCCCGCCCGCGGAGTACCCGGCGGCCGCCCAGCCCGCGGGGCCCGACTGGGCGCGGAAGTTGTCCGTGACCATCTTCGGCACGTCGATGCTGAGCCAGCTGTCGGCGTTCACCGTGCCCGGGATGTTGGCGCAGCCGGTGTCCACCCCGGCCAGCAGGTTCATCCGCGGGGCGACCAGGATGAACGGCGCCACCTTGCCGTCCCGCATCAGCGGCCGGAGCTGGTTCACCGCGTGCAGCGAGCCGAACCAGGCCTTCGCCGAGCCCGGGTAGCCCGACAGCAGCTCCACCACGGGGAACTTGTGGTGCCGGTAGGCGGGCTTGCCGTACTGCGGCGGCAGCCAGACGTAGACCTCGGCGTTCACGCCCGACACCCGGCCCTTGAGCTGGGTGACACGGACGCCGCCCATGCCGGGCCCGGAGGCGGCGGTGAAGTGCTGGCGGACTTTGGGCAACCGTTTCAGCGCGATGCCGCCGGTGCCGTCGGCGCCGAGGTTCGCGGCCTGCTGGACGTGGTCGCCGGTGCCGAGGAGGTCGGCCCAGTTGTCGTACAGGTTGTTCTCGTTGTTGACCAGCACGAAGACGAGCGCGACGGCCGTGCCCTGGGCGAACAGCACCATCAGCAGCCGGCCCAGGGCGCGCAGCGGCTTCGGCCCGCGCAGCCGCGACCACAGCGCCAGCGGAAGCAGGACGGCGACGACGGACAGCACGATCAGCGTGTAGAGGAACGCGGTCCCGGTGAGGCTCATGTCCCTACAGAGGGCGAGGCCGGGCCGGGGGTTTACGGACGAGTACGGACACTTACCGAGAAATTGCCCGGGTCTCACCTGGATGGGTCCATGGTGGGCGCCGGGCAAAGCTACCGCTTAGTAGTTAGCTGTTGTACCGTTCACTCATGCCAGAAGCAGCCTCCGTCACGCGCGCCACGATCGGCGACAGCGAGTTCGACCGCGACACCGCGGTCACCCGCCGGGAACCCGGTGTCTACGACATCGACCTCTCCGCCGGCTGGACGATCATCAACGCCGTCAACGGCGGCTATCTGCTGGCCGTCCTCGGCCGCGCCCTCGCGGACGCCCTGCCGCACGCCGACCCGTTCACCATCTCCGCGCACTACCTCACCGCGTCCCAGCCGGGCCCCGCGGTGATCCGCACGGACGTGGTCCGCACCGGCCGCACCCTCTCCACCGGTCAGGCCTCGCTCTTCCAGTACGACGAGCAGGGCGCCGAGGTCGAACGCATCCGCGTCCTCGCCTCCTACGGCGACCTCGACTCCCTCCCCGACGACGTCCGTACGACGGCGAAGCCGCCCGCGTTCCCGCCCATGGACCACTGCTTCGGCCCCGAGGACGGGCCGGCCCCCGTCGAGGGCAGCTCGGCCATCACCGAGCGCCTGATGCTCAAGCTGGACCCCTCGACCCTGGGCTGGGCCCTCGGCGCCCCGTCCGGCAAGGGCGAGATGCGCTCCTGGTTCGGCCTCGCCGACGGCCGCGACGCCGACCCCTTCTCCCTGCTGCTCGCGGTGGACGCGCTGCCGCCGACCGCCTTCGAGATCGGCCTCAAGGGCTGGGTCCCCACGGTCGAGCTGACGGTCCACGTCCGCTGCCGCCCGGCCCCGGGCCCGCTGCGCGTCTCCATCACCACCCGCAACCTCGCCGGCGGATTCCTGGAGGAGGACGCCGAGGTCTGGGACAGCGCGGACCGCCTGGTGGCCCAGTCCCGGCAGCTGGCTCGGGCGCGGCTGGCCTGAGGGCTGGGACGGCTTTCGGTGCGGGCGGAGCGGGCGCCCGCCCGAGGCTGTCGGTCCCGTCGGCGATCCTGGTGCCGTGAAGTCCGACCGCCTCCTCTCCATCCTGCTGCTCCTCCAGACCTGCGGCCGTGTCCCCGCGCCCGAACTCGCCGAGCGTCTCGAGGTGTCCGTCCGGACCATCTACCGGGACATCGAGGCCCTGTCCGCCTCCGGCGTCCCGGTCTACGCCGAGCGCGGCCGGCACGGCGGCATCGAACTCCTCGCGGGTTTCCGCACGGACGTCACCGGACTGACCGCCGACGAGTCCCGCGCCCTGTTCATCCTGGCCGCGCAGGGCGCGCACGCCGCCCTCGGCCTCGACACCGCGCTCGGTTCCGCCCTGCGCAAGGTGATGGCGGCGCTCCCGGCCCCGCACCGCCCCGCCGCCGACGTGACCTCGCGGCGCATCCTGGTCGACGCCACCCGCTGGAAGGGCGGCCCCCAACCCGCCGTGGACCTCCAGGTGTTGCAGGACGCGGTCTTCACCGACCGCAGGCTGCGGTTGCGGTACCGGCACAGCGGGGAGCGCGAGATCCGGACGTACACGGTCGACCCGTACGGCCTCGTCTCCAAGGCGGGCGTCTGGTACCTGGTCGCCGACCGCAGGGCGCGGCCGCGGCTGTTCCGCGCGGACCGGGTGCGCGCGGCGACCGTGCTGGCGGACACCGTGCGGCGCCGGCCCGGTGTCGAACTCGCCGACGCCTGGGAGCAGTTGCGCCGCCAGGTCGAGGAACGCCCCGGCGGCATCGACGTCGTCGTCCGCGTCCGCCGCGACCGACTCGACCTGTTCCTGCGGATGATGACCGGCTGGCTGACCGAACTGCCCGACGACGACGGCGCACAGGAGTGGGTGACCGCCCGGCTGTCGTACGGCGTCCTGGGCGAGGCCCGTCAACTCCTCGCGTTCTCCGACCGCGTGGAGGTCCTCTCGCCGCCCGAGGTGCGCGCGGAACTGGCCCGGGCGGCCGCTTCTGTCACGGACCTGTACCAGCGAGTAGGCCGGGATTCGGAAGAGAACCCCAGGTCAGAGGGTCGGCTTTAGAACCGCTTTGCCTTACGCACAGGCCGGGGACAGCGCGGGCCCAAGGAAGCCCTAAGGCGCGTTGATTGAGTGCCCGCCTCAAGACTCCCCTCATTTTTCTTGGAGTTGTTTCTCATGAAGCGTGTGCGTCTCGTCCCCGCAGTGGCTCTGCTGGCGCTCTCGCCCCTCGCCCTGGTGGCCTGTGGCTCGGGGGACTCGTCGTCCTCCTCGAACAGCGGCAACTCCGCGCAGCAGTCGTGTCAGGCACCGTCCGGCGCGCCCAGCGGCAACCCCTCGGGGATGCCCAGCGGCGCACCCTCGGGTGCCCCCACGGCCAACGGCACCGCCCAGCCGTCCGGTGCGCCCTCGGGCATGCCGAGCGGCGGGCCGGGTGGCGGTCAGGGTGGTCCCGGCGGCGGCCAGGGCGGCGGCTGCGGCGGCCCCGGCGGTGGCGGCGGCGGGATGCCCAGCGGCGCGCCGAGCGGTGCGCCCAGCCAGCAGGCGACCGCGTCGGCGACGAAGAGCTGACCTCGCGGGTCGTACGACAAGGGCGGCACTCCCGGTGAACGGGGGCGCCGCCCTTCGGCGTCCGCGGCCGGGGCCTCAGTCCAGCCAGTGATGACGGCCGATGCTGATCAGCCGCATCTGGCGGGTCGCCACCTGGATCACCCGGTCCCGCTCCTGCGGGGTGGCCTCCTGGGCCTCCAGGAACAGGGAGGCGGTGATCAGCATCTGGTCGACGTACAGGTTGGCGAGCATCAGGAGGTCGTCGTCGCTCCAGCCGGCCGACTCGGGGTCCTTGGCCAGCTCGTCCTTCACTTCCTGGCCGAACCGGGCCAGTTGCTCCCGGATGGCGTCCCGGACCGGCTGGACCCCGCCATGTCGTTCCCGGGCGATAAAACGGACATGTGCGGGGTACGCGTCCACGTGACGGGCGATCAGCTCGACGGCGCGCGCTATGCGTTCCTCGCTGTCGTCCGCCGTGGACACCGTCGTCCGGATCATCGGGTGCAGGCTGCCCAGTGCCTCCTCGACCAGTGCCGTGCCGAGATCCGCCGTGGAGCGGAAGTGCCGGTAGAAGGCGGTCGGGGCGACGCCGACCGCGCGCGTGACCTCGCGCAGGCCCAGGCTGCTCAGGCTCTGCTCCTCCAACAGTCCCAACGCCGCGTCCAGGAGCGCCTGTCGGGTCTTCTGCTTCTGGGCCTGTCGGATGCCGAGGGTGTGACTCATGCCATGCAGTAAACAACTGTTCTCTGGAATTGAGAAGCCGTCGCGCGCGCTAGACTCTGTAGTCAGTGAACAAGTGTTACTACAACTGTTCACCGAAACGTAACGAGAGATGCCCACGCGGGGCGTCTCGGAGGGGGATTCATCCCATGCTGTTCCTCGTCGCCGCACTCCTGCTCTTCGGCGCCGTCCTGGGCACCGTCGCCCACGCGCCGCTGACCTTCACCGCCGTCGCCGCCGCCGTGATTGCCGGCTGGCTCGGCATCTTCGCGCTCCGCGAGCGCCACGCACGTCGTCACAGCTCGACCCACTGATCCGCAGACTCACCCGTTCTGGGGGACTGATCACCATGCAGCTCACCGCACCGCGCACCGACAGCACCACCGCCACCCGCGATGCCGACGGCATGGCCGTGGCCGCCTTCATCCTCGGCCTCGTGGGCCTCCTCGTCCTCAACGTCTTCCTCGGCCCCGTCGCCATCGCCCTGGCGACCGTCGCCCTGTGGCGCGGCACCGCCCGCCGCGGCCGCGCTTTCCTGGGCCTGGGTCTCGGCATCGCCGACCTGGTCGTCCTGGTCGCCGCCATGCAGCTGGACAGCACGGTGTCCTGGAGCTTCTAGGGGCGGGCCTGAAAGCCGGGCCCCGCGACCGGGCCCGTAGAATCGGGTCACCATGGCTTACCTCGACCACGCCGCGACCACCCCGATGCTTCCCGAGGCAGTCGAGGCGCTCGCCGCACAGCTGGCCGTCACCGGCAACGCCTCCGCCCTCCACGCGGCCGGCCGCCGCGCGAGGCGCACCGTCGAGGAGTCCCGCGAGGCGCTCGCTGAATCCCTCGGCGCCCGCCCCAGCGAGGTCGTCTTCACCTCCGGCGGCACCGAGGCCGACAACCTCGCCGTGAAGGGCCTGTACTGGTCCCGCCGCGACGCCGACCCGGCCCGCACCCGGGTGCTCGCCAGCCCCGTGGAGCACCACGCCGTCCTGGACGCCGTCCACTGGCTCGGCGAACACGAGGGCGCCACCGTCGAGTACCTCCCGGTCGACGCGTACGGCCGCGTCCACCCCGACGCCCTGCGCGAGGCCATCGCCCGCGACCCCGACGACGTGGCCCTCGCCACCGTCATGTGGGCCAACAACGAGATCGGCACCATCCTGCCGGTCCGCGAACTCGCGGACGTCTGCGCCGAGTTCGACGTCCCGCTGCACGCCGACGCGGTCCAGGCCTACGGCCAGATCCCCGTCGACTTCGCCGCCTCCGGGCTCGCCGCGATGACCGTCTCCGGCCACAAGGTCGGCGGCCCCTACGGCATCGGCGCCCTGCTGCTGGGCCGCGAGTACACCCCCGTCCCCGTCCTGCACGGCGGCGGCCAGGAGCGCCATGTCCGCTCCGGCACCCTCGACGTCCCCGCCATCGCCTCCTTCGCCGTCGCCGGCCGGCTCGCCGCCGAGCAGCGCGAATGGTTCGCCCGCGAGATCGGCGCCCTGCGCGACGCGCTCGTCGAGGCGGTCCGTACGGCGGTGCCGGACGCGATCCTCGGCGGCGACCCGGTGGACCGGCTCCCGGCCAACGCCCACTTCACGTTCCCCGGCTGCGAGGGCGACTCGCTCCTGCTGCTCCTCGACGCCCAGGGCATCGAGTGCTCCACCGGCTCCGCCTGCACCGCCGGCGTCGCCCAGCCCAGCCATGTCCTCCTCGCCACCGGCACCGACCCGGACCTGGCCCGCGGCACCCTCCGCTTCTCCTTCGGCCACACCTCCACCGAGGCCGACGTGGAGGCGGTGGCCAAGGCGATCGGCCCGGCGGTGGAACGGGCGCGGGCGGCGGGGCTGACGTAGCGGCGCCGGGACTCAGACCACGGCCGTCCGCGCCTTGCGCACCAGCTTCATGTACCGGTCCCAGTCCCAGTGTTCGCCCGGGTCGGTGTGGTCCGTCCCCGGCACCTCCACATGGCCGATGATGTGCTCGCGGTCGACGGGTATGTCGTAGCGCGCGCAGATCCTCGCCGTCAGCCGGGCCGAGGACGCGTACATCGCGGCGGTGAAGTCCTCGGGCCGGTCCACGAAGCCCTCGTGCTCGATGCCGACACTGCGTTCGTTGTAGTCCCGGTTGCCCGCGTGGTACGCCACGTCCAGCTCGCGGATCATCTGCGTGACGCGGCCGTCCTGGCCGACTATGTAGTGCGCCGCCGCCTGGTGGCCGGGGTCCTGGAAGGCCTTCACCGCGCTGGCGAAGCTGCCCTGGGTGACATGGATGATCACCATGTCTATGGCGTAGTCGTCGGGCCGGTCCGCGCGCCGCCAGTTGGCGTCGGAGGCCGCCACCCACTTCGCGCCCCGGTAGTCCACCGCGCCCTCGACCCGCGGCTTCTCCACACCCGGCGTACGCCACCACAGCCGCGCCAGCTCGTCCCGGGCCAGCACACCGGTGCCCACCGCGGCCGCCGCCCCGCCGATCAGCAGGGCGCGCCGGCCGATGCGCCGGTCGCCGTCCTTGGATGCCTCTGTCGCCCCCATGTGATCGTGAACGGATACTCGTGGGCTCCGGTTCCCGCGCCCCCGTACCCTGGAGGAGTTATGACTCACTCCACGCAGCGCCCCCTCCGCGTCCTCGCCGCCATGTCCGGCGGCGTGGACTCCGCCGTCGCCGCCGCCCGCGCCGCGGAAGCCGGCCATGACGTGACCGGTGTCCACCTCGCCCTCTCGGCGAACCCGCAATCGTTCCGCACGGGCGCGCGTGGCTGTTGCACCATCGAGGACTCCCGCGACGCCCGCCGCGCCGCCGACGTCATCGGCATCCCGTTCTACGTCTGGGACCTCGCCGACCGCTTCCGCGAGGACGTCGTCGAGGACTTCGTCGCCGAGTACGAGGCCGGCCGCACCCCGAACCCGTGCCTGCGCTGCAACGAGAAGATCAAGTTCGCCGCGCTCCTCGACAAGGCGCTCGCGCTGGGCTTCGACGCGGTCTGCACCGGCCACTACGCCCAGGTGATCGTCCGCGAGGACGGCTCCCGCGAGCTGCACCGCGCCTCCGACATGGCCAAGGACCAGTCGTACGTCCTCGGCGTCCTCGACGAGAAGCAGCTCGCGCACGCCCTGTTCCCGCTGGGCGACACCGTGACGACGAAGGACGAGATCCGCGCGGAGGCCGAGCGCAGGGGCCTGGCGGTGGCGAAGAAGCCGGACTCGCACGACATCTGCTTCATCGCCGACGGCGACACCCAGGGCTTCCTCGCGAACCGGCTCGGCAAGGCCGAGGGCGACATCGTCGACGAGTCCGGCGCCAAGGTCGGCACCCACGAGGGCGCCTACGGCTTCACCATCGGCCAGCGCAAGGGCCTGCGGATCGGCACCCCGGCCGCCGACGGCAAGCCGCGCTACGTCCTGGACATCTCCCCGGTGAACAACACGGTCACGGTCGGCCCGGCAGCCTCCCTCGACGTCAGCGCCCTGACGGCCATCAAGCCGCGCTGGTGCGGCACGGCCCCCGAGGGCCCCGGCACCTACACCGCCCAGCTCCGCGCCCACGGCGGCGAGACCGAGGTGACCGCGGAGCTGGTCGACGGCTCCCTGGACGTCCGCTTCACGGAGCCGGTCCGCGGGGTCGCCCCCGGCCAGGCGATCGTCCTGTACGACGGCACGCGCGTGGTGGGCTCGGCGACGATCGCGACGACCACGCGCGCGACGGCGGCCGCTACGGCGTGAATCGCCCGGCCATCGCTACGGCGTGAATCGCCCGGCCGTCGCTACGGCCTGAAGTACTCGGCGAGCACCGGGGCCAGGGCGTTCGGATCCACCATGTGGGTCTGACCCTCCAGGCTCCGGTACGCCCCCTGCGGCACCGCCTCCGCCACCGCGCGCGTGGCCTCGCGCAGCCAGTCGGGGCTCGCACCGCCCGCCACGGCCAGCACAGGGGCCGTGATCGAGGCCAGCCGCTCCCGCGGCAGCAGGCCGCCGCCCATCACGGCGTCGTCGTGGGCGAGGCTCGGGGCGACCGCCTCCATGTCGGCCCACATGGGCGACTGCCGGGCGCCCTGGATCATCTCGGGCGCCATGCCGGTCAGCGTGAGGAACAGCTCCACCGCGTCCCCGCGCCGGCCGTCCGCGAGCGCCGCAGTCAGGTTCTCGGTGTACGCGGCGCGCTCCTTCGCCCCCTGCGCGGAGAAGTCGGCGAACGGCGTCTCGTACACGGCGACCTTGCGGACCGGCAGCCCGCTCGCCGCCGCCTCCAGGACCAGCGCCCCGCCCGACGAGATGCCGTACAGACACGCCTCACCGCCCGCCGCGTCGATCAGCGCGGCGAGATCCTCGACCTCACGCTCCACCGCGTACGGGGCCGTGTCGCCGCTCGCGCCGCGGCCCCGCCTGTCGTACACGACGGCCGTGAACCGGTCGGCCAGAAGCGCGCCCAGCGGCGCCACGGTGCCGCCCGTCGACATCGCGCCGCTCACCAGGATCACGGCTGGGCCCTGGCCGGAGGTCTCGTAGGCGATGGGGGTGCCGTCGCGGGAAAGAGTCTTCTTGTCCATGCCTGTGGAGACTGCCACCGGTCACGGAACTAATCGATGATTTCCACCTCGTAGAAGCAGAGGTGGTCCTTGATCTGCGCGACGTCGGGCTTGGGATCGGGATAGGACCACACCAGGTCGGCGGCGTCCGGCAGCGACCAGTAGGACGCCGTTCCCTTGAACGGGCAGTAGGTGTGGGTGTCGGACGGGGTCAGCAGGTCCAGGCGTACGTCCTCGGCGGGGAGGTAGTACCGCGGGGGACAGCCCGTCTCGCGCAGGACGAGGGGCCGTTCGCTCTCCGCCAGGATCTGCTCGCCGTGCACCACGCGCACGTGCCGGTCGCCTTGCTCGATGGTGATCGTGTGTCCTGAGGCCATGAGAGGAAAAGCGCTCGCGGGCCCCCGGTTCTTCCCGCGTACGGTGGCCCCATGCGAATCTGTGTCTTCCTCTCCGCCGCCGACCTCGACGACCGTTACACGCGCCCCGCGCGCGAGTTCGCGAAACTGCTGGGCAAGGGCGGGCACACGCTCGTGTGGGGCGGCTCGGACGTCGGCCTGATGAAGGTCGTCGCCGACGGCGTGCAGGAGGCGGGCGGCAGGCTCGTCGGGGTGTCGGTGGAGTTCCTCGCCGCCAAGGTCCGCCCGGGCGTCGACGAGATGGTCATCGCCAAGGACCTCGCCGAACGCAAGCGGCTCCTCCTGGAGAAGGCCGACGCGGTCGTCATCATGGTGGGCGGCACCGGCACGCTCGACGAGGCTACCGAGATCCTGGAGCTGAAGAAGCACGGCCACACCGACAAGCCGGTGGTCCTGCTCAACACCGCGGGCTTCTACGACGGGTTGAAGGAACAGTTCCGGCGCATGGAGGACGAGGGCTTCCTGCCCCTGCCCCTCACCGACCTGGTGTTCTTCGCGGAGGAGCCGGTGGGGGCGCTCGCGTACCTGGAGGAGGGGCAGGGCGTCGCGTAGTGCGACGATGACGACCATGGCTACACATGTGATCACCGGGGCGGGCTCCGGCATCGGCGCGGCCGTCGCCCGCCGCCTCCACGCGCGCGGGGACGACCTCGTCCTGCACGCGCGCGACGCGGGCCGCGCGAAGGAACTGGCGGCGGAGTTCCCCGGCGCGAAGACGCTCGTGGGCGACCTGGCGGACCCGGACAAACTGTCCTGGGCCTTCTCCCACCAGTCGCTGCCCGACCGGGTCGACTCGCTTCTGCACATCGCGGGCGTCGTCGACCTCGGCCCGGTCGGCGACCTCACCCCGAAGTCCTGGCGCCACCAGCTGAACGTCAACCTGATCTCCCCGGCCGAGCTGACCCGCCACTTCCTGCCCCAACTCCGCGCCGCGCGCGGCCATGTGGTCTTCGTGAACTCGGGCGCGGGCCTCAACGCCCACGCCGACTGGTCCGCGTACGCCGCCTCCAAGCACGGCCTCAAGGCCCTCGCCGACTCCCTGCGCCACGAGGAGCACGGCAACGGCGTCCGGGTCACGACCGTCTACCCCGGCCGGACGTCCACCCCGATGCAGGCCAAGGTCCACCAGCAGGAGGGCAAGGAGTACGACGCCGACCGGTGGATCGACCCCGAGTCGGTGGCGACGGCCATCCTGATGGCGATCGACCTTCCCCGGGACGCGGAGGTCAACGACCTGACGGTGCGGCCGGGACGCTGACGGAACGGCCGGCGGCGTTGCATACGCTGTCCAGGTGAGTGCCAACAGCCAGTTCACCTTCGCCGCCGCCACCGGCGTCGGCTCCCTGCCCGGCGGGGACGCCCGGGAAGCCGCCAAGACGGCGACGGGCTCCTTCGAGGACTTCCCGTTCCTGCCCGAGCTCCCCGCCCGCGGACCCGGCGCCGACATGATCGGCCGGACCGCGGGGATGCTCGTCGAGCTGTACGCGCGCGTGGAGCCCAGCGGCTGGCGGCTCGGGGACCGGCCGGGCCGGGACACCAAACGGGCGCGGTCCTGGCTCGGCGAAGACCTCGACGCGCTGGAGGAGTTCACCCAGGGGTACGAGGGACAGCTGAAGGTGCAGGCCGTCGGCCCCTGGACGCTGGCCGCCGCCCTGGAGCTGCGCAACGGCGAGTCCGCCCTCTCCGACGCCGGTGCCTGCCGTGACCTCGCCGGCTCGCTCGCGGAGGGCCTGCGGCAGCATCTGGCCGAAGTACAGCGCCGCGTCCCCGGCGCCCAGCTGGTCCTCCAGCTCGACGAGCCCTCCCTCATCGCCGTACTCCGCGGGCAGGTCAGGACGGCCAGCGGCTACCGCACCCACGGCGCCGTCGACCGGCAGGTCGTCGAGTCCGCGCTCCGCGACGTCGTCGGGGTTCACGCCGACGGCCCCGTCGTGGTCCACTCGTGCGCACCGGACGTCCCGTTCGCCCTGCTGCGCCGGGCGGGCGCGGCGGCGATCTCCTTCGACTTCTCGCTCCTCACCGAGCGTGACGACGACGCGATCGGCGAGGCGGTGGAAGGGGGTACCCGGCTCTTCGCCGGTGTCGTACCCGGCACGGACGCGGCATTGTCAGACCCTGCCGGTAGCGTCATGGGTGTCAGGACGCTGTGGCGCAGGCTGGGGCTGCATCCGGGGCTTCTCGCGGAGGCGGTGACGGTCACTCCGGCGTGCGGCCTCGCGGGGGCCTCCCCGGAGTACGCGCGCAGGGCTCTCGCCCACTGCGTCCAGGCGGCGAGATCTCTCGCGGACAACCCAGAGTAACGGGAGGACAACACGGTGGCCGGCGACAAGCAAGCGGAGACGACGGTGCCCGCGGAGGCACGGGAGAAGCACGCGCAGCTCGCTGAGCAGATCACGGAGCATCGCACCCGGTACTACGCGGAGAGCGCCCCGGTCATCAGCGACGCGGAGTTCGACGAGCTCCTGCGTTCCCTGGAAGCCCTGGAGGACGAGTACCCGGAGCTGCGCACGCCGGATTCACCGACGCAGACGGTCGCGGTGGAGTTCGAGACGGACCTCGCGAAGGTCGAGCACCGCGAGCGCATGCTCTCGCTCGACAACGTCTTCGACGACGCCGGGCTCGCCGCCTGGGCCGAGCGGGTCGCGAACGATGTGGGCACGTCCGACTACCACTTGCTGTGCGAGCTCAAGGTCGACGGTCTCGCGGTGAACCTCACCTACGAGAACGGTCGGCTCACCCGTGCGGCCACCCGAGGCACCGGGCGGATCGGTGAGGACATCACGCCCAATGTCATGACGATCAAGGAGATCCCGCACCGGCTCAAGGGCGACAAGGTTCCGCAGCTCGTCGAGATCCGCGGCGAGGTCTACTTCCCGATGGACGCCTTCGAGGACCTCAACGCACGCCGCGTGGAGGCGGGCGAGAAGCCCTACGCCAACCCTCGCAACTCCGCCTCCGGTTCACTGCGTCAGAAGGACGCCAAGGTCACGGCGACGCTGCCCCTCCACATGGTCGTCCACGGCATCGGTGCTCTGGAGGGCTTCGACGGCATGACCCGCCTCTCCGAGGCCTACGACCTACTCAAGACCTGGGGTCTGCCCACCTCCACGCACAACAAGGTGGTCGACGACCTCGACGGAGTACGGGAGTTCATCGCGTACTACGGCGAGAACCGGCACTCCGTGGCGCACGAGATCGATGGCGTGGTCGTCAAACTCGACGAGATCCGCCTCCAGGGCCGCCTCGGCTCCACGGCACGCGCGCCGCGCTGGGCGATCGCGTACAAGTACGCGCCGGAAGAGGTCAACACCAAGCTGATCGACATCAAGGTGGGTGTCGGTCGAACCGGTCGTGTCACGCCGTACGCCCAGGTCGAACCGGTCACGGTCGCGGGCTCCGAGGTCGAGTTCGCCACTCTGCACAACCAGGACGTCGTGAAGGCCAAGGGCGTTCTCATCGGTGACACGGTGGTGATTCGCAAGGCCGGGGACGTCATCCCGGAGATCCTCGGCCCGGTCGTCGACCTGCGCGACGGCAGCGAGCGCGAGTTCGTGATGCCGAGCGAGTGCCCGGAGTGCCAGACGCCGCTCAAGGCCATGAAAGAGGGCGACATCGATCTGCGGTGTCCCAACGCCCGTACCTGCCCGGCCCAGTTGCGGGAGCGAGTCTCCTACCTCGCGGGCCGGGAGTGCCTGGACATCGAGCACTTCGGCGAAGTGGTCGCTGCCGCGCTCACCCGGCCGCTGGAGCCCACGGATCCGCCGCTCGTAGACGAGGGCGACCTGTTCGACCTGACCGTGGAGAAGCTGCTCCCGATCAAGGCGTACGTCCGCGACAAGGACAGCGGCCTGCCCAAGCGCGACCCGAAGACGGGCGAGGAGAAGGTCGTCACGGTCTTCGCCAACCAGAAGGGCGAGCCGAAGAAGAACACCCTGGCGCTGCTCAAGAACATCGAGGAGGCCAAGACCCGGCCGTTCGCCCGCTTCCTCAACGGACTCTCCATCCGCCATGTTGGACCGGTTGCCGCGCAGGCGCTGGCCCGCGAGTTCCGCTCGATCGAGCGGATCGAGCAGGCCACCGAGCTGGAGCTGGCCAACACCGACGGCGTGGGCGGGATCATCGCCAAGTCCCTCAAGGAGTGGCTGGCGGAGGACTGGCACCGCGAGATCATCCGCAAGTGGAAGGAAGCCGGAGTCTCCTTCGAGGAGGAAGGCACCGGCGACGACGAAGGCCCCCGCCCCCTGGAAGGCCTCACCGTCGTCGTCACCGGCACCCTGGAGCACTTCACCCGTGACGGGGCCAAGGACGCCCTTCAGTCGCGCGGAGCGAAAGTGACCGGTTCTGTTTCGAAGAAGACGTCTTTCGTGGTTGTGGGTGACAATCCTGGTTCGAAGTACGACAAGGCGATGCAGCTCAAGGTGCCCGTTCTGAACGAGGACGGCTTCAACGTCCTGCTGGAAGAGGGTCCGGAAGCAGCCGCCGAAGTCGCGCTTCCGACCGAGGAATAGGCGAGGAGCACGAGACAAGTAGGGCGGAGCAGCGGTTGAAGGCCACCCGATCGGCGCATACCAGATGCATACGGGTGGCCGGGGCGCATTCGGGCAACCGTCGACGACCGCTGCCCGTGGAAGCCTTCTGCGGCCTACTGTTGAGATGTGCGCCTGCCGTGCCCAGCTGCGGTTGGGGCAACCCCGTGCTCCTCAGGAGCACGGGAAAGGGTTTTCCAACGCGGCGCCGTAGAGGGTTTGTCGGGCAACGGGCCGCGTGGCGTGGGCACCGCCGGCTGTGAGAGGGACGGGAATGGAACCGACCGAGAGCGCCGCCCCGTACTCACGGCTGCGCCGGCTGGCCGGCGCATGGCGAGGGAGCCGCCGGGCGCCGGGCACCGCGGAGCGTCCGCGTGACGAGGCGCGGGCCACCGGATCCGCCGTGCCGGCCGGACCGTACACCACCGTGGACGACCGCAGCGCCGTACAGCTCACCGCCGACCACGCCCCCGGGCTGCCCGGAGCCGAGCACGAGCGGCATCTGTCCTGGCCCGCGCTGCCCGCCGGGGTCGTCGCGGCGGCCGGGTTCGTGCTGGGGGCGGGCTTCTACCGGGCGTTCACCGGAAGCCACGCCCTCTTCCCGTCCGGCACCGTCGGCTGGGCCCTCGCCGTGCTCACCGGCGTCATCGTCGGCCACCTCGTCGCGCTCGGCCGCGCCCGCTGGTGGGGCGGCACCGGCTCCGGCGCCGCCCTCACCCTCGCCGTCCTGATCCTCTACGGCTGGGTGCCGGCCGGCATGGTCAGCCTCACCGTCGTCGTCCTGGTCGGCATAGCCAGGCGCCACCGCTGGCGGCAGGGCGTCCTGCACGGCGCGGTGGACATCCTCGGCATCGCCGCCGGCGCGCTGATCCTGGCCGCCTTCGGCCGCGTACCGACCGTCGAGGCCCCCTGGAACCCCGACACCTGGACCCTCTACACGGTCCCCGAGATCGTCCTCGTCGCGGCGACCTATCTCGCGGTCACCCGCACCCTGCTGTGGTACCTGCACGCCCCGCGCACCGGCGGACTGCCCACGGTCGCCCGTACCGCCCTGGTCAGACAGGGCCTGGTCGCGGTTGCGCTGCTCGGCATCGCCCCGCTGGTCTGCGTCGTCGCCGTGGCCAAGCCGGTGCTGCTGCCGCTGTTCGCCATCCCGCTCATAGCCCTCGACTCCACCCTGTGGATGGCCCGGGCCCGGGCGGAGGAGCAGCTGCGCGACCCGCTGACCGGGCTGCCCAACCGCCAGTGGCTCCTCGAACGCATCTGGACCGCCCTGGACGACGCCGAACGCATCGGCGCCCGCTCGGCCCTGATGCTCATAGACCTCGACCGCTTCCGGTCGGTCAACGACACGCTCGGCCATCTCGCCGGTGACCGACTGCTCCTGCAGATAGCCGACCGGCTCCAGCAGGCCCTGCCGCGCGGGGCGGAGGCCGCGCGGCTCGGCGGCGACGAGTTCGCCGTGTTACTGCCGGTCGCCGACTCCACGACGTCCGCGACCCGGGTCGCCCGCAACCTCGTCTCGGCCCTCAGCTCCCCGCTCGACCTCGACGGGCTCACCCTCGTCCTGGAGGCCAGCGCCGGAGTCGCCGTCTTCCCCGACCACGCCCTCGACGCCGAGGGGCTGCTGCGCCGGGCGGACGTGGCGATGTACCAGGCGAAGCGGGACCGTACGGGCGTCGAGGTCTACGAGTCCAAACGGGACTCGAACACCCCGGACCGGCTGGGCCTGCTGGGCGACCTGCGCCGCGCCCTCGACGCCCACGAGGTCGAGCTGCACTACCAGCCCAAGGTCCGCTTCGACGGACAGGTGGCGGGCCTGGAGGCCCTGGTCCGCTGGGTGCACCCGGAGCGCGGGAAGGTGCCGCCGGACGAGTTCATCGCCATCGCCGAGTCCTCCGGGCTGATGCCCCACCTCACGGAGTACGTCCTCGACACCGCGCTCGGCCAGGTCGCCCAGTGGCGCGCGCAGGGGCTGTACGTCCCGGTCGCGGTCAACGTCTCCCCGCGTGACGTCCACACCCCCGGCTTCGCCGGCTCGGTCGCCGCCCGGCTGGCCCGGCACGGCGTCCCCGCGGGCTCCCTCCAGCTGGAGATAACGGAACATGTGCTGCTGGAGGACCCGCAGCGCGCCGCCGACACCCTCGCCGGGCTGACCGGCCACGGCGTGAAGATGTCCCTGGACGACTTCGGCACCGGCTACTCCTCCCTCGTGCATCTGCGCCGCCTCCCCGTCAGTGAACTGAAGATCGACCGCTCGTTCGTGGCCCGCCTCGCGGTCGACGCCGAGGACGCGGAGATCGTCCGCTGCACGGTCGACCTCGCCCATTCCCTCGGCCTGCTGGTCGTCGCCGAGGGCGTCGAGGACGACGAGACCTGGGAACGCCTGCGCGACCTCGGCTGTGACGCCGTACAGGGCTGGCTGGTCGCGGCGGCGATGCCGGCCGAGGAGACGACGGCCTGGCTGCGGGCGCGCGGATCGCGCGGCTGGCAGCGGCCGAGGGCGGCGCTGCCGGCCGCCGCGGCCGACGAGTAGGCACCGCCGGAACCAGCTCCCCGGGACCGGCGTTGAAATGATCAACACCAGTCATCAGGGGGAATGAAGATGTCGCTGTTCGTACCGAAGTTCGACGACTCCGTGGTGGTCCGTGACGCCGAGGCCGAGACCCTCGGCGGCGATCCCGTCGCCGTGAAGCTGCTCGCCGACAGCAGCGCGTCCGGCGGCGCGCTGTCCACCGTGCGCGTCACCCTCGGCCAGGGCGCCGACGGCGCCAAGCCGCATCTGCACCGCAACTCCGCCGAGATGTTCTTCCTGCTCGACGGCGAGGCCCAGCTCCTGTCCGGCGACGACATCGTCACCGCCGAGCGCGGCGACCTCGTCATCGTCCCGCCGGGGAGGCCGCACGCCTTCGCCGCCGCCCCCGGCAGCACGGCCGACCTGCTGATCGTCATCACCCCGGGCGTGGAGCGCTTCGAGTACTTCCGCCATCTCCAGCGCATCCGCCTCGGCGAGGTCGGCCCGGAGAGCATCCTCGAAGTGCAGGAGCTCTACGACAACCACTTCCTGCCCAGCCCCGCCTGGGAGAGCCGCTGAAGGGAAACCGTTTAACGGGCACAGGGCGCTGCCCCATAGGATTGGCCCCAAACCACACACACTCACCCCAGAGGATCGCTGCATGCCTGGCATCACGCGCGAGGAGGTCGCCCACCTCGCCCGGCTGGCGCGTCTGGAGCTGAAGCCCGAAGAGCTCGAGCACTTCGCGGGACAGCTGGACGACATCATCGGCGCGGTCGCACGCGTCAGTGAGGTCGCCGACCAAGACGTACCGCCGACCTCGCACCCGCTCCCGCTGACGAATGTCATGCGGGCGGACGAGGTCCGTCCGTCGCTCACCCCCGAGCAGGCGCTCTCCGGCGCCCCGGCCCAGGAGCAGCAGCGTTTCAAGGTGCCGCAGATCCTGGGGGAGGACTAAGAAGTCATGACGGACAACAACGTCAACATCATCAAGCTCACCGCCGCCGAGACCGCCGCGAAGATCGCTTCCGGTGAGCTCACGGCCGTGCAGGTCACCGAGGCCCACCTCGCCCGTATCGAGGCCGTCGACGAGAAGGTGCATGCCTTCCTGCACGTCGACCGCGAGGGCGCTCTCGCCCAGGCGCGTGCCGTCGACGAGAAGCGGGCCAAGGGCGAGAAGCTCGGTCCGCTCGCCGGTGTGCCCCTCGCGCTGAAGGACATCTTCACCACCGAGGGCATCCCGACGACCGTCGGCTCGAAGATCCTCGAAGGCTGGATCCCGCCGTACGACGCGACCCTCACCAAGAAGCTGAAGGCCGCCGACGTCGTCATCCTCGGCAAGACCAACATGGACGAGTTCGCCATGGGGTCGAGCACCGAGAACAGCGCGTACGGGCCGACCGGCAACCCGTGGGACCTCACCCGCATCCCCGGCGGCTCCGGTGGCGGTTCCTCCGCCGCGCTCGCCGCGCACATGGCGCCCCTCGCCATCGGCACCGACACCGGCGGTTCCATCCGCCAGCCGGCCGCCGTCACCGGCACGGTCGGCGTGAAGCCGACGTACGGGGCCGTCTCCCGCTTCGGCATGGTCGCCTTCTCCTCGTCCCTCGACCAGGGTGGGCCCTGCGCCCGTACGGTCCTGGACGCGGCGCTCCTGCACGAGGTCATCGCCGGCCACGACCCGCTCGACTCCACGTCCATCGACGCCCCGGTCCCGCCGGTCGTCGAGGCCGCCCGCAACGGCAGCGTCCAGGGCATGCGCGTCGGCGTCGTCAAGCAGTTCCGCGGCGAGGGCTACCAGGCCGGTGTCATCCAGCGCTTCGACGAGTCCGTCGCCCTCCTCAAGGAGCTGGGCGCGGAGATCGTCGAGCTGGACTGCCCGTCCTTCGACCTGGCGCTCTCCGCGTACTACCTGATCGCGCCCTCCGAGTGTTCGTCCAACCTCGCCCGCTTCGACGGCCTGCGCTACGGCCTGCGGACCGGCGACGACGGCACGAACTCCGCCGAGGCGGTCACGTCGATCACCCGTGAGGCGGGCTTCGGCCCCGAGGTGAAGCGCCGGATCATGCTCGGCACGTACGCGCTGAGCAGCGGCTACTACGACGCCTACTACGGCAGCGCCCAGAAGGTCCGCACGCTCATCACGCGCGACTTCGAGAAGGCCTTCGAGCAGGTGGACGTCATCGTCTCGCCGACGACACCCACCACCGCCTTCCCGATCGGCGAGCGTGCCGACGACCCGATGGCGATGTACCTGGCCGACCTGTGCACCATCCCGACGAACCTCGCGGGCAACGCGGCGATGTCGCTGCCGTGCGGTCTGGCGCCCGAGGACAACCTCCCGGTCGGCCTCCAGATCATCGCCCCGGCGCTGAAGGACGACCGGCTGTACAAGGTCGGCGCCGCCGTCGAGGCCGCCTTCGTGGAAAAGTGGGGGCACCCGCTTCTCGAGGAGGCACCGTCGCTGTGAGCAAGCTGACCAAGGCCAAGGACTTCAAGAAGTCCAAGTCCGGTACGTACCTGTCGATGGCCACCACCGCGTTCGGCGCGTTGGGTGTCGCCAAGCAGATCAAGAAGGCCCGCACCGAGCAGGACACGCTCCGGCTGATCGACGCCACCGTCTCCGCGGTCGCGATCGTCACCGGCCTCGCCATCCTGTACCGCGAGCTGAAGCGGCTGGGCGACGACGACGTCCTGCTGGGCTGAGAGGGAAGTTTCACCGTGACCACCACGACCGACCTGGTGTCGTACGAGGACGCACTCGCGTCGTACGACCCCGTCATGGGCCTTGAGGTCCATGTCGAACTCGGCACCAAGACCAAGATGTTCTGCGGCTGTTCGACCGAGCTCGGTCAGGACGCCAACACGCAGACCTGCCCCACCTGCCTCGGCCTGCCCGGCGCGCTCCCGGTCGTCAACGCGACCGGCGTCGAGTCGGCGATCAAGATCGGTCTCGCGCTGAACTGCGAGATCGCCGAGTGGTGCCGTTTCGCCCGGAAGAACTACTTCTATCCGGACATGCCGAAGAACTTCCAGACCTCCCAGTACGACGAGCCGATCGCCTTCAACGGCTACCTCGACGTCCAGCTGGAGGACGGCGAGACCTTCCGCGTGGAGATCGAGCGCGCCCACATGGAGGAGGACACCGGCAAGTCGACCCACGTGGGCGGCGCGACGGGTCGTATCCACGGCGCCTCGCACTCGCTGCTGGACTACAACCGCGCCGGCATCCCCCTCATCGAGATCGTCACCAAGCCGATCGAGGGCGCCGGCGAGCGCGCTCCCGAGGTCGCCAAGGCGTACGTCCGTGAGCTGCGCGAGGTCATCCGGGCGCTCGGCGTCTCCGAGGCCCGCATGGAGATGGGCCAGATGCGCTGCGACGTGAACCTGTCGCTGCGCCCGCACGGCACCGAGAAGTTCGGCACCCGCTCGGAGACCAAGAACGTCAACTCGCTGCGTTCCGTGGAGCGCGCGGCCCGGTTCGAGATCCAGCGGCACGCGGCCGTGCTCTCGTCCGGCGGCACGATCATCCAGGAGACCCGGCACTTCCACGAGGACACGGGGTCCACGACCTCGGGCCGCGTGAAGGAGGAGGCCGAGGACTACCGGTACTTCCCGGAGCCGGACCTGGTCCCCGTGGCCCCCTCGCGCGAGTGGGTCGAGGAGATCCGCGCCGGTCTGCCCGAACTGCCGCTGGCCCGCCGCAACCGGCTGCTCGCCGAGTGGGGCATCTCCGCCACCGACATGCAGGCGATCCTCAACGCCGGCGCGCTGGACCCGATCGTCGCCACGATCGACGCCGGTGCCGACGCGGCGTCCGCCCGCAAGTGGTGGATGGGCGAACTGGCGCGCAGCGCCAACGAGTCGGGCACGTCGCTGGACGAGCTGGCCATCACGCCGGTGCAGGTCGCCCGCGTCTCCGAGCTGGTCTCGAAGGGCGACCTCAACGACAAGCTGGCCCGGCAGGTCATCGAGGGCGTCCTCGCGGGCGAAGGCGCCCCGGACGAGGTCGTCGAGAAGCGCGGTCTGAAGGTCGTCTCCGACGAGGGTGCCCTCGGCACCGCCGTCGACGAGGCCATCGCCGGCAACCCGGGCATCGCCGACAAGATCCGCTCCGGCAAGGTCGCCGCGGCCGGCGCCCTGGTCGGCGCGGTCATGAAGGCGACCCGCGGTCAGGCCGACGCGGCCCGCGTCAAGGAGCTGATCCTGGAGAAGCTGGGCGTCAGCGAGGGCTGAGGGTCCTGAAAACGCGTACGGCCCCGGAAGGTTGTCCTCCGGGGCCGTAGTGCTGCTTACTTACGGCGTCCCACGAGTCGTACGAACCCCAGCGTCCGGCCCTCGTCGGCGCGCACCATGTCGGCGACCGAGCGGGCCATCGTGCGGTGGAACTCCTCGGGGCTTTCCTCGGCGACCACGTCGACCCACAACAGCCAGTCCTTCCAGCCGTCGTCGAGCCAGTCGGCCGTCTCGACCTCGACGGCTCCGCTGCGGGTCCAGTGGCGGCGCCACCAGTCGGCGCTGTGGAAGCACCAGAAGTCCGGCTCCCACCACTGCTCGAGGTGCTTCGGCGGCTCCACGCCGTCGATCTCCTCGCGCAGTGCCGGTACGACGATCCCGATCCGCCCGCCCGGCTTCAACAGCCGGGTCAGGGTGGGCAGATACAGGTCGTTGGTGCCGAAGTACTGGTACGCGTCGATGCTCACGATCGCGTCGAAGCCGCCCTCGGCGAACGGCAGGTCGTGCGCCTCGGTGTGCACGGGCAGCACCCGGTCGGCGAAACCGGCCTCGGCGATGCGTCGCGCGTTGTCGTCGGGCTTGATCCACAGGTCGGCCGCGGTGACCTGGACGTCGTACTCCCTGGCCAGGAAGACCGAGGTCATGGCCCGGCCGCAGCCCAGGTCGAGGACGCGCGCACAGGGGCGCAGGGCGTCCAGTCCGAGAGCGGGGGCGAGCCATTCCAGCAGCCACAGCGCGTTCGGGCCCATCTGGTTCTCGATGACCCAGCGGACGTCGTAGCCGTTGCTGCGCGGATAGCGGGGGTGGGTCAGCAGCCGGGTGAGGTCCTCATCCGAGGGCCTCGTTGTCGGGGTGATGTCTGGCATCGGTGAGCGGGCTCCTTGAGTCCGGGAAAACGGAAGGGGATACGTCGGAGCTCGGTCGGACGCTCAAACAATGCACCTGCTTCGGCCAGGGGCGGACAGCCCGGGGGATTCTCAGCCGGACACGCTACGCTCGCCCGCCATGAACGCGCACCCGGATTCCGACTCCGACATACAGGAGGAGTACGACGACCAGGTCCTTGACGCCCGGCGGGCCCGCTGGACGGCGTCCGGGACCGGGGCGCTGCTGGCCCTCGCGGGCCTGGCGGCGTCGGCCCTCCGGCTGAGCGGTGCCGCGCCCGCGCTGGTGCCGGCCGCCTACGCGTTCGGTGCCGTCGTGTGCGCGCTCGCGGCGGTTCTCGGCTCCCGGGGACGCACCCGGCGGGCGCTGTGGCTGCTGATCGCCGGCGTGATGGTGATGGCATGGGGCGACCAGTTCGACTGAGGGTGACAGAGCGGTCGTTACTGTCCTGTGATCTGCCTCCCACTCCTGTGAATAAACCCACGAATGGCATAAACGATCACTTCTGCCTGCAAGAGTGGTCCTCGCATTGCTCATGCGTTCTTTGCGGGCTGTTCACCATTTGAACGACTGTTCCCGGTCAAAGATCCACAATTCACCTCTGGGAGCAGCAACGTGGCAGCCCTCGCGCGCTGGTGTGTCCGACGACGACTCGTCGTCGTTCTGCTGTGGCTCCTCGCCCTCGGCGGAGTCAGTACGGCCGCCGCGCTCACCGGCTCCGCGTACTCCAACGACTACGAGGTCCCGGGCACCGAGTCGGGCCGCGCCACCCAGCTGCTCCAGGAGGGGTTCCCGCGGCTCGGCGGGGACAGCGACACCGTCGTCTGGCACACCGCGTCCGGCACCGGCGGCGTACGCGCCGCCGCCGTCGAGCAGACCATGACCCAGACCCTCGACAAGATCGCCGACCTGCCCGGAGTGGCGTCCGTCGTCGGCCCGTACGACACCCAGAACAGCGCGCAGATCAGCTCCGACGGCCGTACGGCGTACGCGACCGTCACCTTCGAGGAGCGGACGGAGAACCTCGACAAGGCGCAGGTGGAGGCCGTCGTGAAGGCGGCCGAGGGTGCCGAGTCCGATGGGGTCCAGGTGGAGCTGGGCGGCAGCGCCATCGCGCTCACCGAGTCCTCGGGCGGGCATGTCGCCGAGGTCGTCGGGGTGGTCGTCGCCGCGCTCGTGCTGTTCCTCGCCTTCGGCTCGCTCGCCGCCTCGCTGCTGCCCATCGCGACCGCGCTGGTCAGCGTCGGCACCGCCTACGCCGGCATCGTGCTGCTCGGGCACACCATGACCGTCGCCGACTTCGCGCCCATGCTCGGCATGCTGATCGGGCTCGGCGTCGGCATCGACTACGCCCTGTTCATCGTCACCAGACACCGGCGCGGGCTGAAACGCGGGCTGGACGTCGCCGAGTCCATCCAGAACGCCGTCGCCACCACCGGACGGGCCGTCGTGTTCGCGGGTGCCACCGTTTGCATCGCCCTGCTCGGGATGCTGATCCTCCGGCTGAGCTTCCTCAACGGCGTCGCGATCGCCGCCTCGCTGACCGTCGTCCTGACCGTCGCCGCCTCCGTCACCCTGCTGCCCGCCCTGCTGTCCCTCATCGGCATGCGCGCCCTGAGCCGGCGCGAACGGCGGCACCTGACCGAGCACGGACCCCAGCCCGAGCTGCCCACCGGGCTCGCCGCCCGCTGGTCGGCGTTCGTCGAGCGGCACCCCAAGCTGCTCGGCGCGATCGCCCTCGTGGTCATCACCGTCCTGGCCCTGCCCACCCTGGGACTCCGCCTAGGCACCTCCGACCAGGGCAACAACCCCACCTCGTCGACCACCCGCCAGGCCTACGACCTCCTCGCCGACGGCTTCGGCGCCGGCGTCAACGGCCCGCTGACCCTCGTCACCCACGTCGACAGCGCCGAGGACAAGCTGCTCCTCGACAACCTCGACGCCACCATCCGCACCACCGAGGGCGTCGCCTCCGTGACCCCGGTCACCTACAACGCGGGCGGCGACACCGGGTACTTCACGATCATCCCGACCTCGTCCCCGCAGTCCCAGCAGACCAGCGACCTCGTGGACCGGCTGCGCACCGAGGTGCTGCCCCGCGCCGAGACCGGCTCGGCCCTCGACATCCAGGTCGGCGGGGTGACGGCGTCGTACGACGACTTCGCCGACGTGATCGTCGGCAAGCTGCCGCTGTTCGTCGGGGTCGTCATCGGGCTCGGCTGCCTGCTGCTCCTGCTCGCCTTCCGGTCTGTCGGGATTCCGCTGAAGGCCGCCGCGATGAACGTCGCCGCCGTGGCCGCCGCGTTCGGCGTGGTCGTCGCGATCTTCCAGTGGGGCTGGGGGAGCGAGCTCCTCGGCCTGGGCAGGGCCGGGCCGATCGAGCCCTTCCTCCCCGTGATCATGGTGTCCGTGCTGTTCGGGCTCTCCATGGACTACCAGGTGTTCCTGGTCAGCCGGATGTACGAGGAGTGGCTGGAGACCGGTGACAACCGGCGGGCCGTCCGGGTCGGGCTCGCCGAGACCAGCCGGGTCATCAACTCCGCCGCGGTCATCATGATCTCGGTCTTCCTCGCCTTCGTCCTCAGCGGCGACCGCGTGATCGCCATGTTCGGCATCGCGCTGGCCGCCGCGGTCGCCCTGGACGCCTTCGTCCTCCGTACGCTCCTCGTCCCCGCCCTGATGCATCTGCTCGGCGGCGCCAACTGGTGGCTGCCGCGCTGGCTGGACCGCCGGATGCCCCGCATCAGCATCGAGCCGCCCGAGTGCCGTGCGCCCCGTGAAAGGGTGGAGGACGTCGTGGCCGAGCTGGAGAAGGAGCGGGACGAGGATGTACGCGATATCGCTGGGTGACGGGGCGGAACTGCGGCCGCTGGAACCCTGGCACGCCGAGGACTTCCTGGCGAACCTGGAGCGGGGCCGGGAGTTCATCGGGCAGTTCATCGCCTTCGGCTCCCAGGTGGTCGACGTCGACTCCGCGCGGGCGACCCTCCAGCGCTACGCCCAGATGCGCGCCGACGACACCGGCGGCTACCACGGCATCTGGCTGGACGGAAAGCTCGTCGGCGGCGTCCTCACGCTCAACTTCGACGCCGCTCAGGGCAACGCCGAGGTCGGCTGCTGGCTGGAGCCCGCCGCCACCGGACGCGGGCTGATCACCCGGGCGATGCGGCTGCTCATCGACTGGATCGTCGAGGAACGCGGCATCCATCGCGTCGAATGGATCGCCGCCTCCGGCAACACCGCCAGCCTGAACGTGGCCCGGCGCCTGGGGCTCACCCGGGACGGGGTGCACCGGCAGGCGCATCCCTATCGTGGGGTGCGGCACGATCTCGAGGTCTGGTCGGTGCTGGCACCCGAGTGGCGTGCGGCACGCGCGCGGGCCGCTCACAACGATCATTAAGAGACCTCTCAGACTCGCTCCGTACGGTGCGGAGCATGGGAACGAAGACTGTTGACGAGACCGGGGCCGCGACGGGCCCCGAGACCAAGGCCGACGAGGAGACGGTGACCGCCACCGACCTCACCAAGGCCGACCCGACCGACGACGACACCACCGCGGCCGACGCGGTGACCGACGAGAGCGACGAGGACCACGAGGTGCTCGATGGCGCTGCCGGCGACGACTCCGAAGGGCCCACCGGCGTCGGCCAGGGCGCCGCCGCCGTCGTCTCCGCCGCGCTCGGCCTCGTCTCGCTCACCGGCGGCTGGATCGCCACCGTCGCCTCCGCCCGCGAGACCCTCGTAGGCCAGCTGCAGACCTCGTCCACCGCGAGCGTCGCCAAGCAGGTCAAGGAGGTCTACGGCGACGCCTGGCACACCACCGCGCTGTGGGGCGGCCTCTTCGCGCTGGCCGCGCTGCTCGTCGGTGTCTTCGTGCTGGCCCGGCCCGCCTTCGGGGCGCCCGGCAAGCCGCAGGCCGCCTGGATCAAGTCGGTCTCCTGGGCGGGCGTCGCGCTCGGCGTCATCGGCCTGCTCCTGGCCGTCCTCAAGTACACCGACGTCCTGCTCGGACTGCCGTCCACGAGCTGAGTCGTCGCAGTTCACGAGGGGTCTTAGAACTGCCGTAAGCACCTTAGGCAGGTTCTGAGGCCCCTCACGCACGTCTAAGGTCCCAGCGGCCGCCGAAGATGCGGAACTCTCCCGATGTGGCGCACCCGCCTTGGAGACGAAGGTTGAGGCATCGCAGAAAGCGAAGCACGAAACCGAATCTCACAAGGGACCCACACCATGTATGAGTACGAGCTCTCCCAGCTCCGTTCCGACGACCTGATCCGCCAGGCCCAGCAGGACCGTCTCGTCCGCGAGGCCGTCCAGGGCCGCCGCGCCGCCCGCCGTGAGGCAGCCCGCCGCGAAGCGGAGAGCGAGGTGCATACCGGGCGCTCCCGCCGGCACCGGTTCCTGCGCACCGCATGAGCGCCGGGGGGAGGGAGGACGGCCGCACCCGGACACCGGACGCGGCCGTCCTCCTGAAAACCGTGGCATCACTGAAAACCGACGCATCACTGAAGTCCGACGCCGTCCCGCACGCCGGGGCGGCGTCGGAGGGCGTTACGGCGGAGGAGTTTTCGATCGTGGCCGGAGTCAAGATCGCGTCCTCCGCGAAAACCGGTGCCGCGCTGTCGGACCCGCGTGCGATGCTCGGGCCCGTGGAGACCAGGTCCGTCAGTCCCGTGTTCGTCGGCCGTGCAGACGAGCTCGGCACCCTCAACGACGCGCTCGCCCGCGCCGCCGCCGGGGAGCCCCAGGCGCTGCTCATCGGCGGTGAGGCCGGGGTCGGCAAGACGCGCCTCGTCGAGGAGTTCGCCACCACCGCCTGCGGCCGGGGCGCGGTCGTCGCCCTCGGCGGCTGTGTCGAGATCGGCGCCGACGGACTGCCCTTCGCCCCCTTCTCCACCGCCCTGCGCGCCCTGCGCCGCGCACTGCCCGAGGAGCTAGCCGCCGCGGCCGCCGGCCAGGAGGAGGAACTGGCCCGGCTCCTGCCCGAACTGGGCGAGGCCCCCGCCGGACGCCATGACGAGCAGAGCATGGCCCGCCTCTTCGAACTCACCGCCCGCCTCCTGGAACGCGTCGCCGCCGACCGCACCGTCGTCGTCGCCCTGGAGGACCTCCACTGGGCCGACGCCTCCACCCGGCACCTCCTCGCCTACCTCTTCCGCACCCTGCGCACCGGCCGCCTCGTCGTCGTCGCCACCTACCGCGCCGACGACATCCACCGCCGCCACCCGCTGCGCCCCCTGCTCGCCGAACTCGACCGCCTCCGCACCGTCCGCCGCCTCGAACTCGGCCGCTTCAACCACACCGAGGTCGGCCGCCAGATCGCCGGCATCCTCGCCGCCGAACCCGACCCGGCCCAGGTCGACGAGATCTTCGAACGCTCCGACGGCAACGCCTTCTTCGTCGAGGAACTCGCCGTCGCCTCCCACGAGGGCTGCTGCACCGGCCTCACCGACTCCCTGCGCGACCTGCTCCTCGTACGGGTCGAAGGGCTGCCGGAGAGCGCCCAGCGGGTCGCCCGGATCGTCGCCGAAGGCGGCTCCACCGTCGAGTACCGGCTCATCGCCGCCGTCGCCCGGCTTGCCGAGGACGACCTCATCGAGGCCCTGCGCGCCGCCGTCAACGCCAGCATCCTCAGCGCCGCCCCGGACGGCGACGGCTACCGCTTCCGGCACTCCCTGGTCCGCGAGGCCGTCAGCGACGACCTGCTGCCCGGCGAACGCTCCCGCCTCAACCGCCGCTACGCCGAGGCCCTGGAGGCCGACCCGACCCTGGTCCCGGCCGACGCCCGGGTCATGCGGCTGGCCAGCTACTGGTACCACGCCCATGACGCCGCCAAGGCCCTGCCCGCCGTCCTGGACGCCTCCGTCACCGCCCGCCGCCGGCATGCCTTCTCCGAACAACTCCGGCTCCTGGAACGCGCGATGGAGCTGTGGGACACCGCCCCCGAGCACGTCCGGGCCGACCTGCGCCCCGTCGACTACACCGAAGCCTTCCCTCCCTGCGGCTGCGACCCCGCCACCACCCCGCTCCGCTATCTCGACCTGATGGCCGAGGCCGCCGTCGCCGGCCGGCTCGCCGGGGAGCGGGAACGCGCCCTGAAGATCACCAAACGGGCCCTGCACCTGCTGGAGGAGGAGGGCGACCCGGTGCGCGCCGCCTGGTTCTGGGTGATGCGCTCCCGGCTGGTGCAGGCGCTCGCGCGCGGCAACGGCTGGCAGGAACTGGCCACCGCCCAGGACCTGGTCCGCGGCCTGCCGCCCTCGGAGGTGCACGCCGACGTCCTCGCCCAGGTCGCCAACTGGTCCATGGTGCACGTCCCCGGCCCCGAGGCCTTCACGGCCGCCGAACGGGCCGTGGAGTACGCGCGCATGGTCGGCGCCCGCGAGATCGAGATGAGCGCCCGGCTCACCCTCGGCAGCCTCATCGTCCACGCCGGCGACCTCGAAGCCGGCCTGGAGGAGATGTACGAGGTCCGACGCCAGACCACCGAGAACGGCATGACGGCCATCGCCGCCCGCGTCTACGTCAACCTGCCCGACGCCCTCGAAGCCGTCGGCCGCTCCGCCGAAGCCGTGCCCATCCTGGAGGAGGGCGTCGCCCACACCCGGAAGTTCGGCCTCCTCGACAGCGAGGCCTGGGTCTGGGGCAACCTCGCCGAGTCCCTCTTCAGCCTCGGCCGCTGGGACGAGGCCGCCACGGCCGCCGGCAAGTCGGAACACGTCGGCCAGAGCGCGATACCCCGCGGCTTCCGCGCCACCCTCCGCGCCGAACTCGCCCTCGCCCGCGGCGACCTGGCCGAATGCGCCGACCAACTCGCCGCGGCCCGCGGCCACTTCGGCACCCACGACCGCGCACCCCAGCACGAACTCCCCCTCGCCCGCATCACCATCGGCGCCACCGCGGCCGAAGGCCGCCTCCTGGACGCCCGGACCGCCCTCCGCCGCGCCCTGGACGAGGGCTTCCCGCCCGACACCCAGCGCTACGCCTGGCCCCTGCTCCTGACCGCCGCCACCGCGGAGGCCGACGCGCTCGGCCTGCCCGCCACCGAGACCGGCCGCGCCGAGACCCTCCAGGACATCCGCAAGGCCGCCAAGACCCTCGCCACCAACGTGCCCGTCTGGCATGCCTACGAGCACTGGGTCCGCGCCGAACTCCGGCGCGCCGAGGGCCACAGCGACCCCGACGACTGGGCCGCTGTCACCGCCGCCTTCGAGACCCTGGACCGCCCCTACGACCTCGCCCGCGTCCGCCACCGCCTCGCCGAGTCCCTCCTCTCCGTCGGCGGCGAGGACGAGCGCGACCGCGCCACGGAACTGCTCCGCCTCGCCCATGCCGTCGCCGAGCACCTCGGCGCCCGCCCGCTCGCCGACGCCGTCGCCCGGCTCGCCCAGCGCGCCCGCCTGGGCCTGACCCACGCCCCGAAGCAGACCCCGGCCCCCACCGACCAGGCCGAGGCCCTTGGCCTCACCGGCCGGGAACGCGACGTCTTGCGCCTGGTCTCCGCCGGCCGCACCAACCGGCAGATAGCCGAGGAGCTCTTCATCTCCCCGAAGACGGCCAGCGTCCATGTGTCGAACATCCTCGCCAAGCTCGGTGTCTCGGGGCGTGGCGAGGCGGCCGCGGTGGCCCACCGGCTGGGGCTGTTCCCCGCCGAGCGGCTCTCGAGTCGGACGGCGGGGTGACGTTTTACGCTGTAAGCGACGCCGGCCTAGGGAGGTCCTGTGTTCAACCCCTTCGAGGAGCTGTTCCAACCCGGTCGGAAACACACCCGGGACGAACAGAACCGACTGGAACTGACCCGGGTCGATGTCGGTGACGGCGACCCGGGACATGGGCCGATAGACCTCTCGTCCGGGAAGGTCCTCATACGCCGGCCGGAGACCGAGGCGGAGGCATCCGAGGAGGTGCCGGAGGACGAGTGAGGGCGCCCGCCGACTCAGCTCACTGGCCGCTCCGGCTCAGCTCACCCGCGGCTTCAGGCTCAGCTCACCTGTAGCTCCAGAATCCGGTCGTCCCCGTCCTTCGGGTTCCCCCGTCCGTCCGTGTTGCTGGTGACCAGCCACAGTTTGTCGCCGCCCGCCGACACCACCGTGCGCAGCCGGCCGTACTCGCCCTTCAGGAAGGACTGCGGGTCGGCGGAGGCCTCCGTGCCCTTCAACGGGATGCGCCACAGGCGCTGGCCCTTGAGGCCCGCCATCCATATCGAGCCCTCGGCGTAGGCGATGCCGCTGGGGGAGGCGTCGTCCGTGGCCCACTGGGCTATCGGGTTGTGGAAGCTCGAGTCGTCCGACTTGCCCTCGGCCTCGGGCCAGCCGTAGTTGTCGCCGGGCTTGATCGCGTTCAGCTCGTCCCAGGTGTCCTGGCCGAACTCCGAGGCGAAGAGCCGCTGTTTGGTGTCCCAGGCGAGGCCCTGCACATTGCGGTGGCCGTAGGAGTACACCGGGGAGCCGGGGAACGGGTTGCCCGGAGCCGGCTCGCCCTCCGGGGTCAGGCGCAGGATCTTGCCGCCGAGGGACTTCTTGTCCTGGGACAGACCGGTGTTCCCGCTCTCGCCGGTGCCCGCGTAGAGCATCTTGTCGGGGCCGAACGCGATCCGGCCGCCGTTGTGGACGAAGCCCTTCGGGATGCCCTTGAACACCGTGTCCGGCGCTCCCAGCTGCTCGCCGGACGGCTTCTTCTCCTCGTACAGCATGCGGACGATGCGATTGTCGGAGGCCGAGGTGAAGTAGGCGTACACCATGTGGTCCGAGGCGTAGTCGGGGGAGAGGGCCAGGCCCATCAGACCGCCTTCGCCCGCCGGGGACACTCCGGGGACCTCGCCCAGCTCCGTCTTCTTCCCGGTCTCCGCGTCGACCCGGGTGATGGTCGCCTTGTCCCGGGAGGAGACCAGGAGGTCGCCGTCGGGCAGCGGGGCCAGGCCCCAGGGGGTGTCCAGGCCGGTGGCGACGGTACGCAGCACCTTCACCGAGCCCTTCGCGGGCGGCGTCTCCTCGGCGGCCTGTCGGGTGGGGGAGGACGCGGACTTCGACGTCGTACCCCCCGGCGTCGCACCGCCTCCGGCCGGGCCCTCACCGCCGTCGTCGGAGGAGCAGCCGGCCGTCAGCAGGAGCGTGGTCGCGGCCAACACGGCCGTCACAACTCGACGTTGCACGATCTGGTCCCTTCGACGCGGCGGGTTCTCCTTTTCATACACCGCTCGCGCCTCGCGGGTTCCCGATCTCCACGAGCCGATGCACGAAGCCCCCCACAACCCCACGATCCCAGCCCCGGGCCTCTCGCGCCGGGCGTCGGCCTGATCGACCACGCTTTGCCCGGCCTGGGCCTCTCGCGCCGGGTGGCAGCATCGACCACGCCTCGCCCGCCCCGGGCCCCTCGCAGCCGTACGGCGACCTGATCGACCACGGCTCGCCCGGATTGGGCTCCTCGTGCCGGGCGGCGGTCTGAGTAACCACGCCTTGCCCGCCCCGGGCCCTCGCAGCCGTACGGCCGCCTGATCGGCCACGTCTCGGCCCTGTCTCCCGCAGCGTCCGGGCCGTGGCTCAGGTCCGGTGTGGCCGGTCGTCCTCTCAGGGCTGGCTGTCGCGTGTCGCGGGTCTCAGTCCCATGATCCCAGCGCCCCCGGCAGTTCCCCCACCTCCGCCAGGTCCTGGGGCGACAGTCGTAGCGCCGCCGCGCCGGCGTTCTCCCGGGCCCACCGCTCCTGCTTGGTGCCCGGGACCGGGATCACGTGGGGGCCCTGGGCCAGGACCCACGCGAGGGCCACCTGGGCGGGCGTGACGTGCTCGCCGTGGCGGGTCGCCGTGCGGCGCAGGCCCGCGATGATCGGCTGGTTGGCGGCCATCATCTCGGCGGTGAAGCGGGGGTGCCGGGCGCGCAGGTCGTCCGGCTCGAAGCCCTCGCCGGGCGTCAGCGTGCCGGTCAGGAAGCCGTTGCCGAGCGGCATCGCCGCCAGGAAGCCGACGCCCCGCGCCTCGCACCACGGCAGCAGGGACTCCAGCGCCTCAGGCGACCACACCGACAGCTCCGCCTCCACCGCGCTCACCGGGAAGACCTGCTGCACCCGCTGGAGCTGCCTGATCGTCGCGTCGTGCAGACGGGCCCCGGAGCGGCGGCCGCCGCGCGCCCCCATCGCGCAGAAGCCCAGCGCCCGCACCTTCCCGGCCTGCACCAGCTCCGCCATCGCGCCCCAGGTCTCCTCGACCGGCACCTCGGGGTCGGCGCGGTGGAGTTGGTAGAGGTCGATGACGTCCGTCTGGAGGCGCCGCAGTGAGGCGTCGCACGCCCGTTTCACATACCCGGGGCGGCCGTTGGCCACGATGTGCTGCTCGCCCACCAGTAGGCCGACCTTGGTCGACACGAACGCGTCCGCGCGCCGCTCCTTCAACACCCGCCCCACCAGCAGCTCATTGGTGAACGGGCCGTACATGTCGGCCGTGTCCAGGAGCGTCGTGCCCGCGTCGAGCGCTGTGTGCACGGCCCGCAGAGACTCCTCGCCCCGCTGCCGTGACCCGCTGTACGCCCAGCTCATCGGCATACAGCCGAGTCCGACGGCCCCCACCGCGAGTGCCCCCGCGCCGATCGTCCTGCGCTCCACCTGCTCGTGACCCTCCCTCTTCCGGCACCCCACAACCTAACCTCTGCGTCCTCACGCACCTGACATAGCCTCGTGACCATGAGCGCTGACGTGTGGCTTCCCATCCCGCCGGACGAGATCGCGGGGCTCCCCGAGGGCCCCGACTACCTGTTCTGGGACGGGGGTGAGACAGGGGAGCAGGAGTTCCCGGGCGACCCGGCCGACTGCGTCGTCTATGTGGTGCCGTACATGAAGCGGCAGCCCGTCAAGGTCCGCCCGCTGAAGGAGATGCGCAACCTCCAGCTCGTCCAGACGCTCACCGCCGGCGTCGACGACGTCATGGCACAGCTGTCCGACATCGCCCCCGGCGTACGGCTGTGCAACGCGCGCGGGGTGCACGAGGCGAGCACCGCCGAGCTCGCCCTCACCCTGACCCTCGCCTCCCTGCGCGGCATCCCCGGCTTCGTACGGGCCCAGCAACAGGAGCACTGGCAGGGCGACTTCCACCCCGCGCTCGCCGACAAGAACGTCCTCATCGTCGGGTACGGCTCCATCGGCGCCGCGATCGAGGACCGGCTCGTGCCGTTCGAGGTCGCGCGGGTGGCGCGCGTCGCGCGCTCCGCGCGCACCACGGAGCGCGGGCCGGTGCACCCGCTCACCGACCTGCCCGCCCTGCTCCCCGACGCGGACGTCGTCATCCTCTCCACGCCGCTCGACGACTCCACGCGTGGCCTGGTCAACGCCGGGTTCCTGGCCCGGATGAAGGACGGTGCCCTCCTTGTGAACGTCGCGCGCGGAGGCGTCGTCGACACCAAGGCGCTCCTCGCCGAGCTGGAGACCGGCCGCATCACCGCCGCCCTGGACGTCGTCGACCCCGAGCCCCTGCCCAAGGGACACCCGCTCTGGCAGGCGCCCGGCGTGCTCATCAGCCCGCACGTCGGCGGGCCCACGTCCGCCTTCCTGCCGCGCGCAAAACGGTTGCTGGTGGATCAGTTGGGGCGTTTCGTGAACCAGGAGCCCCTGCGCAACGTGATCCTTACGACGGGTCCCACAAGGGCCTGAGTCCTCCGGGCAACAAGCGCGTAATCCGCTTCCGGTACCCTCCGCAACCTTCCGGACGCGGTCCGTGCTCACAACGCCGCTGGTCGTCACGGAGCGTAGAGGAACTATGTCCCTGAGTGACGAGACTGGTGTATCGTCCCGACAGGGGCTGCGCCGCGCACCGTTCGGCGCCGGGGATGGACATTTCAGACTGTGAGGGGGGCGACGGGCGATGCACGGCCTATGGACGAACGATCCGACGCGGCGGGGCAGCCGGCGGCGACCCTGGCACACGGCCGCGCGCAGACGCGGTCACCACGGCAGCCACAACTGCCGTCACAGCCATCACCACCGCAGGCACAGCGGCCGCAAAAGGCATGCGCATCCAGCGACTCGGGAGCCGCTGGACCCCGGGGCACAGCGGACCTGGAGGGTCCGGTGAGCTCGCCGCCGCCCCCCACGACCACCCTCAACGGAGCGCTGCGGGACCGGCCTTCGCCAGGGGTGCTGCTGTCCCGCCCGCCGTCCGCCGGCGGTGGGGCGAGTCTGGTCCACCAACTCGTCCTGGCCCTGATCTGCGCGGGATACGCCGTCGGTTCCGCGCTCGGCTGGGGTTCGGACGAACTCGCCCTGATCATGGGCGACTTCGGGCTGAGCGCCGCGGCGGGCATCGCCGCCGTGTCCTGCTTCCTCTACGCCCGTCGACGCCGCATCCGCTTTCGACCGGCCTGGCTGCTGTTCGCGCTCTCCTCGGCCATGGCCTCCCTCGGCAACCTCGTCTGGGGGTGGTACGAGGTCGTCCTGGAGCGGCCCGTGCCGAGCCCGAGCTACGCCGACGGGTTCTTCCTGTGCTTCGCCCCGCCCGCCATCGTGGGCCTGCTGGTCCTCGCCAAGAGGCCGGTGACGAAGGCCGGTTGGGTCTGTCTCGCGCTCGACGCCTGGCTGATCGGCGGCTCGCTGCTCACGCTGTCGTGGAGCCTCGCGCTCGCCCAGGCGGCGAAGTCCGAGGGTCCCAGCGTCGCGCACACCGCGCTGTCGCTGGCGTATCCGCTGCTCGACATCGCCCTGGTCAGCATGGTGCTCGCGCTGCACTTCCGGCGCTCGGCGGTCAACCGCTCCGCGGTGAACACCGCGATCGGCGCGCTCGCCCTGACCGTTATGTGCGACGCCCTGTTCACCTCGCCGCTGCTGCACAACAACTACCGCTCGGGACAGCTGCTGGACGCGGGCTGGTTCGCCGGCTCCCTGCTCCTGGCGTACGCCCCCTGGGTCGCACCGCGGCACGGGCAGGTGGACGACGAGCCGCACACGCGCGTGGTCCACGAACACCTGCCGAGGCAGCGCCGCGGCATCCAGCACCACCCGCCCGCACCGGCCCAGGGAGGTGATCACAGCCGGTACCCGGCCGCCCGGCCCATCGCCGGCTCCCTCGCCGCCCTCACGCCCTACCTCGCCGCCGCCGTCTGCACCCTGGGCATCCTCTACAACGTGCTCAACGGCCGCAGCGTCGACCGCGTCGTCCTGCTCACCTGCGGCACCGTCGTCCTCGCCCTCGTGGTGCGCCAGGGCATCATGCTGCTCGACAACATCACCCTCACCCAGGAACTGGCCCAGAAGGAGAGCCACTTCCGCTCCCTGGTGCAGGGCTCCAGCGACGTCATCATGATCGCCGCCCCCAACGGCATCCTCCGGTACGTCTCCCCGGCCGCCGCCGGGGTCTACGGACGCTCCGCCGAGGAACTGGTGGGTACGGAACTGGCCAATCTCATCCACCCGGAGGACCTGGGCTGCGTGGTGCACGAGGTGCGCCGCTTCCTCGCCGCCAGCCCGCTGGAGGAACCCACCACCCGCATCGAGTGCCGCTTCAAGTCCGGCGACGGAGGCTGGCTCAACGTCGAGTCCACCGTCAACCGCCACCACGGCGGCCTCATCTTCAACAGCCGGGACGTGACCGAAAGAGTGCGCCTCCAGGCGCAGCTCCAGCACAACGCCGAGCACGACCCGCTCACCGACCTGCCCAACCGCGCCCTGTTCACCAAGCGCGTCCAGCAGGCCCTCTCCGGCCGCCGCTCCTCCGACCGCGGCACCGCCGTTCTCTTCATCGACCTCGACGGCTTCAAGGCCGTCAACGACACGATCGGGCACCAGGCCGGGGACGAGCTGCTCGTCCAGGCCGCCCGCAGACTCCAGGACGCGGTCCGGCACGGCGACACCGCCTCCCGGCTGGGCGGCGACGAGTTCGCGGCCCTGATCGTCGGCGACGGCACCCGTGACCGCTCCGCCAGGGAACGTCACATCCTGGAGCTCGCCGACCGCCTCAGGATCACGCTCTCCCAGCCCTACCTCATCGACGGCAACGATGTCCGCGTCGCCGCCTCCATCGGCGTCGCCTTCTCCGAGCCGGGCCTCGGCGCCGGCGAGATCCTGCGCAATGCCGACCTCGCGATGTACCGCGCCAAGTCGGCCGGAAAGGGCCGCGTCGAGCTGTACGCGCCCCAGATGCAGCAGGACGTCGTCCGCAAGGCGGAACTGGCCACCCGGCTGCGTGCCGCGCTGCACGACGGCGAGTTCGCGCTGCTGCACCAGCCGGTGGTGTGTCTGGAGGACGGCCGGATCACCTCGGTCGCCGCCCAGGCGCGCTGGCGTTCCTCGCAGGGCGTCTTGTTCACGCCCGCCGAGTTCCTGCGGGTCGCCGAGGACAGCGACAAGACCGCCGAGCTGGGCCGCTGGATGCTCGAAGAGGCGGTGGAGCAGGCCGCCGAGCGGACCGGGACCGGGGTGGCCGTGCCGGTGACGGTCCGGATGAGCGCCCGCCGGCTCCTGGACCGCTCGCTGCCGCCCGGCTCGATCGAGGCGCTGCTGACCCGGCACGGACTGCCGTCCGGATCGCTGCTGATCGAGCTGTCCGAGACCGACCCCCGGGTCTCCCTGGACGAGCTGGAGCGCCGGCTGGCGGCGCTGCGCAGGCTCGGTGTCCGGATCGCGCTCGACGGCTTCGGCAGCGGCTACGCGGCCATCACGGCCCTGCGCAGACTCCCCGTGGACGTGCTCAAGCTCGACCGCAGCCTGGTCGACGGGGTGGTGGAGTCCGCGCGGCTGCACAAGATCACCAGCGGGCTGCTCAGGATCGCCGGTGACCTGGGGTTGCAGTCCGTGGCCGACGGGGTGGACCTGCCGGAGCAGGTCGTGGCGCTGCGGGCGATGGGCTGCACGCACGGCCAGGGGATGGCGTTCTCCGGGCCGCTGGACGAGTACCGGCTGCGCCGGGCGCTCACTTCCGGCCACTTCCCCGTACCGCACGGACCGGCCGAGCCGGCGTTCGCGGGCGGCGGCTCCGGGGTGTACACAAGTGGTGTCACGGCCGTCCTCGGGGGCGGTACCGCGGTCCTCGGAGGCGGAAGTGCCCTTCGCTCACATAATGAGACTCCCGTCCCACCCACTTGACACGTGGTGTGCGCCGGGGGGAGGGTCAGTGCCATGCGCACCCGAATTCTCGTACTTGGAAAGCGCGTCGGCTGAAGCTGAGCCCTCGACCGCTCAGCGACCACTCCCGGCGCGCTCCCCTCGCTTGCCTTCCGGCACGAGGGGTTTTTTGTTGCACAGGCACCGAGCGTAAAACCGCTCAAACCGCACGAACCTCGCAAAAACCCTCAGCATCGAGAAGAGAATGACGATGACCGAGCAGGCCACCGGGGCCCACCATCCGCAGCCGCGGCCCCGATCCGGAGGACAGCAGTCCGCACCCGAGCACGTCACGGGTGCGAAGTCCCTCATCCGCTCTCTCGAGGAGGTCGGCGCCGAGACGGTATTCGGTATCCCCGGCGGTGCGATCCTTCCGGCGTACGACCCGCTGATGGACTCCACCCGCGTGCGTCACGTCCTGGTCCGCCACGAGCAGGGCGCCGGTCACGCGGCCACGGGTTACGCGCAGGCCACCGGCAAGGTCGGCGTCTGCATGGCGACCTCGGGCCCGGGTGCGACCAACCTGGTCACCCCGATCGCGGACGCCCACATGGACTCGGTGCCGCTCGTGGCGATCACCGGGCAGGTGGCCTCCAAGTCGATCGGCACGGACGCCTTCCAGGAGGCGGACATCGTCGGCATCACGATGCCGATCACCAAGCACAACTTCCTGGTCACCAAGGCCGAGGACATCCCGCGGACCATCGCGCAGGCGTTCCACATCGCCTCCACCGGCCGCCCCGGCCCGGTCCTGGTCGACATCGCCAAGGACGCCCTCCAGGCGCAGACCACGTTCTCCTGGCCGCCGGTCATGGACCTCCCCGGCTACCGCCCGGTGACCAAGCCGCACGCCAAGCAGATCCGCGAGGCCGCCAAGCTCATCACGGCCGCCAAGCGGCCCGTCCTCTACGTCGGCGGCGGTGTCATCAAGGCACACGCCACCGCAGAGCTCAAGGTTCTCGCCGAGCTCACCGGAGCGCCCGTCACCACCACCCTGATGGCGCTCGGCGCATTCCCCGACAGCCACCCGCTGCACGTGGGAATGCCGGGCATGCACGGTGCGGTCACCGCCGTCACCGCGCTGCAGAAGGCCGACCTGATCGTCGCCCTCGGAGCCCGCTTCGACGACCGCGTCACCGGCAAGCTGGACAGCTTCGCCCCGCACGCCAAGATCGTCCACGCCGACATCGACCCCGCGGAGATCGGCAAGAACCGCGCCGCGGACGTGCCGATCGTCGGTGACGCCCGCGAGGTGATCGCCGACCTGGTCCAGGCCGTGCAGAAGGAGCACAGCGAGGGCCACAAGGGCGACTACACCGCCTGGTGGAAGGACCTCAACCGCTGGCGCGAGACCTACCCGCTGGGCTACGAGCAGCCGGAGAACGGCCAGCTCTCCCCGCAGCAGGTCATCCAGCGCATCGGACAGCTCGCGCCCGAGGGCACGATCTTCGCCGCGGGCGTCGGACAGCACCAGATGTGGGCCGCGCACTACATCGAGTACGAGAAGCCCGCGACCTGGCTGAACTCCGGCGGCGCCGGAACCATGGGCTACGCGGTCCCGGCCGCGATGGGCGCCAAGGCCGGCGCCCCGGACCAGACGGTCTGGGCGATCGACGGCGACGGCTGCTTCCAGATGACCAACCAGGAGCTCACCACCTGCGCCCTGAACAACATCCCGATCAAGGTCGCCGTCATCAACAACGGCGCCCTCGGGATGGTCCGCCAGTGGCAGACCCTCTTCTACAACCAGCGGTACTCCAACACCGTGCTCCACAGCGGCCCCGAGGACGTCAACCCCGACGCCCGCGGCACCCGCGTCCCCGACTTCGTGAAGCTGTCGGAGGCCATGGGCTGCTACGCGATCCGCTGCGAGGACCCGGCCGACCTCGACAAGGTCATCGAAGAGGCGAACTCCATCAACGACCGCCCGGTCGTCATCGACTTCATCGTCCACGAGGACGCCATGGTGTGGCCGATGGTCGCCGCCGGCACCTCCAACGACGAGATCATGGCCGCCCGGGACGTCCGCCCCGACTTCGGCGACAACGAAGACGACTGAGCGAGAGAGACGTAAAAGATCATGTCCAAGCACACGCTCTCCGTCCTGGTGGAGAACAAGCCGGGCATCCTCGCCCGGATCGCCGCGTTGTTCTCGCGCCGCGGCTTCAACATCGACTCCCTCGCCGTCGGGGTCACCGAGCACGCCGACATCTCCCGCATCACCATCGTGGTGAGCGTCGAGGCGCTGCCGCTGGAGCAGGTCACCAAGCAGCTCAACAAGCTCGTCGAGGTCCTCAAGATCGTCGAGCTGGAGCCGTCGAGCGCCGTTCAGCGTGAACTCGTTCTGGTGAAGGTGCGCGCCGACAACGAGACGCGCTCGCAGATCGTCGAGATCGTCCAGCTGTTCCGCGCCAAGACCGTCGACGTCTCCCCGGAGGCCGTCACCATCGAGGCCACCGGCTCCAGCGACAAGCTGGAGGCCATGCTCAAGATGCTGGAGCCCTTCGGCATCAAGGAGCTCGTCCAGTCCGGCACCATCGCGATCGGCCGCGGCGCGCGGTCGATCACCGACCGGTCGCTGCGCGCGCTCGACCGATCTGCCTGACGCTGGGTACGGGCGGCCGGGCTCCCGGGCCGCCCGTATAGCGAGACCCCGAGACTTCACTTCACCCCGCCGTCATACGGTGGGACGCAACACCTGCACTCAAGGAGAGAACCCAAAGTGGCCGAGCTGTTCTACGACGCCGACGCCGACCTGTCCATCATCCAGGGCCGCAAGGTCGCGGTCATCGGTTACGGCAGCCAGGGCCACGCCCACGCGCTGTCGCTCCGTGACTCGGGTGTCGACGTCCGTGTCGGTCTGCACGAGGGCTCCAAGTCCAAGGCCAAGGCCGAGGAGCAGGGCCTGCGCGTGGTGACCCCGTCGGAGGCCGCCGCCGAGGCCGACGTCATCATGATCCTCGTCCCGGACCCGATCCAGGCCCAGGTCTACGAGGAGTCGATCGCCCCGAACCTGAAGGACGGCGACGCGCTGTTCTTCGGCCACGGCCTGAACATCCGCTTCGACTTCATCAAGCCCCCGGCGGGCGTCGACGTGTGCATGGTCGCCCCCAAGGGCCCGGGTCACCTCGTGCGTCGTCAGTACGAGGAGGGTCGCGGCGTTCCCTGCATCGTGGCCGTCGAGCAGGACGCGACCGGCAACGGCTTCGCGCTGGCCCTGTCGTACGCCAAGGGCATCGGTGGCACCCGCGCGGGCGTCATCAAGACGACCTTCACCGAGGAGACCGAGACCGACCTGTTCGGTGAGCAGGCCGTCCTGTGCGGTGGCACCGCCGCCCTGGTGAAGGCCGGCTTCGAGACCCTCGTCGAGGCGGGCTACCAGCCGGAGATCGCCTACTTCGAGTGCCTGCACGAGCTGAAGCTGATCGTCGACCTCATGTACGAGGGCGGCCTGGAGAAGATGCGCTGGTCCGTCTCCGAGACCGCCGAGTGGGGCGACTACGTCACCGGCCCGCGCATCATCACCGACGCCACCAAGGCCGAGATGAAGAAGGTCCTCGCCGAGATCCAGGACGGCACCTTCGCGCGTGAGTGGATGGCCGAGTACCACGGCGGTCTGAAGAAGTACAACGAGTACAAGACCGCGGACTCCGAGCACCTCCTGGAGACCACCGGCAAGCAGCTGCGCAAGCTGATGAGCTGGGTCGACGAGGAGGCGTAAGTCCTCCGACCGCGGGGCCGGAGCGGCATGCTCCGGCCCCGTTGTCCAACCTGTCCGACCACGGACGGGTGATCCTTCCGCAGTGGCGTAAAAGCCCGTCGCATACGCCACTACACTGCTGCACACATACGCGTCAGGCCCACAGCGTCGTGCGTCTTCCACGCGGCTCAAGCGACCTTTGGGTCGCGACATCCCTCCACCGCCTGCGGCCGTCGGGACGGCCGTCCGCATGCATTGGACTTGTGAGGACCCACGTGAGCTCGAAACCTGTCGTACTCATCGCTGAAGAGCTGTCGCCCGCGACCGTCGACGCGCTTGGCCCCGACTTCGAGATCCGGCAGTGCAACGGCGCGGACCGCGCCGAGCTGCTGCCCGCCATCGCCGACGTCGACGCGATCCTGATCCGCTCCGCCACCAAGGTGGACGCCGAGGCGATCGCCGCCGCGAACAAGCTGAAGGTCGTCGCGCGAGCCGGCGTCGGCCTGGACAACGTGGACGTCTCCGCCGCCACCAAGGCCGGCGTGATGGTCGTCAACGCCCCGACCTCCAACATCGTGACCGCCGCCGAGCTGGCCTGTGGCCTCCTGCTCGCCACCGCGCGTCACATCCCGCAGGCCAACACCGCCCTGAAGAACGGCGAGTGGAAGCGCAGCAAGTACACGGGCGTCGAGCTCGCCGAGAAGACCCTCGGTGTCGTCGGCCTCGGCCGCATCGGCGCGCTCGTCGCGCAGCGCATGTCCGCCTTCGGCATGAAGGTCGTCGCCTACGACCCCTACGTGCAGCCCGCGCGCGCCGCGCAGATGGGCGTCAAGGTGCTGTCGCTGGACGAGCTGCTCGAGGTCTCCGACTTCATCACCGTCCACCTCCCCAAGACCCCCGAGACCCTCGGTCTCATCGGCGACGAGGCCCTGCACAAGGTCAAGCCGAGCGTCCGGATCGTCAACGCCGCGCGCGGTGGCATCGTCGACGAGGCCGCGCTGTTCTCCGCCCTCAAGGAGGGCCGCGTCGCCGGCGCCGGTCTCGACGTGTACGCGAAGGAGCCCTGCACGGACTCCCCGCTCTTCGAGCTCGACCAGGTCGTCTGCACCCCGCACCTCGGTGCCTCCACCGACGAGGCCCAGGAGAAGGCCGGTATCGCCGTCGCCCGCTCGGTGCGTCTCGCCCTCGCCGGTGAGCTCGTGCCGGACGCGGTCAACGTCCAGGGCGGCGTCATCGCCGAGGACGTCAAGCCGGGCCTCCCGCTCGCCGAGCGCCTCGGCCGGATCTTCACCGCGCTCGCCGGCGAGGTGGCCGTACGGCTGGACGTCGAGGTCTACGGCGAGATCACCCAGCACGACGTGAAGGTGCTGGAGCTCTCCGCCCTCAAGGGTGTCTTCGAGGACGTCGTCGACGAGACGGTCTCCTACGTCAACGCCCCGCTGTTCGCCCAGGAGCGCGGCGTCGAGGTGCGGCTGACGACCAGCTCGGAGTCGTCCGACCACCGCAACGTGGTGACCGTGCGCGGCACGCTCGGCAGCGGCGAGGAGGTGTCCGTCTCCGGCACGCTGGCCGGGCCGAAGCACCTCCAGAAGATCGTGGCCGTCGGTGACTACGACGTCGACCTGGCGCTCGCCGACCACATGGTCGTCCTCAAGTACGAGGACCGTCCCGGCGTCGTCGGCACCGTGGGCCGCGTCTTCGGCGAGGCAGGCATCAACATCGCCGGCATGCAGGTCGCCCGCGCGGCGGCAGGCGGCGAAGCGCTGGCTGTACTGACCGTCGACGACACGGTCGCGGCGTCGGTGCTGGCGGAGGTCGAGGCGGAGATCGGCGCGACATCGGCGCGTGCGGTGAACCTGGTCTGACGTACCACGCAAAAGGCGGGGCGCGCTGAGGTCGATCCTCAGCTCGCCCCGCCTTTTCCTTGCGTCAGGCAGCCGCCTTCTCCGGCTCCTCCACCGGCTCCCGCACCTCCACCCCCCGCAGCATCACCGCCGCCAACACCGCGGCCCCCGCCAAGAACACCGCTCCTCCGATCGCCGCCCCCTGCATCCCGCTGGTGAACGCCTCCCGGGCCACCGTCGCCAGGCCGGGTACCCGGTCGGCCACCGCGAGCGCCCCGCCCAGCGTCTCGCGGGCCACGTCCGGGGCCGACGCCGGCATCTCGTGGCGGTAGACGGCCGTACCGATCGAGCCGAGCAGCGCCATGCCCAGCGCGCCGCCGAACTCCGAGCCCGTCTCCATCAGGGAGGACGCGGCGCCCGCCCGTTCGGCCGGGGCGGTGCCCATCGCCAGGTCCATGATCTGGGACATCACCACGACACCGCCGACGGCGAGCACCGCGCACGCGGTCAGCACCAGCCACAGCGAGTCCGTACCGGCGAAGGCCAGCACCACGAACCCGGCCGCGGCGATCACGAAACCCGCGGTGACGACGCGAGCGCGGGCCACGCCCTTCTGGACCAGGCTCGTCGCCACCGGCGCCGCCCCGCCGATCGGCACCGAAGGCAGCAGCGCCCACAGCGCCGCCTCCAGGGCGCTCTTGTCGAGCACCGACTGCAGATACTGCGTGGTGAAGTACGCCGACCCCATGATCCCGAACGCTGAGACGAGGTTCAGCGCGACAGCGGGGGCGAAGCCGCGGCCGCGGAACAGGGCCGGGTCGATCATCGGTGAGACCGCGGTGCGCTGGCGGTGGACGAACAGGGCCGCGAAGAGCAGGCCGACGGTGATCGAGACGACGTAGCGGACGTTCCAGCCCTCGGAGGGGATCTCCTTCAGGCCGTAGATCACCGGGAGCACGGCCGCCATGGACAGGGGCACGCTCAGCCAGTCGAAGCGGCCCGTCGCCGGGTTGCGGGACTCCGGCAGCAGTACCGGGCCGAGCACCAGCAGCAGCGCCATCGCGGGCAGGTTGACCAGGAAGACCGAGCCCCACCAGAAGTACTCGACCAGCACCCCGCTCATCACCGAGCCCAGCGCGATACCGGCCGTCATCACGCCGGACCACAGGCCGATCGCCTTGGCGCGCTGGCCGGGGTCGGTGAACATCGTGCGCAGCAGCGCCATCGTCGACGGCATCAGGGTCGCGCCGCCGATGCCGAGGACCGCGCGGGCCGCGATCAGGGTCTCGGCGCTGTTCGCGTACGCCGCGAGGAGTGAGGCGGCGCCGAAGGCGGTGGCGCCGATCAGCAGCAGCCGGCGGTGTCCGATGCGGTCACCCAGCGAGCCCATCGTCATCAGCAGGCCGGCCAGCACGAACGCGTAGATGTCGAAGATCCACAGCTGCTGGGTGCCGGACGGCTCCAGGTCCGCGCTGATCGAGGGGATCGCGAAGTAGAGGACGGAGACGTCCATCGAGACCAGCAGCAGCGGGAGCATCAGCACGCCGAGGGCGGTCCATTCCCGGCGTCCGGCGCGGGAGTTGGTGCTCGTCGAGTTCGTCATGGCAGGGACTATACGCACGTCTTAAACGCTTGTCTATGACGCTTGTATAAGTCGCTTGTCTAGATAGAGTGGGCGCATGGGACACCGTGAGGATCTGCTCGAGGGCGCCAAGCGCTGCCTGCTGGCCAAGGGCTTCGCACGCACCACCGCGCGCGACATCGTCAAGGAGTCGGGGACCAACCTCGCCTCGATCGGCTACCACTACGGCTCGAAGGACGCGCTGCTCGCGGAGGCGTACCTGGCGCTGGTCGGGGATCTCTCCGAAGCCTTCGACGGTGAGGCCGCCGGGATCGTTGCGGCGCCCGGTTCGATGGAGCGGTTCCGCGAGGTGTGGTCGAACATCATCGGCACCATGCGCGGGCCCGGCTCGATGTGGCGCCTCAGCGTGGAGATCGTGGCGATGGGCGATCAACTGCCCGCCGTGCGCGATCACTTGGCGCAGCAGCAGCGGGATGCCGAACGGGCTCTCGTCTCGCTCTTCATGGGTGTGCCGGAGGAGGACGTCCCGGACGAGACACGTGACACCCTCGGCAGGTTCTACACGACCCTGATGACGGGGCTCATCACCCAGTGGATCTTCGATCCCAAGAACGCGCCCGACGCCGACGCGCTCACGGAGGGCCTCCGTCAGGTGATCGAGGGCATCACCGGGAAGTGATCCGCCCGTCCCGCATCGCGATCACCCGGTCCGCGAAGTGCCGTACGACCGCCCGGTCGTGGCAGATGAACAGGTACGCCAGGCCCAGCTCGTCCTGGAGGTCGGCCAGGAGGTTCAGTATCCCTGCGCGTACCGACGGGTCCAGCGCCGACACCGGCTCGTCCAGGACCAGCAGGCGGGGGTTCGAGGCCAACGCGCGGGCGATTCCGGCGCGTTGGCACTGGCCGCCGGAGAGCTCGTGCGGGCGCCGGTCGCCGTACGACGGGTCCAGGCCGGCGCGGTCGAGGAGTTCGGCGATCTCGGTGGCGGTGGGGCGCAGTCCCTGGAGGCGCAGTGGTTCGGCCACCGCGTCCCGGATGCGGTGGCGGGGGCTCAACGAGCCGTACGGGTCCTGGAAGACGGGCTGCATACGGGGGCGGAGCGGGCGGAGTTGGGGTTCGGTGAGGCCGGTCAACTCCCGGCCCTCGAAGCGGACTTCGCCACTGTCCGGGCGGCGCAGTTGCAGCACGGCCATGGCCGTCGACGACTTGCCGCAGCCGGACGGGCCCTCGATGGCGAGCGTCTCGCCCGCCTCCAGGGTGAAGGAGACGTGGTCGACGGCCGTCACCGCGCCGTAGCGGACGACGAGGTCGCGGACGTCGAGAAGCGAACGACTCACACTTTCTCCCAGTGGTGACAGGCGACCTGGTGGCCGTCCACCCGTACCGGTTCCGGCTCCTCGCGTCGGCACACGTCCGTCGCGCGCGTGCACCGAGGTGCGAAGGCGCAGCCCGGCGGCAGCGCGTCCGGGGTCGGGGGCATGCCGGGGAGGGTGGGGAGGCGGCGACCTCGGGCGGTCTGCGGGAGGCAGGCCAGCAGTCCCGCCGTGTAGGGGGCGAGAGGGTGTTCCAACACGTCCCGCACCGGGCCTAGTTCGGTCATCCGGCCGGCGTACATCACCAGCGCGCGGTCCGCGTGTCGTCGTACCGCGTCCAGGTCGTGCGTGACCAGCACGAGCGCCGCGCCCACGGCTTCCCGCTGCTCGGTGAGGAGGTGGAGGACCTGGTCGCGGCGCTCCTCGTCGAGGGCGGTGGTGGGTTCGTCGGCGACCAGGACGTCGGGTTCGTTGATCGTGGCCATCGCGACGACCGCGCGCTGCCGCATGCCACCGGAGAACTCGTGCGGATATGACCGTGCCCGGCGCGCGGCGTCCGGGATGCCCACCCGGTCGAGCGCCGCCACCGCCCTGGCCCTGGCCTCCGCACGGGAGACCCGGGCCACCGACCGTACGGCGGTGGCGAGTTGGTCGCCCACCGGGTGCACGGGGGAGAGTGCGGACAGGGCGTCCTGGGGGACGAGGGCGATACGGCGGCCGCGAGCGGTCGACAAGTCCGGCCGCACGGAGCCTGTTTGAACGGCATCGGACGGCAGCATCCCGAGGAGCGCCCGCGCTGTCAGGGACTTGCCCGCGCCCGACTCGCCGACCAAGGCGAGGACTTCGCCCGCGTGGACGTCGAAGGAGAGTCCCCGGACCACCTCGACGCCGTCGAAGGCGATGCGCAGATCGCGTACGGAGAGCAGGGGGTCAGACGCCGACTGGGTCAACGGAGGTCACCTTCCTTCTTTCGCTGCTACGAGGCGCGCGGCGCCCTTGCGCGTACGCCGCCCCCGATACCGCGAGCCCCGCCAGCAGGGCCAGCGCCACTGCCGGGGCGAGGGCGGCCCAGGGGGCGCGTTCGACGTAGGCGCGGGACTCGTCGAGGAGCAGGCCCCACTCCGGGGCGGGCGGCTGGGCGCCCAGGCCCAGGAAGCCGAGGGAGGCCAGGGCGAGGGCGATGCCGGGCAGCCGGAGGAGGGCGTGCCGGGCGACCGGGGCGGCGACGGACGGCAGGACGTGCCGGGTGAGGATCCACCATGGGGGTGCGCCGATGGCGCGTTGGGCCAGCAGGAACGAGGACGCGCGTACTTCCTGGACCAGTGCCGCCGCGTGTGCGGCCAGCGGTGGCCAGGAGATCAGGGCGACCGCGAGGGCCGCGCCGCCGGTGCCGGGGCCCGCCGCCGCGGCGACCAGGATGCCGACGATGACCGGGGGGAGGGCGTTGGCGATGTCGGCCGCGCCGGCGGCGATGCCGGGGAGGAAGCCGAGCGCGAGGGCGACCAGCAGGCTCAGCAGGCAGACGGCGGCGGCCGTGCCGACGGTGGGGGCGGCGCCGTGACCGAGCCGGGCGAGGACGTCACGGCCGAGGCCGTCGGTGCCGAGGGGGTGGGACCAGGAGGGCGCGGCGAGCCGGTCGGCGGTGTGGACGGCGTACGGGTCGCGCAGCAGGCCCCAGCCGATCGCCGCGGCGAGGAGTGTGAACAGGATCAACGGGACCGCCGGGTGTGTACGGACCGGGCGAGCGGGAGGCAGCGCGAGGGAGGCGTCACGCAGGGCGGGGCCCAGCAGCCGACGCCGTGTGAACGCCGCCAGCGCCCCCATGACCAACCCGAGCGTCAACAGCGCCAGCACTGCCCCCTGGAGCAGCGGCAGATCCTGCGACTTGGCCGCGCCGAGCGCCGTACGCCCGATCCCGGGCACCGCGAACACGGTCTCCACGGCGACCGCGCCACCCGTCAGCCCCACGGCGGCCATCCCGAACTGCGGGACGAGCGGCGGCAGTACGCGCTTCAGCGCGGCCCCCGCGATCAGCCGTCGGCTCACCCCGGCGCCCCGCCACAGCTCCACCCACCGTTCGTCCAGCACCCCCGGCAGCGCGTCCGCGACCAGCCGCCCCAGCAGCCCGCCCGCCGGCACCCCGAGCGCGAGCGCGGGCAGCACCATGTACTGAGGCCCCTGCCACCCCGACGTCGGCAGCCACCCCAGCCACACCCCGCACACCAGCAGCGCGACGGTGGCCAGCAGGAACTCGGGCACGGCCGCGAGCATCGCCGCGAACGCCCCGGCCGACCGCCGCCCCCGCACCAGCACCGGCGCGACCAGCGCACAGGCCAGCACCAGGGCGACGCCGAAGGCCGCCCCCATCAAGGCCAGCGAAACCTGCAACCCGGCCACGACCGAGGGCAGCACCTCGGTCCCCGACACCCATGACGTACCGAGGTCCCCGCGCACCAGCCCGGACGCCCAACTCCCCAGCAGCGACAGGGGACCGGCGTCCAGCCCGAGATCCCGCCGTACGGCGTCCAGCGCCTCCTTCGTCGGCTCCTGCTCGGCGGACCGGGCGCGCAGGACGGTGAGGGCGGGGTCCTTGCCGGAGAGCCAGGGGAGGAGACCCACGGCGGCGACCACCGCGAGGAGGCCGAGAGCGCGGGTCACTCCGGCGGCGGAGGGCAACGCCCGCGTCCAGGGCCGCACTTGCCACGCCTTCCTGGGGCTGGGCCCTGCTTTCGCCACGCTCACTTGACGTACGTGTCCGCGGTGACCAGCTCCCGCTCGCGCGGGTCGTGCGCGGCGCCGACGACCCCGGTGGCGTCGCCCTGGATCACCCGCTCGTGGAGCATCGGGATCGCGGCGTCGGTGGCCAGCACGGCGGCCTCGGCGGCGATGACCGCCTTCCGCCGGGCCTCACCCGTGCCGGTCCCGGCGGCCTTCTTCAACGCCGCGTCCACCTGGGCGTCGGCGAGCTGGGAGATGTTGAAGGAGCCGTCGGAGGCGAAGTCGCTGTAGAGGTAGGCGGCCGGGTCGCCCGAGTCGAGGACGGTGGCGCGGGACAGGATGAACGCGTCGAACTCCCCGGCGAGCGCGTCGGTTTCGATGTTGGCGTACTCGCGGATCTCCAGCTTGACCTTGAACCCGGCCTTCTGGAGCTGCTGTTGCAGCGTGGCCGCGACCTCGGGCAGTTCGGCGCGGTCGGTGAAGGTGCCGATGGTGATCGTCCGCCCGTCCGGCTTCTCGGCGGCGGCGCGCTTGACGTCCGACCGCAACTCGGCCGCCCACGGCAGCGCGGGCCCCAGCAGCCCCTCGGCGATATCGGCGCGCCCCTCGTACACGCCCTCCACGATCGACTTGGCGTCGATCGCCTCACGGGCGGCGGCGCGCAGGCCGGCGTCGCGGAAGGGCCCGTCGGAGGTGTTGAGGTAGAGGGTGTTGGTGCGCGGCATCGGCACCTCGGTGACGAGTTCCTCGTCCAGCAGCGCGGCCTGCGACACCGGGACGGCCTCGACGATGTCGGCCTCGCCGCTCCTGAGCGCGGCGGCGCGCGCGGTGCCGTCGGGGACGAACTTCACGTCGATTCCCGGGGACTTGGCCTGCTCGCCCCAGTAGCCGTCGTAGCGGTCGAGAGCGGCGGAGGAGGTGCCGTTGACCTTGGTGAGTTCGAAGGGGCCGGTGCCGGCGCCGACGGGATTCACGGTCTTCCCGCGGTACGCCTTCGCCGCGAGGATCGACAGCTGGGGCGAGCTGAGCCGCTGCGGGACGAGGGGGTCCTCGTCGGCCGTGGTGACGGTGACCGTGTCGGAGTCCTGGGCCTGCACGGTCAGTTCGACGCCGTCGAGGATGCGGGGCTTGGGGGATGCGGTGGCGGCGGTGGTGAGCGACCGTACGACCGCCTTCGCGTCGAGCTCGCTGCCGTCGTGGAAGGTGACGCCGTCGCGTATCTCGAAAGTCCAAGTACGGCCGCTCTGCTGCCACTTGGTGGCGAGCGCGGGCTCGGCGTCCCCGTCGGCGTCCAGCTTCACCAGCGTCTCGGCCGTCGACCAGCGGGACAGTTTGAACGCGTCGTCCGACAACGGGGAGAGCCCCGAGCGCGGCGGCTGCATCATCGCGACGCGGACGCGTTTGCCGTCGCCCTCGGCGGCGGAGTCCGCCCCGGAGAAGCAGCCGGTGAGCAGTGCGGACGTCGCCGTGAGGGCGGTGACGGGGAGCAGACGGCGAGCGGGCAGGCGCACGGGACCCTCCGGGTAAAGAGGTGGTCAAGAGACGGTGTGCGCCGACCGTAGCATGATGACAATCGTTTTCAGTAATCGCCTCGGCTCCCCGTTTCCCGGGCTGCCCCCGGCTCAGTCGGACGTGTGGTGATACCTCTCCGCCAGCCGGGCCAGGGCGACCGCGCCGAGCAGTAGGCCGAAGTCGCGCAGGGCGATGTCGTAGTAGTCCGGGATGGTCAGCAGGTTGACGATGATCCCGGCCAGCCATCCGGCCACCAGCCAGCCGCCGAAGTGGGGTGCGACGGCGACGACGAGGCCCGCGACGATCTCGATGACGCCCACCGCGTACATGGCCTGCTGGGCGCTGCCCGGAACGATGTCGTCGATCCACGGCGCGAGGTAACCGGGCCAGTCGACGAGCCAGTTGGTGAACTTGTCCAGGCCGAACAGGATCGGCGCCACCGTGAACCCGATGCGCAGGACGGCGAACGCCTGGTAGCCGGGGTCGGCGAGGGATTCCCGGGGGCGTGGGGTGGCTGCTGGTGCTGAGGTCATGGCGACTCTCCTTCTATCAACAACTCTCACTAGTTATAGAAGCGCTCCAGCTCTCTTTAGTCAACCGCCGCTGCTTTTACACTGGTGTTCGTGACCGCTCCGAAGGCAGCAGCACCCGATCCCGACGTCTCCGCCGTCGCCGCGCTGGACGAACCCACTCGCCGGAGGCTGTACGACCATGTCGTGCGCGCCCCCGGACCGGTCGGACGCGACGAGGCCGCGGCCGCCCTGGGGCTCGCCCGGCAGACCGCGGCCTTCCATCTCGACAAGCTGGCCGAGGAATCACTGCTCGACGTGGTCTACGAGCGCCGCAGCGGACGCTCCGGCCCCGGCGCGGGCCGCCCCGCCAAGCTCTACAAACGCTCCGCCCGGCAGATCACCGTCAACCTGCCCGAGCGGCACTACGAACTGGCCGGCCGGCTCCTCGCCCAGGCCCTGGAGGAGTCCGAGGTCACGGGCGAGCCGACCCGGACCGTCCTGCACCGCAAGGCCCACGAGCTGGGCCTATGGCTGGCCGAAGAGGACGACGGCGAGGGCGTGTTCGACCTGCTGGAGCGCTACGGCTTTGAACCCCGGCGCGACGGGGCGACCGTCGTCCTCGACAACTGCCCCTTCCACGCCCTGGCGCGCGACCACACGCAGACCGTGTGCGGCATGAACCTGCATCTGATGAGGGGGGTGCTGCGCGGCCTCGACGAAAACGGCTCCGGCGAGAGCGGCTTCGAGGCATGCCTGGCCCCCGAGCCCGGCCACTGCTGCGTGCGCCTCAAGCCGACCTCACCCTGACCCCTCGCCTCGCCTAGAGGCGTGCCCCCTTCAACGCCATGTGCAGCAGCAGCCGGTCCTCGCCGTCGTCCAGGTCGAGGCCGGTCAGCTGCTCGACCCGGGACAGGCGGTAGTAGAGCGTCTGCCGGTGGATGCCCAGCTCCGCCGCCGTGCGGCCGGCCTGCCCCGCGCAGTCGAGGTACGTCTCGGCGGTGCGCGCGAGGTCGCGGTGGGCGGGGGAGAGGAGGGGGCGTACGGCGGGGTCGTGGGCCGTGTCCGCGGGGAGCGCGGTCAGCAGGCGGTAGGGGCCGATGGCGGACCAGTGTGCGATCGGGCCCAGCGCCGGTTCCGCCAGGGCGGCGCGGGCCGCGGCCGAGGCCTCCTGCCAGGCCGCCGGCAGGTCGGCCAGGTTCGTGCGGGGTTCGCCGACACCGGCGGCACGGGCGGCGCCGGCGGCACGGGCGGCCCCGGCCTCGGTCTCGCCGAGCAGCCGTTGTGCCGCCGTCAGCGCGGGGGTCCGTGCCTCCGGGGACCGCAGCCTGACCAGGAGCGCGAGGCTGTGGGCCGTCGTGCCCCACGGCACCGTGCACAGCGCCGTCGCGTGCGGGACCGTACGGGCCGACGGGGCGTCGTCCGGGTCGGCGGACGGCCACGGGGCGACGCACACCACCGCGTGCGGGCCGTCGCCGCGCGGGCCGAGAGCCGTACGCAGCGCCGCCACCGCCATGTCGCCCTGCCAGCCGCGCTCGGCGGTCAGTACCGCCCGCAACTCCCGGCTCAGATCCGCCCCGTGCTGTGCCTCGTCCGCGAGCAGCGCGCCGATGCGGACGGTCACCTCCATGGCGGCGGTCAGCTGGGCGTCGGTGGGCCCGGGGTCGGACTCCAGCAGCCAGACGTATCCGAGGACGACACCCCGATGGCGTACGGGGAGACAGATCCGTCCGCGATAGACGCCCGCCTCCGGGGTCGGCGGGATGCGGACCGGGCCGGTCGCGCGCGTGATGCCGAAGCCCTCGAACCAGGTCCGGACGGCCGTCGTCGAGCGCCGGGTCAGGATCGAGCGGGTGCGGACCGGGTCCAGGGCCGAGGGATCGAGGTCGCCCTCACTGTCGTACGCCCCGAAGGCGATCAGCTCGAAGTCGCGGTTCTCCAGGGTCGCCGGGACGCCGAGGAGCTCCGAGATCTCGTCGACCAGCTCCTGATAGTCACCTTTGTAATCCGCGGTCACTCCCGCATTCTCCCGCACAATCGCAGACCCTTCATACATCTGTCTGAGATCTGCGGCACGGATGCGTGACAGCTGTCGATGGTCGACGATCGGAGGGATCCTTAGGTTTCACGGTGGTTCTCCGTGCCGTACCCGAGTTGTGGGAATGCGGCATGTTCCTGCTGGTTTGTGGAGGTGCCCCGTGCTGGGTCCCGTGATTCTCGCCGCGTCGCGCAGCGACAGGATGCGACGTCTGATTTCGGCGATGCCGGTGACCAAGCAGGTCGTCGACCGCTTCATCCCCGGCGAGACCGTCGACGACGTCGTACCGATCATCGAGAGCCTCACCGACCAGGGTCTTGAGCTGACGATGGACGTCGTCGGCGAGGACATCACCACCCCCGAGCAGGCCTACGCCGCCCGCGACGCCTACCTCGCGCTGGTCGACCGGCTGCGCGACCTCGGCCTCGGCGAGCGCGTCGAGATGTCCGTGAAGCTGTCGATGTTCGGGCAGGCACTGGAGGGCGGGCACGAGCTCGCGCTCGCCAACGTCCGTCCCGTCGTCGAGGCCGCCGCCGCGATCGGTACGACCGTCACCCTCGACGCCGAGGACCACACCACCCTCGACTCGATGTTCGCCATCCACGAGGAGCTGCGGAAGGACTTCCCGCAGACCGGCTGCGTCATCCAGGCCTACCTCTTCCGCACCGAGGCCGACGCCCGCCGCCTCGCCGAGGCCGGCAGCCGCGTCCGGCTCGTGAAGGGCGCCTACAAGGAGCCCGCCGAGGTCGCGTACCAGCAGAAGCACGAGATCGACAAGGCGTACGTCCGCGTCCTCAAGACTCTGATGGAGGGCGAGGGGTACCCGATGATCGGCTCCCACGACCCGCGTCTGATCTCCATCGCCCAGGAACTCGCCCGCAAGGCCGGCCGCAAGCTCGACGAGTACGAGTTCCAGATGCTGTACGGCATCCGCGGCGACGAGCACCTGCGCCTCGCCGCCGAGGGCCACCGCATGCGCGTCTACACCGCCTACGGCACCGACTGGTACGGCTACTTCATGCGAAGGCTTGCGGAGAAGCCGGCGAACCTGCGCTTCTTCCTGCGCTCGATGGTCAGCAAGGGCTGAGCCCGCCCACCCGCTCGAACACCCGCTCAAGTTCAAGGAGTTACGGATCTCATGGACGCTGTGACCCAGGTCCCCACCCCCGTCAACGAGCCGGTGCACGGCTACGCCCCCGGCTCGCCCGAGCGTGCCCGCCTGGAGGCCAAGCTCAAGGAGCTGGCCGAGAACCCGATCGACCTGCCGATGACCATCGGCGGCGAGAAGCGGATGGGCGGCGGCGACCGCTTCGACGTCGTGCAGCCGCACAACCACAAGGCCCGCCTCGGCACGTACGCCAACGCCACCCAGCAGGACGCCCAGGACGCGATCGACGCGGCCCTCGCCGCCGCGCCCGCCTGGCGCGCGATGTCCTTCGACGACCGTGCCGCGATCATCCTGCGCGCCGCCGAACTCCTCGCCGGCCCCTGGCGCGAGACGCTGGCCGCCTCCACCATGCTCGGCCAGTCCAAGACCGCCCAGCAGGCCGAGATCGACACCCCCTGTGAGCTCGTCGACTTCTGGCGTTTCAACGTCAAGTACGCCCGCGACCTGCTCGCCGAGCAGCCCCCGGCCAACTCCCCGGGCGTCTGGAACCGGCTCGACCACCGCCCGCTGGAAGGCTTCGTCTACGCGATCACGCCGTTCAACTTCACGGCGATCGCGGGCAACCTGCCGACCGCGCCCGCCCTGATGGGCAACGTCGTCGTCTGGAAGCCGTCCCCGACCCAGACCCACGCCGCCGTGCTGCTCATGCAGCTGCTGGAGGAGGCGGGCCTGCCGAAGGGCGTCATCAACCTGGTCACCGGTGACGGCATCGAGGTCTCCAAGGTCGCCCTGGTCCACCGCGACCTCGCCGGCATCCACTTCACCGGTTCGACCAAGACCTTCCAGTACCTGTGGAAGACGGTCGGCGCCAACATCGAGAAGTACCGCTCCTACCCGCGCCTGGTCGGCGAGACCGGCGGCAAGGACTTCGTCGTCGCCCACCCGAGCGCCGACAAGGCGATCCTCAAGACCGCCCTGACCCGCGGTGCCTTCGAGTACCAGGGCCAGAAGTGCAGCGCCACCTCCCGCGCGTACATCCCGGCGTCGATCTGGAACTCCGGCTTCAAGGAGGAGTTCGCGGCCGAGGTCGACTACCTGACCATGGGTGACGTCACCGACCTGTCGAACTTCATCGGCGCGGTCATCGACGAGCGCGCGTTCGCCAAGAACAAGGCGGCCATCGACCGCGCCAAGTCCGACCCGACCTGCACGATCGTCGCGGGCGGCTCGTACGACGACTCGGTCGGCTACTTCGTCCGCCCGACCGTCGTCGAGTGCTCCGACCCGGAGAACGAGGTCTTCACGACCGAGTACTTCGGCCCGTTCCTCGCCGTGCACGTCTACGAGGACGACAAGTACGAGGAGATGCTGACCCAGATGGAGTCGGCGTCCGACTACGCCCTGACCGGCTCGGTGATCTCGGCCGACCGCGCGGCGGCGGCGTACACGATGGAGAAGCTCCGCTACGCGGCCGGCAACTTCTACATCAACGACAAGTCGACCGGCGCCGTCGTCGGCCAGCAGCCCTTCGGCGGCGGCCGCGCCTCCGGCACGAACGACAAGGCCGGCGCTCCGCAGAACCTGATGCGCTGGACCCTGACCCGCGCCATCAAGGAGACGCTGGTCCCGCCGACCGACTACACGTACCCGCACATGGGCTGACGTCACATCACATGAACTGAGGGGCCGGGCTGTTGTCCGGCCCCTTCGGTCATCCTGCGGGCAGCAGATGCCGGCCCAGGAAACCCCGCATGAGGTCCGCGATCTGAGCCGCGTGGGTCTCCAGGGCGAAGTGGCCCGTGGGGAGCAGATGGATCTCGGCCTTCGGGAGATCGCGCTGGAAGGCCGACGCCCCGGCCGGCACGAAGATCTCGTCGTGGGCGCCCCAGACGGCGAGGAGGGGGACCTGGCTGGTGCGGAAGTAGTCCTGGAAGGCCGGGTACAGGGCGAAGTTGGAACCGTAGTCGGAGATCAGGTCCAGCTGGATCTCCGGCTGGCCGGGGCGCGCCATCAGCGCCGCGTCGTGCTCGTACGCCTCCGGCGCGACGAGAGCCCGGTACTCCTCCGGTACGCCGTGCAGGTACTGCCACTTGATGCCCTCCGGTGAGCTGATCTCCCGCACCGGCGCCTCCGTCTCCGGCGTCCGCTCCGCGATGAGCGCGAGCACCGGCGCCCAGGCCTCCTTCCCCAGCCCCTCCTCGTAGGCGTTGCCGTTCTGGGTGACGATCGCCGTGACCCGCTCGGGGTGGGCGAGGGCGAGCCGCAGGCCGATCGGGGCGCCGTAGTCCTGGACGTAGAGCGCGTACCGCTCGATCCCGAGCCGCTCGGTGAACTCGCCAGTGATGTCGGCGAGTTCGGCGAAGGTGTACGGGAAGTCGGCGGCGTCCGGGGCCGCCGAGCGGCCGAAGCCGATGTGGTCGGGGGCGATGAGCCGGTACCGGTCGGCGAGGCGGGGGATCAGCTCGCGGAACATGTGCGAGCTGGTGGGGAAGCCGTGCAGCAGGAGGAGGACCGGGGCGTCGGCGGGACCGGCCTCGCGGTAGTGGATGTCGAGGCCGCGGACGGTGGTGGTGCGATGAGCGGTGGCCATGCTGTCTAACCTCTTAATGAGTGTTTGATGGTTAGGTCAGTCCATCACGCGTCGCCGCACCGGTCAAGCACGCTTGAGTGGTTAGATCGCCCGCACCAGGATCTTCCCCGTGTTCCCGCCCCGCAGCATCAGCAGGAACGCCTCCACGATCCGTTCGAAGCCGTCGATCACCGTCTCGTCGAGGGCGAGCGTGCCGCGCTGGAGGTGCGGGACGGCGAACTCCTCCAACTCCTGCTGAACATCCCGGTAGTTGCTCACCAGGAACCCCTCGATGCGCAGGCTCTTTTCGACGACGTCCGCGTGGTTGAAGTGGGCCTGGGTGGTACCCGGGGTGTTGTACTGGCCGACCGTGCCGATCCTGACCACGCGGCCGCGTTCCCGGAGCGCGCCGATCGCCGCGGCCAGGTGGTCGCCGCCCACGTTGTCCACGAAGACGTCGATGCCGTCCGGGGCCGTCTTCGCCAACAGGTCCCGCACCGCGCCCTCGTGGTAGTCGAACGCCGTGTCGTAGCCGACCCGTTCCGTCAGATGCCGGACCTTGGCGGGCGAGCCCGCGCTGCCGATCAGGCGGCCCGCACCCAGGAGGCGGGCGAAGCGGCCCGTCGCCGTACCGACGCCGCCGGCCGCCGCCGAGACGAAGACGTCGTCGCCCTCACGCAGCCCGGCGATCCTGGTCAGCCCCACGTACGCCGTCAGGCCCGTGCCGCCGAGCACGCTCAAGTGCGCCGACAGCGGGACGCCTTGGTACCCGGGGACGCGTCTGGCCTCCGCCGGGCCGACCACGGCGTGCGTGCGCCAGCCCCGGCGGTGGAAGACGATCGCGCCCTCCGGCAGCTCGGGCGTGCGGGACGCGATGACGCGGCCCAGCGTGCGGCCCTCCAGCGGGGCGTTCAACTCGAAGTCGCCGTCCATCATTTCGCGGTGGTAGGGGTCGACCGACCAGTACAGGTTCTCCACCAGTGCCGTGCCGGGAGTGGGGTCGGGCACCGGTGACTCCGCGAAGCGGAAGTGGTCCGGGGTCGGGAAGCCGGTCGGGCGGGCGGTCTGCTGGACGGTGAGCGCGATGTCGGTCATGAGCGAGGAACGTACGGAGGAATGCCCCGGCCGGGCAGAGGGTTGGGCTCATGCAACGGGCGCATCCATGAGTCGCCCTCATAGCTTCGCAGGTGGGGAGCCCGGAAGTGAGCACCGTCGATCTCGCGCCGCAGGAGCTGCGGACCCTCGTCGCCGTCGCCGAGGAGGGTGGCTTCTCGGCCGCCGCCGTCCGGCTCGGCACCACCCAGTCCGCCGTGTCCCATGCCGTGCGCGGCATCGAACGCAAACTGGGCGTCGTGCTGTTCGAGCGCGGGCGGTTCGGAGCCCGGCCCACCCCGGCCGGCGCGCGGGCCGTCTCCCACGGGCGGCGCGTGCTGCGGATGCTCGACGTGCTGGTCGCCGAGACCAGGAGCGGTTCGCCCGCCGAGGTCGCCGGCCCCCTCCGCATCGCCGCCTTCCGCAGCGCCGCCCTCCATCTGCTCCCGCCCGTACTCGAACGCCTCACCGCCCGGCACCCGGCGCTGGAGCCGACCGTCACCGTCGTCCGGGAGGTCGGGCCGGGGACCGCCGGTGCGGTGGCTGAGGGGCGGGCCGACCTCGGTATCGCCACCTTCGGCACCAGTGCGCCGATCCCGCCGGAGCTCGTGGGGGACGTACTCCTGGAGGAGCCGTACTCGCTCGTGCACCCGGCCGGTCACCCCGATCCGCGCTCACTGCCCCTCGTCGACTGGCTGGAGAACTGCTCCTCCTACACCCGCACCTGGTGGGCCGCCCAGGACTGGATTCCCACCGCGACCGTCCGCGCCGAGGACGACGGAGCGGTGCTCTCGATGGTGAGCAGTGGTCTCGGAATGGCGATCATGCCCGCGCTGTCCCTCACCGGAGCACCGCTCTCGACACAGATCACCGATCTCGGTCCGGACCGGCCCACCCGTCAGATCGGGTACGTCACCACTCCCGAGCTCGCCGGCACGGCCGCCGTACGCGCCCTCGTCCGAGAGCTCCGCGAGCTCCGAGAGCCCCGCGAGCTGCGGGCACATGCCAATCCCGCCGCGACCACCACAAAACCCCAGCTCAGAGCGGTGTGACCCAATCCACCGTCTCAGATAGTAGGAAGTCCGAGTAATTGTGGAGACAGACACGGCCTCCTCCCTTAGCTTTGTAGAAGCCGAACGTCTCGCTCGATCAAGCGAATGGCGGTCGTGAGCCGGGCCCCGCGCAGGCAACCCCTGCGGCCCACCGCTCCCCGCCCCTTCCGGCGTCTCGCAACCCCCCGTTGCCTCCATGAATTCGAAGGAGTCGATTTCTCATGGCCGAGACGACCGCCCGCCGTCGAGTCCGTCACACGTCCCGCACGAGCGAGTCCGACCGCAAGAACGCCGCGGCCGCCCTCCAGCGCGCCCTCGACCGCCGTGACAACGGCGGCTCGACCGGCCACTGAGGCCGGTCAGCAGCACCCCACGTACCCGGGAGCCGCACCCGCCGGGGTGCGGCGCGGTCTCACCTCCCGCGCCGCACCTCGAAATGGTCGATCCGCTCCCCGTTCTGCGCGAGCGCCGACACCCTGAGCCGCGGCGCGCTGCCGCTCTCCGCCTCCACCTTGAGCAGCGAGAACCCCCGGTAGCGCACCCGTGACCACTCCACCGTCTCCGCCTTCGTGGCCCGTGCCTTCGTCCACTGGAAGGTGTCGACGGAGTCGAGGTCACGCACCCGGCCCTCGTAGCTCTCCTTCACGCCCGCCGGGAAGCCGTACAGGTCCTTGCCGCCCCCGCCCGCGGTGACGTACACGATCCCGTCGCGCGTCGGATCGGTCGACGCACCGATCGGCACCCGCCGGCCCACCTCGCCGGCCTTGATCGCGTCGGTCCGCTCGTAGACGTGGTTGTGCCCGTTGATCACCAGGTCCACCTGGTGCTTCGCGAACAGCGGCAGCCACTCCTCGCGCACCCCGCCGTCCGAGGCGTGCGACGAGGTCGAGTAGGCGCAGTGGTGGAAGAAGACGACGACGAAGTCCACCGCCTTGCGCAGCTCCCCGAGCTTGTCGTCCAGCCACGCCGTCTGCTTCCCGCCCGTGTGGCCGAGGTTCGCGGGGATCTCGTACGACACGTCGTTGGCGTCCAGCGCCACGAAACCGACGTTGCCGTACACGAAGGAGTACACGCCCGGTGCCGTGCGGGCGTCGAAGCCGCTGTCCGGGAGGGACCAGCGGGCGAGCTGGCCGCCGTAGCCCTCGGGGGAGTACCAGGCCTCCATGTCGTGGTTCCCGGTCGTCACCATCCACGGCACCGACCGCGCGATCTGTTCGTTCTGCTTCAGGAACAGGTCCCAGTACGCCGGGTCGTAGCCGTCCGTCTTCTCGCCGCGGCCGTTGACGTCGGCGTAGCAGATGTCGCCCGCGTGAAGATGGAACGCCGGGTTCTGCTTCAGCAGGAGGTCGTCGTTGGCGGCGGCGGCCTTGCTCACGCCCTGGTCGCCGAAGGCCGTGAACACGAACTTCTTCGGGCGGGTGGGCGCGGTGCGGAAGGACGCGATCGTCGCGCGGTGTTCGGGGGCGGCCGGATCGAGGCCGTCGTGGCCGACGCCGTAGTAGTACGTGGTGCCGGGGAGCAGGTCGTCCAGGGCCGCGTGCACGTAGTACTGGTCGAGGGCGGGGCGGACGCCGGTGACGCCGGGGGTGTGGAGGTCGCGGATCTCGGCCTCGATCCGCCGGCCCAGATCGTCGGGGCGGGCGCCGATCCGGACGTACGGCTTGCGGACGGCCGCCGGGACCTGCCACGAGATCCGCATCTGCGTCCTCGGATCGGCGCCGAAGGCGAGATGGCGGCCGAAGGGGGCGACGGCGGAGCCGGGCGCCTTGGCGGCCGACGACGCCGAGGCGGTCGTACGGGGTGATGAACCGTTTCCGTCCGTCGAGCATCCGGTGAGCAGGCCGCTCGCCACCGCGCCCGCTGTCACCAGCGTGCGCCGCCGGGTCAGCTTGGTGCGCAGGTACTCGTGCTGTTCCGCCATGCTCATCCGGCGGGCGAGCTGCGGCGGGATGCCTACGTCGGGGAGGTCCATGCCGGTGAACTTCCCAGCGCGGGCCAACAGCCGCCATACGTACGGGTGAACGCCGGTCGAAGGGCTGACGCCCAGCAGAGCTGTCGTGTCCGCATCGCGGACATGCCGTGTCATCCCATGGGACGAGGAGTAGGGTGCCGACATGTCTCGCAGCATCAATCTCGCAGTGATTCCCGGTGACGGCATCGGCCAGGAGGTCGTGGCCGAAGGTCTG
>NZ_JADDXU010000050.1 GCF_015163075.1 Streptomyces justiciae
CGATGGCTCTTGAGGGTGTCCGCGTCCTGGACATGACGCATGTGCAGTCGGGTCCGTCGGCGACGCAGTTGCTGGCGTGGCTGGGAGCGGACGTGGTGAAGGTGGAGGCGCCGGGCGGGGACATCACCCGGGGCCAGTTGCGGGACCTTCCCGACGTGGACTCGCTGTACTTCACGATGCTCAACTGCAACAAGCGCAGCATCACGCTGAACACGAAGACACCGCGCGGCAAGCAGATCCTGACGGAGCTGATCCGGCGCTCCGACGTACTGGTGGAGAACTTCGGGCCGGGGGCGGTGGACCGGATGGGGTTCACGTGGGACCGGATCAGGGAGATCAATCCGCGGATCGTGTACGCGTCGATCAAGGGGTTCGGGGCCGGTCCCTATATGGACTTCAAGGCGTATGAGGTGGTGGCGCAGGCGATGGGCGGGTCGATGGCGACCACGGGGGATGCGGACGGGCCGCCGATGGCGACGGGCGCGCAGATCGGTGATTCCGGTACCGGCATCCACGCCGTGGCCGGCATCCTGGCCGCCCTGTTGCAGCGCGAGCACACCGGGCGGGGTCAGCGGGTGAACGTGGCGATGCAGCACGCGGTGCTGAACCTGTGCCGGGTCAAGCTGCGCGACCAGCAGCGCCTCGCGCACGGCCCACTGCCCGAATACCCGAACGAGGACTTCGGTGACGAGGTGCCGCGCTCGGGCAACGCCTCGGGCGGGGGCCAGCCGGGATGGGCGGTGCGGTGTGCGCCGGGCGGTCCGAACGACTACGTGTACGTGATCGTGCAGCCGGTGGGCTGGCGGCCGCTGGCCGAGCTGATCGGCCGGCCGGAGCTGGCGGAGGATCCGGAGTGGGCGACGCCGCAGGCGCGGCTGCCGAAGCTGGCGAAGATGTTCCAGCTGATCGAGGAATGGACCAGCACCCTGCCCAAATGGCAGGTGCTGGAGCAGCTGAACGCCCACAACATTCCGTGCGGGCCGATCCTGTCGACCAGGGAGATCATCGAGGACGCCTCACTCGCCGCGAACGACATGATCGTCACCGTCGA
>NZ_JADDXU010000051.1 GCF_015163075.1 Streptomyces justiciae
GCGAGTGCCTTGTTGCGGCGTACGGAGGACCAGAAGGACCAGCCGATCAGGATCACGCCGACCATGCCGGTGATGATCTCGTGGATCTCGTACTGGATGGTGACCATGAGGATCACGGCCAGCGCACCGATCGCGTAGTGCGCGCCGTGCTCCAGGTAGACGTAGTCGTCGAGGGTGCCCTGGCGGACCAGGTAGACCGTCAGGGACCGGACGTACATGGCGCCGATGCCAAGGCCGAGCGCCATCAGGACGATGTCGTTGGTGATGGCGAAGGCGCCGATGACGCCGTCGAAGGAGAAGGAGGCGTCGAGGACTTCCAGGTAGAGGAACATGAAGAACGCGGCCTGGCCGGCCAGGACGACGGCGGGCTTCTTCTTGCCCGTGCGCGCGGCCTCTTCCTCCTCCTCGTGCTCGCGTTCCTCCTCTTCTTCGAGTTTGTCCTCGAAGTAGCCGGAGAGTCCGCCGACGATCATGTAGGTGATCAGGCCGGCGATGCCGGAGATCAGGACGGTCTGTGCCTTGTCGACGTGGGTGCCGCCGTGCTGGTGGGCGTGGGTGGCGAAGGTGAAGGCGGTGACGAGCAGGACGATCAGCGCGATGCAGACCGACAGCATGTCGACCTTGCCGAGCTTGGCGAGCGGGCGCTCCAGCCAGGCCAGCCACTTGATGTCGCGGTCCTCGAAGATGAAGTCGAGGAAGATCATCAGCAGGAACATGCCACCGAACGCGGCGATCGCCGGGTGGGCGTCGGTGACGAGTTCCTGGTAGCGGTCCTTGTTGTTGAGCGCGAGGTCGACGGCCTCGATCGGGCCCATGCTGGCACTGATCGCGACGATGACGACCGGGAACACCAGCCGCATGCCGAAGACCGCGATGAGCACACCGATGGTGAGGAAGATCTTCTGCCAGAAGGCATTCATCTTCTTCAGGATCCCGGCGTTGACCACCGCGTTGTCGAAGGACAGCGAGATCTCCAGGATGGAGAGGATCGCCACGATGCCGAAGGCCTCCCACCCCCCGTAGAAGACCGCTGCGACGAGGCCGAGCGC
>NZ_JADDXU010000052.1 GCF_015163075.1 Streptomyces justiciae
CCCTTCCACATCGTTCCGATCCAGTTGAAGAACTTCACGCCGGTTGGCACGGCGATGAGGAACGTCATGAAGGAGAAGAACGGCAGCAGCACACCGCCGGTGACGTACATGTGGTGGGCCCACACGGTCACGGACAGACCGGCGATGGCGATGGTGGCGCCGATCAGGCCCATGTAGCCGAACATCGGCTTACGCGAGAAGACCGGGATGACCTCGGAGATGATGCCGAAGAACGGTAGCGCGATGATGTACACCTCTGGATGGCCGAAGAACCAGAAGAGGTGTTGCCACAGCAACGCTCCGCCGTTGGCGGAGTCGAAGACGTGGGCGCCGAACTTGCGGTCCGCCTCCAGCGCGAACAGGGCCGCGGCCAGGACGGGGAAGGCGAGCAGGACCAGGACGGCGGTCAGCAGCACGTTCCACACGAAGATCGGCATGCGGAACATGGTCATGCCCGGCGCGCGCATGCAGATGATGGTGGTGATGAAGTTGACCGAGCCGAGGATGGTGCCGAAGCCGGAGAAGGCCAGACCCATGATCCACATGTCGGCGCCGACACCCGGGCTGCGGACGGCGTCCGAGAGCGGGCTGTAGGCGAACCAGCCGAAGTCGGCCGCGCCCTGCGGGGTGAGGAAGCCGCCGACCGCGATGAGCGAGCCGAACAGGTACAGCCAGTAGGCGAACATGTTCAGGCGGGGGAAGGCGACGTCGGGGGCGCCGATCTGGAGCGGCATGATCCAGTTCGCGAAGCCGGCGAACAGCGGCGTCGCGAACATCAGCAGCATGATCGTGCCGTGCATCGTGAACGCCTGGTTGAACTGCTCGTTCGACATGATCTGCAGACCAGGCCGGGCGAGCTCGGCGCGCAT
>NZ_JADDXU010000053.1 GCF_015163075.1 Streptomyces justiciae
ACGCCGACGAGGCTGCCGTACTCGGTCCAGGAGCCGTCGTAGTTCTTGACGTTCTCGACACCGAGCAGCTCGTGCAGCACGAACCAGGTCAGCGCGGAGCGCTCACCGATGCGGCAGTAGGCGATGGTGTCCTTGGCCAGGTCGACCTGCTCCTCGGCGTAGAGCTCCTTGAGCTCCTCGTCCGACTTGAAGGTGCCGTCGTCGTTGGCGTTCTTGGACCACGGGATGTTGCGGGCGGACGGGACGTGGCCCGGACGCTGCGACTGCTCCTGCGGCAGGTGGGCCGGCGCGAGCAGCTTGCCGGAGAACTCGTCGGGCGACCGGACGTCGACCAGGTTCTGCGAACCGATCGCGGCGACGACGTCGTCACGGAAGGCACGGATGGACGTGTCCTGGGCCTTGGCCTTGTAGTCGGTCGTCGGGCGCTCGGGCACCTCTTCGACCAGCTCGCGGGCGTCGAGCTCCCACTTCTTGCGGCCACCGTCGAGGAGCTTGACGTTCTCGTGGCCGTAGAGCTTGAAGTACCAGTAGGCGTACGAGGCGAACCAGTTGTTGTTGCCGCCGTAGAGGATCACCAGGGTGTCGTTGGCGATGCCCTTGGCGGACAGCAACTTCTCGAAGCCGGCCTGGTCGACGAAGTCACGCCGGACCGGGTCCTGCAGGTCCTTGGTCCAGTCGATCCGAATGGCGTTGCGAATGTGGTTCTTCTCGTAGGCGGACGTGTCTTCGTCCACCTCCACGATCGCGATGTTCGGGTTGTCGAGGTTGGCCTCGACCCAGTCGGCGTCGACCAGGACGTCGCTGCGGCTCATGCTCTTTCTCCTCCGGGGCAGTT
>NZ_JADDXU010000054.1 GCF_015163075.1 Streptomyces justiciae
CGCCCTGTTCGGACTCGCTTTCGCTACGGCTTCCCCACACGGGTTAACCTCGCAACACACCGCAAACTCGCAGGCTCATTCTTCAAAAGGCACGCAGTCACGAGACACCAGCAAGCTGATGTCCGACGCTCCCACGGCTTGTAGGCACACGGTTTCAGGTACTATTTCACTCCCCTCCCGGGGTACTTTTCACCATTCCCTCACGGTACTATCCGCTATCGGTCACCAGGGAATATTTAGGCTTAGCGGGTGGTCCCGCCAGATTCACACGGGATTTCTCGGGCCCCGTGCTACTTGGGTGTCTCTCAAACGAGCCGCTGACGTTTCGACTACGGGGGTCTTACCCTCTACGCCGGACCTTTCGCATGTCCTTCGCCTACATCAACGGTTTCTGACTCGTCCCACGGCCGGCAGACCGTGGAAGAGAGATCCCACAACCCCGTATACGCAACCCCTGCCGGGTCTCACACGCATACGGTTTGGCCTCATCCGGTTTCGCTCGCCACTACTCCCGGAATCACGGTTGTTTTCTCTTCCTGCGGGTACTGAGATGTTTCACTTCCCCGCGTTCCCTCCACATACCCTATGTGTTCAGGTATGGGTGACAGCCCATGACGACTGCCGGGTTTCCCCATTCGGAAACCCCCGGATCAAAGCCTGGTTGACGACTCCCCGGGGACTATCGTGGCCTCCCACGTCCTTCATCGGTTCCTGGTGCCAAGGCATCCACCGTGCGCCCTTAAAAACTTGGCCACAGATGCTCGCGTCCACTGTGCAGTTCTCAAACAACGACCAGCCACCCATCACCCCGAACCAT
>NZ_JADDXU010000055.1 GCF_015163075.1 Streptomyces justiciae
GAGTGGGACGAGGCCGAGCGCACCGGGCAGCGCTGCCTGGAGCTGACCACCACGCATGGGCACGCGCTGTTCGTCCACCACACCAACGCCTATCTGGGGTGGTTGGCGGCGTTGCGGGGTCAGGTCGAGCGCGCCCGGGAACTGCAGGCCACCGTCGACACCTGGGCCCGCCCCCGCGGCGTCGGCTTCCTCACCCAGATCACCGACACCATCGGCACCACCGCCGCCCTCGCCGAAGGCGACTACGAAGCCGCCTACCTCCACGCCATCGGCATCACACCCCCCGGCACCTTCCACCCCTACGCCCACCAAGCCCCCCGCACCCTCCTCGACCTCGTCGAAGCAGCCCTCCACACCGGCCGCACCCAACAAGCCCACCAACACGCCCAAGCCGCCCACCACCAAGGCCTGGCCCACATCAGCCCCCGCCTCGCCCTCACCACCTACGGCGCCCTCGCCATGACCACCCCCGACCCCACCCAAGCCGACCACTACTACCACCAAGCCCAAACCCACCCCCAAGCCCACCACTTCCCCTACGAACTCGCCCGCATCCACCTCGCCCACGGCACCCGCCAACGCCACACCCACGGCCCCAAAACCGCCCGACACT
>NZ_JADDXU010000056.1 GCF_015163075.1 Streptomyces justiciae
CTCGGGGCGGCTGGAGCAGGCACAGCAGCTGGTCCGCGGAAGTGTGGACGCGGACAGCGACGTCTCTCCGGACTCGGTGGTCACGTCGGGCTATGTCGCGCTGTTCGAGGACGGGGATGTCCGCTCCTCACAGCGCCAGGTCTTCGCCGCCATCGAGAGCATGCGCGACCGCGGGATCCGGCAACCGGACGAGGTGCTCACGCGGCTGATCGACCTGCTGCTGGCCATCAGCCAGTACGGCAGTGACGAGGCGTGGTGGGAGCGGGTGCACGAACTGCTGGACAGCCTGGGCGACGCGGTGCCCGCGCACTCGCGCATTTACCAGGACGCGTGGGGTGACGTGGTACTTCGCGGCGCCGGAGTGAACGAACGGGTGGAGCGCGCCTACGCCGACCCGCAGTCCCTGGAGCCGTGGGACGTGACACGGCTGGCGGTGGCCGCCTATCACGTGGACACCCTCAGCCAGTACCGGCCCTATCTGCAGCGCATGGTGGACCGCGAGGTGGAGACCGGCGCCGTGGCCGACGCCATGACGATGCTGCATCTGATCATGCTGGACCAGATGACGGTGGGC
>NZ_JADDXU010000057.1 GCF_015163075.1 Streptomyces justiciae
GGCCGGCCACTTCGACCAGGCGCAGCGGCTGCTGCGCTCCGCTCGCGCCCCGGGCGCTGCCGCTTCCCCCGCTTCCGTGGTGACCTCGGCCTATGTCGCGCTGTTCGAGGACGGCGACGTACGGCACACGCACCGCCAGGTGTCGGCGGCGATCGAGCAGCTGCGCGACCGCGGGGTGAGGGAGCCGGACGAGGTGCTCACGCGGCTGATCGACCTGCTGCTGGCCATCAGCCAGTACGCCGGTTCTCCGGCGCGCTGGGCGGAGACGCGGGCGGTGTTGGGGGAGCTGGCCCCGGCACGCTCTCTGGTGTACCAGGACGCGTGGGGGGACGTGGTGCGGCACGGGGCCGGGGTGCGCGAGCGGGTGGAGCGTGAGTTCGCGGCCGTCGCGGACCTGGCGCCCTGGGATGTGACACGGCTGGCGGTGGCCGCCTATCACGTGGACACCCTCAGCCAGTACCGGACGTATCTGCACCGCAGCGCGGACCGTGAAGCCGAGACGGGGTTCGTGCGCAACGGGATGACCACGCGGCATCTGATCATGCTGGACCAGATGACGGTGGGT
>NZ_JADDXU010000058.1 GCF_015163075.1 Streptomyces justiciae
GGCCTGGTGGCGGCCGCTTTGCGTGAGCGATACACAAACCGTAGGGCTCCCCCTATGGTTTCGTCGTCGGGCGGTTCGGCATGCTGGGAGGCATGTCCATCAACATCGTCGTCGTCGACGACGACCCCGGGTTCCGCCGCATCGCCGCGACGCTGCTGACGGCGCGGGGCCTGCGTGTCGTGGCGGAGTCCTCGGACGGCGCCTCGGCGCTGGCCGCGGTGCGGGACCACCGTCCCGACGGGCTGCTGCTCGACCTGCACCTGCCCGACACCGACGGACTCACCGTCGCGCGCCGGCTCAACGAGCAGGAGGACCGGCCGAAGATCGTGCTGACCTCCACCGACAAATCGTTCTGGTCGCCCGAGGAACTCCAGCACGCCGGCATCGAGTCCTTCGTCGCCAAGGACAAACTCTTCGACGCCGACCTGAAGAGCCTCTTCACCCCC
>NZ_JADDXU010000059.1 GCF_015163075.1 Streptomyces justiciae
GGAGTTCCCCGAGGTCACCACCGACTACATCCACGTCGACGCGGCGACCATCTACCTGGTCACCGACCCGGCCCGGTTCGACGTGATCGTCACCGACAACCTCTTCGGCGACATCATCACCGACCTCGCCGCGGCCGTCTCCGGCGGCATCGGCGTCGCGGCGAGCGGCAACATCAACCCCTCCCGCGAGTTCCCGTCGATGTTCGAGCCGGTCCACGGCTCCGCGCCCGACATCGCCGGTCAGGGCAAGGCCGACCCCACCGCCACGGTCCTGTCCGTCGCGCTCCTGCTGCGTCACCTCGGCTACGAGGCCGAGGCCGCCCGCATCGAGGACGCCGTCTCGGCCGACCTCGGCGAGCGCGCCGGCAAGCCCGCCCGCTCCACCTCGGAGATCGGCGACGCGCTGGCCGTACGAGTAGCCGGCTGACCCGCGGCTGCCAGCA
>NZ_JADDXU010000006.1 GCF_015163075.1 Streptomyces justiciae
GTCCTTGAGTTTCGAGACCCCGATGCTCTGGGCCACCGGCTTCCTCATCACCTTCACCTTCGGTGGTCTGACCGGTGTCATCCTGGCCTCGCCGCCGATGGACTTCCACGTGTCCGACTCGTACTTCGTGGTGGCGCACTTCCACTACGTCGTCTTCGGCACCGTCGTCTTCGCGATGTTCTCCGGCTTCCACTTCTGGTGGCCGAAGATGACCGGCAAGATGCTCGACGAGCGGCTCGGCAAGATCACGTTCTGGACGCTGTTCGTCGGCTTCCACGGCACGTTCCTCGTCCAGCACTGGCTGGGCGCGGAGGGCATGCCGCGGCGTTACGCCGACTACCTCGCGGCCGACGGCTTCACCGCCCTGAACACGATCTCGACGATCAGCTCGTTCGTGCTCGGCGCCTCGATCCTGCCGTTCCTCTACAACGTGTGGAAGACCGCCAAGTACGGCAAGCCGGTCGGCGTCGACGACCCGTGGGGCTACGGCCGTTCGCTCGAGTGGGCGACGTCCTGCCCGCCGCCGCGGCACAACTTCCTCACCCTGCCCCGTATCCGCAGCGAATCCCCGGCGTTCGACCTGCACCACCCGGAGATCGCCGCTCTCGACCAGCTCGAGAACGCGCCTCACGGTGAGAAGGCTCTCGCTGGTGGCAAGGAGGCCGGCAAGTGAAGATCCAGGGCAAGATGTTCATGTGGCTGAGCGTCTTCGTCCTCGCCATGGCGGTCGTCTATGGCGTGTGGTCGAAGGAGCCGGCCGGTACCACGGCCCTCTTCCTGGCCTTCGGCCTGTGCATCATGGTCGGCTTCTACCTGGGCTTCACGGCCCGGCGGGTCGACGCGGGCGCGCAGGACAACAAGGAGGCGGACGTCGCGGACGACGCCGGCGAGGTCGGGTTCTTCAGCCCGCACAGCTGGCAGCCGCTGTCCCTGGCGATCGGTGGCGCGCTCGCCTTCCTGTCGATCGCGATCGGCTGGTGGCTGATGTACTTCTCGGCGCCGCTGATCCTGGTCGGCCTGTGGGGCTGGGTCTTCGAGTACTACCGCGGTGAGAACCGCACCCAGTAGCACGGCCTGAGCTCAACGAGAGCCCGGACACTCCGTCAGGAGCGTCCGGGCTCCCGCTTTTGCAGCAGTTTCGATGGCCGGATGCAGCAGCGTCCGTCCCTCGTACGAGTTACCCGCCGCGCCGTGGCTGACGAACGTTCCTAGCGTGAAGTACATGAGCCACACTCCGCGCACGCGCACCGTCCTCTCCTGCACCCTGCTGGTGCTCGCCCTCACCGCGGGCGCCACCGCCTGCAGCAGCGACGGCAACCCGCTGTCGGCGGCGCCGTACGACGCGGCCGACCAGATTTCCTTCAACGGCCCCTCCGGCGACGGCAAGAAGGCCGACCCGGACAAGCCGCTGGAGGTCACCGCCGAGGACGACGACGGGCGCATCACCGACGTCACGGCCATGGACGCCACGGGACGCCATGTGGCGGGCGAACTCTCCGCCGACGGCACCCGGTGGCACAGCACCACCCCGCTGGCCGCCAGCGCCCACTACACGGTCCGCGTGAGCACCGAGGACGAGGACGGGGCGCCCGGCCGCCGGGTCCTCGCCTTCGACACCGGCAAGCCCACCACCAAGAAGCGCCTGAAGGTCACCTTCGGCCCCAAGGCGGGCAAGTACGGCGTCGGCCAGCCCATCACGGCCGAACTGAACAAGCCCGTCAAGGACAAGGCGCAGCGGGCCATCGTCGAGCGCGCCCTCAAGGTCGACTCGATGCCCGCCACAGAGGGCGCCTGGTACTGGGTGGACGACAAGGAACTCCACTACCGCCCCAAGGAGTACTGGCCCGCCCACGCCACGATCCAGGTGCGCAGCAACCTGGACGGAGTGAAGATCAGCGACCGCTTGTGGGGCGGTCGGACGAAGCCCCTCAAGCTGACCACTGGGGACCGCATCATCGCGGTGACGGACGCCTCGTCACACAACATGACGGTCTACAAGAACGGCGAGGTCATCAAGGAGCTCCCGGTCACCACCGGCAAGCCCGGCTTCGAGACCCGCAACGGCGTCAAGGTCGTACTCGGCAAGGAGTACTTCGTACGGATGCGCGGCACCAGCATCGGCATCGCCGAGGGCTCGTCGGAGTCGTACGACCTGCCGGTCTACTACGCGACCCGGGTCACCTGGAGCGGCGAGTACGTGCACGCCGCCCCCTGGTCCGTCGGCTCCCAGGGCTACGAGAACGTCAGCCACGGCTGCACCGGCATGAGCACCGGCAACGCCGAGTGGTTCTTCGACACCGTCCACGAAGGCGACGTGGTGAAGGTCGTCAACTCGTACGGCGACACCATGGAGACCTTCGGCAACGGCTTCGGCGACTGGAACCTCAAGTGGAACAAGTGGCGCAAGGGCAGCGCCCTGACCGCCGGCACCCCTGAGGCCCCCAGCGCCGAGCAGCGGGCTCGACTGCGGCCGGAGAGCGTCTAGAGGCCGCCTCAGGCGCTCAGGGCCCGCTTCTGGCGCAGCAGGGAGGCCAGCGCCGACGCGAACTCCACCGGGTCCACCGGGTGCGTCACAGCGCCCTCCGCGCGGCTCCAGGTGGCCAGCCAGGCGTCCTGCGGGCGGCCGATCAGCAGCAGCACCGGCGGGGAGTTGAAGACCTCGTCCTTGATCTGCCGGCACAGCCCCATGCCGCCCATCGGCACGGCCTCGCCGTCCAGCACACAGACGTCGATCCCGCCCCGGTCCAGCTCCTTGAGCACCGCCGCAGGCGTGGCGCACTCCACGAACTCGACCACCGGGACGTCCGGAGCCGGCCGCCGGCCGGTCGCGAGCCGTACCTGCTCGCGGGTGTTGGCGTCGTCGCTGTAGACCAGCACCGTGGCGGTCGCCTGCATGCTTCCTCCGTGACATCAGCGTCGTACGGACAGAACAGTTGCCGCGGATGCTACTCCCTTGAACAGCCCGTCAACACCCGCTGGAACACCCCTGCGATGGGCCATCCGGGCAGTACACACGGTACGAACACTCCGAACGGCACCCCCCGGAGTGAGGGCGGGATAAGCGACCGACATAATGTCGGTCGTGGCGACAGCAACGACAGTAGAAACCGGGCACGCGCACCCGTCGGTCAATCGGCCGAACCTCACCAGCGTCGGAACCATCATCTGGCTGAGTTCCGAGCTGATGTTCTTCGCGGCCCTCTTCGCGATGTACTTCACCCTGCGATCGGTGACGGGTCCTGATCACTGGAAGGAAATGGCCGAGAGCCTGAACTTCCCGTTCTCGGCCACCAACACCACGATCCTGGTGCTCTCCTCCCTCACCTGCCAGCTCGGCGTGTTCGCCGCCGAGCGCGGTGACGTGAAGAAGCTCCGGGGCTGGTTCATCGTCACCTTCATCATGGGTGCGATCTTCATCGGCGGTCAGGTCTTCGAGTACACCGAGCTGGTCAAGAAGGACGGGCTCTCGCTCTCCTCCGACCCGTACGGCTCGGTCTTCTACCTGACCACCGGCTTCCACGGCCTGCACGTGACGGGCGGTCTCATCGCCTTCCTGCTGGTCCTCGGCCGCACCTACGCGGCGAAGAGGTTCACTCACGAGCAGGCGACGGCCGCCATCGTCGTGTCCTACTACTGGCACTTCGTCGATGTCGTCTGGATCGGCCTCTTCGCCACGATCTACATGATCAAGTAGTCGGGGCCCGTTCCCGAGCGCCTCCACGAGAAGCGCACTTCCAGAAGCATCGACGCAGAAGATCCTGACACCGGGGTAATCCGTGAAAAAGCTCTCCGCACGACGACGCCATCCGCTGGCGGCGCTCGTCGTCCTACTCCTCGCGCTGGCGGCCACTGGGGGGCTGTACGCCGCGTTCGCGCCCGCGGACAAGGCGCAGGCCGATGAAACCGCCCAGTCCCTCACCATCGAGGAGGGCAAGAAGCTCTACGCCGTGGGCTGCGCCAGCTGCCACGGCACCGGTGCTCAGGGCACCACCGACGGGCCCAGCCTCGTGGGTGTCGGCGCCGCGGCCGTGGACTTCCAGGTCGGCACCGGCCGTATGCCGGCCCAGCAGCCGGGCGCACAGGTCCCGCGCAAGAAGGTCATCTACACGCAGGCCGAGATCGACCAGCTCGCCGCGTACATCTCCTCCCTGGGCGCCGGTCCGGCCGTCCCGACGAAGAACCAGTACAGCCCGGAGGGCGCGGACATCGCCAAGGGTGGCGAGCTGTTCCGCACCAACTGCGCGCAGTGCCACAACTTCACCGGCAAGGGCGGTGCGCTGACGCACGGCAAGTTCGCGCCGAGCCTCGAGGGTGTCGACCCGAAGCACATCTACGAGGCCATGCAGACCGGCCCGCAGAACATGCCGTCGTTCCCCGACACCACGCTGTCGGAGCAGAACAAGAAGGACATCATCGCGTACCTCGACGCGGTCAACGGTGACGACACCGAGAGCCCCGGTGGCCTCGAGCTGGGCGGCCTCGGTCCGGTCAGCGAGGGTCTCTTCGCGTGGGTGTTCGGACTCGGTGGCCTGATCGCGATCGCCGTCTGGCTCGCCGCTCGGACCGCAAAGGCCAAGAAGTCATGAGTAGCCAAGACATTCCAGAAGAGAACCTGCCCGCAGAGCAGGACGCCCACGGCGCGGTAGGCGTCGCGGACGACAAGGACCCCTTCGCCGACCCCGGCCTGCCGCCGCACGAGCACCGGGTCCAGGACATCGACGAGCGGGCCGCCAAGCGGTCCGAGCGTGTGGTGGCCATGCTGTTCACGCTGTCGATGCTGGCCACGATCGGCTTCATCGCGGCGTACGTCGGCGTCCCGCACGACAAGGCGATCTACGTCTTCCCGATCGGGCACATCAACGCGCTGAACTTCTCGCTCGGCCTGACCCTCGGCGTCGCCCTCTTCTCGATCGGCGCGGGCGCGGTCCACTGGGCCCGCACCCTGATGTCCGACGTGGAGATGGTCGACGAGCGTCACCCGATCGAGGCGCCTCCCGAGGTCCGCGCGAAGGTCATGGACGACTGGAAGCAGGGCGCCAAGGAGTCCGTGATCGGCCGTCGCAAGCTGATCCGCAACACCATGCTCGGCGCGCTCACCCTGGTGCCGCTCGCCGGTGTCGTGCTGCTGCGCGACCTCGGCCCGCTGCCCGGCACCAAGCTGCGTCACACCATGTGGCGCAAGGGCCTCCAGCTCGTCAACATGAACACGAACGAGCCGCTGCGTCCCGAGGACGTCGCGGTCGGTTCGCTCACCTTCGCCAAGCCCGAGGGCCTGGAGGAGCACGACGAGGAGTTCCAGACCGAGATCGCCAAGGCCGCCTTGATGATCGTCCGGATCCAGCCGGACAACATCAAGGACAAGCGCGAGCTCGAGTGGTCGCACGAAGGCATCGTGGCGTACTCGAAGATCTGCACCCACGTCGGTTGCCCGATCTCCCTGTACGAGCAGCAGACGCACCACGTGCTGTGCCCGTGCCACCAGTCCACCTTCGACCTCTCCGACGGTGCCCGGGTGATCTTCGGCCCCGCTGGTCACGCCCTGCCGCAGCTGCGCATCGGTGTGAACGAGGAGGGTTACCTCGAGGCGCTCGGCGACTTCGAGGAGCCCGTCGGTCCTGCATTCTGGGAGCGCGGATGAGCACCACAACTGAGACCACAGAGTCCCGCGCTCGCGGGAAGGCCCCGGCCGGCGAGAAGCTCGCCGACTGGGCTGACGGCCGGCTCGGGATCTACTCCCTGGCCAAGGCCAACCTGCGCAAGATCTTCCCCGACCACTGGTCGTTCATGCTGGGTGAGATCTGCCTCTACAGCTTCATCATCATCATCCTCACGGGTGTGTACCTGACGCTGTTCTTCCACCCGTCGATGAACGAGGTGGAGTACCACGGCAGCTACGTCCCGCTGCAGGGACAGCTGATGTCCGAGGCGTTCAACTCGACCATGCACATCTCCTTCGATGTGCGCGGTGGTCTGCTGATCCGGCAGATCCACCACTGGGCGGCGCTGATCTTCCTCGCCGGCATGTTCGTGCACATGATGCGCGTGTTCTTCACCGGTGCGTTCCGCAAGCCGCGTGAGGTCAACTGGCTGTTCGGCTTCCTGCTGTTCGTCCTGGGCATGTTCACCGGCTTCACCGGTTACTCGCTCCCGGACGACCTGCTCTCCGGCACCGGTGTCCGCTTCATGGAGGGCGCGATCCTGTCCGTGCCGATCGTCGGCACGTACCTGTCGTTCTTCCTGTTCGGCGGCGAGTTCCCGGGCGGCGACTTCGTGGCCCGCTTCTACTCGATCCACGTCCTGCTGCTGCCGGGCATCATGCTCGGCCTCGTGGTGGCCCACCTGATCCTGGTGTTCGTCCACAAGCACACGCAGTACGCGGGCCCCGGCAAGAACAACAACAACGTCGTCGGCATGCCGCTGTTCCCGGTGTACACCGCCAAGGCCGGAGGCTTCTTCTTCCTGGTCTTCGGTGTCATCGCGGCCATCGCGGCCATCGCCTCGATCAACCCGATCTGGTCGATGGGCCCGTACCGTCCGGACCAGGTGTCCACGGGCGCCCAGCCCGACTGGTACATGGGCTTCTCCGAGGGCCTGATCCGTGTCATGCCGGGCTGGGAGATCAACTTCTGGGGCCACACGCTCGTCCTGGGCGTGTTCATCCCGCTGGTGATCTTCCCGCTGGTCCTCGTCGCGATCGCGGTCTACCCGTTCATCGAGGCCTGGGTCACCGGCGACCGCCGCGAGCACCACATCCTGGACCGCCCGCGCAACGCCCCGACCCGCACGGCGTTCGGCGTCGCGTGGATCACCTGGTACATGGTGCTGCTCGTCGGTGGTGGAAACGACCTGTGGGCCACGCACTTCCACCTGTCGATCAACTCGATCACCTGGTTCGTCCGTGTGGCGTTCTTCGTCGCGCCGGTGCTCGCGTTCATCGTCACCAAGCGGATCTGCCTCGGCCTCCAGCGCCGCGACAAGGACAAGGTGCTGCACGGCCGCGAGTCCGGCATCATCAAGCGCCTGCCGCACGGTGAGTTCATCGAGGTGCACGAGCCGCTCAGCCAGGACGCGCTGCACACGCTCACCGCGCACGAGCAGTACAAGCCGGCCGAGATCGGCCCGACGGTCGACGACAACGGCGTCGAGCGCAAGGTGAAGGGCTCCGAGAAGCTGCGCGCCAAGCTCAGCGAGGCGTACTTCGGCGAGGAGTCGCAGATCGCCAAGCCCACCGTCGAGGAGTACAAGGAGATCACGAGCGGCCACGGCCACCACTGATCGCTGCGCTCGCCACGCGCGCTGGAAGGGCCCCCGTCCGGTCTTCGGACGGGGGCCCTTCTCCGTGTCCTGGGCTGGATAGGGTGGGGTCGGACATCTGCTGAAGCAGGTCTTACGGTCTTTCGAAACCCAGGAGCGGCCTTATGAGCGCTGTGACCCCCGCTGGAGGCGACACCGCGGCGGGCCGTTCCTGGCCCGAGGTGCTGAACGCCCTGCTGTACGGGCAGGACCAGAGCGCCGACGCCACCGCCTGGGCGATGGACAAGATCATGCGCGGTGAGGCGACCGACGCGCAGATCGCCGGGTTCGTGGTGGCCCTGCGCGCCAAGGGCGAGACGGTCGAGGAGATCACCGGCCTGGTCCAGGCGATGTACGAGCACGCCAACGTGATCGAGGTGTCCGGGCGGACCGTCGACATCGTCGGCACCGGCGGCGACGGCGCGAAGACGGTGAACATCTCCACGATGTCCTCCCTCGTCGTGGCCGGCACCGGCGCGAAGGTCGTCAAGCACGGCAACCGGGCGGCCTCGTCGGCGTCGGGCTCCTCGGACGTCCTGGAAAAGCTGGGCGTCAACCTCGACCTCACCCCGCAGCGGGTGGCCGAGGTCGCCGAGGAGGCCGGCATCACCTTCTGCTTCGCCATCAAGTTCCACCCGGCACTGCGTCACGCGGGCGCCGCCCGCGGCCAGTTGGGCATCCGTACGGTGTTCAACGCGCTGGGCCCGCTGACCAACCCGGCGAAGGTCAAGGCGCAGGCGGTGGGCGTCGCCGACCCGCTGATGGCGCCGATCGTCGCCGGGGTGTTCGCCGAGCGCGGCAATTCCTCCCTGGTCTTCCGCGGCGACGACGGCCTCGACGAGCTGACGACCACCGCCACCTCCCGGGTCTGGATCGTCCGCGACGGCAAGGTCACCGAGGAGGCCTTCGACCCCCGTGACGTCGGCATCGAACTGGTGCCGGTGGAGGCGCTGCGGGGCGGGGACCCGGCGTTCAACGCGGAGGTCGCCCGCCGGCTGCTCGACGGTGAGACGGGACCGGTCCGGGACGCGGTCCTGCTGAACTCGGCGGCCGCTCTGGTGGCCCTGGAGCCCGGCTCGGGGACGCTGGCGGAGCAGCTGCGGGCCGGCATGGACCAGGCCGCCGAGTCGATCGACTCGGGCGCCGCCAAGCAGACGCTGGACCGCTGGGTGGCGGCCAGCAACCGGTAGTCGTACCGATCGTCGTCCCGCGATCCGGACACGGGTTGCGGGCCGACGATCACATCGCGTAGGTTCCTGTACCAGGTCATGAGTGACAGTCATGAGGCCCCGGCCGACTGTCCGGCAACCCTCCGTCCGTGGCGGGGTGCCCCGGGTGAAGACCAGGCCGTAGGCAGTGAGGTCTACGGCAAGCGCGGGCCCCTCTCGAAACCAGGGGTCCTGGTCGTTCGAGGGAGTCTTCCGTGAGCAAGCGAATGCGATAGGGCCGCCGAGCCCCGCCTCCGCGCACCCCTTTTCTCTTCTTCTGCATGCCTGCTTCGGCATGCCTTCTCACGGGAGTTCCCCATGTCTGTCTCCACCGCTGCCGCCGCCCGGACCATTTGTGCCCCTCTTCCGGTTCTGGGCAGGGATGTCACCGTCCCGCTCGTCACCGGTGGCGAGGTCACCTACGCCGCCCTCGACTACGCCGCCAGCGCGCCGGCCCTCCAGCGGGTGTGGGACGACGTGGCGGCGTACGCGCCCTACTACGGCAGCGTCCACCGCGGTGCCGGGTACCTTTCGCAGCTGTCGACCGACCTGTTCGAGAACGCCCGGAAGACCGTCGCCGAGTTCCTGGGCTGCCGCGAGGGCGACCAGGTCGTCTTCACCCGGTCCACCACCGACTCCCTCAACCTGCTCGCCGCCGCGCTGCCCGCCGACTGCCAGGTCTTCGTCTTCGAGACCGAGCACCACGCCTCGCTGCTGCCCTGGCGCGACGCCCGCGTCACCTACCTCGACGCGCCCCGCACCCACCAGCAGGCCGTGGCGACCCTGGAGAAGGCCCTCGCCGACCGCGACCCATACGGCCCGGCCCTGGTCTGCGTCACCGGCGCCTCCAACGTCACCGGCGAGCTGTGGCCGGTGCGCGAGCTGGCCGCCGCCGCCCATGCGCACGGCGCCCGGATCGTCCTCGACGCCGCCCAGCTCGCCCCGCACCACGCGGTGTCCGTCGCCGACCTCGACGTCGACTGGGTCGCTTTCTCCGGGCACAAGCTGTACGCCCCCTTCGGCTCCGGCGTCCTCGCCGGCCGCGCCGACTGGCTGACGGCCGCCGAGCCCTACCTCGCGGGCGGCGGCGCCAGCCGCAAGGTCACCCGGCGCGAGGACGGCGGCGTGGACGTGGAGTGGCACGAGAGCGCGGCCCGCCACGAGGCCGGCTCCCCGAACGTCATCGGCGCCTACTCCATCGCCTCGGCCTGCAAGGCGCTGACCGAGGTCGGGTTCGAGAACCTGGTCGCCCGCGAGCAGTACCTGATCGAGAAGGTCAAGGGCGGCCTCGCCGACGTTCCCGAGGTCCGCATCCTCTCCCTCTTCGGCGACGACGCCCCCCGCGTCGGCGTGATCTCCTTCGTCGTCGAGGGCTGGAACAGCTCCCACTTCGCCGCCGCCCTCTCCGCCGAGTACGGCATCGGCGTCCGCGACGGCCTCTTCTGCGCCCACCCCCTCGTCCGCACCCTGCTCGGCAGCGACCCGCAGACCCAGGGCGAGTGCGGCGCCCCCGAGGCCGCGCCCGGCGAGAAGTCCCTCAACGCCATCCGCGTCAGCTTCGGCGCGGGCACGCCGGACGAGCACGTGGAGCGGTTCGTGACCGCCGTGCGCGAGTTGGTGAGCGACGGTGCGAAGTGGCGGTACCGGACGGAGGACGGGCGCTGCGTCCCGGCCGTCTGACCGTCTGACCGGCGGTTGCCGATACGCTCCCCTACGCGTTCGTACGACACACAGGGGGAGCGGGAAGTGCAGGCGCTGCGCACGACGGATCCGCGCAGGGTCGGCCCGTACGAGGTACGGGGCCGGCTCGGCTCGGGCGGCATGGGCGAGGTCTACCTCGCCGAGTCACGGACCGGACTGCGGCTGGCGGTGAAGGTCGTACGGGCCGAGTACGCCCAGGACCGCACCTTCCGTGCCCGGTTCCGGCAGGAGGTGCGGGCGGCGCAGACCGTCGGCGGGGCGGGCACATACACCGCACGCGTGGTGGACGCCGACCCCGAGGGCGAACACCCGTGGATGGCGACGGAGTTCGTGGAGGGGCCGAACCTGCGGGACGCGGTCCTGGACGGCGGACCGCTGCCCGAGCCCGCGGTACGGGTGCTGGTGGCCGCGCTCGGGGAGGCGCTGGGCGCGATCCACGCCCGTGGCATGGTCCACCGGGACCTGAAGCCCTCCAACATCCTTCTCGCGCCGGACGGGCCACGGGTCATCGACTTCGGGATCGTACGGGCCCTGGAGGCGACGGCGATGACCCGCACCGGCGCGATCGTCGGCTCGGTCGGCTATGTCTCGCCCGAGCAGATCCGCAACGGCGGCAAGGTCGGACCGCCGAGCGACGTCTTCTCCCTGGGGGCCGTCCTCGCCTACGCGGCGAGCGGGCGCGAACCCTTCGGCGAGGGCCAGGACTCGGTGATCCTGCTGCGCATCCTGACCCGGGACTTCGACCTGACGGGCGTACCGGAGGAACTGCTGCCGCTGGTGGAGGCGTGCCTGCGGGAGGAGCCGGGGCAGCGGCCGATGCCGAAGGACGTCGTCGAGGCCGTCGGGGGTTCCCCGCGCGGCGGCCTGCGCCCGGGCTGGTACACCGCTGCGGGGCCGCAGCCCGAGGCTTCTCAGGGGGACGAACTCTGGCTTCCGGAGCGGGAGTCGGGGGAGCGGGAGAGCCGCGTCGAGTATGTGACGCCGGTGGCGGAGACGCCGGTGCCCGAGGTGCTGACACCTCCGGTACGGCCGTCGCGGCGCGGGCTGCTGCGCCTCGCCGTGGGCGGGGCCGTGGTCGCCGGTGCCGGGGGAGTGGGCGGCTGGTGGTGGCTCGGGCGGTCGGAGACCGGTGGCGATGGCGGGGCGAAGAACGGGAGCGCGAAGACTCCGGGGTTCGTCGCGCGGAAGGCGGCCGTGAGCTGGACGTACGAGGACGGTGGCGCGCCGAACGTGGACGGTGGTCCCTGCGGGGTGCTCTCCGCGGACGGCCGGACGCTGTACTTCGTCGGGGCCGACGGGACTCTGACGGCCCTGGGCAGCGACGGCGAGAAGCGCTGGGAGGTGTCCCTCTTCGAGGGGGAGTCCTTCGTCACCAGGCCGGTCGTCACTGCTGCCGGGATCTTCGTCGCCGTGGTCAGCGACACCGAGACCGAACCGGGCCGGCTCGTCGCGGTGAGCGCCGAGGGCCAGGAGATGTGGAAGCGGGATCTGCCCAGCCCGTACTTCCGTCAGCCCGCGGTGTTCGGTGACACCGTCGTCGTCGGCTCGGCCGTGCGCACGAGCGACGGACCGGGTGTCGTGCAGGCGTACGACAGTCGCGGCAAGGTGCGCTGGTACGCGTCGCTGGACGGTGCGCCGTACGAAGAGCTCGTCGTGGCCGGTGACGTCCTCTACGTGCCCTGCTACGACAACCACCTCTACGGGATCCGCGAGGGCGGCGCCACGCCGTTCGACGCCCCGCTGGACGGTGATGTCAGCCGCCCCGCGGCCGGCGGGAAGACCGTGGTCGTGAGCACCGGGAACCAGGCCAACGACCTGTTCGGGCTGGACCTCGCGGGCCGGGAGAAGTGGACGAAGCCGGGCCTCGCCGGTTCCTACGTCCCGGCGAAGACGGCCTCCTTCGCCTTCCTGGGCGTGACCAACGCGAACGCGACGCTCAACGCGATCACGGAGGACGGGGACGTGGTCTGGACGTACGGCGGGAACGGGGCCCTCTCGGACCCGGTGCTGGTGGACTCCACGGTCTACGTGCGCAGCGACACCGAGGTCCACGCCCTCGACCTTCAGGGCAATCGGCTCTGGAAGACGGACGTGGGCCCCGACCCGGGCGTCCTGCTGACGCCCGTCGTCCACGGCCGCCGCGTCTACGCCGGCACGAACAAGGGCGTCGCCGCCCTGGACGTCAGCGGTTAGTTGTCCAGGCCGATCGCGAACGCCGCCTCCAGGTCGTGCTGGGAGTACGTGCGGAACGCGACGTGGGTGTCCGTGGCCTCCACGCCCGGGATCTTGCTGATGCTGCCGGGGATGACCTCGGCGAGGTCCTCGTGCTGCCGGACGCGGACCATGGCGATCAGGTCGTAGGTGCCGGTGACGGAGAAGACCTCGCTCACGGAGTCCAGCGCCGCGATCGACTCGGCGATCTCGGGGATCCGGTCCACGCTGGTCTTGATGAGGACGATCGCGGTGATCACGGCTGGTTCTCTCCCTCGGGGGCCGGAGCTGGGGCGGGCTTCACTCTAGTCGCAGGGGGGAATCGCACCCACGCGAAGGCGAAGCCCAGGCCGAAGCCCACCAGGTGGGCCAGATACGCCACCCCGGGGCCGTTCGGCGCCCGGCCCGCCGCCAGCCATTGGAGGGCCGCCCAGAAGGGCAGCACCACCCAGGCCGGGAAGCGCAACGGGAGGAAGAAGAGGAACGGCAGCAGGCTTGTCACCCGGGCGCCGGGGAACAGGTAGAGAAACGCTCCGAGGACGGCTGAGATCGCCCCGGAGGCGCCCACCAGCGACTGGTCGGAGTCGGAGTTCGCCGCCGCGTAGCCCAGCAGCGCCAGATAGCCGCAGCCGACGTAGAACAGCGTGAACTGGACGCGGCCCATCCGTTCCTCGGTCAGCACTCCGAAGACATAGAGGAAGAGCATGTTGCCGAGGAGGTGGACCCAGCTGCCGTGCACGAAGAGGGCCGTCGCGGGGGTCAGGGTGGCGCGGGCCGAGCCTTCGAACAGTTCTGCTGGGACCACACCCCAGCGGTGGAAATAGGCCCGCTGCGCGGCCAGCAGCTCGTCGCCGGTGCCGTAGGCCGGATTGAGGCCCGCCGCCGGGCCGATCAGGAACAGCAGACAGCACAGGGCGATCAGGCCGTAGGTGACCGGTGCCGACCCCCACAACGCCCTGCTCGCGCCACCGACCGTCACCCTCCAGTTGCTGATCATGAACACAGAGCATGACGTAACGGGACGCAACCGAACAGACCGCCTCGCCGCCGGGTGGGCGACGTGGACGGCCGAGCGACGAGTACCCGCCAGGCCGTAGGGTTACGAGCCACACGCACCGGGTCCGGTGTGTCGCGGACAATAGAAGACCTAGCAGGAAAGAGCACAGGCACGATGACGGTTCCCCTGCCGACCGCCTCGACGCGGTGGCGCTGCACCCTCTGCGGCAACCTCACGCGGTTCGACGTGACCCGCTCGTCGAAGGTCGTCGAGTACGTCCACCTCGACCTGGCCGGTGAGCCGAAGGTCGAGGAGCGCGAGGTGGTCAGTGAGACCATCGAGTCGGTGCGCTGCCGCTGGTGCAACGCCGTGGATCAGGTGGAACTCGTGGACAGGCCGGGCGCCGGCTCCTGAGGGAGCGGCCCCCGCACACAGGTTGGGGTGTTGACGGATGGTGGAGTCACAAGGCGGGGGGCCGGGCGACGGCGCCGCTGAGGTGCTCGACCGTCCGCTGCCCGACGGGGTGCGCCGCCGTGTCGTACAGATCGTGTCCGACGGCTTCGGCGGGCTGACCGTCGGCGAACTGCCCGCGCAGCTCAGACAGTACGCGCGGTTCGCGCCGAACCGGCGGGCCAAGTTCGCCGGCAACGCGATGGCGGCGGCGCTGGAGACCGATCCGCTGTTCCGGCAGCGGATCGGCGAGAAGTTCAGAGAGGCCCAGCCGGAGCTGTCCGGCGCTCTCGACTCCGGCTCGCCGCCCCCGGCCGCGGATCCGCTCGACGTGGCGGCCGCGGCCTATGTTCTGCGTCCCACGGGCTGGGTGAAGCTCGTGACGGCCGCCGGCGAGGAGGCCCTGCGGGCCGACGCCGAGCGCGCCGACGAGGAGAGCCGCATCGAGCTGGAGCGGCTGCGCGAGGAGCTGGCGGCCGCCAGGGACCACACCCGCGCCGAGACCGAGCGGCTGCGCACCGAGCTGGACGCGGCCAAGAAGGAAGCCGAATCGCTTCACCGCAAGCTGCGCGCCGCCCTCAGTGACGTCAAGCGCGGTGAGGCGGCGCTGCGCAAGCTGCAGGGCGAGATGGACACCGTGCGCGCCGAGGGGCAGACGCAGGTGTCCGCCGCCGAGGTCGAGACGCGGCGGCTCAAGGCCCGGCTGGGCGAGGCGGAGGCCGCGCTGGAGGCGACGCGCAAGGCGGCGCGGGAGGGGCGCAGCGTCGAGGACATGCGCGTCCGGCTGCTGCTGGACACCGTGCTCGACGCGGCTCAAGGGCTGCGCCGGGAGCTGGCGTTGCCGCCCGTGTCCGTACGGCCCGCGGAGACCGTCGACGCGGTCGAACCGGGACGAATGACCCCGAAGGACATCGCCGCGCGGGCCCTGTCCGAGCATGATCCGGCCATTCTGGACCAGCTACTCGCCCTGCCCCAGGCCCACTTGGTGGTCGACGGCTACAACGTCACCAAGACCGGCTATCCCCAGATGCCGCTGGAGAAGCAGCGGCTGCGACTGCTCGGTCAGCTCTCGCAGCTCGCGGCGCAGACCGGGGCGGAGGTCACCTGTGTCTTCGACGGCGCCGAACTGGCCGCGCCGGTGCTGCTGGCGCCGCCGCGCGGGGTGCGGGTGCTGTTCTCCAAGCCGGGTGTCACGGCCGACGAGCTGATCCGCCAGCTGGTGCGCGCCGAGCCGCCGGGCCGGCCCGTCATCGTCGCGTCCACCGACCGCGAGGTCGCCGACGGGGTGGCCAAGGCGGGGGCCAGGCCTGTCGCTTCGGCGATGCTTTTGAAGCGCCTGTCCTAAACATCGAACTTGTGGGCTCATTGCCCGAATTGGCGGGATCGTCACGCAACGTAGTGTCAATCGAGCATTACCGCACGTGAGTTGTGTGTAAAGAATGCAGTCCGTGACCGATTTTTTCGCGTGAGGATTTGAACTGATCACAAGAAGGTCACTAGGGTCTGGGCTCGAACCTCCGAACGGGTGATCACTCACAAGAAGGAGCTCACCTCCGTGGCGTCCCACCGTCGACCCAAGCAGCCGAGCCGCACACGCGTGACCGTGCTGACCACCGCTGCTGCCGCCGCCGTCGCGCTGAGCGCCAACGCCGCCAACGCGGCGCCGAGCGAGAAGCCCAGCAAGGACGAGGTCAAGTCCAAGGTCGACAAGCTCTACGAGGAGGCCGAGCAGGCCACCGAGAAGCTCAACGGCGCCAAGGAGAAGCAGGAGAAGCTCCAGAAGGAGATCTCCGCCATCCAGGACACCGTGGCCCGCGGCCAGGAGGAGCTCAACGGGCTCCGCGACTCCATGGGTCTCGCGGCCGCCGCCCAGTACCGCACCGGCTCCATAGACTCCTCCCTCCAGCTCTTCCTGTCGTCCAACCCGGACGACTACCTGGACAAGGCCTCCACGGCCGACCAGTTGAGCGCCCAGCAGGTCGAGGCGCTGAAGAAGATCCAGGAGAAGCAGCGCGAGCTCGCGCAGGAGCGCTCCGAGGCCTCCGAGAAGCTCAAGGACCTCTCTTCCACCCGGACCGAACTGGCCAAGAAGAAGAAGGAAGTCCAGGGCAAGCTCGCCGAGGCGCAGAAGCTGCTCAACACGCTGACGGCCGCCGAGAAGGCCGCCCTCGCCGCCGAGGACGAGCGCGCCAGCCGCTCCGCCAGCGAGCGCGTGGACCTCGGTGACGCCCCCGCCGCCTCCAACTTCGCCGCCGCCGCCTTCTCGGCGGCCCAGAGCCAGCTCGGCAAGCCGTACGTCTACGGCGCCACGGGCACCGCCTCCTACGACTGCTCGGGCCTCACCTCCTGGGCCTACGCCCAGGCCGGCGTCTCCATCCCGCGCACCTCGCAGGCGCAGGCGAACGCCGGTACGCGCATCTACTCGCAGAGCCAGCTCAAGGTCGGCGACCTCGTCATCTTCTACGGCGACCTGCACCACGTCGGCCTCTACGCCGGCAACGGCCAGGTGATCCACGCCCCGCGCACCGGCACGGTCGTGCGCTACGAGTCGATCGGCAACATGCCGTTCCAGTTCGGCGTCCGCATCTGAGCACCCCGGGGATCACTCCGAGGATCACCCTCAAGATCACGACACCCTGCCGCCCGTTCGGGCGAATCCTGGCGACGTGAACTGACCCCGTGCCCCGCCACTGACCTGCGTCGGTGGCGGGGTGTCACGTTGTGTGGCCGTGGAGGTCTTTGGAAGCGCCCTTGTCGCGGGGCTACTGTCTGCCGCGTTTCCTGTCCGCCAGCGGAAGGGGTGCGGCTTCTCGTGGGGTCCCATCGCCGCCTTGCATCGACATCGTCCGGGTTCGACCGGGGCGCCAGCGCCGCGCTCTGCGTCCTGTCGGCCACCGCCGCGGCCCTCGGGGCCGTACCGGCCACGGCCGCCCCGCACGACGACACCCGTGCCGAGGTGGACCGCCTCTACGAGGAGGCCGAGAAGGCGACCGAGGCCTACAACAAGGCCGACGAACGCGCCGACGCGCTGAAGAAGCAGGTCGGTACCGCGCAGGACCGGATCGCCCGGCAGCAGGACCGCATCAACTCCATGCGGGAGACGCTCGGTTCGCTGGCCGGCGCCCAGTACCGCTCCGGCGGTCTCGACCCGTCCCTCGCCCTGCTGTTCTCCGACGACCCGGACGACTACCTCGACAAGGCCGCCGCCCTCGACCGGATCACCGCCCATCAGGCCGGTGAGCTCAAGGACCTCCAGTCGGCGATGCGTGAACTCGCCCAGGAGCGTGCGGAGGCGGCCGGTCAGCTGGCCGAGCTGGAGAAGAGCCGCAAGGCCGTCGCGAGCCACAAGAAGACGGTGGAGAAGAAGCTCGCCCAGGCGCGCCGGCTGCTCAACTCCCTGCCGTCCGAGGAGCGCGCCGCCTACGACCGGGCCTCCCGCTCCGGCCGCGACGAGATGCCCGACCTCAGCGGTGCGCTGCCGCCCAACGCCCGGGCCGCCGCCGCGGTCGCCGCGGCCCGCGCCGCGGTCGGCAAGCCGTACGTGTGGGGCGCGACCGGCCCCTCCGGCTTCGACTGCTCGGGCCTGATGGTGTGGTCGTACCGGCATGCCGGCGTCTCCCTGCCCCGCACCTCGCAGGGCCAGCGCTACGCGGGGCGGCAGGTCCCGCTCTCCCAGGCGCAGCCCGGCGACCTGGTCACCTACCGGGGCGACGCGAGCCATGTCGGCATGTACGTCGGCAACGGCCAGGTGATCCACGCGCCCTACCCCGGCGCCCCCGTCCGCTACGACCCGGTGGGCATGATGCCGGGCGCGACGGTCACCCGGGTCTGACCCAGGCCCTCTGACTCTGGCGGCCGTCCCGCCGTACGATCGTGAAATGGCTGGTCGAAGGCGGGCGTCGAGACACGGAGTGCTCGCGCTCTGTCTGCTGCTGGTCTCGCTGGTGGCCTGTGGCGGCAAGGCGGGGAACGGGACCGCCAGGGCCGATGTCCAGGAGCTGCTCGACCGGCGGGCGAGCGCTGTCCTCGACCGGGACCGGGCGGCGTTCATGCAGACGGGCGCGCTGGACTGGTTCGAGAACGCGCGGGGTGTGCCGTTCGCGGCGTGGGCGTACCGGCTGACGGGGCTCCACCAGGACGGCGCCGAGGCCACCGCGGACGTCGAGCTCAAGTACCGCATACAGGGCTACGACAACGCACCCGTCACCGTCGGCCGCACGCTCACCCTCAGTCTGGACGCGGGCGGCGAGTGGTACGTCGACCAGGAGCAGCCGGCGAAGAAGTCCGCCCAGCAGCTGTGGGACCAGGGCGAGGTGGACGTCGTCCGCGGGAAGCACAGCCTCGTCCTCGGCGTCGGGCGGTCGAGCGCGGCGCTGCACACCTACGCCGATCTCGCCGACCGTGCCGTTCCGGCGGTGTCGGCGGAGTGGGGCACCGACTGGACCCGGCACGTCGTCGTGCTCGTACCGAAGTCGCTGGAGGGCATGGCTGGGCTGCTGGGGTCGCCCGCCTCCTCGTACCGCGGGATCGCCGCCGTCACCACCGGTGAGACGGGCGCCCCGGCGAGCGCACCCGCGGACCGGATCATCGTCAACCCCGACGCGTACGGCGTCCTCGGCAGCGTCGGCAAGCAGGTCGTGCTCACCCACGAGACCACCCATGTCGCCACCCGCGACCACACCACCGCCGCCACACCGCTGTGGCTGTCCGAGGGGTACGCGGACTGGGTCGGGTACCTCGACTCCGGCCGGTCGCCGGTCCAGGCCGCGCCGGAGCTGTGGCGGGCCGTGACCGAGGGGCGGACGCCGAAGGCCCTGCCCGCGGACGCGGACTTCGGGTTCAGCGGCGACGCGACGAAGCTCGCGCAGGCCTACGAGAGCGGCTGGCTGGCCTGCCGGATGATCGCGGACCGGTGGGGTACCGAGCAATTGCGGGCGTTCTACCAGGCCGTGGGCGCCCATAAGCAGCGCGCCGGGGCGGTCGAGGACGCGCTGAAGACCATCCTCGGCACGGACCTGGACGACTTCACGGCCCAGTGGCGGGACTATCTGCGGGATCAGCTCGACTGAGCCGCTCGACGGCCTCCTCCAGCCAGGTGCGTTCCGCCTCGCCGGTCGCCCGCGCGACCCGCAGCATGCCCTCCCGGAACAGGTCCGCCGCCTCCTCCGCGCGCACGGGTCTGCCCTCGTCGTAGAAGAAGCTCGTGGGTGTGTCGAGGAACTCCAGGCGGCGGCGGAGCACCGCGGCCTGTTCGCGGCGGTCCGGGAGGTGGCGCAGGAACGTCAGGACCGTGTTGAAGCGGACCTGGTCGGAGATCTCCACCGGCTTGGGGTGCCGCAGGCGCTCCAGGAGGTCCGCGCGGCCCGTCTCGGTGAGGGAGAGCGTGCGCCGCGGGGCCGCGCTCGCGCCCGGCTCGGTGTGCTCGTCGAGCTTGCCCGCCTTGATCAGCCGGGAGATGGCCGGATAGAGGGCGCCGTCGCTGACCGGGCGGACATGGCCGTTGAGCGCCTTGATGCGCTCCTTCAACTCATAGCCGTGCAAGGGCTCTTCGGCCAGGAAGCCCAGGATCGACAGCTCCAGCACGCCGATTCCTCCTTGTGGTCGTCGTGACACCATGGTACCTCTTATCGAGCTACCTCGAAACGAGGTAGCTCGTTTCGAGGGGGTTGTGTGGTCATGGACAGTCATCGGCGTCGGCTCGTCGCGCTCGCCCATCCCGTCTACTTCTCGCTGCTCGCCTCCGTGACCGCCGGGATCATCAACACCGTCTGGGTCTCCCGGCTCGGCGGAGCGGCGGTGGCGGCGGTCGCGGTGGCGACGAACGCCGAGAACGTGCTGCTGGGGGTCGCCCTGGTCTTCGGCTCCGGGACGACCGTGCTGGTCGCGCATGCCAGGGGCGCGCGGGACCCGGGGGCGATACGGGCCGCCGTGCGCGGGGGCTGGGCGGTGTTCGGGGTGGTCACGCCGGTGATCGTGGCGGGCGGGTATCTGCTGCGGGAGCCATTGGCGCGGCTGGTCCTCGGCGGGGGCGCGGCGCTGCCGCTCGCCGTCGGGTACTTCGCGATATCGATGCCGGGCATCGCCGTGTTCTTCGCCCAGCAGCTGGTCGACGGGATTCTGAAGGGCACGGGGGACACCAGGACGCCGATGCGGCTCGCGCTGCTCGCCAACGGGCTGATCCTCGTCTGCGACCCGCTCTTCATCCACTTCTACGGCGTCCAGGGCGCCGCCGCCTCGACGGTGCTGTGCCGGTGCGTGGCGTTGGGGGCGGGCCTCCTCGCCCTGCGGCGGAACGCGCTGTTGCGGGCGGCGGTGGGGCCCGGGGTCGCATTCGGGCGGGTGCTGCGCACCGGGCTGCCCATGGCCGCCGACTTCACCGTGCGGCAGGGCGGGGCGCTGGTGCTGGTCGGGATCGTGGCGCGGATCGGGGTGACGGCGGTGGCCGCGTACGCCATCGCCTACAAGGTCCTGTACGTGGCCACCATGGGCTTCTATGCCGTCCGGCAGGCCGCCTCCATCCACACCGCGCATCTGCTGGGCGCCGGGCGGGACCAGCGGCGGGCGATCGGGCGGGAGGCGGTCGTGGTGTCCGGCGCCTTCGGGGCGGCCGCCGCTCTGCTCTTTGCCGTGACCGCGCCCTGGATCATGGCCGCCTTCGGCGCCGGGGGCGAGGTCGCCGGGGAAGGGGTGCTGTTCCTGCGCTGCGTCGGGCCCTATCTCCTGTTGATGGCCTGCTTCATCGCGCTGGGCGGGGTCTTCGAGGGGAGCGGGGGCGCGCCGGTGCTGCTGAGGGTGACGTTGCTCGGGACGGCCGTCCAACTGCCGTTGGCGTACGGGCTGTCCGGGCTCGGGCTGCCCGGCGTGTGCCTCGCGATGGCGGTGGCCATGGCGGCGCAGTGCGCGGTGGTGGGCGTGATCCTCGGGCGGTCCCGGCGTCAGGAGGTGACCGAGGTCTCCGACGGTTCGTCGGTGGCCTGCGCCGGCTGAGCCGGCTCGGGGGCCTCGACGGGCGCGCTCGCCGTGGCCCGCCACAGCTCCACGGCGGCCAGGACGGTCGCGGCGACGAGCAGGCCGTTGCGGAGGAAGAGCAGCGTGACGCCCAGGCCGTCGCTGGCGACGACGTTCGCGAAGTAGATCGGGAACTCCAGGACCGTCACGAAGGAGGCCGGCAGGACCAGCAGTGCGGGCACCGTCATCCGGCTCGCCCGGAAGCACAGGCAGACCGCCGCCAGGCCGATCAGCCACACCATGTACTGCGGGCTGATCACCCGGCTCGTGGTCGTGAACAGCAGCACCGCCACGAACGCCGCGTCCGCCATGGTGTGCGCCTCGAAGCGGGTCGCGACCAGCCGCCACAGCAGCAGCCAGCCGAAGGCGACGCCGGTCAGGGCGAGCGCGGCCGTGCTGACGACGTTCACCCACGGGCCGAGGAACTCCACCGAGCCGTAGTTCAGCAGCACCTGGCCGTCCCAGCCGTACTGCCGGGCCACATGGAAGACCAGCGAGCCCAGCGACTCCACCTCGGTGCCGCGGTCGGCCTGGAAGGTCAGGAACGCGAAGGAGCCGGGCATGGTCACCGCGAACAGCGCCGCGAGGCCCGCCGCCGTCACCGCCGCCGACATCCAGATGCCCCGCTTCCGCGCGGCCACCAGCAGCAGCACCGGCCACACCTTGAGCATCGCCCCGAAGCCGACCAGGGCGCCCATCACGCGCGGATGCCGGGCGCCCGCGAGCAGCGCGGCCACGGCGACGGCGGTGACCATCACGTCGTAGCGGGCGTACACGGTCGGGCCGAGCAGCGGGACGCCCACCACCCACACCCAGGCACCGCGCAGGCTCCGGCCGGGGCGCAGGCCCGCGTACAGCAGCAGGGAGAGGACCACCAGGTCGGCGAGGAAGGCGAGGACGAAGAACGCGGTCGCGTACGGGAGGAACGGCAGCAGCGCGGGGGAGAGGATCGCCAGCGCGGCGGCCGGCGGGTACTGCCAGGTGACGTCGTCCTGCGGGAACGTGCCGGTGCGCAGCACGTCGTACCAGCCCTGGTAGATCACCGACACGTCGCTCGTGACGTCCGGGCCGGGGAAGACGTACACCTTCAGGACGAACAGGAGCAGCAGCAGCCTCGTCAGGCCCCAGGTCGCCAGCAGTCCCGCCGGAGACCGCCTCGCACCCGCAATGTCCACCGGAGCCCCTGTTCGCGCGTTGCCGTCCGTGCCGTCTTTGAGATGGCCATGATGTCCCGGCCTGCTGTGAGGTTGCCATAAACGTGGCCGGGACCGGCTGTGAGGGGGTCGTGGAGCCGAGGTGGGCACGCCTTTGGGTAGGGTCGGCGGCGATGCGCACGACGATGTCCAAGACCCTGATCGTCACGAACGACTTCCCGCCCAGGCCAGGCGGTATCCAGGCGTTCCTGCACAACATGGCGCTGCGCCTCGATCCCGAGCGGCTCGTGGTCTACGCGTCGACCTGGAAGCGCGGCCGGGAGGGCGTAGAAGCCACGGCCGCCTTCGACGCCGAGCAGCCCTTCACCGTCGTACGCGACCGTACGACGATGCTCCTGCCGACGCCCGCGGCCACGCGTACGGCGGTCGGACTCCTGCGGGAGCACGGCTGCACGTCGGTGTGGTTCGGGGCGGCGGCGCCGCTCGGGCTGATGGCGCCCGCGCTGCGGAAGGCGGGGGCCGAGCGGCTGGTGGCCACGACCCACGGGCACGAGGCGGGGTGGGCGCAGCTGCCCGCCGCGCGGCAGTTGCTGCGCCGGATCGGCGAGGGCACGGACACGATCACCTACCTCGGGGAGTACACGCGGTCGCGGATCGCCGGGGCGCTGACGCCTCAGGCCGGTTCGCGGATGGTGCAGCTGCCGCCCGGGGTGGACGAGAAGACCTTCCATCCGGGGTCGGGCGGTGACGTGGTGCGGGCGCGGCTCGGGCTGACCGACCGGCCGGTGGTGGTGTGCGTCTCGCGGCTGGTGCCGCGCAAGGGGCAGGACACGCTGATCCTGGCGATGCCGCGGATTCTCGCTGACCAGCCGGACGCGGTGCTGCTGATCGTGGGGGGCGGGCCGTACGAGAAGGAGCTGCGCAGGCTGGCGCGCGAGACCGGGGTCGCCGACTCGGTCGTCTTCACCGGGTCCGTGCCCTGGTCCGAGCTGCCCGCGCACTACGGCGCCGGGGACGTCTTCGCGATGCCGTGCCGGACGCGGCGGGGCGGGCTGGATGTGGAGGGGCTCGGGATCGTGTACCTGGAGGCCTCCGCGACCGGGCTGCCGGTCGTCGCCGGGGACTCCGGGGGCGCGCCGGACGCCGTGCTCGACGGGGAGACCGGGTGGGTCGTCCGGGGCGGGTCGGTCGAGGACTCCGCCGAGCGGATTCTGGCGCTCCTGGGCGATGCCGAGTTGCGGCAGCGGATGGGGGAGCGGGGGCGGGCCTGGGTCGAGGAGAAGTGGCGGTGGGACCTGCTGGCAGAAAAGTTGAAGACGTTGCTCTAGCCGTCTAGGCGGAACCGAATAATCCGCCCATGCTGCGCGCATGACAGCAAAACTGATGCAGCGTCAGCTGACGAGACGTCAAATATTGGGCATGGTGGCCCTCCAGACCGCCGCCGCGTCCGGTCTCACCCGCATCGGTCTCGAGTCCGCGTCGGCCGTGGAACCGGCCGCCGTCGACAACGCCCCGGCCATCGTGGTCGGTTCGGGCTACGGCGCCGCCGTGGCCGCCCTCCGCCTCGGTCAGGCGGGCATCCGCACGCTCATGATCGAGATGGGCCGGCTCTGGAACACCGCCGGCTCCGACGGCAAGATCTTCTGCTCCACCGCCGGCCCGGACCAGCGCTCCATGTGGTTCCGCACCCGCACCGAGGCCCCGCTGGCCACGTTCCTGTGGCTGGACGTCGTCAACAAGGACATCACCCCCTACCCCGGCGTCCTGGACCGGGTGCACTTCGCCAACATGTCGGTGTTCGTGGGGCGGGGCGTCGGCGGCGGCTCGCTGGTCAACGGCTGCATGGCGGTGACCCCGCTCAAGTCGTACTTCGCCGAGCAGTTCCCGACCGTCGACGCCGACGAGATGTACGCGACGTACTTCCCGCGCGCCAACTCCATGCTCGGCGTCAACACCGTCGACCCCACCTGGTTCGAGTCGACGGAGTGGTACCGCTTCACCCGGATCTCCCGCAAGCACGCCCAGAACACCGGCCTGAAGACCACGTTCGTGCCCAGCACCTACGACTTCGCCTACATGCAGAAGGAGGCCGCCGGTACGGCGACCAAGTCGGCGCTCGCCCAGGAGGTCATCTACGGCAACAATTTCGGCAAGAAGAGCCTCGACAAGACGTATCTCGCCGCCGCGCTCGGCACCGGGAACGTCACCATCACCACCATGGAGCGGGTGCGGGCCATCAGCCGGGCGAGCGACGGGGCGTACGTCCTGACCGCCGACCGCATCAACGACGCCGGCACGGTCGTCGAGACCAAGCAGTACGGCTGCACCTACCTGTTCCTCGGCGGCGGCAGCCTCGGCACCACCGAACTCCTCGTCCGCGCCCGGGACACCGGCACCCTGCCCGCCCTGGACGCGAGCGTCGGCGCCGGGTGGGGGCCCAACGGCAACACCATGCTCGGCCGGGCCAACCATCTGTGGGACACGGTCGGGGCCAACCAGTCGACCATGCCGGTCATGGGCATCGACGACTGGGCCAACACCGCCAACCCCGTCTTCGCCGAGATCGCTCCTTTACCCACGGGACTTGAGCACTGGGTCAGCCTCTATCTGGCGATCACCAAGAACCCGCAGCGGGCCGCGTTCACGTACGACAGCGCCACGGACGGCGTGAAGCTGGGCTGGACGGCCGCCCAGAGCGCGGTGTCCTCGGGCATGGCCAAGAAGCTCTTCGACCGGATCAACTCGGCGAACGTGACGATCTACCGCACCGATCTGTTCGGCTCCTCCAACAGGACCTTCGCCGACGACTTCACCTACCACCCGCTGGGCGGCTGCGTGCTGGGCAAGGCGACCGACAACTACGGCCGGGTGAAGGGATATTCGAAGCTGTACGTCACCGACGGCTCGCTCGTGCCCGGGTCGATCGGCGTCAACCCGTTCGTGACGATCACCGCGCTCGCGGAACGGACGATGGCGCGGGTCCTCGTGGAGGACACCGCGCCATAAGTCTCGTACCGCAGTGACTACTTCTGGTAGATCGCCTCGATCTCGTCCGCGTAGTCCTTCGCCACCACGTTGCGCTTGAGCTTCAGGGACGGCGTCAGGTGGCCCGACTCCTCCGTGAACTGGGAGGACAGAATGCGGAACTTCCGCACCGATTCCGCCTTCGACACCGCGGCGTTGCCGTCGTCGATCGCGGCCTGGATGGCAGCGTTCAGGTCCGCGTCCCCGGCCAGCGACGCCGCGGTGGCATCCGCCGGCTTGCCGTGCTCGGCGGCCCAACGGCCCAGGAACTCCTCGTCGATGGTGACCAGCGCACCCACGAAGGGCCGCCCGTCGCCGACGACCATGCACTCCGCGACCAGCGCGTGGGCGCGGATACGGTCCTCGATCACGGCCGGGGCGACGTTCTTGCCGCCCGCGGTGACGATGATCTCCTTCTTGCGGCCGGTGATCCTGAGGTAGCCGTCCTCGTCGAGGGTGCCGATGTCCCCGGTGTGGAACCAGCCGTCGGCCAGCGCCTCGGCGGTCGCGGCCTCGTTGTTCCAGTAGCCCTTGAACAGGTGCTCGCCGTGCAGCAGCACCTCGCCGTCGTCGGCGATGCGGACCACCGAGCCCGGCAGCGGCTGGCCGACCGTGCCGATCTTCTGCCGGTCCCAGGGGTTGAAGGCGGTGGCCGCACAGGACTCGGTGAGGCCGTAGCCCTCCAGGACCGTGAAGCCGATGCCGCGGAAGAAGTGGCCGAGCCGCTCACCGAGCGGGGCGCCGCCGGAGATGGCGTACTCGCCCTTGCCGCCGAGGACCGCGCGCAGCTTGCTGTAGACCAGCTTGTCGAAGGTCTTGTGCTTGATCTTCAGACCGAGGGACGGGCCCGACGGGGTGTCCAGCGCCTTGCTGTACGCGATCGCGGTGTCGGCGGCCTTGTCGAAGATCTTGCCCTTGCCGTCCGCCTGCGCCTTCGCGCGCGCCGAGTTGTAGACCTTCTCGAAGACGCGCGGGACGCCCAGGATCAGCGTCGGCCGGAAGGAGGCCAGCTCGTCGGTGAGGTTCTTGATGTCCGGGACGGTGCCCAGCTTGATCGGCGCCATCATCGGCGCGACCTGCACGAGCCGCCCGAAGACGTGCGCGAGCGGCAGGAAGAGCAGCACGGAGCACTCGCCGGTGCGGAACAGCGGGCGCAGCCGCTCCACGACGTTGCCGCACTCCGCGAAGAAGCTGCGGTGGGTCAGCACACAGCCCTTGGGGCGACCGGTCGTACCGGACGTGTAGACGATGGTCGCCGGGTCGTCCGCCTTCGCCAGCGAACTGCGCTCCTCGACGGCGGCGTCGGTGATGTCCGCGCCCAGCCGGCCCAGCTCCTCGACACCCCCGCCCTCGATCTGCCAGACGTGCTTGAGCGCGGGCAGCCGGTCGCGTACCGACTCCACGGCCGCCGCGTGGTTGTCCAGCTCGACGATGCACGCGGTCGCGCCGGAGTCGGCGAGGATCCACTGGATCTGCTCGGGCGAGCTGGTCTCGTACACCGGCACGGTGACCGCGCCCGCGCACCAGATCGCGAAGTCGAGCAGCGTCCACTCGTAGCGGGTCCGCGACATCAGGCCCACCCGGTCGCCGGGCTGCACACCCGAGGCGATGAGGCCCTTGGCGGCCGCGTGCACCTCCGCGAGGAAGGTCGTGGCCGTCACGTCCTGCCAGGCGCCGTCGACCTTGCGGGCGATGACGGCGACGTCGGGATGCTGCGCGGCGTTTCTGCGGACGATGTCGGTGAGGTTTCCGTCCGCAGGGACCTCGTACAAGGCCGGAAGGCTGAACTCGCGCAAGACTGCTGCTCCTAATAAGGCGCCGGCGCCACGACGTTGTGCGATGCGACGGTGCGGTCCAAGGCTCGGGCAGGTGCTCAGGGATTCACATGTTGAAATCCCGAGCACGACTGGACTGCCCGGACGTTACCCGCCGGTATGGCGTCTCCGACAGGGGGTCCCGGCGAGATGTTCGCTGCGTCACACGGATTGGTGTTTCTCAGCGCACAGTAGTCGAGGCATTTGATGACTGGCCAGTAACCGCAGGTCCGGCCGCCACTGTTCACGTATGCCGCACACGCCTACCCTTGATCGCCATGGCACCCTCACCACCCGGAAACCGCAGGACACGCGTACATGTGGTCAGCGACGTGCACGGCAACGCCCGTGACCTGGCCAGCGCCGGCGAGGGCGCGGACGCCCTGATCTGCCTGGGTGACCTGGTCCTCTTCCTCGACTACGCCGACCACTCCCGCGGCATCTTCCCCGACCTGTTCGGCACCGAGAACGCCGACCGCATCGTCGAACTGCGCACCGCCCGCCGCTTCGAGGAGGCCCGCGAGTTCGGCGCCCGCCTGTGGGCCGGGATCGGTACGGACCGGGCGAGCGCCATCGAGAAGGCCGTACGCAAGCAGTACGCCGAGATGTTCGCCGCGTTCCCGACACCGACGTACGCCACCTACGGCAATGTCGACATGCCGCCGCTGTGGGCGGAGTACGCCGGACCGGGCACCACGGTCCTCGACGGCGAGCGCGTGGAGATCGGCGGCCGGGTCTTCGGCTTCGTCGGCGGCGGCCTGCGCACCCCCATGCGCACGCCGTACGAGATCAGCGACGAGGAGTACGCGGCGAAGATCGAGGCGGTCGGCGAGGTCGACGTGCTGTGCACCCACATCCCGCCCGAGGTGCCCGAACTGGTCTACGACACCGTCGCGCGCCGCTTCGAGCGGGGGAGCCGGGCGCTGCTGGACGCGATCCGGCGCACCCGGCCCCGGTACGCGCTGTTCGGTCATGTCCACCAGCCGCTCGTGCGCCGGATGCGCATCGGGGCGACCGAGTGCGTCAACGTCGGACACTTCGCGGGGAGCGGCCGGCCGTGGGCGCTCGAATGGTGAGCGGTCGGTGAAGCCCGAATGGTGACGGGCGGTGAAGTCGGCCGCTCACGTGCGCGGTAGCCTTCACGCTGCACACACGTGCGCACGCTTCATGACCTACCGGCCCGCATCTGGAGGAGCCACGGCGATGGCGGAACACACCAGCTCGAGCATCACGATCGAGGCGGCACCGGCCGACGTCATGGCGGTGATCGCCGACTTCGCCCGCTACCCGGACTGGACCGGCGAGGTGAAGCAGGCGGAGGTCCTCGCGACGGACGCCGCCGGCCGCGCCGAGCAGGTACGGCTCGTCATGGACGCCGGCGCCATCAAGGACGACCAGGTGCTCGGCTACACCTGGACCGGCGAGAACGAGGTCTCCTGGACGCTGGTGAAGTCCCAGATGCTGCGCCAGCTCGACGGGTCGTACCTCCTCAAGGCCACCGGCGCGGGTTCCACCGAGGTCACCTACGTCCTGACCGTCGACGTCAAGATCCCGATGCTGGGGATGATCAAGCGCAAGGCCGAGAAGGTCATCATCGACCGGGCGCTCGCCGGGCTGAAGAAGCGGGTGGAGTCCGGGGCGAAGTAGGGATTCGCCGCGGGGGGATCTACCGTTCACTCCCATGCGCACCCTCCTGATCACCGGTCCCGGCGGCAGCGGTCGTACGACCCTTGCCGCCGCCACCGCACTCGCCGCCACACGCGCGGGTGACCGGACCCTCCTCCTCAGCGGCGACCGGACCGACACCCTCGGCGCGGTCCTGGGTGTGGCCACGGGGCCGGTGCCCGTCGAGGTCCGGGAGGGACTCACCGCCTGGCGGCCCGACGCGACCGCCGGGTTCCGGGACGACCTCGCCGGCTTCCAGGAGCGCGCCTCCTCCGTCCTCGACCTGCTCGGCGCCTCCCGCCTCGACCCCGAAGAGGTCACCCCGCTGCCCGGCGCCGAGGAGCTCACCCTCCTGCGGGCCCTCCGGGACGCGGCCCTCTCCGAACGCCACGACCTGCTCGTCGTGGACCTCCCGCCCACCCCGCAGGCCCTCGCCCTCCTCGCCCTCCCCGAGGAACTGCGCCGCTATCTGCGCCGACTGCTGCCGCCCGAACGGCAGGCCGCGCGGGCGCTCAGGCCCGTGCTCGGACGGCTGGCCGGGGTGCCGATGCCCTCGGAGTGGCTGTACGAGACCACCGCGCGCTGGGACCTGGAACTCGCCGCCGTCGAGGCCGTCATCGCCGACCGGAAGACCGTCGTACGGCTCGTCGCCGAACCGGGTCCCGCCGGCGCCGACGCCGTGCGCGACGCCGGCCTCGGGCTCGCCCTGCGCGGGCTGCGGCCCGAGCACCTGATCGCCAACCGGGTCCTTCCCGACGCGCCCGCCGACAGCTGGCTCGCCGGGCCCGTCGCCCAGCAGCGCAAGACGCTGGAGGAGTGGCGGGAGTCGTACGAGGTCGTGGAGATCGCCCACCCCGGACGGGACCCGCGCGGCCTCGACGACCTCGACGCACTCGCGGTGCCCGGGGCGCCGGAGGCCTCGTCGTGTGTCGAGTGGCCGGTCGTCGACCGGCTGGCCGAGGACGGCGTGCTGGTGTGGCACGTGCCGCTCCCCGGCGCCATACGCGACGCGCTGGACCTCATCCGGCGAGGGGACGAACTCGTCGTCGCTGCAGGGCAGTTCCGGCGGATCGTGCCGCTGCCGTCCGCGCTGCGCCGGTGCACCGTCGCCGGGGCCGCGCTGCGGGACGGGGAGCTGCGTGTCCGGTTCGCGCCGGACCCGGATCTCTGGCCGCAGACCCGGTGAATCCGGTGCGGCCGTTCGGGTAACGTCGTAGGGACGAAACGCAGTCAGGAGTCCGTCATGAGCGAAGAGCTCCGCCCGTCAGACGCCGCTTCGGAGCGCGAGGCCGAGGCTGCGGATGAGGTGCGGGCCACCGACGCCGACGCGTGGGCGACGGCGTGCGCCGAGGATCTCGCGGCGGAGAAGGCCCGTCGCCGCGCCAGTTACGGTCCGCCGCCCGGCTCGGCCGCGGAGGAACTGCGCAAGCTCGTCGACGCCGTCAGCGACAAGCTGTCGTCGATCCAGTCGCCGCTGTTCGGGGCGGTCGCCGGACCGGCCGCCCAGCAGGTGGTGCAGCAGGTCGTCCAGCAGGCCAAGGCCGCCGTCGAGCCCGTCATCGAACGCAACCCGGACGTCTTCGACCACCTGGCAGCCGCCGGCAACGAACTGCTGGCCGCCTACCGCTCCGCGGTCCAGGCCCAGGAACAGCGCTGGACCCAACGGGACACCAAGCCCCGGGAGGGCGGCGAGGAGGCCGGTCCGGGGGAGCGCATCGACCTGGACTAGAGGTGGGCTCAGGTACGGTGGGCCGTAGCGGGGCTCGACCGAAACTGAGGGATTCATGGGACTCACCATCGGCGTCGACATCGGCGGCACGAAGATCGCGGCCGGCGTGGTCGATGAGGAAGGCAACATCCTCTCGACCTTCAAGGTGCCGACCCCGGGCACGCCCGAGGGCATCGTGGACGCCATCGCCTCCGCCGTCGAGGGCGCACGCGCAGGTCACGAGATCGTCGGCGTGGGCATCGGAGCCGCCGGTTACGTCAACCGGCAGCGCTCCGAGGTCTACTTCGCGCCCAACATCGACTGGCGCAACGAGCCGCTGAAGGACAAGGTCGAGGCCCGCGTCGGCCTCCCTGTCGTCGTGGAGAACGACGCCAACGCGGCCGCTTGGGGCGAGTACAAATTCGGCGCCGGCAAGGGCCACCGCAACGTCATCTGCATCACGCTCGGCACCGGCCTCGGCGGCGGCATCATCATCGGCAACAAGCTGCGCCGCGGCCACTTCGGCGTCGCCGCCGAGTTCGGCCACATCCGCATGGTGCCGGACGGCCTGCTGTGCGGCTGTGGCTCGCAGGGCTGCTGGGAGCAGTACGCCTCCGGCCGCGCCCTCGTGCGGTACGCCAAGCAGCGCGCCAACGCCACCCCCGAGCGCGCCGAGGTGCTGCTCGCCCTCGGCGACGGCACCCCCGAGGGCATCGAGGGCAAGCACATCTCCGTCGCCGCCCGGCAGGGCGACCCGGTCGCCGTCGACTCCTACCGCGAGCTGGCCCGCTGGGCCGGCGCCGGCCTCGCCGACCTGGCCTCCCTCTTCGACCCGTCCGCCTTCATCGTCGGCGGCGGCCTCTCCGACGAGGGCGAACTGGTCCTCGACCCCATCCGCAAGTCGTACAAGCGCTGGCTGGTGGGCGGCAACTGGCGCCCGGTGGCGGATGTGATCGCGGCTCAGCTGGGCAACAAGGCGGGGATGGTCGGAGCGGCGGACCTGGCACGGGAACCCGACCCGATCATGTAATCGGGGGGCCGGGGGAAGGCTCTTGGGGGCGCGGGGCTGTGTAAATATGCGGCTCCGCCGCGTGGGCGCGACAAGCCACGACGGCGGGCCAGTCGCGCACATACACCTCGCGCCCCGAGCTATTGGGCGCAAAAATCAACGACATGGCACCTGACGATTCAGCCCTCGTCCGAGTCCTCAGCTACAACGTCCGCTCACTCCGCGACGACACCGCCGCCCTCGCCCGAGTCATCAAGGCCTGCGCCCCCGACCTCGTCCTCGTCCAAGAAGCCCCCCGCTTCTTCCGCTGGCGCAAGAAACTCGCCCGCCTGGCCCGCGCAGCCGACCTCGTCATCCTCACCGGCGGCGCGACCGCCGCGGGTCCGGCCATCCTGTGCGACCTCCGCGCCACCGTGGAGCGCACCGAGGACGTCCTCCTCCCGCTCACCCCCGGCCAGCACCGCCGAGGCTTCGCGACCGCCGTCGTCCGGTTCGGCAACGCCCGCCTCGGCGTACTCAGCTGTCACCTCAGCCTCCAGAAGGACGAGCGCTACGAGCAGGCCGGCATGCTCCTCGACCGCCTCGCCGGCATGGGCGTGGAACACGCCGTCGCGGGCGGCGACCTCAACGAACGCCCCGGCGGCCGTACGTTCCGCCGCCTCGCCGAGAACCTCCAGGACTGCTGGGCGGTGGCCCCCGAGGGCGGCGAGCACACCTGGACCCACAGCGAGCCGCACCAGCGCATCGACGCCATCTTCGCGACGAAGGGCATCGAGGTGCTCGGCTGCGGGGTGCCGGCGCACCTCCCCGAGACAGACCTGAGGGCGGCCACCGACCACCTCCCGGTCCTGGCCACCCTCAAAGTCCCTGCCGACTAGACGACCGCACCGCGCCCGGGGTCGTCGTCCTCGTCCTCGTCCGTCCGCATCCGCATCACCAGCGTCGCGAACCCGCCCAGGAAGCCGCCGATCCCGATCGTGGCGAGCCACCAGGTCATGTCCCAGCGGAGCAGTATCGCCAGCAGCAGGAGCAGCGGGCCGCCCAGCACCGCGAGCCAGGCGAACTTGGCCGTGGTGTCGGCGTCCGGCAGTGGGGGCGGCTCCGGCGGGACGAAGTGGCCCTCGTCGTCCTCGTCGAAGTCGTCCTCCGTCGGCTCCGGCGCCGTGTAGTCGCGCGGGCCGACGCCGGGCGCGAAGGCGACGGAGCTGCCCAGCGGCTTGGCCGGCGCGGGCTTCTCGTCCGCCTTCGGCGACTCCGCGGCGGACGCGTCCGTGTCGGTGTCGTTGGTCAGCAGGGCCAGGTCCTCCACCGACTTGAACGGCTTGGCGCCCGGCGGGTCCGGCGGCTCCTCGCCGTACCCGGCGACGATCGCCTCCCAGGCGGCGGCCTCGTCGAAGGGGACGTGCTGCTCCTCCGGGCCGAGACCGTCGCGGTCCTCGCGGTCGTCGCGGTTCTCCCGGTCCTCGCGGTCCGAGTCGTACTCAGCCACGTACGGCCGTCCCTTCCTTGCTGCCGGAGCCGGCGGCGAGCCGGCCGATGAACGCGGAGCTCTCCTCGAAGATCCGCTCCGCGTCATGGTCCAACGTCGCCACGTGATAGCTCTGTTCCAGCACGATCTCCGTCACGTCCGTCGACGACACCCGGCTCAGCACGCGCGCGGAGTCCGCCGCGGGCACGACATGGTCCTCGGCGCTGCGCAGCAGCAACAGCGGCTGGGTGACCTGCGGCAACTCGCCGTCGACCAGCCGGAAGAAGGCCCGCAGGGAGTGCGCGGCGTGCAGCGGCACCCGGTCGTAGCCCAGCTCGTGCCGGCCCTCCTTGGCGATGTCGTCGGCGATGCCCGGCGTCGACCGCAGGAGATGACGGGCCACCGGAAGGGCGTACGGCGCGAGGCCGTGCATACGGTTCGCCGGGTTGACGACCAGCACGCCCCGCACCGCGTCGCCGTGCTTCGCCGCCAGCCGCAGCGCCAGCGCGCCGCCCATCGACAGGCCGGCCACGAACACGTCGGCACAGCGCTCGGTGAGGGCGCGCAGTTCGCGGTCCACCTCGGCGTACCAGTCCTGCCAGCCGGTGAGCTGCATGTCCTCCCAACGGGTGCCGTGGCCCGGCAGCAGGGGCAGCGACACCGTCAGGCCGCGCTCGGCGAGGTGCTCCGCCCAGGGGCGCAGCGACTGCGGGGAACCGGTGAAACCGTGGCAGAGGAGGACACCCGTCTCCCCGCCCTCATGGCGGAACGGCTCGGCTCCAGGGAGGACCGGCACCTTCGGTCTCCTGTTCATGGGGTCGGTTGCGTGTTCATGGGGTCGTGCGCAGGTACTTCACCGTACGCGACCGCACTGACACCGACCAGGGTCGTCGGGTCCTTTGACGGTGCTCCGGGTTAAGGTCTGATCGACAGACACAGGAGGCACTCGGTTGTTGTACGGAACGATGAAGGTCGCCATCGGAGGGCCGCTGAAGGTCGCCTTCAGGCCCTGGGTGGAGGGCGCCGAGAACATTCCGGCCGAGGGCCCCGCGATCCTGGCGAGCAACCACCTCTCCTTCTCGGACTCCTTCTTCCTGCCCGCGGTCCTCGACCGCAAGGTCACCTTCATCGCGAAGGCCGAGTACTTCACCACGCCCGGCGTGAAGGGCCGCCTGACGGCCGCCTTCTTCAAGGGCGTCGGCCAGCTGCCCGTGGACCGCTCCGGCGCGCGCGGCGCGGGCGAGGCGGCCATCAAGAGCGGTATCGAGGTCCTGGAGCGCGGTGAGCTGTTCGGGATCTACCCGGAGGGCACCCGCTCGCCCGACGGCCGCCTCTACCGGGGCAAGCCGGGCGGCCTCGCGCGCGTGGCGCTCGCCACCGGCGCGCCGGTCATCCCGGTCGCCATGATCGACACGGAGAAGATCCAGCCGCCTGGCAAGGTGATGCCCAAGATCATGCGGCCGGGCATCCGCATCGGCAAGCCGCTGGACTTCAGCCGGTACCACGGCATGGAGCACGACCGGTTCGTGCTCCGCGCGGTGACCGACGAGGTCATGTACGAGATCATGAAGCTCTCCGGCCAGGAGTACGTCGACATCTACGCGACCGCCGCCAAGCGGCAGATCGCGGAGGCGGCCAAGGCCCAGAAGGAAGCCGAGAAGGCGGCGAAGGCCGCCGTCGCACAGGCTGAGAAGGAACGCGCCGAGTCCTGACAACGGGACATCGGGTGTGTGGGGGGTGGGGGACGTGGCCAGGCGTGAGCGTGTCATGAGGATGTCGGTCGAGCTGCCGTTGTGGCGTGCGCTCACCGGCTACCGGGTGCTGACCATGCTGTACGCGGTGGGCCTGTTCGCCACGCAGTACGACGACTACGACCGCCCGGGCATCGCCATCGGCTACTTCGTCGTCCTGTGCGCATGGACGCTCGCCACGCTGCCCCGCGTCCAGAACGAGGCGGCCTGCACCAAGCGCTTCCTCGCCGCGGACCTGACCATCGCGCTAACCGGCATCGTGCTCACCCCGCTGGTGGTCAACGACGCGCACATCGACAGCGGCGGGCCCACCCTGCCGTCGATATGGACGGCCGGATCGGTCCTCGCGTTCGCCATCAAGGGCGGCTGGCGCTGGGCCGCGTTCGCCTCCACGCCGGTCGCCGTCGCCAACCTCATCGAGCGCGGCGCCCCGGCCCGGGACACCATCCACAACGTGATCCTGGTCTGGGTCGCCTCCATCGCCATCGGCTACGTCGTCGAGGTCGCCCGCGCCTCCGAGCGCACCCTCGCCCGCGCGCTGGAGATCGAGGCGGCGACCAGGGAGCGGGAGCGGCTGGCCCGGGACATCCACGACAGCGTGCTCCAGGTGCTGGCCATGGTGCAGCGGCGCGGTGCCGTCCTCGGCGGCGAGGCGGCCGAGTTGGGCCGGATGGCGGGCGAGCAGGAGGTCGCGCTGCGCACCCTGGTCTCCGGCGGGCTGACGCGGGTCTCCTGGGCGTCCGAGGACGCGGCCCAGGGGGCGGTCGTACGGGCCGTCGACGAGCCCGATCCCGAGGGCCCCGTCGATCTGCGCACGCTGCTCGCCCCGTTCGCCGCCGCCAAGGTCAGCTTCGCCGAGCCCGGTGCTCCGGTGGAGCTGCCCCCGGCCGCCGCGAGGGAGCTGGCCGCCGCGGTGGGGGCCACCCTGGACAACGTACGGAAGCATGCGGGGGAGCAGGCGCGCGCGTGGATCCTGGTCGAGGACGAGCCCGACGAGGTGATCGTGACCGTACGGGACGACGGGCCCGGCATCCCCGAGGGGCGGCTCGCCCAGGCCGAGGGCGAGGGGCGGATGGGGGTGGCCCTCTCGATCCGGGGGCGGCTGCGCGACCTCGGCGGCAGCGCCGAGCTGATCTCGGTGCCCGGGCAGGGCACGGAGGTCGAACTGAAGGTACCGAAGGCTTCACGGGGGAAGGCAGGACAGCGATGAGTGAGCAGCAGGGCCCGATCAAGGTGATGGTGGTCGACGACCACCCGATGTGGCGCGACGCGGTCGCCCGCGACCTGGGCGAGTCCGGCTTCGAGGTGGTGGCCACCGCGGGCGACGGCGACCAGGCGGTACGCCGCGCCAAGGCGGCCGGGCCCGATGTGCTCGTGCTCGACCTGAACCTGCCGCTCAAGCCCGGCGTCCAGGTCTGCAAGGAACTCGTCGGCCACAACCCGGCGTTGCGGGTCCTGGTGCTGTCCGCCAGCGGCGAGCACGCGGACGTGCTGGAGGCGGTGAAGTCGGGCGCGACCGGCTATCTGCTGAAGTCGGCGTCCACGGAGGAGCTGCTCGACGCGGTGCGCCGGACGGCGGTCGGCGACCCGGTGTTCACCCCCGGCCTCGCCGGTCTCGTCCTCGGCGAGTACCGCCGCCTCGCCTCCGAGCCCGCGCCCGCCGCCGACACCGACCAGCCCAAGGCGCCCGAACTCACCGACCGCGAGACCGAGGTGCTGCGCCTCGTCGCCAAGGGCCTGAGCTACAAGCAGATCGCCGAGCGCCTGGTCATCTCCCACCGCACGGTCCAGAACCACGTCCAGAACACCCTCGGCAAGCTCCAGCTGCACAACAGGGTGGAGCTGGTCAGGTACGCGATAGAGCGCGGCCTGGACGACGAGTAGACAGACCATCGGTTCTGCCGACGAGAAAACCAGCCGACGAGTAAACCAACCGCTCGCTGATTCACCGGAATTGCCCTTCCTGCCCATCCCTGTGTGACCTGGATCACCATTAGCGTGGCCTACACCAGGCAACCGCGGCGAAGGGACATTTCCATGCGGGTCGGAGTACTGACCGGAGGCGGCGACTGCCCCGGGCTCAACGCCGTCATCCGGGGCATCGTCCGCAAGGGCGTGCAGGAGTACGGCTATGACTTCGTCGGCTTCCGGGACGGCTGGCGCGGGCCCCTGGAGGGCGACACCGTCCGCCTCGACATCCCCGCCGTGCGCGGCATCCTGCCCCGCGGCGGCACCATCCTCGGCTCCTCGCGGACGAACCCCCTGAAGCAGGAGAACGGCATCCGCCGGATCAAGGACAACCTCGCCAAGCTGGAGGTCGACGCGATGATCGCGATCGGCGGCGAGGACACCCTGGGCGTGGCCGCACGCCTCACCGACGAGTACGGCGTCCCCGTCGTCGGCGTACCGAAGACCATCGACAACGACCTGTCCGCCACCGACTACACCTTCGGCTTCGACACCGCGGTCGGCATCGCCACCGAGGCCATCGACCGGCTGCACACCACCGCCGAGTCCCACATGCGCGTCCTGGTCTGCGAGGTGATGGGCCGGCACGCCGGCTGGATCGCCCTGCACTCCGGCCTCGCCGGCGGCGCCAACGTCATCCTCATCCCCGAGCAGCGCTTCGACGTCGACCAGGTGTGCGCCTGGATCACCTCCCGCTTCAAGGCGTCGTACGCCCCGATCGTCGTCGTCGCCGAGGGGGCCATGCCGAAGGACGGCGACATGGTCCTCAAGGACGAGTCGCTGGACTCCTTCGGGCACGTCCGGCTGTCCGGGGTCGGCGAGTGGCTCGGCAAGGAGATCGAGAAGCGGACCGGCAAGGAGGCCCGGACCACCGTGCTGGGGCACATCCAGCGCGGGGGCACCCCCAGCGCCTTCGACCGCTGGCTCGCCACCCGCTTCGGGCTGCACGCCATCGAGGCGGTGCGGGACGGCGACTTCGGGAAGATGGTCGCGCTGCGCGGCACCGACATCGTGCGCGTGCCGATCTCGGACGCCACGGCCAAGCTGAAGACGGTCGACCCGGAGCTGTACGCGGAGGTCGGGGTGTTCTTCGGCTGAACGCCCCGTTTCCACAAGGCGAGTTGACCTCTGGGCCCGGACGCCGTCACGGTTGCCGTGGCGGCGTCACGGACGGCACAGGGGAGACCGGATGGTCGGGTGGTGGAGCGCACGGGAGTTACGGGCCCTCCTCGAGCGGTACGACGACGTCCTCGCCGCCGTCTGGCCCGCGTTCCGGGACGGCACGCCGGTGCCGCTGTCCACGGGGGACGAACTGCGAGGGGTCGGCCAACTGCTGGCGGCGGCCGGGCGTTCGTACGGTGCCGGCGAGAATCCACCCGAGACGGCGGTGATCGTCCTCGCCGTCGCCCGGGGCCACCGCATGAATCCGGCGGCCACGCCCGCCGCACTGCGCCCGCTGATCGACCCGACGGCACCTCTCGACGTCGACGGCGTGAACTTGGCGGCCCAGATGGCCGTCCGCTTCTTCCAGCTCGTCAAGGACGAGAGCACCCCGCATCACCTGCGTCGCTGGTGCGTGGACGCCGCCCTGCTCTGCGGCACCCGTTGCCTGGGCGGCTCGGCCGTCGACGACCCGCGCCGGCCGCGGATGCTCGCGTTCCTCTCGGACATCGCGGCGCTGCGGTTCAAGGAGAGCGAGGACCCCGCCGACGAGGAGACGGCGATCGCCCACGTCCGCACGGCCTACGAGCTGCGCACACCGAGGGACCCGGCGGCCGAGTGGGCCGCCGCACTCGCCCGGCTGCTGTCACAACGCTGCGCCCGCCTGCGGGACGCCTCCGGCATGGCCGGCGTGCCCGCCCTCGTGCGGACCGCCCTCGCCGAACTCGACCCCGACAGCCCCCAGTGGCTGGCGCACGCCATGACGGCCGTGGGCGCCTTCATCACCGCCACCGTCCACGAGACGAAGAACGTCGAACTCCTCGACGAGGCCCTTGAGTTGCAGCGCGAGATCTTCCGCCACCCGCGGTTCGCCGCCCACCGGGAGGGCATGGAGCCGACCTTCGCGGGCCTGCTCGCCCAGCGCTTCGCCCGCCGCCGCGACCTGGACATCCTCCACGAGGCCGTCCAGGTCTACGAGAAGCTGTACGCCGCCGAGCCGCGCCGCTTCGCCGCCGACCTCGGCCGCCACCTCCAGTACCGCTACCAGATGCGCGGCGACAGCGCGGACCGGCGCCGCGCGCTGGAGCTCATGGGCGAAGGCCTGACCGGGCCGGACGTTTCGGCCGAGGCCGTGAGCTCGTACTGCACCGCCACGGCGCACGAGTTCCGGGAGACCGGCGAGGCGGAGGTGATCACCCGCGCCCTCGCCGTCGTCACCCCGCTCGTCTCGCCGGGCGGCCCGCACGCCGACGACTCCTCGGCCCAGCGCGGCCTGTGCACGCTGCGGCTGGCCCGCGCCGAGCGCGAGACCGAACCCGACTTCGGCCCCGCCGAGGAGGCCGCCCGCCGGGCCGTGGCCGTCGCCGACTCCGCCATCGACCGGGCCCGCGGCCTGTCCCTGCTCGCCACGGTGCTGGTGCACCGCTACCGCTTCGGCTACGACCTGGCCGTGCTCGACGAGGCCGTGGATCACAGCCGCCGGGCCTTCGACACCCTGTCCGGCACGGACACGCACAGGGAGGACCTGATGGGCCTGCGCAACAGCCTGATCATGGTCCTCGCCGAGCGGCACACCCGCACCGGGCACCTCGCCGCCCTGCGCGAGGCCATCGACGTGGCCGAGGAACTGGTCGCGGATCTCCCCAAGTTCGAGGCGGAGACCCCGGTCGTCCTCGACAACCTCACCACCCTGATGATCGAGTACGCCCGCCGCACCAAGGACCGCACCGAACTGGTCCGCGCCCAGCAGCTGGTGAAGCGTGCCCTCGGAGTCCTACGGCCCGACCATCACGGTCGGCACCATCTGGAGGGCGCGCAGGGCAGCCTCCTGCTCGCCCGCATCAGCCTGCCCAGCGCCGACGCCGACGTCGTCGAGACCGCCGTGGCCCACTTCGAGCGAGCCCTCGCGGACCCGCCCTCGGACGTGCTGCGCCGCGCCGCCCTCTACGGCAACCTGGCGCACGCGCTGCGCGAACGCCACCGGCGCACCCGGGACCGCGAGGACCTCGACATCGCGCTCGCGGCCGCCCTCAAGTGCGTGCGCCTCATGCCGGCCGGGCATCCGCTGCGCGGCGGCGCGCTGGGCGCCCTGTCCTGGGTGCTGGCGGACATCTCCGAGGCGGACGGCGGCTACGACGAGATCCGCGAGCAGGCGCTCGCCGTCAACTCTGAACTCGCCGCCGACCCGGCCCTGTCCCCGAGCGTCCGGGTCGCGGCCTCGCTGCGGCTGGCGGGCGTGGCGCACGCCCTCGGGGAGGGGGAGCGGGCGCTGGCCGCGATGCGCGACGCGATCGACACGCTCCCGCTGGTCGTGTGGCGCGGCGGCGACCGCTCGGACCACGAACAGGCCCTCAGCGGCACCGAGTTGGGCTCGTTCGCCGCCACGGTCGCACTGGCCGCCGGGAAACCGCACGACGCCCTGGAGCTGCTGGAGGCGGGCCGAGGCGTGCTCGCCGCCCAGGCCCTCGAACTGCGCACCGACGCCGAGGACCTGACCGTCGCCCACCCCGAACTGGGCGCCCGTTTCACCCAGTTGCGCGCGGAGCTGGAACGGGTCGCCGACGACCTCTCCGCACCCGGCGCCGACCGCCGCCACCGGCTGGCCCGCGTGTGGCAGGAGACCCTGGGCGAGATCCGCTCCCGGGACGGCTTCGCGGACTTCCTGCGTCCGCCCGGTGCCGGGCAACTGGCGTCGGCGGGCGCCCACGGCCCCGTCGTGGTCCTCACGGTCGGCGAGGAGGGCACCGGGCACGCCCTGCTCCTCGACGGCACCGGCCTCAAGGTCTGCCCGCTGCCCGGCCTCACCCACCAAGAGGCCCGGGAGCGCAGCGAGTTGCTGTTCCAGGCGGTCGCCGCCGCCGGACGCTCCGGGCTGGCCCGCGCCTTCGCCGAACAGTTCGTCGGGGACCTCCTGGAGTGGCTGTGGACCACGGTCGCCGAGCCCGTCCTCGACACCCTCGGCATCACCGGCCCGCCCCCGCCCGGCGCGGAGCCGCCCCGACTGTGGTGGTGCCCTTCCGGGCCACTGACCTTCCTCCCCTGGCACGCCGCGGGCGCCGTGCCCGACCGGGTCGTCTCCTCGTACACCCCGAGCCTCGCGGCCCTGCTGCGGGCGCGGGAGAAGGCAGCCGCCGGGGACCGCGACCCGCTGATCGTCGCCGTCCCCGACCTGGCCGGCCAGGCACCGCTGCCCGGCGCCCTGCGGGAGGCCGAGCTGGCGCACCGGGCGGTCGGCGGCGAGCTGGTGCGGGGAGCGGGGGCACGCGCCGACGCCGTACGCGACGCGCTGCACGCCCACCCCTGGGTGCACTTCGCCTGCCATGGCGTCCAGGACCCCGAACAGCCCTCACAGGGACGGCTGTTGCTCCCTGGCGGCGCCCTCTCCGTCCTCGACGTCACCCGACTCCACCTGCCCGCCGCCGAGTTCGCCTACCTCTCGGCCTGCGAGACCGCCGTCGGCGGTACCCGGCTGCCCGACGAGGCGCTGCATCTCGCGGGCTCGCTCCAACTCGCCGGGTTCTCCCAGGTGATCGGCACGTTGTGGCGGGTGGACGACGACTCGTCCGCGGAGATCGCCGCACAGGTCTACGGTCGGCTGGCCGTCGCGGGTCCAGGGGCGCCGCCTGCCGCGCGGGCCCTCCATCACGCCGTACGACGGCTGCGGGAGCGGCATCCGGGGCAGCCGTTGAGCTGGGCCGCGCATGTGCATTCGGGGGCGTGAGAGGCCTGAGCGGCTCTACGATCGGTCCCGTGGAACCAGCCGACAGTGATCTGCACGCTGAATTCTGCCGGGAGTTGGCGGCCTTGCGGCTCTTCAGCGGGCCCCGGCGCGCGGCCCTGGAACAGGCGGTACGACGGTTGCGTGAGGGGGCGGCCATCGGCGAGGTCATGGCCGCCCTCCCGGTCAGCGTCACCGAGCCGCTGCGCGGCCGGAACGCCCCGCCCCCGGTCGCCACCCACGGACCACCCGTCCCCGGCGCCTACCTCTGCCCCGTGGGCGCCTGCCACCGCGTCGAGCAGCGGTACGCCGGTGACGGCCCACCCGAGTGCCTCGTCCACGAACGCGTCCTGACCTTCGTACCGGACGCCTGAGGACCGGCCGGTGACCGGGTTCCTCGCCGAGCTGGGCCGGAAGCTGGCCGAGCGCTGGTTCACGCTGCTGGTCCTGCCGGGGCTGGCCTATGTCCTGGTCGCCGCCGCGGCGGTCAGACTGGGGCAGAGCGACTGGCACGACCGGCGTGAGCTGTGGGACGGCTTCACCGCGCTCACCGAGGGGGACCCCGGCCGCCAGGACGCCCTCGTGGTGCGGGCGATCCTGCTGGTCCTGGCCGCCGTACCGGTCTCGGCGGCGCTCGGTGTGCTGGCGCAGGCGCTGGCCGGCCCGGTCGAGCGCGCCCTCTGCGGCCCCTGGCCGCGCCCCTTCGCGGGCCTGTCCGCCCGCCGGACCCTCCGCCGCGCCGACGACTGGGCCGCCGAGGACGCCGCCTACCGTGAGCACCGCGACCCGGAGCGGGCCGCCCGGCGCAACGCCCTCTCCCTCATCCCGCCCGAGCACCCCACCCGCCTCGGCGACCGCCTCCGCGCCCCCGCCGTCCGTCTCCGCCAGGAGTACGGCATCGACCTGGCCACCGTCTGGCCCCGCCTCTGGCTCCTGCTCCCCACCCCGACCCGCGACGCCCTCACCGAGGCCCGCACCCGCCTCGACACGGCGTTCACACTCGGCGGCTGGGCGGTGCTGTATCTGCCGCTCGCCCTGTACTGGTGGCCCGCGGCGCTGATCGCGCTGGTCACCGCGCTCGTCTCCCGGCGCCGCGCCACCCTCACCGCCGAGGTCTACGCCGAGCTCGTCGAGGCCACCGTCGATCTGCATCTGGACCGTCTGCACAGCCGCCTCGCCGAACCCCGCCCGTCCCCGCAGCAGGGCCGGGCGCTCACGGAGCGGCTCCGCAGAGGTCTCTGAGCCCCTCCGGACGTATATTCGGCCATACCCCACCAGAACGGGAGCCGCTGTGGAGATCCTCGCCTTCGGTGTCCAGGCCGACGAGAAGCCCCTGATCGAGCACGCCTTCCGGGGCCATCACGAGGTCCGCTGCCTGGATGTCTTCCTCAACGAGGACACCGCCCCCATCGCGGCCGGGTACGAGGTCATCTCCACCAGCGTCAACGCCGAGCTCGGCCCCCGCGTCCTGGAGGTCCTCGCCGCCGGGGGCACCCGGATGATCGCCCAGCGCTCCACCGGCTTCAACAACATCGACCTCAAGGTCGCCGAACGGCTCGGCATGACGGTGGCCCGTGTCTCGTACTACTCGCCGTACTCGGTCGCCGAGTTCGCCTGGGCCCTCGCCATGGCCGTCAACCGGCGGATCGTCCGCGCCTCCACCCGCACCCGCGACTTCGACTTCCGCCTCGACGGCCTGATGGGCCGCGACATGCACGGCCGCACCGCGGGCGTCCTCGGCACCGGCAAGATCGGCGAGGCCTTCACCCGGATCGCCCACGGCTTCGGCATGAAGCTGCTCGGCTGGGACGTCGCCGAGAACCCCGCCTGTCTGGAACTCGGCATGAAGTACGTCCCCAAGGAGCAGCTCCTCGCCGAGTCCGACCTGGTCACCCTGCACGTCCCGCTCATGCCGGAGACCAAGCACCTCATCGACGCGGCCGCCCTCAGGGCGATGCGGGACGACGCGGTCCTGGTCAACTCCAGCCGCGGCGGCCTCATCGACACCGCGGCGCTCGTCACCGAGCTGCGCGCGGGCCGCTTCGCGGGCGTCGGCCTCGACGTGTACGAGGCGGAGGCGGGCCTGTTCTTCCTCGACAAGTCCCTGGAGGCCATCGAGGACGACACGCTGGCCCGCCTGGTCACCTTCCCGAATGTCCTGGTCACGTCCCACCAGGCGTACTACACCGAGGACGCCGTCGGTCAGATCGTCGACGCCACGGTGCGGAACGTCCTCGACTACAAGGCCGGCCGCCGCTCGGAGAACGTGCTCGTGCCGCGCAGCTGAGCCGTCAACTCCCGTACGATCGCCGCCCCGTTCAGTGTCAGCACCGACTCCGGGTGGAACTGCACGCCCGCGAAGCCCGGTCCGCGCAGCGCATGCACCTCGTACGAACCGCTCCGGCTCACCTCGACCTCGTGGGCGGCCAGCTCGGCCGCCGTCTCGTCGTCGCAGCGCGCCACGAAGCTGTTGTAGAAGCCGACGGTCTCCTCCCGCCCGAACAGATCGACGGTCGTCTGCGCCCCCTGGTACGGCACCTCCTTCCGTAGGATCTCCAGGCCCAGCTCCGCCGCGATCAGCTCGTGGCCGAGGCAGACGCCGAGCACGCCGTGCCGGTGCTCCCGGATGACGTGGGCGGCGAGGTCGCGCAGGAAGCGCATCTTCGGGTCGGTCAGGTCGGAGGGGTCGCCAGGGCCGGGGCCGAGAACGATCGGGCCCTCGTGGGCGAGGACCGCCTCGCGCAGGCCGGGCTCGTCGTAGCGCCGGACGGTCACCTCCAGCCCGCTGGAGCGCAGGACGTGCGCGAGCATCGCCGTGAAGGTGTCCTCGCCGTCGACGACGAGGGCGTGGCCCTCCAGCTCCTCCGACCGCTCCTGCATCCGCAGCCAGAACGGCGCGAGGGACGACCGGCGCCCGTCGAGCGCGGCCCGCACCCGGGGGTCGTCGGCCAGCCTCGGGCGCGCCTCCTCCGCGCGCGGCCGTGACGGTCGTACGCCCAGCGCCGCCAGCACCCCCGCCGCCTTCGCATGCGTCTCGGCCACCTCGCTCGCCGGGTCCGAGCCGCGGACGAGGGTCGCGCCGACCGGGACCCGGAGGCGTCCGTCGGCGGAGATGTCGGCGGTGCGGATCAGGATGGGGGAGTCAAGGGTCTGGGCGCCGCCGGAGTCCTTCCCGAGCAGGGCCAGCGCTCCCGCGTAGTAGGCGCGCCCGCCGACCTCGTGCCGCTCGATGACCCGGCACGCGTTCTGCACCGGCGACCCGGTGACGGTCGCCGCGAACATGGTCTCCTTCAGCACCTCCCGGACGTCCAGCGAGGACTTGCCGCGCAGCTCGTACTCGGTGTGCGCGAGGTGGGCCATCTCCTTCAGGCGCGGCCCGATCACCACGCCGCCCATGTCGCCGACCGTGCACATCATCTTGAGCTCCTCGTCGACGACCATCGACAGCTCCTCGATCTCCTTGCCGTCGGCGAGGAAGTCGAGCAGGTGCTCGGGGGTGGGGCCCTCGGCGGGATAGCGGTACGTCCCGCTGATCGGGTTCATCACGACCGTGCCGCCGGACATCCGCACGTGCACCTCGGGACTGGCGCCGACGAGCGTGCGGTCGCCGGTGTGGACGACGAAGGTCCAGTAGGCGCCCCGCTCGCCCACGAGGAGCCGCCGGAACAGGGCGAGCGCGTCCGTGCGGGAGAACCCCGGGATCTCGCCCTCGTAGGTCCGCCGGATCACGAAGTTCGCGCCCTCGCCCCGCCCGATCTCCTCCCGCAGCACCCGGCCGACGATCTCGCCGTACTCCTCGTCGGCAACGTCGAAGCCGCCGTTGTCGACGCGGACGTCATGGGCGGGGAGCTGGGCGAGGGCGTCCGGCAGGGCCAGCGTGTGGGTCTCCTCGGGGACCAGCACGGTCAGCGGTGTCCCGTCGTCCCGCACATCGAAGCCGCGCTCGCGGATCTGCCGGAAGGGGACGAGGGCGAGGCCCTCGTCGGGGAGGTCGGCGAGGCGGTCGCAGGAGGAGACCGGGCCGAGGAACACCTCGACGGTGTTCTCGTCATGGCCCGGCGTGCGGCGGCGCAGCAGGGCGAACGGGCGGTCGTCGTGCACGAGCTGTGTCAGGTCCATGGGTTCCTCGGCTGTCGATGACGTCGATGGTGAGGAACGACCCCGGAAACGCCGAAGGCCGCCCCTCGGGCGGCCTTCGCGAAGTCTTGCGTACGCGCAGTCAGTGGGCCGCCGGATGAGCGGTCCACCACCAGTTCTGGGTCGAGTGCGCGAACATGCCAGGGACCCTACACCACGCTCCCTGCCCCACGGTCCCTTCACAGGAATGTCTCAGCTTGTACATTGACGTGCTCATGCCCCGCCGTGACGCTTGAGGCCTCACGGGTGGAGGGGGACTCATGAAGCGCTTCCGGACATCCTGCGTCGCGGCGGTCGTCCTGGCGATGGGCCTTTCGGGCTTACAGCCGGCGATCGCCCAGGCCGCATCGGGGCAGACCACCTCGATCGCCGACGCGGACAGATCCGTCACCACGATCGACCGCACCGAGTTACCGGCCGGCGCCCGCCTGGACACCAGACCCGTCGACCCCCAGGGCAGACCCCTCGCCGCCGCCAAGGCCGCGAAGGTCGACTGGCCCGACGCCGGCGAGGACACCGTCACCGTCGGCACCGAACCCGCCCGCGCCGCCGACACCGCCGTAGCGGTGACCGCGCCCCGCAGCCGCAGCGCCGCTCCCGAAACGGTCGAGGTCAAGGCGTACGGCAATGCCAAGGCCCGCCAACTCGGCGGCCACGCCACCGCGTTCACCCTCGAAGCCGCCGACCCCGCCGACCGCGTCGGCGTCCGTGTCGACACCTCCGGATTCCGCCAGGCCTTCGGCGCCGACTTCGAGACCCGCCTCCGGCTCGTCGCCAAGCCCGCGTGCGCGCTCAGCACGCCCCGCGCCGCGAAGTGCGAGCAGAGCGCCCCGGTCAAGAGCCGCATCGACCTCACCACCCACACGCTCTCCGCCGAGGTGGCCGCCGATCCGGACACGGTGTTCGTGGTCGCCGCCGCCCCGAACGGCGAGACGGGTTCCGCCACCGCCACCACGCTCGCCTCGTCCAGCAAGTGGCAGGTCGGCCTCAACTCCGGTGACTTCTCCTGGTCGTTGCCGCTCCCGCAGGTCCCCGCGATCGCGGGCGACGCCCCCGACATCAGCCTCGGCTACTCCTCGCAGGCCGTGGACGGCATGGTGGCCGCCGAGAACAACCAGCCGTCCTGGGTGGGCCAGGGCTGGGACCTCGCCCTGCCCTACATCGAGCGCCGCTACAACGGCTGCGCCGACGACGGCGGCGACACCGGCGACCTGTGCTGGGCGGGCGACGAGTACCGCATCTCCCTCCAGGGCACCTCGTCCTCGCTGGTCAAGGACACGGCCGCGGGCGGCGACAGCTGGCGCGCCCAGGAGGACCCGGGCTGGCGCATCCAGCGCAAGACCGGTGCCGACAACGGTGACGACAACGGCGAGTACTGGGTCGTGACCACCCCGCAGGGCACCCAGTACACCTTCGGCCGCGGTAAACAGGCCACCACCGGCACCGCCACCGACTCCGTCTACACGGTTCCCGTCTTCGGCGACGACGAGGGCGAACCCTGTCACGCGGGCAGCGTCGAGGACTCGTACTGCACCCAGGCCTGGCGCTGGAACCTCGACGGGGTCGTGGACGCGCACGGCAACTCCAACACGTACTTCTACGAGCGGGAGACCAACCGCTACGCCCGCAACGGCGACCCGGACAAGTCGACCTCGTACGTCCGTGGCGGCCACCTCAAGGACATCGTCTACTCGCAGCGCTCCGGCGCCGAGGACCAACAGGCCCCGGCCCGGCTGCACTTCACGACCGGCCTGCGCTGCGTCGAGGCCGCCGACGGCAGCGGCGACTGCCCGGCCTTCGACGCGGACCACGCCGGCTCGTATCCGGACGCGCCCCTCGACTCCCTGTGCGCGAGCGGCGACTGCACGGGCGAGGACCAGAAATCGCCGACGTTCTTCACCGAGAGCCTGTTGAGGAGCGTCACCGCCCAGCGCTCCAATGCCGATGGCGGCTGGACCGACGTGGACCGTCTCGACTTCACCTACGACTACCCTGAGCCCTCCGACGGCACCAGCGCCATGCTGTGGCTGTCCAAGGTGCAGCAGACCGGTCTCGCCGGGGACGGCGAACTCAAGCTGCCCGCCGTGGAGTTCACCGGCAAGGAGTACGCCAACCGCGCCGACGCCGACCCGGAGGCGGGCGCCCCGGAGATGCGCAAGCTGCGGATCTCCGAGTTCGTCGACGAGCTGGGCCGCCGGGTCGACGTGACCTACGGTCAGCCCAACCCGTGCCCGGTCGACGACCTGCCCGAGGGCCGCTTCGACTCCAACACCCAGGACTGCTTCCCGGGTTGGCGCACCAACGGCGACTCCTCCGGCTTCGGCGTCTGGCACAAGTACCTCACCACCAAGGTCACCGTCCGTGACAACGGCGGCGGTTCACCCCCGCAGACCACCGAGTACCGCTACCGGTCCACGCCCGCCTGGCACCACGACGACGACCCGGTCACCAAGGCCGAGCGCCGCTCCTGGAGCGACTGGCGCGGCTACGGCAGCGTCGACGTGGCCAAGATGACCGACCCCGACTACCGGGGCGAGGCCACCAGCCGCGCCGCCCAGATCACCCGCACCCTGCACTTCCGCGGCATGGACGGCGACTCCAAGGCCGACGGCTCCCACAAGTCCGTCGAGGTCACCGACTCGCAGGGCAACTCCCTCAAGGATCTTCCGTACTTGCGCGGCAAGGAGCGCGAGAGCCAACAGTTCCAGGTCGACGCGTCCGGCGCGATCGCCTACGAGCTCGGCGGCACCCTCCACGGCTACACCTCCGCCCACACCACCCCGGCGAAGGAGGGTGAGACCGACCCGGACAAGGACGCCCACCTGGTCGTCGAGGACGAGTCGATCACGCGCGAGACGGTCACCGCCGACGCGGGCGGCCGCAGCAGCCGTACGACCAGCCTGAAGACGACGTACGACACCTACGGCCAGGTCACCGAGGTCCTCGACACGGCCGGCGACGACGTGCGCTGCACCAAGACGTCGTACGACCGCTCGGCCGCCACCCTCGACGGCTGGATGCTCGCCTTCCCGTACCGGGTGCGGGCCTACTCCGGCACCTGCGCCGACCCGAAGGCGCTGGTCAACGGCAAGGACCAGTACTACGACGGCTCGGCTCAGCTGGGCGGTGCCGTCACCAAGGGCGACATCACGCGCTCGGTCGCCGCGGTGACCGCGAGCGGCCCGGACGCCGTCTCCGACACCGTCACCACCTCCGCGACCTTCGACGCCTACGGCCGCACGCTCACCGAAACGGACGGGCGGGGCAACACCGATCGCACCGCCTATGCCCCCGCCACCGGCCGCCCGGCCACGGTCACCGAGACGAACGCCCTCGGCCAGACCGAGGTCACCACCCTCGAACCGGACCGGCAGCTGCCGGTCGCGGTGAAGGACGCCAACGGCAACACCAAGCGCAACGGCTACGACCAGCTCGGCCGGATCGTCTCCGTCCACGAGGCCGACCAGGCCGAGGGTGACCCGGCCGCGCAGACGTACGCGTACTTCCTGGACCCGGAACACCGCCGGCCTCCGCTGGTGACCACCCGTCAACTCCAGTCCGGCGACACCTACTTGACCAACTGGAAGTACCTGGACTCGCTCGGCCGGGACCGGCAGAGCCAGGAGGTCTCGCCCGCCTCGACCGGCGACGACCAGAAGACCGTCGTCATCGACACCCGCTACGACGACATCGGCAACATCGCCGCCGAGTCGCTGCCCGTGGTCGCGGCGGGGGAGTCCGGCAGCGCGCTGCTGACCGTCCCCGGCGACCAGGTCGACGAGACCCGGCGCTCCTACGACTCCATGAGCCGCGTCGTCCGGTCCGCCCGCTACGGCGACGGCAAGGAGCTGTGGGCGACGAGCATCGCCTACTACGGCGACCACGTCCGCTCCACCCCGCCGCCCGGCGGCACCGTCACCACCGTGTGGACCGACGCCCGCAGCCGCCAGATCCGCCAGCAGGAGGGCAGCGACCCGAAACAGGCGACCGTCTACGCCTACACCCCGGCCGACCAGGTCTCCTCGGTCACCGACCCGTCCGGCCACACCTCCTCCAGCACCTACGACCTCCTCGGCCGCCGCATCACCGGCGACGACCCGGACGCCGGCAAGTCCCGCACGGAGTACGACGCCAACGGCAACGCCACGGCCGTATGGGACGCGAAGGCCGGTGACACTCCGTCCCTGCGGACCGAGTACGACGAGCTGGACCGTCCCGTCGCCCGGTACAACGGGACGGAGAAGACGGCGAGTTGGACCTACGACTCCGCCGACCTCACCAACGGCGTCGGCCGGCCCGCCACGATGACCACCCACCGGGACGGCAAGGACTACACGATCGCCGTCGACGGCTACGACAAGCGGGGCCGTGCCACCGGCCGCACCTGGACCTTCCCGGCCGGACTCGGCGGCTCCCTGCACCGGACGTCGTACAGCGTCGACTACGGCTACGACGACGCCGACCACACGGTGAGCATCGCGTACGAGGACGCCGTCATCGGCGCCCCGCGCGAGAAGATCACCACCAGCTACGACGCCCAGGGCAACCCGGACACCCTCACCGGCGTCCAGAAGGACCCGCTGACCGGCAAGGACGTCACCGTCCCGTACGTCTCCGGCACCGGCTTCGCCGCCGACGGCAAGCTGGCCTCCCGCGACTACGCCAACCCGCACCACGACCTGCGGCGCGTCTACGCGTACGAGAGCGACAGCCAGCGCCTGTCCCGCGTCCAGACCCTGACGACCGGCCTGACCGGCGACTGGGAGGCCAAGCAGGACGACACCTACGCCTGGGACCGGGCCGGCAACCTCACCTCGGTCACCGACAAGTCGGGCCACAAGGACGTCGCCACCTGCTACACCTACGACGGCCTGGCGAGGCTCGCGCACGCCTGGACGTCGTACGAGACGGACTGCTCCGACAGCGACTCCGAGCTCGTCCACGACGGCCCGGCCGGCTTCAACCAGTCCTGGACCTACACCGCCGACGGCAACATCGCCTCGCAGCGCAGCCTCCTGGACACCGACACCTACGCCTACGACGACCCCGACCACCCGCACGCCGTCACCAAGCAGGGCGCGAGCAAGTACGAGTACGACGCGAACGGCGCCCTGAAGAAGAAGGTCGACGGCCTCGTCCCGACGACCTACGAATGGAACGCCAACCAGGAACTGACCCAGGTCACCAAGGCGCTCCTGGAGAAGACCGACTTCGTCTACGCCCCCGACGGCACCCGCATGGCACGGATCACGCCCGGCGGGGTCGCCACCCTCTACATCGAGGGCCAGGAGATCACCACCGCCCTCGGCATCTCCAAGGGCACCCGCTTCTACACCGAGGACGGCATCGCCGTCGCCGTCCGCCAGCCGACCGGCGTCCTGGTCTGGCAGCTGAACGACATCCAGGGCTCGGCGCAGGTGGCGGTCGTCGAGGGCACCTCGCTGGCGACGCGGACCTACTACAACCCGTACGGAGACATCCGGCACGGCTCCGCGCCACCACCGTCCGACCACGGCTTCCTGGGCAAGGTCCAGGACCCCACGACCGGGCTCAACGCGCTCGGCGCCCGGTACTACGACTCCGGTCTCGGCCGCTTCATCTCCACCGACCCGGCCGTGGACAGCTCCTCCACCCAGTCCCTCAACCCCTACGCCTACGGCAGCAACAACCCGATCGTCTACGTCGACCCGACCGGCCTGTGGTCGCTGTCCAGCGCGTGGAACTCCGTCAAGGAGGGCGCCTCCGCCGCCTGGGACTGGGCCAAGGAGAACAAGGGCCTGATCGCGGACGTCGCCGTCGGCATCGGCGTCGGCATCGCGGTGGGCGCGCTGTGCTCCACCGGCGTGGGCTGCCTGGTCGTCGCCGGCGTCGCCGCCGGTGCCGCGGGAGCGGCGGCCGGGTACGGGGTGGACGTCGCCGAGGGCAAGACCGACTTCACCCTCGGCGGGTTCGCGACCCGGGTCGGCATCGGTGCCGCCGCCGGGGTGCTCGGCGGGGCCATCGGCAAGGGCGTCGCGGCCGTCGCGCCGAAGGTCGTCGGGGCCGTCGCCAAGACCGCCGTGGGCAAGGCCGTCGCCTCCGGCAGCTCCAAGGCCGCCTCCGCCGTCACCGGCAAGGTCGCCACCGCCGGACGCGCCATCGCCAACTCCCGCGCGGGCGCCAAGGTCGCCGAGGTCGGCAAGGCGGTCGCCGACAAGATCAAGGCGGTCGCCGGGCGGGGCGCCCCGAAGGGCGAGACCGTCGACATCCCGCTCACCAAGGCGACCACCCAGGCCGAGATCGACGCCATCCACGAGTACGCCAAGCTCACCAACCAGTGGCTGGCCAAGAACGGCCCCAAGGTCATCCAGAGCACGCAAGGACAGCTGCGCACCGACGCCAACGCGGCGGCCCGCGCCGAGCGCCTGCGGGCCGCCCGGGCCGGCTCCCCGTACACCGGCCAGGCCGGACACGTCCCCGACACGGCGATCTCCGGCACCGCCAACCCGCCCGCCGGCTGGCTCGACATGCCCGGCAAGTCCAACAGCATCGCGGGTGGTGTACTGGGCTCCCGGGTCGGAGTACTGCTCCGAGGATTCACGGTCAACGGAGGACCGCCACTGTGATGCCGCACGCCGAGGAACTCCCGTCGCTCGCCGACCACATCGGGCCCCCGCCCGGTCCGTCGGCGGCGACGGGAACACCCGCCGAGCACTTTCCCGAGGCTCACCGCGCACTGCTCGACCGCTTCAACGGATTCACCGTCCACCACGGCGCGTTCAGACTGCTGGGCATCGGCCGCGGGGACGCCCTCGATCTGGCCGCCTGGAACGCGTACGACACCTGGCGGTTCGCCTGGGACGACCGGATCGACGACTTCGTGATCTTCGGGGAGACCGCCTTCGGTGACTCGTACGCCTACCGCCGCCTCCCCGGCGGCGGTCTGGCCCCGGAGGTCCACTTCCTGGAGGGCGTCCTGCTGCGCCCCGAGGTCATCGCGCCGAGCTTCGAGGCGTTCTTCGCCGACGAGCTGCTGCGCAACGCCAAGGAGCCGTACGACATCCTCGTCGTCGAGGCCGTCCACCGGCACGGCCCGATCGCCCCCGACCAGCACTGGGCCTACGTCCCCTCCGTCGCCCTCGGCGGCGAGGAGGACGTGGAGAACATCACGCTGCTGCCCGCGACGGTCGCCATGACCTTCGCCGGGGACATCGCCACCGCGATGCAGGGCGCCGACCGGGACGCCACGAGCGTCGAACCGTATACGGACGAACGGGGACGACCCCGGCTCCGCGTCCGCTTCGACCGCTGACCAGGTACGGGGTCGCGGACCGTGACCCCGTACGAGCGGAACGCGTCTCACTTGATGAGCAGATGAATGGACCCACGACACGACCACGTAATGTTTACGGGGTGACCGTGAACGCTAAGACCAGCGCGAGCGCTGGCAACACCTGGCGAGAACTGCCCGCGGCGCAGCAGCCCGAGTACCCCGACACCGAGGCTCTGCGCGCAGTCGTTGCGGAGCTGGAGTCGTATCCGCCGCTCGTCTTCGCGGGCGAGTGCGATCAGCTGCGCGCCCGGATGGCGGCCGTCGCCAAGGGAGAGGCGTTCCTCCTCCAGGGCGGCGACTGCGCCGAGGCCTTCGACGCCGTGTCCGCCGACCACATCCGCAACAAGCTGAAGACCCTGCTCCAGATGGGCGCCGTGCTGACGTACGCCGCCTCGGTGCCGGTCGTGAAGGTCGGCCGGATCGCCGGCCAGTACTCCAAGCCGCGCTCCAAGGGCACCGAGACCCGCGACGGCGTGACCCTGCCGACCTACCGCGGCGACTCGGTCAACGGCTTCGACTTCAACGAGAAGGCCCGCGTCCCGGACCCCGAGCGCCTGAAGCGGATGTACAACGCCTCCGCCTCCACGCTCAACCTGGTGCGCGCCTTCACCACCGGCGGCTACGCCGACCTGCGCCAGGTGCACGCCTGGAACCAGGACTTCGTGAAGTCGTCCCCCTCCGGCCAGCGCTACGAGCAGCTTGCCCGGGAGATCGACAACGCGCTGAACTTCATGCGGGCCTGCGGCACCGACCCGGAGGAGTTCAAGACCGTCGAGTTCTACTCCTCGCACGAGGCGCTGCTGCTCGACTACGAGTCGGCCCTCACCCGCGTGGACTCGCGCACGGGCAGCCTGTACGACGTCTCCGCGCACATGGTGTGGATCGGTGAGCGCACCCGGCAGCTGGACCACGCGCACATCGAGTTCGCCTCGAAGATCCGCAACCCGATCGGCATCAAGCTCGGCCCGACCACCACGGCCGAGGAGGCGCTCCAGTACATCGAGCGCCTCGACCCCGACCGCGAGCCGGGCCGCCTCACCTTCATCGTGCGCATGGGCGCGGACAAGGTCCGCGACAAGCTGCCCGAGCTGGTCGAGAAGGTCACCGCCTCCGGTGCGACGGTCGCCTGGGTGACCGACCCGATGCACGGCAACACCTTCGAGGCGGCCTCCGGTCACAAGACCCGCCGCTTCGACGACGTGCTCGACGAGGTCAAGGGCTTCTTCGAGGTCCACAAGGCCCTCGGCACCCACCCGGGCGGCATCCACGTGGAGCTCACCGGCGACGACGTCACCGAGTGCGTGGGCGGCGGCGACGAGATCTTCGTCGACGACCTGCACCAGCGCTACGAGACGGCCTGCGACCCCCGGCTGAACCGCAGCCAGTCGCTCGACCTGGCCTTCCTCGTGGCGGAGATGTACCGGGACCAGTGAGTCCTTGAGACGGCTGTGGGGCGCGGATCACATACGATCCGCGCCCCACTCCTCTTTTACGGCTCCCGCAGGGCGGGTAAGGTTAGGTTAGCCTCACCGATCAACGGGGATGGCAAGACCGATCAATCCCCTCGGGAGGTGACCCGCGTGTACGTCTGCAGTTGTTTCGGGGTCACCGAGCAGCAGGTGAAGAAGCACGCCGCGGACGGTGCCTGCACCCCCCGCCAGATAGCTTCCGCCTGCAAGGCGGGCACGGACTGCGGTTCCTGCGTCCGCCGTATCCAGGCGATCCTGGGCCGGGGCGCCTGCCCGCGACGCGAGCTGGCCGACCAGGGCATGCCGGTTCTCGCCGAGGTGTCCGAGGTCGAGGTGCTGGAAGAGGCCGCCTAGCCGCTCGCGGCTCAGCTCTCCGGCTGCTCGATCAGCTGGGCGATGTACAGCGCCTCACCGAGCTTCTCCAGGAGCTCCAGCTGGGTGTCGAGGTAGTCGATGTGGTGCTCCTCGTCCTCCAGGATCGACTCGAAGATGTTCGCCGACGTGATGTCGCCCTTGGCGCGCATCACCTCGATCCCGCGCTTGAGGCGGTCGATCGCCTCGACCTCGATCCGCCGGTCCGCCTCGAACATCTCCTTGACCGTCTGCCCGACCCGGACATGGAACAGGCGCTGGTAGTTCGGCAGCCCCTCCAGGAAGAGAATCCGGTCGGTGAGCACCTCGGCGTGCTTCATCTCGTCGAACGACTCGTGGCGGGTGTACTTCGCGAGCTTCGTCCAGCCGAAGTTCTCCTGCATCTTCGCGTGCAGGAAGTACTGGTTGATCGCGGTGAGCTCGCCGGTGAGCTGCTCGTTGAGGAATTCGATGACCTCGGGGTCGCCCTGCATCGCAGAGGCTCCTTCCAAAGGGGGGAACTGGCAGGTTGCGCCGCATCCTTGCACCGTCACCGAAGATCGTCCAGTAAGTCTGCGCTTAGTAAGTAAGTACATGCTTAGTCCGATTTGAGATGAATCGGGATGGGGTTGGTCAGGTGCACCGTCCCTGGTCTGTCAGGATGGAGTCATGGGTCAGCCGGTGGAGCGCGAAAGTGGAGAAGCGGCGCATTCCGAGCTACCGCCGGGGCAGCGACTGCAGCGCGGCTGGCCCGTCACCCACTACGGGCCGGTCCCCAAGTTCCGGGCCGAGCGCTGGGAGTTCCGGGTCTTCGGCGCCACCGCTGACGGCGAGAAGCACTGCTGGAACCACGAGGAGTTCACGGCCCTGCCGTACACCTCCGTCCTCGCGGACCTGCACTGCGTGACGAAGTTCAGCATGCTCGGCGCCGAGTGGGGCGGGGTCCCCGCCCGGACCGTCCTGGAGATCGCCCCGCCCGCACCGGACGTCACCCATGTGATGGTGTGGGCCGAGTACGGCTTCAGCTCCAACCTGCGCCTCGCGGACTTCGCCGCCGACCGCACGATCTTCGCCACCCACAAGGACGGCGAGCTGCTGACCGCCGAGCACGGCTTCCCGCTCCGCCTGGTCGTCCCCCATCTGTACGCCTGGAAGGGACCCAAATGGGTCCGCGGCGTCGAGTACATGACCGCCGACCGCCGTGGCTTCTGGGAGGAGCGCGGCTATCACAACATCGGCGATCCGTGGAAAGAGCAGCGGTACTCGTACCAGGAGGAGCCCGGGGACGGCCCCGAGCTCTGACGTCTGCTCTCCTGGTTCAGTGGTGGTGCTGGTGCACCACCGCGTGCCCCTTGCCCCGGCCGATCATCCACTTGTTCACCGGCACGGTGACGACGAACGCGATGACCAGCGAGATCGCCAGTGCGCCCCAGAACAGCAGGTCGGCCAGTTCCGCGTCCATCGCGCCCGGCCACAGCACGATCACCCCGTTGTCGACCAGCTCCATCACGGCGATCGACAGCGTGTCCGCGGCCAGCGCCACCTGCACCGCGGCCCGGAATCCGAGGCCGGAGCGCAGGACACCGCGCAGGGTGAGCGAGTAGCCGAAGAAGAACGCGAGGACGATCGCGAGGATCGTCGTCGGCAGGTTCCCCCAGCCGAGCGCGGTACCGATGACCATGCCGAGCACTTCGCCGATGGCGCAGCCGGTGAGGCAGTGGAGGGTGGCCTGGACGGCCATGGCCCAGCTGCTGCCGGGCGCCTGGTGGCTCTCGTGCCGGTGGTGAGCGTGCCCTGTGTGCGCCTCGTGCTGCATGAGTGCCCCCAACGTCAGGTAACGGTTCCTGCATCCAGCAGGAACCGTATACCCCCCAGGGGTATTCCGTAACGGGTTATGCGTCGCGAAGTTTCTTCAGTCGCTCCACATCCGCGGCATGCCCTTCCTTCCCGCCGGGCGTCTCGATGATCAGCGGTACGCCCGCCGTGGCCGGGTGGGTCATCAGCGCCCGGAACGGGTCCTCGCCGATGTGACCGGCGCCGATGTTCTCGTGCCGGTCCTTGTGGGCGCCTACGACGTCCTTGGAGTCGTTGGCGTGGATCAGCTTCAGCCGCCCCTCGCCGACGGTGTCCACCAGCAGGTCGAGGGTCTGGTGCATGCCGGACGGGCCGGTCAGATCGTGTCCGGCCGCGAAGATGTGGCAGGTGTCGAGGCAGATCCCCAGCTTGGGATGGGCGTCCAGCGCCTCGAAGTACGGCCCGAAGTCCCAGGTGCGCGAGCACAGCGAGGCGCCCTGTCCTGCGGTCGACTCCAGCAGCAGGAACGGGTCGTCGTCGTGGGTGAGCTCGTCGAGCAGCGGCAGCATGTACTCCCGGACCTGCTTCAGCGCTACCGACCGGTCCCGGCCGCCGGTCGCGCTGCCCGTGTGCACGACCACGCCGAGCGCCCCGATCTCCCGCCCGCGCCGCAGCGAGTGCCGCATGCTCTCCACCGACTTCTCGACAGTGGCCTCGGTGTGCGAGCCGAAGTTGATCAGGTACGGGGCATGGACGTACGCCGGGATCGACTCCGCCTCGCAGGCCGCCCGGAACTGCTCGTCCTGCCGCGGGTTGCCGGCGGGCGTGGCCCAGCCGCGCGGGTTGGCGACGAAGACCTGTACGGTCTCGGCCTTCAGATCGCGGGCATAGGACAGGCCGACGGAGTTCAGACCGCCGGCCACGGGGACATGGCCGCCGACGGGGTTGCGCTGAGTCATCACCCGTTCAGGGTGTCATGCGCGGGGGAGTGCCCCGTCGGCGGTCCAAGGTCAGGTCCTAGCGGATCTCGATCGTGATCGTCGACCCCTTGGGCGCGGTGTCGCCGCCGTCCACGGACTGGCTCTTCACGGTGTCGCCGAACAGCCCCAGGATGCCGCGGTCCTCGTCGACCTCGAACCCGGCGCCCTCCAGCGCGGCCTTCGCGTCGTCGACGCTGTCGCCCACCACGTCCGGGACCTCGACCATCTCCGGACCCTTGGAGATCGTCAGCGTCACGGTGTCGCCCTCGGCGGCCCTACTGCCCTCGCCCGGCGTCTGGGCGGCGACCTGGCCCTTGTCGTACTCGGAGTTGACCTGCTCGGTGGCGACCTTCACCTTCAGGCCCGCCTCCGTCAGATCCGCCTTGGCGTCCTCCAGGCTCTCGCCGGTGACGTCCGGGACCTCGACCGGGCTGCCCTTGCTGACGACCAGGGCGACGGCCGTGCCCGCGTGGAGCTTGGTGCCGCCCTCGGGGTCGGTGCGGATCACGAAGCCCTTGATGACGTCGGAGCTGAACTCCCGGGTGACCATGCCCGGTTCGAGGCCGTCGTTCTTCAGCCGGAGCCGCGCCTTGTCCAGCCGGTAGCCCTTGAGGTCGGCCAGCTCCACGGTCTCGGGACCGTCGGAGACGGTGAGCGCCACCGAGTCGTTGTTCCGTATGCGGGTGCCCACACCGGGGTCGGAGCTGATGACCCGGCCCCGCTTCACGGTGTCGCTGTAGGCATGCTTGATCTTGCCGACGTCGAGGCCCTCCTGGGAGAGCCGCTCACGCGCCTGCGCCTCGGTCTTCCCGATCAGCGCCGGGACCTTGGTGAACTGCCCGGAGTTGATGTACCAGACGCCCGCGCCGACACCGAGGATCAGCAGCAGGGCGACGACGATCGCGAGCGGCCCGCGCGGAACGCCGGAGCGGCGGCGCCGGGGCGGCGGGGGCGGTGGGGTCGCGAACCGGCTGGTGCGGTTGAGCGCGGGATCGTCGTCCTCGTTGACCGGCAGCGGCCGCGGCACCGTCAGCGAGCGCGGGATCACGCTCGTCCGGTCCTCGGTGTTGTTGTGCTCGGTGGTCAGCGCCTGCGGCGGTACGGCGTCCAGCTGGTCCGCGCTGAGCGCGGCACGCGCCTCGCGGGCCTGGCCGAGCATCGCCACGGCGTCGTACGGGCGGACGTCCGGGGTGCGGGCGGTCGCCGACGCGACCAGCTCGTCCAGCGCGAACGGCAGGCCCGGCACGATCGCCGAGGGTGGCGGGACGTCCTCGTGCAGGTGCTTGTAGAGGACGATCGCGGGCGAGTCCCCGTCGTGCGGCTTCTCGCCGGTCAGCATCTCGTACAGCACGACACCGCACGCGTACACGTCGACGCGGGCATCCGCGGCGCCCGGCTGTTCGATCTGCTCGGGCGCGAGATAGGAGACGGTGCCGAGCACGGCACCGCTGGTGTTGGTGACGGTGTCGACCGAGCGGACCAGTCCGAAGTCGGCGACCTTGACCCGGCCGTCGTCCCCTATCAGCACGTTCTCGGGCTTCATGTCGCGGTGCACGAACCCGGCGCGGTGCGCGGCGCCGAGCGCGGCCAGCACCGGCTCCAGGATGTCGAGGGCGGCCCGCGGTTGCAGCGCCCCGCGGTCGCGCAGCACGTCACGCAGGGTGCAGCCGGCGACGTACTCCATGGCGAGATAGACGTACGACCCGTCGGTGCCCTGGTCGAAGACCTGCACCACGTTGGGGTGGGCGAGCCGGGCGACGGACTTGGCCTCGCGGATGAAGCGGTCGACGAAGGTGGCGTCGGCGGCGAGGCCCGGGTGCATGACCTTCAGGGCGAGCACGCGGTCGAGGCGGGTGTCCAGGGCCCGGTAGACCGTGGCCATCCCGCCGACGGCGATCCGCGCTTCCACGCGGTACCGGCCGTCGAGCACCTGCCCGACCAGAGGGTCCTGAAGGGTCGTATCCACGCAGGTGAGTGTACGAGCCGTGACTGACAGGGCCGGGGGTTCGGGTGAGATCGGGGCGGGACTGAAGCCGAGCTGTGACGGACCTCGCACCCGCTCCCGAATCTCCTCGAACGTACGTTCAGAATGCCGGGCGTTCCGGGTCCAGGCGCGCCAACCCCTCGGTGGGGGAGGACGCTTCGGCGAAGTGCCGCTTGGGAATGCGGCCCGCCCGGTGGGCCAGCCGGCCCGCCTCGACCGCGTGCCGCATCGCGTGCGCCATCAGCTCCGGCTCCTGGGCGCGCGTCACCGCCGAGGCGAGCATCACACCCGCGCACCCCAGCTCCATCGCGAGCGCCGCGTCCGACGCCGTACCCGCCCCGGCGTCCAGGATCACCGGCACGCGCGCGTGCTCGACGATCAGCTGGAAGTTGTGCGGGTTGCGGATGCCGAGCCCGGACCCGATGGGGGAGCCCAGCGGCATGATCGCCGCGCACCCCACGTCCTCCAGCTTCCGCGCGAGGACCGGGTCGTCGTTGGTGTACGGCAGCACCGTGAAGCCGTCGTCGACCAGGGTCTCCGCCGCCTCCAGGAGCTCGATCGGGTCCGGCAGCAGGGTGCGCTCGTCGGCGATGACCTCCACCTTGATCAGGTCCGTGCCGAGCGCCTCGCGCGCGAGGCGGGCCGTCAGCACCGCCTCGCCCGCCGTGAAGCAGCCGGCCGTGTTCGGCAGCACCTGGATGCCGAGCTCGGTCAGCACGGACAGGACCGAGCCGTGCACGTTCGGGTCCACGCGCCGCATCGCGACCGTCGTGAGTTCCGTGCCCGAGGCGACCAGCGCCCGCTTCAGCACGTCCAGGCTGGGCGCCCCGCCCGTGCCCATGATCAGCCGGGACGAGAACGTCGTACCGCCGAGGACGAAGGGATCGTCGGCCATGGGTCAGCCTCCTTGGACGGCGGTCAGGACCTCGACGCGGTCCCCCTCGGAGAGGGGCGTCGACGGCCACTGCGCGCGCGGGACGACGGTTTCGTTGAGGGCGGCGGCCACTCCGGAGGGTGCCGGGGTGAGGGCGCGCACGACGGTGTCGAGCGCCGTGCCGGGAGCGAACTGGCGCGGCTCCCCGTTGACGGAGATGTTCATGCGGGCTGCTCCGTGAGGTGCTTCGCGAATCGCCTGGGGGTGAACGGGCGGGCCTCGTCCGGGAGTTCACCGGTGGTCAGGGCGTGGGCCATGGCGTCGCCGGTGACCGGCGTCAGCAGCACGCCGTTGCGGTAGTGGCCGGTGGCCAGCAGCAGTCCCGGCAGCTCGGTCGGGCCGAGCAAGGGCGCGTTGTCGGGGGAGCCGGGACGCAGCCCCGCGCGGGTCTCCGTCAGCGGCAGCTCGGTGATGCCGGGCACCAGCTCATGGGCGTCGCGCAGCAGCTCGTACACCCCGCCCGCGGTCACCGTCGTGTCCCAGCCCTGCTCCTCGCTGGTCGCCCCGATCACCAGCTCACCGCTCTCGCGCGGCACCAGATAGACCTGGCTGCCGCGCACCACGGCCCGCACGGTCCGGCTCAGGAACGGCGCGTACCGGGACGGCACGGTCAGCCGCAGCACCTGGCCCTTCACCGGGCGGACCGGGGGCAGTACGGCGTCCGGGACCCCGGCGAGGCGGCCGCTGAGGCTGCCCGCCGCCAGCACGACCTGCCCCGCGCCCAGCCGCGTACCGTCGGTCGTCGTGAGGCCCGCGGCCCGCTCCCGCACGACGTCGAGCCGCTCGGCCCAGTCGCGGTGGAACACCACACCCGCCCGCTCACAGGCGGCCAGCAGCGCCTTGGTCAGCCGCCGGGGGTCGATCTGGTGGTCGCCGTCCACCCGCAGCCCGCCGCGCACGCCCGGCGCGAGCATCGGCTCCAGACGCCGGCACTCCCGCCCTGACAGCCACTCGGACTCCAGCCCCGACTGCTGTTGCAGGGCGTGCAGTTCGCGCAGGTGGGCACGGTCGTCGGCGTCCAGGGCGACGGCGAGCGTGCCGCAGCGGCGGTAGCCGAGGTCGAGCCCGGTCAGGTCGGTCAGTTCGGCCGCGAAGTCCGGATAGCGGCGGGCCGAGGCCAGGTTCAGGCCGAGCAGGGTCTGCTCGCCGTAGTGCAGTTCGGTGACGGCGGCGAGCATGCCGGCCGCCACCTGGGCGGCCCCGCCGCCCGGTTCGGGGTCCACGACGGCCGTGGCGAAACCGCGCTGCGCGGCCCGCCAGGCCGTGACGAGGCCGATGATTCCGCCCCCGACGACGAGGACGTCTGACGTACGTGAGGACATGGGCGTCCAGCCCCTCCCTTCGCCGGCATGACCCGGATCAGGTTCGTACGGTCGGAGGCCGCCAGCCTCCCTCTCAGCCCGGTGCGTCCGGGCTCCCGCGAGTGCTCTACGTTGGCCACCCTAGCTCTTGGTTTTGCCCTTTTGTAAGGAGGCCCACTGTCATGGCCCGCTCGCTGGACGGCCTCGTCCTCGCCCCCGTCGCCGACCAGGCCCCAGGTCAGGTGGGTACCCGCACCCGGTTCACGTACCACGAGAAGGACGGCGAGATCTGGGCCGAGTACGAGGGCGGCGACGTAGTCCGCGGGCATCTGGTGGGCACGCGGGCGGGCGACCGGCTCGACTTCCGGTACGTACAGCTGAAGCACGACGGGACGACGTCGAGCGGGCACTGCGTCTCGACGGTCGTGGAGCTCGCGGACGGCCGGGTGCGGCTGGAGGAGAGCTGGGCGTGGGAGTCGCAGCCCGGCAGCGGGACCAGCGTTGTGGAGCAGGTCACGGTGCACGACTCCTGACTGACAAATTGTCAGTTGTCTATGGTGATCAGGTGAGCGACGAGACGGAGACGCAGGCGCGGCGACGGGTGGTCGTGGTCGGCGCGGGCATGGCCGGCGTACAGACCGCCGTGGCCCTGCGCGAACAGGGCTTCACCGGCACGGTGACACTGATCGGCGCGGAACCCCACCAACCGTACGACCGGCCGCCGCTGTCCAAGGCGGTACTGCTCGGCAAGGCCGAGGGCTCCGCCTTCGACGTCGACTTCGAGGCGCTCGGCATCGACCTGCGGCTCGGCGTCGAGGTGCTCGGCGTCCGCCCGGCCGACCACGAACTGGACGCCGAGGGCGGGCCGGTGCCGTACGACGTCCTGGTCCTCGCCACCGGCGCGGAACCGATCCGGCTGCCCGGCGCGGAGGGTGTGCCCGGCGTCCATCTGCTGCGCACCCTCGACGACGCCGAACGGCTGCGCCCGGTGCTCGCCCGGCAGCACGACATCGTGGTCGTCGGCGCGGGCTGGATCGGCGCCGAGTTCGCCACCGCCGCGCGCGACGCGGGCTGCGCGGTGACCGTCGTCGAGGCCGCCGACCGGCCGCTCGCGGGGGCGCTGCCCGCGGAGGTGGCCACGCCCATGGCGGCCTGGTACGCCGACGCCGGCGCAACTCTGCGCACCCACGCACGCGTGGCGCACATCGAGCCCGGCGAGGTCGTCCTCGACGACGGTTCCCGGCTGCCCGCGGACGCGGTCGTGGTCGGCATCGGCGCCCGCCCGGCCACGTCCTGGCTGTCCGGCTCGGGCATCGACCTCGGTGCACACGGCGAGGTCGTGGCCGACGCGGGGCTGCGCACGTCGGTCCCGGACGTGTACGCCGTGGGCGACTGCGCGTCCTTCCCCTCGGGGCGCTACGGCGAGCGGCTGCTGGTCCACCACTGGGACAACGCCCTCCAGGGGCCGCGCACGGTCGCGGCCAACATCATCGGCGAGACGCCGTCGGTCTACGACCCGGTGCCGTACTTCTGGTCCGAGCAGTTCGGCCGTTTCGTCCAGTACGCCGGCCATCACACGTCCGCCGACACGGTCCTGTGGCGCGGGGACCCGTCCGGACCGGCCTGGACGGTGTGCTGGCTGCGGGAGAACCGGCTGGTCGCGCTGCTGGCGGTGGGCCGGCCGCGCGATCTTGCGCAGGGGCGGCGGCTGATCGAGGCGGGGACGGCACTCGACCCCGGGCTGCTGTCAGACCCGGGGCGGCCGCTGAAGGCGGCGGTGGTCTAGCGGAAATGTCGAGGTAGGGGCCGTTTCGGGTGGCCCCGGCTTCCGACTGTCAGTGCGGGATGGCAGGCTTGATTCCGTGACCGAGATTGACGCAAAGATCGATGCTCTCGTCCCCGCCTGGCTCACCCTCCCCGACATCGCAGAAATGCTGGACGTCGAGGTGACGCGTGTGCGGCAGCTGGTCAAGGAGGGCCAGCTCATCGCCGTACGCCGAGGTGAGAACCGCGCACTGCACGTCCCCGCCGCCTTCATCGACGGGGCCGAGCAGAAGGTCGTCAAGGGCCTCACCGGGACCCTGACCCTTCTGAGGGACGACGGCTTCACCGACGAAGAGATGCTGGAGTGGCTCTTCACCCCCGACGACAGCCTCCCCGGCACCCCCGCCCAGGCCCTCAGCGAGAACCGAGGCACAGAGGTGAAGCGCCGAGCCCAGGCACTGGCGGTCTGACCGAACACCGTCCGGTGCGTGAACCGGGGCCGCAGGATGTCTGTGCGGCCCCGGACCGGGGCGGCTGCCCACCCTGGCATCCGCTTAGCTGCGGGCGGTCGTGCCGCTGGGGCGGCTCCCACCCGAGCAGTGGCACCCGCCTTGTTCGCCTAGCTGCGGGCAGTCGTGCCGCAGGGCGGCACGGGTGGGCGCGGCGGTGCCCCGCGAGCGCGGGTGAGTGACACGCACCTCGGCCCGCGTGACCCACCACGGCACACCGGCATGCCCCGCCCCGACCCACCTGTGGTTCACTACCGCCCGCCGCCAAGGCCGACCGCACTCGTCCACGGCCGTACGCCACCGACACCGGGGGACCGAACATGACCGACGCCGCCCGCACCGCCCGCGCCCAGCTCGCCGACGCCCGCGTCTACCTCTGCACGGACGCCCGCAAGCGCCAGGGCGACCTCCCGGAGTTCCTCGACGCGGTCCTCGCCGGCGGCGTCGACATCGTGCAGCTCCGCGACAAGGGCATGGAGGCCGCCGAGGAACTGGAGCACCTCCAAGTCTTCGCCGACGCCTGCGCCCGCCACGGCAAACTCCTCGCCGTCAACGACCGCGCGGACGTCGCCCACGCCGCCGGCGCCGACGTACTCCACCTCGGCCAGGGCGACCTCCCGGTCCCCGCGGCCCGCGCGATCCTCGGCGACGACGTCCTCATCGGCCGCTCCACCCACGCGGATCAGGAAGCCACCGCCGCCGCGGTCCAGGACGGCGTCGACTACTTCTGCACCGGCCCCTGCTGGCCCACCCCCACCAAGCCCGGCCGCCACGCCCCCGGCCTCGACCTGGTCCGCCACACCGCCGCCCTCCGCACCGACCGCCCCTGGTTCGCCATCGGCGGCATCGACCTCGGCAACCTCGACGAGGTGCTGGAGGCGGGCGCGGACCGTGTCGTCGTCGTACGCGCCATCACGGAGGCGACCGACCCCGGCGCGGCCGCCGCGGAGTTCGCCAAGCGCCTGCGTCAGCGGTGACCAGCCACATCGTGGGCCCTCGCTGTCCGAAAACTGTCCGATGGGTGGACAGTAAATCGACAAAACGGGCAAATTTCCGTGATCTGGTTGGGCGACCAGCGCCCCCTGGCTAACCTGCCGGTATGGCCCTCGGAACCGCATCCACCAGGACGGACCGCGCACGCACCGTGCGCGACATCCTCGCCACCGGCAAAACCGCCTACTCGTTCGAGTTCTGGGCTCCGAAGACGGAGAAGGGCGAGCGGAACCTGTGGAACGCGCTGCGGAGGGTCGAGGCGGTGGCCCCCGACTTCGTCTCCGTGACCTACGGCGCCGGCGGCTCCACCCGCGCCGGCACCGTCCGCGCCACCGAGCAGATCGCCGCGGACACCACGCTCACCCCGGTCGCCCACCTCACCGCGGTCAACCACTCGATCGCCGAGCTGCGCAACATCATCGGCCAGTACGCCGACGCCGGGATCCGCAACATGCTCGCCGTGCGCGGCGACCCGCCCGGCGACCCCATGGGCGACTGGGTGCCGCATCCGCAGGGCCTGACGTACGCGGCCGAACTCGTCCGGCTCATCAAGGAGTCGGGTGACTTCTGCGTCGGCGTCGCCGCCTTCCCGGAGATGCACCCGCGCTCCGGCGACTGGGACACGGACGTCGAGCACTTCGTCGACAAGTGCCGCGCCGGCGCCGACTACGCCATCACGCAGATGTTCTTCGAGCCCGACTCCTACCTTCGCCTCCGCGACCGCGTGGCCGCCGCCGGCTGCGCCACCCCGGTCATCCCCGAGGTGATGCCGGTCACGAGTGTGAAGATGCTCGAACGGCTTCCGCAGCTCAGCAACGCGTCGATCCCCTCCGTCCTGAAAGAGCGGATCCTCACAGCAAAAGACGATCCGGCCGCTGTACGCTCCATCGGTATCGACTTCGCCACCGAGTTCTGCGCGCGGCTGCTGGCCGAGGGAGTGCCCGGACTGCACTTCATCACGCTCAACAACTCCACGGCGACGCTGGAAATCTACGAGAACCTGGGCCTGCACCACCCACCGCAGGCCTAGACCGGCCGCACGGATATACGACACACTGCGTAGCGGTCACTGGGAGAGGGGCGTACATGGGCTGGACGGTCCTCTACATCGCGTTCGGAATCGTCGCGCTGTGGTTGCTCGGCGAGGTGCTGCTCCAGTACAAGGCGCGGCTGCGCTGGCGCCTGCTCGCCTTCGCGGGCTTCCTCGGCGTCGTCCTCGGTGTGCTGATCCCGTCGGTCGTCGTCATCGGGCTGGGCGCCATCGCCTTCGCGATCGGCCAGACGTACGTCACGCTCTCCTTCCGCCGCGGCTTCGAACAGGGCTGGGCGGTCAATCCGCCGGCGGCCCTGGGCGGCCTGACCGGCGGCAAGCGCCGCGAGCGCGGCCGCGAGGAGCCCACCCTGGAGGTCTCCGACCTCGAGGCGACGGACGCGGCCTACGGCGACGAGGCCGACTACCGCCAGGACCCGGCCGGTTACGGCGACGACTACGACCGCGACGACGTGTTCACGCCCGCCCGCCCCGCCGCGGCGGCCGAGACCACCGCGGTCTACGAGCCCCAGCCGATGCCGGACGACACCGGCTCCTACGGCATATACGGCGACACCCCCTACCCGGCGGCGGCCGGCGACGGCACCTACGCCGGCCAGGACCAGTACGCGACGGCCGCCCAGGGCGCCGACCAGAGCTACTCCTACGACGGGTACACCGGCTACGACCAGCAGCAGTACGGCTACGACATGGCCGGACAGCAGCAGTACGCCGCCTACTCCGACCCGTACATCGGCACCCAGACCTACGGCGGCGCCGGCTACGACACCTCGTACGGCGGCCAGCAGAACTACGGCCAGCAGGCCTACGGCCAGGACCAGTACGGCAACGCGACCTACGGCGGCGAGACCCCGGCCGGCGGCGTCTGGGTCCCGCAGCAGCGCTCCGACGACTCCTACGGCGGCGAACTCCCGCCGGAGCAGCAGTACCCCTACCAGGGCAACGGCCAGCAGGGGAACGGCTACGACGAGCAGTACCGCTTCTGAGGAGCGGTCAGCGGAAGGTACCCGGGGCCGTCACTGAGAGCCCCGGAAGTCCGGTCCCTCCACGATCAGTCCGGCGACCAGCGCACCCGACATGCCCGCGTGCGGGAGGCCACCGCCGGGGTGCGACCAGCCGCCGACGGTGAACAGGCCCGGCAGCTCCGTGCTGTTCGCCGGGTGCAGCAGTCGCCCATCGGCCGCGGCGAGAGCCGGGGGCGGTACCGCACCGCCCTCCGCACCGGTCGTCTCCGCGATGTGGGCCGGGGTCCGCACCTCGTGCCACAGGAGGCGCTCGCGCAGGTCCGGTACGGCCCGCTCCGCGGTGGCGATCAACTTGTCCGCGTGATCGGCGAAAACCTCGGGCTCCGGCCAACCGCTGCCAGTGAACGCGGGAACCGTCGCGGTGAGGGTGATCGCCTCGTGGTCCGCGTCCGGGACCGAGCGGACGTCGTCGGGGCGCAGGACGGTGAGCGTGGGGCGCGCGTCGAGCCCCGGAGGCGAACCGAACAGCAGGCCCAGCTCGCGCTCCCGGTCCTCCGCGTGCACGACCGTCTTGTGTGCCACGCCCTCTGGGCGGCCACCGCGCAGCGCCAGCAGCACCGTGAGACGGCTCGGCAGCCCGTGCCGCGGCAGAACGCTGCCCGCGTCCCTGACCGCCGCGCCCCGCACACATCGGTTCAGCACCTCAGGAGCGACCCCGGCGACGACGAACTCCGCCTCCACCACCGAACCGTCGCCCAACTCCAGCCCGGCCGCCCGCCCGTCCTTCTCCACCACCCCGGTGACCTCGGCACCGAAGTGGAACTCCACCCGGCGCGCCACACACCGCTCGTACACCGCGCGCGCCAACTCCCGCATGCCGCCGCGGACATACCAGGCCCCGAAGGCGTGCTCCATGTACGGCAGCACCGCCGCGCTCGCCGGGGCGTCGCTCGGGTCGAGGCCGTACGCCAGCGCGTAGCCGTCCAGCAGTGCGGCCAGTCGGGGGTCGCGCAGCTCCCAGGCGCCGATCTCGGCGAGCAGCCCGGCGCGGCGGGTGCGCAGCAGCTTCTTGTGCGGGACCGACGGATAGGGCTCACGGTCGGCCAGCACCGACCAGTTGGGCCATAGCGGCTCTTCCAGGAGCGGCCGGCGCGTACGGTCCCAGGCCTCGCGGGCCCGGACCAGGAAGTCGCCCCAGCGGTCGCCGGCGCCCGCACCGAGCGCCTCGTTCAGCGCGGCCACCACGCCCGCGCGGGACGCGTTCGGCAGGGCGACCTCGGTGCCGTCCGCGAAGAGATGCCGCGACGACGGATCGACCTGGACCAGGTCGACGACCGACTCCAGCGGCTCCTTGCCGGTCTTGACGAAGAGATCGCGGTAGACGGCGGGGAGCGGCAGCAGCCCCGGCCCGGTGTCGAAGGCGAACCCGTCGCGCTCGAAGCGGCGCACCGCACCGCCGTACGTCTCCGTACGCTCGTACACCGCCACCCGGTGGCCCGCGACGGCCAGCCGGGCAGCGGCCGCCATCGCGCCCATCCCGGCGCCGATCACCGCAATCCGTGCCATGCCTGCGACTTTATCGGCCGCCACTGACAGCCCTGGTGACAGGTGGGGTCACCAGCCGGGCGGCGACCCTGACCGGCCCGCGAGCCGCTTCTCCTCCCGGCGCTGGGCCCTGCGCCGCAGGAACCGCCGGATGCGGGAGATCAGGAAGATCAGTATCACCAGTCCGGCGAGCAGCAGCACGGCCGCGATGATCGCCGCCGCCTGCGGGTTGAAGATCGCGAACGTGACCAGCCCGCCGACGCCGAGATCCTCGGCCAGGCTCACGATCACGTTGCTGAACGGCTCCGGCGAGGTGTTCACCGCCATCCTGGTCCCGGCCTTGACCGCGTGGCTGGCCAGCGCCGTCGAACCGCCGACCAGGCCCGCGACCGCGTCGTTGAGCGAGCCGCTCTGACCGGCCAGCACCGCACCGACCCAGGCGCCCGCGGCGGGCCGGATCAGCGTGTGCACGGAGTCCCACGCCGAGTCGACGTACGGGATCTTGTCCGCGACGGCCTCGCACAGGAACAGCACGCCCGCTGTGACGAGGACCTCAGGGCGCTGCAAGGTCTCGGGGACGTCGTCGCTCAGCCCGGTCGCGCCGAAGACGCCGAGCAGCAGCACGACGGCGTAGGCATTGATTCCGCTGGCCCAGCCGCTGGTGAAGACAAGGGGGAGTACGGACACGGAGGCGATCGTAACCAGTGGGCAACGGAGCGTCCTGGGCCTGAGTGCGCAGGTCTGAGTATCCGTACCTAGTGGGGGAGATGAGTACGCGCGCGGATGGGTCCCGACCTGCGTGAACGAGAGAGTGGAGCCACGGAGAAGGGGAACGGCTCCGGCACCGGCGACACGGGGCGCCGGAGCGGAGCCGCCCCGGATCCGCTCCTTCCGCCGGCGGAAGTCGGCGGGAGCGAGGCACGGGGGCCCGGGGGAACGACCGAACGGGGGTCCGACGGGGGACACGGGGGAAAACGGGGGAGCACGAGAAGGCGCCGGTTCGAGGTGGCCCGCGGGGGACGCGGCCACAGCGGACCGGCGCTTTCGTGGCTACGCGCGCGTACCGCTCACCCGGCCCTGCAACAGCCGCGACAGCGCCGAGTGGACGTCGTCCAGCGAGCGCTCCGGCTGGAACGCCTTCCAGTCCAGCGCGGCCACCAGCACCATGCCGACGAGCGCGGACGCGGTCAGCGAGACGTCGATCGCCTCGTGGAACTCGCCGCCCTCGATGCCCTCGCGCAGCACGTCCTCGACCACCGCCACCGCCTGCTGACGGACCACCATGAGCGTGGACTGCCAGGCCCGGTTGGTGCGCCACAGCTCCGCCACGTACAGCTGCGTGAAGGCCGGGTAGCGGTCGATGAAGACCAGGCCGGCCCGGATCATCGCGTCCAGGGCGTCCGTCTTGCTGCCGCCCGCCGCGGCCGTCCGCTCCGCCGCCTCCCGGAGGGAGGCGGTGAGCAGGCCCACGCCGTGCCGCAACAGCTCCTCGAAGAGGACGGACTTGCTCGCGAAGTTGTAGTAGACGGTGCCCTTCGCGACCCCGGCCCGCTCGGCGATCTCGTCGACCGTGGTGGCGGAGAAGCCCTGCTCCGCGATGAGGGTGACGGCCGCCTCGTAGAGCTTCTGGCGGGTGGCCTCGCGGCGCGTGCTGCCGCTGCTGCTTTCCATGGCCCTGATTGTCACAGCAACCGTGGGCCCGTCCGTCGTCGAGGTCACAGGCTCAGCTCCGGGTGCAGCCGGTCGAGGGTCCACACCTGGCGGCGGCGGGCCGACAGCGCGGTCAGCGCGAGGGCTCCCGCGGTGAAGGCGACGAGCACCACGCACGCGTGCCACACCGGACCGAGCCCGCCGCCCGTGATGAGCCGGCGCAGCGCGTCCACGACGTAGCTCATCGGCAGGAACGGGTGGAGCGCGTTGAAGAAGCCCGGGCTGGTCTGCACGGGGTACGTGCCGCCCGCGGACGTCAGCTGGAGCATCAGGAAGGCCAGGACGAGAATCCGTCCCGCCGCCCCGAAGCGGGCGTTGAGCCACTGCACGATCGCCGCGAAGCACGCCGTGACCAGGAACAGGAAGCCCACGGTCCCGGCCGCCCGCACCATCTGCAGGCCGATCGCCCAGTGCAGCACCGACATCAGGGCGACGGTCTGGAGCACCCCGACCGCCACCACCGGCAGCCAGCCGGCCAGCGCGATCCGCCACGCCGGGGCGCCCGCCGCGAGCGCGCGCCGGTTCATCGGCGCCACCAGCATGTACGCCACCATCGCGCCCACCCACAGGGACAGCGGGATGAAGTACGGGGCGAAGCCGGTGCCATAGTTGGGCGCCTTGTGCAGGTCCTTGGAGACGAGCTGGACCGGGTCGGCCATGACGCCGGTGCGCTGGTCGCGGTCGGCCTTGTCGTAGTCGGGGATCTGGCCGGCGCCGTCGTGCAGTCCGTCGGAGAGCTTCCCGGTGCCGTCGACGAGCTTGAACATGCCGCCGTTGAGGTCCTCGGCGCCGGTCTTGAGCTTGCCGACGCCCTCGTCCAGGTCACCGGCGCCGGTCTTGGCGGTGCCGAGGCCCGTGTGGAGCGTCTTGGCGCCCGCGGCGACCTTGCCCGCGCCCTCGTTCAGTGCGTTGATCTTGGAGACGGCGTCGTCGAGGTCCTCGGACAGGTTCGGCGCCCGGTCGGCGAGCGCCTGGGCCTGCTTCTGGAGGGTCGCCAGGTTCTTGTCGAGCTTCTTCAGGTCGCCGTCCTGATCGCCCACGAGGGTGTTCAGGTCGTCCGCGATCGTGGCCACGTCGGCGGCGGCGTCCTTGGCCTTCTTCAGGTCGGCGCAGGCCCCGTCCGGCAGGACCGGGTTCTCGCAGCGCGCCTTGTAGACGTCGTCCAGGGTGTCGGAGGCTGTGTGGGCGCCCTTGGCGGCGGCCGGAGCCGTCTTCACCAGGGTGTCGAGGTGGTCGCGGATCGCCCCGGCGGAGTCCGCGACCAGCTGGGCGGTGTCGCCGATCGTCTTCTCGTTGTCCTTGAGGAACGGCCCGACCTTCTCCGCGACCCCGTTGACCTTGTCGGCGAGCGTCTGGGTGCCCTCCGCGACCTTCGCCGAGCCGTCCTGGAGGTCGCCCGCGCCCTTGTCGAGCTTCTTGAGCCCCTTGGACAGCTTGCCGCTGCCGCTCTTCGCGTCCTTCAGCCCGTCGGCGAGGTCCTTGGAGCCCTTCTCGGCCTTGGCCGTGCCGGTCTCCAGTTTGTCGGCACCCTTGGCGGCCTTGACCGTCGCGCCGTGGATGTCGGAGAAGGAGATGAAGATCTGGTCCAGGAAGGACCGAGACGCCTTCGTGGACGCGGCCTCGCGCACCTCGCTGAAGACCGTGCGCGAGATCTGCCCGACGATGTAGTTGTTCGCGTCGTTGGTCCTGACCTGGAGCGCGCCCGTCTCCGGGGAGTCGCCCGCGCTGGAGGCGATCCGCTCGCTGAAGTCGGTCGGCATGGTCAGCGACAGGTAGTACGTGCCGTCCTCGACGCCCGCGCGCGCGTCGGCGGCGCTCACCTCGTGCCACTCGAAGACGTCGCTCTCGCGCAGCCCCTTCGTGATGTCGGCGCCCGCGGTGATCTTCTTCCCGTCGGCGGTCGCCCCCTTGTCGGCGTTCACGAGCGCCACCGGGATGCGGTCGAGACGGCCGTACGGGTCCCAGAACGACCACAGGTACAGGGCGCCGTAGAGCAGCGGCAGCACCAGCAGCGCCACCAGGGCGGCGCGCGGCAGCTTGCCCCTCCCGAAGCGCCGCAGCTCAAGCGCGGCCAGTCGCGGCGAGCGCATCGGTCCCCTCCTTCTGTTCCTTCTGTCCGGTGGAGATCGTCAGAGCGTCCTCCGGGGCCTCGCTGCACACCGCCACGACCGTGGTCCCGGCCTCGGCGAGCGACCTCAACAGGGCCCAGACCTCGGCCCGTTCGGCGTCCGACAGCTTCAGATCGGTGTCGTCGACGCCGAGCAGCTTCGGACGGCCGATGAGCGCGAGGGCGAGGGACAGCCGCAGCGCCTCCAGCCGCTCCAGATCGCGTACGGCGGTCCGCGAGCCCTTGGGCAGGGCTTCCCGGTCGAGACCGGCGGCGGTCAGGGCGGTGTCGATCCGCAGCTTGGCCTCGTTCGCGCGCTCGGCGCGGGGCCGCAGCAGGGCGCGCAGGGAGTCCCCGAACCGGCGCTGGAGCAGGGCCCGCTCCCGCAGGTGCTCCCCGACGGTGAGGGCCGGGTCGAGATCGGTGACGCCGGCGACATGCGCGACGGCGCTCAGCCGCCGCACCGCCCCGAGCTGTTTCGGCAGCCGCGCCCCGCCCACGGCCGCCGTCCCCTCGGTGGCCTTCATCCGCCCGGTGAGCGCGAGCAGCAGACATGTGCGGCCGGACCCCGACGGGCCCTCGACCGCGATGAGCGACCCGGGCTCGGCCTCGAAGGTGATCCCGCGGAAGGCCCACCCCCGCGGTCCCTTGAGCCCGAGGCCCTCGGCTGTGACGGCGATTGCGTCCACAGCCCACCCCCTGAGTGTGTGGCGAGTTTTTGAACTGACTGGTCAGTGCAAAAACTAACCCGAACCTGCGATCGAAGCAAAAGCCCAGGTCAGAACGGATTGTCAGTGCCATACCTCACGATGGGCACATACGGCCACAACGCCGTCACGCAGACGACAGGAGGTTCGTCATGGCCAGCTATCACGCAGCAGCCGCCCGCCGGCGCCGCGCCACCGGCCCTGCCCCCTCACTGACCGGACCGGCGAGCGACGTACACCCCGTGCTGCGCCGGACCACGGCCCCGCCCGCCGCCCTCGACCTGCTCGCCCAGGCCCGCGCCGGACTCGACGAGGCCGCCGTCCTGGAAACGCCGAACGAGCGCTACGCGACGGCACATCTCGCTGCCCTGCGCACCGCCGCCGCCGTGCTCGCCGCGCGAGGCCGCCCGGAGCCCACGCCCCGACGCCGCGCCAAGATCCGGAGCGCCTGGGAAGTGCTCCCCGAGATAGCGCCCGAGCTCGCCGAGTGGAGCGCGCTCTTCGCCGCCGGGGCCCGGCGCCGCGCCCGGGCCGAGGCCGGCATCCAGGGCGCGGCCTCCCGCCGGGACGCCGACGACCTCATACGCGACGTGGCGATGTTCCTGCGCCTCGTCGAGCGGATGCTGGTCCTCCAGCCGGTCCTGCCCCAGCCCCGCCAGGACGCCGACCACCCGGACCCCGACGACCACCCAGGGAGCAGGGACATGCCGGACGCGGGCTGAAGCGGGGGTGGCCATGGGGCGCCGCTGTCCGTCGTGTGAGACGCCCCCCGGGCCGCCGCCCCGTGATGACCAGGTGAGGTGACGGAGGCAATAGGGTGGAGGCGCCTGAAGCCCTTCGCCCTCCGTAGCCCGGGCGGGGAGGGTGCCCGTTCGCTCCGCCGCGCAAGAGGCGGTGCCGCGCCGAGGAGTCAACTGTCGTGTCGGACCCGCTGCGACCCCGCGCCTCCCTCCGTACCGCCGTGGTCTGGGAGGTCCTCCAGGACGCTCTCGAACGACGGGTCAAGGCCACGGGCCGGGAGTCCCTGGACGTCCTCGACACCGGGGGCGGCAGCGGCAACTTCGCCGTGCCCGTCGCCCGCCTCGGCCACCGCGTCACCGTCGTCGACCCCAGCCCCAACGCGCTCTTCGCCCTGGAGCGCCGCGCCGCCGAGGCCGGCGTCGCCGACCGGGTCCAGGGCGTCCAGGGCGACGCCCACGGCCTCTTCGACGTGGTCGAGCGCGGCGCCTACGACGCGGTGCTGTGCCACGGCGTCCTGGAGTACGTCGACGACCCCGCCGAGGGGGTGCGCAACGTGGTCGCCGCGCTGCGCTCCGAGGGCGTCCTCAGCCTGCTCGCGTCCGGCCTCGGCGGCGCCGTGCTCGCCCGCGCCCTCGCCGGCCACTTCAAGGAGGCCAAGCAGGCCCTCGCCGACCCGAACGGCCGATGGGGCGCCGGTGACCCCGTGCCGAGGCGCTTCACCGCCGAGCAGCTCACCGCACTGGTCGAGGGCGCGGGCCTGGAGGTCGGCGCCGTGCACGGCGTACGGGTCTTCGCCGACCTCGTCCCCGGAGTGCTCGTCGACACCGAGCCCGGCGCCCTGGAGGCGCTGCTCAAGCTGGAGGAGGCGGCCGCCGAGCTCCCCGCCTTCCACTCCGTGGCCACCCAGCTTCATGTGCTCGCCGAGACGCGGACGACCTCCTGAGGCCCGGGTGCCCCGTCCTGGTGCCGCGCTGATCAGGGACTTGGGTGCAGATGGAGTACGCCACAGGCCCCCCGATCGGGCGCCCAGCGCCGTATGATCGAGGGAGACCGCCCGGCATGACGGGCCGGCCGCTGGGGAATGGAAGATTCAGTGGCCGGGACGTTCATGGCGGAATCCGGTTGGCCAATTGGCGTAGAGGGGCGGGTTTCACGGGGGCGATTCCCTGCCTATCCTGAAGGGACCCCCCGAGTCGCCCCGGCGACTGCACGATGAGGAGGACTCCGTGCCGCTCTCGGAGCACGAGCAGCGAATGCTCGAGCAGATGGAGCGAGCGCTGTACGCCGAAGATCCCAAGTTCGCGACAGCGCTTGAGGGAAGCGGGCTGCGCACGTACACCCGGCGACGGGTCTACCAGGCGGTCGCGGGCTTCCTCGTGGGTATCGCGCTCCTCATGGCAGGAATGGTCGCCAAGCAGGTCTGGCTCAGCGTGGTGGGCTTCCTCGTCATGCTGGGCTGTGCGGTACTCGCCGTGACCGGCTGGCGCAAGGCCCCCAAGCCGGGCGAACAGCCCTCGGCAGGTGGCCCGCACGCCCGCCGTCAGCCACGGCAGAAGCGCTCCATGATGGACCGCATCGAGCAGCGCTGGCAGCGGCGCCGCGACGAACAGGGCGGCCAGTAGCTCGACCAGAAGCCGATGAGGGGGTGACCGCCTGCCGGGCGGTCACCCCCTCACGCACGCCCTTGTCCCGGGCTCCCGGCCCAAGCCCCGGTGGTCTGTGAGCGCCTGAAGAAGGCCTGTGAGCGCCTGAACCACAGCGGCGGACACAGGTGAGGCCCCGGTCCGTTTCCCACGGACCGGGGCCTCACCCGTGATGCCTGCCGGCCGGCCTCAGCTCTGCTGGCCGGACGGTTTGCGCAGGGTCGGCCGGGCCGCCGCCACCCGCGCCGTGACGCCGCTCCACCACTCCGAGACGGCCCACACCACCCGGACGGTGGAACGCGGGGCGAAGGTCGCGCGCAGCCGTGTGCTCCGCGGTGCCGTGCCGCGCAGCCCGGCGATCGCCCGCCGGACGTCCTCCGCCAGCCCTGCCACCGGACGTGGCCGCGGCGCGTAGAGGACCTGCTCCACCGCTTCGGCCACGCGGTGCACCGAGGCCGCCGCCTCGGTCTCGAGATGCCCCAGCCGGACGATCCGGGCCGCCGCCTTGCGGGGGGTCTGCGACCCGTCCGGCACGATCCCGAAGTCCCAGGCCGTGTCGGTCAGTTCCAGCCAGACCGCCAGGGTGTGCAGCGCGGCGTCCGCCTCGGTCCGTCCGTGCGCCCCCAGGCGTACCGCCCGGGTCCGCATCCGCCACAGGGCGGGCGACAGCGGGATCGCCAGGGCGGCGAGACCGGCGAGCGCCCAGGCCAGCAGGACGTACCACTTCGGGCCGTCTTCGTCCTTGGTGAGCGCGGCTGCCGCGGACTCGCTCGGGCAGGCCTCGAGCTTCTTCTGCTCCGCCGTGCAGCTCTCGCTCGCGGAGGGCGTGGCGGAGGGCGCCGCGCTCGCCGACTGCGTCGGACGGCCGGTGTCCGGCAGGCTGCTGCCCGGGGTCTCCGTCTGCGTGTACTCGGGCTGCGTGCCCCGGGTCGGGGTCGGCTCGAAGCGGGTCCAGCCCACGCCCTCGAAGTACAGCTCCGGCCACGCGTGGGCGTCCCTCAGCCCCACCGACACCGAACCGTCGCCCTGCGGCGTCCCGGGCGCGAAGCCCACCGCGACCCGGGCCGGGATGCCGAGGCTCCGGGCCATCGCGGCCATCGCGAACGAGAAGTGGACGCAGAAGCCCTGCTTGTTCTGCAGGAACCGGGCGATCGCCTGCGAGCCGCTGCCCGCCTGCACCTGGGTGTCGTACTGGAAGCCGCCCGTCACGGTGAAGTACTCCTGGAGCTTCACCGCCTGCTCGTAGTGGTTCGAGGCGCCGGCGGTCTGCTCACGGGCGGTCTCGGAGACGATGTCGGGCAGCGACTTCGGCAGCTCGGTGTACTCGCGCTTCAGCGCCGCGGGCGGCTCCGGCGCCGAGGCGAGCTGCTCGGCCGTCGGCCGCACGTCCAGGCTCTTGACCGTGTACGTCTCCCCGCGTGTGGTCTGGCCCTTGTCGCCGACCAGCGTCATCCCCACGGGCTCGTAGCGCCACTTGCCGTCGATGTCCACGCCGCTCGGCGGGTACGGCATCGGCAGCCAGTCCTGCTGGTACCAGTCGGCGGCCGCGATCCGCGTCGTGATCTCCGCACGCCGGACGTCGGCACCCAGTCCAGGTGGGGTGGGGAACTCGTCCGGCACCTTGTCGATGTCGCGCCTGGACGGCTTCCAGGTCGTGCCGTCGAAGTCGTCCAGGGAGACGATCCGCAGATACGTGCTCGCGGCCGCCTCGGGGTCGGAGCGCACCGACAGGACCTGGCGGTCGTCGTCCGCGTTGAGGTTGTCGCGCAGGGACACCAGGGGGTTCACCGCGGAGATCGTGCCCCCGCTGCCGTTCCCGGCGCCCGCGCCCGTCCCCACGCCGTCCAGGAGGCCGCCGCTCATCGAGGGCAGGGCGACCGGCACCACGAGGGCCAGACCCAGGGCGACCGCGCCGATGCGCCGACCGGTGCGGACCGGGGCCACCACCCCGGACTCCCCGCCGGGAGTGCGCGGCGCCCCGCCGAAGACCCGCCCCCACTGGGAGAGCCGGTCGCGTCCCTCGGCGAGCAGCAGCATCAGATAGCCGGCCGCCGCGACCACGAACCACAGCCAGTCGGCGCCGCCGTCGGACAATCCCGCGGCCACCGAGTACAGCGCCAGCAGCGGCAGCCCGGCCGGGGCCGCGCTACGGAAGGTCACCGCGAGGGTGTCCACCGCGAGCCCGATGACCAGGACGCCACCGATGATCATCAGCCGGATGCCGGTGGACTCCAGCGGCGCCGGGATCGCGTACCGCGCGATGTCGTCGCTGCCCTGCTGGAGCAGGTCGGCGAAGCGCTGGAAGGCCTCGGGGCCGGGGACGATCCCGGCGACCGCCTGCTCCCGGGTGAAGACCAGGGTCAGCATCATCAGCGTGACCAGGGCCTGGGAGGCCACGGTCAGCGGCCGGGCCAGCGGCACCCGCCGGGTCGCCGCGCCCACCAGCGACTGCACGCCCAGCAGGAAGGCCGCCTGGAGGATCCACGTGGCCGGTTCGACCAGGGGCAGCAGGGCGCAGGACGCCATCAGGGTGGCCGCCCAGGCGCCCAGCGCCAGTCGTGCCCGCCCGCTCATGCCGGTGCCCCCTCATTGCCCGCGCCGCTCGCCACACCGAGACCGGTGCGCTCACGGTCCGCCTGGCGCCACAGCTCGGTCAGAGAGGCGCCCCGCGGCACGCGCAGCGCCGTCCAGCCCGCCTCGCGCAGCATCCGCAACCGCTCCTCGCTCCTGTCCAACGGCCCGGCCACATCGGTCGGTTCCCGTCCCCAGCTCGCGCTGTCCAGCAGGAAGGCGACCGCGCCGCCGCTGCGCTGGCGCATCTTGGCGGCGACCGTGGCCTGCTCCTCGTCGAGGTCGCCGAAGAAGGCGACCAGCAGCCCTTCGTTGCCGCCGCGCAGCACGTCGTACGCGCGCGACAGGCCGGTGCCGTCGGAGTGGTCGATCACCGCGAGGGTGTCCATCATCAGGCCCGCCGCGTCGGCCGACTCCTGGTTCGCGCCGGCGAACCCGTCCGCGCCCTCGCCGGGCACCGAGCTGCCGGTGTCCGTCAACAGCCGTACGGAGAAGCCGCGTTCGAGCATGTGGACCAGCGCCGACGCGGTGCCCGAGACCGCCCACTCGAAGGCCGAGTCGGGGCCCGCGCCGTGGAAGGCGAGACCCCGGGTGTCCAGCAGCACCGTGCAGCGGGAGCGCTGCGGCTGCTCCTCGCGGCGCACCATCAGCTCGCCGTAGCGCGCGGTGGAACGCCAGTGCACCCGGCGCAGGTCGTCGCCGTAGCGGTACCCGCGCGGGATGACGTCGTCCTCGCCGGCCAGCGCGAGCGAGCGCTGCCGCCCGTCGCCGTAGCCCTTCGCCTCGCCGCTGAAGCGGACCGGCGGCAGCGGCTCCACGCGCGGGATCACCGTCAGGGTGTCGTACGACGAGAAGGACCGGGTCAGCTCGCACATGCCGAACGGGTCGGTCAGGCGGAGCTGGAGCGGGCCCAGCGGGTAGCGGCCGCGCAGGTCGGAGCGGACCCGGTAGGACACCTCGCGGCGGCCGCCCGCCTCGACCCGGTCGAGGACGAAGCGGGGGCGCGGACCGAGGACGTAGGGCACCCGGTCCTGGAGCATCAGCAGGCCGGTGGGCAGCCGCGAGACGTTGTCCATCCGCAGATGGACGCGGGCCTCGCTGCCGGCCGGCACGCGCGCGGGGGAGAGCCGGCGGCTGCCGGCGACCCGGTAGCGGGTGCGGTACAGGACGGTGGCGCAGACGACGGGCAGCACCGCGAGCAGCAGGCCGACCCGGAGCAGATCGCTCTGCCCCAGGACGTACGCGCAGATGGCGGCGGCGATGCCCGCGGCCAGGAAGGACCGGCCGCGGGTGGTCAGGCCGGCCAGCGCGGTGCGCACCCCGCCCTTGTCGCCCCGGTCGGCCTCCGCGTGGCCCGGCCCGGCGGCGGTGGTCATCCAAGCCTCCGCGGCGGCTGCTGGCCGTAGCCCTGCGTGCCGTGGCCGAGGCCCATGCCGCTCTGCTGCTGGGGTACCGGGGTGCGCTGCAGGATCTCCTGCACGACCTGCTCCGCGGTGCGCCGGTTGAGCTGGGCCTGGGCGGTGGGCAGCAGACGGTGGGCCAGGACGGCGACGGCCAGCGCCTGCACGTCGTCCGGCAGCGCGTACTCCCGGCCGCTGAGGGCGGCGGACGCCTTCGCCGCGCGCAGCAGATGCAGCGTCGCGCGCGGGGAGGCGCCGAGTCTGAGGTCGGGGTGGGTGCGCGTGGCGGCGACCAGGTCGACGGCGTAGCGCCGGACCGGGTCGGCGACATGGACGCCGCGGACGGCGTCGACCAGCTTCACGATGTCGTGCGCGTGGGCCACCGGCTGGAGGTCGTCCAGCGGGTTCACCCCGCCGTGGACGTCGAGCATCTGCAGCTCGGCCTCCGCGCTGGGGTAGCCGATGGAGACCCGCGCCATGAAGCGGTCGCGCTGGGCCTCCGGCAGCGGGTAGGTGCCCTCCATCTCGACCGGGTTCTGCGTGGCCACCACCATGAAGGGGCTGGGCAGCTCGTAGGTCTGCCCGTCGATGGTGACCTGCCGCTCCTCCATGGACTCCAGGAGCGCGGACTGAGTCTTCGGCGAGGCTCGGTTGATCTCGTCGCCGATCACGATCTGCGCGAAGATCGCGCCCGGCTTGAACTCGAAGTCCCGGCGCTGCTGGTCCCAGATGGACACACCGGTGATGTCCGAGGGCAGCAGGTCGGGCGTGAACTGGATACGCCGCACCGAGCAGTCGATGGACCGCGCCAGTGCCTTCGCCAGCATGGTCTTGCCGACGCCGGGGACATCCTCGATCAGAAGATGTCCCTCGGCGAGCAGCACGGTCAGCGAAAGCCGTACGACCTCGGGCTTGCCCTCGATCACTCCCTCCACCGAACTGCGGACTCGCTCCACAGTGGCAGTCAGATCAGTGAGGCTCGCTCGATCGTCATAGGTCGTCACCCGGCCCTCCTCGGCCCGTTCTTTCTCCGGGCCGACGCTCTGCGTTGCGGACCGGCCCACCCCGAATCACGGACACCACGCGGAAATGGTTCCGCGTGACGTCCATCCACGCATTCTTGCTGCCGTTACCGATTCGTGTCACTCGCCTGTGGACAACTGCCTGCGATATGTCAGGGCTTGCGACCTTTTGGGTACCCCGGAACCGGAAATCAACAGCAGAACGACAGCTTCGGAGAGCGGCCGGAGCGGGTCAGGCGGGGTCGATCTCGCGCAGCAGGCCGGTCTTCACGTCGAAGACGAAGCCGCGCACGTCGTCGGTGTGCAGCAGGAACGGGTTGGTGCGCACGCGCTGCATGGACTGCCGGACGTCCTGGTCGGCGTCCCGGAAGGCCTCCACGGCCCAGGCGGGGCGCTGGCCGACCTCGTCCTCCAGCTCGGTGCGGAAGTCCTCGGTGATCTGCTCCAGACCGCAGTTGGTGTGGTGGATCAGGACGATGCTGCGGGTGCCCAGCTTGCGCTGGCTGATGGTGAGCGACCGGATCACGTCGTCGGTGACCACGCCGCCCGCGTTGCGGATGGTGTGGCAGTCGCCGAGCTCCAGGCCGAGCGCGGCGTGCAGGTCGAGACGGGCGTCCATGCAGGCCACGACGGCGACGTGCAGGACGGGGCGGGCGTCCATGCCGGGGTCGGTGAACGCGGCGGCGTACTGCTCGTTCGCGTCGACGAGCCGGTCGGTGACGGCGGCGACGCGTATGGCGCCTTCGGATGCGTTGGCAGCGGATGCGGAAGTCGTCATATCCACGACGTTACTGGTCACAGCCGATCCGGTCCTGTGGTGAGAAGGGAAAAAGAGCGTCATCACGTCCTCTTTGTGAGGTAAGCCACAGGGGTGGCGGGGTACGCCCGAGCGGGTGATTTCCCGCCACCGGTCGCGTCGCCCCGATGCCCGGCGCGACGCGCAGGCCGGTTGATTGACCGCGAGACACCGTGGACTAAAGTGACGCGAAGCGGGAGGCGAGGTCTCCCTGCTGGCATGAATTCCCCAGGAGAAACCGGCGCAGTCACCGGATCTCCCCACGCGCGCGGCGCGTACGTACGGCTCGGCCTCCTCCCGCTTCCGGCCGGCTGACGCTTCCGGCGCCGGCAGGCCTCCCCTTCACGAGCGGGCGGGGACCCGGCGGTGCGTACGGCCCGCCGGACCTGAGAGGGCCCCTTGAGCAACACGCGACATGTCCCGGTGATGCTCCAGCGCTGCCTGGACATGTTGGCCCCCGCCCTGCAGGCCCCCGGAGCGGTCGTCGTCGACTGCACCCTCGGTCTCGGCGGCCACAGCGAGGCCCTCCTCCAGCAGTTCCCCGAGGCCCGGCTCGTCGCCCTCGACCGCGACAAGGAAGCCCTGCGCCTGTCCGGAGAGCGCCTCGCGCCCTACGGCGAGCGCGCCACGCTCGTCCACGCGGTCTACGACGAACTTCCGGAGGTTCTCGAGCGACTCCGTATCCCGCACGTCCAGGGCGTCCTGTTCGACCTCGGTGTCTCCTCCATGCAGCTCGACGAGGCCGACCGCGGCTTCGCCTACGCCCAGGACGCCCCGCTCGACATGCGCATGGACCAGACGACCGGCATCAGCGCCGCCGAGGTCCTCAACACCTACCCGCCGGGCGAGCTGGTGCGCATCCTGCGGGCGTACGGCGAGGAGAAGCAGGCCAAGCGGATCGTGGCCGCGATCGTGCGCGAGCGGGAGAAGGAGCCGTTCAGCAACAGCGCGCGGCTCGTCGAGCTGATCCGGGACTCCCTGCCGCAGGCCGCCAAGCGCACCGGCGGCAACCCGGCCAAGCGCACCTTCCAGGCGCTGCGCATCGAGGTCAACGGCGAACTCTCCGTCCTGGAGCGGGCGATCCCGGCCGCCGTGAAGGCCCTCGGCGTCGGCGGACGGATCGCCGTGCTGTCGTACCACTCGCTGGAGGACCGGCTGGTGAAGCAGGTGTTCGCGGCCGGCGCCGCCAACACCGCGCCCCCCGGGCTCCCGGTGATCCCCGAGCAGTACCAGCCGCGGCTCAAGCTGCTCACGCGCGGTGCCGAACTTCCCACCGAGGAAGAGGTCGCCGAGAACCGGCGGGCGGCCCCCGCGCGGCTGCGTGGCGCCGAGCGGATCAGGGCGGACATCGAGTGAGGAGCGGAGTGAGCAGGAAACCCGAACTGAGGGGGCGGGCGGCTCGGCTCGCGCGGCTCTTCCCACCCCATTCCGGCTCCGGCCGGCCCGGTTCCGGCCAGGCCGCCCGCACCCCGTTCGTGCTCCTCGTCGTGCTCCTCCTCGGCGGCGGCCTCATCGGGCTCCTGGTGCTGAACTCCGCGCTCAGCGAAGGGTCGTTCAAACTCGACGACCTCCAGAAGGAGACCAAGAGCCTCACCGACCAGGAACAGGCCCTCCAGCGCGACATCGACGCCTACTCCGCCCCCGACGCCCTCCAGCGCCGCGCCCGGGAACTCGGCATGGTCCCCGGCGGAGACCCGGCCTTCCTCGACCCCGACGGCACCGTCAAGGGCGTCCCGGGCGCTGCGGCCGAGCAGTCCGCGGTCGAGGTCGTACGCCCGCCCGAGGCGATGCCCCTCACGGCCGCGTCCCCGACGCCCACCCCCACGCCGACGCCGTCGGCCCCCGCCACACCAACCCCGTCCTCCGCGACCCCGACCCCCGGCAGGTGACGGAAGTGTCCGACAGGGAACCGCCGCGCCGCCGTGTGCCCGGACCCGCCAGGCCCGCCCCCGACGGCCGCCGGCGTCCCGCCGGCCCCGGCGCCCGCCCGGCCCGCCGGCCGGCGGCGCCCCGCCCCGCGGCCCCCCGCGCCACGGCCGCGCGTCAGATCCGGCTCGGCAGCCCCCGGCCCCGGCTGCGCATGGTCAGTCTCGGCCTGACCCTCGTCCTGATCGCCTTCGCGGTCCGGCTCCTCCAGGTCCAGGCCGTCGACGCGAGCACCTACGCCGCCAAGGCCGAGCAGAACCGGTACGTCGGCTACACCCTGGCTGCCGAGCGCGGCCAGATCACCGACCGCGCCGGCGTGGCCCTCGCGACCAGCGTGGACGCGTACGACATCACGGCCGACCCCACGCTCTTCAAGCGCAAGCAGCTCAAGATCGACGACGGGCCCGAGCAGGCCGCCGCGCTGCTCGCCCCGATCCTCGGGCAGGAGCAGAGCGAGCTGACCGAGAAGCTCCGCACCAAGGGGCAGTACGTCAAGCTCGCCGGGCGGCAGACGCCGCAGGTCTGGAAGCAGATCAAGGACCTCAAGAGCGCCCTGGCCGCGAAGGCCGAGGACGGCACCGGAGTCAACGTCCTCGCCGGTGTCTTCGCCGTCGCCACCAGCAAGCGCGTGTACCCGAACGGCGATCTGGCCGCCGGGATACTGGGCTGGGTCAACGCCGACGGCAAGGGCGGCGGTGGGGTCGAGCAGAAGCTGAACACGCTGCTCTCCGGCAAGGACGGCAAGATCCGGTACGCCCAGTCCGGCGGCCGGCAGGTCCCGACCGCGGGCTCCACGGAGACCCCCGCCGTGCCCGGCAGCGACGTCGAGCTCACCATCGACCGCGACATCCAGTGGGCCGCGCAGAACGCCATCACCGAGCAGGTGCGGAAGTCCAAGGCGGACCGCGGGTACGTGATAGTGCAGGACACGAAGACCGGCGAGATCCTCGCCATGGCCAACTCGCCCGGCTTCGACCCCGGCGACCTCTCCCAGGCCGACCCCGGCACCCTGCACAACTGGGCCCTGGAGGACGCCTACGAGCCCGGCTCCACCGCCAAGGTCATGTCGATGGCCGCCGTGCTGGAGGAGAACGTCGCGACGCCGCTGACGCACGTCACCGTCCCCAACCGGCTGCACCGCGGCGACCGGCTCTTCAAGGACGACGTCGACCACAAGACCTGGTACCTCACGCTCAACGGCGTGCTCGCCATGTCCAGCAACATCGGCACCATCCTGGCGACCGGCCAACTCGGCAAGACCCAGGCCCAGTCCAACCAGGTCCTCTACTCCTACCTGCGCAAGTTCGGCCTCGGCAGCTACAGCGGCCTGGACTTCCCCGGCGAGACGAAGGGCATCCTCGCCGCGCCCCAGGACTGGTCGACCTCGCAGCAGTACACGATTCCTTTCGGCCAGGGCGTCTCGCTCAACGCGATGCAGGCCGCCTCCGTCTACTCGACGATCGCCAACGGCGGCGTCCGCGTCGAACCCACCCTCGTGCGCGGCACACAGGGACCCGACGGACGCTTCACACCGGCCGCGAAGCCCAAGAAGTCAAGGGTGATCAGCGAGAAGACGGCGAAGACCCTCGCCCAGATGCTGGAGTCGGTCGTGGACGACGAGGCGGGCACCGGCGCCAAGGCGCGCATTCCGGGGTACCGGGTCGCGGGCAAGACGGGTACGGCCAACCGTGTGGATCCGGCCACCGGCAGATACCGCGGCTACACCTCGTCGTTCGCCGGGTTCGCGCCCGCCGACAGCCCCCGCGTCACCGTGTACTGCGCCATCCAGAACGCCACCAAGGGCAGTTACTTCGGCGGCCAGATCTGCGGCCCCGTCTACAAGCAGGTCATGGAGTTCGCCCTGAAAACCCTCCAGGTACCGCCGACGGGAACCAAGTCCGCCTCTCTCCCCGTCACCTTCACACCCTGATCAGTACGAGCACCCAGGAACCACCTCGTGACAACGATCACTCCCGATTCCGGGAACCAGAGCACGCCCGCGCCCTCACTTCGCTCCGAAGCGGGTGTGCCCGGTACGCTCACCGCCGTGCCACACGCTGATCAGTCCCAAACCACCCAGAAGGGCCATCCCGTGACATATCCGGGACCGCCCCGGCCGGTCCGGGTCTCCGCAACACCCCTCGCGGAACTCGCCGATCAGCTGGGTGTCGAGCAGCCGGACAGCACCGCCGAGGTCACGGGCATCACCCATGACTCGCGCGCGGTCCGTCCCGGCGACCTGTACGCCGCCCTCCCGGGCGCCCGCCTGCACGGCGCCGACTTCGTCACCCAGGCCGCGGGCCTCGGCGCGGTCGCCGTGCTCACCGACCCGACCGGCGCCGAGCGCGCCGCGGCGACCGGTCTGCCGGTCCTGGTCGTGGACGACCCACGCGCGCGGATGGGCGAACTGGCGGCCACCATCTACGGCCGCCCGGGCTGCGACCTGCTCCAGATCGGCATCACCGGCACCTCCGGCAAGACCACCACCGCCTACCTCGTCGAGGGCGGCCTGAAGACCAAGAACAACACCGGTCTGATCGGCACGGTCGAGATGCGGATCGGCGACGAGCGCATCAAGTCCGAGCGCACCACCCCCGAAGCCACCGATCTCCAGGCCCTGTTCGCGGTCATGCGCGAACGCGGCGTCGAGGCCGTCGCGATGGAGGTCTCCAGCCACGCCCTGGTCCTCGGCCGGGTCGACGGCACGGTGTTCGACATCGCGGTCTTCAACAACCTCAGCCCGGAACACATGGAGTTCCACTCCGACATGGAGGACTACTTCCGGGCCAAGGCACAGCTCTTCACGCCGGAACGCAGCAAACTCGGCGTCGTCAACTTCGACGACGAGTACGGTCGCCGGCTCGTCGACGAGGCCACGGTCCCGGTCGTCACCTTCTCCGCCGAGGGCCACCCCGACGCCGCCTGGCGCGCCGAGAACGTCCAGGTCGGCCCGATGGACTCGACGTTCACCGTGATCGGCCCCGAGGGCGAGCGCATCCACGCCAGGTCGCCGCTGGCCGGCCCCTTCAACGTGGCCAACACCCTCGCCGCGATCGTCGCCCTCGCCGTCGCCGGGCTCGACCCGCAGACCGCCGCCGACGGCATCGCCGCGGTCCCGGGCGTGCCGGGGCGCCTGGAGCGTGTGGACGCCGGACAGCCGTATCTCGCGGTCGTGGACTACGCCCACAAGACCGACGCCGTCGAGTCCGTCCTCAAGGCGCTCCGCAAGGTCACCGAGGGCCGCCTGCACGTCGTGCTCGGCTGCGGCGGCGACCGCGACCGGACCAAGCGCGCGCCGATGGGCGCCGCCGTGGCCCGGCTCGCCGACACCGCCGTACTGACCTCCGACAACCCCCGCTCCGAGGACCCCCTCGCGATCCTCGCAACCATGCTCGAGGGCGCGGCGTCCGTGCCAGTACACGAGCGCGGCGAGGTCCAGGTCTTCGAGGACCGGGCCGCCGCGATCGCCGCCGCCGTCGCCCGGGCGCGGCCCGGAGACACCGTGCTGGTCGCGGGCAAGGGCCATGAGCAGGGCCAGGACATCGCCGGGGTGGTCCGTCCCTTCGACGACCGCCAGGTGCTTCGAGAAGCCATCCAGAAGACCCAGGGATGAACTTGTGATCGCCCTCTCTCTCGCCGAGATCGCCTCAGTCGTCGGCGGGCAGACGCACGACATACCGGATCCGTCCGTCCAGGTCACCGGGCCGGTCGTCCGGGACTCCCGAGAAGTGGAGCCCGGCAGCCTCTTCGTCGCCTTCGTCGGCGAGCGCGTCGACGGCCACGACTTCGCGGCGCAGGTCGTCGAGGCGGGCGCGGCCGCCGTCCTCGCGTCGCGCCCCGTCGGCGTGCCCGCGGTCGTCGTGGACGACGTCCAGACCGCGATCGGCGCCCTCGCGCGTGAGGTCGTACGACGGCTCGGCGCGACCCTCGTCGCCCTGACCGGCTCGGCCGGCAAGACCAGCACCAAGGACCTCATCGCCCAGGTGCTCCAGCGCAAGGCACCCACCGTGTGGACGCCGGGCTCGCTCAACAACGAGATCGGGCTGCCCCTGACCGCCCTGTCCGCCACCGAGGAGACGAAGTTCCTCGTGCTGGAGATGGGCGCCCGCGGCATCGGCCACATCCGCTACCTCGCCGAACTGACGCCCCCGAAGATCGGCCTCGTCCTCAACGTCGGCACCGCCCACATCGGCGAGTTCGGCGGCCGCGAGCAGATCGCGCAGGCCAAGGGCGAGCTCGTCGAGGGACTTCCGGAGAACGGTACGGCGATCCTCAACGCCGACGATCCTCTCGTACGGGCCATGGCGTCCCGTACGAAGGCGAAGGTGATCCTTTTCGGAGAGTCCGACGAAGCGGACGTACGCGCCGAGAACGTGAGACTCACGGACACGGGACAGCCGGCCTTCAGGCTTCGCACACCCTCCGGTGACAGCGACGTGACCATGCGCCTGTACGGTGAGCACCACGTGTCGAACGCGCTCGCCGCGGCCGCCGTCGCCCATGAGCTGGGCATGTCCGCGGAAGAGATCGCCACCGCGCTCTCCGAGGCGGGCTCCCTCTCCCGCTGGCGGATGGAGGTCACCGAGCGCCCGGACGGCGTGACCGTCGTCAACGACGCCTACAACGCCAACCCCGAATCCATGCGGGCCGCACTGCGCGCGCTCGTGGCCATGGGCCGGGGGCGGCGGACCTGGGCGGTGCTCGGCAAGATGGCCGAGCTCGGGGACGAGGCGCTCGCCGAGCACGACGCGGTCGGACGGCTCGCCGTCCGGCTCAACGTCAGCAAGCTCGTCGCGGTCGGGGGCAGGGAAGCGTCCTGGCTGCAACTGGGCGCATATAACGAGGGTTCGTGGGGTGAGGAGTCGGTGCACGTGTCCGACGCACAGGCGGCGGTCGACCTGTTGCGCAGTCAGCTGCGCCCGGGAGACGTCGTACTCGTGAAGGCGTCCCGTTCGGTCGGTCTGGAGAGCATCGCCGCTGCGCTGCTCGCGACCGGTGCCGAGGGTGAGGTTTCCGCCCGATGATGAAGCAGATCCTGTTCGCAGGAGTCATTGGTCTGTTCCTGACCCTGGTCGGCACCCCGCTGCTGATCAAGCTGCTGGCCCGCAAGGGCTACGGCCAGTACATCCGCGACGACGGCCCGCGCGAGCACGCCAGCAAGCGCGGTACGCCGACCATGGGTGGTATCGCCTTCATCCTGGCGACGGTCGCCGCCTACTTCCTGTCCAAGGTCATCACCGGCTACCCGCCCACCTACTCGGGCCTGTTGGTGCTCGGTCTGATGGTCGGCATGGGTCTGGTCGGCTTCCTCGACGACTACATCAAGATCGTCAAGCGGCGCTCGCTCGGCCTGCGGGCCAAGGCGAAGATGGCCGGCCAGCTGATCGTCGGCATCAGCTTCGCGGTGCTCGCCCTGATGTTCCCGGACGCCCGCAACAACACCCCGGCCTCCGACAAGCTGTCGTTCATCACGGACTTCGGCTGGAAGATCGGCCCGGTGCTGTTCGTCATCTGGGCGCTGTTCATGATCCTCGCCATGTCGAACGGCGTGAACCTGACGGACGGTCTGGACGGCCTGGCCACCGGCGCCTCCGTGCTCGTCTTCGGCGCCTACACGTTCATCGGCGTCTGGCAGTTCCAGGAGTCCTGTGCCAACGCGGGCACCCTGACCAACCCCAACGCCTGTTACGAGGTACGCGATCCGCTCGACCTCGCCGTCATCGCCTCGGCGCTGATGGGTGCCTGCCTCGGCTTCCTGTGGTGGAACACCTCACCCGCGAAGATCTTCATGGGCGACACCGGTTCGCTCGCCCTCGGCGGTGTCCTCACGGGTCTGGCCATCTGCTCCCGCACGGAGCTGCTCGTGGCCATCATGGGCGGCCTCTTCGTCCTCATCACCATGTCGGTGGTCATCCAGGTCGGCTCGTTCCGGATGACGGGCAAGCGCGTCTTCCGCATGGCGCCGCTCCAGCACCACTTCGAACTCAAGGGCTGGTCCGAGGTCCTCGTGGTGGTCCGCTTCTGGATCATCCAGGGCATCTGTGTGATCGTCGGCCTGGGCCTCTTCTACGCGGGATGGGCAGCAGAAAAGTGACCTCCACGGTGTCCGCGGACTTCCAGGGCAAGCACGTCACCGTCGCCGGACTCGGCGTCTCCGGCATCCCGGCGGCCAAGGTGCTGCACGCGCGCGGGGCGCACGTCACGGTCGTCAACGACGGCGACGACGCACGCGCGCGTGAGCAGGCCGCCGAGTTGGAGGCGCTCGGCATCACCGTCCGCCTCGGCGACGGCGCCTCCCTGCCCGAGGGCACCGAACTCATCGTCACCGCACCCGGCTGGAAGCCCGACAAGCCGCTGTTCACCGCGGCCCGGGAAGCCGGCGTGGAGATCTGGGGCGACGTCGAACTCGCCTGGCGGCTGCGCGGCCCCGACGCGGCCCCCTGGCTCGCGATCACCGGCACCAACGGCAAGACCACGACCACGCAGATGCTCGCGTCGATCCTCAAGGCGGCGGGCCTGCGCACGGCGGCCGTCGGCAACATCGGGGTCTCGGTGCTGGACGCGGTCCTCGGCGAGGAGCAGTACGACGTCCTGGCCGTGGAGTTGTCGAGCTACCAGCTCCACTGGGCGCCTTCCCTGCGCGCCCACTCGGCGGCCGTCCTGAACCTGGCGCCGGACCATCTCGACTGGCACGGCTCGATGGAGGCGTACGCACGCGACAAGGGCCGTGTCTACGAGGGCAATCGCGTCGCCTGCGTCTACAACGTGGCCGACAAGGCCACCGAGGACCTGGTCCGCGAGGCCGACGTCGAGGAGGGCTGCCGGGCCATCGGCTTCACCCTCGGCTCGCCCGGCCCCTCCCAACTCGGCGTCGTGGACGGCATCCTGGTCGACCGCGCCTTCGTGGAGAACCGGCAGAAGAACGCCCAGGAGCTCGCCGAGGTCTCCGACGTCAACCCGCCGGCCCCGCACAACATCGCCAACGCCCTTGCGGCGGCGGCCCTCGCGCGCGCCTTCGGGGTGCCCGCCAAGGCCGTACGGGACGGTCTGCGGGCCTTCACCCCGGACGCACACCGCATCGCGCACGTGGCCGACGTGGACGGCGTCGCGTACGTCGACGACTCCAAGGCCACCAACACCCATGCGGCGGAAGCCTCGTTGGCGGCGTACGAATCCATCGTCTGGATCGCCGGGGGGCTCGCCAAGGGTGCCTCCTTCGACGAGCTGGTCGCCAAGTCGGCAAAGCGACTTCGGGGCGTGGTGCTGATCGGCGCCGACCGGGCCCTGATCCGCGAAGCCCTCGCGCGACACGCGCCGGAAGTACCCGTGGTCGACCTCGACCGGACCGACACTGGGGCGATGCTCCAGGCGGTGACGGAAGCGAAGCGGCTGGCTCAGCCCGGCGACACGGTGCTGCTGGCCCCGGCCTGCGCCTCCATGGACATGTTCACCAACTACAACAAGCGCGGTGACGCGTTCGCGGAGGCGGTTCGCGAACTCGGCTCCTGACCGACGTAGCGGAGGCTCTGATGCCCAGCAGCCGTACCGGCCGACCGCCCGTGCAGCGGACCGTCAGACGTCCCGCCGCCCCCCGGACCGCGCGCGACAACCCCGTACGACAGCTCTACCTGCGCGCGAAGAAGGCCTGGGACCGGCCGCTGACCGCGTACTACCTGATCCTCGGCGGCAGTCTGCTGATCACCGTGCTGGGCCTGGTGATGGTCTACTCGGCCTCCCAGATCACCGCGCTGCAGATGTCGCTGCCGGGGTCCTTCTTCTTCCGCAAGCAGTTCCTGGCCGCGCTCATCGGCGGCGCGCTGCTGCTGGCCGCCTCCCGGATGCCGGTGAAGCTGCACCGGGCGCTGGCCTACCCGATCCTCGCGGGCGCGGTCTTCCTGATGGCGCTGGTGCAGGTGCCGGGGATAGGGATGTCGGTCAACGGCAACCAGAACTGGATCTCGCTCGGCGGCTCCTTCCAGATCCAACCCAGCGAGTTCGGCAAGCTCGCGCTCGTCCTGTGGGGTGCCGACCTGCTCGCCCGCAAGCAGGACAAGAAGCTGCTGACCCAGTGGAAGCACATGCTGGTGCCGCTCGTCCCGGTCGCCTTCATGCTGCTCGGGCTGATCATGCTCGGCGGCGACATGGGCACGGCGATCATCCTGACGGCGATCCTTTTCGGCCTGTTGTGGCTCGCGGGGGCGCCGACGCGGCTGTTCGTGGGGGTGCTGTCGATCGCGGGTCTGATCGGCCTGATCCTCATCAAGACCAGCCCCAACCGGATGGCCCGGCTCGCCTGCATCGGCGCCACCGAGCCCCGGTCCGCGGGAGCCGACTGCTGGCAGGCCGTGCACGGCATCTACGCCCTCGCCTCCGGCGGGATCTTCGGCTCCGGGCTCGGCGCGAGTGTGGAAAAATGGGGGCAACTGCCCGAAGCGCACACGGACTTCATCTTCGCCGTCACCGGTGAGGAACTGGGCCTGGCGGGGACGCTGTCGGTGCTGGCCCTGTTCGCGGCTCTAGGCTATGCGGGTATCCGCGTGGCCGGCCGCACGGAGGACCCCTTCGTCAGGTATGCCGCGGGAGGCGTGACCACCTGGATCACCGCGCAGGCGGTGATCAACATCGGTGCGGTGCTCGGCCTGCTGCCGATCGCCGGCGTCCCGCTCCCGCTGTTCTCCTACGGAGGATCCGCCCTGTTGCCGACCATGTTCGCGATCGGCTTGCTGATCGCCTTCGCACGCGACGAACCCGCTGCACGGGCCGCGCTTGCGATGCGGCAACCCCGCTTTGGTAGAAAGCGGGGTGCCGGGGGCTCCGCTCGCAACAGGGAGCCGCGGAGATGGAACACGATGCGACGGCGTGCCTCGGCGGCACGTCCGTCCGGAGAGCGGTGAATTTCGGTGCATGTCGTACTCGCCGGTGGGGGGACCGCCGGCCACATCGAGCCCGCGCTCGCCCTCGCGGACGCCCTGCGCAGGCAGGACCCGACCGTGGGAATCACGGCCCTGGGCACGGAGCGCGGCCTCGAGACTCGTCTCGTCCCCGAGCGCGGCTACGAACTCGCGCTGATCCCCGCCGTACCGCTGCCACGCAAGCCCACGCCCGAGCTGATCACCGTGCCGGGCCGGTTGCGCGGCACGATCAAGGCCGCCGAGCAGGTCCTGGAGCGCACCAAGGCGGACGCCGTCGTCGGCTTCGGCGGTTACGTGGCCCTGCCCGGCTACCTCGCCGCCAAGCGCCTTGGCGTGCCCATCGTGATCCACGAGGCCAACGCCCGCCCCGGCCTGGCCAACAAGATCGGCTCGCGGTACGCCGCCCAGGTCGCCGTCTCCACCCCGGACAGCAAGCTGCGTGGCGCCCGCTACATCGGCATCCCGCTGCGCCGCACCATCGCCACCCTCGACCGGGCCGCCGTCCGCCCCGAGGCCCGCGCGGCGTTCGGCCTCGACCCGAACCTGCCGACGCTGCTGGTCTCCGGCGGCTCCCAGGGCGCGCGCCGGCTCAACGAGGTCGTCCAGCAGGTCGCCCCCTGGCTCCAGCAGGCCGGCATCCAGATCCTGCACGCGGTCGGTCCGAAGAACGAACTGCCGCAGGTGCACCATATGCCGGGGATGCCCCCGTACATCCCGGTACCGTACGTGGACCGGATGGACCTCGCGTACGCCGCGGCCGACATGATGCTCTGCCGTGCGGGCGCGATGACCGTCGCCGAACTCTCCGCCGTCGGACTCCCGGCCGCCTACGTCCCGCTGCCCATCGGCAACGGCGAACAGCGGCTCAACGCCCAGCCGGTGGTCAAGGCGGGCGGCGGACTGCTGGTCGACGACGCGGAACTCACCCCGGAGTGGGTCCAGCAGAACGTCCTGCCCGTGCTCGCCGATCCGCACCGGCTGTACCAGATGTCCCGCGCCGCCGCCGAGTTCGGCCGCCGGGACGCCGACGACCTGCTCGTCGGCATGGTGTACGAGGCGATCGCCGCCAACCGTGCACGTCACTAGGAACGCATGACCGAAGGGCAGGGAGCGTGGCCGGACCGACCACCGCCGAACGCGGTGAACGCCAGCAGGAGTCGTCCGTTCCGCCCCCTGTCCGACGGCTGAGGCTGCCCCGGCCTCGTACGATCATCGTTCTCGCCGTCGCGCTGGTCCTCCTCGGCGCCGGCGGCGTCTGGGCGCTCTACGGCTCCCAATGGCTGCGCGTGGAACGGGTGTCGGTCTCCGGCACCGGCGTGCTGACGCCCGCACAGGTGCGCGAGGCGGCCGACGTACCGCTCGGATCGCCGTTGATTTCCGTCGACACCGACGCGATTGAGGCGCGGCTGCTCCGGAAATTGCCCCGAATTGACTCGGTTGACGTGACTCGCTCCTGGCCGCACGGAATCGGGCTGAAAGTGGTCGAGCGCACTCCGGTTCTGATTGTCGAAAAGGGCGGAAAGTTTGTCGAAGTGGACGATGACGGCGTCCGTTTTGCCACGGTTTCCCGGGCCCCGAAAGGCATCCCCGCACTCGAATTGACGCCCGCCGAGTCGGGCTCCGCCGGCGCGAGCCTGCGCCGCTTCGGCGACGACCGGCTGGTGCGCGAGGCGGTGCGCGTCGCCGGTGACATTCCGGCCGCGGTCGCGCGGACCACCCGGACCGTCAAGGTGCGTTCGTACGACGACATCTCGCTGGAGTTGAGCGACGGCCGGACCGTCGCGTGGGGGAGCGGTGAGAAGGGTGCCGCGAAGGCCCGTACGCTCACCGCTCTGCTGAAAGCGGCGCCCGATGCGCGGCACTTCGACGTCTCGGTTCCCACCGCCCCTGCGTCATCAGGGAGTTGACGTACATCCGCGCAGGCCAGCACCCTGGTTGGCTACCGCTACGGCTGATCACATAGGGTGAAAAGAAAAACGGGAGGTTCGGCGTGTTCGTTGAACGTGCGCCACTTGTCGACTTAGTGTCCTGTTCAGAAGACTCCAGGGAACAGACACACTGGTAACCCTAAACTTCAACGTTAGGGTTCGGGTCGGCACTATGGACCGTCCCATTCGGCATCCGTCGTCGTATCGCATGACCACGCGAGACGACGACACGTAACTCGAGGCGAGAGGCCTTCGACGTGGCAGCACCGCAGAACTACCTCGCAGTCATCAAAGTCATCGGTGTCGGCGGCGGTGGTGTCAATGCCATCAACCGGATGATCGAGGTCGGTCTCAAGGGCGTCGAGTTCATCGCCATCAACACCGACGCGCAGGCGCTGTTGATGAGCGACGCCGACGTGAAGCTCGACGTCGGCCGTGAACTCACCCGTGGACTCGGCGCCGGCGCCAACCCGGCCGTCGGGCGCAAGGCCGCCGAGGACCACCGCGAGGAGATCGAAGAGGTCCTCAAGGGGGCCGACATGGTCTTCGTGACGGCCGGTGAAGGCGGCGGCACCGGCACCGGCGGCGCGCCCGTCGTGGCCAACATCGCCCGCAACCTGGGCGCCCTCACCATCGGCGTGGTCACCCGCCCGTTCACCTTCGAGGGACGGCGCCGCGCCAACCAGGCCGAGGACGGCATCGCGGAGCTCCGCGAAGAGGTCGACACCCTCATCGTCATCCCCAACGACCGGCTGCTGTCCATCTCGGACCGCCAGGTCTCGGTCCTCGACGCCTTCAAGTCGGCCGACCAGGTCCTGCTCTCCGGTGTCCAGGGCATCACCGACCTCATCACCACGCCCGGCCTGATCAACCTCGACTTCGCCGACGTCAAGTCGGTCATGTCCGAGGCCGGTTCGGCCCTCATGGGCATCGGCTCGGCCCGCGGCGACGACCGCGCGGTGGCCGCCGCCGAGATGGCGATCTCCTCGCCGCTCCTTGAGGCGTCCATCGACGGCGCCCGTGGTGTGCTGCTCTCCATCTCCGGTGGCTCCGACCTCGGCCTGTTCGAGATCAACGAAGCGGCCCAGCTGGTGAGCGAGGCCGCCCACCCCGAGGCCAACATCATCTTCGGCGCGGTCATCGACGACGCCCTCGGCGACGAGGTCCGCGTCACGGTGATCGCCGCCGGCTTCGACGGCGGCCAGCCGCCGGCCCGCCGGGACACCGTCCTCGGCTCGACCTCCAACTCGGGCCGCCGCGAAGAGCCCACTCCGGTACGGCAGACCGAGTCCCGCCCGTCCTTCGGCTCGCTCGGCAGCGTCACGCCGAAGGAGGAGCCGGAGCCCGCGCCCGAGCCGGTCGCCGACCTCCCGGTCGCCCCGCCGGTCCCGCCGTCGCGGACCTACTCGGACAGCGCGGCCGAGGAACTGGACGTGCCGGACTTCCTGAAGTGATAGGACGGCGCGACACCGTGAGCGGCGCGCACTTCGCCTTCACCGACCGGTGGGGCGGGGTGAGCGCCGTTCCGTACGAGGAGCTCAACCTCGGCGGGGCGGTCGGCGACGACGCCGACGCCGTACGCACGAATCGTGAACTGGCCGCCAAGTCGCTGGGGATCGACCCGGCGCGGGTGGTCTGGATGAACCAGGTGCACGGGGCGGAGGTGGCGGTGGTCGCCGAGGCATGGGGGAACCGGCCGGTGCCGGAGGTCGACGCGGTCGTCACCGCCGAACGCGGTCTCGCCCTCGCCGTCCTCACCGCCGACTGCACACCCGTCCTGCTCGCCGACCCGGTCGCCGGAGTCGTCGCCGCGGCCCACGCGGGCCGGCCCGGCATGGTCGCCGGGGTCGTCCCCGCCGCCGTACGGGCCATGGCCGAACTCGGCGCCGAGCCCGGCCGGATCGTCGCCCGCACCGGCCCCGCGGTGTGCGGCCGTTGCTACGAAGTCCCGGACGCGATGCGCGCCGAGGTCGCCGCCGTCGAACCGGCGGCGTACGCCGAGACGAGTTGGGGCACGCCCGCCGTCGACGTGACCGCCGGGGTGCACGCACAGCTCGACCGGCTCGGGGTGCGCGACCGGGAGCAGTCGCCGGTGTGCACGCTGGAGTCGGGCGACCACTTCTCGTACCGCCGCGAGCGCACCACGGGGCGACTCGCGGGATATGTCTGGCTGGACTGAGAGAGCATGACGGACCGTAAGGGCGAACTCGCCGCAAATCTGGCGAAGGTGGAGGAGCGCATCGCCGCCGCGTGCGTGGCCGCGGGGCGCAAGCGGGAAGAGGTGACCCTGATCGTGGTCACCAAGACCTACCCCGCGAGCGATGTGCGGATCCTGTCGGAACTCGGTGTGCGCGACGTCGCCGAGAACAAGGACCAGGACGCGGCACCCAAGGCTGCCGAATGCTCGGATCTGCCCCTTAATTGGCATTTTGTCGGTCAGCTTCAGACCAACAAGGTGCGATCCGTGGTCGGTTACGCGGATCTCGTGCAGTCCGTCGATCGTTCGAAGCTGGTGACGGCCCTCTCCAAGGAGGCCGTCCGGGCCGAACGCGAAATCGGATGTCTGATCCAGGTCGCGCTCGACGCCGGGGAGAGCGAGCGAGGGGAGCGGGGTGGCGTGGCGCCCGGCGGAATCGAAGAGTTGGCCGACCTCGTGGCCGGCGCTCCGGGGCTGCGGCTCGGCGGGTTGATGACCGTCGCGCCGCTCACCGGGGAGTACGCGGGGCGCCAACAGGCGGCGTTCGAGCGGTTGATGGATTTGTCGACCGACCTGCGCCGAGCCCATCCGGCTGCGAACATGGTCTCGGCAGGGATGAGTGCGGATCTCGAACAGGCCGTGGCCGCCGGAGCGACACATGTACGCGTCGGTACCGCGGTACTCGGAGTCCGCGCGAGGCTCGGGTAACGTCGCCAAGAAGTCGGACCACAGCAGAAAATATGGTCATTACCGCCGAAAGGCGGGCGTAACGACCTCGTGGATCGCAGGCACTTGGCAGTCGTCAGCAGATCCACCACAGAGCGGAGGACTCAGAGCATGGCCGGCGCGATGCGCAAGATGGCGGTCTACCTCGGCCTCGTGGAGGACGATGGGTACGACGGCCGCGGTTTCGACCCCGACGACGACTTCGAACCGGAACTCGACCCGGAGCCCGAGCGGGACCACCGGCGACACGAGCCGGTGCACCAGTCGCACGGAGCACATCAGTCCCAAAGGGACGAAGAGGTGCGAATCGTGCAGCCCTCCACCCCGCGTGAGCCGGTCGCCCGCTCCGCTTCGCTAGCCGCGGAATCCGGACGTCCGGCGCGCATCGCGCCCGTGGCGTCCATCACACAAGAACGCCAAAGCCTGGAGAAGAACGCACCGGTGATCATGCCCAAGGTCGTGTCGGAACGAGAGCCTTACCGGATCACCACACTTCACCCGCGGACCTACAACGAGGCCCGTACCATCGGGGAACACTTCCGTGAGGGCACCCCTGTGATCATGAATCTCACTGAGATGGATGACACAGACGCCAAGCGACTTGTCGACTTTGCGGCCGGTTTGGTGTTTGGTCTTCACGGCAGCATCGAGCGGGTGACGCAGAAGGTGTTCCTGTTGTCGCCTGCTAACGTCGATGTCACGGCGGAGGACAAGGCCCGTATCGCAGAGGGCGGGTTCTTCAACCAGAGCTGAGACGCAAGGCCGGAAACAGCAGTACAAGTAGTACCCAGCAGCACGGAAAACAGGGGAGAGGGAAGCACAGGTCATGAGCGTGGTTCTGGATGTCGTCTACATCGCGCTGATGTGCTTCCTGATCGTGCTCATCTTCCGGTTGGTCATGGACTACGTCTTCCAGTTCGCCCGCTCGTGGCAACCCGGCAAGGCGATGGTGGTCGTTCTGGAGGCCACCTACACTGTCACCGATCCACCGCTCAAGCTTCTGCGGCGGTTCATTCCGCCGCTGCGTCTCGGGGGCGTGGCGCTCGACCTGTCCTTCTTCGTACTGATGATCATCGTCTACATCCTGATCTCGATCGTGAGCCGGCTGTGAGCGATGTGAACTACCGTCTTGCCGATGCCGACGACTACGTTGAGGTGAAGAGATGCCGTTGACCCCCGAGGACGTGCGGAACAAGCAGTTCACGACCGTCCGCCTCCGAGAAGGCTATGACGAGGACGAGGTCGATGCCTTCCTCGATGAGGTCGAAGCCGAACTGACCCGCCTGCTCCGGGAGAACGAGGACCTGCGCGCCAAGCTGGCCGCGGCCACGCGCGCTGCTGCGCAGAACCAGCAGAACATGCGCAAGCCTCCGGAGGGTCCTGGCGGTCCCGGTCCGCAGGACCAGCAGCAGGGTATGCCCCCGCAGGGAATGCCCCAGCAGGGGATGCCGCAGCAGGGCATGCGAGGGCCGGGCGGCCCCGTGCCGGCCGGCATATCTGGCCCGCCGCAGCAGCAGATGGGCGGCCCCATGGGCGGCCCGCCCCAGCTGCCGAGCGGTGCGCCGCAGCTGCCTGCCGGTCCCAGCGGCGGCCAGGGTGGCCCGCAGGGTCCCGGTCCGATGGGCCAGGGTCCGATGGGTCAGGGCCCCATGGGTGGTCAGCCGCCCATGCAGCAGCAGATGGGTGGCCCGATGGGCGGCCCCATGGGCGGTCCGATGGGCGGCCCCGGTCAGGGTCCCGGTGGCGACAGCGCCGCCCGTGTCCTGTCGCTGGCCCAGCAGACCGCCGACCAGGCGATCGCCGAGGCCCGTTCCGAGGCCAACAAGATCGTCGGCGAGGCGCGTTCGCGTGCCGAGGGTCTCGAGCGTGACGCCCGTGCCAAGGCCGACGCCCTGGAGCGGGACGCGCAGGAGAAGCACCGCGTCGCGATGGGCTCCCTGGAGTCCGCCCGCGCCACGCTGGAGCGCAAGGTCGAGGATCTGCGCGGCTTCGAGCGCGAGTACCGCACGCGTCTGAAGTCCTACCTGGAGTCGCAGCTGCGTCAGCTGGAGACCCAGGCCGACGACTCGCTGGCTCCGCCGCGTACCCCGGCGACCGCGTCGCTGCCGCCGTCCCCGGCGCCCTCGATGGCTCCGGCCGGTGCGAGCGCCCCGTCGTACGGTGGCAACCCGGGCGGCATGGGCGGTGCTCCGGCGCCGGCCGCTCCGTCCTACGGCGGTCAGCAGCAGATGTCGCCCGCGATGACCCAGCCGATGGCTCCGGTCCGGCCGCAGGGTCCGTCGCCGATGGGGCAGGCTCCCTCGCCGATGCGCGGGTTCCTGATCGACGAGGACGACAACTGACGAGTTGTAGTACGCCTTAGGCGTCGGCAGCGTTCAAAGGGGCGAGCCCTGGACTTCGGTCCGGGGCTCGCCCCTTTTACGCGGGTTGATCTCGGGGGCGGTGGGGCAGGGCAGGGCGAACGGGTGCGGCGGCGTGGGGGCTCAGGTCGCGAGGGTTTCGCTCGCCCTCGCTGGCGGGGTGCCGCTGCGCCCACCCGTGCCGCCCAAGCGGCACGACTGCCCGCAGCTACGGCGGAGGGACGGGTGGCCCTGCTTGGGTGGGCACCGTCCCAGCGGCTCGACTGCCCGCAGCTACGGCGGACGGACGGGTGGCGCTGCCCGCAGCTGTGCGAGGGTGTGGCAAAGGCCCGGCCTCCCTGTGTGGGGAGGCCGGGCCTTTGTGGGTCGTGCCTTGCCTTACGCCTTGCGCAGGCGGAACGTCAGCGACAGGCCCTCGTCTGTGAACGGGGTGCCGTAGGTGTCGTCCGCCTCGGCCTGGGCGAAGTCCGTCGCCAGGACCTCGTCGGCGATCAGGGCTGCGTGTTCGGTCAGGGCCGCGAGCACCGCCGGGTCCGTGGACGTCCAGCGCAGGGCGATGCGGTCGGCCACGTCCAGGCCGCTGTTCTTGCGGGCCTCCTGGATCAGGCGGATCGCGTCACGGGCCAGGCCCGCCTGCTTCAGCTCCTCCGTGATCTCCAGGTCCAGGGCGACCGTCGCGCCGGAGTCGGACGCCACCGACCAGCCCTCGCGCGGGGTCTCCGTGATGATGACCTCGTCGGGGGCGAGGGTGATGGTCTCGCCGTCGACCTCGACCGACGCCGTGCCCTCGCGCAGGGCGAGGGACAGGGCGGCGGCGTCGGCGTTCGCGACCGCCTTCGCCACGTCCTGGACCCGCTTGCCGAACCGCTTGCCCAGGGCACGGAAGTTGGCCTTGGCGGTGGTGTCGACCAGGCTGCCGCCGACCTCGGAAAGGGACGCCAGCGACTCGACGTTCAGCTCTTCCGTGATCTGCGAGTGCAGTTCGGGGTTCAGGGTGTCGAAGCCCGTCACCGCGACCAGCGCGCGCCGCAGCGGCTGACGGGTCTTGACGCCCGACTCCGCGCGCGTGGCACGGCCCAGCTCCACCAGGCGCCGGACGAGGACCATCTGCCGCGACAGCTCGGGGTCGATGGCGGAGAGGTCCGCCTCCGGCCAGCCGGCCAGGTGGACGGACTCCGGGGCGCCCGGCGTGACCGGGACGACCAGGTCCTGCCAGACCCGCTCGGTGATGAACGGGGTCAGCGGGGCCATCAGCTTGGTGACCGTCTCCACGACCTCGTGCAGCGTGCGCAGCGCGGCCTTGTCGCCCTGCCAGAAGCGGCGACGCGAGCGGCGGACGTACCAGTTGGACAGGTCGTCGACGAACGCCGAGAGCAGCTTGCCGGCGCGCTGGGTGTCGTAGGCCTCCAGAGCCTGCGTCACCTGGTCGGTGAGCGCGTGGAGTTCGGAGAGCAGCCAGCGGTCCAGGACCGGGCGGTCGGCCGGGGCCGGATCGGCCGCGGACGGGGCCCAGTTGGACGTACGGGCGTACAGGGCCTGGAAGGCGACCGTGTTCCAGTACGTCAGGAGCGTCTTGCGGACGACCTCCTGGATCGTGCCGTGGCCCACGCGGCGGGCCGCCCACGGGGAGCCGCCGGCCGCCATGAACCAGCGGACCGCGTCGGCGCCGTGCTGGTCCATCAGCGGGATCGGCTGGAGGATGTTGCCCAGGTGCTTGGACATCTTCCGGCCGTCCTCGGCGAGGATGTGGCCGAGGCAGACGACGTTCTCGTAGGACGACTTGTCGAAGACCAGGGTGCCTACCGCCATCAGCGTGTAGAACCAGCCGCGGGTCTGGTCGATGGCCTCCGAGATGAACTGCGCCGGGTAGCGGCTCTCGAAGAGTTCCTTGTTCTTGTACGGGTAGCCCCACTGCGCGAACGGCATCGAACCCGAGTCGTACCAGGCGTCGATGACCTCGGGCACGCGCGTGGCCGCCTTGCCGCAGGCGTCCTTGGGGCAGGCGAAGGTGACGTCGTCGATGAACGGGCGGTGCGGGTCGAGGTCCGACTGGTCGGTGCCGGTCAGTTCGGTGAGTTCCGCGCGGGAGCCGACGACGGTCAGGTGGTCGTCCTCGCAGCGCCAGATCGGCAGCGGGGTGCCCCAGTAGCGGTTGCGGGACAGCGCCCAGTCGATGTTGTTGTTCAGCCAGTCGCCGTACCGGCCGTGCTTGACCGTGTCCGGGAACCAGTTGGTGTTCTCGTTCTCCTGGAGGAGGCGGTCCTTGATGGCCGTGGTGCGGATGTACCAGGACGGCTGCGCGTAGTAGAGGAGCGCGGTGTGGCAGCGCCAGCAGTGCGGGTAGCTGTGCTCGTACGGGATGTGCTTGAAGAGGAGGCCGCGGTCGTGGAGGTCCTCGGTGAGCTTCTCGTCCGCCTTCTTGAAGAAGACGCCGCCGACCAGCGGGACGTCCTCCTCGAAAGTGCCGTCGGGGCGGACGGGGTTCACGACCGGGAGGCCGTAGGCGCGGCAGACCTTGAGGTCGTCCTCACCGAAGGCGGGGGACTGGTGGACCAGACCCGTACCGTCCTCGGTCGTGACGTATTCGGCGTTGACGACGAAATGTGCCGGTTCCGGGAACTCCACGAGCTCGAACGGACGTTGATACGTCCAGCGCTCCATCTCGGCGCCCGTGAAGGACTGGCCGGTGGTCTCCCAGCCCTCGCCGAGCGCCTTGGCGACGAGCGGCTCGGCGAGGACCAGCTTCTCCTCGCCGTTGGTCGCGACGACGTAGGTGACGTCGGGGTGCGCGGCGACCGCGGTGTTGGAGACCAGCGTCCAGGGCGTCGTCGTCCACACCACGAGCGCGGCCTCGCCGGCGAGCGGACCGGAGGTGAGCGGGAAACGGACGTACACGGACGGGTCGACGACCGTCTCGTAGCCCTGCGCCAGCTCGTGGTCCGACAGGCCGGTACCGCAGCGGGGGCACCAGGGGGCGACGCGGTGGTCCTGGACCAGCAGGCCCTTGTTGAAGATCTCCTTGAGCGACCACCAGACCGACTCGATGTACTCGGGGTCCATCGTGACGTAGGCGTCGTCGAGGTCGACCCAGTAGCCCATGCGGGTCGTCAGCTCGGAGAACGCGTCGGTGTGCCGCAGCACGGAGTCGCGGCAGCGGGCGTTGAACTCCGCGATGCCGTACGCCTCGATGTCCTGCTTGCCGCTGAAGCCGAGCTCCTTCTCCACCGCGAGCTCGACCGGGAGGCCGTGGCAGTCCCAGCCGGCCTTGCGGGCCACGTGGTAGCCGCGCATGGTGCGGAAGCGGGGGAAGACGTCCTTGAAGACGCGCGCCTCGATGTGGTGGGCCCCGGGCATGCCGTTGGCGGTGGGCGGGCCCTCGTAGAACACCCATTCGGGGCGGCCCTCGGACTGCTCCAGGGACTTGGCGAAGATCTTCTGCTCGCGCCAGAAGTCGAGCACCGCGTGCTCGAGCGCGGGCAGATCGACCTGGGCGGGCACCTGGCGGTACTGCGTCATCAGTCTTCCTCCGGCGGACTTGCTGCCTTCCGTCCGGAGGGACGAGAGCCGATTCTTGTACGCCGGTTTCGGCGCGCTCCCGCGGTACCACCCTCCTTGGCTCCCCTGTGCGCTCTACGCACCGGTGAGCCCCCTCATTGGGGTCGCGATGCCGGGTCTACTTGCCCTTCAGGGCGTTCTTCCGGCGGCTCCGGGGTGATCTTCACGTCGCGCTCGCCCCCGGGCTTCCACCGTCCCCGGGTCGCTCTGGGCTGCGTACGTCGCTACTCGTCCCCATCCACGCTTCTCGCTCCGCCCAGTGTACGGCGCCGCGAGGACAGCGGCCGACCGGTTTTCCCGGCCTCCGGGGCGCGGTCGCCGCGGTCGCCGCAGTGACCCGAATGGAGCGGTACGCGTGTTCGGATTCTGGGACGCGCGGTCCGGCGGATTACCGGGCGGGGAGCTGGGCACAACGCTTGCATGCCTGGCGTGCTCCCTGCGCGAGGCGGGCGAATCGGGCGGTGCGCCCCGTTGCCGCGGGACTCAAGTCGATTTATCGTCCCAGCACGATTCGCGTGCAAGATCACAATATGTGAAGGGGCCGCGGCCATGGTGGCGAAGAAGACCGCCGATCAGAAGTCGGCGTCGGGCAGGTCCACACATGCCTCCGGCGGTGCGGCCAAGGACGTGGGCGGGAAGAAGGCCGTGGGGGCGGCGGCGAAGAAGGCGGCCGAGAAGGCGGCGGAGGGTCCTGAAAGACCAGGGGCTGCGGCCGGGAGCAGGAAGACGGCGGCCAAGAAGACCGTGACGAAGAAGGCCGCCGCCAAGAAGACGGCGGAGACGGCGGCGGCCGTGAAGAAGGCGGCTGTCAAGAAGACAGCGACTGCCAAGAAGACGGCGGCGAAGAAGGCGGTCGGCAAGAAGACCGCTGCCGTGAAGAGCACCACCTCGAAGACCACGAAGAGCACCTCCACGAAAAGCGCGGCCGCCAAGAGCGCGGCCGGGAAGACGGCCAAGAAGGCGGGCGCGGCGCAGGCCGCGAAGCAGACGGGAGCCACGACGGTGGTTGCGAAGAAGACTCCTGGCACGGCCACGGCGGCGAAGACGGCCGTCCCCAAGGCACGCCTCGCCGCGGCGGAGCCGGGCGAGCTCGCGGTCCGCCCCGGCGAGGACCCCTGGACGCCGGAGGAGGTCGCGGAGGCGCGCGCCGAGCTGCAGTCCGAGGCGCTGCGGCTGCGCTCCGAGATCACGACGTCCGAGGAGTCCCTCGTGGGTCTGATGCGGGACTCCGGGGACGGCGCGGGCGACGACCAGGCCGACACCGGCACCAAGAACATCACGCGCGAGCACGAGATGGCCCTCGCGGCCAACGCGCGCGAGATGCTCGAACAGACCGAGCGGGCCCTGGACCGGCTCGACGCGGGTACCTACGGTCTGTGCGAGAACTGCGGCAACCCGATCGGCAAGGCGCGTATGCAGGCGTTCCCGCGCGCGACCCTGTGCGTGGAGTGCAAGCAGAAGCAGGAACGCCGGTACTGAGGGTCCAGCGGGGCGTGCCGTACCCTCGTCCTCAGTCAGGCACCTAGGTTGAGGGACTCACGTGACCGAAGCGGAGCGCATGATCGGTACGCCGGACACCCCTGAGGGGGACGGGGCCGAGCCGGAGCAGGCAGCCGGGCAGGCGGGCGTCGAGGAGCGGCCCCAGTCCAGGGGCAAGCGCCGGATCGCCGTGCTGTTCGCCGTCGCCGCCTTCGCGTACCTCCTCGACCTCGGCAGCAAGCTGCTCGTGGTGGCCAAGCTGGAGCACCACGCGCCGATCGAGATCATCGGGGACTGGCTGAAGTTCGAGGCGATCCGCAACGCGGGCGCCGCCTTCGGCTTCGGCGAGGCCTTCACCGTGATCTTCACGGTGATCGCGGCGGCCGTGATCGTGGTCATCGCCCGTCTCGCCCGCAAGCTCTACAGCCTGCCCTGGGCGATCGCGCTCGGCCTGCTCCTCGGCGGTGCGCTCGGCAACCTCACCGACCGGATCTTCCGCTCGCCAGGCGTCTTCGAGGGCGCGGTCGTCGACTTCATCGCGCCGAAGCACTTCGCGGTGTTCAATCTCGCCGACTCGGCGATCGTGTGCGGCGGCATCCTGATCGTGCTGCTGTCCTTCAAGGGCCTCGACCCGGACGGCACCGTCCACAAGGACTGAGGCCCGGTTTTCCACAGGCTCGTGCGGGGTGCCTGATCCGGTCCGGCATACTCGACGGGTGAGCACGATTCCCGAGATCCGAACCCTGCCCGTGCCGGACGGCCTGGAGGGCGAGCGCGTCGACGCCGCCATCTCCCGCATGTTCGGCTTCTCCCGCACCAAGGCGGCCGAGCTGGCGGCGGCGGGCAAGGTCCAGGTCGACGGGTCCGTGGTCGGCAAGTCCGAGCGCGTGCACGGCGGCGCCTGGCTGGAGGTCGAGATGCCCGGCGCGCCCGCGCCCGTGCAGATCGTCGCCGAGCCGGTCGAGGGCATGGAGATCATCCATGACGACGATGACGTGGTCGTCATCGTCAAGCCCGTCGGGGTCGCCGCCCACCCCTCGCCCGGCTGGACCGGCCCGACCGTCATCGGCGGCCTCGCCGCCGCCGGGTACCGCATCTCGACCTCCGGCGCCGCCGAGCGCCAGGGCATCGTGCACCGCCTCGACGTCGGCACCTCCGGCCTGATGGTGGTCGCCAAGTCGGAGTACGCGTACACGTCGCTCAAGCGCCAGTTCAAGGAGCGCACGGTCGACAAGCGCTACCACACCCTCGTCCAGGGCCACCCGGACCCGACGAGCGGCACCATCGACGCCCCCATCGGCCGTCACCCGAACCACGACTACAAGTGGGCGGTCACCGCCGACGGCAAGCCGTCGATCACGCACTACGACCTCATCGAGGCGTTCCGCGCGGCCTCCCTGCTCGACGTGAAGCTGGAGACGGGCCGCACCCACCAGATCCGCGTCCACATGGCCGCCCACCGCCACCCCTGCGTCGGCGACCTCACCTACGGCGCCGACCCGACGCTCGCCAAGCGGCTGCGCCTGACCCGGCAGTGGCTGCACGCGGTCCGCCTCGGCTTCGAGCACCCCGGGGACGGGCAGTGGGTCGAGTTCGAGAGCGACTACCCGGAGGACCTCCAGCAGGCCCTGGACCAGGTCCGCGAGGAGACGTACGCGTGAGCCGGCTGTCGTACACGGTGCGGGTCGCTGAGGGCCCCGCCGACCGGGAGATGTGCTTCGCCGTGCGCAAGCAGGTCTTCGTCGTCGAGCAAGGCGTCCCGGAGGACCTGGAGTACGACGCGTACGACGCCGTCGCGGTGCATGTGCTGGCCGTGCGGGACGACGGGACGGCGCTGGGCACCGGGCGGCTGCTGTACGGCGCGCAGGCCGCCGACAAGGTCGGCGGTGATCTCACCCTGGGCTCGCTCGGGCGGCTCGCGGTCGCCGAGGAGGCGCGCGGTCTCGGCGTCGGCGTGGCGCTCGTACGGGCCATCGAGGACGCAGCACGCGCGCGGGGGCTCGCGGCGGTGGATCTGCACGCGCAGACGCACGCACTGGGGTTCTACGAGCGGCTCAGGTACGAGCCCTACGGGCCGGAGTACCTGGAGGCGGGGATTCCGCACCAGGGGATGCGGCGCGCGCTGTAACTGATCGGCGCGGCCGTCATGGCAGGCTGGACAGCTGGAGATTCCTGCTCGTCCGACCCGCCGGAGCCTGACCGTGGATCAGTTGGCCCTGCTGTTCGTGCTGTTGCTCGGGGCCGTGGTGAGCGTCCCGGTGGGAGACCGGTTCGGGTTGCCGGCGCCGGTCCTCATGACCCTGCTCGGGATCGTCCTCGCGCTGCTGGACTTCGTGCCGAACGTCGAGATCGCGCCGGAGCTGATTCTGCCGCTCCTGCTGCCGCCGCTGCTCTACGCGGCCGTGCGGCGCACCTCCTGGCGGCAGTTCGCGGCCAACGTACGGCCGATCCTGCTGCTCGCCGTGGCGCTGGTGTTCGTCACCACCGTGTGTGTGGCCGCCGTCGCCAACGCGATCGTGCCCGGGCTGCCGATCGCCGCCGCCGTGGCGCTCGGCGCGCTGGTCGCGCCACCCGACCCCGTCGCGGCGACTGCCGTCGCCGGGCAACTGGGGCTGCCGCGGCGGCTGGTGTCGATCCTGGAGGGCGAAGGGCTCTTCAACGACGTCACGGCCATCGTGCTCTACCACGTGGCGATCGCCGCGGCCGTCAGCGGTTCCTTCCACCTCGGGGAGGCCGCGTTCGAGCTGGTGCTCTCCGCGGTCGTCGCCGTCGTCATGGGCGTCGTCCTGGGCTGGGGCGCGAACAAGCTGATGGACCTGCTCGACGACGCGACCCTCCAGATCGGGCTGACGCTCCTCGTGCCGTACGCCTCCTACGTGCTCGCCGAGGAGCTGCACGGGTCCGGGGTGCTCGCCGTGCTCACCACCGCCCTCTTCCTCGCCGAGTACGGCACCGACGCCGACGACGTGCTCACCCGGCTCGCCGGGCACACCTTCTGGGACATCGTCGACACGCTGGTCACCGGGGTGGCCTTCGGGCTGATCGGGCTCGAACTGCACAACGCGATCCGGACCGCGTCCGGGCGGTGGGGCGAGATGCTCGGCTGGGCGGCCGCGATCGTCGTGGTCGTCGTCCTCGTACGGCTGTTGTGGCTGCTGCCCGCGACCTGGGTCGCCAAGCGGCTGCACGCCAGGCAGGACTACGACGAGGAGATCCCGATGACCTGGCGGGAGACCGTCGTCATGTGGTGGTCGGGGATGCGGGGGGTGGCGTCCGTGGCGTTGGCGCTGGCGATTCCGCTGAAGACCGACGAGGGGGCGGCCTTTCCCGACCGGGACGAGATCGTGTTCATCGCGTTCGGGGTCATCATGGCGACCCTCGTGCTCCAGGGGCTGACCCTGCCGTGGCTGGTGAAGCGGCTCGGGGTGAAGGCCGACACCGAGCGGGAGAAGGAGTTCGAGAAGACGCTGGCGATCCGGGCGGCCAAGGCGGCCAAGCGGCGGCTGAGGGAGATCGAGGACGTCGAGGAGCTGCCGGAGGAGCTGTCCGAGCAGATGTTGCGGCGGGCCTTCGACATCGGGGTGCGGATCAGTCCGGACATGGGGGACGAGGAGCGGCGGGAGGCGCATCAGCAGCGGGCGAAGCGGTTGAAGCGGGTGCGGCGGATTCAGGGGGAGATGTTGAGCGCGGCGCGGCATGAGGTGTTGGCGGCGCGGAGTGAGCCGGGGGCGGATCCGGAGGTGGTGGATCGGGTGCTGCGGCATCTGGATGTGCGCAGTCTGCGTTGATTCGGGGTGTTCTCCCACCCGCGCACCGCCCGTTTCCAGTTCGTGAAAAGGTGCCGTTTCCCGTGGGGGTTGCTCGCCGTCGGCGGCTTTCCGTTCGTACGCTCGGATCATGGCTCGTAACGTTGTGATCAGTGGCGGTGGTACGGGAATTGGGCTCGCTGCGGCTCGGGTCTTTGCTGCGGGCGGGGATCGGGTGTTGTTGGTCGGGCGGCGCAAGGAGGTGCTGGAACGGGCGGACGTGCCTGGGGCGCTCAGCTGTGCCGCCGATCTCAGTGACACCGCCGACGTGCGCGGGGTCGCCGAGTTCGTCGGGCGGGAGTTCGGGGCCGTGGACGTGCTCGTCCACAGTGCCGGGGGGACCGGGCAGCTCGAACCGTCTGCCGCCGGAGATGATCCGTTGGACGCCGTCGCGCACAACTGGACCGTCAACTTCCGGCTCAATCTACTGACCGCCGCGCTGCTCACCGAGGCCCTCAAGGACCGGCTCGCCTCGCCCGGCGGACGCGTGCTGTTCGTCAGCTCCATCGCCGCCTACCGGGGGTCCGGGAGCGGGGCGTACGGGGCCGCCAAGGCGGGGCTGCATCCGTACGCCCATGACCTGGCCCGGGATCTCGGGCCGCGTGGCATCACCGTGAACGTGGTCGCGCCCGGCTACATCGAGGACACCGAGTTCTTCGGCGGCGCCATCGACCCCGCCCGGCGCGAGCGGCTCATCAACGACACCGCGAACGGTCGCGCCGGGACCCCCGGGGACGTCGCCGAGACGCTGCACTGGCTGGCCTCGCCCGGCGCCGGACACGTGACCTCACAGATCGTGCAGGTCAACGGGGGCGCCGAGCGAGGCCATTGACGGTCAGCGGCTCTGCCTCGGCGGCTCGTGCATCCTGCGGGGCGCGCCGTCCGGGGAGGCGGCCGGGCGGGCGCCGTTGCTGCCCGGGGGCAGGGCCGAGTCGGCCGTGTTGACGCGGGGGAGGGCGTACGGGTGGTGGTCGGTCAGCCAGCGGATCATCTGCTCGCGGACCGTGACCCGTACCTTCCAGATGTCGTCGGCGTCCCTGGCGGTCACCAGGGCACGCACCTGCATGGTGTTCGGGGTCGAGTCCGTGACCGTGAGGTCACAGGCTCGGCCGTCCCATGCCGGGCACTCGCGGAGGATGTCGCGGAGTTTCACGCGCATCGCGTCCATCGGTGCCGAGTGGTCGAGGTGCCAGTAGACGATGCCGGTCATCTGGGCCCCGCCGCGCGACCAGTTCTCGAACGGCTTCGAGGTGAAGTACGAGACGGGCATGGTGATGCGGCGTTCGTCCCAGGTCCGGACCGTCAGGAACGTGAGCGTGATCTCCTCGACCGTGCCCCACTCGCCGTCCACCACGACCGTGTCCCCTATGCGCACCATGTCGCCGAACGCGATCTGGAGCCCCGCGAACATGTTGCTCAGCGTGGACTGCGCCGCGACACCGGCGACGATGCCGAGGATGCCGGCCGAGGCCAGCAGCGAGGCACCGGCCGCGCGCATCGCGGGGAACGTCAGCAGCATCGCGGCGATCGCCACCACGGCGACGACCGCGGTGACCACCCGTGTGATGAGAGTCACCTGGGTGCGGACCCGACGGACCCGGGCCGGATCGCGCTGGGCGCGCGAGTAACGCGTGTACGTCGTCTCGACGACCGCCGCCGCGATCCGGATCATCAGCCACGCCGTCGCCCCGATGAGGACCAGCGTCAGTGTCCGGCCGATGCCGACCCGGTGAGCCTCCAGCACCCGCGCCTCGTCGTACGACCCTCTGAGCAGAGCCGCGAAGATGACGAGCTGGTAGGGGATGCGGCCGCGGCGCAGCAGGCCCCACAGCGGGGTCTCGCTCTGCCGTTGGTCGGCCTTGCGCATCAGCAGATCGGTCGCCCAGCCGATGAGAAGCGTGAGCACGACCGAGCCGCCGACGACGATCAGCGGACGCAGTACGTTCTCCATGCCTCCGACCGTACTGGCACGATGGGTCTCATGAACATCATGCTCTTTCACTCGACGTACGGTCTGCGGCCCGCGGTGCGCGCGGCGGCGGACCGGCTGCGCGCCGCCGGGCACCAGGTCTGGACGCCGGACCTCTTCGAGGGGCGCACGTTCGAGACGGTCGAGGAAGGCATGGAGTTCAGGGAGAGCGTCGGCAAGGACGAACTGCTCAAGCGGGCCGTGCTGGCCGCCGCGCCCTACTCGGAGCGGGGCCTGGTGTACGCCGGGTTCTCGTTCGGCGCCTCCGTCGCGCAGACCCTCGCTCTCGGCGACGACAAGGCGCGCGGGCTGCTGCTTCTGCACGGCACCTCGGACATCGCGGCCAACGCGGCCGTGGACGAGCTGCCGGTCCAGCTGCATGTCGCCGAGCCGGACCAGTTCGAGACGGACGACTGGCTGAGCTCCTGGTATCTCCAGATGGGCCGCGCGGGCGCCGACGTGGAGATCTACCGGTACGTCGGGGCCGGTCACCTCTACACCGACCCCGACCTGCCCGACTACGACGAGGAGGCCGCCGAGGCTACCTGGCGGGTGGCGCTCGGCTTCCTCGACTCGCTCTAGGTCATCCGGCGCGGTAGGCCGCGAAGCTCTGCTGCATGCGCGTCACCTGGCCCGAGGTGAACTGGTACATGCAGTTGTCGTACGTGTAGTCCATGAAGTTGTGGATCGGGTCCACGCCCGCCTTGGTGGTGCAGGTGTCGCGGCCGGTCGGGCACTCGTAGGCCGCGCTCTTCTCGGCGGGGGTGTCGTCGACGTAGTCGCCCTTGCCGTTACAGCCGCCCTGGAAGGTGTGGTACAGGCCCATCCAGTGGCCGACCTCGTGGGTGGCGGTGTCGCCCTCGTCGTAGTGGGTGGCCGAGCCGCCGGGCAGGGACGCGTCGAGGATGACGACGCCGTCCATGGACGGGCTGGACTTGTAGGAGCTGGGGAAGGTGGCCCAGCCGAGGAGGCCGTCGCCGAGGTTGGCGGTGTAGATGTTGAGCGCGTTCGCGCCGCCCTTGCGCAGGGCGGTCTTCATCGCCTTCTCCTCGGCGGAGCCGTAACCGACGTTGTACCAGGCCGCGTTGTCGGTGTAGTCGGTGCCGGCCAGCGTGAACTGGTAGCCGGAGTCGACGTTTCCGGTGCCCTGGCCGGCGTAGGCGGCGTTCAGGACGTTCAGCTGGGCGCTGATGTCGGAGGAGCTGAGGTTGCCGGTGGCGCCGTCGTGGATGACGTGGAAGTACACCGGGATGGTGGTGGAGGCCGCGGCGGCGAGGCTGCGGCTGCCGGACGAGGGCAGTTTGTCGAGCTTGGCGCGCAGATCGGCGTCCATGGCCTGGGCCTTGGCGGTGCTGATCTCGTTGGGCTCGGCGATGTGCTCGCCGCTGCCGGGGCGGGACTCGCGGGCCGCCGCGTGGGTGTCCGTGTCGGCGCAGTCGGCGGTCGGAGTCCGGGCCGCCGCGATTCCGGTGGGCGCCGACAGGGGAGTGAGCATCAGGGTTCCGGCCACAACGGCCGTGCCGAGAAGGCGTCTGCGCATAACAGGGGTTATCCGGGCAAGCGCACGCATGCTGACTCCTAGCTGATGCGTTGGGGAGAGCGGGCGCAGGGGTCTTCCTGGCCGCCGCCCGGAGATTACGTGTACATGCTCAGCCTGTAAATGCCTCCCGAACAGCTTCTGACCGGGCGAGGGGCGCGGCCGTATACGAACACGGGCCGCACCCCTCGCCGTTGGCCAAAACCTGACTACACGGGGTCGTACGTCCGCTCGACCTTCTGCGTGCCGGTCCTCGTGCGGTACGAACGGGCCCAGGACGACGTCGCGTTGGCCTTCGTCTTGTCGGAGACGACGTAGTAGTCCATCTGCGCGCGGTCGGCGGTGATGTCCAGGACGCCGTAGCCGTGGCGGTCGGTGTCGACCCAGTGGACATGCCGGTTGGCCAGCTTGATGATCGGCGCGGCGACCGCGGAGACCGTGCCCTCGGGGACCTTCACGAGGTCGTCCAGGTTGTCGGAGGTCACCGACGTGACGACGAACTCGGTCGCGGCCGAGGCCGACAGCGGGTACGTACCGGCGTCCACCGGCACGTCGTTGGCCCACGCCATGTGGATGTCACCGGTCAGGAACACGGTGTTGCGGATCGCGTTCGAGCGCAGGTGGGCCAGGAGTTCACGGCGGTCGTCCGTGTAGCCGTCCCACTGGTCGGTGTTGAGGGCGAGGCCCTCCTGCGGCAGGCCCAGCAGCTTGGCGAGCGGCTTGAGCAGATCCGCGGAGAGCGAGCCGATCGCGAACGGCGAGATCATCACCGAGTTGCCGACCAGCCGCCAGGTGGTGTCGGAGGACTTCAACCCCGCCTTCAGCCAGTCCAGTTGGGCGCGCCCGGTGAGCGTGCGGTCCGGGTCGTCGACCGAGCCGTTGCCGACGGACACCTGCTGCGAACGGAAGGACCGCAGGTCCAGCAGCGACAGATCGACCAACTTGCCGAAGCGCAGCCGCCGGTAGGTCGTCCCCGCGATCGCCGGGCGCACCGGCATCCAATCGAAGTACGCCTGCTTGGCGGCAGCCTGGCGTGCGGCCCAGGCGCCTTCCGTGCCCTCGGTGTGGTTCTCCGCGCCGCCCGACCAGGCGTCGTTGGCGAACTCGTGGTCGTCCCAGATCGCCACGACCGGAGCCACCGCGTGCAGCGCCTGGAGATCGGCGTCGGTCTTGTACTTCCCGTGCCGGACCCGGTAGTCGGCGAGGGTCAGGATCTCGTGGGTCGGCGCGTGCTGCCGTACGACGGTGTCACGGGTGCCGTACTCGCCGGTGCCGTACTCGTAGATGTAGTCGCCCAGGTGCAGCCAGGCGTCCAGGTCGCCGCGCGCGGCGAGATGGCGGTACGAGGAGAAGTAGCCGGCCTCCCAGTTCGCACAGGAGACCACGCCGAAGCGGAGGTTGGCGACGGCCGAATCCGCCGCCGGCGCGGTGCGGGTGCGCGCCGCCGGGGAGTCGGTGCCGCCCGCGGAGAAGCGGAACCAGTAGTGCGTGGTGGGGGCGAGGCCGCGGACGTCGGCCTTGACGGTGTGGTCGGAGGCGGCGGTCGCGGTGACGGAGCCCTTGGCGACGATGTTCGTGAACGCCTTGTCCGTGGCGACGATCCAGCTCACCTCGGTGTCCGGGCCGAGCCCGGAGCCGGGTATCGCCGCGGCCACGGGGGTCACCCGGGTCCACAGCAGGATGCCGTCGGGCAGCGGGTCGCCGGAGGCGACGCCGTGCAGGAATGCGGGGGCCTCGTCGGCGGCGCCGGCGGGGAAGGGGGCTGCGACGAGGGCCGCGCCCGCGGTGGCGGCGGCGGCCTTCACGACCGTACGGCGGCGTGGCGCCAGGGAGTTGAGGCGCTCGGATGCTCTGTGTCTACTGGTCACGACCGATCAGGTTACTGATCGGTATGAACGAGAGCGGGCGAACTGGTGAAAGTTCGCCCGCTCTTTGAGGTGAAGAAGGTCAGGTCTTCGAGGTGAAGGAGCGTCAGGCCTTCAGCGCCGCCTCGATCGCCGTGTTGAACTCGGCCACCGTCATCGGCGCGTTCTGCCCGTCGGAGCCGGTCAGCGCCTTGCCGTCCATCTTCAGGGTCGGAGTGCCGGTCACGCCGCTGTCGTCGAACTTGGCGGACATCTCCAGCGCCCACTTGTCGTAGGTGCCGTTCTTCACGGCGTTCTGGAAGGTCTTGTTGTCCTTCAGGGCGTCGACGGTGTTCGCGATCTTGATGAGGTAGGCGTCGTCCTTGAACTTGTCGTCGTTCTCCTCGGGGTGCCACTTCTTCGAGTACATCGCGGTCTTGTACTCGAGGAAGGCCTCGGGGCTGACGTTGAGCGCGGCGCCGAGCGCGCTGAGCCCGTTCTTGGAACCCTCGCCGCCCAGGCCCTTGTCGAGGAAGCTGGCACCGACGTACTCGATCTTGAACTTGCCGGCCTCGACGTCCTTGTCCACGGTCGAGCCGACGGTCTGCTCGAACTGGGCGCAGACCGGGCAGCGCGGGTCCTCGTACATCACGAGGGTCTTCTTGGCGCTGTCCTTGCCGATGACGACCGTCGTGCCGTTCTCGCCCGTGGTGTTGGCCGGCTTGACGAGCTTGTCGCTCTTCGCCTCTTCCCAGTAGCTGGGCTTGTTGCCCTGGACCACGGCGTAGCTGATGCCGCCGGCTATCGCGAGGACGCCGACGATGGAGCAGGCGACGATGACCTGCCGCTTGATCTTGTCGCGCTTGGCCTGGCGCTCGCGCTCCTGGCGCAGCCGCTCGCGGGCCGCCGTCTTCGCCGCCTGGCTGTTCCGCTTGCTCATGGGGGATCTCCGTAAGGGGACGCGCACACGTGTGTGCGGATACGTAAAAGGGGGTGGTGGTGCTCGGTGCTGTGCGTGATCGTTCAGGCGAGAGCGGCCGAGCAGGGCGGTCCACGCCGTCCCAGGGAGTGCACGAGAAGCCGGTCGCGGGCGACGGTCGTACGACGACGGGGGCGCCGCGGGACGCGGGGTGCCGGGGTCTGTCGTACCGCCACCGCGGCGACCGCGAGGAGGAGCGGGCGGAACGTCGTCGCCGCCACCGCCCGCAGCAGCTGGGCCAGCGCCCGCTCGCCGCGGCGCAGCCAGGCGGCGGCCAGCAGGCCGACGCCGATGTGCGCGCCGAGCAGCAGCCAGGCGGCCTGCGGATCGGCGTGGGCGAGGACGCTCGCGAGCCGGTCGGTGTCGGCGCCGGTGACCCGGGCCAGGGGGGTACCGACGCTGGTGCCGTCGCCGCAGAACACGTCCCAGCCGACCGAGCGCAGGGGGCCCGCGACGGGGCCGCCCGCGGCGCCGTAGCACACGTGCTGCCCGGTGGTGAGGACCGTGTCCGCGGCCAGCTCCAGCGGGACGAGCAGGGCGGCGATCCGCCCGAAGCTCCGCTCCCGGCCGGCCAGGGCGTACGCCACGGCGAACACGGCGACCGCGACCAGGGCCACCGTGTTCAGCGGGAGCGGGGCGCGGGACAGCAGTACGTGCGACGCGGTGCTGAGCGTCACGACGAGTGCCGTGAACAGCGCCGCGCGGAGCGCTCGTAGCTGGGTCCCGGATATGTCCATAGCGACAGAGAGTGTGTCACGCGCCCCTGTAAGGGACCCCTAAAAGGTCCCTGTGAGCGCCCCTATCGTTATCGACATGCGTGCGGTTTCCGTCACAGGCCCGGAATCCGGCCGTTGCGGAACAGGTCCACGAAGATCTGGTGGTCGGCACGCGCGCGTGCGCCGTAGTCGTGCGCGAAGGAGACCAGGAGCTCGCCGAAGCCCTCCTCGTCGGCCGCGATCGCCGCGTCGATGGCCCGCTCGGTGGAGAACGGCACCAGGGACTCGCCGGACTGGTCGTCCGCCGCCGCGTGCATGGTGGCCGTGGCCCGGCCGAGGTCGGCGACGACCGCCGCGATCTCCTCGGTGTCGTCGATGTCACCCCAGTCGAGATCCACGGCGTACGGCGAGACCTCGGCGACCAACTGCCCCGCGCCGTCCAGCTCGGTCCAGCCCAGCCACGGGTCGGCGTGGGCCTGGAGGGCGCGCTGGGAGATCACCGTGCGGTGCCCCTCGTGCTGGAAGTAGTCACGGATCGCCGGGTCGGTGATGTGCCGGGAGACGGCCGGGGTCTGGGCCTGCTTGATGTAGATCACGACGTCGTTCTCCAACGCGTCGCTGTGGCCCTCCAGGAGGATGTTGTACGACGGGAGTCCCGCCGACCCGATGCCGATCCCGCGGCGGCCGACGACGTCCTTCACGCGGTAGGAGTCCGGGCGGGCCAGCGACGCGTCCGGCAGGGTCTCCAGGTAGCCGTCGAAGGCGGCCAGCACCTTGTACCGCGTGGCCGCGTCCAGCTCGATGGAGCCGCCGCCCGGGGCGAACCGGCGCTCGAAGTCCCGGATCTCGGTCATCGAGTCCAGCAGCCCGAAGCGGGTCAGCGAGCGGGCGTCACGCAGCGCGTCCAGGAGCGGGCCCTCGGCGGTGTCCAGCGTGAACGGCGGCACCTCGTCGCTCTTGGCGCCGGTCGCCAGGGCGTGGACGCGCTCGCGGTACGCGCCCGCGTAGACACGCACCAGCTCGGTGATCTGCTCGTCGCTGAGCGCCTTCGCGTAGCCGATCAGGGCGATCGAGGCGGAGAAGCGCTTGAGGTCCCACGTGAAGGGGCCGACGTACGCCTCGTCGAAGTCGTTGACGTTGAAGATCAGCCGGCCGGTGGCGTCCATGTACGTGCCGAAGTTCTCGGCGTGCAGGTCGCCGTGGATCCACACGCGCGAGGTGCGCTCGTCCAGGTACGGGCCGCCCCGCTTCTCGGCGTCGAGGTCGTGGTAGAAGAGGCACGCCGTGCCCCGGTAGAACGCGAACGCCGAGGCCGCCATCTTGCGGAACTTCACGCGGAACGCGGCCGGGTCGGCGGCCAGGAGCTCGCCGAAGGCGGTGTCGAAGACGGCGAGGATCTCCTCGCCGCGAGGCTCGTCGTTGAGCTGCGGTACCGACATCGCGGGGTGCCTCCTGGTGCATGTGTACGACAGCGTTTCTGTCGTCTCAACGGGCGGGAGCGGACGAAAGTGCCCGCGGAATCCCTCGCTGTGAAGGTACGCGGGGCGGCCCCCGGAGTGTCAGTCCCGAGGCATAGACTTCCGAGCTGTCCCCCGAACTGTGCGCCAGCCCGTCGCCGACTGTTTTCCCTGGAGGCCAAACCGTGTCGAAGCCGCCGTTCACGCACCTGCACGTCCACACCCAGTACTCCCTGCTGGACGGTGCCGCGCGGCTGAAGGACATGTTCGACGCGTGCAACGAGATGGGCATGACCCATATCGCCATGTCGGACCACGGCAACCTCCACGGGGCGTACGACTTCTTCCATTCCGCGAAGAAGGCCGGGGTCACCCCGATCATCGGCATCGAGGCCTATGTCGCCCCCGAGTCCCGGCGCAACAAGCGCAAGATCCAGTGGGGCCAGCCGCACCAGAAGCGGGACGACGTCTCGGGTTCCGGTGGTTACACCCACAAGACGATCTGGGCGTCCAACGTCACCGGTCTGCACAACCTCTTCCGGCTCTCCTCGGACGCGTACGCCGAGGGCTGGCTGCAGAAGTGGCCCCGGATGGACAAGGAGACCATCTCCCAGTGGTCCGAGGGCCTCATCGCCTCCACCGGCTGCCCCTCCGGCGAGCTCCAGACCCGCCTGCGCCTCGGCCAGTACGACGAGGCCCTGAAGTCGGCCGCCGAGTACCAGGACATCTTCGGCAAGGACCGCTACTTCCTGGAGCTGATGGACCACGGCATCGAGATCGAGCGCCGGGTCCGCGACGGCCTCCTCGACATCGGCAAGAAGCTCGGCATCCCGCCGCTGGTGACGAACGACTCGCACTACACGTACGCGCACGAGGCGACGGCGCACGACGCCCTGCTCTGCATCCAGACCGGCAAGAACCTCTCCGACCCGGACCGCTTCAAGTTCGACGGCACCGGCTACTACCTGAAGTCCACGGACGAGATGTACGCCGTCGACTCCTCCGACGCCTGGCAGGAGGGCTGCCGCAACACCCTCCTGGTCGCCGAGCAGGTCGACACCACCGGCATGTTCGAGGCCAAGAACCTCATGCCGAAGTTCGACATCCCCGAGGGCTACACCGAGGTCACCTGGTTCAAGGAGGAGGTCCGCCGCGGCATGGAGCGCCGCTACCCGGGCGGCATCCCCGAGGACCGCCAGAAGCAGGCCGACTACGAGATGGACGTCATCATCTCGATGGGCTTCCCCGGCTACTTCCTCGTCGTCGCCGACTTCATCATGTGGGCCAAGAACAACGGCATCGCGGTCGGCCCAGGGCGAGGCTCCGCGGCCGGCTCGATCGTCGCCTACGCCATGGGCATCACCGACCTCGACCCGATCCCGCACGGCCTGATCTTCGAGCGGTTCCTCAACCCCGAGCGCATCTCCATGCCCGACGTCGACATCGACTTCGACGAGCGCAGGCGCGTCGAGGTGATCAGGTACGTGACGGAGAAATACGGCGCCGACAAGGTCGCCATGATCGGCACCTACGGCAAGATCAAGGCCAAGAACGCGATCAAGGACTCCGCGCGCGTGCTGGGCTACCCGTACGCGATGGGCGACCGCATCACCAAGGCCATGCCCGCCGACGTCCTCGGCAAGGGCATCGACCTCAACGGCATCACCGACCCCTCGCACCCGCGCTACAGCGAGGCGGGCGAGGTCCGCGGGATGTACGAGAACGAACCGGACGTGAAGAAGGTCATCGACACCGCCAAGGGCGTCGAGGGCCTGGTCCGGCAGATGGGTGTGCACGCCGCCGGCGTGATCATGTCCAGCGAGACCATCACCGAGCACGTGCCCGTCTGGGTGCGCCACACCGACGGCGTGACCATCACGCAGTGGGACTACCCGAGTTGTGAGTCGCTCGGCCTGCTGAAGATGGACTTCCTCGGCCTGCGCAACCTGACGATCATGGACGACGCCGTCAAGATGGTGAAGTCCAACAAGGGCATCGACATCGACCTGCTGGCGCTGCCGCTGGACGACCCGACGACCTTCGAACTCCTCCAGCGCGGCGACACCCTCGGCGTCTTCCAGTTCGACGGCGGCCCCATGCGCTCGCTGCTGCGCCTGATGAAGCCCGACAACTTCGAAGACATCTCCGCCGTCTCCGCGCTGTACCGCCCGGGCCCGATGGGCATGGACTCGCACACCAACTACGCGCTGCGCAAGAACAAGCTCCAGGAGATCACCCCGATCCACCCGGAGCTGGAGGAGCCGCTCGAAGAGGTCCTCGCGGTCACCTACGGCCTGATCGTCTACCAGGAGCAGGTGCAGAAGGCCGCGCAGATCATCGCCGGCTACTCGCTCGGCGAGGCCGACATCCTCCGCCGAGTGATGGGCAAGAAGAAGCCCGACGAACTGGCGAAGAACTTCACCATCTTCCAGGCGGGCGCCAAGAAGAACGGCTACAGCGACGAGGCGATCCAGGCGCTGTGGGACGTGCTGGTCCCCTTCGCCGGCTACGCCTTCAACAAGGCGCACTCCGCCGCGTACGGCCTGGTCTCGTACTGGACGGCCTACCTCAAGGCCAACCACCCCGCCGAGTACATGGCCGCGCTGCTGACCTCGGTGAAGGACGACAAGGACAAGTCGGCCGTCTACCTCAACGAGTGCCGTCGCATGGGCATCAAGGTGCTCCCGCCGAACGTCAACGAGTCGGTGCACAACTTCGCCGCCCAGGGCGACGACGTGATCCTCTTCGGCCTGGAGGCCGTGCGCAACGTCGGCACCAACGTGGTCGAGTCGATCATCAAGAGCCGCAAGGCCAAGGGGAAGTACGCCTCGTTCCCCGACTACCTCGACAAGGTCGAGGCGGTCGCCTGCAACAAGCGCACCACCGAGTCGCTGATCAAGGCGGGCGCCTTCGACACCCTCGGCCACACCCGCAAGGGCCTCACCGCGCACTTCGAGCCGATGATCGACAACGTGGTCGCGGTCAAGCGCAAGGAGGCCGAGGGACAGTTCGACCTCTTCGGCGGCATGGGCGAGGAGGAGAGCAGCGAACCCGGCTTCGGACTCGACGTCGAGTTCACCACCGACGAGTGGGACAAGACCTATCTCCTCGCCCAGGAGCGGGAGATGCTCGGTCTGTACGTCTCCGACCACCCGCTCTTCGGCCTGGAGCACGTGCTGTCCGACAAGGCCGACGCGGGCATCGCCCAGCTCACCGGAGGTGAGCACGCGGACGGCGCGGTCGTCACCATCGGCGGCATCATCTCCGGTCTGCAGCGCAAGATGACCAAGCAGGGCAACGCCTGGGCGATCGCCACCGTCGAGGACCTCGCCGGCTCCATCGAGTGCATGTTCTTCCCGGCCACCTACCAGCTGGTGTCGACCCAACTCGTCGAGGACGCCGTGGTGTTCGTCAAGGGCCGCCTCGACAAGCGCGAGGACGTGCCCCGTCTCGTTGCCATGGAACTCCAGGTCCCCGATCTGTCGAACGCGGGCACCAACGCGCCGGTGATCCTCACCATCCCGGCGACCCGGGTCACCCCGCCGATGGTCAGCCGCCTCGGCGAGATCCTCAGCCACCACAAGGGCGAGAGCGAGGTCCGGATCAAGCTCCAGGGCCCGACCAAGACCACGGTCCTGCGCCTGGACCGGCACCGGGTGAAGCCGGACCCGGCGCTCTTCGGCGACCTGAAGGTGCTGCTCGGCCCGTCCTGCCTCGCGGGTTAGCCGTTAGCCGTACGTCGAGAGGGCGCATCCGTGGTCCGGATGCGCCCTCTCCGTGTGCCTGGGTCTCAACAACCCGTTATGCAGATGTCAGTTGTGACCGAAGCGCTTCTGCTTGCCCTTGCGGGCCATGTCACCCGGAGTCACCTGGGTCATGCGCTGCTCGGCCTGCGCCTCCATCGAGGACTGCTGGGCCTGCTGCTGACCACGCTCGGACTGCGGCTGCTTACGGTCACGGTTCTTGTTCTTGGCCATGGTGATCTGCCTCCTGAGGGGGATCTAGGGGCCAGGGCCGCGACCAGATTCACATAGGCTGACAAAGAACGCATTTCGGATAATTACCGTGTGTGACAGGGGATGTCGCCCGGCGATGCACCGAAACGCCACGCCGAAGATCGAGTTCCGGCCGTTAACCTCCGCGCGGTCGGGCAGACTCGAAGGAAGCCCGAAGCAAACCTCCCGGGAAGAGGGTGAGTCGCGTGGACCGCTGCATCGTCCTGGTGGACGCCGGCTATCTGCTGGGGGCGGCCGCCTCCCTCCTTGCCGGGGAACCTTCCCGATCCCGGATCACCGTCGACCACGCCGCCCTCATCCAAGGCCTGCGCGACCGCGCCGAGTCGGACACCGAGCGGCCGCTGCTGCGCATCTACTGGTTCGACGGCGCCCCCGACCGCGTCCCCCAGCCCGAACACCGCCGGCTGCGCGTGATGCCCCGGGTCACTGTCCGGCTCGGCGCCCTGACCCGCAGCGACGGACGCTGGGCCCAGAAGGGCGTCGACGCCGCCATGCACGCCGAGCTCACCGAGCTGGCCCGCAACCGCGCCTGCTCCGACATCGTCCTGGTCACCGGCGACGGCGACCTGCTGCCGGGCATGATGGCCGCCAAGGAGCACGGCGTCGCCGTCCACCTGTGGGCCGTGCAGGCCGCCGACGGCGACTACAACCAGTCCGAGGACCTCGTCGCCGAGGCCGACGAACGACGCGTCCTGGACCGTACGTGGATCACCAAGGCTGTCCGCGCCAAGGAGCTCGGCGGGATCTGCGCGCCGCCGCCCGCGCCCCGGCCCGAGATCGCCGCGATCCTCTCCGCGCCGCTGCCCGACTCCGCGCTCGCCGCGGCCGCCGAGCGCTCCGCCGACGAGAGCGAGCACGCCCCGGCCGCCGCGTCCGAGAACGGCACCCAGGAGCGGGTGCCCGCGCCCAAGGGCGTGCCCACCCCCAAGGATCTGGCCGCCCTGCGCGCCCCGGGCGTCCAGCCGCAGCAGCCTGCCAACGCCACCCTGCGCTGGTCCTCCGACAAGGGCTGGGTCGACCGGCCCGGCGGCTCCGCCGAACCGCCCGAGGTCGCCTCGATGCCCACGCTCGCGCAGCTCACCACCGCCGAGCAGCGCTGGGCCGACCGGGAGGAGGACATCACGACCGTCGGAGGCGACCCCTACGAGGTGGGGCAGGTCTTCGCCCGACGCTGGATGGAACGCCTCGGCGACCAGAGCCACCTCCAGAAGCTCTCCGGGATGTACCCGCGCATCCCGCACCGCATCGACGGGGAGCTGCTGCGCTACGCCGCCCGCTTCGGGCTGCTCGCCCACAAGGACGACCAGATCGACGAGCACGACCGGTACGCCATCAGGGCCGGGTTCTGGCGCGAGATCGACGTACGCACGGCCGCGGAGCACGCGCCCGCGGGGGAGTGAAACGGCACATACGCCGCCCCCAGGGCGAGCGGAGGTTCCCGACCCCGTAGTCTCGTGCCTTGTGAGTACGCGCGCGGGACAGGCACTTCGGCATGGCGACGATGTCGTGTGCGCGGTGCGCGGACTGACCAAGACCTATCCCGCGGTACGGGGCAGGCGCGGGGTTCCCGCGACGCCCGAGGTGCGGGCCACCGACGACGTACGACTCGACATCCGCCGCGGTGAGATCTTCGGGCTGCTCGGGCCGAACGGCGCCGGCAAGTCCACCCTCGTACGCCAGCTGACCGGCCTGATGCGGCCCGACAGCGGCACGGTCGAGATCCTCGGGCACGACATCGTGCGCCACCCGGAGCGGGCCGCGCGCATCCTCGCCTACCTCGGCCAGGAGTCCACCGCCCTCGACGAACTCACCGTCTCCCTCGCCGCCGAGACCACCGGACGGCTGCGCGGCCTGGAGGCGCGTGAGGCCAGGGCCGAGCGGGACGCCGTACTCGACGAACTGGGGCTCGCGCCGCTCGCCGGGCGGGCGATCAAGAAGCTGTCCGGCGGTCAGCGGCGGCTGGCGTGCTTCGCCGCCGCGCTGGTCGGGGAGCGGCCGCTGCTCGTGCTCGACGAGCCGACCACCGGCATGGACCCGGTGGCGCGGCGGGCCGTGTGGGCGGCCGTGGACCGGCGCCGGGCCGAACGCGGCACGACCGTCCTGCTCGTCACCCACAACGTCATCGAGGCCGAGACCGTCCTCGACCGGGTCGCGGTCCTCGACCGCGGGCGGGTGATCGCCTGCGACACCCCCGTCGGGCTCAAGGAACAGGTCGCCGGAGAGGTTCGCGTCGACTTGGTGTGGCGCGAGGCCGCTCCGCTGCACGTCCCCGAGGTCGCCGCGCTGCACGACCGGGCCGTCGAGGCCGGACGCCGCTGGACGCTCCGGCTCGCGCCTGAAGAGGCCCGCGCGGTCGTCGCCACCGTCACCGGCGGCGCCGCCTTCGCCGCCCTCGACGACTTCACGCTCGCCACGCCCAGCCTGGAGGACGTGTACCTGGCGCTCGGCGGGGCGGCGCGGCAGGGGCTGGTGAAGGCGTGAACGCTTTGAAGGCTCTTGAGTCGGGCTTGAGCGAGCGGGCCGTAGCATCCGTACGGAGACGGAACAGGGCGAACGTATCGGTGACCCCGTGGGTGAAAGGGAGCAGCGCCACGTGAGTGTCGTACCCGCCGAGGTGCTGCCGGGCAGCGCCCTGGCCGTCGAGGAGACGGACCGGGACGCGGCCGAGCTCGGGCCGCGTGCGCGGCTGTGGCCGGCGCTCGTGGCCGTCTACCGGGCCCAGCTGTCCCGGGCCCGGGTCGCGCGCATCCCGCTGCTGTTCGTGGCGACCTTCCAGTCCGTCGGGATCATGATCCTGATGCGCGGGGTCGTGGACGGCGGGGCCGAGGCGCAGGCCGTGGTCGCGGGCTCCGCGGTGCTCGTCGTGGCGTTCGTCGCGCTGAACCTGCTCGCGCAGTACTTCGGGCAGCTGCGGGCGAGCGGAGGCCTTGACCACTACGCGACGCTGCCGGTGCCGCCCGCGGCGGTGGTGCTGGGGGCGGCGGGGGCGTACGCCTCCTTCACTGTGCCCGGGACCGTCGTGACAGCGGTGTTCGGCTGCGTGCTGTTCGGGCTGCCGATGGCGCATCTGTGGGTGCTCGTCGCGGTGATCCCGCTCGCGGGCGCTGCGCTGGCCGGGCTCGGCGCCGCCTTCGGGCTGCTCGCGCCGCGGCCGGAACTGGCGACCGTGCTCGGCCAGTTGGGCATGTCCGCGGCGCTGCTGCTGGGCGTCCTGCCGGCCGACCGGATGCCGGAGGGGGTGCGGTTCCTGCGGGACCTGCTGCCCTCGACGTACGGCGTCGAAGCCTTCGCGCGGACCTTCGGGCCGCATCCCGACTGGGCGTTCGTCCTCGGTGACCTGGCCGTCTGCGGAGCGGTCGGGGTCGTCTCGCTCGGCGTCGCCACCTGGGCGTACCGTCGGGCGGCCGTCCGGTGACGCGCCGCACAGGCGGGCCTGGCACGATGTCAGGGTGACCGCACCACTGACTCCTCCTCCGCCGCCGAGCGACCCCTCTCCGCACCAGGCCTGGCAGGCGCCGCCGCCGTACGGTGCCGGTGGGCCCGGAAGCCTGTACGAACAGGACGGTCCCGGAATGAAGACCGAACTGCGGGAAGCCGCCGTGATCACGGTGGCGGTGGCGCTGGGTGGGCTGCTGCTGGGGGTGCTGTGGTGGTGGCTGGCGCCGCATGTGCCGCTGGTCGGGGACGTCGTCGAGAAGCGGTGGATCGTCTACCTCAAGGACACCGAGGGGGAGCAGGCGGTCGGCGTCGACGGGACGTTCGCGCTGCTCGGGCTGGCGTTCGGGGTGGTGAGCGCGGTCGTCGTGTTCCTGCTGCGGCGGCGTGGGGGTGTGCCGTTGGTGGTGGCGCTCGGGGTCGGGGGGCTGCTCGGGTCGTTGCTGGCGTGGCGGGTCGGGGTGTGGCTCGGGCCGGCGCAGGATGTGCTGGCCCATGCGAAGTCCGTGGGCAAGGGGGTGACGTTCTCGGCGCCGCTGAAACTGGGGGCGAAGGGGGCGTTGCTGGCGTGGTCTTTGGGGGCGCTGTTGGTGCACCTGGGGCTTACGGGGTTGTTCGGGCCGCGGGATCCTGAGGTGCCGGCGTATGGGGCGGGGCCGTATGGGGCGAAGCCGCAGGCGTAGCTCGTGAGGTGCATGGGGTGGGGGCTGGGCGGGGGTGGGTTCAGCTCGCCCGCGCCGGCGGGGTGCCGCTGCGCCCACCCGTGCCGCCCTGCGGCACGACTGCCCGCAGCTACGCGGGCAAACGGGTGCCGCTGCATGGATGGGTAAGCCCCTACGCCGGGCGCCTGCCGTGGTTTGAGCGGCCCTTCTTTGTGCGCCACTTTCGCTTTCGGGTTTTTTTCGACATGTTCCTCGTACTTAACCGAGGAACGGGCCCGCGTCGAGGGGTCAGGCGCGGCCGATGGGGGCCAGTACCGCGTCCGTGAGTTTGGTCAGGTCCTCCGGGGCGAGTTCGACCTCCAGGCCTCTGCGGCCCGCCGAGACGCAGATCGTGGGGTGGGCGGACGCCGACGCGTCCAGGACCGTCGGGAGCTTTTTGCGCTGGCCCAAGGGGGAGATGCCGCCCCTGACGTAGCCCGTCGTGCGTTCGGCGAGGGTTGGGTCTGCCATGGCCGCCCGCTTGCCGTTCACCGCCGCCGCCAGGGCCTTCAGGTCCAGCTGGCCCGCCACCGGGACCACCGCCACCGTGAGCGTGCCGTCCACGTCCGCGACGAGGGTCTTGAAGACGCGCTCGGGAGACACGCCCATCGCCTCGGCCGCCTCCTCGCCGTAGGAGGGGTGGTTGGGGTCGTGGTCGTAGGCGTGGACCGTGTATTCCGCTCCCGCCGCCGTCAAGGCCACCGTCGCGGGGGTGCCGCCTGTCTGCTGTGCCTGCTTCTTGGGCTTCTTCGCCATCGGTCGTCCCTCGGACTCAGTTCAGACTCGTCGGGCCGCGCGTCAGGTCCGACGCCGGCAACGACGGCAGGTTACGGATGATCGCCGTCTCCGAGCGAAGGAGTTTCAGCTCGTCGCGCAGCCGGGACGCGGTGTCCGGGGCCTGGAGGAGGCGTTGCTTGGTGGGGGTGTCGAGCATCATCGCCGCCGCGACGAGGTAGGAGACGACCGCCGGTTCGTCCGGCAGCTCCGAGCCGGAGGTGAGGGAGCGTTCGCGGGCGCCCGCCAGGCGTTTCTGGTACGCGCGGAAGGCCCTCAGGACGCCTTCGGCCAGGGCGCCGGCCTCCTCGCCCCGCTCCTCCGGGAGCTCTTCCAGTTCCGCGACGAGATACGGGCCCGACGCGTCCACGGACAGCAGCTTCACCCGGGTCGTGCCGGTCGCCAGGACCTCGAACGTGCCGTCGGCACGCTCCCTGATCGTCGCCGCGTCCGCGATGCAGCCGGTGCCGTGGAAGGCCTTGGCGGGATCGGTGCCGAAGCCCGCCGCCGGGCCGCGTTCGGGCACGGACGTGGGATCGGGCATGCCGGGCTCGCTCGCCGCCACCTCGTGGCCGTCGCGGATCGCGACGACGGCGAAGCGGCGCGGTTCGTCCTCGGGGGTCTTCAGAAGTTCGCGCATCATGGCGCGGTAGCGCTCCTCGAAGACGTTCAACGGGAGCACCAACCCCGGGAACAGCACCGAGTTCAGGGGGAAGAGCGGGAGCCGGACGGTGGTCACGGCGCAAAAGCCTAATGGTCGCGGGAGTGTGCACGTCCGCGGTGCTCACTCCGTGGATGGCCGGAGGCCGACCGGAGCCGGATCTCCTCCCGCAGTTCCAGAAACCGGCCCAGCGGGTCGTCGGAGACCAGCTCCCAAGGGAACGACGTGGCGTACGGGCCGATCCGGCGCAGCTGCTCCAGGGCGTCCGAGCGGCGGTCAAGGAGCGCGAGGACGTACGTCAGCTTGTTGCGCATCTCGGCCGGCCACGGGTCCGCCGCCGGGAACCGCGCCGACAGCGCGATCGCCCGGTCCGCCGCCGCGTCCAGCCGGGCCCGGGGTACGTCCGGGCCGCAGCCGTCGGTCAGATAGGCGAGCGCCGCCCGGGTCGGCAGGGCCTGGACGAGGGAGTCGGCCGGGGCGTCCTGCGCGGCCGTCTCCGCGAAGTCGAAGCACTCCCGGTGCGAGCCGTGCCAGCTCTCGGCCAGATAGCGCAGGGCGGCGGCATGGCAGCCGTAGTGGTGCGGGGCGCGGCGGATCGCCGCCTCCCACAGCTCCTCGAAGTACTTGTGCCCGGCGCGCGAGCCGTGCGCGTGGTCCAGCGCGATCCGCCACGGCACCGGATCGCGGCCGTCCCCGCGCGCGGCGGCCGTGATCAGCGGGCTCACCTCGCGCAGCAGCTCCTCCCGCGCGGGCGATCCCCAGACGCGGGTCACGGCGAGCTGGGCGCCGACCACGAGCAGGTCGGGGTCGCGCGGAGCGGCCGTACGCCACGACTCGAACCACTCGGGGCGGGCGGACGCGAAGGAGGCCAGGCGTACGACGTACCGGTCGCGGTGTTCCCAGGCGGCGGCCGCGCGGGTGCCGGCGAGCAGGGCGGCCGCCACCTCGTACGATCCCTGCCCCGCGGCCACGAGCGCGGGGCCGAGCCGGTCGTCGGGCGCGTCGAGGAGCACCTCGTCGTCGGCCGGCAGCGCGACAGGCGGGTGCTCGACGGTCCTGGCCGTCCGGGAGGAGCGGACGAACGGGGGCAGCAGAGCCATGGTGTCGACCATTGAAAAGCCGCAGGTCGCGGAAGCGCCAGAGGTTCCGTGCAAAGTGCGGAAAGTTGTACGGCGGCAGGTCAAGAGCGCGTAAAAAGGTTACTGTTCAACAACTGTTCGATCGCTGTCCCCGCAACGGCACGCTAATTGCGTCTCAGCAGCCGCGTGGCCCCCGCCGCCACCGTCGTCGCCAGGATCCAGCCCAGCAGGATCATCGCCGCCGCCAGCCACTGCCAGCCGCCGCGCAGCTGCCAGAAGCCGACCTGGCCGAGGTCGATGACCGGCAGGAGCAGGTCGAGGGCGAACAGGGTGGCGTTCCAGTGCGGGCCCTCGCCGCCCTTGAGCGGCGGATGGTCGGCGTGCGCGAAGGCCAGCGAGCCCGCCGCCCACAGCACCGCCATCCACACCAGCGCCCGCCCCGGCCGGTAGCCGTAGGCGACCGTCCAGTCCTGCGCGTACCCCCACAGCTTGGCGGCCGGCGGCAGCGTCTCGCGGCGGCGGCGCTGCTTGGCGAGCAGCACCTCGCGCGCGTCCTCGTCCTCGCCGCCGGCCCGCAGCACGGTCGCCAGCCGCTCGTACGGCTCCGGGTTGTACTCGGCGGTCGCGGCGGTCACCCACGCCAGCCGCTCCTCCAGCGGGAACGGGCCCCTCGGCACCAGGTTCTCGTAGGCGAAGCCGCCCATGTGCAGCCGGCCCGGGCCCGGCCAGCTGTCGGTGCGGTCCATCAGGTTCACCACCCGCGCCCCCGACAGCACGACCCTGCCGCGCGCGGGTGCCTGCCCGAGGAAGCGCAGCTCGGGCGTCTGGATGCGGCGCAGCGACACCTCCTGGTCGTCGGCGAGGGTGAAGCGCGCCTTCTCGAAGTCGACCGCGTCCCCGAACCGGCCGTCGTCGAGGCGCAGCCCGCCCCGGCAGGTGAACCGCTGGATGCGCGTGCCCTGCGCCGGGGTGGCCCCGCTCAGCAGCTGGCTGCCGACGCCCGCCGGCGTCAGGTACATCGAGCGGCCGACGGTCAGCTGCGGCGCGTTGAGCGCGAGCCGCGTGTAGGGGTTGGCCAGCTTCGCGCCGCGCAGGCTCAGCGAGACACCGATCTTGGCGCTGCGCAGGCTCAGCTCGCCGTGCGACTCAAGGAGCTCGGCCTGCAGATCCTGCCCCACGGTCATGCCGTCGGCGGCGATCGAACGACCGCTGCGGTCCCGATAGACGATCGCCTGGTTGAGCAGCAGATCGGTGCCGATGTGCGCGTCGGTCAGCCGTACGCCGTTGTGGAACCGGCAGCGGGGCAGATGCAGATCGCCCTCGGTGTGCACGCGGGCCGCCTCCAGGCGCGGCACCGAGCAGTCCACCAGGCGCAGGGTGGTGAAACGGGCCTCCGGCAGCAGGACGTCCCGCTCGAACCGGCAGCCCTTCAGCTCCACGTACGGCACCACGATGCCGCCCGCCAGCTCCAGCGCGCCGCTGATCTGCACGCCGGCCAGCTTCAGCGACGACACCCGGCCGGCCAGCGCGGGCGGCCCGTCCAGCAGCAGCCAGCACACGATGCGGGCCCGCACGGTCCGCTCCGGGCCCCACGGGTGCCCGCCGTGCGGATCGTCGACGACCGCGTCGCCGCTGCTCAGGTCGTACACACTGCCGTTGCGGAAGGCCTGCCACATGCCGACCTCGGCAGGCGTCAGATCGTCCGGCGGGTCCCCCTCGGTCACCACTCCTCCAAACGTGTGTGCGCACCCCCGGTCATGCCCGCTGGGTCACCCCCGAAGCACAGGACGTGAAGGGGATCTTCCGGGTTGCGTATCAGGGCGCGTATCAGCCATTGGAATGCCCGAACGACGCCGAACCGTGGTCTGAGAGAATTGGGTCTGTGATCTCCCGAATCGATCTGCGCGGCGACGCCCTCCCCGAGGGCCCCGCCCTGCGCGACCTGCTGCCCCGAGCCGACTTCGACGTTCAGGCCGCCCTGGAGAAGGTGCGTCCGATCTGCGAGGCCGTGCATCATCGGGGCGACGCGGCGCTGATCGACTTCGCGGAGAAGTTCGACGGGGTCCGGCTGGAATCCGTACGGGTCCCGGCCCAGGCCATCAGCGACGCACTGGAGAACCTCGACCCGGCCGTCCGCGCGGCCCTGGAGGAGTCCATCCGGCGCGCCCGACTCGTCCACCGCGAGCAGCGCCGCAGCACCCACACGACCCAGGTCGTGCCCGGCGGCACCGTCACCGAGAAGTGGGTGCCGGTCGACCGCGTCGGGCTGTACGCGCCCGGCGGGCGCGCCGTCTACCCGTCGTCCGTGATCATGAACGTGGTCCCGGCCCAGGAGGCCGGCGTCCCTTCCCTCGCCCTCGCCTCCCCGGCGCAGGCCGACTTCGGCGGCCTTCCGCACCCGACGATCCTCGCCGCGTGCGCGCTGCTCGGCGTCGACGAGGTGTACGCCGCCGGTGGCGCGACCGCCGTCGCGATGTTCGCGTACGGCACCGAGTCCTGCCCGCCCGCCCCCATGGTGACCGGCCCCGGCAACATCTGGGTCGCCGCCGCCAAGCGCTACTTCACCGGCAAGATCGGCATCGACGCCGAGGCCGGCCCGACCGAGATCGCGGTCCTCGCGGACGCCACCGCCGACCCGGTGCACGTCGCCTCCGACCTGATCAGTCAGGCCGAGCACGACCCGCTCGCCGCCGCCGTCCTGGTCACCGACTCCGTCGAGCTGGCGGACGCGGTCGAGAAGGAGCTGGAGCCGCAGGTCGCGGCCAGCAAGCACATCGACGAGCGGATCCGCCCGGCCCTGGAGGGCAAGCAGTCGGCGATCGTCCTCGTCGACGGCGTCGAGGAGGGCCTCCGGGTCGTCAACGCCTACGGCGCCGAGCACCTGGAGATCCAGACCGCCGACGCCGCCGCGATCGCCGAGCGGGTGACCAACGCGGGCGCGATCTTCATCGGGCCCTGGGCGCCGGTCTCGCTCGGCGACTACGCCGCCGGGTCCAACCACGTCCTGCCCACCGGCGGGTGCGCCTGCCACTCCTCCGGGCTCTCCGTCCAGTCCTTCCTGCGCGGCATCCACATCGTCGACTACACGAAGGACGCGCTCGCGGACGTGGCGCACCACGTGGTCACGCTGGCGGAGGCGGAGGACCTGCCCGCGCACGGCGCGGCGATCAAGGCAAGGTTCGGTTGGAAGGTGCCTGAGAGCAAGTGAGCTTCGGAATCGACGATCTCCCCGTACGGGACGAGCTGCGCGGCAAGTCCCCTTATGGCGCGCCCCAGTTGGACGTCCCCGTACGGCTGAACACCAACGAGAACCCGTACCCGCTGCCCGAGCCGCTGGTCGAGCGCATCGCCGAGCGGGTCCGTGCGGCCGCGCGCGACCTCAACCGCTACCCGGACCGCGACGCGGTCGAGCTGCGCACCCAGCTCGCCAAGTACCTGACGGACACGTCCGGTCACGAGGTGGGCCTGGCCAACGTGTGGGCCGCCAACGGCTCCAACGAGGTCATCCAGCAACTGCTCCAGACCTTCGGCGGCCCCGGCCGGACGGCGATCGGCTTCGAGCCGTCGTACTCGATGCACGGCCTGATCGCGCGCGGCACGGGCACGGGCTGGATCTCCGGTCCCCGCAACGAGGACTTCACCATCGACGTCGAAGCGGCCGTGCGGGCGATCGCCGACGCCAAGCCGGACGTCGTCTTCGTCACCACCCCCAACAACCCGACCGGCAACGCGGTCCCGCCGGAGACGGTCCTCGCGCTGTACGAGGCCGCGCAGGCGGCGAAGCCGTCGATGGTCGTGGTCGACGAGGCGTACGTCGAGTTCAGCCACGGCGACTCGCTGCTGCCGCTCATCGAGGGACGGCCCCAGCTCGTCATCTCGCGGACCATGTCGAAGGCCTTCGGCGCGGCGGGCCTGCGCCTCGGCTACCTCGCCGCGCACCCGGCGGTGGTGGACGCCGTACAGCTCGTACGGCTGCCCTACCACCTGTCGGCCGTCACCCAGGCGACCGCCCTGGCCGCCCTGGAGCACACCGACACGCTGCTGAAGTACGTCGAGCAGCTGAAGACTGAGCGGGACCGGCTGGTGAGCGAGCTGCGGGCGGCCGGGTACGAGGTCGTGGAGTCCGACGCGAACTTCGTGCAGTTCGGGCGCTTCGACGACGAGGGCGGCTCCCACGCGGCCTGGCAGAAGATCCTCGACCGGGGTGTCCTGGTCCGGGACAACGGCATCCCGGGGTGGCTGCGGGTGTCCGCCGGAACCCCCGAAGAGAACGACGCGTTCCTCGACGCGGTCCGTGAACTGAAGAAGGAGCAGAGCGCATGAGCCGCGTAGGACGGGTGGAAAGGGTCACCAAGGAGACCTCGGTGCTCGTCGAGATCGATCTCGACGGCAGCGGCAAGGTCGATGTGTCGACCGGGGTCGGCTTCTACGACCACATGCTCGACCAGCTCGGCCGGCACGGTCTGTTCGACCTGACCGTGAAGACCGAGGGCGACCTGCACATCGACTCGCACCACACCATCGAGGACACCGCCCTCGCCCTCGGCGCCGCCTTCAAGCAGGCGCTCGGCGACAAGGTCGGCATCTACCGCTTCGGCAACTGCACGGTCCCGCTGGACGAGTCGCTCGCCCAGGTCACCGTCGACCTGTCCGGCCGCCCCTACCTCGTGCACACCGAGCCCGAGAACATGGCGCCGATGATCGGCGAGTACGACACCACCATGACCCGGCACATCCTGGAGTCCTTCGTCGCCCAGGCGCAGATCGCCCTGCACGTGCACGTGCCGTACGGGCGCAACGCGCACCACATCGTGGAGTGCCAGTTCAAGGCGCTCGCACGGGCGCTGCGCTACGCGTCCGAGCGGGACCCGCGCGCGGCCGGCATCCTCCCCTCCACGAAGGGCGCGCTGTGAACGGGCTGTCCACCGTCCTGATCGTCCTCGGCCTCTTCCTGGTCGGCGGGATCATCTCCTTCGTCAAGCAGGGGATGCCGAGGCAGCTCGTCGTGCTGCTCTCCATCGGCGCCGCGATGTGTCTCGTCGCCGGTGTCATGAGGCTGGAGGTGTGGAGTTGAGCGCCGTCAGTGGCAAGAAGGTCGTCGTCTTCGACTACGGCTTCGGGAACGTCCGCTCCGCCGAGCGTGCCCTCGCGCGCACCGGGGCCGACGTCGAGATAACGCGTGACTTCGACAAGGCGATGAACGCCGACGGGCTGCTGGTGCCGGGCGTCGGCGCCTTCGCCGCCTGCATGAAGGGCCTGCGCGAGGCGCGCGGCGACTGGATCATCGACCGCCGGCTGTCCGGCGGGCGCCCGGTCATGGGGATCTGCGTCGGCATGCAGATCCTCTTCGCGCGCGGCATCGAGCACGGCGTGGAGACCGAGGGCCTCGACGAGTGGCCCGGCTCGGTCGAGCCGTTGCAGGCCGACATCGTGCCCCACATGGGCTGGAACACCGTGGACGCGCCGGCCGGCTCCGAGCTGTTCGCGGGCCTGGACGCGGACGCCCGCTTCTACTTCGTGCACTCCTACGCCGTCCACGACTGGTCGCTGGAGACGCTCAACGAGGCGATGACCCCGCCGAAGGTCACCTGGTCGACGCACGGCAAGCCGTTCGTGGCCGCCGTGGAGAACGGCGCCCTGTGGGCCACGCAGTTCCACCCCGAGAAGTCCGGCGACGCCGGAGCGCAGCTGCTGAACAACTGGATCGGAACCCTCTGATGGCTCCCAAGCTTGAGCTTCTCCCCGCCGTCGACGTCCGCGACGGCCAGGCCGTCCGCCTCGTGCACGGCGAGTCCGGCACGGAGACCTCGTACGGCTCCCCCCTCGAGGCCGCCCTCGCCTGGCAGGCGGCGGGCGCCGAGTGGCTGCACCTGGTCGACCTGGACGCCGCCTTCGGCACCGGCGACAACCGGGACCTGGTCCGCCAGGTCACCGAGGCCATGGACATCAAGGTCGAGCTGTCCGGCGGCATCCGCGACGACGCCTCGCTCGCGGCGGCCCTCGCCACCGGCTGCACCCGCGTCAACCTCGGCACCGCCGCCCTGGAGAGCCCGGAGTGGGTCGCCAAGGTCATCGCCGAGCACGGCGACAAGATCGCGGTCGGTCTCGACGTACGCGGTACGACCCTCAAGGGCCGCGGCTGGACCAGTGAGGGCGGCGACCTCTACGAGGCGCTGGAGCGCCTCGACAAGGAGGGCTGCGCCCGGTACGTCGTCACCGACATCGCCAAGGACGGCACGCTCCAGGGCCCCAACCTGGAGCTGCTGCGCAACGTCTGCGCGGCGACGGACCGGCCGGTCGTGGCGTCGGGCGGCGTGTCGTCGCTGGACGACCTCCGTGCCATCGCCGAGCTGGTACCCCTCGGTGTCGAGGGCTCCATCGTCGGGAAGGCCCTGTACGCGAAGGCGTTCACGCTGGAAGAGGCCTTGGAGGCTGTGTCCTGATGACTGATGCCGTACGGCGGGTGCAGAGCGGGAGTCCCTGGGAAGAGTCCTTCGGTTTCGCACGCGCCGTCGCGGCGGGCGACCGGGTGCTGGTCGGCGGCACGACGTCCTTCAAGGGCTCCGTGCTGTACGGCGAGGGTGATCCGTACGAGCAGGCCAGGGTCGCCTTCGGTACGGCGATCGAGGCGATCGGCGAGTTCGGCCTCGACGCCGGGTCCGTGATCCGTACGCGGATGTATCTGACCCATGCGCGGGACGTGGACGACGTGGGCCGCGCGCACAAGGAGCTCTTCGACGCGGTGCGTCCGGTCTCGACCCTCCTCGTCGTGGAGGGCTTCGTCGACCCGCGCATCCTCGTCGAAGTCGAAGTAGAGGCATTCAGAGGAGCCGTGAACTCATGACCCTGGCGGTCCGAGTCATCCCCTGCCTGGACGTGGACAACGGCCGGGTCGTCAAGGGCGTCAACTTCCAGAACCTGCGCGACGCGGGTGACCCCGTCGAGATGGCCAAGGTGTACGACGCCGAGGGCGCCGACGAGCTGACGTTCCTGGACATCACCGCGTCGTCCGGCAACCGCGAGACCACGTACGACGTGGTGCGCCGCACGGCCGAGCAGGTCTTCATCCCGCTCACGGTCGGCGGCGGTGTGCGCACCGCCGAGGACGTGGACAAGCTGCTGCGGGCCGGCGCGGACAAGGTCGGTGTGAACACCGCCGCCATCGCGCGCCCTGATCTCATCCGCGAGATCGCCGAGCGGTTCGGGCGGCAGGTGCTGGTGCTGTCGGTGGACGCGCGCCGCACTCCGGAAGGCACCTTCGAGGTCACCACCCACGGTGGCCGCAAGGGCACCGGCATCGACGCCGTCGAGTGGGCGCACCGGGCCGCCGAGCTGGGGGCGGGGGAGATCCTGCTCAACTCGATGGACGCGGACGGCACGAAGGACGGCTACGACCTGGAGATGATCGCCGCCGTCCGCAAGCACGTGACGGTTCCGGTGATCGCGTCGGGCGGCGCCGGCAAGCTGGCCGACTTCGCGCCGGCGATCGAGTCGGGGGCGGACGCGGTGCTGGCGGCGTCGGTGTTCCACTTCGGTGATCTGCGGATCGGTGAGGTGAAGGACGCGTTGCGGGGGGCTGGGCATCCGGTGAGGTGACGGTTCGCAAGGGATGAAGTAAGCCCCGGCCGCCTGGTGGTCGGGGCTTACTCATGGGTTGATGCGAAAGAGAAGTTGCGCAAAATATGTTGCGCAACTTTTCTTTCGCATCTACGGTGGGGTCATGACAGGAAAAGAGCGGGACCGGCGGATCACGGATGTGGGGACGCTGAAGGCGCTCGCTCACCCGCTGCGGATGAGGCTGTGCCGGAACCTCACGCTGATGCGGGTCGCCACCGCCTCACAGCTCGCCGAGCAGGTCGACGAGGCCGTCTCGCTGGTCAGCTACCACCTGCGCAAGCTCGCCGAGTTCGGGCTCATCGAGGAGGCCGAGCCGCAGAGCGCGGACGGCAGGGAGCGGTGGTGGCAGCTCGCCTCGGACGGCGTCAGCATCCACCACGAGGACTTCAGCGCCGCCCCCGAGGAGGCGGCCGCGCACACGGCGGCCAGCAGGCTCTTCGCCGAGCAGCGCATGGACATGTACCGGCGCTGGCTCGACGAACGCGCGCACTGGAGCGAGGCGTGGAACCGCAGGGCCGAGTCGTCCGAGTCGGCGCTCCGCCTCACGGCGGACGAACTGGCCGAGCTGAACAAGGAGATGCTCGCGCTCCTGCACAAGTACGACGAGCTGGGCCGGGCCGCCGAGACCGTCGGCGACACCGAGGGCCGCGAGAACGTCGCGGTGCACACGTACGCCTTCCCGTTCCGCGCCTGAGAGGACCTGGTCCGTGCCCGCCACGCTCATCGCCCCGCCCGCTGCCACCGCCCGCCCCGCCCACCGCGACGGCAACGTCCTGCGCTGGCTCGCCGCCTACACCTCCTCCATGGTCGGCGACAGCGTGTACTACATCGCCCTGTCCTGGGCCGCCGTCCAGGCGGGCAGCCCCTCGCAGGCCGGGCTCGTGATGTCCGTGAGCGCGCTGCCGCGGGCGGTGCTGATGCTCGGCGGGGGAGTCATCGCCGACCGGCTCGGGCCGCGCCGGGTCGTCATCGGCAGCGACGTGGTGCGCTGCGCGGCCGTCCTCGCGGTGGCGGCGCTGCTGTTCCTCACCAGCCCCGGGCTGTGGTCGCTGGCCGCGCTGGCGTTCGTCTTCGGCACCGTCGACGCGGTGTTCATGCCGGCCGTGGGCGCCCTCCCCGCGCGCGTGACGTCACGCGACCAGCTCGCGCGCGTGCAGGGCATGCGGGGCCTGGCGATCCGGTTCGCGAGCGTCGTCGGGGGACCGCTCGGCGGACTCGGGGTGGCGGTGGGCGGGGCGGCGGCCGCGTTCGGGCTGGCCGGGCTGCTGATTGCGGTGTCGGTGCCGCTGCTCGTGTCCGTACGGGTGGGGGAGCTGCCCGCTGACGACAAGGCCGGTGACAACCCTCGCGGTACCGCCTGGAGCGACCTCGTCAGCGGGCTGCGCTACATCCGGCGGCACCGTGTCCTCGCCCCGCTGATGCTGGCCATCGCGCTCGGGGACCTCGGGTTCGTCGGGCCGCTCAACGTCGGTCTGACGCTGCTCGCCGACGAACGCGGCTGGGGTGCCTCCGGCATGGGGGCCGTGCTCGCCGGGTTCGGCGTCGGCGCGGGGGCCGCCTCCCTGCTTCTCACCGTGCGCGGGCGGCTGCCGCATGCCGGGCAGGTCGCGGCGTACGCCATCCTCGCGGGCTCCGTCGCGATCGGGGCGCTGGCGTTCGTGCCGAGTCTCGTCGCCGCCGTCGGCACCGCGCTGCTGGTCGGGCTGCTCGCCGGGCTCAGCGGCGCGATGTGCGGGGCGCTGCTCCAGACTCAGGCGGACGCCGCCTACCTGGGCCGTGTCACGGCCGTCTCCGGACTGGTCAGCCTGGGCTTCGCGCCGCTGAGCATGCCGCTGTCCGCCGCGGCCATCGGGGCGTGGGGCACGGGGCCGGTGTTCGTCGTCAGCGCGGCGGTGTGCGGGCTCGGCGGGGTCGTCGCCCTGCTGGTACGGGACCTGCGCCGCGCCGAGCTCCCCAAGTGACTCCTAGATCCCGAGCTGCTTGCCCTCGTGCAGCTTGGCGATGGCGTCCTTCTCGCCGTCCAGGTCCACCTTGGCGGCGTTCTTGCGGCCGTACAGGAACAGCAGCAGCTCCGACGGCTCGCCCGTCACCGTCACGACCGGCGTGCCGCGGTGGGCGACCGCCGTCTGGCCGTCGGGGCGGCGCAGCACCAGGCCGGTGGGGACACCGCGGCCCATCAGCCGGGCGGTGCGCTCCAGGCGGGACCACAGGGCGTCCTGGAAGACGGGGTCGAGCTCGCGGGGCGTCCAGTCCTCCTGGGCCCGGCGGACGTCCTCGGTGTGGACGTAGAACTCGATCGTGTTGGACGCCTCGTCGAGCTGCTTGAGCTGGAACGGCGAGAAGCGCGGCGGGCCGGTCCGGATGAGCTGGATGAGCTCCTCGTACGGCTTGGCCGTGAACTCCTCCATCGCCTTGTCCAGGCGGGCGGAGAGCTGCTTGATGAGGAGACCGGCGGAGGCGTCCGGGCGGCGCTCGCGCACCACCACGTGCGCGGCGAGGTCCCGAGTCTGCCAGCCCTCGCACAGGGTGGGCGCCTCGGGACCGGCGGTTTCCAGGAGATCGGCGAGCAGAAGTCGTTCACGCTTGGCGAAAGTCGACATGCCGTCAGCCTACGACCGCGTAGTGGGTCCGCCCAGTGGACACCACGCCGGAACTGTCAGCGGCGCGCGGCACAATGGCACTCATGACCAGCACGCCCCAGCCCACCAGCCTCGACCCGGAGATCGCCGCGCGTCTCAAGCGCAGCGCCGACGGGCTCGTCCCCGCCATCGCCCAGCAGTACGACACCGGTGAGGTGCTGATGCTCGGCTGGATGGACGACGAGGCGCTGCACCGCACGCTGACCACCGGCCGCTGCACCTACTGGTCGCGCAGCCGCCAGGAGTACTGGGTCAAGGGCGACACCTCCGGCCACTTCCAGTGGGTCAAGTCGGTCGCGCTCGACTGCGACGCCGACACCGTGCTGGTCAAGGTCGACCAGGTCGGCGCCGCCTGCCACACCGGCGCGCGCACCTGCTTCGACGCCGACGTGCTGCTCAAGGACGCCGATTCGGGTGTCCCCGCCTCGGATCAGTAGGGTCAGCCGCCATGGACCTCGAGACCTTCCGCAAGCTCGCCACCGACCGGCGTGTCATCCCGGTCACGCGCAAGCTCCTCGCCGACGGCGACACCCCGGTCGCGCTCTACCGCAAGCTCGCCGCCGAGCGCCCCGGCACCTTCCTGCTGGAGTCCGCGGAGAACGGCCGCTCCTGGTCCCGCTACTCCTTCGTGGGCGTCCGATCAGCGGCCACGCTCACCGCGCGCGACGGGCAGGCCCACTGGCTCGGTGCCCCGCCCGTCGGCGTCCCCGTCGACGGCGACCCGCTCGCCGCCCTGCGCGCCACCATCGAGGCCCTGCACACCCCGCACCAGGAAGGCATGCCGCCCTTCACCGGCGGCATGGTCGGCTATCTCGGCTACGACATCGTCCGCCGCCTGGAGAAGATCGGCCCGGGCGAGCGCGACGACCTCCAGCTGCCCGAGCTCACCATGCTCCTCACCAGCGACCTCGCCGTCATGGACCACTGGGAGGGCTCGGTCCTGCTGATCGCCAACGCGATCAACCACAACGACCTCGACACCGGCGTCGACGAGGCCTACGCCGACGCGGTGGCCCGTCTGGACGCCATGGAGGCGGACCTGTCCCGCGCGGTCGCCCAGCCGCCCGCCGTCCTCCCGCCCTCCGAACTCCCCGAGTACACCGCCCTGTGGGGCGGCGAGGACTTCCAGGCGGCCGTCGAGGACATCAAGGAGCGCATCCGCGCGGGCGAGGCCTTCCAGGTCGTCCCCTCCCAGCGCTTCGAAACACCGTGCACGGCAAGCGCGTTGGACGTCTACCGGGTCCTGAGGGCCACCAACCCCTCCCCGTACATGTACCTGTTCCGCTTCGACGGATTCGACGTCGTGGGATCCAGTCCGGAAGCCCTGGTCAAGGTCGAGGACGGGCGGGCCATGGTCCACCCCATCGCCGGCACCCGCTGGCGCGGGGCCACCCCGCAGGAGGACCAGGCCCTCGCCGACGAACTGCTCGCCGACCCCAAGGAGCGCGCCGAGCACCTGATGCTGGTCGACCTCGGCCGCAACGACCTGGGGCGGGTCTGCGAACCGGGCTCCGTCGAGGTCGTCGACTTCATGTCCGTCGAGCGGTACTCGCACGTGATGCACATCGTCTCGACGGTCACCGGAAAGGTGGCGGAGGGCCGCACGGCCTTCGACGTCCTCACGGCCTGCTTCCCGGCCGGCACCCTCTCCGGCGCCCCGAAGCCCCGCGCGATGCAGATCATCGACGAACTCGAGCCGTCCCGACGCGGGTTGTACGGCGGCTGCGTCGGCTACCTCGACTTCGCGGGCGACTCCGACACGGCCATCGCCATCCGAACGGCCCTGCTCAGAGGCGGTACGGCGTACGTCCAGGCGGGCGCCGGGATCGTCGCCGACTCCGACCCGGTCGCCGAGGACACCGAGTGCCGCAACAAGGCGGCGGCGGTGCTGCGCGCGGTGCACACGGCGAACCGGCTCGGGCAATAGGGCGCTTCTCATAGGAACCCCGGGTGACGGTTCGCCCGGGGTTCGGGCGATAGTGGAGTACGTGACTGCTGTTCCTCTCCCTCGTTCCGAAGCCGCAGGGCCCGCCAGGGCCGGCCGCCTCAGCCTCGCCGTAGCTCTGCTGGCCGGTGCCCTCGGCGCGGCCGTGGCGCTGCTCGCAACCCGTCAACAGTGGTCGTCGGGCACCGCGACGGTGGCCGGCGGCGACTTCCCGCTGACCGCCAAGGGCAGCGACGTCACGGGCGTCCCCGCGGCGCTCGCCATAGTGGGCCTCGCCGCGCTCGTCGCCGTCTTCGCCGTCCGCAAGGTGGGCCGCTTCGCGGTCGCCGCGCTGCTGGCCCTCTCGGGCGTCGGCATCGTCGTCGCGGCGCTGCTCGGCGTGTCCGACAGCTCGGCGCTCGACGAACAGGCGGCGTCCGCCTCCGGGGACGCGGCCGCCACGGTCGATGGCCTCAGCCATACCGCGTGGCCGTACGTCGCGGTCGCCGGCGGGGCGTTGATTCTGCTGGCCGGGTTGCTGGCGTTGCGGTACGGGCGGATGTGGCCCGCGATGTCCGGGCGTTACGAGAGGAACGGGGCGCCTCGGGCGGTTCGGCGGGCGAAGGCCGTTGATCCTGAGCGGCCTGAGGAGATGTGGAAGGCGTTGGATCGGGGCGAGGATCCGACGGGGGCGTAGCGCTCCGCTGGGGAGGGCCCGTTTTCGGGTGCGGGCCGTCCGTGGCTGGTCGCGCAGTTCCCCGCGCCCCTTGGGTGGGTCCACTCACCCCCGTTGACCCGCTAGGGCCACCCCTGCTCACCTCTCCCGTACACGTGCGGAAGAATGGTCTCCGAGCGTCCGGCTCAGACACGAATACAGCAACGAGGAGCAAGTCATGGCGGGCAGCAGCCACGGTCACACCCCGGCCGCCTGGACCGGTGTCACTATCGCCTTCATCGGTTTCTGCGTCGCGGGCGCCTTCATGGTGATGGCCCAGCCCGCAGGCTTCTGGGCCGGCATGGCGATCGTGGTCATCGGCGGCATCGTCGGCTGGATCATGAGCGCGATGGGCATGGGCCAGCCGAAGGACGCCCACAAGGACCTCCTCGCCTCGCAGCCGGAGCCCGCGAGCGCCAAGGGCTGAAGGCGACAGCAGCCACCTCGTGGAGGGGCGGACCGGCGGAAGCGCCGGGGCCGCCCCTCACGCGCGTCCGGGGTCCCGCGGGGCACAATGCGAGGCGTGAACGCCGACAGCCAGAGGGTGCTGACCCACACGCGCGTGCTGGGCCGCCTGGCCGTGCCCGCCGGCGTCCTCGCGGCCGTCGCCGGAGCCTTCGCCTACGTGGCCGCGGTGGACCCCAACGAACCCGGCCACTACCCCGTCTGCCCGCTCCTGCACTACACCGGCCTGTACTGCCCCGGCTGCGGCGGACTGCGCAGCGCGCACGCCTTCGTCCACGGGGACGTCATGGCGGCGCTCCAGGACAACGCCGTGGCCGTGCTCGGCTATCTGGGGTTCGCCGTGCTGTGGACCGTCTGGGTGGTCCGCGCGGCGCGCGGGCGGCCGATGCGCGTCGATCTCGGCCCGCCGCACCTGTGGACGCTGGGCACGTTGCTGCTGGTCTTCACTGTTGTCCGGAACCTGCCGTTCGGTGGCTGGCTGCATCCTTGATCAATTGGTGAACGTCCAGGTAGTGGGACCGGCGTCAACCGGATGCGAGGCCTAAGCCCTCCTGCGGATACCATCGCAGTGACCGCCTTTTCTCACCGGTCGCTGGAACTGTCAACCGTCTGGAAGGGGGCCGCTCGCGTGAGTGTGCTCGACGAGATCATCGACGGAGTCCGTGCCGACCTCGCGGAGCGGCAGGCGCGCGTCAGCCTCGACGAGCTCAAGGAGCGCGCGGCGAAGGCTCCCGCGGCGAAGGACGGCGTGGCCGCACTGCGCGGCGACGGCGTCAAGGTCATCTGCGAGGTCAAGCGGTCCAGCCCCTCCAAGGGTGCGCTGGCCGCGATCGCCGACCCGGCGGGCCTCGCCGCCGACTACGAGGCGGGCGGCGCCGCCGTCATCTCCGTCCTCACCGAACAGCGCCGCTTCGGCGGCTCGCTGGCCGACCTGGAGGCCGTCCGCGCGCGCGTGGACATCCCGGTCCTGCGCAAGGACTTCATCGTCACGTCGTACCAGCTGTGGGAGGCCCGGGCGTACGGCGCCGACCTCGCCCTGCTGATCGTGGCCGCCCTAGAGCAGCCCGCCCTGGAGTCCCTCATCGAGCGCGCGGAGTCCATCGGACTCACCCCGCTCGTCGAGGTCCACGACGAGGACGAGGTCGAGCGTGCCGTGGACGCCGGCGCGAAGATCATCGGCGTCAACGCCCGCAACCTCAAGACCCTCGAGGTCGACCGCGGCACCTTCGAGCGCGTCGCCCCCGAGATCCCCGACCACGTCGTCAAGGTCGCCGAGTCCGGCGTCCGCGGCCCCCACGACCTCATCGCCTACGCCAACGCCGGCGCCGACGCGGTCCTGGTCGGCGAGTCCCTGGTGACGGGCAAGGACCCGAAGACGGCAGTGGCGGACCTGGTGGCAGCGGGCGCACATCCCGCATTGCGCCACGGCCGCGGTTGATCATTCGCTAGGCTTGGTCCCGATGACTCTCTCGCTGACCCTGACGACCGTGGACCGGTACGCCCGCCTCGCGCGCGGCTGCCGCCCGCGGGGTTGCCGCGCGCCGGCACGCAGGGTCCACGGCCGCCGGGTGCGGTACGTGATCGGAGATGAGCCGGGGCAAGTGAACGGCATGCGATGGCAGCAGCCAACCTAAGGGGCGCGGGGAACTGCGCGACCAGCCACATCCGGTCCGCAGCCAACTGACCCTCCCCGCCCCCACGGCGAATAGTGTCTTTTCCACGCACTCACCGTGAGGTTTGGCATGCCCAGCGAGTTCTTCATCCCCGACCCCCAGGGTCAAGTACCGACCGCCGAAGGCTACTTCGGCGACTTCGGCGGCAAGTTCATCCCGGAGGCCCTCGTCGCCGCCGTGGACGAGGTCGCCGTCGAGTACGACAAGGCCAAGCACGACCCCGAGTTCGCCCGCGAGCTCGACGACCTGCTGGTCCACTACACCGGCCGCCCCAGCTCCCTCACCGAGGTGCCGAGGTTCGCCGAACACGCCGGTGGCGCAAGGATCTTCCTCAAGCGGGAAGACCTGAACCACACCGGCTCCCACAAGATCAACAACGTGCTCGGCCAGGCGCTGCTCACCAAGCGCATGGGCAAGACCCGGGTGATCGCCGAGACCGGTGCCGGTCAGCACGGCGTGGCCACCGCCACCGCCTGCGCGCTGTTCGGCCTCGAGTGCACGATCTACATGGGCGAGATCGACACCCAGCGCCAAGCCCTCAACGTGGCCCGGATGCGCATGCTCGGCGCCGAGGTCATCGCCGTGAAGTCGGGCTCGCGCACCCTCAAGGACGCGATCAACGAGGCCTTCCGCGACTGGGTCGCCAACGTCGACCACACCCACTACCTCTTCGGTACGGTCGCAGGACCGCACCCCTTCCCGGCGATGGTCCGCGACTTCCACCGCGTCATCGGCGTCGAGGCCCGCCGCCAGATCCTGGAGCGGGCCGGCCGGCTCCCCGACGCGGCGATCGCCTGTGTCGGCGGCGGCTCCAACGCCATCGGCCTGTTCCACGCCTTCATCCCGGACACCGGCGTACGCCTCATCGGCTGCGAGCCGGCCGGGCACGGCGTGGAGACCGGCGAGCACGCGGCGACCCTGACCGCGGGCGAGCCCGGCATCCTGCACGGCTCCCGTTCCTACGTCCTCCAGGACGAGGAGGGCCAGATCACCGAGCCGTACTCGATCTCGGCCGGTCTGGACTACCCGGGCATCGGCCCCGAGCACTCCTACCTCAAGGACTCCGGCCGCGGCGAGTACCGCGCGGTCACCGACGACGCGGCCATGCAGGCCCTGCGTCTGCTGTCCCGCACCGAGGGCATCATCCCGGCCATCGAGAGCGCCCACGCGCTGGCCGGTGCCCTGGAGGTCGGCAAGGAGCTCGGCAAGGACGGGCTGATCATCGTCAACCTGTCCGGCCGTGGCGACAAGGACATGGACACGGCCGCGCGCTACTTCGGCCTGTACGACACCGACGCCGAGGTCGCGGCCGACGCCGCCGACCTCGCCGAGATCGAGGGGGACGCCAAGTGAGCGGGAACATTCAGCTGCTGACCGACACCCTCGCCGGTGCCAAGGCCGAGGGCCGGTCCGCGCTCATCGCCTACCTCCCGGCCGGGTTCCCGACCGTGGACGGCGGCATCGAGGCGATCAAGGCCGTCTTCGACGGCGGTGCCGACGTCGTCGAGGTGGGCCTGCCGCACAGCGACCCCGTCCTCGACGGTCCCGTCATTCAGACCGCCGACGACATCGCCCTGCGCGGCGGCGTCAAGATCGCCGACGTCATGCGGACGGTCAAGGAGGCGTACGAGGCCACCGGGAAGCCGGTGCTCGTGATGACGTACTGGAACCCGATCGACCGCTACGGCGTCGAGCGCTTCACCGCCGAGCTCGCGGAGGCGGGGGGCGCCGGGTGCATCCTGCCCGACCTGCCGGTGCAGGAGTCGGCGCTGTGGAGGGAGCACGCCGAGAAGCACGGCCTCGCGACCGTCTTCGTCGTGGCGCCGAGCAGCAAGGACGAGCGGCTCGCGCAGATCACCGCGGCGGGCAGCGGGTTCGTGTACGCCGCCTCGCTGATGGGCGTCACCGGCACCCGTGAGTCGGTGGGCGCGCAGGCGCAGGACCTGGTCGAGCGCACCCGTGCCGTCGGCGGCGACCTGCCGGTCTGTGTCGGGCTCGGCGTCTCCAACGCGGCGCAGGCCGCCGAGGTGGCCGGCTTCGCCGACGGCGTGATCGTCGGTTCGGCCTTCGTGAAGCGGATGCTGGACGCGCCGGACGACAAGGCCGGCGTCGAGGCCGTCCGCGAACTCGCCGGTGACCTGGCGAAGGGCGTGCGCGGACAGGCGTAACAAGTCCGGACGTTTCGCACAGGTCACTCGAACGGGTGGACCTGGGACCGGGGAGGCGCGCTGCGCCTCCCCGGTTCGTTTCCGGGGTGTGAGCGAGAAGAACCGTGAGGGAAAGCGCACCGCCCGCGAGCGGCTGGCGGTCGAGCGTGAGAAGCAGAAGGCCGCGGAGAGGCGACGGCGGACGCTGATCGTGAGCGCGAGCGTCCTGTGTGTCCTGGGCCTCGCGGCGGTGATCGGCATCGTCGCCGCCAACTCGGGCAAGGACGACGGCAGCGACTCCGCGGGCCCGGTCGTGGCGCCCTCGGGCGCCAACGGCGACGACCAGCTCGCCATCCCGGTCGGCAAGGCCGAAGCCAAGTCCACGCTCACGGTGTGGGAGGACTTCCGCTGCCCGGCCTGCAAGTCCTTCGAGGACGCCTACCGCTCGACCATCCATGAGCTGACCGGCGCCGGCCAGCTGAAGGTCGACTACCACCTCGCGACGATCATCGACGGCAACATGGGCGGCACCGGCTCCCGCAACGCGGCCAACGCCGCGGCCTGCGCCCAGGACGCCGGCAAGTTCACGGCGTACCACGACGTGCTGTACGAGAACCAGCCCGCGGAGACGGACGACGCCTACGCCAAGAACGACAAGCTCATCGAGCTGGCGAAGAAGGTCGACGGCCTGGACACGACGACGTTCCGGACGTGTGTCGAGAAGGGCACCCACAACAGCTGGGTCGCCAAGTCCGCGGCCGCCTTCCGTAACGGCGGGTTCAGCGGCACCCCGACCGTCATCCTCAACGGCAAGAACATCTACCAGGACCAGACGATGACCCCGGCGAAGCTGAAGCAGCAGGTGCAAGAGGCGGCCAAAGGGTAACGGGGGGTAAGAGAGATTCCGACCCTCCCGTTATGGAGCCGTAGCCGGGCTGCCTGCCGTCCGCGGCGCCCGGCACGGTAGCGTCGGTCCTGCCATGGAACTTGCCTACATTCCCAGCCCGTCGCGCGGGGTGATCCACCTCGGTCCCATCCCGCTGCGCGGCTACGCGTTCTGCATCATCATCGGCGTCTTCGTCGCGGTCTGGCTCGGCAACAAGCGCTGGATCGCCCGCGGCGGCCGCGCCGGCACGGTGGCCGACATCGCGGTCTGGGCGGTGCCCTTCGGCCTCATCGGCGGCCGGCTCTACCACGTGATCACGGACTACGAGCTGTACTTCAGCGAGGGCCGTGACTGGGTGGACTCCTTCAAGATCTGGGAGGGCGGCCTCGGCATCTGGGGCGCGATCGCGCTCGGTGCGGTGGGCGCCTGGATCGGCTGCCGCCGCCGGGGCATCCCGCTGCCGGCCTACGCCGACGCCATCGCCCCCGGCATCGCCTTCGCGCAGGCCATCGGACGCTGGGGCAACTGGTTCAACCAGGAGCTGTACGGCCGGGAGACCGACCTCCCCTGGGCCCTGAAGATCACGTCCTCGACGGACGGCCGGGTCCCGGGCACCTACCACCCGACGTTCCTGTACGAGTCCCTGTGGTGCATCGGCGTCGCGCTGCTCGTCATCTGGGCCGACCGCCGCTTCAAGCTCGGGCACGGGCGGGCGTTCGCGCTGTACGTCGCCGCGTACTGCGTGGGCCGGTTCTGGATCGAGTACCTCCGCGTCGACGACGCCCACCACATCCTGGGCCTGCGCCTGAACAACTGGACCGCGCTGATCGTGTTCCTGCTGGCGGTCGCCTACATCGTGATCTCGGCGAAGAAGCGCCCGGGCCGCGAAGAGGTCGTCGAGCCCGGTGTCCCCGACGGTGAGGCCGAGGAGGCCGGTGAGGCCGAGGCGGGTGAGAAGGCCGAGGCCGACTCGTCCGAGGAGGCCACGGAATCCACGGAGGACGTCAAGGACGAGGCCGAGTCGGCGAAGAAAGGCTGACGGTCGGTCGTACGACGATGAGGGCGCCCGGAGACTACCGGGCGCCCTTCGTCGTGTGCGGCGGCGGGTTCCGGTGAGTTCGGCACCGCCGGAGCGCGCCGCGGGGGTGCTCGCCGTCGCGGCGGAAAAGAGAAGGCCGTCAGGTTCGGTGGGCGAGTAGCAGAGTGCGCTGTGCCATTGCCACCACCGCCGCGTCGATGAAGCTGCCGTCCGGTAGTGCCTGGGCGCCCTGTTCCGTCGTCGCCGCCTTCACGATCGTCTCCGCCTTCTCGATCTCCGCCGGGGTCGGGAGGTAGGCGCGTTCGATGATCGGGAGCTGGCGGGGGTGGATGGCCGCCCGGCCCAGGAAGCCCAGGGTGCGGCCGTGGGCGCAGGAGGCGGCGAGGCCCTCCAGGTCGCGGATGTCGGGGTGGACCGACTGCGGCGGGGACGGGAGGTGCGCGGCGCGCGCCGCCACGATCACGCGGGAGCGGGACCAGTCGAGGCCCGCGTCCTCCCGTACGCCCAGGTCCGCCCGTAGGTCCGCCTCGCCGAGGGCGATGCCGCGCAGGGAGGGGTGGGCCGTGGCGATGGCGTGGGCGTGTTCGATGCCGAGGGCCGACTCCAGGAGGGCGAAGAGGGCGGGTGCGCCGCCGTCGGCGGGGGCGGTGCGTTCGGCGATGGCGGTGATCTGCTGCGGTCCCGTCACCTTGGGCAGGCGGAGGCCGGACAGGCCCGGGAGGGCGGCCACCGCCTTCAGGTCCGCCGCCGCGAGCGGGCCGTCCAGGGCGTTGACGCGGACGTGCACCGGCACGGGGTGCCGTTCGGTGAGGAGTTCGGCGGTGGCGTCGCGGGCGTAGGCCTTGCGGTGCGGGGCGACCGCGTCCTCCAGGTCGACCACGACGACGTCGGCGCCGGCCGCCAGCGCCTTCGCCACGACGTGCGGGCGGTCGCCGGGGGCGTACAACCACGTCAGCGGTGTGGTCATACGGCGCCCTCCGCGCGCAGCGCCGCCAACTCATCGTCCGTCAGGCCCAGTTCGGTGAGGACGGTGTCCGTGTCGGCGCCGTGCGGGCGGCCCGCCCAGTGGATCGCGCCGGGGGTGGCGGAGAGGCGGAAGAGGACGTTCTGCATGCGGAGCGGGCCGAGTTCGGGGTCGGGGAGGGTGGTGATGGTGTCGAGGGCCGCGTACTGCGGGTCGGTCATCACGTCCCGGACGTCCTGGATGGGCGCCACGGCGGCCTCCGCTTTCTCGAAGGCCGCCAGCACCTCCGTACGGGAGCGTTCGGCGATCCAGGTGCCGACCGCCTCGTCCAGGACGTCGGCGTGGCGGGCGCGGTCGGCGCCGGTCGCGAACCACGGTTCGTCGATGAGGTCCTCGCGACCCACCAGGCGCATCACGCGTTCCGCGATCGACTGGGCGGAGGTCGAGACGGCGACCCAACTGCCGTCCGCGGTGCGGTAGGTGTTGCGGGGGGCGTTGTTGGCGGAGCGGTTGCCGGTGCGACGCTGCACGTAGCCGAGCTGGTCGTACCAGGTGGGCTGGGGGCCGAGGACGGTGAGGATCGGCTCGATGATCGCCATGTCGACGACCTGGCCCGCGCCGGTGCGGTCGCGGGCCGCGAGTGCCGTCATGACGGCGTACGCCGTGGCCAGGCCCGCGATGGAGTCGGCGAGGCCGAAGGGCGGCAGCGTCGGGGGCGCGTCCGGTTCGCCGGTGATGGCGGCGAAGCCGCTCATCGCCTCGGCGAGGGTGCCGAAGCCGGGGCGGTGGGCGTGCGGGCCGAACTGGCCGAAGGCGGTGACGCGGGTGAGGATCAGCCGGGGGTTGGCCGCGGAGAGCTCGTCCCAGCTCAGGTCCCACTTCTCCAGGGTGCCGGGGCGGAAGTTCTCGATGATCACGTCGGCGGTGGCGGCGAGGCGCAGGAGGGTGGCCCGGCCGCCCGGCTTGGAGAGGTCCAGGGTGATCGTGCGCTTGTTGCGGCCGAGCACCTTCCACCACAGGCCGACGCCGTCCTTGGACGGGCCGTGGCCACGGGAGGGGTCAGGCTTGGTGGGGTGCTCGACCTTGACGACCTCCGCGCCGAAGTCGCCGAGCAGGGTGGCGGCGAGCGGGCCGGCGAAGAGGGTGGCCAGGTCGAGGACGCGGAGGCCGGAGAGCGGGGCGGTGGGGGGTGGGGTGCCGGTCATGCGTTGTGCTGCTTCTCGATCTCGGAGCGGTACGGCATCGACGCCGACGCGCCCGGCCGCTGCACCGACAGCGCCGCCGCCGCTGCCGCCCAGTGCAGGGCCTCGCGGATCGGGCGTTCCTCGCTGAGCGCGACCGCGAGGGTGCCGGCGAAGGTGTCTCCCGCGCCGGTCGAGTCCACGGCGGTGACCGGCGGAGCGGGCACGGCGAGGGGGTCGGCACCGTCGCGGGCCACATACAGGCTGCCCGCCGCGCCGAGCGTGACGACGACCGCCGGTACCTGGTCCAGGAGGGCCCGGGCCGCCGCGATCGGGTCGGAGAGGCCGGTGAGGGTGGTCGCCTCGTACTCGTTGGGGAGCAACAGGTCGGTGACGGCGAGGAGTTCGGGCGGCAGGGGCTGCGCGGGGGCGGGCGTGAGGATCGTCCGGACGCCGTGCGCGCGGGCCGCCTCGGCACCGGCCACGACGGCCGCCATCGGGATCTCCAGCTGGAGCAGCAGCGCGTCGGCGGAGGCGATCAGGCCCTCGTCGCCGGGGGCGAGGTGGTCGACGGTGCCGTTCGCGGCGGGGATCACGACGATCGCGTTGCCGCCCTCGTCGTCGACGACGATGTGCGCGGTGCCGGACGGGCCCTCGACGGTGCGGAGATGGTCGGTGTCGACGCCGGAGTGTTCGAGGGTGGAGCGGAGCTGGGTGCCGTAGGGGTCGTTGCCGACCGCGCCGATCATCGAGACGGTGGCGCCGGCGCGGGCGGCGGCGATCGCCTGGTTGGCGCCCTTGCCGCCGGGGATCGTACGGAACTCGCGGCCGGTGACCGTCTCTCCGCGCTGCGGGGCCTTCTCGACGTAGGCCACGAGGTCCATGTTCGTGCTGCCTAGTACGGCGATGTGCGTCATGGGCGGGAAGCCTCCAGGTGGGTCAGGTGGGCCAGGGCGTCGAAGCCGGTGCCGTCGAAGTCGCCGACGGACGTGGCGAGTCGGTTCTTCAGCGGGGCCGTCCAGCGGTCGGGGAGGGCTGCCGGGGTGCCGGTCAGGAGGGCGGCGATGCTGCCGGCCGTCGCGCCGTTGGAGTCGGTGTCCCAACCGCCGCTCACCGCCTTGCAGATGGAGGCGGTGAAGTCGCCGTTCGCGTGGGTGAGGGCGGCGGCGATCAGGGCGGTGTTGGGGATCGCGTGGACCCAGTGATGGGTGGGGGAGTGGGTGGCGTGGAGTTCGTCCACGACCTTGTTGAAGTCGCGGGTTTCCTGGGCGAGTTGGATCGCTTGCCGGATCGCTCTTGCCAGGCGGGAGTCTGGGGGTACGACGGTCAGGCCGGTGCGTAGGCAGGTGTGGATGTCGTGGGTGCCGGTCGTCGCGGTGGCGATTGTCGCCGCCGTGAACATCGCCGCGTAGACGCCGTTCGCGGTGTGGGTGAGGGTGGCGTCCCGGTGGGCCTGTTCCGCCGCGGCGGCCGGGTCGCCGGGGTTGGTCCAGCCGTGGACGTCGGCGCGGATCAGGGCGCCGATCCATTCTCTGAAGGGGTTGCGGTGGCGGGCGGTGTGCGGGGGTTCCAGGCCGAGGAGGAGGTTGCGGTAGGCGATGCGTTCGGCTGTGAAGGTGCGGCCTGCTGGGAGTTCGTCCAGCCAGAGGGTGGCCACGTCGGTGGGGGTGAAGCTTTTGGTGTGGCGTTGGAGCAGGAGGAGGTTGAGGAGGGGGTAGTTGAGGTCGTCGTCCTCGGGCATGCCGTCGATGTTCTCGGCGAGGGAGGTGGGGGCTGAGCGGCGGTTCCAGGGGTGTGCGGTGAGGAGGTCCGGGGGGACGCCCTTCGCGGTGAAGTAGGTGGTGAGGGGCCAGTTGCCGGTGGACTTGGCCAGCTGGCGGATGGCTTCGAGGGGGAGCTTCTCTACTGGTTTGCCTAGGAGGCAGCCAACTGCTCGGCCTAGCCAGGCTGCTTCGTAGGCTGCGGGGGGTGGGGGCTGGGGTGACGGGGTTTCGCTTGCCCGCGCTGGCGGGGTGCCGCTGCGCCCACCCGTGCCGCCCTGCGGCACGACTGCCCGCAGCTGCGTAGGCGGATGGGTGCCGCTGCTTGGGTGGGCGTCGTCCCAGCGGCACGACTGCTGGGAGGCGTCCGGCCAGGATGGGCACAGTGCCTTGATCTTTGTCAGGTCTGTGGGTTCCTGGTCCGTCAATCTGCTTGGTAGGTCCGCCAGTTCGTCCAGCAAGTCCTTTGCCAGTTGGCGTAGGTAGCGGGACGGGGGATTTGGGGAGGCGCCTGCTCTCAAGGGGGCCTCCATGCCGCCCGCTGCCTTCCATCTCGCGGCGATCACCACGGGTTCCCTGCCGTCCAGGGCTGCCTGGTGGAGTTCGTGGCCCAGGAGGTCTTCCGGTTGGACCCAGGTCAGTCGGAGCATCTCAGGCCTCCGATCTCCGTGAACGCGGCCTCGTGGGCCCGACGGCGGTGGATGTCGTGGTCGTGGATCTCGCGGGTCACCTCGGTGAGCGTCCTCGCGGGTTCCCAGAGGTCCAGGCGGCTGGCCTCCGCGACCGTCTTGGACCAGGTCTCCGGGACCGGGGAGCCCAGCGCGCCGGCGATCGCGCCGGCCATCGTCGCGATGGAGTCGCAGTCGCGGCCGTAGTTCACGGCGCCCAGGACCGCGTCGCGGTAGTCGCCGTCCGCGACGAGCAACATGCCCAGGGCGATGGGGAGTTCCTCGATCGCGTGGAGGCGGGAGGGGCGGCGGGCGCCGAGGGAGGGGTTGCGGTAGTCGGGGCCCACCGTGTCGTAGGGGGTGACCGCCTCGCGGAGGGGGGTCAGGGCCGACTCGAAGGTGGTGTGGTGCGTCGCTGCCTCGCAGACCTTCTCGATCGCTGTCCTTGTGCCGTCCTTAGCGAGGGACAGGCAGTGGGCGACGACCGTCTCCGGGGTCGCGTCCGGTGCGCAGGCCGCCGCCACGGCTGCCGCGAAGACTCCCGCCGCCTCGCGGCCGTACGACGACTGGTGGGCGCCCGCGATGTCCAGCGCCTCGGCGTAGGCGGCCCTCGGGTTCGCCGCGTTGACCAGGCCCACCGGGGCCATGTACATCGCCGCACCGCAGTTGACGATGTTGCCGACGCCGGCCTCGCGGGGGTCCGCGTGGGCGTAATGGAGACGGGTGACCAGCCATTTCTCCGCCAGGAAGATGCGGTGGAGGGGGAGGGCCTCCTGTTCCAGTTCCGGGATCCAGCGGGGGGTCGTCATCAGGTCGGGGACCAGGTGGTCGGCGACGGCGTACGCGTCCAGGTGGTCGCGGACCGTGGCGTAGACCCTGATCAGGGCGTGTGTCATCAAGGTGTCGTCGGTGACGTGGCCGTCGCCCTTGTGGTACGGGGCGATCGGGCGGGCCGTGCGCCAGGCGTCGCCGTTCCAGGGGCCGACGATGCCGTGGACGCGGCCGGCGTGGCGTTCCAGGATCTGGTCGGGGGAGTAGCCCTCCACCGGGCCGCCCAGCGCGTCGCCGACGGCTGCGCCCACGAGGGCGCCGGTGATGCGGTCCTCAAGGGTGGGGCACGGGATGTCCGGTGAGAGGTTCTGTTGCGGGGGTTTGGCTGAGAGGTTTTGTTGTGGGGGTTTGGGTGACATGAACCGAATCATCCTCCTGGCGGGGGCGGTTGTGTGGCTTCCAGGAGTTCGGCGAGTTCGACCAGGTCGGTGCCGGTGAGGCGGGGGAGGGCGCAGCCGGAGAGGGTGCGGCAGGTGTCCCGCCAGGTCGGTGGGAGGGCGGTGCCGCCGGTGAGGGCTCCGGTGAGGGCGCCGGTCAGGGCGGGGGCCGAGTCCGCGACGCGGGAGAGGCAGGCGGCGGCGGGGACGGCCGCTGCGATGTCGCCGTTCGCCGCGGTCGCCAGGGCGAGGGCCACCGGGACCGTTTCCGCGGCTGCGATGCCGTAGCTGTAGACGTGGTCGACGATCTGGTGTTCCAGGAGGGGGATCAGGGCGAAGGCGGTGGGGGTGGTGCGGGCGAGTGCCAGGGCGTGGCGGGCGTTGCGGCCGATCTCCGTGGACTCCGGGAGTTCGGTGAGGGCGGCGTCGACGCAGGTGTGTACGTCGGCTCCGGTGAGGGCGAGGGAGAGGGCGGCGGCCATGGCTCGGGCGCCGTGGACTCCGTCGCCGTCCTGGGTGTAGCGGGCGTCGAACTCGGCGAGGTCCGCGGCGAGTTGGGGGTTGCCGGGGTGGGTGATGGCCAGGACGCAGGCTCTGATGCAGGCCGCGTCGTCGAAGTAGTGGGGGTTGTCGTGGCCTGTCGCGGGTGGGCGTAGGCCGGTGGCGAGGTTGCCGAGGCCGGCGCGGACGGAGATGCGGGCGCGGAGGGGGAGTACGGCGGACTCGATTTCGGGTGCGCGGTGCGCTGCGGCGGCCACTTCGCCGGCGAGGGTGGTCCAGGTGAGGTCGATCGCCGCTCTGGTACGGCGGTCTCGGCTGAGGTCGGGGAGGGTGGTGTCGTCGCCTGCGCGGAGGAGGGCTTCCGCGGTGAAGGCCGCCCATTCCGCGTCGTCGGAGGGGCCGAGGCGGAGGGGTTCGGGGGGTTGGTTGAGGGCGATGGGGACGGGGAGGGTGGTCGTCGCGTTGTGTTCGGCGAAGGTGTCGAGTTCGCGGGTGAGACGGCGGGTCCAGTCGGGCATGCGGGCGGCTCTGTGGCGGGCGGCGGGCCATCCGGCGGCGTCGCCTGCGGCGAGGCCCAGGAGGAGGCCTTCGATGCGATGAGGGTTTGGGGTGGGGGTGTCGGCGGTGGCTTCTTTCGCCCCCGCCGCCCCTACCCGTCCCATCACCAGGGGCGCTGCCCCTTCGACCCCGCCAGGGGGCTCCGCCCCCTGGACCCCCGCCGGCCCTGAAAGGGCCTTGTCCTCAAACGCCGGACGGGCTGAGAGATGTGGACCGGTGTCGAGAGGTGTCGGCTCGTCATCGAACGCCGGACGGGCTGAGGGATGTGGGGCGGCGTGGAGAGGTGGCGGCTTCAGGGGGTGGGTGAGGGATGGCGATGGTGAGAGTTCGTCCCCGAGCGCCGGACCGGGCGAGTCGTCTGGGGCGGCATCCAGAGGTGCTCTCTCCTCGTGTTCCAGTGTCACCTCGCGCCCTCCATCTCGTCGCTGTCCGCCGCCAGTACGTATTCGTCGACCGGTGTCAGCAGATCCGCCACGTCCAGTACGTGATGGCCCGCCATCGACGGCAGGCAGCTGCCCCTTGCCGGGGTGATTGCCGAGGCCCACTCCGTGGGGATCGAGGACGCTCCCCTCGTTGCGCCCGCCAGCGCGCCCGCCACCGCTGCCGTCGTGTCCGCGTCGCGGCCCATGTTGACGGCTGTCAGGACTGCTTCCACGAAGTCGCCGTCCGCCGCCGCGTACGCGCCGAAGGCGAGGGCGACCGCCTCCGGGGCCAGGTCGGTCCAGGGGTAGCCGCCGATCACCACCGCGGAGCGGACCGCTCGTTCGCCTCGGTGGGCCACCGCCACCGCGCGGCGCAGGGAGCGGGCCGTCCAGGAGTCGTCCGGGATCACCGCCAGGGCCGAGGCGACCACCGCCACCGTGGGGGCGCCTGCCATCGCCGCCGCCACTCCTGCTGCTACCGCCTGGCCGCCGTAGATGCCTTCTCCGTCGTGGCTCACTGAGCCGTCGATCGCCGCCAGGCGCGCCGCCTCCGCCGGGCGGCCCGACGCGAAGACTCCGAAGGGGGCCGCGCGCATCGCCAGGCCGTCGCTCCAGGCGTGGCGGTGCTGGGCGGAGATGGGGGCCGCCAGGCCCCGGCGCAGGTTTTCCAGCGTGCCTCGTTCGCTGAAGCCTGCTCCCCGGAAGGGGCCCTCCTCGCGGTCGGCGATCCATTCGTGCCAGGCCGCCTCCACATGCGCCGGCGTCAGCGCCGAGCCGTGGCGGGCCAGGAGGAGGCCGGAGAAGATCGCGTACTCGGTGTCGTCCGTGCCCGAGGGGTGCTCGGTCACGTAGCCCGTGATGCGGCCCCAGCGGGCTCGGATCTCCGACGGTTTCAGGTTCTCCGCGGGGGCGCCCAGCGCGTCTCCCACCGCCAGGCCCAGCAGCGCGCCGCGGCCCCGTTCGCGGAGTTCGGCGGCGTTCCCGGGTGCCGGGACCGAGGGGATGCAGGCGATCGATGCCATACGGCGGCCTCTCCTCCGGGGGCTCCGCACAGGGCGCGGGGCCTTTGCGGATGTGTCCCACCGGGGGGCGACAACACGAGCATCACCTGCCTCAGCATCACCCGGTCGACATCTGAGCGGGGCCGCGATCGTATGCGCATTCGAGGGTAAAGACGCAGGTTAGCCCAGGCTTTCCTTCGTGGCGGGCGGGAATTTCTCGTCGTACAGTCGGGTTGTCGGTAATTAGAATCTGTCTAAAGTTAGCTTTGGCTTAGCTTCCCTGGGGGACCCCTGATGGCCATCATCGAGACCGAGGCGCCGCTGCACGAGGCGCACCGTGACAACCACACCCACCGTGATGTGAACGGGGGGTGGTTGCGGCCGGCGGTCTTCGGGGCCATGGATGGGCTGGTCTCCAACCTCGCGCTGATGACGGGTGTCGCCGGTGGGGCCGTCGGGCAGCAGGTCATCGTGGTCACCGGGCTCGCGGGGCTGGCCGCCGGCGCCTTCTCCATGGCCGCCGGTGAGTACACCTCCGTCGCCTCGCAGCGTGAGCTCGTCGAGGCCGAGCTGGATGTCGAGCGGCGGGAGCTGCGCAAGCATCCGCAGGACGAGGAGGCCGAGCTCGCTGCCCTGTACGAGGCGCGAGGCGTTGAGCCGGTGCTTGCTCGGGAAGTCGCCAAGCAGCTCTCCCGTGATCCTGAGCAGGCCCTGGAGATTCACGCCCGGGAAGAGCTCGGGATCGACCCGGGGGATCTGCCCTCGCCGCTCGTTGCCGCCGTCTCGTCCTTCGGGGCCTTCGCGCTCGGCGCGCTGCTTCCCGTACTGCCTTATCTGCTGGGGGCGAGTGCCTTGTGGCCTGCGGTTCTCGTCGCCCTCGCCGGGCTTTTCGCATGCGGTGCCGTCGTGGCCAAGGTGACGGCGCGGACCTGGTGGTTCAGCGGTTTGCGACAGCTCGCTCTCGGTGGTGCGGCGGCCGGTGTGACGTACGCCCTGGGCAGCTTGTTCGGAACGGCCGTAGGATAGGTCGACCGCTACTTATGCGATGGGCCGCATAAGTAGCCGTTACTCACTGGTTTCGAATGCTTAACCACTGGGCATGAGCCGTAAGCGCTGTGGGCAATGACGCCTGCCGCGCACCCGCGAGGTGAGCGACACCGCCCGCCTCGCCCCTGGAGCGACGGACATCGATCTGTCCCGTTCGGTCCCCACACACTTCAAGCCACGTGCGCGATACCCCCGTCGCCACCGCGTGGCGTCCGCATGTTGGAACGGAGTATCCGGTTCCCGAGAACCGCTCCATCATGTAACCTGCACGAAATTTTGCGCACACGCAGAGGGCCAACGTCGTCCCTCGGCACGCAGATATGCCACTTGAGACGACGACGGGAGAGCCGATGCGTACGCCGCGCCAGCCGTCCCAGCATTCCGCGAATGGCCAGAAGTGGTCCTTCATGGATGCTCGCCCTGCTGCGCAGGGTATGTACGACCCCCGCAACGAAAAGGACGCCTGTGGCGTCGGTTTCGTGGCCACCCTCACCGGCGAGGCGAGCCATGCGCTGGTCGAGCAGGCGCTCACGGTTCTGCGCAACCTGGAGCACCGAGGTGCCACCGGCTCCGAGCCCGACTCGGGTGACGGCGCGGGCATCCTGACCCAGGTTCCGGACGCCTTCTTCCGTGAGGTGGCCGGCTTCGAGCTGCCCGAGGCGGGCGCCTACGCCGTCGGTATCGCCTTCCTCCCGGAGGACGGCACCGAGGACGCCGTCTCACGGATCGAGACGATCGCCGGTGAAGAGGGGCTCACCGTCCTCGGCTGGCGTGAGGTTCCGGTCGCGCCCGAGCTGCTCGGCGCCACCGCCCGCTCGACCATGCCCGTCTTCCGCGAGATCTTCGTCGCCGACGGTGCCAGCTCCGGCATCGAGCTCGACCGCAAGGCTTTCGTGCTGCGCAAGCGCGCCGAGCGCGAGGTCGACGTCTACTTCCCGTCGCTGTCCGCGCGGACCATCGTCCACAAGGGCATGCTGACCACCGGCCAGCTGGAGCCCTTCTTCCCGGACCTGTCCGACCGCCGCTTCGCCTCGGCCGTCGCCCTCGTCCACTCGCGCTTCTCCACGAACACCTTCCCGTCGTGGCCGCTCGCGCACCCGTACCGCTTCGTCGCGCACAACGGTGAGATCAACACCGTCAAGGGCAACCGCAACTGGATGGTGGCCCGCGAGTCGCAGCTCGTCTCGGACCTGTTCGGCAACGACGAGAAGGCGCTCGACCGCGTCTTCCCCGTCTGTACGCCGGACGCCTCCGACTCGGCGTCCTTCGACGAGGTGCTCGAACTCCTCCACCTCGGTGGCCGTTCGCTGCCGCACTCGGTGCTGATGATGATCCCGGAGGCGTGGGAGAACCACGACTCCATGGACCCGGCCCGGCGCGCCTTCTACCAGTTCCACTCCACGATGATGGAGCCCTGGGACGGCCCGGCCTGTGTCACCTTCACCGACGGCACCCAGGTCGGTGCCGTGCTCGACCGCAACGGTCTGCGTCCCGGCCGCTACTGGGTCACCGACGACGGTCTCGTCGTCCTGGGCTCCGAGGTCGGCGTCCTCGACATCGACCCCGCCAAGGTCGTCCGCAAGGGCCGTCTCCAGCCCGGCAAGATGTTCCTCGTCGACACCGCCGAGCACCGCATCATCGAGGACGACGAGATCAAGGCCGCCCTCGCCGCCGAGCAGCCGTACGCGGAGTGGCTCGAGGCCGGCGAGATCGAGCTGTCCGACCTGCCCGAGCGCGAGCACATCGTGCACACGCACGCCTCGGTCACCCGCCGCCAGCAGACCTTCGGTTACACCGAGGAGGAGCTGCGCGTCATCATCGCGCCGATGGCCAAGGCCGGTGCCGAGCCCATCGGTTCGATGGGTACGGACTCGCCGATCGCCGCGCTCTCCGAGCGTCCGCGGCTGCTCTTCGACTACTTCACCCAGCTGTTCGCGCAGGTCACCAACCCGCCGCTGGACGCCATCCGCGAGGAGCTCGTCACCTCGCTGCGCTCCTCGCTGGGCCCGCAGGGCAACCTGCTCGACCCGACGGCCGCTTCCTGCCGTACGGTCACCCTGCCCTTCCCGGTGATCGACAATGACGAGCTGGCCAAGCTCATCCACATCAACGCCGACGGCGACATGCCCGGCTTCAAGGCCGCGACGCTGTCCGGTCTGTACCGGGTCTCCGGCGGTGGCGACTCCCTCGCCGCGCGCATCGAGGAGATCTGCGCCGAGGCCGACGCCGCGATCGAGAACGGCGCCCGGCTGATCGTCCTGTCGGACCGCCACTCCGACGCCGAGCACGCGCCGATCCCGTCGCTGCTGCTCACCGCGGCCGTCCACCACCACCTCATCCGCACCAAGCAGCGCACCGAGGTGGGCCTGCTGGTCGAGGCCGGTGACGTCCGCGAGGTCCACCACGTCGCCCTGCTGATCGGCTTCGGCGCCGCGGCCGTCAACCCGTACCTGGCGATGGAGTCCGTCGAGGACCTCGTCCGCGCGGGCACCTTCCTCTCGGACATCGAGCCCGAGCAGGCCATCCGGAACCTGATCTACGCCCTGGGCAAGGGTGTTCTGAAGGTCATGTCGAAGATGGGCATCTCGACCGTCGCCTCCTACCGCGGCGCCCAGGTCTTCGAGGCCGTCGGCCTGGAGGAGACCTTCGTCGAGAAGTACTTCAACGGCACCGCCTCCAAGATCGGCGGCGTCGGCATCGACGTCATCGCCAAGGAGGTTGCCGCCCGGCACGCCAAGGCGTACCCCGCCTCCGGCATCGCTCCCGCGCACCGCGCGCTGGAGATAGGCGGTGAGTACCAGTGGCGTCGTGAGGGCGAGCCGCACCTGTTCGACCCGGAGACGGTCTTCCGCCTCCAGCACTCGACGCGTGCGAACCGCTACGACATCTTCAAGAAGTACACGGACCGCGTGAACGAGCAGTCCGAGCGGCTGATGACGCTCCGCGGGCTCTTCGGCTTCAAGTCGGACCGTCCGTCGATCTCCATCGACGAGGTCGAGCCGGTCTCCGAGATCGTCAAGCGCTTCTCCACCGGCGCCATGTCCTACGGCTCCATCTCGCGCGAGGCCCACGAGACCCTCGCCATCGCGATGAACCAGCTGGGCGGCAAGTCCAACACCGGTGAGGGCGGCGAGGACCCGGACCGCCTGTACGACCCGGCGCGCCGGTCCGCCATCAAGCAGGTCGCCTCCGGCCGCTTCGGTGTGACCTCCGAGTACCTGGTCAACGCGGACGACATCCAGATCAAGATGGCTCAGGGCGCCAAGCCCGGTGAGGGCGGTCAGCTGCCCGGCCACAAGGTGTACCCGTGGGTCGCGAAGACGCGTCACTCGACGCCGGGCGTGGGCCTCATCTCCCCGCCGCCGCACCACGACATCTACTCCATCGAGGACCTGGCCCAGCTGATCCACGACCTGAAGAACGCGAACCCGCAGGCGCGGATTCACGTGAAGCTGGTCTCCGAGGTCGGCGTCGGCACCGTCGCCGCGGGTGTCTCCAAGGCCCACGCGGACGTCGTGCTCATCTCCGGCCACGACGGCGGTACGGGCGCCTCGCCGCTGACGTCGCTGAAGCACGCCGGCGGTCCCTGGGAGCTCGGCCTCGCCGAGACCCAGCAGACCCTGCTGCTCAACGGCCTGCGCGACCGCATCGTCGTCCAGACCGACGGCCAGCTGAAGACCGGCCGTGACGTCGTCATCGCCGCGCTGCTCGGCGCCGAGGAGTTCGGTTTCGCCACCGCGCCGCTCGTCGTCTCCGGCTGCGTCATGATGCGCGTCTGCCACCTGGACACCTGCCCGGTCGGAATCGCCACCCAGAACCCGACCCTCCGGGACCGGTTCTCCGGCAAGGCCGAGTACGTGGTGAACTTCTTCCAGTTCATCGCTCAGGAGGTCCGCGAGCTCCTCGCCGAGCTGGGCTTCCGCTCCATCGAGGAGGCCGTCGGCCACGCCGAGACCCTCGACGTGACCCGCGCGGTCGACCACTGGAAGGCGCAGGGCCTGGACCTGGAGCCGCTGTTCCACGTCCCGGCGCTCGCCGAGGGCGCGGTGCGCCACCAGCTGATCGCGCAGGACCACGGCCTGGAGAAGGCGCTCGACAACGAGCTCATCAAGCTCGCCGCCGACGCCCTCGCCGCCGACTCGGCGACCGACGCCCAGCCGGTGCGCGCCCAGGTCGCCATCCGCAACATCAACCGCACGGTCGGCACCATGCTCGGCCACGAGGTGACGAAGAAGTTCGGCGGCGCGGGCCTGCCCGACGACACCATCGACATCACCTTCACCGGCTCCGCGGGCCAGTCCTTCGGCGCCTTCCTCCCGCGCGGCATCACGCTGCGCCTGGAGGGCGACGCCAACGACTACGTCGGCAAGGGCCTCTCCGGCGGCCGCGTGATCGTCCGTCCCGACCGGGGCGCCGACCACCTCGCCGAGTACTCGACGATCGCGGGCAACACGATCGCGTACGGCGCGACCGGCGGCGAGCTCTTCCTGCGCGGCCGGACCGGCGAGCGGTTCTGCGTCCGCAACTCCGGTGCCCTGGTGGTCTCGGAGGGCGTGGGCGACCACGGCTGCGAGTACATGACCGGCGGCCACGCGGTGGTCCTCGGCGAGACGGGCCGCAACTTCGCGGCCGGCATGTCCGGTGGCGTCGCGTACGTCATCGACCTCGACCGGGACAACGTCAACGTCGGCAACGTGAACGCCGTGGAGGCGCTGGACGACACCGACAAGCAGTGGCTGCACGACGTGGTGCGCCGCCACGCCGAGGAGACCGGCTCGACGGTCGCCGAGAAGCTGCTCGTCGACTGGGACGCGTCCGTGGAGCGCTTCAGCAAGATCATCCCCAGCACGTACAAGGCAGTGCTCGCCGCCAAGGTCGCCGCCGAGCAGGCCGGTCTCTCCGAGACCGAGATCACCGAGAAGATGATGGAGGCGGCGATCAATGGCTGACCCGAAGGGCTTCCTGAACCACGGCCGTGAGGTCGCCAAGTCCCGCCCCGTCGACGTCCGGCTGAAGGACTGGAACGAGGTCTACGTCCCCGGCTCCCTGCTGCCGATCATCAGCAAGCAGGCCAGCCGCTGCATGGACTGCGGCATCCCGTTCTGCCACAACGGCTGTCCGCTGGGGAACCTCATCCCCGAGTGGAACGACTACGCCTACCGCGAGGACTGGGCGGCCGCCAGCGAGCGGCTGCACGCGACCAACAACTTCCCGGAGTTCACCGGTCGCCTCTGCCCCGCGCCCTGCGAGTCGGCGTGTGTGCTCGGCATCAACCAGCCAGCCGTGACCATCAAGAACGTCGAGGTCTCGATCATCGACAAGGCGTGGGACAGCGGTGACGTCGAGCCGCAGATCCCCGAGCGCCTGTCCGGCAAGACCGTCGCCGTCATCGGCTCAGGACCGGCCGGCCTCGCCGCCGCGCAGCAGCTCACCCGGGCCGGTCACACGGTCGCGGTGTACGAGCGCGCGGACCGCATCGGTGGTCTCCTCCGGTACGGCATCCCCGAGTTCAAGATGGAGAAGCGGCACATCAACCGCCGCATCGAGCAGATGCGTGCGGAGGGCACCCGCTTCCGCACCGGCATCGAGATCGGCCGCGACCTCAAGGCGACCGACCTGAAGAAGCGGTACGACGCCGTCGTCATCGCCGCCGGTGCGACCACCGCGCGTGACCTGCCCGTCCCGGGCCGCGAGCTCAAGGGCATCTACCAGGCCATGGAGTACCTGCCCCTGGCCAACAAGGTGCAGGAGGGCGACTACGTCACCGCCCCGATCACCGCCGAGGGCAAGCACGTCGTGGTCATCGGCGGTGGCGACACCGGCGCCGACTGCGTGGGCACCGCCCACCGCCAGGGCGCGGCCTCGGTCACGCAGCTGGAGATCATGCCCCGCCCGGGCGACGAGCGGAACGCCAACCAGCCCTGGCCGACGTTCCCGATGCTCTACAAGGTCACCTCGGCGCACGAGGAGGGCGGTGAGCGGGTCTACTCCGTCTCCACCACCCACTTCGAGGGCGACGAGGACGGCAACGTCCAGTGGCTGCACCTCACCGAGGTCGAGTTCATCGACGGCAAGCTGACCCCGAAGCCGGGCACGGAGCGCAAGATCCCCGCCCAGCTGGTCACCCTCGCCATGGGCTTCACCGGCACCGACCGGGAGAACGGCCTGGTGGACCAGTTCGGTCTCGAGCTCGACGAGCGCGGCAACATCGCCCGCGACGCCGACTTCCAGACCAACGTCCCCGGTGTCTTCGTCGCCGGTGACGCGGGCCGCGGTCAGTCGCTCATCGTGTGGGCGATCGCGGAGGGCCGTTCGGCCGCCCGCGGCACCGACCGGTTCCTGACCGGCACCAGCGACCTGCCGGCGCCGATCCGCCCGACGGACCGCGCGCTGATGGTCTGACGGACCCTCAAAAAGGGCCTGTCAAAAGGCCCTTCACAAAACGTCCCGTACAACGGCGTACGGAACACTGACGGCGCCTGCCCATCTCGTCCCCGACCGGACGATGGGGAGGCGCCGTCGCCTTTTGCGCCGTCGCCCTTGTCAGCCGGACGAGGCCTCCAGGCCCGCGAACTCCACCGTCGCGTCCTCCGAGTAGGCGCCCACCCGGCCCTGGTTGTACGGCAGTTCGGCGTCCGTGTACTTCACCAGCGGTGTGCCGTCGACCGCCACGGACAGCGCCGCCCCGCGCTGTTCGACCTGGACGTCGTACCAGGGACCGACCGGGTACTTCGTCCGTCCGGTCGCCAGGAAGCGCTGGCCGCCGGGATAGGCGGGGTCGCGTTTGCCGAGTTCCCAGCCGTTCGGCTTGAGGGTGATGTAGTAGAAGTGCTCCGGGTCGGTGTACGCCCAGACCAGCCACGGCACTTCCCACGGGTTCGGCTTGGGTGAGCGCAGCTGCTTCAGCGTCCGCATCCGGGCCTCGTAGCGCACGTCCGTGTAGTCGGCCGTGCTCACCACCAGGCCGGCGTGGGTGGTGCCCGGGTCCTCGGCGGCCATGGGGGACAGGGTGAGCGAGGAGTCGTCGCCGTGGTTGGCGCCCATGCCGTTGAACACCGACAGCCAGCGGCCGTGAGTGGTGCCGTCGATCCACGGCTTGGGGGGCGGGGCGTCGTCGCCCTGGCACTGGCTTACGGTGATCGCGACGATCGCGGCGAGGGTGAGAGCCAGTGCCAGTCCGGTGACGCTGCGGCCCCTGCGTGTCATGCCGTCGAGTATGGCCCGGATGCCGTCAGCCCGACCGGGACATCGGCGGCGAAGTCCTCGGCCAGCTGGCCCAGGATGCGGCGCGCGGCCTCGCCGTCACCGAAGGGGTTGCCGGCGGTCGCCATCCGCCGGTACTCCGCCGGATCGTCCAGGAGGCGTTCCGCCCAGGTCACGATGGCGTCCGGGTCCGTGCCGATCAGCCGGGCCGCGCCCGCCTCCACCGCCTCGGGCCGCTCGGTCGTCGTCCGCAGTACCAGCGAGGGCTTGGCGAGGCTCGGGGCCTCCTCCTGGATGCCGCCGGAGTCGGTGAGGACGAGGTCGCACTCGGCCAGCGTCGCCGCGAAGTCCAGGTAGTCGAGCGGCTCGACGAGCGAGACGCCCTGCTGGCCGTCGAGTTCGGGCAGCAGCGCGTCCCGTACGGCCGGACTCTTGTGCAGCGGCAGCACGATCTCCACGTCCCCGCGCCGCGCGAGCCGGGTCAGCGCCCGCCCCATGCCGCGCATCCGCTCACCCTGGTTCTCCCGGCGGTGCAGCGTCACCAGGATGCGTTTGGCGTCGGTGCGGAACGCTGAGGTGCCGCTGCCCTCGGCCAGCACCCACAGCAGGTTGTCGATGACGGTGTTGCCGGTGGTGAACACCTGCTCGTCCGGGACGCCCTCGTCGGTGAGATGCCGGGCGGCGGCCGGGGTCGGGGCGAAGTGCCAGCGGGCGATTCGGCCGATGAGGCTGCGGTTGAGCTCCTCCGGGAACGGGTTGTCGATGACGCCGGTGCGCAGGCCCGCCTCGACATGGGCGACCGGGATCTTCTCGTAGAAGGCGGCCAGGGCACCCGCCAGCGCGGTGGTGGTGTCCCCCTGCACCACCACCAGGTCCGGCCGCTGCTCCCGCAGTACCGTGCCGAGTTCCCGGACAAGGCGGGCGGTCAGGTCGGAGAGCTGCTGCCGGGTGCGCATCACGTCGAGGGCGATGCGGACGTCGACGCCCAGCATGCCGAGCATCTGGTGGAGCATCTCGCGGTGCTGGCCGGTGGTGACGACGACCGGCTCGAACTGCGGGCCGGCGGCCATCGCCCGCGCCACGGGCGCCAGTTTGATCGCTTCCGGCCGGGTGCCGAGCACCAGCATGGCGTGCACGGGCATGGTTGACGGAGGTGTGGACATGGGTGCCCCCCTTGGGCATGCGTGATCGGCGCAGCGATCACGTGAGGGTGATGAGAGGTGAGGTGAGGACCCGCGCGGGGACCTGGCGCGGCCTGAATGTCCTCAGTCGAGCGGTACGGATGTCGTCAGGTGCGTGCCGTCTTGAGCCAGCCCCGCTGGCCGGTGAGCATCCGCCAGAAGCCCCACCAGCCGGCCGCGAACCAGATGTAGCCGTAGAAGACGAAGACATGGGCGAGCAGGACCGACCGCACCAGGCCCAACTCCCTTTCCCGCTTGGCGTAGACGAAGCCGTACGCGTAGGCGGCCGTGAACGACAGCAGATACGGGCCGAGCAGCCACATGGGCGAGACCAGCGGATGTCCGACCTGGACGGAGGCCACGGTGGTGGCGCCGAAGGCGACGAGGAAGGACAGCGGCAGCAGCGAGGTGAGCAGGATCAGCACCGGGCTGGAGAGGTGGTACAGCAGGTCGACCGCGGCCTTCGTGGGGACGTCCCTGAGGATGAGCGGGACGAGTCCGGCCGACTGCAAGTGGCCCTGGAACCAGCGGGATCGCTGGCGGATCAGGCGCCGCAGGCTGAGCACGGCCTGCTGGGAGACGGCGGCGGTGGTGCAGTGCTGGTTGGTCCAGCCCTTGGCGATCAGCCGTACGCCGAGGTCGAGGTCCTCGGTGAGGCTGTCGCTCCACGGGCCGTCGCCGTCCAGGGTGTCGAGCGCCGACAGCCGCATGAACTGCCCGTTGCCGCCCATGCCGACGCTGCCGATGTAGCGGCGGGCGCTCTGGAAGACGTCGCCGTAGACGACGAACTCCATGTCCTGCATACGGGCGAGCAGCCCGAGGTGCCGGTTGTACATCCGGACGCAGACCTGGACCGCACCCGTCCTCGGGTCGTCGAAGTACGGGTCGACCGACTGCACGACGTGCGGATCGAGCCGTCCGTCGGCGTCGACGACGCACAGCACCACGTCCGCCGGGTCGTGCCCGGCGAGCAGGCCGGACTCGCGCAGATGGCGGACCCCGTCGTTGAGGGCGGCGCCCTTGCCCTTGCGGCAGTTCGGCGGGGTGCGCCGGTGCACGCGGACCAGGGTCGGATCGGCGGCCCGGGCGATCTGGAAGGTGCGGTCGTCGGAGCCGTCGTCGATGACCAGCGCCATGAAATTCCGGGCGGGCAGCGAAGTGATCCGCGCCAGGCTTTCAGAAAGCACTTTCTCCTCGTTGAGGCAGGCGAGGAGAAATACGTAGAACCGGTCTCTCCGGTCGGTCCGGGAGCGGCGAATTCTGCGCCTCGACAACAGAAAGAGACTCGTGTTGTAGCACCCGGCCATAATGATCAGAGTGATGCTCGACCACAGGAGCAGTTCAGTGATCATGACCGCTCCCGGCGCCGGCCTGCGTCCTTTGTGCCTGGCGGCGCAGTCGTATCCGGGCCAGCAATATCAGACAGGCCGTCAGGCAATAGAACAGAAATCCGGCCCCCGCCGTCGCCTGTAGGGCTTTGGCCAAAGGTAGCCCCGGTACAGCTTCTGGCGCGGCCATCGCCCCTGCCAGGGGCAGCAGAGCCCCCAGGGCGGGTCGTCCGTACATTGTCCCCCCACATTTCACAGCGCGTCCCCATCGCGCGAAGGTGAACGTAGCAGACGTCGAGGGCGAGTCAGAAGACTATTCGGAAAAAGGACATGTCCGATCTTCCAGTAGGGTCTGCTGGCATCCGGGAATTCACTCTTCGGCCCATTGACACCGTTCGTGCCGGTCAGAAGAATCAGTGACTTCCTGTTGGGAAAAACCTTTGCCAAGAAGAGGCAAAGTGGGGGGAATGATCGTGAGACCGATGATCCGTCCTCGGCGACGAGGAATCTCGAAGTTTTCCGTGCTCCTGCTGCTGATCGCCGCCTTGTTGAGCGGCACTTTCCTGGCCGCCGGCGCCCAGGCCGCGCCAAAAGGTCATGGACATGGCCATGAAAACATCGGCGGGAAATCCGGACTGAATCGCGTCGACCTCAAAGGCTGGGCCAAGGCCCAGCTCAAGGCCGACGACGCCCGCCACGACAAGGCGCCCGCGAAGACCTCCGCGACCACGCTGTCGACCACCGCGGTCTTCCCGGCCCGCACCGCCACGACCGTGACCCGCCAGGCCGCCCTCCTCCGGGCCGCCGACGCCGAGGTCGCCGCCGCGGCCGACCCGAGCACCCTCGTGCTCTACGACACCGCGGGCCCCTACGGCCAGTTGGGCGAGCTGTACGCCATGGCCGCGGCCAACCTCGCGGGCCACTTCGGCACCGTGACCGCCAAGCCGGTCCAGCAGTACACGGCCGGCATGGTCGACGCGTACACGGCCGTCATCTACATCGGCTCGACCTACTACTGCTGCGACATCCCGGACGCCGTCCCGGCCGCCTTCTACCAGGACGCCGCCACCACGACCAAGCCCGTGCTGTGGATGGGCGCCAACATCTGGAACATGGCGAACTCGGTGGGCGTAGCCCAGTTCACGCAGAAGTACGGCTGGGACCCGACGACGTCGTACTACGAGGACGGCGGATCGATCGGCACCGTGACGCAGGTGACGTACAAGAACCAGGCCCTGACCCGGAAGATCCCGGCGGGCCAGGACGGCGGAGTGCTGCGCCCCAACGTCCTCACCGGCCCCGGCTACCCCGCCGTCACCCGGCTCGCGGAGGGCCTCGACACCTCCAACGGGCACACCTTCGGGTGGGCGGTCCGCTCCTCCAACCTCACCTACATCGGTGAGATCCCCTTCGCCTACGTCTCCGAGAGCGACCGGATCATCGTCCTGGAGGACCTCCTCTTCGACGCCCTCGCCCCGGCCACCACCGAACGGCACCGCGCGCTGCTGCGCCTGGAGGACATCAGCCCCGACTCGGACCCGACCGAGCTGCGCGCGATGGCCGACTACCTCAAGTCGCAGAACATCGCGTACGGCATCAACGTCATCCCCGTCTACAAGGACCCCAACGGCACCTACAACAACGGCGTCCCGCAGACGATCACGCTCGCCCAGCGGCCGCAGGTCGTCAGCGCCCTGAAGTACATGCTGGCCAGGGGCGCGGTCCTGATGGACCACGGCTACACCCACCAGTACGGCAACGTCGCCAACCCCTACAACGGCGTCACCGGCGACGACTTCGAGTTCTACCGGGCGCACGTCGACGCCTCGGACAACGTCGTCTACGACGGCCCGGTCGCCGAGGACTCCGCCGCCTTCGCGCAGGGCCGGGTGACCAGCGCGCTGGCCGCGTTCGCCGCCGTCGGACTGCCGAAGCCGACGCTGTGGACCACCCCGCACTACGCGGGTTCGGCCACCGACTACAAGGCCATCAGCGCCAACTTCTCGGCCCGCCTGGAGCGTTCGCTGTACTTCTCCGGCACGCTGGGCGGCAACTCCGCCGGACCCAACGTGTTCATCGGCCAGTTCTTCCCGTACGTCGTGAAGGACGTCTACGGCACCAAGGTGCTGCCCGAGAACATCGGCAACTACGAACCCGACGCCTACAACAACCACCCGCCGAGGCTGCCCGCCGACCTGATCGCCTCGGCCAAGGCCAACCTGGCCGTCCGGGACGGGTTCGCCAGCTTCTTCTACCACCCGTACTACCCGACCCAGCCGCTCAAGGAGACGGTCGACGGCATCAAGGCCCTGGGCTACACCTTCGTCAGCCCGACGAGCCTGTGAGGCGGACCACCGTCAGCAGGAGGGTCGTCACCGCGGCAGCGGCGGCGGCCCTCCTCGCCGCCGCGGGCTGTACGACCACCGGCGCCTCCGACCACAAGAAACCGGCGGCCGGCATGCGCGGCATCACCCTGCCCTCCTGGTACCGCACCGACTACGACAGCCCCGCCGCCCCCCGCTACCTCCGGGACATCAAGGCCACCGGCGCCCGCTGGGTCACCTTCACGCCCACCTGGTACCAGCGGCATCGCAGCGACTCCGAGATGCACCCCACCGAGGAGACCGCGAGCGACGCGAGCCTGCGCCGGATCGTGCGCCGTGCGCATCGGCTCGGCCTCCAGGTGATGATCAAGCCGCACGTCGACCTGCCCGGCGACGGCGACCGCGCCGAGATCCGCCCCCGCGACCGGGCCGCCTGGTTCACCTCGTACCGCCGCTTCATCACCCACTACGCCGACCTCGCGGCGGACACCGGCGCCGAGCAGTTCGCGGTCGGCACCGAACTGGCCGGGGTCTCCGGTGACCGGGACGGGTGGACCCGGACCATCGCGGACGTCCGTGACCGCTACGACGGCACCCTGACCTACGCCGCCAACTACGACGAGTACACGAAGGTCCCCTTCTGGAAGCGGCTCGACGTCATCGGCATCGACGCCTACTGGCCGCTCACCGACAAGCCCACCACGGACGTCGGCCAACTGCGCCGCGCCTGGCGGCCGATCACCGAGGAACTCGCCGCGTTCGCCGAACGGCACGACCGGCGCGTGCTGTTCACCGAGGCGGGGTACGTCAGCCAGCGGGGGGCGACCACCGCGCCGTATGCGTGGGACATCAGCGGACGTAGTGGGGACGCCGAACAGGCTGCCGCGTACCGGGCGTTGCTGGACACCTTCACTGGTCTTCGTTGGTGGGCCGGGGTCTGCTGGTGGATGTGGGATGACTGGCCGGACAGTGGGGAGACGCCGGCGAAGTTGGCGTATACACCGCATGGGAAGGCGGCGGAAGGGGTGTTGAAGGACGCGTGGGGAGACTGAGGGTCGTTGTGCGTCTGCGGGTCCGTGGTGGCTGGTCGCGCAGTTCCCCGCGCCCCTTTAGGGGCGTTTGGCTACGGCACCTTGTATGTCTCGCCGTACACCGCCCACGTCAACGGCGTCTCCAGCCCCAGCTTGCCCTCGCGCAGGAAGCGGCGTTGGGCGGTGTCGACGCGGGTGGTGTCGATGTCCGCCTTGCGGGTCCTCATCGCGGCCTTGCGGACGTCGAGGAAGGCGCCCAGGTAGGCCTCCTCGGAGCCGCCCTCGGAGGGCAGGTCGGCCTTCTTCATGGCGCTCTCGCGCAGGCCGTAGAAGCTGGTGGCGTTGGTGCCGGGGCCGTGGAAGACCATGGCGTCGTAGTAGATGAACTGGCCCAGCGCGCCCAGGCCGTCGAGCTTGGCGAGGCGGACCGCGGGGTCGAAGTAGACGCGGTCGCGTTCCGCGTCCTGGGCCTCGCGGAACGCCTCGACCTTCGCCTCCGCCTTCCACGCCGCGGTGAAACCGGGGTCCAGGCCCTCGTGGGAGTCCGAGCCGTCGACCTCGCGCAGGGCGGGGAGGTAGCGGGCGAGGCCGTTGTCGGGGTGGTCCTTCGTGTAGCGCTCGACCAGGGTGAGCAGGTCGTGGGTGCCGGTGCAGAAGCCGATGATGCCGGCCGTGTAGCCCTGGCCGTCGCCGATGTCCTCGATGTAGGCGTAGGCGGTGCGCCAGTCGAGCGTGGAGTTCTCGGCGCTGGCCACGATCTGCTGGGCCAGCTCCTTCTTGGCCGGGGCGGCGAGGCCCGGCGGGAGCGCGGCGATGGCCTTGTCGTCGGCCGAACGTTTCTCCTCGGCGCGGTTCTTGGCCGCCTCGCCGTCCTCGCCGACGGCCGACTGCGAGGTGGTGTCGGGCTCCTCGGACGAGTCCGAGGGGGACAGGAAGAAGATCCCCGCCGCTATGGCGACGGGCACGGCCGCGAGCAGCGGCACACCGATACGTCTCACTGGGTCAACTCCGAGATGCGCACGAGCGTCAGGACCACGAGCAGCGCCAGCAGCGCCAGACAGGCGGTCGCCTGGATCAGATCGCGTCGCGGCCCCCGGGGAGCGTACGCGTAGGCGAGCGTGACGGCGCCGCCGGTGAGCAGTCCGCCGAGGTGGCCCTGCCAGGACGTGAACAAGGCCGAGCCGACGAGCCAGACCAGCATGTACGCCATGAAGCGGTTCACGCCGCGCATGTCCGACCCCGCGCGGCGGGCCAGCACGTAGTAGGCCCCCGCGAGGCCGAAGATCGCCCCCGACGCGCCCAGCGACTCCGTACCGGGGTCGGCGAGCAGTGCCTCGGTGACGGAACCGCCGACCGTGGCGAGGAGGTACAGCCCGAGATACCGGATTCGGCCCAGCGCCGGTTCCACGGCCCGGCCCAGCTGCCACAGGGAGAACATGTTCATCACGATGTGCAGCAGCCCGAAGGTGCCCTCGGTCGGCTCCAGGTGCAGGAAGCCGCTGGTCAGCAGGCGCTCCCACTGTCCGGCCACCAGGCCCTCGGCGTGGAAGTCGGACGGGTAGGAGGACTGGTAGACGTAGTGGCCGCCGTCCGGGCCCACCAGGCCCGCGGTGAGCATCGCGAAACGGTCGACGATCGCCGGTCGGACCACTTCGCCGACGTACGCGAGCACGTTCAGCCCGATCAGTACGTACGTCACCAGCGGCACCGCCGACACCCGCCCGCCGACGACCGTGCGGGCCTGCCGTACCGACTTCGCGCCCTCCTTCACGCACTCCACGCAGTGGTGACCGACCGCCGCCTCGCGCATGCAGTCCGGGCATATGTAACGGTCACAGCGGGTGCAGCGGACATGGGACTCCACCTTGGGATGGCGGAAGCAGGTGGTGACGGCGGACTCGGTGGCCTCGGGTTCCACGGCCGGCTCCTCGGGAGATGGGACGATCTGTGAGCCGGTGGGGACGGCGGCGAACAAAAATAGCCAATGCCCGTGAACAGAGAGACGGTGGGGGAACGAATGGCGGCGATCAGCCTCAGCAAGGTCGAGGAGAAGGCACCCGCGCTGGTGAGCCTGTACAAGAGCGCCGGGGTGTCGCTGCGCAAGCACGGCCTGGACGGCCTGCGGGCCGCCGTCTACCTCGTCGTCGACTACTCCGGCTCGATGAAGCCGTACTACGCCGACGGCAGCGTCCAGGCGCTCGCCGACCGGGTGCTGGGGCTGTCCGCGCACCTCGACGACGACGGCAGTGTCCCGGTCGTCTTCTTCTCGACGGACGTCGACGCCGAGACCGAGATCGCCCTCGCCGACCATCAGGGACGCATCGACCGGATCGTGGCCGGGCTCGGGCACATGGGCAAGACCAGCTACCACCTGGCGATGGACGCGGTCATCGACCACTACCTCGACAGCGGCTCCAAGGAACCCGCCCTCGTCGTCTTCCAGACCGACGGCGGCCCGATCAACAAGCTCGCCGCGGAACGGTACCTGTGCAAGGCGGCCCGGCTGCCGCTGTTCTGGCAGTTCATCGGCTTCGGGGACGCGAGGAGCAAGCAGTTCGACTATCTCCGCAAGCTCGACGAGCTGTCCGTCCCGGACAAGCGGGTGGTCGACAACGCCGGGTTCTTCCATGCCGGTTCGGAGCCGCGGAAGGTGTCCGACGCCGAGCTGTACGACCAGCTGGTCGGCGAGTTCCCGAAGTGGCTGGTGGCCGCGCGGGCGCAGGGGATCATCCCGCCAGGCGCTTGAACTGATCGTCGGTGAGGGCGAGTTCGAGGGCGCCGGTGTTCTCCGCCAGGTGGACCGGTGACGAGGTCCCCGGGATCGGGAGCACGTTGGGGGCGCGGTGCAGCAGCCAGCCCAGCGCGGTCTGCGAGGGCGTCGCGCCCCGTTCCGCGGCGACCTCGGACAGCTCCGCCTGATCGCCCCCGCTGACCGGGAAGTACGGCACGAAGGCGATCCCCCGTTCCGCGGTGTGGTCGATCACCGGGTCGTGGCCGCGCTCGGCCAGGTTGTACACGTTCTGCACGCTCGCGATCGGCGCGATGCGCGCGGCCTCCTCGATCTCCGCGACGGACACCTCGGAGAGCCCGATGTGCCGCACCTTGCCCTCCTCCTGGAGCTGCCCGAGCGCGCCGATCTGGTCGGCGAGGGGGTAGGCGGGGTCGATGCGGTGCAGGTACAGCAGGTCGAGGCGGTCGGCGCGCAGCCGGCGCAGGCTCAACTCGGCCTGCTGGCGCAGATAGGCGGGGTGGCCGTGGGTGATCCACTCGGCAGGGCTCGGGCGCAGGACGCCGACCTTCGTCGCGATCACGACGTCGTCGCGGTGCGGCTGGAGCGCCTCGGCGAGCAACTCCTCGTTCGCGCCGAGGGCGTAGGCGTCGGCGGTGTCGAAGAAGTTCACGCCGAGATCAACTGCCGTGCGCAGCAGGGCGATCGACTCCGCGCGGTCGGTGGGCGCGGTCCAGATGGGGGCCGTCATGCCGGAACGCTCGTGCGGGGCGTTCGCCAGCCGCATCGCGCCGTAGCCGATCCGCCGTACTTCGAGGTCGCCGCCGAGCCGGAATACCTTGGTGTTCGTCATGGCTGCGACGCTATGAGCTCACATGGATGCGAGGTTCAAGGGGCTGTGAGGGGGGTCACATGAAGATCGGGGAGCTCGCCAGGGAGACCGGCGTGAGCGTGCGGCTGTTGCGCTACTACGAGGAGCAGGGACTGCTCGATGCCGGGCGCACCGCGGGTGGGCAGCGCGTGTACGACGCCGGCGCGCCGGTGACCGTACGCCGCATCCGGGCCCTCCTGGACGCCGGGCTGCCCACCCGGGTGATCCGTGAGGTGCTGGACTGCGTGTGCGGCAGCGACGCCGAGGTCGAGCCCTGCCTGACACCCCTGTTGCTGGAGCAACTCCAGGGGATCGAGGAGCGGATCGCGGACCTGGAGGGCTCACGCCGGTCGCTCACGCGGCTGCTCGCCCCGTTGGCTTAGCCGTACGACCGTGCCACCCTGAGGTTGATCCGACGGGAGGCGACGACGTATGGACGGCGCGCGATCGGTGAACGGACGGGCCGGCGGCCGGAGTTCGGCGCCGCCCGGCAGTGGTGAGAAGCTCGCCGACTGGGCGGACGGGCGGCTCGGTCTGTACGGGCTGGCCAAGGCCAACATGCGCAAGCTGTTCCCGGACCATCCGTCGTTCATGCTCGGCGAGATCTGCCTCTACAGCTTCATCGTCATCATCCTGACCGGCATCTATCTCACCCTGTTCTTCGAACCGAGCGGCGTCGAGGTCGTCTACAACGGCTCCTACGAACCCCTCAACGGGGTCGTGATGACCCGGGCGTTCGAGTCCACACTCGACATCAGCTTCGACGTGCGCGGCGGGCTGCTCATCCGGCAGATCCACCACTGGGCGGCGCTGGTCTTCGTCACCGGCATGCTCGTGCACATGATGCGGGTGTTCTTCACCGGCGCCTACCGCAAGCCGCGCGAGGTCAACTGGGTGTTCGGCTGGACCCTGTTGATGCTCGGCATCATCACCGGCCTCACCGGCTACTCGCTCCCCGACGACCTGCTGTCCGGCACCGGCATCCGCTTCGCGCAGGGCGCCATCCTGTCCGTGCCGATCGTCGGCACGTATCTGTCGTTCTTCCTGTTCGGCGGGGAGTTCCCGGGGCACGACATCATCCCGCGGCTGTTCCCCATCCATGTCCTGCTGCTGCCCGGGATCATGCTGGGACTGGTGACCGCGCACCTGATCCTGGTCTTCTACCACAAGCACACGCAGTATCCCGGGCCCGGCCGCGACGAGAAGACGGTCGTCGGCATGCCGTTCCTGCCCGTGTACACCGCGAAGGCCGGCGGGTTCTTCTTCCTCGTCTTCGGCATGCTGGCGTTCATGGGCGGCATCGCCCAGATCAACCCCGTGTGGGCCTTCGGACCGTACCGGCCCGACCTCGTCACCACCGGCGCCCAGCCGGACTGGTATCTCGGCTTCTCCGAGGGCCTGATCCGGGTGATGCCGGGATGGGAGATCAACGCCTGGGGCCACACACTCCAGTTGGGCGTCTTCATCCCCTTCTCGCTCTTCCCGCTGATCCTGGCCGCCATCGGCGCCTATCCGTTCATCGAGGCCTGGATCACCGGCGACAAACGCGAGCACCACATCCTGGACCGGCCGCGCAACGTCCCCGGGCGCACCGGCCTCGGCGTGGCCTGGCTGAGCCTGTACGTGGTGCTGCTGATCGGCGGCGGCAACGACATCGTGGCCACGCATCTGCATCTGTCCATCAACGCGATCACCTGGTTCGTGCGGATCGCCGTCTTCGTGGTGCCGGTGCTGGCCTTCGTCGTCACCAAACGGGTCTGTCTCGGGCTCCAGCGCCGCGACCGCGACAAGGTGCTGCACGGCAGGGAGTCGGGCATCATCCGGCGGCTGCCGCACGGCGAGTACGTCGAGGTCCACGAGCCCCTCGCGCAGGCGCAGTTGCACACCCTCACCCAGCACGAGCAGAACGGCCACTACGAGATCGGCCCGCTCGTCGACGCCAACGGCGTCCGCCGCCCGGTCACCGCCTCCATGCGGGTGCGGGCCCGGTTGGCGCGGGTGATGTTCGGGCCGGAGACGCAGATCCCGAAGCCGACGGTGGAGGAGTACCGGCAGATCACCAGCGGCGACCATCAGCACTGAGGACCATGTCCCGGCACTCCTCGGGGCTGCCCCAGGCCGTGCGGAGGGCGCGGGCCTTGGTCAGCCACAGGGAGAGGTCGTACTCCGCCGTGTAGCCGATCGCGCCGTGGAGTTGGAGGGCCGTGCGGGCGGTCGCGTACGCCGTCTCGCATGCCGTGACCTTGGCGGCGGCGACGTCGGCCGGGTCCAGGGTGACGGCGGCGGCGAGCACGAGGGGCCGGGCGAACTCCAACGCGGTCTTCGCGTCGGCCAGTTGGTGCTTGACGGTCTGGAAGGAGCCGATGGCGACGCCGAACTGGGTGCGCTGCCTGACGTAGGCGACGGTCCGGTCGAGGAGGGCGAGACCGACGCCGAGGGCCTGGGCGGCGGTGGTGAGACGGGCCAGGAGGAGGGCTTTCGCGAGGGGTGGCTCGGCCGTGAGCAGGTCGCCGGGGGTGAGGGTCGTCAGCCGCCGGGCCGGGTCCAGGGACGGGCGTACCGGGCCATGTGCGGTGGCGGCGTGCAGGCCGTCGGGGGTGAGGAGGAGACGGAGGTCGGCCGCGTCGCCGTCGAGCGCGTACGGGCTGTCGTACGCCACCGTCGCCAGGGTCTCTCCCGACACGAGTCGCTTGACGAGGTCGGGCGTGGGGAGGAGCGCGGCGGCGGTGACCGTCTCGACGAGCGGGCCGGGGACGACATGGCGTCCCAACGCCATGAAGGCCAGGGCCAGTTCGACCGGGCGGACGCCGACACCGTCGTACTCCTCCGGGGCGGCCAGCGCGAACACGTCGGCCGACGCCAGCCGGCCCCACAGGGCCCGCCCGCTCCCGTGCTCGCCGCGACTCCACTCCCGTACGACGGACGGGGTGTCCGCGCCGCTCAGCATCGCCTCCAACGAGTCGGTGAACGCCCGCTGTTCGTCGTCGAGCACGAGCCGCATCAGCGTCGCCCCTTCGGCAGGCCCAGCAGACGCTCGGCGATGATGTCCCGCTGGATCTCGTTCGTCCCCGCGTAGATGGGACCGGCCAGGGCGAAGACGTACCGCTCCGCCCACTCCGTGTCCGCCAACTCGCCCTCCGGGCCGAGCAGATCGAGGGCCGTTTCCGTGAGTGCGATGTCGTACTCGGACCAGAAGACCTTGTTCAGGCTGGACTCCGGGCCGAGGGACACGCCGTCGAGGAAGCGGGAGGCGGCGGTGTAGGTGAACAACTGGTAGGCGCGGGCGCCGATCAGGGCGTCGGCGACCCGTGCCCTCGTGGCGTCCGGGCTGCCCCGGTCGCGCCACAGGGCGTGGAGGCGGTGCGCCGCCGCCAGATAGCGGCCGGGGGAGCGGAGCGTGAGCCCGCGTTCGTTGCCCGTCGCCGCCATCGCGATCCGCCAGCCCTGACCCGGTTCCCCGATCACGTCCGCGTCCGGCACGAACACCTCGTCGAGGAACAGCTCGGCGAACGCCGGCTTGCCGTCGAGACGGGCGATCGGACGGACCGTGACCCCGGGCGCCCGCAGGTCGAACATCAGATACGTCAGGCCCTGATGAGGCTTAGGGGCGTCCGGGTCGCTGCGGAACAGACCGAAGGCGCGGTCCGCGAACGCGGCGCGGGACGACCAGGTCTTCTGGCCGCTCAGCAGCCAACCCCCGTCCGTACGCACCGCCTTGGAGCGCAGCGACGCCAGATCCGACCCCGCCTCCGGCTCGGACCACGCCTGCGCCCAGACCACCTCGCCCCGGGCCATCGGCGGCAGCACCAGCGCCCGCTGCTCCTCCGTGCCGTGGTCGAAGAGCGTCGGCGCGAGCAGGCTGATCCCGTTCTGCCCGACCCGGCCCGGCGCGCCCGCCGCCCAGTACTCCTCCTCGAACAGCAGCCAGCGCACCAGCCCCGCGTCCCGACCGCCGTACGCCGCCGGCCAGTCGACCACCGACCAGCGGTCCGCGGCCAGTTCGGCCTCCCACGCGCGGTGGGCCGCGAAGCCCTCCGCCGTCTCCAGGGAAGGGAGGGGCTCCGGCGGCACATGGGCCGTCAGCCAGGCGCGGGCCTCCGCCCGGAAGGCGTCCTCTTCCCCGGTGAAGGCGAGATCCATCGGCTCCAGCCCTTCGACGACGCTTCCCTAACAAGTGTTTGGTAGGTTAGCGTGCCCCCATGACAGGCGTCGAGAGTCCGGTGTACGAGCCGGGGCACGGGCTGCTGAAGGGCCGCACCGCCGTCATCACCGCCGCGGCCGGCGCCGGCATCGGCGGGGCGACCGCGCGGCGCTTCCTGGAGGAGGGCGCGCGCGTGCTCGTCAGCGACGCGCATGCGCGGCGGCTCAAGGAGTACGAGGCCGAGCTGGCCCGGGAGTTCCCGGGCGCGGTGGCCTCCGTTCCGTGCGATGTCACCGACGAGACGCAGGTGACGGCGCTGTTCGAGGCCGCGGTGCGGGAGCACGGACGGCTCGACGTCGTCGTCAACAACGCGGGGCTCGGCGGGACTTCGGACCTCGTCGACATGAGCGACGAGCAGTGGGCGCGGGTGCTGGACGTGACGTTGAACGGGACCTTCCGGTGCACGCGGGCGGCGCTGCGGCTGCTCAAGGCGCAGGGGACGGGCGGGGTGATCGTCAACAACTCCTCCGTCGTCGGCTGGCGCGCCCAGGCCGGGCAGGCGCACTACGCCGCCGCGAAGGCCGGGGTGATGGCGCTGACCCGGTGCGCGGCGGTCGAGGCCGCCGGGTTCGGGGTGCGCGTCAACGCGGTGGCGCCCAGCCTCGCCATGCACCCGCACCTCGTGAAGGTGACGTCGGCGGAGCTTCTGGAGGAGCTGACCGCACGGGAGGCGTTCGGGCGGTACGCCGAGCCGTGGGAGGTGGCCAACGTGATCGTGTTCCTGGCGTCGGGCTACTCGTCGTACCTGACGGGCGAGGTCGTCGCCGTCAGCTCTCAGCACCCCTAGGACCACAATGGACCCGTGCCGACCAAGAAGAAGCCCCAGGTGACCGCCGCCCCCGCCCGGCGGCGCGAACTCCTCGACACCGCCGCCGAGGTCTTCGCCGAGCAGGGCTACAACGCCACCACCGTCCGCAAGATCGCGGACCACGCGGGCATGCTCGCGGGCAGCCTCTACTACCACTTCGACTCCAAGGAGTCGATGCTGGAGGAGATCCTGCGGACCTTCCTCGACGAGCTCTGGGCGGGCTACGACACTGTCCTGGACGCCGAGTTGGACCCGCGCGAGACCCTCGAAGCCCTCGTCACCGAGTCGTTCCGGGAGATCGACCGGCACCGCGCCGCCGTCGCGATCTACCAGAAGGAGAGCAAACAGCTCGTCGCGCAGGAGCGGTTCGGCTTCCTCGCCGAGTCGCAGCGCAGGTTCGAGAAGGCATGGCTGTCCACGCTGGAACGCGGGGTCGCCGCCCGGGTCTTCCGGGCCGACCTCGACATGCGGCTGACGTACCGCTTCGTGCGCGACACCGTCTGGGTCGCCGCGTCCTGGTACCGGCCCGGCGGACAGCACAGCCCGGAGGAGATCGCCCGGCAGTACCTGTCGATGGTGCTGGACGGGATCGCCGTACGCGAATAGCCCCTATCAAGTGCCCTTTTGTTCAAGGGAGTTGTCATGGCCGAGGCCTATATCGTCGAAGCGGTGCGGACGCCCGTCGGGCGGCGCGGGGGAGGACTGAGCGCGGTCCACCCGGCCGACCTGGGAGCGCATGTGCTCGTCGCGCTGGTGAAACGGGCCGGGATCGATCCGGCCGCCGTCGAGGACGTCGTCTTCGGATGTCTGGACGCGGTCGGGCCGCAGGCCGGGGACATCGGGCGGACCGCATGGCTCGCGGCCGGGCTGCCCGAGGAGGTGCCGGGCGTGACCGTGGACCGGCAGTGCGGCTCCTCCCAGCAGGCCGTGCACTTCGCGGCGCAGGGCGTGCTCTCCGGGACGCAGGACCTCGTCGTCGCCGGTGGCGTGCAGAACATGTCGATGATCCCGATCGCCTTCGCCACCCGGCAGGCCGCCGAGCCGCTCGGGCTGACGCAGGGGCCGTTCGCGGGCAGCGAGGGCTGGCAGGCGCGGTACGCGGGCAAGCCGGTGAACCAGTTCGTCGGCGCCGAGATGATCGCCGCGAAGTGGGGGATCAGCCGGCAGGACCAGGAGGAGTTCGCGCTGCGCTCCCATCAACGGGCGGTACGGGCGATCGACGAGGGGCGCTTCACGCGGGAGACCCTGGCGTACGGGGACGTCGCCGTCGACGAGGGGCCGCGCCGGGACACCTCGCCGGAGAAGATGGCCGGGCTGAAGCCGGTCGTCGAAGGCGGCACCATCACGGCCGCCTGCTCCTCCCAGGTCTCCGACGGCGCGGCGGCGATGCTGCTGGCCTCCGAACGGGCCGTACGGGAACACGGGCTCACGCCCCGCGCCCGCGTCCACCACCTCTCCGTCCGCGGCGAGGACCCCATCCGCATGCTCACCGCGCCCATCCCGGCCACCGCCCACGCCCTGAAGAAGACCGGCCTGTCCATCGACGCCATCGACCTCGTCGAGATCAACGAGGCTTTCGCGCCGGTGGTGTTGGCCTGGCTGAAGGAGACGGGCGCCGATCCGGAGAAGGTCAACGTCAACGGAGGCGCCATCGCCCTCGGTCATCCCCTGGGCGCGACCGGCGTGAAGCTGATGACGACACTGCTGCATGAACTGGAGCGCACGGGCGGGAGGTTCGGGCTCCAGACCATGTGCGAGGGCGGCGGACAAGCCAATGTGACGATCATCGAGCGGCTCTGAGGACCTGAAGGGTCTCGTCGGCCTCCTTCATCATCCGCTCCACCAGTTCCGCGCACGACGGCAGGTCGTCGATCACCCCGGCGACCTGCCCGGAGGCCATTACGCCGAGGTCCGTACGGCCGTCCACCATCGCCGACTTGAGCAGCATGGGCGTGTTGGCGGCGAGCAGCACCTGGCTCCAGGTGAGCTCCTTGCCGTGCTTCATGGCGAGGCCGTCGTGCAGCAGCTGGCGCCAGGTGAGCCCGGAGAGGGCGCGGAAGCCGGCCGCCCTGCGCAGCGCGTGCAGCAGTCGCCTCGAACGTCCGGACTTTTCGAGGGAGTTCACCAGGTCGGTGCGGAGCATGCGGTGCGGTAGCCCGTCCACCGCTCGGGTCACTGTCACGTCCCGTACGGTCGCCTGGAGATAGCGTGCCTTCACCGTGTCCGGCACCGTCGAGTCCGACGTCAGCAGGAACCGCGTGCCCATCGCCACGCCCGCCGCCCCGTACGCCAGCGCCGCGACCAGCCCGCGTCCGTCGAAGAAGCCGCCCGCCGCGACGACCGGGATGTCCACCGCGTCGACGACCTGGGGGAGCAGCACGGTCGTCGCCACGTCGCCGGTGTGCCCGCCGCCTTCGCCGCCCTGCACGAGCACCGCGTCCGCTCCCCATGCCGCGACCTTCTCGGCATGGCGGCGGGCCCCGACGGACGGGATGACCACGACGTCCGCCGCCTTGAGCCTGGCGATCAGGTCAGGGGAGGGGGCGAGGGCGAAGGAGGCGACCCGAACGCCCTCGTCGAGCATGATCGACACCCGCTCCCCGGCGTCCGCCGCGTCCGCCCGCAGATTCACGCCGAAAGGTGCGTCCGTACGGGACTTGACCTCCCGTACAGCGTCCCGCAGCTGGTCCAGCGTCATCGTCGCCGAGGCGAGGACGCCCAGCGCGCCCGCGTTCGCCGTGGCCGACACCAGGCGGGGGCCCGCGACCCAGCCCATGCCGGTCTGCACGATCGGGTGGCGGACCCCGACGAGCCGGGTGAGTGCCGTGTCCATCAGACGGCGACCTCCCTGGCGCGGGCGCCGGACGGGTCGAGGACCTCGCGGATCAACTTCAGTTCCTGAGCGGTCGGTTCGCGGGTGTACGGCACGTCGGAGGGGATGCTGAGCGCGAAGCCCGTCGCCTCCGTGACCTGCTCGACGGTCACCCCGGGGTGCAGCGAGGCCAGTCGCATCGAGTGGTCCGGCGTCGCGAAGTCGAAGACGCCGAGGTCGGAGACGACCCGGGGGATGCGGTGGAAGCGGGCGCCCACAACGGGGTCGGACCCGGCGTGGTCGTACCCCACCCCGCACACCATGTCGACCTTCTCCACGAACACCCGCCGGGAGTGCTTCGGCACCCAGTAACTCGTCGGGTTGTTCAGTGTGTTGACGGGGGCTCCCCGCACGCCCAGCAGCTGCCGTTTCGGGCGCTCCCAGTCGCCGATGCAGGAGATGTTCTGGTTGCCGTACCGGTCGAGCTGGCTCGCCCCCATCATCACGTGCCGCCGCCCGCCGGTGACCAGGGCCAGATGCTGCCGGTACGGCAACCAGCCCTCGACGGTGCCCTCGGCGTCCACGATCATCGCCTCGCCGTCGGTCAGCAGCAGGTCCGGTGCGAAGGTGAGGCGGGCCAGCCGGGCGGCCACGGAGGGGATCAGGCCCATGGGGCTGGCCAGGATCTCGCCCGCGTCGCGCCAGGCCTCGGCGCAGGCGATCACGCAGTACTCGGCGCGGGTCGCGGTCATGTCGTCCTCCCGTCGAGGTACTGCGCGGCGAACTCCGGCCAGGGTGTGGTCGCGTACTCCCGCTGGGCCTCCTCGTCGCGGCCGTAGTCGGGGACGCAGGATGTGAAGTGCGCGCCGCCCGGCGCCTCGACGACCCCCGTCACCACGTGCCGTTTGAGCAGCAAGGACTGGGGTGGCCCCTCCTTCGCGAACTCGACCGTGTCGACGACCCGTTCACAGGAGACGTACGCGGCGTCGGCCGCCTCGCAGAACAGGTCGTCGAAGTACGGGTCCGGGCCCAGGTACTGCCCGTTGCCCTGCCGGTCGGCGCGGTTGACGTGGACCAGGGCCGCGTCGAGGCGCTGGGCGGGCACGGCGACGAACGTCTCGCCGTCGTCGTACGGCGAAGTCACCGTCCGCAGGCCGGGGTTGACCCGCATGACGTCCGAGCCGAGGCCGGCCCGCACTGGCAGAAACGGCAGTCGGTTGGCGGCCGCGTGCAGTCCCCACATGAACATCGCCTCGTCGATCTCGGTGAGTTCGAAGGCGCCGCGCTCGCGGGCGGCCCGGTAGTGGGGTTCGAGGGGGATGGAGTCGAGGGTGACGAAGGGGGCGACCAGTTTGCGGAGGCGTCCGGCGGCGGCGAGCATGCCGACGTCCGGGCCGCCGTACGAGACGACGGTGAGATCGGTGATCTCGGTGCGGAGCAGTGCTCTCACCAGCTCCATCGGCTTGCGGCGGGAACCCCAGCCGCCGATGCCGAGGGTCATGCCGCTCTCCAGCCGGGAGACGGCCTCGGCGGCGGTCATGGTCTTGTCGGACACCTAGGAATCACCCTTCCCGAACCTGCTCCGCACCCGGTCCGCGACCCCGCTCACGCTCGCCTCGAAGGTGAACCCCTGCTCGAAGCGGTAGCTGCGGCGGACGTCGACCGGGTCGATGCCGTTGATGGCGGCCTTGGCGAGGCGCAGCAGCTCCCCGTCCTTCGCGGCGATCTCCCGCGCCAACCCCAGGGCCGTGTCGAGCAGTTCCTCGCGTGGTACGACCGCCCACACCGAGCCGTGCGCGTGCAGCTCGGCCGCCGTGACGGTGCCCGAGGTGAAGTACAGGGCGCGCATGAGGTGTTGGGGGACCAGCCGGGCCAAATGGGTGGCGGCGCCCAGGGCTCCCCGGTCCAGCTCGGGCAGCCCGAAGGTGGCGTCCTCGCTCGCCACGATCACGTCCGCGTTCCCGACCAGCCCGATCCCGCCGCCCAGACAGAAGCCCTGCACGGCCGCGACCACCGGGACCTCGCACTCGTACACCGCCGAAAAGGCCTCGAAGCACCCGCGGTTGACCCCGACCAGCGCGTCCGCGCCCCGTGCCTGGAGCTCCTTGATGTCGACGCCCGCGTTGAACCCCCGCCCCTCAGCCGCCAGCACCACACAGCGCGTCCCCGGATCACGGCCGGCGGCGCGCACGGCGTCGGCCAGCGCGTACCAGCCGTCCACCGGAAGGGCGTTCACCGGCGGGAAGTCGACCGTGACGACGGAGATCCCGTTTCCGCGAATCCCTTTTTCCTCGGATGAGGTGGAGACACCCATGGAAGCATCAGCTACCTTTCCACCAAACGTTTGTTAGGTGGAGGGTAGCGGCGAATGGAGCTGAAGGGGAGGGTCGCCGTCGTCACGGGAGGAACCCGGGGCGTGGGCGCCGGGATCGCGCGCTCCTTCGCGGAGGCGGGCGCCGAAGTCGTCGTCTGCGCCCGCCGCCCGCCCGAAGTCCCGGTCAAGGGCGTGGAGTTCATGCCGCTCGACGTCCGTGACCATGACGCCGTGCACGCCTTCTTCGCCGCCCTGCCCCGCGTCGACGTGCTCGTCAACAACGCGGGCGGCGGCCCCTACCGGCTGCTCGCCGACGCGGACGCGGCACGGCACGCGCGCGTGATCGAGCTCAACCTCCTTGCCCCGCTGACGGTTTCCCTCGCCGCGTACGGCCACCTCAAGCGCGCGCAGGGCTCCGTCGTCATGGTCGGCAGCGTCAGCGGCAGCCGCCCCTCGCCCGGATCGGCGGCGTACGGGGCGGCGAAGGCCGGGCTGGAGAACCTCGCCCGTTCGATGGCGGTGGAGTGGGCGCCGGACGTCCGGGTCAACACCCTGGTCGTTGGCATGGTCCGCACCGAACTCGCCCACCTGCACTACGGCGACGAGCAGGCGGTCGCCGCGGTCTCCCGCACGGTCCCGCTCGGGCGCCTGGCCGAGCCGTCCGACGTCGGCGCCGCGGCCGTGTTCCTCGCGTCGGACGCCGCCGCGTACATCAGCGGGGCCTCGCTGCTGGTGCACGGGGGCGGGGAGCGGCCGCTGTTCCTGGATGCCGCAACTGCCCACAGGGAAACGTGAACTGCTGCTACTGGGAGACGTGAGATGAGTGGAATCTGCGAGGGCCGGGTCGTCGTCGTCACCGGGGCGGGACGGGGACTCGGCCGCGCCCACGCGCTGGCGTTCGCCGCTGAGGGGGCCCGGGTCGTGGTCAACGACCTCGGTGTGGGCCTGGACGGCACGCCCGACCCCGACAGCCCGGCGGCCCAGGTCGTGGCGCAGATCCGCGCGGCGGGCGGCGAGGCGGTGGCGCACGGCGGCGACATCGCGACGACCGAAGGCGCGCGGAGTCTGATCGCGACCGCCGTGGAGACGTACGGCCGCCTCGACACCCTCGTCAACAACGCCGGTTTCCTGCGCGACCGGATGCTGTTGAACCTCGACGAGGACGACTGGGACGCGGTGCTGCGGGTCCACCTGAAGGGCCACTTCCTCCCGCTGAAGCACGCGGCGGCGCACTGGAGGAGCGAGGCGAAGGCAGGCCGTACGCCGGTGGCCCGGATCGTCAACACCAGTAGCGGGGCCGGGCTGTTGGGCTCGCTGGGACAGGGCAACTACAGCGCCGCCAAGGCCGGGATCGTCGGGCTGACGCTGGTCGCCGCCGCCGAACTCGCCCGCTACGGCGTCCAGGTCAACGCGATCGCGCCCGCGGCCCGGACCCGGATGACGGAACGGACCTTCGCCGACACGATGGCGGCGCCCACGGCCGGGTTCGACGCGATGGCCCCCGAGAACGTCTCGCCGCTCGTGGTCTGGCTGGGCTCGGCGGCCAGCGAGGGCGTCACCGGGCGGGTCTTCGAGACGGAGGGCGGCCGGGTCACGGTCATGGAGGGCTGGCGTCCCGGTCCGAGCGCCGACAAGGGCGCCCGCTGGGCTCCGGACGAAGTCGGGGACACCGTACGGAAGTTGCTGGCGGGAGCCGAGCCGCCGGGGGCGGTCTACGGGGCGTAGGAACGCCTAGGCCGGTCCACGAGGCGTAGGAGTTCCTACTCGGCGAGACGGGCCGCCGCCTCGCGCTGGTGCTCCGTCATCACCTCCAGGAACCGGATCACGGTCTCCAACTCCTCCGTGGTGAACACCTCGCACCTCTTGGTGACCTCACGCGCGTAGTCCTCGAAGAACCCGAAGAGCTCCGCGATCTTCTCGCGGTTCAGCTCGACGAGCACCCGGCGCTTGTCCGTGGGGTGCTTGATCCGGCGCACCAGCTCCTTGGCCTCCAGTCTGTCGAGCAGGCCGGTGACGGACGCGGGGGCCAGGCGGGTCAGCTCGGCCAGCTGCTTCGCGGTGAGGGGGCCGTGCCGTTCCAGGAAGTCGAGGGCCTTCGTCTCCGTGGGGTTCAGGCCCTGCCGGGCGGCGACCGCGGTGTGGAACATCACCGTCGCCCCGCTGTTCTCCCGGCCGGCCGCGAACAGGCGCAGCAGGGTGTCGGCGCGTCGCTTGTCGTCAGTGGGGACGGCCCCTTCGAGGTTCGGGACGGGGCCGCTCGCCGTGTCGCTGCTCATGAAGCCAGGCTAGCAAAAATTTCGTTCGGTCGAACTAACTACTTGCGATCAGGGTGGTGTCGGTGCAAGTCTTTCGTTAGGCCGAACGAAATAAATCCCGATGGTCGCCGAGTAGACAGGGGAGCCAGCCATGACGACCACGTCCGTCACCACCGCACCACCCGCCACCGCCGAGCCGCCGCACCCCCGCCGCTGGGCCGCTGCGACGGTCATGATGATCGCCGCCCTGATGGATCTGCTCGACGTGACGATCGTGAACGTCGCGATCCCGTCCATCGGCCGCGACCTGCACGCCACACCCACCGACCTGCAATGGCTGATCTCCGCCTACCTGCTCGGCTTCGCGGCCACGCTGATCGTCTCCGGCCACCTGGGGGACCGCTTCGGCCGCCGCGGCCTCTTCCTCGCCGGCACCGCCGGGTTCGGGCTCGCCAGTCTCGGCTGCGGGATCGCCCAGACGCCCGGGCAGCTGATCGCCGCGCGAGCCGTGCAGGGGGTGATGGCAGCCGTGCTGATGCCGCAGGTGCTCGGCTCGTTCCGGACGCTGTTCCACGGCAAGGAACGCGGCGCCGCCTTCGGGATGTACGGCGCGGTGGCCGGGTTCGCCTCGGCGGTCGGGCTGCTGGTGGGCGGGCTGCTGACCGACGCCGACCTGTTCGGGCTCGGCTGGCGGTCGGTGTTCCTGGTGAACGTGCCGATCGCGATCGCGACGCTCGTGGCGGGCCTGCTGCTGGTGCCGTCGACCAAGGAGCGGTCGGCCGGGCGGCCCGACGTGCTGGGCAGCGTCGTGCTGGCGGGCGGGCTCGTCGCCATCGCGCTGCCGCTCGTGCAGGGGCGTGAGAACGGCTGGCCGCTGTGGGGCTGGCTGTGTCTGGCCGCAGGGGTCTGCGCGGTCGTCGGGCTCGCCGTGTTCGAGGCGCGTAGGCGCCGCGCGGGGACGACACCGCTGCTGCCGGGACGCGCGTTCCGCTCACCCGCCTTCTCCGTGGGCGTCGTGGTCCAACTGGTCTGCTCGGTCGGGATGCAGGGCTTCTTCCTGGTCTTCATCGTCTGGCTCCAGGGCGGCCAGGGCTACTCGCCTCTCCAGGCCGGTCTCGTCGCCGTCGCCTACTCGGCCGGGGCGTTCCTCACCGCGCCCGCCGCCGACGCGCTCGCCACGAAGTACGGGCGCTGGGTCCTCGGCGCCGGAGCGCTGCTGATGGCGGGCGGCTTCGGCTGGGTGTGGGCGGCGGTCACCGGCGCGGCCGACACCCACACCGGGGCGTGGCCGCTGGTGCCGGGCCTGGTCGTCTCGGGCGCCGGGCTCGGTTTCCTCGTCGTACCGCTGGTGAACGTGGTGCTCTCCGCGGTGCCGGGCGAGCTGGCCGGCGGAGCGTCCGGCATCCTCTCCACCGCCCAGCAGTTCGGCGGCGCACTCGGCGCGGCGATCATCGGCACGGTGTTCTTCGCCCACGCCGACGACGGCCTCACCCACGCGCTCACCACGGCGATGCCCTGGGTGACCGGCGGATTCGTGGCCTGCGCGCTGCTGTGCGCGGCGCTGCCGCGGCGGGCGGTCAGCGGATACGAGGGGTAGTGAGCGACATCAGGAAGTCCCCGGGGTGAGCCACCCCCGGGGACTCCTACGCGTCGCACGCCAATACGGTCACGTGTCGCACTCCAGCACCGTCCGGCACACCCCGCACCGCGCCCGCATCCGCCCCCGTACCGGCACCCGGATCTTCTGATGGCAGGTCGGGCAGGGAAAGGACACCCGCAGCTGGCCGCCCCCGTCCGGACTGAACGCGTACGGCACCCCGGCCGGCGCGGCCGCCGCGTGCTTCCGCTCCCGCGCGTAACGCCGCCGGCCCGCCCACCCCGCCGCGGTCAACGGCGGCTGCTGCTCGTCCTCCCGCGCCCGCGCCATGCCCTTCACGTACGCGGTGTAGCCCTGCGGGCTGGTGAACCACACCGAGGGGTCCTCCCCGAACACCAGCGACCGCTTGGCGAGGACGTACCCGAACTCCTCCGGCGTCAGATACCCCAGCTTCTGCGAGGACGCGGAGTCCTCCCGGTACGCGTCCAGCAGCAGCCACCCGGCACCCAGATAGGTCGCCGCCGTGTCCGTGAGGATCTCGTTGTCCCGGGTCCCCGGGAAGGACAGCCCGAGGCGGTGCAGATACACATGCATCACCTCGTGCGCCAGCGCCGCCCCGATGTCCCGCCGATGCGTCCGGAACCGGTCGTTGAGTTCGACGAAGTACTCGGGCCCGGCGGCGAGTTCGACGTTCGCCGCATGCGTCATCTCACGGAACCCGACGATCATCCGCGCGTCGGGCAGCCGGTAGTGCCGCACCATCTCGCGCGCCACCCGCTGCGCCCCCAGATGGAGATCGTCGGTGTCGCAGAACGCCACGTCGGCCGGGGCCACACTGGTCGCGAACGTCTGGACGGTGTCGTACGACAGCCGTTTCCACAGCGCGGTGATCGCGGCCCGCACCGTCTCCAGATGCGGATACCCGTGCTCGACCGGTCCGTCGTTCGCCACGCCCATACCCCCAAGACGCCGAGAACCCGTTTCCACTCTACGAGGTCATCGGCTCCGGACGTACGGCGCCGAAGCCGCCCGCTCCAGCTCAAGGACCCACACGTCGTTCACGCCTTCCCGCAGTACCGGGCCGGGCACGTACAGCGACCGCTGCGGGCCCACGGACCAGTACCGGCCGAGGTTGAACCCGTTGATCCACACGAAGCCGCGGGTCCAGTCCGGCAGTTCCAGCAGCGCGTCCCCGGCGCCGCGCACGTCGAGGGTCCCCCGGTAGAGGCCGGGGGAGCCGTCCTCGGGAAGAGCTTGCAGCCGTACGTCGTCGATGTCGTCCAAGGCGTCCAGTCGCAGCCCACGCGCGCGTACCCCGTGCAGATACTGCCGCTCGTGCAGCAGCCCCCCGGTGATCCCCTTGGACTCCCCGGTGCGCGGCCCGTAGTTGACCCGCCCCAGCGACTCCACCCACAGCTCCACGCGCGCGTGCCCGGCGACCGGCTCCTTCAGCCGCTCGTCCTCCTCCGTCAGCACCCCGGCCCGCTCCCCGTCGACGTACACCACCGCCAGGTCACGCAGCCCACGCGCCAGGAACGGGTAGGGCTGCCGCGGCCCCGGCACGGTCACCTCGTAGCGCACCAGCCCCCGGTCCACGTCCAGTTCCTCGAACGTGGGCGGGACGGGGGCGGTGACGCCCGGCCCGCCCCGGGCCTCCAGCACGTCCGGCAACGGCGCCCACCCCGCCAGCTCCACCGCCGCGCCCTGGGCCAACTGCGGCGGCAGCGACGGCAGTTCGGGCAGCGAGCCGTCCGCGTACTCCGTCAGCACCTCGCGGAAGCGCCAGAACTTCTCCGTGGGGTGCCCGAACTCGTCGATCGGGGCGTCGTAGTCGTACGACGTCACATCCGGCTCCAGCACCCCGTCGTGCAGATCACCGCCACCCCGGTTCGCCCCCGCCCAGCCCGCGAAGCTCGTCCCGCCGTGCGCCATGTACAGATTCACCGACGCACCGCACTCAAGGATCTCCCGCAGCGCCGCCGCCGCGTCCTGCGGATCGCGTACGACATGATCGGCGCCCCAGTGGTCGAACCAGCCGCACCAGAACTCCATGCACATCAACGGCCCTTCGGCGCGGTGCCGGCGCAGCGTCTCGAAGGCCTCGCGGGCCTGCGAGCCGAAGTTCACGGTGGCCAGGACGCCGGGCACCGAGCCGCCGGTCAGCATGTGGTCCTCGGGGCCGTCCGAGGTGAACAGCGGAACCGTGACACCGGCCTCGCGGATCGTCGAGGTCAGCCACCGCAGGTACTGCGCGTCCGAGCCGTAGCTGCCGTACTCGTTCTCCACCTGCACCATGAGCACGGGACCGCCCCGGTCGACCTGCCGCGACACCACCTCGGGAAGCAACTGGCCGAACCACTGATCCACCTGCGCCAGGTACACCTCGTCGCTCGTCCGCGCCCGCCCCGCCAGCCAGTGCGGCAGCCCGCCGTTCTCCCACTCGGCGCAGATGTACGGGCCCGGCCGCACGATCGCCCACAGCCCCGCCGCCTGCGCCGCGTCCAGGAACCGGCCCAGGGCCGCCACGTCCTCGTACACCCCCGGCCGCGGCTCGTGCAGGTTCCACGGGACGTACGTCTCGACGCAGTTCAGGCCCATCGCCCGCAGCATCGCCAGCCGGTGCCCCCACTGCGCCTCGTGCACCCGGAAGTAGTGCAGCGCACCGGACAGCAGCCGCACCGGCCGCCCGTCCAGCAGAAACTCCTCGTCCCCCACCGTGAACTCGCTCATACGCCCCACCCTCACCGCTGGCGCCGATCACCGTCCATGGACAAAGATCGACGGGACTTGGACCGAAGGGAGGGACCCGTTGACGTACCACACCTGGATGCGGTTCTTCACCCCCGGCCCCGCCCACCACCGCCTCGGCCTGGTCTGCCTCGGCGTCGGCCTCCAGTACGGTGTCCTGCCCACCGTCGGCCCCCGCGTCCTCGACCACCACGTCGCCGTCGTCATCAGTACCGGCACCGGCTGGTACGAGCACCCCGACGGCCGCCGTACGACCATCACCGCACCCGCCCTGCTCTGGCTCACCCCCGGCACCCCGCACCACTACGCACCCGACCCCGACACCGGCTGGGACGAGGGCTTCGTCGACTTCACCGGGCCCGCCACCGCCTCCTACACCGAACTCGGCTACATCGAACCCGACCGCCCCGTCGTCCCCCTCTCCGACGCCTCCGCACCCCGCGCCGTCATCGGCCGCATGGCCCGCGCCGCCCGCCGCGACAACCCCCTCCTGGAGGTCGAGACCGGCGCCGCCGTCCACGAACTCCTCGTCGCCCTGCGCCGCGCCCGCGCCGACCTCACCCCCGACGGCGAACAACTCCTCAAGGCCCTCGCCCGCGACGCCTGCCTGCCCCTGTCCATCGCCGACCACGCCGGACGGCACGGCATGACCCTCGCCGAACTGCGCACCGCCGTCCGCCGCGGCGCCGGGTGCAGCCCCAAGGACTACCTCCTCGGCATCCGCCTCGGCCGCGCCAAGGAACTCCTCGCCACGACCGAACTCCCCGTCGCCGCCGTCGCCCGCCGCGTCGGCTACGACGACCCCGCCTACTTCTCCCGCCTGTTCACCCGCCGCGTCGGCACCCCACCCGTCCGCTTCCGCGCCCAACAGGGCCGCGTCGTCCCCGGCGGCTGGAGCGACCAGGTACCCGACCCCGAGGACCCACCGATCATCCCCGGCACCTGGGCACCGTAGGGAGGATCCGCCGATCACCCCTGCCACCGGGGCACGGTAGGGAGGATCCGCCGATCACCCCTGCCACCGGGGCACGGTAGGGAGGATCCGCCGATCACCCCTGCCACCGGGGCACGGTAGGGAGGATCCACCGATCACCCCCGCCATCAGGGCACCGTAGGGTTGACGCCCATGACCACCAGCAACCCCGGTACCGGTGACGTCGACCCCGCCGTGCGCGAGGAACTCGCCCGGCTGCGCGACAGCATCGACAACATCGACGCGGCCGTCGTCCACATGCTCGCCGAACGCTTCAAAGCCACCCAGCAGGTCGGCCACCTCAAGGCCCGGCACCAGCTCCCGCCCGCCGACCCGGCCCGCGAGGCCCGCCAGATCGAACGGCTGCGCAACCTCGCCGAGAACACCAAACTCGACCCGGCCTTCGCTGAGAAGTTCCTGAATTTCATCATCGCCGAGGTCATCCGCCACCACGAGCGCATCGCCGACACCACCTCCAACGGCGCCACGCCCACAGCGAACTGACCTCGCCGGACGCCCCCAGGGCGTGACAGAACGCCTCCCGCAGGGGCATGCTGCGCTGTGCACTCCTTGTCAGCTGACGGGCACACACGGTCAGCGCCTCGGACATAAGCTGGTTGTCCCATGCGGGAGGGACGTCGGGCCATGCCGTCGGATGCCAAGATCCTCATCGTCGACGACCACGAGGACACGCTGTACGCGCTGGAGAGCGCCCTCGCCCCGCTCGGCTACCGGCTCGGCCGGGCCACCAGCGGCGACGAAGCCCTCAAACAGGTCCTGCGCGGCCAGGTCGGCCTGCTCCTCCTCGACGTCCGCATGCCCGGCGTCAGCGGCCTCGACGTCGTCCGCTACATGCGCCGCGTCGAACAGACCCAGCACATCCCCGTCGTCCTGCTCACCGGCTTCGGCCCCGACCAGGAACTCACCGCCACCGCCTTCGGCCTCGGCGTCGCCGACCTCATCATGAAACCCATCGACCCCTGGGCCCTGCGCACCAAGGTCCGCTACCTCTACGACGCCCACCGCCGCCGGCTCGCCCTCGAAGAGGAGATCCGCGCCCTGCGCGCCCTCGTCAAGGACGGCCCCGAACCCCCCGGCCGCCCCCCACGCCCCGCCCTGCCCCACCCGGACCCCCGCGTCCCCGTCCAACGCGCACAAGGGGCGCACACCGGCAGCCTCGAACAGGACCGGACATAGGCCGCGTACCGATCCGCCCCTGTGCCATGACCCCGCCATCAGGCAGCATGTCGTGCATGTCCGTACTGACGCGCGACGAAGCGCAGACCCGTGCCACCCTCCTCGACGTCCACCGGTACACGATCGACCTCGATCTCACCACCGGCGACGACACCTTCGACTCGAAGACCGTCATCCGCTTCACCGCGCGCACGGACGCGGACACCTTCATCGAGGTCAAGCCCGCCGAACTGCGCTCCGCCACCCTCGACGGACACCTCCTCGACCCCGAGACCCTCGACGGCAACCGCCTCCCCCTGAAGAACCTCACCGCCGGCGAACACGAACTCGACATCGACGCGAGCATGCGCTACTCCCGCACCGGCGAGGGCATGCACCGCTTCACCGACCCCACCGACGGCGAGACCTACCTCTACTCCAACCTGTGCATGGACGACGCCCAACGCGTCTTCCCCGTCTTCGACCAGCCCGACCTCAAGGCCGTCTTCGAGATCACCGCGACCGTCCCCGAGAACTGGACGTTCCTCGCCAACGGCATCACCACCGCCCTCGGCGACGGCCGCTGGCAGGCCGCCCCCACCCCCCTCATCTCCACCTACCTCGTCGCCGTCGCCGCCGGCCCCTGGCACTCCGTCCGCACCGAACACCGCGGCCTGCCCTTCGGCATCCACTGCCGCCGCTCCCTCGCTCCCCACCTCGACGCGGACGCCGACGAACTCCTCACCATCACCAAGCAGTGCTACGACCGCTACCACGAGAAGTTCGAGGAGCCCTACCCCTTCGACTCCTACGACCAGGCGTTCGTCCCCGAGTTCAACGCCGGCGCCATGGAGAACCCCGGACTCGTCACCTTCCGCGACGAGTTCATCTACCGCTCCGCCGTCACCGACACCGAACGCCAGACCCGCGCCATGGTCATCGCCCACGAGATGGCCCACATGTGGTTCGGCGACCTCGTCACCCTGCGCTGGTGGGACGACATCTGGCTCAACGAGTCCTTCGCCGAGTACATGGGCTACCAGACCCTCACCGAAGCCACCCGCTTCACCGACACCTGGACCGACTTCGGCGTCGTCCGCAAGGCCTGGGGCTACGACGCCGACCAGCGCCCCTCCACCCACCCCGTCGCCCCCGACCCCGAGCTCGTCCCCGACACCGCCTCCGCGATGCTCAACTTCGACGGCATCTCCTACGCCAAGGGCGCCTCCGCACTACGGCAGTTGGTGACCTGGCTCGGCGAGAAGGACTTCCTCGCCGGCATCAACACCCACTTCGCCCGCCACAAGTTCGCCAACGCCACCCTCGCCGACTTCATCGACTCCCTCGCGAGCGTCACCGAACGCGACGTCCACGCCTGGGCCGACACCTGGCTGCGCACCACCGGCGTCGACACCCTCAAGCCCGTCATCACCCCCGGCGACGAAGGCACCTACACCCTCCAGGTCGAACACGAGGGCAGCCGCCCCCACCGCGTCGCCGTCGGCCTCTACGACCAGGACGTCGCGGACGAAGGCCGCCACCTCGTCCTGCGCGAACGCCTCGACCTCGACATCCCGCAGACCGACGGCCCCCTGCCCATCGGCAAACGCCCCGCCCTGCTGCTCCTCAACGACGGCGACCTCACCTACGCCAAGATCCGCTTCGACACCGAGTCCTTCAAGACGGTCACCGCGAGCCTGTCCGGACTGCCCTCGCCCCTCACCCGCGCGGTCGTCTGGAACGCCCTGCGCGACGCCGTCCGCGACGGCGAACTCCCGCCCACCGCCTACCTCGAGGCCGCCCGCGCCCACCTCCCGCACGAGACCGACCTCGCCCTCGTCCAAGGCGTCCTCGCCTTCGCCTCCGTCCAGGTCGCCGACCGCTACGCCACCCCCGAGGAACGCCCGGCGGCCCTGGCCACCCTCTCCTCCCTCTGCCGCGACCTCATCCGCCGCACCGAGGACGGCGACAACCCCGGCCTGCGCCTCATCGCCGTACGCCACTTCATCGACGTCGCCGCCCACCCCGACACCATCGCCGCCTGGCTCGCAGACGGCACCGTCCCCGGCGGCCCCGAACTCGACCCCGAACTGCGCTGGCGCGTCCTCGCCCGCCTCGCCGTCCTCGGCGCCACCGACGAGACCGCCATCGCCGCCGAACTCGCCCGCGACCCCTCCGCCACCGGCCAGGAAGGCGCCACCCGCTGCCGCGCCGCCCTGCCCGACGCCGACACCAAGGCCAAGGCGTGGGAAGCGATGTTCGCGGGCGACGACCTCTCCAACTACCTGTTCATCGCCAACGCCCAAGGCTTCTGGCAGCCCGAACAGGCCGACCTCGTACGCGACTACGTCCCCCGCTTCTTCGAGGACGCCGTCACCCTCGCCGCCCGCCGCGGCCCCGCCATCGCCGACGCCACCGGCCGCTGGGCCTTCCCGGCCCACGCCGTCGACGCGGAGACGCTCCGCTTGGGAGAGCGGTGTCTGAGTGACGCCGACCCCATTCCCGCACTGCGCCGCAAGCTGGCCGACCAACTGGACGACTTGGGGCGGGCGTTGCGGGTGAGGCAGGCGTAGCCGACGGGGTCCGTGAGCCCTGCTCGCGGACCCCGACACACATCCCCCGCACGGACGTACCCCCTTTCGGGTTCCGATCGTTGGGCTTTTCGGGCGCGAGCACGCATCCGCGTACAAGCTGGAACTCCCTCAGCCGAGCGCGCCCGGGAGGACCCACCATGACCACCCCACCGCTCGCGTCAGCCACCGACGCCCTGCGCCCCCTCCTCGACACGGTCCTGGACGCCCTGCGCGAGGGCACGCAGGCTCGCGGGGGACCGATGCCGGGGGGAGGGCCGGAGGCGGTCGCGGGTCGGCTACGGGCGGCTGTGGGCGACGTACTCCCGGAGGAAGGCGACCCAGAGGCGCTACGGCACGTCGTGCGGGCGCTGACGGAGGGCTCGGCGGACCCGGCGGACCCGCTGTGCGCGGCGCACTTGCATTGCCCGCCGCTGGCGGTGGCAGCGGCAGCCGACCTGGCGGCAAGCGTGCTCAACCCGTCCCTCGACTCCTGGGACCAGGCACCGGCAGCTTCCGCACTGGAGCAACTGGTGACGCGGAAGCTGGCGGACTGGATTTACGACCCACACAGCTGCGGGCAGTCGTGCCGCTGGGGCGGCACGGGTGGGCGCAGCGGCACCCCGCCAGCGCGGGCAAGCGAAACGCCCCCCACACCGGCCACCCCCGACTGTCTCGTCACCACCGGCGGAACCGAGTCCAACCAACTCGCCCTCCTCCTCGCCAGAGAAACCCTCGGCCCCGCCGTCCGCCTGATCTGCGGAGCCAACGCCCACCACTCCCTCCCGCGCAGCGCCTGGCTCCTGGGCCTGCCCGACCCGGTGATCGTCCCCGCCCCCGCAGGCACCCTCGACCCAGCCGCCCTGGACGCCGCCCTCACCGAACTCCCCGGCCCCCACCTCGTCGCCGCCACCGCAGGCACCACAGACGCCGGCCTCATCGACCCCCTCCCCGAGATCGCAGCCGTCTGCGAAACCCACGGAGCCCGCCTCCACATCGACGCGGCATACGGCGGAGGCCTCCTCTTCAGCGACCGGCACCGCCCCAAGCTCACCGGCCTCAGCGCCGCCGGCACCGTCACCCTCGACCTGCACAAACTCGGCTGGCAACCCGTCGCCGCCGGCCTCCTCGCGGTCAAGACCCCGCAGGACCTCGACGCCCTCCAGCACCACGCCGACTACCTCAACGCCGACGACGACACCGAAGCCGGCCTCCCCGACCTCCTCGGCCGCTCCCTGCGCACCAGCCGCCGCCCCGACGTCCTCAAGATCGCCGTCACCCTGAAAACCCTCGGACGGACAGGACTCGGCGCCCTCGTCGACCAAGTCTGCGACCGGGCAAGCGAGTTCGCTGACCTCGTCGACGCACACCCCCGCTTCGAGCTCCACGACCGCCCCACCATCAGCACCGTCCTGTTCCGCCCCGCACACGCGACCGACGACGACATCGCCACCACCCGCCGGCACCTCCTCACCACCGGCCGCGCCGTCCTCGGCCGGGCCCGCATGGACGGCCGGCTCTGGCTCAAGGCCACCCTCCTCAACCCCCACACCCGGCCCGACGACCTGGCCGCCCTCCTGAAACTCGTGGAAGGAACCACCCCCCGATGAGCCCCACCCCCGCCCCCACCCCGCCCCACGAGCCCGCCGCACCCCGCGACCTGGTCGGCATCGGCATCGGCCCCTTCAACCTCTCCCTCGCCGCCCTCGCCCACCCCCTCGCCGAACTCGACACCGCCTTCTACGAACAACGCCCCGCCTTCGACTGGCACCCAGGCCTCCTCATCGACGGCGCGAGAATCCAAGTCCCCTTCCTCGCCGACCTCGTGACCCTCGCCGACCCCGCCAGCCCCTGGACCTTCCTCAACTACCTCAAGGCCCGAGAACGGCTCTTCCCCTTCTACTTCGCCGAGCGCTTCCACATCCAGCGCGCCGAGTACGACGCCTACTGCCGCTGGGTCGCCGAGAACCTCCCCGGCCTCCACTTCGGCCACCAGGTCGACGCCGTCCGCTGGAACCCCGAACGCGACATCTTCGAGGTCGACTTCACCCAACTCGACACGGACGGCGAAGCCGAAGCCCTCGGCCGCACGTACACCAAGAACATCGTCCTCGGCGTCGGCACCGAGCCCTACATCCCCGAACCCCTCAAACCCCTCGTCGAAGCCGCCGGCGTGCCCGTCATCCACGCCGCCGACTACCTCGCCCACCGCAAGATGCTCGCCGCCGCCGAACACGTCACCGTCATCGGCCTCGGACAGTCCGGTGCCGAGATCTTCCTCGACCTGCTCCGCCAGCGCCCCACCGGCCGCGAAGGCCTCCACTGGCTCGGCCGCACCGAGGCCTTCGCCCCCATGGAGTACTCCAAGCTCGGCCTGGAACACTTCACCCCCGACTACACCCGCTACTTCCACGCCCTCGCCGAAAGCACCCGGGACCGCCTCGTCACCACCCAGTGGCAACTCCACAAGGGCATCGACAACGACACCATCGCCGCCATCCACGACGAGCTCTACCAGCGCACCCTGCACGGCGGCTGGCCCGACACCACCCTCACCCCCGGCGTCCGCGTCCGCACCGCCGGCCGCGTCGCCACCACCAAGGTCGAACTCCACCTCGAACACACCGAACAGAACACCCGCTCCCGCCTCACCACCGACGCCGTCGTCCTCGCCACCGGCTACCGCGAACGCCCCCTCGACCGCATCCTCGCCGGCCTCGACCCCTACCTGCGCCGCGACAGCCGCGACCGCCCCCGCGTCGACGAACAGTTCAGGCTCGTCATGGACCCCTCCGTCACCGGCGCCCTCTACGTCCAGAACGCCGAACGCCACACCCACGGCGTCGGCACCCCCGACCTCGGCCTCGCCGCCTGGCGCAGCGCCGCCATCCTCAACACCGTGACCGGCAAGGACCCCTACCCCCTGCCCACCCGAACGGCCTTCACCACCTTCGGACTTGAACAGACAGCCCAGATTCCACAAGCCCGCCAGGCCCCGGCAGCGCTCACCCCGCTGACAGAAGCCCGGTAAAAAAAGCCGTCGCGGACCCGTACCGCCTCAAGGCCGGGTCCGCGACGAGTCCAACACGCCGAATGGCTGCTAGAACACCGGCGTACCGTTCCGCGTCAACTTCCAGTCCACCGACGCGAAGTCAGCCGGGTTCAGCACACCCTTCGCCGTCACCCACTCCGCGATCCGCGTCCGGATCTCCGTCGACTCCGACCACAGCTCCTTCGCCGACGCCACATGCGGGAACGCACCGCCGCCGTTCGCACGGTAGTTGTTCACCGCGAACACGAACTGCTGCGCGTCGTCCAACGCCGCACCGTTGTACGTCAGGTTCTTGATCCGCGAACCCGCCGCCTGCGCGATGTCGATGTCGTACGACAGCCCCGACACGTAGTCGTAGTTGTAGTCCGGCCGGTTGTTCGCGTTCGTCAGCTTCTCGACGTCCACGACCGCGTCCGCCGCCGTCTGCACGAAGTACTCCGCCGAGTACTCCAGGTACGCCTTCAGCTGCGCCCCCGTCATGAGCTTGGCGACCAGCGTGTTGTCGTACACGTACAGGCTCGACAGGTCACGGATGGTCACGTCACCCGCCGGGATCTCCGAGGTCCGCGAGAACGGCGACGCCTGCGCGATCACCGGCAGCGACGCGTACTCCGTGGACGCCAGCGCCGCCTTGACGACATCCTCCTGGACCTTCGTGATCAGGTCGATGATCGGGGCGTCCTTGTACCGCGCCTCGACCGTCGTCAACGTCTGAGTCGCCGTACCGACCACCTGGTTGACGTACTCCACGACGATGTCGTGGTCGTCCTTCAGCAGCTTCGTGATCTTCGGGTCGTCCGCGACGGAGTTCGAGTTGAGCACGGAAGCGGCCACGGACTCCACCGACCACCGGCCCTTCTCGAAGACCAGCTCGATGTCGAACAGCGACAGCCGCTCCGCATACGCCAGCGGCTCGGACAGCACGACGGTCTTGCCGGTCGCCGTGTTGGTGACCTTCAACTCCGGGATCTCCACGTGCGCGTGCCCGACGAGAATCGCGTCGATGCCAGGAACCTGCTGCGCCACCAGCGCGGCGGAGTTCTCGACGTACGGCAGCTGATCACCGTAGGAGGACGTACCGGAGGACCCGGAGTGCGCCGACACGATGACGACATCCGCACCCATCGACCGCAGCTTCGGCACCCACTTCGCCGCCTGCTCCTCCAGACCCGGGAACGTCAACTTGCCCTCGACATAAGCCTTGTCCCAGATCGCGATACCGGGATTGGTGAGCCCGAGCACCGCCACCTTCACCGCCGGCGCACCCGGCACCCGGAACTTCTTGATGAAGTACGGCGGGAACGCCGGCTTCAGCGTCTTCGCGTCCAGCGCGTTCGCACCCAGCAGCGGGAAGTCACACTGCTCCTCGAACTTCCGCAGCGTCTCGATGCCGTAGTTGAACTCGTGATTGCCGAGCGCGACCGCGTCGTACCCGATGGCGTTCATGGCGGCAGCCATCGGGTGCACCGGACCGCCAGGGGCCGTGATCGGATCGACCTTCGCGTAGTAGTACGTCAGCGGCGTGCCCTGGATCGTGTCACCCGCGTCGAGCAGCAGCGTGTTGCACCGCCCCTTCTCCGCACGGACCTGGTTCACCAGCGTCGAGATACGCGACAGACCCTGCGCGTTGCCCTTCGCGTCTGAGTACTCCGCGTCCTTGAAGTAGTCCCAGTTGAAGACATGCCCGTGCAGGTCGGTCGTGCCCATCACCGTCAGGGAGTACCGCTTCGCCGGCTTCTTCCCCTTCCCGGCCTCCGCCGCCTGCGCCGCAGGAGCCCCCACGGCACTCGCCAGCGCGACCCCGGCTCCGGTCACGGCGGACTTCTCCAGGAACTTCCTGCGGTTCAACGGCATGTCTCGATCTCCTTGGGGAACGGTCAACAACGCGCGTAGATTCTGACCCGAGCATGCCGAACGGCAATAGACCCCAGAGGTTTCGATCTGGTGACCTAACCTGTGACCTCAGCCGCCGGTAACCAGCCAAGAAGTGACAGAGTGGGTCGTATGACCACACCCTCCCCGGACACCGCACCGGCCGTGCCCTACGGCACCCCCGACGCCCCCCGCATCGCCGTCCGCGGCGAAGCACGCCTCGAAGTCGACCCCGAGATCGCCCGCATCGGCATCACCGTCGCCGCCCGCGGCAAAGACCGCCGCACCGCCCTCGACGACCTCACCCGCCGCAACGCCACGGTCCTCGACCTCATCAAGACGTACGGCGACGCGGTGGAGAAACTGGAGACGGGATCTTTCTCGATCACGCCCGAGCTGAAGGAAAAGGGCCGCGGCGAACGCATCCACGCCTACCACGGCCGCGTCCGCATCACCGCCGAACTGACGGACTTCACGGCCTTGGGTGAACTCACCACCCGCGTAGCCGACTTGGACCTCACCCACGTGGACGGCCCCTGGTGGGCCCTGCGCCTCAACTCACCCGCCTACCGCGAGGCACGCCAACAGGCCGTACGAGAAGCGGTACAGCGGGCACAGGAGTACGCGGAGGCACTAGGGACGACACTGTCGGCGCTGGTGGAACTGGCCGACATCGGCGCGGAGAACGCCCAACCCCTCGCCCCCGCCGCACCCGGCGGCCGCATGCGCTCCATGTCCTACGCCGCCGAAGACACCGCCGCGGCCCCCCTCGACCTCGAACCCCAACGCCAACGCGTCTACGCCCAGGTCAACGCCCGCTTCACCATGCGCCCGCCGCAACTGTGAGTCGCACACTTCAAACCTTGTCAACACCCCTTCACCGAAAGGTTGTTGGGCGGTCATGTCCGGCCAATTCTCTACCCGCCGGTAAGCCCTAAGGTCGAACCATGCGCCGAGCGAAAATCGTCTGCACCCTGGGCCCCGCCACCGACACATACGACCAGATCAAAGCCCTGGTCGAAGCCGGAATGGACGTAGCCCGCTTCAACCTCAGCCACGGCGGCTACGCCGAACACGAGGAGCGCTACCAGCACGTCCGCAAGGCCTCCGACGAAACCGGCCGCAGCGTCGGCCTCCTCGCCGACCTTCAGGGCCCGAAGATCCGCCTCGGCCGCTTCGCCGAAGGCCCCGTACTCCTTGAACGCGGCGACTCCTTCACCATCACGGTGCAGGAGGGCGTGGAGGGCAACCAGGGGCAGTGCGGGACGACGTACGCGGGATTGGCGGACGACGTAACGCCCGGGGAGCGCATCCTCGTCGACGACGGCAAGGTGTGCCTGGAGGTCACGGACGTCGACGGCCCGGCCGTCCACACGACGGTCATCGAAGGCGGCGTGATCTCCGACCACAAGGGATTGAACCTCCCAGGCGTGGCCGTGTCTGTTCCCGCCTTGTCGGAGAAGGACGAGGCCGATCTGCGCTGGGCGCTGCGCACCGGCTTCGACGTCATCGCCCTGTCCTTCGTCCGCTCCGGGCGGGACATCGAGGACGTCCACCGCATCATGGACGAGGAGGGACGCCGGCTGCCCGTCATCGCCAAGGTGGAGAAGCCGCAGGCGGTGGACGCGATCGACGACATCGTGGCGGCGTTCGACGGGATCATGGTGGCGCGGGGGGACTTGGGCGTGGAGATGCCCCTGGAACAGGTCCCGATCGTCCAGAAGCGCGCGATCAAACTGGCGAAGCGCAACGCCAAGCCGGTGATCGTGGCGACGCAGATGCTGGACTCGATGATCGACAATTCCCGGCCGACGAGGGCGGAGGCGTCGGATGTCGCCAACGCGGTCATCGACGGCACGGACGCGGTGATGCTGTCGGGCGAGACGAGCGTGGGCAAGTACGCGGTGGAGACGGTCCGGACGATGGCGAAGATCGTGGAGGCAGCGGAGGAGGACATCCTCGCGAAGGGCCTGCCCCCACTGACAGAACGCAACAAGCCCCGTACGCAGGGCGGCGCGGTGGCTCGGGCGGCGGCGGAGATGGGCGACTTTCTGGGCGCGAAGTTCCTGGTGGCCTTCACCCAGTCCGGCGACACGGCGAGGCGGTTGTCGCGGTACCGGTCGCCGATTCCGTTGCTGGCGTTCACGCCGGAGGCGGCTACTCGGTCGCAGTTGAGTCTGTCGTGGGGTGTGGAGACGTTCCTGGGGCCAAGGGTCGAGTCGACAGACGCGATGGTGGACCAGGTGGATGAGCTGCTGTTGAAGTACGGGCGGTGCGCGAAGGGGGACGTGGTGGTCATCACGGCCGGTTCGCCGCCCGGGGTTGCGGGGTCGACGAACCTGGTGCGGGTGCATCATGTGGGGGAGGATGACAGTCCCAAGTAGGGCTGGGTTGCTAGTACTTGGGGCCTACGTGGGTGTCGAGTTGGGCGACTGAGGCCTTCTTGGCGACTGAGATGTTGTACGGGTTTCCATTGCGGGTGCAGTGCGTCCACTCGATGCCGAGTTTGTCGAGGGTGTCGGTGTAGAGACGGCGGATGTCGTCGGACACGTTGGTGAAGAAGTACCGGGGGTATTCGTAGCGCTTGCGCTCACCGGCGACGAGGCGGGTCGTCCAGTTGGTGATCCGGCATCCGTCGGAGTGGATGAGGCCGCGGATGAACTCCCAGGGGTGGGCGTCGACGATCTCCTGTTGCCAGGGTTCGAGAATGATGGGGCGCTCGTGCTTCTTGCCAGGACCGTGCTGGGGGAACATGCAGGTCCAGTGCATCGTGTACGACTTCACCTCGATGCATCCAGGCTTGTAACGCTGCTTGACGCTGGGGAGAGGCATCACCTTGCGCATGGCCTCTTCGGCGGCGGCGATCAGGCCGACCTGGGTTGCGTTGCAGAAGATGGACAGGTGGTGCTGCTTCGGCTTCGAGATGATGTGGCCATCACCGAGGTAGAGGCCGAGCAAATAGGCGTACGCAGTTTCGTCGAAGGGGCGTCCCGTGCATTGGGGGCAGTCCGTCGGGGCTTCGTAAGTTTCGCCGCGTGCTTTGCGATCTTCACTGCGCCACCAGCCGACTGTCCCGCGAGGAATGTTGAGCCGCTCGGCGACGATGCGATTGGGGACGCCCTGGCGCATAAGGGCGACAGCTTGAGCGCGGATCGAAGGGCTGTGCTCTTCCATGAGCTCACCCTGCGCGAGTGATCGCGGCAACACGCAGCAAAAAGCGGATGTTCACGAGAATAGGAACATCCGCTTCTTGAGCTAGCCTTCGAATCGAAGGAAAAGTGCCCCGGGTGGGATTCGAACCCACGCTGTCGGTGGTTTGAGCACCGTGTCTCTTCCGCTGGACTACCGGGGCTTCCTCTAAAACAAAGGTCAGCGGTCACCCGCTGTGCACCTACCTTATCGCAGCTAGGTACGCTCTTGTCAGCAGCACCCCTGCCCCTGAACGAGGAGCCCCCGTGACCGCCCCCGAGTCGCCCCAGCCCGTAGACGCGCCCGACGACGACAAGTCGCACGTGCCTCCGCTGACGACCCGTGTCGTCATTGCCGAGGACGAGGCACTGATCCGGCTCGACCTCAAAGAGATGCTGGAGGAAGAGGGCTACAGCGTCGTAGGCGAGGCCGGTGACGGTGAGCAGGCCATCGAGCTCGCCCGTGAGCACCAGCCGGACCTCGTGATCCTCGACGTGAAGATGCCCAAGATGGACGGCATCTCCGCCGCCGAGAAGATCGCCGAGGAGCGCATCGCCCCCGTCCTCATGCTCACCGCCTTCTCGCAGCGTGACCTCGTGGAGAGGGCTCGTGACGCTGGTGCCATGGCTTATCTCGTGAAGCCGTTCAGCAAGAGTGACGTCGTGCCTGCCATCGAGATGGCCGTTTCCCGCTTCACCGAGCTCAAGGAGCTGGAGAAGGAGGTCGCCGACCTCACCCTCCGCCTGGAGACGCGCAAGCTTGTCGACCGTGCCAAGTCCATCCTCCAGACCGAGTACGGGCTGACCGAGCCCGCCGCGTTCCGGTGGATCCAGAAGACGTCCATGGACCGGCGTATGTCGATGCAGCAGGTCGCCGAGGCCGTCATCCAGGACGCCGATGAGAAGAAGGCGTCCAAGGGCTGACGCCCGACCGGCACACGCACCGAGGCCCGCGTCCCCAGCAGGGGGCGCGGGCCTCGTCGTACCGGAAGTACCGGAAAGAACTGCTAGTCCTCGCCGAGGTACGCCTTGCGCACCGACTCGTCGTGCAGGAGGTCCTGGCCCGTGCCGGACAGGACGATCTTGCCGATCTCCATCACGTGGCCGTGGTCGGCCAGGGAGAGGGCCGCCTGGGCGTTCTGCTCGACGAGGAGGATCGTCGTGCCCTGGGACTTGAGTTCGGCGATCGTCGCCATGATCTTCTGCATCATGATGGGGGAGAGGCCCATGGAGGGCTCGTCCAGCATGAGCAGTTTCGGCTGGGACATGAGCGCGCGGCCCATTGCCAGCATCTGCTGCTCGCCGCCGGACAGGGTGCCCGCGGCCTGCTTACGGCGTTCGCCCAGGATGGGGAAGAGGTCGTAGGCGCGCTGGATGTCCTTCTCGATGCCGGCCCTGTCGTTCCTCAGGAACGCCCCCAGCCGCAGATTGTCCTCGATCGTCATGCGGGGGAAGATGTGCCGGCCCTCGGGGGAGTGGGCCAGTCCCAGCGAGACGATGTCGTGGGCGGGGACCTTCTTCAGCGATTTGCCGCCGAACTTGATCTGGCCGCCGACCGGCTTGAGGAGGCCGGAGAGGGTGCGGAGGGTGGTCGTCTTGCCGGCGCCGTTGGTGCCGATGAGGGTGACGACTTCGCCTGCTTCGACCTTGAAGGAGATGCCCTTGACGGCTTCGATCTTGCCGTAGGCGACGCGGAGGTCCTCGACCTCGAGGAGTGCGGTCATCGGTCGTTCTCCTTGCCGGGCGTGGCGTCCGAGGGGGCGCTGGCTTCGGCTGCTTCGACTTCGGCTGCTTCTTCGTCGCCGGGGGTGCCCTCGAAGGGTTCGCCGAGGTAGGCGGCGATGACGCGTTCGTCGCCCTGGACGGTGGCGCTGTCGCCTTCGATGAGCTTCTCGCCCTGGACGAGGACGGCTACGCGGTCGCAGAGGTTGAAGATGAAGCGCATGTCGTGCTCGATGACGAGTACGGCGATGCCCTTGTCGCGGATGGCGAAGACCAGTTCCTCGGTGGCGCGGGTCTCCTGGGGGTTCATGCCGGCGGTGGGCTCGTCGAGCAGGAGCAGGCCCGGTTCGCTGGCCAGCGCTCGTGCGATCTCCAGCTTGCGCTGTTCGCCGTAGGGGAGGTTGCGGGCGAGGTGTTCGGCCTTGTTCGCGAGGCCGACGAAGTCCAGGAGTTCCATGGCGCGTTCGCGGGAGGCCGCTTCGGCCTTGTGGAAGCCGGGGCCGCGGAGCAGGGCGCTCCACAGGCCTTCCTTGGTGCGGGTGTGGCGGCCGACGAGCACGTTCTCCAGGACCGTCATGTTGGCGAACAGACGGATGTTCTGGAAGGTGCGGGCGATGCCGGCGGCGGTGACCTTGAAGGACTTGGGGGGCAGGACCGTGCCCTTGTAGCGGACTTCGCCCTCGGTGGGGATGTAGAGGCCCGTGAGGCAGTTGAAGAAGGTCGTCTTGCCGGCGCCGTTGGGGCCGATGAGGCCGACGATCTCGCCGCTGTTGACCTGGAGGTCGACGTTGCGTACGGCGGTGAGGCCGCCGAAGCGCATGGTGACGCCTCGTGCGTCGAGGACGGTGGTCCCGGTGACGGTGGTGGTGTCGGTGGTCATGTGTCAGGCCCCTGTCTTGCTGAGGACTGCGGGCGCTTCGGCCTCTTCGTGGAATTCGAGCTGGCGGCGCCGGTTCGGGATGAGGCCCTCGGGGCGGAACCGCATGAGGAGGACGAGCGCGACGCCGAAGGCGAAGAGCTGGTAGTCGCCCAGGAACTGGAGCTTGGCCGGGATGAGGTAGAGCAGGGCCGCGCCGACGAGGGGTCCGGCGATGGTGCCCATGCCGCCGAGGACGACCGCGGCGAGCAGGAAGGCCGAGTTGGGCGGGACGACGTGGGCGAACTGGTACTGCTCGGGCGTCACGGTGTAGGTGACGTGGGCTTGGACGGCGCCGGCGAGGCCGGCGAGGGAGGCGCCGAGGGCGAAGGCGATGAGCTTGACGCGGAAGCCGTTGATGCCCATGGCGAGGGCGGCGGTCTCGTCCTCGCGGATGGCGATCCAGGCGCGGCCGATGCGGGAGTCGCTGCTGCGCTTGAAGACCACCACGACGATGAGCGTGATGAGGAGCATCAGCAGGAAGTAGTTGGCGAATCGGCCGATGGTGAAGCCGAGGATGGTGTGTTCCAGTCCGAAGTCGAATCCGAGGATGTCGAGGTTCGGGATGGAGGAGATGCCGTTGGAGCCGTTGGTGATGTCGGGTCCGGAGGTGCCGTCCATGTTGAGGACGGTGATGCGGAAGATCTCACCGAAGCCGAGGGTGACGATGGCGAGGTAGTCGCCGCGCAGTCGCAGGGTGGGGGCGCCGATGAGGACGCCGAAGACCATGGCGACGGCGGCGCCGAGCAGCGCCGAGAGCCAGAACGGCAGGTGGAGGTCGAACGGCGAGGAGGGGGAGCCGGAGACCATGGCCGCGGTGTAGGCGCCGACGCCGAGGAAGGCGACGTATCCGAGGTCGAGGAGGCCGGCGAGGCCGACGACGATGTTCAGGCCGAGGGCGACGGTGGCGAAGATCAGGATGTAGACGCCGATGGTCGCGTACTGGTCGTCGGACTGGGTGAAGGGGAACAGTGCGGCGGCGATGAACGCGCCGAACATGGTGATGGTGCTGTGCCGGCCGGTGATCGCCGAGACCCGGGCCACGAGCCCGGCCTTGGAGAGGGCGGCGAAGAGGAACCCGACGGTGATGAGGAAGCCGACGAAGAGTTCGTCGTACTCGGTGCCGATGCCGTAGGTGAAGACGGTCAGGCCGACGGCCATGGCGGCGACGATGACGAGGATCTCGGCGAAGGCGGGGAGCTTGCGGGCCGGGACCGGGCTGGGGGTGAAGACGGCCGACTTCAGGAGGGCCACGATGTGGCGCCAGATGCGGCCGATGCGCTCACCGACTGTCTCGTCCTCGTCGATGTGTTCTTCCTCCGGCCGTTCGAACGGCAGGGAGAACGCGCCGAGGAAGGCGGCGAGGGTGACGGCCGCGGCGATGAAGCCGCCGGGTTCGAGGTTGACGACGCCGCCGAGTTCGTCGCTGATCGCGATGACGGTGTACCAGGTGGTGGCGAAGGTGCCGGTCGCGGCCAGCTTGATGGCGCCGTCGGCGCCGGCGGGGGTGAGCCAGCGCAGGCCCTTGACGCCGTAGGAGGCGAGGCCGAAGAGGGTGGTGAGGGCGCCGCCGATGAGGACGAGGACCTGGAGGCCGCCGGGGTAGCCGTAGACGGTGAGGTCGCCGGGGAAGGCGGAGGTCCAGGTCCAGGCGAGGAAGGTGGAGACGACGGCGAGGGCGCCGCCGATGGTGGCGAGGGCGCGGCCGATGTTTTCGGGGAGGCCGATGAGGCCCTTGGTGGCGCCGTCCTTGCTGGCGGGGGCGCTGGGGGTCTTGGTGGTCTGTGTCGTCATCGGTGTCACGCCCTGTCCGCGACGCGCTCGCCGAGCAGGCCTTGTGGCCTGACGAGGAGTACGAGGATGAGGAGTACGAAGGCCCAGACGTTGGCCCAGGACTGGCCGCCGAGGAGGTCGAAGCCGGGGACGTCGGCGATGTAGGCGGTGGCCATGGTCTCGGCGAGGCCGAGGACGAGGCCGCCGAGCATGGCGCCGTAGATGTTGCCGATGCCGCCGAGGACGGCCGCGGTGAAGGCCTTGAGGCCGAGGATGAAGCCCATGCGGAACTGGACCTGGCCGTACTTGAGGCCGTAGGCGACGGCTCCGACGGCGGCGAAGAGGGCGCCGAGGGCGAAGGCGACCACGATGATGCGGTCGGTGTTGATGCCCATGAGCTTGGCGGTGTCGGGGTCCTGGGCGGTGGCCTGCATGCCGCGGCCGGTGCGGGTCTTCATGACGAAGTAGGCGAGGATCGCCATGCTGACGGGGGCGGCGATGAACAGGAAGATGTCACCGGTCTGGATGGTGACGCTGCCGATCTCGAAGGGTCCGCCCGGGATCTCGGGGAAGTTGATGGACTCCTTGGCGCCGGGGTACCAGGCCCAGACGGCCTGCTGGAGGGCGAGGGAGAGGCCGATGGCGGTGATGAGGGGCGCGAGGCGTGGGGCGGTGCGCAGGGGGCGGTAGGCGAACCGTTCCGCTCCGACGGCGACGAGGACGGCTGCGATGACGGCTCCCACGAGCATCAGTGGCAGTGCGACCCACATGGTGGTGCCGTCGGGCAGTACGTACAGATAGACCGTGAGGGCTCCGAACCCTCCGATCATGAAGATCTCGCCGTGGGCGAAGTTGATGAGCTGGACGATGCCGTAGACCATTGTGTAGCCGATGGCGACAAGCCCGTACATTGCTCCTAGTAGCAGGCCGTTGACCAGCTGCTGCGGCAGTTCGTTCACCGCATGTCCTCCGAGGTTTCGGATGTTCGACGGATGTGACCGGATGTGTGTCCGGGGCCGGATGTGAGTCCGCGCGGGGCGCCTGTGGAACAGCGCCCCGCGCGGCTCAGGTGGTGCGGGTGGGGGTGGGTCAGCCGGTGTAGGTACCGGACTTGACGGCCTTCCAGGCACCGTTCTCGACGGCGTAGACGGTGAGCTGCTTGTTGGTGGCGTCACCGTACTCGTCGAAGGAGACCTTGCCGGTCACACCGTCGAAGGAGACGTTCTGGGTGGCGGCGGTGATCTTCGCGCGGGCGTCGGACGGCAGCTTGCCGTCGTTGTCCTCGACGACCTTCTTCACGGCCAGGATGATTGCCCAGGCGGCGTCGTAGGAGTAACCGCCGTAGGCCGCGTACTCCTCCTTGTAGCCGGCCGCCTTGTAGTCGGCGACGAACTGCTTGGCGGAGTCGAGGGTCTCGACCGGGGCGCCGACGGAGGTGGCGAGGTCACCGGCGCTGTTGGCGCCGGCCAGCTCGACGAAGGTCGGGTCGTAGATGCCGTCACCGCCGACCAGCGGGATCTTGGCGCCGGCGGCCTTGATCTGCTTGCTGAGCGGGCCGGCCTGCGGGTACTCGCCGCCGTAGTAGACGACGTCGGCGCCGGAGTTCTTGACCTTGGTGGCGACCGCGGAGAAGTCCTTGGTGTCCGGGTCGATGTGGTCGGTGCCGACGACCTTGCCACCGAGCTTCTTGAACTCCTCGGTGAAGGTGGCGGCGAGACCGGCGCCGTAGGTCTTCTTGTCGTCGATGACGAAGACGTTCTTCTTCTTGGCGTCGTTGTAGACGTACTGCGCGGCGAACGGGCCCTGGATGGCGTCCGTGGTCGCGGTGCGGAAGTACGACTTGTACGTGCGGACCTTCTTGGTCTGCCAGTCGACACCCTGCGTGAGGGCCGGGCCGGTGTTGGCCGGGGAGATCTCGACGAGCTTGGCGTCGTCGAAGACCTTCTGCATGGACTCGGCGACGGAGGAGTTCAGCGGGCCGACGACACCGTAGACGCTCTTGTCGGCGACGAGGGTCGACGCGTTGGCCTGGCCGGAGGAGGGCTGGGCCTGGTCGTCGAGGGCCTTGATCTCGAAGGTGACGCCGTCGACGAGCTTCTGCTTGTTGGCGGTCTTCGCGGCGAGGTCGACGGAGTTCTTGATGCCGAGGCCGAGCGCGGAGAGGTCGCCCGTGAGCGGGGCGTCGACGCCGATGACGACCTTGGTGCCGCCGCTACCGGAGTCCGAGCCGCCGTCGTCGTCGCGCGAGCCGCAGGCGGTGAGGGTGAGTGCTCCCGCCGCCAGCGCGGCGGTGATGGTGATGAGCGAACGTTGACGCACGATTCGTCCTTTCACTGGCGCGGCGCTCCCCCCTGGAAGCGGCCGAGTCTCTGCGCTGGTCTGTTGTGAGATTCCATGGCGCGGTGACTGGGCGTGACTCTAAGCGTGTGCGGGGAGCCCGGAGGAGGGTCTGACGGAGGCTGTGACGCTCTTGTTATGACACGTCGTAATGCAGAGCGGTACTGAGTGGGTGGAACAGCGGAATTCAGGCCGATTCGCCCGGTCCACATTCTGAGAACCCGCAGGACCCGATGCAACTTGTTCAGGAGTCTCAGGGGTTTTGGTAATTACCCAGAACCGTTGCTGCAGGCGACTTGTAGGGCCTCTGACAGGTGCTGGGCGTATCGCTGTCCGAGGATGAAACTGTGAACTTCTATTGCGCGCGTATTACGTAGAGTTACGTCAAGGAAAGGGAGTCCGGCGTTCCATGGCACTTTTCTGCATTGCGCCACATGCATGGTGATGACGACCTTGCGGCTGGTCCCCGCACTCGTCCGGAAAGGGGCTTTTGGCGTGGAGGTCACCGACATGCCCGCGTACGGCTGTGACACGCGGGTCACGGTGACCGGTGGGCCGGCGAGCACGCTCAGCTCCACTCCGAAGCTGAAGCTGTGCGGTGCGGCGCCCGCGGGGGTGGCCTCGCCGCTGAGGTAGTGCAGGTCCGTCACTTGAGACGGGTACGGCGGCGCGGGGGGTGCCGGAGGCTGGGGCCGGGTCGCGTAGAGGTAGGTGCCGCCCGCGAGGAGGGCCGTGGCGGTCGCAGTGGCGAGGGTGGCGCGCCGGTGGCGGTCGTACAGCTCGGTGAGGCGGCCGCGCGGCCGGGGCGGGGCGGTGGTGTCCAGGGCGTCCCGGGGATGTGTGCCTTCGCCCGGCTCGACCGGTCCGACGCCGCTCACTGCCAGGGCCCCTCGCCGGGACCGCCGTCGCGGTACCAGCGCACGCAGCCGCTGCGTGCCTGACGGTCGATCAACCGGTCGGCGGCCGCGGCGCCTTGCTGTTTCTTCTCGGCGCGGGCGGCGTCGACGACCTTGATGAGGATGTCGTACTGGCCGTTGGACAGGCCCATCGACTGGTAGTCCCCGTAGGTGTTCTGGTCCAGCACTTCGCGGGACCAGTGAGCGACGAGGCGGGTGCAGAGGTCTTCGGGGGGTGTGGGGGAGGCGGTGGTCGCTGCCGGGGCCGTGGACGTGGCCGTGGACGGGGCTTGGGTGGTGGCGGTGGTGGAGCCGGACCCTCCGCATCCGCCGAGGGTCAGCAGGACCGCCATGAACCCGACCCCGGCCCCGAGCACCGGGACTCCTCCCGTTCGCATGCCCCGACGCTAGGCCTTGTGGCACGGTCGGGGCCAGAGGTCCTACCGTCAGGCGGTGGCCCCGACGTGGGCGCCGTCGCCCGGGTTCACGTCCCGCAGCAGACAGGTCAGCCGCGCGGTGCACACCCGCCGCCCCTCCTCGTCGCTGATCACGATCTCGTACGTCGCCGTCGACCGCCCCCGGTGCACGGGCGTGGCCACGCCGGTCACCAGGCCCGAGCGGGCGCCCCGGTGGTGGGTGCAGTTCAGGTCCACGCCCACGGCGATCTTCGAGCTGCCGCCGTGCAGCATCGAGCCGACCGAGCCGAGGGTCTCGGCGAGGACGGCGGACGCCCCGCCGTGCAGCAGCCCGTACGGCTGGGTGTTGCCCTCCACGGGCATGGTCCCGACGACCTTCTCCGCCGAGGCCTCGGTGATCTGGACGCCCATACGGGTGCCGAGGTGTCCGGCGGAGAACAGGGCCTGGAGGTCCACTCCGAGCGCGGCGTACTCGTCGATGACCTCTTGCGGGAACTTCACGTGCTGCTGCTCGCCCATGGGGCCCGGCTCCGTTCGTCGGGAACACTCACTCGAACTCAGGTGACTGAGCAAACGCTCAGTCGGTGGCCGATTGTTCCAGACGGACGACGACGGACTTGCTGGCCGGGGTGTTGCTGGTGTCCGCGGTGGCGTCCAGCGGGACGAGGACGTTGGTCTCGGGGTAGTAGGCGGCCGCGCAGCCGCGCGCGGTCGGGTAGTGCACGACGCGGAAGCCGGGGGCCCGGCGTTCGACGCCGTCCTTCCACTCGCTGACGAGGTCCACGTAGGAGCCGTCGGCGAGCTTCAGCCTTGCCGCGTCCTCGGGGTTGACCAGGACGACCCTTCGGCCGTTCCTGATGCCGCGGTAGCGGTCGTCGAGGCCGTAGATCGTGGTGTTGTACTGGTCGTGCGAGCGCAGGGTCTGCAACAGCAGCCGGCCCTCGGGGAGTGCCGGGTACTCGACGGGCGCGGCGGTGAAGTTGGCCTTGCCGGTGGCGGTCGGGAAGCGGCGCTCGTCGCGCGGGGCGTGCGGGAGGGCGAAGCCGCCCGGGTGGGCCACGCGCGCGTTGAAGTCCTCGAAGCCGGGGATCACGCGCGCGATGCGGTCCCGGATCGTGGCGTAGTCCTTCTCGAACTCCTCCCAAGGGGTGCGGGAGGCGTCGCCGAGGACGCGGCGGGCGAGGCGGGCCACGATGGCGGGCTCGGACAGCAGGTGGCTGCTCGCGGGCTCCAGGCGGCCCTGGGAGGCGTGCACCATGCCCATCGAGTCCTCGACGGTCACGAACTGCTCGCCGCCGCCCTGGAGGTCGCGCTCGGTGCGGCCGAGGGTGGGCAGGATCAGGGCGCGCGCGCCCGTGACGGCGTGCGAGCGGTTGAGCTTGGTCGACACGTGCACGGTCAGCCGGGCGCGCCGCATGGCCGCCTCGGTGACGTCGGTGTCGGGGGAGGCGGAGACGAAGTTGCCGCCCATGGCGAAGAAGACCTTCGCCTTGCCGTCGCGCAGTGCCTCGATGGCCCGTACGACGTCGTAGCCGTGCTCGCGCGGGGGCGCGAAGCCGAACTCCTTCTCCAGGGCGTCCAGGAAGGCCGGGGCGGGGCGTTCGAAGATGCCCATGGTGCGGTCGCCCTGCACGTTGGAGTGGCCGCGCACCGGGCACACGCCCGCGCCCGGGCGGCCGATGTTGCCGCGCAGGAGCAGGAAGTTGACCACTTCGCGGATGGTCGGCACGGAGTGCTTGTGCTGGGTCAGGCCCATCGCCCAGCAGACGATGGTGCGCTGCGAGGCGAGCACCATGGAGAGGGCTTCCTCGATCTCCGCGCGCGTGAGGCCGGTCGCGGTGAGCGTCTCGTCCCAGTCGGCGGCGCGGGCGGCCGCGGCGAACTCCTCGAAGCCGTGGGTGTGTTCGGCGACGAACGCTTCGTCGACGGCGCCCTCGGTCTCCAGGATCAGCTTGTTGAGGAGGCGGAAGAGGGCCTGGTCGCCGCCGATGCGGATCTGGAGGAACAGGTCGTTGAGGGCCGCGCCCTTGAGCATGCCCTGGGCGGTCTGCGGGTTCTTGAACCGCTCCAGGCCCGCCTCGGGCAGCGGGTTGACGCTGATGACCTTCGCGCCGCCCGCCTTGGCCTTCTCCAGGGCGGAGAGCATGCGGGGGTGGTTGGTGCCGGGGTTCTGGCCGGCGACGATGATCAGGTCGGCCTTGTAGAGGTCCTCCAGCAGGACGCTGCCCTTGCCGATGCCGATGGTCTCCGACAGGGCCGAGCCGGAGGACTCGTGGCACATGTTGGAGCAGTCCGGCAGGTTGTTCGTACCCAGCTCACGCGCGAACAGCTGGTACAGGAACGCGGCCTCGTTGCTGGTGCGCCCCGAGGTGTAGAAGAGGGCCTCGTCGGGGGAGTCGAGGGCGGCGATCTCCTCGGCGACGATGTCGAAGGCGCGCTCCCAGGTCACCGGCTCGTAGTGCGTGCCGCCCTCGGGGAGGTACATGGGGTGGGTGAGCCGCCCCTGCTGGCCCAGCCAGTAGCCGCTGCGCGTCGCGAGGTCGGTGACGGGGTGGGCGGCGAAGAACTCCGGGGTGACCCGGCGCAGGGTGGCCTCCTCGGCCACGGCCTTCGCGCCGTTCTCGCAGAACTCGAAGGTGTGCCGGTGCTCGGGCTCCGGCCAGGCGCAGCCAGGGCAGTCGAAGCCCTCTTTCTGATTGACCCGCAGCAGCGTCAGCGCGGTCCGCTTCAGCCCCATCTGCTGCTGCGAGATGCGCAGGCTGTGACCCACGGCCGGCAGCCCCGCCGCCGCGTGCTTCGGCTCGGCGACCTGCGGAGCGTCCTGGACCGGATCACCCTTGGGCGGCTTCGTTGCCATCGCGGCGCTCTCCTTCGCGTGCACATGTGAACTACGTCTCCGATCCTCGCACGCAACACCGACAGTGAGGGGGCCGGGCGCGGGAGGACGGAGACCATGGTTGCGTATTGAGCAATGGTTGCGGAAGGGGCAACGGGGAGAGGGCGCTCTGAGAACCGGGGTGAGGCGCCCTCCGCCTGGGGGTGCGGCAGAGGGGAGGGACGCCGACGGTTCGGCGCGGTGGCTTCCCGTGCGGCCCGCTTGCGGGTGGCTGCCGTCCCTGAGGCGGCTCGCGCGCGTTACGACCCACCGTTGCGGTTGCCAGTTCCGGTGGGGGCTGGCTGTTCATTCCGCGCCTCCGTTGCCGCCCCGGGCAAGGCCCACGACGCCAGGCAAGACCCGCGCCCCTCTGCCGCACCCCAACCAACGCCCGCGTCCTCCCCCTCCACCGCCCCGATCCTCCCCGCCGTCCGTGGTGGCCCTCCGCGGTGTGGCACGACTGTCAGTGGGGCGTGGCAGGATCGGGGGCGTGGCAGAGACAGCATCGAAGAAGACCGACAACAGTCCCGGCGGCAGCCGCCCGCGCCTGATGCTCATGGACGGGCACTCATTGGCGTACCGCGCGTTCTTCGCGCTGCCCGCGGAGAACTTCACGACCGCGACGGGCCAGCCGACGAACGCGATCTACGGCTTCGCCTCGATGCTGGCCAACACCCTGCGCGACGAGGCGCCCACGCACTTCGCGGTGGCCTTCGACGTGTCGCGCAAGACCTGGCGCTCCGAGGAGTTCACGGAGTACAAGGCCAACCGCTCCAAGACCCCGGACGAGTTCAAGGGCCAGGTCGAGCTGATCGGCGAGCTGCTGGACGCGATGCACGTCTCGCGGTTCGCGGTCGACGGCTTCGAGGCCGACGACATCATCGCCACGCTCGCCACCCAGGCCGAGGCCGCCGGCTTCGAGGTGCTGATCGTCACCGGTGACCGCGACTCCTTCCAGCTCGTCAGCGAGCACACCACCGTGCTCTACCCCACGAAGGGTGTCTCCGAGCTGACCCGGTTCACCCCGGAGAAGGTGTTCGAGAAGTACGGCCTGACCCCCGCCCAGTACCCCGACTTCGCGGCCCTGCGCGGCGACCCGTCCGACAACCTGCCCGGCATCCCCGGCGTCGGCGAGAAGACCGCCGCGAAGTGGATCAACCAGTTCGGTTCGTTCGCGGACCTCGTCGAGCGCGTCGAGGAGGTCAAGGGCAAGGCCGGGCAGAACCTGCGCGAGCACCTGGAGGCGGTCAAGCTCAACCGCCGCCTCACCGAGATGGTCCGCACCGTAGAGCTGCCGAAGACGGTCGCCGACCTGGAGCGCGCCCCGTACGACCGCAAGACGCTCGCGATGATCCTCGACACCCTCGAGATCCGTAACCCCTCGCTGCGCGAGCGCCTCCTGGCCGTCGACCCGGGCGCCGAGGAGGCCGAGTCGACACCGGTCGTGACGGCCGGCGTGGAACTCGACGGCACGATCCTCGGCACCGGCGAGCTGTCCGCATGGCTCACCGAGCACGGCACCGAGACCCTCGGCGTCGCCACGGTCGACACGTGGGGCCTCGGCACCGGCTCGGTCGCCGAGATCGCCCTCGCGGCAGCAGGGGGACCGGCCGCCTGGCTCGACCCCACCCAGCTCGACGAGGCCGACGAGAGGGCCCTCACCGGCTGGCTCGCCGACGCCGCCAGGCCCAAGGTCTTCCACAACGCCAAGGGCGCGATGCGCGTCTTCGCCGAGCACGGCTGGAGCATCGCGGGCGTCTCCATGGACACCGCGCTCGCCGCCTACCTCGTCAAGCCGGGCCGCCGCTCCTTCGACCTGGACGCCCTGTCCCTGGAGTATCTCGGCCGGGAGCTCGCGCCCGCCGCCGCGGCCGACGGCCAGCTCGCCTTCGGCGCGGACGACGGCGCCGAGGCCGAGGCCCTCATGGTGCAGGCCCGCGCGATCCTCGACCTCGGCGAGGCCTTCGAGGCCCGGCTGACCGAGGTCGGCGCAGCGGACCTGCTGCGCGACATGGAGCTGCCCACCTCCGCGCTGCTGGCCCGCATGGAGCGGCATGGCATCGCCGCCGACCGGGCGCATCTGGAAGCCATGGAGCAGATGTTCGCGGGCGCCGTCCAGCAGGCCGTCAAGGAGGCCCACGCGGCCGCTGGGCACGAGTTCAACCTGGGCTCGCCCAAGCAGCTCCAGGAAGTCCTCTTCGGCGAACTGGGGCTGCCCAAGACGAAGAAGACGAAGACCGGCTACACCACGGACGCGGACGCCCTGGCCTGGCTCGCCGGCCAGACGGACAACGAACTGCCGGTGATCATGCTCCGCCACCGCGAGCAGGCCAAGCTGCGCGTGACGGTCGAGGGCCTGATCAAGACCATCGCGGCGGACGGCCGTATCCACACCACGTTCAACCAGACGGTCGCCGCCACGGGACGGCTCTCGTCCACCGACCCCAACCTCCAGAACATCCCCGTGCGCACGGACGAGGGCCGGGCCATCCGTCGCGGCTTCGTGGTCGGCGAGGGCTACGAGTCGCTGATGACGGCCGACTACAGCCAGATCGAACTGCGCGTCATGGCCCACTTGTCGGAGGACGAGGGCCTCATCGAGGCGTTCACCTCCGGCGAGGACCTGCACACCACGGTCGCCTCGCAGGTCTTCGCCGTCGAGCGCGACGCCGTCGACGCGGAGATGCGCCGCAAGATCAAGGCCATGTCGTACGGGCTCGCCTACGGTCTGTCCGCCTTCGGCCTCTCCCAGCAGCTGAACATCGAGGCGGGTGAGGCGCGTGCCCTGATGGACACGTACTTCGAGCGCTTCGGCGGCGTCCAGGACTATCTGCGCCGTGTGGTCGACGAGGCGCGGGCGACGGGCTACACGGCGACCCTCTTCGGCCGCCGCCGCTACCTCCCCGACCTCAACAGCGACAACCGCCAGCGCCGCGAGGCCGCCGAGCGGATGGCCCTCAACGCGCCGATCCAGGGCACGGCCGCCGACATCGTCAAGATCGCGATGCTCAACGTCGGCAAGGCCCTGAGCGAGGCGGAGCTGACCTCCCGCATGCTGCTCCAGGTTCACGACGAAATCGTCCTGGAGATCGCCCCCGGCGAGCGCGACCGCGTCGAGGAGATCGTCCGCCGGGAGATGGCGGGCGCGGTCCAGCTGCGCGCCCCGTTGGACGTCTCGGTGGGCGTGGGTCCGGACTGGGAGTCGGCGGCGCACTAGCCTCCGGCGGTGGGGCGGGGATGCGGGCGGCGTGACGGGTCGGGTTCATGGCCGGCGGCGCCCCGCATTCGCCCATCGACCAGCCCGCCCCCCAACCTGCCCCGACCCGCCCCCCAATGTGCCGCGAGAGGGGGTCCCAGGCGGCGCAGCCCCCTGGTGCGGCTCCGCCGAGTCGGGCGCGACCAGCCCCCACTCGCCCGCACCAGCCCAACCCCTCACTTGCCGCGAGGGGGGCACAGGGGGCGTACCCCCCTGGTCAGGGGACTGGTAGGGGCGGCGGGGGCGAGAACAACCCCCGCCCACCCGACCGTCACCCACGTGGTCCCCGACAAGACGCCCCCCACCCCCTCGCCCGTAAAGATGCGGACATGGGTATACGCACGCTCCACCGCCAGACGGCTCCGGCGCAGGCGACCACCGATGCGACCGCGTCCACCCCAGCCGTGCACGTCCCGCCCTTCTCGGCAGCGGCCAGCACTCCCCGCATCCCCACGGACTTCGCCACAACCCTCCGCCGAGCGGCCACGGACGTCCGTCACCGCCTCACCCGGAGGGACTGGCTCCACCGCAGGGACCTCCGCCTCTGGGCCGACCAGGCCCGCGGCTACCTCGCGCTGCTCCTCAGCGCGGTCCCCCGCTCCCGCCCGATGCGGACCATGACGGTGTTCATCGCGACCGTCGGCACAGTCACCGACCCTTCCGGCGACCCGACCCCCGGCAGCACCGTCACCGACGCCCCGGACGGCTCGGCTCCCGCCCGGCACGTTCAGGCGCCCGGACCGGACGCCACACCCTGACCGCCACGGCGTACCCCAGCACCCCCAGCACCAGCCCCGCGCCCACGCCGAAGCACAGCGTCGGGATCAGCTCCCACGGCCTCGCGGAGGACCCCCAGTAGGCCCACCACCGCGAGGCCCTTTGCACCGCCGCGACGAGCACACAGCCGCCGATGCCGACGGCGGCCCACCACCGGTCGCGCACCGACAGCGCGGGCACGCCCACCGGCTCGCTCGCCGGCACCCGCCGTACCGCGTACACGACGAACCCGGCGATCACCACCGCGGCCACCGCCGAACTGCCGTACTGCAGGTACCAGTACAGCGGTGACCCGGCGATCGTCTCGCCCAGCACCGGGAACAGCCGCATCCCCCACCGGTCGAGGTGCGTGAACGCGTCCCACACGACATGCGTCAACGCCCCGAGCGCCGCGGACACGTACCACCGCGCCACCAGCGCCGGCCGTACACGCGCGCGTGGCGCCCCGCAGCGCAGCAGCGCCGCCACCCGCCCTTGCCGCGCCCTGGGCAGCAGCGCCACCAGTGGCTCCCGGATCAGCAGCCAGAGCCCCACCAGCGCCCACGCGACGAGCACGTCGACGGTGAAGACGCCCGGGAACGAATGCGTGACGTCCCCGAATTCCATCGCCTCGGAGAACGCGCTCGCCGCGAAGTAGGTCATGTCGGGAGCGAAGGAACCCGCCACGAGAACGGCCGGAACCAGCCGCCCCCGCCCGGTTCCGTCGGCACGCACAACAGGCAACACCGCGGCCGCGTGACTGAGGGTGAACGGCAAGAGGCCTCCCAAGGCAGGAAACGGACCGGCCCAGTATGGCCAACTGGTGAAAACCGGGCACGAACGGGTGCCCGAGCAAAGGAAGTTGTCGTAGGGTCGCCTGGGTCACCCCGCCGGGGAGCGGGGCGAACGGCAACATCGAACAGCAGAACCAAACAGTAGAACCGAACAGCAGAAGAACGCAGGGAAAAGCTCCACGAGGGCAACCCGCGCCGCGGGTCGATCGTCACACCATGGCGAGCATGTCGGACGGAGACGGGCGCTCGGCGTCCACGGGAGGGGTTCACTTTATGTCGGCGCAATTCGGCAGGCGGCTGCGCAAGGGGGCGGTGGCCACCACCGTCGCCGCCGCGGCGGTCGCGGCACTGTCCGCGTCCCAGGCACCCGGTGTGTCGGTCGACGACAACGGCAGATCGACCACCGCCGACGCCCAGCCCACTCCCGACGCGAGCGACGACGACGGCGCGACCGGCGGCTCGCCGTTCTACATGGACCTGCCGCCCCTCAACAGCCCCAGCCCCGCCCCGAGCGCGGGCAGCGGCGGCACCGGCGCTACCGGCACCGGCGAGGCCGGCATCCCCGCGACCGTCCTCGACGCCTACAAGCAGGCCGCGGCGGCCCTCCAGGAGTCCAAGCCCGGCTGCAACCTGCCCTGGCAGCTCCTCGCCGCCATCGGCAAGGTCGAGTCCGGCCAGGCCCGCGGCGGCCGCGTCACCGCCGACGGCACCACGATCGACCCGATCCTCGGCCCCCAGCTCGACGGCAACGGCTTCGCCCTCATCCCGGACACCGACAACGGCGTCTACGACGGCAACAGCACCTACGACCAGGCCGTCGGCCCCATGCAGTTCATCCCCTCCACCTGGGAGTGGGCCGGCCGCGACGGCAACGACGACGGCAAGAAGGACCCCAACAACATCTACGACGCGGCCCTCGCCGCCGGCCACTACCTGTGCCGCAACGGCTGGGACCTGTCCGCGCAGGCCGACATGAACCGCGCGATCCTCAGCTACAACAACTCCCAGGACTACCTGCACACGGTCCTGTCGTGGCTGGAGTACTACCGCAAGGGCACCCACGAGATCCCCGACGGCACCGGCAGCCTGCCCAGCCACCGCAGCGACGACAACGACACCGCGAGCCCGTCGCCGTCGCCTACCCCGCCGTCGACGCCCAACACGCCCAACACGCCCAGCACGCCCGCCACCCCGAGCAGCCCGCCCCCGTCGGACACCCCGTCCACGCCCGGCACCCCCACGCCCACCCCCACCCCGACCGACACGGTCGACCACCTGGAGGACGCGGGCACCGCGAAGCTCACCGCGCAGGCCGGGGACACGTTCAGCAAGCGGATCAGCACCCGCGCCGAGACCTCGGCCGGCAAGGCCGTCGGCAAGGTCCGTATCCGCTTCACGATCGTCGGCGACACCGACACCACCTTCACCGGCGGCGAGAGCGTCGCCACCATCGTCACCAACAGCTCCGGCGTCGCCGTCGCGCCCGCGCTGAAGGCCGGTGAGAAGACGGGCGACCTCACCGTCCGCGCCACCGTCGTGGGCCGCGCGGTCGCCGGCCTCGACTACAAGGCCACCGTCACCGAGCGCGTCGCCGACACCCTCGCCCGCACCAGCGACACCGCGCTGACCTGCACCCCGGGCGGCGAGTTCGCCGACCAGGTCGAGGTCAAGGCGACGTACGACGGCGCCGTCGCGGACGGCGTTGCCGCCACCGCCACCCTCATTACCTCCGCGGACGACACCACCGAGAACACCAAGGGCCCCTACTTCAAGGACGCGGACGGCAAGACCGTACGCACCCTGAAGGGCCTGGAGACGGACGCGAACGGCCTGCTGAAGCTGCCGAAGCTGTACGCCGACGACACCACCGGCACGTTCCTGCTCCGCATCAACACCGCGGGCGGCGCGTCCCTGACCGTCGAACTGACGGTGGCGGCGGCCGCCGAGCCGACCGAGTCACCGAGCCCATCGGCCAGCCCCAGCGCGTAAGTTCGCGCACTTTCCCGTACGACCGCGACGGCGCCCTTCTCCGGAAGGGCGCCGTCGTCGTGTGCAACGTGTTCTCATCTCGGCCGCCCGTTGCTACGGTGCCGGACCTGACGATGTATCAGTTCCGGGCTCACGGGATCCGGTCGGGAGGCCGTCATGCGTGCCCTCATCGCCGCCGCGATCGGCCTGGCCGTCGCGCTCGCGCTGGTGTTCACGATCACCGCGATGGGCTCGCCGACCGGCAGGACATCGCCGAAGCCGCTGCTCACGACCGTGCCGTCACACCCGTAACCGCCCGGGAGGGAGGCCGAGATGCGCCGCAAGGCCAGCCTGATCCTGCTCGCCCTCGCCGTGTTCTTCGCGGCACTGTCCCCGATGCTGCGCTGGTACGCCTTCCCGCGCCTGGCGAAGATCCCGGCGAACCAGTACCAGGACATGGTCCTGGAGGCCAAGGACGCCACCCTCGTCGACAACTCCCTCCAGGAGAAGAAGGTCTCCAAGATCACCATCGTGCAGACCCTCAAGGGCAACGTGGAGGCCTCGGAGAAGATCGAGAAGACGCTCGGCCGGGACGTCGTCGTCTGGGACAGCCTGTCCTACGCCCAGGACCCCGACGGCAAGATGGTCGCCTACATCCCCGAGCGCTACATCTTCGACGCCCACAGCCAGGACCCCGTCCACGCCACCGGCGAGATGGTCGACGGCGACCCGGTCAAACGCGAGGGCATCGAGTTCAAGTGGCCCTTCCAGACGGAGAAACGGGACTACGAGTACTTCGACGCGCAGACCCGCACCAGCAACCCCATCCACTACAAGGGGACGCAGAACTTCCGCGGCCTGGAGGTCTACTACTTCGAGCAGACCATCCCCTGGACCCAGGTGAAGTTCCCCAAGAAGCTGCCCGTCGCCGGCATCACCCCCGAGCAGATCGCCAAGACCGGCATGACCCGCTGGTACACCACGGTCCGCAAGTTCTGGGTCGAGCCCGTCACCGGCGCCCCCGTCTACGGCGAGGAGATCCACAAGGAGGAACTCCGCGGCGGCACCCTCCTGGGCGACCGTGAGAAGGTCACGGCGTTCGCCGGCCACGTGAAGATGCGCGAGGACTACATCGAGCACACGGTCGACCTGGTCAAGTCCAACCGCCTGCTGGTCCTGCTGATGACGACGTATCTCCCCTGGGGTTTCCTCACCCTCGCAGTGCTGCTCCTCGCCCTCGCCCTGTGGCTGGAGGCCCGCAGCCGCCGCCCGGACGACCCCGTGCCCACGACGGCCGACGAACCGGAACCGGTCACCGCCTGAGGCGCGCGTTCGTGTGCCGCGTCGGCTCAGCGGTCGCCGGGTCCTCCGGCCACGGGTGCTTCGGGTACCGGCCGCGCAGCTCCGCCCGTACGCCCTTGTAGCCGTCCTTCCAGAAGGAGGCGAGGTCGGCGGTGACGGCCGCGGGCCGCCCGGCGGGGGAGAGGAGGTGGACGAGCAGGGGCACCCCGGCGACCCGCGGGGACTCCTGCAGCCCGAACATCTCCTGCAACTTGACGGCCAGAACGGGCTGTTCGGGCTCGGAGTAGTCGATCCGGATCCTGGACCCGCTCGGCACCGCGATCCGCTCGGGCGCGAGCTCGTCGAGCCGCCCCGCCTCACCCGAGGCCCACGGAAGCAGCCGGTTCAATCCCTCTCCGGCATCGATCCGCGCCAGATCCCCCCGCCGCCGCGCCCGCCCGAGCTCCGGCTCCAACCACTCGTCCACGCGCGCGTGGAGCGCGTCGTCGGACACGTCGGGCCAAGGTTCGCCGAGATGCATCCGCAGAAAGGCGAGCCGCTGCCGCAGTACGCCGGCCTCGGGCGACCAGCGCAACAACCCGAGCCCCTCCTGCCGCAGCCCTTCGAGCAGCGCCTCGCGTACGAGGGTGGCGTCGGCGTCCTTCAGCGGCCGCGACGTCAGCTCGATCGCCCCGAGCCGCTCGACGCGCCGCGCGACGACGTCCCCGTCGGCCCAGTGGACCTCCTGCGCCTCGGAGTACATCGAGGCCGCGGCCGACCGCGCCGTCTCCTCGTCGACGACCGCCGCGAGCTGCACACGCGCGTGCCCCTTCCCGACGGGCCGATCGGCGACGGCCACAGCGATCCAGGGCGCCCCACGCAGCCCGGAACCGTCCGGCAACTCGGCCCGAGTACCGGACGCCATGAGATAGGAACCACCGTCCGCTTTGGCAACCCGCTCAGGAAAAGCAAGAGCAGCAACAACCCCGACGAGCCGCTCATCACCACCGACATGACTCCGCCCGCCACGCACCACCCCCAGCCCGGGGCCCTCTTGCGCCCGCCGGGTGCCGCTTCGCCCGGGCTGGACGTCGTCTTGCCCGCGCTGGGCGTTGCTCTGCCTCCGCTGGGCGTCGCCTTGCCCGCGCCGCGTGCCGCTCTGCCCCCGCCCAGCCTGGCCCTGCCCGGCGTCAGCCTCTTCAGCGCCGTTCGCCTCATCGGCCTCGGCGTTCACCCCTACCGGAAGAGGGTCACGGGTGGGCGGGTGGGAAAACCCCGTGGAGACGGCCCGCAGCCGCCGTACCTCCGTGCGCCACTGTCCCGCATAGGCGTCACCCCCACGCCGAGCAGCCCGAAGCGCCGCCGCGAGATCGTCGCCGTACTCCCGCGGAACGTCCTCCGACAACAGCGCCACCACCTCGGCCGCGTCCCCCGGCGCGTCCAGCAGCGCCCGCCCCAGCCGGGGATGCACCCCCATCCGAGCCAACCGCACCCCCCGCTCCGTGGCCCGCCCGACGGAGTCCACCGCCTCCACCGCCACGAGCGCGGCCCGCGCCGCCGCCATCGCCCCACCCGGCGGCGGATCGAGCAACGCCAGCCCGGACGCGTCCGGATCGCCCCAGCAGGACGCCTGGAGCGCGAACGCCGTCAGGTCGGCCACCTTGATCTCCGGCGACGGAAACAGAGGCAGACGCGCGTCCTCGGCCTCCGCCCAGCACCGGTACACCGCCCCCGGCGCCTCACGCCCGGCCCGCCCCGCCCGCTGCCGCCCGGCAGCCCGCGAAGCCCGCACCGTCGTCAACGCGCTCAACCCGCGCGCGTGATCCACCCGAGGCTCCCGAGCCAGCCCGGAGTCCACGACCACCCGCACCCCGGGCACCGTCAGCGAGGACTCCGCGACGGACGTCGCCAGAACCACCCGCCGCCGCTCCGCGGGAGCCAGCACCGCGTCCTGCACGGCCGCCGGAGCCCGCCCGTGCACCTGGAGCACCTCGACGTCACCCAGGCCGCCGAGCTGCCCGGCCACCCGCGCGATCTCCCCGACGCCCGGCAGGAAGCACAGCACGTCCCCCGCCCGCTCGGCCAACGCCCGCCGCACCACCGACGCCACATGCGCCAGCAGCGCCGGATCGACCCGCATCCCGTGCGGCGGCCGTACCGGCCGTACCGGCGGCGCCCACACCACCTCCACCGGATACGAGACCCCCGCCGCCTCGACGACCGGCGCCCCGCCCAGCAGCCGCGCCCACCCCTCGGCGTCCGTCGTCGCCGACGCGGCCACCAGCCGCAGCTCTGGCCGCAGGGTCTGCCGTACGTCCCACAGGAAGGCGGCGGACGTGTCCGCGTCCAGATGCCGCTCATGGCACTCGTCCAGCACCACCACGTCGACGCCCGTGAGCTCCTGGTCCCGCTGCAACCTCTGGAGCAGCACACCGGTCGTGACGACCTCCACGCGCGTGTGCCGGCCGACGACCCGCTCGCCGCGCACGGTGTATCCGACGCTCTCCCCGGCCTTCTCGCCGAGCAGCCATGCCATCCGCCGGGCGGCGGCGCGGGCGGCGATGCGGCGCGGTTCGGCCACGAGCACACGGCGCGCGGGGGCGTCGGCGTCCAGGAGACCCGCCAGGGCCAGCGGCACCAGGGTCGTCTTGCCGGTGCCGGGCGGCGCGACGAGGACGGCGGTGCCGTGCCCCTCCAGGGCCTCGTTCAGACCGGGAAGGGCACTGCGTACGGGAAGGGAGTCCAGGGCGTCGTAACGGATCACGCACTCAGTCTCGTACGCACACGAAGATCGCCGTCCCCGGGATCAGGTTCCCGCGCAGGGGCGACCAGCCGCCCCACTCCGAGGTGTTCCAGGCCGGCCACTCCGGCTCGACGAGGTCCACGAGACGGAAGCCCGACGCCGCGATGTCCCGCACCCGGTCGCCGATCGTCCTGTGGTGCTCGACGTACACCGCGCGGCCCTGCTCGTCCTGCTCGACGTACGGCGTGCGGTCGAAGTACGAGGCGGCCACCGACAGCCCCTCCGGGCCCGGCTCGTCCGGGAACGCCCAGCGGATCGGGTGGGTCACCGAGAAGACGAAGCGGCCGCCCGGGCGCAGTACCCGGCGCACCTCCGTCAGGACCCGCACCGGCTCGGCGACGAAGGGCAGCGCCCCGTACGCCGAGCAGGCCAGGTCGAAGGAGGCGTCCGCGAAGGGGAGGGCGCCGGCGTCGGCGCAGACCAGGGGGAAGGAGCCGCCGATGCGCAGCGCGTGCTGGAGCTGGCGGTGCGAGATGTCGAGCGCGACCGGGCGGGCGCCCTGCGCGGCCAGCCAGCGCGAGCACTGGGCCGCGCCGGCCCCGATCTCCAGGACACGCCTGTCCTTCAGGTCCTCCGGCGCACCGAGCAGCTCGGCCTCCACCTCGTCCAGGCCCTCGGGGCCCCATACGAAGCGGTCGTCGCCGAGGAACGTGCCGTGTTCCACCTGGTACTCGTCGGCGTTCCGGTCCCACCAGCCCCGGTTGGCCCGGGAGCTCTCGGCGGCTCCCGCGTCGCGCCGCGTGGCCTCCGGTTCGAAGTCGGACTCGGCCGCGGACTCGGAAGAAGTGGGCTCTTGGATGATCGGCTCCCTCGTCGTACTCTTCCCTCCAACCCGTCCCCACGGGTGTCACGGAAGAGGTGTCTCAGGCCTGCGTGGCCTCCAGAGACAGTTCTTGTGCCGGGTATGCGGCGATCCGCCCCGGGTGTGCGCCTTCGCGCATTGACCCTGCCCGGCTGCCCCCGTATGCTACAAGTTGCGCTGCGGGCCTGCGCACCTCAGACGTAGCAGGCTGCGCTCGCATCTGTTGTATGTCCCCTCGGTTCTCGAGGCGCCATCACCAGTCACTGGTGGGGCGCTTCCTTGGCTGTCCGGCTTCATCAGAGCGATACGGGCTCCCGGCGTAGCAGTACCTACGACTTTCTGTCCGTAACCGGAGCCCTTTCCCACATGACGAGCAGCACCGAGACCACCGCCACCACCCCGCAGGTTGCGGTCAACGACATCGGTAACGAGGAAGCTTTCCTCGCCGCGATCGACGAGACGATCAAGTACTTCAACGACGGCGACATCGTCGACGGCGTCATCGTGAAGGTCGACCGGGACGAGGTCCTGCTCGACATCGGTTACAAGACCGAAGGCGTTATCCCGAGCCGTGAGCTCTCCATCAAGCACGACGTCGACCCCAACGAGGTCGTCGCCGTGGGCGATGAGATCGAGGCCCTGGTTCTCCAGAAGGAGGACAAGGAAGGCCGCCTGATCCTCTCGAAGAAGCGCGCCCAGTACGAGCGTGCCTGGGGCACCATCGAGAAGATCAAGGAAGAGGACGGCATCGTCACCGGTACCGTCATCGAGGTCGTCAAGGGTGGTCTCATCCTCGACATCGGCCTCCGCGGCTTCCTCCCGGCCTCCCTGGTCGAGATGCGCCGTGTCCGCGACCTCCAGCCCTACGTGGGCAAGGAGCTCGAGGCGAAGATCATCGAACTGGACAAGAACCGCAACAACGTGGTCCTGTCCCGCCGTGCCTGGCTGGAGCAGACCCAGTCCGAGGTCCGCCAGACGTTCCTCACGACCCTCCAGAAGGGTCAGGTCCGTTCCGGTGTGGTCTCCTCGATCGTCAACTTCGGTGCCTTCGTGGACCTGGGTGGCGTCGACGGTCTGGTCCACGTCTCCGAGCTGTCCTGGAAGCACATCGACCACCCGTCCGAGGTTGTCGAGGTCGGCCAGGAAGTCACCGTCGAGGTCCTCGACGTCGACATGGACCGCGAGCGTGTCTCCCTGTCGCTGAAGGCGACGCAGGAGGACCCGTGGCAGCAGTTCGCCCGTACCCACCAGATCGGCCAGGTCGTCCCGGGTAAGGTCACGAAGCTGGTTCCGTTCGGTGCGTTCGTCCGCGTGGACGAGGGCATCGAGGGTCTGGTCCACATCTCCGAGCTGGCCGAGCGCCACGTGGAGATCCCGGAGCAGGTCGTCCAGGTCAACGACGAGATCTTCGTCAAGGTCATCGACATCGACCTCGAGCGTCGTCGCATCAGCCTCTCGCTGAAGCAGGCCAACGAGTCCTTCGGTGCCGACCCGGCCTCGGTCGAGTTCGACCCGACCCTGTACGGCATGGCCGCGTCCTACGACGACCAGGGCAACTACATCTACCCCGAGGGCTTCGACCCCGAGACCAACGACTGGCTCGAGGGCTACGAGAAGCAGCGCGAGGAGTGGGAGCGCCAGTACGCCGAGGCGCAGACCCGCTTCGAGCAGCACCAGCAGCAGGTCATCAAGAGCCGCGAGGCCGACGCCGCTGCTGCCGCCGAGGGTGGCGACGCCGCGGGTGCGGCTCCGGCCGCGGGTGGCGGTTCGTACTCCTCCGAGGGTGCGGACACCTCCGGTGCGCTGGCTTCCGACGAGGCGCTCGCTGCGCTTCGTGAGAAGCTCGCGGGTGGCCAGAGCTGAACGCTGGCTCGCTGAGGCTTAGCCGGTAACTGAGGGGCCGTACCTTTCGAGGTGCGGTCCCTCAGTGCTGCCCGGGCCAGCTCTTCGGGTGCAGGCCGGTGGGGGCTTGGCGCGCAGTTCCCCGCGCCCCTAAAAGCCTTGGCCCTCCCCCCGGCCTATGAAAAGGCCGTAAGAGACGGCTGATCAGGTGTCCTCGTGGGAATGCCCCTGCTCCAGGGGGCGTTGAAGCGTATGAACACGAGGAGGAGCGGTCACTGTGCTTGATCCGCAGGGTTTGTACGCATGGGAGCCGAAGGGGCTGGCCGTCGTCGACATGGCGCTCGCCCAGGAGTCGGCCGGCCTTGTCATGCTCTACCACTTCGACGGATACATCGACGCGGGCGAGACCGGCGACCAGATCGTCGACCGGGTGCTCGACTCGCTGCCCCACCAGGTCGTGGCCCGTTTCGACCACGACCGGCTCGTGGACTACCGCGCCCGCCGTCCGCTGCTCACCTTCAAGCGCGACCGCTGGACCGACTACGAGGTCCCCTCGATCGAGGTGCGACTCGTCCAGGACGCCACCGGGGCGCCCTTCCTGCTGCTGTCAGGCCCCGAGCCGGACGTGGAGTGGGAGCGCTTCGCGGCGGCCGTCCAGCAGATCGTGGAGCGGCTCGGCGTCCGGCTTTCCGTGAACTTCCACGGCATCCCCATGGGCGTCCCGCACACCCGCCCCGTCGGCCTCACGCCGCACGGCAACCGCAACGACCTCGTGCCCGGCCACCGCAGCCCCTTCGACGAGGCGCAGGTCCCCGGCAGCGCCGAGTCGCTCGTCGAGTACCGGCTCATGGAGGCCGGACACGACGTCCTGGGCGTCGCCGCGCACGTTCCGCACTACATCGCGCGCTCTCCGTACCCGGACGCGGCCCTGACCGTGCTGGAGGCCATCACGGCGGCGACCGGTCTGGTGCTGCCGGGCATCGCGCACGCGCTGCGCACCGACGCGCACCGCACGCAGACCGAGATCGACCGCCAGATCCAGGAGGGCGACGAGGACCTCGTGGCGCTCGTCCAGGGCCTCGAGCACCAGTACGACGCGGCGGCGGGCGCCGAGACCCGCGGCAACATGCTCGCCGAGTCGACCGACATCCCGTCCGCCGACGAGATCGGGCTCGAGTTCGAGCGCTTCCTGGCGGAGCGGGAGGGCGACAACTGAGCCCGGTGGGGTGCGTTGTCAGCGGCACCGCCTAAGCTGCGGCTCATGCTGAAGGTGGGCCTGACCGGTGGGATCGGTGCCGGCAAGAGTGAGGTGTCGCGGCTGCTCGTCGAGCGGGGGGCCGTGCTGATCGACGCGGACCGCATCGCGCGCGAGGTCGTCGCGCCGGGTACGCCCGGACTGGCCGCGGTCGTGGAGGCCTTCGGGGCCGACGTGCTCGCCGCCGACGGCAGCCTGGACCGGCCCAAGCTGGGGTCGATCGTGTTCGCCGACCCCGAGAAGCTCGCCGTGCTGAACTCGATCGTCCACCCCCTGGTGGGCGCCCGCTCCCGCGCCCTCGAATCCGCCGCCGACGAGAACGCGGTCGTCGTCCATGACGTCCCGCTCCTCACCGAGAACGGCCTCGCCCCGCTCTACGACGTCGTGGTCGTCGTCGACGCCAGTCCCGAGACCCAGCTCGACCGCCTCGTCAGGCTGCGCGGCATGACCGAGGACGACGCACGTGCGCGGATGGCCGCCCAGGCGACGCGGGAGAAGCGCCGGGAGATCGCGGACATCGTCATCGACAACGACGTACCCCTGGAAGACCTGCGGCGACGCGTGACGGAGGTATGGGACGAGCTCGTACGAAGAGCCGGCGCGCCCCGTGACGCGTCCCAGGCGTCTCGGAGTTCGTCCCAGGCGTCTCAGGAATAGCAGCCCCTCGTCCGGGCGTTGAACCCTTCCAGTGAGGGAAGGACTCTGCCGTGCCCGAGACCAGCGGTTCGACCGGACGTACTCCGGAGACGCATGTCATCGACTTCCGTGCCGCCGAGCAGTTGCTCGCCGCACGGGACCCGCAGGGCGCGGTGAAGCTGCTCGACCAGGTGATCGCCGCGCACCCCGAGAACACCGCCGCCCGCCTGCTGCGCGCGCGTGCCTTCTTCGCGGCCGCGCAACTGCGGCCCGCGGAGCTGGAGTTCACCATCGTCCTGGAGCGTGAGCCGGACAACGCGTTCGCGCATTTCGCGCTTGCCCGCACCTACGAGCGCCAGGCCCGCCCGGACCAGGCCAAACGCCACTTCCGGCTGGCCGCCGCACTGGACCCGAACCCGCAGTACCTGAAGGCGGCGCGGTTCGACTCGTGACGGCTCAGGGCGCGGGCCGGTCCGGAGGCCGGTCCTCCGGCCGTGCGTACGGCGGCCGCTGCCCCGGCGACCCGCGCGGTGGCCGGTGCTCCGCCGGCCGGTACGGTGGGACGTCCGGGCCCGGCTGGTAGTGCGGGCCCTGTCGGATGTGCCGGAGGATCAGGGTCAGATCGACGGTGATGACCAGCCAGAGCACCCCGCAGGCGGCGGCCCACCCGGGTCGGCCCGCGAGGGCGAACGCGGCCGTCCCGAAGATCGCCCAGACCAGCCCCCACACGCTCAGCCAGAACCGGGCCCGCAGCGCACTGCGCGCGGTCGTAGGCTCACTGCCCGTACGCATCGGGATCATCACTCCTCTCTGCCAACGTACTCCTCGTCCCCCTAGTACTCCTCGCCGGAGGGCGCGTGCTGCCGGACACCGATGAGCTCGCCGAGGTGCTGCTCGACCTCGCGGTACCCCATGAGGACATCAACGCGCTCGTCGCCCAGCGGCGGACGCTGACGGCCGACGCCGGAGCGATGCGACTGGTGGCGGAGTGCGTCGAGGCGCTGGTGCGCGACATGGGGGAGATCGTCGAGTACGGCGACGGCTTGCAGCTGATCGCGCGGACCGCCGAGGCACCGGCGGCGCTGCGCCGGATCTTCCCCGCGTACGTGTTCGTCGCGGCGCTGCCGCACACGCGCGCGTACCACCGGGCACGGGGTGTCCCCGCCGACGTCTCCCGGCGCACCCTCACCGACCTCGGGCGGAACATGGCCGTCCACCGCAGGCGGCACGGGACGACGGGAGTCCAGTCCCCGCAGTGGCTGGTGCTCCATCTCCGCGGTGAGCTCTACCAGTTGGGGAGACTGCACTTCCAACGGGCGCGGCTCTGGTCGGGTGCGGCACGAGGGCTTGCGGCGGCGGGGATGACGGCGACCACCGGCACGCTCTGTCTGGACCTGCACATCCCCGACTTCCTCGGCCCGCTGACGCCGGCCGCGTGCGACCGTTCGGTGGCGCTGGCGGGCGAGTTCTTCGCGAAGCACTACCCCGAGGAGGAGTACCGGTCGGTGATGTGCCACTCCTGGCTGCTGGACCCGCAGTTGAAGCGGTACCTGCCGGCCGACTCCAACATCGTCCGCTTCCAGGAGCGGTTCCGGATCGCGCCGCGGGATGTCGAGTCGGCCGACACCGAGCCGGTCCAGTTCGTGTTCGGGGACCCGGAGTTGCCGGTGGCGGGACTGCCTCGGCGTACGTCGGTGGAGCGGGCGGTGGGCGACCATCTACGGTCGGGCGGGCACTGGTACATCGGGCACGGGTGGTTTCCGCTGCCCGAGGAGGGGCTCCGTCCCTCGAACGGGTGAAGTCGTTCGAGGGGGGAACGGGCTTGCGGATGCGGGCCGTTGGACGGGCATGGAACTGAAAATGCGTGAGGGGTACGAGGGGACGGGACCGGGGGCGATCACTCCGGACGGCTGCGCGGTGGAGCTGTATTCGCGGCTGCCGGTGTACGACGAGCCGGACATCATCGCCGCGGCCGTGCCGCCGGGGGCGCACATCCTGGAACTGGGCTGCGGTGTGGGCCGGATGACCCACCCGCTGTTGGAACGGGGCTTCCGGGTCACGGCGGTGGACGAGTCCCCGGAGATGCTGGCCCGCGTGCAGGGAGCGCGCACGATACGCAGCACGGTCGAGGAACTCGACCTGCCCGAGACGTTCGACGTGGTGATGCTCGCGTCGTTCCTCGTGCACACCGGCGACACCGAAGTGCGACGCGGGATGCTGCGCGCCTGCGCCCGGCATGTGGCGGAGGGCGGGTGCGTACTGATCCAGCGGGAGGGCGAGGACTACCACACCAACCTGCCACGCGAACGCGTCGACCCCAGCGGCTTCACCGTCCGGATGGTGTCGGCGGAGCCGGTCGGCGACGGGGTGAACTCGGTACGCGCGGAGTACGAGTTCCCGGACGCGGTATGGACCCAGACGTTCCTGGCCCGGCCGCTGACGGAGGAACAGTTCGAGGAGGCACTGGGGGAGGCGGGCCTGCGGGTGGACAAGTATCTGACGGGGGACCGGATATGGGTGCGGGCGGTGCGTGCGGAGAGCGCTGCGTAGACGGGGCTGCATTCGCGGGTCGGCGATGAGTTTCGGTGTGAGATCGCTGGCCGGGCGGCGATGAGTTTCTGTGCGGGGGCCGGTCTATCTCTGTGACAGCACAACGGACCGCATCCCACAGGAGCCCCCGATGTCCGAGACCACCGTTTCCGTCCCCGCCGCCGCGTCCGCCAACTCCGGTACCGGCACCGTCGTCGCCGAGTCCGCGAGCGCCCGTGGGCGCCGCGCGAGGATCGCCCTGCGCACCATTCAGGTGCTGCTGGCCCTGTTCTACGCGTTCGCGAGCGCGCTGCCCAAGCTGATCGCACACCCCACGGCCGCCGACGCCTTCGCCGAGATTGGCTGGGGCAACGCGGGGATGTACACCATCGGCGCGCTCGAACTCGCCGGTGCGATCGCGTTGTTGGTGCCGGTGCTGCAGTCGGTGGCGGCGGTGGCGTTGAGCGGGCTGATGGTGGGCGCGTTCGTGGTCCAGGTCTCCTACTTCGACGGGGAGAACGCCGCGACCCCGCTGATCCTGATCATCCCGCTGGCCCTGATCGCCTGGGCCCGCCGCGGCCAGAACGCCCAGCTGCTGCGGCTACTGCGACGCCGCTCGTGACAGCCGCGCCGGCGCCCTGCCGGCCTCGCTGCAAACCCCGGCGGGCTGGTCGACCCAGCCTGTCCGGGGTGTGCGGGGGGAGCTGGCACTGCCTGATGTCGGTCCGCTTCCTCTGAAGCGCGGGTCCGAGCATCGAGCCCGTCCGGTGTTTGAGGGCGGGCGTCGCCTTCTCTGCGCTGGCCCGCATCTCTCAGCCCGTCCGGCGTTTGAGGACGAGGCCCCTTCAGGGCCGAAGCGGGGGTCTGGGGGCGGCAGCCCCAAGGGAGGCGGGGTCGAAGGGGCAGAGCCCCTGGAGGATGGGACGGGTAGGGGCGGCGGGGGCGAGAAAAACCCCTCGGTCACCGCCCGCCCGTGCGACCACCCTTACTTCCACCCGGCACTCCAGGCACCCCACCCATCCCCCGCAGCCGCTCCATGTCCCGCCGGTCCCGTTTGGTCGGCCGCCCCGCACCCCGGTCCCGGATACCCGCCGGAGCCACCGCCTCACGAGGCGGAGGCGGCGGACTGTTGTCGACATAGCACTGCACCGCGACAGGCGCCCCCACCCGCTTCCGAATGAGGCGCTTGACGACGACGATCCGCTCCCGCCCTTCATGCACCAGACGGACCTCGTCACCGACCCGGACGGAGTGGGCCGGCTTGACCCGCTCACCGTTCACCCGGACATGACCGCCCTTGCAGGCGGCGGCACCGGCGGACCGGGTCTTGATCAGCCGCACGGACCAGATCCAGCTGTCGACGCGAACCGTCTCACCCTGCTGAGGCCCAGCGGCCTCGGCGGCAGCAACCGCGGCGGCGACCTGCGGATCCGCCCCCGCACCATCACCACGACCGTCCGACTCCGCCCGGGCGGGTGCCGACATCGCGCCGGTAGCGGTCGGCACCTCATCGGCACCGTTCCGACCGGCTTCGGCGGCGCCCCCGCCCGCCCCGCCCTCCACACGTTCAGCAGCCATACCCCGACCTTAGCCCGCCCCCCCACCCCCACCCCGACGCGATTTCCACGCCGAGCCCCACACCGTCCGCTGCCGATTCCGGAGGCGGCGACGACACGGTCGTACCGTGGTGACGTGGACGCTCTCGACAACCTGGACCGGCGTATCGCGGGCTGCCGGGCCTGCCCCCGCCTGGTCGACTGGCGGGAGGAAGTGGCCCGTACCAAGCGCGCCGCCTTCGCCGACCAGACGTACTGGGGGCGTCCGGTGCCGGGATTCGGGCCGGCGGACGCCCGGATGCTGATCGTCGGCCTCGCCCCCGCCGCGCACGGCGGCAACCGCACCGGCCGGATGTTCACCGGCGACAGGTCCGGAGACGTGCTGTACCAGGCGCTGTACGACGTCGGCCTCGCCTCGCAGCCCACGGCGGTGAGCATCGACGACGGCCTCGAACTGCACGGCGTCCGCGTCACCTCGCCCGTGCACTGCGCCCCGCCCGCCAACAAGCCCACCCCGGGGGAGCGGGACACCTGCCGCCCCTGGCTCGTGCAGGAGCTGAGGCTGCTGCGGCCGACGCTGCGGTCGGTGGTGGTGCTGGGTGCCTTCGGCTGGCAGGCCACGCTGCCCGCGCTGGTGGCGGCGGGGTGGGACGTACCGAGGCCTCGGCCCGCCTTCGGGCACGGAGTGCGGGTGCCGCTCGACGGGATCGAGTTGTTCGGCTGCTTCCACGTCAGCCAGCGCAACACGTTCACCGGCCGGCTGACCCCGCAGATGCTCCGGGACGTGCTGCGCACGGCGGCGGCCGTCAATTGAGGGGACCTGGTCGCCGTACGGGAGTTAAGGTCGCGGGATGCCTCTTCACCCGGAGATCGAACCGTACGACCACGGCATGCTCGATGTCGGAGACGGCAACCACGTCTACTGGGAGACCTGCGGGAACCCGCTGGGCAAGCCCGCCGTGGTGCTGCACGGTGGGCCGGGGTCCGGCTGCGGGCCCTACTTCCGGCGGCTCTTCGATCCGGCCGTGTACCGGATCGTGCTGCTCGACCAGCGCGGCTGCGGGCGTTCCACACCGCACGCGAGCGTGTACGGGACCGACATGAGCGTGAACACGACCGCTCACCTCATCGCCGACCTGGAACTGCTGCGGGAGCACCTCGGGATCGAGCGGTGGCTGGTGTGGGGCGTGTCATGGGGGTCGGTGCTGGGGCTGCGGTACGCGCAGACGCATCCGGCCGTCGTGTCGGAGCTGGTGCTGACAGGCGTCGCCACGGGGTCGAATCCCGAAGTCGCCCTGTTGACCAGGGGGTTGGGGCAGATCTTCCCGGAGGCCTTCGAGCGGTTCCTGGCCGAGCTGCCCGCGGGGGAGCGGGAGGGGAACCTCGCCGCCGCGTACAACCGGCTCATCGAGTCGCCCGATCCCGAGGTGCGGGCGCGGGCGGCCCGGGCCTGGACGGACTGGGAGACGGCGTGTGTGCCGGCGCCGCCGAGGTCGGTGCCGCGGTACGAGGACGAGCGGTTCCGGATGGGCTTCGCCCGTACCGTCACGCACTACTTCGGCAACGACCACTTCCTGGGCGAGGGCAACGAGGAGGGTGTCGTCCTGCGGGACGCCCCGCTGCTGAAGGGCATCCCCGGAACGCTGGTGCAGGGCAGCCTCGACTTCGGCAATCTGCTGGGGATCGTATGGCGGCTCCACCAGGCCTGGCCCGGCAGCGAGTTGGTCGTCATCGACGACGTGGGACACAACGCGGGAGCGCCGGGCGTGGGGGAGGCGTTGGTGGCGGCGACCGACAAGTACGCCAAGACGCAGGCGGGTTAGCCGGTTCCGGGTCAGCCGGTCTCCCCGAACAACTGCCGTACCGTCGACTCGTAGTTGGTCCGCACGTGCGCGAGGGCGTGCGCGCGGGCCCGCTCCGGGTCGCCGGACGCGATCGCCTCGTACAACTCGCGGTGTTCTATGAGGAGTTGGGGCCACTCCTCGTTCCGTCGGGTCATCCAGCGCAGTCGGCCGGCCACCGGTTCGAGGGCTTCGATCAGCAGGCTGTTGCCGGCCATGGCCACGATGCGGTCGTGCAGCCGGCTGTTGATGTCTGTGATCGTCTCCGCGTCGCCCGCCTCGGTCGCGGTCGCCGCCTCGTCGATGAGCCGCTCGACCTCGGCCAGGTCATCAGGTGTCGCGCGGGCCGCGGCCAGCCCCGCCGCGTACACCTCCAGCGCCTCGCGCAGTTCGAAGAGCTCCTTGACGTCCTGCGGGGTCAGCCGTCGTACGACGATCCGGCGCGGGGTCTCGAAGTGGACGAAGCCCTCGGCGACCAGGGCGCGGATCGCCTCGCGGACCGGCACGCGGGAGACGCCGAAGCGCTCGGCGAGCTCCCGTTCGACCAGTCGGTCGCCGGGGCGCAGCCTGCCCGCGATGATCTCCTGCCGTAGCGAGGCCAGGACGCGTTCGCGGATGGCGCCGAGGGGTTCGATCTTCGTCGTGGAGCTCATGGGGTCATCTTCGCCGACTCCGGAGGTGTTTTACCGAGCGTTAACCGACGCGACATCGGTCGGAACGCTTGACGGGAGGACTATGACCGCAGTTTGGTATACCAAACGGTCGTCATCCTCCTCCGTCCCCGGCTCATGGAGGCCCCGTGTCCCTCGCCGACCGCGCCACAGCCACCGGCGCCCCAGCGTTCGTCCCCGATCCCCGCCTCACCAACGAAGACCTCGCGCCCGCCGAGAAGCGGAACTGGAAGGTCTTCGACCTCTTCGCGATGTGGATGTCCGACGTCCACAACCTGGGCAACTACACGTTCGCCGCCGGTCTGCTCGTCCTCGGCATGAACGTGTGGCAGGTCTTCACCTCGCTCCTCGTCGGCTTCGTGCTCATCTACGTCGGCATGAACTGGATGGGGAAGATCGGCCAGCGCCACGGCGTCCCCTTCCCGGTCGTCAGCCGCATCAGCTTCGGCGTGTGGGGCGCCAACATCCCGGCCCTCATCCGGGCCGTGATCGCCATCATGTGGTACGGCATCCAGACCTATCTGGCCTCGGTCGCGGTGAACGTGATGCTGCTCGCCGCCTGGCCGGGCCTGGAGTCCTGGACGCACAGCTCCTTCCTGGGACTTGACGCGCTCGGCTGGGTCTCCTTCCTCTCCCTGTGGCTGATCCAGGCGCTGATCATCAGCCAGGGCATGGAGTCGGTCCGGAAGTTCCAGGACTTCTGCGGTCCGGCGATCTGGATCGTCATGATCGCGCTCGCGGTCTGGGTGCTGGCCAAGGCCGACTGGACCATCTCCCTCACCACCACCCCGCACCCGGTGTCGGTCGGCGAGCAGTGGCGGCAGTGGTTCGGCGCGATCGGCCTGATCCTCGCCACGTACGGCACGCTGATGCTCAACTTCTGCGACTTCTCCCGCTTCGCCCCGGACTACAAGACCGTCCGCCGCGGCAACTTCTGGGGCCTGCCCATCAACTCCACGGCGTTCGTGGTCGTCTCGGTGATCGTCACGGCCGGTTCGCTGGAGGTGTTCGGCGAGGCCATCACCGACCCGGCGGAGCTGGTGGCCAAGGTCGGCAACACCTGGGTCCTGGTCGTCGCCGCGCTGACCTTCGCGATCGCCACCATGGGCGTCAACATCGTCGCCAACTTCGTCTCACCGGCGTACGACCTAGCCAACGTCTGGCCGCAGAAGATCAGCTTCAAGGTCGGCGGCATGATCAGCACGGTCGCCGCGCTGGTCGTCACCCCGTGGAACCTCTTCTCCAACCCGACCGTCGTCAACTACTTCCTCGGCGGCCTCGGTGCCTTCCTGGGCCCGCTGTTCGGCGTGATCATGCTCGACTACTACTGGATCAAGAAGGGCCGCGTGGACGTCAACGAACTGTTCAACGGCGCCCCCGGCTCCCGCTACTACTACAAGAAGGGCGTCAACCCCAAGGCGCTGTGGGCGTTCCTGCCCTCGGCGGGCGTCGCGGCCGTCCTCGCCCTCGTGAAGACGTTCAGCGACGTGGCCCCGTACTCCTGGTTCATCGGCACGGCGCTGGCGGCCGGACTGTACGCGCTGCTGTGCCGGGACGAGCGCACCGCCGCTACCAAGGCTGTGGAGGTCTGACGGAAGTGCGAATCGTCGTCACCAACTGCAACACCACGCAGGAGATGACCGAGGAGATCGTACGAGGTGCCCGGGCCGCGGCAGGCCCGGGCACCGCCGTGACCGGGCTGACCCCCCAGTGGGGACCGGAGTCGGCCGAGGGCTGGCTCGACAGCTACCTGTCGGCGGCTGCGGTGATCGACCTCCTGCGGACCTACGAGGGCCCCGCGTACGACGCGGTCGTCATGGCCGGTTTCGGCGAACACGGACGGGAAGGCGTCCGGGAGTTGGTCGACGTCCCCGTCGTCGACATCACCGAGGCGGCGGCCCATCTGGCCTGTCTGCTCGGCCGGCGCTACGGCGTGGTCACCACCCTGGAACGCTCCTGCGGCCAGATCGAGGACAGCCTGGAACTCGCCGGCGTGGGCCGCAACTGCGCCGCGGTCGTCGGAACGGGGCTGAACGTCCTCGAACTCGGCGACGCGGAGCGCACGGAGGCCGCCTTCGTGGCCGCCGCGGAGAGAGCCATCGCCGCGGGCGCCGAGGTGCTGGTGCTGGGCTGCGCCGGGATGACGGGGCTGCAACGGGCGGTGGGGGAGAAACTCGGGCTGCCGGTGGTCGACGGGGTCGGGGCCGCGGTGAAGCTGGCGGAGTCGCTGGTGGGGTTGGGGTTGGGGACGAGCCGGGTGGGCGGGTATGCACGGCCGTTGGCCAAGGGGCGGGTTTGGGGGAGGCAGGTGGGGTGAGGGGTTTGCGGCCCTGCGGGTGGGGTGTGGGCGGCGATGCGGTGGCGCACGGAGCCGGTGAGGGGGTGTCGTCGGGGTGCGTCGGCGAAGCCGTGGCGCACCGAGCCGGTGAGGGGGCGCCGTCGGGGTGCGTCGGGGACGCCGTGGAGCATCAAGCCGGGGAGAGGACGCCGTCGGGGTGATCCTGGCGCGGTCCCGTCGGCGGTGCGTCAGGGCCAGGGGCGGTACGACCGCACACTTCCGTCGGGACGTGGCGCCGCCCCCGCGTCCCCCACACCTCCTGATGCTCGGCGGCGGGAACGGGAGTCGCCGGTGTTCGGGTCGTCGTCGGTGGCTGGTGGCCGGGCTCCGCGTACCGTGCTTGCCGCCCTCCTGCTCCTCGGGTTGTGCTGCACCGGCGCTTCGGGAGGGGAGGCCGAGCCGTTCTGGACGGACCCCGACTCCCCGGCCGCCCGGCAGGCCGCCGAGTGGAGGCAGGCGGGACGCGACACGGAGGCCGCCCTTATGGACCGCATCGCGACGCGCCCCCAGGCTGAGTGGCTGAACGGCCCGAACCCCGGTCCGGTGGTCCGCGCCCGCACCACCGACGCCGCCCTGGCCGGACGGACCGCCGTACTCGTGGCGTACTACATCCCCCACCGCGACTGCGGCCTCTTCTCCACCGGAGGCGCTCCCAGTGCGGCCGACTACCGCGCGTGGGTCGACGAGTTCGCCGACGCCCTCGGTGACCGCGGCGCCTACGTGATCGTCGAACCCGACGCCGTCGCCCAGGTGGTGGCCGGTTGCACCCAGGTCGTGGCCGAGGACCGCTACGCCCTGCTCGCCTACGCCGTCGACCGCTTCACGCAGAGCCCGCACACCCACGTGTACCTCGACGCCGGCAACTCCAGCTGGATTCCGGAGGCTTGGCGCCTGGTCGACGCGCTCACGGCAGCGGGCATCGCGCAAGCCGACGGCTTCGCGCTCAATGTCTCCAACTTCCAGACGAACGAGGCCAGTTCCACGTACGGCGACTGGCTGTCGGCGGACCTCGGCGGCAAGCACTACGTCGTCGACACCAGCCGCAACGGCAACGGGCCGTACTCCGGCACCGACAGCTGGTGCAACCCGCCCGGCCGCGCCCTCGGCGAACCCCCGACGACGCAGACGGGCAACCCTCGCCTGGACGCCTACCTCTGGATCAAGCGCCCGGGCGAGTCCGACGGCACCTGCCGGGGCGGGCCGGCGGCGGGCAGCTGGTGGCCGTCGTACGCGCTGGAGCTGGCCCGAAACGCCCGCGGCTGATGCTCACCAGGTCGCTCACGGCCGCCATACATACCGCACGTCCGGCTCCCGCTCCTCGTTCCCCCTCCCGTCCGTGTGCTCGACCGCGACGAAGCCATGCCGCTCGTAGAAGCGGTGGGCGGGCTTGTTGATCTGGAAGGTCCACAGCTGCAGCCCCCGCGGACTGCGCTCCTTGGCGAGCGCGACGAACCGGTCCCCGATGCCCCGCCCGCGCCAGTCCGGGGCGAGATAGAGCTGGGAGAGCAGGTCGCCGTCGAGCACCATGATCCCCACGATCTCCCGGGCTCCCGCGACCTCCCGAGCCCCCACAACCTCCCGCTTCCCGGGACCAGTCGTCCCCACAACCTCCCGCTTCCCGGGACCGGTCGTCTCCGCGACCTCCTGCTTCTCGGGACCGGTCGTCTCCGCGACCCATGTCTCCCGCAGCGGCACGACCACATCCCGGATGTAGCCCCGCACCTCGCCGTCGGACCGTGGTCTGACGACGGTCGGCAGCGCGGCATCGAACGACCGCAGCCAGACGTCGGCCGCCGCGGCGGCGTCGGCGGGGGTGGCGCGCCGTATCGTGACGCCCTGCGCGTCGTCGTTCATCACGCCTCCTCCGGGACCGCGGCCGTCGCCGTGATCTCCACCAACTGGCCGCTGTACCCGAGGCAGGCCACACCGATCAGCGTCGACGAGTGCGGTCCGGTGCTGAGCCCGGACGCCTCCACGACCTCCCAGACGGCGGAGAGGACCGAGGTCTCCTGGCTCACGACATACACGTCGGTGTAGAGCACATGGGCCAAGTCGCTGCCGATCGCCCGCAGTTGCTCCTCCAGGTTCGCGATCACCTGCTCGGCCTGCCGCACCGGGTCCCCTTCGCCGACGAGACTGCCCTGGGCATCGAGCGGCACGGACCCGGCGAGAAACGCGAGCTTCGTGCCGGCCTCGACGACGGAGGCGTGGGAGTAGGTGGGCGGCGGGAAGAGGGCGGGGGCGGTGACGCGCCGGATCATAGGGGCTCCCGAGGTTCTGGACGGCGGACGGACAACCCGGCGATCATCCAAGGGGTGGTTGGGCAGCGCATCCAATTTTTCCGGCAGGGCCGTCCGACCCGGCCGCAGCCCGCGCCCCCGCTCCGCCGCCTCGACCCGCTCGACGCGATAGAGCCGCACCGGGGGCGCCGCTCTGACCCGCGGATTCACACTCAGCCGGTCCGGCGGCCCGAGCAGCCAGTGGACCATGCTCCCGGCCCAGCCCCGCATGCGCAGTCCGGCCAAGGAGACGTACCGCCGCCCGTCCTCTTCATGCTCCCCGCGACCCACACTCGCCATCGCTGCCTCCCCCGTGGCACACCACAGCCTTCCGGCCGCGGCCGCCGTCACGTTCTGTGACGACGCATCCCATTGAAGCGCGTCCCACTGACAATCGCCCGAGGCCGCGGCCTCCTGTGGATAACCGCTCGACGGAAACGCGTGGCGGCTGTCAGCCTTCGTCGGACGGCGCTTCGCGCGACGGGCGTCGGCAGCCGCAAGGTGCGCTCGGTCCCAGGAGGCTCATGCGTGTCCCGCACCACCCATCACGTCCCCAGCCGGCACCGCACCCTCCCCGCGTTCTGGTCGCTGGGCCTGCCTGGCCCCTGGACCGGCAACGCCGTCCCTGAACTCCGTTACACGTACGAGGAGTTGACCCGAGCCCACCGCGAGGGCCGTCGCCCCATGCCGAGTCGAGTCGTGCGGAGCTTCACCTCGTACACGTACCCCCGGGCGATGAACGACCGCGTGAGCAGCCCGTACGAGCGCCGTGCCCGCGCCGCACTCCAGGCCTTCCGGTCCACCGCACGCCTCGAGTTGCGTGCCGCTCCCGCGGAGGCGCTGCTCCTGACAGCCGAGGAACTCGACCATCCACCAACTCGGCATCGGCACCGGGACCTCTGGTAAGCCTGAGCGTGATCCCCGTGTCGGACGGCCGTTCAGGCCGCGAGCCCGAACCTCCGGCCGCCGAGCGCGATTTCACGCCCCTGAACCGTCAGGACCCCTCTGACCTGTGGGGGGGGGACCCCGCCCCCGAGGACCGAGGAGTCGGCAGGTCGATGAGATCGCTGACGTCCGCCACCTCCTGAAGGGTCCGGGCCAGCGAGACGAGGGTCTGGCGGACCTCGCCGATCCGCTCACGCAGCGTGCCCGCGTGTTCCCACTCCCGCTCCCACGCCACCGGATCATGTCCCTCCGGCCGCTGCGACTCGTACGCCGTCAACCGCGGATGCCACGACGCGAGCAGCGGGCGCAGGACGCGGTTGAGGACCGTGACCGCGAGGACGCCGAAGCTGACATGGCCGGGGGCCAGGGGAGGGGCGACGTCGGGGCCGTAGCGGCGGAGTATCTCGCGGGTCGTGTTGAAGAAGGTGTAGAGGGAGGACAGCGCCTCGCGCAGGAAGCCCTCGTCCGGGTCGAGTTCCTCGACCGACACGCGCGTGACGAGTTCCAGGTACAGCTCCCAGGCCGCACTGCGTTCCGCGTCCGCCGGCTCCCACGTACCCGAGATCTCGCCGACGAACGGAATCGTCAGCTTGGCCGTGACCTGAGCCGGGCCGCCCGGTCGGCGTCGCCTGCGCTGCCTGTTTGCCATGATCGACCTCCCCGGTACCCACAGTAGGGTAAGTCGCCGTGTGGGACGTCTTCCTCAGCTACAGCCGCAGCGATGTGGAGCGGGTCCGTCCGCTCGCGCGGGCATTGCGCGGCGGGGGCCTTCGGGTGTTCACGGACGAGACCGGCGTCGCGTCCTTCGCCGGCATCAGCGACACCATCCGGCGTGAACTGGCCCGTTCCAAGGCCCTGCTGGCGTACTACTCCACCGGCTACCCCGAACGCGAGGCCTGCCAGTGGGAGTTGACCACCGCGTATCTGGCCGGACTCGGCGAAGGCGACCCGCGGCGCCGGGTCATGGTCGTCAACCCGGAACGGGGGACCGGACATATCCGTCCCGTCGAACTGCGGGACGCCCGGCACGCCTCGGACGACGATCTCGCCGCCCTCGTCGACGACGTACGCGCGCATGTCGCCAGCCTCGACGGCCCCATGCCCGTCCGCGAGTTCGACGTACGACGCCGACGGCCGGGCGCACCGCGGCCGCACCCCGGCTTCCTGGGCCGCCTCGCCGAACTGTGGCAGGTGCACTCCGCGCTGCACGCCCACGCCGCGCCCCTCGTCACCGGCCGCGCCGCCGCCCACGCCGTCCAGATCCGCGGCATGGCCGGCATCGGCAAGACCGCTCTCGCCGAGGAGTACGCGCTGCGTTTCGAGGCGGCATACCCGGGCGGTGTCTTCTGGCTGAACGGGGAGGCGTACGACGACTCGCTGCGCGGGCTGGGCATCGTCGAGCCGTACGACCACTTCGAGGCGGCCGGCGAACCGTTCCTCTGGATCGTCGACTCGGTCCCCGCCGGCCGGCTCCCCGCGCGCGAGATCAGCGGCATGGCGGCACCGCACCCGCTGGGCCACACCCTCTTCACGCTGCGCAGCAGGGCGTACGACGGACTCGGCACCGCCGTGGACCTCGGTCCCCTGGACTCGCCTCACGCGCGCGTGCTCGTCGACGGCGACGACACGCTCGCGGAGGCGATGGGCGGCCACCCCCTCGCCCTCACGCTCCTCGGCCGGGCCGTCGCCGCAGGTCACGAGGCCAGTGCGCTCTATGACCGGCTGCACGCGCGCGGTGGCTCGCTCCTCGACACGCTGGCGGGCGAGGACGTGACCGCCGCTCTCGTACGCGACGTGGACACGCGGGACGCCGCAGATGCGCTCCGCTGCGCCGCGGCGCTGCACCCGCTGCCGCTGACCGCCGAGGACGCGGAGCAGGTGCTGGCCGCCGCCGATCGCGTACCGAGGGCCGTCGCCCACCGGCGTGCCGACAACGGCATCGCCGAACTGCGCGTACGTGGTCTGCTCACGCCCGTCGCCGACGGCGGCTGGCAGCTCCACCCGGTCACCCTGCACGCCTGGCACCACCACGATCCGGCCCCGGCCCGCACGGAGACCCTGCGCCGAGCCGCCCTGCGGACCCTGTGCGCCCGCCGCGACCCGGTTACGCTGGCCTTCCCCGGTGGCCGAAGGGAGGCACCCATGACCGCGCCCAGCGAGTCGGAGCGGATGGCCGCCTTCGACATCCAGGTCGAGCTGGTCACGAGGATCGGCGTGCAGGAACTGGCGCCGGGAACGGGCAGCCTCCGCGAGGCGTTGACGTCCCTGAAGTCGCTGATCGACTTCACGCGCGCGACGCTGCACACGTACAGCGTCGGTCTGGAACGGGGTTCGGCCGGCGGCGCGCCCACGGTCCAGAGCCTCGCGTACGGCCTGATCAACGACGTCATCCGCCCCTTCACATCGACCTGGCACCCGCGCCTGGCCGCGTACGAGGCCCGCTGCCCGACGGACACGGCCCCACTCGACCACGAGACGGCCTGGCCGGAGGCGGACGCCATGCGGGCCGAACTTGCCGCGCTGCAAGGGCCGTTGCGAACGATCGCCGACCGGCTGGGCGGGATCTCGGGGGCGGACTTCGGGGTGGCGACGGGCGCGTGATGGCGTAGAGGGGGGTTTCGGGGTGGTGGCGGCGCGTAATCGCGTGGAAGCACGCCACCCGGCTTCGTACGCTGCCCCCATGCCCACCCTCTCCGACGCCGCCTTCCTCGACACCACCGCCGACCGCCTCGCCGCGCTCCCCACCGTCCAGGCCGTGGCCCTCGGCGGCTCCCGCGCCCAGGGCACGAACCGGCCGGACAGCGACTGGGACTTGGCGGTGTACTACCGCGGCCCCTTCGATCCCGCCGACCTCCGCGCCGTCGGCTGGGAGGGTGAGGTGTCGGACGTCGGCGGCTGGGGCGGGGGCGTCTTCAACGGCGGCGCGTGGCTGACCGTCGACGGGCGCCGCGTCGACGTCCACTACCGCGATCTCGACGTCGTGGAACACGAGTTGGCGGAGGCGGAGGAAGGGCGGTTCCATGTGGAGCCGCTGCTCTTCCATCTCGCGGGGATTCCCAGCTACTTGGTGGTGGCCGAGTTGGCGATCAATGAGGTGCTGCGGGGTGATCTGCCGCGCCCGGCAACTTACCCGGAGAAGCTGCGCCATGCAGCGAGCGACCGCTGGCACGGCACGGCTCGGGCGACCTTGGCTTACGCGCGCGCCAACCACGCCCCCTCGGGCCGTCTGACGGAGACCGCAGGGGCTATTGCCACGGCCGTCGTACAGGCGGGACATGGGGTGTTGGCGGGACGCGGAGAATGGGTCACCAATGAGAAGCGGCTGGTGGAGCGGGCAGGTCTGAGGTCCGTGGACGCCGTCGTCGCATCGCTCTCTGCGGAGACAGGCGTGGACGCGCTGAGTCAGGCGATCGATCAAGTGCAGGCGCTGTGTGAGACGGCGGTAACCTGAGGCTCTGCCTGATGAAGCGGTGTCAGGTCCAAGAGCCGGCCGCGGTCAATCTCAGCCTCTCGCTCCAGATTCGGTATTCGCCGTCGATCGCCGGATCGACCGGGTCCAGGCTTACGTGTTTCCTTTCGGATCCGTGGTGATCCGTAGTGGCGTGTCATCCGTCGGTGCCATGTCGTGGGGCAGGCGCTGTCAGCGGAGTCGCATGTGGGTGCGTGAATCGAATACGTGACCTTTCTGGGAGTGTGTCGTTGATCGGATGACAGCACCGGGTGAAGGGGGAGGGGCCGGTGAGCCGGAGGCTTCCGCTCGGTGAGCGTGAGACGGCCCGCACCGCCTGTGCACGTGGTCTGCTGCGGACGGGTGTGGTGGAGAAGACGGGTGCGGTGCTGTCGGCCGCCGTGCTCGCCGAGCGGGTGGGCTGGGCTGCGGATCTGGTGTCCGGCATGGCCGCCGGGCTGCTGGCCGCGCACTGGAGCGCCGTCGATGTGGGCCTACTGGCCTCGGGTGTGGATGCTGAGGGCCGCGGGCTGCCGTCGAACGCGTGGATGGCGCTGCGGCGTCTGGGCTGGACCACTGCCCCGGCCGACGGCATCCGTGTCAACGACCGGATCGTGCGCATGGCCCAGGAGCAGGCGGGGCGTCTGCTGCGGTCGGCGAAGTGGCGGGCCGACCTGACGACTGGAGTGATTGAGACGTGGCCCGCCGACCCCGCGAAGCGCACCCCAGGCGAGTGGGATGCCGTCCGCGAGGCGGTCCCCGAGGGCAAGCACCTGCCGTCCGGTGTGATCAGATCCCGGACCCGGCAGATCGCCGCCTTCACGGGCACGTACGGCCGCAAGCCGGCGGATGTTTTCGAGCTGGAGGCCGCACCCCGGGCTGCGCGGATGCTGCTGCTGTCCGCCTGCGACGGCCAGCAGGCCACCCTCGCCCGCGGTGATGATCCAGGCCGGGCGCTGCTGCGGCTGCAACTGCCCACCCGCCCCGATCCACGCTCCTATGGGGACTGGGCGTGGGTGGCCTGCCCCGTCACGCTCCCGCCCACCGTCCCGCCCGGCGCCCTGCTGCACCTGCCCACCCTGCGCGTCCGCTCCGCCCGGGTCCACGCGGACCTCGCCTACACCCATGCCGTACCCGCCGCCCGGAGCACCGGGCACACCGTGGCGCTGGGCGTGGACTGGGGTCTGAACACCTTGCTCAGCGCAGGCGCCGTCCGGCTTCACGACAACGGGACGATCACCGCGCTAGGAGCCGGTGCCCAGTTCCGGACGGCCGGTGTGCTGGCCAAGCAGCACCGGCTGCGCCGTCAGGGCGAGCAACTGCACGCCAAGACCGACCACTACCACCGGCTTATCAACGACACCGAGAGCCATCACCTGACCGGCAAACACGCCGTGCTGGCCGAGGAAGTCCGTCATTTGTCGGACCGGCGCTCGAACCTCAACGACGCCCTGGCCCGGTCCGCCGCCCGCTGGACGGTCGATCAGGCCATCGCCGCCCGCGCGAGTGTCATCTACGTCGAGGACCTGCGGTCGATGGAGGCCCGGGGCATGGGCCGCACTCTCAACAGCCGCCTGTCCCAGCAGGTTCGCGGGCAGATCGTGGACCGGATGCGGCACCTGGCCGCCGAGGCCGGTGTCGCCGTGGTCACCGTCCCGGCCCGTGGCACCTCACGGCACTGCCCTCGCTGCCTGGTTCCGCTACGCCACCGCAAAGCACCCGACCGACCCACCACACCCGGCTGGAAATGGGCCCTGTGCCCCAACCTCGACTGCCGCTGGCAGGGCGACCGCGACACCGGCGCATGGCAGCGGATCGCCGCCCGCGGCCTCACCCACCAGACCAAGACCGTCATCGACCGCACCAGCAACACCATGGTCATCCGCAGCGTGGTTGACCAGCTCGAAGCCACCGCCGTGGTCGAAGCGGCCACCACCGCACCAGTCTGCTGGGACCGGTCCAAGACCGGACCCACCCGGCACGCAACTCCACGCCCCGCGCCCAGGCGACGCGGGGCACCCTCCCCCACCGGCCCGACAGGACCGGTGGGAAAGCGTCCGGAGGGACACGCTCACACGGGCCGGAGGCAGCTGCCCCGCGCAGCCCACCGGCACCAGGGCGTGACGACGATCAGCACACCCGCCACCCGCCGACACCGGCCGAGAGGGGCGGCACTGGGCGCGGGATTCCACCTGCACACCCACGCCACCCCACCACGGTGGGCAGAACCCATGCCAGACCCCACAGTTCGCATGGGTTCGCTTAACTGATCAGAGACGCTACGCCCTCGGGTCCGCTCCCGTTTCCGGAGCCCGCGGACCGTTGAGTTCATCCCGCGGACAGTTGAGTTCATAAAGAAAGCGGCCTTCGGGCCAACCGTCACATCCCCGAAATACGGCCGTCCCAACTTCTCCCCCCGCGCGATCTACCGTGGACATCTACCGCCCGGCCACCGTCGCCCGAAGGCACACCCCCGCCCTCGACCAGACGACAGGAGCCCAGTGTCCCGCCCGCTCGCCCTCCCGCCCTGGCTCGCCCACACCCTCCGCACCCAGCGCGGCCCCGTCCCCTGGAACGCTGTTTTGCGCGGCGCCCTCTCCGCCGGACCCCTCCTGCTCGCCGCCGTGCTCACCGACCGCACCTCCCTCGGTGTCGTCGCCGCCATCGCCGCGATGCTCGCCGGCATCAACGACCGGCCCGGCAGTCGGCGGGCCTCCGTGCAGCGGATCGGGCTCCCGGCAGTGGCAGGGGCACTGGGGATGCTCGTCGGGACGTACGCCGGACAGCACGTATCCGCTCTCCCTCTCACTCTTCTTCTCACCGGGCTCGGGCTGGTCGCGGGCGGCATGAGCGCCATCGGGCCCGTCGCCTCCGGCGCGGGGACGCAGCTGCTCGTCGCCTCCGCGATCGGGGCCGGGATGCCGCTGCCGGAGCCGGGCCCCGTGCGGGCGCTCGGCTATCTCGCCGGTGCCGCCTGGCTGCTCGGGCTGCGCCTGGCCCTGCCGACGCCCGGCTCGCTCGCCGGTGACTTCCGGTTCGACGGGGAACGGGAGGCGGTCGCGCGGGTGTACGACGCCGTCGCCGACCTCCTCGACGCGGTCGGCGCCGGCCACGCCACCGCGCGCCGCGCCGCCCTCACCGCCGCTCTCGACCACGCCCAGGACGCCCTCGCCGGGCCCCGACTGCGGCGTTACGCCAGCTCCGCCGCCGAACGGCGCCTGCACGCGCAGTACGCCGCCGCGCTCCCGCTCGCCGAGGCCGCCACCGCGCTCGCCTGGGCCGGCGAACCCCTGACCGGGCGGGCCTCGGCCGGTCCCCGGCGGCTCGCCACCGCCGTACGCGAGAACACGCACACCGGGCCGCTGCCCGCGCCCTCCCGGTCCGCCCCCGCGCTGCGCGCACTCGACGACGCCCTGCTGCACGCCGCCGAGGCCTTCGACCGCGGCAAGGGCGGAGATCTGCACACGCGTCGGAGGGCGGCCGGGGATCTGCTGCGGGCCGCGTTCGGCAGCGGCGGACGGGAGTACGGGCTGCGGGTCGCCCTCTGCTTCGGCGCCAGCGCCGCTATCGCCCAGGGCCTGCACCACTCCCACTGGTACGGGCAGCACGAGCACTGGTACTGGCTGCCCGCCACCGCCGTCTTCCTCGTCAAGCCGGATCTGGGGCCGCTGGTCTCGCGGGTGCTGTGCCGGGCCGCGGGGACCGTCCTCGGCGCGCTCGTGTTCGCCGCCTTCGCCGCCGTACTGCCCCGGCCCGAGGGGCTCATCGCGCTCGTCGCCGTGAGCGGGGCGCTCATCCCCGTCGCCACCCGGCACTTTGCCGCCCAGACCGCTGTGGTCACCGTCCTCGTGCTCGCCCTGGTGATGGTCGGCGGGGAACCGCAGGCCTCCGTGAGCCGGATCGGCGAGACGCTGCTGGCCTGCGCGCTCGTGCTCGTCGTCGGTCATCTGCCGATGCCGGGGCAGCGCGGCGGCGGAGTACGGGCCCGGCTCGGCGCGGCGAGCGAGGCCGCCCAGGCCTATCTCTCCCACGTCCTGCACGAGACGGACCCGGACACCCACAGCCGTCGCGTCCGCTGGACCCTGCGCCGCGAGGCCTATCGCACGCTCGCCGAGGCCCGTACCGCCATCGCCCTCGCCGCCGCCGAACTCCCGCCGCTCGCCCGGCACTCGGCGGGCGCGGGGGATGTCGTCGCCGTACTCGAGGAACTCGTCGACACGACCACGGCGTGTGCCGTGCACCTCGACGACTCGGGCCGACTCACATCGCGGCACACCGAACGGCTCGCCGGGTTGCTGGAGCAACTGGCGGAAGGGAAACATCATTTGCGGGTACGGCTGCCCGAACTGCCGCTGGCCGTCTAGCCGATCCGCATCCACACGGGCGCGTGATCCGACCCCGGCGCCCCTCGCCGCTCCGCCGGGTCCGGGCCCACCGACGGCAGCCGGGGGACCTCCTCGCCCGGCAGGCCGGTGCCTGCCGACGTCACCCGGAAGACCAGGCGATGGCTCACCAGGATGTGGTCGATCAGCTCGCGGCGCCCGGAGTTGAGGCGGGAGTAGCGTTGTTCGAGGGGGATCATGGGGGCGGTGCTCCAGAGCCGTTCCACATCCCCCTTGTCCGGCTTGTCGAAGCCGGGTGTGCCGATCTCGGAACCCTGCGGGCCGAGCAGGATCTGCGTGGTGGCCGCCTGCACCTCGTCGTTCAGATCCCCCAGCACGGCCACGTCCCGCTCCCGCCCGTCACCCGCCAGCAGCACATCGGCCAGCGCGCGCAACGCCGTCGCCTCCGCCGCCCGCCGGTACAGCGCGTACGCTCCGTAGCGCGCCCGTTCGCCCTCGTCGCGGGGCACGAAGCGGCCGCCCGGATACGACAGCAGCTTCGACTTCAGATGGCAGACCGCCGCCCGCAGCGGGCCGGCCTCCGTCGCCGCCTCCACCGCCAGGAAGCCGCGGCCCGCCTCCGCGGCCACCCCGCCCTCGTCGTCCGCCTGCACCGGACGCAGCCGTGCCGGGAACGCGTTCGCGTCGGACAGCACCTCCAACGGGACCCGGCTGAGGAACCCGACCCGGATGCCCCGGCTGTCCGGGTGCCGGGACAGCCCGGTGTGCCAGTCGCCGTCCAGCATGCCGACCAGGTCCCGCAGCGCCTCCGGCTCACCGACCTCCTGCACGCCCAGCAGCGTCGGGTCGAGGGCCGTGATCGTGGCGGCGAGGGCGGCGAGCTTCGTCTCGTACGCGGTCTTGTCGGCCGGGCCGAACGGGCCGCCGGGGCGGTACAGGTTCTCCAGGTTCCAGGTGCCGATGAGCATGCCGGTCCCCCTTCCGGACGGTGTGGTGAGGCCAGCGTGCTCGTCCGGCCGACGCGGCGACAGAGTCGGGACACGATGCGCGGTTCGGCTCACGCGGCCCGACGACCACGCCGTACGTTGGCGTGATGACCGACTCTCCCGCCGACCTCGTCATCACCGGATGCACCGCCCTCGTCCACGACGACGAGGAGCGCATCGGGTTCGAGGAGAACGCCACCATCGTCGTCCGGGGCGGTGTCATCGAGTCCCTCACGGCGACCGAACCGCCGCCGCCCGCCGCCGAACACATCGACGCCCGTGGGCAGGTGGCCATGCCCGGGCTCGTCAACTGTCACACCCACGCCCCGATGGTCGCGCTGCGCGGGGTCGCCGAGGATCTGCCGACCGAGGAGTGGTTCAACGACGTCGTCTGGCCCGTCGAGTCCAACCTCACCGAGCGGGACGTGGAGTTGGGCGCCCGGCTCGCCTGCGCGGAGATGATCCGCGGCGGCGTCACCTGTTTCGCCGACCACTACTTCTCGATGGACGCCGTCGCCTCGGTCGTCGAGGAGTGCGGCATCCGGGCGCACCTTGGCGAGGCCTACTTCTCCTCCCAGGGCCCTCAAGGGCGGGAGAAATCACTGGAGTTCGCGCTCCGGCACCGCGGCGGCGCCGCCGGTCGCATCACCACCGCCCTCGCCCCGCACGCCCCCTACACCGTCGATGACGCCGACCTCGCCGCCACCGCCGAACTGGCCCGCGCCCATGGCCTCCCCGTCCATCTCCACGCCGCCGAGAACCGCGACCAGGCCGACACCAGCCTCGAACGCCACGGCGTCACCCCCATCGAGGTGTTGGCCCGCACCGGCATCCTCGACACCGACGTCCTCATCGCCCACGGCACCGGCATCCTCGACCGCGACCTGCCCGTCCTTGCCGGTGCCGGCGGTCGGGTCTCCGTCGCCACCGCGCCCCGCGGCTACCTCAAGTTCGCCTGGCCCACCACCACACCCGTCCGCGCCCTGTACGACCTCGGCATCCCCGTCGGCCTCGCCACGGACGGCGCCGCCTCCAACAACTCCCTCGACGTATGGGAGTCGATGGCGCTCACCGCGCTCATCCAGAAGTCCACGACCGGCGACCCGCGTTGGCTGACGTCCCGCCAGGCTCTGCACCATGCCACCCTCCAGAGCGCCCGCGCGGTGGGACTCGGCGACACCCTCGGCACCCTCGCGCCCGGCCGCCGCGCCGACCTCGTCCTCGTCGACCTCAGCGGCCCGCACACCCAGCCCGTCCACGACCTCGCCGCCACCCTCGTGCACAGCGCCCGTTCCTCCGACGTCCGCACGACGATCGTCGACGGACGGGTCCTGATGCGCGACCGGGAGCTGCTGACCATCGATGTGCCCGGTGTCGTCAGGGAGTTGGGGGAGCGGATGCCCGCGCTTCTCGACCGGAGCCACGGCAGACGGATCCAGGACTACGACACCTGAGAGCCCGCCGGAAAAAGAATTTCCCGGCACAGCGATGAGTTCCGCCGCCGCCATCGGTCACCCCCCGAAGGGACCGTTGCACAGGAGGGTTCATGTCGCTTCCGGAGATCGTCTCGCGCGCGCAGTGGCGCGCGGCGCGCGGGGAACTGCTGGTCAGGGAGAAGGCGGCCACACGGGCGCGGGACGCGCTCAACGCCGAGCGGCGCCGGCTGCCCATGGTGGAGATCGAGGAGGAGTACCTCTTCGAGGGCGGCGACGGCAAGGCGACGCTGCTCGACCTCTTCGAAGGGCGGTCCCAGCTCGTCGTCTACCACTTCATGTTCGCGCCGGAGTGGGACGCGGGCTGCCGCAGCTGCTCGGCGTTCCTGGACCAGATCGGGCATCTGGCGCATCTGAAGGCGCGGGGCACCACGTTCGCGGCGGTGTCCCGGGCGCCGTACACGAAGATCCTGCCGTTCAAGGCGCGGATGGGATGGACCCTGCCCTGGTACTCGTCGTACGGCGGCGACTTCAACCGCGACTTCGAGGCGACCCTCGTGCACGAGGGGGAGCTCGTCGAGCGGCCCGGCGTCAGCTGCTTCCTGCGGGAGCGGGACCGCGTCTTCCACACGTACTCGACGTACGAGCGAGGCCTGGACGGGCTCGGCTCCACGACCAGCCTCCTGGACCTCACCGCGCTGGGCCGGCAGGAGGAGTGGGAGGAGCCCAAGGGGCGCGCGTCGGCGCTGGGGGCGCCCGCCGGGAGCGAGCGCGTCCGCTACCACGACGAGTACGACGATTGACGCGGAGAGTGCAGGAAATGACACGAGCGGTAACGGAAGTGACCGTTCGGTAACCGGTTTCTCACGCTGCGCGCTGAACCGGTGTCAACTACGTCTCAGTCCCGCAACTCAACGAGCCGTTCCGGGCCTCCAGAGCGTTAACTCCTTACAGAAGGACGCTTGATCGGAGGTGCAGGATGGTGAACGGGCGAAAGGTGCTCGAGCGCTTTCCCGCCGGTGGCCCGCGTGGCTCCTGGCCCGCGGAGGAGTTCGCGCACGCACGGCGCATGGAGGGCACGCCCGCCGAGGTCGTGATGGACCTCGCGACGGACGCGTTCCTGGTTGTCGTCCCCGCGGACACCGCGGTCAGCTCGCCTTCGGTGCCGTGAACTGGTCCGCCTGGAGCGAGTACAGCTCGGCGTAGACGCCGCCGGTCGCCAGCAGCTCCTCGGGGGTGCCCGACTCGACGAGCCGGCCCTGCTCCAGGACGTGCACCAGGTCCGCGTGCCGTACGGACGCCAGCCGGTGGGTGATCAGGACGACCGTCTGCCCGCTGCCCGCCAGGGCGCGGATCTTCTCGAAGACCTCCAGCTCGGCCCGCGCGTCCAGCGCCGCCGTCGGCTCGTCCACGATCAGGATGCGGCCGCGCCGGTAGGCCGCCCGCGCGATGCCGAGGCGCTGCCACTGCCCGCCGGACAGCTCGTGCCCGCCGCTGAAATGGCGGGCCAGCAGCGTGTCCAGGCCACGCGGCAGATCCGCCACCACGTCCTGGGCGCCGGCCTCGGCGATCGAGTCGGCCATCCGCTCCTCGGTCAGCGGCGCCGCCGACCGGCCGACCGCCACATTGACCCGGGCCGTGAACGGCCAGCGCTTGAAGTCCTGCGCCACCATCGCGATCCGCTCGGCGAGCAGATGCCGGTCCGCGTCCGCCGTGTCCACGCCGTCCCACAGGATGCGGCCCCGGTCCGGCTTGTAGAGCCCGGCCAGCAGCTTCACCAGGGTCGTCTTGCCCGAGCCGTTCTCGCCGACCAGCGCCACGATCCGGCCGAGGGGGAGCGTGAGCGTCACGTCGTCCAGGGCCGGGTGCGTGGACTCGCCCGGATAGCTGAACGTGACGTTCTCGAATCGGATCTCCCGCGGGTCCTCGGGCAGTTCCCGTCCGCCGACCGGGATCGCGCGCTGCTCGGCCTCGACGTACAGCCGTTGCAGATCGCCGACGAAGAGGGCCTCCTGATGGAGCTGGTTCACCTCCAGGACCAGGCTGTCCAGGCTGGCGGAACCCGAACGGATCGCGATCACCGCCGTGCCCGCCACCGACAGCGCCATCGCCCCGGCGAGCAGCAGCCCGCCGAGCGTCGCGTACGTCGCCACCGTCGCGAGCCCCGTCCAGAACGCCGCGATCAGCCCGGTACGGGCCGCGAGCCGGGCCAGCCGGGCCTGTTCCGCCTCCGCGACCTCCGACATGGCCCGGTAGTGGTGCAGCAGGAACGGGCCGACGCCGTGCACCCGGATCTCCGGCGCCGCGGTCGGTTCGGTGAGCAGCTCGCTGAGCAGATGACCGGCGCGGGCGTGCTGCACCCAGGTGTGGAAGGACTCGTACCGGCGCCGGGCGATCGTCAGGGCGCTCCAGGCGCTGGGCAGGGTCATGGTCACCAGCAGCGGCAGCAGCGCCGGGTGCAGCACGGTCAGCACGCCGGCCGCCGCGATCAGCGAGATCGCCGCGTTCATGACCCGGGTGGCGTAGGCGATCATGCGGCGGGCGGACGAGGCGCCGTACTGGGCGGTGTCCAGCAGTTTGTGGAAGGCGTGGTCCTCGATCGCGGCCAGTTCCACGGCGGCCGCCCGCTCCAGATAGCGCTCGGTCGCCACCCGCTCCACCTTCGGTTCCAGGCGTCCGGTGGCGTACGTCGACGCGGCCCGCAGCACCGCGGCCACCAGCATCACCGAGGCCATCGCGACGAGGGCGGGGACGGCACCCCGTAACCGCTCCTCGATCGAACCGCCGCCGATCAGCTGCCCCAGCACACTGTTCACGGCCAGCAGACTCACCGCCTGTGCCGCGCCCCGGCCCGCCTCGGCGCCGAGCACGACCTTCGCGGCCCGCCGGTCGGCCTGCCAGGCGAGCCGGAAACTGAGCGAGAGCAGCGCGGGCAGTTGGCGCACCATCTCCCGGAAGTTCAGCTGGAGCCGGGCGTCGGAGTGGCTGTTCCAGCCCATGTCGTAGCGCAGCGGCCCACCGAAGAGCAGCCGCTCCGACTCCGACACCTCAGGCTCTCCGGCGTCGCGCTTCTTCCCCACCGACGGCCTCCCCCGATCGTGGTCGGAGGGCCACTATCGCGGGAGGGGGTCGCCAGGGGCAGGGCGCGGAGACCGGCCGGGGTTGCGCGCGGGCGTACGCCTGTGCGGGCCCGCGGGGAGACGGAGGCTCAGGCGCTGACCGGTCGGGACCAGGCGGGTGTCGTCCCCGTCAGCCGGCACAGGGCCAGATACAGGGGAATCGGCGGGGTGTAAGGGACCGTGCCCTCCGGCTTGTGGATCAGGCCGGGGACGCCCGGGGCGTCGGGGACGATCGCGCCGGTGGCGTAGCGCGCGGGCGCGGGCCACTCCAGGGCGTAGTCGGAGTCCGACGGAACGATCCACCACCAGTGCGCCTCATCGGCGTAGACGCAGCCGACGCGGGGCAGCCGGGGCATCACCAGCGGGCCGAAGCGGGCGGGTACCGCCACCGCGTCGCAGCCCAGCGGGGCCGTCATGCCGTCGGGTACCGGGAGCCGTCGGGGGGTGACCGGCGTGTGCAGTCCCCGCCGGAGGCGGACCAGCGTGTCCAGGGTCATGACCTGGCCACCGGTCGCAGCCCTCAGAGCCATGGGCCCCCCGTCCCGTGGTGCGGCGCCGATCCGTGGTGCCGGGATGTGCCGTGGTGGGGGGCTTCCGCCCCGTCGTACCGGACTTCCGTGCCGTCGTGCCAGGGCGCCCCGTAGTGCAGGGTCTCGCTGCCGTCGTGCCGGGGCCTTCCGAGGTGCCAGGTCTCGGCGCCGGGGGGCCAGGGCTCGCCGCCGTGGTGGCGGGGGGTGCCGTCGTGCCGGGGAGTTGCGTCGTGCCGGGCGGCTCTCGCACCGTCGGGGCGGGGTATGCCCGCGCCGTGGCCGGGGAGCGCGTCGCTGTGCCCGGATGCTCCGGTGCCGTGGCCGGGTATCGCGTCGCCGTTCATCGGTATCGCGTCGCCGTGTTCCGGTAGCGCGTGGTGTCGGGCGTCGGCGTCGTGGCGAGGGCTGGTGTCGGCGTCGTAGCGTGCGTCCGCCTTGTGCAGGGCGTCCGCCTCGTCGTCCTCGCCGCCCGAGCCGCCGGCCGGGCCGGGCTTGGGGCGGGCTCCCCAGCCGAGGTCGTTGTGCGGGCCGGTGCCGGTCCCCGCGGTGTCGCCCTCACGGGGCAGGTCCGCCCAGACCAGCAGGCCGGGACCGTGCTCATGGGTGCCCCAGGAGTGACACAGGGCGTCGACGAGAAGCAATCCCCTCCCGTGCTCCTCCTCGCCCCGCGGCGCGCACGGGTGCGGCTCGCCCGGGGCGCAGCCCTCGTCCCGCACGGCTATGCGCACCAGGTCGTCGCCGTCGTGCAGCTCGCAGACTATGTGTCTGCTCGCGGTGTGCACGATGGCGTTGGTGACGAGCTCGGAGACCACCAGGGCCGCCGTGTCGCAGGTGTCCTCACAGACCGCCCAGCCGTTCAGCCGGGCGCGCGTCAGCCGTCTGGCCTGCGCGGCGGAACCCGGATGTGCGGCCAGCTCGAACCGGAACCGGCGCTCGGCAGCGGGCCCGGCAGAGCGGCCTGCTCCCGATGCGGCACCGAGGCTGTGGGGGCCTGCGGCGGCGTCTGTTCCTAAGGGCGCGGACGGAATCACGCTTGCCACTATCGCCCCGCCGTGAACACTTGGCAAGTGTCACTCTGAAAATTGCAGAGTGCTGTGTGACGGTCTGGAAGGCCGTGGCACACTGCTCGCAACAAGCACGTCGAGCGGCGCCAGTTGAGATCACCGGAGATCCGACCAGGTCTTCGAATAGGTCTTCGAATGGCGCCGTCCGGCTGCCAGGATTCTTTTGCACAGGTTTTTCGGGTCCCCGGGCCCCCGGGACGTCCAGGAGGTGGAGGGTGAGCGAGCCGCGGTCCGCGCCGACGGTCGGCCAGGTCGTCCTCGGCCGGCGCCTGCTGGACCTGCGCGAGCGCGCCGGTCTCAAGCGCGAGGAGGCCGCCAAGGTTCTCCGCGTCGCCCCGGCCACCGTCCGCCGCATGGAGATGGCCGAGGTCGGCCTCAAGATCCCGTACCTCCAGCTGCTCCTGAAGTCCTACGGCGTCTCCGACGAGGAGGCCGACGCCTTCGTGCAGCTGGCCGAGGAGGCCAACAAGCCCGGCTGGTGGCAGCGGTACCACGACATCCTGCCCGGCTGGTTCTCGATGTACGTCAGCCTCGAGGGCGCCGCCAGCCTCATCCGGTCCTACGACCCGCACTTCGTGCCCGGGCTGCTCCAGACCGAGGAGTACGCCCGCGGTGTGCTGAAGTCCGGAGCCATCGGCCAGACCCGGCCGGAGGACATCGAGCGCCACGTCGCCCTGCGAGTACAACGCCAGGAACTGCTCACCCGTCCCGATGCCCCCCGTTTCTGGGCGGTCATCGACGAGACCGCGCTGCGCCGCCCGGTGGGCGGCCCGGAGGTGATGCGTGCCCAGATCGACCGACTGCTCGAGGCCACGAAGCTGCCCAACGTGACGCTGCAGGTCGCCCCGTTCGCCAACGGGCCGCACCCCGGCACGTACGGGCCCTTCGTGCTGTTCCGATTCGCCGTGCCGGAGCTTCCGGACATGGTTTACAGCGAGTACCTGACCGGCGCCGTCTACCTGGACGCGCGCGCGGAGGTGGCGACCCACCTCGAGGTCATGGACCGCACGGCGGCGCAGGCCGCTACGGCACATCGCACGAAGGAGATCCTCCGGGATCTCCGCAAGGAGCTGTGAATGGATCGCATCAAGCCGCGCATACCGGTCTACAACGGCATGCCCGCGCGGGAGTTGGGCAGCGAGGGCTGGCACAAGCCGTGGAGCGGCGGCAACGGCGGCAACTGCCTGGAGGCGATGAAGCTGGCCGACGGCCGGATCGCCGTCCGCCAGTCGACCGATCCGGACGGTCCGGCGCTGATCTACACCACGGACGAGATGACGGCTTTCATCGAGGGCGCGAAGGCAGGGGAGGCGGACTTCCTGCTGTCATGACGTCAGTTGACACTTTTTAAGCAGTGGTTGGCATCGAGGCTCAGAACCAGGAGGCGATACGCCGGGGCGCGTCCACCAGCCGGCTCACGACCACCACGGGCAGCGGCGGCTGCTCGGCCTCCGCGGGGCTCAGGTTGAGCCCGTAGTAGATCTGCTCGATCGAGGGCGGTCCGACCGCGAGATTGCGCCGGACCGCCTGGGCGGACGACTCCTCGCCGGTCTGCACCAGATACGCCGCCGCCATGGTGCCCGTACGGCCCACACCCGCACCGCAGTGCACGAACACCGGCCCCGACGCGTGGGCGACGGTGTCGAGGAACTCCCGCACCTGCTCCGGCTTCGGCGTCTGACCGTCCCGGATGGGCAGGCGTACGAGCTTCAGCCCGGCCTTCGCGGGCTCGGCGAGCTGGGCCGCGCTGAGGTCCTCGGCGCGCAGGTCGACGACCGTGGTGATGCCCATCGCGGCCAGGGCCCGATACCCGGCGGGCGAGGGGGCCGCGCCGCGCCACAGATGACCCTGTGTGTCGACCGGCTGGAAGTTGTGGACTCCCTGCACGGTCCGGGTCCCGGCCGGTGCCGGGGTCTCCTCCCGCATCCAGTACGACAGCGCCAGGATGCCTCCGGCGCCGGCCGCCCACAGGACGACGTAACCGAGCACGACGGCGAGGAGAACCCGCAGCGTGCGCCGCTGGAGCGGCCGCTTGTGGAAGGCGGGGCGGGGCAGGGTAGCGGTGAGGACAGCCATGGGCGACCCGGGGGAGTGGGGGACGTGGGTGCTTTCGCATGGTAGCCCGTCACCCGATTGGCCGTCTTGTCCGTGTACGCGATGTTATGTGGCCTTTATGTCCGTCCTGAACCGTTCTACGGCCGCTCAGTCGTCGTCGGTGTCCGCGTCCCCGATGCCGACCACCGTCAGGTGCGCGCGTTCCAGGGTCGCGTCCTCCAGGCAGCCGCGCAGCCGCATCCGGTCGTGATCGGTGAGCGCCGGCCGTACCACCCCGGCGTACAGCCCGTCGCCCAGGTCGCCGAGAGTCGCGTGGCGCAGCGGCACGGAGGTGGAGTCGCGGCAGCGTTCCCAGACCTGCTCGGCGGCCAGGGCCCGGCGCTGTGTCGTCACGTCCGGTCCGCGCATGTCGACCCGGACCACGACCGAGGTCGCCGCGCTGTCGTCGGCGTTATCCTCCCGCGTCTGGGTGAAGTGGGCGAGCCCCACGACGAGCCCGCCGAGCAGGGCCACGCCGAGCGTGCCGACGGCGGCCGTGCGCACCGTACGGCGCCGGTCGCGCCGGACGCCGTACGGCGGCAGGTCCGCGAGGTCCTCCAGGTCGTCGGGTGAGGCGGGGTCGGGTGCGGTGAGGACGGCCAGCCGCCCGGCGAGGCGGCGCTCGGCGGGTCTGGCCGTCGCCGACGCGATCCGCTGCACGACCCAGGCGAGCCCGGACAGCAGCACGCCGGTGACCATGAGGACGGGCACGAAGACGTACGTGCGCTCCGCCGGGTCCTCCAGCCACCGGAACCGTCCGGGACCGGCGGCCGGTTCGGGGGCGCCGCGCAGCCGGGCGAGCGCGTCCTCCTGGCGGGCGGCGAGCTCACGCTGGCGCCGGTCGCTGTCGCGCAGCCGGTCCTCGATCCGGGTCAGCCGCCCCAGCAGCACGATCCCGAGCAGCATGACCTCGACCACCAGCAGCAGCACCCCGCACAGCATGGCCCGCTGCCACTGCCACCGGTACAGATAGACGACGAGGTAGGTCCCCGCCCCGGCCGCGGCGAGGCCTCCGAAGAGGTAGGCGATCTTCCTCATGACGCGCCCCCCACCGCATCTCTCAGTACGACCTCCGTCGCGTCGCCTGGGCGTACGTCACCGGTCGTGCCGTCCACGGTGAGCCGGGAGCCGGGCGGGAAACGCCGTACGGCGTCGGCGGCGCCGACCACCACCGGCAGGCCGAACTCGCGTGCCAGCACGGCGAGATGGGACAACGGGCTGCCGGTCTGCGCGACGAGTCCGGTGAGGCCGGGCAGCAGCGGCGCGAGCGCGGGGTCCAGCGTCCGTACGACGAGCACCGCGTCCGCGGGCCGTGCCCCGGTCCCGTCCCACACCGTCCCGACGGCCCGCCCACCGGACACCCCGCGCCCGCCGTCCCCGTCCCGGCCGCCCCCGCGCTCGGCGACGACCTTGCCGTCCGCCAGCCGGAACGCGTCCGGCAACGGGGCCGACTCGACGGACGGCATCCGCTCACCGAGATCCCCGGGCAACGCCCCACCGTCGAGCGCGTCGGCCAGCTCCCGCCACCGCAACAACGCCACCCGTCCGTCCCCGACCCCCAACCGCCGACCGGCCTCACGCACCAGCCTGACCTGCAACTCCTGCACCCATCGGATACGGAGGCGCAGGGCTTCTCGGGGTGGGAGAGCGGGGGTGGCTGCCGTCGAGGGGGAGCGCGTCGGTACGGCATCGGGGTTGCGTGTCGGCACGGACGTGGCTTCGTGGGCCCGTACGACATCGGGCTTGTGTGCCGGCACGGACGTGGCCTCGTAGGCCCGTACGGCATCGAACTCCTGGGTCGGTACGCCAGCAGCCCCGGCGGCGCCCGTGCCCATCGGCTCCGGCAGTCGCCCCGGCCCGCGCAGGCTCGGTGCCGTGAGGGCCAGCACCACGGGGTGGGTGGCGATGATGTGGTCGTCCGGCAGGTGGTGGGCGCGGGCCTCGGACAGGGCGGTCAGGGCCACGCCCGCCGCGGTGCGGTTCTTCGGCGGGTCGTGCAGCAGGGCGCCCGCGAGGGCCTCCTGGGCGTGCAGGGACACCAGGACCGCGCGGGTCCAGCGCAGCTCGGCGGCCAGCGCCGGTGAGGGGAGCCCGGCGGGCGACGGGATGCGGGCCAGCCGGGCGTCGACGTCCGCGACGAGGTCCGTCGCGAGGCCGGGCAGCGCCGCGCTGAGACGGCCCACCCGCCAGGCGGAGCCGAGCCGGCGCGCGCCCGGCGCCGGGTTGAGCAGCGCGAGCCACCGGTGCCGCGGCGGGACCGCGCCCAGCAGGCGCAGGTCGGCCGCGGCCCGCCCGCCGACCGTGGTGACCACCGGCACCGCCCGCAGCAGCCGGCGCGGTGCGCTGCCCCCGATGTCCAGGGCGGCGGCGAGCCCCCGGGCCATGGGTGCCACCCACAGGTCCTCCTCCAGCGGCTCCAACTGCCCGGGCAGCGTCTCGGCGACCGGCCCGGGCCCGAGCAGCCGTGCTCCGCGCGGCGGTCGTGCCGCCATCGCGGTGATCGGCCGGCTCTGGAACAGCCACAGCCGCCCGTCCTCGTCGAAGCCGAACTCGATGTCCTGCGGCCCGCCGAACACCCGCCGGGCCCGCCGCGCGAGCCGCGCCAACCGGAACAGCTGGGAACGGGTGAGCAGGGGGTCGGTCCGAGGGGCCACGGCCGGGGGTTCCGCCCGCAGCAACTGGGAGCGGGTGAGGAGGGGGTCGGTCCGCGTGCCCGCGTCCGGCGGTTCCGTCCGCAGCAGCCGCCCGCGTCGGCTCAGCCAGTAGCTGGTCCCGGCCTGCTCCCCGCCGACCAGGCTGTCCGGACCGCCGCGCACCGCGCTGACCAGCATCCGGTCGGTTCGCCCGGCGACGGGGTCGGCCCCGAACATCACTCCGCCGACGCGAGCGGTCAGCATCGGCTGCACGAGGACCGCCATGGGTGCCGTGGACCCGTCGGGCCGGTGCGCCGAGTCGAGCACGGTCCGTACCGCCGTACGGAAGTCCCGCCAGCCGCGCACGTCCAGCACGGAGGCGAACTGACCCGCGAGCGACGACTGCTCGGTGTCCTCCTGCGGCGACGAGGACCGTACGACGAGGGGGAGCGTGCCGCCCTCGGACAGCTCGGCCCAAGCGCGCCGCAGGGCGGTCTCGTCGGTGGCCGCGCCGGCGGGTATCACGAAGCCGGGCAGCACCGGCAGCCCGGCACGGGCCGCGCGGGCGAGGTTCGCGGCCTTGGAACCGGCGGACCGGGGGACCGCGGCGACGGGTTGTTCCAGGACGACGGTCGCGTTCGGGGCGGCCTCGCCCCGCGGACCGTCCCCGTCGCGTGGGCCCTCTCCGTGACGTTCGTCGAGCGTCGTCATCGAACACCCTCCAGGACCGACCGCCAACAGGGGGGACGCGCGGGGGTGGCCCTGCGCCTGACGGCGGAACGAAGGATGGGGCGGACCTCTGCCGGACCCGGCCGGGCCGGGTGCGGCGGCAGCACGCCTCCTTTCTCGATGATCCCACCGCTGTTCCGTTCGATGTAGCCCGTAAGCCACTTTTCGGACAGATGCCAGAAGAAATCCGAACGCGGTAGGAGACGGCCTCCGGCGGCTGGTCCAGCCGCAGCAACCCCCGCCTCGTCCCCGGGCAGGAGCCGCGCAACACCGGGCTCATCCGAAGGCAGGAGGGGCGCCGGCCGCAAGGCGCTCCGCTGGAAGTGCGGTGAGGGGTCGTGGGTCCCCTGCGGCGCCGTCGTGGCATGTCGCGCAGTTCCCCGCGCCCCTTCAGGGCGCTGCCGAACCGCATTGGACTTCGGCGGACCCGCTCAGCCCGGGGGCAGTGACGCGCACAGTGCCGCCAGCGCCGCCCCGTACGCGGCCTCGGACGGCGTCGCGTACCCGACGACCAGGCCGTCCCGGGCGGGCATGTCCGCCGCCGAGGCCTCCGGATGCCGGAACTCCGCCAGCCCGTCGAGCGCGACGCCCTGCCAGACGGCCGCCTTGACGGCCGACCGCTCGGTGCCGGGCGGCAGCCTCAGCACCGCGTGCAGCCCGGCCGCGATGCCGCTGACCCCGACGTGCGGCGCGTGCGTGGCGAGCGCCGCGACGAGGCGGTCGCGTCGGCTCCGGTACCGCTGCCGCATACGCCGCACGTGACGGTCGTACGCCCCGGAGACGAGGAAGTCGGCGAGGGCCAGCTGATCGAGGACGCTCGCCCAGGCCTCCCGCTCGCCCTTGGCCGCGAGCACGCCGTCGACGTACCGCTCCGGCAGCACCATCCACCCCAGCCGCAGCGCGGGCGACAGGCTCTTGCTCACCGAGCCGAGGTAGATCACGCGCTCCGGATCGAGCCCCTGGACCGCCCCGACGGGCTTGCGGTCGTAGCGGAACTCTCCGTCGTAGTCGTCCTCCAGCACCACACCGTCACGCGCGCGTGCCCAGTCGACGGCCGCGGCCCGCCGCTCGGCGTGCAGCGGGCCGCCGGTCGGGAACTGGTGCGCCGGGGTGAGCAGCACGGCCCGCTCGCGCGTCAACCGCCCGACGTCGGCGCCCTGTTCGTCCAGCGGCAGCGGTACGGTCCGCACGCCGGCGCCCGCGAGCAGCTCACGGTGGAACGGCAGGCCGTACGCCTCCACGGCCAGGGGGCCTTTGAGGACTTGGGCGCTCTGGAAGAGCAGTCGCAGGGCGTGCGCGAAGCCGGAGCAGATCACGATCCGTCCCGGTTCGGTACGCACTCCACGCGCGCGTGCCAGATACTCCGCGAGCGCCTCCCGCAGCTCCACGCGCCCGGCGGGATCACCGGGCCCGAACACCTCGTCGGGCGCCTGCTGCAAGGCCCGCCGGTAGGAGGCCAGCCAGGCCGCGCGCGGGAACGTCGACCTGTCCGGCGTGCCCTGCCGCAGGTCGTGCCGCGGTCCACGCGCGCGTGGCGGCGACTTCTTGGGTACGCGCGCGTGCCCGGCCGCCCGCAGCGGCTCGGTCCGGTCCGCCACCCGCGTCCCCGAGCCCTGGCGCGCGGTGAGCCACCCCTCCGCGACGAGTTCGGCGTAGGCGTCGGCCACCGTGTTGCGGGCCACGCCGAGGTCGGCGGCGAGCGACCGGTAGGGCGGCAGCCGGGTGCCGGGGGCGAGCCGGCCGCTCCGTACCGCCTCCCGCAGGGCGTCGCCGAGCGCGGCCCGCCTGCTGCCCGGCCCCGTGAGCTCCAGATGCAGGTCCGTGCCGATCCGTTCCGCGGAATTGACCCACGATTTCGCCATGGAAATGCACCCTACCGTCGGTCTTTCCGGGCCATAGATTCGAGGGCATGACGACGAACACGATCGCTTCCGCCGAGACGACCCGCCTCAACTTCGCCAAGGCCGCCCCGAAGGCCTTCCGCGCCCTCATCGGCTTCGACGCCGCCGCCCGCGAGGGCCTCGACCCGGCCCTGGTCGAGCTGATCCAGATCCGCGCCTCGCACCTCAACCACTGCGCCTACTGCCTCCACATGCACACCAACGACGCCCGCAAGGCCGGCGAGAGCGAGGACCGGCTGCACATGGTCCCCGTCTGGCGCGAGGCCCGGCACTTCTTCACGGAGAAGGAACAGGCGGCGCTGGCCCTGACCGAGGCCGTGACACTGGTCGCCGACGGGGGAGTCCCCGACGAGGTGTACGCGCAGGCCGCGGACCGGTTCGAGGAGAAGGAGCTGGCCCAGGTGCTGGCGCTGATCTTCGCGATCAACACCTGGAACAGGGTGGCCCTGGCGACGAAGAAGGTGGCGGGGACGGACGAACGGGGGTGACGCGGCTTGGGTCCTGCGGCGCGCGGGGCTGATTCCTGCGGTGCGTGGTGCTGGTTCCTGCGGCGAGGGGTGCTGATTCCTGCGGCGCGCGGTGCTGGTTCCTGCGGCGCGCGGCGCGTCAGACGGTCATCGGCCGCCCGGTGGCCGCGGCGCCCGGAGCGTCACACGGTCATCGGCCGGTCGTACGGTCCGATCGGCGCCGGCAGTCGTGAACTCCCCGTCAGATGACGGTCGACGGCCGCCGCCACCGCCCGCCCCTCGGCGATCGCCCACACGATCAGCGACTGCCCGCGCGCGGCGTCCCCCGCCGCGAACACGCCGGGGGCGCTCGTCGCGAACCCGGCGTCCCGCGCGATCGTGCCGCGCGGCTCCATCGCCAGCCCGAGCTGGTCGACGAGGCCGTCCGCGCGGTCGGGGCCGGAGAAGCCGAGGGCGAGCAGGACGAGGTCGGCGGGGAGCGTCCGCCCGGTCCCCGCCACGGGCCGCCGCTCCGCGTCGACCTCGACCAGGTGCAGCGAGCGCACCTGTCCGCCGGCGTCACCGGTGAAGCGGAGCGTGGACGCCGCGAACAGCCGCGCGTCCGCGTCCGCCGCCGGGGCGGTCCGCAGCGTACCGGCCTCCTCGTGCGCGGCCGACAGCCGGTAGATCTTCGGGTACGTCGGCCAGGGCTCGGTGTCCTCGTCGCGCTCGGCGCCGGGCTGGGCGTAGATGTCCAACTGCGTGACGGACGCGGCGCCTTCGCGTACCGCGGTGCCCAGACAGTCGGCGCCCGTGTCACCGCCGCCGACGATGACGACGTGCTTCCCGGCGGCGGACATCGGGGAGACGTCCAGATCCCCCTCGCACACCCGGTTGGCCAGCGGCAGATACTCCATGGCCTGGCGGATGCCGGCCAACTCCCGCCCCGGCACGTCGAGTTCACGCCAGGCGGTGGCACCGGTGGCGATCACGACGGCGTCGTACCGCGCCCGCAGCTCGGCCGCCCCGATGTCCCGCCCGACCGCCGTGGACGTACGGAACTTAGTCCCCTCGGCCCGCATCTGCGCGATGCGGCGCTCCAGATGGTGCTTCTCCATCTTGAACTCGGGGATGCCGTAGCGCATCAGCCCGCCGAGCCGGTCGTCCTTCTCGAACACGGCGACTGTGTGGCCCGCCCGGGTCAACTGCTGTGCCGCGGCCAGCCCCGTCGGTCCCGAGCCGATGACGGCGACGGTCCGTCCGGACAGCCGGTCCGGTGGCCGCGGTGGCGCGAAACCGAGCTCCCAGGCCCGGTCGGCGATGGCCGCCTCGACGTTCTTGATGGTGACCGCGGGCTGGTTGATGGCGAGGACGCATCCCGCCTCGCACGGCGCCGGGCACAACCGGCCGGTGAACTCGGGGAAGTTGTTGGTGGCGTGCAGCCGGTCGGCGGCGGCCCGCCAGTCGTCCCGGGAGACGAGGTCGTTCCACTCGGGGATGAGGTTCCCGAGCGGACAGGCCTCGTGGCAGAACGGTATGCCGCAGTCCATGCACCGGTCCGCCTGCTTGTTGATGATGGGCAGCAACGCCCCGGGGACGTACACCTCGTCCCAGTCCCGGACCCGCTCCTCGACCGGCCGACGGGGCCAGTCCTGGCGAGGGGTGGTCATGAATCCCTTGGGATCGGCCATGGCCGTCTTCCTTGCGTTGGCATCGACGGGCCGTGCGTCATCGGGCGGCACTCTTTCGGCCACGATACGTCGCCCGGGCCACCCGCGCAGAGTGGGGGACAGCGCTTTCTCGACGGGCTTCGGGGAGCCGTCCCGCGGCTAGGTGAGGGCCAGTACGTACGCCACCGCCGCCGCGGCCGAGGCGACCATGCGGACGTGGTTCCACCTCGTCCACTCGCGCACGTACGTCGGCCAGTACGCGGCCGCTTCGGGAGTGCCGGCGTCCAGCTTGAGCAGGGCCTCGTTGCGCGGCACGTTCGCCACCATCGTCACCCCGAACGAGCCGACCAGATACAGCGCACTGCCCACCAGCAGCTCCACCGTGCCGTCGTCCGGCAGCAGCACGAACGTCACCACCGCGAGCACCGCGCACAGCACCGCCGAGCCGACGAACACCAGCATGAACGCGGGCCGCAGCGCGGTCACGTTGATCGCCTTCATCGCGGCGACCCCCTGCGCGGGCGGCAACGCGGCGAGCCCCTTCATCACGAAGGTCGAGAACGCGCAGAACACCCCCGCCACCAGCCCGGTCCCCAGGACGCCCAGCACCGTCAGCACGAAGTACGGTCCAGCGATCATCTCAACGTCAACTCCCGCATCGAGCCGAGATCCTGCCCGGCACCCACCGTCACCACAAGTGAATTCCCGTACGGGATGCGTCACCATGGCCGATCGACGCGGACACATACGCAGGCGTCCAGGGGACGTCTGTCTGAACGGCCGGCGTCTTCGATCCGCTGCGCCGGTTCGTCACCGCCACCCCTCCAGCACGCCCGCCACCGCCACCGCGATCCTCCGCCGGGCCTCATGCCGAGGCACCCCGCTCATCAGCAACTGGTCGTACGGCGTGTCCACATGCCGTACGGACGCCACCACCGCCGAGACGACGGCCCCCTCCGACAACGCCCGCCCCGCCGCACTCCGCCCCACCCGCCCACTGCCCCGCAGCGACGCGTGCGCGGCGATCCCGCGGGCCCGGTCGGCCGGGCAGCCGGGAAACAGCCGCCGGATCTCCGCCGCGAACGCCTCCGCGAAGCGCACGTCCTCGACCGCCCGCCGCCGCGCGTCCCGCTCCCGGCGCCGCCGCCGTGCCTCGGCGTCCGCCAGACACCGCGCCTCCGCCCGGGCCAGCGCCCCTTCCTCGACGAGGACGCCCTGCCGTTCGTACCGCCCCTTGCGCCGGTTGAACCGCACGACCACCGCCGACAGCCCACTCTCCTCCCGCGACCTGCGCGTCAGCGCGGTGTCGCCGCGCGGCAGGAACACCAGGTGGCCGAGGTCGGCGCAGTCCAGACAGCGGGGCGCCCCGTCCTCCAGGACCAGCATCGCCAACGGCCCGCCCCGGCACTCGGCGCACTGCTTCCGCTTGACGGGCTGGAAGACGAGAAGTCCGGTGCGGTGCGGGGGAGTTGCCAGGTGTGCCATACGGGGTTCATTCCCGTGCACGGGCCACGAACCACCCCACCCGCCCTACTCCGCAGCCGTCACCGACACCCGCGTCCGATGCCGCGTCGGCCGCTCGATCTCGTCGACCACCGCCACCGCGAGGTCCGCGTACGACAACGTCGGCCCCGCCCTCTCGGGCACCGGCTCACCGCCGATCGCATAGCGCCCGGTGCGCGGCGCGCCCTGCTCCAGTCCTCCTCCCGGGGTGAGCATCACCCAGTCGACCGCGTCCTCCCCGGCCGCGTGTGCACGCAACCGGTCCAGCCCCGCCGTGTGCGCCCGGGCGAACGGCCGGATCTCCGGCGGGAACACCGCGGGGTCGTCCATCACCGGCCGCCCGTCCGCCCCGAGCAGGTTCGCGAACAGCCCCACGGCCACCAGCCGCCGCACCCCCGTCGCGGTCAGCCCACTCAGCAGCGCGTCCGCCGCCTTCACGAAGAAGTCCGGATCGAGCGAGTCGAACCCCTGCTCCGGACCGCTGAACGGCGACACCGCGTGCACGGCGGCCACATGCCCGCCCGCCACGGCACGGACCGTGCCCGGATCGGTCACATCACCCCGGACGACCGTCACCCCCTCCGCGCCCAGCTCCGGATACCGGGCCGGCTCCCGCACCACGGCCGTCACCTCGTACCCGCGCCGCCGCGCCTCCGCCGTGACCGCCCGCCCCGCACGCCCGCCGCCCCCGAAGACGACGATCCCGTCACCCATGGCCAACCTCCTTGCCGGACACCGCCGTTCGGTGCCTGACCTGGACGGTAGAGACGCAAGCCCCGGTTACTTCAACGGTATCGGCGCTAGCCTCGACCGATGACCGCTCCGCTCGACCCTGACATGTTCGACCCCCTCTGCCCCTCCTCCGCGATGCCCTTCAGGGTGGGAGACAAGTGGACGGGCATGGTCATTCGCTGTCTGGAGAGCGGCCCGCGCCGCTTCACCGAGCTCCGCGTCCCGCTCCGGGCCGTCACCCCCAAGGTCCTCAGCGAGACCCTGCGCGCCATGGAGCGCGACGGCCTGCTCACCCGCACCGCGTACGACGAGAACCCGCCCCGTGTCGAATACGCCCTCACTCCTCTCGGCCGCACCCTGATCCCCCTCCTCGACGCCGCCCGCGCCTGGAGCGAGACCCACCTCCCGCACCTGCTCGCCGCCCGCCGGTCCCACGAGCGGGACGCGTCCTGACCGTCGGCTGACGCATCATGGGCCCTGTGCGACTCGAAGCGATCACCTGGGACCGGCTCGGCGACCTCCTCGCCGACCGCCTTCTCGACCTCAAGCCGGCCGACGGCGGCCCCTGGCCGCGCATCGCCTTCGACGGCGCCCCGGCGGCCCGCCCCCAGGACCTCGCCGAACGCGTCGCGGAAGCGCTCCGCGTACGAGGCCGGCCCTCTCTCGTCGTCGGCACCCAGGGCTTCCTGCGCCCCGCCTCGCTCCGCTTCGAGTACGGCCACCAGGACGTGGAGGCCTATTACGACGGCTGGTTCGACACCGGCGCCCTGTGGCGCGAGGTCTTCGGCCCCCTCGAACCCGGCGGCGACGGCCGCGTCCTGCCCGACCTGTGGGACCCGGACACCGACCGCGCCACCCGCAGCCCCTACGTCCAACTCCCGCCCGGCGGTTTCCTGTTGCTGCACGGCCCCCTCCTGCTGCGCCACTGGTTCCCCTTCGACCTGACCGTCCACCTCCTCCTCTCCCCGGGCGCCCTGCGCCGCCGCACCCCCGAGCCCGAGCAGTGGACCCTGGAAGCCTTCGAGCGCTACGAGCGCGAGACGGACCCCGCGGGCACCGCAGACGTCCTGGTGCGCGCCGACGACCCCCGGCACCCGGCATGGCGGGGCTGACCGGGTTCCCGGATGTCCGTTCCCGGAAGATCCAGCAAACCACTTTTATATGCGCGTGCATGTAACTACGCTGGGCCCATGACGACTTCCACGAGCGGTCACCTCTCCTTCGACGACTCCGTCCGCGCCCTCCTCGACGGCAAGAACTTCGCCAGCGTCGCCACCCTCGGTCCCGACGGCGCCCCGCAGAACTCGGTGGTCTGGATCAAACGCGAGGGCGACGCCGTCCTCTTCTCCTCCGTCGACCACCGCCAGAAGGTCCGCAACCTCCGCCGCGACCCCCGCATCAGCGTCTCGGTCTACGACCTGGCCAACCCCTACACCTCGGTCGAGATCCGCGGCACCGCCGAGATCCTCCCGGACCCCGACAAGCGCCTCCCGCACGACCTCTCGCACAAGTACCTCGGCATCGACCCGCCCGCCGAGAAGGAGGACGAGACCCGCGTGATCATCCGCGTCGTGCCGCGGAAGATCGTGGGCTTCTCCGCCTGAGCGGCCCCGCTGCCGGCCCTCGCCTCCGGGTGCGGCAGCGGCCGGGCGCGGCGAGAATGAACGGCGCCGGGACCAGCGGAGCACTCCCGCTCCGCGCCGGCCGTCCGGCACCGGGAGGTACTACATGACCACCGCCGGAGACATCATGCACCGCGGCGCCCAGTGGATCCCCGCGCACGAGACCCTGGACCGCGCCGCCCAGCTGATGCGTGAGCTCAACGTCGGAGCCCTGCCCATCAGCGACGCGAACGAACGCCTCTGCGGCATCCTCACCGACCGCGACATCGTCGTCGGCTGTGTGGCCATGGGCCACGACCCGGCCAAGGTCACCGCCGGTGAGATGGCCCAGGGAACGCCCCGCTGGATCGACGCGGACGCCGATGTCAGCGACGTGCTCCGGGAGATGAAGGACCACCAGATCCGCCGCCTCCCCGTCATCGAGAACAAGCGCCTGGTCGGCATGATCAGCGAGGCCGACCTCGCCCGCCATCTGACGGAGGACCAGATCGCGGGCTGGGCGGAGAGCGTCTACGCGAAGAGCGCGACGCGCTGATCGTCGTCCCGTCGTCCTGTCGTCCTGTCGTCCTGTCGTCGTGCGTAGGTGGCGTGCTCAGAGCCAGCCGTTGCGCCGGAAGCCGCGGTACAGCACCAGGCACGCCACGGATATGACGCCGAGGACCATGGGATAGCCGAACGTCCAGTGCAGTTCCGGCATGTGCTCGAAGTTCATGCCGTACACCCCGCAGACCATCGTCGGCACGGCGACGATCGCCGCCCAGGCCGTGATCTTCCGCATGTCCTCGTTCTGCGCGACCGTCACCTGGGCGAGGTGTGCCTGGAGGATCGAGTTGAGGAGTTCGTCGAAGGCGGCGATCTGCTCCTTGGCGCGCAGCAGATGGTCCGAGACATCGCGGAAGTACGCCTGTATCTCCGAGCTCACCACCCGTATCGGACGCGTGGACAACTCCTCGATCGGACGGGCCAGCGGCACCACGGCCCGCTTCAGTTCGAGGAGTTCACGCTTGAGCTGGTAGATACGGCCCGGGTCGGTCCGCGCGCCGTCCTGCGAGAAGACGTCCGTCTCGACCTGGTCGATGTCCGCCTGGACCGCGTCCGTGACGTTCAGATAGTCGTCCACCACATGGTCCGCGATCGCGTGCAGCACCGCGGCCGGTCCCTTGGCCAACTGCAGGGCGTCCGCCTCGAGTTCCTCGCGCAACGGGCCCAGCGAGCCGTGCATCCCGTGGCGCACGGTGATCACGAAGTCCTCGCCGACGAACACCATGATCTCGCCGGTGTTCACCACCTCACTCGTCGCCGTGAGCTCCTCGTGCTCCACGTAGCAGACGGTCTTGAACACCGCGAACAGCGTCTCGTCGTACCGCTCCAGCTTCGGGCGCTGATGCGCCTCGATCGCGTCCTCCACCGCCAGCGGGTGCAGTTCGAAGAGCTCCGCGATGCCCGCGAACTCCTGGTCCGTCGGCTCATGGAGACCGAGCCACACGAAACCGTCCCCGTGCTTGCGCACCCGCTCCACGGTGTCGACCAGGTCGCCGCCGCCCGGGACCCTGGCCCCGTCCCGGTACGACACGCAGTTCACCACCGAGGAGCCCAGCGGTGACCGGGCGGGATGGCTCAGGTCCACACGCGGGCGGCGCCGCGCCAGCCTTGCCACCCTGCGGAGGCCGCCGACCCTGCCTAGGCTCGTGACCTTCCGCAGATTCCCTGCCATGGACATCTGGATCTCCTTGCGTGGATCCCCGCTCGCCGCATTGCTGCGCCCTGGCGTGCCAGTGTGCCAGCCCTGCGTGAAACGCGGGTAAGCCTGTGGGAGCAGGGCATTCCGCTTTGTTCCCGCCTGTGGACGACGGGTTTCCGACGCGGCGCGGGACGCTCGGGTACCCCTCGTAGAGTTGCGTCGCCGTGCTGTCGTATCGGAGTCGTATCGGAGCGTCGACCACTATGGACAAGCGGGACAACTGGGATGATCGCGACATGATGCGAACCGACGGGTATCTCCTCGACAACCGGCAGACCGAGGCCGGAGAGCGCTTCGACGCCTTCGCCTCCCTCTTCGACCCCACGACGTTCCGGCACCTCGAAGGGTTCGGTGTCGGACCCGGCTGGCGCTGCTGGGAGGTCGGGGCCGGCGGTACGTCCGTCGTGTCCTGGCTGGCCAAGAAGGTGGGACCGACCGGCAGGGTCGTCGCGACCGACATCGACACCTCCCGGGTCGCCCCGGCCGCCCGGCCGCCGGTGGAGGTGCGGGTCCACGACGTCGGTGCGGAGGAGGCGCCGGGGGAGGGCTTCGACCTCGTGCACGCGAGGCTCGTACTCGTCCATGTGCCGGACCGGGAACGGGCGTTGCGGTCGATGGTGGAGTCCCTGCGGCCCGGCGGACGACTGCTCGTCGAGGACGCCGACCCCGCGCTGCAACCCCTGACCTGTCCCGACGAACACGGTCCCGCCGAGCAGTTGGCGAACCGACTGCGCACCGGATTCCGCCGCCTCCTCGCCGACCGCGGCGCCGACCTCTCCTACGGGCGCCGCCTCCCGCGCCTCCTCCGGGAGGCCGGACTGCGTCGCGTGGAGGCCGACGCGTACTTCCCGCTGACCTCACCCGCCTGCGCGGCCCTGGAGTCCGCCACGATCCGCCAGATCCGCACCGACCTCGTCACGGCGGGCCTGGCCACGGACGAGGAGATCGACCGGCATCTGGCGAACGTCGAGTCCGGGGCGATGGATTTGGCGACGGCGCCGATGATTTCGGCGTGGGGGCGGAAGGCGTAGGGGGTGGGTGGAGGGGAGTGGGCGGGGGAGCTGAGGCGGGCCGGGCTGAGGCGAACTGGGGTTAGCGGGGCGGAGGCGGGCCAGGGCTGCCCGGGTCACTCCGGCTATCGGGTCACCCCCGCCCACCGGGTGTGGCGTCCCGTCGGTGCTGTCCGGGTGGGCGTGTCGCCGGTGGTCGGCCTCCTACCGCCTCGACCGCCCTCGCCCCCGCCCGGCACCCTTCCCGCGCCGCGTCCTCGGGCTCTGCGCCGGTGAGGAGGGTGGCGAGAAAGGCGCCGGTGAAGGCGTCGCCGGCCCCGGTCGTGTCCGTGGGGATGGCCGGGACCGCGGGGATGCGGGCGGACACGGTGCCCGAGCGGGCCACCAACGCACCGTCCGCGCCCAACTTGGCGATCACCAGCGGAACATGACGACTGAGCTTGGCCGCCGCGTCCTCCGCATCGGGCAACCCCGTCAGCAGGCAGGCCTCGTCGAGGCTGGGCAGGAGGACGTCGACCCCCTCCACGAGCGCGAGGAACCGATCGACGCCCAGCTCCACGAGGAAGCCCACCGACGCGGGATCCAAGCTCACCGGCACCCCACGCGCGCGTGCCGCCTCCAGAGCCACCTCCACGAATGCCCGGCTCCCCGCGGAGAACAGCAGATACCCCGACAGATGCAGCCGGGCCACCCCGTCGAGCAGGGCGTCCGACCAGTCGTCCGGGGTGAGCCGCAGGGACGCCCCACTGTCCGTGACCAACGTCCGCTCGGCGGCGGCGCTCGTGTCGACGAGGCAGATCACCGTGCCGGTCGGCGCCTCCGGGTCGACGACGAGCAGGGGCTGCACCCCGCACGCCGTCAGCTCCCGCTCGTGCCAGGCCGCAGCGTCCGAGCCCACCCGCCCGAGCAACCGGACCTCGCCACGACCCCAATGGGCCGCCCAACAGGCCACGTTGGCACCGGCCCCACCGGGCAGCGTCCGGATCGCCGCGACGGTGTCCGTACTCGCCGCAAGCGGCCCCCGATGCCGGGCGACGATGTCGGTGATGACGTCCCCGACAACCAACAACGCCCCGGCCGACGAACCGACCCCCGCTGCCTCACCTGCACCACTCGCGGCCGAGCCGACCAATCCGGCGGACATTCCTCCGCCCCCGTCTTCCTCGCCCGAGCCGCCGGACCCGACCGCGCCCCCGCCCCTCCCCGCGCTCACCCCTACGCCCCGGCCCAGGCCGCCGCGATCCGTCCGGCCAAGTGCACATTGCCCCGTACCGCCGCCAGATTCGCTTCCAGTGAGGCGCCGTCGGTGTGTCGTACCAGGTAGTCGAGGAGGAACGGGGTGACGCCCTGGCCCGTGATGCCCCGCTCCTCGCATGCGTGCAGCGCGTCGGCCAGTACGCGCGCGTGCAGGTCGGGATCCAACTGCTCGGCCTCGGGCACCGGGTTGGCGACGATCAGCGCCGACTCCGGGCCGGACACGGCGTCCTGAGCCCGCATCACCGCCGCCACCTGCTCCGGGGTCTCCAGCGTCCAGTCCACCGGGTGGCCCGAGTCGGACAGATAGAAGCCGGGGAACCGGTCCGTGCCGTACCCGGCCACCGCGACACCCAGCGTCTCCAGCCGTTGCAGGGTCGCCGGCACGTCCAGGATCGACTTCACGCCCGCGCACACCACCGTGATCCTCGTCCGCGCCAGCAGCCCCAGGTCGGCCGACTCGTCCTGCGTCACCGTCCACTCCCGGTGCACCCCGCCGAGCCCGCCCGTCGCGAACACCCGGACTCCAGCGAGCGCCGCCAGCAGCGCGGTCGCCGACACCGTGGTCGCTCCGCTCGCCCCGGCGGCCACCGCGAGCGGCAGATCGCGATGCCCCAGCTTGCGGATGCCGTCCTCGTTCGCGACCCGCTCCAACTGCTGCTTGTCCAGGCCGACATGGGGCCGCCCGTCCAGCACCGCGATGGTCGCGGGAACGGCGCCCTCGCGCCGTACGACGTCCTCCAGCTCCAGCGCCACCTGGAGGTTGCGCGGCCGCGGCAGCCCGTGCGCGATGATCGTGGACTCCAGGGCCACCACGGGTCGACGCGCGTCGATCGCCTCGCGCACTTCTTCGGAAACCACCAGCACCACGCGCCTGCCTCCTGCCGATCGTCGATCGTTCTTCCCTCATCTCTGGCGGGCGGCACACCCGGCCAAACCCTTGCGAGCCGTGGGGGACGACACCAGCCTGGGGTGCATGACGGACAACTCGACACGTCTCGACCATGTCGTCCTCTGGGTGCGGGACCCGCTGGCGTCGGCCGACTTCTACGAGAAGGCGGTCGGCATGCGGCCCCTGAGGGTCACCGACTTCGCCGCCGGCACCGCGCCCTTCCCCTCCGTGCGGCTCAACGACGAGACGATCCTCGACCTCGCCCCGCTGGCCGGTGCGGCCCACGCGACGATGCTCCCCGGCGCCGCCGACAGCGCGGGCCACCCGGTCAACCACATCTGCCTGGCCCTGCCCGGCGACGACTTCGACGCACTGCGCACCCGCCTGGAGGAACGCTCGGTGCCCGTCTCGGAGATCCACCACGACTCCTACGGGGCCCGGGGCATGGCCCGAGGCAGCTTCTACTTCCGCGACCCGGACGGGAACATCTTCGAGGTACGGCACAACGACTGACCCGCGCGCGAGGGGGCCGCACGCGCGCGTGGGCCCCCTCCTCGGTCGACAGGCGTCAGACCGGTCGTACGCCCTTGAGCGCCCCGTGCGGGTCGAGCACGTACTTGCGGCTCGCGCCCTGGTCGAACTCGGCATAGCCACGCGGCGCGTCCTCGATGCCGATGACGGTCGCGTTGACCGCCTTGGCGATGTGCACGCGCTCGTGCAGGATCGCCATCATCAGGCCCCGGTGGTACCTCATCACCGGGCACTGTCCGGTGGTGAACCGGTGGCTCTTGGCCCAGCCGAGCCCGAGCCGCACCTTCAGCGTCCCGGACTTCGCGTCCTCGTCGACCCCGCCGGGATCGTCCGTGACGTACAGACCGGGGATGCCGAGGGCGCCGCCCGCGCGCGTGAGGCCCATCAAGGAGTTGAGGACCGTGGCGGGCGCCTCCGGGGCCTCCGGACCGTGGGCCCGGGCCTCGAATCCGACCGCGTCGACCGCGGCGTCCACCTCGGGCTCGCCCAGGATCTGCTCGATCTGCTCGCCCACGCTGCCGCGCGAGACGTCGACGGTCTCGCAGCCGAAACTGCGCGCCTGCGCGAGCCGCTCGGCGTTGAGGTCGCCGACGATGACGACCGCGGCGCCCAGCAGCTGTGCGGACGCGGCCGCCGCCAGTCCGACCGGCCCCGCCCCGGCGACGTACACCGTCGAACCGACACCGGCGCCCGAGCTCACCACGCCGTGGAAGCCGGTCGGGAAGATGTCCGACAGCATGGTCAGGTCGAGCAGCTTCGCGCGCGCCTGGTCCCGGTCCGGGAACTTCAGCAGGTTGAAGTCCGCGTACGGCACCATCGCGTACTCGGCCTGGCCGCCGACCCAGCCGCCCATGTCGACATAGCCGTAGGCCGCCCCGGGCCGTGCCGGGTTGACGTTCAGACAGATGCCGGTGGCGCGCTCCTTGCAGTTGCGGCACCGGCCGCAGGCGATGTTGAACGGTACGGAGACGATGTCGCCGACGTCGATCGTCTCGACGTCCGGTCCCCGTTCGACGACCTCTCCGGTGATCTCGTGTCCGAGGACCAGCCCCTCGGGCGCCGTCGTCCGCCCGCGCACCATGTGCTGGTCGCTGCCGCAGATGTTGGTGGCGAGCACCTTGAGGATCACACCGTGCCGGCACTTGCGGCCGACGTTCTCGGGTGCGACCCCCGGCCCGTCCTGGAGTTCCAGCGTCGGGTGGTCGATGGTCCTGACCTCCACCGCTCCCGGCTTGAGATACGCGACTGCCCTGTTCCCGCTTCCGCTCATGCGTGATCGCCGTCCCTTCGGCTCCGAAGTCTTCGGATGCCAGTGGCTGTGCGCATGGCGGAGTCTGCTACCGCGTCGGCCTTCCGGCCAGCCGTCGCGCGCGGACCGGGAGACAGCCGTCTCCTGTCGCGTCGGCCTTCCGCCCTGCCGTGGCACGCGGGACCGGAGCCAGCTGTCTCCTAGAACAGCGGTTCGGGGAGCACGCCCTCCAGGGCCAGCAGCTTCCGCTTGGTCTCCAGGCCGCCGCCGAACCCGCCGATCCCGCCGTCGCTCTCCACGACCCGGTGGCAGGGCACGACCACCGGCAGCGGGTTGGAGCCCATCGCCACCCCGACCGCCTGCGCCGCGCCCGGCTGACCGACCCGGCCGGCCAGATCGCCGTAGCCCACGACGCTGCCGTACGGCACCCCGGCCGCCAGCTCGCGCAGCACCTGCCGGTTGAAGCCGGAGATCAGCGACCAGTCCAGAGGCAGCTCGAAATCGCGCCGCCGACCCGCGAAGTACGCCTCGACCTGGCGTATCGGCTCGGCCAGCAGCGGGGAGCCGGGCGCCTCGACGGGCTCGCTGCCCAGGCGGGAGGCGAGCCGGTCGAGCGCCTTGTCGCGCACCGGGTCGGTGGCGTGGAACACGACGTTGACGAGGCCCTCGCGGGTCGCGGCCAGCAGCAGGGGGCCGATGTCGGTGGCGACGACGGCCCATACGCCTTGCTGCTCGTTCTGCCCATGGCTGTCCATGCGCCCACCGTACGACTCGCCACTGACAACGCCCCGCGGAGCGGACCTGCGGACCTCGGGGCCCGCCCGGTGCCGGGCGTGGCAAGGTCCGCCCGGCCCGGTGCGTCTCAGGACCCGTCGGTCGCGTCCCGCACCACGTCCGGCTTGTTGCTGATGATGCCGTCGACGCCGTACCCGGCGACCCGGCGGGCCGTCTCCGCGTCGTTCACGGTCCAGGCGAAGACCTCCAGCGGCTTGCCGTGCGCCCCGTCGAAGGCGTGGACGGTGGCGACGTACCCGGGGGAGATGGTGCTGTGCGAGGGGTTGATCTGGTCGGTGAACGCCGCGTAGGCCGACAGGTTCGCGACGGACGGCGTACCGAGGATGCCGGTCTTCACACCGGGCTTCAGCTCGTGGACGGTGCGCACGCTGTCCGCGCTGAAGCTCTGCACGACCAGCCGGCTCGTGCGGTGCTCCTGGTCGAGCCAGCCCTCGTTGGCGAGGACCTTGAGGGTCTGCCGCTCGATGCCCGGGTACAGGGCGGGGTTCTTGATCTCCAGGAGCAGCTTCTGGTGGTTGCGCTCGACCCGGTGCACGTACTGCTCCAGGGTCGGCACGCGCGCGCCCGCGTAGGAGGGGCCGAACCAGCTGCCCGCGTCGAGGCGCGCGATCTCGGCGGCGGTGAAGTCCTTCACCTTCCAGGGCGCCCGGCCGGGGAACACCTCCTCGACGTCGGTGGTGCGCTGGAGGCTGTCGTCGTGGATGACGACGAGCTCGCCGTCCTTGGTGCGCTGGACGTCGTTCTCGACCCAGCTGATGCCCATCCGGGCCGCGGTGTCGACGGCGGCCAGGGTGTTCTCGGGCGCGTAGGCGGAGGCGCCCCGGTGGGCGACGACCGTGGGCGGTTCGCCTTCCTCGGCGGCCCGGACGGCGGAGGAGGGAAGCAGGAGGGCGGCGGCCCCCAGGAGCGCGGTGGTCGTGGCGGCAACTGCGCGCGCGTGCATGCGTACTCCTTGCGTCGAGCGTGCACGGACAGCTCCACTGTGACAGCAGAGGGTCAACAGCAGGGGAGTACAGAATGGCCACAGATTGAATGGAGTTGCCCAACTCCGCTCACCGGTGCCGCACAACTGCGGCAACGGCGTGGCAAGGGCGTGTTTCTTTGCCGGAAAATCGTTCGACCATTCCGGTGGGGGTCATACTCTTCGCCTCAACCCTGACCGCTCGAGCGGTCCTGGGAAGGGGCGCATTTCAGCACATTCCGGGACGCAAGAAGGCGGAAGGGTAGCCGCGCATGCAAGGCACGGTCGACGGATTCAGCTACGGACTCGTCACACCGCTGGTGGCCTACCTCATGGCTTGCCTGGGAGGCGCCCTCGGCCTGCGCTGCACCACCAGATCCATGCTGGTGTCGAACTCGTGGCGCCCGGGCTGGCTGGCCCTCGGCGCCGCCGCGATCGGCTCCGGTATATGGACCATGCATTTCGTCGCCATGATGGGATTCACCGTCAAAGGCGCCCCGATCCACTACGACAAACCGACGACGTTCGCGAGCCTCGGCGTCGCGATCGTCATGGTGGGCATCGGGATCTTCATCGTCGGCTACAAGGGCGCGAGCGGCACGGCCCTGTTCACCGGGGGCACCATCACCGGGCTCGGCGTCGCTTCCATGCACTATCTGGGCATGGCCGGCATGCGGCTCAACGGGAACCTGGAGTACAACACGCTCACCGTCACCGCCTCCGTCGTGATAGCGATGGTCGTCGCCACCGCCGCGCTGTGGGCGGCCGGCCAGGTCAGAGGACTGCTGTGGAGCGTGGGCGCGAGCCTCGTCATGGGGCTCGCCGTCAGCGGCATGCACTACACCGGCATGGCCGCCCTCAAGGTCCATCTGCACGGCACCTCCGCCGCCCCGTCCTCGGGCGACTCCCCCGCGGAACTGCTCGCGCCCATGATGGTCGGCCCTCTCGCCTTCCTGCTGATCGCCGGCGTCGTCGTGATGTTCGACCCGCTGATGGTCATGGGCAAACCCGACTGGGCCCCCGTCGAGAACAAGCCAGGTATCCCGGCCCACGCGGACCTCCCGCACACCGCCCGCCGCCCGACGGTCCGCACCCGCCGCGGCGTCGGCCACCGCAGCTCCCGCACCCCGCAGAACCGCTGATCGGACCGCGTTGTCAGTGGGGGGTCGTACGGTGGTTCCATGCGGCCCGTTTCCCACATCGAACGCACGGTGGCGCCCTTCGAGGTCGTCAGCCCCTACCAGCCCAGCGGTGACCAGCCGGCGGCCATCGCCGACCTGGCCAAGCGCATCGAGGCCGGTGAGAAGGACGTCGTCCTCCTCGGCGCGACCGGCACCGGCAAGTCCGCCACCACCGCGTGGATGATCGAGAAGCTCCAGCGGCCCACCCTGGTGATGGCCCCGAACAAGACCCTGGCCGCCCAGCTGGCCAACGAGTTCCGGGAGCTGCTGCCCAACAACGCCGTCGAGTACTTCGTCTCGTACTACGACTACTACCAGCCCGAGGCCTACGTCCCGCAGTCGGACACCTACATCGAGAAGGACTCCTCGATCAACGAGGAGGTCGAGCGCCTGCGCCACTCCGCGACCAACTCGCTGCTCACCCGCCGTGACGTCGTCGTGGTCGCCTCCGTCTCGTGCATCTACGGCCTCGGTACGCCGCAGGAATACGTGGACCGGATGGTCCCCCTCAGGGTCGGCGACGAACTCGACCGCGACGAGCTGCTGCGCCGCTTCGTGGACATCCAGTACACGCGCAACGACCTGGCCTTCACCCGGGGCACCTTCCGGGTGCGCGGCGACACCATCGAGATCTTCCCGGTCTACGAGGAGCTCGCCGTCCGCATCGAGATGTTCGGCGACGAGATCGAGGCGCTGTCCACGCTGCACCCGCTCACCGGCGAGATCATCAGCGACGACCAGCAGCTGTACGTCTTCCCGGCCTCCCACTATGTCGCAGGTCCCGAGCGCATGGAGCGGGCCGTCAATGACATCGAGAAGGAGCTGGGCGAGCGCCTCACCGAGCTGGAGAAGCAGGGCAAGCTCCTGGAGGCCCAGCGGCTGCGCATGCGCACCACGTACGACCTGGAGATGCTCCGCCAGATCGGCTCCTGCTCCGGCGTCGAGAACTACTCGATGCACTTCGACGGCCGGCAGCCCGGCTCCCCGCCGAACACCCTGCTGGACTACTTCCCGGACGACTTCCTGCTCGTCATCGACGAGTCGCATGTCACCGTCCCGCAGATCGGCGCCATGTACGAGGGCGACGCCTCTCGCAAGCGCACCCTCGTCGACCACGGTTTCCGGCTGCCCTCCGCCCTCGACAACCGCCCGCTGAAGTGGGAGGAGTTCCAGGAGCGCATCGGCCAGACGGTCTACCTGTCGGCCACCCCCGGCAACTACGAGCTGTCCCGCGCGGACGGAGTCGTCGAGCAGATCATCCGCCCCACCGGCCTGATCGACCCGGAGGTCGTGGTCAAGCCCACCGAGGGCCAGATCGACGACCTGGTGCACGAGATCCGCAAGCGCACCGAGAAGGACGAGCGCGTCCTGGTCACCACGCTCACCAAGAAGATGGCCGAGGACCTCACGGACTACTTCCTGGAGCTCGGCATCCAGGTCCGCTATCTGCACAGCGACGTCGACACCCTGCGCCGCGTCGAACTGCTGCGGGAACTGCGCTCCGGCGAGTTCGACGTCCTGGTCGGCATCAACCTGCTGCGTGAGGGCCTCGACCTGCCCGAGGTGTCCCTGGTGGCGATCCTCGACGCCGACAAGGAGGGCTTCCTGCGCTCCGGCACCTCCCTGATCCAGACGATCGGCCGCGCGGCGCGCAACGTCTCCGGTCAGGTCCACATGTACGCCGACAAGATCACCCCGGCGATGGAGAAAGCCATCGACGAGACCAACCGGCGCCGGGAGAAGCAGGTCGCGTACAACACGGCGAACGGCATCGACCCCCAGCCGCTGCGCAAGAAGATCAACGACATCGTGGCGCAGATCGCCCGCGAGGACGTCGACACCGAGCAGCTGCTCGGTTCCGGCTACCGCAAGCAGAAGGACGGCAAGGGCGCCAAGGCTCCGGTGCCGTCCCTCGGCGGCAAGGCGGCGGGCGGCAAGGCAGCCAAGGGCAAGGCCAAGGAGACCGTGCCGACCGACCGGCCCGCGGCCGAGCTGGCCGAGCAGATCGAGGAGATGACCGCGCGGATGCGCGCCGCCGCCGCGGACCTCCAGTTCGAGATCGCGGCCCGGCTGCGCGACGAGGTCTCCGAGATGAAGAAGGAACTGCGCCAGATGAGGGAGGCGGGCATCGCCTGACGGACCCGCGACGCCCCTGTTGTACGCGCAGTGTTGCAAGACCGACACAAAGTACGGCCCCGGGTAGCGGCACTGTCAGTGCTCCTGCGTAGGGTTCTGGTCAACCGCGGACTCCGCGGCAACAGGGGACAGTTCGAGAGGGGAATCAGCGCGTGACCGTCAACATGACCAAGGGTCAGGCCATCAGTCTGCAGAAGAACGACGGCGGCAGCCTGACCGCGGTGCGCATGGGTCTCGGCTGGCAGGCGGCCCCCCGTCGCGGCCTGTTCGGCTCGCGCACCCGCGAGATCGACCTGGACGCCTCCGCCGTGCTGTTCGCGGACAAGCAGCCCGTCGACGTCGTCTTCTTCCGCCACCTGGTGAGCGACGACGGCTCGGTGCGCCACACCGGCGACAACCTCGTCGGCGGTGTCGGCCAGGGCGGCGACGACGAGGCGATCCTCGTCGACCTCGCGCGCGTCCCGGTCCACATCGACCAGATCGTCTTCACCGTGAACTCCTTCACGGGCCAGACCTTCCAGGAAGTGCAGAACGCGTTCTGCCGGCTGGTCGACGAGACCAACGGCCAGGAGCTGGCCCGCTACACGCTCGCGGGCGGTGGCGCCTACACGGCCCAGATCATGGCGAAGGTGCACCGCACCGGCGCCAACTGGACGATGACGGCGCTCGGCACCCCGGCCAACGGCCGCACCTTCCAGGACCTGATGCCGGCGATCCTGCCGCACCTGTAGGCCGACCGGCCCCGCCCGGCCAGGGCCCGTACACCGGCATGATCCGGCGGACGGGCCCTGGCGGCATCCGACACCGAAAGCGACACAGGGGGACGAAGGCATGACGGCCGAGCTGGTGCGGGGGCAGAACCACCCGCTCTCCCAGGCCCGCCTCGAGATCCGGGTCTCCGCCGGCAAGCCGGTGGTGGCCGGCGCGACGCTCAGCGACGAGCACGGCAAGGTCCACGGTGTGGAGTGGGTGGCCCACCCGGGCGCCCCCACCCTGCCGGGCCTGGAGGTCTCCCGCCAGGCCGCCGCCGACCACCGTCTCGCGGTGGACCTCGGCGCGATGCCGGAGGCCGTGCACCGGATCAGCGTGCTGCTCGCCCTGCCCACCGGGGTGGGCGGACCCGTCCGGTTCGGCGGCCTCGCCGCCCCCTTCCTCGCGGTCACCGGCCTCGACGGCTCAGAGGTCGCCAACTACACCATCACCGGCCTGGAGGCCGAGTCCGCCGTCGTCGCCCTGGAGCTCTACCGCCGCCAGGGCGCCTGGAAGGTCCGCGCCGTCGGCCAGGGCTATGCGGGCGGTCTCGCCGACCTCTTCGCCGACCAAGGAATGGCCGAGGCCCACCAACTGGCCGCCGGCATCAACGACGCCGTGGCCCAGGGCCTCGCCCGCTCGGTCCAGGCACCCCGCACGACCGACGGCGACCGCACCCGGCACGCGGCGACCCCGACCCTCGGCGCCGACCAGGGCGGCGCCGCGGCTCAGGGGGCCGTACCGCCGCCCCCGTCGCCGTACGGCACCCAGCCATCCGGCACACCCGGGCAGCCCACTTCTCCCTACGGCGCCCAGGCCCCCGGCACCCCCGGACAGCCGCCCGCCTCGCCCTACGACCCCCCGGCCGCCACGGACCCGCCCTCGGGCGCCCAGCCGGGCGCCACCGCGGGCGGCCCCGTCGACTACAGCCACCCGCGCCGCCAGACCACCGCCCCGCCCCCACCCCCGCCGACCGCGCCCCCGGCCCAGCCCGGACAGCCCCAGCAGCCCGTCGCGGGGGACGCGACCGGCTGGTCCATGGACGAGCGGCTGTACAACCAGGTGTGGGGCATGTTCGAGGACCTGGCCCGCACGATGGCCGCGTACCGCAGCGCCGTCGACTTCGCCGACTCGCGGATGGAGAAGGAGCTCGATGAGGCACTGTCCGACCCGCGCAGCCGGATCGGCGGTCAGAGCGACGCCGCGCGCGAGGCGGCCCGCGCCAAGCACACGCAGCTCGTCGACCAGGCCCGCTCGGCCCTGGACCGGGACCTCGCCCAGCTCGCCGCCGAGGCCGACGTCGTCGAGCCCGCGCTGCCCGCGGCCTACGCCCGCTGGGACAACCCCGTCTGGCACGGCTACCGGGTGCCGATGGAGATCCCCATGGCCCTGCGCCTGGGCGACCTGCATCTTCCCGAGGCCCCGCAGCTGCGCATCCCGATGCTGGTGAGGCTGCCGCTGGAGCGCGGGCTGTGGATCGACAGCGGACGGGCCGACTCGCTCGACGGCTCCTTCACCGACTCCCATGACCTCAAGCGTCTGGCGATGGAGTCGGCGGTGGCGCACGCGGCCCGGCTGCTCGCCGTCTATCCGGCGGGCGAGTTCACCGTGCACGTCATCGACCCGGCCGGCTCGGGAGGACAGGCGCTCGTCCCGCTGGTGCAGACCGGTGTGCTCGCTGGGCCGCCCGCCCTCGGCGCGGCCGGTGTCGCGGACGTCCTGGCCCGGCTCACCCAGCGCGTCGACCTGGTGCAGATGGCGGTACGCGGAGGGGCGCCCGACTCGCTCCCGCCGGGCTTCGACACCTCCGAGCAGCTGCTGATCGTCAACGACTTCCCGCACGGCTTCGACGACCGAGCCGTGACCCAGCTGCGCTACCTCGCCGACGAGGGACCGGCGGTCGGCGTCCATCTGATGATGGTCGCGGACCGCGAGGAGGCCGCCGCGTACGGTCCGTTGCTCGACCCGCTGTGGCGTTCGCTGCTGCGACTGAGCCCGGTGCCCGACGACCATCTCGCCGACCCGTGGGTGGGCCACGCCTGGACGTACGAGCCCTCGCTCGTCCCGCCGGGCAGCCAGGTCCTCCAGCAGGTCCTCAGCCGACTGGCAGCCGCCCGCACCAAGTACACGTAAAGGCGCCTGACCAGCTACTTTGACCTTTCTTTTGCCAATCGCTTTACCTTTCCTTGGTGATTGGGGTACCGTTTTCCTCACGGAGGGGAGTACTCCCTGTCGACTGCGGCGTACCCGTCAATACGGAACAGATCCCCATGGATCTGCTCCCGGGGCGTCGGCCCACCCTGGGTGGAAGAGACCTCCGGCAGCGCGACGACGCTGGTTATTTGCCGTTACGTATTGCCGGAGGATCAGTGGATGTTTCCGTGACCCTGTGGGTCCTGACCATCGTGGGCCTCGCCGCCCTCATCGCGGTCGACTTCTTCATCGGCCGCAAGCCGCACGACGTGTCCATCAAGGAAGCCGGGATCTGGACCGTCGTCTGGATCGCCCTGGCCGGCCTCTTCGGCCTCGGCCTGCTGATCTTCGGCGGCGGCCAGGCCGGTGGAGAGTTCTTCGCGGGCTTCATCACCGAGAAGTCGCTGAGCGTCGACAACCTCTTCGTCTTCGTCCTGATCATGGCGAAGTTCGCGGTGCCCTCGCAGTACCAGCAGCGGGTCCTTCTCGTCGGTGTCCTCATAGCCCTGGTCCTGCGGGCGATCTTCATCGCCGCGGGCGCCGCCATCCTCGCCAGCTTCGCGTGGGTCTTCTACCTCTTCGGCGCCTTCCTGATCTGGACCGCCTGGAAGCTCATCCAGGAGGCCCGGGCTGACGAGGACGACGAGGAGTTCGAGGAGAACAAGCTCCTCAAGGCTGCCGAGCGCCGCTTCGGTGTCGCCGACCGCTACCACGGCACCAAGCTGTGGATCGAGCAGAACGGCAAGCGGGTCATGACCCCGATGCTGGTCGTGATGCTCGCGATCGGCACCACCGACGTGCTCTTCGCCCTCGACTCCATCCCCGCGATCTTCGGCCTGACCCAGGACCCGTACATCGTCTTCACGGCCAACGCGTTCGCCCTGATGGGCCTGCGCCAGCTGTACTTCCTCATCGGCGGCCTGCTGAAGAAGCTGGTCCACCTCAGCTACGGCCTGTCGATCATCCTCGGCTTCATCGGCGTCAAGCTGGTCCTGCACGCGCTGCATGAGTCCGGGGTCCACGTCCCCGAGATCAGCATCCCGGTCTCCCTCGGCGTCATCTGCGGTGTCCTGATCGTCACCACGATCACCAGCCTCCGCGCCTCCAAGAAGCAGGCGGCGGCCGAGGCGGCGCAGACGCGGAGCGATGGCGCTCCGAAGGACAGCATCGACGCCTGACCACGTCGGACGTAGGAACAACCAGCACCGGGAGCGCCGTGTGGCCGATTGCCGCCCACCGCTCCCGGTGCTTGCTTTGTTCTGAGCGCGTTCCCCGCCCGGGGGACGCCCCGGCCGACGGAGGCAGCCATGAAGTTCGTGCAGATCATCGACTTCGAAACGGAGCGGCTCGACGAGATGGAGCAGCTGCTCGAAGGCGCCAGGCAGCGCATGGAGGGCCAGGAAGGCGGCCCCACCCACCGCATCCTGCTGAAGGACCGCGACACGCCCGGACGCTACCTCGCCGTGATCGAGTTCGAGTCCTTCGAGGAGGCGATGCGCAACAACGAGCGCCCCGAGACGAGCAAGATGGCCGAGCAACTGGGCGCGTTGTGTACCCGGGCGCCACGCTTCGTCAACTGCGACCTGCTGGACTCGCGTGAGCTGAAGTAGCCCGAACCGACGGATGAGGCCCCGCGGCGCCGAAATGCGGGGCCTCCGTACCTTTGTGAGGATCGCTGCATGATCGTTCGGCTCAGGTCGCTCACCTCCCAGTGGACGTTCCTCGTGCCGGTGCTCGCGGCCGTCCTCCTGGCGTTCACCTGGGGGCGCGACCTGCCGGGCGCGGTCGTCGCCCTGGTGACGCTGGTCCTCGCGGGAGCGGTCCTCGCCGCGGTGCATCACGCCGAGGTCGTCGCCCACCGGGTCGGCGAACCCTTCGGCTCGCTCGTCCTCGCCGTCGCCGTCACCATCATCGAGGTCGCGCTGATCGTCACCCTCATGGCCGACGGCGGCGACAAGAGCTCGACCCTCGCCCGGGACACGGTCTTCGCGGCCGTCATGATCACCTGCAACGGCATCGTCGGCATCTGCCTCCTGGTGGCCTCGCTGCGTCACGGCCTGGCGGTCTTCAACCCCGAAGGCACCGGCGCCGCCCTCGCGACCGTCGCCACCCTGGCCACCCTCAGCCTGGTGCTGCCGACGTTCACGACGAGCAAGCCGGGCCCGGAGTTCTCCGGCGTCCAGCTGACCTTCGCCGCGCTGTCCTCGCTGATCCTGTACGGCCTGTTCGTCGCGACCCAGACCGTGCGGCACCGCGACTACTTCCTCCCCATTACCCGCCAGGGCGAGGTCATCACCGCCGACGACCACGCCGACGCGCCCTCCGCCCGCACCGCCCTGATCAGCCTGGCCCTGCTGGGGCTCGCCCTGGCCGGCGTCGTAGGACTGGCCAAGGGGGTGTCGCCCACCATCGAGTCCGGCGTGGAGGCCGCCGGGCTGCCGCATGCCGTCGTCGGCGTGATCATCGCCCTGCTGGTGCTGCTCCCCGAGACCATCGCCGCGCTGCGCTCGGCCCGCCGCGACCGCGTGCAGACCAGCCTCAACCTCGCGCTCGGCTCGGCGATGGCCAGCATCGGCCTGACCATCCCCGCGGTCGCGCTGGCCTCCGTCTGGCTCTCCGGCCCCCTCGTCCTCGGCCTCGGCTCCACCCACATGGTGCTGCTCGCCCTGACCGTCGTGGTCAGCTCCCTGACGGTGGTGCCCGGCCGGGCCACCCCGCTCCAGGGCGGTGTGCACCTGGTGCTGTTCGCGGCCTACCTGGAGCTGGCGATCAACCCATAGGCCGCCTCCGGCTCAATCCATGACCGGCTCCGCCTTGACCGCCGCCCCCGCTCCCACCGGCCGCGTCTCCGGCAGCAGCGCGAAGCACCCCAGACTGAGCAGCGCGATCCCCGTCAGATACGCCCCCACCCCCCACGGCACCCGACCGCCCTGCTCGGCCAGCGCCGTCGCCACGATCGGGGTGAGCGCGCCCCCGAGGACCCCGCCGAGGTTGTAGCCGACCGCGGCACCCGTGCAGCGCACCCGCGGCTCGTACAGCTCCGGCAGATACGCGGCGATCACCGCGAACATGGTGATGAACGCGAGCATCGCGCCGAGGAACCCCAGGAACATCAGCAGGGGTTCACCGGTCGAGAGCAGCGCGACCATGGGGAACATCCACAGAGCCGCCGCCGCACACCCGGTCAGGCACAGCGGCCGCCGCCCGTACCGGTCGCCGAGCAGCGCCACCAGCGGCGTGAGCGAGCCCTTCACCAGGACCGCCGCCATGATGCAGGCCAGCATCACCGTACGGCTCACCCCCAGCCGTTCCGTGCCGTAGGCGAGCGACCAGGTCGTCACGGCGTAGAAGATCGCGTACCCGATCGCGAGCCCGCCGGCCGTCAGCAGGACCAGCCGCCAGTGGTCGCGCGCTACCTCGACGAGCGGCACGCGCGCGTGGTCGTCGAGTGCGAGGAAGGACGGGCTCTCGGCGAGCGACGACCGAAGCCACAGCCCCGCCAGGGCCAGCACGCCCGCCGCCCAGAACGGCACCCGCCACCCCCACGACGCGAACTGCGCCTCGGTCAGGGTCGCCGACAGCGCCAGCATCACGCCGTTGGCGAGCAGGAACCCCAGCGCGGGACCGACCTGCGGGAAGCTCGACCACAGCCCGCGCCGCCCGGCCGGCGCGTGCTCCGCCGTCAGCAGCACCGCACCGCCCCACTCCCCGCCGAGCCCCAGCCCCTGGAGGAACCGCAGCACGAGCAGCAGCAGGGGAGCGGCCACCCCGATCGAGCCGTACGTCGGCACACAGCCGACCCCGACGGTGGCACCCCCGGTCAGCAGCAGCGACAGCACGAGGACCGGCCGCCGCCCGTGCCGGTCCCCGATGTGCCCGAACAGCACCGACCCCAGCGGCCGGGCCACGAACCCCACCCCGAACGTGCCGAACGCGGCCAGCGTCCCGGCCAGCGGCGAGAAGGTCGGGAAGAACAGCGGCCCCAGGACCAGCGCCGCCGCGGTCCCGTAGACGAAGAAGTCGTAGAACTCGATGGCCGTCCCGGCGAGCGAGGCGGCCGCGAGCCGCAGCATGGAAGGCGCCCTTACGGTGCGTACGTCGTGCATGCCGCGTCAACTACCCACGGTGACCGTGGGTTACGGGGGCGTACGGGCGCGTCAGTAGGTGACCGTGATGCGCCGGGCGGGTCCGTCGACGCGGACGAGCCCGCCGTAAGGGATGACCAGTTGAGGGTCGGTGTGACCGAAGTCGACATCGAGGACGATCGTGGTGTCGGGGGCGTACGTCCGCATTGCGCGCAGAACGGCCTCGCGCTGCTCGGTGGCGTAACGGGCGCCCTCCTCGGGGCTGTTGGGCCGCTCGAACGACCACGTCTTGGCGCGGGCCATGAGCAGTGCGGAGAAGCGCCGGAGCAGACCGCGCTCGCCCATGTTGCGCAGGATGCGGAAGACCTCCGTAGCGCTGGGCAGCTCCTCCGAGGTCTCCAGGAACAGCACGCCGCCGTCGTACACGGAGAGATCGCGTGGCAGTTCGCGGTCGGCCATCAGCAGCCAGGAGAGGATCTCCAGGTTGCCGCCCCAACTGCGGCCCTCGCACACGCGGTCGGGGTTCACCCAGGTCCAGCCGGTGCCGGGCTTGGTCGGCGGCTCCTCGTCGAAGGTCGCCGGGTCGGCCCAGTCCCGGTTGACGTCGTTCCAGCGCTCGGCGGGCCGGAGTTCGTACGCGCCCGAGGTGAACAGTGCCGCCCGCAGCGACTCGGCGGTCAGCGGGTCCATGGCGACGGGTCGTCCGAGCTGCACCATCACGGTCGCGCCGTGGTAGCCGACGATGCCGGTGTTGCTCAGAAACGCCAAAAGGTTCGTGTTGTCGCTCATCCCGAAGAACGGCTTCGGGTTCGCCCGGATCAACTCGCGGTCCAGGAAGGGCAGTACGGTGATCTGGTCGTCGCCGCCGATCGAGGCGACGACCGCCTTCACCTCCGGATCGGCGAAGGCCGCGTTGACGTCGGCGGCCCGCTCCTGCGGGGTCGCACCCATCCTGCGGGTCGTCGGGTACTCGACGGGTTCGAGGCCGAACTCCTCGCGCAGCCGCTCCAGGCCCAGTTCGTACGGGCGCGGGAAGAGCCCGGGCAGCCCGGCGCCGGGCGAGATGACGGCTATGCGGTCACCGGGGGAGGGCTTGGGCGGGTACGAGATCGTCGTCATTCGGGGAGGGTACGGGCCGCACCGCGTCCGGCGCACCGTGATAAACCGGGTCTGAGCAGCGGTCTTCAACGGGCCGCACACCCATCACCGGACCGGAGGAACCGTGCCCCGCACCCTGGCCAACGCCCCGATCATGATCCTCAACGGCCCCAACCTGAACCTGCTCGGGCAGCGTCAGCCGGAGATCTACGGCAAGGACACCCTGGCCGACGTCGAGGCCCTGTGCGCCAAGGCGGCGGCCGCGCACGGCGGCACGGTGGACTTCCGCCAGTCCAACCACGAGGGCGAACTGGTCGACTGGATCCACGAGGCGCGACTCAACCACTGCGGGATCGTCATCAACCCGGGCGCCTACTCGCACACCTCGGTCGCCATCCTGGACGCGCTCAACACCTGCGACGGACTGCCGGTGTTGGAGGTCCACATCTCCAACATCCACCAGCGCGAGACCTTCCGGCACCACTCGTACGTCTCCCTGCGCGCCGACGGCGTCATCGCGGGTTGCGGGGTGCAGGGGTACGTGTTCGGGGTGGAGCGGGTGGCGGCGCTGGTGGGGGCGGCACAGGCCGACGTGTAAGGAGCGATGGCCTGGAGGGCGGTCGTTACAGCCGCCCTTCACAGCACCCTTTACTGGCTTACAGCCGTCCCGCCTCCACGATCCGCCGCAAAAACCGCCGCGTGCGCTCCTGCTGCGGGTCGCCGAAGATCTGCTCGGCGCTCCCGCGCTCCAGGACCACGCCTCCGTCCAGAAAACAAACCTGGTCGGCGACGTCCCGCGCGAAGCCCATCTCGTGCGTGGCCAGCACCATGGTCATGCCGTCGCCCTTGAGGTCACGGACGACGGTCAGCACCTCGCCCACCAGCTCCGGGTCGAGGGCGGCGGTGATCTCGTCGAGCAGCAGCAGCCGGGGCCGCACGGCGAGCGCGCGCACGATCGCGACGCGCTGCTGCTGGCCGCCGCTCAGCCGGTCCGGGTACTCGCCCGCCTTGCCGCCGAGCCCGAGCCGCTCCAGCAGCTCCCTGCCGCGCTCCTCGGCCTCCGCGCGGGACACCCCGTGCACCCGGCGCGGGGCGAGGGTGATGTTCTCCAGCACGGTCATGTGCGGGAAGAGGTTGTACGCCTGGAAGACCACGCCGATACGGCGGCGTACCGCGTCCTGGTCGACGCGCGGATCGGTGATCTCCTCGCCGTCCAGCCAGATCGCGCCGTCGTCGATCTCCTCCAGGAGGTTCGCGCAGCGCAGCAGCGTCGACTTGCCGGAGCCGGAGGCGCCGATCAGCGCGGTCACCGTGTGCGGGGCGACCTCCAGATCGACGTCCCGCAGCACGACCGAGCCGCCGAAGGTCTTGCGGACCGCCTCCATCCGCAGCACCGGTGCGTCGCTCATGTGGTTCCTTCCTGGGCCCGCTGACGGTCCATCCGAGCCGTCACCCAGTCCGTGAAGCGGGTCATCGGGATGGTCAGCGCCACGAACACCAGGCCCGCGACGATGTACGGCGTGTAGTTGAGGCTGCGGCCCACGATGATGTCGGCGGCCCGTACGGCGTCCACCGCGCCGCCGATCGACACGAGCCCGGTGTCCTTCTGCAGCGACACCAGGTCGTTGAGCAGCGGCGGCACCTGACGGCGTACCGCCTGCGGCAGCACGACGTACCGCAGGGCCTGCCGGTTGGAGAGGCCGAGCGAGCGGGCCGCGGCGCGCTGCGAGGGGTGGATGGACTCGATGCCGGCGCGGAACACCTCGGCGACGTACGCCGAGTAGGTCAGCGTCAGGGCTGTTCCGCCCAGCCACACGGGGTCGACCGTCACGCCCTGGAGCCGCAGTGCGGGGACGCCCAGGACGACGATCATGAGGTTGATGATGAGCGGAAGCCCGCGGAAGAAGTCCGTGTAGGCGGCGGCCAGGAACCGCAGCGGGAAGAACACCGGGCCCCGCAGCGTGCGGGCGACGGCGATGAGCATGCCGAGGACCAGCACGGCCGCGCCGCAGATCAGCAGCAGCCGGACGTTGAGCCAGAGCCCTTCGAGGACCTTGGGCAGCGCCTCGCGCGCGTACTGCCCGTTGAAGAAGGTCTCCTTGGTGCGCGGCCAGCCGGGTGCGTTGACGACGACCAGATAGAGCACGACCGCCGTCACGAGCGTCGAGACGGCGGCGATCGCCGTGGCGCGGCGGGAGCGGGCGCGCTTGTGGCGCTCGCGCTCCAGCCGCCGCGCGGAGGGCGTGTACGTGTCGACCGGGTCCGGCGTCTCGGCGCCGGACTCGTCCTTCGTGAGCGTCACTTGAGCACCGGGGCGTCGACGGCGTCGGACAGCCACTGCTGCTCGATCTTCGCCAGCGTGCCGTCCTTGCGCAGGGCGTCCACGGCGCCGGTCACGCAGGAGGTGAGCGCGCTGCCCTTGTCCAGGACGAGCCCGAACTGCTCCGGGGTGCCGCCCTGGTTCTCGAACTGGCCGACGATCTCGGCGTCCGTGACCTCGGCCGCGGTGATGTAGAAGGCGGTCGGCAGGTCGACGACGATGGCGTCCACCTGGCCGTTCTTCAGGGCGGACTTGGCCTGGTCGTTCTTGGCGTACGCGGCGGCCTCCTGTGTCGGCTTCACCACGTCCTCGATGTAGTTGAGGCTGGTCGTGCCGACCTGGGCGCCCAGCTTGAGCCCCTTGAGGTCCGCGATGCTCGTCGCCTTGGCGGCCTTGGAGCCCTTGAGGGCGATGACGGCCTGGCGCACGTCGTAGTAGCCGGACGAGAAGTCCACGGCCTTCTTGCGCTCCGCGCTGATCGACACCTGGTTGATGTCGAAGTCGAACGTCTTCTCGCCGGGCGCGAACGCCTTGTTGAAGGGGACGCTCTGCCAGACGACGGCGCTCTTGTCGTAGCCGAGCCGCTCCGCCACGGCGTAGGCGACCGCGGACTCGAAGCCCTTGCCGTTGGCGGGCTTGTCGTCCTTGAACCAGGGCTCGTACGCCGGTTCGTCGGTGGCGATCGTCAGCTTGCCGGAGGTCTTGGTGGCGAGCTCGCCCTTGGCGCACGCGGCGCCCGTCGTCGACCCCGCGGGCTTGGCGGCCGAGTCGTCCTCGGGCTGCGGAGCGCAGCCTACGGCGGTGGCGAGCAGGGCTATCGTTGCGGCGGCTACGGCGCGGCGCAGGGCGCTGGGGGCGAGGTGCATGGCGGGAGATTGACAGCACGTCGCCCCGTTTGTCGAGGTCACGTCGGCTTTTGTCCGCATACTGGGAACGGGTGTTGCGTTCTCGTGAACGTTCCCTGTGGGGCGGTTCGCCGGGGCCGCCGGTCGAGGGCGGGGATCGGAAGACCGGCGGCCCGTACCGCGCAGGAGCCGTCATCCTGTGCGGGGCTGCTACCAGTTGACCCCGCAACAACGTGGGCCGGGAGCGTGCGGATGACACCGGCGTGTGCGAAGGGTTCACACGGGGCGCGTGCGAAGAGGCGCGCGCCGGGCGTGAGAATTCGTAGTGCGCGGGGCGTACGACACCTGTCGCACGCCCCGGCGTTCACCACCCGCGCGCGTGCCACTCCGGCAGATGCGGGCGCTCCGCGCCCAGCGTCGTGTCGTTGCCGTGGCCCGGGTAGACCCACGTCTCGTCGGGGAGGACGTCGAAGATCTTCGTCTCGACGTCGTGGATGAGGCTGGCGAACGCCTCAGGGTCCTTGCGGGTGTTGCCCACGCCGCCGGGGAACAGGCAGTCGCCGGTGAAGACATGAGGGTGGCCGTGCGGGTCGTCGTAGACGAGGGCGATCGAGCCCGGCGTGTGGCCGACCAGGTGGCGGGCGGTGAGCTCGACATGGCCGACATGGAGCGTGTCGCCGTCCTGGACGAGGACGTCGGTCGGCACGGGGATGCCGGCGGCGTCGTCGCGGCCCGCGTACGTGCGCGCGCCCGTCGCCTCGACGACCCGGGCGAGCGCCTGCCAGTGATCGCCGTGCTGGTGGGTGGTGACGACGGAGGTGATGCCGTCGTCACCGATCATCCCGAGCAGGGTGTCCGCGTCGTTGGCCGCGTCGATCAGCAGCTGCTCGTCCGTGGCCCGGCAGCGCAGCAGATAGGCGTTGTTGTCCATCGGGCCGACCGCGATCTTGGTGATCATCAGGTCCTTGAGCTCATGCACGTCCGCCGGGCCACCGACGGTCACCTGTCCGCTGTACGTCATGGCGGTCAGTCTAGGACGCGCTCACAGCGGAGGAAGCTCCGGCAGCCCGCCGTTCCCCACCCGCAGCGTCGATCCGTCCCGGCGTCCGGCGAGCCATCCGAGCAGGTCCGCGGGGGACCCCGTCACGGTGACCGAGAACGCCTCGCCCACCCGGCCCGTCGTCCACACGCGCGTGCCGTCCGTCAGCTGTGTCGGCGGTACGTCGGGGTGCCCGGTGAAACGGTCGGCGAGGAAAGCGATCTCCCGCTCCGTGAACTCCTCCGGTACGTCCTCGAGCTCGTACCCGATCCCCAGGTCCACGTGATGCAGCTCGACCTCCACCCACCGCCGGAACGGCACCCGGGACGCCGTGTCGGTCACGCCGTTGCGCAGCTCGACGGTGCGGGACCAGTCGGCCGGGGCGGCCCCCGCCTCCTGGAAGCGGGCGGCGCTGTCGCGGACGTCCGCGAGCTGGACGTCGAGGGGGCGCGGGGCGTCGCGCTCGATGTCGGCGTCCCGGGCTTCGCCGGAGACGTACATGGGCCGGCCCCGCAGCACGTTCACGAGGGCGTCCGCGTTCCGGGCGAGGTGGGCGAGCACGTGACCGCGGCTCCACCCGGGAAGCCGTGACGGCTCGGTCACAGACGCGTTGTCCAGCTTGGCGACTGCGGTGAGCAGTCGATCCGTAGCGTCACGTACAGACGCCAGGTCATGCGCGTGATCAATCATGGTGCTGACCCTAGACCCGCCACACCTTTGGGTGAAGGTGGTGAAGCAGTGCCGTAAATCGAATGCGCGTGCTATATGGTCGGTCGTGGCGTCGGGCATGCTGGATGGTCCGGGATTGTTCTCCCATTCGGGAATCCGACCGGCGTTGTCAGTGGCTCCCCCTAGTGTGAGAAGACACGGGGGCCTCGCCCCTGTCACTTCTCTCAAGAAAGGTGCGGACCGGCGTGGCCGACCGTCTCATCGTCCGTGGCGCGCGCGAGCACAACCTGAAGAACGTCTCGCTCGACCTGCCGCGTGACTCGCTCATCGTCTTCACGGGCCTGTCCGGGTCGGGCAAGTCCTCCCTGGCCTTCGACACCATCTTCGCCGAGGGCCAGCGTCGCTACGTGGAGTCGCTCTCCTCGTACGCCCGCCAGTTCCTCGGCCAGATGGACAAGCCGGACGTCGACTTCATCGAGGGCCTCTCCCCGGCGGTCTCGATCGACCAGAAGTCGACCTCCCGCAACCCGCGCTCGACAGTCGGCACCATCACCGAGGTCTACGACTACCTCCGGCTGCTCTTCGCCCGCATCGGCAAGCCGCACTGCCCCGAGTGCGGCCGGCCCATCGCGCGCCAGTCGCCGCAGGCCATCGTCGACAAGGTCCTGGAGCTGCCGGAGGGGAGCCGCTTCCAGGTGCTGTCGCCGCTGGTGCGCGAGCGCAAGGGCGAGTTCGTCGACCTCTTCGCCGACCTCCAGACCAAGGGCTACTCCCGCGCGCGGGTCGACGGCGAGACCATCCAGCTCTCCGAGCCGCCCACGCTGAAGAAGCAGGAGAAGCACACCATCGAGGTGGTCGTCGACCGCCTCACGGTGAAGGACTCCGCCAAGCGCCGCCTCACCGACTCCGTGGAGACCGCCCTCGGCCTGTCCGGCGGCATGGTCGTCCTCGACTTCGTCGACCTCCCCGCCGACGACCCCGAGCGCGAGCGCATGTACTCGGAGCACCTGTACTGCGCCTACGACGACCTGTCCTTCGAGGAGCTGGAGCCCCGTTCCTTCTCCTTCAACTCGCCCTTCGGCGCCTGCCCCGAGTGCACGGGTATCGGCACGCGCATGGAGGTCGACCCGGAGCTGATCGTCCCGGACGAGGACAAGAGCCTCGACGAGGGCGCCATCCACCCCTGGTCGCACGGCCACACCAAGGACTACTTCGGCCGCCTGATCGGCGCCCTGGCGGACGCGCTCGGCTTCCGGACGGACATCCCCTTCGCCGGGCTGCCCCAGCGCGCCAAGAAGGCCCTGCTCTACGGCCACAAGACGCAGATCGAGGTGCGGTACCGCAACCGGTACGGCCGCGAGCGCGTGTACACGACGCCCTTCGAAGGCGCCGTCCCCTTCGTCAAGCGCCGGCACAGCGAGTCCGAGAGCGATGCCAGCCGCGAGCGCTTCGAGGGCTACATGCGCGAGGTGCCCTGCCCCACCTGTGAGGGCACGCGCCTGAAGCCGATCGTCCTCGCGGTCACCATCATGGGGAAGTCGATCGCCGAGGTCTCCGGCATGTCCATCAGCGACTGCGCGGACTTCCTGGGCGAGCTGAAGCTCAACGCCCGCGACAAGAAGATCGCCGAGCGCGTGCTGAAGGAGGTCAACGAGCGGCTGAAGTTCCTGGTCGACGTCGGCCTGGACTACCTCTCGCTCAACCGCGCGGCCGGCACCCTCTCCGGCGGCGAGGCCCAGCGCATCCGCCTGGCCACTCAGATCGGCTCCGGCCTCGTGGGCGTGCTGTACGTCCTCGACGAGCCGTCCATCGGTCTGCACCAGCGCGACAACCACCGGCTGATCGAGACCCTCGTCCGGCTCCGCGACATGGGCAACACGCTCATCGTCGTCGAGCACGACGAGGACACCATCAAGGTCGCCGACTGGGTCGTCGACATCGGCCCCGGCGCGGGCGAGCACGGCGGCAAGGTCGTGCACAGCGGCTCCATGAAGGAGCTGCTCGCCAACGCGGAGTCGATGACGGGCCAGTACCTGTCCGGCAAGAAGGCCATCCCGATCCCGGACATCCGCCGCCCGCAGGACCCGTCCCGGCGGCTCACCGTGCACGGCGCCCGGGAGAACAACCTCCAGGACATCGACGTCTCGTTCCCGCTCGGCGTCTTCACGGCCGTCACCGGTGTCTCCGGCTCCGGCAAGTCCACGCTGGTCAACGACATCCTGTACACGCACCTGGCCCGTGAGCTGAACGGCGCCAGGAGCGTTCCGGGGCGGCACACGCGCGTGGACGGCGACGACCTCGTCGACAAGGTCGTGCACGTCGACCAGTCGCCGATCGGCCGCACCCCGCGGTCCAACCCGGCCACGTACACCGGCGTCTTCGACCACGTCCGCAAGCTGTTCGCCGAGACCACCGAGGCGAAGGTCCGCGGCTACATGCCCGGCCGCTTCTCCTTCAACGTCAAGGGCGGCCGCTGCGAGAACTGCGCGGGCGACGGCACCATCAAGATCGAGATGAACTTCCTCCCGGACGTCTACGTCCCGTGCGAGGTCTGCCACGGCGCCCGGTACAACCGGGAGACCCTGGAGGTCCACTACAAGGGCAAGTCCATCGCCGAGGTCCTGAACATGCCCATCGAGGAAGCGATGAACTTCTTCGAGGCCGTCCCGGCGATCAACCGCCACCTGAAGACGCTTAACGACGTCGGTCTGGGCTATGTCCGCCTCGGCCAGTCCGCGACGACCCTCTCCGGTGGTGAGGCCCAGCGCGTGAAGCTCGCCAGCGAGCTCCAGAAGCGCTCCACCGGGCGCACGGTCTACGTCCTCGACGAGCCGACCACCGGTCTGCACTTCGAGGACATCAGCAAGCTGCTGAAGGTCCTCGCCGGCCTGGTCGACAAGGGCAACACGGTCATCGTCATCGAGCACAACCTCGACGTGATCAAGACCGCCGACTGGATCGTCGACATGGGTCCCGAGGGCGGCGCGGGCGGCGGTCTCGTCGTCGCCGAGGGCACCCCCGAGGAGGTCGCCGGAGTCCCCGCCAGCCACACCGGTAAGTTCCTCCGCGAGATCCTCGGCGCCGACCGCATCAGCGACGGAGCCGCGGTGAAGGCCCCGCGCCGGGCGGCGACGAAGACGACGGCCAAGAAGACGGTCGCGGCCAGGTCGACGGCGAAGAAGACGGCGACGGCCAAGACGGGCACCGCGACCGCGAAGAAGGCAGCCTCCGCGAAGAAGGCGGCCCCCGCGAAGAAGGCGACCCGGGCCCGCAAGGCCTGACGCGGCAGAACAACGGATTACCGGGAGGCGGCTGGCCGACAGCCGCCTCCCGGCGCCGTTTCCGGCCCCGGCCTTTGATCGGCAGGCCCCCGACTGCCATGCTGCGCCCAAGCACCGAGCCAAGCACCAAAGCATCACGCACCGAGCCAAGCGCGCATGAAGCGGCATCAGCACCAAGTGCCTTGCAGCAGGGGGAAATCCATGCCCGAGCCCGTCGTCCCGGCATCCAGAGGCACCTCACCAGACCGCCGTGAGGAGAAGCCCGCGGACGTCGTCTGGAAGCGTCTGCAGGACCAGATCCGTTGGTTCGACGAGAAGAGCGAGTCGGCCCAACACCAGTTCAGACGCCTGAAGATGGCCACCCTGATCCTGGCGGCGGGCATCCCCGTGGCGGTGGCGGCCTCCGCGCCGAACTGGGTCGCGGCACTGATGGGTGCCCTGGTCGCGGTCGTCGAGGGCGCCCAGCAGCTCTTCAAGTACCAGGAGAACTGGATCAGTTACCGCTCGGTCTGCGAGAACCTGCGCCGCGAGGAACACCTCTACCTGGTCCACGCCGGCCCCTACGCGACCGCCCAGAACCCCGAACTCCTGCTCGCCGAACAGGTGGAGAAGCTCACGAGCCAGGAAACCGCCCAGTGGGCCGAGCGAGAGACGGCCAACTGACCCACCACGGCCCGACGAACCGTACGTCCGGCTGAACCCGCATCCCGCCCGTTAGATCCCCGCCACTTCATCGGCGTACGGCGACTCCGCCCCGGCCCGTGAGCAGGTGACCGCCGCCGCACGCGCCGCGAACCGCAGCAGCCGTGTCCAGTCGTCCCGGCGCAGCGCCTCGACCGCCTCCGCGGACAGGGCATCGAGAGCGGAAAGGCCGTGTAGCAGGGCCGCGTTCACGGTGTCGCCCGCGCCGATCGTGTCGACGACGTCGACCTCCTCGCCCGGCACCGAGTGCACACCCCCGTCCCGGGTGAACGCGGTCAGCCCGTCACCGCCCTGCGTGATGACCACGGCCGACGGGCCCGAGGCCAGCCACTCACGCGGGGTGCCGCCCAGCCACAGCGCGTCCTCCTCGGAGAGCTTCAGCAGCGACACCGACGGCAGCCAGCTCTTGAAGCGGGCCCGGTACGCGTCCGGGTCCGGGATCAGCCCGGCGCGGATGTTGGGGTCGAGCGCGGTGAACACGCCCTGCGCGGCCGCCGTCCGCATCAGCTCCTCGTAGGCGCTCGCCCCCGGCTCCAGCACCAGCGAACAGGTGCCGAAGGACACCGCGCGCGTACCGGCGGGGAGTCGGTCGGGGGCCGTGAACAGGCGGTCGGCGGTGCCGTCGACGTAGAAGGAGTAGGCGGCCGAGCCGTGCGCGTCGATCGTGGCCACGGCCAGGGTGGTCGGTTCCGGGCCGCGCTGTACGGCCGACACGTCCACCGACGCCCGGCGCAGCCCGTCCAGCAGCGCCTCGCCGAACGCGTCGGACGACGTACGGGAGCAGAAGGCGGTGGGGGAGCCGAGGCGGCCGAGGGCGACGGCGGTGTTGTACGGGCCGCCGCCGAGCGCCGGCGTGAGCCCCGCCAGGGCGCCCGTGCCCTGCGGTACCAGATCGATGAGGGCCTCACCGGCGACGACGATCACGAGTCGGGTCCTTTCTCGAACTTCTCGAACTTCTCAGATGTCTCGAACTGCGTTGACCGGGCCGGGGGTTCGGCGCAGCCGCACGAACTGCGGTGGACGAACGTGCAGGGCAGGCGCACGGTCCCGGCCGGCCGGTCCGGGGCGGCCAGCCGCGCCAGCAGCACCCGGACCGCCTCGGCGCCCAGCTCCTTGCTGGGCTGGGCGATCGCGGTGAGCCGGGGCGAGAAGAGGTCGGCCCAGGCGAAGTCGTCGAAGCAGCACAGCGCGAGGTCGCCGGGCACGGACAGGCCGCGGTCGCGCAGGGCGCGCAGCGCGCCGATGGTCATCGCGTTGTTGGCCGTGACGAGGGCCGTGGGCGGATCGGCGAGGGACAGCAGCGCGGCGGTCGCCCGCTCGGCACCGGCCGACGCGGAGTCGCCGTACGCGACGAGCTGTTCGTCGTACGGCAGTCCGGCGGCCGTGAGGCCGGACCGGTACCCGGCGAGGCGTTCACCGCTGGTGCTCAGCCCCGGCAGGCCGGCGACCAGGCCGATCCGCCGGTGGCCGAGTCCGGCGAGGTGGGTGACCAGCAGGCTCGTCGGCCCGGTGTTCTCGGCGCAGACCTGGTCGAAGTGCGGCGGCCCCTCGACCACCCGGTCCAGGAGCACGGTCGGCACCCGGTGGCGGTCGAGGTAGGCGAGCAGCTCGCCGGGTTCCGCGGAGGGCGCGACGATCATGCCGTCCACCCGCCGCTCGTGCAGCAGTTGGACGACCTTGCGCTCATGGGCGGGGTCGTCGTGCGGGTCGGCGATGAGGAGGCTGTAGCCGTGCCGCAGGGTCTCGGCCTCGACGCCCTGGAGGATCTCCGTGAAGTACGGGTTGCTGATCGCCGACACCGCGAGGCCGATGGACCGGGTCCGGGACGTCACCAGGGAACGGGCGAGGGTGTTGGGCGTGTAGCCGAGCTCGTCCATGGCGTCCAGGACGGCCTGCCGGGTGTGGGGGAGGACCGGTCGGGTGCCGTTGAGCACGTGCGAGACGGTCGCCACGGAGACGCCCGCGCTGCGCGCCACGTCGGCCATGGTCGGCATGCCGCCCCCCGTTCCCTCCCAGAAACACCGTCAGGCCGGGAACGTATCCCATCCGGGGCCGGACGTAAACGCTTGCGCAAGCGTTTACGTCCGGCCCCGGACCTCAGAGAGGGGCGCTCCGCACGTCAGAGGGGAGCGCCCCCGCACGTCACCAGGCGTCCTACTCCCAGTCCCACCCGATCCCGACGATCCCGCTCCGCACCCGTGGCTCGACGATGTGGACCGAGCGGTGCAGGCCGGTGAGGGCCAGTTCCTGACGGCCGCTGCGCGGGGCCGCGGGTGAGTGCTGGGTGAAGCGGTGGCAGCGGGTCGGCAGCGCGTTCTCGTCGAACCGCACTTGGAGCGCGTACTGGCCGCCGGCGGGCCCGAACCCGCGGACGTATTCGCGGGAGACACCGGCCGTGCCGTCCTCGACGGCGTAGCGGAACAGGAACGTCTCGCCCGCCCGGAGCCGGGTGTCGAAGAGCAGCTCGGCGACGAGCACCCCGGTGTCGTGGTGCAGCCGGACACGTCCCGTGCGGCAGTTCTCCAGGGCGTGCACCTGCATCCGCTCCGGCGCGCATCCCGGGTCGCCGTGGTGGACGGCGACGAAGCGGTCGACGCCGTCCTTGTGGGCGCGCACGATGTGGTGCGACTCGCGCCCGAGGAGTTCGCGGCGCCCGCCTATCCGTACCCGCTCGTGGTGGCCGAGGGTGTGCAGGCCGCCGTCCACGGGCGAGCCCAGCTCGGCGAGCAGCCGGTGCAGCACGCCCGAGGCCTCCACCAGGGAGCGGTAGGAGCGGGCGGCGGGGCGCTGGCCGGCCGCGGCGTCGTCGCTCTCGGCGAGCAGCCTGATCAGCGACTCCTCGGGCAGCTGGAGGATCTCCTCCAGGGCGCGGACGGCGCGCAGCGACTCGGGGCGCTGCGGACGCCGCGCGCCCTGCTGCCAGTAACTCAGGCTGGTGACGCCGACTTTGACCCCATGGCGGGACAGGTGGTGCTGCACACGCTGGAGCGGCAGACCGCGGGCGGCGATCGCGGCACGCAGGGCCACGTGGAAGGGGCCGCCTCGCAGGGCCGAGTCCAGTTCCGCGGTGGCGACGACGGCGGCGACGTCCGCGTGCTGTGTGGCGTGCGGCATGCAGGGGCCTTTCTGTGGGTGTTCACAACGGCTGGTCAGACCGTGCGCGGGGATGTCCTCGGGGTCACCCCGTCGGCGCAGCGGCGTCTGTGAGTACGTACGCCGTGGCTTCCGTGCGCCGTCGTTCACGGCCCCGAGTTCCCCCGCATTGAAGCGTGTTGACCTAGTCCCGACAACACCTCGTGCCCAACAGCGGGCCGTGCGCGGCCGATACGCGACTGGTCAAGTCAAGTCGGCGCGCCGTGACCGCCGTTGTCGAGTACGGCTCTGATCGCCCGGGCGGAGAGCGCCGACTTGTGCAGGAAGCCGCGGGCCGGGCTGGCGGCGACGAGTTCCTGGAAGTCGTCCAGGGAGTGCGTGGAGGTCAGGATGATCACGGACGAGACGCGGCCGGTCAGGGCGACGGCGAGGTCGAGGCCGCTCTCGCCGCCGAGGTCGAGATCCACCAGGACGATGTCCGGGGCCAGTTCGGCGGCCCGTGCGAGAGCCTCCGGCCCCGACCTGGCGACGCCGACGACGGCGACACCGTCGCGCTCCAGCAGGGCGCGTGCGGCCTCCAGGAACCGGATGCTGTCATCGACGAGAAGACAGCGCATGGACATGCTCACAGGGTGCCAACGGGTCGTTGAACGCGCTTTCCGGCTAGCGGGAAAGAGTCGACGCGCGTCGCTACCAGGCAGCGGGAAGGTGCCGAAGTCCGTTGCCGGACAAGGTCGTTCACGCTCACCCGGCGGCCGTGACGCATCACGCGCGGTAGCATGTGGACTGCCCTCGGGCGGCCGTGGACGTCCGGTCGGGTGGGGGTGCGCGATGAGAACCTCGGTCGGGAACGACAGAGCGGTCGCCGCCGGTTGCCGGGACCGTCCGGGCGTCGAACACCACGGCCGGGACCATCCGGGCGCCGGGCGCTCCGGACACTGAGGACCGGCTGTGCGTCCCCCGCTCCTCTCCCGTCTCCGCGTGGGCCGAAAGCTCATGCTCCTCGTGCTGCTGCCGGTGACCGGGCTGCTGGCCTTCATCGCCCTGAGCGCCGAGGACCAGTGGGAAGAGGCCGACACGCTGCGGACGTTCCACGCCGCGACCGAGGTGTCGTTCGCCCTCACCGATGTCTCCGACGCCGTCGCGCGCGAGCGGATCACCGCCGTACAGGCCGTACTGCGGCCCGGGCCGCGCACCCGGGGCGAGCGCGCGGCGGCCGAGCGGGCCACCGGCCGCGCGCTGGACCGGGCCGTCGACCGCGCCGCCTCCTGGACCGGGACGGACATCACCGGCGTACTCGCCGGCGTGGGCCGCGGACTGCACGCCGTGCGCGCCGGGGCGGAGGCCGGCACGCTCTCCGCGCACACGGTGGCGGGCCGGTACGCGGAGAACGAGGACGCCCTGCTCGACGCCGTCGCCGCCCTCGAATCCGGACGCCCCACCCGGAAGGCCGGCCAAGCCGCCGACGCCCACATTGCGTTCCTGCGCGCTGTGGAGGCCGCGGAACGCGAACGCGCGGACCTCGCCGTCCTGCTCGACGCGCCGTCCGACCGGCGCCCCACCGCCACCGGCCGCTGGCCCGCCCTGGAGGGCGCCGAGCTGGACATCTTCGAGCAGAACACCTCGGACGCACTGCGCGGCGAGCTCCACAGCGTCCAGTCCCGGGCCCCGGCCCGGGCCGTCCGCGAGGTCCGCGACCTGCTGGACGCCCCCGCTCCCGAGAGCGCCCGTCTGCCCTCGTACGAGGACTGGACGGCCGACTCCCAGGCCCGCGTCGCCGCCCTGCGCGGCATCCAGGACAGCGCCGCGCGGGAACTCGCCGTCGTCGCCGCCGAGGACCGCAACAGCGCGGAGACCCGGGTCGTGCGCGACCTCGTCCTCTCGCTCGGGGTCGTGGCCGTCGTCATGGGCCTCACCTTGGCGCTGCGCCGGTCCATCACCCGCCCGCTCGGCGAGGTCTCCGAGGGCGCGCGGGCGCTGTCGTACGGCGAACTGTCGTACGACATCCGGTACGCGGGCCGCGACGAACTGGGCGGCGTCGCCGACACCTTCCGCGAACTGCGGGTCACCACCGAGCGGTTGGCCGGCGAGATCCGGGCCATGACCACGGCGATCGACCACAACCACCTGGACCACCGGGCCGACGTCGCCGCCTTCGACGGCACCTGGGCCCAGCTGCTCGACGGCATGAACGGCACCATGGCCTCCTTCGCGGCGGCGCACGGAAGGCGCGAGAAGGCCGAACAGGAACTGGCGAGCATCTTCGAGCTCTCTCCCGACCTGCTGTGCGTCTGCGGACTCGACGGCTACCTCAAGCGGGTCAACCCGGCGTTCGAACGCGCCCTGGGCTACCCGGGCGACGAGCTGCTGACCCGGCCGTTCCTGTCGTTCGTGGACGCGCGGGACGAGGAGTGCGTCCGGGACGGCCTCGCCCGCCTGGACGAGGACGCCGAGCTCACCGATGTCGAGAACCGCTTCCTGCGGCGGGACGGCACCGAGCTCTGGCTGCGGTGGAGCGCCCGGCTGGTCCGGGAGGAAGGGCTCGTCTACGCCGCCGCCCGGGACGTCACCGAGAGCAGACGGACCGCTTCGGAACAGGCCGCCCTGCGCCGGGTCGCCACCCTGGTGGCCCGCGGCGCCCCGCCGCGCGAGGTGTTCGAGGCGGTTGCGGCCGAGGTCGGGGGCCTGCTCGACACCACCGCGGCGGTCCTGCGGCAGGAGTCCGACGCCAGCCACACGGTCCTCGGGATCGCGCTCGGCCTCCCGGAGGAGATCGAACGGGCCACCCGCGAGGAGCGCCGGGAGGCGGGGCGGAAGGCGATACGGGAGATGACCCGGACGCGGCTCGCGGTGCACGTGGGGCACGCGGCGGGCGCTCCCATCGTCGTCGACGACCGGCTCTGGGGGTTCATCCTCGTCGCCTCCCCGTTCGAACCGCTGCTCTCCGGCACCGAGTCCAGGCTGGCCGACTTCACCGAACTCGTCGCCACCGCCCTCGCCAACGCCGACAGCCGCGCCCAGTTGACCGCGTCACGCGCGCGCGTGGTCGCCGCGGCCGACGCCTCCCGGCGCCGCATCGAGCGCGATCTGCACGACGGGGTCCAGCAGCGGCTCGTCGCGCTGCGGCTCGAGTTGAGGGTGGCTGAGTCGTTGCTGGGGGATCTGGTGGGGCTGGCGGGCCCGTCGGAGGCGTCGGACCCGCCGAGCCGATCACGCTCCCCTGGCCCGCCTCCGGAGCTCGCCCGGCAGCTCACCCTGCAACTCGCCCACGTCGGCGAAGGCCTCGACGACGCCTTTCAGGAGCTGCTCCAGGTGGCCCGCGGCATCCACCCCGCCATCCTGTCGCAGGGCGGCCTGGGCCCCGCCCTGCGGTCCCTGGCCCGGCGCTCCGCCGTCCCCGTGGAGCTCGACCTGGAGCTGCCGCCGGAACGGCTGCCGGAACAGGTGGAGGTGGCCGCGTACTACGTCACCTCCGAGTGCCTCACCAACGCCGCGAAACACGCGCACGCGCGCGGGGTGGAGGTTCGGGCCGGGATCGAGGGCGGGGTGCTGGAGCTGGTGGTCAGGGACGACGGCGTCGGGGGCGCCGAGACGGGCCGCGGTTCCGGACTGATCGGGCTCGTCGACCGGGTCGAGGCGATCGGCGGCAGGCTGGAGCTCGGCAGTCCGCCCGGCGCGGGCACCACCCTGCGGGCGCGGCTGCCGCTGGACGCGCCCGCGACGGACGGGTGACCGCCCGGGGCGCACGCGGGGGGAGTCGTCCAGGCGGGGGGACCTCGGACATGGTGACGTTCGCGTACGCACCGGGCGGTCGGGTCGGACGGAGAGGCTGCCGTCCGGTCTGGAGGGGGCCGGGGGTGCGTGACCGGCGCTTCCGTATCGCGGTGCTACGAGAAGGGCCGGGGGTGCGTGACCGGCCGTTCCGTATCGCGGTGCTATGAGAATCGCTCGTCCACGCGCGCGTGTCGTCACGGCAGGCTTCCAATCCCGCTTCCTGCTAGCCGTAACCCCGACGGTGGGGCAGGCTGTTGGGCGCGCACCGCTCCGTTCGGGCAAGGGGAGCCGGGACCATGGACGACGCATCGCAGCGGCAGACGCGGGGACGGGTCGTCCTCGCAGACGACGACATCCTGCTCAGGGAAGGCCTGGCGAGTCTGTGCGAGCGGGTCGGGTACGAGGTCGTGGGCCAGGCCGGTGACGCGGCGGGGCTCCTGGACCTCGTCCACGAACACCGCCCCGACCTGGCGATCGTCGACATCAGAATGCCGCCCGACCACTCCACAGAGGGCCTGAAGGCGGCCCGCACGATCCGCGAGCGCCACCCCCGTACCGGCATCCTGGTGCTGTCGGCGTTCGTCGAGGTCGAGGACGCCCTGGAGCTGCTGGCGAGCGGCCGGGGCATCGGCTACCTCCTCAAGAGCCGGGTCACGGTGGTCGACGAGTTCATCGAGGCCCTGGACCGCATCGGCCGGGGCGGCTCGGTGGTGGACCCCTCCCTGGTCCACGAGCTCTTCACGGCCCAGCGCCGCGACGACCCGCTGGCCCACCTCAGCTCCCGCGAACGCGAGGTCCTCGCCCTCATGGCCGAGGGCCGCTCCAACGCCGGCATCGGCCGCCGCCTGTGGGTCACCGAGGGCACCGTCGAGAAACACGTCCGCAGCATCCTGGGCAAACTCCGCCTCACCGAGGACACGGACGACCACCGGCGGGTACTGGCCGTTCTCACCTTCCTGGAGTCGCACTAGCGTCATCCACAGGCCCGCCGGACTGTCACCGCCCGCCAGTAGGGTGTGAAGCATGGCCGACCCCTCCAGCTACCGCCCCGTGCCGGGACAGATCCCGGACTCTCCCGGGGTCTACAGGTTCCGCGACGAGCACCGCCGGGTGATCTACGTCGGAAAGGCGAAGAGCCTGCGCCAGCGCCTGGCGAACTACTTCCAGGACCTGGCGAACCTGCACCCCCGGACCCGCACGATGGTGACCACCGCCGCGTCCGTGGAGTGGACGGTGGTGTCCACGGAGGTCGAGGCCCTGCAGCTGGAGTACTCCTGGATCAAGGAGTACGACCCCCGGTTCAACGTCAAGTACCGCGACGACAAGAGCTACCCGTACCTCGCGGTGACGATGAACGAGGAGTTCCCGCGCGTGCAGGTGATGCGCGGTCACAAGAAGAAGGGCGTCAGGTACTTCGGCCCGTACGCGCACGCGTGGGCGATCCGCGACACCGTCGACCTCCTGCTGCGCGTCTTCCCGGTCCGTACGTGCTCCGCCGGCGTCTTCAAGAACGCCGCCCGCACCGGCCGCCCCTGTCTGCTCGGCTACATCGGCAAGTGCTCGGCGCCCTGCGTCGGCCGGGTGTCGGCCGACGAGCACCGCGAACTCGCCGAGGAGTTCAGCGACTTCATGGCCGGCCGCACCGGCACCTACCTCCGCCGTCTGGAGAAGCAGATGACGGAGGCGGCCGAGGAGATGGAGTACGAGCGGGCGGCCCGGCTGCGCGACGACATCGAGGCCCTGAAGAAGGCCATGGAGAAGAACGCGGTCGTGCTCGCCGACGCGACCGACGCCGACCTGATCGCGGTCGCCGAGGACGAGCTCGAAGCGGCCGTCCAGATCTTCCACGTGCGCGGCGGACGCGTGCGCGGCCAGCGCGGCTGGGTCACCGACAAGGTCGAGGAGATCACCACCGGCGCCCTCGTCGAGCACGCCCTGCAGCAGCTCTACGGCGAGGAGACCGGCGACTCCGTCCCCAAGGAGGTCCTCGTCCCGGCCCTGCCCGACCCGCTCGAGCCGGTCCAGGAGTGGCTCACCGGCCGCCGCGGGTCGAACGTCTCGCTGCGCATCCCGCAGCGCGGCGACAAGAAGGCCCTCATGGAGACCGTCGCGCGCAACGCCCAGCAGGCCCTCGTGCTGCACAAGACCAAGCGCGCCTCCGACCTGACGACCCGCTCGCGCGCCCTCGAGGAGATCGCCGAGGCCCTCGACCTGGACAGCGCGCCCCTGCGCATCGAGTGCTACGACATCTCCCACCTCCAGGGCGACGACGTCGTGGCGTCCATGGTCGTCTTCGAGGACGGCCTCCAGCGCAAGAGCGAGTACCGCCGCTTCCAGATCAAGGGCTTCGAGGGCCAGGACGACGTCCGCTCCATGCACGAGGTCATCACCCGCCGCTTCAAGCGGTACATCGCCGAGAAGGAGAAGACCGGCGAGTGGGTGGACGAGGGCGCCGGGAGCGGCTCCCAGGACCCCCAGGACGACTTCCGGGACGCCTCCGGGAACACCCTGACCGAGGACAACGGCCGCCCCAAGAAGTTCGCCTACCCGCCCCAGCTCGTCGTCGTCGACGGCGGCCGGCCGCAGGTGGCCGCCGCCAAGAAGGCCCTCGATGAGCTCGGCATCGACGACGTCGCCGTCTGCGGCCTCGCCAAGCGCCTGGAGGAGGTCTGGCTGCCCGACGACGAGGACCCGGTCGTCCTGCCCCGCACCAGCGAGGGCCTCTACCTCCTCCAGCGCGTCCGTGACGAGGCCCACCGCTTCGCGATCACCTACCAGCGCACCAAGCGGGCCAAGCGGTTCCGGTCGAGCCCCCTGGACGACGTACCCGGGCTGGGGGACACCCGTAAGCAGGCGCTTCTGAAACATTTCGGCTCGTTGAAGAAACTTCGGTCTGCCACGATCGATCAGATCTGCGAGGTTCCCGGCATAGGCCGCAAAACAGCCGAGACCATTGCCGTGGCCCTCGCCCAGGCGGCACCGGCCGCCCCTGCGGTGAACACAGCCACTGGAGAGATCATGGAAGAGGAACCCGGCACCATGGGTTCCACAGGGGAGCCCGCGACGGCGGGCGCCCCGGACGAACGACGGGGGCAGGAGACATGAATGTGAACGAGCACGAAGGCCAAGAGAGCCAAGGCGGAGACGGAGCACAGGTGAGTACGGGCACGAACGGCGACGCGGCCGGGATCCCCGACGCGGCCATCCCCGAGCTGGTGATCATCTCCGGCATGTCCGGAGCCGGCCGGTCGACCGCCGCCAAGTGTCTGGAGGACCTCGGCTGGTTCGTCGTCGACAACCTCCCGCCCGCGCTGATCCCCACCATGGTGGAGCTCGGCGCCCGCTCCCAGGGCAATGTCGCCCGGATCGCGGTGGTCGTCGACGTCCGCGGCCGGCGCTTCTTCGACAACCTCCGCGAGTCCCTCGCCGACCTGGAGGCCAAGCACGTCACCCGGCGGATCGTCTTCCTGGAGTCCTCCGACGAGGCCCTGGTGCGCCGCTTCGAGTCCGTGCGCCGCCCGCACCCCCTCCAGGGCGACGGCCGCATCGTCGACGGCATCGACGCCGAGCGCGAACTGCTGCGCGAGCTGCGCGGCGACGCCGACCTGGTCATCGACACCTCCAGCCTCAACGTCCACGAACTGCGCGCCAAGATGGACGCCCAGTTCGCCGGCGAGGAGGAGCCCGAGCTGCGGGCCACCGTCATGTCCTTCGGCTTCAAGTACGGCCTCCCCGTCGACGCCGACCTGGTCGTGGACATGCGGTTCCTGCCCAACCCGCACTGGGTCCCGGAGCTGCGGCCGTACACCGGCCTGAACGAGGAGGTGTCGGCGTACGTCTTCAACCAGCCCGGCGCCAAGGAGTTCATCGACCGCTACAGCGAACTGCTCCAGCTCATCGCGGCCGGCTACCGCCGCGAGGGCAAGCGGTACGTGACCATCGCGGTCGGCTGCACCGGCGGCAAGCACCGCTCCGTCGCCACCTCCGAGAAGCTCGCCGCCCGCCTCGTCTCCCAGGGCGTGGAGACGGTGGTCGTACACCGGGACATGGGACGCGAATGACCGCACGTTCTCCGCGGCTGGCCCGGCTCGGCAGGCTGGGCCGGACGGTGCCCGAGTCCCGCGCGGGCCGGCCCGTCGAGGTCCGGGGCGCCAGGCCCCGCCGCCGCGGCGCCCAGCCCAAGGTCGTCGCCCTCGGCGGCGGCATGGGCCTGTCCGCCTCGCTCGCCGCGCTGCGCCGCATCACCGGTGACCTCACCGCCGTCGTCACCGTCGCCGACGACGGCGGCTCCAGCGGCCGGCTCCGCGACGAGCTGGGCGTCCTGCCGCCCGGCGACCTGCGCAAGGCCCTGGCCGCGCTGTGCGGCGACGACGACTGGGGCCAGACCTGGGCCCGCGTCATCCAGCACCGCTTCCACTCCAAGGGCGACCTGCACGACCACGCGGTCGGCAATGTCCTGATCGTCGCCCTGTGGGAGCAACTCGGCGACCATGTCCAGGCCCTGGACCTGGTCGGCAAGCTGCTCGGCGCGCACGGGCGGGTGCTGCCCATGTCCGCCGTACCCCTGGAGCTCCAGGCCCTGGTCAAGGGGCACGACCCGGAGCGGCCGGAGGAGGTGGACACCGTCCGCGGCCAGGCCACCGTCGCCCTCACCCCCGGTGAGGTGCAGTCGGTGCACCTGGTGCCGCACGACCCGCCGGCCGTCCCCGAGGCGGTGGCCGCGGTCATGGACGCGGACTGGGTGGTCCTCGGCCCAGGCTCCTGGTTCTCCTCGGTCATCCCGCACCTGCTGGTGCCGGAACTGCTGGACGCCCTCACCGAGACGAAGGCGCGCCGGGTACTCTCGCTGAACCTCGCCCCGCAGCCCGGAGAAACCGAAGGCTTCTCCCCGCAGCGTCATTTGGAGGTTTTGGGACGACACGCCCCTAAACTCGCCCTGGACGTGGTGCTGGCCGACGAGGCCGCCGTGCCCGACCGTGACTCGCTCACCGATGCCGCCAAGCGGTTCGGCGCCGCGGTCGAGCTGGCCCCGGTGGCCCGGCCCGACGGAACCCCGAGGCACGACCCGGAGCTGTTGGCCGCCGCGTACGACCGTATTTTTCGGATGCATGGAAGGATCGGCCCATGGCGATGACGGCAGCGGTGAAGGACGAGATCTCCCGGCTCCCCGTCACCCGGACCTGCTGCAGAAAGGCGGAGGTCTCCGCCGTCCTGCGGTTCGCCGGCGGCCTTCACCTGGTGAGCGGGCGCATCGTGATCGAGGCGGAGCTGGACACCGCGATGGCGGCCCGCCGCCTCAAGCGGGACATCCTGGAGATCTTCGGCCACAGCTCGGAGCTGATCGTGATGGCGCCGGGCGGACTGCGCCGCGGCTCGCGGTACGTCGTCCGGGTCGTCGCCGGCGGTGACCAGCTGGCCCGGCAGACCGGCCTGGTCGACGGCCGGGGCCGCCCGATCCGCGGCCTGCCCCCGCAGGTCGTCTCCGGGGCCACCTGTGACGCGGAGGCCGCCTGGCGCGGGGCGTTCCTGGCGCACGGCTCGCTCACCGAGCCCGGCCGTTCCTCCTCCCTGGAAGTGACCTGCCCGGGCCCCGAGGCCGCGCTCGCCCTGGTCGGCGCCGCCCGCCGCCTCTCCATCGCCGCGAAGGCCCGCGAGGTGCGCGGCGTGGACCGCGTGGTCGTCCGGGACGGCGACGCGATCGGCGCGCTGCTCACCCGGCTCGGCGCCCATGAGTCGGTGCTGGCCTGGGAGGAGCGCCGGATGCGCCGCGAGGTGCGGGCCACGGCGAACCGGCTCGCCAACTTCGACGACGCCAACCTGCGCCGCTCGGCCCGCGCGGCCGTCGCCGCCGGTGCCCGGGTGCAGCGCGCGCTGGAGATCCTCGCCGACGACGTGCCCGAGCACCTCGCCGCCGCCGGGCGGCTGCGCATGGAGCACAAGCAGGCCTCGCTGGAGGAGCTGGGCGCGCTCGCCGACCCGCCGCTGACCAAGGACGCCGTCGCCGGCCGTATCCGCCGACTGCTGGCGATGGCCGACAAGCGGGCCCAGGACCTCGGCATCCCGGGCACGGAGTCCAGCCTCACCGAGGAGATGGCCGACAACCTCGCCGGTTGATCAACCGTCAAGAAGCCGGTGCCGCCGCCCAGTCGGGTGAACGGCACCGGCTTTTGCATGTCTGTGAGGCACCCTTGACTGGATCATGAAGTGTCATGAGCCTGGCATCTGTTCGCTGCTGTGGCGGACCACCGCAAGGGGGGCACATGAGACGAAGAGCGAGACCGATCCTCGCCGTTGGCGCACTCCTTCTGGGCGGCGCGGGCCTTACGCCCCTCGCCCAGGCCGCGGAGAGCGGCAGCTCTCCCGGTCCCGACGAGATCAAGGTCTTCCGGGCCGACGTCACCAGCGCGCAGGTACCCCTGCTGCTGGCGGCCGGTCAGGACGGCCACGAACTGAGTGAGCAGGTACCCGCGAAGGGCACCGCGACCGTCGAGGTCTACCTCACCGACAAACAGGCCGACAAGCTGGAGAAACAGGGCGTCGAGCTCACCGAGCACACCCTCTCCGCCAAGGCCGAGGCCCGCGTCGAGGCCGCCGCCGAGGGCGTGTACCGCCCCTACAGCGGCAGCGGCGGCCTCAAGCAGGAGATCCTCGCCACCGCCCAGGCCAACCCCGGCCTCACCAAGGCGGTTTCCATCGGCAAGACGGTGAACGGGCAGGACATCCTCGCGCTCAAACTGACCAAGAACGCGAAGCACACCAAGGACGGCGCCAAACCCGCCGTCCTCTACCTGTCCAACCAGCACGCGCGCGAATGGATCACGCCGGAGATGACCCGCCGGCTGATGCACTACTACCTGGACCACTACAAGACCGACCAGCGGATCAAGAAGATCGTCGACTCCACCGAGCTGTGGTTCGTCCTCTCGGCCAACCCCGACGGCTACGACTACACGTTCACCGGCACCGACCAGCGCCTGTGGCGCAAGAACCTGCGCGACAACAACGGCGACGGCAACATCGCCATCGGCGACGGCGTCGACCTCAACCGCAACTTCGCCTACAAGTGGGGCTACGACAACGAGGGTTCGTCCCCCAACCCCACCAGCGAGACCTACCGCGGCACGGAACCGAGCTCCGAGCCCGAGACCAAGGCGCTCGACGCGTTCGAGAAGCGGATCGGCTTCACGTACGGCATCAACTACCACTCCGCCGCCGAGCTCCTCCTCTACGGCGTCGGCTGGCAGGTGGCCACCGACACCCCGGACGACGTCATGTACAAGGCGCTCGCCGGCACCCCCGACAACTCCGCGATCCCCGGGTACCGTCCGCAGGTCTCCTCGGAGCTGTACACCACCAACGGCGAGGCGGACGGCCACGCGTCGAACGTCAACGGCCTGGCGATGTACACGCCCGAGATGTCGACCTGCCAGACCGCCTCGGACCTCGACCCGAACGACCAGTGGAACGCGGCCGACTGCCAGTCGGTGTTCAACTTCCCGGACGACGAGAAGCTGATCCAGCAGGAGTTCGAGAAGAACATCCCGTTCGCGCTCTCCGTCGCCGAGTCGGCGAAGCAGCCCGACCAGCCGAAGTCCTCGCTCGGCCTGAAGGCCGCGGACTTCACCCCGAAGACCTTCGCCACGTCCTACTCGCGCGGCGCCGACCAGGAGGTCTCCGTCGTCGTGCGCAGGGCCGTGCGCGACAAGGAGCTCAAGTACCGCGTCAACGGCGGCCACACGCACGACGTGCCGCTCCGCGCGTGGAAGGGCGGCGAGACGTACGGCGGTGAGGACAACCTCTACTTCGACGAGTACCGCGCGAAGGTCCCCGAAGGCGACCCGGGCGACAAGGTCGAGGTGTGGTTCACCGGCGAGACGCGCGACAAGAAGCGCACCTCCAGCCCGCACTTCACCTACACGGTCGCCGAACGGCCGCGCGCGGACACGCTCGTGGTCGCCGAGGAGGGCGCGACCGCGACCCAGGCGCAGACCTACGTCGACGCCCTGAAGGCCAACGGCCGCAAGGCGATCGTCTGGGACGTCGCCACCCAGGGCGCGCCCGACGCGCTCGGCGTGCTCGACCACTTCAAGACGGTCGTCCACTACACGGGCGCGAGCATCCCCGGCAACGCCACCCAGCTCCAGCTGCGCGCCTTCCTCAACGAGGGCGGCAAGCTGATCGAGGCGGGCGAGCGGGCCGGCGGCAGCGTCGACCTCGGCGGCGGCACCCTCTCGAACGACTTCAGCCAGTACTACCTGGGCGCCTACACCCGCACCTCCCTGCCGAACGCCACCGCCTTCCAGGGCAGCGGCAAGCTCGCCGGAGCCGGCGGAGCCCTCGGCGCGGCGCCGGGCAACCCGCTCGACACGGCAGGGTCGTTCAGCGTCACCTCCGACAACCTGCCGGTCACCACGTTCCCGCAGTTCGCCAGCGCGGGCGCGGGCAGCTACCCCGGCACCGTCAACCCGTACGGCCCCTACGAAGGCGCCTCCATGGCCGCCGTCACGCACAGCGACTACGCCTGGAACCGCCTCACCCGCACCATCGACCTCACGAACGTGACCGCCGCGCAGGCGCCCACGTTCCAGACCCGGATGCTGTGGAACACCGAGGAGGGTTACGACCACGCCGTCCTGGAGGCCCACACGACCGGGGCCGACGACTGGACCACCCTCCCGGAGAAGAACGGCGCCACCAGCACCGCGGTGCCCGCCGAGTGCGAGGCCGGGTACTTCATCGCGGCCCACCCCGCGCTCAAGCGGTACCTGACCCTCGGCTCGGGCGGCTGCACCAACACCGGCACCAGCGGCCAGTGGAACAGCTTCACCGGGGCGTCGGCCGGGTGGCAGCAGGTCGCCTTCGACCTGTCCGCCTACGCCGGCAAGAAGGTCGAGATCTCCATCAGCTACATCACCGACCCCGGCAGCGGCGGTCGCGGCGTCCTCGTCGACAACGCCTCCGTCGTCATCGGCGGCCAGGCCACCGAGACCGAGGGCTTCGAGACCTCGCTGGGCGCCTGGAGCGTCCCCGGACCGCCCGCGGGCAGCCCGGCGGTCGTGAAGGACTGGGGACTCGCCGGTGAACTGTTCAAGACGTACGGCGCGGTCACCACGGACGACACCGTGCTGCTGGGCTTCGGCCTGGAGCACGTCACCGCGGCGGCCGACCGCACGGCACTGCTCGGAAAGGCGCTCGCGGCACTCGGCGGATGAGCGCCGGGAAGCACGGACGAGCGGGGAGCGCACTGGTCAACAGTGACTGACTCTCCGTAGTCAATTCGAGCTATATGGCCTTTCGGCCCGGGCGGTCCGTACCCCTACTGGCGGGTACGGACCGCCTGCCCGTGTATGGGGCATCTCGATGTCACTGAGGAGGCGTCGGAGAGGTAGGGTCGTAGGCGGTCGGGGACATCCCAAACAGAGCTCGCCGGCACCGCATAGCCGGCGTACCAACGAGGAGATCGGTTCGTGACGATCCGCGTAGGCATCAACGGCTTCGGTCGTATCGGTCGCAACTACTTCCGCGCGCTGCTGGAGCAGGGTGCAGACATCGAGATCGTGGCTGTCAACGACCTGGGTGACACCGCGACCACCGCTCACCTGCTGAAGTACGACACCATCCTGGGCCGCCTCAAGGCCGAGGTGTCGCACACCGCCGACACGATCACGGTCGACGGTCACACCATCAAGGTGCTGTCGGAGCGCAACCCCGCCGACATCCCGTGGGGCGAGCTGGGCGTCGACATCGTCATCGAGTCGACCGGCATCTTCACCAAGAAGGCCGACGCCGAGAAGCACATCGCCGGTGGCGCGAAGAAGGTCCTCATCTCGGCTCCGGCCAAGGACGAGGACATCACCATCGTGATGGGTGTCAACCAGGACAAGTACGACCCGGCGAACCACCACGTCATCTCCAACGCCTCCTGCACCACCAACTGTGTGGCGCCGATGGCCAAGGTCCTCGACGAGAACTTCGGCATCGTCAAGGGCCTGATGACGACGGTCCACGCGTACACCAACGACCAGCGCATCCTGGACTTCCCGCACTCGGACCTGCGCCGCGCCCGCGCCGCCGCCGAGAACATCATCCCGACCACGACGGGTGCCGCGAAGGCCACCGCCCTGGTCCTCCCGCAGCTCAAGGGCAAGCTCGACGGCATCGCGATGCGCGTGCCGGTCCCGACCGGTTCGGCCACCGACCTGGTCGTCGAGCTCCAGCGCGAGGTCACCAAGGACGAGGTCAACGCCGCGTTCAAGAAGGCCGCCGACGACGGTGACCTCAAGGGCATCCTGTTCTACACCGAGGACCCGATCGTGTCCTCGGACATCGTCAGCGACCCGGCCTCCTGCACCTTCGACTCCTCCCTGACCATGGTCCAGGAGGGCAAGTCGGTGAAGATCCTCGGCTGGTACGACAACGAGTGGGGCTACTCCAACCGCCTCGTCGACCTGACGGTCTTCGTCGGCAACCAGCTCTGACCGACAGAGCAGGCAGCTTGATGTGAGTGCAGGGCTCGGGCAGCGCGAGGGCGCGTTGTCCGAGCCCTCGCTCATGTGATCAGCTTTCGTACGAGCCAGAGCCCTCCCCAGGAGTCCCCTATATGAAGACGATCGACGAACTTCTCGCCGAAGGCGTCGCAGGCAAGCGGGTCTTCGTCCGCGCCGACCTCAACGTGCCGCTGGACGGCACCACCATCACCGACGACGGCCGTATCCGCGCGGTGCTGCCCACCGTCAAGGCGCTGGCCGAGGCGGGCGCCCGCGTGGTCGTCGCCTCGCACCTGGGCCGCCCCAAGGGCGCCCCGGACCCGGTGTTCTCCCTCGCCCCGGCCGCCGCGCGCCTCGGTGAACTCCTCGGCGCCGACGTCGCGTTCGCGACGGACACGGTCGGCGAGTCCGCCACGGCCACCGTCGCCGGCCTCGCCGACGGCCAGGTCGCGGTCGTCGAGAACCTCCGCTTCAACGCCGGTGAGACCTCCAAGGACGACGCTGAGCGCGCCGCCTTCTCCGACCAGCTCGCCGCCCTCGCCGACGTCTACGTCGGTGACGGCTTCGGCGCGGTGCACCGCAAGCACGCCTCGGTCTTCGACCTCCCGGCCAAGCTGCCGCACTACGCCGGCTACCTCATCGCCACCGAGGTCGGCGTCCTGAAGAAGCTCACCGAGGACGTCCAGCGGCCCTACGCCGTGGCGCTCGGCGGCTCCAAGGTCTCCGACAAGCTGGCCGTCATCGACCAGCTCCTCGGCAAGGCCGACCGCATCCTCATCGGCGGCGGCATGGCCTTCACCTTCCTCAAGGCCCAGGGCCACGAGGTCGGCACCTCCCTCCTTCAGGAGGACCAGATCCCGGCCGTCACCGAGTATCTGGAGCGCGCCGAGAAGCTCGGCGTCGAGCTGGTCCTCCCGATCGACGTCGTGGTCTCTCCGGGCTTCCCGGACCTGAAGGCCAAGGCGCCCACCGAGCACACCGCCGTCGACGCGGACAAGATGCCCGAGGGCCAGCTGGGCCTCGACATCGGCCCGAAGACCGGTGAGCTGTACGCGAGCAAGCTCGCCGACGCCAGGACCGTGTTCTGGAACGGCCCCATGGGCGTCTTCGAACACCCCGACTACGCCGAGGGCACCCGGGCGGTCGCCCAGGCCCTCATCGACTCGGACGGCTTCACCGTCGTCGGTGGCGGAGACTCCGCCGCCGCCGTGCGCACGCTCGGCTTCGACGAGAACGCGTTCGGCCACATCTCGACCGGCGGCGGCGCCTCCCTCGAATACCTCGAGGGCAAGACGCTCCCCGGCCTCGCCGCACTGGAGGACTGACCCCGCATGACCACTCGCACGCCGATCATGGCGGGTAACTGGAAGATGAACCTCAACCACCTCGAGGCCATCGCACACGTCCAGAAGCTCGCTTTCGCCCTGGCCGACAAGGACTACGAGGCCGTCGAGGTCGCCGTCCTGCCGCCCTTCACCGACCTGCGCTCCGTGCAGACCCTGGTCGACGGCGACAAGCTGAAGATCAAGTACGGTGCCCAGGACCTCTCGGCCCAGGACTCCGGCGCCTACACCGGCGAGATCTCCGGCGCCATGCTGGCCAAGCTGAAGTGCACGTACGTGGCCGTCGGCCACTCCGAGCGCCGCCAGTACCACGCCGAGACCGACGAGATCGTCAACGCCAAGGTCAAGGCCGCCTACAAGCACGGCCTCACCCCGATCCTGTGCGTCGGCGAGGAGCTGGACGTCCGTGAGGCGGGCAACCACGTCTCCCACACCCTCGCCCAGGTCGAGGGCGGTCTGAAGGACCTCCCGGCCGAGCAGGCCGAGTCCGTCGTGATCGCCTACGAGCCCGTGTGGGCCATCGGCACCGGCAAGGTCTGCGGTGCCGAGGACGCCCAGGAGGTCTGCGCCGCCATCCGCGGCAAGATCGCCGAGCTGTACACGCAGGAGCTGGCCGACCAGGTCCGCATCCAGTACGGCGGCTCCGTGAAGTCCGGCAACGTCGCCGAGATCATGGCGCAGGCCGACATCGACGGGGCGCTCGTGGGCGGTGCGTCGCTCGATGCCGACGAGTTCGTCAAGATCGTGCGCTTCCGCGACCAGTAAGTATGCGGTAGCGGCGATCCGTCGTACCCTTGCGGGGGCACAGCCCGGTGGCTGTGCCCCTGTCGTCCATCCAGATCCGAGGAAGTTGGTCCAGCCGTGGTTATGGGGTTCTCGATCGCCCTGATCGTCTTCAGCGGCCTGATGATGCTGCTGGTGCTCATGCACAAGGGCAAGGGCGGCGGCCTGTCCGACATGTTCGGTGGCGGTATGCAGTCCTCCGTCGGCGGCTCCTCGGTCGCCGAGCGCAACCTCGACCGGATCACCATCGTGGTCGGTCTGCTCTGGTTCGCGTGCATCATCGTGCTCGGTCTCCTCATGAAGACGAACAACTGACCGCCACGCACATTCCGTACGTAAGGCCCCATGTTCGGTACGCGCCCCTGAGCGCGGCCTATCATGGGGCTTGCGTCTAGATGTGGGGGCTGTAACTCCAATCACTGGACGCGCGTTGGGCCTTACGTAGACTGAGGCGCTCGCAACGAAGCGAAACGCCGACTCGCTTCGCGGCACCATCACGCAGGGAGTTACGACCGTGGCAAGTGGCAACGCGATCCGAGGAAGCCGGGTCGGGGCGGGGCCGATGGGCGAGGCCGAGCGGGGCGAGTCCGCGCCCCGACTGCGCATCTCCTTCTGGTGCTCCAACGGGCACGAGACGCAGCCCAGCTTCGCCAGCGACGCGCAGGTTCCCGAAACCTGGGACTGCCCGCGCTGCGGCTTCCCCGCCGGACAGGACCGGGACAACCCGCCGGACCCGCCGCGTACCGAGCCGTACAAGACGCACCTCGCGTACGTACGGGAGCGGCGCAGCGACGCGGACGGCGAGGCGATCCTCGCCGAGGCGCTCGCCAAACTGCGGGGCGAGATCTAGGGCCTACCCGGCGGATCAGGCCGGAGAAAAGCAACGGTGTCAACTCGGCGCTGGCGAGCGGAGCTTGGCGCGTGCAGCTGCAAGGCGGAGGAGGGAGTCGACGCGGAGCGTCGGCGACCGACGACAACGCCGCAGATGGGCGTGCCAAGCTCCGAGTCTCCGGCATGATCCGCCGGGTAGGCCCTGGGACTTGACGACCGGCCGGGTACCGAGAGGTGCCTGGCCGGAGGTGTTTTCACACCGGTCGCCGGGGTTGTCCACAGGCCCGACCGACTGTCAGTGGTGACCTCTACGGTTTGTGCATCGCTTCAAGGCGTGCGAATCGTGAGGGGGAAGCTGTGGCGACGGTCGAGGCTGCGGGCGTGCGTGTGCCCGCGTGGCGTGGCGGGTTCGGGCGGCTGTGGGGTGCCGCCGTGCTCTCCAGCTTCGGAGACGCGCTGCGTACGGCGGCGCTGCCCCTGCTGGCCACCACCCTGACCGACGAGCCCCTGGCGATAGCGGCGGTCACCGCCTGCGGCTATCTGCCCTGGCTGGTCTTCGGGCTGCTCGGCGGCGCCGTCGCCGACCGCGTGGACCAGCGACGCGCTATGTGGACGGTGGATGCCCTACGCGGTCTGCTCGTCGCCTGCTTCGCGGTCGCCGTCGGCCTCGGCCACGCCTCCATCGGCCTGCTGATCGCCCTCGCCTTCGCGCTGACCACGTTCCAGACCCTCTTCGACAACGCCTCCACGGCCCTGCTGCCGTCCCTGGTCGACGACGACGCCCTCGGCAGCGCCAACGCCCGGCTGATGACCGGGCAGAAGATCGCGGGCGGGCTGCTGGGCGCCCCCGTCGTGCCGCTGCTGCTCGCGGGCGGCGCGGCGCTGCCCTTCGCGGCCGACGCGGCGACCTTCCTGCTGGCCGCCGCGTTGGTGGCCTCGCTGCGGCCGGCAACCCCCGCCCGGGGGCCCAGACCGGCGGGCAGCACCCTGCGCCGGGAGATCACCGAGGGCCTGCGCACCCTCGCCCGCGACCGGGCCCTGCGCGGCCTGTGCGCCGCCACCGCCCTGTGCAACATCGGCGTGGGCGCCCTGATCGCCACCCTGGTGCTGCTGGTGACCGGCTGGCTGGACGCCGGCCACACCGGGTTCGTGGTGGCGACGACCGGCTACACCGTCGGCTCGCTGGCCGGGGGAGCGGTCAACCGGCTGCTCGTCTCCCGGGCGGGGCGGGTGCGGGCGGTGCTGTTCGCGGGGAGCGTGCAGATCGGCGCCCTGGTCGTCATGGGGACGGTCCGCAGCCTGCCCGCGCTGGTCGCCGCGATGGCCCTCTTCGGGCTCATGGGCATGGTGTGGAACGTGAACACCACGACCTTCATGCAGCAGCGCAGCCCCGCCGAGATGCTGGGCCGGGTCAGCTCCGCCTTCCGCACCCTGGGCGTGGCCGGGGCACCCATAGGAGCCCTGCTCGGTGGCGCCGTCGCCACGGCCTGGGGACTCAACGCCCCGGCGCTGCTCGCCGCCGCGTTCTTCACGCTGTCCGTCGCCTCGTTGATACCGGCGTTCAAGCGGGACGTACCTGTTGTTGCACCGCAGGACAGCGCCACGACAGCTCACGTCACCCGCTGATCAACTAGGTTGGACCAGCTGGGACAGGCACGAAAAGAAGGCGGAAGTCGGACATGAACGCAGACGGCCGTACCAGGCTCAACCAGACGCCCGAGTGGACCGCTCTGGCCAAGCACCGCGAGGAACTCGGCGAGGTGCGGCTGCGCGAGCTGTTCGCCGCTGACCCCGGGCGCGGCACCGGCTACACGCTCCAGGTCGGCGACCTGCACATCGACTACTCCAAGCACCTGGTCACCGACGAGACCCTGCGGCTGCTGCGTGAACTGGCCGCCGCGACGGACGTGTTCGGGCTGCGGGACGCCATGTTCCGCGGCGAGAAGATCAACACCACCGAGGACCGGGCCGTCCTGCACACCGCGCTGCGGGCGGCGCCGGACGCGGTGGTCGAGGTCGACGGGGAGAACGTCGTCCCGGGGGTGCACGCCGTCCTCGACAAGATGGCCGGCTTCGCCGACCGGGTCCGCTCGGGCGAGTGGACCGGGCACACGGGTCGTCGTATCCGCAACGTCGTCAACATCGGCATCGGCGGCTCCGACCTCGGCCCCGCGATGGCGTACGAGGTGCTGCGCGCCTACACCGACCGCGACCTCACCGTCCGCTTCGTGTCGAACGTCGACGGCGCCGACCTGCATGAGGCCACCCGCGACCTGGACGCGGCGGAGACGCTGTTCGTCATCGCGTCCAAGACCTTCACCACCATCGAGACGATCACCAACGCCACCTCGGCGCGGGAGTGGCTGCTCGATGAGCTGAAGGCAGGTCAGGAGGCCGTCGCCAAGCACTTCGTGGCCCTGTCGACCAATGCGGGGAAGGTCGCCGACTTCGGCATCGACACGGCGAACATGTTCGAGTTCTGGGACTGGGTCGGCGGGCGGTACTCCTACGACTCCGCGATCGGCCTGTCCCTGATGATCGCCATCGGCCCGGACCGCTTCCGGGAGATGCTCGACGGCTTCCGCATCGTCGACGAGCACTTCCGCACCGCACCCGCCGAGTCCAACGTCCCGCTTCTGCTGGGCCTGTTGGGCATCTGGTACGGCAACTTCCATGACGCGCAGTCGCACGCGGTGCTGCCCTACAGCCACTACCTGTCCAAGTTCACCGCCTATCTCCAGCAGCTGGACATGGAGTCCAACGGCAAGTACGTCGGGCGCGACGGGCGCGCCGTGGACTGGCAGACCGGGCCGGTGGTGTGGGGCACGCCCGGCACCAACGGGCAGCACGCGTACTACCAGTTGATCCACCAGGGCACCAAGCTGATCCCGGCGGACTTCATCGGCTTCGCCGAGCCGGTGGCCGAGCTGAGCGAGGGGCTGAAGGCGCAGCACGACCTGCTGATGGCCAACTTCTTCGCCCAGACACAGGCGCTGGCCTTCGGCAAGACGCCGGACGAGGTGCGGGCCGAGGGGGTTCCGGAGGAGCTGGTGGCCCACAAGACGTTCCTGGGCAACCACCCCACGACGACGATCCTTGCCAAGGAGCTGACGCCGTCCGTGCTCGGGCAGCTCGTCGCGCTGTACGAGCACAAGGTGTTCGTGCAGGGTGCCGTCTGGAACCTCGACTCCTTCGACCAGTGGGGCGTCGAGCTGGGCAAGGTGCTCGCCAAGCGGGTCGAACCCGCGCTGACCGAGGGCGCTGAGGTGCCGGGGCTGGACGGCTCGACGCGGGCGTTGGTGGCCAAGTACCGGGAGCTGCGCGGCCGGTAATCGCCGCTGATGTCATCGATGCGGGAAAGCGGGCGGTGCGCGGGCGTCCGCTTCCCGTAGAATCCCCGACGATCATGGAAGCCATGGCTCGGGGGAGTGCAAAGTGGCTGGTTCGCAAGGCAGTTGGACAGGTGGCTCGCTGGTGGCGAGAGACCTGTGGAAACCCAAGTACGTGGCGCGTGCCGTGTTCCATCCGGCGTGGATCCCGGAGTCCATCGACCCGGCGGTCGAGCAGCTCAAGAAGATCCGCCTCATCGCCGGGACGGTCGCGGCGGTCGGCGTCTACACCTTCGTCGAGGGCGGCTTCGCCTTCGACGAGATGCTGGAGAACATGCTGACGGCGTCCGTCGTCCTGCTGTTCATCACGCCGCTGACGGTCGGCATCATGCTGCTGGTGTGGAAGCGCGACGGCGACATCCGGGCGCTGAAGCCACCGCTGTTCAACTCGCTGAAGCTGCTGCTGGCGTTCGTGGGATCGATCGTGATCACGGTGGTGCTGCTGCAGTCGGCGGGCGGCGCGGGCTTCTTCGTGCTGATCCTCGCCCCGCTGGTGATCTGGCTGGCGGTCTTCGTGGGACGCGGTGCCTGGCACGTCGGCGCGAACTTCTTCGGCACCGCGGGCGTGCACCGCTGCCTGCCGCCGCTGCTCGCCACGGTCACCACGTGGCTGATGGCCCTCCCCGACCTCCTCACGGGCGACCTGCACGGCCTCAGCCTCGGGATGGGCGTCCTGTTCATCCTGGGCGCCCCCCTGACGGTCACGGGCATCGCACTGATGGAGATGCGCCGCCTGGACCAGCGCTACGGCATCCGTCTGAAGGCCCACCCGGCCACCCAGGCACCGCCCGTCCCGCCGATGCCACCGAACGCCCCGCCCATGCCGCCGGGTACACCGCCGTACGTGCCGCCGCAGGGCAATCCGTACGGCGGCAGTCCCTACGGCAACCCCTATGGACCGCCGCCCGGCAACCCGTACGGGCCCCAGCCAGGGCACCCGTACAACCAGGGCACCAACCCGTACGGCCCGCCCTCCGGAAACCCCTACAACGGCGGGAACCCGTACGGAAGTTGACCGTACGGGTTCCTCGGGGAGCCGAAGGCGTCAGGGCGACGCCGGCGGATACAGCGAGCGGGGCAGTTGGGAAGCCGCTGCCGCGTCCAGGAGCCACAGGGTGCGGGAGCGGCCCTGGGCGCCGGCGGCCGGGGCCTGGATCTCGCCCGCGCCCGACAGGGCGATCGCCGCGGCCTGGGCCTTGTCCTCGCCCGCCGCCAGGAGCCAGACCTCGCGGGCGGCGCGGATGGCGGGCAGGGTGAGGGTGACCCGGGTCGGCGGCGGCTTCGGGGCGCCGTGGACGCCGACTACCGTGCGGTCCGTCTCCCGGACCGCAGGGAGCTCGGGGAACAGGGACGCGACGTGGGTGTCCGGGCCGACGCCGAGCATCAGGACGTCGAAGGTGGGCACCGTGCCGTGGTTCTCGGGGACCGCCGCGCGGGCCAGCTCCTCCGCGTACCCGGCCGCCGCCGCGTCCACGTCGCCGCCGTACGGGCCGTCCGAGGCGGGCATGGCGTGCACCCGCTTCGGGTCGAGCGGCACCGCGTCCAGCAGGGCCTCGCGGGCCTGCGTGACATTGCGGTCCGGGTCGCCCTCGGGCAGGAAGCGCTCGTCGCCCCACCACAGGTCGAGCCGGCCCCAGTCGATCGCGTCCCGGGCCGGTGCCGCCGCCAGCGCGGCCAGCAGGCCGTTGCCGTTGCGGCCACCGGTCAGAACCACGGACGCGTGGCCCCGGGAGGCCTGCGCGTCCACGATCTTCGTGATGAGGCGGGCCGCGGCAGCCTGCGCCATCAGTTCCTTGTCGCGGTGCACGACCAGCTGCGGAGTGCTCACTTCGCCGCCGCCTTCCGCGACGCAGCGGTGGCCCGCTTGGCGGTAGCCTTCTTGGCCGGAGCCTTGACCGCCTCCTCCACCGGAGTCTCCACGGCCACGGCCGGTGCGGGGTTCAGCTTCTCCACCCCGAACCGCAGCGCGGACGCGTACGTGTCGTCCGGGTCGAGGCGTCGCAGCTCCTCCGCGATCAGCTCGGCCGTCTCGCGCCGCTTGAGCGCCACCGCACGGTCCGGCTGGCCCTCGATGGACAGCGTCGCGAGGGCGCCGTCCGCGCGGTCCAGGACGATCGGACCGTGGTTGGTGTCCATACGGACCGCCGTGAGGCCGGGGCCCGAGGACAGCGACCGCTTCACCGGCACGTCCAGCCGGTCCGCGAGCCACATCGCCAGCAGCTCGCAGCTCGGGTTGAACTCCTCGCCCTCCACCTCGACGCCCTTGACGTCCACGGTGACCTGGTCGAGGGCCGCCGCCAGCATCGAGCGCCAGGGCGTGATGCGGGTCCAGGACAGGTCGGTGTCGCCGGGGGTGTAGGTGTCGGCGCGGGCGCCCAGGTCCCGTACCGGCTGCTCGGAGGCGTAGGTGTCGGTGACCCGGCGCTGGGCCAGCGCGCCCAGCGGATCGTTCGCCGGGTCGAGCGGCGCGTCCACCGGCCACCAGACGACCACCGGGGCGTCGGGCAGCAGCAGCGGCAGGACGACCGACTGGGCGTGGTTCACGACCTCGCCGTACAGCCGCAGGACGACCGTCTCGCCGGTGCCCGCGTCCGCGCCCACCCGTACCTCGGCGTCCAGGCGGGACTTCGTCCGGTCGCGGGGTGAGCGCGAGACCCGCTTGATGACCACCAGCGTGCGCGAGGGGTGCTCGCGCGACGCGTCGTTGGCGGCCTTCAACGCGTCGTACGCGTTCTCCTCGTCCGTGACGATGACCAGCGTCAGCACCATGCCGACGGCCGGCGTGCCGATGGCCCGGCGGCCCTTGACCAGCGCCTTGTTGATCTTGCTGGCGGTGGTGTCCGTGAGGTCTATCTTCATGGCCGGCGCCAGCTCCGTCCCTCGCGTGCGAGCATTTCGTCCGCCTCGACCGGCCCCCACGTACCGGACGGGTACTGGGCGGGCTTGCCGTGCTTGTCCCAGTACTCCTCGATCGGGTCGAGGATCTTCCAGGACAGCTCGACCTCCTCGGTGCGCGGGAAGAGGTTCGAGTCGCCGAGCAGCACGTCGAGGATCAGCCGCTCGTACGCCTCGGGCGAGGACTCCGTGAAGGACTCGCCGTAGGCGAAGTCCATCGACACGTCCCGGATCTCCATCGAGGTGCCCGGCACCTTGGAGCCGAAGCGGACGGTGACGCCCTCGTCCGGCTGGACGCGGATGACGATCGCGTTCTGGCCGAGTTCCTCGGTGGCCGTCGTGTCGAAGGGGGAGTGCGGGGCCCGCTGGAACACCACGGCGATCTCGGTGACGCGGCGGCCGAGCCGCTTGCCGGTGCGCAGGTAGAAGGGGACGCCCGCCCAGCGGCGGTTGTCGACCTCCAGCTTGATCGCGGCGTACGTGTCGGTCTTCGACTTGGCGTCGATGCCCTCCTCCTGGAGGTAACCGACCGCCTGCTCGCCGCCCTGCCAGCCCTCGGCGTACTGGCCGCGGACGGTGTCCCGGCCCAGGTCCTTCGGCAGCCGGACCGCGCCGAGCACCTTGGTCTTCTCGGCGGCCAGCGCGTCCGCGTCGAAGGACGAGGGCTCCTCCATGGCCGTGAGCGCCATGAGCTGGAGGAGGTGGTTCTGGATGACGTCACGGGCCGCGCCGATGCCGTCGTAGTACCCCGCGCGACCACCGATGCCGATGTCCTCGGCCATGGTGATCTGCACGTGGTCCACGAAGGACCGGTTCCAGATCGGCTCGAACATCTGGTTGGCGAAGCGGAGCGCCAGGATGTTCTGGACGGTCTCCTTGCCCAGGTAGTGGTCGATACGGAAGACCTGGTCCGGGGCGAAGACCTCGTGGACGACCTTGTTGAGGTCCTCGGCCGACTTCAGGTCGTGCCCGAACGGCTTCTCGATGACCGCGCGCCGCCAGGAGCCGGACGACTGGTCCGCGAGACCGTGCTTCTTCAGCTGCTGGATGACCACCGGGAAGGAACGCGGCGGCACCGACAGATAGAAGGCGAAGTTGCCGCCCGTGCCCTGCGCCTTGTCGAGCTCCTCGATGGTGCCGCGCAGGCGCTCGAACGCGTCGTCGTCGTCGAAGGTGCCCTGGACGAAGCGCATCCCCTGGATGAGCTGCTGCCAGACCTCCTCACGGAACGGCGTACGGGCGTGCGCCTTGACGGCGTCGTGGACCTCGGCGGCGAAGTCCTCGTTCTCCCACTCCCGGCGTGCGAAGCCGACCAGGGAGAAGCCCGGCGGCAGCAGACCCCGGTTGGCGAGGTCGTACACGGCGGGCATGAGCTTCTTACGGGACAGGTCGCCCGTGACGCCGAAGATGACCAGGCCCGACGGCCCCGCGATACGCGGGAGCCGTCGGTCCGCGGGGTCACGAAGCGGGTTCGCTCCGGAACCGGAAAAGGCTGGCAAGGTTTAGCCCTCCGAGGGTGCGAGGCGCTCCAGCTCCGCCTCGGTCGACTTGAGCAGGTCGTTCCAGGACGCCTCGAACTTCTCGACGCCCTCGTCCTCCAGGAGCTGTACGACGTCGTCGTACGCGATCCCGAGCTTCTCGACGGCGTCGAGCTCGGCGCGGGACTGCTCGTAGGTGCCGGCGACGGCGTTGCCGCGGATCTCGCCGCTCTCCTCGGTGGCCTGGAGGGTGGCCTCCGGCATGGTGTTCACCGTGTTGGGGGCGACCAGCTCGTCGACGTACAGGGTCGCCTTGTAGGCGGGGTCCTTCACGCCGGTCGAGGCCCACAGCGGGCGCTGCTTGTTGGCCTGCGCCTTGTCGAGCGCGGCCCAGCGGTCGGAGGAGAAGACCTCCTCGTACGCCTCGTAGGCGAGCCGGGCGTTGGCGACGCCGGCCTTGCCGCGGGCGGCCTTGGCCTCGTCGGTGCCGAGCGCGTCGAGCCGCTTGTCGATCTCGGTGTCCACGCGGGACACGAAGAAGGACGCCACCGAGTGGATCAGGGACAGGTCGAGGCCCTTGGCCTTGGCCTTCTCCAGACCGGCGAGGTACGCGTCCATGACCTCGCGGTAGCGCTCCAGCGAGAAGATCAGCGTGACGTTGACGCTGATGCCGTTGCCGATCACCTCGGTGATGGCCGGCAGGCCCGCCTTGGTGGCCGGGATCTTGATGAGGGTGTTGGGGCGGTCGACCAGCCAGGCCAGCTGCTTGGCCTCGGCGACCGTCGCCTTGGTGTTGTGGGCCAGGCGCGGGTCGACCTCGATCGACACGCGGCCGTCCTGGCCGCCGGTGGCGTCGAAGACCGGGCGCAGGATGTCGGCGGCGTCGCGGACGTCCGCCGTCGTGATCATGCGCAGGGCCTCTTCGACCGTGACCTTGCGGGCGGCGAGGTCGGAGAGCTGCTGCTCGTAACCGTCGCCGGACGAGATCGCCTTCTGGAAGATCGACGGGTTGGTGGTGACGCCCACGACGTGCTGCTGGTCGATCAGTTCGGCGAGGTTGCCGGACGTGATCCGCTTGCGCGACAGGTCGTCCAGCCAGATCGCGACGCCTTCTTCGGAGAGGCGCTTGAGTGCGTCTGTCATGGAATTACATCTCCTACGTGTCGTATGTCAGCGTCAGCGCTGGGCGTCGGCCAGGGATTCCCGGGCCTTCGCGGCCACGTTGTCGGCAGTGAAGCCGTACTCCTGGAAAAGGACCTTGCCGTCGGCGGAAGCACCGAAGTGCTCCAGGGAAACGATGCGACCGGCGTCGCCGACGTACTTGTGCCAGGTCAGACCGATCCCGGCCTCGACCGCGACACGTGCCTTGACGGCGGGCGGCAGGACGCTGTCCCGGTACCCCTGGTCCTGCTCCTCGAACCACTCCACGGACGGCATGGACACGACGCGCGTCGGGACGCCGTCGGCCTCCAGCTGCTCGCGTGCCTCGACGGCGACGTGCACCTCGGAACCGGTGGCGATCAGGACGACCTCCGGGGCGCCGTTCGACGCCTCGAAGAGCACGTAACCACCCTTGGCGGCGTCCTCGTTGGGCTCGTACGTCGGCACGCCCTGGCGGGTCAGCGCCAGACCGTGCGGGGCGCCCTTGCCGAAGACCTTCGTCCAGCGCTTGAGGATCTCGCGCCAGGCGATGGCCGTCTCGTTGGCGTCGGCCGGGCGGACCACGTTCAGACCCGGGATCGCGCGCAGCGAGGCGAGGTGCTCGATCGGCTGGTGCGTCGGGCCGTCCTCGCCCAGACCGATGGAGTCGTGCGTCCACACGTACGTCACCGGCAGGTGCATCAGCGCCGACAGGCGGACGGCGTTGCGCATGTAGTCGGAGAACACGAGGAACGTGCCGCCGTAGATGCGGGTGTTGCCGTGCAGCGCGATGCCGTTCATCTCCGCGGCCATGGAGTGCTCGCGGATACCGAAGTGGATCGTGCGGCCGTACGGGTTCGCCTCGGGCAGCGGGTTGTCCGCAGGGAGGAACGAGGAGGCCTTGTCGATCGTGGTGTTGTTCGAGCCCGCGAGGTCGGCGGAGCCGCCCCACAGCTCGGGGATCACCGCGCCGAGCGCCTGGAGGACCTTGCCGGAGGCCGCGCGGGTGGCGACGCCCTTGCCGGGCTCGAAGACCGGGAGCTTCTCCTCCCAGCCCTTGGGCAGCTCGCCCGCGGAGATGCGGTCGAACTCGGCGGCGCGCTCGGCGTTGTTGTCGCGCCACTCCTGGAGCTGCTTCTCCCACTCGGCCTTGGCCTCACGGCCGCGGTCGAGGGCCTGCCGGGTGTGGGCGATGACCTCGTCGGCGACCTCGAAGGACTGCTCCGGGTCGAAGCCGAGGACGCGCTTGGTCGCGGCCACCTCGTCGTCACCGAGCGCCGAGCCGTGGGCGGCCTCGGTGTTCTGCGCGTTCGGGGCGGGCCAGGCGATGATCGAGCGCATCGCGATGAAGGACGGCTTGTCCGTCACCTTCTTCGCGGCTTCGATGGCGTTGTAGATGGCGTGCGGGTCGAGGTCGCCGTCCGGCTTCGGGGCGATCCGCTGGACGTGCCAGCCGTACGCCTCGTACCGCTTGACGGTGTCCTCGGAGACGGCCGTCTCGGTGTCGCCCTCGATCGAGATGTGGTTGTCGTCCCACAGCAGGACCAGGTTGCCGAGCTTCTGGTGGCCGGCCAGCGAGGACGCCTCGGCGGAGATGCCCTCCTGGAGGCAGCCGTCACCGGCGATGACGTACACGAAGTGGTCGAACGGGGACTCGCCCTCGGCGGCCTCCGGGTCGAACAGACCGCGCTCGTAGCGGGCGGCCATGGCCATGCCCACCGCGTTGGCGACACCCTGGCCCAGCGGACCGGTCGTGGTCTCCACGCCCTTGGTGTGGCCGTACTCCGGGTGACCGGGGGTCTTGGAGCCCCACGTCCGGAACGACTTCAGGTCGTCCAGCTCCAGGCCGAAGCCGGCCAGGTAGAGCTGGGTGTAGAGGGTCAGGGACGAGTGGCCCGCGGACAGCACGAACCGGTCGCGCCCGACCCACTCCGGGTCCGCCGGGTCGTGCCGCATCACCTTCTGGAAGAGGGTGTAGGCGGCGGGGGCCAGGCTCATCGCCGTACCCGGATGGCCGTTGCCGACCTTCTGTACGGCGTCGGCGGCCAGGACGCGGGCGGTGTCGACGGCCCGCTGGTCCAGCTCGGTCCACTCGAGGTCTGTGGTGGTCGGCTTGGTGCTCACCCTGGGTCAGGGCTCCTCTCCACATGTCAGGCATGTCGAAATGCCGGTGCACGGGGCGCCCCGGCCGTTGTCGAGCCTACCCCCGTATGTACGTGCGTTTTTTCGCGTCATTCCAGACTGCCGGGAGTCGAGACGATCCGCCTCTTGACTGGGCCGAACCGCCATTCGGCAACTGAATACGGACGCGCTCGTTCGAGTGCTCAACCGAGTGTCGATCGGCTCTTCCGGCACCCCCTGAGCCACTCGTCCGGGGGTGCCTCCCAACACGACCCCACCCCCGCGAATGTCGGGGTATGGGCAACGTCTACAGTGGCGTGGTACGCGCGGGCCTTTACCGGGACTTCACACGGCTGAGGCTTGCTGGGATGTCTCTGTAGGGGTGTGCGTGACGGCCGTCGAATCCCGTCCAGCCGGGGTGCTGGGGGAGAGCAAGCGCTCGAGTCACCGGCCGTTCGGGGCCCGTGTCAAGGCATTCGTGGCGCTGACCAAGCCGCGGATCATCGAGCTCCTGCTCATCACCACCGTTCCGGTGATGTTCCTCGCCGAGCAGGGTGTGCCCGATCTGACGCTGGTGCTTCTCACCTGCATCGGCGGCTACCTGTCGGCGGGCGGCGCGAACGCGCTGAACATGTACATCGACCGGGACATCGACGCCCTGATGGACCGCACCTCGCAGCGACCGCTGGTCACCGGCATGGTGTCGCCGCGCGAGTGCCTGGCCTTCGGCATCACCCTCGCGGTCGTCTCGACGCTGCTGTTCGGGCTGACCGTCAACTGGCTGTCGGCCTGGCTGTCCCTCGGCGCGCTGCTCTTCTACGTCGTCGTCTACACGATGATCCTCAAGCGCCGTACCTCGCAGAACATCGTGTGGGGCGGCATCGCCGGCTGCATGCCGGTCCTGATCGGCTGGTCGGCCGTGACGAACTCCCTCACCTGGGCGCCGGTCATCCTCTTCCTGGTCATCTTCTTCTGGACGCCGCCGCACTACTGGCCGCTGTCCATGAAGGTGAAGGAGGACTACGCGCGCGTGGGCGTGCCGATGCTGCCGGTCATCGCCTCCAACAAGACGGTCGCCAAGCAGATCGTCCTCTACAGCTGGGTGATGGTCGCCGTCTCCCTGCTCCTGACGCCCCTCGGCTACACCGGCTGGTTCTACACGCTGGTCGCCCTGGTCGCGGGCGGCTGGTGGCTGTGGGAGGCGCACGCGCTGCAGAACCGCGCGAAGGCGGAGGTGACGGGCGCGAAGCTGAAGGAGATGCGTCTGTTCCACTGGTCGATCACCTATGTGTCGCTGCTGTTCGTGGCGATCGCGGTGGACCCGTTCCTGCGCTGACGTATGTCACAGTGCCCTGGCCTCGCCAGTGGATCTACCGGTGAGTAGCATCCTGGCCATGGCAGACACGCAGCAGGTTGACGCGAAGGCGGACCGCAAGGCGGCCAAGCTCGCCAAGCAGATCACCGCCTTCTCCAAGGCACACGGCGGCGCCGAGGGCCAGGTGGCCTACATCGGTCAGCGCGGCGCCCGGATCGCCCTCGTCGGCGAGGACGGCAACTGGGGCAACCTGGTCGCCCCCACCTACGAGATCGCCCAGAAGGCCGTCGAGAAGTCCGGCCTCACCGTCCACGAGGACTTCGACGGCGAGTTCGCGGCCAAGGTGAAGACCGGCCGCTACGAGTGGAGCCGCATGGCGGGCATCCAGGTGGGCGGCCCGAGCAACGACTGACGCGCGCCGGTTTTCACACCGGGTGTGCGAGAGCATCACCTGACACCCCGTTCACCCGTTAGGCCCCGTAGCAGGACATGGTCCGACCACGGGAGCCCGGATGATCGAAACGCCGTCCCTCGTGGACCAGTACTGCCACGGCGTACTGAGAACCGAGCTGGGCCTCGGCACCTTCGAGGCCCAGTTGGCCCGTACCGAGGGGCCGCCCGCCCCCGGTACGACCCTGTTCGACACCCAGACGGGCTTCGCCGTACGGCGCTGGTGTCCACCCCTGCTCGGTCTGGAACCGCACTGTCCGCCCGCCCGCTATCTCGCCCGGCGCCGTGAACTCGGCGTACTGGAAGCGGGCCGCAGGCTGCTGCGCGGCAGTGGCATCACGACGTATCTCGTGGACGCGGGCCTGCCCGGCGATCTGACCGGCCCCGACGAGATGGCGGTGGCGTCGGACGCCGAGGCCCGCGAGATCGTGCGGCTCGAACTCCTCGCCGAACAGGTCGCCGACACTTCCGGCACCGTCGAGTCCTTCCTCGCCAACCTCGCGGAATCCGTGCACGGGGCGGCCACGAGCGCGGTCGCCTTCACCTCGGTGGCGGGCGTACGGCACGGACTCGCCCTCGCCCCCGAACCGCCTGGCCCGGGTGAGGTGCGGGGCGCCGCCGGGCGGTGGCTGGCGGGCCGCCGGGTGGGCGGCGAGCTGTCCGATCCGGTGCTGCTACGGCATCTGCTGTGGATCGCCGTCGCCTCGGGACTGCCCCTCCAACTGCACGCCGGGCTCGGCGAGCCGGGCCAGCGGATCGATCGCACGGACCCGGTGCTGCTCACCGACTTCGTCCGCGCCACGGCCGGCCTCGGCACCGACCTGGTCCTGCTGCACGGCTACCCGTACCACCGCCACGCCGCCCATCTCGCGGGCGTCTTCCCGCACGTCTACGCCGACTCGGGCGCGGCGCTCGTGCGGACGGGGGCCCGGGCGGCGACCGTCCTCGCCGAGATCCTCGAACTCGCCCCCTTCGGCAAGATCCTCTTCTCCAGCGGCGCCCAGGGGCTGCCGGAACTCCATGTGGTGGGCGCGCGGCTGTTCCGCGAGGCGCTGGGCCGGGTGCTCGGCACGTGGGTCGCCGAGGGGGCGTGGTCGCTGGCGGACGCGCAGCGGGTGGCGGGGCTGATCGCGGCGGGGAACGCGCGCAGGGTGTACGGACTGGAGTGACGCGTCCGGGGTGTACGGGCCCCTGCCCGCTGTACAGGATGGGGGCATGCAGACCGACGCGTTACTCGACCGCTTCCTGTCCGGCCTCGCCCCGCTGGACCCGCTCGCCGTGTGGGCGCACGGGTCGCTCGCCGGCGGGGACTACCAGGAGGGCCGCAGCGACCTCGACCTGATCGCCGTAATGGATCGACCACTCACGCAGCGCACCACTTGGCGGCTCGCGACGCTGCACGCGAGGCTGCGGAACGAGCCGCTCGCCGGGCTGCTGCACTGCACCTATCTGACGCCGGACGCCGTCGAGGACGCCAGACGGTCCCATCTGACCTGGGCGCACCAGCAGTTGTTCAAGCGCCCGGTCACCCCGGTCACCCGGCGTGAACTGCACACCTTCGGCCGGGTGCTGCACGGGAAGCCGCCCACGGGGCTGCTGCCGCCGGTGCTGGATCTCGAGCTGGACGAGTTCGTCGTACGCGATCAGCGGGACTTCTGGCGGCCCAAGCTCGCGAAGGCGGAGCGGTGGCGGCACGCCCCCTGGGTCGACGTGGGCCTCACGACCTTCGCCCGCGCGACCGCCACCCTGCGCGACGGGCGGCTCCTGTCCAAGCGGGAGGCGCTGGAGCTGCTGCCGGAACTCGGCGCACCCGTCGAGGTCGTCGAGGACATCCGCGCGCGGCGGTACGACAGGACGCCGGCGCCGACCACCGAGGAGTGGGCGGCGCGCAGGGGCGAGCTGACCCGGGGCTACCTGGGTCCGGCGATCGACGAGCTCGTGGCGGCGTACGGCTGATCCGGCAGCCGGATCTCGACCTCGGGCCGCTCGCGCAGCGCGAGCAGCACCCGCAGGACCGCGATCCACACCAGGCACGAGCCGAACATGTGCACGCCGACCAGGATCTCGGGCAGATCGGTGAAGTACTGGACGTAGCCGATGACACCCTGCGCGAGCAGGACCAGGAAGAGGTCGCGGGTGCGGTCCAGTGGGCCCTTGGGGGCGTCGACGGCCTTGAGGACGAACCACAGGGCGAACGTCAGCGTCACCACGATCCACGCCAGCACGGCGTGCAGCTTGCTGACCGTCTCCCAGTCCAGCGGCATCCGCTCGACCTCGCTGGAGTCACCCGCGTGCGGACCCGAGCCGGTCACCACCGTGCCCACCGCGATCAGCAGGACGGCCGCGGCGACCAGGAACCACACCAGCTGCTGCACCGACTTGCCGACCAGCGGCCGCGGCGCGTCGTCACCCTCCCGGGTGCGCTGCCACATCACCGTGGCGACCGCGATCAGGGCGGTGGAGAGCAGGAAGTGCGCGGCGACCGTGTACGGGTTCAGGCCGACGAGGACGACGATGCCGCCGAGGACGGCGTTGCCCATCACGACCCAGAACTGGGCCCAGCCGAGCCGGGTGAGGCTGCGCCGGTACGGCTTCTCGGAGCGCGCGGCGATGATGGCCCAGCCGACGGCGGCGCACAGGACGTACGTCAGCATGCGGTTGCCGAACTCGATGTAGCCGTGGATGCCCATCGCGGCCGTGTTGTTGATCGAGTCCTCGGTGCACTTGGGCCAGGTCGGGCAGCCGAGGCCCGAGCCGGTGAGCCGCACCGCACCGCCGGTGACCACGATGATCACCGACATGACGAGCGCGGCGAGAGCCGCCCGCTGCACCGTCCGGGATTCCGGGGTCCAGCGTGCGGCGATGAAGGCGAGGGGGTTGCGCACGGCGTCCGTGGCGTCGGCGCGGGTCAGCTTTGGCACGGGGTCCATCGTAGGGGGCCGCTTGTGCACGCTTTCACGAGGGTCCATGGTCCCTCCTACTCCCAGCGGAAGAACTTCCCCGCCGCGGCCAGGCCCACGACCGCCCACACCGCGAGAATCCCCAGGTCACCCCACGGCATCCCGGCCCCGTGCTGCAACACGTCCCGCAGGCCGTCCGACAGGGCCGAGATGGGCAGCAGCCCGAGCACGTCCTGCGCGCCGGAGGGGAACTTGTCCAACGGGACGATGACGCCGCCGCCGACGAGGAGCAGCAGGAAGACGAGGTTGGCGGCGGCGAGCGTCGCCTCCGCCTTGAGCGTGCCCGCCATCAGCAGGCCGAGGCCCGAGAAGGCGGCCGTGCCGAGGATCAGCAGGAGCAGGACGGCCAGCGGGTTCCCTTGCGGGTCCCAGCCCAGCGCGAAGGCGATCACCGTCAGCAGCACGATCTGGAGGATCTCCGTCACCAGCACCGACGCCGTCTTCGCCGTCATCAGGCCCCAGCGGGGGAGCGGCGAGGCGGCCAGCCGCTTCAGGACGCCGTAGCGCCGCTCGAAGCCCGTCGCGATCGCCTGGCCCGTGAAGGCCGTGGACATCACCGCGAGCGCGAGGATGCCCGGCGTGAGGAAGTCGACCGCCTCGCCCGCGCCCGTGTCGACGATGTCGACCGAGCTGAAGAGGACGAGGAGGAGGGTCGGGATCACGACCGTCAGCAGGAGCTGCTCGCCGTTGCGCAGGAGCATCTTCGTCTCCAGCGCCGCCTGCGCCGCGATCATGCGCCCCGAGGGGGCCGCACCCGGCTTCGGGGTGTATGTACCGGTCGCGGTCACGAGCGCAGCTCCTTGCCGGTCAGCTCAAGAAAGACGTCTTCCAGCGTGTGCCGCTCGACCGAGATCTTCTCCGGCATCACGCCGTGCTGGGCGCACCAGGAGGTGACGGTGGCGAGCAGCTGCGGGTCCACCTTGCCGCCGACGCGGTAGGAGCCGGGTGTGAGCTCCGCAGCGGTGCAGTCCGCGGGGAGGGCCTTCAACAGTGACCCCACATCAAGCCCCGGACGGCCGGTGAAGCGGAGCGTGTTCTCGGCGCCGCCCTTGCACAGCTCCTCGGGCGAGCCCTGGGCGATGACCCGGCCCGCGTCGATGATCGCGACGTCGTCGGCGAGTTGCTCGGCCTCGTCCATGTGGTGCGTGGTGAGGATGACGGAGACGCCGTCGGCGCGGAGGTCGCGGATCAGGTCCCAGGTGGCGTGGCGGGCCTGCGGGTCGAGGCCGGCGGTTGGCTCGTCGAGGAAGACGAGTTCCGGGCGGCCCACGACGGCCATGGCCAGCGCCAGCCGCTGCTGCTGGCCACCCGACAGACGGCGGTACGTCGTCCGGCCGCAGCTGCCGAGCCCCAGGCGCTCGATGAGGGCGTCCACGTCGAGGGGGTGGGCGTGCAGCTTGGCGACATGGCGGAGCATCTCGTCCGCGCGGGCGCCGGAGTACACGCCGCCGGACTGGAGCATCACGCCGATCCGGGTGTGCAGCTCACGGGACTGCCGGACCGGGTCGAGGCCCAGGACGCGCACCGTGCCGGAGTCCGGCCTGCGGTACCCCTCGCAGGTCTCGACCGTGGTCGTCTTGCCCGCCCCGTTGGGACCGAGTACGGCGGTGACACCCGCCCTGGCCACCAGGTCGAGGCCGTCCACCGCGGTCTTCGTGCCGTACCGCTTCACCAGGGCCTGGACCTGGACCACGGGCTCACTTCGCATGGCTCAAGAGTCTAGGTACGACGGCGGCGGCTCCGGTCGCCGGGTTCAGATCTCCTCCTCACGGGGGCGGTGCACCGCCAGCCACCGCTCCGCGTACGCCACCGCGTCGGCCACCGGGAACAGCCGGGCGTCGGCGGCGCCCACCTTGCCTCGTACGACGGGACGGTCGCGCTCGAAGTCGTGGCCGAGCTCGTCGAAGCGGTCGGAGGTGATCGAGATCTCGGTGACCGTCTCCCAGCCGACGGGGCCGGGGCGGCCGACCTTCACGAGCGGGGACGGTATGCGGTACTCGGCGAGGTGGAAGCTGGTGCAGGTGTCGTAGCCCGAGCCGAGGAGCAGCACGCGCGCGTGGAGCTCTTCGAGGCGGGCCAGGGGGCTGCGCTCGCCAAGGCGGCAGTCGGTGGCGTGGCCGTCGATCACCTGGGCGGCGCCGGGGCCGAGCGCCGCGAAGGAGGTCTGCGGGTGTGCGCTGCGCAGGGCGCCGGGCCAGGTGCGGACGGTCTCGGGGATCACCCCGACCCCGCGGCTGGGGGTGATCAGCGGGTCGTAGGCGGGCATGGACGTGCGGATCGTGTCCCACCACTCCTCGGGCACCGGCGGGTTCTCCCACACGGCCGGGTCCGAGAGTTCGCCGGTCTGGGTGGGGACCACCAGGGTGCCGTTCGGGCCGAGGGCGTCGAGGAGTCCCTGGACGACGGCGACAGGGCCGCCGCAGACCCAGCCGAGGGACTTCAGGGAGGAGTGCACGAGCAGGGTCTCGCCGTCCTGGACACCCAGTTCGCGCAGCTGTGCGGCGACGGTGCCGCGGGTGACAAGAGGGCCGGTCGGAGGGGGTGTGGGCATGGTTGTGGAGTGTCCCGGAAGGGACCGGGCGATGCCACCGAATTGATCGATCAAAGATCGTTTTCGCAGGTCAGGTCAGCCTTACCTAAGTGATGCACTCCACCGTTGATCCGTTCGGACGCGGCTTGCCCGGCTCTGAGGAATTACGCAACAATGGCGTTGTGAAAAACGTCGGCGAGGCTCGGGAGACCCCCACGGGGACCCCTCAGGAGGAGCTCGCGACCGGTGAGCGGTCCACCCGCAACCGAGTCGCGCGGTCCATCCTGGACCACGGGCCGTCGACCGTCGCCGAGCTGGCCGGCCGGCTGGGCCTGACCCAGGCCGCCGTACGCAGGCATCTCGACGCACTCGTCGCCGACGACGTCGTGGAGGCGCGCGAGCAGAAGGTCTACGGCGCGCGCACGCGCGGGCGTCCCGCCAAGGTCTTCGCGCTCACCGACTGCGGCCGGGACGCCTTCGACCAGTCCTACGACAAGCTCGCCGCGGACGCCCTCAACTTCATCAGGGAGCGCTTCGGCGGGGACGAGGCCGTCGTCGCCTTCGCGCGCGCCAGGATCGCCGAGCAGGCGACCGCGTACCGACGGGCCATCGAGGCCGCCGCCCCCGAGGAGCGCACCGAAGCCCTGGCCAAGGCCCTGAGCCTGGACGGGTACGCTGCTACGGCGCGCAGCGCACCGGTCGGCGAGCAGCTGTGCCAGCACCACTGCCCCGTCGCCCACGTCGCGGAAAAGTTCCCGCAGCTCTGCGAGGCGGAGACCGAGATCTTCTCCCAGCTGCTCGGAACGCACGTCCAGCGACTGGCGACCATCGCGCACGGTGACGGCGTCTGCACGACGTTCATCCCCAAGATTTCCCACACCACACACAACGCATCTGCAAGCACGGCCGGGAGGAACCCCGCATGACTCTCCCCATCGAGGAGACTGCCCACCCCGAGCTCGAGGGCCTGGGTAAGTACGAATACGGCTGGGCGGACTCCGACGAGGCCGGTGCCTCTGCCAAGCGTGGCCTGAGCGAGGACGTCGTCCGCGACATCTCCGCGAAGAAGTCCGAGCCGGAGTGGATGACCAAGCTCCGCCTCAAGGGCCTGCGCCTGTTCGACAAGAAGCCCATGCCGAGCTGGGGCTCGGACCTGTCGGGCATCGACTTCGACAACATCAAGTACTTCGTGCGGTCCACGGAGAAGCAGGCGGAGTCCTGGGAGGACCTGCCCGAGGACATCAAGAACACGTACGACAAGCTCGGCATCCCCGAGGCGGAGAAGCAGCGCCTCGTCGCCGGTGTCGCGGCCCAGTACGAGTCCGAGGTCGTCTACCACCAGATCCGTGAGGACCTGGAGGAGCAGGGCGTCATCTTCCTCGACACCGACACCGCCCTGAAGGAGCATCCGGAGCTCTTCAAGGAGTACTTCGGCACCGTCATCCCGGTCGGCGACAACAAGTTCGCGTCGCTGAACACCGCGGTGTGGTCGGGCGGCTCCTTCATCTACGTCCCGCCGGGCGTCCACGTGGAGATCCCGCTCCAGGCCTACTTCCGCATCAACACGGAGAACATGGGCCAGTTCGAGCGGACCCTGATCATCGTCGACGAGGGTGCCTACGTGCACTACGTCGAGGGTTGTACGGCCCCGATCTACAAGTCGGACTCGCTGCACTCCGCGGTCGTCGAGATCATCGTCAAGAAGAACGCCCGCTGCCGCTACACGACCATCCAGAACTGGTCGAACAACGTCTACAACCTGGTCACCAAGCGCGCCGTGGCGTACGAGGGCGCGACCATGGAGTGGATCGACGGCAACATCGGCTCCAAGGTGACGATGAAGTACCCGGCCGTCTACCTGATGGGCGAGCACGCCAAGGGCGAGACCCTCTCCATCGCCTTCGCGGGCGAGGGCCAGCACCAGGACGCCGGCTCCAAGATGGTCCACATGGCGCCGAACACCTCCTCCAACATCGTCTCCAAGTCGGTGGCGCGCGGTGGCGGTCGTACGTCCTACCGCGGTCTCGTCGAGATCGGCGAGGGCGCCCACGGCTCCAAGTCCAACGTGCTGTGCGACGCGCTGCTCGTCGACACCATCTCCCGCTCCGACACGTACCCCTACGTGGACGTCCGCGAGGACGACGTGTCCATGGGCCACGAGGCGACCGTCTCCAAGGTCTCCGAGGACCAGCTCTTCTACCTGATGAGCCGCGGTCTCTCCGAGTTCGAGGCGATGGCCATGATCGTGCGCGGCTTCGTCGAGCCCATCGCGAAGGAGCTGCCCATGGAGTACGCCCTTGAGCTCAACCGGCTGATCGAGCTCCAGATGGAGGGTGCGGTCGGTTAATCACCGACCCGCGTCCCCGTCGTAAGTCTTATAAGCGTCAGGAAGAGAGCAAACCGACAGCCATGGCTGAGGCTCAGAACTCCCCCACCCTCAACTCCGGTCGGGCGGGGGGACCCCCACCGCTGGGGTCCACCACCGCCGGCTCGATCGCGGTGGCCGCCGAGTCGACCGTCGCCACGCGCATGAGCGCGCCCCCGTCCTTCGACGTGGCGGACTTCCCGGTCCCGCACGGCCGCGAGGAGGAGTGGCGGTTCACCCCGCTGGAGCGCCTGCGCGGGCTGCACGACGGCACCGCCGTCGCGACCGGCGAGGGCGTGAAGGTCGAGGTGCAGGCCCCCGAGGGCGTCACCGTCGAGACCGTCGGTCGCGACGACGCGCGCCTCGGCAAGGCGGGCACCCCGGTGGACCGCATCGCCGCCCAGGCGTACTCGGCGTTCGAGAAGGCCGGCGTGGTCACCGTCCCCAAGGAGACGGTCCTCACCGAGCCGATCCGTATCGCCGTGCACGGCGAGGGCGGGGTCCGCTTCGGCCACCAGGTCATCGAGCTGGGCGCCTTCGCCGAGGCCGTCGTCGTCATCGACCACACCGGCGACGCCGTCCTCGCGGCCAACGTCGACTACGTGCTCGGCGACGGCGCCAAGCTGACCGTCGTCTCCGTCCAGGACTGGGACGACAAGGCCGTGCACGTGGCGCAGCACAACGCGCTCATCGGCCGGGACGCCTCCTTCAAGTCCGTGGTCGTCACCTTCGGCGGCGACCTCGTACGCCTCCACCCGCGCGTGTCCTACGCCGGCACCGGTGGCGAGGCCGAGCTGTTCGGTCTGTACTTCACCGACGCCGGTCAGCACCAGGAGCACCGCCTCCTGGTCGACCACAACACCCCGCACTGCAAGTCCAACGTCGTCTACAAGGGCGCGCTCCAGGGCGACGACGCGCACGCCGTGTGGATCGGTGACGTCCTCATCGAGGCCAAGGCCGAGGGCACGGACACGTACGAGATGAACCGGAACCTCGTCCTCACGGACGGCGCCCGGGTCGACTCGGTGCCGAACCTGGAGATCGAGACCGGCGAGATCGTCGGCGCCGGGCACGCCTCCGCGACCGGCCGCTTCGACGACGAGCAGCTCTTCTACCTGATGGCCCGCGGCATCCCCGCCGACGAGGCCCGTCGCCTGGTGGTCCGCGGCTTCTTCGCCGAGCTGGTCCAGCAGATCGGCGTCGAGGACATCGAGGCGCGCCTGCTCGAGAAGATCGAGGCCGAGCTGGAGGCCACGGTCTGATGGCCTACGTACGCGCCTGTGGGCTGAGCGAGCTGGAGGAGGACACCCCGAAGCGGGTGGAACTCGACGGCACGCCGGTCTCGGTCGTGCAGACCGAGGGCGAGGTGTTCGCGATCCACGACATCTGCTCCCACGCGAACGTCTCCCTCTCCGAGGGCGAGGTGGAGGACTGCCAGATCGAGTGCTGGCTGCACGGCTCCAGTTTCGACCTCCGCACCGGCAAGCCGTCCGGCCTTCCCGCGACGCGCCCCGTCCCCGTATACCCCGTAAAGATCGAAGGGGACGACGTGCTCGTCTCCCTCACCCAGGAGTCCTGAGGCACCCATGGCAACGCTTGAAATCCGAGACCTGCACGTCACCGTCGAGGCCGACAACGCCACGAAGGAGATCCTCAAGGGCGTCGACCTGACCGTGAAGCAGGGCGAGACGCACGCCATCATGGGCCCCAACGGCTCCGGCAAGTCGACCCTCGCCTACTCCCTCGCGGGTCACCCGAAGTACACGATCACCGGCGGCACCGTGACGCTGGACGGCGAGGACGTCCTGGAGATGTCCGTCGACGAGCGCGCCCGCGCGGGCCTGTTCCTGGCGATGCAGTACCCGGTCGAGGTCCCGGGTGTCTCCGTCTCCAACTTCCTGCGCACCTCCGCCACCGCCATCCGCGGCGAGGCCCCCAAGCTGCGCACCTGGGTGAAGGAGGTCAAGGAGGCCATGGAGCGCCTCAACATGGACCCGTCCTTCGCCGAGCGCAACGTCAACGAGGGCTTCTCCGGCGGTGAGAAGAAGCGCCACGAGATCCTCCAGCTGGAGCTGCTCAAGCCGAAGGTCGCGATCCTCGACGAGACGGACTCCGGTCTGGACGTCGACGCCCTCCGCATCGTCTCCGAGGGCGTCAACCGCGTCCGCGAGACCGGCGAGGTCGGCACCCTGCTGATCACGCACTACACGCGCATCCTGCGCTACATCAAGCCCGACTTCGTCCACGTCTTCTCCGGCGGCCGGATCGTCGAGTCCGGCGGCGCCGAGCTCGCCGACAAGCTGGAGAACGAGGGCTACGAGGCATACACGAAGGGTGGCGTATCCGCGTGACACAGCTGCCGGGCCTCCTCGACGTCGAGGCGATCCGCAAGGACTTCCCCATCCTGGACCGCCAGGTCCACGACGGGCAGAAGCTCGTGTACCTGGACAACGCGGCGACGTCGCAGAAGCCGCGCCAGGTACTGGACGCCCTGAGCGAGTACTACGAGCGCTACAACGCCAACGTCCACCGCGGTGTGCATGTGCTCGCCGAGGAGGCCACGGCGCTGTACGAGGGCGCGCGTGACAAGGTCGCCGCGTTCATCAACGCGCCCTCGCGCGACGAGGTGATCTTCACCAAGAACGCCTCCGAGTCGCTCAACCTCGTGGCGAACATGCTGGGCTGGGCGGACGAGCCCTACCGCGTGGACTCCGAGACCGAGATCGTCATCACGGAGATGGAGCACCACTCCAACATCGTGCCGTGGCAGCTGCTCGCGCAGCGCACGGGCGCGAAGCTGAAGTGGTTCGGCCTCACCGACGACGGCCGCCTCGACCTGTCCAACATCGAAGAGATCATCACGGAGAAGACGAAGATCGTCTCCTTCGTGCTGGTGTCGAACATCCTGGGCACGGTCAACCCGGTCGAGACGATAATCCGCCGCGCTCAGGAGGTCGGTGCGCTCGTCTGCATCGACGCCTCCCAGGCTGCCCCGCACATGCCGCTGGACGTGCAGGCGCTCCAGGCCGACTTCGTGGCCTTCACCGGCCACAAGATGTGCGGTCCGACGGGCATCGGCGTGCTCTGGGGCCGCCAGGAGCTCCTGGAGGACCTGCCTCCGTTCCTCGGCGGCGGCGAGATGATCGAGACGGTGTCGATGCACTCGTCGACGTACGCTCCCGCACCGCACAAGTTCGAGGCGGGTACCCCGCCGATCGCGCAGGCGGTCGGGCTCGGCGCGGCGATCGACTACCTCAACTCCATCGGCATGGACAAGATCCTCGCCCATGAGCACGCGCTGACCGAGTACGCGGTGCGCAAGCTCAACGAGGTCCCGGACCTGCGGATCATCGGCCCGACCACGGCCGAGGACCGGGGCGCGGCGATCTCCTTCACCCTCGGTGACATCCACCCGCACGACGTGGGCCAGGTGCTGGACGAGCAGGGCATCGCGGTCCGCGTGGGTCACCACTGCGCCCGTCCGGTCTGCCTCCGGTACGGAATTCCTGCGACCACGCGAGCGTCGTTCTATCTGTACTCCACGCCTGCCGAGATCGACGCACTCGTCGAGGGGCTGGAGCACGTACGGAACTTCTTCGGCTGAGAGGCTGTCGTGAAGCTGGATTCGATGTACCAGGAAGTCATCCTGGACCACTACAAGAACCCGCACGGGCGTGGTCTCCGGGACGGCGACGCCGAGGTGCACCACGTGAACCCGACGTGCGGCGACGAGATCACCCTGCGCGTGAAGTACGACGGCACGAAGATCGAGGACGTGTCGTACGAGGGCCAGGGCTGCTCCATCAGCCAGGCGAGCGCGTCCGTGCTCAATGAACTCCTGGTCGGCAAGGACCTGTCCGACGCGCAGAAGATCCAGGAGACCTTCCTGGAGCTGATGCAGTCCAAGGGCAGGATCGAGCCCGACGACGCGATGGAGGAGGTGCTGGAGGACGCGGTCGCGTTCGCCGGTGTCTCCAAGTACCCGGCCCGGGTCAAGTGCGCCCTCCTCAGCTGGATGGCGTGGAAGGACGCGACGGCCCAGGCCCTGGGCGGAGCCGACGCCGAAAGGAAGACGGCATGAGCGAGACGCTTGAGATGAAGCCGGCCTCGGAGGAGGAGATCCGCGAGGCGCTGTACGACGTCGTCGACCCCGAACTGGGCATCGACGTCGTCAACCTGGGCCTGATCTACGGCATCCACATCGACGACGCCAACATCGCGACGATCGACATGACCCTGACCTCGGCGGCCTGCCCGCTGACGGACGTCATCGAGGACCAGGCCAAGTCCGCCACGGACGGCCTCGTCAACGAACTCCGCATCAACTGGGTCTGGATGCCGCCGTGGGGCCCGGACAAGATCACGGACGACGGGCGCGAGCAGCTTCGGGCGCTTGGGTTCAACGTCTGAGTCTCGACCGCGGGCGTGCCTCGGCCGCCTGTGCGGTTCTGTTTGTGGCCTTCCGGCATGACGCCGGGAGGCCACAAATGCGTTCACGGCGGGTTCGGTCGGGGGCGGGGCGCAATACCCTCGTGAGGAGAGCCAGGCCCTCACGGGCCGCGTGGGGGAACGGCCGGTCGTCGGGGGACGTCCATGGACGCAGGGTTGCTGTTGGTTCTGGGGGCCGCGGGTGGCTCGCTGCGCGCTCTGGTGGACGTCTACAACCAGACGATGGCCTGGCAGGAGGCGCGGCGGGAGTATCGCCGCGCGGCGGACGGTGAAGGCGATGACCCGCCGCCGCGGTTCGGAGACTACTTCGATCCGATCCCGGATGCGGTCGCCGCTCTGGTCCACATGGGGATGGGTGCGGCCTGCGCCGTGCTGTTCGGTCTGTCCGGGCAGATCAGCGGGGTGTATGCCGCGCTCGTGGTCGGTGTCTCGGCACCGGCACTGCTGACGCAGCTGGGCCGGGTACAGACGGTGGGCGAGGCGGTGACGGGCCCGCCCGTGCCGCAGGGCACCGAGGTTCGGGTGGAGCCGTGAGCGGCGGGACGGGGCGCCGGGTGGCGGCGGCCGTGTTCGGGGTGAGTCGGGTACGAGGGGTGGCTCCCAGGCTGCCGGGCGTGCAGATGTGGCGCCAACTGTCCCTGGGGCGGCGAATATTGGCCTCCGTGCTGGGGTTGCGGCCGAGCGGAGTGGCGCGGGGCGGCCGGGGCGGGGGAGGGGGCGTCGCGGCCGGGACCGGAGCGGTGCCGGGCGTGCGGCGCCGGCCCAAGACGCGGCGGGATCGGACCTCCGTGGTGCGGGTGCAGGGGATCGTCCCGGTGCGGGGCGGCGCGGTGGGAGTGGCCCGCGTGCGGTGGGCGACATTGGTGTTGGTGGGCGGGGTGGTGATGGCCGGGCTTGCCGTGGCCGGTCTCCAGGACACGACGGGACCGGCGCTCGGCGGGCCGGTGGTGAGTGTGACGCCTACGGGACCAGACGGCACGTACGACGTCGGAGCCCCGGCCACGCAGGACACCTATGACGAGTCGGCCCCGCCCACGGACGACGCCACGGACGAGGGCATGGACCCGCCCGCCCCGTACTGGCTGGAAGCGGTGGCACTGCCGTTGTCCCCCGACTCAACGTCCGTGTCCGGCGTGGCCTTCGACGAGAACGGTGCACGGATGACCACGACGGATCCCGACCTCCAAGCCGACGGCAGCGGCACGGCCACGACCATCGTGATCGCAAGCGGCGTCGCGGCGGAGACGTCCGCACGTCTGGATGATGACGCGGCCGTCGAACAGGCCCTCTGGGACTGCGAGTTGCCGCTGCTCGACGCACCTGAGGTCCCGGGCCTGCGAGTCGATGCCGTTGTCGGGCGCACCTACTGCTTCTCGACCATCGAAGGCGCCACGGCGGTGTTCTCCGTCGGTCCCGCCCGCCCGGACTCCGTTCCCCTCATCGTCGCGGTGGACGGTGGGGAGAACAGCGAGTGGTGACCTGGCTCAGGCCAACCCGGCCACCAGGCGGAACGCCGAGTCCTGGCGGTACAGGTCGTTGTACTGGTAGGGGTCCAGTTTTAGTTGGAAGTTCTGGTGGCGGAGGAAGCGGCCGGGGTAGTTGACCGATTCCAGCATGATCGCGCCGGGGACGGAGGAGGCGTGGGGGCAGAAGGTTGCGTCCTGGTGGAACAGGGGGGAGCCGTCGTTGCGGTTCGCGACCAGGATGAAGTTGCGGTGGCGGAGGTACTGGCCGTCGGCGGTGGCGAAGGAGTAACAGGAGCTGTCGGACAGGCCCTTGACCAGTTTGAAGGTGGAGTCCTCGCGGGACTCCGAGCCGCCTACGGGGTCGAGTTTCACGTAGCCGCCGCTCACGTGCCAGTAGCGGTCGGGGTAGTTGACCGAGCGGACGGAGCGCCAGGTGGTCGTCGGCCTCGGGGCCGATGAACTCGGGTGCGAGGACGGGGGCTTGGTCGTGGGGTGCGCGGCCGGGGACGGGGAGGCGGAGCCCTGTTGGCGCGGGGTCGAGGTCGTGGCCTCGTCGGTGGTGAGGCCGCTCTTCCCCTTCGGTGGCGTCACCTCCGGCTGGGACGGCGTGCCGAACGAGATCAGGCCGGGCAGCGTCCCGGTGCCCGAGGGCGACGGCTGTGACAGGGTCTCAGGTCCCTTGTCCGTCCAGGCTATCGCCGTCACGCAGGCGACGATCGTGGCCACCGCCAGCGCGCCCGCGAGATAGAGACGCCGGGTCCCGGGCGGCCGGGACGTGTCGGGGGCCCACCCGTTCTCCCAGGGCTGGGGAGGACGGGACTGGTTTTCTGGCATGCGCGGTTCCTCCGGCGGAGCCCATGGCAAGGCCGCGGCTGTGATGGGGGGTATGTGAATGGTGAAGCAAACGGCACAGTAGTGGAACCGCTTCCTTCGCAGCAGCCCTTTCAGCGAGCGGTTTCCATATCGTTCTCCACGGATCGTTCACATCGCCTTCGCGGCCGCTTCCACATCCCTTTCTCAGCGCCCTCCCAGGCCCGCCTCATCCCCGCTCGGCAGCGTGGCGAGCGTGGCTACCTCAGTACCTTCCGCTCCTTTCACACCGGCCGGCGTACGCCCCGTCTTCGTGCTCGGCTGCCCCCGCTCCGGGACCACCCTGTTGCAACTCATGCTGCACGCGCACCCCCGCATCGCCCTGCCCCCGGAGACCCGCTTCGTGCTGCCCGCCTACGAGAAGCGACTCCGCTTCGGCGACCTCCGGGACGCCGGCAACCGTGCCGGGCTCGCCCAGTGGATCACCGGACGGAAGGAGACCCGCTTCCACGAACTCGGCCTGGACGCGCAGACGGTGGCCGAGCGGATCGCGGACGGGCCGCCCACCCTGGGCTCCGCGCTGGGCATCACGCTCAAGGCGTACGCCGAGCGCCACGGCAAGGTCCGCTGGGGCGACAAGCGGCCCGCCTACGCCCTACATGTCGAGGAGATCCTGCGCCTCTTCCCCGACGCCCAGTTCGTGCACCTCGTCCGCGACGGTCGCGACTGCGTCGCCTCCCTGCTGGGCATGCCCTGGTGGCACCGCGGCTTCCACGAGGCCGTCGCCACCTGGGCCCAGGTCATGGACACCACCCGCAGACACGCCCGGCGCCTCGGCCCCGACAGCTGGCACGAACTCCGCTTCGAGGACCTGGTCGCCGACCCCGAGCCGCAACTGCGCCGACTCTGCGGCTACTTGGGCGAGGAGTACGACCCCCGCATGGCCGAGCCGCGCCGCCTCGCGAGCAAGGCCGTCCCCGCCCGCAAGACCTGGCACAGCCGCACCCACGGCGCACTCGACACCTCCCGCGCGGGCAGCTGGCAGCAGCGCCTGACGCCCGATCAGATATGGCTGTGCGAGGCGGCGTTGGGCGAACGTCTGCTCCGCAACGGCTACGAACTCAGCGGAGCCGTCCCGCCCGACCCCGCCGAACTGTTCCGCTACCGCAGGGTCTCCGCCCTGCGCCGCGCCGCCCACGCCAAGCGGCGCCTGCTCGACCGCGTGGCACGGGTGCGCGAACCGGGCCCCGTCTCGGCGGCCCGTCCGGTCACCACCTCGGAGTTCAGAGTGTGACGCGGGAGACGTACGTCCCCTGCCGTTGTGTACGCTCGTACGCACCATGTGTACACTCGTACACATGGGATATGTACTGCTGGCCGGGGCCATCGCGGCCGAGGTGGGCGCGACGACCGCGATGAAGTACAGCGAGGGGTTCAGCCGACTGCTGCCCTCGCTGCTCACCGTGCTCGGCTACGTGGTCTCGTTCGCGCTGCTCGCGCAGACCCTGCGGACGGTCGCGGTCGGCACCGCGTACGCGATCTGGGCCGGTGTCGGTACCGCCTCCATCGCCGCCATCGGGATGGTGTTCCTGGGGGAGGGGATGACGGCCGCCAAGGCCGCCGGGATCGCGCTGATCATCGTCGGGGTGGTCGTGCTGAACCTGGGTGGTGCGCACTGATGGCCCGGCGCTACGATCCCGAGCGCCGGCAGCGGATCATCGACGCGGCGATCCGGGTCGTCGGCGAGAAGGGGCTGGCCGGGCTGAGTCATCGCACGGTCGCCGCGGAGGCCGATGTGCCGCTCGGTTCGACGACGTACCACTTCAAGACCCTCGACGAGCTGATGGTCGCGGCCCTGCGGCAGGCGAACGAGGGCTTCGCGAAGGTGATCGCGGCGCGCGGCGGCCTCGAGGACCCGCGCGCCGACCTGGCCGCGGAGCTCGCCGGCTGGATAGGGGAGTGGCTCGCCGGTGACCGTACCGGTGTGGAGCTGGAGTACGAGCTCTACCTCGCCGCCCTGCGCCGCCCCGCCCTGCGCCCGGTCGCCGCCGAGTGGACCGAGCGGCTCGTCGACCTGGTGGCCCGGCACACCGATCCGGTCACGGCGCGGGCGCTGGTCGCGTTGATGGACGGGATCTGCCTTCAGGTGCTGCTGACGGACGGGGTGTACGACGAGGCGTATGCGCGGGAGGTGCTGGCGCGGATCATTCCGCCCCGCTCAGGCGCCTGACCGTCGCCAGCGCCGCCGCCACGCTCCCGGCGATGTCCGTCACCGGATACTGCACGTCCCGCACCACCCGCTCCCGGTCGATCACGAGCGTGAGCCGCTTGAGCCTGCTCACGCCCGCCGCACGGAACGTCGGCAGGCGCAGCGCGGCGATGAGGGACAGGTCGGCGTCGGAGAGGAGACGGAAACCCAGGTTCTCCTTCTCCGCGAACGCCCTTTGTTCGTCCGGGCGTTGGGTGGAGACGCCGTGGACCGTGGCGCCCGCCGCGGTGAAGTCGGGGCGGCGGTCGCGGTAAGTGCAGGACTCCAGGGTGCAGCCCGGGGTGCCGGGGATGTCCGACCAGCCGGGCGGATAGGAGTCGGCGCGGGCGTAGGCGCCCGGGAAGCCGTACAGGACGGTGAACGGGGTGCCGTCCGCGACCGGATCGCGCAACTCGCCGTGGTCGTCGAGGAGTTGGAGCTCAGGGAGGCGGGTGCCGACGAGCTCGTGGACCCGCCGGGCCTCCGTCGAGGCCTCGGTCGCGGTGGCCGTCGTACCGCCGTCGCCGAGGACCCAGGCGTCGCCCCAGTCCTGGAGGGCGACGAGGACGGGCAGCAGGGCGTGGCCGCGGGGCGTGAGCCGGTACTCGTACCGGACGGGCCGCTCCTGGTAGGGCACCCGGGTGAGGACGTCGGCGTCCACGAGGAGATGCAGACGCTCGGTCAACACCTTTCTGGACATGCCCAGTTCGCGTTGGAGCTCGTCGAAGCGGTGCACTCCGCGGGCGGTGTCGCGGACGATCAGCAGGGTCCACCAGTCGCCCACGACGTCCAGGGCCTGTGCGATGGCACAGGTGGAGTCCTCCAGGCTCGTCCTGCGGGCCATGGCGTCCCGTCCCTTCGATCGTCGGAGTCCTGCGCGGCGGTGTGGCTGCGGCCTTTTGTCGCTGCGGTCTTTTCGCTGCGTTGACCCGAGGCTGTCATGTTGACATAGTCGGTTCCCAAAAGGAACTTACTAGGGGGGCGCGGTGCGAGCGCTGCGAGAGGTGCCGCGGGCGGTCTGGCTGTTGGCCTGCGGGACGTTCGTGAACATGGTCGTGAGTGTCGGGTTCGCGTTCGTGTTCCTGTACGCGACCGGTCCGCGGGAGCTGGGGGCGGGGGCGGCCGGGGTGCTCGTCGGGGTCGGAGGTGCGGGGCTCGTCGCGGGGAACTTCACCGGGGGCTGGTACGGGGACCGGTTCGGGCATCGGCGGGTGCTGTTGTGCGCGGCCGTGGTGTCGGGGGTGCTGCTGGGGGCGGTGCCGTTGTTGTCGACGCCGGTGCTGTACGTGGCGCTGCCGTTGGCGCAGTACGCGTCCGGGGTGCAGCGGGCCGCGCAGGCGGCGTTGGTCGCGGTCATCGTGCCGGAGGGGGTGCGGCGGCAGGCGTTCGCGGTGGTGCGGGCGGCTGCTAACGGGGGGTTCACGGTGGGGCCGGTGCTGGGGGCGCTGGTCGCGACGAGGTTCTCGTACGACTGGCTGTATGTGGGGGAGGGGGTGGGGAGTGTGGGGTTGGCGTGGTGGACGGGGCGGGTGGTGTCGGTGGGGCGGGGTGTGACGCGGCGGCGCGGCCGGAGTGGGCAGGGTGGGCAGGGTGGGGAGGGTGGGGGTGTTTGGGGGGCGTTGCGGGCGCGGCCGGCTGTGCTGGTGTTGCTGCCGGCGATCGTGGTCATCGACGTCGTCTACCGGCAGCAGTACTCGACGTTTCCTGTCTTCCTCGCGGATCACGGGATGGACGCGCGGGTGTACGGGACGTTGCTCGCCGTCAACGGGGGGATTCTGCTGTGTCTGGAGGTGCCGGTCGCGGTGGTGCTGCGGAAGCGGTCGCCGTTGCGGGTGGTCGGGGTGGGGCTGGTGTTGGTGGGGGCGGGGTACGGGGTGTTGTTGGTGGGGGCCGGGGTGGGTGCCGCGGTCGTGATGATGGCGCTGCTGACCTTGGGGGAGGCGCTGTACAAGACGACGGCTACGGCTTATGTAGCTGATCAGGCGCCGGACCAGATGGTGGGGCGGTTTCAGTCGTTGTACGCCGGGGCGTCGATCAGTGGGGTGGTGTTGGCTGCGCCGTTGGGTGGGGGGATGTATGCCGTGGCTCCGGGGGTGGTGTGGCCGGTTTGTGCGGGGTTGGGGGTGGGGGCTGGGGTGGCGGTGCTTCTGACCGACGTGTTTCCTCGCCCCCGCCGCCCCTACCCGTTCCCATCCCCAGGGGCTGCCGCCCCTTCGACCCCGCCACACCTGGGGGCTCCGCCCCCAGACCCCCGCCGGCCCTGAAAGGGCCTTGTCCTCAAACGCCGGACGGGCTGAGGGGTGGGGGGCGGTGTTGAGGGGTGCTGCGTCGTCCTTGAATGGCGGGCGGGCTGAGGGGTGTGGGGTGGTGTTGAGGGGTGTTGGCTCGTTCTCGAACGCCGGACGGGCTGGATGGGTGTGCGGATGCGGGTGCGTTGTGGCTGGTCGCGCAGTTCCCCGCGCCCCTGGCCCGCGGGGCGTTACCCGCAGCTGCGTACGGCGCGCCCTTGGCCTGGGGCTTACCCGCAGCCGCGTACGGCGCTCGCCTGGCCCGGAGCTTGCCCGTAGCCGTGGATGGCACGCCCTTGGCCCGGGGTCTACCCGCAGTCGCGTACGGCGGTGAGGGGACGTGTCGGGGGGTGTCCGCCCGCAGCGGTTGGCGCGTCAACACGGGTGCCCCTTATGAAGGACCGATTCCGCGCCGTTCCGAGGACGGACACCCCCCGGCGCGGCCCCGACCCACGACGAAACCCTCGGGCGGCCCGTCACCCGAGACGCGACCCCACCCACGACGGAACCCCGTGTGGCCCGTCACCTGAGACGCGACCCTGGCCCACGCGGCCCGCCACCTGAGACGCGCCCCCCGCTGGTTAGCCTCTGTGGGCCCCCGGCGGTTAGGTTGCCCTCATGACCGACACGAACGTTTCCCGTACCACCGGCGCTGTCGCCGCCGGGCTTGCCACCATCGCCGCCGATGGCACTGTTCTCGACACCTGGTTCCCCGCGCCCGAGCTGACGGAGGAGGCCGGGCCCTCCGGTACCGCGCGGCTGTCCGCCGAGCAGGCCGTCGAGGCGCTCGGTGCCGGTGCCGCCAAGGCGGTCGGGACGGATGCGCGGCGTGGGGTCGAAGTCGTCGCGGTTCGTACGGTCATCTCCTCGCTCGACGCCAAGCCCATCGACGCCCACGACGTCTACCTGCGCCTCCACCTCCTCAGCCACCGGCTCGTCAAGCCGCACGGCCAGAGCCTCGAGGGCATGTTCGGCTTCCTCGCCAACGTCGCCTGGACCTCCCTCGGCCCCGTCGCCGTCGACGACGTCGAGAAGGTGCGGCTCAACGCCCGCGCCGAGGGGCTCCATCTTCAGGTCACGTCCGTCGACAAGTTCCCGCGCATGACCGACTACGTCGCCCCCAAGGGCGTCCGCATCGCCGACGCCGACCGCGTCCGCCTCGGCGCGCACCTCGCCGAGGGCACCACCGTCATGCACGAGGGCTTCGTCAACTTCAACGCCGGCACCCTCGGCACCTCCATGGTCGAGGGCCGTATCTCCGCCGGCGTCGTCGTCGGCGACGGTTCCGACATCGGTGGCGGCGCCTCCACCATGGGCACCCTCTCCGGCGGCGGCAGCGTCATCATCTCCATCGGCGAGCGCTGCCTCGTCGGCGCCGAGGCCGGCGTCGGCATCGCGCTCGGCGACGAGTGCGTGGTCGAGGCCGGGCTGTACGTCACCGCCGGCACCCGCGTCACCATGCCCGACGGTCAGATCGTCAAGGCCCGCGAGCTCTCCGGCGCCTCCAACATCCTCTTCCGCCGCAACTCGGTCACCGGCACGGTCGAGGCCCGCCCGAACAACGCGGTGTGGGGCGGTCTGAACGAGATCCTGCACAGCCACAACTGATCAGCCGGCGCCACACCCACGCCCTCCCGGTGGGCCCCCTCCGGGAGGGCGGCTCGCTCCCTGCTCACTCCGCATTCATCCGCACCGCCCGCATCCCCAGCCGCCGCGCCAGCCACATCGTGTGCTCCCTGCTGATCGCCTGCTCCGCCGAGACGACGTAGCGCGACCAGTCCGCCTCGGTCGTGACGTTCTCGCCGGTCATGCGGACGAAGCCGAGTTCCGTGGCCGTGAGGGAGTAGGCGGAGGCGAGGTTGTCGTACTGCTTGACCTCCAGCCACGCCCCCGCCGCGGCGACGGCGGCGGCCACCACGCCGCCCGCGTCGACGTCCGCGATGTCCAGCAGGCTGACGGTGCTGGCGGCCACGCCGAGGACCTCGAAGACGATCAGGATGGTCCGCCATCTGCCGGAGTTCCGTTTGTTGAACCTGGCCTTGTTCTCGTACCAGGACTCCTGGTCCGCCACCCGCAGCCGCAGATAGGCGGACTTCCGGCCCGCGAAGTCCAGGGCCCTGACCTCCCGCATCCGGTCGGTGACCTGGACCTGGCCGAACGTGAGGCCGGGGAGGTTCGCCTCGGTCGTCAGGTCGTGGATGCGGGTCAGCATCACCTCGCGGGCGTCGTCGTCCCCGAGGGACGGCGGGAACGGCTCCGCGCCCGCCATGTAGCGCCACGCCAGTGTCTTCACGGACTCGGCGAGCGCCCGGCCGTTGTACCAGCGTTCCTCGGGTTTGTCCCGGAGCAGATGGACCTCGGTGAGCAGGGCGGCGATGAAGGCGGTCAGGGCGAGGGCCGCCGCCGTCTTCTCCACCGCGCCGTGCCGGTCGACGGCGGCCGCGATGCCGCCGAACAGGGCTGCGGCCAAAGCGAGTTGAAGGCGGCCACGGGTCCACTTGAGGTAATCCCGCTGCCCCTCCCCGGATATCGCGTCCGCCGACTCGAACACCCCGGGAAGATCGGCCCCTTCGGGAGGACCGGGAGGACTCTGAGGCAGCATCAAGTGGTTCCCGCTCTGTGCCGGATGCGCGATCAGCTCAGCGTAGCGTTCCGCAACATCGCGAAGTCCCGCTCGCGCAGGCCGATTCGGGGGTCGACGTGGTGCAGCAGGGCGGGGCCGGGGTGGTGCTCGGCGACGAACGCCTCGTCCGCCGGGCTCTGTTCGTCGTCCACCCAGGCGAAGGGCCGGCCCTCGGCGTACGCCACGATCGCCTCCGTCTTCCAGTGCACCCCGTCCGGGCGGTGGGCGAGGAGACGGTCGCCGAAGTCGACGTAGGGCAGCTCGGGGAGGCCGACGACCGGGGCGATCCAGCGGTTGGCCGCGTCCATCCACGTCGTCGCCCAGCACAGGTCGTAGGGGAGCGTGAGGAGGGCCGGGCCGTGGGACGGGTTGAGCCACACGCGCAGCGGGCGGCCCGGGTGCAGGGCCACCCGGATCGTCGTGTAACCCTCGGGTCGGCGCTCCGGCTGCGCCGCGTACGGGTTCAGGGGGCCGTCGACGTCGAGGAAGAGCAGAGGGCGGCTCACCGGATCACCGTACGGCAGGGAGGGGAGAGCGGTCGCTGAAATTCCCGTGCGCGGCAGGCATAGCGGGACGCGGCCGCGCGCGTCACAAGGGGCGGAGGGGACGGACACCGGGTCCGTTCCGGGGACGGGCCCCGGGGAACCGCCCCGGGGAAGAGAAGGTGACGATGGATGCCGAGGCGCAGGACAGTTTCCGGGAGTTCGTGGAGCACCGGTCGTCCGCGCTGCTGAAGACGGCCGTGCTGCTCAGCGGCGGCGACCGGCACACCGCCGAGGACCTGCTGCAGAACGCGCTGATCAAGGCGGCCGGCCGCTGGCACCGCATCGACGAGCCCGAGGCGTACGTACGGCAGATCCTCTACCGGCAGCAGATCAGCCGCTGGCGGCTGAAGTGGCCCAGACGCGAGCTCAGCGTCGCCGAGCCGCCGGAGGGCCGTACCGCGGGCGACGACTCGTCGGCCGCCGAGGTGCGCCTGGTGATGCGGGGCGCGCTCGCCCGGCTCACCGCCCGGCAGCGCACCGTGCTCGTGCTGCGCTACTTCGAGGACCTCCCGGAGGCGGACGTGGCCCGCATCCTGGGCTGCTCGGTGGGCACCGTACGGTCCACCACCCACCGCTCGCTCGCCCGACTGCGCACCCTCGCCCCCGAACTGGCCGCTCTGAACGCCCCGAGCCGGCCGTCCCGTGACTACGCACCCGTGGAGGTACGACCGTGAACGTCGAGGAACTCGTACGGGACTCCCTGCGGGACCTGGCCGGTGAGCAGGAGCCGGCGGCGCCGGGGTTCGCCGACCGGGTGCTGGCGGTGCGCCGCCGGCGTCGTACCCGCAGGTTCGCCTCCGTAGCGGCGGCCACCGCGGCCGTGGTCGCCGTCTCGGTGGCGGTGCCGCAGCTGGTCTCCGGCGGCCGGGACGACGTACGCCCGAGCGAGGTGACCGGGGGACAGTCGCTGCCGGTGACGGCGATCTCGGCCGGGCGGACCGTGGTCGCCGCCTACTACACGACGAAGACCAGGAAGAGCGGCAAGGGCGAGGGGGTCGCCGAACGGACCTACCGGCTCCTCGACCCCAGCACCGGGCGGTACAAGAAGGACACCCGATGGTCCTACGTCGCCGTCGCGCCGGGCGCCAAGACCGCCGCCGTCCTCGAACGGACCCTGCCCGCTTCCCGGGTCGGGCTGCTCGACCTCACGACGGGGAAGGTCAGGAAGTGGTACGAGATCAGGATGGGGATCGGCGGGCTGTCGTTCTCCCGCGACGGGACCAAGCTGGTCGTCACGACGTACGACGAGAACCCGGACCGGATGTTCGAGGTCAAGAACGCCGACGGCGGCGTGAACGGCTGGATGGCGGGCCGGCCCACGTCCCGCAACGGATACATGATCCTCGACGTGGAGGACGGCAACGGAGCCTGGTGGCAGATCAAGTCCGGCCGTGACGTCCCGAGCCGCGCGGACTTCGCCTTCACCGGCGACGACAAGGCGGTGTACGCGCGGATCGTCGGTGGCCAGGACGGCATGGAGGAGTTCTACGACCTCTCCGGCAAGAAGATCACCGCGCCCGCGAAGGAGAAGTACCTGCGCTGGGACGTCCCGGCCCGGATCTCCCCGAACGGTGAGCTGGCCGCCCTCGGTCTGACCAAAGAGGTCAACATGGGCAAGAAGCTCCCCGGCAAGTCCTACTCCTCGATCCGGAACCCTCTCACCGGCAAGGAGATCACCAAGGTCCGCGGCGGTCAGCTCCTCGCCTGGGTCGACGACCACCGCCTCATCGCCTGGGAGCGCACCACGCCCCTCAAGAACGCCGGCTACAAGGACCGCCTCGTCCTCGTCACGATCGGCAGCGACAAGATCGTCCCCCTGAGCGGCGAGCGCGATCCGGACGACGGTCCCCAACGCCTGGCATGGGAGCCGGTGTTCGCGGAGCGCTGACTCAGCCGAGCTCCCGGTACGCCGCCAGCAGCCCGTCGACCGCCTCCCGGCCGGCGGGCAGCAGCGGTGCGCGGACCGGGCCCGCGGGCAGGCCCAGCTCGTTCAGCAGGGCCTTCGCCGTGACCGTGCCGGGCAGGCCCGCCGACATCATCAACTCGATGAGAGGAGTGGCCTGTTGCTGGAGACGGGCCGCCTTCGCCGTGTCGCCCGCGTCGAACGCGTCCAGGACAGCGCGGAGTTGGGCCGGGGCGACGTTCGCCACCGTACTGATGTACCCCGCCCCGCCCACCGCGTACAGGGCGAGGTTGTGCTCGTCGCAGCCCGCGTAGTACGCCAACTCCGTGCGGGCGATGACCTTCTGGGCGCCGAGGAAGTCGTAGGAGCAGTCCTTGACCGCGACGATCCTCGGGTGCTCGGCGAGCCGGATCAGGGTGTCGGGCTCGATACGGGTACCGGTGCGGCCGGGGATGTCGTAGAGGGCGATCGGCAGGCCCGAGGAGTCCGCGACCTGACGGAAGTGCGCCTCCAACGCGTCCTGCGGGGGCTTGCTGTAGTACGGGCTGACCAGCAACACCCCGTCCGCGCCCGCCTTTTCGGCCTCCAGGGCGAGTTCGACGGTGTGCCGGGTGTCGAAGGTGCCGATGCCGCTGAGGATCGACGCCCCGCTGCCGACCGCCTCCCGGACCGCCCGGACGAGGTCCGCCTTCTCGGCGTCCGACGTGGTCGGCGACTCGCCCGTGGTGCCGGACAGGACCAGGCCGTCGCAGCCCTCCGCCACCAGCTTCTCGGCGAGCCGCTGCGCCCCGGCCAGATCGAGGGCACCGCCCTCGGTGAAGGGCGTGATCATCGCGCAGAGGGCGCGGCCGAAGAGCGGGGCGGGGGAGCCGGAGTACGTCATGGGAGTAGTCTCGGCACAGTCATCGTGAAGCTCCACTTAATTCTTCTACGATGTATTGGTAAGCAATGCTGAGAAATGGGGTCCGGGGCAGGCCCTATGTCCAAATCGGCCCCTCATGGGTCACCATGGCCAGGACGGTCATCGACCCCTGGTCATGGGAGGCGTCATGAAGCTCGGCAAGGCACTCGCCACCGGAGTCGCGGAAGAGCGGGACCGCGTGGAGGAACCCGCGCTGGAACTCCCCGAGGAGATCGAGGAACTGAAGGCGCCCGAAGAGGTACCGGCCGCCCGATGAGGCTCCGGCTTCCGGAGGAACGCCCGACGGAGCCGCCGACCGGATACAAGATCGCCCACCCGGTGCTGTCCCACGACGGCACCCGGGCCGGGTTCACCGGGGTGTCGCTGGGCGGCGCGCTGCCGTACGGGGTCCTGGCCGACGCGTCCTGCGTCTACGGCCTGCGGCACCGGGCACCGCACCGCCGCTGCGACTGCGGCTTCCACTGCGTCCACGACCGTACGACCGCCGAGGCGCTGCTCTGCACCGCCGAGCACCGCACGGCCGTCCTGCTGGAGGTCTCCGTCCTCGGCCGCTACCTCCGCTTCGAACTCGGCTACCGCTACGCCCGCCAGCGCGTCCGCACCGCGACCGTCGGCCCCTGCGCCTGCGGTACGACCGCCTCCGCTCTCGCCGACGCCGGCTGGGGCCGACCCGGCTGGCGCGGCCTCGCCCCGTCCTGTGCGGCCTGCCTTCGGGGTCGTACGTCCGTCTCGCTCGCCTCCTTCGCACGGCTGGCGGGGGAGGGGCTGCGGGTGGTGGCGGGCAGCGGGAGCACGGCACCGGCGGACCTCGGCGTCTCCGAACTCGCCGCGGAGGCCGCCCTGTTGCAGGCACGCCTCGACTGGTTCCAGACCCAGCTCGCGAGGCTGGGGGAACGGGGCCCTGAGGCGGGTTCACAGGGGTAGCGGGGGCGGGTCCGGGTACTCGGACGGTCCGAACCGAGAGGAGGCGGACACCGTGACCCAGACCCAGGAGCCCCGGCAAGCCCAGCACTCCGTGGGCGAACTCGTCGGCCAGGCCACCGAGCAGCTCTCCCAGCTCGTACGGCAGGAAGTGGCCCTCGCCAAGGAGGAGCTCGCCGAGAAGGGGCGGCGGGCCGGGCGCGGCGGCGGAATGATCGGCGCCGCCGGCGCGGTCGCCTACGCCGGCCTGCTCGCCCTCGCCGCCACGGCCGCCGCCGCCCTCTCGCTGACGCTGCCCGTCTGGGCCGCGGCGCTCATCGTGACGGCCGTGCTGTTCCTGGCCGCCGCCCTGCTGGCCGCACGCGGCCGCGCCCAGCTCCGCCGCGCCGCACCCCCCACGCCCGAGGAGGCCTTCGGCAGCGTCAGGGCCGATGTCGAGGAGATCAGGGAAAGGGCGCATCGATGACGGACAGGACGACGCCGGGTGTGGGCGGCGGGGCCAAGGGCCCCGAGGAGCTGCGCGAGCAGATCGAGCGGACCCGCAGCCAACTCGGCGACACAGTGGAGGAGTTGGCAGGAAAGATGGACGTGAAGGGCCGAGCGCGGGCTCGGGCGGCCGACCTGAGGGACAAGGCGGGCGCGATGACCGTGCAGCTGCGCAGCACCGCGGCGCAGGCCGGCCACACGGCCCACGACAGGGCCACGCACGCCGGCCACACCATGCACGACCGGGCGACCCAAGCCGGTCACGCCATGCACGACAAGGCCATGCAGGCGAGCCACAAGGTCCAGGACCGGACGACCAGGACCGGTCATCAGGTGCAGGGCAGGGCCGCGAAGACCGGGCACGACCTGCAACACCGCGTCGAACACAGCGTTCCGCAGCCCGCCCGGCCCGTCGTCCGGGCGGCGATCCGGCATCCGCGGCCCGCGCTCGTCATCAGCGCGGCCCTCGCCGCGGTGGTCGTGGTGTCGTGGCGGTACCCCAAGAGGTGACTTGACCTGAATCGCGGTTGAGGTTGGAGGGTCGTCGGTACACGCATCCGGCATTCGAGCAGCGGAGACCGACATGACCCGTCGTACCGGCGACCACCCCGACCTGACCGACCCGCGCGTCGGAGCGCCCTTCTTCAGCACCTGGCGCGTCGGCACCCCCGAACGGCAGCGCCTGACGGTGGAGGCGATCGCGCGGACCTGGGAACGCCGGGACTGGCCCGCCGCCGGTCTGCTCGGCTACCACGTCTACGCCGGGCACGACGGCTCCACCCTGCTCCATCACTCCCAGTGGACGAGCGAGTCGGCGTACGAGGCGTTCGTGAAGACCCACCGGCAGGAGCGCGTCGACGAGGTCGACACCGCCGTACCGGGCATCGAACGCGTCGGGCTCGATCGCTTCCGCCGCTATCGCAGCGGCACCCGGGAGGGCGACACACGGGTGCCGGGGTGCATCGTGATCGTCGACGTCGAGTTCGAGGGCCCCGACCCGGAGCGGCAGCGGGCCTGGGTCGACGCCGTCTTCGAGGCGCTGGAGAGTGAGCCGGACCCGCGCCCCGGCGGCATCGGCGCCCACTTCCACCTCAGCACCGACGGCACTCGCGTCCTCAACTACGCCGAGTGGGAGACCGCCCAGGCCCACATCGACGCCCTGGCCGCCCCCGGCGACGGCGTCGGCTCGGCGACCGAGCTGTGGAAGCGGGTCCAGAACTTCCCCGGCCTGAAGAGCAGCACGGTCAGCCGGTACGAGCACGTGCTCGGGCTGCTGCCCCGCTGACGCAGGCAGGCCCGGCCGAACTCCCTGTTCGACCGGGCCTGTTGACGTGCCGTGCCGTTACGGCTTGAAGCGCAGGACCTGCGGGTCGTGGTCGCTGATCTGGTCGTTGAACTCCGAGTTGACGTGCACGCTGTCGTACTCGAAGTCACAGCCGCGCCGGATCGACGGCGAGACCAGGATCTGGTCCAGGACCTGGGCGTTGCCCTGGTAGACGTACGAGTAACGCTCGCTCTTCGGCAGCGACTTGATCGCCGACCACAGGGCGCCGTCGGTCTCCAGGATCTTGGCGGTGTCGGAGAACTCGAAGTCGTTGATGTCGCCGAGCGCGATGACGTCCGCGTTCTTCTGGGTGTCGAGGACGTCCTTGACGAACGCGTTGACCAGGGTGGCCTGCTGGTGGCGCTGGACCTCGGAGCTGCGCGGCACCGGCTGGGTCGCCGAGGTCAGACCGTAGTCGCCGCCCTTGGAGTTGAAGTGGTTGGCGATCACGAAGACCGTCCGGCCGCGGAAGACGAACTCGCCGACCAGCGGCTTGCGGCTGGACGCCCAGGCCTCGTTCGTCGGGTCGATACGGCCGGGCGAGACCGTCAGGGCCGCCTTGCCGTGCTCCCTCGTCACACCGACGGCCGTGGTGGCGTCGCCGCCCGCGCGGTCGGTGAAGGAGACCCGCTCCGGGTTGAACAGGAACACCTGGCGGATGTTGCCGCCCGGCTCACCGCCGTCCGTGCCGTTCGTCGGGTCGATGGAGCGCCAGTCGTACGTCGGGCCGCCCGCGGCCGCGATCGCGTCGATCAGCTTCTGCACCGTCTGGTCGGCGGCGACCGTACCGTCGTTCGTCGCGCCGTTGTTGTCCTGGATCTCCTCCAGGGACACGATGTCGGGCGACTGGAGGTTGTTCACGATCGCGGCGGCGTGCGCGGCGAAGGTGTCGTCGGACGGGTCGAGGTTCTCGACGTTGTACGTCGCGACCGCGAGCTCGCCGCGCTTCTGCTTCTGCGTCGTCTCCCGCTCGGTGCCGCCGCTCTTCAGCGTGCCGATCGTGTTGGCGACGAGGGTGTAGCCGCCGTACTGGTTGTAGTCCAGCGGGCCGGTGGTGGCGCCCTCCAGGACGTCGCCGACGTTCGCCTTCGGGAAGGCGGCGGTCGAGCCGAGCGACTGGATCTGGAGACGGCCGGTGTTCTGGGAGTCGTAGGAGCCGTAGACCGTGCCGCCGCGGCGGTTGGCGTTCTCGTGCGGCTTCACCGTCACCCACAGCTCGGTGTACGGGTCGCTGGCGCCGACCACACGGGTGTCGGCGACCTGGACGTTCTCGCCCTCCAGGGACTCGTAGTAGTCCAGGGCGTACTTCGACGGCTCCAGGGTCAGGCCGTTGATGGAGTTGTTCGCGGCGGTGTCACCGGCCGGGGCGTAGGCCGCCGGGACCGACTTGGCGTCGACGACCACGGCGGCCGGGACGGCGTTGCCGCTGGAGACGACCGTGGTGGTCGGCTTGGTGATCTCGGTGATCGACTGGTTGCCGGAGGAGGTGCCGCCGGGGACGTACTCCGAGACCGTGCCGGACACCGTGACGAGGTCGCCGACGGCGACGCCCTTCGGCGTGGAGCTGGTGAAGACGAAGACGCCCTCACTGGTGGCGGGGTTGTCGTCCGCGTTCGGGTCCTGGATCCAGAAACCCTTGGACGAGCCGTACGTACGGATGCCGGTGACGACGCCGGACACGTCCGCGACCTTCTGGCCGGCGTACGGGGATATCCGGGTCGTGCCCTGGATGTCATGGATGCGCACGGAGTCCGCGTGCGCGGGGGAGATCAGGACGACCGTGGAAGCGGCGGAGCACACGGCGGCGACGGTGAGCGCGGCGAGGCGCGCGGAAGACTTGCTCGGCAACGGGATCCCTCCGGGGACGTTCTTGAGCGCCGGGACGAGGGTGGAGCGTGGAACGGTGGGAGCCGCGACCGGTGGGGCGGAGGCGACGCGCGTAGAAAATAGCGTGCACGGATGTCAGGGCGGTGAACAGGTGTGCAGTGAGTTTCTACGCGCGTAATCTCCTGCGTGATCAGGTCAGTTGTCAAGGTTTCGGCCATGTACGGGACCTGACGGGGAGATGAACCGGGCGGCATGGGGCCAAATCCGTCTAGGCTGAGCGGCTGAGTGGTAAGACGCGATGTTCGCGATGTGCGCGATGTCTAGGAGAAGCAGCCGATGTCAGACAGCTCCCCCCTGCCGCCGGTGCGGCTGCACCCCGAAGCGGAGCTGGCGCGGGACGCGCTGTCCACGCCGTTGCTCTCCCGGGCCGCCCGGCTCGCCCGCTGGGCCTCTCCCGAGACCCGCGTCGACGCCGGCGGCGGACTGGTCGAGGACCAGCTCCCCGCCGCCGCCGAGTACCTCGGCCTGACCGGGGACGACGCCGCGGCCTGGGCGAGCGAGGCCTGGCGGGTCGCGATCGACACCGGGCTCGTCGAGATCACCGACGAGGAGGAGGGCACCGTCGCGGCCGGCGAGGACCTCGCCCTGCTCACCGGCGGCTCCCCGCAGGACGTGCTCGGGGTGTGGCTCGGCGCGCTGGACACGGTCGTCGCCGACGCGAGCGTGCCCGACCTTGACGATCTGATGGAGGCCATGAACCTCGAAGAAGGAGCCGGCGAGATCGATCTCTCCTCCCTCGACTGGGACCCGGAGGCCGAGGCCGAGTTCCTCGACGGCGTGCTCGGCAACCTCTATCTGCTGACCGCCAACGAGGACGGTCCCGGTGACCGGCCGGTGCCGCTCCCCGCGCTCGCCGCGTCCATGATCGTGCCCAACGACATGGGGGAGCCCACCAACGACGTCCTCGAGCAGGTCTCCGACGCGATGATGCGCCTCGACGACCAGTTCCGGGTCCTGGAGCCGATCGGGCTCGTCGAGTACCAGCCCGTCGACGAGGCGCTCATGGCCGACGCCGACGAGGAGCCCGCCGCGCCGGTCGACGACACCGACGTCTCCCGCTACGGCATGGTGCGGCTCACCCCGCTCGGGTTGTACGGGCTCCGGGCGCGCTTGCTGGAGGCCGGGTTCGCGGCGCCCGCCGTCGGGGACCTCGTCGACAAGGGTGCGGACGCCCTGCTCGACGGCACCGCCCACTTCCCGCCCGGGGCCGCGCAGGCCGAGACCGAGCAGTGGCTCGACCGGCGTGAACCCCTCGACGCCGCCCGGGAGTTGCTGGCCGCCAGCCGGGGCGGCGACGGAGGCGCGCCGCTGCGCCGACTGCGCTGCCAGCAGGCACTCTCCCTCGTCGGCCCGGAGGCCGAACCCGCGCTGCGGGCGGTCCTCGACGACCCGGAGCTCGGCGGACTGGCCCGCGTCTGGCTGACCGAGCGCGGCGCCGCCGACGTACCGCCGCCGTCGGAGGCGATGATCTTCTGGCTGACCGTCGACACCGTCGCCGCGCAGCTCGCCGCCGAAGGCAACTCCGAGGAGTTGCAGGGGCTCGTGGAGGGCCTCGCCCAGCAGCACAGCGGGTTCTTCGCCGCCGCGTGGCGGGTGGGCCACCCGGCCACCGCGGACGTGCTGGAGGCGATGGGGCGGCTGCACCCGGACAAGAAGATCGCGAAGGAAGCGCGCAAGGCGGCCTTCAAGGCCCGCTCGCAGCAAGGCGGTTGAGTCGGGGCGGTGCCGTGAGGCGGTCGGTCCGGCCGCGGTGTGCCAACGGATTCATGGAAGCGAACCTGCGGACGTCGTCCCGTGTTCAACCCCCGTTCAGGCGTGGGCGGGACGGTGACGCCGACCCGAGGTCCGCCACCTCCCACGGCACACCCACCGCCACACAGGAGACACCATGTCGCTCACCCGCAGGGACTTCGCCAGAAACTCCGCGATCACCGGTGCCGGTGTCGCGCTGGCCGGCAGCGTCGGCGCCCTCGCCACCGCGCCGCAAGCCCTCGCGTCCACCGACATCGACGCCGAGAGCGGGGCGGACGCTCGCGGCGGAGTCGGCTACGGCCCCCTGATCCCCGACCCCGACGGCATCCTCGCGCTGCCCGCCGGGTTCAAGTACCGCGTCATCACCTACAGCGGCAAGACGAAGCTGGAGTCGGGCGAGATCACCCCGTCCAACCACGACGGCACGGCCACCTTCGACGGCCCCCGCGGCACCACCCTCCTCGTCAACAACCACGAGCTGAAGGGCCCGCGCGCCAACTGGAAGTACCCCGTCCCGCTCACCGAGGGCCTGGTCTACGACCCCGCCGCGGCCGGCGGCTGCACCGTCGTCGAGGTCCGCCCCGACGGACACGTCGCCGAGTGGGTCGGCATCGCCGGCACCTCCACCAACTGCGCGGGCGGGCGCACCCCTTGGGGCACCTGGCTCACCTGCGAGGAGAACTCCGACAAGGCCGGCGTCAACGGCATGACCAAGGACCACGGCTACGTCTTCGAGGTCGACCCCTCCGACCGGCGCGCCAACCGCGACCCCAAGCCGCTGAAGTTCTTCGGCCGTTACGACCACGAGGCCGTCGTCATCGACCCCAAGCGCGGCCACGCCTACCTCACCGAGGACGCCGCCTCGCCCAACGGCCTGCTCTTCCGCTGGACCCCGCCGCAGGGCTTCGCGTACGGCCGCGGCAAGTTCCGCGCCCTCGCCGACGACGCCGGCTCCCTCCAGGCCTTCAAGTGCTTCGACTCCGGCGGCCAGTTCGTCGACGACCTCTCCCGCGCCACGAAGATCGGCACCGTCTACGGCGTCGACTGGGTCGACGTCCCCGACCGCGACGCCAAGACCGTCGCCGTCCGCAAGCAGTTCACCGACGGCCAGGTCACCCGCGCCCGCAAGCTGGAGGGCATGTGGTGGGGCGACGGCGGCGCCTACATCGTCTCCTCCTACGCCCGCGCGGAGAGCCCCGTCCAGCACGACGGCCAGGTCTGGTTCTACGACCCCAAGCGCCGCACCCTCACCCTGAAGGTCCTCCTCGGCGTCAACCCCGACCCCTCCGTCGACGGCGCCTTCGACGGCCCCGACAACATCACCGTCTCCCCGTACGGCGGCCTCGTCATCGCCGAGGACGGCGAGGGCGTCCAGCACCTCTTCGGCGCCACGGACAGCGGCCGCACCTACCCCATCGCCCGCAACGAACTCAACATCGGCACCGAAGAGGAGCCCGAGTACAGCGAGTTCACCGGCGTCACCTTCTCCTGCGACGGAAAGATCCTGTTCGCCAACATCCAGACGCCGGGCATCATGCTCGCCATCACCGGCCCCTGGAAGCGCCAGAAGCGGTAAAGGCCACACGGTAATTAATTCGTTCGACCCGCCTGAGTTGCGCCTCCTACAGTGAGATCACGACAACGCACCTCCCGGTGCGAAGGTTGCGGCTACTTCTTCCAAAGAATCCGATGCCGCCACCGACTTGATCTCGGGAGGCGCAGCTCATGGTGGGTGCCCGGTGCGCAGGCCACGGCTACTTCTCCGGATCAGAAGGTTGCGGGTTCGAATCCCGTCATCGACTCAGGGTCGATGTAGCTCAATGGATAGAGCATCTGACTTAGTTCCGTGGCCGACTTCTGATCTCGGGCACCCTCCTTCTGCCGCGCCTCCCTCCGAAACCTTCCATGAATTCGGGGGAATTCACCATGGCGCGATTCAACACCAAGGCCGCGCGGGCGCAGCCCACTTCGCGCGTCACCTCCACGGGCCGTATTCTGCGTACCTTCCAGGGCGGCCGAGGCCGTGAGCGGGACGCGCGCTCCGAGCTCTTTCTGCTCGCCGTCGCCAACTTCGTTTCCCAGCAGACCTTCTACGAGACCGGCGGCGACCGCGACGACCGGTTCGCGACGCTCGTGCGGGAGCTCGCCGTCACCGACCCGGAGTGGACCGCCGGGCTGCTCGGCTGGCTGCGCGGCGAGGGCAACCTGCGTACCGCCTCCGTCGTCGGCGCCGCCGAGTACGTGAAGGCGCGCCTCGACGCGGGCGCCACCGGCGGCCCCTCCAACCGGCAGGTCGTCGACTCCGTGCTCCGGCGTCCGGACGAGCCCGGCGAGCTGCTCGCGTACTGGACGGCGACGTACGGCCGCAACGTGCCCAAGCCCGTCAAGCGCGGCGTCGCCGACGCCGTACGACGTCTCTACAGCGGAAAGTCCCTGCTGAAGTACGACACCGCGGCCAAGGGCTACCGCTTCGGCGACATCCTCAACCTGGTGCACGCGTCGCCCGACCCGGACAAGCCGTGGCAGGGCGAGCTGTTCCGGTACGCGCTCGACCGCCGGCACAACCCGGACACGGCCGTGCCGCCCGCGTCGAACCGGACGCTGGTCGCGCACCGCGAGCTGATGGCGCTGCCGGTCGCGGAGCGGCGGGCGGTCGTCACCTCCGCGGGCGGCGCCGAGCGGCTCGCCGCGGCCGGGATGACCTGGGAGGCGCTGGCCGGGTGGCTCCAGGGGCCGATGGACAAGGCAGCCTGGGAGGCGGTCATTCCGTCCATGGGCGCGATGGCGCTCGTACGGAATCTCCGCAACTTCGACCAGGCCGGCGTCTCCGACGAGGTCGCGGCCCAGGTCGCGGCCCGGATCAGTGACCCGGCGGAGGTCGCGCGGTCGCGGCAGTTCCCCTTCCGCTACCTCGCCGCGTACCAGCACGCGCCGTCGCTGCGCTGGGCGTACCCGCTGGAGCAGGCGCTCGGCCACTCGCTGGCCAACGTGCCCGCGCTGCCCGGCCGGACGCTCGTCCTCGTCGACCGCTCGGGCTCGATGTGGCGTCCGCTGTCCGACCGTTCGCAGCTCAACCGGGCGGACGCGGCGGCGATCTTCGGCACGGCGCTCGCGCTGCGCGCCGAGAACGCGGACCTGGTGCAGTTCGGCACCACCAGCGCCGAAGTGCGGTTCCGCAAGGGCGAGTCGGTGCTGAAGATCCTGGAGCGCTTCGGCAACCTGGGCGGCACCGACACCACGGGCGCGGTCCGCCGGCACTACCGCAAGCACGACCGGGTGCTGGTCGTCACCGACGAGCAGTACGCGTACAGCCACTACGGCGACCCGACCGAGCAGGTCCCCGCCGACGTGCCGGTCTACACCTGGAACCTCGCCGGCTACCGGGCGGGCCACGGCCCGTCGGGCAAGGCGAACCGGCACACCTTCGGGGGGCTCTCGGACGCGGCGTTCCGGATGGTGCCGTTGCTGGAGAGCGCTCGCGACGCCGACTGGCCGTGGGCGGCCTGAGGCCGAGCGCGCACGCAGGGGGTGGCCCGCACTTCACGAGGGTGCGGGCCACACCCTTGTCGGCATCCAGGACTGACATCTAACATTTCAGTTGTGGAGGCCATACCGCGTACGTTGCTCAGGGACCGCGCCTACGCGGCCATCAGGGACGCCATCGTGGCCGGGGAGCTGGAGCCCGGCGCGGTGGTGCGGGACGCCGAGCTCGCCGAGCGGCTCGGGCTGTCACGGGCGCCGGTACGGGAGGCGTTCTCCCGGCTGGTCGACGAAGGGCTGCTGGAGAGCAAGCCGCAGAGCTACACCCGGGTGACGCCGGTCGTGGCCGCCGACGTACGGGACGCCGCCGCGGTCGTCGGCGCCATGCACGAACTGGTCACCCGGATCGCCGTGCCCCGGCTGTTCGCCGCGGACATCGAGGCGATGCGGACGACCAACGAGCGGTTCGCCGCGGCCGTCCGCGCGGGTGACGTGGACGGCGCGCTCCAGGCCGACGACGACCTCCACGACGTCCTCGTCCGCGTCAGCGGCAACCGCGCCGCCGCCGCGACCGCCGCCCGCTACACCCCCCTCATCCGCAGGCTCGAACGCCGCCGCTTCGGCGAGGGCGGCAACTGCCGCTCCGCCGGGCTGCACGAGCGGCTCATCGAGGCGTGCGCGGCCGGTGACGTGGACGCGGCCGTGCGGGTCACCGCGGAGATCTGGCGCGGGCTGGCCGAGCTCGCCGACACCGACTGAACAGGCGACCGATCCAGGGAGGCCCACATGTCCCTTTCCTCGTACGAGCGTTACCCCCTCCTCTTCGGGCCCTCGCCCGTCCACCCCCTGGAGCGTCTCACCGCGCACCTCGGCGGGGCGTCCCTGTGGGCCAAGCGGGAGGACTGCAACTCCGGGATCGCGTACGGCGGGAACAAGACGCGCAAGCTGGAGTACCTCGTCGCCGACGCCCTCGCGCAGGGCTGCGACACCCTCGTCTCCATCGGTGGCGTCCAGTCCAACCACACCCGGCAGGTCGCGGCCGTCGCCGCCCGCGCCGGGCTCAAGTGCGTGCTGGTGCAGGAGAGTTGGGTGGACTGGCCGGACGCGGTCTACGACAAGGTCGGCAACATCCTGATCAGCCGGCTCGCCGGGGCCGACGTACGGCTGGTGCGGGCCGGGTTCGGGATCGGGTTCAAGGGGAGCTGGGAGCAGGCGCTGAGGGAGGTCGAGGAGTCGGGCGGCAAGCCGTACGCCATCCCGGCCGGCGCCTCCGACCATCCGCTCGGCGGCCTCGGCTTCGCCGGATGGGCCTACGAAGTCGCCGAGCAGGAGCGGGAGTTGGGGGTCTTCTTCGACACCGTCGTGGTGTGCTCGGTGACCGGCTCCACCCAGGCGGGCATGGTCGCCGGGTTCGCCGCGCTGGAGGAGGCGGGCGGACGGCCGCGGCGCGTGCTCGGCATCGACGCCTCGGCGAAGCCCGCCGCCACCCGGGAGCAGATCGCCAGGATCGCCCACGCCACCGGCCGACTCATCGGTGTGAAGCGGGAGTTGACGGTGGCCGACGTCGAGCTGGACGAGCGCTACCACGCCGGCGTGTACGGCATCCCCGACGACACCACCCTCGCCGCGATGCGCCTCGCGGCCCGCACCGAGGGGATGGTCACCGACCCCGTCTACGAGGGCAAGTCGATGGCCGGGATGATCGACCTCGTCGAGCGCGGGGAGATCGGGCCGGACGCGACCGTGCTGTACGCGCACCTGGGCGGGCAGCCGGCGCTGAACGCGTACAGCGCGCTGTTCTAGCCGACGGGCGGGGTCAGGGTTCGAGGTCGGTCACTCCCTTGCCGGTCGCGATGTCGAACGGTACGGAGACCTGGTCGTGCGTGATCAGCCATCCGCCGTCGGTCTTGCGGAGGCAGTAGGTGACCCTGACCCACATTCCGCCGATCGCCGTCCCGTCCTTCAGGGTGCCGCCGAGCCGGCCGAAGGCGTGCCCGAACGCGAGGTCGTCGCCCACAGTGAGCGTCAGGTCGCGGAGCTCGTACGTGACCGTCTCGAAACCCGTGAACACGGGCTCCCAGTTCCTGAGTTTGGCCTCGACGCCCACGTGCTGGAGCGGTGGCTGGACGTCGAAGGACACGATGTCCGGCGCGTAGAGCGGCCTCAGGGCGTCGGGGTCCTTGGCCCGGAGGCCCTCGACGAGCTTCTCGATGTGCCGGCGGATCTCTGCTTCTTCGCTTCTCATGAACTCGACGCTATGACCGCGTGGTTATCTTGTCCAAGACCGATATCGCGATGGGGTTATGCGTCCGGAGGCATGATGGAGCTGAACTCGCTCAGGCAGTTCCTGGTGGTGGCGCGACTGGAGCACCTCAGCCGGGCCGCCGACGAGTTGCGCCTCGCCCAGCCGTCGCTGAGCCGGACCATCGCCCGGCTGGAGAGCGAGCTCGGCACCCCGCTGTTCGACCGGGGCGGCCGGCTCCGGCTGAACGACAGCGGCAGGATCTTCCGCGACCACGTCGAACGTGCCCTGGGCGAACTCGACGCGGGGCGGCGTGCCGTCGCCGAGGCCGGCGGCGAGGGGGTGGGTGTCGTACGGCTGGCGTCGGAGACCTTCCTGACCCTCTCGGGCCCGCTGGCCGCCTACAAGCGCGCGCATCCCGCCGTCGAGATCGCGCTGCACTGGTCGCCGCCCGAGGACATGGCCCGGCGGCTGCGCGCCCAGGAGGTCGACCTGTGTGTCGCCTCGCAGCCGATCCCCGCCGAGGGGCTGGAGTCCGTGGCGCTGTTCGAGGAGCCGGTGGGTGTGGGCACGCCGCTCGGTCATCCGCTGGCCGGGCGTACGTCCGTCACCGTCGACGAACTCGCCGACCAGCCCTTCGTCACCGCCCGCGAAGGGCACTGGCTGCGGCGGCTGCTGGAGCGGCTCTTCGCGGCGCGGGGCCTCACCCCGAGGATCGTCTGCGAGACCGACGAGCACAGCGCCATCGCCGACCTGATCAGCGCGGGTCTCGGCATCGGCCTCGCTCCCGCGATCGCCCGCCTCAGCGCCACCCAGGCGCCGGTCGCGTGGATTCCCGTGGACAGCCCGGACTGCCGCCGCACGGTCACGCTGCACTGGGGCGCCCAGAACCATCTGCCGGCTGCCGCGCGCTTGATGCGTACGGTGATCAGCGGTTGGGACTGGGGTGCGGATTCGACGGCGTGATCCGGAAACGGCGCGGCCGCCCTTGCGCGCGGTGCGCGGGGGCGGCCGTTCCGGGGTGGCTGGTGAGGCGGCGGCTTACAGGGCCTGGGCGGCCGGCTTCACCATTCCCCTCACCGTGCGCGACTTCACGAAGTCGCCCATCGCCGTCATCTCCCACTCACCGGAGAACTGCTTGATCAGCTTCGCCATCATCACGCCGGTCTGGGGCTCGGCGTTGGTGAGGTCGAAGCGGACCAGCTCCTCGCCGGTGGCCGCGTCCAGGAGGCGGCAGTAGGCCTTGGCGACCTCGGTGAACTTCTGGCCGGAGAAGGAGTTCACCGTGAAGACCAGGCCCGTGACGTCCTGCGGGAGGCGGCCGAGGTCGACCACGATGACCTCGTCGTCGCCACCGCCCTCACCCGTGAGGTTGTCGCCGGAGTGCTTGATCGCGCCGCCGACGATCGACAGCTTGCCGAAGTAGCAGCTGTCGACGTGGTTGCGCTGCGGGCCGTAGGCGATGACCGAGGCGTCCAGGTCGATGTCCTTGCCGCGGTACGCCGGCTCCCAGCCGAGGCCCATCTTGACCTGGGAGAGCAGCGGGCGGCCGCCCTTGACCAGGGACACGGTCTGGTTCTTCTGGAGGCTGACGCGGCCCTTGTCGAGGTTGATCTTCCCGGTGCCGGGCGCGTGCGCGGGCGGCGGGGGCGTGCTCATCGGCGGGGCCGGCGGGGTGACCGGGGTCTGGATGGTGGGCTGCGGCGGGGCGACCGGCTGGGGCGGTGCCACCGGGGCCTGGGCCGGGGCCGGTTCCTCGACCGTCACGCCGAAGTCGGTGGCGATGCCTGCCAGGCCGTTGGCGTAGCCCTGGCCGACCGCGCGGGCCTTCCAGGCGCCGTTGCGCAGGTAGATCTCCACGACCACCAGGGCCGTCTCGGTGCCGAGCTGCGGGGGCGTGAAGGTGGCGAGGACGGAGTTGTCGTCGGCGTTGCGGATCGTGGCCGTCGGTTCGATGCCCTGGAAGGTCTGGCCGGCGGCGTCCGGGCTGGCCGTGACGACGATCTTCTCGATGCCCGGGGGGACGGCGGCGGTGTCCACGATGATCGCGTCCGGGGCCGCGCCGCCGCCCGAGCGGTAGGTCACGCCCGGGCCGCTCGGCTGGTTGTAGAAGATGAAGTCGTCGTCGGAGCGCACCTTGCCGTCGGCGGTGAGCAGCAGGCCCGATACGTCGAGCCGCACCGGGGCGGCGACGTCCACCGTCACGCGCGCGGTGGAGAGAGGGATGTTCGAGCCGGGGGTCATAGCTGTCATGCCTCGTGAACGATCCAGCCCGCTTTACCGTTCCCTTACCCGCGACCGTTCGGATCAGAGGTGGGGGCGGGGGGTGGATCAGCGGCGGTTGCGGGGGTGGTTCCGGGCCGTGCGTTCGTTGCCGCGCTTGTAGTTCCCGGTCCAGCGGGCCATGACGAGCTGGGGGTCGGAGGCGGACTCCACCTCGGCGAGGAACTGGGCGGCCCGGGGACCGTGGAGGGTGGTCGCGGGGCGGTGGTGGTGGGTGATGTGGACGGTTCCGTCGGCGTGGGCTTCGTAGCGGAAGCCGTGTGGGTTCGGCATGGGCGGATGGTAGGGGGCCCGGTGGGGGTGGGCGCCAAGGGTTTTCGCCCACCCGCCCCTACCGGGAAACCTCTACGGCACCACTACGATCTTCCTGCCCACCCCCGCCGCGAACTGCTCCAGCGCCTCCGGGTACCGGTCCAGGGGGATGCGGTCGCTGATGAAGATGTCGGGGTTCAGCACCCCGTTCGCGAAGAGTTCCGCCGCGCGTTCGAAGCTGTGCAGCACCGCCATGGAGCCGGTGATGGTGATCTCCTGGTTGTAGATGCGGTACGGGTCGATCGTGACCTTCGTCGCGTAGTCGGCCACGCCGAACTGGAGGAACGTGCCGGCCTTCGCCACCCGGTCCAGGCCGTCCTGGATCGCCGCCGCGTTGCCCGTGGCGTCGATCACCAGGTCCCAGCCCTGGGGGCGGTCCAGCTCGTCCGCGTTCGCCGCCGATGCCGAGACGCCGAGTCGGCGGGCCGTCTCCAGGCGGGTCGGGTTCACGTCGATCACGTCCACGCTCGCCGCGCCCGTGCGCTTGGCCAGCTCCAGCATCATCAGGCCCATCGTGCCGGAGCCGTAGATCAGGACATGGGCGCCCAGGCGGGACTGGAGGACGTCGTAGCCCCGTACCGCGCACGACAGCGGTTCCACCAGCGCCGCGTCCTGGGTGCGGACGTGGTCGGGGAGGCGTACGCAGTTCGCGACCGGGGCGACCGCGTAGGTCGCCGCGCCGCCCGCCGTCGTCACGCCTATCGCCGCCCAGCGTTCGCAGAGGTTGTTGTGGCCGGTACGGCAGTAGCGGCACTCGTGGCAGTAGAGGGACGGGTCCACCGCCACCCGGTCGCCCACGGACAGTTCCGTGACCTGGGTGCCCACCCCGACCACCGCGCCCGCGAACTCGTGGCCCGGCACGATCGGCAGCTTCGGGGCGAACTCGCCCTGGAGGATGTGGAGGTCGGTGCCGCACAGCCCGCAGGCCGCGACCTCGACCACCACGTCCCGCGGGCCCGGCGTCGGGTCCGGGACCTCGGCAACGACGGCCCTGCCCACGGACTCGATGACGGCGGCCTTCATTTCACTGCTCCCAACGACAGGCCCTGGACCAGCTTGTCCTGGGCGGCGAACCCCGCGGCGAGCACCGGCAGGGAGATGACGAGCGACGCGGCGCACACCTTCGCCAGGAACAGGCCCTGGCTGGTGATGAAGCCGGTCAGGAAGACGGGGGCCGTCTCGGCCACGACTCCCGTGAGCACCCTCGCGAACAGCAGTTCGTTCCAGCTGAAGATGAAGCAGATCAGCGATGTCGCCGCTATGCCGGGGAGGGCTATCGGGGCGACCACGCGCGCGAGGATCGTGGGCAGCCGCGCGCCGTCCACCCTTGCCGCCTCGATGATCGCCACCGGCACCTCGGCCAGGAACGACTGCATCATCCACACCGCGATCGGCAGGTTCATCGACGTGTAGAGGATGACCAGCAGCCAGATGTTGTCGAGCATGTCGGTGTTCTTGGCGAAGAGGTAGATCGGGAGCAGGCCCGCCACCACCGGGAGCATCTTCGTCGACAGGAAGAAGAACAGGACGTCCGTCCACTTCCGGACCCGGTTGATGGAGAGGGCGTAGGCCGCGGGGAGGGCCAGGAGGAGGACGAGGAGCGTCGAACTCACCGACGCCACCGTCGAGTTGATGAGCGCCGGCCATGGGCTCGCGCCGCCGCCCGTGCCGAAGAACTCGCGGTAGCCGTCCAGCGTCAACGCCGCTCCGAAGGACGGGGGGTTGGTCGCGGCGTCCGACTCCGAGTGGAAGGACGTCAGGGCCATCCAGGCGATGGGGAGGAAGAAGAGGATCCCCAGCAGCCAGGCGGTCACGCCGAGGCCAAGTCCCTTGCGCTTCAGGATGGTTGTGCTCATGCCCGGCCCACCTCCTCGCGGAACAGAGACGAGACGACCCGCAGGGCGAAGGTCGCGATGATGATCGAGCCGATGACGACCAGGACGCCCGCGGCCGAGGCGAGGCCGTTCTCGTGGGCCTGGTAGAAGCTCTGGTAGACGGTGTAGGGGAGGTTCGCCGTGCCCAGGCCGCCGGACGTGATCGTGAAGACCGCGTCGAAGTTCTGGACGATGTAGATCGAGCCCAGCAGGGCGCCCAGTTCCAGGTAGCGGCGCAGGTGCGGGAGCGTGAGGTGGCGGAAGATCTGCCAGTCGCTCGCGCCGTCCACCCTTGCCGCCTCCAGTTGTTGGGGGTCACGGCTCTGCAGGCCCGCCAGCAGGATCAGCATCATGAACGGGGTCCACTGCCACACCAGGGACGCCTCGACCGCGAGGAGCGGGGTGTTGGAGATCCAGTCGGGTTGCGGGCCGCCGACGTAGTGCAACAGGCCGTTCAGCAGGCCGTATTCGGGGTTGTAGAGGACGTGCTTCCACAGCAGTGCCGCCGCCACCGGGACCACCAGGAAGGGGGCGATGAGCAGGGTGCGGACCACTCCTCGGCCCCGGAACTTCCGGTCGAGGAGCAGTGCAAGGACCAGGCCCAGGACCAGGCTGGCCAGGACCACGGCCACCGTCAGCAGGACCGTCGTCCACACCGAGTGGCGCAGGTCCGCGTCGGTGAGGACCTCGCGGTAGTTGTCGACGCCCGTGAAGTGCCGGGCCTTCGGGTAGAGCGCGTTCCAGTCGAAGAACGAGATCACCAGCGTGGCCACGAACGGGAGTTGAGTGACCGCGATCATGAAGATGAGGGCGGGGAGCAGCGGGGCTCGGGTGGCCCAGGCGCGCAGGCGGGCCGACGGTTGGCGCGTGGTCGGTACGGGTGTGGTGGCCAGGGGGGCCGTCGTCGTCGCGGTCATCGTCCCTCGTACTCCTCGGAGATCTTCTCGGCGAGCCGCTGGGACTTGCTCAGCGCCGACTCGACGGACTGGCGTCCGGCGATCGCCGCGCTGATCTCCTGGGAGACCTTGGTGCCGAGATCGGTGAACTCGGGGATGCCGACGAACTGGATGCCGGGCGCGGGGCGCGGCTGCACCCCCGGGTCGGTGGGCCGGGCGCCCTCGATGGCCTCCTTGGTCATCTCCTGGAAGGCGGCGGCCTCTTGGCGGTACGCGGCGTTCGTGTACGTCGAAGCGCGCTTGCCGGCCGGGACGTTGGACCAGCCGATCTCGTCGCCGACGAGTTCCTCGTACTGCTTGCTGGAGGCCCAGGAGACGAACTTCCAGGCCTTGTCGGGGTTGCGGGAGGCGTCCTGGATGCCCCAGGCCCAGGTGTAGAGCCAGCCGGACGACTTGGTCTCCTCCACCGGAGCGGGGGCGTAGCCGATCTTGCCCTTGACCGGGGAGCCCTTCGCCTCCAGGGAACCCGCCGCGCTCGTGGCGTCGTACCACATGGCGACCTTGCCCTGGGTCATGTTGTTCAGGCACTCGGCGAAGCCGGACTGGGCCGCGCCGGACTCGCCGTGCTCTCGGACCAGGTCGACGTAGAACTTCGCCGCCTTCTCCCACTCGGGGGAGTCGAGCCGGGCCTTCCAGTCCTTGTCGAACCAGGTGCCGCCGAAGGTGTTCACGACGGTCGTCAGCGGCGCCATCACCTCGCCCCAACCGGGCAGTCCGCGCAGGCAGATGCCCTTCATGCCGGACTCGGCGCCGTCCACCTTCGCGGCCAGGTCGGCGACCTGGGTCCAGGTGGGGTGAGCGGGCATCGTCAGGCCCTTCGCGGCGAACACGTCCTTGCGGTACATCAGGAAGGACGACTCGCCGTAGAAGGGCTGGCCGTAGAGCTTGCCGTCGTCGCCGGTCAGGGACTCGCGCATCGGCTTGAGGACGTCCTGTTCGTCGTACGCCGGGTCCTTGGCGACGTAGGAGTCCATCTCGTGCAGCCAGCCGTTGCGGGCGTAGATCGGTATCTCGTAGTTGGAGAGGGTCGCGACGTCGTACTGGCCGGCCTGGTTGGCGAAGTCCTGGCTGATCTTGTCGCGGACGTCGTTCTCCGGCAGCACGGTGAAGTTGACCTTGATGCCGGTCTCCTCGGTGAAGCGCGGGGCAAGCTTCTGGAGTTCGGTCATCTGGGGGTTGTTGACCATGAGGACGTTGATCGAGTCGCCGCCCGATCCCGCCCCGCCGGCTCCGGCCCAGCAGCCGGAGAGCAGCGGGGCGAGCAGCGTCCCTGCGGCGGCCAGGGCGAGCGGGGCTCGCGGTGGCCGTCGTCGGCTCGGGGTTCGCATGGATCGCTCCTGCATAAATGGGGAGATAAAGGGCGCGACAGGGTGTGACGCGCCGCATCGAGGGGTGGGTTGGGCTTTCAGACGCGGATGACTTGTGGCCCGAGCAGGGAGTAGCGGTGGGCCTCCGCCGACGGCAGCAGCGTGCTCGTGACGATCGCCTCCAGTACGCCGATCTCCGCGAACCGGCAGAAGCTGACCGCCCCGAACTTGGTGTGGACGCCCGCGAACACCGTGCGGCGCGCGGCCCGGATGGCCTGCGCCTTGACCTCGCTGACGGCCGGGTCGGGGGTGGTGAGGCCGTGTTCGCGGGAGATGCCGTTGGCGCCGATGTAGGCGAGGTCGACGACGAAGCCGGCGAGCATCTTCGTCGTCCAGTGGTCCACGGTGGCGAGCGTGCCGGGGCGGACCCGGCCGCCGAGGAGCAGGACGGAGGTGTTCTCCGCCTCGGCGAGCGCGCCGGCTACCGGGAGGGACGCGGTGACCACGGTCAGCGGGCGGTCCCTGGGCAGCGCCTCGGCGATGAGCTGGGGGGTGAAGCCCTCGTCGACGAAGACGGTCTCGGCGTCGCCGAGCAGTTCGGCCGCGGCGGTGGCGATCCTGCGTTTCTCGGGGACATGGCTGGTGGCGCGGAATGCGAGCGTCGTTTCGAAGCCGGCGCTCTCCACGGGGTAGGCGCCGCCGTGGGTGCGGCGGATGAGGCCGTGGTCCTCCAGGGCGCGGAGGTCTCGGCGGACGGTTTCCTTGGCCACGCCGAGCTGGGTGGCGAGGGTGTTGACGTCCACGGCGCCGGTCCTGCGGGCGGCCTGGACGATTTCCCGCTGGCGTTCTTCCGCGGTGCTGGTCATGAGGTCACCCGCTTTCCTGGTGCACTGCCCGTTCGGGCCGTCTGCAGGAAGTTCTACAGCGGGTGGGAGGCGGTGACCAGGCCTGTTGCAGGAAGGATAGTGACCGGGTGTGCCCGTTCGGGCAGGCTGCGCCGAAGCGCTCGGGGAGTGCGGTTGTGTGGCGGCTGCGGGTGCGTTCTGGCTGGTCGCGCAGTTCCCCGCGCCCCTGGACGGGCGCTGACGCGCCCCGTCCAGGCATCACCTCTGTTGCCCGGATACGCCTGCGGACGGGCCCGTTCGGTGCCCGTCCGTAGTGTGATCGAGACAGACTAGTACGGCCAGATCGGCGGGTCGCTCACGAAGTGGCCGCCCAGGTAGGCGTGGGCGATGTTGTCGGGGTCCAGGTCGCCCTGTTCGGCGATCAGTTTCTCGGCGTACGGCTCGGAGTCGTCCTGGGGGTCGTAGCCGAGGGCGCGGGCCGTGGTCAGGTCCCACCACAGGCGGGTGTTGGCGGAGGAGCCGTAGACGACCGTGTGCTTGACGTCCTCGGCGGTCAGGGCCGCGTGCAGGAGGCGGGCGCCGTCGGCGGGGCTCATCCAGACCGAGAGCATGCGGACGCTGGTGGGCTCGGCGAAGCAGGAGCCGATGCGGACCGAGACCGTCTCCAGGCCGTACTTGTCCCAGTACAGCTGGGCGAGGTCCTCGCCGAAGGACTTGGACAGGCCGTAGAAGGTGTCCGGGCGGTGCGGGGTGTCGATCGGGATGAGCGGGGCGTCGCCCTCGGGGCGCGGGGTGAAGCCCACCGCGTGGTTGGAGGAGGCGAAGACGATCCGCGGGACGCCCTCCTCGCGGGCGGCCTCGTACAGGTTGTACGTGCCCTCGATGTTCGCCTTGAGGATCTTGTCGAAGGACGCTTCCAGGGAGATGCCCGCGAGGTGGATGATCGCGTCGACGCCCCGGACGGCTTCGCGGACCGCGTCCTTGTCGGCGAGGTCCGCGACGATCGCGTCCGGTTCGCCCTCGATCGGCAGCAGGTCGAGCAGGCGCAGTTCGTAGCCGTACGCGGGCAGCAGCTCTCGCATCAGGGTGCCGAGGCCGCCGGCGGCGCCTGTGAGCAGAACGGTGCGGGGCGCTGGCATGCTCGGTTCTCCTTGGAGTGGACCCGTATTCACATTCGTGGACAAGCTAAGGATCATCGGCTCGTCTCGTCAAGGGTGGTGCGGGTCATGTTCATAAATGTAAACTTCGATCAGAATCCCGCACGCTGGTTTTTCTTGCTCCGACGCCGCCGTTTCTCGTTCTAGGGAGTGCCCGTGACGCCTGCCGACCTCGCCGCTCGCCTCGGCATCCCCAGCGGGCCGCTGTTCTTCCCCGTCACCGCCTACGGTCCCGACGGCGCCGTCGACCTCGACACCTACCGCGCGCATGTCCGCCGGGGCGTCGAGGCGGGGGCCGCCGCCGTGTTCGCCTGCTGCGGCACCGGGGAGTTCCACGCGCTCACGCCCGAGGAGTTCGAGGCGTGCGTACGGGCCGCGGTCGAGGCCACCGAGGGACGGGTGCCGGTCGTCGCGGGCGCCGGGTACGGCACCGCACTCGCCGTGCGGTACGCGCGGCTCGCCGAGGCGGCCGGCGCGGACGGGCTGCTCGCCCTGCCGCCGTACCTGGTCATCGCCGGACAGGAGGGGCTGCTGCGGCACTACCGCGAGCTCGCCGCCGCCACCGCGCTGCCCGTCATCGTCTACCAGCGCGACAACGCCGTGTTCACCCCGGAGACCGTCGTCGAACTGGCCCGTACGCAAGGGATCGTCGGGCTCAAGGACGGGCTCGGCGACCTCGACCTGATGCAGCGGATCGTCAGCGCCGTACGGAGTGAGGTCCCGGGCGACTTCCTCTACTTCAACGGACTGCCGACCGCCGAACAGACCCAGCTCGCCTATCGTGCCGTCGGGGTGCCGCTCTACTCGTCCGCCGTCTTCTGCTTCGCCCCCGAGATCGCCCTCGCCTTCCACGGGGCGCTGGAGACGGGCGACCGGGCGATGGTGGACCGCCTTCTCGACGGCTTCTACCGTCCCTTCGTCGAACTGCGCGCCCAGGGTCGCGGTTACGCCGTCGCGTTGGTCAAGGCGGGTGTCCGACTGCGCGGGCTCGACGTGGGGGAGGTCAGGCCGCCGCTGCACGAGCCGACCGAGGACCATGTGAAGCGGCTCGCGCAGATCATCGAACGCGGCTACGCGCTGCTGGAGGAGGAGAGCAAGTGAAGGCGTCGACATTCGTCTACCCCTGGGACGTCAACGGAGATCCGCAGGCCGCCGGAACCATCGCGGCCACCGGCGTCCAGCAGGTGACGCTCGCCTCCGCCTACCACTCCACGCGCGCGCTGACGCCCCGCCACCCGCGCCACCGCATCGTCACCGCCGAGCACGCGGCCGTGCTCTACCCCACCGACGACCGTTGGCAGGGCCGGGAGTTGCGTCCCTACACGGCCGGTGACTGGGCGCCCGGCGACGCCTTCGGCGAGGCGGCCGCCGCGCTCACCGACGCCGGTCTCGAGGTGCACACCTGGGTGGTCCTCGCGCACAACTCCCGGCTGGGCGCCGAGCATCCGGACACCTCCGTCGTCAACGCCTACGGCGACCGCTACCCATGGGCCCCGTGCATCGCCCAGCCCGCCACGCGCGCGTACCTCGTCGACCTGGCCGCCGAGGCGGCGGTACGGCCGGGCGCGCACGGCACCGAACTGGAGTCCCTCGGCTGGTACGGCCTCCAGCATCTGCACGCCCACGACAAGACCGGCGGCATCGGCCTCGGCGACGCGGGCCTGTACCTGATGGCCCTCTGCTTCTGCCCCACCTGCCGGGAGGGCTACGGCGCGCAGGGCGTCGACGCCGACGAGCTGGCGGCCGTCGTCCGCGCCGCCCTGGAGCCGGTGTGGCGGGGGGCGCCGTCCGACGGGGGCTGGGACGGGGTCGAGAAGCTGCTGGGTGCTTCGATGGCGGGCGCCACGCGCGCGTGGCGTGACGACACCGCCCGTACGCTCCAGGAGGCGGCGGTGACTGCGGTGCGCGGTGCCGCTCCGGAGGGCTTCCAGGTTCTGCTGCACGCCGACCCGGTCTCGTACCACGTCGGCGCCAACCCCGGCGTGGACCCGGCGCACATCCTGTCCGTCGCGGACGGGGTGGTCGTGCCCTGTGCCGGCGGGCCGGGCCTTCTGACCCCGTTCGCGGAGGTCGGGGCCGAGGGTTCCGTCGTCGCCGCCAACTTCACCGTCGTCTCCGGCATGGGCGGCAGCCCCGGCACCCTCGCCTCGGACGCGGCACGCGCGCGTGCGCTCGGGGCCACGGAACTGCGGCTGTATCACGCCGGGTTGGCGTCGGACGCGGACCTGGAGGCGGTGCGGTCGGCGCTCGCCGGGTTGTGAAGCAGGGGGAGGGCGGTGGCCAGCCACGCTGCGCCCAGGATCGGCAACAGGGGGCGTAGGCCGAGCGGTTCGATCAGTGCGGCGCCTGCGGCCAGGCCGAGGACGTTCGGGGCGAACACCAAGGTGTTGGCCGTGGCGATGGTGCGGCCGAGCAGGGTGGGTGGGGTGTCCCGTTGTACGGCTGTCAGTACGGTCACCAGCACACACGGCAGGCCCAGGCCGATCGCCGCGCTGCACGCCAGCGCCAGCGGGTCGGCCGGTATCGCGCGCAGGCCCGCCGCGACTGCCGTCAGCGCGATGCCGTACGCCGCGAACCGGCGCTCGCCGAAGCGCCGCAGCGCGGGGCCGGAGAGCAGGCCGGCCGTCAGGGAACCGGCACCCTGGACGGCGTACAGGACACCGGTGTACGCGGGGGCGTGGCCGAGGGCGTCCACGACCGCGTAGATCAGCGCGCCGTTGAGGCCGGCGAAGAGCATGGTGGTGCCGCCGGCCAGGACGAGGGGGCGGAGCCGGGGGTGTCGCCACAGGTGGCGGGCGCCCTCGGTGGTCTGTGCGCGCCAGGTGAGGGTGGGGCGTCGGTCGGGGCGGGGCTCGTGGACGCGGAGGCGGGTGTACAGGCCGACAGCGATCAGGAACGTGGCGGCGTCCAGGGCTGCGACGGCCGGGCCGCCGTACGTCGCGTACAGGCCCGCGCCTGCGAGTGGGGCGAGGAGTTTCATGCCCTCCGTGGCCGACATGCGCAGGCCGTTGAAGTCGCCGAGGAGGGTGTGGTCCACGGCTGTCGCGACGAGGGCGGACTCTGCGGCGTCGTGGACGATGCCGGTCGCGCCGTATACGAAGAGCACCGTGAAGAGGAGCCACAGGTCGGCGGGGGCGTCCACGGTGGTGAGGGTGAGCAGGAGGGTGGCGAGGAGCAGGTTCGCTGCGATGAGGAGCGGTTTGCGGCGGCTGCGGTCGGCGAGGGTGCCGAGGGCGGGGCCGGCCAGGGTGGGGGTCCACATCGCGAGCATGCAGAGTGCGGCGAGGCTGTTCGAGCCGGTGAGGTCCTTGACCCAGACGCCGGAGGCCAGCCAGAGGGCGGAGGTGCCGAAGCCGGAGACGATGACCACGGTGAGGTAGAGGCGGGCGTTGTGGTCGTGGAGGAGGGGGCGGGGGTTTGGGGGCTTCGGGGGCTTCGGGGGTGTCATGTCTGTTGATCGTGGAGCTAAGGAGGGGGTGGTGGGATGGGGAAGGTGCCCTAGAAATCGGTGGGCGGCGATGAGTTTTGGCGGTGGGGGCGGTCCATCCTTCAGACGACGCTCTGAGGAGAAGCGAATGACTGACGCACCCCTGGATCTCGGACCGCAGACCCGTGTCGTGGCACGTCTCGCGGAGGCGGTGACCGACGAGCAGCTGGCGGACGGGACGCCGTGTCCGGAGTACGCGGTACGGAATGTGCTGGGCCACCTGCTTCATCTGTCCGTGGCCTTCCGTGACGCTGCCCGGAAGGATCTCGGCGCCACGACGGACACCCCGCCGACGGCTGCGGTGCCGGACATCGGGCCCGGCTGGCGTGAGGAGCTGCCGAAGGTGCTGGCCGAGCTTGCGGATGCGTGGCGTGACCCGGGCGCCTGGACCGGCATGACCCGGGCCGGGGGTGTCGATCTGCCGGGTGAGGTCGGCGGTGCTGTCGCGGTCGACGAGCTGGTGATCCATGGTTGGGATCTGGCGGTCGCGACCGGTCAGCGGTACGAGCCTGATCCGGCCGCGCTTCGGGCGACGTACGACTTCCTGTTGGCTGCTGCCGAAGACCCGAGTCGAGGTGGTGGCATTTTCGGGCCGGTGGTGCCGGTTGCGGATGATGCGTCGCTGCTGGAGCGGACGGTGGGGTTGAGTGGGCGGGCGCCGGGGTGGGCAGGGCGCTGAGGGTTCGTGGGGGGTCGGGGCCGCGCCGGGGGGTGTCCGTCCTCGGAACGGCGCGGAATCGGTCACCTATAAAGGGCGGCCGTGTTGACGCGCCAACCGCTGCGGGCGGACACCCCCCGACACGTCCCCTCACGTTCGAACGCGGCTGCGGGTGACGCCCCCCAGGGGCGCGGGGAACTGCGCGACCAGCCACGACGCTGCCGCAGTCGCCCGACTTGTCTTCGTGGCAGTCCCTTGGGCGCTAAATGAGGGGCGCCCAACCGTGCCTCCGCCTACCCTCCCCGCATGTCTCTCCGTGTCACCGTTCTCGGTACCGCCTCGCCCCACCCCGGCCCCGACAATCCCTGCTCCGGCTATCTGGTGCGGGGTGGCGGGGCCGAGGTGTGGGTCGATGCCGGGTTCGGGAGCTTCGCGGAGTTGCGGCGGCACACTGATCCGACGCGGCTCGATGCCATCTGGATCTCGCATCTGCATGCCGATCACTACGCCGATCTGACGGCCGCCTTCTACGGGTTCGCGTACGGCGGGCTCACCCTGTCCGCGCCGATCCCGGTGTACGCGCCGCGCGACTGCGCCTCGCGCCTCGCCGGGTTCTTCGGACGGCCCGACACGGGGTTCCTGAACGGGGTCTTCGACTTCCGTGCGCTGCGCCACGGGTACACCGTCCAGCACCGAGACCTGACCCTGACCGCCTCCGCGGTCGAGCACGAGGTCGAGGCCTACGGTCTGCGCGCGGCGGCTGGTGGCCGGGTGCTTGCCTACTCCGGGGACACCGGCCCGTGCGATTCGCTCCTGCATCTCGCCGGCGGTGCCGACCTGTTCCTCTGTGAGGCCGATGTGGACGCACATTGCAAGGGTGAAGTCGATCCGGTGCATCTGACGCCCGAGGAAGCCGGTGCCGGTGCCCGAATGGCCGGTGGCGTGGGGAAGTTGGTGATCACCCACGTCGGTCCCAGCTTGAGTGTTGAGGACGCGACTGCCCGTGCGGCCTCGGCTTTCGGCGGGCCTACGGTCGCCGCCCGTGTCGGCGAGACCCACACCGTCTGATCGGCAACCTCAACTTCCTTTGTCAGAAGCATTGACGAAATCCTTACCCCCTCCTACCTTCAACGCGTCGTACTTCGTACGTCATATATGAGACGCGATACGCGAGATCAGATACCCGAGATCTGATACGTGACTTCCGAGAGGCGCGCATGACCTCTGTGCCCACGCCGATCCCGTCCCGCACGCAGTTCGTGCTGGACGCGATCAAACACCGCATCCTCACCGGGCAGTTGACGCCCGGGCAGGCGCTGGTCGAGACCGACCTCGCCGCGCAGTTCGGGGTCTCCAAGACCCCGGTGCGCGAGGCGCTCAAGACCCTCGCCGGTACCGGGCTCGTCGTGATGAGCCAGTACAAGGGCGTCACGGTGCGCATGGTGGACGCGGACATGGCGCGCGAGGTGTATGACGTCCGGCTGCTCCTGGAGCCAGAGGCGTTGAAGCGGGCCGTCAAGCGCGGGGCCTCCCTCGCCGAGGCCCGGGACGCGCTGACCCGTGCGGACCAGGCCACCGACACCGCCGAACGTTCGCTGGCCAACCGGGAGTTCCACCGCGCCCTGTATCTGCCGTGCGGCAACCCGCTGCTGGGCCGGATGCTCGACGAGGTCCGTGACCAGGCCGCCCTCGTCTCCGCCGTCGCCTGGGCGGCCTCGCCTTCCTGGGAGCGGGAGGCCGGTGAGCACCGCGAGATCCTGCGGCTCGCCCTCGACGGTGACGCCGACGGCGCCGCCCGCGCCCTCCACGCGCACATCGCGTCGTTCGTGCAACGGGCCTTCCCGGACGCCGAGTCCGAGGCCCAGGGAGAGGACGGTCAGGCATGACAACGACGTTCGAGACCCAGCGGGCCGCCCTGGCCGACGTGGTCGCGATCCCGGTGACACCCTTCGCCGAGGACGGCTCCGTCGACCAGGACGCCCACCGGGCCCTGCTGCGTCGTCTGCTCGATGGGGGGGTGCGCACGCTCACTCCCAATGGGAACACCGGCGAGTTCTATGCCCTGACCCCGGAGGAGCGGCAGCTTGTCACCGAGATGACGATCGACGAGGCCGGTGAGCGTGCCGTGATCCTCGTCGGTGTCGGTCATGACGTGCCCACCGCGGTCGCCTCCGCGCGGCATGCCCGGGAGCTGGGCGCCGCCATGGTGATGGTCCACCAGCCCGTCCATCCGTACGTCTCCCAGGGTGGTTGGGTCGACTACCACCGTGCCATCGCAGAGGCCGTGCCCGAGCTGGGTGTCGTGCCGTACATCCGGAACGCTCAGCTCAGCGGGTTGAGGCTGGCTGAGCTCGCCGACTTCTGCCCGAACGTCATCGGTGTGAAGTACGCCGTTCCGGACGCGTCGAGGTTCGCCGGCTTCGCCCGGGACGCGGGGCTCGACCGGTTCGTATGGGTCGCCGGGCTCGCCGAGCCTTATGCCCCTTCCTACTTCTCTGCGGGTGCCACCGGGTTCACCTCGGGGCTCGTGAACGTCGCCCCGGCCGTCTCGCTGAACATGATCGAAGCGCTTCGATCCGGTGATTACCCGGCCGCCATGAAGGTCTGGGAGCAGATCCGCCGCTTCGAGGAGCTTCGCGCGGCCAACGGTTCCGCCAACAACGTCACCGTCGTCAAGGAGGCTCTCGCCTCCCTGGGGCTGTGCCGCCGCGATGTCCGGCCGCCGAGCAAGCCGCTGCCCGAGGACGAGCGGGACGAGGTCGCCGCCATAGCCGCCGGGTGGTCGATATGACGGACAGCAGAGAGCGGTTGAGCGCGGAGCAACTCCGCAGCCATCAGTGGTACGGCACCGAAGGGCAGTTGCGCACCTGGTCGCACAACGCCCGGATGCGGCAGCTGGGTTACGAGGCGGAGGAGTACCGGGGGCGGCCGGTCGTCGCCGTTCTCAACACCTGGTCCGACATCAATCCCTGCCATGTGCATCTGCGCGAGCGTGCCGAGGCCGTCAAGCGGGGGGTGTGGCAGGCCGGGGGGTTCCCGCTCGAATTTCCGGTCGCGACTCTGTCGGAGACTTATCAGAAGCCGACCCCGATGCTCTACCGCAACCTGCTTGCGATGGAGACCGAAGAGTTGCTGCGGTCGTATCCGATCGACTCGGCCGTGCTGCTCGGTGGTTGCGACAAGTCGACGCCCGCCCTGCTCATGGGCGCCACCTCGGCTGACGTACCGTCAATCTTCGTCCCTGCCGGGCCCATGCTGCCCGGGCACTGGCGCGGTGAGACGCTCGGGTCCGGTACCGACATGTGGAAGTACTGGGACGAGCATCGCGCCGGGAATCTGACCGATTGCGAACTCCGGGAATTGCAGGGTGGGTTGGCGCGGTCTCCCGGTCACTGCATGACCATGGGTACGGCGTCCACCATGACCGCGGCCGCCGAGGCGCTCGGGATGACGCTGCCCGGTGCCTCCTCGATCCCGGCCGTCGACTCCGCGCACGAGCGGATGGCCGCCGCCTCCGGGCGCCGGGCCGTGGAGCTGGCCTGGACCGCGCTGAAGCCGTCCGAGATCCTCAGCCGTGAGGCCTTCGAGGACGCCGTCACCACCGTGCTCGGGCTGGGCGGTTCCACCAACGCCGTGATCCACATCATCGCGATGGCGGGTCGCGCCGGCATCAAGCTCACCCTCGACGACTTCGACCGCATCGCCCGTACCGTGCCGGTGCTGGCGAACGTGCGGCCCGGTGGTCAGACGTACCTCATGGAGGACTTCTACTTCGCCGGCGGCCTGCCCGGCTTCCTGTCGCGGATCACCGATCTGCTCCACCTGGACCGGCCGACCGTCAACGGCACGCTGGGCGGGCAGTTGGAGGGTGCGGTCGTCCACGACGACGACGTCATCCGTGGCCGGGAGAACCCGGTCGCGAGCGAGGGCGGCGTCGCCGTTCTGCGCGGCAACCTCTGTCCGGACGGCGCGGTCATCAAGCACATCTCCGCCGAGCCGCACCTGCTCAAGCACACCGGTCCCGCGGTCGTCTTCGACGACTACAAGACCATGCAGCGGACGATCAACGACCCGTCGCTCGGCATCACCGCCGACAGTGTGCTCGTGCTGCGCAACTCCGGGCCCAAGGGCGGTCCGGGCATGCCCGAGTACGGCATGCTCCCCATCCCCGACCATCTGCTCAAGCAGGGGGTGCGGGACATGGTCCGGATCTCCGACGCCCGTATGAGCGGCACGAGTTACGGCGCCTGCGCGCTGCACGTGGCGCCCGAGTCGTACGTCGGCGGACCGCTCGCCCTCGTGCGCAGCGGTGACCAGATCACCCTGGACGTCGAGGCCCGTTCCCTCCATCTCCATGTGGAGGAGGACGAGTTGGCGCGGCGACGGGCCGACTGGACGCCGCCGCCCGTGCGTTACGAGCGCGGCTACGGCGCCCTCTACAACGAGCAGATCACGCAGGCCGACACCGGCTGCGACTTCGAGTTCCTCGCCCGGAAGGGCACCGTGCAGGACCCCTACGCGAGCTGATCCCGAGCACCACGGCCTGTTTCTTCGTGGCCTTCGCACAACCCTGCACCAAGAGAAAGCGCTTCCCGCACCACGTACTGAACTGATCGGAGAACAGTCATGGCCCAAGCCGCAGCCGTGGCGAAACCGCCCGCGCCACCCCGGCGGCGCCGTGCCTCCGCCACCCCGCGCAGGCTCCCGTACCTGCTGATCGCGCCGGCGGCGCTGCTCATGCTGGGCTTCATCGCCTACCCCGTCATCAGCGTCTTCTACTACAGCCTGCAGAACTACAACCCGACCAAGCCGTGGCGCAACGGCTACGCGGGCTTCGACAACTTCACGAAGATCTTCACCGACGACCCGGCGTTCTGGGACACGCTGACCTTCAGCGCCAAGTGGGTCTTCGTCGAGGTCGGCCTCCAGTTGCTGTTCGGGCTCGCGCTGGCGCTCATCGTCAACCAGACCTTCGTCGGGCGCGCGCTCGGCCGGGCGATGGTCTTCTCGCCCTGGGCCGTCTCCGGCGTGCTGACCTCCGCGATCTGGGTGCTGCTCTACAACTCCCAGACCGGTATCACCCGTTACCTCGCCGACATGGGCATCGGGTCGTACGGCACGAGCTGGCTGTCGGACACCTCCACCGTGTTCCCGGCGGCGATCGTCGCCGACCTGTGGCGCGGTGTCCCCTTCTTCGCGATCCTCATCCTCGCCGACCTCCAGTCCGTCTCCAAGGACCTGTACGAGGCCGCCGAGGTCGACGGGGCCAGCCGCCTCAAGCAGTTCTGGCACATCACGCTGCCGCACCTGAAGGACGCGATCGTGCTGTCCACGCTGCTGCGCGCGGTCTGGGAGTTCAACAACGTCGACCTGCTCTACACCCTCACCGGCGGCGGACCCGCCGGCGAGACGACGACCCTCCCGCTCTACATCGCCAACACCAGCGTCGACGCCCACAACTTCGGCTACGCGTCCGCCCTGACCACGGTGGCGTTCGTGATTCTTCTCTTCTGCTCGATGGTCTATCTGCGCCTGAGCAAGTTCGGAGGCGAGGACAAGTGAGCATCAAGGAAGCCACCCCGGTCGTGTCCGAGACCCGCAAGTCCCCGCCGCCGCCCCGGCCCAAGGCCAGGCAGCGCGCCTGGGACGACGTGCCCCGCTGGCAGATCTACCTCCCGCTGGGGATCTACCTGCTCTTCACCCTGATCCCGTTCTACTGGATCCTGCTCTTCGCGCTCCGCCCGACCGGGTCCACCTCGCTGGTGCCCTGGCCCATGACCTTCGACCACTTCGAGAAGGTGTGGACCGAGCGTGAATTCGGCACCTACTTCCAGAACAGCGTCCTCGTCGGCGTCGCCACCCTGGTCATGACGACCCTGGTCGCGCTGGCCGGCGGCTACGCCCTCGCGCGGTTCAACTTCAAGATCAAGCGGGCGTTCATGCTGGGGCTGCTCTGCTCCCAGTTCGTGCCGGGCGCGCTGCTGCTGGTGCCGTTGTTCGAGATCTTCGCCAAGATCCAGATGATCAACTCGCTGGGCAGCGTGATCATCGCCGAGACCGTCTTCCAGCTGCCGCTGTCGATCATCCTGATCAGCAACTTCATCAAGAACGTGCCGCCGTCCCTGGAAGAGGCGGCCTGGGTGGACGGCTGCAACCGCTTCACCGCGTTCCGGATCGTCGTCCTGCCGCTGCTGCGGCCCGGTCTGATCGCCGTCGGCTCCTTCGCCTTCGTGCACTCCTGGAACCACTTCCTGTTCGCCCTGATGTTCCTCAACAACCCGGAGAAGCAGACCATCCCGGTCGGCCTCAACACCCTGATGGGCGCGGACAGCGTCGACCTCGGCGCCCTCGCCGCGGGCGGCATCATCGCGGCCGTACCGGTCGTGCTCGTCTTCGCCTTCATCCAGAAGTGGCTGATCACGGGGTTCAGCGCGGGGGCGGTGAAGGGATGAGGCGCCGCCGGATCGTGATCGCGCGGGGCAGCTCCCGGCCGGGGCTTCCCCGGACCGTGCGGGGTGGCGCGGGGCCGGGTCTCCTCCGGACCGTGCGGGGTAGTGCAGGGCCGGGTCACCTCCGCACCGTGCGGGGAGCCCTGGGGCCGGATTCTCTCGGCCGCGCCGACCGCGGGCACGCGCGGAGCGTCTGCCGCGGCATCCCGACGGCAGCCGATGGCCGGCCTGCCGCACCGGGGGGTGCGGTCGACGGAGGTCCTGTCGAAGCAGCTGCCGGCCGGGGCGACCGCGTTTGGACGCTGTTGACCTCCGGGTTCGGCGCCAAGCGCTCCGGCGGAGCCATCACGACGGTCCCTCAGTCGTCCGGGGACTCGTGGCCGGCCACGCCCAGCGGTGGTGCTGCGCATCGATACAGCTCCGCTCCCCTTCGGAGCGCTGCCGGACCGTACCCGAACTCGTCGGACTCGCTCAGGGAGGTGTGGGCATGAGGCTTCGACACATCGCCGCAGCGGCAGGGGTGTTGGGAGTGCTCTGCGTGCCCGCCCACGCCGACGCGCGGGACATCAGCCGGGACACGCTGCCCGCGAACGACGGGTGGGCCTCGGAAGGGGTGGGCACCACCGGTGGGGCCGCCGCCGATGCCGAGCATGTCTTCGTCGTCACCGACCGGGCCGAGCTCGTCGCGGCTCTCGACGGCGGCAGTGCCACGCCGAAGATCATCAAGATCGCCGGGACCATCGACGCCAACACCGACGACGACGGTGACCACCTGAGCTGCGCCGACTATGCGACGGACGGCTACGACCTCCAGAAGTACCTCGCCGCCTACGATCCCCGTACCTGGGGTTCCGCCAAGCCCAGCGGTCCGCAGGAGGAGGCCCGTCAGGCCTCCGCCGCCAGGCAGGCCGAGCGGGTCACGCTGACCGTCGGTTCCAACACCACGATCGTCGGCCTCAAGGGGGCCGTCCTCAAGGGCGCCAACCTCCAGGTCAAGAACGCCACCAACGTCATCATCCGCAACCTCGACTCGCGTGACGCCTACGACTGCTTCCCCGTCTGGCAGCCCAACACCGGTGGCCTCGGCGACTGGAAGACGGCGTACGACAACATCTGGCTGACCGGCTCGAACCACGTCTGGGTCGACCACGTCACCCTCAGCGACAAGGGCCACCCGGACGAGAAGGAACCCACTTACTTCGGCCGGAACTACCTGCGCCACGACGGGTTGCTGGACATCACCAACGGCTCCGACCTGGTCACCGTCTCCTGGAGCCGGTTCGCCGACCACGACAAGGCGATGCTCATCGGCAACAGCGACTCGGCCACCGGCGATCGCGGCAAGCTCCGCGTCACCCTGCACCACAACCAGTTCGAGTCCGTCGTACAGCGTGCGCCGCGTGTCCGCTTCGGGCAGGTGCACGTCTACAACAACCGGTACGTCGTCCCCACCGACGACTACCGCTACTCGATCGGCGTGTCGACCGAGTCCGGCGTCTACGCCCAGAACAACGCCTTCACCACCCTCGGCCGGATCGAGGTCGCCGACCTGGTCAAGAGCTGGAACGGCGCCGCCCTGCACGACGAGGGCACCCTCTTCAACGGCTTCCCCGTCGACCTGCTGCCGATCTACAACGCCTACAACTCCGGCAGCGAGCGCGACCTCACGGCCGACGTCGGCTGGACGCCTACCCTGCACACAAAGATCGACAGCGCCGAGGCGGCCGACCGAGAGGTGGCACGCGGCGCGGGCGCAGGGAGGATCCCATGAGCACCGTAGACATCGTCCTGGCGGGCGCGCGCGGCCACGGCCGCTGGCACCTGGAGAACATCCGCTGGCTCCAGGACAAGGGGATCGTGCGGCTCGCGGGCATCTGCGAGCTGACCCCGCTGGAGGCCGCGGAGATCCCCGAAGGGCTCGGCACGCCCGAGCAGTCCGCCGACTTCGGTGCCCTGCTGGACTCGACCGGGGCGCGGATCGCGGTGATCTGCACGCCGATCCCGACCCACACGGACCTCGCGCTCGAAGCCGCTCGCCGAGGCGTGCACATCCTGCTGGAGAAGCCGCCGGCGCCGTCGTACGCCGAGTTCCGGCGCATGGCCGACGGGGTCGCCGCCGCCGGGGTCGTCTGCCAGATCGGCTTCCAGTCGCTGGGCTCGCACGCCGTGCCCGCGATCCGGCAGCTGATCGAGGAGGGCGCGATCGGCGCGGTCGCCGGGATCGGCGGCGCCGGTGCGTGGGCCCGCCCGGAGTCCTACTACCGGCGCGCCCCCTGGGCCGGCAAGCGGCGCCTGAACGGCGTCGACGTCATCGACGGCGCGCTCACCAACCCCCTCGCGCACGCCGTCGCCACCGGCCTCGCCCTGAACGGCTCCACGCGCGCCGAGGACGTCATCGACATCCAGACCGAGCTGCTGCGCGCCAACGACATCGAGTCCGACGACACCTCGTGCGTCCGCGTCACCACGGCACAGGGCCGCCCGGTCACCGTCGCGGCGACGCTGTGCGCCGAGCACCCGGACGACCCGTACGTCCTGGTGCACGGCAGCCGCGGCCGGATCACGTTCTGGTACAAGCAGGACCGCGTCCTGCTCCAGCGCGCGGGCCACGGCCCCGAGGAGTACGAGCACGGCCGTACCGACCTGCTGGAGAACCTCGTCGACCACCTCACCGACGGCACCGACCTGATCGTCCCGCCGGACGTGACCGGTGCCTTCATGAAGGTCGTCGAGGCGATCCGCACCGCCCCCGACCCGGCCCCGCTGCCTCGCAGCGCCTGGCATCTCGTGGACGACCGCCGGGTCGTCCCCGGCGTCGACGGCCTTGTCGCGGCCTCCGCCGACACCCTCGCCCTGTTCTCCGAGCTCGGCGCCTCCTGGGCCCTACCGAAAGAGGTGAGCACCTGATGACTGCCAACGACACCCCGGTCCTGCGCGTCGCGGGCCGCCCGGTCGGCCGCTATGTTACCCGGCCCGAGCTGGCCCCCCGGCTCTCGCCGCGCCCCTACCTCCATCCGGTCACCACCCTGGCCGGCACGGCTGTCACGGAGCTCAGCCCCGCCGACCATCTGCACCACCTCGGCGTCGGTGTCGCCGTTCCCGACGTCGAGGGGCACAACTTCTGGGGCGGGCGTACTTATGTCCGCGACCAGGGCCCCACCGAGCTCGACAACCACGGCGCCCAGCGGCACACCGCGTTCCAGCTGCGCGACCCGGACGGCTTCGTGGAGGAGCTGCGCTGGGTCGCCGGGGGCGGCGAGCTGCTGCGCGAGCGCCGGACGGTGGCGGCCGGCGAACTCACCGACACCGCCTGGGCGTTGGACTTCACGTTCTCGCTCACCAACGTCACCGACCGCCCCCTGTCGATCGGCAGCCCGGCCACCAACGGCCGCCCCGGCGCCGCGTACGGCGGCTTCTTCTGGCGGGCCCGCAAGGAGGCACAGGCGCCGGACGTCTTCACCGCCGACACCGACGGGGAGCCCGAGGTGCACGGCCGGCGCGCCGACTGGCTGGCCCTCGCCGGCTCCACCTGGACGCTCGTCTTCGCCGGGGCCACCGAGCAGACCCGCCGCGACCCGTGGTTCGTGCGCACCGCCGAATACCCGGGCGTGGGCTCGTCGTTGGCGCACACCGAGCGGGTGCCGATCGCCGCCGGGGACACCCTCGTCCGCCGGGTCGTCACCGTCGTAGCCGACGGCCGCCTCGACCGGCACGGCGCCGCCGCGCTCATCCGCAAGGCGGTGAGCCTGTGACCGCCACCTACACCAACCCCGTCCTTAACGCCGACTGGTCCGACCCGGACGTCCTCCGCGTCGGCGACGACTTCTACCTCACCGCCTCCAGCTTCGGCCGCGCCCCCGGCCTGCCGCTGCTGCACTCCCGCGACCTCGTCAACTGGACCCTGGTCGGTCACGCCCTCGAACGCCTGGAACCGGCGGCCGAGTTCAGGACGCCGCGGCACGACTGCGGCGTCTGGGCACCGTCCTTGAGGTATTACGACGAACGCTTCTGGATCTTCTGGGGCGACCCGGACCAGGGCATCTTCCAGATCAACGCCCCTGAGATCAGGGGCCCTTGGACCCGCCCGCACCTCCTGAAGGAGGGCAAGGGACTCATCGACGCCTGCCCGCTGTGGGACGAGGAGACCGGCGAGGCCTACCTGGTGCACGGCTGGGCCAAGTCCCGCTCCGGCGTCAAGAACCGCCTCACCGGCCACCGGATGCGCCCGGACGGCACCGAACTCCTCGACGAGGGCAAGGTCATCGTCGACGGCGACCGGATACCCGGCTGGTTCACCCTGGAAGGTCCCAAGCTCTACCGGCACGACGGCTGGTTCTGGATCCTCGCCCCCGCCGGGGGAGTGGAGACCGGCTGGCAGGGCGCCTTCCGCTCGCGCGGCTTCTTCGGGCCGTACGAGGAGAAGATCGTCCTGGAGCAGAAGGACACCGACGTCAACGGCCCCCACCAGGGCGGCTGGGTGCGCACCCCGTCCGGTGAGGACTGGTTCCTGCACTTCCAGCAGCGCGGCGCCTACGGCAGGGTCGTCCACCTCCAGCCGATGCGCTGGGACGAGGACGGCTGGCCGGTCCTCGGCGACGAGGGCGCCCCCGTGGCCGTACACCGCAAGCCCGATCTGCCGCCGCAGTCGCCCGCCGCGCCCGCCACCGACGACGACTTCCCCGGCGGACGCTTCGGCCGCCAGTGGAGCTGGACCGCCAACCCCGAGGACGGCTGGGCCACCCAGCACTCCGGCGACGGCCTCCGCCTGACCTGCGTCCGCTCGGCCGACGCGCACGACCTGCGCAAGCTGCCGAACGTCCTCACCCAGCGACTGCCCGGCACGCCGTCCGCCGTCGAGGTCGAACTCCGCCTCGACAGCGAGGAACCGGGCGCCCGCGCCGGACTCACGGTGCTGGGGGACGCGTTCAGCTGGATCGGCCTGGAGCGCGGCTCCGACGGCACGGTCCAGGTCGTGCACCGGTTCGCCGAGGGCGTCGCCGAGCGCGAACGCGACGCCGACCACCCCCGACCCGCCCCCGAAGGGCGGGTGCGGCTGCGGATCGAGATCGGCGCGGGCGCCCGCTGCCGCTTCTCCTACGACGTCGGCGACGGCCCGCACCCCTCGGGACCCGTCTTCGCCGCCACCCCCTGGCGCTGGGTCGGCGCCCTGCTCGGCCTCGTCGCCCTCGCGCCCACCGGAAACGGGCACGCCGGCGCGGCAACCTTCACGCAGTTCAGGATCACCTCTCTGTAACTCACCTCGTACGGACGCCTTTTGGGAGCCGCAATGACGCAACTCCAGGGCAAGCGCTTGCCGAGACCGGGAGCCGGTCAGGGCAGAGTGCTGGCCGCCGTGCTCGGCCTCGTCGCCGCGCTGGGACTCGGGTCGGTGGGGCAGGCACGAGCCGACACGCCTTCGCCTGAGAAGGCCCCGGCCGCCGCCTCCCGGTGGACCGACCAGCCGCACGGTTTCGCCTCGCTCGCCGGTGGCACCACCGGCGGGGCCGGCGGCAAGGTCGTGACGGTCACCGACCAGGCCTCGCTCGCCAAGTACGCGGCGGCCGAGGAGCCGTACGTCATCCGGGTGTCGGGGTCGATAGCCGTCGAGCCCTTCGGCTCGGACATCGTCGTGGCCTCGAACAAGACGGTCATCGGCGTCGGCGACACCGGCGAGATCGTCCACGGCGAACTGCACCTCAACCCCGGCACCAGCAACGTCATCATCCGCAACCTGACCATTCGCGACAGCTATGTCGAGGGTGACTGGGACGGCAAGACGACCGACTTCGACGCGATCCAGATGGACACCGTCGACCACGTCTGGATCGACCACAACCGGTTCACGCACATGGGCGACGGGCTGCTCGACATCCGCAAGGACAGCCGCTACATCACCGTCTCCTACAACCAGTTCACCAACCACAACAAGGCCTTCGGCATCGGCTGGACCACCAACGTCCTGACCGAGATGACGATCGACCACAACTGGTTCAACGGCACCAAGCAGCGCAACCCCTCGGCGGACAACCTCGCCTACGCCCACCTGTACAACAACTACCTGTCCTCGCAGGTCAAGGACGGCGACCCGGTGTGGACGTACGGGAACTGGGCGCGCGGCAAGACCAGGATGGTCATCGAGAACAGCTACTACGACGGTGTCCAGCACCCCTACCAGGCCGACGCCACGGCCGAGTTGGTGCAGCGCGGGTCGATCCTGAAGAACACCACCGGGCGAACCGACGCGTGGGGTACGGCCTTTGACCCGCACGAGTTCTACGACTACCGCCTGGACCCGGCCGCCGCGGTGCCGGCGCTCGTGACGCGCTTCTCGGGGCCGCAGCGGCAGATCGGCGTCACCCTGCACGTCCCGGCCGACTACCCGACCGTGCAGTCCGCCGTGGACGCCGTTCCCGATGGCAACGCCGTGCCTGTGACGGTCGCCATCGCGCCCGGCACCTACCGGGCCAAGGTGTACATCCCCGCGACCAAGCCGAACATTGTGCTGCAGGGGACTGGACAAGATCGCGCCGACACCGTCATCGTCTACGACACACCCGCCGCGTACGGCGGTTCGACCGGCAGCGCCACCGTGCGGATCGCCGCGAACGACGTCACGGCACGCCACCTCACCTTCAGCAACGACTTCGACGAGGCCGCGGTCGAGCTGAACGGCGAGCAGGCCCTCGCCATGAAGACGACCGGCGACCGGATCGTCTTCGAGGACACCGCCTTCCTGGGCAACCAGGACACCCTGATGACCGACAGCCCCAAGCTGACCACCGTCAGCCGGGTCTACGTCCGCGACTCGTACATCGAGGGCGACGTCGACTTCGTCTACGGGCGGGCCACGACGGTGATCGAGCGCTCGGTGATCAAGCTGCTGAGCCGGGGCTCGACCACCAACAACGGCTACATGACGGCCGCTTCGACGTGGACCGGGAACCCCTACGGCTTCCTGATCACCCGGTCGAAGGTCGTGAGCGACGCGCCGGACCAGTCCTTCCACCTGGGCCGGCCGTGGCACCCGGGCGGTGAACCGGAGGCCGTCGCCCAGGTGTTGATCCGCGACACCGAACTGCCCGCGGCGGTGAAGTCCGCGCCGTGGACCGACATGAGCGGCTTCTCGTGGAAGGACGCGCGCTTCACCGAGTACCGCAACTACGGCCCCGGCGCCGAAGTCACCGCGGACCGGCCGCAGATGAGCGACGAGGACGTCCGCGCCCACACCGTCGCCGACTACCTCGCGGGAAGCGACGGCTGGGCGCCGCACGCCCGCCACTGACCCCCACAACTTCATAGCGCCACAACTTCACAGCTCCACGACTGCACAGCTCCACCCGGTCGAAGAAGTGTTTGATCCAGAAGAAGAGAGCCGACCCATGAAGATCAACATCCGCAGAAGCAGGCGCGCCGCCGTGGCCGTCGCCCTGGGCTCCGTCCTCGCCCTGACCGCCACCGCCTGCGGTGACGACGGCAGCGGCACCGGCGGCGACAAGGGCGACGAGGGCAGCGGCAAGGGCAAGATCGTCTTCTGGGACAACAACGGCGGTGTCCGCACCGACGCCTGGAAGGCGATCATCGCCGACTTCGAGAAGGCCAACCCGGACATCGACGTCGAGTACGTCGGCATCCCCTCCGCGGACTACCAGTCCAAGGTCGAGACCGCCATCCAGGGCGGCGGTCTGCCGGACGTCGGCGGTGTCGGCGCGGCGATGATCGCCAGCTTCTCCGCGCAGAAGGTGCTGGAGCCGCTCGACGACCGGCTCGCCAAGTCCTCCCTCAACGGCAAGCTCAACGAGGACATGGTCACCTCGTTGAAGGCGGCCGGCGGCGTCGACGACACGCTCTACTCGGTGCCGACCTCCGCGAACAACGGCGTGCTGTACTACCGCACCGACCTGTTCAAGAAGGCGGGCCTGGACGAGCCGACGACCTGGGACAAGTTCTACGAGGCCGCGGACAAGCTCACCGACGCCAAGAAGAACGAGTTCGGTTACACCATCCGCGGTGGCGCCGGCTCCATCGCCCAGGCGCTGGACGCGATGTACGGACAGAGCGGCATCACGTCCTTCTGGAACGGCGACAAGACCACCGTCAACGACCCGAAGAACGTCGAGGCGCTGGAGAAGTACGCCGCGCTCTACAAGAAGGACACCCCGTCCGCCGACCTCAACAACGACTTCACCAAGATGGTCGCCCAGTGGGATTCCGGCACGATCGGAATGCTCAACCACAACCTGGGTTCGTACCAGGACCACGTGAAGTCGCTGGGCGTCGAGAAGTTCCGCGGTATTCCGCAGCCGATCGGCGCCTCCGGCAAGCGGGTTCAGGTGTCCAACCCCGTGGACGGCGTCGGCCTGTTCAAGAGCTCCAAGAACAAGGAAGCGGCCTGGAAGTTCATCGAGTTCGCGGTCTCGCGCGCGGAGAACTCCAAGTTCAACGAGTCCGCGGGGCAGGTGCCGGCGAACAACGAGGCGGCCAAGGACGCGTGGATCTCCAAGGCCGAGCCCACGAAGCTCGCCGCCGCGGCGCTGACCGACGGGTCGACCACCATTGTTCAGCTGCCGTACTACCTGCCTGACTGGGGGACCATCTCCAAGGCCGACAACGAGCCGAACTTCCAGAAGGTGCTGCTCGGGAAGATGAGCGCGAAGGACTTCCTGGACACGTTCGCCGACCAGTTGAACGACGCCCAGGCGGAGTGGAATTCGCAGAAGGGCTGATTTTTCCCCAGAGCTCGGGTGGTTTCTGTTCGTGGGGGACTGCGGGCCGTTGTGGCTGGTCGCGCAGTTCCCCGCGCCCCTAGGGGCAGAAGGGCATCGCATGTCAATTTCGCGCCGTCAGGTCACGGCAGCCGCTCTTGGCGCCGTTCCTCTCGCCTTCGCGGCCACCGGTACCGCTCAGGCCGCTCCATTGCGTAATCGCACTCTCTACATCGCCGGTGATTCCACCGCCGCTCAGAAATACGCCGACGCCGCGCCCGAGACCGGGTGGGGCATGGCACTCCCGTTCTTTCTGCACAAGGACCGGCCCGTCGCCAATCACGCGGTGAACGGGCGGAGTTCGAAGAGTTTCGTCGACGAGGGCCGGCTCGATGTGATCCTCGCGGCCATTCAGCCGGGGGACTTCCTCCTCATCCAGTTCGGGCACAACGACGAGAAGTCCGCCGACCCGACCCGGTACACCGAGCCCTGGACGACGTACCAGGACTATCTGCGGCTGTACATCGACGGCGCCCGTGCCCACGGTGCCCGCCCCGTCCTTGCCACCTCCGTCGAGCGGCGGAAGTTCGACGCGGCCGGCAACGCCCTGCCGACCCACGGCGACTACCCGGCGGCGATGCGGGCGCTGGCCGAGGAGGAGGGCGTGGCGCTGCTCGACATCCAGGCCCTGTCCCTCGCCCTGTGGCAGCGACTCGGGGTCGAGGAGACCAAGACGTACTTCAACTGGACCGCGACCGAGCAGGACAACACGCACTTCAACCCGCCGGGCGCGATCGCCGTGGCGCGGCTCGTGGTGCGGGAGCTGCTGCGGACCCGGGTGCTGCGTCCGCAGGACGTCTGCCGCCTGGACGACGAGATCCCCACGTCCTGGATCACCTGGCCCGAAGCCACCGCGTAACCGGCACCACCCACCGACCTGAGAAAAGAGAGCCGCACAATGAACGCACAGAAATGGCATGGGCATGTCACAGTGACCTCGGTGGCGCGCGCTGCCGCCGCCGTGGTCGGCTGCACCGCCCTCGTCCTCGCCGTGACCGGCCCCAGCGCCCAGGCGCAGGGCCGTGACCTCGCCCGGCAGACCCTCCCGGCCAACGACGGCTGGGCGTCGTACGGCACCGGGACCACCGGCGGCGCCAAGGCCGACGCCGATCACGTCTACACCGTCTCCACCTGGGCCGAGTTCAAGGCCGCCCTCGCCGCCGGCGGCGACGCGCCGAAGATCATCAAGGTCAAGGGCACCATCGACGCCGTCTCCGAGGGCTGTGACGCCTTCGCCGCCGACGGGTACGACTTCGACGCCTACCTCGCCAAGTACTCGCCGGAGGCCTGGGGCCTCGACACCGACCTGAGCGCCGAGCCCGCCGACAGTCCGGAAGGGCTGCGGGCCGCTTCCGCCGCCAATCAGAACAAGGTCATCAAGGCCGCCGTCCCCGCCAACACCACCATCGTCGGCATCGGCAGGAACGCTGGCTTCAAGGGCGCCAGCCTCCAGATCACCGGCGTCGACAACGTCATCGTCCGCAACCTGACCTTCGAGAGCCCGATCGACTGCTTCCCGCAGTGGGACCCGACCGACGGCGACAAGGGCAACTGGAACTCCGAGTACGACACCGCCGTCGTCTACGGCTCGACCCATGTGTGGATCGACCACAACACGTTCACCGACGGCTCCCACCCCGACAGTGCCGCGCCGACCTACTTCGGCATGCTCTACCAGCAGCACGACGGTGAGCTGGACATCGTCAAGGGCGCCGACTACGTCACCGCCTCCTGGAACGTCTTCGCCGACCACGACAAGACGATCCTCATCGGCAACAGCGACAACGCCGCCACCACGGCGATCGACCGGGGCCACCTGAAGGTGACGTTCCACCACAACCTGTTCTCGAACCTGGTCGAGCGCGCGCCGCGCGTCCGCTTCGGGCAGGTCGACTCGTACAACAACCACTTCGTGGCGAACGACGACTACGCCTACAGCTTCGGCATCGGCAAGGAGTCCCAACTCGTCGCCGAGCACAACGCGTTCACGCTGCCGGAGGGGATCAGCGCGGCCAAGGTGCTCAAGCGGTGGAACGTGTCGCCGCTGACCGCCGCCGACAACACCGTGAACGGCGAGGTCACCGACCTGATCGCCGTCCACAACGCGGAGATCCCGGCCGAGACCCTGGAGTCCGGCGCCGGCTGGACGCCCACCCTGCGCACCAAGGTCGACCCGGTCAAGGCGGTCCCGGCGATCGTCGACCACCGCGCGGGCGCCGGCAACGCCTGCTGAACGCCCGCCCGGCGTACGGGTGTCGGCAACGCCTGCTGACGCCCGCCACCTGAAACGGCCGGGGCGGACCGCATCGTGCTCACATCCCGAGCGCGTCCGCCCCGGCACCCCCCACGCGAGGAAACCCCCTGCTGAGCCGCACTTCCAAGGAGCACCCGCATGTCCTCGCCCCACGTTCAACTCCCCCTGTCCAGAAGGGGATTCCTGCTGGCGAGCACCGGCGCGGCCGCCGCCCTCGCCCTCGCCCCCACCCCCGCCCTGGCGGGCTCCAGGCCCTTCGGCCGCTTCGGCTCCCCGGCCAGGCGCCTGACCCCGAACACGCTCTACGTCGACACCCAGGGCCGCGGCGACCACACCACCGTCCAGGCCGCCGTCAACGCCACCACCGGCAGCGGCTGGACCCTGGTCATCGCACCGGGCACCTACCGCGAGACCGTCAGCCTCGACGCCACCCGCACCGAGGCCACCTGGATCGGCGCCTCCGAGGACCCGCGGGACGTCGTCATCGTCTACGACAACGCGGCCGGCACCCCGAAGCCCGACGGCTCGGGAACGTACGGCACCACCGGCTCGGCCACCACCACCCTCAGGGCCGACGGCTTCACCGCCCGCTGGATCACCTTCGCCAACGACTGGCTGCGCGCCGACCACCCCGACATCAGCGGCACCCAGGCCGTCGCCCTCAAGGTCATGGGCGACCGCTCCGCCTTCCACCACTGCCGCTTCCTCGGCCACCAGGACACCCTGTACGCCGACTCCCTCGCCCTGACCGTCTTCGCCCGCCAGTACTTCTCCCACTGCTACGCCGAGGGCGACGTCGACTTCGTCTTCGGCCGGGCCACCGCGGTCTACGAGCACTGCCACTTCCGCACCCTGGACCGCACCGACCTGGCCGCCGCCCCCTACGGCTTCGTCTTCGCGCCCTCCACGGCCGGCGCCAACCCCCTCGGCTACCTGGTCTCCCGCGGCCGGATCAGCAGCGAGGCCCCGGACGCCGCGTACAAGCTGGCCCGCCCCTGGGTGCCCAGCTCCGACACCACCGCCCGGCCGAGTCTCGTCGTGCGGAACACATGGATGGGCGCCGGCATCGACGCGGTCGCGCCCTACACCAACATGTCCACCTCCTACCCGTGGCAGAACCAGCGCTTCGCCGAGTACCGCAACCTCGGCCCCGGCGCCGAGATCACCGTCCCCGAGAACCGGCCCCAACTCACCGACGAGCAGGCCGAGTCGGCGACCCGCGAGGCCTACCTCGGTGACTGGCAGCCGTGGAAGGAGGCGTGCTGACATGCGCCGACGCACCCTGCTGACGGGCCTGACGGCGGGCCTGCTGGCCGTCGGCTCCACCGACGCCTTCGCGAGCGGTCGCCGTGTCCTGCACGTCCGGCCCGGCGACTCCGTCCAGGCCGCCGTGGACGCGGTGACCGGGGCCGGCTGGACGATCGTCGTGCACCCAGGGACGTATCGCGAGGTCGTCAACGTGCCCGCCGACAAAGCCGAGTTGACAATCCGCGGCGCCTCCTGCGACCCGCGCGACGCCGTCATCGTGTACGACAACGCCAACGGCACGAAGAAGCCCGACGGGACGACCTACGGCACCGCGGGCTCCGCCACCTTCACCTCGGCGGCCCCCGGCCTCACCGTCCGCGACCTCACCCTCGCCAACGACTGGCTGCGCGCCGACCACCCCGACATCACCGGCACCCAGGCGGTGGCCGCCTACACCTACGGCGACCGCACCCACTTCGAGAACGTCCGGCTCCTCGCCCACCAGGACACCCTCTTCGTCGAGACGACCGCGCTCACCTCCTTCGACCGGCAGTACTTCCACCACTGCTACATCGAAGGAGACGTCGACTTCGTCTTCGGCCGGGCCACCGCCGTCTTCGAGGACTGCCACTTCCACACCCTGCAACGGGACGTCACCTTCACCCCCAAGGGCATGGTCTTCGCCCCCTCCACCGCCCGTGCCAACCCGTACGGCATCCTCGCCGTCCGCTCCCGCATCACCTCCGGCGCCGAGGACGCGGCGTACAAGCTCGCGCGGCCCTGGGTCCCCTCGTACGAGACGACCGCCTGGCCGTCCCTCGTCGTCCGGGACACCCGCATCGGGCCCGGCATCGACCCGGTCACCCCGTACACCAACATGCGGGAGCAGTACCCCTGGCAGACCATGCGCTTCCGGGAGTACCGCAACTCCGGCCCGGGCGCGGAGATCACGGTCCCGGAGAACCGGCCGCAACTGACCGACGAGGAAGCCCAGTTGCACACCAAGGCGGCCTACCTCGGCGACTGGCGTCCCCATGCGTAGGCTGTCGGCCGCCCTCCTCGCCGGGGCGTGCCTGCTGCTCGGCGCGCCCCAGGCCCAGGCGTTTGACCGAACCCCGGTCGGCTGGGGCGCCGGCACCACCGGAGGGGCGGGCGGCACCACCTGGACCGTGCACACGCGCGCCGAGCTGAAGGAGGCCCTCGCGGCCACCGGTCCGAAGGTGGTCCGGGTCGTCGGCACCATCAACGGCCATGAGACGGACGACGGTTCGCTGCTCGGTGAGCAGGACTACGCCCCCGGCTACGACCTCGCCAAGTACATGTCCTGTTTCGGCGAGGACGGCTCCACCTGGTCCGACACCCGTTACGACTACTGCAAGCAGCAACGCCAGTTGCGGCAGACCGGCTCTAACAAGGAGAAGGCGCAGATCCAGCTGACGATCCCGAGCGACACCACGCTCGTCGGCGTCGGCGACAACGCCCGGCTTCTGGGCGTGTTCCTCACCGTCAACACCGGCACGAACATCATCGTGCGAAACCTCCAACTGGAGGCTCCGGTCGACCACTTCACCAGCTGGTCACCCGACGACGGCACCCAGGGCAACTGGAACGCCCGCTTCGACGCGATGACCGTCATCACCGGCAAGAACATCTGGGTCGACCACTGCACCTTCACCGACGGCCGCTACCCGGACAGTGAGGCCCCCGTCGGCTTCCACGGCGAGCACGTCCAACGGCACGACGGGCTGCTCGACATCGAGGACGGCTCCGACTTCATCACCGTCTCCGACAGCCGCTTCGAGGACCACGACAAGGCGCTCCTCATCGGCTCCGGCGACGGGCGGGGCGACCGCGACCGCGGGCACCTCAAGGTGACCTTCGCCCGGAACCTGTTCAGCGACATCGTGCAGCGCGGACCGCGCGTCCGCTTCGGGCAGGTGCACGTCCTCAACAACGTGTACGTGTCCCGGAGTCGCACCCCGCTCTACGCCCTCGGCGTCGGAGTGGAGTCCGCGATCTACTCCGAGCGCAACGTCTTCCGGTACGACGCCACCCTCGCCGCCTACGGAGGCGAGCACTTCCACGACACCAGCTCCTGGATCGACGGCCGCCCGGCCGGGCTCGACAAGGTCGCCGCGAGCCTCGGGCTGACGGACGACGTCGGCTGGGACCCGGCGGACGCGTACGAGTACCGGGCGCTCAAGTCGCCCGCCGCGGTGGAGCGTTACGTCCTCACCCACGCCGGTGCCGGGAGGCCTCATGGCCACTCCTGACAGCCTCTACGAGGACCTGAAGAAGGACCTCGACTTCCCCCTGGCCTGGGGGACCTCGCCGATCCGCGACTTCCGGGAGTGGCGGCGGACCGCCCGCGCGATGGTCGAGGAACACCTCCTCGTGGACCGGCAGGACGAGACACCGTACGCGCCCGAGTACAGCGATCGCGCGCAAACCGACGCCTACACCCAGGAGTTGGTCACCCTCTCCCTCACCCGCCACGAACGGGTCCGCGGCGCCCTGCTCACCCCGCACGGCCCCGGCCCGTTCCGCGCGGTGCTCCTGCTCCACGACCACGGGGCCAGGTTCGACATCGGCAAGGAGAAACTCGTCCGGCCCTGGTACGACGACACCCGGCTCGCCGCCGCACAGGCCTGGGCCGACAAGTACTTCAGCGGACGCTTCGTCGGCGACGAACTCGCCCGGCGCGGCTACACGGTCCTCTGCCTCGACGCGCCCGGCTGGGGCGACCGGGGTCCGATCACCTACGACCAACAGCAGGCCCTGGCAAGCAACTTCTACAACCTCGGCTCCTCCCTCGCCGGACTCATGGCCCGCGAGGACGCCCGCGCCGCCGGCTTCCTGGCGAGCCTGAACCGTGGGCGCGGCGTCGCCGCCGTCGGCTTCTCCATGGGCGCCTACCGCGCCTGGCAGGCGGCCGCGCTCACCGACGCCGTCTCCGCGACGGCCGCCGTCTGCTGGATGACCGGCCTCAAGGAAATGATGGTGCCCGGCAACAACACGCTGCGCGGGCAGTCGTCGTACTACATGCTCCACCCCGGGCTGCCCCGGTTCCTCGACTTCCCCGACGTGGCGAGCATCGCCGCACCCAGGCCGATGCTCTTCTTCAACGGTGGGCTCGACCCGCTGTTCCCCGCCGACGGCGTCCAGGTCGCGTACGACAAGCTGCGCGCCGTCTGGCACTCCCGCCACGCCGAGGAGCGGTTGCACCTCAGGACCTGGCCCGACCTCGGCCATGTCTTCGTCGACCGCATGCAGGACGAGGTCTTCGACTGGCTCGACCACGTCCTCTGATCCCCCCATCCCCGCAGTACGAGAAAGGACCCGCACTCCATGTCTCGTCGTACCGCTCTCCTCGCGACGGCCGCCCTCGCCCTCGGCTCCGGCATCGCCGTCCTCCCCACCCAGGCACAGGCCGCGACGGTGGTCGTCTCCAACTCCACCGACCTGTCCAACGCCATCAAGAACGCCACCGCCGGCACCGTCATCCAGGTCCGCGGCGGCACCTACTACCCGACCGCCACCCTCCAGTCCACCGCCAACGGCACGTCGTCGAGCCCGATCCAGCTCACCGCGTACGGCAGCGAGACCGTGAAGATCGACGGCTCCTCCCTCCCCGACGGGGACTGGATCTTCAAGCTGACCGCGGACTACTGGAACGTCTCCAACATCACCTTCCAGAACTCCCCGGACAGCGCGGTGGTCTGCCAGTCCTGCACCGGGACCAACTGGAACAACATCAAGACCATCAACGGCGGCGACTCCGGCTTCACGCTCACCGGCGACGGGACCGTGAACAACACCGTCAAGAACATCGACTCCTACGGCAACTACGACGCCGCCAACCACGGCGAGAACGCCGACGGCGTCGCCGTGAAGTTCGGCTCCGGCACCGGCAACCTGATCACCGGCGCCCGCCTCTACAACAACAGCGACGACGGCATCGACTTCTGGTCCTTCTCCTCGCCGGTCACCATCGAGCACACCTGGTCCTTCGGCAACGGCGTCAACCGCTGGTCCGACTCCGCCTTCGCGGGCGACGGCAACGGCTACAAGCTGGGCGGCGACGGCGAGGTCGTGGCCCACGTCGTCAACAACTCCGCCGCCTGGGGCAACGCCGGCAACGGCTTCACCGAGAACTCCAACACCGGCGCGATCGTCATCAACCGCACCACCGCCTACGCCAACAGCAAGTGGGGCTACTACTTCGCCACCAGCTCCGCGAAGCTCGGCAAGAACCTCGCGGTGAGCAACGGCAGCGGCCTGGTCAACAAGGGCTCCTCGGTCACCTCGGCCGGCAACAACTGGGACTCCGGCATCTCGACCCCGTCCTTCATCTCCACGGACGCGTCGACGACGTACAACGCCCGTAGTTCGAGCGGCACCCTGCCCGCCACGACGTTCCTGACGACGGGCTCGTCGACCATCGGGGCCACGATGAACTGACCACTTGTCGACACACCAGGGCGCTTGACCCGTTTTTTGCCTGTGCAGGAGGTATCGATCGGGCAACGGGTCTCGCGCCCGCCGTGGTGACGCGCGTAGAACTCTGTCATGCATAAGCCACTGCGTATCGCGGCCATCGCCGCCGCGTGTGCCGTCGCCGGCGCCGGCCTCTACGGCGCCGGCGCGGCCACCGCCGGCCAGTCGACGGCGAACAGCACCCACGAGCCCTACAACATCGGGCTCCTGGTCAAGGACATCGACACCTACTACGGCACCACGGCCGACGCCAACGGTGTCTACCAGGCGTCCCCGGACAGCCAGTACGCCAAGGACCTCGCGGCCATCGACAAGGCCGCCCGCAAGTACATCGACCAGGCGGCCCGCAAGGCCCACCACAAGGGCGAGAAGCCCGCGGTCGTCTTCGACATCGACGACACGCTGCTGCTCAGCCTCGACTACGAGAAGCGCTACAACTACACGTACAACTCGGCCACGTGGGCCGACTACGTGAACAAGGCCGACCGGCCGGGGGTCTTCGGCAGCGCCGAGCTGGTCCAGTACGCCGAGTCCAAGGGCGTGGAGGTCTTCTACAACTCCGGTCTCTCCGAGGCGCAGCGCACCGCCGCCGTCGAGAACCTGAAGAAGATCGGCGCCGATGTGAACCTCGACGCCGACCACATGTTCCTCAAGGACAAGGCGAACCCGCCGGCCTACCTGAGCGCCTGCGCCACGCCGGGCACCTGGACCTGCACGACCGTGCAGTACAAGGGCGGCACGCGGCAGCACATCGAGGACGACCTCGGGTACGAGATCATCGCCAACTTCGGCGACCAGTACTCGGACCTGGACGGCGGCTACGCCGACCGCACGTACAAGCTGCCGAACCCGACGTACTTCGTCAGCTAGCGGCCGGTTGAGCGCCGCGGCGATGCACCGGTGAGCGAAAGTTTCGCTGGTTTTCGCCGCGGCGCGGCAACCTCCCAGGATCACGGTGACGACTGCTGAGCGTACGAACCCCCTAGGAAAGGAACGCTCCGTGCGTCACAGCACCGGACGCCACCGCAGGACCCGCACCCTCTCCATCGCCGCGGCCGTCGCCGTCGCCGCGGGGGCGGGCGGCGTGTACCTCGGGCTGTCGAACGGCGGCGCCCAGGCCGCCTCGACGACGGTCACCGTCTCCAGCACCGCCCAGCTGGAGTCGGCCGTGAAGAGCGCCACCGCGGGGACCGTCATTCAGGTCCGCGCCGGCACGTACTACCCGACGGCCACCCTGAAGTCGACGGCGAACGGCACGAGTTCGGCGCGGATCACGCTCCGGGCGTACGGCAGCGAGAAGGTGAAGATCGACGGCTCCAAGCTGCCCGCCGGGTCCTGGCTGGCCGGGATCTACGGCGACTACTGGACCGTCTCCGACCTCACCTTCCAGAACTCCCCGGCCCAGGGCTTCGTCGTCACGTCGTCCGTGGGCGGTGTTTTCAAGAACCTCGTCACCGCGAAGAACGGCGACTCCGGCTTCACGCTGCGCGGCGACGGCACGACGAACAACCTCGTGCAGAACCTGGACAGTTACGGCAACTACGACCCGGCGGGCCACGGCCAGAACGCGGACGGCATCGCGATCAAGTTCGGCTCGGGGACCGGCAACAAGGTCACCGGCGCGCGCCTGTACAACAACTCGGATGACGGGCTCGACCTCTGGCAGTTCTCCTCGCCCGTCACCATCGAGCACTCCTGGGCCTTCGGCAACGGCAAGAACCGCTGGAACGACTCGGCCTTCGAGGGCAACGGCAACGGGTACAAGCTGGGCGGCGGGGGCGTCACGGTCGCGCACGTCGTCAACAACAACGCGGCCTGGGACAACACGCTCAACGGGTTCACGGAGAACTCCAACCCCGGCGCGATCGTCCTGAACCGCAACACGGCGTACGCGAATGCCGAGGCCGGCTTCTACTTCGCCACGGGCAAGGCCCGGCTGGCCCGCAACCTCGCGGTGAGCAACAAGGGCGGGCTGTCGAAGCTGAGTTCGGCCACCGTCTCCGCCGCGAACAACTGGGACAGCGGCGTCTCCACGCCCTCCTTCAAGACGACGGACGCGACGACGGCGTACAGCGCCCGCAAGTCGGACGGCTCACTCCCGGCCACCACCTTCCTCACCACCGGCTCCACCACCATCGGTTCGACGATGAACTGAACGCGCGAGAAAGAGAATCGCCCCGCCTGTCGTCACAGGCGGGGCGTTTCCCTGCCGGCCGAGGGGGGCTCTGCCGGCGGCTGCTGACCGAGGGGGGCTCAGGTCAGCAGGTCTATGCAGTCGAACGACGTACCGGCGCTGAGGAACGCCGTGCCGCCCGACCCGCTCACTATCGTGAGCTTCAGGACGTTGTACTGATTCGGGTCCGTCTTCCACGCACTGGTTGGGACGTTGAAAGCGAACGAATGGTTGTTCCCACGGTACGAACCCGTGGTGAGAGAGCGCGTCGAGGGCTGAGCGGGAGCCGTGGGGACGGCCGAGACCCAGTCGTTGACGGCGATGCGCGGACGGCCGTTGGAGAAGGCGTCCGTCACCCCGACCCGCAGCGTGTGCGCGGCCGCCGCTTGCGCCTTGGTCAGCTTGAAGTAGATCAGGACGCCGTCGTTGACGTCCTTCCACATGTACGCGGGGAAGGACGCCGCCTCGCCGCCGGCGCCGATCACGACGTTGCCGGTCCACTTCGCCGCACGTGCGTCGGAGGGGTGGGCGTACGTCATCAGCTTGGCGTTCTTGAACTCGCCGGGCGTGCCGTCCCAGTCGCCGAGCCGCCAGATGGCCTTGGCGGTGGACGGGTCACCGGTGATGGTCAGCGAGTTGAGGGACGTCGTACCGCCCGCCGTGACCTTCACCGTGCCGGTGTGCACGGCGAGTTCACCCTTGTAGACGGTCAGGGTGTACGTCCCCGGCAGCATCCCCTTGCAGGAGAACGCGCCGGTCCCGGCCGCGGCCTTCGCCCAGTACTGGGCGTCCGCGTTGGCGAAGCCGACCGTGTACGGGTACGTGGCGTCCATGTTCTTCAGACCGACGCCCGCCACCTTGCCGCGGCCGGCCGCGCCGACCCAGCCGGTGATGCCGAGGCCGTCCACCCAGGAGGTGTCCAGCTTCCCGGCGGACAGGGCGGGGGAGGGCGTACCGCCGTCCGTGAAGGACAGCACGAACGGGCCCTGGAGACCGAAGCGTTCGGGCTCCGTCTGCGCCTGGTTGTAGTGCAGGATCTCGTAGAGCCCGGCACCCTTGTCGTTGGAGTGGCGCAGCAGCGAGCGGTAGAAGGGGCCGCCCGAGGCCTTCTCGTGGTTGGAGCGCACCAGCCACAGGCCGACCGAGCCGGTGGTGAAGCCGACGTGGTCGTAGTCGATGGTGCGCTTGCCCGAGTAGTGCTTGGAGTGGGTGGTGCCGTCCGCGCGCTTCCAGACGTCTCCGGCCTCGATGACCTTGTCGGAGGCCTCGATCCAGCTGTCCGAGCCCTCGTTGGGGAAGATCCCCGGCTTGAGGCGGACGAGGTAGCGGGTCGCGGTGAAGGAGGCGTCCTTCTTGTGCGTCCACAGGTAGACGTTGTTCTGGCCGCTGCGGGCCGCGTACCACTGGGTGATCGCGCCGTGCACGACCTTCACCAGGATCGTCGCGCCGGACTGCCTGATCGTGACCGTGGACGCGCCGAGGCCGGACTCCACGTGCGAGTGCTTGCCGCCGTAGCCCTCGTACTCCTTGCCCCGGTGGACGAGGGACGTGAGGTCGCCCGTCGACTTGGAGACCTTGAAGACGAGGGAGGCGCCGGTGTCGACGACGTAGTTCGTGCCGTCGTCCTTGTAGCCGAAGGTCGCGGCGGACGCGGACGACAGGAGTCCGGTGCCGCCCGCGACGGCGGCGCCGGTGGCGGCGACGCCGATCGCGGAGGCCCCGAGCACCCGGCGGCGCGTGAGGTGTCTCTTGTGGGTGCTCAAGGGGCCGGCTCCGTCATGCTTGAAGGTTCACTCACTCGTACGACAGGTCAGAGGAGGTGAACCGGCAGTTGGTTCCGTCCGGACCCGAACCGATCTCGGTCGGCTCCGCGCCCGTGTTGTTGCCCTTGAACCGCGTGCACGTCTTGATCTTCTTGCTGCTGTCGCCGTGGATGCGGATCTTGCGCAGCGCGGCCGTGTCGCCGTAGTTGGAGTTGATGCCGACGATCGACTTGCCGGGCGCGGTGACGTCCACGTCGTTGATGATGATCGTGCGCTTGTACTGCGTCTTGCAGTTGCCGCAGGAGCGCACCAGCTTGCCGAAGTTCTCCACCTGGAACTTGGAGACGACCAGCTTCCCGGCGCCGTTGAACTGCAGGACCTTGTCGGAGGCGTTCTTCGCGCCGCCGCCGTAGACCGTGTAGACGGCCGAGGACGACTTGCCCTTGAAGCTCGCCGCGTCCTCGCCGACGTCCAGCCACCACACGTTCTGCAGGGTGCAGCTGCCCAGGCAGTGCACGCCGTCCGCGGCCGGGGTGCCGATGATGACGTTCTTCAGCGTGGCGCCGTCGGCCAGTTCGAAGATCGGGCCCTGGTCCTCGTCCTGGCTGTCGCTGCCCAGGGCGCCGGAGCCGTAGTACTTCACGTACTTGCCGTCGAGCGTCCCGGACACCTTGATCGTGGCGGACACGGCCTTGCTGCCGGTGGCGGTCGGCCAGGAGGAGGCCGCGCCTGCGGTGGACAGCAGCGTCGTCGTGACGATCGCCGCGCCCGTGAGGGTGAGGGCCGACGCCCCGGCGATCACCGCCCGGCGCTTGGTGACCCGGCGACGGTGGCGGACGCGCTGTTCGGCTCGTGCAGTCATGCCCATTCCTTGCGTGGGAGAGGATCCTTGCGTCTCCTGGTCGCCACGGGCGGAGAAAGGGTTGCCGCGTCTCCGGAATTTCTTTACGAACCCCCTGCGCGGGGCCTACGAGTCGCCGTCGTCCGACGCGTCGTCGCCGCTGTGGGACGCGAAGTCGCCCTTCACCGCGAGCTGTTCACCGTCCGCCGTACCGGTCGCCGTGTAGCTGTCGTCGCCCGCGTCCCGGCCGCCGCGCTCATGGTCGTACTGGCCCGCGAACACCCACTCGCCCTTGGGGACCTTGCGCCCCTCCTTGAGCGTCCAGGTGTAGACGAGGAAGCCGTCCTTCTCCTCGCTGGTGAGGGTGAAGTCGTCCTCCGGCAGCGACCGCCAGGCGCCCGCCGAGGTCACCCCGCCGGTCTGCGCGATCCTCAACTGCACGGTGAGCGCGGTCAGTTCCTCGGAGGTCTTCAGGGTGATGTTGCTCTGCGCCCAGAAGTCGTTGCTGTGCGGGTCCACCGAGCCGTCCGACCACAGCGGACCGTCCTCCTCGCCGGAGGCGGTGACCGGCGGCTGCGCGGTGACGGTCGCGGAGGGTGCCTTCGCGGTGGGGGTGCTGCGCGGCTTCTCGGTCTTCGGTGTCTCGCGCGGCTCCGGGGCCGACGGATGGATCGGCGCCCGGCTCGTCGCGTCCGGCGACGGCTCGGGCGTCGCCGTGGTCGCGACCGTCTGCTGCGGGGAGTCGTCCTTCACGGCTGACGCCACCGCGTAACCGCCGATGCCGAGCACACACGCGACCGCGGCCGTCGCGGAGACCACGCGCACCCAGCCGAACACCGGCGGCCGGGTGGCCCGGTGGTCGGGGCGGGTCTGCTCGGCCATGCCGCGCTCGATCCGCGCCAGGATGCGCGCCCGGTCCGGCTCGTGCTGCCCGGCCGCCTCGTGCAGCCGGGCGCGCAGCTCGTCATGCACGTCCTGCTGCCTCATCGGTTCCGTCCTACGGTCTCGCCGCCGCGCGCCATCGCCACGTGCACCTTCTGGGGTACGCCCTCGGAGCCGAGCAACCGCTGGAGTTCGGCCATGCCCTTGGACGTCTGGGACTTAACCGTACCCACGGAAACACCGAGGGCGAGAGCGGTGTCCTTCTCCGACAGGTCGAACGCGTGCCGGAGCACCACACACGCCCGTTTGCGGAACGGGAGCCGGCGCAACGCGCCCTGGACGTCCACGACTCCCGCTATGTCCGGGTTCTCGGTCTTCTCCTCGCGCTGCGACCAGAACAGGGCGATCCGCCGCCGCTCCCGCACGGCGCTGCGGATGCGGGTGCGGGCCAGATTGGCGACGACGCCACGGGCGTACGCCACCGGATGGTCGGCGGCGCGCACCCGGTCCCAGCGGTGCCACAGCGCGAGCAGCGCGTCCGCGGCCAGGTCGTCGGCGGCGTCCGACTCCCCGGTCAACAGATGGGCGAGACGCGACAGTTCGGCGTAGTGGCGCTCGAAGAAGGCATGGAACTCCACGGAGGCTGCGTCGTCGACGACCGTGCCCACGGGCGAAACCTCCCTGTGCCTGTCATGTGAATGACATGTGATCATCCGGAGGTGGTCCCGGATGAGATCCGGAAGCGTAGCAGTGATCAACCGCTTGGTTCGTACGGGGCTTCGAACACAGTCTGGCGGGTCGACCCCGATTCCGTAACACGTTGAAAACCTGAAACCCGTTCAACGCGGGAACAATCCAGCCAGCATCCGCGCACCGATCATTCAGGCAACAAGGAGCACAGCCATGTCCGAGACGAAGAAGGTGGCCGACCGGCCAACCGCCCCACCTCAGGCGGCGAACGGCGTCGACCGGTACTTCAGGATCTCCGAGCGGGGGTCCACCTTCGGCCGGGAGATACGCGGCGGATTCGCCACGTTCTTCACGATGGCCTACATCCTTGTCCTGAACCCCATCATCCTGGGCAGCGCGAAGGACAAGTTCGGCCACCAGCTCGACGCCGTCCAACTCACCACCGCCACCGCCCTGGTGGCCGCGGTGATGACGGTCATCATGGGCGTCGGCGGCAACCTGCCGCTCGCCCTCGCCGCCGGCCTCGGCCTCAACGCGGTCGTCGCCTTCCAGATCGCCCCGCTGATGAGCTGGGACGACGCGATGGGTCTGGTCGTCCTGGAGGGGCTGCTCATCTGCGTGTTGGTGGTCACCGGTCTGCGCGAGGCCGTGATGCACGCGATCCCGCAGCCGCTCAAGCAGGCGATCAGCGTCGGCATCGGCCTCTTCATCGCGTTCATCGGATTCGTCGACGCCGGATTCGTCAGCCGTATCCCCGATGCCGCGAACACCACGGTTCCGGTGCAGTTGGGCGGTACCGGCTCGCTCGCCGGGTGGCCGATTCTCGTCTTCTGCCTCGGCGTGCTGCTGACCATCGGACTCCTCGCCCGCAAGGTCAAGGGCGCGATCCTCATCAGCATCGTGACGATGACGATCCTCGCGATGATCATCAACTCGGCCGCGGACGTGAAGAGTTGGGGGCTCACGACGCCGGCGTGGCCGGACAAGCTGGTGGACACCCCGGACTTCGGCCTGATCGGTCACTTCAGCCTGTTCGGCGCGTTCGACGCGGCGGGCGTCGGCATCATCACCGTCGTCCTGCTGATCTTCACCCTCGTGCTGTCCGACTTCTTCGACACCATGGGCACGGTCGTCGGCATCAGCGCGGAGGCGGGGCTGCTGGACGAGGAGGGCAAGGTCCCGAACCTCGGCCGCGTGCTGCTCATCGACGGGGCGGCGGCGGTCGCGGGTGGTGCGGCGTCCTCGTCCTCCGCGACGTCGTACATCGAGTCGGCGGCGGGCGTGGGTGAAGGGTCGCGCACGGGCTTCTCGAACCTGGTGACCGGTGGGCTGTTCGGGCTTGCCTTGTTCCTGACGCCGCTGCTGACCATCGTGCCGCTCCAGGCCGCCGCGCCGGCACTGGTCGCCGTCGGGTTCCTGATGATGACGCAGGTCAAGAACATCGACTGGGACAAGTACGACATCGCGATCCCGGCGTTCCTGACGATCGCGGTGATGCCGTTCACGTACTCGATCACGAACGGTATTGGTGCCGGGTTCCTGGCGTACGTGGTGATCAAGGTGGTGCTCGGGAAGGCGAAGGAGATCCACTGGTTGCTGTGGGGGGTTTCGGCGTTGTTCCTCGTCTACTTCGCCATTGACCCCATTGAGCAGATTCTCGGCGTGAAGTGAGGACGCTGCGCGACCAGCCCGGTACGTCGTGGCTGGTCGCGCCCACGCGGCGGAGCCGCAAATCGATACAGCCCCGCGCCCCTGAAAACCTAAAAGCAGGGCGTTATTGCACCGCCGCTTTCATCATTGCCTTGGCCACCGGCGCCGCCAGGCCGTTGCCGCTGACCTCTGACCTGGCCGCGTTCGACTGTTCCACCAGCACCGCCACCGCGACCTCCTTGTCCCCGTTCTTGGCGTACGAGGTGAACCAGGCGTACGGCGTCTCGCTGTTGTTCTCGCCGTGCTGGGCCGTGCCCGTCTTGCCGCCCACCGTCACGCCGTCGATCTGCGCGTTCGTGCCCGTGCCGTCCTCGACGACCGTCTGCATCGCCGACTGGAGCTGCTCGGCCGTGTCGGAGCTGATGACCTGCTCGGTGGACGTGTCGTCGTCGTAGTCCTTGAGCACGTCACCGCCGCTGTTGGTGAGCTGCGAGACCATGTGCGGCGAGACCAGCTTGCCGCCGTTGGCGATGGCCGCGGAGACCATGGCCATCTGGAGCGGGGTCGCGGTGACGTCGAACTGGCCGATGCCGGTGAGGGCCGTGGACGAGTCGTTCATGTCCGAGGGATAGACGCTGGTGTAGGCCCGGACGGGTACGTCCTGCTCCTTGTCGTTGAAGCCGAACTTCTCCGCCATCGCCCGCAGCTTGTCCTGCCCGAGGTTGTAGGCCATCTTCGCGAAGACGTTGTTGCAGGAGTACCGGAGCGCGGTGCGGATCGACGCGTTCTCGCAGGGCGCGGACTTGTTCTCGTTCTCCAGCGGGGTGACCGTGCCCGGCAGGGTGTACGGGTCCGGGCTGTCGGTCTTCTCGTCCACCGACGAGTACAGACCGTCCTCCAGCGCCGCCGCCGCGACGACCAGCTTGAACGTCGAACCCGGCGCCACCGGCTGCCGCAGCGCGCGGTTGGTGAGCGGTTTGTCGGAGTCCTTGTTCAGCTTCTTCCACGCCGATCCGGCGGTGTTGGCGTCGGTCAGCGAGGACGGGTCGTACGACGGTGTGGACACGACCGCGAGGATCTGGCCGGTCTTCGGGTCGATCGCGACCGCCGCGCCCTTCTTGTCGCCGAGCGCGTCATAGGCGGCCTTCTGCACGGCCGGGTCGATCGTGGTGACCACGTTGCCCGGCTCGGCGCGCTGGTTGGTGACCGTGTCCATGACGCTCTTCAGCCGGCTGTCCGAGCCGTTGAGGAGGTCGGCGTAGATGCCCTCCAGCTGGGTCGGCGCGTACGCCTGCGAGGCATAGCCGGTCACCGCCGCGTACAGCTCGCCGTCCTTGTACGTGCGCTTGTACTTGAGGTCGCTCCCTGTCGTCTTCGCGGAACCGGTGATCGACTCACCGGCCACGATGATGTTCCCCAGCGGAGACGAGTACGTCTCGATCGCGTTCCGCCGGTTGTCGCTGTCGTCCGCCAGCGCCTGGCCCTCGTAGAACTGCACCCAGGTCGCCCGCAGCAGCAGAGCGAACACCAGCAGCAGCGCGAAGACCGACGCGCGCCTGATCGTCTTGTTCATCCCGCACTGATAGACGACCGGGTCCGATCGAATCGTTCCCTTGCGTCCGGTTTTCTCATCGGACGTTCATGTGCGGCGCAGCGTCTACGGCGGTGTCAGGCGTCCAGCCTCAGCACGACCTCGTCGATCTCCTCGCCGCGCGCGTGGGCGTACCCCCGGTCGTGCGCCGACAGCCGGAAGCCGCACTTCTCCAGCACCCGCCGCGAACCGGCGTTGTCCGCCGCCGCGCGGGCGTACAGCGGGCGTTCGGTGACCTCGGCGAGCAGCGCCCCGAGAGCGGCCGTGGCGATCCCGCGTCCCCAGTACGCCCGGTCGACCCAGTAGGTGACCTCACGCTCACCGGGCTCCCCGTACACCGCCGCGCTGCCCACCACGTCACCGTCGACGAGGATGGTGCGGTTGACGGCGTCGGAGGCGAGGACCCGTTTCCAGTGGGCGTCGAACGCTTCGCGGTCGGCCGGGTCCCTCGGGACGAAGGCGGCCATGTGCACCGACTCGGGATCGTTCATCTGCCGGAAGAAGACCGGCAGATCACTGTCATGAACCTCTCGGAGCGCGATCTGCATGCCCCGAAGCTTAGGGGCGCCTCAGAGCCTGCGGGTGGCCAGTGTCAGCCGGTCCCGGGCGTCGAAGAGCGCGTCCTTCACCATCTGCTCGTGGGCGGGCGTCAGCCGCGCCACCGGCACCGAGCAGCTGATCGCGTCCCGCGCGGGCGTCCGGTAGGGGATCGCGACGCCGAAGCAGCGCAGGCCCAGCGTGTTCTCTTCGCGGTCCACGGCGAAGCCCTGCTCGCGGACCTGGTGGAGCTCCTCGATGAGCTTCTCCCGGTCGGTGATGGTGTTCTCGGTGAGCGCCGGGAGGGTCTCCGGGAGCATCTTGCGGACCTGTTCGTCCGCGTACGTGCTCAGCAGCGCCTTCCCGAGGGACGTTGAGTGCGCGGGGAGGCGGCGGCCGACCCGGGTGAAGGGGCGCAGGTAGTGCTGGGACTGGCGGGTGGCGAGGTAGACGACGTTGGTGCCGTCGAGCCGCGCCAGGTGGATGGTTTCGGTGGTGTCGTCCGACAGCCGGTCCAGCGTGGGCCGCGCCGCCGCGACGACCTCGTCGCCGTCGATGTAGGAGGTGCCGACCAGCAGGGCGCGGACGCCGATGCCGTACCGCGTGCCCGTCGCGTCGGTCTCCACCCAGCCCAGTTCGACCAGGGTGCGCAGCAGCATGTAGAGACTGGACTTCGGGTACCCGACGGCCTCCTGGACCGCCGCGAGGGAGTGCATACCGGGGCGTCCGGCGAAGTATTCGAGCAGTTCAACCGTCCGTACAGCGGACTTGACCTGCGCGCCGCCCCCCGTCTCGCCAGCCGACATCGCCCTTGACCCCTTCGTTCGACGGGAAATAGTCTCCAACAGCATATTCATCATCAGAGACAGCGTTCAGTATATCGAACGAGCCTGATGACTGACCCAGTACTGCGGCATTACATGTGTGGAGGGACCCGCGGTGGCAGCAGCACCAGTCTGGAGTGTCGACCCCCGAACCGGGAAGCAGCGTGAACAGGTTGCGGTGGAGGCCACAGCCCAGGAGGTCGACGCCGCCGTCCGCGCCGCGCACGACGCCCGCGCCTCCCTCGCCGACCGCACGGTCCGCGCCGCGTTCCTGCGCACCGCCGCCGACAGGCTGGAGGCCGCCAAGGACCAGCTCGTCGAGGCCGCGGACGCCGAGACCGCGCTCGGCCCGGTCCGCCTGACCGGCGAACTCGCCCGCACCTGCTACCAGCTGCGCGCCTTCGCGGGCATCGTCGACGAGGGCGCCTTCCTCGACGTCGTGATCAACCACCCCGACGACACGGCGACCCCGCCGATCCCGGACCTGCGCCGCTACAAGGTGCCCCTCGGCGTCGTCGCCGTGTACTCGGCCTCCAACTTCCCCTTCGCCTTCTCGGTCGCCGGCGGCGACACCGCGAGCGCGCTCGGCGCCGGCTGCCCGGTCGTCGTCAAGGCCCACCCCGACCACCCCGGCCTGTCCGAGCTGGTCGCGGCCGTGCTGCGCGCCGCCGCCGCCGAGCACGGCATCCCGGCCGGCGTCGTCGGACTCGTCCACGGCTTCGAGGCGGGCGTCGAGCTGGTCAAGCACCCGCTGGTCGCGGCGGCCGGCTTCACCGGCTCCATCCGCGGTGGCCGCGCGCTGTTCGACGCGGCGGCGGCCCGTCCGGTCCCGATCCCGTTCCACGGCGAGCTGGGCTCCCTGAACCCCGTCGTCATCACCGAGGCCGCCGCCGCCGAGCGCGCGGAGGCCATCGGCACCGGCCTCGCCGGCTCGATGACGCTGGGCGTCGGCCAGTTCTGCGTCAAGCCGGGCCTGGTGCTCGTACCGTCCGGTGCGGCAGGCGACGGCCTGGTCAAGTCCCTCACGGACGCGGTCAGCGACACCGACGCCGGGGTCCTGCTCGACCACCGCATGCGGGACAACTTCATCGCGGGCGTCGCCGAGCGCGTCGAGCTGCCCGACGTCGAGTCGCCGGTGACGCCGGGCGCGGGCGGCGAGCACACCGTCAGCGCGGGCTTCCTCACGGTCGCCGCCGACAAACTGGCCGAGGCGGGCGCCTACGACCTGCTCCTCGAGGAGTGCTTCGGCCCGGTGACGGTCGTCGCCCGCTACGACGACGACGCACAGGCCCGTGCCGTGCTGTCCCGGCTGCCGGGCAACCTCACGGCGACGGTCCACCTGTCGGCCGAGGAGGCCGCCGGTGAGGGACGCGGCGCGGAGATCCTGGCGGAGCTGACGCCGCTGGCCGGTCGCGTGCTGGTGAACGGCTGGCCGACGGGCGTCGCCGTGGCACCGGCCCAGCATCACGGTGGGCCCTACCCGGCGACGACGTCGACGTCCACCTCGGTCGGCGGTACGGCAATCGAGCGGTGGATGCGGCCGGTTGCCTACCAGGGCGCGCCGGAGGCACTGCTTCCCCCGGAGCTGCGGGACGACAACCCGCTGGGCCTGCCCCGCCGTTTCAACAACCACCTCGAACGCTGAACCCCCCGGGGCCGCACGGAGAAAAGGAAGCTGGGAAACTCTGAGCATGGACGTGGAACTTCCTGAACTTCCTTTCCCTCTGCGGACTTACGGCCCCGACGGCCACTGGTCGTACGAGGACGGGGTCCTCACCGGTTGGGCGGGCGCGCGGCAGGACCGCTTCGTCCCGCCCACCGACGAGGCCCTCGACCCCGCCTCCGACGCGCCGCGTCTGCTCGGCGCGCCGGAAGGGGACTTCCAGCTCATCGCCCGGGTCACCGTCGGCTTCAGTGCGTCCTTCGACGCCGGGGTGCTCTACGTCCATGTCGGTGACCGGGCCTGGGCAAAGCTGTGCCTGGAGTACTCCCCGGACGTGCCCACCGTCTGCACGGTGGTCACCCGGGGCCACTCCGACGACGCCAACTCCTTCACCGTGGAGGGCAGTTCGGTCTGGCTCAGAGTGAGCCGCACCGGGCGCGCGTTCGCCTTCCACGCCTCCCGGGACGGCAAGCACTGGACCTTCGTCCGGCTCTTCACCCTCGGCGAGGAGAAGGAGACCGGCGCCGCCCTCGTCGGCTTCATGACCCAGTCGCCGATGGGGGAGGGGTGTGTGGTCACGTACGACCACCTGGAGTTCCGGCCCAACTGGATGCAGGACCTGCGAGACGGAAGCTGAACAGCCAGGTCACCGCGAACAGGGCCGCCCCGATCCCCAGGCTCACCCGCATCCCCTCGACGAACCCGCCCGACACCAGCGCCCCGAACACGGCGATCCCCAGCCCGCCGCCCACCTGCCGCGCCGAGTTGAGGACCCCGGCCGCGAGGCCGGCCCGCTCGGCCGGCACCGCCTCCATCATCACGGCGGTCAACGGCGGGACCGTCAGGGCGCAGCCGAGGGCCATCGGTACGAGGAGCAGGGCCACCAGCGCCGGTGGGGTGCCCGCCCCGACGGTCAGCAGAAGCAGCAGCCCGGCGAGGGCGACGCCCTGCCCGATCAGCATCGGCAGCCGTGGCCCGTACCGGCCCGCCAGCTTGCCGGAGGCCACGTTCGTCGCCCCGATCAGCGCGCTCATCGGCAGGAACAGCAGCCCGGCGTAGAGCGCGGAGCGGCCCTGGACCTGCTGGAAGAAGAGCGAGAAGACGAACACCATGCCGTAGAAGGCCACGCTGCACGCGGTTCCCGCCGCGACCGCCACGGAGATGTTCCGGCTGCGGAAGAGCCCGAGCGGCACGACGGGGTGGGGCTGCCGACGCTCGATCCGGAGGAAGAGAAGACCGGCCACCGCGGCAACCGCCAGCGCCGCGAGCCCTGTTGCCCCTCCCTCGATCACCGCGAACGTCAACGCGGTCAGCGTCACGACGGCCGTCATCTGTCCCGGCAGGTCGAGCGGCGCGGGCCGGGGCCGCGACCGGGGCGCCCGGACCAGCAGCGCCAACGCCACCGCGCCCAGCGGCAGGTTGACGAAGAAGATGCCCCGCCAGTCCCAGGCCGTCGTCAGCGCACCGCCCGCCACCGGACCGAGGGCCACCGCGACCGACCCGCCCGCGGCCCACACGGCCACCGCCCGTGCCCGCCGCGCAGGGTCGGCGTACGCCTGCCGTACGAGAGCCAGCGACGCCGGCAGCACGACCGCCGCCGCGACACCCTGCACCACCCGCGCGCCGATCAGTGTCGCGAGGTTCGGCGCGAGCCCGCAGGCCGCCGAGGCGAGGGTGAAGACGGTGATGCCGAGCGTGTAGGCCCGGCTCGCCCCGACGCGGTCCGCGAAGGCGCCCGTGGAGAGCATCAGGGCGGCGAAGGCGAGGGTGTAGGCGTCCACCACCCACTGGAGCCCGGTCATCCCGCCGCCCAGCGAGGAGCCGACGGCCGGGAGCGCCACGTTCACCACGGACGCGTCCAGGGTGATCAGCGCGAAGCCGAGGAGGGCGGCGGTGAGAGCGAGGGCGGGCGCGGGCTTCATGGCGGACGGGTCCCCCGGTTGCCCGGGGAGCTGATGTTCCTTGGTCGGATGATTGCTCGACTGTTGACTCGGCATGACCTCATGCTGCGGATCTCCGCCGCCGTACAGTAGTGGCCTGAATGCCATGCACCCGGAGGTTCTGGCCATGACACCGCACCGCATCGTCGTCATCGCGCCGTCCCCGGTCTCGATGTTCAACCTCGCCATTCCGGAGCTGCTGTTCGCGAAGGTGGAGATCGACGGGGCGCCCGGCTACGAGGTCACCGTCTGCACCCCGGACCCCGGCCCCGTCACCACCACCGGCGGCCTCGACCTGCACGTCTCCCGTGGCCTCGACGCCGTCGAGTCCGCCGACACCGTGCTGGTCGCCGGCACCGGGGAGCAGTACGCCCCGGACGCCCGCACGGTCGCCGCCGTCCGTACCGCTGCCGCCGCCGGCAGGAGGGTCACCTCCATCTGCAGCGGCGCCTTCGTGCTGGCCGAGGCGGGCCTGCTGGACGGCCGCAGCGCGACGACGTACTGGCAGCTGGCGGACGAGCTGCGGGACCGCTACCCGGCGCTCGACCTCAAGGGCGACGTCCTCTATGTGCAGGACGGCCAGATCCTCACCTCCTCCGGCTACGCGGCCGGCATCGACATGTGCCTGCACATGATCCGCACCGACTACGGCGCGGCCGTCGCCAACGAGGTGGCCCGCCTGGCCCTGGTGGCCCCCGTACGTCCCGGGGGCCAGACTCAGTTCACCCAGACCCCCCTCCCACCGGAACGCGGCACGGCCTGCGCAGACACCAGGGGCTGGGCGATGCGCAACCTGGACAAACCCCTGACCCTGACAGACCTGGCCCGTCACGCAGGGGTGTCGGTCCGCACCCTCACCCGCCGCTTCCACGCCGAGAGCGGCGTGAGCCCCCTCCAATGGCTCCTCCACCAGCGCATAGAACGAGCCAAGGAACTCCTGGAGACCACCACCCTCCCCATGGACCAGATCGCCCACGCCTCGGGCCTCGGCACAGCAGACTCCCTCCGCACCCACCTGACCCGCCGCACAGGCCTGACCCCCACGGCGTACAGGACCCAGTTCAGCCGCGTGGGGGCAAACGCGTAGGACGACGACGCCCCCCGAGGACCCGCAGCGCGCGACGGCGGGAAGGGGACGTGTCGGGGGGTGTCCGCCCGCAGCGGTTGGCGCGTCAACACGGCCGCGTTGATAGCTGACCGATTCCGCGCCGTTCCGAGGACGGACACCCCCCGGCGCGGCCCCGACCCCCAACGAACCGCAAGCGCGAAACGCGAACCGCCACGGTCCCGCAGCGCTCCCAGGGAATGAACCCCGCTGCTTGAACGTTCACCCACTAGCCGGAGGAAGCCTCCGCACCCGCACGCCGACCTGGAGAGAGCCGAGAACATGCGCGTCGAGATCTGGAGCGACATCGCCTGCCCCTGGTGCTACGTGGGCAAGGCCCGCTTCGAGAAGGCGCTGGAGGCCTTCCCGAACCGCGACGGCGTCGAGGTGGTGCACCGCTCCTTCGAGCTGGACCCCGGCCGCGCCAAGGGCGACGTACAGCCCGTGATCAAGATGCTCACCAAGAAGTACGGCATGAGCGAGGCCCAGGCCCAGGCCGGCGAGGAGAACCTCGGCGCCCAGGCCGCCGCCGAGGGCCTGGACTACCGCACCCGCGACCGCGACCACGGCAACACCTTCGACATGCACCGCCTGCTCCACCTCGCCAAGGAGCACGGCAAGCAGAACGACCTCATCCAGGCCTTCTACCGCGCCAACTTCGCCGAGGAGCGCTCCGTCTTCGCCGAGGGCGACGAACGGCTCGTGGAGCTGGCCGTCGGCACCGGTCTCGACGAGGCCGACGTCCGCAAGGTCCTCGCCGACCCCACCGCCTACGCCGACGACGTCCGCGCCGACGAGCGCGAGGCCGCCGAGCTCGGCGCGAACGGCGTGCCCTTCTTCGTCCTCGACCGCAAGTACGGCGTCTCCGGCGCCCAGCCCGCCGAGGTCTTCGCCCAGGCGCTGACCCAGGCCTGGGGCGAGCGCTCCCCGCTCCAGCTCATCGACCAGGGCGACGCGGACGCCTGCGGCCCGGACGGATGCGCGGTCCCGCAGCGGTAGAGAGCCGCAGGTCGGGGCGGACGTATAAGCGATGCTTAGGAAAACCACGTAAAAATCGGTAATGGACGGGGAGTTCTCCGGGGCCCACAGTGGATCCATGGAGACCTTGGGAACCTTCGAGAGCCTCGTCCGTGCCGAGTTCGCCCCGAAGAACACCTACCTCAACACCGCGAGCACCGGCCTGCTCCCGGCCCGCACCGTCGCCGCGATGCGCGTCGCCGTGGAGTCGGCCGCCGCCGGCGACCCCACCGACATGTTCGGGGACGTCGAGGCGAGCCGCACCGCGTACGCCCGCCTCGTCGGCGTGCCCGACAGCCGCGTCGCGGCCGGCGCCTCGGTCGCCGTCTACAGCGGCCTGATCGCCGCCTCCCTCCCCGAGGGCGCCGAAGTCCTCACCGCCGAGGGCGACTTCAGCTCGCTGGTGAACCCCTTCCACATCCGCTCCGACCTCAAGGTCCGCAGCGTCCCCCTGGAACGGCTCGCCGAGGCCGTCCGCCCCGGCACCGCCCTGGTCGCGGTCAGCGCCGCGCAGTCCGCCGACGGCCGGATCGCCGACCTGCCCGCGATCGGCGAGGCCGCGCGGCAGTACGGCGCTCGCACCTACGTCGACGCCTCCCAGGCCACCGGCTGGCTGGACTTCGACGCGGACGCCCACGACTACTCCGTCTCCGTCGGCTTCAAGTGGCTCTTCTGCCCGCGGGGCGTGGCCTTCCTCGTCGTCCCGGCGGACCTCGGCGGACTCACCCCGCTGTTCGCCGGCTGGGTGGCGGGGGAGCGCCCCTGGGACGCGTGTTACGGCCCCATCGACGAACTCGCCCACTCCGCACGCCGGTTCGACGAGAGCCCGGCCCTGTTCTCCTACGCGGGCGCCCGGCGCTCCCTAGAACTCCTCGCGGAACTAGGCGTGGACACCATCCGGGCCCACGACCTCGCCCTCGCCGACCGCTTCCGCACCGGCCTCGCCGCCCTGGGCCACACCCCCGTCCCGTCCCCGGGCTCACCGATCGTCTCCGTGCCCGAACTCGGCCACCGCCAGGGCGAGTTGAGCGAGGCCGGGATCGAGGTCTCCGACCGGGCGGGCAACCTGCGGACGGCGTTCCATCTGTACAACACGACCGACGACGTCGACCGGCTGCTGGACGCCCTGTCTTCCTGAACCACTGGCGCGGGCCCGGCGGGGACGCTAGGAAGGGCACGTGGAGTCCACGGAGAACGCCTCCGTACAGCCGCCCGCGGACACGGAGCTGCACCGGCGGCTCGTGTACGGCGACGAGTCCGCGCTGGCCGAGGCGTACGCGGCGTACGGCGGCCTGGTGCGCGCGGTCGCCGTACGGGTCACCCGCAGCCCAGGGGCCGCCGAGGACGTGGCGCAGGAGGTCTTCGCCCAGCTGTGGAGCAGGCCGTACGCCTTCGACGCGCGCCGCGGCTCGCTGCGCACCTGGCTGTCCCTGCTCGCCCACCGGCGGGCCGTGGACTACGTGCGCAGCGAGGAACGGCACCGCAAGGACGCCCGCGCCGACGACTCGGCCCTGCACGCCATCCCCGAGCCCGGACCCGGCCCCGACGAGACGGTCGTCGACCGGGAACGCTCCCTGCTGCTGCACACCGCCCTCGCCGAACTCCCGCCCCATCAGCGGGAGGTGGTGCACCTGGCGTACTTCGCGGGCCGCACCTACCGGCAGGCGGCGGTCGAACTCGGCATCCCCGAGGGCACCGCGAAGACCCGCCTGCGCACCGCGTTACGCACCTTGGCCGAGACTTTGGCCGACCCGCCCGACCCCGCGCTGGAAAGGGGCGCATGATGGCCGACAGGGGAGGTGAGACGCGATGACCACGGAACACGACGACGTACGGAACCTGCTGGCCGCCTGGGCCTTCGGAGCCCTGGACCCCACAGAACGCCACACGGTGCCGCAGCACCTGGCCGAGTGCGAGGCGTGCGCCACAGAAGCGGAACGTCTGCACGAGACGGTACGCCTGCTCGACAACCCGGCACTCGCACCCACCCCCGCACCCGAACCCCCGCCCGGATCAGCACCCGTACCCGCACCTGATCCCGCGCCGGGACCCGGGCCCGAACGCGGACCTGCGCCCGGATCGGGGCCGGCACCCGAGCCCGCACCCGGATCAGCACCCGCACCGGAACCCGCACCCGAGCCCGCGTCCGGATCGGGACCCGCACCCGACCCCGGCGGTGCCGCCCGTCGTCCCGCTGCCGGCGTCCTCGCCGAGCCCGGACCGGCCGGGGCCGCTCGTCGCCCCGCCGCCGACATCCTCGCCGCCGCCCGGCGCACCCGGCCCGCCTCGCCCCGCGTGGCCGTGCACGCCGTGCCGTATGCCGCTGCTGTCGCCGGGCTCAGGGCGTTGCTGCCCGAGATGGTGGGGCGCTGGTCGACGCCGGTGGTGCACGACTGGGACGTGCATGCCACCGTCGCCCATCTCCTCGCCGCCGACGAGCACTTGGCGCGTCTGGTGGGCCTGGCCCCGCGGGTGCCACCCTCGCGCCTGCCGGCGGACCTGAGTTGGACGGACGCCTGGGAGCGGCGCACCGCCGACGTCATCGCACACGAGCACGGGCGGGCACCGGAGGAGACCGTCGCCGACTGGGCCGCGCAGGCGGACGGGCTGCTGGCCGTGCCCGAGGCCCACGATCCCGAACGCGCCGCGCGGGCCGTCGAGTTGATGGGCCTGCGGCTGCCGGTCGCCGACCACTACCTGGGGCGGGCCTTCGAGACGTGGATGCACACCGACGACATCGGCCGCGCCCTGGGCCTCGTCGTACCGCCACCGCCCGAGCGGCACTTGTGGCAGTTGGTCCGGCTGGCCGTCCGCGTCCTCGGCATCGCCCTCGGACCCACCGCACCCCCGGTGCTGCTCTCGGTCACCGGGGGAGAGGAGTGGGTGCTGGGCGCCGAGGGCGAACCCGTACGGGCTGAACTCGCCCTGGACGCCTACGACTTCTGTCTGCTCGTCGGCGGCCGGCACGACCCCGGCACGGTGCCCGCGAACGCCACCGGCGACGCGGCCGCCGTACGGAACGTACTGGAGCGGGCCGCGTCGCTGGCGTGGCTGTGATGCGGGAGGTCAGCGCACCGGCGTGAAGTCCCGGGCCTCGATGCCGCATTCTCCGGGGGACAACCCCCGGACCCCCGGCCGGGCTCGGCTCACCGGACGGGAGTGAAATCCCTCGATCCGATGAACGTCGGCCGCCGCACCGGCGCCGCGAACGGCTCCACCGCCGCGTTCTCCACGCTGTTGAACACGATGAAGACGTTGCTGCGCGGGAACGGCGTGATGTTGTCGCCGGAGCCGTGCATGCAGTTGCAGTCGAACCAGGTCGCCGAACCGGCCTTGCCGGTGAACAGCTTGATGCCGTACTCGCCGGCCATCGCGGTCAGCGCCTCGTCCGACGGCGTGCCCGCGTCCTGCATCTGGAGCGACTTCTTGTAGTTGTCCGTCGGCGTGGCCCCCGCGCACCCGAGGAAGGTCCGGTGCGAACCGGGCATGATCATGAGCCCGCCGTTGGTGTCGTAGTTCTCGGTCAGCGCGATCGAGACGGACACCGTCCGCATGTTCGGCAGCCCGTCCTCGGCGTGCCAGGTCTCGAAGTCCGAGTGCCAGTAGAAGCCACTGGCCCCGAAGCCCGGCTTGACGTTGATCCGCGACTGGTGGACGTAGACGTCCGAGCCGAGGATCTGCCGGGCCCGGCCGACGACCCGCTCGTCCCGCACCAGCGCCGCGAACACCTCGCTGATCCGGTGCACCTCGAAGACCGAGCGGATCTCCTTGGACTTCGGCTCGACGATCGACCGCTCGTCCTCGCGGATCGCCGGATCGGTGACGAGCCGCTCCAACTCCTGCCGGTAGACGGACACTTCGTCCTCGGTGATCAGCTCCTCGATGGCGAGGAAGCCGTCCCGCTCGTACGACTGGAGGTCGAGAGAGGAGATCGGGCCGGGGGTGTCCGGGGCACCCCAGACGACCGGGTCCTGGCGCGGGACGGTGACCTCGGCGGCGCCTCGGCTCGGGTACAGATCGGTGATGGTGGTCATCGGGCTCAGCCCTCCTCGGTCAGCAACGGATAGACACCGTTCTCGTCGTGGTCCTCCCGTCCGGTCACGGGCGGGTTGAACACACAGATGCAGCGGAAGTCCTCCTTGATCCGCATCGTGTGCCGCTCGTGACCGTCGAGGAGGTACATGGTCCCGGGCGTGATCGTGTACTTCAGCCCGGTCTCGTCGTCGGTCAGCTCGGCCTCGCCCTCGACGCAGACGACGGCCTCGATGTGGTTCGCGTACCACATCGACGTCTCCGTACCCGCGTACAGGATCGTCTCGTGGAGGGAGAACCCGACCCTCTCCTTGGCGAGCACGATCCGTTTGCTCTCCCAGGTGCCGGACGCCGACCTCACATGCCGGTCGGTGCCTTCGATGTCCTTGAACGATCGGACGATCACGTGCTGAACAGCTCCTCTTCTCGGACGGTCTCGGGTAAGGCTTCTCAGACGGTTTCGCGTACGGAGCGGGCGAGGACGCTCAGACCCTCGTCCAGCTCGTCCGGGCTGACGGTCAGCGCCGGGAGCAGCTTCACGACCTCGCTCTCCGGCCCCGACGTCTCGATGAGCAGCCCGAGTTCGAAGGCGCGCGCGGCGACCCGTCCGGCCCGCGCCTTGTCATGGAACTCCAGGCCCCACACCAGACCCCGGCCCCGGTACTCCTTCACGTCGGCGAGGTTCTCCTCCGTGATGGAGATGAGCCCCTGCTCGACCTGCTCGCCGCGCGCCCGGGTCTGCTTCTCCATCGCCGACCCGTCGGCCCAGTACGACTCCAGGGCCGCGGTCGCGGTGACGAACGCGGGGTTGTTGCCGCGGAACGTGCCGTTGTGCTCGCCGGGCTCCCAGATGTCCAGCTCGGGCTTGAACAGGCACAGCGACATCGGCAGCCCGTAGCCGCTGATGGACTTGGAGACGGTGACGATGTCGGGCGTGATGCCCGCCTCCTCGAAGGAGAAGAACGCGCCGGTGCGCCCGCAGCCCATCTGGATGTCGTCGACGATGAGCAGCATGTCCTGCCGCTCGCACAACTCCTTGAGCGCGCGCAGCCATTCGGGCCGGGCGACGTTGATGCCGCCCTCCCCCTGCACGGTCTCCACGATCACCGCGGCGGGCTTGTTGAGCCCCGAGCCCTGGTCCTCCAGGAGCCGCTCGAACCACAGGAAGTCGGGGACGGTCCCCTCGAAGTAGTTGTCGAACGGCATGGGCGTGCCGTGCACCAGCGGTATCCCGGCCCCGGCCCGCTTGAAGGCGTTGCCGGTCACGGCGAGGGACCCGAGGGACATCCCGTGGAAGGCGTTGGTGAACGACACGATCGCCTCGCGCCCCTTCACCTTCCGCGCCAGCTTGAGCGCGGACTCCACGGCGTTGGTGCCCGTCGGCCCCGGGAACATGACCTTGTACGGCAGATCGCGCGGCCGCAGCACAAGGTCCTGGAAGGTCTGCAGGAAGGCCCGCTTCGCACTGGTCGACATGTCGAGCCCGTGCGTGACGCCGTCCCGCTCCAGGTAGTCGATCAACGCCCGTTTCAGGACGGGGTTGTTGTGCCCGTAGTTCAGCGAACCGGCACCGGCGAAGAAGTCCAGGTACTCGTGGCCGTCCTCGTCGTACATACGGCTGCCGTGCGCGCGGTCGAAGACGGTGGGCCAGCCGCGGCAGTAGCTGCGCACCTCGGACTCGAGGGTCTCGAAGACACTGAGGTCGGGCTGGGTGATGGTCACGACGAATCGCTCCTCGATGGCGTGTGTGGGGGGAATCGGAGGGAGATCAGAGGGAGAGGGGACCGATGCGGTACAGGACTTCGGGGTCGTGCGGGCCGTCGGGGAACAGCCGGGTGTCGAAGAGGACCTCACGCTCCACCTCCGCGTCGTGCCGCTCGGCGAACGCGGCGAAGAGCCGCTCGGAGGCGGTGTTGCCCGGCGTGATGGTGGTCTCGACGGCGGTGATCCGGTGCTCGGCGGCGGTCCGCGCGGCCAGCCCGTCGAGCAGCGTGCCCGCGAGCCCGCGCCCGCGGTGCGCCTCGTCCACGGCCACCTGCCAGACGAGCAGGGTGCGCGGACGGTCGGGCCGCACATAGCCGGTGACGAACCCGACCGGCTCCCCGTGCCCGTCCCGCGCGACGGCGGACGTGGCGGCGAAGTCACGACACCACAGCAGATAGCTGTACGACGAGTTCAGGTCGAGGGCCTTCGAGTCCCTCGCTATCCGCCACAATGCGGCACCGTCCGTCACGGACGGGCGGTCGATTCGCAGTTCGGTTTGCGGGTCGGCTTGCAGGTCTGCTGGTGAGGCAGTCATGCGGATTGAATTTACCGAGGGAAATTCTGAATTGCATTGCCGGGAGGGGTTACATGGTGGGCCCTGCTGTGTTATCGCGCGGGCGCGTGCGGTTGCGCGAGAGCGATGCCATATGCCCCGATATCACCGGGATGAACCACGCAAAACGGTCGCGTTGTGTAACGCGTCACACCCATGTAACCCCCACGAGATCTGCCCGAATTACCCCGCTTGGCGTTCGCGAAATCTTTGCGTTTAGGTCGAGGAAAAGCGGGCAGAAGAATACGGGAAGCTGCGCTGAAAAGAATTCCTGAATTAGCGAGGAATTATGCGCCGGTTACCCCGTCGATACGTTCCCGCAAAAGGTCCGCATGTCCGTTGTGCCGGGCGTACTCCTCGATCATGTGGATGAACACCCACCGCAGACTGACCTCGGTGCCGGTGAAGGGGGCCTCGTCGAGCGTACGAGCGGGATCGAGGACGTACCCGCTCGCATCACCGTCGAAGACGGGCGGCAGCTCCAGCCCCCCGATCACCCGCTGGAACCAGTTCCGCTCCACCTCGGCGAGATGCTGCACCAGCCCGAGCAGGGTGAGCGAGGAGGGCTCGACGGAGGCGACCCGCGCCTGCGCATCGTCCAGCCCCGCGCACTTCAGCGCGAGCGTGGCCCGATGAAACTCCAACCAGCTTTCCAGCATGGGCAGTTCGGGCCCGGTCATGAGGGGGATGGGGCGACCGTCGGGAAGGGTGTGGGGCGTGTCGGTGGTCATGCGGGGAGCATGACACGCGGGGTCTGACAATCCAGCCCGTCCGGCGTCCGAGGACGAGGCGGCACCTTTGAACGCCGCCCCGCATCCCTCAGCCCGTCCGGCGTTTGAGGACGAGGCCCCTTCAGGGCCGACGGGGGTCCAGGGGGCGGAGCCCCCTGGCGGGGTCGAAGGGGCGGAGCCCCTTCAGGATGGGACGGGTAGGGGCGGCGGGGGCGAAAACCCTCTACCGCCACCCACCCTCAACCGCCCGCAACGCCCCCTCCACATCCACACCCAGCCCCCGCTCCGCCAGCGCCGCACCGAGCGCCGCCAAACTCGCCCGCACCGCCCCCGGCGTAGCGTCCACCCCGTAGTGGTTCACCCGGATCATCTCCTTGGCCAGCGCACCCCCACCCGCGGCCAGCGGCAACGCCGGATCCGAGGCCAACGCCCGAGCCACCAGCTCGGACGCCACCACCCCGGCAGGCGCCCGCAGCGTCGTGGCGACCGGCGCGGCATCCCGAGCCTCGTACACGTACGGCTCAAGCCCCCCGCCCAACGCCACCGCACCCGCCCGAGTCGCGGAGGCGGCCGCCGCATGCCGGGCCATCACCGCATCCAGCCCGACCTCCTCGATCCGCTCGACACACGCCTCAAGGGCAAGCATCTCCAGCTGCGCCGGCGCGTGCAGAAGCGCCTTGCGGCCGCCGTCGACCCACCGCTCCTTCCAGTCCAGCAGCGACAGATACGACCGCCGCGGCGCCCGCGGGTTCGCCGCCATCCGCGCCCACGCCCGCTCGCTCACCGACACCGCCGACACCCCGGCCGGCCCGCCCATCGCCTTCTGCGCCCCGATCACGCACAGGTCGACCCCCCACGCGTCCGGCAGCACCGGCTCCGCGCCGATCGAGGCGACCGCGTCCAGGTAGAACAGCGCGCCGTGCTCCCGTACGACCTCCCCGATCTCCGCGACCGGGTTGGTGTTGCCGGTGGCCGCCTCCGCGTGCACCAGCGACACGAAGTCGATCGACGGGTGTTCGGTGAAGGCCTGACGGATCTGCTCGGCCGTGACGGCGGTGTGGAAGGGTACCGCGAGGTCGATGACCGTCGCCCCGCAGTCTCGCAGCCAGTCCCCGAAGGTCTGCCCGTAGGGGCCGGTGATGACGTTCAGCGCGACGGTCCCCGGTCCCGCCGTCGCCCGGATCGCCCCCTCCAGCGGCAGCAGCGCCTCACCCTGCATGATCACGACGTCCTGCTCGGTGCTCAGCAGCCGCGCCACGCGGTCCTCGATCGACGCGAAGTGCGCGGCGCTCAGCGGGGCCAGGTCAAGGAACGGGTGCGTCACTGCGGTGCTCTCTTCGCTCACTGGGGTAGACGTGATCGAGGGTAACCGCCCCACGTCCACCACCACCGACCGGTGCCGCACGGACCGTCCATCACCGCCCGCGGCCGACCACCCCCGTGCTTCTTAGGCTGAACGGCCTCCCGACCATCGCTTTGGTTTGAGAGACCCAAACCTTTCCTTATAATCGGAACCCACAGTTCCCCCACAGGAGGCTCCCCCGTGAAGACGATCCTCGGGCGCCGGACCCGCATCCTGGCCGCCACCACCGCGACGGCCGGGCTCCTGCTCGTGGCCGGCTGCTCCTCGGACGACGACGGCGGCAGCGGCACCAAGACCGCCGCCGGTGGCGTCGAGCTCGTCAAGGCGGGCCAGCTCACCACCTGCACCCACCTGCCCTACCCGCCCTTCCAGTCGGAGATCGACGGCAAGGTGCAGGGCTTCGACGTCTCGCTGATCGACCTGGTCGCCGACGACCTCGGCGTGAAGCAGGAGATCCTCGACACCCCCTTCGAGAACTTCAAGACGGGCGCCTTCCTCAACTCCGGCGAGTGCGACGTCGCCGCGGCCGGCATGACCATCACCGAGGAGCGCAAGAAGAACGTCGACTTCTCGGACCCGTACTTCGACGCCACCCAGGCCCTGCTCGTCGACAAGGACAGCGGGATCACCTCCCTCGCCGACGCCAAGGCCAAGAAGGTCAAGCTCGGCGCCCAGGCCCAGACCACCGGCGAGGACTACGCCAAGAGCCAGGGCTTCGACCCGGTCTCCTTCGAGTCCTCCGACGCCGTCCTCAACGGCCTGCGCTCCGGCCAGGTCAAGGCCGTCGTCATCGACTACCCGGTGGTCCAGGGCTGGCTGAAGGACAAGGCCAACTCCGACGCCTTCTCCGTGGCTGAGCAGATCAACACCGGTGAGCAGTACGGCTTCACGGTGAAGAAGGGCAACACCAAGCTCCTCGCCGCCATCAACAAGGCCCTCGCCGACGCCAAGGCCGACGGCACCTACAAGAAGCTGTACGAGAAGTGGATCGGCCCGTACGACGCCTCGGCGGCCTCCGCCTCCCCGTCCGCGTCGGCATCCTGACCCCATGGCTGATACGGACGTACAGATCCAGCCCAGGAAGAAGGGCCTGACCCGGCGTCAGAAGCGCAGTCTGTCGCGCGGCGCGCAGTACGTGGTGTTCGTCGGCGCCGTGATCGCCTTCGCGGTGTCGGCGGACTGGGACCGGCTGAAGAACCAGTTCGCCCAGTGGGACATCGCCAAGGAGATGTTCCCGGACGTCATCACGCTGGCGCTCAAGAACACCGTGCTGTACACGCTGTCCGGCTTCGCCTTCGGGCTCGTGCTCGGCATGGTCATAGCACTGATGCGGCTGTCGTCGGTGGGCCCGTACCGCTGGTTCGCCGGCGTCTACATCGAGATCTTCCGCGGCCTGCCCGCCCTGCTGATCTTCATCTTCATCGGCGTGGCCGTGCCGCTCGCCTTCCCCGGGACCGAGATCCCCGGCGGCACCTACGGCAAGGTCGCGCTCGCGCTCGGCCTGGTCGCCGCGGCCTACATGGCGGAGACGATCCGCGCCGGCATCCAGGCGGTCCCCAAGGGGCAGATGGAGGCGGCCCGTTCACTGGGCTTCTCGCCCGCGCGGGCCATGGTCTCGATCATCATCCCGCAGGCGTTCCGCATCATCCTGCCGCCGCTCACCAACGAACTCGTCCTGCTCTTCAAGGACTCCTCGCTGGTGCTGTTCCTCGGCGTCACCCTGGAGGAGCGCGAACTGTCCAAGTACGGCCGCGATCTGGCCAGCCAGACCGCCAACTCCACGCCGATCCTCGTCGCAGGGCTGTGCTATCTGCTGGTGACGATCCCGCTCGGCTTCGTCGTCCGCCGTATGGAGGCCAAGGCCCAGGAGGCGGTCAAGTGACCAGCACCGCAGAGATCCAAGTCCGGGGCCTGCACAAGTCGTTCGGCGCCAACGAGGTCCTCAAGGGCATCGACCTGGAGATCGGACGCGGCGAGGTCGTCTGTGTCATCGGCCCCTCCGGCTCCGGCAAGTCCACGCTGCTGCGCTGCGTGAACCTCCTCGAAGAGCCCACCAAGGGCCAGGTCTTCGTCGGCGGCACCGAACTCACCGACCCGGACGTCGACATCGACGCCGTACGCCGCCGTATCGGCATGGTCTTCCAGCAGTTCAACCTCTTCCCGCACCTCACCGTGACCGAGAACCTCACGCTCCCGCAGCGCCGGGTCCTCAGGCGCGGCAAGGCGGAGGCGGCGAAGGTGGCCGCCGAGAACCTGGAACGCGTCGGCCTGTCGGAGAAGGCGGACGCCTACCCGGCCTCCCTCTCCGGCGGCCAGCAGCAGCGCGTCGCCATCGCCCGCTCGCTCTCCATGGGCCCGGAGGTGATGCTCTTCGACGAGCCGACCTCGGCGCTCGACCCCGAACTCGTGGGCGACGTCCTCGCGGTGATGCGGATGCTCGCCGACGAGGGCATGACGATGATGGTCGTCACCCACGAGATGACCTTCGCGCGCGAGGTCGCCGACCGGGTCGTCTTCATGGACGGTGGAGTGATCGTCGAGGACGGCGTCCCCGCCCAGGTCATCGGCAACCCGAGCCACGAACGCACCCGCCACTTCCTGTCCCGCCTCCTCGACCCGGCGATGGCCGACGTGGAGGAGGAGACGTCCGACCAGGTGGGTGGCAAGACCGACTGAAGAGGGACATACGCTCCTCTGTCCCTCGCACGCCGCCAACCGTCATCATTCGGTCATGACACCCCAAGAGGAGACGGGCACCACGCTGCCGCCGCTGCCGGAGGACTGGGAACGCTGTCTGGCCGTGGCGGCCCACCCGGACGACATCGAGTACGGGACCGCCTCGGCCGTGGCCCGCTGGACGGCCCAGGGCAAGCAGGTCACGTATCTGCTGGCCACCCGCGGCGAGGCCGGCATCGACGGCCTCCACCCCGATCAGGCGGCTCCACTGCGCGAGGCCGAGGAACGCGCCGGGGCCCGTGAAGTGGGCGTGGACACGGTCGAGTTCCTCGACCACCGGGACGGCGTGATCGAGTACGGGCCCGCCCTGCGCCGGGACATCGTCCGCGCGATCCGCCGCCACCGGCCCGACATCCTCGTGACCGGCGCGTACACCGTCCGCATGGTCGCCGGCGTGGTCAACCAGGCCGACCATCGCGTGGTCGGCCTCGCCGCGCTCGACGCCGCCCGGGACGCGGGCAACCGCTGGATCTTCCCCGAACTCGCCGACGAGGGCCTCGAACCCTGGGGCGGCGTCCGCTTCGTGTGCCTCGCCGGCGCCGAACGCCCCACCCACGGCGTGGACGTCACCGGCGCACCCCTGGAACGCGGCATCGCCTCCCTCGCCGCCCACGCCGAGTACACCAAGGGCCTCGGCGCCGGCAGCTTCGAACCCCGCCCCTTCCTGACCTGGGCGGCCCACCAGGGCGGCCCCGCACTCGGCGTCGAGGCCGCGGTCCTCTTCGACGTCCACATGCTCGCCTTCGAGGGCCCGCCGCCCTGGGAGCAGTGACCTGCCAGAGCTCCTATTAAGGTGCGAGGCATGAGCGATCACGCGGTGCTGCACGTCAAGGGACGGATCCTGGTCGGACCCGAGGAGGTCCGCGACGAGCTGTGGATCGTCGACGGCCGGATCTCCTACGACCGTCCCGCCGGCGCCCGTGACATCCGTACCGTCGTCGGCTGGGCCCTGCCGGGCCTGGTCGACGCGCACTGCCATGTCGGCCTCGGCCCGCACGGCCCGGTCCCGGAGGACGTCGCCGAGAAGCAGGCGCTCACCGACCGCGAGGCCGGCACCCTGCTGATCCGCGACGCCGGTTCCCCCTCGGACACCCGCTGGACCGACGACCGCGAGGACCTCCCGAAGATCATCCGCGCCGGCCGGCACATCGCCCGCACCCGCCGCTACATCCGCGGCTACGCCCACGAGATCGAGCCGGACGACCTGGTCGCGTACGTCGCCCAGGAGGCCCGGCGCGGCGACGGCTGGGTCAAGCTGGTCGGCGACTGGATCGACCGCGACCTCGGCGACCTGTCCGCGGTCTGGCCCCGGGACGCCCTCGACGCGGCCATCGCCGAGGCCCACCGCCTCGGCGCCCGGGTCACCGCCCACTGCTTCTCCGCGGACTCCCTCCCGAACCTGGTCGGCGCCGGCATCGACTGCGTCGAGCACGCCACCGGGCTGACCGAGGAACTGATCCCGCTCTTCGTCGAACACGGCGTGGCGATCGTCCCGACCCTGGTCAACATCGCCACCTTCCCGCAGCTCGCGGCGGGCGGCGAGGACAAGTTCCCCCGCTGGTCGGCCCACATGCGGCGACTGCACGAGCGGCGCTACGACACCGTACGGTCCGCCTACGACGCCGGCATCCCGGTGTACGTCGGCACCGACGCCGGCGGCACCCTCCCGCACGGTCTGGTCGCGGCCGAGGTCGCGGAACTGGTCACCGCCGGCATCCCGCCGGTCGAGGCCCTCGCGGCGACGACCTGGAAAGCCCGGACCTGGCTCGGCCGCCCCGGCCTGGAGGAGGGCGCCCCGGCCGACCTCGTGGTCTACGCGTCCGATCCGCGCGCCGACGTCCGCGTACTGGCGGACCCGCAGCGCGTCGTCCTCAACGGCCGGGTCACCGCCTGAGCCACGTTGACGCAGCGTAACCAGCGACCGATCTGGCTCGTTCTGCACTCCCGCTCACGCGCCGCCCCGTCAACGGGCGCGCTCGCACAGAAGGGGGTACGGGGGTGACTTCGAGGAACACCCGTGCCGCATGAATCGAAAAGGTTCACGGGAGCACCACGTTGGGGTGAAGTCCCGTCGGACTGCTGACTGTTCACTCTCAGTGCGTAATTCTTGCCGAGTCCCGAGCAAGTCTCCTCTGAGGGGTCCCCACCTTGAACGGCAAGAACTTCCGTATGCCCGCACGCCGTCTCGCGACCGTCGCGACGGCCACCGCCCTGGCCGCAGGTCCCGCGGCCCTGGCGGGCGCGGGGTCCGCACACGCCACCGGCGACGAGGGCCGCGCGAGCGCCGTCGTCCTGCGCACCGGGCTCGACGTGTCCCTGCTCAACAAGACCGTGAACGTCCCGCTCGCGGTCTCCCTGAACGAAGTGCAGGCGCCGCAGAGCGCCGAGAAGACCGCGCTGACCGCCGAGTTGAACGGCGTGAACAACGGCCAGGCCTTCAGCGTCCTGAACGCCGAGGTGGCGTCGGCGAAGGCGAACGTCACCGCGACCAAGGCCGAGGCCTCGACCAACCTGGCGCACGCCAAGCTCCATGTCCCCGGCCTGCCGCTGCTCTCGGTCGTCGAGCTCGGCGCCGTCAAGTCCGAGGCGGTCTGCGAGGCCGGTAAGACGCCGGTCGCCACGTCCAACGTGCTCGGTGACGTCACCGTCCTCGGCAAGAAGGTCACGCTGAGCGCGGGCGGCCCGACCGAGGTGAAGGTCCCGGGCGTCGGCGAGGTCCGCCTCGACCTGTCCAAGCGCGAGACCACCTCGCGCACGGCCGCCGCCACCGCCCTCGAACTCACCGTCTCCGTCAACCCGTTGAAGCTCAACGTGGCCGAGGTCGAGGGCACCCTGACCCTGGCGAAGGCCACCTGCGAGGCCCCGGCGGCACCCGCCTCCGCGGCGCCCTCGGAGACCCCAGCCGGTGACGTGAAGCCCCAAGGCGCCCCCGCCGAGGCCGGGTTGGCCGAGACCGGCGGCAACTCCCTGACCCCGTACATCGCGGGCGGCGCGATCGCCCTGCTCGTCGCGGGCGGAGGAGCGGTCGCGGTGGCGCGGCGCGGCAGGAACTGACCCCGCGCTGACCCACCCGGCCCGTCCGACGCCCACGGCACCCTCGGGGTGCCCTCCGACGCCCACAGCAGCACCCTTGGGGCCCTCCCCGCAGCGGCGGGCCCGCGGCGGCGACAGAATGGTCCGCCAAGGGCTACGCGGCCGACGCGTGCCGGGCCGCCGGTGGGACAGGAGACGCGGGGGATGGGCAACGACAAGGCAGGCAAGGGGCGGGTCACGATCCGCGAGGTCGCCGAGCGGGCGGGCGTGTCCACGGCGACCGCGTCCCGCGCGCTCAGCGGCAACCATCCCGTGCCGCCCACCACCCGGGCCCGCGTCCTGCGCGCCGCCCGCGACCTCGACTACGTCGCCAACGCCCACGCACGCGCCCTGGTGGGCGGCGGCCGCAAGACGGTCGCGGTCGTCGTCCGCCAGGTCACCAGCCCCTTCTACGCCCAGGTCGCCGAGGGCGTAGAGGCCGAGGCCGCCGACCGGGGCTGGCTGTGCGTGGTCGGCACGACGGGCGGGGACCCGCAGCGGGAGATGGAGTTCGTGCAGCTCATGCGGGAGGAGGGCGCGCGGCTGGTGATCCTGGTCGGCGGGGTCGTCGAGGACGACGCGTACCGCTCCCGCGTGACGCACTACGCGCAGGCCCTCGACGCGAGCGGGGCCCGCCTCGTGCTGTGCGGCCGACCCGCCCCCGATCCGGAGATCCCGGCCCTGGTCGTCGAGTTCGACAACGAGGCGGGGGCCCGCGCGATCACCGGGCATCTGCTGTCGGCGGGGCACCGGCGGATCGTCTTCCTGGGAGGCCTGCCCGGGAACACGGCCCTGGACGCGCGCGTCGCCGGCTACCGGGCCGCGCTCGCCGAGCACCGGGTCCCGGCCGCCGACGCCCGGGTCGTCGACTGCGGCCTCGGACGGGCGGCCGGACTCCGGGCGATGACCGAACTCCTCAAGGAGACACGGGACTTCACCGCCGTGGTCGCCGGGGACGACATGGTCGCCGCGGGTGCGCTGCGCGCCATCGCCGACGCCGGCCTGCGGGTGCCGGAGGACGTCTCCGTCGTCGGCTACAACGACATCCCGCTCGCCGAGGACTTCAACCCGCCGCTCACGACGGTGCGTACGCCCGCCGAGGAACTGGGGCGGGCGGCGGTCCGGATAGCGCTGCGAGACCCGGACCAGGCCGCCGGCAGCCACCATGTGCTGGGCACGCACATCGTCGTACGCGGCAGCGTGAGCCACCCGCCGTCGTGAGCCCGCCGGGCCGTCGTGGCCGGTCAGTGCTGTGACAGCACCATCGCCTGGTCCAGCGCCTGGAGGAACGAGTTGACCGTTGTCCGGTCCCGCACCGCGAGCCGCAGCCACTCCTCGTCCAGGCCGGGGAACGTGTCCCCGCGCCGCACCGCGAAACCGAGGTCGCGCAAGTGCCGGCGCACGGCGGCGGCCCGCGGCAGGCGTACGAGGACGAAGGGGCCCTCCGCCGGTTCGGCCACCCTGAGTCCGTCCGGGGCGAACTCCCGCAGCCCGGCGACGAGATGGGCCCGGTCGGCGGCGATCCGGTGGGCCGCGTGGGCCGCCTCGGCCAGTGCCTGCGGCTGCACGCAGGCCCGCGCAGCCGCGAGCGCCGGGGTGGACACCGGCCACAGCGGCTGGGCCCGTTCCAGTTCCTCGATGGTCTCCGGGGCGGCGAGGACGTAACCGATGCGCAGCCCGGCCAGCCCCCAGGTCTTGGTCAGGCTGCGCAGGACGACGAGTCCGGGGACGTCGGTGCGTCCCGCGAGCGCCTCCCGCTCGGCCGGCACCGCGTCCATGAACGCCTCGTCCACCACCAACGTCCGTCCGGGGCGGGCCAGTCGGGCGATCGTGTCCGCCGGGTGCAGGACCGACGTCGGGTTCGTCGGGTTGCCGATCACCACCAGGTCGGCATCCTCGGGGACGGCCGCCGGGTCGAGTCGGAAGCCGTCCTCCTCGCGCAGCAGCAGCCGGTTGACGGTGTGCCCCGCGTCCCGCAGCGCCGCCTCCGGCTCCGTGAACTGCGGGTGCACGACCAGCGGCTGACGAACCCTCAGCGCCCGTGCGAGCAGCACGAAGGCCTCCGCGGCGCCGGCCGTGAGCAGCACCCGCTCCGCGGGCAGCCCGTGCCGGGCCGCGACCGCCTCACGCGCCTCACGGCCGTCCGGATAGGCGGCCAGCCCGGTCAGCGACTCGGCGATCCGCTCCCGCAGCCATCTCGGGGGCGTGTCCGCGCGGACGTTCACGGCGAGGTCGGTGAGCCGCGCCCCGTCGTCCCGGACCTCAGCGTCACCGTGGTGCCGCAGGTCGTGGCTGCCGGTGTCCTGTCTGTCAGTGTGCATGGGAGTGGGAGCCGTGGTGGTGGTGTCCATGGCCGTGATGATGGTGGCCGTCGTCGTCGGGGTGGAAGTGCGGCTGCTGCGGCAGGCCCACCTTGTCCTCGAAGCCGGGCAGCGCGATGCGGTACACGCACGAGTCGCAGTTCATCCGCAGATCACCCTTGATCGCCTCCTCGTACCGCTCCATCACCAGGTCGAGCAGCTCCGGCTCCGGACCGATGACGTCGGCCGAGCGCACCTCGACCTCGGGGTGGGCGGCGGCCCAGCCCTCGGTCTGCTGCCGGACGCGGTCCGGGAGGATGCCGGTGAACAGGAAGTAGGGCAGGACGACGATCCGCTGCGCGCCCAGCTTCACGCACCGGTCCAGTCCGCTCGGCACGTCCGGCGCCGCCAGCGACACGAACGCCGTCTCGACACCCGCGTACCCGCGCCCCTCCCACAGCAGCCGCGCCGCCTTGTGCACCTCGGCGTTGGCGTCCGGGTCGGTGGAACCGCGCCCGACGAGCAGCACGGTGACGTCGGCGAGGTCGCCGGGCGCGCGCCCCTCGGTGCCCAGCGCCTCCTCCAGCCGCCGCTCCAGGACGTTCAGCACCGACGGATGCGGGCCCAGCGGACGGCCGTAGGTGTACGAGATCCCCGGGTGCCGTTCCTTCTCGCGGGCCAGCGCCGCCGGGATGTCGCCCTTGGCGTGACCGGCGGAGACCAGCATCAGCGGCACGGCGGCGAACCGTCGTACGCCTCTGTCCACCAGCTCGGTGACGGCCTCGCCCAACGGCGGCGGGGACAGTTCGATGAAGCCGCCCGCGACGGGCAGTTCGGGGTGGCGGCGCCCCAACTCCCGTACGAAGTCGCGGAACGCCTCGGCCCCGGCCTCGTCCCGGGTGCCGTGGCCGGCGATGAGCAGAGCGGGCTGGGGGGTGGTCACGATTTCTCCTCGGTGGAAACGGGGTGGTACAGCAGGGCGTTGAGCGCGGCCGAGGCGACGGCCGACCCGCCCTTCTCGGACACGTTGCTCACGGCGGGCAGCCCGCTCTCACGCAACGCGGCCTTGGACTCGACCGCGCCGACGAAGCCGACGGGCAGACCGATGACGAGCGCCGGGGCGGCGTCCAGGGTGAGCAGCTCCTCCAGCGCGGTCGGCGCGTTGCCGATCACCCAGAGGGCACCGGGGCCGACCTGCTCGTAGGCGAGCCGGATCGCGTGCGCGGAGCGGGTCAGGCCCGGACCGGCCACGGCGTCGCGGAGCCGGCAGACGGTCTCGCGCCGGGTGATCCCGGCGGCCACCATCTCGACGTCCACGACGACGGGCGCCCCGCCGTGCAGCGCGGCATGAGCCTTCTCCAGCTCGCCCTCGTCCATGACGAGGTCGTCGGCGTACTCCAGGTCGGCGGCCGAGTGGATGACCCTCTCGACCACTGTCCGGGTCAGCGGCGGGAAGTGCGAGGTGTCCAGGCGGGCCCGCAGCCGCCGGTAGGACTCCGCCTCGATGGGGTGGACCTCACGGATCACTTGGAGCCCTCCTCTGCGGTCTGCCAGCGGTAGCCGCGCGGTGTCACCATGCGCCCCGCGATGTCCCGGGTCGCCGTGTTGCCGACGGTCACGACCGTCATCATGTCGACCGTCGCCGGGTCCAGGGACCCCAGTGTCGTGAGCCGACTGGACTCGTCCGGCCGCGACGCGTTCCGTACGACCCCGACCGGCGTCGTCGGCTCTCGGTGCTCGGCGAGGATCGCCAGCGCCTTCGGCAGCTGCCAGTCGCGGCCCCGGGAGCGCGGGTTGTAGAAGGTGACCACGATGTCCGCCTCGGCCGCCGCCCGCACCCGCCGCTCGATGACCTCCCACGGAGTGTGCAGGTCGGAGAGGCTGATGGAGACGTGGTCGTGGCCCAGCGGGGCGCCCAGGATCGCTGCGGCGGCGAGCGCGGCCGTCACCCCGGGCACACCGACGACCTCGATGTCGTCGGAGGCCTCGGCGAGCGCGGGGGAGGCCATGGCGTACACGCCCGCGTCCCCGCTGCCGATCAGCGCGACGGCCTGCCCCTTACGGGCCTCCGCCACGGCCGTCCGGGCCCGCTCCTCCTCGGCCCCGAGACCCGACTCCAGGATCACGGTGCCGGGCCGCAGCAGATCGCGGATCTGGTCGACGTACTGGTCCAGGCCGACCAGCACGGCAGCGCCCCGCAACTCCGCCTTCGCGCGCGGGGTCAGCAGGTCCCGGGCGCCGGGCCCGAGCCCGACCACCGCGAGCCGGCCGCGCGCGGGACGCCGTACGACGGCACAGGTAGCCATCGCGGGCAGCCCGTCCGCACGCTCCGACTTCCGCTTGGGTACGAGGAGTTCGCCGCCGGTCACGAGCGCGGCGGCCTCGGCGACGGACGGGGTGCCCACGGCGGCGAGGGGCGCGTCGGAGGGGTTGGGCACCTCGACGGCCTTGAGTTCCTCGGCGGAGTAGGTGACCAAGGGGACATTCAGCTCACGAGCCGCCCCGACGATGCCCGGCTCCTCGGACTTGGCGTCGACGGTGGCGAGTTCGGCGACGCAGAGACGGGACAGCCCCGCGTCGCGCAGGGCGCTCTCGATCAACTCCAGCACCTCCTCGACCGGCGCGCCCTTCGAGGCGCCGACGCCGACGACGAGGGACGGCGGCCGCAGGACGACCTCCTGCGAGGCGGGCTGGAGGAGACGGTCGGTGAGCCGGATGACGTGGTCACCCTCGGCCGAGACCTTCAGCGCGGGCAGCGGCCACGCCAACTCCGCCTCCAGCGCGACCGGTTCACCGTCGAGGAGCGCCCGCGAGACGGCGGCCACATCGCCTTCGACGGGGAAGCCGAGCGTGTCCAGCCCGGGCAGCCCGACCGCGTCCGTAGCCGTCGTGACGACCGGCTCCGCACCCAGCAACTCCCCGACCTCACGGGCGAGTTCATTGGCGCCGCCGCCGTGCCCGCCGACCAGCGACACGGCGAACCGGCTGCCCTCGTCGACGCACACCACACCCGGGTCGGACGTCTTGTCGCCGAGCAGCGGCGCGACGAGCCGCACCACGGCACCCGTGGCGAGGAAGCACACCAGCTGCTCGCACTCCGCGAACGCGGCCCGTACGGCGTCGCCGACGGGACCCTCGTACACGCGCGTCCGCTCCGGCCACGCCGCGGCCAGCCGGTCGCGCGCAGCCGCGCCCGCCGAGGTGGCGGAAATGAGGCCGATCACAGGGCAACTCCCTCATGAGAAACGGGGGTTCGGTACCCCCACAGCAGAAAAACAGGGTTGGTCGCCGCGAGCCGGGTCACGTCTCCCGGCAGCGGCGCCAGCCGCGACGACTGCAACAGCACGCCGTCGCAGGAGAACCCGGCGCCGGTGAGCGCCTCGCGCACGGCCGGCACCCGGTCCAGCGCGGCCATCGCCACGACGACCGTCCGCCGGGCGCGCCTCGCGCACGCGGTGACGATCGCGGGCAGTTCGCGCCCGCCGCCGCCGACGAACACGGCGTCGGGGTCGTCGAGATCGGACAGCACCGTGGGCGCGGCCCCGTGCACGGCCCGTACGTCGACCCCGTGCGCCACCGCGTTGGCGCGCACCCGCTCGACGCCGTCCAGGGTCTTCTCGACCGCGGTGACGGCGGCGCCGAGCCGCGCGCACTCCACGGCGACGGAACCGGAGCCCGCCCCGATGTCCCAGACGTGGTCGCCGAGACGAGGGCCGAGCCGGGCCAGCGCGAGGGCCCGTACCTCGAACTTGGTGATCATCGAGTCGCGGTGCGTGAACTCGCCCTCGTCCAGCGCCCATCGACCGGGGCCGACGTCGGACCCGGCGACCGTCCGCGCACCCGCGCCCAGCAGCCGCGTCTCGTCCAGGCACAGCACCACGCTGACCGACGTCCCCCAGTCACGGGCGGCGGCCTCGGCCGGTGTCACCCGCTCGACGCGCTCCTCGGCGGAGCCCAGCGCGGAGGCGACGACCAGCACCCGGGCGTCGGCCCGCAGCGCGGCGCCCAGCTCGGCGGGCCCGGACCCCGGCCCGGTCAGCACGGCGACCTTGGGCCGCGCCCGGCACACGTTGACGGCCGTCCGCAGCTCCCGCCCGTGCGCGCTGACCACGACCGCGTCGTCCCACGTCAGCCCGAGCCGCGCGAACGCGGCGGCGACGGACGACACCCCGGGCCGTACGTCCAACCGCTCGGACCCGAACCGCTCGGCCAGCGCCCGCACGACCCCGAAGAACCCGGGATCACCGGAGGCGAGCACGACGACCCGGCTCTCCACCTTCAGATGCCGCTCGATGACGTCCAGCGCGGGCGCGAGCGGCCCGAGGACGACCTGCTCGGCGTCGTCGGGCACGGGCGCGGACGCCAGATGACGCCGGCCGCCCACCACCAGCCGGGCCCCGGCCAGCACGTCGGCAGGAACCGGCGCCCCCGTCCCCGTACCGAAGACCGTGATCACGTACTCGCACCCCGCGCGCGCAGGGCCCGGCGGGCCTCCGGGTCGGCCTTGCGGTAGCCGTGGAAGTGGCCGGGGTGGTACAGGTGCGAGCGGGTGCCCTCGGCGTCGAGCGCGGGCCCGACCAGGAAGAGGGTGTGCTTCCAGAGCTTGTGCTCCTTGACCGTTTCCTCCAGCGTCTCGATCGTGCACCGCACGACGAGCTCCTCGGGCCAGGTGGCCTGGTAGGCGACGACGACCGGGGTGGAGGTCGGATAGCCGCCCTCCAGCAGCTCCCGCACCAGCTGACCGCTCCGCGCCGCCGACAGGAAGATCGCCATGGTGGTGCCGTGCTTGGCGAACTCCCGTACCTCCTCGCCGGGCGGCATCGGCGTCTTGCCGCCGCCGAGGCGGGTGAGCACCACGGACTGCGCGACCTCGGGAATGGTCAGCTCGCGCTGCGCGAGCGCGGCGACGGCGGAGAACGCGGAGACGCCGGGGATCACTTCGGTCGCGATGCCGATCCGGGCGCACCGGTCGAGCTGCTCCTGCGTACCGCCCCAGAGGGCGGGGTCGCCGGAGTGGATGCGGGCGACACGAAGGCCGTCCCGCAGGGCCCTCTGATAGACGGCGACGACGTCCTCCAGCGACATCGTCGCCGAGTCGAGGATCTCCGCGCCCTCGCGGGCATGCTCCAGGACCTCCGCCTGGACCAGGCTCGCCGCCCAGATCACGACGTCGGCCTCGGCGATGGCGCGCGCGGCACGGAACGTCAGCAGGTCGGCGGCGCCGGGTCCGGCACCGACGAAGGTCACCTTGCCGGTGGGGGCGTCGGCCATGGGTTCGGGTCCTCTCGTACGAAGAATCACTGGTGTGCGAACAGGGGGTTCTGGATGTGCGCGAACGGGCCCGCATCGGATACCAAGGGCCTATGGCGGTGTTCGTCGCGCTCGGCGCGTTCCTGATGACTCTGGCCGGGGGCTGGACGGCACAGCGGGTGACCGACCGCCGTCACCTGGTCCTCGGCCTGGCCGGCGGCCTGATGCTGGGCGTGGTCGGCCTGGACCTGCTGCCGGAGGCGCTGGAGGCGGCGGGCACCGAGGTGTTCGGCGTACCGGCCGCGCTGCTGCTGTTCGTGGCCGGCTTCCTGATGGCCCATCTGGTGGAACGTCTCCTCGCCGCCCGCCAGGCCGCGCACGGCGGCGAGGAGCGGGACGCCCGGGTCCCCGAGGTGGGCCTGACGGCCGCCGCGGCGATGGTCGGCCACAGCGCCATGGACGGCGTGGCGATCGGCGCGGCCTTCCAGGTGGGCGGCGGCATGGGCGCCGCGGTGGCCCTCGCGGTCATCGCCCATGACTTCGCGGACGGCTTCAACACGTACACGATCACGAGCCTGTACGGGAACGCCCGGCGCCGGGCGGTGGCGATGCTGGTGGCGGACGCGGCGGCACCGGTCGTGGGCGCGGCGTCGACCCTCTTCTTCACGATCCCGGAGAAGCTGCTCGGCGCGTATCTCGGCTTCTTCGGCGGCGCGCTCCTCTATCTGGCGGCCGCCGAGATCCTCCCCGAGGCCCACCACGAACACCCCGCCCGCTCGACCCTGCTGTGCACGGTCGCGGGCGCGGCGTTCATCTGGCTGGTGGTGGGCATCGCCGACTGAGCCCCTGACCGGGGGTGTCACAGCTTGCCGCCCCGCCCGCCGTCACGCCGGGCGGGCGCGATGAGCGTGGAGAGGTAGGGGAGCGGGGCGCCGTCGAGCTCGGCGGCCGGCCGCACGGACTCCTCCGGCAGCCCGAGCGCCGACCCCCACACGGCGTCGTCGATCCGCCCGGTCTCCCGCAGCGCCTCGGCGACCTCCTGGGCCTGCCGCCCGAACTTGTACGCGACGACGGTCCCGGGCCCGGCGAGGGCGTCCTTGAGCGCTTGGGCACCGGCGGTGACGGGCACGAGCGTCAACGGCTCGGTGCCCTCGGTGAGGACGGCCCCGGAACGCGCGGCGAGATCCTGCATGGCGGTGATACCGGGCACGGTCTCCACGACGGTTCCCGGCACCAGTTCGGCGATGGTCTGCGCGAGATAGGTGAAGGTGGAGTAGACGTTGGGATCGCCGATGGTGGCGAAGGCGACGGTGCCGTGCTCACCGAGCAACTGGGCGACCCGCTCCCCGGCGGCGTCCCAGGCGGCCTCGCGCCGCCCCCGGTCGGTTCGCTCGTTGAGAGCGAAGACCACCCGGACGACCTTCTCCTGCCCGACGTAATGGAGAACGGTGGCCTCGGCCCGCCCCCGCTCCCCGGTGTCCATCACGGGTACGACGACCACATCGGCGGCACGCAGTGCGTTGACGCCCTTGACGGTCACCAGCTCCGGATCGCCGGGACCGACCCCGACTCCGATCAACCTGCTGCTGCTCATGACGTCCGGCACCTCTCCACGAACCGACGGGCCACACCGGGCTGCGACGCCCAGTGCGTGTGCAGATAACTCGCGTGCACACCTTGTTGTACGAAACCTTCGACGCGCCGCGCAGGGGCGCGCACCCCCCATGCGGGAGCCGCCCCCGCCCCGGGCTCCACGACGGTCCGGTGAAACTCGTGCCCCCGCATCCGCGTCCCGGCGACGGCGAGCGAACTGTCGCTGACGGCCACCGCGTCCCGGTACCCGAGCGTGAGCCGCTCGCTCATCCGCGCGGAGGCATCGAGCACGCCGCACATGGGGAGCCCGTCGAGCTCACGACAGAGGTAGAGCAGCCCGGCACACTCGGCGGCGACGGGCGCCCCACCGAGGGCGAGCTCGCTGACGGCCTTGCGCAGGGGCTCGTTGGCGGACAGCTCACTGGCATACACCTCGGGAAACCCACCACCGATGACCAACCCGCCTGTTCCTTCGGGCAGTTGCTCATCACGCAGCGGATCAAAGGTGACGACTTCGGCCCCGGCGGCGGCGAGCAACTCGGTGTGCTCGGCATAGGAGAAGGTGAACGCGGGCCCACCGGCGACGGCGACGACGGGGTTACGCGGTTCGGTGCCGCCTGCGCCTCGCTCCTCGATGCCGTCCGAGTCGACGTCCGTGCCTCGCTCTTCGACCAACCGAGTCGGGTGGTGGGTGGGCGAGGCGGGGGTCCAGGGGGCGGAGCCCCCTGGTACGGCACCCGCAGCGCGGGCAAGCGCCTCCAACGCCTCCAGATCACACCCGTCGGCAACCTGCGCCCCCATAGCCGCCACAGCCTCAAGCGCCGCCCCCCGCCGCTCAGCGACCGGCACCAACCCCAGATGCCGAGAGGGCGTATCCACCTGAGCCACCCGCCGCAGTACCCCGAGCACAGGCACCCCGGCCGACTCCAACGCCTCCCGCAGCAGCTCCTCATGCCGATCGGACGCGACCTTGTTGAGGATCACACCCCCGACCCGCACCTCCGGATCCCACGAAGCGAACCCGTGCACCAGCGCAGCCACCGACCGAGACTGCGAAGAGGCGTCGACGACAAGAACGACCGGCGCCCCCAACAGCTTCGCGACATGAGCGGTGGACGCCAGTTCACCTTCCCCCGCCGCCCCGTCGTACATCCCCATCACACCCTCGACGACGGCGATGTCACACCCACGTGCCCCGTGCGCGAACAACGGCCCGATCAACTCCGGGCCACACAGATACGCGTCGAGATTCCGCCCCACCCGCCCCGTGGCGAGCGAGTGATACCCGGGGTCGATGTAGTCCGGCCCGACCTTGTGCGGAGACACGGCAAGCCCCCGCGCGGCGAACGCGGCCATCAACCCCGTGGCGACGGTGGTCTTCCCACTGCCCGAGGAGGGCGCGGCGATGACCAGCCGAGGGACGGAGACGGAGGAGGACATCACCACTCGATACCCCGCTGCCCCTTCTGCCCGGCGTCCATCGGATGCTTGACCTTGGACATGTCGGTGACGAGATCGGCGAAGTCGACCAGCTTCTCGGGGGCGTTGCGCCCGGTGATGACGACATGCTGGGTCCCCGGACGGTCCCGCAGAACGGCGATCACCTCATCGGTGTCCACCCACCCCCAGTGCATGGGATAAGCGAACTCATCCAGCACATAAAGCCGGTACGTCTCGGCGGCGAGGTCCCGCTTGACCTGCTCCCAGCCCTCCCGGGCCTTCTCCTCGTTGTCCATCTGGGCGTCCCGCTGCACCCAGGACCACCCCTCGCCCATCTTGTGCCAGTCGACGGACCCGCCCTCACCGGAGGCGCCCAGCACCCGCAGCGCGTTCTCCTCGCCGACCTTCCACTTCGCCGACTTGACGAACTGGAACACCCCGATGGGCCACCCCTGGTTCCAGGCCCGCAAGGCAAGCCCGAAGGCAGCGGTCGACTTGCCCTTGCCAACTCCCGTATGCACAACCACCAAGGGCCGATTACGACGCTGACGGGTCGTCAGTCCATCGTCCGGCACCACACTCGGCTGCCCCTGAGGCATTACGCGGCCCTCCTCTGTACGTCCTTGACCAGCCCGGCGATGGAGTCGGCCCGCAACTCGTCGAGCGTCACCGCCGTACCCCCCAACTCACCCGCCAACTGCCCGGCGAGCCCCAGCCGCACGGGCCCGGACTCGCAGTCGACGACGACGGAGGCGACCCCGTCCGCGGCGAACAACCGGGCCGCCCGCTGGGACAGCGCGACCGGCTCGGGCCCACCCGTGGCCCGCCCGTCGGTCACCACGACCACCAGCGCCCGCCGCGCCGGATCGCGCAACCGCTCGACCCGCAGCACCTCGTGCGCCTTCAGCAGCCCGGCGGCGAGCGGCGTACGCCCACCGGTCGGCAGCGACTCCAACCGGGCGGCGGCGGCGTCCACGGACGACGTAGGCGGCAACGCCACCTCACCCGCCGTCCCCCGGAACGTCACAAGCCCCACCTTGTCCCGCCGCTGATACGCGTCGAGCAGCAGCGACAGCACGGCACCCTTCACGGCACCCATCCGCTGCCGAGCGGCCATGGACCCGGAGGCGTCCACGACGAACAACACCAGGTTGCCCTCACGCCCCTCCCGAGTTGCCTGCCGCAGATCGTCCCGGCGCAGCACGAGCCCAGGCCCGGACCGGCCACGAGCCCGCTGATGCGGGGCGGCGGCCTGCACGGTCGCCGCGAGATGCAGCTTCGTCAGCGCACCCCGAGGGCGACGCGCCCCCGTGGTCCGCCCATGCTCGGTCCGCGCCCGCGAACGCCGCCCCGCAGCACCGTCCCCGAGCCCCGGCACGCTGAGCACCTTGGTACGGAACGGCTCCGAAGCCCGTACGGCGGACTGCTCACCGCCACCGGCACCGCCGGCCTGCGGCTCCCCGCCCTCCCCGGCCTCGGGCTGCGCCGCGCCCCCGGAGTCCCCCTGCGACCCGTCGTCCGGCGTCGGCTGCCCGCCACCCCCGCCGGGCCCGTCCGGGTCGGGATCGTCCTCGCCCTCGCCGCTGTACTCCTCCAGCGTCTGGTCGAGCTTGTCCTCGTCAAGTCCCGGCGCGTCAAAGGGATTACGCCGCCGCCGGTGCGGCAGCGCGAGCAGCGCGGCCTGCCGTACGTCCTCGGCGAGCACGTCGGTCCGCCCGGCCCACGCGGCCAGCGTGGTGGCGGTACGCGCCATGACGATGTCGGCCCGCATGCCGTCCACCTCGAACGCGGCACAGGTCGCCGCGATCTGCCGCAACGCCCCGTCCCCGAGCCGCACCGACGGCAACAACTCCCGCGCCGCGACGACCCGTTGCCGTACGGCGGCCTCCTCGTCGGCCCAACGTGCCGCGAAAGCCGCCGGATCGTCGTCGTACGCGAGCCGCCGCCGTACGACCTCCACCCGCTGGTCGGGCTCGCGCGAGGCGGCCACCTCGACGGTCAGCCCGAACCGGTCGAGCAACTGCGGCCGCAGCTCGCCCTCTTCGGGGTTCATGGTCCCGACGAGCAGGAACTTCGAGGCGTGCCGTACGGAGACACCCTCGCGTTCCACGTACGAGGCGCCCATGGCGGCGGCGTCGAGCAGCAGGTCGACGAGATGGTCGTGCAGAAGGTTGACCTCGTCGACGTAGAGAATCCCGCGGTGCGCGTCGGCCAGCAGGCCCGGCTCGAAGGCCTTCACGCCCTCCGCCAGCGCCCGCTCGATGTCGAGGGCACCGACGAGCCGGTCCTCGGAGGCGCCGACGGGCAGTTCGACCATGCGGGAGGGACGCGACGTGCCGGGACCAGGCTCGTGCGGACCGTCCGGGCACGAGGGATCGGGAGCGGCCGGATCACAGGAGAAGCGGCAGCCCGCGACAACCGGCACCTCCGGCAGCAGCGCCGAAAGCGCCCGCACCGCCGTCGACTTGGCGGTGCCCTTCTCGCCGCGGACCAGCACACCGCCGACCGCCGGTGACACGGCGTTCAGCAGCAGCGCGAGCCGCAGATCGTCCTGGCCGACGACGGCCGTGAACGGAAACGGGGTACTCACTGGTCGTCGCCCTCCAGGTCGCCTTCGAGCTCCAGGTACGTGGCGCGCAGCCGCTCCAGGGTGTCCGCGTCCGGCTCGGCCCACAGTCCGCGCTCGGCGGCCTCCAGCAGCCGCTCGGTGATGCCGCGCAGCGCCCACGGGTTGGACTTCTTCATGAAGTCCCGGTTCTCCGGGTCGAAGACGTACTCCGCGCTGAGCTTCTCGTACATCCAGTCGTCGACCACGCCCGCGGTGGCGTCGTAGCCGAAGAGGTAGTCGACGGTCGCCGCCATCTCGAAGGCGCCCTTGTAGCCGTGCCGGCGCATGGCGGCCATCCAGCGGGGGTTCACGACACGCGCCCGGAAGACGCGGTGCGTCTCCTCGCCGAGCGTGCGCGTCTTCACCTGGTCCGGGGTGGCCGAATCGCCCACGTACGCCTCGGGGTTGGCGCCCGTCAGATGCCGCACCATGGCGACCATGCCGCCGTGGTACTGGAAGTAGTCGTCGGCGTCTACGAGGTCGTGCTCGCGGGTGTCGACGTTCTTCGCGGCCACGTTGATCCGCTTGAAGGCCGTCTCCATGTCCCCGCGCGCCGCCCGCCCGTCCAGCCCGCGCCCGTAGGCGTAGCCGCCCCACACCGCGTACACCTCGGCGAGGTCCGCGTCGGAGCGCCAGTTGCGGGCGTCGATCAGCGGCAGCAGACCGGCGCCGTACGCGCCCGGCTTGGAGCCGAAGATACGGGCCGTGGCGCGCCGCCGGTCACCGTGCTCGGCGGTGTCCTCGTCGGCGTGCGCCTTCACGAAGTTGCGGTCGACGGGCTCGTCCAGCTCGGCCACCTTCCGCACCGCGTCGTCGATCAGCCCGACCACGTGCGGGAACGCGTCCCGGAAGAACCCGGAGATGCGGACGGTGACGTCGATGCGCGGACGCCCCAGCTCCTCGAGCCCGATGATCTCGAAGCCGGTCACCCGGCGCGACGCCTCGTCCCACACCGGGCGGCAGCCCAGCAGCGCCAGGATCTCGGCGATGTCGTCGCCCTGGGTGCGCATCGCGGACGTACCCCACACCGTCAGCCCGACGGACTTCGGGTACCCGCCGGTGTCGGCCAGGTACCGCTGGACGAGCGAGTCGGCGAGCGACTGCCCGACCTCCCAACTCAGCCTGGAGGGAATGGCCTTGGGGTCGACCGAGTAGAAGTTCCGCCCGGTCGGCAGGACGTTGACCAGGCCACGCGTCGGCGAACCCGACGGGCCCGCCGGGACGTAACCACCGTCGAGCGCCTTGAGGATGTGGTCGATCTCGTCGGTGGTGCGGGCGAGCCGCGGTACCACCTCGGTGCAGGCGAACTCCAACACGGCCACGCCGTCAGGGAGTTCGGTCCCGAGCACACCCCGCAGCACGGCCGGGGCGACCGCGATGTCCCAGTCCCGTGCCTCCATGCCCTCCGCGACCCGCCGGCACAGCTGCTCCAGCAGGTCGATCGCGTCGGCGGCGCTCCGGGACGGGCCCTCGACCAGCTCCGTCAGCTCGACCGGCACCTTCACCGGCGCACCCGGCTCGGCCAGCAACTCCTTCTCGCTGAGCCCGAAATGGGCCGCGAAGGAAGCCCGGAGCCCCGGCAGCGCGTTCGCCTGCCCGCCCCACACCTGCGAGGCGCGCAGCACCGCCAGCACGAGGTTGACCCGCGCCTCACCGACTGGCCCGCCGCCGAGGATGTGCAGACCATCCCTGATCTGCACGTCCTTGATCTCGCACAGATAGCCGTCGATGTGCATGACGAACTCGTCGAAGTCGTCGTCGTCCGGCTGGTCCTCGACATGCAGGTCGTGGTGGAGCTCGGCCGCCTTGACCAGCGTCCAGATCTGCGCCCGCACGGCCGGCGCCTTCGTCGGGTCCAAGTCCGAGACGAGCGCGTACTCGTCGAGGAGCTGCTCCAGCTTGGCGAGGTCGCCGTAGGTGTCGGCCCGCGCCATCGGCGGCACCAGGTGGTCGACGACGGTGGCGTGCCCGCGCCGCTTGGCCTGGGTGCCCTCACCGGGGTCGTTGACGATGAACGGGTAGATCAGCGGCAGGTCCCCGAGCACCGCGTCCGGCGCACAACCCCCGCTGAGCCCGAGGCCCTTGCCCGGCAGCCACTCCATCGTGCCGTGCTTGCCCATGTGGACGATCGCGTCGGCACCGAAAGAGTTCTCCAGCCAGCGGTAGGCCGCCATGTAGTGGTGCGACGGCGGCATGTCCGGGTCGTGGTAGATCGCGATCGGGTTCTCCCCGAAGCCGCGCGGCGGCTGGATCATCACGACGACGTTCCCGAACTGGAGGGAGGCGAGCACGATGTCGTCCCCGTCGACGTAGAGGCTGCCCGGCGGCTCGCCCCACGCCTCCAGCATGCCGTCCCGCAGCTCCGGGTCCAGCTTGTCGAACCACGCCCGGTAGTCGGCCAGCGGCACCCGCGCGGGCGCTGCGGCCAGCTGCTCCTCCGTGAGCCACTCGACGTCGTGGCCACCGGCGTTGATGAGCCGGTGGATCAACTCGTCGCCGCCGGACGGGTATTCGGTGAGCGAGTACCCCGCCTGCTTGAGGGCGTCCAGCACCCGCACCGCCGAGGCGGGCGTGTCCAGACCGACCGCGTTGCCGACCCGCGAGTGCTTCGTCGGGTACGCGGTGAAGACGAGCGCGAGCTTCTTCTCGGCGTTCGGCTTGTGCCGCAACTGCGCGTGCCGTACGGCGATCCCGGCGACGCGCCCGGCCCGCTCGGGATCGGCGACGTACACGGGGACGTCGTCCGGCCCCTGCTCCTTGAAGGAGAACGGGACGGTGATGATCCGCCCGTCGAACTCGGGGATCGCGACCTGCATCGCCGCGTCCATGGGGGAGAGGGCGGCGTCGGACTCGTCCCAGGCCGCCTTGGACGACGTAAGACAAAGCCCTTGCAGGACCGGCACGTTGAGCTCGGCGAGCGCGCCGATGTCCCAGGCCTCCTCGTCACCGCCCGCAGAAGCCTGCGAGGCGTGCGTGCCACCGGCGGCGAGGACGGTGGCGACGAGAGCGTCCGTCCTGCCGAGGATCTCGTACAGCCCGGCGTCGGCCCCGCGCAGCGAACCGCAGTACACGGGAAGGGCGTTGGCGCCACGCGCCTCGATCGCATCGCAGAGAGTGTCCACGAAGGCGGTGTTGCCGCTCAGCTCATGGGCCCGGTAGAAGAGCACGCCGACGGTCGGGCGGCCCTCGACGAAGGCACGGTCGCCATGGACGCCGTACTCCGGCATCTTCTGCGGCTCCAGGAACCCCTCACCGGTCAGCAGCACGGTGTCGGAGAGGAACCGCGCGAGCTCGGTGAGGTTGGCGGGCCCGCCCTCGACGAGGTACTTCAGCGCCTCGGCCACGACACCGGCGGGCACGGACGACTCGGCCATCAACTCCGCGTCCGGCACGGCCTCGCCGCCAAGGAGCACGGTCGGCACACCGGACGCCCTCAGCGCGGCCAGTCCGTCCTCCCAGGCCCGCTTGCCACCGAGCAGCCGGACGACGGCGATGTCCGCGCCGTCGAGGAGACCGGGCAGCTCCTCGGCCACGTCCACGCGGGTGGGATTGCCGATCCGGTACTCGGCACCGGAGGCGGCCCGGGCCGCCAACAGGTCCGTGTCGGCGGTCGACAACAACAACACAGTGCTCATGCGGGCGCTCCCGGTGGAATGAAAGGCAGTCCTTGCGGCGCGCCCGACTCGATGAGCCGCCAGAGCGCGTCGGTGTCCGCGTGCTGTTCGATCAGGTCGCCGAGCCGGTCGAGCTGCTCCTCGCGCAGCGCGGCGAACGAGGTGTCGGGCGCCGGCACGAACCGGCGGCCCGTGGCGGCGGCCACCTCGCGCAGGAAGGCCCGCCGGAAGCCGTCCGACTCCAGCGAGCCGTGCCAGTGCGTGCCCCAGGTCTGGCCGACCCGGATGCCGTCGAGGAAGGGGGTCCCTCCGTGGATGTCGGCGACCCCGTGATGGATCTCGTACCCCGTCACCCGCTCCCCGAGTGCCTCCCCCTCAGGCCGGGTAAGGATCTTCTCGGGGGCGAACCGAACCCTTAGGGGCAGCACCCCGAGCCCCTCGACATGCCCCTGCCGGCTCTCGACCTCGTCCTCGATGTGCTCGCCGAGTACCTGGAAGCCACCGCAGATGCCGAGGACGGGCCGCCCTTCGGCAGCCCTGCGCTTGAGGGCGTCCGCGAGCCCTCGCTCATGCAGCCACTCCAGCGCCCGCACGGTCCCGCGCGTCCCCGGGATTACCACCAGGTCGGCGTCGGCGAGCTCCTCCGGCCGGTCCACGAACCGCACGACGACTCCGGGTTCGGCAGCGAGCGCGTCGACGTCGGTGAAGTTGGACATCAACGGGACGGCACACACGGCGACCCGCAACACGTCCTCGCCGACGGGCGGCGCGGTGTTCGACTCCCGCACGGTCCCTCTGAGGGAAACCCGTAGACCGTCTTCCTCATCGATACCGAGGCCGTGCTGGAAGGGCAGGACGCCGTACGTGCGCCGCCCGGTGAGCCCGTGAAGCATGTCGAGCCCGGGTTCCAGCAGCGAGACGTCCCCCCGGAACTTGTTGACGAGGAACCCGGCGACCAGCTTCTGGTCCTCCTCCGAGAGCAGCGCGACGGTCCCGAAGAAGGAGGCGAACACGCCACCGCGGTCGATGTCCCCGACCACCAGCACCGGAAGCCCGGCATTGCGGGCGATCCCCATGTTGACGATGTCGGTCCGCCGCAGATTGATCTCGGCCGGGCTGCCGGCCCCCTCACAGATCACCGCGTCATACGTGCCCCGCAGTTCGGCGAGACAGTCGAGCACGGTCCCGAGCAGCTTCTGCTGCCGCCCCCCGTGATACCCGCGCGCGCTCATCTCACCGACGGGCTTGCCCATCAGCACGACCTGGCTGCTCTGCTCCCCACCGGGCTTGAGCAGCACGGGATTCATGAGCGCGGTCGGCTCGACCCGACAGGCCTGCGCCTGCATGGCCTGAGCCCGCCCGATCTCCGCACCCTCCCTCGTCACGAACGAATTGAGGGACATGTTCTGCGCCTTGAAGGGCGCGACCTTGACCCCCTGCCGCACCAGCCACCGGCAGATCCCGGCGGTGACGACACTCTTCCCGGCGTCGGAGGTGGTCCCGGCGACGAGCAGTCCACCACTCATGACCTGCGTCCCTTCATGACGAAGCGCGCGGCGACCCCGACGCCGAGCGCGAGCAGCCCGACGCGCCGGGACAGCCGTACGGCGCGCTCGATGTCGTGGGTGGCGACGGCCCGCCCGGCCTGATTCAGGACGGGCCGGTGCTCGACCCGCCCTCCGTACGACAAGGTCCCCCCGAGCCGCACCCCGAGCGCCCCCGCGAACGAGGCCTCGACGGGCCCGGCGTTGGGACTCGGATGCTTGCCGGCGTCCGCCCGCCAGGCGCGCACGGCACTGCGCGGATCACCACCGGTCACGGTCGCGAGTACGGCGGTGAGCCGCGCCCCCGGCCAGCCGGCGAGGTCGTCGAGCCGGGCCGAGGCCCATCCGTACCGCCGGTACCGCTCGGACTTGTGCCCGACCATGGCGTCGAGGGTGTTGACGGCCCGGAACCCGAGCAGCCCCGGCACACCACCGACGGCCCCCCACACGAGCGCGCCCACGACGGCGTCGGAGGTGTTCTCGGCGACGGACTCGACGACGGCCCGGGCGATCCCGTCGGCATCGAGGGCCTGCGGATCACGCCCGCACAGATGCGGCAGCCGAGCACGAGCGCCCTCGACATCACCCGCCTCCAAGGCCCGCCCGATGCCCCGCGCCTCCCGCGCGAGCGAGGTTCCCCCGACGACGGCCCAGGTGGCGGCGCCGGTCAGCACGACGGAGGCGATACGGGAAGGACGTACGACTCTCTGCGCGAGGGCACCCAGCCCCACGGCACCCCCGACACACACGGTGGTGTGCAGCGCCCCCCACCCACGGTGGTCGCGCCATAGCACCTTTTCCACGGCACCGGCGGCCCGCCCGAACGCGGCGACCGGATGCCCCCGGCGCGGATCACCGAGCAGCAGATCCCCGACGAGCCCGGCGGCGGCGCCGTACGCGAAGACGCGATCGGCACACATCGGCTCAGCCGGCCGTGGGGTCGGGCAGCGACCTGGTGGCTGTCCGGGTGCTGTACCTCAAACGGCAGGCGAGCATGGCGATATGTCCTCACTCAGGGTGTCCACGCCCTGGTTCGACGAGACCGGCGGTGGGAGTTCCTGGCTCCCGGGGCTACCTACCCCGGTGACAGTGGCGGGACCGCGCCGGATTCACACCGGACTTCCTCCCTGGCCGCCGTACTTGGCCCCGGCAGTCCACCACGCCCCCGGAAGACCCGTCAACTCGCTGTTGACCTGCGAGAGCGGAGTGTGCAGAACCCCACATCGGCGGGGCGACGCGGACCTGGAACGTGGGGTCGGGAACGCGAAAGCGCCCTGTTCCGTAACCCCCTTCAGGGGGCCCGGAACAGGGCGCGAAAATCGTCGAGGCGGGTGTTACGCCACGATCAGATAGATGCCGTACCCCACCGCCGCCGCGCACGCGGCGAAGCAGGCGTACGCGCCGGTCACGGCCAGCGCCGCCGAGCCGCCCGCGGCCGAGGCCCGTTCCTGGCGGGACAGGCCCATGATGCCGAGGGTGAAGAGGGCCACGAGGGCGACGGTGACGACGAGGCTGACGCCGAAGACGGAGCCCAGTGCTTGCCAGTCGATCTTCATGTTGCTTGCTTTCCTTCGCTGGGACTCAGACCGCGGCCGCCGGCGGCGCCGCCGGCTCCGTGGTGGCCGCTGCCGGTGCCGGGATCGTGGCGCTCAGGTCGTCCGCCACCGTGCCCGCCGGGGGCGGAGTCACGGCCGCGATCGCCGTGGTGACCACGCCGGCCGGCTCGTCGGTGTCGTTGACGTTCGACGCGTCCACGACCTCACGGCGCGAGATCTTCCAGATGGCCGCGCTGGACGCGATCAGGAAGACCGCGACGACCGCCGTACCCCAGTCGCCGAGGTCGCACACGGACTCGGCCAGCGCACCCACCAGGGCGGCCGCCGGGAGCGTGAGACCCCACGCCACGAACATCCGCGTCGCCGTCGACCAGCGGACCACGCCGCCCTTGCGGCCGAGACCCGCGCCCATCACCGAACCGGAGACGGAGTGCGTGGTGGAGAGGGAGAAACCGAGGTGCGAGGAGGCCAGGATGACCGTCGCCGCGCTGGTCTGGGCGGCGAAGCCCTGCTGCGGCTGGAGGTCGGTCAGGCCCTTGCCCATCGTGCGGATGATGCGCCAGCCGCCCAGGTACGTGCCGAGCGCGATGGCCAGACCCGCGGAGAGGATGACCCAGGTGGGCGGGTCGGAGTCGGGCGCGACGGCGCCGCCGGCGACGAGGGCCAGGGTGATGATGCCCATCGTCTTCTGCGCGTCGTTCGTGCCGTGGGCGAGGGAGACCAGGCCGGCCGAGGCGATCTGGCCCGCGCGGAAGCCCTTGGCGGCCGACTTGCCGTCCGCCTTCTTGCCGAGGGAATAGGAGAGCCGGGTGGCCAGCATGGCCGCGATGCCCGCGACCAGCGGGGCCGCGATCGCCGGGATCAGGACCTTGGTGACCAGGACGTCACCGTGGACCGCGCCCGTGCCCGCCGAAGCGATGGTGGCGCCTATCAGACCGCCCATGAGGGCGTGCGAGGAGCTGGAGGGGAGTCCGACCAGCCAGGTCAGCAGGTTCCAGAGGATCGCGCCCACCAGGGCCGCGAAGATCACCTCAGGACGTATGCCGCTCTCGTCGACGAGACCCTTGGAGATCGTGTTGGCGACCTCCACGGAGAGGAAGGCGCCCACAAGGTTGAGCGCGGCGGACATGGCCACCGCGACCTTGGGCTTGAGTGCACCGGTCGAGATGGTCGTGGCCATCGCGTTGGCGGTGTCGTGAAAACCGTTCGTGAAATCGAACGCAAGTGCGGTTACCACCACAATCGCGAGGATCAGCGAGAAGTTTTCCATTTACCCAGGCAATCGTTCGAGCGTCATTGGCTCGTTGAACGTAGGTAACCAGGGTGAACGGAAGATGAACTGAGGCGGGCCGCACGGTGTCCGGAACCGAGGGTTTTCCCTCCGATGTCGACGGCACCCACCGCGCGGCCCGTGCACCGCACGGTCACGAGCCCCGGGCGAACTTCCTCAGTTGTGCCGCCGAGCCGTTGAAGAGATTCTGATCACCCGGCAGGCCGCCGCTGTTGTCGTACTGCCAGATCGTCCAGTACGACCATCCGTTCGGCAGTGATCCGGCGTCCGCCGTGTTGTAGCGGGCCACCCACAGCGCGTGATTCGCGGCGAAGGCGCGGCTGCCGCCGGTGCAGACGTTCCACCAATGGGCGGTCGTGTAGATCACCGGGCGCCGGCCGGTGAGCCGCTTGACCTCGTTGCTGAAGGACTTGATCCAGTTGACCATCGCGGCCTTCTTCAGGCCGTAGCACCGGTGCTTGGCGTCGTACGGGTTGTATTCGATGTCGAGCGCCGGCGGCAGAGTCCAGCCGTCCGCGCTCCAGCCGCCGCCGTTGTTCACGAAGTACTGCGCCTGCGCCTTGCCCGACGACTTGTCCGGCAGTGCGAAGTGGTACGCGCCGCGGATGAGTCCCGCGTTGCGCGAGCCGTTGTACTGCTGGTCGAAGTACGGGTTGCGATAGGTCCGGCCCTCGGTCGCCTTGACGTAGACGAACCTGGCGCCCTTGCTCTTCGCGCTCTGCCAGTTGACGTTCTTCTGGTGCGAGGAGACGTCGTGCCCCTTCGGCTTGCCCGCCGCCGCGGCCGGGAACTCGGCCAGTGCGGTGCCCGAGAGGGCGAGCGCGGCCACGGAGGCCGCGAGGACGCGGCCGCGATGACGGGACGGTTTGCGATCACGAGCCATATTTCCCCCCGGAATGGCGACGTGCACGACAAATCAGGCAGCGAGATTACTGGAAGATCAGGGAACGCTCGGTGATGTCTGGCCAAGCTGCGCAAGAGGGTGATGTATCCGTATATGCGCACTTCCGGACGCCGTGCCTCCGCCCTAAAGTGCCCCGGCCCGGCGTTACGTCGGAGCCGCGCCTGGCAGGATCGCGGCATGGCTGAGCAGCGGCAGGAGCAGCGGGACGGACGGGACGCCCGGGAGGACGCGCGGACCGTGGGCGAACCGTGGGGGCGCGGTGTGCGCGACGAGGAGGCCCGCGCCTGGGAGCAGCTCGTCGCCACCGCCCGCCGCACCGTCACCGACGGACTCGTCGTCGGCACCTCCGGCAACGTCTCCGTCCGCGTCGGCGACACCGTGCTGGTCACGCCGTCAGGAGTGCCGTACGACCGGCTGACGCCGGACGACGTCACCGGCGTCGACCTCGACGGCCGGCAGGTCCTCGGCAGCCTGGTCCCGACCAGCGAACTGCCCATGCATCTCGCCGTCTACCACTCCACCGGCGCCCGCGCCGTCGTCCACACCCACGCCGTCCACGCGACGGCCGTCTCCACGCTCGTGCCGGAGCTCCCCGCGGTCCACTACATGTCCGGCGCGCTCGGCGGCGCCGTCCGGGTTGCCCCGTATGCGACGTACGGCACCGAGGAGTTGGCCGAGAACATGCTCCACGCCCTCGCCGACCGCACCGCCTGCCTCCTCCAGAACCACGGCACGATCGCCTACGGCAACACCCTCGACCAGGCCTTCGACCGCACCGCTCAACTGGAGTGGATGTGCCACCTGTGGCTGACGGCCTCGTCGGTACCGGGCCTGACCCCGACCCTGTTGTCGGAGGAACAGGTGGCCGAGGCGGGGGAGAAGCTACGGGGGTACGGCCAGCGCGGGTGACATATGGCCGCCAGGGACATCGACGGCTCCTGACGCCCACCGCGACGGCGCCTGGCTGGGACGGTGCCTGGCCGGGACGGCAGCCCGCCGGGACTGTGCCCGGGCCGGGTCGGCACCCGCCACGACGGCACGCCGCCGCGCCTGCGCCCTGCCGCGAAGGCGCCCCGCCGGGTCGGTGCCCCCCGCTGCCACGGCCTCCCGCCCCCTCGGAGCCCCGCCACAACGCACCTGTCCGGCGCCAACGGACCCGCCCGGATCGTCGGCAACGCGCCCTGCCCACCCGCGCCGCCGACAACGCATGTCAGCCCGGCCGTATCGAACCCGCCCGGATCGTCGGCAACGCACCCAGCCCGGCCGTACCGCCCCCGCCCGCACAGTCGGCAACGCACCCCAGCCCGGCCGTACCCACCCCGCCCGCGCCACCCACAACGCACCCCCACCCGCCACCGACCATCACCCTCACCCGCCCTCCCACTGGCCCCCACCCCCCTCCACCCGGACACTGGACGGGTGCGCACTGTCAAAGCGACGGCCGCCGCCGTCACCGTGGCCCTGGCCGCCGGAGCCGCGAGCGTTGCCGCCGGGCGGCTCGCCAGCGATGCCGCTCTCAAGGCGCCCCCCGGCCGGCCCCTGCCCAGCGAACCCCGGCTCACCGTGCACGCCACGGCCGCCGGCCAGATCGCCCTGACCCGGGACCTCGCCGCCCTGCGCCCCGGCACGTACGGCCTCGCCGGCGACGGTGTCCACGCGGTCGTCGGCCCCGTCCTCGGCACCGCGTCCCACTCCGCCGACACCGTCGTACGCCGCCTCGAACGCGTCACGCACGGCACCCTGGAGCCCGGCGACAAGGTGTGGTTCACCTCCAACGTCCACACCGGCGACCCACGCTCCGCCCTCGGCCTCGACCACGCCGACGTCGACATTCCCGGCGAACTCGGCACCCTGCCCGCGTGGTTCGTGCCCGGCGTCCGCGACACCTGGGTCATCGCCGTGCACGGCCTCGGCGCCACCCGCGAACTCTCCATGAACGTCATGCAGTTCCTCGTCGACCGGCGCTTCCCGGTGCTCGCCCTCGGCTACCGCGGCGACCCCGGCGCACCCCGGCAGCCCGACGGCCTCAACCACCTCGGCGAGACCGAGTGGCGCGACCTGGACGCCGCGATCCGCCACGCCCTCCGCAACGGCGCCCGGAACGTCGTCCTGCACGGCTGGTCCACCGGCGCCACCATGGCCCTGCGCGCCGCCGCCCACTCCGGCGTCCGCGAGCGCATCAAGGGCCTGATCCTGGACTCCCCGGTGCTCAGCTGGGAGACCACCCTGCGCGCCCTCGCCTCGGCCCGCCGCACCCCGGGCGCCCTGCTGCCCCTCGCCGTCCGCGCCGCCCAGGGCCGCACCGGACTGCACGGCGACCGCCTCGCCGAAGCCGTCGACCCCGACCTGCTCAAGGTGCCCACCCTGATCCTGCACGGCCCGGACGACACCGTCGCCCCCTGGGCCCTCTCCCGCCGCCTCGCCGCCACCCGCCCCAACCTCGTCGCCCTCCACACCGTCCCGCACGCCCCGCACGGAGCCATGTGGAACGCCGACCCGACGGGCTACGAAGAGGCGCTCCGCCGCTTCCTGACGCCGCTGATGTAACGGCGTACGCCGCCGGTCGCGAAGGTTCCGTTTAAGGCCGTACCACTGGCCTGATCCCGGTCCCCGACCGCCCGCCGCGACCCGTGCGTTGGCCATCCCCGTAGCCCGCCGTTACATTCCGTTTGGGTTTTCGGACCGTCAACCGGAAGACTGCACCCGTGACGTCCCGTATCCCGCGCGACTCCAGGCTTCGACTCGTCCGCACGCGACCCCTGGCCGCCGCCCCCCGAGCGATGAACCAGCGGCGCTCGCGCCGCCCCGCACCCCGCCCCCCGGAGGGCACCCCGGCACAGGCCGAGTTGGCCAGAATGGCTCGCTCCGGCCTCGCCGGCGCGGCCCGCGTCGCCCACTGGGCCGACGCCGCCCTCGGCCCCGGCCGGGACGGCGGCAGAGCCGACGGCAAGGCCACCCTCTCCGACGAGACCGCCGAACGGGCCGCCGCCGACCTGGGCCTGACCCCCGCTCAGATCCGCGCCGACTGGGACACCGCCCGCCTCGCCGGCCTCGTCGAGGTGCACGGCGACAGCGCCCGCCCCGGCTGGCGCCTGCGCGCCTGGGACCGCGACGACAGCGCCGTCCTGCGCGGCTGGGTCGCCCTCTTCGACGCCTGGTCGCTGGCCCACCCCGAACCCGCGGACCACGAACCCGCCGCCGTCGCCGAGGTCGTCTCGGCCATGCCGCAGGTGCTCTCCTTCCTCCAGCTCTCCGCCGGCCCCGTGCCCGTGGAACAGCTCCTGGACCTCCTGGAGCAGCGCGTCACCGAACTGCGCACCGAACGCTGCGAGATCCCCTACGGCCCGCAGCCCGACCCCGCCGCGCAGCCCCAGCCGCAGACCGCGGACGCCCCCCTCGCACCGCTCCTCGACTGGGCCCTGCACGCCCTGGCCTCCGTCGGCGCCCTCACCTACGGCGACGGCCAGGCCACCCTCACCCCGCTGGGCAGCTGGGCGGTGTGGGTCAAGCTGGAGCAGATCTGCGTCGCCGCGCAGAGCCCCGCCGGCAACATCGAGGTCGTCGCCGAGGAGATGCTCCGCGGCTGCGCCCAACTGCGCCCCAACGCCGCCCGCGCCGAGTACCGGGCCTGGCTCGCCGCCCGCCCCGTCGGCAGCGCCGTCACCGAACTCATCGACGCCGCCCGCGGCGAGGACGCCCTGCTGCGCGGCCTCGCCTTCGAGGCGCTGCGGGTCGTCGGCGCCCCCGCCGAGCCCGATGTCCGCGCCGTGGCCGACGAGCCGACGCTGCGGCCGTACGCCCTGCTGTGGCTCGCCGAGCACGACGGCCACGACCCGGAGGACGCCCACGAGGTGCTCACCCGGGAGGAGGCCACCTGGCTCTGGGTCGACACCGCGGCCGCCGTCGCCGACCACGGCGAGGCCCCCCTGCTGGTGCGGCACCTGGAGTCCGCGGTGCAGCCGACCGTGCCCATGCTCCTCGACGAGGTGCGGGCCGTCGGTCACCCCCGCACCGTCCAGGTCCTGGTCGCCCTCGCCGCCGCCCACCCCGACCCCGCCCTGGCCAAGGCGGTCCGCCGGGCGGCCTTCCAGGTGCACACGGGCCGGAGCTAGGAAGGCGAGGAGCCCTAGCCGCCTATCTCCGGCGTATAGGTCCCGAAGCTCCAGATGTTGCCCTCGACGTCACGGGCCATGTAGTCCCGCGCTCCGTAGTCCTGGTCCGTCGGGGGCATCAGGATCTCCGCGCCCTGCTCCACGGCGTGCCGGTGGTGTGCGTCGACGTCGTCCACGGCGACGTACACCCCGGTCGTGCCCGCGTCCTTCATCGCCGCGTCGAAGAGACCGCCGCGCCCCTTGGAGCCGACCATCACCGCGCCGTTGCCCTGCACCAGCTCGGCGTGGAACACCGAGCCGTCCTCACCCTCGTACACCGACAGCTCGGTGAAGCCGAACGCCTCCGTCAACTGCCGGATCGCCGCCTTGGCGTCCGCGTACAGCAGCGTCGGATAGATGCTGGGTCGTCCCGCGTTCGTGCCTGCCATACCGATCACTCCCTCGTGATCCGGAAACACCCGGAAATCGATGACTGCGACGTGCGGCCCAGTCTTGCAGCGACCACTGACAACGGCCCCTGACCTGGGAAAACCCCAACGCCGGTCAGCGGAAGGTGTTGCACTTCGCCATGTCGCCGCTCTCGTACCCCGTCCGGAACCACTGCTGCCGCTGCTGCGCCGACCCGTGCGTCCACGACTCCGGCGTCACCCGCCCCTGGAACCGCTCCTGGATCCGGTCGTCGCCCACGGCCGCCGCCGCGTCCAGGCCGTCGGTGATGTCGGCGGTGGTGAGGCTGGTGATGAGGGGCCGGCCCGTCGACTCGTCCTTCGTGGTGGTCGCGTGGTGCGCCCACACCCCGGCGTAGCAGTCCGCCTGGAGCTCGACCTTGACCGCGTTGCTGCTCGCGCCCGTGCGCCCGTCCTGGGACCGGCTCAGCGTTCCCATCAGGTCCTGCACGTGATGCCCGTACTCGTGCGCGACGACATAGGCCTGCGCGAAGGCGCCGCCGCTCGCGCCGAACTTCGACCGCAGCTCGTCGAAGAAGCCGAGGTCCAGATAGACCTTCCGGTCGCCGGGGCAGTAGAACGGCCCGACCGCGGAGGTCGCCGACCCGCACGCCGTGCCCACCCGCTGGCTGAAGAAGACGGTGGGGGAGCGGGAGTACGAGCCGCTGCGCCGCGCGAACTCCTGGTCCCAGTAGTCCTGCACGCTGTTGACCACGGCCACCATCCGGCAGTCGTCCCGGGTGTTCGCGTCTTGCCCGGTCCGGCAGCTCTGCTGGACCTGCGCGAGACCGGACGCCGTGGCGGCGGGTTGGTCGGAGCCGCTGTCGGAGAGGCCCAGCTGGTCGGGGCCCACCCCCAGGAACAGCCCCAGCAGCAGCGCGATCAGTCCGGCGACGCCGCCGCCGACGGTCGCCCTGCCTCCGGGGATGCGGCTGCCGCGCACGTCCTGGACCTCGGAGGTGTCCAGTTTGGCGTCGTCGTCGAACTGCATGCCGTCATCGTGATCCACGGCTCCGGCACCCGCACCCGGAGCAGGCCGCGGTTCCCGAACACCCGCACCCAGAAAAAGTGCTTGCACGCCCCCGTTAGACTTGGCCCATGGCCATTCTCCTCGCGCATTAGACGGCGGGAACGTCCTCAGCCGCCCACAACCCGTCAAACACACGCCCTGGAGTCTGTCCGTGATCTCCGCCACCGGTATCGAGCTGCGCGCCGGCGCCCGAGTCCTCATCGAGTCCGCCACCTTCCGAGTCGCCAAGGGCGACCGCATCGGCCTGGTCGGCCGCAACGGCGCGGGGAAGACCACCCTCACCAAGTGCCTCGCCGGCGAGGGCATCCCCGCCGCCGGCCAGATCACCCGCTCCGGCGAGGTCGGCTACCTCCCGCAGGACCCCCGCACCGGCGACCTCGACGTCCTCGCCCGCGACCGCATCCTCTCCGCGCGCGGCCTCGACGTACTGATCCGCAAGATGCGCGAGAACGAACAGCGGATCGCCAACGGCCAGGGCGCCACCCGCGAGAAGGCGCTCAAGCAGTACGAGCGCCAGGAGACGGAGTTCCTCACCAAGGGCGGGTACGCCGCCGAGGCCGAGGCCGCCACCATCGCCGCCGCGCTGAACCTGCCCGACCGGGTGCTCGGCCAGCCGCTGCACACCCTCTCCGGTGGTCAGCGCCGCCGTATCGAGCTGGCCCGCATCCTGTTCTCGGACGCGGACACGCTGCTCCTCGACGAGCCGACGAACCACCTCGACGCCGACTCGATCGTCTGGCTGCGCGACTACCTCAAGACCTACCGCGGCGGCTTCATCGTGATCTCCCACGACGTCGACCTGGTCGAGACGGTCGTGAACAAGGTCTTCTACCTGGACGCCAACCGCGCCCAGATCGACGTCTACAACATGGGCTGGAAGCTCTACCAGCAGCAGCGCGAGGCCGACGAGAAGCGCCGCAAGCGCGAGCGGCAGAACGCCGAGAAGAAGGCCGCCGCCCTGCACTCGCAGGCCGACAAGATGCGCGCCAAGGCCACCAAGACGGTCGCCGCGCAGAACATGGCCAAGCGCGCCGACCGGCTGCTCGCGGGCCTGGAGGCGGTCCGGGTCTCCGACAAGGTCGCCAAGCTCCGCTTCCCGGAGCCCGCGCCCTGCGGCAAGACCCCGTTGACCGCCGAGGGCCTGTCGAAGTCCTACGGCTCGCTGGAGATCTTCACCGACGTCGACCTGGCGATCGACAAGGGGTCGAGGGTGGTCATCCTCGGGCTCAACGGTGCGGGCAAGACGACCCTGTTGCGGCTCCTCGCGGGTGCCGAGCAGCCGGACACCGGTGCGGTCGTGCCCGGTCATGGCCTCAAGATCGGCTACTACGCCCAGGAACATGAGACGCTCGACCCCGAGCGCTCGGTCCTGGAGAACATGCGCTCCTCCGCACCCGACCTGGACCTGGTCGAGGTCCGCAAGGTGCTGGGCTCCTTCCTGTTCTCCGGCGACGACGTCGACAAGCCCGCCGGCGTCCTCTCCGGTGGTGAGAAGACCCGTCTCGCCCTCGCCACCCTGGTGGTGTCGTCGGCGAACGTGCTGCTGCTCGACGAGCCCACCAACAACCTCGACCCGGCCAGCCGCGAGGAGATCCTCGGCGCGCTGCGCACCTACAAGGGCGCCGTCGTCCTGGTCACCCACGACGAGGGCGCCGTCGAGGCGCTCCAGCCGGAGCGGATCATTCTGCTGCCGGACGGCGTCGAGGACCTGTGGGGCGCCGACTACGCGGATCTGGTCGCCCTGGCTTGATCGAATGCGTGATCCACGGCGTATGGATCATTCGGCTTACCGGTGATCCATCATCTGTGTGAGATCTCCTCGTACCGGGGTGTGTCCTACATCCATTTCGCGGCCGATCCCTTTGTCGACAAGGGATCGGCCGTCGTACGTCTCTGACCTGCCCCTTCACAAATGAACCCGTTCGGCGGTACGAACGTGCCGCGATGGAATCCCGGATTCCGTATGTGGGGATGCGCTCCTGTCGTCACAACCTTGTCTTACGGACCTTGCCGAATGGGTGGCCAGGAAGCCCGGGAGGGGTGATCATGAGGAGACCAGAGCGCACTTCCCATGAGGAGGCACGGGTGGCCGAGACTCTGAAGAAGGGCAGCCGGGTGACCGGCGCCGCGCGCGACAAGCTCGCGGCAGACCTGAAGAAGAAGTACGACTCCGGTGCGAGCATCCGGGCGCTGGCCGAAGAGACCGGCCGCTCGTATGGCTTCGTACACCGGATGCTCAGCGAGTCGGGCGTCACGCTTCGTGGGCGTGGCGGCGCGACCCGGGGCAAGAAGGCCGCGTCGTCCTGATTCCGGGCGGCCCCTCGGCTTCGATGGTGGCCACCCGGTCGGTCGGCTGACCGTCCGGGTGGTTACTGTGCAGTCACTTAGCCGTGCCGTGTGGCACGGCGGATGACCGCACTCATCGGAGGCGCCCCATGGGCCAGGAACTCGTTCCCCTGCTCGACAAGGACGGCGTACGGCTCACCGTCGAGGACACCCTCGCCACGGTGACGCTGACCAACCCGGCCAAGCTCAACGCGCAGAGCCCCGCTCTGTGGCGGACGCTCGCCGAGGCGGGTCGGCTCGTGCCGGGCTCCGTCCGGGTCGTCGTGCTGCGCGGTGAGGGCAAGTCCTTCTCCGCGGGGCTCGACCGGCAGATGTTCACGCCGGAGGGGATCGAGGGCGAGCCGTCGTTCATCGACCTCGCCCGTAGTGGTGACGCCGAACTCGACGCTGCCATCGCGGAGTTCCAGGAGGGCTTCACCTGGTGGCGGCGGAGCGACATCGTGTCCATCGCCGCCGTCCAGGGGCATGCCATCGGGGCGGGCTTCCAGCTCGCGCTCGCCTGCGACCTTCGCGTCGTCGCCGACGACGTGCAGTTCGCCATGCGCGAGACCGGTCTGGGCCTGGTCCCTGACCTCACGGGCACGAACCCGCTCGTCTCGCTGGTCGGCTACGCCCGTGCGCTGGAGATCTGCGCCACCGGGCGCTTCGTCCTGGCCGAGGAAGCCGTCAACACCGGCCTCGCCAACATCGCCGTCCCCCGGGACCAGCTCGACGACGCCGTACGCGACCTCGCCGGCGCCCTGCTGGCCGCGCCGCGGGACGCCGTCATCGAGACCAAGGCGCTGCTCCGCGGTGCCCAGGACCGCACCTACGACGAGCAGCGCGCCGCCGAGCGTGCCGCACAGGCGCGCCGACTGCGCGACCTGGCCGGCATCGGCGAATAGCCCTCACAGGCGTTCACCCGACCGTGGTGACCAGCACCGCCACCGTCGGATGACCGGGGAGCGCCTTCCCCACCTGCTCGCGGACCGCCCGGGCCACGTCCAGCGCCCGGTGGTCCGCGTCGACCGCCACCTCCACCCGGACGTGGCGCCGCGGCAGCGCCGCCTCGCTCCGCACCGTCTGCCCCAGCGCGGCGGTGAGCCCCGCGACACCGGGCACCGCGAGGGCGGCGGCCGCCGCGGGATCGTCGGCCACCACGGCCGACGGCGGCTCGGGCTGTCGTACGGCAGGGGCCTCCGGCTCCTCGTCCAGCAGCGCCGTCACCTCCAGATCGACCTCCGCCACCGCCAGCCCCAGCAGCTCCGTGGCGGCGGTCGCCAGGCCCGCCCGCAGCCGTTCCGCCGTCGTCGGCAGCGGCTCCTGCGCGGTCGCCGCGAATCGCGCCGAGACCCGCAACGGCCCCGGCGGCAGCGCGCTCGGCGGCGGCGGTACGACGGGCTCGTGCGCCGCCTCCGGATCGGCGAGCGCGATCCGCAGCGACTCCAGACGTACGCCGCGCAACCCTCGTACCGCACGCCGCAGCACCGCCTCGGCCGCCTCCTCCGCGATCCACGCGCCGTCGCGCGCGCCACCCAGGGGGAGCAGTCTGCCGAGGCCGAGCTGATGCCGTACGGACTGTGTCCATCGGTCGGTCATTGCTCCAGCCTGCCGCATCTCCGGCGCGCGCGGACGCAACCCCACTTACGGTGGTTCAAGGACGACGATCGAAAGGGATGTACGGCGATGACTGAGCAGACGCAGACTCCCGACATGGAGACCGCCACGCAGCCGCGCAAGGCCGTCAAGCGCGGCGGCGGTGACCCGGCGACCCGCGGGCGGACCACCATCGCCGACGGAGTCGTGGAGAAGATCGCCGGGCTGGCAGCCCGGGACGTCCTCGGCGTGCACGCCATGGGCAGCGGGCTCTCCCGCACCTTCGGGGCCGTCCGCGACCGGGTGCCCGGCGGCTCGAAGTCCGTGACACGCGGCGTGAAGGCCGAGGTCGGCGAGGTGCAGACCGCCCTCGACCTGGAGATCGTCGTCGACTACGGCGTGTCGATCTCCGACGTGGCGCACGCCGTCCGGGAGAACGTCATCGCGGCGGTGGAGCGGATGACCGGCCTCGAGGTCGTCGAGGTCAACATCGCGGTGAGCGACGTGAAACTGCCCGAGGAAGAGGACGAGGAGCCGGAGCCCCGGATCCAGTGAACGGTTTCCGTACGGCTGAGGGGAGTGCGGCATGAGCATGGCCGTGATCGGCATGATCGCCGGTATGGCGCTGGGCTTCGCCGGGTACTTCGGCGGGTTCGGAGCCTTCCTGCTGGTGGCGGCCCTGGGCGCGATCGGGTTCGTCGTCGGCCGCTTCATGGAAGGGGACCTGGAGATCGGCGACTTCTTCCGCACCCGCGACGACCGCCGTGACCGGCGGGGACCCAGATGACCGCCGAGACCGGCGAGCTGCGCAGACCCCTGACCGTCGTACCACCAGGTGAGCGCGGCGCGACCAGGATCGCCGACCGCGTCGTGGCGAAGATCGCCTCGCAGGCGGCGCGCGAGGCGATCGGGGAGGTCCCGGACGAGGCCGCGCCCGCGCACGCCACCGTGGTGGTCCACCACGACGTCGCCCGCGTCCACGTCCACCTCGAACTCGGCTACCCCACCGACATCGGCGCCCGTTGCGCGCGCGTGCGTCGACATGTGGTGGAGCGGGTACGCGCGTTGGTGGGAATGGAGGTGTCGGAGGTCGCGGTCCAGGTCGAGCGGCTGCATCTGACCCCGGCGCACGGCGCGGCACAGGGGAGGACGCGATGAGCGAGCCCCAGGGCTCCGAAGGCACGACCCAACGACTGCCGGTTCTGGAGAAGCCGACCGAGCCGGACCCTTCGCCACCTGCCCTTGAGGGCGGCGAAGGCCGCTTCTGGTCGCCCCGGCGCGTCCCCGCGGCCGTCGTCGCGGTGCTGCTCCTCGCCGTCGCCGGACTCTTCCTCTACGACATCGCGGCCGTCCGCGCCGAACAGCCGGCCATGCGCTGGCGCCGCGAACTGGCGACCCAGCTCGCCGAGCGCCCCCTGGACGACACCTGGGTCCTCGTCGGCGCCGGCGTCGCCGCCGCCCTCGGCCTCTGGCTGGTCGTCCTCGCCGCCACCCCCGGTCTGCGCGGCCTCCTGCCCATGCGGCGCACCCACACGGACGTACGGGCCGGACTGCACCGCGAGGCCGCCGCCCTCGTCCTGCGCGACCGGGCCGTCGAGGTCGCCGGCGTGCAGTCGGTCCGGGTCCGGCTCTCCCGCGCCAAGGCCGACGTCAGCGCGGTCTCCCACTTCCGTGAACTGGACGACGTACGCGCCGATCTGGACGCCGTGCTCGGCGACGCGATCCAGGGACTGGGCCTGGCCCGGCCGCCGTCGCTGTCGCTGCATGTGCGGCGGCCCGGGAAGAAGGGGTGAGGGCCGTGCTCAGGGTCGTCAACCGGGTGCTGCTGGGCCTGATCGGGCTCGTGCTGGTCGTCGTGGGCGGCGCGGTGCTGGCCGTGGGGCTGGGCGCGAACCCGCCCTCCTGGTGGATCCACGACAGCCGCCACGACGTACTCCTCGACACCGCCGAACGCACCCGCTGGGAGGGCCACGGATGGTGGTGGCCGACGGTCCTCGCCGTACTGGCCGTTCTCGTCCTGCTCGCCCTGTGGTGGCTGGTCGCGAACCTGCGCCGCCACCGCCTCACCGAGGTCCTGGTCGACACCGGCGACGGCGAGGGCGCGCTGCTGCGCGGCCGGGCCTTGGAGGGCGTACTGGCCGACGAGGCCACGCGGTTGGACGGCGTCGCCCACGCCCAGGTGCATCTGAGGGGCCGCCGCAACGCCCCGGAGACCCGCGTACGGCTCCTGCTGGAACCGCACGTGGACCCCGGGACGGCATTGAGCCACGTGACGGCCGAGGCGCTGACGCACGCGAGGAATTCGGCGGGCCTGGAGTCACTGCCGGCGGAGGTCCGCATGAAGGCGGTCAAGCACCGGGCAGAGAGGGTCAGTTGAGGTTCTGTCTTTAGGGGCGCGGGGAACTGCACGCCCAGCCCCCACCGGCCGCAGCTTAAAAGCCGTGCCGCATGCCCCCATCAACAGGAACCATGATCCCGGTCAAGTAAGAAGCAGCGGGCGACAAAAGAAACGCCGCCGTACGCCCGAACTCCTCCGGCGTCCCATACCGCCGCAACGGAATCCGAGCTTCGTTCGCGGCCCGCGTGGCCTCCGGATCCGCGGACAGCCCGTCCAGCTCACGCACGCGATCCGTGTCGATACGCGACGGCAGCAACCCCACGACCCGAATCCCCCGCGGCCCCAACTCGTCCGCGATCGACTTCGCGAACCCGGCGAGCCCCGGCCGCAGCCCGTTGGAGATCGTCAGCCCCGGAATCGGCTCGTGCACGGAGCCCGACAGCACGAACCCGATGACACCGCCCGCCTCCAGCTCGGCGGAGGCCGCGCGAGCGAGCCGTACCGCGCCCAGGAACACCGACTCGAACGCGCTGGTCCACTGCTCGTCCGTGTTGTCCGCGACGAACCCCGGCGCGGGCCCGCCCACGCTGATCAGGATGCCGTCGAAGCCGCCGAAGTGCTCCCGCGCGGCCGCGATCAGCCGGGCCGGGGCCTCCGGGTCGGCGTTGTCGACGGCCACGCCGACGGCGTTCGGCCCCAGCTCGGCCGCCGCGTCGGCGACCCGCTTCTCGTCCCGCCCGGTCAGTACCACCTTCGCCCCGTCGGCGACCAGCTCGCGCGCGGACGCGTTTCCGAGGCCGCGCGTGGCCCCGGTGACGACGAACACCCGGTCCTTCAGTCCAAGATCCATGGCCCCTATCCTGCCTCGTCGTCCCCGAAGAGGGCGAGGGCGGTGTTCACCAGTCCGATGTGGCTGAACGCCTGTGGGAAGTTGCCGAGCTGGCACTCGTGCACCGGGTCGTACTCCTCGGACAGCAGCCCCACGTCGTTGGCCAGCCCCACGAGTCGCTCGAACAGCTCGCGGGCCTCCTTCGTACGGCCCGTCATGTGCAGGGCGTCCGCCAGCCAGAACGAGCACACCAGGAACGTGCCCTCCTCGCCCGGCAGCCCGTCGACCGTCGTGCCGTCGGTGCTGTAGCGGCGCAGGAAGCCGCCGTGGCCCAGTTCCTCGCGGATCGCGTCGACGGTGCCGATCACGCGCGGGTCGTCGGGCGGCAGGAAGCCCACGCGTGGGATGAGCAGCAGGGAGGCGTCGAGCTCCTCCGAACCGTAGGACTGGGTGAAGGTGTTGCGTTCGGTGTCGAAGCCCTTCTCGCACACCTCGCGGTGCACCTCGTCGCGCATCTCCCGCCAGCCGTCGACGTCTCCGTGCAGCTCGGGGTTGTCCTCCACGGCGCGCACGGCCCGGTCGGCGGCCACCCACACCATCACCTTGGAGTGGACGAACTGACGGCGTCCGCCGCGCACCTCCCACAGCCCTTCGTCGGGCTGCCGCCACGCCCCGCGCAGGAACTCCATCAGGGCGCACTGGATGGACCAGATGTGAGGTTTGGTGGACAGTCCCGAACTGCGGGCCAGCGAGAGGGAGTCCATGACCTCGCCGTACACGTCCAGCTGGAGCTGGTTCACGGCCTCGTTGCCGATCCGCACCGGCTGCGAGCCGCGGTAGCCGGTGAGCCACGGCAGCTCGAACTCGGGCAGCCGCCGCTCGCCCGCGAGGCCGTACATGATCTGCAGGTCGGCCGGGTCACCCGCGACCGCGCGCAGCAGCCAGTCGCGCCAGGCCTCGGCTTCCTGGTGGTAGCCGGCCGACAGCAGCGCGCCGAGGGTGAGCGTGGAGTCGCGCAGCCAGCAGTAGCGGTAGTCCCAGTTGCGTACGCCGCCCAGCTCCTCCGGGAGCGAGGTGGTGGCCGCGGCGACGATGCCGCCGGTCGGGGCGTAGGTGAGGGCCTTGAGTGTGATGAGCGAACGCAGGACGGCGTCCTTGTGCGGGCCGTCGTAGCGGCAGTCGGCCGACCACGACTGCCAGTCCTCGACGCTGGTGCGCAGCGCGTCGAGCGGGTCGGTCAGGGGCGGGCGCGGCTCGTGCGAGGGGTGCCAGGTGAGCACGAACGACACCTTCTCGCCCTGCTTGACGGTGAACTCCGAGTGCGTGCAGTAGTCCTCGCCCCAGGTGCGCACCTCGGGTTCGCTGCGCAGCCACACCGAGTCGGGGCCGGCGACGGCGACCCGGTGCCCGTCGGACCTGCGCATCCACGGCATGATCGAGCCGTAGTCGAAACGCAGGCGGAGCGTGCTGCGGACGGTGACCTCGCCGCTCAGGCCCTCGACGACGCGTACGAGGTCGGGGGCGCGGTCGCGCTGGGGCATCAGGTCGGTGACCCGCACCGAGCCGGTGTCGGTCTCCCAGTCGGTGTCCAGGACGAGGGTGCCGGGGCGGTAGGCGCGACGGGCGCACCGGTCCGGACCGTCGTGGGGCGCGATGCGCCAGTGTCCGTTGCTCTCGTCGCCGAGCAGCCGGGCGAAGCAGGCGGCCGAGTCGAAGCGGGGCAGGCACAGCCAGTCGACGCTGCCGTCCTTGCCGACCAGGGCCGCGGTCTGTTCGTCGCCGATGAGGGCGTAGTCCTCGATACGGGGGTGCACGGGATGCGGGTTCCCGGAGGGGTGGCAGGGCAATCCGGGGTGGAGCCGGCTGGGTGACGAGGGCCGGTAAGGAAGGCCCGCGCGTCAGACCGTGGCCGGTTCCGTTTCCGACTCCGCGCCTGACTCCTTCTCCGCCTTCTCCCGGCGGTCCCGCGTCTCGCGCCGCACCAGCACGACCCAGCCGATCGGCACGCCCGCGGCGAACAGCCACCACTGGAAGGCGTACGCGTAGTTCAGCGCGGCGTTCTCCATGCCGGGCTTGCTGCCCATCAGCTCCGGGGTGTCGCCCTTCGGCTCGGGCGCGGTCTGGGCGATGTAGCCGCCGAGGACGTCGGCGCCGAGCCGCTTCGCCTCCTGCGCGCTGTTGATCAGCATGATCTGGCGGTCGGGCAGGCCCTTGAGGTCCTTGATGCCGCTCGCCTCGGTCGTCTCGTCGGGCATCAGCCGCCCGGTGACGGTGATCTCGCCGCGCGGCGGAGCGGGGATCTTCGGGAACGCGGTCTGGCTCGGGCCGTCCGCGGCGATCCAGCCCCGGTTGACCAGCAGCACCTTGCCGTCGTTCAGGACGAACGGGGTCAGGACGTGGTAGCCGACCTCGTCGTCGGAGTTGGTGCGGCGGCGGACGACGACCTCGTCGTCGGTGTCGAACCGGCCCTTCGCGGTCACCGAGTGGTACCGCTCCTTGCTGGTCACGGTGTGCCCCGGGGACGTCAGCGTCTCCACGGGCACCGGCTTCGCGTCCAGCGCGTCGGAGACCAGCTGGTTGCGGGCGGTGCGCTCGTCGTAGCGGTGCATCTGCCAGATGCCCAGCCTGATCATCGTGGGGATGAGGAGGAGGGCGACCAGCGTGAGGATCACCCACTGCCGGGACAACAGGAAGCGGTACACCCCACGACCGTACAACTCGGGCCGTGGGGTGTTCGCACAGGGGTGTGCCGGAACCGGCGGCTGTCCTGGCCGTCCGGGTGGTCAGACCCGGTCGACGATGCCCACCTTCCCCTCCGCGCGGGCGCAGTGCGCACCGCAGAACCAGTGGCCCTCGACCTCGACGCCCTGGCCGATGATCTGGACCCGGCAGTGCTCGCAGATCGGGGCCATGCGGTGGATCGCGCACGAGAAGCAGTCGAAGACGTGGACCGCGCCCTGGGCGTGCACCTCGAAGGTCATGCCGTAGTTGTTGCCGCAAACTTCGCAAGTCGCCATGCGCCACAGGGTGAGCCGTCGACCCGGCGCGGGCGAGCGGCCACGGGGCGAGTCGCGCCGCAATCACCCGTCCGTACGGTCGCGCCTCCGACGCCGGTTCGGTGCGTACGGTCGTCTGTCCGAGGCCGGTGCCGCGCGCGTACGGTCGCTTCTCGGACGCCGGTGCCACGCGCGCGTACGGTCAGTCCTCCGACGCCGGTGCCACGTTGCCCAGGAGTTGGCCGAACGCCGCCTCGTCGACGACCGGGGTGCCGTACTGCCGGGCCTTGACGACCTTCGACGTGCCCGAGTCGGGGTCGTTGGTGACGAGGAGGCTGGTCAGTCGGGAGATGCTCGTCGCGACGTGCAGCCCGGCCTCGATCGCGCGGTCCTCCAGCAGGTCGCGCTCGGTCGAGGTGTCCCCGGAGAACGCGACCCGCATGCCCTGCTTGAGTGGTTTGCCCTCTTCGTAACGCCCCGGGTTGGGATAGGGGCATGCGGGCCTTTTGCGTGCCGGGCGCCAACTGGTCGGCCGATAGCTGCTGTAGCCGCCGTACCCACCGCCGCTGCCCTGCTGCCGGGGCACCGCCCGGTCCGTCCACTCCGTCAGCGGCCGGCACTCGTGCAGCGGCAGCCGGATGCTCTGTGAGGCCGCCGCCCTGAGGCTCGGCCGGAACGCCTCCGCCAGCACGCGCGCGTCGTCGAGCGCGTGGTGCGCACGCTGCTGGACGACGCCGAAGTGGGCGGCCAGCGACTCCAGCTTGTGGTTGGGCAGCGGCAGCGCGAGCTCCTTGGACAGCGCGATGGTGCACAGCCGCTGCCGCACCGGCGCCTCGCGCTCCGCGCGCGCGTACTCCCGGGCGATCATCTGCCAGTCGAAGACCGCGTTGTGCGCGACCAGCACCCGGCCCTCCAGACGGGCGGAGAACTCCTCGGCGATGTCCTGGAACAGGGGCGCGCCTTCCAGCACGTCGCTCGTCAGACCGTGGATCCACACCGGGCCCGGGTCGCGCTCCGGGTTGACCAGCGTGTACCAGTGGTCCTCGACCTCGCCGCGCGCGTCCAGCCGGTAGACGGCCGCGGAGATTATCCGGTCGTCGCGGGCCAGTCCGGTGGTCTCCACGTCAACGACCGCGTATCCCTTCGGATACGCGGCCGGCCACTGGGTGGGGGAGGACGCTTCGGCGGTACGGTCTTCGAGCATGGTCCCTGAGGATACGGGCCCCCACTGACAGTCCCGCGCCCACCCGCCCCGCAACCCCGCTCCGGCACCGGGCACTTCAGTGCTCTTCCAGTGGGCCTCGAATTCCTCAGCCCAGCGCCGCCACCAGATCCCCCGCCGTAAGCGTCTCCAGGCCGCAGCCGTCGACCGGCCCCGGCAGCAGCCGGTACGCCGACCCGGTCGCGCCCGCCGGTGCTACGCCCCCGTGGACGAGCGCGAGGAACACGTGCCGGTGTGACGCGGCTTCACCCGCGAGGGCGTCGGCCGTCTCGGAGGGTTGCCGCGCCTCGGGCGGTTCGAGGTCGCGCACGCGCGCGGCGAACGCGGTGTCCGGCTCCCCTTCCTGCCGCCGGTAGCGCCAGAGTTCGTCCACGGCGCGCGGATGCGGCGCGCGCCGTATCACCGCGACCTCGTCGCCGCGCGCGGCCGCCCGCCACACCGCCAGGTCCCACAGGGTCGTACGGCCCGACGCGAAGTACTGGTGCAGGTCCTGGGCGACGCGGCCGAGGTCGGCGCCGTGCCGGTACAGGCTGTGGAAGCCCTCGTCGGCCGGGAGGTGGAGGTCCGTCCAGAGGAACGTACGGCGGTCGAGGTCGACCAGCATCGGGACGTGGATGCGCGAGTCGCCGACCAGGTCGTAGCGCTGACGGACCGTACGCGGGTCGTACGACGCGTTGCGGTCCTCCTCGGCCGCGGAGGGAAGCGCCATGAAGCCGGCGAAGGCGTCCAGGAGCTCGTCGAACGCGATGTCGTTGAAGCTGAAGACGACCGGCAGGGCGTAGCGCACACCGCGCTCCGCGAGTGCCGCCAGGTCGAGGTCCACGTACTCGGTGGCCCCGTCCGGCGCGGGCGCCGACACCAGGTCGCCGGAGTGGACGGCCGAACGGCCCTCATGGACGAGGTTCGTGTAGTCGCACAGGCCCGCGAAGTCCCACTCGGCGTCGTACAGGGCCACCGACAGGTCGAGGTCCACGCGCTGCTTGGCGGGCTCCATCCAGTGCAGGAAGAGCCGCAGCACCTCGCCCTCGGGCAGGGGTTGCGTGCTGCCGCGCGGGACGGTGACGAGGGCCTTGCTGGCGGCGGTCTCGGCGGCGGGCACCGCGAGTCCGGTGAGCGCCGAGTCGAGTACGGACAGGTCGAGACGGGGCTCGTCATGCCGGCCGAGGCGGCGCAGTGCCTCGGCCTCCAGCAGGTCGCACACCGCGTCCGTCACCTTCGGCGACAGCGGCACGCGCGTGTCGTCGATCGTGAACGAGCGCGTCACCTGGCCGCGCGGGAAGAACACCCGCCGCCCGCCCGGGAGATGACGGATACGCATCCGCCCGAGCACGGCGAGCAGCGGCCCGGGGCCGGCCTTGGGCAGGACCCGGCGCAGGGTGTCCCCGAACCCGTCCGGCAGTACGTCGAGTTCGCGCAGCCGCAGCAGATGGTCGAGGCGGCGCAGCAGCTCGCCGGGGCGCTGGGCGAGCAGGTCGAGGGCGACTTGGAAGTCCTTCTCGTACAGCGCCTGTTCGACGCGTGCCGCCCAGGTGGCCGGCTTGACGAGGGTTCCGGCCGTCTGTGCCTCGGCGGGGTGGTCGTCGGCCGTCCGCGCTTCGGCGGAGTGCTCCGCGAGCGTCCGCGCTGCTGCGGGTTGTTCCGAGTCCGTCCCCGCTTCGGCGGGGTGTCTCGCGTTCGCCTGCGCTCCGGTGGGTTGTTCCGCGTCCGCTCGCACCACATCGTGCTGTGGCACCCGCACCGCGTCGGGGTGTTGTGCGGTCGTCCGCACTGCGTCCCTGTGCGTCACCCGCACCGCGTCGGGATGTTCCGCGGCCGTCCGCAGGAGTGCCTCGCCGAGGGGGCCCTCGGAGACGTCCGTGGCGCGCAGGACCGCGAAGGCGAGCGCGGCCTTCGGGTGGCGCGTGTGCTGCTCGTAGGGGTGCAGGATCTCGGCGGCGCGCTTCCAGGCGCCGGGGTGCCGCAGCACGTCCTCGACCAGCGCCGGCATCGCCAGCCCGTCGAGGATGCCGAGCAGCCGGCGTCGTAGCGCGCGCGGGAGGGAGCGCATGCGCGGCGGCTCCAGCAGGTCGCCGTCGCCGCCGGACCACACGCACAGCAGCCGCAGTGCATCCGTCGCCGTCGTCAGCTGCGCGTCGAGCAGCTCGGTGGCCGCCACGCGCGTGTGCCGGTCGAGCAGCAGCATGCCGAGGGCCAGCGCCTTGGTCTGGCGCACCGGGATGTCCTCGGGGAACCAGCCCAGGTCCTTCGGCGCGTGCGCCAGCAGGATCTTCACGTCGTCGCGGTCCTGCGGCGGCAGCGGGGTCCGCCGGGCCAGCAGCCGCAGCAGCGCCCGCACCGCGTCCGCGCGGGCGTCCTTGCCGAGCGCGAGCAACTTCAGCGGGCCTACGGCGACTTCACGCGCGTGACGCGGCGGCGCGGGCCTCAGGAAGGGGTCGTCGCGGTCGATCCGGCGGTGGCAGATCGGGCAGCCCGCGTAGTCCGCGCCGTCCCAGCACTCCCGGCACACCAGATGCGCGCACGGGGACACGGGGTGCACGCTGCCGACCGTGCCGCACAGCACGCACGGCTGCTTCGGCCACTGGAGCAACAGCGTGAAGACCCGGTCGACGAACAGCTGGAAGGTGTCGTCGGGGACCGAGGCCGGGAAGCTGCGGAACATCGGCATGTGGGTGCGGTCCGCGCCCAGTTCCGCGTCGATGTGCCGGATCAGCTGCTTGCCCGCGTCCGCGAGCCCGGCGGGCCCCAGCCAGGCGAGCGCCGCGTGCAGCTCCGCCGTCGGTGCGAATGCCCGGTCCAGCAGCTCGGCTTCGAGCGCGACGAGCCCTGGCGCCGTCGACGGGTCGCCCGGGCGCGGCCCGGCCTGGTCGACGTAGACGGTACGGAGGCGGCGGAGCAGCACGGACGACAGTACGGACAAGCGGAAGCCCCCTGGGGGAAGGTGGAGAGAAGTCTCAGAGGCGGGGACGGAGAGTGGGCGCGCTGTCGATGTCATAGGAAAGAGAGAAGGAAGCACGCGGCGGAGCCGTCCCCGCGATCACGACTGTAGGAGGGCGGTGTCGGCGGGCGCCACCGATTTATTTCCGAGCGGCTTCTCCGCTGTCGAGCAGCGATTGCGCGAGGGCCCGCACGGACGTCACGAACAGCCGCTCCTCGTCGACGGGGCGGGCGAAGGCGCGGGCGAGCGCGGGGTCGTCGTAGCGGTCCTCCGTGGGCTGCTGTGCGGGCGCCCGCTCGCGATTGCGTTCTACGAGTACGAAGCCCACGACCTGGAACTGCACGGCCCGCACCGCCTCCGCCGCGCGGGCGCCCCGCAGCCCGGCCGCGTGCACCTCGCGTACCAGCGCCTGTTGCGCGGGCAGGAACATCCGCTCGGTCAGGCCGCGTTCGTGGACCATCGCGACGAGGTGCGGATGCGCGCGCAGCCGTCGGCGCAGGATGCGGGCCACGGACACGACCCGCTCGGCCGGGGTGCGCCCGACGGGCCTGATCTCGCCGAGTTCGGCCACGGTCCGCCGTACGAGGGCGTCCAGCAGGGACTCGCGGTTGCCGACGTGCCAGTAGATCGAGGTGACGGCGGTGCCCAGCTCGGCGGCGAGCTTGCGCATCGTCAGCGCCTCGGGGCCGTGCTGCTTCACCAGGTTCGCGGCCGTGTCCAGGACGTCGTCCCTGGTGAGCGACGCTCTCGCCATGCTGCCCCCAAGTCCCGTTCGTGCACGCGTATTTACCCCGCGAGGGGTCTGCTGTAACTGTGTTACAGGTGACGGCCCATCAGAAGAAGGGCGGTACGGCATGGCACGCGTACGGTACGGCGCGCGGACCGAGGCGGAGATCGCCGCCGCGCGCACCGCGAGCGCTCGGCTTCCCGACATCTGGTCCACCGGGGTGGTGGCCGTCTGGGAGACCGACCCGGACGCGGTCGCGGCGGTCCTGCCGCCGCCCCTGAAGCCCACGGGCAGGCCGCTGGCCCGGGTCAACATCAGCAAGGTCGACCTGCCCGGATACCCGCTCGGCGCGGGCTCGTTCGCGGTCGCGGCGGCCCATGACGGCGTCGACGGCTGGTACCCGCTGGTCATGCCGATGACCCACGAGCGGGCCCTGATCGGCGGCCGTGAGGTGTTCGGCGAGCCCAAGAAGCTCGGCGAGGTGGTGGTGGAGCGCGAGGGCCTGGTCGTGCGCGCCTTCCTCGCCCGGCACGGCATCGCGTTCGTGGAGGTGCGCGGCGCGGTCGCCGGTGCGCTGCCGCTGCCGGAGCCCGCCCAGAAGACCGACTTCTACTTCAAGTTCCTTCCTGCGGTGGACGGTTCGGGCTTCGACGGCGACCCGGTCCTCGTGCACTGTCTGCGCAACGAGAAGGTGCGCCGCCTGGAACGGATCACCGGCGACGTCGTCCTGCGCGAGTCGATGTACGACCCGGTGGCCGACCTGCCGGTGCGCCGGCTGGTGGAGATCACCATCGGCGAGAAGACCAGCGACCAGCGCGGCAAGGTCGTCGAACGGGTGGACGCGCGGGCGCTGCTGTCGTACGTCCATCAGCGCTACGACGACCCGGCGCAGGTACTGGACGGGCCCCCGGAGGGGAGTGCCTGATGGAGCTGCTTCCCGGGCAGGTGGCCGTCGTCACCGGTGCCGCGAGCGGCATCGGTCTCGCGATGGCCCGCCGGTTCGCCGCCGAGGGGCTGAAGGTCGTCCTCGCCGACGTTGAGCGACCGGCGCTGGACGCGGCGGTCTCGGCGCTCCGCGCGGACGGTGCCGACGTGCACGCGCGCGTGGTCGACGTCGGCGAGCGCGAACAGGTGCTGGAACTGGCCGACTTCGCCTACGAGACGTACGGCGCCGTCCATGTGCTGTGCAACAACGCCGGGGTCGGCTCGGGCGCCGAGGGCCGGATGTGGGAGCACGAACCCAACGACTGGAAGTGGGCGTTCTCCGTCAACGTGTGGGGCGTCTTCCACGGTGTCCAGGCGTTCGTCCCCCACATGATCAAGTCGGGTCAACCCGGTCATGTGGTCAATACATCCTCCGGCGACGGCGGCATCGCCCCGCTCCCCACCGCCTCCGTCTACGCCGTCACCAAGGCGGCCGTCGTGACGATGACCGAGTCCCTGTACGCCCATCTCAAGGCCGAGCACGCGCGCGTGGGCGCCTCGGTGCTCTTCCCCGGCCCGCACATGCTCCGCACCGGCCTGTGGGAGTCGCACCGCAACCGCCCCGAGCGGTACGCCAAGGAGCGGCCCCGCAGGACGCCGTACCGCAGCCTCGACCAGTGGGAGGCCGCGATGAGGGAAGCGGGCCGGGAGGTGCGCTTCACCCCGGTCGAGGAGGTCGCCGAGACCGTCGTGGACGGCATCCGCGCGGACCGCTTCTGGATGCTGCCGCCGAGCGAGCACAGCGACGCGCAGATACGCGCGCGTGCGCGGTCGATGCTGGACCGCGCGAACCCGGCGTACCTGGAGAACTTCATTCTGGACTGAGGGGGTCGACGTGACCGACCAGGAGCCGTACCTGATCATCTCCTCCGACTGCCACGCCGGGCTGCCCACCGAGGAGTACCGGCCCTATCTGGACGCCCGTTTCCACCGGGACTTCGACGACTTCCTCGCCGGACGCGAGCGGCGCCGCGAGGAGATGACCCGGCTCGGCATCCGCAACGAGGCCTTCGCCGCCAAGTGGTTCCAGGACAACGAGGAGGGCCTGCGCGGGGGCTGGGACACCGCCCAGCGGCTCAAGGAGCTGGACGGTGACGGGGTGGCCGCCGAGGTCGTCTTCCCGGACGCCGACGCGGTCGACAGCCAGACGGCGGCGCCCTTCGGGGTGGGCCTCGGGCTCTCCGGCGACCAGGACCCGGAGCTGGGCATGGCCGGCGCCCAGGCGCACAACCGCTGGCTGGCCGACTTCGTGTCCGAGCACCCCGAACGGCACTGCGGAGTCGCCCTGTTGCCGGTCACGGCCCCGACCGAGCGGGTCGTCGCCGAGGTGTACCGCGCCAAGGAGTCCGGCCTCGGCGCGCTGATGATCCCGTCCATGTGGGTCGACAAGGAGCCGTACCACGACCGCCGTTACGACCCGGTGTGGGCGGCGGCCGCCGAGTGCGCGATGCCGGTGCTCACCCACTCGGGAGCGGCCCCGCGCCACGAGTACGGCGACCATCTGGGTATCTACGTGAGCGAGGTGACCTGGTGGCCCGCCCGGCCGCTGTGGTTCCTGCTCTGGTCCGGCGTCTTCGAACGCCACCCCGGGCTCAGGTTCGGTGTCGCGGAGTCGGGTTGCTGGTGGCTGCCGAACCTGCTGTGGTTCATGGACCGCCTCTACCTCGGCGCGCACGGCGGCAAGAAGCTCTCCCCGTTCCAGGAGCTCAAGCGCCCGCCGCACGAGTACCTCGACCGCCAGGTCTTCGTCTGCGCCACCAACACCAAGCGCCGCGAACTCGCCCAGCGTTACGAGATCGGCGTCGACAACATCCTCTGGGGCAGCGACTTCCCGCACCCCGAGGGCACCTGGCCCGACACGCGCGCGTGGCTGCGGCGCACCTTCCACGACATCCCGGTCGCCGAGACCCGCCGCATGCTGGGCCTCGCCGCGGCCGACGCCTTCGGCTTCGACGTCGAGAAGCTGACCCCGCTCGCCCGCCGGATCGGCCCCACCCCCGCCGACCTCGGCCAGAGCGCCGACCAGGCGGCCGTGGAAGCGTCGTGGGCGCGCTCGCGCGAGGTGGGCCGGCACTGGCTGACCGACCACGACTTCCCGGTGCTGGGGGCATCCTCATGACCGACCGCTACACGGTGATCTCGGCCGACTGCCACGCGGGCGCCGACCTCCTCGACTATCGGCCCTATCTGGAGAAGCGGTACCACGACGAGTTCGACGGGTGGGCGGCGACGTACGTCAACCCCTACGAGGACCTGGTCGCCGACACCGCCGACAAGAACTGGAACTCCGAGCGCCGGCTCGCGGAGCTGGAGGCGGACGGGATCGTCGCGGAGGTGGTGTTCCCGAACACGGTCCCGCCGTTCTTCCCGTCGGGTTCGCTCATGGCGCCCGCACCCACCGCGGAGGACTTTGAGCGCCGCTGGGCCGGTCTGCGCGCCCACAATCGCTGGATCGCGGACTTCTGCGCCGCCGCGCCCGGCCGCCGCGCGGGCGTCTTCCAGATCCTCCTCAACGACGTCGAGGAGGCCGTCAAGGAGGTCCGGTGGGCAGCCGAAGCGGGCCTCAAGGGCGGCGTCCTGCTCCCCGGCACCCCGCCCGGCTCGGGCCTGCCCGAGCTGTACTCCTCGGCGTACGACCCGCTCTGGGCGGTCTGCGCGGAGCTCGGCGTCCCCGTCAACCACCACGCGGGATCGGCGTCCCCGCCGCTCGGCGACGAACCGGCCGCCCGCGCGGTCTTCATGGTCGAGACGACCTGGTTCTCGCACCGGGCGCTGTGGCACCTCGTCTTCGGCGGCGCCTTCCGCCGCCACCCGGAGCTGAAACTGGTCCTCACCGAACAGGGCTCGGGCTGGATACCCGGCGTGCTGGAGATGCTGGACTACTACCACGGACGCCTGGTCGCGGCGGCGACGAAGGCCACCACCGCGGAGTCCAAGTTCGGCGCCGGACTCGCCGCCCGCATGGGCGACGCGCCCTCACAGGTCTGGCGCGACAACTGCTTCGTCGGCGCCAGCTTCATGCGCCCGCACGAGGTGCCGCTGCGGGACCGGATCGGCGTCGACAAGATCATGTGGGGCAGCGACTACCCGCACGACGAGGGCACGTACCCGTACACGCGCGAGGGCCTGCGCCACGCCTACGCGCGCGTGCCCCGCGACGAGGTCGCGGCGATGATCGGCGGCAACGCCGCGCGCGTGTACGGCTTCGACCTCGACCTCCTCGACCCGATCGCGGCGAAGGTGGGGCCGACGGTGGAGGAGATCGCGGAGCCGCTGGAGCAACCGCCGGCGGACGCGACGAGCCCGGTGTTCGCGAAGGGGGCGTCGGTACGGGTCTGGTGACACCCGCGGTGCCATCCTCGCGTCTGTGACCGAACCCACGCATGACGAGACCCATGGCGGCGCCCTCGGAGCGCGGCTCAACTGGCTGCGGGCCGCCGTCCTGGGCGCCAACGACGGCATCGTGTCCACCGCGGGCCTCGTCGTCGGCGTGGCCGGCGCCACCGACGACCGCTCCGCCCTGCTGACGGCCGGCCTGGCCGGACTGCTCGCCGGGTCGATGTCCATGGCGGCCGGGGAGTACGTGTCCGTCTCCACCCAGCGCGACTCGGAGAAGGCGGCCCTGGCGGTGGAGAAGCGGGAGCTGCGCGACCAGCCGGAGGCCGAGCTGGAGGAGCTCACAGGACTGCTGGAGGAACGCGGGCTGTCCCGGGAGGTGGCCCGCGAGGCCGCCGAGCAGCTCACCGCGAGGGACGCCCTGCGCGCCCACGCGCGGGTGGAGCTCGGCATCGACCCCGACCAGCTGACCAACCCCTGGCACGCCGCCTGGGCGAGCTTCCTGGCATTCACGGCGGGCGCCCTGCTCCCGCTCCTGGCGATGGTCCTGCCGCCGGCTGGCTGGCGCCTCGCGGTCACCGTGGTCTCCGTCCTCGCCGCCCTCGTCCTCACCGGCTGGAGCAGCGCCCGCCTCGGCGCGGCCGACCCGGGCAGGGCGATGCTGCGGAACGTGGCGGGCGGCGCGCTGGCCATGGGCGTCACGTACGCCGCGGGGACGCTGCTGGGCGCGGCCGGAGTCTGAAACCGCCCGTGCAGACTTTGGCGGAGATCACCAACAAGTAAGCGCGTACCGCCGGTAATACTTGTGAGTAACAACGTCTAGCCGCGGCTCACCAGCGGTTCTACGGTGCCACCATGCCGAACCTGCCCGATGTCGTGCTGTGGTCGATACCCGCCTTCGTGCTGCTCACCGTGGTCGAGATGATCAGCGTCCGCATCCACCCCGACGAGGACGCCGCCGGATACGAGACGAAGGACGCCGCGACCAGCGTCGGCATGGGCCTGGGGAGCCTCGTCTTCGACTTCCTGTGGAAGATCCCGATCGTCGCGATCTACACGGCGATCTACGAACTCACGCCCCTGCGCGTCCCCGTGCTGTGGTGGACCGTCCCGCTGATGCTGCTCGCGCAGGACTTCTTCTACTACTGGTCCCACCGCGGCCACCACGTCATCCGCATCCTGTGGGCCTGCCACGTCGTCCACCACTCCAGCGAGAAGTTCAACCTCACCACCGCCCTGCGGCAGCCCTGGACCTCGCTGACCGTTTGGCCGTTCTACGTGCCGCTGATCGCCGCCGGTGTGCATCCGGCCGCGCTCGCGTTCTGCTCCTCGGCGAACCTCGTCTACCAGTTCTGGATCCACACCGAGCGCATCGACAAGATGCCCCGGTGGTTCGAGTTCGTCTTCAACACGCCCTCCCACCACAGGGTCCACCACGCCTCCCAGGGCGGCTACCTGGACCGCAACTTCGGCGGCATCCTCATCGTCTGGGACCGGCTCTTCGGCTCGTTCGTCGCCGAGACCGACCGGCCCGTCTACGGGTTGACCAAGAACATCAACACGTTCAACCCGATCAAGGTCGCCACCCACGAATACATGTCGATCGCCAAGGACATCAAGGCGGCTCCAAGGTGGCGTGATCGCGTGGGGGTCCTCTTCCGGGGCCCGGGATGGAAACCCGCTACCGCCCAGGAGCCGGCCAAGGAGATCATCGCCGCGTGACACGCCTCCTCCTCAGGGCCTTCGCCCTCGCGGCCGCCGTGGACCTCGCCTCCCTCGCCGCCGACTGGGACATCGGGCACCTGGTCACCAAGCCGCTCCTGATGCCGCTCCTGGCCGCGTACGCGGCGTCCAGGGGCGCGCCCCGCCTCCTCATCGCCGCCCTGCTCTGCGGCTGGGGCGGCGACGTCCTGCTGCTCTTCGACGCCGATCCGGCGTTCCTGGCGGGGATGGCCTCCTTCGCGGCCGGGCACGTCTGCTACATCGTCCTGTTCCAGAAGCACGGCACGGACATCGCGACCGTACGCGCGCGCGGCGGCTTCCTCGCCGTCATCTACACCGTCATGCTGTCCACCACCATCCAGTCCCTCTGGCCGGACCTACCCGCCGACCTGCGCGTCCCCGTCGCCGGCTACAGCGTCCTGCTCACCGTCATGGCGTACCTCGCCGCCGCCCGCATGGGCCGCGTGGCCGGGATCGGCGGTGTGCTGTTCGTGCTCTCCGACACGCTCATCGCGAGCGGTGTCGCCGACTGGGACCAGCTGCCGCGCCCCGACCTGTGGATCATGCTCACCTATGTCGCCGCGCAGTCCCTGCTGGTCACCGGGGCACTCGGCGAGCGACGGCTGCCCGGGGCGGCGTACGGTGAAGTGCGCTCGACCACCCCCTGAGCGCACGTACCACCACAGACGAGAAGGACCCTCGCCATGCGCGCCACCACCATCCACGCCCCCTTCGACATGCGCGTGGAGGACGTGCCCGACCCGGTCGTGCAGCTGCCCACCGACGCCGTCGTCCGCGTCCTGCGCGCCTGCATCTGCGGCAGCGACCTGTGGGCGTACCGCGGGCAGGCCGCCCGGCAGCCGGGACAGCGCATCGGGCACGAGTTCCTCGGCATCGTCGAGGAGACGGGCTCCGAGGTGGACACCGTACGGCGCGGAGACCTGGTCGTCGCGCCCTTCATGTGGTCCGACGGCGTCTGCGACTACTGCCGCGAGGGCCTGAACACCTCCTGCGAGCACGGCGGCTTCTGGGGCTCCGTAGGCTACGACGGCGGCCAGGGCGAGGCCGTGCGCGTGCCCTTCGCCGACGGCACCCTCGTCCAGCTGCCCAAGGAGGCGGCCTCCGACGACCACCTGCTGTCGGCCCTGCTGACCCTCTCCGACGTCCTGGGCACCGGCCACCACGCCGCCCTGGGCGCCGGCGCCCGCGCGGGCGCCACCGTCGCCGTCGTCGGTGACGGCGCCGTCGGCCTGTGCGCGGTCCTCGCCGCCAAGCGGCTGGGCGCCGAGCGGATCATCGCGCTGGGCCGCCACGAGGCCCGTACCGACATCGCACGCCGCTTCGGCGCCACCGACGTCGTCGCCGAGCGCGGTGACGCGGCCGTCGAGGCCGTCCGTGAACTGACCGGCGGCCAGGGCGCGCACGCCGTCGTCGAGGCCGTCGGCACCGAGCAGTCCATGCGCACGGCGGTCGGCATCGCCCGCGACGGCGGCACCGTCGGCTGGGTCGGCGTCCCGCACGGCAGCGGTACCGGACTCGACCTCGGCGTCATGTTCGACCGGAACATCGCCCTGCGCGGCGGCGTCGCACCGGTCCGCGCCTACATCCCCGAGCTGCTCCCCGACATCCTGGACGGCAGCATCGACCCGTCGCCCGTCTTCGACCTGACCGTCGACATGGAGGGCGTCCCGGCCGGCTACAAGGCGATGGACGAGCGCACCGCCCTCAAGGTGCTCGTCACCGGCTGACGCTCACCAGCGGATCGGCAACGGCAGCGCTGTCAGAAGCCCCGACACCACGACCACCACGCCCAGCAAGGCGACCTCCGCCCGCGCGGGGGAGCAGGCGGTCAGCGGGTCGGGCGCCCGGCGCAGCCGGAGCCGCGCCCACAGGGCGAGCCCGGCGACCGTGACCACCAGGATCACCTTGGCGAGCAGCACGCGCCCGTACGCCGTCGACGTCAGCTGGTCCAGGACGGTCTCCGGCGGCATCCGGCGCAGGGTGCTCCACACCCCGGTCGCCGTGATCGCGGCCAGCAGTACGGCGGCCACGCGCGCGTAGAGCCCCAGCAGGGCCGAGCCCGCCTCCGACGCACCCCACCCCCGGAGCGTCCGCAGCGCGTACAGCAGCCCGCCCACCCACAGCGCCGCACAGGTCAGATGAACGAGCGTCAGCCCCGACCCGACCAGCGGATCGTGCTCGGTCGCCGGGTGGGCCCGCAGCGCCTCCGCCACCACGATCGCGGCCAGCGGCCAGGCCTGGGAGGAGGGGCGGGCCGAACGGGCGCACAGCCCCGCCAGGAGGAACGCATTCACCTCGACGAGCGCGAGCTTGCCGTCCCGGGAGTCGTACAGGCCGCCCACATCGATCTCGGCGAGGCTGTGCGGCACGAGGTTCCCGGTCGCCACGACCGAGGCCAGCCCCAGCGCGGCCGCGAAACCGGCGCCCGCGGCGTACACGGCCCAACTGCGCGGCATGGCCTGGGGAGCGCCGGGCACCGCACGGGCCAGCCGGTTCACGAACAGCTCGCCCACCGGGACACACAGCGCGGCGAACAGCACCGCCCGCAGCAGCGCGATGCCGCCGTCGCCGGGTGCCGCGGCCTCGCCGGTGCCGTGCAGCGCGGCGGACGGGCCGAGCAGGGGTATCAGGGCCCCGAGGGCCACCAGGACGAGAACGGCGACGGCGCGGCCGGTGCCGGACCGGCGCGGCAGCGGTCCGCCGGCGTCCGGCGTCCCGGTGCTGGGTCTTATCAAGGTCACCTCAAGATCTTCACCAGCCGTCGCAGAACAGGGCAAGTCCAGAAAAACAACTGGCGCTACGCCATTCCGCCCAGGGGTACGTTTTCCGGCCGACCGCCGCTCACGCCCACCGCGCGGGATCGGCGCCCCAGGGCCCCGGCGGCCGCGCCCAGTCGACCGGTCCGCCGGCGAACGACACCGGCGACCGGGCGTACCGCAACCGCCCGATGCGGCTGTCGGTCTCGGCAAGCCAGGCGTCCGGACCGTCGTACGAGGCCTGTGCGGCCTGCCCGGCCGCCCCTTCCTGTCCGGCCGCGCCAAGCCCTCCGAACCGTCCGGCTGACCCGCCCGGCACCTCCTCCATCAGCCACTGCGCCGTCCGGGCCAGCGCCAGCCGCACGCACCGGCTGCCGCCGTCGTACGACTGCTCGCGCACCGCCCGCAGCACCTCCGCCGCCAGCAGATACCCCGTCCCGTGGTCCAGCGCCTGCGCAGGAAGCGCGCCGGGTTGCTCCGGCGACCCCTCGACCGCCGCGATCCCGGTCGCACCTGCACCAGGCTGTCGAAGCCCCGCCGCTCGCTCCAGGGCCCGTACGCGCCCCACGCCGACAACTGCGCCACGACGATCCCCGGCCGCCGCTCGGCCAGCGCCTCCGCCGACAGCCCGAACCGGTCGAGGGCGCCGGGCCGGTACCCGGTGACGACCACGTCGGCCACCGCCAGCAACTCCTCGAAGGCACCCCGATCGGCCGCCAGGTCCAGCGTCGCGGACCGCTTCCCGAAGCCGGTGTCGGCATGCTGGTCCGGGAGTTCGGGGAGGTGGGGCGGATCGATCCGCAGTACGTCGGCACCCAGTAGGGCGAGCGTGCGCGTGGCGACCGGGCCCGCGATGACCCGGGTCAGGTCCAGGACCCGAAGTCCGGCGGCGGGCAGCAGGGGAGTGGCGTCGATCGGCGCGAGCACGCGCGCGGGGGCGGAGTCGAGCCGCTCGCGCTCCAGGAGCGGGCGCTTGGCCAGCTCCACCGCCTGCTCGTGCGCCGCCCACTCCTCAGGCGTCCGCAACGCGACGGCGAGACCCCCGGCCCCGTAAACGGCCTCCTCAACCTCTAGAGCGGACCGCTCGGCGAAAGCGGCCTCCAGGGAGTCAGCCGGCCCCATCACCTTGAGCAGCAGCTCGCGGTGGTGCGGATAGTTGGCGTGCGTGCGCACCCACCCGTCGGCGGTCCGCCAGAACCGGGAAAGGGGCGCGAAGTTGACCGGAGCCCGACCATTGATCAACAGATGCCGCTCACTCGTGAACGCGGTGGCGACGGCCCCGTCGTCCACCCACACATCCGGCACGGCATCGAAACCGGCCCGCCGCGCCCCCAGCTCAGCGGCGGCCCGCGCACACGCGTCGACGCAGGCCCGCGCCAACTCCCGTACGGGAAGCCGCGCCTGAAGAGCACCCTCGCGCACCACGTCAGTCATGACTTCACTATGCAGTATTGATTCAATCAACCTGAGATCAACCAACCTGAGATCAACTCATGACGCAGCGGACCACCAGAGCCGCACCTCCTTCCGCACATCGGTGGGCCGCAGCTCCCACCCCTGAGCGAGGGCGACCTGAGCGACGTACCAGCCGCCGATGCCGCGGTAGTGGCGCATCGGTATCTCGCACTCCATCACCCGCCGGAACTTCTTGGGGTCGCGCGGAAACTGGGCCTGGGTCGTCCAATTGCGGACCTCCCGCTCGACACGGGCCTTGTAGTACGCGGTGTCGCCCTCGTGGATCAGCTCGGGCCAGGTCACGCCCCAGGAGGGCAGGCGCATACGAGCGGTGGCACGGTCCAGCAGGTTGAACAGGCCGTTCTCGTACGAGGTGCTGAACACGACGATCACCTCCGTCACCATGCCCACGGCGAAGGTGACCAGAATGACCGCCAGCCAGAACACCCAGAGCACCGGCATGACCAGTACGGTCGCGATGAAGCGCGCGGTCAACAGCCCTCTGGGGCGCACCGGTTCGGCCGTCCATGTCGCCGGATCTTCGTACACATCCATGGCCGTAGATCATCCCCCACGCACAAAGGGGCCGGGGACACGGTCCCCGACCCCTTCACGCGCGCGTGCCGCTACTTGGTGACCGCGTCCAGTGCGTCAGCCGTACCCCAGCCATAGAAGCCGTTGTAGTTCTTCGGCCCCTCGCACACCGCGTCGACCTTGCCGTCGCCGTCGATGTCGTACGGGTCGGTGCACGGCGTGGCGTCGGCCTCCGCGTACAGCAGGGCCTTCACCAGGGCCGGAGAGGCCTTCGGGTGCGTCGACTTGATGAGCGCGGCCACGCCCGCGACATGCGGCGAGGCCATCGACGTACCGGCCATGTAGCCCCAGCCGCCGCCCGGCAGCGTGCCCAGGATCAGGCCGCTGGTGGCCGGCGGGGCCGGGGTCTGGAAGCGGGTCGAGTCGCCGCCGGGAGCGGCGATGTCGATGACGCCCAGACCGTGGTTGGAGAAGGACGACTTGATGCCCTTCGCGCCGGTCGCCGCGACCGTCACGACACCCGGCAGCTGGGTCGGGATGTCGTAGCACTCGGAGGGGTCGATCACCCGGTCCGAGGGCGTGGCGTCGTTGGGGGAGACCGGGTCGGTGATCTCGTCGGCCGCGAGGTCGTAGTTCTCGTTGCCGGCCGCCGCGACGTTGACCGCGCCCTTCTTCTCCGCGTAGCGCGAGGCCCGGGAGACGGCGTCGACGAGCGCCTTCTGGTCCGGGTCGTTCTTGCAGTTGAAGTACCACGGGTCGGTGTAATAGCTGTTGTTCGTGACGTCGACGCCGTGCTCGGCCGCCCACACGAAGCCGCAGACCACGGCCTCCGTGTAGAAGTAGCCGGCCGTCGTGGACACCTTGATGCCGGACACCTTCACGCCCGGCGCGACACCCGTCATGCCCACGCCGTTCTTGGCGGCCGCTATCTCACCGGCGACGTGCGTGCCGTGCGGGCTCTCGCCCGTGGTCGGCCGCCATGCCCCGTCGGTCGTGTCGGGCTTGCCCGTCACGCAGTTGACCGACGCGGCCCGGTCGAAGTTCGGCGCTATGTCCGGGTGGGTGTCGTCGACGCCGGTGTCGATCACGGCGACGGTCACCTTGCTGCTGCCGAGCGACTTCTCGTGCGCCTTGTCCGCCTTGATGGCGGGCAGGTCCCACTGCAACGGCTCCAGCGGGTCCTGCGCCTCGGCGGCCTGGACGTCCGCGAGGTCCTCGGCGTCGAGCACCTTCGGGGTGCCCACGTCGGTCGTCGACTGGGCGGGCAGCGGCGCGTTGCGCGTGTTGCCGGCCGACTCCACCCCGCGCACGGTGCGCAGGATCTTCGCGAAGTCGGGGTTCGCCGAGTGGACGACGATGACGCCTATCTGGTCGTACGACGTCACGATGGTGCCGCCGGCGTCGGCTATGGCCTTCTTCACGTGCTTCGAAGGCCCGTGCCCGGGGCTGACGTTGACGACATAGCTGAGCGCGGTCGCCTCGGCGGCCGGGTACTCCTCCGCCGCCGACGCCGAGACGTTCGGCAGGAACGCGAGGGCCGTCGCCATGGCCATCCCGACCGGGACGGCCATCGCACGGCGGAAGCGCGGGTGAGGCGCTGTCATTCTGGATCTCCAGTTCGTTCGCGGTACCAGCGGTACGAGCGGACCGTGCGGGTGCTGTACGGGGGCTGCCTGACCGCGGTTACTTGACCGCGCGCAGCGCGTTCACGATGCCGAAGCCGTAGAACCCGTTGACCCGCTTGCCGCCCACGCAGGTCGCGTCCTGCGTGCCGTCGCCGTCCTGGTCGTAGGAGGCGGGGCAGCCCGGGTTGTCGGCCTGCGCCTTCATCAGCGCCTGGAGCTGCGCCGGAGTCGCCCACGGATGCGTCGACTTCAGCAGCGCGGCGACACCCGCGGCGTGCGGGGACGCCATCGAGGTGCCCTGGAGGAAGCCGTACGAGTTGTTCGGCATCGTCGACAGGATGCGGCCGTTCTTCGACGGGGTGTCCGGGATCTGGTAGAGCCGGTCGCCGCCCGGCGCCGCGATGTCGACGACGCCGTAACCGTACGACGAGTAGTACGACTTGAGGTTGTTGACGCCGGTCGCGCTGACCGTGACGACACCCGGCAGCATGGTCGGCACGTCGAAGCACTCGTGCGGGTCGACGGTGCGGGTGACCGGCGTGGAGTCGTCGGGGCTGGAGTCGTCGACGAGGGCGTCCGAGTCGAGGTCGTCGTTGGAGTTGCCCGCCGACGCCAGGTTGAGCGTGCCCTTGTGTTGAGCGTAGAGAGACGCCCTGTTGACCGAATCAACAATGGCCCGCTGGTCGGGGTCGTCCAGGCAGTTGTACAGCCATGGATCAACGTAGTAGCTGTTGTTCGTGATCTCCACGCCGTGGTCGGCGGCGAACACGAACGCGCAGACGACGCTCTCCGGGTAGAAGAGGCCGTTGCTCGGGTCGGTCACGTTGATGGCCGCGACCTTCACACCGGGCGCGACACCGGCGACACCGATGCCGTTGCGGGCGGCGGCGATCTCACCGGCCACGTGGGTGCCGTGGTAGTCCTCCGCGGTGTACGGCCGCCAGGCGCCCTCGGTGGTGTCGGGGACACCGCCGTCGCAGTTGGCGGACTGGGACGCGGAGAAGTTCGGGGCGATGTCCGGGTGGGTGTCGTCGACGCCGGTGTCGATCACGGCGACGGTGACCTTCTTGCTGCCCGGGTTGATCTGCGCGGCCTTGTCGGCGCCGATCGCCCGCAGGTCCCACTGGTCGGCCTCGAGGGGCTCGCTCGCCGCGTCGGCGGCCGACGCCTTCTCGACCTTCTCGGCCTGCTCCTTCGTCAGCAGCTGCGCCGCGCCCTCGTCCGTGGTGCCGGCCGGGGTCAGCGCCGAGGTACGGGTCGCGCCCGCCGACTGCACGCCGCGGACCTTCCGTATCTGGGAGCCGAAGTCGGGGTTGGCCGAGTGGACGACGATCACGCCGATCTTGTCGTACGTGATGACGACCGTGCCGCCGGCCGCCGCGATCGCCTTCTTGACCGACGCGATCGTGTAACGGTCCACCTTGGTGTTGACGACGTACGACAGGTTCGGTGCGTCCGCTGTCTGCGCGGTGGACTCCGCGTAGGGGGCGGCCGACGCGGCCGCCGGCAGGAAGCCGAGCGAGGCGGTCAGCGAGAGCACGACGGGTACGGCGAGGGCGAGCCGACGTCTGGAACGCAGACGGGACATGGGGTCTCCACATCATCCGGAAACGAAACCGCCCGAGACACAGGTGGTGCTCGGGCAGGTACATGACGGGGTGGTGCAGGCCCGAAGTTATCTCTCACAGTCATTGGCCAGCAATGACCTTCCCGGGATGACTTCAAGAAGAAGCAAACCCAGTTGAACCGGTCCTCGCGTGCCGCCGTGACCTTGGGCAGGGAGCACGAGCACGATCGAGCCCCCTGACGAACCACGAGGAACAGAGCCGTCCATGTCCGTCGTACCGAACCCGTCCCCCACCCCCGAACAGCCCCCGTCCGCCGTGGCAACAGCGCCCGCAACGCGAGGAGACTCCGTGGCTACCGACGCACCGCCCCCCTCGAAAGAGCAACACAAACTCCCCAGCACCGAGGAGTTCACCGCGGTGCAGGAGAGCGCGGAGTTCGGTGAACTGCGCCGCTCCTACCGCAACTTCGCCTTCCCCCTGACCATCGCCTTCATCGCCTGGTACCTGCTGTACGTCCTGCTGTCGAACTTCGCGGGCGACTTCATGGGCACCAAGCTGTTCGGCAACATCAACGTCGCCTTCGTGTTCGGCATCGCCCAGTTCGTCACCACGTTCCTCATCGCCTGGTGGTACTCGCGGCACGCCGCCGCGAAGCTCGACCCCAAGGCCGAGGCGATCAAGTCCCGGATGGAGGGCGGCGCATGAGCCCCGCGATCACCCTGGCCGCAGGCGAGGCCAGCGAGCACCGGCCGCTGATCATCAGCCTGTTCGCCGTGTTCGTCCTCGCGACCCTCGTCATCACCGTCTGGGCGGGCCGCCAGACCAAGGACGCCGCCGACTTCTACGCCGGCGGCCGCCAGTTCAGCGCCTTCCAGAACGGCCTCGCGGTCTCCGGCGACTACATGTCGGCCGCGTCCTTCCTCGGCATCGCCGGCGCCATCGCCCTGTTCGGCTACGACGGCTTCCTGTACTCCATCGGCTTCCTGGTCGCCTGGCTCGTCGCCCTGCTCCTGGTCGCCGAACCGCTCCGGAACTCCGGCCGCTACACCATGGGCGACGTCCTGGCGTACCGCATGCGCCAGCGCCCGGTCCGCACCGCGGCCGGCACCTCCACGATCGTCGTCTCGATCTTCTACCTGCTCGCACAGATGGCCGGCGCCGGCGTCCTCGTCTCGCTGCTGCTCGGCATCACCTCCGACGCGGGCAAGATCGGCATCGTCGCCCTCGTCGGCGTCCTGATGATCGTGTACGTCTCCATCGGCGGCATGAAGGGCACCACCTGGGTCCAGATGGTCAAGGCGGTGCTGCTGATCACCGGCACCATCCTGATCACGTTCCTGGTGCTGCTGAAGTTCGACTTCAACATCTCCGACCTGCTCGGCAAGGCCGCCGAGAACAGCGGGAAGGGCACCGCGTTCCTGGAGCCCGGCCTCCAGTACGGCGCGACCGGCACCTCCAAGCTGGACTTCATCTCGCTCGGCATCGCCCTGGTCCTCGGCACCGCCGGCCTGCCGCACATCCTGATCCGCTTCTACACGGTGCCCAACGCCAAGGCCGCGCGTAAGTCCGTGAACTGGGCCATCGGCATCATCGGCGGCTTCTACCTGATGACCATCGCCCTCGGCTTCGGCGCGGCGGCCCTGATCTCGCAGGACGAGATCATCGAGTCCAACCCGTCCGGCAACACGGCGGCGCCACTCCTCGCGCTCCATCTCGGCGGCGTCGACTCGGCGTGGGGCGCGATCCTGCTGGCCACGATCTCCGCAGTGGCCTTCGCGACGATCCTCGCGGTGGTGGCGGGTCTGACCCTCGCCTCCTCGTCCTCCTTCGCGCACGACATCTACGCCAACGTCATCCGCAAGGGCAAGGCGTCCGGCAAGGAGGAGGTCCGCGCGGCCCGCTGGGCGACCGTCTTCATCGGCATCGTCTCCATCGGCCTGGGCGCCCTCGCCCGCGACCTCAACGTGGCCGGCCTGGTCGCGCTGGCGTTCGCGGTCGCCGCGTCCGCCAACCTGCCGACGATCCTCTACAGCCTGTTCTGGAAGCGGTTCACCACCCAGGGCGCCCTGTGGTCGATCTACGGCGGTCTGATCGTCGCCACCGGCCTGGTGCTGTTCTCCCCGGTGGTCTCCGGCGACCCGAAGGCGATGTTCCCCGACGTCGACTTCGCCTACTTCCCGCTGAAGAACCCGGGCATCATCTCCATCCCGTTCGGCTTCCTCATGGGCTTCCTCGGCACCGTCCTGTCCAAGGAGGAGCCCGACGCCGGCAAGTACGCGGAGCTGGAGGTCCGGTCCCTGACCGGCACCGGCGCGCACTGAGCCCCCTCCCGGGCGATCTCTGAGCGGCCGCGTCGTAGGGAACTACGACGCGGCCGCGTCATACCTCGTGGGATCGGGCACTGTCGATGTCAGTGCGGTCACGTAGGCTCGCAAGTGACGGAAAATGAATGATCCGCGATGATCCGCAGTGTTCCGCGACGAGGGAGGGGGCCCACGTGCTCATCGACACCTACGGCCGGCAGGCCACCGACCTGCGCGTGTCGCTGACCGACCGGTGCAATCTGCGCTGTACGTACTGCATGCCGGAAGAGGGCCTGCAGTGGCTGGCCAAGCCCGACCTCCTCACGGACGACGAGATCGTCCGCCTGATCGACATCGCGGTCACCTCCCTGGGCATCGAAGAGGTCCGCTTCACCGGCGGCGAGCCGCTGCTGCGCCCCGGCCTGGTCGGCATCGTGGAGCGCGTCGCGGCCCTCGAACCCCGCCCCCAGATGTCGCTGACGACCAACGGCATCGGCCTCAAGCGCACCGCGACGGCCCTGAAGGCCGCGGGCCTGGACCGGGTCAACGTCTCCCTCGACACCCTGCGCCCGGACGTCTTCAAGACCCTGACCCGCCGGGACCGCCACAAGGACGTCATCGAGGGCCTGTACGCCGCGCGCGAGGCGGGCCTGACCCCGGTCAAGGTCAACTCGGTCCTCATGCCCGGGCTCAACGAGGACGAGGCCCCCGACCTCCTCGCCTGGGCCGTCGAGCACGACTACGAACTGCGCTTCATCGAGCAGATGCCCCTCGACGCCCAGCACGGCTGGAAGCGCGACGGCATGATCACGGCAGGGGACATCCTCACCTCCCTGCGCACCCGCTTCGAGCTCACCGAGGAAGGCTCCGAGAAGCGCGGCTCGGCCCCGGCGGAGCGCTGGATCGTCGACGGCGGCCCGCACGTGGTGGGTGTCATCGCCTCGGTCACCCGCCCGTTCTGCGCGGCCTGCGACCGCACCCGCCTGACGGCCGACGGCCAGGTTCGCACCTGCCTGTTCGCCCGGGAGGAGACCGACCTCCGCGCGGCCCTGCGCTCGGGCGCCCCGGACGAGGAGATAGCGAGCATCTGGCGGACGGCGATGTGGGGCAAGAAGGCGGGCGCGGGCCTGGACGACCCGACGTTCGTACAGCCGGACCGGCCGATGTCGGCTATCGGCGGCTAGGCGCCCTCGGGGGCTTCCCACTCCTTGAGAAGGACCACGTCCTTGAGGAACCCCCGCACCCCGAGGAACTGAGACAGATGCTCGCGGTGCTCGTCGCACGCGAGCCATGTCTTGCGCCGCTCCGGCGTGTGGATCTTCGGGTTGTTCCACGCGAGCACCCACACCGCGTCGGCCCGGCACCCCTTCGCCGAACAGATCGGCGCGGTCTCTTCACTCACTGGTCCGTCTCACAAACTGCGCTGAACAAGGCGACGCCGAGCAGCCACGGGGGGAGCTGCCCGGCGTCGGTCTGTCGCTCCGACGGGGGATGCGGAGCGCGTAGGAAGTATGTCACGGGTAACCCGTCGCCCGGCACTGGAACAACATGATTGATCTGAGCTTTTCTTGAGCTTGGTCCGGAGGTGACGTCCGGTTGCGAGCCCTCCGCCGAGCGTCACATCCGCTCGTGAGGCTCGCTGCGCGCACCCGCCGCCGGACCGCTCGCGGCGTCTTCCGGGACGGATTCCGCGAAGGGCTCATCAGCCGGTGCGGGGGAGATCTCCCCCGCTGCCGAAAGCGCGGGAGGTGCCCCCAGTCGCATCGGAGCGGCCACGAAGGTGGACGGCAATCCGGGCGCGTTCTCCCGCCCCGCGTTCGCGATCACCACCGCGATGTAGGGAAGCAGCGCCCCCAGCACCAACGCGACGATCGCGACGTGCCGTTCGACGTTCCACAGGGTGGCCGCGAGGATCACCGACAGCGTGCGCACCGACATCGAGATCACGTACCGCCGCTGCCGGCCGCGCACGTCCTCCTGAAGGCCCGCACGGGCTCCGGTGATCCGGAACACCTGGGCGCCGCCGCCTGCATGCTGCTTCCGCATCACATTCCACCATCCGCCCGCATCGGACTCTCCCCGGCCCGTTCCCGCTCCGCTCCCGGCACGAGAACCGGGCCCGGGCACGTCCTACGTTACGCCGCGCCTCCGCCGCCTACGAGACCGGGGCACCTCCCGCGGAGGCGAACGACCTGCGCTTCCGCACGTACGGGCGACTCGACATGCGTCGTACGGCGCATGGGCCGACACTGACCGTAATGCTCACGTCGAGCCGTACAAGGAGGCAGCCATGGGCTGGTTGTGGGCGATCATCGTGGGATTCGTGCTGGGCCTGATCGCGAAGGCGATCCTCCCGGGCAAGCAGCACAGTCCGCTCTGGCTGACGACCATCTTCGGCATGCTGGGCGCCCTCGTCGGCAACGCCATCGCCCGCTGGGCGGGCGTCGACGCCACCTCCGGCATCGACTGGAGCCGCCACGCCTTCCAGCTGATCGCCGCGATCATCATCGTGGGCGTGGGCGACATGCTGTACATGGCGACGCTCGGCAAGCGAAAGCAGCAAGCCTGAGCCTGAACGCCCAAAGGGGCGCGGGGCTGCATCGATATGCGGCTCCGCCGCGTGAGCGCGACCAGCCACGACAAAGCGGCAGTCGCCGGTCCACCCGCGCCCCTACGGCGTTCTACGCTCCGGTCACCTCGACCGCGGCAAGGTTCTTCTTCCCCCGCCGCAGCACCAGCCACCGCCCGTGAAGCAGGTCCTCCTTGGACGGCACCGCGTCCTCGGCCGCGACCTTGACGTTGTTCACGTAGGCCCCGCCCTCCTTCACGGTCCGCCGCGCCGCCGACTTGCTGGCGACCAGCCCGACCTCGGCGAACAGGTCGACGACGAGGCCGAGTTCGGAGACCTGGACATGCGGCACCTCGGACAGGGCCGCCGCCAGCGTCTTCGCGTCGAGGTCCGCCAGCTCGCCCTGACCGAAGAGGGCCTTGGACGCGGCGATCACGGCCGCCGTCTGGTCGGCGCCGTGCACCAGCGTCGTCAGCTCCTCGGCCAGCGCACGCTGGGCGGCACGGGCCTGCGGCCGCTCCTCGGTCTGCTTCTCCAGCTCCTCGAGCTCCTCGCGGGTCCGGAAGGACAGGATGCGCATGTACGTCGAGATGTCCCGGTCGTCCACGTTCAGCCAGAACTGGTAGAACGCGTACGGCGTCGTCATCTCGGGGTCGAGCCAGACGGCGCCGCCCTCGGTCTTGCCGAACTTGGTGCCGTCCGCCTTGACCATCAGCGGCGTCGCCAGACAGTGCGCCTCGGCGTCCGGCTCCAGCCGGTGGATCAGGTCCAGGCCGGCCGTGAGGTTGCCCCACTGATCGCTGCCGCCCTGCTGGAGCGTGCAGCCGTACCGCCGGTACAGCTCCAGGAAGTCCATGCCCTGGAGCAGCTGGTAGCTGAACTCCGTGTAGCTGATGCCCTCCTGGGACTCCAGCCGGCGGGCGACGGAGTCCTTGGTCAGCATCTTGTTGACGCGGAAGTGCTTGCCGATGTCACGCAGGAACTCGATGGCCGACATCCCGGCCGTCCAGTCCAGGTTGTTGACCATGACCGCGGCGTTCTCGCCCTCGAAGGACAGGAACGGCTCGATCTGCCCGCGCAGCCGGGTCACCCAGTTCGCGACCGTCTCCGGGTCGTTCAGCGTTCGCTCCGCCGTCGGGCGGGGGTCGCCGATCTGCCCGGTCGCGCCGCCCACCAGGGCCAGCGGGCGCAGGCCCGCCTGCTGGAGCCGGCGCATCGTGAGGACCTGGACGAGGTGACCGACGTGGAGGCTGGCGGCGGTCGGGTCGAAGCCGCAATAGAACGTGACCGGACCGTCCGCGAGCGCCTTGCGCAAAGCGTCCTCGTCAGTGGACTGGGCCCACAGCCCACGCCACTTCAGCTCGTCGACGATGTCCGTCACGGTTCTCGCGTCTCCTTGATGATCTTCGGGCAGTCGAGTGACCACCGGCTACGAGGTTATACGCCCCGACTGACAGAGCTCATATTGAAGTCCGGCACCCGCAGGGCCGGCATCGCAGCCCTAGTGAACCAGTCGCTCCATTCCCTCGGCAGCGTCTTTTCCGTGCGCCCGGCCTCGGTGGCCCGCCCCAGCAGGTCCACCGGCGACTCGTTGAACCGGAAGTTGTTGACCTCGCCGGTCACCTCGCCGTTCTCGACGAGATAGACGCCGTCCCGGGTCAGCCCGGTCAGCAGCAGGGTCGCCGGGTCGACCTCGCGGATGTACCAGAGGCAGGTCAGCAGCAGCCCGCGCTCGGTGTTCGCGACCATCTCCTCCAGGGACCGGTCGTCGCCGCCGTCGAGGATCAGGTTGTCGATCCCCGGCGCCACCGGCAGCCCGGTCAGCCCGGCGCTGTGGCGGCTGGTGAGCAGGTTGCTCAGCTCGCCCTCGCGCATCCACTCAGTGGCCGTCAGCGGCAGCCCGTTGTCGAACACCGAGGAGTCGCCGCCGGAGGAGTGCGCGAGCACGAACGGGGCGGACTCCAGGCCCGGCTCGTTCGGGTCGCTGCGCAGCGTCAGCGGCAGCTCGGTGAGCTTCTCGCCGAGCCGGGTCCGGGTCTCGCCGCCCGGCTTGGAGAACACCGTGCGGCCCTCGAACGCGTCCCGGCCCGACGCCGACCACATCTGGTAGATCAGCAGGTCCGCGACGGCGGTCGGCGGCAGCAGCGTCTCGTACCGCCCGGCGGGCAGGTCGTGCTTCCGCTCGGCCCAGCCCAGGCGTACGGCGAGTTCGGCGTCCAGCGCGGCCGGGTCGACGTCCTTGAAGTCCCGGGTGGAGCGGCCCGCCCACGCCGAGCGCGTACGGTCCGGCGACTTGGCGTTGAGCTCAAGGGTGCCGTTGGGCTGGTCGTGCCGCAGCCGCAGACCGGTGGACGTACCGAGGTAGCTGGAGACGAGCTCGTGGTTGGCGAAGCCGTACAGCTCGCGGCCGCCCGCACGCGCGCGTGCGAAGGACTCACCGAGCGCGGGGGCGAAGTCCGCGAAGACGGCGGAGGACGTCTCGGAGGGCGCGTCCGTGAAGTCCGGGGACGCCGGTACGTCCCTGACCAGCGGCTGCGCGTCCTCGGCGGGCGCGGCCCCGCGCGCGGCAGCTTCCGCGGCCCGCACCAGGGACTCCAGCTCGTCCACGGTGACGGCGGCCCGGGAGACCACACCCGAGGCGGTGCCTTCCTTGCCGTCGACCGTCGCGATCACGGTGAGCGTGCGGGTGCGCGTGACGCCGTTGGTGGTGAGCGCGTTGCCGGCCCAGCGCAGGTTCGCCGTGGACTGCTCGTCGGCGATGACGACACAGCCGTCCGCGCGGGACAGCTCCAGGGCGCGCTCGACGATCTCGTGCGGCTTGTTCGTACGAGAGCTCATCGACCGGCCTCCTGGGTGGTGTTCAGAATGTTGACGCCCTTGAAGAGGGCCGACGGGCAGCCGTGCGACACGGCGGCGACCTGGCCCGGCTGGGCCTTGCCGCAGTTGAAGGCGCCCCCGAGGACATAGGTCTGCGGACCGCCGACGGCGGCCATGGAGCCCCAGAAGTCGGTGGTGGTCGCCTGGTAGGCGACGTCCCGCAGCTGGCCGGTGATCCGGCCGTTCTCGATCTTGAAGAAGCGCTGGCCGGTGAACTGGAAGTTGTAGCGCTGCATGTCGATGGACCAGGAGCGGTCGCCGACGACGTAGATGCCGCGGTCGACGCCGCCGATCAGGTCCTCGGTCGACATGCCGGCCGGGTCGGGCTGGAGGGACACGTTGGCCATGCGCTGCACCGGGACATGGCCGGGGGAGTCGGCGAACGCGCAGCCGTTGGAGCGCTCGAAGCCGGTCAGCTTCGCGATGCGCCGGTCCAGCTGGTAGCCGACGAGCGTGCCGTCCTTCACCAGGTCCCAGGACTGGCCCTCGACGCCCTCGTCGTCGTAGCCGATCGTCGCGAGGCCGTGCTCGGCGGTGCGGTCACCGGTGACGTTCATCAGGTCGGAGCCGTAGCGCAGCTTGCCGAGCTGGTCGAAGGTGGCGAAGGAGGTGCCCGCGTAGGCGGCCTCGTAGCCGAGGGCGCGGTCCAGCTCGGTGGCGTGGCCGATGGACTCGTGGATGGTCAGCCACAGGTTGGACGGGTCGACGACCAGGTCGTACACCCCGGACTCGACACTCGGCGCCCGCATCTTCTCGGCGAGCAGCTCGGGGATCTGCGCCAGCTCGCTCTCCCAGTCCCAGCCGGTGCCGGTGAGGTACTCCCAGCCCCGGCCGACCGGCGGCGCGATGGTCCGCATCGAGTCGAACTCGCCGCTCGACTCGTCGACCGACACCGCGGTCAGCGCCGGGTGCAGCCGCACCCGCTGCTGGGTGGTCACGGTCCCGGCGGTGTCGGCGTAGAACTTGTTCTCGTGGACGGTGAGCAGCGAGGCGTCGACGTGGTTGACCCCGTTCGCCGCCAGCAGCCGCGCGCTCCACTCCGCGAGCAGCCCGGCCTTCTCCTCGTCGGGCACGGTGAACGGATCGATCTCGTACGACGAGATCCACGTCTTCTCGGCGTGTACAGGCTCGTCGGCCAGCTCGACCCGCTCGTCGGACCCGGCCGCCTTGATCACCTGGGCGGACAGCTTCGCCATGGCCACGGCCTGCGAGGCGACCCGCGCCGCCGCGTCCATGGTCAGATCGACGCCGGACGCGAATCCCCAGGTCCCACCGTGCACGACCCGCACCGCGTACCCGAGGTCGGTGGTGTCCGAGGACCCGGCGGGCTTGGCGTCCCGCAGCCGCCAGGACGCGCTGCGCACCCGCTCGAACCGGAAGTCCGCGTGCTCGGCACCCAGCGCACGCGCGCGTGCCAGCGCGGCGTCGGCGAGGGCGCGTAGCGGAAGCGCTGTGAAGGCTTCGTCGATGGTATGAGGCACCGAGGTATCTCCCTGCTGTCGTGACCTGTGGACTCCGATCATGTCGCGTGGGCGGGTCCAGGGACCATACGTTTCCGTCCGGAACGCGCGTCCTTCTGTAGAGACCCGACAGCGAGTCCCCTTAGCCACTGTCGGTGCCCGATTGTCCGCCGGAGGTCGGGGACCGATAGGTTTTCGAGGAAGCCGCCTGTCATCCAGGTGTTCGGGCGGGCATTCAGACCGCTATCGAAAGGGTGATCCGTTGAGCCGCTCGGTTCTCGTCACCGGAGGCAACCGGGGCATCGGCCTCGCCATTGCCCGCGCTTTCGCCGACGCCGGCGACAAGGTCGCGATCACGTACCGCTCGGGCGAGCCACCGGCCGGCTTCCTCGCCGTCAAGTGCGACATCACCGACACCGAGCAGGTGGAGCAGGCCTACAAGGAGATCGAGGCCGAGCACGGCCCGGTCGAGGTCCTGATCGCCAACGCCGGCGTCACCAAGGACACGCTCCTGATGCGGATGTCCGAGGAGGACTTCACATCCGTCCTCGACACCAACCTCACCGGCACCTTCCGTGTCGTCAAGCGCGCCAACCGCGGCATGCTGCGCGCCAAGAAGGGCCGCGTCGTCCTGATCTCGTCGGTCGTCGGGCTGTACGGCGGTCCCGGGCAGGCCAACTACGCCGCCTCCAAGGCCGCCCTGGTCGGCTTCGCGCGTTCGCTCGCGCGTGAGCTGGGCTCGCGCAACATCACGTTCAACGTCGTCGCCCCCGGTTTCGTCGACACCGACATGACCAAGGTGCTCACCGACGAGCAGCGCGCGAACATCGTGCAGGCCGTGCCGCTCGGCCGTTACGCGCAGCCGGAGGAAGTCGCCGCGACGGTGCGGTTCCTCGCCTCCGACGACGCCTCGTACATCACTGGAGCCGTCATCCCGGTTGACGGCGGACTGGGAATGGGTCACTGAGCACGATGACGAACACGACTGGAATCCTCGAGGGCAAGAAGATCCTCATCACCGGTGTGCTGATGGAGTCCTCCATCGCCTTCCACACCGCCAAGCTGGCCCAGGAGCAGGGCGCGGAGATCATCCTCACCGCGTGGCCGCGGCCGACCCTCACCGAGCGCATCGCCAAGAAGCTGCCCCAGCCGGAGAAGGTCAAGGTCCTGGAGCTCGACGTCTCCAACGACGAGCACCTCGCCCGCCTGGAGGGCCAGGTCCGTGAGCACCTCGGCGACAAGCTCGACGGTGTCGTGCACTCCATCGGCTTCGCGCCGCAGGACGCGCTCGGCGGCAACTTCCTGAACACGCCGTTCGAGTCCGTGGCCACCGCCATGCACGTCTCCGCCTTCTCCCTGAAGTCGCTGACCATGGCGCTGCTGCCGCTGATGACCGAGGGCGGCTCCGTCGTCGGCCTCACCTTCGACGCGCAGTTCGCCTGGCCGCAGTACGACTGGATGGGCCCGGCCAAGGCCGCCCTGGAGGCCACCAACCGCTACATGGCCCGTGACCTGGGCAAGCACGACATCCGCTGCAACCTGATCTCGGCGGGGCCGATCGGCTCCATGGCCGCCAAGTCCATCCCGGGCTTCGCCGAGCTGGCGGCCGTCTGGGACAGCCGCTCCCCGCTGGAGTGGAAGCTGGAGGACCCGGAGCCGGCCGGCAAGGGCGTCGTCGCCCTGCTGAGCGACTGGTTCCCGAAGACCACCGGCGAGATCGTCCACGTCGACGGCGGTCTGCACGCCATCGGTGCGTGATCTTTCCTACGGTGTGAGGGCCCGCGTTCTCCGGAACGCGGGCCCTCACCCGTTCGGCCCATCCGGCCGGGCGGGGGAGCAGCACAACTGGGCACTCTGGATTACGCGTTCACCGCTTCCCTCCCCAGCACGGCCGAGGAGGTCCCCCTTGTGCGCCTGTCCCGCAGCCTGGCCCCGATAGCCGTCGCAGCCGTTCTGCTGATGTCCCTGCCGCACGAAGCGTCGCCCCACGCGCGCGAGGACAAGGCACCGGACCTCTTCGGCGCCGCGTGCTACAGCAAGATCACCGGCTCCCATGTGACCGCCTACTGCCACAACCCCTACCCCGACGTCGACCGGGTCCGGCTGCACATCGAGTGCGACCGCTGGTGGGACGTCGACAGCGACAGTGCCCCCGTGGAGGCCGGGCCCGCGCAGACCGTACGGCTCGACGGCCGCTGCTGGAAGGAAGTCCGCTCGGCGTGGGTCAGCCACCAGAAGCGGTGACGGTCAGTCGTCGGCGGAGGTGAACAGCCCCGGCCGGCACTGGAACGGATAGCTCGCCGCCTGTGCCGCCGCTGTCTCCGCGTCGCCCGCGCGGATCGCGTCCACCAGCCCCGAGTGGTCCAGATGCGACTCCGGCGTCATCTCCTCGCCGACGTCGTCGCGCAGCCAGTCCCGCAGCACCTCGCCCAGGTCCGCGTACATCGCCGTCATGACGTCGTTGTGGGACGCGGACACCACCGCGAGGTGGAAGGTCGCGTCCGCCGTCACGAAGGCCTCCTTGTCGCGGGCCTCCCAGGCCTCCTCACGGCGTACGAGGAGCGCGTCGAGCTGCTTGAGGTCCTTCTCCGTGCGCCGCTCGGCGGCCAGCTTCGCGGCGGACGACTCCAGCGTGGAGCGCAGCTCGGCGATGTGGCGGGGGTCGGCGTCGGCGAATCTGCGGTGCATCACCCCGGCCAGCTCACTGGTCGCCACGACGTACGTGCCGGAGCCCTGGCGGATATCCAGCAGGCCGTTGTGCGCGAGCGCGCGGACGGCCTCACGGACCGTGTTGCGGGCCACCCCCAGCTGCTCGACCAGCTCCGGCTCGGTCGGGATGCGCGAGCCGACCGGCCACTCGCCGGAGGTGATCTGCTGCCGCAGCGCGGCGATGACCTGCTCGGACAGCGCCGATCGACGCGGGTGGCTCAGAGGCATGGCACACCTTCGCACGGGACGGGCGCCCGGAGGCGGCCGGGGAATGGACAACCAATCATCCCATGATTCTATGATGGGCAGCATGGCAAGCGAGGAAACCCGGACGACGACGTCCCCGCACATACGAAGCTCGGCGACCGGCGAGACCCCGAAACCGGCCACGCGCGCGTGGACGACACGGCTGCTCGTGCTCGGCATCGTGCTGGCCGCCGTCAACCTCCGCCCCGCCATCACCAGCCTCGGCGCCCTCCTGGAGGAGGTCCGCGACGGACTCGGCATGAGCGGCAGCGTCGCCGGGCTCCTCACCTCCGTGCCCCCGCTGTGCTTCGCCGTCTTCGGCGTCATGGCCCCCCGCCTCGCCCGCCGCTTCGGCCCGGGCGCGGTCGTCTGCGCCGGCATGGCCGCCATCACCGCGGGCCTGCTGATCCGGCCCTACGTCGGGGGCACCGCCGGCTTCCTGGCCGCCAGCGCCCTCGCCCTCATGGGCATCGCCGTCAGCAACGTCCTGATGCCGGTCATCGTCAAGCGCTGGTTCCCCGACCGGGTCGGCTCCATGACCGGCCTGTACTCGATGGCCCTGGCCCTCGGCACCTCCACGGCCGCCGCGGCGACCGTCCCGGTGACCGACCTGCTGGGCGGCAGCTGGCAGACCGGCCTCGCGGTGTGGGCGGGCCTGGCCGCCGTCGCCGTACTGCCGTGGATCCCGTTCGTACGGCAGCGGGACGGCGTACGACAGGACGACGGCGTACGGCAGGGAGGCGTCGTACGGCAGCAGGGTGCGGCCCCCGCCGGGCAGGCGCCCGCGCGTGAAGAGCGGCCCGCGCTGCGGATCACCCGGAGCCGCACCGCCTGGGCGCTCGCCGTCTTCTTCGGCCTCCAGGCCACCGCCGCCTACATCACGATGGGCTGGATGCCGCAGGTCTTCCGGGACGCGGGCGTGCCCGCGAGCACGGCGGGACTGCTGCTGGCCGTCACGATGGTGATGGGCGTACCGCTCGCCTTCGTCATCCCGCGCGTGGCCACCCGGCTACCGCACCAGGGCCCGATCGTGCTCGTGCTCGGCGTCTGCGGCCTCGTGGGCTACGCCGGGCTGTACCTCGCGCCGGCCGCCGGAGCCTGGGTCTGGGCCCTGCTCCTCGGCGTCTCCAACTGCTCCTTCCCGCTGGCCCTCACCATGGTCGGCATGCGGGCCAGGAGCGGCGCGGGCGTCGCCCAGCTGTCCGCCTTCGCACAGAGCACCGGCTACCTGATCTCCATCCCCGGGCCGCTCCTCGTGGGCGTGCTCTACCAGCACAGCGGCGGCTGGGGGCTGCCGATCGCCCTCATGGCCGGGCTGATGATCCCGCAGATGGTCGTGGGCGTCCTCGCCGGGCGCGATCGCACGGTCGAGGAGGAAGCGGCCCGCTGACCCCACCCCGACGGGGCCGGTGGCGGACGGGGGTGCGAGACTTGCCGCATGCCAGTGCTCGACCCGAACCCCCAGAACGGCCAGAAGAAGATGCTGCTCGTCTTCGGCTCGTTCCTCGCCATCTTCGTGATCATCGCCGTCATCGCGACGATCGCCTCGCCGTGAGCCCGGGGCCCTCGTGAGCGCGTGAGTCCGGGGCCTTCGTGACCGTGAGCCGGGGCCCTTGTGACCGGTGAGCCCGTCGCCCGGGGGCCGTGGTGGGGTTATCCCCCCATCCCCTAGGGGGCCGGTCTCAGGGTCAACTGGGTGGATCACCGGATGGGTTGGGGGCCGCCGAATCCGTACCTTCGAGATGTGGCCGCGACCGAGCGGACCACCGGCCCACTCGGAGAGACGCGGAGGCACCATGTCGGCCCCATCGCACACCCCGCCCCACCCGGCGACCCGGGGTCGCGCCGACATCCGGCTGCCCTGGTGGGCCCTCGCCCTGCCGACGCTCGCCTTCATCACCCTGCTCGCGCTGATACTCAACCCGGCCGACGCGCAGGCCGCCGCGGGCGACCCGGCGATCACCCACCTCTTCGAGCGCATACAGCAGCTGGCCGCGCGCTGACCGGCCCGGATTCCCCGGCCCGCGGTGATCGCCCGGCACTGCCGGAGCCGCATGTCAACTCCCTGCGCCCCATGGCCTGTTTCATGCGAAGCTGGGTCCCATGAGCGTCGCAGAACCCCGCAGGATTGTCCTTTTCCGGCATGCGAAAGCCGACTGGCCACAGGTGTCCGACCATGAGCGACCGCTTGCCGAGCGGGGGCGCATGGACGCGGCCGTGGCAGGGCGGAAGCTGGCCGACTCCGACATCACCCTCGACCTGGCCCTGTGCTCCACGGCGATCCGGACCCGTGAGACATGGAAGCTCGCCGTGCACGAACTCGCGCACCGGCCGAAAACCGTCTATGAGGAGCGGGTCTACGAGGCCTCTCCCGGCGAGCTCATCGCCGTGCTCAACGAGAACCCGGACGACGCCCAGAACGTCGTCCTGATCGGCCACAACCCCGGGGTGCAGGGTCTCGCCGAGATCCTGGCGGGCGCGGCCGAGGGCGACGCCCGCGAGCGGATGAGCCGCCGCGGCTTCCCGGCCGCCGCATTCGCGGTCCTGTCCTTCACCGGTTCCTGGAAGAGCCTGGAGCCGGGCGTGGCCACCCTCCTCGACTACTGGGCACCCTCGGAATGATCCGCACCGCCTCATGACGGTGAGGGCCCGGCACCGTGGAGGTGCCGGGCCCTCACTGGATGATCAGGAGGTCTCAGAGCAGCTCGTCGTGGGTGTCCGCCGCCTCGACCTCTTCGCGGGTGACGCCGAGCAGATAGAGGACGGTGTCCAGGAACGGCACGTTCACCGCGGTGTGCGCGGCCTCCCGCACCACCGGCTTAGCGTTGAAGGCGACACCGAGGCCGGCCGCGTTGAGCATGTCCAGGTCGTTGGCACCGTCGCCGATGGCCACGGTCTGCGACAGCGGCACCCCCGCCTCGGCGGCGAACCGGCGCAGCAGCCGCGCCTTGCCGGCCCGGTCCACGATCTCGCCGGTGACCCGCCCGGTGAGCTTGCCGTCGACGATCTCCAGGGTGTTGGCCTGGGCGAAGTCCAGCCCGAGCCGCTCCTTCAGATCGTCGGTGACCTGGGTGAACCCGCCGGAGACGACGCCGACTTGGTAGCCGAGGCGCTTGAGAGTGCGGATGAGGGTGCGGGCGCCGGGGGTCAGCCGTACCTCGGCGCGCACCTTCTCGACGACGGACGCGTCAAGCCCCTTCAGCAGGGCCACGCGTGCGTGCAGCGACTGCTCGAAGTCCAGCTCGCCGCGCATCGCGGCCGCCGTCACCTCGGCGACCTTGTCCTCGCAGCCGGCGTGCGCCGCGAACAGCTCGATGACCTCGTCCTGGATCAGCGTGGAGTCCACGTCCATGACGACGAGACGCTGGGCGCGCCGGTGCAGCCCGGCCGCGACGACGGCGACGTCCACGCCGAGCGCGGCGGCGTCGGTCACCAGCGCGGTGCGCAGCGGCTCGGTCTCGACACCGGACACCGCGAACTCCACGGCTGTCACCGGGTACTTGGCGAGCCGGAAGATACGGTCGATGTTGCCGCCGGCCTTGGTGATCCGGGCGGCGATCGCGGCCGTGGCCTCCGCGGTGAGCGGGTGCCCGAGCACGGTGACCAGGGAGCGGCCGTGGCCACGGGGGCGGTTGTCGCCGAGGCCGGAGATGATCTCCGCCTGCATCTTCACCGACTCCGCCCAGCTGTGGACGGTCGACCGCAGATCGCCCTCGAGCCCGCGCGGCGGCTCGGTCACGAGCGCGCACAGCACCATCCGGCCACGGGTGACGACCTGCTCGATGTCGACGACGTCGACAGAGTAGGCGGCGAGGGTGTCGAAGAGACCGGCCGTGATGCCCGGCTTGTCCTTGCCGAAGATCTTGACGAGAAGAGTGGGTACGTCGGAGGTCTGCGAAGCGCTCATGGTGGACCCACCGTATCCGGCACGCAGTGCCTTCCGCCCCTGAGGTCCGCCTGGCGGACAGGGAACACTCGGTGTCGTTCAGATGGATCGAATCTTACGCGCCGCCCCACGGCCCCGCGGAGTCACCTCCGCCCCTTGGGCCTGCCGGGCGGGGGAGGAGGCGGGGGCGGCGGAGGCGGAGGCGGCGGCGTCCCCTCACCGGGCGCCGACGGAGGCTTCCGCGAGGGCGGCCGCATCGGCCGCACCATGGTGGGCGCGCCGTACACGTCGTCCCCGGCGGGGGGCGACTCGTCAGCCGGGTCGCCGTCGTCGGCCGTGCGCCCATCATCAGGCCGACCACCGGGCTGACCTCGGTCCCCGGTCCGCCCGCCAGGCTGCCCGGCGTCACCTCCTGGCTCCCCGGGACGTGGACGTCCAGGTGCGTGTGGTGAGCCGTACTGCGGCCGTGAGCCGCCGGGCCCGGCGTCCGCCACCCCCGCACCACGCCCGCCGGGCGGCCGTGCGTCCTCCGGGCCTCGCAGCTCCTCCGGCACACGCAGGTACGGATTGGTGTCAGGATTCGGCGGCCGATACGGCACACCCGGCACATACGGCCCAGCCTCGCCCGAGCCTCCGCCGGGTCCCGCCTCACCCGAGCCTCCATCCGGCCCCGCCTCGCCTGAGGGTCCACGCGGCCCCGCCTCGTCCGTGGCCCCACCCGGCCCCGCCCCGGAAGCCGCCCCCTGACCCGCGCCAGAAGCCGAAGCTCCACCCGGCCCCGCATGCGAAGCCCCGCCGTGACCGGCGTAGGGCCCAGTTCCACCTTCGCGCGACCACTCCCCGCCCTCACCGGCGTAGGGCCCAGTTCCACCTTCGCGCGACCACTCCCCGCCCTCACCGGCATACGGCCCAGCCCTACCGCCACGCGACCAGCCCCCGCCCTCACCGGCGTGCGCCCCAGCCCCGCCTCCGCGCGACCAGTCCCCGCCCCCACCGGCGTGCGACCCAGCCCCACCTTCGCGCGACCGGCCCCCGCCCTCACCGGCATAAGGCCCAGCCCCACCCTCACGCGGCCACGCCCCACCCGTACCGGCCCCCGCTGCCCCGGCGCCACCGCTCACCCCCGAAGCTCCACCCCCACCCGCATACGGCCCCGCCCAGGACGACCCGCCCCCATCCGGCCCAGCCCCCGACCGCCCGGCATACGGCCCCGGCACACTTCCCGAAGCCACCGCGACCCCAGAGCCGCCCCCACCCCCCGAACCTCCCGCAACCCCCGCCAAGTCACCCAGTGCCAGCGCAGCCGCCCGCTGCCCAGCCGCGCCCGTCGCCCGTGCCAGCAGGGCCCCTGCTGCGCCCGCTCCCGCGCCCCACAAGGCGCCCAGGAGCAGGGCCATGCCGAGGTGGCCGTGGAGTTCGATGCCGGCGCCGAACGCGTCGAAGCCCAGGACCGACAGCGAGGCGTCCACCGACACCTCCGTCAGCCAGGCGAGCAACGGCAACGCCAACGCCGTCACCAACCCCAGCCGCAGCGCACAGCGCCCGGCAAAGCCGAGGACACCCGGATCACGTACGTACGAGGCACCCGCACCCGCACCCGGGCCCGCACCCGCACCCGCACCCGCACTCGCCCCCGGGCCCGCACCCGCACCCACACTCGCCCCCGGGCCCGCACTCGCGAACGCACCCGAACCCGCTCCCGCCCCCTTCACCACCACCCCCACCGGCGTCCGCACCGCCGCCAGCACCCCCGCCAGCAGCATCATCACGGCCGCCGCGACCGCCAACAGCCAGACTCGGCCGTCGAGTTCGGCGAGGCGGGAGAGGGAGACGGACTCGTCGCGTTCGGAGCTGAGGAGGTCGTCCAGGGGGTGGGGGAGGAAGGCGGTCAGGGGGCCCGTCGCGCGGCCGTCCCACGGGACGAACAGGCCGATCGGGATGCCCAGCCAGGTGCCGTTGGGCGTGCCCAGCAGCGCCGCGCCCGCGATCCGCTTCGGGTGGTCGTCGCCGATCGCCGCGTACGCCGCCGCCGCGAGCCCCGCCGCGACCGCGAGCAGGAACACCGTCACCAGGGCGGACACGGCCGGGCGGACCACCCGGTGCACGGCCTCCAGGCCGCGGGGGAGGGGCGTACGGCGAGACGCCAGCAGGGCGATCAGCAGGATGCCCGCCGACCAGCCAAGACCGCCCAGCAGCGTCGGCACCGTGTCCACGGTGAAGCCGACCGCTGCCTTCGCGTCGACCAGGTCGCCGATCTGGTCCGGCAGCAGCCCTCCGATGTCCCCGACGTCACCGAGCCCGGGGATCTCCAGGCCACCGCCCCCGCCCCCGCCGCCGGGCAGCTTGTCGAGGCCGAGCGCGCCGCCGTCGATCGTGATGACATCGTGCCCCGCCCAGGCCAGCCCGCCCAGCGTGGCGACGAAGAGGACGACCACCGCGCCCGCGCGCGCGAGGAGTTCGGCCGGTGCGATCACAACTCCCGCCGACCGCAGGGATCGTAGGAAGAACCATGACAAAAGGAGCGCGCCGACCAGGCTCACCCCCAGTGGCGTGATCTCGATGGCGGTCGCCGCCTCCGCGCCGGTGAGTCCAAAAGCGGACACGTCGCCGGACGGCGTCACCGAACCACCCGCCCCAAGGGCCACCACCGCCGCGGTCATCGGGCCCAGCGAGGCCGTCGCGTCCGCCCCCAGCAGATGCAGCCCGAGCGCCGCGACGCCGGCCATGCCGATCAACGCCCAGCTCACGGCGACGACCGCGGTCAGCAGGATGTCTCCCCACGGCGGCTTCGCGCCGTACTTCGTGGTCTCGACGTTCGTGGACACACTCATGGCAGACCCCCCGATCCGCGGCGCGGCGATCGCCGCGCATGTCCCCCTCGCGTGGATTACCACTCTCCGGGTCGGTTTCAACCCCGTCAACGGGACCGGTCGATGCGTACGTGCGTGGTCTTCACAAGGCCCGACTTTCGGTCAGGGGGCCGAGCCTGAAATAGTTCCCGACGATGTTCGACATCCCTAGACTCCCTGTGTTGGGGGTAACTCGGGGGACTACTCATGGGGCATGGAGTGCCGGAACTCGTACTGGAATTGAACGGACGTACCTGGACGCTCGACCCGTCCAGGCCCTACACCCTCGGACGCGATCCGCAGGGTGACATCGTGCTGGACGACGCCAGGGTGTCCTGGCGTCACGCCACCATCAGCTGGAGCGGCCGCAGTTGGGTCATCGAGGACCACGGCTCGACCAACGGCACCTTCGTGCAGGGCCAGCGGATCCACCAGCTGGAGATCGGCCCTGGCACGGCGGTGCATCTCGGCAACGCGACCGACGGGCCGCGCGTGAGCGTCTCCGGCGCCGCGGCGGCGGTCACGCCGCAGCCCCAGCAGCAGCCGCAGCCGTATGCCGCGCAGGGTGCGGGCCCGGGCTGGGCCCAGGCGCCCCAGCAGCAGGCGCCGCACCAGCAGGCACCCGCGCAGCAGGCCCCGCAGGCCGGCTGGCAGCAGCCGCCCGCGAACATCCCGCCGCAGCAGGGCGGCCCCGGCGTCGGCGCGGGGGCGCCGCCGGTCTACGGCGACCGCAGCCCGACCACGTTCCACCAGTTCTCGATCGGCCGCGTCATGCGCATCGGTCGTGCCCTGGAGAACGAACTGGTCGTCTCCGACCTCCAGGTCTCCCGTCTGCACGCCGAGTTCCGCTCGACGCCCGACGGCCGCATGGAGATCCGCGACCTCGGCTCGCACAACGGCACGTACGTCAACGGCCAGCCGATCGCCAAGGGCGGCTCGCAGCTGCTCGGCCCGGCGGACATCGTCGGTGTCGGCCACTCGACGTTCCGGATCGTCGGCGACCGGCTCGAGGAGTTCGTCGACACCGGTGAGGTCTCCTTCTCGGCCCGCCACCTGACGGTGACGGTCGACGGCGGCAAGCAGATCCTCAAGGACGTCTCCTTCGGCGTCCCGGAGAAGTCGCTGATCGCGGTCATCGGACCGTCAGGGTCCGGCAAGTCGACGCTGCTCAAGGCGCTGACGGGCTACCGGCCCGCCAACCAGGGCGACGTCCTCTACGACAACCGGAATCTCTACAAGCAGTTCGCCGAGCTGCGTCAGCGCATCGGTCTGGTCCCGCAGGACGACATCCTGCACAAGGAGCTGACCGTCAAGAAGGCCCTCAAGTACGCGGCCAAGCTCCGCTTTCCCGCCGACACCACCGGCGCCGAGCGCGAGGCCCGCATCGACGAGGTGCTGCGCGAGCTGAAGCTGGACATCCACAAGGAGAAGAAGGTCACCTCCCTCTCCGGCGGCCAGCGCAAGCGCGTCTCGGTGGCCCTGGAGCTCCTCACCAAGCCGTCGCTGATCTTCCTGGACGAGCCCACCTCGGGCCTCGACCCGGGCATGGACCGCGACGTCATGCAGCTGCTGCGCGGCCTCGCCGACGACGGCCGCACGGTCCTCGTCGTCACCCACTCGGTGGCCGAGCTGGCGATCTGCGACAAGCTCCTCGTGATGGCTCCCGGCGGTGCGGTCGCCTACTTCGGCCCGCCCGAGGAGGCGCTGAACTTCTTCGGCTACGACAGCTGGGCCGACGTCTTCTCCGCCTTCGAGAACTACCGCGACTACGACTGGGCCGGACGCTGGAAGGGCTCGCAGCACTACCAGATGTACGCCGCGGACATCGACGCCGTTGCGCCGCAGTCCGTACAGATGCCGCCGATGCAGGCGATGCGGCCGCCGAAGCCCCAGGGCTGGATGTCCCAGTTCGGCACGCTGGTGCGCCGCTATGTCTCGGTGATCGCCTCCGACAAGGGCTTCCTGGCCCTGTCGATCATCCTGCCGCTCGTCCTCGGCTCGGTGAGCCTGCTCATCGACTCCGGCAAGGACCTGCTGGTCAACACGGAGATCAACCCGAACACCGGCAAGCCCGTCGCCAACGGCACGGCCCTGACGGTGCTGCTGATCCTCGCGGTGGGCGCCTGCTTCGCCGGCGCCGCGAACTCCGTCCGTGAGCTGATCAAGGAACGGGTCATCTACGAGCGCGAACGCGCCACCGGCCTGTCCCGCTCGGCGTACCTGATGTCCAAGGTCTTCGTGCTCGGCCTGGTCACCATGCTCCAGGGCCTGCTGGTCGGCATCATCGGCTTCTCCAGCCGCACCATCCCGGACGAGGGCCTGGTCTTCGGCAGCCAGATCCTGCTGGAACTGTGCATCCCGATCATGGCGCTCGGCTTCACCGCGATGATGTTCGGCCTGATCATCTCGGCCCTGGTGAAGACCGCCGAGAAGACCATGCCGCTGCTGGTCATGTTCGCGATCGTCCAGGTCGTCTTCACCGGGTGCCTGTTCCCGCTGGCCAACTCGGTGGGCGTCAACCAGCTCTCCTACCTGATGCCGTCGCGCTGGGCGGTCGCCGCCGCGGGTGCCACGCTCGACTTCAACAAGATCAGCCCGCCCGCCAAGGGCGACAGCGACGACCCGCTGTGGGCCCACACCGTCGGCGCCTGGGGCATGGACATGGTCGCCCTGATCGTCCTCGGCGTGATCTGCGGCTTCCTCGTGGCCCGCTTCCTGCGCCGCCACGAGCCCGAGGTCATGCGCAAGTAGTCGCGCTCGCACGACGCCGAAGGGCGGCACCCCGTCAGATGGGTGCCGCCCTTCGGCGTGCTCGAACGATGCAGCGATACAGCGGTGTACGAGAGGTCCGCGCGGCCTCAGTACGCGCTGTTCACGTTGTCGATCGAGCCGTACTTGTCGGCCGCGTAGTTCGCGGAGGCGACGATGTTGGCGACCGGGTCGTACTGGCTCCAGGACGTGCCCGCGACGTGGTACGCGTCGAAGGTCGGCTTGATGATCTGGAGCAGACCGATCGACGGGGTGCCGTTGATCGCGTTGATGTCCCAGTTGTTGATGGCGCTCGGGTTGCCCGAGGACTCCCGCATGATGTTGCGGTACAGACCGTTGTACGTACCGGGGATGCCCTTGTCGTCCATGATGTCGAGGGCGTGCTTGATCCAGCCGTCGAGGTTGTTGGCGTAGGACTTGGGGGCGGCCTTGACCGCGGCACGCTTGGCGGACCGGCTCGCGGCCTCCTTCGCCTTGCGCTCCTGAGCGGCCTTCTGAGCGGCCTTCTTCTTGGCAGCGGCCTCGGCGGCCGCCTTCTTCTTCGCCGCGGCCTCCACGGCGGCCTTCTTCGCGGCGGCGGCCTCGGCGGCCTGCGCCTGGAGGCTCGTCGCGGCGAGCTGCTCGCTGACGCCGGAACGGAGGTCCTTCAGCTGCTCGGAGCTGTAGGCGACCTTGGCCGAGGAAGCGGCCTCGCTCGTGGTCGTGTCCGCGTTGCTGGGCACCGCGGAGAACGCGAGGGCGGCGGCGCCGAGCGTGGCGACACCGGCGATGGCGACCTTGTGGCGCTTCGTCAGCGCGCGACTATGACCACGGGTGAACTTCTGCGACATGGGGTGGACCTCTTCGAATAGCGCGGAGTCGCTCTGCGTCCTTGCGGCACAAACGCCGCGGGCGGAACCCGCGGCGCTGAGCGACGGCAGCCATTCTTAGCGGCCGCAAAAATGTGTGGCAAAGGTGTGACGTACGATCCCGGGTAGTGGATCAGGGAAGGGCAAAACGGGACAGACAGGAACGTCTGTCCCGCTCACCCGGGACCTGTTTATCTCCTATTGCCCTTCGTACGTGATGTGCGCCCTATGCGCGGGCTCACATCGGACGCGTAACAGTCTCACCGGCAGTTGCTGAAGCAATGCTCTGTGTGAGGAGCCCCCGCCCCGGCCTCCGCCGGAAGGAGGAGATGCACGTCCCCGAACTCGTGCCACAGGTAGAGCCCGCGCAGCGCCTCCTCGTAACCGCGGTCGACGGCCGCGCTTCCGGCCACCGCCCGCAGCATCAGCAGATGCGAGGCCTCCGGCTCGTGCAGCCCGGTCAGCAGCCCGTCCACGACCCGCACACCGCGCTCCGGGGTCACCACGAGGTCGGTCCACCCTTCACGCGCGCGTACGACCCCGTCGGCGCCGGCCGCCGACTCCACCGCCCGCACGGCGGTCGTCCCCACGGCGACGACCCGGCCGTCCCCCGCCTTCACCGCGTTGATCAGCCGCGCCGACGCCTCCGGCACCGCGAACCGCTCCGGATACGGCGGCTCGTGCGCCTCCGCCGACGCCACGCCCGTGTGCAGCGTGATCGGCGCGAACTGCACACCCCGGCTCACCAGCTCCGCCACCAACCGCGCCGTGAAGGGCCGCGCCGCGCTCGGCATCTCCGCACTGCCGACCCCGCCGGGCTGCGGCAGCGCGAACACCGTCTGATACACGGACAGCGGCTGGTCGCGCTCCGTATAGGAGTAACGAATCGGCCGCCCGTACTCCCGCAGCAGCCCGGGCACGCCTGCTCCAGGCACTCTTGCCCCGTCCACATCTGCTCCGGGCTCTCCCGCCCCGGGCTTTTCCGCCCCGGTCACACCCGCCCTGGAGTGCGTACGCGCCCACCACAGCCGCTCGCTCCGCCCGCTCAGCGGCTCCTCCAGCGTCAGCCGCACACCCCCGGGCAACCGCACCTCCGTACCCGCGGGCCCGCCCGCACGCGCGCGTGTGGTGCCCCGCCCGTCGGGCTCCCGCAGCTCGACCGCCCAGCGTCCGTCGTCCCCGCGCGTGGAGAAGTGCACCACCACGCGCGCGTGGCCGATCCGTCCGTCCACGGCCGCCGCCAGCGTCGGCGAGGTGTTCACGACCAGCAGGTCCCCGGCCCGCAGCAGACACGGCAGCTCCGGGAACGCGTGATGCGACACCTCCGTACCGCGCGACACCAGCAGCCGTACGGCGTCCCGGTCCAGGCCCGGGCCGCGCTGCTCGGCGGGGACACGGGCCGACAGCTCCTCCGGGACGCGCAGCGCCAGGGTCACCGTGCCTCCAGCAGCGCGGCGGCCGTGTACCGGCCGCTCGCCGGACGCCGGTCGAGGAGCCGTACGAAGGCAGGGGCGATGTCCGCGGGTGTCGGCGTTCCCGACAGATCCTCGTCGGGCTCGGCGGCGGCCAGCATGTCGGTGCGCATGCCGCCCGGGTCGACCCACCAGACCCGCAGCGCCGGCTCCTCGACCGCCAGCACCGCCGACAGCTGGTCCAGCGCCGCCTTCGTGGCGCCGTACGCCCCCCAGGTCCGGTATGCCTCCGCGCCCGCGTCCGAGCTCACGTTGACGACCGCCCCCGAGGGAGCCGCGCGCAGCTCGGGCAGCGCCTCCTGGAGCAGCCCCAGCGGCGCGACCACGTTGATCTCCAGGGCCGTGCGGAAGCCGTCCAGGGAGTGCTCGCCGAGCGGCACCAAGGGCTCGGCGCCCAGCACCCCGGCGTTGTTCACCAGCAGATCGAGACCGCCGAGCTCCCGCGCGGCCGCCACCAGCGCGGCCCGGTGCCCGGCGTCCGCGACGTCGCCCGGCAGCGCCGTCACGCGCGTGCCGTACGCCCCGACATCCGCCGCCGTCTTCCGCAGCACCTCGGCGTTCCTGGCGTCGAGCACCAGATCCCAGCCCCGCGCGGCGAGCGCCTCGGCGAGCGCCCGCCCCAGCCCCCGCGACGCCCCCGTGATGATCGCTACCGGCATGACACGTCCCCTCGTCGTCACTTCGATGTGCCCTCGCCGCAGGAAGGGTGAGGTCACTTGTCGTGGCCCCGACGTCGAGGTCACTTGGTGTGGCCTCAACGTAGGAACGGGACGGTCCCGCGCGCGTCGGACGAGGGTCGCGAACAGGTGGGGTCCTTCGCCCTAAGCCCCCGTCCGGGCCCTTGGCCCTAAGCCCACCGCCCTAGGCGGCCGCCGCCACAGGTCGGATACGGACTGTCACACCCCGCCGGTACCGTGAGGGCATGAGTCAAGGCCCCAGGTCCGGTCTGGCCGCGGTGAGCTCCGCGTTGCTGGCCATGAGCAGGCATCTAGAGGTGCGCGACGTCCTCAAGACGATCGTCGCCTCGGCCCGAGAGCTGCTCGACGCGCAGTACGCCGCCCTCGGCGTCCCCGACGACCACGGAGGCTTCGCCCAGTTCGTCGTCGACGGCGTCAGCGACCAGCAGTGGAAGGCCATCGGCCCGCTCCCCAGGCAGCACGGCATCCTCGCCGCGATGCTCCAGGAAGCCAAGGTGGAGCGCCTCGCGGACGTGCGCAAGGACCCCCGCTTCGAGGGCTGGCCCTCGGCCCACCCCGACATGTCGGACTTCCTGGGCCTGCCGATCAGGGACGGCGACGACGTCATCGGCGCGCTCTTCCTGGCGAACAAGAACTGTCCGAAGCCGGACGGCACCTGCGGCTTCACCGCGGAGGACGAGGAACTCCTCTCGATCCTCGCCCAGCACGCCGCGATCGCCCTCACCAACGCCCGCCTGTACGAGCGCAGCCGCGAACTGACCATCGCCGAGGAACGCTCCCGGCTGGCCCACGAACTGCACGACGCGGTCGCCCAGAAGCTGTTCTCCCTGCGCCTGACCGCCCAGGCCGCCGCCGCCCTCGTCGACCGCGACCCCTCCCGCGCCAAGGGCGAGCTGCAACAGGTCGCCGTCCTCGCCGCCGAGGCCGCCGACGAACTGCGCGCCGCCGTCGTCGAGCTGCGCCCCGCCGCCCTCGACGAGGACGGTCTTGTCGCCACCCTCCGCACCCAGATCCAGGTCCTCGACCGCGCCCACACCGCGCGCGTGACCTTCGACAGCTGCGGAGTACGCGCCCTGCCCGCCGCCCAGGAGGAGGCCCTCCTGCGCGTCGCCCAGGAGGCCCTGCACAACGCCCTGCGGCACTCCGGGGCGGAGCACGTCGACGTGACCCTGGCCCGCCGCGGCACCGGAGCCGTCCTGAGCGTCACCGACGACGGCAGCGGCTTCGACCCGAAGACGACCCGCCGCGCGGGACGCCACCTCGGCCTCGTCTCCATGCGGGACCGGGCGAGCGGGGTCGGCGGCGCGCTGACCGTGGAATCGGCGCCCGGCAAGGGCACCACGATCGAGATGGAGGTCCCTGGTGGCTGACGCAATCAAGGTGCTGCTCGTCGACGACCACCAGGTGGTCCGCCGCGGGCTGCGCACCTTCCTCGAAGTACAGGACGACATAGAGGTCGTCGGCGAGGCGTCCGACGGCGCCGAGGGCGTCGCCCGCGCCGAGGAGCTGAAGCCCGACGTCGTCCTCATGGACGTCAAGATGCCGGGGATGGACGGCGTCGAGGCGCTGCGCCGGCTCCGGGAGCTGAACAACCCCGCGCGCGTGCTCATCGTCACCAGCTTCACCGAGCAGCGCACAGTGATCCCGGCCCTGCGCGCGGGAGCCGCCGGATATGTCTACAAGGACGTCGACCCCGACGCCCTCGCCGGTGCCATCCGCTCCGTCCACGCCGGGCACATCCTGCTCCAGCCCGAGGTCGCGGGCGCCCTGCTCTCCCAGGAGGAGGCCAACTCCGGACAGGGGAGGGCGGGTTCGCTGACCGAACGGGAGCGCGAGGTGCTCGGCCTGATCGCTGACGGCCGCTCCAACCGCGAGATCGCCCGCGCCCTCGTCCTCTCCGAGAAGACGGTCAAGACCCACGTCTCGAACATCCTGATGAAACTCGACCTGGCGGACCGCACTCAGGCCGCGCTGTGGGCGGTACGTCACGGAGTGACCGGTTGATCCACCTGCCGGACGGCAATACGGAGGGTTCCGCTCCGGAGTGAGATTCATACCGTCGTGGGAATGTCACCCGGACGGCGCACCCTTCGTGGATCTCCACCGTTCTCCAGTGCGTGCTGCGGCGACTGCCGCGGCGATCACCAGGGAGGGCTCAGAAGTGAAGAACCTGAAGAAGGCAGCGGCCGTGACGATGGTGGCCGGCGGACTGATCGCCGCCGGTGCCGGCATGGCCTCCGCCACCGACGCGCACGCCGACGGCAAGGCCGTGGGTTCGCCGGGCGTCGCCTCGGGCAACCTCGTCCAGGCCCCGATCCACATCCCGGTCAACGCGGTCGGCAACAGCGTGAACGTCGTGGGCATCCTCAACCCCGCGTTCGGCAACCTCGGCGTCAACCACTGACCTCCGCCTCAGGAGCGGCAGTGACCTCCGGCCTCCCGGGCACTCCCGGGAGGCCGGTCAGTTTTTCGTGCCAATGATCCGAACGGGCAGTTGAAGTCGGATTCCCGTACCGTTCGCGCAGGCCTCCGCGTTGACCAGGCACGACCCGCGGCCGGGTCGGACACGCAAACGCAGGAGGAACGCTTCTCATGAACATCGCCAAGAAGGCCGCCGTGGCCCTCACCGTCGCCGGTATCGCCACGGGTGCCGCCGCCGGTGCCGCTGTCGCCGACGCGGGTGCCGACGGCGCGGCCGTGAAGTCGCCGGGCGTCGGCTCGGGCAACCTCGTCCAGGTCCCGGTCCACGTCCCCGTCAACGTCGTCGGCAACACGGTCAACGGCATCGCCGGCCTGAACCCCGCCTTCGGCAACACCGGCGCGAACGACTGACGTCGGGTCTGAGCCGGTCGGGCCTCTCAAGTCAAGGGCGACTTGAGAGGCCCTTGGTCTGTGTGACGTACGGTTCTTCGGCTGCGGGTGAGTGGGGGCTGGTCGCGCAGTTCCCCGCGCCCCTTAGGTGGGTCCACTCGCCGTAGCTGCGGGCAGTCGTGCCGCTGGGGCGGCACGGGTGGGCGCAGCGGCACCCCGCCAACGCGGGCGAGTGAAACCCCGCCCACTTCAGCCACAGCCCCGCTCAGCGCACCCCCCGCTCCAGCTCCTCCACATACGCGTTGTACGCCGCGACCTGCGCCCGCCGAGCCACCCGCTCCACCGGCCGCAGCGCAGCGGAACGTGCCGCCATCTCGCCGGCCGTCACCGCACCCCCGTGCCCGTTCTCATACGCCACGGAGATCAACAACCCCACCCGCTGCGCAAGCTCCAGCACCCGCACCGCCCGCGGCGGATACCCCGGCGCCAACACCTCCCGCCCCCGCTCGGCCCGCGCCCGGTACGCATCGATCGCCGCCTCCGCCACCGGCCCCGACCCGGCCACATCCAGCCGCGTCAACACCTCGGTCGCCTCCCGAAGGGCCTCCGCCAGCTCCCGCTCCGCCTCACCCAGCGACGGCACATCGGCGGGCGAAGCCTCCCGCACCGGCAGCACATGCCACACGACCTCGACATGCACATCGCCGTCAGGCCCGGCCTCGTACACCTCCGGCACCAACCCGAGCGCGGCCCCGTGACAGATCACCGCCTCCTCGGCCTCCAACGCCCGCGCGTTGAACTCCGGCGGTCCACTCAGCCCCAGCGGATGCCCCGACGCCGGCAGCGCCACCCGCAACCCGGTCACCCCGAGCGCCCGCAACCGCCCCAACGCCAGCGTCAGCCCGACCGGCCCCGACTCACCGGGCAGCCCCTCCACCCGGTGCACCGCGTCGTCCCCGACAGCGGCGAGCACGGCGTCGTCAGGTGACACAAGTCCGGCCAAAAGGGCGTTTCCCCAAGCGGCAAGGCGTCCAGAGCGAGGTTCCGAGAGCATGCCCCCACCCTAAGGACCGGACCGATGGAATGGACCGCCCGACCGGTGGCGTAGATTTCCTTGAGGACTGCGCCCACCGCGCGCACGCCACAGCCGAGACGCCGAGACCGGTCACACTGCAAGGGGAGACAACGCGCTCATGAGCGATGTTCTGGAGCTTCAGGACGTATCCGTGGTCCGTGAGGGCCGGGCTCTGGTGGACCAGGTCTCCTGGTCGGTCAAGGAGGGCGAGCGCTGGGTCATCCTCGGCCCCAACGGCGCCGGCAAGACCACCCTCCTGAACGTCGCGTCCAGCTACCTCTACCCCAGCAAGGGCACCGCGACCATCCTCGGCGAGACCCTCGGCAAGCCCGGCACCGACGTCTTCGAACTGCGCCCCCGCATCGGCGTGGCCGGCATCGCCATGGCCGACAAGCTCCCCAAGCGCCAGACCGTCCTCCAGACCGTGCTCACCGCCGCGTACGGCATGACGGCCGGCTGGCAGGAGGAGTACGACGAGATCGACGAGCAGCGCGCCCGCGCCTTCCTCGACCGCCTCGGCATGAGCGACTACCTGGAGCGCAAGTTCGGCACGCTCTCCGAGGGCGAGCGCAAGCGCACCCTCATCGCCCGCGCCCTGATGACCGACCCCGAGCTCCTCCTCCTCGACGAGCCCGCCGCCGGCCTCGACCTCGGCGGCCGCGAGGACCTCGTACGCCGACTCGGCCGCCTCGCCCGCGACCCGATCGCCCCCTCGATGCTGATGGTCACCCACCACGTCGAGGAGATCGCCCCCGGCTTCACTCACGTCCTGATGATCCGTCAGGGCAAGGTCCTCGCCGCGGGCCCGCTGGAGCTCGAACTCACCTCCCGCAACCTGTCGTTGTGCTTCGGCCTCCCGCTCGTCGTCGAGCAGGTCGGCGAGCGCTGGACGGCACAGGGCCTGCCGATGGCCTGACGCCCTCGCGCCCTGTCCGCGGCACGACCCGCGGTCCTACCATGACCATGTGAACGACATCGACGCATGGGTGTGGTGGCTCATCGGCGCGGCCGCGCTCGGAATCCCCCTCGTGGTGACGGCGATGCCGGAGTTCGGCATGCTCGCGGTGGGCGCCGTCGCCGGCGCGATCCTCGCAGGTCTGGGCTTCGGCGTCGTCGTGCAGGTGCTCGCTTTCGTCGTCGTCTCGGTCGCCCTCATCGGCGTCGTACGGCCCATCGCCGCCCGGCACAGCGCGCAACGACCCCAACTCGTCTCCGGCGTGGAGGCGTTGAAGGGCAAACAGGCGGTCGTACTGGAACGCGTGGACGGCTCCGGCGGCCGGATCAAGCTGGCCGGAGAGGTCTGGTCGGCCCGCGCTCTCGACGCCGGCCGCGCCTACGAAGTAGGACAAGAAGTGGACGTCGTGGAGATCGAGGGAGCGACCGCGATCGTCATCTGACCTCGTACGACTCAACTGAACCGAACAGCCCCCGAGTTGCTCGACGGTCTGTCAGACTCGACCAGCAAGATCTTCAACAACCATAAGATCTTCCGAAAGCGCCGAGGCGGAGAAGGGTACGGGGAAGCGACGATGGAACCGGTCATCATCGTCTTGATCATCCTGGTGGTGTTGGTCTTCATCGCCCTGATCAAGACCATCCAAGTCATCCCACAGGCCAGCGCCGCCATCGTCGAGCGCTTCGGCCGTTACACGCGGACACTCAATGCGGGCCTCAACATCGTCGTCCCGTTCATCGACACCATCCGCAACCGCATCGACCTGCGTGAACAGGTCGTCCCGTTCCCGCCCCAGCCGGTGATCACCCAGGACAACCTGGTCGTGAACATCGACACGGTCATCTACTACCAGGTGACGGACGCGCGGGCCGCCACCTACGAAGTCGCCAGCTACATCCAGGCAATTGAGCAGCTGACGGTCACCACGCTCCGCAACATCATCGGCGGCATGGACCTGGAGCGGACCCTGACCTCCCGCGAGGAGATCAACGCGGCCCTGCGGGGCGTCCTCGACGAGGCGACGGGCAAGTGGGGCATCCGCGTAAACCGCGTGGAACTCAAGGCGATTGAGCCGCCCACCTCCATCCAGGACTCGATGGAGAAGCAGATGCGCGCCGACCGCGACAAGCGCGCCGCGATCCTCACGGCGGAAGGTACGCGCCAGGCCGCCATCCTCACCGCCGAGGGTGAGAAGCAGTCCCAGATCCTGCGCGCCGAGGGTGAAGCCAAGGCCGCGGCCCTGCGCGCAGAAGGCGAGGCCCAGGCCGTCCGTACGGTCTTCGAGGCGATCCACGCCGGCGACCCCGACCAGAAGCTGCTCTCGTACCAGTACCTCCAGATGCTCCCGAAGATCGCCGAAGGCGACGCCAACAAGCTCTGGATCGTCCCCAGCGAGATCGGCGACGCCCTCAAGGGCCTGTCCGGCGCCATGGGCAACTTCGGCCCCCTGGGCGGCGGTTCGGGAGGCGGCGGCTCAACGGGCAACGGTGGCGCGGAACGCAGGGAAAAGCCGCCGATCGACTGAGACCGGGAAACGACGACGGGGCTCGCCTTCTTGAGGAAGGCGAGCCCCAAAGTCTTTGGTGGGCAACGGCGTTACGCGGCCTCCACCGCCAACCAGTCCGGCAGCGCCTGGAAGTCGTCGGCCCCCAGCGACAGCAACATCGCATCGGCCGGCGTCGGCTCGAACGGCTGCCTCAGCAACGGCATCCCGGCCTGCTCCGGAGTCCGGTCCGCCTTACGGTGGTTGTCCTCCGCGCACGAGGCCACCGTGTTCAACCACGAGTCCTGGCCACCCTGCGCCCTCGGCACCACGTGGTCCACGGTCGTCGCCCTGCGCCCGCAGTACGCGCACCGGTGCCGGTCCCTGATCAGCACACCCCGCCTCGACCACGGAGCTTGTCTTCGGAACGGCACCCTCACGTACCTGCACAGGCGGATCACCCGGGGCGCCGGTATGTCCACCGCGGCTCCGCGCATCCGCAGTTCGGGGTGAGACTGCTCGACAACGGCCTTGTCCTGAAGCACCAGAACGACGGCTCGGTTCAACGTCACCGTCGACAGCGGCTCGAAGCTCGCGTTCAGTACCAGCGTGTCCCGCATGACCAGCCCACCTCCTGCGCTCACCCGCCCACCTCCTTGGCGGGCTGGGATCAACTCTGGCCGGGCACGCCGAGATGGACAACGAAATAAAAGTGCCCGCCCCTGATCACTTCCAAGACCAGGGGCGGGCAAACGTTCCATGAACGCTCGGATCGCTCAGCTCTGTTCGGGGTTCTCGAACTCACCGATCAACTGGGCACGCCCGAGCGTGTGGAACCGCAGATTGAAGCCGACGACGGCGGGAGAGGCATCGGCATCCGGACCGAGCTTCTCCTGGTCCACCGCGTACACCGTGAAGACGTACCGGTGCGGACCGTCCCCGGGCGGCGGCGCGGCACCACCGAAGTCCTTGCTGCCGTAGTCGTTGCGCGCGTGCACGGCACCTTCGGGCAGCCCCTCGAACTTGCCGCTGCCCGCACCCACCGGCAGCTCGGTCACCGAGGCGGGGATGTCGAACACGACCCAGTGCCAGAACCCACTGCCCGTGGGGGCGTCGGGGTCGTAGCAGGTCACGGCGAAGCTCTTGGTCTCGGGCGGAAAGCCCTCCCACCGCAGCTGCGGCGAGGTGTTGCCGGCCGCGTAGACCTGAGCGTCCTTGAGCGTCGCCCCTTCCTCGATGTCCTCGCTCGTCACCGTGAACGACGGGACGGGCGGGTGGAAGTCATGGGGGAGAGGCCGCCGCTTGAGCTCGGACACCTCGGTACCTCCTGATCGATTGCCGGAAATCAGCAATCCCGAGCCTAGAACCAGTTGCGCTTGCTGCCGACCTCGGACAGCCACTGGTTGAGGTAAGCCGCCCAGTCGGTGCCCTGGTAGTCGTTGAGCCCCACCTGGAAGGACCGGAAGGTGTCACTGCCCTCGCTGAACAGCCCCGGCTTCTTGTCCATCTCCAGGACGACGTCCATGGCGCTCTGATCGGCCACGAAGCTCAGCTCGACCTGGTTCAGACCCCGGTACTGCTGCGGCGGGAAGAACTCGATCTCCTGGTAGAACGGCAGCTTCTGCCGCGTACCCCGGATGTGACCGCGCTCCATGTCCGCGTTCTTGAAGCGGAAGCCCAGCTGGATGAAGGCGTCGAGGATCGCCTTCTGCGCCGGCAGCGGGTGCACGTTGATCGGGTCCAGGTCACCGGAGTCCACGGCACGCGCGATCGCCAGCTCGGTCGTCACACCGATGCTCATCCCGCGCAGCGCCTGACCGTCGATCATCGTGATCGGCGTCTCCCACGGGATCTCGAGCCCGAACGGCACCGCGTGCACGGCCCCGGCCTGGAGCTCGAAGGCACCACCGAGCCGCACCTTGGTGAACTCGATGTTCTGCTTGTACTCCTCGTCGCCGCTCTCGACCTCGACCTTGGCCTGGAGCCCGACCGACAGCCCCTCGATCTCCTGGTTCACGGACCCGCCCTGGATCCGCACCTCACCCTGGACGACACCACCCGGCACGACGTTGACCTCGGTCAGCACCGTCTCGACCGAAGCCCCGCCGGCACCCAGGCTCGCGAGCAGCTTCTTGAACGCCATGACTCTCCCTATACGTCGTCCTGCTTCGCGCGCGTCCCACGCGCGCGTAGATCCTCGATCCCTACAAACGCGATCCGACCGCGGCCGGTTCCGCGCCCTCACCCTTGCAAGGCGAACGCCCCGTGACCACCCCGTCGCCGCCACCCGTCTGCACTACCCTCGGACGGCATGATCGCGACCCCCGACCGTACGCCCCTCCCACGCGAGTTCTTCGACCGACCCGTACTGGAGGTCGCCCCCGACCTCCTCGGCCGCATCCTCGTACGCACCACCCCGGACGGTCCGATCGCCCTGCGCCTCACGGAGGTCGAGGCATACGACGGCCAGAACGACCCCGGCTCCCACGCCTATCGCGGCCGCACGGCCCGCAACGGCGTGATGTTCGGTCCGCCCGGTCACGTGTACGTCTACTTCACCTACGGCATGTGGTTCTGCATGAACCTGGTGTGCGGTCCGGACGGCAGGGCGAGCGCGGTCCTGCTCCGCGCCGGCGAGGTGATCGAAGGCGCCGAGCTCGCACGTAAACGTCGACTCTCGGCCCGAAATGACAAGGAACTGGCCAAAGGGCCCGCACGCCTGGCCACCGCCCTGGGCGTGGACCGCTCCCTCGACGGCACGGACGCGTGCACCTCCGCCGACACCCCCCTGAGGGTCCTGACCGGCACTCCGGTCCCCTCCGACCAGGTACGCAACGGCCCACGCACCGGAGTCTCGGGCGGCGGGGGCGTCCACCCCTGGCGCTACTGGGTCGCCAACGACCCGACGGTGAGCCCTTATCGGGCCCATACGCCGAGGCGTCGGTCAAGTTGACGCGCCCTTGCGAGGTGCGTAATGTAGCCCGAGCCGCTTGAACCGGGTACGGCGATCGCCTGCAGCCGGAAGCGGCCAAACCACTACCTACGACATCCTCTCAGCGAGGGTGAATTCGACGTGCCCGCATGCTCGAATTCGAACTCTCTGAACTCGATTATGAGTTGGCGAGAGGATGGGCTAACGTAGTGAATGTCGAAAGGCCGACAGGCGAAAGCCAGAAGCCTCCGGCAAATCCCGCCGACAGGGAATCGGACGCCGAAAGGATCTGATAGAGTCGGAAACGCAAGAT
>NZ_JADDXU010000060.1 GCF_015163075.1 Streptomyces justiciae
TCGGTCCGGGGATTCGCTGTGGCCTCTGCCACCGCGGTCACCGCTGTCGGAAGCGTCGTGGGCGTTGCCTCGGGCAGCACCGCGCAGACGAACGACGCCGAGGCGACAGCAGCCGAGACGACGCTCCTCGCGGACATACCCGCGGGCCAGCAGGCCCAGGTGCAGACCGCGTCGCTGACGCAGCAGGCCAACGTCCAGGCCATTCAGGCGGACGCGAGCGCCAAGAAGGACGCCGAGGAATCGGCCCGCAAGGCTGCTGCCAAGTCGGCGATCGAGAAGAAGGAAGCCGCCGAGCAGGCGGCGAAGGAAGCCAAGGAGCGCGCCGAGGCCAAGACGGCCGCGTCCCGGTCCGCGTCCAGCTTCCCCGTGCAGAGCTCCTACACGGTCGCGCAGATCCAGGCGATGGCGCGCCAGATGGTGCC
>NZ_JADDXU010000061.1 GCF_015163075.1 Streptomyces justiciae
CTCCGGTGTCCTGGAGCGCGGCTTCCTGCTGAAGCTCCGCTTCCTCTTCGACCACCACGTCAACCTGCGGCCGAGCAAGCTGCTGCCGGGTGTCGAGACGCCCCTCAAGGGCGAGCCCGCCATCGACTTCGTCGTGGTCCGCGAGGGCACCGAGGGCCCGTACACCGGCAACGGCGGCACCATCCGCAAGGGCACCCCGCACGAGGTCGCCACCGAGGTCTCCGTGAACACGGCCTTCGGTGTCGAGCGTGTCGTGCGTGACGCCTTCGCCCGCGCCCAGGCCCGTCCGCGCAAGAAGCTCACGCTGGTCCACAAGAACAACGTGCTGTCCTTCGCGGGCCACCTGTGGACGAACATCTTCAACCAGGTGGCCAC
>NZ_JADDXU010000062.1 GCF_015163075.1 Streptomyces justiciae
GTCCGGCGTCTTGGAGCGCGGCTTCCTGCTGAAGCTCCGCTTCCTCTTCGACCACCACGTCAACCTGCGTCCGTCGAAGCTCCTGCCGGGCGTCGAGACGCCCCTCAAGGGCGAGCCGGCGATCGATTTCGTCGTCGTCCGCGAAGGCACCGAGGGCCCGTACACCGGCAACGGAGGCACCATCCGCAAGGGCACCCCGCACGAGGTCGCCACCGAGGTCTCCGTGAACACGGCCTTCGGTGTCGAGCGTGTCGTGCGTGACGCCTTCGCCCGTGCCCAGGCCCGTCCGCGCAAGAAGCTCACGCTGGTCCACAAGAACAACGTGCTGTCCTTCGCGGGCCACCTGTGGACGAACATCTTCAACAAGGTGGCCGA
>NZ_JADDXU010000063.1 GCF_015163075.1 Streptomyces justiciae
TGTCCGGCGATGTAGGCCGCGCTGCCGAGTCGGCGGGAGCGTTCTTGGGGGTTGTCGCTGAGTTCGGCGGCGCGGGTGAGCCAGGCGACGGCGGCGATGGCGCCGCCGCGTCGGGTGGCGGAGTCGGCGGCTGCTTCCAGGGTGGCGGCGACGTCTTCGTCGGGGTCGATGGTGGAGGCTGCCAGGTGGGTGGCCCGGCGTTCGATGTCGTCGCGGTGGACGTCGGCGAGGACGGCGTGGGCGGCGCGCCGTTCGTTCGGGGTGGCCGTCTGGACCACCGAGGAGCGCACCAGCGGGTGGCGGAAGACGAAGTC
>NZ_JADDXU010000064.1 GCF_015163075.1 Streptomyces justiciae
TCGGTCCGAGTGCACTGGGGCCGGCATCGAAGTACAGCCTCGCGGCCGTTACTTCAGACACCCAACAGCGTGCCCGACCAGATCCCGTCCGGAGATCATGCTTTCCACGCTCCTCAGAGCAGTACTCGCAGCCTCCGACCCGTGAACCCGGCCGAATAATCAACGTTCCACCCATGAGCTAACCACCGTCGGACATTCGCCGACGTTGTGGCTCTGGCTGCCTTGCGGCAGCTAGA
>NZ_JADDXU010000007.1 GCF_015163075.1 Streptomyces justiciae
CCTCTTTCCGGTTTTTGGGGCGGGGGGGGGGGGGGGGGGGGGGGGGGGGGGGGGGGGGGGGGGTGGGGTGGGGGGCGCGGGCGGGGGCGGTCAGCGGGGGGGGGGGTGGCTTGTCAATCCCGGGTGCAGCGCTCGGATCACTCGCGTTGCCTCCAACGCCTACAACGCTCAGATCACCCGCGTTGCCTCGCTAACGCCTACATCGCTCAGATCACCGGGGGCGCCTCGTCAGCAACGCTCAGATCACCCGCGTACAACGCTCACTCCCACAGCTGGCCTGCCGAATATCTGGCTCGGTCGCCTACGGGGCGCTCTCAGCCGGTGTCGAGAGCGCGATCGTGCTCGGCCCTTCGGGCCTCCGCGCGTTCGCGCTCTCGACACCGGCGCGCCCCTTCGGCTCTCTCGCGGCCGGTGGCCCGCAGACAGTTGATGTTGGTGGGCCTGTGCCGTGGGCTTTTTGGGCTCATCGCAGCCGGGGGAAACAGGTGGAAACAATGGGATACGGTTTTCCGTGCCGACGCGGATGTGTCGGCCAGGCAAGCTCGATGATGAAGGAGCCGCAGGGTGAGTCAGCGCAAGGCGCCCGGGGACGCCGGACGGGCCACCATCCGTGACGTGGCGGAGCGCGCGGGTGTTTCCGTCGCCAGCGTCTCGCGTGTGCTGTCGGGCAACTACCCGGTGTCGGAGGATCTGCGGCGCCGGGTGATGAAGGTGGTCCGGGACCTGGACTACGTCACCAACGCTCATGCCCGGTCGCTCGCGGGTGGGGGCACTCCCACCGTGGCCATCCTCATCAACAACATCACCGGTGCCGCATTCGCCCATGTCGCCAAGGGCGTGGAGGGCGCCGCCACGCTGCGGGGCTGGCTCTCGCTGGTGGGGACCACCGGAGACGATCCCGAGCGGGAGCTCGCGCTGGTCAACCTCATGCGGCAGCAGGGGGTGGCGGCTGTGGTGCTGCTCGGTGGCGCTTATGACTACGACGAGTACCAGCTGCGCATGGCCCGGTTCGCCCGGTCGCTGGACGCGGCCGGGTCGCATCTGGTGCTCGTGGGGCGGCCTCCGTTGGAGGGGGACGTGCCGGCGACGACCGTCGACTACGACAACGAGGGCGGCGCCTATGCCATGGCCAGCCATCTGCTGTCCGCCGGGCATCGGCGGGTGCTGGTGCTGCCGGGGCATGCCGAACTGACCACCGCTCAGGGGCGGTTGGAGGGCGCCCGGCGGGCCTTCGAGGCCTACGGGGTGGAGTTCGACCCGGGACTCGTCCGGCACGGGCCCTACGACTACGAGCACGGGTACGAGGCCGTCGAGACCGCGCTGCACGAGACGCCGGACTTCACCGCCGTGCTCGCGGGCACGGACGTGGTCGCCGCCGGCGCCATGCAGGCGTTGCGCGCGGCGGGGCTGCGGGTGCCGGAGGACGTGTCCATCGTGGGGTACGACGACATTCCGCTGGCCTCCCAGCTGACCCCTCAACTCACCACCGTGCACGTGCCGTACGAGGAGATGGGGCGGGTCGCGCTGCGGGCCGTCGCCGACCGGCGGGAGGGCGGCTCCGGGCGCCGCAAGGGCACCGACGGCGATCATCTGGTGCTGGGCACCCATGTCGTCGTACGGAACTCGGTTCGGCCGCCCTCGCCCCGTACCTGACGGGCGGGGGCCGCCTTCGACATGCGGTCGTGAAAGCGATCGTTTCGTAAGCGTTTTCTCAAGGTTTTTTGGTCACCGGCTCAGGCCGCCCCAAGGGGCGGTCTGAGCTTGTTCGTGGCACAGAGAAAACGGCTCGACCTGGGCAAATGCTGCCTGTGGTCACCTCAAGATCATTGCCCTTCCGGCTTACGCCCCGGACAAACCGGCGTAACAAATTTCCGCGCACCTCTTGCTATGGACTGATCCCTCGTCCTACCGTCCCAGCAACCGCTTACTACATCTTCCGCTTGGCCGACCCCCGCAACCGCGAGCCGACGGATTTCCGGCCGCCGTTCCCGGCCTGCACCGAGCCGCCGTCCTCGTTCCGAGACGCCCTACTTTCCGAAGGAACACGGTCAGATGAACTTCACCAGCCCCCGGAGAAGGTTCGCCCACGCAGCCGTCGCGGGTATCGCGCTGACGGGTCTGCTCGCCGCCTGTGGCGGTTCGGACTCCGGAGACGACGGGTCCTCAGGGGCGTCGGGTCCGGTCACCCTTCCCTTCTGGGGATGGGCCAACGGCCAGGACGCGGTCGTCAAGGCGTTCAACGCCTCGCACAAGGACATCAAGCTCAAGTACACGAAGGTCACCGACCAGCTGACCATGCAGAAGCAGCTGACGAACGCGGTGAAGGCCGGGAACGCGCCCTGCCTGGTGCAGAACACCGCCGAGTACGTGACCAGCTGGGTCTCGCAGGACGCGCTCGCGGACATCTCGCAGTACGTCGACTCCAGCAAGGGGAAGTTCAACGCCGGGGCCTGGGCCAGCGCGCAGGTGCAGGGGAAGTCGTACGGGGTGCCCACCAGTTCCTCGCCGAACTTCACGATCTACCGGACCGACATCTTCGACAAGTACGGGCTCAAGGCGCCGACGACCTGGGACGAGTTCATCGCGGCGGGCAAGGTGCTGAAGAAGCACGGGGTGAAGATCACCAACTACGCGGGTGAGGACCCCAGCACGCTCGAGGTGCTGGCCATGCAGGCCGGGGCGCACTGGTACGCCATCGACGGGAACTCCTGGAAGGTGGACTTCCAGGACGCGGGGACGCTGAAGGCCGCCAAGGTCATCCAGGAGATCATCGACAACGATCTGAACTCCAAGCTGTCGTTCGCGGACTACGCCGCCGTGCAGCGGAACTACGACAACGGCGGTACGGCCACCCGGCAGATCTCCACCTGGCAGCAGGCCGGCATGGTGCAGAACTTCACCAAGTCGTTCGGGAAGTGGGCGCTCGCGCCGTGGCCGGCCTTCGACGGTGAGGCCGCCAAGACGCCCGCCGGCACCAACCTGACCGGCAGCGTGACGCTGGTGACCAAGCAGTGCGAGAACCAGAAGCAGGCCGCCGAGGCCGCGTTGTGGATGTCCACCGACCCGACGGCCGTCAAGACCATGGCCAGTCCCGAGACCGGTAACGGCGTGTTCCCCGCGCTCAAGGACAGTGACAGCTACGTCGCCGAGGCGACCTCCGAGAAGTTGCTCGGGAAGAACTACGACGCCGCGCAGACCGTCGTGAAGGACAGTCTCTCCACCATCACCACCGACTGGACCTTCGGGCCCAACTGGACCGCCATGTTCACCGAGATGCAGGCCGGCTGGGCCAAGGTGGTCAACAAGGAGGAGACCGTGACCGACCTCCTCGCCCACATGCAGGAGTGGACGGTCAAGGACCTGAAGTCCCGCGGTATCAGCGTCAAGGGCTGAGGCACCGATCCATGATTCGCTCACAGCGCTGGAAGGGTGCCGCGTTCACGGTGCCCTTCCAGCTCGGGTTCGTCTTTCTGTATCTGCTCCCCATCGGGTACGCCGTCTACCAGTCGCTCTACCACGAGCAGCAGTCCGGGCTCGGGCTCGGCGGTGCCACCGAGAAGTTCGTCGGGCTCGACAACTACAAGGAGGGGCTGACCGATTCGGCGTTCATGGGGTCCGTGCTGCGGGTGGTGCTGTTCGCCTGCGTGCAGATCCCGGTGATGCTGCTCATCAGCCTCGTGCTGGCGCTGCTCCTGGACGCGGTCACCTCGAAGGTCGCCGGCCGGTTCCGGATTCTGCTGCTGGTGCCGTACATGATCCCCGGTGTGGTCGCCGCGCTGGTGTGGATCAACCTGTACAGCCCGGACGTCGGTCCGCTCACGCCGCTCGGCGAGTTCTTCGGGTTCCACTGGAACTTCTTCTCGCCGTCCATGGTGTGGCCGTCCATCGGCAACCTGCTGACCTGGCACGGCATCGGCTACAACATGGTGATCATCTACTCCGCGCTGCAAGGCGTGCCGCGTGAGCTCTTCGAGGCGGCGCGGCTGGACGGCGCCTCCGAGTGGCGGATCGCACGCAGTATCAAAGTGCCGTTCGTGCGGGGCGCGTTGGTGCTGACCGGCATGCTGTCGATCATCCAGATGCTGCAGATCTTCAATGAGCCGGCGTTGTTCCGGAACATCACGCCCCAGACGGTCGACGACAGCTTCACCCCGATCATGATCATCTACAACCAGGCGTTCAACGCCGGTAATTACCACTACGCCGCGACCTTGTCGGTGCTGCTCGCCCTGATCCTCGGTGTCGGCTCCTTCCTCTTCTACCGGCTCACTTCGAGGGAGGTCGACTGATGACCATGACCGAAGAACGCGCCTCAACAGGCAAGACGGTACGTCGGCTCAACCGGCCCGATCCTGGCGCCCGTTCGCGCGGTGGGCAGCGGTTCCTGCTGGTCGGCCTGGTGCTCGCGAGCATGTACAGCCTGTTCCCGGTGTGGTGGCTGATCGTCGCCTCGACGAAGGACCGTACGGGGCTCTACCAGAGCAACGGGCTGTGGTTCTCGGGTGGTTGGCATCTGTGGGACAACCTGCGTCAGCTGTTCACGTACAACGACGGCATCTTCCTGCGCTGGACCGCCAACTCCCTTCTGTACGCGGGCGTCGGCTCGCTGGGCGGGACGCTGCTGGCGCTGGCCACGGGATACGGGCTCGCACGCTTCCAGTTCCCGGGCCGCAACCTGGTGTTCGCGTGCGTGGTCGGCTCGTTCCTGATCCCGATCGCGCTGCTCACGCTGCCGCTGTATCTGCTGTTCTCGGAGATCGGACTGGTCGACACGCCCTGGGCGATGCTCATCCCGTGTCTGATCAACCCGTTCAGCGTCTACCTGGCGAAGGTCTACACCGAGGCGACCATCCCGTACGAGCTGCTGGAGGCCGCCCGCATCGACGGCGCCGGTGAGCTGCGGATCTTCTTCAGCATCGTGCTGCGGATGATGACGACCGGCGGGGCGACCGTGTTCCTGCTGGCCTTCGTGAACACCTGGAACGCCTTCTTCCTGCCGCTGACCGTGCTGCGTGGCGAGGAGAACTGGACCCTCAACCTGGGCCTGTACAACTGGTCCGGCAAACGCCTGGAGTCCGGCGTCGACCTGACGAGCCTGGTGCTGACCGGCGCGCTGCTGTCCATCGTGCCGATGGCGATCATGATGGTCGCGATGCGCCGCTACTGGCGGACGGGCGTGACGCTGGGGGCCCTGAAGTGACCGTGCTGCGCAACCCGGTGATCCGGGGTTTCGCCCCGGACCCGTCGCTGGTGCGGGTCGGTGACTGGTACTACGTGGCGACCAGTTCCTTCGAGTGGTTCCCGACCATTCCGATCCATCGTTCCCGCGATCTCGCGCATTGGGAGTACGCCGGGCACGTCCGGGGCGCGGTCCCGGGTGACTCGCTGGCCGGGGTGCCCGACTCCGGTGGCGTCTGGGCGCCCTCGCTGAGCTGGGACGGTGAGCGGTTCTGGGTCGTGTACTCCGTGGTGCGTTCGGTCGGGACGCCGTACTTCGATTTGGACACCTATGTGAGTACGGCGGTGTCGGCGGCCGGCCCGTGGACGCCCCCGCGCCGGGTCGCGAGCCACGGCTTCGACCCGGCGCTCTTCCATGGCGAGGACGGCCGGCTGTGGCTGCTGAACATGCAGAGCGACCATCGGCCGGGCGGGCGGCGGTTCGCCGGGATCGTGCTCACCGAGCTGGACCGCGAGACGCTCGTCCCGGTGGGTGAGACGCGGCTGCTGCTCCAGCACGAGCGGCTCGTCGAGGGGCCGAAGCTGCTGAGGCGCGGGGACTGGTACTACCTCGTTCTCGCGGAGGGCGGCACCGGGTTCGAGCACGGGGTGCTCGTCGCCCGCAGCCGCGCCGTCACCGGGCCGTACGAACTCGACGACCGGCCGCTGCTGACGACGCGCGACGACCCGAAGGTGCCGTTGCAGAAGGCCGGGCACGCCGAGCTGGTGGAGACGCCGGGCGGGGAGTGGTTCCTCAGCCACCTGGCGGCTCGGCCACTCCAGACACCCGACGGACCGCGCTGCCCGCTGGGGCGGGAGACGGCCGTTCAGGCGGTCGTATGGGACGAGGAGGGGTGGCCCAGGCTGCGGCACGGCGGGCATCATCCGGCGGTCGAGGTCGACGTACCGACAAAGGCATTTGTTCCCCAAGGGGCGCCCGACGACGGGGGGTTGGGGTGGCCCTGGAGCACGCTGCGCGGTCCTGTCGACCCTTCCTGGGCGGACACCGAGGCCCGGCCGGGGTGGATACGGCTGCGGGGGCGGCACGGCCCCGAGTCCCACTGGACGCACAGCCTCCTCGCCCGGCGGATCACCGAGCACCGCGCGGAGGCCGAGGTCACCGTCGAGGCCCGGCCGCGCAGCTTCACCGAGGCCGCGGGGCTGGTGCTCTGGTACAACACCGAGGCGTATCTGGCGCTGGATCTGACCTGGGCGGAACCGGAGGGTGAGGAGCAGCGCGGGCAGCAGTGGCAGGGTGGAGGGCGTACGGTGCTCAGCCTGGTGGAGCGCGACGAGGGCGGCATCCGGCAGGTGGCCGTCGCGGAGGTCGGCGCCGAGGGGCCCGTCACGCTGGGCGTGGGGGTCGAGGACGGGGCCGCGCGCTTCTGGTACGACACGGGCGGGGCGCGGACGCCGATCGGACCGCCGCTCGACTTCACCAAGCTCTCCGACGACCACGGATCGAAACTGCGCTTCACCGGGGCGCTGGTCGGCATCCATGCCGTGGACCTGGTGAACGGGGCGTTCACGGCCGACTTCGGCGGGTTCCGGCTCATCTGCCAGGAACAGTAAGCGCGTTCGCTGTTTCGAAAGTCACGGACCACACAGGCCTGCCAAGTCCGACCTCTTCCGGACTCCACAGGGGCGACCTAGGGTAGGAAGCGCTTACTGTTTTCCGCGCTGGTCGAAACTTTCCAGGGCCCACGGGCGGGCCGGAGAGGTGGTTCCCGATGGTCCGTACGGGAGGTACGAGCGTGGCGGCCGGGCCGACGCTCGCGGTCGTGGCCCGGGAGGCGGGGGTGTCCGTGCCCACCGCGTCCAAGGTCGTCAACGGTCGCGAGGACGTGGCGCCCGAGACGCGGCGGCGGGTCACGGAGGCCCTGGACCGGCTGGGATACGTCCGCAGACCCCGGTTCGACGCGGCGAAGCCACCCGGGCTCGTCGACCTCGTCGTGCACTCGCTGGAGACGTCCTGGTCGGGCGCGGTGCTGCACGGGGTGGAGGAGGCGGCTCACGACGCGGGGCTGGAGGTGGTCGTCTCGGCGGGGCTCACCCGGACCCGGGGCGGCCGCCCCGAGCGGGGCTGGCTGGACAAGCTCATCGCCCGCGGGTCGTCCGGGGTGCTGTTCAATCTGGCCGAGCTGACGCCGTCCCAGTACGCGTGGCTGGAGCAGCACCGCATCCCGTTCGTGATGATCGACCCGGTGCTCGAACCGCCGCCGGGCGTGGTGTCGGTCGGGGCGGCGAACTGGCAGGGCGGGGTCAGCGCGACCGAGCATCTGCTGGGGCTGGGCCATGAGCGGATCGCGGTCGTCGCCGGGCACCGGCGCAGGATGTGCAGCAGCGCGAGGGTGGCCGGCTATCGCTCGGCGCTCGCGTCGGCCGGGGTCCGGCAACGCCCCGAGTACGTGCGGTACGCCGGTTTCGACGAGGGCGAGGCCCGCCGCCGCACACTGGAACTCCTCGACCTGCCCGAGCCGCCGACGGCCGTCTTCGTCTGCTCGGACCGGATGGCGCTGGGGGTGTACGAGGCGCTGGCGGAACGGGGCCTGCGCGTACCGGACGACATGAGCGTCGTCGGCTTCGACGACCTCCCCGAGTCCCGCTGGCTCGCCCCACCCCTGACCACGATCCGCCAACCGCTGTCGGAGATGGCGGCGACGGCCACGCGGCTGCTGGTGCGGATGATGGACGGCACGCGGCCGGAGGGGACGCGGACGGAGTTGTCGACGCGGTTGGTGGAGCGGGCCAGTACGGGGCGGCCGCGGGGGTAGACCGCGTCGACCGGCCCGTACCGGTTTTCGTGAGCGGGGGTGTTCAGCAACCTCGGGTGAGGGGGGTGAACACTCCCATGTTCATCTTCCCCACGTCGGGGTTGGGGTGCTCCCAGGTGATCCAACCGATCGCCCCGACACAGTAGTTCGCCGTGCCGGTCACGCCGACGGGGCCGGCCTGGTAGGAGAAGTTGCCGTCGTCGACACCGCCGGAAGCGACGGTGTTGCACACCTGCCCCTCGCCCGATCTCTGTGAGCATCGGTAGATCGTGACGTAGGTGTAGGCGGCGACTCCGTAGGAGGGGCCGCGGTGGTAGAAGCAGGCGCTGTTGGTGCCGCCGTTGCTGCTGTTGTAGTAGATGACCAGCTCACCGATGACGGTGGTACGGCCGGGGATCGTGACGGACTGGCTGTGGGTGACGGTTCCGGAGCAGGAGGTGGCAGCCTGTGCGGGGCCGGCGGCGATCAGGTTGACGCCCAGGAGCGCGGCAGCGGTGGTGAGGACGGCCAGGGCACGGCGGGGGAAGCGCACGCGGGTCCCTTCTGGGATCGACGATGGCGAGGATGGTCGTGAGCATGCTAATTGTGCACCGCGGCGTGATGACGATTCATCAAAATCCTTTGCCCTTGCGGCAATTGGCTCCGGCGTCTACGTCGCCCGCCAAGTCGTCAGGTCCGCCAGCACAGAGCTGATGCCGGGATCGTCCCACAGTGCGGTGTTCTTCACCTGGATCACGAGCAGCGCGATGTCCCCGGAGCTGTGCTTGATGCAGAACTCGGTGCCGGCCGCCGCCCCGGCCAGCGAGATGCTGTGATGCTTGGCGGCTTTCTCCCCTTTGAGGAAGAAGCGGCAGTCGTCGTAGGTCGTGCCCGGATCTCCGGGCATCGCCATGATCGCGCTGGTGTCACTCTCCAGCGCGCAGCCGATTTTCTTGCAGGTGAAGCGGATGTCCCCCTTGCGGTCGTCGCGCGCCTCCGGCTCGTCGACGTGGAGGTACAGGGAGTTCTTCTCGTCCAGGTACAGGGGGTAGCCCAGCGGTCTCGCGGTCGGTTTCGCGGCCGCCGTCGCGGTGGGACCCGACGACTGCGCTGTCCCGCCGCCGCCCGTCGCGCCCACCCCCGCTGCCGACGACGATCCAGCCGGCTGTCCGGACGCCTTCGTGTCCGGCGTCGAGGAAGAGGCCGAGTCCCGGTCGCGGGTGTCGTCCGCGTTCTGGCGGGCCTGCCACACCAGCCCGGTGATCAGCAGCGCGCCCGCGGTCACCCCGGCCGCCGTGCCCAGAGCGACACGGCGCCGTCGCTTCTTCCGCGGCTCCGGCGCTACCGGGACCGTCGACCGCACCGGCGCGATCAGCGGCTGGGTGTGCGCCGCCGTGCGCAACGGCGTCGTGTGCGCCGGTGCCGGGTCGGGGACCGGTTCCGGGATCGTCGTCTCGGGGCCCGTGACCTCGCGCCAGACCGCCGGACCCCCGCCCGTGTCGGCTGCTCCGTCGAGCCGCCCGCGGCACCACTCGACGATCTCCGCCAGCGTGGCCCGCTCTGCCGGATCGGCGGCGAGGCACCGGGAGAGCAGTGGGCGCAGTGGCTCCGGCAGGCGGGAGAGGTCGGGTGCGGAGTGGACGATGCGGTAGAGGACGGTGGCGGCAGGACCGTTGCCGTACAGCGGCTCGCCCAGGGCCGCGAACGCCGCCGTCTGGCCGAGCGCGAAGACGTCGGTGGCCGGTGTGATGTCCCCCGCGACGGCCTGTTCCGGCGCCATGAACTGCGGTGTGCCGATCGCGGCGGCGCCGGTCGCCGTGTACGCCGTGAGGTCGGCCGCCAGCGAGATGCCGAAGTCGATGACACGGGGGCCGTCGGCGGCCAGCAGCACGTTGGACGGCTTCAGGTCGCGGTGCACGATCCCGGCGGCATGGATGGCCTGCAGCGCCTCGGCCACGCCTGCCATCAGCCACAGCACGGCCGGGACCGGCAGCGGACCCCGCCGGTGCACGGCCTCCGCCAGCGAGGGTCCGGGGACGTAGAGCGTGGCGAGCCAGGGCGGCGTGCCGTCGGCGTCGGCGTCGATCAGCTCGGCGGTGTAGGCACCCCGTACCCGCTGGGCCGCCTTGATCTCGCGGCCGAAGCGCCGCCGGAAGTCCGGGTCGTCGGCGAGTTCGGGGCGTACGACCTTGATCGCCACGGGCCTGCCGCCCGCGGTGTGGGAGAGGTAAACCCGGCCCATGCCGCCGGCACCGAGCCGGGCGGCGAGACGGTAGCCGGCGATCACGGGCGGATCGTCCACCTGGAGTGGCTGGAACACCTCAGCCGCGTCGTTCACCGGTCCCCCTGTCCCCTGGTCCTCTGCTCCCCCTGTCGCGACGGTCCGATCAACCATGCGACAGCAGCAGCCTAAAGGGTTTTCTGTGACGGCCGGCCCCGACCGCCGATCGTCGACCACCCAGCCGACCTGGGCCGGGACCGGCGGCACTCCTCCTCAGCACCGGGGGCGGACGCGCTGGCCCTCCCCCTCTTGCCGCACAGGTGTTCCATCACGGACCCGCCCCTGCGTAGCCTCGATCGCACGATGAACACGATTCCCGCACGCCTTGACCACCTCGTCCTCGCAACCCCCGACCTGGCGGCGACGGTCGCCGACTTCACCCGGCGTACGGGAGTGGCGCCCGCTCCCGGCGGGGTGCACGTCGGCCTGGGCACCCGCAACTTCCTGGTGTCGCTGGGCGGGACCAGCTATCTGGAGATCATCGGGCCCGATCCGGAGCAGCCGGAGCCCGCGGGACCGCGCCCCTTCGACGTCGACGCGATCAGCCGTGCGCGCACGGTCACCTGGGCGATCAGCCCGCCCGACCTGGACGCGGCGGTCGCGACCGCCCGGTCCCTGGGGTACGACCCCGGCGACGTCCACCCCATGAGCCGCCGCACCCCGGACGGCACGCTGCTGGCGTGGCGGTTGACGGACGGCGACACCCAACACCCTTCCGGGCTCGTGCCGTTCCTCATCGACTGGGGCACCGCACGCCACCCGTCCGCCTCCGGCCTGCCCAGCACACCGCTCCTCGCGCTCGCGGCAACAGCACCCGACCCGGACGAGATCCAGCGTCTGCTCGCCACCCTGGACACCGAACTCCCGGTCACCGAGGGTCCGGTGGGACTCACGTTCACGGTGGACACCCCGCTGGGCCCGGTCACCTTCGAATAGCCCGACGCGCCGATCAAACGGTCACCTTCGAACAACCCAACGCCCAGATCAAGCGGTCACCTTCAACCGACCGAACACGCCGATCAAGCGGTCCCTTCAACCGACCGAACGCACCGCCATCAGCAACCCGCTCGCCCACGCCAGCCGGACGGTACGGAACTCCTCGCGCCCCTCCAGATCGGCCAACAGGCGGACGACAGACGCCTCGTGGCCCTCGGGCCAGCCGGGCTGCGGGTCGAGGTCGTCGATCAGATACGTGCCGCCGGGGGCGACCAGGCCCAGGGCCCGGTCCAGGTGGGTGAACTTGCCGGGCCAGGTGTCCGCGAAGACCAGGTCGAAGGGCTCCCCGGCGTACTCCTCCAGCCACGCCCCACCGTCCCCGGTCACGAACGTGACCCGCGGATCGGCGCCCAACTCCCCCCGGGCGACGGCCTGGTGACCGGCGTCGAGTTCGACGCTGACGAGCCGGGCGTCCGGGCTCATCCCGCTCAGCAGCCAGGCCGTGCCCTCCCCCACCCCGGTGCCGAGTTCGAGGACGCGGCCCGCGGGACGGCTCGCCGCGAGCGCCGCGAGAAGACTTCCCGTGCGTTCCTCGCAGGACATCGTGAACCCGGCCTCGCTGGCTCGGGCACGCAAGGCGGTCAGGGCAGGGGGAAAGCGGTTCGGGGTGTCGTCCATCGCCCCATCATCCGAGGACCGCGCCGGCCCGGGCAACGAGGATTCCCCGCACCGCGTGATGTCCGATTCCTTCAAGACCGCAGCCATGAGACCTGCCTACGGTGACCGCATGACTCCACGATTCGACGCCATCGGCCTGATCGTCTCCGACATGGCCGCCTCGGTCGCCTTCTACCGCCGCCTCGGGTTCGCCTTCCCGGAAGGCTCGGAGGGCGAGCCGCACGTCGAGGCCCAACTCCCAGGTGGACTACGTCTGTTGCTCGACACCGAGGCGACGGTCCGCTCCTTCCACGCCGGCTGGCGGCCACCGACCGGCGGCGACAGCCGCACCGGCCTCGCCCTGCGCTGCGACAGCCCGGCCGAGGTGGACACGGTCTACGAGGAGATGGTGAACGCCGGGCACCACGGCGAGCTCAAGCCCTGGGACGCCTTCTGGGGTCAGCGCTACGCGACCTTGCACGACCCGGACGGCAACGGCGTCGACCTGTTCGCCCCGCTACCGGCGGCCCAGTAGCTCCCCGAGCGGCACCCCCGCCAACTCCCGTACGTCCCGGGCGAGATGAGCCTGGTCGGCGTACCCGGCACAGGCCGCCGTCTCGGCGTACGACACTCCGCGCCGGGCCAACCGCAACGCCCGCTGGAGCCGCAGCACCCGGCCCAGCGTCTTGGGCCCGTACCCGAACGCGACGAGGCACCGCCGGTGCAACTGACGCGCCCCGAGGCCGAGTCGATCAGCCGTGGCGGCGACGGGCCGCCCCGCATCAAGGGCGTCCACGACCTCCCCCAGCAACGGATCGGGGGCATCGACATCGGCCGCCAGCCCCAGCGCCACCTCTTCGAGCCCGCGCGCGGGATCGGCCGCGGCGTTCACGCGCGAGGTGAGCTGCCGTACCCGGGCGGCGGACCACAGGTCGGCAAGTTCGACCCGCCGGTTGAGCACCTCAGGGGCGGGGACACCGAGGAGGGTGGGCGCAGTACCGGGAAAGAACCGAACCCCGGCCCAGCCACTCCGCTCACCCCCGGTGACGAACGCACGCGTATCGGGCCCGGCGACGAGCAGCCGCCCGTCGTGCCAGAGCAGATCCATACAGCCGTCGGGGAGTACACGACCAGGCTGGCGCGGGGACGGAGTACTGGTCCACACAACGGAGCCGGGAAGCCGTCCAGTTCTCTCCGCGTACATGAAGACAAGGCTACGGGTCACGCCCTCAAGGGGCGCGGGGCTGTGTCGATCTGCGGCTCCGCCGCGTGGGCGCGACCAGCCACAACGCACCCGCACCCGACAACGGCCCCTACGCCCCCCTCCCCCGATGCTCCTGAGGACTGACCCCGTAAACCCTCTTGAACGCACTCGACAGAGCGAACGCACTCCCGTACCCCACCTGCCGAGCGATCGCCTCCAACGTCGCGTCCCCCTCCCGCAACCGATCCGCCGCCAACGCCAGCCGCCATCCCGTCAGATACGTCATCGGCGGCTCCCCCACCAGCTCCGTGAACCGCCGCCCCAGCGCCGCCCGCGAAACCCCCGCCTTCGCCGCGAGTGACGCGACCGTCCACGGATGGGCGGGATCGTCCTGGAGGAGCCGCAGCACCCGCCCCACGACAGGGTCCGCCAGCGCCCGGTACCAGCCGGGTGCCGACGCCTCCGGGCGGGAGAACCAGGCGCGCAGCGCGGCGATGACGAGCAGGTCGAGGAGGCGGTCCAGGACGACTTCCTGGCCGGGTTCGTCGCGGACGATTTCCGTCATGAGGAGCGGTGTGAGCGGGCAGTCCCACACCTCCGGGGTGAGCGTCAGCAGCGGCGGCAGCACGTCCAGCAGGCGTCCGCTGACCTCGCCCTGCCACAGATACGTGCCGATCAGCATCACGGCCGACCCGTCGAGCCGGTCGCCCCAGGTGCGGACGCCGAGGTCCATGACGCCGTTGAGCGAACGCCCGTCGGGATAGCGGCACTCCGCACCGGGCAGGATCAGCGCCTGCGGCTCGGTCCCGGGGTCGTCGGCGCAGGTGTACGGGTCGGGGCCGCGGGCGATGGCGAGGTCCCCGGCGCGCAGCCGGACCCTGTCTCCCGCGTCCGGCATGACCCACGCCTCGCCGCGGACCATGAGCATGACGGTGAGCGGGGCGCGGTCCTCGATGCGCACGCTCCAGGGCGGTTCGAAGCACGCCCGGATCATGAAGGCGCCCCGCGCGCGGGGCCCTTCGAGGAGGCCTGCGAGAGCGTCCATGGCGTCAGCGTAGACGCCCGCGCATGGGAATGAGCCGTTCAGCGATGGGGTCCTGGCGGGCGCGGGCGTTGACTCGAAGGCATGACGCAGAACGCGAAGAACATGACTGTGATGGTGACCGGTGCCTCGGGTCGTACGGGGAGCCGGGTGGCGCGGGCGGTGCAGGCGGCCGGACTGGAGGTGCGGGCCGCGTCCCGGGCCCGGGGCTTCGACTGGGAGGACCCGACGACCTGGGCCGACGCCCTGCGGGACGCGGACGCGGCGTATCTCGTGTACCCGTCCGACGTGGGCGCCCCGGCGGCGACCGAGGGGGTCGGGGCGCTGGCGCGGGAGGCCGTGGGGCTCGGGGTGCGGAGGCTGGTGCTGCTGTCCGCGCGGGGCGAGGAGCAGGCGGTGGCGACCGAGGAGGCGTTCAAGGTGTCGGGGGCGGACTGGACCGTCGTACAGGCGTCGTGGTTCTCGCAGAACTTCAGCGAGGGGCCGCTGGTGGAGGAGTTGCGGCGGGGCGGGCTGGCGTTTCCGGCGGGTGAGGTGCGGGAGCCGTTCATCGATGTGCGGGACATCGCGGACGTGGTGGCGACGGTGCTGACGTCCGGGGAGCGGTACGTGGGGCGGTCGGTGGAGGTGACGGGGCCTCGGTTGCTGTCGTTCCGGGAGGCGGTCGCGGAGATCGGGGCGGCGACCGGGCGGGAGCTGACGTACACGCCGGTTCCGGCGGACGCCTATGGGGAGGCGCTCGCCGGGTTCGGGGTGCCCGCCGAGGAGGCGGAGTTCCTGGTGGAGGTCTTCGAGGGGCTGCTCGACGGGCGGAACGCGCGGGTGACGGACGGAGTGCGCGAGGTGCTGGGGCGGGCGCCGCGGGACTTCGCGGAGTTCGTACGGGAGTCCACGGCGGCCTGGGTGTAGGGGCTACGGACCGTCGGGCGACTTGTGCGGCGGGTGGGTGCTCTTCACATGGGTGCGCAGTCTGGACGTCACGTCCTCCGGCGGGAGGAAGCGGGACCACCGCTCGGGGAACTCGGACGGCATGTCCGGGTCGTCGGGGTCGTCCGGGTCGATCTCCCGGTGGGCGGTGGCCCGGGCCACGTACTCGGCGACCTGCGCCTCGCGGATGCGTTCGTTCGCGGCGCGGGCGGCCGCGGTGGCGGCGGCCGGCCAGACGCGGTCGATGGCGGCGTTGACGGCGGCCCCGACGAGGACGGCGAAGGCGGAGACGCCGATCCAGAGCATGACGGCGACGGCGGCGGCGAGCGAGCCGTAGATCGAGGCGCCCTCGATGGTGTTGGTGAGGTAGATGCGCAGCAGGAAGCTGCCCAGCACCCACATGGCGAGGGCGACGAGGGAGCCGGGGACGTCCTCGATCCAGGGCGACCGGACGGGGACCGAGACGTGGTAGAGCGTGGTCAGGAAGGCGATGGACAGCACGATGACCACAGGCCAGTACAGGACCTGGACGACCGTCGCCGACCAGGGCACGATCCGGACGACCGCGTCGGGGCCCGCGACCATCAGCGGCAGCGCGATCGAGCCGATCACCAGGGCGGCGAGGAAGAGGAGGAAGGCGACCACGCGGGTCTTGACGATGCCGCGGACGCCGTCGAGGCCGTACATGACGGTGATGGTGTCGATGAAGACGTTCACCGCGCGCGAGCCGGACCACAGGGCGAAGAGGAAGCCTATCGAGATGACGTCGGGCCGGCCGCCCTTCATGACGTCGTCGAGGATCGGCTGGGCGATCTGCCGGACGCCCTTGTCGGAGAGGACCGTGCGGGAGGCCTCCAGGAGGTTGGCCTCCAGGCTGCTGATGGAGTCGGTGCCGGTCCAGTCGTCGACGTAGCCGAGCAGGCCGATCATGCTGAGCAGCAGCGGCGGCACGGACAGCAGGGTGAAGAAGGCGGCCTCGGCGGCGAGGCCGAGGATGCGGTACTCCATGCAGGAGTTGACGGTGTCCTTGATCAGCAGCCAGGCGGTCCTGCGCTTGGAGACGTTCCGGTAGAGGGCACGCGCCCGGTGGAGACGGCCGGAGGGGGGCCGCTGAGGGGATTCACTTGCTGGCTGCACGACCTAACGGTATCCGCCGTACGAGGCTGCACTCATCCCCCACGGGCCCGCGGCCTCGGCGATTCAGGGCGTTTTCCTGTCATGTCCGCGTTGGTGGACGGTTCGACCACTCATGTGAACCGCTTGGCGGGGCGGTAAGTTCGCGGGTATGGCAGGCAGCACCCACACCGTGACCAACCAGCCCCCGCCTCTGACCGGCCACGACGTCTTCACCGCCGACAAAGCCCTGGTCGCGGCCGTGGAGCGGCATGTGGAACCCGATGCCCTGGACGATGTGCGCGGTGAGCTGGAGGCCCTGGGCCGGGCCGCCGGATCGGCGCAGCTCCAGGAATGGGCCGTACAGGCCAACGACAACCCACCCCGTCTCAGGACCCACGACCGCTACGGTCACCGCGTCGACGAGGTCGACTTCCACCCCGCCTGGCACCGCCTCCTCGGCAAGGGCGTCGCGGCCGGCCTCACCGCCGCCTGGAACCGCCCGGCGGGCCATGTGCGTCGCGCGGCCGCGTTCCTGGTCTGGACGCAGGTCGACGCCGGCAACCTCTGCCCCCTGTCGATGACCCACGCCGCCGTACCCGCCCTGCGCCAGGAGCCCGCGCTGGCGGCGGAGTGGGAGCCCCGCCTCACGTCGATGGTCTACGACCGCGAACCGCGTCCCGCGCACCTGAAGGCCGGTGCACTCTTCGGGATGGCGATGACGGAGAAGCAGGGCGGCAGCGACGTACGCGCGAACACGACGACCGCGACGCCGCTCGCGGAGGAGGGGACGTACGAGCTGACGGGCCACAAGTGGTTCTGCTCGGCGCCCATGTCCGACGGCTTCCTGGTGCTGGCCCAGGCCCCGGAGGGCCTCACCTGTCTTCTCCTCCCCCGCGTCCTGGAGGACGGCACCCGCAACACGTTCCGCATCCAGCGGCTGAAGGACAAGCTGGGCAACCGGTCCAACGCCTCGGCGGAGGTGGAGTTCGACGGGACCTGGGCGCGCCGGGTGGGCGAGGAGGGGCGCGGGGTGCGGACCATCATCGAGATGGTCGCGGCGACCCGGCTCGACTGCGTCCTCGGCTCGGCGGGCCTGATGCGGCAGGCCGTGTCGCAGGCGATCCACCACTGCACGCACCGCGCGGCGTTCGGAGGAAAGCTGGTCGACAAGCCGCTGATGCGCAACGTCCTGGCCGACCTCGCGCTGGAGTCCGAGGCGGCGACCACACTCGCGCTGCGCCTTGCGGCAGCGTACGACGACGGCGGCGAGCAGGAGCGCGCGTTCCTGCGGATCGCGGTCCCGGCCGCCAAGTACTGGGTGACGAAACGCTGCGCCCCGCTGGTCGTGGAGGCCGCCGAGTGCCTGGGCGGCAACGGCTACGTGGAGGACTCCGGCCTCCCCCGCCTGGTCCGCGAGTCCCCGCTCAACTCCATCTGGGAAGGCGCGGGCAACGTCCAGGCGCTGGACGTCCTCCGCGCACTGCAACGCGAACCGGCCGCCTTCAACGCCTACCTCCAGGAGATCGGCAGGTCCCGAGGCGCCGACCACCGCCTGGACACAGCGATCAAGAACCTCCTGACGGACCTGGCGGACCTGGACGGCATCGAGGCACGGGCACGCCGCCTGACGGAGAGGCTGGCACTGGTCCTGCAGGGTTCCCTGCTGGTCCGTTACGCCCCACCAGAGGTAGCAGACGCGTTCTGCGCCTCAAGATTGGGCGGCGACGCGGGCGCAACCTTCGGCACCCTGCCGGGAACGCTGGACTTGACGTCGGTAGTGAACAGGTCACGCCCACTGAACTGACCTAAAGGGGCGCGGGGAACTGCGCGACAAGCCACAACGAAACCCGCAGACGCCAACGCACCTCAACCAGGCACCCCGAGCCGCGGCGGCAGGGGTGGTGCTGCGCCGACACGGCACCACCCCCGCCTTGGCCCGTTCGAGGCCGCGAACGCCGCTCGGGACGGCGTCGCTCAAGTTTCAACGAGCCGCGCCCCGTTCACCAGGGTTGCAGGGGGTTGCAACTTGCTGCTGTCTGTGGCCGGACTGTATCCCTCCGCGACGGACGAACGGCACTATGAGACGAACAGTCAGGACGGACATCCACGCCGTGGCCGAAAGCCGAGGGGAAACCGGTTGTCCGCAGCCCCTCCGGGAGGACCAGTGGCGCTCTCGCCGACGGACGTCACCCAGCTGGCCGCCGTGGACTCGGCACGGGCGGCACGGCTGCTGAGCGACGTCCGCTCCGCCACGCTCTCCGGTCAGCGCGCGCCCGTGGCCCCCCGCCCGGTGATCGAGCAGTCGTGGGACCGGATGCTGCGCGGCGGCGTCGACCCCGACCACGACTTCCGTTCGGGGCTGCTGCCGCGGGACGAGGTACAGCGGCGCCGGGAGAGCTCGGAGCTGCGGCACGTCCTGCCGGTGCTGCGCGACGGGCTGCTGTCGGTCGCGGACGTCGCCCACCACATCATGGTGGTTGCCGACGAGGAAGGCCGGGTGCTGTGGCGGGAGGGCAGTTCGCCGGTGCTGCGCAAGGCCGACGGGACCGGGTTCGAGCTCGGTGCCGACTGGCGGGAGGGCGTCGTCGGCACCAACGGCATCGGCACCCCGGTGGTGGCGCGCCGGCCGGTGCAGGTCTTCGCCTCGGAGCACTTCGTGCGCTCACAGACCTCGTGGACGTGCACCGGGGCGCCGATCACCGACCCGAGGGACGGTCGGCTGCTCGGGGTCGTGGACGTGAGCGGCCCGTTGGAGACGATGCATCCGGCCACGCTCGCGTGGGTCGACTCGGTGGCCAAGCTCGCCGAGTCCCGGCTGCGCGAGCTGCACCAGTCCTCGCTGGAGCAACTGCGGGCGGTGGCGGCGCCGGTGCTGGCGCGGCTCGGTGGCCGGGCCGTGGTGGTGGACCGGGACGGCTGGACGGCGGCGGTGGCGGGGATGCCGTACCAGGGCCGAGTCGCGTTGCCCAAGTCGCTGTCGGCGGGCCAGCGGTGGCTGCCGACGCTGGGGCTGTGCGCGGTGGAGCCGCTGGCCGGGGGCTGGTTGATACGGGCGTCCGACGAGCCGGTGCCGCGGGGCGCGACCCGGATCGTGCTGGATCTGTCGCAGCCGCGCCGCTGGTCGATGACGGTGTCCGGGGGTGCCGGCACCTGGAGCCATGAACTGAGCCCGCGACACGCCGAGTTGCTGTATCTGCTGGCCCTGCACCGCACCGGGCGCAGTGCGGCGGGGCTGGCCGAGGACCTGTTCGGCGATCCGGGCCGTACGGTGACGGTGCGGGCGGAGATGTCGCGGGTGCGCCGGTATCTCGGGGGGTTTCTGGAGCATCGGCCGTATCGTTTCTGCGAGGACGCGGAGATCGAGGTGCTGCTCCCCGACGACCCGCGTGACCTGCTGCCGCACTCCACGGCCCCGGCGGTGGTCGGCAAACGGCTGTCCTGGCAGGCTCCTTGAAGCCCGGTCCCGCACCCGAAGGCGCCCAAGCCCCCTGACAACACCCGTCGGTACACCCAAGAAGCGGCATCTTCCGCATATTTGCAGGGTCTTCGTCCCCGGCACGCCCCAACTGCCGTAGCATCCCTCTACGGGCCACCCCACCTGCTCCTTGGTCAACGTACGGATCACCAGGCGCAGTTGGCCCGCCTCGGGAGGTACGACATGATGCATCGCGGGAGACACCGCAGGCGGAAGCGGGGCAAAGCGCTGCGCGCGTTCCTGGCCGGAACCGCCCTCGCGCTCACCGCCGCGGCCACCATGATCAGCGCCTCGCAGGCCACCGTCGCCGCCGATCCCGGCGCCCTGAAACCGCTGGCCACCGCCACCGAGACGGACGCGCTGCGGCTGCACGAGCAGTTGGAGCCGCGGTCCACCCTCGACCGGCTCGCCTCCGCGATGGGACGGCCGGAGGGTGTCGGTGCCGTCCTCGCCGACGCCGACCACACCCTGCGCGCCGCGGCCGACTGCGCCCCGGCCGAGCGCAAGGCCCTGCCCGTCGAGCCCGCGGCCACCCGCGCCTACTGCTGGGGCGCCGCCGACACCCGCTCCTGGCGGCCCGGCGCGGTCACCACCTCGGGCGACGCCGACGACGACGGCCTGTGGGGGCAGAACCGGGTGATCCTCTCCGCCTGGAGCCAGAGCACCCACGATCTGGCCCGGGTCGCGTTCATCGACGCGAACGACATCGACCGCCTCACCTACACCTGGGTGCTGCTCGCCGTCCCGGTCGACGGCGGCCGCGACTACCGCGCACTCGACTCCCAGGTCTCCGGCATGGTCTGGTACCAGGACAAACTGCTGGTCACCGCCGCCGACGGGCTGTACGTGTACGACATGAACCGCGTCCAGCGCGCCACCACGGACGCCTCCGCGGTCGGCCGGGTGGACGGCGGCTGGGCGGCGCACGGCAACCGCTGGGTGCTGCCCGCCGTCGGCAGCTACCGGGCCGGCGCCACGCACCCCGACTACCTCTCCCTGGACCGCAGCACCTCCCCCGACAGCCTGGTGGCGAGCGACTGGGTCTCCACGGACAGCGACCGGAACGTCCGGCTGTGGCGGTACGACCTCAGCTCGTCCTCCGACCGCTCCGGCCTGCTCACCACGGACCCGGCCGGGTACACCCCCGTCGACGAGGCGTACGAGACGCGCACCCCCGGCGTCGGGGCCGTGCTGTCGTACCGCTCGGAGTGGTATCTGGGCCGTACGTCGGACGACCAGGACGGCCGCGGGACGCTCTGGCGGCAGGACGCGACCGGCGCCCGGGCCACCCGCTGCGGCACCGACGAGACGACCCGCTGCTGGAGCGGCGAGGCGGAGTCCCTGTCCTACTGGGAGGCGACCGGCGAGGTCTGGTCCCAGTCGGGCCGGATGCTGTTCGCGCTGCCGCTGAGCACGATCGACAGGTCCCTGCGGTAGATCGTCGGGGGCCGGGGGTGGATCGACAGATCGCCGGGCCGGATGGTTGCCTGGGGGCATGCCCAACATCCCCGTGACCACCTGGTCCCTCGAGCAGACCGCCCCTACCGACCTCCTCCCGGCCGCCGCGCCGGAGGGCGATGTCCGGATCGTCCGCGCCGAGGCGCCCTCCCCCGAGTTCAGCCGCTTCCTCTACGCCTCCGTCGGCGGCGACATCCGCTGGATCGACCGGCTGGGCTGGACGTACGCCCAGTGGGAGGAGCACCTGAACCGGCCGGGCGTGGAGACCTGGGTGGCGTACGACCGGGGCACGCCCGCGGGGTACGTGGAGCTGGAGCCGCAGGACGACGGGGTCGTGGAGATCGTCTACTTCGGGCTGATCCCGGGCTTCCGCGGGCGGCGGATCGGCGGCCATCTGCTGTCGTACGGTGCCGCGCGCGCCTGGGACCTCGCGGACCGCTGGCCGGGGCTGACCGACACCAAGCGGGTGTGGCTGCACACGTGCAGCCTGGACGGCGAGCACGCGATGGCCAACTACCAGCGCCGGGGCTTCACGCTCTTCGACACCAAGGTCGAGGAGCAGCCGCAGGTGACCTCGCCGGGCCCGTGGCCGGGGGCGCACCCCGCCTGACCTCGGACTCCCGGTCCGCGGCATAGCGCGGCTGACCTGCGCGGACAAGACCTCCCGCAGCGCATGTGATCGACGCCACCCTTGTCTCGACCTTCGAGACAAGGGTGTCCGCATGATGGACGAAGCTGGACTGTGTCCAGATCGCCGTGACACGCTTCCGTCATGTCTGGAACTGGAATTGCCTTGGTGAGTCGGCGGCACGTCGACCTCGGCCGCATGTCCAGCGCCATCTGTCCGGCGCGCTGACGAGCCGCAGCCCGCCGACATCTCCTGACTCTCTGTTTCTCCCCGCGCAATGAGGCGCACTTATTTCCATGCGCCCGTACGCGCAGGTCAGAGCCGCTTTCCCGCCTGTCCCGAAGGACGTAACAACCATGGCCGCCACCCCGCAGAACCCTGCCGCCGCGACTCCCCGCCGCAAGGTGAGCCGTCACCGCGGTGAGGGTCAGTGGGCCGCGGGGCACCACACCCCGCTGAACGGCAACGAGCAGTTCAAGAAGGACGACGACGGTCTCAATGTGCGGACACGCATTGAGACGATCTACTCCAAGCGCGGGTTCGACTCGATCGACCCCAACGACCTGCGCGGCCGTATGCGCTGGTGGGGGCTCTACACCCAGCGCAAGCCCGGGATCGACGGCGGCAAGACCGCGATCCTGGAGCCGGAGGAGCTGGACGACAAGTACTTCATGCTGCGCGTCCGCATCGACGGCGGCCGGCTCAGCACGCAGCAGCTGCGGGTGATCGGTGAGATCTCGCAGCAGTTCGCGCGGGGCAGCGCGGACATCACGGACCGGCAGAACATCCAGCTGCACTGGATCCGCATCGAGGACGTCCCGGAGATCTGGAACCGTCTCGAGGCGGTCGGACTGTCGACGACCGAGGCCTGCGGCGACTGCCCGCGTGTCGTCATCGGCTCGCCGGTCGCCGGTATCGCCGAGGACGAGATCATCGACGGCACCTGGGCGATCGACGAGATCCACGAGCGCTACATCGGCAGCAAGGAGTTCTCCAACCTGCCGCGCAAGTTCAAGACGGCGATCTCCGGCTCCCCGCTCCTGGACGTGGTCCACGAGATCAACGACATCGCCTTCGTCGGTGTCGAGCACCCCGAGCACGGCCCGGGCTTCGACCTGTGGGTCGGCGGCGGCCTCTCCACCAACCCCAAGCTCGGCGTCCGGCTCGGCGCCTGGGTGCCGCTGGAGGAGGTCCCGGAGGTGTGGGCCGGCGTGGTCGGCATCTTCCGCGACTGGGGCTACCGCCGCCTTCGTACGCGCGCTCGCCTGAAGTTCCTCGTCGCCGACTGGGGCCCGGAGAAGTTCCGCCAGGTCCTGGAGGACGACTACCTCAAGCGCAAGATGGTCGACGGCCCCGCGCCCGCCGAGCCCTCGGGCCGCTGGCGTGACCACGTCGGTGTGCACAAGCAGAAGGACGGCCGCTACTACGTCGGTTTCGCGCCGCGCGTCGGCCGGGTCGACGGCGCCACCCTCACGAAGATCGCCGAGGTCGCCGAGGCCCACGGCTCGGGCCGGGTCCGGACCACCGTCGAGCAGAAGATGATCATCCTCGATGTCGAGGAGGCGCAGGTCGAGCCGCTGGTCGAGGCGCTGGGCGCGCTGGACCTGACGGCCACGCCCTCCCCGTTCCGGCGCGGCACCATGGCCTGCACCGGCATCGAGTACTGCAAGCTCGCCATCGTCGAGACCAAGGCGCGCGGCGCCGCGCTGATCGACGAGCTGGAGCGCCGTATTCCGGACTTCGACGAGCCGCTCACCATCAACCTCAACGGCTGCCCGAACGCCTGCGCCCGTATTCAGGTGGCGGACATCGGTCTCAAGGGCCAGCTGGTCCTCAACGACCAGGGTGAGCAGGTCGAGGGCTACCAGGTGCACCTCGGTGGCGCGCTGGGCCTGGAGGCCGGTTTCGGCCGCAAGGTCCGTGGCCTGAAGGTCACCTCCGAGGAGCTGCCCGACTACGTCGAGCGGGTCCTGAAGCGGTTCCAGGCCGAGCGCGAGGAGGGCGAGCGGTTCGCCGCCTGGGCCTCGCGCGCCTCGGAGGAGGCCCTCTCATGAGCGAGCGGGCCGCCCCCTTCTACTGCCCCTACTGCGGTGACGAGGACCTGCGCCCGTCCGAGCAGGGTCACGGCGCGTGGGAATGCGCGGCGTGCAACCGCGCATTCCAGCTGAAGTTCCTCGGGCTGCTCGCCCGGGGCCTTCAGCCCAACGACGCAGGGGGAGAAGAGATATGACCGCAGTTCAGGAAGAGCGCACGACCGACGAGCTCAAGGCCCTCGCCGAGCAGGCGGGCCGTGACCTGGAGGACGCCTCCGCCCTGGAGATCCTCCAGTGGGCGGTCGACACCTTCGGCAAGCGCTTCTGCGTGACCTCCTCGATGGAGGACGCGGTCGTCGCCCATCTCGCGTCCCGCGCGATGAAAGGCGTCGACGTCGTCTTCCTCGACACCGGCTACCACTTCGAGGAGACCATCGGCACCCGCGACGCGGTCGAGGCCGTGATGGACGTCAACGTCATCACGCTCACCCCGCGCCAGACGGTCGCCGAGCAGGACGCGGAGTACGGCCCCAAGCTGCACGACCGCGACCCCGACCTGTGCTGCAAACTGCGCAAGGTCGAGCCGCTGGAGCGGGGCCTGAAGGACTACGTGGCCTGGGCGACGGGCCTGCGCCGCGACGAGTCCCCCACCCGGGCGAACACCCCGGTCGTCGGCTGGGACGAGAAGCGCCAGAAGGTCAAGATCTCCCCGATCGCCCGCTGGACCCAGGACGACGTGGACGCGTACGTCCAGGAGCACGGCGTCCTCACCAACCCGCTGCTGATGGACGGTTACGCCTCCGTCGGCTGCGCCCCCTGCACCCGCCGGGTGCTGGAGGGCGAGGACGCGCGCGCCGGCCGCTGGGCCGGGCGCGCCAAGACCGAGTGCGGGCTGCACGGATGACGACGACAACCCAGGAGAACCAAGTGACGACCGGAGCCACCGTCTGGCTCACGGGTCTGCCGAGTGCCGGCAAGACCACCATCGCGTACGAGCTGGCCGGCCGGCTGCGCGAGGAGGGCCACCTCGTCGAGGTGCTCGACGGCGACGAGATCCGCGAGTTCATCTCCGCGGGCCTCGGCTTCAGCCGCGAGGACCGGCACACCAACGTGCAGCGCATCGGCTTCCTCGCCGAGTTGCTCGCCCGTAACGGCGTCAAGGCGCTGGTCCCGGTGATCGCGCCGTACGCGGACAGCCGTGAGGCGGTGCGCAAGCGCCACCAGGAGGGTGGGGCCGCGTACCTCGAGGTGCACGTGGCGACTCCGGTCGAGGTGTGCTCCGTACGCGATGTGAAGGGTCTGTACGCCAAGCAGGCCGCGGGCGAGCTGACCGGACTGACGGGTGTCGACGACCCGTACGAGGCGCCCGAGTCGCCCGATCTGCGCATCGAGTCCCAGAACCAGACCGTCCAGGAGTCCGCGGCCGCGGTCCACGCGCTGCTCACCGAGAGGGGACTGGCATGACGACGACCGTCGCGGCGGTGACGGAGGGCACCCAAGCTCCGTACGCCCTCTCGCACTTGGACTCCCTGGAGTCCGAGGCCGTGCACATCTTCCGTGAGGTGGCGGGTGAGTTCGAGCGGCCGGTGATCCTCTTCTCCGGCGGCAAGGACTCGATCGTCATGCTGCACCTGGCGCTGAAGGCGTTCGCCCCGGCGGCGATCCCCTTCTCGCTGCTGCACGTGGACACCGGACACAACTTCCCCGAGGTGCTGGAGTACCGCGACCGGACGGTCGCCAAGCACGGGCTGCGGCTGCATGTCGCCTCCGTGCAGGACTACATCGACCGGGGTGTGCTGAAGGAGCGTCCGGACGGCACGCGCAACCCGCTCCAGACCCTTCCGCTGACCGAGAAGATCCAGTCGGAGAAGTTCGACGCGGTCTTCGGCGGCGGGCGTCGGGATGAGGAGAAGGCCCGCGCCAAGGAGCGGGTGTTCTCGCTGCGGGACGAGTTCTCGCAGTGGGACCCGCGCCGCCAGCGCCCCGAGCTGTGGAACCTCTACAACGGGCGGCACGCTCCCGGCGAGCACGTCCGCGTCTTCCCGCTGTCCAACTGGACCGAGCTGGACGTCTGGCAGTACATCGCCCGCGAGGGCATCGAGCTGCCGGAGATCTACTTCGCGCACGAGCGTGAGGTGTTCCAGCGGGCCGGCATGTGGCTGACGGCCGGCGAGTGGGGCGGCCCGAAGGAGACGGAGACCGTCGAGACGCGCCTGGTGCGCTACCGCACGGTCGGCGACATGTCCTGCACCGGTGCCGTGGACTCCGACGCCGTGACGCTGGAGCAGGTCATCACGGAGATCGCCGCCTCCCGGCTCACCGAGCGCGGCGCGACCCGCGCCGACGACAAGATGTCCGAGGCCGCGATGGAAGACCGTAAGCGCGAGGGGTACTTCTAAGCATGAGCACGACCACTTCCGAGGCGCTCTCGGAGACGACCCTGCTGCGGTTCGCGACCGCGGGCTCCGTCGACGACGGCAAGTCCACCCTCGTCGGCCGGCTGCTGCACGACTCCAAGTCGGTCCTCACCGACCAGCTGGAGGCCGTGGAGCGCGCGTCCGCGTCGCGCGGCCAGGAGGGCCCCGACCTCGCGCTGCTGACGGACGGTCTGCGGGCCGAGCGTGAGCAGGGCATCACGATCGACGTGGCCTACCGCTACTTCGCCACCGCCAAGCGCCGGTTCATCCTCGCGGACACCCCGGGGCACGTGCAGTACACCCGCAACATGGTGACGGGTGCCTCCACGGCCGAGCTCACGGTGATCCTCATCGACGCCCGCAACGGCGTCGTCGAGCAGACCCGGCGCCACGCCGCCCTCGCGGCGCTGCTCCGCGTCCCGCACGTGGTCCTCGCGGTCAACAAGATGGACCTCGTCGACTACAAGGAGTCCGTGTTCGCCGCGATCGCCGAGGAGTTCACGGCGTACGCGACCGAGCTGGGCGTCCCCGAGGTCACCGCGATCCCGATCTCCGCGCTCGCCGGTGACAACGTGGTGGAGCCGTCCGCCAACATGGACTGGTACGGCGGCCCGACCGTCCTGGAGCACCTGGAGACGGTCCCGGTCACCCACGACCTGAGCCACTGCCACGCCCGTCTGCCCGTGCAGTTCGTGATCCGCCCGCAGACCGCCGAGCACCCCGACTACCGCGGGTACGCCGGTCAGATCGCCGCCGGTTCCTTCCACGTCGGCGAAGCGGTCACCGTGCTGCCCTCGGGTCACGCCTCGAAGATCGCCGGCATCGACCTCCTCGGCCAGTCCGTCGACGTCGCCTGGACCACCCAGTCGGTGACCCTCCTCCTGGAGGACGACATCGACATCTCGCGCGGCGACCTCATCGTGCCCAGCAAGGACGCGCCGCCGACCACCCAGGACATCGAGGCGACCGTGTGCCACGTCGCCGACGCCCCGCTGACCGTCGGCCACCGCGTGCTGCTCAAGCACGGCACCCGCACGGTCAAGGCGATCGTCAAGGACATCCCGTCCCGTCTCACGCTCGACGACCTGTCCCTGCACCCGCACCCGGGACAGCTCGTCGCCAACGACATCGGCCGCGTGAAGATCCGCACCGCGGAGCCGCTGCCGGTGGACTCCTACGCCGACTCCCGGCGCACGGGCTCGTTCATCCTGATCGACCCCAGCGACGGCACCACGCTCACCGCGGGCATGGTCGGCGAGTCGTTCGCGTCCCCCGAGCCCGTCAAGGACGAGGCCGAGGACGACGGGTGGGACTTCTGACATGAACTCCACCGACTACTACTCCACGTTCGCGAAGGAGGGCGGCCGCGTAGGCAGCGGCGCGCTCGGCAGCGGGCAGGGCGGAGTGGCGCGATGTGTGCGCTGACGTACGCGCACCGCTTGCGCGCCCTCACCCCCCACCGCCGTAGACGCAGACCTGCCGACCTCCCGGCCACGACCTGAGAGACCGTGACCGCCGGGCCTCCGAGAGGAACACCTCCCGTGCCTGCTCCATCTGCATTCCGCCGCACCTTCGCGGTCATAGCCGCGCTCCCGCTGCTCACCCTGGCCGCCTGCGGCTACGGCTCCGAGTCGAAGGACGAGGGCACCGCCAAGGTCGCCGCCGGGGCGAAGAAGATCGACGGACTCGACTCCGTCAAGATCGGCTACTTCGGCAATCTCACCCACGCCACCGCACTGGTCGCCAACCAGAAGGGCTACTTCCAGAAGGAGCTCGGCGCCACGGAGGCGAAGTACCAGGTCTTCAACGCCGGCCCGTCCGAGATCGAGGCGCTCAACTCGGGCTCCATCGACATCGGTTGGATCGGCCCCTCCCCGGCGATCAACGGCTACACCAAGTCCAAGGGCACCAACCTGCGCATCATCGGCGGTTCGGCGTCCGGCGGTGTGAAGCTCGTCGTCAACCCCAAGAAGATCAAGTCCCTGAAGGACGTCAAGGGCAAGAAGATCGCCACCCCGCAGCTGGGCAACACGCAGGACGTGGCGTTCCTCAACTGGATCTCGGAGCAGGGCTGGAAGGTCGACGCCGAGAGCGGCAAGGGTGACGTGTCGGTCATCCGCACCGACAACAAGGTGACCCCGGACGCCTACAAGTCCGGTTCCATCGACGGCGCCTGGGTGCCGGAGCCGACCGCGTCGAAGCTGGTCGCCGAGGGCGCGAAGGTGCTGCTCGACGAGGCCGACCTGTGGCCGGACAAGAAGTTCGTGATCACGAACATCATCGTGTCGCAGAAGTTCCTCAAGGAGCACCCGAAGGCGGTCGAGGCGGTCCTGAAGGCCTCCGTCGAGACCAACAAGTGGATCAACGCCAACCCGGACGAGGCGAAGGCCTCGGCGAACAAGCAGCTGGAGGCCGACTCCGGCAAGGCGCTGCCCGCCGACGTCCTGGACCCGGCGTGGAAGTCCATCCAGTTCACCAACGACCCGCTGGCCTCCACCCTCAACACCGAGGCGGAGCACGCGGTGAAGGCCGGTCTGCTGGAGGACCCGCTGCTGGACGGCATCTATGACCTCACGCTCCTGAACAAGGTCCTGAAGGCCGACGGCGAGAGCACGGTCGACGACGCCGGGCTCGGCGTCAAGTAAGCCCTGATCCCGAGAGTCCCCAGGAGGTGACGACCATGGCCACCGCGGTTGCCAAGGCCGAGCAGGCCGAGTCAGTCGAGTACGCCGCCCGCATCGAGCACGTCTCGAAGTCCTTCGCCGGGCCCGCCGGGCAGCAGCTCGTCCTCGACGACATCACCCTCGATGTCGCGCCGGGCGAGTTCGTCACCCTCCTGGGGGCCTCGGGCTGTGGCAAGTCCACGCTGCTCAACCTGGTGGCGGGTCTCGACGACCCGAGCGCCGGCAGCATCAAGACCGACGGGCGCCCCGCTCTGATGTTCCAGGAGCACGCCCTGTTCCCGTGGCTCACCGCGGGCAAGAACATCGAACTCGCCCTGAAACTGGGCGGAGTTCCGAAGAACGACCGGCGCGACCGCGCCGAGGAACTGCTCGAACTGGTCCGGCTCAAGGGCTCGTACGGCAAGCGGGTGCACGAGCTGTCCGGCGGCATGCGCCAGCGTGTGGCGCTGGCCAGGGCGCTGGCCCAGGAGAGCCGGCTGCTCCTCATGGACGAGCCGTTCGCGGCGCTGGACGCGATCACGCGCGACGTGCTGCACGACGAACTGACCCGGATCTGGGCGGAGACGGGGCTGTCCGTCCTGTTCGTCACGCACAACGTGCGCGAGGCGGTGCGACTGGCCCAGCGGGTCATCCTGCTGTCGTCGCGGCCGGGCCGGATCGCGCGCGAGTGGACGGTGGACATCCCGCAGCCGCGCCGCATCGAGGACGCCCCCGTGGCCGAACTGTCCCTTGAGATCACCGATCAACTGCGTGGGGAGATCCGCCGTCATGGCCAGCAGTGACACGAAGACGGCCCGGACGGACGAGACACAGGATCGGTCCGCCGGTCTCGAGGCCGGTCTGGACGCCCTGGAGACCTCGGCCGCCACACGGACGCCGTTCTCCGAGACCGCCCGCACCAAGATCCTGCCGCCGCTCGTCGCGACGGCCGTGGTCCTGGTGATCTGGCAGGCACTGATCTCCTTCGACATCGTCACCGACCCGACCAAGCTGCCCTCCCCGGGCGACGTGGCGGCCGAGTTCAAGGACGCCTGGCTGGAGGGCAAGCTCCTCGGCTACATCTGGACCAGTGTCGAGCGCGGTCTGCTCGGCTTCCTGCTGGCCCTGGCGATCGGCACCCCGCTCGGTCTGATCGTCGCCCGGGTGAAGTTCGTCCGGGCCGCCATCGGCCCGGTCCTGTCCGGTCTCCAGTCGCTGCCGTCGGTGGCGTGGGTGCCGCCGGCCGTGCTGTGGCTGGGCCTGAACAACTCGATGATGTACGCGGTGATCCTGCTCGGCGCGGTCCCGTCCATCGCCAACGGTCTCGTCTCCGGCATCGACCAGGTGCCGCCGCTGTTCCTGCGGGCGGGCCGCACGATGGGCGCGACCGGCTGGAAGGGCGCCTGGCACATCGTGCTGCCGGCCGCGCTGCCGGGCTATCTCGCCGGTCTGAAGCAGGGCTGGGCCTTCTCCTGGCGCTCGCTGATGGCAGCGGAGATCATCGCCTCCTCGCCCGACCTGGGCATCGGCCTCGGCGCGCTGCTGGAGAACGGCCGCAACGCCAGCTCCATGCCGATGATCTTCGAGGCGATCTTCCTGATCCTGTTCGTCGGCATCGCCGTCGACCTGCTGATCTTCAGCCCGCTGGAGCGGCGGGTGCTGCGCAGCCGCGGCCTGCTGGTGAAGGGGTAAGTCCTTTGCTGAGGAAGCCCGTTCTTCTCGTCATCGCCCACGGCAGCCGCGATCCGCGGCACGCCGCGACGGTGCACGCCCTCGTCCGCCGGGTGCGCTCGCTGCGCCCGGACGTACGGGTGGAGACCGGCTTCCTGGACTTCAACATCCCGTCCGTGCAGGGGGTGTTGGAGTCGCTGGCGGCAGAGGGTGTACGGGATGTCGTCGCGCTCCCGCTGTTGCTGACCCGCGCGTTCCACGCGAAGGCGGACATCCCGGCGGTGCTGCGGGACGCGCCGCCGCAGCTGCGGATCCGGCAGGCCGAGGTGCTCGGCCCGTCGCCCCTGCTGCTGTCCGCGCTCGAACGGCGGCTGTACGAGGCTGGGTTGACGCCCGCCGACAAGTCCTCGACCGGGGTCGTGCTGGCCTCGGCGGGGTCCACGGACCCGGAGGCGATCGCAGTGATCGCAGAAATCGCGCGGGAGTGGCGGCGTACCGGTTGGTGCGCCGTGCGGCCTGCGTTCGCCTCCGCCGCGTTGCCTCGGACCGAGGATGCGGTACGGGAGTTGAGGGAGATGGGCTGCTCCCGGGTGGCCGTTGCGCCGTATGTGCTTGCTCCCGGATTCTTGCCGGACCGGATCGCGCGGGGTGCGGCGGAGGCGGATGTCCTCTCGGACGTGCTCGGGGCTTCGGCTGAGGTGGCGCGGGTTTTGCTGGAGCGGTATGACGAGGCTCGGCTGCCTTCGTTGGCGGTCGTGGGTGCGTGATTAGTCTGCGGGCCGGTGGGGGCTGGTCGCGCCCCGCGGCGGTAGCCGCACATTGATACAGCCCCGCGCCCCTTACGTTCCTAACGGCAGAGTTCGTTTCCTAGTGCCGTTCGCCCGTACCTTACGACTCTCCCCTCGCGCGTCCGGCTCAGGAGCCCCGCGTCGTAGAGCACCGCCAGGTGCTGACTGACCGCGCCCGGGGTGACCTTCAAGCGGTGGGACAGTTCCGTCGTCGAGGCCGGCTCCGCCAGGAGCAGGAGGAGTCTGGCTCTGGGGCGGCCGAGGAGGCGGACCAAGGCGTCGTCGGTGACCGGGGGCGGCTCCTCCGAGAGGGTGGCCCTGCCGCGGGCCGGATAGATGATCGTGGGCGGCCGGGTGGGGTCGATCAGCGGCTGGGCGCCTCGGGCGAACAGCGAGGGGAGCAGGACCAGGCCGCGTCCGGCGATGCTCATGTCGGTCCACGGCGCCTGGAGCATGAAGTCGTCGGTGGACAGGCGTAGTTGGCCGCCCACCCAGCTGAGCCGCCGGTCCAGTCCCGCGAACATCGCCCCGGCACCCTGCTCGGCGAGCACCCGCGCCTGATGGGCGAGGTCGGCCGCCATGATGCTCTGCACGCGCGGCCACCAGTCCGGGGCCAGACAGACCTGCCAGTAGGCGTCGAGGGCCTCGACGATCCGCTGGAGGAACGCAGCGGGCTCCGTCAGACCCCGGGCGACGACGGGTGGCAGCGCGTCCTCGGTACGGTAGGCGGCCCGGAAGTCGGCGTCGAGGAGCTCCGGCGGGGTGGCGCGGAGCCGGTCGAGTTCGTCGGCGAAGACGGGCCGGGCCCGTTCGGGGCGAGGGGTCAGACAGTCCGGCACCCACAGCCAGGGCGCGGTCAGCGTGATGAGCAGCTCGTGGTCGAGGGCGTCCAGGCGGGGGCGGATGCGGCGCAGCCACGGCCGGTGGTGGGGGTAGCGGGCCGGGTCGTGCAGACAGCGCAGTGAGAAGACTGCCTCCTGGAGCGGGGAGTACGCGAAGGAGGTGGTGGCGAGGTCGCCGACGTCGAAGCGGAACTCAATCATTGAGCGTCACGCTAAATCATTGTCGGCGTGGTGCCGCCGCCGGGTGTGATGTCCGCATGACCACGACACCCGTGACCGCCCCCGCCGCCGACCCCGAGCTACGCCCCTCCCGGCTCCCCACCGACCCCACCCTGCGCCGCGCCGCCCTGCTGACCGCCGCCAACTCCCTCGGCAACGGGCTCTACTTCCCGCTCGGCGTCCTGTACTTCACCCGCATCGTCGGCCTCGACGCGACCTCGGTCGGCCTCGGCATGACGGGCGCGGGGCTGGTCGGCGTGGCCGCCGGGGTGCCGGCCGGGCGGGCCGCGGACCGGTGGGGCGCCCGGCGCGTGGGGGCGTGGTTGTGGGCCGGGACGGGCGTGGCGACGGCCGCGTACGTGTTCGTGCACTCGTACGTCGGTTTCCTCGTCGCGGTGGTCTGTGCGACCGGGCTCCAGATGGCGAGCCGCGGGGTGCAGGGCGCGATCTACGCCGATGTGCTGCCGGCCGCGAGCCGGGTGGAGGCGCGCGCGTATCTGCGGATGGTCACCAACGTCTTCATGGGAATTGGTGGCGCGTTCGGGGCGATCGCTCTCCAACTCGACACGCGGGGCGCGTATGTGACGGTCATTCTGGTCAACGCGGTGTCGTTCGCGGGGCCCGCGCTGCTGCTGCCCCGGCTGCCTCTCGCGCCCCACGCCCTGGAGCGCAAGGCTCCCGACGCCGACGCCCCGGCGGCCGACCGCTGGCGTGCGGTGCGTGATCTGCCGTTCCTCGCGGTGACCGTGCTGAACGCGATCCTCGTCGTGCAGTACACCCTGTCGGAGGTCGGGCTGCCGCTGTGGATCGTGGAGCGGACCGAGGCACCGCGCTGGACTGCGGCTCTGTTGATGATCCTCAACTGTGTGCTGGTGGCGCTGCTTCAGGTGCGGGTGGCCCGCAGGGCCTCCCAAGTCCCCAGCGCGGTGCGGGCGATGGGCTGGTCGGGACTGCTTCTCGCCGTGGCCTGTGCGGCGTACGCGATGTCGGCGGGGCTGTCGCCGGTGTGGGCGGTGCTGGCGCTGACGGTCGGCGCGATCGTGCAGGTCTTCGCCGAGGTGCTGTCGGCGGCGGGCGGCTGGACCCTCGGCTACGAGCTGGCCGACGCCCGCGTCCACGGTGTCTATCAGGGCGTGTTCGGCGCGGGCATGTCGGCGGGCATGATGGCGGGTCCCGCCCTGGTCACGGTGACCGCGATCCAGCACGGCCGGGCGGGCTGGGCGGTCCTCGGTGTCCTGTTCGCCCTCGCGGGCCTCGCGGTGAGTCCGGCGGTGAAGTGGGCGCTGCGGAACGGGGAGTGGCGGGGCGACAAGGTCTAGTCGAAGCTCAAGCCTCCGGTGCGGGTGCGCTTGAGCTCGAAGAAGTCCGGGTCGGTCGCCAACACCCGGAAGCTGTCGAAGAGTTGCGCCGCCCGGGCGCCTCGCGGGATCGCCCGCAGCACCGGCCCGAACCACACCGTGCCGTCGACGTGCAGCGTGGGCGTGCCCACATAGCCGCCGGAGTCGGGCTCGACGCCCGCCTCGTGGCTGCGGCGGACGGCCTCGTCGTACGCGGTGTCGTGCGCCGCGTCGGCGAGCTCCGCCGCGAGCCCGAGTTCGGCGAGGGAGTCGGCGACGACGGCGTCGAAGTCCTCCTGCTTGCGTTCGTGGATACGGGTGCCGAAGGCCGTATAGAGGTCACGGAGCACCTTCTCCCCGTGTCGTTCCGCGGCGGCCACGGCGACCCGTACCGGACCGATCGACTTGTCCACCAACTCCCGGTACCAGTCCGGGAGTTCGTGGCCGATGTTGTGCAGGTAGAGGCTCATCGCGTGGAAGCGGAGGTCGAGAGGGCGCTCCCGTTCGACCTCCAGCAGCCAGCGGGAGGTGATCCAGGCGAAGGGGCAGGCGGGGTCGAACCAGAAGTCGACGCGGGTGGGTTCTGCGGTGGTCATGGCGTCGACGGTAATGGCTCATTGGCCCAGCGTCCTGGTCCAATCAAGCGCCGCTTGAGTGGTCCACTTCATCCGTACCGGGCGATCAAGAACTCCTCGACTGGTCCACTTCCTCCCGCGCCAGCCGTACCAGCTCCTCCACCGGCATCGACCCCGGCGCCCGGCGCTCCCGCGCGAAGGTGTTGGCGAGCCGCTGGAGCAGGTCGTTGAGCGGGGTCGGGACGCCGTGCAGGCGGCCCAACAGCGCGATCTCGCCGTTGAGGTAGTCGGCCTCGATGGTGCCGGTGCCGCGGTTCAGGGACTGCCAGGAGGAGCCGCCGCCGCGGGGGACGCCGTCGAGGGGGACGAGGGTGACCTTGTCGCCGCGGGCCGCGCGCTGCTCCTCGGCGTCGGCGTACGCGATGCCGGCGGCGTCGAGCACGGCCGCGCCCTCGGCCCGTACGCGTGCGGCGAGCCCTTCCGCGTCCGCCCCGGCCACGGGTCCGCTGACGGCCTCCAGCGCGTTCGCGAGGTTGGCGAGCAGCTTGGCGTACTGCCAGCGGGCCACGTCCGGCACGACCGGCGCCTCGAAGTGGGACTTCTCCAGGTCGGCGGCGATCAGGCGGGCGGTCTCGTCGGTGCCGTGCGGGTGGCGGCCGAGGTGGAGGATGCCGGTGAGCGGGGCGCCGGCGGCGCTGACGACGCCGGGTTCGACGAGCGTGCAGGGCAGCCAGACGCAGACGCCGTACACCCTCCGGAACGTCCGCAGGGCGAGCCGCTGGCTCTCGACGCCGTTCTGCGCGCAGACCAGCGGCAGCCGCTCGGCGGCTGTGCCCCCACCGGCGACCGGGGTCGGCCCCCAGGTCCGCAGCGCGGCCTCGCTGTCCTGGGTCTTCACGGCGAGGACGAGCACGTCGTCGGCGCGCAGCTCGCCGAGCTCGGCCGGTCCCCCGACGACGGGCAGCCGCCGCACGAACTCCCCGTCAGGCACCCGCAGTCGCAGCCCACGCTCACGCAACGCCGCCTGATGTGCCCCCCGAGCCACGAGCACGACCTCGCACCCCGCCCCCGCGAGCCGCCCACCGACGACGCCTCCGACCGCTCCTGCTCCGATGATGATGTAGCGCATGATCCGAGCCTCGCACAGTTGACCTTGCCCCTGGGTAAAGGATCAGGGTCACCGGCATGGACGACTACCTGGGACAGACAGTCTTCAGCGACCCGGGCGACCTCGACGCCGGCGCGCTCCCGACAGACCCCGGCCAACTGGCCGCGCTGGTGCGCGGGTTGATCATCCACCGGCTGGAGGGACCGCGCTTCGGCTACGACATCCCGCGGGACCGCCTGCACGAGGACGCCGAGTCGCGGTACGTCACCGAGATCCTCCGCATCCTGCGGGAGCGCCGGGACGTGCCGCTCACCGAGGCGCGGTCGCCGAGGGAGCGGTTCGTGGGCACATGCCGGGACTTCTCCCTGCTGCTGTGCTCGCTGCTGCGGGCCACGGGCACGCCCGCCCGCATCCGCGGCGGCTTCGCGACCTACTTCGTGGCGGACTTCCTGGAGGACCACTGGGTCACCGAGTACCGGCTGCCGGACGGGAGTTGGCGGCTGGCGGACCCGCAGGTGCTGCATCCGTCGTACGCGCCGCCGTTCGACCCGCTGGACGTGCCGCGGGACCGTTTCCTGGTGGCGGCGGACGTCTGGCGGGGCTGCCGGGAGGGGCGGATCGATCCCGCGCGGTGCGGATTCCACTCGGTCGACCGGCTGCGGGGGCTGTGGCTGGTCCGCGCGCGTCTCCTCCAGGACCTGGCCGCACTCTCCGGGGTGGAACCGCTCCCCTGGGACGGCTGGGGTCCCCGCCAGATCCTGGACGACGCGAGTCTCACCGACGCGGACCTCGCCCGCACCGACACGCTGGCGCGGGACGGGGGGCCGGTGTCCGTGCCGGACGCGATCACCTCGTACACCACCTATGACGGCATACGGCAGATCACTCTGCGGCGGTCATCTCCACCAGCTTGACCACGGTGTTCCAGTTGCGGCTCGTGGCGATCAGGCCCTTGTTCACGCGGGGCTTGGCGAGTTGTTCGGCGAGTTTGGAGCGGCCCAGGCCGTCCGGGGCGTACAGGTACAGGGCGCGGTCGCCCAGGCGGAACTCCTCGGGGAGGAACGCCTGTTGGTCGATGGCAGCGAAGCGGGTCGCGTCGACCGGCTCCGAGAAGTAGGTGACGTGGAGTTGTTTCGCCTCCAACTCCGCCGCCGGGAAGGGGCAGTTGTCGGCGATCGCGGCGAGGTAGGCGTGGTCGCGGACGATGACGTCGACGGAGAAGCCGAAGGTCTTCTCGATCGCGGCGGTGATCTCGGCCGCCAGGGATTCCTCGTCGCCGTGGTCGGCGGTGAAGACCGCCTGGCCGCTCTGGAGGTAGCTGCGCACCCCTGAGTGTCCGAGGCCCTCCATCAGGGTGCGCAGTTCGGCCATCGGGACCTTCTTCGCGCCGCCCACGTTGATCCCGCGCAGCAGCGCCGCATACGTCGTCGTCATGCGCTCACCATAGGACGACGGTGTGTAGTTGTAGGGGGCATACTCCTCCCCAGTGCGGAGACGGCCCTGGTCCGCGAGGACGAGCCGCTCACCTGCACTTCACCGGGGAGCACGACGTGATGGGTTTATCCGGCCCATACCTTCGAAACGAAAGGTGGCGGCAGGGGGCCGGCACCGCGGTCGAGGGGGCAAGCCCGTCATGGGGAACGGAGAAACAAGGGTGCGGGGCCTGGCGGCCCGGGCCGGCGGCTGGAGCGCCCGGCATCGCTGGGCCGCGGTCGGCATCTGGGTGCTGTTCGTGGTCCTGGCCATGGGACTCGGTTCGGCGGCGGGCCGGGTCGACGTCGACGAGAGCGAGGGTCTGAAGGGCGAGACCCACACCGCCGCGCGGATCGTGAAGGACGCCGGCATCGAGGAGCCCGCCGGTGAGACGGTCCTGGTGCAGGCGAAGGACGGCGGGCTGAAGGCGACGGACGCCGAGTTCCGCGCCGCGGTCAATGCCGTGGTCCAGGCGGTCGATGCGACCGGCAAGGTCACGGACGTCACCTCGCCGTACGACACGGACACCGTCTCCAAGGACGGCCGCAGCGCACTGGTGCAGTTCGACATGAAGGGCGACGCGGAGACGGCCGGCGAGCGGGTCGAGCCCGTGCTGGACGCCGTGGCGAAGGTCCAGAAGGACCATGCGGACCTGCGGATCGAGGAGATCGGCGGGGCCAGCATGCAGAAGACGTTCGACGACGCGTTCGGCGACGACTTCCAGAAGGCCGAGTACTCGGCCGTGCCCGTGGCCCTCGGCATCCTGCTCATCGCGTTCGGCGCGCTGGTCGCGGCGCTGCTGCCGGTGGCCCTGGCGCTCACGGCGATCATGGCGACGATGGGTCTGATGGGCGTCATCAGCCATGTCATGCCGATGGGCGACGTCGCCAACTCCGTGATGCTGCTGGTCGGTCTGGCCGTCGGCGTCGACTACTGCCTGTTCTATCTGCGCCGGGAGCGCGAGGAGCGGGAGGCCGGGCGCGACGCCCAGACCGCGCTGCGGATCGCCGCCGCCACCAGTGGCCGCGCGATCATCGTCTCCGGTGTCACGGTGTGCGTGGCGATGGCGGGCATGCTGTTCACCGGGATCGCCGACTTCGAGGCGATGGGCCTGGCCTCGCTGATCGTCGTCGCGGTCGCCATGATCGGCTCCATCACGGTGCTGCCCGCGCTGCTGTCCCTGCTGGGCGAGCGGGTCGAGAAGGGCCGTATCCCGTTCCTGCGGCGCCGCAAGCGCAACGGCAACGGCGAGAGCCGGCTCTGGACGGCCGTCCTCGGCGCAGTGCTGAAGCGGCCGATGGTCTCCGTCGTCGTCGCGGCCGGCGCACTGCTCGCGATCGCGGCACCCGCGGTCGGCATGAAGACCCAGAACCTCACCCTGGACCAGGAGTTCGGCGACTCGCTGCCCATCGTGCAGACCTACGACCGCGTCAACGCGGCCTTCCCCGGCGGCTCCGAGCCGGCCGAGGTCATCGTCAAGGCGGACAACATCAACTCCGCGGACGTGCAGAACGCGCTCGCCGACTTCAAGGAGCAGGCGGTCGCCTCGGGCGCCTCACGCGGCCCGGTCGAGATCAAGCTGCACCAGAAGCAGAACCTCGCCTTCGTCTACGTCCCGCTGGTCGGCGGCTCCGACCTCGACAAGGCGGGCGCGAGCCTGGAGAAGCTGCGCGACGAGGTACGGCCCGCCACGCTCGGCAAGGTTGACGGCCTCGAGGCACCGATCAGCGGTCAGGTCGCCGGGTCGAAGGACTTCAACGACCAGCTGACCGGCGCGGTCGTCCCGGTCTTCGCCTTCGTGGTGGTCTTCGCCTTCCTGCTGATGCTGCTCTCGTTCCGCTCGCTGACGATCGCGATCACCTCGATCGTGCTGAACCTGCTGTCGGTGGGTGCCGCGTACGGCATCCTCGTCGCGGTCTTCCAGCACGGCTGGGGCGCGTCCCTGGTGGGCGCGGAGGGCGTCGGCGCGATCATCTCCTGGCTGCCGCTGTTCCTCTTCGTGATCCTGTTCGGCCTGTCGATGGACTACCACGTGTTCGTCGTCTCGCGCATCCGTGAGGCCCGCCTGAAGGGCCGTACGACGAAGGACGCGATCCAGCACGGCGTCGTCACCACGGCCGGGGTCGTCACCAGCGCCGCGGTCATCATGGTCGCCGTGTTCGCGATCTTCGGGACGCTGTCGATGCAGTCCATGAAGCAGATGGGTGTGGGCCTGGCGACGGCGGTGCTCGTCGACGCGACGATCATCCGGGGTGTGCTGCTCCCCGCGGTCATGGCCCTGCTCGGCGAGCGCAACTGGTACCTGCCGAAGTGGCTGGACCGGCTGCCCGACCTCACGCACGACGAGGCGGCGGACGTGGTCGCGCACGAGGTGGAGGAGCCTGCCCGGGTGTAACTCCGCCGCAGGAACCTGCCCGGGTGGTGCAACCGCCCGCGGCACGGCGCAGGGCCCGTTGGTCACCGGGGAGCCAACGGGCCCTGCGCGTTCTGCTGTCGGGCTTTGTCGGGCGGGCAGTTCGGCTTCCGCTATCGGGCGGGCAGTTCGGCCTCGATGAGGTCGGCTGCCCGCTGCGTGCCGCCCTCCTCCGCCATCCCGGCCTGGATGTCCTTCAGCCGCCGGGCCACCTCGGGGTCGTCGACGAGCGCGAGGGCGGTGGCCCTGAGGGTCTCGGCGGTGGCCTCCTCGGTGGGGACGTGCCGGGCCACGCCCAGCGACTGGAGCATGTCCGCGTTGCCGAACTGGTCCACGGCCTGCGGTACGGCGATCATCGGCGTGCCGGTCGCGAGGCCCTCCTGGCTGCCGCCGGCGCCCGCGTGGGTGACGAACAGGTCGGCCTGCCGCAGCACCGCCAACTGCGGGACCCACGAGGACACTTCGACGTTCGCCGGAATGTCCCCCAGCTCGGCCGGGTCCACGCTCGCGCCGATCTGGAGCACCAGATGCCAGCCGGGCAGCTCGCCGAAGGCCTTCACGCACTCCCGGTAGAAGCCGGGCTGTTTGGTGAAGGCCGACCCGAGCGACACGAGCACGACCTTGTCCGTGCCGACGGGCCGCCGCCACTCCCCCTCGGCGCTGCGGTCGCCCTGACAGGCGCCGACGAAGGAGTGCACGCGCTCGTCGACCCGGTCGGCATGGGGCTGAAGGGCCTTGGGGATGAGGACGATCGACCGGTCGGGCCGCCCGGCGAACAGGTCGGGATGCCGGGTGATCCCGTTCTCCTCCAGCCAGCCCTGGAAGCGGGCGTAGTACGCCTGTCCCCTCTCGGTCTTCTTCGGCTCCGCCCACATCGGCTCGGCGACCTCCTGCTCGTAGCCCTCCCAGGCCACGAGGTTCGGTGAGAGCGAGATCGCGGGCACGCCCCAGCGGTGGGCGAGGACGCGGGCCGGGTAGGAGGTGATGTCGTGCAGGACGAGGTCCGGTTCGTCGCCCTCGTACGCCTCGATCAGCTGCGGCAGCGCCTGGATGGCGTCGGCGAGGAACGGTTCGACGTTGTCGAGGAGGGTGCTGCCCCATTCCTCCGGGTCGGCGCCGGGCCCGGGCAGGGTGGAGTTCCAGAGCCTGGGCTCGGCGCCGGTCGCGGCGACCTTCTCCGCGAACACCGGCGGGATCGCGTACGTCACCCGGTGGCCGCGTGCGACGAGCTCGCGGATGACGTCGAGGCTCGGGTTCACATGGCCGTGGGCGGCGATGGAGAACATGGCGATGTGTGCGGGAGTGGTCATGCCGTCGAGGCTAAACGAGACGAGACGTCTCGTACAACTTATTAAGACGCGGCATCTTGTTCAAGACGCGCGTGAAGCCACAGCCACTGCGCAGGGGCCACCTCCCCGACCAGGGCCTGCCGGTCCAGGCCCGCCGCCCGGAACGCCGCGTCGACCCGACGCCGCGGGTACGCGCCGCGCAGCGAGGCGTGGAGGCTGCCGCCGACCCCGGAGAAGCCGAGCTCGACCAGCCGGCACCAGCTCGCGTACCCGGCGCGGTCGAGGAGCGGTGAGCGACGGCGCTCGATGCGCACGATCCCGGCGTCGACGCGCGGCCGGGGGCTGAACCTGCTCCGGTCCACGCGCCCGGCCAACCGCCACTCGTGACGCGGCCAGCTGCGGACCGTCAGCAGCGTCCAACTCCCGTAGTCCCCCGCGCGTTTGCGGGCGTACTCCAGCTGGGTGAGCAGCGTGGCGTCGGTGAGATGCGGGGCGCGCAGACACCAGTCGACGATGTCGGCGGTACGGGAGAACGGGACGTTGCCCGCGACGGAGAACGGGGTGCGGGGTGCTGAGGCGGCGAGGAAGTCGCCGTGGACGACCCGCACTTGAGGTGTCCGTGCGAAGCGGGCGCGCAGCCCTGGCAGCAGGCGGGGGTCGATCTCGTAGGCGCGCAGTTCCTGACAGCGCGGGGCGAGCGCGGCGGTCAACGCGCCTTTCCCAGCGCCCACTTCGAGCAGGAGAGAGGTCTTGCCGGGCTGCGGTACGGCGAGTCGGGCGAGGTGATCGACGGTGGCGCGGTCGGTGAGGAAGTTCTGCGAGAGCGCGCGGGAGACACGCGTGGGGCGGGCCATGGCCTGTGGTCCTTGTCTTCCGGGAAAAGGGAGATGGGCAGCCGAAGGCCCTGACCGGAAGACAGAGAGAAAAGGCGAGGGTGGGTCACCGCCGCGTCAGCGGATGCCGCTCCTCGGGCCGGTCAGGGCTCCGAGGCGGCGACGCATCCGGATGGAGTACGTGCAGCCCCGGCCGTGACCGGTGAAGGTGATCGCGTTGCAGGCTCCCACGGACGGCACGCTAGGCGCGGTCCGCGGGAGCCGACAACCGAATTACGTCAGCGCTGGTAGCGGGCGAGGACCAGGTTGCCGTCCTTCTCCAGGCGTTCGCGCAGCTCGTCGAGGCCGATCGCGCCGCTGTAGTACTCCTGGAACGCCGGGGTGGCGACCTTGTCCTTCCACTCGGGGTACCCGCGTACGGACTGGGCGGGCGCCGAGCGGAGGTGGGCGGCGAGGGCGGTGCCGGTGGCCCAGCCGTTCTCGGTGGTGTGCAGGGCCGGGTCCTTCAGGGCCTGGGTGCCGGTGGGGAGCATCCAGTCGCCGAGCGCGAGGCGCACCATGTTCTTCGGCTGGAGCAGGAAGTCGACGAACTCGACGGCCTCCTTCTGGTGCGGGCTGTCCTCGGCGACGGACAGCGTCTGCGGGCTGACGCCCTGACTGAGTCCGTCGGCGCCGGCCGGGGCGGGCAGCACCTGCCACTCGAAGCCCTTCGGTGCCTGCTGCGCGATCTGCTGGCGGTAGGAGAAGCCGAGCGGGACCATCGCGTACTTGCCGCCGAAGAAGCCGGGCAGGGTGTCGGAGCCGCCGCTGCCGAGGGTGGTGGGTGAGGCGCTGTGGTCGGTGTTCGCCTGGTCGTGGATCGTGCGCGGGACGACCTCGTCGCCCTCGCCGAACCGGATGGTCACCTTGCCGTCGGCGCCCCGGTGGAAGAGCTGTCCGCCCGCCGACAGGGACAGGTTGAGGGTGGCCGAGACGGGTTCCTTGAGGGGCCAGGCGACGCCGTACTTCCCGTCGCCGCTGAGCTCCTCGGTGATCCGCCGGAACTCGGGCCAGCTCCAGGGCTGGTCCGGCGTGGGGACGCGCACGCCGGACTCCTTCAGCCACTTCGCGTTGGCGATGAGGACCCGTGGCTCCTGGAGGAACGGCACTCCGTAGATGCCGTCCCCGAAGGTCGTCGTCTCCCAACTGCGGTGCGGGATGTCGGACTTGAGCCGGGCGGGCAGCAGGTCGGTCAGGTCGGCGAGATAGCCGCCGTAGGCGAAGTCCGCGAGGTCGTCGGAGGCGTCGTGGATGATGTCGGGGGCCTCGCCGCCCTCGAAGGAGGTGAGCAGCTGGTCGTGGACGCTGTCCCAACTGCCCTGTACGTACTCGACCTTGACGTCCGGGTGGGTCGCGTTCCACTCCTTCACCAGCTGCTTGTTGGCGGCGACGGACTCCTCCTGCCAGGCCAGGGACTGGAAGCGGAGGGTGACGGTGCCGTCGTCGGAGGTTCCCCCGCCGCCGGTGCAGGCCGTCAGCAGGAGCAACAGGACCAGGATCGCTTTCGTCCGCATCAGCTCTTCACCGCCCCGGCGAGCATGCCGCTCGTGATCCGCCGCTGGATGAGGGCGAAGACGACCAGCGAGGGCAGCGTCGCGAGGAACGCGGCGGCGGCCAGCGGGCCCAGGTCGGCGACGCCCTCCGCGCCGATGAAATGGGTGAGGACGACCGGCAGGGTCTGTTTCTCCGGGGTCTTCAGCAGGACCAGCGCGAAGAAGAACTCGTTCCACGCGGTGATGAACGCGAACAGCGCCGTCGCCACGATCCCCGGCGCCAGCAGCGGCGCCGTCACCGACACCAGCGTCCGCAGCCGCCCGGCGCCGTCGACGGCCGCCGCCTCCTCCAACTCCTCGGGCACCGCCCGCACATACCCGACCAGCATCCACAGCGCGAACGGCAGCGCCCACACCACGTACACCAGGACCAGCCCGGACAGCGAGTTGATCAGCCGCAGGTTCTTCAGCACCAGGAACAGCGGGATGATCACCAGCACCAGTGGGAACGCCTGGCTGACCACCACCCACCCGGTCGCCGCCCGCGCGAGCAGGGTGCGGCGCCGGGCCATCACATACGCGAGCGGGGTCGCGATCAGTACGGCGATCAGGGCGGCGCCGAGCGCGGCGAGCAGGGAGTTGCCCGCGGCGCGCAGCAGCGGCTGTTCGTCGAAGGCCTGCCGGAAGTTGTCGAGGGTGGGATCCCGCGGAATCCAGGTGGGATGCAGACTGCCCAGTTCCCGGGGCGACTTGAAGGCGATCGAGATCAGCCAGAGGAACGGGAAGGCGAGGAAGACGAGATAGGCGAGCAGGGCGGCATACTGTCCGACGCGGCCCGTGGTGCTGGTCCTCATGTCTCGTCACCGCCCTTCAGCCGGCCGACGAGGAAGACGGCGAGCAGCACCGAGATCACGGCGACCATCACGCATCCCATGGCCGCCGCATAGCCGAACTGGCCGTAGCGGAAGGCCTCTTCGTAGGCGAACAGCATGGGCAGCCGGGTGCGGCCGCCGGGGCCGCCGCTGGTCAGGACGTAGACCAGGGCGAAGGAGTTGAAGTTCCAGATGAAGTTGAGCGCGGTGATCGCGAGCGCGACCGGTCTGAGGGCGGGCCAGGTGACCGTACGGAAGCGGCGCCAGGCGCCCGCGCCGTCCATCGCCGCCGCCTCGTGGAGTTCGCGCGGGGTGTTCTGGAGGCCGGCGAGCAGGGCGACCGTCGTCTGCGGCATGCCGGCCCACACACCGACGACGATGACGGCGGGCAGGGCCGTCGACAGGCCCGCGAGCCAGTCACGGCCGTCGCCGAGGCCGAGGTCGCGCAGGGTCTCGTTGAGGACGCCCGCGTCCGGGTTGTAGACGAGCCGCCACATGACACCGACGACGACCTCGGGCATGGCCCACGGGATGATCGCCAGCGCGCGGGCCAGCCAGCGCAGTCTGAGGTCCTGGTTCAGCAGCAGGGCGAGGCCCAGCGCCAGCAGGAACTGCGGCACGGTCACCCCGACGGCCCACACCAGGCCGATCCGGAACGACTCCCAGAACAGCGTGTCGTGCAGCAGGTCCTGGAAGTTGAGGCCGCCGATCCACTGGGTGGACCGGGTGCGCCCCGACTGGGCGTCGGTGAACGCCAGCAGGATGCCGTAGAGCAGCGGTCCGACGCTCAGCACGAGGATCGGGATCAGCGCGGGCAGCACCAGGAACCAGGCGCCGCGGTCCACCGCCCTGCGGCCCCCCTCGGCGCGTGGCGCACCCCGCGTCGACCGCTTCGTCGCGGTCAGCGATGTCACGTGATCGGCTCCTTAGCGGCTCGGGACGCTCCGGGGGCCGACAGGCCCCGGTCATGGTCGTGAAGGGGGTGTGCGCCGTCAAGGCACCGCGCACACCCGTCCGACCTGTACGAATGCGAGACTGGGCGCCGGATGGCGGGAACTCGACGCCCGGTGCGCCCGGTGCGCACACACAGCGGCGGGAACGGGACACGGAGGCGGACGATGGACGAGGCACGGGCGCGCGAGGTGCTGGCCGAGGCGGCGGTGCTGCCCGCGGCGGCCGGGGAGGCGCGGCTGCTGGCGCTCGGCGAGAACGCCGTGTTCGCCGCCGGTGACCTGGTCGTCAAGGTGGGCCGGGACGCCGAACTCCTGGACCGGGCGCGCCGGGAGCTGGACATCGCGCTGTGGCTCGCCGAGGCGGAGGTGCCCGCGGTACGGGCCGCCGAGCCGAAGCCGCTGCTCGTCGCGGGGCACCCGGTGACGGTGTGGCACCGGATGCCCGACGCCGTACGGCCCGCCGAGCCCCGGGATTTGGCCGAACTGCTACGGGTCGTCCATGCGCTGCCCTCCCCCTCCTTCGACCTGCCGCCCCGCGAGCTGCTGGGCGGTGTGGAACGCTGGCTGCGGCTCGCGGGCGACGCGATCGACCCCGCGGACGCGGCGTATCTGCGCGAGCGCCGGGACGGCTTCGCGGCGGCCGCGGCCGCGCTCACCCCGCACCTGCCGCGCGGCCCCATCCACGGCGACGCGCTCCCCCGCAATGTGCACCTCGGCCCGGACGGTCCGGTCCTGGTCGACCTGGAGACCTTCTCCGCGGACCTGCGCGAGCACGACCTGGTGGTGATGGCGCTGTCGCGGGACCGGTACGGGCTGCCCGAGGCGGCCTACGACAACTTCACCGAGGCGTACGGCTGGGACGTGCGCGAGTGGGAGGGCTGCTCGGTGCTCCGGGGCGCCCGCGAGACGGCGAGCTGCGCCTGGGTGGCCCAGCACGCGCCGAGCAACCCGCAGGCGCTGGCGGAGTTCGAGCGGCGGGTGGCGTCGCTCAGGCACGGGGACGAGACCGTGCGCTGGTATCCGTTCTGAGCGTGCCGGCGGGACGGGTCAGACCGTCTCGTCCGCCGTCAGCTCCCTGAGCGGCCACGTCCCGTCGACCACCGCGTCCGTCTCTCCCTTGCGGCGCAGGAAGCTCTGGAAGTCCGCCGCCCATTCCGCGTACCAGGCGATCTGGCTGCGGTGCAGCTCGGCCGGGCCGAGGGCGGCGATCTTGGGGTGGCGGTCGGCTATCGCGCAGGCGAGGCGGGCGGCGGCGAGGGCGTCGGCGGAGGCGTCGTGGGCGGAGTCGAGCGCGACCCCGTACTCCCCGCACACCGCTTCGAGGTTGCGCTTGCCGCGGCGGTAGCGGTCGACAGCGCGGTCGATCGTGTACGGGTCGACGACCGGGGCCGGGTCGACGCCGCCGAGGCGGTCCCGTAGCGACGGCAGGCCATGGCGGTGGAGTTCCGCGGAGAGCAGGGTCAGATCGAAGGCCGCGTTGTAGGCGACGACCGGGACGCCCGTCTTCCAGTAGGTCGCCAGCACGTCCGCGATGGCGTCGGCGACCTGGTCGGCCGGTCGGCCCTCGGCGGTCGCGCGTTCGTTGCTGATCCCATGGACCGCGACCGCGTCCGCCGGGATCTCCACGCCCGGATCGGCGAGCCACTCGCGGTGGCCCATGACCTGCCCGGCCCTCACCTCGATCACGGCACCCGTGACGATGCGCGCCTCGCGCGGATCGGTCCCGGTCGTCTCCAGGTCGAAGCCGATCAGCAGCTCCCGGTGCCAGCCCATGGGCGGTCCCCCTTCTTGGTGGTGCTTTCCCCCAGTGGTCTCCACGATCCCATGCGCCACTGACAATCAGAGGATCGCGTTCCGCTTACCGCTCCCCGGGGGACTTTCACGACACCGGACGCGAATCCACCCAAGCCGTCTCGAACTCCTCGCGATACGTCGGGAAAAGACCGCTCTCGTCGATCTCGCCCGGCTTGACGACCTTGTTCCCGTTGCGCAGTACGAGCACCGGTGCCTCCATGCCCCGCGAGCGCCGCAGATAGGACTGCACGACGGCGACCCCGTCCGTGCCGTCGCCGTCGACGAGGTAGGCGGTGAAGCGCGGAGTCTCGTCGTAGACCTGGATCTCGAAGGCGCCCGGGTCGCGCAGCCGGGATCGCACCCGGCGCATGTGCAGGATGTTCATCTCGACGGCCCGGCTCAACTCGCCGCGTTTCATGCCGAGTTCCCGCTCCCGCCGCTTGACCGCGCTGGAGGCCGGGTTCAGGAACAGCAGTCGCACCCGGCAGCCCGCCTCGGCGAGGCGCACCAGGCGCCGGCCGGAGAAGTTCTGCACGAGGAGGTTGAGGCCGATGCCGACCGCGTCGAGGCGGCGGGCGCCACCGAAGATGTCCTCGGCGGGGAACTGGCGCAGCAGCCGCACCCGGTCGGGGTGCACGGCGACCACGTCCGCGTAGCGGTCGCCGACGAGGTCCTCGACCGCGTCCACGGGCAGCCGGCGCGCGGAGGGGACGTCGCCGCCCGCGCCGAGTATCTCGAGGAGACGCGCCGAGGCCCGTTCGGCCTGGCCCAGCACGGCCTCGGACAGGGCCCGGTTGCGGGAGACGACGTTCCGGGTCACTTCCAGTTCGTCCAGGGCGAGTTCGACGTCCCGGCGCTCGTCGAAGTAGGGCTCGAAGCACGGCCAGTGCTGCACCATCAGCTCCCGCAGCTGCGGCAACGTCAGGAAACTCAGGACGTTGTCGTCGGCCGGGTCGAGCAAGTAGCCCTTGCGGCGGCTGACTTCGCGTACGGCGACCGCGCGCTGCACCCATTCCTGGCCGGCCGGTCCGGCGGCGGCCACCACCCAGTCGTCGCCGTGGACGGGTTCGTAGATGGGACGCAGAACAGCGGCCACGACCGCGCGCAGCCGCTGTTCGACGAGGTTCAGCCAGATGTAGGCCCGGCCGGCTCGCTGGGCGCGCGTACGCACCTCGCGCCAGGCGTCGGCGTCCCAGTCCAGCTCCGGCCCGATGGAACCGGCGGCGTCCATGGGCCGGGCCAGCGACACCGTGCCGGGCGGGACGTCTGCGGAGTTCCCCTCGTGACCCTCGTCACCAGGGGGCAACTCCAGCCCTCCCGAGCCCACCCGCGCACCGCCTTCCGCTCCCCCGAGCTCTCCGAGGGGTCTGGCGTCACAATCCCGTCTGCCTCGCGACGCCCGGCACGCGCATCTGCGGCGTTGTCGTCGGTCGCCGACGCTCCGCGTCGACTCCCTCCTCCGCCTTGCAGCTGCACGCACCGGACGCCGCGAGGCCCGCCCTACGGGCGGACGACGGGATTGTGACGCCAGACCCCACCCAACGATCAAGGAAGGGTACTCCGGGAGTGGTCGGCGGTGCAGCCGGATGGACAGGGTCGTTTCTCAACTACCGCCCACGTAGTTGCCGTTCTGCCCGGCGAGCTCCGCCGGAGTGAGCGGATTCATAGCGGTGACGTCGCGCGGGGCGATCGAGAAGCCCTGCCAGTGGACCGGCATCGGCTGCTGGTCCTCGTCCCGGGCGATGTGGTGGAAGCCGACGTTGACCCAGGCGACCGGGTGCGTGAGCGTCTGGCCGTTGACCCACTTGTCCACGGACTTGGGGTGGTCGCGGTCGCAGCGCGGGTTGTTGCTGGAGAACAGCTCACACTTGTTGTACTGCGTGAAATAGATGTCGTGCTTGGTGTAACTGCGGCCCGGGTAGCGGGTGGTGGGGCCGGGCACGAACTCGTAGGACCGCGCGTGGTTGTCCTTGTTCTTGCCGGTCGCGCTGACGATCCGCCACCAGCGGTAGGTCTTGGCGTCGCCCGCGAGTTCCTTGGTGACCTTGGTGCGGGTGGTCTTGACCGTGGGGGTGTCCGCGCCGCGCGGGGTGAGGGTCGAGTCGTACTGCTCGACCCTGTTCTTGGTGGAGCCGTCGAGGGCGAAGTCGAGCCGCCAGAAGACGTTGTGGGTGTGGCTGGTCGCCTTGTCCTTGGCGGCGCCCTTGCCGATGGGCCAGCCCTTGCCGTCGCCGGCGTCGTAGTCGAACGGCGAGAGCGTGCCGGTGGCGCCGACGTTCATGTTGATGGTGCCGTCGTCCTGGAAGCGGTACTCGGTCATGTACTCGTACCAGCCGACCTGGTTGACCGTGTAGACGAGGAAGTCCTTGCCCTGGGCCTGGTAGACCTTGGTCGCGGTGTCGCCCTGCATGCGGTAGGCGTGGCCGCGGGAGCGGGTGGTGGTGCACAGGCCCTTGACGTTGGGGTTCTGCTCCGGGTACGGGTCCGGGATCTTGACGGTCTTGATGGTGCCGCCGGGACATTCGGCGGGCGCCAGGTTCATCAGGTCCTTGGCGAAGTCCTGGCCCGTCAGGTCGTCGTACTCGGCCCGCCCGTCGTCGTACGGGACGTGGATCTGGCCGAGCCGGGCGCTGTTGAGGACCTTGATCGGGGCGGGCTCACCCTTGGGCTGGTAGGTGATGTCGTCCAGGACGAGGCCGGCCTTGCTGTCGTAACGCCAGCACATCCGCCAGGTGGTGCCGCTGGAGAGCTTCTGCTCGATGCGGAAGGCGGCGCTGCAGTCGGGCGCGGCGGCGGCGCTCTGCGGCTGGGCGGTGGCCGGTCCGGCTCCGGTGGTCAGTCCGGCGGCCAGCGCGGCGACGGCGAGGCCGAGGGCCGCCGTCCGGCCGCGGGCAGAGCTGATTCTGTTGACGCGCATGAAGAAGTGACTCCCTTGCAGGAGGTGCGAGTTCGAAAAGTGGACGGAGGTGGGCTCGGCGGCCGAGTGGTCGGCTCGGCGGCTGAGCGGGTCGGACTCAGTGCTTGAGTTCGGCGACCTTGTGGGCGCTCAGGTCGATCACCAGGGACGTGGTGTCGATCCACGGCCCGTTCTTGACCTTCGTGAACAGCCGCAGGCAGCGGTGCTCGCCGCACTTGTCCAGCGCGGCCGGCTGCGCGCCCGGCGTGGCCCGGTAGATGCCGCCGCTCAGCCGCAGCTGGTCCGGCGAGGTGAGCTCCTTGCCCATCGCGTCCTTGTAGTCGGCCTTGAGGCCGGCTCCCAGCGGGTCGGCGATCAGCAGGGCCGCCGCCGCACTGCTCTCGGCGCGGCTCGGTGGCGGCTGCACACCCTGCTGGTCGGTGGAGTCCACGACCTTCCCGGTGTCCAGGTCGACGGTCTTGGTGACGAGCGTGTCGTCCCGGTAGTCGTAGTACGACACGTCGGCGCGCCGGGACGTCTCGGTGCCGCCGGTCTCCGACTCGGCCAGGTCGACGGTGAGCTGCTGCGGACCGCGCTCACCCTCCGCGTTCTCGCTCGCGGCGAACGTCTGCCGGTTCACGGCGATCTTCTGGGCGCGGGCGATCTCGTCGTCGGTCAGCGGATCGCCGCCCTTGCCCTTGTCCCCTTCGTCCGGGGCCTCCTGGACGACGCCCGGCGCGACGGGCGCGCCCTGCTCGTCCTGCCCCAGCTGCTGGGCGGCGGCCGCCTTGTCGTCGCCCTTGGTCCCGCCCGATTCGTCGGCGCCCGCCGTCCCCGGCAGGGTGACACCGACCATCACGGCGGTCGAGGCCACCGCGATGGCCGCACCGGCCACCACCTTGCCAAGATGGCGGTGCACTATCTTGCGCACATCTTCCCCCTACTCCCCCTTCGATCCCGGGAGTACGTCTCTGCCCCACACGTTTCGGCATACCGCGTATGCACTGGTCGATCGGTAAGAGGGACGTAAGTCATAGGAGGTTCCATCACTTTCGGGGAGACTCGTGGTCAAGGCGCCACGGCGGCGGCGACGAGCTGAAAGAGTCGTGTCCATGCAGGTCTGGCCTGGAGAGGCATATCCACTCGGTGCCACGTACGACGGCGCCGGCACGAACTTCGCGGTCTTCACCGAGGCCGCGGACCGAGTTGAGCTGTGTCTGCTGCACGACGACGGCTCGGAGACGGCGGTGGAGCTGCGCGAGTCCGACGCGTTCGTGCGGCACGCGTATCTGCCCGGCGTGATGCCGGGACAGCGCTACGGATTCCGGGTGCACGGCCCGTACGCCCCGGAGCGCGGGCTGCGCTGCAACTCCGCGAAGCTGCTGCTCGATCCGTACGCGCGCGCGATCAGCGGTTCGATCCGGTGGGGCGAGGAGGTGTACGGCTACCACTTCGACGCGCCCGAGAAGCGCAACGACCTGGACTCCGCCCCGCACACCATGAGCTCGGTCGTGGTCAACCCGTACTTCGACTGGGGCGACGACCGCCGCCCCCGTACCGACTACCACCACACGGTGATCTACGAGGCCCACGTCAAGGGCCTCACCATGCGCCACCCGGGCCTGCCCGAGGAACTGCGCGGCACGTACGCCGCCCTCGCGCATCCGGCGATCATCGAGCACCTCACCGAGCTGGGCGTGACCGCGCTGGAGCTGATGCCGGTCCATCAGTTCGTCAACGACCACCGGCTGGTCGACATGGGCCTCAACAACTACTGGGGCTACAACACGATCGGTTTCTTCGCCCCGCACAACGCCTACGCCTCCTGGGGCGACCGCGGCCAGCAGGTCCTGGAGTTCAAGTCGGCGGTCCGGGCGCTGCACGAGGCCGGGATCGAGGTCATCCTCGACGTCGTCTACAACCACACCGCGGAGGGCAACCACCTGGGCCCGACGCTGTCCTTCCGGGGCCTGGACAACCCGTCGTACTACCGCCTCACCGACGATCCCCGCTACTACATGGACACCACGGGCACCGGCAATTCCCTGCTGATGCGCTCCCCGCACGTCCTTCAGCTGATCATGGACTCGCTCCGGTACTGGGTCACCGAGATGCATGTCGACGGCTTCCGCTTCGACCTCGCGGCGACCCTGGCCCGGCAGTTCCACGAGGTGGACCGGCTGTCGTCGTTCTTCGACCTGGTGCAGCAGGACCCGGTGGTCTCGCAGGTGAAGCTGATCGCCGAGCCGTGGGACGTCGGCGAGGGCGGCTACCAGGTGGGCAACTTCCCGCCCTTGTGGACCGAATGGAACGGCAAGTACCGCGACACCGTGCGCGACCTGTGGCGCGGTGAGCGGCGCGCGGTCGCGGAGTTCGCGTCCCGGCTGACCGGCTCCTCGGACCTCTACCAGGACGACGGACGCCGCCCGCTGGCCTCCATCAACTTCGTGACCTGCCACGACGGCTTCACGCTGCACGACCTCGTCTCGTACAACGACAAGCACAACATGGCCAACGGCGAGGAGAACCGGGACGGCGAGAGCCACAACCGGTCCTGGAACTGCGGGGCCGAGGGCGACACCGACGACCCGCACGTCCTGGAGCTGCGCGCCCGCCAGATGCGCAACTTCGTCGCGACGCTGATGCTGTCCCAGGGCGTGCCGATGCTCAGCCACGGCGACGAGTTCGCCCGCACCCAGCGCGGCAACAACAACGCCTACTGCCAGGACAGCGAACTGGCGTGGGTGCAGTGGCCGGAGGACGGCGAGGTGTTCGGCGATCTGCTGGCCTTCACGCGCGCGATGGTGTGGCTGCGCCGGGACCACCCGGTCTTCCGCCGCCGGCGCTTCTTCCACGGGCGGCCCGTGGAGGGCACCCACGACGAGCTGTCGGACATCGCCTGGTTCACGCCGGAGGGCGAGGAGATGACCCAGCGGGACTGGGACCGGGCGAAGGCGTCGGCCATCTCGGTGTTCCTCAACGGCAACGCGATCTCCGAGCCCGGCCCGCGCGGGGAGCGCATCAGCGACGACTCGTTCCTGCTGATGTTCAACGCCTCGCACAAGACGTTGGACTTCGTGGTGCCGGTCAACCACGGCCGCCAGTGGGAGGTCGTCATCGACACCGCGCGCGCGGAGGGCCAGCCCCAAGGCTCCGGCCCGAAGGTCCAGGCCGGGGACCGGCTGACGCTGGTGGACCGAAGCATGACGGTGTTGCAGCGGCCGGTCTAGGCGGGGGCGGTGGACACGCGCGCGTGGTGGGAGGTCTGGGCGCTGCCGGTGGGCATGCGCGCGTGGCGGGAGGTCTGGGCGCGGTTGGTGGGCACGCGCGCGTGGCGGGTGGGCTAGGCGCTGCCGGTGGGCACGCGCGCGTGGTCGCTGGTTGCAGTGTTCCGGGCGTACGACGTCGGCCGCGCCGTCAGCGCGATCGCGCAGGCGAGTGCGGCCGCCAGGCTCGCCGTGCCGAACGCCGCTGCTGGGCCGTACGCCTCGGCGAGGCGGCCGGTGCCGGCGACGGCGAGGGCCTGGCCGCCGACCAGGGCACTGGTCGCGTACGCCATCGCCTCCGCGAGCCGCGTGGGCGGTACCGCGCGCTCGGTGAGCCCGAACACCGTGATGAGGTGCGGCGCGTAGGCGACGCCGAGGACGGTGACGGCCGCGTACAGGGCGCCGAGGCTGTCGGCCCACAGCAGGGGCAGGGAGAGGGCGAACGCGGCCGCGGTGGCCGCCCGCCAGCGCCTCCCGAGCCCCACGCGCGCGGGGACGGCGGCCATGGACAGTCCGGCGACGGCGCTCATCACTCCCATGGCGGCGTAGACGAGCCCCGCCTGGTCGGCCTGCCCGAGCCGCTCGGTGAGCGCGGTGATGCCGGCCTGGCAGGCGCCGAACATGGCGCCCTGGAGGGCGAGGGCGGCGCGGAGGGCGTGGACGGAACGGGGCGTACGGGGGCGGGCGGCGCGATCGGCGCCGTGGGCGCGGTCGGTCGGGTCGGTCGGGTCGGGGCGGGCGGTCGGGTCGGGGCAGGCGGTCCGGACGGGGCGGTCGGCGCGGTCGGTCCGGTCGGCGCGGTCGGAGCAGGCGGTCCGGTCGGAGCAGGCGGTCCGCTCGGGGCGGTTGGTGTGGGCGGTGGGAGCCTTGGCGGGCCTCGTCGTCGCCGCCGTCGGGTGCAGGGCGAAGCCGCTGCCGCAGGCGGCCACCAGCAGCGCCGCTCCGGCGAGCGCGTGCGCCGGGTGGGCCAGGACGGCGGCCAGGCCGACCAGGGCGGGGCCGAGGACGAAGGAGATCTCGTCGAGGGTGCTCTCGAAGGAGAGCGCGGTCGAGACCGTGGTCTCGGGGGCGTGCGCGCGGCGGGCCAGCGCCACCAGGCGGGCCCGGCCGAGGGGGCCGATCAGCGGTACGGTCGCGCCGGTCGCCGCGCCCAGCAGGGCCAGGGCGAGCGTGGACGCTCCCGTGAGCGCGCCCGTCACCAGTGCCGTGATGGCGAGGGCGTTGCCGAGGGAGAAGGCGAGCACGACCGTGCGCTGGCCGTGCCGATCGGCGAGCCGGCCCACCAGCGGGCCGCAGGCCACCTGGCCGAGCGCTAGGGCGCCGCCGGTGAGCCCCGCCGCGGTCAGGGAGCCGCTGGTGCGGGCGACGAGCAGCACGCTGCCGAACTGGACGGTGGCGGTCGGCAACCGGGCCAGGAAGGACAGCACCGGCAGCAGGGGCCCGGTCAGGCCGATGACCTCGCGGTAGGCGCGTCCCATGGTCGTCATCGTTCGAAGCTAGCCACGCGCGCGTGGGGACATGCAGGGGGTGATGACACGAAAGACTGCGGGGCGGGTACGTAGGTTTGCATGACACCTGCGCGACCCGACCCGGCGGTGCCGACGGCCACCTACCGGCTTCAGCTCCAGCCCGAGTTCCCCTTCGACGCCGCCGCGGCGGCCGTACCGTACCTCGCCTCGCTCGGCGTCTCGCATCTGCACCTGTCCCCCGTCCTGGAGGCCGTCCCCGGCTCCCTGCACGGCTACGACGTCGTCGACCACGCGCGCGTGCGCGGCGAACTGGGCGGCGAGGAAGGCCTGCGCGCGCTCGCGCGGACCGCGCGGGAGCACGGTCTGGGCCTGGTGGTGGACATCGTGCCGAACCACATGGCGATGGCCCCGCGTCACAACCGGGCGCTGTGGGAGGTGCTGCGGGAGGGCCCGAAGTCGCCGTACGCGCGCTGGTTCGACGTCGACTGGGAGGCGCAGGGCGGGCAGATCCTGCTTCCGGTGCTCGGGGGTCCGCTCGGCGGCGAGCTGGAGCGGCTGGTGGTCGACGGGGACGTCCTGCGCTACTACGACCACGCCTTCCCGCTCCGCGAGGGCACGCGCGACCTGCCGCTGCCGCAGCTGCTCGACGCCCAGTGGTACCGGCCGACGTGGTGGCGGCTGGCCCGTACCGAGCTCAACTACCGGCGGTTCTTCAGCATCTCGGAGCTGATCGGGGTGCGGGTGGAGGACCCGGAGGTGTTCGAGGCCACCCACGGCAAGATCCTCCAGCTGCTCCACGAGGGGGTCGTCGACGGGCTGCGGATCGACCATCCCGACGGGCTCGCCGACCCGGACGGCTATCTGCTGCGGCTGCACGAGGCGACCGGCGGGCGCTGGACGGTCGTGGAGAAGATCCTCGCGGACGGTGAGCCGCTGCCCGCCTCCTGGCCGGTCGCGGGGACCACCGGGTACGACGCGCTGCGGCACGTGGACGGGGTGTTCACGGACCCTGCGGGGTTCGGGGAACTCCTCGGGCAGTACCGGCGGTTCGCGGCCCCGCAGACGGACCGGGGCGGGCAGTGGGAGGCGACGGTGCGGCGGGCGGCGTACAAGGTGCTCACGCACGAGCTGGCCGCCGAGACCGAGCGGCTGACCCGGGTGGCGGTCCGGCTGTGCGCCACGTCCCCGGAGCCCGCGCTGCGCGACCGGGCGCCCTGGGCGCTGCGCACCGCCCTCCAGGAGCTGCTGGTGCGGATGGAGGTCTACCGGCCGTACGGCTCGATCGATGCCGCGTCGGTCGTGACCGAGGAGGCCGCCGAGGAGGCGCGGCAGGCGTTCGTGGTCTCGGAGGAGGCGGGCGCGGTCGACGTCGTCCGCGATCTGGTGCTCGGGCGGGCGGGCGACGGGCCGGAGCATCTGGAGTTCCGGGCGCGGTTCGCGCAGACGTCGTCGGCGCTGCGCGCCAAGTCCGTGGAGGACACGGCGTTCTACCGCTATGTGCCGCTGCTGTCGGCGACCGAGGTGGGCGGCAACCCCGGCAGTCCGGCGGTGTCCCCGGAGGACTTCCACGCCTACTGCGCGCGCGTGCAGCGCGACTGGCCGGCGACCGGGACCGTGGTGTCGACGCACGACACCAAGCGCAGCGCGGACGTGCGGGCCGCGCTCGCCGTGCTCACCGAGTGCCCGCAGCGCTGGGCCGACGTGCTGGCCGAGGTGACGCGCACGGGCGACGGCGTGCCCGACGCCCAGCTGGCGTGGGCGGCATGGCAGACGGTGTTCGGGCTGGGCCCGGCGAGCGCGGAGCGGGTGCAGGGGGCGCTGCTGAAGCATGTGCGCGAGGCCGGGCTGTACACCAGCTGGACGGAACAGGAGCCGCCGTACGAGGATGCGGTGGCGGAGTTCGTCGCGGCAGGGCCGTGCGGGGTGCCGGGCGAGCACGTGGCGGCCTTCCGGAGCGCCCTGGAGCCGTCGGTGCGGGCGAACCTGCTCGGCACGGCTCTGGTCCATCTGACGATGCCCGGGGTGCCGGACGTCTACCAGGGCACGGAGGCCGAGTACCGGGCGCTGGTGGACCCGGACAACCGGCGTCCGGTGCGGTTCCCGCCGGAAGAGCCAGGTGAGAAGGGCGCGTTGACGGCGGCGGCGCTACGGCTGCGCGCCCGGCGGCCCGCCGCGTTCGGCGACTCGGCGTCGTACGCGCCGCTCGCCGCCGAGGGCCCGGCGGCGGCCCACTGTCTGGCGTTCGCCCGCTCCGGGGAGGTCATCACGGCCGTCACCCGGCTGTCGCTGCGGCTGGCGGAGGCGGGCGGCTGGGGTGAGACCCGACTGCCGCTGCCGCCGGGGCGGTGGGCCGACGTCCTGGCCCCGGAGCGGGAGTTCACGGGGCACGCGCGCGTGGCGGAGCTGTTCGAGGGGCTGCCGGTGGCGCTGCTGGAGCGGGTCGGGTAGCCGCGACAGGGGGCGCGCGCCTTCACCGTGCGCCGGACGCTGGAGAGGTCGGGTGGCTGGGCCGGGCGTGTGCGCCCTCACCGTGCGCCGAGCGCTGGTGAGGTCGGGTGGCTGCGGCGGGGCGCCCGCGCCACGCGCACGCCTGGCGCGTTTCGGAAACGCGCGCCCGGCGTGCGCGCCCTCACCGTGCGCCGCGCTCCCGTCCCGGCTACCGGCTCGCACCCGCGCGTGCTCCCGGGGCCCGCGCCGGACGACCGGCGCGTCGTGACGGGAACCGGCACACTGCTCGCACGGGCGCCCGCACCGCGCTCGCACCTGGGTCGACGGCGACCGCACCCGTGCTCGACGACGCCTCACGCGCGCGTACACGCACACCGTGCCGAGCGCCGGTGCCCGTGACCGCCGTCCGGCAGGGCCCGGCACTCCCGCTGGCACCAACCGCCCTTCCTGCTGGCGGTAAATGCATCTGGGCGCCCCCTGGAGGCTCCCCCGGTGCGTCCTTGACAGTCCACGGAGAGCGTGGGGTACTGCGGATTGCGAAGCCGGGCGGATGTGTCGGGGGTGAGTCTCCTGCCGGAGCTGCGCTACCCCACAGTGACCGAAGTCGTCGCGTCGGCAAGGGCGTTGGCGGCTCATCGGCCCGCTCTGTGCACCCTGCGGCAGGTGGGCCGGTCACGGGCGGGCAGACCCCTGCTGCTGCTGTCCGTGGGCCATGCGGAGCGTGCCGTGCTGGTCGTCGCCGGCGCCCACGCCAACGAGCCGACCGGCGGCGCCACTCTTCTCGACGTCGCCGAACGGGTCGTACGGGAGCGGGAGTTGCGGGCGGACACGTCCTGGCACTTCCTGCTGTGCGCGGACCCCGACGGGGCGTCCCTGCATGTGACCCCGGCGCCGCGCAGCCTGTTCGACTACCACCGGGGCTTCTTCCGGCCTGCGGGCCACGAGCAGCCGGAGTGGTCGCCCGCGGTGCTGCCGCCCGACCGGCTGCCGCCCGAGACCCGCGCCCTGACCGGCGTCATCGACGAGCTGCGCCCCTACCTCCAGGTGACGCTGCACGGCACCGACCTGGGCGGCAGCTGGGTGCAGCTGACGAAGGACATACCGGGGCTCGCCGAGCCGTTCGCCAAGTCCGCGGCGGAGCTCAACATCCCTGTGGAGACGGGCGCTTCGGACGCCGCGGGCTGGCCCGCGTCAGGGCCTGGCGTGCATGTGATGCCCTCGCCGGGCGCCGGGGCGGCGTACCCGAGCATGCCGGACGACGCGCGCAACAGCACCTGGTACCACGCGCATCGGTACGGCGGGCTGACCGCGATCGTCGAGGTGCCGATGTGGGCGAGCGACCTGGTCGACGACCCGGTGCCGCATCCGGCGCCCGCGGTGGCGCTGCGCCGGCTCGCGGAGCGGCTGCTGCTGGACACGCGCCAGGTCGAGCGGGTGCTGACCGACGCGCTGCCGCGGCTGCCCGGCGTCGAGGGACCGCTCCTGCGGGCCGCGAAGTGGGGTCTCGACCTGGTGCCCGGGCTGGCCGCGGACTGGACGCACACGGCTCCCGCCGACAACACGCGCGCGTACGTGGGCAGCGTGGACGCGTTCGCGCGCCGGCTGCCGCTGCGGGCGGCGTCGATGCTGCTGCGGGTCCTGACGGAGCACGACGACCGTGCGGCGCCGCGTCTGGAGCGGCTCGTCGCGACCTGGAGCGAGGCGTTCGCGGTGCGGTTCCGGGCCCGCTGGGTGCCGTTGGAGCACCAGGTGGAGCATCAGTCCCGCACGGTGGTGGCGGCGGCGCGGCACGCGCGCGACCGGGCCGCGTGACCGCCGCCGCCCCACCCGCGCGGGGTCAGTCGTCGAGCGCGAACACCGATCCGGTGCGTCCGGCCATCACGCATCCGTTGGCGAAGGTCTCCGTGTACTCGACGGGCCGTCCGTTCCACTGCCCACGCGCGTGTGCGCTCACCGGGGCATACAGCATCGGGCAGTAGCCGTCCTTCGGCGGGAGGGCCGCGATGTCGCCGTCGACCGCCGCCAGTTCCGCGCAGGCCTGGGCGGCGTGCCCGTGTCCTTGGGGCGGGTCGCACAGCAGGAAGGTGCCGCGCGTGTCGCTGGAGCGGGCGTCGCCCTTGGTGACCGTGAGGTAGAGCCAGGTGCCGGAGTGCTGGGCCGTCGCCTGGGCGGGGGCCGTACCGGCGACGAGGAGGGCGGCCGCGGCGAGCAGGGTGCCCCGGGCCGCCTTCGATGCAGTGCGGTTCTTCATTCCAGTTGCATCGGCATCGCCGCCTGCGAACCCCACCCCGACTCACCCGAACGAGAGCCCACGCGCGCGTGCCGCCCGGCCGCCAGTTCGAACGCGGCCTGCACCACCCGCGCCTGGTACTCCACCTGGCGGGCGATGGGGATCCAGCGGGCTCCGCAGCCGTCGAGGTAGTCGGCGCACCACAGGTCGATGAGCCGGTCCAGTTCGGGCAGCACACCAGCCGGGTCGCTGCCCGCGGCGGTGACGAGCTGGTGCAGCAGTCCCGCCGTGCGCAGCGCCAGGCGGCGGCCGGAGATGCGCAGGGTGGCGAGGTGGGCGGTGCTCAGGGGCGGCAGCGGGTGGCCGCCGTCGGTGCCGGTGACATCGGGGTCCCAGGCGTCGGCGAGGCCGGGGCAGACCAGTAAATAGTCGTCCACCGGGGCGAGCAGCCGTTCCGCGTCCGGTACGGCGGCGAGGTGCGGGCGGATCCGGGCGAGCAGCTGCTCCAGGAGTCCGGTGTCGTGCCGCAGGGTGCGGCTGACGAGGCGCAGGACGGTGTCGGCGTCGACGGGCGGGGAGCCGTCCTCGACGGTGGCCACGCCCCACATGGGCGCCTCGACGACCGCGGTGACGGTGCCGTGCCGGTAGGGGTGGAACCAGGTGGACTCGACGGCGGCCTCGGTGATGGCCGCGGCCAGGTCGCCCCGGCGCGGCGGCGGGATGCGGTAGACGGCGGGGCCGAGGCCGGGCCAGTACAGGGTGTCGTACGCGCCGAGTTCGCGCGGGATGCCGAGTCGGCCCGCGATCCGGGCGACGCGTCCGGCGAGCCCGGGCAGGTCGTGGGTGAGCTCGACGAAGCCGCCGCCGACGTCGACGCCGTGCAGCGAGCACTGCAGGAAGGGCCGTAGCTCGTCCTGGAGGTCGAGCAGGGCGCGGGTCTCCGGCAGGGTGGCCGCTGCGGCACCGTCGGGCAGCCATTCGGGCTGTTCCAGGAAGCCGGGGCGGAAGAAGTGCCGGAAGTAGCGGCCGAGGGTGTACGGGCCGTGCAGCCAGCCCTCGTTGCGGCGCAGGCCGTCGGGGTCGAGGCAGAGCAGCAGGTTCCAGGTGGCGTCGGCGGCCTCGGTGGGCGCGGGGTCGGCGAGGGCGCGCTCGGCCAGGTGCAGGACGGTGGCGCCGCCCACGGGTTCGTTGGCGTGCGGGCCGGCGACAACGAGGGCGTGCCGGCTGCCGTGACCGACGGACAGCAGCCACATCGGGGTGCCCGCGCGGGAGGTGCCGACGGGGCGGAGCCGGGCGTCGCGGGGGTGGCGGGCGACGAGTGCGGCGGCACGCGCGCCGAGTTCGTCGACGGACGGGTAGCGGAGGAGGGGCGACAGGGCACACCTCCACATGTGGTGCCGTCGGTTCACCTGGTGTGCAAGGTGGACGTACAGTCAGTCACGACTTGCGGGGTACGTCAACACCGCCGTACGCAAAGGGAATTGGACGTTCTACAGCGAGCAAATCCCAGGCCAGAGCTAAGGTTCGACTCAGTTGATGGAGTTGAGGGGGCCTCAGTTCGCGGCGAGCCGGAACCACATCCGGCCGAAGCCGACCTGGTCTCCCTCGCGCACGACGGCCGCCCCGATGACGCGTCGTCCGTTCACCGTCGTGCCGTTGGTGGAGCCGAGGTCGCGCAGCACCCACATGCCGCCCTGGCGGCTCAGTTCGGCGTGCACGCGCGAGACCGTCTCGTGGCTCAGGCGCAGCCCGTTGGCGGGGTCGCGGCCGATGCGCAGCGGGTGGCCGCCCGCGGGGTGGGGCAGCAGCAGCTTGGGCAGCCGCTCGGCCTGCCAGGCGCGCCGCAGCCGCTGGGTGAAGCCGGAGACCGCTTCGACGGAGCCGAAGACCACGCGCGAGAGGCGGCTCTCGGAAGGCAGGTCCGCGGTGAGCGCCGCCAGTTCGTCCGAGCGGCGGGCGGCGAGCGCCAGCTCCATCCGCCGGATGAACGTGTCGTGCGACAGCCGGCCCATGGCGACGCCGTCACGGAGCACCTTCAGCGCCTTGTCGCGCTCCGCGTCGGAGAGCCGCGCGGGGTACGTGTTGAACTCGAAGGACGACGTCACGCTCGTGATTGTCGGGCAGTGAACGCCGGGTGTCCAGAAAACGCGAGAACGGCCGCCACGCGCGCGGACTGATCGCGTTTGAAGCACCATGGACGGGCTACATCACGGTGAGCAGACGAAGGGGAACCGTCCGTGCAGTTCGAGGTGTGGGCACCGCAGGCAGACCGTGTGACGCTCCAGTGCGACGGCGTCACGCGCGCGTTGGAGCGCGATCCCGACCGCGCGGGGTGGTGGCGGGGCGAAGCCGAGGCGGCGGACGGCAGCCGGTACGGCTTCGCGCTCGACGACGGCCCGGTGCTGCCGGACCCGCGCTCGCGCCGCCAGCCGGACGGCCCGGACGGGCTGAGTGCGGTCGTGGACCACGGCCGGTACGCGTGGCGCACGGAGTGGCCGGGGCGGCCGTTGCCGGGCGCGGTCCTGTACGAGCTGCACGTGGGCACGTACACGCGCGAGGGCACCCTGGACGCGGCGGCGGGCCGCCTCGAGCACCTGGCGGAACTGGGCGTCACGCACGTCGAGTTGATGCCGCTGTGTCCTTTCCCCGGGCGGCACGGCTGGGGTTACGAGGGCGTGTCGCTGTGGGCGGTGCACGAGCCGTACGGCGGCCCCGAGGCGCTGAAGCGTTTCGTGGACCGGGCGCACGAGCTCGGTCTCGGGGTCGTCCTGGACGTCGTGCACAACCACCTGGGTCCGTCGGGCAATTACCTGCCGCAGTTCGGCCCGTACTTCACCGACACCCACCACACGCCGTGGGGCTCGGCCGTGAACCTGGACGCGCCGGGCTCCGACGAGGTGCGCGCGTATCTGGTGGGCAGTGCGCTGGCGTGGCTGCGGGACTACCGGCTCGACGGGCTGCGTCTGGACGCGGTGCACGCGCTGGCCGACACGCGCGCGTGCCACTTCCTGGAGGAGCTGTCGACAGCGGTCGACGCCCTCGCCTCCGACGTCGGCCGGCCGCTGTTCCTCATCGCCGAGTCCGACCTGAACGACCCCCGTCTGGTCACCCCGCGCGCGGAGGGCGGTCTCGGGCTGCACGCCCAGTGGAACGACGACTTCCACCACTGTCTGCACACCGCGCTGACGGGTGAGTCGCAGGGCTACTACGCCGACTTCGGAAAGGCCCCGTTCGCCGCGCTCGCCAAGACTCTGGCCGGCGGGTACTTCCACGACGGCACGTACTCCAGCTTCCGCGGCCGGCACCACGGGCGCCCGCTGGACCGCAGCCGCGTGGCCGCGCACCGGCTGCTCGGCTACAGCCAGACCCACGACCAGGTCGGCAACCGCGCCCAGGGCGACCGTCTTTCGGCCTCCCTCTCCCCCGGTCTGCTGGCCTGCGCCGCGACGCTGACGCTCACCGCGCCCTTCACGCCGATGCTGTTCATGGGCGAGGAGTGGGCGGCGGGGACGCCCTGGCAGTTCTTCACCGACCACACCGACCCGGAGCTCGCGGAGGCCGTACGGCGGGGCAGGCGGCGGGAGTTCGCGGCGCACGGCTGGGCGGAGGAGGACGTGCCCGACCCGCAGGACCCGGCGACGCGGGACCGCTCCTGCCTGGACTGGTCCGAGCCGGAGCGCGAGCCCCACGCGCGCGTGCTCGCCTGGTACCGCCGTCTCATCGCCCTGCGCCACGAACAGGCCGACCTCACCGACCCGGACCTCGCCGACACCAAGGTGGCCCACGACGAGCAGCGGCGCTGGCTGGCCTTCCGGCGCGGGGACGTACGGGTGGCGGTGAACCTGGCCAAGGAGACCGCCGCGATCCCTCTGGGGCCCCGTCAGGCGCGTGTACTGGCCGCGTGGGAGCCCGTGGCGGCGCCGGGCGCGGACGGGGTGCTGGAGGTGCCCGGGGAGTCGTGCGTGGTGCTGCTCCAGGAGTGACCGGCGACCTGGTCAGGCCTCCTCTTCCCCGCCGTCCTCCCGCAGCTCCGTCACCCGTTCCAGCAGGATCGCCTCCCACGCGTGCCGGAGCTGCACGCGCAGTTCCGGCAGGGGGGTGTCGTCGCGGCCCTGGAGGGCGGCGGCGAGGCGGACGACGGCGTCGCAGCGGGCGAGCCACAGGCCGCGCAGGCAGGGGCGGGCGCCGTAGCCGGCGAGGGTGGCGGCGCGGACCGCGGCGGGCGAGCCGACGGCGAGGGCGAGGCAGGCGATGTCCTCCGCGGGGTCGCCGAGGACCGCGTCCGCCCAGCCGAGCACGCCGCGCACCCGTCCGTCGGCGCTGACGACAAGGTGGTCGCCGGTGAGTCCGTGGTGGACGAGGACGGCGGTGCCGGGCTGCGCGGCGAGCTGCACGGCGGCCGGCTGGGACAGCTGGTGGAGCCGCGCGGGGTCGAACTCGTCGGCCTTGGCGAGGAGTTCGGCGGCACGTTCGGCGGCGCGGCGCAGTGCCTCCAGGGAGCGCGGGGCGGTGCGCGGCACGCCGAGGGTCTCGGCCTGCCGGGCGGGCACCTCGCGCAGCCCGGTGAGCAGCGCGGCCAGGTCGGCCTCGCCGACGGCGGACACGTCGTGCTCCCGGGCCGAGCCGCCGGGCAGTTTGCTGTCGAGGGTGTACGTCAGACCCGGCGCCCACTCGCCGTGGGCGACGCTGGTCGGGACGGCTACGGGGACGTGCGCGCGGACGAGGTCGCGCAGGCGCAGTTCGCGGCGCCGGCGCACGGCGGCCTCGCGGTCGGGGGCCAGGCGCAGCACATGGCGGCTGCCGACCCACCAGACCGCGGGCTCGGCGCTCTCGGCGACCGGCCGGACCTCGGGCCCGGCCGTGTCGGAGGCGTCCTTGAGGAGGGAACGGACCAGCCTGCGGACGGTGTCCGCGGTGGGTGTCGGTGCCTGGGTCATGGTCGCGCCGCTGTCACTCGGGGTCGGGGCTCCTGAAGGCTGCTCAGTCCACTATGACCATCTCGCGGCTGGTGTCGTTGAGACGGCGGCCGCCGTCCTCGGTGACCGTGACGATGTCCTCGATGCGGACGCCGAAGCGGCCGGGCAGGTAGACACCGGGCTCCACGGAGAAGCACATGCCGGGGACGAGGGGCTGCTCCTCGCCCTCGATCATGTACGGCGGTTCGTGGGTGGTGACGCCGATGCCGTGGCCGGTGCGGTGGATGAAGTACTCGCCGTAGCCGGCGTCGGCGATGACCTTGCGGGCGGCACGGTCGACCTCCTGGCAGGCGACGCCGGGGCGTACGGCCCGGAAGCCGGCCTCCTGGGCCTCGCGGACGAGGTCGTGCACCCGGCGTTCCTCGTCGGTGGGTTCGCCGACGTGGACGGTGCGGGAGGTGTCGGAGCCGTAGCCGTCCTTCAGGCCGCCGAAGTCGAGGACGACCATGTCGCCCTGTTCGATGACGCGGTCGCCGACCTCGTGGTGCGGGTTGGCCCCGTTGGGGCCCGAGGCGACGATGGTGAAGTCGACCTGGGAGTGCCCGAACCGGCGCAGCAGGTCGGCGAGGTCGGCGCCGACCTCGGACTCGCGGCGGCCACCGAAGGGAACCTTCCGGATCTCCTCGAACGTTGCGTCAGCAGCCGCGCCCGCGGCTGCCAGGAGCTCCAGTTCGGCCGCGTCCTTGACGGCCCGGAGCATCGGCAGGGCGTCGGTGAGGGCGGCGTACGAGGTGTTCGGCAGCGTCTTCTGCAGGCCCAGCAGGTGCATCGCCCAGGCGTTGTCGCTGATGCCGAACCGGCCGCCGGAGTCCAGGAGGGCGGCGGTGGCGGCGTAGGGGTCCTTGCCGTCGGTCCAGTCGCGCAGGGTCAGCGCGGGGGCGCCCGCCGCGTGGGCGGCATCGGGGGCCTCGAGGGTGGGGACGACGAGGACGGGGTCCTGGCCGGGGGCGAGGACCAGCAGGGTGAGCCGTTCGGTGATCGCGGTGGGGGTGTAGCCGGTGAGCCAGACCAGGTCGGGGCCGGGGGCCACGAGCAGTCCGGCGAGTCCGGCGTCGGCGGCCGCCCGGGCGGCGCGCTCCATGCGGGCCCGGTAGTCGTCGGCGGTGAAGGGCGCGGTCTTGCTGCCGGTCATCCGGGCCTCCCTGGGCGGACAGTGGGACAACGGGGCTACGGGCAGCATCCTGCCCGGTCGACGGGGGCAGCGCGAGCCGGTTCACGGTCCCCGCCGGGGCCGTATCGCGCATGGCGTCAGCTCTCCGGACGCCGAGCAGGAGCAGGACGCCGCCGGAGACCTGCTCCAGACGCCTCCTCGGCCCCCTTGCACCGGCTTAACGGATATGGATTGCCCATGCATTAGATCTAATGCTTAGATCTCCCCAGACCATTAACTTCCATCAGGGGAGGTATACGACCGTGCTCGTGCTCGCGCACATCAGTGATCTGCATCTGGACGGAAGCGAACGGGCCACCACGCGCGCGAGGCGCGTCCGCGACCACCTGTGGGGGCTGCCCGGGGCGGTGGACGCGCTGCTGGTGACGGGAGACATCGCGGACCACGGCGCGGAGGCGGAGTACGAGGAGGCCGCGCGCCTGCTGAGCGACGCGCCGTTCCCCGTGCTGACCTGCCCGGGCAACCACGACAGCCGCGCCCCGTACCGCAAGGCGCTGCTCGGAGCACCCGCGTCCGACGGGCCGGTCAACAGTGTGCGGGTCTTCGACGACGCGGCGGTGCTGATGTGCGACTCCAGCATCCCGGGTGCCGACGAAGGGGCCCTGGACGACGAGACGTACGACTGGATCGAGGCCACGCTGGACGAACTCGGCGGCGAGCGGCGTGCGTTGCTCGCCTTCCATCACCCGCCGGTGGCGCTGCACCACCCGCTGCCGGACCGCTACCAGTTGGCACGACCGGACCGGCTGGCCGCGCTGCTCGGCCGCCGCCCCGAGATCGCGGGCCTGATCACCGGGCACGCCCACACCCCGGCGGCGAGCGTCTTCGCCGGGCGGCCGCTGATGGTCGGGCCGGGGGTGACGTGGACGCTGCGGCTGCCCTGGGAGGGCGACCAGGTGGCGGACCGGGAGGCCCCCGTCGGACTGGCCTTCCACATCCTGGACGACGCCGGACGGCTCACCAGCCACTTCCGCGTGGTCACGTGACGATGCCCGGGACGGCGGTCAACTGCTGGTAGCCACCGCTCTGGTGACGGACCGTCAACGTGACCTCCTTGCCGGGGCGCACGGCGGCGACGGCGCGCGCGAGGTCGGCCGCCGAGTCGACGCGCTTCTTGCCGACCTGGAGGAGTACGTCACCCAGCACCAGGCCCGCCGCATAGCCGGGTCCTGGCACATGGACGCCGACGAGCAGGGCCCCCGCCTTCTCGGCGTCCACCGCCTCCACACCGAGCGTCGCGGCGATGCGGGTCGAGGGGGACGGAGTGGGCGACGGGGGCGGCGAGGGGGCCGGGGCGGCCGGGCTCGGTGCGGCTGACCCAACCAACTCCCGTTGCATCTCGGCGAGTTTGCTCATGCCGATCACCGTGGCGCCGACGGTGCCGAGGCCGACGCCGGTGAGTACCAGGACCGTCCCGACGAACAATGCGAACACCACGGTCCGCAGCCGTCGGCCCCGCCTGCGGGCGGCGTGCGGGCGCCGGGCGGGGCCGGGCCTGGTGCCGCCGCCGGGCTCCTGGCCGGGCATCGGCTTGGGGCGCAACGCGGTCTGTTCCATGGCTTGCCTCCGGCGGACGCGGGTCGCCTCCGGCGGATACGGGGCGGTCCCGGCTGGTGCTCTACCCGTCACGCCGACGCCCGACGAGCCACGAACGAGTGAGACTGACCAGCGGTCAACGGAGGGAAGCCATAGGCATCGTGGCCTTTCGCGGTACGGGCTCCGCTCACCCCGTCAGCACGTCCGCCAGCCGCGCCGCCGCTCCCCGCGGCGCCCCCGTGTGCACCAGTTCCGTCCGGTGCACGACCCGGGGTTCGGTGACCGGCACGGCGGCCGTGCCCGGTACCCCCGTGGCCATCGAGCGGGGCAGCAGCGTCAGGCCCCGGCCCGCCGCCGCCAAGGAGGTGAGGGTGTGGAGGTCGGTGCCGTCGTAGTGGAGGGCGGTACGGAAGCCGCGGCCACCGTTCGCCGCGCGGAGATGGGCGAGCGGCAGACCGGCGTCGGGGGCGTCCAGCCAGCGGGCGTCGGCCAGGTCGCCGAGACGCAGTCCGGGGCGCCGGGTCAGTGGGTGGCCGGCCGGCAGGAGGACGCACACGGGTTCCTCGCCCGCGCCTCGCGTGGTCAGCGGCGCGACGTCGGGCAGCCTGAGCGGGTCGCTGGGGGCGGCCAGACCGTCGACCAGGCCCAGGTCGGCGGTGCCGGTCGCGACGGCCGCGGGGATCGCGTCGCGGGCCAGCACCCGCAGGGTCACCCCGGCCGCCGGGAGCGCGGCGAGGACGCGGGCGGCGAGCGCGGTGGGGGTGGCGGCGAGGGTCAGTCCGTGTTCGGGCGCGGACGCCATCCGGACGACGTCCGCGCGGGCCGCGTCCAGACGCAGCAGGAGCGGGCCCGCGTGTTCGAGGAGCCGCTCGCCGGCCGCGGTGGGCGCGACCGGGCGGCGGGTCAGCAGGGGTGCGCCCAGGTCCAGTTCGAGGGCCTGGATGTGCTGGGAGACCGCCGACTGGGTGTAGCCCAGCTCCCGCGCGGCCTCGGAGAAGGAGGCGAGCCGGGCGACGGTGACGTAGGTGCGCAGGAGGTGCGGGTCCATGCCGACAGACTCTCATCAGCATCGCTTATCGAGCATGCAGAAATCATCGTTGGACGCGATCCGGCGCCCCCGCCCAGGATGAGGGCATGACCTCAGCAGCCCGCATCGCCCTCGTCGGCGACCGCTCCCCCAGCGTCGTCTCCCACACCCGCATCCCCCGCCTTCTCGACGCCCTCGCCGATCGCGACCGGCTCGTGCTCGACGCCTACTGGATCCCGTCCGAGGACGCCGCGGCGGAGGGTGCCGTCAGCGGCTTCGACGCGGTGTGGGTGCTGCCGGGCAGCCCGTACCGCAGCGAGGAGGGAGTGCTCGCGGCGATCCGCACCGCGCGCGTGGAGGGCATCCCGTTTCTCGGCACCTGTGCCGGGCTCCAGCACGCGCTGCTGGAGTACGCCCGCAATGTGTGCGGCCTCGCGCGCGTGGCGCACGCCGAGACCGACCCCGACGCCGAGGACTTCCTCATCGAGCCGCTGGCCTGTTCACTCGTCGGCCACGAGGGCGTGGTCGTCGTCGAGCCCGGCTCGCTCGCCCAGTCGGTCATCGGCTCGGAACGCACCGTCGAGCGCTACTTCTGCGCCTACGGCCCGTCCCGCCACCTCGACACCCTGCGCGCGCACGGCATGCGCTTCTCCGGGTACGACGAGGACGGCCACGTCCGGATCGCCGAACTGCCGGGCCACCCGTTCTTCCTGGCGTCCCTCTTCCAGCCGGAGCTGTCCGGTGACGGCTCGCGCCCGCACCCGATGGTCCGGGCGCTGGCGCGAGCCGCCGTGGCCCACGCGGCCCTGAGGGAGGCTCAGCCCGCGGTGTGACCGCCGTGGTGGCCGGCGCCGTGGTCGAACTTCAGCGCCTCGGCGGGCAGCACGACGAAGGGCCGCATCATGCCCATGTCCTCGTGCTCCAGGAAGTGGCAGTGGTACATGAAGCGGCCGTACGCCCCGTCGAACTTGCCCATGATGCGCAGCATCTGACCGCCGGGCACGCGGTAGACGTCCTTGTGGCCGCGCTCGTTGGGTGCGAGCGGGATGGTCGCGTCCGGGTTGAACGTGATCGGTGTGCGGGTGCCGCCGACCGTCTGGTCGAAGCCGGTCACGATGTACGGATCGCGTCCGAGCGCCTGGAAGTCGGCCAGGTGGATGTGCATCGGGTGGGTGATCGGGGCGAGGTTGAGGAAGCTCCACTGTTCGTGGCTGCCCTCGGCGATCGTGAAGCCCAGGCCGTCGTTGAAGGTCCGTGCCGTGCGCCGGTACGTCCTGGTGGTGCCGTCCGCCCCGGTGACCTGGATGATCCCCTCGGCCGGGAACACGATGCCGCTCGGGTCCTCGACCTCGGTCATCTCCCAGATCTCGGGGTGCCCGCCGCCGCCCTTGGTGCCGGGCGGGGTGAGCACGATCAGCCGGTGGCCGTGCGCCACGTCGTGGGTGAGGCGGCGGAAGGAGCCGGAGAGCACGTCGGGCAGTTCGAAGGTGTCCGTCTCGCAGCCCTCGCGGACCCGGAACTCCATGACCGCCGGATAGCGCACCCCGCCCACCGGGTCGGGCACACCGGCGGGCTGCCCCAGGCCCTTGTTGACCAGCCGGAGCCTGCGGCCCGCGAGGCCGCGGAAGTCGACCAGCAGGTCGAAGCGTTCGGCCGGGGCGGCGGTCAGGGTGGGCAGGGCGTCGTCGAAGTCGATCGGCACCGGGCGCGGCAGCAGCCCGCCGTCGCTGCCGATCTGGTGCACGATGCCCGGCACCGGTCGGTCGTCCTCGTCCAGCAGGACAAGGTCGTAGATCCGCGCGTTGGACGCGTTCACCAGGCGGAAGCGGTACCAGCCGTCGTCCACGTCGGCGTACGGCCAGATGCGGCCGTTGACCGTGGTGTACGGGCCCGCGAAGGGCAGCGTCACCGGCTTGCCCGTCTCCGGGTTGGCCGGGTCGACCACGATGGTCTTGTGCAGCAGCCGTCCGTTGAGCCGGCCGTCCTCGTCGGTGTCGAGGTTGCGGTCGGCCAGCAGCAGCGGGATCTCCCGCGCCCCGGCGGGGAGACGGAGGGCGTCCTCCTCGTCGTCCCGGACGAGGTAGGTGCCGTACAGGCCCGCCATCACGTTCCACCGGGTGATGTTCATGGCGTGGTCGTGGTACCACCACTGGACCGCCTGGTGGTCGTTCGGGTACTCGGAGAGCTGGGCGTCGCCGAAGCCCACCGCGTTGTCCGCCCAGCCGTCGTTGCCGCCGCCGGTCTGTGCTCCGTGCAGATGTGTCACCGACCAGGCGGGCAGGGCGGCCACGTCCTCGCTGGGCTTGACGCCGTCGCGGCCTGGCTCGGTGGTGGCGGGCGCGGTGCCCGGCGGGCGGACCGGCACCTCCACGGCGGTGACCGGGTACTCGCTGCCCTTCGGGACGCGGTTGGTCCAGGCGATACGCACCCGCTGCCCGCGCCGCACCTCGATGGTGGGACCGGGCACCAGGCCCTCGTACCCCCACATCAGGGTCGGCGGCAGTTGCGGGTGCAGCCGGACCCAGGTCGGGCGCAGGGCGATCTCCGTCTCGCGCAGGACGTCGCCCGAGTCGGGCCGCAGGACCGGCGGGACGGGTAACGGCGCCACGTACGGCACCAGTTCACCCGCGACCGGCGCCTCCTCCTTCGGGTCGCTGTCGGTGATCCTCTCGATGATCTCGGTCAAGGTCGAACACCCCCGTGTGCTCTGTCGTCTGTTCCCCTTGCCCAGAGGACCCCGGACGCCTTGCCGGAGGTTGCCTGAATGTCCCGTTCCGCACGCAAAGGTTCCGAAACCGCGAACGGAATCGCCAAGTCCCGTTGTCGGTGGCGGCTGTTACGTTCTGTCGCATGACCGATCGCGCTCTCCGGCTGCTCCTCCAGGACGCCCGCCTCGCCGAACTCGCCGCGTATCCCTTCGACTTCGACGTGGAGCGGGCCGGGTACGGCCATGTGGAGCCGGTCCGCCTCGCCTCCGGCGGCTCCCTGCGGATCGTGGCGGGGGACGCCGGCGGTGGGTCGTACTTCGTGTGCGAGGACGGCTCGGTGCTGTACGCCGACTCCGAGGGCTCGGCCGGGATAGTCGGCGCCGGTGTCGACGAGGCCCTGGAGATCATCATCGGCTTGGAGGACGCGGAGGACTACGACGACGAGGAGGCCGCCGCTCTGGAGGAGGCGCGGACCGAGCTGCGCGCCGCGCTGGGATTCCCCGAGCGCCCCCGCGAGGAGCTCGAAGCGCTGCTGGACGCCGCCCTGGCCCGTACCGAGCCCGACTTCCTGCTGCTCAACGCGGAGGAGGGCCGCGCCTACGATCTGATCGGCCCTCCCCCGCCGCCGCTCTGGGAGCCCGTCCTCGCGGCCGGCCGCGCCGATCTGGCCGCGTTGCGGGCGGAGGACCGCGCGGTGTGGGACGCGGTCGCCGAGGATCCCGTACGACGCCGGATCGCGCTGCGGGCCGCGCAGTTCGACCGCGCGAAGGGCGACCTCGGCCCGCTGCGGCGGCTGCTGCGCCATGAGGCGCGGTCGTCGATGACGGACGAACTGCGGCTCGCCGCCGTGCTGGTGGGGCTGCACGGCGGGATCGGGGACCTCCCGCTGCTGCACGAGGTACGGCGGACGGACTTCGACACGGCCTGCGGGCTGAGCGAGCTCCCCGGCCTCGACGCCGACCCGGCCGAGCTGCTGGGGTGGGCCCGCGAGTTGGACGACCTGATGTTTGGCACGGACCCCGCCGACGAGCCGCTGTACACCTGGACCGACCTCGCCCTGGACCAGGGCATGACGAACCTCGCCCGGTGCGCGCTGATCCGCCGGCTCGACGCGATCGAGCTGGACCAGGGCCTGTTGCGGCGGACCGACGACCCCACCCGCCTGGACACCTCCGAACTGTCCGCTCTCGTCGACGACTTGGAGCGGATCGGCGAGCCGGGCCAGGCGCTGCGCGCCCAGCGGCTGCACACCGCGCTCCAGGAAACGGCGAGCGACCGGGTCTCGGCCCGGCTGACCCAGGCCCGGCTGGAGCGGGAGACGGGACAACTCCCCGCGGCCGACCGCAGCTTGGCGGCGCTCAGGGACACCCTGGCCGAACCCAAGGACGACTCGCTGGGGTTCTGGCGGGGCACGAGCCTCGGCCGGTACCTCGCCGAGGAGCACTACAAGCTGGCCCTCGCCCTGGCCGACGCGGGCGCCGCCGAAGAGGCCCGCGCGCTGCTGGGCGCCGCCGAGGCGATACGCGGCGAGCTCTCGGAGTCCGCCGCGCGGGGCGTCCGGGCGCTCGCCGAGCGGGCCGTCCGGCGGGTGCGCGGTCTCAGCTGACCAGGGGCAGCGGCAGTTCCGGTGACCGGTCCGGGAGGAAGCCGTGGGCGCGCCGGGCCAGGAAGTCGGGCTTGTAGCGGTCGACCGTCCGATGCCAGTTCAGGATGCCCGCCATCCAGTTCTGGAGGTCGAGGACGTAGTTCCGCATGGTCTCGCGGGCCTCGGCCGACAGCCCGAAGTCGTCGTACACGATCGGCAGTTCGTGGGCGGCGACATGCTGGAACTGCCGCATGCGCTGGGTCGTCAGGTCATGGACGACCCCGAGGGCGGTCGGGTAGTCGATGCCGAAGAAGTTCTGCACGACGAGGATCGCGTTGTGGATCTCGCCCTCGTACTCGATCTCCTTCTGGTACGAGAAGATGTCGTTCAGCAGGCACGCGTAGTCGATGGCGGCGTTCTCCAGCGAGCGGACGGGCCCGCTGCGGTAGACCTCCGGCGGGACGGCCGGGCCGTGGCCCGCCCGGCACAGGCTCAGGGTGAGGTCGGAGCCGAAGGTGGCGCGGCGCATCTCCAGGTAGTCGACCGGGTCGGGGATGCGGTTCTGGATCTGGTTGGACAGCTCCCAGACCCAGGCCTCGGTCATCACGTTCACGGAGTCCTTCAGGGAGCGCCGCGCGTCCGGGGTCATCCCGGCCGTGGTGCGGGTCCACAGGTCGATGAGGCCGCGCTCCATGCCGTTGAGCGGGACGGGGACCTCCTCGCCGTCGACGGGCATGCAGTCCGCGAGGCGCTGCGTGGTCAGCCGGGCGGCGGCCAGGTCGCGGCGGCGGCCGAAGACGAGCGGGTAGTAGTCGTCGCCGTACGTCCCCCAGGCCAGCCAGTGTGCGCTGAGGTCCAGGGCCTCGGGTGTGGCGTCGGGGTCGAGGCCCGCCGAGCACAGGGCGAGGTCGGCGGAGGCGAGCCGGTCCTCGTCCCAGACGCCCTCCTGGAGCATGCCCATGCGGTGCATCCAGGCGGTGAGGCGCGGGCGGGCGGCGTCCAGATGCGGGCTGAGCTCGACCTGGAAGGGCATGTGGAAGTCGGGCAGCAGGGACGGACCGACCTTCTGGTACGGCACGTGCGTGTGGGCGCGCAGGCGTTCCGCGGCGGCCGCGGCGAGCAGGGCGGCGACGTCGGCGGCGGAGGTGCCGGCGCCGGTGAGGCCGTGCCACGGCGAGGCGGAGCGGGCGCCCTTGTTCATGTAGCGGCTGGAGCGCAGATGCCATTCGTGGCCGCCGGACTGCCAGTCCTGAAGTCCCTTGGCGTAGGCGGCGACCGCGGCGACCTCAGGCGGGGTGAGACCTTTCTCCAGGGCGAGCGCGGGCACCTCGGTCAGGGCGGTGTGCTCGAACTGGTGGAGGCGGGAGGTGAGGACGTCGTTGACGAGGTCGGCGGCCTCCTGCGTCGTACAGCCGAAGAAGGTCTCCAGGACCAGGACGCCGTTGCTGTTCTCGCCCTCGTCCTCGACCTCGCGCTGGTAGGAGAACAGGTCGTTGCGCAGGTGCACGGCGTCGGAGAACGTCTCCATGAGGACCCTCAGCGGCCTCGACCCCGCGACGGACTCCGGGACTTCGGCGGTCGCGTACTCCACGAGCCCCGCCGACCAGGGGGCACCGCCCACCTTGCGGCGCATCTCGATGTACTCGACGGGGTTGGCGATCCGGCCTTCGTTGATGTTGGACAGCTCCCACAGGGACTCGTTGAGCAGATGCTCGGTGGCCACGGCGAAGCGGCGCCGCCAGTCCGCCGACATGGTGGGCACGGTCCGCGTCCACAGGTCGGCGAGCCCCGCCTCGACGGGGTTGCGCGGCTCGGGCATCGGGGTGCTCGGGTCCCTCGGCATGAACAGCGGCAGCCGGTCCAGGTGGGCCTTGCCGGCGGCGCGGTCCTGGGTGCGTTTGAACATGTCCAGGAAGTGGTCGTCGAAGAAGAAGACCCACACGTACCAGTCGGTGATCAGGGAGAGGGCGGGGCCGTCGCAGTCGGGATGGGTGTAGGCGCAGAGCAGGCCGTAGTCATGGGCGTCGAGGTCGGACTGCTCCCAGATCCCGGACCCTTCCAGCATGCCCATCTCGCGCGCCCACGCCGTCGAGTGGGCACGGGCCTCGTCGAGGTGCGGGTTCAGCCGCGCGGGATACGGCATGTAGAAGTGCGGGAGTTCGAAGGGCTGCTGCGTCATGGCGGGGGCCCTACCCGCGCCGTTCGGGGGACATCCGCCGCACCGCACATGATCACACCATCGCGTGAATCAGGGCTGAACTCGGGAGTTCTCGCGGGCACTTGTGGCGTTCATCTCTACGCGCGCAGACTTCAGCCGTTCACTCGTCCCCTCCCGCACCGGAGTCCCGATGAACCAGCCCAGCAGCAGCTTCCCCCGCCGCACCGCACTCGCCGCGCTCGCCGGTGCGGCCCTCGCCGGTACGGCCGCGGTCCCCGCGTCGGCGTCCGGCCGCCGGACGGTGCGTTTCGGCACGTTCAACGCGTCCCTGAACCGCGGCACCCAGGGCGCCCTGATCACCGACCTGTCCACCCCGGACAACACCCAGGCGCGCAATGTCGCCGAGACGATCCAGCGGGTCGACCCGGACGTGCTCCTGATCAACGAGTTCGACCATGACGACGCGGGTACGGCGGCGGGTCTGTTCGTACGGAACTACCTCGCCGTCGGTCAGAACGGCGCCGCGCCGATCCGCTTCCCGTACCGCTTCACCGCGCCCGTCAACACCGGCGTGGCGTCCGGCGTGGACCTCGACGGGAAGAACGGCGCGGTGACGACGCCGGGTTCGGACGCCTACGGCCAGGACGCGTTCGGGTACGGCTGGTTCCCCGGGCAGTACGGCATGCTCGTGCTCTCCAAGTACCCGATCGACGCGCGCGCGGTGCGCACCTTCCAGCGGTTCCTGTGGAAGGACATGCCGGGTCATGTGATGCCGCCGGGCTACTACAGCGAGGAGGCCCGCGCGGTCTTCCGGCTCTCCTCCAAGAGCCATTGGGACGTGCCGATCCGTGTCGGCCACACGCGCGTGCACTTCCTGGTGTCGCACCCGACCCCGCCCACCTTCGACGGCCCCGAGGACCGCAACGGCCGCCGGAACCACGACGAGATACGGCTGTGGGCGGACTACATCGGCGGCCCGCGCCGCAGTTCCTATCTGTACGACGACAAGGGGCTGCGCGGCGGGCTGCGGCCGGGGTCGCGGTTCGTGATCGCGGGCGACCTCAACGCCGATCCGTACGACGGGGACAGCTACGACCACGCCGTACGGCAGCTCCTGGACCACCCGGCGATACGGCTGCCCGCGACCCCGCCGACGAGCGCGGGCGGGGTGGAGGCGGCGCGTGTGCAGGGCGGCGCCAACGCCTCGCACGTGGGGAATCCGGCGTACGACACGTCCGACTTCAACGACACCGCGCCCGGCAATCTGCGGGTCGACCATGTGCTGCCGTCCAAGGGCCTGGAGCCGTTGGGCAACGGGGTGTTCTGGCCGACGTCGGACGATCCGCTGTACCGGCTGGTGGGGAACGGGACGACGGTGCCGACGTCGGATCACCGGTTGGTGTGGCAGGACGTGCGGGTGGGTTAGCGGGGCCACGCGGGTGGGTTGGCCGCGCGGGGTGGTGAGCGGTGCGGGTCGCTCAGCCGCCCCGCACCGCCCGTCCCACCTCCGCCCGCAGCGCGACGAACTCCGGCAGACCGCGCGTGCCGATCTGCTCCCGTTTTCCCGGGAGTTCGACCGGCAGGTCCAGGACGACGTGGGAGCCGGGGCCCGGGGACAGGACGACGACACGGTCGCCGACGTAGACGCTCTCGTCGATGTCGTGGGTGACGAACACGATGGTCGTGCCGTCGGTGCGGTGGACCTCCAGGAGGAGGTCCTCCAGGTCCTCGCGGGTCTGGGCGTCCAGGGAGCCGAAGGGCTCGTCCATGAGCAGCAGGGAGGGGCGGCAGACCAGGGCGCGGGCGATGGCGACGCGCTGCTGCATGCCGCCGGAGAGCTGCCAGGGGTGACGGCGGGCGGTGCCGTCGAGGCCGACGCGCTCCAGGATGCGCTCGGCCTCGGCGCGGCGTTCGGTGCGGCCGAGGCCCCGGCGGCGCAGCGGGAGGGCGACGTTGTCGCGGACCGTGAGCCAGGGGTAGAGGGAGCGGCCGTAGTCCTGGAAGACCACCGCGAGCCGGTCGGGTACGCCGGTGACGGGCGTGCCGTCGACGGTGACCTTGCCCTCGCGGGCGGGCAGCAGGCCGGCGACGGTGCGCAGGAGGGTGGACTTGCCGCATCCCGACGGGCCGACCACACAGAGGAGTTGGCCGTCGGGAACGGTGAGGGTGAGGTCATGCAGGACCGGGTGGTCGCCGTAGTACTGGCCGACTGCGTCGAGGCGGAGCATGCGGTCGTGTCACCTGGCCCGGGGGTCGTGGGGTGGCTGTGTGGGGCTACGGGTCATGCGGTCGACCTTCCCCTGCCGACGAGGCGCTTCTCGACCGCGAGCAGGCCGGTGTTGAGCAGATAGCCGAGGGCACCGAGCAGGACGAGGGCCGCCCATACGGTGAGCAGGTCGGAGCGGGTCTGGGCGTCGGTGAGGGTGAAGCCGATGCCGTTGGCGGTGCCGGGGAGGAGTTCCGAGAACACCATGAGGATGAGGGAGAGGGACAGGGACAGGCGGAGGCCCGCGAAGATGCGGGGCAGGGCGGACGGGAGGATGAGGAACCGGAGTCGTTCGACGGGGCCCAGGCGGAGCACGGCGGCGACGTCGAGGCGCAGTGGGTCGGTGTTGCGGGCGCCCTCCGCGGTGTTGATCAGCACCGGCCAGACGGCGCTGAAGACGATCGACGCGATCTGCATGGGCGTACCGAAGTCGAAGACCACGACGAACACCGGGACCAGGGCGGGCGGTGGGACGGCCCGCGCGAACTGCAGGACGGGGTTGCAGAGGGCGTACGCGCGCCGCGAGCGGCCGACCGCGACGCCGAGCGCGACCCCGGCGACGGCGGCGAGCGCGAACCCGGCGGCCATCCGCCCGAGGCTGGGCAGGATGTCGGCGACGGCCGCCTCCGTGAGGAACACATGCTGGACGGGGCCCGAGAACCACAGCTCGTACATGTGGCGGGCGATGCGCCCGGGTGGCGGGAAATAGACGCTGCCGTGCACCCGGGCGGCGACCTCCCACACGGCCACGGCGAGGGCGAGGACGACCCAGCGGAGGAGGGCGTGGGGGAGGCCGACGGGGAGGCGCGGGCCGGTGGGCCGATGTGTCGGGGGTGGCGCGGGCGCCGTGTCGGGGCGGGCGGAGGTGCGAAGGGGACGGGCGAAGGCGGTGGGGCGGCCCGTGGCCGGCGTCTCGGTCATCCGCTGGGCCTCGGACTCGGGCCCGCCCAGCCGCACGCTCGCCTCCCGCCCCACCTTGCCGTCCCCGCGCCTGCCCCGGCCCGCCTCCTCACGCCCACTCGGCTGCTCCCGCTCCACCTTGCCGTCCCCGCGCCTGCCCCGCCCCGCCTCCTCACGCCCGCCCGGCTGCTCCCGCCCTACGTTCCCGTCCCCGCCTCGACCCGCCTCCTCACCCCCGCTCATGTCCCCACCCCGACCCCCCGCTCCCCCACTGTCCACGGGAACAGTCGCCGCTCGCCCCACACCAACACCCCGTTGATGACCAACCCCAGCACCCCCGCCCACACCACGCCCGCGAGGACGTCCCGTGTGCCGTCCGTGGCCAGGCCGGACTGGGCGATGAAGATGCCGAGGCCCTCGCCGAAGCCGGAGAGGATCTCGGTGGCGACGGCCAGGATGAGGGCGACGGCCGCCGAGATACGGACGCCGGCGGCGATGAAGGGGGCGGTGCCCGGCAGTTCGACGCGGAACAGCACCGCCAGGCGGCCGAAGCCGAAGGCGCGCAGGGTGTCCTTGGCGAGGGGGTCCGTCTCGCCGAGGCCGTAGACGGTGTTGAAGAGGATCGGCCACACGGAGGCGTACGTGACGAGCGCGACCTTCGTCTCGGTGCCCGAACCGAGCAGCAGGGAGACCAGCGGGATCAACGCCACGGACGGCAGGGGCCGCAGGAACTCCACGATCGCGCGGACGGCCGCATCGACGACCGGCACGCTGCCCAGCAGCAGCCCGAGCGGGACCGCGAGGGCGATCGCGAGGCCGAGGCCCAGCGCCCAGGCGCGCAGGGTGGCGCCGAGGCCGTCCAGGAACGCACGGTCGCCCGCCAACTCCACTGCACGGGCGAGGACTTCGGAGGCAGGGGGCAGGTAGGCGCGGCGGACGATCCCGGCCCGGCTGACCGCCTCGCAGACCCCGAAGGCGAGCAGCACCCCGAACGCCCCGAGCACCAGGTCCTGCCGCCGCCTCACCTCACGCCCTCCAGAGACCTCTTGCTCACTTCACCAGCAGCGTCGCCGGGTCGATCGGCTTGTTCAACATCCCCTGCTTCTTCATGAGATCGGTGAGCCGGGCGATCTGCCGGGCGTCCATCGCCGGCGGGAAGACCGGCAGGTCGATCTTCTTCGCCTGCTGCGCGGTCACCTTGGTGTAGGTCGGCAGGATGTCCCGTACGGCCTCCGGGTCCTTGGCCGCGATGTCCACGGCGGCCTTGATGGCCCGCTGGAACGCGGCGAGGGCGTCGGCGTGCTCACTCGCGTACCGCTCCGTCGTGATGTAGCCGCTCAGCGGGATGCCCTGCACCGGCGCGGACGCCCCGTCCACCAGCACCCGCGCCCCCAACTCGTCCTGGATGGAGCTGTCGTAGGGCTCGACCGCGTGCACGGCGTCGACCTGCCCCTTGTCGAGCGCGGCGCCCATCTGCGGGAAGGGGATCTGCCGGTAGACGGGCTTGCCGGCACCCTGTTCCGCCACGATCTCGTCGAAGGTCAGCGACTGGACGTTGTTGAGGACGTTGACCGCGAGCTTGCGGCCCGTGAGGTCGGCGACGGACTTGATGTCCGAGTCCTTCGGGACCAGCACGTCCATCATGTGCGGCGCGGCCCGGATGGCCTCGGCGACGATGCGGACGTCGAGGGTGCCCTTCTCCTGGGCCTGGAAGTAGGTGACGTAGTTCGCGCTCGCGACCATGTCGATCTGCCCCTTGGACAGGGGCGGCAGCGCCTGGAGGCTCTGCTGGATCTGCTGGATGCGGACGTCGAGGCCCTCTTTCTCGAACAGGCCGCGGTCCTGGGCGATGTAGAGCATGGCGCAGTCGACCAGCGGCAGCGCGGCCACGGTGACCTTCGTCCGCCCGCTGTCCGCCGTCCCGGAGTCCTCGTCGTCGCCACAGGCCGTCAGCGTCAGCGCGAGGACCGTCGCCAGCGCCACCGCCGTCCCTTTTCCCGCACTTCCCGAACACGATCGCCGTAACGCCATGGGCGCATGATGACGCCCTACTTGGCATGATCACTACATACATGCCAGCCGAATCGACGTTCTTGGAAAATCCCGCGGTGTCGGCCACCGTGGTCGCATGACCCCTACGGCGCCCACGGCCCCGCCGGTTCCCGATGTGTTCGATCCCCGCCGGTACGCGGCCGGAGTGCCGTACGACGCGTATCGCGTCCTGCGCGACCACCACCCCGTGGCCTGGCAGGAGGAGCCCGAGGTGCTGGACTGGCCGGCCGGGCCGGGATTCTGGGCGGTGACCCGGCACGTGGACGTGGTGCGGGTGCTCAAGGACCCGGCGGCGTACTCCTCCTGTCTCGGCGCCACGCAGATCCGCGATCCCGATCCGGCCGATCTGCCGTTCATCCGGCGCATGATGCTCAATCAGGATCCGCCGCAGCACGGGCGGTTGAGGCGTCTGGTCAGCCGGGCGTTCACCCCCGCGCGCATCGCCCGCTTCACCGAGGTCGCCGAGGAGCGGGCCCGCACCCTGTTCGCCCACGCCCTGGAGACGGCCCGGGCCACGGACGGCACCGTCGACCTCGTCGCCGCGGTCACCGACGACTACGCCCTGCTCAACCTCGCCGACCTGCTCGGCGTCCCGGAACAGGACCGCGGCCTGCTGCTCCACTGGACGCGGCGGGTCATCGGCTATCAGGACCCCGACGAGGCGGGCACCCCGGTGCGCGACGCGGCGGGCCGGCCGGTGAACCCGCGCTCCCCCGCGATGCTCCAGGACATGTTCGCGTACGCCCGCCAACTGGCCGCGCACAAGCGCCGGCACCCGGCGGACGACGTCATGACCACCCTCGCCGAGGACACCGAACTCGCCGACGCCGAGCTGGAGATGTTCTTCTTCCTGCTCAACGTCGCGGGCAACGACACCGTCCGCAGCGCGGCCCCCGGCGGACTGCTGGCGCTCGCGGACCACCCGGAGTCGTACGAACGACTCCGCACCGGCGGCATCCAACTCACCACCGCCGTCGACGAGTTGCTGCGCTGGCATCCGCCGGTCCTCAGCTTCCGGCGCACCGCCGTACGGGACACCGAGCTGGCGGGGAAGCGCATTCGGGCCGGGGACAAAGTGGTCGTCTTCCACGCCTCCGCCAACCGGGACGAGCGGGTCTTCGACGCCCCCGACCGGCTGGACCTGTCCCGTACGCCGAACCCGCACGTGGCTTTTGGCGACGGCCCGCACGTCTGCCTGGGTGCCCACTTCGCCCGGCTTCAACTCCGGGTGCTGTACGCGGAGGCGCTGCGCACGCTGCCGGTCCTGCGGACGGCGGGACCGGCCCGGCGGCTGGTGTCGAACTTCATCAACGGGCTCAAGTCCCTGCCGGTCCAGGTCACTTGAGGTGGGTCACCGCTGCCGTACCTGGATGAGCGCGTGCGTTCCCCCGGTCCGCCAGCGCTGCCCCTCCGCCGCCACCAGGGCGGCCTCCGTGGCGGGCGTGAGGCCGGTGATCACGTCGGACTTCAGGGTGCGCAGGGCCACCACCGGGCCCGGGAAGTGGGCGGTGACGTCGGCGAAGGGTGTGGTCGGCGGCCAGCGCCGATCGCCCACCAGGCGGCGGTAGTTGAGGTCGCCCTTGAGGACGGTCAGGGTGGCGTCGGCGAGTTCGGCGCGCAGGTCGTCGGGCATGGCCTCGTACGGCAGCGGGGCGCAGGAGAACGGGTGGGCGCGGACGGTGAGGCGGCCGTCCGCCATCGCCGCCCAGAGCTCCCGACCGTACCCGGCGGCCGCACCCTGGGCACGGGTCAGCCGGCGCAGGGCGTCGACCACGTCGGCGGTCGTGGCGTCGGAGACGTAGTACGGGTGGGGCTTGACGTGCAGGACCGCCCGCCGGACCCGGCCCTGGGCGAGGAGATGGGCGATGAGGAGCAGGTCGGGGACGAGTTCGCGGCCCGCGTTGTCGGCGACGAGGCACAGGGTCTCCGCGCCGTCGAGGAGCGACCAGAGGGCTGCGCTGTCGTCGGCGACCAGTGCGGGGACGGCGGCACGGGCCTCGGCGCCCTCGTCGGACAGCCGGAAGCCGAGGTCGGCGCGGTTGCCCCACAGGGAGCCGTGGAGCAGGGCCTCGGCCTGTTCGTCCACCGGCCGGTCCGCGAGGTCATCGAGCGCGGCCAACTCCTCGTCGGTCTCCGGGGATTCGAGCTCCGCGAGCTTGAAGGGGCGGAAGGGGTCGATGCCTTGCCAGGGGCCGGGGCCGAAGTAGCCCACGGCGTCGAGGAGTCGGCGATAGAACCAGCTCTCGGACCACAGCCAGGGGATGTCGAACCAGGACCGCCCGGTGTGCTCGTCCATCCCCCAGTCCGCCCAGAGGTCACGGCCGGGGGCGTCGGCGGGGAGCGGCTCGATCACGCCCTTCGTGCAGTTCTCCAGGAGCGCGTCGAGGGCGCGGTGCTGGTCCGGACCGTAGGGAAAGGCCTCCCGCACCTGCCCCACGATCGCGGGATGCCGCTCGGCGAGCACGCTGTACGGGAACGAGCCGGGCTCGTCGGCGAGGAGCACGGGAGCCGGTGCGGGCGGGGACGGAACGGACGGCTCGGGCGGGGTGTGGGGCATGGGCGTCACCGTACCGCCCCTGTCAGGGGATTCTGATCTCCCGCTCCAGCTGGGTAGCGAGGCTCAGATAGCGGGCGCGGCGGGGCACCGGCACCATGCCGCGGATCAGGAGGTGCCACAGCTCGGCCAGCCGGCGCGGCTGCCGGGTGACGGGTTCCAGGGAACGGCCGACGACCCGGGTGCCGACGAGGGAGCAGACCAGGGAGTGAGCTGCGGCTTCGACATCGATGTCCGGATGGAGGTCGGCGTCCTTGACGGCGCCGAGGAGTTTGCGGGTGGTGATGTCGAGCCATTCCTCGAAAGGGTGCGTGAGCGGCGGCGGTACGTCGAGTCCGCCGGTGGCCAGCCGGAGTCCGGCCCTGGGGACGGGGCCTTCGACGGACAGTCGCGCGATCCCGAAGGTGGTGCGGATCAGGGCTTCGAGATGGGAATGGCCGCGGCTGTCCATATCCGCCGCCACCCGGCGCAGGGTTCTGGACTGAAGCTCCAGAATGGCGTGAGCGAGATCCTGTTTCGCCGCGAAGTGGAAGTAGAGGGCACCCTTGGTGACTTGGGCGTGCTCGACGATGTCGCTCAGACTGGTCGACTCGTAACCCTGCCGGTCGAACAGGTCCGCGGCGGCCGCGATGATCGCCGATCGGGTCTGCTCGGCGCGTAACTGCCTAGCCATCGATGGGACTCTCCTGGGGGCGAGAGAGCAGGACCCGAAAAGAACAGGCCATGCCGTTTGTTTCTTACTCCCCGTACACGATATCTCACCGTACGACGGCCATTCGAGGGCACCCCAATTCCCTTCAGTCTTCAGACCTCCCACAACTTATTCACCGCTTGCGTGTAGGACGCAATGGACGTTTATAAAACCGGTCGCTCAGTACAGAAAAAGGCGGGCCGACCGGTGCCCCATCCGCACCGGTCGGCCCGCCCGTTCGGCGGGAGTGACTCAGAAAGTCAGCTTCCAGCTGTTGAGCGTGCCCGTGTCCTGGGCCGCGGTGTCCTGGACGCGCAGCTTCCAGGTGCCGTTGGCCGTCTCGCTCGAAGCGTCCACGGTGTAGGTGGTGTTGACGTTGTCCGCGGAGTCCGAGGAGCTGGCGGACTTCAGGGCGTAGACCGTGCCGTCCGGGGCGACGAGGCTGATCACCAGGTCACCGCGGTAGGTGTGGGTGATGTCGACGGCGACCTTGAGGGCCGAAGGGGCGTTGCCGGTACGGCCGCTGACCGTGATGGCGGACTCGATCGCCGAGCTGTTGTCCGGGATGGCGACGGCGGAGGTGCTGGAGTACGTCGTCCCCGTCGTCGTACCGCCACCGCTGACGGCGGCCACGGTCTTCGCGGCGTCCGCGAGGCCGGCGCCGCAGCCGCCCGAGCAAGCGCCGGGCAGGGCGCGGGCGTTGGTCTTGATGGCCGACTCGATCTGGGCCGGGGTCAGCGAGGAGTTGGCCGACTTCAGCAGCGCGGCGAGGCCCGCGATGTGCGGGGTGGCCATGCTGGTGCCCTGGTAGTAGGCGTAGTTCTCGGTCGACGGCGTCTTGGTGCCGGAGTTCAGCGTGGACAGGATGCCGTTGGCGGTACCGGTGCTGGTCTGGCCGCCGGGGGCCGAGATGTCCACCAGGGAGCCGTAGTTGGAGTACGAGGCCTTCGCGCCGGTCCGGTTGGTGGCGGCCACGGATATGACGTTGTTGCAGTTGCCCGGCGAGTGGTTCGCGACGTTGTCGTTGTCGTTGCCCGCGGCGACGGCGATGGTCGTACCGCGGTTCACGGCGGCGGTGATGGCGCTCTGGGTCGCGCTGGTGCAGGCACCGTCGCCGCCCAGGCTCATGTTGATGACCTTGGCGACGTTGGCGTTGGCGGGCACACCCGAGACGGTGCCGCCGGACGCCCAGGTGATGGCGTCGATGATGTCGGAGTCGTAGCCGCCGCACTTGCCGAGCACACGCAGCGGGGAGATCTTCGCGCCGTAGGCGATGCCGGCGATGCCCTTGCTGTTGTTGGTGACCGCGGCGATGGTGCCGGCCACGTGGGTGCCGTGCCAGGAGGAGTTGGACGCCGGGATGCCGGAGCCGCACTCGTTGGCCGCGTAGTAGTCGCCCGGGTCGGCCGGGTTGGAGTCGCGGCCGTCGCCGTCCACCGAGACCGCGGTGTCGGAGATGAAGTCGTAGCCGGCGACGATGTTCGCGGCGAGGTCGGTGTGGGCGACGTAGCCGGTGTCGATGACGGCGACGGTCACGCCGGAGCCGGTCGCGGTGGACCAAGCGCCGGGGACGTTCATGCCGGCCGTGGCCTCGAACAGGTCCCACTGCTTGGCGTACTCGGTGTCGTTCGGGTCGGCCTGCGGCTTGTTCAGGCGGTCCGGTACGACGTAGGCGACCTGCGGGTCGGCCTTGTACTCGGCCACGACGTCGGCGACGTCCGCGCGGGTGGCATCGGCGCCCAGGTCGACCAGGGCGGCACCGGTGCCGAGGCGGCGCTGGAAGTCGACGTCCTCGCCGGCCTCCTTGCCCTTGGCGGTGGCGTCGGCCTCGGCGGCCTTGTTCGACTTCGCCTCGGTGGCACCGGACTTGTAGCCGACGATGAGCCGCTCGGCGGTGACTCCGGGGGCGGCCTCGGTCTGGGCGGTGGGCACGGCGGCTGCCTTCGGGGCGGCGGCTTCCTGGGCCGTGGCCACCGTGGCGGTGGCCGCCGTGAACAGCGCGGCCGAGACCGCGGCGACGGAGATCATCTTCCGTCGGGGGGAGGGCGAGGTACGCAAGGGCTTTGCCTTTCGTGGCCGTACTCCGGGCAGCGCGGAGCAGCGGGGGGATCGCTTCGTCGGTGAAGCGGCGGGGGGTGGGTCGAAAAGCGGCGTGGGACCGGCCGAGCGCCAGCGGACCAGGGAGGGGGTTACCTGTGGGTCGGCTGTGGCCTGAACGATAGGCAAAGGGCTGGTCATGTGAATACAGGGGAAACCCTCGATCCGGCCGGAAACCCACCCTCGCCGTCCGGGAGTTGGGGGCCGATGCACCCTTTTGCGGCCGATGTCCCCCACATTCGCAGCCACCGCCCGCGGTGAACGCGCCGGGGCCGGTTTCCGTACTGCACGGGAGCAAACCGTTCCCGCGCCGGCCGAGGAGACGTTCCGGATGTCCCGGATGACCGCATACCGCATCGCCGCCCTGACGGTCGTGGCACCGCTCCTGGCCACCGTCTGGGCGGCCGCCCCGGCACAGGCGCACGGCGCGCCGACCGATCCGGTGAGCCGGGTGTACGCCTGCTCCCCCGAGGGCGGCGACCGGGCGCAGTCCACGGCCTGCCGGGCCGCCGTCGCCGCGAACGGGGCGCCCTTCACGGCCTGGGACAACCTGCGTGTCGCGAACGTGAACGGCCGCGACCGGCAGACCGTCCCCGACGGCGAGCTGTGCAGCGGTGGCCTGCCCGCCTACAAGGGCCTCGACCTGGCCCGCGCGGACTGGCCCTCCACGCATCTGACGCCGGGCGCGACGCTGACGATGAAGTACGCCTCGACGATCCCGCACACGGGAAGCTTCAAGCTCTACCTCACCAAGCCCGGCTACGACCCGACGAAGCCGCTCACTTGGTCCGACCTGCCCGAGCGGCCGTTCGCCACGGTCAAGGACCCGGCGCTGACGGGCGGCGCGTACCGCCTCCGCGCGACGCTGCCGTCGGACCGTACGGGCCGCCATGTGCTCTACACGATCTGGCAGAACACGAGCACGCCGGACACGTACTACTCGTGCTCGGACGTGGTGTTCCCGGCGGCGAAGGACAAGGCCGAGCAGAGCGCGAGGCCGACGCCGTCGCCTTCGGCATCGGCTTCGGCCTCGAAGTCGGCTTCGAGTGGCGCCGCGAAGGCCCGTACGACCAAGAGCCCGACGCCGAGCGCCGAGCCCCGTACGACGGCCTCGGGCGCCGGCACCGCACCGGTGGCCGCCACGGAAACCTCTGATGCGGGACCGTCCGCTCCCATGGTGGCGGGCGGCGCCGCCGCGGTGCTGGTGCTCACCGGGGGCGCCGCCCTGGCGCTGCGTCTGCGTCGACGCTGAACGCCGGTCGTACGAGGGTCAGTTGACGAACACCGCAGCACCGTCGGAGGTGCTGACCGGGGCGTACTTCGCGGTCCAGAAGCCGCTGCTCGGGCAGAGCGAGGAGCCGGAGCTCCTGGTGAACTGCTGGTTGGTGAACTGGATGCTGTTGTCGGCGTTGGCGGCCGTGCCGGCGAGGCTGCCGTTCGTCGCCTGGTAGACGCAGGTGACGCTGCCGAGCAGGGTCCTGAGGACGACGGTGGTCTGGATGGCGCCGGCGCTGCCCGGGGTCACGGTGACGGTGCCGTCGGAGGCCACGGTGGTGGTGTACGCCAGGTTGTTGACCGTGACGCTGGTGACGCCGGTGACGCCCACGTTGTTCGAGGTGCAGTTGCTGAAGGTGTGCCCGGTGAGGGTCTCGGAGGCGGTTCCGGGAGCGGTCGGGTTGCTGTCGACCGTCGCGGTGAACTGCGAGGTCGTGCAGGTGATGCCGGTGCTGCCGGTCGCGCTGGAGTAGAGCGTCGCGGTGGTGCCGTCGGCCAGCGACGCGGTGACCGTGGAGTTGGTGGCGACGGCGTCGCCGCCCGCGGAGCCGGTGGTCAGGACGTTGTCGGCGGCCGACGCGGGGCTCACGCCCGACAGGGCGAAGGCGGCGACGGCGGCGGTGAGGGTGAGCAGGGAACGCGTACGCATGCGGGGATGCCTCTTTTCCGAGGTGAGGGGGGTTGAGGGTTGTGGGGGGTTGAGGGTTGTGGGGGGTTAAGGGGTTGGGGGGTAAAGGGGGTTGGGGGTCTCCGGTGGGTTTCCGGGTGGGGGGTGTGGACGCGGCGCGGCGTCCGCCGGCGTCGGCCCGTGACGCCTTCTCCGTACGTCACGGACCGACGACGGCAGCCGACCGGTCACCGGCCGGGGAACGTGGGGTGATCCCCGGCCGGGCCGGGCGGGAGGCGGCGACCCGGCACGGACCAGGGGGGAAGCGACCGTGCGGGTGCCAGGGGGAGGAGACGGGCACGGGGGGTGCCCGGAGACGGACAGGACGTCCGGGAGGCGCGGGCAGTGCCGCGCGGTGGATCCGGCGCCACGGATCCGGGTCGAGCCAGGGCAAGTTGTAGACCTGATGCTCAGTCAACGTCAAGCAGTGGAAGGCCAGTTGACGGACAGTCAAATAGTGGCGCGGCGCCTCAGCATGCTTCGCCCCACAGGCGGGTCACAACCAACACCCTTTTTTCACAACTCCCTTGACCCTTAAATGTAACCACCGGTAACTTCCTCGGCGGCTACTGCGGAGTACGAGAAAGCCCTTGCAGCCGCCGGGAGTTGCGAGGGGTCGCGCGCCGCCTGCGCTGTCCGCGCCAGGACAACGTGCCATTTGATGCCAGACCGCACTGTCTATGCCCTGGGAGCACACATGGCCTCGTCTTCGGACGCCACTTCGGCCGCCGACAACACACCAGAGAACGCGGAAAGCGGTTCCGCGCCGGAGCCGGTCAGACGCGGGCGGGTCCGCGCGCGCCGGGCCGCCGTGATGGCCGTGCCGGCCACGCTGGTCGCCGCCACGCTGGCGGTGCTGACCGCGGAGGGCGCGCTGGGCGTGCAGTTCGCGATCTCCGGCATGCCGTTCACGGTCACCGCGAAGGAGCTGAACGGCACCGGCTTCGAGCAGTTCGGCGGCCTCGACAACATGGCGGAGAACAGCCCGAACGCCGGTGACACCGGGGGCCAGGTGCTGGTGGTCACCTCCGCGATCAAGAACGCGACGCTGGACAGCCTCTGCCAGAGCGTCGACCTCGGTGGCACCAACCTGCTCATCAAGGCGGGCAGCGGGTCGCAGAAGGTGCAGGCGACCGACCTGACCACCGACTCCACCGAGCTGTCCGGTGACGCCGACTTCAAGAACATCGAGATCGGCAACGACGCCAGCACGCTCACCAAGGCCGGGGTCAAGGGCCCGATCGGGGTGTTCAGCCAGCAGTCGGACACGGTGCACATCGCCAACCTGCGGCAGACCAACTACGCGACGACGGCCGGTGTCTTCAAGCTTCCGGGCCTCAAGCTCAGCTTCAGCAGCTCGGGTTGCTGATGTCGGACACGGACACCCCGCGTCGGGGAGTGCGGTCGGCCTTCCGCAAGTGGCGGGCCGACCGTCCGTTCTGGGGCGGGCTGCTGCTCGCCCTGGGCGGGGCGGAGATCCTGCTCACCGAGAAGGCGTCGCTGAAGGTCGTCCTGCACATCGGCATGCAGGGCCTGGCCGGCTATCTCCTGCCGGCGCTGATGCTGCTGCTGGGGCTGCTGATCCTGTTCAACCCCACCCAACGGCTCTTCTACTCGATCACCGGCGTCCTGCTCGCCCTGGGCACCTGGCTCACCTCGAACCTCGGCGGCTTCTTCATCGGCCTCCTCCTCGGAGTCGTGGGCAGCTGCCTGACCTTCGGCTGGCTCCCGGACCAGGAACCCAGGATCAGCCGCAGAAAACGCCGCAAGGCAGCAAGAGCAGCGAAGACGACGGCGCCGATGGGCTCGCTGGGGGGTGTGGGGCCGAAGGCGGGGGAACCTGCTTGAGGCTTACGGGCGCGGGAAAGACGCCCGGATGACTCGCGGCGGGCGGAGCGGCAGGACTGCACTCGGGCGGGGCTGACACCGGCGGTTGCCCGCGGGCGGGGCTGGCATCGGCTGACTGCACGCGAAGCGGGGCAGACGCTGACCTGACGCCACACAAACAGGGCTGGCGCCAGCCTGACTGTCGGCGAAGCCCGGCGGGAACCCGCCTGACCCTGTAGGGAGGAGGGCGGGAACCGGCCTGATCCCGCGCGGAGAGCGGCTGCAACCTCCTGCCGCCGAGGGGGTGGACGGCAAGCCCCCTGCCCCCGCGGAGAGCGGCAAGAGGTCTTGCCGCAGAGTGGAGCACGGTCAGCCCGCCCGCCCCGCCCGGAGAGCGGAGCGAACCCGTCTGCCCCCACACGGAGGAGGGCAAGCTCGCCTGCCCCCGCCGGAGAGCGGAACCCCCTGCCGCCATGCGGAGGCCGGTCAGCCCGCCCGCGCGGAGAGCGAAGCGAACCCTTCCGCCCCCGTGGAAAACGGTAAGACCCGGCCTGTCCCCAGCCCGGAGGCCCGCAAGCCCCCGCCGGCTCACTGACGCTGATCGGTGGATGGAGCCAGGCGTAAGCCGAGGAGCGGCGGGGGTAGGTATTCCCGCCCGCTCTCCCTACCCCCCACCCTTTACGCCCTCACCACCCCATTCCGGCCAGACCCCCCACGCGCCCTCGCGCGCCCCGCTCCCCGCCCCCTAGCGTGACCGTGGCGCACCGCCGCTCGGGGTAGGTCGTGTGGTCGTGTCGTGCTGGCCGGGCGCCCCCGAACAGGCGGGGGGACCGGGAGCTCACGGGACAGGGGGAGTTCGATGGAGTTCAAGGATCCCGTCGTCATCGATGCGAGCGGGCGGGACATCCATGGTGAAGCCGCGCGGATCAGGGAGCGTGGTCCCGTCGCGCCCGTCGAGTTGCCGCACGGCGTGCCCGCCTGGGCCGTCAGCAGCCCCGCGCTGCTGCGGCGGCTGCTCGCCGATCCGCGGGTGTCGAAGGACGCGCGGCAGCACTGGCCGCGCTGGATCGACGGCGAGGTCTCCCCGGACTGGCCGCTGTTCACCTGGGTCGCCGTGCAGAACATGTTCACGGCGTACGGCCCCGACCACAAACGCCTGCGCAACCTCGTCGCGAAGGCGTTCACCGCACGCCGTACCGCCGCTCTCCGCCCCCGCGTCGAAGCCATCACCGACGGGTTGCTCGACCGTGTGACCGAGGCCGGCGGGGACCGTCAAGTCGTCGATCTGCGCGAGGAGTTCTGCTATCCGCTGCCCATCCAGGTCATCGGGGAGCTGCTAGGGCTCCCGGAGGAGCAGGGGCCGGAGCTACGCGCCGTCGTGGACGGCGTCTTCCACACCTCGGCCGACGCCGCCGAAGTGGCCGACATCTACGCCCGCTTCTACGCCGCCATGCATCAACTCGTCGAGACCAAGCGGGCGTTGCCCGGCGACGACCTCACCTCCGCGCTGATCGCGACCCATGACGACGACGGCGCCCACCTCAGCGAGCAGGAGCTGCTCGACACCCTCGTGCTCATGGTCAGCGCCGGTCACGAGACCACGGTGAACCTGCTCGACAACGCGGTCCACGCCCTGCTCACCCACCCCGGCCAGCTCGCGCTGGTCCGCGCCGGGCAGGCCTCCTGGGACGACGTGATCGAGGAGACCCTGCGCGCCGAGGCAGCGGTGGCGAGCCTGCCGCTGCGGTACGCCGTGACGGACCTGGACCTGGCCGAGCTGGGCGGCCCCGAGGGCGCCGTGATCCGTGCGGGCGAGGCGATCCTCGCCGCGTACGCCGCCGCCGGACGCGACCCGGGGCACCACGGCGAGGACGCGGACGTCTTCGACGTCACCCGGGCCGACAAGGACCACCTGGCCTTCGGGTACGGCGTCCATCACTGCCTGGGCGCCCCGCTCGGCCGCCTGGAGGCGCGCGTCGCGCTGCCCGCGCTGTTCGCCCGCTTCCCGGGGCTCGCGCTCGCCGTGGCGCCGGGGGAGCTGGAGCCGGTGGACTCGTTCATCTCCCACGGCCACCGGTCACTGCCGGTGCGCCTCGGCTGACGTACTCACTGCGACTGCGCGGCGGCGGACGTCTCCACGGGCGCCACCGGCGTAGTGGTCGCCGTCGCGGACTCGTCCTTCATCGCCTGCGCCTCGCTCTTGAGGATGCGCATGGACCTGCCGAGCGCCCGCGCGGTGTCGGGCAGCTTCTTCGAGCCGAACAGCACGATCACGACGATCGCCACTATCAGCAGGTGCCAGGGTTCCAGTCCGTTACGCAGCACGGCCGCGCCCTTTCTCTAGCCCGAGTTCTCAACTCGCTCTTACGTCGGTCGCGCACACTTGCGGCGGCCGCCGCCCGTCGGCTGACGGTTGCTGTCGTGCGCAACTGTACAACCGGGGCTTAGGCGACAAATCCCAGCAATTTGCAAAAAGGGCGCGGATGACGATCACCAGTGCAGGGAGGCCGGCACCCCAGCGGCACCGGCAGGAGCGACCCGGCGGGCGTCGCCGGGCGGGCCGCCGCCAGGGCCGCCGCCGAGGTCGCCGGATACGCGTCGCGCTCGTCGTCTGCCTCTCGCTGCTGGTCCTCGCGACCGCCGGCGCGGGCTGGCTCTATCTGAAGCTGGACGGGAACATCAGCACCTTCGACTCGGGCGGCGTCTCCGACGACCGGCCCCGAGCCGGCTCCTCCAAGGGTGAGAACGTCCTGCTCATCGGCTCCGACGCGCGCACCGACGGCAACGCGGCGCTCGGCGGCGGGAACAAGGACGACATAGGGCGCTCCGACACCACGCTCCTGCTGCACGTCTACGCCGACCACCGGCACGCGCTCGCGGTCTCCATCCCCCGCGACACCCTGGTCACGATCCCGCCCTGCGAGCTGCCCGACGGCAGCTGGACGAAGACGCGGACCGACACGATGTTCAACGAGGCCTACTCGGTGGGCGAGACCGCCAAGGGCAACCCGGCCTGCACCCAGAACACCGTCGAGCACCTCACCGGACTGCGTGTGGACCACACGGTCGTCGTCGACTTCAAGGGTTTCGCCCGGCTGACGGAGGTGGTGGGCGGGGTGAAGGTGTGCCTGCCGCAGGACGTCTACCAGAAGGATCTCAATCCGCACCGGACCACGCCGGGCAAGCTGCTTTTCAAGAAGGGCGTGCAGACCGTCTCCGGGCAGAAGGCGCTGGACTACGTCCGCATCCGGCACGGCATCGGCGACGGCTCCGACATCGGCCGCATCAAGCGCCAACAGGCGTTCGTGGCAAGCCTGTTGAAGGAAGTGAAGAGCAACGGGCTCACCCCGACCCACCTGTTGCCGCTCGCCGACGCCGCGACGAAGTCCCTCACCGTCGACACCGGCCTCGGCTCCGCCGACAAGCTCATCTCCTTCGCGATGTCCCTGAAGGACGTCGACCTGCACAACACCAAGTTCGTCACCCTCCCTTGGCGGTACGACGGTTCGCGCGTCGCGATCGTCGAACCGGACGCCGACGCCTTGTGGGCGGCCCTGAAGTCCGACCGCACGATCGACGGCAAGAACGCCACGGGGAAGCAGAAGACGCCGGCGGCCTCCGCCACCCCCGTGTCCGGTGCCGGCATCGATGTCGGCGTCTACAACGGCACCACGGTCACCGGCCTCGCCGCCCGCGCCGCCGCCGCGCTCACCTCCGACGGCTTCACCGTCACCGGCACGGCGACCGCGACGAGCCAGGACCACCCCACCACCCTCGTCGAGTACGGCCCCGGCGAAGAGTCCCAGGCCCGCACGGTCGCCGCGGCCTTCCCGGGCGCCACCCTGGAGTCCGTCACGGGCGCCGGCATCAGCGTCGTACTCGGCCAGTCGTACGCGACCACACCCACCGCGTCCCCGACGGCCGTGCCCAGCGCGGTCGCGGACGGCGCCCGGTCGGCGGACGACAACCCCTGCTCGAACCTGTCGTACGGCTGAGACCGCCCCCGCTCGCCGTCGACCATCACGATGCGGCACCGAGAAGTCACTACAAGCGGCTGATCACTTGACTACCGGCGGTCACACACGGTTGGCTCCGGACCAGTGAAAGTTCAACAGGTCGGCGCACACCCGCGTTTCGGCCTCGCTTTCGCGTTCCACCTGCTCGGCCGCACAGTGAGGTGCCGCACCCTCATGATCACCACTCCCCCACCTCAGGCATCCTCCGGATCCGGCGCGTCCGTGCGTCTCGCCGTCGCGACCGCCGCCGCCCTCCTGCTGCTCGCCGGATGTTCCGCTTCGGGTTCCGCTTCCGGTTCCGGTTCCGCCGACGCGCGGCTCGGATCGGGGGCCGAAGGGGCGATGAAGGTAGTGCTGGTCACCCACGGCGGTGAGGGGGACGCCTTCTGGGAGCTGGTGCGCAAGGGGGCGGAGGCGGCGGCCGCGAAGGACGGGGTCGAGCTGACGTACGTGAGCGACTCCGACCCGGCCCGGCAGGCCCAGTTGGTGCGGGACGCGATCGGGGAGCGGGTGGACGGCATCGCGGTGACGCTGGCCAAGCCGAACGCGATGAAGGCCCCGGTCGCCGAGGCGCGGGCGGCGGGCATACCCGTCGTCGGGCTCAACTCCGGTATCGACGCCTGGAAGTCGCAGGGGCTGTTGCAGTACTTCGGTCAGGACGAGAGCGTCGCGGGCGCCGCCGTCGGGGACAAGCTCGACGCGCTGAAGGCCAAGCACGCGCTGTGCGTCATCCACGAGCGGGGCAATGTCGCGCTGGAGGCGCGCTGCGCCGGGGTGAAGAAGACGTTCGGCGGCGAGACCGAGAACCTCTATGTGGAGGGCACCGACGCCAAGGCCGTGGACGCCGTCCTCACCGCCCGGCTGCGGCAGGACCCCGGCATCGACGAAGTCGTCACGATGGGCGCGCAGTTCGCGCTGGACGCGGTCGACTCGGTGAAGGCGGCGGGCAGCAGAGCCCGGGTCGCCACCTTCGACCTCAACAAGGACCTGGCCCGGGCCGTGCAGAACGGGTCCGTGCAGTTCGCGGTGGACCAACAGCCGTATCTCCAGGGCTATCTCGCGGTCGACTCGCTGTGGCTGTACCGCACCAACGGCAACGTCAGCGGCGGCGGGGTGGAACCCGTGCTGACCGGTCCCGCGTTCGTGACCCGGAGCAATGTCGCCGCCGTGGCGAAGTTCGCCGCCGCCGGAACCCGCTGAACGCACCCCTTTCTCCGCTCGAACTCCCCACCTCCCCCTCCCCGTTGATCGTCCAAGGAAGACCATGTCTGACCGGACAGGCCCCCGGCGCCGGCGCCGTCTCGGCTCCATACGGCTCTCCCTGATCCTGCTGGCGCTGGTGCCCAGCGTCACCCTCGCCGCCATGTGGGGTGTGACGACGACCCAGATGTTCTCCGAGGGCCTCAGGCTGCGCTCGCAGACGGAGCTGAGCCGGTCCACGGGCGCCATGGGCACCGAGGCCACGCTCGCGCTCCAGGGTGAACGCGCCCAGTCCGCCGCCTGGTTGGCCAGGGTGCCCGGCTCCCGGGCGGCCCTGGACCGGCAGCGCGCCGAGACGGACAAGGCGGTCGCCAAGCTCGTCGCCCGCTCCGAGGAGATCCAGCGGGCACCCGACCGGGTCGCGGAACGACTGTACTCGGTGGTCGCCTCGCTGGGCAGCCTGGAGTACTACCGCGACCAGGTGGACGACCCCGCCGACATCCCCGCCGAACAGGTCCTGGACCAGTACACGTCGATCGTCGACGGCCAGATCCACGCCTTCCAGGAGCTCTCCCAGGTCGACGACGGCGACCTCACCTCACAGGCGGGGCCGCTCGTCGCCCTGGAGCACGCGGCGGAGCTGACCTCGCAGGAGGACGCCCAGCTGACGCTCGCCTGGCCGAACGGCCATCTGGACGAGAAGGCCTGGACGCAGTTCGTCCAGCTGGTCAACACCCGCCGCTGGCTGGTCCAGGACCAGATCGTGCCCGCGCTGACCGGTGAGGCGAAGGCGGAGACCGAGCGCATCCTCGGGAGCAAGGAGTGGCAGACCCTGCTGTCCGTCGAGGACCAGGTGCTCGCCGCCCGCCCGGCCGGCGCCGACGGCCGGGTCGCGCTGCCCGACGCGCAGAAACGCTGGACGGCGGCGCTGGACACGGTGTCCGCCCGCTACTCGGTCCTCATCCAGCAGCAGACCTCGGGGCTGCTCACGCGCAGCGCCGACAAGGCCGACGACCTGCTGCTGACGGCCGCCTCGCTCAGTGCCGGCGGGCTGGTCGCGCTGCTGCTGTGCGTCGGCATGTCCTGGCGGATCACCCGCTCCCTGTCCCGTCGGCTGCGCGGCCTCAGGGTCGCCACCCTGAGCCTCGCCCAGGAGCGGCTGCCCGACGTGGTGGCCCGCCTCGACCGGGGCGAGAAGGTCGACGTGGACCGGGCCGCACCGGAACTGGACTACGGCTCCGACGAACTCGGCGCGGTGGCAAGGGCGTTCAACACCGCGCAGCGTACGGCCGTGGAGACCGCCGTCGAACTCGCCGACACCCGGCGGGGTTTCCAGAAGGTCATCCTCGGCATCGCCCGGCAGAGCCAGAACCTGGTCAACCTCCAGCTCAGCCGCCTCGACACCCTCGAACGCCGGCACCAGGACCCCGACGTCCTCGCGGGCCTGTACGAACTCGACTCCACGGCGAGCCAGTTGCGGCGGTACGAGGAGAACCTCGTCATCATCAGCGGCGGGCAGCCCCGGCGCAGCTGGACCGAGCCCGTGGCGGTCGTCGACATCCTGCGCAGCGCGGTCGGTGAGGTCGCCGAGTACCAGCGGGTGGAGGTGCACACCGACGAGGAACTGTCGCTGGCGCCGCCCGCCGTGGCCGACGTGATCCATCTGCTGGCCGAACTCATAGAGAACGCCACGCTGTACTCCCCGGCGCCCAGCCCTGTCGGGGTGCGGGCGACGGTCGTCGCCAAGGGCCTGGCCGTCGAGATCGAGGACCGCGGCCTCGGCATGTCGGAGGAGGACTACGCCTCGTTCAACGCCCAGTTGGCCGAGGCGCCCAAGTTCGACGTGGTGGCCCTGGCCGACGACCTGCGGCTCGGCATGTTCGTCGTCGCCCAGCTCGCCGACCGGCACGGCATCGCGGTGACGCTGCGCTCGTCGCCGTACGGCGGGACGACAGCGATCGTGCTGATCCCGCACGAGGTGCTGGTGCGGGAGGAGGACGGCGGTGCCCCGGCGGAGAAGCCCGCCCGTGAACCGGAGACCTCCGAACGGCCCGAACCCGCCGCAGCCGTCGCACCCGTCGCCTCCGCCGCCCCCTCTCCCCTCCCCCGGCGCGTCCCCCAGACCAGTCTGGCCGTGGAGCTCCGCGAGGAGGCGCCGGTCGTCGCCGACGACGACCCCGACGGCTTCACCGCGGAGCATGCCGCCTCCTCGCTCGCCGGGTTCCAGCGCGGCACGCTCCAGGCCCGGGACGCGGCCGAACCCGCCGTGCCCACCACTCCCCACGCCGACCGCTCATGAAGGACATCGCCATGACACGCCCCACCCCCGCCACGCACACCGCGCTGGACCAGTTGCTCACCGGCCTCGTGGACCGGGTCGCGGACGTCACGCAGGCCGTGGTGCTCTCCGACGACGGGCTGGTGGTCAGCAAGTCCACCGGGTTCCTGCGCGACGACGCCGAACGGCTGGCGGCGACCGCGTCCGGGCTGATGAGCCTCAGCAAGGGCGTCAGCATGGACTTCCGGGGCGGGCCGGTGCGGCAGGCGCTGATCGAGATGGCCAACAGCTTCCTGATACTGACCTCGGCCGGTCCCGGCGCCCATCTCGTCGTGCTGACCGGGCCGAACGCCGACGTCGGCGTGGTGGCGTACCAGATGAACATGCTGGTGAAGAAGATCGGCGAGCATCTCAGCGCGGCACCGCGGAGCGGTCTCGGTCCCACCGGCGCGTGAGGTGAGCGAAAGCGACGCGGTGGCGGGCCGGCTGGTACGGCCGTTCACCCTGACCGGCGGACGGACCCGGCCCAGCCGCGCCTGCTTCACCCTCATCGCCACGGTGACTGCGGTGGATCCGCCGCCTGATCACGCACCGCGCCCGCAGCCGGAGCAGGCGCGCATCCTGCGCCGGTGCGCCCGTCCGGTGGCGGTGGCGGAGCTGGCCGCGCTGCTCGACCTGCCGGTGAGCGTGGTCGTCATCATGCTCTGCGACCTGCTGGAGGCGGGCCTGATCACCGTCCATCCGCCGCACCCCGTCACCGACCGCACCCTGGACCTGGACCTCCTGCAGAAAGTGAGGGACGGCCTTGGCCGGCTCTGAAGCGCCCGACACCGTGAAGATCCTCATCGCCGGCGGGTTCGGCGTCGGCAAGACCACGATGGTCGGGTCGGTCAGTGAGATCGTGCCGCTGCGCACGGAGGAACCGCTGACCGTGGCGGGCCTGGGCGTCGACGACCTGGCCGGGATCGAGCAGAAGAAGGCCACCACGGTCGCCCTGGACTTCGGCCGGATCACCCTCAACGACCGGCTGGTGCTGTATCTGTTCGGCACCCCCGGCCAGCAGCGCTTCTGGTTCATGTGGAACGACCTGGCCGTCGGCGCGCTCGGCGCGGTGGTCCTCATCGACGTCCGCCGGCCGGAGTCGAGCTTCGCCGCCATCGACTTCTTCGAACGCCGGGACATCCCCTTCGTCGTCGCCGTCAACGGCTTCGACGGCAGCCACCCCTACCCGCCCGAAGAGATCCGCGACTCCCTCGCCCTGCCGGACGACGTCCCGGTGCTCCTCTGCGACGCCCGCGAACGCACCTCGTCCCGAGACGTCCTGATCGCCCTCCTCGACCTGCTCATCGCCTCCGCCAAGCAGGGCTAGCTCACAGGGAAACGGCGGAAATCCGCCAACCGTGCCGGAGTGATTGACGGGTAACTCCCGCCCCTCTACTTTCCATTCGCCTCGTCGAACCTCGTTCGACATATCGACCATCTGGAGAGTCGCATGCCCGCAGAGCCGCCCCCCGCTCCCCACCTCTCCCGCCGTCGCCTCCTCGGCATGGCCGCCGCCGCGCCGCTCGCCGCGACCGGTGCGCTGGCGCTCGGCGCCGGGACCGCGCACGCCGCCGACTCGGCGTACGTCATGGGGTACTTCACCGAGTCCCCGGACATGCTGGCCGCCAACTACGGTCTGCACCTGGCCGTCAGCACCGACGGCCTCCAGTGGACCCCGCTCAACCAGAACGCCCCCGTCGCCACCCCCACCGCCGGCTCGGGCGGGCTGCGCGACCCGTTCATCCTGCGCAAGCAGGACGGCACGTTCGTGGTGCTCGCCACCGACCTGTACGGCACCGACTGGACGTACGTCAGCCAGTACATCCACGTCTGGGACTCCACCGACCTGCGCACCTTCACCGGCTACCGGCGCATCAAGCTGCACGACATGAACACCCACAGCTGGGCGCCGGAGGCGTTCTGGGACGCCGGCCGGGGCCAGTACGCGGTCATCTACTCGGCCGTGAACTCCAGCGGCCACAACGTCATCATGGTCAACTACACCAGCGACTTCGTGACCGCGGGCAGCCCCCAGGTCTTCTTCGACCCCGGCTACGATGTCATCGACGGCGACATGGCGGTCGGCGTCGGCGGCTACAACTACCTGTACTTCAAGAAGAACTCGACGCTGGTCGGCGCCCGTTCGACCTCACTGAACCCGGGCAGCTTCACCGAGTTCAGCACGGCCGTCTCGCACGGCGGCACCGAGGCGCCGACGCTGGTCAAGTCCCTGACGTCGAGCACCACTTGGTACCTGTGGGGCGACACCTGGTCCCCCAACGGCGTCTTCTACGCCTGGCAGACCAGCAGTCTGGCCGCCGGCACCTGGACCGCCCTCGACCAGAAGCTCTACACCCAGCCGCTCAACTCCAAGCACCTGACGATCCACCCGATCACCACGACCGAGTACAACAACCTGATCGCCAAGTGGGGCACCCCGGCCTGGAACCGGCTCAAGTCCTACAACTACCCGGACCGTTACGTCCGGCACAGCAACTACGTCGGCCGGATCGACGCCTACGCCTTCGACCCGTACCCCGACTCCCAGTGGAAGCTGGTGCCGGGCCTCGCCGACTCGTCCGGGGTGTCGTTCCAGTCGGTGAACTACCCGTCCCGGTATCTGCGGCACTACAACTACGCGTTGCAGCTGGACGCGAACGACGGCACGTCGACGTTCGCCGCCGACGCGACGTTCCACCGCACCGCAGGTCTCGCCAACTCCTCGTGGGCGTCGTTCCGTTCGTACAACAACCCGACCCGCTACATCCGGCACTCCAACTACGTGCTGCGGATCGACCCGATCTCCACCAGCACCGAACAGCAGGACGCGACGTTCTACGTCGGGTACTGAGCACTCGGCCGCCGGCGCGGGGTCCGCGCCGGCGGCCGAGTCCGAGTGACCGGCGTCAGGACGCCAGACCGGCCGTCTTCAGCCAGTCCTTCGCGACGTCCAGCGGGTCCTTGTTGTCCAGCTGCACCTGGGAGTCCAGGTCGAGGAGCGTCTTGGTGTCCAGCTTCGCCGAGACCGCGTTGAGTGCGTCCACGCCCTCCTGGGAGAGGCCGCTCTTGTAGACCAGCGGGGTCACGTTCGCGAACCCGAAGAGGTTCTCCGGGTCCTGGAGGACCACGAACTTGTTCTTCGTGATGTTCGGGTCGGTGGTGAAGATGTCCGCGGCCTGCACGGTGTTCTTCGTCAGTGCCGCCACGGTCAGCGGGCCGCCCGCGTCGAGCGCCTTGAAGGACTTGAACTTCAGCCCGTACACCGACTCCAGGCCCTTCAGGCCCTGCTGCCGGGTCTGGAACTCGGGCGAGCCGCCGATCACCATCTCGGGGGCCGCGTCCTTGAGGTCCGCGAGGGTGGACTCGCCGGTGAGGCTGTACTTCTTGGCGGTCTCCGCGTTGATGCTGACGGAGTCCTTGTCCTCGGCGGGCGACGACTCCAGCAGCGTCAGCTTGCTGTCGAGCTTGGCCTTGACGGCCGTGTTGACCTCGTCGGCCGACTTCTGCTCCGCCTTGGCGTCGAGGTACGACAGCAGCGAGCCGTTGTACTCGGGCAGGACGGTGATGGAGCCGTTCTTCAGCAGCCCGTAAGTGACCTCACGGGAGCCGACGTTGGGCTTGTAAGTGACCTTGATGCCCTTGGCCTTCAGGGCCTCGCCGTAGATGTCGGCGAGCAGGATGCTCTCGGCGAAGTTGTTGGAGCCGACGACGACCGTGTCGCCGCTCGCCGCCTTGCCGGTGTCCTCGGCCAGAGGGTCGGAACCGTCGTCGGAGCCGCATCCCGCGAGCAGGGCCGCCGAGGCGGCGAGCGCGACGGCCATCGCGCCGGGATGCTTCCGAAGGGACCTGCTGCGTGGGGCGTTGGAAGTCACGATTCCCGTTCCGGGCTGTGTGGGCTGATGAGAGACAGAGATAAAGACAGGAGTTGGTGCGGGACAAACACGTGCACTGATCCAATCCAGCCAGTTCTTGATCAGTCAAGAGATGCCCGGTCACCAATTGGCGTCGATATGTTGCCTGTTGTGAACAACAAGTTAAGCGACCCGCAAGGCGGCGCGCCCGGCCCGTAATGGATTCTTGACACAGGCGAACATGATCCACATCCCTGGGAGACGGTAGTCTCCGGTTTGTTGGCGAGCGATCAGAATCGGTCATGAAGGAGGCCTGTTGTCCATACGGGGTTTCACCGACCGCTGGACCTTCAGGCGCAAGCTCAACCTGCTGGTCGGCGTGCCGCTGACCGTGGTCGCGGTGCTGCTCGCCTACCTCATCACCGACCAGGTCGGCCGGTCCACGGACGCCTCGGACGCGGCCCGGCTGGTCCGGGACAGCAGCGAGGTCGCGACGCTGGTGGACCGGCTGGAGGCCGAGCACCAGCAGGCGATCCTGCTCTCCGTGCGCCACGAGGCCACCAACGACGGCGGCACCCCCTCCCAGGACGCCTACCGCGACGCACAGGTCGCCGTGGACCGGCAGGTCCAGAAGGTCCGCGAGGCCTTCGGCGGCCGGCTCCCCGCCGAGGAGGCCCAGGCCCTCAAGGAGATCGACGGCCTGGAGAGCCTGCGCAACACCGTCGAGCAGGCCTACCTCCCCGCCGACAACATCGACCCGGCCTACACCAGCGCCGCCAAGGCCCTCATCGACGGCCTCGGCCTGGACCGCAACTCCGCCCTCGCGGCCACCTTCACCGGCAACCTCCTCGACTCGCTGCTGCGCGCCGACGCCGCCCACAGCGCCTTCGAGACCGGCGTCTTCTCCGCCACGACCGGCGACTCCAACGCACTCATCGAGTTCATCGGCGCCATCGGCTCCCACGACGAGTACACCCACCAGGCCGACCGCTTCGCCCGGTTCGCCACCGAGGCGCAGGCCGAGCAGCTCGCCGGCATCGAGCACAACAGCGCCCAGGCCGTCATCAACGAGCAGTACGCCGAACTCCAGATCGACCCCAGCTCCCTGCAGGCCGGCTCCCCCGCCGAGATCCGCGACGCGTTCCGCACCGCCTTCGACTCCTACCCGTCGTACCGCAAGCAGGCCAGCATCCGGCTCGGCATCACCACCTCCCTCATCGACCAGATCGCCGACCGCGCCGACGAGGCCTCCGCCGACGCCCTGCACAACGCCGTCCTGCTGCTGGGCCTCGCCCTCCTCGGCTTCCTCCTGTGGTTCGCGCTCTCGGTGGCGGTACGGCGCTCCGTGGTCCGCCCGGTGCAGGCGCTGACCGGCGCCGCCCGGCAGGTCGCCGACGTCGCCGAGCGCGAGCTGGCCCGGGTCGCCGACGACGACGCCGAGGACGACGCCCCGCCGCGGCTCGGCGAGGTGCCGGTGACCGCGCGCGACGAGATCGGCGACCTCGCCGAGGCCTTCAACCACGTGCAGACCACCGCGGTCGCCCTGCTCCAGCGCCAGGTCCTCAGCCGCCGCAACGTCGCCGAGATGTTCGGCAACGTCGGCCGCCGGGTCAGCAACCTCACCTCCCGGCAGCTGGCGCTGATCGACGCCGTGGAGCGCGGCGAGACCGACCCCGAGCTCCTCGAACGCCTCTACAGCATCGACCACATCGCGGTCCGCCTGCGCCGCAACGCCGACAGCCTGATGCTGCTCGCCGGCATCCGCGAGACCGGCCTCGGCTCCGGCCCTGCCGCGCTCACCAACGTCGTACGGGCCGCGCTGGGGCAGATCGAGGGCTTCCGCCGGGTCCAGCTCCAGGCCCGCAGCGAGGTCATGGTCGAGCCGGACGTCATCGGCGACCTGACCCTGATGGTCGCCGAACTCGTCGAGAACGCCGTGTCGTTCTCGCCCGAGGGCAGCCCGGTCGAGGTGACCGTGCAGAACGCGTCCGAGGGCGCCGTGATCGTGGTCGCGGACCACGGCCTGGGCATGAGCGCCGACCGGCTCGCCGAGGAGAACGCCCGCCTGGTGCGCCGCGAACGCCTCGATCTCGTCCCCACCAAGGTGCTCGGTCTCTTCGTGGTCGGCACGCTCGCCCGGCGCTGGGAGATCTCCGTCGCCCTGACCCGCACCGCGGGCGGCGGCGTCACGGCCGAGGTGACCCTGCCGTCCTCGCTGCTGCTACCGGCGGCGGCCGTGGCAGCGCCGACCGCGACGACCCCGGCGGCCGAGCACACCGACACCGGTCCGCGTCCCGCGTCCGACGACCCCACGGGCCCGCTGCCCCGCCGGATTCCCCGCCGCGAGGCCTCCGACGAGACCCCCCTCATCCCCGCGGCCCGCAGCGGCGAAGCGCCCGTCGCCGACGCCCCGGGCGCCTCCCGTCCCCTGCGCCGCCGCGTCCGCGGCGCCACCCTCCACACCACCACCGGCACGGTCGCCGAGCCGGTCGTACGGCAGGAGGCCCGCCCCGCCGACGCGGAGGCCGTCCGCTCCGCCCTCGACGAGTTCGAGGCCGCCGTGGAACGCGCCCACCGCGACACGGGCACGCACAACGTCGTGGTGCCCGAGGCACCCTCCACCCCGCAAGACCAGAACCACCTCCCGGAAGGAGCGGAGCAGTGAGTGAGCCGATCTCGGCCGAACTCAAGGCCGCCGCAGCCGACTTCACCTGGCTGTTGAATCGTTTCGCGACCGAGACCGCGGGCGTCGTCGACGCCATCGCCGTCTCCTCCGACGGACTGCTCATCGCGGTCTCCGAACTCCGCGAACACGCCGACTCCGAACGCCTCGCCGCGATCGTCTCCGGCATCACCAGTCTGGCGGCGGGCGCCTCCGGCAACTACGGGCTCGGCGGCCTCAACAAGGTCATCATCGACCTGGAGGGCGGCCACGTCCTGGTCTCCGCGATCGGCAGCGGTGCCGTCCTCGGCGTGGTCACCGACAAGGAGGCCAAGCTCGGCAACATCGCCTACGAGATGACGGTGTTCGCCAACCGGGCCGGCAGCGCGCTCAGCCCCCAGCTGGTGCTCGCGCTGAAGAACAGCGTCGGCTCACCGTCGGCGCTGTAGACCGGGACGGACACATTCCATGGCGGACGGCTCCCCACCCCCGGGCGACGACCCGGTCGGCCCCGCCCCCGCCGTACGGCCGTTCCTGGTCACCGCCGGCCGGGTGGCGGCCGGTCCGACCGGGCGGGCGATGCCCGTCGAGACCCAGGTGGTGGCCACCATCGAGGGTCTCGGCGCGCTCGACGGGCTCTCCTTCGAACAGCACGACATCGTCGCCGCCTGCCGCCGTCCGCAGTCCATCGCGGAGCTCGCGGCCCGGCTGCGGCTGCATCTCAACGTGGTCCGGGTCCTCGCCGAGGACCTGCGCGAAGAGGGGCGGCTGACGGTGCACGTGCCCGACTCCGAAGCCACGCACGACGCTTCCGTCCTGCGCAGACTGATCGATGGCCTGCGCGCCATCCCCGACTCCGGGAAGGTACTCCGTGACAACGGCGACAACGGCTGAACCGGCCGCCGTACGACCGCCGCTGCCGGTCAAGATGGTGATCGCGGGCGGCTTCGGCGTGGGCAAGACCACCGCCGTCGGCTCGATCTCCGAGATCGAGCCGCTGACCACCGAGGCGGCCATCACCGAGGTCGCGGCGGGCGTGGACGACCTCTCGCTCACCCCGCAGAAGACCACGACGACGGTCGCGATGGACTTCGGCTGCATCACCATCGACCCGACCCTGAAGCTGTATCTGTTCGGCACGCCCGGGCAGGAGCGGTTCGGGTTCATGTGGGACGACATCGTCGAGGGCGCGGTCGGCGGGCTGGTCATCGTCGACACCCGGCGGCTCGACGACTGCTACGCCGCCGTCGACTACTTCGAGCACAAGCGGATCCCGTTCGCGGTCGCCGCCAACGCCTTCGACGGCAAGGTCGAGCACACCCTGGACGAGGTCCGCTGGGCGCTCGACGTCGCCGACCACGTCCCCGTCGTCGTCTTCGACGCGCGCGAGACCGGATCGGTGCGGGACGCCCTGCTCGTCGTACTCGAACTGGCACTGGCCCGCACCGAGTCCTGACCCCCTCAGCGACTCACCGCGGTCTCCCGGTCCAGGCGGGACAGCTTCTCGGGGTTGCGCACCGCGTACAGGCCGGTGATCCGGCCGTCGTCGATGCGCACCGCCATGACGCTGTGGACGGCGCCGTCCTGGAAGAGGGTGAGCGCCGGGTAGCCGTTGACCCGCGTGGGCCGCATCGACAGCGTGCCGGTGATGTTGCCGAGCACCCGGGCCACCTGCGCGGCGCCGACGATGGGCGCGGGCGCGGCCTGCACGACGCCGCCGCCGTCGGCCAGCAGGACGATGTCCGGTGCGATCAGGTCCAGCAGCCCCTGGAGGTCGCCGGTCTCGACGGCGCCGCGGAACGCGTCCAGGACGCCCCGGGTCTCGGCCGGGGAGACGATCTCGCGCGGGCGGCGGGCCGCGACATGGGCCCGGGCCCGGTGCGCGATCTGCCGCACCGCCGCCGGGCTCTTCTCGACGGCCTCCGCGATCTCGTCGTACCCCAGGTCGAACACCTCGCGCAGCACGAACACCGCGCGTTCGGTCGGCGTCAGGGTCTCCAGGACCAGCAGCATCGCCATCGAGACGCTGTCGGCGAGTTCGACGTCCTCGGCGACGTCGGGGGCGGTGAGCAGCGGTTCGGGCAGCCAGGGGCCGACGTAGGTCTCCTTGCGGCGGCGCAGGGTGCGCAGCCTGGTCAGGGCCTGGCGGGTGGTCGTACGGACCAGGTAGGCGCGCGGCTCGCGGACCGTCTCGTGGTCGACGTCCGCCCAGCGCAGCCAGGTCTCCTGGAGGACGTCCTCGGCGTCGGCGGCGGAGCCGAGCATCTCGTAGGCGACGGTGAAGAGCAGGTTGCGGTGGGCGACGAAGGCCTCGGTGGCGTCCTGTGGGTCCATACGCACAAGACGCCGCTCCCGGCGGTCCTGTGACAACCGCTGCCTATGGTCCACGTCACAACCCGGCGCCGTCACAGGGCTCGGGCGGGCGGCGTCTCGTGTTCGTCAAGCGCATCCCACCGTGAGGACGACGTCATGGAACCCCGTTTCAACCTGTTCGACAGCCCGACCGCCGCGAAGATCGCCAAGCGCTTCTACAACGTCTCCCTGGCTCTGGAGGAGTCCACGCTGCCCAAGAGCCTGCGGGAGCTGGTGGAACTGCGGGTCGGGCAGATCAACGGCTGCGGCTTCTGCGTGGACATTCACATGAAGGAGGCGGCCGCCGCGGGCGAGAGCGTGCTGCGCCTCGGCCTCGTCTCCGCGTGGCGGCACAGCACGGTGTTCACGGAGGCCGAGCGGGCCGCGCTGGCGCTCGCCGAGGAGGGCACGCGGCTGGCCGACTCGGCCCAGGGCGTCACGGACGAGACCTGGGCCGAGGTGCGCAAGCACTTCGACGACGACGAGGTGGGTGCGCTGGTCTGCGTCATCTCCCTGATCAACGCGGCGACCCGGATGAACGTGATCGTGAACAACCTGGGCGGTTCGTACGAACCGGGCATGTTCACGTCCCTGTCCAACTGACGGGTGGCGGCGCGGCGTTCAACCGCTGCGCCGCACCCCCGCCGACACCGCGACCCGCCCCACCGCCCAGAACACGGCGAGCGTCGCCAGCGCCATGCCGGCGACCAGCGTGGCGCCGCCCACGACTTTCTCGTAGTCCCGTTGGTAGAGCCCGTCGATGATGAACCGCCCGAGCCCGCCCAGTCCGACGTACGCGGCGATGGTGGCCGTCGAGACGATCTGGATGGCGCCGGAACGGATGCCGCTCAGCACCAGCGGGAGCGCGGCCGGGAGTTCGACCTGGAACAGCACCCCGGCCTCGCTCATGCCCATGCCCCGCGCCGCGTCCACCGGCGAGGGATCGACGGAGCGCATCGCCTCGTACGTGGTGACCAGGATGGGCGGCACGGCGAGCACGACCAGCGGCACCATGACGTTGATCAGTCCGAACCCGTACAGCAGGGTCAGCAGCACCAGCAGACCGAAGGTGGGCAGCGCCCGCCATGCGGTGGCGATGAGGGAGAGGGCGTTGCCGCCCCGGCCGTAGTGGCCGGTGACCAGGCCGACCGGCAGCCCGATCAGGACGGCGAGGCCCAGCGCCTCCAGGGTGTAGCCGAGGTGTTCGGCGAGCCGGGTGGGGATGCCGTCGTAGCCGTGCCAGTGCGCGCTGTCGCTGAAGAACGCGTCGATGAAGTGGAACAGGTTCACCAGACTTCCTTCGCAGTCGCAGTCGCAGTCGCGGTCGCACTCGTCTTCGTCCGCGTACGCGTCACCCGGCGCGGCATCCACGGCGTCAGCACCAGTCGTACGACGACCAGGGTGCCGTCGGCGAGGAGCGCGAGGAGCGCCATGCTGAGCACGGCGTTCACGGCGAGCTCGGGCCGGTTGTAGATGTTGGCGTCGTTGATGAGATTGCCGAGGGCGCCCTGGTTGCCGATGATGCTGCCGATGCTGACCAGGCTGATGCTGGACACGGTGGCGACGCGGAGGCCCGCGATGATGGCGGGCACCGCGATCGGCAACTGGACCTGGACGTAACGGCGTACGGGTCCGAAGCCCATGGCGGTCGCGGCGGCGAGGGTCTCCTGCGGGACCGAGCGGACGCCGTCGACGATCGCCGGGACCAGCACGACGAGGCTGTAGACGGTGAGCGGGATCATCACCGTGAGCTCGGTCTGGCCGGTGTAGTCGATGAGGAGGACGAAGAAGGCCAGCGAGGGGATCGCGTAGAGGATGGTGGTCACCCAGAGCACCGGCGGGTACAACCAGCGGAAGCGGACGCAGAGTTGGGCCAGCGGGAGCGAGATCAGCAGCCCGGCGAGGACCGGGAGGAGGGCCTCGCGCAGATGCAGGCCGACCAGTCCGAGCCAGCTGTGCTGGAGGTCGCTGGGGATGTCGAAGAGGCGGTCCCAGTTCATCCGGTGACCTTCGCGTCCGCGTCGGTACGGCCCTCGTCGTGGGCGCCCCGGATCGCCTGGGCGATCGTCTGCTGGGACACCACGCCGGTCACCTTGCCGTCCGCGTCCACGGCGACGGCCCATCCGGTGGGCGAGAGCACCGCGCAGTCCAGGGCGGCCCGCAGCGAGTCGGTGCCGACGACGAACGGGCGTCCGTAGGGCAGCAGTTGGCCGTCCGTGGCGAGGTCCTCCGGCTTGGTCCAGCCGAGCGGCCTGCCGTCGGCGTCCGTCACCAGAAGGAACTCGGCGTCGACGGACGCCCCCTCGGTACCGCCGCCCGCCGTGACGACGGGTGCCATGGTCAGTTCCAGCCCCGTGGACGGGAAGAAGGAGAGCCGCCTGACACCCCGGTCCGCGCCGAGGAAGTCCTCCACGAACTCGTCCGCCGGGTGCGACAGCAGCTCGGCGGGCGGGGCGAACTGGGCGAGCTTGCCGCCGGTGCGTAGTACGGCGACCATCGTGCCGAGCTTGACGGCCTCGTCGATGTCGTGCGTGACGAAGACGATGGTCTTGCCCAACTCGGCCTGGATGCGGAGCAGTTCGTCCTGCAACCCCTTGCGCACGACGGGGTCGACGGCGGAGAACGGCTCGTCCATGAGGAGGACGGGCGGGTCGGCGGCGAGCGCCCGGGCGACGCCGACGCGCTGCTGCTGGCCGCCGGAGAGCTGGTACGGGTACCGCTTGGCGAGCGAGGCGTCGAGGCCGACCCGGTCCATGAGTTCCCGGGCGCGCTCGCGGGCCTTGTCCTTCTTCCAGCCGAGCAGCCGGGGCACGGTCGCGATGTTGTCGACGATGGTGCGGTGCTGGAAGAGGCCGGCGTTCTGGATGACGTAACCCATGGACCGGCGCAGGGTGTTGACCGGCTGCTGCCGGCTGTCCTGGCCGTCGATGAGGATGGTGCCCTCGCTGGGCTCGATCATCCGGTTGATCATGCGCAGGGTGGTGGTCTTGCCGCAGCCCGAGGGTCCGACGAGGACCGTGATGGAGCGGTCGGGTATCTCCAACGAGAGCCGGTCGACCGCCACCGTGCCGTCCGGGTACCGCTTGGTGACTGAATCTATCCGTATCAAAACGCCGAATACCCTTCGGGTCTGGCAGGAGTTGCCCGCTTTCGGCCCCGGTGGGACCGGCCGTTCCGGTGAGTCTAGACCCGTCATGTTTCGGACCTGCGAAGACGCCGTGCTGGCCGTGCGTGATCTGCTCGCCGTGCGTGATCCGCTCGCTGTGCGTGATCCGCTCGCTGTGCGTGATCTGTGAGTCCGCTGATTCTCACTCTTCCCTCAGGGCCGGCTCAGCGTTCCCCCAGACACGGCCCGGATCGTCACCGCCATGACGACCCTCGCCCCACCGCCGGCCCGAGAGCGCGGACACCGCGCCGCTCCCCCGGCCCGCAGCGACCGCCTGCGCCGCGTGTTCACCGGCGCGCCCGACGACCCCCGCTGGGCCCGCCCCGTCCTCTGGGCGATCCTGGTCCTGGCGACGGCCCTGTACGCCTGGAACCTGTCCTCCGTCACCGGCAACTCCTTCTACGACGCGGCCGTCTACAGCGGCACGCAGAGCTGGAAGGCGTTCTTCTTCGGCGCCCTGGACGCGGGCAGCTTCATCACGGTGGACAAACCCCCGTTCGCCCTCTGGGTGATGGGCCTGTCGGCCCGCCTCTTCGGGTACGGCACCTGGCAGTTGGCGCTGCCGATGGTGGCTGTGGGGGTCGGCTCGGTGGCGTTGCTGTACCGCATGGTCAAGCGGGACTTCGGCGCGGTGGCCGGCTCGATCGCGGCCCTCGCGCTCACGCTCACCCCCATCACGGTCGCCATCAACCGGGACACGAACCCCGACCCGATCCTGGTCTTCCTGATGCTGCTGGGCGCGGCGGCGCTGCTGAAGGCCGTCCGCACGGGCCGGTTGCTGCCGCTGGTGTGGTCCGGCGTGGCGATCGGCTTCGCGTTCAACACGAAGATGATGCAGGCGTACGTGGTGCTGCCGGCGTTCTTCGTCGTCTATCTGTGGGCGGCGCGCGGCTCGTTGGGCCGCCGTGTCCGCAACCTGGTCGTCGGCACGGTGGCGTTGGTGGTGTCGAGCGCCTGGTGGATGGTGGTCGTGGACCTGATCCCGGCCTCCTCCCGCCCTTACATCGGCGGCTCGACCGACAACACGGTGTGGGACCTGGTCATCGGCTACAACGGCTTCGGCCGGATCTTCGGGGCGAGTTCGTCGGTGGGCTCGCAGGGCAACGGGGCGAGCTTCGGCGGTGAGGCGGGGCTGTACCGGCTGTTCAACAGCATCATGGGCGGCCAGATCTCGTGGCTGATCCCGTTCGCGCTGGTGGCGCTGGTCGCGGGCCTGGTGCTGCGCGGGCGCGCGCCGCGGACGGACGCCAGGCGGGCGGCGGTGCTGCTGTGGGGCGGCTGGTTCGTCCTGCACTACCTGACGTTCGCGCTGGCGGAGGGCACGTTCCACCCGTACTACGTCACGGCGATGGCTCCGGGTGTCGCGGCGCTGGCCGGGATCGGCGCGGTCATGCTGTACCGGGCCTTCGTGGAGGGTTCGGCGGCGAAGTGGGGCTGGGTGCTGCCGTCCGCCATCGCCGCGAGCACGGTCTGGGCGGTCGTCCTGCTCCAGCGAGTGTCGGGCTCCGGAACGCTGTACACGGTGGCGGAGGTCGTCGCCGGGGTCGCGGGTGCGGCGGCGGTGCTGGGTCTGCTGCTGGGCCGCTTCACGAAGCGGCACCGTTTGATGGGCTTCGCGGCGCTGGCCGCGATCGTGGCCCTGCTGGCGGGCCCCGCCGCGTACTCGGTGTCGGCGGCGACCACGGCGAGCACCAACGGCACGAACCCGACGGCGGGTCCGAACACGGGTGGCGGTATGGGTGGCGGGGGCGGTATGGGTGGCGGCGGTGAGCGCCCGAGCGGGGAGGCCCCGAGCGGCGAGGCTCCAGGCGGAACGGCCAACGCCTCCCGGTCTGAGAGCAGCACCGGTGGCGGCATGGGCGGCGGAGGCACCCAGGTCTCCTCGGCGATGATCACGTACCTGAAGAAGCACCAGGACGGCGCCACCTGGCTGGTCGCGGTCGCCACCGACCAGACGGCGTCCTCAATCATCCTGGAGTCCGGCGAGCCGGTCATCTCCATGGGCGGCTGGTCCGGCAGCGACGACGCAATGACCCTCGCCAAGCTGAAGACCCTGGTGAAGGCAGGCAAGCTGCACTACATCGTGATCAGCGACAGCGGCCAGGGTTCGTCGAACTCCGAGATCTCGACGTGGGTGAAGAAGAACGGCACGGCGGTGTCGGACTACAGCGGGTTGTACCGGCTGGACGCTTCGGACGTCGGCTGACCCACGGTACGAACCGAGGGCGGACCGCGACCTGCGGTCCGCCCCGGCGTTTTCCAGTAGGGTCTCGCCACCGGACGGGCATCGACGGCGAGTGGGGTCAGGTGGCGCTCTTCTTCTTCAGCTATGCGCGCAAGGATCTCGTGGACCCGTACTTGAACCGCTTCTACAAACGCCTGTGCCGCGAAGTGTCCACTCAGGGCGGCCTGCCCCCTGACTCGGTGGGTTTCATGGACCGGGAGGGGCAGAGCGGGCAGTTGTGGGCCGACATGCTGAGCGAGAACCTGGCGCACTGCAAGGTCTTCGTTCCGGCCTACTCACCGTTCTACTTCGCCAGTGAGGTGAGCGGCCAGGAGTGGTCCGCGTTCGCGGCCCGCCTGACCGCGCACCAGGAGGCCAACGGGGTCCGGCCGAAGAGCGTCGTTCCGGTGTGGTGGTTGCCCCCACGGGGCGAACTCCCGCCCGTGGCCGGTGATCTGCACGATCCCAGGGACGCGTTCAGCACGGAGTACAAGAAGTACGGACTCAGAACCCTCGTCCGGCAACGCCGTTACAAAGACGACTACGAGGATTTCCTGGATCGCTACACCGACATGATCCTCAAGGCGGCGGAGACTCCCCCGGACCCCTTTCGGGTCCCCGACCTGCTCTCCCTGCCCAACGCGTTCGCTCCGGCCGAACCGCCCGCCGCGCCGGCGGGCGGGCAGCTCCCCGCCCCGCGAACCGGCGGCGGTGCCAGAAAGGTGGTCTTCGTCGTGGCGGTCGGTCGACGGGACGACATGCCGCACCTGACGCCGACCGAACTCGACCTGTACGGAGATGAGTTGGTGGACTGGCGGCCGTACCACCCGGCGTCGTCGCTCAGTATCGTCGTACGCGCGCAGGGCGTCGCCGTCGCCCGGGAGATGGAGTCACAGGTGGTGCCCGCCGACGACTCGCTGTTCACGCTCCTCGAGGGGCCGGCTGATCGCCAGTGCCTGGTCGTACTGATCGTCGACCCCAGATCGACCGAACTACCCTTGTTCCAGCAGCTGTTCGCCCGCTTGAACGTCCGCCGGTCGAGCAACTCCGTCATCCTGGTGCCCTCGGACCTCGACGAGCTGCGCAAGGGACCGCAGGGCAATCAGCTCTACGACCGGCTCTACGCCAGTCTGGGCCACTGGATCGAGGCGGGCGGCGGCGCATTCCGGGGCGACCTGCCGTCGATGGCGGACTTCGAGCGGGTCCTCGGCCAGGTGCTCATCGAGATCCAGGGACGCATCATGCGCATGGCCTCGGTCGTCCGCCGGGTCGAACCGGCCGGGCCGCAGTTCCGGCCGGCGCTCACCGGACCGGGAGGGCTGGGGCGTTGAGGGCGCGGATCGTCACCTTCTACTCGTACAAGGGCGGCACCGGGCGCACCATGGCCCTGGCCAACGCGGCCTGGATCCTGGCCTCCCGGGGCAAGCGGGTCCTGGTCGTGGACTGGGACCTCGAAGCGCCGGGCCTGCACCGCTACTTCCACCCCTTCCTCCCCGACAGTGAACTGCGCTCCTCGCCCGGAATCATGGACATGGTGTGGGAGTTCGCGACGGCCGCCACGGACCCGGCCACCCCGGACGAGCCCGACTGGCACGAGCCCCTCGCCGCGATCCAGCCGTACGCCATGTCCGTCGAGTACGACTTCCTCGAACCGGGCTCCATCGACCTCGTCCCCGCGGGTCGCCAGGACCATCTGTACTCGTCGCTCGTCAGCACCTTCGACTGGAACAACTTCTACGAGCGGCTCGGCGGCGGCGGCTTCATCGAGGCCCTCAAACGCAGCATGCGGGAGCACTACGACTACGTCCTGATCGACAGCCGTACGGGACTCAGCGACACCGCGGGCATCTGCACCGTCCAGCTCCCGGACATCCTGGTCAACTGCTTCACCCTGAGCAACCAGGCCATCGACGGCGCGGAGGCGGTAGCCGCGTCGGTGCACCGGCAGCGGGCGGGCAGCCAACTGCGGATGTTCCCGGTGCCGATGCGGGTCGATGGGGGCGAGGCGGACCGGCTGGAGCAGGGGCGCCGTTATGCGCAGGCCACGTTCGGACGCTACCTGTCCCATGTGCCGGATCCCGATGCCTACTGGGGTGCCGTCGAGGTGCCGTACAGTCCCAGTTACGCCTATGAGGAGCTCCTCGCGCCCATCAGGGACGAGCCCCTGCACCCCGCCAGCCTGCTCGCGTCGTCGGAGCGACTGGTCTCCTACCTCACCGACCGGGAGGTCACCCAGGTCAGGCCGCTGGAGGAGCCGGAGCGCCGAGGGCTGCTGCAACAGTTCAAGCGCGCCGTACCCGAGGAAGGGGCGGCGACACCGCGTGACCCCGAGCGGCCGGGCAGACGGGTGTTCATCACCTACGCCTACGACTCCCCCGACCACTTCGAGGCCGTACGCGAACTGTGGTTCCTGCTGCGCGGCCACGGCATCGACGCACGGCTGGAGCTGCCGCCGGGACAGCGCGGGGAGGACTGGCCGCATCGACTGCGGGATCAACTCCTCAGCGCAGAGCTGGTGTTGCTGGTGTCGTCGCCGGGATACCGCGATCTGCCGGACGAGGAGGCCACCCATCTCGGGGACGTGTACTACGCCTATCCGGACCGCTTCCTTGCCATCACATTGCCGGGCGGTTCGCCCGACGATCTGCCCGACTTCCTGGTGCCGCCCCGGCGCGTGGAGGCCGCCGAGCTGACGGCCGCGGGGGTGGGGCCTGTGGCCGAGCTGATCAACCGGCGTACGGTGACCGAGGAGGCCGTGGTGGTGCGCGCTCCGGTCGACGAGGAGCCGAGCTGGGGGCCGTCGGTCTTCGAGCCGGAACTTGCCAGGGCGGCCGAGGCGCTGGCCATGGCTGTGCGGCGGGACCTGCGTGAGGAGCTGAAACGGCGCGACTTCGACGACCGCCGTCCGCTGCCGCTCCGCTGGTCCCTCAGCCGCCGGGTGGTGTCCCGTTCCGACCTCGGACGCATGCCCAGGTCCTCCGGCGACCTGCTGCGCGACCCCCACAGCCTCTTCGACACAGTGCCGGACGGGCGACTCGTGCTGCTCGGAGCGCCAGGGTCGGGCAAGACGACGGCCGCCTACCAACTGGCGACCACCCTGCTGGAGATGGGGAGGCCGGACGGACGCGTCGCGGTACCGCTGATGCTGCCGCTGGCCTCGTGGGATCCGCGCGAGCGGACACTGACCGGCTGGATCATCGACCGCGTGCGGACGGATCACCCGGTGCTCTCGGCCGAGTTGGGCTCCGGCGTCCTGGCGCGGCTGGTGGACGAGGGCTGGGTTCTGCCGTTCCTCGACGGACTGGACGAACTCCCCAGCGAGAGCCGCGCCATGGCGATCGAGGCGTTGAACCGCGCTCCTGCGAGCATGTATGTGCTGACCTCGCGCACCCGGGAGTACGAGACCGTCGTCCGCCGGGGCGGCCGCCCGTTGCGGAGGGCTTCGGTCTTGGAACTCGAACCCCTCCAGACGTACGAGGCGGTCCGTTATCTCTCACAGGAGCTGCTGCCGGGGGACATCCGGTGGGGCCCGGTCTTCAACCGCCTGCTCGACCAGCCGTCCCACCCGTTGGCACGGGCCCTGAGCACGCCGTTCATGCTCCGTATGGCCATGGAGGTCTACCGGGACCCCTCGACCGACCCCAGGGAGCTGCTGGAGTTCCCCGACTCCGCCCAGGTCCAGAGTCACCTGCTCGACGGCTTCATTCCCGCCGTCTACCGGTTCAGCGGTCCCACCCGCACACCACCCGACCGGGCCAGTCGCTGGCTGACCTTCCTGGCGAGGCACATGGACCGACTCCATACGCGCGACTTCGCCTGGTGGGAGCTGCACCGGGTGTACGGCTCCCTGGCGCTGCGGCTCTGGCTCGGAGGCGCCGCTCTCATCCTGATGGCACCGATGCTCAGCGTGGGCCTCGCCCTCGACGGAGGTGCCCGTGTCTTCTACCTCGCGGTCACGGGAGCGTTCCTGGCTCTGGTGGTCCTCACCACCGCGCGATCACCGCGGCCTCGCTGGGCGCTCCTGCCACTGCCCGGCCGTCGGCGGGAGGCGGCTGACGCCGTCAGCCCGCGGCAGAGCCTGCGTCTGGACCGGCGCGCGGCGCTGCTTTTGCCGAACCTCGCCGGCGCGGCCGCCGTGGCCGCCTTCTTGGCGACAGGGGCCTGGAATCCCGCCGTGTTGCTCTGGGCCGTCATGATCATCGCCCTGCCGGTGGTCGCCTTGATGCTGCGCGGCAGAGCGTCGCCCCGCTACTACGTCGTCGTCGGCTCGTTGGCCCTGACCCGGCGGGGGCCGACGCGCCTGATGAGGTTCCTGGAGGAAGCTCACGCCCTCGGCGTGCTCCGCCGCAACGGCTCCGTCTACCAGTTCCGCCACGCGGCCCTGCAAGAGGTGCTCGCCGCTCAGGAGAGGCAGGAGAACTTGTAGGGCTCAAGAACGGCTCTCGGCCTCCGCCGTCGGAAACCCCGACGTCCGCAGCACCTTGCGCTCCGCGTCCACCGCGAACACTTCCACGCCCGGCAAGGAGGCGGCCCAGTCCACCCCCTCCACCCCCATCGCGAACGCCGCCGTAGCCACCGAGTCCGCCTCCGTCAACGACGAAGCGACCACCGTCAAGCTCAGCAACCCCGTAGCCGGACGCCCCGTACGCCCGTCGATGATGTGGTCCCCCCGCTCGTAGCGGGCGGACGTCGCCACCGCGCCGTCCGTCAGCGACAGCACCGTGCACAGCTTGTCGGCGTGTTCGGGGTGGCGTACGCCCACACGCCAGGGTCCGCCGGCGGCGACCACGTCGCCGCCGGCGTTCAGGACGAAGCGGCGCGCGCCCGCCGATGCGAGCAGCTCCGCCGCACGCTGCACCGACCACCCCTTCACCACCGCGCACGGGTCGAGCCCCCGCCCCGGCAGGCGGACGTCGAAGGCGCCGCCCGTCGCCACGCGGTAGTGCTCGCACAGGTCGAGCACGAGTCGGAGGTCGCCGCTGACCTCCGACTCCGCCAGTTCGCCGCGGCCAAGGCGGGACACCTCGCTGTCCGGCTTGAACGGGCTGAAGCGGGCGTCGACCTCGTGCAGCCAGGCGAAGACCCTGTCCCCGGCCGGCTCGAAGTCGCCCTCGTCGTCGACGCGCAACGACACCGGGAAGCCCATGACGTGTTCGACCCTGTGCAAGATCAGCCCTTCGCGTCGATCGCGGCCTGGAGGGACTCCTTGTAGGCGTCGCTCGTGATCGTCGCACCGGACACCGTGTCGATGTCCGCGCTCTGCGCCTCGAGGGTCGCCGCGATCAGCTTCGGCACCGCCGCCGTCGTCTGCGGATGGTTCGGCTGCTGGAGCATCTTCACGGCGCTGATCTTGTCGCCCTCGAAGGTCACCTGGACCTGGACGGGGCCTTTCTCGGTGTTCAGCGCCGAGCCGTCGATCGTCTGGGAGGCGGCAACCGTCGGGGAGGGGGAGGAGGTCGCCGCCGACTTCGCGTTCTCGTCGATCGCCGCCTGGAGGGACTCCTTGTACGCGTCACTCGTGATCGTCGCGCCCGACACGGTGTCGATGTCCGCGCTCTGCGCCTCGAGGGTCGCCGCGATCAGCTTCGGCACCGCCGCCGTCGTCTGCGGATGGTTCGGCTGCTGGAGCATCTTGACCGCGGTGATCTTCTCGCCCTGGAAGGTCACCTGGACCTCCACCGGGCCCTTCTCGGTGTTCACGGTCGTCCCCTTGACGACCGTGCCCGACGACGAACCCCCGGAGGCGGACGAGGACGTGGACGGGGCCGGTGCGGCTTCCGTCGTCGACGTACCGCCGCCGATCGACGGCTCGTAGCGCCAGACCGGGACCAGGCCCGCGATGCTGAGGACGACTACAGGTATGGCTCGCTTCACGATCTCTTCCTCATCCCGCCAGGCTGAAGCGCTCGAAGTGGGTCTGCGCCTTGGGCACGTCCAGCTCGCGCAGGTTGGCCAGCACCGCGCTCATCATCGGCGGCGGCCCGCACAGGAAGACGTCCCGGTCGGCGATGTCGGGGACCATGCGCAGCAGTTCGGCGGGGGCCAGCCTGTCGGGCTGGACCGGGCCGGTCACCAGGTGCAGTTCGGCGCCCTTGGCGTGGGCGAGCTCGCGCAGCTCGTCGTAGAGGACGGCGTCGCGGTCGGTGGCGACGCGGTAGATGACGACCGCGTGGCCGTGCAGCTCTTCGAGGAGCGCGCGGATGGGGGTGACGCCGACGCCGCCGGCGATGAGGACCGACTCCGGGCGGGTGCGGTGCAGGGCGGTGAAGGCGCCGTAGGGGCCTTCGGCGAAGACGCGGGTGCCGGGCTTGACGTGGCGGAGGGCGGCGCTGCCGGCGCCGGCGGCCTTCGCGGTGAGCCGCAGCGTGCGGCCGTCGGGGGCTGCCGACAGGGAGAAGGGGTTCGCCTGCCACCAGCGGTCCTTGGTCAGGAACCGCCACAGGAAGAACTGGCCGGCGCGGGCGGGCAGCTTGTCGAGGTCGCGGCCGGTGATGTAGATCGAGACGACGTTGTCGGACTCGGGGACGACGGCCTCGACACGGAACTGGTGGCGCAGGTTCCGCCACAGCGGCAGCACCGCGCGGCCCAGGACGACCGCACCGAGGGCGACGGTCCACACGCCGTACCAGTACGTCCTGGCGACGGACGACGACGTGAACGTCGTACCGACCGCGACCTGGTGGGTGATGGCGAGCACCACGGCGACGTACGTGTAGAAGTGGATGAAGTGCCAGGTCTCGTAGGCCAGCCGGCGCCGGGCCCAGCGGCCCGAGACAGCGCCGACGACGATGATGATCCCCAGCGCGACGACCGCGCGGAGCACGCCCTCGGTGGTCTCGGCGAGGTCGACGATCGTGCCGATGGGGCCCACGTCGGTGCCCTCGGCATAGCCGAAGGCGATGAAGACGGCGTGCGCGAGGAGCGTCCAGAGGATGCCGAAGCCGGTCCAGCGGTGCCAGGAGGTCAGCCGGTCCATGCCGATGCGGCGATCGAGCCACGGCAGCCGGGCCACGAGCAGCAGCTGGAAGGCCATGAGGAGGGCGCCGTAGAGGCCGAAGAGGCGGCCCAGCACGACGAGCGCGTTGGAGGCGGCGAACCCGGCCTGGGCGAAGAAGACGGCCACGGCGACCACGTTCGCGGCGAGTACGGCGTACAGGCCCGTGCGGGCCACCACTTTGGGCCGTATCGCCGTGGGGGGCGCGGTGGGCGGTTTGACGGTCGTCGTCACGGAACGGAGCTCCTTGATCGGGGCCTGGGACTCGAGCTTCGCTTGCGCGACCTGTCGATTTGCTGTCGTACAACTTTCAAGTGGTTATCGATGTGGCCCCGGGGAGGATACGGCTCTGGTCTGTGGGGCCGCGTGCCGCACTATGAACGGGTGGAAAAAGTACGCCTCCTCGTCGTGGACGACGACCCGCCGATCGCCGACCTCGTGGCGACGGTCGCCCGCTACGAGGGCTGGGAGGCGGTCACCGCGAACTCCGGTGAGGAGGCGCTGAGCCGTGCCGCCGAGTTCCACCCGGACATCGTGGTGCTCGACCTGATGCTGCCCGACCTCGACGGTTTCGGGGTCCTGGACCGGCTGCGGCGCTCGGGGACGATGGTGCCGGTGGTGTTCCTGACCGCCCGGGACGCGGTCGCCGACCGGGTGGCGGGGCTGACCCGGGGCGGGGACGACTACCTGGTCAAGCCGTTCGCGGTGGAGGAGCTGATGGCCCGGCTGCGGACCGTGCTGCGGCGCGCGGCGGGCCCCGGCTTCCAGCGCTCGGTGCTGCGGGTCGCGGACCTGACGATGGACGAGGACACCCGCGAGGTGCGGCGCGGCGGCAAGCTGCTCACGCTCACCCCGACCGAGTACGAGGTGCTGCGCTACCTCATGCGCAAGTCGCCGACCGTGCTGACCAAGGCGCAGATCCTCGACCATGTGTGGGAGTACGGCTTCGGGGGTCGCTCGAACGTCGTCGAGCTGGTCGTCAGCCGGCTGCGCCGCAAGCTCGACGAGACGGGTGACGATCCGCTGATCCAGACCGTGCGGGGCTTCGGGTACGTCATCCGGCAGGCCTCGGAGTGATCGGGCGGCTGCGCTCGGCGTACCGGCGGATGCGGCTCGGCACCCGGCTCGCGCTGGGCCTCGGGGCGCTGGCGCTGGTGGTGTTCGGTGTCGTGGGCACGGTCCTGACGACGTACATGCGCGACTATCTGTCGAACCAGCTGAACGAACAGCTGTCGATCGCCCAGGTCGCCCAGTCCAAGAGCATCGCGGAGTCCGGGACCCTGGCGGGCAAGAAGTACTGGCGCTGGTACTACGCGGTGTACGACGTGAAGGACGGCGCCGCGGTCCTGCGCACGCCGGAGGACCCCACCGACCTGCCGAAGGACGTCGACGAGTTCACGGCGGTGGCCGAGGCCAAGACCGCCGCGAACACGGACGTGACGCGCACCGAGCATCTGGCGGGCGCGGGCGAGTACCGGCTGCGTGCCTGCGAGGTCGAGCCCGGGGTGATCCTGGTCAGCGCGGCACCCATGGACGACATCGACGACACCGTGGGGCAGCTGATCACGGTCCAGGTCGTCGCCTTCGGCCTCGCCCTGCTGGCGCTGGTGCTGTTCGGCCGGAAGGTGCTGCGGCGCGGGCTGAAACCGCTGAGCGACATGGCGTCCACCGCGCACGGCATCGCCTCGCACGACCTGACCGAGTCGGCGGCCCGGCTGCCGCTGCGCGCCGACCGCAAGGGCGGTGGCCCGGAGGTCGAGGAGCTGCGGACCGCGTTCAACTCGATGCTGGAGCACATCGACCGCTCCCTCGCGGTGCGTTCGGAGGCCGAGCAGCGGCTCCGCCGTTTCGTCGCGGACGCCTCGCACGAGCTGCGGACGCCTTTGATGTCGGTACGGGGCTACGCGGACCTCTTCCAGTACGCCGCCGCCAACGCCCCCGAGGAACGGGACAAGCACCTGGCCCGGCTCCGGGCCGAGGCGGCCCGCATGGGCGTCCTCCTGGACGACCTGCTGCTGCTCGCCCGCCTGGACGCGGCGGAGGTGGAGACCCCGCTGCGGCCGGTGGACACGGATCTGGTGGCGCTGGTCCAGGACGCGGCGGACGCGTTCCGCGCGGCGCACCCGGACCGGCCGCTGACGCTGGCGGACGGCCCGGAGTCGGTGGCGCTGCGGGTCGACCCGCACCGCATCCGCCAGGTCCTGGACAACCTCCTCACCAACGCGGCCGTGCACACCCCGGCCGGGACGCCGGTGTGCGTGACGGTGTCGGCCGGCTCCGGCCGGGCACGGGTCGAGGTCACGGACTCGGGCCCGGGCATCCCGCCCGCCGACCGGGAGCGGGTCTTCGACCGCTTCTACCGCGTCGACAAGGCCCGCAGCCGGGACCGCGGCGGCAGCGGCCTCGGCCTCGCCGTGGCCCGCTCCCTGGTACGGGCCCACGGCGGCACGGTGGAGGTGACCAGCGAGCCCGGCAGGACCGTCTTCACGGTGTCGCTTCCGCTCACGCAACGCCCCGACGGGCTCCCGGTAGCTTGATCCTTCACCTGCGATGACAACCTCCGCGTTGTCATCGGCCACCGAGCGCTGGAGTTGACATGGCTGACACGACCGTGACCGACCCCGTCACGCGGGACCTTCTCGCGATCTTCGAGAACGTGCGGTTCCGGCTGTTCGAGCGGATGAAGGGCCTGACCGACGCCGAGTACCTCTGGGAGCCGGTGAGCGACTGCGTCAGCATCCGCCCCGGCGACGACGGCGTCTTCCGCGTCGCCACGCTCATCCCGGAATCGGGCCCGGAGGAACCGGACCCCGTCACGACGATCGCCTGGCGCATCTGGCACATAGGCAGCCTCTGCCTGCGCGGCTATGTGATCCACTTCTTCGAGGACGCCCCCGAGTACGGCGACCGCGACGCGTGGCCGGGCACCGCGGAGGAGGGCGTCGCGGCGCTCGCCGAGGACTGGGAGCACTTCATCTCCCGTGTCGCGGCCCTCGGCGACAAGCGTCTGCTGGAGCCGATCGGTATCGGCCCCGGCGGCTGGGCCGACGAGACCTACTTCAAGCTCGCGCTGCACGCGCTGAAGGAGGTCACCCATCACGGCGGCGAGATCGGCCTGCTGCGCGACCTGTACCTGCGCGAAGGCGCCTGATCACGGGCTTTATGGCAGCGGCAGCTCCGTCCAGATGATCTTGCCTTCCGGGGTGTAGCGCGTGCCCCAGCGTTCGGTGAGCTGGGCGACCAGGAAGAGGCCGCGGCCGCCCTCGTCCTCGTTCCTCGCGCGCCGCAGTCGCGGGGAGGTGCTGCTGCCGTCGAAGACCTCGCAGATGAGGGCGCGGTCGCGGAGCAGGCGCAGCTGGACGGGGCCGGTGGCGTGGCGGATGGCGTTGGTGACCAGTTCGCTGGCGACGAGTTCGACGGTGAAGGACAGCTCCTCCAGGCCCCAGGCGGCGAGCTGTTCGGTGACGGCGGCGCGGTAGCGGGAGACGGCCGACGGGTCGCTGGGCACGTCCCACTGGGCGACCCGGTCGGAGTCCAGGGCGTGCGTACGGGCCACCAGCAGGGCCACGTCGTCGCTCGGCCGGGCCGGCAGCAGCGCGTCGAGGACCGCCTCGCAGGTCTCCTCCGGCGGCCGCCCGGCACGCCCGAGCACGGTACGGAGCTGCTCCAGACCGGCGTCGATGTCGCGGTGCCGGTCCTCCACCAACCCGTCGGTGTAGAGCACGAGTTGGCTGCCCTCGGCCAGCTCCAGCTCGACCGTCTCGAAGGGCATCCCGCCGAGTCCGAGGGGCGGCGCGGACGGCAGGTCGACGAAGGTGACCGTGCCGTCGGGCTCGACGACCGCGGGGAGGGGGTGCCCGGCGCGGGTGAGGGTGCAGCGCCGGGACACCGGGTCGTAGACGGCGTACAGACAGGTCGCCCCGACGATCCCGGAGTCGGGGCTGTTCTCCGCCGCCCAGCCCTCGCCCCGGTCGAGCCGGCCGACGAGGTCGTCGAGGTGGGTGAGGAGGTCGTCGGGCGGCAGGTCGAGGGAGCAGAAGTTGTGGACGGCGGTGCGCAGCCGCCCCATGGTGGCGGCGGCGTGCAGCCCGTGCCCGACGACGTCCCCGACGACCAGCGCGACCCGCGCCCCGGAGAGCGGGATGACGTCGAACCAGTCGCCTCCGACGCCGGCCTGCGCCGGCAGATAGCGGTAGGCGACCTCGACGGCGCTCTGCTCGGGACGGCCGCGCGGCAGCAGGCTGCGCTGTAGGGCGAGCGCCGTATTGTGCTCGCGGGTGTAGCGGCGGGCGTTGTCGATGCAGATGGCCGCGCGTCCGGCGAGTTCCTGGGCGAGGGCGAGGTCGTCGTCCTCGAAGGACGCGGTCTTGCCGGAGCGGTAGAAGCCGACGACGCCAAGGGTGGCGCCACGGGCTCGCAGCGGCACGGTGATCAAGGAGTGGACGCCGTCCGCGAGCATCCGCTCACCGCGGTCCGGGTCCTGGGCGAACCACCCGCCGGCCCCGGGCGGCACCGGCTCCAGCACGGACTGCCGGGCGTCCAGGCTGCGGGCCTGCGGGCTCGACGCGACGTACCGCACGGTGTCCCCGACGGCGTGCAGCCGCGATTCCTCGTGTACGGCGCCCAGCGCGACCCGGCGCAGCGGGACGTCCGCGCCGAGCGGTCCCGGCTCCTCGCCGCGCAGCACCGCGTCGGGCAGGTCCACGGCGACGAAGTCGGCGAACCGGGGGACGGTGACCTCGGTGAGCTCCTCGGCGGTGCGTGTGACGTCGAGGGTGGTACCGATGCGCACCCCGGCGTCGTGCAGCAACTCCAGCCGCCGCCGGGCGAGTACGGCGAGCCGTCCGACGCCGGGTTCGCCCACGAGGAGGAGGCGGGCGTCGGTGAGCAGCGGTGTCGGGCCGGGTGACGGTGCTTCACCGCCGGGGCCCCGCTCGCCGTCCCCGTCCGGCCGTACGACCGTCCGCAGGGTGCCGCCCCGCGGAACGGCCACTGTCGCTGTGGGTGCCGGTGCCGGGGAGGGGGCCGGCGCCGGCACGGGCGGGACGGTCACGGGCAGGGCCTGGACGGCCACCGGCCGCGTGGTGACGGTCAGCTGACGCAGCCGGGGGCTGCCGAGGATGCGGGCCTCGACGACGACGCCCGTCTCGCCCGCCGCGCCCTGGACCTGACGGCGCAGCAGCGTGGCGGTGCGGCCGCCGGAGAGGGTGACCTCGTCGAGGGTGCGGTGCGGGGAGGCGAGGAGTTCCTCGGCCTTCTCCCGCAGGACGGCCCGGTCGACGCGGCCCAGCTCGTCCCCGTCGGTGCCGGTGCCGTGGGCCGGCTGCCGCCACTCCACCGACGCCCCGGCGGCCCGCCGGTACGCGGCGAGCAGCGCCCGCTCCCGTTCCGTGGCCTGGTCGAGGAGCCTGGCCTCGATGGCGTGCGCGGCCTCGCGGACGAGCCGCAGCATGGCCGGGTCGCCCTCGTCGCGCAGACAGGTGAGGTCGAGGACGGCCTCGATGCGGCCGCTGAGCGGGTTGCGGACGGGGGCGCCCGCGCAGGCGAACGGCTGGAGGCAGTCGGCGAAGTGCTCCCGGCCTACGACGTAGACGGCGCCGCGTTCGGCGAGCGCGGTGCCGACACCGTTGGTGCCCACCACGTGCTCGGAGGCGTCGAAGCCGGGCGCGAACCGCACCTCGTCGAGCCGGTCGCACAGCCGCCGTCCGCCGCCGAGCCGCTGGATCATGCGGCCGAGGCCGTCGCACACGGCGATGGTCGTGCCGGCGTCGGTGAGCGAGTCGGCGAGGCCCGCGAGGACCGGGTCGGCCGCGCGCAGGAAGGAGTCGTCGAGGGTGAGGTCGGCGGCGTAGGGCACCAGCAGCTGGTCCGGTTCGAGCCCCGCGGAGCGGCACCGCTTCCAAGAGTCCAGGACGGAGTCCCGGACGTCCGCGTCGACCCGCGCACCGGCCAGGAAACGTTCGTGGGCGTCGACGAGCCCACCGATGTCGTCCCAGGAGACGGACAACCCAATCACTTCCCTCACCCGGAGGTGAGCCAGGTGGCGCGCCTCCGATCGGCTCGCCCCCGGCGGAGTCCTCCCAGCGTTTTCACGGTAGACCTTTTGTGACCCCGATCACAACAAAGTCCTGAGAAGCCTCGGAGGCATCTTCCGCCTCCGCGTTTGATGCTTCACATCCGCGTTCGACCAGGGCCGTTCCCCACCCTTCCGAACGTCATCGGCGGGGCGGCGCTCCGGAGCTGCGGCGCACGACGAGCTCGACGGGAATCATCGACTCGCCCCCCGTCTCACCGCCCTCGGCGCGCCCGTCGATCCGGTCGAGCAGCAGCCGCAGCAGCCGGGTGCCGATCTCGGCGAAGTCCGTCCGCACGGTGGTGAGCGGGGGCAGGAAGTGGGCGGCCTCGGGGATGTCGTCGTAGCCGACGACGCTGATGTCGTCGGGCACCCGGCGGCCCGCCTCTTGGAGGGCGTGCAGCAGCCCGAGGGCCATCTGGTCGTTGGAGGCGAACACCGCGGTGACATCGGGGCGCCGGGCCAGCTCCCGGCCCAGTTCATACCCGGACTCGGCGCTCCAGTCGCCGACGAGCGGCGGGTGGATCTCGGCACCGGCCGCCTTGAGCGTGTCCTGCCAGCTGGCCACCCGCTGGTCGGCGGAGGTCCAGCCGGCCGGCCCGGCGATGTGCCACACGGTGGCGTGCCCGAGCTCCAGCAGATGCACGGTGGCCTTGCGGGCGCCGCCCCGGGAGTCGGCGGTGGCGAGCGGGGTGCCGCCCCTGACCTCGTTCTCCATGACCACCAGCGGAGTGCCGAGCCGCGTCTCGGCCAGCGCCTGCCCCACCCGGTGCTGCGGGGCGAGGGCGATCACCCCGTCCGCGCCCTCGGTCGACAGCCGCTGCACGGCCTCGGCGACGGTGGCGTGATCGGCCGTGTCGTCGAGCGCGATGGAGCTGAGCAGGTAACCGGCCTTCTGGGCAGCGGTGTTGATGGCGGTGAGGATGCTGGCGGGCCCGTAGCGGGCCGCGTCGAAGGAGATCACCCCGACCATGCGGGTCCGCCCACTGGCGAGCGACCGGGCACTGGCACTGGGCCGGTACCCCAGCACCCGCATGGCGTCCCGCACCGCCTCCCGGGTCTCGTCCCGCACCGCGGGATGATCATTGAGCACCCGGGACACGGTCTGCTTGGACACCCCCGCCATCCGAGCCACGTCATCCATGACGGGCCGCACCCCCGCGAAGTTACGACGACTACGGCCCTTGGGGGCGGGAGAGTCGGCGGGCCGAGGGCTCATCGGAGTACTTCCTCTGGAGGGGGCCGGGGCGCCCTCAGCATACGGCGGCGGAACGCCGCTTCAGGGGCGCGGGGAACTGCGCGACCAGCCACGACGAACCCGCACCCGACAGCTCACCGCACAGCCCAACGGCGAATGGTCACAAGTTCCGCCCGCTCGACGAACGCCGTAGTACGACGCCCCTCCGCCACATACACACCCCCGTCCCCGTCAACCCCCGGCAGGATCCGCACCGTCAGCTCCCCCACCGGCAACCGATCCAGCCCGATGTCCCACACCCGCCCGGAAAAGAACTGATCGGCGACAAGGACGTCCCCCACATACGCCCGCCCCACATCCCCGCCCCAGTGAATCCGCAACAAGGTCCCGCTCGGCACGTCATCCGGCAGCGAAACCACATACTCGGCCGCCACCGTCTCGAACCACTTGTCCTCCGGCACACTCGCCCGCCCCATGACCCCGGTCACCGGCTCTGGCGCAGTCCCAGCAGCCCGAACGAGACGAACCGCAGCGTCCCCGACAGCGCCCTGCTCCCCCAGCACGAACCGCGTGAACACCCCGTCCCGCACCCCACCGTCCCTCGGCGAAGGGAACACGGCATAGGTCGGCCGCCCGACGGCACTGTGCACCCGCATCTCATCCCGGTCGAAGACGACCCCACCGTCCGCGAGCACCAACCGCTCGGCGCCCCACAGAACACCCCGATAGGCGGTACGAGCCGTAGCCGCATCCAGCACCAGCAGCCCCACCCGCTCACCACCCACGGTCTCCACCTCGACGAGCGCATCGGTCCCGGCCCGCAGCCCAGTGACCAGAGCCCGCCCATCGACGTACGAGACCTCCCCGGACGGAGCCGAGACGGAAGCGGTACCACTCAGCGCAACCTCAGGATCGATACCGTCAACGGCAGCCAGCACCAGCACAGTTCGGGCACCGTCCGCCACCGTGCACACAGGCTGAGCCGTGGCCCACTCCACCCGCACCCCACCCACGTCCAGCCGCAACGGCCAGCAGAACGAGGCGCTTGACGGCACGGTCACCGGCACTGACGGGAAGCTCAACTCCCCATCCGCGAAAGCGACACTGAACGACGTCCCAGGATGGTCCGGCAACGGCTCATGCGGCTGATGGTTGTTGACGAACAGGAACCCGGACGTACCATCCCCGCGCACCGCCCACCGCAACGTCTCCCGATCGTCCTGCCCCCGCGGCTGCTCCGTAGGCAGCACGGACTCCATCGGCGCGATGAGATGTCCGAAGTCGGCCAACAGCAGGTGTTGCAACCGGAGTTCGTCGTACGTCGCCCGGTACTGCCCGTACTCGCCGAGCGGCGCCTGGAAGTCGTACGTCAGCACGGGCAGGTCGTTCGGATACCCCGTGGCGTGGGACTCCTGAAGGGGCGTCAGCTCGCCGACCGGGTTCGTGCCGCCGTGGAACATGTAATACCCCTGCCACACCGACCCGCACCCGATCTTGGTGAGCCCGAGCGCGGCGATGTCGGCGGCGTCGACGCGTGGCCGCCGGTGGTAGGAGACCGCCATGCCGCCGCCCAACTCGCAGGTGGCCCAGGGGAATCGGTCGGCGAAGGCATCCGGCGCGCTGCCGCGCACGGCGTTCAGCGGGCGCAGGTCCGCGCCGATGCCCTCGTCGTCGCGCTGATGGGTGAAGAAGAAGTGTTTGCGGCAGGTGTCGGGCCAGCCGCCGTCGGCCTCGGTCCAGAAGGTCTCGGTGTAGCCGCCGTAGAGGGGAAGGAGTTCGTCGGGCGGGAGTTGGACGCCGCCCCAGGCCGTGGACGTCCACAGGGGGGCGTTCAGCCCGGCCTCCTGGGCCATGCGCTTCAGGGTGAGGAGGTGGCCCGGCTGGTCGTACAGCTCGTTCTCGATCTGGATGGCGACGATCGGGCCGCCGTGGGCGCGGTCGAGGCCGTCGAGCTGTTCGGCGATCGCCGCGTACCAGGGGCGTACCGCGTCCAGGTAGGCCGGGTCGTCGGTGCGCGGTGCGCAGTCGCGGGCCAGGACCCAGTCGGGCAGGCCGCCGTTGCGGACCTCGGCGTGCACCCAGGGGCCGATCCGCGGGATGCAGTCCAGGCCGTGGCGGGCGCAGAGTTCGGCGAAGCGGCGCAGGTCGCGGTCGCCGTCGAAGCGGATGCGGCCCTCGGTCTCCTCGTGGTGGATCCAGATGAGGTAGCTCGCGACGACCGTCACGCCGGCCGCCTTCATCTTCAGCAGTTCCTCCTCCCACTCGGCGGCCGGGTACCGGGTGTAGTGGAACTCGCCGGAGACCGGGAACCAGGGGCGGCCGCCGCGGGTGAGGTAGCGGCTGGTGACCTCGATCGGGTCGGGGACGCCCGGTGCGTCGGCGAAGGGCAGATGACCGGTGAGCGGGGGTGCGGGCGCCGCGGGGACGCGCAGGTGGTGGTGCGGCATCAGGGGTTCACCGGTCCGAGGTCGGGGGTGTCGGTCAGCTGGGCGCGGGTGGCGGTGGTGGCGTGCAGTTCGAGCAGGGTCAGCTCGTTGGTGCCGGCGCGCAGGACCGGGCCGGGGACGTACAGGGTGTGCTGGGGGCCGCGGTTCCAGTAGCGGCCGAGGTGGAAGCCGTTGATCCAGGCCTGGCCCTTGGTCCAGCCGGGCAGCGCGAGGAAGGTGTCGGCGGGTTCGGTGACCTCGAAGGTGCCCCGGTGGAAGGCCGGTTCGAAGGCGGTGGCCGCGTCGGAGGGTGCGAACGGCACGGCGGTGAGGTCGTCGAGGGCCAGCGGGTGGCAGTCCCAGCCGTGCAGGCCGGCGCCGTTGAAGGTGACGGGGCCGAGCAGGCCCTTGGGGGTGCCGATGCGGGGGCCGTAGTTGACGCCGCCCATGTTCTCGACGAGGACGTCGAGGGTGGCGCCGGCGCGGGGCACGTGGACCGGCAGGGTCTCGTCGTGACGTTCGCGTTCGAGTACGCCGGCGGGGGCGCCGTCGATGAACACCTGGGCGCGGTCGCCGACGCCGCCCGTGAAGCGCAGCAGGCCCTGGCCCGCCGTGGGGAGGACGGCGCGGTAGAGGGCGTAGCCGGAAGCGAGGCCGAGCTCGTCCATCATCGCCGGGCTCTCGGTGCGCAGGGGCGTGGCGAGGGTGGCGGCGTTCGGGAGCAGCGGGGCGCGGTGGTCCAACTCGACGGCGAGCGGGGCGAGTTTGGGGGAGGGTGCCGGGACCGGCTCGTCCGGTACGGGGACGTGGCGGGCGATGACCTCGCGGAAGGCGTGGTACTTGGGGCCGGGGTCGCCGGACTCGGTGAGCGGGGCATCGTAGTCGTAGGAGGTGACGGTGGGCTTGTAGGTGTGGTGGTGGTTGGCGCCGTTGTGGAAGCCGAAGTTGGTGCCGCCGTGGAACATGTAGATGTTGACGGAGGCACCCGCGGACAGCAGCCGGTCGAGGTCGGCGGCGGCGTCGGCGGCGCTGCGGGTGTGGTGCGGGCCGCCCCAGTGGTCGAACCAGCCGACCCAGAACTCCGCGCACATCAGCGGGTCTTCGGGCCGGTGGGTGCGCAGCTCGGCGAGGGCGGCGTCGACCTTGCCGCCGAAGGTGCCGGTGGTGAGGACGCCGGGCAGGCTGCCCGCGGTGAGGTGTTCCTGGTTGACCTGGTCGCAGGTGAAGAGGAGTTCCTCGACTCCCCGGTCCCGGAAGCCCTGTTCGAGGTGCTTGAGGTAGTCGGTGTCGGTGCCGTAGGCGCCGTACTCGTTCTCCACCTGGACGGCGATGACGGCGCCGCCGCGCGCCGCCATGTGCGGGAGCAGCGGGGGCAGCAGCAGGTCGAGGTAGCGGTCGATGGCGGCGGTGAAGCGGGGGTCGGAGCTGCGCAGCGCGATGTCCGGGTCGGAGGTGAGCCAGCCGGGCAGGCCGCCGCCGTCCCACTCGGCGCAGATGAACGGGCCCGGGCGCAGCAGGACGTTGAGGCCCTCCTCGCGGGCAAGGGCCAGATAGCGGGGCAGGTCGAGGATGCCGTCGAGGACCAACTCGCCGTCGGGATCGGGCTGGTGGGCGTTCCAGGGGACGTACGTCTCGACGGTGTTGAGGCCCATCAGACGGGCCTTGCGCAGCCGGTCGGCCCACTGGTCGGGGTGGACGCGGAAGTAGTGCATGGCGCCGGAGACGATGCGGAACGGCTCGCCGTGCAGCAGGAATCCGTCGGACGTGGTCGTGAGCGCGGACATGCGGGACTTCCCTTCAGTACACATGGAATCGGTACGCGTGGAATCAGTGCGAGGGGGATCGGGTACTGCGGATGAGCCAGAGCGTCGCGGCCAGGCACAGCGCCGAGACACCCCCGAGAAGCAGCGGTACGGCCTCGACGCCGGACCACTCGATGGCCTTGCCGAGCGCCGGTCCGGCCACCACGCCGCCGACCATGGAGGCGGCGATGACCAGGGCGCCGGCGCGCCGGGCACGCGGGGCGGCCCGGTGCAGCCAGGGCAGACCGGTGGGGAAGATCGGCGCGATGAAGAGGCCGACGCCTGCATAGGCGTAGGGCGCCAAGTCGCTGATGGACGCGAGCATCAGACAGACCGTCATGCCGGTGCAGGAGACGGTGATGATGGCCTGGGGCGAGTACCTGAGGGCGATCGGGGCGACCAGGAACCGGCCCAGCGTCATCATCAGCCAGTACACGGAGGTGGCGGTGGCGGCGGCCCCGGCGCCGTAGCCGACGGTCTCCAGATGGGTGGGCTCCCAGCCGCCGACGCCCGCCTCGATGCCGACGTGCAGGACGTAGAGGGCGACGAAGACGCCGAGCACGGAGGCGAGACTGCGGCCGAGGACGCCACCGGAGTCGTAGGCGCCCTCGGACGGCTGCGGCGCCCGGTCCCGTACGCCCTTCAGGCACAGCAGCAACGGCAGGTTGACCAGCGCGAACACGAGGAACACCGCCGGATAGTGCTCGGCGCCGACTGCGCCGATGAGGGCGGGACCGAGGATCGCGCCGACACCGAAGTGGGCGTTGAGGATGTTCAGCATCGCGGTGGAGCGGTGGCCGAAGCCGACGGCGAACAGCTGGTTGAGGCCGTAGTCGATACCGCCGAAGCCGAGCCCGGCGAGCAGGGCGGCGGCGAGGGCGAGCGGCCACTGCGGGGCGAGCGCGAAACCGGCCGCGCCCACGGCCATGAGCAGATACGAGGCCCCGAGGATGCGCCGGTTGCCGATCGCCCCGAACCAGCGGTCGAACAGCAGCACCCCGCCCACCCCGCCGACGAAGTGCGCGCTCAGCCCCAGCCCGGCGGCGGACGGGGACAGCCCGAACTCCTCGCGGAGGGCGGGGATCGCCGGGCCGTACAGGGCCTGGAGCACGCCGATCAGCACGAAGCCGACGCAGGAGGCGACGACGGCGGCCGGGCTGAACACCGGGGCTTCGACTACACGGGTTTCTCGCAGCACGCCAAGAAATGTTACCGGTAACATCCTCGCCGTCAAGATTGCCGACGCTGCCACCGCTGGATGATTCAAGCGCCACCATTGAATGAATCAATCGGCATTTATACACTCACTCGGTGGATGAATTCACCTTTCGTAGACGCTCGATGAGATCAGCGAGGGTGGCCGCCGTGCTGCTGATGGCCGCCGGTCTCACCACCACTCCGTCCCTGACCAGCACGGCTTCGGCCGCCCCGCGGAAGCCCGTGGTGTGGCCGCAACCTCAGAGCATGCAGTCGGGACCCGGCCGGTTCACGGTCCCCGACCGGGTCGTGGAGGTCGTCGGCCCGGACACGGACCCCTCGGCCCGCAAGGTCGTCGAGTCCGCACTGCGCGCCGCCGGCGCCGACCGGATCGACACGGTCACCAAGCCTCCCGCGTCAGCCGCCTTCACGGTCTACCTCGACGGCCCCGGCACCACCGAAACCCTGAAACGCCTGGGCGCCCGCTCCCCGCACGGACTCCCCTCCGGCGGCTACGCCCTCGCCTCCGGCCGCACCCACGGTCGCACGCTCCTCGCCCTGGCCGGCTCCGACGCCACGGGCACCTTCTACGCCGCCCAGACCCTGCGCCAACTCCTCGCAGGGCGAGGCGAGTTGCCGCAGGTCACCATCCGGGACTGGCCCACCGCCGCGTTGCGCGGCGTCATCGAGGGCTTCTACGGCACCCCCTGGACGCACGCTGAACGCCTCTCCCAACTCGACTTCTACGGCCGCACCAAGCAGAACGTGTACGTCTACTCCCCCAAGGACGACCCGTATCTGCGCGCCCAGTGGCGCGACGAGTACCCGGCGGCCGAACTCGCCCGGCTGAAGGAGCTGGTGGACCGGGCCGCCGCCAACCACGTCCGCTTCACCTACGCGCTCTCCCCCGGCCTGTCGGTCTGCTACTCCTCCGCCGCCGACATCGCCGCCCTCACCCGCAAGTTCGACTCGCTGTACGCCATCGGGGTGCGCTCCTTCGCGGTCCCGCTGGACGACATCAGCTACACGAAGTGGAACTGCCCCGAGGACGAGGCGAAGTTCGGTACGGGCGGCGGCGCGGCGGGCGCGGCCCAGGCGCATCTCCTCAACACCGCGTGGGCCGGCTTCTCGGCCGACCACCCGGGCCTGGAACCACTGGAGATGGTCCCCACCGAGTACTCCGACCTCGCCGACTCCCCCTACAAGACGGCCCTGCGCGAGAAGCTCGACCCGTCCGTGGTCGTGGAGTGGACCGGCGTGGGCGTGATCGCACCGACGATCACCACGGCCCAAGTCACCGAGGCCCGCGAGGTGTTCGGCCACCCGATCCTGATCTGGGACAACTACCCGGTCAACGACTACGTCACCAGCCGTCTCCTCCTCGGCCCCTACACCGGCCGCGAACCCGGCGTGGCGAGCGCGGCGACCGGAGTGACGGCCAACCCGATGGTCCAGGGCGAGGCGAGCAAGTTGGCCCTGTTCACGTCGGCGGCCTACCTCTGGAACCCGGAGGCCTACGACCCGCAGAAGGCGTTCCTGGCTTCCCTCCAGGATGTCGGAGGACCGGCCGCGAAATGGCTACGGATCTTCGCCGAGAACAACTACTCCTCCCAGCTGGACACGACCGAGTCCCCGACCCTGAGCAAACTCATCGCCGCGTTCCGCAAGGCGTACGAGAAGGACAGCGGCCTCGACCGGGCCGCCGCCGCCCTCCGCTCGTACTTCACGGACATGGCGGCGACACCGGCCGAACTGCGCGCCCGTCTCGCGAACCCCGGCTTCCTGTCGGAGACTTCGGCCTGGCTGGACAAGCTGGGCCGCTACGGCACGGCGGGGGAGACGGCCGTTGATCTGCTGCTGGCCCACAAGGCGGGCGACAGCAACGCGGTGTCGACGTACTGGAGCCAACTGCGCGCCCAGCGCAAGGAGTTGGACGCGATTCCGGAGCAGGTGTCGCCGGGTGTGATGGACCAGTTCCTCTACACGACGATGCTGGAGAACGCGCCCGACCCCGGCGTGGACGCCGCCTTCTCCCCCGGCTCCCTCTCCCTGAAGCCGGGCGCCTCCCAGGAGGTCACGCTGCGGTTCTCGGACGCGTCCGCGAGGACGGTCAGCTGGAAGCTCGACGTACCGGACGGCATCACCGCCTCCCCGGCGGAGGGCACGGCGACGGTCCCGGCCGGAGGCAGTGCCTCGGTGACCGTCACCCTGACCGGCGTCAGCGAGGGCGTGCACTCGGTGGTGGTGTCGGGGACGGGCGTCCTCGACCGGGCCATACCGGTCCAGGTCACGGACGGCAGCGGCACACCCCGAGCCCTGACGGCCAACTTCAGTGGTGCGTCGGTCAGTTCGATCGACCTGAGCTCCGGCACGACGAAGAACATCTCCGTCGGTGCCAATCCGGGCGAGGTCGTCGTCAGTGCGGACGGGCGTACCGCCTACGCCGCCAACCAGGGCTCGAACACGGTCAGCGTGATCGACGTGGCGAGCGGTTCCGTCACCGCCACGGTGGCCGTGGGCCGGGTGCCGGCGGGGCTCGCGCTGACGCCGGACGGCGGGACGCTGTGGGTGGCCAACTACTCGGACGGCACGGTCCAGCCGGTGGACACCGGCACACTGACCGCGGGCACGCCGGTCCCGGTGGGCGACGGCCCTGAGAACATGGCGATCACGCCGGATGGCAGGACCCTGTACGTGGCCGACATCCACGACAACACGGTCAGCCCGGTCGACCTGGCCACGAAGAAGGCGGGTGCCGCGATCCCGGTCGGGCCCCGGCCGTTCAACGTGGTCGCCGCGCCGGACGGGAAGACGGTGTACGTGTCCAACTCGGGTGGTTCGACGGTGACTCCGATCGACACGACGACGAACGACACCGAGCCGACCCTCCTCGTCACAGGCCAGGCGTACGGCCTCGGCCTGTCACCGGACGGCAGGACCCTGTGGGTGAGCCCGAGCACCGGGGACTACGTCACACCGGTGGACACGGTGACGGGCGCGCCGGGGACGAAGGTGACGGTGGGGAGGTCGGCGTTCGACGTGGGGTTGGACTGGAGCGGCGAGACGGCGTACGTGACGACGGCTGACGGGAACGAGTTGGTACCGGTGGATACAGGAACAGGCAACACCGGTACGGCATTCAAGACCGGCGCCTATCCGCTTGCGGTGGCCTTGACTCCAGTACCTGTGAAGTGACGGCGAGGGCAACACCCTAGGGGCGCGGGGCTGTGTCGATATGCGGCTCCGCCGCGGGGCGCGCCCAGCCCCCACCGGCCCGCAGCCAATCCACGACGCCCCCTAACTGGCGGTACGCCGAATCCGCCCGGCGTACCGCTTCTCCAACTCCAGGTTCCCCTCAAACCCACCCGGCACATTGGCCGACACATACACCGGCGGCCGCTCTCCCGAGGCCAGCATCAACGCCGACGCCTCCGCGACAGCCATCTGCACCAACAGAACCCCCGTCAACGTCGACAACGCACACACCGCACCCCCACCCGGCAACTCCAGCAACGCGTCCCCGCGGGGGGCCGCGTTGTCGAGGACCACGTCCGCCAGGTCGACCAGCTTCTTGCCGCTGGCGTGGCCGGCCGGGACGGCGTGGGTGTGGGTGAGGGAGGTGATGGCGAGGATCTTGTGGCCCTGCTGCTTGGCGTGCAGGGCCATCTCGACGATGACGTTGTTCACGCCGGAGTTGGAGATGATGACGAAGAGGTCCTCGGGGCGGGGCGCGGCGAGGTCGTAGAGGCGGGCGGCGATGCCGGGGCTGCGTTCCAGGAGCGGGTCGTCGAGGACGGCGGGGTCGTCGCCGCCGTAGAGGACGAGGTCGGCGATCTGGAGGCGGTTCGTCGGGACCAACCCCCCTGCCCGGCCCGCGACTTCGAGGACCATGGCCTGCGAGTGGCCGGTGCCGAAGGCCTGGATCACGCCGTCGGCGCGGACGCAGTCGGCGATGAGTCCGGCGGCGCGGGCCACGTCGTCGTGGGCGGACTGGGTGATCTGCTGAAGGACGGCAAGGCTCTGCTGGGCGAAGCCCTGGGCGCTGACGGACGCGACGGACACGTGACACTCACTCCCCACTGATGGATTGAACCACCCTATGCATCTCCACCGGTGAATCAATAAATCACACAGGGGCGACCACGTTCAATCGCCGTCGATTCGATCCGGTTCGGTCGTCCGATTCGGTCCTGGTATTCAAGGAGGGGCTCAGGCGGTGGCTGATACCTTCTTCCCATGCCCCCGACGGACGTCACCACACTGATCCGCACCGAGCTGCCCCGGCTGGCCGGTTCCCTGCGCAAGGTCGGCGAGCTGATCCTGGAGGATCCGGCCGCCGTCACCCACTGTTCGGCCGCCGAACTGGGGCGCCGCACCGGCACCTCCCAGGCGACGGTGACCCGCTTCTGCCGGGCCATCGGACTCGACTCCTACCAGCACCTGCTGATCGAACTGGCCCAGGAGCGCGGCCGCGGCCAGGTCTCCGACTGGGGCACCGCCGAGATCGGCCCGGACATCTCCCCCGACGACTCCCTGGAGCGGGTCGTGCAGGTGGTGGGCAACGCGGATCTGCGCGCGGTGCAGCAGACCATCGACCGGATCGACCTCGACGCGATCGAGCGCGCCGCGCAGGCCGTGGCGCGGGCCCGCCGGATCGACGTGTACGGGGTCGGCGGCAGCGGAGCCGTGGCGCAGGAGACGGAGACCCGGCTGTTCCGGATCGGCTGCGCGGTGCGCGGCTGGACCGAGGTGCACGGCGCCACCACGTCCGCCGCGCTGCTCACCCCGGCGGACGTGGCCGTCGGTATCTCGCACTCCGGGGCGACCCGGGAGACGGTCGAGCCGTTCGAGCTGGCGAAGGAGCGCGGCGCGACGACCGTGGCGATCACCTCGGACCCGCGCTCGTCGCTGGCCAGGTCCGCCGACATCCGGCTGATCTCGTCCGCGTCGGAGACCAACTTCCTCACCGGCATCGGCGGCCGGCACTCGGTCCTGGTGCTGCTCGACTGCCTGTACGTCCGGGTCGCGCAGCTGTCGTACCAGCGGGCGAGCGCCTCGCTGGCGCTGACCGACCACATCATTCCGCAGCACGCGGTCAAGGGTCGGCGGGGCCGCTGACCCCATCGGGTCGAGCCGGTTTTGCATGGATGAACCACCAGACATAACTGAAGATGGTTGTTTGAATCATCCTCGCGATGCCAGGATGGGGCTCCGCCGAGCATCCTCGTAGGAGACCCATGCGCGTCACCTCTGTCGAGTCGACCGAGCTTTTCGTCGGCACCGCCGAGCAGCCGTACCAGGTGGTGGTCGCGGAGATCGAGCACGTCCCGGGCCGCCAGGTCCGCCTCACGGCCGAGGGCCCGGGCGTGCGGAGCGTCGGGGAGATCCTGGCCACCGTCGGCGAGGACGGGACCGTACGCGCCGAGATACCCGTGACCGGCGACGGCGAGCACGTCACGGTGACCGCGACCGACGACTCCGAGACCGCCCGGCGCACCGCCCCGTTCACCGCCGCCGAGCCCGGCTGGACCATGTTCATGGTCAGCCACTTCCACTACGACCCCGTCTGGTGGAACACCCAGGCCGCCTACACCGAGACCTGGGACGTCGCCGACGACCCGGCCTCGTCCGGGCTGCCGGCCCGCACCTTCGACTCGCGCGGCCAGTCGGGCATGAGCCTGGTGCGCGCCCACTGCGATCTCGCGCGGCGCGACCCGGCGTACACCTTCGTGCTCGCGGAGGTCGACTACCTCAAGCCGTACTGGGACGCCTTCCCGGAGGAGCGCGCGTTCCTGCGCGAGCTGATCCGCACCGGCCGTGTCGAGATCATGGGCGGCACCTACAACGAGCCGAACACCAACCTCACCGGCGCCGAGGCGACCGTACGCAACGCGCTGTACGGCGACGGATACCAGCGCGGGGTCATGGGGGCGTCCCCCGAAACCGCCTGGCAGCTCGACGCGTTCGGGCACGATCCGCAGTTCCCGGGGCTCATGGCGGACGCCGGGATCACGTCGAGTTCCTGGGCGCGCGGCCCGTTCCACCAGTGGGGGCCGACCCTCTCCGTCTTCGGCGAGGAGCCGCGCGATCCCCAACGCATGCAGTTCCCGGCGGAGTTCGACTGGATCGCCCCCTCGGGGCGGGGCATCCTCACCGCCTACATGGTCAACCACTACGGCGCTGGTTGGGCCATCGACAACGCTCCCACCCTGCCGGAAGCGGAACAGGCCGCCTTCAAGCTGTTCCGGGGTCTGAAGAAGGTCGCGCTCACGCGCAACGTTCTGCTTCCGGTGGGTGGGGACTACGCGCCGCCGTGCCGGTGGGTGATGGGCATCCACCGGGACTGGAACGAGCGGTACGTCTGGCCGAGGTTCGTCAGCGCGATCCCGCGCGACTTCTTCGCCGCCGTACGTGCCGAGTTGGAGGCGGAGGGGCGCAGGGCCTCGCCGCAGACGCGGGACATGAACCCGGTCTACACCGGCAAGGACGTCTCCTACATCGACACCAAGCAGGCCCAGCGGTACGGCGAGACGCTCCTCGCCGACGCGGAGGCCTGGGCCACCCTCGCCTCCCTCGTCGCCGGGCACCCCTACCCGGACGCGGCGCTGGACAAGGCGTGGCGGCAGCTGATCTACGGCGCCCATCACGACGCGATCACCGGCTCGGAGTCGGACCAGGTGTACATCGACCTGCTCACCGGCTGGCGGGAGTTGTACGACCTGGCGGAAGCCGTGCACGCCGATGCGACGGACGCGCTGGCCCGCAGGGTGGCCCAACTTCCGGGGTCGGACAAGGATTTGGTGGTCTTCAACGCGGCCACCCGGGAGCGGCGGGACGTGCTCGCCGTCGCCTACCCGGGGATGGTCCCCCTGGACGACACCGGTCTGCCGCTGCCCGCCGTACGGGAGGAGAACGGTGAACTCCGGGTCGTCGTACCGGAGGTACCGGGCCTCGGCCTCAAGACGCTGCCGCTCGCCGAGGGTTCGGTCGGCGGCTGGGCGCCCGGCGAGGGGACGACGATCCGGAACGAGTTCTACGAGGTGAGCGTCGACCCCTCGCGCGGCGGCGGCGTCAGCAGTCTGCGCCAGGGCGGCCGCGAGCTGCTGCGCGCCGGCGACATCGGCAACGAACTCGTGGTCCAGGAGGAGTACTCGAGGCACCCGCGCTTCGGCGAGGGCCCCTGGCATCTCACCCCGACCGGCACCACCGCCGCCCGCAGCAGGGATGTCACGGCTGACATCGATGTCGAGCACTCGCCCGCCGGACAGCGCATCACCGTCCGCGCCGACCTCGGCCTCTTCCGCTACACCCAGCGACTCACCTTGTGGAAGGGCGTCGACCGGCTCGACGTCTCCACCACCGTCGACGGCTACGACGGCGCCGACCGGCTGATCCGGGTGCGCTGGCCGTCCGACGTGCGCGGCGGGCTGCCGGTGCACGAGGTGGCGGACGCGGTGATCGGGCGCGGCTTCGGGTTCGTGGAGGTGGACAGCGAGCAGTTCCCGTGGACGCTCGACAACCCGGCCAACACCTGGTTCGGGCTCGGTTCGACCGCGCGGGTCGCGGTGCACGACGACTCCGGCACGCTGCTGGGCCAACGGGCCGTCGGGGTCGCCGAGTTGGTGTACGACGACTGGGACACGGCCGGTGAGCTCGGCGCCCCGCTCGCGGCGGCCCTCGTCCGCGCCGGGGTCACCGCGACCTCGACCATCGCGGGCGGCCCCCGCTACGGCGACCTGGAGGTCGACTCCAACCTGCCCGACCTCCGCATCGCGGTCGGCGGCCCCGACCGCAACTCGGTGGTCGCCGAGGCCCTCGCCATGGACCCGGCCGCCGGACGTGAACTCCGGCGCCAATTGGCCGAGTCGGGGGTGGCCGCCGTATGGGTCGCGCCGCGCGCCTCGCTGCGCGAGGAGTGGGTGCCGGGGGCGGATCTGCGGGACCTGGAGCGGCTGCCGCTGCTGGTGGTCGCGGACACCGGGGACGGCGCCAAGGCGGTCGACGCGCTCATCGCCGACCTCGACGACTTCACCGTGACGGCCACTGCGGCGGGCGGCGGCGAGGCCCTGCCGCCGGGCGACGCCTGGGACGGCCGCAGCTTCGCCGTCCTCAACCGGGGCACGCCGGGCTGCGTGGTCACCTCCTCCGGCGACCTCTACATGTCCCTCATGCGCTCCTGCACGGGCTGGCCGTCCGGCATCTGGGTCGACCCACCCCGCCGCACGGCCCCCGACGGGTCCGCGTTCCAGCTCCAACGCTGGTCACACACCTTCGAGTACGCCGTCGTGGCGGGCGAGGGCGACTGGCGAGACGGCGAACTCCCCGCCCGGGGCCACGAGTTCAACCACCCGCTGACCGCCCGCCTGCGCACCGAGGCCGAGGACGCCGTACTGCCCAGGAAGGGCGCGCTGCTGGGGTTGGAGCCCGCGGGGGAGGTCCTCCTCGACGCCCTCAAGCCGGCCGGCTCGCCGCTGGCCCGGGGCAGCGTGGAGCGGGCGGACCCGGCACGCGGGATCGTGGTCCGGATGCACGAGGTGAACGGACGGGAGGTCCGGGCACGCGTCCGAGGCCCGCTCGCCTGGACCGAGGGCGCCCGGGCCGACGTACTGGAAACTCCCGGGGAACCGCTGACACCGGACGCGACCGGCGTCCTGGACGTCCCCCTGAACGGCTTCGAGGTGGCGACGATCCTGGCCACGCCCGGCGAGACGCCACCCGTCTCGGCGGACCCGGGCATCGCGGCCCACGAGCCCGCCCAGCCCGTCCACACCCGCTACTGGCTCCACAACTCCGGCCCCGCGCCGCGCGGCAACATGCCGGTGACGGTGTACGTCTCCCCCACCGCCCTCACCGCCTCCGCCCCGGTCACGGCAACGGTCCGGATCGCCTCGGAGCTGACCGACGCCTCGGTGTCGGGCACGGTGACCTTCGAGGTGCCGCCGGGCTGGCAGGCGGAGCCCGCCGAACTGCCGTACGCACTGGGCCCCGGCGGCTTCTCCCTGGCCGAGGTCACGGTGACCCCGCCCCCGGACCCCGAGCCCGGCCGACACTGGCTGTCGGCCCGGCTGACGTACGGCGGACAGACGTACGAGGACGTGGTGGCCCTGGACGTCCCGGGCGGACCACCGCCGGGACCGACGCTGATGTGCACCCTGGGCGCCGAGCGGATCACCGTACGGCGGGGCGAACGCGTCCGTGTGCCGGTGACCCTGCGCAACACCACGCGCGGCGCGATCAGCGGCCAGCTGTGGGCGGTCTCGTCCTGGGGCACCTGGGCGGGCGTCGGACCGGGCCTCCAGGGCTTCACCGTGCCGGGCGGGGAGCGGTTGGAGCGCGCGATAGAGGTGGACGGCTCATCGATCCCACCGGGTTCGTACTGGCTGATGGCAAAGGTCGGATGGAACGGCTGTGTCGCTTATACGGAGGCGGTGGAGCTGGAGGTGACGCGGTGACGGAACATGAGGCCGCCGTGGTACGGGGGGAGGCCATTCCGAAGGCGCGGGTGGATGCCCTGCTGCGAGCTGTCCCGCCCCGCGACCGCGAGACCCGTCCCGAGTCCCTGGCGCGAGCCGAACGACAACGCCGTCGCTGGGCGACCCAGGTCGTCGTCGCGGACGAACTGGCCCGCCGGGCCTGTGCGGACCGGGGCCTCGAACCCCCGTCCGAGGTGTCCCCCGCCCTCGTCCTCTCGATCGCCGGGCCCGACGTCGCCGACCTGGGCAGCATCGTCGCCACCGCCCTGGCCCACTCCCCAGCAGCCCGCACCCTCCTCACCGAACTGGAACGCGAGCAGCTCATCCCCGAAGAAGCAGCCTGGGAGTACTACACCCGCAACCGCGACCGCTTCCTCACCCCGGACGCCCTCAGACGCGGCGTGAACCCCTTCCACGGCGCCACGGACGCGGACTTCGTGCCGTACGACCACGCCCGCGCCGCCATCACCGCGGAGCTGCGCCGCGCCGCCGGCAGGCGCGCCTTCTTCGACTGGCTGGACCAGGCCCGCGTGGGCGTGGAGTACGCCCCGGGGCACGAGCACCCGGGCGACCCCTCGCACCCGGACCACGAACACCGGCACTGAGCCGACACCGGCTCGGCCGCGAGAACGGCATCCAAACGCAACACGGCAAACCATTGACCTCCGATGAATTCTGGTCCACCTTTTCATCAATCGGAGTCCAAGTTGGTGATTTGAACCAGCCGAGAGGACAGTTCATGCGTGCGAAGAGACTGACCGGATCCCTTGCCTGTCTCGTGGTGCTGACGCTCACGGCCGCCGGGTGCGGCCTGTCGGGCGGCGGTTCCGGGGACGGGGACGCCACCGCCGGCGGTTGCAAGGTCGACAAGGGCAACGTCGGAACCGGAAAGCTCAGCGGGGAGGTGAAGGGCAAGATCACCTTCCAGACGACCAACTTGAAGAAAGACTTCGGGGACTTCTTCAACGGCGTGATCGCCGACTTCGAGAAGGCCCACCCCGGCACCGAGGTCAAGTGGATCGACGACCCCGGCGACAACACCTTCACCACCCGCACGGTGGCCGACGCGCAGGCCTGCACGCTGGCGGACGTCATCAACGTCAACGCCCCGACGGCGACGGCCCTGACGAAGGCCGGCTATCTGCTGGACGTCGGCACCAAAGACCCGGCCGCCTCCAAGCCGTTCGTCCCGTCGTTCTGGAAGACCGCCGTCTTCAAGGACGGCGACGGCAAGGCGATCCACACCGCGCTGCCCTGGTACACCGGCGGTGTCGTCCTGACGTACAACAAGGACCTGCTGAAGAAGGCCGGTGTCGACCCGGCGAAGCCGCCGACCACGTTGTTCGGGCTGTTCGCCGACTACGAGAAGGTCGCCAAGGCGGGCGACGGGAAGTTCTACGCGACCATGGCCAACCCGGTCTGGCGCATCCCGTCCGACTTCGACCAGATGGGCATCAAGATCCTCTCCGACGACGGCAAGTCCGCCGTCTTCGCCGACGACCCGCGCACCGCCCAGTGGGTGGCCTGGATGGCGAAGCTGTACAAGGCCGGCGCGATGCCGAAGGACTCGCTGTCCTCCAGCAACGACCCCTCCACGCTCTACAGCCAGGGCAAGGTGGCCTACGGTTCGACGAACCCGAGCTTCGTGCGGTTCGTGAAGCAGAACAGCCCGTCGATCTACGACAAGACGGCGGTCGGGCAGCAGCCCTACGACGCGCTCGGCCGGGCCTCCGCCGGTGCCCCGCAGTACATATCGGTCGCCGCGACCAGCAAGAACGCGCCCACGGCACTGTCGTTCGCGGAGTTCCTCACCAACGCCGAGAACCAGACGGCCTGGTGCAAGGATCCGAACGTGGTGATCTTCCCGACCACCACGGACTCGCTGAACGACCCGTTCTTCCAGAACGCCACCGGCAGCGACCCGTTCTCGCAGGCCCGCAAGCTCGTCGCCGACCAGCTCAAGACGGCCAGCACCAACCAGACCAACCTCTCCCCGGCCGTGCAGAACGCGATGGTCGCCCAGGTGCAGCTGGCCATGCAGGGCAAGAAGAGCCCCGAGCAGGCCGTCAAGGACGCCCAGGAGAAGGCGAACGAGCTGCTGAAGCAGGCGGGTTGACGGTGACGGCTCAGATCACGAAGCCGGTTCCGGTGCCCGGTACGGAGACGTCCCTGCCGGGCCCGGCCCCCTCCCGCCTCCGCGCCCTGCTGCCCGGCCCGTCCGCCGGAGCCAACGGGGCCGCGATGTACCGGCGTTGGTGGCTACCGTGGCTGTGGACGGCGCCCGCGATCGTCTGCGCGGTGGTGTTCGGGGTGTTCCCGTTCCTCAACACCGTCCTGCTGTCGTTCACGAACGCCAAACCCCTGGGCGGCGCCGCGAGTTTCGTCGGACTCGACAACTACACGCGGATGCTCGACGACTCGGACTTCTGGCTGGCGACCCGCAACAGCATCCTGTACGCCGTCATCGTCGTCCCCCTGATGGTGCTGCTGCCGCTGATGCTGGCCGTGCTGGTGGAGAAGAACCTGCCCGGCATCGGCTTCTTCCGCTCCGCCTTCTACACCCCGGTGCTGGCCTCCAGCGTCGTCGTGGGCCTGAGCTGGCAGTGGCTGCTCGCGGACGACGGACTGGTCAACACCTGGCTGGAGAAAGCCCACTTGATCAGGTCGGCGATCCCGTTCCTGTCCGACTCGTGGCTGATCCTGCTGTCCGCGATGGGCCTGACCCTGTGGAAGGGCCTCGGCTGGTACATGGTCTTCTACCTGGCCGCCCTCGGGAACGTCCCCAAGGAGCTGCACGAGGCGGCGCAGATGGACGGCGCCGGCGCGGTCCGCCGCTTCTGGCACATCACGATCCCCGGCGTACGGCAGGCCATGATGCTCGTCGGCACCCTGACCGGCATCGGCTCGCTGAGGGTTTTCACCGAGATCTACATGCTGGGCAGCTCCACCGGCGGCCCCGGCGGCGCCGACCGCACCCTGCCGTTCTACATCCGGGACGTCGGCCTGGACCCCATCACCGGCAACGCCGGCTACGGCTCGGCCGTCAGCGTGGCCCTGTTCGCGCTGACGCTGGGGCTGACCCTGCTGGCGCAGCGCCTGACGAAGGAGGACGAGTCGTGACGACGACGGCCCTGGACAAGCGCCGCCGGTTGCTGCCCCGCTGGCGCGACTACGGCAGGCCCCGCGAACTCGTCGTCCGCTACCTGCTGTTGTTCCTCGTCCTCGGTCTCACGGTCGGCCCGCTGCTCTGGCAGCTGCTGGCCTCCCTGAAGGGCACGAGCGAGGACGTCTTCGGCGCGAACGCCACCCTGCTCCCGCACCACCCGACCCTGCGCGCCTACCGGACGGTCTTCGACCAGGTGCCGGTGTGGTCGTACATCAGGAACAGCTTGATCGTGGTCGCCCTGTCGATCACCAGCCAGCTCGTCTTCTCCACCACGGCCGGCTACATGCTCTCCAAGCCCGGCTGGAAGGGCCGCAAGGCGGTCTGGGTGGTGCTCATCGCCTCGATGATGTTCCCCTTCGAGTCGATCATGGTGTCGCTGTTCATCAGCATCCGTGACCTGGGCCTGGTCGACAGTCTGGCCGGTGTCTGGCTGCCCGGCTTCGTCGGCGCGATCAACGTCCTCCTCATGCGCGGCGCGTTCCTCGCGGTCCCGCGCGAGATCGAGGACTCGGCGATGCTGGACGGCGCCAACGAATGGCAGCGCTTCCGCTATCTGTATCTGCCGTCCGCGTGGGGCGCGATCATGGTGGTGGTCATCAACACCTTCATCAGCGCCTGGGACGACTTCCTGTGGCCGTTGATCGTGCTGCGCTCGGAAGGCAACATGACGCTCACGCTGGGCCTTTCCCGCCTCCAGTCGTCGTCGTTCGGCTACGACCAGCGGATGGTGATGGCCGGTTCGGTGATCTCCGTGATCCCGGTCCTGGTGCTGTTCGTGATCACGCAGCGGTGGTTCTACAAGGGCGTGTCCTCGGGAGCGGTCAAGATCTGAGGTCGAGCCGGACGGGTACGGCGCTGAGCGCCGCCCGCGCCGACTCGGCGACCCGGAGCTCCACCAGGCCCGTCAGCTCACCGTCGAGCGTCAGCGTGACCGTGCGTCGCTCCCCCGCCGCGAGACCGACACCCTCGAACGCGCACAGTTCGAGGGTGCGCGGCCAGCTGGTGGCGATCAGTCGCCGCAGATAGACCTGCACGACCGAACGGCCGTACCGCTCCCCGGTGTTGGTGACATCGAGGGTGACAGTACGGCCGTCCGCGCTCGGCGGCCCGTACGCGAAGCTCGTGTACGACAGCCCGTGCCCGAAGGAGAACTGCGGCCCGGCGTCGGCGTCCACGTAACCGCCGTACTCGGTGTCCTTGTGGTTGTAGTAGACGGGGAGTTGGGCCGCCGAGCGGGGGACGGAGACGGCGAGCCGGCCGCCGGGTTCCGCGAGCCCGAGCAGCACCTCGGCGATCGCCTCGCCGCCCCAGGGGCCCGGATACCAGGCGGTGAGCAGTGCCCCCGCCGTGTCGGGGACGACGTGCGGGCGGCCCTGGATCAGCACGACCGCCGTGGGGGTGCCGGTGGCGACGACGGCGTCCAGGAGCGCGTACTGCGCGCCGCCCATCCGCAGCCCCGCGAGGTCGACGCCCTCACCGCAGGTCATTTCCGAAACGGCGTTCAGGGCCGCCCCGTTGGCGGCGAAGTCGGTGTCCGGCGTGCGGGCGCTGCTGCCGCCGAGCACGAGCACGGCGAGGTCGGAGGCGGCGGCCGCGGCGACCGCCTCGGGGATACCGGAGAGGTCGTCGCCGGTGAGGGCGCAGCCACGGGCGTGCCGGATGTCGACGCCGGGCGGCGCGAGGCGGCGCAACGCGTCGAGGACGCTGCTGCCGGTGCCGGGCGGCTGCGGGGCGGTGTAGTCACCCAACTGGTGTGCGGTGGTGGCTGATTGGGGGCCGAGGACGGCGATGCGGGAGACGCCGGCGCCGAGGGGGAGGGTGCCGTCGTTGGCGAGGAGGGTGACGGCGGCGCGGGCGAGGTCGAGGCTGAGGGTCCTGCCGCCGGTGGGCGCGGCGGATGGCTTCTGCTGCCGATCGAACAGCCCCAGGCGGAACTTGAGGCGCAGGACGCGGGCGACGGCCGCGTCGAGGACCGTCTCCTTCACCAGCCCGCGCTCCACCGCCTCCTCCAGGTGCGTGAACCCCTCGTCCCAAAGGCTCAGATCCACACCGGAGTTGAGCGCGAGCGCGCCCGCGGAGACCTTGTCCCCGGTGATGCGGGCCAGCCTGTCGACGGCGAGCCCGTCCGCCATCACCAGCCCCTCGAACCCCCACTCCTCCCTGAGGAGTTCGGTCAGCAGGGCGCGGTTGCCGGAGCAGGGCATGCCGTCGACCTCGTTGTAGGCGGCCATGACGGCGGCGGCCCCGGCACGGACGCCCGCACGGGCGGCGGGAAGATGGATCTCGTGCAGTTCCCTGAGCCCCAGTTCGGACTCGGCGGAGTTGCGGCCGCCGACGGTGGCCCCCTGCCCGGCGAAGTGCTTGAGGACGACAGGGGCCTTGTCGGGGGCGAACAGCTCGCCCGAGCCCTGCATCCCGCGCACCAGCGCCTCCGTCAGACGGGCGGCCAGGTACGGATCCTCCCCGAAGCACTCCTCGGTACGGCCCCAGCGGGGGTCACGGGCGATGTCCAGGGCGGAGACGAGGGCGACATGGCCGCCGCGGGCGCGCAGTTCGGCGGCGGCGTGGGCGGCGGCGCGCCCGTACAACTCCGGGTCCCAGGTCGCCCCGACGGCCAGGTTGACCGGCAGGACCGTGCTGTCGAGGGCCATGAGGCCGTGCGGGACCTCCTCGACGAACAGGGCCGGGATGCCGAGGCGGCTGCTCTCGACGACATGACGCTGGACGAGGTCGGCGAGCTCGGCGGCGTCCTCGGCGCCCGGTCCGCTGCCGTGCTCGACGCCGGACCAGGCGTCGGCGCGCTGGAGTCCGTACAGGGCACCGAGTCCGGCGAACCGCTCGGTCTCGGCGCGGAGGGCGTCGGTGAGCTCGAAGCCGCCGTCAGGGGTGCGGCGGTAGGCGTCCCAGCCGTACATGCGCTGGTTGAGCTGGCCGACCTTCTCGCGCAGGGTCATGCGGGCGAGCAGGTCCTGGACGCGGGCGTCGAGGGGGGCGGCGGGGTCGCGGTACGTGGTCACAGGCGGCGTCCGTGGTCGAGTCGGTACGTGGTCACAGGCGCCGTCCATGGTCGAGCCGAGCGAGGGCTACGGCTCCCTGGCAGCCGTCCGGGACCCAGTCGAGGGTCGGTACGAGGGTGTGCAGCCGTGAGGTCAGAGGGCCTTCGGGGCCGAGGAGGCCGCCCGTGGCGACGATCCGTTCGTCCGGGCACGGCTTCAACGCCCTTACGGTGTCGGCGAGATGGGCAGCCGCCTCGTCGAGGATCGCCTCCGCGACGCCGTCCCGCCGCTGTGCCGCTTCGGCCACCAGCGGGGCGAACCGGGCGAGCCGGATGGGGGGTTCGGCCATGACGGCGGGGAGGAGATGCATGCGGTAGGCCTCGCGGTGGAGTGGGGGCCACCTGAAGGGCGGAGTGCCCTCGGGGGCGTGCGACCCGTCGCTCTCGGCGCCTTCACCGTCGTACGACGAGACCTCCTCGTACGGCAGGCACTCGCCCGGCACCCCCAGCGCCCGCCCGACGAACAGCGCAAGCCATGTCGCCGGGCCCCGCCCGTCCGCCATCCGCAGCGCGGCCCGTACCGCGCTGCGGCCGATCCAGAAGCCGCTGCCCTCGTCGCCGAGGAGCCAGCCGTCGCCGTCCACGGTGGTCGTGGCGCGGCGGTCGGTGACGCGCATCGCGACCGCGCCGGTGCCCGCGACGAGGGCGAGGCCGTCGGCCGGGGTGCCGGGGGCGGAGGCGAAGGCGGCTTCGATGTCGCTCCAGATGCCCAGGCGCCCGGCCGGGATGCCGAGGCGGTCCAGCGCGGCGGTGAGCGCGGTGCGGGCGCGGACGGACCCGGGGTCGTCGGGTGAGGCGGAGGTGGCGCCGGCGAAGCCGCCGGCGACCGCGACGACCCTGGCGCGCGCCGAGTCCGGTACGGCGGCGGCGAGCGCCTCGACGAGGTGCTCGACGAGCTGCGCCGGCGGCACAGTCAGGGCGTTGCCCGGCCCGCCCGCTCCCTCGCCCAGCACCCGCCCGCCCTCGGCGCCCGAGGCACGGGCGGGGGCGAGCAGCGCGCGGGTGCGGGTGCCACCGGCGTCGAGGCCGACGACCAGCTCCGCCCCTCGAAGGTCCCGTGCCACTTCCGCTTCCTGGTTCAAATCATTACCCATCGCCGACTATGGTGATTGATACATTCGCGCAGGACAAGGCCCGGCCCGGGGAGGATCCCATCCGTACGCTCCGCTTCGGCGTCAACTACACGCCCCGCCACGGCTGGTTCCACTCGTGGTACGACTTCGATCCGGGCCGTGCCCGCGAGGACCTGGCCCAGATAGCCGGCCTCGGGCTCGACCACGTCCGGGTGTTCCACCTGTGGCCGCTGCTCCAGCCCAACCGCACGCACATCCGCACGTCCGCGGTCGACCAGCTCGCGCACCTCGTCGACCTGGCCGGCGAGGCCGGGCTCGACGTCCTGGTGGACGGCGTCCAGGGCCATCTGTCGAGCTTCGACTTCTACCCGGAGTGGACCCGCAGCTGGCACCACCGCAACGTGTTCACCGACCCGGACGCCATCGCGGCCCAGGCGGACCTGCTCCGCACCCTCGGCCGCGCCCTGGCCGGCCGCCCGCACCTCATCGGCCTCCAGCTCGGCAACGAGCTCAACAACCTGGTCGAGCACAACCCGGTGACCCCGGCCGAGGTCGACCACTACCTGGACACGCTCCTCGCCGCCGCCCGCGACGGGCTGGGCGCGCACGGCCTGGTCACGCACTCCGCGTACGACGCCGCCTGGTACGGCGACGACCACCCGTTCACCCCCGAGGCCTCGGCCCGCAAGGGGGATCTGACCACCGTCCACCCGTGGGTGTTCTCCGGCGACTGCGCCCGCCGTTACGGCCCGCGCTCCCCGCAGGTGCACCATCTCGCCGAGTACGGCACGGAGTTGGCGAAGGCGTACGCCACCGATCCGGCGCGTCCGGTGTGGGTGCAGGAGACGGGCGCGCCCGAGCCGCACATCCCGGCGGCCGACGCCCCGGAGTTCGCGCGGGCGACCGTGCGTAACGCGGCCGAGTGCGAGGGGCTGTGGGGGGTGACGTGGTGGTGCTCCCACGACGTGGACCGCTCGCTCGCGGACTTCCCCGAACTCGAGTACACCCTGGGCCTGTTCGACGCGACCGGCCGCCCGAAGCCGATCGCCGAGGCGCTGGCTGAAGCCGTCGCGGAGCCGCACACCGTCCAACCCCGTGACATGGCACTGGTGTTGGAGTGCACGCCAAGCACCCGTTCGGTGTCCGGGCCGGGCGGGGAGTACTTCGAGGCGTGGATGCGGATGCGGGAGCGCGGGGTCCGTCCGGCCGTCGTACTGGCCGAACGGGCCGAGGACGACGGGTACTTGGCGGCCCGCGGGATCAAAACAGTGCTGCTGCCGGGCTCCTAGACACCCGTCAGCACCTCCGCGACCGCCCGCAGGTTCACCCGTCCTCGCCCGTACGAGCAGAGGTCGCCGTCCTCCGGCAGCCCGGTGTCGATGCGGATCGCGTCGGGGCGCCGGGCCAGAAGGGCGTCGCGGAGGCGGGCCTGCCAGGGGTGGAGTCCGGCGTCGCAGGTGGCGAGGACGAGGGGCCGGTCGCGGCTGAGGATGCCGTCGACGAGGGCGGCGGGGTCTGCCGGTTCGCCGGTGACGGCCGTACCGGCGGCCGTGGGGTCGAGGGCGAGGACCGGGGTCAGCAGGTCCTCGCCGCCCCAGTTGAGGGCGGGGTGCGGCGGCGGGAACAGGTCGACGACATGGGCCCCGCGGACGGCGGACGGCACACCCCGGCCGCCCGCTGACCGCCGTACGGCACGGCGTGCGGCCTCCAGGCCGGCCTCCGCGTCCCAGGCGGCGACGGTTCCGGCCGGGGTGGCGTACCGCTCGGCGAGCCGGCGCACCCGCTCCGCCGCCTCCCGCACCCGCTCCTCCGGCAGCACCCCGGAGCGCAGCGCGTCGAGGACCGCGTCCCGGCAGGCCAGCGTGACCTCCAGATCCGGTACGGCGACGATCACCTGGTCCGCTCCGGCGGCGAGCGCGATCCGCGCCCCGGCCGCCTCCCCGTACTGATCCGCGATCGCCTTCATCTCCAGGGCGTCACTGACCAGGACGCCGTCGAAGCCGAGGTCGTGCCGGAGCAGGTCGCCGAGGATGCGGCGGCTGAGGGTGGCGGGGCGGTTGGCGTCCAGCGCGGGGAAGACGACGTGCGCGCTCATCAGCATCGGCACACCCGCGGCGACGGCGGCGCGGAACGGTTCGAGGTCGACGAGGAGTTCGTCGTACGGCCGCGGGTCGACGGCGATGCCGTGGTGGCTGTCGGTCTCGGTGCCGCCGTGGCCGGGGAAGTGCTTGGCGCAGGAGGCGATGCCGCGGCCTTCGGTGGCGGTGATCCAGGCGCGCAGATGGCGGGCGGCGAGCTCGGGGTCGGCGCCGAAGGAGCGGGTGCGCACGATCGGGTTGTCCGGCCGGTGCTGGAGGTCGGCGACGGGGGCGTACGAGGCGGTGATGCCGAGGGTCGCCAGGTGACCGGCGAGGGCGTCGGCGCAGCGGGCGGTGAGGTTGGGGTCGTCGGCGACGCCGAGGGCGTAGGAGCCGGGGACCTCGGGCGCGTCCGCCGCGACCAGGTGTCCGATGCCGCCGCCCTCGTTGTCGATGGCGACCAGCAGATCGGGCCGCAGCGCCCGCAGCGCGTCGGTGAGCTCACGGACCTGTGCCGCGTCGCGCACGTTGCGGGTGAACAGGATGACCCCGCCGAGGCCCCGGTCGATCAGCCGTTTCAGGGTGTCGGGGAAGGTCGTGGTGCCGTCGAACCCGGCGACGAGACAGCGGTGGGCCGCCTCGTCCAGGTCGGACGGGAGGAGGGGGCCTTCGAGGGCGTTCGCTGCATGGGTCACCTTGGGAATTCTTCTGGCTGGTTCAGCCGGAAGTCAACATGGGTATGGATTGTTTGATTCATCACTGCTGTGTGCATGACGGATCCGGCGACTCGTCCCCGGTGATTCGGCTCTCGGACACCCGGCTGTCACACGGCCGGGGCACGTTTCGCTCGTCCCCGCTTCACCCGCACCACCCCGCTCCCCTCCCCGCCTCCCCTCCGCCCGTTCCCCGCGGGCGCGACGTGGAAGGACGACGTGTGCCGTGACCCTGCTCCCGCTCGAAGAGCTGCCCCGCCCGCTGCCCAGCGCTCCCGCGCGTGTTCCCGCCCGTCTGCTGCGCACCGGGCTCAGCCTGCTGCCGCTGCTCCTGATCGGCGCGTGGGCCGCGATCGATCGGCACTCGCTGGCCGACGGCGCCGCCCGGCTCGCCTCGGCCGACCCCTGGTGGCTGCTGGCCGGGGTGGCCTTCACCCTCCTCGGCTGGGTGTCCGCCGCGTGCGTGCGGCAGGGCGCCCTGCCGGAGCGGCTGCCGCCCGGGCTGCTGCTGGCGTCGCAGTTCGCCGCCGGCGCCGCCAACCACGTCCTTCCGGCGAGCATCGGCGCCCACGCGGTGACGCTGCGCTTCCTGCAACGCCAGGGCGTCCCGCTGCCCCGTGCGACCGCCTCGCTCGCCCTGTACTCGCTGGTCAGACCGGTGGCGAAGACGTTGGTGCTGGTCGCCTTCGTGGTCCTGTCCCCCGGTCTGCTGCGGCTCGGCGACCTGGTGCCGGACTGCCGGACCCTGCTGCTGCCGGTGGCGGCCGCGGTCCTCGCGCTGGTCGGCGCGACCCTGTTGCTGGTGTTCGTCCGCCCGGTACGCGGCTTCGTCCGCACCGCCCTCACCGACGTACGTCATCTGCACACCCGTCCGTCCCGTTTCCTAGCCCTGTGGGGCGGGGCGGCCGCGGCCCCGCTGCTCCAGGCGGGCGTGATCTTCTCGGTCGGCGCCGCGCTCGGCCTGTCCCTGTCCTGGACGGAGGTCGCCTTCGCCTTCCTGGCCGCGAGCACCGCGGTCGGGGCGGTACCCGCGCCCGGCGGCATCGGGCCGGTGGACGCGGCGCTGGTGTTCGCGCTGGCCGCCTTCGGCGCACCGACGGGGTTGGCGACGGCGACGGTCGTGGGCTACCGGGTGCTGACGGTGTGGGTGCCGCTGCTGCCGGGGGCGTTGGTCCTGTCGGCGCTGGTGCAGCGGAAGGTGCTGTGAGGCCGTCAGCCGGCCCGTTCCTTCTCTCGTCCCGCGTCCCGCATCCGCCCGTACGCGTACACGCACCCCGCCAGGGCCAGGTCGGACAGCAGCATGAAGCCGATGGAGTAGGAGTCCTTGGCGCTGTATACGGCGCCCATGACGAGCGGCGGTACGAAGCCGCCGAGGCCGCCGACCGCGCCGACGATGCCGGTCACGCTGCCGACCTGCGGTTGCGGGGTGACCCGGGCGACCAGGGCGAACACCGCGCCGCTGGTCGCGCCGAGTGCGGCGGCCATCACCAGCAGACAGATCGTGGCGGTCGGTACCAGCGTCGGGTCGAAGGCCTGGGCGACGGCGAGGAGGGCCACCGCGCCGAGGGCGACCGAGGTGACCACGGCCGGGTGGACACGGTCCGACAGCCATCCGCCGATGGGCCGGAACACCACGGCGACCAGGGCGAACCCGGCGGCCCTGGTGCCCGCGTCGGTGGCGTCGAGGTCGTACCAGGTCTTCAGGTAGGTCGGCAGGTAGACGCCGAACGCGACGATGCCGCCGAACCCGATCGCGTACAGCGCGGACAGTTCCCAGGTCACCCGGAGCCGGCCGGCCTGCCCGAGCCGGGTGGTGAGCGGGGTGCTGGGGACGGGCCGTCCGGGCCGGTCGTTGATGAAGAGGTAGGCGAGGACGGCGTACACCGCGAGCGCGATGGCGAGCACGAGGAACGGCAGGTTCTCGCTGTGCTTGTACATCCGGGGCGTGAAGTACCCGGACAGGGCGACACCGCCCATGCCCATGCCGAAGATGCCGAGGGCCGCGCCCCGCTGCTTGGGCGGGAACCAGGAGTTCACCAGCGGAACGCCGATGGCGAAGGTGGTGCCGCCGAGGCCCAGCACGAAGCCCACGAGCACCAGCGCCACATAGGACGTGTGAGTGGGGATGAGCAGCAGGACCGGCACGATCGTCAGCGCGCTGACCAGCGGGAACATCAGCCGGGCGCCGTAGCGGTCGGTGAGCGCGCCGACCGGCACCCGGCCCATTGAGCCGACCAGCACGGGGACGGCGACCAGCACGGACTGGGCGAAGGACGACATGTGCAGGTCGTCGTCGAACGGGCCGGCCAGCGGCGCGATCAGGTTCCACGCCCAGAAGGTGAGCGTGAACCCGACCGTGGACACCACCAGGTTCCGCCAGGCCGCGGCGGAGGGACGCTCATCGCCGCCTGCATCGTGGGCCGCCTTGTCCGCACCGGCCGTCGACACATTGACCATGAACACGCTCCCGGACTCCGCACACGGATGATCACCGAGGACTCCGGCCGCTCAGGACCAACGGAGCCGACGCCTTTCCATGAGGTCACGGGGGCGTCGGACCGGCAACTCGAGTCGCGGCACCTCTCCCTGCCCGGATGACAGAAGAATGTGACCTGCGCCACTCTGAAGGCAGGACTGTCCTTGGAGGGACGGACGAACGGGGGAACGCCATGGCCGACACATCCGCGCCCGCGAGGACCGGGCGGCTGATCGTCTACGTCGGGGGTCTGACCGAGAAGTCCGGCGACGCCGACGAGTTGTTCGCGCGGCTGAGGGGCGAGCCCGGGCACGCCGACGACGAGGTGTGGACGTACCCCGACCCGCTCCGGCCGCTGACGCGCGGCTCGCTCGCGGCCCTCGCGGACACGCTCCATCAGCGCATCGGCGCCTACTGGACGGAGGCCGGCCGGCCGCACGAGATCGTGCTCGTCGGACACAGCGCGGGCGGCGTGCTGCTGCGCTACGCCTATCTCCGCGGACGCGGCCGACTGGGCGGCCGGGAAGCGGCATGGACCGGCCAGGTCACCCGCATCGTGCTGCTGGCCGCCCCGAACCGGGGCGTCGAACCGTCCAGACTGCGCCGCCCCGTCCGCCTCGCCACGATTTTCGCGGCCGGTGTCGCCCGCCGGTTCGCGTCGCTCGAACTGCTCGCCGGCGCCCCCTTCATGACCGACCTGCGGCTCGACTGGATACGGCTCTTCCGCGAACTCGGTCACCAGGCACCGCTGGTGGTGCAGGTGCGCGGTCTTGCGGACCCGCTCATCGAACCCGAGGACAGCCGGGACGTGGAGGGCGGCCTGACGGGCGCGGAGCTGTACATCCCGCTCGCGAGCCACCAGGACATCGTGCGGATCAGCGGCGTACCGGAGGACAGGACCGGAGAGCGCTACGGCATTCTGCGCCGGGCGATCATCGGCGACGTCGAGATCACCGACCCGAGCCCGCTGCCCGCGGAGGAACGGGACATCGAACGCGTCGTGTTCCTCCTGCACGGCATCCGGGCCGGCATCGGCACCTGGGTGACCGACCTCGGCGACGCGCTCCAGAACGGCGGCCGTCCCGACGGAACCCTGGTGGTGCGGGCCTCCTACGGCTGGCTGTCGGCGTTCAACTTCGCCTTCCCGATCAGCCGGCGCCGGACCCTGCGCTGGTTCCAGGACCAGTACAGCTACCAGGCCGCCCGGCATCCCGGCGCAAAGATCCATTTCGTGGGCCACAGCAACGGCACGTACATGTTCGGGCAGTCCCTCTCCCAGGTGCGCTCACTGCGCTTCGACCGGGTCTACCTCGCCGGCAGTGTGCTGCCCCGTGACTTCGCCTGGCGCGACTTCGCCGACCGGCAGCAGGTCGGCACGCTGGTCAACGCCTGCGGCGCGGCGGACAAGCCGGTGGGCTGGCTGTGCAGCGGACTGCGCGGGCTCGGAATGCGGGACATCGGCGTCGGAGGGTTCTGCGGCTTTGACGTCACGCCGTCCGGCACCGTGCAGTTCCTGAACCTCGCCGGCGGCCACGGTGCCGGGCTGACGGGTGAGCGCCTCCCGGACGTCGTCCGCTACATCCGCGAGGGCGCGCCGCCGAAACCGCCGGTCAAGGCCCCGTCCGGCCTGTTCACCCAGATGTCCCGGCTGGCCCCGGCACTGGCCTGGCTGCTCGCGCTGGTCCTGCTCGCCATGGTGGCCTGGACGGTCTTCGCCTTCACCCTCGTCAAGCTCATCGCCCTGCTGGGCGGGGCGGCGCTGGTGTACGGCGTCCTCAAGGCGGTGTAGCCGAGCCGAACCCTTGCCCGCCCTGCCTACCGAGCCTCCGGCCTCCCCGGAGGCTCCGTCGGTGTCGGCGCCGGCGCCCCGAAGAGCACCGCCCGGGCCACGGCCGGCGCGAACAGCGCGGTGACCGGTGCGGAGAGGTGGAGCACCGCGCGGAAGGCGTCCCCGACGACGGCGTCGCCGGGCGACCTCTCCTGGACCCGGCGCAGATACCAGCCGGTGACACGGTCCGTGGACCGGCCGTCAAGCGCGTTGCCGACCGCGCCGGGCATCTTGCGGTCCGCGCCGGCGGAGATGTCCCAGGCCAGCCGGGACGCCCCGAGCAGCGCCCGCTGCACCCGCCGTGTCGTGGGCGTCCGGCGCGGGTCGGCCAGCGCGTCCCGCAGGGCCACGGCGCTCATCGCGGCGACGGCCATGCCCTGCCCGTAGATCGGGTTGAAGGCGCACAGCGCGTCGCCGGTGGCGAGGAACCCGGCAGGGTGGCCGGGCAGGTCGTAGCGGCGCCGGACGTTCGCGGTGCGCCGGTAGCCGAACGGCGGCGAGAGCGGCTCGGCGTCCGCCATCCAGCGGTCCAGGAGCGGATGCGCGAGCCGCTTGGTGTACGTCTCGAACTCGTCGTCGTCCGTGGGCGGTTCGTCGCCGCGCAGCCCCGAGACGATCACCAGATGGGTGCCGTCCTCCAGCGGCAGCGCGCCGCCGCCGTGGACCTGATCGGTGCCGGGATAGACGTAGTAGCCGACGGTGTCGCCGTCGAGGACGCCCGCCGGGCCGCGGTAGACGCGGGAGGCGTAGGCGAGCCCGGTGTCGATGGTCTCCTCGTGCGGGCGCGCGGCGCCGATCCCGGCGAGCCACTGCGCGGCCTTGGTGCCGCCGCCGGAGGCGTCGACGACGAGGTCGGCCGTCAGGGCCCGGGGTTCGGCGCGCGAGTCGCCGGAGCGGTCCCGTACGAGAACCCCCCGTACCCGGGCCGCGTCACCGGTCAGCCCGACGACGTCGGCGCCCTCCACCACACTGATCGCCGGATTGGCGAGAACCCGCCGTCGCACGAGCCCTTCGAGCTGCGCGCGGGAGCCGGTGTAGATGTACGTCGACGTCGGCACCCGGCGGAACCAGCGGCCGTTCTGCCACAGCACCATGTCCGTCGGCATGCCCACCCGGGGCGCGCCCGCCTCCCGGAGCTCCGTGAGGAAGCCCGGCAGCAGCGACTCCATGGCCGACTGGCCGCCCTGCAACAGGACATGCGGATGCCGTCCCTGCGGCACACCGGGCCGTGCCCCGCCGTCGTCCGGGAAACGGTCACGCTCGACGACGGTGACCCGCTCGGCGTGCCCGGCCAGAGCATGCGCCGCGAGCAGCCCCGCAAGACTGCCCCCCACGACCACCGCATGCCGCCCGCCCCAACGGCCCGTCTCCCCGGCAGAGTTCACCACTGCGCTCCCCTGGTCGCCCGTGTCCTGACTCAAGTCCTGCGAAAACGCTGAGAAGACACAAGTATCCCGTCCCCTACGGCGGGCCGACCGAGTTCCGGTCAGGTGGGGCGGTCGCTGGTCGGGCGGCTGGGGTGGTACTGCACCGCCTCCAGGCCGCCCTGGACAGCGAGGAGATCCGCCTGGCCGGGGGCAGGAGGGTCGAATGAACTAGGGTGCGCCGCATGACCGACCCTGCCCAGTGCCCCACATGCGCTGGCCCCCTGAAGTACGGCGGCCTCGTGCTCACCGTCCGGGAGGACGACGGCAAGCGGACCTGCCGGGCCCTGTGGAAATGCCCCGCCCGACACCTCTGGTGGCAGTGGTCCGACCGCCCGAACGCCCCCTTGGAAACCTGCCCCGTACCGAGCCTGTTCCGCTGACCCGGCCACGCGGATCAGACCGTCCGCGACACCCGCGAGGATCAGCCCTCGTCCGGCGTCAGCCGCAGAGAGATGCTGTTGATGCAGTACCGCTGATCGGTCGGCGTCGCATACCCCTCGCCTTCAAAGACGTGCCCGAGATGCGACCCACACCGAGCACACCGCACCTCCGTCCGCACCATCCCGTGCGACCGGTCCTCGATCAGCTCGACCGCGTCGGTGTCCTTCGGGTCGTAGAAGCTCGGCCAGCCGCAGTGGGACTCGAACTTCGTGGTGGACGTGAAGAGTTCCGCGCCGCAGGCGCGGCAGGAGTAGACGCCCTGCGTCTTCGTGTCGGTGTACTCGCCCGTGAAGGCGGGCTCCGTGCCGGCCTGGCGCAGGACGGCGTACTCGGCCGGGGTCAGCTCCGCGCGCCACTGTTCTTCCGGCTTTTCGACGTCGTACGACATGAAGCTCAGCCCCTCACTTCGACAGGCGGTCCAGGATCTGCGGGCCGAGGTCCGTCACGTCACCCGCGCCCATGGTGAGAACCAGATCGCCCGGCTTCGCCATTCCCGCCACGACCGAGGGGACCTCCGCCTTGTCGTGGACCGGCGTCACGTCCGCGCCCGCCGCCCGGGCCGCCTCGATGATCAGCTCGCTGGTGATGCCGGGGATCGGGTCCTCGCGGGCCGGGTAGATGTCCAGGACCAGGGAGCCGTCCGCCAGGGACAGGGACTGGCCCATCTCCTTGCCCAGCTCCTGCGTGCGGGAGAAGAGGTGGGGCTGGAACACGACCAGGATGCGCGCTTCGCCCGCCGCCGCCCGCATCGCCTCCAGGTCGGCCGTCATCTCGGTCGGGTGGTGGGCGTAGGAGTCGATGACCTGGACCCCGGCCACCTCGCCCTTCAGCTGAAGGCGCCGCTTCACGCCCGTGTACGCCGCCAGAGCCGGCGCCAGCTCGTCCGCCGGGATGCCGAGGGCCACGCCCGCCGCGAGGGCCGCGACCGCGTTGTGCGCGTAGTGGCGGCCGGGGACGGAGACCGTGAAGACGAGTTCCCGGCCGTCCAGGACGACCCTCACCTGGCTCTTCAGGCCCTGCGCCACGACCGACAGGACCCGGACGTCGGCGTCCTCCGCCTCTCCGTACGTCACCGTCCTCACCGACCCCGCCAGGCGTCGCGTCAGTTCGCGCGCGCCCTCGTGGTCGGCGTTGATCACCAGCGTGCCGCCGGGGACGATCTTTCCGGCGAAGGTCTCGAAGGACTCGTAGATCTCGTCCATCGACGCGTAGTTCGCGTGGTGGTCCAGCTCGACGTTGAGGACGATCGCGACCTCGGGCGCGTACTTGTGGAAGCTGCGGTCCGATTCATCCGCCTCGGCGACGAAGATCTCGCCCTCGCCGTGCAGCGCGTTGGAGCCGGGGGCGTCGAGGTCGCCGCCGATGGCGTACGACGGGTTCAGGCCCAGCTCGCTCAGGGACACCGCCAGCATCGACGTCGTGGTCGTCTTGCCGTGCGTGCCCGCGACCGCGATCGGGCGCAGCCCCTCCATCAGGGCGGCGAGGGCGTCGGAGCGGTGCACCACCGGGATGCCCAGTTCCGCGGCGCGGGCCAGCTCCGGGTTGTCCTGGCGGATCGCCGACGACACGACGACGCAGCTCGCGTCGTCGGCGAGGTGCTCCGCCGCGTGCCCGATGTGCACGGTCGCGCCCAGCGCGCGCAGCGCCTCGGCGGTCGCGGACTCCTTGGCGTCGCTGCCCGCGACCTTCGCCCCGCGCTGCGCGAGGATCTTCGCGATCCCCGACATCCCGGCGCCGCCGATGCCGATGAAGTGCGGTCGGTCCATGGCGGTGGGAAGGCCGGGTGCCATGCGTGTCTCCCTGTGCATATGAAACAAGACGGGGCCAAGCCTAAGCCGAGCCGCCGACAGCGACGGACACCCCGGCCTTCGGGCGGACTCACGCCTTGCTGTGCGAGAACAGCTTCAACACCGGCACCCCCACCTTGTGCCGCGCCCGCGACGCCCAGTCCCGGTGGAAGAACTCCTCCACGTAGTGCGGATCGGTCAGCACGATCACCTCGTCCGCGCCGATCTCCTCCACCAGCGACTTCAGCGCGTCCAGCGGGTGGTCCTCGATCAGCCGCCCCTCCGCCTCGCTCCCGGAACCCCGCAGCGCCTGCAAGGACACCTCCAGCGCCCGCTCCCCGAAGTCCTTCGCGGCGTCGCCCTCGGGGACCTCCCGCTCGCGTGCCGCCTCGTCCAGTTCGCCCAGCGCCACGTCGTCGATGGCCCTCAGCAGCCGGTCGGCCTGGTCGCCGCGCGGCTGGAGGAGCACGTGGAAGGAGACCTGCTCGTCCCCGTGCAACGTCGTGACGAACTCCACGTCGGCGGACGTCAGGGCCTTCTCGATCATCAAAACGCTTGTGAACACCGCGCGCCCCTTCTGCGGAAACCATCCTGCCCCGTGATCTCACGGGGACTGCGAGATTCAGTGTGCCCTTCGGAAGCTAAACGGAACGGTTGATTCCGCCGTTTTCGGGACCGGCGGTACCACTGATCGATTTTCAAGTGCGCTGGTAGCGGCCGAAGAGAAACCCCTCCTCCTCCAAAAGGGACACCAGTGCGAACCGTTGCGGAACCGCGACAGAAGGCCCCCCGGCGATCCGCTGGGCGTCCCCCGCGGTGAGCATCGGGGCGACGGTCAGACAGAGCTCGTCCAGCACGCCCGCGGCCACGAGCTGCCCGAGAAGACGGGGGCCGCCCTCGGTGAGCAGACGGGTGAAGCCGAGGTCGGCCAGCGCCTGCACGGCCCGCGCGGGCTCCACGCCGACCCCGTCACCGGCGACGACCACCCGGGCGCCGGCCTTCTCCGCCGTGGCGACCCGGTCGGGAGCGGCGGCCGCGCCGGTCAGGATCAGGGTGGGGACGAGGGGGGAGGTGAAAAGCGGAAGGGAGAAGTCGAGGTCGAGGCTCGCGCTGACGATCGCGATCGCCGGTGCCGGTCCCTGCCCGGCCGCCTCCCGGGCCTCCGCGAACTCCGCACGCGCGCGTGCCGGCCGGTACCCCTCCTGGCGTACCGTTTCGGCGCCTACGACGACCACGTCCGCCAGCCCCCGCAACGTACCGAAGATCCGCATGTCGGCGGCGGTGGAGATGGGCTGCGACTTCCCGTCGTGCTGGGCGGCCCCGTCGAGCGTGGAGACCATGTTGGCCCGCAGCCAGGGAACAGGGGCACCGGCAGCGTCCGTGACCGACTCGGGGTAGGCGTACGCGGCGGCCAGCTCCTCGAGGCTCCACTCGCCATCGGCCGGCTCAACCCCCCGAGCGGCAGCCCCAGCCCCCTCACTGGCACCCCCCGCCACCACACCCCCGCCGCCACCATCGGAGGCCCTCGTCGCTGTCTGGTCGGTCACAGGGAACAGGCGTCGCATGTCGTGCAGTGTGGCACGACGCCTACCATGGGGAACCGTGTCGTCCTCCACCGCCGCCTCCGGGATCAGCCCGATAGCAGACGCGGCCCCCGTGTCCCTGTGCGCCCGCGAGCCGCACGTCCCCGCCGACCGTCTGGTCGCCGAGATGGTGCCGCCGCCGCGCTTCGACTCGGTCCGCTTCAGCACGTACCTCCCGGACCCGAACCAGCCCAGCCAGTTCGAGGCCGTCAAGGTCCTCGAGGGCTTCGCGGGCGGGCTCGGCGGGGCGCACGCCGTCGCCGGCGGCAAGCGCGGCTTCTTCGGGTTCGGCAAGGGCAGGGACAAGGCGAAGGGCAAGGGGGCCAAGGTCCCCGCCGGTCCGCGCGGTGTCTATCTCGACGGCGGCTACGGCGTCGGCAAGACCCACCTGCTCGCCTCCCTCTGGCACGCCACCCCGGCCGAGCCCTCCCTCAAGGCCTTCGGCACGTTCGTCGAGCTGACCAACCTCGTGGGCGCCCTCGGCTTCCAGCAGACGGTCCAGACGCTCTCGAACCACCGCCTCCTGTGCATCGACGAGTTCGAGCTCGACGACCCGGGCGACACCGTCCTCGTCTCCAGCCTCCTGCGCAAGCTCGTCGACGCGGGCGTCGCGCTCGCCGCCACCTCCAACACCCTCCCCGGCAAGCTCGGCGAGGGCCGCTTCGCGGCGGTCGACTTCCTGCGCGAGATCCAGGGGCTGAGCGCCCACTTCCGCACCCTGCGCATCGACGGCGAGGACTACCGGCACCGCGGCCTGCCCGAGGCGCCGGCGCCGTACTCCGACGAACAGGTGACGAAGACGGCGTACGCCACCGCCGGCGCCTCGCTCGACGACTTCCCGCAGCTGCTGGAGCACCTCGCCCGCGTCCACCCCAGCCGCTACGGCGCGTTGACCGATGGCCTGAAGGCGGTCTGCCTGACAGACGTGCGGCCGGTTCCGGACCAGTCGACGGCGCTGCGGCTCGTGGTCCTCGCGGACCGGCTCTACGACCGTGAGGTCCCGGTCCTCGCCTCCGGACTGCCGTTCGACCAGCTGTTCAGCGAGGACATGCTCAAGGGCGGGTACCGCAAGAAGTACTTCCGGGCGATCTCCCGGCTCACCGCGCTGGCCCGTGACGGCAAGCGGCTCGCCGAGTCCGCCTAACCCGGCGAAAGCCCCCAGGTCAAGGGTCAGTTCACGCCACGGCACCCGCACTTTTCAGGCTCTCTTCAGCTCGAAACGCTAAGTTAACCCTGCAAACAACTTTGCAGGGTTAACGTGTTTCTTGACCAGCCGTTGACCAACGCTTGGTCTGCGCGTAAGCCGTGAACTGCCGGAAGGGGGGCGCATGTATCGAGGTACGAAGGCACCGACCGTGTTCTCGCCTCGCACCGCCGCCCCGGTCACCCCTCGGCCGTTCGCTCGCACGGAACCGTTCGCAACCGCGCACACCATCCGTGATGTTCAACCCAAAGCTCAGCGCAGAGCTCTTTCCCAGGCTCGGCCCGTCTCTCTGCGGGCCCTCAGAGCCCAGGCAGCCCGTTCCCGGCGGCCCTTCAGGTCTTCCGCCGCCGTGATCACGGAACCGGCTGCCTGACCCCCCACTGTCATGTACGTCCGACGCGCCGCCGTGGCGCGCCAGGAGGAGTCACCACATGCAGCCCCTCATCGACAACGCCCGCCTGTTCGGACAGCGCCCTGAGGAGTTCGCCAAGCTCGCCGAAGGCCAATCCCCCCAGGTTCTGTTCATCACCTGCTCCGACTCCAGGGTCGTCCCGGCCCTGATCACGGGCGCCCGCCCCGGCGAGCTCTTCGAGCTGCGCACCGCGGGCAACATCGTCCCCCCGTACGCCTCCGAGCACCCCACCAGCGAGGCGGCCACCATCGAGTACGCCGTCGAAGTCCTCGGCGTGAGCGACATCGTGGTCTGCGGCCACTCCCACTGCGGAGCCGTCGGCGCGCTGGTGCGCGGCGACGACCTCGACGCCGTACCCGCCGTACGGGACTGGCTCACCCGCGCCGAGCCGCGCCCGGCCGGAGCGGCCGAGGACCCCGCGGTCGCCGAAGGCGTGCAGAGCCATGTCCTGGCCCAGGTCCTGCGCCTGCGCTCCTACCCCTTCATCGACAAGAAGCTGTCGGCCCGTCAACTCACCCTGCGGGCCTGGTACTACGAGGTCCACACCGGCGCCGTGCGCGAACACCGCGCGGACACCGACGCGTTCGAGGCGCTGTGACCGCCATGATGACCAAATACCCTCACCTGCGGCAGGACTTCGCCGCTTCCCTGGTCGTCTTCCTGGTCGCGCTGCCGCTGTGCGTCGGCGTGGCCGTCGCCTCCGGTGTCCCGGCCGAACTGGGCCTGGTCACCGGCATCGTGGGCGGCATCGTCACCGGCCTCATGCGCGGCAGCAGCCTCCAGGTCTCCGGACCGGCGGCCGGTCTGACCGTGCTGGTCTTCGAGGCGGTCCGCGAGTTCGGGCTGCCCGTCCTCGGGGTGATCGTGCTGGCCACCGGCGTGCTCCAGATCCTCATGGGCACCCTGAAGCTGGGCCGCTGGTTCCGGGCCATCTCCGTCTCCGTCGTCGAGGGCATGCTGGCCGGAATCGGCCTCGTGCTGATCGCCGGACAGCTGTACGCGATGGCCGACACCGAGGCCCCCGCCTCCGGCCTGGGCAAGATAGCCGGGCTGCCCGGCGCGCTCGCGGACGCCGTCACGGACAGCGGGGCGCTGGCCTCGCTCGGGCTCGGCGTCGGCACCATCGCCGTGCTGGTGCTGTGGAAGCGGATGCCGGCGGCGGTGCGTACCGTGCCCGGCCCGCTCGCCGCGGTCGGCCTGGCCACCCTCGCCGCCCTGCTGTTCTCCATGCCCGTCGCCACCGTCGAGGTGCAGGGGCTGCTGGGCTCCATCCAGCCGCCGTCCTTCACCGCCTTCGGTGAACTCGCGAACATCGGCGTGCTCGCCACGATCGTCGCGTTCACCCTCATCGCCTCCGCCGAGTCCCTGTTCAGCGCGGCGGCCGTGGACCGGCTGCACGACGGGCCGCGCACCGAGTACGACAAGGAACTCGTCGCCCAGGGCGCGGGCAACGCGCTCTGCGGTGTGCTCGGCGCGCTGCCGATGACCGCGGTGATCGTGCGCAGCGCGGCCAACGTGCAGGCGGGCGCACGGACCAAGGCCTCCCGCGTCATGCACGGCGTGTGGCTGCTGCTGTTCGCAGCGCTGCTGCCCGGCGTCCTCGCCTACATCCCGATCCCGGCCCTCGCGGGCATCCTGGTCTACTCCGGCGCCAAGCTGATCCCCGTACGCGAGATCGTCGGCCTGTGGCGCGAGCACCGCGGCGAGGCGCTGATCCTCATGGTCACGGCCGTGTCGATCGTCGCGGTCAGCATGTTCGAGGGCGTGCTCATCGGTCTCGCGCTGGCGGTCGCCAAGACCGCCTGGGAGGCCTCGCACCTCAAGCTGGAGGTCGTCGACAAGGGCGCCGGACCCGTCCAGGCGTACCTGTCGGGCAACGCGACCTTCCTGCGGCTGCCGAAGATCCTCGACAGCCTGGAGTCGCTGCCCCAGGACCGCCCGGTGGAGCTGGACCTCTCCGGCCTGCACCACCTCGACCACGCCTGCCGCACCGCCCTGGAGAACTGGGCGGAACGGCACAGCGCGGTCGGCACCGAACCGGTGAAGGTGACCGCCGCGTAGCCCCCCACCCGGTGCCTGGCCCCGTGCCAGGCACCGGGCATATCGTTGCAGGAGCAGACAATCAGGCCTCTCACCGAGGGGGTCGTCATGCTCCAGGAGCTGCTCACCGTGGCCGTGGCCGCCGGTTCCGCCGGGGTGGTCTACGTCGCCGCCGGGGCCCGGGTCGTCAAGCAGTACGAGCGCGGGGTGGTCTTCCGGCTCGGCCGACTGCTGCGCGACGTACGGGAGCCGGGGTTCACCATGGTGGTCCCGTTCGTGGACCGGATGCACAAGGTCAACCTGCAGATCGTCACGCTGCCGATCCCGGCCCAGGAGGGCATCACCCGGGACAACGTGACGGTGCGCGTGGACGCGGTCGTCTACTTCCGGGTGGTCGACGCGGCGAGCGCGCTCATCAAGGTCGAGGACTACAAGTTCGCGGTCTCCCAGATGGCGCAGACCTCCCTGCGCTCGATCATCGGCAAGAGCGAACTGGACGATCTGCTGTCCAACCGCGAGAAGCTCAACGAGGGCCTGGAGCTGATGATCGACAGCCCGGCCGTCGGCTGGGGTGTGCAGGTCGACCGCGTCGAGATCAAGGACGTGTCGCTGCCGGACGCGATGAAGCGCTCCATGGCCCGGCAGGCCGAGGCCGACCGGGAGCGCCGCGCCCGCATCATCAACGCCGACGCGGAACTCCAGGCGTCGAAGAAGCTCGCCGAGGCCGCGAAGGAGATGTCCGAGCAGCCCGCCGCGCTCCAGTTGCGGCTGCTCCAGACGGTGGTGGCGGTGGCCGCCGAGAAGAACTCCACGCTCGTGCTGCCCTTCCCGGTGGAGCTGCTGCGCTTCCTGGAGAAGGCCCAGGAGCACCCGACCGACAGAGGCCTCGACCGGTGACACGTGCTACGCGCGTGGTTCCCGCGGCCCGGCCCAGGTGATAGACACAGCGGCGTCACATCCTGTCCGCCAGCAGGAAGGTTGCTGCTCCATGTCCGCAACACGACGTCAGATCCTTGCCCGCTCCGGTGCCTTGGGGGCGGGCATCGCCTTCACCGGCGCCCTCTCCGAGCTGTTCGCCGGCACCGCCGTCGCGAGCCAGAACCTCGGTCACACGGGCTATGGTCCGCTCGTCCCCGACCCGGACGGCCTGCTCGATCTGCCGGAAGGTTTCCGCTACCGGGTCCTCTCCCGCGAGGGCGACCAGCTCCGCTCCGGCGAGGGCAAGGTGCCCTCCAACCACGACGGCATGTCGGCCTTCACCGGCAGACACGGCCGCACCCACCTGGTCCGCAACCACGAGAACCGCGTCACCGGCAAGGTCCCGGTCCCGACGATCGACGGCCTCACCTACGACCCGATGGGCAAGGGCGGCTGTACGGCGCTGACCCTGGACTCCCACAACAACGTCCTGTCGGAGCGCGTCGCCATCGCCGGCACGGCCGTCAACTGCGCGGGCGGACCCACCCCTTGGGGCACCTGGCTGACCTGCGAGGAGACCGAGGACAAGGCCGGCACCAACGGCTACACCAAGGACCACGGCTTCATCTTCGAGGTGGACGGGGCGGACCCGCGCCGCTCGGGCGCGGTGCCCCTGACGGCGATGGGCCGCTTCCAGCACGAGGCGATCGCCGTCGACCCCAAGCGCGGCATCGTCTACGAGACGGAGGACGCGTTCCTCAAGCCGTTCGGCCTGTTCTACCGCTTCCTGCCCGAGAAGCCGCTGGGCGGCCTCGGTTCCCTGCGCGCGGGCGGCCGGCTCCAGGCGATGCGCGTCCCCGGCGTACCCGACCTGTCCTCCATCCAGGAGACGGGTGCCTGCTTCGAGGGCATCGAGTGGGTCGACGTACCGGACCCGCTCGCCGCCCAGACCCCCATCCGTCTCCAGGACTTCGGCCCGAAGGGCATCACGCACGCGCAGAAGCTGGAGGGCTGCTACTGGGGCGGGAGCTGCGTCTACTTCGTGTCGTCCTTCGCCCACAGCGCGGAGGGCTCGGCCGCCGACCACTACGGGCAGATCTGGCGGTACGACCCCTCGGCCCGCCGTCTCACCCTGGTGATCGTGTTCGGCCCGGACACCGACGTCCAGCTCCCCGGCGAGTCCCCCGACAACATCTGCCTGGCTCCCAGCGGCGGCCTCATGGTCTGCGAGGACGGCAACGGGGCGCAGCACGTGTTCGGGGTGACCCGGCGGGGCGAGGTCTACGCGATGGCCCGCAACGCGCAGAACATCGGGACGGCGGAGGAGCCGGAGTGGGGTGAGTTCGCGGGCGTCACGTTCTCGCCGGACGGCCGGACCATGTTCGTGAACTGCTATACGCCGGGGACCACGTTCGCCGTGACGGGCCCCTGGCGGAGGTAGGGCGGCGGTCCGCGGGGGTGTTCCGGGACGCTTTTCCCCGGGCACCCCGGCTGGCGACCGCCTCCCGCCGGGCGCACGATCGAGGGACGACCGGACTGGAAGGGGCGCGCCGTGGCCAAGAAGGGGTCGAAGAAGGCCAAGAAGGAGCCCGGCCTCAGCGAGCTGCTCCGCGTGCCGGACGGCGGAAAGCGCGTCGACCTCGGCTCCTACGACGCCCGGGCGACCCCCGGCGGCCCCAAGGACAAGAAGGCCGCCCTGGCGGAGATCGAACAGATGGGCGAGCGCCTGGCCGAGCTCCAGGAACGCCTGTGGGCGGCGAGCACGGCGGGCGACCGGCGCCGCGTCCTGCTGGTCCTCCAGGGCATGGACACCAGCGGCAAGGGCGGCACGGTCAAGCACGTCATCGGCCTGCTGAACCCGTCCGGCTGCCGCATCAAGGCGTTCAAGGCCCCGACCCGCGAGGAGCTGAAGCACCCGTTCCTCTGGCGCATCCGCCAGGCCCTCCCCGCCCCCGGCGAGATCGGCATCTTCGACCGCTCGCACTACGAAGACGTCCTCATCGCCCGCGTCCGCGGCCTCGCCCCCCGCTCCGAACTCACCCGCCGCTACGCCCGCATCAACCGCTTCGAGACGTCCCTCACCCAGAACGACGTCACGATCGTCAAGTGCTTCCTGCACCTCTCCTACGACGAACAGCGCGCCCGCCTCCTCGAACGCCTCGACCGCCCGGACAAGCACTGGAAGTTCAACCCCGGCGACATCGACGAGCGCGAACTGTGGCCCGCCTACCAGGAGGCGTACGAGCTGGCCCTGCGCCGCTGCGCCACCCCGCGGGCCCCCTGGTACCTGATCCCCGCCGACCGCAAGTGGTACCGCAACTGGGCCGTCAGCCGCCTCCTCCTGGAGCACCTGGAGGCACTGGACCCGCGGTACCCGAAGGCGGATTTCGACGTCGAGGCCTGCCGGAAGAGGCTCCTGAAGGGCGTTTGACCGAGGGCTTTCGCGCGGCATGAAGTGCGGCGATCCGCGGTTCGCCCGATTCACCCCTTTATGTTCGTACGGTGATCATTCGAGTACGACAAGTCGCCGCCGTCTGTGCCCTCGGCGCCGCCCTCACCGCCTGCGCCGCCCCCCAGGCGCCCCGCACCAAGGCCGCCCACCCGGCCCCCTCCCCCGCCGCCCCCTCGCACCCCCCGACCCTCGCCCCCGGCCCGTCCGGTCTCACCCCCGTCTTCAAGCACGGCCCCCGCACCCCGGACAAGGCCGTCGCCCTCACCTTCGACGCCGACATGACCGCCGACCAAGGCTCGCGGGCAGCGGCGGGCGAGCACTTCGACAACCCGCGGCTCATCGCGACGCTGCGGGCGCTGAAGGTGCCGGCGACCGTGTTCATGACCGGTCGGTGGGCCGAGGAGTACCCGGTCGAGGCCCGGTCGATCGGGCGGGACCCGCTCTTCGAGGTCGCGAACCACTCGTACAGCCACTACGCCTTCACCGGCGACTGCTACGGGCTGCCGAGGGTGTCCGAGGACCGGATGCGGTCCGACGTCGAGCGCGCGTACACCGCCTTCCGTAAAGCGGGGGTGCCGGACGCGATGCCGTACTTCCGCTTCCCCGGCGGCTGCTACGACCGTACGGCGCTCAAGGCGCTCACCCCGGCCGGTGTCACGGCCGTGCAGTGGGACGTGGTGAGCGGGGACGCCTTCGCGACGGACGCGGACGCCGTGGCGTCGCAGGTCCTCGGAGGCGTCCGGCCCGGTTCCGTCGTCGTCATGCACTGCACGCGCAGTGCCGCACCGGCGACCGAGCGGGCGGTGCGGCGGATCGTGCCGGAGCTGCGGGCCCGGGGCTACCGGTTCGTGAAGGTCTCCCAGCTGATCGGCGCGAAGGGCGGACCGTCCTAGGCTGGATGCATGAGCGAGGACTACTGCACGATCCGCGAGGTCCCGAAGCCGCCGGTCGCCGAGGGGCCGCCGTACGCCGAGTGCGTGCTGTGCCGGAAGCCCACGGAGTACCCGGAGTCGTACAAGGGGATCACGCTGTGCCCTGTCTGCGAGTGGCAGGAGGCGCAGCGGACGGCCTGTTCAGGATGACCGGCGGGAGGTCAGCGCGCAGGCCACGGCGAGCGCCCCGGCCGTGACCACCGCAGCCCCCGCGAGGGGCAGCAGCGGCAGCGGCACCGTGCCCTTCTGCGAGCCGGTGACCAGGCCGCTGACCGCCGCGTGGGCCGGGGAGCCGGTCACCACCACCGACAGCAGGGCCGCGAGCAACATCGTGGGCACCGCCCGGCCCGGCGACCGCAGCAGCGGCCAGGTCGTCAGCGCCCCGACCGCCGTGCCGAGCAGGGCGCAGGCCAGCACCGCGAGCAGCCCGGACCCGCCGGCCGGGAACCTCGGCACCCGGATCTGGTGGTCGGAGCTCACCGGGTCGCTGATCAGCGTCACGAGCACGGTCGCGACCGTGCCCAGCATCGCCGCGCCCACCAGCGCCACGAGCAGCGCGGCGAGATGAGCGCGGGCGGGCCCGACCGCGGCGGAGACGCAGGCCCGGGCGGCGGGCGGCTCACCCGCGACACAGATCCGCACCAGCCAGGCGGCGACCGGCAGCAGCGCGGCGGCGGCATAACCGAGGGAGTCCAGGATCGGCTGCCCGCTCTGCACACCCACGCCGAGGAACACGGCGTACAGGATGACCGGCGGCAGCCAGCGCTGCGAGCGCACGAGCAGGGCGGCCTGATAGCGGAGCAGCGCGGTCATCGGCCGCCTTCCGGTGTCTCGTGGCGCACGCTCACCACGTGCCAGGGCGGGCGGGCCGTCAGCAGGGTGCGCAGCAGGACGTCCGAGTGGGACGCGGGGACGGTGAGCCGGTAGGCGCCGGGTTCCGGCTCCTCGGCGGTGGTGGCGGTGCGGTGCGCGTCCGCGGGCAGCCGCCCGCCCGCCGGGCCCTGCGCCTCGACGACGACATACGGGCCGGTGGCCGCCGGGTCGGAGGCCATGGGTGTCGTACGACGTTCGAGGCGTCCTTCGCCTACGGCGTACACGGCGTCGGTCGCGCCCGCGAGGCGCTGCGGATCGTGGTCGACGAACACCACCGCCCCGCCGGCCGCGGTGCGCTCGGCGACGGCCCGCTCCAGTTCGGCACGCGCGCCGGCGTCGAGGCCGGTCCACGCCTCGTCCAGGACGAGCAGTTCCGGTTCCGCGAGCAGGGCCTGGGCGACGGCGACCTTCTGGCTGCTGCCCTTGGAGAGCTGGGCCATGGGGGTGTGGGCGTAGGAGGATGCGCCGAACCGTTCCAGGGTGTCGGCTGCGGATCGCTGGGCGGAGGCGCGGGTGAGGCCGTGGATCGTGGCCAGGTGGGTGAGGTAACCGGCGGCCGTGAAGGGAAGGGCCGAGGGGAAGCGCTCGGGGACGTAGGCCGTGCGGAGGCGGCCCTTGACCTTGCCCTCGGAGGGGGCATCGAGGCGGGCGAGGATACGCAGGAGCGTGGATTTGCCGGTGCCGTTCTCTCCCTCTACGCGGGTCAGGGTGCCCGGGGCTATCAGCAGGTCGACGGCGCGTAAGACCCATGGGCCGCGCAGGCCGTAGCGGCGGCCCACGTTGTCCAGCTGTAGATCGCGTTCCATGGCCAAATGATGTCGCCTTAAGGTGGCCGGGTGAACGCCAGTCCCTTTACCCCCGAAGCCGATGTGCGCGACCAGGCCCCTCAGTTCGTGCTGCCTCTGGTCGTGCGCATCGAGCGTGCCGCTCCTCCCGCCCGTACCGATGCCCTGGAGACCGCCGCGCGTGCCGTTCTCCTGATCCTCAGTGATGAGCGGGCTCTCGGGGACGGGGAGTGGGCTCAGGTCATGCGGGACTGGCAGGACGCCCGGATTCGCAAGGTCGTGCGGCGGGCTCGCGGTGCCGAGTGGCGGAAGGCCGAGGCGTTGCCCGGGATCACCGTGACCGGGAAGTCGGCCGAGGTGCGGGTCTTTCCACCGGTGCCGCTCGACGGGTGGCCCAAGGAGCTGGCCAAGCTCCAGGTGTCCGGGACCGATCTCGACGACCCGGAGGCTCCTGGGGACGTCGATCCCGGGGTGCCGGTGCTGTGGATGAGCCCGGATCTCGACATGTCCGCCGGGAAGGCGATGGCGCAGGCGGGGCACGGTGCCCAACTCGCCTGGTGGGAACTGTCGGAGGAGCAGCGGACGGCCTGGCGGGACGCCGGTTTCCCGCTCGCCGTGCGCACGGCGGAGCCCGCGCGGTGGCGTGAACTCACGGCCGGCGGGCTGCCGTTGGTCCGGGACGCGGGGTTCACGGAGATCGCGCCCGGCTCCTGCACCGTCGTCGCCGATCATCCGGCGCTGCGGTGACCCGGCTCGACGGCCGGGTCGAACGGGGCAACCGCACCCGGCAGTCGGTGCTCCGCCGTACCGTCGAGATCGCCTCGGTGGAGGGCCTGGAGGCGCTGTCGGTGGGACGGCTCGCGACCGAGCTGGGGCTGAGCAAGAGCGGGGTGTTCGCGCTGTTCGGCTCCAAGCAGGAGTTGCAGCTGGCGACCGTACGGGAGGCCTCGCGGGTGTTCGCCGCGGAGGTCGTGGAGCCCGCCGCGACGGTGCCGGCCGGGGTGGGGCGGCTGTGGCGGCTGTGCGAGGCGTGGCTGGACTACTCGGAGCGGCGGGTCTTTCCCGGCGGCTGCTTCTTCTACGGCGTGCTGGCCGAGTTCGACGCCCGGGAAGGCGCCGTGCACGACGTGCTCGTCGAGGCCCAGCGGTACTGGACCGGGCACGTCGAGGAGCGGGTCGTGGAGGCGCGGGCGGCGGGTGAGCTGCGGGCGGACACGGACGCGGAGCAGCTGGCCTTCGAGCTGATCGCCCTGATGGAGTCGGCGAACGCCCTGTCCGTGCTGCACGGCGAGACGGCCGTGTACCGGAGGGCGCGGACGGGGATCGCGGGGCGGTTGCGGGCGGTGGCGGTGGACGCGGCGCTCGTTCCTCAAGTGGGGTGACAGGGGCGGTGGTTGCTCATGGGGCAGTCGTCGAAAACTAGTAGCACGACCGTTCGCTTACTTTTATGGTGAGGCCTGAACCGATCGCCGAGGAGGGCGCATGGACGTCGTGGGGCTCGACCGGATCGCCGTGCAGGAGGCCGTGCGCGTGGTGGGACTCGCGCGGGACGGGGACTGGGAGCGGGACAGCACCTGTGCCGGGTGGTCGTTGCGGCGGCTCGTGGCACACATGGCCGCGCAGCATCGCGGGTTCGCGGCGGCCGCGCGGGGCGTGGGCGCCGGCCTGGCGCACTGGAGGGAGCCGGCGGACATGGGCGCGCCCGCCGAGGTGCACCGGCTGGCCGCGGCGGACGTCCTCGACGCCTTCGCCGAACCGGGCGTCGAGGAGCGGGAGTTCACGCTCCCGGAGCTGGGGCGGAGCCTCCCGGGGCGGACGGCGATCGGCTTCCATCTCGTCGACTACGTCGTGCACGCGTGGGACGTGGCGGCGGCGCTCGGCGTACGCCTGGACCTCCCGGACGAGGTCCTCGTCGCGGGCCTGGCCGTCGCCCGGCGCGTCCCGGCGGACCCGGGCAGCCGCGGGGACGGGTTCCCGTTCGCGCCCGCGCTGAAGGTGCCGGACGGGGCCGGGGCCCTGGAGGAGACCCTGCGGCTGCTGGGGCGGGACCCGGCGCGCTGGCCCGCGGTCACCTCGTGAGGTCACCGGTCCCACGGCGGCCGGAACCTCAAATGTTGCTCTGAACACGCCCCGGAGGCGATTCGGCTCCGGGCGGCGGGGCCATACCCCCGTCACACAGGAACGGCACGGCGTCGGAGGAGACGACACGGCGGGCACCTGAGCAGGCCACTCGACGAGAAGACGGGGACGGGGACCATGGAGCGACTGGGCACGGGAATCGGCTGGCGGCCGGAGATCGCGGACGCCGTGGAACGCATGCCGGGCATCGACTGGGTCGAGGTCGTGGCCGAGAACACCTGTCCCGGCCATCTGCCGGAGTCGCTGCGACGGCTGCGCGAGCGCGGGGTGACCGTGGTCCCGCACGGTGTCTCGCTCGGCCTCGGCGGCGCCGACCGCCCGGACGAGAGCCGCCTGACCGCCCTCGCCGAGCGGGCCGAGGCGCTGGGCTCGCCCCTGGTCACCGAGCACATCGCGTTCGTCCGGGCGGGCGGGGTCCTGACGGCCTCCCCGCGCCTGGAGGCCGGCCATCTGCTGCCGGTCCCCCGCACCCGTGACGCCCTCGACGTGCTGTGCGAGAACGTCCGCATCGCGCAAGCCGCGCTGCCCGTGCCGCTCGCCGTGGAGAACATCGCCGCGCTGATCGCCTGGCCGGACGAGGAGATGACGGAGGGGCAGTTCCTGTACGAGCTGGCGGACCGCACGGGCGTACGACTCCTCATCGACGTCGCCAACCTCCACACCAACCACGTCAACCGCGGCGAGGACCCGGCCGCCGCCCTCGCCGACCTCCCCCTGGAGGCCATCGCCTACGTCCACGTGGCGGGCGGCTTCGAGCGGGACGGCGTCTGGCACGACAGCCACGCCCACCCGATCCCCCGCCCGGTCCTCGACATCCTCACCGACCTCGCCTCCCGGGTGTCACCGCCGGGGGTCCTCCTGGAACGCGACGAGAACTTCCCGGAACCGGCGGAGCTGGAGGGGGAGTTGGCGGCGATCCGGGGGGCGGTGGAGAAGGGGCGGGAGCAGGGGGGCGCACCGGGCACGACCGTCTCCCGCACGCGGGAGCAAGCGGCTGCGCCGACCGCGAGCGCCTCCCGCACCCGAGAGCAGGGAGCTGCGTCGGCCACGAAAGCATCCCGGGAGCAAGGGGCGGCGGCCACGAACGCCTCCCGCACCCGGGAGCACGGGGCCGCGTCGGCCACGAACGCCTCCCCCACCCGGGGCCAGGGTGCCGCGGCGGCCACGGACGCCTCCCGCGTCACCGCACCCGTCCCCGCCCCCGACACCACCCCCGCCCGCCAGCGGCTCGCTCTCGCGCAGGCCGCGCTGTTGTCCGCTCTCGTCGCCGGGACCCCCGTGCCCGAGGGGTTCGACCGGGTGCGGCTCGGGGTGCAGGCGCGGGCGCTGGCCGGGAAGCGGGCGGACGTCGTGGCGAAGGTCGCGCCCGAACTGCCGGTGATTCTCGGCACGGAGTACCGGCCCGCCTTCCTCGGCTATGCCCACGGGCACCCGATGACCGGCGGGTACCGCAGGGACGCGCTGGACTTCGCCGGGCATCTGCTCGGGGCGGGGACGGTGCGCGACGAGCGGGCGCTGGCCGAGCTGCGGGAGTGGTGGCTGGAGCGGTCGGGGTCACGGCCGCGCTCGCACCGGCCGGGCGTACGGCTGGCGCGGGCGACGCGGCGGGTGCTGCTGCGGCGATGAAGCGGAGTGTGCCCGGTTTAACACCGGTCTCGTTCGACCCCGCGAACGCGCCCGATTAGCATCGTTTTGCCACCATACACCCCCAACTCTCCCTCCCCCATTGACCCTTGGTGTCCTGGTTGCAACCCTTCGTCCCTGTACGGCAGTTGGCGTAGACCGCGCAGTAACATGCCGACAGCGCACTCGAAACGCACTAGCGTGCGGTGCCGCAAGCAGGAGGCACCATGCGACCCCGACCCCCCGTCAACGGCCGAGGCATCTTCAGTGGCACCGGGCTCATCATCACCGGCCTGGCGGCGACCCTGGCGGCCCTGATCTTCCCGATCTGGTCGTACGCCGACCGTTCCGGGACGGGGGTCGACGTGCTCAACGCCCAGACGGTGTCGACGAAGTACGGCCCGCTGTCCGCGCTCGACCGGGAGTTCGTCACCAAGGTGCGGCTGGCGGGACTGTGGGAGCTGCCGGCCGGGCAGCAGGCCCTCCAGAAGGGCACCACGCAGGCGGTACGCACGGCGGGGCAGCACCTCGTCGAAGGGCACACGTTCCTGGACGAGCGAGTGCGTGACGTGGCCTCACAGCTCGGCCTCGCACTCCCCAACGAGCCCAACGACCAGCAGAAGCAGTGGCTGGCCACCCTGAGCTCGGCCCAAGGGGTCGAGTACGACCGGCAGTTCGCCAACATCCTGCGGATCGCCCACGGCAAGGTCTTCTCGGTCGTCGCCCAGGTGCGGGCCACCACCCGCAACTCCCTGGTCCGTGCCCTCGCCGACGACGCGAACACCACCGTCCTCGACCACATCAAGATCCTGGAGGCCACCGGGTACGTCGACTGGGACGCCCTGGCCCAGGAGATGGCCTCGGGCAGCACGCCCCCGATCACCAACACCCCCGGCCCGCCCGGTCCGACGACCGACCCGACCCCGGCGGTCCCGGTCACCCCCTCGGCGTCCCCCACGTACTCACTGCCCCCACCCGCCACGAGCCCGCCGCCCAGCGAGTCCTGAGCGACCCCAAGGGGAACATCTCATACCGGCCACGCTCCGTCCGGATCGTGAACAAGGCATGGCGCCTTCGCGACCGGTTCGCATAGAACAGCGTCATGTTCTGGGTCCTTCTCCTCCTGCTGGCCTGGGCCGCCGCCGGTACCGCGTGTACCCGGTTGTGCCTGGCCGCCGTACGTGCTGCGGCCGTGGACACGGAAGAAGTGGCCGCGGGCCGTGGGCACGATCTGACGCTGTACGAAGCGGCGTTCCTGTCCGGCGGCCCCCGGCGGGTCGCCGACCTCACCATGGTCTCGATGGCGCGCCAGCGCCGACTGCTCCTCGCGCACACCGGCTGGGCGACGGTCGTCGACCCGCGCGGCCGGGACGAGATCGAGCGCTCCGTCATCGGGGCGATCGGTCCGGAGGGCCAGTCCCGCATCACCCCGGCACGGGACGCCGCGGCGACCGCGGCCCCGGTGCGCGGCCTCGCCGACCGGCTGGTGCGCGCGGGTCTCGCCGTGCCGGACGGGGCGCGTACGACGGTGGCGGCGGCCGTGCGCCAGGTGCAGCTCGCCGCGCTCGTCGTCCTCGCGCTGGGCGCGACCGCGCTGCTGACGCCCGCCCCGTCGGAGATGCCGCGCCAGCTGATCGCCCTCTGGTTCGCGCTGCCCCTCGCGCTCACCCTGAGCTGCCTCGCCATAGCCCGCGTCGAGGTCCACCCGTACTCGCGCTGGGCCTCCCCCGCAGGCCAGCGCCTGCTCGGCGCCCTGGCCCGGGGCACCGGGGGCGGCGACGACCGTACGTACCTGACGACCGTCGCCGTACGGGGTGTCCGGGCGGTCGGTGAACCGGAGCTGCGTGCGGCCTTCGCCGACCGCGAGCAGCCCTGGCGCGACGGGCACACCAGGGGCGCATAGGGGGCATTGGCGCCGACACCGGCCGGACGGTGCTTGCCTTCACCAACAACCGAACGAAACATCCCTTTTGTTGCTGCCGTGCACCGAAGGGATACCCGATGAGAGCCCCCGCCCTCTACTCGGCCGCCGGGACGTTGATCCTGACCACACTCGCGGCCACCCCGTCCGGCAGCACCCCGGGCGGCGCCCCCGGTGCCTTCCCGGGCACGGCCGAGCTGCGCGGCGCCGCGACGGCCGCCGCGCGGGCCGAGGCGGCCGGGATCACCTTCGGCAAGTGCCCGGACGCGGAGGACCTGCCGGCCGCAATGCAGTGCGGCACGGTCACCGTCCCGCTCGACTACGCGCACCCCGACGGCAAGCAGATCAAGCTCACCGTCAGCCGGGTCCGCGCCACTCACAAGGACCCGCACAACAGCAAGCGCAAGGTCCCCCGGCAGGGCTCCCTGGTCTACAACCCGGGCGGCCCGGGCGGCTCCGGCATGTACTTCCCGCTCATGGGCTATCTGCCCGAGTGGAAGCGGCTCGCGGCGGCCTACGACCTCGTCGGCTACGCCCCGCGCGGCGTCGGCCGTTCCGCGCCGCTGTCCTGCGAGGACCCCAAGCACTTCCTCAAGGCGCCCTCACCGGCGCCGACGCACCCCTCGGAGTCGTACAAGCAGGAGCGCATCGCCGAGGCGAAGGCGTACGCGCGCGGCTGCGCCAAGCGGGCGGGCAGTGCGCTGCGGCACTACAACTCCCTCAACAACGCCCGCGACCTCGACGTCCTGCGTGCCGCGCTGGGCGAGGAGAAGCTGACGTTCATGGGGGCGTCGTACGGCACCTACTTCGGGGCGCTGTACGCGACGCTGTTCCCCTCGCACGTGCGGCGGATGGTGTTCGACGCGGCGGTGAACCCGGACCCGGAGGAGGTCTGGTACCGCAACAACCTCGCCCAGTCGGCCGCGTTCGAGGGCCGTTGGGCGGACTTCCGGGAGTGGGTCGCCCGGCACGACAAGGTGTACGGGCTCGGCGACACGGCCGAGAAGGTGCAGCGCAGCTACGACAAGGCGGCGGCCCAGCTGGCGGCGGACCCGGCCGGCGGGAAGGTCGGGCCCGGGCAGTTGCAGGGGGCGTTCCTGACGGCCGGGTACTACGACGACTTCTGGCCGCACCGGGCGCAGGCGCTGTCCGCCTATCTGAAGGGCGACCCCAAGCCACTGATCGAGCAGGCGGGGCCGCATCCGGAGGCGGCGAAGGAGGCCGAGAACTCCAGCGCGGTGTACACGGCCGTCGAGTGCAACGACGCGTCCTGGCCGACGGAGTGGGCGGTGTGGGACCGGGACAACACGCGGCTGGCCCGGGTGGCGCCGTTCGAGACGTGGGACAACGTGTGGATGAACCTGCCCTGCGCGTACTGGCAGGCGCCGCGTCAGGAGCCGCTGGACGTGCGGACGGGGCCGGGTGAGCTGCCGTCGACACTGATCCTGGCGGCCGAGCGGGATGCGGCCGCGCCCTATGAGGGGGCGCTGGAGCTGCATCGGCGGTTGTCGGGTTCGGTGCTGGTGACCGAGCGGGACGCGGGGACGCACGGGATCGCGGGCGGGCCGAACCGGTGCGTCAACGGCTACCTCGACGCGTATCTGTTGGAGGGGCGGCTCCCGGTGCGGCGCGCGGCCTGCGCGGCGCACCCGGAGCCCAAGCCCCGGAAGTGATCAGGCCAGACCGGCGACCAGATCCCCGATGTCCTTGCGGCGGCCCGTGAAGAACGGGACCTCCTCGCGGACGTGCATGCGGGCCTCCGACGCGCGCAGGTGGCGCATGAGGTCGACGATGCGGTACAGCTCGTCGGCCTCGAAGGCCAGCAGCCACTCGTAGTCGCCGAGGGAGAAGGAGGCGACCGTGTTGGCGCGGACGTCCGGGTAGCCGCGGGCCATCTTGCCGTGGTCGGCGAGCATGCGGCGGCGGTCCTCGTCGGGCAGGAGGTACCAGTCGTAGGACCGCACGAAGGGGTAGACGCTGACGTAGTTGCGCGGCGTCTCGTCGGCGAGGAACGCCGGGATGTGCGAGCGGTTGAACTCGGCGGGGCGGTGCAGCGCCATGTTCGACCAGACCGGCTCCAGGGCGCGGCCCAGCTTGGTGCGGCGGAAGAGGTTGTACGCCTCCTGGAGCTGGTCGGCGGTCTCGGCGTGCCACCAGATCATGAGGTCGGCGTCGGCACGCAGGCCGGACACGTCGTAGGTGCCGCGGATCGTGACGTCCTTCGCGGCGAGCTGGTCGAACAGCTCCTGGACCTCGTCCGCGTAGCCCGCGCGGTCCTCGGGGAGGACGTCCTTCAGCTTGAAGACGGACCAGAGCGTGTAGCGGATGACCTCGTTCAGGTCCTTGGCCAGCTTGCCCTTGTTCGGGATCCGGCCGGCCTCGGGGGTGGGGGCTTCGTTGCTCATGGTCCTTATTCTCCTGCTCCTCCGTGCAGACTCTGCACCGGGTGGGCGGTGAGCTCCTGCACACCGCGATCATCGCCGTACACCTGGTCCACCGCGGCGTAGGCGCTCGCGATGCAGGCGGGGATGCCGACGCCGTCGTACTGCGCTCCGCAGACGGCGATGCCGGGAAGCTTGGCCACGTGGTCGCGGACGCGGGCCACGCGCGCGTGGTGGCCGACGGGGTACTGGGGCAGGCCGTCGGTCCAGCGGGTGACGCGGGTTTCGAGGGGGCGGGCGTCGAGGCCGGTGGCCTCGCGCAGGTCGTGGCGGGAGACGTCGACGAGGTCGGCGTCGTCGCGCTCCAGGATCGCCGTCTCGCCGTAGCGGCCGACCGAGGTGCGCAGGACGACGACGTCGGGGTTCTCGTCGGCGATCCAGCCCCACTTCTGGGACGCGAACGTGGACGCCTTGATGGTGCGGCCGTCGACGGGCGGCACCAGGAAGCCGCTGCCCGCCGGGAGGTCGGTGTGGGTGCGCCGGTAGGCGAGGGTGATCAGGGCCATGGAGGCGTACTCGACGCCGGCGAGCTCGGCGGCGGCCTCGGGGGACTCGGCGCGCAGGAGGTCGGCGGCGGCCGGGGCGGGAACGGCGACGATCACGGAGTCGGCGTGCAGGGTGCGGTCGCCGGTGACGATCCGCCAGCCCTCGGCGCCCGCGCGGCGCAGCTCGGTGACGGGCGCGTCGGTGACGATCTCGCCGCCGCGCGCGCGGACCGACTCGGCGACGGCGAGCGGGAGGGTGCCGACGCCGCCCTGGAGGCCCATGAACACCGGGCCGGTCTGCTGGTGGGCGGCGGCCTTGGCCTGGAGGTCGCGGACGGCCTCGGTGAGCGAGGTGTGGGTCTTCGCGGCCTGGAACAGCTGCGGGACCGCGGAACGCATCGAGATGCGGTAGGCGTCGCCCGCGTACACCCCGCCGAGGAGGGGCTCGATCAGCCGGTCGACGACCTCGCGGCCGAGCCGTGCGGCGACGTACTCGCCGACCGCCACGTCGTCCCCGACCTCCGTGCGCGGCAGCTCGGCGTCGCGTTCGATCCGGGCGAGGCCCTCCTCGGAGAGGACGCCTTCGAGGGCGGAGGCGGTGCCGGGGACGCCCATGACATGGCCCTTGGGCATGGGGCGCAGGGCGCCGCGGGTCCAGATCGAGGCGGTCGCGGTGGCGGGGGGCTGGAGGCGGTCGGTGAGGCCGACCTCGCGGGCCAGGGCGACGGCTTCCGGTCTGCGCGCCAGCATCGACTCCGCGCCGAGGTCCACGCGCGCGCCGGCGATCTCGCCGGGCAGCAGCTTGCCGCCGACGCGGCCGGACGCCTCCAGGACGGTCACCCGCGCCCCGCGCTGCAGCAGCCGGTGGGCCGCGGCCAGTCCCGCGACACCGGCTCCGATGACGACGACGTGTCCCGTCGTACCTGATCCGCTCATGGCTCCACCCTCTCAGACGCCACCGACACTCCGGCCAGGGACCTTTGGCCCGTCCAGATCCCCTGTACGTCCCTGTCGAGTCCCGTCCGCGTCCCGACCGTGACCGCATCGGGACCGTCGCGCTCCAACGTTCCGGGGCGGCCGGGCGTCGAAGGAGCGAGTGTCAGTCAGTCGTCACGACCCGGGGGTACGCCAGATGCGCGCACGACGTTCCGTACGACCTGTCCAGGCCCTGGCCGGCCTCCTGCTGGCCGCCGCGCTGGCCCTGTCCGGCTGCACCGCCTCCGACTCGTCGGACGGCGGCTCCGGCAGCGACAGCGCCGCGCTGTCGGAGGCGAAGGAGGCCGCCCCGGGCGGCGCCGCCGACAGCGACAGCGGCGCGGGCGGCAAGCAGGCGACCACCGCGCCCAAGCTCCCCACCAGCCACATCATCCGCACCGCCGAACTCACCGTGCAGGTCAAGGACGTACCGAAGGCGCTGGAAGCGGCCCGGACGACCACCGAGAACGCGGGCGGCTACGTCGGCAAGGAGTCCACCTTCCGCGACGAGGACGGCGCGGAGCAGACGCAGGTGACGCTGCGGGTGCCCGTCGACAAGTACGAGGAGGTGCTGACCGAGCTGGAGGGCGCGGGCAAGCTCGTCGAGCGCACCGCGAAGGCGCAGGACGTCACCGATCAGGTCGTCGACGTGGAGAGCCGCGTCAAGACGCAGCGGGCGAGCGTGGCCCGCATCCGGGAGCTGATGGACCGGGCCACCAAGCTGAGCGACGTGGTCATCCTGGAGGGCGAACTGAGCACGCGTCAGGCCGACCTGGAGGCGCTGCTGGCCCGTCAGGCATCCCTGAAGGACCGCACGAGCCTGGCCACCATCACGCTGTCGCTGTCCGAGAAGCCGGTCGCGAAGGCCGCCGAGGACGACGATCCGGGGATCATGGACGCCCTGTCGGGCGGCTGGGACGCGTTCGTGTCGATGCTGCGGTGGATCGTGGTGGCGCTGGCCGCGATCCTGCCGTTCGCCGCGGTGCTGGCGCTGCTCCTGCTGGCGTGGCTGCGGCTGATCCGCCCCCGGCTGCCGCGTCGCCCGGCCCCGACGAACGTGTCGACGGCCCTCGGCCCGCTGCCGGTCGCCCGCCCCGCGCCCACCGGGGAGGAGGGCGGCGAGCGGGACTGAAATGCCCTCCCCACGTAGCGTGTTCGCATGAACATGAGCGCTGCGAGCGAACGACTGGTCGTGATCGGCGGTGACGCCGCGGGGATGTCCGCGGCGTCGCAGGCCCGTCGGCTGAAGGGGCCGGACGCACTGGAGATCGTGGCGTTCGAGCGGGGTCACTTCACGTCCTACTCGGCGTGCGGCATCCCCTACTGGGTGGGCGGCGACGTCGAGGAGCGGGACCAGCTGATCGCGCGTACCCCGGAGGAGCACCGCGCGCGGGGCATCGACCTGCGCATGCGGACGGAGGTCACGGAGATCGACGTGGCCGGGCAGCGGGTACGCGCGCGTGACGTCGATTCCGGGGCCGAGTCCTGGACGTCGTACGACAAACTCGTGATCGCGACCGGCGCCCGCCCGATCCGTCCGGAGATGCCGGGTGCCGACGCGCCCGGGGTCCATGGGGTGCAGACCCTGGACGACGGTCAGGCGCTGCTCGACACGCTGGCACGCACGCGTGGCCGCCGGGCGGTGGTGGTCGGCGCCGGGTACATCGGCGTCGAGATGGCCGAGGCGCTCATCAACCGCGGCTACGAGGTGACCGTCGTCAACCGCGGCAGCGAGCCGATGTCGACGCTCGACCCGGACATGGGGCGCCTGGTGCACGAGGCGATGGAGGGCCTCGGCATCACCATGGTCAACGACGCCGCGGTCACCAAGGTCCTCACCGGCGAGGACGGCCGGGTGCGGGCGGTGGCCACGGAGGACGCCGAGTATCCGGCGGACGTGGTGGTGCTGGGCATCGGGGTGCGCCCGGAGACCTCGCTGGCCAAGGCGGCGGGGCTGCCCGTGGGCCACCACGACGGGCTGCTGACCGACCTCGCCCTGCGGGTGCGCGGGCACGAGAACATCTGGGCCGGCGGCGACTGTGTGGAGGTCCTCGACCTGGTCTCCGGTCAGGAGCGCCACATCGCGCTCGGCACGCACGCCAACAAGCACGGCCAGGTCATCGGCGCGAACGTGGGCGGCGGTTACGCCACCTTCCCCGGTGTGGTCGGCACGGCGGTGAGCAAGGTCTGCGACCTGGAGATCGCCCGCACCGGCCTGCGCGAGAAGGACGCGCGCAGGGCGGGCCTCCAGTACGAGACGGTGACCATCGAGTCCACGTCCCGCGCGGGCTACTACCCCGGCGCCTCCCCCATGACGGTGAAGATGCTCGCCGAGCGCCGCACGGGGCGGCTGCTCGGTGTGCAGATCGTCGGGAGGGAGGGCGCGGGCAAGCGGGTGGACATCGCGGCGGTGGCGCTCACGGCCGGGATGACGGTGGAGCAGATGACGGCCCTGGACCTGGGCTACGCCCCGCCGTTCAGCCCCGTGTGGGACCCGGTGCTGGTGGCGGCCCGCAAGGCCGCGTCGAAGGTACGGGCCTCCTGAGGGCCGTGCCGGCTACGCCGACCCGTTGATCCGCTCGATGGCCTGGCGGGCCTGGTCGGCGGGCGGGCGGGGCGGCAGGGAGGAGACGGAGGCGCTCGGCGCGGCCACCGCCGCCGGCTGTTCCCCCGCCGGTTTCGCGTGGGCCGCCGGCCGGGTGGACCGCAGCCGGTGGCTCACCGCCTCGTCCAGCGTCACCGGCCGCTGCATCTGCGAGGCGAGCCGCCCCGCGTCCTGACCCAGCCGGGCCACGTCTTCCCAGGGCAGTCGCAGCACCACGGCGACCTCGGCCTCGCCGTCGGGCAGCGCGTGGATCGGAGGAGTAACTCGGTCGTTCATCGCCTGTTCCTCACGTTGACCCCGCGACCCGCCTTCCCCGTGCCGCGGGCGGTTGAGAAGTCATACGCACGCGCGCGTGCAGGCGTTCACCGATTTGCCGAGCACATCGGGGGCAGTACTTCCTTGTGGTCATCCCCGTCCATGACGTGAACCCGGTGCGCCGCACCCCTGTGGTGACGTACGCGCTCATCGCCGCGAACGTGCTGGTCTTCCTGTACACGCCCGGCCTGGCCGGCTCCGTGGCGGGCGACAGCAGCCTGTCCCAGCTCTGCCATCTCCAGGCCTTCCTGGACCACTACGCGGCGGTGCCGCAGGAGCTGATCCACCATCAGCTTCCCCGGCTGGTGCCCACGGGCGAGGTGGGTCCGGGCGGCCGGGGCTGCGTGGTCGGCCCGCCGGGCTACGACAAGTCCCCGTTCCTGTCCGTGTTCACCGCGATGTTCCTGCACGGCGGCTGGCTGCACCTGCTGGGCAACATGCTGTTCCTGCTGATCTTCGGCAACAACGTCGAGGACCGCATGGGCCATGTGCGCTTCGCGCTGTTCTACGTCGTCTGCGGCTACGCGGCGTCGTACGGCTTCGCGTTCCTCAACGCCGACTCCGGCGACCCGCTGATCGGCGCGTCCGGGGCCATCGCGGGGGTGCTGGGCGCCTATCTGGTGCTGTATCCGAAGGCCAGGGTGTGGGTGCTGGTGCCGTTCCTGATCTTCCTGCCGCTCAGGCTGCCGGCCTGGCTGGTGCTGGGCTTCTGGTTCGCGCTCCAGGCCGTCTACTCGTCCGGCGAGGGCGTCTCCGACGCGGGCACGGTGGCGTACGCGGCGCACATCGTGGGCTTCCTCGTCGGCATGCTGCTGGCCTGGCCGCTGAAGGCGGGCACGACCCCGCCGCCGGAACCGCGCGGCCTGCTGTTCGGCAGGAAGGCGCGGCCCCGGCACACCTGGTAGGTCAGCGGGCCGTCTGCGTGTGGACGTACTCCACGAGGCGGGTCAGCGCGTCCGGGTCGGTGGACGGCATGACGCCGTGGCCGAGGTTGAAGACGTGGCCCTCCAGGTCCTTCGCCGTCTCCAGGACCTCGCGGGTCTTGGCCTCGACGGCCTCGGTGCCGGCGAACAGCACGGTCGGGTCGAGGTTGCCCTGGAGCGCCTTGCCGGGGCCGACGCGGCGGACGGCCTCGTCGAGCGGGACGCGCCAGTCGACGCCGACGACGTCCGCGCCGGCCTCGCCCATGAGGCCGAGCAGCTCGCCGGTGCCGACACCGAAGTGGATGCGCGGGACGCCGTAGGACTCGACGGCCTTGAAGACCTTCGCGGACGCGGCCATCACCGAGCGGCGGTAGTCGACGGGGGCGAGCGCGCCGGCCCAGGAGTCGAAGAGCTGGACGGCGGAGGCGCCGGCCTCGATCTGGACCTTCAGGAACGCGGCCGTGATGTCGGCGAGGCGGTCCAGCAGGTCGGCCCAGAGCTCCGGGTCGCCGTACATCATCGCCTTGGCGTTCTCGTACGTGCGCGACGGACCGCCCTCGACGAGGTAACTCGCGAGGGTGAAAGGCGCGCCGGCGAAACCGATGAGCGGGGTGGCGCCGAGCTCGGCGGTCAGCAGGCCGATGGCCTCGGTGACGTAGGAGACGTCCTCGGGGGTGAGGTCGCGCAGCTGGGCCAGGTCGGCGCGGGTGCGGATCGGCTTCTCGACGACCGGGCCGACGCCGGGCTTGATGTCGAGGTCGATGCCGATGGCCTTGAGCGGGACGACGATGTCGCTGAAGTAGATCGCCGCGTCCACATTGTGCCGGCGCACCGGCTGGAGGGTGATCTCGGTGACCAGCTCGGGCCGCATGCAGGACTCGAGCATCGGGACGCCCTCGCGGACCTTGCGGTACTCCGGCAGTGAGCGCCCGGCCTGCCGCATGAACCACACCGGCGTGTGCGGCACGGGCTCGCGCCGGCAGGCCTTGAGGAAGGCGGATTCGTACGTGGCGGACGGCGGCGTCTGGTTAGCACTCACGTCGGCAAGTTTCGCACGGCGTCCGCAGTGCCCGGCGCCCGGCGTCGGTGTCGGTCCGCCGGTGACGTGGCGCCCGTTGTCCGGGTGTCTAGGCCCGCACCGGGCGCCGCTTCCCTTTAATCTTCCGGCATGGCTGCGGCTCAAGGACGACTGTCGGACGGCACTGGCGGAATGGACGACGCGAAGGAGGGGGACCGGGATACGAGCGGCGAGGCGCCGTTGCCCTTCCGGGCCGCCGTCGACGCGCTCAGGGCCGCGCGGCTCAGGCCGCAGATCGAGGTGGAGCCGACGCGCGCCCCGCAGCGGCTCGCGCCGTTCGCGTACGCGCTGGAGGCGACGGTCGTCGACGGCGACCAGGACCTGGCGGACGGCAGGCTGGTGCTGCTGCACGACCCGGACGGGCACGACGCCTGGCGGGGTTCCTTCCGGCTGGTGACGCTGGTGCGCGCGGAGCTGGAGCCGGAGATGGCGGCCGACCCCCTGCTGCCCGACGTGTGCTGGTCGTGGCTGACCGGCGCGCTCCAGGCGCGCGGCCTCGCGTGCGGGGAGCCGAGCGGCACGGTCACCCGGGCCAGCTCCCACTACTTCGGCGGCCTGTCCGAGCGCCCGTCGGCCTCGCAGATCGAGATCCGCGCGTCCTGGACGCCCCGCGAGGGGCTGGGTGGGGTGCCGGACTCGGCGGGTCATCTGGCGGCCTGGTGCGATCTGCTCGCGCAGGTCGCGGGGCTGCCGCCGGCCGGTCCGGGCGACGCGTCGGTGGTGACGCTGCCGCAGCGGCGCGGTCCGCAGTCACGCTGACGTCCCCTCGGGTCACCTTTTCGGGCGCAGGGATTTTGTCGTCACTTTGTCGATACGGCCACTTTCAGTCGAGAGTGATCCCTCGAACGAACCGATTCGTTCACCGAACGATCGACCACACGTCCGAATTGCACCAATTGTTACTCACTAGATCGTGATCATTCTCTAAAGGACTCGTGATCCGGTGCCGAAGACGACTGTGACCTTCCAAGTCGTCCCCGCACTCCAGGAGGCCTGGTGTCCGTTCTTCTCGAGCAGCCCGCAAGCCTGGTCGCCTACCGCCCGAACAAGCCCACCGCGATGGTGGTCGTGGCCGACCCGCGCGTCCGCTCCACCGTCACCCGCCACCTGTGGGCGCTCGGTGTGCGCGATGTCATCGAGGCCTCGTCCGTCGCGGAGGCTCGTCCCCGCATCGGCAACCCCCGCGACATCTGCGTCGCCGACGTCCATCTGCCCGACGGCTCCGGCCTGACCCTCCTGTCGGAGACCCGCGCGGCAGGCTGGCCCAACGGCCTCGCCCTGTCCGCCGCCGACGACATCGGCGCCGTCCGCAACGCCCTCGCGGGCGGAGTGAAGGGCTATGTCGTCACCGGCACCCGCACCAACGTCGGGCTCCCCACCCGACCCGGTGCCGCCCCCATCGGCTCCCGCGCCGCCGGGATGCACCGCCGCCCCCCGGGTTCCCCGAGCCACCCGGGCGGCTACCGCGAGCTGTCCGGCCGTGAGGTCGAGGTACTGCGGCTGGTGGCGGAGGGCCAGTCGAACAAGGCCATCGGCGTCTCGATGGGCCTGTCCGCACTGACCGTCAAGAGCCACCTCGCCCGCATCGCCCGCAAGCTCGGCACGGGCGACCGTGCCGGAATGGTGGCGGTGGCCCTGCGCACCGGCATCATCCACTGAGATTCCCCGTAGATCCCCGTAGATCCCCCGCAGCCTCCCTGAAGATCCCCCGAGGGTGCACCGCCCTCGTCGTTCACGGACGTGAACCAGAGCTTTCACCGTACTGACTGGTTTACGACCCCCAGGCGCCCGTCGACGGAACGTTCCGTCGGCGGGCGCTGTCCATACACAGATACCCTTGACAGGTGACCGACGCCCAAGACACCGCAGCAGACAGCTCACTGCGAACCACCGGAGGCGCCCCTCCGGACGACGGCGGATCTTCTGTTACGGGGGCGCCGAACCCTGAGGCCGTTCCGCTACTGGAACCGCGCGAAGGCATTCCGCCCGTGATCGCGGACGAGACCGCGCTGGCCGAGATGATCGCCGCGTTCGCCGCCGGCTCCGGCCCCGTCGCCGTCGACGCCGAGCGCGCCTCCGGCTACCGCTACGGACAGCGCGCCTACCTCGTGCAACTGCGCCGCGAAGGCGCCGGGAGCGCCCTGATCGACCCCGTGGCCTGCCCCGACCTGTCCGGGCTCGGCGAGGCGCTCTCCGGTGTGGAGTGGGTGCTGCACGCCGCCACCCAGGACCTGCCCTGTCTCCGCGAGATAGGCATGGTGCCGACATCGTTGTTCGACACCGAGCTGGCCGGCCGGCTCGCCGGATTCCCCCGGGTCGGGCTCGGCGCGATGGTCGAGGGCGTCTTGGGCTTCGTGCTCGAGAAGGGCCACTCCGCCGTCGACTGGTCGACCCGGCCGCTGCCCGAGCCGTGGCTGCGCTACGCCGCGCTGGACGTGGAGCTCCTGGTCGATCTGCGGGACGCGCTGGAGAAGGAGCTGGACCGGCAGGGGAAGCTGGAGTGGGCGCGGCAGGAGTTCGCCGCGATCGCGGCGGCGCCGCCCGCCGAGCCGCGCAAGGACCCCTGGCGGCGGACGTCCGGGATGCACAAGGTGCGGCGGCGCCGGCAGCTGGCCGTCGTGCGGGAGCTGTGGCAGACCCGGGACCGGATCGCGCAGCGGCGGGACGTGTCGCCGGGCAAGGTGCTGTCCGACGCGGCGATCGTGGAGGCCGCGCTGTCGCTTCCGGCCAATGTGCAGGTGCTGACCGGGCTGAACGGGTTCGGGCAGCGGATGGGGCGGCGGCAGCTGGAGCAGTGGCAGGCAGCCGTCGATCGGGCCAAGGCGCTGCCCGAGGCGCAGTTGCCTGCGCCTGGGCAGCCGGTGACGGGGCCGCCGCCGCCGCGAGCCTGGGCCGACAAGGACCCTGCGGCTGCGGCGCGGTTGTCTGCGGCTCGGGCTGGTGTTTCTGCGCTGGCCGAGCGGCTCAACATGCCTCAGGAGAACCTGATCACTCCGGATACCGTTCGGCGGGTTTGTTGGGAGCCGCCGAAGGTTGTCGATGCCGAGTCTGTCGGGGATGCGCTGGCTGGGCATGGGGCTCGGGCCTGGCAGGTTGAGCTTGTTGCGCCGGTTCTGGTGAGTGCGTTGTCCGCTTAGACGCCGTGCGGGGAACTGTTGTGTTGCGAGTGACGGTTCGTTGTGGCTTGTCGCGCAGTTCCCCGCGCCCCTGAAGGCCCTTTATCTGGTCGCGCCTTTTGTGAAGCCGTTGTAGATGTAGCGCTGTAGGGCCAGGAAGACGATCAGCGTGGGCAGGATGACGACTATCGCTCCTGCCGAGATCGTTTCCCAGTGGGCGCCGTACGGGCCCTTGAAGCGGAACAGGGACGTCGAGATCACGCCAAGATCCTGGGACGGCATGTAGAGGAACGGGATGTAGAAGTCGTTGTAGACGGTGATCCCCTTCACGATCACGACCGTCGCGATGGCCGGTTTCAGGAGGGGGAAGATGATCTTTCGGTAGATCGTGAAGGCGTTGGCGCCGTCCAGGCGGGCCGACTCGTCCAGGGAGACCGGGATCGAGCGCACGAACTGCAGGAAGATGTAGATCGAGACGATGTCGGTGCCCATGTAGAGGGCGATGGGCGCCCAGAGTGTGTCGAACATGCCGAAGCCGTTGACGATCTGGAAGGTCGCGACCTGGGTCGTGACGCCGGGGACCAGGGCCGCCAGCAGGAACAGGGCCACGACCAGTTTCTTGAAGCGGAACGTGAAGCGGTCGATGGCGTACGCCGTCATCGAGCCGATCAGGACCGTGCCGGCGATGGCGAAGACCAGGATGAAGGCCGTGTGGCCGAAGGCCGAGAGCATCCGGCCGTCCTGGAACGCGGTCACGTAGTTGTGGAAGTTCAGCGGGTCGTCGGGGAAGGTGAGGGCCCCGCTGCCGCCCGTCATCTCCTTGTCCGTCTTCAGGGACGTCAGGAAGACCACGCCCAGCGGGAGCAGGACGACGAGGGTCGCGAGGATCAGCGACGCGTAGACGAACGTACGGGCCACGGCTCGGCGGGTCATACCAGGTCCACCTTGTCGTCGGGGACGAGCCTGCGCTGGAGCCACGTCACCAGCAGGATCAGCAGCAGGAGGACCAGGGCGGCGGCCGAGGCCAGGCCCGTCTTGTTGAACTGGAAGGCCAGCTTCACGGTCTGGATCACGAATGTCTCCGTGCCGGTCGCGCCGCCCGTCATGATGTACGGAATCTCGAAGGAGGACAGCGAGCCCGAGACCGAAAGGATGACGGTCAGGGTCAGGACCGGCTTGATGCCCGGCGCGATGATGTGGCGGAACTGGTGCCAGCGGTTCGCGCCGTCCAGTTCGGCCGCCTCGTACAACTCCCCCGGGATCGACTGGATCGCGCCGAGGAACAGGACGAAGTTCAGGCCCAGATAGCGCCAGATCGAGACCGCAGCCAGCGAGGAGTTGGCGGAGAACGGGGTGCCCAGCCAGGCGTGGTCGGAGTGGTAGCCGAACAGGGCCAGGACCGAGTCGAGGGTGCCGCCGTCCTGGAAGAAGTAGAGGAAGACGAAACCGATCGCCACCCCGTTGATCAGGTACGGGAAGAACAGCACGCCCTTGAAGAAGTTCCGGAAGCGGACGTTGAAGCTGAGGATCGTCGCGAAGTACAGGGCCGCGACGATCTGGATCGCGGAGGCGACCAGGTAGTAGCCGCTGACGAAGAACACCTCGAACAGCTCGGAGCGGGTGAACAGTTCGGTGTAGTTCTCCAGCCCCGTGTAGTGCAGTTCGGGGCTCACGCCGTCCCAGTCGGTGAAGCTGTACGCGATCATGTTGACGATCGGCGCGTAGGTGAAGGTGATCAGCAGGGCGAGGGGGGCGACCAGGAAGATCCAGGGGGTCAGGTGCCGCCACATGCGGGCCCGGCGGGGGGCCGGAGCCGGTACCGGGGTGTCCCGTACCGGCTCCTTCGTGACGGACACCCGTGCGGTGGTGTCCGTCATCAGGACCCCATGTTCTTCTGGGTCTCGGTCCACTTCTGGCCCAGGCTCTTCAGATAGTCGTCGAGCGAACCCTTCTTGGCGCCGCGCGCCAGGTCGACCAACTCCTGCCGGTAGTCGGGGGTGTTGATGCCGACCTCGGACTCGGTGTCGATCGCCTTGACCTCGGCGCCCTTGCTGTCGTCGAGCTCGATGAGCTTGACGCCCTGCTCCTCGTACGGCTTCAGGACGGTCGGCATCGGCGCGTCCTTCAGCGGGGAGATGGCGAGGTTGTCGTCGGCGTAGCCGGACTTGTCGGTGAACCAGTCGAGCCAGGCGCGGGCGGCTTCCTTGTGCTTCGAGTGGACGTTGATGCCCTGGTTGTAGTCCGGGCCGACCGTGGCGCAGAACTTGCCGCCGGTCTGGGCCGGGAAGGGCATGAAGCCGATGTCGTCCGGGTTCACGCCGGCCTTCTTCGCGGCGTCCTGGAACTGGATGATCGCCCACGTGCCGAGCCACTGCGTGGCGATCTGACCCTTGGCCAACTGGCCCTTGGACGCTTCCCAGTTGGAGGTGGTCGGGTCCTTCTCCGCGAGGCCCTCGTGGACGATGTCGTACAGGAGCGTGTCGCCCACGCGCAGGTCGGCGCCCGCGGCCCAGGGATTCCCCTCGGCGATCTTCGTGGTGGCCTGGGGGTCGCAGTGGACCGCGCCGTTGACGAAGGTCCAGGAGGTGAGGGTCCAGCCGGCGGCGAAGTTGGTGTAGTACGGGGTCGCGTCGGTCTTGGACTTGATGGCCTTGAGGTCGGCGAGGAACTCGTCCGGGGTCGTGGGCCAGTCGGTGACGCCGGCCTCCTGCCAGACCCGCTTGTTGTAGAGGAAGCCGGGCATCACGCCGTCGGCGGTCTGGCCGTAGACCTTGCCGTCGACCGCGGTGTAGTCGGTGAACCGGTACTTCTTGCTGCGTTCGGCGACCGTGCCGAGCGAGGCGAAGAACTTGGGGTAGTCGCTCTTCTTGATGACCCCGGGGATCATCAGGACGTCGCCGTAGTTCTCCGTGTTCATCCGGATCTTGACCTCGGCCTCGTAGTTCGTGAGGGCCTCGAACTTGACCTTGACCTTCGGGTAGATCTTGTTGAACTCGGCGGCGTACTTGTCCATGGTGCCGTCCTGCACGAGGTCGGTGCGGACGGTGAGGACCTTGATGGTGCCGGTGACCTTGGCCGGGTCGTCGGGCGCCTTGGCGTCGGCGCCTTTCGAGGTGCCTCCGGTGCCGGTGCAGCCGGCGGCCAGCAGGGCCGATCCCACGGCCAGGGCGAGGATGTGACGGCGGTTCATGTGCATCAGCTCCGTTCTCGGGACGTTCACGGGACGGACGAGCACTTGCGGGTTGCCTCAAGGGGGTTGGCTGGTTCGGTACTCTGACAACGTTTTCTTAACCGGTAAAGTCCGTATCTCGCCAACGATGCCAAAAAGTGTTCCCAGTACTGGACTTGATCGGTTTAGGGAGTGCGTACATGCTTCAGGCCACACCGCTCACCGAGGGATGGATCCTGCGGCACGACGGGGACACGCTCCCCGCTTCCGTGCCGGGTTGCGTCCACACCGACCTGCTGGCGGCCGGGGTGATCCCGGACCCTTTTCTCGGGCGGAACGAGACCGAGGTGGCATGGGTGGGGCGGCGGGACTGGACCTACGAGACCGACCTGCGCACCGGATCGGGCCACGAGCAGACCGACCTGGTCTTCGAGGGGCTCGACACCGTCGCCGAAGTCCTCCTGGACGGGCGGGTGTTGGGGCGGGCGCGGAACATGCACCGCTCGTACCGCTTCGACGTGACCGGCCTCTCGGGGCGGCTGTCGGTGCGGTTCCTGTCGGCGTACGCCGAGGCCGAGGCGGTGCGCGGCACACTCGGTGAGCGGCCCGCCGCCTACGACGAACCCTTCCAGTACGTCCGCAAGATGGCCTGCTCCTTCGGCTGGGACTGGGGGCCGACGCTGGTGACGGCCGGGATGTGGCGGCCGGTGCGCCTCGAGCAGTGGTCGACGGCCCGGATCGCCCGGGTGCGGCCACTGGTGACGGTCGAACAGGGCGTGGGGGTCGTGGAGTTGGCGGTCGACGTCGAACGGACCCGGGTCGAGGCGCCGTTGACCGTCGAGGCGACGATCGCCGGGGAGCGGGTGCGCGCTTCGGTCGACGGCACACGAGGGGTCGTACGGCTCGAAGTGCCCGCCCCGCGGCTGTGGTGGCCGCGCGGGTACGGCGAACAGCCGTTGTACGAGGTGGAGTTGACACTGCTGCACGGAGACTCGGCGCTGGACGTCTGGCGGCGGCGCGTCGGCTTCCGCAGGGTCGAGCTGGACCGGTCGGCGGACGAGCACGGCACCGGGTTCACGTTCGTGGTGAACGGGGAGCGGCTCTTCGCGCGGGGCGTCAACTGGATCCCGGACGACGTCTTCCCGTCCCGGATCACCCGCGAGCGGTATCGGGAGCGGCTCACGCAGGCCGCCGACGCGGGCGTGGATCTCGTCAGGATCTGGGGCGGAGGGATCTACGAGAGCGCGGACTTCTACGACGTCTGCGACGAGTTGGGGCTGCTGGTCTGGCAGGACTTCCCGTTCGCGTGCGCCGCGTATCCGGAGGAGCAGCCGCTGCGGGGCGAGGTGGAGGCCGAGGCGCGGGAGAACGTCGTACGGCTGATGCCGCATCCCTCGCTCGTGCTGTGGAACGGCAACAACGAGAACCTGTGGGGGTTCCGGGACTGGGGGTGGGAGGAGCGGCTCGCCGGGGCGTCGTGGGGCGAGGGGTACTACCTGGGCGTACTGCCGCGCGTGGTGGCCGAGTTGGACCCCACGCGGCCCTATACGCCGGGCAGTCCGTGGTCCGGGTCGTGGGATCACCATCCGAACGATCCGGCGCACGGCACGCACCACTCGTGGGAGGTGTGGAACCGGGAGGACTACGCCGAGTACCGGCGTGAAGTGCCGCGGTTCATGGCCGAGTTCGGCTGGCAGGCCCCGCCTGCCTACGCCACCCTGCGGCGGGCGCTGCCGGGTGAGGAGCTCGCGGCGGACTCCCCCGGCATGCTGCACCATCAGAAGGCCGACGACGGGAACGGGAAACTGCGGCGCGGGCTGGAGCGCCATTTCGTGTACCCGGAGAGGGAATTCGACCGGTGGCACTACCTCACCCAGGTCAACCAGGCGCGGGCCGTGGCCACCGGGATCGAGCACTGGCGGGCGAACTGGCCGGTGTGTGCGGGCACGATCGTCTGGCAGCTCAACGACTGCTGGCCGGTCACGAGTTGGGCGGCGATCGACGGGGACGGACGGGAAAAGCCGCTCTATCACGAGCTTCGGCGGCTCTACGCCGATCGGCTGCTGACGGTGCAGGGGCGGGTGCTGGCCGTCGTCAATCAGGGGGCGGAGGCGTGGGCGGGGGTGGTGCGGTTGCGGCGGATGACCGTGGAGGGGGCGGTGATCGGCGAGGCGGGGGTGGAGTTCGGCGCCGGGGCGCGGGCGGTGGCGCGGATCGACGTACCGGAGGCGCTGATGCCTGCCGGACCCGAGGAGTTCCTCGTCGCGGACGCGGACAGGGTGCGGGCGTTGCACTTCCCTGCGACTGATCGTGAAATCCCTTATCCGCGGCCCGAGTTCGACGTGACGGTCACGCCGGACGGCTCGGTCACAGTCGCGGCTCGTGGTCTCGTACGGGATCTGCTGCTGCAAGCCGACCGGCTGCACCCGGACGCGCGGGCCGACCGGGGGCTCGTGACGCTGTTGCCCGGCGAACAGGTGACCATCGGGGTCAGTGGCTGGAAGACTCCCGATGCGGACGCCGCCCGCGCCGCCCTGTACTGCATGGAGCCCTCGCGATGACAGCCCAGCCGGCCGCCCGCGTCACCATCAAGGACGTCGCCGCGCGCGCCGGGGTGTCCAAGGGTGCCGTGTCCCTCGCCTTCAACCACAAGCCGGGGCTGTCGGAGGCAACGCGGGACCGGATCTTCCGGGCCGCGCGGGAGCTGGGCTGGGCGCCGAACCTCACCGCGCGGACGTTGGCGGGGTCGCGGGTGGACGTCGTGGGGCTGGCGATCTGCCGGCCCGCTCGGCTGCTGGGGCTCGAACCCTTCTACATGGAGTTCATATCCGGGGTGGAGAGCGTCCTCACCGAGCATTCGTGCTCGCTGCTGCTGCGGCTCGTGCGGAACGTCGAGGAGGAGGTCGGGCTGCAGGAGGCCTGGTGGCGGGGGCGGCAGATCGGCGGGGCGATCCTCGTCGACTTCCGGCCCGACGATCCGCGGGTGGCGGCGGCCGAGCGACTGGGGATGCCGGTGGTCGCCGTAGGACATCCCTCGCTCACGGGTGGGCTGACGTCCGTGTGGACCGATGACGCGACGGCGGTCACGGAGGCGGTGCGGTATCTGGCGGCGCTGGGGCATCGGCGGATCGCACGGGTGGGCGGGGCGGCGGCGCTGGGGCACACGGCGGCACGGACGGCGGCCTTCGACGAGGCCGCGCGGACGCTGGAGCTGGCCGGGGCGTGGCAGGTGACGACCGACTACTCGGGGGAGGCGGGGGCGCGGGCGACGCGTTCGATGCTGACGGCCGCGGCCGCCGACCGGCCGACGGCGATCGTGTACGACAACGACATCATGGCGGTGGCGGGGCTGTCGGTGGCCGCGGAGATGGGGTTGCGGGTGCCGGACGATGTGTCGTTGCTGGCGTGGGACGACTCGCAGCTGTGCCGGCTGACGCATCCGACGTTGTCCGCGATGAGTCATGACGTGCACGGGTTCGGGGCGGATGCGGCTCGTACGCTGTTCGAGGTGATCACCGGAGAGGGCGGGGGGTCACACCCCGTACCCACTCCGGTACTGACTCCGCGCGGCTCCACGGCTCCCCCGCGGATGTGACCTTCGCCGCTCCCGCCTCCAGGGGTGTGCAGCTACGTTACCCACAAGTAGCATGGGGCTGAGCGCGCGCTCAGTGCTTGTGCCGTGCAGCCGTGCCAGCAGTGCCATCCCGCATCTGGAGGAGAGCCATCGTGCCTCGTACCGTCAGGGACGTCGTCTTCGTCGACGGCGTCCGCACCCCGTTCGGCAAGGCGGGCCCGAAGGGCATCTACCACGAGACCCGCGCCGACGACCTCGTCGTGAAGGCGATCCGGGAGCTGCTGCGCCGCAACCCGGCTCTGGAGCCCGCGAAGATCGACGAGGTCGCCATCGCCGCGACCACGCAGATCGGTGACCAGGGCCTGACCATCGGCCGTACCGCCGGAATCCTGGCCGGTCTGCCGCAGTCCGTGCCCGGCTACTCCATCGACCGCATGTGCGCCGGCGCCCTGACCGCCGTCACGACCGTCGCGGGTTCCGTGGCCTTCGGCGCGTACGACGTCGCCATCGCCGGCGGTGTCGAGCACATGGGCCGCCACCCCATGGGTGAGGGCGTGGACCCGAACCCGCGGTTCGTGAGCGAGAAGCTGGTCGACGAGTCCGCCCTGTTCATGGGCATGACCGCCGAGAACCTGCACGACCGCTACCCGACGATCACCAAGCAGCGCGCCGACGAGTACGCCGTGCGCTCCCAGGAGAAGGCCGCCAAGGCGTACGCCAACGGCAAGATCCAGGCCGACCTGGTGCCGATCTCGGTGCGCCGCACCAACCCGGAGGCCGGCGAGACCGGCTGGGGTCTGGTCACCGCCGACGAGCCGATGCGCCCGGGCACCACCCTGGAGAACCTCTCCGGTCTGAAGACGCCGTTCCGTGTCCACGGCCGCGTCACCGCCGGTAACGCCGCCGGTCTGAACGACGGTGCCACCGCCTCCCTCATCGCCTCCGAGGACTTCGCCCGGGAGAACAACCTCCCGGTGAAGATGCGCCTCGTCTCCTACTCCTTCGCGGGTGTGGAGCCGGAGGTCATGGGCTACGGCCCGATCCCGGCCACGGAGAAGGCCCTCGCCCAGGCGGGGCTCACCATCGACGACATCGGCCTGTTCGAGATCAACGAGGCCTTCGCCGTCCAGGTGCTCGCGTTCCTGGAGCACTACGGCATCGCCGACGACGACGCCCGCGTCAACCAGTACGGCGGCGCGATCGCCTTCGGTCACCCGCTGGCCTCCTCCGGTGTGCGTCTGATGACGCAGCTGGCCCGCCAGTTCGAGGAGCAGCCGGAGGTCCGCTACGGCCTGACCACCATGTGCGTCGGCTTCGGCATGGGCGCGACGGTCATCTGGGAGAACCCGCACTTCGACGGAGGCAACAAGTGAGCACCACGGAGCTTTTGAAGGGTGCGGCCGAGCTGTTCCCCGACGAGGTCGTGACGTCCGCGCACGTACGCCACCTCGACCTGCCGTTCGGTGCCGGGCGCTTCGCGCTCATCACCCTCGACAACGGCTTCGACCACACCAAGCCGACCACCTTCGGCCCGCAGTCGCTGGCGAACCTCGACGCCGCGATCGACCAGGTCGAGGCGGAGGCCGCGGCCGGTGACATCGTCGGCGTCGGCATCACCGGCAAGCCGTTCATCTTCGCGGTCGGCGCCGACCTCAAGGGCGTCGAGCTCCTCAAGGAGCACAAGGACGCGCTGGCCATCGGCAAGGGCGGCCACGAGGTCTTCAAGCGGCTGTCGGGCCTGGCCGTGCCGACCTTCGCCTACTACAACGGTGCCGCCATGGGCGGTGGCGTCGAGGTCGGTCTGCACTGCAAGTACCGGACCGTCTCGAAGGCCCTGCCGGCCTTCTCGCTCCCCGAGGTCTTCCTCGGCCTGGTGCCCGGCTGGGGCGGCTGCACGATCCTGCCGAACCTGATCGGCGCCGACAAGGCCGTCTCGGTGATCATCGAGAACAGCCTCAACCAGAACAAGCAGCTCAAGGGCCAGCAGGTCTTCGACCTGGGCATCGCCGACGCTCTCTTCGAGGGCGCGGACTTCCTGGAGCAGTCGCTGATCTGGACCGCCCAGGTGCTGAAGGGCGACGTCGAGGTCGAGCGTCCGGTCATCGACCGTGGCGAGGCCTGGGACCAGGCCGTCGCGCGCGGCCGGTTCATCGCCGACTCCAAGGTGCACGGGGCCGCTCCGGCCGCCTACCGCGCCCTGGACATCATCGCCAACGCCAAGAACGGCGACCTCCAGCAGGGTTACGACGCCGAGGACATCGCCCTCGCCGACCTGATCATGGGTGGCGAACTGCGGTCCGGCATCTACGCGTTCAACCTGGTGCAGAAGCGCGGCAAGCGTCCCGCCGGTGCGCCGGACAAGTCGCTGGCCCGCCCGGTCACCAAGGTCGGTGTCGTCGGCGCCGGTCTGATGGCCTCGCAGCTCGCCCTGCTCTTCCTGCGCCGCCTCGAGGTGCCGGTCGTGCTGACCGACATCGACCAGGAGCGCGTCGACAAGGGTGTGGGCTACGTCCACGCCGAGATCGAGAAGCTGCTCGGCAAGGGCCGTATCAACCAGGACAAGGCCAACCGCCTCAAGGCCCTGGTCACCGGTGTCCTGGACAAGGCCGAGGGCTTCGCGGACGCGGACTTCATCATCGAGGCCGTCTTCGAGGAGATCGGCGTCAAGCAGCAGGTGTTCGCGGAGGTGGAGGCGGTCGCCCCGGCGCACGCGATCCTCGCGACGAACACCTCGTCGCTGTCGGTGTCGGAGATGGCGTCGAAGCTGAAGAACCCCGAGCGGGTCGTGGGCTTCCACTTCTTCAACCCGGTGGCCGTGCTTCCGCTGCTCGAGATCGTCCGCGGCGAGAAGACCGACGACGCCTCGCTGGCCACGGCCTTCGCCGTCGCCAAGAAGCTGAAGAAGACCGCGGTGCTGACGAAGGACGCCCCGGCGTTCGTCGTGAACCGCATCCTCACCCGCTTCATGGGCGAGATCCAGAACGTCATCGACGAGGGCACGCCGGTCGAGGTCGCGGAGAAGGCGGTCGAGCCGCTGGGTCTGCCGATGTCGCCGCTGGTCCTGCTGGAGCTGGTCGGTCCCGCGATCGGTCTGCACGTCTCGGAGACCCTCAACCGGGCCTTCCCGGACCGCTTCACGGTCTCCCCGAACCTCGCGGCCGTCGTCAAGGCGGGCAAGCGTGGCTTCTACGTCTACGACTCCGGCAAGCCGGAGCTGGACCCCGAGGTCGCCGCGCTGCTGAAGCAGGGCGATGTCGTCCTGACCGAGGAGCAGGTGCGGGACCGCGTCCTCGACGCCGTCGCCCAGGAGATCGGGCTCATGCTCGACGAGGGTGTCGTCGCCGAGGCCCAGGACATCGACCTCTGCCTGATCACGGGCGCCGGCTGGCCCTTCCACCTGGGCGGCATCACGCCGTACCTGGACCGCGAGGGTGTCTCGGAGCGCGTGAACGGCAAGAAGTTCCTGGCGCCGGGGGTTGCGAGCGTTCCGGCGTAGCCGCTGCGTCGGTGTGAACGGCGGTGCCCCGCAGGCTGGTTGGCCTGCGGGGCACCGGTGTGTCGGTGGGTCTTCGCGCTTGCCTCGGCGGGCGGGCCTGCTGGAGTGCTTCAGCGGGCGTCCTCGACATGCACGACCTGGAGGTCCGTGCCGTCGCGGTGGCGCTTGCTGCGGCCGTGGAGGCCCACGGCAAGGTCGGACGCGTCGGCGGGCTCGGCGGAGCCGACGTAGGTGACAACGTCCGGGTGGTGGCCGGTGACCAGCCAGCCGGTGCCGTCCTTGAGCCGTTGCGTGCCGAAGTCGCCCGCGGGGCCGCCGGCGCGCACGGGACCGTACTGCCGGAGGATCTCCATGGCCTGTCCGGCGAGTTCGCCGTCGGGCTCCTTGAGCATCACGCACGTGCCGTTCTCGAACAGCACCCAGGAGACCCCGGAGGGTTCCAGGATGCGCTGCCAGACCTCGACGAGGTGTTCGGTGTCGTCCACGCAGTCATGGTTCCGTACCCGACCCCGAACGGTCATGTGAATAAGGCCGGTTCAGGCCTCCCGCCACGCCTCCAGCGCCAGCCCCGGCTCGTCCTTGCGCCGGGTCAGCAGGAGTTGGCCGGTGGACGGGGACAACGTTGCCGCCACGACCCGGCCGTCCTCGTCGGTCGTGAATGACACCCGTGCGTCCGCCGGGAGTTGGGGCCCGGACTCCGTCCACCACGCGCCCGCGGCCTCCTGCTCCGTGGGGTACGCGGCGAAGGCGACCCGGCCGCTCGACGAGCGCTGGGCGAGCAACGTGCAGTCGTGGCCGTCGAGTTCGCAGCGGGCGGCGGAGACGGGGCCGGGACCGGCCGAGGCGAGGAGGGCGACGGGTTTGCCTCCCGGACGCCAGGCGCACAGGTCGCCGGAGTCGTCGGTGTAGAAGAGGGTGGTGCGGTCGGCGGACGTGGCCAGGGCTCGTAGCGTCCCCGGACGTACCGGCGTCTCGACGGCCTCCTCCAGGACCGGCGGGGTGCCCGGCTCTGCCTGCCGCCAGTACACCAGGCCCCCGGGGACGGCCACGTACAGCTCCACGCGCCCGGACTCCCCCGTCACCGCGGCCAAGTCCTCCTGTACGTCACGCCCCTTGAGGTCCCGCCACGGGTCCCAGCCGCCCTTCTCCTTCTGCGCGACCATGCTCACGCCGCCGCCCTTGTTGCGGACGAAGACATGCGCCCGCCCCTGGGCATCGACGGCGACGGCCGGGGTGCCGGTGCGGTCACCGGTCTTGTCGGGGTGCCCGATCGGGGCCCAGTCGAGGGCGGCGAGCCGAGGCCGGAAGTGCGTGGAGTGCACGAGCCCGGCCTCGCCGGGTTTGGTGGGCCGCCAGGAGACGAGATGGGCGTAGCCGTCGGCGCCCTGGCCGACGGCCGGGCCGGGGCGGAGCTTCTGGTCGCCGCCCACCTTGCGCGGGGGTGCCTCCCAGGGGCCGCCGGGGCCGAGCTCGGCCCGGCACAGGACGGCGTCGCCCGAGGGCAGATAGACACTGAGCCGGCCGTCGCGGCCGCGGAGGAGCCAGTCGCCGTTCACCGGTTCACTCTATGCGGCGCCTTTCCTGTGCTGCCTGGTCACCCCCGTACTCTCGGCGGGGCGTCCGGGAGCCCGCCTGGTCACCCCTGTACTCGCTGGGGAGGCATGCACGGCCCGCCTGGTCACCCCCGTACCCCCCGCGGAGACAGCCACAGCCCGCCTAGTCACCCCCGTACCCCCCGCGGAGGCATCCGCGGCGCGCCTGGTCGCCCCCTGCCCACACGTCTACGTTGGCCTCATGACCGACAAGCTCACCGTCACCGTTCTCGGCACCGGCATCATGGGCGCCGCCATGGCCCGCAACCTCGCCGGGGCCGGGCACACCGTCCGCGCCTGGAACCGCACCCGTGCCAAGGCCGAGCCCCTCGCCGCCGACGGCATCCGTGTCACCGACTCCCCCGCCGAGGCGGTGGAGGGCGCGGACGTCGTCCTGACCATGCTGTACGACGGTCCCGCCGCCCTGGAGGTGATGGAGGCGGCGCTGCCCGCGCTGCGCCCGGGTGTGATGTGGGCGCAGTCGACGACGGCCGGCCTGGAGGGCCTCGCCGAACTCGCCGCTTTCGCCGCCGCGCACGGCCTGGTCTTCTACGACGCCCCCGTGCTGGGCACCCGGCAGCCCGCGGAGGCCGGTCAGCTCACGGTGCTGGCAGGCGGCCCGGAGGCCCACCGGTACTCCGTGGCGCCCGTCTTCGACGCGGTGGGCGCCCGTACGGTGTGGACCGGCGAGGCGGGCAGCGCGACCCGGCTGAAGCTGGTCGCCAACAGCTGGGTGCTGGCCGCGACGGCGGCGACCGGGGAGGTGCTGGCGCTGTCCGAGGCGCTCGGCGTGGACCCACAGGACTTCTTCGCGCTGATCGAGGGCGGCCCGCTGGACATGGGCTACCTGCGTGCCAAGGCAGGGCTGGTCCTGAACGGGCAGCTGACCCCGGCCCAGTTCGCGGTGTCCACGGCCGCCAAGGACGCCCGTCTGATCGTCGCCGCGGGCGAGGAGAACGGCGTACGCCTGGACGTGGCCACCGCGAGCGCCGTCCGGCTGGAACGGGCGGCCGCGCAGGGGCACGGGGACGAGGACATGGCGGCGGCGTACTACGCCAGCTTCGACGAGAAGGACGCGGACTGACACCCTGACTCCATGAACACCGACGCCCCGCTCCTCGTGATCGTCGACGCCGCCAATGTCGTCGGCTCGGTACCCGACGGCTGGTGGCGCGACCGCCGCGGCGCCGCGGAGCGGCTGCGGGACCGGTTGGCGGCGGAGGGGGTGCCGGGGCGGGACGGTCCTGTGGAGATCGTGCTGGTGGTGGAGGGAGCTGCGCGGGGGGTGGAGTCCGTGACGGGGGTGCGGGTGGAGTCGGCGCCGGGGAGTGGGGACGACCGGATGGTGGAGTTGGTGGGCGAGGCGGGTGGGCGTGACGTACTGGTCGTCACGGCGGATCGGGAACTGCGCCGAAGGGTGATGGAGTTGGGGGCGGACGTAGCCGGGCCTCGTTCGGTGCATGGCTGGAGAACGCCTGGAAAGCGGCCGGAACCCGGAGCGCAATGACCTACTTGTCCTGATATTGGAACCATCTAAGCTCGGCCGAATCGGCGAAATAGGCATAAGCTGGCCGCGTTCGGTCATGATTTCGACATTCTGGTCACTTTCCAGTGACGGAATGACGCCGACGCGAGACGCTGGCTCGGTGGTGCCCGTCGTTTTGATCTGAGAGGATTCCGGCACCCTTGACAGCCGGTGGACGGGAGGCAGGAGTGGCGCGTGCCGCTCACAGCAGAGACGGGCGCAAGCTCGTTTTCGATACGTGGGGTGATCCGCAAGGGCACCCCGTCTTTCTGCTGCACGGAACCCCCGGCAGTCATCAGGGGCCACGCCCGCGATCGATGGTCCTCTATCAGCTCGGCATCCATCTAATCGCCTACGACCGTCCGGGCTACGGGGGTTCGACTCGCCGGCCCGGCCGCGAGGTGGTCGACGCCGCCGAGGACGTCGCGACCATCGCCGATCTGCTCAACCTTCCCAAGTTCTCCGTCGTCGGCCGGTCCGGCGGCGGTCCGCACGCGCTCGCCTGCGCCGCGAGGCTGTCGAAGCGGGTCCAGAGCGCGGCCGTACTGGTGAGTCTCGCCCCCTGGGACGCGGAGGGACTGGACTGGTTCGAGGGGATGACGGAGTCCAACGTCCGCGAGTACCGCAACGCCCGCAGCAACCAAGAGGTGTTGCAGAGCACGCTGGTGCAGAACGCGGACGCCATGCGCACCAACCCGATGGCCGTGCTCAATGATCTCGACGACGAGATGCCCGAGATCGACCGGCAGATCGTGGCGGACGCCGGTATCCGCCGGATGCTGCACAAGAACTTCGAGGTCGCCGTCGAGAAGACCGCGGACGGCTGGATCGACGACGCCGTCGCGTTCAGCAAGAACTGGGGCTTCGATCCCAAGGAGATCACCGTGCCCACCCTGTTGTGGCACGGCGAGAAGGACGTGTTCTCCCCCGTCGAGCACTTCAACTGGCTCGCCCGCAGGATCGAGCACGCCACCGTCGTGCTCCAGCCGTCGGCCGCGCATTTCGCGGCCGTCCCAGTGCTTCCCCAGGTGCTCGGCTGGCTCCGGGACCAGACGCAGGCCGACGCCGCCGCGACCTCGACGGCGTGACCCGCACCCCTGCCCCCGTCAGATCGGGTGCGGGTCCAGTTCCAGCCCGACTCGGTGGCCCTCACGCAGCCGGACCACCTTGGAGTGCTTGGCGCCGAGCTTGAGCCCGAGCACGTCGAGGGTCTCGCGGGCCATCTGGTCGGCCTCGGTGGCACGGCCGGTCTCCCGCAGCAGGATCGACAGGTTGCCCCGACAGGTGAGGGCGGTGGGGTGGTCCGTACCGAGCCGGTCGCACAACTCCTGGTAGGCCTGGAGGTAGTTCTGTTCGGCCGTGGCCGTCTCGCCCAGGGCCGCCTCCGTGTTGGCCAGGTTCATCTGGCAGTTCATGCTGAACGGGTGTTCCGCACCGAGCGTGGTCCGCAGCGCGGCACGGGCCTGCTCGCAGACCGCGCGGGCCTCAGCGAGGTTGCCCGTCGACAGCAGGTTGATGCCGTGGTTGACCGCACACGCCAGTGTGTTGGGGTGGCTCTCGCCGAGCGCTGAACGGAACAGATCGAGCAGCTTGGCGGTCTCCTGGCAGGCCTCCTCGTGGCGCTCCGCGGCCGAGAGGTGGCCGGCATGGCCGAGCCGCACCACCAGCGTCTCGGGCGAGGCGTCACCCAGCCGTCGCCGGCAGACCTCCAGCACCTGACCGCTGATGTCCATGGCCTCGTCCAGCCGGTCCAGTCGGCGCAGGGTGATGGCGAGCGCCTTGGCCGCCTCCAGTGCGGGCGGCTGCTCGGGCCCTAGTTCGACGGCCGTCGCGTAGACCTCGCGCAGGGTCTCCGCCGAGGCCTCGTACTCGCCGCAGGAGCGCTGGTCGCGCCCCAGGTTGATCTTGGAGAACAGGGTGTAGGGGTGCTTGGGCCCCAGGGTCGAGGCACGCAGCTCGCAGTTCTCCCGGTCGACGCTCTGCGCCTCGTAGCAGTCTCCGGCCATCCGCATCGACACGGCCAGGTTGTTCGCCGCGAAGAGGGTCCGGGAGTAGTCCTCGCCGAAGAGGTTCATGGACCGCTCGTAGGTCTCGCGGTCGATCTCCAGGGCCCGGCGGACCTGTCCGACGGCCCGCAGGTCCGCGGTGAGGCCGCCCGCCGTCATCAGGATGTGCTCGTCGTCGTCGGCCAGCGCCGCGCGCTGTCGCTCGTAGACGTCCTGGTCGATCTCCAGTGCTCTGCTGTACCACCCCTGCGCACGCAGCACGTTGGCCATCTCGAAGCGCAGATGCAGGGTCATACGATCGTTGGCCCCGGCCTCCTTCTGCCAGGTGACCAGCAGCTCCTCAGCGAGCGACAGCGCCTCCGCGTACTCACCACGGACCCTCAGATAGCGCAGCCACTCGGTCATCAGCTCGCGGATGCGTTCGTCGAGGGAGTACCTGGTCCAGGGGGTCTTGAGGTGGGGCCAGATGGTGTTGTACCGCTCCCAGTTCGCCGGACGTTCCGCATCGCCCTGGGACGGGCGCGCCCCCGAGAGCACGTTGCGCACGGCACGCAGGGCTGTTTCCTGCTCCTCGGCGGACATCGACGAACGCACCGCCGCCTGCACCAGCCGGTGCACCTGGATGCTGTTGCTCTTGCGGTCGACCTTGGCCAGTGAGTAGCGGTGCAACTGCTGGATGGCACGGTTCACCAGGGCCCGGCCACCGCTGCCCGGTTCCGCCTCCTGGAGGACCTCGACCATCTCCTTGCGGTTCACCAGATCGAGGGAGATCGGGTCGGCGCCGAAGTGCGCGCACAACTCCAGCAGGCGCCGGGCGGCCGGCGAGGCGAGCTGCTCGATCGAGATGTTCCAGGTCGCCCCCACCTGGAGCGGGAAGCCGGGGGCGTCGACGTCCGCCTCCAGCCGCGCCAGCTGCGAGTCCAGCAGATCCAGGTACTCGCTGGCGTCCTGGCCGGTCTCGTTCAGCCAGGCGGCGGCATGGTCGACGGCCAGAGGAAGGTCACCGAGGGCGCTCGCCACCCGGCTGGCGTCCTCCTCGCTGATGGCCGAGACCCGGCGCAGCAGGTGCTCGACGCTCTCCGTGCGGGAGAACACGTCGACCTCGACGCGCTCGCCGACCTGGGCCCAGCCCTCGTTGCGGGTGGTGATCAGGACGTGGCCGGTGGGGCTGTCGACGAGCATCGGATCGAGGGACGCGGGGGTGGTGGCGTTGTCGAAGACCAGCAGCCACCGGTTGTACCGGTCCCCTCGGCGCAGCGCCTCGCGGACCTCCTTGGCCGTCGCGCTGATGCTGTCCCGTTCCTCGACGCCCAGGTGGGGAGCCAGTTCGGAGTACTGCCGCAGCGCGAGGTCGGGGAACTCCGCCTCGATCCACCAGACGACGTCGTAGTTCCCCCGGTACCGGTGCGCGTACTCGGTCGCCAGCTGGGTCTTGCCGACGCCTCCCATGCCGTGCAGCAGGGTGGCGGTGCCGGTGTCGGTGAGCTGTCGGCGCAGCGTGTCCAGCAGCACGGCGCGCCCGGTGAAGGCGGCGTTGCGTCCAGGCACGGACCACACGGGCGGTTCCGCACCGGGGAAGCGGGGCCCGCCGGAGCCCGTGTCCGCGGGGTGCTCGCCCTGGGCGGGCTGGGCGTCCAGGGCCCGCAGCAGGGCGTTGCGCGCCTGCCCCTCGTTCATGCTGCTCAGATGGATCGGCATCCGGTCCGAGAACGGATGCTCCAACCGGGCGTCGCTGACCCGGACCGGCACCAGGGTGCGCCGTGAGCCCATCGGGTCGGCCATGGCCACGGCTTCCCACACGGCCCGGGCCTGCGGGGACTTCTGGTAGTCGGCGGAGAGCACGGCGACCGTGCGAGAGGCGCCGCGCACCTTGTTGTCGGTGTCCTCACGCAGCGGGACACCGGCCGCGGAGCCGTCCTCGGACCGGGCGTCGCTCACGGTGAACCCGGCGTCGCTGAGGACCCGTCCGATCCATTCGGCCCAGATCCGGTCCTCGGGGACGTAGCTGAGGAAGACATGGGTGGGGTCCGGCGGCCGACGGCGGACGACGACCTTGAGGTAGTTCTGCCGCTCCTCGTCGCTCATCGGGACGAGCGAGTTCACATCGCCCTCGGTGATGAATGACGTCAGCCGTTCGCAGGCGGCGAGCAGCGAGGCGGGGGTCTCCGGCTCGTCACGGAAGGTCGCCAGCATCTCCTCGTAGGCGTAGGTGGACTTGAACGGCAGTTCCACCTTCCCCCAGTAGCTGCGCGAGTCGACCCCCGGGGTGCGGGCCAGTAACTGGTCGAAGCTGAGCCGGACCTTGGCACGCGCGGCCTCCAGCCGGTCGGCCTCGGAGTCCACGACCCGCATGGGGACCGGCAGGATCCGGATGCGGCGCTGGCTCCTGGTGTCCTGCACCCGGCGGGCGACGGCTGCCGCGCCCTCGATGCTCTGGTCGTTGTGCGTGAAGCAGTTCACCAGCACGTCGGGGAAGTGCAGGGTGCAGATGTCGGAGATGTCACTGAGGCCGGTGCGGCTGTCGATGAGGACGTAGTCGTAGCCATGCCGGAACTGGGCGCACAGCGCGTCCAGGAACTGGCCGCCGTACTGGTCGCCGTAGAAGAGGTTCCAGTTGAACTGGGAGAAGATCGAGGAGTAGTTGCGGTCCTGGCGGCCGGCCGAGATGTAATGCAGTCGGCCACCGGCCGGGAAGCGCCACTGCAGTGGGTTCACCGCCCGGGTGATGTCGGCCTGTTCGGCGATCCAGCCCGGCTCGGCCTCGTCCTGCAGGTGGTCGACCTTCAGGACGTAGTCGTTGATGAGTTCCAGCACTCCGGGGCGGTCGTGCAAGGCGCTGGACTCCAGGAACGGGTGGAGGAAGCGGTCCAGGCCGGGTGCCTCCAGGTCCCAGTCGACCACGAGGACGCGCCGGCCCTGGGAGGCCATGATCCACGCGGTGTTGGCCAGGGCCATGGTGCGACCGCTGCCGCCCTTGTAGCTGTAGAACGTGACGATCTTGCCGCCGTCTGGGCGGGACTGCACGCCGGTCACGGTTGGGCCTCCTGGTCGCCCTGGGGATCGGCAGACGCCGAGTGGCTGGTCGAGGATGGTAGCGGAACTCGGGTGAGGTACTGCTGGGCCGCGCTGTCGGCCAGTTCGATGAAACGGCGGTTGAACGCCTCGAAGTTGTCGAGGCCGGCGACCGCCCCGCGCTGGATGAAGCGGCCGCTGCTGAGCCGCCGGGGCAGCGCCGACTCCAGCAGTTCCTCGAGTTCCTCGCGGGCCCGCCGGGTCTGCGGGTCGTCGGCGAGCGCGGTCAGCACGGTCACCCACGGCAGGTCCCGTGCGTCGAAGGCCCGCAACCGGTCCAGCACCCCACGGTCGTGCAGGACCCAGGGGTCGATGACGAGGATCCAGGGGCTGGTGGTCTCGCGTCGCCCGAGGAAGACGTCCTCGGCCTCGTCGTAGGTGCGGATCTCGGGGGCGAAGCCGAGGTTGCGGGCGAGTTCGGCGGTGCGCTCGGCCAGCGGGATGCTCAGGCCGTCGCTGAAGGGCTGCCAATCGCGGGGCTCGCGGCCGTACTTGGTGTCGCTTCGGCCGGGTGGCAGATGGTGGATGTCGGGGGCCAGTACGGCGATGCCCAGGGGGTGCCAGAAGGAGGTGTCGAACGCGTCTGGCACGTCGAGATCGGCGAACTCGGCCTCGTCCGGGGCGGGTTCGGGGGTTCGAAGGGCGGCCTGCACGATGCACTGGGCGATCCGGCGGACGCACTGGTCGTAGTAGTCCGAGCCACCGGGGTACTGCCGCAGCCCGTAGAGGCCGCCCTTGGCGTAGCGGCCCAGCGCCTCGGGGTCGACGTGCGTCGGAGTCGTCGGCCGGTCGGGTGAGGGCAGGCCCAAATCGACGGAGAGCGGGCGCGCGGTCGTGGGAACGGGCGTCCACAGAACCGGGAGGAGGGTGCCTCGGCGCGTGCGGTTGACGAAGGCGGTCCACTGCCGGCCGCAGTAGCCGTCGATGAAGTAGCGGCGAGTGATCAGCGGTACGAAGCAATGGCTGCTCTGCAGGGCCCGGGCCATGGCGGGGCCGCCGCGGTCGGTGGCATCCAGATAGCCGAGGGAGGGGAGCGTGAGGGAGCCGCTCAGGCCGGCGACCGCCCTGATCAGATCCGCGTGGAACTCCTCCACGTCCTTGTCCGGCTCCAGGCCCTCCGCCTCCGAGTCACCGCCGGGCACGGGAGCGGGGGCGTAACTGAGGAAGAAGTAGGGCGCCTTGCGTCGCACGCGTCGTGCGGAACGGCTGTCATGCATCGGGTCCCTCCCCCGCCGATCCGTCCATGGAGTCGAAGAGGTCGTCGAAGAGGCCTGGGTCGCAGGGTTCCAGGCGGGAGCTGACCGCCACGTCGGCTATTTCCTGGGCCAGTTGGAAGGCGATGCCGTTGGCGGTCTGATGGCGCCCGTGACTGTACAGACCGAGCAGTCCGTACCGGCCGTAGTCGGACTTGAAATCCTGGTGGACGTACTGCACATCGGCGTAGGGCGGGGGGATCTCGTCGGGCCGCAGCGGGGCCCACAGGACCGGCACTATGGCGTTGCGGGTGAAGGTGCCCCGGTCGCGCTGGAGTTGCTGGCGTCGCTCGAAGCACTCCCATTCCAGGGCGCACCACTTGCTGGCGAACAGCCGTTTGGACAGGACCGGTACGAGGACCTGGCAGCGGGCGAGGCGGTCCTTCAGTTCGACCTTCCAGCCGGTGCCCACCGGGATCCGCTGGTCGAGGTAGACCGCGTCGATCCCGGCGCGCAGGTCGGTGAGTTGCCTCAGGTGCCGCGACAGTTTGCCGTGGAAGCGCACGAGAAGCTCGTCCGGCGGTTCATGGGACTCCGGTGACTCAGGGTTGCGCCCGTAGCTGAGGAACCCGTACGGCTCCTGGATGCTGGCGCGGGGCTGGTGCTCAGGCACGGTCGGCCTCCACGGGGAGGTCCTCGGGCCGGGTGCGGCACTTGGCCAGCCAGTCGCCGGCGGCGTCCACCGCCCAGCGCAGCGGGAAGAGTCTGCTGTCGGCGGCGCCGATCCGGCCCCGGGCGACCGGGCCGTCGGGGGGCGGTTCGGCGGCCTCCAGGCATCGGCCGAGTGTGCCGAAGTCGCTGTCGTCCAGGTCGACGTCGACGTAGTTCAGCCAGCGCGGGCCGTCCTGTGTCAGCACCCGGCAGTCGTAGCGGCGGCGCGGCGGGTGCGGTTGCCGGTACTCGGCGAGATGGAACGCCGAGCAGGTCTCGTAGCCGACGCCCAGCAGCAGGACGTACGCCTCCTCCTCGTACAGCCTGCCCAGCGGGGACCGCTCGCCGAGCAGGCAGTCCAGGGGGTGGCCGCGTGTGATGCGGGCGGCCCCGGGTCCGAGCGCGGCGAAGGACGCCTGCGGGTGAGTGCTGCGCGTGGCTCCCGGAGTGACCCGCACCTCCTCCGCCAGCCGTCCCATGCCTTGCGAAGGCGTAGAAGCCGCGCAGAAGGGCTCCATGTGCTCACGGTAGGACAGAAGTTGAAGTGGTGTCAGGTCTCGCGTCATGTGGAGATACGCCCGTGATGTCAGCGAGTTCCCCTCGGTGAACGTGGGCACCACCAGCGTGCCCTTGGGGCCGAGCGCGTCCCGGAAGGCACTCAGCACCGTCCTGACGCCGCCGCGCACCGGGCCGACGGACCGCAGTGAGGAGTGAAGCAACAGGGTCATGCCCTTCTCCACGCCGAGTTCGCGGAGTTGGGCGGAGAGCGATGCCGGTGTTCTCATCCGCCGTCAGCCGCGCAGCCGGTCGGCCATCCGGAGGCCGGCCGCGGTGAGACCGTCGTCCGGGATCGCCCCGGCCGGAAGGCGGTCCAGATACGCGGACCGCAGCAGTTCCCTGGCCTCGTCGCTCCCGGCGAGGTCGAAGAGGTCCGACAGGGCGTTGAACTTCATCTGCTGCACTCCCTCCACGACAAGACCGGCCAGCACCACGGCGGTGTCCGGCAGCGCCACTCCCAGGGCTCCGAAGGCGTGCGGGTCCACGGCCACCAGCCCGTGCGGCCCAGTGCCACGCAGCGGCGTGCAGGCCGTGAACAGGGCGCGCACTCCTGGGCCGCGGCCGGCGTGACGGGCACGCAGATGCACGGCCGCCTCGGTGAACAGCCGCAGCCAGCGCGCGTGTTCGGCCTCGTCCAGGGTGGGCGCCGGGTGCGCGGAGAACCCATCGCGACAGGGGTCGGCGTCCTCCACGAGCACGCTGAACTCCCGTGTGGCCAGGCGGCGTAGGGGGTGCCAGACGAAGCCGGAGTCGGCCGCCTCGGTGAGCGGACGGGGGCGCCGGTCCGGTCCGGCAGCGACCAGCAGGCGGCCCGCGCGGGCAAGCAGGGCGACCGGTCCGGGGCCGTCCGGCAGCGTCAGGTGCCCGGTTCCGGGCAGATGCGCCTGAGCGGCTCCCTCCGGCAGGTCGACGCGGAGGTCGGTGCCGGCCCGGAGCGCCACCGCCAGGGCAATCTCGCCGAGCCGCTGCCGTACGGCGGCCGCCGGCAGTCGTCCCTCGGCGCTGCGCACCGCCCAGGTGCCGAGGTGGGGGTGGCGGACGGTCTGCGCGGTCTGCACGGGCCGGTGCCGGTCGAGGTGGGCCAGGGCGCGCGCCTCGGGACCCGGGTGGCGGGCGCACACGGCGGCGAGGAGCATCCGCCGGACGCTGGCCTCGGCCTCGGTGAGGGCGCGCAGTGCGGCGCTGTCGCCGTCGCCCGCGGCGAGGGAGTTGAAGCCGTGGATTGTCAGCGTGTGCGTCCGGCGCGCCGGACGTGAACGCGGGGCGTTCAGGACATGTCCGATGAGGCGGAAGAGGTCCTCGCAGTAGACGGAGGGGTTGTCGAAGCCGTTGGCGGCACGGTGGCGGTGCCCGTAGAGGCCGCCGCCGCATATCCGCACCACGGAACAGTCCCGGCACCGTCGGCTCAACCGCTCCACTCCCCCGCTCTGGGCCAGGAAGCCCGGGTGGGCGGCCGCCTCGTCGAAGGAGTTGCGCAGTACGTGGAATCCGGTGCTGGGCGCCCCGGGGCCCGCCGTCTTGAGCCAGTCGGCCTGTTCGATCTCGCCGTCGGTCTCGACGACGACCAGGTCCGGGCTGCCGAGCCCGAGCGCCTCGGTGAAGGACTCCTGGCCGTCCCGGCCGGCCTCGATCGAGTCGAAGAGCCGGACCGGGAAGGGCCGGCCGTCGGCGGCCCAGCGGTCGTGGACGGTGATCAGCCAGCGGGCGTGGGCCGCGGGGCGAGCGGGGTCCCGCGGTGGCGGCCGGTCCCACGTGGCGTGCGGGAGCAGGAAGTCCACCCGCGGTGGATCGAGCGCGGCGAGGGCCTCGTAGACGGCGACCGGATCGTTCTGCACGTCGATGGTGCACAGCAGGCCGGCGAAGGCGCTGCGGTGCTCGGGCGAGCCGATGAGCCGGACGGCCCTGACCACGGCGTCGTACGATCCGCCGCCGCCGGCGCGCTTGCGGTGGCGGTCGTTCGAGGCGCGGTCACCGTCGAGGGAGATGCCGGTGCTGATCCGCTCGCGGACCAGCATGCGGCACGTCGATTCGTCCAGGCGCAGGCCATTGGTCTGCATGCGCAGGTCCAGCGCGCACACGCCGTCCAGTGCGGAGCGCAGCTCCCGTGCCGTCCGGGCCAGTCGTTCGGGCCCGGCGAGCAGGGGTTCGCCACCGTGCAGGACGACGTGCACGCCCGGGAGTTCGGGGTGAGCCCTGGCGTGTTCGGCGATCCGCGACACCACCGCCGCCACCACCTCGTCCGGGATGACCGGCGGCCGACGACGCCAGCTCTGGTCGGCGTGGCGATAGACATAGCAGTGGTCACAGGCCAGGTCGCATCTGCTGTGCATCTTCAGGACGAACTGGCGGAATGCTCTTGTCCCTGCGGTCATCGGCCCTTGGCGTCCGGGGCGGTCAGATGCTGGAGTTGAAGCCGGAGCCCGGCTGCCGTCGGGAGGGCAGCAGCCTGTTGAGCGTGCGCCGGTCGATCGCGCCGGGGTCGTCCAGAGGTACGGCGCCCCAGTCGGGGATCTCCGTGGCAAGCGGCTCGGTCGCCGCTCCTAACTCGTCCAGAAGTGCAGCGGACGCCTCTCCGCCGTTCGTCATTGCGGTCTCCTTCGCCGGTCCGTGAATCGCGCCGGTCGGATCGTCACCGAGTGGAATCGCACTGAGCAGTCGAGAGGTGGCTCGTCGTCACCACTCCCCCCATCATCGTGGCCGCTTCCGGTCGGACACAAGGGCGGTAAAGGTACCTTACGAGCCAGCTTCCTCAAGGCAAGAGTCAATTCCGGTCAGGACGGGGCACGTTGCGAACACGGGGCCCCGCGCGGGGCGCCGGAGCACCTCGCACGGGGCCATGCCAGGCAGCTACTCCGCGCCGCCGTTCGGCGGCTTCACCACCTGACCCACCGTCGTCTCTTCCCCCTTCGCCAGCCGGCTGTGCGACCGCCCGTACAGGAAGTACACGACGAAGCCGAGGACCATCCAGATCGCGAAGCGGAGCCAGGTCTCGGCGGGCAGGTTGAGCATCAGCCACAGGGACGCCAGCACCGACAGGATCGGGAGGAACGGGACCCAGGGGGTGCGGAAGGAGCGATGCAGGTCGGGGCGGGTGCGGCGGAGGATGATGACGCCGATCGCGACGACCACGAACGCGAACAGGGTGCCGATGTTGACCAGTTCGGCGAGTTCGCTGAGCGGGGTGAAGCCGGCGACGATCGCGATGATCACGCCGAGCAGGATGGTCGGGCGGTGCGGGGTCTTGAACCGCGGGTGGACGTGGGAGAAGAACCGGGGCAGCAGGCCGTCGCGGCTCATCGCGAAGAAGACCCGTGTCTGGCCCAGCAGCAGGATCATGCAGACCGTCGTCAGACCCACCGCCGCGCCGAAGCTGATGAAGCCCGCGTACCACGGGTGTCCGATGGCCTTGAAGGCGTCGGCCAGCGGCGCCGTCACCGACAGGTCGGTGTACTTCTGCATGCCGGTGACGACGATCGACACGGCCACGTAGAGGGTTGTGCAGATCAGGAGGGAGCCCAGGATGCCTCTCGGCATGTCCCGTTGCGGGTTCCTCGTCTCCTCTGCCGCCGTCGCCACCACGTCGAAGCCGATGAAGGCGAAGAAGACGACCGACGCCGCCGTGAAGATGCCCATGACGCCGAAGTTGGACGGTGCCCAGCCGAACATCAGCTGGATGAGCGGGGCTTGGAGGTCGCCGCCCGCCTCCACCGGCTGGGACTTGGGGATGAACGGGTCGTAGTTGTCGCCCTTGATGAAGAAGGCGCCCGCGATGATGACGACGAGGACGACCGTCACCTTGATGGCCACGACGATCGACGTCACGCGCGCGGACAGCTTCGTGCCGAGGACCAGGATGCCGGTCAGGACCAGGACGAGAGCGGCGGCGAGGATGTCGAAGCCGAAGCCGTCGGCGCCGTCCCGGCCGCTGAGCGCCTCCGGCAGATGCCAGCCCGCGTTGTCCAGGAGCGAGGCGATGTAGCCGGACCAGCCGACCGCGACCACCGCCGTGCCGAGCGCGAACTCCAGGACCAGGTCCCAGCCGATGATCCAGGCGGGCAGTTCGCCCAGGGAGGCGTACGAGAACGTGTACGCGGAGCCGGCCACCGGGACGGTGGAGGCGAACTCGGCGTAGCAGAGCGCGGCGAGCGCGCAGACGACGCCGGCGACGACGAAGGCCAGGGCGACCGCCGGTCCCGCGTTGTTCTTGGCGACCGTTCCGGTCAGGACGAAGATGCCGGTGCCGATGATGACGCCGACACCGAAGACGGTCAGATCCAGCGCGGAGAGGGATTTCTTCAGCGCGTGCTCTGGCTCCTCGGTATCGAGGATGGACTGCTCGACTCTCTTCGTCCGGAAGAGTGTGCTGCTCACGGGCGTACCTCCCACGCTGTGTCGTCCTCGACATGATCGAGAGGGGGCGTACCGCGTATGCCCCGGCGCGTGGGGATTCATGCGAATGGGCCGGTCGTACCACCCTTCGCGGTGGTACGACCGGCCCATTCAGGCGTGTCGGTCGCGTCAGTCGCGCGCGGGCTCCGGCTCCTCCGCCGCCGCGCCGCTGTACTTGCCGTCCAGCTTCGAGACCAGACCGGTGACCTGGCGGGCGATGTCAGGGGCGGTCAGCCCGATCTCCGCCATCACCTCGGCGCGCGAGGCGTGGTCGAGGAAGCGCGGCGGGATGCCGAAGTCACGCAGCGGGACGTCGACGCCGGCGTCGCGCAGCGCCTGGGCGATGGCCGAACCGACGCCTCCGACGCGGGAGTTGTCCTCGACCGTCACGACCACGCGGTGGCGTTCGGCGAGCGGGGCCATGGCCTCGTCCACCGGCTTGACCCAGCGCGGGTCGACGACGGTGGTGGTGATGCCCTGCTTGTCGAGGAGCGAGGCGATCTCCAGGCACATGGGGGCGAGGGCGCCCACGGAGACGAGGAGCACGTCCGGGGTGTCCGTCCCCGGCTCGCGCAGTACGTCCATGCCGCCGACCCGTCCGACAGCCGGTACGGCGGGGCCCACGGCGCCCTTCGAGAACCGTACGACCGTCGGCGCGTCGTCGACCTTCACGGCCTCGCGGAGCTGGGCGCGGACCTGGTCGGCGTCGCGCGGGGCGGCCAGGCGCAGGCCCGGGACGACCTGGAGGATCGACATGTCCCACATGCCGTTGTGGGAGGCGCCGTCGGTGCCGGTGACACCCGCGCGGTCCAGGACGAAGGTCACGCCGCACTTGTGCAGGGCGACGTCCATGAGGACCTGGTCGAAGGCGCGGTTGAGGAAGGTGGCGTACACCGCGAAGACCGGGTGCAGTCCGCCGGTCGCCAGGCCCGCGGCGGACACGGCGCCGTGCTGCTCGGCGATGCCGACGTCGTAGATCCGGTCCGGGAAGGTGTCCGCGAACTTCTTCAGGCCGACCGGCTGGAGCATCGCCGCGGTGATGGCCACGATGTCCTTGCGCTCCTTGCCGAGCTGCACCATCTCGTCGCCGAAGACGGAGGTCCAGTCGGCGCCGGAGGCCTTGATCGGCAGGCCGGTGTCGGGGTGGATGGGGCCGATGCCGTGGAAGCGGTCGGCCTCGTCCTGGAGGGCGGGCTGGTAGCCGCGGCCCTTCTCGGTGAGGACGTGCACGATCACCGGGCCGCCGAAGCGCTTGGCGCGGGCCAGCGCGGACTCCATGGCCTCGATGTCGTGGCCGTCGATGGGGCCGACGTACTTCAAGCCGAGGTCCTCGAACATGCCCTGCGGGGCGATGAAGTCCTTCAGGCCCTTCTTGGCGCCGTGCAGGGTCTCGTAGAGGGGCTTGCCGACGACCGGGGTGCGCTCCAGGAGGTCCTTGCCGCGGGCCAGGAAGCGCTCGTAGCCGTCGGTGGTGCGCAGGGTCGCGAGGTGGTTGGCGAGGCCGCCGATGGTCGGCGCGTAGGAGCGCTCGTTGTCGTTGACGACGATGACGAGCGGGCGGTCCTTGGCGTCGGCGATGTTGTTCAGCGCCTCCCAGGCCATACCGCCGGTGAGGGCGCCGTCACCGATCACGGCGACCACGTGGTCGTCGCGTTTCTGGATCTGGTTGGCCTTCGCGAGGCCGTCGGCCCAGCCGAGGACCGTGGAGGCGTGGCTGTTCTCGATGACGTCGTGCTCGGACTCGGCCTGCGAGGGGTAGCCGGACAGGCCGCCCTTCATCTTCAGCCTGGAGAAGTCCTGCCGGCCGGTGAGCAGCTTGTGGACGTAGGACTGGTGTCCGGTGTCCCAGAGCACCTTGTCCTTCGGGGAGTCGAAGACACGGTGCAGGGCGATGGTGAGCTCGACCACGCCGAGGTTCGGGCCGAGGTGGCCGCCGGTCTTGGAGACGGCGTCGACGAGGAAGGTCCGGATCTCCTCTGCCAGCTGGTCCAGCTGCTCCAGGCTGAGCCGGTCCAGATCGCGCGGTCCCCTGATGCGGGTCAGCAGCGGCACCCGTGCCTCCTTGCAGTAGAGCTGTTGCCGGGCTTGTCGAGTCTAATGTTCCGCCTTTGCGGACGAGACGCGGGCGGTGCGTGATACGTCACGCGATCGGCTGTACCCAAAATCATCCGGTCCTACGACGCCGAGAGGGGCGCGGGGAACTGCGCGACCAGCCACGACGGACCGGTACTCGCAAGCTCACCCGCGCCCCTACGGCGCTCTGTGCTGTTAACCGCGTCCCGCGGCCTTCTGGCTGCGACGCGACACCGAGTCGATGACCACGGCGCCGAGCAGAACGCCGCCGGTGATCATGTACTGGATCGACGTGTTCATGTTCAGCAGGTCGAGGCCGGTCTGGATCGACTGGATGACGAGCATGCCGAGCAGGGCCGACCACACGTTGCCGCGACCACCGAACAGCGACGTACCACCGATGACGGCCGCCGCGATGGCGAGCATCAGCGTGTTGCCGCCACCGGCGTTCAGCGTCGCCGAGGCCGTCTGACCGGCGAAGAACATGCCGCCGATGGCCGCGAAGCCGCCGGAGATCGCGAACACGGTGATGCGGATCATCGGGACGTTGATACCGGCACGGCGGGCCGCCTCGATGCCGCCGCCGACCGCGAAGACCTTGCGGCCGTACGTCGTACGACGCAGCACGAAGTCCACGATCACCAGCGAGGCGAGGAAGATCACCAGCGCGTTGGAGACACCGGCGGCGTTGTTCAGCACGACCGCCGAGGCGAACGCGGCGACGGCGAGCGCGCCGACGCGGATCAGGATCTCGCTGGTCGCCCGGAACGGCACCCCCGCGGCCTTGCGGCGGCGCTGGTCCATCAGGGAGCCGATCAGCATGGACGCGACGGCGAGGCCGGCCAGGATGTAGGCGCCGACGATGGCCTGGTCCATGAAGAAGGAGCTCTGGCCGAGCAGCTGGATCGGGCCGCTGTCGGACGGGATGTTGATCGTGCCGCTGTCGCCGAGCAGCCACAGCATCAGACCGTTCCAGCCGAGGAAGCCGGCCAGGGTCACGACGAACGCCGGGACACCGATCTTTGCGAAGAACCAGCCGTGCAGGGCACCGATGGCGACACCGGTCACCACGGCGAGGATCAGGGCCAGCCACTGGCCCATGCCGTGGTTGACCACGAACACCGCGAAGATCGTGGACGCCAGACCGCTGACCGAACCGACCGAGAGGTCGATCTCGCCGAGCAGCAGCACGAACACCAGGCCGATGGAGAGCATGCCGGTGGCGGCCATGAAGTAGCTGATGTTGGACAGGTTGTCCGCGCTCAGGAACAGGTCGTTCTTCACCTGGAAGATCGTCCAGATGACGATGAGGCCGACGACGACCGGCAGCGAGCCGAGCTCACCGCCCTTCACCTTGCGCTTGAACTCCGTCCAGTAGCCCTTGAGGCCCTCTTCACGGATCAGCAGGCGCGGGTCGACGACCGAGACCGGAGCGGCCGTGGGGTCGTCGGCGGGGGCGACGGTGGTCTGTTCCTCGACCACGCCGTCCGTCTTCTCTACCTTCGACGTGTCGCTCACTTTGCCGCCTCCGTGCTGCGACGCCCCGCACGACGGGTCACGGCGTTGTCCGTGGCGCCCGTGATGGCGGCGATGATCTCTTCGTGGGTGGTGTCCTTCACGGAGAAGGAACCGTTGTTCTTACCCAGGCGCAGCACGGCGACGGTGTCGGCGACAGCCTTCACGTCGGCCATGTTGTGGCTGATGAGGATGACACCGAGGTTGCGCTCGCGCAGCCGCTCGACGAGGTCGAGGACCTGCGCGGTCTGCTCGACGCCGAGGGCGGCGGTGGGCTCGTCGAGGATGACGACCTTGGGGTCACCGATGAGGGCGCGCGCGATGGCGACGACCTGACGCTGGCCACCGGAGAGGCTCGCGATCGGGATGCGGACGCTCGGGATGCGGATGGAGAGCGTGGACAGCAGCTCGCGGGCCTTCTGCTCCATCGTGACCTCGTCGATGACGCCGCGGTGCAGCAGCTCGCGTCCGAGGTAGAGGTTGCCGACGACATCGAGGTTGTCGCACAGCGCGAGGTCCTGGTAGACCGTCGCGACGCCGAGTCCCTGGGCGTCGTGCGGCTTGTTGATGCTGACCGGCTTGCCGTCCCACTCGATGACGCCCTCATCGATGGGGTGGACACCGGCGATCGTCTTGACCAGCGTGGACTTTCCTGCGCCGTTGTCGCCGACCAGGGCGACCACTTCTCCGGCGTGGACCTCCAGCTCGACGTCGGTGAGTGCCTGCACCGCACCGAATCGCTTGGAGACTCCGCGCAACGCCAGCACGGGCGTAGCGGACACGTGAACCATCTCCTTCGCCGCCTGACCGGCGGGGATGCCGCGCTTGGGGTAGGCGCGGAGAGCTGTGCTCGGAGCACGGAGCTGACCGTTGTGCCCAGAGCACGGATTTACCAGATGAACTTGCGCGCAGCCCGGGCGAGTTGGCAACGGGCGCGCACGCCATGCTTCCGTCCGGCGCCCGCCCCGCAGCGGGGTATGAAGGCGGGGTGGGCGCCGGAGGGGCCTGTACCTGCCGACGGGGCGTGCCGTGACTCAGGCACGCCCCCGAAGGCGGTGGGTTACTGCAGACCGGCCTTCTTGCACGCGGCGGCGTAGGCCGAGGTGCAGATCTGGTCGACGGTGTACAGCTTGTCCTTGACCACCGTGTCCTTGATGTTCTTCACGGTGACGGAGACCGGGGTCAGCAGCTGCGACGGGACCTTGTTGCCGGAGCCGTTGGTCATGGTCGTGGTGGCGAGGTCGTCGATGCTCTTGCCCTCGACCAGGTTGACCGCGAGCTGGGCGGCGGCGTCGGCCTCGGGCTTGAAGGCCTTGTAGACCGTGCTGGACTGGGTGCCGGCGACGATGCGCTGGATACCGGCGAGCTCGGCGTCCTGGCCCGTCAGCGGGATGCCGGAGATGCCGGAGCCCTTGAGGGTGTTGGCGATACCGCCGGCCATGCCGTCGTTGGCGGCGTAGACGCCCGCGATGTTCTTGGCGCCGAGCTGGGTGATGGCCGCCTTCATCTTCTGCGCGGCGACCGAGTCCTTCCACAGGCCGGACTGCTCGTAGGCGATGTCGACCTTGCCGTCGAGGACGCTGTGGGCGCCCTTCTTGAACAGCGCGGCGTTCGGGTCGGCGTCGTCACCGTTGATCATGACGACCTTGGACTTGGGGGTCGCCTTGGAGCCGAGCGAGTCGAGCAGGGCCTGGCCCTGGAGCTGGCCGACCTTCTCGTTGTCGAAGGAGACGTACGCGGAGACCGGGCCCTGGGCCAGACGGTCGTACGCGATGACCTTGACGCCCTTCTTGACCGCGGCGTCGATCGAGGACTTGATGGCGGCCGAGTCCTGGGCGGAGATCGCGATGACCTTGACGCCCTTGGTGACCATGGTGCTGACCTGCTGGGCCTGCTTGGCCGCGTCCGCTCCGGCGTTGGCGTAGGAGACGGTGCAGTCGGAGCACAGCTCCTTGACCTTGGCCTCGAAGAGCGGCCGGTCGAACTGCTCGTAACGGGTGGTGACGCTGTCGGGCAGGAGCAGACCGATCGACTTCTTGCCGGAGTCGGAGCTGCCGCTGTCGTTGTCGTCGTCGCCGGCCTTGCCGCAAGCGGCGGCCGTGAGGGCGAGGGCCGAGACCAGAACGGGTACAGCCGCACGACGCATAAGCGTGTTCACTTCAGAAACCTCCCTGACGAGGCCGCGTCGTTGCGGCCGAGGTGGCTGGAAGTCAACTCGGCCACACGTGCGACGTCAAGAAGTAAATACTTAACGGGTTGGCAACGGCGGGTTTCGTTCTCTAAGTGAAGGCAGGAGCCGCTGAGTGCAGCGTGCCGTCCAAAAGGGTCGAATCACCCATCTCGCTGAGTGCGAGGGCGAGTGCTCCGAGCACCTCCGCACGGCCTCCAAGTGCCCCGGGGAGAACGGTGAGTTGACGTGCCGCGCTGGGAATGGCGTAGCGGCTGACGGACTCCCTTATGGGGCCAAGGACCAGCTCGCCGGCCTCCGCGAGATCACCGCCGAGGACCACCCTGCTCGGGTTCAGGAGATTGCAGAGATTGGCGACTCCACTGCCGATGTGTCGGCCGACGTCGGCGATCACCCGACGGCAGCCAGGGTCTCCGTCCCTGGCCAGCCGCACGACGCCTTCCATCGTCAGGTCCGTGCCGTGGCTGGACTGGAGGAGCGGGAGCACATAGCGCGCGGCCGCGAAGGTCTCCAGGCAGCCCCGGTTTCCGCAGCGGCAGACCGGGCCGGATTCATCAAGAGTAATATGCCCGATTTCTCCGGCTGTGCCACCCGGGCCCCGGTAGATCTTGCCGTTGATGACCAGACCGGCGCCGACACCGCTCGCGACCTTGATGTAGGCCAGGTCTCTGACGCCTCTGCCGCTGCCCCAGACCATCTCGCCGAGGGCGCCCAGGTTGGCGTCGTTGTCGACGTGCACGGGGACGCCCAGACGGCCTCGTAGCTCCTCGGCGGGCTTGGTGCCGATCCAGCCCGGCAGGATCGCGGAGGAGCCCAGGGAGCCGGACTCCAGGTCGATCGGGCCGGGGACGCCGAGGCCCACGCCGGCGATCTTCGAGCGGTCCACGCCCGTCGCCGCGATCAGGCGGTTGACCAGCTCTTCCGCCCGGTCGAAGCCCTGGGTGGAGGAGGCGTCGACGTCCAGTGGCTCGGACTCCTCGGCCAGCACCTGGTGGGCGAGGTTGCCGACGGCGACCCGTAGGTGGGTGTGGCCGAAGTCGACGCCGATGACGATGCCGGCGTCGCCGCTGAGCGAGACGCTGCGGGCCCTGCGGCCACCGGCCGACGTGGGCGTGACCTCGACGGTTCCGCCGTCCTTCAGTTCCCGGACGATGTTGGAGACGGTGGCCGCGGACAGACCCGTGGTCCGTGCGATCTCCGCCTGGGTGAGCGACCCGGCCAGCCGGACGGCCCGGACGACCCGTTCCAGGTTGGCTCGGTGCAGCGACGACTGCGACCCCGGAGTCTCCACGACGACCTCCTGCGCGCGGGACCGCATCGACGAGGCCCCGTTCATGTCCAACTAGTGAACTCTAAGCTGAGCCGTTCGGGTCGCCTCCCGTCAAGAGGTTGAACAGTATCCGGGAATGTGCACACGCCTCGGCGCACCGTCACCTGGGGCGGGGACGGTGCGCTCACGGGCGCTCTCGGAGCGCTACTTCAAGGTCGCGGACGTAAGGCCCGCCTGCACCTGACGCTGGAAGGACAGATAGACGACCAGCATCGGGATCATCGCGATGGTCACGCCGGCGAAAAGCACCGGAAGGTCGGAGGCGTACCCCTGTTGCTGCTGGAGCTGGATGAGGCCCTGGGTGAGGACGTAGCGCTCGGGATCGTCACCGCTCTGCGGCTGCATGAGGACCGTCGGCAGGATGAACTGGTTCCACTGGCCGAGGGTGTTGAAGATGCCGACGCTGACGAGTCCGGGCTTCGCCATCGGCAGCATCACCTGGAAAAAGGTGCGGCTGTGCGAGGCGCCGTCCAGGATCGCCGCCTCGAAGACCGCCGTGGGCAAGGTCCTGAAGAAGGCGTGCATGAAGAAGACCGTGAACGGCATCGAGTAGGCGACGTACACCAGGATCAGGCCCTGGTAGGTGTTCAGCATGTCCAGCCGTTTGACCATGAAGAACAGCGGGACGAGGGCGAGGAACACCGGGAACATCGCGCCGGCTACGAAGAAGTAGTACAGGAACCGGTTGCCCCAGAACTCGTAGCGGGCCAGCACGTACGCCGCCATCGAGCCGAACAGCATCGTCAGCGGCACGGAGAAGACCAGCACGATGACGGTGTTGAGGAAGTAGTCGCCGATGCCCTTGTCCCAGGCCCGGCCGAAGACGTCCAGCGACCAGTTCTGCGGCCAGCCGAAGGCCGAGCCGCCGATCTGGGTGTCGGTCTTGAAGGAGCTCAGGACCAGCCAGAGCAGGGGCAGGATGATCAGCAGGGCCCACAGGGCGAGGAAGCCGTGCGAGAAGACGTTCAGGACGACGCCCTCGCTGCGGTCGTCGCCGGGGCGGACCGGGGTCTTGGCCACGGGCCCCCGCACGGGGGCGTCCGCCGTCTCCTTGATGGGTGCGCTCATCGTCGTATCTCTCCCGCTCAGAACTCGACGCGGTCGCGGCGGGTGGCACGCAGCATGACCACGGACAGGACCAGGGTGAGCAGCAGCATGACGACGCCCATCGCGCAGGCGTATCCGCTCTTGCCGAAGTACTGGAAGTTACGCATCATCACGGTCGACATCACGTCGCTCTTGTGATCGGGACCGCCGCCGTAGGCGCCCATGTTCTGGGTCATCGAGGAGACGAGGACGAACATGTCCATCGCGACGATGCCCAGGTACACCCAGGCGGTCTGCACGCTCTCCCAGAGCAGCGGCAGGGTGATGCGGAAGAAGGACTGGTTGCGGCCGGCGCCGTCGATCAGGGCGGCCTCGTAGATGTCCTTGGGGATGGACTGCATGGCGGCCGAGAACAGCACCAGGTAGAAGCCGACGCCGTGCCAGACCACGGCGATCATCAGCATCCACAGCACCAGGTTCGGCTCGTTCAGCCACTCCATCGGATTCTGGGCGTCGACCAGTCCGAGTTTGATCAGGAAGCCGTTGAGGAGACCGCCGCCGTCACTGCGGTACACGGCGTTGAAAAGCACCGCGACGATCGCCAGGGAGAGCACCTGCGGAAAGAAGTAGACGACTTTGTAGAACGACGATCCGGCGACGCCCGAGACCCCGCCGGCCCGGCTGCGTCCGCCCGCGTTCAGCATGAACGCGAAGAACAGGGCGAGCAGGATCGTGATCGCCGGGATGAAGATCAGGAACAGGATGTTGTGCCAGATGGCCTGCATGAAGACGTCGTCCTCGAACAGCGCCTTGTAGTTGTCCAGGCCGACGAACTTGAAGGTCTGCGACTGTCCCTTCCAGTCGGTCAGCGAATAGCCGAACGTCTGGATGTACGGCCAGATCACGAAGATCAGATAGAGCGCCACGGGGACGAACAGAAATCCCGCGACGAACCTGTGCTGCCCTTTGCGCATTGGCGTTCCCTGCCCCTGGTGTCCTCCCCCGGGCCGGATTTCTCCAGCCCGGGAAACGGCGTCGGTCAGTCCCGGTGGTTCTTCTTGGAGGCCGGGTCCTTGGCCTGCTTGTCGACCGCGGCCTGGGCCCGCTTCAGCCACTCCTTGGGCTGGATGCGCTTGGCCATCAGCTCGTTGGACGCGGCCTCGATGGCCGCCCCCATCTCGCTGTACCAGTCGACGTACAGGTAGCGGAAGGTGTTGTCACCGGCCGCCTTGGACGCCTCGACCGTGGACTGGGTCCCCGGGCGCAGCTGGACGCCGCTGTCCACGCCGTCCTTGAGGATGGTCAGCGAGTTGGCCTCCTTGGCGAACTGCGTCGACCACTCCTTGGAGAGCATGCGCCGCATGAACTCCTTGGCCCCGGCGAGGTTCTTCGCCTTGTTCGGGATGATGAAGGGCTCGCCGGCGCCGGCCCGGATCGCCTCGAAGGGCAGCTTGCTGTCGGGCAGCAGCGGCATCGGCAGGAACTTCATGTCGAAGTCCGCCGGTGTCGTCTTCAGCTGCTCGTTCTCCAGCCAGGAACCGCTGGTGATGAACACGGCCTTGTACTGGTTCCAGCGGGTCTGCGACTCGGTGTGGGTCAGGCCGTTGGTGCCGGGCATCAACAGGCCCTTCTCCACGACCTCGTAGATCGCCTCGACGCCCGCCTGCGCCGCGTCGGAGCCGACGAACGCCTTGGGGTCGAGGTTGTCGATCGCCTTCATGGCGTCCAGGCCGCCGGTCTTGGCGATCAGGTCCATGATGGCGACGTTGATGTAGTACGGGTACTTGCCCTGGTGGGCCAGGCCCCCGATGCCCTGCTTCTTGGCGTCGGTGCAGATGGCGAGGAAGTCGTCCCAGGTCTTGGGCTCCTCCCAGCCCTTCTCCTTGAAGAGCTTGCCCGAGTACCACAGGCCCCAGACCGTGTAGATGTAGTTGAGGGCGACGACCTTGCCCTCGAACGTGCCCGGGTCGAGGGTGCCGGGGATGAGGGTGTCGCGGACCTTCTTGGAGGGGTCGTCGACCGACGGGGCGTCCAGCACCTCGGCGAGGTCGAGGAGCTGGCCGTTCTTGTTGAGGACGTCGACCTTGATCTGCTGGGCGCCGGAGTCGTCCACGATGTCCGGCGGGTTGCCCGCGTTGAAGCGGGGCTGGAGCTTGCCGGTGATCTCCTGCGTCCCGGTGTGGGTGGAGGTGATGCCGAGCTTCTTCTGGAAGTCGGCCTCCCACACCTTCGCGTAGTTGTCGCCGTAGCCGCCCTTGAAGATGACGACGTCGAGCTTGCTGCCCTTCTCGGCGCCGAAGGGGTTGTCCTTGCTGGTCTTGCCCTTGGGGGTGTCGTTGGAGTCGTCGTCCCCGCCACCGCTGGCGCACGCGGACAGGAAACTCATCGTGGGTACGGTGATCAGACCGAGTGCGGCGGACCGCTTGATCAGATCACGGCGGCCGACGGAGCCTTTGTCGTTCTCGGCGGAAGTGGATCCCATGCTCAAGTCCTCGCCTTCTCCAGGACTCAGGCGGTGAACCGGATCCTCGCCGGCACCGCGATCGGGTCACGCTGGGTCGTGCAGGAAGTGCGAACGTGCGGTTGAACGGATCGGTGAATCGCCGACAGGTATAGTCCACTTCCCGCCAGCGGAGCAAGATCGAATGCAAGGTTGGCCATGGGTCTTTTCCGAGTTGAGACCTCCCGGAAATATGTGCGGGCTGTGCGCCGACCGACGGAAAAACCATCGGCAATGCGCCCGGAAGCCACACCCAACGCCCTTGACATCGTTCATCACTTGGACCACAACTGATCCTTGCGCATCGAAGTAGACAACGTTGTCCACGACGTGCAGGGAGCGTGTTGACGCATGCGGCACAGACGGTGTTCAGCAGTGGCCTTGACGGCGGCTCTCGCGATGACAGCCGGTCCACAGGCGTTCGCCCTGCCGGAGGCGCCGCCGGGCGCCGCCCGGGAGTTCACGTCGTCCTTCGAGGCGGACGACCCCGCTCCGGACTGGCTGAGCACCCCGGAGCGCGCCTCCGGTGTCGACGGCGGCTACAGCAGCGGCATCCCGGGGAACGTCACCGACCACGTCACGGACGTCCGCGCGAGCGCCGAGAACACGGACGGCGGCGAGGTGAAGGAGAACCTCGCCGACGGCGAGGCGGTCACGAAGTGGCTGACTTTCGCGCCCACCGGCTGGGCCGAGTTCGACCTCGACAAACCCTACCGAATCGCCACATACGCCCTCACATCGGCCAACGACTACGCCGAGCGCGACCCGAGGGACTGGACCCTTCAGGGCTCGAACGACGGCAAGGACTGGAAGACCCTCGACACCCGGTCCGGCGAGACGTTCGACGAACGGTTCGAGACACAGTCGTACGACCTCGCGGAGCCTGCGGAGTACGCGCACTTCCGTCTGGAGATCACGGCCAACAACGGCGCCGGGGGCATCCTCCAGCTCGCCGACGTGCAGCTCTCCACGGGCGGCAGCGCCGGACCGGTCCCGCAGGACATGCTGTCGCTGGTCGACCGCGGCCCGAGCGGCTCGCCGACGGCGAAGGCACGCGCCGGGTTCACCGGCAAGCGGGCGCTGCGGTACGCGGGGCGGCACACGGCGGACGGGCGGGCGTACTCGTACAACAAGGTCTACGACGTGGATGTCGCCGTCGGCCGGAACACCCGGCTGTCCTACCGCGTCTTCCCGTCGATGGCGGACGGCGACCGGGACTACGACGCCACGAACGTGGCCGTGGACCTGGCCTTCACCGACGGCACCTATCTGAGCGGGCTCGGGGCGACGGACCAGCACGGGTTCGGGCTGTCGCCGCAGGCCCAGGGGGCCGCGAAGGTGCTGTACGTCAACCAGTGGAACAGCGTCGCCTCGCGGATCGGCTCGGTGGCGGCCGGGAAGACGGTGGACCGGATCCTGGTGGCGTACGACTCCCCGCGCGGGCCGGCGAGGTTCCGTGGCTGGCTGGACGACGTGCGGATCGAGTCGGTCGCGCCGGAGCGGCCGAAGGCCCATCTGTCCGACTACGCCCTGACGACCCGCGGCACGAACTCCAGCGGCGGCTTCTCACGCGGCAACAACTTCCCCGCGACGGCCGTGCCGCACGGCTTCAACTTCTGGACGCCGGTGACCAACGCGGGCTCGCTGAGCTGGCTGTACGACTACGCGCGCGGCAACAACGACGACAACCTGCCGACGATCCAGGCGTTCAGCGCGAGCCATGAGCCGAGCCCCTGGATGGGTGACCGGCAGACCTTCCAGGTGATGCCGTCGGCGGCCTCCGGCGTCCCGGACACCGGCCGGGAGGCGCGGGAGCTGGCCTTCCGGCACGAGAACGAGACAGCGCGGCCGTACTACTACGGGGTGCGGTTCGAGAACGGCGTGAAGGCGGAGATGGCGCCGACCGACCACGCGGCGGTGCTCCGCTTCAGCTACCCGGGCGACGACGCGAGCGTCCTCTTCGACAACGTCACCGATCAGGCGGGGCTGACGCTCGACAAGGCGGCGGGGGTGATCACCGGCTACTCGGACGTCAAGTCCGGGCTGTCCACCGGCGCGACGCGGCTCTTCGTCTACGGCGTCTTCGACCAGCCGGTGACGGAGGGCGCGTCGGAGGGCGTGAAGGGATACCTGCGCTTCGACGCCCCCACGGTCACCCTGCGCCTGGCGACCTCGCTCATCAGCCTCGACCAGGCGAAGGACAATCTGCGCCAGGAGATCCCGGACGGCACCGGCTTCGAAACGGTACGGGACCGCGCCCAGCGCCAGTGGGACCGGCTGCTCGGCAAGGTGGAGGTCGAGGGCGCGACGCCGGACCAGCTGACGACGCTGTACTCCAGCCTGTACCGGCTGTATCTGTACCCCAACTCGGGCTTCGAGAAGGTGGGTTCGGAGTACAAGTACGCGTCGCCCTTCTCGCCCATGCCCGGTCCCGACACCCCGACGCACACCGGCGCGAAGATCGTCGACGGCAGGGTGTACGTCAACAACGGCTTCTGGGACACCTATCGCACCACCTGGCCGGCGTACTCACTCCTGACGCCCGGTCAGGCCGGTGAGCTGGTCGACGGGTTCGTGCAGCAGTACAAGGACGGCGGCTGGACCTCGCGCTGGTCCTCCCCCGGTTACGCCGACCTGATGACCGGCACCTCCTCGGACGTCGCCTTCGCCGACGCCTACGTCAAGGGCGTCGACTTCGACGCCGAGGCGGCGTACGACGCGGCCGTGAAGAACGCGACGGTGGTGCCGCCGACGTCGGGCGTGGGCCGCAAGGGCATGGAGACCTCGCCCTTCCTCGGCTACACGAGCACCGAGACGCACGAGGGCCTGTCCTGGGCGCTGGAGGGCTACCTCAACGACTACGGCATCGCGCGGATGGGCCGGGCGCTGTACGAGAAGACGGGTGAGAAGCGGTACGCGGAGGAGTCCGCGTACTTCCTCGACCGGGCCCGGGACTACGTGAACCTCTTCGACCCGAAGGCCGGCTTCTTCCAGGGCCGGGACCTCGCCGGGGACTGGCGTGTGGACTCCTCGACGTACGACCCGCGCGTCTGGGGGTACGACTACACCGAGACCAACGGCTACGGATACGCCTTCACCGCCCCGCAGGACTCGCGCGGACTCGCCAACCTGTACGGCGGACGTGCCGGGTTGGCGGACAAACTCGACACGTACTTCGCCACACCGGAGACCGCGTCGCCCGACTTCGTCGGCTCCTACGGCGGGGTCATCCACGAGATGACCGAGGCGCGGGACGTGCGGATGGGCATGTACGGCCACTCCAACCAGGTCGCCCACCACGTGAACTACATGTACGACGCGGCCGGTCAGCCCTGGAAGACCCAGCGCAACGTCCGCGAGGTGCTGTCCCGGCTGTACGTCGGCAGCGACATCGGGCAGGGCTACCACGGCGACGAGGACAACGGCGAGCAGTCGGCCTGGTACCTGTTCTCCGCGCTGGGCTTCTATCCGCTGGTGATGGGGAGCGGCGAGTACGCCGTCGGGTCGCCGCTGTTCACCAAGGCGACCGTCCATCTGGACAACGGCAAGGACCTGGTGGTGCGGGCACCGAGGAACAGCTCCCGCAACGTCTACGTCCAGGGCCTGCGGGTCAACGGGCGTTCCTGGTCGTCGACTTCGCTCCCGCACGCGCTGCTCGCGAAGGGGGCGGTGCTGGACTTCGACATGGGTCCGCGGCCGTCGACGTGGGGCAAGGACTCGGCGCCCGTGTCGATCACGCAGGACGACAAGGTGCCGAGCCCGCGGCGCGACGTGCTGAAGGGTGAGGGTGAGCTCTTCGACGACACGTCGGCGACGGACGCCGCCGTGACCTCGGTTGACCTTCCGGTGTCCGGCGGCCCGGTCAAGGGCGTGCAGTACACGGTGACTTCGGCCGGGGACCGCACGAAGGCGCCGACCGGCTGGACGCTCCAGGGGTCGGCCGACGGCACCACGTGGGAGACGCTCGACCGGCGGTCCGGGGAGTCCTTCGCCTGGGACCGGCAGACACGGGCGTTCACCGTGGGGTCTCCGGGTACGTACGGGAAGTACCGCCTGGTCATCGACGGCGAGGCGGTGGTGTCGGAACTCGAACTGCTCGGCTGAGCAGGGACGTTGGAGGAATCATGCGGGGTGTCGATCCGGCCTGGCTGCCGGACGAGGTGTTCCGGCCGATCGGCACCCGGCGGACGGTGATCCGCGGCTCGGGTCCCCTGGTGGACACGGTGTACGGGGAGCTGGCGGAAGCGTGCGCCCGGTACGGGGGCGGTGTCTCGCGTGAACCCGGGCCGCACGACCTGCTGTTGGAGCTCAGCGGATCCGGCGACTCCGAGGAGTTCACTTACGAGCTCGGTGCCGGGGGTACGACGGTCACCGCATCCGGTGCGCGCGGGCTGCTGTACGGCTTCTTCCATGTCGTCCGGCTCGGCGAGGAGGCGTTCCTCGGCGAGCCGGTGCGGGAGACGCATCGGCCGGCGGTGGGACTGCGCATGCTGGACCACTGGGACAACGTGGCCGTGCATCCGGTCATGGGCCAGGTGGAGCGAGGTTATGCGGGTGGCTCGCTGTTCTGGGAGGACGGGCGGGCACGCGGCGACCTGGAGCGGGTGGCGGCGTACGGCAGGCTGCTGGCGTCCTGCGGCATCAACGCCGTGGCCGTGAACAACGTCAACGTGCACGCGGTCGAGGCGCGGCTGCTGACCGACCGGATCGGTGAAGTCGCCGAGCTGGCAGGGGTGTTCAGGGCCTACGGCATCCGGACCCATCTGTCGGTCACCTTCGCGGCGCCGATCGTGCTCGGCGGGCTTGCCACCGCCGATCCGCTCGATCCGGAGGTGCGGGCCTGGTGGGCGGCGGCGACCGCGCGGGTCTACGAGGCGATCCCCGACTTCGGCGGGTACGTGGTGAAGGCCGACTCGGAGGGGCAGCCCGGCCCGTTCGCGTACGGCCGCAGTCACGCCGACGGGGCAAACATGCTGGCCGCCGCGCTGGAGCCGTACGGCGGCACGGTGCATTGGCGGGCGTTCGTCTACGACCACCACCAGGACTGGCGGGACCGTACGACCGACCGGGCGCGGGCCGCGTACGACCATTTCACGCCGCTGGACGGAGAGTTCGCGGCGAACGCCGTCCTCCAGGTGAAGCACGGGCCGATGGACTTCCAGGTACGGGAGCCCGTCTCACCGCTGATCGGTGCGATGCCGGGGACTCGGCTCGCGGTGGAGTTGCAGGCCACGCAGGAGTACACCGGGCAGCAGCGGCATGTCTGCTGGCTGGGGCCGATGTGGAGCGAGGTGCTGCGGTTCGAGCCGGAAGAGGGCTCGTCCGTCGGGGAGTTGGCGCGCGGCGGGCTCGTCGCCGTGTCGAACGTCGGGGACGACCCGTTCTGGACCGGGCACCCGCTGGCGCAGGCCAACCTCTACACCTTCGCGCGGCTGGCCTGGCGGCCGGACGCGGACGTCGGCGGCATCCTCGACGAGTGGATCGGGCTCACCTTCGGGTCGGAAGCCGCGGCGGGCGTGCGGGCGGTCATGGCGGGTTCGTGGCGGACGTACGAGAAGTACACCGCGCCCCTCGGGGTCGGTTTCATGGTGCAGCCCGGCCATCACTACGGGCCGAGCGTGGACGGGTACGAGTACAGCCCGTGGGGGACCTACCACTTCGCCGACCGGGACGGGGTGGGGGTGGACCGCAGTGTGGCGTCCGGCACCGGGTACGCGGGGCAGTACGGCAAGCGGTGGGCCGAGGTGTACGAGACCGTCGCGTCCTGCCCCGACGAGCTGCTGCTGTTCTTCCACCATGTGCCGTACGGGCACGTGCTGAAGAGCGGGAAGACCGTGATCCAGCACATCTACGACACCCACTTCGAGGGCGTGGAGGAGGTCGAGCAGGCTCAGCGGGAGTGGGCCTCGTCGGCCGGGGTCGTCGACCCGGTGCGGCATGCTCGGGTGGCCGGGTTGTTCGAGGAGCAGCTGCGCAGCGCGCGTGAGTGGCGGGATCAGATCAACAGCTACTTCTTCCGGAAGTCGGGGGTCGCTGACGAGCGCGGGCGGACTATTTACTGACAGATCTTGGACGGCGTGCTTATGATGCCGCCGATGAAGAACTTCTCCTCGTTCGGATTGGGGGACTCGTTCGCTACAGGTGAGTGCTGATGGCAGCCCACCTCGCGAACGGGATTCCGACCCGCCTGTTGATGTGGCAGCGCGTACGTGAGTACGCCGTGCCACTGTCCATGATCGAGACCTCGACGGTCCGGCGTGCCGCCGGTGACTGGGCGGGCGCCTGCGCCGCCGCCCGGGTCGACGTCGATCTCGATCTGCGCGCCGTGCGTAGTCGGCACGGCACCGAAGTGATGGCTCAACTCCGTGCGGATCTGCGCCGGTTGGCGCCGGATCTGCTGCGCTGGCACATGCCTCGGATCGCCCCGGACGGGCGGCTGAGGCCGGGCCTGACGCTCTCCCTGGCCCGGTACCGGGGTGCCGTACCGCTGCACCTGGTGGTGCGGACGCCGCCGGCCTGGGCGGATGCCGGGCAGCGGATGTCGCTCGCGGTCTGGGAGGAGTCCGGGGGCGGCGATCCCGGACACCATCCGCATCCATATCCCGACCGGCGTTTCCGGCTCGATCTGCACCGGCATCTTTGGGACGCGGAGCGCAGTGGCGAACTCGCCCGGCGCTGCGGTTCCTTGCGGGCCGGGGTGCGTCGGGCTGCTGAGGCGGAGGGGCTGGGCTGCGCCGACGACTCCTTGTGGGCCCGGGCGCCACGCTGCACTGACGACGCCGACGGCTCCTGGGCCAGGGCGCGTTGGGCCTCCGAGGCCGAGATGCTGTTCCGTGCCGACGGTCGTCCTCGTGGCGCCTTCACCGTGCGGCTCGGTCCGCGCAGTCGGGCCGTGCTGGAGCTCGTCGCGCCCGACGACAGTCACGCGCCGACGTTCCGGCCGATGCGGGAGGAGCCGCCTCCGCAGGAGGTCGCTGCGCTGCCGGTGCTGCCGGAGGCGGCGGCCCGGGTGCTTCCGGATCTGGAGCTGGTGCGGGCCGGGCTGGTCCCGGTCGACCGGCTGCATCCGCTCGTCGCCGACGCGTTGGCGGCGCACTGCCCGGCGGTGGAGGCGGCGGCCCCCGTCGCCGAGGCGCGCGATCCGCATCGCGTTGAGTGCCGAGGCGAGGTCCATCGGATCGCGCTGCGGGACGGTGTGCTGACGGCGGTCGATCATGACCCCGGCCAACTGCGCCGCGAGGAACTGCTGGTGGCACTCGGCGGACCACCGCTGCCGTGTCTGCGGGCGATCGACGCCGTGCACCGGAATCCGGAGGAGCTGCCCGCGGTGCGGGAGCGGCTCGGTCACGGCGATGTCGTCGGGGCGCTGGCCGTCGTCGAGGGGCTGCTCGGCCCCGGTGCGGTGCTGCGTGACGGTCCGCTCCGGGAGGAGCTGGAGTCGGCCGCGGCCCGCCGTCTCGACCACGGGCTCTACCGGTCCGGGCTGGTTCCCGAGCACCCCGCTGCCGGTGCGGCGGGGAACCTGGCGCGGCCCGAGGCGGGGCACCGCCCACGGCTCGACCGCCGGCTGCCGCATGAGATGCGCCGCAAGCGGGACGGCCGCACTCGGCCGCGTATCGCGGCCTTCTGACCCCAACTTCCCTTTTTCCGGGCCCCGTTCGGGACCCGCTGACACCCCTCAGGTGATGCCCATGACTTCGCACGCCCTCCTGCCCGCCAACCCCCAACTCGCCCTCGCCGACGACCTCCTGAAGCTGCTCCGCACCACCAGCACCGAGCCCCGCCCCGACGACCAGCTCGAAGCGCTCACCCTCGCCGTCGCGGCCGACCTGCCCGTACTGCTGTGGGGCGAGCCCGGCATCGGCAAGACCGCGGCGCTGACGCAACTCGCCGACTCCCTCGACCTGCCGCTGACCACCGTGATCGCCAGCGTCCACGAACCGACCGACTTCTCCGGACTGCCCATCGTGGGCGACGACCCCGCGGTGCAGGGGGTGCCGATGGCTCCGCCGCAGTGGGCCGTCGAGCTGGTCCGGGCCGGACGGGGGCTGCTCTTCCTCGACGAACTGTCCACCGCCACCCCGGCCGTGCAGGCCGCGCTGCTGCGGGTCGTGCTGGAGCGCAGGGTCGGCGCGCTCCAACTGCCGCCGGGCGTAAGGATCGTGGCCGCCGCCAATCCGCGGGCGTCGGCGGCGGACGGCTGGGAGCTGAGCCCACCGCTGGCCAACCGGTTCGTGCACCTGTACTGGGTGCACGACCGGGACGTGGTGGTGCGGGGCCTCGGCGGGGTGTGGCCCCGGGCCGAACTGCCCCGCCTGGAGCCGGAGCGGCTGGCGGAGGCGGTGGCGTTCGCGCGGCGCGCGGTCTGCGGCTTCCTGCACGCCCGGCCGACGCTGATCCACCGGCTCCCGAACACCGAGACGCGGCGCGGCGGCGCCTGGCCCTCGCCGCGCAGCTGGGAGACGGCGCTGACCCTGCTGGCCTTCGGCACGGCGGCCGACGTCTCCCGTGAGGTGCTGGCGCTGCTGGTGCGGGGCGCGGTGGGGGACGGACCGGGCCTCGAACTGCTCGCCCACCTCGACCGGATGGACCTCCCGGACCCGGAGTCGCTGCTGGCCGACCCGCCCACCGCCGAGCTGCCCGAGCGCGGCGACCTGCGGCAGGCCGCGCTGGAGGCGGTGGTCGCGGCGGTCGGCGCCCGGCCGGAACGGGAGCGCTGGGAGGCGGGCTGGGCGGTGCTGGTCCGGGCCATGGAGACCGGCGCCCCGGATCTGCTGGTCGCCCCGGCCAAGGCGCTGGCCGCGCTGCGGCGCGACGACTGGGAGGTGCCGGCGGCGGTGGAACGGCTGGCCAAGGTCGTCGGGATCGCCGACCGGGCGGAACGGTCGGTGGAACGGGTGGCGGCGGAGCGGGTGGGTGCGGGGCGATGAAGGATGCCGTACGGCGGCCGTTGCCGCGTCCGATGTCCCCGCCTCCCCCACCGCGCCCGGTGCGGGCCACACTGCCGCAACCACCCGGCACCGACAGCGAGGGGGATCAACTCCCTCTGGACATGGAGAAGTTGCTCGCCGCCCGGCTGCACGCCGTCAAGGTCCGCCCGTACCTCGCCGTCGCCCTCTTCGCGCTCCACATCGTCGAGGACCGGTCCGTGCCGACGATGGCGGTCGACGCGCACTGGCGCTGCTACGTCTCCCCCGCCTTCGTGGCCCGCATGCCGGTGGAGGAGCTGGCCGGCGTCTGGGTGCACGAGGTGTCCCATCTCCTCCGGGACCACCACGGGCGGGGCGAGCGCTACGCGCGGGAGAACGAGGAGTACGGCCCCGGCGAGCGGCTGCGCCGCAACATCGCCGCCGACTTCGAGATCAACGACGACATCTACGGCGACGGCCTGCCCCGCCCCCTCGGCGCGGTCCTGCCGTCACTGCTGGGCCTGAAGAACGGCCTCCTCATGGAGGAGTACCTGCGGACGTCGTCGATGTCCGGGCTCGCCGCCGACCTGGCCTGGCTGGACTGCGGCAGCGGCGCCGACGGGCAGGCGCGGCCCTGGGAGCTGGGCGCCGAGGGGGCGAACGGGCTGACCCGGCAGCAACGCGACGCGGTACGCTTCCGGGTCGCCGAGGGGATCAAGGGGCGGCCGGGCGAGGCCCCTGAGGGCTGGCGGCGCTGGGCGGACGAGGCGTTCCATCCGCCGCAGCCCTGGCGGCAGTTGCTGGGCGCGGCGATCCGCTCGGCGGCGGGTGCGCCGGGGGTGGGCGAGAACCACACGTACCGTCGTCCGTCGCGGCGCTCGGCCGCCGTCCCCGGGGTGCTGCTGCCGAGTCTGCGTCGCACCCCGCCCCGGGTGTGCGTGGTGATCGACACCTCCGGTTCGGTGAGCGATGCCGAGCTGGGCAGCGCGCTGCTGGAGGTGGCGGCGATCGCACGGGCCGTGGGCGGCCGGCGTGACCTGGTCTCGGTGATCTCCTGCGACGCGGCGGCCGGACTCGCCGCGCCGCTCTGCCGCGCCGAGGACATCGAACTGATCGGCGGCGGTGGGACGGACCTGCGCTCGGGCTTCGCCCGGGCACTCCGCTCCCGACCCCGCCCGGACGTGATCGTCGCCCTCACGGACGGCCAGACCCCCTGGCCGTCCGATGCGCCGCCCTGCCGGACCGTCGTCGGGCTCTTCCCGCGTCCCGCGCGAGGCGTGAACGAGCGGGACCCGGACTACGTCCCCGACACCCCGCCGTCCTGGGCACGTGTCGTCACCATCAACTGAGCAGCCGCAGCACGGCCACGCCGAGCGGGTCGAGGGACAGGGGGTCGCCCTGCTCGGTCTGCTTCCCGGTGAGGAGGTCGACGACCGTCGCGGGGGCGGTCAAGTGGGCTGCTTTCGTCGCGTGGTTGAGGACGAAGAGGATGCGGGTGCCGTCGGGGGCGACGCGGGTCGCGGTCTCGACGGCCGGGTGGTCGGCGTACGGGCCGAGCAGGTCGTGACGGGTGAGGACGCGGCGGATCATCTGGTCGACGCCGGGCTGGTCGAGGGCTGTGGCGACGTACCATGCCTCGCCGTCCCCGAAGGCGTTACGGGTCACCGCCGGCGTACCCGCGTAGAAGTCGCTGCCGTACGTGGCGACCGGCTCGGCGCCGCACGGCTGGACGATCTCGAAGACCAGGCGGGACTCGCACCCCAACTCCGCGATCGACTGGGCGACTTCGGGCTGCCGGGCATCCCATTCGTCCACGCGGACGCCCATGAGCGGGGCGAGCGGGCCGGGGACGTCGGTGAGGAAGGCGCGGTCGTGCTCGTCGACGCGGCCGGAGAGGAAGGTCGTCAGGACGGTGCCCCCGCGTGCGGCGACGGCTTCGAGGCGGGTGGCGAGGTCGCCCTTGACCATGTGGAGGACGGGGGCGAGGACCACGTCGTACGAGGTCAGGTCGGCGGTCTGCGGTACGACGTCCACGTCGGCGCCGGCCTCGCGGGCGGCACGGTAGTAGGCGTGGACGACGTCCTGGTACTTGACCAACCGGGAGGGGCCGTCGGAGATCTCCAGGGCCCACCAGCTGTCCCAGTCGAAGAGGAGGGCGGTGCGGGCGGGGGTGCGGGCGCCGAGGGTGGCTGCGCCGAGTTCGGCGAGTTCCCTTCCCAGGTCGGATACTTCTCGGAACACCCGGGTGTCGTCCCGGCCCGCGTGCCCGATGACCGCCCCGTGGTACTTCTCGCAGGCGCCACGGGAGGCGCGCATCTGGAAGTAGAGGGCGGCGTCGGCGCCGTGGGCGATCGCCTGGAAGGTGGCGAGACGCAACTCCCCCGGCCTGCGCAGGGGGTTCACGTCCCGGCAGGCGGTCGTCGACGGGGTCTGCTCCATGAGCCAGAAGGGGGCGCCGTCCTTGAGGCCGCGCATCAGGTCGTGGGCCAGGGCGGGCCAGGTGGGCGGGGCGCCGAGGGGCGGGTAGCTGTCCCAGGACGCGAAGTCGAGGTGGGGTGCCCAGCGGTGGTAGTCGAGGGGGCGAAACATGCCCATGAAGTTGGTGGTGACGGGCGTCTCCGGGTCGTACCGCCGGATCGCCTCCTTCTCGGCGAGGAAGCAGCCGAGGAGCGCGTCGGTGGTGAAGCGGAAGTAGTCGAGGGTGATGCCCTGGAAGGCGGTGTGGTCGGGGCCGCGCCAGTGTTCGGTGAGGGCGTTGGGCGGCTCGATCTCGGTCCAGTCGGTGTAGCGGTGGGACCAGAAAGTGGTCCACCAGGCGTCGTTGAGGGAGTCGAGGGTGGCGTACCGGTTGCGCAGCCAGTCGCGGAAGGCGTCCGCGCACAGCTCGCAGTAACAGACGCCCCCGTACTCGTTGTTGATGTGCCAGGCGAGCAACGCCGGGTGGTCGGCGTAGCGTTCGGCGAGGCGTCCGGCCATCGCGGTGGAGAGGCGGCGGTACGCCGGTGAGCTGGGGCAGAAGTTGTGCCGCTGGCCGTAGCGGTGCCGACGGCCCTCGAAGTCGGTGCGGTTGGTCTCGGGGTACTCCTTGGCGAGCCAGGGCGGGAGGGCGGCCGTGCCGGTGGCCAGGCAGACCTGGCGGCCCTCGGCGGCGGCGCGGTCGAGGATGCGGTCGAGGATCGTGAAGTCGTAGGTGTCCTCGGCGGGTTGGGTGAGCGACCAGGAGAAGACGCCGACGGTGAGGGTGTCGATGCCGGCCAGGGTGAAGAGGCGGTGGTCCTCGTCCCAGACGTCCTGCGGCCACTGTTCGGGGTTGTAGTCGCCGCCGTACGGAATCTTGCCTGTCATACGGTGAAGTCCCTCTCGGTCTCGGCGATCAGCGCGCGGCTGCCGTGCAGCAGGGACAGCAGCAGCGGGGCGGCCAGCAGGGCGGGCAGGGCCTCGGTGAGCAGGGCGGTCCCCGCGGCGGCCAGGACGAGCAGTGAGCCGGCGGCGAGGGTGGCGCGGCCGTGCCGGAACAGGAAGTACGCGGCGAGGCGGGCGGTGTCGCGGGTGCGGAAGCTGAAGAGGGAGGTCAGGACGAGCGCGTGCGCTCCCCAGAGCAGCGAACCGGTCCCGATCACGCCGAGCAGCACCGCCCACCAGCCGGGCAGCCCGGTCGCGGAGAAGTGCGTGAGGGTGAACGCGATGACCGTGAGCCAGGCCAGCAGCGGCGCCCACAGCCGCAGCGCGGGCAGCGCGTTGAGCCGCCAGCCGCGCCGGTAGGCGCGGGCCGGGTGGAGGTCGGTGAGGTCGCGGTCGCGGTGGTGGAGGGCGTAGACGGCGGCGCAGGCGGCCGGGCCGAGCGGGAGGAGGCATACGGCGGCCAGGGGGAGGTTGGTCGGGTCGGGGCCCAGTAGGAGGAGGCCGGCGAGGCCGGGTGCGGCGGCAAGCAGGAGGAGGGCGCCGACCGTGACGAGGGTGTGGATGAGAGCGGCGGCCCGTGCGAACGGGCCGACACCGAAGGCGGCGGACTGTGTGCTCATCGCGGCTCCCCGCCCAGCAGTCGGCGCTCGTCCGCCCAGGGCGGCGCCTCGTCCACGACCGCGCTGACCTCGACCAACGTCACCTCATGACGGCTCAGCGTCAGATCCAGCTCCACCCGGCCGTCCGCCACCGGCAGCCGCAGATGCCGTCGGCCGGGCTCGGCCGCCTCATGGAGTACGTCGAGCTGCTGCGGCCGGGGTGAGCGGGGGCTGCCCATCCGCTGCCAGGCCGTGCGGGCGTTGCCGTGCTCCTCGTCCACGCTTGACCGCCGTACGAAGGCCTCGCCCGCGGCCTTCAGCGGTACCGACAGCTTCAGCCGGTGCCGCTCCGGCCCCGGCGTCTCCCCGCTCGCGTCGACCGGCGCCCAGGCGAGGACGGTGACGCGGCCGTCCGCATGCCGGGTGACCAGGTGGTCGTCGCCGCGGGCGAGCAGGTGGGTGCCCATGCGTGCCATGAACGCGTACAGGTGGTACGTCGGCTTCTTCACCTGCCGGTGGGTGAGCAGTCCGAAGCCGCCGTGGAAGAGGGCGGTCGGCGGGCCGGCCTCCTCGAACATGTCGCTGAACGTCCAGTAGGAGAAGGAGTCGACGTGGTCGCCGCCGTGCGCGAGGACGGGGGCCAGGTAGGCGGCGTGGAAGGCGGTGTCGTGGACGGGGTTGTCGGGGCGGTAGGAGGAGTTGAACTCCGTGATGTGGACGAGCAGTTCGGCGAGGCGGGTGCCTTTCAGGAGGTCCCTGGGCGTGGCGAACTGGTCGAGGAGGTGTCGCGCGGGCGCCAGCGTCTGGTGGGTGCCGAAGGGCACGTGGTGGGCCGGGCCCGAGGTGTAGGCGTGCTTGGAGACGAAGTCGACGGGCACGTCCCCGCGCTCCGCGAACTCGGCGAACCGGCCCAGCCATTCGTCCGCGCCGGGCGAGATCGCCGGGCCGCCGACTTGCAGCCCCGCGTCCACCTCCTTCACCGCGGCCGCCGTCACCTCGTACAGCCGGTGATAGGCCTGTTCGTCCGCGTGCTCCCAGAAGTCGGGCAGGTTGGGCTCGTTCCAGACCTCGATGGGCCAGGTGCGCACCTCGTCGAGGCCGTAGCGGTCGACGAGGTGGGCGACGGTCGCACGGACCAGGTCCGCCCACTCCTCGTAGGACCGGGGCGGGGTGACGTTGCCCCGCCACCAGAAGACCGTCTGCTTGCCCGACGCCAACTCCTCGGGCATGAAGCCCAGTTCGAGGAACGGCCGAATGCCGAGGTCGAGGTAGGCGTCGACGACCTGGTCGACGTAGGTGAACGAGTGGTGGACGTGCCGGGCGCCCTGCCACTCGTAGGGACGGTGGACCGCCATGCCGTCGCTCAGGAGGCCGTGACCGCGGATGTACCGGAAGCCGATCTCGTCCTGGAGCAGCTTCAGCGAGTCCTGGTAGTCGCGGCGCAGGGCGAGTTCGATGCGGCCGGTGCCGACGCAGTGGCGCCAGGCGTCGGAGAGTTCGCCGGTCGGTTCGGCGGGGACGTGGATCACCCGTTCTCCTTCTTGAACCGGTCGTACGCCTGGTTGTGCAGGTCGACGAGCCGCTGGAGGTTCTTCGCCTTCAACTCGGAGACGTAGGCGTCCCATTCGGACATCGGCCGCTTGCCGAGAACGAACTTGAGGGTGTTCTGGATGGCGTGGTCCTTGAGGGGCGTATCGAGGAGCGTCGCCTGTTCCTGTTCCACCGACTGCAGGGGGTGGGCGGGGTCGATGGGCAGTTCCTCGCGCTGGGACATCGCGTCCTGGAACTTCTTCTCGTCCGGGCCGAAGTTGGAGGAGACCAGCTCCCAGCTGCCGCCGTAGGTGAACACGCCGTTGAAGAAACCGAAGTCCTTCTGGAGGTCCTTCGGGGCGTCCGGGTCGGAGCCCATGAGGGAGATGCCGGGCTCCAGCTTGTAGGTGCCGCCGGCCTCGGTGTAAGTGACGCCCTGGACACCCCACTTGCACAGCTTCTGGCCCTCGTCCGAGTACCAGAGCCAGTCCACGAACTGCATCATCGCGACGAAGCTGTCACTCTTGAGGGCCTTGCTGGAGACCATGATCCCGTTCTCCAGCCTCACCCCGCCGAGGACGACCGGGCCCGCCGGTCCGAGCGGCACCGGGACCATCTCGATCTTCGCGCCCTTGACCTGCTTCTCCAGGTTGTAGCGGTAGTTCTGCACCAGCTCCTGCGGGTTGGCGCTGATGACGTACGACTTCTCGGCCAGCAGCTTCTGCGTCGCCTGGTCGTCCTGCTGGGTGAAGCTCTCCGGGTCGAGCAGCTTCTCGGCGACGATCTTTCTCAAGAACTCGATCATCGCCCGGTAGTTGTCCTGCGTGGCGGTGAAGACGAACTTCTGCGCCTTGGTGTCGAAGCTGATGTTGTCGTACGCCCAGCCCGCCTTCACCCCGTAGGACTGGCCGAGGTACTGGAACAACGCCCCGCAGGGGAACGGGGTGTTGACGCTCCAGCGGTCGGTCCACGGGTACTTGTCGGGGTACTCCGTCTTGAGCGCCTTCAGGACCGAGTACACCTCGTCCCAGGTGCCGGGCAGGGTGAGGCCGAGCTTGTCGAGGACGTCGGTGCGGAAAGAGAGGGAGTAGCCGGCCTTGGGCTTCTCGTGCAGGCCGGGCAGCAGGTAGTACTTGCCGTCGGACTGGCGTATGGAGTCGAGCTCGGGTTCGAGCTTCCACCTCTTCACCTTGTCCTGGTAGTTGGGCATGAGGTGCACGTACTCGCTGACCGGGAGGATCGCGCCGGAGGACACGAAGGCGACCTCGCCCGGGTGGTAGGTCTTCGGGATCAGGAAGGGGGCGTCGCCCGCGCCGATGAGGACGCTGCGCTTCTTCTCGTAGTCGGCGAGCGGGATGTCGACCGGCTTCAGGGTGATGCCGGTGCGCTTGGTGACCTCCTTCCAGAACAGCCAGCTGCTCTTGTACGGGTAGACCGGGTTGTTGTTGTGCAGCATCGAGAAGGACAGCGGCTTGGCGGCCTTGAACTGCTGCCCGGCGCGGTACTCCTTCATCGCGCCGTTCTGCTTCTTCGACAGGTCCTTGCTGTCGCCGCCGTTGTCGCCGCTGCCGCAGCCGGTGAGGCCGGCGAGACCGATGAAGCCGGCGGCGGCCAAGATCTGACGCCGCGACAGCTCTCCTGCGTTCTTCACGGGAACTCCCTTGTTCCGTAGGTGAGTCGGGGACCAGCTCTTGACGGCTTGGGTGAGTCGGGGGAATCAGCCCTTGACCGCGCCGAGCATCACGCCCGAGACGAAGTAGCGCTGGACGAACGGGTACACGCAGAGGATCGGCAGCGAGGTGAGCACGATGGTCACCGCCTGGATGTTCGCGCCGACCTGGCTGAGCTGCTCGGTGCCGGCGCCCGCGTTGGAGCCGCCGGTGGCGCCCAGGATCATGTTCCGCAGATAGACGGTGACCGGCATCAGGTCCGAGCTGTCCATGTAGAGGAAAGCGCTGAACCAGGAGTTCCAGAAGGACACCGAGTAGAAGAGGACCATCGTCGCGACGACCGCCTTGGACAGCGGCAGCACGACCCTGAGCAGGATGCCGTAGGTGCTCAGCCCGTCGATCTGCGCGGCCTCCTCCAGCTCCCCCGGCAGACTCTCGAAGAAGGCCTTCATCACCAGCAGGTTGAAGACGCTGATCGCGTTGGGCAGGGCGATCGCCCACACGCTGTTCTTCAGGCCGAGGGTGGTGATCAGCACGTAGTTGGGGATCAGCCCGCCGGTGAAGAACATGGTGAACACGGCGACGCCGATGAGCGCGGTGCGGCCCTTGAGGTGCTTCTTCGACAGGACGTACGCGTAACAGGTCGTCAGGATCATGGCGACGGCGGTGGAGACGACCGTGTAGAACACGGTGTTGCCGTAGTTCCGCCAGAACATCGAGTCCTGGAACACGATTTTGTACGTGGTGAGGTTGAACCCCTTGGGCCACAGCGTCACTTCACCGGCGCGGATCTGCCGCTCCCCGCTGAAGGACCGGGCGATGATGTTGACGAAGGGATACAGGGTCACGACCACGACGAGGCTGAGGATCACCCCGTTGACGCCCTGGAACACCCGGTAGGAACGGCTCGGCCTCACCACAGGCTGGTCCCCACTGTGCGGCGCGAGAGCTGGTTCGCGGTCGTGATCAGGACCAGGCCGATGACCGCCTCGAACAGGCCGATGGCGGCGGCGTAGCTGAAGCTGTTGGACTCGACGCCGGTCCGGTAGACGTACGTGGAGATCACGTCGGAGGTCTGGTACGTCAGCGGGTTGTAGAGCAGCAGGACCTTCTCGAAGCCGACCGCCATGAACGTGCCGACGTTGAGGATCAGCAGCGTGATCATGGTGGGGCGGATGCCGGGCAGGGTGACGTGCCAGGTCTGCCGCCAGCGGCCGGCGCCGTCGATACGGGCGGCCTCGTACAGGTCCTCGTCGATGGTGGTGAGCGCGGCGAGGTAGAGGATCGTGCCCCAGCCGGCGGTCTGCCAGATCTCGGAGCCGACGTAGATCGTGCGGAACCACTCGGGTTCCTGGATGAACCGGATCTCGTCGTGGCCGAGCCAGCCCAGGACGTGGTTGACCGGGCCGTCGGTGGCGAGGATCTGCAGGGTGATGCCGGCGACGATCACGATCGACAGGAAGTGCGGCAGGTACGACACCGACTGCACGAACCGCTTCAGGGCCCGCCGGCGCACCTCGTTGAGCAGCAGGGCCAGCACGATCGGGATCGGGAAGCAGAAGACGAGGGTCAGTCCGCCGAGCCAGAGCGTGTTGCGGAAGACCTGCCAGAAGGTCGGGTCGCTGAGGAACATCTCGACATAGCGCAGGCCGACCCACTGCTCGCCGAACATCGAGCCGCCCGGTTCGAAGCGCCGGAAGGCGATCACGTTGCCGAGCATCGGCAGATAGCGGAACACCAGGAAGAACAGCAGCGGCAGCACCGCCAGTGAGTACAGCTGCCAGTCGCGGCGCAGCGCCCGTCTCCAGGTGACGCGTGCGGAGGGCTTTCGCGGTGGAGCGGGGGCGGGTGGGTCCTGGACGCCGGGCGGAGAGGCCGACTTGGTGGACGTGCTCATGCTCGGTCCTCTCAGGAGGGGAGGAGCTGAACCGAAACTTTCGAACTCTTACCGGTAACTTCGCGGCAACTTAAAGGCAGTTAGAAAGCGCTGTCAATGGGTGTCGCAGCCGCCTTTTGAGGCGTGGGTGGGGAGTTGAAGTCCGTTGCGTGCGGGGTAGAACCCGGGAGCCAGGCGCGCTAATCTCCGCAAGTTTCCCTTTCCCGTCCGACTCCTGCGAGGTGCCCCGTGCCCGCGTTCGACCTGCCGCTGACGGAGCTCGTGCACCACCGTCCGCTGCCCGAAGAGCCCGCCGACTTCGACGAGTTCTGGCGCGGAACCCTCAAGGAGGCCGCCCAGGATGAGGTGTTGGTGTCGGTGCGGCCGGTGGAGACCGGCCTGCGGCTCACCGAGTCCTGGGACGTGACGTTCCGGGGCTTCGCGGGCGACCCGGTGCGCGCCTGGTTCAGCCGCCCTGCCGGCGTGCGGGAGCCACTGCCCGCCGTCGTCGAGTACGCGGGCTACGGCCGTGGCCGCGGCCTCCCCCACGAGCGCCTGACCTGGGTGAACGCCGGGTACGCGGTGCTACTCATGGACAACCGCGGCCAGGGCGACCAGTACGGCAACGGCGGCGCCACCCCCGACCCGCACGCCCAGGCCCCCGGCGGCCCCGGCCCCATGACCCGCGGCCTCCTCGACCCCCGCGACCACCACTACCGCCGCCTCATCACGGACGCCGTCCGCGCGGTCACCGCGGTCCGCGCCCTGCCCGGCGTGGACGCCTCCCGCACGGTCGCCGTCGGCAACAGCCAGGGCGGCGGCCTGGCCCTCGCCGTCGCGGGACTCGTCCCCGACCTGGCCGCGGCCCTGATCACCGCCCCCCTGCTGTGCGGCATCCGCCGCGCCCTCGACCTCACCGACGCCCACCCGTACGGCGAGATCAGCACCTACCTCTCCGTGCACCGGGGCGCGGAGGAGGCCGCGTACCGCACGCTGTCCTACGTCGAAGGCATCTCCTTCGCCCGCCGCGCCCACGCCCCCGCCCACTTCGGGGTCGGCCTGCGCGACACGGTCTGCCCGCCGAGCGGCGCGTACGCCGCCTTCAACCGCTGGGCCGAACTGTCCGGCGCCGCCCCGCGCACGGAGATCCACGCCTACCCGTACAACGGCCACGAGGGCGGCGACGCGGTTCATGTCCGCCGCCAACTCGACTGGCTGGCCGGGCTGTTCAGCGAGTCGCCAGCGTGAACACGTGCAGGTCCGGATCACGGGGCAGCCGCACACGCGCGACGGCCTTCCCCTCGGGCGCCCGGAACGGCTCGGTCGCGAAGACGTACGTGACGACCGGTTCCCGCCCCGCGCCCGGGACGTTCCGGTACGCCGTCCTCGCGACGACCTCGTTGCCGTACCGGACGCTGCCGCCGCCCCCGCCGAGCGTCCAGTCGGTGAAGGAGAGGTCGACGGTGTCCGTGCTGCCGTCGGTGTAGGTGACGGTGGCGCGGGCCTCCTGATCGCCGTTGACAGCGCTGCCGACAAAGGCCAACTGGCTGACAGGCTCAGCCAATTGCACGGTCTGTCCGTTCGCAGTGGCGTTGTCCGGCCGCCCGCTCGGCGAGCCGGGCCAGATGAAGCCGAGGCCGTCCCCCAGCTGCCCCTGCCCACCCGGGCTCAATCCGGCCGCGGCAAGAGCCTGCCGGGAGTAGCTCCAGCCGCCGCCGTCGAAGTCGGCCTCGTCGTGGTCACCGGAGTCGTCCGAGATCCCGATGCTGTCGTAGGCGGCGAGCAGACTGCCGGGCGCGGCGACGGTCAGGAAGACGGGCTGTGCGTACGAGTCGACGGCGATCTCGGCATCGTAGAAACCCTGCGCGGCGCCTTCGCCGACGCTGAGAGTGATCTCCTGCACCCCGTCAACGACGCTCCCCTCGGCCGGACTTGCCTCGACCCCCTCGGGCGCGTCGACCCTGAAGCGGCCCGCGGGACCGGCACCGCCGCTCAACGCGAGCGCGCGAAGGGCGACCTTCACACTCCCGCCCGGGGCGAGCGTCACCGCGGTCGGCCCGATGCCGACCTGGTAGGGCTGTTCGCCCTCGCGGAAGGACGGCGGAGCGGCATCGACGCCCGAGCCCCATGCACGGTCGGGCGTACCGGAGAGCGTGTAGTCGAGGTCGCCACCGTCCCGTACGAACGAGGCCGGCAGCCAAGGCCGTTCACTGGTACGTCCGTCGACCCGCAGGGAGTGGATGTAGGGCGAGTCGGCGGCGGCTCCTTCCGCGCGGACGGAGATGTCGTTGCCGTCCGGGCGGTCGATCTCGATCCGGGGGAACAGCGGTGAGGCCAGGACGAGTTCGGTGCGGGAAGGGACCTGCGGATACATGCCGAGGGCGGCGAAGACGTACCAGGCGGACATCGCGCCGAGGTCGTCGTTGCCCGGGATGCCGCCCGGCCGCGTCGACCACAGCTGTCGCATGGCGGCGCGTACGGTCTCCTGTGTCCGGTACGGGGCGCCCGCGTAGTCGTACAGGTAGGGCACGTTGATGGACGGCTCGTTGTCCAGCTCGGACTTCTCGCCACCGCTGCCGGTGAAGGCCCAACTGCCGGCGCCCGCGTGGAAGAAGGAGTCGAGCCGACCAAGCGCCTTGCTTCTCCCGCCCATCGCGGCGAAGAGCCCCGCCGGATTGTGCGGGACCATCCACGTGTACTGGGCCGCCGTCCCCTCCACGAACCCGTTGCCGGTGGCCGGGGTGAAGCCCGCGACCCAACTGCCGTCCGCCTTGCGGTTGGCGATGTAGCCGCCGCTCGGATCGGCACCGATGTTGAAGTTGTTCTGCCACCACTGGGAGCGCCCGGCGAACTCGGCGGCGACGCCCTTCTCCCCCGCCGCCGCGGCGAGTTGCGAGAGGGCGAAGTCGGCGCCGGACATCTCCAGCGTCTCCGCGGCACCGCCCCAGGCGTTGGACACGGACGGCATGTAGTGGTGCTTCAAGTACTGGTTGAGAGACGGCCGTTGCCCCACGGACAGGACAGGCTTCCCGGCGGCGGACAGATCCTTCGGAGTCGGCTCGGTAGCCGCACGGACGAGCGAGTCCAGCGCCCCCCGCAGGTCGAAGTCGGTGCCGCCGAAGGCGTGGATGCCTGCCAGGGCGACGGCCGAGGGATCGCCGTTCATGACGTGCGTGCCGCTCGCTCCGTGCAGCCAGCGGTCCCAGATCCCGCCGTTCTGCTGGGCGAGTTCGTAGAGCGACTGGGCGATGTCGGAGCCGGTGCGCGGTTGCAGAAGCGTGAGCAGCTGCACCTGGTCGCGGTAGACGTCCCACCCGGAGAAGGTGCCGTACTGCGCCCGGCGCCCGGTCCGGTGCACCTCGCCGTCAGGACCGCGGTACCTGCGGTCGGCGTCGCTGATGATGTTCGGGTGGAGGAGGGAGTGGTACAGGGCCGTGTAGAAGGTGGTGCGTTCGGCGTCGGTGCCGCCGCCGACGCGGATGGCGGCGAGGTCGTCGCGCCAGGCCCGGCGGGCCGCCTGCCGTACGTCGTCGAAGGTGCGGTACGGCGGGTTCTCCGCCGCCAGGTTTGCCTCGGCGCCCGCCCGACTGACGTACGAGACACCGACCTTGACGTTCACCGGCCCGGCCCCCGGCGCGAACTCCACATACCCGCCGGCCCCCTTGCCCGCGACCGGCCTTCCGCCCTCGCCAAAGCCGCCGGTGCCGCCGCTCGCCGTGAGGGACCCGGAGTCGAGCCGGTCGTCCCGCCAGGTGCCGGTCGCCTTGAAGGCGCGGTCGAAACGGGCGGTGAAGTGCAGGGTGTAGTAGGCGCGTCGGCCCTCCGGGTCGAGGTGGCCGCAGAAGTTTCCGGAGGTGACGGAGCCGGATACGGTACGGGTGCTTGGGTCGATCTCGACCGTCGAATCGGTGGAGCCCACCTCGGAGTTGGCGGTACGGATGAGCAACGAGGCGGGCTGGTCGGCAGGGTAGGTGAAGCGGGCCGAGCCGGTGCGGGCGGTGGCCGTGAGGTCCGCGGTGACGCCGGAGGCGAGGGTGACCTTGTAGTGGCCGGGTTCGGCGGTCTCGTCGGCGTGGTCGAAGTCGGCGGCGTACACCTTGTCCCCGGTGTCGCTCGCGGGTGAGGAGGCGACCTGACCGGCGTACGGGAAGAACGGGATGTCTCCACTGCCGCCCGCGCACCCGGTGCCGGACATGTGGGTGAGGCTGAAGCCCCGGATGCGGGTGGCGTCGTAGTGGTAGCCGCCGGGGGCCGCCGTGCGGGTGGCGTCGCCGCGGGTGTTCTCGGGGCTCCACGAGAGCATGCCGAACGGGGTGACCGCGCCGGGGAAGACGTTGCCGCCGTTGCGGGTGCCGATGAGGGGGTCGACGTAGGGGGTGGGGTCGTCGACGAGCTCGGGAGGTGCCGGGGGCGCGGCGGCGACGCCGGCGAACACCAAGGCCAGAGCGGCGGCAAGCATCAGGGGCTTCACGTGCGCCAGCCGTACCACGCGGGGCCACGGACAGCCGGCCGACGGCACCGCGGAGCCACTCGGACGGGTCAAACCCAACTCGCTTGACTTCGCGGTCCATTGACGCGGTAAAGTGAGGTTTAGACTACTCGACAACGTTGTCCGACCCGCGCGCTGTCGCCGTCTTCAGCCACTCCACACCCGGGCAGGGACTCCCCCTCACCTGCCCGGCTCGCGGACCCGGTGGGGGTGTCCACCGGGTCCGCCCTGGAGCACCCGCGGCTGCTTCGATGCCGCGAGCCTCACTCCTCCCGGCCGGCGACCTCCGCCACCACCCGCTCCGCGCGCTCCACCGGCACACCGACCGCGATGAGGCTCGCCACCGCGGCCCGCGCCCCGTCCCCCTCCCAGAGACCGGCGGTGACAGCCTCCAGCAGGCCGATGGTGTACGCCTCCATCGCGGCGCTGAGCGCGGGCGCGGGGAGCCGGTCGTGGAAGACCCCGGCCCGCTGGCCGCGCTCCAGGATCGCGAGGGCCGCCGCGCGGGCCGGTGCCAGCGCCTCGGTGACCCGCTCCTGCCCCAGATCCTGCGTCGCCAGCGACAGCAGCAGCCGGTAGCGGTCACCCTCGGGCCACACCGCGAGCACGAACCCGGCGAACGCGTGCTCCGGGTCCTCCGTCACGTCCGGCCACCGTGCGGAAGCCGCCCGCAACGCCTCCGACGCCTCCTCCGCGAGCGCCTCCAGCAGCGCCACACGGCCCGGGAAATGCCCGTGCACGGTCCGCCGTACGACCCCGGCGGCCTGCGCGATCTCCTCCAGCGTGGCGTCCGGGTTCTGCCCCAGCAGCTCACGCGCGGCGGCCAGGATCTTCGCCCGGTTGGACCGCGCGTTGCTGCGAATCGGCTCACGGGCCTCGGACTTGGACATGGCAACGACCTCGACTGACACATCGGAGCAGGACGGTAGGCCATCCTCACACGGTGGCGGTCGGGGCTCCCGGAACGGGGGTGGGGCGTGGCGGCGTGGGTGGGGGGCGGTGGAGGGGGTGGGTAATCGGCGGGGTGGAGCGCGCCATGGCCAGGTCGGGTCGGGTGGGCATGTGATCGGCGAGGTGCAGCGCCATCGCCAGGTCAGGTCACGCGTGCACGTGATCGGCGAGGTGCGGCGCCATAGCCAGGTCGGGTCGCGGGTGCAGGTGATCGGCGGGGTGGCGTGCCATGCGCAGGTCCGGCCTGTTCACCGGCCCTGGCTTGGTTGGAGCGGGCCTGCGGTCATGCCGGTCAACATCATCGCGCCGCGCACAGTGCAGCGACGTCGCGTGCCGGGGGCAAGCGAATTACGGCCGGCCAGTGCCGAGGGCGATCAGCGGGTCGGGGCCGAAGCCGTGGTAGGTGCCGTTCAGGGCGACCAGGCCGCTGGGTCGCCGCCGACCACCGCCAGCACAGCGCCCTGGCCGCCGACGGGCCCGAGGCCCTGCGGCAGCTGGTCGCCGGCCTGCCTGAGGGTGCGGGTGTACGTCATCTTCGGGGCCCGCCTCCATCGTCCAGCCCGCTCACGCGCGCACGTGATCGGCAGAGCACGGCGCCAGCCTCGGCCCGCTCACACATGCACACCAGCCGCGCGGCCCGACGCCACCGCCCGGCCCGCTGACGCGCGCACGTGACCGGCGGGGCACGACGCCACGCCTCGGCCCGCACGCACATGCACACCAGCCGCGCGGCCTGACGCCACCACCTGACCCGCTGACGCGCGCGTGATCGGCGGGGCCCGGCACCATCGGCAGGTCCGGTCGCGCGTGCACACCAGCCGCGCGGCCCGACGCCACCGCCTGCCCCCGCTGACGCGCGCACTTGACCGGCGGGGGTCGGCGCCGTCGCCAGGTGCCGTCGCGCGTGCACGCCGTCCTCAAGGCCCGGCGCCATCGCCCGCCCCGTTCACAGGTGTACGTCATCGGCGGCGCCTGCGTCGCGTCGGCTCCCTCGGGTCAGGCAGGGGCTCCTCGGCGGCGCCACCACAGGTCGGGGTGCCACTGGCGGTCCGTGGCGAAGGGGTCGGGGAGGGTGCGTTGCAGGTATGTGGCGTCCAAGTCGGCTACGGCGCGGGCGAGTTCGGCGCGTGGCCGGGGAGGCAGGCGGGTGAGGATCTCGTCCAGTATGTCGCGGGCGTGCCTGACGTCGTCGAAGGAGCAGCCGCGGCAGGTGCACTCCGCGTCCTGTGGGTAACGGGGGCGTCGCCCTGCCGGTTGAAGGAACTGGCGATAGCGTCGCAGGGCCCGGTCGGTGGCGCCGGAGTAGACGTAGTAGTCGGCCGGGAGCCCTTCAACGCGGGCTATGGCCAGGCTTGTTCGGGTGGAGAGGCCATGGATGCGGGCCGGGGGAAGGTCCCATCGCGGGGCGTTGGTGGGTCGAGCGGCGCGCAGCGCGCCGGGGCGCCTACGCGGCATCGCCCTTTCGGGACGCGGCCGGAGCGGTCATGCGGGTCGTGAAGGTCATGCCCGCCATCATGTCATCGCCGACGGACCCGGTGAGCGGCGGCTCGTGGCCCACCGGGTCCGCAGGCCGGCCGGGGTTACCCGACGCGACAGGGCAACGTGGTCGCCGTATCACCGCCGGAGCCGGTCACGACGTACCCGAACGTCGTGCTCTGTCCTGGGCTCAGGGACCCGTTCCAGTCGGCGTTGTGGACCATCACGTCCTGGCCGGTGTAGGTGGCGTTGCCGTTCCAGAGGCTGTCGACCTTCTGGCCGCTCGGGAGCGTCCAGTCGACCATCCAGCCCAGCATCGGGACGTCGCCGGAGTTGGTGACGGTCACCTCGGACTGGTAGCCGCCGCTCCAACTGCCGGTCGTCTTGCGGGTGGCGGTGCAGGTGCCGGGGACCGGGTCGGTCGGGTTGCCCGGTTCGTGGATGCCGGTCACCTCGCCGTTGCCGCCGTCGAAGACGACGTCGGAGCAGGAGTAGAAGGTCTCCGCGCTGTCCGAGCGCTGCCAGACCATGTAGATGATGTGGCGGCCCGACTTGTTCGACGGAAGCTGCCCGGTCCAGGAGTAGTTGGCCTCGACCGTGCCCGGACTGCCGTTCAGCGGCGGGTGGTCGACGGAGAGGAAGGGCTGGTCCTCCATGTCGTTCCAGGTGAGGGTCTTGGTCGGGTCGAAGCCGTCCTTGGTGACGTAGACGTAGAACCAACCCGGGTGCGCCGCCCAGGCGTTGTAGGAGAAGTCGACGGTCGCGCCCGAGGTGAGGTGGGTCAACGGCCAGTCGTTGCGCGGGGCGTTGAAGCCGGTGAAGTTGGTGTTGCCGCCGCTGCACAGCTGGCCGTCCGGTACGAAGCCGCGGGTGCGGCCGGCGCCGTCCGAGCGGAGCACCGAGAACCAGTTGTAGAACGGCGTGGTGCCGCTGACCGCCTGCGCGTTCTTGCAGGCCGGGTTGACGGGCTTGATCTCACCGGTGTCGGTCAGCCCGTCCTGCCAGCACAGGAAGGTACGGCTGCCGGGCTTCATCGGGGTGCCGTGGGCTTCCGCCTGCCCGCCGGCCGTGACGACCAGGGCGACCGCGGGGATTGTGGCGAGCAGGGAGACCAGGACGAGGAAGAGGGCTCTGGCGCGAGTCGGGAGCGCTAATCGGCGACCGGGGGACGCTGATTTTGTCAGGATCATGACAGTCCAGTCCGTTCCTTGAGGTACGGGCCGTGCGGATGCGTGTGCGGATGAGCGGGGTGGGTGGTCCCCTTCGGGCAGGTTCCGGTCCACCCGCATGGGAGCGCTCCCACCCCGCCTGTGGCGGAAGGTAGCGCGAATGGGGGCGGGTGTAAACGGTTGGCGCGAGGGAGGGTGGGCGTCAATGGCGTGCCGTGGCATCACTGGTTTGGGTGGCGGTACCTTCGTACGTACGATCACGCCACATATCGGCGTCCACACTGGCGTCCATGGGAGCAGTGATGACCACACCCCAGCAGGCCACCGAGGACACCTGGATGTTCCCTCCGGCCGACGGCTGGGCCTTTGCCCAGGTGAAGCATTTGGAGCTGCCCTTCGACTGGGAACTCGTGGACGGAGTGGTCGTGGCTCGTGGGCAGACCAATGTCTGGCACAACGAAGTGCGGGACGGCCTCGCTGACGCGCTCAAGGCAGCACGCGTCTCGCCCTATCGGGTACTCACCGAGCAGTGCGTGATGGTGGACGACCGCAACACCCCCAAACCGGATGTGATCGTCTACGACCCGCGGGAGCTGAACCTCTTCAAGGCTGAGTGCATCCCAGCAGGGAAGGTCACCCTCGCCGTCGAAGTCGTGTCCCCTGGCTCTCGTCAGGACGACCGCGTGCGCAAACCCGCGCTCTTCTCAGCGAACAAGGTCCCGTACTACTGGCGCGTCGAACTGGACCGCGACCAGAAGCTCGCGGTCCACGAGTACTGGCTCAACGCGGACACCCTCACCTACTTCCCCGCGCCCTCGCACCCGGTGCACCACGGCAAGCTCTTCACCGAGCTGCCGTTCCCCGTCGAGATCGATCTCGACGCGCTCCTCGGTTTCTGAGCCCGCCGCCGTCACACGGGATACGCCCCCTGAAAGGCCAGCCGCGCCGCCGCCCCCTCCCCCACGTCCGTCAGCAGGTCGTCGAGGTCCAGGAACTCCTCCCACACCGATCGCCCGCTCGCCTCGGCCAGCGTCCTGACCACCAGGTCCTCCAGCTCCGGGACGCGCTTGTTCTTCCATGCCTTGTCGGCGAGGCTGACCAGGAGATCCTCGATCGTCACGTCCGGCGCGGTCCAGCTCGCGTGGGTGGCGGCGAAGCGGGCCAGGTGCGGGGTGATGCCGTGGCTCAACAGCAGGTCGCGACCGGCGACTTCGTGCGCCGAACCGGGGCCGGAGAGCTCCGTGGTGTGCGCCGTCTTGCCTATGTCGTGCGTGGCCGCACCGAACAGCACCGCCTCACGGTCGAGCGGGAGTTGGGAGTGCCGCCGCGTCAGCCACTCCACGAGGTCGTACGCCACGTCGTGCACCGCCCTGAGATGCGCGGCGAGCCGCGGCGGCGCGTCCAGCTCGCGCAGCAGCTCCGCCGCGCGGTCCGGCAGCGGACGGAGGGGCGGGTCGCCGGGGTCGTGGAGGGCGTGGTGGAGGAGGTCGGGGGAGGTCACTCGGAAGAGGGTACGGCGGCTACGGCGGGTGCGGCCGACGGCCTTGTCACGGCCAGGTGTTGGCCTGTGCCGCGAAGGTCTCGGGGTCGCTGTGCACCGGGATCACGCACACCAGCTGTCCGCCGGGCGCGCGCAGCACATGGCACTCCAGCCACTGGGAGATCTCGACCGCGCCGAGGGCCGACAGGCGAGCGGTCTCGGCCTCCACGTCGTCCGTCTCGATGTCGATGTGCAGGCGCGGCACGTCGTCGACGGCCTGGACGGCGGTGACCAGCCCCGGCAGGGCGCCGTGGAGGACGGTGAACTGCGGTTCGTCGTCGACCCGTTGGGCCGGGGCGCCGAGGGCGGCGGACCAGAAGGCGGAGGCGGCCTCGGGCTCGGGGGTGTCGATCAGGACGGCGTAGACGCGGCTTCGGTGCATGATCGGCACGGTAGTTCAGACCGCACGGCACGGGTGACCAGGTCTCAGCGGACCCTCGCTCCCTCCCCCGACAGCACGGCCGGCAGCGGCTCCTCCGCCACCCGTGGCAGTCGGACCGTGAACTCCGTCCGCCCCGGCGTGCTTTCGACGTCGATGCGCCCGCCGTGCGCCGCCGTGATCGCGGCGACGATGGCGAGGCCCAGCCCCGAACCGCCCTCCAGCCCACCGGCCCTGGTACGGGACGCGTCGGCTCGGGTGAAGCGTTCGAAGACCGTGGGGAGGAGGGCGGGCGGGATGCCGGGGCCGTTGTCCCGGACCCGTACGAGGCACTGGGCGTCCCCGCTCTCCACCACCGCTACGACCCTCGTCCCCGGGGGTGTGTGCACGCGTGCGTTGGCCAGGAGGTTGGCGACCACCTGGTGCAGGCGGGCCTCGTCGCCGGTCACCAACGGCTCGGCGTCGAGGCGGAGTTCGAGCTGCCAGTCATGGCCGTCGCCCGCGGCCCGCGCGTCCCACACCGCCTCGGCGACCAGCGCCGCGACATCGACCTCGGCGGACTGGAGCGGGCGGCCCTCGTCGAGCCGGGCCAGCAGCAACAGGTCCTCCACCAGGCCCGTCATCCGCGCCGACTCGGCCGAGACGCGGCGCCAGGCCGTGCCCGGTTCGATGCGGTCGGTGCCACGGTTCATGAGCTCGGCGTAGCCCGCGATCGAGGCGAGCGGCGTGCGCAGTTCATGGCTGGCGTCGGAGAGGAAGCGGCGCATCCGCTCCTCCGTGCGCTGGCGTTCGGTCAGGGACGACTCCACGTGGTCGATCATTCGGTTCAACGCCGCGCCGACCTGCCCGGCCTCGCTGTCGGGGTCGGTGTCGCGCTCGGGGACGCGGGTGAGGTCGCCCACCCGACCGCTGCCCAGCGGGGCGCGGGACACCTCGACCGCGGTCCCGGCGACCCGGCCCAGGGGCCTCAGTTGACGGCGGATGACGACCGCGCACACGCAGCCGGCGGCGGTGAGTCCGACAGCCGCGATGGCCACCTCCGCGATGACCATCCCCCTGATCATCCGCCGCACGTCGTCCATCGGGATGCCGACGAGGACCCGTATGCCGTCGCGGTCGATCGCGGTGATGCGGTAGGTGCCGAGGCCGGGCACGGTCCGGGTGTGCATCGACCCGTCGGCCTCGATGCCGGCGAGGGCGGCGCGCTGTTCGGCGGTGAGCTGCTGCGTCGTGTACTCGCGCGCCACGACCGCCGCGCTGACGATGTCGCCGTCGTCGTCGAGCCGCGCGGCCACCATGCCGGTCGGGTGGCCCTGCTCGTGCAGGAAGCCCAGGTCTGCGGTGAGTTGGGGTTGCAGTGCGGCACCGCCCAGGCAGCGCTCGACGGCGTTCTCGACGCGGTCGTCCAAGTTGCCGTACAGATAGGCGCGTTGGACGAACACGGTGGTGAGCGCCATCGCCGCGCACACGGCGACCAGGGCGAGGGAGATGAACAGCAGCAGGCGCGAGCGCATCGAGCGCAGTCGCCGCCGGGCGGTCATCTGCCGTCCTCCGTGGGCCTGATGGCGTAGCCGAGGCCGCGCACGGTGTGGATCATCGGCGCCCGGCCGCGGTCGATCTTGCGGCGGAGGCCGGAGATGTAGACCTCGACGAGGTTGCCGCCGCCGTCGAAGGAGGTGCTCCAGACGTGGTCGATGATCTGCGCCTTGCTCAGCACCTGACGCGGGTGGTCCATCATCAGGCTGAGCAGGTCGAACTCCTTGGCGGTGAGCTGGATCGGGGTACCCGCGCGGTGCACCTCGCGGGTCTCCTCGGTGAGGACGAGGTCGCCGAGGACTCGTACGGACGTGTCGGCGCGGGTGTGCTGGGCGCCCGCCCGGCGCAGCAGTCCGCGCAGCCGCAGCACGACCTCCTCCAGGGAGAACGGCTTGGTGACGTAGTCGTCGGCGCCGGCGTCGAGTCCGTCGAGCCGGTGCTCCAGGGCGTCGCGCGCGGTGAGCATGAGGACGGGCAGCCGCGGGTTCTCAGCCCGCAGGCGGCGCAGCACCTGGAGGCCGTCGAGGTCGGGCAGCATCCCGTCGAGGACGACGGCGTGCGGGGCGCAGCCGCGGGCGACCTTCAGCGCGCTCTGTCCGTCCGACGCCGGGTAGGCCCGCCAGCCCGCCTCCTCGACGGCCACGGAGAGCACGTCGGTGAGCGCGGGCTCGTCGTCGACGATGAGCACACGGACGCGGCCGTTGCGGTACCCAGCGGTGCCAGTCATGTCCCGATCGTGTCCCGGTCCGCTGGGGGAAGCCTGTGTTCCACCTGAGGGTGGGTGATGACCTGGACGTCCCCGCCCGAACACGGCGAAGGGCCGCACCCCCCGTCTCCGGGGAGTGCGGCCCTCAACTGGCCTGCCGGACCGCTTACTTGCGGATCAGGCTGCGCAGCACGTACTGCATGATGCCGCCGTTGCGGTAGTAGTCGGCCTCACCGGGGGTGTCGATGCGGACGACCGCGTCGAACTCGACGCCCGTGTCGGTGGTGACCTTGACCGTGCTCGGGGTGGTGCCCTCGTTGAGCTCGGTCACGCCGGTGATGGAGAAGGTCTCCTCGCCGGTCAGGCCGAGGGAGTCGGCGTTCTGGCCGGCCGGGAACTGGAGCGGCAGGACGCCCATGCCGATGAGGTTCGAGCGGTGGATGCGCTCGTACGACTCGGTGATGACGGCCTTGACGCCGAGGAGCGCGGTGCCCTTCGCGGCCCAGTCGCGGGACGAGCCGGAGCCGTACTCCTTGCCGCCCAGGATGACCAGCGGGGTGCCGGCGGCCTGGTAGTTCTGCGAGGCGTCGTAGATGAAGGAGACCGGGCCGCCGTCCTGCGTGAAGTCGCGGGTGTAGCCGCCCTCGGTGCCCGGCGCGATCTGGTTGCGCAGGCGGATGTTGGCGAACGTACCGCGGATCATGACCTCGTGGTTGCCGCGGCGGGAGCCGTAGCTGTTGAAGTCACGACGCTCCACACCGTGCTCGGTGAGGTACTTGCCGGCCGGGGTGTCGGCCTTGATGGCGCCGGCGGGCGAGATGTGGTCGGTGGTGACCGAGTCGCCGAGCTTGGCCAGGACGCGGGCGCCCGTGATGTCGGAGACCGGGGTGGTCTCCATCGTCATGCCGTCGAAGTACGGGGGCTTGCGGACGTACGTCGACTCCGCGTCCCACTCGAAGGTGTCGCCGGTCGGGATCGACAGGGCCTGCCACTGGGCGTCGCCCGCGAAGACGTCCTGGTAGGACTTGGAGAACATGTCCTCGCCGATGGCGTTGGCGACGACGTCGTTGACCTCGGCCTCGGAGGGCCAGATGTCGGCGAGGAAGACCGGCTTGCCGTCCTGGTCGGTGCCGAGGGCGTCCTTGGTGATGTCCACCTTCATGGAGCCCGCGATGGCGTACGCGACGACCAGCGGCGGGGAGGCCAGGTAGTTCATCTTGACGTCGGGGTTGATACGGCCCTCGAAGTTCCGGTTGCCGGAGAGGACCGAGGTCACCGCGAGGTCGTGGTCGTTGACGGCCTTGGAGACCTCCTCCGGCAGCGGGCCGGAGTTGCCGATGCAGGTGGTGCAGCCGTAACCGACCAGGTTGAAGCCGACCTTGTCCAGGTACGGCGTCAGACCGGCCTTGTCGAAGTAGTCGGTGACGACCTTCGAACCCGGGGCGAGGGTGGTCTTGACCCACGGCTTGCGGGTCAGGCCCTTCTCCACGGCCTTCTTCGCGACGAGCGCGGCGGCGACCATGACGTACGGGTTGGAGGTGTTGGTGCAGGAGGTGATGGCCGCGACCGTCACCGCACCGTGGTCGATCTCGTACGTCGAACCGTCGGGGGCGGTCACGGTGACCGGGTTGGACGGAGCGCCGTTCGGGGCGACGGCCGGGGCGTCGGAGGCCGGGAAGGACTCCTGGCCCGCCTCGTCGACGACGTCGACATAGTTGCGGACGTCCAGCTTGAACTGCTCGGCGGCGTTGGCGAGGACGATGCGGTCCTGCGGGCGCTTCGGGCCGGCGATCGACGGGACGACCGTGGAGAGGTCGAGCTCCAGCTTCTCGGAGAAGTCCGGCTCGGCGGCCGGGTCCAGCCAGAGGCCCTGCTCCTTGGCGTACGCCTCGACGAGCGCGAGCTGCTGCTCGGAGCGGCCGGTGAGCTTGAGGTAGTTGATCGTCTCGGCGTCGATCGGGAAGATCGCGGCGGTCGAACCGAACTCCGGCGACATGTTGCCGATGGTGGCGCGGTTGGCGAGCGAGGTGGCGGCGACGCCCTCGCCGTAGAACTCGACGAACTTGCCGACGACGCCGTGCTTGCGCAGCATCTCGGTGATGGTGAGCACGAGGTCGGTGGCGGTGGTGCCGGGGGTGAGCTCACCGGTCAGCTTGAAGCCGACGACGCGCGGGATGAGCATCGAGACCGGCTGGCCGAGCATCGCGGCCTCGGCCTCGATGCCGCCGACGCCCCAGCCGAGCACACCGAGGCCGTTGACCATCGTGGTGTGCGAGTCGGTGCCGACGAGGGTGTCGGGGTAGGCCTGGCCGTTGCGGACCATGACCGTACGGGCCAGGTGCTCGATGTTGACCTGGTGGACGATGCCGGTGCCCGGGGGGACGACCTTGAAGTCGTCGAAGGCGGTCTGGCCCCAGCGCAGGAACTGGTAGCGCTCCTTGTTGCGGCCGTACTCCAGGTCGACGTTCTGCTTGAAGGCGTCGTTGGTGCCGAACTTGTCGGCGATGACGGAGTGGTCGATGACCATCTCGGCCGGGGAGAGCGGGTTGACCTTGGCCGGGTCGCCGCCGAGGGCCTTGACGGCCTCACGCATGGTGGCGAGGTCGACGACACAGGGCACGCCGGTGAAGTCCTGCATGATCACGCGGGCGGGCGTGAACTGGATCTCCTGGGACGGCTGGGCCTGGGAGTCCCAGCCGCCGAGGGCACGGATGTGGTCGGCGGTGATGTTCGCGCCGTCCTCGGTACGGAGCAGGTTCTCCAGCAGAACCTTGAGGCTGTACGGAAGGCGAGCCGAGCCTTCCACCTTGTCCAGCCGGAAGATCTCGTACGACTCGTCGCCCACCTGCAGCGTGCTGCGGGCGTCGAAGCTGTTCGCCGACACGACAGTCTCCTTCATTGATGTGCGCGTTCCCACCGCATCCTGCCGCCACGACGACTTGGCCGATCCGCTAAGGTAAGGCTAAGTTAGGTAACCCTAACCAGGGTGGCGGCTGCGGTACGCCTCGGCAGATATCTCGATGTCGAGATAACTCTAGTACATGGGGTCGGACAGGTCATGCCCGACCTCCGTTTGTGACGCCTCACACGACGCCTAGGCTCACCCGGTGATTATCTGGCGGGACAGCACCTTCGGCGCGGGCAGACCGACGCGCACGGGCGGCGGCGCGTGAGCCGCGCCGACTGGATCGTCCGACACCTGCCCGAGATGACGACGGGACTCCGCCCCGCCCTGCACGCCCAGTCCACAGGGACGGCATCCCGTACGTCGGCATCGAGTTGACGGGCGGCCTCGGCGCGCTCACGCACGGGTCGCGGATCGTCGCGGGTCGAATCTCGGCGGGGAGTGGGTCACCCGGCTGACGTGGCGGCGCCCGGCGCCACCTTCGAGGAACCGGTCGAGTTCTGCCATCAGTACGCCAAGTCGGGGTAACCGACAGGTACGTTCCAGACCCCCGGAGGGAGGCGTACGCATGCCCCTGACGTTCCGCAAGAGTTTCCGCATCCTGCCCGGCGTACGGCTGAACATCAACCGGCGCTCCTGGTCGCTCACCACCGGTGGCGGAAAGCGCGGCCCGCGCCACACCCACAGCAGCACCGGACGTCGTACGACATCGGTCGATTTGCCCGGACCTTTCGGATGGCATCGCACCCGTACCCATAAGCGGCATTGACGGGCCATCACCCGAATGGCCCCATCGAGATGTGCCATCTCATATCTGAGATAGCCTCAACCTCATGGCAGACGATTACCTCGTACGCATCGGCAAGCTCATCCGTGACGCCCGGCAACACCGTGGCTGGACACAGTCGCAGCTCGCAGAGGCGCTCGGCACAAGTCAGAGCGCCGTCAACCGCATCGAGCGCGGCAACCAAAACATCAGCCTTGAGATGATCGCTCGAATCGGTGAAGCCCTGGAGAGCGAGATCGTCTCTCTGGGCTACGCGGGCCCGATGCATCTGCGAGTCGTCGGCGGCCGTCGGCTGTCCGGCGCCATCGACGTCAAGACCAGCAAGAACGCGTGCGTGGCACTGCTGTGCGCCTCGCTGCTCAACAAGGGGCGCACAGTGCTGCGTCGGGTCGCCCGCATCGAGGAGGTCTACCGCCTGCTGGAGGTGCTGAACTCCATCGGCGTGCGCACCCGCTGGATCAACGAGGGCGTCGACCTGGAGATCGTGCCGCCGGCCGAGCTGGACATGGCCGCGATCGACGCGGACGCGGCCCGCCGCACCCGCTCGATCATCATGTTCCTCGGCCCGCTGCTGCACCGTATGGACGCCTTCAAACTGCCGTACGCCGGTGGCTGCGACCTCGGGACGCGGACCATCGAGCCGCACATGATCGCGCTGCGGCGGTTCGGGCTCGACATCGCGGCGACCGAGGGGCTCTACCACGCGCAGGTGGACCGCGCGATCTCCCCCGACCGCCCGATCGTGCTGACCGAGCGCGGCGACACCGTGACCGAGAACGCGCTGCTGGCCGCCGCGCGCCACGACGGCGTGACCGTCATCCGCAACGCGTCCTCCAACTACATGGTCCAGGACCTCTGCTTCTTCTTGGAGGCGCTCGGCGTCAAGGTCGAGGGCATCGGCACCACCACCCTCACCGTGCACGGCATGCCGACCATCGACGTCGACGTCGACTACTCCCCCTCCGAGGACCCGGTCGAGGCGATGAGCCTGCTGGCCGCGGCGGTCGTCACGGAGTCGGAGCTGACGGTCCGCCGGGTGCCCATCGAGTTCCTGGAGATCGAGCTCGCGGTCCTGGAGGAGATGGGCCTCGACCACGACCGCACTCCGGAGTACTTCGCCGACAACGGCCGTACCCGCCTGGTCGACCTGACGGTCCGCCCGAGCAAGCTCGAAGCGCCGATCGACAAGATCCACCCGATGCCGTTCCCGGGTCTGAACATCGACAACGTCCCGTTCTTCGCGGCCATCGCGGCCTCCGCGCAGGGCCAGACGCTGATCCATGACTGGGTCTACGACAACCGGGCGATCTACCTGACGGACCTCAACCGTCTCGGCGGCCGCCTCCAACTCCTGGACCCCCACCGCGTGCTGGTCGAGGGCCCGACCCGCTGGCGCGCCGCCGAGATGATGTGCCCGCCGGCACTCCGCCCCGCCGTGGTCGTCCTGCTGGCGATGATGGCGGCGGAGGGCACGTCCGTACTGCGGAACGTGTACGTCATCAACCGCGGGTACGAGGACCTCGCCGAGCGCCTCAACACCATCGGGGCGCAGATCGAGATCTTCCGCGACATCTGACCTCACCGGTATCGGACACTCGTCCGCTTGGGCCTGCTACCGCCGCCCCCACACGACGGCGCCGGTCAACCGGACTTGGGGCGGGCGAGTCCGAGGTCGTACGCGAAGATCACGGCCTGGATGCGGTCGCGGGCGCCGATCTTGGCCAGGATGCTGCGGACGTGGCTCTTGACGGTGGACTCGGCCACGACGAAGTGGGCGGAGATCTCGCTGTTGGTCCAGCCCTTGCCGACGGCGACGAGGATCTCGCGTTCCCGTTCGGTGAGGGCCTTCAGTCTCGCTTCCTGGGCCGGGACGTCGCCGGGGCGCGGGACGTGCTGCGCGTATTCGTCGAGAAGGCGGCGGGTGAGGGCGGGGGCGATGACGGCGTCGCCGGCGGCGACGGCCCGGATGCCGGCGAGGAGTTCCTCGGGGCGTACGTCCTTCAGGAGGAACCCGCTGGCGCCTGCCCGGAGGGCGGCGTGGACGTACTCGTCGAGGTCGAAGGTGGTCAGCACGAGGATGCGGGAGCGGTCGCCGGCGGCGACGATGCGGCGGGTGGCCTCGATGCCGTCCATGCCGGGCATGCGGATGTCCATGAGGACGACGTCGGGATGCAGTTCCGCCGCCAGGCGGACGGCTTCCGTGCCGTGCGCGGCCTCGCCGAGCACGGTGGTCTCGGGGACGGACTCCAGCAGCAGGCGGAACGCGTAGCGCTGGAGGGGCTGGTCGTCGACGATGAGCACCGTGGTCACCGGTCACCTCCCTGCGGCGTGAGGTCGAGGGTGACCTCCACGCTCCAGCCTCCCTCTCCCGAGGGTCCCGCGCTCACGATCCCGCCGTAGAGTGCCGCTCTCTCCCGCATGCCCACCAGGCCGTGTCCTTCCTCGTTGCGCGGTGCCGGCGGACCGCCCGGCGAGCCGGTGTCCTGGACCCGGATCTCCAGGTGGCTTTTCTCGACGGCGATCGACAGCGTCACCTGGGCGTCGGCACCGGCGTGCTTGAGGGTGTTGGTGAGGGCTTCCTGGACGATGCGGTACGCCGTCAACTGCACCCCTGTGTCGAGGGCGTCGATGTCGCCGGCGGTCCGGTAGACGACCCGTGGACCGGCGGCGCGGACGCCCGCGCACAGCATCTCGACGTCCCTGATACCGGGCTGCGGGCTGAGCGGTGGTCCGGCGGGCGGGGTGTCCGCCGCCTCGCGCAGCACGCCGAGCACCCGGCGCAGCTCGCCGAGGGCCTGGCGGCCGGTGTCGCCGATCAGGTTCAGGGCCTCCTTGCCGCGTTCCGGTGCTGTGTCGGAGGCGTACGCGCCCGCGTCGGCGAGGCTGACGATGACGGCCAGGTTGTGGCCGACGATGTCGTGCATCTCGCGGGCCACCCGGGCGCGTTCGGTGGCGGTGGCCAGTCTGCTGCGCTGGTCGCGCTCGACCTCCAGCCGGGCCGCCCGCTCCCGCAGCCCGGCGAGCTGGGCCCGGCGGAACCTGATCACCAGCCCGAGGGCGAGCGCCGCGGTCGCCGTGCTGAACAGGAAGAACAGCGCGTCCCACACGGACACGGACGACGACACGCGCAACGCGGCCAGCACCATCGCGCCCGCCATGACCGCGCCCGCCCACGGCAGCTGCCGAAGTCCGCCGTGCAGGGCCAGGCTGTACAGGGCGATGAAGAGGGCGATGTCCGCGCGCAGCCCGGCGCCCAGGGACCACTGGAGGACGAACACGGCCGCGATGGCGCCGAAGGTCATCAGCGGTTTCCGCCGTCGCCACAGCAGGGGCAGCACCAGACCGGCCTGGAGGGCCAGCGTCGCCGCCAGGGGCAGTTGGGTGAGCGCGAGGATCAGCTTGCGCGGGCCGTCGTGGTCGTCCTGGCCACCCTCGGGCAGCAGGTCCGGCAGGCAGAACATCGCGACGACGAGCACGACCAGCGTGACGTCCAGCACCCAGGGACGGGCCCGGTCGGCCTGCCGCAACCGCTGGCCGCCGCGGTTCAGCCGGGCGACCAGCGGCCCCATGCCGCCGGTGTCGTCGATGCTCACGGACTTCACCCTCTGCGGTCCTGGTCAGACGTCGTTGCGCCGGAGCCGGTAGGCCGCGCCCGCCAGCGTCAGGACGGTCCAGCCGAGGAAGACGGCCAGGCCTGCCCCGGGGGACAGTGTGGAGGAGTCGTGGGTCAGGGCGTACATCGACTCTCCGGCGTTGCTCGGCAGGTAGGGGCTGATGTTGTCCTGCCAGGAGCTGGGCAGGAGCGAGGTCAGCCCGGGGGCCAGGAGGAACACGCCGACGAGCACCGAGATGCCGCCCGCCACCGACCGCAGCAGGGCGCCCAGTCCGACACTGATCACGCCGATCAGGCCGAGGTAGAGCCCCGCCCCCAGCAGGCTCCTCGCGACACCCGCGTCCGACAGGCTCTGGGCCGCCGAGGTGCCGGAGACGAACTGGTTGCCGACGAGGAAGGCCACGAGCGCGCCGGCCGTGCCGACCAGCGTCGCCACCAGCCCGTACAGCCCCGCCTTGGACCACAGCACCGGCAGCCGGCGCGGCACCGCCGCGAGTGTGGAGCGGATCATCCCGGTCGAGTACTCGCCCGCCATGACGAGGACGCCGAGGACACCGAGGGCCAGTTGGGCGAAGGGCACCCCGAACAGGGACAGGTCCACGGCCTTGGAGGTCGCGAAGTCGCCGTCCAGGTTTCCGGCGTTGAACTGCCAGGAAATGAGCAGCCCGAACACCAGCAGGAACAGCAGACCGAGGGTCAGCGTGATCCAGGTCGACCGCAGGGACCAGAGTTTGGCCCACTCCGAGCGCAGCACGCGCCATCCGGTCACCTTGTAGGCGGGGCGGGAGGCGACGGTCGTGGTGAGGGTGCTCATGCCGCGCTCCCGAGGGTGATGTCAGCGGTCGTGGTGCCGTGGTACTCCACCGCGTCCCTGGTCAGTTCCATGAACGCGTCCTCCAGGGACACCGTCCGCGCGCTCAGTCCGAACAGCGGGATGCCGTGCTCCGCCGCCTTCCGCCCGATCTCGCGGGTGGTCAGCCCGGTGACGTGCAGTTCTTCGGAGCCGACCTGGCCGGTGATGTCGACGCCCGGCCCGGCGAGGACGTCCCGCAGCCGGGCCGGTTCCTCGGTGGCCACCTTGACCGTGTCGCCGCCCGCTTCGCGGACCAGGTCCCGCACGGTCGTGTCGGCCAGCAACCGGCCACGCCCCACGATGATCAGGTGGTCCGCCACCAGCGCCATCTCGCTCATCAGATGCGAGGAGACGAACACCGTCCGCCCCTCCTGCGCGAGCCCCGTCAGCAGGTTGCGGATCCAGAGCACGCCCTCGGGGTCGAGGCCGTTGACCGGCTCGTCCAGCATCACGATCTGCGGATCGCCCAGCAGAGCCGCCGCAATGCCCAGCCGCTGGCCCATACCCAGGGAGAAGGCGCCGGCGCGCTTCCTCGCCACGCTGCCGAGACCGGCGAGGTCGATGACCTCGTCGACGCGGCTGCGCGGGATGCCGTGCGTCAGCGCGAGCGCGTTGAGGTGGTGGAAGGCCGAGCGGCCCGGGTGGATCGACTTCGCCTCCAGCAACGCGCCGACCTCCTGGAGCGGGGCGCGGTGCTGGGCGTAGCGCCGGCCGTTCACCGTCACGGAGCCGCTCGTCGGGGCGTCCAGTCCGACGATCATGCGCATCGTGGTGGACTTCCCCGCGCCGTTGGGGCCGAGGAAACCGGTCACGGTGCCCGGCTTCACGGTGAAGTCCAGCCCGTCGACCGCGGTCTTCTCCCCGTACCTCTTGGTCAGTGCCTGCGCCTCGATCATCAGCGTGCCTCTCCTCGGCCACGGACGCCCGTCGAGCGCCTCATCAGCAACGTTAGGAACGAGGCGGCGCCGATCCGTCCCCCCGCGGGCTGGTCCACGGGGGTGGACGTCGTACCTGGGTACGACGTCGACGTCCGACGTCGGTCGCGTGTTGTTCGCCGCGGCCTGATGCGGGGCTGTTCCTCGATACTGCGGCATGTGACATAGTACTGGCGTGACCAAGCGACTGACCTGCGACGTCGTCGTAGTCGGAGCCGGGATGGCGGGCGCGGCCTGTGCCCTGTACGCCTCTCGTGCCGGCCTGGACGTCACCGTGGTGGACCGCGGCCCGGTGGCCGGGGGCACGACCGGTGCGGGTGAGGGCAATCTGCTGGTCTCCGACAAGGAGCCGGGGCCCGAGCTCGAACTCGCCCTGCTGTCGGGGCGGTTGTGGGCCGAGCTGGCCGCCGAGCCGGGGCTGGGGGCCGCATTCGAGTACGAGCCCAAGGGCGGCATCGTCGTCGCCTCCACGCCCGAGGGGCTCACCGCCCTGGCGGACTTCGCCGCCGGGCAACGGGCCGCCGGGGTCGAGGCGGTGAGCGTCGGTCCGGGCCAACTCCGTGAACTGGAACCGTACTTGACGCCGGACACTGCGGGTGGCGTGCTCTACCCGCAGGACGCCCAGGTGATGCCGACCCTGGCCGCCGCGCATCTTCTACGGGCTTCAGGCGCACGCCTGTTGACCGGCTGGAACGTGATCGACGTACCGCGCGGCGCCGACGGTGCCGTACGCGGGGTGCGCACCGACCGGGGTGAGATCCACGCGCCGACGGTCGTGAACGCGGCCGGCACCTGGGGCGGTGAAATCGCCGCGCTCGCCGGGGCACGCCTGCCCGTCCTCCCCCGGCGCGGCTTCGTCCTGGTCACCGAGCCGCTCCCGCGCCGGGTCCGGCACAAGGTGTACGCCGCCGACTACGTGGCCGACGTGGCCAGCGACTCGGCGGCGCTGCAAACGTCGCCGGTGGTGGAGGGCACGGCCGCCGGACCGGTCCTGATCGGCGCGAGCCGGGAGCGGGTCGGCTTCGACCGCTCCTTCTCGCTGCCCGCCGTACGGGCGTTGGCGGCGGGCGCGACCCGGCTGTTCCCGTTCCTGGAGGACGTCCGGGCGATGCGCACGTACCTCGGCTTCCGCCCGTACATGCCCGACCACCTTCCCGCGATCGGCCCCGATCCACGGGTCCCCGGCCTCGTCCACGCCTGTGGGCACGAGGGCGCCGGCATCGGACTCGCCACCGGTACCGGGCAGTTGATCGCCCAGGTGCTGAGCGGCAAGGTTCCAGAGCTGGATCTGGCGCCGTTCCGTCCCGACCGCTTCGCCCCCGCCGAGGAGGACGCGTGAACCCCTTGGAGCTGGCCCAGGCCCGTCCCGGGCCCGCGTTCACCGTCACCCTCGACGGGCGCGAGATCGAGGCGCTGCCCGGCCAGACCGTCGCCGCCGCGCTCTGGACGGCCGGGATCACCTCCTGGCGGAGCACCCGCGGCGAGGGCCGTCCGCGCGGCGTCTTCTGCGGCATCGGCGTCTGCTACGACTGCCTGGTCACCGTCAACGACCGCCCCATTCAAAGGGCTTGTCTCGTTCCGCTGAGGCCGGGCGACGCGATCCGCACGCAGGAGGGGACAGGTCATGACGGCTGAACGGCCGCATCTGGCGGTGATCGGCGCCGGTCCCGCGGGGTTGGCCGCGACGCTGGCCGCCGCCCGGCACGGCGTACGCGTCACCCTCGTCGACTCGGCGCCCGAGGCGGGCGGCCAGTTCTACCGGCAGCCCGCCCGCGAACTCGGCGCACGGCGCCCCGAGGCCCTGCACCACGAGTGGCGGACATGGGAGCGACTGCGGGACGGGCTGCGGACACATCAACAGCAGGGCACTGTCACACACTTGACCGACCATCACGTCTGGCTCGTCGAGCAGCACTCCGGCGGCTTCACCGTGCACGCGCTGCTCGGGCCGGAGCAGACCGAGCCGGCCGAGGTGCGCGCGGACGCCGTCCTGCTGGCCACCGGTGGCTACGAGAAGGTGCTGCCCTTCCCCGGCTGGACCCTCCCCGGTGTCGTCACCGCGGGCGGCGCGCAGGCCATGCTCAAGGCCACCCTCTCCGTGAGCGGCCGCACCGCCGTCGTCGCCGGGACCGGGCCACTGCTCCTTCCCGTCGCCACCGGCCTCGCGGCGGCGGGCGTCCGGGTGGCGGCGCTGGTGGAGTCCGCCGATCCCCGGGACTTCGTACGACGGTCACGCGCGCTGTCCGCCCAGCCCGCCAAGCTCGCCGAAGGCGCCCGGTACGCGGCGCAGTTGGCGCGGCACCGGGTGCGCACCCTGATCCACCACATCGTGGTCGAGGCGCACGGCACCGACCGGCTGGAGGCCGTGACCGTCGCCGCGCTCGACGGCGCCGGTCACGTCCGGCCCGGCACCGGGCGCCGTATCGCCTGCGACACCCTGGCCGTGGGCCACGGCATGCTGCCGCACACTGATCTCGCCCAGGGGCTGGGCTGCCGGATCGACGGGGTCGCGGTGCACGTGGACGACGAGCAGCGCACCGATGTGCCGGGCGTGTGGGCGGCGGGCGAGGCCACCGGGATCGGCGGCGCGGCTCTCTCGCTCGCCGAGGGGCACATCGCCGGACGGTCGATCGCCGCGCGCCTGAGGGGAGTTGAGCCGGAACCGCACGGCTGGGCGGGGGCGGCGCGGGCCCGTACGGGGCTCCGGAGGTTCTTCGCCACGCTCGACGAGATCTACGCACCGCCCGCGCACTGGGCCGAGCAGATCACCGACGACACGGTGGTGTGCCGCTGCGAGGAGGTGACCGGCGGTGCGATCCGCGAGGCCGTGACCGGGCTGGGCGCCGGGGACCAGCGGACGGTGAAGCTGCTGACGCGGGCCGGGATGGGCTGGTGCCAGGGACGGATGTGCGGTTCCGCGGTCGCCGGGCTCATCGGCTGCCCCGAGACCGCCGCGCGCCGGCCGTTCGCCCGCCCGGTGCCGCTGGGCGTGCTGGCCCGGGCCGGGGAGACACCCGCCCCGGAGGCCGAGGGCTAGCCATACGACGCAATGCCATGTCACACACCATCCAAGGAGGCTCTCGATGACCACCACCCCGCAGACCCGCCCCTGGCGCGGCGTCCTCGTCGCCACCGCGCTCCCGCTGGGCGACGACCTCTCCGTCGACTACGACAGGTACGCCGAGCACTGCGCCTGGCTGGTCGAGAACGGCTGCGACGGGGTCGTGCCGAACGGCTCGCTCGGCGAGTACCAGGTGCTCACCCCCGAGGAGCGCGCCAAGGTCGTCGAGACGGCCGTGGCCGCGATCGGCGGCGAGCGGGTGATGCCGGGGGTCGCCGCCTACGGCTCCGCCGAGTCCCGCCGCTGGGCCGAGCAGGCGCGGGACGCCGGGTGCGCCGCGGTCATGCTGCTGCCGCCCAACGCGTACCGCGCCGACGAGCGTTCGGTGCTGGCGCACTACGCCGAGGTCGCGAAGGCGGGCGTGCCGGTGGTGGCGTACAACAACCCGATCGACACCAAGGTCGACCTCGTGCCCGAACTGCTGGCGAAGCTGCACGGCGAGGGCCACATCCACGCCGTGAAGGAGTTCTCCGGCGATGTCCGGCGTGCCTACCAGCTCGCCGAACTCGCCCCGGAGCTGGACCTGTTGATCGGCGCCGACGACGTCCTGCTGGAGCTGGCGGTCGCCGGGGCGGTGGGCTGGGTGGCCGGCTACCCGAACGCGCTGCCGCGCGCGAGCGTCGAGCTGTACCGGGCGGCTGTCGCCGGGGACCTCGCCACCGCCAAGAAGCTCTACGAGCAGTTGCACCCGCTGCTGCGCTGGGACTCCAAGGTCGAGTTCGTGCAGGCCATCAAGCTGTCCATGGACGTCGTCGGCCGGCACGGCGGCGCCTGCCGGCCGCCGCGGGTGCCGCTGCTGCCCGAGCAGGAGGCCGTCGTGCGGGCCGCCACGGAGAAGGCCGTCGCCGCCGGACTCGCGTAACCCCGTAGCTCGCGAAGGAGACCGCACCATGCGCAGCAAACTCGTCCTGCACGCCGTCGACTCGCACACCGAGGGCATGCCCACCCGGGTCATCACCGGCGGCATCGGCACGATCCCCGGCGCCACGATGAACGAGCGGCGGCTGTACTTCCGTGAACACCGCGACGACATCAAGCAGTTGCTGATGAACGAGCCGCGCGGGCACTCCGCGATGAGCGGCGCGATCCTCCAGCCGCCGACCCGCCCCGACTGCGACTGGGGCGTCGTCTACATCGAAGTCTCGGGGTACCTCCCGATGTGCGGGCACGGCACGATCGGCGTGGCGACCGTGCTCGTGGAGACCGGCATGGTCGAGGTCGTCGAGCCCGTCACCACCATCCGGCTCGACACCCCGGCGGGCCTCGTCGTCGCCGAGGTCGAGGTCGCGGACGGCGCCACGAAGGCGGTCACGCTGCGGAACGTGCCGTCGTACTCCGTGGCCCTCGACCGCAAGATCACGCTCGCCGACGGGCGGACGGTGACGTACGACATGGCGTACGGCGGCAACTTCTACGCCATCCTGCCGCTGGAGCAGTTCGGGCTGCCCTTCGACCGTGCCCGCAAGGACGACATCCTGGCCGCCGGACTGTCGCTCATGGCGGCGATCAACGTCGAGGACGAGCCCGTTCACCCTGAGGACCCGTCCATCCGCGGCTGTCACCACGTCCATCTGATCGCTCCCGGCGCCACCGCCCGGCACTCCCGGCACGCCATGGCCATCCACCCCGGCTGGTTCGACCGCTCGCCCTGCGGCACCGGCACCAGTGCCCGCATGGCACAACTGCACGCGCGCGGCGAACTCCCCCTGCACACCGAGTTCGTGAACGAGTCCTTCATCGGCACCCGGTTCACCGGCCGCCTCCTCGGCACCACCGAGGTCGCCGGACGCCCGGCCGTCCTGCCCAGCTTCACCGGCCGTGCCTGGATCACCGGCACCGCGCAGTACCTGCTCGACCCGTCCGACCCGTTCCCGGCCGGATTCGTGCTCTAGACCGCGGGGTCGGCCCCGCGGTGTGCCGCGTAGATACTGGTGGTGCGTGACATTGCACCTGCGTGGTGCGTGACGCCCGTACGAGGAGATCCCAGAACATGGCCGCCACCCAGCCCAGCAGCCCGTCCACGGCCTCGCCCGCCGCATCCGCCGCTCCCGCGACGCCCGCCCTGCCCACGCTCGGCGGCAAGAAGAGCAGCTACCGCGAGCGGGTCGCCGACGCGCTGCGGGCCGCGCTGATCGCCGGTGAGCTGCTGCCCGGCGCGGTGTACTCCGCGCCGGCCCTCGCCGCCCGCTTCGGCGTCTCGGCGACCCCGGTGCGCGAGGCCATGCTGGACCTGGTCAAGGAGGGCCTGGTCGACACCGTCCCCAACAAGGGGTTCCGGGTCAGCGAGGTCTCCGACCAGCAGCTCGACGAGTACACGCACGTCCGGCGGCTCATCGAGATCCCGACCGTGGTGGGCCTGGCCGGGACCGCCGCCCCGGTCCAGCTGGAGGCGCTGCGTCCGGCGGCCCGCGAGATCGTGCAGGCCGCCGCGGCCGGTGACCTCGTCGCCTACGTCGAGGCCGACACCCGCTTCCACCTCGGTCTGCTCGCCCTCGCGGGCAACGCCCACCTCGTCGAGGTGGTCCGCGACCTGCGCGCCCGCTCCCGCCTGTACGGGCTGACCGCCCTCGTCGAGGCCGGCCGTCTGCTGGCCTCCGCCGAGGAGCACCTCGAACTCCTCGACGCGCTGATCGCCCGCGACGAGAAGGCGGTGCACGAGGTCATGACCCGCCACCTCGGTCACGTCCGCGGTCTGTGGGCGGCGCGGCAGGAGGGTGGCCAGGGAGGGAGATGACGGATCCATCAGGACTGGGACCGTCATCGGCGGCTCGTTAGACTCTGCGCATGCCTACGTCAGCCCCGCCCAGCAACCGCTTCGAGCGGCGTCGCGCCGAGACCCGTGGGGCGCTGGTCCGCGCGGCCCGGCAGATTCTCGCCGAGACCGGGGACACGGGCGCCAGCATCCAGGCGATCGCCGAGCGCGCCGACGTCGGTTTCGGCTCCTTCTACAACCACTTCGAGTCGAAGACGGAGTTGTTCGAGGCGGCGGTGGTGGACGCCATGGAGGAGTTCGGCCAGGCCTTCGACGACCAGCTGACCGGCATCGACGACTCGGCGGAACTCGTCGCGGCCGGTTTCCGGCTCAGCGCCCGGATGGCCGACTCGCACCCGGAGCTGATGCAGATCCTGCGCCGCCGCGGCCTCGCCCACATCCACTCGGACAACGGACTGGCCCGGCGCGCCCTGCGCGATCTCCAGGCCGGCATGGACTCGGGCCGCTTCACCGTCCGCGACCCCGCGGTCGCCCTGTCGGCGCTGGGCGGCACCCTGCTGTCCCTGGTGGAGCTGCGCTTCGCGCGTCCCGACCTCGACGGCGACGAAGCGGCCGTCAACCTCGCGGAGATGGTCCTGCGCATGCTGGGCGTCCCACCGGACGACGCCCAGGAGGTCGCCCGACGCCCGCTGCCCGAGCCCAACTGACGTCACGGGGAAGGGCGTACGAGGTTCGAAGCGGCGAACAGCGCGCTACGGCAACGGACTTCAGCCGACGGCCTCCCCCGCGCCCTCAACGGCGCCGACGTTCTCGCCCGCGCCCTCAACCGACGCCGACTGTCTCCCCCGCACCCACGTCCGCTCTCGCCCCCGCGAGCCTCACCTCACGCACCACCTCACCGGCCCGCCCCTCCGCCGCCGTGACCTCGACGCGCGCGGGTCGAAGGATCTCGGCGACGCGTTCCGTGCCCAGGTCGCGCTGGGCGAGCGCGAGCAGCATCCGATAGCGGTCGCCCACCGGCCAGATCGCCAACGAGAAGCGCGCCAGCGCCCGTTCGGCCGACACCGCCGACACCGCCGACACCTCCGGTTTCACCCCGGCCGCCACCGCGACCTCCAGCACCTCGGCCGCCTCTTCGGCCAGCGCCTCCAGCAGCGCCGCCCGCCCAGGCAAGTGCCCGAACAGGGTGCGCCGTACGACACCGGAGGCGCGCGCCAGCTCCTCCAGGGTGGGAGGGGGCGCCCCATTCCGGCACGCGGCCCGCGCGCGTCCCGTGGCCGCGGGACGCCCCCGCGAGAACGTCAGCGCACGGAGGCGGCCTTGTCCCGCTCCACCTCTTCCTCCTCGGCCGCCGCACGCCCCGGCAGCTTCGCCCCCTCGATGTCAACGTCCGGCGTCACGCGGTCCAGCCAGCCCGGCAGTCCCCAGGCACGGCGACCGAGCAGCGCCATGGCCGCCGGCACGAGGGTCATGCGGACCACGAACGCGTCGACGAACACCCCGAAGGCCAGGGCAAAACCGATGGACTTGATGATCGGGTCGTGGTTGAAGACGAACCCCCCGAAGACCGCGACCATGATGAGCGCGGCGGCGCTGACGACCCGCCCGCTGCGTGCCATGCCCTGGGTCACGGCCTCGGCGGCGTCGCCTGCGTGCTCGTAGTGCTCGCGCATCCGGCTGACGAGGAACACCTCGTAGTCCATGGCCAGTCCGAACAGGACGCCGATGAGGAGCACCGGCAGGAAGCTGGTGACGGGTCCCGCGGAGGGGATGTCGAGGACACCGTTCAGGTGGCCGTCCTGGAAGACCCAGACCGTGGCGCCCAGGGACGCGGCGACCGACAGCAGGAAGCCGAGGGCCGCCTTCACCGGGACCAGCAGGGAGCGGAAGGCGATGGTCAGCAGGATCAGCGCGAGGATCACGATGATGGCGATGAACAGCGGCAGCGCGTCGGACAGTTTGCCCGCCACGTCGATCGCGGCGGCCGTCTGGCCGGCGATGTAGAGGGTGCCGCCCGCCTTCTGGACGGTGCTCGCGTTCTCCCGCAGCCGGTGCACCAGGTCGGTGGTGGCCTGCGCGTCGGGCCCGGTCTTCGGGACCACGGCGATGACGGCGAGGGTGGAGTCGCCGTTGGTGACGGGCGCGGCGGCGACCGCCACACCCCGGTCGCCCGCGAGGGCCGTCCGCAGCTCGGTCACGGTCGCCGTACGGTCGGTCGCCGGGACCCCGTCGAGGTCAACGACGGCCGTCAAGGTGGCGTTGAAGCCGGGCCCGAAGCCGTCCGTCAGCAGGTCGTAGCTCTTGTGCTGGGTGCTGTCGACGGGCTGTGAGGCGTTGCTCGGCAGCCCGAGCCGCAGATCGCGGGCGGGCGCGGCGAGCGCGAGGAGGCCGATCACCCCGGCGAGCAGGACGAGCAGCGGTTTGCGGGTGACCGCCCGTCCCCAGGCCAGCCCCCAGGCGCCGGGCGCACGTTCGCGACCCTCGGTCCGCCGTGCTCGGGGCCGCAGCCGCTCGCCGAGGAATCCGAGGGCGGCGGGTACGAGGCTGACGGCGACCAACACCGCGAGCGCGACGGTGGCCGCGGCCGCCAGGCCCATCACCGTCAGGAACGGGATGCCGGTGACCGCGAGCGCGGCGAGCGCGATGATGACGGTCGCGCCGGCGAAGACGACCGCGCCGCCGGCGGTGGCCACGGCGCGCGCGATGGAGTCCTCGACGTCCTGGTCGGGGTCGGCGAGTTGCTCGCGGTGGCGGGAGATGATGAACAGGGCGTAGTCGATGCCGACGGCGAGTCCGATCATCAGGGCGAGGACGGTGGCGGTGGACGTCATCTCGACGTACCGGGTCATGAACTCGACGCCCAGGACGCCGATCGCCACCCCGACCAGCGCAGTGAGCAGCGGCAGTCCGGCCGCGACCAGGGAGCCGAGGGCCAGGGCGAGGACGGCGAAGGCGACGACCACGCCGACGATCTCGGCCGGTCCGCCGACCTCGGTCTTGGGCTCCATCGCGGAGCCGCCGAACTCCACCTCCAGACCGGCGTCGCGGGCCTGCGCCATCGCGTCCGAGAGGGCGTCCTTGGCCTCCTGCGACACATCGCTGGCCTGCTGGCCGAAGCGGACGTCCGCGTAGCCGATCCGCTGGTCGGCCGAGACGGTCCGGCTCTTGAACGGGTCGGCGACGTCCACGACACCGGAGACCCGCGCGGCCTTCTTCAGACTCGCCTCCAGGGCCGCCGAGGTCTTCGGAGCGGTCAGCTTCTGGCCCTCGGGCGCCGCGAAGACGACCCGCGCGACGCCGCCCGCCGCCTGGGGGAACTTCTCCTTCAGCACGTCCTGCGCCTGCTGCGACTCGATGCCCGGCACCGAGAACTCGGTCGTCACCTTGCCGTGCAGGGTGATCCCGAGGCCGCCGACGACGGCGAGCAGCAGCAGCCAGACCGCGGCGACCCGGCCGCGTCGGCGTATCGCCCAGCGCGCCCAGTTGTACAGGCGTGACGCCATGTTCGTTCTTCCCCTCGCTCGCTTCACACCGCTTCCGTTACACCGTACGGCATTTTTACAGTCGACTGTAAAATCGCCGTCGATGGTAAAGTGCCGGGCATGATGAGCGAGGGTCTGCGCGAACGGTCCAAGGCGCGGCGCAGGGAAGCGATCCTCCGGGCGGCGTACGAGCTGTTCGCCGACCACGGCTTCGAGGCGACGACGATCGCCGACATCGCGGCGGCGGCGGAGGTGTCGCCGCGTACCGTCACGCTCTACTTCCCGTCGAAGCTGGAGCTGGCGACGTCCCACTTCGACGCGATGGCGGACCGGTTGGCCACGGCGTTGCGGGAGCGGAAGGAGGGGTGGACGACCCTGGACGCGCTGGAGGCGTGGCTGCGCGCGGACATCGCCGAAGCGGACGATCTGGACGACCTCCACGACCGCATGCTCGACCTCAACCCGCAGCTCAGGGCCGTCACCAACGTCCGCCTCACGGAGGTCATCCAGGAGGGCGCCCGCATCCTCGCCGAGGAACGCGGCGACGCGCCGGACGACTTCGGGCCCCGGATGGCGGCGGCAGCGGCGGCGGCGGTCGTCAGCGAGGTGTGCCATCACGCCCAGGAGGCGAACATCGACAGGGCGATCGCCTTCCTGCGCGCGGGACTCGCGACACTCGACGGCGAGCCGGCCGGCTCCTGACGCGGGGACCCGCGCTGCGGCAGCAGGGTCCGGAGCCGGCGGCGGCCCATGACGCGGGAGTGGGTCAGCCCTCGGTCGTCAACGTGACGTCCTGCTGCTGCGCCGCGTGGAACCGGGGCAGCGGAAGCCCGCCCTGCGGGTGCAGTTCCATCACCGTGGCCTCGACGCGCGCAGCGCCGGGCTCCAGGGCGCCGGTGTCGACCTTGCCGGTGTTCTCCCAGCGGTGCTCGGCGCCGTCGCACACGGCACGGGTGCCGCCGATGCCGTGGCGGACGGACGGGGACTTCTGCCCGACGGAGGAACTCACGAACGCCGGGCCCGTGTTGCCGAGACAGCGGTAGGTGCCGGACAGCGTGACGGTGCCGTCCTCGGCGATGGTGCCGGTCGGGTCGACGGTCACGGTCTCGTAGGAGTCGGCGACGGCGACGGGCGCGGCGGCCAGGAGGAGCAGGGTGGCGGCGGCGAGGGCGGGGCGTACGAGCACGGGGATCTCCCAGGTCAGTGGAGTACGAGCAGGGGCCTCCACTGGTACCGGTCGGGCGCCTCGACGGGCGTGATCGTCACTCCTTCGGTGGCGAGTCCGCAGCGGTCTTCCGGGATCGGTCCGGGTGTTGTCCGCGTGTTGTCACGGTTGGCGCCGGGCCGTTCCGATGAGTTCGCGACGGGAGCATGGTCTATCCATACGGACGCCCCGTACGGAGAAGCCGGACGGACCGTCCACCCGATGTGGAGGTGCGCCATGTGTTCACACCAGCCTTCGTGCCCTGCCTCCGAAGCCAACGGCTCGCACGTCGTGTCCGCCCACCCCGAGCAGGGGTGGAGCCTGCTGTGCGACGGCTCGATCGTGTTCGACGACAGCGGGGAGCTGCTGGCGGACGGGCGGGTTGTCGCGCCTCATCGTGTGCAGTTGGCCATGGCGGCCTGAGCCGCTAGGGCAGTACGGCGAAGCCGTCCAGCTCCAGCAACGCCTGTTCGTCCCAGAGCCTCACCACCCCCACCACCGCCATCGCCGGATAGTCCCGACCCGCCAAGTCCCGCCAGATACGGCCCAGTTCCGCAGCGCGAGCCCGGTACTCGGCGACATCCGTGGCGTACACCGTGACCCGTGCCAGGTCCGCCGGAGTCCCGCCCGCCGCCCTCAGCGCGGTCAGCAGATTCCCGAGGGCCCGCTCGAACTGCTCGGGCAGCGTCTCCCCCACCACCTTCCCGTCGGTGTCCAGCGCCGTCTGACCGGCCAGGAACACCACCCGCGACCCCGTCGCCACCACCGCGTGCGAGAACCCCGTCGGCGGGGACAGTTCGGGCGGGTTGACGCGCTCGGTGCTCATCGGCCACCCTCCCGCTCGGCGTACAACTCCTTCGCGATGATCCCGCGTTGCACCTCGCTCGCCCCCTCGTAGATCCGTGGCGCCCGCACCTCCCGGTACAGGTGCTCCAGCAGATGCCCGCGCTCCAACGCCCGTGCGCCGTGCAGCTGGACGGCCTTGTCGACGACGTACTGCGCGGTCTCGGTGGCGAGCAGCTTCGCCATCGCGGCGCGCTTGGGGACGTCCGGGGCGCCTTCGTCGTACGCCGTCGCCGCCGCGTGGACCATGAGGCGGGCCGCGTCCGTGCGCAGGGCCAGCTCGGCGACCTCGTGGGCGACCGACTGGAGGTCCTTCAACTTGCCGCCGAACGCGTCCCGTTGGGCGGTGTGGGCGAGGGTGGCGTCGAGCGCCGCCTGGGCCATGCCCACCGCGAAGGCGCCGACGCTGGGCCGGAAGAGGTTCAGCGTGCCCATCGCGACCCGGAAGCCGCGGTCCACCTCGCCGAGCACGTCGTCGGCGGTGACGGGTACGGCGTCGAAGGCGAGGGTGCCGATGGGATGCGGGGAGAGCATGTCGAGGGCGGTGCCGGTGAGGCCGGGGCGGTCGGCGGGGACGAGGAAGGCGGTCACACCGCGGGCGCCCGCATCGCCGCCCGTCCGCGCGAAGACGGTGTAGAAGTCGGCCTCCGGGGCGTTGGAGATCCAGCACTTCTCGCCGGTCAGCCGCCAGCGGCCGGGGCCGTCGGGACCGGCGGTCAGGGACAGGGCGGCCGCGTCCGATCCCGCCCCCGGCTCGCTCAGCGCGAACGCCGCCACCGCGCTGCCCTCGCTCACCCGGGGCAGCCAGCGGTCCCGCTGGGCAGGGGTGCCGTGGGCGTGCACCGGGTGGGCGCCCAGCCCCTGGAGCGCGAGGGCCGTCTCCGCCTCGGTGCAGGCGTAGGCCAGGGACTCCCGCATCAGACAGAGGTCGAGGGCGCCGGAGCTGAACAGCCGCTCCAGCAGACCGAGTTGGCCGAGTTCGGCGATCAGTGGGCGGTTCACCTGCCCGGGCTCGCCCTTCTCCGCGAGCGGGCGCAGCCGGTCCGCGGCCAGCGCGCGCAGCTCCGCACACCAGGCGGTTTGTGCCGGATCGAGCGAGAATGCGGGCATTGCCGGTCCTCTCTCTCCGCTGGCCCGTGCGGCGTTCCCCTGGGCCCTTCGTCGACGATATCGCGTCCCATTGACTGTCGTCACCAAGACGATACGCTCGTTGCGCGAGCCCACCCACGACGCCCACAAGGCAAGGGGGCGAACCAGCATGAACCCGCGCCTGAATCCCTCGGCCCACGTCGACACCTTCGCGCGCGACCATCTCCCGCCCCCGGACCAGTGGCCCGAACTCGTCTTCGATCTGCCGGAACTGCGGTACCCCGATCGGCTGAACTGTGCCGACGAGCTGCTGACCGGCCCGCCCGACGACCGGCCCGTGTTCCACACCCCGTCCGGCGACTCCTGGACGTACGGCACCCTGCGCGCCCGCGTGGACCGCCTCGCGCATCTCCTCACCGGCGAGCTGGGCGTCGTACCCGGCCATCGCGTCCTGCTGCGCGGCCCGACCACCCCGTGGCTGGCCGCCTGCTGGCTGGCCGTGCTGAAGGCGGGGGCGGTCGCCGTGACCGTACTGGCCCAGCAGCGGCCGCACGAGCTGGCCACGATGTGCGAGATCGCGGAGATCGGGCACGCCCTGTGCGACATCCGGGCCGTGGACGACCTCGCCAAGGCCGAGATACCGGGGCTGCGGATCACGACGTACGGCGGCGACGCCCCGGACGACCTGCTGAACCGGACGGCGCCGGACACCCCGTACCCGGCCGTGCGGACCTCCGCCGACGACGTGGCGCTGATCGCCTTCACCTCCGGCACCACCGGGCGCCCCAAGGGGTGCATGCACTTCCACCGGGACGTCCTCGCCATAGCCGACACCTTCGCCCGGCACGTGCTGCGGCCGCACGCGGACGACGTCTTCGCCGGCAGTCCCCCGCTCGGCTTCACCTTCGGGCTCGGCGGGCTCGTCGTCTTCCCGATGCGGGCGGGCGCGAGCGCGCTCCTCCTCGAACAGGCCGGTCCCAGGCAGCTGTTGCCCGCCCTCGCCGAGCACCGGGTGTCCGTGCTGTTCACCGCGCCGACCGCGTACCGCGCGATGCTCGACGAGCTGGACGGGTACGACATCTCCGCGCTGCGCCGCTGTGTCTCCGCCGGCGAGAACCTGCCCGCCGCCACCTGGCGGGCCTGGCAGGAGCGGACCGGGCTGCGGATCATCAACGGCATCGGCGCGACCGAGCTGCTGCACATCTTCATCTCCGCCGCCGACGAGCAGATCCGGCCGGGGACCACCGGGGTGCCCGTACCCGGATGGCACGCGCGCGTGGTCGACGAGGAGGGACGGGACCGGCCCGACGGGGAACCGGGGCTGCTCGCCGTGCGCGGGCCGGTCGGGTGCCGGTATCTCGCCGATCCGCGGCAGGCCGAGTACGTGCGCTTCGGCTGGAACATCACCGGCGACACCTACGTCCGCGAGGCCGACGGCTACTTCCGGTACGTCGCCCGCGCGGACGACATGATCATCTCGGCCGGGTACAACATCGCGGGCCCCGAGGTCGAGGACGCGCTGCTCAGGCATCCGGACGTGGTGGAGGCCGCGGTGGTGGGGCGTTCCGACGAGGCACGCGGGCAGGTCGTGGTGGCGTACGCGGTCGTCAAGGAGGGCGCCGAACGGGATGCGGAAGCACTGCGCGCGTTCGTGAAGTCGGAGCTGGCGCCGTACAAATGCCCGCGCGAGATCGTCTTCCTGGACGCGCTCCCCCGCACCGCGACCGGCAAGCTCCAGCGATTCAGACTGCGCACCGAGGGTGACCAGCAGTGATGCCGACGACCTAAGATGATCAACGTGTCCGACCAGCATGCACCACGGTCTCTCATCGTCACGCTCTACGGCGCCTACGGCCGCTTCGTGCCCGGCCCGGTACCGGTCGCCGAGCTGATCCGGCTGCTGGCCGCGGTCGGCGTGGACGCGCCCTCCGTCAGATCCTCCGTGTCCCGGCTCAAACGCCGCGGGTTGCTCGTGCCCTCACGCACCGCGCAGGGCGCGGCCGGGTACGAACTCTCCCCCGACGCCCGCCAGTTGCTGGAGGACGGCGACCGCCGTATCTACGCCGTCGCGCCGCCCGAGGACGAGGGCTGGGTCCTCGCGGTGTTCTCCGTACCGGAGTCGGAGCGGCAGAAGCGCCATGTGCTGCGCTCGCGCCTTGCCGGGCTCGGATTCGGAACCGCGGCGCCGGGTGTGTGGCTCGCGCCCGCGCGGCTGTACGAGGAGGCCCGGCACACCCTTGAGCGGCTGCGCCTCGATCCGTACGTCGACTTCTTCCGCGGCGAGCACCTCGGCTTCGCCGCCACCGCCGACGCGGTCGCCCGCTGGTGGGACCTGGCGGCGATCGCCAAGGAGCACGACGCCTTCCTCGACCGGCACGCGCGCGTGCTGCACGCCTGGGAGGGCCGCGAGGACACCCCGCCCGAGGAGGCGTACCGCGATTACCTCCTCGCCCTGGACTCCTGGCGCCACCTCCCCTACACCGACCCCGGCCTGCCCGCCCGGCTGCTCCCCGAGGACTGGCCGGGCAGCCGCTCGGCGGCGGTGTTCCGGGGGCTGCACGCGCGGCTGCGGGACGCGGGGGCGGCTTTCGTGGGCGTGTGATGCCGGGTGGTCACGCGGGTGCTCTCGCGGGTGATCCCGTGTGACCTCACACACAACACAGGTACCTAAGGGAACCCTCAGGTTCCTCTGTCCCTCTTCTCAAGTTTCTTACCTAGCGTCCCTCGGGTCGCCTGTCGGTAAGTGAAGAGGACTGTTGCGCATGACCACCACGGCAAGGGCTCAGGGAGCCACCGTCTGGCTCACGGGGCTGCCGAGCGCGGGCAAGACCACCATTGCCCGGCACCTCGGTGAGCGGCTGAAGGCCGAGGGACATCGCGTGGAGGTCCTCGACGGCGACGAGATACGCCGCTTCCTCTCCGCGGGCCTCGGCTTCTCGCGCGAGGACCGCAACACCAACGTGCAGCGCATCGGCCTGGTCTCCGAGGTCCTCGCCCGCAACGGCGTCCTGTCCGTCGTCCCCGTCATCGCGCCCTACGCCGACAGCCGCGAGGCCGTCCGCAAACGGCACGAGGCGAGCGGGACGCCGTACATCGAGGTGCATGTCGCCACTCCGGTCGAGGTGTGCAGCGAGCGGGACGTGAAGGGGCTGTACGCCAAGCAGGCCGCGGGCGAGCTGTCGGGGCTGACCGGCGTCGACGACCCGTACGAGACGCCGGTGGACGCGGCGCTGGTCCTTCAGACCCAGTCGCAGACCCCGCAGGAGTCGGCCGACGCGGTGTACACCGTGCTGGCGGAGCGGGGGCTGGTGTGAGCGCCACGCCCACGGAAAGGACCTTCGCTCTCTCGCACTTGGACGCCCTGGAGTCCGAGGCCGTGCACATCTTCCGTGAGGTGGCGGGCGAGTTCGAGCGGCCGGTGATCCTGTTCTCCGGCGGCAAGGACTCCATCGTCATGCTGCACCTGGCGCTCAAGGCGTTCGCCCCGGTCGCGATCCCCTTCTCGCTCCTCCATGTGGACACCGGGCACAACTTCCCCGAAGTGCTCGACTACCGCGACCGCACGGTGGCGCGGCACGGTCTCCGTCTCCATGTGGCGTCCGTGCAGGACTACATCGACCGGGGCGTGCTCCGCGAGCGTCCCGACGGCACACGCAACCCGCTCCAGACCCTCCCGCTGACCGAGAAGATCCAGTCGGAGAAGTTCGACGCGGTCTTCGGCGGTGGCCGGCGGGACGAGGAGAAGGCCCGGGCGAAGGAGCGGGTGTTCTCGCTGCGGGACGAGTTCTCGCAGTGGGACCCGCGACGGCAGCGGCCCGAGCTGTGGAACCTGTACAACGGGCGGCATGCGCCGGGTGAGCACGTACGGGTGTTCCCTTTGAGCAACTGGACCGAGCTGGACGTCTGGCAGTACATCGCCCGCGAGCGGATCGAACTCCCCGAGATCTACTACGCGCACCAGCGCGAGGTGTTCCGGCGCGGCGGGATGTGGCTGACCGCCGGTGAGTGGGGTGGGCCGAAGGGCGCGGAGACCGTGGAGAAGCGGCAGGTCCGCTATCGCACGGTCGGCGACATGTCCTGCACGGGCGCGGTGGACTCCGACGCCGACACCATCGAGAAGGTGATCGCCGAGATCGCCGCGTCCCGGCTCACCGAGCGCGGCGCGACCCGCGCCGACGACAAGATGTCCGAGGCCGCGATGGAAGACCGCAAGCGCGAAGGGTATTTCTAGACATGACCGTCAACACGACCGTTGACACGCTTCGGTTCGCCACCGCGGGCTCCGTCGACGACGGCAAGTCCACCCTCGTGGGCCGCCTGTTGCACGACTCCAAGTCGGTGCTCGCCGACCAGTTGGAGGCCGTCGAGCGCGCGTCCGCGTCGCGCGGCCAGGAGGGCCCCGACCTCGCGCTCCTCACGGACGGCCTGCGCGCCGAGCGCGAGCAGGGCATCACGATCGACGTGGCGTACCGCTACTTCGCCACCGCCAAGCGCCGGTTCATCCTCGCCGACACCCCCGGCCATGTGCAGTACACCCGCAACATGGTCACCGGCGCCTCAACCGCCGAGCTGACGATCATCCTCGTCGACGCCCGCAACGGCGTGGTCGAGCAGACGCGTCGCCATGCCGCGATCGCCGCCCTGCTCCGCGTCCCGCACGTCGTCCTGGCCGTCAACAAGATGGACCTCGTCGGGTACGAGGAGAAGGAGTTCCAGCGGATCGTCGAGGACTTCGCCGGTGACGCGGCCGAGTTGGGGCTGCCGTCCTTCACACCGATCCCGGTCTCCGCGCTCGTCGGCGACAACGTGGTGGACCGCTCGACGAGCATGGACTGGTACGAGGGCCCGGCGCTGCTGGAGTTCCTGGAGAACGTGCCGGTCGGCGTCGAGGCCACGGACGCGCCCGCCCGCTTCCCCGTCCAGTACGTCATCCGGGACGGCGAAGTCCGCCACTACGCGGGCCAGTTGGTGTCCGGTGCGCTGCGGGTCGGCGACCGGGTCACCGTCCATCCGTCCGGCGAGACCTCCGAGATCACCGGCATCGACGTGCTCGGTACCCCGGCGGAGGTGGCGTACGCCCCGCAGTCCATCGGGGTGCGCCTCGCAGACCAACGGGACGTCTCGCGTGGCGACATGATCACGGCCGGGGTCGATGTGCCGGCGCTCACCCGGGACGTCCGGGCGGCCGTCTGCCATCTGGCCGACCGTCCGCTGCGGGTCGGCGACCGCGTCCTGGTGCGGCACACCACGCGGACCGTCAAGGCGATCGTCCAGGAGCTGGGCGGGGCAGCCGAGTTGGGCGCGAACGACCTGGGCCGCGTGGTGCTGCGCACGGCCGAGCCGCTCGCCCTGGACGACTACGCGGTCTCCCGACGCACCGGCGCGTTCATCCTGATCGACCCGGCGGACGGGGCGACGCTGACGGCGGGAATGGTCGAGCTCTAGCTTTCAAAGGTGCCCTCAAGTCCCCAGTGTCAGCCGGGGCTTGGGGGCGTCCGTGCGTCCGGTCTGCGGGCGGCGACTGCCCGCCCGGTACGGGTCCGGCCAGACGACGCCGGGTCCGTCGTACCCCTGCTCGGCGGCGGCGTGCAGCGTCCAGTGCGGGTCGTAGAGGTGGGGGCGGGCGAGGGCGCACAGGTCCGTACGTCCGGCCAGGATCAGGGAGTTGACGTCGTCCCAGGAGGAGATCGCGCCGACCGCGATCACCGGGATGCCGGTCTCGTGGCGGATACGGTCGGCGAAGGGCGTCTGGTACGACCGCCCGAACTCCGGCCGCTCCTCGGAGACGACCTGCCCGGTCGACACGTCGATCGCGTCGGCGCCGTGCGCGGCGAAGGCGCGGGCGATCTCGACGGCGTCCTCGGCCGTCGTCCCGCCCTCGGCCCAGTCGGTGGCGGAGATGCGGACGGTCATGGGCCGTTCGTCGGGCCATACGCCCCTGATGGCGTCGAAGACTTCGAGGGGGAAGCGCAGGCGCTTGGCGAGCGTGCCGCCGTAGGCGTCGGTGCGCTGGTTGGTGAGCGGGGAGAGGAAGCCGGAGAGCAGGTAGCCGTGCGCGCAGTGGAGTTCGAGGAGGTCGAAGCCCGCGCGGGCGGCCCGCCAGGCGGCGGCCGTGAACTGCTCGCGCAGGTCGGTGAGTTGGGCGCGGGTGAGTTCGCGCGGCGTCTGGTTGGCGGGTTTGTACGGGAGCGCCGACGCGGCCACGAGAGGCCAGTTGCCGTCGGGCAGTGGTTCGTCCATGCCCTCCCACATCAGCTTGGTCGAGCCCTTGCGGCCGGAGTGGCCGAGCTGCACGCCGATCGCGGTGCCCGGCGACTGGGTGTGCACGAAGTCGGTGATCCGCTTCCAGCCCTCGGCCTGCTTGCCGTTGTAGAGGCCAGTGCAGCCGGGGGTGATGCGCCCCTCCTCGCTCACGCACACCATCTCGGTCATCACCAGGCCCGCGCCGCCGAGCGCCCGTGCGCCCAGGTGGACGAGGTGGAAGTCGCCGGGGAGACCGTCGGTGGCGGAGTACATGTCCATGGGTGAGACCACGACCCGGTTGCGCAGGGTCAGCCCGCGCAGCCGGAACGGCGTGAACATCGGGGGCGTGCCGGGCGGGCAGCCGAACTCTCGCTCCACCGCGCCCGTGAAGTGGGCGTCGCGAAGGCGCAGGTTGTCGTGGGTGACGCGGCGGCTGCGGGTGAGGAGGTTGAACGCGAACTGGCGTGGCGGCTGGTCGAGATAGCGGCCCAGGTCCTCGAACCACTCCAGGCTGGCGCGGGCTGCGCGCTGCGTGGAGGCGACGACGGGTTTGCGTTCGTCTTCGTAGGCCTGGAGTGCCGTGGGCAGGTCCGGTTGCTCCTCCAGACAGGCGGCGAGGGCGAGGGCGTCCTCGACGGCGAGTTTGGTGCCGGAGCCGATGGAGAAGTGCGCGGTGTGGGCGGCGTCGCCGAGCAGCACGGTGTTGCCGTGGGACCAGTGCGCGTTGACGACCGTACGGAAGGTGGTCCAGGCCGAGTTGTTGGAGCGCAGCGGCCTGCCGCCGAGGGCGTCCGTGAAGATCTTGGCGCAGCGGTCGAGGGAACCCTGGGTGTCGAGTTCCGCGAAACCGGCCGCCCGCCAGACCTCTTCGCGCATCTCGACGATCACGGTGGAGGCGTCGGGCGCGTACGGATAGCCGTGCAGTTGCATCACGCCGTGTTCGGTCTCGGCGATCTCGAAGCGGAAGGCCTCGAAGGCGAAGTCGGCGGCGAGCCAGATGTAGCGGCAGCGGTGGGTGGTGATCTGGGGGCGGAAGGTTTGCCGGTGCGCCTCGCGGGTGCTGCTGTTGACTCCGTCGGCGGCGATGACGAGGTCGTGGGTCTCGGCGAGGTCGGGCGGGGCCTCGGTGCGGAAGCGGAGGTCGACGCCGAGGTCGTGGCAGCGGGCGTGGAGGATCTCCAGGAGGCGTTTGCGGCCTAGGGCTGCGAAGCCGTGTCCTCCGGAGGTGTGGCGGGTTCCTCGGTGGACGATGTCGATGTCGTCCCAGCGGATGAAGTGCTGTTGGAGGGCCTCGTAGACCACTGGGTCGGCGTGTTCTATGCCGCCCAGGGTTTCGTCGGAGAGGACCACTCCGAAGCCGAAGGTGTCGTCGGGGGCGTTGCGTTCCCAGACGGTGACTTCGCGGGCGGGGTCGCGGCGTTTGAGCAACGCTGCTGCGTAGAGCCCGCCGGGGCCGCCGCCGATGATCGCGATTCGTGGGGGGTGGCTGGGCGTTGTCGGCGGCTGCGGGTCCGTCGTGGCTTGTCGCGCAGTTCCCCGCGCCCCTAGCGGCACCGCAGTCACCGGCCTTGCCATTTCGGGGTCCGCTTCTCCTTGAATGCCTTGTGGAACTCCGCGTAATCCTCGCCGTTCATCAGCAACGCCTGTGTGGATGCGTCCAGCTCCACACTCGCCGCCAACGGCATGTCCAGTTCCGCCGTGAGCAGGGCCTTTGTCTGGGCGTAGGCCAGGGCGGGGCCGTCGGCCAGGCGGCGGGCCAGGGTCTGGGCTGCCTCGTCCGCTCGGCCCTCGTCGGTGAGTTCGCTGATCAGGCCGATGCGTTCCGCCTCCGGTGCGCGGACCGGGTCGCCCAGCATCAGCAGGCGGGTCGCGTGGCCGAGGCCGACCACTCTGGGCAGCAGGTAGGCCGCGCCCATGTCGCCGCCGGACAGGCCCACCCGCGTGAACAGGAAGGCGAACCGGGCGGTCGGGTCGGCCACCCGGAAGTCCGCGGCGAGGGCGAGGACCGCCCCCGCGCCGGCCGCCACGCCGTGGACCGCCGCGATCACCGGGAACGGGCACTCCCGTACGGCCCGCACGACCTGCCCTGTCATCCGGTTGAAGTCGAGGAGCTGGGCCGTGTCCATCGACAGGGTCGCGCCGATGATCTCGTCGACGTCGCCGCCGGAGCAGAAGCCACGTCCCTCACCGGCCAGGACGAGGGCTCGCACCGAGCGCTCCCGCGACAGTTCGGCGAGGAGGTCGCGCAGGTCGGCGTAGGCGCCGAAGGTGAGCGCGTTGAGTTTGTCGGGGCGGGCGAGGGTGACGGTGCCGACGCCCTCGGTCAGGTCCACCCGCAGATGCTCCCAGCGGGCGGTTCGGGCGGCGGAGCCGGTGAAGGGACTCATGCGTGCGGCCTCCCCAGGTGAGGTGCGCTCTACCCGCGCTCTACGCGCTCTGCCCTTCGAAGCTATCACTCATCTTTGACTGTCGTCACGAGGCCGCGATAACACCGTCCGGATGTGACCCGGCCCCGTCACATCCGTCACGGCTCGTCGACAGAGCGGCAACGACGGGAGCAGCCGTGCGAGGCGGGGCGTTGTCGCGGGTAAGCCGCCCGGTAGCGGGGCCGAAGGTCCCGCACGGTGCCCGTCGGAGGCCTCTGCCGGGCGGCGCCGTACCATTCATAAGGTTGAAAGCAGGACAGCCTGCTCATGAACGGAACCGCCTTGCAAGAACGCCCCTCAGCCTCCGCCTCCTGGCGTATCGCGCTGCCGCACTCCGCCGCGGCGGTGCCCGTGGCGCGTGCGCTGGTGCGGACGGCGCTCGCCGATCTCGAGCACGGGGCCGACTGTGACACCGCTGAGCTGCTGACGGCCGAGCTGGTCGCGAACGCCGTCGAGCACACCGCCGGGGACTCGCCGATAGAGCTGGTCGTGGAGCTGCTGCCGCATGGCTGCCAGGTCGAGGTCCATGACCCGGACCCGGCGCCGCCCGGCGATCTCACCCGCCCGCACGGCGGGGAGCCCGACCCCTGGCAGGAGCACGGACGCGGGCTGCTGCTGATCCGCGCCCTCAGCTCGTCCTGCGGGCACCGCCCCACCGAGTCCGGCAAGGCGGTGTGGTTCAGGCTGCCGGTGGTCCCGCCGCAGCGGCGTCCGGCGTGACCGTCAGCCCAGCGTCGCGACCAGTACGGCCTTGATGGTGTGCAGCCGGTTCTCCGCCTCGTCGAAGACGACCGAGTGGGCGGACTCGAAGACCTCGTCGGTCACCTCGAGGGAGTCGAGGCCGTGCGAGTCGTATATGTCCTGGCCCACCTTCGTGCCCAGGTCGTGGAAGGCCGGCAGGCAGTGCAGGAACTTCACGTCCGGGTTGCCGGTGGCGCGCAGCACGTCCATGGTCACCGCGTACGGCTTCAGCGCGGCGATCCGGTCGTCCCAGACCTCCTTGGGCTCGCCCATGGAGACCCAGACGTCGGTGGCGACGAAGTCGGCGCCGCGCACGCCCTCCTCGACGGACTCGGTCAGCGTGATCGCGGCCCCGCTGTCCACGGCGAGCTGCCGCGCCCGCTCGATGACGTCCTGGTCGGGCCAGTAGGACTTCGGGGCGACGATCCGCACGTCCATGCCGAGCAGGGCGCCGGTGATCAGGTAGGAGTTGCCCATGTTGAAGCGGGCGTCGCCGAGGTAGGCGAAGACGAACCCGTCGTCGACCAGGTCCTTGCTGGTGTGCTCGGTCATCGTCAGCACGTCGGCGAGCATCTGGGTGGGGTGCCAGTCGTCGGTGAGACCGTTGAAGACGGGGACGCCGGCGTACGCGGCGAGTTCCTCGACCTTCTGCTGGCTGTCCCCGCGGTACTCGATGCCGTCGTACATCCGGCCGAGCACACGCGCGGTGTCCCGTACGGACTCCTTGTGGCCGATCTGCGAGCCCGACGGGTCGAGGTACGTCGTCGAGGCGCCCTGGTCGGCGGCGGCGACCTCGAACGCGCAGCGGGTGCGCGTCGAGGTCTTCTCGAAGATCAGCGCGATGTTCTTGCCCTGGAGGTACCGCGTCTCGGTCCCGGCCTTCTTCGCGGCCTTCAGCTCCGCGGCCAGCGCGACCAGCCCGAGGAACTCCTCGTCGGTGAAGTCGAGCTCCTTGAGGAAGTGACGCCCGGCGAGGGCAGTGGGGACAGTCGCCATGGGGGCGCTCCAGAGATACGGGGGACACGAACTCCTGGAAGTCTATACGACGCCCAGCATTTATATACAGACCCTTGTACGACTATACGGCCGACCGTTCGACCGGACAGCTCATGCAGCGCGGCCCGCCCCTCCCCCGCCCCAGCTCGCTGCCCGGGATCTCGATGACCTCGATGCCCTGCTTGCGGAGGTGGGTGTTGGTGGTGGAGTTCCGCTCGTAGGCGACCACCACGCCCGGTTCGACGGCCAGCACGTTGCAGCCGTCGTCCCACTGCTCGCGCTCGGCGGCGTGGACGTCCTGCGTCGCGGTCAGCACCCGGATCTCGTTGAGACCCAGCGCGGCGGCGATCGCGCGGTGCATGTGCTCCGGCGGATGGTCGGTGACCTTCAACTCCTTGTCGCCGACGCCCGGTTCGATGGTGTACGAGCGGAGCATGCCGAGCCCGGCGTACTGGGTGAAGGTGTCGCCGTCGACCATCGTCATCACGGTGTCGAGGTGCATGAAGGCACGCCGCTTCGGCATGTCGAGGGCGACGATCGTCTGCGCCGAGCCGGCCGCGAACAGCTTGTGCGCGAGCATCTCGACGGCCTGCGGGGTGGTGCGCTCGCTCATGCCGATGAGGACGGCGCCGTTGCCGATGACCAGGACGTCCCCGCCCTCGATGGTCGACGGGTAGTCGGCCTGGCCCTCGCTCCAGATGCGGAACGTCTCGTCGCGGAAGAGCGGGTGGTGCCGGTAGATCGCCTCGAAGTGGACCGTCTCGCGCTGCCGGGCGGGCCAGCGCATGGCGTTGACGGAGACGCCGTCGTAGATCCAGGCGGAGGTGTCGCGGGTGAAGAGGTGGTTGGGCAGGGGGGCGAGGAGGAAGTCGTCGAGGTCCATGACATGGAAGCGGACGGAGACCGGTTCCTCGTGCGCGTCGAGGAACTCCCGCTTGGTCATGCCGCCGACCAGCGCCTCGGCCAGCTCGGGCGCGGGCAGCGTCTCGAAGGCGGCGCGGAGGTGGTCGGTGGCGAGGACGCCGTACTCCTTCTCGTCGAAGACCCGGTCCAGGACGAGGGTGCGGGCCGCCGGGATCGCCAGGGCCTCGGTGAGCAGGTCGCCGAACAGGTGGACGGTGACCCCGCGGTCGCGGAGCACGTCCGCGAACCCGTCGTGCTCGGCGCGCGCCCGGCGCACCCACAGCACGTCGTCGAAGAGGAGGGCGTCCTTGTTGCTGGGGGTGAGCCTTTTGAGCTCGAGATCCGGCCGGTGCAGGATGACGCGGCGCAGCCGCCCGGCCTCGGAGTCGACATGGAATCCCATGACTCCATCCTGACCACCGGCGACCGGATTCACCCCCTGCTTGACCACTTCCCTTTCTCGTCCTCTTGACGATAAACGCGCCCCACGGTTATCGTCTTCCAGACGACAAGGGGGCTCTCGTGGCCGACATCACCCGGCGCCTGGGCTGGCGCCATCTCCGTGGCGCACCGACCGCGCACATCCGGCACCACCGCGGCGGAAAGCTGCTGCACGACGGGCCCGGGCTGAGCTTCTGGTTCCGCGCGCTGACCGCCGCGCTCTCCGAAGTCCCGGTCGACGACCGCGAGTTGGCGATGACCTTCCATGCCCGTACGTCCGACTTCCAGGACGTGACGGTGCAGTCGACGGTGACCTACCGGATCAGCGACCCGGCCCTCGCCGCCGCCCGCCTGGACTTCTCGGTCGACCCGGACACGGGCGCGTGGCGCGGCACCCCGCTGGAACAGCTCGGCACCCTGCTCACCGAGACCGCTCAGCAGCACGCCCTTGACGTCCTCGCCCGTACGTCGTTGTCGGCGGCGCTGGTGGACGGGGTGACGGCGGTACGGGAACGGGTCGCGGCGGGGCTCGCGGCGGAACCGCGGCTGCCGGCCACCGGCATCGAGGTGGTCGCGGTCCGGGTCGTGGCCCTGCGTCCGGAGCCGGAGGTGGAGCGGGCCCTGCGCACCCCCGCCCGTGAGCAGATCCAGCAGGAGGCCGACCGGGCGACGTACGAACGGCGGGCGGTGGCGGTCGAGCGGGAGCGGACGATCGCCGAGAACGAACTGGCCAGCCAGATCGAACTCGCCCGGCGCGAGGAGCAGTTGGTCGAGCAGCGCGGCACGAACGCCCGCCGCGAGGCCGAGGAACACGCGGCGGCGGACGCGGTACGGGCCGGGGCGGAGGCGGCCCGCTCGGTGAAGCTGGCGGAGGCGGAGGCCGCGCGGTCGGTGAAGCTCGCGGAGGCGGAGGCCGAGCGGTCGGTGAAGCTGGTCGAGGCGGAAGCGACACGGTCGCTCAAGCTCGCGGAGGCCGAGGCGGCGCGGTCGGTGCAGTTGGCTCGCGCCGAGGCCGAAGGGGTGCGTGAGGTGGGCGCGGCGCGGGCCCAGGCTCAGGAGGCGTGGCTGCGGGTGCACGCCGACGTAGACGTGGCGACCCTGCACGCCCTCACCGGCACCCGGCTCGCGGAGAACCTGCCGCACATCGACAGCGTCACCATCTCGCCGGACGTCCTGACCGGCCTGCTCGCCCGGCTCGGCGCCCCGAGGGACCCGGCGTGAGCCTCGCCCCGAGGGTCGTCCTGGTCCACCGCACCACGGAGTACGAGGAGTTGGTGGCCCACCACGGCACCCACGGCCAGGCCGCGTTCTTCCTCTCCTCCCGCGGCCGGGACATCGAGGAACTGGCGGACCGCCACCGCCGTACCCGCGCCGCGCTGGCGGAGGTGACGGCGGCGATCCCACTGACCTGGCGTCAGAGTCGGGTAGAGCGGGCCGACTTGGACCGTTTCCTGTTCGCGCCGGAGGACGTGGTGGTCGTGGTCGGCCAGGACGGGCTGGTCGCGAACGTCGCCAAGTACCTCGCCGGACAGCCGGTGTTGGGCGTGGACACCGACCCCGGCCGCAACCCAGGCGTGCTGGTCCGGCACCGGCCGTCGGCGGTGGCGGGGCTGCTGCCGGTCGTGGACCGGGAGGTCGACGAGCTGACGATGGTGGAGGCCGTGGCCGACGACACCCAGCGGCTGCTCGCCCTCAACGAGATCTATCTCGGCGCCGCCGGTCACCAGACCGCCCGCTACCGCCTGGGCCTCGACGGCGACGGGGGTGCCGTCGAGGCCCAGGCCTCGTCCGGGGTGCTGGTGGGCACGGGGACGGGCGCGACCGGCTGGCTGCGGTCGGTGTGGCGGGAGCGGGGCGCGGAGCTGCGGCTGCCGGGCCCCGCGGAGGAACGCCTGCTGTGGTTCGTACGCGAGGCATGGCCCTCGCCCGCCACCGGTACGTCCCTGGTGGCGGGCGAGTTGACGGCCTCCGCCCGGCTCCGGCTCACGGTAGAGTCCGAGCGGCTCGTCGCCTTCGGGGACGGCATGGAGGGCGACGCGCTGGAGCTGACGTGGGGGCAGTCGGTGCGGGTGGGGGTGTGCCGGGAGCGGCTGCGGCTGGTGGGGTGACCGGGCCCCGAGAGGCCCGGTCCCGTCACAGCCGTGGGGCGGGCCCGGCGCCGCCCCGCCCCGTCACAGCCGTGGGTCCACCGGCTCCGATTCCAGCGCCAGCACCCCGAAGACCGCCTCGTGCACCCGCCACAGCGGCTCGCCCTCGGCCAGCCGGTCCAGCGCCTCCAGACCGAGCGCGTACTCGCGGATCGCGAGCGAGCGCTTGTGGTTCAGGAAGCGTCCGCGCAGGCGGGCGAGGTTCTCCGGCCGGGTGTACTCCGGGCCGTAGATGATCCGCAGGTACTCACGGCCCCGGCACTTGATGCCGGGCTGCACCAGCCGCCCCTCCCCGCTGCGCACCACGGCACCCAGCGGCTTGACCACCATGCCCTCGCCGCCGCGGCCGGTCATCTCCAGCCACCAGTCGACGCCCGCCTGGACCGACTCGGGGTCGGCGGTGTCGACGTACAGGCGTCGGGTGGTCTGGAGCAGACCGGTGCCGTCGTGCTCCACCAGCCGGTCCAGCAGGGCCAGTTGCTCGTCGTGCGGGAGCCCGGTGAGGCTGCGGCCCTGGACGGCGAGGATCTGGAACGGCGCCAGGCGGACGCCGTCCAGGCCGTCCGTGGTCCAGCAGTAGCGGCGGTACGCCTCCGTGAACGCGGCCGCGTCCGAGGCCCTGGCACGCTGCCGGTCCAGCAGCTCGCCGACCTCGACGCCCCGCGCCGCCGCGCCCTCCAGTGCGGCGACGACACCCGGGAACACCGCCCCGGACGCGGCGCCGACAGCGGCGTACTGCGAACGCAGCAGCCCCGACGCCTTCAGCGACCACGGCATCAGCTCGGCGTCCAACAGCAGCCAGTCGGTGTCGAGTTCGGCCCACAGCCCGGCCTCGTCGACCGCCGCGCGCACCCGCCCGAGGATCTCCTCGGTGACCGCCTCGTCGTCAAAGAACGGCCGGCCGGTGCGGGTGTAGAGCGAGCCGGTCTGCCCGTCCACACCGAAGCGCTTGCGCGCCGCCTCCGCGTCCCGGCACACCAGCGCCACCGCCCGCGAGCCCATGTGCTTCTCCTCGCACACGACCCGCGCGACCCCGTCCTCGGCGTACTGCTTGAACGCCTCGGCCGGGTGCTCCAGGTAGCCGTCGATGTGACTGGTCGCCGTCGGCGCCATGGTCGGCGGGAGGTACGGCAGCAGCCGCGGGTCCACCGCGAACCGGCTCATGACCTCCAGCGCTGCCGCCGCGTTCTCCTCACGGATGGCGACGCGGCCCTGGTGCCGGGTCTCGACGACCCGCCGTCCCTGCACGTCCGCCAGGTCCAGCGGCCGCCCGTCGTGACCACCGGGTGCCTCCGACTTCAGCGGCTTGGTCGGCTCGTACCAGACCTGCTCCGCCGGTACGTCGACCAGCTCGCGTTCCGGCCAGCGCAGCGCGGTGAGCTTGCCGCCGAACACGGCACCGGTGTCCAGGCAGATGGTGTTGTTCAACCAGCTGGCCTCCGGGACCGGGGTGTGACCGTAGACAACGGCCGCCCGGCCTCGGTAGTCCTCCGCCCACGGGTAGCGCACCGGCAGGCCGAACTCGTCGGTCTCGCCGGTGGTGTCGCCGTACAGCGCGTGCGAGCGGACCCGGCCGGAGGTGCGGCCGTGGTACTTCTCCGGCAGACCGGCGTGGCAGACCACCAGCCGGCCGCCGTCGAGGACGTAGTGGCTGACGAGCCCGTCGATGAACTCCCGTACCTCGGCACGGAACTCGTCCGACTCGGTCTCCATCTGCCCGATGGTCTCGGCGAGGCCGTGGGTGTGCTGGACGTTGCGGCCCTTGAGGTAACGGCCGTACTTGTTCTCGTGGTTGCCCGGCACGCACAGGGCGTTGCCCGACTTCACCATCGACATCACGCGGCGCAGCACCCCAGGGCTGTCCGGGCCGCGGTCGACGAGGTCTCCGACGAAGACCGCGGTACGGCCCTCCGGGTGGACGCCGTCGGAGTAGCCCAACTTGCCGAGCAGGGACTCCAGTTCGCTCGCACAGCCGTGGATGTCGCCGATGATGTCGAAGGGGCCGGTGAGGTGGGTCAGGTCGTTGAACCGCTTCTCGGTGACGACGGTGGCGTTCTCGGCCTCCTCGACGCCCCGCAGGACGTGTACCTTGCGGAAGCCCTCCCGCTCCAAGTGCCGTAGCGACCGCCGGAGTTCGCGGATGTGCCGCTTGATGACCCGGACCGGCATGTCGGCGCGGTCGGTGCGGCCCGCGTTGCGCTCGGCGCACACCTCCTCCGGGACGTCCAGCACGATGGCGATGGGCAGCACGTCGTGCTGCTTGGCCAGGTCGATCAGCTGCTTGCGGGCGTCCGACTGCACGCTGGTGGCGTCCACGACCGTGCGCCGCCCGGCGGCGAGCCGCTTGCCGGCGATGTAGTGGAGCACGTCGAAGGCGTCCTTCGTCGCGCTCTGGTCGTTCTCGTCGTCGGAGACCAGGCCGCGGCAGAAGTCCGAGGAGATCACCTCGGTGGGCTTGAAGTGCCTGCGGGCGAAGGTCGACTTGCCGGAACCGGAGGCGCCGACGAGGACGACGAGGGAGAGGTCGGTGACGGGCAGGACCCGTCCCTGGGTCTGGGTCTCGGTCATGCGGCCTTCGCCTCCTTCTCCTTGCGTACGGTGAACACAGCCATCTGGGTGGGCGGCCCCACCTCGGGGTCGTCGGGCCCCACCGGCACGAACTCCACGTCGTACCCGTGCCGTTCGGCCACCGCCCCGGCCCACGCCCGGAACTCGTCACGCGTCCACTCGAAGCGGTGGTCGCCGTGCCGGACATGGCCGGCCGGGAGGGACTCCCAGCGGACGTTGTACTCCACGTTCGGGGTCGTCACGAGGACGGTCCGCGGGCAGGCGGCGCCGAACACCGCGTACTCCAGGGCGGGCAGCCGCGGCAGGTCGAGGTGCTCGATGACCTCGCTGAGCACGGCGGCGTCGTACCCCTTGAGCCGCTTGTCGGTGTAGGCCAGCGAACCCTGGACGAGCTTGACGCGCGAGGCCTGCCGCTCCCCCATGCGGTCCAGCTTCAGCCGCCGGGAGGCGATGGTGAGCGCGCGCATCGACACGTCGACGCCCACGATCTCCGTGAAGCGCACGTCCTTGAGCAGCGCCTGCACCAACTGCCCCTGTCCACACCCGAGATCGAGCACGCGCGCGGCACCGGACGCCTGGAGCGCGGCGATGATCGCGTCCCGCCGCTGCACGGCGAGCGGGGTCGGCCTCGCCTCCTCCTCGGTCTCGGCCTCGACGGCGTTGTCGATCTCCTCGACCTCGCTGTCGTCGGTCTCGGCGAGGCGCACCAGCTCGAGTCGCTCCATGGCCTGGCGGGTCAGCGACCAACGCCGGGAGAGATAGCGGCTGGTGATGAGCTTCTGCTCCGGGTGCTCGGGCAGCCAGCCCGCACCGGCGCGCAGCAGCTTGTCGACCTCGTCGTCGGAGACCCAGTAGTGCTTGGCGTCGTCCAGGACCGGGAGCAGGACGTACAGATGCCTCAGTGCCTCCGCGAGGGTCAGCGTGCTGGACTCCAGTTCGAGCCGCACGTACCGCGAGTCGCCCCACTCGGGGAACTGCGTGTCCAGCGCGACGGGTTCGACGACGACCGTCCAGCCGAGCGGCTCGAACAGCTGGCGTACGAGCCCCGGACCGCCCCTGGCCGGCAGCGCGGGCACCTCGATGCGCAGCGGCAGCGGCCGCGCGGCCCGCTCGGGGCGGGCGTTGCACACCCCGCGCATGGCGCTGGAGAAGACGGCGCTGAGCGCCACGGCGAGCAGCGAAGAGGCCGCGTACGGACGGTCGTTGACGTACTGCGCGAGCGCCGCGTCGGGAGCCCCGCCGCGCCCCTTGCCCTTCCCCTTCCGCACCAGCGCCACGGCATCGACCTCCAGCATCAGCGCCGCCGTGCACCGCTCGGGGCTCGCCTCGGGGTAGAGGACATGGGCCTTGCCGTAGGACGTGGAGAACGCCTGCGCCTTCCCGGGATGCTTGTGGAGCAGGTAGCCGAGGTCGGTGGCGGGGCGTTCCGGGGTGCCGGTGGTGGTGATCGAAAGGAACACGGGCGTGCCTCAAGTAGGGTCTGAACTGCTGATATGCACACCGTACAGACCGGACATCGGCAGCACTCGGGAATTATTCGCCTGGAGGCCCCACGTGACAGAGACCGGATCGGGCACGGACCGCTTAGAACCTCCCCTGGACACGAGCAAGCCGCACTCGGCGCGGATGTACGACTACTTCCTCGGCGGGAAGGACAACTACCCCGTCGACGTGGCCGCCGCCGAGCAGGTGACGGCCCTCTTCCCCGCGGTGAGCGCGATGGCGCGGACGAATCGCGCGTTCATGCACCGCGCGTCCCGGTTGCTGGCCGAGCGCGGGGTCCGTCAGTTCCTCGACATCGGCACCGGCATCCCGACCCGGCCGAACCTCCACCAGATCGTGCAGGGGATCGCCCCCGAGGCGCGGGTGGTGTACGCGGACAACGACCCGATCGTCCTCCGGCACGCGGAGGCGCTGCTGCACAGCACGCCGGAGGGGCGGACGGCGTACGTCCAGGGCGATGTGCGGGAACCGGGGAAGATCCTCGCGGCGGCCCGCGAGACCCTCGACTTCACGCGGCCGATCGCGCTGTCCCTGGTGGCGCTGCTGCACTTGGTGGCGGACGAGGACGAGCCCGCCCGGATCGTGCGGGAGCTGCTGGCACAGCTGCCGTCCGGCAGTTATGTGACCCTCTCCCACGCGACGGGCGACTTCGATCCGGAGACCTGGGAGCGTGTGGTGGAGGTGTACCGCAAGGGCGGCACCGCGGCCCAGGTGCGCTCCCGCACGGAGTTCTCGGCCTTCTTCACCGGCCTCCAACTGCTCGACCCCGGCGTGGTGTTGGCGGCCGAGTGGCATCCCGAGCTCGGCGAACGGCAGGGTGGTACGGAGATTCCGCTGTACGTGGGGATCGCCCGCAAGCCGTGACGGGACCGTCCGGTGGATGAGGTGTTCCACCGGACGGTCGTACGACGCTCAACCCAGCTGCGACTGCACCTGCGAGGAGATGAGCTCCAGGTGCTCCAGGTCGTCGAGGTCGAGGAGCTGGAGGTACAGGCGCTGCGAGCCGATCTCCTGGTACCGGCCGATCTTGTCGACGACCTCGGCAGGCGAGCCGGCCAGGCCGTTGGCCTTCAGCTCGGGCACCTCGCGGCCGATCGCGGCGGCGCGGCGGGCGACCTCCTGGTCGTCCTTGCCGACGCAGACGACGAGGGCGTTGGAGTAGACGAGGTCGTCGGCCCCGCGGCCGGCCTCCTCGGCGGCGGCGCGGACCCGGCCGAACTGGCGCTCGCTGTCCTCGATCGAGGCGAACGGCATGTTGAACTCGTCGGCGTACTTCGCGGCGAGCCGCGGGGTGCGGGTCGGGCCGTGGCCGCCGACGAGGACCGGGATCTTCTCCTGGGCGGGCTTGGGAAGGGCGGGCGAGTCGGTCAGGTCGTAGTACGTGCCGTGGAAGTCGAAGGTGTCGCCGAGCTTGGTCTCCCACAGGCCGGTGACGATGGCCAGCTGCTCCTCCAGGCGGCCGAACTTCTCCTTCGGGAACGGGATGCCGTACGCCTGGTGCTCCTCCTCGAACCAGCCCGCGCCGAGGCCGAGTTCGACGCGGCCGCCGGACATCTGGTCGACCTGCGCGACCTGGATGGCGAGCACGCCGGGCAGCCGGAAGGTGCCGGCGGTCATCAGGGTGCCGAGGCGGATGCGCTTGGTCTCACGGGCGAGTCCGGCGAGGGTGATCCAGGCGTCGGTGGGACCGGGAAACCCGTCGGCGGACCCCATCTTCAGATAATGATCGCTACGGAAGAAGGCATCGAAGCCAAGATCCTCCGTAGCCTTGGCAACGGTGAGAAGGGTGTCGTAGGTCGCCCCCTGCTGGGGCTCGGTGAAAACGCGAAGATCCATACCTCCATCCTGCACGCCACGGTCCCGGTCAACCCCACCGGTCCCACCGGCCCCACTCCGCCCCGGTCGGGTGAAATCCGTCAACGCGGTGCACGGGGGCCGCGCGGGCCAGTGACCCGGCGGAGGTGATGATCGTTGCTCGACCGGAGCCGGACCGACCGGCGCCCGCGCCGGCCGGTCAGCGCCGGGCGTCAAGGTGTCGGCCTCCCGTGGGGGCCTGGGCCGAGGAGGCCGTCATGTCCGAAGAATCCGTCCCGCAGCAAGCTGGCGAAGCCGACCGGCCGAAGGGCTTGCTGCAGCAGATGGAGGAGCTGATGGCGGCCCTCAACGCAGACCTCTCCGCCCTGGACGCGGACCTCCAGTCGACGGGCCGGGGGGCGGAGGAGACCGAGGCGAAGTAGGGGGCTGGGGCGGAGGCGGGGTAGCGGGGGTCTGGGGCCGCGGCGAGGGCTGGGCCCGAGGCAGGGCAGCGGGGCGCCGGGCCCGGGGCGGGGTAACGGGGCGCCGGGCCCGAGGCAGGGTAAGGGGGGCGTGGGCCGCGGCGCGGTGGCAGGGGCCCGGGCCGTGGCGCGGGAGCGGGCCCAGGCCCGAGGCGCGGGAGGGGGGGCCGAGGCGCGATGGCGGAGGCTCAGGGCCGTGGCGCGGGAGCGGGGCCGAAGCGCGGACAGCGGAGGCTCAGGCGCGGTAGCGGGAGCTAAGGCCGTGGCACGGTAGCGAGTTCCTGAGGCCGCGGCGCGGTAGCGAGCGTCTGGGGCCGCGGCGCGGTGGTAGGGCGGGAGCCCCAGGGGCCGAGGCCAAGCTGCGGGCCGGGGCGAAGCCCAGGGGCGGAGGCCTGGCCGTGGACCGGGCCCGCCGAGCCCAAGGGCCGGGCCCGAGGCGCGCCAGCAAGGGCCGAGGTCAAGCAGCGGACCGGGGGCCAAGCCCAAGGGCCGAAGCCGAGCAGCGGACCGGTGAGATCGCGGTCGGCGAAGCGGCGCGGAGCGCGGTCGGCGAAACATCGCGGAGCCGCGCGGTCATCGCAACCCCGAGCCCCTTGATCCCGCCGCACCTCGGAGTCCCGCCACTCCACCCGCCTGGCACGACCGTCGGCCGCCCGCTCCTCCCGCCCCCTGCACGTCCCGCCCCCAGCACCTCCCCACCCCTGCGCCTCCGAACCCCTGCGCCTCCGAACCCCTGCACCTCGCGGCGCCTACACCTCCCGGCCCCCGACACATCGCGTGACCGCCAAGCCCCCGTAGCGCCCCGACACGTCACCCAACCGCCAAGCCCCCGCAGCACCCCCGGCACGTCCCCCGACCGTCAAGCCCCCGCAGCACCCCCTCCCCGCCCCCTCACCCCGCCTCCCGCTCAGGCAGCGCCTGATCGCCCTCCGCCAGTTTGCGCAGCATGTCTCGCACCCGGTCTCGGGATTCGTCGGCCGCGTCGATCGCCTCCATGCACTGCCAGTACGTGCCCTCGTCGTCCGCCGCGCAGGCGAGGCCCACCAGGGCTATGCCCACCTCGCCGAGGAGGCCGCCGAGGTAGACGAGGGCCTGGCGGGCGTCGCCCAGTTCGGTGAGCTGGGCGGCGCGGAGGTCGGCGGTCTCGAGGTCGGGGCGGTCCAGGACCCCGCAACCCCGGCCCGCCAGCTCCGTCAACCCGAGGGCCTCGCCCCGCAGTTGGGGCGGTCCGAAGACCGCGAGTCTGCTTCCTATCGCCTGCGCCAGAGCCTGCGCCTGCCAGACCTCCGTCAGGATCTGCGGCGCGTCTCCGCTTCCCGCGAGGGCACGCCTGCTCGTCACGATGAGCCGCACCGCGTCCATGCCCTGCCCCCGTCCGTCCCGACGCGCCTCGGCGCCCGTCCGCCCGAACTCCCTTGTCCACTACCCAGCGTGAAGGCGGTCGAGACGAAAAGCCAGAGGAAGGCGGAAATCTGCGGACAACGAATCGATTTCGGGCCGGAATTTGACTGCGGAGAGTGAAAACGGACCGAGTGGCTCCCCCGACGCCGCCCTCATGCACGTTCATGCATCCTCACGCCCGCTCCCGCACCCTCACGGCGCCGGAAACCTCCGCTCGTTCCGGTCGATCTTCGCGTCCAGCGCCGCCAGCGGATCGATCCCCAGCACCTCGCACAACTGCAGCAGATACGCGAGGACATCGGCGACCTCGTCCGTGACCCGGTGCGCGGTGTCGGCGTCGTCCATGACCCGCGCCGACTCCTCCGGCGTCAACCACTGGAAGATCTCCACCAGTTCGGAGGCCTCCACGCTGAGCGCGGCGACGAGGTTCTTGGGGGTGTGGTACGGCTGCCAGTTCCGCGCGGCCGCGAACTCGGCCAACCTGCGTTGCAGCCCCGCCACATCGAGATGCTCTGTCACGGCTCAAGGTGTACCACCGTGACCCCGTCCGTCCCCGCGGCCCAGCTCGCGTCGGCCGTCGTCCCCAGCAACCGGATGTGCCCCCGTTCGCACATCCGGGCCGCCAGCCCCAGCAGTTCGGCCCGCTGCCGTGGGTCCAGCCGCCGGTCGACGTCGTCGGCGAGGACCGTCAGCGCCTGCATCGCCGCGGGCACCTCACCGGCCGGGTCGACCTCCAGCACCCCGGGCCCGGTGAACAGCACCAGGGCGAGGGCGAGATACCTCAACTCCCCGTCGCCCAGCCGCCCGAGCGCCGTACGCACCCCGTCGCCGCGGTCGAGCACCGCCCGCACCGTGCCGTCACGCAGCGGCTCGGCCAGCACGTCCGCCACCGGCCCCGCGCACCCGGAGCGTACGGCGGCGACGAACTGCGCATGCCGCCGGCCGCACTCCGTGCGCGTGCGCCCCAGCACGTCGGCGAGGTTGTCGCAGCCGCCGAGGAGTCGACCGAAGCCGACCGGGACGGGCAGCCGCATCCGGTCGGGGCGCGGATCGCAGGCGAACACCGACCGCAGGGCGACCACCATCTGTTCGGCGGCGGCGAGCACCCGCCGCTGCCCGTCGGTCTTGCCCGCGACACGTAACGGGAGCAGCGCGGTGCCGAGCCGGTCGTCGGGCAGCGGGGCCCGGGTCACCGGCGTGGCACCGGCGGTGTGCCAGGCGGCCTGCACGGCACGGCGTGAGGGGTCGCGCAGGGCTGTCTCCAACAGGACGAGGCCGCCGGACGTCAGCCGCTCGCCGACGATCCGCAGGTCGGGCTCGGCCTGGACGGCGACGTCGAGCCGTACCGGACCCTCGGGACCGTCCGCCGTACAGCCGATCCGGAAGCCGCGCCGCCGCTGGGCGTCGGGCCGGGCCCGCTCCGGCACACAGGCCCGCGGGTCGGCGAAGACCTCGCCCAGCTCGGCCCCGCCGCCCAGCCGGGCCAGCGCCTCGTACGCCCGCAGCGCGCTCGTCTTGCCGCTGCCGCTGGGCCCGGCGAACAGAGTGAGCGGCCCGAGCGGGAAACCGGCGCCGCGGTGGTTCGCGAACGCCGACAGCCGCAGCTCGGTGAGGTGAGGGCGGAGGGAGCGGTGGTCACCGGACGCCGGGAACGCCGAGGAGGTTTCCGCGTTCCGCGCCCGTCCCTGCGACGGCACCACGGAATCGGCGGACACCACCGGCACGGAACACGCTGAGAACGCTGAGGGCACGGCCATATCCGGACCGTAGGACTCCGGCACGGGCCGAACCGTTCCTCCGGGCAAGCCTTCCTACGATCGAGGGACCACAGCGCCCCGAAGAGCCCCGCTCACACCTCCGTGACCCGGGCGCCCCGGGAAGCGCCGTTCACACCCTCCGTGGCCCATGCGCCTCGGAAAGCCCCGCTCACACCCCCGTGGTCCGGTAGCCCCGGAGAGCCCTGCTCACCACCTCCGTGGACCGGCCGCCCCGGAGAACCCCGCTCACGCCCCCGTGGCATGGCCAGGTAGCTCCGGAGTGTCCCTCTCACCCGGCGAAGCCCTCGCATCCCAGGGCACACCCGCGTAGCCCCCGCACCCCGGAACGCCCGCTCACACCCCCGAAGCCCCCGCCCCCTCCATCAACCCGCTCACCTCGGTGCCGGGCGGTGTCAGCAGGAACACGTTGCGGTCGACCCGGTGCATCCCGCTGGACAGTCCGAAGACGACGCCCGTGCTGAAGTCGAGGACCCGCTTGGCGACCTCGCCCTCCGCGCCGGTCAGGTCCAGCAGTACCGGAATGCCCGCCATGAGCGTCTCGGCGACCTCGCGGGCGTCCCCGAACACGTTGACGCGGAGGACCACGAACCGGCGGCGCGGTTCCGTGGGCGCCTCCGGCATGGCCCGGTGGCCCACCGCGGACGGCCAGGCGTCCCGGCCCCGCAACGGAACGACCTGGGCGAGCCCTTCCCACTGTTCATCGGTGACGTCGTGGCTGTTCACCGGCTCCCCCCGAAATCGCTCGCCTTCATTGCCTGCACCGGCCAATTCTTACGCCAAGTCACCCGTTCGGCCCAACAGCGACACGGACCGCCACCGTCACACCCCCTCACATCGGGCCACGGACCGCTGTGTGGCCGACGTAACTCCTCATGATCAAGCCATGTGACATCGGCGTAATGGGCGATTCGTACGCTCTCGGGCATGAGCAGTCCGCCGAGGAAGGGCAGCGTGTGACCCCCACCACCCCCACGTCACAGGTGCGCTCGGTCTGCTCCTACTGCGGGGTGGGCTGCGGGATCGTGCTGGACATCGGGATGGGTCCGGATGGCCGCCGTACCGTCCTGAAGGCCACCGGCGACAAGGCGCACCCGGCGAACGCGGGGCGGCTGTGCACCAAGGGCGCCACCACGGCCGAGATGCTCGCCGCGCCGGGCCGGCTGACCACCGCGCTGGTCAGGGACGAGCGGGGCGAGGAGCCGGTGCCCGCCCCGATGGCGGACGCGGTCTCCGAGACGGCGCGCAGGCTCCGGCAGATCATCGACACGCACGGCCCGGACGCCGTCGCCTTCTACGTGTCCGGGCAGATGAGCCTGGAGGCCCAGTACCTGGCGAACAAGCTCGCCAAGGGGTTCGTGCGGACGAACCAGATCGAGTCGAACTCCCGGCTGTGCATGGCGAGCGCCGGGGCCGGTTACAAGCTGTCGCTGGGCGCCGACGGGCCGCCGGGGTCGTACGAGGACTTCGACCGGGCCGATGTCTTCCTCGTCATCGGCTCGAACACGGCCGACTGCCACCCGATCCTCTTCCTGCGGATGATGGAGCGGGTCAAGGCGGGCGCCAAGCTGATCGTCGTCGACCCGCGGCGTACGGCGACCGCGGCGAAGGCCGATCTGTTCCTCCAGGTCAAGCCGGGCACCGATCTCGCCCTCCTCAACGGCCTGCTGCACCTGCTCCTCGCCGAGGGCCACACCGACCCCGACTTCATCGCCGCGCACACCGAGGGCTGGGAGGAGATGCCCGAGTTCCTCGCCGACTACGCGCCCGCGACCGTCGCGGAGATCACGGGCCTGGCCGAGGACGACCTGCGCACCGCCGCCCGGCTGATTGGCTCGGCCAGTGAGTGGATGAGCCTGTGGACCATGGGCCTCAACCAGTCCACGCACGGCACCTGGAACACCAACGCCCTGGTCAACCTGCACCTCGCCACCGGCGCCATCTGCCGCCCCGGCTCCGGCCCGTTCTCCCTCACCGGCCAGCCGAACGCGATGGGCGGCCGCGAGATGGGCTACATGGGCCCCGGCCTCCCCGGCCAGCGGTCCGTGCTCGTCGACTCCGAACGCGAGTTCATCGAGGACCTCTGGGAGCTGCCGCCGGGCACCGTCCGCAAGGACGGCGTCGGCAAGGGCACGATCGAGATGTTCCAGAAGATGGCCGACGGCGAGATCAAGGCCTGCTGGATCATCTGCACCAACCCGGTCGCGTCGGTCGCCAACCGCCGTACCGTCATCGAGGGCCTGGAGGCCGCCGAGTTCGTCGTCGCGCAGGACGTGTTCACCGACACGGAGACCAACGCGTACGCCGACGTCGTCCTGCCCGGCGCGATGTGGACCGAGGGCGAGGGCGTCTTCGTCAACAGCGAGCGCAACCTCACCCTCACCGCCCCCGTCGCCGACCCGCCCGGCGAGGCGATGGCGGACTGGCGGATCATCGCGGCCGTCGCCCGCGAGATGGGGTACGAGAAGGGCTTCTCGTACGACAGCGCCGAGGACGTCTTCGAGGAGATCCGCCGCGCCTGGAACCCCGTCACGGGCTGGGACCTGCGCGGGGTGACGTACGAGCGGCTGCGCTCGACCCCCGTGCAGTGGCCGGCCGCCGCCGAGGACGGTCCCGCCCGCAACCCGATCCGGTACGTCGAGAAAGGCGAGCTCCGCTTCCCGACGCCGACCGGCCGTGCCGTCTTCCACGCCCGCCCGCATCTCCCGCCCGCCGAGCTGCCGGACGACGACTTCCCCTTCGTCCTCAACACCGGTCGGGTGCAGCACCAGTGGCACACGCTGACCAAGACCGGCAAGGTCGCCAAGCTCAACAAGCTGAACCCCGGGCCGTTCGTGGAACTGCACCCCGAAGACGCGCGGGCCCTCGGCATCGCCGACGGCGACGGGGTGGAGGTGGCCTCGCGGCGCGGCCGGGCGGTGCTGCCCGCGGTGGTCACCGACCGGGTCCGGCCCGGGTGCGTGTTCGCGCCGTTCCACTGGAACGACCTGTTCGGCGAGTATCTGAGCGTCAACGCGGTGACCAGCGACGCCGTCGACCCGATCTCCTTCCAGCCCGAGTTCAAGGTGTGCGCGGTGTCGCTGGCGAAGGTCCACGAGCCGGCGCCCGCGGCCGTGGCCGCTCCGGATGTGATCGTCCCGACCTCCGTCACGCCCGGCACCGACCCCTTCGGCCTGGCCCCCGCCCCGCCGCCCGTCCTCAGCGCGCAGGAGCGCCTCTACCTCACCGGCTTCCTCGCGGGCATCGACTCCGGCGCCCCCGGCGTCCCCGTCCTCCCGCCGGACGCGCCCTTCAGCCCGGACCACGCGCTGTGGGTGAACGGCGTCCTCGCCGGCATGTACTCACGCTCGACGACGGCACCCCAGGAGCAGCGTCCCGGCCGGGAGATCGTCGTGCTGTGGGCCTCACAGACCGGCAACGCCGAGGACTTCGCCGGCGCGGTCGCCGACCGGCTCTCGGCGAGCGGCCACCGCGCCACCCTCGTCGGCATGGCCGACACCGACCCCGGCACCCTGCCGAAGGGCGCCGACCTGCTGCTCGTCACCAGCACCTTCGGCGACGGCGACGCCCCCGACAACGGCTCCGGCTTCTGGGAGTCGCTGGCCGCCGAGCAGGCCCCGCGCCTGGACGGCGTCCGGTACTCGGTGCTGGCCTTCGGCGACTCGTCGTACGACGACTTCTGCGGCCACGGCCGCCGCCTGGACGCCCGGCTCAACGAACTGGGCGCGGTCCGCCTAGCCCCGCGCACGGACTGCGAACCGGACTACGAGCCGACCGCGGACGCCTGGCTGGACCAGGTGCTGTCCGCGCTGAGCACCACCGAGGCACCGCAACAGGCGCCCCCGAAACCGAAGGCACGCACGGCCAAGCCCGCCCCCACCACGGCTCGTCTCGTCGGCAACCGGCTGCTGAGCCTGCCCGGCGCGAGCAAGGAGGTGCGGCGGTTCACCTTCGACACGAGCGGCACGCCCCTGACGTACGAGGCGGGCGACGCGCTCGGCGTCCGCCCGGTCAACTCCCCCGCCCTGGTGGAGGAATGGCTGGCGGTGACCGGCGTGGACGGATCAACACCCGTATCGATGGCCGGAGTCGACGAGGCAGTTCCGTTCGCCGAGGCCCTGCGCCGCCACCTGGACATCACCCGCATCACCCCCGACTTCCTCCGCTTCGTAGCCGAACACACCCGTGACGACCGTGAGTTGCGCCGTCTGCTACGCCCGGACAACAAGGACGGTCTGGCGCAGTGGAGTTGGGGTCGCCAGATGGTCGACGTCCTCGCCGAGCACCCGGTCCGGGCCGGCGCGGCGGACTGGACGACCGTCCTGAAGAAACTCCAACCCCGCCTGTACTCCATATCGTCGAGCCCGCTGGCCGACCCGCACCTGGTCTCCCTGACCGTCTCCGTGGTCCGGTACGAGAACCTGCACGGCACGCCGCGCGGCGGGGTCTGCTCCCCGTTCCTCGCGGACGCGGCCCCCGACACCGAGGTGCCGGTCTTCGTGCAGTCCTCCCCGCACTTCCGCCCGCCCGCCGACGCGACCACACCCATGATCATGATCGGCCCCGGCACCGGGGTCGCCCCCTTCGTGGGCTTCCTCCAGGAGCGCCGAGCACTCGGCCACCGCGCCCCCAACTGGCTGTTCTTCGGCGAACAGCACCGCGCCAGCGACTTCTACTACGAGCAAGAGCTGACCGAACTCCTGGCCGAGGGCACCCTGGCCCGCCTCGACACCGCCTTCTCCCGCGACCAGCGCCAGAAGGTCTACGTCCAGGACCGGATGCGCGAACACGGCCCCGAGCTGTGGCGCTGGCTCCAGGACGGCGCCCACTTCTACGTCTGCGGCGACGCCTCCCGCATGGCCAAGGACGTGGACCGGGCCCTGAGGGACATCGCGGTCACACACGGCGGCCTGACCGAGGACGAGGCGACGGCGTACGTGAAGCAGCTGGCCACGGCCAAGCGATATGTACGGGATGTCTACTGACCGCACTTTTTACCGGTCTCACACCGGACTCTTCACCTCCGCCACCACCCCCCTCACCGGGCACGATTACGTTCTCGTGCCGTGCACTTGGCAGACACGAAGCCGGTGACACCCGGCCGGCGGACGCAGTCGGCGGTGTCCGCCGCCCCGGAACCCACGGCGTCAGATCCTCCGGCGCAATGGCACCGCGTCCTCACCCTCCTCGCCGACATCAGCCTGTTCATCGGCACGCGCGCGGTGTGGACGCAGGCGGCCTCGCACCGACCGACGGTGGCCGCGGTCATCTCGGTCTGTTACGCCTCGATCCTGATCTGCGGCGTCCTGACCCTGACCGTCCGCAGTCGGCGCTCCCTGGCCCGTCTGGACCTGCTGATCCTGCTGACGGCGGTGACCCTGACGCTGTGCGCCTGGGTGCTGCTCCACCAGGGCAGCGACGAGGCCCAGTTGACGACCCAGGCGGCCAAGGAACTGGCCGCGGGCCATCCGATGTACGGCAGGCCCTGGCCCTGGCTGTTCGGCCGCACGGTCGCCCTCACGCCCACGGTCACCGGCACCTACGACCTGACGTACGGCTACCCCCCGCTCGCCCCGCTCCTGACCGCCCCCCTCCTCGGCCTGGGCCACGGCGCGGCCCCCGCGACGGCGGTGAGCACGGCCGCACTGATCGCCGGAGCCATCACTCTCTGGCGGATGCTGCCGACGCCTTGGCGCCCGGCGGCGACCATGGTCTTCCTGGGCTTCGGAATCCTCCCCCAGTACGCCCGTCTCGGTTACCCGGCGATCGTCGGCCTGGCCCTGCTGGTCCCGGTGGTCGTGGCCTGGCCGCGCATCGGACAGGGCGGCCGGCTGGGCGCGTCCGGCGTGGCAAGGGCGGCCTGCTTGGGCGCGGCCTGCGCCGCACAGCAACTCCCGTGGTTCCTGGCCCCGTTCCTCCTGGCCGGCCTCTACGCCGTACGCCGAGGCGAACTGGGCCCGCGCCCGGCGGCCCTGCTCGTCCTCCGCTTCACCGGCATCGCGGCCACGGCATGGCTCCTGCTCAACACGTACTTCATCGTGAGCGAACCGGCCGCCTGGCTGGACGGCATCGCCCTCCCCCTCACCCAGGGGGCGGTGCTGCACGGCCAGGGCCTGGTGGACGTGTCCTTGTACCTCACGAACGGCAGCGACCGTCTCGACTGGTACTCCCACGCCAGCCTGCTGCTGGCGGCGGGCCTTCTCGCCGTCTTCGTGCTCTTCATCCGCCGCCTGGGCCCCACGGCGACGGTCCTGCCCTGGTGCGCCTTCTTCCTCGCAACGCGCTCGCAGGACGGCTACTACCTGATGATGACGCCGCTGTGGCTGGCGTCGGCGATCACGGCACCGACGTCGGAGTTCACGCAGGCCTGGCAGCCCCGCCTGGGCACCCACCGCACCCGGATCACCATCGCCACCGTGGCCCTCGTCCCGGCCCTGCTGGCTGCCACGCTCGCGGCAACGGGCGAACCGCCCCTCCGCATGCAGGTCACGACACTGCACCGCGCCCGCCCGGTCACGGCCTCCCGCCTGCACCTGACGGTGACGAACACATCCGGGACGGCCCTGAAGCCCCACTTCATGCTCACCACGGGCCAGGGCATGAGCCGTTACTGGCGCATCGTGCGCGGCCCGAAGACCCTCCCGCCCCACACCACGGCGAGCTACGACCTCGGGCCGCCCTCCACCCCGTACGGCGGCCGGTACGTCATCCCCAGACCCGGCAGGCATCTGCGACTGCGCGCCTTCACGGCCGCCCCCCAGACCCTGTCGACCACGTACGTCAGCTTGCCGCCCTCGTGAACCGGAGGGTCGCGGAGACCATGGTGAGGCCGCGGATCATGCCCAGCTGGTTCCAGCCCATGCCGAAGTGCTCTCGGTCCACGGAGAACTCGGCGTCGAGAGTGAGCGCGTCGGCGTCCGCGCCCACGAGCCTGGCGGTGAAGGACTGCGGACGGCTGATGCCACGCACGGTCAGCTGACCGATCACATGAACCTTCTCCCCGTCACGCAGCTCGGCGCTGCGCACTGCGAAGGTGATCTCGGGGTGGTTCTCGGCGTCGAAGAAGTCGGCGCTCTTCAGGTGCGTGTCCCGCTTGGCGTTCTTGGTGTCCAGGGAGGCGACGTCCAGCGTCAGCGTGCCCACGGCGGACCCGTCGGCCCGCACCTCGCCCTGCCCGTGCACGGCACCGAAGGTGCCCTTCACGGTCACCAGGTTCCACATGGTCTTGTGCTTGATCCCGACGGTCGAGGCGGCGGCGTCGAGCTGCCAGGTCCCGGTTTCCACGGCAACGGTCATGGTCTCTCACTCCTGCTATCCAGTAGTCCAAATTTGGATGATGAAGTCACCGTAGCCGCTAATCCAAAATTGAACAACAGATACACTGGAACCCATGGCCGCCGACTCCACCCCCTCCGACCACTCCGACTGCCCCTCCTCCACAGGTGACGGACTGCTCCCCCCGGAGCTGCACGCGTGGATGCTGATGCTGGCCGCGACCGGGGCCGTCGAGCAGGAGCTGCGTTCCGTGGTCAAGAAGCGGCTGGACGTCTCCCACGACGAGTTCCTGATCCTGTGCCTGCTGGCCGGACACCCCGGCGAGGCCCTGCGCATGACCCGCGTCGCCGAGCTCCTGGGCCGCCCCAAGACCCGCCTCACCTACCAGATCGCCTGCCTCCAGCACGCGGGCCTGGTCACCCGCCAGTCCGTCTGCGGCGACAAACGAGGCGTGGAGGTGGCCCTCACGGAAAAGGCCCGGGCACTACTGAAGGACGCCTCGGCAACCTTGGCCGACACAGTCAAGGAAGGCCTGTCCCGCTTCATGGGCCCGGCCCAGTGCGAGGCGATGCGCGCACTGATGCCGGAGGCGACACCAGAGCACCCGGTCACGCCGGGGACGTAGAGACCCTCTGTCCCCAATCCCACAGCACAGGCCCACCAAGTCCCACTGTCTGCGGGCCACCGGCCGGGAGGGAGCCGTAGGGGCGCGCCGGTGTCGAGAGCGCGAACGCGCGGAGGCCCGAAGGGTTGAGCACGATCGCGCTCTCGACACCGGCTGAGAGCGCCCCGAAGGCGACCGACCCAGATATTCAGCACGCCGGCTGCAGGAGGCGCCTTCTCAGCGCACCGAACTGCAAGGGCCGTAACGTGGGTACCCGTCCCGCATGTCCACCCTGGAATCAGCCCTCCACCACCGCGTAGACGGCGAGGTCCGCTTCGACGCCGGTTCGCGGGCCGCCTACTCCACGGACGCCTCCAACTTCCGTCAGACCCCGATCGGCGTGGTGGTCCCCCGTACCCCCGAGGCCGCGGCCGAGGCCGTGGCCGTCGCCCGCGAGTACGACGCCCCCGTGCTCTCCCGGGGCGGCGGCACCAGCCTCGCCGGCCAGTGCACGAACACCGCGATAGTCATCGACTGGTCGAAGTACTGCCATCGCGTCGAATCCGTGGATCCCAAGGCCCGCACCTGCATAGTCCAGCCCGGCATAGTCCTGGACGACCTCAACCGCCAACTGGCCCCCACCGGCCTCCGCTTCGGCCCGGAACCCGCCACGCACGCCAACTGCACGATCGGCGGCATGATCGGCAACAACTCCTGCGGCGCCACGGCCCAGGCGCACGGCAAGGTCGTGGACAACATCGCCCGCCTGGAGGTGCTGCTCTACGACGGCACCCGGTTCTGGTGCGGGGCGACCAGCGACGACGAGTACGCGGCCATCGAGCGCCAGGGCGACCTCCGCGCCACCCTGTACCGCCGCCTTCGCACTCTCCGCGACACCCACGCCGACGAGATCCGCCACCGCTTCCCGGACATCCCCCGCCGTGTCTCCGGCTACAACCTGGACTCGCTCCTCCCGGAGCACGGTTTCGACGTCGCCGGCCTGCTGGTCGGCAGCGAGTCGACGCTGGTGACCGTCCTGCGCGCCGAACTCAAACTGGTACCGGTCGTCAAAGAGCAGACGCTCGTAGTCCTCGGCTTCCCGGACATCGACACGGCCGCGGACGCCGTACCGGAGATCCTGCCGTACGAGCCGATCGCCCTGGAGGGAGTCGACTCGCGGCTGATCCGGGACGAGCGGATCAAGCATCTCAACCCGAAGGCACGGGCCCAACTCCCGGAGGGCAACGCCTATTTGATGGTCCAGTTCGGCGGGGAGACCGTCGAGGAGTCTGACGAGCACGCGCACCGGATGCTGGACGGGCTGCACGAGTCCGAGCACGATCCCAAGGTCGCGTTCTTCGACGACCCTTCCCATGAAGAGGAGTTGTGGCAGGTCCGCGAGGCCGGTCTCGGCGCGACCGCGCACATCCCGGGCCACCCCGACACCTTCGAGGGCTGGGAGGACTCTGCGGTCCCGCCGGACCGGCTCGGCGAGTATCTGCGCCGACTGCGGCGCCTGTACGAGGAGTTCGGGTATCTGAGCGACACCGGCCCGAGCCTGTACGGCCACTTCGGGCACGGCTGTGTGCACACCCGCATCCCCTTCGACCTGTACTCCGCGGACGGGGTGGCCGCGTACCGCAGGTTCATGGAGCGGGCCGCCGATCTGGTGGCGGAGTTCGGCGGTTCGTTCTCCGGTGAGCACGGGGACGGGCAGAGCCGGGGCGAGCTGCTGCCCAGGATGTTCGGGGAGCAACTGGTCAGCGCCTTCAACGAGTTGAAGGGCGCCTTCGACCCGCTCAACCGTATGAACCCCGGGAAGGTCGTGGCGCCGTACCGCCTCGACGAGAACCTCCGCCTCGGCGGCGACTGGGCCCCGTACGCGCCTCGGGACCTGCACTTCCAGTTCCCGGACGACGGCGGCTCGCTCGCGGAGGCCGCCAACCGGTGCGTGGGCGTGGGCAAATGCCGCCAACTCACCTCCGAAGGCTCGGTGATGTGTCCGTCGTACCAGGTCACGCGGGAGGAGGAGCATTCCACGCGCGGCCGGGCCCGGCTGCTGTTCGAGATGCTCGACGGTCATGGCGACAGCGCGATCCAGGACGGTTGGCGTTCGCAGGCGGTGCATGACGCGCTCGACCTGTGTCTGGCCTGCAAGGGCTGCAAGCGGGACTGTCCGGCCGACGTCGACATGGCGACGTACAAGGCGGAGTTCCTGTCCCACCACTACGAGGGCCGCTGGTGGCGCAGGCCGCGAGCGCATCTCTCGATGGGCTGGCTGCCGATGCTCGCGCAGGCGGTGGGCCGCTCCCGCCTGGCCCCGGCCGTGAACGCCCTCACCCACACACCGCTCCTCTCGGCAGCGGCCGTGACCGTGGCCGGTGTCGAGAACCGGGAGCTGCCGCTGTTCGCCGGCGAGACGCTCCAGCAGTGGTTCGCGCACCATGAGCCGTACGGCGACGGCGCGCGCGGGAGCGTCCTGCTGTGGCCGGACACTTTCACCAACCACTTCCATCCGCACGTCGGCCGGGCCGCGGTGGCGCTCCTGGAACACGCGGGCTGGCGGGTGGAGTTGCCCACCGAGCCGCTGTGCTGCGGACTGACCTGGATCTCCACCGGGCAACTCGGCGTCGCCGAGCGGGTGTTGGGCCGTACCGTACGGCAACTCGCGCCGCATGTGCGGGACGGCGGGCTGGTGGTCGTGCTCGAACCGAGCTGTGCGGCGGTGTTCCGGTCGGACGCGCACGACCTGTTCCCCGGCGACCGGGACGTACGGCGGCTGCGCGACCGGACGGTGACGCTCGCCGAGCTGCTGACCGAGCACTCCCCCGGCTACGAACCCCCGCAGGTCCCGGAGCGGTCCGCGCACGCCCTGGCGCAGGTGCACTGCCATCAGCACGCGGTCCTGGGCTGGGACGCCGACGCCGAACTGCTGCGCCGGGCCGGTGTCGACACCGAGCGGCTGGACTCCGGATGCTGCGGGCTGGCCGGGAACTTCGGCTTCGAGCCGGGGCATCTCGACGTCAGCGAGGCGTGCGCGGAACGCGTGCTGCTGCCGAGACTGCGGGACGCGGCACCGGAGACGGTGGTGCTGGCCGACGGCTTCAGCTGCCGCACCCAGGTGGCCGAGTTCGACAGCGGCGGCCACGAGGGTGTCCACCTCGCGGAGCTGCTGGCGGTGGGGCTGCCGGGCGGGGACGGTGCCGCGTACGGCAGCGCGTACGGTGTGGCCCCGGACGCCCGCCCCGCACCTCCGGGCCGCCGGGCCCGGGCCCTCGCCCTGGCGGGGAGCGGGGTGGCCGCGGCGGGCGTGGTGGGGGCGGCGCTGGGGGTGGTGCGTTCGATACGGCGGTGAGGGCGCGGTCGGTGTGGTGCCGCCGGACGCCGACGCATCCGGCAACCGCCCCCTCAGGCGACCAGCACAGCGCCGCCACTCACCTCCGCGTCGGCGTCCGCCAGCAGCGCGGTCAGCGTCTCCCTCGCCCGTGCCACCCGCGAGCGCACCGTGCCCACCGGGCATTCGCTGATCTCGGCCGCCTCCGCGTAGGGCAGGCCGAGGAGTTGGGTGAGGACGAAGGCCTCACGCCGTTCGACGGGCAGCGCGGCCAGGAGGTCGAGTAGGGCCACGCCCTCGTCGAAGCCGGGCAGTCCGCGCGGCTGGGCGAGTTCGGCGGCCAGCTGCCAGTCCGGTACGTCGGAGAGACGTGGCCGGGCCGCGGCGTAGCGGTAGCCGTCGATCACGGCACGGCGGGCGATGGACAGCAGCCAGGCACGGGCCGAGGAGCGCCCCTCGAACCGGTGCAGGCTGCCGAGAGCCCGCAGGAACGTGTCCTGTGCGAGGTCGTCGACGGCCTGGGGATCGGCGCACAGATGGGCGACGTAGCGCAGGACGTCGCGGTGCAGGGCGCGGACGAAGCGCTCGACGGCGACTGCGTCGCCGGCACGGGCGGCCAGCGCCCAGGCGGTCGTCGACTCGTCCGGAGGTCGGGATTCTTCACGCCATGAGGGCGGGGCAGGGGTGATCACCTGATGTCCTTCTCGGTCATGGGGAATTCCGGGGATGCCAGGGATGCCGGGGGGCGCCGGAGACTCTGGGGACTCCGGTGGCTCCAGGAGGCCAGGGACTCCGAGGGCTCGGGGGACGGGACTCCGCGGGCCCCGAGGGCTCCGAGGCCCGAGAACTCCGAGGCCCGAGAGCTCGGGGCCCCTGAGCCTCCGTGGCTCCGGACCTCCGGGGCCTCCCGACCTCCGGGGCCTCCAGACCTCCGGGACCTCCCGACCTCGGGGGCCTCCGGACCTCCGGGGACTCCGAGGGCCGCGAGGGCTCCCAGGGCTCCCAGGGCGCCGGGGACTCCGAAGGCTCGGGGCCCCTGAGCCTCCGTGGCTCCGGACCTCCGGGGCCTCCCGACCTCGGGGGACTCCGGACCTCCGGGGACTCCGAGGGCCGCGAGGGCTCCCAGGGCGCCGGGGACTCCGAGGGCTCGGAGCCCCTGAGCCTCCGTGGCTCCGAACCTCCGGGGCCTCCCGACCTCCGGGGACTCCAGACCTCCGGGAGCTCTGAAGGCTCAGGGCACCCAAGGCCTCCACGGCTCCGGGGGCCCCTAGGCGCCTGGGGCTCCGGGCCTACGGGACTCCGGGGCTCCAGACGCCCGGGGCTCCGGGGCTCCAGGGCTCCAGGGCAATCACCGCCTCCGGGGTTTCCGAGGCTTAACGGGATTCCGGGGGTTCCGGACCGGCCAGCCGCGCGCTGAGGCGTGGGCGGCGAGGGTCCGGTGCTGCGGGGGACGGCCGTACGGCGCCGGAGCGGTCGTACGGCTGACGCCCGAGGCGCGCACGGGCGGCCTCGGGTCAGTGGCTGTCAGGCGACAGCGGTCCCCGCGGGAGGTCCCCGTGTGGTGATCGCATGGCTGAGAAGGAGGAGCCGCGGCGCCCGCGCGGAGCGGCGCCGGGGCCGGCCGGTACGCGGCCGGTGCGTCGGCGTGGGGAGGGCGAGCAGCAGTCGTAGCGGCGCCGCGAGCCATCCGGCGACGGCCCGCAGCAGCCGGAAGGCGGCCCGTTCGCCGTACGCCAGCCACAGTCCGCACAGCAGCGCGGCCAGCAGGTGGGCGGCGAGCATGCCGAGAGAGGAGGAGCCGGCGCCGGTGTGCCCCGCACCCATGTGCGCGATGTCCATGAGGTCCATGGAGTCCATGTGCATCGAACCGACGTGCGCGGAGCCCACGTGCGCCGAGCCCATGTCCATCGCACCCATGTGCGTCGCGCCCATATGCGTCGCACCCACGTCCATGGCACCCATATCGCCAGCGCTCATATCCCCGGCGCTCATATCGCCCGCGCCGCCCGCCATGCCCGGCCCCGCCGCCCTCGGCTGTGCCAGCGAGAACCCCTCATGGAGTGCCGTCTGGGCGGCGACGACCAGCCCGACCACCGTCGGCAGCCCGCGTTCCCGCCCGGCCAGGCACCAGGCCGCGGCCCCGGTGAGGAGCGTGCCGCAGGCCAGGGCCCAGGCGGGCACGTGCCGGCCGGACATCAGGACGTGGCCCAGGGCGGCGAGCAGCACGCAGACGGCCGCGAACACCGCGGCCCGTACTGTGCGCGTTACCCACCCTGACGTCATGGCGTCACATCCTCCCATCCGGCCCGGCCTCGCCGCAGTCGTCCCAAGGGTTCTCCTGCGGTCAAGGTGCGCGACATCAAACTGGGAGGATTCCTTTTCTTGAACTATTCGTGTTTACGGGGGTAGGTTGTCCCGCATGACTGCACCCCAGCCCCCGACTCCCGCCGATGAGCTGCGCGGTGCCGGCCTGCGGGTGACGGCCGCCCGGGTCGCCCTGCTGGAGACCGTCCGCGCCGGGGACCACCTCGGCGTCGAGATGATCGCCGAGGGTGTGCGCGACCGGGTCGGCCACATATCGCTTCAGGCCGTGTACGACGCGCTCCACGCGCTCACCACGGCCGGGCTCGTCCGCCGTATCGAGCCGCCGGGCAGCCCGGCCCGGTTCGAGGGTCGTGTCGGCGACAACCACCACCACCTGGTGTGCCGTTCGTGCGGTGTCGTCGTCGACGTCGACTGCGCGGTCGGTCACGCCCCGTGTCTGACCGCTGCGGACGACCGCGGCTTCACGGTCGACGAGGCCGAGGTCATCTACTGGGGCCTGTGCCCCGCCTGTTCGTCCACGAGCAGTACCTGAAAGCCACCAGCGGTACCGAGCACCAAGCACCACCACCAGCAGTTCCTCAGCTCCAACGATCCGCCCCGTCCGGAAGGATTCCCCCATGTCCGAGAGCAACGCCGCCCCCGAGGGCAAGTGCCCCGTGGCGCACGACCGCGCCCTGCACCCCACCCAGGGCGGTGGCAACCGCCAGTGGTGGCCGGAGCGGCTCAACCTGAAGATCCTGGCCAAGAACCCCGCCGTGGCGAACCCGCTCGGTGAGGAGTTCGACTACGCGGCGGCGTTCCAGTCCCTGGACCTGGCGGCCGTGAAACAGGACATCGCCGAGGTCCTGACGGACTCCAAGGACTGGTGGCCGGCCGACTTCGGGCACTACGGCCCGTTCATGATCCGTATGGCCTGGCACAGCGCGGGCACCTACCGCATCAGCGACGGCCGCGGCGGCGCCGGCGCCGGCCAGCAGCGCTTCGCCCCGCTGAACAGCTGGCCGGACAACGGCAACCTGGACAAGGCCCGCCGGCTGCTGTGGCCGGTGAAGAAGAAGTACGGCCAGAGCCTGTCCTGGGCCGACCTGATGATCCTCGCCGGCAACGTGGCCCTTGAGTCCATGGGCTTCGAGACCTTCGGCTTCGGCGGCGGCCGCGAGGACGTCTGGGAGTCGGAGGAGGACGTCTACTGGGGTCCCGAGAAGGTCTGGCTCGACGACCAGCGCTACACGGGCGACCGTGAGCTGGAGAGCCCTCTCGGCGCGGTCCAGATGGGTCTGATCTACGTCAACCCCGAGGGCCCCAACGGCAACCCGGACCCGATCGCCGCGGCCCGCGACATCCGTGAGACGTTCCGCCGGATGGCGATGAACGACGAGGAGACCGTCGCCCTCATCGCCGGTGGCCACACCTTCGGCAAGACCCACGGTGCCGGCCCGGCCGAGAACGTCGGCGCCGACCCCGAGGCCGCCCCGATCGAGGCCCAGGGTCTCGGCTGGAAGAGCACCTACGGCACCGGCAAGGGCGGCGACGCCATCACCTCCGGCCTGGAGGTCACCTGGACCGCCACGCCGACCCAGTGGAGCAACGGGTTCTTCAAGAACCTCTTCGAGTACGAGTACGAGCTGTCGGCGAGCCCGGCCGGCGCCCACCAGTGGGTCGCCAAGAACGCCGAGGCGATCATCCCCGACGCCCACGACGCGTCGAAGAAGAAGCTCCCGACGATGCTCACCACCGACCTGTCGCTGCGCTTCGACCCGGTCTACGAGCAGATCTCGCGCCGCTTCTACGAGAACCCCGACCAGTTCGCGGACGCCTTCGCCCGCGCCTGGTACAAGCTGACCCACCGTGACATGGGCCCGAAGTCGCTGTACCTCGGCTCCGAGGTCCCGGCCGAGACCCTGCTGTGGCAGGACCCGCTGCCGGAGGCCGAGGGCGAGCCCATCGACGCCGCCGACGTCACGGCGCTCAAGGCCAAGCTGCTCGACTCGGGTCTGTCGGTCTCGCAGCTGGTGTCCACCGCGTGGGCGTCGGCCTCGACGTACCGCAACAGCGACAAGCGCGGCGGTGCCAACGGTGCCCGTATCCGCCTCCAGCCGCAGGCCGGCTGGGAGGTCAACGAGCCCGACGAGCTGGCCCAGGTGCTGCGCGTCCTGGAGGGTGTCCAGGCCGAGTTCAACACCGGCGCCAAGAAGGTCTCGATCGCCGACCTGATCATCCTCGGCGGTGCCGCCGGTGTCGAGAAGGCCGCCAAGGACGCCGGGTACGACATCGAGGTGCCCTTCACCCCGGGTCGTGTGGACGCCACGGACGAGCACACGGACGCGGAGTCCTTCGCCGCGCTCGAGCCCACCGCGGACGGCTTCCGCAACTACCTCGGCAAGGGCAACCGCCTGCCGGCCGAGTACCTGCTGCTCGACAAGGCCAACCTGCTGGGCCTGAGCGCCCCCGAGCTGACCGTCCTCGTCGGCGGTCTGCGCGTCCTCGGCGCCAACTACCAGAACACCGCGCACGGCGTCTTCACGAAGACCCCGGGCAAGCTGACGAACGACTTCTTCGTCAACCTGCTCGACCTGGGCCAGACCTGGACCGCCGTGTCGGAGGACCAGACGGTCTTCGAGTCCCGCGACGACGCCACCGGCGAGGTCAAGTGGACCGGCACCCGTGCCGACCTGGTCTTCGGCTCGAACTCCGAGCTGCGGGCGCTGGCCGAGGTGTACGCGAGCGACGACGCCAAGGAGAAGTTCGTGAAGGACTTCGTGGCGGCGTGGGTCAAGGTCTCCAACGCGGACCGCTTCGACCTGGTCTGATGACCTGATCGCTTGGTGTGGGGCGGCCCTCAGGGGTCGCCCCACACCCATGTCCGGACGGAATTACCTATGTTGACATAGGTATCAGGGAATACTTATCCTCGCTTCATGCGCCAGGACATCGACCACGTGGCCGCAGGCCTCGCGGCATGCCTGCCCGCCCTGTACCGGGCCCTGGACCGCCAGGTCGGCCAGGACTTCCCGCACCCCAAGCCGCCCGAGGCCCAGCTCGCGCTGCTGAGCCATGTCGAGGCGCACGAGGGCGTGACCGTACGCGAGGCCGCGGACGCCCTGCTGATGAAGCCGAACAACGTCAGCGCGCTCGTCACGCAGATGACCGAGCAGGGCATGCTGGAGCGCCGACAGGACCCCGCCGACAAGCGGGTCGCGCATCTGCATCTCACCCCGACCTCCCGGGAGCGTCTCGCCGAGGTCAACCAATTGAAGGGCGCCCATCTCGCGCGCGCCCTGCGTGCCCTGACCGACGGCGAACTGGACGCCCTCGGCTCGGCGTTGGGCGCGCTCGAGTCGCTCAGCGGACGTCTCCACACTCACGCCCGCTGATCACTCACGCCCTCACGAAGGACAGGCACCGCCATGCCCTCCGCCACCCTGACCACCCCTACGGACGCCACCGCGGCACCCCGCGGCCGGCGCGCCAACCCCTGGCTCACCCTCATAGCCGTCGCCTTCGGCCTCTTCATGGTCGGCCTCGACGGTTCGGTCGTCTCGATCGCCAACCCGGAGATCGGCCGGGACCTGGGTGCCTCGACCGCCGACCTCCAGTGGGTCACCAACTCCTATCTGCTGGCCCTCGCCGCCGCCCTGATCCTCGGCGGCAAGCTCGGTGACCGCTTCGGCCGCCGCACGTTCTATCTGATCGGCGTCGCGGGCTTCACCGCCGCGTCCGTCGCGATCGGCCTGTCCGGCTCGATCACCGGCGTCATCGTCTTCCGCGCGTTCCAGGGCTTCTTCGGCGCGCTGCTGATGCCGAACACCCTGGGCATGCTGCGTGCGGTGTTCCCGCCGAAGAAGTTCGGCATGGCGGTCGGCATCTGGGCGATGGTCTCCTCGGTGTCGACGGCCCTCGGCCCCATCGTCGGTGGCCTGTTGGTGCAGCACGTCAACTGGGAGTCGGTGTTCTACATCAACGCCCCGATCGGCGTCGTGGCGATCGTCTTCAGCGCGGCGGTGCTGCCGCAGAGCCGCAACTCCGCAGCCAGGGACGAGAAGTTCGACATCGTCGGCGTCGCCCTCCTCGCGGTGGGCCTGCTCGCCGTGGTCTTCGGCGTCGTCAAGGGCGAGACGTGGGGCTGGACTTCGGGCGGCACGCTGGGTGCGATCGCGGCGGGCGTACTGATCCTGGTCCTCTTCGGCCGGTACGAGACCCGGGTGGCGTCCCCGCTCCTCCCGATGCGGCTGTTCCGCAACCCGGCGCTGACGATCGGCACGGTCATCACCGCGCTGAACTTCTTCGTCCTGCTCGGCGTGATCTTCTTCGTGATGCTGTACCTGCAGAACGTGCGCGGATTCTCCCCCGTCGAGGCCGGTGTCCGCACCCTGCCGCTGAGCCTGGCCTCGGTCGTGGCGTCCCCGCTGGGCGCGGCGCTGACGGAGCGCTTCGGCCCGCGTCTGACGATGCCGCTGGGCATGGGGCTCCAGGCGATCGCCTGCTTCACGATGCTGAGTTGGGGCGCGGACTCCTCGTACACCACCATGTGGCCGCCGTTCATCGCCCTCGGTCTGGGTGTCGGCATGGTGATGGCGTCCTCCTCCGACGCGATCGTCGGGAACGCGCCGGTGAAGGACGGTGGCGTGGCGGGCGGTCTGCAGGCCACCGCGCTCCAGATCGGCGGGGCGCTCGGTACGTCCGTGCTGGTCTCCCTCATCACCGGCCGCGTCGGCGCCACGCTGACGGACGAGCTGACCTCCGCGGGCGTCCCCGCCGGGGCCGCCAACGGCCTGGCCGAGGCGAAGGACGCGGTGGCCATGGGCGCCGCCCCCGTCTCCGCCGAGATGCCGACGCAGCTGAGGTCGGCGGTCGTCGAGGGCAGTCACCAGGCCTTCATGAACGGCGTGCACGCCTCGGTGCTGGTCGCGGGCGTGCTGTGCGTGCTGGGGGCGCTGGTGGCGGCGACGGGGGTACGCAGGGCTCCCGGACGCTAGTTCAGCGTGCGCACGAGCTGGCGTACGTCGGCGGCCGGACGCTAGTTCAACGTGCGTACGGGGCTGCCGTCCAGGAACGCGGTGATGTCCTCGACCGCTTCCCGGTAGTACGTGCGGTAGTTGTGCTCGGTGACGTAGCCGAGGTGGGGCGTGGCCAGCACGTTCGGGAGGGTGCGCAGGGGGTCGTCGGCGGGCAGCGGCTCGGTGTCGAAGACGTCGAGGCCGGCGCCGGCGATCCAGCCCTCGCGCAGCGCCCGCAGGAGGGCGGCCCGGTCGACGATGGCCGCGCGGGAGGTGTTGACCAGGAAGGCGTGCGGGCGCATGGCGCGCAGTTCCGGCTCGCCGAGCAGGCCGCGGGTGCGGTCGGACAGCACGAGGTGGACGGAGACGAAGTCGCTGCGCCGCAGCAAGTCCTCCTTGCTGTCGGCCAGTTGGACCCCGTCCCCCGCCGCCCGCTCGGCGGTCAGGTTCTGGCTCCACGCCACGACCTCCATACCGAAGGCGGTGGCGACCCTGGCGACCCGGCTGCCGATCTTGCCGAGCCCGAGCAGGCCCAGGGTGCGGCCGTGCAGGTCCTGCCCGACGGTGGACTGCCACGGCCCGCCCTCGCGCATCGCCCGGCTCTCGACGGTGACCTGCCGTGCGAGGCCGAGCAGCAGCGCCCACGTCAGCTCGACGGGCGGGGTCGAACTGCTCGCCGTACCGCAGACGGTGATGCCCTGTGCCGTCGCCGCGGCGAGGTCGATGGAGGCGTTGCGCATCCCGGTGGTCACCAGCAGCCGCAACCGGGGCAGCCGGCTCAGCAGGTCGGCGTCGAAGGGGGTGCGCTCCCGCATGGCGACGACGATCTCGCAGTCGGCGAGTTGGGCGACCAACTCGTCCCGGTCGGCGATGTGTTCACGGAACGCCCGCACCTCGACCCTGCCGTCGAGGGCACTCCAGTCCGCGAGGGTCAGGGCGGCGCCCTGGTAGTCGTCCAGCACAGCGCAGTAAACGGTCATGCGGGCCATTCTGCAGGCGCCGGATCATCCACCGCTCACTGCCGCATGCTGCCCATCTCGGCGGCGAAGAGCACGGGATCGCTGTCGTATCCCCGGACCATGCCGTGGAACCGCCACGCTCCGGACTCGTCCCGGGTGAACTCCGCGACCGTCGCGGCCGTGGCGTCGGCGACGGTCGTGAAGTCGTCGGCGAGCAGCTGCCGATAGCCTTCCACGACGACCACGCCGGCGTTGGCTATCTCGCCGAACGTGCGGGGCCCGCTGTCCTGATGGATGCCCACTCCGACCACGACCCGCCCGTACGCGGACGACACCCGGTCGAACTCCAGCACCATCGCCTCGACGAACCCGTACCCCATGCCGGTCTCGCTGTGCCGGGTCATGTTGATCGTGCCGTCCGGGGACCGGCTGTCGTAGTGCACGACATACACCGGCCGCCCATGAGGATCGTCGACGGAGTAGGTCGCGGCGATGATGTCGAGATGCCGAGGAGGCTCCCCGTACGGGCTCGGATCCCAGCGAAGCTTCACTTCGACCTTGCCCAGCCCGTCCCCCACACCACTCACCCTGTCACTCCCCCTCACGCCCTGGCGAGACGTCCCCGCACCGTGAAGTATGCGTCGTGGCCAGCACTTTGATGCCTTGTTAGCGGCCCCACGGTTCGGTCAAGATTTTCTCCGGCACCGTACTCGTCCCGGTACATCCTCAGCGGTGCTCGGGATTCTCCGCCCCCGGCCGGCACCCGGCGTCCCACTGGGAGCGCTGGTTGCCGTAGGCGGGGACGCCCCCGGCCCGCTTCAGCAGTGCGGCGAGGTGCATGAGGTTCCAGGTCATGAAGGAGGTGTTGCGGTTGGTGAAGTCGTTCTCCGGGCCGCCCGAACCGGCGTCGAGGTACGACGGCCCAGGTCCCGCCGGACCGATCCAGCCGGCGTCGGCCTGCGGCGGGATCGTGTAGCCGAGGTGCTGGAGGCTGTAGAGGACGTTCATGGCGCAGTGCTTGACGCCGTCCTCGTTGCCGGTGATGAGACAGCCGCCGACACGGCCGTAATAGGCGTACTGCCCTTGTGAGTTGAGCAGTGAGGAGCAGGCGTAGAGCCGCTCGATCACCTTCTTCGTCACCGAGCTGTTGTCGCCCAGCCAGATGGGGCCGGCGATGACCAGGATGTCCGCGGCCATCACCCGCTCGTACAGCGCGGGCCACTCGTCGACGGCGAAGCCGTGCTCGGTCATGTCCGGATAGACGCCAGGCGCGATGTCATGGTCGACGGCACGGATCTCCGACGTGGTGACCCCGCGCGACATCATGATCTCCGCGCTCTTGTCGATCAGCCCCTGGGTGTGGCTCAGCTGCGGGGACGGCTTGAGGGTGCAGTTGATGTACAGGGCGGTCAGGTCGTCGAAGCGGTACGAGGCGTCGGCGGAGGATGCGGCCGCGGATTCTTCTGTCATACGGGCAGCGTCTCGCGTAGGTCCCGGTTTGTCCCGGTCCGGCTCGCGGCCTTGAGCACCTGGCACACGGTCGGCCCCTGCACGCGAGTGCGTCCGCCGCCCCCGCAGGGACGACGGACCCGCGCACCCGGATTTCCGTCCTCAGACGCCGACTTGCTCACCCGCCACCTTCTGCGGCTGCTCAGCCCCGGCATCCGCTTCACCGCGCATGACGAGAAGAGTGACGATCCCACCGACCGCCGCGACGATCGCGGCGCCGAGGAACGCCGCGCTGAAGCCGTCCGTGAGCGCCGGCAGGTCACCCAGCCGGTCGGCGCCCTGGGTCGTGGCCAGGGCGGCGAGGGCGGCCAGCCCCAGGGCGGAGCCCACCTGGTAGGTCGTGTTGACGATGCCGGAGGCCAGCCCGGCCTGCTCCTGCGGGGCACCGGACAGCGCGGTCATCATCGCCGGGATGTACGCCAGCGACATGCCGAGCGCGGCGACCAGCGAGGCGGGCAGGACGTCGACGACGAAGGTGCCGGTCGGCTCCACGACGGACAGCCACAACAGGCCGGCCGCGAGGACCAACAGCCCGCCGCTGATCAGCGGCTTGGCGCCGAAGCGGCCCAACAGGCGTGCCGTGATGGCGGTCATGAAGACCATCAGCAGACCGGTCATCGGCAGCAGCGCGGCGCCCGAGGCGAACGCCCCGTACCCGAGGACCTGTTGGAGATAGAGGTTGAGGAAGTACCACATCGGGATCCACGCGGCACCGAGCAGCGTCATCGCCAGATTGGCCGACCCCAGCCGCGGCACCCGCCAGATGCCGAGCGGCATCAGCGGTTCGCGCACGGTCCGCTGGATCACCAGGAACAGTGCCAACAGGGCGGCGGCGCCGCCGAGTTCGAGCAGCGTCTGCGCCGATCCCCACCCGGCCTGTGGCGCCCGTACGACGGCGAAGACGGCCAGCGCGAGACCCGCGGTGACGGTCGCCGCGCCGAGCACGTCGACGGCGCCGCGGCGTGGTGCCACCGTCGGGAGCAGACCGGTGGCCGCGAGGGTGGCGAGGCCGATCGGGACGTAGACGATGAACACCCAGGGCCAGCTGAGCCATTGGGTGAACACGCCGCCGAGGAAGACGCCCGCCGTGCCGCCCGCGGGCGCCGCCGCGCCGTACAGGGCCATGGCCTTGCCGAGTTCCTTCGGGTCATGCGCGAACAGGATCATCAGCAGGGTCATGGCGGACGGCGCGATGAGCGCGCCGCCGACGCCCTGAACGGCACGGCCCAGGACCTCGACCGAGGCGGTCTGCGCGGCGGCCGCGACGACCGAACCCGCGATCAGCACCACCCAGCCCGCCGTGAACACCCGCCGGGCGCCCAGGAGATCGGACAGCCGGCCGCCGAGCAGCAGCAGCCCGCCGAAGGCGATGACATAGGCGTTGAACACCCATTGCAGGTCCCCAGGCGAGAAGCCGAGGTCTCGCTGCATCTCGGGCAGGGCCACCCCGATGATCGAGGTGTCCATGATGACCATGAACTGAGCCGCTGCGAGAACCCAAAGGGCCCACCAGCTGCGGGGATTGACGCTTGCCAGCAAGAGTCGCAGCTGAACCGGGATCTCACACCCCGGCGAGAGCCCGCCCCTCGAACAACACGCGGCGCCCACCCCCACCCGGAGGGAAGCACGGGCGGGGGTGGGCGCCACAACGAGAACGGGCGGAGGGCGGCGGATCAGCCCCAGGACGCGGCTACCCCGCGCACCTCAGGCGCGCCCCTGGGCGGCCCCCTCCGGCTCCTCGCTGCTGAAGACGTACTCGGCCGTCTCCCCGTACGACGCCTCGTACGTCAGCCCGAAGGCGTCGGAGCGGCCCGTGGTCCTGCCGACCTCGAACTCGGGCGCGAACCCGAACATGGCGTTCTTGATCTTCGTCGCACTGCCGTCGGGGCCGGTCAGCGGCTCGTACGAGAGTTCCGTGCGCCCCTCGACGGTGAGGCCGGTCCGGTCGCCGCCCGACAGGGAGACGCCGGCCCGTTCCATGCCCAGGTACTCGCCGTAGAACTGCGAGAGCTGCTCGAACGGCCCGCCCGCCCGACCGGACAGGATGCGTTCCAGGGCGCCGGCCTGCTCGTCACTGGCCGCGCTGTCCACGACCAGCCCGACCTTCCAGTCGCCGGAGGACAGGTTGGACGGGAAGTGGTTGTAGAACGCGAAGTCCACGCCGGACAGATCCAGGCCGTCCAGATCACCGTCCGCCACATGGAAGACCGCGGTGCCCAGGCATTCGGTACCACCCTCGGCATCACGGGGCTGTCCGTCGTACGGGCAGCTGCACAGCACCGCGCAAGAGCAACCGGCGACATAGGTGCCGGAGATCGTCCATGACATGACTGCTCCCCTTCCCGGAGGGTGGCGGCGGCGAGCGTCGTCTGTACGTTTACGTCGTACTCTCACGCTAGCCCCACCGAAAGGGCATGTAAACGGTCATTCCATGACAAACGCCGCTCCCACCGCGGCAGGAGCGGCCCTGGTCCTCAGCCCTCGACGCCGGTGGAGGTGTGGGCGGCACCTACGGGCTTGGATTCGGGGGATCCGCGTTGGCGCAGGTAGACCGAGAGGATGGCCATCGAGGCGACGGCCAGGAGTTCGGACTGCCAGTTCTGCAGGGTGCGGTTCCAGAAGTCGGCGGAGCCCAGGTACTGGAGCCAGGAGACGGGTGCCTGGAGTTGGCGCAGGTGTTCCTCGTTGTAGGCGGCGACGCCGGCGATGGACTGGGCCAGCCATGACCACGTGAAGATGACGGCCATGACGATGCCCAGGGAGCGGGAGTACAGGGTCTGCCGCCAGCCCTTGTCGGCCGCCCACCGGGGCGACTCCGAGCCGGCGTGGTCGCCGACCTTCTGCTCCCGGTCACTCTCCACGCCGGCCTTGTCGAGTTCCTTGGATTCCGGTGATCCGCGCTGGAGCAGCCAGACGGTGCCGAAGACGTAGAGGAAGAACTGCAGGTACTCCGACTGCCAGTTCTCGGTGACGTCCACGGCGAAGTCGGAGGTCGCGAGGTACTGGAGGAAGCCCAACGGATGCAGTCCGTCGGTGACGAGCTGGTTGTTGAAATCGGCGTGGCCGGACACCGCCTGCCCGACGAGCGTGAGCAGGAAGCCGGTGCCGAAGGCGAGGGTCAGGCTGTTGTGCTTGGCGAATCGCGTGAGCCGGTTCATCGGTGCATCAGCCCCACGGCGGTGAAGTAGCTCAGACCGACGCCGACCGTCAGCAGGACCAGCGTGAACAGGGTGCGCATGCTCCGCTCAGCCTCCCTTGACCTTGCACTGGTAGGGCTGGTGAGGACGCGGTTCGCAGCCTGCCGCGGTGATCAGCCAGCCGGTCGGGAAGGCCGACAGGAACAGGGTGTCGGTGGAGAGCACCACCTGTGCCTGCTGCCCGTAGACCTCGCTCCCGCGCAGCGCACCCGCGTACGGCAGCTCCTCGTCGGGCAGTGCCTTGACGCAGGAGGTCTTCGCGGACTCCGTGAGTTCCTGCCGGGTCTGGGGGGCGAGCGCCGCGCAGGCGCGTGACCAGTCGGCCTGCCGGACACTCCGCTCGAAGCGCAGAGCCGCCCGGGATGCGGCGGTCTCCCGCTCACCGAGCGTGGCACAACCAGACAGACCCGCGGCGCAGACGAGCACCATCAGAGCCGTACGTCTCCAGGGCGGCACGAAGCCCTCCACTCCCACGTCGGAACTGTTCCGGCCATGGTCATGGAGCGGCGACGGCGGGAACGGCAGCCGCGCCGTGCCCCGCCGCGAGCACCGAGCGTTCGGACGATGCGATCCGGCGCACCGCGGGCGCCGCACCGACGCGAGGGCGTCAGGCGCCCTTCGCCACCGGCTCCAGAATCGCCACGCACTCCACGTGATGCGTCATCGGAAACAGATCGAACACCCGAAGCGTCCGCACCCGATACCCCCCGTCCCGGAAGTACCCCAGATCCCGGGCCAGCGCCGCCGGATCGCAGGCCACGTACGCGATCCGCCGTGCCCCCAGCCCCGCCAGGTGCTCCACCGTCTTCCGCCCCGCGCCCGCGCGGGGCGGGTCCAGGACGATGAGGTCGACCTCGGTGATCCCGGTGCGCGGCAGGACCGACTCCACCTTGCCCTGCTCGATGCGGACACGGTCGAAGTCGGCGAGGTTGTGGCGGGCGTCCTCGACGGCCCGCTTGCCGGACTCGATGCCGAGGACCGCGCCCTTGTCGCCGAGGCGGTCGGCCAGCGCGCCCGCGAAGAGGCCGACGCCGCAGTACAGGTCCAGCGCCATCTCGCCCTTGCGCGGCAGCAGCCCCTGCATGACCGCCTTGACCAGGGTGTCGGCCGCCATCGGATGGACCTGCCAGAAGCCGCCGCTGCCCACGCGATGCGTACGCCCGTCGGCCCGCTCGCGCACGAACGCGCGGCCGTGGACGCGGTGGATGCCGCCGTCCTTCTCGTCGACGCGCATGACGGACACGGGCTTGTCGAGTTCGACGAGCGGAAGGCGGGCGCCCGGGCGGGGCTCCAGGATGACCATGCGGTCCTGCGAGCCCGTCGCCGCGATCGCGTCGACCGACGCCATCCCGGACCAGTCCCGCGCCTCGATGCCCAGCTCGCTCACGCCCGGCGCCGCGATCATGCAGTGGTCGATGACCTCGACCTCGTGCGAGCGGTGCCGGCGCAGACCGGCGTTGCCGTCCGCGTCCACCGCGTACTGCACGCGCGTCCGCCACGCGGGCACCTCACCCGCCGGCAGCTTGTCGCCCTCGGCCGGCATCACCGTGCCGTCCCAGCCGGCCTCCTCGGGCGTGAGCCCGGCGAGCCGCTGCAACTGCTCGGCGACGACCTCGCCCTTCAGCCTGCGCTGCGCACCCGGCTTGGCGTGCTGCCAGTCGCAGCCACCGCAGCGGCCGGGGCCGGCGAAGGGACAGGGCGCCTCGATGCGGTCCTTGGACGCCTCCAGCACCGACACGGCATCGGCCCGCAGGAACCGTGCCCCCTCCTCGCCCTCGGTCACCCGCGCCACGACCCGCTCGCCGGGCAGCGCGTGCCGGACGAACAGGACCTGGCCGTCGGCGGTCCTGGCGATGCAGTGCCCACCGTGGGCCACCGGGCCGACCTCGACCTCGAAGTCCACCCCCACCAGCGATTTCTTCGGTTCTGCCTGCATGGTGGGGTGACTCCAGAGAAGAGAAGGGAACGAGCCGAGACAACAGCCCACCAGTCTACGGCTGCGAGGACGTCTCCTTCGCCCGCTCCTGCGCCGGCCCACGCCGCACCGCACCCGGCGCGTTCCACTCCTGCCGCCTGCGGGCCCGGAGCTTCGCCGCCTCGGAGGACTGCAACTGGTAGGGCACCGAGGTCACCATGACGCCCGGCGTGAACAGCAGCCGGCCCTTCAGCCGCAGCGCGCTCTGGTTGTGCAGCAGGTGCTCGTACCAGTGGCCGACGACGTACTCGGGGATGATCACGGACACCGCGTCCCGCGGCGACTCCTTGCGCAGGCTCTTCACGTACTCGATGACGGGCCGCGTGATCTCGCGGTAGGGCGAGTCGAGGACCTTCAGCGGTACGTCGATCCCGCGCCGCTCCCACTCCTCGCGCAGCGCCTTGGTCTCGACCGGGTCGACGTTGACGCTGAGCGCCTCCAGGGTGTCCGAGCGCAGCAGCTTGGCGTACGCAAGGGCCCTGAGCGTCGGCCGGTGGATCTTGGAGATCAGCACCACGGAGTGCACCCGGGACGGGCGGACGCTGTCGTCGCTCGGTCCCTCGGGGGCCGCGATCTCGTCGGCGACGCGGTCGTAGTGCTTTCGGATGGCCGACATCGTCGCGTAGAAGATCACCATGCCGAGCAGCGCGACCCAGGCGCCGTGCGTGAACTTGGTGACCAGGACGACGACCAGGACCAAGCCGGTGAAGAAGGCGCCGAAGGCGTTGATCGCCCGGGAGCGGATCATGTGGCTGCGCTTCGCCGGGTCCTTCTCGGTGGCCAGGTGGCGGTTCCAGTGCCGGACCATGCCGGTCTGGCTGAGCGTGAAGGAGACGAACACGCCGACGATGTAGAGCTGGATCAGGCGGGTGGAGTCGGCGCCGTAGATCCAGACCAGCAGGCCTGCGGCGCCCGCGAGGAGCACGATGCCGTTGGAGAAGGCGAGGCGGTCGCCGCGGGTGTGCAGCTGGCGGGGCAGGTAGCGGTCCTGGGCGAGGATCGAGCCCAGGAGCGGGAAGCCGTTGTAGGCCGTGTTGGCGGCCAGGAACAGCACCAGCGCCGTCGCCGCCGCCAGCACGATGAACAGGAAGCTGCCCTTGCCGAAGACGGCCTCGGCGACCTGCGAGATCACCGGGTTCTGGACGTAGTCGGAGCCGAGCGCGACCCCGTTCTTCAGCAGGTCCACAGCCGGGTTCTCGGCCATGCGGACCTTGGTCACCATGGCGAGCGCGATGATGCCGCAGAACATGGTGACGGCCAGCAGGCCCATCATCGCGAGTGTGGTCGCCGCGTTCTTGGACTTCGGCTTGCGGAACGCCGGAACACCGTTGGAGATCGCCTCGACACCGGTGAGCGCGGCACAGCCCGAGGAGAAGGCCCTCAGCAGCAGGAAGACCAGCGCGAAACCGGCCAGTCCCTGGTGCTCGGCCTTGATCTCGTAGCCGGCCGTCGGCGCCCGCATGGTCTCGTCGAGGACCAGCCCGCGGAACGCGCCCCACGCGATCATGATGAAGACGCCCGCGACGAACACGTACGTCGGGATCGCGAACAGCGAGCCGGACTCCTTCACGCCGCGCAGGTTCATCAGCGTCAGCAGCACGATCACCGCGATCGCGCAGAGCACTTTGTGCTCGACGACGAACGGCACGGCGGAGCCGAGGTTCTCGATGCCGGAGGCGATGGACACGGCGACGGTGAGGACGTAGTCGACGAGCAGCGCGCTGGCGACCGTGAGCCCGGCCTTCGGGCCGAGGTTGGTGTTGGCCACCTCGTAGTCGCCGCCGCCGCTCGGGTACGCGTGCACGTTCTGCCGGTAGGAGGCGACCACCGTGAACATCAGCACGACGACCGCGACGGCGATCCAGGGGCTGAAGTGGTACGCCGACACGCCCGCGATGGACAGGACCAGCAGCACCTCGCCGGGCGCGTACGCCACGGAGGAGAGCGGGTCGGAGGCGAACACGGGGAGGGCGATGCGCTTCGGCAGGAGCGTTTCCCCGAGCCGGTCACTGCGCAGTGCGCGCCCGATCAGGATCCGTTTGGGCACGTCGGTCAGTTTGGACACAACAGAGAAGCCTAAGCGTTCGAACGGGTGCGCAACCACCCGCCACCCCACATCCGCCCCCGATCTGCCCTCCGAGTGAAATCGGCCAACGGCCCGGCAACGGATTCCGCACCCCTTCGCGTCCTCATGCCTATATGACAAGACCCCCCGCCCGTACCGCCCCCGGAGGTCCCGTGCACACCACCGCAGAGCTGATCGGCGCCGCCGCCGCTCTCCTCGGCCTCGGAATCCTGACTCTTGTGAGCCTGCGCAGCATCAGCCGGCGCTGATCACCCCGGGCCCTGCACAGGGGTGCCCGGCAGGGACGCGCGTGTGTAGCTTGGTGGCCGGTCTGAGACCCTGTTAAGGCCAAGTCAACGACTCTTGACATTCGTCATTCGGAAGGACGGTCGTGCACATCGTCATCATGGGCTGCGGGCGAGTGGGTTCCGCTCTCGCCCAGACCCTGGAGCAACAGGGGCACACGGTCGCCGTGATCGACCAGGACCCCACCGCCTTCCGTCGACTGGGCTCCGGATTCGGCGGCCGCCGGGTCACCGGTGTCGGCTTCGACCAGGACACCCTGCGCGAGGCCGGCATCGAGGAGGCGGGCGCGTTCGCCGCCGTCTCCAGCGGTGACAACTCGAACATCATCGCCGCGCGCGTCGCCCGCGAGATGTTCGGCATCGAGAACGTCGCGGCCCGCATCTACGACCCGCGCCGCGCCGAGGTCTACCAGCGTCTGGGCATCCCGACGGTCGCCACGGTCCGCTGGACCGCCGACCAGATGCTGCGCCGCCTCCTCCCCTCGGGCGCCGAGCCGCTGTGGCGCGACCCCACCGGCGGCGTCCAGCTCGCCGAGGTGCACACCTCCGCCGCCTGGGTGGGCCACAAGATCAGCCGCCTTCAGGAGGAGACGGGCGTCCGCGTGGCGTTCCTGACCCGGCTGGGCGAGGCGATCCTGCCCACCTCGCAGACGGTGTTGCAGGAGGGCGACCTGGTGCACGTGATGATGCGCACCGACGAGGTCGACAAGGTCGAGGCGTCCTTCGCCAAGGGTCCCGAAGAGGAGGGCGGTCACTGATGAGGGTCGCCATTGCCGGTGCCGGTGCGGTCGGCCGCTCGATCGCGGGCGAACTGCTGGAGAACGGCCACGAGGTCCTTCTCATCGACAAGGCGCCGACCGCCATCTCGGTCGAGCGTGTCCCCCAGGCGGAGTGGCTGCTGGCCGACGCCTGCGAGATCACGTCCCTGGACGAGGCCGCGCTCCAGCGCTGCAACGTCGTGATCGCGGCGACGGGCGACGACAAGGTGAACCTGGTCGTCTCGCTCCTCGCCAAGACGGAGTACGGCGTCCCGCGCGTCGTCGCCCGCGTGAACAACCCGAAGAACGAGTGGCTCTTCAACGAGTCCTGGGGCGTGGACGTCGCCGTCTCCACCCCGCGTCTGATGTCGGCCCTGGTCGAGGAGGCGGTGAGCGTCGGCGACCTGGTCCGGCTGCTCCGCTTCAGCCACGGCGACGCGAACCTGGTCGAGCTGACCCTGCCGGAGGAGTCGGCCCTGGCCGGCACCCAGGTCGGCGACGTGGAATGGCCTCAGGATACGTCCCTGGTCACGATCATCCGCGGCACCCGCGTCCTGACCCCGTCCCGCGAGGACTCCCTGGAGGCGGGCGACGAGCTGTTGTTCGTGGCCGCCCAGGCCAGGGAGGAACAGCTGGAGGACCTGCTGTCGGTCCGCCGCGAGGACGCGTCCTAGGCGGTACGACGAGAAGGGGCGCCCTGAGAGTTCAGGGCGCCCCTTCGTCGTCGTACCGAAAACTACGCCTCGCGCCGGTGCCGCGCTCCGGTCGTTTCACCGCGCTCTTCAGCCAGGGCTGCCTTCCGCTCTTCCTCGGCCTTCTCGGCGGCCTCCATCTCGGCGAACACGTCGATCGGCGCGGGCGCCTTCGCCAGGAAGACCCACGTCAGCCAGACGGCGAGCAGGAACGGCGGGATCTTCAGGGCGACCAGGACCCAGCCGAGCTGCGCGGTGTTGGCCCACCAGTACAGCGGGAAGAGGATCGCGCACTTGGCCAGCAGGATCGCGCCCCAGGCGTAACTCGCCTTCGCGTACGCCTTCTTGCGGCCGGGGTTGCGGGTGCGCCAGGAGAGGTTCTCCTTGAAGACCGGCCCGAGGATGAGGCCGATCAGCGGGACGCCGCACAGGGTCGTGATGATGTACGCCAGGCCCAGGCCCAGCGTGTACAGCATGCCCGGCAGGTAGAAGTCCTTCGCGTTGCCGGTCATCATCGCGAAGACCACACCGAAGGCCACGCCGAAGACACCGCTGAAGGCGTGCTTGACGGTGTCCCGCATCACCAGCCGGACCACGACCAGGACCAGCGACACCGCGAGCGCGGCGATCGCGGACATGTGCAGGTCCTTGTTGATCGTGTAGATCGTGACGAAGAGCAGGCCGGGCAGCACCGTCTCGACCATGCCCCGCAGGCCTCCGAAGGCCTCGAACAGCGCGGCCTCGGTCACCGCCCGGGCGTCGTGCTGATCGGTCTCTTCGGTCGGCTTGTCGAGCGACGTCACCGGCTACTCCCTACCGAGGGGTCTCAGTTCGTACTTCGGGTTGAACAGCACCCGGCGGCCCCGGCTCATCGAGATCCGGCCCGATGCGATCAGCTTGCGCCCCGGCTCGATCCCCACGATGGAGCGCCGGCCGAGCCACACCACGTCCAGCGCGGCGGAGCCGTCGAACAGCTCGGCCTCCAGCGCCGGGACACCGGCTCTGGGACGCAGCGTGACCGTGCGCAAGGTACCAGTAACCGTCACGATCTGTCGGTCGTGGCAGTCGCCGATCTTGATGCAGCCGGCGGTCTCGGCATCCTCCCGCAGCTCCTCCGACTCCAGGTCCTCCTGGGACGAGGAGAGCCGGTCGAGCATGCGCCGGAACCGGCCCACCGGCTTCTCGGAACGCGGAACAGCACTCATATGTGAAGCGTACCGGGGTGCACTGACACCTTCGTACCCGCGGTGCTAGCCCTCGAACCGATAGCCCATACCCGGCTCGGTGATGAAGTGCTTGGGATGCGACGGGTCCGCCTCCAGCTTCCTGCGCAGTTGTGCCATGTACACCCGCAGGTAGTTCGTCTCCGTCCCGTACGACGGCCCCCACACCTCCTGGAGCAGCTGCTTCTGGCTGACCAGGCGGCCGCTGTTGCGCACCAGCACCTCCAGCAGATGCCATTCCGTGGGGGTCAGGCGTACGTCCTTGCCGCCGCGGTTGACCTTCTTCGCGGCGAGGTCGACGGTGAACTCGTCGGTCTCGACCGTGGTCACGTCGTCCTCGCCCGGGCCGACCGGCTCGGCCCGGCGGACGGCGGCCCGCAGCCGGGCCAGCAGCTCGTCCATGCCGAACGGCTTGGTGACGTAGTCGTCGGCGCCCGCGTCGAGGGCCTCGACCTTCTCGTCGGAGGAGTGCCGGGCGGACAGCACGAGGATCGGCACCCGGGTCCAGCCGCGCAGTCCTCTGATCACCTCGACGCCGTCCATGTCGGGCAGGCCGAGGTCGAGGACGACCACGTCGGGGTGGCGGGCAGCGGCCAGCTGGAGGGCGGTGGCGCCGTCGTGGGCCGCGTCGACCTCGTACTTGCGGGCCTTGAGGTTGATCACGAGGGCGCGCACGATCTGCGGCTCGTCTTCGATCACGAGCACCCGGGTCATGTGACCTGCCTTTCGGGTTGTACGAGCGGTCGTGGCCCGGGGGCCGCTTCCGCCGCTCTGAGGGTCAGCACCATGGTGAGGCCGCCGCCCGGCGTGTCCTCGGCGTCGAGGGTGCCTGCCATGGCCTCGGCGAAGCCGCGTGCGACGGCGAGGCCGAGTCCGACCCCGGCGCCGCGCGGGGCGTCGCCGTAACGCTGAAAGGGCGCGAAGATGCGTTCCTTGGCCTCGTCGGGGACGCCGGGACCGCGGTCGACCACCCGGACCTCGACCCGGTCGGCGATGGCGCTGGCGGAGACGAGGACGGGGCTGCCGGGCGGGCTGTACTTGACGGCGTTCTCCACCAGGTTGGCCACCGACCGCTCCAGCAGCCCGGCGTCGACGGCGACCATGGGCAGCGTCTCCGGAATGTCCAGCTCCACGCTGTCCTCCGGCACCCCGCCGAGCGCCATCGGCACCACCTCGTCGAGGTCGATCTCCCGGATGAGCGGCGTGACCGTGCCGGTCTGGAGGCGGGACATGTCCAGCAGGTTGCCCACGAGGTGGTCGAGCCGGTCGGCGCCCTCCTCGATGCCCTCCAGCAGCTCGGCCTGGTCCTCCTCGGACCACGCCACGTCGTCGGAGCGCAGCGAGGACACCGCGGCCTTGATCCCGGCGAGCGGGGTCCGCAGGTCGTGGCTCACGGCGGCCAGCAGGGCGGTGCGGATCCGGTTGCCCTCGGCCAGCGCACGGGCCTGCTCGGCCTCTTCCTGCAACCGCCGCCGGTCCAGGGCGACCGCGGCCTGCGCGGCGAACGCGGCGAGCACCCGGCGGTCCTCGGCGGGCAGCACCCGGCCGGTCAGGGCGAGGGCCATGTGGTCGCCGACCGGCATGTCGACGTCGGCGTCCTCCGGCCGCTCCACGGGACGGCCGAGACCTGCGCGGCCCGCGCAGGTCCAGGGCTCGACGTCGCTCGCCCGTTCCAGCAGGGCCGCCGACTCCATCCCGAAGGTCTCCCGGACGCGCTCCAGGAGCTCCTCAAGGCTGGTCTCGCCGCGCAGAACGTTCCCGGCGAGGAAGGAGAGGATCTCCGACTCCGCCCGCAACCTGGCCGCCTGATGGGTGCGCCGGGCTGCCAGGTCGACGACTGAGGCCACGGACACACCGACCCCGACGAAGATCACGATGGCGACGATGTTCTTCGGGTCGGCGATGGTCCAGTGGTGCAGGGGCGGTGTGTAGAAGTAGTTCAGGAGGAGCGAGCCGACCGCGGCCGAGGCCAGCGCGGGCAGCAGTCCGCCGAGCAGGGCGGCCGCCACCGTCACCGTCAGGAACAGCAGCATGTCGTTGGCGAGGCCCAGGTGGACGGTGTTGAGCAGCACCGCCAGCACGGCGGGGCCGGCCACGCCGACCGCCCAGCCCCAGATGATCCGCGCCCGCCCGAGCCGCGCGCCGCGGGCGACCGGCAGACCGCGCCCCTTGGCGACCTCGTCGTGCGTGACGATGTGGACGTCGAGGTCGGGCCCGGACTCCCGGGCGACCGTGGCGCCCACGCCCGGCCCGAAGACGTACTGCCAGCTCTTGCGGCGCGAGGAGCCGAGCACGATCTGCGTGGCGTTGACGCCTCGCGCGAAGTCGAGCAGCGCCGCGGGTATGTCGTCGCCGATCACATGGTGGAAGGTGCCGCCGAGGTCCTCGGCGAGGGTGCGCTGCACCGCGAGTTCCTTGGGCGAGGCGGCGGTCAGGCCGTCACTGCGGGCGATGTAGACGGCGAGCACCTCACCGCCCGCGCCCTTCTCGGCGAGCCGCGCGGCCCGGCGGATCAGCGTGCGCCCCTCGGGGCCGCCGGTCAGCCCGACGACGATGCGCTCGCGCGAGCCCCAGATCTTCGAGACCCGGTGGTCGCTGCGGTACTGCTTCAGGTACTCGTCGACCCGGTCGGCCACCCACAGCAGCGCCAGCTCGCGCAGCGCGGTGAGGTTGCCGGGGCGGAAGTAGTTCGACAGGGCGGCGTCGACCTTGTCCGGCTGGTAGATGTTGCCGTGCGCCATCCGCCGCCGCAGCGCCTCCGGGGACATGTCGACCAGTTCGATCTGGTCGGCCCGCCGCACCACCTCGTCCGGCACGGTCTCCCGCTGCCGGACCCCCGTGATCGACTCCACGACGTCCCCGAGGGACTCCAGGTGCTGGATGTTGACCGTCGACACGACGTCGATCCCGGCCGCGAGGAGTTCCTCCACGTCCTGCCAGCGCTTGGCGTTGCGGGAGCCGGGGACGTTGGTGTGGGCGAGTTCGTCCACCAGGGCGACCGCGGGGGCGCGCCGCAGCACCGCGTCGACGTCCATCTCGCGGAAGACGGTCCCCCGGTACTCCAGCTCCCGGCGGGCGACCTCCTCCAGGCCGTGCAGCATGACCTCGGTGCGCGGCCGGGCGTGGGGTTCGACGTAGGCCACGACGCAATCGGTGCCGCGCTCGATGCGCCGGTGCGCCTCGGAGAGCATCGCGTACGTCTTGCCGACGCCCGGTGCCGCACCGAGGTAGATCCGAAGCTTGCCGCGTCCCATGGGTCCCATTGTCTTCCGGTCACTGCTGCCTACGCAGCGTCGACCTTACGGCCACCAAGTGCGGCAAAAGGGGTCGAGGGCCCGTCGGCGGACCGTCTTTGACGCAACTCTGACGGCGCCCCCGGAGCGTCCCGGACCTCGGCTCAGACCTCGACGATCTCCCCATCGCTCAGCTCCAGCACCCGGTCGGCCAGGTCCAGCAGCGTCGCGTCGTGCGTGGCGACGAGGGCGGTGACGTTCTCACTGCGGACGACGGCTCTCAGCAGTTCCATGACGGCGTGCCCGGTCTCCGCGTCGAGCTGGCCGGTCGGCTCGTCGGCGACGAGCAGCGAGGGGCTGTTGGCGAGGGCGCGGGCGATGGCGACGCGCTGCTGCTGGCCGCCGGAGAGCTCGGTGGGCCGCTGGCCGGCGTGGTCGGCGAGGCCCACCAGGGACAGCAGCAGCTCGACGCGCTCCTCACGCGCGCGTGCCTCGGCCCGGCGCAGTCTCATGGGGACGCCGACGTTCTCCGCGGCGGTGAGGATCGGGATGAGTCCGAAGGACTGGAAGACGAACCCGATGTGGTCCCGGCGCAGCGCCAGCAGTCCGTCCTCGTCCAGGCCGGCGAGGTCGCGGCCGCCGACCTCGACGCGCCCCTGGTCGGGTGCGTCGAGCCCGCCGACGATGTTGAGGAGCGTGGTCTTCCCGGACCCCGACCGCCCCTTGAGGGCGACGAGTTCCCCGCGCGGCACCTCCAGCGAGACCCCGCGCAGCGCGTGGACGACGCCGGCGCCGCGGCCGTAGGACTTGTGGACGTTCTCGACCCGGACCATGGTCTCGGTGACCACCTGGCTCATGTGCCCCTCCCCCGTGAAGCCGACGACCGGGCGCCAGTATCACGAAGGGCGCCCGGCATGTTCAACGGTCGGTCAGCTCGGATTGTCCCCGTGGGTGAGGGTCTCCCAGGCCACGAAGAGGTTGTTGGAGCCGGCCGGGCGGTTCCGCTCGGTCAGGGTCTGGGTGTTGGTCATGGCGATGCCGAGGCGGTTGTGGAGGGCGTTGTAGCCGACCTCGGTGACCGGTCCGAGCCCGAGTTTGAGCGATCCGCCGCACAGCCAGCTGGGCACGGCGGTCCCCAGCTCGTACTTCGCCTGGAACCCGAGCGCCTGCCGCAGCCGCTCGCCCACGTCGGTGCCGTACAGGTCCTGCCCCTGGATGCGGCTGGTCTCGGCCACGTGCGAGATGGCGGAGATGCCGTAGCCGGTGTGCGTGAGGTCGCGGCAGGTCTCCTGGGTGAGGCCGGTGACGAAGGTGGACTGTCCCTGCCAGTACGCGACGATCTTCGCGGTGGTGTCGAGGTTCTGGCTCGGCACGGTCTTGGGCACCGAGCCGTCGGAGGCGAGGTAGACGTAGGCGGCGGTACGGGTGCGGAACTTCGCCATGGCCTTGTCGTACGACGCCTTGTCCTCCAGGAAGACGGAGATGCCGACGGCGGCCTCCATCATCGACAGCTCCCAATTGCCGTTGGAGTTGGAGCCGTTGATGATCTCGGGGAGGTAGACGTTGCGGAGCATGGTCGCGAAGCGCCCCGAGTTGGCCCAGCCGCCGGTGTACGTGTACTTGATGATCTCGGCGGCCTTGGGCCAGGAGGAGCCGGCCCAGCCGGTCTGGAGGGGCGCGTTGCTGTTGGTGTGGTCCGTGATCGTCGCGGACCAGGCGTCCATCAGCTGGATGGCCTTCTTCGCGTACCGCTCGTCGCGGGTGATGTACCAGGCGAGGGCGTCGGTGTACGCGGCTATGGCGTCCTCTCGCTCGTCGGTGCAGCCGTAGTTGGGGTTGGAGTAGGAGCCGCACTCGACGACCGCGCGGGGCTTGGGGGTGCGGTTCAGATCGGCGTACTTGCTGGCCAGCATCTGGTCGAAGGCGCCCTTCCAGGGCTGGGCACCGGCGTTGACCTTGCTGCGGGCGAAGTCCAACTGGCTCTGGGAGACGGTGACTCCGGGGTGGGCGAAGGTGGTGGGCGCGGCGTCGGCGGGCCAGGCGAGGGCACCGGCGACGAGGGCGGCCGCGGCCGTGAGGAGAGCGGTTCTGCGCATACGTGGGGGGCCTTCCGTTCTCGTATATGAACGTGAAGCGCCTTTATGAACAGACGCGTTGGGCCGAGACGGTAGGTACAGACCAATGCGCCGTCAAGAGTCCGCGCACGCAAAAGGGCCGCACCCCTATCACGGGGTGCGGCCCTCTCGTACGTCTGGCTAGCGGACCTCGGTGATCTCCGGGCCGCGCTGCAACTGGCCCATGCCGCCGGAGAAGCGGGAGCCCTCCTCCTGCTGCTGGACGCCCTCGGGGACCATCTGGGCGTCGTTCGGCAGCTTCAGGACGATCGGGTCGCGGGGCGCCATCGGCCCCTCGCCGCGGACCACGACCGTGTCCCGGAAGATCTGCTCCAGGAGACCGGCCGCCTGCGGCTGCACCGCGCCCTGGCCCGAGATCACACCGCGCAGGAACCAGCGCGGACCGTCCACACCGACGAACCGCACGACCTGGAAACCGCCCGTGCCGTCCGGCAGCTGCACCGGCACCTGCGCCCGCAGCTCCCAGCCCAGCGGACCCTCGACCTCGTCGACGATGCCGCCCTGCTGGGTGATGCCGGTGGCGATCTCCTCGCGCACCTCGCCCCAGATGCCCTCGCGCTTGGGAGCGGCGAAGGCCTGCAGCTGGACGGCGCTGTCGCGCAGCACGACGGTCGCCGCGACGATCGCGTCGCCCGCGACCTCGACCCGCAGCTCCATGCCGTCGACACCGGGCACGAACAGACCGCCCAGGTCCACGCGGCCCTCGCCGGGCTCGCGCACCTCGGAGTCGTCCCAGGGCCCGTCGGGCCGCGGCTCGGGCTCGAGCCTCACGCGCTCGCGCTCGCCCTCGTCGTCCGCCTCAGTGTCGACACTGTCGACGACCTGCTCGGCCTCGCCGGCCGCGCCCTCGGCGGCATCCTTCTTCTTGCGACGTCCGAACACGTCACTGTCCTTCCCGGTCGGATACGACCGAAGCGTATCGATTCCCACCCGTTGTGCCGCCGTCGGCGGCCTGACCGCTTGTGCTGTTCGTACCGGCCACCGCGGCATGGCCTCCGGTGGACCCGAAGCCCCCTTCGGCCCGCACCGAGTCGGGCAGCTCCGCGACCTCCTGGAAGCTGACCCGCTCGACCTGCTGGACGACCAGTTGGGCGATCCGGTCGAAGCGCTCGAACCGCACCGCCTCGCGCGGGTCGAGATTCACCACGATCACCTTGATCTCCCCACGGTACCCGGCATCAACCGTCCCCGGGGCATTCACGAGAGCGACACCGCAGCGGGCGGCGAGACCGGATCGCGGGTGCACGAAGGCCGCGTACCCCTCCGGCAGCGCGACAGACACCCCGGTGGGCAGCACGACCCGCTCGCCGGGCTTCAGTTCACAGCCCTCGGTGGTGCGCAGATCGGCTCCCGCGTCACCGGGGTGCGCGTACGACGGAAGCGGTACGTCGGGGTCGACGCGCCGGATCAGCACGTTCACGGGTTCACGGCTCACGGGTTCACCTCGAAGGCACGGGCACGCCGGACCTGGTCCGGGTCGTTCATGGCGGCCCGGATCTCCTCCGGGCGGCCGTTGTCGATGAAGTGGTCGACCTTCACCTCGACGAAGAGCGCGTCCGCGCGGACGGCGACGGGGCCTTCGGGGCCGCCGATCCGCCCGGTCGCGGTGGAGTAGATCTTGCGCCCGGCGACGGCCGTGACATGGGCCTCCAGGTACAGCACCGTGCCCACGGGGACGGGCCGTACGAAGTCGGTCTCCAGGCGTCCGGTCACCGCGATCGTGCGCAGCAGCCAGTTCAGCGAGCCGAGCGTCTCGTCGAGGGCGGTCGCCAGCACCCCGCCGTGCGCGAGACCGGGGGCACCCTGGTGGGCGGGGCGGACGGTGAACTCGGCGGTGACCGAGACGCCTTCGCCCGCGCGGGCCGCCAGATGCAGCCCGTGGGCCTGACCGCCACCGCAGCCGAAGCACTCGCCGTAGTGCGCGCCGAGCAGCTCACCGGGCGCGGGCGCGTCGGGATGACGCACCGGCGACACCGCGTCGGCGGGAGGCTGAAGAGCTGCGGAAGTACCACTCACAGCCGCAGACCTTACCCGCGCGTCGGCCGTGTTCTAACACCGTGCCAAGCTTGGATTCATGCAGCTCTCCGCGACCCCGTACGAAGAACGCCTCACCGCCCCCCGCTCGTGGTGGCTGATCTCGTTCCTGGTGGGGGTCTCCTTCGCCCTCATCCTGCTGCCGTTCGGCACCCTGCCGCTGCTCGGCGGCCTGGTCGGCGGCACCGCGGCGGCGGCGGTCCTCGCCAGCTCCTACGGCTCGCAGCGCATCCGGATCGTCGGCGACTCGCTGATCGCCGGAGAGGCGAAGATCCCGGTCACGGCCCTGGGCGAGACGGAGATCCTGGACGCGGAGGAGGCGCGCGCCTGGCGCACGTACAAGGCCGACACCCGTGCCTTCCTGCTGCTGCGTGCCTACATCCCGACGGCGCTGCGCGTCGTGGTCACCGATCCCGAGGACCCGACGCCGTACCTGTACCTGTCCACGCGTGAGCCGGAGCGGCTGGCGGAGGCGATCAGGCAGGCGCGGGAAGCCGCGTAGAACATTCGCGCCAGTGGTCACCCGTCGGGCGTGGCCACGGGAATCTCACGCAACTCTTACCGGCCGCGTCGGCCGTCACCGTGCCCGCGGCCGAGCTCCTTCGCGACGTCCCCGACCGTCAGGGGGTCCGCGGGCGACTCCAGCGGCGGGAGCTCGGGAAGCGCGTCCCAGGGCACCTGGATCTTGCGCAGGTCCGCGCGGATGCGTCCGGCGAGCTTTCTGGTGTCCCGGCGGTTCATGACCGCGCCCACGGCCGCGCCGACCATGAACGGCATGAGGTTCGGCAGGTCCCGGACCATCCGCTTCATGATCTGCTGCCGCAGCTGGTTCTTCATCGGGCCGCTGAGGGCCGAGTTGATCGTCGACGGCTTGGTCACGTCGATGCCGCGCTCGCCCGACCAGGAGTTCAGGTAGGCAGTGCTGCGGTCCTTGAGATTGCCCGGCGGTCGCACGCCGTAGACCTCGTGGAGCTCGGCGATCAGTTTGAGCTCGATCGCCGCGACCCCGGTGATCTCCGCGGCCAGTTCCGTCGGCATCGCGGGCGGTACGGGCAGCATCGCCGCCGCGCCGACACCGGCACCGACCGTCGCGGTGGCCGTCGCCGCGCCCGCCACGAGCTTGTCGGCGAGCTGCTCGGGCGTCAGGCCCGGGAACTGCCTGCGCAGCGTCTGGAGGTCGCGTACGGGGATTCTGGGGGCGTTGTCGATGATCCGGTCGGCGAGGTACGCCAGGCCCGCCCTGGCGCGGCTGCCGCCCTTGCGGACGCCTTCCCCGACCTTTTCCCGGATGACCGCGGCCCGCCGCTTGGCGACGGGCGCGGGGTACTGCTCCGCGGGCGCCGGGAGGTCACTCCGGCCGGCCGCGGGTTCGAGCGAGGCCGATCCCGTATCGGAAGGTCCCGTACCGGAATTTCCTGTACCGGAAGTTCCCGCACCGGATGCTCCCGTACGAGATGAGCCCCGCTCGTCGTCACGCGCGCCGTGAGGGCCGTCGGACGGCCCTTGGTCCGCTCCCGGCAGGTGGGAGCGGCGCTTCCAGGGAGGGGTCGAGCCAGTCACGGCCGACCCGTCCTCAGTCGCAGTCGCGGCAGATCGGCTGACCGTTCTTCTCGCGGGCCAGCTGGCTGCGGTGGTGCACCAGGAAGCAGCTCATGCATGTGAACTCGTCCTGCTGCTTGGGCAGCACCCGGACGGCCAGCTCCTCGTTCGAGAGGTCCGCGCCGGGCAGCTCCAGGCCTTCCGCGGCCTCGAACTCGTCGACGTCCACGGCGGAGGTCGACTTGTCGTTCCTCCTGGCCTTCAGCTCTTCAAGGCTGTCCGAGTCGACGTCGTCGTCGGTCTTGCGTGGGGTGTCGTAATCCGTTGCCATGTCGCTCTCCCCCTCTGGGTGTCTGCGGTGTCTCCAGCGCACGTAACGCGTGAGAGGCCGGACTTGTGCCCGACCCGAGGCGGAGATTTTGCCTCACATCAAGGTCTGTTACTCAATCGACACCCAACCGGACTCCTCATGAGTGATCGGCTGGGATGGCGATGGGGACCGTACACGGTCCGAATGCCGCACTTCAAAGGCGTCTCACCGTGTACTTCCCGTGATCAAGGCCCCCGAAAACCCGGACTTTCCCGGCTTTCCGACTGCCTTCTTGATCACTGTCAGTAGATGGCCGGAAATTCGCCCTTGTGATCGATCACACACGGGACGGCTCGACGAGTGCCCAGAAAATTCCGCGCAAAGCGAACATCCCCGTGTGTCGGCGACATGCTCTCAGATCGGCAGGGTGACCCGCATCACGAGCCCTCCCCCCTCTCGCGGCTGTGCGTAGATGTGCCCGCCGTGCGCCCGCGCGACCGATCGCACGATCGACAGACCGAGCCCGACACCCTTGTCGCTGCCGGTCCGGTCGGCCCCCCGCAGCCGCTTGAACGGCTCGAAGAGGTTGTCGATCTCGTACGCCGGCACGACCGGCCCCGTGTTCGACACGACCAGCACCGCCTGACCGTGCTGGACCTCGGTGGTGACCTCGACCCAGCCGTCCTCCTGCACGTTGTACCGCACGGCGTTCTGTACGAGGTTCAGCGCGATCCGCTCCAGCAGGACGCCGTTGCCCTGGACGACCGCGGACTGCCGCGCGCCGCGGATCTCGACGCCCTTGGCCTCGGCCTCGGCGTGCACCTGGTCGACGGCCTGCTCGGCGACCTCGGCGAGGTCCACCGGCTTGCGCTCGACGATCTGGTTGTCGCTGCGGGCGAGCAGCAGCAGGCCCTCCACGAGCTGCTCGCTGCGCTCGTTGGTGGCCAGCAGCGTCTTGCCGAGCTGCTGGAGCTCCACGGGCGCGCCCGGGTCGGAGAGGTGCACCTCCAGCAGCGTGCGGTTGATCGCCAGCGGTGTTCTCAGCTCGTGCGAGGCGTTGCCGACGAAGCGCTGCTGGGCCGTGAAGGCCCGCTGGAGGCGCTCCAGCATGTCGTCGAAGGTGTCGGCCAGCTCCTTCAGCTCGTCGTCCGGTCCGTCCAGCTCGATCCGCCGGGAGAGGTCCGAGCCCGCCACCGCGCGGGCGGTACGGGTGATCCGGCCGAGCGGGGACAGGACGCGGCCCGCCATGGCGTAGCCGAAGGCGAAGGCGATGATCGCGAGGCCGAGGAGGGCGAGGAGGGAACGGCTGAGGAGGTTGTCGAGGGCGTGCTGACGCTGTTCGTTGACGCACTCGTTGAGGGCGTGGTTGAGGTCGGCCGCCGGCAGCTGCGTGGAGGTGATGTTGCAGCTCTCGCTGGACACCGTGCCGGTGACGACCTTGAAGGGCAGGTCGCTGCCGACGTTCAGCGCGTTTGCCGCCAGCAGGTAGATGATCGACAGCAGCAGGATGCCCGCGATCAGGAACATCCCGCCGTACAGCAGGGTCAGCCTTATGCGGATGGTGGGACGCAGCCAGGGGAACGGGGGCTCCGGCCTGCGGGGGTCCCAGGTGGGCTTCGGGGGCGCCTCAGGAGGCGCGGGGGTCGCGGCCACGGTGCGGCTCAGATCCGGTAACCCGAGCCGGGGACGGTGACGATGACGGGCGGCTCGCCCAGCTTGCGGCGCAGGGTCATGACGGTCACGCGCACGACATTCGTGAACGGGTCCGTGTTCTCGTCCCAGGCCTTCTCCAGGAGCTGCTCCGCGGAGACGACGGCGCCCTCGGAGCGCATCAGCACCTCCAGAACGGCGAACTCCTTGGGCGCGAGCTGGACTTCCTTGCCGTCGCGGAAGACCTCGCGGCGGTTCGGGTCGAGCTTGATGCCGGCGCGCTCCAGGACAGGCGGCAGCGGCACGCTGGTCCGGCGGCCGAGGGCACGCACGCGTGCCGTGAGCTCGCTGAACGCGAAGGGCTTGGGCAGATAGTCGTCGGCGCCGATCTCCAGGCCCTCGACCCGGTCGCTGACGTCGCCGGACGCGGTGAGCATCAGCACGCGCGTGGGCATGCCGAGCTCGACGATCTTGCGGCAGACGTCGTCGCCGTGGACGAGGGGGAGGTCGCGGTCGAGGACGACCACGTCGTAGTCGTTGACGCCGATGCGCTCCAGGGCGGCCGCACCGTCGTACACGACGTCGACGGCCATGGCCTCCCGGCGCAGTCCGGTGGCCACCGCATCGGCGAGCAGCTGCTCGTCCTCGACGACGAGTACGCGCACGTCGCTTGTCCTTCCTGTGTCCACCCGTGTCCACTCGCGTAGCGCTTCTCGGGCACACGGGCAGGGGTGTCGGTGAGTGTGTTGACCTCCATCCTGCCCTTTTCGGCCATAAGTCGGCTGTAAGGCGGGTGAGCACCGGCTGAACGACACGTATGAAGCCCGGGAATGCGAGATTTTCTCGTGCGGTTGAGGTTTCCGTGAAGGAGAGCGGGGGGAGGACGGCTTTACACCCCGCGATCACGCTCTGCATGTGCCGCAGCACCATGCGGTACACCGCAATCCGCTTTCCGCAGAGTGGGCGTGGGTGTCCGGCGCCGTCGCCGCCCAGCAGGGCAGCGCTGGGCATCTGCTTCAGGCGTGATCGCCCCTTCCGAACGGCACACCCCCGTGCCACCGACCCACGACCCAGGACGAGGGGGCGCAGCATGGACGCATTCACCGCAGGACTTCTGCAGCGCATAAGGACGACCGAGTCCGACCTGACGCGGGCTCGCGACGAGGGCGACGACTTCCTCGTCGAGGTGGAACAGGCCGAGCTCGACGACCTGCGCCGCCTGGCCTACGAGCATGGTGTGGAGGTCGGCGCGTAGCGTCTGATCAGCACCTCGGTACGACAGCACGGCAGCAGCCCCCGGTGAATCCAGCACCGGGGGTTGCTTTTTTGGTTGTGGGACAAACGCCGGCCAAAGCCTCCTGAGCCAACGGCGCAGGCCCACCAAGGCCCACTGTCTGCGGGCCACCGGCCGGGAGGGAGCCGAAGGGCGCGCCGGTGTCGAGAGTGCGAACGCGCGGAGGCCCGAAGGGCTGAGCACGATCGTGCTCTCGACACCGGCTTAAAGCGCCCGTAGGCGACCGACCAATCAATCCTGCCAGGCGCCGAAGTCCTCCAGGAGGTGCTGGAGGGGCTCGAAGACGCCCGGGGTGGCGGCGATCGCCAGGTGGTGTGCGGGGCGTTCTCCGGGGCGGCCACCGGTCAGGGCGCCCGCTTCCCGGGCGATCAGGTCGCCTGCGGCTAGGTCCCAGGGGTGCAGGCCGCGTTCGTAGTAGCCGTCCAGGCGGCCCGCCGCCACGTCGCAGAGGTCGACCGCGGCCGAGCCGCTGCGGCGGATGTCGCGGAGGAGGGGGATCAGGCGCTGGGCCACCTCGGCCTGGTGGGTGCGGACCTCCAGGACGTAGTTGAAGCCCGTCGAGACCAGGGCCTGGTCGAGGGGCGGTGCGGGGCGGCAGGCCAGCCGGCGGTCGCCGGACCACGTGGGGCCCGTCGCCCAGGCGCCCTCACCGCGGACCGCGTGGTACGTCTCGCCCCGCATCGGTGCCGCCACGACGCCGACGACCGTCTCGCCGTTCACCTCGGCGGCGATGGAGACCGCCCAAGTGGGCAGTCCGTAGAGGTAGTTGACCGTGCCGTCGAGAGGGTCGATCACCCAGCGGACGCCGCTCGTGCCCTCGTTGGAGGCGCCCTCCTCGCCCAGGAAGCCATCGTCCGGGCGGTGCGCGGAGATCAGGTCCGTGATCAGTTTCTCCGCCGCGATGTCCATCTCCGTGACCACGTCGATGGGGCTCGACTTGGTCTTCGCCACCTCAAGGTCGGCCGGGCGGCCGTCCCGGAGCAGGGCGCCGGCGCGGCGGGCCGCCTCCTGGGCGAGCTTGAGCAGTTCGGTGTGGAGGAGGTCGGTCACGGGGGTCCTCACGCGTAGGGGCTGTCGGCGCCGGCGGCGGCCGGGCGGGGGGCTCGGGCGGGGCAGCAGCCGACCGGGCAGAGGTTGTGGCTCGGGCCCAGCGCACCGAGGGCGCACGGGGTGACCTCCTGGCCGCGTTCCGTCGCCGCCCGCTCCAGGATCAGGTCCCGGACGGCCGCCGCGAAGCGCGGGTCGGCCCCGACCGTGGCCGAGCGGCGCATCGGCAGGCCCAGTTCCTCCGCCTTGGCCTTGGCCTCCGTGTCGAGGTCGTAGAGGACCTCCATGTGGTCGGAGACGAAGCCGATGGGGGCGATCACGACGGCGGGGACGCCGGCCTCGTGGCGCTCCTCCAGGTGGTCGCAGATGTCCGGCTCCAGCCACGGGATGTGCGGGGCTCCGGAGCGCGACTGGTAGACGAGCTGCCAGGGGTGGTCCACGCCGGTGCGCTCGCGGACCGCGTCGGCGATCAGCCGCGCGACCTCCAGGTGCTGCTTCACGTACGCCCCGCCCTCGCCGTGGTCCTCGACCGGGCCCGAGGTGTCCGCCGAGGCGTTCGGGATGGAGTGGGTCGAGAAGGCGAGGTGGGCGCCGTCCCGCACGTCGTCGGGGAGGTCGGCCAGGGACTGCAGGACGCCCTCGATCATGGGCTCCAGGAAGCCCTCGTGGTTGTAGTAGTGGCGGAGCTTGTCGACCTCGGGGAGGTCGAGGCCCTCCGCCTCCAGGGCCGCGAGGGAGTCCGCGAGGTTCTCGCGGTACTGGCGGCAGCCCGAGTACGAGGCGTACGCGCTCGTGGCGAGGACGAGGATGCGGCGGCGGCCGTCGGCGACCATCTCGCGCAGGGTGTCCGTGAGGTACGGGGCCCAGTTGCGGTTGCCCCAGTAGACCGGCAGGTCCAGGCCGTGGTCGGCGAAGTCCTTGCGCAGGGCGTCGAGCAGGGCGCGGTTCTGGGCGTTGATGGGGCTCACGCCGCCGAAGAGGAAGTAGTGCTGCCCGACTTCCTTCAGGCGTTCCTTGGGGATGCCTCGCCCACGCGTCACGTTCTCCAGGAACGGGACCACGTCGTCCGGGCCTTCGGGGCCGCCGAACGAGAGCAGGAGCAGGGCGTCGTAGGGGGTGGCATCGCGCGCGTCTGGCATGGGTCGATCCTGTCATCCGGTACTGACAGGCGGGAAACGGTGGGGTGACGGACGGGGTTCCCGGGCCGTCCGAGCGGGTGCGTTAGGGTCGCCTTACTCGTAAGCTGTATCAGCTGCGTTCGCGCCTTACTGGGTTGCTGGACGCGGACCTTGCTGAGCCGCTTCACTTCCCTTGACCGGAGACCCCCGTGCCGAGCCCCTACCGCGCCCTGTTCGCCGCCCCCGGCTCCAAGGGCTTCTCCGCCGCGGGGTTCCTCGGCCGGATGCCGCTGTCGATGATGGGCATCGGCGTGGTGACCATGGTGTCCCAGCTGACGGGGCGGTACGGCCTCGCCGGCGCGCTGTCGGCCACCATGGCGCTCGCCGCGGCGGTGGCGGGGCCGCAGGTGTCGCGGCTGGTCGACCAGTACGGGCAGCGGCGGGTGCTGCGGCCGGCGACGCTCATCGCACTCGCCTCGGCGGCCGGGCTGCTGTTCGCGGCGCACTACGAGTGGGCCGACTGGACGCTGTACGTCTTCAGCGCGGGCATCGGGTGCGTGCCGAGCATCGGCGCGATGATCCGCGCGCGGTGGGCCGCCCTGTACCGGGACACCCCGCAGCTGCACACGGCGTACTCGTTCGAGTCGGTCGTCGACGAGGTGTGCTTCATCTTCGGGCCGATCATCTCCATCGGGCTGTCGACCGCGTGGTTCCCGGAGGCGGGGCCGCTGCTCGCCGCGTGCTTCCTCGCGGTCGGTGTCTTCTGGCTGACCTCGCAGCGGGCCACCGAGCCCGCGCCGCACCCGCGTGAGCGCCACGACGAGGGTGGCGGCAGCGCCCTGCGCTCCGCCGGCCTCCAGGTCCTGGTGGCCACCTTCGTGGCGACCGGGGCGATCTTCGGGGCCGTCGACGTGGTCACCGTCGCGTTCGCCGACGAGCAGGGCCACAAGGGGGCCGCGAGCGTCGTGCTCGCCCTCTACGCGGCGGGGTCGTGCGTGGCGGGGCTCGTGTTCGGGCTGTTGCGCTTCAAGGGGGCCCCGGAACCTCGCTGGCTGCTGGGCATATGCGCGATGGCCGTGAGTATGATCCCCCTCCTACTGGTCGGAAACTTGCCGTTTCTGGCCGTGGCGCTGTTCGTGGCGGGCCTGTCCATCGCTCCGACGATGATCACGACGATGTCCCTGATCGAGCAGCACGTACCACGCGCGCAACTGACCGAGGGCATGACCTGGATCAGCACCGGGCTCGCGGTCGGGGTCGCGCTCGGCTCCTCCGTGGCCGGCTGGGTCATCGACGCGGCCGGGGCGCAGGCCGGGTACGGGGTCCCGGCGGTGTCCGGGGCCGTCGCGGTCGCGGTCGGTTTCCTGGGGTACCGCCGGCTCAAGCGGCCGGTTCCGCGTCGGGGAGGCACGGTTGAGCACCACAGTGAGCGGCAAGAACGGCACGTGGCGTAACTGGGGCGGCAATGTCGCCGCGCGTCCCGCGCGGGAGGTCACTCCGGCCTCCGTGGAGGAACTGGCGGACGCCGTCCGGAAGGCCGCCGAGGACGGGCTGCGGGTCAAGCCCGTCGGCACCGGGCACTCCTTCACGTCCATCGCGGCGACCGACGGTGTGTTGATCCGCCCTCACCTGTTGAGCGGTATCCGCGACATCGACCGCGATGCCATGACCGTCACGGTCGGGGCGGGCACCCAGCTCAAGAGGCTCAACATGGCGCTCGCGCGCGAGGGGCTCTCGCTGCGGAACATGGGCGACATCATGGAGCAGACCGTCTCGGGCGCCACCAGCACCGGGACGCACGGCACGGGCCGGGAGTCGGGGTCGATCGCCGCCCAGATCAAGGGACTTGAGCTGGTCACCGCCGACGGGTCGGTGCTCACCTGCTCCGAGAAGGAGAACCCCGAGGTCTTCGCGGCGGCCCGGATCGGCCTGGGCGCGCTCGGCATCGTCACCGCGATCACGTTCGCGGTGGAGCCGGTCTTCCTGCTCACCGCGCGCGAGGAGCCGATGCCGTTCGACAAGGTGCTGGCCGACTTCGACGAGCTGTGGGCCGAGAACGAGCACTTCGAGTTCTACTGGTTCCCGCACACCGGCAGCACCAACACCAAGCGCAACAACCGCAGCGCGGGCCCGGAGAAGCCGGTGCCGCAGCTCCAGGGCTGGATCGAGGACGAGTTCCTCTCCAACGGCGTGTTCCAGGTGGCCCAGTGGGTCGGCCGCGCGGTGCCCGGCACGATCCCGGCGATCGCCCGGATCTCCAGCAAGGCGCTGTCCGCGCGGACGTACACCGACATCCCCTACAAGGTCTTCACATCGCCGCGCCGGGTGCGGTTCGTGGAGATGGAGTACGCCGTCCCGCGCGCGGCCGCGGTCGAGGTGCTGCGCGAGCTGCGGACCATGGTCGACCGTTCCGGGCTGAAGGTCAGCTTCCCCGTCGAGGTGCGCACCGCGCCCGCCGACGACATCACGCTGTCCACGGCGTCGGGGCGCGACAGCGCGTACATCGCCGTCCACATGGTCAAGGGCACCCCGTATCAGGCGTACTTCACCGCCGCCGAGCGGATCTTCACCGCGCACGAGGGGCGGCCGCACTGGGGCAAGGTGCACACGCGCGACGCAGAGTACTTCTCCGGGGTCTATCCGCGCTTCGGCGAGTTCACTGCCCTTCGGGATCGGCTTGATCCTGATCGGCGGTTCCAGAACGACTACTTGCGGCGGGTGTTGGGGTCGTAGTCGTCGACGCCGACGCCGACTCGCTCGGGGTGGGCGTCGCGTTGCTCTCCGTCGGGCTGGGTGTCGGCGTCGCGCTGGACGCCGTACCGCCACCGGACGAGGCGCTGCTCGACGGTGAGGGGTCGTCGGAGGCAGTCCGTGAGGGCGGCGAAGTGGTGGCGTCCGCACCGGACTTGCCGGGCCCTGCGGAGCTGCCGGTGTCGTGGCCGGTGACCGCGTCGGCGACCGTGGTGCCCTTGCCGCCGCTGAAGCTGTTGCCGGACGCCAGTTCATAGGTGGTGATGCCGGCCATGGTGACGCCGAAGACGAGGGCCGCGGCGACCAGGGGCCGCTTCCAGCTCCGGACCCGCGCGCGGTAGACGGTGCCCTCGGTGAACTCCCCGAGGCGCGGCGGCTGTTCCGGCTCTTGCGCCTTGGCGTCCCTCAGCTGTTCGCCGGTGCGTCTGAAGAGGTGCTGGAAGACGGAGCCCCCGCAGGTGGCGACCACGCTGACGAGGCCGGCGCCGAGGATCGTGCCGTACACCCCGAAACAGGAGGCGAGTTTGGCCGCCACCACGGCGGCCACCGCGGCGCCCGCCACCTGGGGCACGTTCAGATCGATCCGCTTCTCCCCGACATCGGGCCTTTCGCGCATTCCGGAACCTTGCCTGCCTTTCCCGCACTTGATCAACCAACTGCACGACAAAGGGACGTACGAACGAAAACGTTTAGTTCCGTTTCTGGCGATTCCGTGAAGTACGCCACGTTCAAGATCCGCAAATCCTTGCCAGGGACGGCCAAGTCCCACCCCTTGCAGGAAGTTGGGCGGCGCGCCAATCCACGCACGTGGTCCAAATGGAGTACTGTTGCGAGCCCTGGGTCCGGTCTCCCGCCTGGGCGTCCGTGGCCTTCAAGGACCGCCGGGAGGGGGCTAGTTGCACAGGGTGACGGAGTTGGTCACTTAGCGTTGCGAATAGGTAACCGTGCCATAACGGCGATCCAGGGCCCGTGCCCGACACGCCGGGCAACTCGGCAAGGTTGTGGCAGGCTGCACCCGGGCAGGCCACACTCGACTAGCGGAAGCAGCGACGCACGTGACGTCGGCAGGCACCACCCGGGAGGTCCCCATGCCCGAACTGCGTGTCGTGGCCGTCTCGAATGACGGCACACGGCTGGTGCTGAAGGCTGCGGACAGCACGGAGTACACGCTTCCGATTGACGAGCGTCTGCGCGCCGCCGTACGCGGCGACCGTCCCCGCCTCGGCCAGATCGAGATCGAGGTGGAGAGCCATCTCCGCCCCCGCGACATTCAGGCACGTATACGCGCCGGCGCGACGGCCGAAGAGGTCGCGCAGATGGCCGGCATCCCCGTCGACCGCGTGCGCCGTTTCGAGGGCCCCGTCCTCGCGGAGCGCGCCTTCATGGCCGAGCGGGCGCGCAAGACGCCCGTCCGCCGGCCCGGTGAGAACGCCGGACCACAGCTCGGCGAGGCCGTCCAGGAGCGACTGCTGCTGCGCGGCGCCGACAAGGACACCGTCCAGTGGGACTCCTGGCGCCGCGACGACGGCACCTGGGAGGTCCTGCTCGTCTACCTGGTCGCGGGCGAACCGCACTCGGCGAGCTGGACCTACGACCCGCCCCGCCGGCTCGTCCAGGCCGTCGACGACGAGGCGCGCTCGCTGATCGGTGAGTCCGACGACCTCGCGGCCTCGCCGGAGCCCAGCTTTCCCTTCGTACCGCGCATCGCCCGGCTGCCGCGCGACCGGCCGCTGGACCGTTCCCTCGACCGGGAACGCCTGGGGCTGCCCGCGCCGGCGCCCGAGCCGGTCGAGGAGGAGAGCGCGAGCGAACGCGACTCGCTGACCAGCCTGTTGGAGGCGGTGCCGAGCTTCCGGGGCGACCTGGTGGTCCCGGAGCGCCCGTCGGAGACCCCCGCCCCGGCGGAGGAGCCCGCCGACGAACCCGCGGCGGAGGCGCCTCCGGCGCCCGCGGCCTCGGCCGGTTCCGCCTACGCGGACGTCCTCATGCCCCGCTCCGTCGGCGCCCACCGCGACCGCCTCGTCGGCGCCACCGACCGGCAGGCGGAGGCGGACGGCGTCCGTCCGGGCCGCCGGGCGGCGGTCCCGAGCTGGGACGAGATCGTGTTCGGGACGCGGCGGAAGAAGCAGGAGTAGCAGGTCGTACGACGTCCAGGAGGGCCCGCGTCCATCGGCGCGGGCCCTCCTGCGTGTCGCGCGGCTACTGCGGGTCCGGACCCACGGCGACCGGCCGCGACGGATCCGACGACCACTCCGACCAGGAGCCCACGTACAGCGCGGCCGGGATGCCCGCGACCGCCAGCGCCAGCACCTCGTGCGCCCCGGAGACACCGGAACCGCAGTACACGCCCACGGGGGCGTCGTCGGAGACGCCGAGGGCCTTGAAGCGGGCGTGCAGTTCCTCGGCGGGCAGGAAGCGGCCGTCGGCGGCGACGTTCTCGGTCGTGGGCGCGGACACGGCGCCCGGGATGTGGCCGCCGACCCGGTCGATCGGCTCGACCTCGCCCCGGTACCGCTCCCCCGCGCGGGCGTCGAACAGGACCCCGGAACGGGCCAGAGCCGCGGCCCCGTCGGCGTCGAGGAGTTCCACCGCGCCCGGCCGCGGCACGAAGTCACCCTCCGCCGGAGTCGGCTCGGCCGTCTCCAACGGCCCCTCCCAGGACGGCAACCCGCCGTCGAGGACCCGCACGTCCGGGTGACCCGTCCAGCGCAGCATCCACCACGCGCGGGCCGCCGCCCAGCCCTGTCCGCCGTCGTACACGATCACCGGCGTCCCGGCCGAGACGCCCGCCCTGCGCATCGCGGCGCCGAAGTCGGCGACCTCGGGAAGCGGGTGCCGGCCGCGCGCGCCGGGGGCCGCGGCGAGCTCCCGGTCCAGGTCAACGAAGACCGCGCCCGGAATGTGCCCGGCCGCGTAGGCGGCGTGACCGTCGAAGGGCGGCTCGCCGGCCGCCTTGGCCATGCTCAGCTGCCAGCGGACATCGAGGACCACCGGCGGGTTCGAGCCGGTCAAGTCGCTCGCGAGTTCGGATGCGGAGATGATGGCGTTCATGGCCACCATCCTTGCGCACGGGGTGGCCGCATCGTCCATGTCCGGCTACTCTGCTCGGCCGGGCAAGCCCGATCACGAGGCGTACGGGATCGGGCACATGCTGTACAGCCGATCGACATCCGTCAGCAATCGCGCAGAAAAGGACGGGTAACCGCACACCGGGCATTCTGCGGGAAGGGCGGAGAGCGCAGCGGCGCGCCCGAGGGCGCGGCACCACGGGTGGTGCGAGCATCGGCACGGGGTTCCGGAGCACGGCGGCGACACGGCTGCCGCGAGGGGTCGAGGAGAGAGTGACGATGACCGAGGCACGGGGGTCGGCCGGCCCGAACGGCACGCCCTGCTGGGTGAGTCTGATGGTGCACGGGCTGACCACGACCCAGGAGTTCTACGGCGAGCTGTTCGGCTGGGAGTTCCAACCGGGCCCGCAGCAGCTGGGCCCGTACGTGCGCGCCCTGCTGGACGGCCGGGAAGTGGCGGGAATCGGCCAACTTCCTCCCGACCGTCATCTGCCCATCGCCTGGACGCCGTACCTCGCGTCGGACGACGTGGACCTGACGGCGGAGACAGTACGGCTGTGCGGCGGCACGGTGGGCGTGGGCCCGCTGGACGCCGGCGACGCCGGGCGCCTCGCGATCGGCTCCGACCCCGCGGGCGCGGTCTTCGGCGTGTGGCAGGCGGGCGTGCACCGCGGCACCGGCATCTCCGGCGTCCCCGGCACCCCGGCCTGGCACGAACTGCTCACCTTCGAGACGGCGAGCGTCGCCAAGTTCTACGAAACGGTCTTCGGCTACGACGAGGAGCCGGTGGTCTCCGCCGACTTCGACTACGTCACCCTCCAGCTCGCCGGGCACCCGGTCGCCGGCATCCACGGCGTCGGCACCTCGCTGCCCCGCGACCGGGGCCCGCACTGGATGACGTACTTCCAGGTGTCCGACGCGGACGAGACCCTGAGCCTCGTCACGTCCCTGGGCGGCCATGTCCTGAAGCACCCGCACGACACCCCGCACGGCCGCGTCGCGACGGTGTCCGACCCGGAGGGGGCGCGGTTCTCGGTGGTGGAGGCCGACCGTCCCTAGGCTCCCTAGGCGGAGTTTACCGGCAGCACGTCCGGTGACAGCGCCGCCGCTCTCGCCGTTGCCGATGTCATGCGGCGGCGATGATGGCGGCGGCACAGGACCTCGTAGCCGATGGCTTCTGCCTGATTGACGTCGCCCACGACCACCTGGGCGCCTTCCACGACCATCTCGCCGCCTATCGTGCGGGCGTTGTGTGTGGCGCGGGCGCCGCACCAGCAGAGGGCCTCGACCTGGAGGACCTCGACGCGGTCGGCCAGTTCGACGAGGCGCTGGGAGCCGGGGAAGAGCTTGGAGCGGAAGTCCGTGGTGATGCCGAAGGCGTAGACGTCCAGGCCCAGGTCGTCGACCACGCGGGCCAGTTGGTCGATCTGTTCCGGTGCCAGGAACTGGGCCTCGTCGGCGATGACGTAGTCCGCGCGGCCGCCCTGGGAGAGGTGGTCGACGAGGTAGGCGTACAGGTCCTGGCCGTCCTCGACCTCGACCGCGTCCGTCACCAGGCCCAGGCGGGAGGAGAGCTTGCCCTCGCCCGCGCGGTCGTCGCGCGTGAAGATCATGCCCTGCAGGCCGCGCGCGGAACGGTTGTGCTCGATCTGGAGAGCCAGCGTCGACTTCCCGCAGTCCATCGTTCCGGAGAAGAACACCAGCTCGGGCATGGGGAGTTGAGGACCTTTCGGCAACAGGGGTGAGAAGAGGGAGGTTCAGGAGCGTACTTCGAGCAGCGGGACCAGCTGCTCGGCGGGGGTCATCGAACCGTGGTTGCCGACCATCGCCGACTCCTTCGGCTCCCGCTCGGACGCGATGATCAGGACGTCGTCCCGCGCGGCCGCGACCACGTCGCCGAGGCGCGCGTACACCCGCTCGTCGATGTGCGGGCCGAACCAGCCCGCAGCGATCGCCTCGTCCCGTGAGGCCACCCAGAACTGCTCGCCGAGCACCTCGCGCCAGCAGGTCAGGACGTCGTTCGCGGCGCCGGGGACGGCGTAGACATGGCGGGCGCGGCCCTCGCCGCCGAGCAGGGTGACCCCGGCCCGCAGCTCCCAGTCCTCGTCGAAGTCGATGCGGTGCTGCTCGTCGAAGGGGATGTCGACCATGCCGTGGTCGGCGGTGACGTAGAGCGCGCTGTTGGGCGGGAGTTGTTCCGCGAGGCGCTGCACCAGGCGGTCTACGTGCATGAGCTGGCCGCGCCAGGTGTCGGAGTCGACGCCGAAGCGGTGGCCCGCGCCGTCGAGTTCGGCGTAGTACGTGTAGACCAGCGCACGGTCGGCGGCGGCCAGTTGCTCGGCCGCGACGTCCATACGGTCCTCGCCGGACAGGCGGCCCAGGAACTTGCCGCCGCTCAGCGCCACCTTGGTCAGCGGGGTGTTCTCGAAGGTCGGCGACGACACCTGCGCGGCGTGCACCCCGGCGTCATGGGCGAGCTGGAAGACCGTGGGATACGGCTGCCACGCGCGCGGCTGCGTCCACGGCTGCCAGCGCAGCTGGTTCATCAGCTCGCCGGTGTCCGGGTTGCGCACGGTGTAGCCGGGCAGTCCGTGGGCGCCGGGCGGGAGGCCCGTTCCGACGGAGGCCAGGGACGTCGCGGTGGTCGCCGGGTAGCCGGCGGTCAGCGGGCGGCCGGTGCCGCCGCGGGAGCTGCCGAGGAGCGAGGTCATGAAGGGCGCGTCCTCGGGGTGCGCCCGCAGCTGCTCCCAGCCGAGGCCGTCGATCAGGAACACGCAGTTCCGGTCGGCGGGGGCCAGCTCGGTGATCGTCGCGGTCGTCCCGGGCACGCCCATGCCCGCGGCCAGGGTGGGCAGGAGGTCGGCGAGGGAGCCGCTGCCGTACTGGGGAAGGGGCGCGGAGTCTACGGCCAGTGGTTCCGGGTGGGAGTCCCAGGCGGTGGGCTGCGCCATCAGCGGGTGATGTCCGCGGTCGCCTCGGAGAGGGACTGCGCGAAGGCGAGGGCCTGACGCACCGTCTCCGGGCCGTCCCCGGCCTCGCTGACGCGCAGGCTGAGGTCGTCCGCCGTCGAGTTGCCCGTGTAGCCGTGGTCCGCCTCGCAGTTGGGGTCGCCGCAGGCGGCGGGCTCCAGGTCGATGCGGGAGACGGCGCCCCAGCCGATGGTGAGGACGACCTCGCGGGGCAGGGTGCCCGGCTGGTACTGCTCCGGGTTGGCGACGACGCGGCTGAGCACGACCGACGAGATCCGGCCGAGCTTGACCGACTCGGTGGAGGTGGTGGCGTACGGCGTCGGGGACGTGTTGTCGGCGGCCTGCTCGTCGGTGTGGCTGACGATGAAGCGGTGCTCGGTGAGGACGAGCACGGTCACATGCCGGCGGACCTCGTTCTGGTCGAACGTCGTCTCCTGGTGGACCAGGTACGACCGGATGGGCTCGCCGCCCACGGCGGCCTCCACCGCCTCGGCCACGAGGGCCGGGTAGTAGCCGCTGCGCTCGATCGCCGCGCGCAGCCCCTGGGTCGTCGTACTGGTCTTGGCCATGACGTCCATCCTACGGGGGTGCACTGACTGCGAGGCACCGCTCACGGAGGTCTCAGTACGCCGGGAGCGTCCGCGGGCCCAGGTCGTCGCGGGCGGGAGGGGGCGCCAGCCGGACGGACGCGCCGAGGACGCTCAGGCCGTGCGGGGCGACGACGACCGGCTCCAGGGTGACCGCGACGACCTCGGGGTGGTCGTCGACGAGCCGGGACACCCTGAGCAGCAGCTCTTCGAGAGCGGCGGTGTCGACGGGTGCCGAGCCGCGCCAGCCGAACAGGAGCGGCGCCGTCCGGATGGACCGGACCAGGGTGGCGGCCTCCCGGTCGGTGACCGGGATCAGCCGGTGCGCGGTGTCGCCGAGCAGCTGGGAGGCGGCTCCGGCGAGCCCGAAGGAGAGCACGGCACCGGCCGCGGGGTCGATGACGGCCCGTACGACGGTGTCCACGCCGCGCGGGGCCATCCCCTGCACGACCGGCCGCAGCTCGTCGGGCGAACCGAACAGCTCGGTCAACTCGGCGTAGGCATGCCGCAGTTGGCCCTCGTCGGCGAGGTCGAGCCGTACGCCGCCCAGGTCGGCGCGGTGGCGCAGGTGCGGGGCGGTGGCCTTGAGGGCGACGGGGTAGCCGAGGGTGCGCGCGGCAGCGGCCGCGTCGTCGGGGGTGGGCGCGGCGAGGGCGCGGTGGACGGGGATGCCGTACTTGCCGAGGAGGTCGCAAGTCGCGTCGGCGCCGAGCGTGAGGCCCTGCCCGCGCGTGAGGAGGCCGTCGATGAGCTGGGCGGCGCCCTTCTCGTCGATGTTCTCGAACTCGGGCACCTTGCCGGGTGCGGCGGCCTCGCGCTGCCACTGGGCGTACTTCACGGCTTCGCCGAGGGCTCGGACCGCGCGTTCGGCGGCGGGGTAGGCGGGGATGAGGCGGGGGCCGGCGCCGGAGGTCTCCTCGGGGTCCTTGGCGGCGAGGCGGTCCAGGGCGCGGAAGGGGTGGGTGGCGCTCGGTGTCGCGGCCTGCGGTGCCGTGCTGGTGGCGGCCGACAGGGCCTCGGCCAGTCCGCCGAGCTCGACGTGGACGACGAGGACGGGCTTGCCGGGCACCCGTTCGGCCGCCGACCGCAGCGCCTCCGCGAGGGCGGCGTCACCGGCGGCGCCCTCCCCCACGGCCGGGATCGCGGTGACGACCACGGCGTCGCAGGTGTCGTCCGCCAACGCGCGCGCGAGCGCGGCATGGAAGTCCTGCGCCGAGGCGGCCGTCGTCAGGTCCAGCGGGGGCAGCGGCCTGAGTCCCTCGGACAGGCAGGCGTCGTAGGTGAGCAGTCCCAGCGACTCGGAGTTGCCGAGGATCGCCACGCGCGGGCCGCGCGGCAGGGGCTGGCGGGCGAGCAGCAGGCCGGTGTCGACCAGCTCGGTGATGGTGTTCACGCGGATCACGCCGGCCTGCCTCAGCAGCGCGGACACCGTCGCGTGCGGCAGCCGGGTGGCCCGTACGGCGTGCCCTTGCGGGGCGGAGCCGGCGCCCTGGACGACGACGAGCGGCTTCGCGGCGGCCGTACGGCGGGCGAGGCGGGTGAACTTGCGGGGGTTGCCGATGGACTCCAGGTACATGAGGACGACGTCGGTGTCCGGGTCGTCGTACCAGTACTGGAGGACGTCGTTGCCGGAGACGTCCGCGCGGTTGCCGGAGGAGACGAAGGTGGAGACGCCTGTCACGCCGGTGACGCCGCCGCCGCGCCGGTGCAGGCGGGAGAGCAGGGCGATGCCGATGGCGCCGGACTGGGCGAAGAGGCCGATGCGGCCGGGGCGGGGCGTCTCGTTGGCCAGGGAGGCGTTCAGCCGTACGTCCGGGTTGGTGTTGATGACGCCGAAGGCGTTGGGGCCGATGATCCGCATACCGTACGCGCGCGCGTGCCGGACGAGTTCGCGCTGGCGCTCGCGCCCGTCGGGGCCGCTCTCGGCGTACCCGGCGGAGATCACGACGAGGCCCTGCACGCCGTGTTCGCCGCACTCGGCGACGACCTTGGGGACGTGCTCGGCGGGCACGGCGACGACGGCGAGGTCGACGGGGCCCTCGATGTCGCGTACGGAGCGGTGCGCCGGGACGCCGTCGATCTCCTTGTCGGTGAAGGCCTTGTTCACGGCGTACAGGCGGCCGGTGAAACCGGCCTCCCGGATGTTGTCGAGGATGCTGCGGCCCACCCCGCCGGGGGTGCGGCCGACGCCGACGACGGCGACCGAGCCGGGCTTGAGGAGCCGCTCCACGGACCGCCCCTCCGCGCGCTGTTCGCGCGCGTACTGCACGGCCATCGAGCGGTCGGTGGGCTCCAGGTCGAACTCCAGGCGTACGACGCCGTCCTCGAAGCTGCGCTTCTGGGTGTACCCGGCGTCCGTGAACACCTTGATCATCTTGTTGTTGGCGGGCAGCACCTCGGCGGCGAAGCGGCGGATGCCGCGCTCGCGGGCGACCGCGCCGATGTGTTCGAGGAGGGCGGAGGCGACGCCGCGTCCCTGGTGGGCGTCCTGGACGAGGAAGGCGACCTCGGCCTCGTCGGAAGGGGCGGACGCGGGCATTCCGTCGGCGCCGATGCGGTCGTAGCGTACGGTGGCGATGAACTCGCCGCCGACTGTGGCGGCGAGACCCACCCGGTCCACAAAGTCGTGGTGCGTGAAGCGGTGGACGTCCTTGGCGGACAGACGAGGGTAGGGCGCGAAGAAGCGGTAGTACTTCGACTCGTCCGAGACCTGCTCGTAGAAGCTGACCAGGCGATCGGCGTCATCAACGGTGATGGGGCGGATGCGCGCGGTGCCGCCGTCGCGCAGCACCACGTCGGCCTCCCAGTGGGCGGGGTACTCGTGCCGGTCCGACGAGGTCTGCATGGGCCCCAGAGTACGGCTCGCGTACGACAACGGCGCGAGGCAGTCTGTGGAGAGCGCAAGAGGATCGCAAGAGGACGGAAGTCGGACCGAGGCCGCGGTCCGACGACCCACCCCGGACGGGACGAACGACCCGATCCGGAGACACTTCACGTGTGGGAAACTGGTCTAGACAACCCTGAACACCGAAGGGCAGCATCACATGGCTGAGCGCCGCGTCAACGTCGGCTGGGCCGAGGGCCTCCACGCCCGCCCCGCTTCCATCTTCGTCCGGGCCGCCACGGCCTCCGGTATCCCCGTGACGATCGCCAAGGCCGACGGCAACCCCGTCAACGCGGCCTCCATGCTGGCGGTCCTGGGCCTCGGCGCCCAGGGCGGCGAGGAGATCGTCCTCGCGTCGGACGCCGAGGGCGCGGACGCCGCCCTCGACCGTCTGGCGAAGCTGGTCTCCGAGGGGCTCGAGGAGCTTCCCGAGACCGTCTGATTCATCGGCGCCGGCTGAATCACGGCACCACTGAAGGGCTCGTCCGAGTTTATCGGGCGGGCCCTTTCCATTTCCCTCTCGCGGGCAGCAGAAATTCCTCCCCGCGAATTACTTCTTCTTTGTATACGGCCCTCGTGTTAATGCCGCAGGCTCGGCATGTTTACGGGATGTTGCGAGTTCCTCACACGCTCGGGCCGATCTCCCGCGGCGCGGAATCGAAGGCGGTGCGCCGCGGTCGAGCGCTCGGTGTGCAGCGCGGTGACCGCACGCGCGCGTTCCGCGTCCCCGCGCGCCACGGCGTCGACGATCGCGCCGTGCTCCGCCCAGGACTCCGCGGGGTTGGCGGGCGCCTCCACGGAGTACATCCAGGAGATCTTGTGGCGCAGCTGGGTCAGCATCGAGGTCAGCGCGGGGCTGCCGGAGGCCTGGGCGAGCGTCTCGTGGAACCAGCCGCCCAGGGAGCGCAGATCCTCGCTGTTGCCGCGCCTGGCCCGCTCCTGACCCAGCCTGACCAGGCCGCGCAGGACCTTCAGGTGTGCCTCGGTGCGCCGCTGGGCGGCCCGGGAGGCGCCGAGCGGCTCCAGGAGCATCCGCATCTCCAGCAGGTCGGCGGCCTCCTGCTCGGTCGGTTCGGCGACGCACGCGCCCGCGTGCCGCCGCGTCACCACGAAGCCCTCGGCCTCCAGGGTGCGCAGGGCCTCCCGGACGGGGACGCGGGAGACGCCGTAGCGGCGGGCCAGGAGTTCCTCGGTGAGGCGGCTGCCGCGCTCGTGGACACCGGAGACGATGTCGTCCCTGATCGCGGTGCATACCGAGTGCGCCGGAATACGCATGACCGACCTCCGCTTTAATCCCCGTGAAACGTCGACGATTGACGTGTGTTCAGTGACTCTATTGCAAGGAACGGGAATTTCCGATGGCGGGCCGGAATCCATGGATATTTTTTGGACAGCGGGGTGGCGAAAACGGCGAAACCCCGGCTCGGTGAGCCGGGGTTCCGGGAGATCCTGCGGTCCGTCGTCAGACGTTCACACCGTGCCTCAGACGTTCACACCGTGCGAGCGCAGGTAGGCGACGGGGTCGATGTCCGAGCCGTACTCGGGAGTCGTCCGGGCCTCGAAGTGCAGGTGCGGGCCGGTGACGTTGCCGGTCGCGCCGGACAGGCCGATCTGCTGGCCCGGGGTGACCGTCTGGCCGACCGAGACACCGATGGACGACAGGTGGCCGTACTGGGTGTACGTGCCGTCGTTCATCTTGATCACGACGTTGTTGCCGTACGACCCGCCCCAGCCGGCCTCGACGACGGTGCCGGAGCCGACCGCGTGGACGGAGGTGCCGCTGGCGGCGTGGAAGTCGACGCCGGTGTGGCTGCCGGAGGACCAGACGGCGCCGCCGGCCTTGTAGCCGGTGGAGATGTACGAGCCCGAGATCGGGGCGACGTAGGTGTTGAGGCGCTTGCGCTCGGCGGCCGCGCGGGCGGCGCGCTCCTTGGCCTCGCGCTCCTTCTTGGCCTTGGCGGCGGCCTTCTTGCGGGCCAGCTCCTCGGCCTTCTTCTGGGCGGCTTCCTCGGCGGCCTGCTCCTGGGCGGCGGCCTGGGCGTCGATCTGGTCGGCGACCGAGTCGCCGATGGTGACGACCGGGATGAGGCCGGTCTGCTCGACCGCGGGCTCCGCGGCGAGGGCCGGGGCGGCGAGGGTGCCGATGACGCCGGTGGTGGTGAGGGCCGCGACCCCCGCCGCGCGGGCGGTGCCGCGCTTCATCCGGCTCGGGGCACGGTGCTTCCCGGTGGGGCGCGTGAACGCCATGTGGAGGCTGGTCCTTTCCTTCCCTCTCGCCTACCGGGTTAGCTGACGGGTTCGGAGCAGGAAGGTCTCCTACGGACCCCCTCGCTGCACGCGCGGGCGTCCGATTCACCCCAGGGACTACGTGGGTCCCCGGCTCCCCTGGCTCGCGCCGTACGGGGACTCGGCGATGACTGTCCGGTGCCGCGGGCGCGGCGCACTGCCTGACGGACAGCCCGGACGACGCTAAGCGGGGCCACTTTCAATTCCCAAACGGATCAGGCAGTTTGTAGCGCATCCCACAGGGCAAACAGGCAACCTGTCTTCAATTCATTCCTTATTCGGACATTAAGGGGCCCTGGTGACGCTTCAGTCACCAGGGCCCCTTCACGCGCGCGTGCTTCTACTCGGCTGTCACCACGGTGACTTCACCGATGCCGAGGGCCTCCACGGGCTCCTTGATGGCGGCCGCGTCGCCGACCAGGATCGTCACCAGACGGTCCACCGGGAAGGCGTTGACGGCCGCCGCGGTGGCCTCGACGGTGCCGGTCGCGGCGAGCTGCCGGTACAGCGTGGCCTGGTAGTCGTCGGGCAGGTACTGCTCGACCTGGTCGGCCAGCGTGCTCGCCACGGCCGCCGCCGTCTCGTACTTGAGCGGGGCGACGCCGACGAGGTTCTGCACCGCGACGTCGCGCTCGGCGTCGGTGAGCCCCTCCGCGGCGAGGGTGCGCAGCACCGTCCACAGGTCGTCCAGCGCGGGACCGGTGTTCGGGGTGTCGACGGAGCCGCTGATGGCGAGCATCGCGGCACCGGTGCCGTCCGGGGCGGACCTCAGGACCTGCCCGAAGGCCCGTACGCCGTAGGTGTAGCCCTTCTCCTCGCGCAGGACGCGGTCCAGGCGGGAGGTGAGGGTGCCGCCGAGGCAGTACGTGCCGAGCACCTGCGCGGGCCACACGCGGTCGTGCCGGTCGGCGCCGATACGGCCGATCAGCAGCTGCGTCTGGACGGCGCCGGGGCGGTCCACGATGACGACCCGGCCGGTGTCGTCGGCGCTGATGGCGGGCACCGGGCGCGGCTCGGCCGCGGAGCCGGTCCAGGAGCCGAGGGTGTCGCCGAGCAGCCCGTCCAGGTCGACGTCCGTGAGGTCGCCGACGACCACGACGGTGCCGGTGGCGGGGCGGACGTGCCTCTCGTAGAAGGCGCGCACGGCCGCCGAGTCGATGTTCCGGACGGTGTCCTCGGTGCCCTGGCGGGGGCGCGACATGCGCAGGTCCGCCGGGAACAGCGTCCGGGAGAGCTCCTTGGCGGCCCGGCGCGAGGGGTTGGCCAGCTCGTGCGGGATCTCGTCGAGGCGGTTGGTGACCAGGCGCTCGACCTCGTCGTCCGCGAACGCGGGCGCCCTGAGGGCGTCGGCGAGCAGCCCGAGTGCCTTGGGCAGCCGGGAGACGGGGACTTCGAGGCTCAGGCGGACGCCGGGGTGGTCGGCGTGCGCGTCGAGGGTGGCGCCGCAGCGCTCCAGCTCGGCGGCGAACTCCTCGGCGGAGTGCTTGTCGGTGCCCTCGGAGAACGCGCGCGCCATGATCGTGGCGACGCCGTCCAGACCCGCCGGTTCAGCGTCCAGGGGGGCGTCGAGGAGGACCTCGACGGCGACGACCTGCTGGCCGGGGCGGTGGCAGCGCAGCACGGTGAGGCCGTTGTGGAGCGTCCCGCGCGTGGGGGCCGGGAACGCCCAGGGCTTGGCCTCGCCCGCCTGGGGCTGGGGGTGGAATTCCATCGTGGCGAGCTCGGTCACTTGGCCGCCTCCTCGTTCTTGTCGCCGGCTTCGACGGTGGCTTCGGCCTCGGGGTCCTCGGGCGGGTCCGCGTCCTCGGCGGGCTCTCCCGCTACGGGTTCGTAGACGAGCACCGCGCGGTTGTCGGGGCGCAGGCGGGCCTTGGCGACCGCCTGGACCTCCTCGGCGGTCACCTCCAGGACGCGGTTGACGGCGGTGAGCGCGAGCTGCGGGTCGCCGAACAGGACGGCGTAGCGGCACAGTTCGTCGGCGCGGCCCGCGACGGTGCCGAGCCGGTCCAGCCACTCGCGCTCCAACTGGGCCTGGGCGCGCTCCATTTCCTCGGCCGTGGGGCCCTCCGCGGCGAACCGGGCGAGCTCCTCGTCGATCGCGGTCTCGATGACCGGCACCTCGACGTCACCGGACGTCTTCACGTCCAGCCAGCCCAGGGAGGGCGCTCCGGCCAGCCGCAGCAGCCCGAAGCCGGCCGCGACGGCCGTACGGTCGCGGCGCACGAGCCGGTTGTAGAGGCGGGAGGACTCACCGCCGCCGAGGACGGTGAGCGCCAGGTCGGCGGCGTCGGCCTCGCGCGTGCCGTCGTGCGGCAGCCGGTAGGCGGCCATCAACGCGCGCGCGGGGACCTCCTCCTCGACGACCTCGCGCAGCTGCTCGCCGATGACCTCGGGCAGCGAGCCGTCGCGCGGGGCGGGCTTGCCGTCGTGGGAGGCGATGGAGCCGAAGTACTTCTCCACCCAGGCGAGCGTCTGCTCGGGGTCGATGTCACCGACGACCGACAGGACCGCGTTGTTGGGCGCGTAGTACGTCCGGAAGAACGCTCGGGCGTCCTCCAGGGTGGCCGCGTCCAGGTCGGCCATCGAGCCGATCGGGGTGTGGTGGTAGGGGTGGCCCTCCGGGTAGGCGAGGGCGGTGAGCTTCTCGAACGCCGTGCCGTAGGGAACGTTGTCGTAGCGCTGGCGGCGCTCGTTCTTCACCACGTCCCGCTGGTTCTCCATCGACTCGTCGTCGAGGGCGGCCAGCAGGGAACCCATGCGGTCGGCCTCCAGCCAGAGCGCGAGCTCCAACTGGTGGGCGGGCATGGTCTCGAAGTAGTTGGTCCGCTCGAAGCTGGTGGTGCCGTTGAGCGAGCCGCCCGCGCCCTGCACCAGCTCGAAGTGGCCGTTGCCCTTGACCTGGCCGGAGCCCTGGAACATCAGATGCTCGAAGAGGTGAGCCAGACCGGTGCGCCCCTTGACCTCGTGGCGCGAGCCGACGTCATACCAGAGGCACACCGCCGCGACCGGGGTCAGGTGGTCCTCGGAGAGCACCACGCGCAGCCCATTGGCCAGGCGGTGCTCCGTTGCTGTCAGGCCTCCGGTGCCTGCCTGGTCTGTGGCCGTGTGACCCATGGGCATGTACGTCCCTTCGATCGCGGTGCGGTTGCCGTAACCGCGTTTTTCTGCCGGTCCTGCCACTGTATGCAAGCGTGTGGGACACCGGTGGAGTTCCCGGTGGTCGTACGCCGACAGCGAGATCCCGTAGCCTGCGGACGGGCCGCCGTGCGGCGCGGGTGAACCACCGGCGGGAGAGCTGACGTCGGGTCGTCGTCCGCGTTGTCAGTGCCGGGGTCCACAATGGTCCGCGTCAGATCCCGTTCACGCTTGAGCAAGAGTGAGCCGAAGGGACGCGAGCGACCCGTAGGCGAGCGACCAGAAAAGAGGAGCCGGCAGCGATGGCCCGCCGCAGCACGAAGACCCCGCCGCCCGACGACTCGTACGAGGAGAAGATCCTCGACATCGACGTCGTCGACGAGATGCAGGGCTCCTTCCTCGAGTACGCGTACTCGGTCATCTACTCCCGAGCCCTGCCGGACGCCCGCGACGGCCTCAAGCCGGTGCACCGGCGCATCGTCTACCAGATGAACGAGATGGGGCTGCGCCCCGACCGCGGCTATGTGAAGTGCGCCCGCGTCGTCGGCGAGGTCATGGGTAAGTTGCACCCGCACGGCGACTCGTCGATCTACGACGCCCTGGTGCGCATGGCCCAGCCCTTCTCGATGCGCGTCCCCCTGGTCGACGGCCACGGCAACTTCGGCTCGCTGGGCAACGACGACCCGCCGGCCGCCATGCGGTACACCGAGTGCCGGCAGGCGCAGGCGACGAGCCTGATGACCGAGTCGATCGACGAGGACACGGTCGACTTCGCGCCGAACTACGACGGCCAGGAGCAGGAGCCGGTGGCCCTGCCCGCCGCGTTCCCGAACCTGCTGGTCAACGGCTCGTCGGGCATCGCGGTCGGTATGGCCACGAACATGCCGCCGCACAACCTCTCCGAGGTCATCGCGGCCGCCCGCCACCTGATCCGCTACCCGAACGCGGATCTGGACACCCTGATGAAGCACGTCCCCGGCCCCGACCTGCCCACGGGCGGCCGGATCGTCGGCCTCTCCGGCATCCGGGACGCGTACGAGACGGGCCGAGGCACCTTCAAGATCCGGGCGACGGTCTCGGTGGAGACGGTGACGGCCCGCCGTAAGGGCCTGGTCATCACCGAGCTGCCCTTCACGGTCGGCCCGGAGAAGGTCATCGCCAAGATCAAGGACCTGGTCGGCTCGAAGAAGATCCAGGGCATCGCCGACGTCAAGGACCTCACCGACCGTGCGCACGGCCTGCGTCTGGTCATCGAGATCAAGAACGGCTTCGTGCCGGAGGCGGTCCTGGAGCAGCTCTACAAGCTGACGCCGATGGAGGAGTCCTTCGGCATCAACAACGTGGCGCTGGTCGACGGCCAGCCGCTGACGCTGGGCCTGAAGGAGCTCCTGGAGGTCTACCTCGACCACCGCTTCGAGGTCGTCCGCCGCCGCAGCGAGTTCCGCCGCACCAAGCGCCGCGACCGCCTCCACCTGGTCGAGGGCCTGCTGACGGCGCTGCTGGACATCGACGAGGTCATCCGCCTCATCCGGCAGAGCGAGAACTCCGCGCAGGCCAAGGAGCGCCTGATGGAGCGCTTCTCCCTGTCGGAGATCCAGACGCAGTACATCCTGGACACGCCGCTGCGCCGCCTCACCAAGTTCGACCGCATCGAGCTGGAGTCCGAGAAGGACCGGCTCAACACGGAGATCGAGGAGCTGACCGCGATCCTCGACTCGGACGCGGAGCTGCGCAAGCTGGTCTCCGCCGAACTGGCCGCGGTGGCCAAGAAGTTCGGCACCGACCGGCGTACGGTCCTGCTCGAGTCGGCGGGCGCCCCCGCGGCCGCGGTGCCGCTCCAGGTGGCGGACGACCCGTGCCGGGTGCTGCTGTCCTCGACGGGCCTGCTGGCGCGTACGGCCAACGGCGAGCCGTTCCCGGCGGACGCCGACGGCAAGCGCGTCAAGCACGACGTGATCGTCTCGGCGGTCCCGGCGACCGCGCGCGGCGAGATCGGCGCGGTGACGTCGGAGGGCCGCCTGCTGCGGATCAACGTCGTGGACCTGCCGCAGCTGCCGGAGACGGCGTCGGCGCCGAACCTCGCCGGAGGCGCCCCGCTGTCGGAGTTCGTGTCGTTGAACGACGGCGAGACGGTGGTCTGCCTGATCACCCTCGACGAGTCGTCGCCCGGCCTGGCGCTCGGCACGGAACAGGGCGTCGTGAAGCGTGTCGTCCCCGACTACCCCTCGAACAAGGAGGAGTTGGAGGTCATCACGCTCAAGGACGGCGACCGGATCGTCGGCGCGGTGGAACTCCGTACGGGCGACGAGGATCTGGTCTTCATCACGGACGACGCCCAGCTGCTCCGCTACCAGGCCGCGCAGGTCCGCCCGCAGGGCCGTCCGGCGGGCGGCATGGCGGGCATCAAGCTCGCGGACGGCGCGAAGGTCATCTCCTTCACGGCGGTGGACCCGGCGGCGGACGCGGTGGTGTTCACGGTCGCGGGCTCGCGCGGCACGCTGGACGACTCGGTCCAGACGACGGCCAAGCTGACCCCGTTCGACCAGTACCCGCGCAAGGGCCGCGCGACCGGTGGCGTCCGCTGCCAGCGCTTCCTGAAGGGCGAGGACTGCCTGTCCTTCGCCTGGGCGGGCGCCGTCCCGGCGAAGGCGGCCCAGAAGAACGGCACCCCGGCCGACCTCCCGGAGATGGACCCGCGCCGTGACGGTTCGGGTGTGTCGCTGGCGAAGACGGTGTCGGTGGTGGCGGGGCCGGTCTAGAGCTCGGGATCCCGCAGGTCGTCTTCGGGATTCTGTACGTACCGCAGGACGCCCCACATACCGTGCTCGTCGGCGGTGTGCGGGGCGTCGCTCTTGCCCGCCTCCAGCTCCTTGCCGAGGGCGGGGGCGTCGATGCCGGAGCCGATGAGGACGAGCTGGGTGAGCCGGGGATCGCTCGCCCACGGCTCGGGATAGAACCGCAGGAACCGGCCGACGGCGTGCACGGCATACCGGTTGCGAACGTCGTACGCCCCGAAGTCGACGTACCCCTTGATCCGGTACAGCCCCGCGGGCCGGCTGTCGAGGAACTGCATCAACCGGCGCGGGTCGAGCGGCACTTCGGAGACGAAGGAGAGGCTGTCGTAGGCGGTGTGCAGATGACCGGAGTGCCCTTCTGCGTCATGTCCGTGATGGAGGTCGTCGAAGGACAGCTGCCCGATGCGCTCCTCGCTCGGCTTGCAGTCGAACAGGAACTCGGGGTCGATGCGCCCGTAGACGGCGGGTACGACGACGCTGGCGCGGTCGACGAGACCGTGGACCAGCCCTAGAACCCGGTCCCGGTCGCCGGCCCGGTCGAGCTTGTTGACGACGACGAGGTCTGCGAGGGCGAGGTGCCGGTCGAGCTCCGGGTGCTTGGCGCGGGTGTCGTCGAACTCGGCGGCGTCGACGACCTCGACGAGCCCGCCGTAGACGATGCCGGGATGCTCGCTGGCGAGCAGCATGCGCACGAGTTCCTGCGGCTCGGCGAGCCCGCTGGCCTCGATGACGATGACGTCGATGCCGGTGTCGGGCCGGGCGAGGCGCTCGAGGTAGCTGTCGAGCTCACTGGCGTCGACGGCACAGCACAGGCAGCCGTTGCCGAGGGAGACGGTGGAGTCCCCCAGCGCACCCGCAACCGCCATCGCGTCGATCTCGATGGCCCCGAAGTCGTTGACGATCGCGCCGATGCGGCTGCCGCCGCTGCGGTGGAGGAGGTGGTTGAGGAGCGTGGTCTTGCCGGAACCCAGGAATCCGGCGAGGACGACGACCGGGATCTGCCGCTGACCGGGGCTCGGCTGACGCAACGTGCGACCTCTTTCGCGCTGGTACGCGCGCCGGATCGCGGCTCCGGCGCATGTACGAGGTTTGAATGCCGGACCAGGATACGAGCCGGAAGAATCACTGCGAAGTGAACGATTGTTAGCAGCACTTGCGGGGCAGACGTTGGGCATGGCGCCGGTTCGTGCGACCCTCGCTTCCTTCCGTGCGCCTCCTCTCCGCCTCCCTGCCGACCAGAGCCGCTCGGCACCCTGGGAGACGGCAAGCGCCGCCCTCCGCTCGCCGGTCCCCAACAGTCGACCCGCACCCCGACGACCGGCGGACGGCCGCCTGATTCGGGGGTTGACATGGCCACACAGAATTTTGGGATACGGAGGCTGATGGCTGTCGCCTCGGCCGGGGTCGGGCTGGCGGCGGGCGCCGCCGTCTCCTTGGCCGCACAGCGGCCCACGCTCAGCGCCTTGCGCACGCGCGTGGAGCTTCTGGAACAGGCCGCCCAGACGCAGCACCAGACCAACTTCGCCTACCAGCAGCGCCAGCACTGGGAGTTGCTGAGCAAGGCCATGGACGATCCTGACCTGGCCGAGGTGCTGGACGCCTACAACGGCACGGTCCCGCCGAGGAAGCAGCGGCAGTTCCTCTTCGCCAACGCCCTTTACACCAATGCGCTCTGTTACTACCGCATGGGCAACATCACCCGCGACGAGTTCTTCGGGTTCGCACGGAGCATGCTCCAGAACCCGGTCTTCCGTGAGTACTGGTACGCCACCCGCCCGCACCGGGCCACGCTGATCGACACATCCGACGAAGCCAAGCTCGGACGCATGGTTGACGACCTTCTGGCTCAGTTGGAGGAGGCGGACGGCGACGAGTGGTGGGTCGTCGGAGAACCGCCGAGCGAGTAGGGCGTTTCCACCACCCCCGGCGCGCGTGGACGTCCGGTGCTCCATCCCCTTGTGCACATCACACGGTTGGGCGGTAACAAAGCAGTAAACCGTCGCGTTGCCTCAGGTGCCAACAAGGTTGACTACTGCGCATCTTGCGGAACGGGCCTACCCCCGCCGTACCACCGTCCACGCTGCTGGTTGTCGAGGCCGTGACCCCACCCGGGCCGCATCACAACGCGCAGCACAAGTGCGCACCTGCCTCGACATCAGAAGGAATGCCAGAACAGTGAGCCAGATCATCCGTCGGATTGGTACCCCGCCCAGCGCAAGGGGAAGCGCCACCGGTGCCAATTGCCCCGATATCTTCGAGCTCTCCGACGGAAGGTTCGCTGTCATCGGCACGGACATCACCGACGAACTCGACGCCCAGCTCCCTTCCGACGCGTCCAGAGCCGACTACGAGCGCATCGTCGTGGTCACCCGCGAGACTCTCATCCACGCCAAGGCTGACATCCCTGACGCATAGTCGCCGGGGGCAGTCCCCTCCCCCGGCGCGCTCACTTGCTCCGTCAGCCTGTCTTCGTTTGCCCTCGACAGTCCCAGTGCCCTGCGGTTCCCTCCGCAGGGCACCTCGGGGCGGCAACAGCCTGACCGCAAGGTCCCACACGAAAGGCCGACATCCATGCGAACGACCGTCGTTCGCCGTATCGGCGACTCGCCCCGTCAGCGGGGCAGCATGTCCGGACAGTCCTGCCCCGACATCTTCGAGCTCAGTGACGGCAGTTTCGCCGTCGTCGGCAGAGAGGCCACGGCCGAACTCGACGCCGAGCTGCCACCGGACGCCTCGCGAGCGGACCACGAACGCATCGTCGTCATCACACGCGAAACCCTGATCGCGGCCAAGAAGGACATCCCCGACGCCTGACCTCGCGCTCAGGCCGTCAGCGGGCTCGGCATCGTGCGGTGCCGAGCCCCGCGCAGGCGCACGCGACCGTCACACCGTCGTCGGCACCGCCACCGGCGCCCCCGGCCCCACATACCGCGCCACCGGACGGATGATCTTCGAGTCCTCCGCCTGTTCCAGGACGTTGGCGCTCCACCCCACCACCCGCCCCGCCGCGAACGTCGGGGTGAACATCTCGCGCGGCAATCCGCACAGCTCCATGACCACGCCCGCGTAGAACTCGACGTTGGTGTGGAGTTCGCGGCCGGGCTTCAGCTCGGACAGGATCGCTTCGACCTGTCGCTCCACCTCCACCGCGAAGGCGACGCGCGGACCGCCGAACCCCTGGGCGATCTCGCGCAGCATCCGGGAGCGGGGGTCCTCGGTGCGGTAGATCGCGTGGCCGAAGCCCATGATGCGCTCGCCCGCGAGGACGCGTTCACGGATCCAGGGGTCGATGCGGTCCGGGGTCCGGATCGCGTCCAGCGTGTCCAGCGCACGGCTGGGCGCACCGCCGTGCAGCGGCCCCGAAAGTGCCCCTACGGCGCCCACCAGGCAGGCCGCCGCGTCCGCACCCGTCGACGTGATGACCCGCGCCGTGAAGGTTGATGCATTGAAGCCGTGATCAATGGTTGAGATCAAGTATTGCTCGATCGCCCGAGCCTGTCGCGGTTCCGGCTCCGAACCCGTCAACATGTACAGGTAGTTGGCGGCGTACGAGAGATCCTCGCGCGGCTCGACCGGCTCCAGCCCCTTCCCCAGCCGGTGCAGTGCGGTCAGCAAGGTGGGCACCGCGGCGGCCGCCACGATCGTGTCCCTGCGGCGCTCGTCCGCGTCGATGTCGTACACCGGCCGGAAGCCCTTCGCCGCGCCCAGCAGCGACAGCGCCGTACGCATCCCGGCGAGCGGACCGGAGCTCACACCCGCGGCCGCGATGGCGGGCAGCGCCGCACGGACACCCTCCGGCAGCCGGCGCAGCGCCGCGGTCTCGGCGGCGAAGGCGGCGCTCCGCGCGGTGTCCGGCAGTTCGCCGTGGACCAGGAGATGCCAGACGTCCTCGAAGCTGCGGGTCTGCGCAAGCTCGACGGCCGAGTACTGGCGATAGTGATAGAAGCCCTCGAGCCCCCGGACGTCACCGATCTCGGTGTCGGTGACGACGACGCCCGCGAGTCCTCGCGGTACGTCGACGAGGGTGGCTGCGGCCCTGTTGACGGACATGTTTCCTCCCTGGACTTGATTCGACTGTCGATGATTGACTTGCTAGCTGTCAATATTGATTGAATCAATATGCAGTCCATACGGATACGGTGTGCCCCATGCGCGATCACGAACCCGCCCCCTCCCTCCACGGGGACCGGCGGCTGAGCACCAAAGAGGCCGCAGAGCTGCTGGGCGTGAAGCCCGAGACCGTGTACGCCTATGTCAGCCGCGGTCAGCTCAGCAGCCGACGCGTGCCCGGTGGCCGCGGCAGCACCTTCGACGCCAAGGAGGTGGAGACCCTCGCCCGGCGCAACAAGCGTGAGAGCAGCGGGAGTTCGGGATCCGGCGGCGAGCTGTCGGTGCGGACCCGCATCACGCTCATCGACGCGGACCGGTACTACTTCCGGGGCGTGGACGCGACGGAGCTGGCCGCACGCCACTCCTACGAGGAGATCGCCGAGTGGCTCTGGACGGGGCGGATGCGGCCCGGCACGACGTTCAGCGCCCCCGACGCCTCCGTCGCCGTCGCCCGCCGCGTCGTGGACGCCCTGCCCGAACACGCCTCGCCCACCGACCGGTTGCGGGTCGCGGCCATCGCCGCCGCGGCCGCGGACCCCCTGCGTTTCGACCTCTCCGAGGAGGCCGTACTGGGCACCGCGCGCATCCTCATCCCCACCCTGGTCGCCGCCCTGCCGCCGGTACGGACCGGCCACCGCGACGAGGGCTCGCTCGCCGAGCGGCTGTGGGCGCGGCTCAGCGCCCGCGCCGCCGACGAGGCCTCCCTGCGTGTCCTGGACACGGCCCTGGGTCTGCTCGTCGACCACGACCTCGCCGCCTCCACGCTCGCGGTGCGCGTCGCGGCCTCCGCCCGGGCGCACGCCTACGCGGCCGTCTCCGCCGGGCTCGGCGTGCTCGAAGGGCCGCTGCACGGCGCGGCCAGCGGGCTCGCCCACCGACTGCTGAACGACGTACTCGAACAGGGTGACGCCGGCCCCGTGATCGCGGACGAGCTGCGGGCCGGACGCCGTATCCCCGGACTCGGTCACCGGCTCTACCGCGGCGAAGACCCACGCGCGCGTGCCCTGTTCGCGCTGCTGGAGGAGATCCCCCGGGCCGAACCCGCCCTCCTCGCGGCCCGCGACGTCGTCGCCACCACGGCCCGCCACACCCCGCTGCACGCCAACGTCGACCTGGCGCTCGCGGTGCTCACCGCCTCCTCGGGGATGCCCGCCACGGCCGGCGAGACGATCTTCGCCGTCGCCCGGACGGCGGGCTGGATCGCGCACGCCCTGGAGGAGTACGGCGAGCGCCCGCTGCGCATGCGGCCGAGCGGGCTCTACGTCGGCGCCAAGCCTCCTCAGCCCCTCCCCGAGTAGCGCACCAGCGCGCCCGGAAGTCGCCGTCGGGCAAGTCAGGTTAGGCTCACCTCTGTGAGTACGTGCTCAACCGTCTCCCGGGACCTCGACGAGCCCATCGCGGGCACCGCGGCCACCGCCAGGACCTGGCTGCTCCTGGAACAGCCCGGCCCCTGGGGCGCCCACGCGCTCACGTCGAGCCATCTGGACCCCGTGCTGGGCCGCGCTCTGGAGAAGGCGGCGAAGGGCACGGGCGTCCGGGTCGCCCTCATCCGCCGCCCCGGGCGGCACGCCGACTGCGGTACGCCGTCCGCCCGCCAGGTGTACGTGTCCCACACCGCCCCCGGCAGCAGCTGGCTGCACAGCGCCACGATCCGCGACCCGCAGCGCCTGCTCGACCTGGACTTCGCCGCGCTCGGCGCCGGCGACCACCGCAGCTTCGACACCGTCCTCGACGGGCGCCCCCACACCGGTACCCCGCTCGCGCTCGTCTGCACCAACGGCAAGCGCGACCGCTGCTGCGCCCTCCTGGGGCGGCCGCTCGCCGCCGAACTGTCCGCCTCCGGGGTCGAGGGCGTCTGGGAGGTCACCCATCTGGGTGGACATCGCTTCTCGCCGACGCTGCTCGTCCTGCCGTACGGCTACGCGTACGGCCGCGTCGGGGCCCACGCCGTCAAGGAGATCCTGCACAGCGCCCAGGACGGCCGGATCGTCGTGGAGGGGTGCCGCGGGAGCTCGGCCTGGGAACGGCCGGGGCAGGCGGCCGAACTGGCCGTGCGTGCGGCGGCGGACGAGTACGCGGCGGACGCGCTGGCCGTCGTACGGACGGAGGGCGCGGCACCGCGCTGGGAGGTGACCGTCGCCCACGTGGACGGGCGCCGCTGGCGGGTCGTCGTGGCCCAGGGCGCGTCCCTGCCGCCCCGCGCGGAGAGCTGCGGGACGTCGGTGCTCGGCTCGCCCGCGCGGATGGACGTGGTGGCGGTGCGGGAGTTGACGCCACCCTCGGCGCTGGCGAGCTGAACCAGCCGAACAAGGTGGTCAAGGGCCTCGTCCACTGATCAAGTGGGTCATCCACCGATCATGTGCGTTGATCAAGAGATCCACGCCACACCCCTACGGCAGCCCGCACCCCTCCGCGTACCGTCATGGGTATGAGCCGCCCCACTCCCCCCGCACGACGCCTCCGCCTCGGGCTGCCGCGGCGGATGTTCTCGCAGGTGCTGCTGATGCAGCTCGCGATCGCCGCGGGAGTCACGGTGCTGGCGACCGGACTCTTCCTCGCACCGCTCAGCAACCAGCTGGACGACCAGGCCATGCGCCGGGCCCTCGCCATCGCGCAGACGACCGCCGAGCAGCCGCAGATCGCGAAGGACCTGCAGACCACCCCCTACTCGGTCGACGGGCCGGTGCAGAAGGAGGCCGAGCGGATCCGCAAGGCCACCAAGGCCGAGTACGTCGTGATCATGAACAAGGACGGCGTCCGCTGGTCGCACACCGACCCGAAGGAGATCGGCGGGAAGGTCTCGACCGACCCCGCGCGGGCGCTCGCGGGCGAACAGGTCATGGAGATCGACGAGGGCACCCTCGGCCGCTCGGCCCGCGGCAAGGTGCCCCTGCGCGACAGCGACGGGAACATCATCGGGGCGGTCTCGGTCGGCATCGCGTACGACAGCGTCCGGGCCCGTCTGATCCACGCCATCCCGGGTCTGCTCGCCTACGCCGGCGGCGCCCTGGCCGTCGGCGCGCTGGCCGCCTGGCTGATCTCCCGGCGGGTCCAGCGGCAGACTCGTGACCTGGCCTTCTCCGACATCTCGGCGCTGCTCGCGGAGCGCGAGGCGATGCTGCACGGCATCAGGGAGGGCGTCGTCGCCCTGGACCGCACCGGCCGCGTCCGGCTCCTCAACGACGAGGCACAGCGGCTGCTGGGCATCGGCGACGAGGCCGTGGGCCGCACCCCCGACGAGGCGCTCGGCGAGGGTCGTACGGCCGACGTGCTGGCCGGCCGGGTGACGGGCACCGACCTGCTCACCGTCCGCGGCCAGCGGGTCCTGATCGCCAACCGCATGCCCACCGACGACGGCGGCGCCGTCGCGACCCTGCGCGACCGCACGGAACTGGAACAGCTGGGCCGCGAACTCGACTCCACGCGCGGGCTGATCGACGCCCTGCGCGCCCAGGACCACGAGCACGCCAACCGCATGCACACACTCCTCGGGCTGCTCGAACTGGAGATGTACGACGACGCCGTGGAGTTCGTCGGAGAGGTGGTCGGCGACCATCGCGCCACCGCGGAGCAGGTCACCGAGAAGATCAAGGACCCGCTGCTCGCCGCCCTGCTGGTCGGCAAGGCGACCGTCGCGGCGGAGCGCGGGGTCGCCCTCTGGATCTCGGACCGCACACGGCTCCCGGACCGGCTGATCGACCCCAGGGGCATCGTCACGGTGGTCGGCAACCTGGTCGACAACGCGCTGGACGCCGTAGGAGGAAAGCCGCACGCGCGCGTGGAGGTCGAGTTGCGCGCCGAGGGCCGTACCGCCGTCCTCAGGGTGCGCGACACGGGGCCAGGCATTCCGGCGGAACAGCGTGAACTGGTCTTCACCGAAGGGTGGTCCACGAAGAAGCCGCCCGCGCACGGCAAGCGCGGCATCGGGCTCTCCCTGGTGCGGCGGCTGGCCGAACGGCAGGGTGGCAGCGCCACCGTGACCGAGGCCGACGGCGGGGGCGCGGAGTTCGTCGTCGTGTTGCCCGAGGCGCTGGCGGGTGACGATCTGGAGCCCGCGCTGACCGTTCCGGCCGCCCCCGAGGAGGAGTCGTGATGATCGAGGTCCTGGTCGTGGACGACGACACGCGGGTCGCGCGGGTCAACGCCGCCTACGTCGAGAAGGTGCCCGGATTCCATGTGGCGGGCGAGGCGCACAGCGCGGCGGAGGCGCTGCGCCAGGTGGAGCTGCTGCCCCGCGTCGACCTGGTCCTCATGGACCACTACCTGCCCGACGAGACGGGTCTGTCGGTCGTCCAGGAGATGCGGCGCCGCGGCCACCAGACCGACGTGATCATGGTGACGGCGGCCCGGGACATCACGACCGTGCAGGCCGCGATGCGCCACGGCGCGCTCCAGTACCTGGTCAAGCCGTTCGCCTTCGCGGGGCTGCGCGCCAAGCTGGAGGCGTACGCCGAGCTGCGCCGCACGCTCGACAGCGGCGGCGAGGCGGAACAGGCGGAGGTGGACCGCATCTTCGGCGCCCTGTCCACGCCGTCCGAGCCCGACCTGCCCAAGGGCCACTCCCCCACGACCGCGGAGCTCGTCCGGCAGTCCCTGATGAACGCCGAAGGGCCGCTGTCGGCCCAGGAGATCGCCGAGCGGACGGGGGTGAGCCGGCAGACCGCCCAGCGCTATCTGAAGCTTCTGGAGCGCACCGGACGGGCCCGGCTCACGCTCAAGTACGGCGACGCGGGCCGCCCGGAACACCGTTACGTGTGGGCGACCCGCGCCTGAGGGCACGGCCCGTGGGGGCGGGGGAAGGAACCGTGCCCTCCCTCTATACGGATGCCGGGGTCACGGACTTCAGTCCGCGACCTTGTCCACGAACTCGGTCGTGTACGTCTTGTCGAGGTCGACGTCGGCCTTCTGGACGGCGGGGTTGAAGGCCTTGAGCACCTTCTCGACGGTCTCGGGGCCGTTCTTGGGCATCACCCCGTCGTCCGTGAACATGGGCAAGGTGCTCTCGATGGCCGAGGCGTAGAGGACCTTGTTGCCCTGCGAGTAGTCGGCGGGCATCTTGTCGGCGATCTCGCTCGCGCTGTGTGTGGACATCCACTTGAGTGTCTTGACGAATGCATTGACCATCTTCTGGACGGTGTCCTTGTGTGCATTCACCCAGTCCGTCTGCATGTACAGACTTGACGACGGATACGGGCCGCCGAGCGCCGCCTGCGATCCCGCGGGCGTGCGCATGTCGAGGAGAACCTTGCCCGCCTTCTTGGCCAGGATGTTCGCGACGGTCGGGTCCGTCGTCATGCCGCCGTCGATCGCGCCCTGTTGGAGCGCCGAGATGAAGGTCGGTCCGGCGCCGACGGCGACCGGGGTGAACTCGCTGACCTTCACGCCGTTCTTGACGGCGAGGTACTTGGTGAGGAAGTCGGTCGACGAGCCGAGGCCGGTGACGCCGAGCTTCTTCCCCTTGAAGTCCTTGGGCGAGGTGATGTCGTCGGCCTTCTTGGTGGACACGATCTCCACCTCGCCGGGCGCGTGCGAGAACTGCACCACGGACTCGACGTGCTTGCCCTTCACCTGGAGGTCGAGCGTGTGGTCGTAGAAGCCGACCGCGCCCTGGACCTGGCCGGAGACGAGCGCGGTCTCGGCCTGGACGCCGGCGGGTTCGCTCAGCAGTTCCACGTCGAGGCCCTCGGCGTCGAAGTAGCCGAGCCGCTGGGTGAGCATCGCGGGCAGGTAGATGACCTTGTCCAGGCCACCGACCATGATCTTGACCTTCGTACCCTTGCCGTCGCCCTTGCTGCCGGAGGAGGCGGTGCCGGCCGCGTCATTGGCGCAGGCGGTGAGCGAGGAGAGGGCGAGCAGGCCGGCGGCGGCCAGGGCGGAGTATCTGGCGGTCTTGCGCATGAGGGTTCACGTCCTTGTGAAGGGGAGGCGGCGAAGGGCGGAGCGGGATGGCTCGGATCAGCTGTCCGAACCCGTGGGCTTCCAGCGGAAGATGCGGCGCTCGGCGAAGGTGAGCAGCCCTTCGGCGACGAGCGCGACGACGGCGAGGATGACCATCGCGGCGTACACACCGGCCGCGTTGAACGTGCCCTGCGACTGCGCAACGAGCAGGCCGATGCCCTTCGTGGCACCGATGTACTCGCCGACGATCGCGCCGATGAGGGCGAAGCCGAAGCTGACGTGGAGGCTGGTGAAGATCCACGAGGTGGCGGACGGGATGACCACCTGAAGCGTCACGCGCCGGTCGCTCGCGCCGAGGATGCGGGCGTTGGCGACCAGGTTGCGGTCGACCTCACGGGCGCCCTGGAAGGCGTTGAAGAACACCGGGAAGAAGACGAGCACGACCGCGGACGCGACCTTGGAGGCGGGGCCGAGGCCGAACCAGATCACGAAGATGGGTGCAAGGACGATCCTGGGGATCGAGTTGAGCACCTTGATGTATGGACCAAGGACATCGGCGAGAAAGGTGATCCGCCCCAGGGCAATACCGAACACCACACCGGCGGCCACCCCGAAGACCCAGCCGAGCAGCGCCTCGTGGAGCGTGTACCAGATCTGTTCGCCCAACGACCCGAGCGCGGTCCCGTGTGTCACCCAGGTCCAGATCTGGTCCCAGATCTTCGAGGGCATCGAGAAGTTGAACGGATCGATGACGTCGGTGCGCGCGAGCACCTCCCACAGCCCGAGAACCGTGACCAGGAGCAGCACCCGCGAGGCCGCGACGACGATCTTGCGTCTGCGGGCGGCACGCGCGCGTGAATGGGCGCGGTCCGGCGTCTTGACCGTATTGACCACAGGTTGACTGAGCACTTCAGGCGACATGGGCGGCACCCCTCTCGCGCGTGATGCGGACCTCTTCGCCGAGGGACTCCCAGATCTCCCGGTAGATCTCGATGAAGCGCGGTTCCAGGCGCACCGACTCGACCTTGCGCGGGCGGGGCAGGTCGATGTCGAAGACGTGCTTGACGGTGGCCGGCCCTGCCGTCATCACGACGACCCGGTCGGCCAGCGCGATGGACTCCTCCAGGTCGTGGGTGACGAACACGACGGAGGCGCCGGTGCCCTCCCACAGCTCCAGCAGTTCGTCCGACATCAGGGCCCGGGTCTGCACGTCGAGCGCCGAGAACGGCTCGTCCATCAGCAGGATCTCGGGGTCGTTGACGAAGGTCGAGGCGAGTGCGACGCGCTTGCGCTGCCCGCCGGACAGCTGGTGCGGATAACGGTCCTCGAAGGCCGACAGGCCGACGCGGGCCAACCACTCGCGCGCCTTCCGCTTCGCCTCCGCCTTGGGCACGCCACGGAAGCGCGGGCCCGCCATGACGTTGGACAGGACCGTGCGCCAGGGAAAAGTGGCGTCCTGCTGGAAGACGAACCCGACCTTGTCCCCCACGCCACGGACCGGTTCGCCGGCGACCACGACCTCGCCCTCGGTGGGCTCTTCGAGGCCGCTGACCAGGGTCAGCGTGGTCGACTTGCCGCAGCCGGTGGGTCCGACGACGGCCACGAACTCACCACGCCGGACCGTGAGATCAAGTCCCCGGACCGCCGTGTGCAGGCCCCCCGACGGGGTCCTGAACGTCTTGCTCGCGCCCCGCAGCTCGATGGCGGGGCTGGTGTCTGCGCTCATGGCCGGGGACGGTAGGTGCGACCCGGGTGACGGCATCAGCCTTCTGAGCGCATGCCGTTCTTTTGCTTGCAACAGCCTGTTGTGCTCGTTTTGCTCGCGCTACAACAACGGAGCCGAAGCACGGGCGCACCGCTCGCTGGCCGCCACGGAGAGAGGCCCGATGATTGACGTCCTGGTCGTGGACGACGACTTCCGTGTCGCCGAGATCAACGCCAAGTACGTGGGAAAGGTTCCCGGTTTCCGGGTCGCCGCCCGCGCCCACACCGCCGCACAGGCCCTGGCGACCGTCCAGCGCGGCACCATCGACCTGGTCCTGCTCGACCACTACCTCCCCGACCAGACGGGCCTCGAACTCGTCCACCGCATGCGGGAACAGGGCCACGGCACCGACGTCATCATGATCACCGCCGCAGGCGACGTCACAACCGTCCAGACCGCGATGCGTCTGGGCGCCCTGCACTACCTGGTCAAGCCGTTCACCTTTGCCGCGCTGCGCTCCCGCCTCGACTCCTACGCCGCCCTGCGCCGCACGGTCGACCGCGTCGGCGGCCGCGGCATCGCCGGCCAGGAACAGGTCGACCGGATCTTCGGCGCCCTGCGCACCACGCCCGCGCCGCCGTCACCGGGCCTGCCGAGCGGCCACTCGGAGCCGACGACCGACCTCATCTGCCGCGTCCTCCACCACGCCGACCACCCCCTGTCGGCCCACGAGGTCGCCGCCGAGACAGGCCTGAGCCGCTCCACCGCCCAGCGCTACCTCCGCCACCTCGAACAGGCCGGCCGCCTCCGCCTCTCCCTCAAGTACGGCGACACGGGCCGCCCGGAGCACCGGTACGCGTGGGTGGCGCCCTGACGGCAGGGCTGACGCTGCGGCTCCGCCAGTCGTACGACGATGAAGGCGCCGTACGACGAAGAAAGCACCGCTGGCGAAGAAAGCACCGCCGGCGAAGGCACCGTCCGGCATGGCAGGCGCCGTACGCCAGTGAAGGCGCCGCCTCTACGCGGCTCCCGCCCCCGTGAGCGACCGCACCTCGGTCTCCGCGTGCTTGGCCTCGTCCGCCACCTCCGCCGAGGTGACCGTGCCGAGCCAGCCGGCGACGAAGCCCAGCGGGATCGAGACGAGTCCGGGGTTCTGCAGCGGGAAGTACTGGAAGTCGACGCCCGGGAACAGCGATTCCGGGCTGCCCGACACGACCGGCGACAGCAGCACGAGCACCATGGCCGGGATCAGCCCGCCGTACACCGCCCAGACCGCGCCCCGGGTGGTGAAGCCGCGCCAGAACAGTGAGTACAGCAGCACCGGCAGGTTGGCCGACGCCGCGACCGCGAAGGCGAGGCCCACCAGGAAGGCGACGTTCAGATCCCGGGCCAGCAGGCCGAGGGCGATAGCGACCACGCCGATGCCCACGGCGGCGACGCGTGCCACGGCGACCTCGCTGCGGGGCTTGGCGTCCCGGCGCCGCAGGGAGGCGTACAGGTCGTGGGCCACGGACGCCGAGGAGGCCAGGGTGATACCGGCGACCACGGCCAGGATCGTGGCGAAGGCGACGGCGGCGACGATCGCGAACAGAACCGTTCCACCTGTGGAGTCCGCGCCGCCGCCCAGGTCGAGGGCCAGCAGCGGAACGGCCGTGTTCCCGGCCGCGTTGGACCCACGTACCGCCTCCGGCCCCACGATCGCGGCCGCCCCGAAACCGAGGACGATCGTCATCAGATAGAAGCCGCCGATGAGCCCGATCGACCAGACCACCGACCGGCGTGCCGCCCGAGCGGTCGGGACGGTGTAGAAGCGCGACAGGATGTGCGGCAGCCCTGCCGTGCCGAGAACCAGGGCGAGCCCCAGGCTGATGAAGTCGAAGCGCGCGGTCCAGTCCCCGCCGTACTTCAGCCCGGGCGCCAGGAACTTCTCGCCATGCCCGCTGCGTTCGGCCGCACTGAGCAGCAGTTGGTCGAAGTCGCCGTGGAAGCGCACCAGGACGAGCACGGTCAGCGCGATGGTGCCGCCGAGGAGCATGACCGCCTTCACGATCTGAATCCAGGTGGTGGCCCGCATCCCTCCCAACGACACATAGATCACCATGAGTGCGCCGACGCCGATGACGGTCCAGGTCTGCGCCGCCTCGTCGGTGCCACCGAGCAGCAGCGCCACCAGGCTCCCCGCACCCACCATCTGCGCCACCAGATACAGAACGGACACGGTGACCGAGGAGGTTCCCGCCGCGATGCGCACCGGCCGCTCGTTCATCCGCGCGGCCACCACGTCGGCCAGCGTGAACCGCCCGCAGTTGCGCACCAGTTCCGCGACGAGGAACAGCACGACCAGCCACGCCACCAGGAAGCCCACCGAGTACAGCATCCCGTCGTACCCGAAGAGCGCGATCAGCCCGGAGATGCCCAGGAACGACGCCGCCGACATGTAGTCGCCCGCGATGGCAAAACCATTCTCCATCGGTGAGAACAGCCGCCCGCCCGCGTAGAACTCCTCCGCCGAGCCGTGCCGATTGCGGCTCACCCATGTCGTGATCGCCAGCGTGACCGCGACGAACACGCTGAACAGCAGCAGCGCCAGCGTCTGATGATCGCCGGTCACGACGCACCACCCCGGATCCCACGCGTCAGCTCCTGGGTGTCCCAGCGCAGCTCCAACGCGGCCCGGTCCCTGCGCAGCCGGGCATGCCGGGCGTACGCCCAGGTCAGCAGGAACGTGGTGAGGAACTGGCCCAGCCCCGCGACCATCGCCACGTTCACCGCGCCAGCCACCGGCCGGGCCATCAGACCGGGCGCGGTCGTCGCGGCCACGACGTACCCCACGTACCAGCAGAAGAACCCGATGAACGCCGGCACCACGAACCGCCGGTACCGACTACGCACCTCCTGGAACGCGGCGCTGCGCTGCACCTGGAGATACACATCCGCAGCCGCGTTCACCCGCTCCGTGCTCCCTGCCTCGACGGCCGACAGCGGGACGGCCGCACCAGCCCCAGCGCCGGTCGATTCGCCCCAGCCGGAGGCGAGTGCGTCGTACCAGGGATCGTCGTACCTCACGGCCGCGGGCGTCTCGAGGAGGGCCGGGTCGAACCCGTCGTGGTTTTCGGCCGCGCTTTCGGGACCACCCCTGCCGCCGCGGGGACGACCGTTGCTTGACTGCATGCCCAAGGATGGACAGAACGGGAAGATCCCCGACTCTTCTTCCCTTCGCGCTTCACCCCATCAGGTGATTCAACCCGTGGGAGGTCGCACAAGCCCCTTCGCATAGGCGTAACGCACCGCCTGCGCCCGGTCCTTGAGCCCGGTCTTGGCGAACATGTTGTTGATATGGGTCTTCACGGTCGCCGTGGAGACATGCAACTTGCGGGCGATCTCCTGATTGCTGAGCCCGTCGGCGATGAGGAGCAGCACCTCGGTCTCCCGCGCGGTGAGCCCGTCCGGGGGCTCCGCGGGCTCGGCCGGCCGGGGTTCGGGCTCCGACAGCCGCTCCAGCAGCCGCCGTTGGATGCTCGGCGACAACCCGGCGTCCCCGGACAGCACGCTGTGCACCGCCCGCACGATCTCGTCGCCTCCCGCGTCCTTGGTGAGATAGCCGCGCGCTCCCGCCTTCAGCGCCGGGAAGAGCGACTCGTCGTCCCCGAACGTCGTGAGCACCACCACCTGGGTCCCCGGATACTCGGCACGGATCCGCCGGGTCGCCGCCACGCCGTCGCAGCGGGGCATGCGCAGATCCATCAACACCACGTCCGGGGCGAGTTCGGCGACCAACTGCACCGCCTCGTCCCCGTCTCCGGCGGCTCCGACGACCTCGACCCCCGGCAGCAGCCCCAGCAGCATCACGATGCCCTCGCGGACGACGGTCTGATCGTCCGCGACCACCACCCGCGCGACCTTGCCGTCGAACTCCTCCGTCATACGGGCACCTTCAGCGTCACCGTGAATCCCTCCTCGTCCGGCCCGGCGTCCAGCGAACCGCCGAGCAGTTCGGCACGCTCCCGCATGCCCAGCAGACCGTATCCGCCCCCCGTGGCGGTGAGTTCGCCCGACGATCCCCCCGAGTCCCGTACATCCAGAGTCACTTGATGCTCCCCGTAGGCCAGCCGAAGCTGCACCTTGGCGCCCGGCGCATGCTTGCGGACGTTGGTCAGGGCCTCCTGGGCGACCCTCCGCACCGCCTGCGAGGCCTCGGCCGGCAGGGCTCTGCGCTCACCCGTAATGGTGACCTCGGCTCCCGCACTCGTCTCCACGAGCTGGGTCAGGAAGTCCTCCAGCGGGGTGAGATCACCGCGCAGCGCCGACAGCGCCTGCCGGGTCTCGGTGAGACCGTCCCGTGCCATGCCCCGGGCCGCCACGACTCGTTCGAGGATCTGGTCCCGGTCCGCCCCCCGCTCGATCAGCAGCCGCGCGGCCTCGAGATGCACAAGCTGCGCCGAGAGACTGTGGGCCAGCACGTCGTGGATCTCCCGGGCGATACGAGCCCGCTCCGCCAGCGCGGCCGACTCCGCCTCGGCCGCCCGCGCGGCGCGCTCCTGGGCGAGCAGCCGCTGGGCGTTGCCCCGGGCCTCGGCGTCGAGGCGCAGCGTGTACCCGGCGAGGGCCAGCCCCAGGCAGGTGACCACGGTCGTCAGCACATCGTCGTTGTTGAAGGCTCCGTAAGCGCCGAGCGCCAACGCCGTGACCGGCACGGCGACAGCCAGGGGCAGTCGCTCCAGCGCGGCGACGGCGGACGCGCACCAGATCACGAGGGCCGGTACCGGCAGCCCGGAAACGTGGGCCAGGACCGCGACTCCCTGGAGCAGCCCCCACGACAGCAGCGAGGGCCAGAGCCGGTGCTGAAGCGTGGACCGGTAGAACGCCCACGCCAGCAGCCCGGCGCCGACGAATCCGCCGGCACCCGCGGCGATTCTCCAGCCATGAGCGGAGCTGCTCGTCAGGGCACCCCACAGCAGCAGAGAGATGAGCAGCAGCCTCACTCCCCAGGCCAGCAGGCGCCGAGGCCGCGAGATCCCTTCGCGCCCGAGCGCCTCCCGGGACGGCCAGCGTGTCCACACGTTCTCCGTCACACACGCTCCTTCCAGGCGGACCGGGGCACGGCGTCACCGTACGTCGTACCCAGTACGGAAACCGGGTGCGGAGACTGGGCACGCCAGGCGAGGATTCCCGCGCGGACGAGCAGCGTGGCAGCCAGGGCGAGGAGCAGGGCGGACGACTCCTGGTGGATGCCGAGCGCGGCACCGAGGGCGTAGAGGCCGACGCGGAGGGCTATGCCGACGAGCCAGACCAAGCCGCTCGCCTTGGTGCTCTTGCTCCACACGGCGCCGTCGGGCTCCGTCCACACGCGGGAGGTCCAGGCCCAGGCCGCGCCGGTGGCGAGACCGATGAGCAGCTCGGCCGTGAGCAGGGTGACCGAGGCGGCGTGGTGGTGGGCGTCTATGAGGCCGGGTTCGCGCAGGGCGACGGCGGCCAGCACGACCGGCAGCAGCCACCAGCGCCGCTCGGTGTCGATCCGCTGCGCGCGGAACTGGCGCGCGATCACCACGACGACAACGGCCGCGATCAGGAATCCGTCGACGAGCCCGGACATCGGTGCCTCCGTGAGCCAAAGGGGACGCTGCCGACAGCGAGCGCTGCCGACGCCTTCGACGCTACGGAAATTCGCAGGTCAGCGGATCGGCGCTGGGGTGGATCGAAGGTGGAGGCAGAGAGACGGGGGCGTCCACCCACGGGTGGAGGGCGAGGCCTGGGCCGGCCTCAGACCTGAACGCGGTGAGGGCCGGGCCGGCCCCAGACCCGGACGCGGTCAGGACCGGGCAGGGCAGGGCAGTGCTGGGCCGACCCCAGACCAGAACCCGGTCAGGACCAACCGAGCCCCAAAACCGAGCCCGGCCCGAAACCAACCCCAGCCCAACCCCGGCCAACCCCAGCCCAGATCAGCCGAGCCCCATCCCAAGTGCAAGCCCAAGCGCAGCGCCCCCCACCGCTACGCGTCGATACGCGACCGATCCAGCGTCGCCGCCGAGCTGGAGATGAACTCCTTGCGCGGCGCCACATCGTTGCCCATCAGCAGGTCGAAGACCTGCTCGGCGGCCTCCAGGTCGGAGAGGTTCACCCGGCGCAGGGTGCGGTGGCGCGGGTCCATGGTCGTCTCCGCCAGCTGGTCAGCGTCCATCTCGCCGAGACCCTTGTAGCGCTGGATGGAGTCCTTGTACCGGACGCCCTTGCTCTGGAACTCCATGAGCTTGTCGCGCAGCTCACGGTCCGAGTACGTGTAGACGTACTTGTCCTGCCCCTTCTTGGGCTGGATGAGCTCGATGCGGTGCAACGGCGGCACCGCGGCGAAGACCCGCCCCGCCTCGATCATCGGCCGCATGTAGCGCTGGAACAGCGTGAGCAGCAGGGTCCGGATGTGGGAGCCGTCCACGTCGGCGTCGGTCATCATGATGATCTTGCCGTAGCGGGCCGCGTCGATGTCGAAGGTCCGGCCCGACCCTGCTCCTATGACCTGGATGATCGCGCCGCACTCGGCGTTCTTGAGCATGTCTGTCACGGACGACTTCTGGACGTTGAGGATCTTGCCGCGGATCGGCAGCAGTGCCTGGAACTCGGAGTTCCGGGCCAGCTTCGCCGTACCGAGCGCGGAGTCTCCCTCGACGATGAACAGCTCGCTGCGGTCGACGTCGTCACTGCGGCAGTCGGCGAGCTTGGCGGGCAGCGACGAGGACTCCAGGGCCGTCTTCCGGCGCTGCGCGTCCTTGTGCTGGCGGGCCGCGATGCGTGTCCGCGCGGCGGCGACGACCTTCTCCATGACGACCCGGGCCTGGGCCGCGGCGTCGCGCTTGGTGGAGGTCAGGAACGCCTTGAGCTCCTTGGAGATCACTGTGTTCACGATGCGGCGGGCCGCCGAGGTGCCGAGGACCTCCTTGGTCTGGCCCTCGAACTGCGGCTCGGCGAGGCGCACCGTCACGACCGCCGTGAGACCTTCCAGGGCGTCGTCCTTGACGATGTCGTCCTCGGCGACGCGCAGCAGCTTCTTGGCGCGCAGCACCTCGAGCATGGTGCTCGTCACCGCGGTCTCGAAGCCCGCGACATGGGTGCCGCCCTTGGGGGTGGCGATGATGTTCACGAACGACTTCAGCGTCGTGTCGTATCCCGTGCCCCAGCGCAGCGCGACGTCGACGTCGAGCTCGCGGGTGACCTGAGTGGGCGTCATCTGGCCGTGCTCGTCGAGGACGGGGACGGTCTCCCTGAAGGTGCCCTGGCCGGAGAAGCGGAGGATGTCGCAGACCGGCTTGTCGGTCGCCAGGTACTCGCAGAACTCGCTGATGCCGCCGTCGAAGCGGAAGGACTCCTCGCCCTTGCTGCCGCCCTCGCCGAGACCGAACTCGTCGCGTACGACGATGGTGAGGCCGGGGACGAGGAACGCGGTCTGACGGGCTCGCTGGTGGAGGTTCTCCAGGGAGAGCTTGGCGTCCTTGAGGAAGATCTGCCGGTCGGCCCAGTAGCGCACGCGCGTGCCGGTGCGGGTCTTGGGGATCTTCTTGGCCTTGCGCAGGCCACCGGTGGCGTCGAACTTCGCGTCCGGTCCGGCGCCGGCGAAGGCGCCGGGAACGCCACGCCGGAAGCTGACCGCGTGGGTGTGCCCGCTGCGGTCCACCTCGACGTCCAGCCGCGCGGACAGGGCGTTCACCACGGAGGCGCCCACGCCGTGCAGACCGCCGGAGGCGGCGTAGGAGCCGCCTCCGAACTTGCCGCCGGCGTGCAGCTTGGTCATGACGACCTCGACGCCGGACAGACCGGTCTTGGGTTCGACGTCGACCGGGATGCCCCGGCCGTTGTCGCGGACCTCCACCGACCCGTCGTCGTGGAGGATGACCTCGATGTGGTCGCAGTAGCCCCCGAGGGCCTCGTCCACGGAGTTGTCGATGATTTCCCACAGGCAGTGCATCAGGCCACGACTGTCGGTCGAGCCGATGTACATGCCCGGGCGCTTGCGCACGGCCTCGAGCCCCTCGAGGACGAGCAGGTGCCGCGCGGTGTAGTTGGAACCGTCCCGGTCTGCTCCTGCCAGCAGCGCTGTGGACGGCACGGACGTCTCGGCGGTCACGCGGTTCGCTCCTCGCTGAATTTCAGGTGTGGCCCTTGTGGGTAAGGGCGCGGCTTCGGCCGCCGCCAAGAGGGTACCGAGGCCTGGTAGAGCCGTTGTAACGCCACCCTCGTCTGAACTCACACTAGTCCAGAGTCGCATGCATGTTCGATCCCTCGATGGAGTGAAGTACATATCACGTTCCCTTCGGGGCATGAACCATTTAGGCTCCGGGCACGTCCTCATGAACAACCGGCAAGCCAGCCGGGAGGACCGACATCGACAGACAGCGCGAACCCGTAAGACACATAGACACGCAATACGGCACATTCGCCGCCAACCGGCAGCAGACGGCCGGCCTCGAAAGATTTTTTCGAGGAAAAGCCCCGAGCGGGAACGTTTTCGGGCTGGTTGGATGTTGACCCTGGTACGACAGCTCGTCGAGCTAGAGAAGAGGCGACGTGACTACTGTTCTGACCCCCGCGAGCCCGTTGACGGCCGCCGATCGCTGCGACCGCTGCGGCGCCCAGGCATACCTGCGCGTCGTCCTGCTCAGCGGCGGTGAACTGCTCTTCTGCGCCCACCACGGTCGCAAGTTCGAGCCGGAACTCAAGAAGATCGCCGCTGAGATACAGGACGAGACGGAGCGGCTGACGACCGTTCCGGCATCCGCCTCCGAAGAAGAGCGCTGACACCTCGCATCCACGACGAGCCAGCACCGGCACAGGCCGACATGCGGACGGCCGCCCCTGAAAGCAGGGGCGGCCGTCCGCGCTCATACCGACGATCACCTCGTACGACCGCCGAGGCCCGCCGGTAGAGCGCTCCTGGCCCTCTCAGGGCCCGTGAGAGCCTTCTCCCGCCCTGCCGCCCCACCCGAGCGTCTGTACGACGTCGGACACGCGCGTGTAGACGCCAGGGCTGCCCGGTAGCGCACAGCCGCTCCCCCACGACACCAGCCCGATCAGCCGCCCCTGGGCGACCAACGGCCCACCGCTGTCCCCCTGACAGGCGTCCCGACCGCCCTGTTCCTCCCCGGCGCAGAGCATGGAGTCGGCGACGTAGGTGCCGTCCGCAGTGCCCGGATAGGCCTGTTCGCACAGGCTGTCGGACAGCACATGGATGCGGGCGGCCCGCAGACTGTGCGCGTAGTCGCCGGCCCCTGTGACGTCACCCCACCCGTAGACCGTCGCTTCCGTACCCGGTGCGTACGCCGGGTCACCACCGGCAGCCATCGTGATGACCGAGTCCTGCGACAGTGGTTCGGCGAGCCTGAGTACCGCGAAGTCCCCGGCGTTGGTGGCGGTGTCGTAACCCGGGTTCACCCAGGTGCTCCGTACGCGGATCTCCTGACCCTCGTCCGAGAGCAGGTCCGTACGGCCCGTGATGACCTTGAGATCGCGCACCCGGTCGGGCGGCGCCCCCAGGACGTCCTCGCTGACGCAATGGGCCGCGGTGAGGACAGTGGTCCGGCCGATGGCCACGCCGCCGCAGAACTGTCCCGCGCGCGTACCCCCGAACCGGTCACGACTGGACAGCGCCACGGTCCACGGGCCGTCCGAGATGTCGACGGGAAATCCGCCTACGACGATGCTGTCAGCGGCCACGGGGGCGGCGGACGCCAGCGGTATGGCACCCGCCACGGCCGCCAGGACCAGCGACCGGTTCAGCGCCCGGGCAAAGGGACGACGCATGCACATTCCTCACTCTGGGTCGGACTTGGGAAACCCAGAGTGATCCACGCCGCCGCGCCCCGCACCCGCTGGAACGAGCGCACGGCCCGCACCCCAGGCCGCGCCCGGCCAGCAGGAAGGCCCGGCTCCCTGAAGGGGAACCGAGCCTTCGACGTCGTACGACCGCGTCCTAGTCGAGGTAGTCGCGCAGCACCTGGGAACGCGACGGGTGGCGCAGCTTCGACATGGTCTTGGACTCGATCTGGCGGATGCGCTCGCGCGTCACGCCGTACACCTTGCCGATCTCGTCGAGGGTCTTCGGCTGACCGTCGGTGAGACCGAAGCGCATCGAGACGACGCCCGCCTCGCGCTCGGACAGGGTGTCGAGGACGGAGTGCAGCTGCTCCTGGAGGAGCGTGAAGCTGACCGCGTCGGCCGGGACGACCGCCTCGGAGTCCTCGATGAGGTCACCGAACTCGCTGTCGCCGTCCTCGCCCAGCGGGGTGTGCAGGGAGATCGGCTCGCGGCCGTACTTCTGGACCTCGATGACCTTCTCGGGGGTCATGTCGAGTTCCTTGGCCAGCTCCTCCGGGGTGGGCTCGCGGCCCAGGTCCTGGAGCATCTGGCGCTGCACGCGCGCGAGCTTGTTGATGACCTCGACCATGTGCACCGGGATACGGATGGTGCGGGCCTGGTCGGCCATCGCGCGGGTGATCGCCTGACGGATCCACCAGGTGGCGTACGTGGAGAACTTGTAGCCCTTGGTGTAGTCGAACTTTTCGACCGCGCGGATCAGACCGAGGTTGCCCTCCTGGATGAGGTCCAGGAAGAGCATGCCGCGGCCGGTGTAGCGCTTGGCCAGGGAGACCACCAGACGGAGGTTGGCCTCCAGGAGGTGGTTCTTGGCGCGGCGGCCGTCCTCGGCGATGATCTCCAGCTCGCGCTTGAGTTTCGGGGCGAGCTTGTCGGCGTTGGACAGCTTGTCCTCGGCGAACAGACCGGCCTCGATGCGCTTGGCGAGCTCGACCTCCTGCTCGGCATTGAGCAGCGGGACCTTACCGATCTGCTTGAGGTAGTCCTTGACGGGGTCGGCGGTGGCGCCGGCGACGGCGACCTGCTGGGCCGGCGCGTCGTCCTCGTCGTCGTCGGAGAGGACGAAGCCCTTGCTCTCGCCGCCCTCCTCTTCCTCTTCGCCGGGCTTGATGTCCTCGAGAACCTCGTCCTCGAGAACCTCCGCGTCGTCCTTGCCGGCGGTGGTCTTCTTGGCCGTCGCCTTCTTGGCGACGGTCTTCTTCGCGACGGCCTTCTTGGCGGTCGTCGCCTTCTTGGCAGCGGCCTTCTTCACGGGAGCCTCGCCCTCGGCGGAGGCCTCGGCGGCGGGTGCCGCCGGGGTGGCGGTGGCAGTGGCCTTCTTCGTGGTCACCGTCTTCGCCGCGACCGTCTTGGTGGCGGTGCGCTTGGCCGGACTCTTCGCTGCGACGCTCTTTCGGGTGCGCTTGGGCTCCGCGGCACTGACCATCAGCGTCACACCCTCTTCCTCGAGGATCTGGTTGAGGCTGCGCAGTACGTTCTTCCACTGAGTGGCCGGAATCTGGTCAGCTTCGAAGGCCCGACGCACATCGTCGCCGGCGATCTGCCCCTCAGCCTTTCCCCGCTCAATCAGAGCCATGACAGAGACGGACTCGGCGATCTCCGGCGGGAGCGTACGGGATGTGCTGGCCGACACGAACAACCTCTCGGAACGTTGGAAAACGGCTTCCGGCCCCGTCCGGGTTGGACAGGAACCGACCACCGGCCGTGGGGATGGGCCGACGGTGCGGGCGGGGGCCGGGAAGATGCACAGCGCCATTCATGGCGTCCGTATTCCCTCCGCGGCTGTCACCTCTTAGGTCATCGCGTTGTTTCCACGAGCGTTACGCCCAATCTGCGTGGCCCGAGTCACACCCCGTAAGCGCTCAAAAACGGTCAGACACGGGCAGAGGGAGTCACCTGCGAGCGCCGGGAGGAAGAAAACATCTTGCGAACCAGCTCGCGAACCCCTCGCCCGCACCGTCGGACCCCGCAGGATTCCGAAGGATCCTGCGGGGTCCGACGGGAGGCGGCCCTTCGGCCGGACGATGCCCAGGAGGGGGAGGCACCCTCCGGCCGCGCCGCCCGCGGTGCGTGGTCAGTGCTCGCGCGGCGCCGGCACCACGCGCTCCACCTCGGGGTGGACGGTCAGCAGCTGGCGCATGGCGGTCTCGGCGGCCATGCCGTCGCCGGCGGCGAGGGCGTCGACGATCCTGCCGTGCTGCGCCAGGGAGGCCTCGTTCGGCCGGTCGCAGCCGGTGACCGGTCCGCCGGACACCTGGAGCGCGGCCGACACGATCCCGGAAAGGTGCTCCAGCATGCGGTTGCCCGCGACCTGGATGAGCAGGGAATGGAACTCGGCGTCCGCGCGCGAGAACGTCAGCGCGTCGCCCTGCGCCATGGCGTGCCCCATGATCTCCACCATGTCGGCGAGCCGCTGCTGCACCTCCTCGCGCCCGTGACCGGCGGCGAGGCGCGCGGCGAGGGGCTCGATCGTCCAGCGCAGCTCGCTCAGCTCGCGGCGCTGGTCGTCGCGCTGCGGCCCGAAGGCCCGCCACTCGATGATGTCCGGGTCGAGGAGGTTCCAGTCGCTGACGGGGCGCACGCGCGTGCCGACGTTCGGACGGGCGCTGACCAGGCCCTTGGCCTCCAGGACACGGAGGGACTCACGGACGACGGTGCGGGAGACCTCGAAACGCTGGCCGATCTCCTCGGGCACCAGCGGGCGGTCGGCGCCCAGATCGCCCGAGACGATCATCTGGCCCAGCTGCTGGACGAGTTGGCCGTGCAGTCCGCGTCCACGGCTGCCCGCGGCGCGTCGGCCCACGCGGCCCAGCTCGGGTTCCGCGGCGTCCCACGCGGAGGCGCCGAGGCGGTCTGCGGCGGGCGCATCCGCGTAGGGGTAGCGGTCGAGTTCGCCCGGGCCGGCGAGACCGGAGTCTGCGGAGCGGGCGGTGGTCATCATGGTGTGCGCAAGGGTACTCACGGATCCTTTGTCGGCGCCGTCCCCAACTCCCTTGAGGTCTTTGGTGAAAAGCACACGAAAGGGTGATCGCTCACCCCGTCGCAATTGACGCCTTATCGGAAAGAAATGGGCTTTCCCTGGGGAGTTGTGCACAGAGCGGGACCGGAAGGTCGCGGACGGTCGTCATCGGACCCTGCTTCGCAGGGTCGTGAGCAGATATGCGCAGAGCAGGGCCATCAACGACAACGTCAGTGCCCCGCCCACGGGTTGGCCGATCACCCGCACCACGCCGGACAGATAGCGCTCTCCACCGAAGGGCCACTGGAGCAGAAACGTCTCGCGCAGCCGCATCGGGAATCCCGCGGCCGTCCGCACAGCCGGTCCCTCCAAGGCCTCTTGTACGAGGGGTACGACGACGATGGGTACGGCGACCACGGCGGCCAGCCCGGCCGTGGTGGACCGGAAGATGCCCGCGGCCAGCACCCCCGCCCAGGCGCAGCCCACGACGAGCCCCGTCCAACTCGCGCCCAGCGAGAGCCAGTCTGCGGGAACTCGTGCGAGCTCCCGTCCGTACACGAGATAGAGCACTTCGGCGTCGCAGCCCACCGTGAGGAAGGCCAGCAGCAGCGCGGTGGCGGCGGACACGACGAGTTTGGCCGCGAGCAGCCCCAGCCGACGGGGCACGCTGCCCCGGTCCGCCGCCAGAGCGGGGTGGCGGAACTCGTCCCCGAAGGCGAACGCCCCGAGCAACCCCGCCCCGAGCGCCGCGGGCGGCAACGGCAGCTCCCGCGGCCACGCGGCCAGGAGCCGGTGCTGCGGGGTGTGACCGATGCGGGCGAGCAGTACGGCGGTCAGGGCGGACACGACCAGCACGGCGGCCCCCGTGAGGAACCCGGTCCCAACCCCGGCCGCGCGCCGCACCTCGTACCGGAGCGGGCGGAGGGGGCTGGGGGCGGGGCGGACGGAGATGGGGGGTGGAAGTTCGGACAGGGTATTGGGCTTGGCGATCACCGGGGGGTGGGTGATTCGAGCGGGGGCTGACATTGCCTGGGGATCGGCGGAGGGCGAGGTCCCTACAGCGGTTCGCGTCGACTCGGGATCGACGGGAGGCGAGATCCCTAGAGGGGTTCGCGTCGATTCCGGATCAGCGGGAAGCGAGGCTTGCTCAAAGGGACGCGCCGTCTCGGGGGCGCCAGGAGGCGAGGGCTGTTCCCGGTGCGGCTTGCCGTCTCTGGCGAGGCCTGACGGTGGTGAGTCCGTCAGGGGTTGCGGTACGGCGCTGAGGGCCGTCAGCTCCGGCGAAGGGCCGTCGGTGCCCTGCGGGACGTCCGCTTGTCCGGGTTGGCCGGGGTCGGCCGGGTGCGTGGAAGGCGTGCCGGAATTCTCCGGGGCATCGTCTTCTGCGGGTACGGCAGTCGCGACCGAGTCCGCCGGAGGGGCGCCGGAGCCCCGCGCGGTATCCGTGGTGGGCCCTTCGTCCCATGGCACCGTTTCCCACGGTGCCGTTCCCGCGCCCGGCCCCATGTCGCCGATCTCGTCCGCGAGTTGGTGGACGAGCACGCCGTGGCGGAACGCGATCTCGCCGACGTCGGCGCAGGTGCTGCCGTACACGGAGAGGCGGTTGCCGCCCTCGCGGACGACCTCGACGGAGCGGTGTGCCGTGCGGGCTTCCTTGGTGAGGAGGGCGGCGAGGCGGGTGGCGTGCGGGGTGCGGACGGCGACTCGGGGGCGCAGCCGGGTGCGGGAGAAGTCGGCGGCCTCCTGGTCGGCGACCAGTCTGCCCCCGTCGAGGGTGACGACCCGGTCGGCGGTGCGGGCGGCCTCCTTGGGGTCGGCGGTGGTGATGAGCACGGTGCCGCCCTGCGTCGCGTGGGCGCGCAGCATGCCGTACAGCCATCTGCCCTCCCGGGCGGAGAGCCCCTCGGCGGGGTCGTCGAGCACGAGCGTGTGCGGGTCGGACAGCAGGGCGCAGGCCAGGCCGAGGCGGCGGTCCATGCCGCGCGACAGCGTGCCGAGCCGTTCCTCGCGGAGGCTGACGAGCCCGACGACCTCCAGCACCTCGTCGGCACGCCGTACCGGAACCCCCGCGGCGGCGCACAACATCCGCAGATGTCCTCGCACCGTGCGCGCCGGGTGGCCCGGCACATCGCCGAGGAGCACGCCGACTTCGCGTGAGGGGTGGGCGATCCGGTGCAGGGGGCGGCCTCTGAAGTAGGTGACGCCGCGGCCCTGTTGGAGTTCGAGCATGAGCCTGAGCGCCGTCGTCTTGCCCGCCCCCGGGGCGCCGAGCAGCGCGGTGACGCGGCCTGCCCGGGCTTCGAAGGAGACGTCGTCGACGGCGGGCGGAAGCTCCTTGCGGGGGTTGCTGGTCAGTCCGAAGGCCTGGATCACCCGCAGCAAGATAGCGCGCTATGTCCGTTTTTTCGGTACCGCAAGGCCCGCTCCGCAGGCGGTAGTCAGGCCTTTCGGACCAGTGTTCGCCGCCCAACCGCCCCTGCGGACACCGCCCGATGTCCCACCGCCCGCCAAGACGACGGAGGTTGACTCCGCGTCACACCTCGGGGCGCAGCATCGGCGGGTTGAGGAGGGTGGCACCGCCGGCCCGGAAGAGCTGCGCGGGGCGGCCGCCCTGGCGTGTGGTGGTACCGCCCGTTGGGACGAGGAAGCCCGGCGTCCCCGTCACCTTGCGGTGGAAGTTGCGCGGGTCCAGTGCCACCCCCCACACCGCTTCGTAGACGCGGCGCAGCTCTCCAACGGTGAACTCGGTGGGGCAGAACGCCGTGGCCAGCGACGAGTACTCGATCTTGGAACGGGCGCGTTCCACACCGTCGGACAGGATCTGCGCGTGGTCGAAGGCGAGCGGCGCGACCGGTTCGCCGTCGCGGCCGTAGCCCCCCTGCTGGAGCAGTTCCTCGACCGGCGCCCAGCGCGCGTTGCTCGCGTCGCCGCCCGCTCGGGGTGCGGGCAGGTCGGGGGCGAGCGCGAGGTGCGCGACACTGACCACCCGCATCCGAGGGTCCCGCTTGGGGTCGCCGTAGGTCGCGAGCTGCTCCAGGTGAGCGCCGTTGTCCTGCGCCGGGGCGGCCGGTTCGTGGGCGCGCAGCCCCGTCTCCTCGGCGAGTTCGCGGGCCGCCGCCTGCGACAGGTCCTCGTCGGCCCGTACGAAACCGCCGGGAAGCGCCCAGCGCCCCTGGAAGGGCGGTTCGCCCCTGCGCACCGCCAGCGCGCACAGAGCATGACGGCGCACGGTCAGCACGACCAGGTCCACGGTGACGGCGAAGGGCGGAAAGGCTGACGGGTCGTAGGGCATGCGGCGATCATAGTCGTCTGCCTGACGATAAACACTCCCTTCGTCGGCCGCATCGGTGGCTGATCCACTTCCGTCCGGAACGTGCTCCTCGCCCGCTCCCGACATCGCCGCAGCAGCGTGTCGTACGAGGTCACACTCCCAGTTGCAGCCCGTCGGCCGCCTCTTCGACCATGGCGAGACCGAGGCGGCCGACCCGTACGGAGAACGGGGCACCCGCGATCCGCAGCCCGGTCAGAACGATCTCTCCCAGCGGCGCGCTGCGTACGGGACGCAGGGTGACCGTCCCCGCCGGGGCGTCAGGGCGGATGCCCGCGAGCGTGGTCAGCAACAGCACCCCCGCGGCCGCCGCCGTGGCCGCGGGCCGACAGGCCGCCGGGTGCGGGACAGGGGCGCTCGCCTCGGTGCGCTGCTCCCCCGCGTACATCTCGGGCAGCCGGTGACCGAAGACCTCGGCCGCCGCCAGCGTGCCCCGGAGCAGTGACGTCGCCTGTTTCTCGTAGCCGGCGGCGGCCAGGCCCGCGACGGCGACCGCCGTCTCCTGCGTTCTGACGGCGCCCCCACGGTGGCCGAACGGGTTGTACCCCGCCTCTTTCGCACCCAGCCCGCGCAGCCCCCACCCCGAGTCCATGGCGGGCCCGCCGAGCAGTCGGGCGAGCTGTTCGGTCTGCACCTTGTCGAGCAGCCCGGAGGCCAGTTCACCGCCGCCCAGCAGACCGGTGTCGAGGAGGTGGACCGCCGCCGCGCCCAACTGCGGGACGGGACGGCCGTCCGGAGCACGAGCTGCCACGGGTCGGCCTCCGCCCAAGTCGTCGATCCAGAAGTCCTCCCGGAAGCCGGTCCGCAGCTGCTGCGCCCACTGCCGCAGCCCGGCACCACCCGGTCTGCCGCAGGTGTCCAGCAGGTCGGCGCCGAGCAGGGCCGCGCGGTGGGCGTGTGCCTGCGTCTCGCAGCGCCGGGGCCCGCCCGGCTGCGGATCGCACAGGTAAGGGGCATCGCCGACGGTGGTCCGCAGCCAGGTCAGACAGCGCTCGGCGGCCGGCAGGAACTCTTCCGTATCGGCCTCGGGCAGGCCCCAGCGTCGGGCTTCGGCGAGCAGCACCGGGAAGAGCAGCGTGGCTTCCGTGCCGGTGCAGCTCGGTGGCAGATGCGTGCCCGCGTCGCGTCTGGGCCCGGGGATCATGCCGGACTGCGGTCCCGGGCCCTGGAGTTGGGTGCGGGCGAGGGTGCGCAGGGTGCCTGCGGCGAGGCGGGTGCCGAGCGGCAGGGCCATGCGGGCGGCGGCGAGCGCGTCGGCCGGGGACAGACCACAGCGCCAGGGCGCGCCGGCCGCGAGATGTGTGTCGGTGGGGTGAGCAGGGTCGCGCAGCAGCAGGGCCTGAAGATCCTCGATGCTCGTCCGCATGAGGTGCTGCGCCCTGTGGTCGTCGCCCATCGCACGGGCGGGAGCGAGAGGACTCGTCGCCGCCCGGCCCACGGCCCGGACGGGTCCCGCGCCGTCCGGGCGGACCCGCAGCTCGACGCTCGCGGTGCCGCCTGGGGGCATGACGAACTCCCAGCGCAGCAGTCCGGCCGAGGCCAGCGCGTCGGCCGGCGGCGGGTCGGCCGTGACCGACGAATTCCCGAGGGGCGACGACCAGCGCAGACCGGAGTCATGGACGCTCGCGGGCAGTTCGGGTCCCGGGCCACCGGCTGCGATGGCGCCCAGGTCGGCCAGATCCGTGCCGAGGGCCACCTCGACCGGCAGCCGCAGCGGACGAACGGCCGCGCTGCGCACGGTGATCCGCTCCGTACCGTCCGCGTGCCGGACGCGCTCGACGAGCACATCCGGGTCCGGGCCCACATGCGGGGAGGTGCGGACGGTGCCCAGGAACCGCGCGCTGTCGGCCGAGGTCATCCGCGCCTGCACCGCGAGCGGTTCACGCCCGGCCACCCGGACCTGACAGCGCGACAGCACACGCCGACCGGCCCGGTAGAACCCCTCCAACCCGCGACCGGTCAGCTGCCCTTGCTCCGTGGAGATGGCGAGGCCCGGGAGGGCGACGCAGATCAAGGTGGTGTGGGTGGAGGGCAGATCGGCGGGACGACGGGACGACGGGGACGGGAACTGGCCACCGCGAGCCGGTGCGGCCGGGGCACGATGTGCCTGCCCCGTGGTGCGGGTTGGCCCCGGGGTGTGGGGCGTGCGCCGGTCTGCCATCGCCGGGCTTGAGGCATGTGGCCGGTCTGCCATCGCCGGGCTTGAGGCATGTGGCCGGTCTGACGTCGCCGGGCTTGAGGCATGTGGCCGGTCCGACGTCGGCGGGCTTGAGGGATGTGGTCGGTCTGGCATCGCGGCGGAGGGCGGGCTGGGATCTACGACCCGGTCCGGCGGCCGTAAGGCCATCGAATCCGAGGCAGAGCGGGGATCGTCGGCGGTGGAGGGCGGAGTCGGCTGATACATGGGCGGCTTCTTCTGCGCTCGGTGCGCCTCGGGCGGGTGCGGCATCGGCGGTGCGGGGCTCTGAAACGTGGCGGGACCGTGAACGGAGGTGCGGCGGCAGATCCGTCCACGTGTTCCGCCACTCAGGTGAACGGAGCAGGGCTCCTCGGGGTCACGCCTCCGCCCACCGAAGCAGACCGGATGGCGGCGGGGTCGGACGGCCGCGTCCCCGCAGGTGTGCCCGCCGCCCGCCGTCGCCCTCGCCCTCGCCCTCGCCGACCATGCCCCACACGCTTCCGTGTGACCTTCCGGATTGACGCCACAGGCACTGGACGGCCCAAGCCCACTCGACGCCGCCAAAGCCCCCGCAGCCACCTCGGCCGACCCCGCCGTCGTAGCCGTCGTAGCCGTCACGTCAGCCATCCCGCCCCCACGCACGATCATGTAGTCCCCGCATCCCCCACGCCCCCAGACCGCGCACCACCCCCACGCAGCCCCCGGCCACTGCCGTCAACACCCTTACGAGTACGACCGCCACGAGCCGAATCGGGCCGCGAGCCTCCCGCCGACGGACGCGCCGCACCAGGCCGCGCACCTCCCCCCGCCGCAGCACGAGACCGGGAACCCACCCCCGAGCCACGCCCCTCCCGCTCCCCCTTCGCCGAACGAGCACCGCTCGCACCCGCGTCGGCGGACCGCGTCCGGCGTCGACGGCCAGAACCCACCGCGGGAGCCGCGAGCGACACGGACGAGGCCTCGCCGGACCCTACGGCGTCCTCGTCGGCTGCCATGCTTCCCGCGTCCGACCGATCCGGCAGATCTGGCAGGTCCGGCAGATTCGGCAGGTCCGCCCGCCCCACTCCAACCGCGGAGTCGCCCGCTCCCACAGGCTCCGTCTGCCCCCTGTCCCCGCGTTCCGCCCGCAGGCAACGGCGGATCGACTCCGGGTCCAGCCCCTCGTTGCAGGCCTGGTGGAGCAGGCGGGCGAAGAGGTAATCGGGGTCCGCGCCCAGGGCCATGGCCAAGGCCTCCCTCGCCTCCAACTGGTCGCCGGTCGACCATGCGACCCAGCCGGCGAGGGTCAGCGGCGCGGCGGCGTGTTCGCCGTACGGTCCGACGCAGCGTCGGGCGAGGGCGCGCCACAGCCGTAGGGCGGGACCTGCCGCGTCCCCTTCCATCCACTCGGCCGCGCGGTCACGGGTGGTGCGGTCCTGGAGGCCGAGGATCAGCGATGCGGCCTCGTCGTGGCCCAGCAGTTGGTCGTCACGGAGATCCGCGGTGAGGATGCCGGACACGGACGGCGCCTGTTCGAAGCGCCGCATGATCTGTTCGGCAAGCTCCAGGGTCTCCGCGGCCACGCCGGCGCGACCGGCCTCGTCGAGGATCCTCGGGACGATGGCCATGCCGGCAGTGTCCAGGGCGATCTCCTGGGCCAGCGCGGCGGCGTTCTCCCAGGGCATCAGCCTGGCCCGCAACTCTCGTAGGGTGCCGCGCACTTGGAGACCGGCGTAGGTGGCGGCCGCGGCCAGCACCGAGGTGCCGGGCAGGCCCATCGACTGCCCCTCAGGCGGACAGCACGCCTCGCTCACGCAGCAGTACGACCAGAAGCGGCCGTCGGAAATGCACAGCGCCTCGATCACCGGCACATCGCGGGAGCCGCACTCGACACGCAGTTGCTGGACGAGCGGCCGGAGTCGTTCCATCACATCCCGGCCCGACTCTCCCCGGCCCGGCTCCTGGCACAGGTAGGCGACCATCTGGTCAGGACGGGCTCCTCTGCGCTCACTGCCGGTGACCAGTCCGTGGGCCAACTGCCGGGCCGCGGCGGGCCAGTCGTCGGTGTTCGCGGGGATGCCGAGCCGGGCCCGGCCCCCGAAGCGGCCGCGTCCGTCCTTGTCGCGGAGGGCGACCAGCACGATGCTGTCCTCCGGCCGGTAGCCGAGCAGATAGGGCAGGGCGTCCGCCAGTTCGGCCGGGGTGCGCAGGGTCACCTGTTCGTCGCCGTGGCCGTCGTATGCGAGGGAGTCGACGCCTTCCGCCTGGCCCAGGCGCTCGTCGCGCGCACCTACCGTCTTGCGGGGGCTGCTTCCCGTCGCCTTGTCGCTCGCGGGAGTCGTGGGGACTTCCGAGTCGGATGCCGCGGTTTCGGCGGTTCCATGGCTTTCAGGGGTTCCGGTCGTTTCGCCGTGGTTCGTCATGCCCAGACGATCTCGCGAATCGCAGAATTCCGCTTTCGCCTGTGGATAACTCGAGCCAGGGACACGTCAATTCACCCCAGTCGCACCGCCGACCGCCGACCGCGTGCCAAGCCGTGAAGGCAGCCCGTGGCCCCCGGTGAAGCGACTCAGCCTGCCGCAGCAAGCACCAGAGGCAGCACCCGCTCACTCCCGGCCCGGAGCAGCAGCCGGGCCGCGACCGCCAGGGTCCAGCCGGAGTCGGTGTAGTCGTCCACGAGCAGGACGGGGCCGGGTGTGCGGGCCAGCGCTTCGGCGAGTTCGTCGGAGACGGCGAAGCTGCCGGACAGCGCCCTGAGTCGTTGGGCTGAGTTGCTGCGCCGGGCCGCGTGCGCACCCCCCGGGCCCGTGTACGTCAGCGTGCCCAGGAACGGCAGGCGGCCGATGCCGGCGATGCCCTCGGCGAGGGAACCCACCAGGCGGGGGCGGGCCAGGGACGGTACGGCGACGACGCCCACCGGCCGGGCGGCGGCTTCCGGGGCGCCGGAGGCCCACCCGCCGGGTGAACGCGCCCAGTCGGCGAGCACCGCCACCGCGGCCCGCAGCACGTCGTCCGGCACCGGGCCGTCGGGAGCGTCCTCGGCCAGCAGCGGGCGCAGCCGGTTGCCCCAGCCGATGTCGGAGAGCCGCCCCAGGGCGCGCCCGGTGGAGCACTGCTCCTTGGCCGGGATGCGGCCCTTGAGATCGATGCCCAGCGCGGGCATTCCGGTTGGCCACATCCGACGTGGTTCGACCTCGACGCCCGGGCGGTCCAGTTCCTTCGTCGCCGCCGTCAGCGTCTCCGTCGAGACGGAGGTGTCGGCCCAGGGTCCGGCGCAGTTGTCGCAGCGGCCGCAGGGTGCCGCCCCTTCGTCGTCCAGCTGGCGGCGCAGGAATTCCATCCGGCACCCGGCCGTGCTCACGTAGTCACGCATGGCCTGCTGCTCGGCCGCGCGCTGTCGTGCCACCCAGGCGTACCGCTCGGCGTCGTAGACCCAGGGCTCGCCGGTGGCGATCCAGCCGCCCTTGACCCGTTTGACGGCCCCGTCGACGTCGAGAACCTTGAGCATGGTCTCCAGGCGGGTGCGCCGGAGGTCCACGACCGCCTCCAGGGCGGGCACGGACAGCGGCCTGCCCGCCTCGGCCAGCGCCGCGAGAGTCTGGCGGACCTGTGCCTCCGGCGGGAAGGCGGTGTCGGCGAAGTAGCGCCAGATGGCCTCGTCCTCCTTGCCCGGCAGCAGCAGCACATCGGCGTGGGCGACACCGCGTCCCGCGCGGCCGACCTGCTGGTAATAGGCGATCGGTGAGGACGGCGAGCCGAGATGGATGACGAAGCCCAGGTCGGGTTTGTCGAAGCCCATGCCCAGAGCCGAGGTCGCGACCAGTGCCTTGACCCGGTTCTCCAGCAGGTCGGTCTCGGCCTGGAGCCGGTCGGCGTTCTCCGTGCGCCCCGTGTAGGAGGCGACCTGGTGGCCTCGCTGGCGCAGATGGGCCGTGGCCTCCTCGGCGGCGGCGACCGTCAAGGTGTAGATGATTCCGGAGCCCGGCAGCTCGTCCAAGTGCTCGGCGAGCCAGGCCAGGCGGTGTGCGGCGTCCGGCAGCCGGACCACGCCGAGACGCAGGCTCTCCCGCTCCAACGGGCCGCGCAGCACCAGCGCCTCTCCTGCGCCGGTGCCGAGTTGCTCGGCCACGTCCGCGGTCACGCGCGCGTTGGCCGTCGCGGTGGTGGCCAGCACCGGGACACCGGGAGCGAGCTCGGTGAGCATGGCCCGCAACCGGCGGTAGTCGGGCCGGAAGTCATGCCCCCAGTCGGAGATGCAGTGCGCCTCGTCGACCACCAGCAGACCGGTCGTGGCCGCCAGCTTGGGCAGCAACTGGTCGCGGAAGTCGACGGAGTTGAGACGCTCGGGGCTGACCAGAAGCACGTCGGTCTCGCCCCGCTCCACCTCCTCGTGGATGGTGTCCCACTCCTCGGGGTTGGCCGAGTTGATGGTGCGCGCCCTGATCCCGGCCCGCGCCGCCGACTCGACCTGGTTGCGCATCAGCGCCAGGAGCGGCGAGACGATCACGGTCGGTCCCGCGCCGCGCCGGCGCAGCAGCGCGGTGGCGACGAAGTACACCGCCGACTTGCCCCAGCCGGTGCGCTGCACCACCAGCGCGCGCCGTCGGTCCTCCACCAGCGCCGCGACCGCCTGCCACTGGTCCTCCCGCAACCGCGCGGAGCCGTCCGGGGCCCCGACCAGCTCGGCGAGGACGGCATCGGCTTCGGCACGGAGCTCCAGGTTGTCCATGTCTCCATGCAACCCGATGGCACTGACAATCGGCCACTTCACAACGCGTGACACCAGGCATCCTGTGCGTCAGGCACGCGCGCGTGTCTGGCGTCGCAGGGTGAAACACCGGGTAGGGATATAAACCACACACCGTCAGATACCGGTCGGTGGCCCCAATTGCTCGTTGCCGCATCCAAGTTCGACAGGAAGAATTGAACTCCGCTCCCCGCACGGCTCGCCCGTGGTCCGGTAGGGCTCTGCTGCGGCGTGCGTTCCCCCGAATCCGACCTCGCCCGCAGCTGTGGGCGCGTAGCCGAAGGGAGGACCGTGACCTTCGGATTCGCTCCGTCTTCGGCAGCATCCACGTCGACGTCTGCCGACCTGTCCGCCGCATCCAACCCGCTGACCCGTCTGCTCGAACCCGCGGAGTGGGCCGCAGCCGGGATTCCCCTGCTGCGCAATCCCCGCGAGGTCGTGAGCGGACTGCACTCCCGGCATCGTCCGACGACCGCGACGGCGATCGTCGCCGTCCTCGATCCGGACGAACGGCTGCGCGCGAGCGCCTCGTTCACGCGCCGCCCGGCACCAGCCGACGGCTGGATGTTCCGCAACGCGCTGCTCGCCCAGCTGCGCCGGGTCATCCCGCACGACCTGCGCCGCCGCACTCCGGTGCGTACGGCCGTGCTGCTGTACTGCCGTGACGGCGACGCGCGTTGGACGGAGGAGGACGGCGCGTGGATGTGGGGGCTGCGCGACGCCTGCACGCTGCACGGACTGCGCTGCGGCGCCTACATCACGCTCACCCGTGACGGCTGGCAGGTTCTCGGCGAGGGCCGCGGCGGCCGTCGGCCCAACTCCACGTCGGCGCCGGAACCTTTCGCCCTGTCCGAGGCACCGCCTCCACTGCCGCGCACCGGTGGTGCCGCGTCCGAGGTACTGCGCCGCGCGGCAGCCCGCTGAGACTCCGGCCGGAAGGTGCCCCGAGGCGCCTTCCGGTACGACGAACCGGCCGTCCCGTCCACGACATCCATGGATCACTCGGCTCCGCCGTGCATTCATGTCGTACGGCGTCACACGTCATCGCAGGCGAACGTGCGGCGTCGCAAGGCGTCGTACGGCGCGAGAGCCGCGCATGCGGGAAGCCCAAGGTCACCGGGCAGCCGCGCATGCCTGGTCGCCCCGCGTGCACGGGGAGAGACGACGACGGAGCTTCCCGAGGCTCTCTCAGCCGCGCCGGAACCGACCTCGGCGAGGGCACGCGCACGGACCGCCCTCAGGCGTCCGCGCACGACAAACCTCCCACCGTGCAGGCGCCGCCGCGGCGGCGCCTTCGTCACCCCGGCGTCCCCTCGGGTTCACCGGTACGGGCTCAGACGCCCGCGCCCAGCACCGAGTTGATCTGCTGCGGGTCGCCGCAGACGATCAGCAGAGCGCCGGCCCGGCTGTGGGCCAGGGGCAGAACGGTCGCGGCAACGGCGTCGGCACCGCCGTTGACGGCGACCACGACGACGGGGCGCGTGGCGGCACGGCCGGCGGCGTCGGCGTCCAGGTAGAAGACGTCGTCGCCCGCGTCGTGCTGGGCCCAGTAGGAGGCTTCGCCGAAGGACAGCTCGTGGGTGGCCCACGGGTGCTGCTCGCCGGTGGTGATCACCAGCACGTCGCCGGGGGCACGGCCCGACTCCAGGAGCAGGTCCACGGCTTCCTCGGCGGCGTCGAGCGCGCCGTCGGCGGAGGCCGGGATCAGCTGGATCTGCGGGGTCGCCGGGGCCGGAGCGGCGGCGCGGGGCGCCGGGCCCGACGGTCCGGGCTTGGCGGCCACGTCATGCGGCGCACGCTGCACCGGAGGCGTGGGGCGGAGGGGGCCGGGACGACCGGGACGCGGGTGCGCCGCGGGCCGGGGGCCGGGTACGGGGCGGGGGGTCGGCGCGGTACGGCCACTGGCCGGAGTGGCGCGGGGACCCTGGGCACTCTCGTGAATCTGAGGCTCCTCGGGAAGGAGAGGCATGAGCTGACTTTTATCAAACATTGGTGCGGCTCGCGTCGGCGGGTGGCACATAAGTGCGAGCGGAACGGTCAGAAATCGAAGCCGAGCTGGCCCTCGATCTCCGGAACGCGTCCGTCCGCCCAGCTGCGGACCTTCTTGAGATGCCGCCACTGGGGCAGCGCATCAAGATACGCCCACGACAGCCGGTGGTACGGGGTGGGTCCCCGCTCCTCCAGCGCGGCCTTGTGCACGGGTGACGGATACCCGGCATTGTCCGCAAAACCGAAGTCTGCATGGTCGATACCCAGTTCGGCCATCATTTTGTCGCGCTGAACCTTGGCGATCACCGAGGCCGCCGCGACCGCGACGCACGACTGGTCACCCTTGATCACCGTACGGACCCGCCACGGGACCCCGAGATAGTCGTGCTTGCCGTCGAGGATCACCGCCTCGGGACGGACCGGCAGGGTCTCCAGGGCGCGGACCGCCGCCAGACGCAGAGCGGCCGTCATGCCCAGCTCGTCGATCTCCTCCGGGGACGCGTGCCCCAGGGCGTACGACGTCACCCACGTCCGCAGTACCTCGGCAAGCTCGGTGCGTCGCTTGACGGTGAGGAGCTTGGAGTCGGTGAGGCCTTCGGGGGGTCGGCGCAGTCCGGTGATCGCCGCGCAGACGGTGACGGGGCCGGCCCACGCACCGCGCCCCACCTCGTCGACACCGGCAATGACCTTCGCTCCGGTCGTGGCGCGGAGGGAGCGCTCGACGGTGTGTGTAGGTGGTTCGTACGGCATGGCGCCCTTAGCGTACGCCGCCTGGATCACCCGGCGACACCCCGGTTCCCCGAGTGGCGTCACAGTGGGCGCGAGGCCCCCTCAGCCCGCGGCCCCATGACCGCCGCCAGGCCCCCTCAGTCGCCGCTCGGTCGCAGCAGTGGAACCATGAACTGGTCGATCATCTCCTGCAGCTCCTGGTCGCTCCATTCGCTTCCGCTCATCTTGGAGCGGTACATCATCATCGCCGGGATCGCGTCGAAGACGTAGCTGTTCGCGGCATCGGCACGGACCTCTCCCCGCTCGATTCCACGGGTGATGACCTCTCCGAGCAGCCTTAGTGTCGGCTCCACTACCCCGCCGAAGATCACGCCATGGAAGCGCTCCGCCTGAGCGTCGTCGCATTCGTGAATCACCGCGCGGAGGGCGAAGCCGGGACGTGAATACATCGCGTCGCGCGCCTGCCGACAGAGCGCGAGGAGGTCTTCGCGGAGCCCGCCCAGGTCCGGCGCCTCGTCGATCAGCGGCAGTCCGGCCTTGAGGGCGTCGGCGACGAGGTCCTCCTTGGAGGGCCAGCGACGGTAGACCGCAGCCTTGCCGGTCTGGGCGCCCGCGGCGACGCCCTCCATGGTGAGGCCCTTCCAGCCGACCGTACTGAGTTGCTCCAGCGCGGCGTCGAGGATCGCGCGCTCGAGCACGGCGCCGCGCCGACGGAGGGAGGACGCCTGAGCGGGGGCGGCCGTCCAGCGCGAGGTAACCATCTGAGTTTCTCCAGCGAGCAGGGGAAGCGGGGATTCCGGGGACATGGGGAAGACGCGCGGCGACGACGGGGGGACACGCCGCACGACCACAATCTAAGTGAACGCTTGCGTTCACTATGGAGGACTCACTACCGTGGACGCGACAGTGAACGCGAGCGTTCACTAACGCACTTGTGGGGGACCCATAGTGACAACCTCTCAGTTGATCAAGGATCAGAAGCCAGGTGCGGCGCGCCGGGAAGGACGCCCCGGCATCGCACTCGCCGTCATCGCCGCCTGCCAACTCATGGTGGTACTCGACGCGACGATTGTGAACATCGCACTCCCGCACATTCAAGACGCTCTGAAGTTCAGCACCACCGACCTCACCTGGGTCGTCAGCGCCTACACACTCACCTTCGGCGGACTGCTGCTTCTGGGCGGCCGCGCAGGTGACATCCTCGGCCGGCGGCGGGTGTTCACCGCCGGCATCCTGCTGTTCACCTTCGCCTCGCTCCTCGGCGGACTCGCCCAGGAACCCTGGCAGTTGCTGGCGGCGCGCGTCCTGCAGGGTGTGGGGGGCGCGATCGCATCGCCCACCTCGCTCGCTCTTATCACCACCACGTTCCCCGAAGGCCCAGAGCGGAACCGGGCCTTCGGAGTCTTCGCCGCCGTCTCGGCGGGCGGCGGCGCGATCGGCCTGCTCGCGGGCGGCATGCTCACCGAATGGCTCGACTGGCGGTGGGTGCTCTTCGTCAACGTGCCGATCGGTGTCCTGATCGCCGTCCTCACGCCGTTGTACATCAGCGAGTCCGAACGGCACACCGGCCGCTTCGACATCGCCGGCGCACTGACCTCGACGGCCGGCATGGCGTCCCTGGTCTACGGCTTCATCCGCGCGGCGGACGAGGGCTGGCGGGACGGTCTGACGATCGGCTCCTTCGCTGCCGCGGTCGTCCTGCTGCTGTCCTTCGCGTTCATCGAGACGCGCGCGAAGGAACCGATCACCCCGCTGCGGATGTTCGCCGACCGCAACCGCTCGGGCACGTACGTGATCATGCTGAGCCTGGCCGCGGCGATGTTCGGCATGTTCTTCTACATCGTCCTCTTCGTACAGAACGTGCTGGACTACACCCCGATCGAGGCGGGCCTCGCCTTCCTTCCGGTGACGGTCGTGATCGCTCTCGGCGCGGGTCTGTCGCAGCGGTTCCTGCCGGTGCTCGGCCCCAAGCCGTTCATGCTCGTGGGCTCGACCCTCGCGGTGATCGGCCTGTTCTGGCAGACCCTCATCAGCTCCGACAGCACGTACGCCGGAGGCGTGCTCGGCCCGATGCTGGTGTTCGGCTTCGGCATGGGCCTGAACTTCGTCACGCTGACCATCACCGCGGTCTCCGGCGTCGCCCAGCACGAGGCGGGCGCGGCGTCCGGGCTGCTCAACGCGACGCAGCAGGTGGGCGGGTCGCTCGGCCTGTCCATCCTGACCACGGTGTTCGGCTCGGCCAGCAAGGACGAGGCGGAGAAGCAACTGCCCCAGTTCATGGCCGACGGGACGGCGGAGCAGAAGGCGGAGTTCGCCAAGACGCATCAACTGCCCGCGCCGTGGGGCCACGAGGTGCTCGCGCAGGGCATCTCTACGGGATTCGTCGCGGCGGCCGCGATGGCCGTACTCGCCCTGGCCACCGCATGGCTCGTCATCCGGGTCCGCAAGAGCGACCTGGAAGCGCTCGCGGGCACGGCGGGCCCCGGCCTCGGCTGACCGGAGGGGGCTCGCACAGAGCCGTGGATGGCCGGACCCGGACGTCGCCACGACGGAGGACGAGAACGCCGGTCCGGTCATCCACACAGCGAGGGTCAACCAGCCCACCAGGACCCACACCCCGTACATGCCACCCCCTACGACCGTCGTACCGTCGCCTGGCCGCATGTCCCGATGGATCACGCAGCGGATACCACGACAACGCACGGCCGGTTACGCAGAGTTCCCACCCTGCACGGAGAGTTTTCGCGCATCCGGTGATCGACCGAACCCGCCCCCGCGGACGGAGATCGACACCGCTACGGCGAGGGGTGCCGACTCAGGAGGCCAGCGCCATCCATTCCGGCAGCGCCTCGGTCCGCCCCACCCACTCGGCAGGCGGCGCTCCCGCCTTCCCCGAGGCGATGATGCCGCCCACGATGGCGCAGGTCGTGTCCACGTCGCCGCCCACCTGGGCGGTCGACCAGAACGCCTCCTCGTAGTCACCGAGAGACCGGGCGGCCGACCAGATCGCGAAAGGCACCGTGTCATGGGCGGTCGTACGCCGTCCGCAGCCCAGCACGGCCGCGACGGTGCTCGCATCGCCGTAGTCGAGCATGTCCCTGGCGCGGCGCAGGCCCGCTCCCACGGCGGACTTCGGGACGAGCGCGACGACCCCGTCGAGGAGTTCCTCGGCACTGGGCGGACCGCTGGGGGCCGCGACCAGCGAGGCCGCCGCGGCGACCGCCATGGCCCCGACCACGGCCTCGCGGTGCTGATGCGTGGGATAGGCGGAGATCTCCGCCTGATGCGTCGCCTGCTCCGGGTCGTCCGCGTACCAGGCGCCCAACGGGGCGATCCGCATCGCGGCGCCGTTGCCCCAGGACCCTTGTCCGTTGAAGAGTGCGGCGGCGAGCTCACGCCAGTCGCCGCCTTCGCGGACCAGTCGCAGCAGACGGTTGACCGCCGGGCCGTAGCCGCGGTCGAAGTCGTGGTGATGGGCGAAGGACTGCGCCAGCGCGTCCTGGTCGATGCGGTGGTGGGCGGCCAGGACGGCCACCACGGAGCAGGCCATTTCGGTGTCGTCCGTCCACTGCCAGGGCTCGGACGGCAGCTCGCGGCGCTTGAGCAGTGGGTAGTTCACCGGCACGAAGAACTGTGAGCCGAGCGCGTCCCCCACCGCGAGTCCGCGCAGGCTGGACAGGGCGCGGTCCAGGCGCCCGTCGGGAGAGGAATCAGCGGTCATCGCTCTGCCACTCTATCCGGTGATCCCGTACGGTTCCGGATCTCGCCAGCGGTCAAAGGGCCGGTCAAGGGCGTACCGGCCGTCGTCACCGAGAACGAGCATCCGCATCTCGGCGTTCCCGGGATTCGACAGCGACTCGAATTCCGCGACGCTCCAGTGGAACCAGCGCATGCAGAACAGGCGCATGGCCAGGCCATGGGTCACCAGCAGGACGTTCGGTGGATGGTCGGGGGCCTCGAAGCTGCGGAAGAGGCTCTCCAGGAAGCCGCCGACCCGGTCGTACACGTCGGCCCCGGACTCCCCCTGGGCGAAGCGGTAGAAGAAGTGGCCGTACGCGTCCCGATAGGCCTTCTGCAGCCGTACGTCGTCACGGTCCTGCCAGTTCCCCCAGTCCTGCTCGCGCAGCCGCGGCTCCTCACGCACGCGTACCTGCTCGGGGTCGAGATGGAAGGCGCGGAAGGTCTCGTGGGTACGGCGGTACGGCGACACGTAGACGCTGACGCGTTCGCGGCCGAATATCTCGCGCAGCCGTTTACCCGTCTCCTCCGCCTGCTGCCATCCTCGCTCGGTCAGTGCCAACGCGTGGTCGGGCTCGCGTTCGTACACGGTGTCATCAACATTGCCCGTTGACTCGCCGTGCCGGACAAGGACGATGCGCCGTGGTCGTGCCATGCCAAAACCCTAGATCGGGTCAGCCCGGATCGAGCACCCGTACGGCCTCCATACGGCGTAGGTCACACATTTCCTGCACCACAGGCCTCAGAACGGCTCACGCGCAGCGGGTCCGGATCTCAAACCGTCCAGGTCGGTTCGAGCTCCACGATGTCTCCGGTGAGAGAGGCCACGTCGGCCTCGATCTGGGCCCGCAGAGCCAGCCGCTCGACACGTTCGGTGCGGTACTTGCCGTGCTCGGCGGCCGACTGCCACATCGACAGGACGAGGAACTCATGGCCCGGCGCCTCGCCGAACAGGCCGCGGATCATGCCGGGCGAGCCGGCCATCGCCGGGTTCCAGACCTTCTCCTGCATCAGCGTAAAGTGCTCGGCGCGTTCCTCGTGGACCCGGCAATGGGCGACGCGCACCAGGTCGGCGTCGGTGAAGCGCGGCTCGAAGCCGGTCTTCACGTCGAAGCGGTAGTCGAAGAGCTTGACCTGCGCGTCCTTGAACGTGCCTGACTGCGCAGACGCCAGCCGGTCGTGGGATCGGGCCATGAAGGAGTCGTAGAACGAACGGCTCTCCCAGAAGGAGAAGATGTGCGCCACTCCGGTCCGCCCCCGGCTCCAGCCTCCGCCCTGTCCCCGAAACCCCGGCTCACCCAGTAGCCCCGCCCACTTTCGCTGCCCCCGCTCGAAGCCGCGGCGGTCCACCACGGTGCAGCGAATCCACTTGACCAGCACCGCGCCATCGTAAGGCCACGCAGCGTGGCGTCGGTCACGCTCCGGCAGAGATCTCTCCCGCGCGGGGTGCCGAGTGCGTGGCAGGATGGACAACCGGCCCTGACCACATGGCAGTTCGGGCCGCGACACACGGGGAAGGGGAAGCCTGGTGAACGGCCTCAACAAGGGGATCCGCAAGGTCGAAGTCGCACTGAAGTGGGACCCGAGTCCCGCGGGCCACGCAGCCACCGACCTCGACATCGTGGCCGCGCCCTACCCCGCGAGCGACCCGTACGGCGACCCTGGTTACGTGGTGCACTTCGACAGCCGCTCCCCCGACGGCACCATGTACCTCAACCGGGACAGCAAGGACGGCAAGGGCTTCGGCTGGGACGAGGTCATGACGCTGGAACTCGACCGGCTCGACAGCCGGTACGCGCGCGTGGTGGTCGGCGTCGTCATCCAGCAGCGTTCCGGGGAGCGTACGTTCGTCGGCGTGACCAACCCGGCGCTGCGCATCCGTGAGGGCTACACGGTGCTGACCGAGGACGACTTCGGCACAGTACTCGGGGCCACGGCGGCAACCGTCGCGGAGTTCGTCCGGGACGGCTCCGGGACCTGGGAGTTCCGTCCTGGCATCCATGGCTTCGAGGACGATCCGGCCGGGTTCAGCTCGGCCATGGGGAAGGCACACCAACCCTGACCCAGTGATCATGGGTCGCCCCAACGATCTCAACTCCTTGAGAAAAGGCCCAGGAGCCCTGACTCCGCGGCACGCGGACATGCAAGAGGCGGTGGAGCCGGAACCGGCCCCACCGCCCTCACAGATCACTCACGCGTGCGCGATCAGCTGCAACCGCTGGTCGAGCCGCAGCCCTCGCAGATGTAGCAGGAACCGGCGCGCTGCATCTTCGTACCGCAGGAGAAGCAGAGCGGGGCGTCGGCCTGGATGCCCAGCTGCATCTCCACCAGCTCGGCGCTGGTGTGGGCCTGCTTCGGGGCGGGCTTGGCCGCCTCGACCTCGGCCTTGGGCGTGACGACGGCCTTCAGCTCCTGGGCGCGCGGCGCCGACTGGGCCAGGCCCTCGACGTCGACCTCTTCCTCGGTCGGCTCGTAGGAGCCGGTCTCGAGGTGACGCTGACGCTCCTCGGCGGAGTGGATGCCGAGCGCGGAGCGCGTCTCGAAGGGCAGGAAGTCCAGCGCCAGGCGGCGGAAGATGTAGTCGACGATCGACTGCGCCATCCGCACGTCCGGGTCGTCCGTCATACCGGCCGGCTCGAAGCGCATGTTCGTGAACTTCGAGACGTACGTCTCCAGCGGCACGCCGTACTGCAGGCCGACGGAGACCGCGATCGAGAAGGCGTCCATCATGCCCGCGAGGGTGGAGCCCTGCTTCGACATCTTCAGGAAGACCTCACCGAGACCGTCGTCCGGGTAGGAGTTGGCGGTCATGTAGCCCTCGGCGCCGCCGACCGTGAAGGACGTCGTGATGCCGGGACGGCCCTTGGGGAGGCGCTTGCGGACCGGGCGGTACTCGACGACCTTCTCGACCGTCTCGCGGATGGTCGCCTCGGCCTTGGCGGTGACCTCGGCCTTCTCCTTCTCCTTGGTCTTGGCGGAGAGGGGCTGGCCGACCTTGCAGTTGTCGCGGTAGATGGCGAGCGCCTTGACGCCCATCTTCCACGCCTCGAAGTAGATCTCCTCGACCTCCTCGACGGTCGCCGACTCCGGCATGTTGACCGTCTTGGACAGGGCACCGGAGATCCAGGGCTGGATCGCGGCCATCATGCGGACGTGGCCCATCGCGGAGATGGAGCGCTCGCCCATGGCGCAGTCGAAGACCTCGTAGTGCTCGTGCCTGAGGCCCGGGGCGTCGACCACGTTGCCGTTCTCGGCGATGTGGGCGACGATCGCCTCGATCTGCTCCTCCTGGTAGCCCAGGCGGCGCAGGGCCTGCGGGACGGTGCCGTTGACGATCTGCATCGAGCCGCCGCCGACCAGCTTCTTGAACTTGACCAGGGCGAGGTCGGGCTCGAGGCCGGTGGTGTCGCAGGACATCGCGAGACCGATGGTGCCGGTCGGGGCGATGACGGACGCCTGGGAGTTACGGAAACCGTTCTTCTCACCGAGACGCAGCACGTCCTGCCAGGCCTCCGTGGCGGCGGCCCAGATCGGCGTGTCCAGGTCGTCCATGCGGACGGCCTTGGTGTTCTCGTCCGCGTGCTGCTTCATGACCCGCAGGTGCGGCTGCGCGTTGCGGGCGTAGCCGTCGTACGGGCCGACGACCGCGGCGAGTTCGGCGGAACGCTTGTACGACGTGCCGGTCATCAGGGAGGTGATGGCGCCGGCGAGGGCACGGCCGCCGTCCGAGTCGTAGGCGTGGCCGGTCGCCATCAGCAGGGCGCCGAGGTTGGCGTAGCCGATGCCGAGCTGGCGGAACGCGCGCGTGTTCTCACCGATCTTCTGCGTCGGGAAGTCCGCGAAGCAGATGGAGATGTCCATCGCGGTGATGACGAGCTCGACGACCTTGGAGAAGCGCTCGACGTCGAAGGACTGGTGGCCCTTGCCGTCGTCCTTGAGGAACTTCATCAGGTTCAGCGAGGCGAGGTTGCAGGACGTGTTGTCCAGGTGCATGTACTCGCTGCACGGGTTCGAACCGTTGATACGGCCGGACTCCGGGCACGTGTGCCAGTGGTTGATGGTGTCGTCGTACTGGATGCCCGGGTCGGCACACGCCCAGGCGGCCTCGGCCATCTTGCGGAACAGGGCCTTGGCGTCGACCTCTTCGATGACTTCACCGGTCATCCGCGCGCGGAGGCCGAACTTGCCGCCCTGCTCGACGGCCTTCATGAACTCGTCGTTCACACGGACCGAGTTGTTGGCGTTCTGGTACTGGACGGACGTGATGTCGTCACCGCCCAGGTCCATGTCGAAGCCCGCGTCGCGCAGGGCGCGGATCTTCTCCTCTTCCTTCACCTTGGTCTCGATGAAGTCCTCGATGTCAGGGTGGTCGACGTCGAGGATGACCATCTTGGCCGCGCGGCGGGTGGCGCCACCGGACTTGATGGTGCCGGCCGACGCGTCGGCGCCGCGCATGAAGGAGACGGGACCCGAGGCGTTGCCGCCGGAGGACAGCAGCTCCTTGGAGGAGCGGATGCGGGAGAGGTTCAGGCCGGCGCCGGAGCCGCCCTTGAAGATCATGCCCTCTTCCTTGTACCAGTCGAGAATCGACTCCATGGAGTCGTCGACGGCCAGGATGAAGCAGGCCGAGACCTGCTGCGGCTGGGGCGTACCGACGTTGAACCAGACGGGGCTGTTGAAGCTGAAGATCTGGTGCAGGAGGGCGTACGCCAGCTCGTGCTCGAAGATCTCGGCGTCGGCGGGCGAGGCGAAGTACTTGTAGTCCTCGCCGGCCTTCCGGTACGTCTTCACGATGCGGTCGATCAGCTGCTTGAGGCCGGTCTCGCGCTGCGGGGTGCCGACGGCACCGCGGAAGTACTTGCTGGTGACGATGTTGACCGCGTTCACCGACCAGAAGTCGGGGAACTCGACGCCACGCTGCTCGAAGTTGACCGAGCCGTCGCGCCAGTTGGTCATGACGACGTCACGACGCTCCCACTGGACCTCGTCGTACGGATGCACGCCGGGGGTGGTGTGGATGCGCTCGATACGCAGTCCCTTGGTGGCCTTGGCGCCCTTGGCTCGGGAACCTCGTGCCGGACCGCTCGCCGTCTCTGTCATGCCGCCTCCCTGTACGGGCGAAAACGCCCTGAAGTGCCCCGATGTTCCCGTGGCACGGTGTTCTGTCTTGTATTGCGGGCACCCACTCGCTACCGCCCGCAACAGGTCTTCGATCGCCGCCGTCCGGCCGCCCCGGTGTCTCCGTCCGGGCCGACCCAGTGATCAGTCGGCGGCACCCGCGGGCTCGGGGACCGATACGGCCTCTCCCGCCCCGCGGTCGTCTTCTTGGCTCCCCACGTCCGCGTCCGCATCGGGACGCCCCGTCGCCTCCCTCAGCTCCACGATCGCGGCCTCGAAGTCCTCGAGCGAGTCGAACGCCCGGTAGACGGAGGCGAATCGCAGATAGGCGACCAGATCGAGCTCCTGCAACGGGCCGAGTATGGCCAGCCCCACGTCATGGGTGGTCAGCTCGGCGCTCCCGGTGGCCCGCACCGCCTCCTCGACCCGCTGGCCGAGTTGGGCGAGAGCGTCCTCGGTGACAGGTCGTCCCTGGCATGCCTTGCGCACGCCGTTGATGACCTTGGTACGACTGAAAGGCTCGGTGACTCCGGACCGCTTGACCACCATGAGCGAACACGTCTCCACGGTCGTGAAACGACGGGAGCAGTCCGGACACTGGCGGCGCCTGCGGATCGACGTGCCGTCGTCGGTCGTACGACTGTCGACGACGCGGCTGTCGGGGTGCCTGCAGAAGGGGCAGTGCATGAACTCCCAACCCTCCTCACAGCAGACTCAATAGCCTCGCTGGACCCCATGGGCCCCTCGAAGCAGCCCCAAGCATAGGCGATCTCAGGGGCTGCGAAGACCCGGGGGACCACAACTTCTGGGCTGCTGTAGCAATCCAAGCACTAGATGTAGGGATCGTCACCGCAAACACGCCGTACGCGCGTGTTGCTCTCGTATTGGCATGTGCCGCATGACCGAGGCGCCACGCGGGACATGGCCGTGCACAGGCGTACCGCTGCGGCGCATGCGGAGATACCGTGGGCGCCACACGGAGAGGGCGTGGGACTCCCGCGCAGATGAGGGCCGCATCCCGGTTGACGGGACGCCGGATGGCAGACTGGGTCGACAACCCACGAGGTCGCCACCCGGCGGTGAACAGTACAACAAAGGGCCCTTTTGTCCGCCAGGCGTCGCGTTGGCTATACACCCAGGCACATGATCACGTCAGGTGAACCAGACTTTTTCACTCGAACGTGTGTTTGGCGCAACCTTTCGAAAGCAACTACCGTTGTCCAGCAGGGAGACCATCGAGAGGGGCCGACGTGACCACCACCGCAGACAGTGCCACCATCACTGCCCAGGACCGCTCCCAGGGCCGACTCGAGCCGGTGCATGCGATGAACGAAGCCGTGAATCCCGAGGGACACAAGCGCTCCCTGCCGGGCCGACCTCCAGGCATCCGCGCCGACAGCTCGGGACTCACCGACCGACAGCGCCGGGTGATCGAGGTCATCAGGGACTCCGTGCAGCGGCGTGGCTACCCGCCGTCCATGCGGGAGATCGGACAGGCGGTCGGCCTCTCCAGCACGTCCTCGGTCGCACACCAGCTCATGGCACTGGAGCGCAAGGGCTTCCTGCGCCGCGACCCGCACCGCCCGCGCGCGTACGAGGTGCGCGGCTCCGACCAGGCCGCCTCCGTGCAGCCCACGGACACCGCCGGCAAGCCCGCCGCGTCGTACGTCCCGCTCGTCGGCCGTATCGCCGCCGGTGGCCCGATCCTCGCGGAGGAGTCCGTCGAGGACGTCTTCCCGCTCCCCCGACAGCTCGTCGGCGACGGTGAGCTGTTCGTCCTCAAGGTCGTCGGCGACTCCATGATCGAGGCCGCGATCTGCGACGGCGACTGGGTCACGGTCCGCCGCCAGCCGGTCGCCGAGAACGGCGACATCGTGGCCGCCATGCTCGACGGCGAAGCCACCGTCAAGCGCTTCAAGCGCGAGGACGGCCACGTCTGGCTCCTCCCGCACAACGCGGCGTACGAGCCGATCCCCGGCGACGACGCGACCATCCTCGGCAAGGTGGTGGCGGTGCTGCGCCGCGTGTGACGGCTGCGGCGGGCAGGCCCTTTCGAGGTCCGCCCCCTGACCGGGCCCCGGGACCCCTGCGCCGGTTCCGGGGCCCAGTGCTGTGCGGCGTCTTCGGACGCCTGAGGCGTGGGTTTGCCCGACCGGTGCCGGTCGGGCAAACCCACGCCCACTCACTCCGCCTGCTTCGCCACCGCATCGATCGCGGCCAGCGACTTCCGGACCTGGTTACGGTCCGTCGTGTACCAGAAGTCGGGCAGTGACGCCTTCAGATAGCTCCCGTACCGCGCGGTCGCGAGTCGCTGATCCAGTACGGCCACCACACCGCGGTCCCCCGATGCTCGTACGAGGCGGCCGGCGCCCTGGGCCATGAGCAGCGCCGCGTGCGTGGCGGCGACCGCCATGAAGCCGTTGCCTCCCGCGTCCTCAACGGCCTTCTGGCGGGCGCTCATCAGCGGGTCGTCGGGCCGCGGGAACGGAATCTTGTCCATGACGACCAGCTGGCAGCTGGGGCCGGGGACGTCCACGCCCTGCCAGAGCGACAGCGTGCCGAAGAGGCAGGTCTGAGGGTCGGCCGCGAAGTTCTTGATCAGCTCGCCGAGCGTCTCCTCGCCCTGGAGGAGGATCGGGAACTCGGGGATCCGGGAGCGCAGTTCCTCGGCGGCGAGCTGCGCGGCCCGCATCGAGGAGAACAGGCCCAGAGTGCGGCCGCCGGCCGCCTGGATCAGCTCGGTCAGTTCGTCGAGCATGTCCGCGCGGTCGCCGTCCCGCGCGGGGCGCGAGAGGTGCTTGGCCACGTACAGGATGCCCTGCTTCGGATAGTCGAAGGGCGAACCGACGTCGACGCCCTTCCACTGCGGGAGGTCCTCACCCTCAGTGCCCTCGGGGGCCAGTCCCAGGGAGGCGCCCACTCCGTTGAAGTCACCGCCCAGCTTCAGGGTCGCCGAGGTCAGAACGACCGAGCGGTCCGCGAAGAGTTTCTCCCTGAGCAGCCCCGACACCGACATGGGGGCGACACGCAGGGACGCGCCGAAGCGGTCATGGCGCTCGTACCAGACGACGTCCCACTCGGAGCCGTTCGTGATCCGCTCCGCCACGTCGTGCACGGTCTCCACGGAGGCCAGCGCCTGCTTGCGGACGGCGTCCTCGTCCTGGACGGACTTGTCCCGGGTGGCGCCGATCGCGGAGATGACGGTCCTGGCCGCGTCGCGCAGGGCCATGAGCGCGTAGGCGAGGTCCTCCGGGATCTCCTCCAGGCGGCCGGGAAGGGCGAGCTCCATCAGCCGCTCGAAGCCCTCGGCGGCGGTCTGGAGCTGGTCGGCGGCCTTTTCGTTGACGAGCTTCGCCGCGCGGCGCACCGCGCGGTTGACCTGGCCGGGCGTGAGCTCGCCGGTGGCGACGCCGGTGACCCTCGACACCAGCTCGTGTGCCTCGTCGACGATCAGCACCTCGTGCTGCGGGAGGACCGGGGCGCCCTCGATCGCGTCGATCGCGAGCAGCGCGTGGTTGGTGACGACGACCTCGGCGAGCTTGGCACGCTCACGGGCGTTCTCCGCGAAGCACTCGGCGCCGTAGGCACACTTCGTGGCGCCCAGGCACTCGCGAGACGACACCGACACCTGGGCCCAGGCCCGGTCGGAGACGCCGGGGGTGAGGTCGTCCCGGTCGCCGGTCTCCGTCTCGTCCGACCAGTCACGCAGCCGCAACAGGTCCTGGCCCAGCTTGCTGGTGGGGGCGGCCGCCTCGAACTGGTCGAAGAGGCCCTCCTCCTCGTCCTGCGGCACACCCTCGTGCAGCCGGTGCAGGCACAGATAGTTCGATCTGCCCTTGAGCATCGCGAACTCCGGGCGGCGGCGCAGCAGCGGGTGCAGGGAGTCCACCGTACGCGGCAGGTCACGCTCCACAAGCTGGCGCTGGAGGGCCAGGGTGGCGGTCGCGACGACGACTCTCTCCCCGTGCGCGAGCGCGGGCACGAGATAGCCCAGCGACTTTCCGGTGCCGGTGCCGGCCTGGACCAGCAGATGGGAGCCGTCGTCGATCGCCTCCGCGACGGCTTCGGCCATGGTCACCTGACCGGGGCGCTCCGTGCCGCCGACGGCAGTGACGGCAGCATGCAGGAGTTCGGGGAGTGAGGGCTTCGTCATAGCGCGACAACCCTACGGCCCGGCACTGACAAACGAGTGGTCAAGGGTGAGACGAGGGGCTGGATCGGGCCTCGGTGAGGGCAGGGGCACGATCGGTTGGGGTCGCTCGGGGGCGACTGGGGTCGGAATCGGTCGGTTGCGGTCAACACCGGCCGACTGTGTATGCGCATGCCTGGTTTCGGCGGGATCCGCTCGGCTGGAAAAAGCTGTCTCGCGAGTGGGAACCGGATCGGCCCGAGCGGTGTACCAAAAGTGATGACGATGTGACGCGAGGTGACATCGACCGGCATCGGGTCACAGCACCTCGCGCAGTGACCGGTCGCGGACCATCAGGGCCGCTCGCTTCTCGGGCAGATCGATCTCGGCGGAGAAGCGGAAACCGGCGCTCAGGAAGGCGGAGACGGAGGGGGTGTTGCGAAGGTCGGGTTCCGCGATGACGCGTGCGCAGGCGGGTCGTTTGTTCAGTGCGAGGTCGGCGACGGCTCTGAGGAGCGCGCTGCCGAGCCCTCGCCCACGGTCGGTGGCGGCTCCAATGAGGAGGTGGATTCCGGTGTCATGAGGTCGGGCGGGATAGTGGCGGGCCACGGGATCGAGGTCGGCCCGGTAGATCTCCCAGTAGCTCATCGGCGTGCCGTCCAGCATGCCGAGACAGGGCACGCTCCGCCCGTCGCCGGAGAGCTGGGATCGCACGTGATCCTCGGTCCGGTTCTGGGGCCCGGCCAGCTCCCAGAACTCCGCAACGGTGGGGTCGTTCATCCAGCGGCCGAGGAGCGGTAGGTCCCGCTCGGCATGTACGGGAACGAGGTGGAAAACACCCACGGGTGTGGTTACGGGACCCCAGTCGGCCACTCCGTCGAGGAGGTCGTCGCGGTCCGGGCCTCCCGCGCCCAACTGCGCCCTGCTCTCGGCGCCGCTCGGCTCCGCACCGGCGTCGGCGGCCTCGTCGGCGATCAGCGCGAGGAATTCGTCGGGCAGACGCAGGTCGAGCGTGTCCTCACAGTCCGTGCCCGGGGCCTCAACTGGACCGAGGTCGGCGCCGGCGCCCGCACCGGTATCGGCGGTCGGGGCAGGGGCGGTGGTGGCTTTGGCGCTCGCGTCGGTGGACGGCACGGCGGCGCTCCTCTCAGGAGACGGGTCGGGGCATGTTCCTCAGGAATGAACGGACAGAAATGACACGCGTGACAGGTATTGCCGGTGGAGCTGAAGCAGTCCGGAAGGGGTTGGGCGAGTGAAGGGGGTCAGGTGTGAAGGGGGTTGGCGATGGTGACGTAGACGGACTGGGTGTCGACCGGGCCGACGAGTTCGTCGAGACCGTGCAGTCGGGTCAGGAGGTTGGCCTTGCAGCGCAGGACCGGTGAATCCAGCAGTCGGGCGGGCAGCGTGGTGCGCAGTCGAGCGGGTCCGGAGGCGACATCGCCCAGGAAACGACGGAAGGCGGCGAGCAACAGACGTTCGTCGGCCAGACGTTGGGAGCCGAAGGCGCCGATGAGCCCGAGGACGTTGTTGATGGCGAGGTAGTACGCGAAGCGTTCGTCGGTTACCTCGTCGGAGACGAAGGTGTCACTGTGCTCGCCGATGCCGGGCAGCCGGGCGTCGAGTTCGGCGCGCCGCGAGTCGCGGAAGTAGTAGCCCTGGTTATCCCGGTAGCGGCCGCCCATGGGCCAGCCGTCGCCGTCCAGAAGGACCAGCGTGTTCTGCTGATGCGCCTCCAGGGCGATACCGGCCTCCGCGTCGAACCACAGCACCGGGCGGACGACCTGTTCCAGATAGCGCAGGAACCACTCGGCGGCGACGGCGCCCAAAGGTCGTCCGGTTCGGCCGGCAAGGCGTGTGACGACCTCCGCCAGTCGGGACCGCATGGCCGGCTGGTCGGCGGCCGCCCCCGCACCGGCACTGGCACTGGTCGGCCGACCGGAAGGCCTTGGCGCCACGAGTCCGGCGACGCAGGAGACATCGTCGGTGGGCGTGAAGGGGTTGTGCCGGATCATCACGTCGAGGCCCGGCACAGGCCTGCCGTCCGGTCGGTCGACGGCCAGCCAGGCCGGATCGCGGACGATGTCGAAGCCGGGGTGTACGGCCTGCCACTGCTTGGCGAGCCCGCTGCGCAGCAGTCGGTGGACCTCGACGCCTCGATGGAGTTCTTTGCGGAGGTTCTGACGACGGGAGTTGGTGATGCGCAGGCCGAGCGACAGTTTGAGCATGGCGGGCGCGCCGGACCGGTGGACGGTGCGTACGGAGGAGGTGGGGTGCCAGGGAGAGCCGTGAGCTCCGAAATCGTGGAGCAGTCCGGCGTCGAACAGTGCGGCGGTCGCGGGGTCGTGCCGGGCTTCCCGCAACTGCCAAGGGTGCAGCGGCAGAGCCGCATGATCGTCGGGGAGCGGTAGCTCCGATCCGGCGAGGCGTGCGGTGAGTTGAGCGGCGGGGATGAGGCGTCCGCGCTCGGTCCAGGCAGAGTCGGCGGCGAGGAGGGAGGGGGCGACAGCGATCCAGTGCAAGGGGAAGGCGCCGCGCAACTCGGGTGAGTACAGCCGCGCTTCGGCTTCTGTCAGGCCGTCACGGCTCTTCGGTGTGGGGTGCAGGGGATGGCCAAGCACCAGGGCCTGTTCGGCCGCGAGGAACAAGTCGAGCTCGTCCGAAGGATGTTCCCTGCGCTCGCGGATGAAGGTGGCGGTACGACGCACGGAGTCGGCGACGCGGGCCACGAGGTCGGTGCCATCTGTGGCTGTGGGCGTGGCGGTGTGGTGAGTCTCGGCCGTGGTGGCGGCGGGGGCAGGCGATGTGGCGGCAGGGGCGGAGGTTGTGTCGGCCGGGCTGTCTGCCGAGGGCTCTCTCGCGAGCAGTGCGGCGAGGGTGACGGCGTCGAGAGATGGTGACTGTTCGGGGGCGCCGGCCAGTTTGGGTGCGCCGAAGCGGTGCCAGCCCGTCGGTGACCAGTAGTGGACGGGGGCCAGCAGGGCGGTGCCGCTGGCGGGGAGCGGGATGCGGAGGGTCCCGTTAGCGGGGGCGGGGAGTCCGGCTTCGCGTACCCAACAGCGCAGCAGGTTCTCCAGGGCGGCGGACTCTGCGGCGGTGTGCGGGTCGGGATGGTCCAGGGGGTCTGCTGTGGCGCCGCGTAGCCCGTCGGCGTTCGGGTGGGGTGCTGGTGGACGCGGGCGGCTCATCGGTGCGGAGGTTTCGCCTCGGTCTGTCGCCGAGTGGTTGTCGGAGCCGTCGGATCGCCTGGTGGTCGTGGTCGTCCGCTCCTCCGCGAGCTGGGCGTCCTCGGGCCGCCCCGGCACCCGTGCCTGCTCTTGCTCCCAGCCCCGCCGCCCACGGCCTTGTGCCGGGACCCGTTCCGGCGAGCGGGTCTCGGGGACGCCTGTCGGTCCAGTACCCGGCTCCGGCTCGGTCTGGTGGGGAGGCTCCATCGTGGCGCGGCCTGATGTCGGCGTGTGGCTGGGGCCTGCGGAGGTCGGGGTGGTGTTCAAGGCTGTTCCTTGGGAGCGGGGCGGGGACGGGTGTCCAGGTAGAGGGGTGTGGCGATCTGTGAGGCCGGGTTCCTAGGGGATCGGGCGGAGGGCGTATGGGGGTTCGAATGGAGGTGGGAATGTCATTGATCTCGGCGATCTGGGTGATCTGGGTGATCTCGCTGTTGCGGTTGCAAGTGCTGCACCAGATCTCGCTCAAGCCGCTGCGCCAGCCGCCTCCGCTTCGGCTGACGGCCCTGCTCCGACCGTCTCTCCCCGCGCGAAGTGTGGTCATGGGCTGCGGCTTCCACCGCGTCGGACAGACGGTCGAGCACCGCTTCCGCCTGCTCGTCAGTGATGGTCAGCGGCGGGAGGAGGCGGACGACGTTGCCCCTGGTGCCGCCGAGTTCGACGATCAGGCCGCGGCGCAGGCACTCCCGCTGTACGGCGGAGGCAAGTTCGGGAGCGGCGAGTCGAGGGCCGGCGCCGGTGCCAACCCCGCCCATACCGGCGCCGACGCCGGCACGGGCCCCAACACCCGCGCCCGCACCCGCACCCGCACCCGCACCCGCACCCGCACCCGCACCACGCGACGCGCAATCGGCCCCGGTTCCCACCTCACCGTCATCCACCTCGCCGTCCTCAGCCCCACCGCACACATCCACCCCACCCCCGTCCTCCGGCCCCACCAACTCCACCCCGAGCATCAGCCCCCGCCCCCGCACGTCCCCGACACAGTCGAACCGCCCTTGCAGGGAGCGGAGATGGGCGAGCATGCGGGCGCCAAGGAGAGAAGCGCGTTCCGCGAGACGGTTCTCGCGGACGTGGGCGAGCGTGGCCGTTCCCGCGGCCATGGCGAGTTGGTTGCCGCGGAACGTGCCTGTGGGGGCGATGGGTTCACGGACACCGAGGTCGTCGCGGTACACCACGACCGCGAGCGGGAGGCTGCCTCCGATGGCCTTGGACAGCACCATCACGTCGGGAGTGATCCCGCTGTGCTCCACGGCCCAGAAGGCGCCGGTGCGGCCCACTCCCGTCTGGGTCTCGTCGGCGATGAGCGGGATGGACCGGTCGGCAGTGAGCCGGCGCATGCGTCGCAGCCAGGCGTCCGGCGCCGGGATCACTCCGCCCTCGCTCTGCACGGGTTCGACGATCATCCCGGCGGCACCGTTCGCACCCGAGGCGGGGTCGTCGAGGACGGATTCCGTCCAGCGGGCGGCGAGTTCGGCGCCCCGTGCGCCGCCGACGCCGAGAGGGCAGCGGTAGTCCTGTGGGTAGGGCAGCCGTGGGGCCCGTACGTCGGCCGCGTCCCCCGCAGCCACCAGAGCCGCATCGGTCATGCCGTGACGGGCACCGGTGAAAGCCAGCACCCCCGTGCGCCCGGTCGCCTCCCGGACGAGCCTGTACGCGGCCTCCACGGCGTCCGTGTCGGCCGGCCCGCAGAACTGCACGCGCGCGTGGTCGGCGAGACCGGGCGGCAGGGTGCGGAACAACTCGGTGCGGAAGGCGTCCTCGACAGGGGTGGCGAGACCCAAGGCGTGCAGTGGCGCGCCGGAGTCGAGAACCCTGCGGATCGCCTCCAGCACGACGGGGTGGTTGTGTCCGAGGGCCAGGGTCCCCGCGCCGGAGCAGCAGTCGAGGTAGCGGCGGCCGTCCGCGCCCTCGATGGTCAGCCCGCGTGCCCGCACGGGCACGATCGGGAGGGCACGCGCGTAGGTGCGCGCCGCCGGCTCGCGCGCCGACTGGCGTCGCAGGGTCCCCGCGGGCGCGTATCCGCTGTGCAGAGCCTCGGCCACGTGTTCCTGTCCTCCCGCCGTCGTCCGACGCCCCGGCCGGGCCGAACTCCCGCCAGGGGCACGGAGGACCGCAACCGCACCCGGACAGCAGGCCCCCCAGCGCTACCAACCCCGGACGCCGCACCGGGTTACGGGTTGCCTCAAGATCCTTGCCGTGACGGAACCGTTGCCGTTCCGTGGGATGTCCCCCACAGCGAGCGCATAGTGTGTGATGCCGTTCCAACAGGCCGTGAGAGCACACGCCCGGGGCATCCGGGGGTCGGCGCGGGATCGATGTCAACCGGCTTGCGATCAGACCGCGTTCGGCGTGGGCTCATGGCCGTCGCGCCAAGTTCGTTCACCTCAGGGGGAGTCAGATCATGCGATCCACAAGGCCGTCGTTCACCGCCCGCCGGGAAAGGGGCGCGCGCCGCAGAACCTCCCCCGTGCTGGCCGCCGTCGCCCTAGCGTCGGCGCTCGCGCTCACCGCCACCGCCTGCGAGTCGGGCGACGACCAGGCAGGCGGCAGCGCCTCCGCCTCGGCTTCCTCGGACGGGAAGATCACGATCCCGGACGACATCAAGGACCGGCTCAAGGAGCACGGGATCGATGTCGACAAGTGGAAGGACGGTGCCTGGAAGGACTGGAGCAAGGACGACTGGCTGCGCGAGGCCCAGGACTTCGTCAACCCGATCATCGAGGGTCTGTGGGACCCGGACCGGATGCGGGGCGCCGAGGACCCGGACGAGGGCAAGGGTGTCGACGACAGTGACATCTCCGGGGACCAGGGTGTGACCGACCCGGAGCCGGCGCCGGTGGACGCCAAGGCCGTGCCGGCTACGTACCACGAGAGCGTCCCCGTGGCGGGCAAGGTGTTCTTCGACTCCCCCGAGGGCACGATGGTCTGCTCGGCGACGGTCGTGCAGGACCCGGCCAACCCCGGCAAGTCCAACATGGTGTGGACGGCGGGCCATTGCGTGCACGCGGGCAAGGAAGGCGGCTGGTACAGGAACATCGCGTTCGTGCCGTCCTACAACAACGACGCCCTGTCGACTGCCGAGTTGGAGAAGGCCTCGCGGGAGGAGGTCGCTCCGTACGGTGTCTGGTGGGGTGACTGGGCGCAGACCTCGGACCAGTGGATCGAGCAGGGCGGTGAGACGGGCGGGGACGGTGCCTCGTACGACTTCGCGGTCATCCATGTGACGCCGGAGAAGGGCGGCTCGGGCAAGTCCCTGGAGGAGACCGTCGGTTCGGCCCTGCCGGTGAACTTCAACGCCCCGGCGGCGGCGAAGATCCAGGGCATGACGGCGACGGGTTACCCGGCGGCGGCGCCGTTCGACGGCGAGACGATGTACCAGTGCCAGGACAAGCCGGGGCGGCTGTCGATCAAGGCGTCGGACCCGACGATGTACCGCATCGGCTGCACCATGACGGGTGGTTCGTCGGGCGGCGGCTGGGTCGCGACCGGTTCGGACGGCAAGCCGGCGCTGGTCTCCAACACTTCCATCGGCCCGGTGACGGCAGGCTGGCTGGCCGGACCGCGACTGGGTGACGTGGCCAAGGGTGTGTACGACTCGGTCAGCGAGAAGTTCGCCGGCCAGTGACGTGATCCGCGGTCAGTGACGTGATCGACGGCGGGGCGGACCCAAGAAATCTTCACCGCCCCGCCGCCGTTCGCCCTCAACTGCCCGGGCATAGTGGGGTGTCGCGCCCGAGGACGCCTCTCCAGCCGTGACACGCACATGACACTTGAGCGACCTCGGCGCGATCGTCAGCTCAACCATCAGCACGACAACAGCTCCAACGGGGGTCAACGCACCATGCGTTCCACACGTACGTCCCGTACGTCTTCCAAGCGGCGCCGCACCGCGCTCGCCGCCACCGGTCTGGTCGCCGCCCTGACGCTGACCGCGACGGCCTGCAACGGCTCGGACGAGGCGAGCGACAAGCCCGGAGCCACCACCTCCCAGGCGGCCGACAGCGGCAACGACAAGATCCAGATCCCGGCCGACATCGCCGACAAGCTCAAGAAGCACGGCATCGACGTCGACGACTGGAAGGACGGCGGCTGGAAGAACTGGGACAAGGACAAGTGGCTCAGTGAGGCCAAGGACTTCGTCAACCCGGTCATCGACGGCCTGTGGAAGCCGGAGCGGATGAAGTCCGCCAAGGAGGCCAACAAGACGTACTCGACGAAGGACGCGGCGGCCGACACGGGCGTCACCGACCCGGACCCGCTGCCCGTCGAGGCGTCCGCGGAGAAGACGCCGTACCACGAGAACGCGGCCCCGGTCGGCAAGATCTTCTTCGACACCCCCGAAGGGCACGCCGTCTGCTCGGGCACGGTCGTCAAGGACGTCAACCACCCCGGCAAGTCCAACCTGGTGTGGACGGCGGGCCACTGCGTGCACGCGGGCAGCGGCGGCGGCTGGTACCGCAACATCATGTTCGTCCCGGCCTACAACGACTACGGCAAGTCCGAGGCGCAGCTGACGAACTCCAACCCCACGGAGATCGCGCCGTACGGCCAGTGGTGGGCGGACTGGGCCTCCACCTCGAACGAGTGGATCGCGGGCGGCTCGGAGACCGGCGGTGACGGGGCGGCGTACGACTACTCGGTGCTGCACGTGAAGCCGGAGTCCGGCGCCAAGTCGCTGGAGGAGACGGTCGGCGCCGCGCTGGACATCGACTTCTCCGCCCCCTCCGCCACCGAGGTCGCCAAGATGGGCGCCTGGGGCTACCCGCAGGCCGCGCCCTACAACGGTCTGAAGATGTTCAAGTGCATCGACCAGCCGGGCCGTCTCTCGCTGAGCACGACGCTGCCGACGATGTACCGCATCGGCTGCACCATGACCGGCGGTTCGTCCGGCGGCGGCTGGTTCCGGGTGGTGGACGGCGAGACCAAGCTGGTCTCGAACACGTCGATCGGCCCGGCCGACAACACCTGGCTGGCCGGCCCGCAGCTGGGCGCGACCGCCGAGGCGATCTACCAGAACATGAGCAAGACGTACGGCGGTAAGTAGGCCGTGCGTACGGAAGGCCCGCCCCTCACGACGAGGGGCGGGCCTTCACGTATGCGCTGTTACGCCACCGGTGCCGGAACGTACGGCGCGAGATCCGCCGCCAGTTCCTCGTGCACCCGCACCTTGAGCAGGGTGCCCTCCGGGGTGTGCTCCTCGGAGATCACCTCGCCCTCGGAGTGGGCTCGGGCGACGAGCTTGCCGAGCGTGTACGGCACGAGCGCCTCGATCTCGACCGAGGGCCGCGGCAGCTCGTTGTCGATGAGCGCGAGCAGTTCCTCGATGCCCAGGCCGGTACGGGCCGAGACGGCGATGGAACGCTTCTCGATCCGCATCAGCCGCTGGAGCGTCAGCGGGTCCGCCGCGTCCGCCTTGTTGATCACGACGATCTCGGGGACATCGACCGCGCCGACGTCCCTGATCACCTCGCGCACGGCGAGCAGCTGCTCCTCCGGGTTCGGGTGCGAGCCGTCCACCACGTGCAGGATCAGGTCGGACTCGCCGACCTCCTCCATGGTGGAGCGGAACGCCTCGACCAGGTGGTGCGGCAGGTGCCGTACGAAGCCGACGGTGTCGGCCAGGGTGTACAGGCGACCGCTCGGGGTCTCCGCGCGACGGACGGTCGGGTCCAGGGTCGCGAACAGGGCGTTCTCGACCAGGACACCGGCGCCGGTCAGGCGGTTGAGCAGGGAGGACTTGCCGGCGTTGGTGTAGCCCGCGATGGCGACGGACGGCACCTTGTTGCGCTTGCGCTCCTGGCGCTTGATCTCGCGGCCGGTCTTCATCTCCGCGATCTCCCGGCGCATCTTCGCCATCTTCTCGCGGATACGACGCCGGTCCGTCTCGATCTTGGTCTCACCGGGACCACGGGTGGCGAGGCCGCCGCCCTTGCCGCCGCCCATCTGACGGGACAGCGACTGACCCCAGCCTCGGAGCCTCGGCAGCATGTACTGCATCTGCGCGAGCGCGACCTGCGCCTTGCCCTCTCGGGACTTGGCGTGCTGCGCGAAGATGTCGAGGATCAGGGCCGTACGGTCGATGACCTTGACCTTGACGACGTCTTCGAGGTGGATGAGCTGGCCCGGGCTGAGCTCACCGTCGCAGATGACAGTGTCCGCGCCCGTTTCGAGGACGATGTCCCGCAGCTCGGTGGCCTTGCCGGAGCCGATGTAGGTGGCCGCGTCGGGCTTGTCGCGGCGCTGGATCACGCCGTCCAGCACGAGCGCGCCCGCGGTCTCCGCGAGGGCGGCGAGCTCCGCGAGGGAGTTCTCCGAGTCCTGCGCGGTCCCCGAGGTCCAGACGCCGACGAGCACGACCCGCTCCAGACGGAGCTGTCGGTACTCGACCTCGGTGACGTCCTCGAGCTCGGTGGAGAGGCCCGCCACGCGGCGCAGAGCCGCGCGCTCGGAGCGGTCGAACTGGTCGCCGTCCCGCTCTCCGTCGATCTCGTGGCTCCAGGCGACGTCCTCTTCCATCAGGGCATCGGCCCGAAGACCTTCGGGGTATGTGTGCGCGAAGCGCTGCGCGTCCTGGGAAAAGGATGAAGAGGAGGTCATTGGGTCCTTACGTCGTTGGGGATGCCGATTCGGCGATCGTGACTGCGTCACCGGTCACAACGCACGAGTACCCCGGGAGATTCCCGTGTCCCGTGCCGCGCCGACCCGAAGATGGTCGCACGGGACGAGGCGTCTCGTCATCGCCTTATTCGCCGGGCCGCTGGGACGCCGGTGCCATGGACTTCCAGTCCGGGTGGCCCGGCATCGGCGGGGTCTTCTCGCCGTACAGCCAGTCCTGGAAGAACCCGTCGAGGTCGCGTCCGGACATATCGGAGGCGAGGGCGACGAAGTCCGCGGTCGTGGCGGTGCCGTCCTCGTGGCGGCTAACCCAGACCCGTTCCAGGCGCTCGAAGGTCTCGCGGCCGATCTCCTGGCGCAGGGCGTAGAGGGCGAGCGCGGCGCCGTCGTAGACATTGGGGCGGAAGATGCTGATCTTCTGGCCGGGGTCGGGCGCCTTGGGCGCGGCGGGCGGGCCGCCGGCCGCGCGCCAGCGGTCGGAGGCGCCGTACGCCGCCTTCATCCGCGCCTCCATGGACTTGCCGGCCTTCTCCTCGGCGTACAGGGCCTCGTACCAGGTGGCGTGCCCCTCGTTGAGCCAGAGGTCGGACCACGAGGCCGGGGCGACGCTGTCGCCGAACCACTGGTGGGCCAGCTCATGCACCATGATCGACTCGACGTACCACTTGGGGTACGCGGGTTCGGTGAAGAGCTCTCTCTCAAAGAGAGAGAGCGTCTGCGTCTCGAGTTCGAAGCCTGTGTCGGCGTCGGCCATGAGCAGGCCGTACGTCTCGAAGGGGTAGCGGCCGACCTTGCTCTCCATCCAGGAGATCTGGTCCGGGGTCTTCTCCAGCCAGGGTTCGAGGGCCTTGCGGTGCTTGGTGGGCACGACGTCGCGGACCGGCAGTCCGTGCGGACCCTCGCGGTGCAGCACCGTGGAGCGGCCGATGGACACCTGGGCGAGCTCGGTGGCCATGGGGTGCTGGGTGCGGTACGTCCAGGTGGTCGCCCCTGCGGCCCGGTCCACTCCGGTCGGCAGCCCGTTGGCGACGGCGGTGTAGCCGTCGGGCGCGGTGACGCGGATGGTGAACATCGCCTTGTCGGAGGGATGGTCGTTGCACGGGAAGACCAGGTGGGCGGCGTCGGCCTGGTTGGCCATGGCGAGCCCGTCGGTGGTCCGCACCCAGCCGCCGTCGCGCTTCTCGGACGCCACGGGGTCGCTGGTGTGCTTCACGGTGATCCGCATCCAGCTGCCGCTGGGCAGCGCCTCCTCGGGCGTGACCACCAGATCCTCGTCGGCACCGGCGAACGTGGCGGGCTTCCCGTCGACCTCGACCGACTCGACCTTGCCGTGCGCGAAGTCGAGGTTGATGCGGTCGAGAGAGGTGGTCGTCCAGGCGTCGATGGTGGTGACGGCCTGAAGCGGCTCACTGTTGGAGCCGGGATAGGTGAAGGAGAGGTCGTACGACGCCACGTCGTATCCGGGGTTGCCGAGGTGCGGGAAGAGGCGGTCGCCGACACCCAGTGGGGCGGCGGGGGCGCTCGCGGCGACGAGACAGACGGAGACGGCGGAGGCGAGCAGCGCGGCCGCCTTCAGCCGCCGGGGCGTCCTGGCGTGGGGGGTGAGCAGCATGCACCACCGCTACCAGCGCCCACGCGCCCCACGGCGACGACTCGCGCCCGGCCCACCCGAACGAGTGCGGCCGAGGTGACGCCACCGCGACCCGCTGCCGCTCCCGGGTCAAGCCCTCTGCGTCTGCGCCCGGCTCCGCTGCCGAATCGGGCCCCTTGCGTCTCCCCCGGCCCCGCTCCCGAGTCAGGCCCCTTGCGTCTGCGCCCGGCTCACGTCGTACACCCCGGGCACGTTCCGCATCGCCCGCATCAGGGCTGGCAGCAGGGCCGCGTCGGGGAGGTCGACGGTGTAGGTGTGGCGGACGCGCTGCTGGCTCGGGGGTTCGACCGTCGCCGAGACGATCTCGGCGCCTTCGAGCGCCATGGCCTCGGTGAGGTCCGCGAGCAGATGGGGTCGGCCGAACGATTCGGCATACAGCGTGACCCTGCACTCCGCGGTGTCGCCCCAGCGCACCTCCACCTCAGGCCGTCCCGCGTCCTTCATGCGGGCGACCGCCGGACACTCGACGCGGTGCACGGTGACCGCTCCCCCGCGCACGGCGAAGCCGGTGACGTCGTCGGGCGGGACCGGCGTGCAGCAGCCGGCAAGACGCACGGTCGCACCGGGCTGGTCGACAAGAACATCGGCGTTACGGGGGCGAGCGAGCGAGCCGTCGGTCGTACGCGGGCGGCTGCGCTGGGCGTCGACGGCGGCCGGGCCGTCGGTGGACCCGGCAGGCGCCTCAGCGGCGGACTGGAGGCCCTCAGGGCGTTCCACCGTGCCGTGCAGGCTCTCGCCCAGCCCCTCCCCGGGCGCCTCGGGCACGGGATGCGTCGCGAGCCACCGCTGGATGGCGATCCGCGCGGCGGGTGTGTGCGCGTGCTCCAGCCACTCCCTGGAGGGCTCCGAGGCGGGGTCCTGCCCCATGAGGAGCTGGACGGTGTCGCCGTCCTTCAGCACCGTGCTCAGGGTCGCCAGCCGGCCGTTGACGCGGGCGCCGATGCACGCGTGCGCGTCCTCGCCGTACTGCGCGTACGCGGCGTCCACGCAGGTCGCGCCGTCGGGCAGGCCCAGGGTGCCGCCGTCGGGCCGGAAGACGGTGATCTCGCGGTCCTGGGCGAGGTCCTCGCGCAGCGTCGACCAGAACGTGTCCGGGTCGGGCGCGGCCTCCTGCCAGTCGAGGAGCCGGGAGAGCCAGCCGGGCCGGGTCGGGTCCTCGCGCTCGCCGTCGACGGGCTCCTCCGAAGGAGGAGCGTAGGGATTGCCGAGCGCGATGACGCCGGCCTCGGCGACCTTGTGCATCTGGTGCGTACGGATGAGGACTTCGGCGACCTGACCGTCGGGGCGGGCGACGGCGGTGTGCAGCGACTGGTACAGGTTGAACTTCGGTACGGCGATGAAGTCCTTGAACTCCGAGACGACGGGCGTCAGACAGGTGTGCAGCTCGCCGAGCACGCCGTAACAGTCCGCGTCCTCGTTCACGAGGACCAGCAACCGCCCGAAGTCCGCGCCGCGCAACTGGCCGCGTTTACGGGCCACTCGGTGCACGGAGACGAAGTGCCGTGGCCTGATGACGACTTCGGCCTGGATGTCGGCGTCGCGCAGGACACCGCGCACCTCGTCGGCGATCTCGGCGAGGGGGTCGTCCGTGCGGGAGGCGTTGTCGACGATCAGCTCGCGCGTGTGCTCGTACTCCTCGGGGTGCAGGATCGCGAAGACCAGGTCTTCGAGTTCGGTCTTGAGCGCCTGCACGCCGAGTCGTTCGGCGAGCGGGATGAGGACGTCGCGGGTCACCTTGGCGATGCGCGCCTGTTTCTCCGGGCGCATCACGCCGAGGGTGCGCATGTTGTGCAGCCGGTCGGCGAGTTTGATCGACATCACCCGGACGTCGCTGCCGGTGGCCTTCAGCATCTTGCGGAAGGTCTCCGGCTCGGCGGCGGCGCCGTAGTCGACCTTCTCCAACTTCGTGACGCCGTCGACGAGATAGCGCACCTCGGCGCCGAACTGCTCGCCGACCTGATCGAGGGTCACATCGGTGTCCTCGACGGTGTCGTGGAGCAGCGAGGCGGTCAACGTCGTGGTCTCGGCGCCGAGTTCGGCGAGGATCAGGGTCACCGCGAGGGGGTGGGTGATGTACGGCTCGCCGCTCTTGCGCATCTGGCCGCGGTGCGAGGACTCGGCCAGCACCCAGGCTCGGCGCAGGGGTTCGAGGTCGGCGTCGGGGTGGTGGGCGCGGTGGGCCTCGGCGACATGGCCGATGGCGTCGGGCAGCCGGTCGCGGGCGGCCGGGCCGAGCAGGGCGGCGCGGCCCAGGCGACGCAGGTCGATCCGCGCCCGCCAGCGCGCCGCAGGCCCTGTTACCGGACCTGGGGTCGCGGGGTTCGTGGCCTCCGCACTCATGGGCACCTCCGGCTGCATTGACCGGCGGACGGGGTGCCCCAGGGCGGACACGGCACAGGGGATGGCATCGGTCCCCCGTCCGGGCCGGTGCTTGATGCTACCGAGCCCATCACGCGCGGCTGACCGCCTCTCGTCGAGCGTGAAACGGATCACCCATTCGAGCGACGGTTTTCAGGTTTACGATTTCGCGCCACCCGACCTGCGGTTCTCCGTCGTTTCGTATCACCGGTGCCGGATGAGGCTGCGGATCCCAGCGTGCCAAGCCGTCGGAACCCACCTTTCACTCGGTCAACGCCCCGCGGTTTCCAGCCATTCCCGGTCGATCTCGCCCTCGGCCACGATCACGGCCGGGCCGGTCATCTCGATCTCCCCGTCGGGCCGCTCGGTGATCACGAGCGTGCCACCGGGCACATCGACGGTGTACGTCGCCGGGGTCCCGGTCTCCGCGGGGTCGACGCCGTCCCTGCGGGCGGTGGCGACGGCGACGGCGCACGCGCCCGTGCCGCACGAGCGGGTCTCGCCGGACCCGCGCTCGTGCACGCGCAGCGCGACGTGCCGCGGGCCGCGGTCGACGACGAACTCCACGTTGACCCCGTCCGGGTAGGCGGAGGCCGGGCTGAAGGGCGGCGCGTCGTACAGGGTGCCCGCGTGGGCGAGGTCCTCGACGAAGGCCACCGCGTGCGGGTTGCCCATGTTCACGTTCCGCGCGGGCCAGCTGCGCTCGCCCACGCTCACCTGGACGTCCCCCTCGGGGAGGCGGGCCTTTCCCATGCCGACGGTCACGTCGCCGTCCTTGGCGAGGTGCACGGTCTTCACGCCCCCGCGCGTGGCCACGGCCAGGTCTCCCTCGGTCACGTGCCCGGCGTGCTGGAGGTAGCGGGCGAAGACGCGGACGCCGTTGCCGCACATCTCGGCGATCGAGCCGTCGCCGTTGCGGTAGTCCATGAACCACTCCGCTTCGGCGGCCATGTGCTGCGCCTCAGGGTGCTTGGCGGACCGCACCACGTGCAGCAGGCCGTCACCGCCGATGCCGGCCCGGCGGTCGCACAGGGCGGCGACGGTGGCGGGGGGCAGGTCGATGACGTTCTCGGGGTCCGGGACGATCACGAAGTCGTTCTCGGTGCCGTGGCCCTTGAGGAAGGCGATCCGCGTGCTCATTCCTCGATCGTACGGGGTGCCTACGACAGCCGGTCACCGGCGGCCGTACGGCAGCTCCACGCACGCGTGGAGGTCAGCGCAGCCGCGCCACGCGGAACACCGCCAGCGCCACCACCGCGGCCACGACCACCACGTACAGGAGCACCACTCGCCAGTCCACGCGGCGCCCCGAACCCCGCTGCGGCAGCCCCGGCCATGTGTAACCCACCCGGCGCGCGGCCATCATGCCCCAGCCCGCCGCGCACGAGCAGATCAGCAGGCCCAGCATCGCGATCACGGCCCCGCTGTCGCCGAAGTCGAAGGCGAGCGGGAAGGCGAACATCAGGGAGCCGAGCGCGGCCAGGGACACGATCGGGGCGAGCTGCCAGATACGCATCCGGCGCTGCGGACGCAGTTCGACCTCGACCTCGGGGCCGTCGGCGAACATCTCCTCGGGCTCGGGGCCGTCGGCGATCACACCACCCTGCGTCTCGTCGGGCCCGTCGGGGCTCAGACGGTCGCCGTCCTGCTCCGGTTCACCGCCGTCGGCGGTGCGGGGCTCGGTGCTTCGTGCGGTGTCGCGAGGGCCGGCCTCCATCGCCACGCGCCCTCCCAACTCGGACTCCACTTGGTCGATCGAAGCTCGATGATGGCACGGCGCCGACGGGCCGGATGACGGCCTGAGCGTCCCGATGCCAGGACGTGATCAGGCTGTAACCGGTCGTTCGACCAACGCCAGTGCGAGCTGGGGAAGTTCTGTGAGATCCGCCGCAGCCCCACTGAGCCAGTGCACCCGCGGATCGCGCCTGAACCACGAATCCTGGCGGCGCGCGAAGCGCTTGGTGGCGCGTACGGTCTCGGCCCGGGCCTCCTCCAGCGTGCACTCCCCGGAGAGCGCCGCGAGCACCTGCTGGTAGCCGAGCGCCCGCGAGGCCGTGCGCCCCTCGCGCAGCCCCCGCGCCTCCAGCGCCCGCACCTCGTCGATGAGCCCCGCGTCCCACATCCGGTCGACGCGGCGCGCGATCCGCTCGTCGAGCTCGGGGCGCGCGACGTCGACGCCGATCTGGACGGTGTCGTAGACCGAGTCGTGGCCGGGGAGGTTGGCGGTGAAGGGGCGGCCGGTGATCTCGATGACCTCCAGGGCCCGGACGATCCGGCGGCCGTTGCTGGGCAGGATCGCCTGCGCGGCCTCGGGGTCGGCGGCGGCCAGGCGGGCGTGCAGCGCGCCGGAGCCGCGGAGCGTGAGCTCCTCCTCCAGGCGGGCCCGGACCTCGGGGTCGGTGCCGGGGAACTCGAGGTTGTCGACGGCACCCCGGACGTACAGGCCGGAGCCGCCGACCAGGATCGGCCAGCGCCCCTCGGCGAGCAGCGCGTCGATCCGCTCACGGGCGAGCCGCTGGTACTCGGCGACCGACGCCGTGACGGTCACGTCCCAGATGTCGAGGAGGTGGTGCGGGACGCCGCCGCGCTCCTCGGGCGTCAGTTTGGCGGTGCCGATGTCCATCCCTCGGTAGAGCTGCATGGAGTCGGCGTTGACGACCTCGCCTCCGAGGCGCTGGGCCAGGAAGACGCCCAGATCGGACTTTCCGGCCGCGGTCGGTCCGACGACGGCGATGACTCGGGGGGCGGGGGGTGCGCTGCTCACCGACCCAGTCTCGCAAACGTCGCGGTGTGGCCTCGAACGAGTTACGTGACGGCACGGGTCCGGGGTCGTTGCCTGTTGCGAGGTTTTCGCCGCCGGTTCGCGGAGGCGGCACCCCGGTCGACGCAAATGGGCGCACCGGGCGACGCGGGATTTCGCCCGCACGAGTAACGTATGGAGCAGATATGGGTGTTTTCGCACGACTTCTCCGGAGGTCGAAGACTGCGGAGGAGACGTCAACCGCCGAGGCAGGGGCCGCCACGCTGACGGCCGAAGCCGAGTCGGACGAGGCGACCGAGCCGGCAGCGGCGAAGGAGCCGGCCGAGGCGCCGTCGGAGGCCGGAGCCGAGTCCGAGCCCGGGGCCGAGACCGAGGAAGCGGCCGCGTCGACGGAGGCGAAGGCGGAGACGGACGCGGAGCCGGCGACGGAGTCCGGCGAGTCCGGTGCCGCCGACGGCGTCGAGATCCCCAAGCAGCAGTCCGCCGAAGCGGCGGCCGACAGCGAGGCCGGCGAGAGCGCCCGCACGTAACTACCCCCGCGCGGGAAGGCGAACGATGGGTCTCCTGGACAATTTGAAAGCCAAGCTCAACCCGGCCAAGGACAAGGTCTCCGGCCTCGCGCAGCAGCACGGGGACAAGATCCAGCACGGTCTCGACAAGGCCGCGAAGGTCGTCGACGAGAAGACCAAGGGCAAGTACAGCGACAAGATCCAGACGGGCACGGGCAAGGCCAAGGACGCCATGGACCGACTCGCGCACAAGGACGACGGCGGTACGGGAGGCACGACCACGCCCCCAGCCTCACCCCCGCCCACTTCCTGAACGGCACACCGACGGACGGCCGTGGAGCAACCGCTCCCGGCCGTCCGCCGTTTCATGCCCCCGTCAGGGCAGCGGACGGTCAGGACCAGGCCGCGACCATGTATCCCACGCCGTACGGCGCGTCCTCGTACAGCAGCTGTCCGCCGAGCCCCGCCCCCTCGGCCGCGCCCGCGAGGACCTGCCAGGGGGCCCGGCCGGAGGCCTTGAGCTCGTACGCCAGCCCGGCGTCCAGCGCTTCGAGGGCCGCCACGTCCGCCGCGCCCAGCGCCCGCGCGACCTCCGCGTCGAAGGGTGCCGCGCGCTCGTCGAGGTAGCCGGGTGCCTTGAGCGTGCGGCAGGCGCTGGCGTCGCCCATCACCAGCAGTGCCACGCGCTCGGCCCGCGCGGCGATGCCCCTTCCGACTTCAATACACCGCTCGGCCGCGAGAGGTTCCCCCACGCCGAGCCCCTCGATCGGGGCGTACGACCACCCGGTCTTCGTCAGCAGCCACGCGGCCACGGCCAGTGAGGTCGGCAGCGTGGGCTCGGCCGCGTCACCCGTGTCCCGGCCCAGTCGTACGTCGACGTCCACGCCGAAGCCCCGGAACGAACCCCGCGCGCCCTCGGCGTGCGTCCCCCGTCCGCTCTGTTCTGCGGGCCCGATCACCACGAGCACGTCGGGCCGGGCGGCGGCGAGCACGCCGAGCGCGTCCGTGCAGGCGGCACGCGCGGCATCCAGCTCGGGCGCGGCACCCGCGGCGACCTCGGGCACGAGGAGAGGCGGACAGGGGCAGACTGCGGCGGCGACAAGCATGATCGGCAGCGTATCGCCGTCCAGCGCCGACGTGGCGCCCGCCAACACCGTCCAGCGCCAACACGTCACCCGCCAACGCCGTCCAGCGCCAACATGTCACCCGCCAACACCGTCCAGCGCCGACACGTCACCTGCCGACGCCGCCCGACGCCGACACGTCACCCCTTGATGACCACCCCTTGATGACCACGTCCGTGAGATCGCCGCCGTACAGCGCCGAACCGCGGCCCCAGTCCTCAGTGCGCCGCGCACCCACCGGTCGCCGCCGGCAGCGGCTCCGGTACCCCGATCTTCGGCAGCCCCAGCAGCACGCCCGCCGGCTTGGCCGCCTCGGCGGCGTTGCGCTTCTCCCAGGCGTCGCCCGCGCGCGTGCGGCGCACGTTCAGGACGGGGCCCTCGGCGAGGAGGTGGTGCGGGGCGGCGTACGTGATCTCGACCGTGACCACGTCGCCGGGGCGGACCTCCTCGTCCGGCTTGGTGAAGTGGACCAGGCGGTTGTCGGGGGCGCGGCCGGAGAGGCGGTGGGTGGTGCCGTCCTTGCGGCCCTCGCCCTCGGCGACCATCAGCTCCAGCGTGCGGCCGACCTGCTTCTTGTTCTCGTCCCAGGAGATCTCCTCCTGGAGGGCGACGAGACGCTCGTAGCGCGCCTGGACGACCTCCTTGGGGATCTGCCCCTCCATGGTCGCGGCCGGGGTTCCGGGGCGCTTGGAGTACTGGAAGGTGAAGGCGTTGGTGAAGCGGGCCTCGCGGACTGTGTGCATGGTCTGCTCGAAGTCCTCCTCGGTCTCGCCGGGGAAGCCGACGATGATGTCGGTCGAGATCGCGGCGTCCGGCATCGCGGCGCGCACCTTCTCGATGATCCCGAGGAAACGCTCCTGCCGGTACGAACGGCGCATCGCCTTGAGGACCGTGTCCGAGCCGGACTGGAGGGGCATGTGCAGCTGCGGCATCACGTTCGGCGTCTCGGCCATGGCGGCGATGACGTCGTCCGTGAAGTCGCGCGGGTGCGGGGAGGTGAAGCGGACGCGCTCCAGGCCCTCGATCTTCCCGCAGGCCCGCAGCAGCTTGCTGAAGGCCTCGCGGTCGCCGATGTCGGAGCCGTACGCGTTGACGTTCTGGCCGAGCAGCGTGATCTCGGAGACGCCCTCGGCGACCAGGGCCTCGATCTCGGCGAGGATGTCGCCGGTGCGGCGGTCCTTCTCCTTGCCGCGCAGCGCCGGAACGATGCAGAACGTGCAGGTGTTGTTGCAGCCGACGGAGATCGACACCCAGGCCGCGTAGGCGCTCTCGCGCCGGGTCGGCAGCGTGGAGGGGAACGCCTCCAGGGACTCGGCGATCTCGACCTGCGCCTCCTCCTGCACGCGCGCGCGTTCCAGCAGGATCGGCAGCTTGCCGATGTTGTGCGTGCCGAAGACGACATCCACCCAGGGCGCCTTCTTGACGATGGTGTCCTGGTCCTTCTGCGCCAGGCACCCGCCGACCGCGATCTGCATGCCGGGCCGCGAGGCCTTCTTGGGGGCGAGGCGGCCGAGGTTGCCGTACAGCCGGTTGTCGGCGTTCTCGCGCACCGCGCAGGTGTTGAAGACCACCACGTCCGCGTCACCGTCGGAGCCCTCGGGCGCGCGCACGTACCCGGCCTCCTCCAGCAGTCCGGACAATCGCTCGGAGTCATGGACGTTCATCTGGCACCCGTAGGTACGAACTTCGTAGGTCTTGGGCACTGAGACGTCCACTGCCGGGCTCCGGTCGCTGCTGATGGTCATCCCTCAAGAGTAGGCGGTCCCGGGAACGCCTCGCGCCGGGCCGGGGCGCCCCCGGGGTGCGGGGTCCGCGGGGCGAGATCACCATGAGGAGCAGGTGGCCCATGGAATCCGTGACCTCGCGCAGAGTGCTGCGCGTCCTCGCCTTCGCCGCGGCCGTGCTGTGCACGCTCATCGTCGCCGTGGCGGCCACGGCGCGTGCCACGGTCGTGTCGGCGGGGTTCTACGGGTCGGTGCTGGACGAGGAGTCGGCGTACGACCGGGTCTACGACCAGGTCCTGGTCGATCCGAAGGCCGCGGCGGTGACCCGGAACCTGCTGGCCGGGCTGCCGGTACCGGAGGCCGTGGTGACCTCCAACATCAAGCTGGTGCTGCCTCCTGAGACGGTCCGGGACCTCACCCAGGAGCAGATCGGCAACGCCGTCGGGTACCTCCGCGGCGACCGGGACACCCTCGATCTGTCCGTGGATCTGCGCCCGGTGCTGGACAACGTCGACGACCTGGCCCAGGTCTACTTCGGCGATCTCGTCGCCTCCGTGCAGAACCGCACCGAGCCGGACTTCGCCGCGTTCTCGGCCGATCTCTCGGCTGCCCTGGAGCACGTCGTCGCCGGTCGCGTCCCCGGTTCGCTGCCCGCCCTCCCGCTCACCGAGGAGCAGGCCGCCACGGCCGCCGGGCACATCCTCGCCGCGCTTCCCGAGGAGCGGCGGGAGGCGCTGCGGCCGGACGTCGAAGTGGCCCTGGGCGACGGGGACATCGGCACCGTGCTCGCGACCGTGGCACCGGCGGTGGTGTCCGAGCGCACCCACGACGCCGCCGCCCGGCTGCGGACGCTCGCGGGCGGCAGCCACTGGAACCTCGACCGCCCCCTCGACCTCGCGGGTCTGGAGAGTGTTCGCCCCTATACGGCGGTCGGGCTCGGGATCGTCGAGACCGTCGCCGCCGCGCTGCTGGTCGCCGCTCTGGCGGTGCTGTGGTTCACCGGTTCCGACGCGCCCGGCCGCAGGCCGATGCTGCTGGGCTGGGCGCTGGCCGCCGGTGGGCTGCTGACGGCCCTGGTGGTCCTCCTCGTACGTGTTGTCGGCGGCGGCCGTCTCGTCGATCCGCCGGCGAGCTGGCCGACCGGCCTCGCCCGCCTGGTCGACGACCTCCAGCGCACGGCCGTCGACGACATGACGGCCGCGGCCCTGGGCAGCGCGCTGGTCCCGCTGGTGGCGGGGGCGCTGCTCGCCGGACTCGGGTGGGCTCTTCAGGTGCGCCCCCGGCTGCGGACGGCGCCCGCGGCCGCGTACATCCGTCCGCTGGCGGCCGGCGCGAGCGCCCTCGCCCTCGCCGGTCTCGTGCTGGTCCCGTTGGCCGCTCCCGAGGCGCCGCGCCGGTGCGAGGGCAGCGTGCGGCTGTGCGACCGGCCGTACGACGAGGTCGCCTTCCTGACCTCGCACAACGCCATGTCGACCACCGTCGACCGGTTCATCGGTCCGCTCCAGGACCCGGCCATCACCACGCAGCTGGACGACGGGGTGCGGGCCCTCCAGATCGACACCTACCGCTGGGAGCGGCCCGACGAGATCACCGCGCGGCTGAAGGACTCCGACTTCTCGGCCGAGCAGCGCGCACTGATCGCCAACGTCGTCAACCGGGTCAACCCGCCCCGTGAGGGGCTGTGGCTGTGCCATTCGGTGTGCCGGGCCGGGGCGGTCCCGCTGGTGCCGGAGCTGCGCGAGATCGGTGACTGGATGCGTGACCATCCGACCGAGGTGCTGACCCTGATCGTGCAGGACGCGATCTCGGGCGAGGACACCGCGGAGGCGTTCGCGCGGGCCGGGCTGGGCGACCTCGTCTTCACGCCGGACGACGATCCCGCGGAGGCGTGGCCGACGCTGGGCGACATGATCGACAGTGGCCGGCGGCTGGTCGTCTTCGCCGAGCAGGCCGACGGCCCGGCCGCGTGGTACCGGAACTTCTACCGCTACGGCATGGAGACACCGTTCTCCTTCCAGCGCCCCGACCAGATGAGCTGCGTGCCGCACCGGGGCGGCACCGGCAAGCGGCTGTTCCTGCTCAACCACTTCATCACCGCGGGCGGCGGCAGCCGCCTGGACGCCGGCGAGGTCAACGCCCGCGACTACGTCCTCGACCGCGTCGCGAAGTGCGAGCGGGAGCGCGGCCGGCCGGTGAACTTCGTCGCCGTCGACTACACGACGATCGGCGACGCGCGCGGGGCCGTGGACACGCTCAACGCCGACCGGTAGCGCGGGCCGACCGGTAACGCGAGCCATTAGGGCCCGCCGAAGTGGCCGGGGCGCTCAGGCACCCGCAGGATGGGGACGAATCACAACAATTGCCGCCGAGAGGACCTCATGCTCTCTTCCACCCCACGGCGCCGGACCGCGACCGCGCTCGCCGGGCTCGTCCTGGCAGCGGTGAGCGCGGCGTCGCTCGTCTCGTGCAGCTCGGACAGTGACGACGACGGCTCCTCGTCCAGCGCTTCAGCCGCCGTCACGGACTCCTTCTCCGGTTCGGCCCCCTCCGCCCTCGCCTCCGTCAAGGAGTCGGTCAAGGCGTCGGTCTCGGCCCTCGCCTCCTCCGCCTCCGCACAGGCCTCGGCATGGCTGGCCTCGGTGTCCGCGGAGACCGAGCGCGCCAACCGGGCCGCCAAGAACGCTCTCAAGGACGTCGAGGGCAAGGGCAACGCCACTGCCGACGTCTCCCTCACCGGCAAACCGCGCGCCGAGACGGCCGGACTGCTCGCCGTCGTCGTGAACATCACCAACAGCACGGACGAGACCGCGTCCTACGCCGTCCAGGTCGACTTCCGCGACCCCGACGGCAAGGTCGTCCAGACGCGTTACGTCGGCGCGGAGGACCTGAAGCCGGGCGGCAAGGCGCAGCCGCTCGCCATCAGCACGGAACCGGCGGAACCGCAGCTGACCGCCGTGGTCACGAAGGCACAGCGCTACTAGAGCGGCTCACGGTTCGATCAGCCCCGCGCGGATCGCGTACCGGGTCAGTTCGAGGCGGTCGCGCATCCCGAGCTTGGCCAGCAGGTTCGCGCGGTGCCGTTCGACCGTCTTGGTGCTGATGAACAGCAGCTCGCCGATCTCCTTCGAGGTGTGTCCCTCGGCGACGAGCTTGAGGATCTCCTCCTCGCGCTCGGTGACGGCCCGCGCGGGCAGCGCGTCGCCCCGGTGCAGCCGGTCCAGGTACGACCGTACAAGAGCGCGTTCCGCGCCGGGATAGACGAACGGCTCGTCGCGCACCGCGCTCCGGCAGGCCGCGACCAGGTCCCGGTCGGCGACGGACTTGAGCACATAACCGCTGGCCCCGGCCTTGAGCGCCTCGAAGAAGTACTGCTCGTTGTCGTACATGGTCAGGATGAGGATGCGCAGCCCCGGCAGCCGCCGCGACAGCTCGCGGGCCGCCTGGAGGCCGGTCATCCGGGGCATGGCGATGTCGAGGACCGCCAGGTCGACCTCACGCGCGCGTGCCAGCTCGACGGCCTCCGCCCCGTCCCCGGCCTCGGCCACGACCGTCAGGTCGTCCTCGCCGTCCAGGATCAGCCGTACCCCCCGTCGTACGAGGGTGTGGTCGTCGGCGAGCAGTACCCGAACGGGGGTCATCGGTTCCCCCGGACGAGCAGTCGTACATCCGTTCCGCCACCCGGTGCCGCCGCGAGCTTGAGCTCGGCCCCGATGAGCAGCGCCCGCTCCCGCATGCCCCGTATCCCGGCTCCCTCGGTGGCGTTTCCGACGCCCTTGCCGTTGTCCCGTACGAGGAGTTCGACGCCGTCCGCGACCGGCTGGAGCCGGATCTCGGCGCGGTCGGCGGCGGAGTGCCGGGCGGTGTTGGTGAGGCCCTCCTGGGCCACCCGGTAGAGCACGAGTTCGGACTCCTCGGTCAGGGGCGGCAGTCCGCCGGGGACGTGGTGACGCACCGTCAGGCCATGGGCGCTGAACTCGCCCGCCAGCGAGCGCAGGGCGCTGGCCAGGCCGAGCTCCTCCAGGACGCCGGGGCGCAGCCGGCGGGCGATGCGGCGGATCTCGTCGAGCCCCGCGCGCGTGGCCTCCTGGGCCTGGGCCACCTCCTCGCGCAGCTCCTCGGGGGCCCGGTCGGCGACGCGCTTGAGCTGGAGGAGGACGGCGGTCAGGGTCTGGCCGACCTCGTCGTGCAGCTCGCGCGCGATGCGGTGCCGTTCGCGTTCCTGCGCGGACAGGGCCCGCCCGGCTCCGGCGGCACGCTCGGCCTCCAGCCGGTCGAGCATGGTGTTGTACGTCGTGATGAGCGCCGCCGCTTCCGTGGGACCGGCGACGGCGGCGCGGGCGCCGGGCCGGAGCAGGTCGGCGGCGGCCATGGCGCGGCCCAGCCGCTTGAGCGGGGCGAGGCCGACCCGCAGGACCAGCGCGTTCGCCGCCAGCAGCACCGCCAGGCCCACGACCACCACGACCGCCTCGGCCGCGGTCACCGGGGTCGACACGGTGACCGGGCCCAGCAGCAGCGCGGCGGCCACGACCAGGCCGGCGGCGTTGAGCGAGAAGATCCGCCAGAACAGCGACACGTTCCTGTTCCCGCCCCTCTCTCTTGACGCCTGCCCTACCAGCCTCGGCCCGTCTCCCCGCCCGCGTATATCCGTGACGCCACCCATGTCGCCACCGTACGGGGCGATGGCAGCATGCCAAGCCGGCACATGCGATCACCGACCGTGAGGGGAAGAAACGTGTCTGCACCGCGCCTGAGGGCGACGCCGCTGCCGGGGATCGGGGTCCAGTACGACCTCGTGACCCGGGAACACCGCCATCTGTCCGTGGTGGCGCACCGCGACGGCGCCCGGACGGTGAGCGTGTACCGGACCGACGACCCCGACTCCTGCGCCCAGTCGCTGCGACTGACCGGGGCCGAGGCGGGCTCGCTGATCGACGCGCTGAAGCCGTCCCACCACAGCGCGAGCCTGCTCTACACCACCGACCTGGGGCTGGTCGCCGAGCGCATCGAGGTCGCGGCGGCCTCGCACTGGAACGGGCGGCTGCTGGGCGAGACCCGGATGCGGACGGACACGGGCGCGTCGATCGTCGCCGTGCTGCGGCGGGCCGAGGCGATCCCGTCCCCGGCGCCGGACTTCCGGCTCGCGGGCGGGGACACGGTCATCGTCGTCGGCACCCGCGAGGGCGTCGACGCCGCCGCGGCGATACTCGGGCGGGAGTGAGGGAACCGGTGCACTCCGCGGTCCTGTTGATCGAGTTCGGTTCCATCATCCTCGGCCTCGGCCTGCTCGGCCGGTTCGCCGGCCGCTTCAGCCTCTCCCCCATCCCGCTGTATCTCCTGGCCGGGCTGGCCTTCGGCGAGGGCGGGCTGCTGCCGCTCGGCGCGAGCGAGGAGTTCGTCGCGACCGGCGCCGAGATCGGCGTCATCCTGCTCCTGCTGATGCTCGGCCTGGAGTACTCGGCGGGCGACCTGGTCACCAACCTCAAGGCGCACTACCCGTCGGGTCTGGTCGACGCCGCCCTGAACGCCCTGCCGGGCGCGGCGGCCGCGCTGCTGCTGGGCTGGGGCCCGGTGGCCGCGGTGGTGCTGGCGGGCGTCACATGGATCTCGTCGTCCGGTGTGATCGCGAAGGTTCTCGGCGACCTGGGCAGGGTCGGCAATCGCGAGACCCCGGTGATCCTCAGTGTGCTGGTCCTGGAGGACCTCGCGATGGCGGTCTACCTGCCGATCGTCACCGCACTGGTGGCGGGCGCCGGGCTGATGGCCGGAAGCGTGACGCTGGCGATCGCGCTGGGAGCGGCGGGCCTGGTGCTGTTCGTCGCGGTCCGCTACGGCCGCCTGATCTCCCGTTTCGTCTCCAGCGACGACCCGGAGAAGCTGCTCCTCGTGGTGCTGGGGCTGACGATCCTGGTGGCGGGCGTCGCCCAGCAGCTCCAGGTGTCGGCGGCCGTCGGCGCCTTCCTGGTGGGCATCGCGCTGTCCGGCGAGGTGGCTGAAGGGGCGCACACGCTGCTCAGTCCGCTTCGGGACCTGTTCGCCGCGGTCTTCTTCGTCTTCTTCGGCCTGCACACGGACCCGGCCAGCATTCCGCCGGTGCTGCTGCCGGCCCTCGCGCTGGCCCTGGTCACGGCCGCGACCAAGATCGCCACCGGCTACTGGGCGGCCCGGCGGGCCGGTATCTCCGAGAAGGGCCGCTGGCGGGCCGGCGGGGCGCTGGTGGCCCGCGGCGAGTTCTCGATCGTCATCGCGGGCCTGGCGGTCGGCGCGGGCATCGAACCGTCCCTCGGCCCCCTCGCCACGGCGTACGTCCTGATCCTGGTCGTCCTCGGGCCCCTCACCGCCCGCTACACGGAACCGCTGGCGTCGAGATGGGTGGGCCGGTTCCGCACCCGCCGGGAGGAACCGGCGGTACGGGAGCCCTCGGTGGTCGACTGAGGAACGGTAAGGGGCCGTAGGCGGGACCGTCAGCCCATCGGTCCTGCCGCCCCTTCCGGCGCCCACCCCTGTCGCCGCAGCACTCCCGCCACATCCGGTGCCTCGTAGTGCTCCCCCTTGAGCACCTTGCCGTCGGCCCGGCGGGCCACACGCCCGTCAGGTCCCAGCTTGGTCATGTTGGAACGGTGGATCTCGGCGAGCACCGCGTCGAGGTCAATGCCGTGCACCAGGGCGGTGCCGTACGCGACGTACACGACGTCCGCGAGTTCGTGCGCCAGCCGATCCAGCGGCCCTTCGACGGACACCTCCGCCACCTCCGCGGCCTCCTCGGCGAGCAGCTCACCGCGGTGGGCGGCCAGCTCCGGCGACACCGCGGTCGGCGTGCTGCGGGCATCGAGCCCCATGGCGAGGTGGAACGCACGGACGAGGTCGGCGGGCGAAGAACTCATACGGCGAGACTATCGACCGCCACTGACAGCACCCGACGCCCGCCTCGCCACGCGAAAGCCCCCACGTGACATCCGGCGCCGCCCCCTTCCCTGTGACCCTCGCCCTGGCCAGCAGCATGTCCCGCCTGGCAGGATCGCGCGCATGTCCAGCATGTTCCCCCGCATCAGCAGGAGCCGGGCGCTTCAGGGCGCGGCCGCCGGTTTCGTGGCCTTCGGGCTGCTGCTGTGGTGGCTGCTGCCGCTCGGCGAGGAGCCTCCGGGCGGGACGATCACGTTCAGCACGGGCTCGCGCGGCGGCGTCTACGAGGAGTACGGCAAGCAGCTCAGCAACGCGTTCGCCAAGGACATGCCGGACCTGAAGGTGGACCTGGAGACCAGCGCCGGCTCCCAGGACAACGTCGCGCGCGTGGCGTCCGGCGAGGCCGACTTCGCCATCGCGGCGGCCGACGCCGTGGAGACGTACGCGCTCGACCACCCGGCCGAAGCCGCCCGGCTGCGCGGTGTCGCGCGCCTGTACGACGACTACGTGCAGCTCATCGTCCCGCCGGACTCCGACATCCGGTCGGTCGCCGACCTGGAGGGCAAGCGGGTGGCCGTGGGCCTGCCCAAGTCGGGGGTGCGGCTGATCGCCGACCGCGTGCTGGAGGCGGCCGACATCGACCCGGACAAGGACATCACGGCACTGCCGTACGGCATCAACGACGTGTCCCAACTCGGCCGTACGTTCGACGCGTTCTTCTGGTCCGGCGGACTGCCCACCAGGGGTCTGCAGACCCTCGCCGAGCGCGAGTCCTTCAAGTTCGTGCCGATAGGCAGCGGCCTGATCAGCAAGCTGCACACCCAGGGCGCGGCCATGCGCTACTACCGGCCGACCAACATCCCGGAGTCGACCTACGACGTCCAGGAGGGGTACTCGGTCCCGACGATCGCCGTCTCCAACCTGCTGATCACCCGCAAGGACCTCGACCCCCGGCTCACCGAGTGGCTGACCCGGACCGTCCTGCGCAGCCGGGACAAGATCGGCGCCGATGTGCACTCGGCCCAGCTGGTCGATCTGCGCACGGCGATCTACACCTCCCCGCTGCAACTCCACGACGGCGCCCGGCGCTACTACCGCTCGGTCAAGCCGTAACGCCTCCCCGTCAGACGCCGGCGCTGCTGCGCGGCACCGTCACCGTCACCTTCAGGCCGTGCGGTTCGTGGTGCTCGTACGAGATCGCGCCGCCGCCCGCGGCCAGCAGGGCGCGGGAGATGGACAGGCCGAGGCCGGAGCCCTTGACGTTCTGATGGCGGCCGCTGCGCCAGAAGCGGTCGCCGACGCGGGCGAGTTCCTCGTCGGTGAGGCCGGGGCCGTTGTCCCGGACCACGACGTTCGCCGTCTCGCCGTTGGAGGAGACCGTCACCTCGACGCGCTCGCCCTCGGGGGTGAACTTCACGGCGTTGTCGATGACCGCGTCCAGCGCGCTGGACAGGGTGACCGGGTCGGCCCAGGCGGTGGTCGGCGGGCAGTCGCCGACCAGCGTCACGCCCTTGGCCTCGGCGGTCGGCGCCCAGGCCGCGACCCGTTCGTCGGCCAGCGCGCCGATGTCGGTGATGCGCAGGTCCGCGTCGGTGTGCTCGGCCAGGGCGAGGTCGAGCAGGTCGTCGAGGACCTGCGCGAGGCGCTTGCCCTCCGTCTGGACCGAGGCGATCTCCTTGTTGCCCTCCGGGAGTTCGAAGGCGAGCAGCTCGATGCGCAGCAGCAACGCGGCGAGCGGGTTGCGCAGTTGGTGGGAGGCGTCGGCGACGAAGGCGCGCTGCTGCTCCAGGACGTCCTCGACGTTGTCCGCCATCTCGTTGAACGAGTGGGCCAGGCGCCTGAGTTCCGGCGGCCCGCCGGCGGCGGCGACCCTGGACTTCAGGCTGCCGCTGGCGATCGCGTGCGTGGTGGCGTCCAGGACGCGTACGGGCCGCAGCACCCAGCCGGTGAGCCGCAGCGCGGCGCCGACGGCCAGCAGCATCGCGGCCATCAGGCCGGCGCCGATCACCAGCCAGTTGTGCAGGATCCGCGAACGCATCTCCCCCGTCGGCGAGTCGGTGACGACGACCGCGACGACGTCACCGTCCCGGATGACCGGCGAGGCGACGACGAGCCGGGTGCGCTCCCAGGGCCAGATCTGGTGCGGGTTCTGGCTGCGCCGGCTGAGCCGCGCCTCCTCGAACGCCTCGCGCACCTCGCCCGTCTCGGGGAGGAACCAGGTCGCCGGCGCGTTGGCCATGGGCACGTCGGTGCGGTAGAAGACGCCGACACGGATGTCGTAGACCTCGTAGTAGCTCTCGAGTTCGCTCTCCAGCGTGTCCTGACGCTCGTCGTCGGGTCCGGTCACGTACTGGGCGAGGGCCGCGAAGTGCGCGGTGTCGTCGATCCGGTCGACGACCACTTTCTGCTGCTGCGCCGAGGCCATGCCGATGCCGAGCGGGATGCCGAGGGCCAGCAGCATGGCCGCCATCAGGACGATGAGCAGCGGGAGGAGTCGTGTGCGCACCCGGGCCTGCTACGAGGACGGGGCGACGAGCCGGTAGCCGACGCCGCGTACGGTCTCGATGAGGGCCGGCATGCGCAACTTGGCGCGCAGGGAGGCGACATGGACCTCCAGGGTGCGCCCGGTCCCCTCCCAGCTGGTGCGCCACACCTCGCTGATGATCTGCTCCCGGCGAAAGACGACGCCCGGACGCTGCGCCAGCAGGGCGAGCAGGTCGAACTCCTTGCGGGTGAGCTGGACGACGGAACCGTCCACGCTGACCTGACGGGTCGGCAGCTCGATGTGGACCGACCCGAGGACCAGCGTGGTGTCCGCGCCGCCCGGGGCGTCCTCGTGGGCGGTGCGGCGGCTGACGGCGTGGATACGGGCGAGCAGCTCTCCGGTGTCGTACGGCTTCACCACGTAGTCGTCGGCCCCGAGGTTGAGGCCGTGGATGCGGGAGCGGACATCGGAGCGGGCGGTGACCATGATCACCGGGGTGCTGGTGCGCTTGCGGATCTTGCCGCAGACCTCGTAACCGTCCTGGTCCGGCAGCCCCAGGTCGAGCAGGACGACGCCGAAGCCGTCGCCTTCCGGGACAAGGGCCTGGAGTGCTTCCTCCCCGCTTCGGGCGTGCGTCACGTCGAACCCGTGCCGGGCCAGGACCGCGGACAGGGCGGCGGCGACGTGATTGTCGTCCTCGACGAGGAGCAGTCTCATCCGGCCCTCCTTCGCTTCATCAGCCGTACGATCTAGATGTGTAGAAAACGCGTGCACGCGCGCGCGTGCACGTTGCAGTCACGCTGATGGAAGAGGACGGCGTCAAGTGGGTTCCGGTTGCGGACCGCTTCCGTTACCCGGCCGATATGCGCCCTGCTCACAACTGCTACGACACGTGTCCGATTGCTATCGGATCGTGATGCTCAGATTCCCCTCAAAGGTAATGACGCAGGTCGCGTGGGGTCACTACTGTCCTCCGAAACCGAGGAGGACGGAGCCCGAGAGCGATGACCGAAGTATCGGTGGCCAAGGAAGACGCGGCCGCAACCGGCGAACTGGTCGTCCTGAAGAGCGTCAACAAGCACTTCGGCGCGTTGCATGTTCTCCAGGACATCGATCTGACGATCGCCCGCGGCGAGGTCGTCGTCGTGATCGGACCCTCCGGGTCCGGTAAGTCGACGCTGTGCCGCACCATCAACCGCCTGGAGACGATCGACTCCGGCACCATCGCCATCGACGGCAAGCCCCTGCCCGCGGAGGGCAAGGAGCTGGCGCGGCTGCGGGCCGACGTCGGGATGGTCTTCCAGTCCTTCAACCTCTTCGCGCACAAGACCGTGCTCGAGAACGTGATGCTCGGCCAGATCAAGGTCCGCAAGGCGGACAAGAAGAAGGCCGAGGAGAAGGCCCGGTCCCTGCTCGACCGGGTCGGTGTGGGCAGCCAGGCGGACAAGTACCCCGCGCAGCTCTCCGGCGGCCAGCAGCAGCGCGTCGCGATCGCCCGGGCGCTGGCCATGGACCCCAAGGTCATGCTCTTCGACGAGCCCACCTCGGCGCTCGACCCCGAGATGATCAACGAGGTCCTCGAGGTCATGCAGCAGCTCGCCCGCGACGGCATGACCATGATCGTCGTCACCCACGAGATGGGGTTCGCCCGTTCGGCGGCGAACCGAGTGGTCTTCATGGCGGACGGCCGGATCGTCGAGGAAGCTGTGCCCGACCAGTTCTTCAGCGCTCCGCGCAGCGACCGCGCCAAGGACTTCCTGTCCAAGATCCTGCACCACTGACAGCGAACACTGACAGCGCATCAGACCCGCGTCACCCGCCTCGACGGCTCGCATCTCTCATCACACAAAGGATGTTCACCATGAAGCTCCGCAAGGTCACCGCCGCGGCCGCCGCTGCGCTCGTCCTCTCGCTGACCGCGACCGCGTGCGGCGGGGACGACAACGACAGCGACACGGGCTCCGGTTCCGGCGGCGGTGGCAAGATCAAGATCGGCATCAAGTACGACCAGCCCGGTCTCGGCCTCAAGGAGCCCGACGGTTCCTTCTCCGGCTTCGACGTGGATGTGGCGACGTACGTGGCCAAGGAGCTCGGCTACGAGCCCAACCAGATCGAGTTCGTGGAGACCAAGAGCGCCGACCGCGAGAACGCGCTGGCCCGTGGCGACGTGAAGTTCATCGCCGCGACCTACTCGATCAACGACGAGCGCAAGCAGAAGGTCGACTTCGCCGGCCCGTACCTGCTGGCCCACCAGGACCTGCTGGTGAAGGCTGACTCGGACATCGCCAAGGGCACCGACCTCAACGGCAAGAACCTGTGCTCGGTGACCGGTTCGACCTCGGCGCAGAACGTCAAGAACGACATCGCGCCGAAGGCCAACCTCAAGGAGTACAGCGGCTACTCGGAGTGCATCGCGGCCCTCCAGAGCGGCACCGTCGACGCCGTCACCACCGACGACTCGATCCTCGCGGGCTTCGCCGCCCAGTCGCAGTACAAGGGCAAGTTCAAGCTCGCCGGCCTCAAGCTGAGCAACGAGAACTACGGCATCGGTGTGAAGAAGGGCGACACCGCGACCGTCGACAAGATCAACAAGGCTCTCGAGAAGATGGAGAGCGACGGCTCCTGGGACAAGGCCGTCAAGGACAACTTCGGTCCCGCGAACTACAAGAACGAGCCCGCCCCGAAGATCGGCGTCATCGTCAAGTAACAGCGCAACGGTCCAGAGGCGTGCCGCCGTCCACCGCGATGTCGGCGGCGGCGCGCCGTGCCGTCCACGTACGCCACCCACCCGGAAGCGCGGGACATCGTGTTCGACTTCATCTCCGACTATGACAATCCGACCCTGCTCGGCGCCTTCTGGATGACGGTGAAGCTCACCTTCTTCTCCGGCATCGGCTCCCTGGTCTGGGGCACCCTGCTGGCCGCGATGCGGGTCAGCCCGGTCCCGCTCATGCGGGGCTTCGGCACGGCCTACGTGAACATCGTCCGGAACATCCCCCTGACCGTCATCATCCTGTTCTGCTCGCTGGGTCTCGCGGACATCTTCCACGTGACGATGGGCGCCTCGGACTTCAAGATCCAGGGCTTCCGGCTGGCGATCCTCGGCTTCACCGCCTACACCGCGGCCTTCGTCTGCGAGGCGCTGCGCTCCGGCATCAACACGGTGCCGATGGGCCAGGCCGAGGCGGCCCGCGCGATCGGCCTGAACTTCACCCAGACCCTGCGGCTCATCGTGCTGCCGCAGGCGTTCCGCGCGGTGATCGGCCCGCTGGCCAACGTGCTGATCGCGCTGACGAAGAACACCACCGTGGCCGCCGCGATCGGCGTCGCCGAGGCCGCGTACCTGATGAAGCAAATGATCGAGAACGAGGCTGCGACGCTGCTCATCGGCGCGATCTTCGCCTTCGGTTTCGTGGTACTGACCCTGCCCACCGGCCTCATCCTCGGCTGGCTGAGCAAGCGACTGGCGGTGAAGCGATGAGCTCGGTCCTTTACGACACTCCGGGCCCCCGCGCCAAGCGGCGCAATGTGATCCTCTCGGTGGTCTTCTTCGCCCTGCTCCTGCTGCTGGCGTGGTGGGTCTGGTCGGCACTGGACGACAAGGGCCAGCTCGAGTGGTCCCTGTGGAAGCCGTTCACCCAGTCGGAGGCCTGGACGACGTACCTCCTGCCGGGCCTCGGCGAGACCCTCAAGGCGGCCGCGCTCGCCATGGTGATCGCCCTCCCGCTCGGCGCGGTCTTCGGCATCGCCCGCCTCTCCGACCACCGGTGGGTGCGGGGCGTGGCGGGCACGGTGGTGGAGTTCTTCCGCGCCATCCCGGTCCTGCTGCTGATGCTGTTCGCCAACGAGGTCTACGCCCGCTCGACGGACGTCGGCACCGAGAACCGGCCGCTGTACGCGGTCGTCACCGGCCTCGTGCTCTACAACGCCGCGGTGCTCGCCGAGGTCGTCCGGGCCGGCATCCTCGCGCTGCCCAAGGGACAGACGGAGGCGGCCCAGGCGGTCGGCCTGCGCAAGGGCCAGACGATGACGCTGATCCTGCTTCCGCAGGCCGTCACCGCGATGCTCCCGGCCATCGTCAGCCAGCTCGTCGTCATCGTGAAGGACACCGCGCTCGGCGGCGTCATGATCGGCTTCACCGAGCTGCTCAGCGAGCGCGCGACGCTGGCGGCGAACTACGCCAACGTCATCCAGAGCTTCGTCGTCGTGGCGATCATCTACATCATCGTCAACTTCCTCCTCACCAGCTTCGCGAGCTGGCTGGAGAAGCGACTGCGGCGCAGCAAGAAGAGCACGGGTGCGGTGCTGGGCGCCGACGACATCGACGACATCAACGCCGGGGAGGTGGGCGGCAGCTTCGCGACCGGAGCATCCGCCTGACATTCCGTCAGCGACAGGTGTGACATCCCGTCAAGTGACGGGTGGGACACGGAGGGCAGTGGCTTGATCGCCACTGCCCTCCGTCACTTGACGCAAGCACCGGCAATGGGTTGCATACGTTCTGTGATCGTGCACCCTGCCCCAACCCTCTGTTCACCCACGTCCCCCGGGACGCCGCCACGGGCAGGGGGCGCCGCGCCGTGGACCCGGTGATCATCGTCGGAGCGGGGCCCGTCGGGCTCACGCTCGCCCTCGCGCTGGCCCGCCAGGACGTGCCGTCCGTGGTCCTCGACGAAGGCCCCGGCAAGGACGAACCCCGCCTGGCCCGCACGGTCGTGCTCCGCGAGGACACCGCCGCCCTGATGGAGCGGCTGACCGGCGTCGCGCTCGACGAGGTCGGCTGCCACTGGGCCGGATGGCGGTCATTGCGCCGCAAGCAGGTGATGCGCGAGGTCACCTTCGACGGCCCGGCGGAGCCGGCTCCGCTGCACATCGCCCAGCACGTCCTGACGGGCCTGCTGCGCGAGGCCCTCGCCGACGAACGGCTCGTCAAGATCGCCGTCGACAGCCGCCTCGACACCGTGGAGCAGGAGAAGTCCGGCGTCACCGCGCACACCCGCGGCCCCAAGGGCACGTGGTGGCGCGGCAGTTACCTGGTCGGCTGCGACGGCCCGCGCTCCACGGTCCGCAAACTCCAGGACATCCGCTTTCCCGGCCGTACGGCGGTGGAGCGACACGCCGTCGCCGCGCTGCGCACGGAACTTCCGTGGGAGGGCGAGGCGTTGCTCCATCGGATGCCGCCGTGGCGGACGTCCGGACCTTCGGCCGGGGAGGTCACCGGGCGCCCGTTGCCGGACGGGGTGTGGCGCCTGGACTGGCTGCTGCCACCGGGCAAGGACCTGGTCACGCCCGAGCTGCTGGTGTCCCGCGTCCGGGAGACCCTCGCCGGCTGGACGGGCGGCCCGACACCGCCGTACGACCTCCTCGACACCGGTGTGCACACCGTCCACCACCGTCTCGCGCGGCGCTGGCGAGTCGGTCGCGTCTTCCTCGCCGGGGACGCGGCGCATCTGCTCGGCGCGCTCGGCACACAGGGGCTTGACGAGGGGCTGAGGGACGCCGACAACCTCGCCTGGAAGCTGGCGCTCGCCTGGCACCACGGCCCGCACGAGGCGCTGCTCGACAGCTACCAGGCTGAGCGCCGGGGCGTCGTCGCCGCCCGGCTGCGCGCCGCCGACCAGGCGTTGCCGCTGCTGCGCGGCGGTGGTGGACTGCGTGCCTACGTCCCCGGCTCGGCCCGGGGCCATGACGCGCTGCTCGCCGACGGCCATCTGGGGCGCGGCGCGCTCGGTGCGCCGGGGGCGTACGCCGGCTCCCCGCTGGCGCCCCGGCACCTGGAGGCCGAGATTCCGGTGGACACCGCTCCGGGGGCGCCGGTCGCCGATGTGCGGGTCACCGCCGAGGACGGCTCGTTCGTACGACTCCGGGACCGGCTCGGTCGCGGGGCGCTGCTCGTCGTACTGATCGCGCCGGGGACGGGCGTGTGGGACCGCAAGCACTGGGTGACCGCCGGGGTCATGCCGCGTCTCGCGGCCGCCGTGACGGCGCTGCCGCACGCCGCCGAGCTGCTGGTCGCGGAGAGTTACCCCGGGGCGGCCGCGCACAGCGTCCTGCTGGTACGCCCCGACGGCCACCTCGTGACGGCGCTGAGCGGGGTCCGGCCCGCCGATCTGTACGCGGCGGCGGAGGCGACGGTGGGCGGACCTACGAAGACAGAGGCCGAGGCGGGGGCGGGGTCGCGCTGAGACAAGGGTGGGCAGAGCCCGTGGTGACGTTCGCACAGGCGTGCGTTCCACATAGTGACGCTGAGTTGACCGTTCTGCACCGTGATGCTGTAATCCGCGTCATGACCGACACCTGTGTGCGCCTGTGGCGGAGGGTCCATATGGACCTGGTCCGCTATGCGGGCTGCGTGTGTCGTCCGTCGTTCTGATTCGCATCCTTTCCCTCGCGCGTGCCGTGCCCGTCGTGCCGTCGCGCGCATTCCGCGAACGCTCTTCAGGACGGTGCCCGTGTCTGTCTCCCCCGCTCCCTCCACCACCGCTTCCGCCGTCGCGTCGGCGCCCTCACAGGCCGACCTGCTCGACTTCGTACGACGCACCGCCGCCGACGCCGAACTGATCTCCTCGCTCCCGCTCGACCCGGAAGGCCGCACCTGGGTGCGTCTGGAGGGGCCCGGCGGCAGTGAGGCCTGGCTGATCGGCTGGCCGCCCGGCACGGGCACCGGCTGGCACGACCACGCCGAGTCGGTCGGGGCCTTCGTGACGGCCTCCGGCGAGCTCAAGGAGAACTCGCTGGCCGCCCGGCTGCCCGCGGACGGCTGGCGGACCCTCGAACTCAGTGACGGAGTGGACCGGCAACGGCGGCTGTCGGCCGGCACGGGCCGTTCCTTCGGGCAGCACCACGTCCACGAGGTACTCAACGAGTCCCCGGACGAGCACGCGATCTCGGTCCACGCCTACTACCCGCCCCTGCCGCAGATCCGCCGCTACAGTCGGGCCGGGCAGGTCCTGCGTCTGGAGCACGTGGAGCGTCCGGAGGACTGGCAGTGAGCGGCACACACGAACAGCCCGTCGGCATCGACGAGTTGCTGGAACAGGTACGCGAGGGCTACGACCGGATCGAGGCGCGGGAGGCGTACGACGCCGCCCAGCGCGGTGAGGCGCTGCTGGTGGACATCCGTTACGCCGCCCTGCGCGACCGGGACGGGCTGATCCCCGGCGCCCTCGTCGTCGAGCGCAACGAACTGGAGTGGCGCCTCGACCCGCGCGGCAGCCACCGCGCCCCCGAGGCCACGAGCCATGACCTGCGGGTCGTGGTGATCTGCAACGAGGGTTACGCCTCCAGCCTCGCGGCCGCGTCCCTGCACCGGTTGGGCTTGCACCGGGCCACGGATCTGGTGGGCGGGTTCCAGGCCTGGCGGACGTCGGGGCTGCCGGTGACGTCGGCGTAGGCCACAGGGGCGTCGAGGTGTCTCAGCCGATGTCGGGGTCGCAGTAGAGCGGGGCCGTGTCGGCGGTGCCTCTGGTGACGAGGCGGGTCGGGGTGGTGGCGACCTTCTTCACGTCGTCCTCGCCACGGAGCAGGGCGAGGGCGTTGGTCACCGCCAACTCGCCGGTGTCGGCCGCCGAGTTGGCGACCGTGGCCGCGAAGCGCCCGTCCTTCAGCGCGGCCAGCCCCTCGTCGGTGCCGTTGACGGTCACGATCCTGACGGCCTTCCCGCCGGCCGCGTCGAAGGCCTCGCGGACGGCGAAGGCCATCTCCTCGTTGGCGACGAAGGCGTAGTCAAGGTCGGGGTGGGCCTCGATCATGTCCGTGGCGACTTTCCGCGCCTTGGCCGGGCTGAACATGCCGGGCTGGTTCGCGACCACGGTGGCGTTCGCCGGCAGGGCGCCCTTGAAGCCGCTGACGAGCAGATCGGAGGCCGCGCCCGGCGCTCCGGCGACGATGCCGACGTCCACCTTCGCGCCGGCGGCGTCCTTCTCGATCCAGCCCGCGTCGAGGGCGCCCACCTGCTTCAGGTCGACGACGACGGCCCCGAGGACGCCGGCGGTGTCGTCGGGGACGACCGAGGTCAGGAAGACGGGCACGCCTGCCGCCCTGGCCTTGGCGATGTCGTCCTGAAGGGCATCGACGTCGACGGTCTGCACGATGAGCGCGTCCACATGCCGGGAGATCATGTCCTCGATGTTGGCCAGCTCGGCCGCGGCGTCCTGCCGGGACTCGGCCGTGTGGATCCGGGCACCGTTGTTGAGCGCCGTGTCCTCGACGGCCGCCTCGAGACACGCGTGGAACCGCGTGGCCCCTCCGTTGACGAACCCCAGAGTGATCGTGCCCTCCACCGCCGGCCCGGTGTCCTCGGCGAGGAATCCGCATCCGCTCAGCACCAGAGAGCCACAGCTCCCGAGGACCGACGCGACCAGCGCTCTGCGGGAGCGGGCGGATCTGGGCATGGCTGGGCCGCCTTTCAGGGGCATGCGGAGGGGGTGTGCGGGTGCGCTGCGTGAGCGGCCTGCCGAGGCGCCTCACCCACCGACGGCACGTGGACGCTCGCGCTCATACAGCCGCGCAACGGTGGCCGACGCTACCGGCGACCGGGGAAGCCCACCCCTTCACGGGGCGCAAGGTAAGGCTGCGCCACTTGACCTTGCCGTCACAGGAAGGGAGTTGCGCCGACGCGCCCGAACTCAGCCCGCCTCAGCACCCGGGCCGACCCCGCGCACCGGAAACGCAACCCACCTCAACCCCCACCTTCAAAACCCTTCCCCCTCAAGGAACTCCGCCTCCTCGCCCTCCTCCTCGAGCGCCTGCCGCACCACTCGCAGAGCCATGCCCTCGGGATACCCCTTGCGGGCGAGCATCCCCGCGAGCCTGCGCAGCCGCTTGTCGCGGTCGAGGCCGCGTGTGGCGCGCAGCTTGCGGTCGACCAGCTCACGCGCGGTCGTCTCCTCCTGCTCGGAGTCGAGCTGCGAGACGGCCGCTTCGATGAGCGTGGAGTCCACGCCCTTGGTCCGCAGTTCCTGGGCGAGCGCCCGCCGGGCGAGCCCCCGGCCGTGGTGCCGGGACTCCACCCAGGCGTCGGCGAACGCGCTGTCGTTGATCAGTCCAACCTCCTCGAACCGCGACAGCACCTCCTCCGCCGCCTCGTCCGGAATCCCCTTCTTGCTCAGTGCGTCCGCGAGTTGCTTGCGGGTGCGCGGGGTCCCGGTGAGCAGGCGCAGACAGATCGCCCGCGCCCGCTCGACCGGGTCCGCTGAAGGCTCCCCCTTCTCGGCCCTCGACGAGGAGGAGACGCCTCCGTCCGCATCGGACGGGTCATCGGCCGGTTCCCCGTGCGACTCTCCGAAGCCGCGTCGCCGGCGCCCACGTCCCCCACGTGAGCCACCCTCGCCGCGTGCTCCTCGACCGCGTCGGCGCGAGACACCGCCGCCCGAGTCCGCTCCGTGGGCGGAGCCGTCCTCCGGCCACTCGCCCGCGGCCGACGCGCCCTCGTACAGCGCGCCGTCGCCCGGCGCACCGCCGCCGTACTCCCCGTCCGTGCCGTACGACGGCGTCCTGCCGTATCCCCCGTAACTGCCCTGGGCCTCGGCGCCGGCGGCGCCCCTCCCCCGGTCGCGCGGAGCGTCCGGGTAGGCGTACTCGGCCCAGTCGGTTCGCCGAGTCACCGCGTCAGCTCTTGGCTGCCGCGGCCTTGGTCTTGGCCGCCTTGGCCGCCGCCGGTGCGGGGACCGTCTTCGCCGCGTCGCCCGCGGGGGTGGCGACCGCCGCGTCCGCGCCCGGCTCGGCGGTCGGCTCCTCGGGACGGACGCCGACGCCCAGCTTCTCCTTGATCTTCTTCTCGATCTCGTTGGCCAGGTCGGGGTTGTCCTTCAGGAAGTTACGGGCGTTCTCCTTGCCCTGGCCGAGCTGGTCGCCCTCGTACGTGTACCAGGCGCCGGCCTTGCGCACGAAGCCGTGCTCCACGCCCATGTCGATCAGGCCGCCCTCGCGGCTGATGCCCTGGCCGTAGAGGATGTCGAACTCGGCCTGCTTGAAGGGCGGCGCGACCTTGTTCTTGACGACCTTGACACGGGTGCGGTTGCCGACCGCGTCAGTGCCGTCCTTGAGGGTCTCGATGCGGCGGATGTCCATGCGCACCGAGGCGTAGAACTTCAGCGCCCGACCACCCGTCGTGGTCTCCGGGGAGCCGAACATCACGCCGATCTTCTCGCGGAGCTGGTTGATGAAGATCGCGGTGGTCTTGGACTGGTTGAGCGCGCTGGTGATCTTCCGCAGGGCCTGCGACATCAGTCGGGCCTGCAGACCGACGTGGCTGTCACCCATCTCGCCCTCGATCTCCGCGCGCGGGACGAGCGCGGCGACGGAGTCGATGACGATGAGGTCGAGGGCGCCGGAGCGGACCAGCATGTCCACGATCTCCAGGGCCTGTTCGCCGTTGTCCGGCTGGGACAGGATCAGGTTGTCGACGTCGACGCCGAGCTTGCGCGCGTACTCGGGGTCGAGGGCGTGCTCCGCGTCCACGAAGGCCACCTGGCCGCCGGCCCGCTGCGCGTTGGCCACCGCGTGCAGGGTCAGGGTCGTCTTGCCGGAGGACTCCGGTCCGTACACCTCCACCACACGGCCGCGCGGGATGCCACCGACGCCGAGCGCGACGTCGAGCGCGGTCGACCCGGTGGGGATGACCTCGATGGGCTCGTTCGGCCGCTCGCCCATGCGCATGACCGCGCCCTTGCCGAATTGCCGTTCAATCTGTGCGAGCGCGGCATCCAGGGCCTTCTCGCGGTCGGTTCCTGCCATGGGTTCCACCCGGTTTGCTTGAGTCGATCGCTTCACGTGAAAGACGCTAACGCCTGCCACTGACAATGGGCCCCGACGCCCGCCCGGCCTGTGGATAACTCGGGCACTTATCCATCCGAACCGTGCCGAAATGCCCACCGTGGGCCCTTCTCGGGCCTCGCCCGCGCCTCCATAAGAATGGATGTTCGATTTTTGTGTCAAGCGCACCACGCGGCACTTCCGAGCCTACGTCCGGGAGCCGACAGCCCCGGGGATCCCGGGCCGCGCGTCCAGCACTCCGCGCCTCCCATACTTGCCGTCATGGCCACTTACGACACGCTCGGTGCGACCTACACCCGGACCCGCAGGCCTGATCCGCGCATCGCCGCGCAGATCCACGCCGCGCTCGGTGACGCCCAGGACGTGGTCAACGTCGGGGCGGGCGCCGGTTCCTACGAGCCCCCGCAGACGGTGCTCGCCGTCGAGCCCAGCCAGGTCATGATCAGCCAGCGTCCGGCGGGAGCGGCGCGAGCCGTGCAGGCCGTGGCGGAGAACCTGCCGCTGCGCGACAACGCCGCCGACACCGTCATGGCCCTGCTGACCGTGCACCACTGGACGGACCTGAGCGCCGGGATCAGGGAACTGCGCAGGGTCGCCCGCCGTCGCATCGTCGTCCTGACATGGGACCAGCACGTCTTCCGCGAGCGGTTCTGGCTCGTCCGCGACTACCTGCCGGAGGTGGCCGCGTACGACGACACCCGGGCCGTCCCCGTCGACCAGCTGCTCGACCTGCTCGGCGGCGGACGCCAGGAACCGGTTCCCGTCCCCCACGACTGCGTCGACGGCTTCGGCGCCGCGTACTGGCGCCGCCCGGACGCCTACCTCGACCCACAGGTACGCGCGGGTGTCTCCATGCTGGCCCAGACCGGCGACGACACGCTCGCGCCGGGGCTGACCCGGCTCGCGGACGACCTGAGAACCGGCCACTGGCAGACGCGCTACGCCGAGCTGCTCACGCTCGGGACGATCGATGTCGGTTACCGGCTGCTCGTGACCGACCTGGCACCGTCCGCCGTCTAGGAGCCGGCCCCGTCCTCGGAGTCCCGGTCGCCGGGTCTCCGTGACCAGAGGTCACGCGCGCGCCTGAACAGCCCCTCCGACACCCGGCGCCGGTGGCCGTGCACGCGCGGGTCGTCCGTGACGTCGTACCGCTTCACATACGCCCCCAGGAACGCCTGGAGCGTGGCGACCGCCGGGATGGCGATCAGGGCGCCGACGGCGCCCAGGAGGGCGGTGCCGGCGATGACCGAGCCGAAGGCCACGGCGGGGTGGACGTCGACGGTCTTCGAGGTCAGCTTGGGCTGGAGCACATAGTTCTCGAACTGCTGGTAGACCACGACGAAGATCAGCACCCACAGCGCGTACCAGGGATCGACCGTGAACGCGATCAGCATCGGCAGGGCGCCCGCGAGATATGTGCCGATCGTCGGGATGAACTGCGAGACCAGGCCCACCCAGACGGCGAGCACGGGCGCGTTGGGCACTTCCAGCGCCTGGAGCAGGATGTAGTGGGCGACGCCGGAGATCAGCGCCATCACACCGCGCGAGTACAGATAGCCGCCGGTCTTGTCGACCGCGATCTCCCAGGCGCGCAGCACCTCGGCCTGCTTGGCGGGCGGCAGGACCGAGCAGAGCGCGCGGCGCAGTCGCGGACCGTCCGCGGCGAAGTAGAACGAGAACAGAGTGATCGTCAGCAGCTGGAAGAGTCCCCCGATGACCTGGGCGGACAGGTCGAGGACACCGGTGGCGCTGTTCTGCACGTAGTTGCGCAGCCAGTCGGACTTGAGCAGGCCCTCCTGGACGTCGATCCGCTTCAGGTCGGTGTGGAAGTGCGTGTTGATCCAGCTGATGACGGAGTCGATGTAGTCGGGGAAGTCCTCGACGATCTTGATGATCTGCCCCGCGAGCATCGACCCGAGCAGGGTGATGAACCCGGCGGACACGATCATCACGGCGAGGAAGACGAGGAAGGTGCCGACCCCCCGACGTATCCCACGCGAGGCCATCCAGCTCACCGCGGGTTCGATGGCCAGGGCCAGGAAGAACGCGATCAGGATGTTGATCAGCAGCCCGGTGAGCTGGTGGAACGCCCATGTGCTCAGCTGGAAGGCGGCGTAGAGGCCGAGGGTGAGCACCACGGCACGCGGCAGCCAGCGCGGCATGCGCGCGTTCGCCCCGGCGACGCCGTCGGCCGGGGGCCGGGCGGGCGGCGTCGTGCCGAACGGGGACGCGTGCTGGGGGACCTCGTCGGTCTCGTCAGTGGGTGCCACGGTGCAAGTTTCGCCTACGCCGCTGACAATCCGCTGCCCCCCTGCGATCTTCGTGACCGGTCAGCGCTCGACCTGTGGCACGTTCATGACCGGTGCGTGCCCGGGCCTCGGCTCGTTCACGACCCGTCAACGCTTCTCTTGCGGCACGTTCATGACGGTGCACACCACACGCCACACGTCCTTGGCGTCCCAGCCGGCGTCCAGGGCCTCGTACACCGTGCGCCCGCCGAGCTCGGCCATGACGTGGTCGCGCGCGAAGGTGTCGTCGTACCCGGGACCGAAATGGTCCGCCATCCGCTGCCAGAAGACCGTCAACCGCATGACCCCAGTATCCCGCCCCTGAGAGTGGGCCTCGGCCGGGACCGCTTGCCGAGACCGCTTTCCGCCCTACGGTCTGACGCATGGCCGAAACAGGAGCTTCCCCACTCCCCCCGACGCCCCCGGCGCACTCCCCGCTCTTCCGCGCCGAGCACTTCGTCTGGCTCACCGCGCGCGTGCTGGAACAGCGCCTCTTCGCCCACCACTTCCTGAACGGCGACGCCGACCCGGTGGAGACCGCGCTGGACGCGTACCGCAACGAGGACGGCGGTTACGGCCACGCCCTGGAGCCCGATCTGCGCGGCCCGGTCAGCCAGCCCCTGCACACCGGGCACGCCCTGCGCGTCCTGGACGCCATCGGACGCTGCGGCGGCCGACGGGTGGAGCACGTGTGCCGCTATCTGACGTCGGTCTCCACCGCGGACGGCGCCCTGCCGGCGATCCTTCCCGGCCAGCGCGGCTATCCCACGGCCCCCTTCATCACGATCGTGGACGACCCGCCCAGCGAGCTCCTCGCCACCGGCCCGGTCGTCGGTCTGCTGCACCGCAACGAGGTGTGGCACGCCTGGCTGTTCCGCGCCACGGACTTCTGCTGGCACGCGGTCGAGTCCCTGCGCCAGTCCCACCCGTACGAGGTCCAGGCCGCCGTCGCCTTCCTGGACGCCGCTCCCGACCGCCCGCGCGCGGAGGCGGCCGCGGACCGACTGGGCCGCCTGGTGCGCGAAACCCGGCTCGCGGCCCTGGACCCGGAGCACCTGGACACCCACCCGGTCTCTCCGGGCTACGCCCCGGGCGAGCACCACTTCCCGCACGACTACGCCAGGACGCCGTACTCGCTCGCGCGCGCGTGGTTCACGGACGAGGAGATGGAACGCTCCCTGGACTTCCTGGCAGCCGCGCAGCAGGAGGACGGCGGCTGGCCGATCCGCTGGCGCCAGTGGGCGCCCGGCACCGCCCTGGAAGCCCGCCCCATGGTGACGATCGAGGCGCTGCGCACCCTCAGGGCGTACGGCCGATCGATCGGCTGAGCTCACCCGCCCATGGCCCGTACGCCCGCCGTGACCACCACGGCCACCGCGACGACGAGCAGGAAGGGAGCACGCAGCAACAGCGCCACCGCGGCCGCGGCAACCCCGGCGAGCCGCGCGTCCAGCACCAGCTCCCGCCCGTCGGCAAAGGTCTGCTGGGCCGTGAGAGCGGCCAGCAGGGCAACCGGCAGCAGCGCGGCCAGCCGCTTCACCAGCGGCCGCTCCAGAGCACCCGCGGGAACGAGCAGCCCGACGAGCTTGACGGCGTAACAGCCCACGGCGGTGACGCCGATCGCGATCCAGACGCTCACCTCTCCTCCCGCCCGCCCTGCCGACGGCCCTCGGCCCACAGCACCACGGGAGCCGCGAGCGCGGCCGCGAGCACCGGCACCCCGGCTGGCAGCACGGGCAGCAGCCCGAGCCCCAGCAGCACGGCAAGCCCGGCGACGGCACGCTCGGTGCCGCTCTTCAGCATCGGCGCGAGCAACGCGAGGAACACAGCTGGCCCGGCGGCATCGAGCCCCCAGGCGTCGGTGTCCCCGATGGCCTCGGCCCCGAGCGCGCCCAGCAGGGTGGTGAGATTCCACAGCACATAGAGACTCAGCCCCGTGACCGCGAACCCGATCCGCACCTGCCGCAGCCCCCGCTGGGCCAGCGCGACAGCCGCCGTCTCATCGATCACCCACTGAGCGGCGAACGGCCGCACCGCGCGCGGAAGCGCCAGCAACTGCGACAGCCGAAGCCCGTAGAAGGCATTGCGCACCCCGAGGAAGAAGGCCCCGGCAGCCGCGGTCAGCGGATTCCCACCGGCGGCCAGCGCCCCCACCAGCGCAAATTGAGATGCGCCGGTGAACACCAGAAGGCTGAGCGCACACGTCTGGAGCAGGGTGAGCCCACTCCCCGCCGCGGTCACGCCGAAGGCGAACCCGGAGAGTCCCACGGCGACCCCGACTCCGAGGGCGTCCCGTACGACGGCGGCATCCGCCTTCCGGCCGTCACCGGCGGCTATGTCCACGAAAGCTGTCTGTTCTCCCACCCATCGGACGCTAGACGAGACCCCGTCCGAACGTCTTGTACGTTCTTGCGCTCACGCTGGTACGCCCCGGGCGGCACCCCGACGATCCGCGAAAAATGCCGATTCAGATGCGGCTGATCACTGAACCCCACAGCCAGCGCGGCCTCCCCCGGCGACGTACCCCCGTCCAGCAACAGCCGAGCCCGCCGCACGCGCGCGTCGGTGAGCCAGGCATGCGGCGGCATCCCGTACAGCTCCCGAAAGGCCCGCAACAACGCGAACGACCCGACACCAAGTTCCTGAGCCAGCGCCTCCAGGCTCGGCGGCTCGGCCATCCGCTCCTCCAGCACGTCACGCGCGCGTACAGCCACCCGAGCCCCCGCCGACCGCACCTCCCGCCGCGGCAGGACCCCACCGTTGAGCCGCAGCAACCGGGTCACGGCGACCCGCAGCAAGGTATCGGCGGCCAGCGCGTTGCCCTCGTCAGCGGCCCGCAACACCTGATGCACCAGCCCGACTGCGTACGGATCATCAAGAACCGGATCGACGAACCCCGGGGTCCCCCGAATCGACGTGGTCTCGGCAGCGATCCCGGCCACCACCTCACGCGACGGATACACGGCCCCGTACCGCCACCCCTCGGGCACCCCCGCCCGCCCGGTGTGCGCGGTATCCGGATTGACGAGAGCAAGCGCCCCGGCCCCCGCGTACCGATCAGCACCCCGATAGTGAAAGACCTCGACCCCGTCCGCGATGGCAGCGATCACGAAGCTCTCATGGGTGTGCCGCACAAAGTTCTTCCGCACATACCGAGCGCGCAACAGATCGACCCCGGGCAACTCGGCATACCGCCAATGCCGCGCCCGCTCACCCGAACCTGCCATACGAACCATTCTCCGCCAACCGCGGACCCGCAGTGCGCAAGCCGGGGACGGGCACGGACCCGCACCGCGCGACGGCGGGAAGGGGACGTGTCGGGGGGTGTCCGCCCGCAGCGGTTGGCGCGTCAACACGGGAGCCCTGTTATAGCTGCCCGATTCCGCGCCGTTCCGAGGACGGACACCCCCCGGCGCGGCCCCGACCCACAACGCACCACCCGCGCACAAGGCGAACCCCCACGAGCCCGCACGAATCCCCAGCTCACCAGCCGTTGTCAGTCCCCGGGTGCAGGATGGACGCATGGTCAGCTCCACACACCGAGCCCTGGACGGCTTCTCCCCCGCAACCCGCGGCTGGTTCACGGGAGCCTTCGACGCGCCCACCGCGGCCCAGGCAGGCGCATGGACGGCCATCAGAGAGGGCTCGGACGTCCTGGTGGTAGCCCCCACCGGCTCCGGCAAAACCCTCGCCGCCTTCCTGGCCGCCCTGGACGACCTGGCCTCCACACCCCCACCCGCCGACCCCAGGAAGCGCTGCCGAGTCCTCTACGTCTCCCCGCTGAAGGCCCTCGCGGTGGACGTGGAGCGCAACCTCCGCAGCCCCCTCACCGGCATCCGCCAGGAATCCGTACGCCTCGGCCTGCCCGAACCCGAGGTGAAGGTCGGCATCCGCTCCGGCGACACACCGCCAGCGGAGCGCCGCGCACTGTCCACCCGCCCCCCGGACATCCTGATCACCACCCCCGAGTCCCTGTTCCTGATGCTGACGTCGGCCACCCGCGACGCGCTGACCGGCATCGAAACAGTGATCCTCGACGAGGTCCACGCCGTAGCGGGCACCAAGCGAGGCGCCCACCTCGCCCTCTCCCTGGAGCGCCTGGACGAGCTCCTCCCGAAGCCGGCCCGCCGCATCGGCCTCTCCGCGACCGTCCGCCCGGTCGACGAGATCGCCCGCTACCTCTCTCCGCGCCGCAAGGTGGAGATCGTCCAGCCGAAGTCGGGCAAGGAGTTCGACCTCTCGGTAGTGGTCCCCGTGGAGGACCTCGGCGAACTAGGCGGCTCCCCCGTGGCGGACGGCACCGAGGGCGCGGAACGCCCCTCCATCTGGCCGCACGTCGAGGAGCGCATCACCGACCTCGTCCAGGCCCACCGCTCGACCATCGTCTTCGCCAACTCCCGCCGCCTCGCGGAACGCCTCTGCAACCGCCTCAACGAGATCGCCTACGAACGCGCGACCGGCGAACCCCTGGCGGAACACCACGCCCCCGCCGAGCTGATGGGCGGCTCAGGGGCCGCCCAGGGCGCACCTCCGGTCATCGCCCGAGCCCACCACGGCTCGGTCTCCAAGGAACAGCGCGCCCTGGTCGAGGAAGACCTCAAGGCAGGCCGCCTCCCCGCGGTGGTCGCGACCTCCAGCCTCGAACTCGGCATCGACATGGGCGCGGTCGACCTGGTCGTCCAGGTCGAATCACCCCCCTCCGTGGCCTCCGGCCTGCAACGCGTGGGCCGCGCGGGCCACCAGGTCGGCGCGGTCTCCACCGGCGTGGTCTTCCCGAAGTACCGCGGCGACCTGGTCCAGGCCGCGGTCGTCACCGAGCGGATGCGCACCGGCTCCATCGAGTCCCTCAAGGTCCCCGCGAACCCCCTGGACGTCCTGGCCCAGCAGTTGGTCGCGATGACGGCGCTGGACACCTGGCAGCTCGACGACCTGCTCGCCACGGTCCGCCGCGCGGCCCCCTTCGCCTCGCTCCCGGAGTCGGCCTTCACCGCGGTCCTCGACATGCTCGCGGGCCGCTACCCGTCGGACGCCTTCGCGGAACTGCGCCCCCGGGTCGTCTGGGACCGCGTCGCCGGAACCATCACCGGCCGCCCCGGCGCCCAGCGCCTCGCCGTCACCTCCGGCGGCACCATCCCGGACCGCGGCCTCTTCGGCGTCTTCCTCGCCGGCGCCGATCCCAAGAAGGGCGGCGGAAGGGTCGGCGAGCTGGACGAGGAGATGGTCTACGAGTCGCGCGTGGGCGACGTCTTCACGCTCGGCACCAGCTCCTGGCGCATCGAGGACATCACGCGCGACCGCGTCCTGGTCTCCCCGGCCCCGGGCGTCCCGGGTCGGCTGCCGTTCTGGAAGGGCGACCAGCTGGGCCGCCCGCTCGAACTCGGCCGCGCGGTCGGCGCGTTCCTCCGGGAAGTGGGCTCGATGCCCAAGGAGAAGGCCCGCCCCCGCCTCCTGGCAGCGGGCCTTGACACCTGGGCGGCGGACAACGTCCTCGCGTACCTCGACGAACAACGCGAGGCCTGCGGCCACATCCCCGACGACCGCACGATCGTCGTGGAACGCTTCCGCGACGAACTCGGCGACTGGCGCGTCGTCGTCCACTCCCCCTTCGGCGCCCAGGTGCACGCCCCCTGGGCCCTCGCCCTCGGCGCCAAGCTCTCCGAGCACTACGGCATGGACGCCCAGGTGATGCACGCCGACGACGGCATCGTCCTCCGCCTCCCCGACGCCGACCTGATGGGCCTGGACCTGCTGGACCAGGAACCGATGAAACTCGGCACGGAGTACGACGCCGACCAGGCCCCGGTCGGCGCGGCGGACGTCGTCTTCGACAAGGGCGAGGTCGACCAGATCGTCACCGACCAGGTCGGCGGCTCCGCCCTGTTCGCCTCCCGGTTCCGCGAATGCGCCGCCCGCGCCCTGCTCCTCCCCCGCCGCAACCCCGGCAAGCGCACCCCACTGTGGCAGCAGCGCCAGCGCGCCTCGCAACTCCTGGAGGTGGCCAGCGAGTACGGCTCGTTCCCGATCGTCCTGGAGGCGGTCCGCGAGTGCCTCCAGGACGTCTTCGACGTCCCCGGACTCACCGAGCTGATGGGCGACCTGGAGTCCCGCAAGGTCCGCCTCGTCGAGGTCACCACCCCCGAGCCCTCCCCCTTCGCCCGCTCCCTCCTCTTCGGTTACGTCGCCCAGTTCCTGTACGAGGGAGACTCCCCGCTCGCCGAGCGCCGCGCCGCGGCCCTGTCCCTCGACTCCCGTCTGCTGGCGGAGCTGCTCGGCCAGGCGGAGCTGCGCGAGCTGCTGGACGCCGAGGTCCTGACGGAGCTGGAGCGGGAGCTCCAGTGGCTCACCGAGGACCGCCGCGCGAAGGACGCCGAAGGCGTCGCGGACCTCCTCCGCCTCCTCGGCCCGCTCACGGAAGCGGAGTTGGCCGAGCGGGGCGCGGAGCCGCAGTGGGCGCAGGACCTCGCCAACGCCCGCCGCGCCATCCGGGTCCGTATCGCCGGCACCGACCACTGGGCGGCGGTCGAGGACGCGGGACGGCTGCGCGACGCGCTGGGCACCGCGCTGCCGGTCGGCGTCCCGGAGGCCTTCACCGAGCCGGTCAAGGACCCGTTGGGCGACCTCCTCGCGCGCTACGCCCGCACCCACGGCCCGTTCACCTCGGCGACCGCGGCGGCCCGCTTCGGTCTGGGCGTGGCGGTCACGGAGGGCGCGTTGCAGCGCCTCGCCGCGAACGGCCGTGTCGTCCAAGGGGAGTTCCACCCGGCGGGCATCGGCCAGGAGTGGTGCGACGCCGCAGTGCTCCGCCGCCTCCGTCGCCGCTCCCTGGCAGCCCTGCGCCATGAACTCGAGCCGGTGCCGCCGCCCGCGCTGGCCCAGTTCCTCCCTCAGTGGCAGCACATCGGCAAGGGGCACGGACTGCGTGGCATCGACGGCCTGGTGCGCGCCGTGGAGCAGTTGCAGGGCGCGTCCGTGCCCGCCTCCGCACTGGAGAAGCTGGTCCTGCCGTCCCGGGTGGCGAACTACACCCCGGCGATGCTCGACGAACTCACCTCCGCCGGCGAGGTGGTGTGGGCCGGAGCGGGCTCCCTGCCCGGCAAGGACGGCTGGGTCTCCCTCTACCTCGCGGACGCGGCCCCCCTCCTCCTGCCGCCCCCGCACCCCCTGGAACTGACGGCCCTCCACGAGTCCGTCCTGACCGCCCTCTCCGGCGGCTACGGCCTGTTCTTCCGCCAGATCGCCGACCAGGTCCGCGCGACCACCCACCCCGACGCCACCGACCCCCAACTCGCCGACGCCGTCTGGGACCTGGCCTGGTCCGGCCGTCTCACGAACGACACCCTCACCCCCATGCGCTCCCTGCTGGGCTCGGGTCGCACGGCGGGCTCCACGGCCCACCGTGCCAAGCGCACGATCCCGCGCGGCCGCTACGGCTCCCTCACGGCCGCCGCCCGCCCTACGTCCCGCACCGGTCCGCCCACCGTCGCCGGCCGCTGGTCCCTGCTGCCCGTCCGCGAGCCCGACCCCACCCTGCGCGCCCACGCCCTGGCCCGCACCCTCCTCGACCGGCACGGCGTGGTGACCCGGGGCGCAGTCTCGGCGGAGGGCGTCGAGGGCGGCTTCTCGGCGACGTACCGCATCCTGTCCGCCTTCGAGGAGACCGGTCAGGCCCGCCGCGGCTATGTGGTGGAGGGTCTCGGCGCCGCCCAGTTCGCGATGGACGGCGCGGTGGACCGCCTCCGCGCGGTGGCGAACGCCCGCGAACGGGGCCAGACCGACGCCACAGCCCCGGCGGCCGACGACTTCACCACGTACGCCGACTTCAGCGCTCCAGACCCCGGCGCCGACTTCTGGCAGACCAACGGGGACCAGGCCCCCCTGGGCCTCGACGACACCTACGACCCGCTGCCTCCGGCCCAGGCCCCCACCTCACGCGACCACTACGTCTCCCCCCGCGACCTTCGCGCCCCCGCGCGCGCCCCCCACCGCCGCGACCGCCCCTCCCCCGACAGCCGAGCCGTCGTCCTGGCCGCCGCCGACCCGGCGAACGCGTACGGCGCCGCCCTCCCCTGGCCCGAGCCCCCGACCGGCGCCGGACACAAGGCGGGCCGCAAGGCGGGCTCCCTGGTGGTCCTGGTCGACGGCGAGCTGACGCTCTACATGGAGCGCGGCGGCAAGACCCTCCTGGCCTGGCCCGAGGACCCGGACACCAAACCCTCCGACGACCCCCGCCTCCAGGCAGCAGCCGACGCCCTGGCGGCAGCCGCCCGAGCCGGCTCCTTGGGCACAGTCACCGTGGAACGCATCAACGGCGTCTCGGCCCTGACCTCCGCCCTCGGCATCCTCCTGGAGGGGGCAGGCTTCATCGCCACCCCACGAGGCCTACGCCTACGCGCCTAAGACACTGATCGACGCCGACTGGACGCCCCTAGGGGCGCGGGGAACTGCGCGACCAGCCAGCGACAACCCGCACCCGCCGCACAACAGCAGCCCCCAACCCTTTAGGCGCCCACCCACCACCCCGTGCCACCCTTGACCCATGCCCGAAGGAGACACCGTCTGGCAGACAGCGACCCGCCTCCACAACGCCCTCGCCGGCCAGACCCTCACCCGCAGCGACCTCCGCGTCCCCAAGTTCGCGACAGCGGACCTCACCGGCCGCACCGTCCTGGACGTCACCCCGCGCGGCAAACACCTCCTGACCCGCATCGAGGGCGGCCTGACCCTCCACTCGCACCTCAAGATGGACGGCTCCTGGAAGGTCTACGCGAACGGCCGCCGCTGGACCGGCGGCCCCACCCACCAGATCCGCGCGATCCTCGGCAACGCCGACAAGACAGCCGTCGGCTACCGCCTCCCCGTCCTGGAACTCCTCCGCACGTCCGACGAGGACCGCGTCGTCGGCCACCTCGGTCCCGACCTCCTGGGCCCGGACTGGAACCGCGACCGCGCCCTCGCCAACCTCCTCGCCGACCCCGCCCGCCCCCTCGGCGAGGCCCTCCTCGACCAGCGCAACCTCGCCGGAATCGGCAATGTCTACAAGAGCGAGCTCTGCTTCCTGCTGGGCGTGACCCCCTGGCTTCCCGTGGGCGAGCTCCCCGCCGACCGCGCCGCCAAGCTCCCCGCCCTCGCCAAGAAGCTCCTCGAGGCCAACCGCGACCGCCCGGTCCGCACCACCACGGGTCGCCACGGCCACGACCTCTTCGTCTACGGCCGCGCCGGCACCCCCTGCCTCCGCTGCCGCACCCCCATCCGCCTCGCCAACCAGGGCGACGGCACCCGCGAACGCCCCACCTACTGGTGCCCGGCATGCCAGCGGGGACCGGCCCCGGGCCCCTCCCCACGCCCCGGAACCCCACACCGTACGACTAATTGACGACCCGTCAGAAACCCTCGTACCGTCCCCACATGACCGTCAGCGCGTACGACCTCACCGGACGCACCGCCTTCGTCACCGGCGCCGCCGGCGGTATCGGCCGCGCCTCCGCGGTCCTGCTCGCCGAGGCGGGCGCCACCGTGCACTGCGCCGACCGCGACGCACAGGGCCTGCACAAGACGGCGACCTTGATCAAGGACGCGGGCGGCACCGCCCGCACCCACCACCTCGACGTGACGGACCGGGAGCAGCTCCGCGAAGCCATCGCCTCCTGCGGGGAGTTGGACGTGCTGGCCGCGATCGCCGGCATCATGCACAGCAGCCCGGTCCTGGAGACGGCGGACGAGGATCTCGACCGGGTACTGAACGTCAACTTCAAGGGAGTGCTGTACGCCTGCCAGGAGGCAGCCCGCCTCATGATCGCCCGGGGCACCCGGGGCAGCATCGTCACCATGGCCTCGGGCGCCGTCGACACCGGCGGCCCCGGCCTGCTCGCCTACGGCGCGGCCAAGGCGGCCGTCGTACAGCTGACGAAGACCCTGGCGACCGAGGTCGGCCGGCACGGCATCCGGGTCAACGCCGTCGCCCCGGGCTGGATCCGCACGCCGATGACCGACCGCCACGGCGAGGACCAGGAGCGGACCGAGGCGCTGATGGCCCGTATGTCACCCCTGGGCCGGGTAGGTCAGTCCCACGAGGTCGCCCACGCCGTGCTGTACCTGGCGTCCGACGCCGCGTCCTTCACGACGGGCCAGATCCTCCGTCCGAACGGCGGAGTGGCGATGCCGTGGTGACGGCGCCCGGGGCGACCTGCGCCGCCGCACCCCGCCAGGCCGCCCGCCACCGCCCCACAGCGAGCGCCCCGGCCGCCCGCCCCCTCGGCACACAGTGCACCGGCAGCAGGCTCAGCCCCCACCCGCCGGCGGCGACGGCACCCTCCAGCGCCCCTGTATCGGAGGCCAGCGCCAGCCGCAGCACGGCCCACCACCACAGCACGCCCAGCGTGACGGCCACCCCCCACCGCGCTATCGGACGGCCCACGACCCCACCTCCAGCCCGCAGAACCCGAAGCCCCCAAGGCACCCGGCAAAACCACGGGACCCGACGCTAGACCCCTGCCCCACCCACCGACAGGGCGCACCAAGGGCACACCGAGGCACCCCCAGCCCCCGCCTCACCCGTTCTCGGCCTGGAACATCCAGTGATGCTTCTCCAGATCCGCCGTGATCCCGATGAAGAGGTCCTGGCTGACCGGGTCGGCATCCCCGGTCGCCGCCACTCGCTCCCGCATCCGCCCGATCACCGCGCCCAGCGCGTCCACCAGCGCCCCCACCGCGTCCGCGTCCTTGACCCACCCCTCGGACACCGCCCCGATGCCGCTGCCCGCCGCCACCGTCGCCGCCCGCCCGTCCGGCGGGACGCCCAGCGCGGAGGCCCGCTCGGCGACGGTGTCGGAGTGGGTGCGTGCGATGTCCACGACCTCGTCGAGTTGCAGATGCACGGACCGGAACCGGGGCCCGACCACGTTCCAGTGGATCTGCTTCGCCACGAGGGCGAGGTCCACCAGATCGACGAGGGCCCCTTGCAGGGCCTCGGCCACGGTCTTCAGGTCCGCGTCGGACAACGGGCTCTTCACGACGTACATGCGCATGCTCCGATTCCTGTACACGGCTACACGGCCCCGAGCCCCGCCCGTCCCACGATGCACGAAAGCCCCGGCCGACGCCTCTCCAGATGTTCCGGAGAGACCCGGCCGGGGCCTCGCGCACTTCGTGAAGTGCCGTGCGCTTCTCAGCGCATCGTCAGCTCGTCCTCGAGCGGAACCCGAGGGCGTACGCGCGTGACGCTCAGGCGGCGACGACGTCCACTGCCTCGGCGGGCGCCTTGATGGTCACCCGTTCCGGTGGCACACCGGTCACCGAGACGGAACCCAGCATCGGACGTACCGGCGTGGGCACGGGCTCGCTGGGGGTGGCCGCAGCGGACTGGGCCAGCTCGGCGAGGGCGAGCTCGTCGCTCACTTCCCGCATCAGTTCGGACATCCGTACGTCCAGCGCGTCGCAGATGGCGGAGAGCAGCTCGGAGGAAGCCTCCTTCTGCCCCCGCTCCACCTCGGAGAGATAGCCGAGTGAAACTCGGGCGGACGAGGAGACTTCGCGCAGAGTACGGCCCTGGCGTTGGCGCTGCCGACGCAGCACGTCACCCAGCAGGCGACGGAGCAGAATCATCGGTGGCTCCCTCCTCGGACCGCGTAGCCGCATCCTTCACGCCCCACCGTACCGCCTTGCGCCGCGGCCGTGCGGGGAGCGATGTCGTGTTCACTCAGGGCTGCAAACATCAAAACCCCCCGTTCCGTTCCGTATCCTGTGCCCGCTCATTCCCGGTCTGTTCGCCCGCAAGCTCCTGAAGGAGCAGTGCGAGTACGCTCCGTACACTCTCCATACGAATTTCCGCGCGGTCGCCGTTCAACCGCAGCGACGCGACTTTCCCGCCATCGGAGAGCTCCGAAGCGGGTCCGTCGACCGCCACGTAGACCGTTCCGACGGGCTTTCCGTCCTGTTCGTCCGGTCCTGCGACTCCCGTGGTCGCGATGCCCCAGTCGGCGCCGAGCGCCTTGCGGACACCGGCCGCCATCTGGGCCGCGACCTGCGGGTCCACCGCTCCATGCGCCGCCAGCAGGTCGGCGTCGACACCGAGCAGTTCATGCTTCAGTTCGGTGGCGTAGGCCGTCACCGAACCGCGGAAGGCCTGGGACGCCCCGGGAGCCGCTGTGATTTCCGCCGCAACCAATCCACCGGTGAGCGACTCGGCGACCGCGAGCGTCTCGCCCTTCACCGTCAGTAGTCGCACCACTTCAGTGGCCGGGGAACTCACGCTTCCGACTCCTCCAACGCCGCCTCGCGCTCGGCGATTCCCTGCCTGCGCAGCACAATGGCCTGTCTCACATAGTCGAGGCCGGTCGCCACGGTCAGGACGACCGCCACGGCCATCACCCAGAACCTCGCGGTCGCCAGCCACCCCGTCAGCGCCAGGATGTACATCCCGACCGCGATGCCCTGCGCGAGGGTCTTCAGCTTGCCGCCGCGGCTCGCCGGGATGACGCCGTACCGGATGACGATGAAACGCAGCAGCGTGATCCCGAGTTCCCGGCCGAGAATGACCGCGGTCACCCACCACGGCAGGTCGCCGAGCGCGGACAGACAGATCAGCGCCGCCCCCATGATCGCCTTGTCGGCGATGGGGTCGGCGATCTTCCCGAAGTCGGTGACGAGGTTGTAGGTGCGCGCCAGATGGCCGTCGAAGAGGTCGGTGATCATGGCGATCGAGAAGGCGGCCCAGGCGAACGAGCGCCACGCGGGGTCGTGTCCCCCGGCGGCCAGCATCAGCGCGACGAAGCCCGGCACCAGCAGCAGCCGGATCATCGTCAGGATGTTGGCGATGTTCCAGAGGCTGGCCTGGTTGACGGCCGCGGCCGCGATCTTGCCGCCGCGCGCGGACTTGCCACCGCTGTCGGTACCGGACGCACCCATCTGCGAATGACCCGTCTTGGAGGGGCCGCCCGCAGCGGATGCCGGTACTCCGGTCATCTGCCCGCCTCCTCACTACACGCGAGCGAGCCCGTCACCGGCTCGGCCACCAGGTCGACACCCTCGGTACCGACCACCTTCGCCTCGACGATACGGCCGACGCTCAGCTCCTCGCCGCCCGTGAGCAGCACCTGGCCGTCCGTCTCCGGCGCCTGGTGCGCACCGCGCCCGTACACGCCCTCCTCGTCCACGGACTCCACCAGCACGTGCACGGTCTCGCCCACGCGCTCCTCGGCCCGCTGCGAGACGAGTTCCTCGGCGAGCCGGGAGACACGTGCCAGCCGCTCGGCGACGACGTCCTCGTCGAGCTTGTTGTCGTACGTGGCCGCTTCCGTGCCCTCCTCGTCGGAGTAGCCGAAGACGCCGATGGCGTCCAGCCGCGCGCCGTTGAGGAAACGCTCCAGCTCGGCCAGATCGGCCTCGCTCTCGCCGGGGAAGCCCACGATGAAGTTGGAGCGCACGCCCGCCTGCGGGGCCTTGCTCCGGATGGTGTCGAGCAGCTCCAGGAAGCGGTCGGTGTCACCGAAGCGGCGCATCGCGCGCAGCACGCCGGGCGCGGAGTGCTGGAAGGACAGGTCGAAGTAGGGCACGACCTTGGGCGTCGACGTCAGCACGTCGATGAGGCCGGGCCGCATCTCGGCCGGCTGGAGGTAGCTGACGCGCACCCGCTCGATGCCGTCGACCTCGGCGAGCTCGGGCAGCAGCGACTCCAGCAGGCGGATGTCGCCCAGGTCCTTGCCGTAGGACGTGTTGTTCTCGGAGACCAGCATGATCTCCTTGACGCCCTGCTCGCCCAGCCAGCGCGTCTCGTTGAGCACGTCCGAGGGGCGCCGGGAGATGAACGAGCCGCGGAAGGACGGGATGGCGCAGAACGTGCAGCGCCGGTCGCAGCCGGAGGCGAGCTTCACCGAGGCCACCGGGGAGCCGTCCAGACGACGGCGCAGGGGCGCGCGCGGGCCGGAGGACGGAGCGAGCCCTTCCGGAAGGTCCACGGGGCCGTGCCCGGGCAGCGCCACCTCGGCCGCCGACTCCTGGCGCTCGGCCGGGCTGATCGGCAGCAGCTTGCGCCGGTCGCGCGGGGTGTGGGCCGCGTGGATGCCGCCGGACAGGATGGTCTGCAGACGGTCGGAGATGTCGGCGTAGTCGTCGAAGCCGAGCACGCCGTCGGCCTCGGGGAGGGCCTCGGCGAGGTCCTTGCCGTACCGCTCGGCCATGCAGCCCACCGCCACGACGGCCTGGGTTCTGCCATGTCCCTTGAGGTCGTTGGCCTCCAGGAGGGCGTCGACGGAGTCCTTCTTGGCGGCGTCGACGAAGCCGCAGGTGTTGACGACGGCGACGTCCGCGTCCGCGGCGTCCTCCACGAGGTCCCAGCCGTCCGCCTCCAAGCGGCCTGCGAGCTCCTCCGAGTCCACCTCGTTACGGGCGCAGCCAAGAGTGACGAGTGCGACGGTACGGCGTTCAGGCATGGGCTCAAGACTACTTTGTCCCACCGACAACGAACGTCGACGGGGTTGGTGAAGATCACCAACCCCGTCGAGCACGCTCCGAGCCTCAGCCGACCTGCGGGTCGCCCTTCGTGTACGTCAGGCGCTCCACAGCGCCGGGCGCCCAGTCGTCGTCGATCTTCTTGCCGTTCACGTACAGCTGGATCGCCCCGGCGTCACCGAGGACGAGGTTGATCTTCTCGCTGTCCTGGAAGGTCTTCGACTCGCCCTGCTGGAGCAGACCGTCGAACAGCAGCCGGCCGTTGTGGTCCTTGGCGGAGATCCAGCTCTTGCCGTCGGGGGCGCTGACCTTGACGGTCACCTTGTCCTGGGGAGCGGCCGCGATGGCGCTGTCGGACGGGTCCGGCTTCGGCGACTCGGGCTTCTCGCTCTTCGGGGTGGGCGTGGCGGACTTGCCGGCGGAGGGCGAGGAACCCTCGGCGACGTGCGCCTTGCCGCCCTCGTCGTCGCCCTTGAACGCGGTGAACCCGACGAACCCGATCACGGCGACGATCGCGGCGACCATGGCCGCGGTCCAGTTGGGCCCGCGGCGTTCGGGACGGATGCGTTCCGCCTCGAACAGCGGGGCCGCCGGGGTCGGCGCCGGACGGCCGCCGTGGTCGGCGTCGTACTGGGCGAGGAGGGGGGCCGGGTCGAGGCGTACGGCCTTGGCCAGGGTCCGGATGTGGCCTCGGGCGTAGACGTCCCCGCCGCAGGGGGCGAAGTCGTCCGCTTCGATGGCATGCACGATGGCGATACGGACCCGGGTGGCGTTGCTGACGTCGTCGACGGTCAGCCCGGCCGCGATACGTGCCTGCTTCAGGGCACGGCCGACGGAGATTCGGGCTTCCTCGCGGTCGTCTTCGAACGGACGCTCGTCTTCAGGGGAGTTGCCGATGGACACGGGGGCGCCTTTCGAGCGTTTTAGCCACCTGTGCTGGGGGTTCAGTCTAGGGGGGGTGCGAAAGGGTGGGGCAACCGGGCGGTGGGACTTTGTACGCCATCGGTATGGCCGGACACGCCGATGGTGGGGCAGCAGCTTTTCGCTTCCCTCAACTTGACGTACGCCGAAGGGAAACGGTTGCTCAATGATCCCTTACGGGTGAGTCACGATCGAACACCCATCAGCGGCCCACCCGTCCGCAAGGTGACCCTTGCGCCCCGTTTCCGGAGGTGACGTCCTCTTAAGCCTCCCCGCGGATCACCGCGAGCACGCCATCCAGCTCATCAGCCTTCACAAGAACGTCACGAGCCTTCGATCCCTCGCTCGGCCCGACGATCCCCCGCGACTCCATCAGGTCCATCAGGCGCCCCGCCTTGGCGAACCCGACACGCAGCTTGCGCTGGAGCATGGACGTCGATCCGAACTGCGTGGAGACGACCAGCTCGGCCGCCTGGCACAGCAGGTCCAGGTCGTCGCCGATCTCCTCGTCGATCTCCTTCTTCTGCTTGGTGCCCACGGTGACGTCGTCCCGGAAGACGGGCGCCATCTGGTCCTTGCAGTGCTGGACGACGGCCGCGACCTCGTCCTCGGTGACGAAGGCGCCCTGCATACGGGTGGGCTTGTTCGCGCCCATCGGCAGGAACAGCCCGTCGCCCTTGCCGATCAGCTTCTCGGCGCCGGGCTGGTCGAGGATGACCCGGGAGTCGGCAAGGGACGAGGTGGCGAAGGCGAGCCGCGAGGGCACGTTGGCCTTGATCAGACCGGTGACGACGTCGACCGACGGCCGCTGCGTGGCGAGCACCAGGTGGATGCCGGCCGCACGCGCGAGCTGCGTGATGCGCACGATCGAGTCCTCGACGTCACGCGGCGCGACCATCATCAGGTCCGCGAGCTCGTCGACGATCACCAGCAGATACGGGTACGTCTTCAGCTCCCGCTCGCTGCCTTCCGGCGTCTTGAGCTTGCCGTCGCGGATGGCCTGGTTGAAGTCGTCGATGTGCCGGTACCCGAACGCCGCCAGGTCGTCGTAGCGCAGATCCATCTCCCGTACGACCCACTGGAGCGCCTCGGCGGCCCGCTTGGGGTTGGTGATGATCGGCGTGATCAGGTGCGGAATGCCCTCGTACGCGGTCAGCTCGACGCGCTTGGGGTCGACCAGGACCATCCGCACGTCCTCGGGGGTCGCGCGGACCATGATGGAAGTGATCAAGCAGTTAATGCACGACGACTTACCGGAACCGGTGGCTCCGGCGACGAGCACGTGCGGCATCTTCGCGAGGTTGGCCATCACATAGCCGCCCTCGACGTCCTTGCCGAGCGCCACCAGCATCGGATGGTCGTCCTCGGCCGCCGCGGCCAGCCGCAGCACGTCACCGAGGTTGACCATCTCGCGGTCGGTGTTGGGGATCTCGATGCCGACCGCGGACTTGCCGGGGATCGGCGAGATGATCCGTACGTCGGGACTGGCGACGGCGTACGCGATGTTCTTGGTCAGCGCGGTGATCCGCTCGACCTTCACGGCGGGGCCGAGCTCTACCTCGTAGCGCGTGACCGTCGGCCCGCGCGTGAAGCCGGTGACGGCCGCGTCGACCTTGAACTCCATGAAGACGTTCTGAAGCGAGGCGACGACCGCGTCGTTGGCGGCGCTGCGCGTCTTGCCGGGCCCGCCGCGCTCCAGGAGGTCGAGCGAGGGCAGGGAGTACGTGATGTCCCCGGACAGCTGGAGCTGCTCGGCGCGCGGGGGCAGGTCGTCGGGCGCCTCGGGCGCGGGCTTGGTGAGATCCGCGACCTCGACCTTCAGCTTCTCCTGCTTGGGCCGGGCGGCAGGCGCCGGCACGGGGCTCGGCGTCGGTACCGGCGTCGGCGTCGTGTCCTCGCGGTCCCCGACACTCACCCCCTGGGTGAGGTCGGCGACGATCGGCGACGGCGGCATCCCGTGCAGCACCGCACCGTCGAGCGCGGCAGCAGCGGCCGCGGCGACGTCCACGGCGTCCATCTGCCGGTCCATGTCGGGCTGCGGCACCGCGGAGCGCCTGGGGCGGCCACGACGCCGCGAGAGGGCCTCCTGCTCGGCGCTGTCGGGGTCGTACGCCTGGGGCGTCTGACCACGCTTCCGCGAGCGCGCGGGCAGCGCCTCACGCCACTGCTCGTCGTAGCGCTCGTCGTCCGCGGAGAACTCGTCGAACTCGTCCCCGGCCGGGTCGTGCACCACCCCGAGCCGCACGCCGAGCTCCCGCAGCCGCCGCGGAATGGCGTTGACCGGTGTGGCCGTGACGACGAGCAGCCCGAAGACGGTGAGCAGTACGAGCAGCGGTACGGCGAGGACCTCGCCCATGGTGTACGTCAGCGGAGTCGCCGCGCCCCAGCCGATGAGCCCGCCGGCGTCCCTTATGGCCTGCATGCCGTCGCTGCGAGCGGGCGCGCCGCACGCGATGTGGACCTGCCCGAGCACGCCGATGACGAGCGCGGACAGGCCGATGACGATCCGGCCGTTGGCCTCGGGCTTCTCGGGGTGCCGGATGAACCGCGCGGCGATGACCGCGAGCAGTATCGGCACGAGCAGGTCCAGGCGGCCGAAGGCGCCGGTCACGATGATCTCGACGAGGTCGCCGACCGGACCGCGCAGGTTCGACCAGGTGCCGGCCGCGCAGATCAGCGCGAGGCCGAGCAGCAGCAGCGCGACGCCGTCCTTGCGGTGTGCCGGGTCGAGGTTCTTCGCGCCGTTCCCTATGCCGCGGAACACCGCGCCCACGGCATGCGCCAGGCCCAGCCAGACGGCGCGCACGAGCTTGTAGATGCCGCCGGTCGGGTTCGGCGCCGGCTTCGGAGGCGGCGCGGCCTTCTTCGCCGCGGCCTTCTTGGCGGGCGCCTTCTTCGCCGGAGCCTTCTTCGCGGCGGCCTTCTTCGCCGGAGCCGCCGCCTTCTTCGCGGGCTGCTTCTTGGCAGCGGAGGGACGTGAGGCCATAGAGGTGAGGTTACCGGTGGAGGCGACGACCGACACGTGTGGCAGGTGCTTCACCCGTTCGTGTCGCCCTTGCGAGGACAGGAAACTGACGTGTGCTCACGCACAACTGGGTCGTGCCGGGGCCTCAGTTCTGGGAGGGCACCGACGACGTGCTTCCGGCGCCCGGCTCCAGCGCGTCCAGCGCCCGCCGCAAACCGGTGAGTTTGCGTTCGAGATGCGCCGCCGTGGCGACGGCCGCCGCGTCCGCCGACTCGTCGTCGAGCTGCTTGGACAGCGCCTCGGCCTGCTCCTCGACCGCGGCGAGCCGCGCGGACAGCTCGGCGAGCAGTCCCGCCGGCTCCTTCGACTCGCCGGCCGCCGGCGCCTTGCCGCCGGTGCCGCCCTCCAACTGGAGCCGCAGCAGCGCCGCCTGCTCCCGCAGCTGGCAGTTCTTCATGTAGAGCTCGACGAACACGGAGACCTTCGCGCGCAGCACCCACGGGTCGAAGGGCTTGGAGATGTAGTCGACCGCGCCGGCCGCGTAACCACGGAACGTGTGGTGCGGGCCGTGGTTGATCGCGGTGAGGAAGATGATCGGGATGTCCCGGGTGCGCTCCCGCCGCTTGATGTGCGCGGCGGTCTCGAAGCCGTCCATGCCCGGCATCTGGACGTCCAGCAGAATGACCGCGAAGTCGTCAGTGAGCAGCGCTTTGAGCGCTTCCTCCCCGCTCGATGCCCGCACCAGTGTCTGATCGAGCGCGGAGAGGATGGCCTCCAGCGCCAGCAGATTCTCCGGCCGGTCATCGACCAGGAGGATCTTGGCCTTCTGCACCATGGCCCGCCCTCCTCGCCCCGGATGTGCACCGGGCGCCGCCCCTGGGGACGACTCCCTTTCGCCGCCCGTCCTTGTGCCGGTCATGGTAGCCGCACCCCGCCCGTCGCCACACCCTGTCACCGCGATGTCACTGTGCACGTAGCAGAAACGCAAGCGGAGACCAGAAGGTTCCCCGAATCCCGTACTTCTACACGGCTTCGAGCACACTGAGTCAGCAACTCCGCGTGAACACAGAAGGTTCCCGCAGCATCCCCGCGAAGCCCGACCCGTCCGGTCACTCGTCCCTCACGTCGCCCGTCACGCACCCCTCACGAATCCCGCACCGGTCCCGCGTGAGGCGGTCCCGCGCACTCCCGCGCGGGCCCCGCATCACGCGCCCCGCATCCACTGCTCCATGACCGCGAGCAGGTGATCGGGGTCGACCGGTTTGGTCACGTAGTCGGAGGCGCCCGACTCGATCGCCTTCTCCCGGTCGCCCTTCATCGCCTTCGCGGTCAGCGCGATGATCGGCAGGCCCGCGAACTGCGGCATCCGGCGGATCGCCGTCGTCGTCGCGTACCCGTCCATCTCCGGCATCATGATGTCCATGAGCACGACCGTGACGTCGTCGTGCTGCTCCAGGACCTCGATGCCCTCACGGCCGTTCTCGGCGTACAGCACCGACAGCCCGTGCTGCTCCAGGACGCTGGTGAGCGCGAAGACGTTGCGGATGTCGTCGTCGACGATGAGCACCTTCTCGCCGCCGAACCGGATACCGCGCCGCACCTCCGTCGCCTGGTTCTGCTCGGTCGCCGACCACTGCTCATCAGGCCGCTGTTCGACCTCCGGCAGGGTCCGGCGGCGGCGCCGGAACAGCGCGGCTGCACCGTTCTGCGTCTCCTGGTACGACCGCACCTCGGCCGGCGTCTCGACCTCCACCTCGGACAGCCCGTTGCTCTCCGAGGCGAGCAGCTCACCGGCCTCCAGAGCCGGCATGGGCTGCTGGTAGCCCTGCGGCGGCAGTTCGCTCGGGTGCAGCGGCAAATACAGCGTGAACGTCGAGCCGCGACCGGGCTCGCTCTGGGCGTGGATCTCGCCGCCGAGCAGCTGGGCGATCTCCCGCGAGATGGAGAGCCCGAGGCCCGTACCGCCGTACTTGCGACTGGTCGTGCCGTCCGCCTGTTTGAACGCCTCGAAGATCACCCGCATCTTGCTGGCCGCGATCCCGATCCCGGTGTCGGTGACGGAGAACGCGATCAGAGCGGCGTCCGGGTCCCGCAGCGAACCGGTCTCCAGAAGCTGCTCGCGGATCTGCATCGGCACGTCCGCGTTGGCGGGCCGGATCACCAGCTCGACCGAGCCGGAGTCGGTGAACTTCACCGCGTTGGACAGCAGGTTGCGCAGCACCTGGAGCAGCCGCTGCTCGTCGGTGTGCAGCGTGGCGGGCAGCTCCGGCGAGACCCGTACGGACAGGTCCAGGCCCTTCTCCGCGGTCAGCGGGCGGAAGGTGGCCTCCACGTAGTCGACGAGCTGGACCAGCGCGATACGCGTCGGGGAGACATCCATCTTGCCCGCCTCGACCTTCGACAGGTCGAGGATGTCGTTGATCAGCTGGAGCAGGTCGGAGCCGGCCCCGTGGATGGTCTCGGCGAACTCCACCTGCTTCGGGGTGAGGTTGGCGTCCGCGTTGTCGGCGAGCAGCTTGGCGAGGATCAGCAGCGAGTTGAGCGGCGTCCGCAGCTCGTGCGACATGTTGGCGAGGAACTCGCTCTTGTACCGCATGGAGACGGCGAGTTGCTCGGCGCGCTCCTCCAGGACCTGCCGCGCCTCCTCGATCTCGGTGTTCTTCACCTCGATGTCGCGGTTCTGCTGGGCCAGCAGCTCGGCCTTCTCCTCCAGTTCGGCGTTGGACGACTGGAGGGCCTTCTGCCGGTTCTCCAACTCGGCCGACCGCTCACGGAGTTGCTCGGTCAGCTCCTGCGACTGCTTCAGCAGCTGCTCGGTCTTGGTGTTGACGGAGATGGTGTTGACGCTGGTCGCGATCATCTCGGCGATCTGGTTGAGGAAGTCCTTCTGGATCTGCGTAAAGGGAGTGAAGGAGGCCAGCTCGATGACACCGAGCACCTTGCCCTCGAACAGCACCGGAAGGACGATCACTTGCGCCGGAGGCGCCTCGCCGAGGCCGGAGGAGATCTTCAGATAACCGCTGGGCGCGTTCTCCACGAGGATCGTGCGCTTCTCCTGCGCGGCCGTCCCGATGAGTGCCTCACCCGGCCGGAACGAGGTCGGCATGGAGCCCATGGAGTAGCCGTACGAGCCGAGCATGCGCAGTTCGTACGAGTCCTCCTGGTCGGCGCTCGCGTCCTTGCCGTCGACGAGTGGCATCGCGAGGAAGAACGCCCCGTGCTGCGCGGAGACGACCGGCGTCAGCTCGCTCATGATCAGCGAGGCCACGTCCGCGAGGTCGCGGCGGCCCTGCATCAGCGCGGAGATACGGGCCAGGTTGCCCTTGAGCCAGTCCTGCTCCTTGTTGGCGATCGTGGTGTCGCGCAGGTTGGCGATCATCTTGTTGATGTAGTCCTGGAGTTCCTGGATCTCCCCGGACGCGTCCACGTCGATCTTCAGGTTCAGGTCGCCACGGGTCACCGCGGTCGCCACGCGCGCGATGGCACGCACCTGCCGGGTCAGGTTCCCGGCCATCTCGTTCACGGACTCGGTGAGGTCCCGCCAGGTGCCGTCGACGTCACGCACGCGTGCCTGGCCGCCGAGCTGTCCTTCCGTGCCCACCTCGCGGGCGACTCGGGTGACCTCCTCGGCGAAGGAGGAGAGCTGGTCGACCATCGTGTTGATGGTGGTCTTCAGCTCCAGGATCTCGCCGCGCGCGTCGATGTCGATCTTCTTCGTCAGGTCACCCTTGGCGATGGCCGTGGTCACCATGGCGATGTTCCGCACCTGACCGGTCAGGTTGGACGCCATCTGGTTCACGGACTCGGTGAGGTCCTTCCACGTACCGGCCACACCGGGCACGCGCGCCTGCCCGCCCAGGATGCCGTCCGTACCCACCTCGCGGGCCACCTTGGTGACCTGGTCGGCGAACGAACTCAGCGTCTTCACCATGGTGTTGAAGGTGTCGGCGAGCTGCGCGACCTCACCGCGCGCCTCGATCGTCACCGTCCGCGTCAGGTCGCCGTTGGCGACCGCGGACGCCACCTGGGAGATGTTCCGCACCTGCATGGTCAGGTTGTTGGCCATGAGGTTCACGTTGTCGCTGAGGTCCTTCCAGATGCCGACAACGCCCGGCACATGGGCCTGCCCGCCCAGGATGCCCTCGGTACCCACCTCGCGGGCCACCCGGGTCACCTGCTCGGCGAAGGACGACAGCTGGTCCACCATCGTGTTGACGGTGCTGACGAGTTCGAGGATCTCGCCCTTGGCGTCGACGGTGATCTTCTTCGACAGGTCGCCCTTGGCGACCGCGGTCGTGACCTCGGCGATGTTGCGCACCTGGATCGTCAGGTTGTTCGCCATGAAGTTCACGGACTGCGTGAGGTCCTTCCAGGTGCCGGAGACCCCCTGCACCTCGGCCTGGCCGCCGAGGATGCCCTCGGTGCCCACCTCGCGCGCCACACGCGTGACCTCTTCGGCGAAGGACGACAGCTGGTCGACCATCGTGTTCAGGGTGTTCTTCAGCTCCAGGATCTCGCCGCGCGCGTCCACGGTGATCTTCTGGGACAGGTCACCCCGGGCCACCGCGGTCGCGACCTGCGCGATGTTGCGCACCTGGCCGGTGAGGTTGGACGCCATGCCGTTCACTGAGTCGGTGAGGTCGCGCCACACACCGGCGACGCCGGGCACCTGCGCCTGCCCGCCGAGGCGGCCCTCGGTACCCACCTCGCGGGCCACCCGGGTCACCTGGTCGGCGAAGGCGGACAGCTGGTCGACCATCGTGTTGATGGTGTTCTTCAGCTCCAGGATCTCGCCGCGCGCGTCGACGTCGATCTTCTGGGACAGGTCGCCCCGGGCCACCGCGGTCGTCACCTGGGCGATCTGCCGCACCTGCGAGGTGAGGTTGCCACCCATGAAGTTGACGGAGTCGGTGAGCTCCTTCCACGTACCGGAAACCCCCGGCACGACGGCCTGACCGCCCAGGCGGCCCTCGGTGCCCACGTCCCGGGCCATCCGCGTCACCTGGTCCGCGAAGGCCGACAGCTGGTCCACCATCGTGTTCACGGTGTTCTTCAGCTGGAGCATCTCGCCGGACACATCGACGGTGACCTTCTGCGACAGGTCACCGTTGGCCACGGCCGTCGTCACCTGGGCGATGTTCCTCACCTGTCCGGTGAGGTTCCGGAACGCCGTGTTGACGGAGTCGGTCAGGTCCTTCCAGGTACCGGCGGCCCCGGGCACCTGCGCCTGCCCGCCCAGCTCACCCTCGACACCGACCTCGCGCGCCACGCGCGTGACCTCGGCACCGAACGCCGACAGCTGGTCCACCATCCCGTTGACGGTGTTCTTCAGCTCCAGCATCTCGCCGGCCACGTCGACCGTGACCTTCTGCGACAGGTCACCGCTCGCCACAGCGGTCGTCACGGCCGCGATGTCCCGCACCTGGATGGTCAGGTTCCGGAAGACCGTGTTCACCGAATCGGTGAGGTCCTTCCACGTCCCCGCCGCACCCGGCACATTCGCCTGCCCGCCGAGCTGCCCCTCGGCACCGACCTCGTTGGCCACGCGCGTGACCTCGTCCGCGAAGATCCGCAGCGTCTCGGTCATCTGGTTGATCGTGTCCGCGAGCTGGGCGACCTCGCCCCGCGCCGACACCGTCACCTTCTGCGACAAGTCACCGCTGGCGACCGCGGTCGTGACCTGGGCGATCCCACGCACCTGAGCCGTCAGATTGCCGGCCATCAGGTTCACCGAATCGGTGAGGTCCTTCCACACACCGGCCACACCGGGCACCTGCGCCTGCCCGCCGAGCTCGCCCTCGACGCCCACCTCGCGCGCGACGCGGGTCACCTCGGAGGAGAAGGACGACAGCTGGTCCACCATCGTGTTGACGGTGTTCTTCAGCTCCAGCATCTCGCCGGCCACATGAACGGTGACCTTGCGGGACAGATCACCCTTGGCCACGGCCGTCGTCACCAGCGCGATGTCCCGCACCTGAGCCGTCAGCCGGTACGCCATGGTGTTGACCGAATCCGTGAGGTCCTTCCACGAACCCGACATCCCGCGCACCTTGGCCTGCCCGCCCAGCTTGCCCTCGGTGCCCACCTCGCTGGCCACGCGCGTGACCTCGTCGGTGAACGTCGACAGCTGGTCGACCAGATTGTTGACAGTGCGCCCGACCTTCAGGAACTCCCCGCGCAGCGGATGCCCGCTCCCGTCCGGCGCCTGCGTCCGCAGCTCCATACGCGGCGACAGATCACCCTCCGCGACCGCGGAGAGCACCCGACCGACCTCCGAGACAGGCCGTACGAGATCGTCGACCAGCGCGTTGGAGGCGTCGATGGCCGTCAGCCACGAGCCCTCACAGGCGCCGATTTCCAGCCGTTCCGTGAGCTTGCCCTCACGGCCCACCATCCGCCGCACCCGGGACAGCTCACCCGTGAGATGCAGATTACGGTCGGCCACCTCGTTGTAAACCGCCGCGATCTCGGACAACACGCCGTCACCGGACACCGTGAGCCGCTTGCGGAAGTTCCCGTCCCGCATCGACACCAGAGCCGCCAGCAGTCGGTTCAGGGCGGCCGTGTCCACCGCGGTGGTCCCGCCGCGCGGTTTGCGCTGGTTGTTCAGGGACTGTCCGCCTTTCGCGCGCGTCTTAGTGCCCCGCGTCGCTGCGCCAGACTCCACTGTGTCCCTCCCGCAGGGGTCGACCGTTACTGCTGTGCTCCGGTACCACTGCCCGACGTACCGGTTGATGCTGCTGTGTACCCGTGCCGGATATACCAGGCCGCATCACGGGCTGCTGCCCGCTCGCGGCAGATGACACCCGGCCTGCCCGGACCTTCACAAGAAGCTTGCCCAGTGTTTCACCCTGGCTGAACCCGGCCATAACAGTTCGGCAGCTTCGCACATCGTCCGCACACCCTCCGGACGGAAACACTGGTGACCGGCATCCGCATGGACGGGGAAGGTAAGTAACCTTGCATGCGGCTGTCCAGCCGCGCCGGTCCGTCCGGCCTGGGCGGTGGCACGAGCACGAGCGGGCATCGGAGGGGCGGCCGCACAACATGACCACCGGACTGATCCCGGGGGGACATCCCCCGGACCGCCGGCCGACGGACGGCCTGCCGCACCAGCGGCACGAGCCGGTCGGCCACGGAGCCCTGCACGCCGACAACCGGACGAGGAGTTCAGTGATCACCGCGCGCGCGGCCGCCAGCTTCGAGCCCGTCGGGCGATCGGTCGCGAGCGCCCGCTCCTTCGTCCGCGACACACTCCAGGGCTGGGGCTTCGCCGACATCGTCGACGACGCGGTGGTCCTCACCAGCGAACTGGTGACGAACGCCGTGGTGCACGCGGGCACCGCCGCGGACGTCCTGTGTCTACGCAGCGACGACGGCGTACGGATCGAGGTCGCCGACCGCTACCCCGAACGCGAGATCCCCCTCCAGGGCCACCCCGCCACCATGGGCAGCCCCGACCGCGAGGGCGGCCGCGGACTCCAGCTGTGCGCCGCCCTGGCGGGCCGCTGGGGCGTCGACTACACACCCACCCACAAGCAGGTCTGGTTCCAGCTCGACCTCCCCGAACGCCCGGTGGGCACCCGCGCCGCCGGCCCGTCCCTTCCCGCGGACCTCCTCCCCCTCGCCGACGGCCGCGTCCGCGTGGCAGTCGTCCAGATCGACCGTACGGCGGCCATCACGGCCTGGAACGAGGACGCGGAGGAACTCTTCGGCTACCCGGCCGAACAGGTCACCGGCAAGCCCCTGACCGACCTCGCGGCCTGGCCGCACACCCCCGGCACCAGCACCGGCATCGCCGAGGCCCTCCAACTCTCGCGCTGGGAAGGCAGTTACGGCATCCGCGGCGCCAACGGCCGCGTCACACCGGTGTACGCCTCCCACCTCCGCGTCCGCGACACCGGCGGCGAGCCCTCCACGGTCTGCCTCCTGGTCCGCGACCACGAACGCGCGGTCCTCCAGACCCCGTTGCGCATCCCCACCTCCGACACGTCCCCCGCCGACGGCCAGAGCACCGACCCCTTCGAGGTGTTCATCGGCTCCCCGGCCCCGGACGACCTCGACGGCCTCCTCCAGCGCACGGTGGAGCGCGCCCGCGACATGCTCGACGGCGACTCCGCCTTCCTGCTCCTCGCGACCGACGACGAAACGGAGTTGGAGGTCCGCGCCTCCACCGGCCTCCCCTCCGCCCGCCAGCGCTTCGCGCGCGTGCCCGTCGAAGCCGGCCCCGGCCGCTACGGCTCGGCCCGCATGCCCGCCGTCCACGACGACCTGTCGGCCGTCCCTGGCGCGGTCCCCCTCCTCAGCGGCACGGGCATGCGCTCGGTCGTCACGGTCCCCCTGAAGGTCGAGGGCCGCCTCACCGGCTCCCTGGGCGTCGCCGCCGAGGCCCCCGGCAGATACTCGAACGAAGAGGCCCTACGCCTCCAATTCGCCGCCGACCGCATCGCGTTGGCGGTCGAGTCGGCCCGCCTCGGCGAACTGGAACGCCTGCGCCGAGGCTCTCTCAGCTTCCTGGTCGAGGCCTCCGACCTCCTGGCGGGCACCCTGGACCGCGATCAGACCCTCGCCCTCATGGCCCAGATGACGGTCCCGACCCTCGCCACCTGGTGCGCGGTCTACACGATCGCCGACCAGGCCTCGGAGCCGTACCTGTCGTACGTCCTGCACGAGGACGAGGAACTCATCGACGGCATCAAGTCGTTGCTCTCGAAGATCTCCCCGCCCGACCCGGTCCCCACCCCGGGCGCCCGCGTCTGGTCGGCACCCGCCGAGGCGGCCCACCAGGCGGCCCTGCGCACCTCCATGCGCAGCCTCGGCCTGGGCGAGCCGATCGGCCGCATCAGCACAGGCATCGGCCCCACCCTGGCCACGGCATCGGCGGTGGGCGGCGAAACAGTGGTCCTCCCCCTCGTCGCCCGCAACCGCGTCATCGGCATGCTGACCCTCGGCAAGCCCACCGACGAACACTTCCGCCAGGAAATCCTGGAACTGGCCGAGGACTTGAGCCGCAGGGCCGCCCTGGCCCTCGACAACGCCCGCCTCTACTCCGAGCGCACCGCCATCAGCCAGTCCCTCCAGCGCAGCCTCCTGCCCCCCGAGCAGCCCGCGATCGAGGGCATCGAGGTCGAGGTCATCTACCGCGCGGCCGGAGAGGGCAACGAGGTCGGTGGTGACTTCTACGACGTCTTCCCCATCCGCGAGGGCGTCTACGGCTTCGCCATCGGCGACGTCTGCGGTACGGGCCCCCACGCGGCCGCGGTGACGGGCCTCGCCCGGCACGCGCTGCGCCTGCTCGCCAGGGAGGGTCTGTCGGGCCCGGCGGTCCTGGAGCGCCTCAACTCCGCGATCCTCGACGAGGGCGCCCGCAGCCGCTTCCTGACTCTCCTCTACGGCGAGATGCGCCCCCAGGAGGACGGCAGCGCCGAGATGAAGGTCGTCTGCGCCGGCCACCCCCTCCCGCTCCGCCTGCGCCAGGACGGCACGGTCGAACCGGCCGCCGAGCCCCAGCCGCTCCTGGGAGTCATCGAGGACCTGGAGTTGTACGAGCAGTCGGTCACCCTGGACCCGGGCGACGTCCTCCTCTGCGTCACGGACGGCGTCACCGAACGCCGCGAAGGCACCCGCATGCTGGGCGACGACGGCCTCGCCGACGTCCTCACCACCTGCACGGGCCTCACGGCCGGCGCGGTCGCGGCCCGTGTCATGCGCGCGGTCGAGCGCTTCGCCTCGGACGCCCCGTCCGACGACATGGCGATCCTCGCCATGCGAATCCCCGGCCTGCACAAGGACTGAGAAGGGTACGCAAAAGGCCCCGCCCGATTGGGGCGGGGCCTTTCAGTTGGAGCCCCCTAACGGAATCGAACCGTTGACCTTCTCCTTACCATGGAGACGCTCTGCCGACTGAGCTAAGGGGGCCTGTTGCTTTTTCGAGGTTTCCCTCGCGGCAACGGAATAGATCATAGCCCGAACAGACCCGTGCTTCCAAACTCGATCAGAAGGCGGCCTGAAGCAGCCCGCCGAGCGCATTGCAGGCACCCACGACCCGCTGCATGTCCCGCTTGGTGAGCGAGGCGTCGACGGGCAGAGCCAGCGTCTCGTCCGCCGCCAGCTCGGTCTCCCGCAAGGACACACACCGCCGGAACTCGGGCAGCCGGTGCACAGGAGTCTTCACCGGCACCCGGCACTCAACTCCGCGCCCGCGCAAGGCCCGAGCAAAGGCATCCCGATCGGGCCGCCCGTTCCCGGGCACCCGCACGACGTACTGCTGATAGGTGTGCCCGTCCCCACCATCAGGGGTCCAGACCCCCTTCAACTTCCCATCGAGATAAGCGGCCCGCTCCCGCCGCTGAGCCACCTCGTCGTACGGCGCCTCGGACTCCCCCTGCTCCAGCACCAGCAGCCCGTGCCGCTGCCCCACACCGTGCAGCGCCGCTATGTCGGCCCGCCGCCCAAACCGGTGTACGACAACCACGGCCGCCGTCCGCGGAGTTACGGCCGCCTCGACGGCGGCCACGTCAAGGCAGTACGTCACCGGGTCTATGTCGGCGAACACCGGAAGCGCACCGGCCAGCACGACCGACTCGGCCACCTCGACGTTCCCGAAGGCCGGTACGACGACCTCGTCACCGACTCCGACGCCGGCGGCCCTGAGCATTGCAGCAGTACCCATGCTGCGGATGCTCCTTGCGCAACGTGAACTTCAAGTGACGCAGAACAAAAAAGGGTTGGACCCCGAACCGAAGTTCAGGATCCAACCCTTTGAAGAATT
>NZ_JADDXU010000008.1 GCF_015163075.1 Streptomyces justiciae
GCACGCCGGCACCGGCAGATACAGGAGCGGCGTACAACGATTCCCCCAACTTGTGGGAACTCGGTGTGTGCTGCATCACGTTCCAGTTAGATGATTGCAAGTGAGCGAACCGACGTGCCGTACGTACGGACGCAGCCTGCAGGGGGTCCAGGTGAGTGCTTCCAGGCGTAGTGGGACCACCGACGAGCTGGGGCCGGACGAGCCCGAGCAGCCCGACCAGCCCGACCGGGACGGCGCGGATCTGCTCGCCGCCCTGCTCGACGGCATGGACGCGGCGCTGTGCGCCTTCGACGCGGACGGCGTCGTCACCCATTGGAACCGCGAGGCCGAGCGGATTCTGGGCTGGACCGCGGCCGAGGCCGTGGGGCGGCAGGGCTTCGCCGGGTGGGCCGTACGAGAGGCCGACGCCGAGGAGGTCGAGGGGCGGCTGATGTCCGCCATGCAGGCCCCGGGCCGGCAGGTGCACGAGTTCGCGCTGCTGACCAAGGACGGCGGCCGGGTCCTCGTACGGACGCAGTCGGCCGCCGTACGCGGTCCGGACGGCAAGCCTGCCGGGGTGTACTGCGCGTTCAGCGAGGTGCACGCGCAGATCGACCTGGAGCGGTCGATCGCGTTGAGCGAGGCGCTGTTCGAGGACGCCAGCTGGGGTGTCGTGCTGGTCGACGCGGATCTGCGGCCCGCGGTGGTGAACGCGCACGCGGCGCGGGCGCTGGGCATCGGCCGTACGTCCGTGCTGGGGCGGCCCCTGGGCGAGCTGCTCGCGCAGGGCGTGGAGGAGCTGGAGAGCGCGCTCACGCATGTGCTGGCGGAGGGTGCGCCGCCCGCCCCGGCGGAGATCTGGGTGAGCGTGCGGACACCGGAGGGCGAGCAGCGGCGCTGCTGGCGGTGCGGGTTCGTACGGCTGGCCTCGCCGCTCGCGGAGGAGCCGGTGCCGCTGGGCGTGGGCTGGCTGTTCAACGACGTCACCGCGGCCAAGCAGGCCGAGCAGGAGGCGTCCCTGCTGCGCTTCCGCGGCAACCAGCTGCATCGCGCGGCCCGCGCGGCCGCCGAGTGCGAGGACCCGTCGGAGGCGGCAACGATCCATCTGGACTTCGCGCTCGCCGGCTTCGCCGACCACGCGCTGATCGACCGGGTGGCGGGGGACGGCTCCCTGGCCGACGGGGACTCGGACGTTCCGGTACGACTGGTCCGGGTCGCCGCGACTCCCTCCGGGGCGCCGGGGCCGAGCCCGCTGACCGGGCAGGCGGGGTTTCCGGTGCGGTACGCGGAGGGGCATCCGGCGTTGCAGTGCGTGGAACGGGTCGGGTCGGTGCGGGCGAGCGTGGGCTCGGTACCGGCGGAGCGGGCACGGGAGTGGGCGCTGGCCCGGCAGTGGCCGCCGGACGCGGTGCACGCGCTGTGCGCGGTGCTGCGGAGTCGGGGGCGGACGTTGGGGGCGGTGACGTTTCTCCGGGGGGCTGGGCGGAGTTCGTTCGAGCGGTCCGACGCGGCTTATGCGGAGGATGTGGCGATGCGGATCGCTGTGGCGTTGGATCTGGCGGGGGTGTTGCGGGGGTGAGCTGAGCGCCGGTTTGCGGGTGCGGGCAGGGGCGTTTCGCTTGCCCGCGCCGGCGGGGTGCCGCCTGCGCCCACCCGTGCCGCCCCAGCGGCACGACTGCCCGCAGTTAGGTGCCTACCGCCGATAGAAGATCCTGTCCCCGTACTCCTCGAACACCCGCTCGTTCCACTCCAGCCCCCCGTCCACATTCCCCGACCGCAGCATCGGCGGCTCCACGCCCCGTTCCGCCAGGGACGTCGCCGCTGTTGCCACCATTGCCTGCATCAGGGCGGACGTCACGACCGTGGAGGCGGGGGCGAAGGGGGCGGGGACCGTGTCGAGGGTGAGTTCCGCGTCGCCGATGGCGATCTTGGAGTCGAGGACGACGTCGCAGTGGTCCTTGAGGTAGGTGCCGGAGGAGTGCCGGGAGCGGGTCTCCGTGGCGTACGCCACCGATGTCACGCCGATGACCTTCACCCTGCGCGCGCGGGCGCTCATCGCCATCTCCACCGGCATCGCGTTGCGGCCGGAGAGGGAGACGATCACGAGGGCGTCGCCCGCGCGGAGCGGCGAGGAGTCCAGGACGGCGCTCGCGAGGCCGTCGACGCGCTCCAGGGCGGAGCCCAGCGTCGCCGGCATGACGTCGACGCCCACCATCCCGGGCGCGGCGAGGAGGTTCATCAGCGCGAGGCCACCGGCCCGGTAGACGACGTCCTGCGCGGCGAGCGAGGAGTGCCCGGCGCCGAAGGCGAACAGCCGGCCCCCGGCCGCGACGGTGTCGGCGAGGAGCGTGCCGGCCGCGGCGATGGGCTCGGCCTCCTCGTCGCGGACCCGCTGGAGCAGGCCGATGGCGGCGTCGAAGAACCGGTCGGCGGGCGTGCCGTCGCTCATACGAACCCCTTCGGGTTGGCTGTGTCGCGGATCACCGTGCGGTCTGGACCAGTGCGGTGTCAATACGGCCGTGCCGAAGGCCCCGGAAGGGCGTCCCGCGGCGGTCCGCGGGCCCGCGAAACCAGCTCGTTTCACCGGCGCGGCACGGTTGTCAGTGCTATGCGTCAGAATTGAGGTCAGGGCCAGCGCACGCGCCGCGGAGTGGTCGCGCTTCCGGCAGAGCTAATCGAGGGGCACGTATGTCCGGACTGATCGACACCACGGAGATGTATCTCCGCACCATCCTCGAGCTGGAGGAGGAAGGTGTGGTCCCCATGCGCGCCCGGATCGCCGAGCGGCTCGACCAGAGCGGGCCGACCGTCTCCCAGACGGTGGCGCGGATGGAGCGGGACGGCCTGGTGTCCGTGGCGAGCGACCGGCATCTGGAGCTGACCGACGAGGGCCGCCGGCTGGCGACGCGCGTGATGCGCAAGCACCGCCTCGCGGAGTGTCTGCTCGTCGACGTGATCGGCCTGGAGTGGGAGCAGGTCCACGCCGAGGCCTGTCGCTGGGAGCACGTGATGAGCGAGGCCGTCGAGCGCCGCGTCCTGGAGCTGCTCCGCCACCCCACCGAGTCGCCGTACGGCAACCCGATCCCCGGCCTGGAGGAGCTCGGCGAGAAGGACGGCGCCGACCCCTTCCTCGACGAGGGCATGGTGTCGCTGGCCGACCTGGACCCGGGCGTCGAGGGCAAGACGGTCGTGGTGCGCCGCATCGGCGAGCCGATCCAGACGGACGCGCAGCTGATGTACACGCTGCGGCGCGCGGGTGTGCAGCCCGGCTCGGTGGTGAGCGTGACGGAGTCGGCGGGCGGGGTGCTGGTGGGCAGCGGCGGTGAGGCGGCCGAGCTGGAGGCGGACGTCGCCTCGCATGTGTTCGTCGCCAAGCGCTGACCGGCCGGTCGGCCTGGGGTTTTTCCAACTGCGGTGGCTGTAGGGGCAGTTGTGGCGTCCCGGGGGGAGGCTGCCGGTGTGGCGTCGGTGTGTGGCCGATTCGAAGATTCAGTGCGTCGAATCGCAGCGCTCCGACGCCCCGCGTGCAAGGCTGTCGCGTGAGGCATATGACCTGAGGGGGCCGGGATGATGTGCCGCAGACATGTGGAGGGCCCCGGCGCCATGTGGCGCCGGGGCCTGTCCTCCCCTGTGCTGACCCGGAGCCCCGAGCTCTCAGGGTCATTCCCCTCGGACCGATTTCCCCGAGCGGTCCGCCTCCCGCAGAAGATCTCCCCTCGGTCACGGCGATCAATCCTTGAGTGAGGTCACTCGAATGAGGGGTGTTGGCGGCGGAGGACGCATTTTCGAATAGGCATTCGATAGCCTTTGGGTGACACGCCGGGCGGAACGTGCGCTTCAGGGAGGGGCGGCGGCGCGACAGCGAGCACGTCAGGCAGGGCAAGGCAGACATGGTTCACAGGACCGGCCGGCTGAGCGGGAGCAAGCGGTCCGAGCGGAGCTAGGGGGGTGCCAGGACCAATGGCGCGGCGCATCGACGTGACCGGAGCGGGCGGCGTACGCCTTGCCGCCTGGGAGTTCGGCGACCCTCCCAAGCCCGACCAGGCGGCGGAGCCGACGGAGCTGGGCGTGGAGCAGGGCGGTGCCGCCGGTCGGCGGGCCGGGCAGCGGACCGTCCAAGGCGCCCTCGACCGCGCACCCGGCGTGCTGTTACTGCACGGCCTCATGGGCCGCGCCTCCCACTGGGCCCCCACCGCCCGCTGGCTGTCCGAACGCCACCGGGCCGTCGCTCTCGACCAGCGCGGCCACGGCCGCAGCGACAAGCCCCCGCAGGCCTCCTTCACCCGCGAGGCCTACGTCGAGGACGCCGAGGCGGCCCTCGAACAGCTCGGCCTCGGCCCGGCCGTCCTCATCGGCCACGCCATGGGCGCCCTGACCGCCTGGCAGCTCGCCGCGAAACGGCCCGACCTGGTCTCCGGCGTGATCATCTGCGACATGCGGGCCTCCGCCCTCGGAGCGGCCTCGCAGCGGGAGTGGGCCGACTGGTTCAAGGCCTGGCCCGTCCCCTTCGCCACCCTGGCCGACGTACGCAAGTGGTTCGGCGAGGACGACCCCTGGGTGGAGCGCCCGAACCCCGCCCGCGGCGAGTTCTACGCCGAGGTGATGGCCGAGTCGCCGGACGGCTGGCGGCCCGTCTTCGAACCCGAGCAGATGCTGAAGTCCCGGGAGACGTGGGTGTTCGACGCGCACTGGGAGGAGCTGGCGCAGGTCCAGTGCCCCGCGCTGGTCGTCCGCGGCCTCGACGGCGAGCTGGGGCGGGCGGAGGCGCAGGAGATGGTGCGGGTGCTGCCGCGGGGGGAGTACGCGGAAGTGGCCGACGCCGGGCATCTGGTGCACTACGACCAGCCGGACGCCTGGCGCGCGGCCGTGGAGCCCTTCATCGACCGGCTGTTCGCAGGGCGGTAGCCGTCAGCCCCTTTGCCGGCCCGTCAGTCCTTTGCCGGCCCGTCAGCCCTTGCTGCCCGTAGCCGTTGCCGACCGCCGCCAGGATCTCCGTCTCAACCCTTGCTGACCGCCGCCAGGATCTCCGGCAGCCGTGCCGCCGTCCTCGGCGCCGCCAGCCGCAGCCCCGCCAGCGTGACCGCCGCCCCGTACAGCGCCCCCACCGGCAGCAGCACCCAGCTCCACCGGTCGCCGTCCCGCATCACGTTCAGCCAGATCGTCAGCGTGATGACCGGGGCGCACAGCAGCGCGGCGGCGATCATGCCGCCGAAGATGGAGATCCACGCGAGCCCAGTCTGGCCGGGGGCCACGTTCTTGTAGCCCTCCTGCGGGATGGAGTACGGGAAGCGCGCCGAGGTCCAGGCGCCCGTCGCCAGCATCGCGCCCAGCAGGGCGAAGGACAGGCCGAGCGCCTCCGGCAGCCTGGCCCAGTCGCCGAGCATCGCCGTCGTCACGACGGTCACGAGCGTCGCGTACGGCAGGGTGATCACCAGCAGCGCCAGGGCGCGGCCGCGCAGCTCGACGTACGCGTCCCGGGGCGAGGAGATGGTCGTCGCGACCATCCAGAACGCGGAGGTGTCCTGCCCGAACTGGTTGTACATCTGGATGCCGAGCATCCCCGCGGCGAAGCACGCGAAGTAGATCGAGCCGGTGCCCTGAAGGGCGTTGAAGACGGGCACGATCAGCCCGATCGCCAGCGAAGTCACCCACGCGGCCTTCGTCTTCGGGTCGCGCCAGATGTAGCGCAGGCTGCGCTCGACCACCGTGCCGGTCCGCCCGCCCGGCAGCAGACGCCCGAGCCCCGTCGACGTCCGCTCACGGGCGGCCGACTCGGTGGCGGCCTGGAGCGTGGAGCCGTCCGGCGAGATCATCAGCCGCGTCAGCTGCCGCGACCAGAGGGCGACCAGCGCCACCAACGCACCGGCGCTGAGCACGAGTTGGGCGACTGCGACGCCGTACGACCCCGAACTCGCCGAGTCCACCGCCCCGATCGCGGACGCCGGCGGCACCCAGCGCAGCACGTCCCCGGCCGGGTCCAGCTGCGCCAGGCCGCTCGAACCCAGGCGCTGCACACCGAAGTTGGCGAGCTGCGCCCCGATCGCGATCACCAGCCCGCTCAGCACCGCCAGGTCGCGCCCCTTGCGGCTGGTCAGCAGCCGGATGTTGGCGACGGCCACGGCCCGCGCGAGCGCCACGCACACCAGCAGCGCCAACACGACTCCGACGACGGCGACGACGTACGCCGCCCCGCCGTGCGCCACCGACACCGCCGAACCGATCAGCAGGCACAGTGTGAACACCGGCCCGATCCCCACCAGCGAGGCCGCGAGCAGCGCCCGCACCAGCGGCCGGGGCCGCAGCGGAAGCATCACCAGCCGGGTCGGATCGAGCGTCTCGTCCCCGCCCGGGAAGAACAGCGGCATCACCGCCCACCCGACGGCCAGCACCGCCACCAGCAGCACGGCCACGGACACGGCGTGCGCGTTGCCCCGCAACGCGATCAGCCCGAGCAGTTGCAGCGCCGCGAACAGCAGCGTGATGACCGCCGACGCGACATACGCGGCCCGCCGCCCACCGGACTGCCGCAGCCCGTTCCGCAGCAGCGACAGCTTCAGCCGTACGACGACGGCGGTGACGTCGGCACTCATCGCGCCGCCCCGCCGCCCAGCCAGTCCAGATCGGACCCGGCGTCCCGCCCGTGCGCCCCGACCAGCTCCAGGAACGCCTGCTGCAACGAGGGCGCCTCGCCGCGCACCTCGGCGAGCGTGCCATGGGCCCGGATGCGTCCGGCGGCCATCACGGCGACCCAGTCGCACAGCGACTCGACGAGCTCCATGACGTGCGAGGAGAAGACGACGGTGGCGCCGGAGGCGGTGTAGCGCTCCAGCACCCCGCGGATGGTCTGCGCGGACACCGGGTCGACGCCCTCGAACGGCTCGTCCAGGAAGAGGACTTCGGGGTTGTGGAGGAGCGCGGCCGCGAGCCCGATCTTCTTCCGCATACCGGTCGAGTAGTCGACCACCAGCTTGTGCTGCGCCCCGGCGAGATCGAGGACGTCGAGGAGCTGCGCGGCCCGCTTGTCGACCTCGGCCCCGGGCAGCCCCCGCAACCGCCCGGAGTAGCCGAGGAGTTCACGCCCCGAGAGCCGCTCGAAGAGCCGCAGCCCCTCCGGGAGGACCCCGATCCGGGCCTTGACCTCGACGGGGTCCCGCCAGACGTCGTGCCCGACGACCGAGACGGACCCCTGGTCGGGCCGCAACAGCCCGGTGATCATGGAGAGGGTGGTGGTCTTCCCGGCTCCATTGGGCCCGACAAGCCCGATGAACTTCCCGGCGGGCAGTTCGAGATCAATCCCGGCAACGGCAATCTGCTGCCCGAACCGCTTCCAGAGCCCATGCACACTTACGGCCGACGTCATGCATGCCAACCTACAAAAAGGGGCGCGAGGAACCGCGCAGGTTATCGATCCCGACCGCACGCATAGGCAAGCGGCGAGATCAACTCCTCAGCATCCGGCAACCACCGATTCGCCGGGGTGGGCCGACAAGCCCACTGCACAGCTCCACGCGATCCGTAACGAGTAGGGGGAGCAGCTACGTACGCCCCCTCACCCAGCGCAACCAGGTCAAGAGACGACGGCGTCCACCCCAGCTTCCGCACCAGCTCCGGCACCTTCACAGACGCCCCTGGCAACACGAAGAAGTGCATCCGACGATCAGGCGACAGCGTCACCGGCCCGAGCGTCAACTCCATCCGCTCCATCCGGGCCAGCGCGAGAAACCCGGCCGTCTCCGGGACGGACACCGCATCGAAGGTCCGCCCCGTCGGCAGCAGAATCGACGCCAGCGGCTGCTTCTGCCACAACCGGCGCGCAACCGTCGCACTGCCGGTCGCCTGCGTCGCCCAGTCCTCCCGCGCCGGGTGCGCGCCGGGTGCGGCGCACGCCGCCTCGCCGCAGGAGCAGCGCTGCACCCCGTCGACGGCTTCCAGCCAGGTGCCGGGGAAGACGTCCCAGTGGCGCTCCTCGGCGTAGCGTACGGCTGTCTCCAGCAGCGATTCGCCGCGCTGCTTCGGAATCTGAGCGGCTTCGGTGCCCGCGATCGTCTCTTCCACGATGAACACAACTCCCGCACCCACCTGGAGTTACGGGCGTAGCGCGCGCGGGGGAGGGGCATCGATTCCGCATCTGGGGCGCATGGATGCACGTGTGGGGGCGCGCGGGAGGAACGGCGGCGTGATCGGGGTAGCCAGCTGTGGGGGCGGCAACCGCCTTTACCCCGGCAATCCTCGCAAGCCTCGCATTTTCGGTCGGTTCGCGGGGCATTGATCTTCACGGCCGGATTTTTTCGGTGGAAGACACGTCAACTCGGTGCGTGGGCAGGCACCGCAGCCACAGGGGGTACGCCATGGCCGCAAGGCCTCTCGTCGCGCGGCAGCCGAACGAACGACTGCAGGCGCTCATCCAGGAAGCGGGTTGCTCGAACGCCGGGCTGGCCCGCCGCGTCAACATGTGCGGTGCGGAGCACGGCCTCGACCTGCGCTACGACAAGACGTCCGTGGCGCGTTGGCTGCGCGGCCAGCAGCCGCGGGGCCGGGCGCCGGCGATCATCGCGGAGGCGCTGGGCCGCAAACTCGGCCGTACGGTCACGATCGACGAGATCGGTATGGCCAACGGCAAGAACCTCGCCTCGGGCGTGGGTCTCCAGTTCTCGCCGACCGTACTGGGGGCCATCGAGCAGGTCTGCGAGCTGTGGCGCAGTGACGTGGGGCGGCGGGACTTCCTGTCCGGCTCGTCCGTGGCCGCGTCCGCGCTCGTCGAGCCGAGCCGCGACTGGCTGATCTCCTCGCCGGACTCGCAGGTGGCGCGCTCGGCGGGGCCCCGGGTGGGGCAGTCGGACGTGGCGGCCGTGAAGGCGATGACCCAGGCCCTCGTGGACCTCGACCACCAGTACGGCAGCGGGCATGTGCGGCCGGTCGTCGTGCACTACCTCAACAGCGTCGTCTCCGGGCTGCTCGCCGGGTCGTACCGGGAGGCCGTGGGGCGTGAACTGTTCGCCGCCGTCGCGCGGTTGACCGAGCTCGCCGGGTACATGGCCATCGACACCGGCCAACCGGGCCTGGCGCAGCGGTACTACATCCAGGCGCTGCGGCTCGCGCAGGCCGCCGGGGACCGCGGCTACGGCGGGTACGTCCTCGCGGCGTCCATGAGTCATCTCGCCGCGCAGCTCGGAAACCCGCGGGAGATCGCGCAGTTGGCGCGCGCGGCGCAGGAAGGGGCGCGTGGGCGCGTGACACCGCGCGCGGAGGCGATGTTCTACGCGGCCGAGGCGCGCGGGCACGCGCTGCTGGGCGACGCGCGGGCGGCGCAGGCGGCCTCCGGGCGGGCGGTGAGCGCGCTGGAGTCGGCGGACGCGAACTCCGGGGACGACCCGGCGTGGATCGCGCACTTCGACGAGGCCTATCTGGCCGACGAGTTGGCGCACTGCCACCGCGACCTCGGCCAGGCCGAGGCGGCGGCGCGACGGGCGCAGGAGTCGCTGGACGGGCTGCCGGAGACCAAGGCGCGGCGCCGGGCCATCGGTTACGTCCTGCTGGCCACCGCGCAGGTGCAGCAGCGCGAGATCGAACAGGCCTGCCACACCGGCCTGAAGGCCGTGGAGTTGCTGGAGACGGTCCGGTCCAATCGGGGCGCCGAGTACCTCGACGACTTCCAGCAGCGCCTCGAACCCTTCCGGGACGAGCCTGTGGTACGGGAGTTCGGGGCCCGGTTGGAGCTCCAGGCAGCCGCGTGAAATCTGTGGGTACGGGGGTGTGAACTCCCGGGAAACGAAGGCTCTTGAGCGAAAAGGAGGGCTTATAGAGCGGATGTGGGCCCGGTTCTGTTACCGCGGTCACAGGGACGCAGGTCACGTCCCGTGCTGCGTGGCACCGGGCTCGGGGGACCCGGTAGCGTGAGCCGACGATTCACAAGGTCCCCCATTAGTAGGAGTCCCGGTGACGCAGAGTGGACAGGGCGAGGAGCCCTCGCCGCGCGTGGCGCGCGAAGGCATCGTGCTGCCCTCGGACGGTGGCGAACCGCTGCTGCCGGGCATGACGGGCGTTCCCGCGGGCGGCCCAGGCGGTCACATACCGGCCCCCGCCCCGGCGGCACCGCCCGCCGCGCCGCCGGGCGCCCAGGCCTGGGGCACCCCGTGGGGACCCGACCAGGAGGTACCGGCCCCGCAGCAGCCCGGCCCCGGTGAGGGCTGGGGGGCGTCGCAGGGCCAGCCGTGGGGAGCGCCGGACCCGTACCAGGCACAGGCCCCTGGCCCGTATCAGGGGCAGGCCCAGGCCCCGGGGCCGTACCAGGGCCAGGCGCAGGCACCCGACCCGTACCAGGCGCAGTCGCCGGGCTACGACACCGACCAGGCGACCTCTTACTACCTGCCGCCGGTCGCCCAGACGCCGCCCGCGTCGCCACCGTCGCCGCAGGAGAGCACCCCGGCCTCGCAGCCGCCCGGCTACGACACCGACCAGGCCACCTCCTATTACCTGCCGCCGGTCGCCCAGACCCCGCCCGCGTCCCAGCCGCTGCCGCAGGAGAACACCCCGGCGCAGGCACAGCAGCCGTCCGGCTACGACGCCGACCAGGCCACCTCCTACTACCTGCCCCCCGTGGGGCAGCCCTTGCCGACGCCGCCCGCGGACGGCCCGTACGGCGCCCCCGCCGGACCCGGCGCCGCCACCGGCGTACCCCTGCCGCCCGCCGACGAGGGCGCCACGCAGTACATCCCGCCGGTCGCGCCGGGGGCGCTGCCGCCCGAGGTGCCCGCCGAGCGGAGGCAGTTCCTGGGGCAGCCGCCGCAGGGACAGGCGCCGGGTGCCGGGCCGATGCCGCCCGTGTCGGGGCCGGACGCGGAGGCGACGCAGTACATCGCGCCCGTGCCCGGGCAGCACGGCGGGGAGCGGCAGCCGCCCGCCGAGTTCGACAACCTCTTCCGCAGCGGGCCCGGCGGGGACGGCCCGGCCGGGGCGACGCAGGTGCTGCCGCGGTTCGAGCCGGCGCAGGGCCAGCCGCAGCCGGCGTACATCCCGCCCACCGGCACCGGACGGCGGGCCGCGCAGGCGGACGAGCGGGACCGCAGCGGGCCCACCCGGTCGCGGGTGCCCGCCATCGCCGCCGTCGGCATCGGGATCGCCGTCCTCGGCATCGGCGCGGGCGCGCTGCTGGCGAGCGGTGGGGGCGACGACAAGGGGGACGACAACAAGCCCGTCTCCGCGACCGCCCCGGCGACCGACGGTTCCGCCTCGCCGTCCACCGACCCCGCGAAGGAGCAGGCGGTCGCCCTGGACAAGCTGCTCGCCGACAGCGGTGACAGCAGGGCGTCCGTGATCAGCGCGGTCGGCAATGTGAAGGCCTGCAAGGACCTCGGTCAGGCGGCCACCGACCTGCGCGACGCCGCGACCCAGCGGAACGACCTGGTCACCAGCCTGTCCGGGCTGTCCGTCGACCAGTTGCCGAGCCACACCGAGCTGACCACCGCCCTCACCAAGGCGTGGAAGGCGTCCGCGTCGGCCGACAACCACTACGCGGCCTGGGCGGATCAGGTCGCCGCCAACAAGAAGGGCTGCAAGAAGGGCCAGGCCCGCTCCACCCCGCAGACCATCGCCGGCAACCAGGCGAGCGGCGAGGCGACCACCCAGAAGAAGACGGCCGCCCGGCTGTGGAACGCGATCGCGAGGAAGTACGGCCTGACCGAGCGCACCTACACCCAGCTGTAGCCGACAGGCCCTAGCCGACCTCGGCGTTCTCCAGTGTCTTGCGGACGTCGGTGAAGCCGGGGTGGGCGGCCACGAGTCGGCCCTTGCGGACGACCTGGAGCGTCACGTCGGTGTTGACCAGGCGGGTCAGGCCGATGGCGGCGAGGCCGTTCTCGTACTCCCAGTTGAGGGTCGGGGTGAGGCCGCCGGTGCTGACCTTCAGGCCGCCGTCGAGGGCCTTGCGGATCGCGGTGCCGGTCACCTCGCCGTCGCCGAGCGACTCCAGGACGGCCCGCAGGACGGTGTAGGCGATCCAGGTGGTCTGCACCCCGGCGTCCGCGGGGTCGATGCGGTTGTCGCCGAACGCCTCCTTCTTGATCACCCGCTTCATGGCGTCCCAGCGCTTGTCGCTCGCGACCGGGTACCAGCTGGTGATGTACGACCCCTCGTACGGCCCCGACTGCCCGCCGGAGGCGTCGATCACCGTCTGGTCGACGCTGCCGAGCACGGTGGCCGTGCGCACCGCCGGGTAGTTCTCGCGGGCGCGGCGGAAGGAGTCCATGAAGGTGCCGGTGTGGTCGCCGAGGGCGGGCACCACGCAGCCCTTCTTCGCCGGGTCGGTGGTGGTGTGGTCCAGGGCGCGCTCGGACTGCGCGGAGTACTCGGTGGCGTCCTCGTCGGCCAGCTGGTCCGCGGCGGTGGGGTGGCCGCCCGCCTTGAGACCGGAGTCGATCATGGCGGGCAGTTCGTCGCCCGCGATGGAGTCGGGGCGGACCAGGGCGACGGGCCCGCAGGCGCCGGCGAGTTCCTTGCCGAGGCCGGCCAGCAGGCTGGGCTGGCCGCCGTTGACGGGGAAGGAGAGCGGGCTCTCGAACTCGGAGTTCGTGATGCCGTAGCCGCCGAGATAGGGGATGTCGGCGCTCTCCAGGGTCGGGAAGAACGCGTCGCCGTGCTGGCTGTAGGAGCCGACGACCGCGACGACGCCCTCGTCCGCCGCGCGCTGGGCGCACTTGGCGGCGGCGACGGTGTCGTTCTGGTCGTTGCAGACCAGGATGGAGAGCTTGCGGCCGTTGATGCCGCCCTGGGAGTTGATCCAGCGCGCGTACGTCTGTGCGAGGGCGGGCATGCCGGGCTTGTTGGTCGCGTTCGTGTCCATCGGCGCCCAGGTCATGATCTTGATCGGGTCGTCCCCGGCGCCCCCCGTGACACCGGGGACGACCCCGCAGCCGGCTATCAGGGACGCACATCCCACCAGGGCCCCCGCCGCGAGGGCGGTGGCTCTGACGGGCCGCGTGAAGGTGGGGAGGAAGGTGCTGCGGGTGCGTCGCCTGCCGGTCATGGGCACACACGCTTCCGCCACACCGCCAACCTGGGAGTGACGTACGGTCAACGGTTGGTGACGCGAAGGTGAATTGCGGGGGTCGGTGAAGCCGGTGTGACGGGGAACGTACGATCGATGACCGTGCAAGGTTCGGAGAACTCTTCCCGTCGCGGCCGTCGCTCATCCACCATGGGCGCTATGCCACTGAACGACATGCCGTGGTGGCGCTGGCGCAGCAATGTGCGCTCCGCGCTGCACATGCTCTCCGACCCCGGGTTCCAGCGGGACGTCTGGCTGGCCGGCGTCGAGGGGTACGGGGACGTCACCGACGCCGTGTACCGCCTCGTCGAGGACACCTGGCTCGACAACTGGTCCGCCGAGAAGTACGTCGGCACGATCTTCCGGGACTCCCAGGAAGCCGCCCTCGTCGACACCGCCGTCCTGCGCGTGCTGCGGATCATGCACCAGGTCGGCCCGGACGCCCCCGTCTCCGTGTACATGGAGAACCCGGGCTGGCCGGAGGCGGTGCGGGCGGCACGGGACGCGCACGTCCGCATGGCGACGGCCGACGGGGAGGACCCGGACGCCCCGCCGCGCACGCTGCACGTGCTGCAGATCATGACCCGGTCCGCGTGACGGACTCGGTCACTGCGGCGCCGGTGGATATGCGACCCTGTCCTGCATGAACGCGCAGTCCACCCGAGCCGAGGCCCCGGCCGAGCAGTACGTCCTCACCCTGTCCTGCCCCGACAAGCAGGGCATCGTGCACGCCGTGTCGAGCTACCTCTTCATGACCGGTTGCAACATCGAGGACAGCCAGCAGTTCGGCGACCACGACACGGGTCTGTTCTTCATGCGCGTCCACTTCTCCGCCGAGGCGCCGGTGACCGTGGACAAGCTGCGGGCGTCCTTCGCGGCGATCGGTGACTCCTTCCACATGGACTGGCAGATCAACCGGGCCGAGGACAAGATGCGGGTCGTGCTGATGGTCAGCAAGTTCGGGCACTGCCTGAACGACCTGCTGTTCCGGGCGCGGATCGGGGCGCTGCCCGTGGAGATCGCGGCCGTGGTGTCCAACCACACGGACTTCGCCGAGCTCGTGGGGTCGTACGACATTCCCTTCCACCACATTCCGGTGACGCGGGAGAACAAGGCGGAGGCCGAGGCGGAGCTGCTCCAGCTGGTGCGGGAACAGGACGTCGAGCTGGTCGTGCTGGCCCGGTACATGCAGGTGCTCTCCGACGACCTGTGCAAGCAGCTCAGCGGGCGGATCATCAACATCCACCACTCCTTCCTGCCGAGCTTCAAGGGTGCGAAGCCGTATCACCAGGCTCATGCGCGGGGTGTGAAGCTGATCGGTGCGACCGCGCACTATGTGACCGCCGACCTCGACGAGGGGCCGATCATCGAGCAGGAGGTCGAGCGGGTCGGGCACGACGTCACGCCGGACCAGCTGGTCGCGATCGGGCGGGATGTCGAGTGCCAGGCGCTGGCGCGGGCCGTTAAGTGGCATGCGGAGCGGAGGATTTTGTTGAACGGGCGGCGGACGGTTGTGTTCGCCTAAGAGCTCGGGTTCATGGGTGGTGGGGCGGCTGCGGGTGAGTGGGGGCTGGTCGCGCAGTTCCCCGCGCCCCTGGAAGTACGTCAGCTGAACGCCCTTCTTTAGGGGCGCGGGGAACTGCGCGAGCAACCACGAACCACCCGCAGCCGCCGACGAAACAGAACCGCCCCTTACATCCGGCTCAACGACGCCGCCGCGAACAGCACATCCCTGATCGCCTCCCGGTCGCCCACCTGCCCGGCGGCCGCCTCCTCCGGCGACACATGGCCCGCGGCCACCTGGCAGAACTCCACGCCGTCCAGCGCCACATGCGCCACCTCGTGCTCCGCGGAGCCCACCGCCGCCGGGGAGTCCAGGGGGATCAGCCACTCGCCGCCGCCCAGGCCCTCGATCTCCAGGCGGAGGGTGCGGCCGGGTTCGCCCGCGGTGACCAGATGCCGGCCGTGCACGGGAGACGCCAGCCCGTGCTGGCGCCGTACGGCCACCGCCGTGGGCAGCATGCGGGCCGCGAGGTCGATCATGCGGTTGAGGTGGCGCGGGGACGGGGGTTCGTACGGGTAGTCGACGGCCTCGGCGATGTCCTCCGCGTGGACCCAGCACTCGAAGGCGCGGTCCAGCATCGCGTCGTGCAGGGGGAGTTCGAAGTCGCCGTAGGAGACGGACAGCTTTCCGGCGCCGCCGCCCGTGAACGACACCGTGCGCACCAGGTCGTGGCTCTGCTCGCGCCAGGGGGCGCGCACGGAGCGGGTGGGCGGGAAGTGCGAGCCCCGCCAGTACGCCTCGGTGCGGGCCGCCGGGGTGGGCGCCTGCGCGGTGACCTCGCCCAGCGGGTCGTCGAGGCCGAGGGCCAGTGCCACCAGGCCGTCGACGGTGAGCAGATGCGCGATCACGCCGGCGACGGTCGTACGACGGCTCGTCGCCGCGTCGGCCTCGAACCAGCGCAGCCGCACGGGCGCGTGCCACTCCGCGTCGCCCATGTCACGCAGCAGGGCGTCGAGCCGGGCGGTCTCGGCGTCGTACGGCGCCGCCCACTCGGGTACCGGGATGCGGGGCGGGCGTCGGTCCAGGCAGCCCTCCAGGACGCGGGTGCGCAGGCCCGGGTCGAGGTCGAGGCTCTCGGGCGGGTGGAGCAGGCCGACCGCCTCGCGCAGCCGCAGCGCCTCGTCCGCGCACGTGCCGCACGCGCCCAGGTGGTCCTCCACTGCGGCCGTCTCCTCCGGCGAGCAGGCGGCCAGCGCCCAGGCGCCGAGCAGCGACTTCAGAACGGGGTGCTCCAGGACGAGCGGCGCCGGCTTCGGCAGCTCCTCCAGTGGGGGCAGCGGCTGTCCCGTGTCCTCGACGGAGGCACGGGGGAGCGGTATGCGGGGCGGCTGGTCGGGGTTCTGGGCGGGGCCGGGCGCACCGCCGTCGGAGCCGCCCTGACCGTCACCGTTACCGGGGCCGGGCGGCGTGGTGTCGTGGGGGCCGTGTCCTTCGGTCTCCTCGTGGCCCTTCCCGGCTCCGCGGTCCTCGTCCTTCTCCCGGCCCTCCCAGTCGTCCTGGCCCCCGTGCTCGTCGTACGCCTCGAAGCGGTTCGGCTCGTTCACGCCGCACCCCCGTATCCCGGAGGGGCTCCGGGTGCGCCCGCGTCATGGGCCGTGGACAGCAGTTGCAGGCCCAGGCGGAGGCGGCGGCGGGCCTCGTCCTCGGTGACGCCGAGGTCGGCGGCGGTCTGGCGGTAGTCGCGCCGCTGGAAGTAGGCCAGCTCCAGGGCGGCGCGCAGCGGGGCGGGCATGGACGTGACGATGTAGTCGGCGCGGGCGGCGACGGAGGCGTGGCGGACCTTGCGCTCCAGTTCCTCGGTGGAGCCGCCGCCGCCCTGGGCGAGGGCGGCGGTCTCGGTGGCGCGCAGGCGCTGCACGGCGAGGCGGTGGGTCAGGCCGGCCACCCAGGTGCGCAGCGGACCCTGCTTGGGGTCGTAGGCGTCGGGGTGCTGCCAGACGTGGGCGAAGACCTCGCGGGTGATGCCGTCGGCGGCGCGCTCGTCGCCGAGGACGCGGTGGGCGAGGCCGTGCACGAGGGAGGCGAAGCGGTCGTAGAGCTCGCCGAGGGCGGCCGCCTCACCGCGTGCGAGCCGCTGCTGCATCTTGCGGTCCCAGCGGGGCGGTGCGTCCTTCTTCGCCATGCGGCCCCCTCACCCTGTTCGCCTGCCCGTCGAGCCGGGCGCCGTGCCCGTCAAGCCTGAACCCACCGTCTCCTCGAATGTAGTCGGCACGTCTGACAGCGCACGCCCCTTTGTCGCAATGCGCGCCCCCGGGGAGCGGCGGGGTGATAGTGGACCTTCGCCTACCCCACCGTTTCGTGCTCATCCCCGATCGAACAGGATCGAAGGCGACTAAAACAAGCCTCTTTTGATCGGTTTCCGTTTCCCGGCTCGTGTTTCAGGGCACCGCCGGTGGGCAGCCGCGCTGCAAGGAAGCGTAGGAATCGCTTCCGTTTCCGGCGAGCGAAGGGCGTGGTGGTGGCGTTCAACGTGACCGGCGACGAGCACGGAGACTGGGCCGTGCTGCGGGTGTCGGGCGAGCTGGATCTGGTGACGTCGCCGGTGCTGCGTCAGCGGGTGCACGACGTGGTGGCCGAGGGCCGCCACAGTCTCGTCCTGGACCTCTCGGAGGTCTTCTTCTGCGACTCCAGCGGCGTCGGCGTCCTCATCGCCTCCCGCCGCCTGATCCGCTCCTGCCAGGGCCGGCTCCGCCTGATACTGCCGGCCCAGGGCGCGACGGAGGGGTCGCACGTCAACAGGGTGCTGGGCGCTCTGGGCGTACGGCGGCTCTTCGACGTCCACCTCGACGTGGGCTCGGCGACGGAGGACGAGGCGGGCCCGCTGTCGGCGTAAGGGCCCCGTTTCCACAAAGGTCTCCGCTGTTCCACAAGGGTCTCCGCTGTGCCACACCGTTGTCCCGAAATTCCCTCGGTCTTGGCACAACCGCCGCTTTCCGCCGCCCGGAGCGGGCCGCGCGTCGTACGCTCCGAGCGAGATGCACCAGATGCACCCCGACGTGACGTAAGGCGGCTGGAAGAGACATGGTCAGCAGCGAGTACGAGCGCAGGATCGCCGCCCGGTTCGCCACCTTCGACCAGGACGGCAACGGCTACATCGACCGGGAGGACTTCAGCGCGGCGGCCAAGGCGCTGCTCGCGGAGTTCGGCACCGCCGCCCGGTCAGACAAGGGGCAGGCCCTCTACATCGGCGCGGAGGCGTTCTGGCAGGGCATGGCCGGGATAGCGGACCGGGACGGCGACCAGCGCATCAACCGGGACGAGTTCGTCAACGGTGCCGTCAAGCGGCTGCGGGACAACCCCGACCGGTTCGCCGAGATCGCCCGCCCCTTCCTGCACGCGGCCCTCACCGTGGCGGACCGGGACGGTGACGGGACCGCGACGGTGGAGGACACCGCGCGCGTGCTCAGGGCCCTCGGCGTGGCACAGGACATCGCCCTCGCCGCCGCCGGAGCCCTGGACGCCGACGGCGACGGCAAGATCGCCGAGGCCGAGATCGTCCCCGCCTTCGCCCGCTACTTCACCGTGCCCGAGTAGCGGCATCCGAATAACGCTCGCGCAGCTTGTACTTGAGTACCTTCCGCAGCGTCTCGTTCCGCGGAAGGGCGTCCACCACCTCCAGCCGCTCCGGCAGCTTGTGGACCGACAGCCCTTCCGCGCGGAGGTACGACACGACGTCAGGCAAGGCCAACTCCGGGGCGTCCGCCGCCCGTTCCACCACCGCGCACACCAGCTCGCCCCGCTCCGCGTCCGGCAGTCCGACGACCGCCACGTCCCCCACCGCCGGGTGCGCGGCCAGCAGGTCCTCGATCTCCTTCGCCGAGATGTTCTCGCCCTTGCGGATGATCACGTCCTTGGAGCGGCCGGTGAGGACCAGATGCCCGGTCTCCGTGAGGAACCCCAGGTCACCGGTGCGCAGGAAGCCCTCCTCGTCGAAAGCCTCGGCCGTCTGCGCCGGGTCCAGATAGCCCTGGCAGACCGCCTCCCCGCGCAGCCGCACCTCCCCGTCCACGATCCGTATCTCCATGCCCTCCGGCGGCCTGCCCTCGGTCGTCGCGAGGTTCTCCGTCGTGTCGTCCGGCGAGCCCATCGTGATCATCGGCACCTCGGTCATGCCGTACCCGTGGGTGAGCTGGACGCCCATCTCACGCACGACCGCGTGATAGACCTCCGGCGGCTTCGGCGCACCGCCGCCCGCGAGCAGCCGCAGGGTGGGGATCACCTTCGCGCCCGGCTGCTTGCGCTGCTCCGCCAGGAACATCGAGTAGAACGCCGTCGACCCGCCCGCCACCGTCACCCCGTGCTTGCGGTACCCCTCCAGCGCGTCCGGCAGCGCGAACTGCTCGAACATCACCGCCGGGAAGCCGTACAGCAGCAGCATCACCGTGTAGTCGGGGCCCGCTATATGGGCGTACGGGAAGGCCATCGAGCCCACGTCGGCGGCGGTGAGGTGCAGTGCGTGGGCGAGGCAGGAGCCGCCCGCTATCAGCGAACGGTCCGTGTGGAGCACGCCCTTGGGGTCGGAGGTCGTGCCCGAGGTCCAGTAGATCCAGCGCACCGAGGTGCCCTCGGAGGGTGGTGCGGGGAGGGCGCCCGGATCGCCGTCGGGGAGATCGTCGTACGCCGTGAAGACGCCCTTGGCGCCCAGTCGCCGTGCCATCGCCGGGTAGTCGAAGCCCCGCCACTCGCCGGGCACGGCGAAGTACTCGGCCTTGGACTCGCGGAGCGCGAAGCCGACCTCGCGGTCGCGGTAGAAGGGGATGACCGGGGACTGGACGGCGCCGAGGCGAGCCAGCGCGAAGGAGAGCAGGGCCGTCTCGATACGGGTGGGCAGCTGCCAGGCGACGACCGTGCCCGGGCGTACTCCCATGCCGTACAGCCCGGCCGCCACCCGCTCGGCACGCGCGCGTAGTTCGCCGAAGGTCAGGGTGCGGTCGTCCTGGAGGAGGACCGGGCGGTCGGGGGTGAGATCGGCGCGGCGGGCGACCAGGTCCCAGAGGGTGCGGGCGGAACTCAGGGAGTGCGGGCTCTCGTTCACGTGTGCCCCCTGCTTGGCTGACGACTCGTCAGGTGACATGCTATCTGACGATCCATCAGATTGTGCCTGTCAGGTGAACACCGTCCGGCGGAGGGGATCATGCCGACCGAACTGCCCCGCATCATCAGCGTCGACGACCATGTGATCGAGCCCGCGCACCTCTTCGAGACCTGGCTGCCCGCCAAGTACCGCGACCGGGGGCCGCAGCCGCTCACCGCCGGGATCGGTGAACTCGCCTACGTGGGCGGCAAGTACCAGATCACGATGGACCCGGACGGCCCGCCCACCGACTGGTGGATCTACGAGGACCTGAAGTTCCCGTACAAACGCAACATCGCCGCCGTCGGCTTCGACCGGGACGAGATGACCCTGGAGGGCATCACCCGGGAGGAGATGCGGCGCGGCTGCTGGGACCCCAAGGCGCGCCTCGCCGACATGGACCTCAACCATGTCGAGGCCAGCCTCTGCTTCCCCTCCTTCCCGCGCTTCTGCGGCCAGACCTTCGCCGAGGCGCACGACAAGGAGGTCGCGCTGGCCTGTGTGCGCGCCTACAACGACTGGATGGTCGAGGAGTGGTGCGGCGGCAGCGGCGGGCGGCTCATCCCGCTGTGCCTGATCCCCTTGTGGGACATCGAATTGGCCGTCGCGGAGATCCGGCGCAACGCCGCGCGGGGCGTGAAGGCCGTGACCTTCTCCGAGATCCCGACCTACCTCGGGCTGCCCTCCATCCACTCCGGCTACTGGGACCCGTTCTTCGCGGTCTGCCAGGAGACCGGCACGGTCGTCAACATGCACATCGGCAGCAGCTCCCAGATGCCGGCCGCCTCCCCCGACGCACCCCCCGCCGTCCAGGCCTCCCTCAGCTTCAACAACGCCATGGCCTCGATGATGGACTTCCTGTTCAGCGGCGTCCTGGTGAAGTTCCCGACGCTCAAACTGGCGTACAGCGAGGGACAGATGGGCTGGATCCCGTACGCCCTGGAACGCGCCGACGACGTCTGGGAGGAGCACCGCGCGTGGGGCGGTGTGCGCGACACGATCCCCGAGCCGCCGTCGACGTACTACTACCGGCAGATGTACTGCTGCTTCTTCCGCGACCAGCACGGCGTCGCGTCCCTGGACGTCGTCGGCCGCGACAACGCCACCTTCGAGACCGACTACCCGCACGTCGACTCGACCTTCCCGCACACCAAGGAGGTCGCCCTCGACCATGTGAAGGGCCTCGACGACGAGACCGTCTACAAGCTCATGCGCGGCAACGCCATCCGCATGCTCGACCTGGACTTCGACAAGTAATGGACCTGTCGTACACCGAGGAAGAGGAGCAGTTCCGGGCGGAGTTGAGGCGGTGGCTGGGGACCGTACTGCCCACGCTGCCGGCCAAGCCGTCCCCCGACGACTGGCCCGGGCGCCGCGCCTACGACATGGGCTGGCAGCGGAGGCTGTACGACGCCGGGTACGCGGACGTGCACTGGGACGCCTCGCCGACCCTGCGGCTGATCTTCCTGGAGGAGACCGAGAAGGCCGGCGCGCCCTATGTGGGCGCCGGGTTCGTCGGGCTGCTGCACGCCGGGCCGACCATAGCCGCCGAGGGTACGGAGGAGCAGCGGGCGCGCTGGCTGCCGCCGATCCTGCGCGGGGACGAGGTGTGGTGCCAGGGGTTCAGCGAGCCCGAGGCCGGTTCCGACCTCGCGGCGCTGCGCACGCGCGCGTGGCGCGACGGGGACGACTACGTGGTGAGCGGCTCCAAGATCTGGACCTCGCACGCCGAAGTCGCCGACTGGTGCGAGCTGTTGGTGCGGACCGATCCGGCGGCGCCGAAGCATCGGGGGATCAGCTGGCTCGCGATGCCGATGGACGCGCCGGGGATCACCGTGCGGCCCCTCAAGACCCTTGCCGGCTCCGCCGAGTTCGCCGAGGTGTTCCTCGACGAGGTGCGGGTGCCGGTCGGCAATCGGGTCGGGGACGAGAACGACGGGTGGCGCGTGACCATGGTGACGCTGTCCTTCGAACGCGGTACGGCCTTCGTGGGCGAGGTCGTCGCGTGTCGCCGTGTGCTGCGTGAACTCGCCGCGGAGGCACGGAAGAACGGGCGCTGGGACGATCCGGCGCTCAGGCGGCGACTGGGGTCCCTCAACGCCGAGTTCCGGGCGTTGTGGCGGCTCACGCAGTGGAATGTGAGCGAGGCGGAGGCGCGGGGTGGGGGGCCGGGGGTTGGGGGGTCGGTTTTCAAGTTGCGGTATTCGCAGGTGCGGCAGTCGTTGTACGACGTTGCGGCGGAGGTGCTGGGGGAGGGGGCGTTGGATTTGGAGGCGCCCTGGGTGGTGGATCGGTTGTCGTCGTTGTCGTACACCATCGCGGCCGGGACCTCGCAGATTCAGCGGAACATCGTGGCTGAGCGGATTCTTGGGTTGCCGAAGGGGAGGTGAGGGGGTGCGGTTTCAACTGACGGATGAGCAGCGGGCTTTGCGCGATGCCGTGCGAGCCACGGTTGGTCGTCGGGCGGCTGCGGGCGCGTGGGGGTTGAGCGCGCAGTTCCCCGCGCCCCTTAGCGGCGATGCCCATCCCGGCATTGATCGGGTTCTGTGGCGGGCTCTTGGAGACCTCGGGTTCTTTTCTCTTCGGTTGGCCGAAGCCGACGGCGGGGCCGGACTCGGGCTTTCCGAAGCCGTGTTGGCCTTTGAGGAGGCCGGGCGGGCGTTGGTGCCCGGGCCGCTCCTTGCCACTCATCTTGCCGCCGGTGTGGTGCCCGGGGCGGATACCGGTGATGTGGTCGTCGCTGCCGTGAGCGGACGGCTCGTGGAGTGGATGGATGAGGCTGATGTCGTGTTGCCGGGTGCTGAGGGGGCCGTGCCGTTGCGGTCCGTGGACCCGTTGACGCCGTTGCATCGGGTGCCCGCTCCTGCGCCCACCGATTTCGTGGCCGTCCTTCTCACCGCCGCCGAGCAGCTCGGTACCGCCGCGCGTGCGTGCGAGCTGGCGGTGCAACACGCCCGGGCCCGCGAGCAGTTCGGGCAGCCGATCGGGGCGTTCCAGGCCGTCAAGCATCTGTGCGCGGAGCAGCTGGTGCGGGTCGAGGTGGCCCGGGCGGCGGTGTACGCGGCGGCCGTGACCGCGGAGCCGGCCGACATCGCGGCGGCGCGGCTGCTCGCCGACGAGGCCGCCGTGCAGGGGGCCCGCGACTGTCTCCAGGTGCACGGCGGCATGGGCTTCACCTGGGAGTCCGAGGTGCATCTGCTGCTGAAGCGGGCGTGGGTGCGGGCGCAGCGTGGTGGTGGACGTACGGAGAGTGAGGAGTTGCTCGCGGCCGAGCTGACGGCCTGACAGGGCCTGGTCTGCGCAGCGGCCGAGGCGCGGCCCGGAAATGTCGCGGACTGTGGCATACCGGAATCACGGAGCGTTGATACCGGGTTGTGTCCTATGCGTGACCCGTCACGGCCTGGAGTCGGTGTCCCGCTCCGGTACCTTCTGTGGGATGCGAGTGGTTCCGAGCACGAGCCGTGCCGGTGTTGCCTCCGAGGCGGCTCCGGACGAGGCGGTGCGCGCCGCTTCTCGCCGGGTGGGAGGGCCGTCGGCCCCCGCCTGTTCGACTCCCCGCAGCGAGCGTCGCACAGTATGCCGCACGCGTACTCCTTCGCGCTGGAATATGCCCGAAGCGCTTGTTGGGGTGACTGTACGTCAACCATGCTGTCTCGTAAGGGACTCACGTTCTGTGACCCCGGCTTTGGCCATTGTTCTGGCCATGCAAAAAATGGCTACGATCGTGGCCCTCGTGAGGCGCGAGGCTATGTGTCTGCCGGTTCGGATGGTGTGAGCGGTGCAGGTGCTTCAAGTGCAGCTGGAGATCCGGCCCGACCCCGCTGAGGTGGGACGAGCCCGCAGGTGGGCGCGGTCGCGACTCGCCGGGTCCGGCATAGGGGCCGACGAGCCGCTCGCCGAGACCCTCATCCTGCTCGTGTCCGAACTGGTCACCAACGCCGTGGTGCACACCGGCTGTCCGGCCGTGCTCCGGCTGTCGCTGCCCGGTGCCGAGACCGGAGAGGCCACCGTCCGCCTGGAGGTGGCCGACACCAGCAGCTGTGCGCCGGTGCCGCGTTGTGTCGACGGGGACGCCACGGGCGGCCGGGGGCTCGCCCTGGTCGACGGCCTCGCCGACCGCTGGGGCTGGAGCCCCGAGGGTGCCGGCAAGCGCATCTGGTGCGAACTCGACCGGTGCGCGCAGGACGGCCGCGCGGCCACGTCCGCCTTCGGGGGCGGGACTTCGGCGTTCGAGGGCTACGAAGGTTTCGCGTACGAGGCGGTGTAGAGGCGGTGCAGGGGCGGTGCAGGGGCCGCGTGATCGGTGCACGGCTGCACGGTGCCCCGGTCGTCTCCTCCGGGCGGGGAGTGGTGCGCCGTGATGTGCTTCTGTGCGCGCCCGTCACAAATAGGGCGTAAGTAATAAAAACCCCGGCAGATATTGACGCCGTGTGTCCGTTTGCTCACGCTTGTGGCAAGCGATTCGCCGCGAGGGGACGACGAGGGTTTCGGTGACGGGAGCCCTCGCCGAGTGTGGGTCGTTGATTCGGCGTCGGTTCCCCTCGGGGCCTGGGAATCGGGGCGGGTACGCCGAGTCGGACGGCGGTGCTCGGTGCCGCCGTCCGACCACCTTCAGAGAACGGCGACCGGTGCCACGGGAGTTCCGGTCGCGCCGATGAACGGCTCGGGCATCGCCGACAGCAGGAACGTGTAGCGGCCCTCTTCTCCACAGGCTGTGGACAACTCTTCGAGGTTCCAGTTCTGGCCCTGAAGCATCCCCATCTCCACGAGGTCCAGAGCGTGCACGGGCAGCCACAGGTCCTCGACCTCGGGCGGAAATATCTCGAAGGTCAGGGTGTCGTTCGCGACCGCCGCGACATCGCGCGCGTGGAACCACTCCGGCGTACGGATCGACAGCCCGGGCGACGGATAGCCGTACGCGTGCTTGTCGCCCGCGAGATAGACCTGGATCTGCCCCGTCCGTACGAGCACGATATCGCCGGCCCGCACGCGCGTGCCCGCGAGTTCCTCGGCCGCCTCCAGGTCCTCCGGGGTGACCGCGTGGCCGCCGTCGAGCCGGGCGACGCCACGCGCGCGTGCCACGTCCAGGAGCACCCCCCGCGAGACGATGTGCCGCGCCTTGTCGATGCCGCTGAACTGCGCGCCGCCGTGCGGGGTGATGGTGTCGGCCGGGCGGCCGTTGTAAAGCCTCCCCGAGTGCGAGACGTGAGTGAGCGCGTCCCAGTGGGTGGCCGCCTGAAGGCCCATCGTCACGGCGTCGTCGCTGCACGCCACCGTCCCTGGGCCGAAGATCTCCTGGTTGATCTGCACCATGGCGTGCAGCGGGTTGACCCGGCCCGGGATCATGCCGGTCTGCACGCCGTCCTGTTGGAGCGGCAGGGCGAGGGGGACGCGGCGACCTGTCCTGACCTCGGCGGAGGCCTGCCGCACCACCTCGTCGGTGATCAGGTTGAGGGTGCCGATCTCGTCGTCGGCGCCCCAACGCCCCCAGTTGTTCACGCGCTTGGCGATGTCGTGGAACTCGGCCGGCAATGTCATCGGCGCTCCCCAGGGGCTTGTCTCCGGGTATCTGACGGGTCATAAAATCTAACGGTCCGTCAGAAACCGCGGGAAGGGGCCGGTCGTGGGGAACTTCTTGGCAGGCAAGGTCGTCGCCGTGACGGGGGCCGGGCGGGGGATCGGGCGGGCGGTGGCGATCGCGGCCGCGGCCGAGGGGGCGCGGGTCGTCGTCAACGACTACGGGGTGTCCGTGGACGGGTCCTCGCCGACCAGCGAGGTCGCCGAAGGGGTCGTCAAGGAGATCGTCGCGGCGGGGGGTGAGGCCGTCGCGGTGGCCGACGACGTGTCCACGATGGCGGGCGGGCAGCGGATTGTCGACGTGGCCCTGTCGTCGTACGGGCGGCTCGACGGGGTCGTGTGCGTCGCCGGGATTCTGCGCGAGCGGATGCTGTTCAACATGACCGAGGAGGAGTGGGACTCGGTCGTCGCCACGCATCTGAAGGGGACGTTCACGCTGTTCCGGGCGGCGTCGGCGGTGATGCGGAAGCAGCGGGGCGGGACGCTGATCGGGTTCACCAGCGGAAACCATCAGGGGTCCGTGTCGCAGGCGAACTACAGCGCGGCGAAGGGCGGGATCATCTCGCTGGTCCGGAGTGCGGCCTTGGGATTGCACAAGTACGGGGTCACCGCGAACGCGGTGGCGCCTGTCGCTCGTACGCGGATGTCTGCCGGGGTTCCGATGGAGCTGGCGGAGATCGGGGAGCCGGAGGATGTGGCCGCGCTGGTGGTGTATCTGCTGTCGGATCAGGCTCGGGAGGGCGGGGTCACGGGGCAGGTGTACACGATCGCGGGGGCGAAGTTGGCGGTTTGGGCTCAGCCGCGGGAGCTGCGTGCGGCGTATGCGGTGGGTGGGTGGACGCCGGAGGCGATTGCGGAGTTTTTGCCGGGGGCGGTTGGGGTGGATCCGATGCCGATGCTTGCGCGGGTGGCGGCGATGGAGGAGGCAGCGCGGGACGGGGCTCGGCCTAACGCCTAATAGCTCGGGTGGAGTTGTTGTTTTGCGGGTGCGGGCCGGATGTGGCTGGTCGCGCCCACGCGGCGGAGCCGCAAATCGACACAGCCCCGCGCCCCTTCAGGGAGTCGACATGCCCGGTGTTGAGAGGTGAGGTTCGTGGACTTTGGGTTCAGTGCCGCTGATGAGGGCTTCCGTGGGGAGGCTCGGGCCTGGCTTGCTGCGCATGCCTCGGACGCGGGTGATCGGCGTGCGTGGGAGCGGGAGCTCGGTGCCGCCGGGTGGATCGGGATCGGGTGGGCCGAGGAGGGGTACGGGAATCGGACCCTTGGGCTTACTCGGCAGGTTGTCTGGGCCGAGGAGTATGCCCGTTCGAGCGCTCCTCCTCGGTCTGGGCACATCGGGGAGAATCTGCTGGCGCCCACCCTCATCGCTCATGGCAGCCCCGAGCAGAAGGCGCGGTTTCTGCCCGCTATTGCCGCCGGGGACGAGCTCTGGTGTCAGGGGTACAGCGAACCCGGGGCCGGGTCGGATCTGGCCGGGGTGCGGACCGGGGCCGTGCGGGACGGGGACTGCTACCGGGTCAGTGGGCAGAAGATCTGGACCTCGCTCGCGCAGGACGCCGACTGGTGTTTTGTGCTGGCCCGGACCGAAGCCGGGTCGCGGCGGCATCAAGGGTTGTCTCTGCTCCTCGTGCCCATGGACCAGCCGGGGCGTATCGAGGTGCGGCCGATACGGCAGTTGACCGGGACCAGTGACTTCAACGAGGTCTTCTTCGACGGGGCACGCGCGCGTGCGGAGCATGTCGTCGGGGGCGAGGGGAACGGCTGGCAGGTGGCCATGAGTCTGCTCGGGTTCGAGCGGGGGGTGTCCACGCTGGCTCAACAGATCGGGTTCGCGGAGGAGTTGGGGCGGGTGGTGCGGGCCGCCGTCGACTCGGGGGCGGTGGACGATCCCGTCGTACGGGAAAGGCTCGTCCGGCAGTGGGCCGAACTGCGGGTGATGCGGTGGAACGCGCTGCGCACGCTCGGGCGGGCCGGGGACGCGGGGGCGCCCAGCGTGGCCAAGCTGCTGTGGGGCGGCTGGCATCAGCGGCTCGGGGAGCTGGCCATGGCGGTTCGGGGGGCCGTGGGGAGCGTCGGGCCGCGGGAGTGGGATGCCTCGTCGCCGTACGAACTCGACTCCTTCCAGCATCTGTTCCTGTTCTCCCGGGCCGACACCGTCTACGGCGGCTCGGACCAGATCCAGCGCACGATCATCGCCGAGCGGGTGCTCGGGCTGCCCAGGGAACCCAAGGGGGTTGTGTGATGCGCGGCGTCTTGTTCGACGGGAAGCGATTCGAGGTCGTGGACGACCTGGAGGTGCGGGAGCCGGGGCCCGGTGAGGTGGCTGTCGCTGTCGCGGCTGCCGGGTTGTGTCACAGCGATCTGTCCGTGGTGGACGGGACCATTCCTTTTCCTGTGCCGGTGGTGCTGGGGCATGAAGGGGCGGGCGTGGTGGCGGCCGTGGGGGCGGGCGTGACCCATGTGTCGGCCGGTGATCATGTCGCGCTGTCCACCCTCGCCAACTGCGGGACCTGCGCGGAGTGCGACCGGGGGCGGCCCACCATGTGCCGGCAGGCCATCGGGCGGCCGGGGCAGCCGTTCTCGCGCGGTGGACGGCCGGTGTTCCAGTTCGCCTCCAACTCGGCGTTCGCGGAGAGGACCGTGGTGAAGGCCGTGCAGGCGGTGCGCATCCCGAAGGACATCCCGCTGTCCTCGGCCGCGCTCATCGGGTGCGGGGTGCTGACCGGGGTCGGGGCCGTGCTCAACCGGGCCCGGGTGGACCGGGGGGACAGTGTGGTCGTGATCGGCACCGGGGGCATCGGGCTCAACGTCCTCCAGGGGGCCCGGATCGCGGGGGCGCTGCGGATCGTCGCCGTGGACGCCAATCCGGCCAAGGAGGCGGTGGCGCGGCAGTTCGGGGCGACCGACTTCCTGACGTCGGCGGAGGGCGTGCGGGAGTTGCTGCCGACCGGGGCGGACCATGTGTTCGAGTGCGTGGGGCGGGTCGAGCTCGTCCGGCAGGCCGTCGATCTGCTGGACCGGCACGGGCAGGCGGTCCTGCTCGGGATGCCGCCGGCCGGGGCGGAGGCGTCCTTCGTCGTGGCGTCCATGTTCCTGGACAAGTCGATCCTGGGCTGCCGTTACGGTTCGTCGCGGCCGCAGCGGGACATCCCGCTGTACGCCGAGCTGTACCGGGAGGGGCGGTTGCTGCTCGATGAGTTGGTGACGCAGACGTATCCGGTGGAGGAGTTCGAGCGGGCCGTCGCGGACGCGGAGGCGGGGAAGGTGGCGCGGGGGGTGCTGACCTTCTGAGGCGAGGGATGCTGACCTTCTGAGGCGGGGGGTGCTCACCTTCTGACGGTCGGCGCCGAGTTATCCACAGGCCCGGAAAATCACTGCCGCGTTGTCGGTGCCGCCGCCTACGGTCGTTCGCATGACCTACCGCGACGTCGCCTCCAAGTCGGTGCTGATCTGGGCCTGTACGGCCGTCGGCTCCCGTATGCCGGTCGCGATGGCGCCGTTGGCGCTGGTCTTCCTGGTCCGGGAGCGGCCCGGTGGGTACACGCTGGGGGCGGCCCTCGCGGCGGCCTATGTGATCGGCGAGATCATCGGCGCTCCGGTGCTCGGGATGCGGCTGGACCCTGCGCGTGGGCGTCGGCATCTGGTCGTCGGGCTCTTGGGCGGGGCGGTGGCGTTCGCGGGGCTGGGGGTCTTGCCCGGCGCGCCGAGCGGGGTGCTGGGGGTGTTGGCCTTCGTGGCCGGGTTCATGCCGGGGGCGGTCACCGGCGGGCTGCGTACGCTGCTGACCTCGCTGGTTCCGGAACGCGCCGTGGCGCAGGCGCTGTCCACCGAGTCGATGCTGATGTCCGGGGTGTGGGCCGTGTCGCCGGTGGCGGTCGCCGGACTCGCCCTCGGCATCGCGCCGCGCGCCCCGCTGCTCCTCGCCGCCGCCCTGATGGCGTCGTCGGTCGCGGGGCTGTGGCTGCTTCCCGCCCGCTGGGACGAGGAGACGCACCAGGGGGAGGACGGCGGGTCCTCGGCCTTCCGGGTGCTGATACGCGCTTGGCCGGTGTACGTCACGGGTGCGGCCAGCCTCACCCTGCTGGGCCTCGCCGAACTCACCCTGCCCGCCCTCTTGGAACAGCGCGGCATCGGCGTCGGCTGGACCGGGCCGATGCTGGCCGGCATGGCCGGGGCGGCGGGACTGGGGGCGTTCCTGTACGGGCTGCGGGCGTGGCCGGGGCGGCTGCGCAACCGCAGTGTGGTGCTGATGGGCGGCATGTCGGCCTTCGTGGCCCTCGCCGCGCTGATACCGGGCGCGGCCGGGATCGCGGTCGCCCTGGCGCTCGCGGGCACCCTCCAGTCGGGTGCGCTGATCACGCGCAACCTGTCCCTGCGGGAGGCCGTTCCGCCGGGTGCCGCGGCCGCCGGGTACTCGGTGATGTACGCGGCGGCGGGGGCGGGGTACGCGGCGACGGGGTCCCTCGCCGGTGGGCTGCTCCAGGTCGTGGCCCCGTCCACGGCCATCCTGGCGGGCGTGGCACTGGGACTCCTGCTCACCGCGCTCGGCTGGTGGGGAGAGGTCCGCGGCGAGGCCCGGGCGAAGGCGTCAAGTACCGCTGGGGACGCGGGCGATGACACCGGCGCCGGCCTCGGCGCCCGCGCGGAAGGTGCGCCGGTAGCTCGTCGGGGTGACGCCTAGCGCCGCCTGGAGGTGCTGCCGCATCGACTGGGCCGTGCCGAAGCCGGCGTCCCGGGCCACCTGGTCCACGGACAGGTCGGAGGACTCCAGCAGATGCCGGGCGCGCTCCACCCGCTGCTGGGTGAGCCACTGGCCGGGGCTGATGCCGGCCTCCTCGCGGAAGCGGCGCGTGAAGGTCCGTACGGACATCGACTCCTGCTCGGCCATGTCCCGCAGCTGGATCGGCTCGTGCAGCCGGTCGAGCGCCCAGGCGCGGGCCGCGGTCGTGGTGGCCAGCTGCGGCTCGGGCACCGGACGCTGGATGTACTGCGCCTGCCCGCCCTCGCGGTGCGGCGGTACGACGGTGCGGCGGGCCACGGCGTTGGCGACCGCGGTGCCGTGGTCGCGGCGCAGCATGTGCAGGCACAGGTCGACCCCGGCGGCGACGCCCGCGGAGGTCAGGACGTCGCCGTCGTCGACGTACAGGACGTCCGGGTCGACCTTGATCTTCGGGAAGAGCCGCTGGAGGCGCTCGGCGTCGATCCAGTGCGTGGTGGCCGGGCGGCCGTCGAGATAGCCGGCGGCGGCGAGGACGTAGACGCCCGTGCAGATGGAGGCGAGCCGGGTGCCCGGGCGGATGTGGGCGAGCGCGGCGGCCAGTTCGGGGGTGAGGACACCCTCGTCGTAGACCGGGCCGAACTCGTAGGAGGCGGGGACGATCACGGTGTCGGCGGTGGCCAGGATCTCCGGGCCGTTCGGCACCATGACGTCGAAGTCGGAGTCCGTGCTGACCGGGCCCGGCGGCCGGACCGAGCAGGTGACGACCTCGTACAGCCGCCGCCCCTCGGCGTCCCGGGGGCGCCCGAAGATGCGGTGCGGGATGCCCAGCTCGAAGGGGAGCAGGCCGTCCATGGCGAGGACGACGATGCGGTGCGGACGGAACCCCGGTTCGCTGCTCGGCTCACTGCTCATGGCCCGATCCTAACGAATGCTGTCCTTCGGGCCACTCGATGCGATGAGATCCGGCCGCGATGCTCTATGGCGTGACTCAGACGAGAGAGGCCGCAGCCGCCGCACAGGAGACCCCGAGCCCCAGGAAGCCGCGCATCCACCGGGCGTGGTTCGTCGCCGCCGTCACCTTCGTGACGATCATCGGCGCGGCCGCCTTCCGGTCGCTGCCCGGGCTGCTCATCGACCCGCTGCACCAGGACTTCGGCTGGTCGCGCGGCACGATCAGCGCCGCGGTCTCGATCAACCTCGCCCTGTACGGGCTCACCGCCCCCTTCGCCGCCGCGCTGATGGACCGCTTCGGCATCCGCCGGGTCGTCGCCGTCGCCCTGACGGTGATCGCGGTCGGGTCCGGGCTGACCGTGTGGATGACGGCGGCCTGGCAGCTGATGCTGTGCTGGGGCCTGCTGGTCGGTCTGGGGTCGGGATCGATGGCGCTGGCTTTCGCGGCGACCGTCACCAACCGCTGGTTCACCGAGCGGCGCGGCCTGGTCACCGGCATCCTGACCGCCGCCTCCGCCTCCGGCCAGCTGATCTTCCTGCCGGTGCTGTCCTGGATGGTGGAGAAGCACGACTGGCGCCCGGCCGCCGTCACCGTCGCCCTCGCCGCCCTCGCGGTCGTCCCCTTCGTCTGGCTGCTGTTGCGCGACCACCCGGCCGACGTGGGCCTGAAGCCGTACGGCGCCGAGGAGTTCGTGCCCAAGCCGGAACCGGTGCCGGGCGCCGCTCGCCGCGCGGTCACCGTCCTGGTCAAGGCCGCCCGCACCGGCCCCTTCTGGCTGCTCGCAGGGACCTTCGCCATCTGCGGCGCCTCCACCAACGGCCTGATCCAGACCCACTTCGTGCCCGCCGCCCACGACGCGCACATGCCGGTCCAGGCGGCGGCCTCGCTGCTCGCGGTCATCGGCGTCTTCGACGTCGTCGGCACGATCGCCTCCGGCTGGTTCACCGACCGCTTCGACGCCCGCCGGCTGCTCGCCATGTACTACGCGCTGCGCGGCGTCTCGCTGCTCTTCCTGCCGATGCTGCTGGCCCCGAGCGTCCACCCGCCGATGCTGTTCTTCATCGTCTTCTACGGCCTGGACTGGGTCGCCACGGTGCCGCCCACGGTGGCGCTGTGCCGCGAGCAGTACGGCGAGGACAGCGCGATCGTCTTCGGCTGGGTGCTGGCCTCGCACCAGGTCGGGGCGGCGCTGGTGGCCTTCCTCGGTGGTGTGGCGCGGGACGTCTTCGGGTCGTACGACATGGTCTGGTACTTCTCCGGGGCGCTGTGCGCGGCGGCGGCGCTGATGGCGCTGGTGATCCGGCGGAAGCAGACGCCGGTGCCGGCGGTGGCGGCGGTGGCCTGAGGTACGGCCTAGAGGAAGCGCCCCTTGTGGAACAACAGGGGCGCCGCGTCCTCGTCGCCCGTGCCCAGCGCGTCCACGCGGCCGACCACGATCAGATGGTCGCCGCCGGTGTGCACCGCGTGGATCGTGCAGTCGATCCACGCGAGCGTGTCCGCGAGGCGCGGGGAGCCGGAGCAGGGCGCCGCGTCGTACGCCACGCCCGCGAACTTGTCCGCGCCGCTGACCGCGAAGCCACGGCACAGGGCGCCCTGGTGGGCGGCCAGGACGTTGACACAGAAGACGCCGGCGCGGGCGATGCGGGGCCACGTCGCCGACGTACGGCCGACCATGAACGTGACCAGGGGCGGGTCGAGGGAGAGCGAGGAGAAGGACTGGCAGGCGAAGCCGGCGGGGCCGGACTCGCCCTCGGCGGCGGGTGAGGTGACAACGGCCACGCCCGTCGCGAAGTTCCCCAGCACCCGCCGGAACTCGCCCGGCCCGACCGGCGCCCGCTCGTCCTCGCCGACACAGCGCAGGTCAGGGCGGGGCAACGGCTCCACCGGCCTTGCCGATCCGGTTGACCTGAGATAGCGGACGGCTGCCTCGGCCATGCCTGCTTGTCCCATCACCCCTCCATTGAAGCTGACGGAGTGTCAGATGGGAAGGGGCGGTGTGAGGCGGCGGCAGGGCCTTCGTACCCTTCCGGCATGGGGTGGGGAGAGACAAGACGGCAGCTCGCGGACGCCTGGAAGTGGTCCGAGCTGCACACCGCGGCGGCGACGGCCGCGCTTCAGGTGCCGGTGTTCTGGCTGATCGCGTGGCTGACGACGATCAACGACGACGACTACGGCAGCGGCATCAACGCGCTCGCCGGGGCCGTCCTCCTGCTGGTGCTCGTCCTGCTGCCGTTCCTCACCACCCTGTACGCGGCCCTGTTCACGATGCCGACGCTCGTCCTCGCGCGCGTGGCCGCGCGTCGGCTGCGCGGGCCGGAGTGGCTGTGGCAGCTCGGGGCCGTGATCCTGGTGAGCGTCTGCTGGGTGCTCGTCATGGCCGGGTGGTCCGCGCCCGTACCGGCACTGCTCGGCGCCACGGGGATGCTGACCGCGTTCGCGCTCCTCCCCCTCCTGGCCGTCGCCTACGCCCGCCGCCGCGCCCGGATCAAGGGACGTGCCTGGGGGTTCTTCGGCGTCTGGCTCCGCTCGGCCGCCGCCACCTTCGGGCTGTGCGTCCTGATCGTCGGCGGCGCGATCGCGGCCACCTTCGCCGGACTGCTCAAGGAGTACGAGCCTCCGACTCTCTCCGCCGAGCAGCTCACCGGCGTCTGGCACGGCGACGGCGGCGCGGTCCTGAACCTGCGTGCGGGCGGTCGGGTCGAGTTCACCGACCTCCCGCTCGAGGACCCCGACGGCTGGGAGTCCGTGCGCTGCGACGGCACCGGCACCTGGACCGTCGACCGGGGCGACGCCTACGCCGGGGAGGGGCCCGAGGAGCGGGACGGGGTCGTCGTACGGCTGGACGGCGGCTGCGGTGAGCAGACGTACTGGACGATCGGCGGGACGGAACACGACCCGGAGCTGTTCGTGCTGTTCGGTGACCCCGACGCCGGCGACCTGCGGATTCTCAAGAAGAAGTGATGCCCGTCAGCGCCCCTTGAACTCCGCGCCGCGCCGCTCCACGAAACTCGCCACCCCTTCCCTCGCGTCCGCCGTCGTCATGTTGATCTCCTGCGCGGCGGCCTCCGCGGCGAACGCGGTGGCGCGGTCGGTGTCGAGGGAGGCGTTGACGAGCTGCTTGGTGAGCGCGAGGGCGCGGGTTGGGCCGGCGGCCAGGCGCTCGGACCACTCGCGGGCCGTCTTCGCCAACTCGCCGTCCGGGACGACCCGGTTGACCAGACCCAGGCGCTCGGCGTCGGCGACGGTGAGCGCGTCGCCGAAGAACATCAGCTCCTTCGCGCGCTGGGGTCCGACGAGGCGGGGGAGGAGGTACGCGCCCCCGCCGTCGGGGACGAGTCCGCGTCGTACGAACACCTCGATGAACTTGGCCGATTCCGCGGCCAGTACGAGGTCGCAGGCGAAGGCGAGATGGGCGCCGATGCCGGCCGCGGTGCCGTTGACCGCGGCGATCACCGGCTTCTCGCAGTCGAGGACCGCGGCGATCAGGCGCTGGGCGCCCGACCGGAGCATGCGCGCCACATCACCCGCGACCCGCTCACCGGACCCCGTACCGCCCCGCAGGTCCGCGCCCGCGCAGAAGCCGCGCCCGGTCCCGGTGATGACCACCGCCCGCACCCCGGGGTCGGCGGAGGCGTCCGCCAACAGCCGGATCAGGAGGTCCCGTTGGTCGGGGTTGAGGGCGTTGAGGGCCTCGGGCCGGTTGAGGGTGATCGACGAGACCTGGTCCGTGACGGTGTGCAGCACGTCGGCGCTCACCGGCACACCACCAGCGCGTCCAGCGCCACCGCGCCCTGCCCGCGTGGCAGGACCATCAGTGGGTTGATGTCCAACTCGGCCAGTTCGTCCCCGAGTTCCAGGGCCATGCGCTGCACCCGCAGGACGACCTCGACGAGCGCGTCGACATCGGCCGGCGGCCGCCCCCGCACCCCGTCCAGCAGGGTCCGCCCGCGCAGGTCGCCCAGCATGTCCCGGGCCTGTTCCTCGGTGAAGGGCGGCACGCGCACGGCCGCGTCGCTCAGGACCTCCACCAGCACGCCGCCGAGCCCGACCGTCACCGTGGGCCCGAAGAGCTCGTCGTGGGTGACGCCGACGACCATCTCGACGCCCCGCTCGACCATCTGGCAGACCAGCACACCGTCCAGGGAGACGCCCTCGTAGCGGGCGATGTCGGTCAACTCCCGGTAGGCGTCGCGGACCTGGCTCGCGGAGGTGAGCCCGATCTTCACCAGGCCCAGCTCGGTCTTGTGGGCGATCTGCGCGCCGGACGCCTTCATCACCACCGGGTAGCCCACCAGGCCCGCCGCGCGTACGGCCGCCGCCGCGCTGGTCACCAGCTGCTCGCGCGGCACGCGGATGCCGTACGCCCGCAGCAGCTGCTTCGCCGCGTGCTCGCTCAGCTGCTGACCCGGGCGCATCAGGGCCTGTGCCTTGCGGAAGGACGGCGAGGTGGTGCGGGGGGCCTCGTCGAGGGGGGAGCGGTAGGCGGCGGTGAAGCGGTGGTGGTCGAGGTAGGCGCGGACCGCGGTGATGCAGTTGCCGACGGTGCGGAAGGTGGCCACCCGGGAGGAGCCCAACAGGACCTCGCGGTACGCCGGTTCGGTGCCGACCGGCGAGCCCCACACCACGCAAACCAGCTTGTCCGTCTCCTCGGCCGCGTCCACCAGGTCCTGGATCAGCCTGTCGCTGAGCGGCGGGAAGGGGCCGGTGACCGGGCAGATCAGCACGCCCACTGCCGGGTCGTCGAGGATCGCGTCGATGATCTTCCGGCCGCGCCAGTCGCCCACGGGATGCCCGCCGTTGTCGACCGGGTTGGCCACGCTCAGGTACTCCGGTATCCACTGGTGCAGCTCGGCCTGCTTGGCGTCGGAGAGCGTCGGCAGCCGCAGGCCCGCCTCCGTCGCCAGGTCGGCGAAGTGGGCGCCCGTGCCGCCCGAGATCGAGTAGACGACGACCCCGTCGGCGCGTGGCGGGCGGGCCCGGGCCAACAGGGCGGCGGTGTCCTGGAGTTCGTCGAGGCCGTCGACGCGGATCACGCCGAACTGCCGCATCGCCGCGTCCACCACCGCGTCCGCGCCGGTCAGCTTGCCGGTGTGGGAGGCCGCGGTGCGGGCGCCGGTCTCGGTGCGGCCCACCTTGACCGCGACCACCGGCACCTTGCGGCGGGCGGCCCGGTCGGCGGCCAGCAGGAAGGAGCGGCCGTCCTTGAGGCCCTCGACGTAACAGGCGATGGCACCGACGTCCGGCTGCTCGGCGAAGTAGGAGATGAAGTCGGCGGTCTCCAGGTCGGCCTCGTTGCCGGTCGGCGCCCAGTGGGAGAGGCGGATGCCCAGCTCCTGGAGGGCGAAGACGGGGCGTCCCTGGTGTCCGGACTGGGTGATGAGGGCGATCGCCGGCCCGTCGAGGTCGTCACGGAACCGTTCGAAGGCGTTGAGGTTGGTGTTCGGTCCGAGCAGCCGCATCCCGGACCGCCGTACGGCGGCGGCCAGTCGGTCCTGGGCGGCGGCGCCCGCCTCGCCGGTCTCCGCGAAACCGGAGGCGAAGACGACCGCGAACTTGACCTTGGCCTCGGCCAGTTCCTCGACCACCGGAAGTGGGTCGGCGACCAGCAGGACGGCGAGGTCGACCTGCTCGGGCAGCTCGGCGACGGACGCCACGCAGGGGATGCCGAACACGGAGGGACGGCTGGGATGCACCGGGTGCAGCCGGGCCCCGACGCGCTCGGCCCAGCCGAGCAGCTGCCGGGTGACGCCGGTGTTGGGCCGGCCCTCGGTGTCCGAGGCGCCGATCACGGCGACGGACTCCGGCCGGAAGAAGCGGTCCAGATCGGGGACGTCGCCGTACAGCGGGCGGCCACTGACGTCGAGGTCGTCGACGTCGGCGGGCCGGCCGTGGACGGCGGGCCCGGGTTGCTCGCCGCATGCGATGACCCGGGCCCGGCGGGAGTCGGTGGTGAGGGTGCCGTGGGTTGATCCAAGCATCGGTCCGCCCGCTCCTGTGTGACAGCGATTAACTGACGCAGTGTCAGATTAAAGGAACTGACGCTGTGTCAGGAATGGCCGTGCACGCAAAGTTGGGCGTGACGGGTCAGAGGGCGCCCAGCACCTCCTTGGCCACCCGCTCGCCCGACCGCACCGCACCGTCCATGAACCCCATCCAGAACGTGGACGTCTCCGTCCCCGCCCAGTGGATGCCGCCGACCGGGGTGCGCAGAGCCGGGCCGTACTGGGTCAGCACACCGGGTGCGGCGATGGAGACCGGGCCGCCGCGGGTGTAGGGCTCGTTGTTCCAGCGTTGCAGGACGAAGGAGGAAGGGGAGGCGGCTTTCTCGCCGAAGTACGTCGCGTAGTCCTTCAGCACGGCGGCCCTGACCTCCGCCTCGCTCGCCGCGTCGAACTTACGGGCCTCGTCGGCCTCGATGAAGCCCATGAGGGCGCCGTAGGAGGCGTCGGGAGGGGAGTTGTCGAAGGTGGAGCTGACCACGCCGGAGTCGCTGACGACCTGGCCGTTGAGGCCGTCGGCGCGCCAGAAGGGGGTGTCGTAGATCGCGATCGCCTTGCCGACGGAAGCCATCGGCAGGCGCTGGGTGAGCTGGTCGCGGGCGGCGGGCAGGGCCGGGTCGTAGGTGATGCGGGCGGCGATCGGCGGGGGGACGGCGACGACGACCCGGCGGGCGGTGACCGTGGTGCCGTCGGCCGTCACGACGTATTGGGAGCCGGACTTGGCGATCGAGCGCACCGGGGAGTTCAGCACCACCCGGTCGCCGAGGGTGGCGGCGAGCTTGATCGGGACCAGTTGGGAGCCGCCGACGAAGCGGAGTTCCTGGGCGCCGCCCGCGGTCTCGGTGAGGCGTTCCAGGGTGCCCGGGTTCGAGGCGTTGCCCGCGGCGGCTATGTAGAACAGGACGAAGAGGAACGAGAGTTCACGGGGCTCGGCCGAGAAGATCGACGTGCAGGCCACGTCGAAGAGGAACTTGGCCGAGGGGATCACGGCGTTGGCGCGCAGCCAGGTCTCGAAGGTCTGCCGGTCCCATTCGTCGGCCTTGGCGGCGGTCCAGGGGGCGTCGACCGGGATCTGCTTGGCCAGGTCGTCGAGGGTGGCCTGGACGATCGCGGCGTTGGCGAGGCCGGCCGCGTCGATCGGCGGGACCGAGCCGAGGAGGCCGTCGGTGGCGTACGGGGTTTTCTTGCCGTCCTTGTAGAGGAGGTTCTTGCCGGTGTTGTAGGTGGCGAAGGTCGCGACGCCGAGGGCCCTGATGCGGTCCTGGGTGGGGCCGATGAACTCGCCGCCGCCCTCGGTGACGCCGCCGTTGGTCAGGGAGAGGTTCAGGACCCGGCCGCCGACGCGGTCGCGGGCCTCCAGGACGACCACGGTCCTGCCGGCGGCCACCAGGTCGCGGGCCGCGGTGAGTCCGGCGAGCCCGGCGCCGACGACGCACACGTCGGCCGTCCGGGTGGCCGCGGCGGCCGTCCCGGCGGCGGAGGCGGTGAGGCCGACGGCACCGGCGCCGGCGGCACCGAGCAGGGAACGGCGGGAGAGCTGTCTTTCGGTTGCCACGTGCGTCCTCCGAGGAGAGGGGTGGGGTGGAGCCGGAAAGATGAGCAGTGCTCGCATTCTGGCCCCGCACGGTGGCGCAAAACAGCTCCCCCGACTGACCCGTGAGTCACATAGGACACATGTGCAACGGCCGTCGTACTGAAGGAGGTTGAGATCTTCTACGTACGTACGGCTATGTGCGCACCGCGTCCAGCCGGGCCGCCGACCCCGTCCGCGCGATCGCCTTCGCGATCTTCTCCGCGTCGATCGCCAGCTCACGGAACATGCCGCTGATGGGGTTGGTGTAGCCGGTGAAGTAGAGGCCGGGGGCGTTCGGCGGGGTGTGGGCGCCGTGCACCAGCGGCTTGCCGCGGGCGTCGAGGACCTTCAGGTGACCGACCAGGCCCTCCAGGGCACGGACGTAGCCGGTCGCCGCGATCACCGCGTCCGGGGCGATGCGGTCGCCGTCGGCGAGGGCGACCTTGCCGTCCTCGAAGCCGTCGACGGCGGCGACGATCTCCACCTTGCCCGCCTTGACGGCGTCGATGAGGCCGACGTCCTGGACCGGGATGGACCCCTCGGTGACCCGGCTGTAGAGGCCGGTGTCGGGGCGGGGCAGACCGTGGGCGGAGAGGTCGGGCACGCTCAGCTTGCCCATGGGGCCGGCGAGCCGGTCGACGAGCCCGACCGGCAGACGCCGTACGAGCACGCCGGTGTACTGGGCGGCCCAGCCGGCCGTCGAGCGGCGGACGATGTGCGGGGTGGTGCGCACCGAGAGACGGACGCGGGAGGCGCCGCCCTCCACCAGGTCGACGGCGATCTCGGCGCCGGTGTTGCCGACACCGACGACGAGCACGTCACGGCCGGCGTAGGGCTCGGGGTTGCGGTACTCCGAGGCGTGCACGAGGTCGCCGGTGTAGCCGTCCCGGCCGGGCCAGTCGGGCAGGTGCGGGGTGTGGTTGTAGCCGGTGGCCACGACCACCGCGGCGCCGGTCAGTTCACGGCCGCCGGTGGCGTGCAGCAGCCAGCCGGTGCCGTCGGCGGAGCGCTCGACCCGGGAGACCTCGACGCCGGTGACGATCTCCAGCTCGTGGTACTCCGCGTACTTCTCCAGGTAGCGCACCACGTTGTCGCGGGACACCCAGCGCCCGAATCTGCGCGGCATCGCCAGGCCCGGCAGGCCGGAGAGGCGGCGGGTGGTGTGCAGATGGAGGCGGTCGTAGTGGCGCCGCCAGGAGGCGCCGACGCGGTCGGACTTCTCCAGGACGACGGCGCGCACGCCCTGGGCCCGCAGCGCGTACGCGGCGGCGAGTCCGCCCGGGCCGCCGCCGATGACGTAGACGGGGCGGGCGGCGGTGTTCGGCTCCGCGCCGGAGGGCGTGGAGGACGCTGTGGAGTCGGCCATGTGCGCGAGCGTAATCACGCACCGGGTTGATGGGTCTCGGTCAAGACCGGAATTGGTTGCGGATTGATCACGCCTGTAGGAGGAGTGGGTGGGGCTCGTGGCGTAGGGCGCCTGGTTGTGGCGGTCCGATGGGCAGGTGCCACGGCGCCGAGCCCGGTCGCAGGGGGAGGGGCTCGGCGCCGTGGGTGCGGTGGCCTGGTTCTTATGACGGGAAACCGGCACCGCGTTCAGGGGGCTACTTGGCCTTGGTCTTGGGGCCCTTGTAGCCGGTCACCTCGGCGATCCAGGTGATGAAGTCGCCGGGGTCGGTGTTGGCGCCGTGGCCCTCGTCCCAGTAGTAGAGGTGGTTCACGTCGTCGCCGAGGCCCTTCGCGGCGGCGGCGAGGTTGGCGGAGACCGTGTGCGAGGTGTCGGAGTCCTTGGTGCCGAGGCGGATCCACCAGTGCTTGGAGCGCTTGCCGTTGACCTTCTCCACCAGGTGGTACATCGGGTTCATCAGGTCGAGCTTCGCGGGGATGTCGCTCGCGACGCGCTTGCTGCTGAGGCCGGTCGTGTCGTTCTTCGCGCCGTACGCCGTGAAGTGGCGGCTGAGGGTGGTGCCCGCGCCGAACTCGTTGTTCTCGCCGGCCGACAGGTCGAAGGCGTCGAAGGCCGGGGCGTCCTTCTTGCGGGCGCCGACGTGGGTGAGGAAGTCGGCCCAGGTGAAGGTCGCCTTGCCGCCGGACCAGGTGAGGAAGGTGTTCTTCGCCAGGTACGTCTCGCGGTCCGCTTCCGACAGGGCGGCCAGGTAGGCGGTCGCCGAGGGCTCCATGTACTGCTTGAGGAGGTACGCGTCGTAGTTGCGGGCGGTGAGCGTGCCGAAGCCGTTCAGGCCGCGCAGCCTCAGCCCCGCCTGGTACTCGGCGAACTGCGACTGGAGCGCCTTGGAGACGGTCTGGTCAACCTGCTTGCCGGTGCTGAGCGCGTTGGCGCCCCAGTTCCACTCGTAGGCGCCGTCGGCGTGCTCCAGGTCGGTGATCGGGCACCAGGCGCCGGTCGCGAAGATCGCGTCGGAGGCGTCGGCCGCGCCGAGCTCCGCCAGGTAGGTGTCGTAGAGCTTGCTGTCGCCGGAGGCGCCGAGCAGGGCGGACAGGGCGCCGCCCGCGCTGGTCCCGGCGGAGACGATCCGGTCCACGTCGCCGGGGATACGGCCCTTGTTGGACCGCACGTACCGCACGGCGGCCTTGAGGTCGACGATGGCGGCCGGGGCGGTGCCGTAGTACTCGCCGGCGGAGTTCTTCAGGGTGCGGCCGCGGGCGCCGGGCTCGACGACGACGTAACCGGCGGCCAGCGCGAGGAGCTGGTTGGTGTTCATCGCGCCGCCGGTGGCGTTGGTGTTCCCGTTGGCGTTGGGCAACGCGGAGGCGGAGGCGGAGCTCGTGGGAGCGCCGCTAGGGGCACCGGCCCCGCCGCCCATGCTCATGCCGCCGCCTCCGACCTCGGTGGCGTCCGCCACGGAGGAGGGCATGTAGCCGCCGACGGAGTTCGCGAACAGGATCGGGGCGTCGCTCGCGTCGATCGCCGTACCGTCGATCTCGACCGGGACGCTGACGTTCAGGCACTGGTACGTCTCGTCGACCGGCTTGGCCACGTACGTGATCGCCTGCCAGAAGCGGTACGTCACCTCGTGGTCGTCGCCGTCGGTGTCGGTGACCGTCTTGGTCTTCTCGGTGTAGGCCGTCGGGTCGAAGACCAGGCCGGAGTCGGTGGTGGCGTCGCCGCCCTCGCTCGACGCGTTCGCGTTCAGGGCGATGCCCCCGACCGCCGCGACCCCCGCCGTCGCGCCGATGCCCATGACGACGGTCCTGCGCTTGACTGCCCTGTGCTGCACGGTTCGACTCCCTCGGAATTCGGCTTGCGTCTGCGAACCTAGCTTCAGTGGCGACAAAATTGCCAACAATCTGAGGTCATTCATGGGGGACGCACAGTTTCATGGCCCGCGCACAGCCGCTTCTCATGGAAACCGAAGGCTTCCGGCGGCCCTGTATCTGACGTACCGTCAGATCTCATGGACACGATCTGGCTCACCGGTGCGGAATGGCTGGCCGTCCTGCGCATAGGTCTCGGGCTGTGGTGGCTGGAGAGCTGGCGGCACAAGGACAAGAAGACGTGGTTCGAGGGCGGCGGGATCACCTGGGCCGCGGACATCGCCGCCAAGCACCGGTGGACGCCGGTCCGCAGCGGCTTCGAGGTGGTCGTGCGGCCGCGTCCGAAGACGATGGCGTACGTCGTCGCCTACGCGGAACTGGCACTCGGCCTCGGCCTGATCCTCGGCCTGCTGACCCCTGTCGCGCTGGTCGGCGGACTGCTGCTCAACGTCCTCTACTTCACGCTCATGATCCACGACTGGGCGGAGCAGGGGCAGAACTCGATGATGGCGCTGATCTCCGTGGTCGGCCTGTTCGGGATGTCCTGGCAGACGTGGTCGCTGGACAACGCGCTGGGTTGGTTCTGATGAGCGCGGCCCGCCATGACCTTCCCGAGGCGGACGACTTCACGCGCGCGTACTGGGACGCGGCGGCGGCCGGCACGCTCCTGATCCGCCACTGCCGGGCCTGCGACCGCCCGCACCACTACCCCCGCGAGTTCTGCCCGCACTGCTGGAGCGAGGACGTCGAGTGGCGGCCGGCGAGTGGGCGGGCCGAGCTCTACACCTGGTCCGTCGTCCACCGCAACGACCTGCCGCCGTTCGGCGAACGCGTCCCGTACGTGGCCGCGGTCGTCCGACTGGCCGAGGGGCCGCGGATGATGACGGAAGTGGTGGACGCCCCGCCGGAGACGCTGCGCGCGGGCATGGCACTCCAGGTCGGCTTCCGCGACGGCATCCCGGTGTTCCGGCCCGGAGGATGATCGACGGGCCCCCGATATCGGCGCCCGCGGTATTCAATGGCCCGATGGCCCAGACACGCGAACGGACCCCGAGTCATCACCACACCGCCCCCGAACTGCTCGGTCACGGCCTCCGGTTGAGCCCCTGGGACCCGGACTCCGACGCCGATGCCGCGACCTGGCTGCGGGCCCGCGCCGACCCCGAGTTCCTGCGCTGGAACACCCCGCTGGTGCCGGTCACCGACCTCGACGGCGCCCGCGCCTCCCTGCGGGCGGTGGCGGAGCGCGTGGCGGACGGCGAGAGCGCGTCCTTCCGCGTCGCGGACGCGGCGAGCGGTACGACACTGGGGCACATCGGCGTCAACGCGATCGACCCCGTCATGAGCGTCGCCCGCGTCGGCTACTGGGTGCTGCCCGAGGCCCGCGGCCACCGCGTCGCCGCCCGCGCCCTCTGTCTCACCTCCCGCTGGGCCTTCACCGACCTCGGCCTGCACCGCCTCGAACTGGGCCACGCCCTCGGCCACGAGGCGTCCTGCCGGGTCGCCGAACGATCCGGGTTCTCCTACGAGGGAACCCTGCGAGGCGCGATGTTCGAATCGGGCACGCTGGACGCCTTCCGCGACGTACACCTACACGCCCGCCTGACGACGGACCCGGAACCGGGCGAGGCCGCCACGACCCCGGACCCGGAACCGGGCGAGGCCGCCACGACCCCGGACCCGGGACCGGGCGAGGCCGCCATGACCCCGGACCCGGAACCGGGCGAGGCCGCCACGACCCCGGACCGGCGATGACTCGGCGCCCGGGTATGGCCCTGCACCTGGCCACGATGCCGCACCTGGTCACGACCGCGCGCCTGGCCATGACCCTGCGCCCGGTCCTGACCCAGCACTCCGCCACGATGCCGCACCTGGTCACGACCGCGCGCCTGGCCATGACCCTGCGCCCGGCCCCGACCCAGCACTCCGCCACGATGCCGCACCTGGTCACGACCGCGCGCCTGGCCATGACCCAGCGCCCGGCCCCGACCCAGCACTCCGCCACGACCCCGCACCCGGTCACGACCGCGCGCCTGGCCATGACCCAGCGCCCGGCCCCGACCCAGCACTCCGCCACGACCCCGCACCCGGTCACGACCGCGCGCCTGACCATGACCCAGCGCCCGGCCCCGACCCAGCACTCCGCCACGACCCCGCACCCGGTCACGACCCCGCGCCCGGCCCCGGCCCAGCGCCCGGCCCCGGCCCAGCGCCCGGCCCCGACCCAGCACTCCGCCACGACCCCGCACCCGGTCACGACCCCGCACCCGGTCACGACCCAGCGCCCGGCCATGACCCCGCACCCGGCCCCTCATCCGGCCCCGGCCGCCCCGCATCCGACGGAGGGCAGATGACCTGGTATCTCACCGAGGATCTCGACGGCTTCCTCGGCCGTGCCGGAAGGTTTTTGCGGTCCCGGCCGGTGTTGCACACGGTCCAGTTGACCGTGACCGAGCGGCTGCGGGCGTACGGGAGCGCGGCGTACGGGGACGAGGCGCCGGTGTTCGGTGTGCTGGAGCGGGGCGGTGCCGTGCGGGCGGCCTGGTTCCGCACCCCGCCGCACTGGCTGACCCTCACTCCGCTCGCGGCCGAAGACGCCGCCGCCCTTGCCGTGCACCTCGCCGACCTCGGGCATCCGCTCCCCGGTGTCTCCGCCGACCGCGGTACCGCCGTCGCCTTCGCCGAGGCCTGGCGGCGGTGCACCGGCGCCGAGGTCACCCTCTGGCAGCACCAACGCCTCTACCGGCTGGGCGAGTTGACGGCGCCCGACCCGATGCCGCCGGGCCGGTCCCGGGTCGCGGGCAAGGCGGACCGGGAACTGCTGGTGCGCTGGTTCCGCGGCTTTCTCGACGACGTCGGCAAGACCGGCGCCGGCGACCCCGAGGCCTGGGCCGACGCCCGCGTCGAACACGGCGGGGCCCTGCTCTGGGAGAACCCGGACGGCGTCCCCGTCTCCCTGGCCGCGGCGCACCCGAGGGTCGCCGGACAGGTCCGGGTCGGCCCCGTCTACACGCCGCCGGAGCTGCGCGGACACGGCTACGCGGCGGCCGCCACCGTCGCCGTCAGCCGGGCCGCCCGGGAGGCCGGCGCCGAGGAGGTGCTGCTGTTCGCGGACCTGGCCAACCCGACGAGCAACGGCGTCTACCAGCGGGTCGGCTACCGCGGGGTGGCCGACTTCGCCGTCTACGACTTCACCGGCCCGCAGCCGCCGCCTCAGGGCCAGAGCAGCTCCCGCGCCCAGCCGTCCCCGGTACGGCGGTAGAGCAGCCGTACGTGCTGCCGCCGGGCGTCCCCCTGGAAGAACTCCACCTCCTCGGGGACGAGCCGGTACAGCGTCCACGAGGCGACCGGCGCGTCCGGCTCCCGCTGCGCCCGCTCCCAGGCCGCCGCCGAGGCCCGCGCCAACTCCTCGACCGAGCCCAGCACTTCGCTCTGCCGGCCGGTCAGCGCGGCGGCGAGCGCGCCGGTCGACCGGGCGTGCAGGTCGGCCTGTCCCTCCGCGGAGGGCGCGGCGGTCACCGGCCCGCGCACCCGCACCTGCCGGCCGAGCACCGGCCAGTAGAAACCGAGGGCGGCGTACGGCCGTGCCGCGAGGTGTCCGCCCTTGCGGCTGTGGGAGTGGCTCGCGAAGGCCCAGCCGTCCGCGTCGGCGCCGTGCAGCATCACGGTCCGTACGTCGGGCCGGCCCTCCGCGTCCGACGTCGCGAGGGACATGGTGTGCGGCTCGGTCTGCCTGGCCGCGACCGCCTCGGCGAACCAGGTGGTGAACAGGGCCAGCGGTGCCTCGGGCGCGGTCGCCGGGTCGAAGGACCGCAGGTCGGTGACGGAGTCGTCCCACACCCGCAGCGACCTCAGCAGCTCGTGAAGATCGGTTCCCATGGGGTGATTGTCGCGCGCGGGTCGGCCCGGAACGCCGGACGTGGCAGTCTCCTGTGGAACTCCTGGGACTCCAGGAGCGTTCGACGGCTCAAGTCACGGGGAGGGCAGGGGGCATGGTGAAACGCTGGGCGGGTGCCGCGACGGCGGCCGTCGTGCTGCTCGCGGGCGGGCTCACCGCCTGCACCGTCGTCACCGACGACGAGCCCGGCAAGCCGTTCATCACCGCGCCGGACGTGTTCTATCTGCGCCCCCAGGGCGACAAGGCGGGCCCTCACGACAAGATGCCGTACTCCCTGGTCGCCGAGGACACTGGAGGGCCGGGCACGCGCACGCTCACCGCGGATGTGCCCAAGGGCGCCGAGGACACCGTGATGATCCGCAAGTACGGCGGCTGCACCGGAAGTTCGGCCCATGTCACCTGCGAGGTCGACGCCGACTACAGCAACTGGGCCGACGCGCCGCGCGCCAAGGTGGTCGCCGCCGAGGGGGCGAAGATCGGGGACTCGGCCGTCGTGACGTACACGTACACGACGAAGAGCGGGAAGAAGCTCACGGCGCGGACCCGGTTCGTCGTCGGCGAGCCCGTCGTCGAGGCGGTGGTGCCGGAGTCGGTGCGGGGGGTGAGCCCCGGCTCCCACCTGACGGAACCTGTCGTCGTCCGCAACACGGGCGAGGTCCCGGCCCGCGGCCTGGGCCTGGAACTGGGCGTCGACGGCTCGGAGTTCGACGAGCGGTACGCCAACTGCCGCTACCCGGAGCCGCAGAAGGGACACCTCGCCGTCTGCAAGTTCCCGGACCTGACCCTCGACCCCGGCGAGACCGTCACCCTCCGCCCCGCCCTGCGCATCCGTACACCGCAGGACCAGATGTACACCTCCTACGGCCGGGACGTCTGGGCCCTGGACATGGGCCCGGGGCATTACGCGACGGTCCACGAGGGCGGCGACCACGGCGACGGCCCGACACTGGAACCCGAGCCGGTGGGCAAGGACGCGGCGAAAGGCCCCTTCGTGGCGGGCGGCGGTTCCACGACCGTAGTCCTCGACACCTACGCCGACTACGAGGTCTCCGCCGTGGAACTCAAGGGCGCCCCCGGCGACAAGAAGACCTTCGAGATCAAGGTCCGCAACAACGGCCCCGCCGACGTCGGCTCCCCGGTCGAGCTCGTCTTCGAGCCCCCGCTCGGCACGACGATGGTCGAGCAGCCCATGACGGAGTACGACGACGGCGTCTACGAGCCCTACTGCGAGAGCAACGGCTACACCTACACCTGCGACGTGGGAGACGTGAAACCGGACGACACCCGCACCTTCGAGTTCACAGCCCTCCTCGGCGACCCCGGCGAGGGCACCCTGAGCCTCGTGAACAAGAAGCCCTCCAGCCCGTGGGACACCGGCCGCCGGGACCCCGATCCGGCCAATGACAGCGCCACCATCACCGTTCTGCCGGACGGCAGTTAGGCCGCAGGGCGCTTCGGGCACCACGTGGGAATGACGCAACGGGCCGATGACCCTGTGACGCTCCAACGCACGGCCGCCGCCCAGGCGCGGCTGTGGGAGTACTACCTCCACGAGGACACCATGATCATGCAGCGCGGCAACCTCTTCCTCGTGGCCCAGTCGCTCCAACTCGTGGCCTTCACGGCGATCCTGTCCGCCGGCCGCGCCTCCGGAGCCCCGCCCACCGGCAGCGCCCTCCTCACCGCCCGCGTGATCGGGTCGTTCGGTGTGGCGCTGGCCGCCATCTGGTTCTACGTGGGCCACCGCCAGATCCGCTACACCGGCAACCTGCGAAGACGCCTGGCCGACCGGGTCCCGGACTACGCCGAGACCCAGGCAGCCGTGCGCCTGCGCGGCCCGCGGGCGGCGCTGTTCATCGCCTACGGGATTCCCTTACTGGCGGGCGTGCTGTGGTCCCTGCTCCTGATCGTGAGCTGACCCCGGCCGCCCTCACCCCCGCCCCAGCACCACCGTCCCCGACGAGCAGAACCAGCCCCCGGTGCCGGAGGCCACCGCCAGTTCCGGGACCGTTCCGTTCGGGCGGTGGACCTGGTGGTCGCCTGCTTCGCCCCGTAGTTGTCGTACCGCCTCCACCAGGAGGAACAGGCCTCGCATGCCGGGGTGTTGGGCGGAGAGGCCGCCGCCGTCCGTGTTGACCGGGAGTTCGCGGGACTGGATGTACGCCCCGCCCTCGCCCTTCTTGCAGAAGCCGAGGTCCTCCAAGGTCACCAAGGTCATGTAGGTGAAGGCGTCGTAGATTTCCGCCAGTTCGATGTCGGTCGGGCTCACCCCCGCCCGTTCGAAGGCCAGGCGGCCGCTCACCGCCGCCGGGGAGACCGTGAAGTCCGGCCACTCGGACATCGTGGCGTGGGAGACGTGCTCGCCGGTGCCGAGGACCCAGACGGGGGCGGCGCGGCTGTCCTGGACGTACTCCTCCGCCGCCAGCAGGACCGCCGCCCCGCCGTCGGAGCGGATGCAGCAGTGCAGCTTGGTGAAGGGGTCCGCGATCATCGGGGCGGACAGGACGTCGTCCACCGTGATCGGGGTGCGGTACATCGCCTCCGGGTTGCGGGCCGCGTTCTCCCGCGCCTGCACCGCCACCTCCGCCAACTGCTCCAGCGTCGTGCCGTGTTCGAGCATGTGGCGGCGGGCCGCCATCGCGTACTTGGCGATCAGCGTGTGGCCGTAGGGGACCTCGAACTGGAGCGGGCCCCGGGCGCCGTACGAGAGGTTCCCGGTGCGGCGGCCCGCCTTGATGTCCGCCCGCGCCGTCGAGCCGTACACCAGCAGGACGGCGTTGGCATGCCCCGCCGCTATCGCGTCCGCCGCGTGCGCCGCCATGACCTCCCACGTCGAGCCGCCGACCGACGTGGAGTCGACCCAGGTGGGGCGCAGCCCCAGGTACTCGGCCACCTCCACCGGCGCCAGCACCCCCGTGCCCGCCGACGCGAACCCGTCCACCACGGACCGGTCGAGGCCCGAATCCGCGAGCGCGCGCCGCGCCGCCTGGGCGTGCAGCGTGTACGGCGTCACGCCGTCCACCCGGCCGCAGTCGGCGAGGGCGACACCGACCACGGCGACCTTCCGGGCGCCGGCCCGCATGAATGAGGCAGCCATGAATGACCTCTCCCTCGCTCTGTGCTTATCGACCCGCCACTCCTAATATGACGGACCGTCAGATCCGGAGGGAAGGGGTCGCCATGGACGCCGGCTTCACCGCCGAGCAGGACGAGATCCGTCGCACCCTGCGCGAACTGCTCCACAAGAGGTGCGGTCCGGAGGAGCTGCGGGCCGCCGTCGACACCCCCGCCGGCCACGACCCGGCCCTGTGGACCGCCCTGGCCGAACAACTCGGCCTGCCCGGACTGGCCCTTCCCGAGGTGTACGGCGGCATCGGCTGCTCCGCCACCGACCTCGCCCTCGCGGCGGAGGAGACAGGGCGGGTCCTGGCGCCCTCCCCGCTGCTCGCCACCGCCGTCCTCGTCGCCCCGCTGGTCCTGGCCCTCGGCACCGACGCCCAGCGCGCCGACCTGCTGCCCCGGATCGCGTCCGGCGCCCTCACCGCCGCCCTCGCGGCCCCCGCCGCGGGCCTCGCCCTCACCGGCGACAACCGCGGGGACTGGGCGGGAGGCGGCCGCGCCGGGGGTGTGCAGGCGCGGCGGACGGGGACGGGATGGACGCTGTACGGGGAGGTCGGGCCGGTGCCGGACGGGCACAGCGCGCGGCTCCTGCTGGTCGCCGCGCACACCGGCGGCTTCGCCCGCTCCCGGACGCTTCTCTTCCTGGTCGCTGGGGACGCCGACGGAGTCGTCCGCACCCGGCACACCGCTCTCGACGCGACCCGCCCGCTGGGGCACCTCCAACTACGGGATGTCGAGGCCGAGTTGCTGGGCGCCGACGAGGGCACCGACGTACCGGCCGCCCTCGCCCGCACCGGCGACGGCGCCGCCGCCGTCCTCGCCTGCGAGGCGGTCGGGGCCGCCGACCGGGTGCTGGAGCGGACCGTCGAGTACGTGAAGCAGCGCGAGCAGTTCGGACGGGCGATCGGGTCCTTCCAGGCGGTCAAGCACCGGCTGGCCGACGTGTACGTCCAGGTGCAGGCGGCGAGGTCGGCCGCGTACTACGCGGCCTGGGCGACCGCACAGGAATCAGGAGGTGCGGCGCGCAGCGCCTCGCTGGAAGGGCGGTGGCGGGAGACGGGCGGGCGCGTCGGCGGGCTCGCCCTCGCGCAGGGCCTGGAGGCGCTCAGAAGCTCCGCCGGTGAGGCGATCCAGCTGCACGGCGGCATCGGGTTCACCTGGGAGCACGACGTCCAGCTGTACTTCAAGCGGGCCGCCGGCGACGAGCTGCTGTTCGGGCCGGTCCACCGGCTGCGGGCGCACGCGGCGGACGCGGCGTCCCTGTTCACGGCGACGGAGGTGCCGGTGTGATCGGCGAGAAGACGGTGCAGCGCATTTCGTCCACGCGGGGCTTCGCCAAGGTCGCCCCGCACGTCATCCCCGCCCTCGACCGGGCCGTGCACCGGCTGACACGGGGGAAGGTCATCCTCAGCGCCCAGATGCTGCCGGGCGTCATCCTCACCTCGACGGGCGCCCGCAGTGGTCAGGCCCGCCGCTCACCGCTCGCCTGCATGCCGGAGGCGGACGGCACCTGGATCCTCATCGGCTCCAACTTCGGCCGCCCCGGCCACCCCGCCTGGACCGCCAACCTCCTCGCCCACCCCGACGCGGAGATCAGCTGGAAGGGCACCGACATCGCCGTCACCGCCCATCTCCTGACGGGGGAGGAGCGGGCGGCCGTGTGGAAGCGGCTGCTGGTCTTCTGGCCGCCGTACGCGACGTACCAGGCGCGGGTGGAGCGGGAGATCCGGGTGTTCAGGATCGAGCGGCGGTAGTCACAGGGTGTGCTGCGCCAGCAGGAGCGCGCCGATGCCCAGCATCGCCGCCCCGGAGGTGCGGGTGACCGCGCGGGCGGCCCGGGGGCGGGCGGTCAGCAGGGTGCGGGCCGTGGTGCCGACCGCGAGGTAGACGGCGGCGCAGCACACCATGTGCAGGACACCGAGCACGGCCGTCTGCACGGCCACCGGCGGATGGCTGCCCCGCGTCACCAGGAACTGGGGGAGCACCGAGAGGTAGAGCAGCAGGCCCTTGGGGTTGAGGCCGCTGATCGCCGCCCCGCGCAGGAACAGGGCACCGCCCTCGTCGCCGCCCGCCTCCGGGGCCGCCGGGCGGCGCAGCACGCCCCAGCCCAGCCACACCAGGTAGGCGGCGCCCGCCACCGTCAGGGCGGTCAGCAGCCCGGGCGAGCTCGCGACCAGCACCGCGAGCCCGGCGACCGCCAGCGCGGTGTGCAGCGCGTACCCGGCCACCAGCCCCGCCACCGCCCGGCCCACCGACCGCCCCCGCACGCCGGCCGCGATGACGTACGCCCAGTCGGCGCCCGGCACGCACACCAGCAGGAGGTCGAGGGCGATGAAGGAAAACAGCAGTCCGGTGTCCATGAGGGGGACATTAGGCGTGAATGGCCCGAAAGTGTTGCCGAAGTTTGCCCATGATCGCGGGGTCTGAGCAAATATCTTCTTCATGGACGACGTGGACCGGAAGATTCTTGCCGAGCTCCAGCAGGACGGGCGGCTGACCGTGACCGAGCTGGCCGCGCGGGTGCGCCTGAGCGTCTCGCCCTGCCATCGGCGGCTGCGCGAGCTGGAGCGGTCGGGGGCGATCAGCGGCTACCGGGCCGTGGTGGACCCGGGGGCCGTGGGGCTGACCTTCGAGGCGCTGGTCTTCGTGTCGATGCGGCAGGAGGACCGGGACACCGTCGCCGAGTTCGAGAAGGCGCTCGCCGGGATTCCCCATGTGATCGACGCCCAGCGGCTGTTCGGGGAGCCCGACTATCTGCTGCGGGTGGCCACCGCCGACCTCGCCGCCTTCCAGCGGCTCTACGACGAACGGCTGGCGGCCCTGCCGGGTGTGCAGCGGCTGACCTCGACGCTGGTGATGAAGCACGTCGTACGGGACCGGCCGCTGCCCGCATAGCGAGGCAGGCGGTGGTCCGTCCGGGACGTGCCGGACGAACCACCGCCTGTCGGACAGGACTTGGGGCCTGATAAAGGAACGGCGCTGCTACTTCGTGGGCTTCTTGCCGGTCACGCCCAGGTGCACCAACAGCGCCAGGTTCGGCTTCAGTTCGGCCTGCTTGACGCCCCAGCTCTGGAAGCCCTTCTGGTGCGAGGCGACCGCCGCGAGCATCGCGACCAGTGAACCGGCGACCGCCGCCGGGTTCACGTCCTTGTCGACCTTGCCCTTGGACTGCAACTCGGCCACCGAATCGGCCAGCGAGTTGTTCACCGAGTTCAGGATCTTCATGCGGAGCTTGTAGAACCGCTTGTCGCCCTCGGCGGCACCGAGATCGACGACCCTGAGGATCGCGTCGTTCTTGCGCCAGAACTCCAGGAACCCGTCGACGAGTTCCTGCGCGGTCGTCCAGCCGGCCTTGCCGACCCACGACCGGCCCTCCAGCAGAGCGGTCAACTGCCCGCCCTCGGTGGCCATTTGCTCGGCGATCTCCAGGACGGCACCTTCGACGTCCGGGAAGTACTGGTAGAAGGTGGCGGGCGAAGTCCCCGCCTTCCGGGCGACATCGATGACTTTGACGTCCCGGTAAGGGGAGGAACTGAGCATCTCGCTGAGGCAGTCGAGCAGCTTCTGCCGGGTCGCCTGCCCACGCCGGCCGGCCACGCGGCCGTCGACGGTACGCACTTGTCCTGTCATGCCGTCAGCTTACCGAGGGGTGATCGGAGCGCGATTCGGCCGACTGCAAATGGGGTGCACGGGCTTCGCGAGACGGGTGTGCCTGGTCCTGCGGGGTGCGTGAGTCGCCGTTAGTTTGGCGGTATGGCCGAAAACAGGGCATACGGCGAGGGCGTCCCCTGCTGGGTGGACGCGCAGCTTCCCGACGTCGAGGCGGGCAGGCGGTTCTACGGTGAGCTCTTCGGGTGGAGCTTCGAGGAGCAGCGGTACGGCGGGGCCGTATGGGCCCTGCACGACGGCGAGCCGGTCGCCGCGCTCACCCGCAAGACGGACGGGCGGATGCCCACCGTGTGGACGGTCTACTTCGCCACCCCCGACATCGAGGGCCTGGCCGACCGGATCTGGGCGGCCGGCGGACAGGTCGTCACCGCCCCCATGCCGGTCGGTGACCTCGGCACCAGCGCCCTGGTCACCGACCCGGACGGTGCCGTCTTCGGCCTGTGGGAGCCGGAGAGCCACAGCGGTTTCGGCGTCCGGCACGAGGCCGGCACCTTCGCCTGGGCCGAGCTGTACGCCCGCGACACCGAGGCCGCCAACACCTTCTATGGCGGGCTCTTCCACGACGCCCTGTTCGGGCCCGACGCCGCCCCCGACTTCGGCCGCGCCCCCGTCTCCGACGTCTTCCCGGCCGAGATGCCGCCGCACTTCCTCGTCCACTTCGGGGTCGAGGACTGCGAGGCCGCGCTCGGGGCGGTGCAGCGGCTCGGGGGGCGGGTGCAGGCGCCACCCTTCGAGACGTCCTACGGAAAGGTCGCCGTCGTCACCGACAATCAGGGGGCGTCGTTCGCCGTACTGGAGCGGCCACAGCCCTGATTCCGGGTGTTTTGGTGTGAGACATCCCGGTTTGCGGCCGGGTTCGCAACCTGCGCCTCGGCCAGGAAGAATCGGGGTGCGTGCCGCCATGGCGGTGCGGTGGTGAGACGCTGCACGGGGTCGCGTACATAAGGATGTGACGTGGCCCGTACGGGGAGGTGGCAGGCAAGTGGTGGATCAGCTGACGCAGCACGATCCGCGGCGGATCGGGCCGTTCGAGGTGCTGGGACGGCTGGGCGCCGGCGGCATGGGGCTGGTCTATCTCGCGCGCTCGGCGTCCGGCCGGCGCGTGGCGATCAAGACGGTCCGGACGGAGCTCGCCGAGGACCAGCTGTTCCGCGTCCGCTTCACGCGCGAGGTCGAGGCGGCCCGGGCCGTCTCCGGCTTCTACACGGCGGCCGTGGTCGACGCCGACCCGCGCGCCGCCGTGCCGTGGCTGGCCACCGCGTACGTCCCCGCGCCCTCCCTCGAGGAGATAGTGAACGAGTGCGGGCCGATGCCGGCCCAGGCGGTGCGCTGGCTCGCGGCGGGCGTCGCGGAGGCGCTCCAGTCGATCCACGGCGCCGGGCTGGTCCACCGTGACCTCAAGCCCTCCAACGTCCTCGTCGTCGAGGACGGCCCCCGGGTGATCGACTTCGGTATCGCCTCCGGCGTGTCGAACACACGTCTGACGATGACGAACGTCGCCGTCGGCACCCCCGCCTACATGTCGCCCGAGCAGGCCAAGGACTCGCGCTCCGTCACCGGCGCGAGCGACGTCTTCTCGCTCGGCTCCATGCTGGTCTTCGCCGCCACCGGTCACCCGCCCTTCCACGGCGCCAACCCGGTCGAGACGGTCTTCATGCTGCTGCGCGAGGGCCCGGACCTCGAAGGCCTCCCGGACGAGCTGCGCCCGCTCATCGAGTCCTGCATGCAGATGGAGGCCGCGGGCCGCCCCAACCCGGCCGACCTCCAGGCCCAGTTGGCCCCCCATCTCTTCGGCTCCGGCTCCGACGACAGCGGTACGGCGTCGGCCTGGCTGCCCGAGCGGGCGGTCAGCCTGATCGAGGCCCGCCGCAACGGCCGCCCGGCCGTGAAGCCTGGCCAGGGCGGACGCAGCGGCGGCGGCCGGCCGGCCCCCGTGCCCCCGCCGCCCTCGCACGATCCGGTCGTCCCGGCCCGCGTCCCCGTCGGCGCCCCCGACACCGGCCCCGTACGCCTCGCGGGCGCCCCGGTGCCCATCGGCCCCGGCCCGCGCGTCGCCGACGCCCGCGCCGCCGCCGTGAAGGCACCGCCGCCCGAGGCGGGCCTGGTCGCCAGCTGGTCCAAGCCGCGCCCCGGAGTCAACGGCGCCGACCCCGCCGTACCGGCCCCGCCCCCGCTCGCCCCCGAGACGGCCTCCGGCTGGCGCCCCTGGCGTTTCCGTATGTCGAACGACGTGTGGGGCACCCCGTCCGTCGCCGGTGACCTCGTCTACGTCACCTCCTTCGAGGTGCACGCGCTGGACGTGGCGACCGGCCGGCGCAGCTTCAAGACGCGGGACGTCGCCTGGTCGATGGCGGTCGCGGACGGCCGTATCCACGCCTCCGACGGCCCCACCCTGTTCGCCCTGGAGGCCCGCGAGGGCGGCGACCTGTGGCGACTCCAGACGGACGCCTGGGTGTACTCGCTCAAGGCCGACCGGGGCACGGTCGTCACCGGCACCCGCGGCGGCGGCGTGCAGGCCTGGGAGGCCTCCAACGGGCAGAAACTCTGGGAGATCACCGGCGCCCAGACCGACTTCGAGTCCCCCGAGGCGGGCCCTGCCCTCCACGAGGGCACGGTGTACGTCTGGCAGGACGCCCGGCTGCGCGCCCTGGACGCCCGCACCGGCGACGAGCGCTGGTCGTACCCGATCGGCGACGCGGCCTCCTGCGGCGGGGTGCCGGTCCGGGTCACGCAGGCGCCGGACGGCTATGTGTACGTCTCCGCCGGCACCCGCGTGCTCGCGCTGGACGTGGCGAGCGGCCGGGTGAAGTGGCACTTCGAGGCGCCGGCGGTGTTCCTGTGCCCGCCCACCTTCGTGCCGGGCCCCGCGGTCACCGGCGGCGGGGTCTACCTGGCCGACTACCTCGGCACCGTGTACGCCCTCGACGCCGCCGACGGCCGCGACCGCTGGCGCATCGCCACCGAGGCGCGGTCCTCCATCGAGCCGGTGCTGGTGGCCGCGGGCCACGTCCACGTGGGCAGCGGCAAGGGGCTGTACACGCTGGACGCGGTGACCGGCACGCCCAAGTGGCGCTTCCAGGCGGGCGGCGACATCGTGGGCGCCCCCGCGGTCGCCGAGGGCCGTATCCACTTCGGCTCCACCGACCACCTGCTCTACACCCTGAAGGCCGACGACGGCCGGCTGCGCTGGAAGCTGGCGACCGGCGGCGAGATCACCGGCGCCCCGGTGGTCAAGGACGGCGTCGTGTACGCGTGCAGCAAGGACCGCTGTGTGTACGCGCTGGACGCGGAGAAGGGCACGGGAACGGCCAGAACCGCGTAGGTCACCCCGGGACGGCCGTCGCACCGAGCGCTTGGAAGGGGTTCCGGACGGCGGCCGTCGACTCGGCGAGAGCGTGCGGATCATGCTTTCTTCACGGCTCTCACACCCGACGCTACGCCCGGGGCGGGAGGGCCGCCATGCGGCGGCTGCTAGCGTGACGTGTTCACGATCATTTCTTGTTCTTTACGGGGGAACAGTGGTGAAGCTTCGCCATGTCCGCGCGCTGGCCGTCTTCGTCGGAGTGGTGGTCGCCCTGACCGGTGCCCGGCACTCGTCCGGGGCCGGATGCTCGGGACACAGCTCCAACTCGGACAGCTCGTCGCACAGTTCGACGGGCGGCAGCAGCAGCCACCACGACGACGATGACGACTCCGTCTCGGGCTCGGGCGGCGGCGTCTCCGAGACCACGCTGGGCCAGTCGACCCAGGACGTCACGATCAAGGAGTGCCGGGTCGAGGACCAGGGCCTGGTCGCCGACGTCCGCGCCACCAACAGCAGCACCACCGCGACGAACGACTACATGATCGAGGTCGTCTTCAAGGACGCCTCCGGCACCACGGTCGCTACCGAGCACAGCGGCATCTTCGGCGTCGCCCCGGGCGCCTCCGACTCCGTCCTCGTCACCGCGGCCGGCGCGACCGCCGCGGACGGCACCTGCGAGCTGTCCGAGGCGCAGGCCGTCAGCGCGTCCTGAACTCCGGCCGGCGGGCGGAGAACAGCTCCGCCTGCCGGTCGCCCGGCAGGTTGCCCAGCGAGATCAGATGCGGCGCCTGCGCGAACCCGGCGGCGAGCGCGGCCTCCCGCGCCGCCCACAGGGCCCGCACGGTGCCCTGCACCCCGGCGGCCGGCTGCGCGGCGATGACGGCGGCGGCTTCGGTCGCCCGGGCCAACACCTCGCCCGGCTCGGCGAGTTCGGAGACCAGCCCGATCTCGTACGCCCGCCGCGCGGACATCCGCTCCGCCGTCCCCATCAGCATCATCCGGGCGACCTCGCCGTACGGCATCCGCTGCGCCATGAGCACCGACTCGTAGGCGCTGACCATGCCGTAGGTGGTGTGCGGGTCGAAGAAGGTGGCGCCCGGATCGGCGACGACGAACTCACACTCCCCGAGCAGATAGAAGGCGCCGCCGCAGGCCATGCCCTGCACGGCGGCGATGACGGGCTTCCACAGATCGTTGGACTTGGGGCCGAGGTGGAGGAGCGGATCGTCCGCCATGTAGGGGGAGTTGGGCTGCGGCACGTCGGCGTCCCGGTCGATGCCGGTGCAGAAGGCGCGCTCGCCGCTGCCGGTGAGGACGACGGCGTTGACGGAGTCGTCGAACCTCAACGCGCGCCAAGTATCGACGAGTTGGTCCCTCAACTCGAGGTCGATGGCGTTGAGGCGCTGCGGCCGGTCAAGGGTGACGACGGCGACGCCGGTGTCCTTGTCGGCGCTGACCCGAAGACTCATGGCCGCTCCAGCACCCACTGCGGCAGCCCGCTCACCGGGTCGTGCACGAACCGCACCCGGGCGCCGATGCGGACGCGCTCGACCGGCAAGGAGTCGATCGGCGCCCCGGCCTCGCTGGCGAGGTTCCCGACCAGCCGGATGTGCGGCGCCTCTTCCAGCTCCACGACGATCACGTTGTACGGCGCCCGCTCGGCGTAGTCCGGCAGGAGCGGCGGGTGGGGGACGACGTACGACCAGACACGGCCGTGCCCCGAGACGGGCCGCCACTCGGTGCCGAAGGACCGGCAGTGGGGACAGCAGGGCCGGGGCGGGAAGCGGAGTTCGCCGCAGTCGGCGCAGGCCTGGACGCGGAGTTCGCCCTGGGCGGCATACCGCCAGAAGGGGGCGCCTTCGGGGTCGATGACGGGGGTCAGCATGGGGTCAGCTCCTGTTGGTGAGCAGCAGTGCGGACGTCGGGACACCCTCACCGGCGGTGACCAGGCAGGTGGCGGCACCGGGCACCTGAGCGGTACTGGTCCCTCTGAGCTGCTTCACGCCCTCGTTGATCAGATTGAACCCGTGGACGTAGGCCTCGCTGAGCCCGCCGCCGCCGGTGTTGATCGGCAGCCGCCCGCCACTCTCCAGCGCCCCCTGCTCGGTGAAGGCGCCGCCCTCGCCGCGCCCGCAGAACCCGTACCCCTCCAGGGAGAGCGGGATGAGGGCGGTGAAGGCGTCGTAGATCTGGGCGACGTCGACGTCTTCGGGGGTGAAGTCGGCGTGTTTCCACAGGTGTCGGGCGGCGGCCCACGACGGACCTGTCAGCGGGTCGTCGTTCCAGTAGTTGACCATGCCGTGGTGCTGGGCGGGCAGCCCCTGGGCGGCGGAGTGGACGTACACGGGCGGCTTGCGGCAGTCCCGCGCCCGCTCCCTGCTGACCACGACACACGCCAACGCCCCGTCCGTCTCCAGGCAGTTGTCGAAGAGGCAGAGGGGCTCGCTGATCCAGCGGGAGGTCATGTACATCTCGCGGGTGAGGGGGCGGTCGTACATGACGGCGGCCGGGTTCTGGTTGGCGCGGTTCCGGCAGGCGAGCGCGACGTTGAACAGATGGTCCCGGGTCGCGCCGTACTCGTGCATGTACCGGCGCGTGAGCATGGCGATCTCGTCGACGGGCCGGAGCAGGCCGTAGGGCCGGGTCCACTGGGCGGGCGTGGGGAGTTGGGCGACGGTGTTGCGCCACGGCCGGGGCCCGCTGCCCCGCTTCCGCGACCGCCAGGCGACCCCGACGGACGCCTGTCCGGAGGCGATGGCGGCGGCAAGGTGGGCCACAGTCGCACACGACCCGCCACCCCCGTACCCCACCCGGCTGAAGAAGGTGAGGTCGCCGAACCCGACGGCCTTCGCCAGCTCCACCTCGTCCGTCTCCTCCATGGTGAAGGAGGCGAGGGCGTCGACCTCGCCGGGGTCGATGCCGGCGTCGTCGAGGGCGGCGACCACGGCACGGCAGGCGAGCGTCCGCTCGTCCTCGGGGAGTTGCTTGGCGAAGGCGGTCTGTCCTATCCCGACGATCGCGGTGGCGTCCTTGATCCCGGCCATGCGCACACACCTCCACGCTGCTGAAGGGCTGCTGACAGGCCGTCAGGGTACAGCTAATCTGACGGGTAGTCAGCTCCGGGGTTGGGAGGCGTGCTGTGCGCGGTGATCTGGAGTGGGGCAGCGTTCCGGGACTGGTCCGGTCCGCGGTCGAGCGGTACCCGGACGTCGAGGCGGTGGTGGAGGGCCGTACGCGAGTGACGTACGCCGAGTTGGGCGCGCGGGTGGAGCGGTCGGCGGCGGCCTGTCTCGCTCATGGCATCGAGCCCGGTGACCGGGTGGCGATCTGGGCCCCGAACACCCTCGACTGGATCGTGGCCGCGCTGGGCGCGGTGTCGGCGGGCGCGGTCCTCGTCCCCCTCAACACCCGCTTCAAGGGCGCCGAGGCGGCGGATGTACTGCGCCGCAGCGGGGCGCGGCTGCTGTTCGTGACGGGGACGTTCCTGGGGACGTCGTACGTGGCGTCGCTGCGGCGCGCGGTGGGGGAGGGCGAGGGTCTGCCGGCGCTGGAACAGGTGGTGGTGCTCGCGGACGACGCCCCGGCGGACTACCGGACGCTGAAGGACTTCCTGGCGAGCGGGGAAGGGGTGGGGACGGCGGAGGTACGGGACCGGGCGGCGGCGGTCGAGGGGGTGTGGCCGTCGGACATCGTCTTCACCTCCGGTACGACGGGCCGTCCGAAGGGCGCGGTGATCACGCATGCGCAGACGCTGCGGGCGTACGAGATCTGGAGCGACCTCGCCGGTCTCCGCCAGGGCGACCGCTACCTCATCGTGAACCCCTTCTTCCACACCTTCGGCTACAAGGCGGGCGTGATCGCCTGCCTCATGCGGGGCGCGACGATGATCCCGCAGCCGGTGTTCAACGTGGACACGGTCCTGGCGAACATCGCATCGGAGGCGGTGTCGGTCCTCCCCGGCCCGCCGACACTCCTCCAGTCCCTCCTGGACCACCCGGCCCGGACGTCGTACGACCTCTCGGCGCTGCGCCTGGTGGTGACCGGCGCGGCCGTCGTCCCCCTGACCCTGGTCGAACGCCTGCGGGACGAACTCGGCGTGGCGACGGTCCTGACCGCGTACGGCCTCTCGGAGGCGAGCGGCATCGTCACGATGTGCCGCCGCGGCGACGCGCCGTCGGTCATCGCCTCGACGTCGGGCCGGGCGATCCCGGACACGGAGGTCCGCGTCGAGGCCCCGCTCGGCGAACCCGGCGAGGTCCTGGTCCGCGGCTTCAACGTCATGCGGGGCTACTTCGAGGACGAGGCGTCGACGTCGGAGGTCCTCTCCCCGGACGGCTGGCTGCGCACGGGCGACGTCGGGGTGCTCGATGAGGCCGGCAACCTCCGCATCACCGACCGCCTGAAGGACATGTTCATCGCCGGCGGCTTCAACGCGTACCCGGCGGAGATAGAGCAACTCCTGTCCCTGCACCCGGACGTGACGGACGTGGCGGTGATCGGCGTACCCGACGCCCGCCTGGGCGAGGTCGGCAAGGCGTACGTGGTGCGGCGCGAGGGCGCCGTCCTGACGGCGGACGACCTGATCGCGTGGGCGCGCCGGGAGATGGCGAACTACAAGGTGCCGAGGGCGGTGGAGTTCGTGGGGGAGCTGCCTCGGAATGCGAGCGGGAAGGTGGTGAAGGGGGAGCTGCGGGCGATGGGTGAATGGTGAGTTTGTTTCGCGCGAGGCTCTGCCGACCTGCGGGTTTGCGCGCGGCATGTGAAACAAAGTCACCAATCTCCGACTCAGCCCAGGGCCGCCCGGATCTGGGTGAGCATGTGGGTGGGGTGGTGGAAGACGTCCTCGGCTGTGAAGCGGAGGACGGTGCGGATCTGGGGGGAGCGCAGGAGGTCGCTGAAGCGGGTGATGTCTCGGCGGTGGGCCTCGCGGGTGCCGTGGTAGGCATAGCCCTCGATCTCCACCGCCAGGCCCGCCCTTCGGAAGAAGAAGTCGAGGAAGCGGCGGCGGCCTCCCGGGATGTGGATCTCGGCCTGAGTTTCGGGGCGCAGGCCGGCGTCGAGCATGCGTAGGCGGGCCACCGTCTCGGCGGGGGATCCGGCGCCGCGATCGGCGAGGCGCAGCCACTGGCGCGCGCGGGTCGCTCCGCGAAGGGGTGGCTCGAGTGAGATGGAGAGCGCAGCCCAGGTGGTGAGTGGCGGGCGCCGGACTCCGTCGACGCTTCGGTAGCCGAGTGCGGACTCGACGGCCACGAGGGCGTCGTCCCGCGGGCCGGCGCGAAGGAGGTCCGCCAGGGTGCGGGGTACGTCCGTGACGCGGAGACCCGCCTGCTGTACGACGTCGGCTTCGGCTACGGGGATACGGTGGACGCGCACCCTGGGGCCGCGCTGCTGAGAGGTTCGCTCGGGGTCGGTGAACTCCGCCTCTGGCTTCGGTACTTGGCGTCCGACGCCGGTGTCCAGGACCTCGATGCGCCAGATCCGCGCCGCCGAACGGTGGCTCACGACGAGCCGCGGTTCGAGGAGCTGGAAGGCCTTGAGCCGCAAGCGCACGTCCACCTCGCGCCCCGGCTCGACCCAGGCGCCGTTCCGGACCCGCGTCCAGCCCTCCACGCTCAGCCTCCGGCTGAGCGGAACCCGGGACCATCCGGCCGCCAACGCCCGCGAGGTGAGCAGCACGCCGTCCTCGGCCAGAGTCGCCAGTTCGCCCCACTCCGCAGACTGCATGCGGACACTTTCACCGAGCTGACGCCCGTGCGTTCGGCCCTGTGGATAACGGCCGAGCCGCAGATCGAGGGCGGTACGGCGCGGAGTGTGGCCGGGGGTGCTCAGGTTCCGGGCTGTTCAGCCGGCGACTCAGGGGCATGCGTAATGGGGCCGAGTAGGAACTCGACCCCATTACGTGGTGGCCCGGGCCGCGTTACTCCGAGACGCTCGTGGCGTGGACGTTGTCCGTGGTCACGGGCGTGCTCGTGGCGTGGACGTTGGCAGAGGCCGAGGCTGCGGCACCGCCCACCGCGGCGACGGCAATGGCAACGGTGACGAGGACCTTCTTGGCGCGGGTCATCCCGAACTCCTTGGTGTCAGCGACGGCTTGCGTACGAAGAGTGACCCTAGTGACGGGCGGGTGACTGTTCGAGTGGTGCGAACGGATCCGGCCGCGGATTGTCTTGATCGTTTCGAATACAGCTCGGCCGCGACGGCTCCCCCTCCGCGCCGCCGCGGCCGATCCCCGTGGGGTGGTGGTCAGATGCGCTCGGTCGTCGCGTGGGCGTCGAGCGTGGTGACCTCTTCCGTGCCGGTGGCGTGAGCGTCCTCCGGCTTGAGCTCCTCGCCGGTGGCGTGGGCATCCTGGGTGGTCACCAGGGTCTCGCCGGTGGCGTGGGCGTCGAGCGTGGTGACGTCCTCCGTGCCGGTGGCGTGGGCGTCGTTGGGCTTGAGCTCGTTCGTGTCGGCCATGACGGTCAACTCCCTGATGTACGTGAAGGACTGGAAGCGACCCGTCCGGCGACTCCCCCGAGGGCCGCCGGACGGGTTCGCAAGGCCGTTCACCTTAACGGTGTGGCCACAGTGCCGAGCCGTCTGCCCCCCGACGCGGCGCCCCGGCACTGATGAGACTGCCGGGTCGCGATAAACGAACGATGAACGCCCCGCCCCCGCAGGTCAGGCGACCGCGGCGGGGTTCAGGAGGGCACGGACCCCGTCGGCCTCGGGAGAGCCGAGTTCGTCGAACACGTTCAGCGCTTCCCGCCAGCACACTTGGGCCCGGTCGGTGTGCCCGATCAGCAGCAGGGCGCGGCCGAGTGTCGTGAGTACGTTGGCGCGTCGCCACTCGCCGCCGATGCCGCGCAGCACGACGAGTGCCTGTTCGGCGTGGGAGGCAGCGAGTGCGGGCGAACGTTCGGCGAGATGGAGCTCCGCCAGCCGGAACAACGTCATGCCGTGCCAGAGGAGTTGCCTGCTGTCGCGGAACACCTCCAGTGCGGAGGAGAGGGCCGAGCGCGCCTCGGTCGTTCGCCCGGCGCTGGTGAGAGCCAGGCCCAAGGCGTACTTCCCGTTCGCGAGCCGTAGTGCCTGGCCCGTACGGTCCTGTTCGTAGATCTCGACTCCGGCCCGTGCCAGTGCCACGGCGCTCTCCGTGCGTCCGGTGGCCAGGTGGACGCGCGAGAGGTTGCACTGGGCGGAGGCGGTGCCGGGCTGGTTGCCGTCTGTCCGGAAAGCCTCAAGCGCGCGTTCGAAGTGGGCTTCCGCGTCGGCATGGCGCCCCTCGTAGAGGGCGATGATCCCCCGTTGGTTGGGGGCCTGCCCGCAGGCGACGGGATCGTTGGCGGCCAACCCGAGGTCCATCGCCCGCCTTCCCTCCTCCTCCGACTCGGAGAAGCGCCCGCACACGCTGTGCACGTGGCTGAGCATGGTGCGAGCCCTGCCTTCCGCCCAGGGGTCACCGGCGGCTCGGGCGGCGGCGCTCACGGCGGTGGCGGCCTGGGTGTACTGCAACGGGTTCGCACCCGACTCGCCGAGATCGACCGCGGCCATCAGCAGGTCGGCCGCCTTTCTCTGCATCCCCGTGGCCGCCGACTGCTGGGCGCAGGCCAACAGGCAGTTCGACTCGTTGAAGAGCCATTCCAGGGCACGATCGCGGTTCGGGAACGCAAGGCCGGGATGCTCCGTCTCCGCGAAGTGGTCCAGCACGCGTTCGCCCGGCCGCTCGATCGCATAGACGCTGGCCGCCGTCGCCAGATAGAAGTCCAGCAACCGGGAAAGCGCCGCCCCCCGTTCCTCCGGCGGCCATTCGTCCCGTTCCGCGCACGCACGCGCGTAGAGGCGTACCAGGTCGTGGAAGCGGTAGCGGCCCGGGGCCGCCGACTCCAGGAGGGACGTGTCGACCAAGGATTCCAGCAGGTCCTCGGTGTCCTCCACCGCCAGGTCCAGCATCGCCGCTGCCGCCGCCAGGGAGATGTCCGGGCCGTCGGCCAGGCCGAGCAGGCGGAACGCGCGGGCCTGGGTGGGTTCCAGAGCGCCGTAGCCCAGCTCGAACGTCGCCTTCACCGCCAGGTCGCCCGCCTGGAGTTCGTCCAGTCTCCGTCGCTCGTCCGCGAGTTTCGCCGCCAGGACCGAGACCGTCCACGTGCGGCGGGCCGCCAGGCGGGACGCCGCGATGCGGATCGCCAGGGGGAGAAAGCCGCAGGCCGCCACCACGTCCAGTGCCGCCTCGCGTTCGGAGGCCACGCGTTCCTCGCCGACGATCCTCGTGAAGAGCTGGAGCGCCTCGTCGGGGGACATCACGTCCAGGTCCACCAGGTGCGCGCCGGCGAGGTCCACCATCCGGACCCGGGACGTCACCAGCGCCGCGCAGCCCTCCGTGCCGGGCAGCAGCGGGCGGACCTGTGCCGCGTCCCGCGCGTTGTCCAGCAGGACCAGCACCCGTCTGCCGTCCAGCACCGAGCGGTACAACGCCGCCCGCTCCTCCAGCGAGTCCGGGATCGCCGAGTCCGCGGTGCCGAGCGCCCGCAGGAACGCGCCCAGGACCGTCTCAGGTTCCGCCGCCCGCTGCCCGGCGCCCTGGAGGTCGACGTACAACTGGCCGTCGGGGAACGCCGAGCGGGCCTGGTGGGCGACATGGACGGCGAGGGTCGTCTTGCCCACGCCGCCGATGCCCGCCAGCGCCGACACCGCCATCACACGACCCTCGGAGGACGCCAGGACCTCGCCCAGCTCGGCCACGAAGGACGCGCGGCCCGTGAAGTCCGGGACCGTTGCCGGGAGTTGGGCCGGGCGGACCGGGGTCGCGGCGGGCTCCGCCCGCGGGGACGACGGTTCCGCGAGGCCGGGGTCCGCCTGGAGGATGCGCTGTTGGAGTTCCTTCAGCCCGGGTCGCGGGTCGACGCCCAGTTCGTCCGCGAGCAGGCGTCGCGTGTCCGCGTACACGGCGAGGGCCTCCGCCTGCCGGCCGCTGCGGTACAGCGCCAGCATCAGCAGCTCGCGCAGGCGTTCACGCAGTGGGTGCGCCGCGGTCAGTGCCGTGAGTTCCGAGACCGCCTCCGCGTGGCAGCCCTGCTCCAGGTCCATGTCGAGGCGGGATTCGAGGAGTTGGAGGCGCCATTCCTCCAGACGTACCCGTTGCGAGGACGCGTACGGGCCCGGCACGCCCGCCAGCACCTCGCCGTCCCACAACGCCAGGGCGCGGGCGAGCACTTCACGCGCGTGGCACAGGTCCCCGGCGCCGCGCGCCTTCTCCGCCTCCGTCGCCCACTCCTGCGCCACCGTCACGTCCAGCGCGCCCTCGCCGAGCGAACGGATCGCGTAGCCGCCCGCGTCGCTGACCAGCACGCCGGGGTCCAGGACCTTGCGCAGCCGGGAGGCGTACGTCCGGACCGCGGCGAGGGCCTGCGACGGGGGCTCCTCCCCCCACAGGGCGTCGATCAGCTCGGCCGCGGTGGCCGTACGGCCCTCCCGCAGGAGCAGGGCCGCGAGCAGGGCCCGTTGCTGGGGCGAGCCCATCGCCAGGGGCTCCTCGCCGCGCCAGGCGCGCACCGGTCCGAGCACGCTGAAGCGCAGCGGCGGTACGGGCTCCGTCGAGGAGCCGGGACGCCGCTGCTCAGGCACCCGCGGTACACCGTCCATCGCGTCCCCCTAAACACAGTGAGCAACCCCGCCAGTTTGCCTTGTTCATGGCAGATGCGTCAGCTGTGGAGAGGCTGATCACAGGTAGGCGCGCGGTAAATCACAAGGCCCTCACGCCCCCTCCGCACAATTCCGCGCACAAACCATCATGACCGGGCATGGTCGCCGTAGCTGACGGGTCATCAGATCGGCGCTACCGTGGCCCCCATGGAGACCACCACCGGAAACACCTTCCCGTTGATCATCTCCGTCGACGACCACACCGTTGAGCCCGCCGACGTCTGGCAGAACCGGCTTCCGAAGAAGTACCTGGACGTCGGTCCCCGCATAGTCCGCGCCCCGCTGAAGGAAATGACCTTCCTGGGCGGGCGGTTCAAGCCCGTCATGGGCACCCCCGGGCAGACCGACGGCCCGATCGGCGACTGGTGGGTGTACGAGGACCTGCACCGCCCGCTCACCCGCCTCGACACCGCCGTCGGCTACAGCAGGGACGAGATCAAGCTCGAGATCATCACGTACGAGCAGATGCGGCAGGGGTCGTACGACGTTCCGTCCCGCCTCGCCGACATGGACGTCAACCACGTCCAGTCCGCCCTCTGCTTCCCCACCTTCCCGCGCTTCTGCGGCCAGACCTTCACCGAGGCCGCGGACCACGAGCTGGGGCTGCTGTGCATCCAGGCGTACAACGACTGGATGGTGGAGGAGTGGTGCGGCCCCGCGGCCCGGGGGCGGCTCATCCCGCTCACCCTCATCCCGCTCTGGGACGCCGAGTTGGCCGCCGCCGAGGTCCGCCGCATGGCGGCGAAGGGGGTCCGCGCCGTCGCCTTCTCCGAGATACCCCCGCACCTCGGCCTGCCCTCCGTCCACACCGACGCCTGGGACCCCTTCCTCGCCGCGTGCGACGAGACCGGCACCGTCATCGCCATGCACATCGGCTCCTCCAGCCGCATGCCCTCCACCTCCGCCGACGCCCCGCCCGCCGTCGGCTCCACCATCACCTTCGCCAACTGCTGCTTCTCGATGGTGGACTGGCTGATGAGCGGCAAGTTCGAGCGCTTCCCGAACCTGAAGGTGATGTACGCGGAGGGCCAGATCGGCTGGATTCCCTACATCCTCGAACGCGCCGACGTGGTGTGGGAGGAGAACCGCGGCTGGGGCGGGGTCGCCGACAAGGTCCACCGCCCCCCGTCCGAACTCTTCGCCGAACACGTCTACGGCTGCTTCTTCGACGACGCCTTCGGCCTCAGGAACCTCGACGCCATCGGCCTCGCCAACGTCCTCTACGAGACCGACTACCCGCACTCAGACTCCACTTGGCCGAAGTCGAGGGAGGTCGGCGAGTCCCAGATGGGCCACCTGGAGCCGGACGCGATCGAACGGATCGTGCGAGGCAACGCCATCGACCTGCTCGGGCTCACGCCCGACGGACTGTGGGACGGTCCCCGGTGATCGAGTACGGCATCCAACTCCCCGTCCAGTCCCAGAGCACCATCTACGCCGAGCCCTGGGAGGCCGCCGCCGGGCCGGAGGATCTCGTTGCCGTGGCCCGCGCCGCCGAGAGTGCCGGGTTCGCGTACGTCGCGAGTTGTGATCACGTCGCCGTGCCGCGGCGGCTCGCCTCCGCGATGAGTACCGTCTGGTACGACCCCGTCGCCACGCTCGCCCACCTCGCCGCCGTGACCGAGCGGATTCGGCTGCTGAGTCATGTCGCCGTCGTGGGGCTGCGGCATCCGCTGCTCAGTGCGAAGCAGTACGCCACCCTCGATCACCTCAGCGGGGGGCGGCTGATCCTCGGGGTCGGGGCCGGGCATGTGGCGGAGGAGTTCGAGGTGTTGGGGTTGGACTTCCGGCAGCGGGGTGCCTTGCTGGATGAGTGCCTCGACGCGTTGCGGGTCGCGCTGGGGGCCGATGAGTTTCCCGAGCATCACGGGAAGTTCTATGACTTCCAGGGGCTGGGGCAGCGGCCACGGCCCGCCCAGCCGCGCGTTCCCCTCTGGGTTGGCGGGTCCTCGCCCGCCGCCGTTCGGCGGGCCGCGCTCAAAGGGGACGGCTGGCTGCCGCAGGGCGATCCGCGGGACCGGCTGCCCGCGCAGATCGCCGAGCTGACGCGGATACGCGAGGAGGCGGGCATCGAGGCGCCGCTGACCATCGGAGCCATCGTCGAGCCCCTCTACATCGGGCGGCCCGCGTGGGACGTCGGGCGCCGTGCCCTCACCGGCTCTCCGGAGGCGCTCGCCGAGTCCCTGCGGGCCTATCGGGCGATGGGCGTGCACCAGATCCAGGTGCGGTTCCGCAGCCGCAGCCGTACCGAACTCACCGACCAGATGGCGGCCTTCGGGACCGAAGTGGCGCCCCACCTCTGAGGAGATGCCGGATGGGCAAGCTGGACGGACGCGTCGTCATCGTCACCGGCGCGGCACGCGGACAGGGGGAGCAGGAGGCGCGGCTGTTCAAGGAGGAGGGGGCGGAGGTCGTCCTCGCCGATGTTCTTGACGAACAGGGGGAAGCGCTCGCTACGGACATCGGCGCGCGGTACGTCCATCTCGACGTCGGCGACGAAGGGCAGTGGCGGGACGCCGTGAGTGTCGTCAAGAACGCCTTCGGGCGCGTCGACGGGCTCGTCAACAACGCCGGCATCCTGCGCTTCAACTCCCTCGTCGACACGCCCCTCGACGAGTTCATGCAGATCGTGAGGGTCAACCAGGTCGGCTGCTTCCTCGGCATCAAGACCGTCGCGCCGGTCATGGAGGACGGCGGCACCATCGTCAACACCGCCTCCTACACGGGCGTGACCGGCATGGCCGCCGTCGGCAGCTACGCCGCCAGCAAGCACGCCGTCCTCGGCCTCACCCGGGTCGCCGCCCTGGAACTCGCCGGCCGGGGCATCCGCGTCAACGCCCTGTGCCCCGGCGCCATCGACACCGCCATGTCCAACCCGGCCCAACTGGACCCCGGGGCCGACGTGGAGGGGATGAGCCGGGCCCTCGACCAGCTGTACCGCAAGCTAGTGCCGCTCGGGCGGATCGGCCGGCCGGAGGAGGTGGCGCGGCTCGCGCTGTTCCTGACGTGCCAGGACTCGTCGTACATCACCGGGCAGCCGTTCGTGATCGACGGCGGGTGGCTGGCGGGGGTCAGTGTCGCCTGACTGGTCGTCAGGTATTGACCTTTCTGACGGTACGTCAGAAAGTCGTAGCACTCAGCAGACCCACCTGTCTTGGGATGGTGAACCGCCGTGGAATTCGGGCTCTTTGTACAGGGATACGTGGGCAAGCGCGCCGAGACCGACCCGCTCGCCGAGCACAAGGCGCTGATGGAGGAGACCGAGTACGTCATCCAGGCGGACAAGTCCGGGTTCAAGTACGCCTGGGCCTCCGAGCACCACTTCCTGGAGGAGTACTCGCACCTCTCCGCCAACGACGTGTTCCTCGGCTACCTCGCGCACGCGACCGAGCGCATCCATCTCGGCTCCGGGATCTTCAACCCCCTCGCCCAGGTCAACCACCCCGTGAAGGTCGCCGAGAAGGTCGCCATGCTCGACCATCTCTCCGAGGGGCGCTTCGAGTTCGGGTCGGGCCGCGGGGCGGGCTCGCACGAGATCCTCGGGTTCATACCGGGGGTGACCGACATGAACTACACCAAGGAGATCTGGGAAGAGACCATCGCCGAGTTCCCCAAGATGTGGCTCCAGGACGAGTACGTCGGCTTCCAGGGCAAGCACTGGCAGCTGCCGCCGCGCAAGGTCCTGCCGAAGCCGTACGGGAAGTCGCACCCGGCGATGTGGTACGCGGCCGGGTCGCCGCCGTCGTACGCCATGGCCGCGAAGAAGGGGCTCGGGGTGCTGGGGTTCAGCATCCAGAAGGTGTCCGACATGGAGTGGGTGCTGGAGCAGTACAAGAACTCCGTCGTGAACGCCGAGCCGGTCGGGGACTTCGTCAACGACAACGTCATGGTGACGACGACCGCGATCTGCGCGCCCACGCACGCGGAGGCGATCGAGATCGCGGTGAATGGTGGGCTGCACTATCTGCCCTCGCTGGTGTTCCGGTACCACGACACCTTCCCGCGGCCCGAGGGGTTCCCTGTCTGGCCTGAGACGTTGCCGGAGTACACCCCCGAGTTCGTGGAGCTGCTCATCGAGGAGGAACTGCTGATCTGTGGGGACCCGGCGGAGGTGCTCACGCAGTGCAAGCGGTGGGAGCAGGCCGGGGCCGATCAGTTGAGCTTCGGGTTGCCGGTGGGGGTGCCGAAGGAGGAGACGTTGCAGACGATTCGGTTGATCGGGGAGCACGTGATTCCGAAGATCGACACGGATCCTGTGCATCGGACGTCCCGGTTCCGGGCGGCCGTGTAAGCGCCGTTGCGGGGTGCGGGTCCGATGTGGCTGGTCGCGCAGTTCCCCGCGCCCCTAAAGGCAGATCACCGGAGCGCACCTCCAGGAGGCAACCGGCATGTTCGATCACGTCATCAAGGGCGCCACCGTCGTCGATGGCACCGGAGCGCCCGGCTTCGTTGCCGACGTCGGCATTCGTGATGGTCGTATCGCCGCGATCGGAGCGGACATCACCGGCGAAGCCGTCACCACAGAGGACGCTCACGGCCTCGTCCTCGCCCCCGGATTCGTCGACCCCCACACCCACTACGACGCCCAGCTGTTCTGGGACCCGTACGCCACGCCCTCCCTCAACCATGGCGTCACCACCGTCGCCGCCGGCAACTGCGGGTTCACGCTTGCCCCGTTGAAGCCGGGGGACGCCGACTACACGCGGCGCATGATGTCCAAGGTCGAGGGGATGTCCCTGGTGGCGCTGGAGGAGGGGGCGCCTTGGAGTTGGCAGTCGTTCGGGGAGTACCTCGATGCCCTTGAGGGGCGGATCGCCGTCAACGCCGGGTTCATGGTGGGGCATTGTGCGCTGCGGCGGTATGTGATGGGGCCGGATGCCGTGGGCGGGCAGCCCAGTGACGAGCAGCTCGACGCCATGCTGCGGCTGTTCCATGAGGCCATGGACGCCGGGGCGTGGGGGCTGTCCACCACCCAGTCGACCACGCACTCCGATGGGGATGGCCAACCGGTCGCCTCCCGGCATGCCTTGCCCGCCGAACTCGTCGCGCTCTCCAAGGCGGTGGGCGAGCACGAGGGGACGCAGATCGAGGCCATCGTCGCCGGGTGTCTCGACCAGTTCAGCGACGCCGAGATCGAGTTGTTCGTGGAGATGAGCGCGGCGGCCGGGCGGCCGCTCAATTGGAACGTGCTCACCATCGACGCCACCGTCCCCGAACGTGTCCCGCGCCAGCTGTTCGCCAGTGAGCAGGCGCGCAAGGCCGGTGGGCGGATCGTCGCCCTCACCATGCCGATCCTCACGCCGATGAACATGTCCCTGGGGACCTTCTGCGCCCTCAACCTCATCCCCGGCTGGGGCCCGATCCTCGGCCTGCCCGTGCCCGAGCGGATCGAGAAGCTCCGTGACCCGGACGTACGGGCCGGGATGCTGGAGCGCGCCCACTCCAAGGAGGCCGGCGTCTTCCGGCGGCTGGCGAACTTCGGGCGGTACGTCATCGGCGACACGTACAGCGAGGCGAACCGTGGGCTCAGCGGACGGGTCGTGCGGGACATCGCGGAGGAGCGGGGGCAGGACCCGTTCCAGTGTCTCGTCGAGATCTGCGCCGCCGACGACCTGCGTACCGTCCTGTGGCCCATGCCCACCGACAACGACCCCGCCTCCTGGGCGCTGCGCGCCGAGACCTGGCAGCACGAGGACGTGCTGCTCGGCGGCTCCGACGCGGGGGCGCATCTGGACCGGATGTGCGGGGCGCCGTACACGACCCGGTTCATCGGGGACTGTCTGCGCGGGCGGAAACTCGCCACGCTGGAGCAGGCGGTGAAGATGCTGACCGACGACCCGGCGCGGCTCTTCGGGCTGCGCGAGCGGGGGCAGATACGGGAGGGCTGGCATGCCGACCTCGTGCTCTTCGACCCGGAGCGGATCGACGCGGGCACGGCCACCCTGGTGCACGACCTGCCGGGTGACAGCCCGCGGCTGGACTCCAAGGCGCTCGGGATACGGGCCGTGTGGGTCAACGGGGTCGAGGCGATCCGCGACGACGCGGTGAGCGGGGCGGTGCCCGGGAAGGTGCTGCGCTCGGGGCGGGACACCCGGACGGTGAGCACCCGGTGAAGGAGCGGCTGAGTGAGCGGTCGGGCGAGCGGTCGGGTGAGCGGCTGTTCATCGGGGGCGAGTGGACCCAGCCGGACGGTGGGCACTACGCCGTGGTCGACCCGGCCACCGAGGAGACCGTCGGGTGGGCGCCGGAGGCCTCGCTGGATCAGGTGCACGCGGCCTGCGCCGCGGCCCGCGAGGCCTTCGGGTCATGGTCGCGTACGGCGCCCGAGGAGCGGGCGGCGATCCTCGCCCGGGCCGCCGACGTGATCGGCAGCCGCTTCGTGCCGTACGCCGAACTCGCCCAGGCGGAGACCGGGGCGACGACCGGTACTGCGCGGGCGATGCAGGTCGGGGTCGGGGTCGCCCGGTTCCGGCGGTACGCGCGCGTGGAGAGCGCCGAGTGGGCGATCCCGCCGCAGATCAACGAGGCCGGGCCGATGGGGAAGGCCGGGGTCATGGGGGCGCTGGCCGTCCGCCAGCCCGTCGGGGTGGTCACCTGCATCACCTCGTACAACAACCCCTGGGCCAACCCCGCCGGCAAGATCGCCCCCGCCCTCGCGATGGGCAACACCGTCGTCGTGAAGCCCGCCCCGCAGGACCCCCTGTCCGTCTACCGGATGGCGGAGGCGTTGGAGGCGGCCGGGCTGCCGAGGGGCGTGCTCAGCGTGGTCTCCGGGCGCTCGGTCGACGTCGGTGAGGCCGCCGTCGACTCGCCCGACGTCGACATGGTGTCCTTCACCGGTTCCACCGCCGTCGGCCAGCGCATCGCCGAGGTGTGCGGGCGCGGCATGAAACGGCAGCTGATGGAGCTCGGCGGGAAGGGCGCGGCGGTCGTCTTCGACGATGCCGACGTCGCCTCGGCGGTGGCCGGGATCGGGACGACCTTCTCCTTCTACAGCGGGCAGATCTGCACCGCGCCGACGCGCGTGCTGGCCCAACGGGGCGTGTACGACCGGCTGGTGGAGGGCCTCGCCGGCTACGCCGGGCGGCTGAAGGTCGGGGACCCGCGCGAACCGGACACGGTGGTCGGACCGGTGATCTCCGACCGGCACCGGGAGCGCGTGGAGTCGTACGTCGAACTCGGCCGCAAGGAAGGCGCGACGCTCGTCGCGGGCGGCGAACGGCCGCCGTACGAGCGCGGCTTCTACGTGGCCCCCACCCTCCTCGCGGACTGCACCAACGCCATGCGCGTTGCCCGCGAGGAGATCTTCGGGCCGGTCGTCTCCGTCATCCCCTTCGACGACGAGGAGGAGGGCATCGCCCTCGCCAACGACTCCGACTACGGCCTCATCGACTACGTCTGGTCCGGCGACGTCGCCCGCGCCTTCCGGGTGGCCCGGCGGCTGCGGGCGGGCGGGGTCGGCGTGAACACCGTCGGGCGGAACATGGAGGCGCCGTTCGGGGGGTTCAAGAAGAGCGGGGTGGGCCGGGACGTGGGGTCGTACGCGCTGCACGCCTACAGCGAGGTGCAGGCGATCGTCTGGCCGGGGTGAGCGGCCTTCGAGTGGTTTTCCGCCCTACGGGAGGCGTATCGACTGCGCGTGGCGGAAGAAGTCCGTGGGGTCCCAGCGGGCCTTGGCCTGCTGGAGGCGGGCGTAGTTCTCCCGCCAGTACAGGGTGTGCCAGGGCACGCCCGAGGTGTTCCAGGCCGGGTCCGAGAGGTCGGGGTCGGGGTCGTTGACGTAGCAGCCGCCGGTCAGGTCGTTCGGGACGGGGACGCCGCCCGTGTCCTGGAACGACTCCCGGTACAGGTCCCGGAGCCAGGCGAGGTGCCGGTCGTCCTCGCGCCGGTCGATCCAGAAGTTCTCGTAGAGGGCGATCAGGGCCGCGTCCCGGTGCGGGATCGCCGTGGCGCCGGGGGCGGTGTCGTTCGTACGGCCGCCTCCGCCGTTGAGGGAGATCACGGCGTTCGGGTTTGTGTAGTCGGTGCGGGTCAAGTGACGGTACATGACGGCGAGTTGGGCGTCAGTGAAACTCCCCTTGAGCCACGCCGTCTTCACCGCGCTGCGCAGCGTGTGGTCGTACAGCAGGACCGGGCTGCTGGTGCCGAGCAGCTTCGTCGAGGCCAGCCACGGGACGCGGCGGGCGGGGAAGGAGGCGGCGAGGCCGGTCCCGGCGGTGAGGGTAGTGGCGTAGTCGGCGAGCAGCCGGTCGGCGTCCGGGTCCGTGCCGTCGACCTGGGTGAACAGGGCCACGCCGCCCGTTGCTCCCTGGCGCATCAGCAGATAGCCGGAGAGGGAGATGAAGGGGGAGGAGGTGGCGCCGTTGTCCACGTGCCAGGCGCAGAAGTTGCGGACCAGGCGGGCCATCGACGGGGCGTCCAGGCGGCTCCACGGGATCTCCGCCAGGCTGACCAGCACCTCGCGGGGCGGCGCGGGCAGTTGCAGGCCCGGCGTGGTTCCGGTCGCGTCGGGGGAGCGGAACCAGTAGCGGGTGATGACGCCGAAGCTCCCGCCGCCGCCACCCGCGGTGGCCCACCAGAGGTCTCGGTGCGGGTCCGAGGGCGCGCGCGACGCGACGACCGTACGCACCCGCCCCGAGGCGTCGACCACCACCATCTCCACAGCCTCGATGTGATCCGCCACCAGCCCGAACCGCCGCGTCAGCGGCCCGAACCCGCCGCCGCTCGCATGCCCGCCGATCCCCACGGTCAGACACGCGCCGCCCGGGATCGTCACCCCCCACCCCTTGTACAACGCCTCGTAGACCTGCCCCAGTTGGGCCCCTGCGCCGATGGCGAAGGCGGCGCGGGCGGGGTCGTAGGCGATCCCGTTCAGCGCGGACGTGTCGATGATGACGTCGGTGTCGGGGTGGTGGACGAAGTCGGCGTAGCAGTGACCGCCGCTGCGCACCGACACACGCTTGCCGGCACGGACGGCCTCCGTCACCGCCTGGACCACCTGTTCCGTGGAGCCGACGAGGCGGATGGCTTCGGGTGTGGCCGCCCACCGCTTGTTCACGCCGGTGGCGAGCTCCGCGTACCGGGCGTCACCGGGGCCGACGGTCACGGAAGGCCCTGTGGTGGCCGCGTTCGCGTCGGTCGGGGTGAGGACGCCCTCGGCGACGGCCAGGGCGGACACCCCGGTCATCAGGCTGCGTCTGCTGATCTCGGGCATGGCTGGGTCGGTCTCCTCGCGTGGTGGAAGAAGGGCAGGCCGGGACCGGGGCGGCCGGGGGACGTGACCGCCCCGGTCCCGGGGCTCGTGAGGTCAGTGGACGGCGTCGCGGTGGGCGCGGTACCAGTCGGCCTGGTCCCGCAGGGTGCGTTCCAACGGGCGGAACTCCACGCCTAGTTCGTGTTCCGCACGGGCGGAGGTCACGCGGCGGCGGTCCCCCTCCAGCAGGGCCCGCACTCCCTCCCGGGTGGCGGTCGGCGTGCCACCCCGCAGCCGGCCGCCGGTCTCCAGTACGGCGGCCATGAGCAGCGCCAGCCGGGCCGGGACCTCGCGCGGCGGCGCGACCCCCAGGGCTCGCGCCGCGATCCGGCAGACCTCGGGGAGCGGGACCCAGTCGCCGGCCACGATGTACCGGCGGGCGTGCTCGCCCTTGGCGGCGGCGCGGACACAGGCGTCCGCGACGTCACGGGCGTCCACCACGTGGTTGCCCGCCCGGGGGACGCCGCCGAGGCGGCCCTCGGCCACCGAGGCGAACAGCCGCCCGGCGGAGGTCGGGCCGGCGTCGCCCGGCCCCCACATCCAGCCGGGGAGCACGATCGGCACCCGTACCCCGCGCTCGGCGCCGAAGGCGCGGACCGCCTCCTCCGAGCGCAGCTTGCTGGCGTAGTAGCCGTTGGCGCGGGAGCCGCGCCCCTCCGAGGTGTCCTCGTCCGAGGGCCGACCGTCGGGGCGGGTGCCGAGCGTGCCGATGGAGCTGGTGTGCACGACGACCGGCACCCCGGCCCCGGCCGCCGCGTCGAGCAGTCCGGTGACGGCGTCGACGTTCGTGGCGGTCAGGAGCTTTTCGGAGTGCCCTCCGGGGGCGTAGTACTCACGGAAGTACGCGGCCGTGTGGATCACCGCCGTATGCCCTGGGAGGGACGGGGCGATGGTGCTCGGATCGCGTACGTCCCCTTGGAGAACGGTGAGTTGATCGTGCGCGGGGAGCAGGGCGCTGGCCCGCTCCGGGTCGCGGACCACGGCCGTCACCGCGCTGCCGACGTCGAGCAGCTGTCGTACGACATTGCTCCCGAGCAGACCGGTGGCACCGGTGACGAGCACCCGCTGCAACGGCGGATCGGTCATGTCCACTGCACCACTTCCAGCCGGATCGTCGTCGTCACCGCCCCTTCCTGGCGGATGTCGATCACGACGGGTACCGCGAGCGTGCGCAGGTCGTCCTGGCGACGGAACCCCTGGACGGTGGCCCGCAGTTCGGTCACCTGGTCCAGTTCCGCGTAGTCGGTGAACTCGGTCTCGATGGCGGAGATGGTCAGCGTCTGCGGGGACAGCCCGTGCAGCTGGGCCACCGCGGCGATCGCGAGCTGGCGGGCCGCCTCCATCTGGAGATGGCCGGGGACGTGGTCGAGGGGGTGGTCGAACATGTGCGGGTGGCTGGCGTCGAGGACCAGCTGTGCCGACACCCGGGCCTCGCTCGCCACCACCGGAGCGGTGATCACGACGTTGCGGGCCTCGCTGCGGCCCACGGCGGACGGCGCCGCCGGGGTGAAGCGCGGCAGCGCGAGATCCGTCGCCGCCGTACGGCGCTTCGCCCGCAGGGTGCGGTAGGCGCGCTGGGACACGATCAGCAGGGCGCCGTTGCCGGACATCGCCACCTGGCCGTCCAGGGCGACGTTCCCGCTGAAGGTGAACCCCTGTATCCGGCCGGCCTTGTTGCGCCGGGGATGGACGGTCATCGTGACGAGGACGTGCGCGGGCGTCGCCCCGATCCGCAGCTGGGTCAGGCCCACCGTACGGAGGTTGAGGCTGCGGAAGATGAACGCGGAGCCCAGTTCCACGTCCAGGTGCTCGTGGGCCACCAGGACGCCGGCCTGCCGGACCACCTCGATGAGCAGCGTGTAGTCGTACATCGGCGCGTTCTCGCCGATGAGGTGGCCGCGCGGCAGCTGGGCGGCGACGAGGAAGGTCTCCTCGCCGATCGCCGCGGAGTCGGTGACGAACACCTCGGCGACGGAGGTGCGGTGCACCAGCGTCCGGGAGACGGTCGCGTCGTAGCGCAGCCGGGCGGCGGCCTCGGCGGCGGCGTCCGGCACGGCGCCGGCGGCGTCTTCGGTGTTCTCCGTGTCGAGGTCGGTGGGCTGGGTCTCGGGCAGGGTCATGGTCGGTGCGGGTCCTTTCCGACATGGAGTGGGTGTCGGTCCACGGTTCAGGCCGCCTCGGGGGTGCCGGCCCGCTGCGAGGGCAGCCGGTCGAGGAGTTCGAGGACGCCCGGGATGCCGGCCCGTGCCCCGACCGTGCCGTCGGGGCGTACGTAGGTCAGCCAGGGCGTGCCGTCCTCCTTGCCGAACCCGGGGCCGGACACGCGCGCGGTGTCGCAGCGGGCATCGGCGGCGCCGCCGGCGCGCCCGGCCCCGGAGCTGTCGCCCGCAGGCCTGACCCAGAGCACGTCCGTGATGTCGTCCACACCGCGCCCCCGCAGCGCGGCCACGGCCCGGACGGCCATGTCGCCGGCGGCCTGGTCCCCGTACGCGAGAACCGTGTGCCGTCCGGCCGTCAGGTACTGGTGGAGCGAGTCGGCCTTCGTGCCGTTGAGCGGGACCAGCGGGGTGTCCGGGACGCGGCGCCCCAGTTTCACTCCGCGGGGCACGGCCGCGGCGCCGGGCAGGTCGGCGACGGCGGGGCTGGCCGAGTGGTCGAGGTCGAGCTGGGCGAGCTGGGGCAGCATCTGCTTCTCCAGCAGGCCCCGCCGGGAGAAGGACTGCATGGTGGCGTCCCGCATGGCCCGGGCCATGGGGTTGCGCAGCAGCCACATCCGGGTCTGCTGGTCGGCGTTGCGCACCGCCTGCACGGAGGCCGGGCGGCGCTCCGGCTCATAGCTGTCGAGCAGTTCGGGAGCGGCGCCGCGCAGCACGGAGGCGAGCTTCCAGCCGAGGTCGTAGCCGTCCTGGACCCCGGTGTTGAGGCCCTGGCCGCCCGCGGGGCTGTGCGCGTGGGCGGCGTCCCCGGCGATGAAGACCGGGCCCGCGCGGAACGCGGGGGCGACCTTGGCGTGCACCTGGAACCGGTTGGACCACCAGGTCTCGCGCAGCCGCAGCCCGCCGGGCCCGCGCTCGTCCAGCAGGCCTTGCAGCTCCTCGTCGGACGGCGGCCGGGTGTTCCCGTCGGCCGCGGTGTCGAAGAAGACCCGGTGCCCGCCGTCCGGCAGGGGTACGAGGACCAGCACGCCCTCGGGGGTGATGTGGTACTGCGCCTCGTCCTCGGGCGCGGGCCCCTCCAGCCTGCCGTCGCCCAGCAGGAACACCCGGTCGTAGGTGTGCCCCTCGAAGGGGATGGCGACGGCGTCCCGGACCCTGCTGTGGGTGCCGTCCGCGCCGACCACATAGCGGTACGTCCCGCGCTCCACCCGGCCCTGCACGGTCCGCAGCGCCACCGTGACCTTGTCGCCGGCGACGGTGAGCCCCACGGCCTCCGTCTCCCACTCGACCTCGCCGCCCAGCGCGTGCAGCCGCTCGTACAGGGCGGCCTCGGTGACGGGCTGCGGGACGCACAGCGGGTGCCGGAAGGCGGTGCCGTCGAGGCCGCCGAACCGCATGCCGCCGACCTGCTTCTTCCGTGACCAGTAGGTGGCGCCGGCCAGCGGCAGCGCCGCCTCGACGATCGGCCCGGCGGCACCGACGCGGCTCAGGCACTCCAGTGCGCCGCTCCACAGCACCAGCGCCTTGGGCGCGCCGCCCGGTCCGTCGCGCCGGTCGACGATCCGGCAGGGCACGCCGAGCCCCAGCAGGGTGCACGCGGCGGTCAGACCGGTGGGGCCCGCGCCGACGATCAGGATGTCCTCGGTCATGGTGAAGTCCCTTCGGAATCCGGTGCGTTGCCTTCCAGGCAGGTCAGCACCTCGCGTACGGCGGTGTCCGTGTCGGTGAACAGCACGGACCGGATGCCGAGTTCGCGGGCGGCGGCGCAGTTCTCCTCGGTGTCGTCGACGAACAGGCACTGGTGCGCTTCGATGCCGAGCCGCTCCAGCAGAATCCGGTAGATCTTGGGGTCCGGCTTGCGGACGCCCTCCTTGTGCGAGTCGACGACGACCTCGAAGAGCTCGTCGACGGGGAGCTGGGCGCGCCAGCGCGGCTCCCACTCGCGGACGTTGTTGGTGAGCAGGGCGAGGCGGCGGCCGTTCGCCCGCAGTTCGCGCAGGAAGTCGACGAAGGGCTGGTTGGGGCGTCGGCCGCGGAACCACAGCTCCCCGAACTCGTGGTCGTCCAGGACCTTCTCGGACCCGGGCGGGAGTTCGGCGAGGATGCGGTCGGCCATCTGGCGTTCGCTGATCGCGCCGATCTCCAGGGCGGCCATGGGCGTTTCGCCGTGCTTCTCGGTGGCGGCGAGGAATGCCTCGGCGAGGACGGTGGTGTCGAGGCCGGTCAGGGCGGCGAACTCGCAGAAGGTCTCGGCCAGCGGGTTGGTGAGGACACCGCCGTAGTCGACGACGACGACTTTTGCGAGGCCGGCCGGGTTGGTGGCTTCGGCGCTCATGACGCCTCCGGTTCCGCCGGGGTCGCCGGGCCGCTCTCCCACTGGAGTCCGACCATGATCAGTTCGGTGTCGCCGATGTTGTGCATCTGGTGGCACAGGGGTTCGTCCGCCGGGTTGAACAGGACGACTCCGTCGGGGAGTTCACCCTCGCGGATGACCTCGCCCTCGGGGCCGAGGGAGCGGACCTTGGCGCCGCTGAGCACCACGGTCGCCCAGGGCTTGCGGTGGGTGTGCAGGGGGCGGGTGCCGCCCGGCGGGACCTGCTCGACCCAGGCCTTCACCCAGGGGGTGTCCAGGCACAGGGGTGCGCCGAGCTCCTCCCAGGGGCCTTGCGCGGTGACGGGACTGTGGGTCACGGAAGCCTCCTAGTAGGGGGCGTTGGCCGCGAAGAAGCGGCGCGGATTGTCGACGAGCATGGTGCGCAGGTCCTCGTCGCTCACCTCGGCCTTGCGCAGCGCGGGCAGGACGTCGTCGTGGATGTGCGTGTAGTCCCAGGAGGGGGCGACGAGTTCGCGCTGGTCGGTGGTGAGGTAGTCCAGGAAGCACGGGCAGTCGTGGGAGAGGACGAGCTGCCCGGCGTACCCCTCGCGGACCAGCTGCGCGACGGTCTCCACGCGCTGGTCGAGCGGGGCGATGAACTCCATGCCGAAGCGGTCCATGCCGAGGAACGAGCCGGCGTCGAGCAGGGCGCGCAGATAGTCGAGGTCGTCGCTGTCGCCGGAGTGCCCGATGACGACCCGGCTGAGGTCGACGCCCTCCTCGCGGAACACCTTCTGCTGCAACAACCCGTTGCGGACCAGGGCGTTGCTGTGGGTCTGGATCGGGGCGCCGGTCTCGCGGTGGGCCTGGGCGGTGGCGCGCAGGACGCGTTCCACGCCCTCGGGCAGGTGCTCGGTCTCGGTGGCGCACTTGAGGACGGCCGCCTTGACGCCGGTGTCGCCGATGCCCTCGGTGATGTCGCGCACGAACAGCTCGACCATCGGGTCGGGGCCCTCGAAGACCCGGCCGGGGCCGCGGAAGGCGAAGTACATGGGCTCGTCGTTGTAGGTGTAGACGCCGGTCGCCACGACGATGTTGAGCGCCACGCGCTCGGCCACCTTCTTGATGCGGGGCAGGTAGCGGCCCTGGCCGAGGACGGTCAGGTCGACGATGGTGTCGACCCCGCGCTCGGCGGCCGCGTTCAGCTTCGCGACGGCGCCGTCGATCTGCTCCTGCTCATTCCAAAGCTGAGGATTGTTCTCCTGTATTTCGGTACTGAGGACAAAGACGTGCTCATGCATCAATGTGACGCCGAGCCGGTCCAGCGGAATGCCGCCTTTAGCGGTTTCGACTATGACGGGTTCAATGGAATTTGCTGCCATTATCGCCTCCCCGGGGCGTGGCTTTCACTCCTGCAGCAACAATCCACACCCGGCGGTCTCGTTGTCAACGAATACTTGGCCGGACGGTGGTGCCAGTGCCACTAGTGGTTTCAGTAATCTTGTCCGGCGGCCGTGGGACGGGGAGCGTAAAGCTTGGAGAAAACCGATCGCGCGAATATGTCTGAGGATTCGGCCGTGAAGGAGCAGGACGTGACCAGCACAGAACGGGTCGTTCTGGTGACCGGCAGCACGAGCGGCCTCGGGGAGGCGACCGCACGACTCCTGGCGGAGGAGGGCTGGCACGTGGTGGTGCACGGCCGTGATCCGCGCAGGGTGGCCAAGGCCCTCGCCGGGGTGCGGGCGGCGGGAGGGGGCCGGGGCAGTTCTCTCGTCGCCGATCTGTCGCGGCGCGACGGGGTGCACGCGCTCGCCGACGAGGTGCTGGCCGTCCACGGCCGGCTGGACGCCCTGATCAACAACGCGGGCGTGGCCACGCCCAACCGCAGCGCCCGCACCCGCCGGGTCACGGCGGACGGGCTGCAACTGGAGTGGCAGGTCAACTTCCTCGCGCCGTTCGCCCTGACCCTGCGCCTGTCGGGCCTGCTCGCCCGCTCCGCGCCCGCCCTGGTCGTCAACGTCAGCTCGGTCGCCCAGGGGTGGGGGCAACTGCGCTGGGACGATCTCCAGATGGCGGGGCGCTGGGACCGTATGGCCGCGTACGCGCAGTCCAAGCTGGCGCTGACCGCGTTCACCAACGAGTACGCGCGGCGGCTGCGGGCCGACGGGGTGCGGGCCAACAGTCTCCATCCGGGCATGTGCGCCACGAAGATGGTGCGCAGTACGTTCGTGCTGGCCCCGCATCGGACGGGGTACGGCGCCCGGAACATCGTCCGCCTGGTCACCGATCCGCGGCTGGAGAACGCCAGCGGCGTCTACTTCCACGAGCGGCGGCGCATCGAACCGAACCCGTTCGCGCAGGACGCGGCGGGGCGGCGGCGGTTGTGGGAGGTGGCCCTCGAGCAGTCGGGCGTCATCGGCCGGCCGGACGAGGTCCCCGTCGAGCTGCTGACGGCGTGAATGTCAGTCGATCAGCGAGCTCAGCCGCCGTGCCGTCTCCGAGCCCGCGGTCGCGAAGTGGGAGACCACGCTGAGCCCGTGGCCGCCCTCCACGGAGAGCTTCACGTAGTTGAGCTCCAGCTCTCCGACGACCGGGTGCTTGAAGCGGCGTACCGAGGGGGCGAACGCCTGTACGTCATGAGAGGTCCACCACTCGCTGAACAGCTCGCTGGACCTCTGGAGGCTGCTGACCACCTCGATGAAGCGCGGGCTGCCCAGTTCGTGCGCCGACTCGGCCCGCAGCAGCCCCACCAGCCAGCGCGCCTCGCGCTCCCAGTCGGGCAGCAGCTCGCGGGCCTCGGGGGCGTTGAACATGAGCCACAGCGCGTTGCGTTCGTGGACGGGCAGATGATCGAAACCGCCCATGAGGGCGGCCTCCGCGCGGTTCCACGCGACCACGTCGAAGCAGCGGGTGATGACGTAGGCGGGGTTCGGGTCGAGCAGGTCGAGGAAGGTCTGGATCTCGGGTCCGGCGACTTGCTCGTCGCCGGCGGCCGCGGTGTCCGGCGGCACCTCGCCCGCGAGCCGGAACAGATGGCTGCGCTCCACGGCGTCCAGCGACAGGGCGCGCGCGATCCCGCCGAGGACCTGCCGCGAGACGTTGATGTCCCGGCCCTGCTCCAGCCATGTGTACCAGGTGAGGCTCACGCCCGAGAGCTGGGCGACCTCCTCCCTGCGCAGCCCCTGAATTCGGCGCCTGCTCACCTCGTTTCCGGAATTAATCAGTCCGCTCTTTTTCGGGTCCGCTTTCCGGCGCCGGGACCTCAGGAAGTCCCCGAGTTCCTTCCGGCTCTGTTCATCCTTCAAATTTCCCATCAAAAGCCCCCGTGGGATCGGATTCGTGGTGCGGAAACCACTAGCAGTGACTCTACTCTCCCTCATCGCGAAAACGTGCTCAATCATGAAGGGGAGTCAGTGAATACACAGAGAGGACACCTCATGGAAACGGACGCGGACGAGCTGCTCGCCCAGCTCTTCCTCACGCCCGAGGGCCTGCGCGAACCCTATGCGCTCTATGAGCGGGTCAGGGATCTGACCCCAGTACATCGCACCGCACTCGGTCACTGGGTGGTCACGGGTTACGACGACGTGAACACTTTCCTCCGCAGCCAGCACGCGCTCAAGGACCCGTACCGGGTCTTCGCGCCCTGGGTCGGCAAGGACGAGTGGCAGGAGCACGCCGCCCTGCGCCGGCTGCCGAACATCATGCTGTGGGCCAACCCGCCGGACCACACCCGGCTGCGCAAACTCGCCGGCTTCGCCTTCACCAACCGTGCCGTGCAGGCCATGCGCCCGCAGATCACCGCCATGGTCGAGAGCCTCGCCGACAAGCTCGAACGCGACGGCGCCATCGATTACATGAAGGACTTCGCCTTCCCCCTCCCGGCGATGGCCACCGGCCGCATGCTCGGCATCCCCGACGCCGACCTGCCCTCGCTCCAGGAACCCATGCGGGCCTTCCAGGACATCTACGAACTGGGCCTGACCCCCGACGACCTGGCCGCCTGCGACAAGGGCGCGCAGTTCACCGACGACTACTTCAGCGAGCTCGTCGAGGAGCGCCGCAAGAACCCCGGCGACGACCTGCTGTCCGCCCTCATCGCCGCCAAGGACGGCGCCGACCAGCTCAGCCAGGGCGAACTCATCGGCATGTGCAACCTGTTGTTCGGCGCGGGCTTCGAGACCACCACCAACCTCCTCGGCAACGGCATGCTCGCCCTCCTGCGCCACCCCGAGCAGCTGGACCGGCTGCGCGCCCACCCCGAGCTGATACCGGGCGCGGTAGAGGAGATGCTCCGCTACGACAGCCCCACCCAGCTCGGCAACCGGGTCACCGACTCGCCCGTCGAGATCGCCGGCACCGTGATCCCCGAGGGCTCCTCCGTGGTCGCCCTGGTCGGCGCCGCCCACCGCGACCCCCGCCGCTTCCCCGACCCCGACCGCTTCGACGTGGGCCGCGGCGACGCCCCGGTGCTGTCGTTCAGCTCCGGCATCCACTACTGCCTCGGCGCCTCCCTCGCCCGCATGGAGGCCCAGATCGCGTTCTCCACCCTGCTGCGCCGCTTCCCCGGGCTGCACTGCCCGGGCGGCGCGGACACGGTCGTCTTCCGGCCCCGGCTGACCCTGCGCGGCGTGGAGTCCCTGCCGCTCGCGGCCGGTTGACGGCCGCGGACGCCCCCGATGGCCTCGTCCGTACGCCCCGACTCACCCCGGCGGCACGCCGCCGCCCCCGTCCCCCGCGCCCCGGTCCGGCTGCTCGCCCTCGCCAGTGGCCTCACCGTCGGCAACCTCTACCTCGCCCTGCCGCTCCTGGACACCATCGCCGCCGACCTCGGCCGCTCGCATCTCGCCGCGAGCCTGCTGGTGGTGGCGACGCAGGCCGCGTACGCGCTCGGCCTGGTCCTCGTCGTCCCGCTCGGCGACCTCCTCGACCGGCGCCGGCTCATCCTCACGCTCCTCACCGCGGAGACGGCCGCGCTGCTGCTCGCCGCCACCGCTCCCGGCATCGGCGTCCTCTACGCGGCGGCGGCCCTGATCGGCCTCGCCTCGGTCGCGGTGATGGTGATGGTCCCGTTCGCCGCGTCCCTGGCACCCGAGGACCAGCGCGGCCGGGTGGTCGCCGCGGTGATGAGCGGGGTCCTCGTCGGCTCGCTGCTGATCCGCTTCCTGTCCGGCGTCGTCGGCGACCGCACCGGCTGGCGGCCCGTCTACTACGGCGCCGCGACCTGCGCCGGCCTCCTGGTGCTGGTCCTGCGCGGCCGGCTGCCCCGGGCCGGCGCCGCCCCGCCCGTGGTGACCGGCCTCGGCTACGGGACGCTGCTGCGCTCCCTCCCCGGACTGGTCGCCGCCCACCGCACGCTGCGCCGCCGCACCCTGTACGGCGCCCTGTGCTTCGCCGCGTTCACCGCGTTCTGGACCCCGCTGCCGTTCCTGCTCGCCGGACCCGAGTACGGGTACGGCGCCGGCGCGGTGGGGCTGCTCAGCCTCGTCGGCGTCGGTGGGGTCGTCGCCGCGGGGCTGGCGGGCCGGGCCACGGACCGCGGACGCGGCACGCCCCTCACCGGAATCCTGCTCGCCGGGGTGTGCCTGTCCTTTCTTCCGGCCGCCCTCGGGAAAACATCCCTGGTATTTCTCGTCCTCGCCACATTCACGCTGGATTTCGCGGTCCAGGGCGCGCACATCGCCAATCAGGGCGCGATCTACCAGGTTCCCCCGGAAATGCGTGGCCGAGTCACGTCGGTCTACATGACCGGATATTTCCTGGGCGGGGCCGCGGGCGCCTCCGGAGCCGCTCTCGCCTATTCCGCTTCCGGCTGGACGGCGGTGTGCGTGCTGGGTGCGGCGCTGTCCGGTGTGGCGGCTCTGACCTGGCTCTTTCACCTGATCCGGCGCTGACGGGCCGCTGGTGGCGGGACTGCTATTAGTTTTTCCACCATTGTGCCCCCGAGTTCCCGCTCATACGCTGAAAAGCCGGGGCCCGTGCGCTGAAAAGCCGGGAGTTCGGCTTCTTCCGAGACGACTGGAGTAGCAAATGGATGTGCCGCGTCGCGAACTCGCGAAGGGCCTCGAAGTGTCCGCACTCGGGCTCGGCTGCATGGGAATGGCCGAATTCTACGGCGACCGGAACGACCCGGAATCCGTCGCCACGATCCACCGTGCCGTGGAACTCGGCGTGGACTTCATCGACACCGCCGACATGTACGGCGACGGGGTCTCCGAGCAGATCGTCGGCAAGGCGCTGCGCGGTGGCGGCGGACTGCGGGACAAGGTCGTCCTGGCCACCAAGGGCGGCATGATCCGCACCCCGACCGGCGTCGAGCTCGACGGCTCACCGGCCCACCTCCACAAGGCGATCGACGCGAGCCTGGCCCGCCTCGGCACGGACCACGTCGACCTCTACTACCTGCACCGCATCGACCCGCGGGTGCCGGTCGAGGAGTCGGTGGGCGCGCTGTCAGAGATCGTGCGGGCCGGAAAGGCGCGGTTCATCGGCCTGTCGGAGGCGGGCGCCGAGACCGTGCGCCGGGCCCACGCCGTGCACCCCGTCTCCGTCCTCCAGACCGAGTACTCGCTGGCCAGCCGTGGCGTGGAGGACAAGATCCTGCCCACCTGCCGGGAGCTCGGCATCGGCTTCGTCGCCTGGGGCCCGCTCAGCCGGGGGCTGCTCGGCGGCCAGATCCTCACCGACGAGGACCTGGCCACGGATGATCTGCGCCGCTTCCTGCCGCGCTTCGAGCCGGACAACCTCGCGGTCAACGGCACGATCGTCGCCCGGCTCGGCGAGATCGCCCTGGAGAAGGGGTGCAGCACCGCCCAGCTGGCCCTGGCCTGGCTGGTCGCCCAGGGCGTCGTCCCCATCCCCGGCAGCCAGACCCGCCGCGACTTCGAGGAGAACACCGCGGCCCTGCACGTAGACCTCACGGACACGGACCTGGCCCGCATCGAGTCCATCGCCCCACCGGGGGCGTTCGCGGGGGAGCGGTTCCCTGCGGGGCTGATGCATCTGGTGGAGGACGAGTGAGCGCCCCCACCCCGACCCCCTCACGAACCCGGAGGCCCTCATGAGCCCCACCTCGTCCGCCCCCGTCGCCCTCGTCACCGGTGCGGCCGGTGGTCTCGGCAGTGCGACGATCAAGAAGCTGTCGGACGCCGGCTGGCAGGTGATCGCCGCCGTACGCACCCCCGAGGCGCTCGGCGCACTGCCCCTCGGCCTCGCCTCGGTCACCCCCGTCGTCCTCGACGTCACCGACCCCGACTCGATCCACGCGGCCGCGACCACCGTGGCCCCCGTCCTCGCCGACCACGGCCTCGACGCGCTGGTCAACAACGCCGGCGTCATCGTGCAGGGCCCCCTGGAACTCGTACCGCCGCACGCGCTGCGCCGCCAGTTCGAGATCAACGTCCTCGGGCAGATCGCCGTCACCCAGGCGTTCCTGCCGGCGCTCCGCCGGGCCGGCGGCCGGGTGGTCAACGTAGGCGCGGTGACCGCCCGCACGGCCGTGCCGTTCTTCGGCCCGGTCGCCGCGTCGAAGGCGGCCCTCGCCTCCCTCAACGACACCCTCCGCCTGGAGCTGAGGTTCCTCGGCGTGGACGTCGTCCTCGTCGAACCCGGCGCGCTGGAGACGGAGATCTTCCACAAGGCGGAGAAGTCGGCCGCCGACGACGGCTGGGCCGGCGAGACCGAGGCCCGGCAGCGCTATGTGAAGGCGCTCGGCGACGCCCAGGCGGCAGCGGCGAAGCAGAAGGCCACGCCGGTGGAGAAGGCGGCCGGGACGCTGACGAAGGCGATCACCGCCCGCCGCCCGGCCACCCGCTACCTCATCGGCCAGGACGCCCGCGCCCTGTCCTTCCTGCGCATCCTCCCCGACCGCTTCCGCGACGGCCTGCTCCTGCGCACCCTCGGCCTGAGCCGCGCGAGCTTCCCGAAGCCCACGGAATCCGCCCACGCCCGCTGACCGACCACCCGGGCGCCGACTCGCCGGCGGGCATGCGTGCCGTCCGGCGCGGGGCCCGACGGGGGAGCCAGGCACCGGTGGCTCGCAGGCACCCGTCGGCATGGGCGAGCGACACCCGTCCGAGCTCAGCCCGAACCGCCGCCGCACCCACCGCCGGCGCCGACCCACCACCCCCACCGCGCCCCGAGCTCCCGCGCCCCGCTGATCACTCCCGCACCACACCGCGTCACCTCCGGAGGGACCCACCACCATGTTCGAGCGTCTGGCCAGGCTGACCACGGCGCGGCCACGTCTCATCCTGTTCCTGGCGCTGCTCTTCGCCGCGGGCGCCGTCGTGCTGGGTGGCGGAGTGGCCGACCGGCTCCAGGGCGGCGGTACCACCGACCCCGCCGCCGAGTCCTCGCAGGCCGCCCGCCTCCTCGACCGAGAGTTCGCCGCGGGCCGCCCCAATCTGGCGCTGCTCGTGAAGGCGGACGCCGGCGTCGACGACCCGGCGGTGGCCGCGGAGGCCGAGCGGCTGACCGAGCGGCTGACCGCCGAGCACGACGTCCAGGGCGTCACCTCGTACTGGCAGGCCAAGTCCCCGGCACTGCGAAGCGAGAACGGCCGCTACGGCCTCGTCGTCGCCCGCGTCACCGGCACCGAGACCGAGGCCGACGCCACCCTCAAGGCCCTCGCCCCGCACTACCGCGGCAGCCACGGCCCGGTCGACGTCTCCATCGGCGGCGCCGCCCAGATCCGCGCCGAGGTGCAGGACACCAGCCGGGAGGACCTGGCCCGCGCCGAGGTCATCGCGCTGCCGCTGACCCTGCTGATCCTGGTCCTGGTGTTCCGCAGTGCCGTCGCCGCCCTGCTGCCCGTGATCATCGGCCTGATCGCCATCGTGGGCACCAACGCGAGCCTGCGCGTGATCACCGGCTTCACCGACGTGTCCGTCTTCGCACTCAACCTCACCACCGCGCTCGGTCTCGGACTCGCCGTGGACTACGGCCTGTTCATCGTCCGCCGCTACCGCGAGGAACTGCACGGCGGCGCCCCGCCCACGACCGCCGTACGCACCACCCTCGCCACCGCCGGCCGCACGGTCGCCTTCTCCGCGCTCACCGTCGCCGTGGCGCTCTCGGCGATGCTCCTGTTCCCCATGTACTACCTGCGCTCCTTCGCCTACGCCGGTATCTCGGTGGTCCTCATCGCCGCCGCCGCGGCGCTCGTCGTCCTGCCCGCCCTGCTCCTGGTCCTGGGCAAACGCATCGACGCCCTCGACCTGACCCGGATCTTCCGCCGCCGCCCGGCCGCCGGGGGCACCGCACCGGACGCCTCGGGCCGCCGCTGGCGCCGTATCGGCGAAGCCGTCGTCAAACGCCCGGTCGTCTTCGCCGTCACCGCGGTCGCGTTCCTCGTCGCGCTCGGCGCCCCCTTCCTCGGCGTGACCTTCGGCAACATCGACGACCGCCAACTCCCCAAGGACGCCGAGGCGCACCAGGTCCACCAGGTGATCCGCGACGGCTTCACGTCCCGGCCGACCGGCGAACTCGACGTGGTGGCGCAAGGGGTGGACGGCAAGAGCCGCACCACGGACATCGCGTCGTACGCGACCACCCTGTCCCGCCTCGACGGGGTGGTACGGGTCAACTCCTCGGCCGGTACGTATGCCGAGGGCCGTCTGGTGCAGCAGCCGGGGCCGGCCCACGCCCGCTACACCACAACCGGCGCCTCCTACCTGGCCGTTGAGCCGTCCCTGGAGGACGTCTCCCCGGAGAGCCAGGACCTGGTCCGCGCGATCCGTGACGTACCGTCCCCGTTCCCGGTCCTCGTGGGCGGCGGCGCGGCCGAACTCGTCGACACCCAGGACACGTTGGCCGACCGGCTGCCGTACGCGCTGCTCGCGATGGTCGGCGTCACGATGATCCTGCTGTTCCTGATGACGGGCAGCGTGGTGGTCCCCCTGAAGGCGGTGGTCCTGAACACCTTGAGCCTGTCCGCCACCTTCGGAGCGCTCGTCTGGGTCTTCCAGGACGGCCATCTCAGCGGCCTGCTCGGCGACTTCACGGTCACCGGCTTCATCCCGGCCACCCTGCCCGTGCTGATGTTCTGCGTCGCCTTCGGACTCTCCATGGACTACGAGGTGTTCGTCCTGTCCCGCATCAAGGAGGAGTACGACCGCACCGGCGACACCACCCGGGCCATCGTCTTCGGCCTCCAGCGCAGCGGCGGTGTCGTCACCGCGGCCGCCGCCGTCCTGTCGGTCGTCCTGGTGGCCATCGGCACGTCCCAGATCACCAACATGAAGATGCTCGGTCTGGGACTGGCGCTGGCCGTCCTGATGGACGCGATCGTGGTCCGCGGTGTCCTGGTCCCGTCGGTGATGCGGCTGCTGGGCCGCGCCAACTGGTGGGCGCCCGGCCCCCTGCGGCGCCTGCACGGCAGGTTCGGCATCAGCGAGGGCGGGCCGCCGGCGGCCCCGGTCGCCGTACCGAGGACGCACAGGACGGAGGAGCCGGTATGACGGGGGAGCACTGGACCATCGAGATCGACTCCGCGGTCTGCGTCGGCTCGGGCCTGTGCGCGGGCAGCGCCGCAAGGACCTTCACCCTCGACACCGCCGGCCGCGCGACCGCACCGGAGTCCCCCGTCCCGGCCGACCCCGACGTGCTCGAAGCCGCCGAGAACTGCCCCGCGGCGGCCATCACACTCCGCACGGCGGAGGAGGGCAAGGAGATCTTCGCGCCCTGAACTCCCACAGCGCCGCGACCTCCCTGCCCGACCCCGATGCCCGGACCGCCCCCCTGGCCCGGGCATCGGTCATGTCGTAGACCCACCAGGGCACTTAGACCACGATCTCGCGCTCCCACTCGGCCCGCGGCTGGGTGTGCAACCGCCAGTACTGCTCGGCGATCTCGTCCGGGTCCCAGGCGGTGCCGGGTGCGACCGGGCCGCTCACGGTGACGGTGGCGACGTGCACGCCGGACGGGCCGTACTGCCGGTCGAGGAGATCGACGAGCGCGCGTACGCCCGCCTTGCCCAGCGACAGGCTTACGTACTCCGGTTTCGGCTCGGGCATGCCGCCGGTGACGACGAAGGTGCCGTGGCCGCGCTCGGCCATGCCCGGCGCGGTGTGCGCGGCGGCGGTGAGGGCGACTTCGTCGCTGCTGTCGGCGACGAGCGGAAGGGCGCGTACGCCCTCCAGGCTGTCGGCCACGCCGGTCACCGTCTCCTTGTTCCGGCCGACCAGCGCGAGAGCGAACCCTTCCCGCGCGAACCGCCGGGCCACCGCGAGCCCGATCCCCGGCCCCGCCCCGATGACCACCGCTGACGTCATGAAAGCCCCCTCGTCCCGGTCCCGACCGCTGCGAAGGTCAACTCCCGCCGGGGGAAGGCTTGTTCCCGCAGCGGCAACAGAAGGCGCGGGACGATGGCTCAGAGCACGGCGAGCCGGTCGACCAGCAGCTCCACCCTCCGCCCGGTGTCCTCCGGCGGCAGCCTCCGTGTGCGGGTCAGGGTCGCGATCCCGTGCAGGGACGCCCAGAACAACTCGGTGAACAACCCCGGTTCGACTCCGTCCCCGGCGACCTCGGCGAGGGTCTCCAGCAGCGCGGCGAAGGCGTCCTTCAGCGGCTCCGGGGTGTCCTCCTGCGCGTACGGCAGGCCGCCGTCGAGCTGGAACAGGGCGTCGTAGACCGCGGGGTTGCGCTCGGCGAAGTCGAGGTAGCCGCGGGCGAGGGCGGTGACCCGGGCGCGCGGGCCGTCCGCGGTGGCGGTCGCGGCCCGCATCGCGACGGCCATCTCGGTGGCGCCCTGGAGGGCGACCGCACCGATGATCTCCCGCTTGCCGCGGAAGTGGCTGTAGAGGACCGGCTGGCTGTACTCGATGCGCTCGGCGAGCCGGCGGGTGGTGACCGCGTCCCAGCCCTGCTGCTCGGCGAGTTCGCGGGCCGTCGCCACGATGAGGCGCTCGCGCTCCGCCCGTTCGCGCTGCTTGCGTTCCTGTACCGACATGACTCGATCCTAGCACCGCTAGACAATCGAGCGGCAGTAGGTCTAGCGTTGCCTCAACAGCTAGCAACGCTAGATTTCTGGCGGTGCCGGATTCCGCTTCTCAGCAGGGGGTCGTCATGCTCAGCACACTCGAGGTCGTCACGGTCGTGGTCGTCGGCGTGATGGTGGGGGTGGAGTTCGCCGTCGCCTTCGTCATGAACCCGATCCTCAACGCCCTCCCCGAGGAGAGCGGTCAGCTCGGTCACGCCCACGGGGGCCGGATGCTCGGCGCGGTGATGCCGGTCTGGTACATCGGCTCGGTCGCCCTGGTCGCGGGGTGGGCCGTCGCCGGACGGCACGACCACGGCACCGGCTTGGTCGTCGCCGCGGGAGCCCTGCTGATCCTCAGCGTGATCATGTCGATCCTGCTGCTGGTCCCGATCAACAACCGCAACAGGACGTGGACCCCCGAGAACCGCCCCGCCGACTGGAAGCAGCAGCTCAACCGCTGGCTGCGCTGGCACTACGTCCGCGTCGCGGTCATCGTCGGCGCCTTCGTCCTGCTGGCCGCGGCCCTCGTCTGAACAAGGACAACAAGGACAACGACAACAGGGAGAAGAACAATGCTGAAGAAGATCAACACAGTCCTGGCCGCCGCCTTCATCCTCTTCATCCTCTGGTTCGGGACGGGGTTCATCCTGGACCCGGAGACGTCGGCGCAGGGCTTCGGCCTGCCGCACCCCGCGTCCGGCGACGGCGGCGGTTTCCTGATCGTCAAGGGAATCCGTGACGTCGTCCTGGCCCTGGTCCTGGCCGTCCTGCTGCTGACGGGCCACCGCCGGGCGCTGGGCTGGGCGCTGCTGGTGGAGTCCCTCGCCGCGTACGGCGACATGACCACCGTGCTGGCCCACCACGGCTCGGTGGCCACCGCGCTTGCTGTCCACTGCCTGACCGCGACCCTGATGGCGGCCAACGGCCTGCTGTTCCTGCACGAGACCCGCAAGGTCGGGGCGCCCGCGGTGCCCGCCCCGCAGCCGGCCTGACCGCACGCCGGCGCGTGTCAGTCGGTCAGATCCACCCGCACGGTCAACAACCCCGCCCCCATGGCCCGTACGCCCACACTGTTCACCCGGGGCAGCCCGCGCAGCCGCGCGACCGGGTCGTCGTCGGGCAGCAGATGGGCGACGCCGTTGTGCCAGCGCCCGCGCAGCCGGACCCGTACCCGGGGATCGGCCTTGATGTTCCGGACGTACTGCGACCGTTCCCCGAACTCCGACACCAGCCAGAACGAGTCGCCGACCCGCCGCCCGCCGAGCGGGGTGCGGCGGGGCAGGCCGGAGGTGCGGCCGGTGGTCTCCAGGAGGGTCTGGGTCGGCAGCCGGCGCATGACGGCGTTGAGCCGGCGCTGGAAGGCGGCGACGATCCGATACTTGCGTTCGTTGTGGCGGGGCATGGTTACCAAGTCTCGTGGAGGGGCTGGTGAGGTGGCCGTGCGGGTGGTGACGTGGAACCTGTGGTGGCGGTTCGGCCCGTGGGCCGAGCGCCAGAAGGCGATTCTCGCCGTACTGCGTGAACTACGGCCGGATGTCGTCGGCTTGCAGGAGGTGTGGGCGGACAGGACGACCGGCGAGAACCTGGCGAAATGGCTGGGCGCCGAGCTGGACCTGCACTGCGCCTGGGCCCCGTCCCCCGCCCCCGAACGCTGGCGACGCCGTATCGCCGACGACTCGGTGGACATCGGCAACGCGGTCCTGAGCCGCTGGCCGGTGACGGACCGGGCGACCCTGCGCCTCCCCGCGCCGGAGGAGCTGGACGACGGCCGCCTCGCCCTCTACGCCCGTCTCGACGCACCGGGCGGCGCAGTCCCCTTCTTCACCACGCACCTCACGTCCCCCCTCCACGCCTCGGCGGTCCGCGTCCAACAGGTCAGGGCGCTGGCCGAGTTCGTGGCCGAACGCCGAGACGGCACCCCCTTCCCGCCCGTCGTCACCGGCGACTTCAACGCCTGGCCCGACTCCGACGAGATCCGCGTCTTCGGCGGCACGCGCACGGCCCCGGTCGTCCCCGGCCAGGTGTTCTTCGACGCGTGGGAGTACGCCGAACCGGGCGCCCCCGGAGCGACGTGGAGCCCGGAGAACCCGTACGTCCATCCGGGCCTCGGCCCGGGCGTCCGCGTCGACTACATCCACGTAGGGGGCCCGGCGGGCCCGGACGGCGAGGGCACGGTACGAGGGGTACAGCGGGCCGGACACGGGCCCGTCGACGGGGTGTGGCCGTCGGACCACGCGGCGGTCGTCGCCGACCTCCAGGACTGAGCCACCGCCACCCGTGTCGGACTGAGCCACCGCCGCCCGTGTCGGACTGAGCCACCGCCGCCCGTGTCGGGCTGAGCCACCGCCGGTGTCAGGGCCGAGCCACCGCCCGTGTGCTAACTTCCCGCGACCATGATCAACCGCCGCCTCATACCCCGTTCGAAGACCGCCCGAGCCCTGACCGTCGCCGCCCTCGGCGCCCTCGCCCTGGTGACCGTCCTCGCCCTCACCGGCTTCTTCGGCCCCGCCGAGTACGGCACCGACGAACGCACCATCTCCGTCGAAGCGGGCGACGAGTTCACCCTCACCGTCCCCGCCAGACCCTGGATGGGGGAGCACTGGTACCTCGCCGGCGAGCCGGACGCGGACGTCCTCGGCTACAGGGGCACCCGCGAGGAGATCGAGGGCACCGACGACGACATCGCGGGCGGTGGCGACGGCACCGCGTACTTCGACTTCACCGCCCGCGCCAAGGGCACGACCACCGTCACCCTGCTGCACTGCCCCATGGCCCGGTGCAGCGGCGTCGCGTCGGCCGAGGCGACCAGCCCGCCGGTGCCGACGGCCGCCACGACGGACGAACCCGCCGACGAACCGGCCTACTTCCGGTACGAGATCACCGTCCGCTGAGCGCGGTCATTGCGTGAAGAGCGACGCCGGGTGGCGAGGGTCGGCGGCGCAGACGTACAGGCCCGCGTGCCCGCCCCGCCCGACCGTCATCCCCGTGGGCTCGCGTGCCGCCCACCCCGCCTCGCTCCTCGGGTCCAACCCCCGTTCCTGCAACGGCCGGAAGCGATCTCCCGCCTCCATGCCGTACTCGGACGTGTCGAGTTGGAGGAACAGTTCCAGCGGCGCCCGGCACTCCCCGCACTCCATCGTCCCCGGCAGATCCGTCACGGCCCAGCCCATGCTGCCGCCGAGTTTGCAGCCGGGGATCGTCGAGACGTCGTCGTGCAGCCCGCGTTCCGCCAGCGAGGCCTCGTGGCGGTCCGCGAGGCCCGGCGGGAGTTCCTCGTGCCAGGGGTACTCCGTCAGCCGCTCGGGGTGCAGTACGCACGGCCTCGGGACCATGTCCTCGTCCTCACCGGAGTCCGGCTGGTCGCCGGCGCCGAGCGGGTCGGTCACGTCGTCCGCCCGGCGCCAGAAGAGCCGGCATGCCTGCCCCCACCCCTCCGGATGCGGCTGGTTGTGCCAGTCCGTGCACCACAGCAGCTGCACCAGATCCGTACCGTCCGGGAAACGGATCTCCGGGAAGTCCGCCGCCGTCAGCTGGGCCACCGCCACCAGCGGGTACGGGCCCAACTGCCGCCCGTTCACGTCCCGGTGCTCCGCGCACGACGGCCACGGCTCGGCCGCCGGCCACCACAGCGGCCCGCCGATATGACTGTCCCGAATCCCCGGCACACCCCGGCGCGGGTGCAGCCGTACCGTCGTGCGGGCGTGCGGCGCCAACTCCGGGATGTCACGGGCGGGATCGTGGGAGGCGGGGCCGGTGGTGAGGATCATGCCGCGACCCTAGGCGCTGCGCTCCTCACCGCCCCAGGAAGATCGGGTTGGTCAAGGCCGCCAGCGCGCCCGGCAGGGGTCCCGCCGCCGCCTCGTGCCGCAACTCCGCCCGGACATACGCCGTGTAGGCCGGAGTCGTCCGCCACTCCACGACACCAGAGCCGGACACCGGCAGCGCCGCGCTCGTGAACAGCACCCCTTGGTCGGTGACGAACCGGACGGTGCAGCGCGGCGCCCCCGTCACCTCAAGGCGGACGGTCACCGGGGTGTCCGCCGCCTTCAACCGGCCGCCGATCCCCGCGTGTTCGCCCTTACTGCCGACCACACTGAAGTCCAGCGAGACCCGCGAGGACTCGGCGATGTACGACCGTCCCGCCCGGATGCCCTCCTGGATCGCCTCCCGGGTCAGGTCGTCGGCCAGGACCACCGTCTGCGGTGAGCCCACCACGTCCGGGTCCCGGTGCGCGTCACTGTTGCCCATGGCCGGAATCCAGTCCCGCCCTTCCCGCGCGGACGCGACCAGCATGCTGTCCCAGTCCGCCAGCGCCACCTCGTCGTCGGGCGTGTAGGGCCCGTTCCAGACCTCCACCGCGTCCGCCTCCCCGAAGCCGAACCGCCACCCGCACCCCACGCAGGTGGCGTGCGGATGGGCCGGGACGACCAGACCCCCGGCCCTGCGGATACGGCGGGCGAACCGGCCGAAGCGGTTGTCACGGGCCCGGTAGCGCCAGTCGACGAAGGTGCCGGGGTCCGTGCCGAGGGCGACCACATGACCGTTCCTCGTCGTGATCTCCTCACCCAGCATCACCAGCAGGTCGTCCCCGGCCACGTCCGCCCAATGGGCGTGCGCCGCATGGGTGTTGTGCTCGGAGGTGTTGATGAAGTCCAGCCCCGCGGCCCGCGCCAGCGCCCCGATCTCAGCCGGTGTGCGGCGCCCGTCCGAGTACCAGGAGTGCAGATGGCAGTCGCCGCGGTACCAGGCCCGCCCCCGCCCCTTCGCCCGCCCCGGAGGATAGACCGGCTCGACGACCTCACCCGGCTCGCCGTACGTCAGCGCGATCGTGATCTCGTACGACAGCCCCTGCGGCGCCACCGTGTAGGGACCGAGCGCGATCGACCAGGTGCCTTCGCGCACCGGCCCCGGGACGTACCCCGGCGTCGCGTCGTCGGCCCGGATGAAGAACTCGGTCCTGGCCCCTCCCGACCAGCCCCGGAAACCCTCGCCGCCCAGCTCGGTGCCCCGCTCGTCGAAGATGCCGATGTCGAGGGCGTTGCCGGCGGTGCCCGCCGGGACGGCCGGGCGGTCGTAGGTGTAGGCGACCTTGATCTCCCGTACGCCGGACGGGACTTCGACCGGCACGTACACGAAATCGGGGGACCCGGTGGGCAGCGTGCCCCGGATCGTCGTCGTCTCCGTCTCGCCGTCCGCCGCTGAAGCGAAGGTCACGCTTCCCAACGTAAGCGCGGCGGCGGCTCCCGTCACGACGAGTGTGCGTCTTCCGATGTGGCGCTCGTCCTCACACATGCGTCCCACTCTCGGGGACGACAGTGAACTCCCGTGGAAGAAAAGGGAATCAGAGACGACCGAACACTTCTCCCGCCGATGCCGACCAGTCGGTATGGACATATTGCCCTCGGCGCGGTATGGATGCGGTCATGCGTATCTCCGTCACGATCTTCCTCACCGACGAGACCATCACCCCGACCCGGCTCGCCCGTGAGCTGGAGGAGCGGGGGTTCGCGGGCCTGTACCTGCCCGAGCACACCCACATCCCCGTCGAGCGCACCACCCCGTACCCGGCGGGCGGCGACCTGCCCCCCGAGTACGGCCGCACCCTCGACCCCTTCGTGGCCCTCGGCCAGGCGGCGGCGGTCACCGAGAACCTGGGCCTCGGCACCGGCATCACGCTCGTCGCCCAGCACGACCCCATCGACCTCGCGAAGCAGATCGCGACCCTCGACCACCTCTCCGGGGGCCGCTTCACGCTCGGCCTCGGCTTCGGCTGGAACGTGGAGGAGGCCGCCGACCACGGCGTCGAGTGGCGCACCCGACGCGAGCTGGTCCGGGACCGGATGGCGCTGATGCGGGCCCTGTGGTCGGCGGAACCGACCGCCTACAAGGGCGAGTTCGGCAGCGTACGCCCCAGCCACGCCCACCCCAAGCCACTCCGAGCCCACCTGGGCCCCCGCACCCTCATCGGCGGCGCGGCCGGCCCGAAACTCTTCACCCACATCTGCGAGTACGCCGACGGCTGGATGCCGATCGGCGGCAGGGGCCTGACGGAGACGCTGCCGGTACTGAGGGCGACGTGGGCGGAGGCGGGGCGGGAGGGGGCCGCGTTGCAGGTCGTGCCCTACGCGGTCTATCCATCACCGGGCAAGCTCGCACATTACGCAGAACTGGGCATCGAAGAGGTCGTGGTCCAGCTGCCCCCGGCGGGAGAGGCGGAGGTGCTGCGGACGTTGGATAAATACGCCGAGTACCTGTAACCCCCTAGGGGCGCGGGGAACTGCGCGACCAGCCACAACGCACCCGCACCCGACAATCCCCCCGAACGTATGCTCAAGAGATGACGACTTCCGCGACCTCCGGAAACGGCTCTGGCCCCACCGAAAACTCCCTGCGCCGCGCCCTCAAACGCGCCCGCACCGGCGTGGCCCTCGACGTCACCGAAGCCGCGGTCCTCCTCCAGGCCCGCGGCGAGGCCCTCACCGACCTCACCGCGACAGCGGCCCGCATCCGCGACGCTGGCCTCGCGGAGGCAGGCCGCCCCGGGGTCATCACGTACTCCAAGAGCGTCTTCATCCCCCTGACCCGCCTGTGCCGGGACAAGTGCCACTACTGCACCTTCGTCACCGTCCCCGGCAAGCTCCGCCGCGCCGGCCACGGCATGTTCATGTCCCCGGACGAGGTCCTGGACATCGCCCGCAAGGGCGCGGCCCTCGGCTGCAAGGAAGCCCTCATCACCCTCGGCGACAAGCCCGAGGACCGCTGGCCGGAGGCGCGCGAGTGGCTCGACGCGCACGGCTACGACGACACGATCGCCTACGTCCGCGCGATATCGATCCGCATCCTGGAGGAGACGGGCCTGCTGCCCCACCTCAACCCGGGCGTGATGTCGTGGACGGACTTCCAGCGGCTCAAGCCGGTCGCGCCCAGCATGGGCATGATGCTGGAGACGACCGCCACCCGCCTCTGGTCGGAGCCCGGCGGCCCCCACTACGGCTCCCCGGACAAGGAACCGGCCGTACGCCTGCGCGTCCTTGAGGACGCGGGCCGTTCCTCGGTCCCGTTCACGTCCGGCATCCTCATCGGGATCGGTGAGACGTACGAGGAGCGGGCCGAGTCCCTCTTCGCCCTGCGCAGGATCGCCCGCGCCTACCACGGCGTCCAGGAGCTGATCATCCAGAACTTCCGCGCCAAGCCGGACACCGCGATGCGCGGCATGCCGGACGCGGAGCTGGACGAGCTGGTCGCGGCCGTGGCGGTGGCCCGGATCGTCATGGGCCCGGCGGGCAACATCCAGGCCCCGCCGAACCTGGTGGACAGCGAGTACGAGCGGCTCATCGCGGCCGGCATCGACGACTGGGGCGGTGTCAGCCCGCTCACCATCGACCACGTCAACCCCGAACGCCCCTGGCCGCAGATCGAGGAACTGGCGGCGAAGTCGGCCGCGGCCGGATTCGAGCTCCGCGAACGCCTCTGCGTCTACCCGGAGTTCGTCCAGCGCGGCGAACCCTGGCTCGACCCCCGCCTGCTGCCGCACGTCCGCGCCCTCGCGGACGGGGAGACCGGCCTCGCGCGCGAGGACGCGGTCGTCGAGGGACACCCGTGGCAGGAGCCCGAGGAGGTCTTCGTCCCCTCCGGCCGCACCGACCTGCACACCACCATCGACACCGAGGGCCGTACGAACGACCGCCGCGACGACTTCGACTTTGTGTACGGCGACTGGGGCGCCCTGCGTGAGGCGGCGGCGCCCGGCATGGTGCCGGAGCGCATCGACACCGACGTACGCCAGGCGCTCGCGACGGCCGCCGACGACCCCACCAAACTCACCGACGCCGAGGCCCTCGCCCTCCTGCACGCGGACGGCCCCGCGCTGGACGCCCTCACCCGCATCGCGGACGACGTCCGCAAGGCGGCGGTCGGCGACGACGTGACGTACATCGTCACCCGGAACATCAACTTCACCAACGTCTGCTACACGGGCTGCCGCTTCTGCGCGTTCGCCCAGCGCCGCACGGACGCCGACGCCTACACCCTCTCCCTGGACCAGGTCGCCGACCGCGCCCAGCAGGCGTGGGAGGTCGGCGCGGTGGAGGTGTGCATGCAGGGCGGTATCCATCCCGACCTGCCCGGAACCGCCTACTTCGACATCGCGAAGGCGGTGAAGGAGCGCGTCCCCGGTATGCATGTGCACGCCTTCTCGCCCATGGAGGTCGTGAACGGCGCCACCCGCACCGGAATGTCCATCCGCGAGTGGCTGACGGCGGCGAAGGAGGCAGGCCTGGACTCCATCCCCGGCACCGCCGCCGAGATCCTCGACGACGAGGTCCGCTGGGTCCTCACCAAGGGCAAACTGCCGACGGCCACCTGGATCGAGGTGATCACGACGGCCCACGAGGTGGGCATCCCGTCGACCTCGACCATGATGTACGGCCACGTCGACCAGCCCCGCCACTGGCTGGGCCACCTGCGCACCCTGGCCCGCATCCAGCAGCAGACGGGCGGCATCACCGAGTTCGTGACGCTCCCGTTCATCCACACCAACGCCCCGGTTTACTTGGCGGGCATCGCCCGCCCCGGCCCGTCCATGCGGGACAACAGGGCGGTCACGGCGATGGCCCGCCTCCTCCTCCACCCGCACATCCCCAACATCCAGACCAGCTGGGTCAAGCTCGGCACCGAGGGCGCGGCGGAGATGCTGCGCTCCGGCGCGAACGACCTCGGCGGCACGCTCATGGAGGAGACCATCTCGCGCATGGCCGGCTCTTCCTACGGCTCCTACAAGTCGGTGAAGGACCTGATCGCGGTCGCCGAGGCGGCCGGCCGCCCGGCCCGGCCCCGTACGACGCTGTACGGCGAGGTCCCGGAGGAGCGGCAGCAGGCGGCGGCGGTGTCCGACGGGCATCTGCCGGAGCTGCTGCCGGTGCTGGACTGACGTTCTGGCCTGAGACTGCTGGACGAAGAGGGCGGGCGCACGGCAGTACGATGATCCGACCCTGTCGGTGAGCTGAGGAGATACGTGCCGTGCCTGCCCCGAAGGTCTGGGTGACCGGTCTGACGGTGGGAGCGATAGCCGTGGTCGCCGCTCTCGCCGTACAGGCGGACAAGGGCGCCAAGCCCGAGGCGACGGGCGTCCGCCCGAGCGCGACGGCGTCCGCGTCCCCCTCGGCCGGGGCGACGAAGCCGGCGGCGACCGCCGTGCCCGACGACTCGGGCACCGGCCGCCGTATCGTCTACTCGCTCGGCGAGAAGCGGGTGTGGCTCGTCGACGCGAGCGACGCGGCCCGCCGCACCTTCGTGGTGTGGCCGGGGACGCTCTCCCCCGACCCGGGTGACTACACGGTGGGGACCCGCTCCGGCGACCCGATCACCGGCTCCGACGGGGTCAGGATCGAGCACGTCGTCTACTTCGCCGTGAAGTCCGGCAAGAACATCGCCTTCTCCAACGCCGTCGACGGCTCCTCCCCGCCTCCGCCCGCCGCGGGCACCCAGACCGGCGGCATCCGCATGAAGAAGGCGGACGGGTCGGCGCTGTGGACGTTCGGCGAGACGGGCACGGCGGTGGTCGTGGTCAAGTAGCCGCGTACGGCGTGTACTTGACCCGTCCGGCTCCGTACGGTGACCGGATGGACAGCTCTGTCGTCTTCAACATCGTGACCGCGGCCATCGCGGTCGTCGCCGTGGTGACCTCCGTCGTGTTCGGCGCCCGGCAGGCCCGGATCGCGAAGCACGCCAACCACATATCCGTGATGATGGACCTGTTCGCGGAGTTCCGGTCGGTGGAGTTCCACGAGCAGCACGACTACGTGACGACGCGCCTGGGAGCGGAGTGTGATCCGGCGGGCGGAGTGCGCGGCCTGCCCGCCGAACCCAGGGCGGCCTTCTACAGCGTCGTGTACTACTACCAGTCCTTCGCCAACCTCGCCGTCTTCGGACTGCTCGACGAGACCCTGCTGGCCACGGTCCTGCGCACCCGGATCGTCTCGGTCTGGGAGGCGGTCCGGCCGTTCGTGGAACGCGAGCGGGAGCTGCGCGGGGAGGCCGGTGGCGGCACGTACATGTCGATCTTCGAGGAGCTCGCGAGGCTGGCGGCGGACCTGCCGCCGGAGCACGTCCGTGCCCGCCTGACCGCGTCCCGGCGCGGACGCCTCCGCGGGCTGGGCTGAGTCAGGAGTCCCGCGTCCCAGTCCCGGACGGCAGGTGTACGACGATCAGCACGACCCCGCTCAGCACGAACACCCGCAGCGCCGCGTCCAGCCCGTTCCAGTCCGCCGACTGCCACATCGAGAACCACTCCCCGCCGATCGCCATGAACCCGGCGCCGAAGAGCAGCTGCACCATGAGCAGTCCGTACGTCGAGAAGCGCCGAGCGCGCAGATCGTTGCGCCGCGCGTAGAGCCAGGTGCCGTAGATCAGGACCAGCGCCGAGACCGTCTCCCAGACGATGATCGCGACGTACGCCGTGTCCTGAAGTCCCTTGCTGGTGACGGCCCGCCACATCAGGTCGTCGTCCTTGAACGTGGTGTCCATCGCGAGAACATGCCGCACGAACTGCTGGTTCGTCCCGAAGTCCGTGATGTTCCCGAAGGCCACGAGGGCCATGTAGAGGGCGACGGTCGCGGTGAGGAGGGTGGCGGTGAGGTGGAGTGCGGTGCGTGGGGGTGTGGTGGCCATGGCGATCATCTTTCCCGCCGGAGACGGCGAGGACCGTATGGCATTGAGCCAGAATCCAGTCACCGGAGACCGGGATAGGTTGGGTCGATGAACGATGCTTTGCCGCCCGGTGGTGTGGTGCTCGACGCGGACGAGACAGACGCGAGATGGGCGGACGCGTGGCGGCCGGAACAAGTCGCGGACCGGCTGGACGGCATCGACGCTCCCTGGTGCGTCGCGGCGGGATGGGCGCTGGACCTCTTCCGCGGGGAGCAGTCACGGCCGCACGGCGACCTGGAGATCGCGGTGCCCGTGGCGCGCTTCCCGGAGCTCCGGGACCGCTTCGCCGGGCACGCCTGGGACGCGGTGGGCTGGGGGCGGGTCTGGGAGGGGGCGGGCCACGAGGTCCTTGCGGCCACGCACCAGACCTGGCTTCGTGATCCGGTCAGCGGCCGGTATCTGTTCGACGTCTTCCGTGAGCCGCACGAGGGCGGGATGTGGGTCTGCCGGCGGGACGAGAGCCTGCGGCTGCCGTACGACGAGGTCATCGAGCGGACGCCGGACGGGATTCCTTACCTGGCGCCGGAGTTGGTCCTGCTGTTCAAGGCCAAGGGGTCACGCCCCAAGGACCAGGCGGACTTCGAGGGGGTGCTTCCGCTGCTGGACCGGTCGCGGCGCGAGCGGCTCGGTGAGTGGTTGCGGCGGGTGCACCCCGGGCATCCGTGGCTGACGACCTGGTACGGGTGACAACCGACCACCCCAGCCCAATAACGACCACTCCGCACACATTCCGCATACCGATCGGCCCCCTGAACTGACCGTTCCCGGTCGATTACAGTGCTGAGCTGTCGTGCGTCCGGGTGGTGCCGTTGGGGAGGTCTTGGTGGGTGTGACAGCCGGGGCCGTCTGGGGGCGGGTCGAACAGCAGGACTTCCGGAGCCGGGTGCGGGGCACGCTGCTCGGGGCCGCCGTCGGGGACGCGCTGGGGGCGCCGGTCGATGGGCTCTCGCTGGAGGAGATCCGGGAGGCGTACGGGGCTGAGGGGATCGTCGATCTCGTCCCCGGGTACGGGCGGCGCGGTGCCGTCTCCCATCTCACCCAGCTCACCCTGTTCTCCGTCGACGGGCTCATACGCGCCCAGGTCCGCCGCGACACCGGCGCCTGGCATCCGCCCACCGATCTGCATCGCGCCTATCTGCGGTGGGCCGCCACCCAGCGGGACTGGGGGCCCGACGAGCGGCGCAAGGAGGACGGCTGGCTCGCGCGGGAGGAGTGGCTGTACGCGCGGCGGGATCCGGCGCGGTCGCTCCTCATCGGGTTCGGGGACGACACCATGGGCACCCTCGACGCCCCCAAGAGCCCCGGCGAGGCCGGGCCCGAGGCCGCCGCCCGCTCCGCGCCGTTCGGGCTGCTCGTCGGCTGGGAGCCGCAGCTCGTCGTGCAGCTCGCCGTGGAGTGCGCGGCGCAGACCCACGGGCATCCCGTCGCCTACCTCGCGGCGGGCGCGTACGCCGCGATCGTGCACGGGCTCGCCCGCGGCGAGAGCCTGGACGCCGCCGTCCAGCAGACCCTCGCCCTCGTCGCCGCCCGGCCCGGACACCAGCCCGTGTCGGACGCGTTGCAGCATGCGCTGGGTGCCGTACGGCAGGGGATGCCGACGCCCGCGAGGGTGGCGGAGCTGGTCGGGGCGGGGACGGCGGAGGGGCTGCTGGCCGCCGCCGTCTACTGCGCCCTCGTGAGCGAGGACGTACGGCATGGGCTCTGCCTCGCCGTCAGTCACGACGGGCCCTCCGCCGCGGCCGGCGCCCTCACCGGCGGCCTCCTGGGCGCCCTGCACGGCGAAACGGCCCTCCCGCCGGCCTGGCTGGCCGAGCTGGAGGGCCGTCCTACGTTGCTGGAACTGGCTGACGATTTCGCGATGGAGATGACCCAGGGGCCGGCTCTGCACGGCCCGGCGGGGTCGTCGCCGGGCTGGCTGGCGCGGTATCCGCGGGGCTGAGTGCGGTTCGCGTTCGTGCGGTGCGGTTTCGTTGTGGGTCGGGGCCGCGCCGGGGGGTGTCCGTCCTCGGAACGGCGCGGAATCGGGCAGCTATAACAGGGCTCCCGTGTTGACGCGCCAACCGCTGCGGGCGGACACCCCCCGACACGTCCCCTCACGTCCGAACCCGGGTGCGGGTCGTGCCGCCAGGGGCGCGGGGAACTGCGCGACCAGCCCCCACGGACCCGCACCCGCCAGCGGTCCCCGGGTCACGCCTCCGTAGGCACCGGCTCAGCCCGCGCAGCGACCCCGTCGCCGTCCGTGTTGATCTTCTCGATGATCGCCAGGCGTTCCGGGGTGTCCTCCGGCTTGATGAAGCCGATCAGGATGTAGAGGATCAGGGACACCGCGAGCGGCACCGAGACCTGGTACTGGAGCGGGACGCCGCCGTCGACGTTCCAGTTGATCGGGTAGTTGACCAGCCAGAAGGCCAGCAGACCCATCGACCAGCTGGTCAGCGCCGCCGTCGGGCCCGAGCGGCGGAACGGGCGGAGCAGGCCCAGCATCATCGGGATGGCCATCGGGCCCATCAGGCCCGCCACCCACTTGATGACGACCGTGATGATGTCCTTGAAGGTCGGGGAGTTGACCTGTGTCGCCGCCGCCATGGAGAGGCCGAGGAAGACGACCGTGGTGATACGGGCGACCCGCAGGCCCTGGCCCTCGCTCCACGCCCGGGCGCGGCGCCAGACCACCGGCGCGCAGTCACGGGTGAAGACGGCCGCGATCGCGTTGGCGTCCGAGGAGCACATCGCCATCGTGTGCGAGAAGAAGCCGACGATCACCAGGCCCAACAGGCCGTGGGGCAGCAGCTGTTCGGTCATCAGGCCGTACGCGTCGGAGCCGTCCGGCTTCTGTGACTGCACCAGCAGCGGGGACAGCCACATCGGGATGAAGAGGATCACCGGCCAGATCAGCCACAGGGCGGCGGAGAGCCGTGCCGAGCGCTCCGCCTCGTACGCGCTGCCCGTGGCCATGTAGCGCTGGGCCTGGTTGAGCATGCCGCCGTTGTACTCGAAGAGCTTGATGAAGAGGAAGGCGAGGAGGAAGACCGTGCCGTAGGGGCCCACCAGCGGTTCGCCGTGGCCCTTCAGCTGCGGCTCGTCCCAGGCGCCCCAGAAGCCGATGCCCTTGTCGTTCAGCTCCAGGACCACCGCGATCAGCATCGCCACACCGGCCAGCAACTGGATGACGAACTGGCCGAGTTCGGTCAGCGCGTCCGCCCACAGGCCGCCGATCGTGCAGTAGACGGCGGTGATGGAGCCGGTGATGAGGATGCCCTGGTTGAGGGAGATCCCGGTGAACACCGACAACAGGGTGGCGATCGCCGCCCACTTCGCGCCCACGTCCACGATCTTCAGCAGCATGCCGGACCAGGCCAGTGCCTGCTGGGTTTTGAGGTCGTAGCGGTTCTTCAGGTATTCGAGAGGGGAGGCCACGTGGAGGCGGGAGCGCAGGCGGTTGATGCGCGGCGCGAAGAGTTTGGAGCCGATCGCGATGCCCAGGGCGATGGGGAAGGACCAGGTGACGAAGGAGGTGACGCCGTAGGTGTACGCGATGCCCGCGTACCCGGTGAACATCACCGCGCTGTAGCCCGACATGTGGTGCGAGATGCCGGAGAGCCACCAGGGCATCTTGCCGCCGGCCGTGAAGAAGTCGCTGACGTTGTCCACGCGCTTGTGCGACCACACGCCGATCGCCACCATCACGCCGAAATAGCCGATGAGCACGGCCCAGTCGAGACCGTTCATGTGCGCCCTCCCAGGGTTCGACCCGGCGCTCATCGTGGGCGCTCCCGCGTGAACACGACAAGCGGGCGTAAGGTCAAGGGGAGGTAAATTCATTCGGCATGCTGGTTCTTGTTCATCTACATGAACGTCATCGCATCAGCTCCCCCGCATTGACCAGCAACGACTGTCCCGTGATGGATCGTGCCCGGTCCGACGCCAGGAACACCGCCGCGTCCGCTACATCCCCGTCCGTGGCGAGATCGGGCAACGCCATCCGGTCCGTCAGCCGCTTGAGCACCTCGGGCTCCTCGACCCCCTCGGTGTGTGCGGTGAACTGGACGTACGCCTGCACCGGCGGGCCCCACATCCAGCCCGGCAGCACCGTGTTCACGCGGATGCGATACGGGCCCAACTCCCGTGCCAGCGAATACATCGCGCTCGTCAGCGCGCCCTTGGAGGCCGCGTACGCCGCCTGCCGCACCTGCGAGGGCGCCGCGACCGAGGACTGCGTCCCGATGAACACCACCGAGCCCCCGGCCCGCTTCAGCGCCGGCAGACAGGCCCGCGTCATCCGCAGCGCCCCCAGCAGGTTCACGTCGATCACCGACTGCCAGGTGGTGAAGTCCGCGTCCTCCAGCCCGCCGAAGTAGCTGTCCCAGGCGGCCACATGGACCACCGCGTCGATCCGCCCGAACCGCTCCTCCGCCAACTCCGCGAGCGCCGCGCACTGTTGCTCGTCGGTGATGTCCGTCGAGCGATACGCGGTGTGCGCCCCGTCTGGGTCGATGTCGGCGGCGGACTTCGCCAGGTTCGCCTCCGTACGCGCCCCGAGCACGGCGTTCCCGCCGTCCCGTACGACGGCCGCGGCGACCTGATGCCCGAGCCCGGCCCCGACGCCCGACACCACGACCGTCTTCCCTGAGAGCAGCGATGACATGGATGACCCTCCAGGCGACTCGACTCCGGCTCTGGCGCATTATCTGACGGGGCGTCAGAGTAAGGGCGACCGCAGGAAAGGGGAACCGCATGAGCGACGACACCCGCAGCGAGACGTACGCCGAGCTGGCCGCCGTAGGGCCGTACGGAGTCCGTCCGGGCCACGCCCTGATCACCATGGTCGAACCGCACCCGGGTCACGAGTACGCCTACAATCGCTGGTACGAGGACGACCACTACTACGCCGGCGCGATGGCGATGCCCTGGATGTACGCCGGGCGGCGCTGGGTCGCCACCCGCGATCTCCAACTCCTGCGCTATCCCGAGAAGTCGGCGGTCGCCCAGCCGGTCACCGCCGGGTGCTACATCTCGACGTACTGGATCACCGACGGCCGCTACGCCGACCACATGAAGTGGACCGTCGGCATCAACAAGCGCCTGAACCGGGACGGGCGGGTCTACCAGGACCGGACCCATGTCTTCACCGCGTTCCAGGATCACGAGGCGACCGTGTACCGGGACGGGGCGGCCGGCCCGCGCGACTACCACGCCCTCGACCACCCCTACGCGGGGCTCGTGGTCGAGGTGATCGACGCCGAATCGACCGAGCAGCGGGCGGAGTTGCTGGAGTGGCTGCGCTCCCGTCATCTGCCGAAGCGGGTCGCGGGCTCACCGGCCGCGATGGTGACCGTGTTCCGCCCCACGCCCCTGCCCGGCGACCGGATGACGTACGTGAAGCAGGTCGAGGGCGTCGACACCCGGCTGACCCTGCTGTGGTTCCTGGAGGCCGATCCGCGGGACTGCTGGGAGGCGTACTTCACGGGCTTGGACGGGCCGGTGGCGGAGGCGGGTCTGGGGCGGGTGGAGCTGGTCGCGCCGTTCGTACCGACGGTGCCGGGGACGGACAGGTACGTGGACCTACTGCGCTGACCCTTCCTCGGGTCCGTGCCCGGGCACAAGCCGAGCCCCCTCGGCAAGGACGGCGAGCTGGACGAGAGGGCTCTTGGACGGTGCTTGTGAAGTTGTGTTGGAACCGATCACTCGATCGCTCGACCTGCTTACGCCTTGACCGAGCCGACGAAGGCGGTCCACGCGTCCGCGGGGAAGGCCAGGGTGGGGCCGTCCGTGACCTTCGAGTCCCGGACGGCCATCGCCGCGAGGACCGGGGACTTGATCTCGACGCACGCGCCATTGCCCTGGGAGTAGGAGGACTTGACCCACTCGTCCGTGACGCCCTGCTTGATTGCCATGTTCGCTCCGATTAGCCAGTTGCTGAGTTGCTGTCACCGCGGTGTGCGTTTGTCTCCGTCTGCACGACACGGTTTGCGCCAACGTTGTTGCCTCGATGGCGTGATCGACGCTACTCGCCAACATCGGAGTGCGGGGAAGGTATTCACCCGCCCGGGTGGCATATTCCAGTGGGGTCTTCCATCTTGACCGGACTTAGGTGTACCTTTCGGCGCCCGTCTTACAGAGTGGGCCGTTGCGCGGTCAGCGGGCGTACTCCTTGGCCACCTTCGAGATGAAGTCGCGGCTTTGGTCCGCGTTGAGGGCCTGTGCCCGCAAATGCTCGTACATCACGCTGTACTTCTGCACGTCCTGCGCCTTCTCCAGGTACAGGTCGCTGGTGACGCCCTCGATGTAGACCACGCTGGAGTCGGCCGCGTCCGGGAACTCCAGGATCGCGTACTGACCGCTGACTCCCGGGTGCGCGCCCATCGTGAACGGGATCAACTGCACGGTGACATGCGGCAGCTGGGACATCTCGATCAGATGCTCCAGCTGCTCGATCATCACCTGCTTGTTCCCGACCTCGCGGCGCAGGGTCGCCTCGTCGAGGACGGCCCACAGGCGCAGCGGGTTGTCGGCGGCAGAGATACGTTCCTGTCGGCGCACGCGCACCTGGACACGCTTGTCGATGTCGGTCGGCGTCGCCTCGGGAAGCGCACCGGAGATGAGGGACTCGGCGTAGGTACGGGTCTGGAGGAGACCGGGGACGACCTGGGGGTCGTACACGCGAAGGCTCGCCGCGTCCGTCTCCAGCCCGATGTAGACGGAGTAGGGGATGTCGCCGAAGGAGTGCCACCAGCCCTGCTGGCGGCTGTCCTTGGCCATTTGCATGAGCGAGTCGACGATCCGGTGGTCCTCGACCTCGTACACCCCGCACAGGTCGCGGACGTCACGCTGGCTGATGCTGCGCCGCCCGTTCTCCAGACGGCTGATCTTCGACTGCGACACCAGCAGCCGTTCGGCGACCTCTTCGGCGGTCATGCCCTTGAGCTCGCGGAGCCGGCGCAGCTCCTGGCCCAGCCGGCGCCGCCTGACGGTGGGATTGACATTGGACGCCACGAGAACGTGCACCTCCGGCTGCGTGCCTTCGAAAATTGCCACTTTGCGTATCTGCTGTTGAGCAGACTGCCACCAAGGTGCTTTCTACCGCTGGGAAACCGTGGATATGCGCTGCACAGGCGCCGGTTCGCGGTGAACGGCGGTGAGCCGCGTGCCGTTGTGAGGGTGTGGACACGAAAAAAGCGCGCGGGACGGCGGGACCGTGGTGTCGTCCGGACACACGGTCCCGCCGCCCCGCGCGGACCAGCGGCTCCCGATTCCGGGTACGGTGCTGCGCCGGCAGTGCGTTGGGTGCGGCTCGGTTCCTGCGGTGGTGTCGTGGGAACTGCGGCTCAGTGGGCCACGACACGCGCCATGGAACCGCGGCGCGGTTGCACCGGAACACCGCGAGCGGGTTCCGCTGCCGCCCTGCCACCGGGTGCGGCCGGACGGCCGGTCGCCGGAGCGGGGCTACGGCGTGGCTGGGCCGCCACACCGTTCTGGACGTCCATCACGGCGTGCGCGACGAGACCGCCCATGGGGTCGTGCCTGATCAGGTCCCGCAGCCGGGACCGCGAGGACCTGCCCTCGTTGCCCGGGTACAGATGCTTGCCGAGGCCGACCGCGTGTGCCAGGGCGGCCAGCGCCGCGGTCCGCGGGTCCGGCGGTACGCCGGTGCGGATCGCCGAGTCCAGCCGGGCCCTGATCTCCCGGCTGATGGCGTTGTCCGTCGCCTGATAGCGAGTCGTCGGCAACACCCCGCACATCTGACCGGCGACGGCATGCACCATGCCGCACCGCTCGAGATGCGAGAGGTAGGTCTGGCGCAGCCCCAGGCGAGGCCCGCCAATCCAGTTCACTGCCCGCACGGGAGCGCCACGCCTTCGCAGCAACTCCAACGCGCAGTCCAGCGTCGGATCTCCAGTCGGCCGTGGTACTACCACGGCGATACGATCCCCGTCTGGGGCTATCCGTCCGGCCAGCGCCAGCTCCACTAGCTGTGCTCCGGCCAGACCGAGGTCGAGCGACTGCGGCTGTGCGGTGGTACCCGTGGTCGGGTCCAACGCCAGCAGCAGAAGCTCCTCCGGAAGTGTTCTGCGGCTCCTGCCCATCCATGCCTCCCCGCGTGGATGAATGACAGGGTGACCCCTCTCACATTGGTCTGTCGAGGGTGCGTGACCTGTTTGTAGTGGAACCAGTAGGTATGTCGTTCTCGTCTACCGCAGGAGCCAAGCCCTCACACAGGACACTGGTACACGGTTCGGACAGTGCGGTGGACCGGTGACCGGGGCAGGCGGTCGGATACAAATTCACGGTCCAGGGTCCACGGTCGACGGTCCACAGGATCACGTGTTCACGGTTCATGGTTGAGGAGGCATCGGTGGCGGGCGAGTTCCCCGACAGGTCGAAGCAGCGCGAGTCGTCGGCAGAACCGACGCCGGGGAGCGCGGGTCCGGTTCCCGAGGCCAGGACCGAGACACGCGATCCACGGCTCGCGGTGGCACGGGACACCGACGGCCCGGGCGCGGAGTCCGGCGGCGGCGGCGTGGACACGGCGACGCGCGTGTTCTCGGTACGGGACGTGGCGAAGGCCAGGGAGTCCGCGGCACGGGCGGAGACCGGGGCGGCCGGGGACTCGGGCGACGCCAGGGGTGCTGGGGTTTCCGGAGGTTCCGCGAGGGCAGAGGGGTCCGCGGGTTCCGGGGACGCTGGGCGCTCCGGAGTTGCCGCCGGCTCGGCGGGCGCCGAGGGTTCGGGTGGCTCGAGGTCCGGGGACGCCGGGGCGTCGGATGCGGAGGACGGTCAGGAGCGGCCTGGGACGGACGCGGAGGACGCCGAGGCTCAGGACGCCGGTGCGCAGGACGCGGAGGCACCTGAGGCTGAGGGCTCTCAGGCCGAGGGGCGGGAGGGCGCTGCGTCCGAGGACACGGGCGGCGACGCGCGGCTGCGGGCCGCGGTGGCGGCGTGGGTCCGCTCGGGCGACGGTACGCCGGACGAGTCCGAGTCCGGGTCCGGGTCTGAGTCCGGGGCCGAGGCTGATACTGATGCCGACGACGGGACGGAGCCCGGCGACGAGTCCGACGCTGACGTCGAGAACGCGGCTGCGGAGGCCGACGGCGGCGCCGAGACGGCGAAGGGGCCCCAGGAGGCCCCGAAGGCCCCCGGCGAGCCTGAGACGGACGCTGAGGCCCCCGGGGCTGCCGATACCGGGAAGCCGGCGGACGGGTCCGCGAAGTCAGGCACGGACGGGGACGCCGGGTCGAAGGCCGCCGAGCGAGACGTCGACGAGCCCGAGACGGCCGCGTCCACGGCCCCCGAGGAGCGCACGCAGCCCGAAGACCCCTCGACCCCGACCGACGCACCCCGCGCCGCGGACGGCACGACGGAGCCCACTGACGACCGGCATGACGCGCAGGCTGCCACCGCGTCTGTTGGGTCGGCCGATGGGCCGCGTGACGCGCACGCCGCCGCGGAGCCTGCCGATGAGCCGCGTGACGCGCACGCTGCCGCGGAGCCTGCCGATGAGCCGCGTGACGCGCACGCCGCCGCTGAGCCTGCCGATGAGCCGCATGGCGCGCACGCTGCCGCGGAGCCGGCCGATGAGCCGCGGGACGCGCAGGCTGCCACCGCGTCTGCTGAGCCTGTCGACGAGCCGCGTGACGTGCGCGGTGGTACCGGACCCGCCGACGCCGCCGAGGCCCCCCGACCCACCGACGCTTCCACCAGGCTCCTCAAGGCCGTCGCGCCCGGCGACAAGCCCGGTGGGGCGGTCCCGAAGGTCGACCCCCGTGCCGCGGCGGGCGCACCTCGAGCCGCCGAGGGGGAGAAGGCCCCCGGGGCACCCGCACCCGGCGACGACAGCCGCACGCGTGGTGCGGGTGGGAAGAAGACCGGGGCCGGCGGCGAAGCCGAGGCCGAGCGTCCTGTGGATCAGCCCACCACCATGCTCAAGCTCCCGCCCGCCGCGGAGCGCACCAGCAAGTTCGTCGCGCTCAAGCCCGACGTCACCACCCCCGTCCCCCAGATCGGCCCCGAGCGCACCACCCAGCAGCCGCTTCCGCCGAAGCCCCCGCTGGACCTCCTGGCCGAGCTGACGAACACGCCGCCGCCCCCGGAGACCCCCCTCCGCACCACCGTCCGGCGCGTGAAGATCTGGACGCCCCTCGTCCTCCTCCTCGCGATCGTCTTTGCGGTCGTACAGTCCGTACGCCCGCTGCCCACCCCCACCCTCCAGCTCACCGCCGAGGACAGCTACTCCTTCGACGGCGGCAAGGTCGACATCCCCTGGCCCTCCGACGGCCAGGCCGCCCTCGACGTCCAGGGCATCGGTTCCTTCGGCTCCTCCGGCGAGCAGAAGCCCGTACCGATCGCCAGTGTCGCCAAGGTCATGACCGCGTATCTCATCCTCCGCGACCACCCGCTGAAGAGCGGTGCCAAGGGTCCGAACATCAAGATCGACCAGACCGCGCAGGACCAGGCCGACGCCGGTCAGGAGTCCACCGTCGACGTCACCGCCGGCGACAGCATCTCCCAGCGCGAGGCCCTGGAGAGCATCCTGATCGCGTCCGCGAACAACGTCGCCCGTCTCCTGGCCCGCTGGGACGCCGGTTCCGAGAAGGCCTTCGTCGAGAAGATGAACGACGCCGCCGACGACCTCGGGATGACGAACACGACGTACACCGACCCGTCCGGGCTCAACAACACCACCGTCTCCACCGCCGTGGACCAGGTGAAGCTCGCCAAGAAGGCCATGGAGTACCCGGCCTTCCGCGAGGTCGCCGCGATGATGTCGTACGACGACTACAAGGGCACCAACCACCCCAACTGGAACCAGCTCGTCGGCAAGAACGACGTCGTCGGCATCAAGACCGGCACCACCACCTCCGCCCTCGGCAACCTCGTGTTCGCCGCGAAGAAGGAGGTGAACGGCGAGACCCGCACCATCGTCGGCGCGGTGCTGCGCCAGCCCGCCGGCGGCGTGGACAACACCATCCTCAGCGCCGCCCTCACCGCGGGCGACCAGCTGATCCGGGCCGCCCAGGGCGCCCTGAAGTCCGCGACGATCATCAAGAAGGGCGATGTCGTGGGGTACGTGGACGACGGGCTCGGCGGGCACACGGCCGTCGTCGCCACCAAGGACGTCACCGCCGTCGGCTGGTCCGGCCTCACCGTGAAGCTGACGTTCGCCGCCGACGACGTACCGCACACCGCGAAGGCCGGCACCAAGGTCGGCACGCTCACGGTCGGTGACGCCTCGGCCGGTGCCGTCTCGGTCCCGGTCGCGCTCCAGGAGGACCTCGTCGAACCGGGCTTCACGGACAAGCTGACCCGCGTCAGCTGAGTTCCCGTACGCATCCCCGCCGCCGACGCCCCCGCCCGGGGGCCCGGCGGCGGGCTGCGTGCTAGCGTCACGAATCGGGGCAGGTCGCCGGTCGCCCACAACGCGACCGTGAACGAGGCCGGAACATCACACGGCCGAGAAAAGAAGACGGGACACGGGGAGTTGCCTTCAGGTGGCCACTGCGGAGCCGACACGCGCAGACGACGCCGATCCGGACTCGGGGACGAGCCCGCGAATACGTGTGCCCGCACCGCGCACAGAGAGTGCCGGAAGGTCAGCCGACAGCAGTCGTACCGACGACCCGGTCACCCCTGAGCCGTCCCCGGTGCCCTCCCGTTTCCTCACCGCCTTCCTCGCTCTGCGCGAGCGGATCCTGCGGCACCCCGTGCTCTCCTTCACCGCGCTGTCCGGCGGGCTCCACATCATGTGGTTCTTCCTGTTCGCCAACAGCGGCGGTGACCTCGCCGCCCAGGACGCCTGGGCGGAGTTCGTCGGCCGGCACCCGGACTCGGCGTACAACCTCGCCTGGTACGGCGGCATGCACCCGGTGTCGTACAGCGTCGTCTCGCCGTATCTGATGTCGGTCCTCGGTGTCCGTACGACGATGATGATCGCCGGCACCGTCTCGGCCGGGCTGCTCACGCTGATCCTGCTGCGCAGCCGGTCCGTGAAGAACCCGCTGTGGGCCTCGCTCGCGGGTGTGATCGCCTTCTTCTGCAATGCCGTCTCGGGGCGCGTGACCTTCGGTCTCGGCACGATGTTCGCGCTCGGCGCGGTCGCGGTCGTGTTCTGCTGGCCGTACCGCTGGCGCTACAAGCGGTGGGCGAAGGCGCTGTGCGCCGCGCCGCTGGCCGCGCTCGCCACGATGGCCTCGCCGGTCGCGGGCCTGTTCGTGGGGCTGGTCGCGGTCGCGCTGTTCCTGCAGAAGCGGCGGCCCGGCGCCTGGGCGCTGGGCATCGCGCCGACCGTGGTGGTCGCGGTGTCGGCGTGGCTGTTCCCGTTCTCCGGCACCCAGCCGATGATCTTCGGCTCGGTGATCCTGCCGTTCCTCTACGGCGCGCTCGTCTTCGTCCTCGTCCCCAAGGGGTGGCGGACGGTCCGGCTGACGGCCGCGGTGTACGCGCTCGCCGTCGTCCTGGTCTGGCTGATCAGCTCGCAGATCGGGTCGAACATCTCCCGGCTGCCGATGCTGTTCGCCGGGACGGTGCTGGTGGCGGCGCTGCCGTTCACGGTGCCGCGCAGCCGCAAGTGGTACGCGATCGTGGTGGCCATCGCCGGGTTCGGCGGCTGGATCGGCTTCAAGTCGGTCGACGACGTCCTCAACACCACCCCGGCCGCCTCCTGGGCCCGCGAGCTCGCCCCGCTCGTCAACGAGCTCCAGGAGGTCGGCGCCGAGAAGGGCCGCGTCGAGGTCGTGCCGGCCCGCTCCCACCGGGAGGCGTCCGCGCTCGCCCCGTACGTCAACCTCGCCCGCGGCTGGAACCGCCAGGCCGACATGGAGCGCAACCCGCTCTTCTACGACGACACGCTCAACTCCGCGAACTACCACGAGTGGGTCAAGCGCTGGGCCGTGCACTTCGTGGTCGTCTCCAAGGACGAGCCGGACGGCGACGGGGCGAAGCGGGAGCGGGACCTCGTCCAGCGGGGGATGCCGTATCTGAAGCAGGTCTGGGGCGACGCCAACTGGCAGCTGTTCCAGGTGACCGACCCGACCCCGCTCGCCGAGCCCAACGCGGTCGTGGACCGCGCCGAGCAGGGCGAGATGACCCTCCAGGTGAGGAAGGCCGGCCGCATCCTCATCCGCATCCCGTACTCGCCGTGGCTGAGCATCGTCGACGCCGACGGCAAGAGCCTCAAGCCGCCGCAGGAGACGGACGCCTCCAAGGACCGGGCCGACGGGGAGCCGAAGACGTACGACAACGTCAACGGCTGCCTGATGGAGACGGAGGAGGACGCCCAGGGCGACAAGTGGACGGAGCTGATCGCGCCGAAGGCGGGGACGTACCGGCTGGCGGCGCCCTATCAGCTGCCGCGGGGCACGCCGTGCCCCGACGAGCTGAAGTAGGGCCGCCTACCTGATGGGGAAGGCGACGTCGCAGACGGGGTCCTCGGGCCCCGCCGCGTCCCAGTCCGCGAAGTAGATCTCCCGGCAGGGCCCCGCCTGTTCCAGGCCCTGCCCGGCGATCCACTCCTCCACCGCCTCGAAGGCGGCCATCAGCTGGGGATGGGCCACCTGCGCCTTGGTGACCCGGGTGTACGCGAACCGCTGCGCCGGCTCTACCCGGACCTCCGTCCCCCGCACCCGGCCCTGCGCCGCCGCCCACGCCCGCGCGGCAGCCTCGTCGGCGACCGGCACGCAGGACTCGGCGGGCCCGTCGCTCTCCATGGACACCTCGGAGTGGTAGCGCACGAACGGGGCCGCGGTCAGGCCCCCGCACTCCCGCGCGCCCTCCTCCAGGCGGCCCAGCGAGGCGCCGATCCAGGCCGGCAGCTCGTCGGCCAGCACGTGCCGCGTCTCGGTGATCACCACCTGCTCCGGCAGCTCCACCGTCTCCACCACGAACTTCCCGTACATCTCGGAGCTCCTCCCCGACAGTCGTCCACGGAGGTACTCGGCGAGCGTCCGCTGCCCGGCCAGCCGGGTCTCGACCTCGGCCCAGTAGGCGGCCAGCACGTCCGCGCCCGCGGCCCCGCCCGCCTCGACCACCTCGGCGATCCGCGCCAGGGGCATGTCGAGCTGCCGCAGCATCGCCACCAGCCGGGCGCGTTCCACCTGGCCGGCCCGGTAGTAGCGGTAGCCGCTGGCCTCGTCGACATGCGCCGGGGTCAGCAGTCCGAGCCGGTCGTACAGCCGCAGAGCCTTGGCCGAGAGGCGGGCCCGCGCGGCGAACGCGCCGATGGTGAGCAGGTCGTCGTCGGTCACCGGACCATCCTCGTCCTCCGTCACCGGACGGGTCTTTCCGCCCGGTGACGAGGAGGCTCTTCCCTGCCCCAGGGGCAAGGTCAACGGGCCCCCGGGGGCAAGGTCAACGGGCCAGCTGGGCCTCCACGGCGGCCACGAGCTCCGCCGCCTCCGGCTCGGTCTGCGGGGAGAAGCGGGCGACGACGGTGCCGTCCCGGCCGATGAGGAACTTCTCGAAGTTCCAGCGGATGTCGCCGGTGTGCCCGTCGCCGTCGGCGAAGTCGACCAGCCGCTCGTAGAGCGCGTGCCGGCCCTCGCCGTTCACCTCGACCTTCTCGGTCATCGGGAAGGTCACGCCGTACGTCGCCGAGCAGAACTCCGCGATCTCCTCGGCGCTGCCGGGCTCCTGGCCCATGAACTGGTTGCAGGGCACGCCGAGGACGGTGAAGCCCTGGTCGGCGTAGCTCTTCTGGAGGTTCTCCAGGCCCGTGTACTGCGGGGTCAGCCCGCACTTGGAGGCCACGTTCACGATCAGCACGGCCTGGCCGGCGTACTGGGAGAGGTCGGCGGCGCCGCCCTGGAGGGTGCCGATCTCGACGGAGAGGGGGGAGTTGCTGTCAGCAGTGGTCATAAGCGGATGCTAACTCCGGTAAGTGTCGGGCCGACGTGCGGCCTCGGTGCGGACGACTCAATGCGGGGTCTCTTTGGCACGGGCCTCCTCGCTCCGGGACGCCTCGACGAGCACCGTCCCGGCCGCCGTCCGCTCGTACAGCACCGACCGCCCCGCCCGCCGCCGCTCCACCAGCCCGGCGTCCAGCAGCACGCGCAGATGGCGGCCGACGGAGCCGAGGGCGTGGCCGGTCACCGCGACCAGCTGGGTCGTGCTCATCGGCGTTTCGAGCAGCACCAGCAGCCCGGCCCGCGCGGCCCCGACGAGCGCCCCGAGCCCGCCCGGGACGGGCCGCCGCCGGTGGTCCTCGGCGAGCACCCCGAGACACGGGTAGACGACGGCGTACCGCTCCCGCCCCTCCCACGACACCCAGCCGTTGCCCGTCGTCACCGGGATGAAGGACAGCTCGGCGCCGGACGCGACCTCCCGCGGCGGGTATTCGTGCAGGTTGACCTGGAACCGGCTCTCGCCGAGCCAGCGGGTCCAGGGCCGCAGCGAGTCCAGTACGGCCGCCCAGCCGCCCTGGCTCACCTGCGCGGTCCGTGCGACCACGTCGGCCTCCAGGACGCGCCGCCGACGCTCCCAGTACGGCCGTACGGTCTCCTCCCAGACGTGGGTGAGGAGCGCGGTCGCCCGCTCGGGCAGGTCGTCGTGCTCCAGGAGGGCGGGGAGCGGTCCGGCGAGGGAGACGCGGAGGTTGGCGCGGGCCGCGTCCGAAGCGGCCGTCCGCACCCGGGCCACGGTCTCCTCGAAGGTCTCCCCGGCGATCGGGGTGGGGCAGACGAAGTCGGCGATCCAGGACCTGAGCGCGGCGTCCACGAGGGCCTCGGCCACCGGGTCGGCGGCCAGGAACGCGCGATAGCCGGGCAGATGCGCCCGCAGCCACGCCTCCTCGCCCGGATGTGCGGCGGTCCCCCTGCGCAGCAGCCACAGACTCGCGAACGTCTCCGCGAACGGCGAGACCACGAACCGGCTGCGGGCAAGGGTGTCGGCGTCGAGCTGCCACCACCCCATGAGCCCCCCTGCTGCCGTGTGGCTTTCGCCGACGCGCGAAACAATAACGATCGCCGCCCGCCCCCTCCGAGAATCCCTCCATGCGCAGCTACCGCGAGCTCTTCCGCACCCCGGAGTTCACCCCCTTCTTCCTCTCCTACGCCGCCTTCAACGCGGCCCTGACGATCGGCGGACTGTCCCTCGCCACGATGGTCTACCGGGCCACCGACTCCCCGCTGCTGTCGGCGCTGAGCATGTTCGGCCCGCAGCTGGCGCAGGTGCTGGGCGCGACCTTCCTGCTCTCGGGAGCCGACCGGCTGCGTCCGCGCTCGACGCTGGTCTGGTCGGGACTGGCCTTCGCGACCCTGACGGCGGTGCTGGCGCTGCCCGGACTCCCGGTCTGGGGAGTCTTCGTCGTCGTCCTGGTCCAGGGCCTGATCGCGTCGCTGGGCGGCGGGGTGACCGGGGGCCTGCTGAACGAGATCCTCCCCAAGTCGGGCTTCGTACTGGGCCGTTCGGTGTTCAACATGGCGTCGGGCCTGATGCAGGTGCTCGGGTTCGCGCTGGGCGGCGCGCTGTTGGCGCTCCTGTCCCCGCGGACCTGTCTGCTCCTGGCGGCGGTGCTGTATCTGACGCAGGCCGTGAGCTACCGCGTCGGCCTGACCGCCCGCCCGCCCCGCGCCTCCGGCCGCCTCTCGGTCCGGGCGACCTGGCGCAACAACGCCTTCCTGTGGTCCTCGCGGGGCCGCCGCCTGACGTACCTCGGCCTGTGGCTCCCCAACGGCCTGGTTGTGGGCTGCGACTCCCTGTACGTCTCCTACGCCCCGGAGGCGGCAGGCGCACTGTTCGCGTCGGGTGCGCTGGGCATGTTCATGGGCGACGTGCTGGTGGGCCGCTTCGTACCGCCGGCCCTGCGCGGGCGCCTGGCCACGCCGCTGCTCCTGCTGCTGGCGACGCCGTATCTGCTGTTCGCGCTGCGGCCGGACGTGGTGTGGGCGGCGATGGCGGTGTGCCTCTCCAACGTCGGGTTCGCCGCGAGCCTGGTCCAGCAGGAGCGGCTGATGTCCCTCACCCCGGACGACATGGCGGGCCACGCCCTCGGGCTGCGCTCCGCCGGGATGCTCACCATGCAGGGCGTGGCCGCGGCGCTGGCCGGTTCGCTGGCCCAGGTGACGTCCCCGGCGGCGGCGATGTCGATGACGGCGGGGGCGTCGGTGCTGGTGACGTTGGCGCTGGCGGTGGCGGGCCGACGGCAGCCGGACGCCGTGGCGGCTACGGCGCCGGGTCTGGCTCGCTGAACACTTCCGGCACCTTGTTGTCGAGGACGACACGGGAGAGGAGCGCGGCGAGCCGGTCGCGCTCGGTGGGGGTGAGACCGGCGGGCAGCGCGTCGATGCGGCGGCAAGTCTCCTCGTAGAACTCCGCGGCGAGTTCGGCGCCGTGCTCGGTGAGACTTACGCGGACGGCACGCCGGTCACGGGGATCGGGCTCACGGCGCACCAAGCCCCGCTGGACGGTCCGGTCCACGAGCCCGGTGAGGCTGGACTTGGCGAGGCCCAGGGTTTCGCCGAGCTCGGTCATGCCCTGGGGGTGGGGCATGAGGACGCAGAGAAGCTGGCCTTGTTGGGGGGTGATGTGGAAGGCGCGGCTGGAGTCGGCGTAGACGGCGTTGATGAGGAACGCGGAGCGGACTAGGGCGGGGACTATGCCCAGGGTGGTGGCGGGGGGTGGTTTGGGCATTCGGTCAGCCTAGCCCGGCGGCTCGCCGCGCTGCTGCGAGGTTCTCGCGGGTGGCCTCGGTGTGAGGGTGTGTGTGACCGAGAACCTGTTCTCGCTGGGCGAGGGTCGTTTCCAGGAGCGGGACGGCTCGTTCCGGGTCTCCGGCTTGCGCGTAGGCGACGGCGAGGCTGTTACGGCAGGTCAGGGTGCGGGGATGGCTGTCGCCGACGGCCTGTTCGTATTGGGCGAGGGTGGTCTCCAGGAGGGAGATAGCTCGTTCCAGGTGTCCGCCCAAACGGTAGGCGTAGGCGAGGTTGTGGCGGCAGATGAGGGTGTGGCGATGGCTGTCGCCGAGGGTCTGTTCGTACTGGGTGAGGGTTGTTTCGAAGAGTGAGGTGGCTTGCTCCAGGTGCCCGGCCTCGTTGTAGGCGACGGCGAGGTTCTGGCGGGCGGTGATGGTGTCGGGATGTGCGCTGCCCTGGGTCTCTACGCGTCGGGCGACGACGGTCTCCAGTAGCGGGATGGCCAGTTGGGGGCACCCGGCATCGGTGTAGGCGCTGGCGAGGTTGTTCATGGCGGTCAGGGTGTTGAGATGGGTACCGCCCGACTCTGAGCATTGAGCAAGGACGAGCCGACGCAGGGTGACGGTCTGGCCGTCTCGCTGCTGCTCGTACAGGTACTGAGCGGCGGCCAAGTAGGCGTCGGCCATCGTCCGCGACGGAACGCTCCCCTCGGGTGAGTTCTCGGCAAGGGCATCGATGTGGGGCAGGACCTGCTGCCACTGGTCCGCTGTGGATTCCTCGTCCTCGTCGAGCGACAACACCGCTTCCTGAAGCACTCGTTCGGCATCCGCCCGCCCTACCGCCCGCCCCCGCAACACCGCCTGCACCAACCGATGCACACCCACGAACGACCGCCCGCTGAACCCCACCATGTTGTACGAGTGCAGCACCCCCAACGCCCGGTTCAACGCCACCGCGTCCGGCGCCAGCGGCTCCAACAACCCCCGCGGAATGTCGTCCGGCGCCATCCACGCCATCGCCTCCAACAACCGCACGGCCAACGGATCGCGCCCCGAGATCGCCCCCAGCGTCTGGTCCCAGATCCGCGCGATCGTCCGTTCCGGGTCGATCCCCTCGCTCACCTCGTCCAGCACGAGCCCCAGCGACCGCCGGTACTCCTCCAACCCGGTCCCGGTCTCGTAGACGTACGCCCCCGCCTGTTCCAGAGCCAGCGGCAGACACCCCAGCACCCGCGCCAACTCCGTTGCCGCGGCCCACTCCTCCCGCGTAGGCGCCCGCCCCGGGAACGCCAACCGGCTGAGTAGGTCGACCGCCTCCGGCAACGGCAGCAGCCCCAACGCCATGGACGGAGCCACCGCGTGCCAGCCCGTCGCCTTGCGGCTGGTCGCCAGGTGGTGTCCCCGGTGCAGCGTCCCCAGATACGGCCGCAACACCCCCGGATCCTCGACGTTGTCGAAGACCAGCAGCCACCCCGCGTGCTCCTGGAGCCACAGCAACGCCCACGCGGCCCGCTCGTCCGGCCCCGCCGCCCCCGCCCACTGCGGGCACAACGCCATGGCCAGCCCGCCCAGCCCCGTGACGATCGACTCCGCCGTCTCCGCGGTGATCCACCACACCAGCGTGTACGCGTCCCGGTACCGCGCCGCGTACTGCAACGCCAGCGTGGACTTCCCCACCCCGCCGAGCCCGTGGATCGCCCGTACCGCCGCCGTACCGTGATCGGTCAACATCGCCCGCAGCTCGGCGAGTTCGTCCTCCCGGCCCACGAACACCCCGGACGCCGACCCCGGCAGGAAGCCCGCTCCCTGCGGCGCCTCCACCGTCCGCGCCCAGCGCACGGCATCCGCGGGCAGTACGACGATCCGCGCGTTGTCCCCGTTGACCGCCACCCCGATCGACTCACCGACCGCGATGGCCCGCTCCCCGGACGCCCCCGCCATCCCCGGCCCCCGTTCCCTCCGTACGTGACTCTCCTCGCTCCTACGAGGATGCCGTCATGGAGGCAGTAATACAGGCGGGGGAGCGCAGCCGGACGGGGAGTGCCCAATCCGCACGGTTCCGTTACGACAGGCACCCTTGACAGCGTGCGTACTGTTTCGCGACGTTTGAGCCCCACCGCACAATGGGCACGGGAGCGGACGGGCACATGGCGGAGGAAGTGGCGGGACGCGGCCGGCGCGTCATGGGGGGAACTGGGGGGAGCGATCGCCCATGCGATCCATGAGCAACTCCATGAGGAACCAGATCACGATCCACAGACCGGAGGAGCTCAGCGGCACGCTCCGCGCTGCCTGGCACCGGATCATGGACGAGTCGCCCGACTTCGGGAACCCGTTCCTGGCCCCGGAGTTCGCGGTCGGGGTGGGCCGGTACCGGGGCGGGGCCCGGGTCGCGGTGCTGCACGACGGCGCGGAGGCGGTCGGCTTCTTCCCGTACGAGCGGGGGGCGTTCGGGGTGGGGCGGGCCATCGGTCTCGGCCTCTCCGACTGCCAGGCTCTCGTCCACCGTTCCGGAGTCACCTGGGACACCGGCGAGTTGCTGAAGGCCTGCGGGCTGTCCGTGTTCGAGTTCGATCACCTCGTCGACGAGCAGAAGCCTTTCGGCCGTCATGTCACGGGGACGTTCGCTTCGCCGGTCGTCGATCTGAAGGCCGCCGAGGGCAGTTACCCGGAGTGGCTGCGCGCCACCTACCCGGGCCTGGCCAAGACGGTCCTGAAGAAGGAACGCCGGCTCGCCCGCGACCACGGCGAGGTGCGGTTCGTCTTCGACGAGCGGGACCCGGAGGTGCTGCGCCAGCTGATGCGCTGGAAGTCCGCCCAGTACCGGCGCACGGGCCGCATGGACCGGTTCGCCCGCCCCTGGATCGTCGACCTCACCGAGCACCTCTTCGGCGTCCGCGAGGACCACTTCACCGGCGTGCTCTCCGTCGTCTACGCCGGGGACCGCCCCGTCGCCGCCCACTTCGGCCCGACCTCGCGCACCGTCTTCGCCGCCTGGTTCACGGCGTACGACCCCGAACTGCGCTACTACTCCCCGGGCCTGCTCATGCATCTGCGGATGGCCGAGGCCGCGGGGCGCGAAGGGGTGCGGGTGCTGGATCTCGGGCGCGGTGACAAGGAGTACAAGGACTGGCTCAAGACCCGTGAACTGCGGGTCGGCGAGGGGTTCGCGGTCCGCCCGCACCCGGTGGCCGCCGCCCACCGCATGTGGCGCCGCCCGGTCCGCGGCCTGCGCAACACGGTCAACGCCCACCCCTGGCTCCGCGATCCGGCCGACCGCCTGCTGAAGACGATCGGCGGCCTGCGCACCTCCTCGCCGGCGAAGTAGCCGACGAAGACCCCTCCGCGGATCCGAAGATCTACAGACGAGGTGACGATGGCGTACGGATCGCGGCTCGCCGCGACGATGACACGGCGGCTCGGCCGGGAGTGCGTCTACACGCCCTCGGCCCGGCTGGCCCTGTACCTGGCCCTGCGGCGCTGGTGCCGCCCCGGCGGCCGGGTCCTGATGTCCCCGGTGAACGACGACGTGATCCTCTTCGTCGTCCTCGCCGCCGGCCTGCGCCCCGTGACCGCGCCGGTCTCCCCCTGGGACGGCAACATCGACCCGGCGGCCGTACCGGAGTCCACCTGGCGCTCCCTGGACGCCGTCCTGACCACCAACCTCTACGGCATCCCCGACCGCGTCACCGAACTCCGCAGGCGCTGCGACCAGTTGGGCATCCCGCTGATCGAGGACGCGGCCCATGCCATCGGCACGCATGTCGCGGGGCAGCCTGTCGGCACCTTCGGCGAGGCCGCCGCCTTCAGCCTCTCCAAGCACGTGGCGGCGATGGCGGGCGGCTTCCTCGCGGTCGAGGACGCCCGTACCAGGCGGGAGTTGGAGATCCTGCGCGACGACCTCCTCACCCCGGCCCGGCTCCGCGCCGACCTGGCGGTCACCCTGCGCCCCCTGGCCCGTTCGACGGTCAAGGCCCTGCACCTCGTACGCCCCACCTGGCGGGCCATGCGACGCCTCGGCCTCATCGAGCGCGACGCCGACTCCTTCCGGATGCCCCTGCACGCGCCACGGCTGTCCCTGGCCGCGCACGAGGCGCCGAGCCTGTCGCCGTACGACCCCTGGATACGCGTCGACCTGCACGACTACCGGGTCCGCCACGGGGCGTTCGTGCGGGCCCAGTTGAACCTGCGCCTCAACCGTCTGGACGCCGACCTCGCCCACCGCAGGGCGGGCGTCACGCTGCTCGCGGGCACCCCCTGGGCCTCCCCGGCGGTGCGCGACCGTGCCGGGGGCGAGGGGCCGCTGCCGCTCTTCCGGGTGCCGCTCCTCGTGGACGACCGGGACGCCCTCGTGGAGCGCCTGGTCGGGCACGGCGTGGTCTCCGGCTATCTCTACGACCCGCCGCTCGACGACTACGCGGGCGCGGAGTTCGTCGACCCGGCCCCGGACCCGGAACCCGCCCGCTGGTTCGCCTCCCATGTACTGCCGGTGGACCCGCTGCTGGCCCGCAGAGTCACCAAGGCCCTGACAAAGGAACGAACCCGGCCGGCCGAACCGGGCCCAGCACTCACGGCACGATCGACACCGCGCGATAGTCGTACCCGTCCTGTTTGAACCCCGGGGCCTCCCAGGTGAGTTGCACTCGCTGGCCGGGGGTGAGGGTACGGAAGGCGCCCTCGTCCGACTGGATGTCGGAGTAGTGGCCGAAGCAGCCACCCGGGGTCTCGGGGGAGTCGAGGACGCCCCAGCCTTCCTCGTCGTACCAGTCGCGGACCGTCGCTGTCACCATGGCCGAACCCTAGCCGGTCTGTATGACTACTCACTGTCATGGGTGACGTCGGCGGTCTCCGCGCTTGTCCAGGTCAGCACGGGGAAGGCAGCGTGAGCATCCTCCCGTCACCGTCCCCAGAGGTCCCCCTTGCGACGCTCCGTCACCCTTGCCCTCGCGCTGTCCGCCACACTCGCGGCGCTCACGCCCACCCCGTCCGCCTCCGCGGCCGTCCTGCCGGGGCATGTGTGCTTCTGGCCGCAGCCGGGGGAGATGGGCGGCGGCTGGTGCTATGACGCGGGCCGCGGCGGGTACGCCGAACTCGACGCCACCGTCCGCAGGAACGCGAAGTCCTTCAGCTCCCAGGTCGACCGGACCACGTACGTCCTGCACTTCCCCCGCTCGGGCGGCTGTCTGCAACGCACGGTCTACGGCGGTGACTACTCGGAGAACTGGGAGTGGGCCGACAAGGCCGACGCGATCGACACCGTCCCGCACTCCGACTGCCAGCCGGGATGAGCCGCCGCACCCGGCGCGCCCTCGCCGCGCTGTGTCTGGCCGCGTGGGTGACCGGTTGCGGCGGGCCGCGTGAACCGGCGGTGTCGCTCAGCCCCGACGACACCCTCAAGGCGGCCCAGGTCCTGCTCACCGACCGCTGCCTGACCCGGCAGGGCCTCACGCCGCCGCGCCCGGGCGGGCCGCCCGCCTCCACCGCCGTGGACCACGCCCTGTTCGGCACCGGCCGCGCCGAGCTCACGCTCGAACTGCCCAGCGGCCATGTCGTCGGCCAGCACACCGACGGCTGTCTCGCCGCCGCACAGCGCCGCCTCTACGGCGACCAGCGGCGCTGGTTCCGAGCCGTCACGCTCGTGAACAACCTCAAGTCCCGGGCGCCGCGCGAGGACCGCGCCGCCTATCAGGAGCTGCGCGCCCACGGCCTCACCGAGGCAAGGGCGTTGCTCAGCGCGTCGTACAACCACCGCTAGAAAGGCCCTACTTGTGAAGCAGTACGTCTCCCTGCTCGTCGCCGCCCTCCTCGCCACCGGCACGGGGCTGGCGACCGCCTCGCCCGCCGCGGCCGCCGAGTGTCCGAGCGGCAACTTCTGCGCCTGGACGGACGCCAACTTCGGCGGGCAGCGGATGAACGCGTCCGGTGACGACGAGTGGTGGGAGAGCTGGATCGCCGACAACGACTCGTCGTGGGCCAACCACGGCATCTCCGGCCCCGGCGTCAAGGACCACGTCAAGGTCTACGAGTCCGCCATCCAGTTCCCGTCCACCGGCGGCTCCATGACCATCTGCCTGACGCCGGGCCAGGAGGTCGGCTACAACGGGGTCGCCAACGACCGCGGCGACGCCCACGTGTGGGCGATGGGCTGTTAGCCGGTTCCCGACAGGAAGGCGCGGCGACCGTCGGCGTGGTCGCCGCGCCTTCGTGCGTCAGGCCGTGGTGCAGGTGACCGTCGGCCAGGTGGTGTTGCCGTTGTGCTGGATGGTGACGCCCCAGTTGTTGCCGCTGCCGTTCGGCTTGGCGGTCAGCACCTGTGAACTGGGGTAACTGGCGGTGATGTTCCAGGTGGAGAGGATCTTCGCGGGCGAGGGCACGGTCATCGTCACGGTCCAGTTGCTCGACCCGGACACCGAGACGTTGAGGTTGTACCGGTCGCTCCACGAGGACCCGGCGGACAGGGTGGCCGTACAGCCGCTGCCGCCACCGCCACCGCCGCTGCCGCCGTCGGGGGCCACGGCCCGGCCCGTGGCCGGCGAGATCATCCCGGCGCACAGTCCGCGCGCCGCCAGCCCCTGCGCTATCCGCGGGATCGCGGCGAGCGTGTTGGCGGACCAGTCGTGCATGAGGATGACCTGGCCGTCGGTGAGCCGTCCGGCGGCCGCGACGATGGCGTCCGTACTGGCGCCGTTCCAGTCCTGCGAGTCCACGTTCCACAGGATCTCGGTCAGCCCGTACTTGGCCTCGACCGCCTTCACGGTGGCGTTGGTCTCGCCGTACGGCGGCCGGAACAGCTTCGGCGTGCCCCCGCCGGCCGCGGCGATCGCCGACTGCGTGCGGGAGATCTCCGAGTCGATCTGGGCCTGGGAGAGCGAGGTCAGGTGGGGGTGGGTGTAGCTGTGGTTGGCGACCCACATGCCGGCGCTGACCTGGGCCTTCACGAGTGACGGGTTGGCGGCGGCGTACTGGCCCTCGTTGAACATGGTGGCCCGCAGCCCGTTCTGGGTGAGGGCGTTCAGCAGGGCCGAGGTGTTGCCGGACGGCCCGTCGTCGAAGGTGAGCCCGACGTACCCGGTGCAGGCGGCGGCGTGCGCCGGGGCGGCGGCCTGGACGGTGAGGGTGCTCGCTGCTGCCATGGCGAGGACGGCCAATCTGCTGAACAGGGAACGGACGGAACGAGAAGCCCTGCGGCCCATCCCGTCACCCGCTCACGGTGATGTTGGAGCTGCCGCTGCTCTGGTAGCCCTCCGTCGCCATGATCATGTAGTAGTTGAAGCTGCCGAGCGGCATCCCGACGCGCGACCAGGCGTCGAAGTGGTTGCCGGTGGTGATGGTGCCGCCGGTCCGCCGCGACTGGCGCACGCTCCAGTACTGGTTGAAGGTCTTGTTGCCCTCCACGGACGGGGCGTTGTAGCGGGTGGTCTGGTAGATGTCGTACGTGCCGCCGTCGCTGGTGACCGTGCCCTTGTACGTGCCGGTGGGCCGGTAGGTGCCCCAGTTGTCGACGATGTAGTACTCGACGAGCGGGTTCGAGGTCCAGCCGTAGAGCGCGAGGTAGGCGTTGCCGGACGGGCTGAAGCTGCCCGAGTACGTCACGGTCCTGCGGGAGCCGTTGCCCCAGCCCTTGCCGGCGACGAAGTTGCCGGTGTTGCGCCAGGAAGTGCTGTAGTTCCCGCCGGAGTTCAGGGTCATCGAGACGGTGCCCTGGGCGTCGGTCCAGAAGGAGTAGTAGAAGCCGTTGTTGTAGCCGGTCTGGTTCGTGGTGACGACCGTGGCGGCGTGCGCGGTGCCGACGGTCCCGGGCAGCGCGAGCGCGGCGCCGGTACCGAGCAGCAGCGCGCAGACGTTGCGGCGGGTGGGGGCGGAGTTGGTGCCGGGTGCGGGTGCGTCGTTCATGGACGTGTTCCTCCTCGTCCTCACAGAGGGCGGTGGGGGGCCGGAGGGGGGAGCCCCGTCAACGCATGCAGTGTTGGTCTGTCCCCGACAAGTGTCAATGGTTTCGACGGAGTTGGCGAAACAATCGCAGGTAGCTGAAGTGCGGCGGGGTGAAATGAGCGGCTGCTGGGCGAGATCAACTTTCGATCGAAGGCGTCGAATGTTTCGCAGAATTACCGGACGTGGAACGCACGCCACGCGGCCCCCTCTTGGATGTCGCTTCAGCACAGGGGGCCGCGCGGTTCTCCCTCACAGGGAGGTGCGGCGTCGGATGGCGCCTCGGCCTCCCATCATGGGCGGGCGTGCGCGTGACGGCGTACAGACGCGGTGTTCGTCCCTCAAGGGGCTGAATCTGCCCCGTACCGGCTGCGGTTGAGGGTGGCGGAGGGTAGCGCGGGCCGGCGGGGGCGGCGGCATTGTTCCGTAATCCCATGATCACGTGGCGCGACGACGGGCCGGGGGGCCATGCTGGCGCTCCTTCCTGACAGCGCTTCAGCACCGTTGTGAGGAAGGGCTGTTGATGTGCGCGCACGCCTCACCTGCGCGCAATCCCTCACAGAAACCGGATGCGATGTCGAGCAAGAAGGTGGTGACCGTCGCCGTGCTGGTGACGGTCCTCACGTGGAGCACGGTGATGACCGTGCTGGGACAGGTCGCGGCCGTGGCCGCCCTGCTCCCGTCTCTGGGCCTGCTCGTGCAGCAGATCGTCCAGGCCCTGACGGCCCCCGACGGGCCACGCACGTCCGACGGTTCACGACCCTCGGCGCAGCCCGCCTCCTCGGACGGGGAGGACGTACGCCGATGATCTGGACCCCCGACGCCGAACACCCCCCTCCGGACGCCCCGGACGGCGGTACCCGGCGGGGCCGCAGGCCCGCGCCGATAGCGGAGACCGCGAGCCCCTCCCACCGCGCCTGGCTGGAGCCGGTCCGCAACGTCCTGTTCGCCAGCGGTCTGACCCTCAACGACCTCGTCGACCGCTCCGGCTACTCCAAGACCCGCATCAGCGAACTGCTGCGCGGCAACGGCTACTACCCCGCCTGGGAGATCACGTTCAGCGTGATCCGCGCCCTGGGCCTGCCCGCGCAGCCCATGCGGCGGCTGTGGACCGCGGCCGCGCGGGAGGCGCGCAAGGAGCAGGGCTGGATAGAGCACTGCATCGAACAGGTCGCCGTCGGTGAGCCGGAGCGGCCGCCCCTGGCCCACCAGGCCTTCGTCGAGGACGTCTGCGGCCCCTACACGGACTACGCGCGCGCCTTCCTGCTCACCGACCGCCGCGCCCGCTGGGTCGTTGCAGAAACGTTCGACGTGCTCTGGCTGTGCTGGTCCGACGCCAGTGTCAGCGAGGACCTGCGCCGGTACGCGTGGCGGCTGCTGCGCTCCCGGGTCATGGCCCGCGTCGACCGGCACCGCGACGGTCACCCCGACCTGCGCGCGGCCGTCTTCTCCACCCTGGAGGTCCAGGCCGGCGCCCCCGGCCACCTCGTCGTCCTCACGGAACTGGTGGACCTGTTCGACGCCATCGCCGCCCTGCCCTACGACCAGCGGGACGTCGCCGTCCTGCGCCACCTGTGCGGCATGCCCCTGGACGCCGTCGCCTCCGTCGTCGGCCTGACCCCGGCCATGACCCACGCCATCGACCACCACGCCCGCGGCGCGCTCGAAGGAGAGGCGGGCCGGGGGGAGCAGGGGCACGCCCCCGCGCCCCTCGGCCCGCACGCTCGCCGGATCGGCCATGGGGCCACGTAGCTCCGCTGCGAGGGCCTTCGTCCGGCGGACGATCGCAGGCGCCGGACGATGCCGGTCACGCGTGCCGGACGATGCCGGTCACACGTGCTGGACGATGCCGATCGCAGGTACCGGACGACGCGATCGCAGGTACCGAGCGAGGCCGGTCGCAGGCGCCGAGCGGCGCGATTGCACGCACCGAGCGACTCGATCGCACGCGCCGGACGATGTCGATCGCGCGTGCCGGACGATGCCGATCGCACGCGCCGGACGACGCCGATCGCACGCGCCGGACGACGCGCCGATCGCCTCGTGGCCACCGGGCGACACGGGACCGCACTCCTGCGCCTCCTGCCCCCCCTGCTCCCCCCGACCTGACCCGCCCTGCCCCGCCGCTCGCACCCCCGGGAGTGAAACCGCCAGCCATGACCTCCGTCGACCAGCTTCTCGCCCGCGCCCGCCTGCGCCGCGACCCCGCCGTGCCCGACGACACCGTCGCCCACGAGGACTACGCGGACCTCGCCTACGCCGACCTCGCCGCCGACCCCACCGCCCCGCTCGCCGCCGAGCCGACGGCCGACGAGGGTGCCGCCCGCCATCTGCGCACCCTGTGCGAGGCGGTCGTGACCCTCGTCGACGTCACCACGCTCGAGTTCCTCACCGACCAGCTGCCCGAGCCCTCCGGGGCCTGGCTGCTGGGCTGCGTCCTGAACCTCGCCGACGTCGAGGAGTCGCGCTTCTGGTGGCAGTACGCGGCGGGCGCCGGCCACACCGCCGCCTCCTACTGCCTCTCCCTGCACCACCTGGCCCGCGGTGAGTCCCACGCCGCCGCCTTCTGGTACGACCAGACCGGCCTCGACGCCCCGACCGACTCCGAGTCGTTCACGGTCACCGGGGTCGGCCCGGCCCTGAACACCTTCCGCTTCGACGCCAGCGTCCCCACGGTCCTGCGCGTCCTCAGCCGCCTCCTCCCCGAGGGCCGGCGCCGCCGCACCCCCCGGGCGGCCACCATCACCGACTACGTCGCCCGGGCCGTCACCCACGGCTACGCCAGGCACCCCACGGTCGAGATCCCGGTCCCGGAGCCGCACTTCGCCGACAGGGTCACCCTCATCCTGGCCACCACGGGAGGCCCGGGCTCCACGGACATGGCCGCGGGCTCCACGGACATGACCCCGGGCTCCACGGACATAACCACCACGGCCACCGGGACGTCGAAGGCGAGGGGGCGAGGCACCTTCCACCCGGCCCTCCCGACCCGCCTCCCTCACACGCTCCCCGCATTCGCACCTTTCTGTAACCGTTCCAGTTCGCACCGTTGACACCATGCACACCTCCCCTTACCGTCACGCCAACATTCCGCACATCTGTCGAGATTTCGAACGCTCGAAAGGCGCGTGCCCTGTGCATTGCCGGGATCAGCCCGTAGGTGACCTGAACGCCGTGGCACCGCCAGACGTACAGGTGGGTGCACACCCACCGGCACCGGGAGCACGGGAGCTGACGAGCCCCGCACGCCCCGCCGTAGCACGGCACTGACCGGCCGCCCGCAGGGCGCCGAGGCACCAGAGCACCGACTCGGGCGACGTCCCGGCGGACCGGCCTGCCCCGAACCTCCGGGCGCGCCCTGCCGGTTGTGCACCACCTTGGAAACCCGCGCACCACGACCCCGACGACCTCGGCGGCTGTGCGCGGCTCGGCGAGGGCTCGGCCCAGGCGCCCGCACCACACCCCCCTCGACACCTGATACGCCGTCATCCCCTCAACGACGAGAAGGACAAGGAACCATCACCGTGTTCGATCGAAGAGCCCTGCTGGCCGGAGTAGCCTCCCTGGCCCTCACCTTGTCCGCCTGCGGCCTCGAGAGCGACGCCTCCGAGGCCGGCTCCGGAAGCGGTGCCGAGGGCGCCACCGTCGGCGTCGCGATGCCGACCCGGGCCTCCGATCGCTGGCTCACCGACGGCAAGAGCGTCGTCAGCAACCTCAAGGCCAAGGGATACAAGGCCAAGCTGGTCTACGGCGACGACGACCCGAAGGCCCAGGTCGCCCAGATCGAGAAGCTGATCGAGGAGGGTGTCTCCGCGCTGATCATCGCGGCCATCGACAACAGGTCCCTGAACGGCGTGCTGAAGAAGGCCGCCGACGCGAAGATCCCGGTGATCGCCTACGACCGCCTGATCCTCGGCACCAAGAACGTCGACTACTACGTCTCGTTCGACAACGAGATGGTCGGCCGGATGCAGGCCCACTACATCATCGAGAAGCTCGGTCTGGAGGACGGCAACAAGGGCCCGTTCAACATCGAGCTGTTCGCCGGTTCTCCCGACGACAACAACACCAAGTACTTCTTCGCCGGTTCGATGGCGCTCCTGCAACCGTTCCTGGACGACAAGCAGTTGGTGGTCCCCTCCGGCCAGACCGAGCTGGACAAGATAACCACCCTCCGCTGGGACGGCCCCACCGCGGAGAAGCGCATGAGCAAGATCCTCGCCGGGTACGGCGGCCGGCAGGTCGACGCGGTCCTGTCGCCGTACGACGGCATCTCGCGCGGCGTCCTGGCCGCGCTGCACTCGGACGGCTACGGCACCGCCGCCAAGCCCCTCCCGATCGTCACCGGTCAGGACGCCGAACTGGAGTCCGTGAAGTCGATCATCGCGGGCCAGCAGTCGCAGACCGTCTACAAGGACGTCCGCCAGCTCGCCGACGCCGCCGTGACCGTCGTCGACGACATCCTCAACGACCGGGTGCCGTGGGTGGACAACTCCGTCGGCTACAAGAACGGCGTCAAGGCCGTCCCCGCCGTCCTCCTCCAGCCGACGAGCGTCGACAAGACCAACTACGACGTCCTCATCAAGGACGACTACTTCACCGAGGACGAACTGAAGTAACGACACGACGTCCGCACACGACGCCGAAGAGCGCCCACGAACATCCATGGGCGCTCTTCGTTCGCGTGCCCCCGGCAGGATTCGAACCTGCGACACCCGCTTTAGGAGAGCGGTGCTCTATCCCCTGAGCTACGAAGGCGGGGGCTTGTAGAAAACCTTGCTGAAAACCCAGGGTGTGGATCTTCGGTGAGGAGTACAAGCCCGCTGGCCAGACGCGGTTTGACGTGTGCCGCACTACTACCTGAGCGGACAACGCGACGTGCCGACGACTGACCAGGAACAGCGTACCGGATGCGTGCCACCGAGCGGCCTCCGTATCGGGGTAGGAGATCGGGGTCGTGAGCTGGGGTGCCTCTGACCTGCTGTCTCTGTGACCCGCTGCGCGATGCAGGTGGGAGCCGAGGGGTAGGGGACCCGGGCGGTTCGACCGTTCTGCTCCCTGCGTCATCTTGTGGGGCCACTTGGCCAGGTCAACCTGGCGTCTGGCATGGCAAGCCATCGGCCGAGTGGAGGCGGAGTCCGACTTGCTCTAGTGAATTGCAAGGACGGCCTGTCGGCGGTGATCAAGTGTGAATGTAGAGGGTGGCGGCGTGTTTTTCCGGGCTGGCCAAATACAGGGTTGAGCGAAACGGCGCTGGTTCTAATTGGCATCCGGAAAGTTTGATGGCCAAATGCAAGATGCGGGAGGGCGCGGCGCCCTAGGAGTTGGTGTTGTCGCCGACCGACGGGACCGGTACATCGCCCAGGGCACGTGCGTTGTGGCCGGGCGGTCTGCCCGTCTGGCCAGGCGGAATCGTCAGAAAGGATAGCCGGGCGTTTAGCTCTCTCGTCCCAGAATGAAAGCGGAACCGCCGGTGTGCGGCCAGAAGGGTCAAGGCCAAGACCGGCACTCTCATGGTGTGGACGCACGCTCCCACCCCTGTGGAAGGACACGGCCGTCAGCACATGACCGGGCATCAGTGGGTCGCGCTGGGTGAGTACGTTCCGACGAGAGAGCGCCGCTGGAGGCGGTCATGGCGTCGGCGACGACCTGTCTACCAGCAACCGCATCCCGACGCTCTTCGGGGGCGACCTCAGCGGCCGTTGGCTGTCGCGGCGGGGCCGTACCGGGCCTCCTTGACGCCGTCAGGACTGGCGACAAGACCGTTCCTGACGATGAAGGAGACAGAGCGGCATACCTGGTGCGCTTCGGCCGTTGTCGGATGTCCCTCTCGTGCCCAGACATCGCCTGTGACTTCACGATCGGTCAATTGGTCACTCCGCCACGGTGCCGGCTGAAGCCGCGTCGGCTCCCCCACTCCCACGAACCAATTGATGCCGAGCGACCACGTGCACGGCATGCCCGGCATGCAAAGGAACCCTCACATGTCCAACAACCACTTCGGTCTCCCCGTACGGCGCATGGCCGCCCTGGCAGTGGTCGGCGCTTCGATCGTCACCGCTCTCGCCGTCACGCTGCCGGGAACGGCCGATGCCAGCAGCGGTGGACCGGACGTGGTCCGGCACACGATCAGCCACAAGGTCGCACTCACCGACGACGGGCCCGCCGACCAGACTCTGAGCGCCGTGGTTTACGAACCGAAGGACCAGCGGGCCCGCGGGATCCAGGTGATGATCCCCGGCGCCACCTACGACCACCGGTACTACGACCTGAACTCCCGCGTCTCGCAGGCGCGTGAGGCGGCCGAGGACGGCTGGATCGCCGTCGCCGTCGACCGCCTCGGCACCGGCAGGTCCAGCCAACCGGCCGCCGACAAGTTGAACGGCGCAACCCACGCCGCGACCATCCATCAGCTCGTCACCAAGCTCAGGACCATCTACAAGGACCTGCCGGTCGCGCTGGTCGGCCACTCCCTGGGAAGCACGATCGCCATCGAGGAGGCGGCGCACTACAAAGACGTCGACGCCGTTGTCACGACAGGGTTCCTCCACCACAGCGGTGCCGCCGGCGGACTGCTGGGTACCCTGCTGCACCCCGCCGCCGAGGACCCCGAGTTCACCGACCGCTCGACGGTACCCGCCGGCTACCTCACCACCCGGGACGGCCTGCGCCATCTGTTCTACTGGCCGTTCAACGCCGACTTGAGGACCGTCGAAGCCGACGCCGCCGCCAAGCAGACCACCACGGCGAGCGAGGTGACGGGCTTTGTCACCGAGCAGAACGACGACACGTTCGCCAAGGAGGTCACGGTCCCGGTGCTGGCGGCCGTGGGCGAACACGACCTGTTCTTCTTCGACCCGGCCGACCGTCCCAAGGCCGTCGCCGAAGAGCCGCATGCCTACCCCGCCAGCCCCGAGGCCGACACCAAGGTCGTCCCCGACGCGGGTCATGATCTGGCTCTGCAGCGCAACGCCGACACCACCACCGCCTTCATCGACACATGGTTGTCCAGGAAGATCCGCCCCTGACACGGTCGTCGACGGCCCGGACACTCACTGGCCGGCACTCACCGTCCTGCCGCGCAGACCGGACCCGGTCCACCGGGCCACGTGCGTGCCCGCTCTACCGAGGAGCGGGCCTGCTCGCCGTGGCCCCGTTTGGTCCGGACGCGAGCGGCTTCTCCAGTGCTGTCGAGGGCAGAGGCCTGGCTGCCTTCCTTGGCGGCCCTCCGTTTGGGCATCCAAGGCATGTGAATGCCGGTCAGAACCCCCCACCTCCGGAGTTTTACTCGTGACCACAGCCCAGGGACTCCCCGGCGATCCCTCCGACGAACAGCAGACCGACCCTGTGACGGGCACGCCCGCACACCTTTACGCAGACGGACCCGGCGGGACGCTCGCTGGACGGCTCCCCTCAGGTGTCTCCCGGCGGGGGTTCCTGGGCGCGGCGGCTCTGGGCAGCGTGGGTGCAGCGTTCGTTCCGGTCTCGGCGTCTCCTGCAGCGGCAGCATCCTCCGCCCCTTCGCCGGACGGAGCCTATGCCCGGGGCCTGTATACCCGGACGCTGACGTTCACCACAGCCACCAACGCCTCCGCGACGGTCTCGCCCGACGGGGACCGGCTCGTCATCGAGGTGCAGGGGGTGCTGTGGGCGTTGTCCCGCCACGGGGGAACGGCGACCGCGCTGACCGCCCCAGACCTCGAACCGACCCGTCCCGCCTGGTCGCCGGACGGCTCGGCGATCGCCTTCTGCTCCTACAAGGGCGGCGGCTTCCACGTGTGGACGATGGCCCCGGACGGCTCGAACCCGCGTCGACTCACCTCCGGTCCATGGGACGACCGGGGTGCGTCGTGGTCGCCCGACGGCACGCGGATCGCCTTCGCCTCCGAGCGCGGTGGGGACCCGGTGCGGGGCAGCTCGTACGACATCTGGACCGTCGAGGTGGCGACCGGTGAGCTGACCCGCCTGACCGGTCGGCCGGACGTCGAGGACTACGACCCCGCCTGGCACCCGGACGGCGACCGGATCCTGTTCGTACGCGCGGACGCCGCCGGAGCACGGACCATCGCCTCCGTACCGGCCGCCGGCGGCGAGGTCACCACGGTACGCACGGTGGACTCCGGCACGCTGATGTGTCCCGCCGTCTCCAAGGACGGCCGTCTGGCCTTCGTGTGGACCGCCGGTGGTACCCAGTTCGCTGCCGCGACATCGGCGCTGGTCGTGGACGGCCCCACGGTCTCGGGCACCGAGGACGTCTCGCCGCTTCCGCCCTGCTGGACACCGGACGGCGGCCTGCTCTACTTCGCCGACGGCCGGCTCAAGGCCCTGAACGCCACGCTGGAACCGGCCGGGACATCCCGTTCACCGCTTCACTGGGCGTCCCCAGGCCCGCGTACCGCCGCAAGGTACGCGACTTCGACTCCACCGCCCGCAGGTCGGTGCGCGGCGTCCACCTCCCGGCGCTCTCACCCGACGGCGGATCCGTCGTCTTCGCTGCCCTGAACGCCCTGTGGCTGATGCCCGTCGGCGCGCGGCCCCGCAGGCTGTTCCGGGCCGCCCCCTCCGCGTATGTGCAGATGCCCTCGTGGGCCAGGGACGGAAAGAGCATCGTCTACTCGTACGACGGTGACGCCGGCGGCGACGGTCTGGCCGCCGTCCACCGGCTCTTCCCCGGCACCGGTGAGGACACCGTCCTGGCCAGCGGCGGCCGCCTCAACCCGGCCCTCTCGCCCGACGGGGACCGGCTCGCCTGTCAGGACACCACCGGCAACCTCCTCCTCGTCGACGTCGCCTCGGGCACCGAGACCAAGCTCGCCGCGCCCCTCGGCGGCAACGGCCTGCCGGGCCGCCCCAGTTGGTCCCCGGACGGCCGGTACATCGCCCTGTGCGACCGCAACCGGCTCAACCAGCGGTTCCGCGAGGGCTACAACGTGATCCGGGTGATCGACACCCGGGACGGTTCCTCCAGAGCCTTCCTGCCGCTGCCCCACACCTCGGTGTCCGACCGCTGCGACAGCGGACCGGTCTGGCCACCCGACGGGACGTCCCTGGCGCTGGTCGTGGAGTCCGCGCTGTGGGTCCTGCCCGTCGGCGCGGACGGCACGCCCGCCGGCCGGCCGCAGCGGATCACCGATGAACCGGCCGACCATCCGTCGTGGTCCGGCGACTCCCGCCGCCTGCTCTACCTCTCCGGCGGCCGACTGCGGCTGATCAACCGGGACGGCACCGGCCGCCGTACCCTCCCGGTCCGGCTGGCGACCGCCCGCCGCCTGCCGCCGGGCACCGACGTGACCCGGGTGCACGCCGGACGGCTGTGGGACGGCACCGGGAACACCGTCCACGAGGATGTCGACATCGTCATCACCGGCAACCGCATCACCGCTGTCGAACCGCACCGCTCCGGTGCCGGGCGGGCGGGAGAGCGCCGGATCGACGCCTCGAACTCCACCGTCGTCCCCGGGCTGTGGGACTCGCACACCCACCCGTACCAGAACATCTACGGCGGCCGTCAGACCAGCCTCATGCTCGCCTACGGCATCACCACCAACGTGTCCCTGGGCGGCTTCGCCTACGAGCAGGCCCGCCTGCGCGAAGCCGCCGACAGCGGCGCCATCGCCGGCCCCCGGCTGCTCACCACCGGCGAACTCATCGACGGAAGCCGGGTCGCGTACAGCATGGGCCGTGCCCACAACACCCCCGACGGCCTGCGGCGGACCCTCGAACGGGCCGTCGCGCTCGACTACGACTTCGTCAAGACCTACGTCCGCGCCCCCGCCTGGATCATGGCAGAGGCGGCCCGGACGGCCCACGAGCTCGGTGTCCCCGCCGGAAGCCACCTGCTGACGCCCGGCATCCAGGTCGGCCAGGACCTGACGACGCATCTGACGGCCACCCAGCGCCAGGAGTACGGCCGCTCCGCGTCCGCGACCGGACACACCTACGAGGACGTCCAGGGCATCTACCGCGACGGCCGCTTCGGGATCATCATCACCCCCTTCAACGCCCTCTACCTGCTCGGAGACGACCCGGCCCTCGCCGACGACCCCCGGGTGACCACCCTCATGCCCCCGTGGGACACCGCCACCGTGAAAGCCCTGGCCAAGGCCCGGCCCACCGAGGAACAACTGCGGGAACTGCGCCTGGAGATGACCGCCTATCGGCGGATCGTCGCCGACGGCGGCACGCTCGCCATGGGGACCGACTCCCCCCTCGCTCCCATCGGCCTCCAGGTCCACCTCGGCCTGCGCGCCCTCCACCGGTACGCCGGTCTCTCCCCCGCCCAAGCCCTGCGTACCGCCACTGTCGTGCCCGCCCGGATGTTCGGCGTCGAGGACGATCTGGGCACCGCGGAACCCGGCAAGCTGGCCGACCTCACGGTGATCGACGGCAACCCCTTCCAGGACTTCACCGACCTGACACGCGTCGCCTGGGTGATGCGCGACGGCATCGTCCACCGCCAGGAGGACCTGGTCGGCCCTCACCACCTGGCCGCCGACCCGGCGAACGGTGACAGCGAGCACCACTGGCACGAGGTCGGCCAGATCATCCGACGCGAAGGCTGCTGCGCGACCTGACCGGCCCGGCTGCCGGGCCCCGGCTCACTGCCCTGCGGGTCGCGCCCGGTCAGCGGTGAGCGGTCGCGAGGTCCTCGAAATCGGCGACCAGCGCGGCCGGCGACGGCAGGGCGGCGATCTCGTCCTGCGTGGCGAGGGCCGCCTTGCGCAGCCCTGTGTCGTTCAGGAGGGTGTCGAGCAGTTCTGCTTCCACGGCCGCGGCCCGCAGGGCGATGCCCCGGGTCACGGCCGCGGCGGCGTTGGAGAAGTTGTCGGCGCCCTGCGGCACGATCAGCTGCGGCACCCCGACGGCGGCTGCCGTCATCAGGCTGCCCGCGCCGCCGTGGTGGATCACCGCGTCGCAGGTGTCCAGCAGGGGGGCCAGGGGCACCCATGGCGTCAGCGGTCGGACGTTCGACGGCAGCTTGCCGAGCGGGGTGAGGTCGGTGGCGCCGACGGCGAGCAGGAATTCCGCGTCGGCCGTGGCCGCCTGTTCGGTGAGCCGGGCGACGAACTCGAGAAGGGCCGGTCCCCTCATGACCGTGCCGAGCGTGACGGCGACCCTCCGCCGACCGCCGCGTGCGGTGAGATCCGTCGGCACCAGCCCGCCGCCGTTGAACGGGACGTACCTGACCCGCCGGCCCGAGCCGTCACCGCCGAGCGAGGCCGGGACCACGTCGAGGACGGTGCGCCGGGGTGGCCCGATCACCGCGCGGGCCTGGTACTCGTCGGCCAGGGTGGCCGTCATGCTGTCGACGATGGGCAGAGCCGCGGACACCCCGAAGTGGTGCACCACGGTGGGGATGTCCAGCCGGGCCGCGACGAGTGGTGCGGCGGCCTGCATCGTCGCGTGCACGACGACGTCCGGCTGCCAGGCCTCGGCCAGCCGGAACAGATCGTCGATGGTGGACCGGCTGAGTTCGGCGTAGCCGGCCAGGGCCATGCGCCAGGTCTCCTCCTCCGTGCGCTCGCCGGAGACGAAGGGGAGGCCACGGCCGTTGGCGCGCACGAGGGCGTCGGTCAGGGTCGACCCGTCGCCCACCGCGATCACGGGAAAACCTGTCGGAGTCAGGTCGTCGACCGGGATCTGACCGGCGAACAGGACGTCGTGTCCGGCCGATCGCAGGGCCTGGGCGGTCGGGATCATGGGGAAGACGTGACCGGCTCTGGACGGGCCGGTGAACAGGATTCGCACGGTGTGCACTCCCTTGCTGCGGGGCGCCGCTCTGCTGTCGGCGTCGCATGGGGTGAGCGCCCCTTCAAAGGGAAGGACGCGTTCCGGCAAGGGAGGGTTGATCGAAGGGCGGCCGCCATGGATCCGCGCGTCGGACGGTGTCGTCACGGACGCTCTCTCACAGGCGTGCCGCGCGGCCCAGGGCCGCGGCCTCTCCCCGGGTACGTACGCCCAGTTTGGACAGGATCTGCCGGACATGGAACTTGACGGTGTGTTCGCTGACATGCAGGTGTTCGGCGATCTGCGGATTGGTCCGGCCGCGGGCGAGTTCCACCATCACCTCACGCTCCCTTGAGCTGAGTTCGCGCAGCAGCTCTACGTCGGTGCTGGGCGGCAGGACGAGTGGAATGCGGGCGGTGAGCGTGGTGCCCCAGCCTGGCACGGTGTCCATGCTGAAGTCGCCGCCGAGCGGCGCCAGGCGCTCACGCATCCGGTATTCGCCCTGATGCCGCGGGAACGAGGCGCAGTCGCCGTCGTCACGGACTTCCAGCACCAGCCGGTCGTCGGTCACCTGCCAGGCCACGCGGATCCGCCGGGGGCGGGTGTGCTCCAGCATCGCCAGCACGCAGCCGCGGGCCACGGCGGTCGCGGCCTCGCCCACCAGAGTCGGAAGCAGCCGGTCGGCGGCCACGGGGGGCACTGTCTCCAGGTCCACGTCGGTGTGGAGCACCAGCGGCCGCAGTTGCTCGGTGAGCAGCGTGAAGGCGCGTTCCGCGGTGCACTCCTGTTCGGCGGAGGCGGTGCGCAGAGTGGTCAGGGCGGTCGAGGCGATGTCCGTGGCCGCCTGACGTGCCTGGGCGTCGTCCAGCCGCTTGGAGCGAAGGGTGGCGAGCAGGGCCTGGAGCGTGACGGCTTGGGTGTTGCGGGCGATGAGGAGTTGCTTGGCGTGCTCCCCGGCGAAGAAGCGCTCCGCCGCTGTGGACGGCGCCGGGCCGGAGCGGGATAGCAGGGCCGCCGCGAGTTCCCACCCGCCCTGCACCGCCGGGTAGGCGTGCTCGGTGTCCACCGGGTCGGTGGCGTCAACCAGGACGAGGAGGCTGCCGGGTGCCCACGGTCCCACGGTCGCGGCCACGATGGTCGGGCGGGTGGTGCCGCCGATGACGACCGGCTTGTGCCAGGGGCGGCCGGGTACCGCCAGCTCGGCCAGCGCGGCCAGTTCGTCGGCACTCGGCCCGTCGCCGTCGGCGGCGGGTGTCACGCTGATCTCTCCGGCGACCAGGGCGGCGGCCCAGCGGTGGGGGACCTTGTCGCGGATCGCCGCAGACAGGCGCGGCAGTATCTCCTCGGCACTGGTTGTGGCGAGTACCAGTGCCCAGTCTTCGGTCACCATGACCTCCCTGCTCCATCAGCTAGGCAAACTCTCCCAAGGAGCAGCCAGGTTCTCCCGGGCGCGATGTGATCATCATGCTGTCGCGCGCCTTCTTCAGTGCTTGCTTCCAGGCCGACATCCTGCTGCGCGACTCTCACCCCCCACCAAACGGAGATGTGGCGCATGTTCGAACATATGGGAAAGATATCCCGGCGAAATGAGGAGCGTGGGGCGGGCATCGTGCCCTGGGAGGAACGCGTCGCCGTCGCCGGTACGTACACCGTCGAGGTCATGGGCTACTCGGTGCCGTCGGGCTCGACCGCGTACGACTACCACGAAACGTACTTCTCCAGCGCGATCGGCTCGGTCACGGTTCACGGCCCGCCGTCGGTGAAGCTCGGCACGGGCGGTTCGACGACAGCGTCCGCCGACGTCACCGTCGCGGCAGCTCCGTCCGCGGGCCGCGAGGTCTTTGCCGAGGTGCGGCTGCGAAGTGCCGGCGGGGCGACCGTGGGCGTCGGCGGCATGAAGATCGAGAAGGTCACGCCGTAGGCACAGCGGCGCACGGAGAAGGGGCGGACGTCCGGTCATGGACGTCCGCCCCTTTGTCTGTGTGGCGTGAGCCGAGGTCAGCCGTACAGCGCCACGCGCGGTTGGACTGTTCCCGCAGCGCCTTCAGTGATCACTGTGACCCGGTACCGCTCGTTGAGGGTCTCGCCCGGACGCAGGGTCCGTTGGGCGGCCACGAGGTCGGTGAACAGCGTCCCGGTCTGGCTGGCCACCGGCACGATCTCCCGTTGACCGGCAGCGTTCCGCCGTTCGACCAGGATGTCCGCGGGCGCCAGGTAAGGGCCGGTGTCAGGTGACTCCACGAGGATCTGCGGGGCCACGACCTGGTCGACAGTGGAGGTGTTGCGGTAGGACACCGTGAACGTGTGCGACTGACCCGCCGCGGGGAGCGCCCTGGCGGGTGCGTCCGCGAAGTCGACGGGAGCCGGGGCGGGCGTCGAGGTCGAGGCGGCGGGGGCCGTGTTCGCCAGGGCGGGGGTGGCGCCGGCCACGCCGACGCCGACCAGTGCGGCGGTGAGCGCCAGAGTCGCTCCCCGGAAACGGTGGTTGATCGATGACACCTGTTCAGCCCTCTTGAGGTCGATGCGTGGGGTTACTGAGAGCGGTCACTGTTCGCCTTCGCAGACGCCCTCGACCGCGAACTTCTGGTACAGGTGCGGGTAGGCGACGGTACCGGCCGGATAGTGGTCGAGGTGCGAGGCGAACTCCGGCGTGTGGAACGCGGTGCGCAGGTGCTCGGTGGACTTCCAGACCGCGACGTTCGTGAAGAGCCGGCTGCCGGCGATACCGCGATACAGCTGCACCGAGAGAAGACCCCCGGTCTTCATCATGTACGCCGAGTCGTCCGTCCAGGCGGCCAGCACCTCGTCCTCCTTGCCCTCCGGGGCGACGAACGTGTTGATGATGGTGACCGGTCCGGTGTTCCCCTCCTGCTGGTCGAGGAACTGGGTGGACTCGTCGAGGCTGCCGAAGTTGAGCATGGTTTCTCCATGAGGTGGGGGAGTGGAATCGAGGAAACGCGAAACCGCCGTGGACATGGATGACGGTTCGGTGAGGGGGTCGTAGTGACGACTTCGTCGCGTACGTCTGGTTATGCGGCGCCCCATTGATGGGCGAGTGCGGCCGCCTCCCCGCGGGTGCTGACGCCGAGCTTGCCGATGATCTTGGCGACGTGGAACTTCACCGTCGACTCGCTGATGTGCAGGGCCTGGGCGATGTCCCGGTTGCGGCGGCCCCGGGCCAGCTGCCCGAGCACCTCCAACTCCCGTGCGCCGAGCGCGGTCAGCGGGTCCTGACGGGGTGTGCTGGACGAGGCGAGAGGGATGTCGAGGTTCACCGTCGTGCCCCATCCCGGTACGGCGTCCAGGTCGAGCCGTCCTCCGAGCGGTGCCAGTCGTTCAGTGACGCGGCGGGCGTCGAGAGCGCCGCGGGAGAGGGTGCCGGGCCCGTTGTCCCGCACGGTGGCGCGCAGTTCGTCCGCACCGATTTTCCAGCCGATGTGGACGCGGTGTTCTCCGTCGTCGGGACCGTGTGTCTGGTCGTCCAGTAACGCGTGCACGGTGGCCCGCACCACGGCGAGTGCCGTGTGGGTGACGTCGGCGGGCAGCAGCCGGTCGGTGCCGTCCTCCGCGTGGGGCGGTCCCAGCTCCAGCCCCACGCCGCGGGCGCGCAGGATCCGGCGCAGCGACACCGTCAGCCGCTCGAAGGCGTCCCCGGCCCGCTCCTCCATCAGCACGCGGTCGAGTTCGACCCGGGAGCGCAGTTCGGCGAGGGCGGAGACGGCGAGGTCGACGGCGCGCGTACGGGCGTTCGCGTCGTCCAGGGTGCGGTCGCGCAGGACGCCGAGGAGCGTGGTCAACGCGGCCCCGTGTGCGTCGCGGAGTTCGGCGATGGCCACGGCACGGGCGGCCGCGGCCGCACGCGAGGCGGCCAGCGAACCGGGCAGCGGCTCACTGCGCAGACCCTCCCGGTACGCCGTCACGAGGTCCCACAGCGCCTGGGCGGACATCACATGCTCGCCCGGTACCGGGGTGTCCTCGGTGCGTACCAGGACCAGCAGCGCGCCCTGCCCCGTGATGTCGCTGGCCAGAGCCAGCACGGGCACGTCGACGCCGGCCAGCCGGGCCCGCCCCTGCCAGCCTCCCTTCGCCGGCACCAGCGGCCGCAGGGCGGCCACCTCGGTGGCGGTGATGGGGCCGCCGGCCCGGCCGGGAGTCCCGCCGATGATCTTGAACGGTGTGTACGAGCAGTTTCCGGCCAGCTGGGCGATCTCCCGGTGCGGAATCGTCTTCGCGAGGACGGAGGACAGACGTGCCAGGTGCTCGGACAGCGGGGCCTGGATCAGCTCGACTGCCGACATCAGGTCCATGTCCGTCAGCGTAGGCAGCGGAACTCTTCCGCCGGATCAGCCTTTCGGTCAGTTGGAACTGCCCGGAGGGACAGTGGAATCCGAGCTTCCACAGGAGAGGCTGGAGGTACCGGAAACGGGCGTTGATCGTGCAGCCGTCCGGAAAGCCGACATCGAGCATTTGAGGAGAGAATGTGAGCAGCGTCTTCAGGCGGCTCCGCAAGGTCGGAGTGACAGCCCTGGTCGTGAGTTCCGTACTCGGGGCCATGTTCCTGTCCCAGACACCGGCTTTCGCAGGCGGGATCTACCCCCCGCCCCCGCCGCCCGGCTGCGGGGTCTGCTGACCGGTGTCTCTCCCGGTCCGGGAAAAGTTTGAGTGCGGTTGCCGGATGTGCCGTCGGGCGGAGCCCAGCATGCCTTTCCCGCCGCATCCTTCTTTCGGCCAGTTTTGGAACCCCGAGCCATTCGTACGACGGGAAGTGACAGGCATGAAGGCCATCTCCTACGCGGAGTACGGCGGTCCGGAGGTTCTGCGGCCGGCGGAGGTGACGGAGCCGCACGCCGGGCCCGGGCAGGTGCGCGTGAAGATCGTGGCCGCCGCCGTCAACCCCATCGACTTCAAGATCCGCCGGGGCTGGGCCCCGCAGATGGGCCCCGCAACCCTCCCCTCCGTCCCCGGCCTGGAGGGCGCCGGCATCGTCGACGAGGTGGGACCAGGGGTCACTGGTGTGTCGATCGGCGACGAAGTGATGGTCTGGACCGACACCGGCTCCTACGCCGAGTACGCCCTGGCCTCCGACTTCGCGCTCAAACCGGCCGGCCTGGACTGGGAGACGGCCGCCGCGCTGCCGGTGGCCGTCGAGACCTCCGACCGTGTGCTGGGCGAACTCGCGGTGGGCCGGGGGGAGACCCTGCTGATCCATGGGGCCGCAGGCGTGGTCGGTTCCGTCGGCGTGCAGATCGCGGTGGCCCGCGGAGTCACCGTGATCGGCACGGCGTCCGAGGCCAACCACGACTTCCTGCGCTCACTCGGCGCGGTCCCCGTGGCGTACGGTGACGGACTCGCCGACCGGGTCCGCACGGTCGCCCGCCACGGCATCGACGCCGTCTACGACGCCGCCGGCATCGACGCGCTGGACGTCTCCGTGGAACTGCGCGGCGGTACCACGGACCGCATCGTCACCGTCAACGACGCACGCGCCTTCGAGATGGGCATCACCTTCTCCATCGGCGGCCGACGGTTCGGACCACAGCTCGCCGACTACGCCCGCCAGGCCGCCGAAGGCCGGCTGCGCGTGCGCGTCGACCGCGGCTTCCCGCTCGTCGACGCGGCCGGGGCGCACGAGCTGATCGAGTCCGGCCACGCGCGCGGCAAGGTGCTCCTACGCCCGTGAGCGGTCTCCTACTTGTTCACCAGTGACATGTGGTGCTCGTTGTAGCGGTCTCCCTTGACCCCGACCCGTCCCGCGAGTTCGTTGAGGTCCGACAGCTCGTCCGCGGAGAGCGGAACACGCGTGGCGCCGGCGTTCTCCTCGATGCGCGAGGTGCGCCGGGTCCCGGGGATCGGCACGATCGACGGCTGCTGGGCGAGCAGCCAGGCGAGGGCCACCTGCCCCGGTGTGGCGTCCTTGGCCGTCGCGAGAGCGGCGATGTGCTCGACGAGGGCCTGGTTCGCCGCCCGGTTCTCGGCCGTGAACCGCGGGATGGTGGTGCGTACGTCGTCGGCCGCGAAGGGTGTCGAGGCGTCCACTGCCCCGGTGAGGAACCCCTTGCCGAGCGGGCTGAAGGGCACGAATCCGATGCCGAGTGCCGCGCACGTCGGCAGGACCTCCGGCTCGGGGTCCCGGGTCCACAACGAGTACTCGCTCTGCACCGCCGTCACGGGGTGGACGGCGTGGGCGCGTCGGATGGTCTGCGCACTGGCCTCCGAGAGCCCGAAGCAGCGGACCTTGCCCTCCTGCACCAGTTCGCCCACCGTGCCGGCGACATCCTCGATCGGAACGTCCGGGTCGACGCGGTGCTGGTAGAACAGGTCGAGCCTTTCGACCCCCAGCCGCTTGAGCGAGGCGTTCGCGACGGAACGGATCTGCTCGGGACGGCTGTTGAGCCCGACGGACGCACCGTTCTCGATGCGGAAGCCGAACTTGGTGGCGATGACCACCTGGTCGCGGACCGGGGCCAGGGCCTCCCCGACGAGTTCCTCGTTGACGTACGGGCCGTACACCTCCGCGGTGTCGAAGAACGTGACCCCCAGATCCACGGCGCCGCGGAGTACGGCGATCATGTCGCTCCGGTCGCCCGGGTTGGGGCCGTAGCTCTGGGACATGCCCATGGCGCCGAGGCCGATGGCGGAGACCCGCAGGTCGCGTCCGAGAGTGCGCGTGTGCATTCTTCCTCCTTGGGGGGTGTCACCGCGGCGGAACCTGCGGGAACAGCCGCAGGGCGTTGGCTACGGTGAGCGATCGCCACGTGGTGCCTTCGGCCGGTGGGGCGGCCGTGTCGATCGCCGCGATGTGGGCGTCGGCGAGGGGTGGTGGCGTCCAGCAGTAGTCGCTGCCGAAGAGCACGCGATCGGGGTCCACCAGCTTCAGCAGTGCGGGAGCCTGGCGCGGGAAGGCGGTACCCGCGAGGTCGTAGTACAGGCCGCGCAGTTGCTGGACGGCGTCGAGCGGGGGTGCCTCCTGCGAGGGCACGAAGAGCCGCATGAACTCGTTGATGCGGTCGGCCAGGACCGGGATCGCGCCACCGCAGTGCGGGACGATCACCCGCAGGTTCGGATGGCGGGTCAGGACGCCCGCCATCACCAGGTCCGTGACCGTGCGGGCGGTGTCGAAGATGTACTCGACCATTGGACGCGGCCGGCCGAGAGCGGACTGTTCCCAGCACACGGGGGAGGTGGGGTGCAGGAAGACCACGGCCCCTCGGCGGTCCAGCTCCGCGAACACCGGTTCCAGGCGTTCGTCGCCCAGGTACACACCCTGTGTGTGGGTCAGCAACGCCACCCCGTCAGCGCCGAGTTGGTCGAAGGCGAAGGCGATCTCCTCCAGCGCGCCGTCCACGTCCGGCAGCGAGAGCGAGACGAAGGAGCCGAAGCGGCCGGGGTGGTCGCGGGCCAGTTCGGCGGTGTACTCGTTGACGCGGCGGGCGAGGAGGCGGGCCGCCTTGTCGTCGCCGAAGTGCACGCCGGGGGAGGACAGGGAGAGCATCGCGGTGCCGATGCCGTTGCGGTCCATCAGGTCCAGGTGGTCTCGCACGGACCAGGTGGGCCATCCGGCCATGCCGTCGGGGTGGGCGTGGCCCGCCGCGGTCGCCTGCTGGACGTAGAAGTCGGGCAGGTGGTGGGCGTGGACGTCGATGAGGTCGGAGGTCATGTCGGCGGGCTTCCTTCTCGTGGGCTGGGACGTGGTGGCCAGGCGGTCGCCGCCGCTACTCCACCTGCTCGCCTCCGGCCAGCCGGACCTCTTCGTTGTCCAGGGCGGCCTGGAGCCGGCGGAGCACGGTGTCGTCGATCCGCGCCTCGTCCCGCAGCCGGACGACGGTCGCGCGCTTCGTGGCGATGAGGGCGAGGCGGAGGTCGGTGTAGTGACGGTTGTGGAGCAGGGCGGGATCGTCGTCGGTACCCGCGCCCCTGGCCCGTACGGTCGCCAGGTTGGCCTCGTACTCCTGGCGCAGCCACTCCACGACCTTCGGAGTGGTCCCCTGTTCGGCGGCGAGCTGCGGGAGCGCCTTGATGGCCTCCTCGGTCGCCGTGGTCTCGGCGAGGATCTGCTCCTCGTCGACGGAGGTGTCCCGGGGGAGCCGGGCCCAGCGCACCACGCCCGGTAGCAGCAGCCCCTGCACCACGAGGGTCACCACGATGACGCCGGAGGTGACGAAGACGATGAACGCGCGGCCGGGGAACGGCTCGCCCGAGTCGAGGGTCTCCGGCACGGACAGCGCCACGGCCAGTGACACCGCGCCCCGGAAGCCCGCCAGCCCGCTGACCACTCGTGCCCGGTCACTCATCCGCCGCAGGCGCTGCTCGGGGCGCCGGTCGATCGCGCGGATCAGGTAGGCGGAGGAGAAGAGGAACGCGAACCGGACCGCGACCAGGACCACGCTGACCACGCCGATCGCGATGAGGGCGTCCCTGAGGTCGGACCGGCTCAAGTGCCTTAGCGCGTACTGGAGTTCCACTCCCACCAGGACGAACAGGGTGCCGTTGATGATGAACGTGGCCAGCGGCCAGAAGGCCAGGGCCTGGCGGCGGTGCTCGGCCCGGATGAGGCTGGGCGCCACCTGAGCCATGATCAGGCCGCTCACCACGACCGCGAGGACACCCGAGGCGTGAATCAACTCTGCCAGCAGATACGCCGTGAACGGCGCCAGGATCATTACCAGGTTGCCGAGCAGGGGATCGTCCAGCCGGCGCCGCAGGTTCATGTTGACCCAGGCGACCGCGACACCGACCACGGCCCCACCGCCGTACGCCAGCAGGAACAGCGCGCCGACGTGCGGGACGGTGAGGTGTTCCTCGCCGACGGTGATACCGACGGCCAGGCCGTAGATCACCAGTGCGGTGCCGTCGTTGACGAGGCTTTCCGCGCGCAGGACCGTGATCTGACGGCGTGGCAGGGAGCCCGCCAGGGCGCTCACCGCCGTGGCGTCGGTGGGCGCCACCGCCGCGCCCAGGGCCCATGCCGGCCCCCACGGCAGCCCGAGCGCGTGCCCGGCGACCGCCACCGCGCCCGCGGTGAAAATGACCAGCACGGTGCTGAGCAGGACGATGCCGCGCAGGTTCGTCCGGATCTCCCGCATCGAGGTGGTCAGGCTCTCCCAGTAGAGCAGTACGGGAAGGAAGAGCAACAACACCACTTCGGGCGGGAGTTGGGTCTGGCGCACGGCCGGGACGAGGCCGATCAGGGCGCCCAGGACCAGGAGCACGACGGGCGGCGCGATGCGGAAGCGCTGCCCTAGGAAGTTCCCCGCCAGCACGGCCGCACCCAGGACGACGACGAGTTCGAGACCGAGCATGACACTTACTCCGGTGCGGGGGCGGCCGGCGGTGACGGCACAGCGGGTTCGACGGGGATCTTCCTGGTCATCGGGGCAGCAGCCGCAATGTCGTGGCGCGTGCCGCCACCATGGGACCGACGTACGCGTCGCCGACACGGCCGTACTTGCTCCGGTACGCCGTGTCGATACGGTCGTTGATGCCCGGGTCCGGCACCTCGGCGAAGGTGACGTCCTTGTCGACCCCGCCGGAGCGGACGTGTCCCACATGGGTCGCGCGGGCCGTGCGCCACCAGCCTCCGCGCTCACCGCGGAAGGAGCGGACGTACAGGTCGTCGCCGTCGCGGACGACCCAGATCGGCACCGGCTCGCGCAGCGTACCGTCACCCCGGACCGGGGCCATCTCCAGTTCGTCGGCCCCGGCGATGCGGTCGAGTTCGTCGCTCGTCCAGGTCGTCATCGGTGTGTCTTCCCATCCTTGTGACCGAGGTGAGCGCGGGTGATGCCGAGTGAGTCCTCGAAGACGCGGTAGTCGGTGATCAGGTCGTCCGTGACGGCGAAACGCATGATCATCTCGCTGTCGAGTACCTGCCCCGAGGGGTGGAACCGGGAGGTGTACCGGCCCGGTGCCAGGACCCGTCCGTCCGCCTCCACCATGGTCCCCAGTTCGAACGCGAGCGGCTCGACGGCCGCGAAGAAGGCACTGAGGGACTTCCGGATCTCTTCCGGCCCGGTGCGGCTCCCGGCCCAGGCGGTCAGAGCCGGATCGCCCGGGATCGTCCAGGTCGCCTCGGGTGAGAAGTGGGACAGGATGTGCTCCATGTCGCGCGCGCCGAAGGCATCGAGGTACGCCTCGACGGTGACGATCGCCTGGCTGGTCATGGCTGTCGGGCCGTTCTCCACGGTCACGGACGCAGCAGTGTCTTGATGGCCCGGCGCTCGTCCATGGCCTTGTAACCCTCGGCGGCCTCGTCCAGGGGAAGGGTGAGGTCGAAGACCTTGCCCGGGTTGATACGGCCGTTGAAGACACGGTCGATCAGGTCGGGAAGGTAGGCACGCACCGGGGCGGGACCACCGCGCAGGCCCACGTGGGAGAAGAAGAGCTCCTGGCCGTCGATCTGCGTGCCGTGCGGGAAGCCGACGAAGCCGACGTTGCCGCCCGGGCGCGCGGACTGCAGGCCCTGGTGCATCGACTCCTGCGTGCCGACGCACTCGAGCACCGAGTCGGCGCCGATGCCGTTCGTCAGTTCCTTGACGCGGGCGACGCCTTCCGCCCCTCGCTCGGTGACGATGTCGGTGGCGCCGAACTCCAGAGCCAGCTTCTGCCGGGACTCGTGCCGGCTCATGGCGATGATCCGCTCGGCGCCCAGCTCCTTCGCGGCGATGACCCCGGACAGGCCGACCGCGCCGTCACCGACGACAACGGCCGTCGAACCGGGCTTGACCTCGGCGGCCTTGGCGGCGTACCAGCCGGTGCCCATGACGTCGGACAGGGTGAGCAGGCTCGGGATCAGCTCGTCGGCCGGCTGCTCGGGGGTGGTGACCAGGGTGCCGTCGGCGAGGGGGACACGCAGGTACTCGGCCTGGGCGCCGTTGACCCACTGCGCGTGCTGGCAGGAGGTGTGGTAGCCGGCCTGGCAGATCGGGCAGGTGTTGTCGGAGGCGACGAAGGAGCCGATGACGAACTGGCCCGGCCGGACGGTGGAGACGTCGCTGCCGACCTCCTCGACGATGCCGACGTACTCGTGGCCGATCGGCTGCGGTTCGGCTACCGGCATGACGCCCCGGTAGCTCCAGAGGTCGGAGCCGCACACACAGGCAGCGACGGTGCGGATGACCGCGTCCGTCGGCGCGGTGATCTTCGGCTCGGAGGCGTTCTCCACCCGGATGTCACCGGGCGCGTGAATGATGGTTGCTCGCATGGTGCTTTCCCAGCTCTCGTCGTGTTTTCGTGGTGTCAGGGGCGGACACGGGCGGTGACGCGCAGGCCGTCGTAGACGTCGTCGGTGACGTGTTCGAGCCAGGTGGCGTCGTCCGTCTCCCAGAGGGCGAGACGGGTCATGAACCGGTCTGGCGCGGCGCCGTGCCAGTGCGGGACGCTTCGTCGTGGCAGGCTGCTTCAGCGATTCCATGGGGTGTCGTCCCTCTGGGGTGGTGGGTCCGGGCGAAGCGGCCTCAGCCGGACCGGTCGTCCTTCTCCACGATCTCCTTGAGCTGCGTCATCGCGGTCATGGCGTTGGGCCATCCGGCGTAGAAGGCCAGATGGGTGATGACCTCGACCAGTTCGTCCTTGGTGACACCGTTCTCCAAGGCCTTGCCGAGGTGGAAGCCGATCTGGTCGGTCCGGTACAGGCAGGCCAGAGCGGTGACGGTGACGAGACTGCGGTCGCGCGGGGACAGGCCCGGCCGCTCCCAGATGTCACCGAACAGGACGGTGTCGGTCACCTCCGCGAGCTTGGGGGCGAACTCCTGGATGGCCGGCGGCGCGAACTTCTTCCGTTCGGACATTGAGGTGGTGCTCCTGGCGTGTTTCGGGTGGGGGGACTTTGGCCGTGCTCGGGAGCCTGCGGGGGACCGCTGAGCGCCAAGCCGTTGCCGAAGCAGGGGACAATCGTCCGCACTGGCTCACCTCTCCTCCCCCGTCTGCCGCAGGAAAACTGGATATCGGTGGCATCCGGAAAATCAGTCTTGCACCGACCATGCCACTTTCACGGAAACCCGCAAAGGGGAGAATTCCATCCGGGGAATCCCTTATCCAGGGGAGAAATCCTTACCCCCCTTCCGGTGACAGAGCGATGCCACAATGGCGTCATGGTCGGCGACGCGCATCTGAATGAGCTGGGAGAAATCCTCAAGGCGCGCAGGGCCGAGCTGAGCCCGCGCACCGTCGGTCTGCCCGACACCGGCGGCCGACGGGTGCCCGGCCTGCGCAGAGAGGAGGTGGCCCTGCTCGCCGCCATCAGCACGGACTACTACGCACGGCTGGAGCAGGGCCGTATGCAGCCGTCCGGGTCGGTGTTGGCGGCTCTCGCCCACGTCCTGCGCCTGTCGGACCACCAGCGTGACCACCTGTTCGAACTGGCCGGCCGGCAACGGGCACGTCATCGCCGACCAGCCGCGCAGAAGGCGCATCCGCAGCTGCTCCGCCTGCTCAACGACCTCACCGTGAGCCCCGGCGTGGTGATCGGCCGCCGTCTGGACATCCTGGCCTGGAACCCGCTCGCCACCGCCCTCTTCACCGACTTCGCGAAGGTGCCGGAAGGCAGGCGGAACAGCGTCCGCATCCTCTTCACCGATCCCTCCATGCGGACGCTCTACGCGGACTGGCGGGCCGTCGCCCGTGACTGCGTGTCCCACCTGCGCACGGAGGCCGCCAGACATCCCGAGGATCCGCAGCTGATCAGCTTGGTCGGGGAACTCTCCGTGGAGGACAGCGACTTCGGTCGATGGTGGGGAAGCCGTCACGCGCCGCCGCGCAGGGCGGGCGTCAAGAGGTTCCACCATCCCGTCGTGGGCGAACTCGTCCTGGACTGGGACACCCTCGTCTGCGGCGGCGACCCCGACCAGGAACTCGTCGTCTGGACGGCGGAGCCGGGCACGCCGTCGTACGACGGTCTGAGCGCCCTCGCCTCGCGGGCCACCGGTCGGCCCGGCGGGCTCACGGCCGGTCAGACCCATGAGACCGGCTGATACGACGGTTTCGGCGGCCCCCGCGATTCGCCAGACGGCAGACCGGGGACAAAACTCTCCCCCTCACAATTCGACTGGATACTGCGACACTCGCTGCTATGTACACCGAAGCACATTTGTCCGAACTGGGAGAATTCCTCAAGGTGTGCCGGGCCCAGCTCAGCCCGCGGACCGTCGGCCTGCCCGAATCCGGGACGCCCCGGCGAGTACCCGGGCTGCGCCGCGAGGAGGTCGCTCAACTCGTGGGCATCAGCACCCGCGCCTACGCACGGCTGGAACAGGGGCGCACCCCCGTGCCGAGGACCGTGCTCGCCACGCTCGCCCGCGTCCTGCACCTCGATGACGCCCGGCGCGACCACCTGTTCGAACTGGCGGCAAGCGCCACGTGCGAACCGCGTCGCCGGCCGGCGCAGAAGGTCCACCCGCAGCTCAGACGCATCCTGGACGAACTGTCCACGACCCCCGCACTCGTCCTGGGCCGACACCTGGACATCCTGGCCTGGAATCCGCTGGCAGCCGCCTTGCTCACCGACTTCGACGAGCTCCCCGCGAACCGGCGCAACCTCGCGCGGCTGATGTTCACCGACCCCGCCTTCCGCGAGCTCTGCCTCGACTGGAGGACGAACGCCCGCATCTGCGTGACCCATCTGCGCCTGGAGGCCGCCCGGTACCCCGGAGACCCGAAGCTGGCCGCACTCGTCGGCGAGTTGTCGGTCGCCGACGCCGACTTCCGGCAGTGGTGGGCGGGCCGCCAGATGAACGGCCTGCGCATGGGCACCAAGAGGCTGCGCCACCCGATCGTGGGCGACCTCACCCTCGACTGGGACAGCCTGACCTGCACAGCCGACCCCACACAGAAGCTGCTCATCGCGACCGCCGATCCCGGGGCCCCGTCCCACGACGGGCTATTGTTCCTGGCGTCGTGGACGGCGGACCCGGGCCGGCCCGCACAGGATGCGGCAGCCTGAGGTCCCAGGGCGCGCGGGGAGAGACGCCGCCCGCCCCGGCGGAACGGCGTGTCCCTCGCGGGATCAGGTGCGCCGGGCGCGGACCCGGGGCGCCGGGACGTGCGGTCGTTCCCCGTCGGAGCCGGACAGCTGCGACGACAACTCGTCGACCAGTTCGACCAGGTCCGTCGGCCGGTCGGGCCCCCACCAGTCGCCGAGCAGCTCGGCGAGAGACTCCCGGCGGGCCACCGACAGCTTGGCCGCGGCCTGGCGGCCCGCCTCGGTGAGGATCAGATCCGTGCCCTCGATCGTGGCCAACTGCCGCTGCTCGATCTGCTGCAGGGCGGCCTGGATCACCGGCAGCGGCACCTGGCTGTACTCGGCGAGCCGCGCCGGCGGCAGAGACCTGTCCGGTCGCAGTGCCCGCAGCAGTAGCCAGCTGGAGGCGGGCAGGAGGTCGTACCCGGCCACAGCGGTGATCTTCTCGTAGATGCCGCGCCGCCCGTTTCGTGACCCGAGGACGGACAGGGCCCGCTGCGCCTCCTCGCGCGAGGTGCGGTGCACAGGGTGGACGCTGAGGGTCTGCGCCATGTCGGGCGCGGTGACCGAGCCGCGCAGCCGGTCCTCCTTGAGGAGCCAGGTCAGCGCGAAGGCGAGCAGGACGACCGGGGCCGCGTAGAGGAACACGTCGGTGATCGATGTGGCGTAGGCGTGCAGCGCGGACGGGTGCAGTGCGGGCGGAAGTTGGTCCATGGCACGGGGGTCGGCCTCGAGCAGGGCGGCTGACCGGGACCGGGCCGACCCGGTGAACACGTCGTGCAGCTTGTCGTCGAGCCGGTTGGTGAAGACGGTGCCGAAGACGGCGACGCCGAACGCGGAGCCGATCGACCGGAAGAAGGTGACCCCTGAGGTGGCGACACCCAGGTCCTCGTACGACACCGCGTTCTGCACGATCAGTACGAGCACCTGCATGACCAGGCCGAGCCCGAAGCCGAACACGAAGAAGCACAGGCTCATTTCGAGGTCGCCGGATGACTCCGTGAGCCGGTGCAGGAGCAACAGCCCCGCTGCGGTGACGGCGGTGCCGAGCACCGGGAAGATCTTCCAGCGTCCGGAACGGGAGACGACCTGGCCGGACAGTGTGGACGTCAGCAGCAGCCCGAGCACCATCGGTAGCATGTGCACACCCGACATGGTGGGCGACACTCCCCGCACGACCTGGAGGAACGTCGGCAGGTAGGTCATCGCACCGAACATCGCGAAGCCGATCACGAAGCTGATCGCCGAGGACAGCGCGAACGTACGGATCCGGAACAGCTTCAGCGGCAGCACGGGTTCGGCTGCCCCGCGCTCGACGGTCAGGAACCACGCGAGCAGTACGGCGCCCAGGGCCGCGGTCCCGATCAGCGGGGCCGATGTCCATCCCCAGGTCCTGCCGCCGAGCGACGTCACCAGGATGAGGCAGGTGGCGACGGACGCGATCAGCAGCGTCCCCAGGTAGTCGATCCGGTGCTTCTGCGACCGGACCGGGATCCGCAGCGCGGCGGCGATCACGACGAGGGCGACGGCGCCGACGGGCAGGTTGACGTAGAAGACCCAGCGCCAGCTCAGGCGGTCCACGAACAGCCCGCCGAGCAACGGCCCCAGCACGCTGGTCGCACCGAAGACGGCACCGAACAGGCCCTGGTAGCGGCCCCGGTCCCGGGGCGGCACGATGTCGCCGACGATCGCCATCGACAGGACCATCAGGCCACCGCCGCCGAGCCCCTGGAGCGCGCGGAACGCGATCAGCTGCGGCATGTCCTGTGCCAGACCGCACAGCGCCGATCCGATCAGGAAGATGACGATCGCGGCCTGGAAGAGCTTCTTGCGCCCGTACTGGTCGCCCAGCTTGCCCCACAGTGGGGTCGCGGCGGTCGAGGCGAGCAGGTAGGCGGTGACGACCCACGACAGGTGGCTCATTCCGCCGAGGTCACTGACGATCGTCGGCAAAGCGGTGGAGACGATGGTCTGGTCCAGCGCCGAGATGAGCATGCCGAGCAGCAATGCGCCGATGGACACCCGCACCCGGTGCCGGTTTCCCGCCGCCGACGGCGGATCCACCACTTGTCCGCCTACGTCCTGGACCACCATTCCGTTCCCTCCGGTACAGGTAATCGGACGTGATACCTCCGCCCGGGCCGCGCCGCTGACCATATCCGCGGGGCCTCCACGTGGGCACCGGTGTATGGGGGGAGGAATTCGTCCCCTGGGTCATTCATGCCGGGGAAGAAAAGGGCCCCTTTTTCTTTTCCTCGACGCCGGGAAATTTATTGTCCAACTCAGAACTGCTCTGTCGCAGCCTCGGCCGAAGGAAGCGAGTCACGGATGACCAGAGCCACGCCCGCGTCGAGTCAGGTCGTCGCCCCGGCCCCCACGGCACGGGCCGGCCTCTTGCTGCCCGTCGCGCTGGTCGCCGCCTACTACGGTGCCTACATCGCGGTGATGTCCCCGCCCACGATCAGCATGGCGCTGCGCGTGCGTGACGTGGTCGGTGAGGGCCAGCGAGTCTCCACGCTGAGCACCGTGCTGTCCGTCGGCGCCTTCGCCGCTGCGATCGCCTCCCCGCTCCTGGGCGCCCTCTCCGACCGCACCACGCTTCGCCTCGGGAAGCGCCGGACCTGGTTGGTGATCGGCCCACTCGTCGGACTCACCGGACTTGCCTGCATCGGCCTCGGTGGCGCGGTGTGGCTGCTGGTCGTGGGCTGGGTGCTGGCGCAGGCCGGCTGGTCGGGCACGCTGATGGCGGCGCAGGCCGTGCTGACCGAGCGCATCGAACCCGGCATGCGGGGCCGGGTCAGCGGGCTGATGGGCCCGGCCATGCCCGTCGCGATGGTCGCCGCGACCCTGCTGGTCAGCCTGTTGGACTTCAGTCCCGCGCTGATGCTGCTGGTCCCCGGCCTGATCGGGGTGGCCGGTGCGGCACTGCTCGTCGCCGTCGTCCCTGACGCACCCGCCGACAAGAGCACCCTCCCGCCCTACGGGCCACGGGAGTTCTTCGCCAGCTTCTACGTGAACCCGCGCCGCTACCCCGCCTACGCCTGGGCGTTCGCCAGCCGGTTCCTGATGTTCTCCGGCGTCTTCATCATCCTCACCTACCAGACGTACATCGTCTCGGACCGCGTGGGATACGGAGGCGACAGCACCGCCGGCCGGGTCTTCCAGTCCACCCTGCTGCTGGGCGCCGGCTCGTTGGTGGCCTCGCTGCTCTTCGGCATGCTCGACGACCGTACCGGCCGCCTCAAGCCCTGGCTCCGCCTGGCCGCCCTTGCCTCGGCGGGCGGACTCCTGGTCATGTGCGTCGACAGCTCGTTCGGGATCTTCCTGACGGGCATGGCGCTCATCGGCGTCGCCCAGGGCGGCTACCTCTCCGTCGACCTGCCCATGGTCAGCCGCGTCCTGCCCGATCCCGAGCACGCGGCGCAGGAACTGGGCGTCTACAACCTGGCCCTCGTCGTCCCGCAGATGCTCATACCGCTGTACGGATCGCTCATCGTCGGCTCCCACGACAACTATCCGCCGCTCTTCGTCGTCGGTGCCCTCTGCTCGGCCCTCGCGATCGCCTCCCTCGCGGGCGTACGCGGCGTCAAGTGACGGCGCACGGATCGCCACCCTCACCACCCCAGGAGCGACCATGACCACCCCCACCTCCCGCGCGGACGCCCTCGTCCTCTTCGGCATCACCGGCGACCTCGCCAAGAAGATGCTGCTGCCCGCTCTGTACGACCTGACCCGCCAGGGCTTCCTCGACGTGCCGGTGATCGGCGTCGGCCGCAGCGATTGGGACGACGAACGGCTGCGCCGACATACTCGCGAGGTGCTGAGCGCCGCGGAAGTCCCCCTGGACAAGGGGGTGTTCGACAAGTTCGCCGCCCTGCTGGGCTATGCCCGCGTCGACTACGACGACCCCGCGAGCTTCACCGCACTCGCCGACCGGGTCCGTCCGCACGGCTTCCTCACGCACTGCGTCGCCCTGCCGCCGTCCACCTACCCCGTCATCGCCCAGCGGCTCGCCGAGGCAGGCCTGGCCGACAACGCCCGGCTCGTCGTCGAGAAGCCCTTCGGCCATGACCTGCACTCCGCCCGGGCCCTGCAGAGCGAACTGACCCGGTACTTCCCCGAGCAACGACTCCGCCGCGTCGACCACTTCCTCGCCAAGGACGTGATCGAGGACCTGCTGACCTTCCGCTTCGCCAACACCAGCGTCAACGCCGTCCTGGACCGCCGCTTCGTGCGCAGCGTCCAGATCACCATGGCCGAGGACTTCGACGTGGCCGACCGCGGCGGCTTCTACGACGCGACCGGATGCCTGCGCGACGTGGTCCAGAACCATCTCTTGCAAATGCTCGCCTACTTCGTGATGGAAGCACCGCGTACGGGCTCCGCCGCCGACGTCCTCGACGAACGCATCCGTGCCCTGCGCGCCGTCCGTACCGTGCGGCCCGAGGACTTCGTACGCGGTCAGTACGACGGCTACCTCGACGTCCAGGGTGTCAAAGCGGGGTCGACCACCGAGACCTACTGCGCCCTGCGCACCTGGGTGAACCTCGACCGCTGGGCCGGGGTCCCTTTCACCATCCGGGCGGGCAAGGCGATGGCGACCACCGCCATCGAGATCGTCGTCGAACTGAACCGACCCGTCGAGGGCTTCCACCACACGACGAGCGCTCAACAGGCCCCCGCGAACGGGCTGCGTTTTCGCATCAGCCCCCGTGCGGGCGTCACCTTCGATCTGCTCGCCCAGCACGAGGGAGAGGCCGGCGAGGTCGACCAGGTAGCCGCGACGGTCGACTTCGCCCATCTCACGGGGAGCAACTCCGTCGCCTACACCCATGTCCTGGCCGACGCGATCACCGGTGACCCACGCCGCTTCACCACCATGGACATGGTCGAGGAGCTCTGGCGCATCGTCGGGCCCGTTCTCGACCTGCCCGGTGCGCCCCACCGCTATGACGTCGGCAGTTGGGGTCCGGCGGAGGCCGACCGCCTGGCCACCGACGACCGCTGGCTGCCACTGGAACAGGCGTAGCCCGGCATCGCGCGGAAGGCCTGCTGGATTTCTGCCACCACCCCATCGGACAGGCCCACTTCACCTCAAGGCGATACCGCCGACCGGCCCGTACTCACCTGGACACCCGACCATGGCTACTCCGGACACCCCCACGCCGCCCACCGCGAGCGCCCCCGCCCCAGCGGACGGGAACAGGATGAGCCGCGGCCTGACCCTGCTGTTCGCGATCGCCGGCGGCACCGCCGTCGCCAACCTCTACTGGGCACAGCCGCTGCTCGACTTCATCGGCGGTGACCTGCACGCCTCGACCGCGTCGGCGGGCTGGCTCGTGACAGCCACCCAGATCGGCTACGCGGCCGGAGCACTGCTGCTGGTCCCGCTCGGCGATGTCCTGGACCGGCGCCGGTTCATCCCCGGAATGATGCTCTGCGCGGCCCTCGCGCTCATCGCCTGCGCCACAGCTCCTTCCCAGGACGCGCTGCTGGTGGCCACCGCGCTCCTCGGGTTCACGACCGTCAGCGGCCAGTTGCTCACCCCGCTCGCCGGTGACCTCGCCGATGACACCAACCGGGGGCGAGTGGTGGGCACGGTGGTCTCCGGGCTGCTCATCGGCATCCTCACCTCCCGCACCATCAGCGGGCTCCTTGCGGACGCGGCCGGATGGCGCGCCGTCTACTTCGGCGCCGCAGCGGTCTCTCTCGCCTTCGCGTTGCTCCTCGGCCGCGCGATTCCTCCCATCGCCCCGAAGGCCCACCTGCCCTATTCACGGCTGTTGCTCTCGGTGTGGCAGGTGATCCGGCAGGAGCGGGCGGTGCGCTGGACACTGTTCCTCGGCGCCACCGCCTTCGGCGTCTTCACCCTGTTCTGGACCGGGCTGACCTTCCTGCTCAGCGCGGAGCCGTTCTCCTACTCGGTCTCCGTGATCGGTCTGTTCGGCCTCATCGGCCTGGCCGGGGCGCTGGCCGCCCGTCGTGCCGGGCGACTCCACGACCGGGGCCGGTCCATGCCGGCGACCGGGTGGGGGTGGGCGGCGGTCGTGGTCTCGTTCGTCGTCGCAGCTTTCGCCGAGCGTTCCGTCGTCGGGATCGTCGTGGCTGTCGTGCTGCTCGACATCGCTGTACAGGGCGTGAACATCCTCAACCAGACACGGCTGTTCGCGCTTGTACCCCAGGCCCGGAGCCGCCTCAACACGGCCTTCGTCACCTGCAACTTCCTCGGCGGTGCGGCAGGCTCCGCCGCCGCCTCCGTCCTGTGGTCCGTCGGCGGCTGGACGGCCGTCGCGCTGACCGGCGCCTGTCTCGCCTGCGTCGGACTCCTCGTGTGGGCCCTCGGCCGCCGCGGGCCGCTCCGCTCAGCGCGAACCGGCTGAGCACCCTCCCTCGAACGTCAGGTTTTCTTCCGCTGCTCTAGTAAGGAGTGAGGGCACATGACCACCGCACAGCACAAGATCGGCTCCGGATTCGACGCCAGGAGCACCGCCGACGACGTCCTCCAGGGCATCGACCTGAGCGGCAAGCTCGCGATCGTCACCGGCGGCTACTCGGGCATCGGCCTGGAGACCACCCGTGCGCTCACCCGGGCCGGCGCCCACGTCGTGGTCCCCGCGCGCAGGCCCGCGGATGCGCGGGGCGCGCTGGACGGGGTCCTGGGCGTCGAGGTGGACGAGCTGGACCTCGGCGACCTGGACAGTGTGCGCGGATTCGCGGAGCGGTTCCTCGCCTCAAGCAGGAGTGTCGACTTCGTCATCGACAGCGCAGGGATCATGGCGTGCCCCGAAACCCGGGTCGGGCCCGGCTGGGAGGCGCAGTTCGCGATCAACCACCTCGGTCACTTCGCCCTCGTCAACCGTCTGTGGCCGGCGCTCGAACCCGGCGGTGCACGGGTCGTCTCCGTCTCCTCCGGCGGCCATCACATGTCCGGCATCCGCTGGGACGACGTCCAGTGGGAGCGGGGCTACGACAAGTGGCAGGCGTACGGGCAGGCGAAGACCGCGAACGCGCTCTTCGCGGTGCACCTGGACAGACTCGCCAAGGACTTCGGCGTCCGCGCCTTCGCCGTGCATCCCGGCGTCATCGTCACACCCCTCCTGCGGCACGTGCCCGAGGCTGAGAGGGTGGAGTTCGGCTGGTTCGACGAGGACGGCAACCTGCGCGACCCGGACTTCTTCAAGACGCCTCAGCAGGGCGCGGCCACGCAGGTGTGGGCCGCGAACTCCCCTCAGCTGGCCGGTCTGGGCGGTCTCTACCTCGAGGACTGCGACGTGGCCGAGCCCGCTCCCGCCGACGGCGAGATGCGCGGTGTGAAGGACTGGGCGACCGACCCCGGGCAGGCGGCACGCCTGTGGGAGCTGTCGGCGGAGCTGACGGGTGTGAACGCGTTCGCCGCGTAGTGCGTGTGGCCGGGCGTCGCACGACGTCCGGCCACACACCTGGGCGGCCTTGCTCGGCGAGTGGCTGGACGCGGTCGTGACATGCAGTCGTCCTGCTGCCGCGGCCTCCGCGAACGGCAGAGGGCAGGCCTCCCTGATGCCCCTCGGGAGCCATGGCTGAAAACTCGCGCATCGTGTGCCGCAGACACCATTGCTCATTTTGAGCGGAGCGCTCCGCTCCGATAAGTTGGGTGTAGAACGCATTGTTCTGCCGACTCGGAGGACGCATGAAGACGACGAGCAAGCCGACCGCGCTGGTCACCGGCGGCAGCCGGGGCATCGGCGCGGCCACCTCGCGCGAACTGGCGGCCCGCGGCTACCGCGTGGCAGTCAACTACTTCTCGAACCGCGAGGCCGCCGACCAGGTGGTCAAACAGATCGAGGCCGACGGCGGCGAAGCCTTTGCCGTGCAGGCCGATGTGCACGACCCCCGGCAGGCGGCCGAACTGCTCAAGCGTTCCGCGGTCGACGGGCGCTTGGCGGTCCTCGTCTGCAACGCCGGAGCCCGCTTCACCCCGGCCCCGCTCCAGAGTCTGTCCTGGGAGGACTTCCACACGAAGGTGACGAACGAGCTCGCCTCCGTCTACACCCTCACCCAGCAGGCGCTGACCCTCATGGCTGCCCAGGGCGGGGGCCGGATCGTGTACGTCTCCAGCGTCGTGGCCGACGGCCCACCCGCGGTGGGCATGGCCGCGCACGGCACCTCCAAGGCCGCGCTCAACACCTTCGCCCGCTTCGTCGCCCACGAGGCCGGCCCCCTCGGCGTGAACGTCAACGTCGTCGCGCCCGGCTTCGTGCGCACCGAGGCCAGCGCCGGGCAGGCGGCGGAGTTCCAGCAGCGCATGATCGAGCACACCCCGCTCGGACGAGTCGCGGACCCGAAGGACGTGGCCCGGGCGATCGCCATGCTCGCCGGAGAGGACGCCGGGTTCGTCACCGGGGCTGTCGTCACGGTCGACGGCGGGCACGGGGTGGGACGCCGCTGAGGGAGAATGGCGCGTCATGGGCGAGACGTACGAAGGCAAGCCGCGCGGTCGACAGCGGGAGGCGGACCGCAACGACGCCCGCCTCTTCCAGGCCGCGCGCGAGGTCTTCGCAGAGCGCGGTTGGGACGCTCCGGTCTCTGAGATCGCCCGCCGGGCCGGGATCGGCATGGGCAGTCTCTACCGCCGCTATCCCAGCAAGGAGCTGCTGGCACAGCGCATGCGGATCGCGGGGATGGAGCAACTCGTCGCTCAGGTGCGCACGGCGCTCGCCGAGGAGCCTGATCCCTGGGCCGCCCTCGTGCGCTTCTTCCGCGACGCGTTGACCGACCAGGGGGCGGGCGGTCCGCTCCTGCCTCTGGTCGGTGGCCGCCTGCCGGCCACCGACGAGGTGCGGACCGCCGCGGAGCGACTGCGGGCCGCTCTCGTCGACCTCGTGGACAGCGCTCATCGGGCAGGCGTACTGCGCGCCGACTTCACATCCGCCGACATCCCGTTGCTGCTCGAACACCTCGCCCCTCGGATCCCCGTAACCGGCGAGCGTGCCACCTCGCTGCACCTGCGCTACCTCGACCTGGTCCTCGCCGGGCTGCGCCCCCCGGCCCCCGGGCAGCCCATGACCCTGCACGGCCCGGGACCGCAATGGAGGGAGCTCCGGGAACTGTGGAACATGCCGGAAAGCTGACCTCGGCGATCCCGAGACCCTGAGCAGAGCATCACCGGGTGGACGGCCGCCCCGGTCTTCCTCCCAAGACGCATTGCGTCTCCTGGCGTCCTGGGCCGCGCACGGCAAGCGGACGCCGTCCGACACCAACGCCCGACCCGCGGTACCCCCCGTTTCGCGACTGCTTGCCCAGTGATCCCCGGTTGCATGGCGCGTTCGTGCCCTGCTGTGCCCGCCGCCGGGATGGGGATGGGCCCGCGATCGTGGTCTCCATCGTCCTCTGGACCTTCGGTGGCCCTCGCCACCGGCAACTCCCCGCGCCGCACCCGCGTGATGCGGTCGAGGGCCGCCTTCAGCGCCTCTAGGCGCCCCGCATCAGAAGGTCAGGACCAGTCGGCCGCGTACTCCGCCCGCGGCGAGGACCCGGTGTGCCTCGGCGGCCTGTTCCGCCGGGAACGTCCTGGCGACTCGGAGGGTGAGCCGGCCGTCCTCCACCTGCTGCCGCAGCCGGTCCAGCTTGGCGTGCTCGCGGGCGTAGCGGAACACGACGATCGGCTGGTAGACGATGCCTCGTTCGCCGGGGCCGTCGTAGCCGAGGAGAGTGACCACCCGGCCCTTGTCGCGGACCGCCCGGGCGGTGAGGGCACCGAGCGAAGCCGCGTCGAGGAGTCCGTCGACCCCCTCCGGGACCTCCGCCCGTACGCGGTCGGGGTATTCGGCGCCGCGTCGCAGAACGATGTCGGCGCCGAGTTCCTTGACCAGGGTCTCGTCCTGCTCCGATGCGTCGGCCACCACCCGCAGCCCGTCCGCCTTGGCCAGCTGGACGGCATAGCCGCCCACGGCACCGGCCGCTCCGGTGACGGCGACGGTCTGCCCGGCCTCCAGGCCGAGCGTGTCCAGCGCCAGGCGAGCGGTCAGACCGTTCATCGGCAGGGTCGCGGCCTGTACGTCGCTCGCGCCGTGAGGTGCGCGCACCACGGACTCCGCCGGTACGACGATCTGCTCGGCGTAGGCGCCGTGCGCACCGTCGGCCAGCACGATCGTTGTCAGCTGGTCACCGACGCGCAGGTCCGTGTCCGTACCTGCGCCGATCTGGTCCACGACGCCGGCGGCCTCCATACCCGGAACGAACGGAGGACGGGCGTCCGGAGACCGGGCGGGCCCCCTGCGCTGGAGGGCGTCGACCGCGTTGACGGTCGCGGCACTCACCCGGATGCGCACCTCGCCCGGACCGGCATCCGGAACAGGCAGCTCAAGAACCTGAAGCACCTCCGGCCCACCGAATTCCGTGAAACCTACAGCCTTCATGCGAAGCACCTCGTTGTCTGACAGACGGTCACTGAGGTGTCCGACCTTTCCGCCTCGTGCGGGCACGGAAAAGGGGAGGAATCCTGGCGGGGATACGGCCACAGGGGGGACGCATCCTTCCCCCCATAGAGGCCTCCGTAGGCGTGTTCAGGTCGCCGCGTCGGAGGCTGTCGGCTTCTGGTCGGCGGCCCAGGACGCGAGGAGGCGCAGCCCGTCGTGGGAGGCGCTGCCGGGTTCGGCGTTCCACACGATGATGTGCTGGTCGGGATCCGTGCCGCAGGTGAGGGTGTTCCAGTCGAGGGTCAGCTCGCCCACCACCGGGTGGCGCAGCTTCTTGACGCCGTTGCCGCGCATCGCGACGTCGTGCTCGGTCCACCACTGCCGGAACTGCGCGTCACGGGCGGACAGTTCCTCCACCAGCGCGGTCAGGGGCTGGTCGTCGGGGTAGCGCGCGCTCTCCATGCGCAACTGGGCGATGGCCAGCCGGGTGACCTCCTCCCAGTCCACGTACAGCTCACGCATCCAGGGTTCGGTGAACAGCAGCCGCACGAACACCCGCTCCTGAACGGGGTAGCGGCCGAAGTCGGTCCACAGGGCGGCGGCGAGCCGGTTCCAGCCCAGGATGTCGGTGCACCGGCCGATGACGAAGGCCGGGGAGGCGCTGAGGTCGTCCAGCATCCGCTGCAGCTGCGGGTCCACCTGCTGGCGCTCGCGGTACGCGGCCGGGCGCACCCTCTCCTTCGCCGCAAGGTCGAAGAGATAGGTGCGCTGGTCGGCGTTCAGGCGCAGCGCCTGGGCGATCTCGTCGAGGAGGGGCGCCGACGCCTGGAGCCGGCCCTGCTCGATCCGGGTGTAGTACTCGGTGCTGATCGCCGCGAGGAGCGCCACTTCCTCGCGGCGCAGCCCCTTCACACGCCGACGCGGCCCGCCGCGGAGGCCGACATCGGAGGGGGTGAGCTCAGCGCGACGCGCCTTGAGGAACTCACCCAGCTCGTTCAGATGCGGGTTGCGGTTCATGACTTGCAGACTGACACAAACGCGGCATCTTGTGGGGGGTACGGATTCCTCCCCTGGCTGATCGGCCAGGGGATTTACCGCCCCTCGGGTGGGAGCCTCACGCCCCCGGAACACCGATGATCTTCCGCGGCACGACGCGGATGATCACGCGGTCCTCGTCGTTCTTCGCGGCGGGCAGGTCGACGCCGAGATACTTGCGCCAGAGCTCAGCCAGGAGACGCTTCCCCTCGTCCGGGACGATCTCGGCGCTGCCCCGTATCTCGACGGCGGTGTGAGGGTTGGCCAGGTCATAGACCGAGACACTGATACGAGGGTCGCGGCGCAGGTTGCGCACCTTCTGGCGGTGGTCGAGGGAGGAGAAGAGCACCGTGTCACCCTCGGCCTTGATCCAGACCACCGAGTTCTGCGGGGACCCGTCGCGGCCGATGGTGGCGACGGTGGCGTAGTTCTTGCCGTCGAGCAGGGCACGGACCCAGCCGTCGAGGGAAGGATGGCCGTCCGCGGAGGAGGACGGAGAGGAGAGGGCGGAGGAAGTCGTCATTGGGCCCACCATGGTTGTATGCGTGTGCATTTGTACGCGTGCATTTGAATTCGGGTCGCCGAAAGGGCAGGCAGGCGCAACGGAACTCGGCAGCCGAGGGACACCATGTGCACTCGGCTGCCGGGTCAGGACCGCGCTTGCGTCAGCCCGTCAGCTCAGCGCCTTGGCCAGCTCCTGGGCGAGGGGGACGGCCGAGTACGGGTTCTGGCCGGTGTAGAGGGTGCGGTCGACCTGGACGTGCGGGGTGAACGGGTCGGCCTCGCGGTAGTCGGCCTTGAGGTCGGCCACGAGCCGGTCCTGGAGCAGCCACTTGGCCCGGTCGGCGAGACCGTTCTGCTTCTCCTCGGCGTTGGACAGCCCGGTCAGGCGGTAGCCCGAGAAGGGGGACGTGCCGTCGGGGCCGATGGTGGCCAGCAGGGCCGCGGGGCCGTGGCAGACCAGGGAGACGGGCTTGCCGGAGGCGAGCCAGTCGGTGAGCAGCCTGCCGGAGGCGGCGTTGTCGGGCAGGTCCTCCATCGGGCCCCAGCCGCCGGGGTAGAAGACGGCCACGTAGTCGTCGATGTGCACGTCCTCGATGCGCATCGGGTGTGCCAGCTCGGTGGCCTCGCGCAGGGCGGTGCGCATGCGCTCGGCGCCTTCCTCGCCGCCGTTGAAGTCGGCGGTGAGGCTCAGCGCGTCGGCGGTCGGCGGCACACCGCCGGGCGTCGCGGCCGCGATCTCGTATCCGGCCTCCTTGAAGACCTGGTAGGGGCCGATGGCCTCCTCGGCCCAGAAACCGGCCGGCTGGCGGGTTCCGTCGGCCAGCGTCCAGTGGTCGGACGCGGTGATCACGAAGAGGATCTTCGCCATGGGGGTTTCTCCTGATGAGGGGAGGGTCAGCCCTTGAGGGCTTCCTGGAGGACGTGGCTGTCGGCGATCTGGCGCATCCGTACGGCCTGGCCGTCCTGGACGGTCCACAGGTGCAGGAACCGGACGTCGGCCGTGTTTCCGGTCTTCGTCTCGGCGTGGTAGTGGCCGTAGACGAAGACATGGCCGGCCTCGTCGGCGAAGAACTCCTCGGGCACCGCGCCGAAGGACTCGTAGCCCGTCATCTTGCCGAAGAAGTCCGTGGCCACGCTGTTCCAGCCGTGGTAGACCCCGCTGTTCGGGAAGCCGGGGGTGATGTCCCAGACGAAGTCCGGCGCCATCACCTCCTTGGTGACCTCGGGTGCCATTCGGGAGTCGTAGACCCGGCGGATGAGGGCGAGGGTCGGGGAATCGGACATAGGGGTGCTCCTTGCGGGGGGTGGGTCAAGCAGAAGAGGGGTCCTGTGATCAGGCGGCGAGGGCGGCCAGCCCGGCACGGAAGATCGCGGCCTGGCGGGCGACGCGCGCGCCGAGGTGCTCCGCGGTGGCGATGTCCGACTTGTGGACTGCCTCGGGGCCGGCGTCGGTCGGGCTCTGGGCGGCGGCTCCCAGGAAGAAGCCCAGCCGGTTGATGTCGTCCTCGCTGCCCTTGGTGGAGTCCCAGCCCGGCAGCAGGCCCAGGCTGATCCAGTGCATGCCGTGCTGGGCGGCGAGGGTGGCGAAGTAGTTCAGGGTGGACGACTTGTCGCCGCTCTTCGCGCCGGAGTTGGTGAAGCCCGCGGCGAGCTTGTCCACCCAGGCGTGGGGGAACCAGCGCTTGCTGCTGGCCTCGGCGAAGGCGTGGAAGGCCGCGGATGCGGTGCCCATGTAGGTCGCCGCGCCGAAGACGATCGCGTCGGCGGCGTCCAGCTGTGCCCACTGCTCGTCGGTGATGGTGTCGACGGAGATCGAGACGACCTCGGCGCCGGCTTCGGCCGCACCGCGCGCCACGGCTTCGGCGATGACGGCCGTGTGGCCGTAGCCCGAATGAAAGGCGATGGCGACGGTGGGCCCGCCGGGATGGGACATGGTGATCTTTCTCCTTGAATGATTTCTTCGGCGGGACTAAAGGACGGCGAAGAACTTCACCATCTTGGTGAGCGCCTGGTCCATGTACTCGGGCACGTCGTACATGGCGATGTGGGTCGCGCCGTCGACCACGAACAGTTCCTTCGGGCCGTTGGAAAGCTCGTAGGCCTGGTCGCTGAACACCTTTGTGTCCGCCTTGCTCCCGGCGATGAGAAGCAGCGGCTGGGTCAGGAGCTGAGGAATCTGGTCGAACGCCGAGAAGGCGTACATCTTGTCCAGGCTGGTCAGCAGGAAACGGCCCTTGGAATTGGGATGCTGACCACGCGGAGTCCGGTAGTAGTCGTATCCCTCACGCAGGAGGTCCGGTGTGTTGTCGTCGATCTCTTCCAGCGTCTCCGGAACGAACGGGGCGTAGACAGGGTCCGCCCCCCGCGCCTCGGCCGTGCGCTGCTGGGCGGCCAGTTCCAGGGTCTTGATCTGCTCGGACACCGGGGACGGGTGCCCCAGGAAAGCCCGGGAGCCTTCGCCCATCGGGGCCGCGCTGACCGTGGCCACCGCCTTGAAGCGGCGTTCGGTCTGCGCCACGCTGATCGCGTAGCCGCCGCCGGCGCAGATGCCGAAGACGCCCATCCGGTCGGTGTCGACGTACGGGAGAGTGGTGAGGAAGTCCGCCGCGCAGCGGGCGTCCTCCACTCTGGTCGTCGGATCCTCCAGAAGGCGCGGCTCGCCGCCGCTTTCACCCTGGTAAGAGGAGTCGTAGACCACGGTGACGAATCCGTGGGAGGCCAGCCGCTTCGCGTACTGACCGATGGTCTGCTCCTTCACGCCACCGGCCGGGTGAATTCCGACCAGGGCCGGATACTTCTTTTTCTCGTCGAATTCTTCCGGCAGGTGAAGGTGTCCCGCGATTTCTACTTCTTTGTTCTTGAACGAAACGACCTCGACCATGGCGCCTGTCCCCTTTTCGCTCCTGTTCCGCCGATTGGCGGTCCGCACACCATGATTCGCCCGTGGCGAAGTGATGTCCACTCGCGATGGGGGGAAGAAACCGTCCCCTGGATATGAATTACCGGGTTAACCCGGTCCCTTCTCATTCCGCGGGTGCGTTCCGCACAGCCCCGGGTCAGGAGGGACTGTCGACGGTGAGGGCGTCCGGGTTCAGTTGCTCGACCAGGCGGTGGAGCAGACGGTGGATGGTGTCTTTGTCGTCCACGCCGAGCGGTGACGTCGTCTCCGCCTCGACGCGACCGGCGATGGACGCCGCGCGAGCGGCCACCGAGTGCCCTTCGACGGTGGCGTACAGGCGCATGCTGCGACGGCTGGTCGGATGGGGCTCGCGTCGCAGCAGTCCGCGTTCGACGAGCTGGGTCACGGCGGCTCCCATGGACTGGGGAGTGAAGCCGGTCCGGCGGGCGATCTCCGCCGCGGACACCCCTGGTGTCAGGGCGGCGTGCTGCAGCGCGTTGTGCTGGGCCAGCGTGAGGTCCTCCGCACGCAGTGCCCTTTCCAGCCGACCTGCCACGATCTGCGAGAACTGCCAGGCCAGGTATCCGGTGGTGGGGAACGCGGCGTCGGTCACGTCGGCAGTTTACGAGAACGCCTTCCGGCCGCCCTCGGCAGCGTCGGCCGATGCCCTGCTGCAGCGCACGATCCGCCGGCCCGGGCGCCGGCCTGGTGGCCTTCCGCCCGCCCGCTCGCTCCCGCCCGCGACGCGCACGGCTTGCGCGTGGCGGCACGCGACTGGTCTCGCCGGGGCGAATCGTCGTACGGGCGGCTGTCGTGGCCGGCCGTGCCGTACCCGATGTCGTGGCCGGCTGTGCCGTACCCGATGACGAGTCGGTCCACGAAGCCACGCGCGGGGACCCAGGTCAGGCGGCCGGCTGGGTGCGTGTCCCGCGTGCGTCGCGCCAGTACAGGGCCGCGGCGGCGATCAGGATCCAGACCACCAGGACGATGACGCCCGCGGTCAGGCCGTCGTTGCGGAAGTGGGACAGGCCCTGGATGGCGCGGACGCCGACGCCCACCGGGAGGATCTCCGAGAACGGATGGAGCCAGCCCGGCAGATAGGCCGTGGGCAGGGTGCCGCCGCTGGTGCTGTTGCCGAAGGTGAACAGGACCACCGCGGCCAGCGACATACCGGCCCGCCCGAAGAGGCGCATGAACGCCATGGTCGCGCTGCCGACGGCCGCGGCCATCAGGGCGATGATCCCCGAGATGCCGAGGAAGGGTCCGGGCAGCGCCGAGAAGCCCACGCTCCCGGCTATCACCGCGACCAGGAGCCCGGCGGCGACGCTGAAGGCGGCCAGACTGGCCAGCCTCCACCGGTACTCCAGGCGGGGGGCGATCTGGTAGGTCATCATGCCGAACAGGAACCCGGCGAGTACGACTCCGAACCCGGCGTAGAACACCGACATCCCGCGGGTGTCTCCCGCCGGGGCCGGCACGGTGTCCCGCACGGTCAGACGGTCGCCGCCCTGCTGGGCGACCGCGGAGAAGGCGCCGGTGACCGTCGAGGTGACGGAAGGCCCGTTGGCGCCGGCGTAGAGGAGCTCGGGGGACTTCCCGGGGTCCGTGATGTAGGCGGCGTACACCTTGCGGCTCACCAGAGCGTGGCGGGCCGCGTTCTTGTCGGCGTAGCGCTTCACGTCGAAGCCGCCGGGCAGCCCCAGTTCCAGCGCTCCGGTGACCTGCTCGACCTGTTCGGTCGCGCCCACGACGGCGACCGGGAGGTCATGAGGGCGCGGGGCGTGGAAGGCCGACAGGAAGACGCTGACGAAGATCGAACCGCTGACGAGAACGATCACGGCCGGCAGCAGAACCCCCTTCAGGCCGGTCGCGCCCTGCTGTGCGGGGGCGGAGTCCAGGGCGTGGTGGTGATGAGCGTGGCGGGGCTCGACGGAAGTGGGCGGTGATGTGGACACGGGCTTCTCCATGCCTGACGACAACGACAGGGGCGACAACAACAGTAAGGTAGCTTCTATTTCTAGCATGAAAATATCAGGCACCTTACTTTTGGAGGGTTCATGAGCGGCATGCGGGGGGACCCGTCAGCGCGGACCAGCTATCTGGCGTGGCAGGTGACTCACGTGATGGGGGCGCGTCTGGAGAGGGCATTGCGTTCGCTCGGCCTCACGACCGCGCAGCACAACGCTCTCCAGCACCTCGTCTGGACGCCGGGAAGCTCCGCCGCGGAGATAGCGCGCCGGACCGGCTTCACTCCCCAGTCCATGGGTACCGCCGTGAACGACCTGGTCGGCCGCGGGCTTCTGGTGCGGCGCGAGGACCCTTCCGACCGCAGAACCGTCCCCTTGGCCATCACGGACAAGGGAGCGGAGCTCGCCGCGCGGGCCCGGGACGTGGTGGGGCGTCTCGACAGCGAAGCGCTCGCGGTTCTCACCCCTGCTGAGCGGTCCGCGGTCCATGCCTTGCTGTACCGGATGCTGGCCGAACTCAATCCGGCGGCTCTGCCGCCGACGGACTCCCGTGGCCCCGCATCCGGCGCGAAGGCGTCGCATTCCGCCCTTCCGGCGCGGTGAGCGTCCGGTGTTGATCGCCGGGCGGGGTCGCGGTGGCCGGTTCTGGGCCCCGGTTCTGGGCCTCTCTCAGGCCTCGCGAGCCCTCTTGGCCACCCGGTTGAGCAATGCCCGCAGTTCCGTGGTGCCGTCGGAGCCGAGGTCGTCGGTGACGTGCCGTTCGACGTCGGCGATCACCGCGTCGGCCGCGCGCAGCGCCTCGCGGCCGGCGGGGGTGAGGTGCAGTTCCTGCACATGCCGGTGGCGGGGGTGCTCGCGCCGTTCCAGCAGTCCGCGACCTTCCAGGCGGGTCACCAGGGAGGCGATGGCCTGCGGGGTGACGTTGAGGCGGCGGGCCAACTCGGCTCCGGCCAGTCCTGGTTCGGCGTGGACGGACATCATGAGCGTGTAGTGCGCCGCCGCCATGCCCAAGGGGCGCAGGCGCTGCTCCTTGAGTGCCAGCACCGCCAGCTCCGCACGGCGTAGCGCCCAGGTCACCCGGTCCAGGGCGTCGAGCGCGACGGGATCCTCGTCATTTCGCGTCACGTGGAGAAGCATACGGGGCTTCACTCCTGTCACCCGCTTTCTAATTATCAAGCGTTTGACAGTCGCCAGATGGTTGATACTCTGATCCTCGTCACGGCCCCCGTGCCCCTGCTTGGTAGGGGCCGATGCGTCTTCGAACCGCAGGCGTTGCGCCGGATCTCCTCGGCTCCTCGCCCCAGAAGTCATCCAGCTCGGCGTGTCATTCGCCGGCATTCACCGTCCCTTCGCGCCGAGCGCCACGTGCGCCCCCGGTCATCGCCCCGGGGTGCCGCACGCGGACGGCGCAGGAAGAGTGGGAGAACCCCATGACCAGCAACGATGCGACTATCACACGCGACGGCGTCCTCGGCTACGACGCCGCCGAGATAGTCACCTTCGACCAGGCCACCGGGGCCGAGTTCGCCCGGTATCCCGTGGCCGGCAAGGAAGAGGCGGCCACGGCCGTCGCCGCTGCCCGTTCGGTCACCGCCGCCTGGTGGGACCTCGGTTTCGAGGGCCGGGCGGAGCGACTGCGGGCGTGGCGGCGGGAGTTGGCCCTCGGCGGTGAGGAGGGCGCCGCGCTCATTCACGCCGAGAACGGCAAGCCCCTGGAGGAGGCCCGCGTGGAGGTGCTCGGGACGCTCGAGCACCTGGAGTACGTCACCGGGAACGCCGCGCGTGTGCTGGGCGGCCGGGAGGTCCCGGGCAGCCCGACCGTGCCCAACCAGCGGGCCTGGGTCGAGTACCAGCCCTACGGCGTCGTCGGTGTCATCGGCCCGTGGAACTTCCCGCTGCTCACCCCGGCCGCCATCCTCGCCGACGCGCTCGCGGCCGGGAATGCCGTCATCCTCAAGCCCAGTCAGATCACGCCCGGCGTCGCCGAGTGGCTCATCCGGACCTGGCAGCGGGCCGTTCCGGACCTGCCGGCCGTCCTGCAGAACCTGAACGGATACGGGGCCACCGGTGGCGCGCTCATCGAAGCCGGCCTGGACAAACTTGCGTTCACCGGCAGCGTCGCCACTGGCAAGAAGGTGGCCGCGCAGTGCGCGCAGACCCTGACCCCCGTTCTCCTGGAACTCGGAGGCAAGGACGGCGTGATCGTCGCCGAGGACGCCGACCTCGACGAAGCCGCCGCGCACGTCCTGTGGGGTGCCGTCCAGAACACCGGACACGGCTGCATCAGCCTCGAAGTGGCCTACGTCGTCGAGTCGGTCCACGACGCGTTCGTCGACAAGATCAGCCACCTCGCCCGGCAGGTGCGCGTCGGCAGCGACGAGGACGCGGAGATCGGCCCGGTGCCCCTGCCCACTCAGATCCCGATCATCCGGGAGCACATCCAGGACGCTCTGCAGCGCGGTGCGACGGCCACCGTCGGTGGTCCCGACGCGGTGGGAGACCACTTCGTCGCGCCGACCATCCTTGTCGGCGTGAGCCTCGACTCCCTGGCGGTGACGGACGAGACGTTCGGGCCCACCCTGGCGGTCGTCAAGGTCGCCGACACCGACGAGGCCGTCGCCCACATCAACGCCGGCCGGTACGGACTCGGCAGTGCCGTCTTCAGCCGTGAGCGCGGCGAGGCCATCGCCCGCCGCCTGCGCGTGGGCATGACCAGCATCAACGACGTCCTGGTGTTCTCCATGAACCCGGCGGTGCCCTTCGGCGGCCGCAGCGACAGCGGATACGGGCGCAAGCAGGGCGAGGAAGGACTCCGCGAGTTCGCCTACCCGCACTCCTTCACCGCCAAGACCGGCCCCGCCCAGTTCCCGGTCACCACGTTCGGCAGGCCCGCGGGCGCGCTGGCGGGAGCCCTCGCCGCCGTACGCGACAGGATTCTGGCCGAGGACGGTCAGAACGACTGACGGACCCGGCGGTCAGCTGACGGGCACCGCCTATTGGTTCGGCACCGGGTCCGGGGCTCTCGCACCACCTCGGACCCGGCCGCGCCGACGCCACCACGGCGGTGGCTTCGAGGCCGGCGGTCGCTCTCATCCACCGTGGACAACCCCGCGACCGGCTCCCCGTCGGCGGTCGTCCAGGGCGCCGGTGACAAGAAGTAGACCTGGCCGTGCGAGGGGCCCCTGCGGCGCACCTCGCTTGGAAGGCCCGTTCGCCCTGTGAGCACGGCAGCTGGCTGAGTCGGATCGCTCAGGCCGTGCGCGAGAACGGCGATGAGACGGCTGATCTGGAAAGCAGCGACAACGACAAGGAATCCGAATCATGAAGCTGTTCACTGTCCTCCCCGTCGGCCTCATCACCGCCCTGGCCCTGTCCGCCGGACCGAGCGCCCTCGCCACGGAGCTCCCCCACACCCACTCGGCAAGTCAGGTCACCGCTGCCGTCTCCACGCAGTGGCCTACCACCTTGCCGCTGCCGAGGGGGGAGCGGCCCGAAGGCTTGGCGGTCTCGGGCGCCGCCGGCTACGCCGCCTCCTTCACGGACGGCAGCATCTGGCGCGTCAACCTGCGCACCGGGAAGTGGCAGCTGCTCACCCCGGCCACTGGAGTCGCATCGGTCGGCCTCAGGCTCGACAGCCATGGACGCCTATGGGTCGCCGGCGGCTACGCCGGAAACCTCCGGGTGATCGACTCCCGCACCGGCAAGGTGCTGGCCACCTACCAGCTCACCAAGGACTCCAACACCGCCGTCAACGACATGACATTCCTCGACGGGGCCCTATATGTCACAGACTCCTTCTCCCCGTATCTCTACAGGCTGCCCCTGGGCAAGGGAGGCGGGCTGCCCGAGCAGAGCGAGGTACAGGCCATCCCCCTCAAGGGCATGACCTACACCAATGACAACGGCGGCTGGAACGCCAACGGCATCACGCCCACCCCCGACGGCAAGGCGCTCCTGGTCATCCAGACCAACACCGGCGTGCTGTACCGGGTGGACCGGGCCACCGGCCAGGCCACGCCGGTCGATGTCGGTGGCGCAGCCCTGAGCTGGGGCGACGGCATGCTCCTGGAGGGCACCAAGCTTTACGTGACGCGCAACGAACCCAACAAGCTCGCCGTTTTGCAGCTCAACAAGGCCGGCACGAAGGGGCGGCTCACCATCGAGGTGACCGATCCGCGGTTCGACTGCGCCACCAACGTCATCCGCGTCGGCAGCAAGCTCTACATAACCAACGGCCGCTTCTCCGCCACCGACCCCGCGAAACCACTTACTCCATCGACGCGATCCCGGACCCGGCTCGGCCGTCCTCATGATGACGCCGACGAACTGCACCGTGACCGGCCCGGCCTGTTCCGCGGCAACGACACTCTCGACGACCTGCACGACCCACGCCGCCGCCGGTCGGCCCACAGCGAACAACCCGCCGTCCTTCAGGCCGGGATCGGCAGCTCGCCGCGGCGATCGACGCCCGTGGAATGTCAACTGCGCCCCCTCGCCGTGGGGATCATGCTGAGTTGAGGGGGCTGCGGTCACGGTCGGGACCGGCGCGGTGCGCGCCGGCGCGATCGAGGGTGGCCAGCCATTGGGTCACGACGGAGTCGATGAAGGCGTTGGTGACCGTTCCGCGGTCCAGGAAGAGCCGGGCGAGGACGGGGCCGTAGAGCAGGGTGAACTCGTCGTCGCCGACCTGGATGCCCGAAGGCTCCAGCAGCCTGTTGAAATCGGCCCGGCGGTCCTCGCCGATGCGAGTGAGCGCTCGGGCGCTGTCCGGGTCGTGGTCGGCCTGCGCGGCGACGGCCAGGGCAGCGGTGCGTACGGCCGGCACGCTGACACCCGAGCGCAGGCTCTTCAACCAGGCGGTGGCGACTGCCCCCACGTCACTGCTCGGCTCGGGGTAGCTGCCGAGGTCGGGGCCCTCGAGGACGAGGTCGAAGAGCAGGGCGGCGCGGGTGGGCCAGTGACGGTAGAGGGTCTGCCGTGTGACGTCCGCCTGCTCGGCCAGCAGGGCGTAGGTCAGCCCTTCCGGCCCCACCTGGGGCAGCAGTTCTCGCGCTACGGCCAGCACGCGGTTGCGGGTGCGCTGCACGCGCGGATTGTCCGGGGCCGGCCGACGGCGGTGGAGGGGCTCCTTCATGGCATCACTCTACTTGCGTGTCATACGCCGTGTGTGATTTAGGTCGCCCATCAGAATCATCCATTGCGTGTGATACTGGCGAGGGAGTAATCATACTCATTGGATGATTTACAAGAGGGGGCCCAGGTCCCCCTGCCACCCTTGAAAGAGAGTCAGCCATGACGTCACACACCGTGCCCGAGCCCGCATTCGCCCGAACGCACCTTGGCTCCGGCCCCGGCTTGCTCCTCGCCCACGGCGCCGGCAGCAGCCTGGCCAACACCTACGGCCCCATCCTCGAAGGTCTCGCCGCACGCCACACCGTCGTCGGTGTCGACTATCCGGGCAGCGGTGAAACACCGCGCTCGACCGCCCCGCTGTCGGTCGACGACCTCGCCGACCAACTCGTGGCCGCCGCAGACGCGGAGGGCCTCGACCGGTTCGCCGTGTCCGGCTACTCCCTCGGCGGCGCGGTCGCCATCCGTATCGCCGCCCGCTATCCCGAGCGCGTCACCGCGCTCGTTCTGACCGCCGCCTTCGCGCACCGTGACAACCGGCTCGCACTTGCCTCCTCGGTCTGGAACAAGATCGCCGCCTCCGGGAACGGTGAACTGCTCGCGGAATTCATGCTCTTGATGGCCCTCGGCACTCAGGGGCTGGAGTCGATGCCGGGTGAGCAACTGCGGCAGGTACTCGGCTACACGGCTGCCGCCGCGGCCGAAGGCGGTCCTGAGCAGACCGATCTTGTCGGCCGGGTCGACGTGCGGGACGACCTCGCCGCCATCAACGTCCCTGTCCTGGTCATCTCGACCACCGACGACCGGCTCACCTCCACCGCCCTCCACCACCATCTCGCCCACACCATCCCCGGCGCCGAGCTTGTGGAGATCGCCACCGGCCATCTGCCGATGCTCGAACGGGCCGACGAGTGGCTCCGACTCATCACGGACTTCCTCGGCAAGTACGAAGCCTGAAAGGGGGACGTGCCGCGGCACCGCGCGGCCCAGCGTCGCGGCACGTCCGTCGCAGCCCCTCCGACCGCGGATCACGGTGGCGGCACCTGACGGGTCCGCTTCACCGCCTCGGCCTGCTGAGGACAGTCGACCGGCGTGTGCTTTGTGAATCGGTGACGGGCAGGCGGCGATCGAGCGGCCGGACTGCTCAGCAGTACTCCGCCCGCTTCCGGCCCGCACCCACCGCCTGCATGGCTCTTGATCGCTCCAGGAAGACACGTCTGCTGGTGGCGTTCTGGGCGAGGGCGAAGCTCAGGGCGAAGACCTTCTGGCGTTCGAGTCCGTAGGAGATCATGCGGTTGTTCCACAAGCTCTGGTCGAACTGGCTGTGCACGGACTCGGAGTCGCTGCGATAGGGGTAAAGCTGCTGGTGAGTGAGGGTGGACTCCGGTATCTGCTGAAGGTACTCGGCGCGGTGGAAATCGCGTTCGGAGTCGCTCCTGAATCTGCGGCCGGTAGCCGGGTCCGTGCCGATGCGGTCATTGGGGGTCGTGGTGATCCCGACCTGGACCCGATACGGGTGGGCGCCGTGGCGGCAGGGGATGAGGGGCAGGTGGTACCAGCGTGACTTCGTACGGCCCTGCCGGTGTTCCAGGCGGCTGACGGGTACCGGGAGCAGGGTGCTTGTGCCGTCGTCGAGAAGGACACGTTCGACGATGCGGCCCTGGTCGCACCACAGGTCGTGGCGGCAGCGCCCAAAGCGCAGGAGTTCGTAGGCACGGGGTTTGACCGAGCCGTGCTGCTTGTTGATGACCAGCAACCCGAGACGGGCGAGGGCGTCGCGGTGGACGCCACGGAACGCTCCGTCGTAGATCACGCCCATGCAACCGGGAAGCTGCCTGCTCAGCTGGCTGAAGGAGCGCACGGCGACGGCGGCCTCGTCCTCGTAGTCGCCGCCGGCGACGTGCCGGACGGCGAGGATCACGCGCTGCCAGTAGCCGTCGTCACGCGCCGAGGCGAAGAACCACTTCGTACCCCTTGCCAGGCGCTTCTCCTTCTCGCCGTTCTCGTAGTAGAGCCGGGCGGCGGGATCCACTCGGTGCCTGCGCATCTCCCCGGTGGCGGTGTCGACGGTGAAGGCGTGTTCCGCTTTGGAGGGCGCTTTGGGGACAGTGGCGTCGCCGACGAGGAGCTGGCGGCGTTCGGGTCTCACCCAGTTGCGTGCGGCACCTACTGGGAACAAGCCCTGGTGCAGGGCCTGTTGGACGGCTCGCTGCTCGAAGAGGTCTTGAAGCAACTCGATGCTCGGGGCCAGGAGCTTCTCTTCGGCGTACAGGTACTGACCACGGCTCGGCGGGGTGACCGGCAGCAGGGCTGCTGCCGTGCGTCCGGCGTTGCGCCGTATGGACGCGCGGACGGCGCGCCACTGTCTGGTGTCCAGGGTGCCGACGGCGGAGCGTTTGGAACCGGTGACGGTCATCAGAGCGGCCAGCAGGACATAGACGACGGCTGGGTACTGGCGGGGGCAGCCGCGGCTGGCCGGCGCTGGCAGCAGTTCGGCCATCTCATAGATGAGGGGCTCATCGAGGCAGTCCGCGATCCGTTGCGGCTGCGTGCGTTGTTCCGAGTCGCTGAGCTGACGCTTTCTGCTGGGCCGGAGTTCCTGAGGGACGGGGTCGCCGAAGACGTCGTCAGGCACCGACCGCCTCCTGCCCGTCCTCAGCGCTGGGACTGCGCCACGTGTGGCCGACGACGGCTGCGGCTCGGTCCAGGGAACGCAGGCCGAGGCGACGGGCTGCGTCCTCGATGTGCCCGGTGCGTTCGAACTCCGCGACCGCCGCCCAGGCGGTGATCGAGGACGGTTTGACATCCTCCTCGTCGCCCAGGCCGATGCGTCTAAGGAGGTCGCCCAGGGCGACACAGGCACGTGCCTGCAAGTAGGCATCGGAGCCGTGGCGGTCGGACACGGCCAGGCGGGCGTTCGGCGCGGACTCCCTGCGGAGCTGCCGTGCGCTGACGAACTTGGCGCGGCTGGTCAGGACGTTGAGGCCCCAGTCGTCCAGGGGGCACCAGCGTGCGTCCACCTTGGTGGAGCCGTGCATCCACACACGGCGACGGTTCACGTCGAGGTCGCGCACGCGGATGTGCCCGATCTCCCCGCTGTGGCCGCCCGCCAGCGCGAGCGCGGCGGCGGCGCCATGACGGCTGGGGCGCGTGACGAACGAGGCGCGGTGGCGCAGGTCGATGACCTCGTCCTCAGCCAGCGGCCGGACACCACCGATCGCACGGGCGGGCAGGACGATGTCCCGAGCAGGGTCGGCATCGCTCAGACCGAGTTCTCGCAGGGTTCGGTAGGCGGTACGGACTACTGAGCGGCGTAGCCGCATCGTGGCCGCCGCGGAGTCGGTGACGCGGCCGTGGCGGCTGCGGCCCCGGGCGGTGACGAAGTCCTCTGCCAGATCGGCGGTGACATCGCCGAGGACCACGACGCCCCGCAGCTGCATGTAGCGCTCGCAGCGTTTGAGCAACAGACCGAACTTGTCGAGGGTTTGCTCGGTGAATTCGCCGCGGGCGGCCATGGTCTGCCAGGCGTCCTGGACACGGTCGAACGCGTATGTGAGAGAGGGGTCGCTTCCCACAGTGAGGGCCCTTCGCCGGGGTGGCACCAGCACAACCGGCTCTGATCCCACAACGACAGGATGCGCGAACGAAGGGATCGAAACGGATCGTGGTGTTCCATACATGCGACACCTTGGGCATGGATGATCTCCGCGGCAACAGGAGGGAGGCAAACGGGGTGACAGACGCAGCGGCCGCCCGGGCAGGACGCAGACAGGCTCAGGCGCTGCGCCGACGTAACGGCTCCGTGGTGGCGCGACCGCTGACCGCCTGGCTCAACGAGTGCAGGCGGGTGAAGCGGCGCCACGGCCGAGAAGCCACGCGGCGCCGGGAAACGGGCTCGCTCAGCCGGTGGTCTGCTGTCGAATCCGTGGGGACAGCGAGGCGAAGACGGTCTGATAGGCGCCCATCAGCGCGATGAACTGGTCATCGGGCAGCGCGGAGATCTGCGCGGGAGTGGCACTCATCAAGGGGTCCAGGACTCCGTAAGACTCCTGCTCCTTCGGCGCGGAGGCCGTGGGACGCTCCTCTTCGGCGGGGAGCGTGCATCGCCCCAGCTCGTCACGGTCAACCAGCAGGGCGTACACGAGCCACTCCGTGAGATAGAGGCCGCGTTCCGCGGGGCCAGGAGCGCCGGCCTTGAGTCGTCGGGCCAGCTCGGCCTCCTCCAACGGCCCGGAGGACAGGTGCTGTACGGCGGATCGCTGGAACCACTGGCCCTGCCAGCTGTCCCGCAGCAGAAGCCGCGCACGTGCCGAATCGGTGCTGCGCAACTGAGCGAGGGCGAAGCCGAGCTCGGTCAGTGCCAAGGAGCCGGGGTCGGCCCGGAAGATCCCGGCCTGGGCAAGGAAACCTGCCGTCCCGCTGACGGACCTGGGAGCGATATTGAGCCGCTTCCCGACGGTAGTGGCCCTGACAGCAGACCGGCCGGGGCCGCCGAGTTCGGCTATGGCGTCGATGACTTCAAGCTGCCGGCGCGGGGTGAGGCGCTCGGTCGGAAAGATCCGCGATCGCGAGGAGTCGGAGGGCGTCATCACGCACCTCCTGCACGCAAGGCGCGGCGGGTCGTGGGCAGCGCGGAGGAGCGACATTTGCTGATGTATAGCGCCAGGAATGGCATAACGGGCCCTCAGCTGACGTGTCACCGGCGCCGCTGGAGGAGAACGGCCAAGTACTCTCTGGCGGCGCCACGCGCACGTTGCTGCTGGGTGTGAGGTCGCAATCTCTAGGTGTCTGTGCGGTACGCCTCCGGGATCACCAGCAGTCGGTAGGCGCCCCGGCGGACGATTTCCACCGTCTCCCTCTTGTGCAGAGCCGCCAGGGCGGCGCGGATCGCACTTGCGGTCGAGTCCGGTCGGACCTCTCGTACGCGCTCGTAGATCAGCGTCAGTGGAGTGATCTCTCCGATGTCGAGTGCGTCCACCACGAGGTGCTTCAGGGAGCGCCCTGGAGCACTCGGAGCGTCAGCCGCGTCCGCGCCAGGCTGCTCCGTTTGTTCGTCGCGGGAACCAATGTCCGATGCGTCCTGTGCCTGTTGCCCCACGTATGCTTCGGCGGCCTCGACGGTCGCCAGGACAGCGGCATGGCGCTCGGCCGCGACACGCTGAAGGTGTTGGGTTTCCTGCAGCACGCGCTCGGCTTCCGCTACGGCCAGATCGGCCGCTTCGTGACGGGCTCGCTCGACATCTGCCAGTTCCCGGAGACGAGTGATGAGCGGCTGAGCAGAAGTGCTCGTCGCGTTAGCCACCACACCCTCCTCGGCTGCTTCCGGAGCGACTTGTGGATCACCCTCCCTGGCGGCGCAGCCAACTGCAGCAAGTAGCTGAATGCTCCGTGAGCAAAACGCATCTGATGGTTCGTCTGCTCAGGTCCGGTGGTCGGATTGGTGGTGATCTAAGGCCACTTGCGTCAGCGCGTTGCGTCCAACTTGCTAGTCAGTAAGGAGAGTTGATGCATCAGATGAGCGATGCGTAGTGGCAAGTCACTTAGTTTTACAGGAGGTTGGTAGGTGTAGGGCCAGGTGCGCCGACAGGTACAAGAGGAGAGGAGACGTATATATCCAGTCGTCGCGCGTGACCCGGAGGGATGTCTTCAGGCGCCGCAGGCGCCCCTCGATGAGCGTAGGCATCCCGGGTCCGGACCGTATTTCGACGGGTTGCAGCGCTCGCACAGCCTGCCCAGGGGCGGTGCTGCGCGTGGCACGATCGGGCCATGCCACGCAGCAACAACGACAAGCCCCCTCTGTTCTATGTGGCGGACGGCACCTGGCCTGAGGTGACCCTCGCCGCGGATGCTCCGCTGAGCGCTCACTGCGGCCTGTTGCTGGCGCGAGACCTGCGCCGGACGATGCGGTCACGTGATCTGTCCTTGCGGGGACTCGCCGAGGTCGCCTGTGTCGCCCATTCCACCGTCGCCCGCGTGGTCAACGGTGACGTGCTTCCCGACATCGGCACCCTCACACGCCTGGAGGACGCCCTCGACCATCAGCTCTGGCCGGGACCTTCCGCGGTGCGGTCGGCCGCGGTCTCGATTCCAGGGACTTTGGGTCGATGAGGTGGGAGCGGGTCAGGCCTGTGCGTGGTGCCAGGGCTTGAGTGTGCAGGCGGCCCAGGAGAAGCGGCGCAGACGCGCCTGGTGCACATGGGCTGCGGTGTCGCCGTAGGAGGTGTTGAGATGACGTCCGAGGACGACGACCGCCACGCTGCCGGCGCCCGCGGACTTCAGAGCTGCCGCCGCTGACTGGACATGGTTGCCGGTGGTCCATGTGTCGTCGATGAGCAGCACATTGTTGCCCCACAACGCCGATGATGTGTAGCGCTGGGAGGAAGCAGCGCGGCCGAGAGATGCTGCGTCCGGCGTCGGGCTGAGCAGGTCGCGGTGACGGCTTCGGGTGACGGCGACCATGTCGGCGACGATGTCCCGTAGGGGATGGGTGGGGCGTCCGCTGGTGCTGGGCACCGAGGTGACGGTGTCGAAGGCGGGTACCGCGCAGTGCGCTGCGACGCAGGCTTCGTGCAGCGCGAGAAAGCGCCACAGCACGGCTGCCAATCCCATACGGAAGTACTCCTGCTGCGGCCCCACAGTGTTCTTGTAGCGCCACAGTTCGTTGGCGTACTGCTCGCCCTTGAGGGCCAGGCTCACGGAGACCACGGCGTCGGCGACCTCGGTTCCGAGGATCTTTGTCGCCTGCTGGCAGGGCCAGCACGTGGGGTATCCGTTGTTCGCCATGCCTCGGCAGACCTGGCAGACGCCGGGGCCGGGCAGCGGTGGGTGGACGAGGAAGTTGGTGTAGCGGGCCGACAGTTCGCCGACGGTTGCCACCCGGGCCGCCCGTTATGCCCAGGTGAGCTCGCCCGTGGCCGGGACGAGGGAGTCGAGTTCGGAGAAGACGTCGTCCGGTCCGTCGATGACGGTGGTGTTGGGCCTGGACGCGTACTCGCGTGCCCATTCGTGGGTCATGAGGGAACGCATCAGGAAAACGCGTCGACCGTGCTCCAGGGCGAGACGGGCCTGCATGCGGGCACCGCTGCGGTAGGCGGCCTCGACCACGACGGTGGCCAGGCTGTAGCCGCTCATCACGGCATTGCGCATGGGGAACGACGCCTTCGAGGGTGGCGAGTCCGGCCAGAACTGGGAGATGAGCAACCCCCGCTCGGCGATCTCCTGCTGGAGACGGGTGTTCTGGGCAGGGTAGGAGCGGCGCAGGCCTGTGCCGATGACGGCGACCGTACGGCCGCCGACGGCGAGGGCAGTGCCGTGTGCGGCCGTGTCGATGCCGGCGGCAAGGCCGCTGACCACGGTCACGCCGCGCTCGGCGAGCCCACCCGCGATCGCGCGCGCGTGCGCGACACCCTCCGGGGTGGGGTTGCGGGTACCGACGACCGCGACCCGCAGATCGTTCCCACGTGCGGTTCCCCGCAGGAACAGGAACGGCGGTCGCTGGTGGACCAGCCGCAGATACAGCGGGTATTCCTCGTCCAAGATGGTCACCAACCGCATGCCCTCGCGTTCCCAGGCGGCGATCTCGGCGGCCACGGCCTCCAGGTCCACGGTGGGCTCGGTGTCGAAGAGCGCACCTTGTCCCGAGGCGTCGAGCGCGCTGTCCAGGACCTCGCGGGCGCTCCCCACGGTTTCGACTTGGTCGGTGAGTTCCGGCCAGGAACGATCGCCGCGCCGCAGCAGTGCGACGAGGGCGGCTCGCTCCAGCTCCTGGTCCATGTCGCAAGTATAGGAAGGGCGACCTTCGTGGGACGAGGAACGGAGCGACCCGTTTCGAGTATCGACACGATCGCGGAGGGTGACGACTTCTCGGACATGTTGCGCTGTGAATGAGCCGATCTGTTCCCAGTGCTCATGAATACGGGATTAGGGAGGGAATGGATCGGTCTCGTCACTGTCGTAAGTACGGGGAGGGGCAGTCGTGGACGTGTCCGGGGAGCTGGCGACCGTGGGGACGGCCAGTGCGTTGGCGCTGGTCACAGCGATGACGGCCGATTCGTGGCGTGGTGTTCGCACATGGTTCGGGCAATGGCTCGGGAGAGGGCACTCGGAGACCGAAGTGCATCACCTCACCCGTCTGGACCGGGACCAGGAAGCGTTATCGACCGCGCGAGCCGACGACGAGGAACAGTTGGCACGCGATCTTGCCGCGGGCTGGGCCGTCCGGTTGCAGGACATCGCCGATATGGACCAGGACGCGGGCCGAGAACTGTTGGAGTGGGTGACTCGGTGGCGGGCGGAGAATCCTGAGGCTGCCCGGTCGGCAGCGGTCGTCAAGCAGAACGCCAAGGGGAGTGGCCGGGCCCGCATCACCCAGGTTGGCGGCAATCAGACCATCATCCGCCCGGAGCGATCATGACCGCCGGGGACGAGGCCGCGTCCGAGCGACCGCAGATGGAGGCAGAGGCATCCGACCACGCCGTCGTCACACAGGTGGCCGGCGACTACGCGGAACACCACCACAACTACGTTCGCGGCTGGGAGTACCTGAGCGCTGTCGGCGTCGGTGAGGACGAGATCCGCTTGGTGGAAGAGGCGTATGTCCACACCACCAGGGACGACGGCGTGGCACAGCCGGTCCAGCGGGCAGTCAACGCCCTCAAGAGGCCGTTGGGGCAGCGCAATGTCGTGGTCCTGGTCGGTCGTCCTGGGACGGGACGCGCCGCCACGGCACTGCGCGTCCTGCTGGACGTGGGAGTGAGTGGCAAGGCCATCTTCAACCTGGTGCTGGACTGGGACCGGCCCCGCACAGCCCAGATTCCCAGCACCCCGGGGGACGGCTTCATCCTGGACCTGTCCGCGTACAGGAGTCTGCCGAAGGACTTCTACGAAGGACTGATCGACTACCAGCGGGAGGCCGCGAAAAGGGACGCGTACCTGGTCGTCCTCGTCACACCGGAGACCTGGAAGCCTGGCAGCGCGGTCGCGACGCCCGCCGTGGAGTGCGTGGGTCCATCGGCGGACGAGGTCGCCAGAGCGCTTGTCCGGCACTTGGCCGCGCATCGAGAGAACTGGCTCGACGAACTGGCGGAGTTGCTCGGTGGTGCCACCTCACCCGAGGCGGCCGCGCGACTCGCTCGGATCATCGCCAATCCCGAGATCAAGAAGGTGGACGACGCCAAGAGCGAGTACCTGAACTGGAACACCTACTTGCTCAACTGGTTCGAGGAGCACAACAGCAGCGAGGAACTCCGCGACAGGGCCCTGTTGATCGCGGCGGCACTTCTGGAGAGGCTTCCTGCCGACATCGTCATGAACGCTGCAGACCGGTTGTTCGAGCGGGTGAAGGGCGCCGTCCCTCCGGGGGGTGCGTTGGCCGGCCTCGACCTCGACAAAAGGCTGGATGCCATCGGAGCCAGCCGTGTCGACGGCGACCGGATCTCGCTGAGCGAAGAGCGGCACGCCCTGCATGAATCCGTCCTCACGCATGTGTGGCAACAGCGTCCGCAGCTGCGGCGCGTGCTGCTGAACTGGGCCTCGGAACTCAGCGCCCCGGGCGGCATCGCCGTGAAGTACCTGGAACACATCGCCGACAGCGTCACGCGGTTGGCCGCCGGGCCCAACGGCGGGACCGTACTCCAGATCGTCACCAAATGGACGGCGACGGACAGCAAGCCCCATCGCCGGCTCGCCGTCGGCCTGCTGGAGAGCATGGCGGTCCACCCCGTCATCGGTGCGGCTGTCCGCAAGTACCTGTACGACTGGGCCGGGCAGAAGAACACGAGCGAAGCCCTGGCGCAGGCCATCGCGAAAGTCTGTGCCGGAGCGCTGGGCAGCGAGTATCCCCGTGTCGCGCTCACGCGGCTCAGGATTCTGGCCGCACGAACCGATCAACGGGGGGCGGCCGAGGTCGCGGAAGCCGTTCGTGTACTGGCCGCCAGGCCAGACCGCCGGGTCCTCGTCCTGGGCGAGATAGTGGAATGGGCCCAGAGCGAGGACCCGGTCATGCGCCAGGCCGGGGCAACTGCCTTCCTCGCCCTCACCGACCTGACCGGTGAGGAACCCATCTCGCTGTCCCTGGCGGCCGAACTGGGCGGGGAGCCCGACGTGGCGCCGGAGGACCCGTTGTTTGTACGCGGCTGGCGCGCGGCCTGGCGTCACGAGGCCACCGCCGTTCAGGCACAGGCCTCATTGGCGGCCTGGCTGGACTCGGCCGAGGTGTCCGACGAACAGGTCATCGACATCGCGGGCGCGGTGCTCACCGGCCACCTGGGTGACAAGGGCGTAGCGGATCTCCTGGTGGGATCCGACGCGATCACCGCCGTGGGCCGCCGACGCCGAAGGGCACTGTTCGACCGACTGCTGCACGCGGTCGCGGCACCGGCCGAAGAGCCTGACGAACAACAGGAACAGGAGCAACGGACCGCGACCGCAGCGTGACCATGTTCGCCCGCTGGCGCAGATCGCAGGGACCGACGGACGAAGCCACGCCGGAGGTCCCCGCGTCCGCCAGCAGGGCCGTCGAAGTGAGAGGCGACCGGCTGCCGAGCCGCGACCCGAGTGTCTTTTTCACCGTCCGCATCGACGGCGTATGGCGTCCATGCGAGAACGAGTTGTCGCAGGACGTGAACCTCGCCGTGCTCGCACGACACCAACTGCGCGAACAGGTACGCCGAACCCTCGTGTTCTACACGGTGCTCGACGCGGCCGCCGCACAGGACGCCGTCAACGCCGACATCACCGGGTGGCACAGCGCCGAGCCCGGGCTGGAGATCCGGGGTTCCGTACGGCTGACCGTGGAGGCGCAGGACAAGGCACTCGCCGAGGAGCACCTGCGCCAGGACCGGGCCCGGTCTCTCGACCAGCAGGAAACCCTCGGCCGTCTCACGTTTCTCCAGCGCGTCATGTCCGACCCCGACCTGCGTCTCGTGTGGTGGATCGACCGCCATCCCGACCGCATCAACGAACTGCGCGATGTGAAAACGACGTTGCAGGACCTCAAACCACCACACGACCCCTCACACGACGTCCTGCGCGACGAGGTCGTCAGATTCGTGGACCAGCTGCTCGCAGACATCCGCACACCACAGCAGCGCGAAGTCTTTCTTCGCGCGCTCGCCCAGACCCTGCACGTCCTGGGCAGGACCGAACTTCAGGCCGCGGCCGCCCAGTGGCTCGATGCCGCCGCACCGGACTCCGGGAGTGCTTCCGCATGAATCTGCACCAACGGCGCTGGCTCCTCGCCCCGATACGCCAATGGCGGACCCGCCGCCTGATGGCCCAGCACGGTCCATCCCTCGGCTACCCAACCGCATGGGCGCTCATCACCTTGGCCAACGCCCCGCTGGAAGCCACCTTCGTACAACAGTGGATACGAGAATCCGACGACCCCGGCGAGGCAGGTCTCTCCTACGACGACTGGAGGGGACTGACCGACAAGGAACGCGAACGCCGCAATCGCTGGCTGTTACGCCACCGCCGTTCCCCCATCCAGATGCTGGAGATACCCGATGAACTCCTGAAGAGGACAGGAATACGCGTCGTCGACTGGGGAACTCCCGATCACCGGCCATGAGCCCGCAGCGTGGCATCAGACGACGATCACGCTCCTACCGCCGTCGTGCACGACCGCCTGCCATTCCAGGACAGGGCAGTCGGCGACCAGGAGCGTGTCCAGCCCATCCGGTCCACCGGCCGACACAACACGTGCGAAAGCGTCCTCCTGCACAGGAAAGTTGCCCTGAAGCGCATCGCAGTGCTGACAGCCGTTGGTCAACTGCTGCTTCCGTGCGGTCTGGCTGTACCGGTACTTCACCGTGGCCGCCAGGTCCCCTCGGCCACTCCGCTCCAGGAGCCGCACGGCCAGCGTCATCGTCCGGCCGGTCTCCGTGGTGAAGAGCCCGCAGTAGCCGCGGCTGGGCCGGGCCGGATACATGCCGACGATGCACATCGTGTCCCTGCCGCACTTCCAGCATCGGCGAGTCATCGCGAGAATCCGAACAGGGACGGTGGGCGCGCTCCCGGGAGGTGGCGTCGTGGGCAGCTCGATCTCGTCCGGATCGAAGTCTTCGGACTGGGCGAGTTCATCCACGAACCGGCACGTCGCGCACTGCACTTCCCAGGCGCCACCCTCGCCCCGCTGCAGAAAACCGCCACCGGGCGCCACCCACACAGAACATAACGCGCACCCGCCAGCGAACCGGTTCTCCACGTTCTGTCGCCCCCCGCAGTGTGATGTTGATGTGGTTTGTCCCGGGGCCCGACGCCCCGCGGACGAGCTCAGGGAAGGCATTTTCCCAGATCTCGCGGATGTGCCCGCTGATCAGCCTGCGCAGGTCAGGCCACTGGGCGGGCAGCAGGTCGCGATCGAGGAAGGCGACGAGGTGGACGCGCTGCCTTGCGCCAGAACGACGCCGCCAAGACTCATCCGCTGCCGGGGCCTGTCGAGGTCGTAGGAACGCAGACCCGACCACGCGACGTGCAGTGGCAAACTCGACGTGACCCTGTACCGGACCGGCAACCTCTCCGAGCAATCTCTGCAAGCGTCCCGCGTACTGGGCGTGAAAGACGTCAGCTGCGGGAGGTGAGGAGCTGTGCTGAGAGTCTGCGGAGGGATTGGTCCACTCACGGCGACAGGCCGGGGTCTTCTGAACTGTCCGCCGGGCCGCGGAGGTCTGCCAGGATCCGCCGGATGTCCGCCGCCAATGTCGCGGGTGTGAAGATCCTGCCGACTCGAACGGACAAAGCGCCCGGAGTGTCAGGCGGATCGGCCTCCACCAGGTAACCCACCTCCGTCAGGATGCCGAACAAGGCCGCGTGCAGATGACGTCGAGCGGCTTCCTGCGCGCGGTCCGCCGCGGCCATCGGCCAGCCCCTCAGCTGCTCGTCGGCGGCAGCGCGGCGCAGACTGCGGGAGACGAACCACTCCACGCCGACCGATTCACCGCGATCGGTCACCACGACACCGTGGGCACGGTAGCGGTCGTCGCTGTCCGCTTCGGGGAGGCCGGCGGCTGCCAGAATCGTCCGGATCTCCAACCTGAGTGGACCGCGGCCTGGAGGCTGGAGGCGATGCTGAGCACTGGTCACGATGACACGCTCCTTGGTCGCGAAACCTGTTCATTCGACGAGAGTGATGACGCCGTCGGGAATCCAGCCCTCGAGGTAGCCACGCAGAAATGGCCCGAGCTCGCGTGGACAAACATCAAAGGCCTCGTCCTCGACGGCCGACAACGGATGCCAGGCGTAATCGGTATCCACGACGGAGCGCGAGCGGGCGCGAAGGCTGATCGACCTGATTCTGCTGTGACGAGCGACAAAGATGTCTGTCGATTCATCTCGGCCGTCTCGTTCCGCCAGCGGGTGGTATCTGCCGATCACCGGGGTGCGCGCAAGGAACCAGTGGGAGAAGAGCGAATCCAGGACATGGATGACGGCGAACCTTGACGGCTGGATGCGGATTACCCGAGCAGTGACTGGCCGCCAGGAAAAATCGCCATGGACTCTGCACAGCAATACCCGCTCTTCGTGGTCGATCACAGCCAGTGCGGTGCGTCGCGAATTCTTTCGGGATGCGGTCCTCATGCCCTGAGCGTTCGTCAGGATCGGCTTATGCGCTCTCGCTGGGACGGAAAGGGATGAAGGCGAGAAAGACCAGGCCGTTCATTGAAGCGGAGCCTGCCTGCTGCGGCGTCTGGCTACTGCTGCTGGGCAGACCACCGGCGCGAACTGAGGACAGGCCCTGACCTGCAGCGATCAGCTGAGCGTTTCCGAATCGGCGGGTCTGCGTTCCGGAGTGATCTCCTGGCCAACCGCTGACCTGCGGCGACGGAGTTTTCTACAAGCCCCACGAAGGCGAGGACGCGACATGGATCTCGGTGAGATCCGCGACCAGCCTAGCGGATAAGGGAAGGGGGATGGGAAGGTTCCTCTTCTCGCAGGTCAGGCCGTGGGGACGCGGGTGAAGCGGTCCGCCGTGTGGAAGTCCTGCTCGATCGCCGTCGCGGTGGCCCGGAGTTCGGGCAGCAGGTCGCTCACGCACTCCGCGGGGGTACGGCGGGTGGTGTGCATGGCGGTGTTCAGGGCCGCCACCACCCGGCCCCGGTGGTCGCGGACCGGCACCGCGATCGAGCGCAGGCCCGCCTCCAGTTCCTCGTCGACCAGGGCGTACCCCTGGGCGTGGACCTCGGCCAGGAGCCGGTCGAGGGCCGCGGGGTCGGTGAGGGTGCGCGGGGTCAGCGGGCGCAGTTCGCCCAGGGAGCGGCGGGTCCGCGGGAGGTCGGCCAGCAGGACCCGGCCCATGGAGGTCGCGTAGGCCGGGAGCCGGGTGCCGACGGTGAGGTTCACGCTCATCACACGGTTGGTGGCGACGCGGGCGGTGTACTGGATCTCGTCGCCGGCCGGGGTGAGCACCGCCAGGGACGCCGACTCGTGGATGCGGGAGGAGAGGTCCGCCAGGTGCGGGGTCGCGATCTCGGCCAGTGAGGTCCGGGCGAGCGCCGGGAAGCCCAGGGACAGCACCCGGGGGGTGAGGGTGAAGGTGCGGTGCGCGGTCGCGGTGACGAGTCCCAGGTGCTCGTAGGTGATCAGGGCGCGGCGAGCTGTCGCCCGGGCCAGGCCCGTCGCCTTCGCGACCTCCGTCAGGGTCAGGGCGGCCCGGCCCTCGCCGAACGCCGTCAGCACGGTCAATCCGCGGGCCAGGGACTCCACGAACCCCCGGCCGAGCTCCTGCTTGGAGGCCCCGGTCCAGATCGCCAGGCCCGAAGGGCCGGACCCCGGCTCCGGCGCGGGCGTCTGCCGCAGCTCCCGCTCCATGTCCGCCACCGCCACCCGCAGCCGCGGCAGCAGCGTCTCGCGCAGACCGGCCGCGGTGTGCCGGCTGGTGTGGCTGACGACGCTCGCCGCGCACGCGATCCGCCCGGTGTGCGGATCGCGCACCGGCACCGCGACCGCCACCAGGCCCGGTTCGATCAGCTGGTCGTCCAACGCCCAGCCATCCACGGCCGCTTGCGCCGCCCGGCGCTCGAACTCCTCGTCCGGCCAGGGGTGTTCGCGGGGCGGTACGGCGGGAAAGCCCCGGTCCTGAGGGTCCGCCGCCCGGCGCGCCCGCCACGCCCGCCGGTCGGCGTCCGTCCACTCCGTCGCGAACAGGGCGCCGGGCGCGGTGCGTTCGGCCGGGAGCAGGTCGCCGATGCGGAAGCTGAGGGACATCGCGCGGCGCCGGGTGGCCTGGTGGATGAAGCGGATGCCGTCGCGGTCGGCGACCGCCAGGGACACCGACTCGTCGAGCTCGTCGGCCAGTTCGTCGGCGCGCGCGTCCAGCAGCGCGGGCAGCCGCAGGGCGGCCAGATAGGCGTTGCCCAGTTCCATCAGCCGGGGGGTGAGGACCACGTCCCGGCCGTCGAGACGGACGTATCCCATGCGCGCGAGGGTGGCGGTGATGCGGTCGACCGTGGAGCGCGCGAGGCCGGTCGCCCGCTCCAGCGCGCTCGGGCTCAGCGTGCCGCCCGCCTCGGTCAGCTCCCGCAGCACGGCGACGCCACGGATCAGCGGCGCGACCGCCTCCGCCGGCACGACGGCAGGGTCCCTCACATCCACGGCGTCATCCATGGTCGGGGTCGTCTTCGCGGGCATCGGCTCTCCGGTACGGCAGTCACGGGAGCCCTACGGTAATCCGGCGGACGCCGTCCGAGCCGTACCCGTCCGAGCCGTACCCGTCCGAGCCGTACCCGTCCGGCCCGGAGCCTCAGCCCCGCTTGACCCGCCCCCGCAAGAGGGCCCCGCTCACTCACCCCCGCGTGACCTCACCCGCCGAAGGCCCCGCTCACTCACCCCCGCGTGACCGCACCCGCCGAAGACCCCGCTCCCTCACCCCCGGGTGACCCGCACCCGGTAGTCCCCCGACAGGTCCACCCCCGCCACCTCGATCCGGACGTGCCGCTTCCGGTCCTGGAAGACCTGGCCCGGGGCGAAGGGGGCGTCCGAGAGTTCCGCGTGGACGTTGGGGCTGCGGGTGCAGCCGCCGCTGTCGCGCCGGGAGTCGTACACCTTGACCGGGCCCATCCCGGTGTCGACGTCCGCGTCCACCCTGTAGATCAGCGCCCCCGGCCGGCACACCGTCTCGTCGTTGCCCTCGCGGGTGCGCAGCTCCACGGCGTACCCGGTGCGGCCGCTGACCGGGACGAAGAGCAGTTTGGAGCCGCCGGTGCGGGCCATGGGGGTGAGCGTGTACTCGGTCGTCCCCGGCGTCGTCACACAGGTGACCTGCGAGGCGTCCAGCCAGCCCAGCTTCCACTTGTGCCAGCCGAGGAGGTCGTTGTTGGCGCCCCAGTCCTCGCTCATGATGTCCCAGTGCCCGACCGCGCCGCCGCCGTCCGCCGTGTAGAGGTCGGGCAGGCCGAAGACATGGCCGTTCTCGTGGGGCAGCACCCGGTAGCCGGTCTGCGCGAAGGAGCCGGAGCCGTCGTCCTGGCGGGAGTAGACGAAGGACGCGTTGGCGACCGGCACCCCGTCGGCGACCGGCGCGTCCGGGTTCCCGGCGAAGGTCACCGACAGCACCGTGTCCAGCGCGGAGGGCCCGGCGTTCGGGGTGACCAGCACGTTCAGGAAGTCGTACGACCGGAAGTCCACCCGCGGATCGGCCGCGGCCACGATGTCCTGGACGAGGTCCCGGTAGCCGGGGTCGAAGGGCGCGCCGCGCTCTATGCCGTACGACGCGAAGGGCTTCGGCATCCGCAGCCAGGTCGGGATCGGTGTCTCGGGGCGGTAGTCGAGGCGGCCGTAGGAGCTGGTGCGGAACCATTCCTGGGTCTGCGGGAAGAACTCGCGGAAGCGGTCGAGGGCGGGGCCGCGGCCCGGCGCGTCGGAGAAGTCGATCATCAGGGTGAGGGCGCGGACGGTGCCGGTGGAGCGGGAGTAGCCGCCGGTGGTGGGGACGCCCTCGGACATCTGGATCGCGGCGCCGCCGCGGATCAGACAGGGGCCGTGCGCGGAGGTGCGGGCCAGTGCGATCGGTCCGGCGCCCGCGGGTGCGGGGGCCGCCGTACGGTGGCTCGTGCCGGCCGAGGTGCTGACCACGAGGGTCAGCGCGGTCACGGACACGAGGGCGGCGACGCGGCGCGGGCGTATCCGACGGCTGGTCTGCTGCATGCACGGCCCTCTCCGTCCAGGCAGCCGCAGGTCCACGGACTGCACCCTTTCGATCACCCTGTGTCGAGGGGTGCGGGGGCGCGCGCTGGAGAGGCCGAACGTGGGTTTCTCGGACGAGAAGGTGTGACTCAGGTCACATCAAATCTTCTCCTCAACCCGAAATAACCGGGGAGCGTCTCCCCGTTTAGAAGGGTGTTCACGCGAAACGGGGAGCAGGTCCCCGGATCGCCGAGTCAGCCGAAGCACCCCCCACTCCGAGGAGTACGCCGTGACCGCGACCACTGTGCAGAAGAAGGTGACCCGGCCCCGCGCCGACGCCCTGCGCAACCGGGAGCGGATCGTCACCGCCGCCCGGGAGATGTTCACCGAGTTCGGCCCCGATGTGCCGCTCGACGAGATCGCCCGCCGCGCCGGTGTCGGCAACGCCACGGTGTACCGGAACTTCCCCGACCGCGACGCGCTCGTCCGCGAGGTCGTCTGCTCCGTCATGGACCGGACGTCCGAGGCGGCCGAAGTCGCGCTCGCCGCGACCGGGGACGCCTTCGAGGCACTGGAACGCTTCGTGCACGCGTCCGCTGACGAGCGGATCGCCGCCCTGTGCCCGATGGTGCAGAGCACCTTCGACCAGCACCACCCCGACCTGGTGGCGTCACGGGAACGGATCGAGCAACTCGTCGAGGAGCTCATGGACCGGGCCAGGACGGCCGGTCAGCTCCGTGCCGATGTGAGCGTCGGTGACGTGATGGTCGCCGTCTCCCAGCTGTCCCGGCCCCCGGCCGGCACCGGCTGCGGCGTCGCCGACCGTTTCCTGCACCGCACGCTCCAGCTGTTTCTCGACGGATTGCGGGCCCCGGCCCGCTCCACCCTGCCGGGCACGGCCCTGAACATGGAGGACCTCCGCCGAGCCTGACCGATTAGTTCAGATCGCCACCGCAGTCCATAACGCAGCGAGTCTCACCGGCCGTCACCGACGACGGGCCGTCCCCTCACCACTCCTTTTTTCCGTCACGAAGTCCCGAAGTGGGTACCCTCATGTCCGAAACAGCCTCCAAGGCTCCCGGCGCACCGGCCACGTCCGGTGACGCCAACCGCTGGAAGGCGCTCGTCTTCATCGCGCTCGCCCAGCTGATGGTCGTCCTCGACGCCACCATCGTGAACATCGCCCTGCCGTCCGCCCAGGTGGACCTCGGCATCTCCGACGGCAACCGGCAGTGGGTCGTCACGGCCTACGCCCTCGCCTTCGGTGGCCTCCTTCTCTTCGGCGGCCGGATCGCCGACCTGTGGGGCCGCAAGAACGCCTTCGTCGTCGGCCTGATCGGCTTCGCCGGCGCCTCCGCGCTCGGTGGCGCGGCCACCAACGAGGCCATGATGTTCGGCGCCCGCGCCCTCCAGGGTGTCTTCGGCGCGCTGCTCGCGCCCGCCGCGCTCTCGCTGCTCGCCGTGATGTTCACGGACGCCAAGGAGCGCGCCAAGGCGTTCGGCATCTACGGCGCCATCGCCGGTGGTGGCGGTGCCGTCGGCTTCATCCTCGGCGGTGTGCTGACCGAGTACATGGACTGGCGCTGGACCTTCTTCGTGAACATCCCGTTCGCGATCGTCGCCGCGCTCGGCGCGTACTTCGTCATCCGTGAGCCCGAGGGCGGCCGCAACCGCAACCCGCTCGACATCCCCGGCGTCCTGCTCTCCACCCTGGGTCTGGTCGCGCTGGTCTACGGCTTCACCCGCGCCGAGTCCAACGGCTGGGGCGATTCCGTGACCGTGGGCATGTTCGTCGCCTCCGCGGTCCTGCTGATCGCCTTCGTCATCACCGAGGCCAAGGTCAAGGCCCCGCTGCTGCCGCTGCGCGTGGTGACCGACCGCAACCGCGGCGGCATCTACCTCTCGCTCGGTATCGCGATCATCGCGATGTTCGGCACCTTCCTGTTCCTGACCTACTACCTCCAGGTCGTGAAGGGCTTCTCGCCGATCAAGACCGGCTTCGCGTTCATGCCGATGATCGTCGGCATGATGGTCGGCTCGACCCAGATCGGCACCCGTCTGATGACCCGGCTGCCGGCCCGCATGCTGATGGGCCCGGGCTTCCTGGTCGCCGCGGTCGGCATGCTGCTGATGACGCAGCTGGAGATCGGCTCGTCGTACGCCTCGACGATCCTGCCCGCGATGCTGCTGCTCGGTCTCGGCATGGGTACGGCGTTCATGCCGGCCATGTCCCTGGCCACGCTCGGCGTCGAGCCCCGGGACGCCGGTGTCGCCTCCGCGATGGTCAACACCTCGCAGCAGGTGGGCGGCGCGATCGGTACGGCCCTGCTGAACACGATCGCCGCGTCCGCGACGACCGCGTACATCAAGGACCACATCGGCTCCGCGACCTCCAAGTCGCAGCAGCAGCTGGTGGCGCTCGAGGGTCAGGTGCACGGCTACACCAACGCGATCTGGTTCGCCGTCGGCATGCTGGTCCTCGCCGCGGTCATCGTGGTGACCCTGGTCAACGCCGGCCGCCCGGACACGAGTGCCGTGGCCGGTTCCGCGGAGGGCGCCGAGGACGAGGTGCCGGTCCCGGTCGTCGCCCACTGACGACGACGACCGTCCGGTCATACCCCTTCGTGCTCGTCGTACGTACGGGGATGGGGACGCTCCGCACGTACGACATCTGAGGACCTGCCCTGGCTCAGCGGAGCCAGGGCAGGTCCGCACCCGCTTCGTTGGGCTGAAGTCCCTCGGCGACGATCTCCATGATCTCGCCGAGGGACTTCTGCTGTTCCGGGGTGAGCCGCTCGAACAGCGCCTGGCGTACGGCGCCCACGTGGCCGGGGGCGGTGCGGCACAGCACCTCGTACCCGTCGTCGGTGAGGATCGCGAACTGGCCGCGCTTGTCGGAGGGGCAGTCCTCGCGGCGCACCCAGCCGTTCTTCTCCAGCCGCGCGATGGCGTGCGAGAGCCGGGAACGGGTGATCTTCGCCTTCATCGCCAGCTCGGTCATCCGCAGTCGGCGCTGCGGCGCCTCGGCGAGGCCGACGAGCAGCCCGTAGTAGATGTGCGGCATGCCCGCGTCCCGCTGCAACTGGCGGTCGAGGTGGTCCTCCAGAAGAGTGGTGGCGTGCATGTAGGAGCGCCAGACGCGCTGTTCCTCGGCGGTGAGCCAGACGGGTTCTTCGGCCATGTCTTCCACTGTACGAGAAGGCTCTTTGAAAGTTAAACAAGTTGGAGGTATGTTCACAGGGTCGGAAGTTTTAGACTTCAAGTAACGCTCGAAAAACTGTGTTCATATAACACCTTTCGGAGGGAGCAGCGCCATGTCGGCCGCAACCCAGGACGCAACTCGGCACGCGACCAGGGAGCGTATGCCCGCGCTCTACCTCAGCCACGGCGCTCCACCGCTCGCCGACGACCCGATCTGGCCCGGCGAACTCGCCGCCTGGTCCGCCGACCTCCCGCGCCCCAAAGCGATCCTCATGGTCTCCGCCCACTGGGAAGAGGCCCCGCTCGCCCTCGGCGCCGTCGAGACCATCCCCCTCGTCTACGACTTCTGGGGCTTCCCCGAGCACTACTACCAGGTCCGGTACGCCGCCCCCGGCGCGCCCGCGCTCGCCGAGTCCGTGCGCAAGCTGCTGCGCGCCCCCGGCACCCCCGTCCAGGACATCCCCGACCGCGGCCTCGACCACGGTGCCTACGTCCCGCTCGTCGAGATGTTCCCCGAGGCCGACATCCCGGTCCTGCAGATCTCCATGCCGACCCTCGACCCCGTCAAGCTCATGGAGATCGGCCGCAAGCTCGCGCCGCTGCGCGACGAGGGCGTCCTGATCGTCGGCTCCGGCTTCTTCACCCACAACCTCGCAGCCCTCCGCCACACCGGCGGGGGAGTGCCGACCTGGTCCTCCGAGTTCGACGACTGGGGCCGGCGGGCCCTGGAGGCGCGCGACTGGGACGGCCTGCTCGACTTCCTCCACAAGGCCCCGGCCGGCCGCTACGCCCACCCGCGCACCGAGCACTTCGCACCCCTCTTCGTGACGATGGGTGCCGCCGAGGTCTCCGGAGAGCTGGACGCGCAGAGGTCGGTGATCGACGGGTTCTGGATGGGGATGGCCAAGCGGTCGGTGCAGTTCGGCTGAGACGGGTGCCCTGCCCCGGCGTAAGGGCTGGATGTGGTGTCGCTGTGAATTCCCTGGGAGTCCGCTGACCTGGCAACCATCAAGGGGCGTCGGCCGTCTTCTGGGGCAGAGGGCGGCCGGCGACGGCGGCCTTCGCGGGGGAGCGCGAGCGCGGCCGGATGTGACGGGCGTCTCGCGGACGCGGAGGGGGGAGGGGTTCATGAGGAGCCCGGGACCGGTCTCGACTCACGGCCTGACCTGCACCTCTGCCGAGCCGGTCGGCACCGCCGCGGACCGTGTGGCCGCGCAGGATACTGCATGATCAGAAAAATAGGGGGACGGGTTGGGAATTCTGTCCTGATTCCAGTCGTTGTTTCCATCGGAAGCAGGGCACCCGAGGAGAGTCCGGACCGGACAGTGTCGGACCGCATCGGGACCAGGCCTCCAAGGACCACCCGCCAGCCCACATCGCAAGGGAGCACACGCATGGCAACCCGTGCCGTCGCCCGTCGTCAGTCCGCCTCCGGCGAGGCCGTCGACAAGGCACGCAGCGTTCGCGCCCACGCCGGCGAGATCGCCGACCGCGACCTGGTCGGCATGTATCTCGACGAGATCGCGCGCACGCCGCTGCTCGACGCCGCCAAGGAAGTCGAGCTGTCCCAGATGATCGAAGCGGGTGTGTTCGCGCGGCAGGTCCTCGACGGGTACGAGGAGTCCAAGGCGGACGCCACCCGTGAGGAGCTCGAGGCGCTGGTCGCCGAGGCCGAGCGGGCCAAGGACATCTTCATCCGGTCCAACCTCCGCCTGGTGGTCGCGGTGGCCCGCCGCTACCCCCGCAGCGGCCTCCCCCTGCTCGACCTGATCCAGGAGGGCAACGCGGGCCTGGTGCGCGCGGTGGAGAAGTTCGACTACCGCAAGGGCTTCAAGTTCTCGACGTACGCGACCTGGTGGATCCGGCAGGCGATCACCCGCTCGATAGCCGACCAGTCGCGCACGATCCGGCTCCCCGTCCACCTCGTCGAGGAACTCGGCCGCATCCGCCGTGTCCAGCGCGAGTTCAACCGGGAGAACGGCCGCGACCCGGAGCCCGCCGAGATCGCGCAGGAGCTGGGCTCCACGCCCGAGCGCGTGACGGACGTCCTGGACTGGGCCCGCGACCCGGTCTCGCTGAACATGTCGATCGACGACGACGGCGACACCCAGTTCGGCGACCTTCTGGAGGACACCTCCGCGGTGTCGCCCGAGCAGTCCGTCCTGACGCTGCTGCGCAGCGAGGAACTGGACGGCCTGATCGGCCGCCTCGACCAGCGCACGGCGTCCATCATCAAGATGCGGTACGGCATCGAGGACGGCCGGGAGCGCACGCTCACCGAGGTCGGCAAGGAGCACGGCCTGACGCGCGAGCGCATCCGCCAGATCGAGAAGCACGCCCTGCTGGAACTGAAGAAGCTGGCCCGCGACACCGGCTTCGACGCGGCCGCGTAAGGCTCCCCGCGTACGCCGGGTGCCGCAAGGCGGCGCGAACATGGCGGAGTTGGGCCGCTTCAACGGGCGGGGGCCTGGGAACAACCTTTCAGGGCCCATGAGTTCGAACATGTGAAACAAGCTTCGGCCAAGCGTCCGCGCTTCAAGAGCCAAGTCGCTTCAAGAGCCAAGTCCCGACGCACTCCCCCCGGCGCCGGGACTCTCCCGAGAGCCGGACTCCGGCGCCCTCCCCCCGGGCGCTGGGGTCCGGCTCTGCCTTTGTTCGCCCACGGGGTTCGCGGAACCCCGGGAGCGCAGGCCGGCCGACGGCAGGGCATGCTGGACGGCGGGTCACCCCGTACCTGAACCCCGGGGTGGCCCGCCGGATGGCAGATTGTGTCACATGGGCATAGCCTGCCGATGTGAGCAGCCCCACCCCAGCACCGCGTTCCACTTCCCGTTCCACCTCCCGTTCCGCCTCTCGTCCCGCTCCGGGCTCGCTGACCGAGCGGCGAAAAGCCGAGACGCGGATGGACATCGCCAGGGCGGCGGCGGGGCTCTTCGTCAGCCGCGGGCTGCGTGCCACACGCGCCGAGGACATCGCCCAGGCCGCGGGCATCGCGCCGCGCACCTTCTACCGCTACTTCGCGACGAAGGAGGAGGCCGTCGCCCCGCTCTACGCGGCAGGCGCCCAGCGCTGGGCGGAAGCGGTACGGGAGGCACCGGCGGAACTGTCCGTGCCGGAGGCCCTGGAACACGCGGTACGGCACACGCTGACACCGGGCGTCGGGGTCTCCGCCGCGTCCTGGGAATGGGTCCGCACGCTGATCCGCCTGGCGGACTCCAGCCCGGCGCTGGGGAAGGTGTGGGCGGAGGTGTGCCGGGATTCGGAGCGGGTGTTGGGGGAGGTGCTGGGGGAGCGGGTGCGAGGGGAGCGGGTGGGGCGGGGTCCTGACGGTGCCGACAACGTTGCCGCTCCCGTCGTCACCGCCGAGCTGCGCTTCGCCGCGGCGGTGGCGAGCGCGGCGGTGCGGACGGCGGTGGAGGCATGGGTGGCCGACGACGCGAGGACGAGCGGACCGGGGGGCCCGGCGGGGTTGGCGTTGCGGAATCTGGGGGTGTTGGAGGGGTTTCCGTGGGAGGGGGCGTAGCAGCGGTCGGGCACCTGTGTCGCCACGCGGCTGGGCGTGCAGCCGCACCGCCTCCATGCGTAGCTGCGGGCAGTCGTGCCGCTGGGGCGGCACGGGTGGGCGCAGCGGCACCCCGCCAGCGCGGGCGAGCGAAAACCCGCCCCCGCCCAGCCCCCACCCCGGGCACCTGGCAACCCGCACCAGCACCCGCCGTCGTACACCTCACCCACCCGCAGCCCGAACCAACCGCTCCCCCAACCCCCGTACGCACTCCACCAGTTCCTCCGGCGATTCCACAGTGAAGTCAACGCCCGTCATCGCAAGCCGGATCGCCAGCCACTCCACCGCGTCCCCCGACTCCCCCCGCAACCGGCAACGCCCCTCAGCCACCGCCTCCGGCACCCCCACCCACCCCGGCACCCGCGCCCCGACCACCTCCGCCGAAGCAGCGAACGTGACGGCGAACTCGTACGTCTCCTGCCGCCGGTACATCGACTGCCGCAGATACTCCGCCGCACTCCCCGTCGGCAACTCCCGCGGAGCGAACCGCGCCCCCGTCGCGAACGGCTCGCTCACCCGGTCGACCCGGAACGTACGCCAGTCCTCGCGATCGAGGTCGTACGCGACGAGGTACCACCGCCGCCCGGTGGAGACCAGCCGATACGGCTCCACGACCCGCCGCGACCCGGTCCCGTCCTTCGTGCGGTAACCGAACCGCAGCCGCTCGTGCCCCGCGACGGTCGACGCCATGACCGTCAGCGTCTCGGGCGCGATGCTCGCCCCGTCCCCGCTGGTCAGCGCAGTCGTCGCGGCCTGGAGCGTGGAGACCCGGTGCCGCAGCCGGGACGGCAGCACCTGCTCCAGCTTGGCCAGCGCCCGCACCGACGCCTCGTCGACCCCCTCGACCGCGTGCCCGGCGCCCGCCCGCAGCCCGACCGCGATGGCGACCGCCTCCTCGTCGTCGAGGACGAGCGGCGGCATCGCCTTGCCCGCGACGAGCCGGTACCCGCCGTCGGACCCCTTGCTGGCCTGCACGGGATAGCCCAGCTCCCGCAGCCGGTCGATGTCCCGCCGCACGGTACGGCGGGACACCCCGAGCCGGTCGGCGAGCTCGCCGCCGGGCCATTCCCGCGGGGTCTGGAGGAGGGAGAGGAGCTGGAGAAGCCGGGCCGGAGTATCCGTCGTCATGAGTTCGAGGATGCCGTAGATCTAGGACACGATCTGACCTAATGCGGTCGTAGCTTGAGCACATGACCTCCACCGAAACCGTGGTTTCACCGCTCTCTCCGCCTTCCGCGTCCACGCCCGACCGGCGTCGCTGGTTCGCCCTCGCGATCGTGATGACCGCGGCCTTCATGGACCTCGTCGACGTCACGATCGTCAACATCGCCATCCCGTCCATCCAGGCCGAGGCGGGCGCGAGCGTCAGCCAGATCCAGTGGATAACGGCCGGCTACGCCCTCGCCTTCGCCGCCGGTCTGATCACCGGCGGACGCCTCGGAGACATCCACGGCCGCAAGCGGCTGTTCCTCATCGGCATCGGCGGCTTCACCCTCGCCTCCGCGCTGTGCGGCCTCGCCGCGAACCCGGAGATGCTGGTCGCCTCCCGGTTCCTGCAGGGCGGCATGGCGGCGCTGATGGTGCCGCAGGTGCTGTCGATCGTGCACGCGACGTTCCCGGCGGAGGAGCGCGGCAAGGTCTTCGGCCTGTTCGGCGCGATCGTCGGTCTGGGCGCGGTGTCCGGCCCGCTGCTCGGCGCGCTGCTGACGGAGTGGAACCTCTTCGGCCTGGAGTGGCGCCCGATCTTCCTCATCAACCTCCCGGTCGGGATCGCGGGCCTGATCCTCGGCAGCCGGTACATCACCGAGTCCAAGGCGCCGCGCGCCCTGAAGCTCGACCTGGTCGGCGTCGCCCTCGTGACCCTGGGCCTGCTCATGCTGCTCTACCCGCTGACCCGCGGCCGTGAGCTGGGCTGGCCGCTGTGGGGGTACGTGTCGATGGCCGGCGCGCTCGTCGTCCTCGCCGCGCTGGTGACGTACGAGAAGCGCAAGACGGCCCGCGACGGCTCCCCGCTCATCGAGCTCTCCCTGTTCCGCGTGAAGAGCTTCGCGGCGGGCGTCGCCGTCCAGACCGTCTTCGGTATCGGTCTCGGCATCTTCTTCCTGGTGTGGACGCTGTACATGCAGGTCGGACTGGGCTGGCGGCCGCTCAAGGCGGGCCTGACCGGGGTGCCGTTCTCGATCGCCGTCTCCACGGCGGCGGGCCTGTCGGTGCAGAAGCTGGTCCCGCGCGTGGGAGGCCGTACGGTCCTGCAGTCCGGCGCGCTGACCATGGCCGCGGGCGTCCTGCTCTACCTCTGGGAGGCCGGCCGGTACGGCACCGCCATCGCCCCCTGGCAGATGGCCCTCCCGCTGATCGTGATGGGCCTCGGCATGGGCCTGATCTTCGCCCCGCTGACGGACATGGTGCTCTCGGGCGTACCGCGCGAGCACGCGGGCTCGGCGTCCGGCCTCATCAACACCGTGCAGCAGATGGGCAACGCGCTCGGGCTCGGCCTGGTCTCGGTCGTCTTCTTCAACGAGATCCCGGACGTGCTGCGCCGCGAGCAGGTGGGCCCGGTCTTCGTGGACGCCTTCCAGCACGCCCTCGGCTGGGTCGCCGCGATCATGGCCCTGATCTTCCTGCTGATGTTCGCGCTGCCCAAGCGGGGGGCGCAGCATCTGGAGGGGGCGGGGGAGGAGCCGGCGAGCACGGGCGAGAAGCAGCCGGAGCTCGTCTGACCCTCTGACCCTCTACCCCTCTGACCCTCTGACCCGAGAAGGTGGAGAAAGGCCCGGCGCCTTGGGTGCGCCGGGCCTTCCGCATGTCTGCTGCGGGTCCTTCGTACGCCTTCACCAGGCCGGAAGTCCGTTCATGCCCGAATGAGGCCCGAACCTGTTTACTTTCCGGAAATCCGGGCGTAGCCTCCAGGCGAAACCACAAGTTCGGGCACCGGTCGGAAACGGCCGGACATCGAGTCGGAGGCGAGCGGACATGTACGCACCGGAGCGGCAGCAGGAGATCCTCCGGCTCGCGCGTGACGGCGGGCGAGTGGACGTGGTGTCGCTGGCCGAGGAGTTCCAGGTCACCGCGGAGACGATCCGCCGGGACCTCAAGGCCCTCGACCGCGCCGGCCTGCTGCGCCGGGTGCACGGCGGTGCGATTCCGGCCGGGCGCCTCGACTTCGAGCCGGACCTCGCCGAGCGCGAGTCGACGGCGGCCGACGAGAAGGACCACATCGCCAAGGCGGCCGTCGCCGAACTGCCGACCGAGGGCACCCTGATCCTCGACGCCGGCACCACGGTCGCCCGCCTGGCCGGCGCCATCCCGCTGGAGGCCGCGCTCACCGTCGTCACGCACAGCCTGCCGATCGCGGCCCGCCTCGCGGACCACCCCGGCATCCAGCTCCACCTCGTCGGGGGGCGCGTACGACACCGCACGCGCGCCGCCGTCGACGCCTGGGCGCTCCGCGCGTACGGCGAGATCCGGGCAGATGTCCTCTTTGTGGCAGCCAACGGCTTCTCCGCCGACCATGGCCTGACCACCCCCGACCTCGCCGAGGCCGCGGTGAAGCGCGCGGCGATCGCCGCCGCCCGCCGGGTCGTGCTGCTCGCCGACTCCTCCAAGCACGGCCAGGAGCACTTCGCCCGCTTCGGCGACCTGAGCGACGTGGACCTGCTGATCACCGACAGCGGGCTGAGCCCCGAAGACGCCACCGCCATCGAGCGCGGCGGCACGGAAGTAGTGCGCGCATGATCCTCACCGTCACCCCGAACCCGTCCCTGGACCGCACCTACGAGGTCCCTTCCCTGGAGCGCGGCGAGGTCATCCGCGCCACCGGCGAACGCATGGACCCGGGCGGCAAGGGCGTGAACGTCTCGCGCGCCGTGGCGGCCGCGGGCCGGCGCACGGTCGCGGTCCTGCCCCTGGGTGGTGCGCCGGGGGCGCTCGTGGCGGATCTGCTCGACGCGCAGGGCATCGAGGTCGCGCCGGTCCCGGTTGCGGGCGCCACCCGCTCCAACATCGCGCTGGCCGAGTCCGACGGCGTACTCACGAAGATCAACGCGCCGGGCCCCGAACTGTCGGCGGAGGAGCAGGAGCTGCTCCTGGAGACGGTGCGGGCGCAGTCGCGGGACGCGGACTGGATCGCGTGCTGCGGGAGCCTGCCGCGGGGGCTCGCGCCGTCGTGGTACGCCGATGTGGTCGCGCGGGCGCACGCCGGGGGCGCGCGGATCGCGCTGGACACCTCGGGGCGTGCGCTCCTGGAGGCGCTGCGCGAACGCCCCGACGTGGTGAAGCCGAACGCCGAGGAGCTCGCGGAAGCCGTCGGGCGCCCCCTGTCCACGGTGGGCGACGCGGTGAAGGCGGCCGAGGAGTTGCGCGAGATGGGCGCACGCGCCGTGCTCGCGAGCCTGGGTGCTGACGGGCAGCTGCTCGTGGACGGCTCGGGCACGTGGTTCGGCAGCGCGAAGGTGGACGCCGTCCGCAGCAATGTCGGCGCCGGAGACTCGTCCCTGGCCGGATTCCTGATCGCGGGCGGCAGCGGCCCGGAGGCCCTCGCCTCGGCGGTCGCCCACGGCGCCGCCGCCGTACAACTCCCCGGCAGCGTCATGCCGACCCCGTCCGACCTGGACCCGGCCGCGGTGACGGTGACGGCGGAGGTACCGACGGACCGCGTACTCAAGGAGCCGGTGTCATGACGAACGGCTTCGCTCCTACGACGGTGAGGGCGCCGGGGGCGCGAGGCTCCGTCGCTGCTTCTGCGGCAGTGAGGGCGCCGGAAGCGAAGGCGCCGGCGGTTCGCGGCTCCGCCTCTGCTTCTACGGCGGTGACGGCGCCCGGCTCGGCTCACTCGGCGTCGTCCACGCCCCCGGCACTCCCCAGTGGACCGGCCATGAAGCGGCGAGGCTCCCCGTTGCTCGTCGCGGCCTGCGGGAGGCAGGGCCACCTGAGCCGCCCTGCCGCCCGCTGGGGGCGAGGCTTCCCCGGCCTCGCCCCCACCACCCCCGAGCTCACCCTCGATTTCACCCCCGAGCTCACCCCCATGACCCCCCACCGCACCCCCGTCCCCACCTCTGTCCCCGCCCCCGCCCACTCCACTCCCCGGGCGATACGCGTGCGAAGGAGCCCGCGATGAGCGACATGATCACCGCGGACCTGGTCGATCTCGACCTGTCCGCCGAAACCAAAGAAGCGGCGGCGCGCGCCCTCGCCGAGCGCATGGTGGCCCTGGGCCGGGTGACCGACCTGGACGGCTTCCTCGCCGACGTGGCCGCCCGCGAGGCCCAGATGCCCACCGGCCTCGACGGCGGCATCGGCATCCCGCACTGCCGCAGCGCCCACGTCACCGAGCCGACGCTCGCCTTCGGACGCAGCGCCGCCGGGATCGACTTCGGCGCGGCGGACGGCCCCGCCGACCTGATCTTCCTCATCGCCGCGCCGGCCGGCGCCGACGACGCCCACCTGACGATCCTGTCGTCGCTGGCGCGGCAGCTGATGAACACGGAGTTCACCGACGCGCTGCGCGCGGTCGGCGACGCGGCGGCCGCGGCGGCGCTCATTCGCGGGGACGCGCCGGGGGCGGACGCGTCCGGCGTGGCTGACACGGCTGGCGCTTCCGCGGGCGCCTCGGCGGGTGCCTCGGCGGGTGCGAGCAGCGCCGCCGAGGGCGCGAAGGTCGCCGCGGGCGCCCCCGCGAGCGCCTCTTCGAACTCCGTGGCGGTGTCGGGGGCGGCCTCCGCCGACACCGCCACGGGAACCGCGGCCCCGGCGCCGGGCGGCACGACCGCTCCGGCGCCGGGCGCCACGGACGCGATGGGGGCGGACGCCGCCGCTGCGCGCCCCTTCCGTATCGTCGCCGTCACCTCCTGCCCGACCGGCATCGCCCACACCTACATGGCGGCCGAGTCCCTGGAGAACGCGGGCCGCGAGGCGGGCGTCGAACTCGTCGTCGAGACGCAGGGCTCGGCCGGCTTCACCCGGCTCGACCCGGCCGTCATCGAGGCGGCGGACGGCGTGATCTTCGCCCACGACGTCCCCGTACGCGACAAGGACCGCTTCGCCGGCAAGCCGACCGTCGACGTCGGCGTGAAGGCGGGCATCAACCGCCCCGCCGAGCTCATCACCGAGGTGCGCGGGAAGGCGGCGCGCGGCGAGGTCACGGGCGCCCCCGGGACCGGCTCCACGCCGGTCGAGCGCGCGGGCGACGCCGGCGACGGCTACGGCACCAAGCTCCGCAAGTGGCTGATGACCGGCGTGAGCTACATGGTCCCGTTCGTCGCGGCGGGCGGTCTGCTGATCGCCCTCGGCTTCGCGATCGGCGGCTACCAGATCAACGAGGCCAAGCCGGTCATGGAGCACTTCGACTGGGGCCAGGTCGACAGCTGGGGCGCCCTGCTCTTTCAGATCGGCGGCGTCGCCTTCGGCTTCCTGATCCCTGTCCTCGCCGGCTACATCGCCTACGGCATGGCGGACCGCCCCGGCCTCGTGCCCGGCTTCGTCGGCGGCATGATCTCCGTCAACATCGCCGCCGGCTTCCTCGGCGGTCTGGTCGCCGGTCTGCTTGCCGGTGGTGTCGTCCTCGCCATCCAGAAGGTCAAGATCCCACCGGTGCTGCGCGGTATCATGCCGGTGGTGGTGATCCCGCTGATCTCGTCGATCGTCGTCGGCTTCCTGATGTTCATCGTGATCGGCAAGCCGATCGCCGAGGCCCAGAAGGCGATGACGGACTGGCTCAACGGCCTCTCCGGCACCAACGCCATCCTGCTCGGCATCCTCCTCGGCCTGATGATGTGCTTCGACCTGGGCGGCCCGGTCAACAAGGTCGCCTACGCCTTCGCCACCGCCGGCATCGCCGTACAGGACCCGAGCGACTCCGCCATGAAGGTCATGGCCGCCGTGATGGCCGCCGGCATGGTGCCCCCGCTGGGTATGGCCCTCGCCACCACCGTCCGCAAGAAGCTGTTCACCCCGGCCGAGCGCGAGAACGGCAAGGCGGCCTGGGTCCTCGGCGCCTCCTTCATCTCCGAGGGCGCCATCCCGTTCGCCGCGGCCGACCCGCTGCGCGTCATCCCCGCCTCCATGGCGGGCGGCGCGGTCACCGGCGCGCTGACCATGGCCTTCGGCTCCACCCTGCGCGCCCCGCACGGCGGCATCTGGGTCACCTTCCTCATCGGCAAGCCGTTCCTCTACCTGCTGGCCATCGCGGTCGGTACAGCAGTCACGGCGGGCCTGGTGATCCTCCTCAAGGGCCTGCGCAAGACGGCCCCGGAAGGCGCGGCCCCCGCCTCCGACGACCCCGCGTCCGCTCCGGCGGCCGAGCAGAAGCAGCCGGTGGCGGCGTAACGGAGGCACCGGCGCCGACGGCGGTCGGCCGCAGCCCTGGCGGGACGGGGCTGCGGCCGACCGCAGCCGTTCGAGACCACGCGCATGTCCCTTTCGGTCGCTGTGAGTTGTTCACGGCACCTGCGAGATACGTCACGGTCCGGGACCAAAGTCCCGGACTGTGGTGTCTACTGGGGCGCATGCCTGAGCACGTCTCGATCTTCCAGCTGACGGGCATGGCCGTCCTCGCCCTGGCGACCGTCGTCTGGGCGATCGGCCTGACCCGAGTCCTGCGCCGCGGCCGCGAGGCCGCCCTGTGGGGGTCCGCCCACACCCTCCGAGGCCTTCCGTACCAGCGGCAGACCGGCCCCGACCTGGAGTCCGTCCAGCTGACCCCGGCGGAGCGGGACGCCTTCGCGGGCCTGGTACGACAGCTCAGCGACGGCCGCTGACACCCGAGCGGCCCCAGCGTTCACCCGCTCGGCACGCCGGCGCGCGTCACGAGACGCGCGCTGCCCGCCGCTCCATCGCGTCCCGGGCGGCGTCCTCGGAGACGTACACCTCGCACATGTGCCGCCCGTCGGGCGTGGCCGTGTGCTCGACCTCCCACAGGGAGATCTCCTCGCCGTCGCGCAGCAGGAACGCGTGCTCGTAGAGCGAGAAGCACAGCCCGATACGCCCCGCGCGGCACGGCCGCCCGAACGCCTGCGTGATCTGGTGCGCGAACGCGTTCGCCAGCAGCGCCGCCGTCTCCGCGCCCGGCCGGTCCGGGTTCTCCGCGCGGCGCAGGAGCCGGCGCGCGTGGTCCGCGGAGTCGTCGGGCACGTACGCGTGCCGGGGCACGGGGATCGGCGACAGCTGCACCGTCACCGGGAGCTCGAAGTCGGGGGTGTCCGCGGGCAACGGCAGCCGGGCCGTGGCCGCGCGCAGCTCCTCCTCGTCGACGTACACCTCGTGCTGCGGGTCGCTGCCCGGCGCGGTGTTGTGGACGAGCTCCCAGAGCGTGAGCGCGGAACCGTCGGCGAGCAGCCAGGCGTGGCGGTACGTCTCGCGGTGCAGCCCAGCGCTGTGGTGCGCGGAGTGCAGCGAGCTGTCGTGCGCCAGCGCGCAGTCGAGGCGCTGTATCACCTCGTCGGGCAGCTCGAAGGAGTTCAGCGCGCGGCCGAGGAGCCGCGCGAGGTGCTCCTCCGGAGACTCGGGCGACTCGCGTGGCTCGTACGCTGCCGTCTCGTACGGAACGCTCAAGGTTTCTCCCGGCGTTGCTGCATGTCACCTTGTGGGTGCATACCGTAGCCCCTCGGTCGGACATCATGTCCGGGAACCGAGAAAACGTGCGCACAGAAAACGCCCGGGCCGCGTGAGAAGTTCCCACGCGGCCCGAAGATCCGTCAAAACCCGCCGGTCAGAAGCTACTTGGCGCCCTGTCGCAGCCGCAGGGCGCTTGGGCGCCCGAGGGGCGCCCGTACGCCTCGCCGGCGCTCACACCGCACCCGCGCACGAACTCACGCGGCGCTTCCCGCGGTCCACTCGCCCCACGACAGGTTCCAGCCGTTGAGCCCGTTGTCCGGCGCCACCGTCTTGTCGGGGGAGTTCTTGACGATCACGACGTCGCCGAGGATGGAGTTGTCGTAGAACCACTTGGCGTTCGTCGCCCCCGAGCCGCCCTGCACGTCCTGCAACCCCACGCACCCGTGGCTGGTGCCGGTCTGGCCGAAGGGCGGATTGGCCTTGTTGTACCAGTAGTTGCCGTGGATGAACGTCCCCGACTGCGTCAGACGCATCGCGTGCGGGACGTCCGGGATGTCGTAGGCGTTGTCGAGCCCGACCGTCCGGCTGTCCATCCGCAGCTTCGGGAACTTCTCCGAGATCACCATCTGCCCGTTGTACGTGGTGAACTCCGCGCTGCCCGCCGAGATGGGCACCGACTTGAGGGTCTTGCCGTCACGCACGACCGTCATGGTCTGCGTGTTCACGTCGACCGTGGAGACCTGCGACCGCCCGATCGTGAAGGTGACGGTCTTCTTCTGCACCCCGACGACGCCGTTCGCGCCCTTCACGCCGTCCAGGTCGATCTTCATCGTGACCTTGGAGCCGGCCTTCCAGTACTCCTGCGGCCGGAAGTCGAGCCGCTGCGACCCGAACCAGTGCCCGACCACCTGCTGCCCACTGCTGGAGGAGACCGTGATGTGCGACTGCACGGCCTTCTTGTCGCTGATCGCCTTGTCGAAGCTGAACGACACCGGCATCCCGACCCCCACCGTCGTACCGCCGTCCGGCGTGTACGTCCCGACGAAGCTGTTCGCCTTGCTGACCGTGGTGAACGTCGAGTCCGCGGAGGCGGCACGACCGTCGGCGTCCTTCGCGGTCGCCGATATCTCGTACTTCGTGCCCCGCTCCAACTGCTCCTTCGGCGTCCAACTCCCCCCGCCCGCGGCGAGCGTGCCCGGCACGTCCTGCCCCGTCCCCGCCACCTTCATCTTCACGCCGGTCAGCGCACCCCCGCTGACCTTCACCCCCGTGGTGTTGATCGACGCGCCCGTCGAACCGTCCTTCGCCGAGATGACGATCTTGGCCGCCGACGTCTTCGGGGAGTCCCCGGCGCCCTTGCCGTCGTTCTTGCCGTCGGCGCCGCCGCCACAGGCGGTCAGGGTGAGGGCGCCGACCGCCAGGACGGCACAGGCCCCCAGTGCGCGCCGCGTTGCTATGTCCGGCGTTGTCACGAGCTGCTCCCGGTTCATGTGATGTGCGTGATCCGCTCCAGTCCGTGGAGAAAGAGCGCATCCATGGCCGGTCGGGTTCCCTGCGACCGTGGTGAACGCCATCACGTGACACAACCGGGACAATCCCCACACGAAATGAGCCACCCCGAGGCAGGAGGGTGCGCGCCCGTGCCCCCTCATCACCCGTTTTCGCGCCCCCGCTCCCGCGCGGCCCCCTCACCCCCTGCGGCTTGGGCGCCCCGTCACCGCCGCCCCCCGTACAACTCCCCGTACGACAACCACTCCCCACCCGGCCCGTTCACCGACTCGGCCGCACGCACGGCGCGCACGATCGCACGCGTCACCATGTCGGCGCTCGCCGCGAGGAGTTCGTTCAGCGCCAGGGGGTGCTCGGCGTCGAGCGCGCGCTGCCCCGTCGCCAGACTGAACACGGTGTCGCCGTCGTTCAGGAGGTGGACCGGCCGCACGGCGCGCGCGATGCCGTCGTGTGCCGTGCCTGCGAGCTTCTGCGCCTGCGCCTTCGACAGGTCCGCGTCGGTGGCGACGACCGCGAGGGTGGTGTTCAGCGGGGGAGGCGCGTGCTTCGCCGCGGTCTCGGCAAGGCGCCGGCGCGCGGCCTCGTGGACGTGCGCCTCCGGGTAGTTCACGCGCCCCTCGAACAACTCCCCGTACAGAACGCCCGTTTCCGGATCCGTCACGGACCCCGCCGCGTTCGCCACCACCAGCGCGGCGACCGTGATCCCCGACCCGAGCACGACGCTCGCGCTGCCGATCCCACCCTTCATCGGCCCGACAGCGGCGCCCGTACCCGCGCCCACGCCCCCTTCCCGTACGCGCGCCCCGGGCGCGCTCGCCGCGGCCGCCTCCACCGCCGCCCGCCCCAGCGCCGCATCCGGCCTCGCCCGGAAGTCACCACCCCGCCCGAGATCGAAGACGCAGGCGGCCGGTACGACGGGGACGACGTGCGCCGGATCCACCCCGACTCGCACCCCGCGCCCCTGCCCCTCCAGCCACGCCATCACGCCGGTCGCCGCGTCGAGCCCGTACGCGCTGCCGCCCGTCAGGACGATCGCATCGACCTTCTGCACGACGTTGCGCGGGTCAAGGGCGTCGGTCTCCTTGGTGCCGGGCCCGCCCCCGCGCACATCCACGGCGGCGACGGCGCCGCCCTCCGGGGCGAGCACCACGGTGGTGCCGGTCAGCCAACCGTCGCCGGTGCGCGTCGCGTGTCCCACGCGCACACCGGCGACGTCTGTCAGAGCGTCAACTGTCATGCCACCAGTCTCGTCCAGGCCGCACCGGCACAGGCCCATCCGCGCGGCACCCGGCACCAACGCCGCCGTCGGCACCGGCACATCACCCGGCCGGTGCCGCTGCCGCCTCTCGGCGCTCCCGAGCCACCATGCGCGCCGTCAGCGTCGTCCCCGTCGCCACCGCGAGCGCCGAGACGATGCCGGCCGCGAGGACCGCCCAGTCGCCCAGGAACGTGCAGGCGATGACCAGCAGCGCCGTGACCGGCAGCACCAGCTGCTGCGCGGTGCCCACCTTGAAGTAGCGCGAGTGCAAGGCCCAGACGGTGAGGAGATACAGCGCCGTCGGCAACGTCACGGCCGCCGACGCGGCCAGCGTCGAGATGTGCGCCTTGCCGACCGCCTGCTCGACCGCCACCTCCAGCCCGGCACCGATCGCGGCGGCCGAGGCGAAGATCAGGTAGTGGCCGTAGCCCCACAGGAACGCCTGCTTGTTGGTGCGCAGCCTGCCGTGGATCGGCACGACGAAGTAGATCCACCACGCCGCGAACACGATCAGCAGCCCGCCCGTGGCGATCGGCAGCAGCTCGCCGAGCGCGTCGTTCTCGTCGACGGCCGACTTCACGGCGACCGTGGCCGCGGCGATCGTCTCGCCGAGCACGATGATCGTGAACAGCCCGTACCGCTCGGAGATGTGGTGCGGATGCCAGGACGAGCTGAAGTCCTTCTCCGCGTACACCGGCACGCACATCTCGACTATGGCCATCACGAGGAACACCCAGGGCCGGGCCTCCTCGGGCAGGACCACGAGGCCCAGCCAGCCGACCATGCAGAGCAGCACGCCGCCGGCGTACCGCAGGGCCATCGTCCGTTCCGCGCCCTCGGTGGACATGGCCACGCGTATCCACTGCGTGGACATGGCGAGCCGCATGATCACATAGCCCAGCCAGACGGCCAGGAACTCGTGGTCCTCGAAGGCTCGGGACACCCCCGCCGCGAGCACCAGCACGCCGGCGATCTGGACCAGGGTGACGACCCGGTAGAGGACGTCGTCGTTGTCGTACGCCGAGGCGAACCAGGAGAAGTTCATCCAGGCCCACCAGATGGCGAAGAAGACCATCGCGTAGTTGAGGATGCCCTCGCCTGCGTGCCCCTCGGCGACGGAGTGCACCAGTTGCACGCCGGCCTGGGCGATGGCCACGACGAAGCAGAGGTCGAAGAAGAGCTCCAGGGGCGAGGCGACCCGATGCGCCTCGTCGCGCCCGCGGGCGCTGAGCCTGCGCAAGGGGCTCCGGCTTGTGTGCGCTTCGGAGGGCGCCTTGGGCGGAGTCGAACTGGACGTCATGCGTCCAAGCAGACCAGATACCGGCCAGAAATTCTTGTGAACGGATTCACAAGCGGGCGGAGGTCCAAAGGCCCGGCGAAAACGCCAGGTCAGCCAGCCCGGCCGCCTCCTGGGCTGGGCGGCGTCGGGACGTTGGTCCCGCAGATCGGGACCAACGCGGGCCGCGGAGCCGCCCGCACGGGCGTGCAATGGAGCCGTACCGACGAAGCGATGTGGAAGGTGCGGGCCATGACTGCCACCCCTGCGGAGACCACGACCGTCACTCCCACCGAAGAGGCGGCCCAGCCCACGCCGGCGCCGGCGGACGCCTGGGCCGGCTTCCGCGGCGGCCTGTGGCGCGACGCCATCGCCGTCCGCGACTTCGTCCAGAGCAACTACGCCCCCTACGAGGGCGACGCCTCCTTCCTCACCGGCCCCACCGAGCGCACCACCAAGGTGTGGAACAAGCTCCTCGCGATGTTCCCCGAGGAGATCGCGCGCGGCATCCACGACGTCGACGTCAGCACCCCGTCCCGCATCGACGCCTTCGCGCCCGGCTGGATCGACCCCGACCTCGACCTGATCGTCGGCCTCCAGACCGACGCCCCGCTCAAGCGCGCCATCATGCCCAACGGCGGCTGGCGCATGGTCGAGGGCGCCCTCAACGCCTACGGGTACGAGGCCGACCCGGCCGTCCGGGAGATCTACACCAAGTTCCGCAAGACCCACAACGACGGCGTCTTCGACGCCTACACCCCCGAGATCCGCGCCTGCCGCTCCTCCGGCATCATCACCGGCCTGCCGGACGCCTACGGCCGCGGTCGCATCATCGGCGACTACCGCCGCGTCGCCCTCTACGGCGTCGACCGGCTCATCGTCGCGAAGCGAGCGGACAAAAGCGCACTCGAAGTCGAGTGGCCGAGTGCGGAGGTGATCCAGGAACGCGAGGAAGTCGCCGAGCAGATCCGCGCCCTCGAAGAACTCAAGGCCATGGCCCTCTCCTACGGCCACGACATCTCCGGCCCCGCCCGCACCGGCCGCGAGGCCGTCCAGTGGCTCTACTTCGCCTACCTCGCGGCCGTCAAGGAGCAGAACGGTGCCGCCATGTCGATCGGCCGCATCGACGCCTTCCTCGACATCTACCTCCAGCGGGACATCGAACGCGGCCTGCTCACCGAGACCGAGGCCCAGGAACTCATCGACGACTTCGTCATCAAGCTCCGCATCGTGCGCTTCCTGCGCACCCCCGAGTACAACGAGCTCTACTCCGGCGACCCCACCTGGGTCACCTGGTCCATGGCGGGCCTCGGCGAGGACGGGCGCCCCCTGGTCACCCGCACCACCTTCCGCGCCCTCAACACCCTCTACAACCTCGGCCCCGCCCCCGAACCCAACCTCACCGTCTTCTGGTCCCCGCGCCTGCCCGAGGCCTTCAAGTCGTTCGCCGCCCAGGTCGCCATCGACACCAGCGCCCTGCAGTTCGAGTCCGACGACCTCATGCGCCCCAAGTACGGTGACGACACCGCCATCGCCTGCTGCGTCTCCGCGATGGCCATGGGCAAGCAGATGCAGTTCTTCGGCGCCCGCGTGAACGTCGCCAAGGCGCTGCTGTACGCCATCAACGGCGGCCGCGACGAGGTCTCCGGCAAGCCGGTCGTCGAGGGCTTCGAGCCCATCACCGACGAGTACCTCGACTACGACACCGTCCTCGCCCGCTACGACGCCATGCTCGGCTGGCTCGCCAAGACGTACGTCCACGCGCTCAACGTCATCCACTACATGCACGACAAGTACGCCTACGAGCGCCTCGAAATGGCCCTGCACGACCGGGAGATCCTGCGCACCATGGCCTGCGGCATCGCCGGCCTGTCCGTCGCCGCCGACTCCCTGTCCGCGATTCGGCACGCACGCGTGAAGGTCGTCCGGGACGAAACGGGCCTCGCCGTCGACTACGTCGTCGAGGGCGACTACCCGGCGTACGGCAACAACGACGACCGGGCCGACGAGCTCGCCCGCTGGATCGTCCACGAGTTCATGGAGAAGGTCCGCCGCCACCCGACGTACCGCGACGCCGTGCACACCCAGTCGGTGCTGACGATCACCTCGAACGTCGTCTACGGCAAGAAGACCGGCCACACTCCCGACGGCCGCCGCGCGGGCGCCCCCTTCGCGCCCGGCGCCAACCCCATGAACGGCCGCGACGAACACGGGTACATCGCCTCGGCCCTCTCCGTCGCCAAGCTTCCGTACGACGACGCGGAGGACGGCATCTCGCTGACCAACACCATCACCCCGGACGCCCTGGGCCGCGCCCCCGAGGAGCGCGTCGCCAACCTCTCTGGCGTCCTGGACGGCTACATGGCGAGCGGCGGCTTCCACATGAACGTCAACGTGCTCGACAAGGCGACCCTCGAGGACGCGATGGAGCACCCCGAGATGTACCCGCAACTGACCATCCGGGTCTCCGGATACGCGGTCAACTTCATCCGCCTCACGCGCGAGCAGCAACTCGACGTCATCAACCGCACCTTCCACGGATCGCTTTAAGGGAGCAGGGCGATGACCACGCTTCTTCCGCCCGCGCCGACCACGCCGGCGCCGGGCGGCGGCGCCTGCGCCGCGGCGACCACCCCCGCCACCCCCGCCGCCGCGGCGACGCGGCGCCCGGTGGTCGGCTCGGTCCACTCGTGGGACCTGTCGACCGGTGTCGACGGCCCCGGCACCCGGTTCGTCACGTTCCTGTCCGGCTGCCCCCTGACCTGCCTGTACTGCCACAACCCCGACACCTGGCGGATGCGCGACGGCAAGCGCACCACCGCCGACGACGTGGTCGCCGAGGCCGGCAAGTACACGCGGTTCATCGCGGCGGCCGGCGGCGGTGCCACCGTCAGCGGGGGAGAGCCGCTGCTCCAGCCCGTCTTCACGGGCGAGCTGCTGCACCGCTTCAAGCACGAACTCGGCCTGCACACCGCCCTGGACACCTCCGGCTTCCTCGGCGTCCGGGCCACCGACGCCCTGCTGCGCGACACCGACTTGGTCCTGCTCGACATCAAGTCCTGGGACCGTGCCACCTACCGCAAGGTCACCGGCCGCCCGCTCGACCCCACCCTGGACTTCGCGCGGCGCCTGGCCGACCTCGGCAAGGCGGTCCACGTCCGCTTCGTCCTGGTGCCCGGCCTCACCGACGCACCCGACAACATCGCCGGTGTCGCCGCATTCGCCGCCTCGCTCGGCAACGTCAGCCGCGTCGACGTCCTGCCCTTCCACAAGCTGGGCGAGGCCAAGTGGCAGGCACTGGGCCGGCCCTTCGGCCTGCACGACACCCCCTGCCCCACCCCGGAGCAGGTCACCTCGGCCAGGGGCGTCTTCGAGGCCCACGGGCTGTACGCGGTGTGACCCCGTAAGGGGACCGGACCGGCCAGGGCGGCGGCCGCCGGGGCCGTACCCTGGACGCATGAGCACCGCCCCCGACCCCGAGCCGCGCGCCCCCAAGCCGTCGCTGATCTTCGACGACCCGCTGGACCAGCAGTCCTCGGACGACACGGACCGCGGCTGGGGCGAACGCCCCGGCACGGACGGCGCGGCGGACCTGAAGCGCTTCCTCGACGAGAAGCCGCCCCACCACCTCTGAGCCGTTCGTTGCACAGCCCGCCACAGCCGGCCGGCCGTGGCGGCGGCTACCGCTCGTCGTGGCCCGAGCCGCGCTGTGCGACCAGCGCGTCGCGGATCTCCTTGAGGACTTCCAGCTCGGTGACCTCGATGATCTCGTGCGTCCCCTCCTTGGCCTTCCTGCGGGCCTCCTGACGCGCCAGGTACTTCGACATCGGCAGCACCATCAGGAAGTACACGACCGCCGCGGTGATCACGAAGCTCAGCGTCGCGCCGAGCACGGTGCCCCACCTGATCGGGATGCCGCTCACCACGGTCCCGTCCGCGGTCACCTTGCACGGGTCCTTCAGGCACGAGCTGTAGCTGTCGAGGTTCTTGGTCCCGATCGCCCCGACCAGCGGGTTGATCACGCCCTTCACCACCGAGTTGACGATGTTGGTGAAGGCCGCGCCGATGACCACCGCGACGGCCAGGTCGACGACGTTCCCGCGCATCAGGAAGGCTTTGAAGCCATCCCAGACGTTCGGCTTCTTCTCGCTCACCTAGGGGACTCTCCTCGCACGCACAGGTTGTGGAACAAACAGCTCCGCAACCTACGTCAACGTGCGGTGACCCTGTCCAATTGGGTAGCTCGAAAGGGCGACTTGACAGAAATCCGCGCAACAGCCGGATCGCATGGCTCAACACAGCGTCACCGCCAGCCGTGCCGTCGCGCTCGCGCCCGCGAGGCGTGCCGCGACGGGCCGCGGCACCGAGAGCACGACCAGGGCCCCGCTCTCGGCAGCGCCTTCCAGCGGCTCCGGCACCTTCTTCACCCGCGCCCCGCGCGCGATCACCCGCGCGTCACCGCCCGTCGCCGTCGACTCGGCGGCGATCACGTCGACCCGGTCGCCCGGCCGCAACAGCAGAACCGTGGCCCCGTCGGCGATCCGCACCGGCGCCGTCACCATCTCGACGGCGCGCTGTTCCCGTACCGGCGCGGCCGACGGGTGACCGCGCGCCCCGTCCGCCTCGTCCGGGCCGACGGCCAGCAGTGCGGCGGCCGTGACGGCGAGGCCCGCCGCGATGGCCCGCCTGCGATGCCGTACGAGCCTGGCCAGTTGATAACGCCCGCCCCGCACCCGCACGGGAGCGAAGTGCGGCACCTCGCACGTGGCGGGGGCATCGGTGCCCGGCGGGCGCGGGACAAGAGGAGAAGGAGAGGGAGCGAAGGACACGGGACCACCACCTGTGACGAGGGACCGGTTTGCAAGGCCACGATGAGGCCTCGCGCCGAATCCCGCCGAGACAGGTGGACGACCGACTGGTTGTGGACAACTCCCTCACCCGAACGGGCAGTTCCGCCCTTCAGATCTACTGCCCATGCTGCGTCAGGGCAGTTCGAAGCCCGGATCCATCCCGCCGAGGGCCGTTGTGCACAGGCAGTCCCGCTCCTCGTTCGCCGGCAGTGCGGCCACCGCGTCGAACAGCACGCCCCGCAGCCGGTCGACGTTGGCCGCGAAGACCCGCAGCACCTCGTCGTGCGAGACGCCCTCACCGGTCTCGGCGCCCGCGTCGAGGTCCGTGACCAGCGTCAACGAGGTGTAGCAGAGCTCGAGTTCACGGGCGAGCGCCGCCTCGGGATGGCCGGTCATGCCCACCACCGACCAGCCCTGTGCCTGGTGCCACAACGATTCGGCACGGGTCGAGAAACGCGGCCCCTCGATCACGACCAGCGTCCCGCCGTCCACGGCTTCCCAGTCCCGCCCGCGCGCCGCCTTCAGCGCCGCGGTCCTGCCGACGGGGCAGTACGGGTCGGCCAGCGACACATGCACCACGTTGGGCACATTGCCGTCGGGCAGCGGGAGCCCGTCGAAGTACGTTCCCGCCCGGGACTTCGTACGGTCGACCAGCTGATCCGGCACGAGCAGCGTGCCGGGCCCGTACTCGGGGCGCAGCCCGCCCACGGCGCAGGGCCCGAGGATCTGGCGGGCGCCCACCGACCGCAGGGCCCACAGATTGGCGCGGTAGTTGATCCGGTGCGGCGGAAGGTGGTGGCCGCGTCCGTGCCGGGGCAGGAACGCGACGCGTCGGCCCGCCACGTCACCGAGGAAGAGGGAGTCGCTGGGCGGCCCGTAGGGGGTGTCCACCTGGATCTCGGTCACGTCGTCGAGGAACGAGTAGAAGCCCGAGCCGCCGATTACGCCGATCTCTGCGTTCGCCATGACCAGCACAGTAGCCGCCCCGGTCAGCGGGCCGGACCGGGCTCAGGAAAACACCGAGGACCCCGCCGTCGTACGACGACAGGGTCCCGCGAGCGCGAGTCCTTAAGCGGCGGAGCTGCTGCTGGAGGAGGTGCCGCTGCTCGACGACTTCGAGTCCGAGGACGACGACGTCGAGGTGGACGAGGACGACGTGGTGGACGTCGACTTCGACGACGACGCCGGCGAGCTGCTCGACGAGGAGCCGCGGCTGTCGTTGCGGTAGAAGCCGGAGCCCTTGAAGACAATGCCGACCGCGGAGAACACCTTCTTCAGGCGGCCACCGCAGTTGGGGCACTCGGTCAGGGCGTCGTCGGTGAACTTCTGCACCGCCTCGAGGCCCTCGCCGCACTCGGTGCACTGGTACTGGTAGGTCGGCACTTGTCTTCCTCCTGGCACTCTCACTCAATGAGTGCTAACGACGGTCCATAGTGACGTATTCCTGAGGATCAGTCCACCGTCACCGGCACGCGGTGACCGACGCCACGTGCGACCGTACGGCTCCGGGGGCGCGCCACGAGCCGTGAACGCAGGGTCAGAAGCGTCGCCAGGGCGAGCAGTGTGCCGACCATCGGGACCAGGAATCCTGCACCGTCCCAGAAGCGGTCCTCCAGCTGCCCGGCGACCGTGACGGCACCGGCCTGGCCGAGCGCCACCGCTCCGGTCAGCCAGGTGAAGGCCTCGGTCCGGGCATCGGCGGGCACCAGGCTCTCGACCAGCGTGTAGCCGGTGATCAGTGCGGGCGCAATGGACATGCCGACCAGAAGGCCGAGCCCGGCCAGCGCGAGCACGGAGTGCGCGGCCCACAGGCCGGACGCGGTCAGCGCGAGCGCCACGTATCCGACCACCAGGCGCCGCTGCGGGGCGACCTTCCACGCGATGGCGCCGCACGCGATGCCGGAGAGCATGTTGCCCGCGGCGAAGACGCCGTACAGGACACCGTTCAGACCCGGCTCGCCGATCGACTCGGTGAACGCGGCCAGCGAGACCTGCATGCCGCCGAAGACGGAACCGATCCCCAGGAACGCCACGATCAGCACGCGCACGCCGGGGACGCGCAACGCGGAGGCGTGCTCCACGCGCGCGTGCCCGTCCACCGCGACCTGGGGCTGCGTGCCCTTCTGCGCGGCGAACAGCAGACCGCCGATCAGGGTCAGCGCGGCCTCCGTCATCAGGCCCGCGGCCGGGTCGACGGCCGTGCACAGGGCGGTGGCCAGCAGCGGGCCGACGACGAAGGTCAGCTCGTCCGTGACCGACTCGAAGGCCGCCGCGGTGCTCATGAGGGGAGAGCCCTGGAGCTTCACGCCCCAGCGGGCGCGCACCATGGGGCCGATCTGGGGCACCGAGGCGCCCGTGGGCACGGCGGCGATGAACAGCGCCCACAGGGGCGCGTGGGAGAGCGCGAGCGCCGTCAGGGTCAGACCCGACAGCGCGTGCACCAGCACGCCGGGGATCAGCACCGTGCGCTGGCCGTAGCGGTCGGCGAGACGGCCGCTGTAGGGCGCGAACAGCGCCATGGAGACACCGGTGACAGCAGCCGCGGCGCCCGCCGCGCCGTACGAGCCGGTGGTGTGCTGCACGAGCAGCACGATGGAGATCGTCAGCATCGCGAACGGCTGCCGCGCCGCGAAGCCGGGAAGCAGGAACGTCCAGGCGCCGCGCGTGCGCAGCAGCTGCCCGTATCCGGGGCGGGAGGAAGCCGACGAGTCCTTCGACGGCTCGGTGGTGACCGTGGATGCCACGGCCCGTGCCTTTCTGCCGCCTGGTAGCGCGCCCGTGCGGGGGCGCCGAGAGCTGTCCTCATGCGCGGAACTGCGGTAGATACCGGCGCCCACTGCGAGGGTGTCCCGGCCGCCATACGGTCGCGCCAGCTCTGCGTCAGGCAGAGTTGGTTCGATCAGGGTGCGCCTTCATCGTACAGGGATCAACAGCTGATGCTCCTGTGAAAACGAGCACCATGGACGGCGTTCACCTGCGATTAAGAAGGGTGTGAACTGTGCGAAACACGCCCTTAATGGCAGGGGGTGCGCCGGAAGCGGGTCGCGCACGCCCTGTCCGGGCGCCCCGCGCACGCCCAGCCGCGCCCCGACCCCGTCAGCGCCCCGGCGCCGCGCCGTTCGCGCCCAGCCAGCCGGCCAGCTTGCCCCCGTGCCCCACGGCACGCAGGCGCTTCTCCGCCGCGTCCCGGACCGGGTCCGTGGTGACCACGAGCAGTTCGTCCCCGCGGCGCAGCACTGTGGTGGGCAGTGGAACGAACGATTTTCCATCGCGGACGACGAGGGTGACGGCGGCCCCGGCCGGCAGTCGCAGCTCGTTGACCTCGACGCCGTGCATCTTCGACGCCTCGGGGATCGCGACGGACAGCAGATGCCCGCGCAGCCGCTCCAGGGGCGCCGACTCGATGCCGAGGTCGGCGGCCTCGGCATCCTGGCCCAGCCGCAGCTTGCGGGCGAGCCAGGGGAGCGTCGGCCCCTGGACCAGGGTGTAGACGACGACCAGGACGAAGACGATGTTGAAGATGCGGCGGCTGCCGTCGACGCCGTTCACCATGGGGATGGTCGCCAGGATGATGGGCACGGCGCCGCGCAGCCCGGCCCAGGACATCAGGGTCTGCTCCTGCCACGGCACCCGGAACGGCACCAGGCAGAGCACGACGCTGAGCGGGCGCGCGACCATGGTCAGCACGAGCCCGATGACGAGCGCCGGCCACACGTCGTCGCCGAGTTCGTGCGGGGTGACGAGCAGGCCGAGCAGGACGAACATGCCGATCTGGGCGATCCAGCCGAGCCCGTCGGCGAAACCGCGCGTGGCGGGCCAGTGCGGGAGCTTGGCGTTGCCCATCACCATGGAGGCGAGGTAGACGCCGAGGAAGCCGCTGCCGTGCGCCAGCGCGCCCGCCGCGTACGCCGTCACGGCGATCGCCATGACGGCGATCGGATAGAGACCGGAGGCGGGCAGGGCCACGTGCCTGAGCCCCCAGGAGCCCAGCCAGCCGACCGCCAGACCTATGGCCGCGCCGATGGCCAGCTCCAGGGCTATCTCGCCGATCAGCACGTACCAGTGCTCCACGGGTCCCGCGGTGGAGAAGGCGACGACGAGGATGACGACAGGGGCGTCGTTGAAGCCGGACTCGGCCTCCAGCGTGCCCGTCACGCGCGCGGGGAGGGGGATCTTCCGCAGGACCGAGAAGACCGCCGCCGCGTCCGTGGAGGACACCACCGCCCCGATGATCAGCGCCTGCCGCCACTCGAGGCCGATCAGGTAGTGCGCGGCCGTCGCCGTGACCCCGACGCTCACCGCGACCCCGCCCAGTGCCAGCGCGGACGCGGCGGGCAGCGCCGGCTTGATCTCCTTCCACTTCGTGCCCAGGCCACCCTCGGCCAGGATCACGACCAGGGCCGCGTATCCGATGACCTGGGTCAGTTCGGCGTTGTCGAACTTGATGTCGCCGATGCCGTCCTGGCCCATGGCGATGCCGATGCCCAGGTAGACGAGCAGGCTGGGGAGCCCGCTGCGCGAGGAGATCCGGACCGCTGCGACGGCGACGAGCAGGACGAGCGAGCAGACGAGCAGGAGCTGGTTGAGGTCGTGGACGGTCAGCGGCTGTTCCCTTCCCTGGCCCACGGGCATCACGCGCGCGTGGGCTCACGTACATAGGACACGAAGCGGCGGGTCTCCGCACCCAAGTACTTCGTTACCTTACCTAACTCTTGACGATTTCTTGACACTCCTCAAGGCAAGATCGAACGCCCGGCCATTCGGGTTGCCGACTCCGCGTCAAGTGGCGTCGGGCCCTGCGCCTATGGTTGCTCCAGCGCTCATTCAAAAGGACAGCCCGCCCTGCCGCTCGCGTTAGGACAGCAAGGACAGCGATGCCCCCCAACACCACCGCCTCATCGGGTCAGAAGCCCGGCAAGTCCGGCAGGAAAAAGGGGCGCAAAGCCCGTCTGATCGTCCTCGTCCTGGTATTGGCCATCATCGGGGGCATCGCGTACGGGGCGTACTGGTCCATCAGCACCGTCCGCGCCTCCTTGCCGCAGACCAAGGGCTCGATCTCGCTCGAGGGCCTATCCGGACCCGTCGACGTGAAGCGCGACAGCTACGGCATCCCGCAGATCTACGCCTCCACCGACGAGGACCTGTTCATGGCGCAGGGCTACGTCCAGGCGCAGGACCGGTTCTACGAGATGGACGTGCGCCGCCACATGACGTCCGGGCGCCTGTCGGAGATGTTCGGCAAGGGGCAGGTCGACAACGACGAGTTCCTGCGCACCCTGGGCTGGGACCGCATCGCGAAGAAGGAGTACGACACCAAGCTGTCGGCCTCCACCAAGAAGTACCTCCAGGCATACGCCAAGGGAGTCAACGCCTACCTCGAGGGCAAGGACGGCAAGGAGATCTCCCTCGAGTACGCCGCCCTCGGCTTCACCAACGACTACAAGCCCGAGCAGTGGACGCCCGTCGACTCGATCTCCTGGCTGAAGGCGATGGCCTGGGACCTGCGCGGCAACATGCAGGACGAGATCGACCGCGCCCTGATGACCAGCCGCCTCGGCCCCAAGCAGATCGCCGACCTGTACCCGGACTACCCGTACAGCCGCAACAAGGCGATCGTCCAGGAGGGCCAGTACGACGAGCTCACCCAGACGTTCGAGCAGGGCGGCTCCACATCCGCCTCAGGCTCCACGAGCGGTGCGACGGGCACCAGCGGCACCTCCTCGGCCTCCACGGCCCTCCAGAGCCAGCTGGCGGGCCTCCAGGACGTCCTCGACGACGTCCCCGCGGCCGTCGGCGTGAACGGCAACGGCATCGGCTCCAACGCCTGGGTCGTCGCCGGCAAGTACACGATCACCGGCAGCCCGCTGCTGGCCAACGACCCGCACCTGTCGGCCTCGCTGCCGTCCGTCTGGTACCAGATGGGCCTGCACTGCCGCACCGTCTCCAGCAAGTGCCAGTACGACGTGAGCGGTTACACCTTCGCGGGCATGCCCGGCGTCGTCATCGGCCACAACGCGAACATCGCCTGGGGCATGACCAACTCCGGTGTGGACGTCACCGACCTCTACCTGGAGAAGCTCAGCGGCAACGGCTACCTGTACGACGGCAAGACGGTGCCGTTCACCACGCGCGAGGAGACCATCAAGGTCGCCGGCGGCAAGTCCAAGACGATCGTCGTCCGCGAGACAAACAACGGCCCCCTGCTCTCCGACCGCGACGACGAACTCGTCAAGGTCGGCAAGAAGGCCACCGTCGACGCCGCCGCACCCGATCGCGGCGACGGCTACGGCATCGCCCTGCGCTGGACCGCCCTCCAGGCGGGCACCACCATGGACGCCGTCTTCGCCATGGACAAGGCGGCGAACTGGAACGACTTCCGGGCCGCGGCCGCCCTCTTCGAGGTGCCGTCGCAGAACCTGGTCTACGCCGACAGCAAGAACATCGGCTACACGCTGCCCGGCAGGATCCCCACGCGCGCGAAGGGCGTCGACGGCTCGATTCCGCAGCCCGGTTGGGACTCCAAGTACCGCTGGACCGGCTGGATCCAGCAGGACGAACTGCCCTACGAGTACAACCCGTCGCGCGGCTACATCGTCACCGCCAACCAGGCCGTGATCGACCCGGACAAGTACCCCTACACGCTCACCACGGACTGGGGCTACGGCACCCGCAGCCAGCGGATCACCGACCTGATCCAGTCGAAGATCGACGACGGCGGCAAGATCTCCACCGACGACATGCGGCAGATGCAGGTCGACAACAGCAGCGAGATCGCCAAGCTCCTCGTGCCTACGCTGCTGAAGATCGACATCGACGACAAGGACGTCCGCGAGGCGCAGAAGCTGCTGGAGGGCTGGGACTACACCCAGGACGCCGACTCCGCGGCCGCCGCCTACTTCAACGCGGTCTGGCGCAACATCCTCAAGCTCGCCTTCGGCAACAAGCTGCCCAAGGAGCTCCGCGTCGAGGGCCAGTGCCTGTGGGTCGAGAAGGCCGACAGCACCGGCCCGGTGGACGAGGAGACCGAGGTCCGCGAGTGCGGCCAGCGCGATCCCGACCAGGCGCAGCCGGACGGCGGCGACCGCTGGTTCGAGGTGGTGCGCAACCTCATGGATGACGAGAAGAGCGACTGGTGGAAGACGCCGAAGGGCGTCGGGGACCGCCCCGCGGCCACCAACCGGGACCAGTTGTTCAAGCGCGCCATGATCGACGCCCGCTGGGAGCTGACGGCCAAGCTCGGCAAGGACATCGACACCTGGAGCTGGGGCCGGCTGCACCGCCTGTTCCTGAAGAACCAGACCCTCGGCACCGAGGGCCCCGGGATCATCCAGTACATCCTCAACCGCGGCCCCTGGAAGCTCAGCGGCGGCGAGGCCACGGTCAACGCGACCGGCTGGAACGCCGCCGGCGGCTACGGCGTCGTCTGGGTGCCGTCGATGCGGATGGTGGTCAACCTCGGCGACCTCGACAAGTCGAAGTGGATCAACCTCACCGGCGCCTCCGGGCACGCCTACAGCGCCCACTACACCGACCAGACGAGCAAGTGGGTCAAGGGCGAGCTGCTGGACTGGTCCTTCACGAAGGACGCGGTCGACAAGAGCACGAGCGACACCCTGGTGCTCAAGCCGTGAACCGCTGAAGCGCGCTGAACGCGAACAACCGAAGGGCCCCTCCACGCGCGTGTGGAGGGGCCCTTCGCGCACGCCGGGCGGGACGCACGCGCACGGGGCGTGAAGCAACCGCCGTACGCCCCCTGGGCGTTCAGCGATCCGCGGCCCGCGCCTCACCACGAAAACGGCGCACGCCCGACGGCGTCACCACCGCGTCCACCGGCTGGTCGTGCGCCTCCTCCGGGACGCGCTCGACGACTTCGGAGTCGTAGAGCAGCACCACCAGCGCGGGATGCGCACCCGCACGCTCCAGACGCGCGAGCACGCGGTCGTACGACCCTCCGCCACGCCCCAGCCGCATGCCGCGCGCGTCGACCGCGAGGCCCGGCAGCAGCACCACGTCGGCGGCGGTGACGGCGTCGGGGCCCAGGCGTTCGCCCGCGGGCTCGAAGAGGGCCATCTTCCCGCCGTGCCGGACGCGGGCGAGAGAGCCCTCGCCCGCGTACGCGCCCCAGTCCAGGTCGTTGTCGGGCAGGAGCGCGGGGAGCAGGACGTGCACGCCCCGCGCGCGCAGCGCGTCCAGCAGCGCGAGCGTGCCGGGCTCGCTCCCCACCGAGACGTACGCCGCCACCGTGCGCGCCCGCGCCAGCTCGGGCAGCTCGAGCGCCCGCTCCGCCAGCGCGGTCGCCGTTCCCCGCAGGTCATCGGCCGTCAACCTGCTTCTCACCGAGAGGAACTCTCGCCGCAACATTCGCTTGTCAGGCTCGTCAGGACGTCCGATGTGACTCAAAGGTCGCTCCCGTATCCTTTCAATACGCTCATATCAGAGCTAATTAACCGGAGCCTCAGATTCCCTGCAAAGGCACCGGATAAGGTTGCGGGCATGACTCAGTCGCACCCTCGGATCAGCAAGGCTGTCATCCCAGCAGCAGGCCTCGGCACCCGGTTCCTGCCGGCCACCAAGGCCACTCCCAAGGAGATGCTGCCGGTCGTCGACAAGCCGGCGATCCAGTACGTGGTCGAGGAGGCCGTCTCCGCGGGCCTCGACGACGTCCTCATGGTCACCGGCCGCAACAAGCGGCCCCTCGAGGACCACTTCGACCGCAACTACGAGCTGGAATCCGCCCTTCAGAAGAAGGGCGACGCCAGCCGGCTCGCGAAGGTGCAGGAGTCCAGCGACCTCGCGACGATGCACTACGTCCGCCAGGGCGACCCCAAGGGCCTCGGCCACGCCGTGCTGTGCGCGGCCCCGCACGTGGGGCACGAGCCTTTCGCCGTCCTCCTCGGCGACGACCTGATCGACCCGCGCGACCCGCTGCTCAAGCGGATGGTCGAGGTGCAGGAGCAGCACGGCGGCAGCGTCATCGCCCTCATGGAGGTCGCTCCCGAGCAGATCCACCTCTACGGCTGCGCCGCCGTCGACCCGACCGACGACGGTGACGTCGTCAAGGTCCACGACCTGGTCGAGAAGCCCGCCCCGGCCGACGCCCCGTCCAACTACGCGATCATCGGCCGCTACGTCCTCGACCCGCACATCTTCGACATACTCCGCAAGACCGAGCCCGGCCGCGGCGGCGAGATCCAGCTCACCGACGCCCTCCAGCAGCTCGCGGCGGACGAGAAGGTCGGCGGCCCCGTGCACGGCGTCGTCTTCAAGGGCCGCCGCTATGACACCGGCGACCGTGGCGACTATCTGCGTGCCATTGTCAGACTCGCGTGCGAACGTGAAGACCTGGGCCCGGACTTCCGGACCTGGCTTCGCAGTTACGTAGCCGAGGAGATGTAGCAACGTTGAGCAGCGCCGCGCCCCGCACCACCGGCCAGGACCACCTCTGGTCGGTGGACGAACACCTGGAGGACATCCTCGCGACCGTCCGCCCCCTCGAACCCATCGAGCTGCAACTCCTCGACGCCCAGGGCTGCGTCCTGGTCGAGGACGTCACGGTGCCGGTCTCACTGCCGCCGTTCGACAACAGCTCCATGGACGGGTACGCGGTGAGGGTCGCGGATGTCGCGGGCGCGAGCGAGGAGTTCCCCGCCGTCCTGGACGTCGTCGGGGACGTCGCGGCGGGCCAGGCCGAGCTGCTCCACGTGGGCCCCGGCCAGGCCGCCCGCATCATGACCGGCGCCCCCCTGCCACCCGGCGCCGAAACCGTCGTACCGGTGGAATGGACCGACGGGGGCCTCGGCGAGGGGCCCGTGACCGGGATGCGCGCCCGCGCGCTGGCCCCCGAGGGCGCCGAAGGGCACGTGCACGTGTACCGGCCCGCCGAGGCACGCGCGCACGTACGCGCCAAGGGCAGCGACGTGAAAGCCGGCGACCGCGCCCTCGAAGCCGGTACGGTCCTCGGCCCGCCGCAGATCGCCCTGCTCGCCGCGATCGGCCGCGGCACCGTACGCGTGCGCCCGCGCCCGCGCGTGGTCGTCATGTCCACCGGCAGCGAACTCGTCCAGCCCGACGAGGACCTGGGCAGCGGCCAGATCTACGACTCCAACAGCTTCGCCCTCACCGCCGCCGCCCGCGACGCCGGCGCCATCGCCTACCGCGTGGGCGCCGTCGCCGACGACGCCGAGACCCTCCGCGACACCATCGAGGACCAACTCGTCCGCGCCGACCTCATGGTCACCACGGGCGGCGTGAGCGTCGGGGCGTACGACGTCGTCAAGGAAGCCCTCTCGCACGTCGCGGACGAGGACGAGGCGGGCAGCGGCATCGACTTCCGCAAGCTCGCCATGCAGCCCGGCAAGCCCCAGGGCTTCGGCTCCATCGGCCCCGACCACACCCCGCTGCTCGCGCTGCCCGGCAACCCGGTGTCGTCGTACGTCTCCTTCGAGCTGTTCGTGCGCCCCGCGATCCGCACCCTCATGGGACTGGACGACGTCCACCGGCCGCGCACGCGCGCGAAGCTGACCGCCGGCAAGGCGCTGACCTCGCCGAAGGGGCGCAGGCAGTTCCTGCGCGGGACGTACGCCGACGGCGCGGTGACCCCCGTCGGCGGTGCCGGCTCGCACCTGGTCGCGGCCCTAGCGCACGCGGACGCGCTGATCGTCGTCCCGGAGGACGTGGAGAGCGTCGAGCCCGGCGCCGAGGTCGAGGTGGTCCTGCTCGGCTGAGTGCTCCTGGTTGGCGGTACCGTGTCGCGCACAGCAGGCCCCTGCGCCGCACCGCGAAGGGCCGAGACCGGGAGCGCCACACAGCATGAGTACGCAGGACCGACTGACGCACATCGACGAGGCGGGCGCCGCCCGCATGGTCGACGTATCCGAGAAGGACGTGACCGCGCGCACCGCCCGCGCCAGCGGCCGTGTCCTCGTCTCGCCCCGCGTGATCGAGCTGCTGCGCGGCGAGGGAGTCCCCAAGGGTGACGCCCTCGCCACCGCGCGGATCGCGGGGATCATGGGCGCCAAACGCACCCCGGACCTGATCCCGCTGTGCCACCCGCTGGCGGTGTCCGGTGTGAAACTGGATCTGTCGGTCGCGGACGACGCCGTGGAGATCCTCGCCACCGTCAAGACGACGGACCGCACGGGCGTCGAGATGGAGGCCCTCACCGCGGTCTCCGTCGCCGCGCTCACCGTGATCGACATGGTCAAGGCGGTCGACAAGGGAGCGGTCATCACGGACGTGCGCGTGGAGGAGAAGACCGGCGGCAAGTCGGGCGACTGGAGCCGGGCGTGAGCGCCGGGGCGCATGATGCCGAGCGCGCGCCGTACCGCGCGCTGGTCGTGACCGCCTCCAACCGCGCCGCCGCCGGCGTCTACGAGGACAAGGGCGGCCCCCTCATCGCCGAGGGACTGAAGAGCTTCGGCTTCGCCGTCGAAGGACCCCAGGTCGTGCCCGACGGCGATCCCGTGGAAGCGGCCCTGCGCGCCGCCGTGGAAGCCGGTTACGACGCCGTGGTCACCACCGGCGGCACCGGCATCTCGCCCACCGACCGCACCCCCGAGGCCACCCGCAAGGTGATCGACCACGAGGTGCCGGGCATCGCCGAGGCCATCCGGGCGTTCGGACGGGAGAAGGTGCCGACCGCGGCGCTCTCCCGAGGGCTGGCCGGGGTCGCGGGACGGACGCTGATCGTCAACCTGCCGGGCTCCACCGGCGGGGTGAAGGACGGCCTGGCCGTCCTGGAGCCCCTGCTGACCCACGCCGTCGACCAGATCCGCGGCGGCGACCATCCCAGACCCGGCGCCGGTAACGGGGGTGTGAGCTGAACAGCCCATCCTGGCCCGTCGTGCTCGCGGACGGCGATGTCGTCCTGCGGCCGATAAAGATGCGCGACCAGCGGGCGTGGCGCGAGGTCAACCGGCGCAACCGCGACTGGCTGCGCCCCTGGGAGGCGACCATCCCGCCGCCCACGCCCAGCGGGCCCATCGCGCACCGGCCGACCTACCGGCAGATGGTGCGTCATCTGCGCTCCGAGGCGAACGCGGGCCGGATGCTGCCGTTCGTCATCGAGTACCAGGGGCGGCTCGTCGGGCAGTTGACCGTCGCCGGGATCACCTGGGGCTCGATGTGCTCGGGGCACGTCGGCTACTGGGTGGACGAGGCGGTGGCCGGCCGTGGCGTGATGCCGACGGCGGTGGCGCTTGTCGTGGACCACTGTTTCCGGACCGTCGGCCTGCACCGCATCGAGGTCTGCATTCGTCCCGAGAACGGGCCCAGCCGACGCGTCGTGGAGAAACTCGGATTCCGCGAGGAGGGCCTCAGGCCCCGTTATCTCCACATCGACGGAGCCTGGCGCGACCATCTCGTCTTCGCGCTCACGGCGGAAGAGGCGCCGGAAGGGTTGCTCGTGCGGTGGCAGCGGGCACGCTCACAGAAGGCGCCGCACAACACGCCCCGGAACCCGCAGAACACGCCGGGGAATCCCGCATAGACCCGGGAAATTGAATAAGTGTTCGAGAATGATCGGTCAGCGACCGTCTCGGCGCATTAAATTCGCGCCCTCGGCGGCCTGCTGATCGCATCGGTCACAAAAAAAGCTCGAAATATCAGCCAGATCGTGCGACACACCGGCCCAATTGGCGGATGGCCTCACGCAAACCCCTCTACCGTGTGAGGCGTGAGCAGCAGCGGCCTCATCTACGCAGTCATTGTCGGGGCCTGGGCCGCCTACTTGGTGCCGATGTGGCTCCGTAGGCAGGACGAGCTGAACGAGGCCCGTCCGACGGAACGCTTCAGCACCGCCATCCGGTTGCTGTCCGGACGGGCGGGTATGGAGCGCCGGTACGCCAAGGACCTGCGGGCGCGCTCCACCGAGGAGGGGGAGCCCAGCGCCGTCGACCCGGATGCCGTCACCGATTCGGTGGACGTCCGGGCCTTTGCCATGCCTCCGACGCGCCCGCAGGCGCGCGCGGAGATCCACGCGCGCGCGGAAGCGCCTGCGTCCGGGCGCAGGGAATCGGTGCGCGAATCGGCGCGCGAACGGGCAGCCGAGCCGGCGCCCGCATCCGCGTCCGCCCCGGCGCCCGCATCCGGCTCCGCGCCCGCGCGCAGACCCGTGCCCACCCCCCGGCGCACCCCGTCGGCGGAGGCCGCCGCGGCGCGCGCCCGGCGCACGAAGGCGCTCGCGCGCCGGAGGCGCACCACCGTGGCGCTCTTCCTCGCCTTCACGCTCGGCGCGATCGTCGCCGCCGTCGGAGGGCTCGCGTTCCTCTGGGCGCCCGGCGTGCCCGCCGTGCTGCTCAGCGCGTACATCGCCTACCTGCGCTCCCAGGAACGCCGCCGCTTCGCCTACCAGATGGACCGTCGGCGCGCGGAGGCGGCGGCGCAGCACCTGAAGGAGCGTGCGCGGCAACCGCGCCGGCGGCCGTCCGCGGACGCCCCCGCCGACGCGGACGAGCCGGACGAAGGACCAGAACCCGAGCAGCAGGACCCCGGGCTCTCGGCGCTCGCCGCCGATCGGCGTGCGCTCGTCGAGCAGACCGATCACGCCGAGTGGGTCGACCAGCAGCGGGAGCGGCAGCGGCGGCCGGGGCACGGGGACAGCTGGGAGCCGGTGCCGGTGCCCTTGCCGACTTATGTGACCGCACCGGTCGCGCCGCGAGCCACGGCCGACGTGGACCTGGGGGCGCCGGACGCGTGGAGCTCGGCGCGGTCGAGTTCCGTCGCCGGGGACCGGGAGGCGCGCGGTGGACAGGACGGCTCCGGGGCGGACGTGGAGCCGGGGGAGTCGCCCCGCGCGGAAGCCGCCGAGCCCGCCGAGGACAGGGCGGACGGGGACGGGCGCAGTGACGCTCGTCGAGCCGCGTCCGCTCGGCGGGCCCGGGAGCGGGGACGTACGCCGCTGTTCGACCAGTACGAGGACGGGGAGCGGCCGCGCGCGGCCAACGAGTAGCCGAGGAAGCTCCCACCTGTGGGTTGCCGCTCCGGCAGGGCAGGGAACGGATTTCCAAGCACCCCGATCGGGGTGCTAAGGTTTCACTCGTTGCAAGGGCCTGTGGCGCAGTCCGGTAGCGCACCTCGTTCGCATCGAGGGGGCCAGGGGTTCAAATCCCCTCAGGTCCACGCAGCATAGAGCCCCTGGCGGTGATCACCGCCAGGGGCTCTTGCCATGCCTGCGCGAGGAAGAGCCGCCTGCTAACGCCGGCCGCCGGCCGGACCCCGCAGCGCGAGACCCGCCGGGATCACCGCCGCGACAACGGCGAGGACGGCGCAGGCCGCGGTGGTCGCGCCGAGTTCCGGCCAGGGGACGTGGATCGGGGACCGTACCGACTGAAGGCCGAGGGCGGTCCAGATGCCGGTGAGGTTGAGGGCCGTCAAGAGCAGGCCCAGGACCGCGCCCGCCGCGACCACCGTCAGGGACTCCAGGGCCACGAGACGCAGCACCTGGGTGCGCGTGGCTCCCGCCAGTCGTAGCGCTGTCAGTTCGCGGGTGCGGTCGGACGTCGCCATCAGGAGTGTGTTGGCGAGCGAGATGGCTGTGTAAAGGAGAGCTATTCCCAGGACCAGGAGGTAGCCGAGGCGGGTGGTCGCGTCGGCGGTCGTGAAGTCGGTCGCGGGGTAGGTGGCGGCCAGCCACGCGTCGCGGGGGAGCAGCGTCGCCCCGGGGGCCGCCGAGCGCAGCGCCGCCCGCACCGTCGTGGCCTCGGCGCCCTCCCGTACCCTCGCCTCCACCCGGTCCACCAGCGCCCCGCGCGCGTTGGCCGGGGTGACGTACACCCCGTTGTCGCCCGTCCCGACCGGCATCACCGCGGCGATGCGGAGGGATCTGCGGGTGCCGTCGCCGAGCCAGACGGTGACATGGTCGCCGACCTCGTGCTGTGCCCACTCCTCGTTGACGATGATCGAGTCGTCGGAGAGGTCGGAGAGCCGGCCTGCCGTCAGAGGAACGCTGGTCGTCCTGGCGAGTCGTCCCGGATCGGCAGCCCTGGCCTCGGACTTGACCAGGGCCACGCCCTCCTCCAGGACGTACACCTCGCTCGACGCGGTCGGTGAGACCTCGGCGCCCCGGACCGCGCGCAGACGGTCCAGTGTCCGCGCGTCCAGGCCCGTCGCCGAGGTCAGCACGTAGTCGGCCCGCGTCCGCTCCCGGGCCTCCGTGGCCCGCGCGGCGTTCAGGGTCGCCGCCGCACCCAGCAGGGAGCCCGTCAGGGCCACCGTGACCAGCACGGGAGCGGCCAGGGCGGCCGTGCGGCGGAGGGAGGTCGTGGTGTTGGCGCGGACCAGCATGCCGCGCGGTGTGAGGAGCCGGATCAGGGGGCGGACCAGGAGGGGTGACAGGAGGGCCGTTGCCGTGATCAGGAGCAGCGGGCGGCTGGTGTACGTCTTGCGGTGCAGCAGGTCGCCCGGATCCGTCAGGAGCGTCACGGCGACCGTGACCGCCGCCGTCAGCAACAGGGCCGCCCCGCACAGGAGTCGGGCCCGCGTCAGAGGCTGCTCGTCGGCCGAGGCCTCGCGCAGCGCCTGGGTAGGGGCGGTGCGGCCGGCCCGCCAGGAGGCGGCCGTCGCGCCGCACAGCGCCACCGACAGGCCCGTCCAGAACGCCATTTGGTACGGCCAGACATGGTCGCCGATCGTGAACCAGTCCGGTGCGACACGACCCTCGACGACACGGTCCGCCAGCCATGGAGCGCCGTACGACCCCAGCGCGCAGCCCGCCGCCGAGGCGAGGACGCCGACGAGCAACGCCTCCGCCAGCACCGTGCGGCGGATCTGGCCCGGCGTCGCGCCCGCGGTGCGCAGCAGGCCGAACTCCCTGCGGCGCTGGGCCACCGCGAACGCGAAGGTGGACGCCACGACGAACACCGACACGAAGCCGGTCACGCCGCCGGCCGTGCCGAACAGGGCGTTCAGCGTCGTCAGCGCCTCGGCGTCACGGTCGGGGTCCGCGTCGGCGAGCCGCCGTTCGGCGCCGACCAGGACCCGGGCGCCCGTCCCCGAGGACGCCACCACCCGTCGCACCGCCTCCGGCGCCGCGTCGACCACGAGTTGCGTGCTCGCGGGTGCCAACTCGGCGGCCCGCGCGTCCGTGTAGAAGAGGGCGCGTTCGAAGTCCGGGGAGCGCGCAGCGTCGACCGAGCGCCCCACGTTGACCTCGCGCGCCGCGCCTACCGCGCGTGCCACGTCGGCCGCGCGCCCAGTGCCAACCGCGCGCCCCATGGCGACCACGCGCGCCGTGCCCACCACCCGCACCGTGCCGTGCGCCGTCCGCAGACGCTCACCTACGGCCGTCCCCGCACCCGTGGTGGCCACCACCTCGTTCGCCCCGCGCGGTGGGCGGCCCGACGTCAGGTGGTACGGGGCGAAGACCGCGGTCGACCAGGGATGGCCGATCAGGTCGTCGCCTACGGCGAAGGTGCGGTCCTGGGTGACTCTGCCGAGCTTGCGGAGCGCGGCCACCGTCTCCGGTGGTATCGGGCGTGGGTGGGCCAGGGGTTGGGTGCGGTCGCCGATCGGGGTCGGTACGCGCAGGGTGTCTGCGCCCCGGACCACGACCGGGGCGGCGGCGAAACGTTCCGGTGCACGTTCGGGGGCGTCGAGGGAGGAGGCGAGGGTCAGGCCCATGACCGTGAGCAGGGCGACGCCCAGGGAGAGGGCGACGAAGCTGCCGGTGAAGGTGGTCCAGCGGCAGCGCAGGGTGCGCAGGGCGAGGGTCAGCACGGTGCCGCCTCCAGCGTGGTCATGCGGGTGGCCACGTCGGCCGCCGAAGCACCCGTCAGCTCCCCGTGGACACGGCCGTCGACCAGGAAGACGACGCGGTCGGCGTACGACGCGGCCACCGGGTCGTGCGTGACCATGACGATCGTGCGGCCCTCGGTGTCGACCAGGTCGCGGAGCAGCGACAGAACCTCGTGGCCCGTGCGCGTGTCCAGGGCGCCGGTGGGTTCGTCGGCGAAGAGCACCTCGGGGCGGGTGATCAAGGCGCGGGCCAGGGCCACGCGTTGCTGCTGGCCGCCGGAGAGCCGGTCCGGGCGGTGCCGGGCGCGGTCGCCGAGTCCGACCCGCCGCAGCGCCTCACGCGCGCGTGCCTTCGACACACGCCGGCCGGCCAGGCGCAGCGGCAGCACGACGTTCTGCTCGGCCGTGAGGGAGGGCAGGAGGTTGTACGACTGGAAGACGAAGCCGACGCGTTCGCGGCGCAGCAGGGTCAGGCGGCGTTCGCTCAGCCCGGTCAGCTCCGTGTCGCCGATGCGCACCGAGCCCGAGGTCGGCCGGTCCAGGCCGGCCGCGCACTGCAACAGCGTCGACTTGCCCGATCCGGACGGGCCCATGACCGCCGTGAACGTGCCCCCGGGGAAGGCCATTGAGACGCCGTCCAGCGCTTTCACGCCGTCGTCGCCGTCGCCGTACCGCCTGCTGACGGACGTCAGTCTGATCGTCATCTGCCCTCATCGAGTTGGAGAGACGTCCCAGGAGCAGCCCTGAGGGACGTCAGGAGAGGAGTGGAGAGGAATGGAGAGGAGTGGTGAGGAGTCCGGAGCTAGGTCCGGGAGGGCTCTACGAAACCGCGTCACCGTGCCCTGAAGCAGTGCGGCAGAAGCGAGACTTGGGGTAGGGCCAGGCATACCCCCGGCTCTCCGGCTGGACGGATTCCGCCCGCCCCGGGCCGCCTCCTACGGTGATCTCCATGACGGTGTGGCAGGCGCTCGGCGGGCGCGGATATCTGAGGTCGGCGTGGCCGTGGCGGGCGGGCGCGTTCCTGGTGAGCGGGGCGCTGTTCGGGGCGGTCGTGCTGGTCGGGATCGTCGCCGGGGTCGCCGTGGGGGCGGCGACGGCCGTTGTCCTCGTCGGGCTGCCGTTGCTCGTGCTCACCGCGCTCGCCGGGATTCCGGTGGCCGCCGTGGAGCGGTGGCGCGTGCGGACGGCGAGGGTGGGGGACGTGCCCGCGGGGGCGCATCGGGTGCCTGACGCGCCGGGGCTCGCGCGCTGGCTCGTCGTACGGCTCAAGGAGCCGGAGACCTGGTGGGAGTTGGCGTACGCCGTGCTCCTCGCGCTCGTGCTGTGGCCGCTGGACGCGCTCGTCGTCACCTTCGCCGCCGGGGTGCCGCTGTTCCTGCTCGCGACGCCGCTGCTGGTCGCCGTCGACGGTGAGGCGAAGGTGGTCAAACTGTGGACGGTCGACACCTGGCCGGCCGCGACCGGCGCCGCGCTGGCCGGGGGCGTGTTGCTCCTGGTGGGGGCGTACGTGCTGGGGGTGGCCGCCGGGGCGCGCGCCGAGGTGGTGAAGGCGTTGCTGGGGGCGCGCGGACAGGACAGTGCGCGGGTCGCTGAACTCGTGCGCTCGCGCGTGCGGCTGGTGGACGCCTTCGAAGCGGAAAGGCGCCGTATCGAGCGCGACCTGCACGACGGCGCACAACAACGGCTCGTCGCCCTCACCATGCGCCTCGGCCTCGCCCGCCTCGACGTCCCGCCCGGCCCCCTCGCCGACCAACTCGCCACCGCGCACGGCGAGGCCGAGAAAGCCCTCGCGGAACTCCGCGAACTCATCCACGGCATCCACCCCAAGGTCCTCGCCGACTACGGCCTCGAAGCCGCCGTCGCCGACGCGGCCGACCGCAGCGCGATCCCCGTCGACGTCCACCTCGACCTGCCCGGCCGGCTGCCCCGACCCGTCGAGTCCGCCGCCTACTTCGTCGTCTGCGAGGCCCTCGCCAACGTGGGCAGGCACAGCGGGGCGAGCCGGGCGGTCGTCAGCGGTGGGCACGACGAGGAGCGGCTGACGCTGGAGATCCGGGACGACGGACGCGGGGGCGCGGACATCGGCGGCGGCACCGGGCTGACCGGTCTCGCCGACCGGGTGTCAGTGCTCGATGGCAGACTTTTCCTGTCCAGCCCGCCGGGCGGACCGACCCTGCTGCGAGTGGAGATCCCTTGTCGGCCGACCGAGCCCCGCGCATAGTCCTCGCCGAGGACAGCGTGCTGCTGCGCGACGGACTCGTCGGCCTGCTCACCCGGTTCGGGTACGAGGTGGTCGCGGCCGTCGGCGACGCGGACGCCCTCCTCGCCGCCGTCGCCGAGCACACGCCCGACGTCGTCGTCACGGACGTTCGCATGCCACCCGGCTTCCAGGACGAGGGGCTGCACGCGGCGGTGAAGCTGCGCGAGGAGCGGCCCGGGCTGCCGGTGCTGGTCCTCAGCCAGTACGTGCAGCGGGCGTACGCCGCCGAACTCCTCGACTCCGGGGACGGCACCGGAGTCGGCTATCTGCTCAAGGACCGGGTGGGGCAGGTCGAGGAGTTCGTGGACGCGCTGCGGGAGGTCGCGGCCGGGGGCACGGTCGTGGACCCCGAGGTCGTACGGCAGTTGCTGCGCCGGCGGCGGGATCCGCTCGCCCGGCTCACCCCGCGCGAGCGGGAGGTGCTGGCGCTGATGGCCGAGGGCAAGTCCAACGGCGCGATAGCCAAGGCGCTGGTGGTGTCCGAGGCGGCCGTCGGCAAGCACATCGGCTCGATCCTCACCAAGCTGGACCTGCCACCGGCCGACGACACCCACCGCAGGGTGCTGGCGGTGCTCGCGTACCTCAGAAGCTGACTCGGCCGCGCTCCTCAGAGGGCCTTGGCGTAGCAGCGGCTCGACTCGTAGTGCCGGTAGTAGCCGAACTTCGCGCACGGCTCGTAGCCGCTGGAGAGGTACAGCGCTATGGCCTCCGGCTGCTTGTCGCCGGTCTCCAGGACCATGCGGAGCCGGCCCGCCGCGCGCGCGTCCTCCTCCAGGGCGGCCAGGATGCGCCGGGCGAGACCGCGACCCCGGGCCTGCTCGACGACGTACATCCGCTTGAGTTCGGCGTCCCCGTCGCCGTACCCCTCGTCGTTCGCGTCCTGGGTGCGCCAGCCGCCGGTCGCGACGGGGCTGTCGAACTCGTCGTAGGCGATGAGGTAGACGCCGTTCGGGGGCGCGAAGTCCGAGGGGCTCAGGGGCGTGGCGTCGCCGTCGTCGCCGTACCGGGCGGCGTACTCGGCCTGGACCTGGTCGTTGAGCTTGACGGCGTCGGGGTGGTCGAAGGAGACGCGGCGGATGTCCATGGGCAAACCGTATACCAATGAGTAGGAACGTATATCGATACAATCCAGAACAGGACTGAGTCCAGTGTGCGGGTAAGGTGCCCTGGTGCTCACTGTGACCTCTGCGAATGTAAACGGACTCCGCGCCGCCGCGAAGAAGGGCTTCGTGGAGTGGCTCGCCGACACCTCCGCCGATGTGCTCTGCCTGCAGGAGGTGCGCGCCGAGCCGCAGCAGCTGCCCGAGGAGGTCCGCACGCCCGAGGGCTGGCACGTCGTGCACGCGCCCGCCGCCGCCAAGGGTCGCGCCGGCGTCTCCCTCTACACCCGCCGCGAGCCCGACCGGGTCCAGATCGGCTTCGGGTCGAGCGAGTTCGACACCAGCGGACGGTACGTCGAGGTCGACCTGCCCGGTGTGACGGTCGCCTCCCTCTACCTGCCCTCCGGCGAGGTCGGCACCGAGCGCCAGGACGAGAAGGTCCGCTTCATGGCCGAGTTCCTCGCCTACCTCAAGGGCCTGCGCGAGCGCTCCGCCGCCGACGGCCGCGAGGTCGTCGTCTGCGGCGACTGGAACATCGCCCACCAGCCGGCCGACCTGAAGAACTGGCGCGCCAACCAGAAGAGCTCCGGCTTCCTGCCGGAGGAACGGGCGTGGCTGACCCGGGTCTTCGACGCGGCCGACGGTGGTTACGTCGACGTGGTGCGGGCGCTGCATCCCGATGTCGAGGGGCCGTACTCGTGGTGGTCGTACCGGGGGCGGGCCTTCGACCGGGACGCAGGTTGGAGGATCGACCTCGCCGTTGCCACGCCTGGCCTGGCGGGGAAGGCGGTCAAGGCGTTCGTGGAGCGGGCCGCGAGCCATGAGGAGCGGTGGTCGGATCACGCCCCCGTGACGGTCGTCTTCGACATGTGACCGGCGGGGCACCGCGTCTTCGGCGCCCCGCGGCACGGAGGGCGACTCAGGGGTGGGACCCGAGGGTGAACGTCAGGCGGGAAGTGTCCGGCCCGATCAGCCGGGCAGGGCCGCCGCCCGCGTGTCCCTTCCCGACGGTGACGCGGGCGCCGTCCCGCAGGAGGCATGCTCGGGGCACGTCGCCGTCCGGCGCCGCCAAGCGGCGGTAGTGGGTCAGCACATAGTCCTCCAACCAGTCGGAGCGCATGGCGGCAGGAGCGGGGCAGACCTCGCCTCGCGCGGTCGCGCGGCACACGTAGTCGCCGTACGGACAGCCCTTCCGTACGGCGAAGTACATGCGGCCGTCGCAGCCGGAGCAGTACGCGACGCCGGTGAGCAGCGCGGTGGTTGCCCGCCGCGGGCTGCGGGTCCCGTTGGAACGCGTCAGGAGGACATCCTGCAACGCTCGGAATTCGCCGTCGGACAGCAGGGGCTCGCCGATGAGTACCGGGTTGTCGGACGCGTCGCGGACCGTCTGCCCTCCGTGTGTGCGATGACCCATCAAGGACGGGCTGCGCAACACCTTGGACAGCGTGCCCGAGGTCCAGCGGAAACGCTCGAAGTCCCGTCCGTGGCGTCTGCCACCCATCGGCCGTCCCTGGAGTTGGGCGTGGCGGTCGCGCGGCACCGGTACCCCGGCCTCGTTCAGCCGGCGCGCGATGGCGATCAGGGACATCCCCTGGTGCACGTCCGCAACGATCGCGCGGACGATGGCGGCGGTTTCCGGGTCGGGATCCAGGCACCATCCGCTGCCCGAGGGGTGCGGTGCCTTTCGGTAGCCGAACGGGACCAGGCCGCCTCCGTAGCGACCGGCCGCGCGGAGGGCTTCGTGGCTGCTGGTGAGCCGGTTGGAGATGGTGCGCGCTTCCGACTCCGCGTCGTGTGCCAGTTCCATGCACCGGCCGATGGTGAGGCCGTCGGCCTGCGGTGTCACCACGAGCGGACGGTCGGTTTCCGGCATTCCGAAGACGAGTGTTCTCGCGTGCTGCCGTCCCCAGGTGACCAACTCGGCCATGTGCGCCACGGAGCGCACTGCCCGATCCACATGCGACCACACCACGGCGTCGTACTCCTGGGGACGGCGAAGCCAGGACGACAGCGAAGGCCGTTCGAACGGAGAAGTCCTGCGGGCCGAGACGCCCAGGTCCGATGCTTCGGCGACCAGGGCGAAGCCGAGCTTTTCGGCGGACGCCTCGATGGCGGAGCGCTGTCGCCCCGGCGAAGTGGTGACGCTGGTGACGCAGCTCAGGCGCAGTGCCGCGAGGGCTCTGGGGCGCTCGGCGGAAGGGGGCTGAAACGCGGTGAGGCGGGCTGGCAGGGGGCTAGGCTGGGGCACGTCGACGCTCCTCGTAAGTGTCGGCCACACCCCGGGACTGGTTGCACAGTCGCCGGGGCCTTTTCGATCTCACTCTCGGAGTACGAACCCCAATTCGCTGTGTGTTGCCCGGAAACTGCCTCGATGGAGTGAATCCTTGGGGAACGCGGGACGGGTGAGTGATCGGGCTACGGGCGCTTGCGCAACCGTCGGTCCAGCGCCAGTGACAGTTCCGCCTCCACCACGCTTCGCGCGAGCGGGCGCAGGCGGGCGAGGTCGTCTTCCGTGGTGTGGCGGAGGACCAGGTCGGTGAACATTTCCGCCAGGTCGTCGACGTGGTCGCGGACGCGTTTGCCAGCGGCCAGGACCTCGGCGAGGGGGATGCCCTCGGCGACCAGGGCCGACGAGACGTCGAGGAGGCGGCGGCTGATGTGGACGATCTCGTCGCCGTCGGTGCCGAGGTAGCCCAGGTCCAGTGCGGCGGCGAGGTTCTCCGGGGTGACCTGGCCCTCGAAGCGGGCGGCGAGTTCCTCCGGGGTGAGGTGGACCGGTTCTTCTTCCGAGGGCGGTTCGACGCCCAGGAGGTCCGCCACGTCGCGGCCGTGGTCCAGGGCCTCCGCCAGTTCCGCGATGCCGGTCAGGGTGTGGCCGCGTTCCAGCAGGGCCGCGATCGTGCGCAGGCGGGCCAGGTGGTGGTCGTCGTACCAGGCGATACGGCCCTCGCGGCGGGGCGGCGGGATCAGTTTGCGTTCGCGGTAGAAGCGCAGGGTGCGCACTGTGATGCCGGCCCGCCTCGCCAGCTCCTCCATGCGGTACTCACGCTTCTCCGTCACGACCGCAGCCTATGTTGTACCGCCGGTAACTTACCTCCCCGCGCCCCCTACCCATCGGTACGCGGCTGCTCTACTCTCCCCATTGCGCCAGTGTTCACTGGCGGAGTCCGAAGAGGGATGCGTGGAGGCTTCGGGATGAGCGAGCACGAGGACGTGCACGAGCATGTGCGGGTGGCGGTGATCGGGTCCGGGTTCGGGGGGCTCGGGGCCGCCGTACGGCTGCGGCGGGAGGGTGTCACCGACTTCGTCGTGCTGGAGCGGGCCGGCAGCGTGGGCGGCACCTGGCGGGACAACAGCTATCCCGGGTGCGCCTGTGACGTGCCCTCCCACCTGTACTCCTTCTCCTTCGCGCCCAATCCCGACTGGCCGCGCACCTTCTCCGGGCAGGAGCACATCCGGGCCTATCTGGAGCACGTCGCCGACGTCTTCCATCTCCGGCCGCACCTCCGCTTCGACTCCGAGGTGATGCGGATGAGCTGGAATGCCGAGCGGCTGTGCTGGGACATCGAGATCAGCGGGGGGCGGCGGCTCTCGGCCGACGTCGTCGTCTCCGCCACCGGGCCGCTGTCCGACCCCAAGATCCCCGACATCCCGGGGCTCGACTCGTTCCCCGGCAAGGTCTTCCACTCCGCCCGCTGGGACCACGACCACGACCTGCGCGGCAAGCGCGTCGCCGTGGTGGGCACCGGGGCCTCCGCGATCCAGATCGTGCCCGCCATCCAGCCGCAGGTCGGCCGGCTCACCCTCTTCCAGCGCACCCCGCCCTGGGTGATGCCCCGCGTCGACCGGGCCATCACCGGCGCCGAGCGGGCCCTGCACCGGGCGCTGCCGTTCACCGGGCAGGCCCGGCGCGGACTGCTGTGGGGCATCCGGGAGTTGCAGGTCTCGGCGTTCACCAAGCATCCCGACCAGCTCGGGTTCGTCGAGCAGTTGGCCAAGCGGAACATGGGGCGGGCGATCAAGGACCCGGCCCTGCGCGCCAAGTTGACCCCCGACTACCGCATCGGCTGCAAGCGCATCCTGCTGAGCAGCGAGTACTACCCGGCGCTCGCCCGGCCCAACGTCGACGTCGTCGCCAGCGGGTTGCAGGCCGTAAGCGGCTCCACCCTCGTCGCCGCCGACGGCACCGAGGCCGAGGCGGACGTCATCGTCTTCGGTACGGGCTTCCACGTCACCGACATGCCCATCGCCGAGCGGGTCGTGGGCGCGGAGGGCAGGACCCTCGCCGAGGTGTGGAAGGGCGGCATGGAGGCCCTGCGCGGCGCGTCCGCCGCCGGGTTCCCGAACTGGATGACCATCATCGGGCCCAACACCGGCCTCGGGAACTCCTCGATGATCCTGATGATCGAGTCCCAGCTGAACTACATGGCCGACTTCGTACGGCAGTTGGACGTCCTCGGCGGACGCGCCGCCCTCGACGCCCGGCCGAGCGCGGTCGGCGCCTGGAACCGGCGGGTGCAGGAGCGGATGATGCGCACGGTGTGGAACACCGGCGGCTGCACCAGCTGGTACCTCGACGAGAACGGCCGCAACACCACCATCTGGCCGGGGACGACGAGCGAGTTCCGGCGGGCGACGCGACGCGTGGACATCACGGAGTACGAGGTGATCCGCACGAAGGTGAGCAAGGAAGAGGTGTCCGCGTGAGCCGGCTGATGTCCGTCGTGTCCGGGCCGTACGCCCCGCCCGTCCCCACCCGTGAGCTGACCGCCGTCTCCGCCGACGGGGCCCGCCTGCACGTCGAGGTCCACGGGCCCGAGGGTGCCCCCGCCGTCGTCCTCGCCCACGGCTGGACCTGCTCGACCGCCTTCTGGGCGGCGCAGATACGGGACCTCGCCGTCGACCACCGGGTCATCGCCTACGACCAGCGCGGCCACGGACGCAGTCCGGCGAGCCCGGCGTGCAGCGTGGAGGCGCTCGCCGACGACCTGGAAGCCGTACTGGAGGCGAGCCTCGCGCCGGGGGAGAAGGCGGTGATCGCCGGGCACTCCATGGGCGGGATGACGGTGATGGCGGCCGCCGGCCGAAAGACCTTCCGCGAGCATGCCGCCGCCGTCCTGCTGTGCAGCACCGGGTCGTCGCGGCTGGTCGCCGAGTCGACCGTCGTACCCCTGCGGCCCGGGCGGCTGCGGACCTGGCTGACCCAGCGCGTTCTCGGCTCGCGAGCGCCGCTCGGGCCGGTCACTCCGCTCGCCCGGCGAATCCTCAAGTACGGGACGATGGGGCCGGGTTCGGCCCCGCACATGGTGGAGGCGTGCGCGCGGATCGTGCACGCGTGCCCGCGCAAGGTGCGGTACGCCTGGTCGCAGGTGCTCGATCTGCTCGACCTCGACCACGGCGTGCGCTCCCTCGACGTGCCGACGGCCGTCGTCGTCGGGACCGCCGACCGGCTGACGCCGCCGGTGCACGCGCGGGCGCTGGTGGCGGCGCTGCCGCACTGCGTGGGGCTCACCGAACTGCCGGGACTCGGGCACATGACGCCCGTGGAGGCTCCCGAGCTGGTCACCGGGACGATCCGGGACCTCGTGACGACGTACGCGACGCTCAAGGAGGGCGCATGAGCAGGGTCGGTCTCGAAGGACAGGTCGCCGTCGTCACGGGCGCCGCGCGCGGTGTCGGCGAGCTGCTCGCGCGGAAGCTGTCGGCGCGGGGGGTGAAGGTGGCGCTGGTCGGCCTGGAGCCGGACGCGCTCAAGCAGGTCTCCGAGCGGCTGCACAGCGACAGCGACCACTGGTACGCCGACGTCACCGACCACGAGGCGATGGCGCGGGTCGCGCGGGAGGTCAAGGAGCGGTTCGGGAAGGTCGACATCGTCGTCGCCAACGCAGGTGTGGCGACCGGGGGGCCGTTCGTGGACTCCGATCCGGAGGCGTGGCGGCGGGTCATCGAGGTCAACCTGATCGGGTCGGCGGTCACCGCCCGCGCCTTCCTGCCGGTGCTCATGGAGAGCCGGGGGTATCTGCTCCAGATCGCCTCGCTGGCCGCCATCACGCCCGCGCCGATGATGACCGCGTACTGTGCGTCCAAGTCCGGTGTGGAGGCGTACGCGCACAGTCTGCGGGCCGAGGTCGGCTACAAGGGCGTGCGCGTGGGCGTCGGGTATCTGTCCTGGACCGACACGGACATGGTGCGCGGCGCCGACCAGGACGAGGTCATGCGGGAGCTGCGGCAGCGGCTGCCGTGGCCGTCCAACAAGACGTATCCGCTGGGGCCGGCCGTGGACCGGATCGTCGCCGGGATCGAGCGGCGGTCCAGCCATGTGTACGGGCAGTGGTGGCTGCGCGGCATGCAGGGCGTGCGCGGGTACCTGCCGGGGCTCATCGGGACGGTCGGGGTACGGGAGATGCGGCGGTTCGGTGACCGGTTGGAGGGCATGCGGTCGGGACTCGTCGGTGCAGGTGGGGCGGCCGATGAGGAGGCGCGCGCTACGCGGCGTGACTGATCGAAATGCGCACTGTGTCCGGGCGTGTGAATCTGGTCGAGGCCCCGGCTCGGGGCTCTTCCCCCACCCACTTCGGGAGTGAACCCACATGGGTATGAAGGACCAGTTCCAGGACAAGTCGGAACAGTGGCAGGAGCAGGCCAAGCAGCGCGCTCAGCAGGCCAAGGAGCAGGCGCAGCGCGGCCAGCAGCAGCGTGGTAAGCAGCGGGACGAGGAGACGGAGCGGCTCCAGCAGGAGGAGCAGGACCGTTTCGACCAGGACTACGACGCGTAGTCGCTGACGGTTGGTGTGAGGCGCCCTGGGTTTTCTGGGGCGCCTCATGCTTGTGTTTCGGGTGCGGGCCGGTGGGGGCTTGTCGCGCCCACGCGGCGGAGCCGCAAATCAATACAGCCCCGCGCCCCTTAGGGAGCTGCCCGCGCCCCCAGTTCAGAACTTCCGGCGAATTTGCTCAAGATCTTGGCGGCAATTTCGGCCTCGACCTGTCCGGTACGTTGCTGTAATCCGGGGGTGTCGCAGGTGGGTTGGTGCTCAGCAGGTCCACCGCCAACTTCACCGCGTCGTCCAGTTGGGCGTGGCGGCCCTCCGCCCAGTCCAGTGGGGTGCGCAGGATCTCCAGGTCCGGGGTCACTCCTCGGTTCTCCACGCTCCAGCCGTACGCGTCGAACCAGCCCGCGTTCATCGGCACCGTGATGATCGTGCCGTCGCCGAGTTGGTGGCGGCCGGTCATGCCGACGACTCCGCCCCAGGTGCGCTGGCCGACCACCGGGCCCAGCTTCAGCAGTTTGAAGGCGGCCGTGATCATGTCGCCGTCGGAGGAGGTCGCCTCGTCCGCGAGGGCGACCACCGGGCCCCTCGGGGCATTTGAGGCGTACGACACCGGCTGGGCGTTTCTCGTGAGGTCCCAGCCGAGGATCGTGCGGGTCAGCTTCTCCACGACCAGTTCGCTGATGTGGCCGCCCGCGTTGCCGCGCACGTCGACGATCAGTGCCGGCCTCGAGACTTCCATGCGCAGGTCCCGGTTGAACTGGGCCCAGCCGGAGCCGCCCATGTCGGGGATGTGGAGGTAGCCGCAGCGGCCGCCGCTCAACTCCCGTACGACCTCTCGGCGTTTGGCCACCCAGTCCTGGTAGCGCAGGGGGCGTTCGTCGAGCAGGGGGACGACCGCCACGCGGCGCGCGCGGCCCTCGCCCTCCGCCGGGGTGAACGTCAGTTCCACCGTTGTGCCGCCCGCCCCGGCGAGGAGGGGGTACGGGCCTGCCACCGGGTCGACCGGGCGGCCGTCGACGTGGGTGAGGACCGCGCCCTCGCGGATGCCGGTGCCGGCCAGCGGGGAGCGGGCCTTGGAGTCGGAGGAGTCGCCGGGAAGGATGCGCTTGACCGTCCAACCGGCGTCCCGGCGTACGAAGTTGGCGCCCAGGAGGCCCTGGCGGCGCTGGTAGTGGGGCGGGCCCTCGTTGCGGCGGGCGGCGGTGACATAGGCGTGGGACGTGCCCAGTTCGCCGAGGACCTCGCGGAGCAGGTCCGCGAACTCGTCCGGCGTGGCCACCCGTTCGACCAGCGGGCGGTACTGGTCGAGGACCGCGTCCCAGTCGATGCCGCACATCCCCGGGTCCCAGAAGTAGGCGCGGATCAGCCGGCCCGCCTCCTCGTACGCCTGACGCCACTCGGCGCCGGGATCGGCCTCGTGCAGGATGCGGCGGGCGTCGATCCACACCGTGGAGTCGCTGTCGCCGGACTCGGTGGCGGGCACCGCGCGCAGGTCGCCCTCGTCGACGATCACCAGCCGCGAGCCGTCGCCGCTGACCGCGAACCAGTCGAGGTCGTCGACGAGTTCGGACTTCTTCGCCTTGGCGATGTTGAAGTACTCCAGGGTCGGGCGGCCACTGGTGTCGTCCGGGTTGGCGAAGGTCTCGCCGAGGGCGCCCGAGATCGGCCAGCGCAGCCAGACGAGCCCGCCGCCCGCCACCGGGTACAGCGCCGAGTACTTGGAGGCGCTGACCGGGAACGGGGTCACCCGGCTCTCCAGGCCCTCGACCTCCACCGTGACGGTGGTGCCGTCGCCCGGTTCGTCCTCCGCCGGGTCCAGGCCGCCCGCCGCCGGGCGTCCCTCCGGGTTCAGCGCGAAGGGGGAGGGGGTGGCCGAGGACAGCGGGACCAGGTACGGGCGGCAGCCCAGCGGGAAGGAGAGGTCGCCGGTGTGGACGTCGTACACCGGGTCGAAGCCGCGCCAGGAGAGGAAGGCGAGGTAGCGGCCGTCCCGGGTGAAGACCGGGTTCTCGTCCTCGAAGCGGCCGTTGGTGACGTCGATGATCAACCGGGCCGCTCCTCCCGTCGGGGAAATACGGGCCATCTTGATCTGCCGCAGGGAGCGGCCGATGCCCGGATGCGACCAGGTCAGCCAGGAACCGTCCGGGGAGAACGACAGGTCCCGTACCGGGCCGTTGATCGAGCGGATCAGCTCGGTGACCTCGCCGTTGGAGTCCTCCGTCCCCGCGGCGGCAGCCGCATCATCGGACACAGTGATCAGCAGCAGCCGGCCGTCGTGGGAGGCGATGGCCAGGCGTTCGCCCTGCGGGTCGGAGACCAGTTCCAGGACGCGGCCCAGTTCGCCGGAGGCGAGCCGGCGGGGCTCGCGGTCGCCGGTCGCGCGCGGCAGATAGGCGACCTCGATGGCGTCCTCGCCCTCCGCGTCGGTGACGTACGCGACCTGGCCGACCGAGCCGAGCATCTCCGGGAGCCGGACCCGTACGCCCGGGGTGTCGGTGATCGTACGGGCCGGACCGTCGCGGTGGGTCAGCCAGTACAGGCTGCCGCGGACGACGACGGCGCTCGCGCGGCCCGTCTCGTCGACCGAGACGCCGTCCACGTGCTGGGCGGCCGGCACCTGGTACGTACGGCGTCCCGCGCGCGGGCCGCTCAGCCGGACGTCGAGCCTGCGGGGCGCCGCGGCCGGGGACAGGTCGTCGACGATCCACAGGTCGCCCGCGCACTGGTACACCACCCGGGTGCCGTCGCTCGACGCGTGCCGGGCGTAGAAGGCGTCGTGGTCGGTGTGGCGGCGCAGGCCGGAGCCGTCGTACGCGCACGAGTAGAGGTTGCCGACGCCCTCGTGGTCGGAGAGGAAGGCGATCCGGCCGCCGACGAACATGGGGGAGTGGAGGTGGCCGTCGAGGTCCTCCAGGAGGCGGTGGCCGTGCAGCCACAGGCGGCCGGTGGCGCCGCCCCGGTAGCGCTTCCAGGCGGCCGGTTCGTGCGGCGGGGTGCCGGTGAGCAGCAGGGTCCTGCGGTCGCCCTCGAGGTCCGCGACCTGGATGTCGGAGACCGGGCCCCAGGGGAGCTTGCGGCCGGGGTCGCCGTCGGTGCGGACCTTGTAGGCCCAGGTGAAGTAGGAGAAGGGCTCGCCGTGGGAGGCGACGGCGAGGATCTGGCCTTCCGGCGTCCATCCGCAGACCTGCGTGTCCGGCGATCCCCAGTAGGTGAGCTGTCTGCCCTGACCGCCCGCCACGTCCACCAGATGGATCTCGGGGACCAGGCTGCGCCAGCTCGTGTACGCGATGTGGCGGCCGTCGGGGGAGAAGCGCGGGTGGCCCACCTTGGTACGGTCGACGGTGAGCCGCCAGGCGCGGTCCGTCCCGTCCAGGGGGGCCAGCCAAAGGTCGTCCTCGGCCACGAAGCACAACAGGTCACCGCTCAGATGCGGCAGGCGCAGATAGCTCACCTCTTCATGCTTTTCCGGGGGATGAGCCGGAGCAACTTGTGAAAAACCGGACCCGGGTGACCCACAACACGAACGAAACAGTTTCGTTTCGCTAGCGGGTGCGCTACATTCGTCATGTACTCACGTACGAAACCGTGTCGTTCGGCGCGGGACGCCGGAGTGGGAAAGGGTGAGAAGCATGACTGAGGTCGCGACGGCGCGTCGCAGTCGGATCACGCCCGAGCGCGAGGCCGAGCTGTACGAGGCCGTGCTCGATCTGCTCCGCGAGGTCGGCTACGACGCCCTCACCATGGACGCCGTGGCCGCCCGCACCCGGTCCAGCAAGGCCACGCTCTACCGCCAGTGGGGCGGCAAGGCCGAGCTCGTCGCCAAGGCCGTACGGCACACCAAGCCCGGCGGAGCCGGCCTCGCCGAGATCGACACCGGGTCGCTCAAGGGCGACCTGCACGCCCTCACGCTGCGCTCGGACGACTGCACGATGGAGCAGAACTCCGCGCTCATGCGGGGCCTGGCCATGGCGATCCACGGCAATCCGGACCTGCTCCAAGCGTTCAAGGAGTACCTCATCGCGCCGGAGATGGCGGAGTTCCGTACCGTCGTGCAACGCGCGATCGACCGCGGCGAGGTCCGCCCGGACAACCCCGCGATCGACTACGTGATGCACATGATGATCGGCGGCTTCGCCGCCCGCTCGATGATCGACGAGCAGCCGCCGACGCAGGCGTTCCTGCTGTCGTACATCGACGCCGTGGTCCTCCCCGCCCTCGGCAACCAGAACGTCTGACGTTCTTCCCCAGCACGACCCTCACCTGACGTACCCGCTCAATGTCGTCGGGACGATCACCCCTGCCACCCACCGGGCTGATCACCCCTGTCCCTGAACACCCCACGACCTGACCGGGAGTACGCCCACGTGGCCACTTTCCTGTACAAACTCGGCCGGCTCGCCTTCCGGCGACGGCATTTCGTCGCCCTGCTCTGGGTCGCCCTGCTGACGCTCGCCGGCGTCGGCGCGGCCAGCGCCCCCGCCGCGGGCTCCTCGTCCTTCTCGATCCCCGGCACCGAGGCGCAGAAGGCCTTCGACCTGCTGGAACAGCGCTTCCCCGGGGCCAGCGCCGACGGCGCCACCGGGCGCCTGGTCTTCAAGGCGCCCGAGGGCGAGAAGATGACCGACGCCGCCAACAAGGCGACCGTCGCCAAGACCGTCACGGAGCTGGGCGACGGCTCCGAGGTCGTCTCCGTCACCGACCCCTACAAGACCAACGCCGTCAGCAAGGACGGCACGGTCGCCTACATCTCGGTGACGTACGACGCCCCGTCCATGGAGCTCAAGGACTCCACCCGGGACGCCCTGGAGGCGGCCGGGGACCAAGCCCGGGACTCGGGGCTGACGGTCGAGGTCGGCGGTGACGCGCTGCAGGCCGGCGCGGAGCCGGGCGCGATCGGCGAGGTCATCGGTCTCGCCATCGCCGCGGTCGTGCTGGTCATCACCCTGGGCTCGCTGGTCGCGGCCGGGCTGCCGCTGCTCACCGCCATCATCGGCGTCGGGATCGGCGTCTCCACCATCACCGCCCTCGCCAACGCGCTCGACCTCGGCGACACCACCTCCACGCTCGCGCTGATGATCGGCCTCGCCGTCGGCATCGACTACGCCCTGTTCATCGTCTCCCGCTACCGCGCCGAGCTGGCCGAGGGCCGGGACCGCGAGGAGGCGGCCGGCCGGGCCACCGGTACGGCGGGCTCGGCGGTGGTCTTCGCCGGCCTCACGGTCGTCATCGCGCTGGCCGGACTGTCGGTGGTCGGTGTGCCGATGCTGAGCAAGATGGGCCTCGCGGCGGCGGGCACCGTAGTGATCGCCGTCCTCATCGCGCTGACCATGATCCCGGCGCTGCTCGGGTACGCGGGCAGGAAGATCCGGCCGGCGGGCGAGAAGCGCAAGAAGTCCGCCGCGTCGGACAAGGCGGCCGAGAAGCCGAACCTCGGCACCCGCTGGGCCAGCTTCGTCATCCGCCGTCCGGCCGTCGTGCTCCTGCTCGGCGTCGTCGGCCTGGGCACGATCGCGCTGCCCGCCACCTCCCTGGAACTGGGCCTGCCCGACGACGGCTCGCAGCCGACGTCCACCACCCAGCGCCGCGCCTACGACCTGCTCTCCGAGGGCTTCGGCCCCGGCTTCAACGGCCCGCTGATGGTCGTAGGCGACGCCAAGGACAGCGCCGACCCGCAGGCCGCCGCCACCGAGGTGACGGACCGGATCAAGGGCCTCGACGACGTCGTGACGGTGACGCCCGCGACGTTCAACAAGGCCGGGGACACCTTCACCATCACCGTGATCCCCGACTCCAAGCCCTCCTCGACCCAGACCGAGGACCTGGTCCACGCCATCCGGGACGCCGGAGCGGACGTCAAGGCCGGCACCGACACCGATGTCCTGGTCACCGGCACCACGGCCATGAACATCGACTTCTCGCAGAAGCTCACCGACGCGCTGATCCCGTACCTGGCGCTGGTCGTCGGCCTGGCCTTCCTGCTGCTGATCGTCGTCTTCCGCTCGATCCTGGTCCCGCTGAAGGCGGCCCTCGGCTTCCTGCTCTCCGTCCTCGCCGCGCTCGGCGCCGTCGTCGCGGTCTTCCAGTGGGGCTGGCTGAGCGGTCTGATCGGCGTCGAGGAGACCGGCCCGATCATGTCGATGATGCCGATCTTCATGGTCGGCGTGGTCTTCGGCCTCGCGATGGACTACGAGGTGTTCCTCGTGACCCGGATGCGGGAGGCGTACGTCCACGGCGAGTCCCCGAGCCAGGCCGTGGTGACCGGGTTCAGGCACAGCGCCCGGGTCGTGGTCGCCGCCGCGGTGATCATGATGGCCGTCTTCGGCGGCTTCATCAGCTCCAGCGAGTCGATGATCAAGATGATCGGCTTCGGCCTCGCGATCGCGGTCTTCTTCGACGCGTTCGTCGTCCGTATGGCGATCGTCCCGGCGGTGCTCGCCCTGCTCGGCAAGAAGGCCTGGTGGCTGCCGAAGTGGCTGGACCGCGCCCTGCCGAACGTGGACGTCGAGGGCGAGGGCCTGGCGGCCCACGACGCCCCGAAGGACACGGACTCGGACGAGGACCGGGAGCTGGTACGGGTCTGACGCACGGGTGGTGACAGGAGCCGGGGTGTAGCGAGCTGCACCCCGGCTCCGGCAGTTGGCTCCCTCGTGGCGCCGGGCCCGGGACGGGAGGGTGGATGACAGATCCCGAACCCCGTTCCGAAAGGCCAGAACCATGCACTCTCCCCTCGCCGCCCTCAGGAAGTTCGTCGCCGACCTGCTGCTGTGGTCCCTGTTCGCCGGTGGGCTCGCCGCCAGCGCCGGCGCGGGCGTCGTCCTCGACGGCACGCGCAAGGACGTCGCCACGGTCGTCGGCACGGTGGTCGCGCTGATCGCCGGTTCCCGCATCGCGAAGAAGCCGCGGATCAAGGCGTTCCTGTCGCGGCCCGGCACGCTGTGGTTCCTGTTCCTGTTCAACGCCGGTGCGGCCGCCGCGATGTACGTCACGATGGACGGGGTGAAGGGGATCATCGGCGCGGTGATGATGGGGCTGGTGTCGCTGGGGGCGGCGGGCGGGCTGGTCTCCGGGCGGCGCAAGAAGCAAGAGGCGGCGGAGGCGTCGGCTGCGGCCGAGGCCGGGGCGGTTGTCAGTGGGCGGGTCTAACGTGGCGGGCATGACCACACTTGCCGCACGATCCCGCACGGCCCTGCTCGTGATCGACGTCCAGAAAGGCGTCGTGGCCGAGGCCCACGAGCGTGACGCCGTCGTCGCCAACATCGCCGCGCTCGTCGACCGGGCCCGCGAGGAGGGCGTCCCGGTGGTCTGGGTCCAGCACTCCGACGAGGACCTGGTGAAGGGCAGCGACGCCTGGGAGTACGCGCCGGAGCTGATACGCCGGGACACCGAGGCGCTCATCCACAAGAACTTCGGCGACTCCTTCGAGGAGACCGAGCTGGAGGACGTCCTCGCGGCGGCCGAGGCAGGTCATCTCGTGGTGACCGGGGCGTCGACCGACGCCTGCATCCGCTCCACCATCCACGGCGCGTTCGTCCGCGGCTACGACGTCACACTCGTCGGCGACGCCCACACCACGGACGACCACAGCAAGTGGGGCGCCCCGCCGCCGGAGCAGGTCATCGCCCACACGAACCTGTACTGGCGGTACCAGTCGGCGCCGGGGCGGCGGGCGGCGGTGACGGAGACGAAGGACGTCACGTTCGAGTGACCTTTCCGTGCGGCTGATCCGAGTCAGTGCCCGGCTTGATTCGCGTGACGTTTCAGTGCCCGGCTTAACCGGTCGCCTGCGCCATACACGCACCGCTAGCGTGCGGTGCATGACGACGACCGACAGCCCAGCGGGCACCGCGGATTCCGGCGCCCACCCCCTGTTCGCCGAGGCCCTGCGCGCCAAGGGGCTCGACGACCTCCACCGCCGTGTCCGCCGCTTCCCGGAGGCCACCCGGACCGCCGCCGAGGCCGCCGCGGCGATCGGCTGCGAGCTCAGCCAGATCTGCAAGTCGCTGATCTTCGCGGCCGACGGGGTGCCGGTGCTGGTGCTGATGGACGGGGCCTCCCGGGTCGACGTCGAGCTGGTGCGGGGGGAACTCGGCGTCGAGAAGGTGACGCGGGCCAAGGCGGACGTCGTACGGGAGACCACCGGGTACGCCATCGGGGGCGTGCCGCCCTTCGGGCACCGTACGCGGACGCGCGTGCTGGCCGACCGGTCGCTGCTGGAGCACGACCTCGTGTGGGCCGCGGCCGGCAATCCGCACGCCGTGTTCCCCATCGCGCCCGAGGACCTCGTCGCGCACGCCGGTGCCGCTCTCGTGGACGTGCGCGAGCGCACCCCGTGACGCCGGTCGTCACCGCGGCGGTGCTGCTCGCCGCGGTCACGCACGCCAGCTGGAACGCCATCGCACACAAGATCACGGACAAGCTCGTCGGGTTCACCCTGATCGCGGGCGGCGGGACCCTGATCGGGCTGGTCATGGTGCCGTTCGTGGCGATACCGGCGGCGGGGGCGTGGCCGTATCTCCTCGCCTCCGCCGTGATCCACGTCGTGTACTACGTGCTGCTGATGAAGTCCTTCCGGCTGGGGGACTTCGGGCAGGCGTACCCGATCGCCCGGGGCAGCGCGCCGCTGGTGGTCACCGTCCTCGCCGCCGTCTTCGCCCACGAGGTGCCGGACGGGTGGGCCGCCGCCGGGATCGGGGTGTCCTGCGCCGGACTGACCGGCGTCGCGCTGTGGGGGCTGCGGGGGCGCCGGCCCGACTGGGCGGCGATCGGGGCCGCGCTGGCGACGGGGCTGTCCATCGCCGCGTACACCGTCGTCGACGGGCTCGGGGTGCGGGCCTCCGGGTCGTCGCTCGGGTACATCGCCTGGCTGATGGCCCTCGAGGGCGTGTGCGTACCGGCGTACGCGCTCTACCGCTGGCGCGGGCAACTGCTCGCGGAACTGCGGCCGTTCGCGGCGGTCGGGCTGCTCGGTGCCGCGCTGTCCGTCGCCGCGTACGGGCTCGTGCTGTGGGCGCAGACCAAGGCCGAGCTGGCGCCGATCGCGGCGCTGCGGGAGTCGTCGATCATCGTCGGCGCAGCCATCGGGGCGGTGTTCTTCAAGGAGCGGTTCGGGGCGCCGCGGATCGTGGCGGCCGGGTTGCTGGTGGCCGGGATCGGGCTCATGTTGCACGCCGGGTGACGGGGCGCTCACTGGCTAGTCTGAGCCCCCATGAGCGGCGTCTTCATCAACTACCGCAGGGGCGGGCACTCCGGTGTCGTCGACGATCTCGACGCGGCGCTCGCGCGGCACTTCGGCCGGGAGCAGGTGTTCCTGGACCGGCCGTCCCTGCTGCCGGGTCAGCGGTTCGCGGACGCGCTGGCGGAACGGGTCACCGACTGCGACGCGCTGATCGCGGTGCTCCACCCTGGGTGGGCGGACGCCCGGCATCCGTCCGGGGTGCGGCGGCTGTCCGATGCCCGGGACCTGTCCGATGCGCGGCCTCCGTCTGACGACCGGCATCTGTCCGATGCGCGGCCTCCGTCTGACGACCGGCATCTGTCCGATGCGCGGCCTCCGTCTGACGACCGGCACCTGTCCGGGGCGCCGCACCTGTCCGGGGCGTCGCAGCCGTCTGGGGCGTCGCAGCCGTCTGGGGCGCGGCAGCCGTCCGGGGCGCGGCGGTTGGATGATCCGGAGGACTGGGTTCGGCGGGAGATCGAATGGGCGCTGGCGGGTGGGAAGTTCGTCCTGCCGGTGCTGCTCGACGGGGCCGAGATGCCCACCGCCGCCGAACTGCCCGACTCGCTGCGGGCGCTCGCCGGTCTCAACGCGCCCCGGCTGCGCACGGCGCACTGGAGCGCCGACCTCGCCGTGGTGATCGCCGCGCTGGAAGGCGTCGTCCGCCCGGACTGGCGGCCCGTCGACCCTCCCGAGGAGCGCGGGGCGCGGCTGGGCGGGCGGTGGCTCGCGGCGCTGACCGGGGTGGTGGCCGGCACGGTGCTCGTCGGCGTGCCCCTGCTGCCCCAGGACGACGACTGGGTCGGCACCGACGTCCTGCCGTACACCCTGACCGCCGCCCTGATGTGCTGCCTCCTGCTGTGCGCCCCGCTGATCGCGGTCGCCGCGGTGCGGGTCGTACGGCGGTCCGTCGACGACCTGGAGCGTGAGCTGCACACGGTCCGGCACCGCACCTACCTCCGCAGGACCTGGCCCATCGGCATTGGCCTCGTCCTGGTCGGGGTGTACGGCGCGTTCCGCGGTGACCTGGGCATGCTGCGGGCCCTCGTCCTGCTGCTGGTGCTTGGCGTCGCGGTCGCCCGGGCCGCGGCCGCCGACATCCGCCTGCGCCGGCGCGACGACGACCTGTGGGCCCGCTGGCCGCACCGGCTGCCCGACCGCGTGAACCGGGCCGAACTGCGCCGCGCCGTCGCCCGGCTCCACCTCCGCCTCGACCGGATGACCGCCCCGCTCTCGCGCGAGCAGCGGGAGAAGGCCGGCTGGGAGCTGGACGACATCGCCGGGGCGGTGCGGCGGGTGGCGCGGGAGGCGGCACGGACGCGGGGGGTCTGGCTGCGGCGGGACCACCCGTGGCTGCTCGCCCTCTACACGCTGTGGCTGGCGCTGATCGCCGCGCTGGCCGTCGCGTCGGGGCGGGCCTTCGCCGACGCCGGGGAGGGGACGGTCCGGCGGTACGTGACGCTGGCGGTGGTCGTCCTGATCGGGGTGCTGCTCGCGCTCGGCACGCTGGAGATCGCCTACCGGTACCAGCGGCGGCAACGGCGGGAGCTGGCGCGGCAGATCGGCGGGTACCGGGAGTCGCTGGCCGCGCGGGTGGCCGGGATGAGCCTCCCCGCCCGCGCCAAGGCGACGGCGCCGGCATTGCGGCCCGAGGAGTACGCGGAGCCGGAGTAGGACGCGGCGGCTCGGGAGTAGTCCGCCGGACGACTGGTCGCGGCCGCCCCTCCGGTAGCACTCTGGAAGGAGTTCTTCCGGAGGTGATCGACATGATGCGCACCACTGTGGGATGGCACGTCGAGATGGAGTTCATGGAGGACGACGAGCACACCCGGGCGGTGGCCATGGTCCGGCTGCCCGACGGCAGCGAGGTACGGGCCCACGGCCAGGCCAGCCGCCACCACACCGACTCCAATCAGCCGCGGGTCGGCGAGGAGATCGCCGGGGCCCGCGCGCTCAACGAACTCGCCATGCAGTTGCTGACCAAGGCGCACGGCGAGATCGACGCGGCATCCGGGCGGACGTCCCACCCGATCCACGTCTAGGTCGTGTGAGACACGGCCTGGCTATACGGCCGCTCGAACCGCCCGCACCAGCGCCTGCGCCCGCGGATCCGCCGTGACCGTCTTGCGCAGGCCGTTGGTCACATAGCCGAAGGCGATGCCCGACTCAGGGTCGGCGAAGCCGAGGGAGCCGCCGCGGCCGGGGTGGCCGAAGGAGCCCGGGCCGAGGAACGGCGACGCGCTGCCGTGCAGCATGTAGCCGAGGCCGAAACGGGTGTTGACCACCAGCACCCGGTCCGGCCCCGCCGACTCCTCCGCGCGGGCGCGCTCCACCGTGTCCGGTGACAGCAGCCGCACCCCGTCCACCGCGCCGATCGTCGCCGCGTAGAAACGGGCCAGACCGTCGGCCGTGGCGATCCCGTTGGTCGCGGGCAGGGCGCTCGCCCGGTAGGCCGGGTCGTTCTGGTCGGGGAAGGGGGTGATCGCGTCGAAGGCGCGGTTGGTGAGGGAGCCGGGGTCCTCGTAGGCCTCGGTCACCGAACGCTTCGGGCGCATCCGCAGCGCGGCGGCGGCCTCCGGCGCGTCGACCCGGCCCACGCGCCCGGCCCGGTGCGCCTCCGCCTCCGGCAGCCCCAGCCACAGGTCCGCCCCGAGCGGCCCGGCGATCCGCTCGGCGATCCACTCACCCGTGCCGTGCCCCGTCACCCGCCGCACCAGCTCGTCCAGCAGCCAGCCGTACGTCAACGCGTGGTACCCGTGGTCCGTGCCGGGCTCCCACACGGGCGCCTGCGCGGCCACGGCCGCCGGGCCTTGTGCCGGGTCCAGGGCCTGCGCGGGCGTGATCGGGTGGTCGAGGACGGGCAGGCCCGCCCGGTGGTTCAGCACGTGCCGGACCAGCACCCGCTCCTTGCCGTGCGCCTTGAACTCCGGCCAGTACTCGCCGACCGGCGCGTCCAGGTCCAGCCGCCCGCTCTCGGCCAGCATCAGGGGTACGGCGGCGGCGACGCCCTTGGTCGCCGAGCGCACGATCTGGGCGGTGCCGCGCTGCCACGGCTCGGTGCCGTCGACGTCCTTCGTACCGGCCCACAGGTCGACGACCTTGCGTCCGTCCCGGTAGACGGCGACGGCCGCGCCCCGGTCCCCGAGTTGCTCGAAGTTCCGGACGAACGCGTCCCTGACCGGCTCGAAGCCCGCTTCGACCGTGCCGTTCACGTCCACGTCCGCACTCCTGTTCGCGCTGCTCGTCTCCCCTCTAGCCAAGCAGGATCGTCACGTCGATGTTCCCGCGGGTCGCGTTGGAGTACGGACACACCTCGTGCGCGGCGTCCACCAGCTTGCTCGCGACGCCCTGGTCGAGCACGGGGAGCGAGACGCTGAGGGCGACCGCGAGGCCGTAGCCGCGCTGTGCGTTGGGGCCGATGCCGACCTTCGCGGCGACCGTGGAACCGGTCAGGTCGAAGCCGGCCCGGCGGCCCACCAGCACCAGCGCGTTGTGGAAGCAGGCGCTGAAGCCGGCCGCGAACAGCTGCTCCGGGTTGGTGCCGTTGCCGTCGCCGCCCAGTGCCGGAGGCATCGCGACCTTCAGCGCGATCTGGCCGTCCTGGCTGGTGACGTACCCGTCCCGGCCGCCGTGGGCGGTGGCCTCGGCGACGTACATGATCTTCGTCGGGCGGGTGTCGACGGTGGTTTCCTCATTTGTGGCGGTCATGGCTGGCTCCCCCCAGAACAGGTGCGCACAAGAACATCGTGCACAAGGTACTGGCCGGTAGGTGGGTGTTGAATTGGCAGGGGGTGGCAACCGCGGGTAACAGGAGCTCAGAGGCGGCGCTCGGCCGCCGCGTGCGCCTTCTCCGCGAGCTCCCACAACTCCTCGCGCAACCTCGCGACCTCCGCGGTGTCGAGGCCCGTCGTGGACAGGAGTGCGCCGGGCACGCGCGCCGCGCGCTCCCGCAGTTCCTCTCCGCGCCCCGTGCACGCGACGAGCACCGAGCGCTCGTCGTGGGCCGCGCGCTCCCGGCGCACCACCCCCGCGCTCTCCAGCCGCTTGAGCAACGGCGACACCGTGCCGTAGTCGAGCCGCAGCGCCGCCGCCAGCTCCTTCACCGTCGTCTCGCCGCGCTCCCAGAGCACGAGCAGCACCAGGTACTGCGGGTAGGTGAGACCGAGTTCCTCCAGCAGCGGGCGGTACGCGGCCGTCACGGCACGCTGGGCGGCGTACAGCGCGAAACACAGTTGCTCGTCCAGCAGGAGCGACCCGTCGGGCGCCGTGCGCGCCCCCTCGGCGCGCGCCCCCACGCCGCCGAGCGCCCCGGCGTCATCGACCGCCCCGGCCTCGCCCGCCGTCTCCTCGTTCGTCACGCGCCCATTGTCACGGACGGTCCGAGCCGGCGGACACCGAACGCGGGTCGAAGCCGAACGGCAGCTCCAGGCGGTGGGCGCGCATCAGGTCGTCGTCGGAGAGCAACTCGGCCGTCTTGCCGTCGGCCGCGATGACGCCCTCGCTGAGGATGAGGGAGCGCGGGCACAGCTCCAGGGCGTACGGGAGGTCGTGCGTGACCATGAGGACGGTGACGTCCAGGGAGCGCAGGATGTCGGCGAGTTCGCGCCGGGAGGCGGGGTCGAGGTTGGAGGACGGCTCGTCCAGGACGAGGATCTCCGGCTCCATGGCGAGCACGGTCGCGACGGCGACGCGGCGGCGCTGGCCGAAGGAGAGGTGGTGCGGCGGGCGGTCCTTGAACTCGGCCATGCCGACGCGCGCCAGCGCACGGTCCACGCGCGCTTCCAGTTCCGCGCCCTTCACGCCGGCGGCCGCCGGTCCGAACGCGACGTCCTCGCGCACGGTCGGCATGAACAGCTGGTCGTCGGGGTCCTGGAAGACGATCCCGACCCGGCGCCGGATCTCCGCCATGTGCCGCTTGCCGACGGGCAGCCCGGCGACGTGCACGGTGCCGGTGCCGCCGGACAGGATGCCGTTGAGGTGGAGCACGAGGGTCGTCTTGCCGGCACCGTTCGGCCCGAGCAGCGCGACCCGCTCCCCGCGCGCGATGGAGAAGTCCACGCCGAACAGGGCCTGATGCCCGTCGGGGTAGGCGAAGGCGAGGCCGGAGACCTCGAGAGAAGCGGTCACGGCGTCCAACCCAGTCACGGTGTCCAACCCACTCACGGCGTCCAACCCACTCACAGCGTCCATCCCAACAGGCACACGAGCAGAGCCGCACCCGGCAGCGCGAACGCGTACGTCCACTGCGCCCGGGACGCGGTCACCTCGTCGATGACCGGCATCGAACCGGCGTATCCCCGGCTCACCATGGCGAGGTGTACGCGCTCGCCGCGCTCGTAGGACCGGATGAAGAGGGCGCCCGCGGACTTCGCGAGCACCCCCCAGTGCTTCACGCCCCGGGCCTCGAAACCGCGCGACTCGCGTGCGATCCGCATGCGCCGCATCTCGTCCGTGATGACGTCGCCGTACCGGATCATGAAGGAGGCGATCTGCACGAGCAGCGGCGGCAGTTTCAGCCGCTGGAGTCCCAGGAGCAGTTCGCGCAGCTCGGTCGTGGACGCCAGCAGCACGGACGCGGCGACGCCGAGGGTGCCCTTGGCGAGGACGTTCCAGGCGCCCCACAGTCCGCTGACGCTCAGGGACATCCCCAGCACCTCGACCCGCTCGCCCTCCGCGACGAACGGCATGAGCACCGCGAACGCGACGAACGGCACCTCGATCAGCAGCCGCTTGAGCAGGAAGGCGGCGGGCACGCGCGCGACGTATGCGACGACGCCCAGGAGTACGGCGTACAGCGCGAACGCCCACATCGCCTCGCGCGGGGTCGAGACGACGACCACCACGAAGCAGAACACCGCGGCGAGCTTGGTGTGCGGCGGCAGGGCGTGCACGGGGGAGTGTCCGTGCCGGTAGAGCCTGTGCGCGTGTCCGGCGCCCATGTCAGACGCCCGCGCTCACGGGGGAGACGTCGTCGGCCGTACGGCGCCTGCGCACCGCCCAGAACACCGCGCTGCCCGCGACGACCGTGACGCCGACGCCGATCACGCCCGCGAGACCGCCGGAGAGCCGGGCGTCGTCGACGTCCTTGACGCCGTAGTCGGCGAGCGGGGAGTCGGCGTTGGCGTGCTTCTCGGTCTTCTTGTCGATGCCCTGGTCGGCGGCGACCTTCTCCAGGCCGTCGGGGCTGGCGGAGGCGTAGAAGCTGACGCCGCCCGCGAGGACGAGGGAGGTGACGAGGCCGGCCAGCCACACCTTGCGCTGCGAGCGGGCGGCGACGGGGACGGCCACCGGGTCGGGCGCGTCGACGAGTTCGCCGTTCACGCGCAGCTTGAGCCGCTGCCGCAGGTCACGGGCGCCGTACACGAGGTCGGGGCGTACGGCGACGACGGCGCCGACCGTCAGCGCGGTGATCGTGGCCTCGCCGATGCCGATCAGGACGTGCACGCCGACCATCGCGGTCGTGACCTTGCCGATGGAGACGTCGGTGGTGCCGCCGACCCAGTAGATGAGGGTGAAGGCGACGGCCGCGGCCGGCACGGACAGCAGCGCGGCGGCGAAGGACGCCACGGTGATCGACCGCCGCCCCCGGGGCAGCACTTTCACCAGGAGGCGGAAGACGGCGTAGGCCACGACCGTCGTCACCACCGCCATGTCCGTGATGTTCACGCCGAGCGCGGTCAGCCCGCCGTCCGCGAAGAGGATGCCCTGCATGAGCAGCACGACGGAGACGCACAGCACGCCGGTGTAGGGGCCGACGAGGATCGCCGCGAGGGCGCCGCCCAGGAGGTGGCCGCTGGTGCCCGCGGCCACGGGGAAGTTGAGCATCTGCACGGCGAAGATGAACGCCGCCACCAGTCCCGCCAGCGGCGCGGTCCGCTCGTCGAGCTCGCGGCGCGCGCCGCGCAGGCTCACGGCGACAGCGGTCGCGGCGACCACTCCGGTCGCGGCGGACACGGGGGCGTCTATGAATCCGTCAGGCACATGCACCGTTAGATGATGCGGCTTAATGCGAACAACTTGCAAGAGCGACCGGGTTGTGAGGTCACTGTGTGCCTCACTCCGGGCCGCGCTGTGTGAGATGCCTGACGATGTCCGGCGTCCGGGAGCGCGCTCCGGAAAATATGCGACATTGGAAAGGAAGCGGTCGCACAGCTTCCGCACAGGTCACTCAGCGTAAGGGGCCGAGCCGATGTCCGTAGTCGAGCAGTACGCGCGAGCCCATATCGTCACGGACGCCGACATCACGGTCGCCGAACCCGAGGCCGTCCCCGTCGTCCTGCGCTACGACCCCGACGCCGACCCGCGCGCGGTGCGCGTCGGCCTGCCGGGGCCGCACGAGTGGACCTTCGAGCGGGCGCTCCTGGAACAGGGCCTGCGGGCGCCGGTCGAGGCCGGGGACGTCCGGGTGTGGCCGTGCGGACGGGTGCAGGCTGTGGTGGAGTTCCACTCCACCCAGGGCGTCTCTGTGGTGCAGTTCGAGTCCAAGGCCCTGCTCAGGTTCCTGCGCCGCACCTACACGGCCACAGCCACTCCCGTGAGCAGCTAGTCAGCTCCCCATCTTCAGCAGCGCCGCCACGATCGGTCCCGCCGTGTCGCCGCCGTGGCCGCCCGCCTGGACGACGCCGGCCGCGGCGAGGTCGCCGCGGTACGCGGTGAACCAGCCGTTGGGCTTCTTCTGGCCGTCGACCTCCGCCGAGCCGGTCTTGGCGCCGACGTTGCCGTAGACGCCCTGCATCGCCTCGGCCGCCGTGCCGTAGGCCGCGGTGTACGCCATCAGCTCGCGCAGCTGGGAGAGCGTGCCCGAGGACATCGTGCGCGAGGCCTTCGCGAGCGTGCGGCCGTCCACGTCGGGGGAGACCAGGTACGGCTGCTTGAAGACGCCCGACTCGACGGTCGCCGACACCGACGCCATGTTCAGCGGGTTCATCCGCACCCCGCCCTGGCCGATCAGCGAGGCCGCCATCTGGGCCTGCGACTGCACCGGCACCGAGCCGTCGAAGGTGGGCACGCCGACCGCCCAGTTGTTCATGGACAAGCCGAAGACCTGCTGGGCCTGCTTGGTCAGCGAGTCGTTGTCCAGCTTCGGCGCCTGGCTGATGAAGGCGGTGTTGCAGGAGCGGGCGAAGCTCGCCTTGAAGGTGCCGCCCTTGATCGAGAACTTGTCGTCGTTCTGGAACTTCCAGCCGCCGTACGTGAAGTACTTCGGGCACGGATGCGTCTTGTCCGCCGACGCCAGCCCCTTCTCGATGAGCAGCGAGGACGTGACGACCTTCATCGTCGAACCGGGGGCCAGAGAGCCCTGGAAGGCCACGTTGAAGCCCTTGTTGGCGTTCGCCACGGCGAGGATCTCGCCGGTCGACGGCCGCAGCACCACCACCGACGACTGCGCCCGCTTCGCGACCTGTGCCTCGGCCGCCGCCTGGAGGGTCGGGCTGAGCGTCGTCCTCACCGTCCCCGGCGTGCCCTTGCTCAGCTCCAGCAGGGTCTTGTCGGACAGCTTGTCCTTCTTGGACTCCTTGCCGCGCACCACCTGGAGCTCGACGCCCGCCTTGCCGCCGGCCTTCTTGCCGTACTTCTCGCGCAGCCCGTCGAGCACCGAGCCCAGCGACGGGTACTTCTCCGTGGTGACCTCGCCGCCGTCGCGGTCGACGGCCTTGACGGGCGGGGTCCCGGACTCGCCGGTGACGAGCGTGTCGCCGTCCTTCAGATCCGGGTGGACGACCGCGGAGTGCCAGTCGACCTGGGGCTTGCCGGTGGTGGTGTTCCGCACGACGGTGAGCGAACTGTCGTACGACAACGGCTTGGAGGTGCCCTTGTACGACACCGTCGCCTTCACCGCGAAGGGCACCTTGGCGCCGGTCGGGGTGCCGGGGGTGAGGGTGACGTCCTTGAGGTGGGCGTCCTTCGCGTAACCGGTGAGGAGCTTCGTGGCGGCCTCGGTGTCGCTGGTGACGGCCGCGGCCTCGGCGACCTTGCCCTGCTGCCAGGAGGTCAGGAACGTCCGCGTCGCGGTGGTGACCTCGGTCGCGGACAGCGGGCCGGTCTTCACCTTCGGCTTGCCGTCGGCCGCCGTCGAGGACGTACGGTCCTCGGCCACCGCGCCACCGCCGTACAGCACGTACCCGGCGAAGCCGGCGCCGCCGACGACGACGGCGACCATCCCGCCGATCACGGCGGGACGGTGCGTCCTACGTCGCTCGGCGACGCGCCTTCTCTTGCCCACAGCCTTCGTTCCTCCGCGAAATCACCGGGGTCCCCGTTGCCCTCGTTCCTCACCTCAACGACGGCGACCAGCCTAGAGTCCCGTCCTGTGGGGGTGAGTTCAGTCTCCCGCCACCAGGACGGCCCGCACGATCGGTCCGGCCGCGTCGACACCGTGGCCGCCCTGCTCGGTCATCGCGGCTGCCGCCACATCATTGCGGAAGCCGGTGAACCAGCTGTTGGAGGTGGCGTTGCCGTCGACCTCCGCGGAGCCCGTCTTCGCGCCGATGTCCCCGCCGAGTCCCTGCATGACGCCCGTCGCGGTGCCCGGCGACTGCGTGGCCGTCATCCGCATCATCTGCTTCAACTGGTAGACGGTGCCGGACCGCAGGCCCTCGGCGGTGGCCAGCTCACGGTCGTCGAGCTTCGGCGAGACCAGGTACGGCTGGCGGAAGACGCCGGTGATGGCGGTGGCCGTCACGGACGCCATGTTCAGCGGGTTCATGGTGACCTGGCCCTGCCCGATGGCGTTGGCCGCGCGGTCCGGGCCGCTGACGGCCGGGACGCTGCCGTCCTGAGAGGTGATGCCGGTCTTCCAGTTGTCGCGGCCGAGCCCGAACTTGTTCTGCGCCTCGGCCGTCAGCGACTCGTCGGTCAGCGGCTTCTCGTCGATCAGCTTGATGAAGGCCGTGTTGCAGGACCGCATGAAGCTGTTGGCGAGCGTGGCGTTCTCGTTGGGCTGCATGTTCTTGAGGTTGTGGAAGGTCTGCCCCTGCCACATTGCGTCGGGCGGGCAGGGCGCCGGGCCGTTCATCGAGGTGACGCCGTTGTCGATGAACATGGCCGCGGTGACGATCTTCCAGGTGGAGCCCGGGGCGACCTTGCCCTCGAAGGCGGCGTTGAAGCCGTCGTCACGGTGGTTGGCGACGGCGAGCACCTCGCCGGTGCTCGGCTTGACCGCGACCACCGAGGAGTTGTCGTACCGGGTCACCGCCTTCTCGGCGGCGGCCTGCGCGGTCGCGCTGATGGTGGTCTTCAACTTGCCCGCCTCGCCCTTGGAGAGGGTGAGGAGCGAGGTGTCGGGGGCGCCGTTGCCGTCGTGGCGCACGTACAGCTCGATGCCCGGCGTGCCGCCTGCCCGGGCGCCGTACTTCTCGCGCAGGGCGTCCAGGATCGGACCGAGGGAGGGGTACTTGTCCTTCGTCAGCACCTTGCCGCCCCGGTCCACGGCCTCGATGGGCGGCGTGGCCGAGGAGCCGGTGACGAGGCTGTCCTGGTCCGACCGCAGCTCCGGGTGGACCACCGACGGCTTCCAGTCCACCAGCGGCTTGCCGGTGGTGAGCCCGCGCACGACGGTCAGGGAGCTCTTGTACGTCAGCGGCTGGGACTTGCCCTCGTACGACACCTTCGCCTTCACGGTGAAGGGCACCGTGGTCCCCTGGGCGGTACCGGGCGTGATCTTCACGCCGGTGATGTGCGCGTCCTCGGTGTAGGACGTCAGCAGCGTCTGCGCGGCCGCGTTGTTGTTGGTGAACTGCGCGGCGGCCGCCGCCGAGCCCTTCTCCCAGTCCGTGAAGAACTTCTCCGAGGTCTCCCGGACCTCGTCGGCGCTGGGCGGCCCGGACTTCACCTCGGAGCCGCCCGCGCCGGAACCCCCGTCGCCGTTCAGCGCGGACACGATGTTGAACGCGCCGTACCCGGCCCCACCCACCATCACGGCGAACACACTGCCTATGACGGTGGCTTTGACCCCCTTGTTCATGGAACTGAACCCCTCCCCGTTATCAGTCCTCCGCACTTTAAGTGGGCTGAGTGAAATCTGTGAGGGGTGTTTCCCTTTGTGGCCGAGTTGTTGACTAGACCCAGGTGTCCAGCCACATCCGTGAACGCCAGTCGTCGATCGGGATGGCGGTTCCGGTGTGCAGCGGCCAGAAGTAGATGAAGTTCCAGGCGATCAGCAGCACCAGCACGCCCGCGCCGGTCGCCCCCGCCACCCGCCGGGTGTCGCTCGCCCCCGGCGGTCCGACGATCGCGCCGATCATCATCGCCACGGCCAGGCACAGGAACGGCAGGAAGACGACGGCGTAGAAGAAGAAGATCGTCCGCTCCTGGTACATGAACCAGGGCAGATAACCGGCCGCGATACCGCAGGCGATGGCGCCCGCGCGCCAGTCCCGGCGGAAGAACCAGCGCCACAGCACGTACAGCACCGCGAAGGCCGCCGCCCACCACAGCAGGGGCGTGCCGATCGCGAGGACCTCGCGCGCGCACTTCTCCGTCGCGTCGACCGGGCAGCCGTCCTTGCCGGCGGCCGGGGACTCGTAGAAGTACGACACCGGGCGGCCGTCGACGATCCAGCTCCACGGGTTGGACTGGTACGTGTGCGGGGAGCTGAGGCCCACATGGAACTCGTAGACCTGGTGCTCGTAGTGCCACAGGCTGCGCCACCAGTCCGGGAACAGCCAGGACCAGTTGCTGTCCTTGCCGTCCGTCACGGCCCAGTTGCGGTAGTAGCCGCCGGTGCCGTCGGTCGGGGAGAGGATCCAGCCGAGCCACGACAGCAGGTACGTGGCGATCGCGACCGGGATCGTCGCCAGGAACGTGAGGCCCAGGTCGCGCTTGAGGACGGCGACGTACGGGTGACGGGCGCCGGCGACCTTGCGGGAGCCGACGTCCCACAGCACGGCCATCACGCAGAACGCGGCCATGATGTACAGGCCGTTCCACTTGGTGCCGATGGCCAGGCCCAGCATCAGGCCCGCCAGCCAGCGCCAGGGACGCCATCCGAACCGGGTGGTCTCCGCGACGTGCCGGTCCGGGCGGGCCCGGCCGTCCGGGTCGACCGGCAGTGCGGCGGCGAGTTTCTCGCGCGTCCGGTCCCGGTCGACGACCAGGCAGCCGAACGCGGCCAGCACGAAGAACATCAGCACGCCGTCGAGCAGCGAGGTGCGGGCCATCACGAACGCCAGCCCGTCCACCGCCATCAGCGCGCCCGCGAGACAGCCGAGGAACGTCGAGCGGAAGATCCGGCGGCCGATCCGGCACAGCATCAGGACCGACAGCGTGCCCAGCAGCGCCGTCATGAACCGCCAGCCGAACGGGTCGAAGCCGAACATCAGCTCGCCGAGCCCGATGACGTACTTGCCGACCGGCGGATGCACGACATAGGCCGCGTCGGCGGGGATCTTCACCTTGCTGCCGACGTCGAGGATGACGTCGTTGGCGTTCTTGTCCCAGGACACCTCGAAGCCGCGGTGGACGATCGCCCACGCGTCCTTGGCGTAGTACGTCTCGTCGAATATCACCGCCTTGGGGCTGCCCAGGTGCCAGAACCGGATCACGCCCGCGAAGAGCGTGACGAGCAGCGGGCCGCCCCACCCGGACCAGCGCACGAGCCGGTCGGTCAGCGTCTTCGGCAGGCCGAGCGCCGCCCACATGCGCGGGTTGGGCCGCGCGTACGGCGGCACCAGCCGGTCCCGGACATCGCTTCTCGGCCCGGCCGAGTAGCCGAAACGGCGCAGCCGCTGCTGCCAGGACGGCCGCTGGTCCTGCGGCGCCTGGTCCTGCCGGGTGTCCGTGGAGTCCATGGACGACGCTGTACTGGTCACCGCGCCATCGTAGGGAACACGTCTGTGGGAGTCCCGTGGATGGGCCCTGCGAGGATGGAAACGTGACAGGAACCCTTGTTTTGGCAGGCACCCCCATCGGCGACATCGCGGACGCCCCGCCCCGGCTCGCCGAGGAACTCGCCGGTGCGGACGTGATCGCCGCCGAGGACACCCGACGGCTGCGGCGCCTCACCCAGGCGCTCGGCGTCACCCCCAAGGGGCGTGTCGTGTCGTACTTCGAGGGCAACGAGGCCGCCCGCACACCCGAACTCGTCGAGGAACTCGTCGGCGGCGCGCGCGTGCTGCTCGTCACGGACGCCGGCATGCCCTCGGTGTCGGACCCCGGCTACCGGCTGGTCGCGGCCTGCGTGGAGAAGGACGTCCGCGTCACCGCCGTACCGGGCCCGTCCGCCGTGCTGACCGCGCTCGCGCTGTCCGGGCTGCCCGTCGACCGGTTCTGCTTCGAGGGGTTCCTGCCCAGGAAGGCGGGGGAGCGGCTGTCGCGGCTGCGGGAGGTCGCCGAGGAGCGGCGCACCCTCGTCTACTTCGAGGCCCCGCACCGGCTCGACGACACCCTCGCCGCGATGGCCTCGGTCTTCGGCGAGGAGCGGCGGGCGGCCGTCTGCCGCGAGCTGACGAAGACGTACGAGGAGGTCAAGCGCGGTCCGCTGGGGGAGCTCGCGGCGTGGGCCGCGGAGGGCGTGCGCGGGGAGATCACCGTCGTCGTGGAGGGGGCGCCCGAGAGGGGCGCGCAGGACGTGAGCGCGGAGGAGCTCGTGCGCCGGGTGCGCGTGCGCGAGGAGGCCGGCGAGCGCCGCAAGGAGGCGATCGCGGCGGTGGCGGTGGAGGCCGGGCTGCCCAAGCGGGAGGTCTTCGACGCGGTCGTGGCGGCGAAGAACGCGGGTGCGTGACAGTGCGGGCGTATGCCCTCTGAGCAGGGCGCATGTCGTTTGAGCGAGCGCCCCACGGGCGGGTAAAGGGCGGCGGTCGAAAGCAAAGCCCAGCCCCTGTCGGCAGGGCCGTTTTGGCAAGGAAAGTCCAAATCGGATCCAACAGTCGACAGGGCTGATGCATTCGCGTCGGCGGAAGCGTCCACTGGTCGAAGGGACGCACCCGTCCCGGTGTCCAGCGGACCAGAGGAGCTGGCATGAGCGAGATCGCAGGGCAGACCGCCGCACTGCGCAGTGGCGCCACCGCCGTCGTCCACGAGTCGTACTCCTTCGCCTGCATGCGCTGCGGGCACGGCTGGGAACAGTCGTACGAGATAGAGCACCACACCGACGCCGACGGCCACGAGTTCGTCATCTACGTCGCGAACCAGCAGGTCGTGCCGTCGCCGCTGTCCCGGCCCACGTGCCAGAACTGCGACGGCCACGTCGTGCGCATCATGCGGCCGGGCCAGGTCTCGTCGGTGCTCGACGCGGTGCACCGCCATCAGCACCGCACCCCGCAGGCCGGCCCCGTGGAGGTGCCGGAGGTGCCCGCGCAGGCCCAGGAGCGCCACCACTGGCAGCTGTCCGATCTCCTGCACCCGTTCCACCACCGCAAGGCGAGCTGAGCTCCGCCGGTCCGGGTCGGCATGCCCCTTTCGTAGGATCGGGGCATGCCTTCGAACTCCTCCGACGCTTCCGACAAGAACGCCGCGCCGCCGCTCCCGGAGCCCCTCCGGGTGCCCGTGGCCGACTCCCACACCCACCTCGACATGCAGTCCGGGACGGTGGAGGAGGCGCTCGCGAAGGCCGCGTCGGTGGGTGTGACCACGGTGGTGCAGGTCGGCTGCGACATCAAGGGCTCGCGGTGGGCCGCGGAGACGGCCGCCGCGTTCGACGGCGTCCACGCGACCGTCGCCCTGCACCCCAACGAGGCGCCGCGCATCGTCCACGGCGACCCCGACGGCTGGTCCCGGCAGGGCGCCCGGCAGCCGGGGGGCGCGCAGGCGCTCGATGAGGCGCTCGCCGAGATCGACCGCCTGGCCGCACTCCCCCAGGTCAAGGGCGTCGGCGAGACCGGCCTCGACTACTTCCGCACCGGCCCCGAGGGCAAGGAGGCGCAGGAGCGCTCCTTCCGCGCCCACATCGAGATCGCCAAGCGGCATGGCAAGGCCCTCGTCATCCACGACCGCGACGCCCACGACGACGTCCTGCGCGTGCTGAAGGAGGAGGGCGCGCCCGAGCGGACGGTGTTCCACTGCTACTCCGGCGACGCGGAGATGGCCGAGGTGTGCGCACGCGAGGGCTACTTCATGTCCTTCGCCGGCAACGTCACCTTCAAGAACGCCCAGAACCTGCGGGACGCGGTCGCGGTGGCCCCGCTGGAGCTGCTCCTGGTCGAGACCGACGCGCCCTTCCTGACGCCGGTGCCGTACCGCGGACGGCCCAACGCGCCCTACCTGATTCCGGTCACGGTGCGCGCGCTGGCCGCGGTCCGCGGCATCGACGAGGACGCCCTGGCCACGGCCCTCGCCGCCAACACGGCACGCGCGTTCGGCTACTGAACACCACGCTGAGTACTCGCGTCGCTTTGGAGAGTGACGACCGCTCCGCTAGGTTCTGGGTCTCTCTGGACCCTGGAGCGTGTCGGCGTGAGCAACTCCCAGTACCAGACGTACGAGCCGTACGGCGCGGCCTACGACCCGCACAGCGCGGAGACGCTGGCGTACGGCGTGCAGGTGGCGCCGACGCCGCCGATGCCGGTGACGTACGAGGACACGTACCGGCCCGCCTACGACCTGCCCGGCGCACCCGCGCCCGCCTCGCGCGCCGGAGCGAGCCGGCGGGCCGCGCGCCGGCGGAAGATGCGGGGCGCCGAGCGCGCGGACGGCACCATGCGCCGGCTGCTGCCGCAGGCGCTGGTCGTCGCGTTCCTCGCGGGCGGCACCACCGCGTTCGTCGCCAAGGACAAGGCGATCGAGCTGAACGTCGACGGCAAGCCGCGCACCCTGCACACCTTCGCGGACGACGTGACCGAGCTGCTCGCCGAGGAAGGCGTCGACGTGGGGGCGCACGACGTGGTCGCACCCGCCCCCGGGACGGCGCTGAGCAGCGGCGACGAGATCGCCGTGCACTACGGACGCCCCCTCCGGCTCACGATCGATGGGCAGCGGCGCGAGGTGTGGACGACGGCGCACACGGTGGAAGGGGCGCTCAAACAATTCGGGGTGCGCGCCGAGGGCGCGTATCTGTCGGCCGCGCGCTCCCAGCGCATCGGGCGCGAGGGGCTCGCGCTGGACGTGCGCACCGAGCGCGCGGTCACCGTCATGGCAGACGGGCGGTCCCGGACCGTGCGCACCAACGCGGCGACCGTGCGGGAGGTCATCGAGGAGGCCGGGATCACACTGCGCGGACAGGACACCACCTCGGTCGCGCCGGGCAGCTTCCCGCGCGACGGGCAGACGGTGACCGTGCTGCGGATCACCGGCACGAAGGAGGTCCGCGAGGAGACGATCCCGTTCCGCGTCGAGCGCCACGAGGACGCCTCGCTGTTCAAGGGCACCGAGGTCGTCGAGCAGGCCGGACGGGAGGGGGTGCGGCAGGTCACGTACTCCCTGCGCACCGTCAACGGCGTCAAGCAGAAGCCGCGGCGGATCAGGACCGAGGTGGTGCGCGAGCCGCGGGCGCAGGTGGTGAAGGTGGGGACCAAGCCGCTGCCGCAGTCCGTGCAGGGGGCGGACGGACTGAACTGGCAGGGCCTGGCGGCCTGCGAGTCCGGGGGCCGGCCGAACGCGGTGGACCCCTCGGGGACGTACGGCGGGCTGTACCAGTTCGACACCCGCACCTGGCAGAGCCTCGGCGGCAGCGGCCGTCCGCAGGACGCCACGGCGGCGGAACAGACGTTCCGGGCGAAGAAGCTGTACGTACGGCGGGGAGCGAGCCCCTGGCCGCACTGCGGGCGGCGGCTGCACGGCTGAGCGGCACCGGCCGAGCGGTGGCGGAACCGGCGGAGCCGCCCCCGTACCCTTGTCCCGTGACCAGCAGCCCCACCCCCGACGCCCTCCTCGGCCCCGCCGACATCCGTGAGCTCGCGGATGTTCTCGGCGTGCGGCCGACCAAGCAGCGCGGACAGAACTTCGTCATCGACGCGAACACGGTCCGCCGGATCGTCCGCACCGCCGACGTACGGCCGGACGACGTGGTCGTGGAGGTCGGGCCGGGGCTCGGGTCGCTCACGCTCGCGCTGCTGGAGGTCGCCGACCGCGTCACGGCCGTCGAGATCGACGACGTGCTCGCCTCGGCGCTGCCCGCCACCATCGCCGCGCGCATGCCGCAGCGGGCCGAGCGGTTCGCGCTGGTGCACTCCGACGCCATGCACGTCGACGAGCTGCCGGGGCCGCCGCCGACCGCGCTGGTCGCGAACCTGCCGTACAACGTCGCCGTGCCCGTCCTGCTGCACATGCTCGACACCTTCCCGAGCATCGAGCGCACCCTCGTGATGGTGCAGGCCGAGGTCGCCGACCGGCTCGCCGCCGGGCCCGGCTCCCGGGTCTACGGCGTGCCGTCCGTCAAGGCCAACTGGTACGCCGAGGTCAAGCGGGCCGGCTCCATCGGGCGCAACGTCTTCTGGCCCGCGCCCAACGTCGACAGCGGGCTCGTGTCGCTCGTGCGGCGGGCCGAGCCGATCAAGACCAGCGCCTCCAAGCGTGAGGTCTTCGCCGTCGTGGACGCCGCGTTCGCGCAGCGCCGCAAGACCCTGCGGGCCGCGCTGGCCGGCTGGGCCGGGTCCGCGGCCGCCGCCGAGGCCGCCCTCGTCGCCGCCGGGGTCTCGCCCCAGGCGCGCGGGGAGTCGCTGACGGTGGAGGAGTTCGCGCGGATCGCGGAGAACAAGCAGGAGAACAAGCAGGAGCAGGAGCAGGAGAACAAGCAGGAGCAGGAGCCGGAGAACAAGCAGGGGCAGGAGCAGCAGTGAGCGTCACCGTCCGCGTCCCCGCCAAGGTCAACGTCCAGCTCGCCGTCGGGGCCGCGCGTCCCGACGGGTTCCACGACCTCGCCAACGTCTTCCTCGCCGTCGGCCTGTACGACGAGGTGACGGTCACGCCCGCCGACGAGCTGAGCGTCACCTGCGAGGGCCCGGACGCCGCCCTCGTCCCCCTCGACCGCACGAACCTCGCGGCGCGGGCCGCGCTGATCCTCGCCGAGCGCCGCGGCATCGAGCCCGCCGTGCACCTCCACATCGCCAAGGACATCCCCGTCGCCGGCGGCATGGCCGGCGGGAGCGCGGACGGCGCCGGTGCGCTGCTCGCCTGCGACGCGCTGTGGGGCACGAACGCCTCCCGTGAGGAACTCCTCGACATCTGCGCCGAGTTGGGCAGCGACGTGCCGTTCAGCCTGGTCGGCGGGGCGGCGCTCGGGACCGGGCGGGGGGAGAAGCTGACCCCGCTCGACGTCGGCGGGACCTTCCACTGGGTGTTCGCGATGGCCGAGCGCGGGCTGTCCACCCCGGCGGTCTTCCGCGAGTTCGACCGGCTCACGGAGCACGCGGACGTGCCCGAGCCCGTCGCCTCCGAGCCGCTGCTCGACGCGCTCGCCGAGGGCGACCCCGACGCGCTCGCCGCCGCCGTCTCCAACGACCTCCAGACCGCCGCCCTCTCCCTCTTCCCGGAGCTCGCCGACACCCTCGCCGCGGGCCGCACCGCCGGTGCGCTCGCCGCGCTGGTGTCGGGGTCGGGGCCGACGACGGCGTTCCTCGCGCGCGATCCGGAGTCCGCGGCGAAGGTGGCCGAGGCGCTGCGCGCGTCCGGTACGTGCCGATCTGTGCGGGTGGCTTCGGGGCCCGCGCCCGGTGCGACCGTGGTGGCCGGAAACTGACGTTCTCCTGACAGTCCCCGGAAGATCCACAACACCCTCACCAAACGGGGGTTGACTGCATAGATATGCAGGTCGGGTGTAACCTAAGCCACAGTACTTTAATGTTCACCAATGCGGCCCGTGGTCCTTTTCGCCCCCCTCTGTGACAGAGGAACGGCTGGCATGATCCAGCCATCCCCGGTCCCCTGTTACCGGTGGTATTTCATGGCGAGAGGAAATCCCCCATGGGCCACATGGATCACTTCAGCGCCGGCTGGGTCACCCCCGTCCTTTCCTATGTCATGGCGTGCGTCGGCTCGGCGCTCGGACTGCGCTGCACCGTCCGGGCGCTCGAAGCGGACGGCGCCTCGAAACGCAACTGGCTGACGCTCGCCTCCGTCGCCATCGGCTCGGGCATCTGGACCATGCACTTCGTCGCCATGCTCGGCTTCAGCGTCGAGGGCACGCCGATCCGCTACGACATCCCGCTCACCGTCCTCAGCCTGCTGATGTCCATCGGCGTGGTCGCGGCCGGCGTCTTCACCGCCGGCTACGGCAAGTCCCGGGTCACCTCGGTGGCGTTCGGCGGTCTCGGCACGGGAGTCGGCGTGGCCGCGATGCACTACACCGGCATGGCCGCGCTGAATCTTCATGGCGAGGTCGACTACGACCCGGCGCTCGTCATCGCCTCGGTCGCGATCGCGGTCGTGGCGGCGACGGCGGCGCTCACGCTGACGCTGGTCGTGCGGGGTGGGGTGCTCGCCGTTGTCGCCGCGCTGGTCATGGGGCTCGCGGTGAGCAGCATGCACTACACGGCGATGTTCGCGGTGAGTATTCAACTGGCGCCCAGCAGCGCGGGGTTGGCCGGCGCCACGCCGACCGAGTTCATCTTTCCGTTGGCCGTGGTGCTGGGGTCGTTTCTTTTCCTCGCCGCTGCGTACGTGGCGTTGTCGCCGACCGGGAAGCGGCATGAGTCGGCTGTTGCCGCGGAGATTCTTCGTGAGGTCGAGCTGGCCACTGCGTAAGGCCGCCAACGGATGTGCCGCTCTCGGTAGTTGGCGTGTGCGGGTCCGTTCTGGCTGGTCGCGCAGTTCCCCGCGCCCCTTTAGGGCGTCATAAGCACCCGAACCACCAAACTGAGGTCCCCTCATGCGCACTCTCCGTACCGCCACCGGTCGGCTCCGGCCCAGATCCGTCCGGGCCAAGATCGTCTCCCTGCTCATGCTGCCCATCGTGTCCCTCATGGCGCTGTGGGGATTCGCCGCCGTCACGACCGCGTCCAGCATCGGTGACACCGAGCGGGCCAAGGACGTCAACGCCGAACTGCTCACCCCTGTCAGTGAGTTCGTCACCGCGTTGCAGGCCGAGCGGGCCGCCGTCATGGCGCGTCGGGCCGTGCCCGCCGATGTCCGTAAGGCCACCGACCGGGCCGCCTCCGCCCTGCTGGACGGCATCAACGCCTCCAGCTCGGACGCCGCGTTGCTCGACGCGAGCCTTCCCCGGCGCATCGAGACGCTGAAGGGGGCGGCCGGCGGGCTCGCGCAGGTGCGCGGTGAGGCGACCGCCAAGGGCGCCAAGTCCTCCGTGGCGTACGCCGGGTACTCCGCGATCGTCGAGGACGCCTTCGCCGTCGCGGGCGAGCTCACCGGGGACCAGAGCACCGATGCCGCGTCCGACGCGCGCGTGGTGCTCGAACTCTCCCGCGCGCGGGAGGCGTTGGCGCGGGAGCAGGCCCTGCTCGGGGCGGCGGGGGCGGCCGGGACGCTGAGCCGGCAGCAGTACACGCAGTTCGTCGGCGCGGTCGCCACGCAGCGCCAGCTGCTCAAGCCGGCGGTCGCCGACCTCAAGGCCGAGCACCGGGCGGCGTACGAGGAGATCCTGGACGGCGACGCGTACGCCGGTCTCCAGGCCGTGGAGAACCGGGTGCAGAGCGCCGGTCCGGGAACCTCCGCCGTGGCGTCGGGGCTGCTGGGCCGCTGGGACGCGGACGTGACCGTGACGCTGAAGGACCTGACGGCCGCCGAGACCGGTGCCGGTACGGGCGCCACCGCCCAGGCCGACCCGTTCGGCTGGGACACCCTCGGCGCCTCCGGTGTCGCCGTGGTGCTGGGGCTTGTCGGTGTGCTGCTGTCGCTGTTGGTGTCCGTGCTCGTCGGGCGCGGACTCATCGTCGAGCTGCTCGACCTGCGCAACGACGCCCTGGAGGTGGCGGGCCGCCGACTGCCGCAGGCCATGCGGAAGTTGCACGCCGGACAGGGCGTCGACATCGACGCCGAGGCCCCCATGCGGCGCCTCGTCGGTGACGAACTCGCCCAGGTCGGCACCGCGTTGACCGCCGTGCAGCGGGCCGCCCTCAAGGCGGCCTCCGAACGCGCCGAACTCCTCAGCGGCATCTCCGGCGTCTACGTCAGCCTCGCCCGCCGCAGCCAGGTCCTCCTCCACCGCCAACTGGACCTGCTGGACGGCATGCAGCGCCGCCACCAGGACCCGCAGGAGCTCCAGGACCTCTACCGCGTCGACTACCTGGCGACCCGCATGCGCCGCCACTCCGAGTCCCTGCTCATCCTGTCCGGCATCGCCCCCGGCCGCGGCTGGCGCGACCCGATCCCGCTGGCGGACGTGCTGCGGGCCGCCGTCGCCGAGATCGAGAACGCGCCGCGCGTGCAGATCTGGGCCGTGCCGAAGGTGTCCGTGGTCGGCGGCTCGGTCGCCGACGTCATCCACCTCCTCGCCGAACTCGTCGAGAACGCCGCCGCGTTCTCCCCGCCCAGCACCAAGGTGCAGCTGCGCGCGGCCCGGATGCGGGACGGGGTGCTCATCGAGGTCGAGGACAGCGGCTTCGGCATGAACGAGCAGGCCCTCGCCGACGCCAACCGCAAGCTCCAGTCCGAGAAGGTCGACCTCCTCGACGCCAAGCAGATCGGCCTGTTCGTGGTCAACCGGCTGCGCGAGCGGCAGGGGTTGCGGGTGGAGCTGCGCCCCTCGCCCCACGGTGGTGTCACGGCCGCGGTGTTCGTCCCCGAGGGGCTGACACGGGACGACATGCCGGTCGGCGAAGGGGCCGTCGGCGGGCGCGGACTCGCACCGGCGGCGGCGCTGATCCAGCAGCAGCGGCCCGGGTTCGGCGGTGCCGGGGCGTGACCATGTCTTCGCGCTATCTCCACACCGATTACCGCGAACGCAGTACGTGAGGGAAACCAGGGGCCTCTAGGGTCACTTGACACTTCAAGTGGCCCCCCTGGAAGGCAAGGCACATCCGTGTCCGAACAACCCCCCACCCCCTCCCACCGCCGTAAGCGCTCCCTGTCCCGCCGTGGCGTGATCGGCGCGGCCGGCGCCGTCGCCGCCGGGGCCGCGCTGACCCCGGTGGTCTTCGCGGCGACCGACTCCGACTCCGACGCCACCACGACCGACGCCGGTACGACCCCGGAGAAGTTCCCGGCGACCCGTTCCGACGCCACCACCGGCACCGGTACGGCCACCACCGCCTTCGCCGCCTCCTATGTCGGCGTCCGCTGGAACGGCCCCGCGGCCTCCCTCCGCCTCCCCGACGGCGAGTGGAAGACGCTGAGCGGCGGCTGCGCGACCGTCGAAGACGGCGGGGCGGCCCTGGTCGCGACGGCGCCCGTCACGTCGTACGACCTCAAAGCCGCGGACGGCACGACCGACGTGCGCTCGCTCGCGATCGACACCACCGACGGCCCGAAGCGCACCGTGAAGGTGCCCTCGGAGCCGACACGCGTGCGTGGCGTGCGTTATCTGTCGCGGCCGGCGTGGGGCGCGGACGAGTCGAAGCGGTACAAGGACGGCGTGGTCAACTCGCCCGAGAAGTACTACGCGTTGCAGGCGATCACCGTCCACCACACGGACACCCCGAACGGCGACGCCGACCCGGCGGCGACGGTCCGGGCGATCTACGAGTACCACGCGGTCACCCTCGACTGGGGCGACATCGGCTACCACTTCCTGATCGACGAGGCCGGAGTCGTCTACGAGGGCCGCTACTCCGGCGACGACGGCGTCCCCGCCTTCGACCCGGACGGCAACGTCGTCACCGCCTTCCACACCGCCGGCTACAACTCCGGCAACCTCGGCATCGCGTTGCTCGGCACCCTCACCGAGCAGGGACCGACGGACGCGGCGAAGGCCTCGCTGACCCGCCTGATCAAGGTCATCGCCCGCTTCAAGGGCCTCGACCCGCAGGCCAGGATCACGTACACCAACCCGGTCAACGGCGTGACCAAGGACGCGACCACCGTCAGCGGCCACCGCGACTGGCTCCAGACCGACTGCCCGGGACAGACGATGTACGACCTCCTCGCCGAGGTCAGGGCGGCCGCGAGCCGCTGACCTGCACGGGGATCGGTCACCGAACGGCGCGCATTAGGCTGGGAGGCTGATCGATCCCCCTCGTCAGGAGAGAAATGGCCGTCAACCTGGTCAATGTCGAGAACGTCAGCAAGGTGTACGGCACCCGTGCCCTGCTGGACGGTGTCTCGCTCGGCGTCTCCGAGGGCGATCGCATCGGCGTCGTGGGCCGCAACGGCGACGGCAAGACCACCCTGATCCGGATGCTCGCCAAGCAGGAGGAGTCCGACACCGGCCGGGTCACCCACTCCGGCGGACTGCGCCTCGGCGTCCTCACCCAGCACGACTCCCTGGACTCCACCGCGACCGTCCGCCACGAGGTCATCCGGGACATGGCGGACCACGAGTGGGCCGGCAACGCCAAGATCCGGGACGTGCTCACCGGGCTGTTCGGCGGGCTCGACCTGCCGGGCTTCCCGCAGGGCCTCGACACCGTCATCGGCCCGCTCTCCGGTGGTGAGCGGCGCCGGATCGCGCTCGCCAAGCTGCTCATCGAGGAACAGGACCTGATCGTCCTCGACGAGCCCACCAACCACCTCGACGTCGAGGGCATCTCCTGGCTCGCCCAGCACCTGCGCGAGCGCCGCTCCGCGCTCGTCTGCGTCACCCACGACCGCTGGTTCCTCGACCAGGTCTGCACGCGCATGTGGGACGTGCAGCGCGGTGACGTCTACGAGTACGAGGGCGGCTACTCCGACTACGTCTTCGCCCGCGCCGAGCGTGAGCGCATCGCGGCGACGGAGGAGACCAAGCGGCAGAACCTGGTCCGCAAGGAGCTGGCCTGGCTGCGCCGCGGCGCCCCCGCCCGGACGTCGAAGCCGCGCTTCCGCGTCGAGGCCGCCAACGAGCTCATCAAGGACGTGCCGCCGCCGCGCGACACCAGCGAGCTGATGAAGTTCGCATCGTCCAGGCTCGGCAAGACGGTGTTCGACCTGGAGGACGTGACCGTCCAGGCCGGACCCAAGGTCCTCCTCAAGCACGTCACCTGGCAGCTCGGCCCCGGCGACCGCGTCGGCCTCGTCGGCGTCAACGGCGCCGGCAAGACCTCGCTGCTGCGGGCCATGGCCCAGGCCGCCCGCACCGAGGGCGAGGCGCAGCCGGCCGGCGGCCGGGTCGTCGTCGGCAAGACGGTCAAGCTCGCCTACCTCTCCCAGGAGGTCGCCGAGCTCGACCCGAACCTGCGGGTCCTGGAGGCCGTCCAGCAGGTGCGCGACCGCGTCGACCTCGGCAAGGGCCGCGAGATGACCGCCGGGCAGCTGTGCGAGACGTTCGGCTTCTCCAAGGAGAAGCAGTGGACGCCCGTCGGGGACCTGTCGGGTGGTGAGCGGCGACGGCTCCAGCTGCTGCGGCTGCTGATGGACGAGCCCAACGTCCTCTTCCTCGACGAGCCCACCAACGACCTCGACATCGAGACCCTGACCCAGCTGGAGGACCTCCTCGACGGCTGGCCCGGCTCGATGATCGTCATCTCCCACGACCGCTTCTTCGTCGAGCGCACGACCGACCGCGTCTTCGCCCTCCTCGGCGACGCCACCCTGCGGATGCTGCCGCGCGGGATCGACGAGTACATCGAGCGCCGCCACAAGATGGAGGAGGCCGCGGCCGCCGCCACGCCCGTCGTGCAGAAGGCCGTCCCCGAGAAGAGCGCCGCCGACCAGCGCGCCGCCAAGAAGGAACTGCAGAAGATCGAGCGGCAGCTCGACAAGCTCTCCGAGAAGGAGACGAAGCTGCACGACCAAATCGCCGCGAACGCAACGGACTTCGCGAAGGTTGCGGAACTCGACGCCCAGCTGCGCGACTTGGCCGGCGAGCGCGAGGAGCTGGAGATGCGCTGGCTGGAACTCGCCGAGGACGCGTGAGACACCTTCTGGCGGCGCAGGCGGGCGGCGCGCGCGCCGCGTGAAGAGGGCGTGAAGGCGCATAACAGTGGCATCACGGGCCGGTCCTCCCTTGGGTACAGGGGGTGATCGGCCCGGGTTTCTGTCAGTGCCGAGTGATAGAAAGAGCCGTCTGAGAACTTTCTGAGTACGACTCTGAGCCGTTACGTACCTCAGGGCGTGGCTAAAAATCAGTGAACGAGGGGGAACGCGCTGATGACCCAGCCGCCCGGTTTTGGAGCACCGCAGGACCCGCCGCCGCAGGGCGGTTTCGGCGCGCCACCGCCGCCCGCGGGCCCGCCGCAGACGCCACCTCCGCCGCAGGGTCCGCCGCAGCCCGGTTACGGCTATCCCCAGAAGGTCGACCAGCCCGGCCCGTACGCCCAGCCGCAGCAGCCGGGTCCGTACGGCCCGCCGCAGCAGCAGCCGGGCCCCTACGCCCAGCCCGGTCCCTACGGGCAGCCCCAGCAGCCCGGCCCCTACGGCCAGCCCGGTTACGGCTACCCGCCCCAGCCGCAGTACCCCGGCGGCCCCGGCACCCCGCCCGGCGGCTCCGGCTCCCGCAACCCCTTCAAGGGCAAGCCGGCCCTCGTCATCGCCGCCGCCGTCGCGGGACTCCTCGTCGTCGGCGGCACGGTGTGGGCGGTCAGCAGCGGGGGCGACGACCCGAAGAAGCCGGTCGCCGAGGAGAGCGGCAGCGCCAAGCCCTCCGCCTCCGACGACCCGGTCAACCCCGGTGACGGCGACGGTGGCGGCGGCAAGGAGCAGGAGGACCTCAACGAGGGCCGCCAGGCGGGCGAGTCGAAGGTCCTCTGGTACAAGACCGCGCCGGACGCGCCCGGTTCGGGCGCCGACGCCCCCGGCATGTGGGTCACCGACAAGACCGCGGTGAAGGCGGCGTACAAGCAGCTCTTCGGGTACAAGGTCGGTGACGGCAACCCCGCCTGGGACCCGATCACCTTCGACCAGAAGATCTGCGCGGTCACCCCGCAGAAGACCGCCGCGAACAAGATCGTCGTCGCCTACATGAACGGCAGCAGCGACCGCGCGGAGTGCAACAAGCTCCAGGAGGTCGACCTCGACACCGGCGCCAAGGGCTGGACCGGGGAGGTCGCCGACGGCGACCTGTTCGACTCCACGCTCCAGATCGAGCTGACCGTCACCGGCAACACGCTGATGGTGGGCCGCTCGATGTCCGGCACCGCCTACGACGTCACGAACGGCAAGAAGCTGTTCGACAAGTCGAAGTACGGCGACGCCTGCTTCCCCAGCGCCTTCGCCGGCGGCCCCAAGCTGATCGCCGTCTCCTCCTGCGACGCGTCGGGGAAGAACGAGCACGACGAGGTGCAGGAACTGGACCCGACGACCGGCAAGGTCAAGTGGACCCAGAAGTTCGACAAGGGCTGGCGGGTCGCGCGCGCCTACTCCGTCGACCCGCTCGTCATCTACAGCACCAACGAGGACAAGAACGCCTGGAACATCTCCACGTTCACCTCGGGCGGCAAGTTCCGCTCCCAGGTCGGCTTCGACGAGAACTTCGCGCCCGCCTGCGACTGGGCGATCTTCGCGCGCGACCTGACCGGCTGCACCGGCACGGTCGCCGACGCCAACACCCTCTACCTGCCGACCGAGGCGACGAGCGGCGCCAACGAGATCGTCGCGGTCAACCTCTCCACCGGCAAGGAGAAGTGGCGCGTGAAGTCCCCCGCGGACGAGACGATGCTGCCGCTGAAGATCGAGAACGGCAAGCTCATCGCGTACGTCGAGCCGTCGTACGACGCGGGCGGCCAGGTCGTGTCCATCGCGACGACCGGGTCCGACCACAAGCCGGCGAAGCTGCTCCAGAACCCGGCGTCCGCCGCCGACGTCGAGGACGGCTTCTACTCCAAGGCCATCGACTGGGTCGGCGGACGCTTCTACCTCTCGACCACCCGGCTGAGCGGCGACGACGACGCGCAGGAGAAGTTGATGCTCGCCTACGGCAAGTAGCCCTCCCCGCCGCTCGATCCGTCCGCTTCCGTCCCCGCTTCCCGAGGTACTCCGTCATGACCCAGCCGCCGCCCCCGCCGAACCAGCCCCCGCCCGGGGGAGGCTTCGGCCCGCCCCAGGACCAGCCGCCGCAGACCCCGCCGCCCGCACAGCAGCCCGGCTTCGGCGCCCCGCAGGACCAGCCTCCGCAGCAGCCCGGCTTCGGCGCACCCCAGACGCCTCCGCAGCCGCAGCCCGGCTACGGCTACCCGCAGGCGCCGCAAGCCCCGCAGACGCCCCCGCCACCGCAGGGCCCGCCGCAGACCCCGCCGGGCCAGGGCTACGGCTACCCGGGCCAGCCGCAGCAGCCGTACGGCCAGCCGTCGGCCCCGGCGCCGAACCCGTACGGCCAGCCGCAGCCCGACGCCTACGGCCAGCAGCCCGGCGGCTACGGGCAGCCGCAGCCCAACGCCTATGGCCAGCAGCCCGGTTACGGCTACCAGCAGCCGACCATGCCGCTCCAGCCGCAGGCCGGGCAGCCGGCCGGCGGGCGGAAGATCAACTCGCAGCTGGCGATCATCGTCGCGGCGGTCGTCGCGATCGCGCTGATCGTCGGCGGCGGCCTCTGGTACGCCAACTCCTCCGGTGACGACGGCAAGAAGGACACCGCGAACAGCAGCGGCGGCACCGGCGGTGGCGGCGACGAGAAGGGCGGCACCGGCGGCACCAGCAGCAAGGGCGAGGAGAAGGTCCCGGCGAACACCGCCGCCTCCGTCCTCTTCCAGGTCCCGCAGCCCGAGGTCAAGGAAGACACCACCTACACGGTCAACGGCTCCTGGCTCACCGACACCGTGTACGCCAAGAGCGGCATCGCCGAGGTCGTCGGCTACGACCCCGACAAGGGCACCGAGCTGTGGACGATCAAGCTGCCCGGCCCGGTGTGCGCGGCCAGCCGCCAGATGACCGACAAGCATCTGACCGCCATCGCCTACGAGCCCGCGATGCCGACCAAGGAGAAGCCGACGGCCGGTTGCAGCCAGGTCTCGGCGATCGACCTCGACGCGGGCAAGCAGCTGTGGACGAAGACCGCGAAGACCGGTGACCGGCTGATCCCCTGGGACAACGTCACCGTCAGCGCGAACACCGTCGCCACCGGCTCCACCAGCGGCGGCGCCGCCTGGGACATCACCACCGGCAAGTCGCTGTGGACCCCGAAGCCGACCGACAGCTGCTACGACGCGGGCTACGGCGGCGGCGCGAAGCTGGTCGCGGTCCGCAAGTGCGGTGACTACGACGCGCGCCAGCTGCACATCCAGACCATCGACCCGGCGTCCGGGAAGGTGATCTCCGAGTACAAGATGTCGCAGGGCATCGAGTACGCGAGCATCGTCTCCACCGAGCCGCTGGTGGTCGCGGCCGAGGTCGGCGAGGACACCGGCGCCAGCGGTATCTCCGACGTCTTCTCCATCGACAACAAGACCGGCAAGCTGCGCACCCGCATCTCCCTGCCGGGCGACGAGTACGCGGCCAAGTGCGACGGCATCTACCGGCCCGAGTACTGCTTCCAGATCGCCGTCGGCAACGACAGGGTGTACGTGCCGACGGAGGAGCACCAGGGCGCCGGCAGCGACTACAGCCGGACCAACGAGATCATCGCCTTCGACCTGGCCACCGGGAAGCAGACCGGCCAGCGCGCCGACGCGGGCGACGGCTACACCATCAGCCCGCTGCGCATGGACGGCGGCAACCTGATCGCGTACAAGCGGCCGCCGTACGACAAGGGCGGACAGGTCGTCAGCATCGACGGCGGCACCTTCAAGGAGACCAAGCTCCTGGAGAACCCGGCGACGGAAGCCGTGCGCGACGTGGAGACGAGCATGTCCCCCGAATCGTCCGAGCTCATCTACCACGACGGCCGGCTGTTCATGTCGGAGGTCTACGCGAGCGATTTCGGCAGCAGCACGGGTGAGAAGGAGTACCTGGCGATCGCCTTCGGCGCGAAGTGATCGCACAACCGCCTCAGCCGACTGCCCCGTCCCTGCTCAGGGACGGGGCAGTTCGCGTACCACCCATCAGTCTCGAATGACGGAAATTCCGTCGATCCGGGGCACTTCTCACCAGTAGGGGGAGCGCAACGTCGAACAAGCGTGTAGCTTCCGGGGGCATGAAGAGCGGGGGAGCCGGGAGGGGGCTCCTGTCCGTGCGGACCAGTGGGCATCCATAGTGGGGCATCCATTTGCGGATCCATTGGGGGGACTGGGGGGTTGCTCGATGGGAGTGCGGCTCATGGTGGTCGACGACCACCGACTGCTGGCCGAGGCGCTGGCCTCGGCGTTGAAACTGCGGGGGCATCGGGTCCTCGCCGCGGCGGCACCGGCCGCGGGGGCGGCGGAGCTGGTGATCACCCGGGCGCCGGAGGTGTGCCTGCTGGGCACGGCGACCCCGGCCGAGCCGGGCATCTTCGACCCGGTGGTGAAGATCAAGCGGGACCGTCCGCAGGTGGCGGTGCTGGTGCTGGGCCCGGTACCGAGCCCGCGCGGCATCGCCGCGGCCTTCGCCGCGGGCGCCTCGGGCTATGTACGGCACGACGAGCGCATCGAGGGCGTCGAGCGGGCGATCATGAAGGCGCGGGCGGGCGAGGCGGCGGTGGCACCTCAGCTGCTGCAAGGGGCCTTCAGCGAACTGCTCAACCCCGCCGCGCAGCCCGACGACGAGGGCCAGCGGCTGTTGCAGATGCTGACGCCGCGGGAGGTGGAGGTGCTGGTCCGGGTCGCCGACGGCGAGGACACCCGGCTGATCGCGGCGGGCATGGGCATCGCCCCGTCCACGGCCCGCACCCATGTGCAGCGGGTGCTGATGAAGCTGGGGGTGGGATCGAGGCTGGAGGCGGCGGCGCTGGCGGCGCGCACCGGTCTGCTGGACCGGGCGGGCCCGGTACCGCACTCGCCTCCTGAGACGGGAGCGGGGCCGGAGTCGTAGAAGACTCCGGCCCCGTCCGGGACGGGGGAGCTACTCGCCCTGACGTCCGCCCGGGTGTGCGCCCGGCCCGTCGCCGACCACGTCCTCCGGAGTGACCTCCGGCGTGGCCGGCGGGGTCGGCCGCAGCTTCAGCCAGACCAGGAAGAAGATGCCGAGGAGCAGCATCCCGATCCCGGTCCACAGGTTGATGTTGACGCCCTCGGCCTTGTCGAGGGTGGCGTCGGAGGGGTTGATGCCGGCGATCGTGACGATGACGCCGTACAGCACGAACAGGCCGCCGATGATGCGGCGCAGGTCGAAGATGCGGGCCGCGGTGGCCGACTTGGCCTGGAGCTCGGCGACTTCCCGCTGGACGTCCTGCTCGGAATATCCGTGGTGGTCAGACATGGTTCCTCAATCCTCCCGCGCTCAGAACGAGAACGGGATGTAGCAGGCGGCGGCCAGCACGATCGCGCCCCAGCCCAGCAGGGCCGGCCTGCGGTACCAGGCGTCGTCGCCCTCGGCGGGGGCCTCGGACATGCCGGGGGAGCGGGTGCCGTAGACCAGGCCCTGGAGCTCCTCGGCCGGCTTCGGCGCGGTGAACAGCGACACCGCGACCATGACGACCGCGCCCGCGACGAAGCCGACGATCGCGGAGACGAAGTTGGCGCCCTGGTCGGAGGGGATGTCGACGATGCCCTGCTTGTAGATCCAGAAGTAGTTCACCATCGCCGCGACCGTGCCCGCGAGCAGGCCCCAGAAGCCGGACTTCGCCGACGCCCGCTTCCAGAACATGCCGACGATGAAGACCACGAACATCGGCACGTTGAAGAAGGAGAACAGCGTCTGGAGGTAGCTCATGATGTTGGAGAAGGACGAGGCGAGGAACGCCGTGCCCACCGAGGCCGCCACGCCGATCACCGTGATCAGCCGGCCGAAGCGGACGTAGTACTCGTCCTCGCGGCCCTTGACCACGTACCGCGCCCAGATGTCGTTGGTGAACACGGTGTTGAAGGACGACACGTTGGCCGCCATGCCCGCCATGAACGCGGCCAGCAGACCGGTCACCGCGATGCCCAGCACACCGTTCGGCAGCAGCTGTTCCATCAGGTAGGGGATGGCGTCGTTGTACTGGTAGCCGGAGTCGGAGGTGCCGAAGCCGGGGATCAGGGCGGCGGCGGTCAGACCCGGGATCATCACCAGGAAGACGATGAAGATCTTGGGGAACGCGGCGATCAGCGGGGTGCGCTGGGCGGCGCTCAGGTTCTTCGCGGACAGGGCGCGCTGGACCTCGGCGAAGTTCGTCGTCCAGTAGCCGAAACTCAGCACGAATCCCAGGCCGAGCACGATGGTCAGCCAGTTCGCGCCCAGCGGGTTGTCCGAGCCGATGCCGGTACCGCCCCAGGCGGTGGTGAAGTTCGCGCCGTGCTCCGCCGTCAGCTTGTCGGTCAGGCCGTCCCAGCCGCCGACCTTCTTCAGACCGAGGACCACGATCGGGATGAGGGCCGCGAGGATCACGAAGAACTGGAGCACCTCGTTGTAGATCGCGGAGGAGAGACCGCCGAGGGTGATGTACGCCAGCACGAACGCGCCGGCGACCACGATCGCCACCCACTGCGGCCAGCCGAGGAGCGCCTCGACGACGATCGCGAGGGCGTACAGGTTGACGCCGGCGATCAGGATGGCGGCGAAGGCGAACAGGGCCGAACTCAACAGGTGCGCCCATTTGTCGAAGCGCAGCAGCAGCATCTCGGGGACCGAGCGGACCTTGCTGCCGTAGTAGAAGGGCATCATCACCAGGCCCAGGAAGACCATGGCCGGGATGGCGCCGATCCAGTACCAGTGCACGGTGTACGCGCCGTACTGGGCGCTGTTGGCGGCCATGCCGAGGATCTCGGTGGCGGCCAGGTTGGCCGAGATGAAGGCGAGGCCGGTGATCCAGGCGGGCAGCGAGCGGCCCGAGAGGAAGAAGTCGAGGCTGGTCTTCACCGATCTGCGGGCGGCGAAGCCGATGCCCAGGACGACGACGAAGTAGATGGCCAGGATCGTGTAGTCGAGCCAGTTCGTGGGGAGACGTAGCTCGGCGGCCAGATATGTCGCTTGTGTGGGGGTCTGCATGGATTACTCGCTTCGTTGCGTGAACTGATCCAGAGCGGAACCTACGCCTCCGCGTTCAGTAATTGAACACTTTTGTTGATGCTCTTTGTTTGATTGTGATGTTGACTCCTCTGTCGAGTTATGGTTACTTGTGTTTAGTTCTGTTTGAGTGAAGGAGTCCGGCGGTGAAGAAGACCTCGACCCGGCTGGCCGACGGTCGCGAGCTCATCTACTACGACCTGCGTGACGACACCGTGCGGGACGCGGTCGACCGCCGCCCGCTGGAGCGGACCGTCACCACGTCCGAGGTCCGCCGCGACCCGCTGCTCGGCGACTCGGTGGCCGTCGCCTCGCACCGGCAGGGCCGCACCTACCACCCGCCGGCCGACGAGTGCCCCCTGTGCCCTTCTGCGGGCGATCGCCTGAGCGAGATCCCGGACTCGTCGTACGACGTCGTCGTCTTCGAGAACCGCTTCCCCTCGCTGGCCGGTGACTCCGGCCGCTGCGAGGTCGTCTGCTTCACCTCCGACCACAACGCGTCCTTCGCCGACCTCACCGAGGAGCAGGCGCGTCTGGTCCTGGAGGCGTGGACGGACCGGACGTCGGAGCTGTCGCATCTGCCCTCCGTTGAGCAGGTGTTCTGCTTCGAGAACCGCGGCGCCGAGATCGGGGTGACCCTCGGACATCCGCACGGGCAGATCTACGCGTACCCGTTCACCACGCCTCGCACCGCCCTGATGCTGCGCCAGGTGGCCCAGCACAAGGAGGCGACCGACGGCGAGAACCTCTTCGACAGCGTGCTGGAGAGCGAACTCGCCGGTGAGCGGGTCGTCCTGGAGAGTGAACACTGGGTCGCGTTCGTGCCGTACGCCGCGCACTGGCCCTACGAGCTCCACCTGTACCCGAAGCGCCGGGTGCCGGACCTGCTGGGGCTCGACGAGGACGCGCGCTCAGAATTCCCCAAGGTTTATCTGGAACTCTTGAGGCGCTTCGACCGGATCTTCGGTGAAGGGGAGCCCGCGACGCCGTACATCGCCGCCTGGCACCAGGCGCCGTTCGGCCAGCTGGAGGAGTTCGAGGGCGTCAGCCGTGACGACTTCGCGCTCCACCTCGAGCTTTTCACCATCCGCCGCACCTCCGGCAAGCTGAAGTTCCTCGCGGGTTCCGAGTCCGGCATGAGCGTGTTCATCAACGACATCCGGCCGGAGGCCGCGGCCGAGCGACTGCGAGAGGTAGCGAGTTCATGAGCGGTAAGTACCTGGTGACGGGTGGCGCGGGTTACGTCGGCAGCGTGGTCGCCCAGCACCTCCTCGAGGCGGGCCACGAGGTCGTCGTCCTCGACAACCTCTCCACCGGCTTCCGCGAGGGCGTCCCGGCGGGCGCGACCTTCATCGAGGGCGACATCCGCGACGCCGCCAAGTGGCTCGACTCCTCCTTCGACGGCGTCCTGCACTTCGCCGCGTTCTCCCAGGTCGGCGAGTCGGTCGTGAAGCCCGAGAAGTACTGGGACAACAACGTCGCCGGCACCATGGCGCTGCTCGGCGCGATGCGCGAGGCCGGCGTCCGCAAGCTCGTCTTCTCCTCCACCGCCGCCACCTACGGCGAGCCGGAGCAGGTCCCGATCGTCGAGACCGCGCCGACGAAGCCGACCAACCCGTACGGCGCCTCCAAGCTCGCCGTCGACCACATGATCACCGGCGAGGCGGCGGCCCACGGCCTGGGCGCGGTCTCCCTGCGCTACTTCAACGTCGCGGGCGCGTACGGCAACTACGGCGAGCGGCACGACCCCGAGTCGCACCTCATCCCGCTGGTCCTCCAGGTCGCCCAGGGCAAGCGCGACGCCATCTCCGTCTTCGGCGAGGACTACCCGACGCCGGACGGCACCTGCATCCGCGACTACATCCACGTCGCCGACCTCGCCGAGGCCCACCTCCTCGCCGTCGAGGCCGCCACCCCCGGCGAGCACCTCATCTGCAACCTCGGCAACGGCGAGGGCTTCTCCGTCCGGCAGGTCATCGAGACCGTCCGCCAGGTCACCGGCCACCCGATCCCCGAGGTCGTGGCCCCCCGCCGCGGCGGCGACCCGGCGACCCTGGTGGCCTCGGCCGCCACCGCCCGCGAGAAGCTGGGCTGGAACCCGTCCCGCGCGGATCTCGCGGGGATCGTCGCGGACGCGTGGGAGTTCGCGCAGAACATCTCGAGGGAGCAGTAGTGCGGGCACAGCAGGTCCGGGCCGGTTTCGTGGAGCTCTACGGCACCGAGCCCGAAGGTGTCTGGTCGGCGCCGGGACGCGTCAACCTCATCGGTGAGCACACCGACTACAACGACGGCTTCGTGATGCCCTTCGCGCTGCCGCACACCGCGATCGCCGCGGTCTCCCGCCGCGACGACGGCGTCCTGCGGCTGCACTCGGCGGACATCGAGGACGGCGTCGCCGAGCTGCGCCTGGACGACCTCGTCCCGGAGTCGGACCGCGCCTGGACGGCGTACCCGGCGGGCGTGGTCTGGGCCCTGCGCGAGGCGGGCCACGCCGTGACCGGCGCCGACATCCACGTCACCTCCACCGTTCCCTCGGGCGCGGGCCTGTCGTCCTCGGCGGCGCTGGAGGTCGTGGTCGCCCTGGCCCTGAACGACCTGTACGAACTCGGTCTGCCGGGCTGGCAGTTGGCCCGCCTGTGCCAGCGCGCCGAGAACGTCTACGTCGGCGCCCCCACCGGCATCATGGACCAGACGGCGTCCGCGTGCTGCGAGGAGGGCCACGCGCTCTTCCTCGACACCCGCGACCTGTCCCAGAAGCAGATCCCCTTCGACCTGGCCGCCGAGGGCATGCGCCTGCTGGTCGTCGACACCCAGGTCAAGCACTCCCACAGCGAGGGCGAGTACGGCAAGCGCCGCGCCGGCTGCGAGCGGGGCGCGGCCCTGCTGGGCGTCGACGCCCTCAGGGACATCCCCTACGCCGACCTCGACGCGGCCCTCGCCCGGCTCGGCGACGACGAGGAGGCGGTCCGTCTGGTCCGGCACGTCGTCACCGAGGACGAGCGGGTGGAGAAGGTCGTCGCCCTGCTGGAGTCGGGCGAGACGCGGGCGATCGGCCCGGTGCTGGTGGCCGGTCACGCCTCGCTGCGCGACGACTTCCGCATCTCCTGCCCGGAGCTGGACCTCGTCGTCGACACCGCGATGAGCGCGGGCGCCCTCGGCTCCCGGATGACCGGCGGCGGCTTCGGCGGCTCGGCGATCGTGCTGGCGGACGTGGCCGACGTGGACACCATCACCAAGGCGGTCGAAGAGGCCTTCGCCGCGGCCGGCTTCACCGCGCCTCGCGTGTTCGAGGCGGTGCCCTCGCCCGGAGCGCGCAGGCTCGTCTGAGGTCCCGGATCAGCCCCGCACACCCCGGTGGTGTGCGGGGCTGTGTCCTGTTCGTGCTGACGACGCAGGACGTGAAGAAGTGCACGGAAGGAGCCGGACGTGGACACGGGAGCCCGGGCGGTGGCACAGGAGGAGCGCCTCCGCGAGGCCCTGCGCACCCACCCCGCCGACCGCCGCGGCTACATCAAACTCCACCCCGAGGACTACCCCGCCCTCACCCGCCGGCGCGCCGCCCGCATCGCCTGGGAGGTGGGCCTGCTCACGGAGGCCGCCGGCAACCGGGGTTTCGTGGCGCTTCAAGGCGACGGTGGTGGAGGAGGTCCCGCTCGGCTAACCGAGCCTCTTCGTCAGTGTGTACTCCGTGATCCCCGGCGGATAGTCCGGGATCACGCACACCACGTCGTAGCCGCGCTTCCGGTAGAACTCCGGGGCCTGGAAGTCCCAGGTCTCCACCCGGGACGCCGAGCAGCCACGCTCGTCGCGGGCGATCCGCTCCGCCTCCGCGAGCAGGCGTGACCCCAGGCTCGCGCCGCGGTGGCGTTCGTCGACCCACAGGTACGTCACATGGAGCCAGGCCGTCCAGGTATGGCCGACCAGTCCGCCGGCGAGTTCGCCTGCCGCGTCCAACACCCAGACATGGAGCGGAAGTTCGCGTTCGTCCGGAGTGCCGCGCAGGGCGCGCAGGACCGGGGAGGCCGCGGTGTTGGTGTCCCGCAGCCGGATGCGCAGCAGATCGCGCCGGTCTTTGTCGACTTCTGTCTCCATACGAAACATGCGGCTCACCATAAACGCGCTGGACAGCCAGTTCTGCAAATTACCTTCCGCTCCTGCCCCCCGGCCGTACCCTGATGAACAGCACCGGTGGGGGCCGGTGCTGATCAGGGGGCGAGACAAGTCGGGTACGACACCCGAAGTGGGGGTAGCAGTTGGTGCACGGCGGCGGCCGTGCGCAGCGCCATCGCGCTTCGGGCGTCGTACCTGCGCCTGGTCTTCCGTCTCCCGACGATGGGGTATCCCCTGCTCTTCAAGAGCTTGGGGAAGGGGGTTTCGTGGTTCGCATCCGAGTCCTGGTCGTCGACGACCATCGCATCTTCGCCGAGTCGCTCGCCGCAGCCCTGGCGGCCGAGCCCGACGTCGACGTCTCCGCGGCCGGCAGCGGTCCCGCCGCGCTGCGCAGCCTGGAGCGCGCGGCGGCCGAGGGCCGCCGTTTCGACGTGCTGCTCGCCGACGCCGACCTGGGCGGCAACGTCCAGGGCATCCGGCCCGCCGTGCCCGTCCAGGAGGCGGGCGAGGACGGGCTCGTCGACGGCATCTCACTGGTGGCCGGGGTGCGTACCGCACAGCCCGGCGTCCGGATCGTCGTACTCGCCGAGAAGGACGATCCGCGGCGCGCCGCGCTCGCCCTGCAGGCCGGTGCGTCCGGCTGGGTGGCCAAGGACTGCTCGCTGTCCCGGCTGCTGACCGTCATACGAGGGGTGCTGCGCGACGAGACCCATCTGCCGCCCGCTCTGCTCACCGGGGTGCTGCGGGAGCTGACCGCCGCGCGCAAGCACCGCACCGAGAGCGAACGGCTGGTGGAGTCGCTCACCCCGCGGGAGCGCGAAGTGCTGCGCTGCATGGTCGCCGGGCTGGGCAGAAAGGCCGTCGCCGAACGGCTGTTCCTCTCCCCGCACACCGTACGCACCCATATGCAGAACGTCCTCGGCAAGCTGGGCGTGCACTCCACGCTGGCCGCGGTCGCGCTCGCGCGGCGTGCCGGGGTCGGGCCGGTGGACCTGGAGCCGGCCGGACGCATCCGGGCGGAGGAGACGCACACCGCCTGAGCGCGGTGGTTCCTCAGCCGGGGATGTTGTCGAACGGGGCGGTCAACTGGCGCAGCAACCCGGCCAGTTCGCCGCGCTGGGCCCGGGAGAGTTCCGCGAGGATCGCCCGCTCCTGATCGAGCAGTCCGGCCAGGGCCTGGTCCGCGCGGTCCCGGCCCTCGTCCGTCAGCCGGACCAGCACGCCACGCCGGTCCGAGGGGTCCGGCAACCGCTCCACCAGGCCCTTCTTCGCCAGCCTGTCGATACGGTTCGTCATCGTGCCCGACGTGACCAGGGTCTGCGTCAGCAGCTGTCCCGGGGAGAGCTGATACGGCGTTCCCGCGCGCCTGAGCGCCGTCAGGACGTCGAACTCCCAGGGCTCCAGGCTGTGCTCGGAGAAGGCAAGACGGCGTGCGCGATCCAGGTGCCGGGCCAGTCTGCTCACCCGGCTGAGCACCTCGAGCGGTTCCACGTCGAGGTCCGGGCGCTCCCGGCGCCACGCAGCGACCAGCCGATCGACCTCGTCCTCCATGACGATCAGTGTAGTGGTTGTGTCGATGTGAAGTCTCTTGATGTCGAGTCTCTTGACGTCAAGAGATATCGAGGGGCACAGTGGATCTCATGACGACTTGGGACCCCGCCCAGTACCTGCGCCACGCCGACCACCGCGCCCGCCCCTTCCTCGACCTCCTCGCCCGCGTACCGGACCTTCCCAGCGACCCGGCCCGCATCGCCGACCTCGGCTGCGGTCCCGGCAACGTCACCGCCCTCCTCGCCGACCGCTGGCCCACCGCCCGCATCACCGGCTACGACAACTCGCCCGAGATGCTCGACAAGGCGCACGCCGAACACGAGGGCCCCACCCCCGGCGGCGGCCGCCTCGACTTCGCCTACGCGGACGTACGGACCTGGGCGCCCACGGGGCCGTACGACCTCATCATCAGCAACGCCACCCTCCAGTGGGTCCCCGGGCACGTGGAGCGCTTCGCCGACTGGATCGACGCCCTGGAACCCGGCGGCACCCTCGCCTTCCAGGTCCCCGGCAACTTCGGCGCCCCCAGCCACCGGCTGATGCGCGAACTCGCCGCCTCCCACGGCCTCTCCGAGGCCCTGCGCCACGAGGACGCCGTCCACACCCCCGAGGCCTACCTCGCCCACGTCACCGCCCTCGGCTGCACCGCCGACGTCTGGGAGACGACGTACGTCCACCTCCTCACCGGCGAGGACCCGGTGCTGGACTGGGTGAAGGGCACCGGACTGCGGCCCGTCCTCACCGCCCTCGCCGACGACCCGGCGGCCCGCGAGACGTTCCTGACCGCGTACCGCGCCGCCCTGCGCGAGGCCTACCCGGCGGGCCCGCACGGCACCCCGTTCCCGTTCCGCCGCATCTTCGCGGTCGCCCGCAAGACGGGGGCGTAGCGGATGATCATCGCAGCGCCCTTCAAGGGGGTACGTCCGTGATCACCGCCGTCGACCATGTGCAGCTCGCCGCCCCGCCCGGCTCCGAGGACCGGCTGCGGGCCTACTACGCCGGTGTCCTCGGCATGACCGAGATCCCCAAGCCGCCCGCGCTCGCGGCCAGGGGAGGGTGCTGGTTCCAGGCCGGGCCCGTCCAGCTCCACCTCGGCATCGAGGCCGCCTTCCGCCCCGCCCTCAAAGCCCACCCGGGGCTGCGGGTCACCGACATCGAGACCTACGCCGCCCGCCTGGAGACCCGGGGTGCCACCGTCACCTGGGACACCGACCTGCCAGGCCACCGGCGTTTCTACTCCTACGACCCCGTCGGCAACCGGCTGGAGTTTCTGGAACCGGGCGTTTGAGCGCCGGGCCACCGTTCACCCGGCAGCCGGGAAGGAACACAGTCGGGAGTGAGTGACGTGGCGAAGGACCAGAAGGCCAAGGCCAAGAAGGAACAGGCCAAGGGCAAGGCCAAGGAGACCATGGGCCGCGCGGTCGGCAACGAGCGGATGACCACCAAGGGCCGCGCCGAACAGGCGAAGGGCGACGCACGCCAGGCGAAGGAGAAGGAGAAGGACATCTTCAAGCACTGAGGACATCCACTGAGGAAGCACTGAGGAAGCACTGAGGACATCCACTGAGGACGTCTCCAGCGCTCAGGACGGTTCAGGCGCCGCAGGCCTCAGCTCTTGCGGCGCCCTATCAGATGCGGCTTCGCCTCCAGGCCGTCCAGGCCGTGCCAGGCCAGGTTCACCAGGTGGGCCGCGACCTCCGCCTTCTTCGGGCGGCGGACGTCCAGCCACCACTGGCCGGTCAGCGCGACCATGCCGACCAACGCCTGCGCGTACAGCGGGGCCAGCTTGGGGTCGAAGCCCCGGCTCTTGAACTCGCGGCCCAGGATGTCCTCCACCTGGGTGGCGATGTCCGAGATCAGCGAGGCGAAGGAACCCGTCGACTGCGGGATGGGGGAGTCACGGACCAGGATGCGGAAGCCGTCCGTGTACTCCTCGATGTAGTCGAGGAGCGCGAACGCCGCCTGCTCGCACAGCTCCCGCGGATGCCCGGCCGTCAGAGAGCTGGTCACCATGTCCAGCAGCCGCCGCATCTCGCGGTCCACGACCACCGCGTACAGCCCCTCCTTGCCGCCGAAGTGCTCGTACACCACCGGCTTGGAGACCCCGGCCTTGGCCGCGATCTCCTCCACCGACGTGCCCTCGAAGCCCTTCGCGGCGAACAGGGTGCGGCCGATCTCCAGCAGCTGGGCGCGGCGCTCGGCGCCCGTCATCCGCGTGCGACGGGTGCGCCGCGGCTTGTCATTGCTCTCGGTGCTGCTGGAGTCGGTCGCCACGGCGTCAATCATGCCGCCTCGACGGCGTCCTTCCGGCGTCGGGAGCCGTCTTCACCGGTGTTGCGGCGCGAATCGATACGCGAGCGTGACGGCCAGCGCACGTCGTACGCCCAGCCCGCCATCTCGAACCAGCGGATCAGCCGCGCCGAGGAGTCCACCTGGCCGCGCATCACCCCGTGCCGCGCCGACGTCGGGTCCGCGTGGTGCAGGTTGTGCCAGGACTCGCCGCACGACAGCACCGCCAGCCACCACACGTTGCCCGAACGGTCCCGCGACTTGAACGGCCGCTTGCCCACCGCGTGACAGATCGAGTTGATCGACCAGGTGACGTGGTGCAGCAGGCAGACCCGCACCAGCGAGCCCCAGAAGAACCCGGTGAACGCCCCCCACCAGGACATCGTCACCAGACCGCCGATCACCGCGGGCAGGGCGAGGGAGAGCATCGTCCAGTAGATGAAGTGCCGGGAGATCGAACGGATCGCCGGGTCCTTGATCAGATCCGGCGCGTACTTCTCCTGCGGCGTCTGCTCCTCGTCGAACATCCAGCCGATGTGCGCCCACCACAGGCCCTTCATCAGCGCCGGAACCGTCTCGCCGAACCGCCACGGAGAGTGCGGGTCACCCTCGGCGTCCGAGAACTTGTGGTGCTTGCGGTGGTCGGCCACCCAGCGGACCAGAGGGCCCTCGACCGCCATCGAGCCCGCGATCGCCAGCGCGATGCGCAGCGGCCGCTTGGCCTTGAACGAACCGTGCGTGAAGTAGCGGTGGAAACCGATCGTGATGCCGTGGCACCCGAGGTAGTAGAAGAAGACCATCAGGCCGAGGTCCAGCCAGCTCACCCCCCATCCCCACGCCAGCGGCACCGCCGCCAGCAACGCGAGGAACGGGACGATGATGAAGAGCAGCAGCGTGATCTGTTCGATCCCGCGCTTCTGCTCCCCGCCCAGCGTGGCGGAGGGCATGGGTGAGCCGTCATTCGCCTTCGGGGCGTCTTCGATCACATCGGAGCTTGTGGTCATTGGGGCGTCCCCTGTGGGGTTCGAGGGTTGGAGAAGAGTCGTGGTACCGGTAACCACGCGGGAAGCCGAGCGGGACTTCCCTACGGTTCCGTAACCTACGGCGTCGTAAGTATGGCAGCGCGTCGCCCGACGGCAAGAGCCCGAGAGCCTGCGCGTCCCGACCGGCACCTATCCTGGAGTCGTTCGGACAGCGCGGTCCGCTCTCATTTCTTCCCGGATGACCGGCCCGTATGCGGCAGCCGCCGCGCGACCGGCCTACGGGTTCCCTCCCGGACGAGCTTCAACACTGCAAGGAGCCGCACCTGTGAGCAGTGCCGACGACCAGACCACGACGACCTCCAGTGAGCTGCGCGCCGACATCAGGCGACTCGGTGACCTCCTCGGCGAGACCCTCGTCCGGCAGGAAGGCCCTGAGCTGCTGGAACTCGTCGAGAAGGTCCGCCGCCTCACCCGCGAGGACGGTGACGCCGCCGCCGAGCTGCTGCGGGGCACGGAACTGGAGACCGCCGCCAAGCTGGTGCGCGCCTTCTCCACCTACTTCCACCTGGCCAACGTCACCGAACAGGTGCACCGAGGCCGCGAACTCAGAGCCCGGCGCGCCGCCGAGGGCGGCCTCCTCGCCCGCACCGCCGACCGCCTCAAGGACGCCGACCCCGAGCACCTGCGCGCCACCGTGCAGAACCTCAACGTGCGCCCGGTCTTCACCGCCCACCCCACCGAGGCCGCCCGCCGCTCCGTCCTCAACAAGCTCCGCCGCATCGCCGAGCTCCTGGAGACCCCGGTCCTGGAGACCGACCGCCGCCGCTACGACACCCGCCTGGCCGAGAACATCGACCTCGTCTGGCAGACCGACGAGCTGCGCGTCGTACGCCCCGAGGTCACCGACGAGTCCCGCAACGCGATCTACTACCTCGACGAGCTGCACGCCGGCGCCGTCGGCGATGTCCTGGAGGACCTCACCGCCGAACTGGAGCGCGTCGGCGTCACCCTCCCCGAGGACACCCGCCCCCTGACCTTCGGCACCTGGATCGGCGGCGACCGCGACGGCAACCCCAACGTCACCCCCCAGGTCACCTGGGACGTCCTGATCCTCCAGCACGAGCACGGCATCAACGACGCGCTCGACATGATCGACGAACTGCGCGGCTTCCTCTCCAACTCCATCCGCTACACCGGCGCCACCGAGGAGCTGCTGGAGTCGCTGCGGGCCGACCTGGAGCGCCTCCCCGAGATCAGCCCCCGCTACAAGCGCCTCAACGCCGAGGAGCCCTACCGGCTCAAGGCCACCGCGATCCGCCAGAAGCTGGAGAACACCAAGCTCCGGCTCGCCAAGAACACCCCGCACGAGCCGGGCCGCGACTACCTCGGCACCAGCGAGCTGCTGAACGACCTCACCCTCATCCAGACCTCTCTGCGCGAACACCGCGGCGGCCTCTTCGCCGAGGGCCGTATGAACCGTACGATCCGTACGCTCGCCGCCTTCGGCCTCCAGCTCGCCACCATGGATGTCCGCGAACACGCCGACGCCCACCACCACGCCCTCGGCCAGCTCTTCGACCGCCTCGGCGAGGAGTCCTGGCGCTACGCCGACATGCCCCGCGACTACCGCGGCAAGCTCCTCGCGAAGGAGCTGCGGTCCAGGAGGCCGCTGGCCCCGACCCCGGCGCCGCTGGACGCCGCCGGCGAGAAGACCCTCGGCGTCTTCCACACCGTCAAGCGCGCCCTCGACGTCTTCGGACCCGAGGTCATCGAGTCGTACATCATCTCGATGTGCCAGGGCGCCGACGACGTCTTCGCGGCCACTGTGCTGGCGCGCGAGGCGGGCCTCATCGACCTGCACGCCGGCTGGGCCAAGATCGGCATTGTGCCGCTCCTGGAGACCACCGACGAGCTCAAGGCCGCCGACACCATCCTCGAGGACATGCTCTCCGACCCCTCCTACCGGCGCCTGGTCGCGCTGAACGGGGACGTCCAGGAGGTCATGCTCGGCTACTCCGACTCGTCGAAGTTCGGCGGCATCACCACCTCCCAGTGGGAGATCCACCGCGCGCAGCGCCGCCTGCGCGACGTCGCCCACCGCTACGGCGTCCGGCTCCGGCTCTTCCACGGCCGCGGCGGCACCGTCGGCCGCGGCGGCGGCCCCTCCCACGACGCGATCCTCGCCCAGCCCTGGGGAACCCTGGAGGGCGAGATCAAGGTGACCGAGCAGGGCGAGGTCATCTCCGACAAGTACCTGGTGCCGTCGCTCGCGCGCGAGAACCTGGAGCTGACGGTCGCCGCCACCCTCCAGGCCTCCGCCCTGCACACCGCCCCGCGCCAGTCCGACGAGGCCCTCGCCCGCTGGGACGCCGCCATGGACGTCGTCTCCGACGCCGCGCACGCCGCGTACCGCAGGCTCGTCGAGGACCCCGACCTGCCGACGTACTTCCTCGCGTCGACCCCGGTCGACCAGCTCGCCGACCTGCACCTCGGCTCACGGCCCTCCCGCCGCCCCGGCTCCGGCGTCTCCCTCGACGGACTGCGCGCCATCCCGTGGGTGTTCGGCTGGACCCAGTCCCGGCAGATCGTCCCCGGCTGGTTCGGCGTCGGCTCCGGCCTCAAGGCGCTGCGCGAGGCCGGCCTCGACACCGTGCTCGACGAGATGCACGAACAGTGGCACTTCTTCCGCAACTTCATCTCCAACGTCGAGATGACCCTCGCGAAGACCGACCTGCGCATCGCCCGCCACTACGTCGACACCCTCGTCCCCGCCGAACTCCAGCACGTCTTCGCCACCATCGAGGCCGAACACGCCCTCACCGTCAGCGAGGTCCTGAAGGTCACCGGCGAGAGCGAACTCCTCGACGCCCAGCCCGTCCTGAAGCAGACGTTCGCGATCCGCGACGCCTACCTCGACCCGATCTCCTACCTCCAGGTCGCCCTCCTCAAGCGCCAGCGCGACGCGGCCGCCGCCGGCGAGGAACCCGACCCGACCCTGGCCCGCGCCCTCCTCCTCACCGTGAACGGTGTGGCGGCGGGCCTGCGCAACACCGGCTGACGGTCCATCCGGACACGACGGTGCCCCCGAGGTCGAACCTCGGGGGCACCGTCGTACAACCGGCCCGTGTGCCTTATGCCTTACGGCGGCGGAACACCAGGTAGCCACCCGCGGCCACCAGCGCAGCCGCGGCGCCGCTCAGCAAGCCCACCGGGGCACCGTTGCCCGTCTCGGCGAGGTCACCGCCCTCGCTGTCGCTGCCGCCGCCACCCTGGGCGGACGGCGACGAGGACGCCGAAGGCTCCGAGGACCCACCGGCGGGCGCCGACTCGGACGGCGAGGCGGAAGGAGAGGACGAGGCGGACGAGGACGGCGTCTCACTCGGCTTGCCGTCGTCGTCGGAGCCCTCGCAGTCGGTCCAGAAGACCTTGTGCTTGGCCGCGCCCTTCTCGCCCTCGAAGTTCCAGAACAGCTTGTAGTGGCCGTCGGGCAGCGACAGGTCCTCGGTCCGGCCGTGACCCTCGGCGTCGAGGGTGATCTCGCCGGACTTCACCGTCTCGCCCTTGACGTCGGCCGTCGGGGCCCAGGCCTCGATGTGCCAGTCCACCTCCTGGACGCCGTCGAAACCGAACGCGTCCAGATAGAACGTGCAGACGTGCGGCTCGTTGCGCCGCAACTCCTCGCCGGTCGTGGCGTCGTGGATCTTCACAGTGCCGTTGTCACCGGGAGCGGTGGCGTAGGCGTTCGGGGCCGCGAACAGGGCGGCAGCGGCGACGGCGGACAGGGCGCCGGCGCGGATGAGGGTACGCATGGGGCAGTCCATCTTCGAGATGTGACAGGGAAGATGTGGAGGGGGCGGCTCAGCATCCAGCCCCCACTGACCTCAGGTCAATCACGAACAGACAACACTCACGCCCTCCACAGAAATGAAGAACGCCGAAACCTGTCAGACCGTCACGAAAGCCGCGGTGAGCAGCGCGACACCCGCCCCCGCCATCACCCACGCGCCCCGCGTACGCCCCAACCCGCCCGCCACCACGACCGACGCCAGCAGCAACGCACCACCGAGCGGAACCCAGGCGTAGAGAATCCCGGCAGGACCGGACCGCACGACATCGTCACTGCTCGGCTTCACGACGACCGTGTACGTCTCGCCCTTCCGCACCGCGACCGTCTTCTCGATGACGACCTCGGCCCGCGCCTTGGACCCCTCGGAGATCGGCGTGTACGGCCCGGTGCAGGTGTCCTCCCCGCACCGCGTCACCTCGATCGTGCCGCTCTCCCGGCCCTTCGTCAGCATCACGTGCTGCGCGGTGCCCCACGACGCCCACACCCCCGCCACCAGGATCAGCACCGCGACCGCACCCATCGCCGCGAGCCGCCCGAAACGGAGGGCGGCAGCCGAGGCCTGGCGGGCGGAGACGGAGGCAGTGGCAGGCATGGCCGGGATCATTGGCCATGCCTGAACGGCCCGTCAACTCGGGTGGGTGACAAGTCAGGAGTTGTACGTGCTTTGCGCCCGCTCCAGCCCCTCGATCACCAGACACTCCACCGCGTCCGCCGCCCGGTCCACGAAGTAGTCGAGCTCCTTGCGCTCCGCGGAGGAGAAGTCCTTCAGCACGAAGTCGGCGACCTGCATACGACCCGGAGGCCGCCCGATCCCGAACCGCACCCGGTGGTACTCGGCACTGAACGCCTTCGTCATCGACTTCAGCCCGTTGTGCCCGTTGTCCCCACCACCGAGCTTCAACCGCAGCACCCCGTAGTCGATGTCCAACTCGTCATGAACAGCCACGATGTTGGCGACCGGCACCTTGTAGAAGTCCTTGAGCGCGTTCACCGGCCCACCGGACAGATTCATGTACGACATCGGCTTCGCCAGGATCACCCGGCGGTTGAACGGCCCCGGAGGCCCGATCCGCCCCTCCACGACCTGCGCCTGCGCCTTCCCGGCCCGCTTGAACCTCCCCCCGATCCGCTCGGCCAGCAGATCGGCCACCATGAAACCGACGTTGTGCCGGTTGGCCGCGTACTCCGGCCCGGGATTGCCGAGGCCGACGATCAGCCAGGGGTCGTTGGCGGGGCTCGTCACGTCCATCTCTCCTCGATACGCGCCAGCCGCCACTCCCGTACGGAAGCGGCGGCTGACGAATTCTTGCAGAGCTCCTGCGAGCTCCTGCAGAGCCTCAGGCTCAGGCCTCGGCGGCCTCGTCGCCCTCAGCAGCCTCCTCCGAGGCCTCCTCCGCCTGCGCGGCCAGGACCTGGAGAACGACAGCGTCCTCGTCGACGGCGAGCGTGGTGCCGGCCGGGAGCTTGATGTCCTTGGCGAGGATGGAGGCACCGGCCTCCAGGCCCTCCACGGAGACCGTGACGGACTCGGGGATGTGGGTGGCCTCGGCCTCGACCGGAAGCGCGTTCAGCACGTGCTCCAGCAGGTTGCCACCGGCGGCCAGCTCACCCTCGGCGTGCACCGGGATCTCGACCGTGACCTTCTCGCCACGCTTGACCAGCAGCAGGTCGACGTGCTCCAGGAAGCCCTTGATCGGGTCACGCTGAACCGACTTCGGGATCGCCAGCTCGTTGGTCTTGCCGTCGATGTCCAGGGAGATCAGGACGTTCGGCGTACGCAGCGCCAGCAGCAGGTCGTGGCCCGGAAGCGTCAGGTGCAGCGGGTCCGAACCGTGGCCGTACAGCACACCGGGAACCTTGGCGTCACGACGGATGCGGCGGGCAGCGCCCTTGCCGAACTCGCTGCGGGTCTCGGCGGAGATCTTGACCTCGGACATGTGGATCACTCCTCGTATGGGTGAGAACGGACAAGGTCACCCGGCCACGAACGGCCTGCTACGAAGAGCGCGTCGATAACGGATCGCCGTACCTCACCAGAAATGAGGACGGCCTCCCTCGCCGAGCAACTGGAGCAGTCTACTCAGCAAGGAAGGCCGCAGAAAAATCGATCATGCAGAAGCGTTCTGCCTCATGGGCAGCAGGGCTTACTGCTCGTCGAACAGGCTCGTCACCGAACCGTCCTCGAACACCTCACGCACCGCACTCGCGATCGTCGGCGCGATCGACAGCACCGTCAGCTTGTCCAGATCACGACCCAGCTCACCCGGCGTCGGCAGCGTGTTCGTGAACACGAACTCGCTCACCCGGGAGTTCTTCAACCGGTCGGCGGCCGGACCCGACAGCACACCGTGCGTCGCCGTCACGATGACGTCCTCCGCACCGTGCGCGAACAGCGCATCGGCGGCAGCGCAGATCGTGCCACCGGTGTCGATCATGTCGTCGACGAGGACGCAGACGCGACCCTTCACCTCACCGACCACCTCGTGAACGGTCACCTGGTTGGCGACGTCCTTGTCACGCCGCTTGTGCACGATCGCCAGCGGAGCACCGAGACGGTCGCACCAACGGTCGGCCACCCGCACACGCCCGGCGTCAGGAGAGACGACCGTCAGCTTGTCCTTGTCGACCTTCGCCCCCACGTAGTCCGCCAGCAGCGGCAGCGCGAAGAGGTGGTCGACCGGGCCGTCGAAGAAACCCTGGATCTGATCGGTGTGCAGATCGACGGTGAGGATACGGTCCGCACCCGCCGTCTTCATCAGATCCGCGATGAGCCGGGCCGAGATCGGCTCACGGCCACGGTGCTTCTTGTCCTGACGGGCATAACCGTAGAACGGCACGATGACGGTGATGGAGCGGGCGGACGCGCGCTTCAGCGCGTCGATCATGATCAGCTGCTCCATGATCCACTTGTTGATCGGAGCCGTGTGGCTCTGGATCAGGAAGCAGTCCGCACCACGCGCCGACTCCTGGTAACGGACGTAGATCTCGCCATTGGCGAAGTCGAAGGCCTTCGTCGGGACGACCCCGACACCCAGCTGCTGGGCGACCTCCTCGGCAAGCTCGGGGTGGGCGCGGCCGGAGAAGAACATCATCTTCTTCTCGCCGGTCGTCTTGATCCCGGTCACAGCACTGTCTCCTCAGAGGTGTCTCAGCCGGCTCTCGAGAGACCTCGCCGCTGGGCGCGACGGGGCCGTCTCAGCTGGTGGGGTGCGGGTGTGCACTTATCACGGTACGCCGTGTTTGACGCACCTGTTTCCGGTCAGCCGTCGCTACCCGGCTCCCGGGACGCCGCCTCGGCCGCCTTCGCCGCCGCGCTTCCCGGACGCTTACGAGCCACCCAACCCTCGATATTCCGCTGCTGGCCACGGGCCACGGCCAGCGAACCGGGCGGCACGTCCTTCGTGATCACCGACCCTGCGGCGGTGTACGCGCCGTCCCCGACCGTGACAGGCGCCACAAACATGTTGTCCGAACCCGTCCGGCAGTGCGACCCGACGGTGGTGTGATGCTTGTCCTGCCCGTCGTAGTTCACGAACACGCTCGCGGCACCGATGTTGGAGTACTCACCGATGGTCGCGTCACCGACGTAGGAGAGGTGCGGAACCTTCGTCCCCTCCCCGATCGAGGCGTTCTTCGTCTCCACGTACGTCCCGATCTTGCCCTTCGCGCCGAGGCGCGTACCGGGCCGCAGATAGGCGTACGGCCCCACGGTCGCGTCCGCGCCGATGTGGGCACCGTCGGACACGGTGTTGTCGACCCGGGCACCGGCGCCGACCTCGGTGTCCTTGAGACGGCTGTTGGGACCGACCTCGGCGGTGGAACCGATGTGGGTGGCGCCGTGCAACTGGGTGTTGGGGTGGACGACCGCGTCCTGATCGAAGGTGACGGTCACGTCGACCCACGTCGTCGCCGGGTCGATGACGGTGACGCCGGCGAGCATCGCCTCGGTCAGCAGCCGGTCGTTGAGAATCCGGCGGGCCTCGCTGAGCTGCACGCGGTTGTTGATACCGGCGATCTCACGATGGTCGGCGGCGACGGAAGCGCCGACGCGGTGACCGGCCTCCCGGAGAATCCCGAGGACGTCGGTGAGGTACTCCTCGCCCTGACTGTTGTCGGTCCGCACCTTCCCCAGAGCGTCCGCGAGCAACTGCCCGTCGAACGCGAACACCCCGGAGTTGATCTCACGGATCGCACGCTGCGAGTCGGAGGCGTCCTTGTGCTCGACGATCGCGGTCACGGCACCGGAGACACCGTCCCGCACGATCCGCCCGTACCCGGTCGCGTCCGGGACCTCGGCGGTGAGCACGGTGACGGCGTTGCCGTCGGCGGAGTGCGTGTGCGCGAGGGCGAGGAGCGTCTCCCCGGTGAGAAGGGGGGTGTCCCCGCAGACGACGACGACAGTCCCGTCGACAACCCCGCCCAGCTCTTCGAGCGCCATCCGCACGGCGTGCCCGGTGCCGTTCTGCTCCGCCTGCACGGCGGTCCGTACGTCGGGGTCGATGTCGTTGAGATGCGCGGTGACCTTCTCACGCGCGTGCCCCACGACGACGACCAGATTCTCGGGGTCCAACTCACGGGCTGCGGCCAGCACATGGCCCACGAGGCTGCGGCCGCAGAGCTCATGGAGAACCTTGGGTGTGGCCGACTTCATACGGGTGCCCTCACCCGCTGCGAGAACGACGACGGCTGCCGGGCGGTTGGCGCTCACGGGATGCCCTTCGGCTGTGGAGGGGGTGGGGTGACATCCGCAGGATACCGGGGCGTTTCTTGGGGGACATGAGTGTGGGCCCTGACTGTGCTGTCAGGGCCCACATCGGGTTGGGCTCCCGGGGGAGGACTCGAACCCCCATAAGCGACACCAAAAGACGCTGTCCTGCCCTTAGACGACCCGGGATCGCCCTTATGTCCGGTTCGATAGATCGTCCGGACGGACAGCTCCTACTATGCCGTACCAGGCGCCCTCGATGCGACGGTACAGATCGGCTCCCTGTCGCACTTTGATCCCGAGGCAGCCTCGATACGCGTCTCCTGTGTTCTTGCGTACGGTCGTTGGGTTGTGCTTCTTGCGGATTGTCTTGCCGAGGGCTGTCACGTCGATGCCAACGATGTCGGCCCAGTAATGCTCTGCGGCTTCGACATCCGCGGATTCGTGGATCATCACACGGCAGTTCAGTCGCTCTCGCCCCACTTCGAGCAGGTCGAGCCAGGCCAGGAAGACGGCGATCATGCCGGGGTCGCTGTTGACGAACTCCACCGTCTCCCGGCGAGCGTGCGGCTTGTCCTTGGTTCCCTCGGCCCAGTACAAGGCCACGCCAATGATGAACAGGTCGCGGTCCGACAGCTCGCCCACGGCTTCCGCTGCCGCCGCCTTGGTTGCCTGCCGTTCCTCATCCTGAGCGGCACGCAGCCGCGCAAGCCCCGCGTTCATTCGTGCTCGCTGCTCCTCCGGCGTGCACTTGGGCTCTGGATGGGGCAGGTCCCGTACCCACAGCGACACCGAGCTCTTCGAGCAGCCCAGCTCGGCTTGGATCTGGTTGTACGTCCACCCCTGCTTGCGTAGCTCCCGCGCCCTCTCGCGGAGGTCGTCCTTCGCTCGCGGTCGCTTTGTCCATTCCGGAGGCGGCTCGCCCTCTACGAGGCGTTGGAGGGTCTCCTTGTTGTGGACCTGAAGCTCGTCGCGGATCTGGCGAAGGCTGTAGCCCTGCCGTCGTAACGCCACCGCCCGCTCCCGCAGCCCTTCGAAGTCGGCGTATTTGCCAGGTGAAGTTGCCATGGGCATACCGTCCAGGCGGAATCTCCGCTTCCGGGGTCGAACAGGGGCTGGTTCAGCAGTTCGAGGGAAATCGGGCGGTTTCGCTTCTGGCCGGTCACGGCGTGTGGTGTAGGCCAGTACCGGAAACTCACCGGAAAAGCCGCGCCCGGCGCCCGTAGGCTGGAGGCATGACCACGACGGGGGAAGACCACGCCGCGGCCCGGACGGGGCCGTGGTGGTGGGCCAGGTGGCGTACCGCACTGTTGGACATCGGCCTCGCGTTCGTCTCTGTGCTGGAGTGCGCGGTCGAGGGCGTCGACTTCGCGGGGGACGCCGGGATTCCGACGGCGGCGGGGGTCGTCTTCGGGGCGCTGGCCGGAGCCGCGCTGCTCGTGCGGCGGAAGTGGCCCATCGCTGTGGTGCTGGTGTCGATCGCCATCACGCCTGCCCAGATGGGGTACCTGATGGGCATCGTCGGGCTGTACACGCTCGCCGCTTCCGAGCTGCCGCGGCGGATCATCGGGTCGCTGGCCGGGATGTCGTTCGTCGGCATGCTGATCGTGATGTTCGTGCGGGTGCGGCAGAGCATGGAGACGGGGGAGAGCGAGCTCGGGGGGTGGTCCGTTCCGTTCGCCGCGATCGCGATTTCGATCGGGCTGACCGCGCCGCCCCTGCTGCTCGGGCTCTACGTCGGGGCTCGGCGGCGGCTCATGGAGAGCTTGCGGGAGCGCGCCGACAGTCTTGAGCGGGAGCTTCAGCTGCTGGCCGAGCGGGCGGAGGAACGGGCCGAGTGGGCGCGTAATGAGGAGCGGACTCGGATCGCGCGCGAGATGCATGACGTCGTCGCGCATCGGGTGAGTCTGATGGTGGTGCATGCGGCCGCACTTCAGGCCGTTGCTCGCAAGGACCCGGAGAAGGCCGTCAAGAATGCCGCGCTCGTGGGGGACATGGGGCGGCAGGCGCTGACCGAGTTGCGGGAGATGCTCGGGGTGCTGCGGAGCGGGGACGGTGTCGGCGGTGGTGTGCGGCAGGCTGCGGTGCCGTTGGCTGCGGTCGGGGTTGCCGCTGCCGCCGCTGCTTCGCGGGCCGTGGAGGAGTCCGACGGGCCTTGCCTGTCGGAGTTGGAGGAGTTGATCGGGCAGTCGGCGGCCGCGGGGATGGTCGTGGATCTGACCGTGGAGGGGGATGTGCGGTCGTACGCGGGGGAGATCGAGCAGACCGCGTACAGGGTCGTGCAGGAGGCGTTGACCAACGTCCACAAGCATGCGGCAGGGGCGAAGACGCACGTACGGCTCGCGCATCGGGGGTCGGAGATCGCGATGCAGGTGGAGAACGAGCCGCCGCCGGAGGTGTCGGTGGCGTCGTCGGCGCGGTTGCCGTCCGGGGGGAACGGACTGGTGGGGATGAAGGAGCGGGTCGTCGCGCTGGGCGGGGTTTTTGTGTCCGGGCCGACGGACGCGGGGGGTTTTCGGGTGTCGGCGGTGATTCCGGCGTCGTAGCGCCGCGTTGTCCGGGGTGGCTCAGCCTGCCGTGCGTTGTCCGGGGTGGCTCAGCCTGCCGTGAGCCGTACCGGTTCTATGCCTGCGACGAGGGCGGCGAGGGCGTGGTCGATGTCGGGGCCGAGGTACCAGTCGCCGGTGTGGTCGAGGGCGTAGGCGCGGCCTTCGGTGTCGATGGCGAGGAGGGCGGCGGTCTCGGTCTCGGTGCCGAGGGGGCAGACGTCGGTGTCGAGGGCGCGGCCGAGGTCGGCGAGGGTGCGGGCCATGTGGAGGCCGTGCAGGGGGTCGAGGTGGAGGTGGGCGGGGGCGACCTGGCGGCCGGGGCCGGTGGGGGTGATGTGGAGGCCGCCGAATTCGGCCCAGGCTTCCACCGCGGCGGGGAAGACGGTGTGGCGGTGGCCGGCGGGTGAGGTGTGGTCGCGGAGGGCGTCGGCCCATATCTCGGCCTGTTTGATGTCCCAGCGTCCGGGTTGCCAGCCGGCGGCGCGCAGGGCGGCGTCGACGGGTACGGGGAAGCGGGTGGTGCTGGTGCGGTCGGGGTGCATCTGCCCTTCGATCGTCGAGGTCATGGTCGTCGTGCTGATGGTGCTCGGGCTGTGTGTGGGGGTCAGTCGTCCGCCGCCGGGTCGACGATGCGTACGCCGAAGTGGGCGCTGAGGGCGGTGCAGGCGCGGCAGGGGGTGGCGAAGCTGCCGTGGAGGGGGTCGCCGTCCTCGCGGATGCGGCGGGCGGTGAGTTTGGCCTGCTTGAGGGCTTTGCGGGCCTCGCCGTTGGTCATGGGTTTGCGGGCGGCGCGTTTGGTGCGGGCGGCGTCGGCGGCGGCGAGGTGGCGGGAGATGAGGATCGTCTCGGCGCAGCGGCCGGTGAAGCGGTCGCGCTGGGTGGATGTGAGGGTGTCGAGGAAGTCCTGGACGAGTGGGTGCAGGGGTGGGGCCTGGTCGCCGCGGGCGGCGGTGCCGGTGAGGGTGGCGCCGCGGACGGAGAGGGCGGCGGCGACGGTGGGGAGTATGCCGTCGCGGCGGTGGCGCAGGGTGGGGGCGTGGGCGGCTTCGCTGCTCCAGCCGATGCGGGGGTCGCCGGACAGGCCGGTCCGCGGGTCGCCGGGTGTGACCGGGCGCGGGTCGCCGGGTGTGGCTGGTCGCGGTCCTGGGTGCGGTCCCGTCTGCGTCGTATTCATGATCATCATCCCCTCCGAGCATCCCCCCGGATCACACAGAGTGCCAAATGCCGTGGCTGGTGCGGAAGCTGGGGCGGTGCGACACGCCCGGGTTTGGGCGGGCTGTCACGGCGGGGTGACGGCTGGTCACGGAAGCGGAGGGCCGCTGACCGGTGCCCGGTGACCGGTGTCGTCGTACCGCATAGGCTGTCGGCACCCGCATGTGTGCGACCGCGTGTATGCGGTCAACACGCTGGAGAACGTCGGAGAAGTCGAATACGGGCTGGGGTGGCGGGTCGGAGCCGGGTGGACCGGGGCCGGGGCCGGTCGCCGCGGGTCGTACAGAGTGCCGCAGGGGGCAACCGCCATGACGACAGGTCGGCTCGGGCAGCAAGCCGCGCCGCCGAACGCGGCCTATGCCGGGCAGGTCGTGCATTTCCCGGATCCGGTCCGGGCTGCCCGTCACCCGAGGGGGGTGCGGGTGGACGAGCGCGGCTATCCGGACTTCTCGGCGTATGCGCGTGCGGCTGCGGAGATCGCCGATCCGCCGGAGGGTTTCGGTGTCGACGAGCTTCGGCTGACGGACTATGTGTCGGCGAACGCGGCGCTCGCGGCGACGGGCCATGAGCTGTGGGACACGATTCCGGCGGTGGCGACGCCGCACGGCTGGACGTGGCATCACGTGGTGGGTTCGCGCCGTCTCGAGCTGGTGCCGGTCGAGGTGAAGGCGCTGTTGCGGCATCACGGCGGGATCGCGACGGCTGCGGTGGAGCACGGGAAGCGGGGGACGCGGCCGTTGCAGGAGACGCGGCCCGCGCACTTCGGGTTGCCGAAGTCGGGTGCGGCGGTGTCGGAGTCGCAGGTGCTGGGCGTCGAGGAGGATCTCGGGTACCGGCTGCCGGGTGCGTACCGGTCGTTCTTGAAGGCGGCGGGTGGTTGCGCTCCGGTGGGGACGGCTCTGGACCCGGAGCTGGGTCTGCTGGTGGACCAGCCGTTCTTCACGGTGCGGGACGAGGCGGCCGTCAACGACCTCGTGTACGTGAACAAGTGCCTGCGTGACCATCTGACCAAGGACTACTTGGGTGTCGGCTTCGTGCAGGGCGGGCTGCTGGCCGTGAAGGTGAAGGGCGCGGGGATCGGTTCGGTCTGGTTCTGCGCGTACGACGACGCCCGCGACGTCGATCCTTCGCTGGCGCCGGCGGAGCGGGTGGAGCGGCTGTTGCTGCCGTGCGGTGATGACTTCGATGTGTTCCTGTCCCGACTGGCCGGTTCTCCGCCGGAGTTGGAGACGGTGGCGAACCTGATGGTGGACGGCGGTTTCGCGCGGTCCGTGCCGGTGGCTGGAGCCGCGGCCGGGGCTGTTGCCGGGGCTGGGGAGTGAGCTGACCGATGGTGACGTTCGCGCAGGCGCAGGAGCGCGCGGAAGAGTGGATCAACGGGGACGTTCCCTCGTATCAGCATCGTGAGGTGCGGGTGCGGGAGTTCGAGCTCGGGTTCGTGGTGTGGGCGGAGGACCGTGCGGACGGTCCGCGTTCGGACGGCGGCGCGCAGCGGCTGGTGCTGGCCCGGGACAGCGGGGAGGCCACGTTGTGGCCGGCGCTGCCGGTGGGTGAGGTGATCCGCCGGTACGAGGAGGAGTACGGGCGCGCTGCGGAGGACGCGGCCGCGCCGGCGCCTGCGGCTCGGGTGGATCTCAATCAGACGTCGTTCCTTCTGACGCCGCCGGAGTGGTTGCAGGAGGCGGCGGATCAGCTGGGGATTCCGGATCGGCGGGGGGCCGCGACCGGTGGCGGTGCTGGTTCTTCGGCGTTGCCTGAGACGCAGGCCGGGGTGCCGGTCGGGTCGGGGAACGGGGCCGTGGGGTCTGGTGCCGGTGCCGGTGCCGGTGCGGGTGCCAGTGCCGGTTCGGGTGCGGCTTCGGCGGGGGGTGCGCCGGGGGCGCCCGCTGCGTCGAATGCGCCGGGGGCGCCTGGTGTGCCTGCCGGGGCGACTCCGTGGGCCGGGACCGACACCAACGCCGATGCGGGCGACGACCGTTCGGTGCCGTTGCCCGCGACCGTGTTCGCGCCGCCGCTGAGCGGTACCGACGACGACACTCCGCCGCCCGCGACGCCGCCGGACGCCAAGACCGCGCTCATGTCGGGCGGTAGCCAGCTTCCGCCGACGGCGCTCGCGCCGGCGCTCGACGATCCGAATGCGCCGGGTGCGTCTGCGGGTGCGCCGGCGCCTGGTGGTTCGAGTGCGCCGGGGGTTCCTGGTGGGCACGGGGCGCTCGGGGTGCCGGGTGCGCCTGGGGCGCAGGGTGTGCCGGGTGCGCCGGTGGGGAGTACGCCTGCGCCGGGTGGTGCGGTGCCGCCGGGTGCGCCTGGGGCTGTGCCGGGTGGTGCGGCGTACGGGTATCCGCAGGGTGCGGGAGCGCCGGGTACGCCCCCTCCGGGTGCTCCGCCTGTGCCCGCGCCGGGTGCGCCGCAGGGCAGTACGCCGCCGCCTGTTCCGGGTGCTCCTTCTTATGGCTATCCGCAGGGGCCGGGGGGTGTGGCGGGTGCGCCTCAGCCTCCTGTGGGCGCCGGCGGGCCTGGTGGCGCGCCCGAGCGGCCGCTCGCGCCGAATGCCGGGGACATCGCCGACGCCGCGACCAGCAAGGCGGCGCCTCCGCCGCGCCGTGCGCGTGGGGGTGCGACGCCGCCTCCGCCGCCGGGTGCCCCGGGGGCGCCGGGCGCGCGGCCGGGCGGTACGCCTCCGCCCGCGCCGGGTGCGCCTGGTACGCCGGGTGCGGCGGCCGGTGGGTATGTGCCGACGCAGCTCGTGTCCGCGCTCGGGCCCGACGGTCCTGAGGGTGTGCCGGCGGGGCCCGGCGCGCCGACTCCGCCGGGCGCCCCTCAGCCGCCGGGTGCGCCGAACCCGCCCGGCGGTACGCCTCCGGGCGGCATGCACCACGCCGCGACGATGCTGGCCGACCCGGGGCGTATGGGCCCGGGTGGGGGCGCGCCGCAGCCACCGGGCGCCCCTGGCGTGCCCGGTGCGCCGGGCGCGCAGTCTCCTCCGGGCGCCCCGGGTGCACCGCACGCGCCGGGCGCTCCGGGAGTTCCTGGCGCCCCCGGCGTCGGGGCCGCGCCTGGCGGTCAGGGCGCACCGCACCCCCCTGGCGCACCACACGCCCCCGGTGCCCCGGGCGCCCCCGGCGCACCGCAGCCTCCTGGCGCCCCGGGTGTGCCTGGCGTGCCCGGCGCGCAGGGCTCTGCCGGGGGCGCGGGAGGCGCGGTTCACCAGGCGGAGACCATGCTGGCCGCGCCGCCGGTCGGCGGCCCCGGCGCGCCTCCGCCGCCGCAAGCCCCGGGTGCACCCGGCATGCCCGGCGCCCCCGGTGTTCCGGGCGCCCCCGGCATGGCGCCGGGCGCCCCTCAGCCGATGGCACCCGGCGCGGTGCCTCCCGGGGCGGTGCCGCCTCCCGGTGGGATGCCGCCCGGTGCCGTACCGCCGCCGGGGCAGCCCGTGCCCGGTCAGGCGCCGGCGTACGGATACCCGCAGCAGGGGCAGCCGATCGTCGGCCCGGGTTACCAGGCCGTGTTGCGCTACCGCGCGCAGGACGGGTCGGAGCAGCAGCTGATCCGGCGTTCGGCGCCCGGTACGCCGCACCCGGAGTGGCAGATCTTCCACGAGCTGCGGGCGATGAACATCCCGCCGGACCAGGTGCTGGAGCTGCACACGGAGTTGGAGTCGTGTGAGCTACCGGGCGCGTACTGCGCGCGGATGATCCGGGAGCAGTGGCCGCAGGCGCGGCTCGCGAGCATCGCGCCGTACGGCACGGACCACGCGAGCCGGCAGCAGGGGATGCAGCAGTTGCTGGCGCACCAGGGCGAGTTGCACCAGGTGGCGGACGGGCCGGCGCGGCCGGGGCCGGTGCGCGCGCCGCTGCCGCCGGTGCAGGCGGCGCCGCCGATTCCGCCGGAGGGTGTGGCGCAGGAGCTGGCGGGGGCGTTCGGGCCGGGGATCTTCCGGTTCGAGCAGGCCGCGGTGTCCCGGCAGGGGGTGCCGCCGATGGTGGCGCACTCGCTGGTCGCGGCGGGGCTGCCGATGGACATGGGTCCCTTCTTCTGGGCGCAGGCCCAGCCGGGCCGGCCCGTGCCGACGCTGGCGGAGCTGGCGCAGGAGCGCGGGGTGCAGCCGGCCGCGGACGCGGGGTCGTACCTGGTGATGGGCAGTGACTTCGGCCGGGCGATCTGTGTGCAGTACGGGACGGCGAACATCGTGGCCGTGCCGGTGGAGGCGGGGCCCGGTGGGGCGCCCGTGCCGCCGCAGTTCGTGAACACGGGGCTGCCCGAGTTCCAGCGGTGCCTGGCGTTGCTGGGTCGGATGTGGCGGCTCAGGTTCGGGCTGAACCAGGAGCAGGCGGGCCGTTGGACCGTCGACTTCCAGGCGCAGCTGGCCTCCCTGGACCCGGCGGCGCTGGGTTCGCCGGAGAGCTGGTGGTCGGTGCTGCTCGAGCAGATGTGGGACGGGCTGCTGTAGGGCCCGCCCGCGTGGGTGACGTGGTGATGTGAACAGGAGGCGGGTCCGGTCTTGGTGACCGGACCCGCCTCCTCGTCGTCCAGGAGCCTGTCGAAAGAATCTTCCGCCGACCTGTCACACCTTCCCTCCGCGCTCCGTCAGTGCAGTGAAAGCGGCTCACAGCAGTGGGCGGCGGCTCACCACTTGTCTCAGGAGGCAGGACATGAAGGCTCGGATGACGAACCCCGCGTATGTGCTCCCCGGTGCGCTGAAGGGCATCGGCACGATCTTCCAGGCGGTCAACGACAGTGGGCTGCCGCAGGAGCTCGCGGAGATCGTGGGGTTGAGGGCGAGTCAGATCAACGGGTGCGGCGCGTGTGTGTACGGGCACGTCCACAACCTGCGGAAGGCGGGGACGAGCGAGGAGCGCATCGCGAGTGTCGTCGCGTGGCGTGAGGCGCCCTACTACAGCGACGCCGAGCGGGCGGCGCTGCAGCTGACCGAGGTGATGACGCGGCTCGCGGACCGTTCGCACGAGTCGGTGCCGGACGAGCTGTGGGACGAGGTGGCGGACCACTTCGACGAGAAGGAGCTGTCCGGGCTGATCCTCGTCATCTCGCTGACGAACCTGTTCAACCGCATCAACACCACCATCAAGGAGCCGGCCGGCACCACCTGGGGCTGAACCCGCGGGCCTACGGGCCCGCGGTCACCGGTACGGGACACGGCCGTACCCCCGCCCATCGGGGGACGGCCGTGACCTCTGTGCGGAGTGTCGCGTTATGCACTGTTCTGCCTGATACATCAAGATGTGCGCGAAATCATCATTTTGCGTCCTTTTGATGGAGAGGGGTTCCAGGATGAGCGGCACACCTGTTTCGTCCCACGGCTTCGTGGTCGTACGGGGGCGCGGCTACCGTCCCGACCAGGTCGACGCGTACGCCGCGGCGCTCTCGCAGGATCGTGACGCCTCCTGGGAGCGTGCCGCCCGTCTCACCGTGCTCGCCAAGGAGATGGAGGCGGAGCTGGAGGCGCTGCGCGGGACGGTCGCGCGGCTCGCGCCGCAGTCGTACGACACGCTCGGGGAGCGTGCGCGCCGGATCTTCCAGCTCGGCCAGGAGGAGGCGGCAGCCTTGCGCGACGGCGCGCGTCAGGAGGCGCAGCGCCTCGCGGAGGCGGCGCAGGAGCGCGCGAACGGCGTGCGCGACGCGGCACAGGCGCGCGCCGACGCCGTGCGCGCCGAGGCGGAGGAGCGCGCCCGCCAGCGCCTGCTCGCGGCGCGCGCCGAGGCCGACGAGATCCGTATCGCCGCCCGGCGCGAAGTGAAAGAGGGGCGCACGGAGGCGCTCGAGGCGTTGCGCGAAGTACGGCAGCGCACCACCGGCATGCTCGCCGAGCAGGCCAGGGAACACGCCGAGCGCTGGGCCGAGGCCGAGCGCGCGGAGACCGAGCGCGCCGCGGCGCTGGACGCGCTGCACGCCGAGCAGGTCGCCCGCGCGGAGGCCGCGCTGTCCGAGGCGAAGCAGGCGTTCGCCGACGCGGAGGCCGCCACCCGCCGCCGCCAGGAGGAGGCGCGGGCCCGGGCCGCCGAGATCCTCGCCGAGGCGCGGCTGCGGGAGGACCGCATCGCGCGCGAGACGGAGCGGGTGCTGCGCGAGCACGGGGAGCGCTGGGACGACGTACGCGCCCACATGGACCTCGTACGCAACAGCCTCACGACGCTGACGGGCCGGGCACCGGCGGAGTAGCCCCGACACCCCCGCGCCCCCGCGCCTCCCGAGCGACCGCCCACGCGTCCGCCACCGGGCCGGGGCCCCTCCGCGTCGCCGGTCAGCCCGTGAAGGACCCGGGGCCGAAGCGGCCCCACGCGACGACCACGGCCAGCAGGAGGTAGACCAGGTTCAGCGGTACGAAGGCCATCTCGCCCCGCCGGCCGTGGGTGATCATCGCGCCGATCATGAGCAGGGTCCAGCAGACGGCGGTCACCGGTACGAGTACCGGTGCGACGCCGACGGCCGCGGGAAGGATCAGGCCGGCCGCGGCGAGGAGTTCGACGAGGCCGAGCGTCCTGACGAAGGTGACGCTCCGGTCGGCGGTCCAGCCGCCGCCGTTGTGCGCGGCCAGGGTGTCCTTCGGGATGAAGGTCTTGCTGATGCCGCCGGCCAGGGCCACCGCGGCGAGCAGTCCGGTGGCGATCCACAGCGCGAGGTTCATCGTCCACTCCCAGGTCGAGGTTGCTCTGCACCCTCTGGACGAGACAGCGACCGGCTCTGTGACATCCCTCGGAGAAGGACCCGGTGAGAATCCCCCGGACCTCTACTCCCCGCGCCGCACCGCCCCCGCCAGGATCCACCCCTCCACGGCCTCGTACTGCCGTCGCTGCTCCTCCGACCTGCGGTGGCCGGAGACGACGGTGCCCAGCCAGCCGAAGGCGAAGCCGGCCGGGATGGAGACGAGGCCGGTCGTGGTGAACGGGAACCAGTTGAAGTCGCTCTCCGGGAACGCCGACACGGGCGAGCCGGAGACGAGGTTGGTGCCCGGCATCAGCAGCAGGACCACCAGCGAGCCGCCGATCAGTGTGCAGAGCAGGCCGGTTCGGGTGTAGCGGCGCCAGAAGAGGCCGTAGACGAGGGCGGGGGCGATCGCGGAGGCGCCCAGGCAGAACGACAGGGTCACCAGGGGCTGGAGGCTGCGGTGCTGGACGAGGGTGGCCAGCAGGATCGCCGGGACGCCCACGGCGAGCGCGGACACGCGCGCGAGGGTCATCTCGCGGCGTGCCGTCATCTCGCGCGCGTGGCCTGCGAACACGTCGTGGGCGAGGGAGTTGGCGCAGGCGAGGATCATGCCGGCGACCGAGGCCAGCAGGGTGAGGAAGATCGCGGTGGTGACGGTGGTGAACAGCAGCGTCTCGGCAGTGGAGACCTCGGCGCCGAAGGCCGCGCGGGAGGCCAGCAGATAGGCCGTGTTGCCCTGCGGGTCCGCCTCCGCGATCACCGCGCGTCCGATCAGCGCCGTGGCGCCGAATCCGACGACGGTGATGACGAGCACGAACAGCACCACCGACGACACCGCCCAGGACATCGAACGGCGGACCGCGCGGGCGCTGTTCGCGGTGTACATGCGCATGGTGACGTGCGGGAGGCAGGCCCCGCCGACGACCACCGTCAGCTGCGAGACGATCATGTCGAGGCGGGGTGCGGGACCGCCCGCGAACTGGAGTCCCGAGTGCAGGAACGCCGGTCCCACGCCGCTCTGCGCGGCGGCCGCGTCGAACAGCGCGCCGGGATTCCAGTCGTAGCGCTGGAGGATCAGTACGGCGACCACGGCGCCGGAACCCAGCAGCATCACCATCTTCAGGATCTGGATGAGGGCGGTGCCCTTCATGCCGCCGATCGCCGCGTAACTGATCATCAGCACGCCGAGGCCGAGGATGCAGCCCGTCTTCAGGGAGTCGCCGGAGAAGCCGAGGATGAACGCCAGCAGCTGTCCGGTGCCCGCGAGCTGGACCAGCATCAGCGGCAGGAGGGCGGCGAGGGTGACGGCGCTCGCGGCGATCCGTACCGCGCGTCCCGGCATCCGGCGGGCCAGCGCGTCGCCCATGGTGAACCGGCCCGCGTTGCGCAGGGGTTCGGCCAGCAGGAACATCAGCAGCATCAGCGACAGGGCGGTGCTGAGGGCGAGGACGACGCCGTCGTAGCCGCACAGGGCGATCACTCCGCCGGTGCCGAGGACGGTCGCTGCGGAGATGTAGTCGCCCGCGATGGCGAGGCCGTTGCGCATGGGGGAGAGGGAGCCATAGCCGGTGTAGAACTCGTCGAGGTCGTCGCGGTCGGGGCCGGTCATCACGCACAGCAGCAGCGTGATGGTGGCCACCGCCGAGAACGCCACCAAGGACATCGACTGCGCGGAGGCGCTGAAGCCGGTCATGACCTGCCCTCCCTCTTGGCGTCGACGGCGGCCTGTCTGCGGATGCGGTCGGCGACGGGATCGACGTACACGCGCGCGGTGTGCTCGTACAGGGTGATCGCCAGCCAGGTGACGGGGAGTTGGAGCAGGGCGAGCAGCAGGCCGGTGGGCAGTCCGTCGGTGACGTCGCTCGTCATGAGGGACGGCGCGCACGCGGACAGGATCAGGAAGAGGGTGAAGTAGCCGAGCGCGGTGAGCGTCGCGACGCGCCGCTGCCGGCGGTACGCGCCGCGCAGGACGCGCAGGTCGCTGTGGTGGCCGAGGGCGGGACGGCGCGGGCGGCGGCGGGCTGCCGCCGGTTCGTCGTCGAGGGGCGGCTGCCAGGGGTAGGTGGCGTGCGCCGGGTGGGTCGGCGGCGGGGACGGGTACGGGGACGCGTACGGGTCGTGTGACATCCCGGTGGCTCCTTGCGCGGCTCGGGTCCGGTGCGGTGCGGACCGCAGGGAGTTGGGGGGTGGGGCGAGCGGAGCCACGCACGCTACTCGTAGGTAGCCGACGGTTGCGAGCTTTTCACCAAACTGATTGGTCGGTATGCGCTTACTTCGCTGACCTCGGGTGTTACCCGGATTAACTCAGATTTTTGAACGACCGTCAGCGCTACGACGGGTTGAACGAGCGCTACGGACGGTGGTTCGCGGCGACGAGGTCGCGGTGGAACCGGATCCCCGGGCGGCCGGCGACGACGGTCTCCTCGACGACCGTGAAGGCGTTGCGTTCGAGGACCGTGCGGGAGGCCAGGTTGTCGAGCGTGGTGACGGCCTTCAGGGAGGTCAGCCCGTACGACGTCCCCGCCGTCCGGCACACCAGCGCCACCGCCGCCGTCGCCACCCCGCGGCCCGCCGCCTTCTCGGCCACGCGATAGCCCAGTTCGGCGCAGCCGTCCTCGACGTCGATCAGGTTCACGCGGCCGATCAGGGCGCCGGAGGCGTCCAGCACGACGTGGAAGTGACAGATCCCGGCGTCCTGTTCGGCCAGCCGCGCGCGGTGAATCCCGGCGAAGTCCGCGAAGTAGGCGTCCCCGCGGTCCGAGATCGAGCGGGTGAAGTACTCCCGGTTCTCCCGCTCGAACGCCAGCAGCGCCTCCGCGTGGTCCGCCCGCAGCCGCTCCAGTCTCAGCCCTGTCATGGGCGGCACCTTACGCAGACTCAGTCCGCGATCACCGGGAATTTCCGCGGCGCCAGGAACAGCAGCACCAGGAACGCCAGCGCCGCCGCGCACGACGCCCCCAGGTACACGGCGTGGACGGCGTCCGCGATGGCCCGCCGGGTCGTCTCGGGGGCCGTACCGGCGTCCAACGCGCGCGTGACGGAGTCGAGATCGCCCGCCCCGCCGAGCCGGGCGGCCAGCACCCCGTTGGCGACCGCCCCGAACAGCGCGGCGCCGAAGGTCTGCCCGATCTGCCGGCAGAACAGCACCGAGGCCGTCGTCGTACCGCGCTCGGCCCAGCCCACCGTCGACTGCACCCCGACGATCAGGGGCAGTTGGAACAGCCCCAGGGCGGCACCGAGGACCAGCATCAGCACCGTCGGCTGCCAGGCCTGGCCCGGGTACGGCAGGAAGGGGAACGCGAACAGCACCAGCGCGGCCGTCCCGATGCCGAGCATCGCGGTGTTGCGGAAACCGATCCTCCGGTACACGTGCTGGCTCAGCGCGGCCGACACCGGCCAGGTCAACGTCCAGACGGACAGCGCGAATCCGGCGGCCACCGGCGCCAGGCCCAGCACCGACTGGGCATACGTCGGCAGGAACACCGAAGGCGCCACCATCAGCAGCCCCAGCGCGCCCAGCGCCAGGTTCACCGCGGCGATCGTACGGCGCCGCCACACCCACCCCGGGATGATCGGCTCGGCCGCCCTGCGCTCCACGGCCACCACGACCGCCACCAGCGCGAGTCCCGTACCGAACAGGCCCAGTGAGGGCGCCGACAGCCACGGCCAGGCCACCCCGCCCTGCACCAGCGCCGTCAACAGCACGCCCCCGCAGGCGAACACGGCCAGCGCGCCCGCCCAGTCGATGCGCGGGCGCACGCCGGAGGCGCGCTCCGGCTCGTGCAGGTGGCGCACGATCAGCCACAGCGCCACCGCGCCGATCGGCAGGTTCACCAGGAAGATCCAGCGCCAGTCCGCGTAGGCCGCCAGGAGGCCGCCCACGCCGGGTCCGGCCACCGCCGACACCGCCCACACCGTGGAGAGCTTCGACTGGATCTTCGGACGTTCCTTCAGCGGGTACAGGTCGGCGGCCAGGGTCTGGACGGTGCCCTGGAGCGCGCCGCCGCCCAGGCCCTGCACCACGCGGAACGCGATGAGCGCGGCCATGTTCCAGGCGAGCGCGCACAGCAGGGAGCCGGCCAGGAAGAGGGCCGCGCCCGCGACCAGCACCGGCTTGCGGCCGAAGGTGTCGGACAGCTTGCCGTAGACGGGCAGTGTCACCGTCACGGCCAGCAGATAGCCCGAGAACAGCCACGAGAAGACGGAGAAGCCGCCCAGGTCGCCGACGATCTGCGGGACGGCCGTCGAGACGATCGTGGCGTCCAGTGCGGCCAGCGCCATCGCGAGCATCAGCGCGGCCACGACGGCACCGCGCCGGTGCGAGCCGCCCGGGTTCGCGTCCGTCGCGGCGGGCTGTATGTCCGTGTCCCCCTGGTCCACCAAAGATCCTTTCCCCTTGCATCTATCTGCCGCGGGACAGCCTCTCACTTGACCCTCACGTCGCGGCAGGGTGCAGGCTGATCGCGCTGAAGGGTGGAGCGGACCCCGAGATCGGCTCCACCCGGGGGTGGACTGCCCCTAGGGGTCCCTCCGTACTACGGCTCGGGGAGGGTTCGTCCCGCTGGAGGACGAGAGGGCCCATGGCCCGTCCTTAACCTGGCTTTACGCCGCTCAGGAGGGGGTCGGGGCGGCGGACCGCAGGGCCGGGGGTGGGGTTTTCCCCAGCAAAAGACTGCGCTGGGCACCAGCGCGCCGGACCCCCGGCGAGCAGCAGACTCAACGACGTAACCAGAACGCGGGCACCGCAGAACGCAGCACCGCTCAGCAGCACACATGACTCGTTCGCTGACCGACATAGGAGACATACCGTGACATCGGCTGTGACCATCACCAGGCACGGGGGCACTGGAGGGACTACGGCCGTTGCCGCGCGGGCGCGGCAGGTCGTGAAGGCATACGGGTCCGGCGAGACCCGTGTCGTCGCCCTCGACCACGTGGACGTGGACATCGCACGCGGCCAGTTCACCGCGATCATGGGCCCCTCGGGGTCCGGCAAGTCCACGCTCATGCACTGCCTCGCCGGGCTCGACACCGTCAGCAGCGGCCAGATCTACCTGGACGACACCGAGATCACCGGGCTGAAGGACAAGAAGCTCACGCAGCTGCGCCGGGACCGGATCGGCTTCATCTTCCAGGCGTTCAACCTGCTGCCCACACTTAATGCGCTCGAGAACATCACGCTGCCCATGGACATCGCGGGCCGCAAGCCCGACAAGCAGTGGCTGGCGCGGGTCGTGGACACGGTCGGCCTGTCCTCGCGGCTCAAGCACCGGCCCACCCAGCTCTCCGGCGGCCAGCAGCAGCGCGTCGCCGTGGCCCGGGCGCTGGCCGCCCGGCCGGAGATCATCTTCGGTGACGAGCCGACCGGAAACCTCGACTCACGCGCGGGCGCCGAGGTACTGGGCTTCCTGCGGCGTTCCGTGGACGAGCTCGGCCAGACCATCGTCATGGTCACCCACGACCCGGTGGCCGCCTCCTACGCCGACCGTGTGCTGTACCTGGCCGACGGCCGGATCGTCGACGAGATGCACAAGCCGACCGCGGAGGCCGTCCTGGACCGCATGAAGGACTTCGACGCCCGGGGGCGCACGTCATGACCGTCATGAAGACCTCGATGCGCAACTTCTTCGCGCACAAGGGGCGCATGGCCCTCTCGGCCGTGGCGGTGCTGCTGTCGGTGGCGTTCGTGTGCGGCACGCTGGTGTTCACCGACACCATGAACACGACGTTCGACAAGCTCTTCGCCACCACCGCCTCCGACGTCACGGTCTCCCCCAAGGAGGCCAAGAGCGACGACACCCCGCAGAACGGCAAGCCCGCCTCCCTGCCGGCCTCGACCGTCCAGCAGGTCGCGAAGGCGGACGGCGTGAAGTCCGCCGAGGGCGGCGTCAGTTCGATGAACGTGACCGTCGTCAACGACGAGAACAAGAACATGGGGTCCTCCAACGGTGCCCCCACCATCGCGGGCAACTGGACCAAGGGCGACCTGCGGTCCATGGAGATCACCTCCGGGCACGCCCCGCGCGGGCCGACCGAGACCATGGTCGACGCGGACACCGCCGACAAGCACCACCTGAAGATCGGCGACGAACTGCGCACCATCTCCGTCGTCGGTGACTTCAAGGCGAGGATCGTCGGCATCGCCACCTTCAAGGTCACCAACCCGGGCGCGGCGATCGTCTACTTCGACACCGCCACCGCCCAGCGTGAACTCCTCGGCGCCGAGGGCCGTTTCACCCAGGTCTTCGCCACCGCCGCCTCCGGCGTCAGCGACGCCCAGCTCAAGCAGAACGTCACCAAGGCCCTGGACGGCTCGTACAAGATCCAGACGGCCAAGGAGAACGCCGACGAGAACCGCGAGGACGTCGGCGAGTTCATGAACGTCATCAAGTACGCCATGCTCGGCTTCGCCGGGATCGCGTTCCTGGTCGGCATCTTCCTGATCATCAACACCTTCTCCATGCTGGTCGCCCAGCGCACCCGCGAGATCGGCCTGATGCGGGCCATCGGCTCCTCCCGCAAGCAGGTCAACCGTTCCGTGCTGGTCGAGGCGCTGCTGCTCGGCTTCGTCGGCTCGATCCTCGGCGTCGGCGCCGGCGTCGGCATCGCGATCGGCCTCATGAAGCTCATGGCCATGGCCGGCATGAACCTCTCCACCGACGACCTCACCATCAAGGCCTCCACCCCGGTGGCCGGCCTGGTCCTCGGCGTCGTCGTCACCGTCCTCGCCGCCTACCTGCCCGCCCGCCGGGCCGGCAAGGTCTCCCCGATGGCCGCCCTGCGCGACGCCGGCACCCCGGCCGACGGCAAGGCCGGCTGGGTCCGCGGCCTGATCGGGCTCGTCCTGACGGGCGCCGGCGGGTACGCCCTCTACGCCGCCGCCACCGCCGACAAGGCCAAGGACGGCTCGCTGCTGCTGGCCGGAGGCGTCGTCCTCTCCCTGATCGGCTTCGTCGTCATCGGCCCGCTGCTGGCGGGCGGGGTCGTACGAGTGATCAGCGCGCTGATCCTGCGGGGCTTCGGCCCGGTCGGCCGCATGGCCGAGCGCAACGCCCTGCGCAACCCCCGCCGTACGGGCGCCACGGGCGCGGCCCTGATGATCGGCCTGGCCCTGGTGGCCTGCCTGTCGGTGGTCGGCTCCTCGATGGTCGCCTCGGCCACCGCCGAGCTCGACAAGTCGGTCGGCGCGGACTTCATCGTCCAGGGCAACCAGCGGATCGTCCCGCAGGCCCAGAAGGCCATGGAGCAGACCCCGGGCCTGGCCCACGTGACCTCCTACAAGGAGGTCGAGGCGGTCCTGACCACGCCCGACGGCAAGAAGGACGACTCCCAGGTGACGGCGGCCGACCCGACGTACGCCCAGGACCTGCGCCGCGCCACGACGGAGGGCACCCTCTCCGCCGCCTACGGCAAGGACTCCATGTCCGTCGGCTCCGACTACGCCAAGGCCCACGGCGTCCACGTCGGCGACAGCATCAGCGTCGCCTTCAAGGGTGGCAAGACGGCGAAGCTCAAGGTCGCGGCCATCACCGACGACGACAGTGCGCTGGACCAGGGGGCGCGTTACCTCTCCATCGCGACGATGAAGCAGTACGTCCCCGCCGACCAGATCCCGCCGAACACGATCATGTTCGCCAAGGCCAAGGACGGCCAGGAGACGCAGGCCTACGCGGCCCTGAAGAAGTCGCTGGACGACTACCCGCAGTACCAGGTGCGCGACCAGACCGACTACAAGCAGGAGCTGAAGGACCAGATCGGCCAGCTGCTCAACATGGTCTACGGCCTGCTGGCCCTGGCGATCATCGTGGCGGTCCTCGGTGTCGTGAACACCCTGGCGCTGTCCGTGGTCGAGCGGACCCGGGAGATCGGCCTCATGCGGGCCATCGGCCTCTCGCGGCGGCAGCTGCGCCGGATGATCCGCATGGAGTCGGTGGTCATCGCCCTCTTCGGCGCCCTGCTGGGCCTGGGTCTTGGCATGGGCTGGGGCGCCACCGCGCAGAAGCTGCTCGCCCTGGAGGGCCTGAACGTCCTCGACATCCCGTGGCCGACGATCATCGGGGTGTTCGTCGGATCGGCCTTCGTGGGACTGTTCGCCGCGCTGATCCCGGCATTCCGGGCGGGACGGATGAACGTCCTGAACGCGATCGCCACCGAGTAGGCACGGCCGACGGGGGAGTACGGGGGAGCAGGGCCCGGCGCCGAGAAGTCACGGGGGACTTCTCGGCGCCGGGCCCGTTGGTGTGTGCGGTTGTCCACAGGAGGCGCTGGGGCGTGCGCGAGGGTTATCCACAGCCCCGGCACTCGCGCTCGCGCCGACGTACGCTGGATACCCCCCGGCCGGTCACCGTGTCGGGCCCTTCGCGTTGCCCACCCACCCTCGTGTCGCCCACTCCCAGGACGGAAAGCGCCTCTCCATGAGCCTGCACGGTCTGCTCGACGCCGTAGTCAAGGACACCGCCCTCGCGGAAGCGATCACCGCGGCCGCGGACGGCAACCGTATGCACGTCGACCTGGTCGGCCCCCCGGCGGCCCGCCCCTTCGCGATCGCCGCGCTGGCCCGCGAGGCCGGCCGCCCGGTGCTGGCGGTGACGGCGACGGGCCGCGAGGCGGAGGACCTGGCGGCGGCCCTGCGCTCGCTGCTGCCCTCGGAAGGCGTCGTCGAGTACCCCTCCTGGGAGACGCTGCCGCACGAGCGGCTCAGCCCGCGCAGCGACACCGTGGGCCGCCGCCTCGCCGTCCTGCGCCGCCTGGCCCACCCGCGCCCCGACGACCCCGAGACCGGCCCGGTGTCGGTGGTCGTGGCGCCCGTCCGTTCGGTGCTCCAGCCGCAGGTCAAGGGCCTCGGCGACCTGGAGCCGGTGGCCCTGCGCACGGGCCAGAGCGCCGACCTCAACACGATCGTGGAAGCCCTCGCGGCCGCCGCCTACGCGCGCGTGGAGCTCGTCGAGAAGCGCGGCGAGTTCGCCGTGCGCGGCGGCATCCTGGACGTCTTCCCGCCCACCGAGGAGCACCCCCTCCGCATCGAGTTCTGGGGCGACGACGTCGAGGAGATCCGCTACTTCAAGGTCGCCGACCAGCGCTCCCTGGAGATCGCCGAGCACGGCCTGTGGGCCCCGCCCTGCCGCGAGCTGCTCCTCACCGACGAGGTACGCGCGCGTGCCGCCGCCCTCGCCGAGGAGCACCCCGAGCTCGGCGAGCTGCTCGGCAAGATCGCCGAGGGCATCGCGGTGGAGGGCATGGAGTCCCTCGCGCCGGTCCTCGTCGACGACATGGAGCTGCTGCTCGACGTGCTGCCGAAGGGCGCCATGGCCGTCGTGTGCGATCCGGAGCGGGTACGCACGCGTGCCGCCGACCTGGTGGCGACCTCGCAGGAGTTCCTTCAGGCCTCCTGGGCGGCCACCGCGGGCGGCGGCGATGCGCCGATCGACGTCGGCGCGGCCTCCCTGTGGTCCATCGCCGACGTCCGGGACCGGGCGCGCGAGCTGGACATGATGTGGTGGTCGGTGTCGCCGTTCGCCGCGGACCTGGAGCTGGAGGCGGACACCCTCCAGCTCGGCATGCACGCGCCCGAGACCTACCGCGGCGACACCGCCAAGGCCCTCGCGGACACCAAGGGCTGGCTCGCCGAGGGCTGGCGCACGGTCTTCGTGACCGAGGGCCACGGCCCGGCCGCCCGCACGGTCGAGGTGCTCGGCGGGGAAGGCATCGCGGCCCGCCTGGCTGCATCTGATTCAAAAACGGGCGAGCTGGGGGAGATCTCCCCGTCCGTCGTGCACGTGGCGTGCGGCTCGATCGACTACGGCTTCGTCCACCCCGCGCTGCGGCTCGCCGTCCTCACCGAGACCGACCTGACCGGCCAGAAGGCGGCCGGCAAGGACGGCGCCCGGATGCCCGCCCGGCGCCGCAAGACCATCGACCCGCTCACCCTGGAGACGGGCGACTACATCGTCCACGAACAGCACGGCGTGGGCCGCTACATCGAGATGGTCCAGCGGACCGTGCAGGGCGCCACGCGCGAGTACCTCGTCGTCGAGTACGCCCCCGCCAAGCGCGGCCAGCCCGGCGACCGCCTCTACATCCCGACGGACCAGCTGGAGCAGATCACCAAGTACGTCGGCGGCGAGGCTCCGACGCTCCACCGCCTGGGCGGCGCCGACTGGACGAAGACCAAGGCCCGCGCGAAGAAGGCCGTCAAGGAGATCGCCGCCGACCTGATCAGGCTCTACAGCGCGCGCATGGCGGCCCCCGGCCACACCTTCGGCCCGGACACGCCCTGGCAGCGCGAGCTGGAGGACGCCTTCCCGTACGCGGAGACCCCGGACCAGCTGACCACCATCGCCGAGGTCAAGGAGGACATGGAGAAGTCGGTCCCCATGGACCGCCTGATCTGCGGCGACGTCGGCTACGGCAAGACGGAGATCGCGGTGCGGGCCGCGTTCAAGGCGGTGCAGGACGGCAAGCAGGTCGCGGTGCTCGTCCCGACGACCCTCCTGGTCCAGCAGCACTTCGGCACCTTCTCCGAGCGCTACTCGCAATTCCCGGTGAACGTACGGGCGTTGTCGCGCTTCCAGACGGACACCGAGGCGAAGGCGGTCCTGGAGGGCCTGCGCGAAGGCGCGGTGGACGTCGTCATCGGCACCCACCGCCTGTTCTCCTCCGAGACCAAGTTCAAGGACCTGGGCCTGGTCATCGTCGACGAGGAACAGCGCTTCGGCGTCGAGCACAAGGAGCAGCTGAAGAAGCTCCGCGCGAACGTCGACGTCCTGACCATGTCCGCGACCCCGATCCCCAGAACCCTGGAGATGGCCGTCACCGGCATCCGCGAGATGTCGACGATCACGACCCCGCCGGAGGAGCGCCACCCGGTGCTCACCTTCGTCGGCCCGTACGAGGAGAAGCAGATCGGCGCGGCCATCCGCCGTGAACTGCTGCGCGAGGGCCAGGTCTTCTACATCCACAACCGGGTGGAGTCGATCGACCGCGCGGCCGCCCGGCTGCGCGAGATCGTCCCCGAGGCGCGGATCGCGACGGCCCACGGCCAGATGTCGGAGTCGGCGCTGGAACAGGTCGTCGTCGACTTCTGGGAGAAGAAGTTCGACGTCCTGGTGTCGACGACGATCGTGGAATCCGGCATCGACATCTCCAACGCGAACACGCTGATCGTGGAGCGCGGCGACAACTTCGGCCTCTCCCAACTGCACCAGCTGCGCGGACGCGTGGGCCGAGGCCGGGAGCGAGGCTACGCCTACTTCCTCTACCCGCCGGAGAAGCCCCTGACGGAGACGGCCCACGAGCGTCTCGCCACCATCGCCCAGCACACGGAGATGGGCGCGGGCATGTACGTGGCCATGAAGGACCTGGAGATCCGCGGCGCGGGCAACCTCCTCGGCGGCGAGCAGTCCGGCCACATCGCGGGCGTCGGCTTCGACCTGTACGTCCGCATGGTCGGCGAGGCGGTCGCGGACTACCGGGCCTCCCTGGAGGGCGGTGTCGAGGAGGAGCCGCCCCTGGAGGTCAAGATCGAGCTCCCGGTCGACGCGCACGTCCCGCACGACTACGCGCCGGGTGAGCGGCTCCGGTTGCAGGCCTACCGCGCGATCGCCTCGGCCAACACCGAGGAGGACATCAAGGCCGTACGGGAGGAACTCGTCGACCGCTACGGCAAGTTGCCCGAGCCGGTGGAGAACCTGCTGCTGGTGGCGGGCCTGCGCATGCTGGCCCGCGCGTGCGGCGTCGGCGAGATCGTCCTCCAGGGCACCAACATCCGCTTCGCGCCGGTGGAGTTGCGGGAGTCGCAGGAACTGCGCCTCAAGCGGCTGTACCCGGGCACGGTCATCAAGCCGGCGGTGCACCAGGTGCTGGTGCCACGCCCGAAGACGGCGAAGGTGGGCGGGAAGCCGTTGGTCGGGCGGGAGTTGCTGGGGTGGGTCGGGGAGTTCCTGGCGTCGATCCTGGGGTCGTAGCGGGGCGGGGTGCGGGGGCGCCGGGTGGTGTGACGCTGGGGCGCTTGGTATGTCTGCGCCGGTTTGGTGGGCGTGGTTCTGGTTTGCCGGTGCCGGTGCCGGTGCCGTGCCGTGCCGGGTCTGGTCCCGTGATGCCTGGTCAGCGGAACAGCGTTGCCGCGAGCGTCCGGAACACCTCCTCGGGGTCCTTGTCGCCCACCGGGCCGTCCAGGTTGTGGCCGAGCAGGAGCGTCGCGAAACCGTGGGCGAGGGACCAGGCGGCGACGCCCGCCAGGCGGGGATCGATGTCGCCGGGGTCCACGGCGGACACGGACTCGCGCAGGGCGTCGCCGGCGAGGGCGCGGGCCGTGGTCAGTTCGAGGTCGTCGGCGCGCAGCAGCCCGGGCGCGAACATCACCTGGAAGTGGGCGGGATGCTCGCGTGCGAAGCGCACGTAGCGCACGCCCGCCTCCTTCAGGTCCGAGGCCTCCCGGAGCGTGGTCGCCAGTAGCCCGAAGCCCTCGGCGGCGATCGATGTCAGCAGACCGGTGCGGTCCTTGAAGTGGTGCGCGGGGGCCGCGTGCGAGACCCCGGCCCGGCGGGCGAGGTCGCGCAGGCTCAGCGCGGCGGGCCCGTCGGCGGCGATGACGTCGAGCGCGGCGGTGAGGATCGCGCGGCGCAGGTCGCCGTGGTGATAGGGGCGGCGCGAGGCCGGCTCGGTGCTGTCGATGTCCGCAGGTGCCATGAACAGCAGCGTACGCGCAATCTAGGCATTGACAAGTTCGGGCGGGCGAGGCAATCTTGTCAGTGTCAAGTTGTGCGGTGGGTGGCCGAGCGGCTCCCACCGGCTTCGATACGACGGGGAGGCGTGGCATGTCACAGCACGAGGGTGGGACCGGTGTCGTCGGCGGCGTGGAGCCGGCCCGGGTGCGTCAGCTCTGGCACCTGCTGGAGCCCCTGCATGCGGTTCTGTACTACGCGCCGGAGGTCTTCGAGGAAGCGGCGGCGCTCGGCTACGACACGAAGGAGCGCTGGCCGAGCTACTTCCCCTTCCGTGCGGCGCCGTTGGGGGCGGTGGACGCCGGGCGCGTGACGTCCGCCTTCTACAGCTTCAGCCCGCGCATGGTCGCCGAGCATGTCGACGCCGCGTGGAGCATCGCGTCTCCAGAGGCGGTGCTGGCGGCGCGACTGCGGGGGATCGACCGGGCGTACCGCGCGATATTCGGCGACCGCGTCGACAGCCCCGAGCTGGCGGAGGCCGCCGCCCTCGCCCGGCGCGCGGCCGAGGCGGCGAACACCGCGGGCCGCCCGCTGGCCGCGGCCAACGCCGCGCTGGAGTGGCCCGACGCCCCGCACCTCCAGCTGTGGCAGGCGGCGACGATCCTGCGCGAGCACCGCGGCGACGGCCATCTCGCCGCCCTGCTCGTCGCCGGCCTCGACCCGACCGAGTCGCTCGTCTCCTTCGCGGCGATAGGCGCCGCGTCCGTCGAGCGCTTCGAGAGCCGCGGCTGGAGCGAGGCGGAATGGACGGCCGCCCGCGAACGCCTGGCCGCGCGCGGCCTGGTCGACGCCGACGGTACGGCCACGGAAGCGGGCCGCGCCCTGCGCCGCCGCGTCGAGGAGCACACCGACCAACTCGCCGTCGCCCCTTGGCAGTCCCTCGCGCCGACCGAGATCGACCGGCTCGTCGAACTGCTCGGTGACTATTGGGTGGCGGTGCTGTCCTCGGGTCTGCTGCCATCGGAGACGACGCTGGGGATCGGGAAGGTGTGAGGTCCCGCGAGATGAGGGGGTGCGGTGAGCGATCTGTCGTGGGACACCGTCAAAGAGCTCTTCGACCCGGAGGAGATGGGCTCGTTGCCCGACCTGCGGGTGCCGGACACCTCGGCTCGGGACTGGCAGTTGCTGCTGGACCTCGTCGTGGAACGCGGCTGGAGCCATGAGTACATGGAGGGCGACACCGAGCTCCCGCTGCCCCGGGCGGCAGCCGTGCTGGCCCGGCCGCGCGACGCGGAGTGCCCCCAGCTGCGGGTCTGGCCGGCCGACGGAATCCTGGCGATCTTCCGCTTCCTCGGCGACGAGGAGATCGACTTCGACGTCGACCTGCGGGAGTTGCAGGGGCAGGAACGCCTCGACCTGTTCTGCGGGTTTCTGCGGACGCTCGGCAGACGGCTCGGCAAGCCGGTCTTCATGGACCCGGAGGGCGCTTACGGCCATCCGATCCTGGGGTACGACGCCGGGACCGACCGTGTGGTGCTGCTGATGGAGCCGTAGCCGACACGCCGGCCCGGCGCTCCCGGGGTGCGGGACGGGAGAAGCCGCCCGCGGGAGAGCTGGTCTCCGCGGACGGCCTCCACGGTCTCGTGTTCCTCCGTGGGCCTCCGGCCTTACGGCTGCTCGGGCCTGTCTCGGTCCATGCCCATCGTGCCTTCGATCTTCTGCTGCGCGTCGTCGACTTGGCTCTCGTACTTGTTGCCCGTCTTCTCGTTGGCCTTTCTCTCCGCCATGTCGGACATGTCCTTGGCCTTGTCCTGCATCTGGCGGTTGCTCTTGAACCTGTCGAAGATGCCCATCCAGAGCTCCTTCCGGAGGTGACTCGATTCGACGATACGCCCGAGATGCGAGGAATGCTCCTTGAGGCCCCATATGGTCTGGACCTCTCGCCCGCTACGGTGAGTACAGGCAGCAGCTGCCTGTGCGGGGTGGAGACGAACAGGACAAGGGGAGGGACGCACCGTGACGCGTCTGAGGGGTGGGGCGGCGGGCGCCGCCGCGATGCTCGGCATGGTCGTACTGCTCACCGGATGCGAGGGCGTCGACCTGCCCGCGGACAGTGAGCCCTCAGGCTCCGCCCCGGCCGTGGGTTCAGGCCGTGCCGTGAGCCCGCTGGACAACCCGGACGGCACGAAACCGGGCCTCGCGCCCATCACCTCCGACGCCGACCGGACGGAGGCCCGGGACCTCATCGCGAAGGTGGCGACCAAGGGCCGCGGCCCCAAGACGGGGTACGACCGCGACGAGTTCGGCTACGCCTGGATGGACTCCGCCCCCGGCGGCATTCCCTTCTCGCACAACGGCTGCGACACCCGCAACGACCTCCTCAAGCGCGACGGGGACGACGTCCGCTTCCGCTCCGGCTCGGACTGTGTCGTCGTCTCCATGACCCTGGCCGACCCCTACACCGGCAAGGAGATCGACTGGGTCAAGGCCCGTGCCACGACGGTGCAGATAGACCACGTCATGCCGTTGTCGTACGACTGGCAGATGGGCGCGGCGCGCTGGGACAAGGGAAAGCGGGAGGACATCGCCAACGACCCGCTCAACCTCATCCCGGTCGACGGCCCGTCCAACAGCTCCAAGGGCGACTCCGGGCCCGCGTCCTGGCTGCCGCCGAACAAGACGATCCGCTGCTCGTACGTCGTACGGTTCGCGCAGGTCTCGCTGAAGTACGAACTGCCCGTGACGAAGGCCGACAAGGAGATGATGCTGCGCCAGTGCGGCGGCTGACCCCGCCGAGCGTCCTGAAAACTGGTTCTCGCCCCGACCGCCGCCTGCCTACGGTGGCCGCATGGAGCTGAAGGTGTCGAGTCTCGCCGAGCGTCCTGACGACCTCGAGCGGGCGGTCGGGATGGCCGACAGCTGGCCGGAGTTCGTCACCCGGGACCTGGTGGGGGACTACCACTACGGCCGGATCGCCAGGGAGTTCCCGGCGTATGTGCTGTTCGCCGAGGACGAGCGGGGCGAGGTCGTCGCCACCGGGTTCAGCGTGCCCTTCGCCCTCGCCGCCGAGGGGCGGGGCGAACTGCCCGCCCGGGGCTGGGACGAAGTCCTCCTGTGGGCCTTCGCCGACCTGCGCCGCGGGACACGGCCCGACACGGTCAGCGCGATCGCCATCAACGTCCGGCCCGACCTCCAGGGCAAGGGCCTGTCCGGCCGCATGCTCTCGGCGATGCGCGACAACGCCCGCGCCCACGGCTTCGGCGAGGTCGTCGCCCCGGTCCGCCCCAGCGCCAAGCACCTCGAACCGCACACCCCCATCGAGGAGTACGCCCGTCGCGTACGCCCCGACGGGCTCCCGCACGACCCGTGGCTGCGCGTGCACGCCAGAGCCGGCGCCACCATCGAGGCGGTGGCGCCGGCGTCCATGACGGTGGTCGGCTCACTGGAGCAGTGGCGCCGCTGGACCGGGCTGCCCTTCGACACCCCGGGCGACATCGAGGTGCCCGGGGCGCTGGTGCCGGTGCGCTGTGAGCCGGAGCGGGGATACGCGGTGTACGTGGAACCCAACGTGTGGATGCGGCACCCGCTCTAGAGGGCCGGGGGCTCAGCCGCCCAGTGCGTCCAGGTCCAGGATCTCGCCGCTGGGCTTCTGTGCCGGGACCTTCTTGTCGTAGTCGCTGAAGGTGAGCGTGCCCGGGTCCTTCGCGGAGACGCTGTCCACGCGCAGCAGGTACGGCTTGCCCTCGGTGGCGACGTAGAGCGTGTAACGCTCCTTGCCGTCCCGCTCGTTCAGCACGATCGCCGGCGTGCCGTCGACCGTGGTCGTCTTGCCGCGCGAGGCGTCCGTCTCGGCGTCGTCGGCGTCGCCGAGCACCGTGTCGAGGTCGCAGAAGCTCGCGATGTCCTTGGCGTCCTCGCCCTTCGCGGACATCTTGGTCCACTTCCCGGCGAGCAGCGCCACGGCCGCGTCCACGTCCGACTTCTTCTCGCCCTTGCTCTGCTCGCGCAGGAACTTCTCGTCGTACTTCATGTAGACGGTGTCGCCGACCTTGATCAGGTCGGCCTTGCCCTGGCCGCCCATGCTCATCGTGCCGACGCACTCGCCCTGCTTGTTCAGGGCCATGTCGATCGTGATGGTGCTGCCCGACTCCTCGTCGGGGACGTCCCCCTTCATCCGCAGCGACGAGGCACCGGTCGTGGCCTCGACGGCCTTGTCGGCGATCTCGGCGCCGGTGAGTCCGGCGAAGGGTTCCTTCGCCTCGCTCCCGCTCTTGCTCGGCGAGGTCGAACTCGCCGCGCTGGAGCCGGCCTTGTCCGGCTTGCTGTCGGCCTTGTCCTGCCCGGACTGGCAGCCGGTGAGACCGATCGTGGCCGCGGCGGCGAGGCAGAGGGTGGCAAGTGCGGTGTGACGCATGGGAATTCCCCGATGGTGAGGCGGTGGGATGAGCGGGTACGGCGAGACGTGCCGCGGTTCGTCAGCGGAGCCGGGTGGGTCTCGCCGTACGGGGGCCGGTGTCAGCCGGTCTTCTTCCAGTCCGTGCAGCCGGACGTCTTGAAGTAGGTGTCCTTGGCGCTGATGGTGACGACGGCGCTGCCGGAGACGTTGTCGTTCGCGATGATCGAGTCGAGGCCGTGCTCGGCGTCCTTGGCGCGCTCCCAGTAGCACATGTCGTCCTCGTTGCCGGTGGACTTGTACGTTCCGGGCGCGATGTCCGCGCCGACTCTGAACATGCCACCGTCGCCGGCCATCTTGGAAGCGGGCGAACCCTTCGCCTTGGTGTCGACGGCCTCCCAGTCGTTGCAGTCGCTCGACTTGAAGATCTTGTCGCCGGCCTTGATGGTGACGTAACTGGTGCCGGTGACATTGTCGTTGGCGAGCAGCGAGTCCATCTCGCCCGAGGCGTCCTTGGCGCGCTCCCAGTAGCACATGCCGTCGTCGTTGCCGGAGGTGCGGTAGGTGCCGGGCTTGACGTCCGAGCCGACCTGGAACTGACCGTCCCCCTCGAAGGCGACCTTCTTCTCCTCGGCGGCCTCGGCGGAGTCCTTCTCCTCGCCGCCCCCCGGCTTCGCCTGAGCGGACGACGAAGAGCCCTTGCCGCTGCTCTCGGAACCCCCGTCGGAGTCGTCACCGGAGTTCGCCGACACGGCGCCGATGACGACGATCCCCACGACGGCCCCCAGCGCGATCTTGCCCTTCATGCCCATGACTGTGTCCCCTCCCGACACGGTGACAGCCGCTGATCGGCTGTCGCTCGTTCGCTGGGTCAATAAGAACAGAGGCTGTGAACCGAGTCAACACGGTTCACGCAATGTCTCGCGTACACGGCCGTGAATGGGTAGATCTTGCGTACGCCGCTATGCTCGGCGTCACACGCGAAGCGGACGTGTACGGGGATGTGCACAGGGACATGCGTGCAGGGACGACGAGGGAGCGGGCCGGTGCAGGACAACGCCACAGAGGTGACCGCCGCCGGGATCGCCCGGCTCGCCGGGGTCGGCCGCGCCGCCGTCAGCAACTGGCGCCGCCGCCACGCCGACTTCCCCAAGCCGGTCGGCGGCACCGAGACCAGCCCGTCCTTCGCCCTCGCCGAGGTCGAGTCCTGGCTGCGCAAGCAGGGGAAACTCGCCGAGGTCCCCTTGCGCGAACGCGTCTGGCAGCAGCTCGTCGGCCACCCCGAGGGCCCGGTCGCCGCGCTCACCCACGCCGGGTGCGTGCTGCTGCTCATCCACGACCGGCCCACCGTCTGGCTGGACGTGAGCGCCGGTTCCGACGAGCGCCTCGCGGCGATGCTCCCCGGTGCGCTGGAGGAGGTGCTGACGCCGCGCTTCGGCCCGGTGACGGCTGTGAACTCACGGCGCGCTGTGAACTCGCCGCGCCCCGGCAACACACCCCGCGCTGTGAACACCGCTCACGCGAACGCCGACCCTGTGAACACCCCGGCGAACACCACCGGCACCCACGCCGACCGTGTGAACACCTCCGCCACCGACGCCGCTGTGAACACCCACCCGGCCGTTCACCTCCCCACCGGCCCCGACCTCCTGCCCTCCGCCCCCCTCCTGCGCGGCGCCGCCGAACTCGCCGCCGAGCTGGGCGCCCGGCAGACCTTCGAGTTCCTGCTCGGCCGGCACCTCGACGCCAACCCGCGCCAGTACACGCTCACCCCCGCCGACCTCGCCGGCCTCATGGCCGACCTGGCCGGCCCCGCCCGCACCGTCCTCGACCCCGCCTGCGGCACCGGCGCCCTCCTGCGCGCCGTCACCACCCGCCCCGACCAGGAGCTCTACGCCCAGGACAGCGCCCCCGAACTCGCCGCCCTCACCGCGCTCCGGCTCGCCCTGCACACCCGCGCCGCCGTCCGCGGCGCCACCGGCGACACCCTGCGCGCCGACGCCCACCCCCAGCTGCACGCCGACGCCGTCCTGTGCCACCCGCCCTTCAACGAGCGCAACTGGGGCCACGACGAACTCGCCTACGACCCCCGCTGGGAGTACGGCTTCCCGGCCCGCACCGAGTCCGAGCTGGCCTGGGTCCAGCACGCGCTCGCCCGCCTCAAGGACGGCGGCACCGCCGTCCTCCTCATGCCGCCCGCCGCCGCCTCCCGCCGCTCCGGCCGCCGTATCCGCGCCGACCTGCTGCGCCGCGGCGCGCTGCGGGCCGTCGTCGCCCTGCCGGTCGGCGCGGCACCGCCCTACAACATCCCGCTCCATCTGTGGGTGCTGCGCCGGCCCGAGAAGGCGCCGGCGCAGCCCGAGGTGCTGCTCGCCGACACCGGGCAGTTCGCCGCCGACGGACGCGGCGGGCCCGACTGGCGGGACGTCAGCGAGGCCGTGCTCGACGCCTGGCGCGCCTTCGACCGCGCGGGCACCCTCGGCGAACGGCCCGGCCTCGCCCGCTCCCTGCCGGTCATCGACCTCCTCGACGACGACGTGGACCTCGCCCCGGCCCGCCACCTCCCGCCGCCGACCGCGGCCGACGGCGCCGAGCAGCTCACGGCCGTGCGCGAGCGCCTCGGCGAGACCCTGCGCCTGACCACCGACCTCACCCCGGCGCCCGCCGACGCCACGCACCCCACCCGCTGGCCGCTCACCACCATCGGTGAACTCGCGCGCGGGGGCGCCCTGGTGATGCGCACCGGCGGAAACGGCGGCCACGCGCGCGTGCCCGTCCTCACCGACCACGACGTCCTCGCCGGAACAGCACCCTCCGGCACGCTCCCCGAGAGCGACGAGGAAGCCGTACTGGTCGAGCCCGGCGACGTCGTCGTGCCGGTGCTCGGCGGCGGCTCGATGGCGCGCGTGATCGACGACGCGACGGGGGGCGCCGCCCTGGGGCGCAACCTCGTGCTCCTGCGCCCCGAGCGCACGGCGCTCGACCCGTGGTTCCTCGCCGGCTTCCTGCGCGGCACCGCCAACAACCGCCAGGCCAGCAGCTACGCCTCCACCGCCACCCGCCTCGACGTGCGCCGCCTCCAACTGCCCCGGCTCCCGCTCGACGAACAACGGCGCTACGGCGCGCGCTTCCGCGCACTCGACGAGTTCGAGCGGGCGCTCAGGCGCGCGGGCCGGCTCGGAGAGCAGCTCGTGCGCGGGATGTACGACGGCCTCACGGACGGCACGGTCGCCCCCGACTGACCCCCACGCGCGTACGCCCGCCGCGGAAGCCGCCACTCCGCCGACCTGCGCGGGCGCGAGAAGTGATCAGTGCGACAACGGTTCGGTACAACCCGGGACCGCTTGTCCGTGTCGGCCTATACGCTCGCCTGTACGCGCGAAGCGACAATCGCAGGAACGGGGTTGCCGGGCGACGGCCGCCCTCGTACGCCCACCCGAGGCACCAGGAGCTGTCATGCATGGCCACGGCTACCCGCAGCCGGTGAAGCAGCCGCCCCACCCGGCATGGCTGGTCGTCCTGCGTGTGCTGTTCGTGGTGCTCGGGATCTTCACCATCGGCCTGTTCTCCTGGGCGATGCTGCTGCGCCTGGCGCTCGTGACCCGCAGGGCGCTCGACTGGGGCCTGTTCGTCGCCTCGCTCGTCGCGGTCACCCTCGGGCTCGTGCTGATCGGCGTCGAACCGGGCGACGAGATCCACACCGCCGGCGGCTGGACCGGCATGGCCCTGCTGTTCGGCACGCTGGTGGCGGCGATCGCGTACTACCTCTCCGCGGACGTACGCCACTTCCACCAGCTCCGCTACGGCGGGTACGCCCCGCAGCCCGCCCCGGCACCGGCGCCCGCCCCGGCGTACGGCTATCCGCAGCCGCACCCCCAGCCGCCGCTCCCGCAGTCGCCGTACACCGCCACGACCGTGCCCCAGGCACCGTCCCCGATCCCGCAGCCACAGCCGCAGCCGCACCCGCAGACCCCCATGCCGCAACCCCCCGCGCCCCACACGCCCCCACCTGCGCCCCAGCGCCCCGCGCCCGCCCGCATCGACCAGGTGCGCGCCGAGCTCGACGAGCTCAGTGACTACCTGCGCCGGCAGGACGGGCAGCCCGGCGGCAACCACGAGGGCGGCAGGTGACCGTGGCGACAGGACGTGTCGTCGCAGGCCGCTACGAACTGTCCACGCTCATCGGGCAGGGCGGCATGGGACAGGTCTGGACGGCGTACGACCAACGGCTCGACCGGCGCGTGGCGGTGAAACTGCTGCGCCCCGACAAGGTCGCCGGGCAGGAGGCGGACGAGCTGCGCCGCCGGTTCGTGCGCGAGTGCCGGGTCACCGCGCAGGTCGACCACCCCGGGCTCGTCACCGTGCACGACGCGGGCAGCGAGGGCGAGGAGCTGTTCCTCGTCATGCAGTACGTCGACGGCGCGGACCTCTCCGACCACCTCGCCGAGCACGACCCGTACCCCTGGCAGTGGGCCGTCGCGGTCGCCGCGCAACTGTGCGCCGTGCTGAGCGCCGTGCACGCCGTGCCGATCGTCCACCGCGACCTCAAGCCGCGCAACGTGATGGTGAAGCAGGACGGCACCGTCACCGTCCTCGACCTCGGCGTCGCGTCCGTCATGGACGCCGACACCACCCGCCTCACCCACACCGGCACCCCCATCGGCTCGCCCGCCTACATGGCGCCCGAGCAGGCCATGGGCGGCGCCGTCGGCCCGTACACCGACCTCTACGCACTCGGCGTACTGCTCCACGAACTCCTCAGCGGCGACGTCCCGTTCGCCGGCTCCACGGCGCTCGGCGTCCTGCACCGCCACCTCTACGAGCCCCCGCTCCCCGTGCGCCGCCTGCGCCCCGAAGTCCCCGAGGCGCTCGAGACGCTCGTCCTGCGCCTGCTCGCCAAGGACCCGCAGCACCGCCCCGCCAGCGCGCAGGAGGTCTACGAGCACCTGGCGGTGCTCCTGCCCGCGCGCGGGATGCCCACAGGGGCGCCCCTCGACCCCACGCGCCCCTTCCTGCGCCCGCACGCCCCCTGGCCGGACCGCGCCCGCACCCCCGCACCCCAGCCGGCGCCCGCCATGCCGCTCACGCCCCCCGCCGAGAAACCCGACGTCGCGCGCGCCGTCGACGAGGTCAAGCGCCTCCTCGGCGAGGGCCGCATCACCCAGGCCGTCGACATCCTCGGCGCGATCCTGCCCGCGGCGGCCGAACAGCACGGCGAGCACTCCCCGGTCGTCCGCACCCTGCGCAAGCAGTACGCCGCCACGCTCATGGACGACGGCCAGTACCGGCGCGCGCTGCCCGAACTGCGCCGCCTCGCCGACGAACGCGCCGCCGAGGCCGGCCACGCCGACCCCCAGTCCCTCCGCTTCCGCCACGACGCCGCCCAGTGCCTCGAACAACTCGGCGAACCGGCGGCCGCGCTGGCCGAGTACCGCGCGCTGCTCCCGTACTACGAGAACCAGTACGTGGCGGGCGACCCCGACATGGCCCACGACATCCGCCGCCGCATCGGCCACCTCCTCCTCGCCCTCGGCGACCGCCCCGCCGCCCACGACACCCTGGCCCGCCTCGCCCACGACGTGGAACACCTCCACGGCCCCGGCCACCCCCTCGTCACGGAGATACGCCGGACGCTGGAGTGGCTGGGACAGGTACGTGGCTGACCGCGAAGGGGCGGCGCAGGCCTCCCGGAACGGGCTCGACCGGATCATGGCCCCGCTGGTCGCCAACATGCCCAAGGCCGGGGACTTCGGCTTCGAGTCGATCCGACGTCTCGGCAACCCCGTGCCGATGCTGGTGCAGAACGACGGCGACGCGCCGCTGCGGCTCTGGCTGGAGCCGTTCGGCCAGGACTACTGGCTGAACCCCGGCGAGTCCGTCCACGTCACCTCGTACGGAGAGTGGACCGACCATCCGTTCGAGACGGTCCACGAGCCGGACTGCCTCACCGTCTGGGCCACCTCCTTCTTCGCCACGGTCTCCGACCGCGACGGCAACGAATTCCCGCCGGGCCCCCGGGACGACTCCCACGGCTGAGGCGCGGCTTCCGGCCGGACCGGGCGCGCGCCGGTGCCCGAAGTCCCGGTGAATCGTTGGTCGAATGGGTTGGCCAGAGCTTGCCCACTGCCTACCATCGATCACCGCAAGACTTTGTGCACCGTCGCACAAGCTCTCCTCGGGAGGTCTCCTTGCACCGCCGTCGTCGTCGCACCGCGCTCCTGCTCTCCGCCGCGATCGCCGCGGCACCCCTGCTCACCGCCTGCGGCAGCGACGCGCACCCCGGCGCCGCGGCCGTCGTCGGCGGCCAGCGGATCACCGTCGCGCAACTGGAGACCAGGGTGAGCGAGGTCCGCGACGCCCAGCGCGCCGCGGTCGCGGACGACGCGCAGTACGCGCAGGCCATCGCCAAGACCGGCACCCTCACCCGCGACACCCTGCACGGCATGGTCCTCGACCGCGTCCTGCACCGGGCCGCCGAGGACGCGGGCATCACCGTCACCCGCAAGGAGATCCAGACCATGCGGGCCGGCCTCGAACAGCAGGCCGGCGGCGCCAAGGGCCTGGAGACGGCCTGGCTCCAGCAGTACGGCATCGCCCCCGAGCGCCTCGACGACAACCTCCGCCTCCAGCTGGAGGCCCAGAAACTCGCCACCGCCCTCGGCACCGACACCAGCCAGCCCGCCTTCTGGGCAGCCCTGTCCAAGGCCTCCAAGGAACTCGACGTCGACCTCAACCCCCGCTACGGCACCTGGGACGTCGAGAAGAGCAGCCGCGTCGACGCCAAGACCCCGTGGGTACGCGAGGTCACGGCATCGGGGACCCGGCAGACCGCCTGACACGGGCCGCGCAGCGCGGCGGAACGGTACGGCAGCGCCGATCACCCTGTGGATAACTCGCGGGGCGGTCGGCGCCGTGCGTTAGCTTCGAACCGTGAACACCACCAGCCCCGAAGCCACACCGGACACCCCCGCCGCTCCCGGCCGCATCGTCCTGCTGACCACCAGCCACCGCGTCGCCCCCGGCCTGCTGTCCTGGCCCGCCTGGCAGGCCCTGCACGCCGCCGACCGCGTGCTGTGCGCCGACGGCGCCCACCCGCAGCTGCCCTACCTGCGCGAGGCCGGGATACGGGTGGACGAGGCGTCGCCGACGGCGGAGGACTTGGTCGCCGCCTGCGCGGGCGGTCACACCGTGGTCGTCGTGGCGACCGGCGAGGGCGAACCGGCCCTCACCGACGGCCTCGCCCGCCTCGCCGGCTCGGGCCGCGTGTCCATGCCCGACCTGGAACTCCTCCCCGCCTCCTACGACCTCCCCGGCGCCCGCCTCCTCGACCTCGTCCAGGTCATGGACCGCATCCGCGCCGAGTGCCCCTGGTCCTCGCAGCAGACCCACAAGGGCCTGGCCAAGTACGGCATCGAGGAGGCGTACGAACTCGTCGAGGCCATCGAGGAGGGCGACCGTGACGAACTCCGCGAGGAACTCGGCGACGTCCTGCTCCAGGTCGTCTTCCACGCCCGCATCGCCGAGGAGGACCCCGACGCCCCCTTCTCCATCGACGACGTGGCAGGCGGCATCGTCACGAAACTGATCCACCGCCACCCCCACGTCTTCGGCGACGAGACGGCGACGACCCCGGAGGAGGTCAAGGCCCACTGGCTGCGCACCAAGGCCATAGAGAAGCAGCGCGAATCGGTGACGGACGGCATCCCCCTCGGCCAGCCCGGCCTCGCCCTCGCCTCGAAACTGGCGTCGAGAGTACGGACGGCGGGGCTGGAGGTGCCGCTGCCGACGGGCGAGGGCATCGGGTACGAACTGCTGGCACTGGCTGTACAGGCGGAGGCCGCGGGAGTGGACCCGGAGGCGGCGTTGCGCAGCGCCGCGCGGGCTTATCGGGACGCCATCAGAGAGACGGAAGGCTGAGGCCCGTCAGGCGGCGGTGAACCGCACCGGAAGGTCTCGGAGCCCTCGCATGATCAGGCCACCCCGCCAGCGCAGATCCACGGGGTCGGCGGCCAGTTCGAGGTCCGGCAGACGGCGGAGCAAGGTCGCGAGGGCAGTACGGCCCTCGAGGCGGGCCAGGGGCGCACCGAGGCAGTAGTGAATACCGTGGCCGTACCCGAGGTGCTGATTGTCACCGCGAGACAGGTCGAGAACGTCCGGATCGGCGAACCGTTCCGGATCGCGGTCCGCGGCGGCGAGCACGACCAGTACCGGGTCGCCGACAGCGATGGACTGCCCGCCGATGGTCAAGGGCTCGGTGGCGTAGCGCCAGGTGGCCAGTTCCACCGGGCCGTCGTAACGGAGCAGTTCCTCTACAGCGGTGTCGAGGAGCCTGGTCTCGCTGCGATCGAGGGACTGCTGGAGCCGGGCGCGCTGAGCGGGATGGCGCAGGAGCGCGTACGCGCCGTTGCCGATCAGGTTGATAGTGGTCTCGAACCCGGCGAACAAAAGCACGAAACACATGGCGGCGGCTTCGTTCTCCGTCAGGTGCTCACCATGGTCGGAGGCGCGGATGAGGTCCGAGATCAGGTCGTCGCCGAGATCGCTCCGCTTGCGGTGGATGAGGTCGGCGAGATAGCTGCGGATCTTCTTGACCGAGCGGGCGACACCTCCGCGCGGGCCCCCTCCGTGGCGGATCATCATGCCCGCCCAGTCCCGGAAGTCGTCCTGGTCCTCGCGCGGGACGCCGAGCAGATCGCAGATGGCGTAGATGGGGAGGGGGAAGGCGAAGTCGTGGATGAGGTCGGCCTGTCCGTGGGATGCGAACCGGTCGATGAGATCGTCCGTCAACTCCTGAACCCGGGGCTCGAATTCGGCCACGCGGCGCGGGGTGAACGCCTTGGAGACGAGGCGGCGCAGCCGGGTGTGGTCCGGAGGGTCGATGTTGAGCAGATGTGTCATGAGGTTGGCACTGCGCTCACCTGGGATCCCGGTCCGGCTCTTGCCCTGGGCGTCCTGGGCGTGATGGTCGGGATTCTTCGACAGGCGCTGGTCCGCGAGCGCTTGGCGCGCATCGGCGTAACGGGTCACCAGCCAGGCCTCGACGCCACTGGGGAGTTTTGTCCAGTGAACGGGGGCGTGCTCGCGCAGCCAGGCGTAGGCCGGGTAGGGGTCGGAAGCGAACTCCCAGGTGAAGAGTTCGGGGCCGGTGTTCGAGACGTTCACAAGCTGACCGTATCCGCAGCCGGGTGGCACGGGACCCGGTGATCGGCACGGGTGACGCGAACATGCGTATGTTTCGTTGGATAGGCGACTAGCCGGAGTTCAGGTTTTTGCAGGTGCTACGTCAGGACAAACGCTAACTTTCCGGCAAATGCAAGAGGCCCCGGAGCTGGCTAGAGCTCCGGGGCCTTTGCCAGCCGTGAAGGGGCTGACGTGTTCAACGCTATCGCTATGCCCATGTCCGGGGGCGAGAACGGATCGGAGCCGGGGCGTTTCGTTCGAGCGGCTCTGATGCTGCGGGTTTCGACCCATGAGCAGGCGCGGGGCTACGGGCTGGATGCCCAGGAGCGTGCAGGCCGGGCCTACGTCGCCAACAGGCCTGGATGGAGCCTCGCTCCCGAGCTGATCTTCAGGGATGAAGGCGTGTCGGGGGCGACGGTCCGTCGCCCTGGCATGCTGCGGCTCGAGGAAGCCGCTCGCCAAGGCCTCATCGATGTCGTCGTGGTCGACACGCTTGATCGCATCGGCCGGACCGGTCGGGCATTCTGGGCCTGGATCTGGGCCATGGAAGACCTCGGCGTCAGCTTCGTCTCCGTCACCCCGGACATCGACACCACCACGGAGCTCGGTCGGCAGCAGCTGCCGTTCCATGCCCGCAGCGCGGAGGCAGAGTGGAACCTCATCCGCGAGCGGACGCAGGGCGGCCGCCAGAGCAAGGCCCTTGAAGGCGGCTGGGCCGGCGGTTCGCCACCCTGGGGGTACACCATCGAGCAGGCGGGCAAGCGCGGTTCCACGTTGATCGTGAACGACCGTGAGGCGGACGTCGTCCGCGCAGCGGTGACTCTGATCGTGGAAGGGAAGAAGAACGTCTCTCAGGCGGCTCTGGAGCTCAACAAGCTCGGGAAGTTCACTCGGAGCGGTCGGCCCTGGACGGCTTCCAACCTTCATCGCCGGCTAAGGAGTTCTGCTCTTCTCAAGGGAGAGGTCGTCTTCCGCAACCCTGCCGGCAGCGGGAAGAAGGGCACGAGACTCGACGAAGAGGGCGTACCTCTGCATGGAGACACAGTGACCATTTCGATCCCCCGCATCATCTCCGAAGAGAGAGCGGGAGCCCTCGTCGCGGCAATGCGGACGACGGAGCATGCCTCCCATGCGGCGCCTGTGGACTACCCGTTGTCCGGCCGGATCCTCGGTGACTGCGGGTACCGGTACGTCGGGGCCTACCGCAAGTCCGACGACACCCGCTACTACCGATGCGGTGGCGGCAACAACGGCAAGGGAAGGACGACGCACTGTTCTGACCCCTATCTGACCGCTGACGCGGTTGAAGCAGTCGTGTGGAGCGAGGTCGTGGCGCTCCTGGAGGACATGGACAGGCGCGGTGCGCTCCCGGCGCCGAGCCGCAGGGTCCTGCCAGGAGACATCGACAAGCAGCGTGAACGTGTGGCCCGGTTCGAGACGACGCTCCACCGGAAGGAAGAAGCCGCAGCACGGGCAGTGACCGAACTGGCCGCTGTTCCCGGTCTCGACCAGGCGGTGAAGGACGCCGTCGTGCGCCAACTCACAGAAGAAGTGCGGACCGTGAGCTATCTCCTGGCCCAGGCGAGGGCGGTTCTCGCGGAACAGGAAGAAGCACGACCGGATCTCGACCCGATGGTGAGCAAGGAGCTACGGGCACTGACGCTCTCCGAGATCGGAGAAGTGGTCGGCCTTCTGGACGTCATGGTGAAGCCCCTCGGGCAGGTGAGAAGGCGATCCGGAGTCAAGTGCAAGGTGACGGAATGGCATGAGAGGACCGGCACACCCGTCCCCGCCGAAGTGCCGGCACACTCCTGGGGCGCCGTCGAGGAGTTGATGGCGGCCAGTTTGCGTCGTCGTCAGTTCGCGCGGGGTGCGGTGGACGTCCGGACGCAGGTGAACGGGATTCTGTATCGGCTCCGCACCGGATGCCTGTGGGATGAACTCCCCGCCCGCTACGGCCCGTGGGCTCTCGCCAAAGACCGGCAGAACACCTGGTTCAAGAAGGGGTTCTGGCCCGTCCTCGTGAACCACCTGAACTCCACAGGCGTCAGCTCGCCGGTGCGGCGCGAGCGACTCGTCCCACCCCTCCACGTCACTACGGGAGTTGGACCGGAACCAGCCGAACGTGACTCCCCCTCATCTCTGTGATCTTCACGTGATCTGCGCGGCATTAACTTGTGACAAGTGATCGTCTGCCGATACGTTCACCAACCAGCGTGGCGCCCAGCCTCACCCGCCGCGCCGGTCACCGCTGTCTCGCGAAAGGTCCCCGCATGCTCACCGGGAACGGTCGTCACCGTCGCCCCCGCCAGGCTCCGGCACTGCTCGTCGCGGCCGGAGTGACCGGCTCCGCCATCGCGATCCCGCTGCTCGCCGCCACCGGCGCGAGCGCGGCCGACGGCGGCACCTGGGACAAGGTCGCCAAGTGCGAGACCGACGGCTCCTGGAGCCAGAACAACGGTGACGGTTCCTACGGCGGGCTCAGCCTCTCGCAGGACAACTGGGAGAAGTACGGCGGCCTCGACTACGCCCCGAGCGCCGACCTGGCCAGCCGCAACCAGCAGATATCCGTCGCCGAGAAGGTCCTCGCCGACCAGGGCGTCGGCGTCTGGGGCGCCTGCGGGCTGCTCAACGGGCTCAGCCAGGACTCGAGCTCGGCCGACGTCGACACGGGCGTCGGGACCGGTTCGTCCTCGGCGTCCGAATCCGGCTCGGAGTCCGATACGTCCGGATCGGGTTCGGAATCATCCGGGTTGCCCAACTCTGCGGAGTCCGGCTCGTCGGACGACACCTCCGATGGCGGCTCCAGCGACGCCTCTCCCTCGCCCTCCGCCTCCGCCGATGCGGACAACTCCGCCAAGTCGGACACGTCCGACTCCGGCCCGGCCGCCTCACAGTCACCCGACAGCTCGCCCACAGTTCCGGCGAATGAGGTCGAATCGGACAACTCCTGGCAGGAGGGCGGCTCTTCGAGCCTCGTCGACATCGGCGCCCTCGGTGCCGACAGGGGCGGCGACGCCAAGGCCGAGACCGGCACCGGCCGGCACCGTGGCGCGAGCGCCGACGAGAAGGCGTACACCGTCCGCGAGGGCGACACGCTCGCCTCCATCGCCGACTCCCTTGGCCTCGACGGCGGATGGCGCCACCTGTACGCCGTGAACGAGAAGGTCATCGGCTCCGACCCGAGCGCCATCATGCCCGGTCAGACCCTCGTAGTCGGGGCCGAATAGGGCGAAAACCGGCGGGAGTTCACGTCATGCTTCGCGCTGAATGTCCGGTTTGGCGAAAGTGTGGGATGAGTCTCAGAAGCCCTGATCGTCTTTGAAATTCCCCGGATTCCGTGTCTACGGTCAACACCGCTCGTCACCACGAGCCCCGGCTGCCGCAACGCCGAATCCTGCCAGCGGCCGTACGGGAACAGTCGTCGCGTCAAGCGCCGTAGGCAGGAGCGGGGGACCCAAGGTAAGTGCCGGGCCCAGCAGTTCACGCTGGACCGGCTTGGGGTGAAGTCGCGCGGCGCGCCGAAAGGCGCCCAGCGCGGCCGGGCAACTCAACCGGCCCGAACCCGACAGCTCACCTCGCAGGCGTCGGTGAGGGGATCCACCATGCTGTTTTCCGGCAAGGGCAAGCACCGTCGTCCGTCCAAGGCCACCCGCGCCGCCGCGCTCGCCGGCGTCACCGGTGTCGCCATCGCCGCCCCGCTGATGGCGGCCGGCAACGCCTCCGCCGCCACCGCCTCCGAGTGGGACGCCGTCGCCCAGTGCGAGTCGGGCGGCAACTGGTCCATCAACACCGGCAACGGCTACTACGGCGGTCTGCAGTTCTCGGCCTCGACCTGGGCCGCGTACGGCGGCACGGCGTACGCCTCCACCGCCGACCAGGCCACGAAGTCGCAGCAGATCGAGATCGCCGAGAAGGTCCTCGCCTCCCAGGGCAAGGGCGCCTGGCCGACCTGCGGTGTGGGCCTGTCCGGCGCCACCTACACCGGCGGCGGCAGCTCGTCCTCCTCCGGCTCCAGCTCTTCGAGCAGCGACAGCAGCACCAGCACCCGCTCCTCCGAGCAGTCGACCTCCCGCTCCTCGGAGCGCACGACCGCGAAGAAGACCGTCACCACCCCGACCGGCAAGAAGGTCAAGAAGGGCGACGGCGAGTACAAGGTCGTCAAGGGTGACACCCTCAGCACCATCGCCGCCGAGCACGACGTCAAGGGCGGCTGGGAGAAGCTGTACAAGCTGAACAAGGACATCGTCGAGGACGCCGACCTCATCTACCCGGGTCAGCAGCTCCACCTGAAGTGACAAGGGGCTCGTAGCTGAACCACAGTGCCCTCACATCCGTGGTCCTCATACTGAAGGCCTCGTGAGGGTCACCCCCCGTCCCCACGGGCTCCCCGCTCCGGTGCGTGTTCCCCCGTACGCACCGGGGCGGGGCTTTTTGCGCGTACCCGATTTCCGCCGGGTTTCGGAAACCGTCTTTGTTCCGTTCGGAAACAATTTACGATCGGTTCTGTCCACGGGGCGGTCCACGCGGTGGCCGATCGCCCGGAGCCGGTTAGGCTCGTCTCGCAGAGTCGCTGCGGCAGTGCCGTAGCCGCGTCACATCCCAAGAAGGAGATGCTCGTGCCGTCCATCGACGTCGTCGTAGCCCGGGAAATCCTGGACTCCCGAGGCAACCCCACGGTCGAGGTCGAGGTCGGCCTCGACGACGGCAGCACGGGTCGTGCCGCCGTCCCCTCCGGCGCCTCCACGGGCGCCTTCGAGGCCATCGAGCTCCGCGACGGTGACCCGAACCGCTACCTGGGCAAGGGCGTCGAGAAGGCCGTCCTCGCCGTCATCGAGCAGATCGGCCCGGAGCTGGTCGGCTACGACGCCACCGAGCAGCGGCTGATCGACCAGGCGATGTTCGACCTGGACGCCACCGACAACAAGGGCTCCCTCGGCGCCAACGCCATCCTCGGCGTCTCCCTCGCCGTCGCCCACGCGGCCTCCGAGGCCAGCGACCTCCCGCTCTTCCGTTACCTGGGCGGCCCGAACGCGCACCTGCTGCCCGTTCCGATGATGAACATCCTGAACGGCGGCTCGCACGCCGACTCCAACGTGGACATCCAGGAGTTCATGATCGCCCCGATCGGCGCGGAGTCCTTCTCCGAGGCGCTGCGCTGGGGCACCGAGGTCTACCACACCCTCAAGAAGGTCCTGAAGAGCAAGGGCCTGTCGACCGGCCTCGGCGACGAGGGCGGCTTCGCCCCGAACCTCGAGTCCAACCGCGCCGCCCTGGACCTCATCCTCGAGGCGATCAAGGAAGCCGGTTACATCCCCGGCGAGCAGGTCGCCCTCGCCCTCGACGTCGCCGCCTCCGAGTTCTACAAGGACGGCAAGTACCAGTTCGAGGGCAAGGAGCGCTCCGCCGCCGAGATGACGGAGTACTACGAGGAGCTCGTCGCGGCCTACCCGCTCGTCTCCATCGAGGACCCGCTGTTCGAGGACGACTGGGCCGGCTGGAAGGTCATCACCGACAAGCTCGGTGACAAGGTCCAGCTCGTCGGCGACGACCTGTTCGTCACCAACCCCGAGCGCCTGGCCCGTGGCATCGAGGAGGGCACCGCCAACGCCCTGCTCGTGAAGGTGAACCAGATCGGCTCGCTCACCGAGACCCTGGACGCCGTCGAGCTCGCCCAGCGCAGCGGCTTCAAGTGCATGATGTCCCACCGCTCCGGCGAGACCGAGGACGTCACCATCGCCGACCTCGCCGTCGCCACCAACTGCGGCCAGATCAAGACCGGCGCCCCGGCCCGCTCCGAGCGCGTCGCCAAGTACAACCAGCTGCTGCGCATCGAGGAGATCCTCGACGACGCGGCCGTCTACGCCGGTCGCTCGGCCTTCCCGCGCTTCAAGGGCTGACACCCTTAAAGCACTCAAGGACAGCGTCGTACGTACGTCCCCGTACTCGGTCCCGTACCGTGTGCGGGGACGTACGCGCGTGTGAACGGGAGTGAGAGATGGCCGTCAAGGACCGGGACCGTTTCTCCACCGCGACCCGGATCCGGCTGCTCGGCGAGCAGACCGCGGCCCGGGTCTACCGCTCCCAGACCAAGCGGCAGGCCCGCCGCTCGCGGCTCACCGGTCGCGCGGCGCTGCTCGCGCTGGTGCTGTGCTCGCTGGTCGTCGCGCTCGCCTATCCGATAAGGCAGTACGTCTCCCAGCGCGCCGAGATCGCCGATCTGCAGCGGCAGCAGGAGCAGGCCAGGCAGCGCGTCGAGCAGCTGCGCGACCTCAAGGCGCGGTGGCAGGACGACGCGTACGCCGAGCAGCAGATCCGGCAGCGGCTGCACTATGTGATGCCGGGGGAGACGGGGTTCGTCGTCGTCGACCCGGGCGCGGCCCAGCAGTCGCGCGCCGAGCTGGGGGCGGCGGACCGTCCCTGGTACTCGAACGTCTGGGACGGGGTCGACAAGTCCGACGCCTCCGACCAGTGAACCTGAACCGCAGTACCTGACCCAGAGAAAGACAGGCATGCAGACGCCCCCGCCCACCACTCCGCGCACCGAGCCGACCGACGCCGACGTCGAGGCCTTCAAGCAGCAGCTCGGGCGTCCGCCGCGCGGGCTGCGCGCCATCGCGCACCGGTGCCCGTGCGGGCAGCCGGACGTGGTGGAGACGGCCCCCCGTCTTCCCGACGGCACGCCCTTCCCGACGCTGTACTACCTGACGTGCCCGAGGGCGAACTCCGCGATCGGGACGCTGGAGGCGAACGGCGTGATGAAGGAGATGACCGAGCGCCTGCGGACCGACCCCGAGCTGGCCGCCGCGTACCGGGCCGCGCACGAGGACTACATCCGGCGGCGTGACGAGATCGAGGAGCTCAAGGGCTTCCCGAGCGCGGGTGGCATGCCGGACCGGGTGAAGTGCCTGCATGTGCTGGTGGGCCACTCGCTGGCCGCCGGGCCGGGTGTGAACCCGCTGGGCGACGAGGCGATCGCGATGCTGCCGGAGTGGTGGCGCAAGGGTGCGTGCGTGACCCTGCCGAAGGAGGACGAGCAGTGACCCGAGTCGCCGCCATCGACTGCGGTACCAACTCCATCCGTCTCCTCGTCGCCGACTGCGACCCGGCCACCGGTGAACTCGTCGACCTGGACCGCCGTATGACGATCGTGCGGCTCGGGCAGGGTGTCGACCGGACCGGGCGGCTGGCTCCCGAGGCGCTGGAGCGGACGTTCGCGGCGTGCCGCGAGTACGCGGCGATCATCAAGGAGCTCGGCGCGGAGCGACTGCGGTTCGTCGCCACGTCCGCCTCGCGGGACGCCGAGAACCGGGACGACTTCGTGCGCGGGGTGCTGGAGATCCTCGGCGTGGAGCCCGAGGTGATCAGCGGCGACCAGGAGGCGGAGTTCTCCTTCACCGGGGCCACGAGCGAGCTGAAGGGCCGTGACGACCTCGCCACGCCCTATCTCGTCGTGGACATCGGCGGCGGCTCGACCGAGTTCGTCGTCGGGAACGAGCACGTGCGCGCCGCGCGCTCCGTCGACGTCGGCTGTGTGCGGATGACCGAGCGGCATCTCGTCCGGGAGGGCGTCGTCTCCGACCCGCCCACCGAGGCGCAGATCGCCGCCATGCGGGCGGACATCGAGGCCGCCCTGGACCTCGCCGAGGAGACCGTGCCGCTGCGCGAGGCGCGCACGCTGGTGGGGCTCGCCGGGTCCGTCACGACCGTGTCGGCGATCGCGCAGGCGCTGCCCGAGTACGACTCGGAGCGCATCCACCACTCCCGTGTCTCCCGCGAGAAGGTCCGGGAGATCACCGAGTGGCTGCTGCACTCCACGCACGCCGAGCGGGCGACCGTGCCCTCCATGCACCCGGGGCGCGTGGACGTGATCGCCGCGGGCGCCCTCGTACTGCTGTCGATCATGGAGCGGATCGGTGCCGAGGAGGTCGTCGTGAGCGAGCACGACATCCTCGACGGCATCGCGTTCTCGGTGGCGTAGCTCTCCTTTGTTACCGATCGGTAGCCTTCTGCTGAGCAGGTCGGATAACGTATGAGCGCCTCCGGAGGGTCCGGAAACGACCTTCGGGGGCGCGCCTCCGAGAAAGTTCGTGAAGTTCTTCACAAGGAATTCCGCCCTGTGGAACCACGAAAAGGGGCCGACTGACCCTTCCGGGGCCCCAAGTGGCCATTGAACGTGTTCAGAAGTGTGATACAGGGGGTCGGCGGGAACCCGCCGGCGAGGGGTCGTGAGGGGGTGTTGCGGACCGCTCACAGGGGTCGCGGAGGCCAAGAGAGGCAGCTCACGCGGCATTGACAACGGTCCGCCGTACCCGCCGGTTCCAGGTCCGCACCATGACCTGGATCACGTGAGTCGCGGAGGATAACACACCCCCTGCCGGAGCTTGTGAAGGGGCGCACGAGCGACCCCCCTGGGGCGGGTGGATACTCGATGGCATGAGCACCACGGAGCGTCCCAGGATCCTCGTAGTAGGCGGTGGGTACGTAGGCCTGTACGCAGCTCGGCGCATCCTCAAGAAGATGCGCTACGGAGAGGCGACCGTCACGGTCGTCGACCCCCGGTCGTACATGACCTACCAGCCCTTCCTCCCCGAAACCGCCGCCGGCAGCATCTCCCCGCGCCACGTCGTCGTCCCGCTGCGACGCGTGCTGCCCAAGGCGGAGGTTCTCACCGGCCGGGTCACCACCATCGACCAGGACCGCAAGGTCGCCACGATCGCCCCGCTGGTCGGCGAGGCGTACGAGCTGCCCTTCGACTACCTGGTGATCGCGCTCGGCGCGGTCTCCCGCACCTTCCCGATCCCCGGCCTCGCCGAGCAGGGCATCGGCATGAAGGGCGTCGAGGAGGCCATCGGCCTGCGCAACCACGTCCTGGAGCAGCTGGACAAGGCCGACTCCACCACCGACGAGGAGATCCGCCGCAAGGCGCTCACCTTCGTCTTCGTCGGCGGCGGGTTCGCCGGCGCGGAGACCATCGGTGAGGTCGAGGACATGGCCCGCGACGCGGCCAAGTACTACAAGACGGTCTCCCGCGAGGACATGCGGTTCATCCTCGTCGACGCCGCCGACAAGATCCTTCCCGAGGTCGGCCCGAAGCTGGGCACCTACGGCAAGGAGCACCTGGAGAGCCGCGGCGTGGAGATCTACCTCTCCACCTCGATGGACTCCTGCGTCGACGGCCACGTCGTGCTGAAGAACGGGCTCGAGGTCGACTCCAACACGATCGTCTGGACCGCCGGCGTCAAGCCCAACCCGGTCCTCTCCCGCTACGGCCTCCCGCTCGGCCCGCGCGGTCACGTCGACACCCAGCCCACCCTCCAGGTGCAGGGCACCGACTACATCTGGGCCGCCGGCGACAACGCCCAGGTCCCGGACGTCGCCGCCCGCAAGGCCGGGGTGGAGAACGCCTGGTGCCCGCCGAACGCCCAGCACGCGCTGCGTCAGGCCAAGGTCCTCGGCGACAACGTGGTCTCCGGCATGCGGGGCTTCCCGCAGAAGGAGTACGCGCACTCCAACAAGGGCGCGGTGGCCGGTCTCGGCCTCCACAAGGGCGTGGCGATGATCGTCATGGGCAAGATGAAGATCAAGCTCAAGGGCCGTCTCGCCTGGTACATGCACCGTGGCTACCACGGTCTGGCGATGCCGACGTGGAACCGCAAGATCCGCGTCTTCGCCGACTGGACGCTCGCGATGTTCCTCAAGCGCGAGGTCGTCGCCCTCGGCGCCCTGGAGACTCCGCGCGAGGAGTTCTACGAGGCCGCCAAGCCCGCGCCGGCGCCCGCCGCCGCGCAGCCGGAGAAGACGCAGGAGAAGGCCAAGGCCTCCTGACCGACTCCGGTCACTGATCGAACCGAAGGGCCTCCCGCCATCCGTGGTGCGGGAGGCCCTTCGGCGTGTCCCGGGATTGCGTCACCCCTTGTCACTGTTTACGTAGGTGGACAATTCCGGGATCCTCGTCACGGAGGTGTGCGCCATGGCCGACGCCGCGTCGCGGCTGAAGAACCTCTTCGAACTACTGCTGGGAGCCCCGCTCCCGGTCCGCGTGCGGGCGTGGGACGGCTCGCAGGCGGGACCGCCGGGCGCCCCGGCGCTGGTGCTGCGCAACCGCCGGGCGGTGCGGCGGCTGTTGTTCAAGCCCGGCGAACTCGGTCTCGCCCGCGCCTGGGTCGCGGGGGACCTCGACATCGACGGCGACCTCTACGCCGCACTCGACCTGATCTCCGGCCTCGTCTGGGAGCGCGGCGAGGGCGCCAGGAGCCGGGCCGCGCTGCTCCGCGACCCCGAGGTGCGCGCCGCCCTGCGTGGCCTCGTCCGGCTCTCCGGGCTGCCGCTGCCGCCCGCCCCGCCGCCCGAGGAGGTCCGCCGGCACCGCGGCCACCTTCACACCAAGCGCACCGACAGACGCGCCGTCAGCCACCACTACGACGTCGGCAACGACTTCTACGAGATCGTCCTCGGCCCGTCGATGGTCTACTCGTGCGCCTACTGGGAGAGCCCCGGGAGCACGCTGGAGGACGCCCAGCGCGACAAGCTCGAACTCGTCTGCGCGAAGCTCGCCCTGACCCCCGGTCAGCGGCTCCTCGACGTCGGCTGCGGCTGGGGCTCCATGGCGATCCACGCCGCCCGCGAGCACGGCGTGCGGGTCGTCGGCATCACCCTCTCCCAGGAGCAGGCCGCCTACGCCCGCAAGCGCGTCGCCGACGAGGGCCTGACCGACCGGATCGAGATCCGCGTCCAGGACTACCGGGACGTCGGCGACGGGCCCTACGACGCGATCTCCTCCATCGGCATGGCCGAACACGTCGGCGCCGAACGCTACCTGGAGTACGCCGAGGACCTGTACGCCCTCCTCAGGCCCGGCGGACGGCTCCTCAACCACCAGATCGCCCGCCGCCCGCAGCGCGACGAATCGACGTACCACGTCGACGAGTTCATCGATGCCTACGTCTTCCCCGACGGCGAGCTCGCCCCCCTCGGCACCACCGTCACCCAGCTGGAACGCGCCGGGTTCGAGGTGCGTGACGTCGAGTCGATCCGCGAGCACTACGGCCTCACCCTGCGCCGCTGGGTGGCCCGCCTGGAGGCCGACTGGGCCCGTGCCGCCCGGCTCGCCGGACCCGGCCGGGCCCGTGTATGGCGGCTCTACATGGCCGCCTGCGCACTCGCCTTCGAACGCAACAGCATCGGCGTCAACCAGGTCCTGGCCGTCCGTGCCCTGGACTCCGGGGACTCCGGAATGCCGCTGCGCGCCCGCACCTGGAACTGAACCGACGGAAGGGGCCCGCCACTTGTACGTGACGGGCCCCAACTGCCGTACGGCCGCTACTCGGCCTTGATGGCCGACAGCATGTTCAGCTTCGCCGCGCGCCGGGCCGGCCACAGGGCCGCCAGGACACCGACGACCGCCGCGCCCAGCAGGAAGAGCGCCATCCGCCCCCAGGGCAGGACGAGTTCGTACGTCGCCATCTTCGTGCCCAGCAGCTCACCGGCCGCCCAGCCGAAGAACACGCCCAGGCCGATGCCGAGGACACCGCCGAACAGGGAGATCACCAGGGACTCCAGGCGGACCATCCGCTTGACGCCCTTGCGGTCCAGGCCGATCGCGCGGAGCATGCCGATCTCCTGGGAGCGTTCGAAGACCGACATGGCCAGGGTGTTGATGACGCCGAGGACCGCGACGAGCACCGCCATGGCGAGCAGGCCGTAGACCATGTTCAGGATCAGCGTGAACATCTTCGCGATGTCGTCGGACAGGTCCTGCTTGCTCTGCACCTTGATGGCCGGGTTGGTGCCGAGGGCCTTCTCCAGCCGGTCCTTCGTGGCGTCGGAGGCGCCGTCGGCCGTCTTCACCAGGACCTGCATGTCGGCCGGGTCGGTCAGATGCGGGGTGAGGGCCTTGTTGTCGACCATGATGCCCCGGATCAGCTCGTTGCCCTCGTAGACCGCGGAGACGGTGAGCTTCTGCGCCTTGCCGTCCTCGTAGTGCGCGGTGAACGTCGAACCGGCCGTCCAGCCGCGGGACTTGGCGGTGTCGCTGTCGACGACCACCTGACCGCCGCCCACCTTGAAGGAGCCGCTGTCGACCTTCAGGTCGGTCAGCTTGCCGATCGACGAGCCGTTCACGCCGGTCAGGTACTCGGTCTCGCCGTCGATGCGCGAGGGGGCGTTGCGCAGCGGGCTGGTGGTGGTGACCCCGTCCGTGGCGTTGAGCTTGTTGTCGACGTCCGGGGACAGTTCGTTGCCGTTCGCCATCGACACGATGTAGTCCGCGCGGATCGCCGACGACGCCATCTTGTCGATGGACTTCTGCAGGCTGCCCGCCATCACCGTCATGCCGGTGATCAGCGTCAGGCCGATCATCAGCGCGGACGCGGTGGCGGCCGTACGACGGGGGTTGCGGACCGAGTTCTGCCGGGCGAGCTTGCCCGCCGTGCCGAACACGCGCAGCACCGGGGCGGCGGCCGCGATCAGGGGGCGGGACAGCAGCGGGGTCAGGATGAAGACGCCGATGATGAGCAGGACCGCGCCGATGCCCATGGGGGCCTGGCCGTCGGAGCCGTTCATCGTCGTCGCCGCGAGGACGACCGCGACACCCGCGCCGGAGAACAGCGCGCCGAGGGTGTTGCGCAGCACCAGCGACTTCGTGGTGGCCTGCGCGTGCACGCTGCTCATCGCCGCGACCGGCGGGATCTTCGCGGCCCGGCGGCCCGGCAGCCACGCCGCCAGCATGGTGATGAGGACGCCGACCGCGAGGGCGGTGGCGACCGTGCCGCCGGAGACGACCAGCGGCCCGTCCGGGACGGTCGCGCCGAGCGTGCCCATCAGCGACCGCATCCCGGCGCCGATGCCGATGCCCGCGACCAGGCCGGTCACCCCGGCGACCGTGCCGACGACGAACGCCTCGATCAGCACCGAGCGGGTGACCTGACGCCGGGACGCGCCGACGGCCCGCAGCAGCGCCAGCTCCTTGGTGCGCTGGGCGACCAGCATGGTGAAGGTGTTGGCGATGATGAACGTCCCCACGAACAGCGCGATGCCCGCGAAGACCAGCAGCATCTGACGGAAGCTGCCCATCTGGGAGGAGATCAACTCGGCCTGGTCGTCGGCGAGTTCCTTGCCGGTCGTGGTCTCGACGAGCTTCGCCGGCAGGGTCTTGTCGAGCGCGGCCTTCAGCGCGGTCTGGGAGGTGCCGGGGGCGGCCTTCACGTCGATCTCGTCGTACGTGCCCGTCTTGCCGAACAGCTTCTGCGCGGTCGCCGTGTCGAACAGGGCGAGGCTGCCGCCGGCCGCGACATTGCCGTCGTCGGTGGTGAAGATGCCGGTGACGGTGGGGGAGAGGACCGGGCCGTCGATCGAGAGGCGGACCTTGTCGCCGACCTCGTACCCGGCGCGCTTCGCGGTCTCGGAGTCGATGGCGACCTGGTCGGCGCCGCGCGGGGCCGCGCCCTCGGCGAGCGGGTACCGGGGGTCCTTGGCGCCCCAGTAGTTCCCGCCCTGCGACTGGAAGCCGCCGCCGATGAGGTCGCCGTCCTTGTCGGCCATGGCGGTGAAGCCGCTGACGACGCCGATGGCGGAGGCGGCACCCGGGGTCCTCGCGCTCCTGTCGAGGAGCGCCTGGGTGAGCTCGGGGGTCTTGCCGACCTTGTTGCCCTTGCTCTCCTGGTAGTCGGGCTGGACCGCCACGTCGACCTGGTCGAAGCCCTTGGCGGAGCTGTTCTGGTAGGCGTTGGAGATGGTGTTGGTGAAGACCAGCGTCCCCGACACGAAGGCCACGCCGAGCATCACGGCGAGGACGGTCATGAGGAGCCGGGCCTTGTGCGCGAGGACGTTGCGCAGGGCGGTGCGGAACATCAGGAGGTACGGCCCTTCGCGTCGAACTGCTTCATGAAGTCGAGCACGTTGTCGGCGGTGGGCCGGTACATCTCGTCGACGATCCGCCCGTCGGCGAGGAAGACGACGCGGTCGGCGTACGCGGCGGCCACCGGGTCGTGGGTCACCATGACCACCGTCTGCCCCAACTCCCGTACGGAGTTGCGGAGAAAGCCCAGCACCTCGGCGCCGGAGCGGGAGTCGAGGTTCCCGGTCGGCTCGTCGCCGAAGATGATGTCGGGGCGGGAGGCCAGGGCGCGGGCGACGGCGACGCGCTGCTGCTGGCCGCCGGAGAGCTGGGAGGGCCGGTGCGAGAGGCGGTCCTTGAGGCCGACCATCTGGATGACGGATTCCAGCCACTGCTTGTCGGGCTTGCGGCCCGCGATGTCCATCGGCAGCGTGATGTTCTCCAGCGCGGTCAGCGTCGGCAGCAGGTTGAACGCCTGGAAGATGAAGCCGATCTTGTCCCGGCGCAGCTTGGTGAGCTGCTTGTCCTTCAGCGAGCCCAGCTCGGTGTCGCCGATGCGCACGGAGCCGGACGAGAACGTGTCCAGCCCTGCCACACAGTGCATCAGCGTCGACTTGCCGGACCCCGACGGGCCCATGATCGCGGTGAACTCGGCCTGCCGGAACTCGACGGAGACCCGGTCGAGCGCGACCACCTGGGTCTCGCCCTGTCCGTAGATCTTCGACAGATCCGTGGCGCGCGCGGCCACGGAGGTGGTCCGGTCGGCGATGGGAGTGGTGGTCACGGGTGGGTGCTCCTTGACGGACGACGACGGCGGTCTGGCGTTCCTGCGGCCGTTTTCAGGCCGTGAACCATCGTCGCGTCGCCTCACCGCCGTGTAGTCACCCGCTGTTCCGGTTCCGGAGGGCGACTCGAGGCTGACCGGAGGCGGCCGTGTCATACCTGGGGATGACGGACGCCCCTGAGCGACGGCCGCGTCGAGAACAGGTGGAGCCCCCTGGTTGAGGCGGTGAAATTCCGTCATTCCGCATGCGCGGCCGGGCCTCGCACGTAAGGCTATTGGCAAGTGCGGATGGCTCGTTCCACGGGCTGATGCACCCTCAGACGTCAATAAAATAAGACAACATCGGTCCGCCCGTCCGCTGTTCGGGGGACGCGCCCCGATAGGCTCGGGACCTCGACGCGGAGCCCATGGCCTGCCCGGATGGTGGAATGCAGACACGGCGAGCTTAAACCTCGCTGCCCCTCGCGGGCGTACCGGTTCAAGTCCGGTTCCGGGCACCTCCGACCTTTTTCGTTCCCGTAGGCAGACGCCGCTTCCGCTGGGGCCCTTCTTTCAACACATCGCGACAGCGTGGCCGCGTGAAGCGTTCCCGAACACGGCCTCCCGCTCGGCCTGACCCAGCCCCGCATCGACCGTTGACAGCGGCCGCGGGCCGTCGCAGACTCGGCGGCAGGCATTGGTGAAGTAAATTTCACTACACGAACAGCCTGCACGAACAAGAGCCACACGAACAGAGAGGTTCGTCGATGCGCACCACCGTCGGCATCATCGGAGCCGGCCCCGCCGGCCTCCTCCTCGCCCGGCTGCTCCACAACGCGGGCATCGACTCGGTCGTCCTGGAGGCCCGCGACCGTGCCTACGTCGAGCAGCGCCAGCGCGCCGGAATCCTGGAGCAGGGGACCGTCGACGTGCTGCGCGCGGCCGGGGCCGGCGAGCGCATGGACCGCGAGGGGCTGCGGCACGACGGGATCGAGCTGCGGTACGAGCGCAAGCGGCACCGCGTCGACTTCCCCGCCCTCACCGGCGGCCGGTCCGTGATGGTGTACGCGCAGACCGAGGTCTGCAAGGACCTCATCGCCCTCCAGCTGAAGGAGGGCGGCCCGCTGCTGTTCGAGGCGGAGGCGCTGGCCGTCGAGGGCGCCGACAGCGACAGCCCCACCGTACGGTTCCGGCACGAGGGGCGTGAGGACGTGCTCGAGTGTGAGTACGTCGTCGGCTGCGATGGGTTCTGGGGCGTCGCCCGCAAGGCGGTCCCCGAGGAACTCGTCCGCGTCTTCGAGCGGACGTACCCCTTCGGCTGGCTCGGCATCCTCGCCGACGTCCCGCCCTCGCACGACGAGCTCGTCTACGCCCGCCACGACCGCGGCTTCGCCCTGCTCTCCATGCGCTCGCCGTCGGTGTCCCGGCTCTATCTCCAGGTTCCCGAGGGCACGGACGCCGAGAGCTGGGGCGACGAGGAGATCTGGGACGAGCTGGAGCGGCGGTTCGAGACCGAGGACGGGTGGGCGCTGGAGCGCGGACCGATCACCCAGAAGTCCGTCACGCCCATGCGGTCCTACGTCCACGAGCCCATGCGGCACGGACGGCTCTTCCTCGCCGGGGACGCCGCCCACATCGTGCCGCCCACCGGGGCGAAGGGGCTGAACCTCGCCGTCGGCGACGTCGTCACCTTCGCGCGGGCGCTCACCCACCAGCGGGACACGGGGTCCGCCGAGCTCCTCGACGCCTACTCCGAGACCTGTCTGCGGCGGGTGTGGCAGGCCGAGCGGTTCTCGTACGACATGACGACCCTCCTGCACCGGGCGCCCGACGCCACTCCCTTCGAGGACCGGCTCCAGGTCGCGCGGCTGGAACGGATCGCCACGTCCGAGGCCGCCGAGACCGACCTCGCCGAGGGCTACACCGGGTTCCCCTTCAGCTGACCTGATGTACCGGAATGGTCATGAACCTGCCCCGGTCGTGGTTGGGAATCACCGGGCCGCGTAGCGTGTTGCGCAGCACGACGAGGGAAAGATCCTCCCCAAGCACTAGGGTCATTCCTTTGCCTACCTATTACTCTTGACGCCAAGGCCCACACGTAGTGGCCATGGAGGAGTGAAATGAGGAGCAGCAACCCGGTCTTCTCGCGACGGGGGTTCAGCCGCGACAACGGCTACGCGGGCTTCAACGCCCAGCCGCAGGCCGGGGGCGCAGCCGTGGGTACGCAGGGCAACCCCTACGCCCAGCCGCAGGCCGGCAACCCGTACGCGCAGAACCCGTACGCGCAGAACCCCTACGCCCAGCAGGACCTGCAGTACGGCGCGCCGCCGCAGGCCCCGGTCACCACCGGCCGGATGACGATGGACGACGTCGTCATGCGCACCGGTACGACCCTCGGCATTCTCATCGTCACGGCCGCGGTCGCCTGGGCGGCGCTGCCGGTCGACGACGCGAACATCAGCCGGTCCTACGGCATCGCCGTCGGCGCCGGCCTGATCGGCATGGTTCTGGCGCTCGTCCAGTCCTTCAAGCGCAAGGCCTCGCCCGCGCTGATCGTGTCGTACGCCGCGTTCGAGGGCGTCTTCCTCGGCGTCGTCTCCAGCGTCGTCGACAACCGCATCGCGAGCGGTGCGGCCATGCAGGCCGTGATCGGAACGCTTGCCGTGTTCGCCGCCGTCCTGGTGGCCTACAAGGCGGGCTGGATCCGCGTCAACCGCCGCTTCTACGGCTTCGTGATGGCGGCCGCGCTCGGCTTCATCCTGCTGATGGCCGTGAACCTGCTGTTCGCTGTCTTCGGCGGCGGTGACGGCCTCGGCTTCCGCAGCGGCGGCCTCGGCATCGCCTTCGGCATCATCGGCGTCCTGCTCGGCGCCTGCTTCCTGGCCCTCGACTTCAAGCAGGTCGAGGACGGCATCGCCTACGGCGCGCCGAAGGAGGAGGCCTGGCTGGCGGCGTTCGGTCTGACGATGACGCTGGTCTGGATCTACATGGAGTTCCTGAGGCTCATCTCGATCCTCAACAACGACTAGTCACCGACGGTCGTACGGACTCGTAGCGAAGGGCCCCTGGGCATCCGTCCCGGGGGCCCTTCGGCGTGTCGTCGTGCGCGCCGCTAGAGCAACTTGCGCGCGGCCCTCCTCAGGTCGTACTCGTGGATGATCGCCTTCGCGTGGCCGTACGCGAGGTTGTGTTCGTGGCGGAGCCAGCTGACCTTTTCCTCGAAGCGGAAGAGGGCCGGGCCTTCTTCGACGGTGCGGATCCAGTCGGACACTTCACGACCGGTGCAGTGGGGGATGCGGGCGAGCATGTTGCGGTGGGTCTCCTCGGAGAGGACGTGGGACATCGGCGCCTCCGGACGCAAAGGGGATGTAAGCCGGTCCTTCAGGTCACCGTGCCTGAGCGTTCGCGTGTTGGCAACAGTCCCGGTGCGGCGCGTACGGTTGCGCCGTGGCTGATACGACGCGTCTGACGCAGGCTGTGGATCACTTCGCCGACCGTTTGCGGGCCGCTCCGCAGAGCCGGCTGCAAAGGGGCGCCGCGGCCGAGGCACTGGGTCTGGCCAGGGAGTTGGCGCGCCGGGCGCAGGTTCTGGAGGACCCCTCCGGGGAGCCGCGGGAGATGCCGGACGCGGGGATGTTCGCCGCCGCGGACCAAATCACCGTCGCCGTGCACGACTTGGCCCTCGTCCTCACGGACGAGGGCCAGATCGAGGAAGCGGTGCGGCTGGTGGAGGAGGCGCAGAAGAGGGCCGGGGTCTGACCTACAGGCCCTACGGCCGTAAAGGCCCTACAGGCTCGCTATGACCCGGTCCGCCAGGATGTAGACGTTCTCCTCGCCGCACGCGAACGTCAGCGTGTACGCGCCCGAGACTCCCGAACCGCCCAGCAGTATCGGCGTCTCGCCGGCCGTCAGGGCCGCGGAGAGACGTTCCGCCGTCTCTTTGTGGCCCGGGGTCATGCACAGCGTGGTGCCGTCGGCGAAGACATAGACGTCGAGCGTGCCCAGCGGGCCCGGGCGGACGTCGGCCAGCTCCGTCTGCGACGCGGCGAGTTCCTCCAGCGTGGCCACCGTGCGCTCATGGTCGTTCACGACCGGTGACTGGACCGGTACGAAGTCCGGGTGGGAGGGGTGCCGGCGGCGGGCCGCGGCCAGTTCGGGCGAGTCCGCGGCGAACTCGTCGGCGTCCGTGGCCGGCTCGGCGACCGGCTCCAGGTGCTCCAGGCCCACGAAGTCGCTCTGGCGGGGCAGGAACAGCTCGCTGTCGGTCAGTCCGAGGAGGGTGGGGGCGTCGGCGTCCCGGGCCTCCTGCGCGGCCCAGAAGGCGCGCGCCTCGGCGAGTTCCCGCTCCCGCTCCTCCGCGAGGGCCTCGGCCACCGCGGCTCGTATCTCATCGGCCTCACCGGCGAGCCGGGCGGCGGGCACGAGACCGCGCGCGGCGGCCGCCGCGTTCGTCTCGGCGAGCTGGGTGTGCAGGGCCGCCACCTGTCGGCGCAGCTGCAAGAGGGTGCGCAGGACGGCGACGCCCACGGCGCCCGTGGCGGCCGTGGTGACCAGCAAGGCGATCGGCATGGCGCTCACTGACGTACTCCCGGTTCAAAGTCGACCCCCGACTTCCTACATCAGCTTGAAGGGCGGACTATCCCGCTGTCAGTGCGTAACGTCACGAAACGGACAGGACTTTGGGCCCGGGGTTTAGTGTGAGAACGGTTCTGACCTGCGTAAATCCCTGCGTGAAGGGAGATAGGTCACATCCTGACGGAGATTGGATCACAAAACGGCCCAGAACCCTGGTGGTTCAAGGGTTCTGGGCCATGACCTCACGGCGGGTGTGCGGACGACTACTTTCGGCGTTGCGCCGAAAGAGCCGCCAACTCGGCTAGCTGAGGCGCTCGATGACCATGGCCATGCCCTGGCCGCCGCCGACGCACATCGTCTCCAGGCCGAACTGCTTGTCGTGGAACTGCAGGGAGTTGATCAGCGTGCCGGTGATGCGGGCGCCGGTCATGCCGAAGGGGTGGCCGACGGCGATGGCGCCGCCGTTCACGTTCAGCTTCTCCAGCGGGATGTTCAGGTCGCGGGCGGAGGGGATCACCTGCGCGGCGAACGCCTCGTTGATCTCGACCAGGTCGATGTCGTCGATGGTCAGACCGGCGCGGCGCAGGGCCTGCTGGGACGCCTCCACCGGGCCGAGGCCCATGATCTCGGGGGAGAGGCCGGAGACGCCGGTGGACACGATGCGGGCGAGCGGGGTGAGGCCCAGCTCGCGGGCCTTGGTGTCGCTCATGATGACGACCGCGGCGGCACCGTCGTTCAGTGGGCAGCAGTTGCCGGCGGTCACGAGACCGTCGGGGCGGAAGACCGGCTTGAGGCCGCCGACGGCCTCCAGGGTGACGCCGGCGCGCGGGCCGTCGTCCTTGCTGACCACCGAGCCGTCGGGCAGCGTCACCGGGGTGATCTCCCGCTCCCAGAAGCCGTTCTTGATGGCTTCCTCGGCGAGGTTCTGCGAGCGGACGCCGAACTCGTCCATGTCCTGGCGGGTGACGCCCTTCCAGCGGGCGAGGTTCTCGGCGGTCTGGCCCATCGCGATGTAGGCGTCGGGGACCAGGCCGTCCTCACGCGGGTCGTGCCACGTGGTGCCCTCCTGCGCGGCGACCTCGGCGGTACGGGCCTCGGCCTCCGCGAACAGCGGGTTGTGCGTGTCCGGGAGGCTGTCGGAGTTGCCCTTGGTGAAGCGGGAGACCATCTCGACACCGGCCGAGATGAAGACGTCGCCCTCGCCGGCCTTGATGGCGTGCAGGGCCATGCGGGAGGTCTGGAGCGAGGAGGAGCAGTACCGGGTGATGGTGCAGCCCGGCAGGTGGTCCATGCCCATCTGCACGGCGACGATGCGGCCGAGGTTGTTGCCCTGCTCGCCGCCGGGCAGACCACAGCCGAGCATCAGGTCGTCGATGTCCCTCGGGTCCAGCTCGGGGACCTTCGCCAGGGCGGCCTGGATGATCGTGGCGGTGAGGTCGTCCGGGCGCAGGTCCTTGAGAGAGCCCTTGAAGGCGCGGCCGATCGGGGAGCGGGCGGTCGAGACGATCACTGCTTCGGGCATCACGGCTCCATTGGCGTTACGGGTTCTACCGGGCAGGGCTGGTTGGGAAGTTACCCGTACGTATGGGCGAGGTCACGGGGGTGGGGGTGTGACCCTGACCGCAGTTTTCTAAGCGCTTGCTTTTTCAATGGGCTCCTCACGGCGACGGAGTGACCGGCGCCCGCTCCGGCTCGGGCACCCTCCGCCGCCTCCGCCTCTTCAGCAGCGCCCACGGCCCCTTCGGCCCCGTCGGCATCGCTGCCGTGACCTCTGTACCCGGCTCCGCCACAGCCTCCGCCGCAGCCCGGGCCACTGGCAGGAAGCCCTCGCGGCGGCTGACGTCCGGCCGCTCCTCCTCCGCCGGCCACAACCCGAGGGCCGCGCACACCGTCGGCAGCACCGCCATGGCCGCGGTCGCGTAGCCCTCCGCCGACGGGTGGTAGTTGTCCGGCCCGAACAGCTCGCGCGGGTTCGCCGCGAACTCGGGGCCCAGCAGGTCACCCAGGGACACGGTGCGGCCACCCTGTTCGACGACGCCGATCGTCTGGGCGGCCGCCAGCTGACGGGAGGCCCGCCGGGCCAGCCAGCGCAGGGGCTGCTGCACCTGCTCGACGGTGCCGAGGTCGGGACAGGTACCGACGACCACCTCCGCACCGGCCGTGCGCAGCCGCCGTACGGCTGTCGACAGATGACGTACGGAACGGGTCGGCGGCATGCGATGGGTGACGTCGTTCGCGCCGATCATGATCACGCAGACGTCGGGCAGCCGACCGGTGTCCGCGAGGACCAGCGCCACCTGGCGGTCCAGGTCGTCCGAGCGGGCGCCCGGCAGCGCCACGTTGCGCAGGTCCACCGGCCGTTCGGCGACCGCCGCCAGCCCCGACGCCAGCAGCGCGCCCGGCGTCTGCCCCGAGCGGTGCACGCCCTGGCCCGCGGCCGTGGAGTCGCCCAGCATGGTCAGCCTGAGGGGCGGTTCACCGGGGACGGAATAGGAGAGGCCGTACAGACCCTGCGCGTTCGGCACATGCGGCGACGAACCGTTGCCGTTGCCCACCTGCCGTTTGGCCAGCTGCACCTCGGCCAGCAGCAGGCCCACGGCCGCCGCGCCGACCAGTCCGATCCCGCCGCCGCCGTACGCCGCGCCTGCCGCGATCCGCCGGGCCACCCTCGCCCTCGACATGCTCGTCATGCGTCGCCGCCACCTCCTCGTTGCCGTACATCCACTCCTTGCCCCGTACGGACCGTCGCCCAATCGCAACGAGGAGTGAACAACCGCCAAGGGGCCGTAGGCTGGCTGAACCACTACGACCACATCTTTTGCAGCATCCGGAGACAACGGTGCAATTCCACGACTCGATGATCAGTCTCGTCGGCAACACCCCGCTGGTGAGGCTCAACAACGTCACCCAGGGCATCCAGGCGACCGTCCTGGCCAAGGTGGAGTACTTCAACCCCGGCGGGTCCGTGAAGGACCGCATCGCCCTGCGCATGATCGAGGCGGCGGAGGAGAGCGGCGCGCTCAAGCCCGGGGGCACGATCGTCGAGCCGACCAGCGGCAACACCGGCGTCGGGCTGGCCATCGTGGCCCAGCAGAAGGGGTACAAGTGCATCTTCGTGTGCCCCGACAAGGTGTCGACGGACAAGATCAACGTCCTTCGCGCGTACGGCGCCGAGGTGGTCGTCTGCCCGACCGCCGTCGACCCCGAGCACCCGGACTCGTACTACAACGTCTCCGACCGCCTCGTCCGTGAGACCCCGGGCGCGTGGAAGCCCGACCAGTACTCCAACCCCAACAACCCGCTCTCCCACTACCACTCCACCGGCCCCGAGCTGTGGGAGCAGACGGAGGGGAAGATCACCCACTTCGTGGCGGGCGTCGGCACCGGCGGCACCATCTCCGGCACCGGCCGCTATCTGAAGGACGCCAGCGACGGCAAGGTCAAGGTCGTCGGCGCCGACCCGGAGGGCTCGGTCTACTCCGGCGGCTCCGGCCGCCCCTACCTCGTCGAGGGCGTCGGCGAGGACTTCTGGCCCACCGCCTACGACCGGACCGTCGCCGACGAGATCGTCGCCGTCTCCGACAAGGACTCCTTCCAGATGACCCGCCGCCTCGCCAAGGAGGAAGGCCTCCTGGTCGGCGGCTCCTGCGGCATGGCGGTCGTCGCGGCCCTGCGCGTCGCGGAACGCCTGGGCCCGGACGACGTGGTCGTAGTCCTCCTCCCGGACAGCGGCCGCGGCTACCTCTCGAAGATCTTCAATGACGAGTGGCTGGCTTCCTACGGCTTCCTCGAGGAGTCGCAACCGGCCGCGAGCGTCGGGGACGTGCTGAAGCACAAGGCGGGCGCCATTCCCAGCCTCGTCCACATGCACCCGGAGGAGACGGTCGGCCAGGCCATCGAGGTGCTGCACGAGTACGGCGTCTCCCAGATGCCGGTGGTGAAGCCGGGCGCCGGGCACCCCGACGTCATGGCGGCCGAGGTGGTCGGTTCCGTCGTCGAACGGGATCTGCTGGACGCGCTGTTCACCCAGCGGGCCACTCTCACCGACCCGTTGGAGAAGCACATGTCGTCGCCTCTGCCGCAGGTGGGGTCCGGTGAGCCGATCGAAGACCTCATGGCGGTCCTCGGCCGCGCGGACGCCGCGATCGTGCTGGTCGAGGGCAAGCCGACCGGCGTCGTGACGCGTCAGGACCTGCTGGCGTACATGGCCCGCACGGTGCAGTAGGGCGTACGGGGTGCCGTCTTCGACGACGGCACCCCCGGCCGCGCTTCCCCGGTCACGTCGCGCCAGTGATCCGCAAGAGCGTGGGGTCGAACGGGGCGCGGCGTGACCGACCGGGCGGAAGCGGCAGGACGGTCACCGACCGCAGGACGGTGCCGACTGCCGCCCGCCGCTCCTCGAGACTCATCGCGGGCCAGCGTGACGTGTCCCAGCCGGCCAACGCGTCCTGTCGGCCACGGCGGTGCCTCTCCCGGGCGGCCTCCAGCCCGGAGATCCGGGCCTCCAGGTCGGATCTCTGCTCCGGCCCAAGAGAATCACGCCTGTTGATCAGGGCCTGGAGCAGCGGGGTCCCGGCCCATTCCGACTGCTTCTCGTCGACGAAGGGGCGCCGCTCGTCGAGCAGGGCGAGCACGACTTCCTGAAGGTGGCGATCGACGTCACGAACGCTGCGCGCCGTGCCTCCGCAGTCCAGAGCGGTGCACACATAGACGGCGTTGCCGGGGTTCGTCGCGGTCGGCCGGGCGCAACCGCCCATCTTGGAACCGCACACAAGGCCGTCCTCTCGGGAAGCACCGCAGCGCAGGTACCCACTGAACAGATACTTGCGGAGGCTCCGGGGCTCGACTCCCGCGGACGGGCTGCCGTTCGTCAGACGGGTGCCTCTCTTCGAGCCCCGCCCCCGGGAGAGTCGTACGAGCGCCTCCCACTCCTCGACGGTCGCGGGCGCGTCCCACTGGCCGACGACCGGTGCGCCGGTGACGGGGTCATGAACGAGCTCGCCGTGGATGGCCCGGTAACCACACATCACAGGGTTGACGAGGGCTTGGCGTACGGTCGCTCCGCTCCACCGGTTTCCCGAGGCGGTCGGGACTCCCCGGGTGTTCAGTTGCCGCGCGATGGCGTTCCAACTCGTGCCGCGCAGTGCGGAGTCGATCATCTCTGGGAGTACGGGCCATTCTTCGGGGTCTCTGCGCATATTGATCTTCAGCCCGGAGCGGGGGTCGGGCGGCAGCCAGCCGAAGCGCCTGCGTCCTCCTGGTGTCCCGCCGTCGATCGCCCGGCGCCGGACATGGCGCTCGATGCGCTCCTTCGTCCTCCGTACTTCGCCGTCGCTGGTGACGGCAGCTTCGGCGCTGCGAAGCGACCCGAGATCGAAAACGCTTCGCCGCTCGATGAACAGCTCCTCTTCGGTGACCGTGACGGCCTGGTGGACCCGAAGCCAGCCGCCACACGCGTTCATGTTCCGTGGCGATGAGGGCCTGGACGGGAAAACCCTCGGTCGTCCTTCGGCAGTGGAGGGCGTCGACCATCTCCATGAACGCCGGCCGTACGAGGGCCGGCTGCGCAGCCGTCAGTCCGTTGTCCTCGTAGAACTTGACGATGGCCACGCCGAACGCGGCCGCCGTCTCGGTGTTCTCCTCGTGCTGGTGGCGAATGCCCGTCCCTGCCGCTCGGCCCTTGGCCAGGACGGCGGACCGGGTGCTCTGGTCGGCGCTGATCCGGGCGTAGTCCACGGCGGGTATGCGACCACCGAGCCATTCCTCGAAGGTGCGTCCGGCCTCCAGGGCCATGACGAGCGAGGGATCGAGGAAGCTCCTGGACCAACCGGGCATGCGAGCACCCCTTCCAGGGTGGATGAAATGTTCGGATGCCTTGAACTGTGCGGCTGGGCGCCGTGACGGGTGAGTCGATGACCGACTGGTTCCGCACAACGGGTGAGCGTGGGGCTTCTCGTTGACGGCATGGTTGGGGTTCCGTCGGCTTTCCTGGCCAAGGGTGGGAAGCAGCGGTGAACGTCCGGTGAACCGGCGGGGCGGGCGGGGAACTTGCGTTTGTCTGCCCAAGTGGTGGACTTCTCGGAAGTGGTACGAGGGTGTCACGTCCGCGCAGCACTCGCTTAACACGCGTCCGGCACATTAGTGGGTGTCGGCAGGGCGGGAGCGGCTCCCCGCCCCGGCCGGCACCGAAACGTCCAAGGACCTCCGGAGCGGCTCCCGGACCTCCATGGACGCCGGACGTGAGACCTGGCCCTGACCCGGTCGACGTCCCTCGCGGGGACCGCCGTCGTCCCGCCCCCCGGTAACGGGGGTGCGGCGGTCCCCGCGATATTTCTTTACGGGGCTTCTCAGTGGGCGGGAGTGGACTCCCAACTGCCCAGCAGCGCGAGCCTCTCCGCCGTCTCCGAGCCCGGTTCCGGGGTGTACACGACCAGCGTCTGGTCCGGGGTTTCCGGGAGGGTCAGGGACTCGTACGGGAGGGTCAGCAGGCCCGCTATCGGGTGCCGGACGCGTTTCACGCCGTACATGCACGCCCTGACCTGGTGGTCGGCCCACAGGCGGCGGAAGTCCTCGCTCTTGAGGGAGAGTTCGCCGACGAGGTCGCGCAGGGCGGGGTCGTCGGGGTGGGCGCCCGCGCTGAGGCGGAGGTGGGCGACGGTCTGGGCGGCGACCGCCGCGAAGTCGGGGTAGAGGTCGCGCCCGCCGGGCTCCAGGAAGAGCTGCCGGACGATGTTGCGCCGGGCGGGAGCCATCCGGCCGAAGCCGAGCAGGGCGTCGCCGAGGGCGTTCCAGGCCAGGACCTCCATGCCGGGGCCGAGGACGAACGCGGGGGTGCGCTCCATGCTGTCCAGGAGGAGTTGGATGCCGGGCCGGACGCGGGGCGTGCCGCGGCGGGGCGTGCGCTTCTTCGGTGGCCGGGCCACCGCGCGCAGATAGGCGTGCTCGGTGTCGTCGAGGCGCAGTACGCGTGCGATCGCGTCCAGGACGGCGTCCGAGACGCTCGGGCCGCGGCCCTGTTCCAGGCGGATGTAGTAGTCGACGCTGACGCCCGCGAGCTGGGCCACCTCCTCGCGGCGCAGCCCGGGTACGTGGCGCCGCCCGTACGAGGGCAGCCCCACCTCCTCGGGCCGGATGCGGGCGCGCCGTGAGCGCAGGAAGTCTCCGAGGTCCCCGTCCATGGGTTCGATCGTAGGGGAGCGGCGGGAGCCGAGCCTGGTACTGGCAGACCCAGGAAAAGCGCATCCCTGGGTACGGACTGCCGTGCGGCGCAGGGTGGTTGATGCCGCCGGGGAGCTGCCCGGCGGACTTCCGAACAGCGAGGAGCACCGCAATGTCGTACGAGAACCTGGCCGGCCGTACTGCCGTCGTCACGGGCGCAGCGAGTGGGATCGGTGAGGCCGTCGCCGTACTGCTGGCCGCGCGGGGCGCGAAGGTGGCGGTGCTGGCGCGGCGCCGGGACCGGCTGGACGCCGTCGTCGAGAAGATCCGGGCCGACGGCGGGCAGGCGCTCGCCGTGGTCGCGGATGTGACGGACGACGGTTCGGTGGACGCGGCCGTGGAGAGCGTCCACGCCGCCTACGGGGCCGTCGACCTGGTCGTGAACGCGGCGGGCGTCATGCTGCCGAACCCCGTCGACGACGGGCGCAGCGACGAGTGGCAGCGGATGATCGACACCAACGTCACCGGCGTGCTGCGGATGATCCGGGCCTTCACCGCCGACCTGGTGGGTGCCGCCGCCGAGGGGCGGACCGCGGACCTGGTGAACATCTCGTCCATCGGCGCGCACATCACGTTCCCCAACTACGCGGTCTACGGGGCGACCAAGGCCGCGCTGACCTATCTCTCCCAGTCCCTGCGGGGCGAGTTCGGGCCGCGGGACGTGCGGGTCACCAACATCGAGCCCGGGCTGACGCAGACCGAACTGGCCACCCACATCGACAGCGACGGGCTGCGGGAGCAGATCGACGGCATGATCGACGCAGTGGGCATCCTGTCCTCGGCGGAGGTCGCCGACGTCGTCGCCTACGTCACCAGCCGCCCCCGGCACGTCAACCTGCGGCAGATCATGGTGCTGCCGACCCGGCAGGCGTGAGGCCGGTCAGCCCTCCCACTCGCTGTCCTGCTCGGACTTGCGGTGCCGGCGGCCCCGGAACAGCTCGGGGTTGGTGCGGACGGCCTGGAAGGCGTTGACACCGACGATCCCGGCCCAGGCGACCAGCAGGCCGGGCAGGTGGGCGATGCCGCCGCCGATCGCGGACAGCGGGACGGCGAGGACCAGCGAGACGATGCCGAAGCCGTAGCGCTCGCCCCAGGAGTCCGTCGGGCTCGGCTTCCGGGCGCCCCGGGCGACCACCATCTGCTGCTCGGCCAGCTGCCGGCGCACCCGGCGCTCCACCGCGCCGTCGATGCGCTGGTCGACCTTCTCCAGGAAGGAGTCGACCAGCGCGGACTCGTAGTCCTCGCCCAGTTCCCTGCGGGCCTGCAGGGTGGCGTCGAGTTCTTTCTTCAGGTCGGCGTCCCGCGCGTCCATTCCGGTCATGCAGTCAAAGTTAGGGAGCCGGGGCGCCGGCCGCACTGGGGATAGCCCCCGTCTTCGGGCTGGGGATCTCCGGGAGGACCCCTAGGGACTCCAGGACCCGGCGATGACCTCGCTCGACGCCGGTCACCCGGACCTCGATGCCCCGGCCCCGCAGCTCGCCGATGGCGTCCTTGAGGGCGAGCGCGCCGGTCGCGTCGACCGCCGTCAGCCCGGACAGCCGCAGGTCGACGGTGCCGACGCCGCGCACGTCGGCGAGGCTGCGGCTCAAGCGGTGGGCGGCGGCGAAGAGGAGGGGGCCGTCGAAGCGGTACGTCACGGTGCCCGCCGCGCCGGGGAGCTCGTCGGCGGCGGCGGGGGTGAGGCGGGTGCCGCGGACGGCCGCCCGCAGGGCGAGCAGCACCGACACCGCCAGGCCGATCAGGACGGCCCGCACCAGGTCCAGGGCGAGGGTGGAGGCGGCGGTCAGGGCCAGCACCAGGGCGTCGCCGCGGGTGGCCCGCGCCATGGCCCGTACGGCGTCCGTCTCCACCATCCGCACCGCCGTCGCGAGGAGTACGCCCGCGAGCGCGGCCAGCGGGACACGGCCCACCAGCGGGGCCGCGACCGCGACGATCCCGGCGAGGATCACCGCGTGCGCGAGCGCGGCGAGCCGGGAGACGGCGCCGGAGCGGACGTTGACGGCCGTGCGGGCGATCGCGCCGGTCGCGGGGACGCCGCCGAAGAGCGGGGCGGCGAGGTTGGCGATGCCCTGGCCGAAGAGTTCCTTGCCGGGGTCGTGGCGCTCGCCGGGGCGCATGCCGTCGGCGACGGACGCGGACAGCAGGGACTCCAGCGCGGCCAGGGCGGCGACCGCGGCGGCAGGGGCGAGCAGGGAGGGGACGCGGCCGACGTCCAGGAAGCCGAGGGAGGGGGCGGGGAGAGCGGCGGGGAGCGTGCCGATGCGGGTCACGGTGAGGTGCAGGGCCTCCGCCACGGCCGTCGTCGCCGCCACCGCGGCCAGCGAGAAGGGCACGGTCGGCTTCCAGCGGGCGCCCGCGAGGACGAGCGCGGCCGAGCCGAGGGCCAGCAGCAGGGCCGGCCAGTGCGGGGCCGCCGCGAACTCCTCGCCGGCCCGCGCGGCGACGACGGCCACCTGCTCGCCGTGCGGCACGGGCACGCCGAGGGCGTTCGGGATCTGCTGGAGGGCGATCACACAGGCGATGCCGATCGTGAAACCGGCGATCACGGGGGCGGGGACGTACGCCATCGCGGCCCCGGCGCGGGCGAAGGCGAGCACGAGCAGCATGAGGCCGGCCAGCAGGCCGACCGTGAGGACGCCGTCGGCGCCGTACCGGTGCACGATCGGGACCAGGACGACGGTCATGGCGCCCGTGGGCCCGCTCACCTGCCGTGCGCTGCCGCCGCACAGCGCGGCGAGCGCCCCGGCGACGATCGCGGTGACGAGCCCGGCGGCGGCGCCGAGCCCGGAGGTCACCCCGAAACCGAGGGCGAGGGGAAGGGCGACGACGGCGACGGTGAGCCCGCAGAGCAGGTCGCGGCGCGGGGCGCGGGTCATGGAGCGGAGGTCGGCGGGGGAGGGCAGGACGGAGGCGAGGGGCGAGTTCATGGGGGCTTTTCGGTAGGAGGATGCCCGCGGTGGGCACAGCGGGGACAGCGGGCGCGGCGGATAGTGCCGGGTGCGGCGGGACGCCAATGCCGCAGGCACAGCGATGGCGCCGGGTGCGGCGGGACGGCCTGCTGCGGGCACAGTGATGGCGCCGGGTGCGGCGGGACGGCCTGTCGCGGGCGCAGCGGATGGTGCCGGGTGCCGTCTGGCGGGCGGTCAGGGCAGCAGCGTGACGCGGCCGGTGTCCAGGTCGAAGCGCGCCGCCAGCACCGTCGACCCCGCGAACGCGGAGTCCGCGCGGATCGCGTCCCGTACCCAGCGGGTGTGGGCGGTCATGGTGTGCTCGGCCCAGTCGCCCGGCAGGGCGCGGGTGCGGCGGGCGGACGGGGTGATCTCGTCGACGAGGAGGTTCAGATGGCCGGGCACGGGGGCGCCGGTGCGCAGGTGCTCCAGGGTCGCCGCGACGGCCCCGCAGCGCTCGTGGCCGAGCACCAGGACCAGCGGGATGCGCAGCTCCTCGACGCCGTACTGGACGGAGGCGAGCACCGCCTCGTCGAGCACCTGGCCGGCCGTCCTTATGCACAGCAGGTCCCCGAGCCCCTGGTCGAAGATCAGCTCCGGCGGCACGCGGGAGTCGATGCAGCCGACGACCACCGCGAAGGGGTGTTGCGAGCCGGCCAGCGTGTGGCGCAGCCGGTCGCCCTCGTGCGGATGGCGGGAGCGGCCGGTGGCGTAGCGGTGGTTGCCCGCGAGCAGTTCGGCGAGGGCGGTGCGGGGGTCCGACGGCGGCGGTTCGGTGTCGGCGGGGGCCGCCGCCGCGGGGACGGTGGCCAGTGCGCCGACGGCGGTGGCCGTCAGGAAGGCCCTTCGGTTCGAGGCCATGACGCATCCTCAGGGGATTGTGCTGTGCTGATCGCGCGTCGAGCTGAGAGCGCGTCATCACCGTATGCATGCGAGCTGTCACCCTGTGTGCCCGTTTAACGACACTTGGCTGATTCGTCGTCAGTTCATCGCTCTTGCCATACCGCCCCTTGATCGGGAACGGTTGCCTGCATAGGACCATGCAGAGTGCTTAAACTCTGAATAGGTCACGGTCGGTGAGGGAGTACGGCGTGATGCACACGGGCCTGGTGGTCCTCGACGGCGTCGCGCTCGGCGTCGCGGACGTCGTGCGCCTCGCCGACGGCACCGCGCGGCCGGTGCCCGGCACCGAGGCGATGAAGCGGGTGACGGAGTCCTGGGACGCCGCCCGGCAGATCGCCGCGACCGGACGCGTCTACGGCCGCTCGACCGGCGTCGGCGCCAACCGGAACGAGCCGGTGCCCACGGAGGCCGCCGCCGAGCACGGCCTCAGACTCCTGCGCAGCCACGCCGGCGCCATCGGCGAGGAACTGCCCGCCCGGCAGGTGCGCGCGATGCTCGCCGTACGGGCCAACCAGTTGCTCGCGGGCGGCGCCGGGCTCAGACCCACCGTCGTCACCGCGCTCTGCGAGGCGCTGGAGAGCGGCGCGTATCCGGTCGTCCACGAGTTCGGGTCGGTCGGGACCGGGGACATCGCCGCGCTCGCGCAGGCGGGCCTCGCGCTGGCCGGGGAGCACCCCTGGAAGGGTGCCGGGCCCGAGCCGCAGCCCCTGGACAACAACGACGCCCTCGCCTTCATCAGCAGCAACGCCCTCACCCTCGGCCAGTCCGCGCTCGCCCTGCACGAACTGCGCGGGCTGCTCCAGGCCACGCAGGTGGTCGGCGCGCTGTCGCTGCTCGCCGTCGACGGGTCGCACGAGGCGTACGCCGCTCCCGTGCACGCCGCCCGGCCGCACCGGGGCAGCAGCGAAGTCGCCCGCCGGATGCGGGAGTTGATCGGCGCCGACGAACGGCCCACGCCGCCCCTCGGCCGTATCCAGGACCCGTACGGCTTCCGCTGCCTGCCCCAGATCCACGGCCCGGCGCACGACGCCGCCGACGCCCTCGAAGCGGTCCTCGACGTCGAGGTCAACGCCGCCGCCGAGAACCCGCTCATCAGCCCCGAGGACATGGCCGCCTACCACCACGGCGGCTTCTACCAGGCCCAACTCGCCCTCGCCCTCGACCACTTCAGGCTGGCCCTGACCCAGGTGGCGCGGCTGTCGACGTCCCGCCTGTCCACCCTCAACGAGCCCGCCTACACCCGGCTGCGGCCCTTCCTCGCCGACCACGAGCCCGCCTCGTCCGGCGTGATGATCCTGGAGTACGCCGCCGGCGCCGCCCTCGGCGATCTGCGCGCGTTCTCCGCCCCCGCCTCGCTCGGCCACGCTGTACTCTCCCGAGGCGTCGAGGAACAGGCCAGCTTCGCCTCGCTCGCCGCCCGGCAGACCCTGCGGGCGTGCGGTGCGTACCGGCTCGTCGTCGGCTGCGAACTCGTCGCCGCCGTACGGGCGTTGCGTCAGCGCGACCACGGCCCCGACCCGGACCTTCCGGTGGGGCGGGCGCTGGAGCTCGCCTACTCGGTGCTCGACGAGGACCAGGCCGACCGGCCGCTCACGGGTGACGTGACGGCGGCGGCCGCACTGCTCGATGAGTTCACGGACATCTGGAGGGGGAGCGAGGCATGAGCGACATGGGTGTGACGGACACGCCGGCGGCACGGCTCCAGGCGCTCTTCGAGGGGCACCGGCTCACGCCGACCCAGCGGCGCATCGCGCACAGCATGGTGCGGCGCGCCGCCGACGTGCCGTTCCTGTCCAGCGTCGAGCTGGCCGAGCTCGCCGGGGTCAGCCAGCCGTCGGTGACCCGCTTCGCGGTCGCCCTCGGCTTCGACGGCTACCCCGCCCTGCGCCGCCACCTGCGCGAGGTCGCGCCCGCCGAGCAGCCGGCCGACTCGGCGTCGTACAACGAGTACCAGCAGGCCGTCGAGGCCGAGATCGAGAACCTGAAGCACCTCGCCGAAGTCCTCGCCGACCCGCGGCCCGTGCAGCGCGCGGGCCGGGTGCTGGCCGCCTCCCGGCCGCTGCCGGTGCTGGGGCTGCGGGCCGCCGCCTCACAGGCGTACGGCTTCGCGTACTTCGCCGCCAAGGTCCACCCGGACGTACGGCTGCTGCACGAGGGCGGCACCATGATCCACGACCGGATCGACGCCGCCGTCCGCGCGGGCGCCTCCGCGCTGCTCTGCTTCGCGCTGCCCCGGCATCCCCGGGAGGTCGTGGACACCCTCGGCTACGCCAAGGAGGCCGGGCTGACCGTCGTCACCGTCGCCGACTCCGCGTTCGCGCCGGTCGCCAAGGTCTCCGACCTGCTGCTGCCCGCCGCCGTCGGCACCGGGCTCGCCTTCGACACCGCGTGCGCGCCGATGCTGCTCGGGCGGGTGCTGCTGGAGGCGATGTGCGACGACCTGCCGGAGGCGCAGGCGCGCCTCGAGGAGTTCGACGCGAGGGCGGCGGCGCGAGGCCTGTTCGTGGAGTGACCCCGGCTGTGGGCGGGCTTTTAAGGCTCGTCTCACGTTCGCTCGCTAGCCTGCCCGGCCAACAGGACTGTGCCGGGACGACGAGGAGGCGGAACGTGGCACGCGGAGGACTGGGGCTCGCTCGGGTGGCCGTCGTCGTACGCGCCGGAGCCGCGCCCCTGTGGTGGGCCGGGGTGTTCGCGGCGGGTGTCGGGGTGCTGGTGCCGGGGCTGACCGGACGCCGGATCGGGGTCATGGCGGGGGCGGCGCTGTTCATCGTCGCGGCGGCCGTCGTGTCGTACCGCCGACGCAGGCGCTACACCGCCCTCGCGCGCGGAGCCGCCCGCGCCGGGAAGCACGACGTGCTCCAGGACCGGGCCGTGACCGTACGGAACTGGCGGCACGGACATCGCTGGTGGCTGCTGCTCGCCTGGCTGGTGGCGCTCGGCGCCAACTTCGCCGTGCCCGTCGCGGGCGGGCTGCTGCTCGCCGGGACCGGGGTGGGGCTGCGCCTGAAGGCCGCCTGGCTCGGGCGGCGCGAGCGTGACGGGGACGCGCTGCTGTGGGTGCGGGTCGACTGGCTCGACGCGCGCGGCGGACGCCCCGCCGGCAAGGCCGTCAAGGCGTACCGCGGCACCGGCATCGCGGCGGGCGACGCGGCCCCGGGCGGGGCACGCCGCCGCACCGCGGCGCTGGTCTAACTCTTTTTGGTCAAGGATCAGACCTCCAGGTCCTCCTCGATCCGCTTCAGCTGGTGGCGGGCCATCGCCAGGTTGGAGCGCTTGGCGTCCAGGACCAGGTACAGGAACAGTCCGTTGCCGCCGCGGCCGCTGATCAGCCGGATCAGGTGGTACTGGTCGGACAGGGTGATCAGGATGTCCTCGATCTGGCCCTTGAGCCCGAGGTGTTCCATGGTGCGCATCTTGGCGCGGACGACATCGGTGTTGCCGGCCGCGGCCACACTCAGGTCGAAGCCCTTGCTGCCGCCCATCGTGCCGAGCGCCATGCCGCTGGTGTAGTCGACGAGCGCGACGCCGGTGGCGCCCTCGATGGAGGCGAGCGCCTCCTTCAGGGATGTTTCGGTGTTGGCCATGGTCGTATGCCCTTCTCGTGGGTTCAACTGTCCGTGGAGGTACGTGCGTTGGTCGTACGAGGCGTGCGCGCCGTTCTGGTCCGGGCGGGCGCTCTCGCGGGCTTCGCGGCGGGCGGCTCGGCGGGCGCCCGGGAGTCGAGGAGCTCCCCGATGCGGGCACCCGCGCGGCGGCCCTCCAGATGGAGGCGGCCGGCGTTGACCCGGTCCTGGGCGAGCAGAGTGAGGACGGCGCCACGGCCCGCCGCGTACGTCGCCACATAGCCGTACGCGCCCCGCACCGTCAGCTCCCGGAACTCCCCCTGCCCGGTCGCGTCCGTCAGCCGTACGGCGACGCCGAGCGCGGCCGCGGTGAGCGCGGCCATGCCGTCGGGCTCCACGCCCGGGGTGTCCTGGGCGAGGACGAGCCCGTCCACGCTCGCCGCCAGGGCGCCGGTGAGATACGGCACCCGGCTCCTCAACCGCCGCAGCTCGTCCAGGATTTCGGGTTCGGCCGCCATCTGGTCACTCCTCTCGGCGCGGGCGCGTTGTCGTTCAAAGGGACTCCAGCGCATCCCTGAGCCTCTTCAGCAGCGTGATGTCGGGGTCGGTGGTCTCGATGCGGGCCGCTTCGGCGGGTTTCAGGGCGCCGCGCACCAGGACCCCGGCCGCCGCGAGCCGCCGTACGTCCACCAGGGTGTGGAACGCCGGGCGGCCCATCGCGCGGGCGATCTCCGGTGCCGTGCGGACCCCGTCGACCAGGTGCAGCACCGCTCGCTGCCGGGCGGTGAGGGCGGGGAGGGCGACGGTGTCGGCGCGCAGGAGCGGGGCCTCGTCGGTCGCCGGGTCGGGCCAGATGCGGTGCAGCAGGTCGCGGCGGCGCAGCGTCTCGTGCTCCAGGGCGGCCACCGGGACCGCGCGCACCGCGCCGGACCGGCCCGGGCTCGTGTACCGGAAGCGGCCCGGGGTGCTGCTGGGGGCGAGCGCGAAGTAGGCGGCGTCGTACAGCGTTTCGAGGTGGCACAGTTCCAGCGCGCCCCGGGTGAGCCGGCCGCGGCCGACCAGCAGCAGTCCGGCGCCGGGGGGCTCCGCCGCCTCGTCGGCGGCCTGCCGCCAGGTGTCGGCGTCGAGGGTGCCGTGCGCGGTGAGGAGGGTGCCGAGGCCGGGGGCGGCGGGGCTCTCGGCGTGCACGACCCGGCCCTCGGCGAGATGCAGGGTGCCGCGCTCGCGGACCAGGACGCCGGTGGCCCGCTCGGCGGCGAGCCGGGTCAGCATCGGGGAGACGCCGCCCCAGGCCCGCTCGCGGGCCTCCGCCTTGTCCCGCACCGGCAGCCGGGGCGGTGGTGTGGTCGTCACCGCGGTCATCCGAGAACCAGCCGCCCCGTCATCTCGCCGAGCCGGATGCGGGCCAGCGCGAGGTTGCCCTCCACGCGGGCCAGCCACAGATGCAGGAAGACGCTGCTGTCGAAGGACGTCCGCACGAAGCACAGGACGTGGTAGCTGTCCCGGTTGCTGATGATGACGTCCTCGACCGGGGGGTCGGCGACGCTGTTCTCCGGGTCGTCCGGCGCGAACGCCCGGTGCTCGGCGGCCAGTCGGGCCAGCTCGGCGGCCTCCGCCGCGGCCGTCTCGTGGTCGCCGCCCGGTGACTCGCCGGCGGTGCCCAGGGCCAGTCCGCTCGTCCAGTCGACGAGCGCGGCGCCCCGGGCACCGGGCAGTTGCATGACTTCGAGCAGACACTCGTCGATACCGGGCACCGTGAGTTCCCCTCCCGCCTGGGGTTCGGCTGAGTGACGCCGAAACTACGCAGGGTGTGAGCGAGGGGTGAGGATTCCGGCATTTTCCGGTGGAACATGCGCCGGATGGCTAGGGTGGGTCAACTGGGCTTGTTTTCCGACCAGTTGACCCACATGTCCGCCGGCGTGCGTCAAGGGCGCGCGGTCGTTCCGAGGGTGGTGAGCGCGGCGGCGTGCGCCCCTCCGGATTCGGCCACGATCTCGTCGAGCGTCTGCGGGGTGCGCACGGTCGCGAAGGCGACACCGCCGCCCTCGTCCGGCGCGAACCCGTAGATGCCGGGCCGCGCGAGGGAGTTGTACGCGTAGTGGTGGGCGAAGTAGTAGGCGCCCGTGTCCAACGCCGCCGCGTAGTCGCCCTGTTCGAGCAGCGGGAGCGCCCGGGCCTCGGCGAGCAGGTCGCCCGAGAAGCAGGCCGGCCCGGCGATGTCCTGCACCACCTCGGCCCCCGCCTTCGGCCGCCCCTTCCCGTCGTACGCGGCGATCCTCAGCGGCCACGCCCCCGGCACATACACCGTCCGCGTCGCCACCTGCACGCCCGCGTGCGTCACCGCGACCGGCCGCCCGCCCGCGCTCTTGGCGTACTCCACCCGCGCCACGATCGTGCCGTGCTTGGCCAGCAGCGACCGCCCGAACTCGGTCACCAGCCCGTACCGCCCGTCGAACAGCCCCGGCACCGCCTCGCTCAGCAGCCGCGCGTACTGCGCGTACGTCGGCGCCGTCGCGTCCGAGCCGAAGTTGACCGGCAGCCCGCCACCGATGTCGATCGTGTCGATCTGCGGGCGTCCGATGTGCCGGTTGATCTCCTCGGCGAGCGCGTACGTCTCCGCGACCCCCTGCGCCATCAGGGACAGCGGGATGCCCTGGGAGCCGGTGTGCGCGTGCAGCCGGTTCAGCCAGGGCCGGTCGGCGTAGGCGCGCACGAGCCACTCCCGGGCGCCGGGGTCGCGCAGCGCCACCCCGAACTTCGAGGTCGCCGTCGCCGTCGAGGTCGCCCCGATGGAACCCCCGCCGACCTGCGGATTGACCCGGATGCCGAGCGGTGAGCGGCTCGCCGCGGACCGCATGAGGGCGTCGATGCGGTCCAGCTCCTGCGGGTTGTCGGCGTTCACCGCGATCCCGAGGGCGAGCGCCTCCCGCAGCTCCGCCGGCGTCTTCGCCGGCGAGTCCAGCACCGTCTGCTGCGGGGTCAGCCCCGCCGCCCGCGCCAGCGCCAGCTCGCCCGGGCTCGCCACCTCCGCGCCGATCCCGGCCTCCCGCAGCAGCCGCAGCACCGGCACCAGCGGGGTCGCCTTCACCGCGAAGGCGTGCAGCACGGGCGTGCCGGGCGCGGTGACCGCGTCGAATGCGGCCCGCAGCTCCGCCGCCGACTCCCGGATGCCGGTGACGTCCAGCAGGCCGACGATGGGGGAGTCCGGCCCCAGCAGCCCCTGCTCCACCGCGGCCCGCACCGCCTCGTCCCGCCGGACCGTGCGATCCCCTTGCCCTTCGATGCCCATGACGTCCCCCGTCAGGTCGTTGTCCGCGCCCATACGTCCAGCGTCTGCGCCCATGCATCCAGCCAAACATCCGCGGCGCGCCCGCGCTGAGGGACCGCCCTATTGACTAGCTCTATTCAGACGGTCAGGATGTGAATAGAGAGCCAAACAGTCCACCAGGAGGCAGACCATGTCAGGACCCCGCCCCGTCCGAGCGCCGCGCGGTACGGAACTGAGCGCCCTGGGATGGCAGCAGGAAGCCGCCCTGCGGATGCTCCAGAACAACCTCGACCCCGAGGTCGCCGAGCACCCCGACAAGCTCGTCGTCTACGGCGGCACCGGCAAGGCCGCCCGCGACTGGCGCTCCTTCGACGCGATGGTCCGCACGCTGCGCACCCTGAAGCAGGACGAGACCATGCTGGTCCAGTCCGGCCGCCCCGTCGGCGTCATGCAGACCCACGAGTGGGCGCCACGCGTCCTCATCGCCAACTCCAACCTGGTCGGCGACTGGGCGAACTGGGAGGAGTTCCGCCGCCTGGAGGCCCTCGGTCTGACCATGTACGGCCAGATGACCGCCGGTTCCTGGATCTACATCGGCACCCAGGGCATCCTCCAGGGCACCTACGAGACCTTCGCCGCCGTCGCCGCGAAGAAGTTCGGCGGCACCCTCGCCGGGACGATCACCCTCACCGCCGGCCTCGGCGGCATGGGCGGCGCCCAGCCCCTCGCGGTCACCATGAACGACGGCGTCGCGATCTGCATCGACTGCGACCCGCGCGCCATCGAGCGCCGCATCGAGCACCGGTACCTCGATGTGAAGGCCGACTCCCTGGAGCAGGCGCTCCAGCTCGCCACCGAGGCCCGCGACCAGCGCAAGCCCCTCTCCATCGGCGTCCTCGGCAACGCCGCCGAGCTGGTGCCGCAGCTGCTCGCCATGGGCGCGCCCATCGACATCGTCACCGACCAGACCTCGGCCCACGACCCGCTGGCCTACCTGCCGACCGGCGTCGCCTTCGAGGACATGGCCGACGCGGCGGCGAAGGACCCGGCCGGCTTCACCACCCGCGCGCGCGAGTCGATGGCGCGGCACGTCGAGGCCATGGTCGGCTTCATGGACGCCGGCGCCGAGGTCTTCGACTACGGCAACTCCATCCGCGGCGAGGCCCAACTCGCCGGGTACGAGCGGGCGTTCGCCTTCCCCGGCTTCGTCCCCGCCTACATCCGCCCGCTGTTCTGCGAGGGCAAGGGCCCCTTCCGCTGGGCCGCGCTGTCCGGAGAGGCGTCCGACATCGCCAAGACCGACAAGGCGATCCTCGACCTCTTCCCGGAGAACGAGTCCCTCGCCCGCTGGATCAAGATGGCCGGGGAACGCGTCCACTTCCAGGGCCTTCCCGCCCGTATCTGCTGGCTGGGCTACGGCGAGCGCGACAAGGCCGGTGAGCGCTTCAACGACATGGTCGCGAGCGGTGAGCTGGCGGCGCCGCTGGCGATCGGGCGCGACCACCTGGACGCCGGGTCGGTGGCCTCGCCGTACCGCGAGACGGAGGCGATGCTGGACGGGTCCGACGCGATCGCGGACTGGCCGCTGCTGAACGCGATGGTCAACGTGGCGTCGGGGGCGTCCTGGGTCTCCCTGCACCACGGTGGTGGCGTGGGCATGGGGCGGTCGATCCACGCGGGGCAGGTCACGGTCGCCGACGGCACGAAGCTCGGTGGCGAGAAGGTCCGCCGCGTGCTGACCAACGACCCCGGGATGGGCGTCATCCGGCATGTGGACGCGGGGTACGACATCGCGGAGTCGGTGGCGGACGAGCGGGGCGTGCGGGTGCCGATGCGTGAGGGTGACCCGGCGTGACGGAAGGCGGCAACTCTCCGGTGGGGGCCGAGGCTTCGTCGCCGGGTGCGGGTTCGGCTGTGTCCACCCGTTCCGCCCTGCGGAACGACTGCCCACAGCCGAGGGCGACCACTCGTACCTTCCACGAGATGTGGCGTGACCTCGCCCCCATCGGCCGCCACCCCGACTCCCACGGCTACCGTCGCTTCGCCTGGACCGGGGCCGACGCCGAATGCCGGGCCTGGTTCAAGGCGCAGGCCGAGAGCCGTGGGCTGGACTACGAGGTCGACCGGAACGGGAACCAGTGGGCCTGGCTCGGGGACCCGGGTGCCGGGGACGCCGTCGTCACCGGGTCTCATCTGGACTCCGTGCCCGATGGCGGCGCCTTCGACGGGCCTCTCGGGGTCGTGTCGTCCTTCGCCGCGCTCGATGAGCTGCGGGCCCGGCAGGTCGCGTTCACCAAGCCCCTCGCCATCGTCAACTTCGGCGACGAAGAAGGCGCCCGTTTCGGGCTCGCCTGCGTCGGCTCACGGCTCGCCTCCGGGCAGCTCACCGTCGACCAGGCGCACAAGCTGACCGACGGGGAGGGCATCAGCCTGCCCCGGGCCATGGAGGCCGCCGGCTACGACCCCGACGCCATCGGGGCCGACCACGAACGGCTCGCGCGCATCGGCGCCTTCGTGGAGCTGCACGTCGAGCAGGGCCGCGCGCTGGACCTGTCCGGCGACCGCGTCGGCATCGCCAGCGCCATCTGGCCGCACGGCCGCTGGCGGTTCGACTTCCGCGGCGAGGCCAACCACGCCGGCACCACCCGCCTCGTCGACCGGCACGACCCGATGCTGTCGTACGCCGAGACCGTCCTCGCCGCCCGCCGCGAGGCCGAACTCGCCGGTGCCGTCGCCACCTTCGGCAAGATCTCCGTCGAACCCAACGGCGTCAACGCGATCCCCTCCCTCGTGCGCGGCTGGCTCGACTCCCGCGCCGCCGACCAGGCGAGCCTGGACCAGGTGGTCGGCGGGATCGAGAAGGCCGCCCGCGAGTACGCCGACGCCCACGGCATCGCCCTCGACATCGTCCGGGAGTCCTTCACCCCCGTCGTCGAGTTCGACCACGCCCTGCGCGACGAACTGGCCCGCATCCTCGGTGAGGCAACGGACATCACCGTCCCCGTCCTGGGTACCGGTGCCGGACACGACGCCGGAATCCTGTCCGGGACGATCCCGACCGCCATGCTGTTCGTACGCAACCCCACGGGCGTCTCGCACTCCCCGGCCGAGTTCGCGGCCGAGGACGACTGCGTGGCCGGGGTCCTCGCCCTCGCCGACGTACTGGAAGGACTCGCCACCTCGTGACGACGTACTGGCTGGAGCACGCCTGGCTCGACACCCACGTCGAGCCGGGCGTCGCCGTCGAGGTCGCGGACGGCCGGATCACCGCCGTCCGCACGGACGTGCCCACCCCGCCCCCCGGCGCCGAGATCCTGCGCGGCCTCACCCTGCCCGGCCTCGCCAACGCCCACAGCCACGCCTTCCACCGCGCCCTGCGCGGCACCGTCCAGGTCGGCTCCGGCACCTTCTGGACCTGGCGCGAGATCATGTACGCCACCGCCGACCAGCTGACCCCGGAGACCTACCACGCCCTCGCCCGGGCCGTGTACGCGGAGATGGCGCTGGCCGGCGTCACTGCCGTCGGCGAGTTCCACTACCTCCACCACGCCCCCGGCGGCACCCCCTACGCCGACCCCAACGCCATGGGCGAGGCCCTCATCGCGGCCGCCGCCGACGCCGGCATCCGCATCACCCTCCTCGACACCGCCTATCTCTCCGCCGGCTTCGGACAGCCCCCCAACACCCACCAGCTCCGCTTCTCCGACGGCACCGCCGAGGCCTGGGCCGAACGCTGTTCACTTCTCAAGGAACGGGATCACGCGCGGATCGGGGCCGCCATCCACTCCGTACGGGCCGTGCCCGCGGGCCAGCTGGCGACCGTGGCCGAGTGGGCCGAGGGGCGGCGGGCGCCGCTGCACGTCCACCTGTCCGAGCAGACCGCCGAGAACGAGGCGTGCCTGGACGTCCACGGGTGCACCCCGACCCAGCTCCTCGCCCTGCACGGCGTCCTCGGCCCACGCACCACCGGCGTCCACAACACGCACCTCACCGCCGAGGACATCTCTCTCATCGGCGGCAGCGGCACCGGTACCTGCATGTGCCCGACCACCGAGCGGGACCTCGCGGACGGCATCGGGCCGGCCGTTGCCCTGCAGAACGAGGGCTCCCCGCTCTCCCTCGGCTCCGACAGCCACGCCGTCATCGACCTGCTCGAAGAAGCCCGCGCGATGGAGCTGAACGAGCGGCTGCGCACCCGCACCCGCGGTCACTGGACGGCCGCCGCCCTGCTGCGCGCCGCCTCCGCCGACGGCCACGCGGCCCTCGGCTGGGGCGAGGCGGGCACCATCGAGCCCGGCGCCCTCGCCGACCTCACGACGATCGCGCTCGACTCGGTCAGGACAGCGGGCCCGCTGCCCAGGCTGGGCGCCGAGACGGCCGTATTCGCGGCGACGGCAGCGGACGTACGGCACACCGTCGTGGGCGGCCGGCAGGTCGTGCGCGACGGGGCGCACACGCTCGTACCGGATGTGCCGCAAGCACTCGCGCAGGCAGTCGACGCCCTCCGCGGCTGACCACCCCCAAGGACGCCACCGCCATGAGCAGCACCGTCATCACCAACATCGCCGCGCTCGTCACGAACGACCCCTCCCTCGGTGACGGCTCCCCCCTCGGCCTGATCCAGGACGCGGCCGTCGTCATCGACGGCGACCACGTCGCGTGGACCGGTGAATCAAGCAAAGCACCCGCCACTGACAACCGGGTCGACGCCGGGGGACGGGCCGTCCTGCCCGGCTTCGTGGACTCCCACTCCCACCTCGTCTTCGCGGGCGACCGCACCCAGGAGTTCAACGCCCGGATGTCGGGGCGCTCCTACACCGCGGGCGGCATCCGTACGACGGTCGCCGCGACGAGGGCCGCGAGCGACGCCGAGCTCGAAGCGAACCTCACCCGCTACCTCGCCGAGGCCCTCCGTCAGGGCACGACGACCTTCGAGACCAAGTCCGGCTACGGCCTGACCGTCCACGACGAGTCCCGCGCCCTGCGCATCGCCGCCGCCCACACCGACGAGGTCACCTATCTGGGCGCGCACATCGTCTCCCCGGACCACGCCGACGACCCGGCGGCGTACGTCGCCCTCGTCACCGGCGAGATGCTCGACGCCTGTGCCCCGTACGCCCGCTGGATCGACGTCTTCTGCGAGAAGGGCGCCTTCGACGGCGACCAGGCCCGCGCGATCCTCACCGCCGGCAAGGCCAAGGGCCTGCACCCGCGCATCCACGCCAACCAGCTGTCCTACGGCCCCGGCGTGCAGCTGGCGGTCGAACTGGACGCCGCCAGCGCCGACCACTGCACCCACCTCACGGACGCCGACGTGGACGCCCTCGCGAACGGCGACACCGTCGCCACGCTCCTGCCCGGCGCCGAGTTCTCCACCCGGGCGGAGTGGCCGAACGCCCGCCGCCTGCTCGACGCCGGCGTCACCGTGGCCCTGTCCACCGACTGCAACCCGGGCTCGTCCTTCACCTCGTCCGTCCCGTTCTGCATCGCGCTCGCGGTACGGGACATGGGCATGACCCCGGACGAGGCGGTCTGGTCGGCCACGGCGGGCGGCGCGGCCGCCCTGCGCCGCACGGACATCGGCAGGATCACCCCGGGCGCCCGGGCGGACCTCACGCTCCTCGACGCCCCGAGCCACGTCCATCTGGCCTACCGGCCGGGGGTGCCGCTGGTGAGCGGGGTATGGCGACGGGGCGTGCGCGTCGTCTGACGCACACGCCCCGCACCTGAGAAACAGGGGTCACTCCTCGACCGTCAGCCCTTTTCGCAGCCGTACCAGCGTCCGCGACAGCAGCCGTGAGACATGCATCTGCGAGATGCCGAGTTCGTCGCCGATCTCCGACTGGGTCATGCCCGCCACGAAGCGCAGGGACAGGATCTTCCGGTCCCGGGACGGGAGGTCGGCGATCAGGGGCTTCAGGGACTCCACGTACTCGATGCCCTCGATGCCGTGGTCCTCGTAGCCGATCCGGTCGGCCAGCGCGCCCTCGGCGTCGTCCTCCTCCGGCTGCGCGTCCAGCGACGACGCGGTGTACGCGTTGGAGGCGGCCATGCCCTCCACGACCTCGTCCTTCGTCAGCTCCAGACGCTCGGCGAGCTCGGCCACCGTCGGCGCCCGGTCCAGCTTCTGCGCCAGTTCGTCGCCGGCCTTGGCCAGGTCGAGGCGGAGCTCCTGAAGGCGGCGAGGCACCCGCACCGACCACGAGGTGTCGCGGAAGAAGCGCTTGATCTCGCCGACGATCGTCGGCATCGCGAAGGTGGGGAACTCCACGCCGCGGCTGAGCTCGAAGCGGTCGATCGCCTTGATCAGGCCGATCGTGCCGACCTGGATGATGTCCTCCATCGGCTCGCTGCGGGAGCGGAAGCGGGAGGCGGCGAACTTGACCAGGGCCAGGTTCAGCTCGACGAGCGTGTTGCGGACGTACGAGTATTCGTGGGTGCCCTCCTCCAGCGACTCCAGCCGCGCGAAGAGGGTCTTGGACAGGGCCCGTGCGTCCACCGGCCCCACCTCTTCGTACGGGGGGATCTCCGGAAGCCCGGCGAGCAGGTCGTCCTGCTGGTCCTGTTCGATCTGGGTGATCTGCTCGATGGGATCCAGATGTTCCGGGGGGGATGTCGACGTCGCCTTCTGGGTATGCGATGCGTCGAGCCGGGGTGACATGATGTCCTCCATCGTTCTCGGCATGTGGCTGCCGAAGCCATCCGTGCACTGCGGTGTGCGGCGCCTCCAAAGCCGGCCGTGTCGAGTACGTGTCCCTACTAGCCCTACCCGCTTTCCCAACCTCGCCGCAAGTGCGTTCTGTGGGGAAATGTCCGTTTGTGTGCGGATGTTCAGGTGTCAGGGTGTGTGAGGAAGGCGTAGTGTTCGAGGGCGTCAGCAGCAGCCACGACGTCGGGAGAGAGAGACGGCATGGACCGCGGGACGGTCGGCAGCGCACAGTCTGGCCGGCTTCTGGTCGAGGTGCGGGAAGAGGGCGCCAGCGCCGTCGTGACCCCGGCAGGTGAGCTCGATCACCACACGGCCGATTTGTTGCGTGAGCCACTCGAGGAGTGCCTCGCCAAGGGCTTCAGCCGCCTGGTGGTCGACTGCTCGCGCCTGGAGTTCTGCGACTCCACGGGGCTGAACGTACTGCTCGGGGCGCGACTGAAGGCCGAGGCCGCCGGGGGTGGGGTGCATCTCGCGGGGATGCTGCCCGTCGTGGCCCGCGTCTTCGAGATCACCGGCGCCGACGCCGTCTTCACCGTCCATGACACGCTCGCCGCGGCCCTGGCCGACGAGGCCGGCTGAGCCGGTCCGCGCCGGCCGCGCGGAGCACCCCGCCGTCCCAGTCGGCACGGCACTTTTCCCCTGTGACGTCTTCCGCGCCGAAACAGGGGGTGTTCTGCCGGTTCGGTCGGGCAGGAGACATCCTGGACGTCGCGCAGGCGACATCCGGGAAGTCGCGCGGGGGACCCACGTCGCGACGTGACTCTTGAATCGTGAATTGATGACTTGGTGAATCGGTGAGGTGAAGCGCTGATGAGCAGCACCCGGCCTTACTCGCCGGGCGACCGCGGCCCGGAGGCCGACGGCGCTTCCGGGGCGTCCGAAGGGGGTGCGGTCGTGCCGTCTGAGTCCTCGGCGGGCCGGCAGGTCCGCAGGCTGAACTTCGACGGTGCGAGCGGGGTCGTCCCGCTGGCCCGCGACTTCGCCCGGCAGGCGCTGTACGCGTGGGGCTGGCTGCCCGCCGCCACCGCGGACCAGCGGGCCGCCGCGGAGGACGTGCTGCTCGTCGTCTCGGAGCTGGTCACCAACGCCTGTCTGCACGCCGAGGGGCCGGACGAGCTGTGGATCGCCTGCGACAACAAGGTGATCCGCGTCGAGGTCTCCGACCGCGGCACGGGCCAGCCGGCGCCGCGCACCCCGCACCGCGCGGGCCGCCCCGGCGGCCACGGCATGTTCATCGTGCAGCGGCTGTGCCTGGACTGGGGGGTCATCCGCAACCCCGGGGCGACGGGCAAGACGGTCTGGGCGGAGCTCGGAGCACCCGCGTAAGCGGACGCTGTCGCATGTGACACAGGTCACACCCGTCCATGTCACGAACGGACCGGGCCCTTCAGTCCTAGGTGTGTAAGGCCAAGCAACGGCAGAGGAGCACACCATGGAAGCCCGGCTCTCCCCCCACGGCACCCCCCTCCTGGGCAAGGTCCTGCCCCACCTCATCGCGGCGAACAAGGCGGTCGCCGAGTCCGGCGTGCCCGCCGCGACACAGGAGCTGGTCAAGATCCGTGCGAGCCAGATCAACGGCTGCGGGGCCTGCCTCGACATGCACACCAAGGAGGCCGCCGCCGCGGGAGAGACCCAGCACCGGCTCCTCATGGTCGCCGCGTGGCGCGAGGCCAAGGCCTTCACCGAGCCCGAGCGGGCGGCGCTGGAGCTGACGGAGGCGGGCACCCGGCTCGCCGACGGGTCCGGGGTGCCGGACGACGTGTGGCAGAACGCCGCGAAGCACTACGACGAGGAGCAGCTGCTGGCTCTCGTGATGCTGATCGGCGTCATCAACTTCTTCAACCGCATGAACGTCATGACCCGCCAGCCGGCCGGCGACTACCAGGTCGGCATGCTCCACTGACGGGGTCAGCCCTCCACTCGAACCCCCTTTCGTGCGCGCCGGATCGTCACAACTCCGGCGCGCACCGTGTCTTCCTTCCTCACGACCCCGGGCGTACCTTGACGGCCGAATCTGATGTGCCGTCAGGAACCGAGGAAGAGGGAGCGGAACCGTGTCGTACCGGAATCGAACCGCCGCGCTCGCGTCCGCCGCGGCTCTGGCCGGCTCGGCGGTGCTGATGGCCGCCCCCGCCGCCCACGCCGAGGTCGTCGACGTCAAGTACCAGTGCAAGACGCCGATCGGCGACAAGAGCGCCGTCTCGCCCATCGACATCAAGGGCGTCAAGAGCGGCAGCGGCTACAAGATCACCATGTCCTGGCAGAAGGGCGTCTCCTCCAGCCCGGTCGACCTGGGCAAGGGCGCGATGGCCCCGAGCGCCGTCATCAAGCTCGGCGGCGCCGACAGCGGCACCCTGAACGTGTCCGGGCCGGCCAACCAGGCGGTCGTCCCCGCCAACACCCCCATCAAAATCAGTGACTTGAGCGGGACGTACACCCCGAAGAAGTCCGGCAAGGTCACCTTCACCGCGGGCGTCCTCACCATCAAGGCCCTCGGTACGACGACGACTTGCACGCCGACGAACAGTCCCGGCCCGTCGCTCACGCTGGACGTGACGGCCGCGGGCGGCGGTTCCGGCGGCAGCGGCACCCAGAGCGGCACCGACTCCGGCGCCGAACTCCCGCAGACCGGCCCCGAGGACTCGGCGATCGCCCTCGGCACCCTCGGCGGCACGGTCCTGCTCGCGGGCGCGGCCGGCACGCTGTGGCTGACGAGGAGGCACCAGGCGGCAACCCGCCGCTGACCCCGCGAGCCGTACGGCAGGCCGAAGTTGACCTGCCAGCCGCACGGCAGCCGGAGCCCCACCACCGACAGCCGTAAGCCGTACGACAGCCACCCGCGGACGACCGCCGTAAGCCGTACGCCAGCCGGAGCCCCGCCACCGACCCCGCGCTGTACGACAACCAGAGACCCGCCACCGAACCCGCAAGCCGTACGACAGCCGGAGACCCCGTGAGCCGTACGAAGCCGCAGCCCCGCCGCCACCCCCGCAAGCCGTACGACAGCCGGAGCCGCCGATGCCGTCCGCCGTCCGTGTCCTGGGCCTGACCCTCCTCGCCCTGCTCGCCGCCGTCCCGGCCGCGCACGCCGCCGCCGACGACGACGGTTGGTCGGCCGCGCCCGCCGGGGAGGCGCGGCCGTCGTTCTACGCCGAGGGCGGGCCCGGCACGGTCCTCGAGGACACGATGTCGCTGACCAACCGCGGCAGCGCGCCCGTGGACGTCTCGCTGCGTGCGGAGGGCGCCGAGGTCACGTTCGCGGACGCCCGGCTCCGGCTGCCCCCGCGCACCCGCACCGAGGTGCCCTTCACGGTGACCGTCCCGGCCCACGACACCACCGCCCGGCTCGTCGCGCGTGACTCCGACGGCACCACCCGGCGGGTCCCCGTCCATCTGCGCGCCACCGTCCCCACGGTGGCGGCCCTGACCGTCGAGCACGTCTCCGTGCACGCCGACCGCATCACGTACGAGCTGGTCAACCGCGGTACGACCGCGCTCGCACCCCGGCTCGCCGTCCACGCCGACGGCCTCCTCGGCGCGCTCCTCGACCGGCCCCCGCGCACCCTGCCCGTCACACTCGCGCCGGGCAGCCGCACCGAGCTCAGCGAGCCGTGGGACGGGCCCGCCCTGGACTCCGTCGAGGTGCGGCTGACGGTCACGGCGGCGGGCGGGGCCCGGGACGAGGCGCGGGTCTCGGCGGGCGTCGGACCGTGGGGTGCGGGGGTGGTGGTGGCGGCCGGGGGTGCGCTGTTCGTCGTACGGCGGCTGTCCGTCGTACGACGTCGTAGGCGCCGTGGCGAGGCAGTGACCGAACCCTCTTGTCCGGAACCCGAGTTGACGGGAGCGGTGTCGTGAAGCTGCGGATTCTCGGGGCGGCGGTGCTGGCGCTGCTGCTGGCCTCGGTCTCGGTCGGCCCGGTCCGGGCCGCCGAGCAGCCCGTCGTCAAGCTCTCCAAGTCGCAAGCCGGGACCGGCGGTTCGGTCACCGTCACCGGCAGCGGCTGGCGGGCGAAGGCGCTGCTGATGATCCTCATCTGCGGTCAGGCCGTACCCTCGCGGGGAGTGCCCGGCGGCACCAACTCCTGTGCCAACGCGGACGGTCGGGCCGTCACCACCGACGCCAAGGGCCGCTTCAGCAGGAAACTGCCGGTCGCCGAACCGCCGGTGCCCTGCCCCTGCGTGGTGCACGTGGCGACGGTGACCGGCGCGAAGGCGGAAGCGGACGCGATCTTCCAAGTGGCCGGGCACGCCGTGGAGCCGCTGCCCGCCGAGACCTCCGGCGGACGCCTGTCGGTCCTCACCGACACCCGCCTCGACGGCTCGAGCGGGCTGCTCACCTGGTTCGGGGCGCCACCCGCCCGCACCCTGGTCTTCACCGTCGGCAACGTCGGCACCTCCGCCGTCAAGAACCCCGTCTTCCAAGTCGGCACCTCCCACGGCGTGTTCGCCCCGCAGTGGGAGGAACAGCAATGGCGCGGCACGATCGAGCCAGGCAAGAAGGCCCGCGTCGAACTGCCCGTGGAGCTGACGGGCGGCGCGCACGGCGACTACACGGTCTCGCTGAAGTACGGCGGCAAGGTCCTCGCAGAACAGCCCTGGGGGGTGGGCCGGCCCTGGGGCGTGACCCTGTTCTGGGTCCTGGTCTGCCTGGTCGTGCCCGCCGCGCTGTTCCGCGTCGGGATGGCCGTGGTCGACCGGGTACGGCCGCGCCGCCCGGGCCGCCCGTCCCGTGCCCCCGCCCGGCTGCGGCTGCCCGAACTCACCCTGCGGCTCCCGGGGTTGCGCACCGGCCCCGCCGAACAGCCGCCCCCGCCCTCGACCCTGCCGTGGTTCACCCCGGACTCCGATCCGGGCACGGCCGGTCGGCTCTCCGCACCGCACGACGACAGCCCGACGACTCCCACCAGAAAGGGACCCACGTGAGCAAGCGAAGGAGAGCCGTACCCGACCGTGTCAGAGTCGCGCTGGCGCTCTGCGGGGCGGGCGTCCTGATCGGCGTCGCGGTCGCGCCCGCGCAGGCCGCGGAGGTGTCGTACGCGACGCACTGCGTGCCGCCCGCCGGCGTCGGCCTCGACCCCGTGGACGGCACCACCAAGGTGGAGATCACCGCGCCCGCCACCGCGAAGGTCGGCGACGAGGTCGAGGTGGTGTGGAAGTTCGTCCAGGCCGCCTCGAAGAACCCCGACCTCATCGACATCGGCGAGAACCAGGTCAAGCCGACCGGCACCCTCAAGGCGGCCGGCGCGCAGAGCGCCGACATCGCCATGGCGGGGCCGCAGGAGAACCCGCCCATCCCCAAGGGCGGCGACATGGTGCTCTCCGACATGAAGGGCACGCTGAAACTGACGACGGCGGGCGAGGTGACGCTCACGCCGGACGCGTACACGGTGACCGCGTACGGCACGGACACCAAGTGCACGCCGAGCGCGGCCGTTCCCACGGCGGCGACCATCAACGTCGCTGCGGGCGGCGGGAGTTCGCCGACCCCGACGACCTCCGAGGAGCCGAGCGGGAGCGCGAGCCCGACCTCCAGCGCGTCCGAGGAACCGAGCGGGAGCGCCTCGCCGACCGCGAGCGCCACGGAGTCCGGCAGCGGGCAGACCGACTTCCAGGGCGAGGTCGTCGACATCCCCTACACCTGCAAGTCGCCGATCGGCGAGCAGAAGGCGACGTCCACGATCCAGATCAACGCCAAGAAGGACGGCGGGAACTACGGTCTCACCGTGCAGTTCAAGAAGTCCCCGATGAACAGCCCGGCCAACATCCCGAAGGACTCCATCAAGCCCTCGATGGAGGTCGTCCTGGGCGGCGCCGACAAGGGCTCGGTCCATGTGGAGGGCCCGACCAACGCCGAGGACATCAAGGCGGGCGACCCGATCGAGATCCCGGACATGACCGGCACCTACAAGCCGGGCGCGACGGGCGAGTCGACGCTGTCCCCGGGCGTCCTGACGATCAAGGCCCTCGGCACGACGACCACCTGCAACCCCGACTCGACCTCGGTGTCCCTGAAGCTCGACACCACCAAGCAGGAGGGCGGGGCAGCCGGCGGCTCCTCGACCGGCGGCGACTCGTCCTCCGGCGGCCTGGCGGCGACCGGCTCCGAGGACCACGGCGCCCTGAAGGCACTCGGCCTGGTGGCCGGCACGGCCGTGCTGCTGGGCGCGGCGGTGTTCACGTTCCTGCCGGGCAGGCGACGCGTCTGAAAACCGAAAGGGCCGCCGCACCGGATGGTGCGGCGGCCCTTCGGCACAGCCCTCGGGTCAGCGGACGCTGCCCATGAGCTCCTTCACGCGGTTGCGGTACATCCAGACCGCGACACCGGCGACCACGGCGAGTGTGGCCTCCAGGGCGACGATGCCCGTCTTGTTGAGGTCGACGCCGGCGATGGAGAGCAGACCGGTCGTGGCGTCACCGGCGGTGACGGCCAGGAACCAGACGCCCATCATCTGGGAGGCGTACTTGGCGGGCGCCATCTTCGTCGTCACCGACAGGCCGACCGGGGAGAGCAGCAGCTCACCGACGGTCTGGACGAAGTAGATCGCCACCAGCCAGGCCGCCGCCGCCTTGTGACCGCCGTCGGCGATCGCCAGCGGGGCGAGGAACAGGAAGAAGGACGCGCCGACCAGGACCAGGCCCGAGGCGAACTTCACGATCGTGCTCGGCTCCTTGCCGCGCCGGTTCAGCGCCAGCCAGAACCAGGCGAAGACCGGGGCCAGCGCCATGATCAGGACCGGGTTGACCGACTGGTACCAGGAGACCGGGAACTCCCAGCCGAAGATGGTGTTGTCGGCCGAGGAGTCGGCGAAGATCGACAGGGTCGAGCCGCCCTGGTCGTAGATCATCCAGAACACGGCCGCGGCGACGAAGAACCAGATGTACGCCGACATCGAGCGCTGCTCGCTGCGGTCCAGGTCCTTGTCGCGCTTGATGCGGGCCAGCACCATCACCGGGATGATCAGGCCGAGCAGGGTCAGCGGGACCAGGATCCAGTTCAGCGTGTAGTGGCCGGAGAAGCCGACGATCGCGTAGAAGACGACGGCGATGCCGGCCCAGATCGCGGCCTTGCGCAGGGTCGAGGCCTTCTCGGTCTCGGACAGCGGGGTCGGGACGACGCTGGAGCGGTCCGCCAGGTGGCGGGAGCCGATCAGGAACTGGCCGAGGCCCAGCGCCATGCCGAGCGCGGCGAGCGCGAAGCCCAGGTGCCAGTTGACGTTCTCACCGATGGTGCCGATGACCAGCGGCGCGGCGAACGCGCCGAGGTTGATGCCCATGTAGAAGACGGTGAAGCCACCGTCGCGACGCGGGTCGTCCGGACCGTCGTAGAGGTGGCCGACCATCGTGGAGATGTTGGCCTTCAGCAGACCGGAGCCGATCGCCACGAGGCCGAGGCCCGCGTAGAAGGTGCCGGAGGACGGCAGGGCCAGCGTGAGGTGGCCGAGCATGATCACCGCACCGGCGACGGCGACGGTCTTGCGGGGACCCCAGACGCGGTCGCCGAACCAGCCGCCCGGCAGGGCGAGCAGGTACACCAGCGACACGTACACGGAGTAGATCGCCGTCGCGGTCGCGGCGCTCAGGTGGAGGCCGCCCGGGGCGACGAGGTACAGCGGGAGGAGAGCCCTCATGCCGTAGTAGGAGAAACGCTCCCACATCTCGGTCATGAAGAGAGTGGCCAGTCCGCGGGGGTGGCCGAAGAAGGTCTGCTCGGTGCCGGGGGTGCCCGGGCGGGCCGAGTCCTTCGTCAGGCTGGACGCCATTGGTCGTTCCTTGCTGGTGGGGACGCGCAACGTGCTTCAAGGCTGGCGGTGGCCGGCCCGCACATGAAAGAGACCTTCAGCGTGAACTGCTCTGCCAAAGGTCCCCGTGCTGCAAAAGGCGTCTTTCACCATACGGCAGGACAGTGCCGGAAATGGAAGGACTTGAGAGATGGATCACAGGCTTCCATGGAACCGTACACACGTTTCTAAGGTTCTCACCGCACTCTCACCATCGAGGCACAGGTTCGTACCGAATCGCCCGATGGTAAGAATCACGGGCTTGCGATCACACCCCAGCATCTGCTTTCCGCGGTCTACCATCAGCTCATGACCCGTGTACTGCTCGCCGAGGACGATGCGTCCATCTCGGAGCCGCTGGCCCGCGCCCTGCGCCGGGAAGGGTACGAGGTCGAGGTGCGTGAGGACGGACCCACCGCGCTCGACGCCGGAATGCAGGGCGGTGTCGACCTGGTCGTGCTCGACCTGGGTCTGCCCGGCATGGACGGCCTCGAGGTCGCCCGCCGGCTGCGCGCCGAGGGCCACGCCGTGCCGATCCTCATCCTGACCGCGCGCGCCGACGAGGTGGACACCGTCGTCGGTCTGGACGCGGGCGCCGACGACTACGTCACCAAGCCCTTCCGCCTCGCCGAACTGCTCGCCCGGGTCCGGGCCCTGCTCCGGCGCGGTGCCGCCGAGCCCGCGCAGCCGCCCGCCACCCACGGCGTGCGGATCGACGTCGAGTCGCACCGCGCCTGGATGGGCGACGAGGAACTCCAGCTCACCGCCAAGGAGTTCGACCTGCTGCGCGTCCTCGTGCGCGACGCGGGCCGGGTCGTCACCCGCGACCAGCTGATGCGCGAGGTCTGGGACACCACCTGGTGGTCCTCCACCAAAACCCTCGACATGCACATCTCCTGGCTGCGCAAGAAGCTCGGCGACGACGCGGCGAACCCCCGCTACATCGCCACCGTGCGCGGTGTCGGCTTCCGCTTCGAGAAGAGCTAGCCGACCCCCGTGCGCCGCCGCCTCATCCAGTCGACGCTGGCCGTCGTCCTCGTCGTCATCGCCGTCTTCGGGGTCTCGCTCGTCATCGTCGAGACCCGGACCATCAGCAACAGCGCCCAGGAACGCGTCGACTCCGAGGCGGTCCGGCTGGCCAGCATCGTCGACAGCCGGCTGCTCGGCGAGCAGACCGTCGACGCGGAGGTGCTGAAGGAGCAGGTCGCGGGGGAGCGGTACGCCGAGATCCACATCCCCGGCGAGCCGGTCATCGAGGTCGGCACCAAGCCCACCGGTGACGTCATCAGCTCCACCGAGAAGGGCGAGGAGGGCGAGACGGTCACCGTCCAGGAGCCGCGCTCGTCCGTCACCCGCGAGGTCGGCCGCACCCTGCTGATCATCGGGGCGGTGGCCCTCCTCGCGGTGATCGCCGCCGTGCTGCTCGCCGTACGGCAGGCCAACAAGCTGGCCTCTCCGCTGACCGACCTCGCCGAGACCGCCGAGCGCCTCGGCTCCGGCGACCCGCGGCCCCGGCACAAGCGGTACGGCGTCCCCGAGCTGGACCGGGTCGCCGATGTGCTGGACGGCTCCGCCGAGCGCATCGCCCGCATGCTCACCGCCGAACGGCGCCTCGCCGCCGACGCCTCCCACCAGCTGCGCACGCCGCTGACCGCGCTGTCCATGCGCCTGGAGGAGATCACCCTCACCGACGATCCGGACACGGTGAAGGAGGAGGCGACGATCGCGCTCACGCAGGTGGAGCGGCTGACGGACGTCGTCGAGCGGCTGCTCACCAACTCCCGCGACCCTCGCACCGGCTCCGCCGTCTCCTTCGACCTCGACGAGGTCATCCAGCAGCAGCTCGCCGAGTGGCGCCCCGCCTACCGCAGCGCGGGCCGGGCCATCGTCAGCTCCGGCAAGCGGCATCTACGGGCGGTCGGCACGCCGGGCGCGGTCGCGCAGGTGCTGGCGGCGCTCATCGAGAACTCGCTCATGCACGGAGGCGGCACGGTCGCGTTGCGCACGCGCGTCACCGGCAACCAGGCGGTGATCGAGGTGACCGACGAGGGGCCGGGGGTGCCGGCCGACCTGGGCGCGCGGATCTTCGAGCGGACGATCAGCGGGCGGAACTCGACGGGCATCGGCCTTGCGGTGGCGCGTGACCTCGCGGAGGCCGACGGGGGGCGCCTGGAGATGCTTCAGGCGCAGCCGGCGGTGTTCGGGTTGTTCCTGTCGCGTACGCCGCTGAAGAAGCCGACGGTGGATGAGCAGGAGCCCACGGTCCGATAGGGGGCCGTTGTCGGGCGGCTGCGGGTTCGTTGTGGCTGGTCGCGCAGTTCCCCGCGCCCCTGAGGTGCCTCAGCTGACCCTTTGCCTGGAACGCGGACTTCTCTCCGCCTCCACCAGCAACGACTCCGCGCTCGCCACCAGCTCCGGTGCCGGCAGGGCCTTGAAGACCCACGTGCGGTACGACCAGAAGCGGAACAGGGTCGCGATGCCGATGCCGAGGAACTTGAAGACGTTGCTCTCCAGCGGGCTGTCCCAGCCGAAGCCGTACGTCGCCACGTAGAGCACGCCGTTCTCGATCACCAGGCCGACCGCGCTGAACAGCAGGAACAGCGTCAGCTCCTTCGTACGGCCGCTCTTGTCGCGGTCGCGGTACGTGAAGTAGCGGAAGCCGATGTAGTTCGAGATGATCGCGACGACCGTCGCGATCACGCTGGCGCGCACCACCTGGAGATCGGTGGTGTGCCGTACCAGGTTGAAGACGAGCAGGTTGACGAGCAGCCCCGCACCGCCCACGGCGCCGAACTTGGCGATCTCGTGCACGAGCCTGCGCAGCCCTGAGGAACCACGTCCCATGGAAGTACAGGCCCCCAGTCGGTCGGTTTCGTCGACGTCGGTCGGTTTCGTCAACCCAGCCATGCTAACCATCCCCCCTGCCGGTTGCCTGTGGGCGGACGCACACCGCCGTAAAGAAGCTGGTATGAGCGGCGGAAAGCGGGCGGAAAGCAGGCACAAAGGGGGCGGAACAGGAGCGGAATCCGGCCGCCGTGGCGTGGCCGATACCCTAGGAGCGTGACGTTCCCGGTAGTCGGCATGGTCGGCGGGGGCCAGCTCGCTCGTATGACACACGAGGCGGGCATCCCGCTCGGCATCAGATTCAAGCTCCTCAGTGACACCCCTCAGGATTCCGCGGCGCAGGTCGTGAGCGATGTCGTCATCGGCGACTATCGCGACCTCGACACGCTGCGTGAGTTCGCGAGGGGCTGCGACGTGATCACCTTCGATCACGAACACGTACCCACCGAGCACCTCAGGGCTCTGGAGGCGGACGGCATCCCCGTGCGCCCCGGCCCGGACGCCCTCGTGCACGCCCAGGACAAGGGCGTGATGCGGGCGCGGCTCGACGCGATCGGGGTGCCGTGCCCACGGCACCGGATCGTGAGCGACCCGGCCGATGTGGTCGCCTTTGCGGCGGAGGGCGACGGCTTCCCGGTCGTGCTCAAGACCGTCCGCGGCGGCTACGACGGCAAGGGCGTGTGGGTCGTGGACTCGGAGGAGGAGGCGGCCGACCCGTTCCGCGCGGGCGTCCCCGTCCTCGCCGAGGAGAAGGTCGACTACGTCCGCGAGCTCGCCGCCAATGTCGTCCGGTCTCCGCACGGCCAGGCCGTCGCCTACCCCGTGGTGGAGTCGCAGCAGGTCAACGGCGTGTGTGACACCGTGATCGCCCCGGCCCCCGACCTGGACCCGGCCCTCGGGCTGAAGGCCGAGGAGATGGCGCTGACCATCGCCAAGGAACTGGACGTCGTCGGTCACCTCGCCGTCGAGCTGTTCCAGACCCGCGACGGCCGCATCCTGGTCAACGAGCTGGCGATGCGCCCGCACAACAGCGGCCACTGGACCCAGGACGGCGCGATCACGTCCCAGTTCGCCAACCACGTCCGGGCCGTCCTCGACCTCCCGCTCGGCGACCCGCGCCCACGCGCCAAGTGGACGGTCATGGTCAACGTCCTCGGCGGCGACTACCCGGACATGTACTCCGCGTACCTGCACTGCATGGCCCGCGACCCCCAGCTCAAGATCCACATGTACGGCAAGGACGTGAAGCCCGGCCGCAAGGTCGGCCACGTCAACACCTACGGCGACGACCTGGACGACGTGCTGGAGCGCGCACGTCACGCTGCCGGTTACCTGAGAGGCACCATCACCGAATGAGCCCTGTCGTAGGCATCGTCATGGGGTCGGACAGCGACTGGCCCGTCATGGAGGCCGCCGCCCAGGCCCTCGACGAGTTCGAGATCGAGTACGAGGTCGACGTCGTCTCCGCCCACCGCATGCCGCGCGAGATGGTCGCGTACGGCGAGGAGGCGGCCGGCCGGGGCATCAAGGTGATCATCGCCGGAGCCGGTGGCGCCGCCCACCTCCCGGGCATGCTCGCCTCCGTCACCCCGCTGCCCGTCATCGGCGTGCCCGTGCCGCTGAAGTACCTCGACGGCATGGACTCCCTGCTGTCGATCGTGCAGATGCCGGCCGGCGTGCCCGTCGCCACCGTCTCCGTGGCCGGCGCGCGCAACGCGGGGCTCCTCGCGGCCCGCATCCTCGCCACCTCCGACGAGGAACTCCTCGGCCGGATGAAGGAGTTCCAGCAGGAGCTCAACGACCAGGCGACCGAGAAGGGCAAGCGGCTGCGCGCCAAGGTCGACGGGGCCGGCAACGGCTTCGGCTTCGGTTCGGGGAAGTGACGGCCATGTCCTCGCTGGGGACCGCCCGGGAACTCCTCGCCGAGTTCCCGGTCGTCGACGGCCACAACGACCTGCCCTGGGCGCTGCGCGAACAGGTCCGCTACGACCTCGACGCCCGTGACATCGCCACCGACCAGAGCGCCCATCTGCACACCGACCTCGCCCGGCTGCGGGCCGGCGGGGTCGGGGCGCAGTACTGGTCGGTGTACGTCCGCGCGGACCTGCCCGACGCGGTGCCGATGACGCTGGAACAGATCGACTGCGTACGGCAGTTGATCGACCGGCACCCGGCCGACCTGCGGGCCGCGCTGACCGCGGCGGACATGGAGGCGGCACGGTCGGAGGGTCGTATCGCCTCCCTGATGGGGGCCGAGGGCGGCCACTCGATCGCCAACTCCCTCCCGACGCTACGCGCGTTGTACGCGCTCGGCGTCCGCTACATGACGCTCACCCACAACTACAACAACGACTGGGCGGACTCGGCGACGGACGAGCCGAACGCCGGCGGCCTCACGGCCTTCGGGCGGGCGGTCGTGCGGGAGATGAACCGCGAGGGCATGCTCGTCGACCTCTCCCACGTGGCGGCGACGACCATGCGGGACGCGCTGGACGCCAGCCTGGCCCCGGTGATCTTCTCGCACTCCTCGTCCCGTGCGGTCTGCGACCATCCGCGCAACATCCCCGACGACGTCCTGGAGCGGCTGCCCGGGAACGGCGGTGTCGCGATGGTGACGTTCGTGCCGAAGTTCGTCCTCCAGGCGGCCGTGGACTGGACGGCGGCGGCCGACGAGAACATGCGCGAGCACGGCCTGCACCACCTGGACACCACCCCCGAGGCGATGAAGGTGCACCGCGCCTTCGAGGAGCGGCACCCGCGTCCGGTCGCCACGGCCGCGACGGTCGCCGACCACCTCGACCACATGCGCGAGGTCGCGGGCGTCGACCACATCGGCATCGGCGGCGACTACGACGGCACGGCGTTCACGCCGGACGGCCTGGACGACGTGTCGGGCTATCCGAACCTGATCGCGGAGCTCCTCGACCGCGGCTGGTCCCGGCCGGACCTGGCCAAGCTGACCTGGCAGAACTCGGTGCGGGTGCTGGGCGCGGCGGAGGACGTCGCCCGAGACCTTCAGGCGACGCGCGGCCCGTCCAACGCGACGATCGAGTCGCTGGACGGCTGAGCGCCGGTTTCGTGCAGGGCGGGGTAGTCGGTGTAGCCGGCCGCCCCGCCCACGTACATCAGGTACCGGTCCCGTACGGGGTTCAGGGGCGCCCCGAGCCGCAGCCGGTCCACCAGATCGGGGTTGGCGAGGAACGGCCGCCCGAGGGCGACCAGGTCGGCGCCCGCGGCCAGCATCTCCCGCGCGGCCCGGGTGACCGCCTCGGTGGTGAGGTCGGTCAGCACCGGGTTGCCGATCAGGGTGCCGGGCCAGTCGGTGCGGATGCGGCGGTACCAGGCGGTCGCCGGGTCGGCGTGCACGAGGTGCAGATAGGCGAGGCCGAGGTCCTTCAGACGGGCGACCAGCGCCGGGTAGAGGGTGTCGGTGTCGTCCTCGCGGATGCCGTTGACGGTGCCGCCGGGGGAGACGCGTACGCCCACCCGGTCGGCGCCGATCGCGTCCGCGACCGCCTCGGTGACCTCGACGGTGAACCGCACCCTGCGCTCCACGGGGCCGCCGTACGCGTCCGTCCTGCGGTTGGTGTTGGCCGCCAGGAACTGGTGCAGCAGATGCCCGTTGGCCGAGTGCACCTCCACCCCCTCGAACCCCGCCTCGACGGCCCGGCGCGCGGCCGCGGCGAAGTCGGCGGCGGTGGTGCGGATGTCGTCGAGGCTCATCTCCCGCGGCACGACGGCCTGTTGGTGCCCGCGCGAGGTGAAGATCGTCTCCGGGAGCGGGACGGGGGAGGGCGCGACGGGACGCAGCCCGGTGGTCTCCGGGTGGCTGACCCGACCGCCGTGCTGGAGCTGGAGGAACATGCGGCCGCCCTCCGCCCGCACGGCCTGCGTCACCCGCCGCCAGCCTTCCACGTGCCGGTCGGTGTGGATCGCGGTGATGTTCGGGTACGTCTGCCCGACCGCGTTCGGCGTCGCCGCCTCGCCGATGATCAGACCGGCGGAGGCGCGCTGGGCGTAGTGCTTGACCATGAGGTCGGTCGGGGTGCCGTCGGCCTCCGCGCGGTTGCGCGTGAGCGGGGCCATCACGAGGTGGTGGGGGAGGTCGAGGCGGCCGAGGCGGGCCGGGGCGAGGAAGTCCGTTGTGTTCGTCATGCCGGGACGGTAGAACTTGACACTGATGTCAGATTCAAGTCCGTAGAAGGCGGTGGCAGTGATGCGGATCGGTGAACTCGCCCGGCAGACCGGCGTCAGCGAGCGCTCGCTGCGCTACTACGAGACCCAGGGCCTGCTCGCCGCCGACCGCACCCCGGGCGGCCACCGGGACTACCCCGAGGCGGCCGTGGACCGGGTCATCAGAATCCAGGAGCTGTACGCGGCCGGCCTGCACAGCGACAAGATCCGCCAGCTACTGCCCTGCATGCGGGACCAGGACGGCGGCCCCTCCACCGTCGCCACCCCACGCCTCGTCGCCGACCTCACCGCCGAACGCGACCGCATCGACCGCATGATCACCGACCTGATCCGCTCCCGCGACACACTGGACGAGGTCATCCAGGCGGCGGAGGCCGGCTAGGGCCTGTCCGGCGGATCATGCCGCAGACACGGGGGCCGGCAGGCCGATCTGCCGCGTTGTCGTGGCTGCCGACTCCCCCACTCTCGACTGCGCTCGAGCGGGAGGTGCCCCCACCGCGTCGACGCCCTCCTCCGCCTTGCAGCTCGACGCTCCCCCACGCTCGAACAACCTCGCGCGGGGGCGCCCCCATCGCCCCCGCTCACCGGCGCCGATGAGATGCCGCGGCCTTCTTGAGACCTGATCCGCCGGACAGGCCCTAGTACGCCGAACGCCCCACCCACCAGGAAGCCCCCCGCGCCCCGTGCGACGGTGACCGTACTGCTGATCATGACGCCGATCACGACGTACGGGAGCACGCCATGGCAGACCTCCAGGCCGAACTGCAGACCACGACCGAGGTCGGCGCGCTCGACAGCCTGCCCGACCCCTTCGCGGCGGAAGAGCCCTACACCCCCGTCTCCGACCCGGACACCGAGCCCCTGGAGCGGGCGCACGCCATCCTCGCCGCGCACCCCGTCGCCGACGGCTACAGCGGGCTGCCCTGGGCGCTGCGGCACCTGCCCTGGTTCGACCTCGAACTCGGCGAGAGCTCCGTCGACACGGACGTGCCCCGGCTGCGCGAGGGCCATGTGGGCGCCCTGTTCTGGTCGCTGCACCTGCCCGAGAGCATCGGCGGCGACCGGGCCGTGGGCGCCACCCTGGAACAGCTGGACCTGGTGAAGACGGTCGTCGGGGCGCACCCGGAGGGCCTCCGTCTCGCCCACACCGCCGGCGAGACGGCCGACGTACGGCACTGCGGCCGCGTCGCCGTCCTGCTCGGTCCCGCCGGCGCCGCCGCCCTCGGCGACTCCCTCGGCATCCTGCGCTCGCTGCACGCCCTCGGCCTGCGCGCCCTCACCCTGTCCGGCGCCTCCTGGGCGAGCGAGGCGGGCCTCACCCGGTTCGGCGAGGAGGTGCTGCGCGAGATGAACCGGCTCGGCGTCCTCGCCGACCTCTCCGGCGCCTCCGCCGACACCGTCCACCGCGCGATCGCCGTCTCCAAGGCGCCGGTGCTGTGCACCCGCTCCGCCGCCCGCGCCCTGCGCCCCCACCCCGCCAACCTCCCCGACGACCTGCTCGCCGAGCTGGGCGCCGCCAAGGGGCTGTGCATGGTGCCGCTCACCGCCGAGCAGACCGGCCCGAACGTACGGGACGTCGCCGACCACCTCGACCACGTCCGCGCGGTCGCAGGACCGGAGTGCGTCGGCCTGTCCGGCACCTACGACGCCGGCACCGCCCACCCCCAGGAGCTCGCCGACGCCTCCTGCTACCCCCACCTGGTCGCCGAACTCCTGCGCCGTGACTGGACCGAGGCCGACATCGCCCTGCTGACCTGGGGCAACGTCCAACGCGTCCTGCGCAGCGCCGACTTCACGGCCCGCGCCGCCCGGGAGCGACGCGAGCCGTCGACGGCGAAGATCTCAGACCTGGACGGGTAGCCGCCGGTGCGGGTCGATCCGGCAGAGGCAGAAGGGATGCCCCGCCGGATCGGCGTACACCCGGAAGTCGTCCTTGTCCTCGGCGTGCAGCGCCCGCGCGCCGAGCGCCAGCACCTTCTTCTCCGCCTCCTCGATCTCCTCCCACGTCGACCCCGCGTCGAAGTCGATGTGGAACTGCTGCGAGTTGCGGTCCGCGCGCGGCCACTCCGGCGGGGTGTACCCCTCGGCCCGCTGGAAGGAGAGCCGGGGCCCGCCCGGCACGTCGAGGACCACCCACTCGGGATCGTCGTCCTGCGGAGTGCCGCCCACCACCCCGGCGTAGAACCGGGCGAGCGCCCGCGGGTCGGGGCAGTCGAGGACGACGGAACGGAAACGGGTCACGGTCACGGGTATACCTCCCGGCTCAGCAGGCGCACAGACAGAACGGGTGCCCCGCCGGGTCCGCGTACACACGCCAGCTGCGGGTGCGGTCGGCCGCGTCCAGGGTCTTCGCGCCGAGTGCCAGGACCTCCTTCTCGGCCGCGTCCATGTCCTCGACGGTCAGGTCCAGATGGAACTGCTGGGAGTCGCGGTCGGCGCGCGGCCACTGCGGCGCCGTGAACCCGGGCGCGGCCTGGAACGCCAGCGACGGTCCGCCGGGCACCTTCACATCCACCCACTCCCCGTCCCCCTCGACGGTGCCGCCCAGCACCTCGGCATAGAAACCGGCCAGTGCGCGGGGGTCGGGACAGTCCAGGACGACGACGCCCAGCTTGGCGAGAGCCATGACTTCCTCCGGTGTTACCTGTAGATGCGGTCAACGAGTAACGCGGTTACCGCATACTCCCGCACAAGCGGTAACGTCGCAAGCATGAGTGAGAGATCGGCCGCCCCCGGCAGCCTGGCTCTGGTCGAGTCCCTGGTGAACACGCTGGACATCGAGTCGGGCGCCGATGCCCTCGACACGGCGGACGGACGGGCGCGCTTCGGGCTCACGGAGGAGGAGGTGCCGGGCGCGCGCGAGCTGCGGGAGTCGCTGCGGGCGACGCTGCTCGCGCACGCGGGCCATCCGGCGCACGCCCAGGTCACGCCCCTCGGCGAGCTGCTGGCCTCGGCACCCCTGCGCGTGACGGTCGACGCGACCGACGGCTCCGCCGCCCTCGCCCCTGCCGACGAAGCGCCTGCCGGCGCCGGGCGCCTGCACTCCCGTATCGCCGAAGCCGTCGCGGCGGCCCTGATCGCCGGCACCTGGCTGCGCCTCAAGGCCTGCGAGTCCGCCACCTGCCACTGGGCGTACTACGACCGCAGCCCCGCCGGGCGCGGCCGCTGGTGCTCGATGCAGGTGTGCGGGGCGCGCGCGAAGATGCGGCGCTACCGGGCCAAGTAGTTCGCCGGATGCCGCACAAGCCGGTGGTGCAGAATGCAACAAGACGCCGGTTCGGCCGACTGAGCCTCGGCCGAACCGGCGTCGCCTTGTCCAGAAGGGGTCAGGCGGTCGGGCGGCCCATCGCCCGGTACGTCCACCCGGCCTTCCGCCACAGCACCGGGTCGAGGCTGTTCCGCCCGTCCAGGATCAGCCGCACCGACGCGGCCTCGCCGAGCGCCGCCGGGTCCAGCTCGCGGAACTCCCGCCACTCCGTCAGATGCAGCACGACGTCGGCACCGCGCACCGCCTCCACGGCGGAGTCGGCATAGCCGAGGGTCGGGAAGAGGCGGCGGGCGTTCTCCATGCCCATCGGGTCGTAGACGGTCACCTGGCCGCCCTGGAGATGGATCTGCCCGGCCACGTTCAGCGCGGGCGAGTCACGGACGTCGTCCGTGTCGGGCTTGAAGGTGGCGCCGAGCACCGCGACCCGCTTGCCGAGGAACGGCCCGCCGCCCAGCGCCTCGCGCGCCAGCTCCACCATCTGCCCGCGCTGGCGCATGTTGATCGAGTCGATCTCGCGGAGGAAGGTCAGCGCCTGGTCGGCGCCCAGCTCACCTGCGCGCGCCATGAAGGCACGGATGTCCTTGGGCAGACAGCCGCCGCCGAAGCCGATGCCGGCCCGCAGGAACTTCTTCCCGATCCGGTCGTCGTACCCGATGGCCTCCGCCAGCTTGGCGACATCGCCGCCCGCGGCCTCGCAGACCTCCGCCATGGCGTTGATGAAGGAGATCTTGGTGGCGAGGAAGGAGTTCGCGGAGGTCTTCACCAGCTCGGCGGTGGGGAAGTCGGTGACGACGAACGGCGTGCCCTCCGACATCGGCGTCGCGTACACCTCGCGCAGCAGCTTCTCGGCCCGCTCGCTGCGCACCCCGACCACGATCCGGTCCGGGTGCAGCGTGTCCTGCACGGCGAAGCCCTCCCGCAGGAACTCCGGGTTCCAGGCCAGCTCGGCGTCGGCGCCTGCGGGGGAGTGGTCCGCGAGGTAGCGGGCCAGCCGGTCGGCGGAGCCGACGGGCACGGTGGACTTGCCGACGACCAGGGCGGGCCCGGTCAGGTGCGGCGCCAGCGAGGCGATCGCGGAGTCGACGTACGACATGTCGCAGGCGTACTCGCCGTGCTTCTGCGGGGTGTTGATGCACAGGAAGTGGACATCGCCGAAGGCGCCGACCTCGGCCCAGTCCTGGGTGAAGCGCAGCCGCCCGCTGGACCCCTCGACCCCGGCGACGTGCTTGCGCAGCAGCTCCTCCAGGCCGGGCTCGAACATCGGGGCCTCGCCGCGCTGGAGCATGGCGATCTTCTCGGGTACGACGTCCAGGCCCAGCACCTCGAAACCGAGCTCGGCCATCGCCGCCGCGTGCGTCGCGCCGAGATAGCCGGTGCCGATCACGGTGATCTTGAGGGCCATGGATGCTCCAGAGGTGGACGGCGTTGGTGCGCTGCCCGAGCATAGTCGGGGCGTGACAGCGCCCCTCGTCGGGCAGCCTTCCCCCTGTCGCCAAGCTCACGTATCACTCCCGTGGGCCGGGCTCTAAAATTTGAGTTACTTAACGGTAATTAGCGTCGACCATCGCAGCGCACTGGGAGCGTGAGACACCTTGGCCGGATCGGCTGACTTCGACCTGTACCGCCCGTCCGAGGAGCACGACATGCTCCGCGACGCCATCCGCTCGCTGGCCGAGGCGAAGATCGCGCCGTACGCCGCCGCGGTGGACGAGGAGGCCCGCTTCCCGCGCGAGGCCCTCGAGGCGCTGGTCGCCAACGACCTGCACGCCGTCCACGTGCCCGAGGAGTACGGCGGCGCCGGCGCGGACGCGCTGGCCACGGTGATCGTGATCGAGGAGGTCGCGCGCGTCTGCGTGAGCTCCTCCCTGATCCCCGCGGTGAACAAGCTGGGCTCGCTCCCGGTGATCCTCTCCGGCTCCGAGGAGCTGAAGAAGAAGTACATGACCCCGCTCGCCAAGGGCGACGGGATGTTCTCGTACTGCCTCTCCGAGCCCGACGCGGGTTCCGACGCGGCCGGCATGAAGACCCGGGCGGTCCGCGACGGCGACCACTGGATCCTCAACGGCGTGAAGCGCTGGATCACCAACGCGGGCGAGTCCGAGTACTACACGGTGATGGCCGTGACCGACCCCGAGAAGCGCTCCAAGGGGATCTCGGCGTTCGTCGTCGAGAAGTCCGACGAGGGCGTCTCCTTCGGTGCCCCGGAGAAGAAGCTCGGCATCAAGGGCTCCCCGACCCGTGAGGTCTACCTCGACAACGTCCGCATCCCCGCCGACCGCATGATCGGCGAGGAGGGCACCGGCTTCGCCACGGCGATGAAGACCCTGGACCACACCCGCATCACCATCGCGGCGCAGGCCCTCGGTGTCGCGCAGGGCGCCCTCGACTACGCCAAGGGCTACGTCCAGGAGCGCAAGCAGTTCGGCAAGGCCATCGCCGACTTCCAGGGCATCCAGTTCATGCTCGCCGACATGGCCATGAAGATCGCCGCCGCCCGCGCCCTGACCTACCAGGCCGCGGCCGCCTCCGAGCGCGGCGACAAGGACCTCACCTTCCAGGGCGCCGCCGCCAAGTGCTTCGCCTCGGACGTGGCCATGGAGGTCACGACGGACGCGGTCCAACTGCTGGGCGGGTACGGCTACACGCGGGACTACCCGGTGGAGCGCATGATGCGCGACGCCAAGATCACGCAGATCTACGAGGGAACGAACCAGGTCCAGCGCATCGTCATGGCGCGCAACCTGCCGTAACGGCTGATCGGAAAAGGGGCGCCCGGAGACCAGGGCGCCCCTTTTCTCGCTTGTGTCAGTCCTCGAACCCCTCCGCGGCCCGCTTCTCCCGCAGCTCCATGATCGCGCGGCGCCGGGCCAGCCGGTGGGTGCGGCGGATCTGGGCCTCCTGGTACCGCCGCTTGTCCTTCTCCGTCTCCGGGAGCACCGGCGGCACGGCGCGGGGCTTGCCGTCGGCGTCGACCGCGGCGAAGACGAGATACGCGGAGCCGACCTGGGTCGCCGGGTTCGACTCGTTCCAGCGCTCCGCCAGCACCCGCACCCCGACCTCCATCGAGGTCCGGCCGGTCCAGTTGACCTGGGCCTTCACATGGACGAGGTCACCGACCCGGACCGGCTCGAGGAACGCCATCTCGTCCATGGACGCGGTCACCGCGGGCCCGCCGCTGTGCCGTCCGGCCACCGCGCCCGCCGCGTCGTCGACCAGCTTCATGATCACGCCGCCGTGCACCGTCCCCAGCAGGTTGGTGTCGTTGTGGGTCATGATGTGGCTGAGGGTGGTGCGGGACGCCGACGTGGGCTTGCCAGGAATGTCGGACTCCGCTGCGGGGGCCTGGTCTGTCATGCCCTCCACCTTATGCCGCCGCCTCGTTCGCGGACTTTGTGTTGGGTTCGCAACAGCAGTGCCCTGATTTTCCTACGACCCTTGTAAAGGGCACAGCCGTTCCCTGCACACTGGGCCCCATGAACGATTGGCCCGAGGCATGGTCCGACGAGAACCGCGGCAACCGCTACGGACGCGGCAGCGCGAGCGCACAGCCTGAAGGCGCCCGCGCCATGCGGCAGGTCCGCAGGCCCGCCTCGGGCGCGTACGGGGGCGGCCCCGGCCAGTCCGCGCCGCCCTACGGCGGCGGAGTCCCGCAGCAGCCGTCGTACGGCAGCGGCGGCTACGCCGACGACACCGCCGTGGACGGCTACGACAGCGGCTACAACACCGGCCAGGTCTACGGCGGTGGCGGCCCCGACGCTCCCGGCGGCCGGACCCGCGGTGAGCGTCCCGCGCCGAACTGGCGGCGCCGGATCAAGTGGACGGCGATCACGGTCGTCACCGTCCTGGTCGTGACGACGATCGGCACGTACTTCTGGGCCGACTCCAAGCTCAACCGCGAGGTCGACCTGTCGAAGGTCATCGACCGGCCCGACGCGGGCAAGGGCACCAACTACCTGATCGTCGGCTCCGACAGCCGCGCGGGCATGTCCGCCGAGGAGAAGAAGAAGCTGCACACCGGGTCCGCCGAGGGCAAGCGCACGGACTCGATGATGATCCTGCACACCGGCGACAACGGCGACACCCTGATCTCCCTCCCGCGGGACTCCAACGTGGAGATCCCGACGTTCAAGGGCTCCGAGTCCGGCAAGACCTACCAGGGCACCGGCCGCCAGGTGAAGCTCAACGCCGCGTACGCCGAGGACGGGCCCGAGCTGCTGGTCCGCACCGTCGAGTACAACACCGGCCTGCACATCGACCACTACGTCGAGATCGGCTTCGCCGGCTTCGCCAACATCGTGGACGCGGTCGGCGGCGTCGACATCACCATCCCCGAGGGCGGCATGAAGGACACCAAGTCCGGCGCCGACTTCGAGGCCGGCAAGCAGACCCTGAACGGCGAGCAGGCCCTGGCCTTCGTCCGCACCCGGTACGCCCTCAAGCGCTCCGACCTGGACCGTACGAAGAACCAGCAGAAGTTCCTCTCGGCCCTCGCGAACAAGGTCGCGACCCCCTCGACGGTCCTCAACCCCTTCAAGCTCTACCCGACGATGGGCGCGGGCCTGGACTCCCTCATCGTCGACAAGGACATGGGTCTGTTCGACCTCGCGGAGATGTTCTGGGCGATGAAGAGCGTCAACGGCGGTGACGGCAAGTCGATGAACATGCCGATCTCCGGCTCGGTCAACGGCAACCTCGTCTGGGACAAGGCGAAGGTCAAGACGCTGGTGGACGAACTGAAGAACGACGAGAAGGTGACCGTCTCCGGCAACTGAGACGGCACGACTCAGGGGCACCCCGAGGGGTGCCCCTGAGCTGTTTCAGGCCGGCCTGCTCACATCGTGGCGCCCGCCATGCTGCGACACGTCTCCGCGCAGCGACGACACGCCTCCGCGCAGCGCATCATCATCGGGTCGTCCGGCATGGCCATACACGCCTCGGCGCACATGTCGCACGCCTTGGCGCACATCGCGCACATCTCGGCCGACATCGGCGAGCGGCGCATCATCATGTCCGCGCACATGCGGGTCATCTCGGAGCAGTCCATGAGCGCGCGCATGATCTGCATCTGGGCCTGGCCGCCCATCTGCATGCAGGAGCTCATGGTCTCCTCGCACATGCTGTGGCAGGACATGCAGGCCTCGACGCAGTCCTGCATCTCCTTGCTCATGGCGGTCATTCCGGTCATTCCGGGCTTGGTGGTCATGGCTCCTCCTCGGGGGGTGCGGAGCCCGGGACGGGCCCCGTGCGCTTCCCGTCCTACGCCCGCCCACCGCCCGGCGCCATCGGGCGGACGGTAATAATCCGGAACGTAGCCGACGGACACGCACGGTCCCTGCCATTTCGCCCGCGCCGCCCGGTCGCCGCCATAAGGGTTACGGCTTCCTGCCCACCCCCGCGAAGTGCGTGACCTCGGCGATCTCGCCCTCCGGCGCCTCCGGCCGCCAGCGCGAGCAGGAGACGATGCCGGGTTCGAGGAGCTCGACGCCCTCGAAGAGGCGGGCGAGGTCGGCGCGGCTGCGCAGGGTCATCGGGGCCGAGCCCTGGCTGTTCCAGTACTCCACCGCCGTCTTCATCGCCTCGCCGTCGACCTCGGTGGTGGGGTGGGAGATCACCAGGTAGCTGCCGGAGGGAAGGGCCGCCAGCAGCTTCCGTACGATCCCCACCGCCTCGTCGGTGTCCATGACGAAGTTGACTATGCCGAGCATCGTCACCGCGACGGGGCGGGTGAGGTCCAGGATCTCGGCGGCACCCCGCAGGATCGCCTCCGGGTCGTGGACGTCGGCCTCGATGTAGTCGGTGGCGCCCTCGGGCGTGCTGGTGAGCAGGGCGTGCGCGTGGGTCAGGACGAGGGGGTCGTTGTCGACGTAGACGATCCGGCACGAGGGGTCGACGCGCTGGGCGACCTCGTGGGTGTTGTCGGCGGTCGGCAGACCGGTGCCGATGTCGAGGAACTGCCGTATGCCCGCCTCCTCGGCCAGATACCGGACCGCGCGGGCCAGGAAGGCGCGGTCCGCGACGGCCGAGCGCGGCAGGGCCGGGACGAAGGACAGGATCTGGTCGCCGACCTCCTCGTCCACGGGGTAGTGGTCCTTGCCGCCGAGCCAGTAGTTCCAGATCCGGGCCGAGTGGGACACGTCGGTCCGGAGCCTGGTCACGCGTGCGACGCCTTCGTCACGGGGCACTGCGGGATCGGACATGAGCCTGGTCTCCTTCGGGCGGCACTGACCGGACATCACCGGTCGGGATGCGCACCAAACTAGACACAAGTTCGCGGCCGTGGCCGGAAGTTGAACGAACTTCCGGGCTTACGGGTTCTGACTCACAGGCACCCCACCTCGTCCCCCGTCACCACCCCGAACTCACCCTGGTACGGATCCTCCGCCCGCACCTTCCGTACCTCCTTGAAATCCGCCCCGGCGATCACCTTCAGCACCGCCCCCTGCCCGCGTACCGCCCGCAGCTCGCTGCCCGGCAGGGCCGCCGCCAGGGACTTCGCGGAGCGGTCCCAGCGGGGGTCGTAGACGACGACCGTGCGCTTGACGGCACGGTTCGCCGAGGTGACCGGCTGGTGGGTGGTGCGGAAGCCGGTCGCGGCCAGCTGGGCGTCCACGCGCTTGCCGAGCCCGGCGGTCGCGGTGCCGTTCTCGACCTGGACGCGGATCTGCTGCGGGGCGACGGCGACCCGTACGGCCTTGCTCTTCGGCTTGTGCACGGCCAGCGGCTTGTCGTCGCGCAGGGCCTGGAAGAGCCGGCCCGCCTTCCGCGCGTCCCATTTCAGGGTGGAGCCGACGCCCTTGACGGCGTACCCCATCTGCCCGATCGGGACCGTCGTGAACTCGGAGGAGGACGGAGAGAAGTTCCGCATCGCCCGCCCCAGGTCGAGGAGTTCGTCGGTGCCGAACTCCTTGTCGGCCCGTACCGAGCCCAGCACGGCCCGGGTCACGTCCCGGAACTTCATCGGGTTGAGGAGGATGCCGGAGGAGGTCGCGCGGTCGATCAGCGCCGCCATGAAGCGCTGCTGGCGCTTCATCCGGCCCAGGTCCGCCGCCCCGTCGATGTGCCGGGAGCGGACGTACTGGAGGGCCTCGCCGCCCATCAGGGTGTGCGAGCCGGCGGGGAGGTCCAGGCCGGTGTAGGAGTCCTTCAGCGGTTCGGCGGTGCAGATCTTCACGCCGCCCAGCACGTCCACCGTCTTCATGAAGCTGGTGAAGTCGACCTCCAGATAGTGGTCGATCTTCACGTGGGTCATCGTCTCGACGGTCCGCACGGTCAGCTGGGGGCCGCCCTCCGCGTACGCCGCGTTCAGCTTGACGGGGTGGCCGTGGTGCTTCTCACCGGTGGTCTGGTCGGTGTGCGCGGGCGTCATCGCGTACGAGTCGCGCGGCAGGCTCACCACGCTGGCCCGCTCCCGGTCCTCCGAGATGTGCACGATCATGATCGTGTCGGTGCAGTGGCAGGGCGCGCCGCCGAGGCGGTACTTCTGCCGCTCGGCCTCGGTGATCTTGTCCCGGCCGTCGGTGCCGACGAGCAGCACGTTCATGCCGTGTCCGGCGCGCGGCCGGTTCTTCATGTCCTTGAAGGGGTCCACGCGCGCGATGTCCGCGTCGAGGCTGGAGATCACCGCGTGCCCGATGCCGGCCGAGGCGAGGATCACCACGGAGAGCGTGGTGATCGCCCGTGCGGCCCAACGCGGTTTCCGCCGCCGAACGGGTGGCCGCGGCCTCGGCCTGGGCCGGGGGGCGGCGGGGGAGCGGCGGGGCGGCGTGGACATGGGGGGCACCTCCGCTGAGACCGGACATGAGGGCCTTACATGGGATCTTCAGCACCGTAGGCCCATACGATCTGCGGCCCGGGACGCCGCCCCGGGCGGGGCGCACCGGTGTCCCCCGTTCGCGGTAACGTGAGCCCCCTATGAACGCCAAGCCCGACGTGCAGCTCCCCGCCGTGTCTGTGATCATGCCCGTCCTCGACGAGGAACGGCATCTGCGCGGAGCCGTCCAAGCGATCCTCGCGCAGGAGTACGCCGGCGAGATGGAGGTCGTGATCGCCCTCGGTCCGTCCAAGGACCGCACGGACGAGATCGCCGCCGAGCTCGTACGGGAAGACCCCCGCGTCCACACCGTCCCGAACCCGACCGGCCGCACGCCCGCCGCCCTGAACGCCGCGGTCAAGGCCTCCCGCCATCCGATCGTCGTCCGCGTCGACGGCCACGGCATGCTGTCGCCGAACTACATCGCGACCGCCGTACGGCTCCTGGAGGAGACCGGCGCGCAGAACGTCGGCGGCATCATGCACGCCGAGGGCGAGAACGCCTGGGAGGACGCGGTCGCCGCCGCGATGACCTCGAAGATCGGCGTCGGTAACGCGGCCTTCCACACGGGCGGCCAGGCGGGCCCCGCCGAGACGGTCTACCTCGGTGTCTTCCGCCGCGAGGCCCTCGAGCAACAGGGCGGCTACAACGTGGAGTTCATCCGCGCCCAGGACTGGGAGCTGAACTTCCGCATCCGCGAGGCGGGCGGCCTGATCTGGTTCTCGCCGGAGCTCAGGGTGTCGTACCGCCCGCGCCCGTCGGTGAAGGCGCTGGCCAAGCAGTACAAGGACTACGGCCGCTGGCGGCACGTCGTCGCCCGCTACCACTCCGGCTCCATCAACCTGCGCTACCTCGCCCCGCCCGTCGCCGTGTGCGCGATCGCGGCCGGCCTCGTGGTCGGCGCGGCCCTGACCCCGCTCGGCTTCGTGATCCCGGGCGGCTACCTCGCGGCGATCGCCCTGGGCTCGCTCCCGGCCGGCAAGGGCCTGTCCCTCAAGGCCCGCCTCCAGATCCCGGTCGCCCTCGCCACCATGCACATGTCGTGGGGATACGGCTTCCTGACCAGCCCGAAGTCACTGGCGCGGAAGGTCATCGCGTCGCGGCGGCCGGCGGTGCTGACGGAGGCGTGAAGGCACCGGACTGACCGAAGGCCCCCTTCCGGACGACCGGGAGGGGGCCTTCGTCACGGGCCGGAAGGGCTCAGCCGCAGTGGAAGTAGCCCGACGGCGGGACGTGGTCCTGCAGGAAGTTGGCGCCTCCGTTGGGCTTCCACATGTCCAGCTCGAAGTTGATGCAGGTGTTCCTGCCGTTCACCTTGACGGGGCCCGCCTCGTAGCTGAAGTTGCCGTTGTCGTTGTCGTGCCCGCCGGCCTTGGACCACAGGTCCAGGTTCATGCGGGAACTGACGCCGTAGTAGGAGCCCGCCTTGACGGACCTCGCACAGTTGTAGGTGCCGTCCCAGTACAGGTAGGTCGTGGCGACGTGCGGGTGCGAGCTCACCGAGTAGTCGTAGTGGTTGATCTGGTCGATCAGGGTCCCGCTGCAACCGGCGGTGGCGGCGGCGGACGCGGTGGGGGCGACGGCCATGGGGACCGCGACGCCCAGGCCGACGGTCATCGCGGCGGTGGTGATCCAACGGGTGGCTCTGAACTTGACGTGCTGGGACATCAGTTGGAGACCTCTCATCTCGAGACGCAACGGCTTGGACATGGGGCGTTCGGCAGGGGCCGACGGCCGGTGGGGCTCAGCCGCAGTGGACGCCGTAGTCGACGCGCGTGTAGTTGGAGGCGGCGGCGCCGCCCCAGTCGATGCACCTGCCGGCGGCGGAGACGTAGAGCGGACCCGCGTAGTAGCTGTACGTGCCGTAGTCGACCTCGACGCCCTGCTTCCACACCGTGTCGGTGCGGTGCAGCCGCAGACGGGCGTCCAGGACCGTGGGCGTGCCCGTCCTGTCGGGGACGGTGACGACGCAGTTCTTGCCGCTGGAGCTGTTGTACGTGAGGTAGGCGGTTCCCTCGCCGACGTCCATCGTGTCGATCACGCTGTAGCCGGACCCGCAGGTACCGGCGTAGGTGGCCGCCGAGGCGGTGCCGGTGGCGGCGATCGTTCCGGCGGCGGCGAGGCCGATGACGGCCGCGACGGAGCCAAGTCGCTTCATTTTGAGCACGTTTGAATCCCTGTCAGTGTCCTGTGGGGTACAAGTGTGATCATGCCATGAGTGCTGATGGGGCTCAGCCGCAGTGCACGTTGTAGTTGACGTGCCAGGTGTCGGTGCCCGCATTGCCGCCCCAGTCGATGCACCTGCCTGCGGCGGAGGCGTAGACCGGGCCGGCGTAGTACTTGAAGAAGCCCGCGTCGTACTCGCTGTCCGCCCAGTCGAGGTTGGTGCGGTGCAGCCGCACGCGGGCGTCCAGCAGCATGGTGGTGCCCGGTGTGTCGGAGACGGTGACGACACAGTTCTTGCCGCTGGAGCTGCTGTAGGTGAGATAGGCGGTTCCGGTGCCGACGTCCTTCGTGTCGATCACGCCGTAGCCGGAGCCGCAGGCGCCGTTGTAGGAGGCCGCCGAGGCGGTGCCGGTGGCGGCGATCGTGCCGGCGACGGTGAGGCCGATGACGGCCGCGGCGGAGCCAAGTCGCTTCATCTTGAGCATGGTTGAGTCCCTGTCAGTGCTGGGCGAGTTCAGTCGCAGTGGTTGAAGCCGCCGGCCGGAACCCGGTCCTGGAGCATGTCCGCGCCGCTGGTGTTCCACATGTCGAGCTCGAAGGCGATGCAGGTGTTCTGGCCGTTCACCTTGACCGGGCCCGCGTAGTACTTGAAGTACCCGCTGTCCGGGTCCGCGCCGCCCTTCTGGCTGTAGAGGGTCAGTGACATGCGCGAGCTGACGCCGTAGTACGAGCCGACCTTGTCGGAGCGGACACAGTTGTAGGTGCCGTCCCAGTACACGTAGGACGTCGCCACGTGGGTGCCGTTGTAGTTGTAGTGCTTGACGGTGTCGATGACGCTGCCGGAGCAGCTGCCCGACGCGGCCGAGGCGGCCGGCGCGGTGACCACGGGGCCCGCCACGGCGACACCGAGCAGGACCATGGTGCTCGTCAGCCGGCGGGCGGCCCTGGACTTGAGGATGCTCATGTCGGATTCCGTTCTCAACCGCAGTGGAAGTAGCCGGAGTTCGGCACGTGGTCCTGGATGATGTTGTTGCCGTTCAGGTTCCACACGTCGGTCTCGACGGCGATGCAGCGGCCCTTGCCGTAGAACTTGAAGCTCGCGTAGTAGAGGTACTGGCCGTCGTCACCCGGCGAGACGTAGCCGTCCTTGTCCGTCCAGGCGTCCACGGCGATACGCGACCGGACGCCGTAGTAGGAGCCCTGCTTCACGGCGGCGACGCAGTTGTACGTGCCGTCCCAGAACAGATAGGTCTTGGCGTACGTCGTGCCGTTGTAGGTGTTGTTCCAGCTGTCGATCTGGGACCCGTTGCAGCCGTAGGTGGCGGCGCTGGCGGCCGGAGCCGTGACCAGTGAGTAGCCGGCGATCGCGGACAGCATCATCGCCAGGGACGTGACGGATCTGGCGGCCCTGCTCTTGAGCTTCAACTTCTCCCCCTGGAACGCTTGTTGCTCGTGGTCGAAGAGCGCTCAAGATCCTGTCATGTTCAAGTAACAAATATGACCACGGTGTAAAGCATTGGCCAGAAATTGATCACCCTGGCCGAAAGCGTTCTCAGGGGGAGGCTGCTACCAGGTGTAGTCGGGATCGACGTGCATACAGGCCTTGGTGTCCGCGCCGTTGAAGGTGTCGTCCGACTCGGGCATCGAGTCGTCCTCCTTCGCGGCCGTGTACTTCGTCCCCGAGCGCCAGTCCGCTCCGACGACCAGGGTGACCCCGGAGACCTCCGTCGACTTCTTCACCGAACTCATCGGGATCCCGAGGGACTTGGCGACCCGCTGGGCGTCGCCCTCCAGGTCGGCGCTCGGATAGCGGACGAGGGTCTTGTCCTCGCTGAGGATCACCGAGGAGTCCGCCTTGGACGCGGTGAAGCCCTTGCCGACGAGCAACGCGGTCACATCGGTGGCGCGTCCGCTCGCTGCCGCCTCCGTACTGGTCCGGGTGCCGTTCTGCACCTGCACGGCGATCTTGTCGTCCGCGGCCGCCGGGTCGTCGGAGGTCTCGTCCTCCGTCGTGGTCTTCTTCTTGTCCTTGCCGTCGAGGGCGATGTCCTCACGGACGAGCCGGAAGACCTTCTCCGACTCCTCCGGCTTGGGCACCACCCGGTTGCCGTCCGAGGCGTACTGCCACGGCATCGTCGTCATGGTGATGCGCTTCGTGGGGACCTTGCGCAGCTCGTTGCTCAGGTCGTACAGCTTCGTCACCGACCCCAGCCCGTCGTCCACGGTCAACGACTCGGTGGCCGTCTCGGCGAGCTTGCGCAGCTTGTTCGGGCTGCTCAGCGTCGCGTTCTCCCGCAGCTGGCGGACCATCGAGTTCATGTACTGGTGCTGGGCCTTGGCCCGCGCGATGTCGGTGCTGTCCTCGAAGCCGTACCGGGTGCGCAGCCACTGCAGGGCCTGCTTGCCCTTGATGGGCGTGGTGCCCTTCTCGAGCTTCAGGCCCGAGCCCTTGCCGGAGCGGGTGTGCGAGTAGATGTTCGCGTCCACGCAGACGGGTACGCCGCCGATGGCGTCCGCCATCGACACCACGCCCGCGAAGTCGACCATGATGAAGTGGTCGATGTGGATGTCGGTGAGCTTCTCCCAGGTCGCCACCGTGCAGCCGGGGCCGCCCCGGCCCAGCGACTCGTTCGTCATCGCCGAGGTGAGCGCCGGGTAGACCTTGTCGTCGTCCGGGTCCGTGCACTTCGGGATGGAGACCAGGGTGTCGCGCGGCATGCTGACCACCGACATGTTGGAACGGTCCGCCGACACGTGCAGCAGCATCTGGACGTCCGCGCGCGGCGCGGTGTTGTACGTGTCCTTGGCGCCGCCGAGCTTCTGGTTCTCGGCGCTGTCCCGGGCGTCCGAGCCGATCAGCAGGATGTTCAGCGGCGTCTGCCCGGCGGCGTTCGCCTCCGTCTTCGCCGCCCTGTCCTTCTCGTCGCCGATGTTCAGGTCGTCCTTCTTCAGGTTGCCGTTCAGGTGCCGGTAGTAGAGGTATCCGGCACCCGCGGTGCCGACTATGACCACCGCCAGCACGATCGCCGCCCAGCGCAGGAACCGCCGGCCCCGCCTGCGGTCGCCTCTGCCGCGCCGTCCCCTGCCGTGACCGGCGGGCGGTCTGGGGCCCTGCGGTGTGAGAGACATCGTGTCCTCGACCGCGGGCACCTCTCCGCGCACGCTCTGCGTCAACTCCCTGCCCTCCCCACCCTGCGCCAGAAAAGGCGGACCCTTGGCCGGCCCGCCGAGCCTCCCCTTGCCCGGCGGGCGGCTGGTCGACTGTGCGCCCGGTCCGCCTGGTCGGAAGCGTACGCGAGCGCGGCTCATCATTCTTCAGCCAGTTAGGAGTTCGCTGTGGGGGCAGGGGTTTCCCTCGGTCGCCCCACAGCGGCGTCCTACCACTGGTACGGCTTGTACACGTCCATGCACTTGCTGCTGTCGGCGCCGTTGAGCTCGTCGGAGTTCTTCGGCAGGTCCCCGGCCTTCGGGTCGGACTGCTTCGGATACGTCGTGCCCTCACGCCAGTCGGAGCCCACGACGAGCGTGACCCCCGAGACGTCCGTCGACCTCTTCACCGAACTCAGGGGAATCCCGAGGGACTTGGCGATGCGCTGGGCGTCGCCCTCCAGCTCCGCGCTCGGATAGCGCACGACGGTCCGCTCCTCCGACAGCCCCGCCGTGGCGTCCGCGCCGGCCCGGGCGAAGCCCTTGCCCAGGAGTACGTCCGTCACCGCGCGGGCCCGTCCGTCGGCCGGGCCGAGCGTCGCGGACCGGGTGGCGTTCTGCACGGTGACCGCGATCTGGTCGTCGGCGGCGGCCGGGTCCTTGGAGGCCTTCTCCGCGGTCTTCTTCTTCGAGGACGAGCCCTTGTCGTCGAAGGGCACGTCGTCACGGAGCATCTGCCACATCTTCGCGGCGCCCGCGGGCTCCGGGACCAGATGGTTCCGGTCCTGGGAGTCCTCGATGTTCGGCATCGTCGTCATGGTGATCCGGTCCGTCGGCACCGACTTGAGCTGCATGCCCAGGTCGTACAGCTTCTTCACGGAGCCGATCTCCTCGGAGACGGTCAGCGACTTCGTGGCCGCCTCGGCCAGGTCCATCAGGCGTCCGCCGTCGGTGAAGACGTTCTGGCTCTTCAGGGTGCGGATCATCGAGTTCATGTACATGTGCTGGGCCTTGGCGCGGCCCAGGTCGCTGTAGAAGGCGTGGCGCGTGCGCAGCCACTGCAGCGCCTGCTTGCCCTTGATCTCCTTGCGGCCCGCCTTCATCCTCAGGCCGGAGCCGCCGGGCACGCCGGGCAGCGGGCGGTCGTGGACGTTCTGGTTCACACAGACCTCGACACCGCCGACGGCGTCCGCCATGCGGACCACACCCGCGAAGTCGATCGTCATCCAGTGGTCGATGTAGACCCCGGTGAGGTTCTGCCACGTCGCCAGGGTGCACCCCGCTCCGCCCCGGGCCAGCGTCGTGTTGATGATGTCGTTGGTCGCCGGGTACACCTGGCCCGACTTGGGGTCCGTGCACTTGGGAATGTCGACGCGGGTGTCGCGCGGGATGCTCACCACGGCCGCGCTCTCGCGGTCCGCGGACAGGTGGATCAGCATCTGCACGTCCCCCAGCGGAGGGTTGCCCCGGTTGTCCTTGCTGCCGCCGAGCTTCACGTTCTCGTCGGAGTTCCGGCTGTCGGAGCCGATCAGCAGGATGTTCAGCGGCGTCTGCCCGGCCGCGTTCGGCGCGGCCTTCTTCGCCTTGGAGTCACCGCTGCTGCGCTCGCCCTTGCCGAGGTTGCCGTTCAGGTGCTGGTAGTACAGATAACCGGCGCCGGCCGTGCCGAGTATGAGCACCGCGAGGGTCGTCGCGGACCACCGCAGCACACGGTGCTTACGGCGGGGTCGCGCCCGGCGTCTGCCATGTCTGCTGCCGCCGCCGTTCCCCTCGGCCTCGGCCACCCCCTCCGGCCGTTTCTCGTCCTCCCGGACAACGCTGTGGCTCATCTCCCCGTCCTCCCCAACCTCGCCCCACACCCCACAGGCCTGCCGTACGTCCTGTTAGACGTACGACAGGCCTGTCAGGTCAACACGCTTCGATGTTCAGCGGGCGCCGTTGCCCGCGTCCCCGCCCTCAGCGAGCGCCGTCGCCCGCACACCCGCCCCCGCGGGCTCCGCTCAGCTGGCGCACTTCACCTCGTTCGCCGTGGTCTTGTCCACGTTCGTCGCCGCCGCGGTGGAGTTCATCTTCACCCCGGCCCCCTTGAAGTCCTCGCCCAGCGTCAGCGTCATCGTCGGCAGCCCCTGGGCGTTGGTGACGCTCTTGCCCGGCTTCATCATCGAGCCCTTCAGCCCCAGGATCGAGGCCAGGCGGCGCGCCTGGTCGGCCTGGTCCGGGGCGTACTCCAGGGTCGTCTTCGCCTGTGACGCGTCGGCGTTGCCCGCGTTCTCGGACTTGGTCACGCCCGCCTCGGTCTGGAGGTAGGTGAGCTCCTCCTGGGCGCTGCCGGCCGCGGCACCGCCGTTGAGGATCCGCACCCGCACCTCGGAGGCGTCCGACTTGGTGCCCTTCAGCCGGGCGGCGACGGCGGCCTTCTCCTTCTTCTCCTTGGCCTTGACCTCGGTGAAGGAGGTGTCGCTCTTGATCATGTTGAAGACCTGCTGGGCGTTGGGCTCAAGGGGCACGACGGTCGCCTTGACCACCTCGGCCGGGTTGTCCTTGACCGGGACCGTGGTGAAGGTGATGTTCTTCATCGGCACCTTCTTCAGCTCCAGCGCCACATCCTTGAGCGTGCTGGCCTTGCCGATGCCCTTGTCCACGGTGAGCGCCTTGGTGGCGGCGTTGGCCAGCTTGATCAGCTTGGTCGGGCTGGTGAGGGTGTCGCCGGAGGTCATCTTCCGCATCAGCGAACTCATGAACTGCTGCTGGACCTTGATGCGGTCCAGGTCGCCCTGGTTGCCGAAGCTGTGCCGGGTGCGGACGAAGGCGAGGGCCTGCTCGCCCTCGATCGTGTGCTTGCCGGCCGACAGCTTCAGATGCGAGTCCGGGTCGTCGACGTCCTTGGCGAGACAGACCTCGACGCCGCCCACCGCGCTCGTCAGCGTCTTCACCGCGTTGAAGTCGGCCATCGCGAAGTGGTTCACGTCGATGCCGGTGAGCTCCTCGACCGTCTTCATGGTGCAGCCGGGGTTGCGGCCGAACTGGCCGAGGCTGGTGTTGAAGCGCTTGTCCTGGGTGCCCGGGATGACCTTCGTGGTGCCGTCCTCGGTGACCTCGCAGTCCGGGATGTCGACGATCAGGTCCCGGGGGATGCTCATCGCGGTCGCGTTCGTGCGGTCCTTGGAGACGTGCAGCAGGATGTTGGTGTCGGCGTGCCCGACGCTGCCCTTGTCGCCGTAGCCCCCGTTGCCCGATCCGGTCCGCTTGTCGGTGCCGATGATCAGGATGTTGAAGGCCTCGTCCTTGCTGAACCCGTCGTCGGCCACGTTGCCGACGTCCTCGGTGGTGACGTTGCCCTCGAGGTGCTTCAAGTACAGATACGCGGCACCGGCCGTGCCGACCAGCACGAACGCCATCACGCCGCCGGTCCACAGCAGTATTTTCTTGCCGCGCGCCTTCTTCTTGACCGGCCGCCGGTTGCGGCGCCCGGGCGGCGGCTCCTCGGGCGCACCGCGCCGCCGACGGGGCGGCGGTACGTCACGGCCGGGGGCGTCGGCGGGCGAGGTGCGTCCCGGCGCGGCCGTTCTGCCGCGCGGCGCACCCGAAGAGCCCGCCGGTCGAGGAGTCGTTCTGCTGCGGGGCCCCGGGACCGCTGATTGCGGTGCGGAAGGAGTCAGTCGCAGTTCGTATTCGCCAGTGTTCGGATTGAGTACCCACTGGTCTGCGGGGTCGATGTTGTCCGCCCGCCCACGGCCTTGCGCGTCCACGGTTGTCTGAATCCTCCGTCGGGGCCACGCGGCGCCTCCCCCTCAAGGCGCTCGGGTCTCGGTCAAACAGTGCGCAAGCCTAACTACGGCCGGGTGCACCGGATCGCTCACACTATCCGCCCAGTTCATCGGCAAGCGACGGCGGTGACAAATTCCACGTCCCTACAACTGGGCAATCCACCCATTTCCTTGAACAGGTGTGCGTTGCCTTGGGAATTGCTTTACTCGCAGGTGTCCTCGGCGGCCGTGTTCCCGCGGAACGTGGGTGCGGGCGAAACGGCCGCGGCGGGCCCGCCGGGCCGCTCGGCACCGGACTTCCCGTCGTAATGGTCCCCGTACTCGCCGTAGTCGTGGCCGTACGACTCCTCGTCGACATCCGCTTCTTCTTGCGAACCATCGCTCGAATTGGGGTTTTTTGTCGTGGAATCCCGCGGAACTTCCTCGGCGACCGCCACCGGCGCGTCCGTGCGCAGCCGGGCGAACAGCTTCTCCGCCTCGGCTTCCACGAGTTGGTCGCGGTTGGTGTTGTAGGCGTACGACTCCCGCGGCACGGTCAGGAATTGCACACGTTCGGTGGGGATGTCACGGAGTCCGCGCACGAGTTCGTACAAACCACGCAAGCTCGCCAGATCCGGATCGGTCGTGAGCGAGGACGTGGCCGCGTCCAGCACCGGATAGAGCTTCACCGGATTGAGCAGGACGTCATTGCTCTGCACTTTGTTGACGAGCGCCCCGAGGAACCGTTGCTGCCGGTCCATCCGGTCGGTGTCGCTGCCGTCGCCGATCGACTTGCGGGCGCGGACGTAGCCGAGGGCCTGCTCCCCGTTCAGCGTCACCTTGCCCGCCGGGAGCTTCAGCTTGGCGGCCTTGTCGTTGATCGGCTTCGTCAGGCAGATCTCGACGCCGTCCACCGCGTCGACCATGTCCTTGAAGCCGTGGAAGTCGACGACCATGTGATGGTCGATCCGGATGCCGGTCAGCTTCTCCACGGTCCGGATGGTGCAGGCCGAACCGCCCTTCTGGAAGGCGTAGTTGAACATCGCGAACATCGGCTCGGTCCGGCTGCCGTCCGCCTGGAGGCAGGCCGGTACGTCCACCATCAGATCGCGGGGGAGCGAGACGGCGGTGGCGCTGCGCCGCCCGGCGGAGAGGTGCAGCAGGATCGTCGTGTCCGAGCGCTCGGTCCCCGAGTCCCGCCCGTAGCGCGCGTTGCCGTCGCCGGAGCGCGAGTCCGACCCGATCAGCAGGATGTTCTGCGCGTCCTTGACGAGCGCGGTGGGCCGCTCCTTCTCGTACCGGGCGAGCTCGGCGGCGGCGGCGTTGTCGGGCGTGATGTTCCCGTCGAGCTTGGCGTAGAGCGCCCACCCGGTCCCGACGGCCGCCACGAGGACGACGCCCACCCCGATCGCCCCACCCCACCGCCAACGCCGCCGACGCCGCCGTATCAGCCCCCGCCCGGTGGCAGAGGCCCCCGCTCCCGGACCGAGGGTGCCTTGCGAGGGCGTGCCTGCGGTGTCGGTCACGGTTCGATCCACCCCTCATGACGTACGAGCGTGTGGTGCGGTTCGCTCTTACGACCATGGCGTGGATGGGAGGGCGGGGGCGGATGGTGGTAGGCCGGATGGGGGACTGAGGGCACTTTTTGGTGGCGGCACGGGTGGCGTCTTTCAGGGGCGCGGAGCTGTATCGATGTGCGGCTCCGCCGCGTGGGCGCGACCAGCCCCGACGCGCCCGCACCCGCCAGACGACGAACCCTGGCACCCCCCTCAGCGCGCCGTAACGGTCACCCGCTCACTCTCCACCCTCTTGGCCAGCCCTTCCTCGCCCAACCGCTCCAGATTCCGGCACAACACCACGGACCCCCCGGTGGCCAGCGGCGAGTACAACCCCGCGCACAAGCCCTCCCACGTGTCGTACGGCAACCCCGACAGCAACCGAGACCCAGGCCCCGTGAGCCCCAGCCCGGACGCCTCCGCCGCAGCCCGCTCCACCACCTCCGCCCCGCTGAACTCCCGCCCGGCCACGACCAGTGCCGGCTCATCGGGATCGACCGGCGAGAACGGCGCGAACCGGTCGCCCTGCCCCGGCACCTCGACCGCGTAGTCGGCGAAGCCGTCCGGCGGCTGCGGGAAGCGTCCGCCCAGCGGCCGCAGGGCGAGCGCGATCCGGGACCCGGAGCAGGCGCGCGCCGCGTCGAGAGTGTCCGGGCCGCTCACCACGATGTCGGCCGCCTTGGGGTCCCCGGCGACATCGGCGACCACGCCCACCGAGGAGCACGCCAGCAGCCACACGGCCGTCTGCCAGTGCGCGGGCAGCAGCAGCGCGACCCGGTCGCCGGGCTCCGCGGAGAGCTCGCCCTGGAGCAGGTTGGCGGTCTTGGCCACCCAATTGGCGAAGGTGGCGACGGACAGTTCGACGCGTTCGCCCGTGGCGTCGTCGTAGAAGGTCACCAGGGGGCGTCCGGCATCCGCGGCGAGCGCGGAACGCAGCAGGTCGGCAGGGGTGCGATCGGTGGCGTTCACCCGCGCAAGCGTACGCGGGCGCATGGCGCGGCGGCGAGGGACCAGCCCACGGCCGGCTCACCGGTTCGGGGGAACGCCGACCGACGCTCCGTCAGTTCCCGGATGGACAGAAATATATGACTATGTCCAACATCGTTCGCATGCGTGGATTTCTAGCTTCCTCGATCGGTGTCACGTGTGCGGCCGCCCTCGCCCTTCCGCTGACCCCACCCGCCGCCGCGACCGCCGCGCGATCGGCGCCGAGCGCGGAGGCGGTCGTCCCGGGCAGTACGCAGTCGCTGCCGCTCACCCCGCTCGGTGTCGACCGCTCTCTGGGCTCCGCCTCCGTGCAGGGCCTGCCGCGCCGCGATGTGCACCGCTTCTCGATGGTCGGCGTCGTCTGGGACGACCCGGACACCGCCCTGCACGGTCGCGTCCAGGTACGCGCGCGTGCCCTCGACTCGGGTACGTGGTCCCCCTGGCAGGACGTCGAGACGCACTACGGCGACGACGGCGCCGACCCCGACACGGCCGAGCGCTCCTCGGGCCGGGTGCGCGGGGCGACGGCACCGCTGTGGGTGGGGGACTCGGACGGCGTGGAGGTGCGGGTGCGGGCGGGCGCCGAGACGCGGGAGGTCGGTGCCACGCCGACCGCGCTGCCGTCCGGGCTGCGCCTCGAACTCGTCGACCCCGGTGAGGCCGCCCTCCCGCAGGGCAGCCCGGCCGGCGGCCCCCGGGCCCGCGGCGGACTCCGCGGCGAGGCCCCCGAGACCGTGGCCGCCTCCGCCGCCAACGCCGGACTCGCGCCGCTCGGCGCCCTCGAGATCCCCGCGCTCGACCGCGCGCAGACCGAGCGGGAGCTGTTCACCCTGCGGGCCGGTGAACTGACGGAGAGCCAGCGGGTGAAGCCGAAGATCGGCCCGCGCCCGCGGATCGTGACCCGCCGCGGCTGGGGGGCGGACGAGAAGCTGCGCGAGAAGAAGTTCGTCTACACGAAGAAGGTGAAGGCGGCCTTCGTGCACCACACGGCCACCGGCAACGGCTACAGCTGCTCGCAGGCCCCCTCCGTCATTCGCGGTATCTACCGCTACCACGTCAGGAGCATGGGCTGGCGCGACATCGGCTACAACTTCCTCGTCGACAAGTGCGGAAAGATCTACGAGGGCCGCGCCGGGGGAGTGGCGAAGGCCGTCCTCGGCGCCCACACCCTCGGCTTCAACACCAACAGCATGGGCATCGCCGTCCTCGGCTCCTTCGGCTACACCCGCCCCTCGTCCGCCGCGGTGAAGGCCATCGCCCGGCTGACGGCCTGGAAGCTGGGTCTGTACGGCGCCAATCCGCGCGGAAAGACATACCTGAAGTCGGGCGGTGGCAACCTCTACCGCAAGGGCACGAAGGTACGGCTGAACGTGATCTCCGGCCACCGTGACGGCTTCTCCACGGCCTGCCCCGGCGCGCAGCTCTACCGCAAACTCGGCTCGGCCCGCTCGACCGCGGCGCGCTACCAGGGGAGGTAGGAGAGCAGGGCGAGGGGCACGGAGAACCAGGAGGGACGGACGGAGAACCGTACTGCCGTCGAATCCGTCGATGCTGTCGAAAGCGCCGCACAACGGTCTGCATACACTGACCGGTCGAAAGACAGTTCGGCCGGTCACCGGCAGGAAGCAGAGACGACAGGTGACAGAAGCGATCCTCCTGGTCGGAGGCAAGGGCACAAGGCTGCGCCCGCTGACGGTGCACACCCCGAAGCCCATGGTCCGCGCGGCCGGAGTCCCGTTCCTCACGCATCAGCTGGCGAGAGCCAGAGCCGCGGGCGTGGACCACATCGTCCTGGCCACGTCCTATCTGGCCGAGGTCTTCGAACCGTACTTCGGCGACGGATCGGCCCTCGGCCTGCACATCGAGTACGTCACCGAGGAGGAGCCGCTCGGCACGGGCGGGGCGATCCGCAACGTGGCCTCGCGCCTCCACTCGGGCCCCGACGACCCGGTCCTCATCTTCAACGGCGACATCCTGACCGGCCTGGACATCAGGGCGCTGGTGGCCACCCACGAGTCGACGAACGCGGACGTTTCCCTCCACCTCACGAAGGTGACGGACCCGCGCGCATACGGCCTGGTCCCCACGGACGAGACGGGCAAGGTCCTGGCCTTCCTGGAGAAGCCCCAGACCCCCGAGGAGATCGTCACCGACCAGATCAACGCGGGCGCATACGTCTTCCGCCGCTCGCTGATCGACACGATCCCAACCGGCAGACCGGTATCGGTGGAACGAGAAACCTTCCCCGACCTCCTCGCGGCCGGCGCCCACCTCCAGGGCATGGTCGACTCCACGTACTGGCTGGACCTGGGCACCCCGGCGGCCTTCGTACGAGGCTCAGCGGACCTGGTCCTGGGCCGCGCCCCCTCTCCGGCGGTCCCCGGCCGCTGCGGCGACCGCCTGATCCTCCCCACGGCCCGCGTGGCCCCCGACGCCAAGCTCACCGGCGGCACGGTGGTCGGCGAGGGCGCCTTCGTGGCCGAGGGCGCCCGGGTCTTCGGCAGCACGATCCTGCCGGGCGCGGTCATCGAACCGGGTGCGATCATCACGGACTCCCTGATCGGCACCCGGGCAAGGGTGGGCGAACGCTCCGTCCTCACCGGCACGGTCATCGGGGACGGCGCGGTGGTGGGCCCCGACAACGAACTGAGAGACGGCGCCCGGGTGTGGTGCGACGCGAAGATCCCGGCGGGGGCGGTCCGCTTCTCCTCGGACCAGTAGCCCGACTCCGGGGACTGCCGCCCCGTCTTTCAGCGCGTCCGGCACCTTTGAAGCGCCGGCCCGCACATGTCAGCCCGTCCGGCGTTTTCAGGACGAGGCCCTTTCGGGGCCGAGCTGCCCCCCTCCCGATCCCCCACCCACCCGCAAGTGGCTTCGCCTCTCAGACGCCGGCCTGCATCATTCAGCCCGTCCGGCGTTTGAGGACGAGGCCCTTTCGGGGCCGAAGCGGGGGTCTGGGGGCGGCAGCCCCCAGGGACAGCGGGGTCGAAGGGGCGGCAGCCCCTGGTGATGGGACGGGTAGGGGCGGCGGGGGCGAGAAAAACCGGTGCGAACCCCCGCCGACCCGCACCCGCACCCGCACCCACCCCCCGTCACAACCGCCCGATATCCCCCCGCGGCATCCGAGGCGCCCGCCGCGCCGGCGTCCGCCCGCTCAACAGGATCAACCGAGCCGCCCGATGCCGCTGCCCCGCATAAGGCTCCAGCAGCGACAACATCACCTCGTCATCCGCATCCCGGTCCCCGGCCAGCGCCCATCCCACGATCCCCGGCAGATGCAGATCCCCCACGGTCACCGCATCCGCCGCCCCATGACTGCGCTGCACCACCTCCGCGGACGTCCACGGCCCCACCCCCGGCACGACCTCCAACCGAGCCTGAGCCTCCTCCGCCGACATCCCCACTGCCTGCTCCAGCCGCGCAGCAACCCGCACAGCCCGCAGAATCGTCGACGCCCGCTTGTTGTCGACCCCGGCCCGATGCCACTCCCACGACGGGATCAACGCCCACGTCCGAGGCGCCGGCATGACCCACAACCGCCCCCCGGCCGCGGGCCCCGGCGCCGGCTCCCCGAACTTCCGTACCAACGACCGCCACGCCCGGTACGCCTCGTCGGTCGTGACCTTCTGCTCCAGGATCGACGGGATCAACGACTCCAGCACCAGCCCGGTCCGCGTCAGCCGCAACCCGGGCCGCCGATGCCTGGTCACCGCCAGCAACCGGTGCCGGGGCACGAAGACGGACGGATCGTCGGCGGCCCCGAGCAGCTCGGGCAGCCGGTCGAGCAACCACTCCGCCCCCGGCCCCCACGCCTCCCCGCGGACCTCGCCGTCCCGCCGCGCGGCGACCCGCAGCGTCCCGGGCCCGACCGGCGTCAGACTGGCCCGCCACACCGACCCGTCCGGCATCGCCCGGAACGTCGGATCGGCGGGCCCGCGCCGCAACGGCCCGAGCACGAGCCCCAGGTCCAACGGCCACTCCGGCACGAACGTCCGCACCCGCCCCGGCGCGGGCGCGGGCCGCGGCACACCGCCGGGCACGCCTCCTGGCACGGCGACATGCCCACCGCGCACCGTGGTACGCGTGGGCCGCGGAGCGAACCGTCCAGCCACGAATGAAGTCCCGGGGAAAGCCGAAGGAAAGGGGTCCTACGAGAGTAGGTGGGGCCCTACGAGAGTAGAGGGACGGAAGCCGCCCTCACCCCCGTGTCACCGCAACGCGTCACCGCACCTCGATGAACATCCCCGCATCCCGCTCCGCCCGGGCCTTCGGCTCCTCCGCCGGATGCCCGACCGCCACGGCCCCCATCGGATCCCAGTCCTGAGGCAGCCCCAGCACCTCCCGCACGACGTCCCGGCAGAACATGGTCGACGACACCCACGCCGACCCCAGCCGCTCCCCGGCCAGCGCGACGAGGAAGTTCTGCACCCCGGCCCCGGTCGCGACGACGAACATCTCCCGCTCGGCGCCGTCCCGCCGCGGATCGCCGTACGTGTGCGAGCCGTCCATGACGAGGCACGGCACCACCAGATAGGGCGCGTTCCGCAGCACGTCCCCGCGCCGCACCCGCTTGGCGATCGACTCCTCGCTCTTGCCGTCGCGCCGCAGATCCGCGATCCACGCGTCCCGCATCGCGTCCAGCAGCTCGGTCCGCGAGGCCTCGGACTCCAGCAGGACGAATCGCCACGGCGTCGTGTGATGCGGCGCCGGCGCGGTCACGGCCGCGGCGACGGCCCGCCGTACGGCACCCCCGTCGACCGGCTCGTCCGTGAAGGCCCGGACCGTACGCCGCTGGGTCACCGCCAGTCGTACCGCCTCGGAGGTGCCCAGCCGGAACATGTCGTCGCGCGCGCCGCGCACCATGGCGCCCGCCCCCTCCCCGTGCTCGTCGGAGACCACGTGCGGCAGCCCGCGCACCACGGCGACGGGCAGCCCGGCGGCCTTGCCCTTGACCAGGTCGCCGGCCGCGGCCAGTTCGTCGGCGGTGGCGACGACGGTGGCGCTGAGCGGATTGCCGTACGCGTCCGTGCCCCCGCGCAGGTCGTCGAGCACCCGTACCCCGGCGGCGCCGATCGCCACGTCCGTGAGCCCCGCGCGCCAGGGCCGGCCGAAGGTGTCGGTGACGACCACGCCGACGTCGACCCCGAGCAGCTCCCGCAGCCCCTCGCGGATCGCCCGCGCGGAGGCGTCCGGGGCCTCGGGCAGCAACAGGACCGTCCCGGCCGGGGTGTTGGAGGCGTCGACGCCCGCCGCGGCCATGATCAGCCCCTGCCGGTTCTCGACGATCCGCAGCGCACCGCGCCGAGCCACCACGCGGACCGTCTCGGCGTCGATCGCCGCCTCCCGGTCGGCCGCCTCGACGATCCGGCCCTCCGCCTTGGAGACGATCTTCGAGGTGACGAGCAGCACGTCACCGTCGGCGAGGCCGGGCTCGGCGGCGGCGATCAGCTTGGCGAGGTCGTCCCCGGCCGCGATCTCGGGCAGCCCGGGCACGGCCCACGCGCGGAAGCCGTCCGTACTCATCGGGCCCGGACCTCCTCCGCCAGTGCCAGCGCCTCGCGGGCCATCTGCGCGCTCGCGTCGAGGTCCGTCATCATCAGCGGTACGGCACGGCAGCGGATGCCTGCCGCCTCGACGCGCTCCACGGAGGCCGCGTCGACGGTGTCGACGAGCCAGCCGTCCAGCAGCCCGGAGCCGTAGTGCTCGGCCACCGCCGCGGCCGTCGACTCCACGCCCACCGCCGCCAGCACCTTGTCGGCCATGCCGCGCACGGGCGCGTCCCCGACGATGGGGGAGAGGCCGACGACGGGGACGCCCGCCTCGGCGATCGCCTCGCGGATGCCGGGCACGGCCAGGATCGTGCCGACCGAGACGACCGGGTTGGACGGCGGGAAGAGGATGACGTCAGCGTCGGCGATCGCCTCCAGGACGCCGGGCGCCGGCTTCGCCTGCTCGGCGCCGACCGGCACGATCGCCTCCGCCGGGACCGAGGCCCGCAGCCGTACCCAGTACTCCTGGAAGTGGACCGCCTTGCGCTCGCCGTCCACCTCGACGGCGACATGGGTCTCCACGCGGTCGTCGGACATCGGGATCAGCTTCACGCCCGGCTTCCAGCGGTCGCAGAGCGCCTCGGTGACCGCGCTCAAGGGGAATCCGGCGCCGATCATCTGCGTGCGCACGATGTGGGTGGCGAAGTCCCGGTCGCCGAGCCCGAACCACTCGGGGCCGACGCCGTACGCCGCGAGCTCCTCCTTGAGGTGGAAGGTCTCGTCGGCCCGGCCCCAGCCCTGTTCCTCGTTGATGCCGCCGCCGAGCGTGTACATCACCGTGTCGAGGTCCGGGCAGACCTTCAGTCCGAAGAGGTGGATGTCGTCGCCGGTGTTGCCGATGACCGTGACGTCCGCGTCCGGCACGGCCTGCTTCAGACCGCGCAGGAAACGGGCACCGCCGATGCCGCCTGCCAGAACCACGATTCGCATGGCCCCAAGTCTTGCAGGCGGGTACGACAACGCGTCAGGCAGTCACCGGACGCGCCTCGCAGGCCTGGGTCGTGTGCATCGGCATCTCCGTCAGGCCCGGGTAGTACACGTGCAGGCTGACCGCCGGCTCCAGCGCGTCGTTGACGACCTCGTGCACATAGCCCGGCGCGAACACCCGCTGCGTGCCGGTGGCCAACGCGCGCGTGCCGCGGTCGGTGCGCTCGGTGAGCTCGCCGTCCAGGACGGTCAGCACGCCGGAGGAGCGGCCGTGGTCGTGCAGCCCGCTGCCCTGACCGGGCACCCAGGACAGCAGCCAGACCTCGTAGCCGGGCCCGGTGCGCAGCCGGTGGTACCAGCGCGACGTGGCGTCGTACTGCACGAGGTGCTCCCACTGGGAGCGGTCGGCGGCGATGGAGCGGGCGAGGCCCACGAACTCCGCGACGGTGACGGGGTGCTCGCGCGGGGCCTGGAGCAGATGCGGGACCTCGAGGATGTCGCCGGCGATCTGGAGGTCGTTGTCGCTGTTCATGGGTGCGGTGGTTCCTCAGTGAAAGGAGGTCAGTCAGACAGAGGGAACGAGAAAGGCCGAGTCCCGGGGGATTCGGCCTTCAGCTGGAGCGGGTGTCGTTCACCGGGCTCAACAGCTGTGACAGCAACAGCTACAGCGAGCGCGGGCAGCACCGTGGGACCCGGCGGTGCGGGTCGTGGTGAGCGCCAAGTTCGCGAGCATGCCCACAAGGACAGCGGTTCACACCCGCACTGTCAACTCGACACCGGCATGTGGGACCGGTTTCACCTCATCCGGTTCATCTGAGAGGTGAAAGGTTTGTTCAGGGGTCTACCGGGACACATGGCGCACAACCGGCGCGCACGGAACGGGAACGAGCTCCTGGGCGTCCTTCTCCGTACAGGTCCTGCACGGGTCGGACGACCCCGCGGACCCCATCTGCTTGTCAAGGTTTATGGCGATTTGAACACTTTCCGCTAGGCCTTGGTTCCGCAGAGTGAATAAGGGGCCCAATAGCAGATCTCGGCTTGACTCGCCCGGAGCAGCACACTTGTAATTTCACTCGTGTCGTTCAGCCGAAATCGGTAACGGCTACATCACGGGGACGCGAAAGACAGACGAGGGGCGCACATGACCGAGCTGGTGCAGCAACTGCTGGTCGACGACGCGGACGAGGAACTCGGCTGGCAGGAGCGCGCGCTGTGCGCCCAGACCGACCCCGAGTCCTTCTTCCCCGAGAAGGGTGGCTCCACCCGTGAGGCCAAGAAGGTCTGCCTGGCTTGTGAGGTCCGCTCCGAGTGCCTCGAGTACGCCCTCGCCAACGACGAGCGCTTCGGCATCTGGGGCGGCCTGTCAGAACGGGAGCGGCGCCGCCTGAAGAAGGCCGCGATCTGAACCGACCGGGTCCGTGAAGGGTCCGCATCCGCACGTACATACGGGACTTACGGCCCGTCGCAGGTGGGTTGTCCACAGGCGGCGGGCCGCTGCTGTGCCCAGCCGATAGTGTGGTCGCTCGTCCGAGACGCCCCGCTGCCCCCTCGGGGCACAGGCGTCCACCGCAGTCCACCGAACCGGGGCCCGTACCTCGATGTCCGTGCACAGCCACACGGCAGCTCACGACGCTGCCACTCCTGAGTTCCCGCGTCATGTGGTGACCGCGGTCCTCGTCTCGCATGACGGCGCCCGCTGGCTGCCCGACGCGCTCGCCGGGCTGCTCGGCCAGGAGCGCCCCGTCCAGTTCGCCATGGCCGCCGACACCGGCAGCGCCGACACCTCCGCGCAGCTGGTCACCGACGCCCTCGGCCCCGACCGGGTGCTGCACCTCGCCCGCCGCACCGGCTTCGGCCAGGCTGTCGAGGAGGCCAACCGCACCGCGCCCGTCCTCACCCCGGACGAACTGCCGTACCTGAAGCGCCCCAGCGGCTGGGACCCGGTCACGCGCACGTGGCGCGACGACGCCTACGACCTGCCCGAGCTGCCGCACGGCGAGCCGGTCCAGTGGCTGTGGTTGCTGCACGACGACTGCGCCCCCGAACCCGACGCCCTCGCCCAGCTGCTGCGCGTCGTCGACCAGGAACTGGAGCTCGGCCGCGACGACGTGGCCGTCGTCGGCCCCAAGCTCCGCGGCTGGTACGACAAACGGCAGCTCCTGGAGGTCGGCGTCACCATCGCCCACTCCGGACGCCGCTGGACCGGCCTCGACCGCCGCGAACAGGACCAGGGCCAGCACGACCACGTCCGGCCCGTGCTCTCCGTCTCCACCGCCGGAATGCTCGTCCGGCGCGACGTCTTCGACGCACTCGGCGGCTTCGACCGGCGCCTGCCCCTGATGCGCGACGACGTCGACCTGTGCTGGCGCGCCACCGCGGCCGGCCACCGCGTCCTCGTCGCCCCCGAGGCGGTCGTCCGGCACGCGGAGGCGGCCTCGCGCGAGCGCCGCGCCGTCGACTGCGTGGGCCGCACCGCGGCCTCCCCGCACAAGGTCGACAAGGCGGGCGCCGCCTACACCCTCCTCGTCAACAGCCGTACGGCCGTGCTGCCCTGGGTGCTGATCCGGCTCGTCGTCGGCACCGTCCTCAGGACGCTCGCCTACCTCGTCGGCAAGGTCCCCGGACAGGCCCTCGACGAGATCCGCGGTCTGCTCGGCACCCTGCTGCGGCCCGAGCGGATCATCGCCGGGCGCCGCAGGCGCGGCACCCCGGTCGTCGACAAGGACGAGCTGCGGCAGCTGTTCCCACCGCCCGGCGCGACCGTGCGGGCCACCGTCGAACAGGCCGCCGGCAGCCTCGTCGGCCGCTCCGACCCCGAGCAGACCTCGGGCGCCGGACGCCATGGCGGCGCGGTCGAGTCCGGGCCCGGCGGCGACGACGCCGACTTCCTGGAGATCGAGCAGTTCGCGCGCGTGAAGCGCATCGCCCGCAAGCCAGGCCCGGTGCTGTTCCTGGTGCTGCTGCTCGTCTCGCTCGTCGCCTGCCGTGCACTCCTCGGCGGCGGCGCGCTCGCGGGCGGCGCCCTGCTGCCCGCCCCCGCCGACTCCGGTGAGCTGTGGTCCCGTTACCTCGACGCCTGGCACGGCGTGGGTGCCGGCGGCACCGCCTCCGCGCCGCCGTACCTGGCGATCGTCGCGATGCTCGCCTCCGTGCTGTTCGGCTCGACCGGGCTCGCGGTCACCGTCCTGCTCGTCTGCTCGGTGCCGCTGGCCGGCTTCACCGCCTACTTCGCCTCCCGGCCCCTGGTCGAGTCGCGGCTCCTGCGCGCGTGGGCGGCCGTCGTCTACGCCTTCCTGCCCGCCGCCACCGGCGCCCTCGCCGGCGGCCGCATCGGCACCGCCGTCCTCGCGATCCTGCTGCCGCTCATCGCGCGCGCGGGCATCGCCGCCAGTGGCCTCGCGCACGCCTCCGACGCGCGCGGCAGCTGGCGCGCCACCTGGGCGTACGCCCTGCTCCTGACGATCACCACCGCGTTCACGCCGATCGTCTGGCCGACCGCGCTGCTGCTCGGCCTCGGCGTCCTGGCCGTGCGCCGCGCCGACATCACCGCCTACGGCCTGCGCTTCCTGGCCCAACTCGGCACGCCCCTGCTGATCCTCGCGCCCTGGTCGCTGACGCTGCTGCCGTTCGGCTTCTTCGACGAGGCCGGCCTGGCGTACGGCTCCTCGGCCGCCTCCGCCACCGACCTGCTCGGCGCCAGCCCCGGCGGCCCCGGCACGGTCAGCGGCCTGATGCTCATCGGCGTCGTCCTGGCCGCGCTGGCCGCCCTGCTGCGCTCGGAGCGGCAGTTCGGCATCTGGACGGCCTGGGCGGTCGCCCTCGTGGGCCTCGTCTTCGCCGTCCTGTCCAACAACTCCACCTGGGCGGGCCCCGCCACCCTCGTCTACGGTCTCGCCCTCCTGGCCGCCGCGATGCTCGGCGCCGACGGGGCCCGCGCGCGGGTGGCCGAGCAGAGCTTCGGCTGGCGCCAGCCGGTCGCCGCCCTGATCGCCTTCGCCGCCGCGGCGGGCCCGCTGCTCGTCGCCGCCGGCTGGATGATCCGCGGCGCCGACGGCCCCCTGGAGCGCCGCGACCCGGTGCAGGTGCCCGCGTTCGTCGCCGAGGACGGCAACAACCGCGACCGGGCCCGCACCCTCGTTCTCGACAGCGACTCCGCCGCCCACGTCGGCTACATGCTGGTCCGCGGCTCGGGCGCCCGCCTCGGCGACGCCGAACTCGCCGCCGCGAGCGGTGAGAACGCCGCGCTCGACAAGGTCGTCGCCAACCTCGTCGCCGGCTCCGGCGCCGACCAGGCCGACCAGCTCGGCAAGTTCGCGGTGCGCTACGTCCTCGTCCACAAGGGCGCCTCGCGCGAGGTGACCCGCGTCCTGGACGCCACCCCGGGCCTGTCCCGGCTGAGCGAGCAGAACGGCAGCGCCCTGTGGCGGGTCGACCAGGACGTCGCCCGCGCCACCATCGTCAGCGGCTCCGGCGCGCCGACCCTCGTCGCCGCGGGCCCCGTCGAGATCCACACCACGATCCCGTCCGGTGCCGACGGCCGCACCCTGCGCCTCGCCGACACCGCCGCCGAGGGCTGGACGGCCACCCTGGACGGCAGGCCGCTCACCCCGACCACGGTCGACGGCTGGGCCCAGGGCTTCGAACTCCCCGCCTCCGGCGGCAAGCTGGACGTCGTCTACGACGACCCGATCACCCACACCGCCTGGCTGTGGGCCCAGGGCGCCCTCGCCCTCGTCCTCGTGGTGCTGGCCCTGCCCGGCCGCCGCCGCGACATCGACGACGACCTCCCCGAGGAGGAGCGGGCGATCCCCGCCCAGGCGACGGAGGGCGAGGGCCGCCGCGCCCGCCGCCTGCGCGCCCAGGCCGAGGCCGAGGAGACCGCCCAGGGCGACGAGCCCACGTCTCCTCCTTCGGAGGAGACCCCGGTACCGGTCCCGCAGCAGCAGTCCTACGCCGACTGGGACCAGTCGGCCTACCAGGGCACCGGCTACGACCCCTACACCGGTGACCAGTACCAGCCCGCCCAGCAGTACCCGGCGGGCGGCTACGACCAGCAGGGCTACGCGGACCCGTACCAGGGCGGCCAGTACGACCCGTACGCCTACGGAGGCCAGGCGCAGCAACCGTCGTACGACCAGTACGGGCAGCCGTACGACCAGGGTTACGACGCCACGTACGACCCGACGCAGCCGCAGCAGCAGGGCGGCGAGCGTCCCGACGGGAGCCAGCAGTGAACCGCACGACCGTGTCCCTGATCGCCTGCGCGACCGCTCTCGCCGCCGTCACCGGCTTCGCCTCGCTCAGCGCGCCCGACACCTCCGGCACGGACACCGCCAAGGCGGCCGCCGAGCTGCCCGTGGAGCGCACCAGCCTGCTCTGCCCGAGCCCCAGCCTGTCCGACATCGCCGACACGTCCTACACGTCGTTCACGCCCGTCACCAAGGGCACCGGAAGCGACGGCAAGGCCGAACTCGTCTCTGCGGCCCAGGAGTCGGAGGACAGCGACAAGAAGGCGGACGGGAAGAAGGCCGCCAAGCCCGTCCTCACGGCCAAGGAGCCTGGCACACCCGACACCGAGGACACCTCCGGCGGCGACTCGCCCGCGCTCATCGGCACCGCCGAGGGCAGGTTCGCGCCCGGCTGGACCGTGCAGGAGACCACCGAGGTCGCCGCAGGCACCGGACGCGGCCTCCAGGGCGTCAACTGCTCCGCCGCCGACACCGAGTTCTGGTTCCCCGGCGCCAGCACCGCCGCCGACCGCACCGACTACGTGCACCTGACCAACCCCGACGACTCGGCGGCCGTCGTCGACATCGAGCTCTACGGCAAGGACGGCGCCGTGGCGACCACGGCCGGCGAGGACATCACGATCCCGCCGAGGTCCAGCGAGCCGATCCTGCTGTCCACGCTCACCGCCGAGAAGCAGACCAACCTCACCGTGCACGTCAACGTCCGCAGCGGACGCGTCGGCGCCGCCGTACAGGCCCTCGACGACAAGATCGGCGGCGACTGGCTGGCCGCATCCACGGACCCGGCGGGCAGCCTGGTCCTGCCGGGCATCCCCAAGGACGCCACCGCCGTGCGCCTGGTCGCCTTCGCGCCCGGCGACGCGGACGCCGACCTGAAGGTGCGCCTCGCCTCGCCGTCCGGCTCGATCACCCCGGCCGGCAGCGAGACACTGCACGTCAAGGCCGGCATGACGACCGCGGTCGACCTGGGCGCGGTCACGCGCGGGGAGGCCGGTTCGCTGGTCCTGACGCCGACCGGCGACTCCGCGCCGGTGGTGGCCGCGCTGCGGGTCACCCGGGGCAAGGGCGACAAGCAGGAGACGGCGTTCATCCCGGCCACCCGCCCGGTCGGCACCCGCGCGACGGCCGCCGACAACAGCGCCAAGGGCACCACGCTGTCCCTGGTGGCGCCCAGCGGCACCGCGCAGGTCAAGGTGACCGCGTCGGCGGGCAGCGACGGGGGCACGGCGGCCTCGAAGACGTACACGATCAAGGGCGGCACCACCCAGGACGTGGAGCTTCCCGAGCCGAGCGGCCTGAAGGGCACGTACGCGCTGACGGTGGAGCCGGTCTCGGGCGGCCCGGTCTACGCGGCCCGGACCCTGGCGGCCACCGAGGACGGCATCCCCGGCTTCACGGTCCAGACGCTGCCGGACGACCGGGGCATGGTCGCGGTCCCGGAGGCGGACGAGGACCTGTCGGTGCTGCAGAAGTAGCCCGCAGGGGCGTTTCTCAGTCCTCGCCGTAGCGCGGGTCGACCGTCTCCGGCGTCAGCCCGAGGAGCTCGGCGACCTGCTCGACGACGACCTCGTGCACCAGGGCCGCGCGCTCGTCGCGGCCCTTGGTGCGGATCTCCACCGGGCGGCGGTAGATCACCACGCGCGCGGGGCGGCCCTCCCGCGCGGCGATCGTGCCGCCCAGGGGGACCGCCTCGTCGTTGAAGCTCCGGCCGTCGAGGTGCGGCACCTCGAGGACCAGGAAATCGATGTCGGCGAGCTGCGGCCAGCGCCGCTCCAGCCGCTCCACGGAGTCCTGCACCAGATCCGCGAACGCCTCGGCACGGCTCGCCGCGAGCGGGACCTGGGGCGGCGCGATCGGGCCGCGCATGCCCCGGCCGTGTCGATCACGTCGGCGGGGCCCGGGGCCGGCGGCACGGGGCGGTACGGGGTTGTCCATCACTGGTGAAGCGTAGTCCCCGGCGAGGCCTGGTGCCCGGGGCCCACGCGGGGCCCGGGGGCTCTTCGGCCACCTCGCACGGCATGTCGCCGGATGACCATTCCAGCCAAGGTTGGGCTCGATTCCGTATCTCTCCGAGACCGGTGATCTCATGGCAATTGACCTTGTTTGTACGGAGTGATGACCGGAACCGATGCCGTTCGAGATCTCGGTAGGAGGTGTCCGTGCAGGTCAGCAAGGTGTGCCCAAAGGGGCGTGTGGGGCGTTTCACGCCACGACACGGTGGAGTGACCTGATGGAGAGTCGTCGCGGCCCGCTCAAGAGTGCGGTACCGTCCAACGTCGTGAGCCCTGTACGTCGCTGTTCGCGCACCGCTTGCGGCCGCCCCGCCGTCGCGACGCTGACGTACGTCTACGCCGACTCGACCGCGGTCCTCGGCCCGCTCGCCACCTACGCCGAACCCCACTGCTACGACCTGTGCGCCGAGCACTCCGAGCGCCTCACCGCCCCGCGCGGTTGGGAGGTCGTCCGGCTGCTCGACGGTTCGGCCCCCGCCCGCCCCAGCGGCGACGACCTGGAAGCGCTTGCCAACGCGGTCCGCGAGGCGGCCCGCCCGCAGGAGCGCGCCGCCCAGGCCGGCGGGGGACGCGCGGCGGACCCGATGGAGGTCGCGCGGCGCGGGCATCTGCGGGTGCTGCGCTCGCCCGACAACTGACCTTCCGGTCGGCAACCACCCCTTTTCCGTGTGCATTTGGTGCACGTTCCGCTCAGTGACGCACGACCATTGACGACTGCTTGGCGCGGACACGACCATTCCGGAAGCCGAAACGAGAAATCGCTTTCCGCATACCGGAATTGAGCGAACCCGGAGGCGGAACCGGATCGGGGAGGCGCCCGTGTACGTCCAGGAACTGGAACCCGTCGCCGACTCACTGGGCCTGTCCGCCCTCGTCGCCGCCCTGCCTCTGGTGATCGTCCTCGTCCTGCTCGGCGGCGTCCGCCTCAAAGCCCATCTCGCGGGCCTCACAGGGCTTCTGACGGCCGTTCTGGTCGCCTGGGTCGCGTACGGCATGCCGCTGGGCCAGACGCTCTCCAGCGGCGCCCAGGGGGCCGTCTTCGGCCTCTTCCCCATCCTGTGGATCGTCGTCAACGCCCTGTGGGTGTACCGGATGACGGTCCGCACCCGGCACTTCGACATCCTGCGCCGCTCCTTCGGACGGCTCTCCGACGACCCGCGCATCCAGGCCCTCGTCGTCGCCTTCTGCTTCGGCGCCCTCCTGGAGGCCCTCGCCGGCTTCGGGGCGCCCGTCGCGATCTGCTCGGTGATGCTCGTCGCCCTCGGCTTCGACCCGGTGAAGGCGGCGGTCGTCGCCCTGGTCGCCAACACCGCCCCCGTCGCCTTCGGCGCGATGGGCACTCCGGTGGTGACGCTCGCTCAGGTGACGGGCCTTCCGCTGGACACCGTGGCCTCCGTGGTGGGGCGTCAGACGCCGCTGCTGGCCCTGGTGGTGCCGCTCGTGCTGGTGCATCTCGTGGACGGGCGGCGGGGGTTGCGCGAGACCTGGGTGCCCGCCCTGGTGTGCGGAGTCGCCTTCGCCGTCGCCCAGTTCGCCGCCTCCAACTACGTCTCCGCACAACTGGCCGACATCGGCGCCGCCTTGGCGGGCGCGGCCGCCCTGGTCGCCGTACCGCACGCGCCCGTACCCGCGGAGGAGTCGGTGCGCGCGTCCGTGCTGACGGGCGTCAGGAGCGAGGAGCTCGACGAGGACGACCCGCGCGGTGAGGTCGTACGCGCCTACGCCCCCTATGCGTTGATCGTCGCCATCTTCTCGATCGCGCAGATCCCCGCGGTCAAGGACTGGCTGGCGAAGGCGACCCAGACCTACGACTGGCCGTTCCTGAACGTCGTGACCCCCGACGGCGAGCCGGTCGGCGGCAACGTCTACACCTGGCCGATCGTCTCCACCGGCGGCACGCTCGTACTGCTCGCCGGGCTGTGCACGGCGGTCGTCCTCGGCGTCCACGCGCGCGTGGCCGTCAAGGAATGGCTCGCCACCGTGCACGAGTTGAGGTTCGCGATCCTCACCGTGACGAGCGTGCTCGCGCTCGCCTACGTCATGAACCTCTCCGGACAGGCCGCCACCATCGGCCACTTCGTGGCGGCGGCGGGCGCCGGACTCGCCTTCCTCTCCCCGGTCCTCGGCTGGTTCGGCGTGGCCGTCTCCGGCTCCGACACCTCCGCCAACGCGCTCTTCGGGGCGCTCCAGGTGACCGCCGCGCGCGAGTCGGGGCTGTCCCCGGAACTGCTGGCCGCCGCGAACAGCTCCGGCGGCGTCCTCGGCAAGATGATCTCCCCGCAGAACCTCACCATCGCCTGCGCCGCCGTCGGCCTCGCCGGCCGCGAGGGGGACCTGCTGCGCAAGGTGCTGCCCTGGAGCCTCGGGCTGCTGCTGGTGATGTGCCTCATCGTGGTCGGGCAGAGCTCCCCGGTGCTGGACTGGATGCTGCCCTGACCTGAGGTTACGTTCTTGGGTCCACTCAGCGGACGCACAGCGGGCTGTCGGTGGCTGCGGGTAGTTTGGGGCGACCGACAGGACTTTTGGAGGGGTTAGGCAGTGGCTGCTGATCTGTCACAGCTCGTGAAGGCTTACGACGTGCGCGGGGTCGTTCCCGACCAGTGGGACGAGACGCTCGCCGAGCTCTTCGGAGCGGCCTTCGTGCAGGTGGTCGACGCGAGCGCGATCGTGATCGGCCACGACATGCGGCCCTCGTCCCCCGGCCTGTCGCGGGCCTTCGCGCGCGGAGCCGCCGCCCAGGGCGTCGACGTGACCGAGATCGGCCTGTGCTCCACCGACCAGCTGTACTACGCCTCCGGCGCGCTGAACCTGCCGGGCGCGATGTTCACGGCCTCCCACAACCCCGCGCAGTACAACGGCATCAAGCTGTGCCGCGCGGGCGCCGCCCCGGTCGGGCAGGACACGGGGCTCACCCAGATCCGCGAGCTGGTGGAGAGCTGGACCGACACCGGCGCCCCGGCCCCGGCGGCGACGCAGGGCACGATCACGCGGCGCGACACGTTGGACGACTATGCGGCCCACCTGCGGGGCCTGGTCGACCTGACCTCGATCCGCCCCCTGAAGGTCGTGGTCGACGCGGGCAACGGCATGGGCGGGCACACGGTTCCGACGGTCTTCGCGGGCCTCCCGCTCGACCTCGTCCCGATGTACTTCGAGCTGGACGGCACGTTCCCGAACCACGAGGCCAACCCCCTCGACCCGGCGAACCTCGTGGACCTGCAGAAGCGCGTCCGCGAGGAGTCCGCCGACCTCGGCATCGCCTTCGACGGCGACGCCGACCGCTGCTTCGTCGTCGACGAGCACGGCGACCCGGTCTCCCCGTCGGCCATCACCGCCCTGGTGGCCGCGCGCGAGCTGGCCAGGAACGGCGGCGCGGGCGTGATCATCCACAACCTGATCACGTCCTGGTCCGTTCCGGAGGTCGTCAAGGAGAACGGCGGCACCCCGGTCCGCACGCGCGTGGGCCACTCTTTCATCAAGGCCGAGATGGCGAAGTCCGGCGCGATCTTCGGCGGCGAGCACTCCGCGCACTACTACTTCAAGGACTTCTGGAACGCCGACACCGGCATGCTGGCCGCCCTCCACGTCCTCGCCGCCCTCGGCGGCCAGGAAGGCCCGCTGTCCGCCCTGGTGGCCTCCTACGACCGCTACACCGGCTCCGGTGAGATCAACTCCACGGTCGCCGACCAGACGGACCGCCTCGCCGCGATCCGCTCCGCGTACGAGGGCCAGGAGGGCGTCACGCTCGACAACCTGGACGGCCTCACGATCACGACCGCCGACTGGTGGTTCAACGTCCGCCCCTCCAACACGGAGCCCCTGCTCCGCCTGAACGCGGAGGCGAGGGACGAGGCGACGATGACGAAGGTACGGGACGAGGTGCTGGCGATCATCAGGGCGTGAGGGTGAGGGGTGCCGTCGACATGGCGCGCGCCCTGGCTGCGAGCAGTCGCGCAGCCAGGGCGGCGCCCACCCAGCAGCGGCAGCCGTCCGTCCGCCCCCCGACCCCGGCCCAGCACTGACCCCGGTTATCCACAACCCCGGCACCCACCCCCCACCGGCGGTACGCTGACCAGGCACATCCGCGCAAGCAGCCGTACCGCCCCCGAAGGGAACCCCTCATGCCGCTCGAAGCCGGCCTCCTGGAGATCCTCGCCTGCCCGGCCTGCCACGCCCCTCTCAAGGAGCAGGACACCGAGCTGATCTGCACCGGCCAGGACTGCGGCCTGGCGTACCCCGTCCGCGACGGCATCCCCGTCCTCCTCGTCGACGAGGCCCGCCGCCCCGCGTGACCGCGCCCGACGGGGCCACGCGCGCGTAACCGACGAACCCGGCGATCGGAGGAGTCTGCCGCCCATGCTCGACGAATCGCTGCTCGACACCCCCGAGGCGCTCTCGGAGGCCGACCGCCGCGGCCTGCTGCGCGGCGCCGCCGAGGCAGGCGCCCGCGTCCGCACCGCGACCCGGCACGCCGCCGAGGCCGGTGTCAACGACCTCAAGCCCGACGGCCGCCCCCGCGCGGTCCTCATCGCGGGCCCAGGCGCCGCCGCCATCTGCGTCGCCGACCTCCTCGGCACGCTCGCCGGCCCCGGCAGCCCCGTCATCCGCCTCGCCCCCACCGGCGTCGCCCCCGCCGCGGGCGCCCTGCGCTGGGAGCTCCCGGGCTGGACCGGCTCGGTCGACCTTCTCCTGATCGCCACCCCGGACGGCACCGAACCGGGCCTGTCCCTCCTCGCCGACCAGGCCTACCGCCGCGGCTGCACGGTCGTCGCGGTGGCCCCCGCCGGCACCCCGCTCACCGAGGCGGTCGAGGGCGCCCACGGCCTCTTCGTACCGCTCGCGACAGCCCCGTACGAGCAGGACGAACAGCAGCTCACCGCGTCCGCCCCGGGCGTCCTGTGGGCACTGTTCACGCCGCTGCTCGCGATCCTCGACCGCACCGGCCTGCTCGCCGCCCCGCCGGACGCCCTGGAGAAGGTCGCCGACCGCCTCGACCACATCGCCGAACGCTGCGGGCCCGCGATCGCGACGTACAGCAACCCGGCGAAGACCCTGGCCGCCGAGCTCGCCGACGCGCTCCCGGTGATCTGGACGGAGGGCGTCTCGGCCGGACCGGCGGGCCGCCGTTTCGCCGCCGCGCTCGCCGAGCTCTCCGGCCGCCCCGCCCTGGTCGCCGAACTGCCCGAGGCGCTCGCCGCCCACAGCGCCCTGCTCGCCGGACCGCTGGCCGCCAGCGCCGACCCCGACGACTTCTTCCGCGACCGCGTGGAGGAGCCTCCCGCGCTCCACGCGCGCGTGGTGCTGCTCCGCGACCGCCCCATCGGCGGCCTCAGCGCCGCGCCCGCCGCCCGGGACCTGGCGCTGAGCCACGACACCCCGATCAGCGAGCTGGAACCGGAGGAAGGCGCCGAACTGGAGACCCTCGCGGAACTGATCGCCATCACGGATTTCGCCGCGGTTTACCTGGCGCTCGCCTCCGGAGCCTGATCATGCCCGGGACGCCCTGACCGTCGTACGGCTCGACCCACGGACCGAACCACGATCGACGCACGGGACGCCCTGACCGTCGTACAGAAAGAACCCGATGGACCGCCTCGACAACACCATCCGCCCCTACGCCTGGGGTTCCACCACCGCCATCCCCGAGCTCCTGGGCGTCGCACCGAGCGGCGAGCCGCAGGCGGAGATGTGGATGGGCGCCCACCCCGGCGCGCCCTCGCGCACCGCGCGCGGCACCCTCGTCGAGGTCATCGAGGCCGATCCGGAACGGGAGTTGGGCGCGGCGGCCGTCGCGAAGTTCGGCCCGCGCCTGCCCTTCCTGCTCAAGATCCTCGCCGCGGGGGCCCCGCTCTCGCTCCAGGTGCACCCCGACCTCGCGCAGGCGAAGGAGGGTTACGAGGACGAGGAGCGCCGCGGCATCCCCGTCGACGCCGGGCACCGCAACTACAAGGACGCCAACCACAAGCCCGAACTCATCTGCGCGCTCACCGAGTTCGACGGCCTGTGCGGCTTCCGCGACCCGAACCAGGCCGCCGAACTGCTGGCCGGCCTCGGCGTCGACTCCCTCAAGCCGTACGTCGACCTGCTGCACGCCCACCCCGAGGACGCCGCCCTGCGCGAGGTCCTCACGGCCGTGCTCAGCGCCGACCCCGAGGAGATGGCCCGTACGGTCACGGAGGCGGCCGCCGCCTGCGCGCGCCTCGGCGGCGAGTACGCCCCGTACGCGGACATCGCCCACCACTACCCGGGCGACCCGGGCGTCATCGCGGCCATGCTGCTGAACTACGTCCGACTCCAGCCCGGCGAGGCCCTGTTCCTCGGCGCAGGCATCCCTCACGCCTACCTCAGCGGCCTCGGCGTCGAGATCATGGCCAACTCCGACAACGTCCTGCGCTGCGGCTTGACCCCCAAGCACGTCGACGTCCCCGAACTCCTGCGCATCGTCCGCTTCGAGGCCGCCGACCCCGGCGTGCTGCGCCCGGAGGCGTCCCCGGACGGCGAAGAGGTCTACGAGACCCCCATCGACGAGTTCCGGCTGTCGCGCTACGTCCTCCCCGAGGGCGGCGCCGCCCATGACCTGACGCGCCCGACCCCGCAGATCCTGCTCTGCACGGCAGGCTCGATCCGGGCGGGGGAGCACGAGCTGAGCCCAGGTCAGTCGGTGTTCGTCCCGGCGGGCGAGAAGGCCGAGGTGTCGGGGACGGGCACAGTCTTCCGGGCAACTGTGATCGTATGACCGGGCCTGTGGACACCTGACGAGGCGACCCCCGGCGAGGCTGCAACAATGGCCCACCGGCAAAGCACGGGCAAAGGCGGAAAGGGCCGCGCCCGGCACGGCGTACGAAGGGACAACGCGAACACATGAGCGCGTCAGGCGGCACCAAGGCGATCGTGGCGGCACTCGGCGCCAACCTCGCGATCGCGGCATCGAAGTTCGTGGCGTTCGCGTTCAGCGGTTCCTCGTCGATGCTCGCCGAGGGCGTCCACTCGCTCGCCGACTCCGGCAACCAGTTCCTGCTCCTCCTCGGCGGCAAGAAGGCCCAGCGCGAGGCCACCCCGCAGCACCCGTTCGGCTACGGCCGCGAGCGCTACATCTACGCCTTCCTCGTGTCCATCGTCCTGTTCTCGGTCGGCGGCATGTTCGCCATCTACGAGGGCTACGAGAAGATCAAGCACCCGCACGAGGTCGAGCACTGGTACTGGCCGGTCTGCGTCCTCGTCTTCGCGATCATCGCCGAGGGCTTCTCGTTCCGGACCGCCATCAAGGAGTCCAACGAACTGCGGGGCTCCCAGACCTGGTCCCAGTTCGTCCGCCGCGCCAAGGCACCCGAGCTGCCCGTCGTCCTCCTGGAGGACTTCGGCGCCCTGATCGGTCTGGTCCTCGCTCTCGGCGGCGTCGGCCTGGCCCTGATCACCGGAGACGGTGTCTGGGACGGCATCGGCACCCTCTGCATCGGCATCCTGCTCATCCTGATCGCCCTCGTCCTCGCCGCCGAGACCAAGTCCCTGCTGCTCGGCGAGGCCGCGGGCACGGATGAGGTCAAGAAGATCGAGACGGCGATCGTCGACGGCGACACCGTCACCGGCATCATTCACATGCGCACGCTCCACCTCGGCCCGGAGGAGCTCCTGGTCGCCGCCAAGATCGCCGTCCAGCACGACGACACGGCCACCGAGGTCGCGAGCGCCATCAACGCCGCCGAGGCCCGCATCCGCGAGGCCGTCCCGATCGCCCGCGTCATCTACCTCGAGCCGGACATCTACAGCGAGGCCGAGGCCGCCAAGGGCCCCGACCGCGAGGCCACGCCCGGGGGACCGGCCCAGCAGCCCACCGCCGGACACTGACACCGGCTCGAACAGCAGGGGCCCACCGGAATTCCGGCGGGCGCCGGACACTGACACCGGCTCGAACAGCAGGGGCCCACCGGAATTCCGGCGGGCCCCTGTCTCACACCTGGACTGCCCAAGGAGGCGGGGGCGGTACCAGGGCGCGCGCCCTTCGCCGTACGACGAAAGCGGCGATCCCCAGCCCGACGCCGACCAGCGACAGCACCAGGCCGGCCATCATTGCCACCCCCAGCAGCACCGGCACGGAGTGGTCGTCGATCACCCGCCCCCGGATCGCGGACACCGGCAGCGTCCCGCCCCGGTCGTCGAGAAACGCCCGCGAGTCACGCGAGTTCGCACGATGGTCGCCGAGCAGGAACAACCGACCCTCGGGGACCCGGACGTCGTAGGAGGGCGGGTACCCGCCGTGGACGTCCCCGTCCTTCACATACGGCTCGCGCAGTGGTTCCCCGTTCACGGTGATCCGCGCGCCCGTTCCTTCCCCGGCGCAGCACACCACGTGGTCGCCGCCCACACCGACGACCCGCTCCATCACCAACCAGTCGCCGCCGTACCGGTCCGGCGCCGAGAACACCACGACGTCGCCGCGTCGCAACTCGCTCGCGTCGACCCGCTCATAGACCAGCCGATCGCCCGGTCCGTACGTCGGCGTCATGCTCTCGCTCGACACGACCGAGCCCCCGAAGGCATGCCGCGCGTAACCGAGGCCGCCCAGCCCCAACAGCAACCCCACCAGCCCCACCACGACGGCTGCGATCCCCAGTCCCCGCCCCTTGCCGGACATTGCCTTCCTCTCCGCGCGGCCCCTCCGCGGGCGCAGAGCGTAGCGGGCGCCTGTGACGCGGCTGTGCGGGGGTGACCAGGAAGGGGAGAGGCTGGGCGCTCCTCGGATGCGGGGTGCTCCTCGGGCCCCGCTGCGCGACGGCTATCCGACCTCGCGCAACACCCCGACCACCGCCGACTCGTCCACCGCGGCCATGAGCCGCTCCCGGAACCCGGTGTCCATCAGCTTCCGCGACAGCAGCGCCAGAACCCGCAGATGCTCGTCGCCCGCGGCCGCCTCCGGCACCGCGATCATGAACACCAGCTTCGCCCTCGTACCGTCAAAGGACCCCCACTCGATGCCCTCCGGGGACCGCGCGAACCCGACGACGGGCGCGGTCACCGCGTCCGTCTTGGCATGCGGGATCGCGATCTCCTCACCGAGCCCGGTCGTGCCCTGGTCCTCCCGCCGCAACGCGGTCGCCACGAGCTCGTCCACGTCCGCGACCTTGCCGCTCCGCGCGAGCAGCCCGGCCATCTCACGGATGGCGGCTTCCTTGTCGCTCGTGCCGAGCCCGACACTCACGGTCTGCTCGGTGAGATACCCGGAGAGCACCTCGGCATCGACGGAAGCAGCGGGCTCGCCCGAAGCAGCGGGCTTGCCCGAAGCAGCGGGCTTGCCCGAAGCAGCGGGCTTGCCCGAAGCAGCGGGCTTGCCCGAAGCAGCGGGCTTGCCCGAAGCATCAGGCTTGGCTGAGGCAGCGGGCTTGGCTGAGGCAGCGGGCTTGGCCAAAGCAGCAGGCTCGGCCGAAGCAGCGGGCTGGGCCAGCGCGGCGGACGAGGTGGTCGACGCGGGCACTGTGGCCACGCTCCTCTGCGCCACGACGCCGCCGGCGCCCGGAGCCACCGCCGTACCCGCACTCGCCCCCGCCCCGACCAGCACCGGCTCGGGCCCGGCCGCGGGCGTCCCGACGCCCGCCTCCCCGCGCCGCTTACGCTCGCTGACGTCCACGAGGGCGACCGTCGTCAGCGCGGTGACGACCGTGCCGATCACCACGGCCACGAAGAACATCGGCACCCCGCTCACCGCGCCCAGCACCGCCACGATCGGCCCGCCGTGCGGCACCGCGTCCTCAACTCCGGCGACGCCGGCGATCGCACCGGCCACCGCGCCGCCGAGCATGTTGGCCGGGATGACCTGCGCGGGCCGCGCCGCCGCGAACGGGATCGCGCCCTCGGAGATGCCGAAGCAGCCCATGAAGAGCGAGGCGAGCCCGGTCTCCCGCTCCTGCTCGGTGTAGAGCCGCTTGCGGATCAGCGTCGCGAGCCCCTGCCCCAGCGGCATCACCGGGATCGCGGCGGCACACATGCCCATGACCGTCTGGTTGCCGGTCGCGATGAGGCCCGCGCCGAAGAGGAACGCCGTCTTGTTGACCGGCCCACCCATGTCGAACGCGATCATCAGCCCGAGGATCGCGCCGAGCAGGATCGCGCTGGTGCCGGTCATGCCGCTGAGCCAGTCGGTCAGGTGCTCGAACACCCAGGAGATCGGTTTCCCGAGGACGTAGATGAAGAACAGCCCGAGCGCCGTGGTCGCCACGATCGGGATCACGATGATCGGCATGATCGGCTGCACGAACTTCGGGACCTTGACCTTCTTGATCCACAGCACCAGATACCCGGCGAGGAAGCCGGTGACGATGGCCCCGATGAACCCGGCGCCCGCCTTGGAGTCGTAGAGCTCACCGGTGTTGGCTATCCAGCCGCCGATCATGCCGGGGACGAGGGCGGGGCGGTCGCCGATGGCGTACGCGATGTATCCGGACAGGATCGGCACCATCAGCGTGAAGCCGATGACGCCGATGTTGTTCACGTCCATCCAGAAGGAGTCCTTCGGGATGACCAGACCGCCGGAGGGGTCCGTGTGGCCGCCGAGCGAGAGCGAGATCGCGATCAGCAACCCGCCGACCACCACGAACGGGATCATGTAACTGACGCCGTTCATCAGCGCCTTGTACCCGACGCTGCGTTCCTTGCCGCCGGACGACGATGCCACCGCCGCCGCTCCGCCGGACTCGTGAACCGGCGCCGACCGCACCCGCTCGATCAGCTGCTCGGGGTGGTGGATGCCCTCCGCCACCCCGACCTTGAGGACCCGCTTGCCGACGAAACGGCTCAGGTCCACGTCCTTGTCCGCGGCGACGATGATGCCGTCCGCAGTGCTGACATCGTTGTCATCGAGGACGTTTTCGGCCCCGATCGATCCCTGGGTCTCCACCTTCATGTCGATGCTGCGGCTCTCGGCGGCCTGCTGGAGCTTCTCCGCCGCCATGTACGTATGTGCGATGCCGGTCGGACACGCGGTCACCGCGAGCAGCCTCACCCTCCGCTGCTCGCCGCTGCCGCTGCCCGTGGGGGGAGGGCCGGCTGGACTGGTCACGTCGATCTCCTAACGCCTTTGTCACGCGGAACGCCGTCCCGGACGCCCCGCGGGATCGATCAGCTGGTCCCGATCACTTCGCATCCTTCACCACGCACCGGCGGGCCCGAAGAAGCAAAAGTCCCTGTTCGCCCCTGTCTGTCGGCCCTTGTTCCGGCGATCGTGGGTGTCCTGTTATCGCTGTCCCGTCCACCGCTTCCCATGCCTGCGCATTCCTTGAACGACGCCATGGGTTCGGAGGCGGACTGGGGGCGGCCGGTCCTACCGGTGTAGCTTGGGACGGAGCCAGACGTCGCTGCTGATGGCGGTCGGGCGGTCCCACCGCGGACCGGCCGAGGGAGAGAGGGCCTCCGACGGACTGCGCTGCGCGCACGCGGGCATGCCTGTGTCCTCTTTCGGGCACCCCTGTGTCCGCCGCCGCGCAGACCAGCCCTACCCACCTCGCCCCAACCCCGAGGAGCAGCTCGCAATGACGACTGTCGACAACCGACAGGACTTCAAGGTCGCCGACCTCTCCCTGGCCGAGTTCGGCCGCAAGGAGATCACCCTCGCCGAGCACGAGATGCCCGGCCTGATGGCGATCCGCAAGGAGTACGCCGAGGCGCAGCCGCTGGCCGGCGCCCGCGTCACCGGCTCCCTGCACATGACCGTGCAGACCGCCGTCCTCATCGAGACCCTGGTCGCCCTGGGCGCGCAGGTCCGCTGGGCCTCCTGCAACATCTTCTCCACCCAGGACCATGCGGCCGCCGCCATCGCCGTCGGCCCGAACGGCACGGTCGACAACCCGCAGGGTGTCCCCGTCTTTGCCTGGAAGGGCGAGACGCTGGAGGAGTACTGGTGGTGCACGGAGCAGGCGCTGACCTGGCCGAACACCCCCACCGGCGGCCCGAACATGATCCTGGACGACGGCGGTGACGCCACCCTCCTCGTCCACAAGGGCGTCGAGTACGAGAAGGACGGCAAGGTCCCCTCGGTCGACACCGCCGAGAACGAGGAGCACCGCGTCATCCTCGAGCTCCTCAACCGCACCATCACCGAGGGCTCGCAGAAGTGGACCCAGCTCGCCTCGGAGATCCGTGGCGTGACCGAGGAGACCACGACGGGTGTGCATCGTCTGTACGAGATGCAGCGTGACGGTCAGCTGCTGTTCCCGGCGATCAATGTGAACGACGCGGTGACGAAGTCGAAGTTCGACAACAAGTACGGCTGCCGTCACTCGCTGATCGACGGCATCAACCGCGCGACCGATGTCCTGATCGGCGGCAAGACCGCGGTCGTGTGCGGCTACGGTGATGTCGGCAAGGGCTGCGCGGAGTCGCTGCGCGGTCAGGGTGCCCGGGTGATCGTCACGGAGATCGACCCGATCTGCGCGTTGCAGGCGGCGATGGACGGCTACCAGGTCACGACCCTCGACGAGGTCATCGACAAGGCCGACATCTTCATCACCACGACCGGCAACAAGGACATCATCATGGCCAGCGACATGGCCAAGATGAAGCACCAGGCCATCGTGGGGAACATCGGTCACTTCGACAACGAGATCGACATGGCGGGTCTGGCGAAGATCCCGGGCATCGTGAAGGACGAGGTCAAGCCGCAGGTCCACACGTGGAAGTTCCCGGACGGCAAGGTCATCATCGTGCTGTCCGAGGGGCGTCTGCTGAACCTGGGCAACGCCACGGGTCACCCGTCGTTCGTGATGTCGAATTCGTTCGCGGACCAGACGCTGGCGCAGATCGAGCTGTTCACGAAGCAGTCCGAGTACCCGATCGGTGTGTACACGCTGCCCAAGCACCTGGACGAGAAGGTGGCCCGGCTCCACCTGGACGCGCTCGGTGTGAAGCTGACGACGCTCCGCCCGGAGCAGGCCTCCTACATCGGCGTCGAGGTCGACGGCCCGTACAAGCCCGACCACTACCGCTACTGAGTCACCTCACCTCAGCAGCAGAACCTCCGAGGCAGGCCCCCGCACCCCCGTGCCGGGGGCCTGCCCCTTTGGCCGCCGTGGCCGGACAGCCCGCGCCGCCACGCCCGGACCAGCCCGTCACACCCCAGGACCCCCATGCCCCGCGGCCGTTATTCGCTCCACGATCCGCACGATCACACCCCCCTCGCAGAAGAGCACTTCCACTGCGCCCCCGGCCCGTCCGGCTGGCGCTACGTCTCCCAACTGACCACCCCCGCAGGCGATCACGCGGGCTCCGTCGACCTCACCCTCGACGAACTCGGCCGCCCCATCCGGCTGGAACTCCACGCGGCCGCCTGGCAGGTACGCGGAGCCGCCCTCGACGGCGTCACCTGGGTCCGCACCGACCCCACAGGGACGCACGCCACGGAAGGCAATGTCCGCGCCCACGCCTTCACCGGCACTTCCCCCGCGTTCCTCGTCGCCACCGCCCGTCTCCTGCGCCTCACCCCTTCCGCCTCGGCCACCCGCGTACGGCTCGTCGCCTTTACGGATCCGGTCCTAGCCCCGCGCACCGTGGACCAGTCCTGGGCGCTGAGGAAAAGCGAAGCACACGCCACTGACAACGGCCCCCTGACCGTGGACGAATACCAGGTCACAGCCCTGGACACCGGCGAGCAGCACACCGTGCACATCGCCGGCGACGTGGTCCTGTCGGCCCCCGGCATCGAACTCGAAGACCTGGAATCTCCGCCGTCCGTGTTCCCCTGAGACCGAGCCCGGCCGGGGCGGCGCGAAAGAGGTCAGGCGGGGGGAGCGAACCCGGTACGAGGAGCCTCGGGCGACTGCACCCCACGGGGATCGGACTCACGTACGACGGCAGCTTGGGGAGCCGTGACCGCAACAGGCGACGGCACCTGGGCAGGCGCAGGGGCCTGGGCCGGCGAAGGCCCATACGCCCCAGGCGCACCGACCACAGGAGCAGCCACCCCGCCCGCCGCCGCCGGACCGTTCGCGAAGGCCCGCCGAGCCTCCCGGGCCTGCCGCTCCTGCACCACGGCTGCCAGATACGCCGCCGACGGAACCCCGTACGGCGCCGGACTGCCCGTGCGCGCGGCGAGATCGGCGGCCAGCCGCTCGGCCATGGCCGAGCCCACCTGCGGATCGAGCTGCTGCATCCGCGCCAGGTACTGACGAATGGCAAGCCACAGCCCGTCGGGAACCGCCGACAGATCAAGCCCGGAGAACCGCCCGGCCAGCCAGGGCGGCGGGGGAGGCAGAAAACCCGAGGGCGAGACAGGAACCCGTTCCCTTACGACGAGGGTCCCCGCGAACACGTCCCCGAGCCGCCGCCCCCGCGCAGACACAAGGGAGGCGACACAGGCGACGACCCCGAACGTCAGCAGGATCTCGATCACCCCGATCCCACCCCGCACGAGGGCATGCCGGAACCGGATCGGCCCGCCGTCGTCCCGCACCACCCGCAGCCCGCACGCCATCTTCCCGAGCGACCGACCGTGACTGAGCGTCTCGACCGCGACAGGCCCGCCCACCATTACGAGCACGAAGGCGGCGAGCGACACCGCGAACTGTGCCGCCTCGTCCAGCGAGGCCGTCGAAGCCACCAGAGCGACGGTCACGAGGATGTAGGCGACAGCGGCCACCAACAGATCGAGCAGCACAGCCAGCGCCCTGCTCGGCAGCCTCGCGGGACGCAGCTCCAGCGCCACCGCCTCACCCGTCACCAGCTCACTCACGCCCGCCGTCCTTCCCCTGGCCCGCCCCGAGAACCGTCAGTCTGCCAAGCTGAGGGCGCATCGCGCGCCAGTACGACAAGCTGACACCACGACGAGCCGCCGACGACCAGCCGAGGAGCAGCCGAACCGATGGACCTCGACGTCTTCGTCTCCGCCCACAGGGCGGAGTGGGACCGCCTGGACGCCCTGCTCCGCCGTCAGCGCAGGCTCACCGGCGCCGAGGCCGACGAACTCGTCACTCTCTATCAACGTACGGCGACCCACCTCTCGCTGATCCAGTCCAGCGCCCCCGATCCCCAGCTGACGGGGCGACTCAGCCAACTCGTGGCACGCGCGCGTGGCGCGGTGACAGGAACCCGCCGCGCCTCCTGGCGCGACGTGACCCGTTTCCTGACGTACGGCTTTCCGGCGGCGGTCTACCGGGCCCGCCACTGGTGGGTGCCCACCGCACTCCTCTCCACAGCGGTGTCGATCCTGCTGGGCTGGTGGATAGGCACCCATCCCGAAGTGCAGTCCTCCATCGCGGCCCCCAGCGAGCTGCGCGAGCTCACCCGCCCCGGCGGTCAGTACGAGACCTACTACTCGAGTCACCCCGCAGCCTCCTTCGCCGCCCAGGTCTGGACGAACAACGCCTGGGCAGCCGCCCAGTGCCTGATCCTGGGTGTCTTCCTGGGGCTCCCGGTCCTCTGGATCCTCTTCCAGAACATGCTCAACCTCGGAGTCGGCTTCGGCCTGATGTCCTCGGCCGGCCGCCTCGACACCTTCCTGGGCCTCGTCCTGCCCCACGGCCTCCTCGAACTGACCGCGGTCTTCGTCGCCGCGGGCACAGGCCTGCGCCTCGGGTGGACGGTCATCGACCCCGGCCCCCGCACCAGGCGAGCCGCCCTCGCGGAGGAAGGACGCGCCGCGATCGGAATGGCGATCGGACTCGCCCTGATCCTCTTCGTCTCCGGCGCGATCGAAGGCTTCGTCACCCCCTCCGGCCTGCCCACATGGGCCCGCATCACCATCGGTATCGCTGCCGAAGTCGCCTTTCTCGCCTACGTCTACGTACTGGGCGGTCGTGCGGCCCGCACTGGCGAAACGGGCGACGTCGAGGCGGCGGAACGCAGCGCCGCCGTGCCCATGGCCGCCTGATGTGCGAGTGGGGCTGCTGAGCTGCTAGTCTCCTCTTCGCCCCACAGGAGCCGTTGACACGGAGCTTGCGGGGAGGTAGATTCGAACAGTTGCCTGGAACTGGATACAACTCCGGTCGGCGACAGTGAGTGTCTGTCTGCTTCTCGAAACGTCGTTTTCGAAGAGGCCCCTCCCGATGATTTCGGAAATGAGCAGCCGGTCAGACCGGCTCGA
>NZ_JADDXU010000009.1 GCF_015163075.1 Streptomyces justiciae
AATCGGACTCACACGGTTTCCTTCCAGCGTCGTCCGCTTCGGTGACCCTGGCGGACGCAATCTTGCCCCTGGCGCTGACCTCCCAACTGCTGGGTCACGGGAGGTACGGGCCCGGTGGGCAACTCCCGTGCGGGAGGCGCCGCGTGGTGCTCGGGCGGCATACGACGTCGACTATGGAGTTGAAGCTGGTGTTGCTGTGGTGCCGTACCGCTGGCGGTACAGGTGTGTCGTATGCGGGGCCTGACAGGAGTGAGACTCTGCCGTAACCGGACGCCGGGTGGCAATTCTGAGTTGCGTGTGAAAGCTCACATCCCGTTTGACCCCAGGGATTTTGAGAAACCGCAACATGCGAAGGCGCCGCCCGACTAGGCTCTAGGCCTTTTCGGACGGCGCCAACTGACGGGTACTACCTCAGATTTGGCCGTCTTCGAGCATTTCGGTCACAAGGGCGGCAATCTGGGACCTCTCGGACCGCGTCAGCGTGACGTGGGCGAAGAGGGGGTGTCCCTTCAGCTTCTCCACGACGGCGACGACACCGTCGTACCGCCCCACCCGCAGGTTGTCCCGCTGGGCCACGTCATGGGTGAGGACCACCCGCGAGTTGGCGCCGATCCGGGACAGCACGGTGAGAAGCACATTCCGTTCCAGCGACTGGGCCTCGTCCACGATCACGAACGCGTCGTGCAGCGAGCGGCCGCGGATGTGGGTGAGCGGCAGGACTTCCAGCATCCCGCGCGCGGTGACCTCCTCGATGACCTCGCGGCTGGTGACCGCGGACAGCGTGTCGAAGACCGCCTGCGCCCAGGGGCTCATCTTCTCGGCCTCGGAACCCGGCAGATAGCCGAGCTCCTGCCCGCCGACCGCGTACAGCGGACGGAAGACCATGACCTTCTGGTGCTGGCGGCGCTCCAACACCGCCTCCAGGCCCGCGCACAGCGCGAGCGCCGACTTGCCGGTGCCGGCCCGGCCGCCCATCGAGACGATGCCGACGTCCGGGTCGAGGAGCAGGTCCAGCGCGATACGTTGCTCCGCGCTGCGTCCCTTGATGCCGAACGCCTCCCGGTCGCCGCGCACCAGCCGGATGTTGCCCTCGGCGGTGACCCGGCCGAGCGCCTTGCCGCGCTCGGAGTGGATGGTCAGCCCGGTGTGCACGGGAAGGTCGGACGCCTCGGGCACATACACGTGCCCTTCCTCGAAGAGGACGTCCACCTGGTCGCCCGGCAGGGTCAGTTCGGACATTCCGGTCCAGCCGGAGGAGTCCGTGATGGCGAGTTCGGCGCGGTACTCCTCGGCGAGGAGACCGACCGAGGACGCCTTGATCCTGAGCGGGAGATCCTTCGACACGACGGTGACGTCGAACCCCTCGGCCTGCAGATTGCGGGCGACCGCGAGGATGCGGGAGTCGTTGTCCCCCAGGCGGTAGCCGGTCGGCAGAACGCTGGGGTCCGAGTGGTTGAGCTCGACACGGACGGTGCCGCCGAGTTCCCCGATCGGGATGGGGGCGTCGAGGCGACCGTGCCTGACCCGGAACTCGTCGAGCAGGCGCAGGGCCTGCCGGGCGAAGTAGCCGAGCTCGGGATGGTGCCGCTTGGCCTCCAACTCCGTCACCACGACGATGGGGAGCACGACCTCGTGCTCGTCGAAGCGGCTCAGGGCGTTCGGGTCGGCCAGCAGAACGCTGGTGTCGAGAACATAGGTGCGCCGGTCTGGCTTGTGGCGCTTTGTGCTGGTCACCACGGAAGGACGTACCCCCTCGGATGAGGTCGGGGAGCGACGGAGTGGAGCTGGACCGGTCGACGGCCCGTCTGCACGGGCCGGGAACCGGCCCTCCGCCTGTTCGTCCGTGCGGTCGCCGCACGATCGGGCTGGTGCAAAGGGCCTCCCGGGCGGACGGCCCCGTGCCGTCCGCTGAGGATCCGACACCCGTGGTTCGGGTGTCGACCTGCTTGGCTTATGCCCTCGAACATGCGGTGCCATGCCAGCGCATATGACGGCGCGCTGGTGAACTCTCTGTTACTTCCGTCCCAAACGGGGTACTCGGCGCACTCCTCGGGGGAGTGCGTGTGTCAGCCGCCGTAACGCCGGTGGCGGGCCGCGTAGTCGCGCAGGGCGCGCAGGAAGTCGACCTTGCGGAAGGCCGGCCAGAAGACCTCACAGAAGTAGTACTCGGAGTGGGCCGTCTGCCACAGCATGAATCCGGACAGCCGCTGTTCGCCGCTGGTGCGGATGACGAGGTCGGGATCGGGCTGGTCGCCGGTGTAGAGGTGGCGGCCGATCGCGTCGATGGTGACGGACTCGGCGAGCTCCTCCAGCGAGGTGCCCTTGTCGGCGGCGTCGAGCATCATCGAGCGCATCGCGTCGACGATCTCCTGGCGGCCGCCGTAGCCGATGGCGACGTTGACGAGTATCCCGTCGACGTGGGCGGTGGTCTCCTCGGCTTCCTTCAGCGCCGTCTGCATCTGGGAGGGCAGCAGGTCGGGGGTTCCGACGTGGTGCACCCGCCAGCGTCCGTCGGCCGCGAGCGTGCGTACGACGTCCTCGATGATGCCGAGCAGCGGCCCGAGTTCCTCCTGCGCCCGGTCGAAGTTGTCCGTCGACAGCAGCCACAGCGTGACGACCTCGACGTCCGTCTCGGAGCACCAGCCGAGGAATTCCTCGATCTTCTCGGCACCCGCCCGGTGACCGTGCACGGTGGTGGAGCCGGAGGCCTTCGCCCAGCGGCGGTTGCCGTCCATGATGACGCCGATGTGCTTGGGCACCTGAGCGTGGTCCAGGTGGCCTTCCACCCGGCGTGCGTAGAGCCTGACCAGCAGGCCGCGCAGCTTGTCGCGCAGGTTCACGTGATTGTCAGCCCCTCCGTACAGATACGGTCCCCGCGCGCGGAAGCCTACCGGGGTGACGGAGGGAGGCTTGAGCGTGGGTCGAATGCGGGGGCGGGCGAGGGGGCCGGCGGGGCTCGCGGCAGGGGCGTCGAGACATGAAAAACGGGCCGGTCCGTGGGGGGGAGACGGACCGGCCCGAGGGGGGGTTTCCACCATAACCCTTCGTAAGTGATGCTGCGTGCATCGGCGTGCCACAACTACTCTCCGGAGTCATGCGGCGACGGCCCGCTGGGCGCGAAACGCCCCATTCACGGCGGGCTCATGGCCGGAACACAGCGGATTCCCAGGGCAAACGTGTGAGTCGCGGTGAGATCCAGAGGGCCCAGGACACTTCCGACGCCACGCCGACGCGTCACCTTCGCATCCCCCACCCGAGTGACCCCACCCTCGCGCACCCCCTTGACGCGCCCGGTCAACCCCCACGAGCTGCAAGGCAGGGCACCGCGCAGCCCCCTCCGCCGCGCGGTGCCGCCCGCGCAGCTTTGCTCACGCGAATTACCTTGGTCTGAACTTACGTGAGACGAAGGTAAGAAGCGAGCTGACGGTGATAACGATGTGGAAACCTCCTGAATCCCATGGAAGCGAAGGGGGAATGGGGACTCGATGCACCGATTGCCCGATTTGCGATCCTGTCACCCCGAAGACCACTCGCCCCCTTAGGACACCTTCTGACCTCTATCGGCCCTAGCGTCGGCTCATGACGACGAGCATCACGTGGGACCAGGCGAACGCGCGCCGACTCGACCGGCAGTTCTTGGCCACTTCCGCGCCGGAGGGCGTCCCGGCCGCCGAGGTGGTCGCCGCGATGCTCGGGGCGCACGCGCAGGTGATGTCCGCGGCCGAGCTCTCGGTGGGGGTGCGCGGCGACACCCTGACCCGGGCGGACGTGCGCAAGGCGCTGTGGGAGGACCGCACGCTGGTGAAGATGCACGGCCCACGCGGCACCGTCCACCTCCTCCCCGCCGAAGAACTCCCCCTCTGGTGCGCCGCCCTGTCCGCCGTACCGTCCGGAACGAGCGGCCAGGCCGCCGACGTACGGGTGACCGAGCGGCAGGCCGACGAGATCGTGGCGGCGATCGCGGACGCCCTGGACGGCGTGCACCTCACCATCGACGAACTGAGCGAGGAGGTCGTCGCCCGCACCGGCCCCTGGGCCGGCGACCTCGTGATGCCGGCGTTCCAGACGCTCTGGCCACGCTGGCGCCAGGTGCTGCACCGAGCCGGTCAGTCCGGCGCCCTGTGCTTCGGCCCGAACCGCGGCCGCAAGGTGACGTACACCCGCCCGCCCCTTTTCGACCCGCTGCCGCAGGAAGAGGCGGTACGTGAACTCGTACGCCGCTATCTGCACGCCTACGGCCCCTCCACACCGGCCTGGTTCGCCAAGTGGCTGGCGGCGCCCGGGGGTTGGGCGGCGAAGCTGTTCGGCCGGCTGGCGGAGGCGGGGGAGATCGAGAAGGTCGGGTTCGAGGGGGCGGGAGACGCGTGGGTGGCCGCTGGGGACTTGGCGTTCCCGGCCGACAGGCGAGTGCGTGGGGTGCGGCTGCTGCCCTACTTCGACGCGTACGGCATCGCCGCGCAACCCCGGGAACGGCTGTTCCCCGGCGACGCGTACCGCAGGGCGCTGGCGGGCGGCCAGGCCGGCAACTACCCGGTGCTGCTGGTGGACGGTGTGGTGACCGGGGTCTGGCATCAGCGGCGCCAGGGGCGGCGTACGACGGTGACGGTGGAGCCGCTGGTGCGGCTGACGGCCCGTCAGGAACGGGAGTTGGGTGAGCGGGTGGAGCGGGTGGGGGCGGTGCTGGAGGCGGAGCGGGCGGAGTTGGTGGTGGGGGCGGTGACGACGGGTCCGCACGCGTGACGCGTCAGGCCGGGTGGTGGGGCTTGCGGGCCTGACGGGTCCGCACGCGTGACGCGTCAGGCCGGGTGGTGGGGCTTGCGGGCCTCGAAGAGGTGGCGGGTGCTGTGGGCGACGAAGGGCCCCTCGGCCTCGATCCGCTCGTGCAGGGACCGGAGTTGGGGCTCGTACTTCTCGACGGTGAAGTCCGGGACCATCCACACCACCTTGCGCAGGAAGTGGACGACGGCGGCGATGTCGTAGAACTCCATCCGGAGCCGTTCTGAGCGCAGGTCGACAATCTCGAGACCGGCGGCCTCGGCCCCGGCGCGCTCCCGCTCGGGAAGGCGGGCGGCGCTCTGCTCCTCCGGCAGCGGCCCGAGGAAGTGCTCGACGAGCTCGAACGCGCTGCGAGCGCCCACGTGTTGGGCGAAATAGGTCCCGCCGGGCCGCAGTACGCGCGCGATCTCGGGCCAGTTGGGGCTCACCGGATGCCGGCTGCTGACCAGGTCGAAGGCCTCGTCCGCGAACGGCAGCGGCGCGTCCTCGGGCGCGGCGACGACGGCGACGCCGCGGGGGCGGAGCAGGGCGGTGGCCTTGGCTACGTTCGGCGGCCAGCCCTCGGTGGCGACGGCGAGGACGGGAGCCTTCGGCTCGACCTGGGCGAGGGCGAAGTCGAGCACCTCTCCTCCCCCGGTCTGGATGTCGAGGGCGGCGGTCGCGCCGGCGAGCCGGGCTGCCATGGCGGTGGCGTACCCCCACGAGGGCCGCGCCTCGGTGGCCCGCCCCTCGAACCAGGAGAAGTCCCAGCCGGCGGTGGGGACGGCGGCGCCTTCGGCGAGGAGGTCGTCGAAGGTCCGGTGATCGTGGTGTCGAGGGGTGTCGGGCATGCGATCGATCGTCGCAGAGCGATGTCAGTGGGCGCTGCTAATTTTTCCGGCATGACGAATGCTGAGGTCACGGAGGACAGGGCGGCCGGCATGCCGTACCGCGGCAGCGAGAAGGAGACGCTGCGGGCGAGCCTGGACCGGCATCGGGACGCGGTGCTGTGGAAGCTGGAGGGACTGGACGACGAGCAGCTGCGCCGCCCGATGACCCCGTCCGGCACGAGTCTGCTGGGCCTGGTCAAGCATCTGGGATCGGTGGAGTACGGCTGGTTCGCGGAGACCTTCGGCGGCGAGGTCGAGGAGTTCTGGTTCGACCCCGACACGGACGAGGACATGCGGGCCGACCAGGGCGAGACGACGGCGCAGATCGTCGAGTTCTACGGCCGCGCGAGAGCGGCGGCGGATGCGGTGATCGCGCGGGTGCCACTGGAGGGGCTGGGCCGCCCGTCGTGGCGTGACCACGAAGTGTCCCTGCGCTGGGTCCTGGTCCACATGATCGAGGAGACGGCTCGGCATGCGGGACACATGGATGTGGTGCGGGAGTTGATCGACGGGGCTACGGGGGATCATCGGCCGGGGTGACGGGTCTGGTCTGGTGGGGGGTGGGGGTGACGGGCTGGCCTGTGGCCGGGGGGTGACAGGTCGGCCTACGGCGTGGGCGGCAGGTCGGCCTGTGGCGTGGGCGGCAGGACGAGGAGGGTGTGTTCGTCGTCGCCGTGGCGGAGGGTGCCGGCGTGCTGGAAGCCGAGCTTCTCGAGGAGCCGTACGGAGGCGGTGTTGCCGTTGAAGGGGTCGGCGTACAGCGGCCGCACGGGTTCCTCGTCATCTAGATAGCGCCGCAGGGCGGCGGTGCCGATCCCCTTCCCCCAGTACGGCCGCCCGAGCCAGTACCCGAGAAACCGCCGCTCGCCCTCCCACCAGCTGACGACATGACCGGCGGGCTGACCGCCCACGGTGACGGTACGGACGAGACAGGTCTCGTCTCCGAGGACGCTGTCGCGCCAGTGGGCCATGAACCGGTCGCGGGGCCGGGGTGTGAACCGGGACCGCCGTAGGGCCTCGCCGTCGTGCTCGAAGGCGAGGAACGCTTCGAGGTCGGTGTCACGGACGCCCCGCAACCGGACTGTGAGGGTGTCGTCCGGGTAGCTCATGTCACGGCACGAGGGGCCGGACCTCCTCGGCGGCGAACCGTACGAAGCCTTCCGGATCGGGTTCGTCGCCGGTCGGTTGCAGAATGACGGCGTCGGCACCGGCCTCAGCGAGCCGCTGAACGGCTTTGGCGACGGCGCCGGCGTCACCCGCGACACCGAGGTCGGGCACGTCTTGGAGCCCTTCGTCGACGAGCTCGGCGTGCAGACGCCGGGCGGCGTCGGGCCCGGTGGCGGTGAGGAGATAGACGACGACGCGATGGGACTCGGGGAGGTTCACCCCGCTGCGCAGGGCAGCCTCCCGCCCCTCATCGATGAGTTGCCGTGCCCGTCGTACGCCGTCGGCGGTGGTGGAGGCGGTGAGGATGGTGCCGTCGGCGGCTTCGCCGGTGAGGCGCAGGGTACGGGGGCCGGTGGCGCCGGCGAGGACGGGTACGGGGGTGGCGGGCGGCCAGTCAAGACCGACGTCGTCGAGCCGCACGTACCGCCCGTCGCAGGTGACGCGTTCCCCCCTCAACAACGCCCGCAGCGCGACGAGATGCTCCCGCAGCAGCGTCACCGGCGACTCGACCCGCGCCCCGACCTGCCCCATCCAGTCCTGCACCCCATGCCCGACCCCGACGACGGCCCGCCCCGGGAACATCCGGTGCAGCGAGGCGACTTCCATGGCGGCGATGGCAACGTTCCGCAACGGCACGGGAAGCAGCCCGACCCCGACCTTGACCCGCTCGCTCCAGGCGAGCGCGGCGGCGGCGGTGGAGATACCGCCCTCTCTGAAGCAGTCCTCCCAGAGCCAGAGCTCTTCGAGGCCCGAATCGTCGGCGAGGCGGGCGATGTCGCGGAGGCGTTCGGGGGGTAGTTGGGGACGGAAGACTGCGCCGAGGTCGGTCATGGTGGTCTTCCTACCCATGGGGTGGACGGCGGGCAACCTCTTTACGGGCCGCCGGTCCGATCTCGGCCGGAGGCTCGAATCGAACCGTCTCCGCGATCTGCCTGAGGATGACGCGGTACTCACTCCGACGCGCGACAGCCGTCGTGCTGAGGGTGAGCACGGCCAGGCGCTTACAGTCGGGGTGGGGCAGATACGCATGAACCTGCAGCAGAGGCTGCTGTGGGAGCCTCTCCGCGGCCGTCGACCTCAGCGTTCGCTCGCTCAAGGCTGCTGGTCCGCAGGGCAGTTCGAGGCACTCGATGTGAGTGTGACCGGCGGCCGATGTGACCGCCCGGGCGGCGGTGACACCACGCGGAGCGACATTGGAGTCGCACCAGGAGATGGTGAAGAAGGAGAACAGAAGGCGGCGGCCACCTGCGCCTGCCTCCTCCACATCGTCACGGTGGAGGCCGACGGCACAGTGCACCGTCCCGGCATCGCGGAGTGCGGCCAGCGCCTGCTGCCCCGACGCGATGTGGGCGATGAACTGTTGGCGGGCCACGTCGTCGGGTGCTGAGCTCAGCAGCGGAGCGGCTGCTTCCCGTAGGGCGTCGGCGGCCGCCGAGTCCGGTGTCGGGAGCAGGGCGTCCACAGGCAGGGTGGTGAAGCCGGCGGGCTCGGCGAACCAGAGTTCCGCAAGAGGGTCGTTGAGGGAGTCGTCGAGAAGGATCGTGGGGGTCGTCACAGCGCGTCGCTCCGTACGGTCAAGGGTGGGCCGGTGTCACACCTGCCTGTCTGCCACGCTCGATGTCCACCGGTGTGGCACCCCAGTCCGCGAAGCGTTGCCCACTGCGGACATCGGTCTTCTGCTCGACGATGTGCAGCCGGCGAGGAGCCGTCCCCTCTGCGGTAGGCGCCCCGATCAGCCCGACGAAGCGCGGATCGCCCGCAAACCAGACCGTTTCGATCTCGGCCTTGAGCTGAGGTTTCGCGCGAGGCGCCATACGACGGCTCCACCACTCGGTGCGCAGATGTTCGGCGAAGACAAGCGGCAACTGCTGATCCGTACGGGCAGGGTTGGGAAGCTCGAACCATCCGTACTGGCGGCCGACAACTTCTGGCCGCTTGGTCAGCCCGTGCGGAATATCGGGAACGACCTGCCACGGGTACGTGCGCAGGATCCGGCGCATCCACAGTGCTGCTCCGAAGTAGTGGTATTGGGTCACGGTCCGGTACGCCCCGTAGACGAAGTACGGCATGCAGATCCAGACGACCCAGTCCGGAGTGTGAAGGGACACGCCGAGGAGGACGATCCAACCGCCAATCCAGCCGACCAGACCGATGACGTTCATGATCATGTGCCGTGCCCAGGCACGACGCGTAGGCGGGTGGGCCCACGCAGTGGGATGGTGAGCGGGGTTCATCGAGTTCTTCCCTCCTGTGGAACCTCAGAAGACATGAGTGGCCAGCTTGAAGATTCCGGCGTTGTCGAGGACGAGACGCGTACCGTCGATGCCTGCGACCGATCCGTCCTTGATGTCACTGGCGTCGGCGTCGACCAGTTTGTTGTGAAGGCCGAATCCGCCGGTGCCGACACCGGTCAGCCCCGAGGCGCCCTCGATCACGCGGGCCGCCTTCTCGGGGTCGCTGCAGCCGCGGACAGCTCTAGCGATCAACGGATTGCCCAGTTCGGAGATGATCCGCGTCTGTTCGACGGTCTTCGACCCGTACGTCGCTGCCTTCTCCCAGAAGCCAAGACTTTGAGCGCCCGACCGAATCGCCTGCGTCGCCTCCGCACCTCCCTTGACCACCGCGCCCAGACCGGGAAGCGCCCCGGCAAGATCCGCCCCCACCGATACCGTGTTGCTCCAGAAGTCGGCGTCCAGTTCGCCTTTGGTCACCCCGTCCCAGAGCGAGGCGCGCACCTCCGGATCCGAGCCCCTCAGTGCAAAGGCCGCCAGGCTGACTGCCGACGATGTGAGCATGAGCATTGCGATGGTGGCCATCGTCCAGCCAAGAGGTCCGGAGAGCAGTAGCACCGCCACCGCGATCGCTCCAGCCACGAAGCTCAGGATGTCCGGCAGGTTGTCGCTCAGCCAGTCGAGGGCCTCGTCGAACCAACCCGGTTCGTGTGGGACCAGCTTCTTCGTCGCGTCGCGGATCTTGCCCGCGCGACGCTTGGCCGTGCTCTCGTGTTCCTCGGCGAGCTTCTTCGCCCTGCCGATGACTTTGTCGAGTTCGGCCTGGGCCTCTTTGACGTCGCTGTTGGCGTGGGTCAGTGTCTTCTGTGCGGCATCGCTGTCGGCCCCCTTCCCCCTCAGGTGGGGGTCGTCCGCCGCTTCAGCCGCCCGTCCTTCCGCCCGGTCGACCGCCGCCCGGGCGTCCTTCGCGTCCTCTTCGAGCTTCCTGGCCCGCCGCTGGTAGTCGTCCAGCTCGCCTTCCCAGCTAACGAGCTGCTTGGCCGCCTTGCGGATCGAATGGGCGGCGTTCTTCAGGTTCAACGGCAGTGGGCCGCCGTCAAGTTGTTCACGGAACGCGACCGCCGCGTCGCCCTTCCAGTAGCTGCCGTCGAGCAGCTTGGTCACCAAGTCATGGGCGCCTTCGAGGGTCTTGGCGCAGTCGTTGAGCTTTTTGTGCAGTCCCCGGACGGTCTCCGTGTCACCCGGTACCGGGTTGAAGCCCAAGTGCGGGTAGTGCGGGTTCGGGACGGGAGACGTCGTCTGCAGGCCCTGGGGCTTCCTGAGGTCGTCGTCGTGCCGGCGGTAGCGGGAGTCGGTCGAGCGGGGTCGCTCGACACCTGGCGTGAGGGTCACTTCCCGCCCCCGCGCTTCGCTTCCCGGGCGGCCTTCTCCAGCGCCGCTTCCAGCGCCTTGTCCACCTCGCGATAGCTGTCCCTGCTCTTGCCGATGATCTCGGCGAGGTCCTCCGTCTGCTTGCCGATCTCCTCGGCGCCGTACTTCCACTCGTCCTGGAAGTCCTCGCACGCGGAGTCGAGATCGTCCGTGCCGAGGCCTCGGACGCCGGCGTCCGACAGTGCCTTGCGGACCCCGGCGAGCTTGTTCGTCGACTTTCTCAACTTCCCCATGAAGTCGGAGAGTTCATCACCGTCAACGGCCAGCCGACCCGCCATGCGCTCGCTCCCCGCTCTCACCGTGTGCGCGAGTGACGGACTCTATCCACGCCGCCCGCACGACAAGTCGGGCGATCACTCTCCCGTGGGGAGTGATCGCCCGACCGTGGGACGTCGTGATCGTCAGCGGTTGACGGCCTGGATCTCCTGTACGACGACATCCTGCGTCGCGCCGAAGTTGCCGTCGGGCAGGTCGCCGCCCGCGCCGTCGGTGCCGGTCCAGTGGATTTCCCAGGTGACCGTTGCCCGGAGGGGGAAGGTGGCGTCGCCCGAGGAGCGCAGGTACTTCACTCCGCAGGCCGGTGTCTCGTCGGCCTTGCCCTTGGCGTACGGCTCACCGATACGGCCGTTGTTGATCTCGCAGACGCCGGAGGCCGGGTAGGTGACGGCGTCGGCGGTTCCGGGCTCGATCTTCAGCGACACCGGTTCGGCGGTCGCGGTCGCCGAGACGTTGATCGCCGGGACGGTGGCCGTCACTGAGACCGGCTTGAAGGCGGCGCCGTCGAGCCAGGCCCAGGTCGGGAGGTTGACCTTGGTCGCCTCTGCGGGGGCCAGGGTGACCTTGGTGCCGGGGACGCGGATCTCGTTGTAGGCGAGTTCGGCGAGGACCTCAGGGGTGACGGCGTTCTCGTACTCGGCGGGCGGGGCGTCGCCCGTGTCCACCCAGAAGGGGCCCTTGTCGCAGGAGTCCCAGCCCGGGGGGTAGCTCTTGTCGACGTACGAGTCCCACCAATAGCCCTTGCCGGTCTTGTCCTTGTTGAAGCCCTTTTCCTCGTCGTCCGCGTTGTACTTCTTCCGCTGCGCGGCGTCCCACTCGTAGCCGGTCGACTCGGCTTCCCAGATCGGCTCGAGCGTCTTCTGCAGCTGCTCCGGGGTGTACTTCGGGGCGTACCAGCAAGGGGGCGGGGTCCAGGAGGTGCTCGACGTGAGGGCGCCGGTGGAGGTGCCGCTGCCGTTCTTGGAACGATCGAAGACGACGCCGCCGGCGGTCACACTGAGGGTGCCATCGTCGTTGGCATTGGCGCCGGTATTCGCGCCGTCGCCGTTCTCTCCGTATTTGCCACGGCCGGCATAGGCCGTCTGGGACGCGAGAAGCGAGAAACCTATGATCGCCAGAGCTGTTGCAGCCCTCGCCACTTTCCTTACGGCTGGCACGCCTTGTTCCCCCTGTTCGAGGCGATGTTGCTGGTCTGCCAGACTCCCTCGGCATTCTTGGTGAGGCTGGCGTTGTACAGCACGTAGGAGCTGTCGTCGCTCGGCGTCTTGTCGACCTTGTTGGTCTTCCGGTCCTTGATGAACGACTTGCTCTCGTCGGAGCAGTAGGTCACATAGGCCTTGTTCGCTCCCGAGAGCGTCACCTTGTAATTGAAGTACCGGGTCTCCCCGGTCCAGGAGTCACCGCCGTCGATGTATCGCTGCACGTAGGTGATCGACGACTCCAGCGCCTTGCCCGTGTTGTAGAAGCCGAGCGCCTTCGTGCCCGTGCTCGCTTCGAAGATGGCCTCGTCCACGGAGTTGACGCTCAGCGTGCTGTCGGCGAGAGCCGCGTCCTTCGCCGCGTTGCCGGTCTTCTCGTACTCGAAGACGTTCTTGGCGTCGGACGGGAACGTGATCTTCGGGCGGCCGGAGGTGTCCGACTCGCTCGGGCTCGGCGACGCCGACTTGTCGTTGCCGGTGTCGGCTCCCGCGATCTTGTCGTTGTCGTTCTTGGAGCTGTCATCGCTCCCGCACGCGGACAGCGTCAGGGCCGCTGCGGCGGTCAGCGTGAGCGCTGCGATCAGGGTGGGGCGGCGATTCACGATCGGCTCCTGGTGAGGCGAGGCTTCTCTTGAGCGAACCAACGCTATCCAGCGGGGTGGGGCGACACCAGGGTGAAGCGGCCCACTCAGTGGTGCGAAAGGGGCCAAATTGGCTGCACCCAGGCTCGATTGAGCGGTCACGGTTCCGTAACGTGCGACGAACCGGTTGTTCCACTTATGAATGAGCAAAGGAGGAAGTGGCGAGGTCGCCTTGCGTCTCTGGCCTTCTCTTGGGGCGAGCGTTCACTTCGGCTCCCTGGGATGTGTGTTCTCTTGGGTGGAGTGACGCTGTCCAGGGCACGTCAGTTGCAGGGTGTGAAGAGAGGGGCCCGGGTATGGGGCGGCGGTTGCGGGATGGGCGCGGGTTGTTGGTTGTGCGGGGGGAGGTGGGGGGTGTCTCTGTTCCCCTGGAGATCGCCACCTCCTATCGGGCCCGCACAAAAGGGCTGTTGGGGAGGGACGGGGTTGACGGGGCGATTCTGTTGTCGCCTGCCAACAGCGTGCACACCTTTCGGATGCGGATTCCGATCGACGTCGCCTATCTCGATCGCGATCTCGTCGTCATCGCCGTACGGACCATGAAACCCGGGCGGTTGGGGATGCCGCGGGTGCGGGCTCGGCATGTTGTTGAAGCCGAGGCCGGTGCCATGGTCGGGTGGGGGTTGCGGGGTGGGGTGCGGGTGGAGGTCCTGGCGGAGGGGGATGCCGTCGAGTAGGGGTGCGCCGGCCGAGACCGGCCGTCACCAACCCAGCTGTGCCTCGCCCAGCACCTCGCTGCCGATGTAGGCCGCCAGCTTCCGTGCCCTCGGCAGGTCTCCCCACTTGTCCACGTGTACGAAGAGGGTGTGGTCCTCCGACCCTGTGCCCCATTGCGCGTGGTCGCCGTGGAAGACGAGCTGGACGCCGTCGTATTTCGGCGAGCCCTGGTGATCCGTCTCCGGGTCCTTCGGCCACGTGCCGTGCCATTCGATGGCTGCCATTCCGGTGCCTACGGCCGCCACGAAGAGGTCCTCCACCTCACCCCGCGGAAACTCCTCCGAGATCTCCAACGGCAACGCCGCTTCCAGCGTGGCATCGTCCGCTGTCGTCACGTCCGCCTCGAAGAAGAGGTAGTCGCCGGTGGTCGGGTCCTTGCGGGTGGTCGCGTAGTCGTACGGGCCCTGCGGGAGGACCTTCGCCATCCCGCGCACCTCCGCCACCGTGTGCAGCTCCGCCATCAGCCACACCTCGGCCTCGACCGACTCCAGCAGCTCTACCAGGCGCTTGGCCTGTGTGTATGCCAGCGCCGCGTCGGGGGTGCGGAGGATCGGGTATGCCCTGGAGTTGCCCATGGGGGGAGAGTCACATGCCGTTGCGGCGCGCCGCCAACGGATATCGGCAGTCCCGATTCAATGCGAGGCGCCAGCCTTGAGGGCCTCTATGAAGAGGGTGAAGGTGGGGGTGGGGATGGTGAGCGTGGCTCGGGTGACGACTTGCGCCAGTTGTCCATGGGACGCCTCATAGTTCCTTCGCCAGCCGGTTGATGAACTCACGCGACCGTTCGGGGCGAGCGAAACACCTTCCACCTTACGGAAGCGAGTTCGAAAGGCGCCCAGTTGTGCCTCGCAGTCGATGAAGGCCGAGCCGTGGGGTACATCGCGCACCACGGTGTCCAGCTTCCGGACCGGGCCACCGACTTGCGGATCCGGGCGTGGGAAGCGGACCCACAACCGCCGGAGTCTGTCAGCGAGTTGGGGCTCGGCGAGGAGGGACGGGGCTCGTGCTGATTCGGGCCTGTGCCGATCTGTGGGGTGGCAGCCCCTGTCGAGGGACGGGCGGAGTGGGAAGTACGTGTGGTGTGAGTTGGCTGCCGCTTGAGCCGCCTTCTGGCCGCTGAGCAGGCGAAACGGAAGCGTCCCGGCCGTGTCCTTGATCCGTAACGATCGCGGAGGGTGTCTGGATCGGTGCGGTCCGCTGTGCAGAATTCAGAGCGCCGGTTCAGACAAGTCCAGTCCACATCACTCGGGGGAACACCATGGGCGCTGCCCGCACCAGACTCAAGACGTACACCCTCGGCGCCGCGGCCGTCGTCGCGCTGCTGGCCTCCACTGCGTGTGAGGCGGGCGGGGGTACGGGTGACGCTGCGGCGAGCGCTACGCCGTCCAGCTCGTCCAGTGCCTCCGGTGCATCCGGTGCGTCCAGCAGCACTCCCAGCGCTCCCGGTACCGTCACTCCCGGCTCCGACGACGAGAACGCCGGCGAGAGCACCGGTGAGGAAGCCAGGCCCTGCACCGACTCCGACGTCTCCGTCGTCACCAAGGTCTACCCGCACGACGAAGCCCGGCATCTGCTGCTCACAGCCACGAACACCAGTGACTCGACGTGCACGTTGTACCTCTACCCGAACGTGTCCTTCGGTGACGGTGCCGTGGAGCAGATCGGTCAGATGGAGTCCAAGCCGAAGAAGCTTGCGACGGTCGCGCCGGGTGGGAAGGGGTACGCGGGGCTGCTGCTCTGGCGGGCGGGCGAGGAGACGACCGCCGTGAAGTCGATGACGATCGGCTTCGTGGACATCGAGAACGTCGAGGCGGGGGTCGCGCAGCTCGCCGTCGAGTTCCCGGACGGCACCGACTTCCTGAACGTCGGCGATCCCGCCGTCAGCGCCACGCCTCAGGTCACCTACTGGAACACCGACCTCGCCGCGACCGAGAAGTTCATGTTCGCCCGGTGATGGAAACGGGCGTGCTCGCGCGACCACGCAGAAGCCCCGTACACCGGCTGGTATTACTTGGTGCATGCAGGAAGAGACGGCGCGGTCCGCGATCGACACGTTCATCTCCGCCTTCAACGCCTCGGACGACGCGTATGTGACGTCGCTGCTGTCCCAGGCCCTGACCTCGGACGTGGTCTTCTGGGGGCCGTTGGGGCGGAGCGAGGGGATCGAGGCGGTCGAGCGGTTCGTGCTGGACATCCGGCGGCATCCGGCGGGGGCGGGCACGATGGTGCGCTGCTCTGCGGTGGACATGCCCGATGAGTGGGCGCGGTACGAGTGGGTCTTCACCACCCCGGACGGCGGTCCGCGCCTCGCGGGAACGGACGTCGTCCATCTGCGCCGTAGCCTCATCGACCAGATCATCGTCTTCGCCGGGGAGATCAAGCCGTCGGGCGCCTGAGCAACACCGGTCGCCAGATTCAGAATCGGGAGATGCCGGGCGGTCCGCTCACCACTTCGATCGATCCCCAGTCCCCTTCCACATGGAAGGCCGCGCCGTCCCAGTAGAGGGCGTCGATCCCGCCGTAGTCCGTCTCGCCGGAGGCATCCACAGCGGGTGGCGTTCCCTGATCGGTCCAGGTGAGGCTGCGGACGTCCGGAAAGTCGATCCTGGCTCGCGCGTAGCAGTTCTGTTCGCCGGGGGCGGGTGGACGGTAGGCCGGGTGCTCCGGGGTCAGGACCAGTTCCACGTCCAGGGTGAGCCGACCCGGGGCGGCCTTCAGGTCCAGGACGAAGCTGTTCTCAAGGTGCACTCCCTCGAATCCGCTCAGTTGCGGGTAGTCGACCCTGAATCCATATGTGCTCACGGCTGGTCACAGCCCCCTCAAGTGCCCAGGGTCGTCCCGAACATGGTGAGGGGCGGCTCCACTCGTCCCACCGCTTGCGCCAGTTGGAGGTGCCGGGCCGCCACCTCCGGACGTACGCCCAGGAGATCCGGCCACTCGTCCCACCGCACACCCGCCCCGGTCACCAGGCCGTCCCAGTCCACGTCCTCCGTGATCCCGCGGCGGTCAAGCACAAAGCCGATCGTGTCCTCCCTGTCCGACACGACGGCCTGCCAGGCGGCATGGATCACTGCCTCCCTCTCCTTCGCGGTCATACCGTCGAGGCCGAACTCGACGACCACTTCATCGCCACCCGGCTTGAGGAGCCGGTCGAATCTGCGGACTCTCGTGAACACATCCGTGTCGCCGTCCAGCCACAACTGGAAGTTGGCCTCATCGACCGAACGCAGTGCCAGGCCGGTGAACAAGTCCGAGCGTCCGACCGGGATCTGCTCCCCCCATGACTCGGGCCCGTTGGTGATCGTCGTGATGACGCCGGTCGACGGGTTGGCCAGTGTGATCCCGGCGGCTTCGAAGGTGGCCACGAGGTGCTTCGCACTGTCTGCGGACCACGCCCCCCGGTACCAGTGGAAAAAGCCGTCACTCACAGCGAATCACCATCACCTCGTAAACGTGTGCACGTTCGCATCGCCCAGGATCTTCCGGGCGAGCTTCAGGGCAGGCTCAGGCGTTCCCTCTTCGAGATAGACCTGTGCCCGTACGCCTTGCTGCTCGGCCGCGTATTTCAGGATGTGGCACTTCTCCCCGAACTTCGCGAGATTCCGGGCCTTGGCCGGTCCGCCCACGGCAATATACGACCCGTCTCCACCGATGACGTCGACGTCCGTGGTTCCCGCGCCCGGCTTGGTCACCTTCATGCCGGGCTTGCCCGGGGCGCCAGAGGGGATCGTGCCATCGGTCAGCTCCGCGACCTTCTGTTCGCGGGCGGCACCGACACGTTCCGCCCGCTCGGGGTCCGTCGATCGTGACCGGCCCTCGCCCGGCGACGCCGTCTCGCCATCGGCCGCTTCTCCTTCCGAGCCGGTGGCGCCCACCGCCATGAGCGCGATCCCGGCCAACCCCAGTCGCGCGGCGAGTGCGGCGCCCAGTGTGCCCTCCCCCGTGGCCGTGGCGCCGGCCAAGGCGAGGCCCGCGCTCGGTGGGAACAGAGCCAGGAGGGAGAGGAGGAGCAGGGCGAAGCCCAGGTAGACGAGGAAGTGGTCCAGGGCGTCCAGGAGGTGGGCGGGTGGGATCGCCTGGCCGTCTGGGCCTGCTTCGCCCAGGCTTCGCCACAGCAGGAGGGTTCCGGTCGTGGCCGATGCCAGGGCCGAGGCGGTGCGGAAGCGGTGGGTGACGAGGGGCTCGGCGAGGAGGGGGGCGGTTGTGGCCACTTGGCGCCAGGTGCGGAGCAGGATCGAGAGTTGCCAGGCGATCCATGCCAGGGCGGCGACGGCGAAGGCCCGCAGGAGCTGGGGGCCCGTGCCCGTCGTGAAGAACTCCTGCACCTCGGCCGTCGATCTGAACGAGCCCAGACCGAGGAAGACGACGGACGGGAGGACCAGGACGCAGGGGATGAGGAGGGTCAGCACGCGTCTCGTGCGAGTGGTGGCAGACGTGGCAGTGCTGGCGGTGGCGGGCGCGCTGGTGTGTGTGCCGTTGCGCGTATTCGGGCTCTCACACCAGGGGTACGCCATGTCCTCGGGTCGTCGGTCGCCGCTATGCGGGCGGCCGTGTCGGCCACCGCCTGGCGTAACGGGTCCTGGGGGTGGGGCAGGGCCGCGGCGGCTTCGTAGAACAGAGAGCGGCGCAGGCGTAAGAAGCGCAGGGCTATGAGCGGGGTCCAGGGGGCGCGCAGCGACGCGTAGTGGAGTACCGCCGCGATCGTGTCGCCGTCCCGGCGCTCGGCGGGGAGGAGTGTGTCGGGGAGTCGGCGTTTCGCTCGGTGCAGGGCGACGACGTCTGCCGTCATGGCGAGGAGCAGTGCGGCGAGAGGGGCCAGGCGGAGGGGCGTCTCGCAGTTCTCCAGCCAGTCGTCCGCGGGTGTACGGGCGTGTGTGGCCGCGTAGTTGTTCAGGGTGTGGTGGGCCACCGCCGCGCCCAGCGGGAGCAGTGCCAGGGGTTTCCACCAGCCCCTCGCTCGCCACAGCACTCCCACTCCCAGGCCCGCGAGCGCCGACCACACCAGGTGCGTGAACGTCCCGACCGCCACCTCGCCTCCGCGCCCCAGGTCCAGGGGTGCGACCGGCGCGGGCAGCCAGGACGTGAGGACGTGCGCGGGACCCGGGACGTACGGCGCCGACAGGCTCTCCGGCACGATCCAGCCACCGTGCGCGGCAATGGCCCGGTCCGCGTCCAGGGCGTACCGCAGCAGCGCCTCCAGCAGACCGAAACCCGCGCCTAGGGCGGCCCCGAGGATCGTGAAGTCGGTGAGGCCCCACTGGCGGCGGACCTTGGCGTACAGGCCGACCAGCAGGAGCGGGGAGATCTTGATCAGTTCCTCGACCCATGGTGCCGCGGTGTACGCGGTGGTGTTCACGACCCGGATCAGGGACTGGTCCGTCTGCTCGGCGATCAGTCGCGTGTACGTCAGTTCCAGGAGCGCCGCCACCGTGCCGCACGCGTACACGCCGACGAGCACGGTGAACAGCGTCGTCGCGGTGCCCACGGAACGTGTGGGCGCGGAGAGCAGGAGCAGTTGTACGACCCCGTACATGGCGGCGGCCACCATGAGCACGGTCACGGTCAGCCCTCCGAGCGCGGGAAGGAGACCTCCACCCTTCGGTTCTTCTTCCGGCCCGTCTCCGTCGAGTTGTCGGCGATCGGGTACTGCTCGCCGTAGCCGCGTACCTCGTACGTGATGCCCGCGTCGTTCAGTTCCTCGTCGAGGACGTCCTGGACCGCGTTCGCGCGCTGGCGGGAGAGGACGTCGCCGTGGGCCGACGAACCCAGGTTGTCCGTGAAGCCGAAGACCCTGATCCGTGTCGCGTTCTGCTTCTTGATCTCGTCGGCGATCGAGGCGATACGGGCCTTGGAGTCGTCGCTGAGCTTCGCGCTGTCCTTGCTGAACAGGACCTCGGCCTGGAGGGCGAACTTGACGTCTGCGTTGGTGTCCTCGCGGCGTTCCTCGCCGCCCTCGTCCTCGACCACCTGCTTGATGTCCAGGACCTTCGGCTCGGCGAGCGTGGCGCCCTCGGGGAGTTTGAGGTCGGGGTCGTTCGGGTCGACCTCGACGGGGGCGGAGGCGGTGGCTTCGGTGCCTGGGGGGACGCTGGGGGTCTCGTCGGCGTGCGCGGTCGTGATGCCGTAGACGTTCGTGACGATCAGGACCGTGGCGGCGGCCCAGGCCACGCGGGGGGTGGTGAGGGTCATGGCCTGCCTCACCCGGAGATCTTGATCGTGGCGCTGGAGAAGGTGGGGAGTTGGAGGGTTACGTCTGTGGTGGATTCGGGTGGGGAGGGGAATTGCATGAAGACAGCAACGGCTTCGCCCGCCTTGAGCATCTGGAAACCTGTTGTCGTCAGGGGGCGTCCATCTGTGTCGCGCAGGACGTAGTAGCGCTTCTTCTCCTTCGAGTCCACGAGGGTGGCCCCGCCGAGGGACCTGCCGTGGGCCATGACCTCGGTCTCATCGCCCTGCAACGCCGCAGGCACCGTGACCGGCTTGGCGGCGTCGTTCTTCAGCGTTCCGTTCACGGTGACGAATCCACCCGAGTCCCGCTCGGCGGTGGTGATCTGGAGAACCAGCCCGCTCGCCCCCTTCAACTCCGCCTGAATCTCGTCCGACTGACCCTCCTGGGGGCTCGGCGCGGAACCATCCTTCTGGGGAGCAGATGCCGTCGTCTCCGGCTTCTTGTCGTCGTCGCCGCCTCCGCCGCAGCCGGCCACACCGGCGGCCAGTCCGGCCGCGAGCGCCAACGCGGCCACCCCTCTACGGGCCTGCGCAGTGAACCGAATGCTGCTCATGCGTCTGCTTCCTTCGTCACTCGTCGTTCGCTTGTCAGTCGGCCAGGTGGACGTCGAAGAGATCCTCGGGCTCCGGCAGATCGTCGAGATGCTCCGGGTCCAGGTCCCAGATCTGGTCGTCCTTGCAGGTGAGGCGCGGCAGTACGTCGTCGGCCGCGTCCTCCGCCGGGGGTTCGAACGTGCACAGGGACTCGATCTCGGCGGTGGCGGACGCCTTGGACTGCTTGTCCTCCGTGCCCGGGATGACGGACTCCCCCACGGACTTGTTGGTCCTCACCTCTACCGTGTAGGCCAACAGCCCCTCCGGATCGCAGACCAGCACCACGGCGTCGTTCTGCGCCGCCAGTTGGTCCGCCCGCCCGCATGAGGGGTCGAGCCCCTCCGCGTTGCCGTTGAAGATGGCCTGCCACTTGGTCGGGTCGAGGACGTCCGTCACCCATTGGTCCGCGAGTTGGTCCCGCCGGTCCTGGGCTGCCGCCAAGGCCGCCGCATCAGCGGCCGTCTGGGCACCGTTCTTGTTCGCCGCGGCCTGGCCGACCGCAAGGTACGCGAACGCGAGAAAGAGCAGGGCCCCCACCACCGTGATGTAGATGGGGAACGCCTGCCCTGCATCGCCGCGTACGCGCCTGCGCATCAGCCCGTGATCTCTCCGATCTTTGTGGTGATCGCGTCGGCAATCTGCTGGCCGATGTTCGTGCCGAGAAGAATCAGAATGATCGCGACGACCACCGCGATGATGCCCAGGTATTCCACGGCCGTCTGCCCCTTGTCGTTTCGCTCGACGCGGGCCTTGAGGTACGAGACCGTGGTGTTGATCCAGTTGCTCATGGCGTTGCCCTCCGTTGTCCGTGGTGCGTGCAACGTACGAGGTGACGCCCTTCTTGCCAGAGGGTCCCAGGGCCCAAATCCGGGCCCAAAACGCGCTCACCGCAGGTCTCCGTGGGAATCCGGGGCCGTTCCCAGCCACTTGGCGGCGGCCTCGGCGCGGCTGGTGCTGTGGAGTTTGGCGAAGATGCGGTTGATGTGGTTCTTGACCGTCTTCTCGCTGATGAAGCAAGTGGCGGCGATCTGCTGGTTGTTCATGCCGGACGCGATGAGCTCCATGATCTCCGCCTCCCTTGCGCTGAGTTGATACCGAGACTGTGCCATAGACGGTTGCAGTTGCGAAAGCGGTTTGACAGAAGTCCCTTGTGAGTGGGGATTTGGGATCTCTGCGTCGTATGCAGTTGCACTTGACAGGCCGAGGTTCTCCGGCAGGGGTGCGGGCTTCGAGCTGCGCAGGCCGGCCATTACGGCGCCCGCCGCCGACGCCGTGAAGTGGGCGCTGCCGGAGCCGATGTCCCGTACCGCCGCGATCAGTTGGTCGGCCGTGAACTCGCCGTGGACCAGGTAGCCGCCGGCGCCTCGACGGAGGGCCTCGTGGACGATCTCCGACTCGCTGCTGTACGTCAGCATCAGCACCGGGGCGATCGGTACCAGGTGCGGGAGGGCCGAGATGCCGTCCACCCCGGGCATCCGTACGTCCAGGAGGATCACGTCGGGGCGGTGGCGGCGAGCGGCCTCGTACGCCTCTCGGCCGTCCGTCGCCTCCGCTACGACCGTGATGTCCTCGCGGCCCGAGAGGAGGGCGGTGAGGCCCGCGCGGACCACCGGGTTGTCGTCCGCCACCAGGACCCGGAGGTGGGTGCGTCGGGATGCCTCGATCGGCTCGGTCGGCTCTACCGGGTCGTGGGGGATCGTCTGGTCGGGCGTCATGCGGCCTCCTCTCGGATCGTGGCCAGCGGGAGTTCCAGGCGGACCTCCGTGCCCTTGGGGTGGTCTCCTCGGCCGATGCGGATGCGGGCCCCGACGGACGCGGCTCGCTCGACCATGCCGACGAGGCCGAAGTGGCCTGCTCTGCCGAGTTGTTCGAGCGTGGTGTTCTCGGGGAGGCCGCGGCCGTCGTCGTAGACCGTGATGCGCAGGAGGTCGCCGTGGACGCCTGCGCTCACGTCCACCTGGGTCGGGGACGCGTGGCGGTGGGCGTTCTCCATGGCCTCCGTGGCGATGGTGAGGAGATTGCGGGTCACCGTGGGTGGGAGCGGGGGGAGGGTGGTCTTGTGGTCGCCGGTGGGGTGGTACATGGCCGGGATGTTTGTGCGGGTGCTGAAGTCCGTTGTTCTGGCTGCCAGTTCGGCCATCACGTCCGTGGGGTGGTCCGGGGTTGCCTGGCGGCGTAGGTCTGCCAGGAGTTCGCGGGATTCCGCGGCTGCCCTGCGGGCGGAGCGGGCCACCAGGTCGGCCTGGTTCTTCAGCAGGGTCGGGTCCGTGTTCGCCGCTGCGGCTGAGGACGCCAGGCCTTCTGCTGCCAGGGCCACGCCGTGCAGGGTCTTCGCCACCGAGTCGTGCATCTCGCGGGCGAGGCGGGTGCGTTCGGTGGCGACTGCTTCGGTTGCTGCGAGGCGGGCCTGGACCGAGGTCAGGGCCTGGGTGGCTGCGCCGAAGCGGAGGAGGAGGTTGCGCAGGGTTACGCCCATGGCGCCTGTGACCACGCAGAGGCCGGGGAGGAGCAACGCCTCGGCGACCGTGGGGTGGAGGTCCTTCGAGCTGGCGTAGACGGTCACGAGGATCAGGCCCTGGAGGGAGGCGAAGCAGCCTGCGCCTCGCCAGCCGTAGACGAGGCCGGCGAGGAGGGGGGTGCAGACGCTGACGTAGGCGAGGGTGGTGTCGGGGCCGGCCGAGATGAGGAGGAGGGCGCCGAAGAGGGTGTCTGCGGCGAGGAGGGTGGGGTGGCGGAGGAGTAGGGGGCCGAAGCGTTCCCAGTCTCTGAAGAGGACGTAGGAGCCCATGAAGGTGACGAGTACGGCTGCGGCGACGAGGCGGGCGCCTAGGCCGGGGGCGGCGTTGAGGAGGGCGGCGGGGGAAGCCAGGGCGATCATGGCCAGGCGGAAGCCGAAGACCTGGCGGCACATTGCCTGGAGGGCGTTGGCTTGGAGGGGGATTGTGGGTGCGGGTGCGGGTGCGGCTGCGGGTTCGTGGGTGGGCATCCGGCCTTCGGCCGGATTTGGGTTCCCACCCGCACCGCCCGTGCGGGTTTCGATTTCGGGTGCGGGTGGCCCCTGTGGGGGCTCAGCGCCGTCGGCGGCTGACCGCGCAGTCGTGGAGATCTCCGGCCCCGGCGCTTTCTCCCCCGCCATTCTCGAACGTCGCCACAGCCCCCCGGCCCCATCCGCCCTCGGCCTCGTCATCGTCATCTTCGGCCTCCGCTCTACTTGCCCGTGATCGAGCCGAAGTCCGTCCCCGAGCCCAGGATCAGGCCCGCGCCCAGGAGGAGCATCGTTGCCGGGACCATGAACGTGGTGATCATCATCGTGGCCTTGGGGACCGCGCGGGCGGCCTTGCGGCGGGCGTTCTGGGCGTCCGTGCGGCGCATGTCCTTGGCGAGGGCGATGAGGGTGTCGACGATCGGGGCGCCCAGTTCCTCGCCCTGTTGCAGCGCCGTCACGAACATCGCGACCTGCTCGGAGTCGTTGCGGCGACGTAGTTCCGCGAAAGCCTCACGCCGGCTCATGCCCAGGTCCATCTGGCGCAGCGTGATGCGGAGTTCGTCGGCCCACGGGCCCTCGTACTTCGTCGCCACCCGGTCCAGCGCCTGGCGGAAGCCCAGGCCCGCGCTGACCACCACCGCCAGTACGTCCAGGAAGTCCGGCAGCGTGCGCTCGATGACGTCCTTGCGTACGCGGATCGCCGACCAGATGCCGACCTCCGTCCAGAACGCCCCGAACGCGAAGAGGAGCAGCGCCAGGAGCCAGCTGCCCCGCATGACGGACAGGAGGCCGCCGAAGCCGCCCAGGAAGCCGTACACCGCCCGGCGTGCCGCGTAGCGGTCTATCGTCAGGCCGCCGGGGTTGCCCGCCAGGTCGATCTTGCGCCGGTACTTCGCCACCTGCTTCGGGCCCATCAGCCGCAGTACCGCCGGCGCGTACCGCATCCCCAACCGGTCGATCACCGAGTCCACCGCGCCCGTGCGCGTGGCGCCGACCTCCAGCGCCAGCACCAGGTCGCTCGGCAGCTTCGCGTCCGCCCTGTACATGCGGATGCCCGCGAAGACGCCCCAGACGGACAGCCCCATCAGCAGTGCGAGTCCGATCGCCATGGCCTTGCCTCCCCTCCCTCACACGTCGATACGGGACAGACGGCGGATCAGGATGAAGCCCACCGCGTACATCGCGAACGCCACGATCACCACGCCCTGGCCGACCGGGGAGCCGGTCATGCGGTCCAGGGCGCCGTCCTTCACCCCGTTCATCAGGAACAGGGAGCCGATGCCGAGGACCGGGACCGCGTACGACGTCATGTTGACCTGGGAGAGCTGGGTGCGGACCTCACGCCGGGTCTCCTTCCGCTCCTCCAGCGTCTCCGTCAAGTTCCGCAGGGCTCCTACCACTTGGCCGCCTGCTCGGTTGGAGAGGACCAGGGTCGTCACCAGGACCACCAGTTCCCTCGACGGCAACCGCTCCGCCATCTCCCCCAGCGCCTCGTCCAGTGACGCGCCCAGCGCCAGCTGGTTCGCCACCTTGCCCAGCTCCTCCCCCGCCGGGGCCTCCAGCTCCTCCGCCGCCATGCCGATCGCCGTGCGCAGGGCCAGGCCCGCCTGGGTGGCGTTCGCCAAGATCCTGGAGAGTTCCGGGAGTTGGTTGATGAACTTCTCGATGCGCTTCTGGCGTTGCCAGTTGAGGAATTGCAGGGCCGCCCAGATGCCCAGCAGGCCGGCGAGGGGGCCGAAGAAGGGGGCCAGGGACGCCTGGCCGATCAGGAACAGGCCGGCCGCGCTCGACATCATGTAGACGAAGAACTCGCCCGGCGTGATGTCGAGGCCGGTCGCCGCGAGTCGCAGCTCCAGCTTCCTGCCGAACCGTGTGCGGCGCAGCCGCCGGTCCAGTTTCGGGAAGCGGCGCCTGCGGACGCCCGCCTCGATCTGGCCGGTCGCCGAGAGGCGGTCGATGAGGGCCTGGCGCTGGGCCTTGCCCATGGCGTACGCGTGCAGGCCCGCCACCGCGAGGCCGCAGGCGACCAGAGTGAGGCCGGTGGCCAGCTGGATCAGGGTGTGCAGTTCCATCAGCCAGTCCACCTACCTGGTTTCTCGGGTCGTCAGCTCGGCCACGGACTGGGCCACGCCGAAGGCCTGCGGGATCGGCTGGCTCGCCATGTAGAGGCGGTTGGCCGTGCGGCGCGGCAGCGGGGAGTACTCGAAGGCGCCGTGCACCCGGCCGTCGACCCCCATCGGCTGGGCGTTGAAGCGGGCGACCGTGGCGAGGCGGTACGGTTCGCCGCCGTGGCTGTCCAGCAGCGCGATCTCGGTGATCCTGCGGGCCCCGTCCGGGAAGCGGGTCAGCTGGATGATGACGTCGACCGCGCTGTTGATCTGGTCGTGCAGCGCCTCGAAGGGGACACCGACCTCGGACATCGACGCGAGGGTCTTGAGCCGCATCAGGGCGTCCTCGGTGCTGTTGGCGTGGACGGTGGCGAGCGAGCCGTCGTGGCCGGTCGACATCGCCTGGAGCATGTCGAGGGACTCGCCGCCGCGGACCTCACCCACGACGATCCGGTCGGGGCGCATGCGCAGGGAGTTGCGGACCAGGTCGCGGATGGTGATCTGGCCCTTGCCCTCGACGTTCGGGGGTCGGGACTCGAGCCGGATGACGTGGGCCTGCTGGAGCTGGAGTTCGGCCGAGTCCTCGATGGTGATGATGCGTTCGTGCTCGGGGATGAGGCCGGAGAGGGCGTTCAGCAATGTCGTCTTCCCGGTGCCTGTCGCGCCCGAGACGATGATGTTGAACTTCGCCCGCACCAACCCCGCCAGCAGGTACAGCATGTGCTCGTCCAGCGAGCCGAAGCCGATCATCTCGTGCAGCGTGAAGGAGCGGGGGAAGCGGCGGATCGTCAGGGTCGCGCCCGTCAGGGACAGGGGCGGGATGATCACGTTCACGCGCTCGCCCGACGGGAGGCGGGCATCGACCATGGGGTTCGACTCGTCCACCCGCCGGTTGACGGTCGACACGATCCGCTCGATCGTCTGCATCAGCTGGTCGTGGGAGGGGAAGCGGAGCGGCAACTGCTCGACCCTGCCGCCGCGTTCGACGAAGATCGCGTCGGGGCCGTTGACCATGATCTCGGTGATCGAGGCGTCTTCGAGGAGCGGTTCCAGGATGCCGAGGCCGAGTGCCTCGTCGACGACCCTGCGGATCAGCTGCGAGCGCTCGACCGTCGACAGGACCGGGCCCTCGCGGCTGATGATGTGCCCGAGCACCCGCTCGAGCCGGGCCCGGCGCTCGGCCGCCGCCAGCGAACTCATCTCCGCGAGGTCGATCTCCTCCAGCAGCTTGGCGCGGTACGACGAGACGAGGTGACCGTCCTCGCCCCGGGCGCCGTTCTCCTCGGGGGTACTGATGCGTGCGCGCAGGCTCATGGTCGTACCTCGTTCAATGGTCGAGCGGCATGGTGGCGGTCTTGGTCGCGTTACCGAAGTCCCAGACGAGGAGGGGGATGTCGACGGTGGCGGTGACCGTCACCGTGTCGTCGCCCTGGGCGGCCGAGCAGGACACGGACAGCCAGTCGCTCACCGCGTTCGCGCAGCCCTCCTGTGCGCTGCGCTCCAGCGAGGCCGCCCGTGCCCCCGCCCTGGCCGCTGTGCCGGCCTGCTGGGCGGCGTAGGCGATGAGTCCGACCTGGACGCCGGCGAGGGCGACCAGGAGCAGGATCGGGATGAAACCCAGGTACTCGATGGCTACTTGGCCGCGGTCACGCCGGGCTTCACGACCGTCGAGGACTTTCTCGTCGTACGACATCTCAGTCCTTCTCCTCCTGCACGGCCCCCGCGTGCCCCTCGACGGTGAACGGGAAGCCGATCGAGCCGGGGAAGAGCACGGGCACCTTCAGGGACACGTCGGCCGTGACGTAGTCGCCGTCCGCCGTGCAGTTCACCTCGGCGTCGCCCTGCCAGGCGCCGGGCAGGTCCTTGAGGCCCGCCTCCTGGCAGGCCGCCTGGCCCTCCGATGCCGTCCCCGCCCGTACCGCCTGGTCCGCGGCATGCCCGGCCAGCGTGAACGTATAGCCGACCAGCACGAACTGCCACACCAGCACCAAGGTGGCGATGATCAGCGGCGTCATCCCGAGGAACTCGATGGTCACCTGGCCGCTGTCCCCGTACCGGCGCCGCCTCACGGCCCGAGCTCCCTGCGCCTGCGGAAGCTCACCGCACCCCGGTCACGGCCCTTGTGTGCACCGGACCCCTCCCGCGCCTTGACCAGCCCCAACTCCCCCGCCAGGGCCCACAGCGCCTGCTTCACCGTGCTCTTGTTGTCCAGCTCGTGCACGCGGCCCGCGTCCACGACTCCTTGCAGTTCCTTGAAGTTGGCGGGGATCGCGGTTCCGGCGACGGCCGTGCCGGTGATCTTCTGGACCAGGTGGGGCTGGATCTCCGTACCGCGGGTGTGCCGGTTGACGACGACGGTCGTCTCCTCGGCCTTGCGGATCTGGAGCCGGTCCCACATGCGTACGGTCCGCTTGGCGCCGCGTACCGCGACCACGTCCGGCGTGGTGACCAGCAGCGCCGCGTCCGCCATCTCCACCGCCGCCGCCCCCGCGCCGCCGAGTTGGGCGCCGCAGTCGACGACGACCACCTCGTAGCGGGAGCGCAGGGCGCTGACGATCTGGCGGGCGGCGCGGTCGGTGACCTCCTCGCCGCGTTCGCCCTCGCCGGGGGCGAGGAGCAGGGCGACGCCGGTGTCGTGGCGGTAGACGGCGTCCGCGAGGACCCTCGGTGAGATGTCCGTGATCGCCGCCAGGTCCACCACCGACCGGCGGAACTGGACGTCCAGGAAGGAGGCGATGTCGCCGGTCTGGAGGTCCATGTCGACCAGCGCGGTGCTGCGGCCGGACGCCTGGGCGGCCAGGGCGAGTTGGATGGCGGTGAGGGTCGCGCCGACCCCGCCCTTCGCGCCGCTCACGGTGACCACGGTGCCGCCGACGCCGGTGAACACGTCGACGCCTGCGCCGAGATGACGTCGTACGCCGACCGACCAGGCGGCGACGGCCTGGACGCGGTTGGCGAGCTCGTCGTAGTGCAACGGGAGGGCGACCAGGCCGCGGGCGCCGTAGTCCATGGCCGCCTGGAACAGGCCGGGGCTCGCGTCGGAGGTGACGAGGATGACGCCCACCGCCGGGAAGCGCAGGGCGACTTCGCGGATGAGCTCCAACGCGGGGACCGGGCCGATGCGTTCGTGGACGACGACGACCTCGGGGAGTTCGTCGACGGACTCGGCGGCGAGGCGGGCCAGGGTGTCGACGAGCTGGGTGGAGTCGACGACCGGGGCGACCGGTTCGGCGTCCGGGAGCTGGCTGAGGAGGGTGGTGATGGAGCGGACGGCGTCCGCGTCGCCTACGGCCGGCAGGATCCTCGTGGGCATACGGCTCTCACTTGTCCTTCGCGAGTTCGTACGTGCGGTCCTGGTCGGGAACCGGCTGGTCGCCGCCCGAAGCCACCAGGGCGAGCCGGACCCGCTCGGCGAACGACTCGGCGTAGGTGAGGCGCTGGGCGTCGAGGGTGGAGAGGGCGAAGGTGATCGGGACGGCCTCCTTGGAGCGCTGGTCCCGGTTGCTCTCGTCGGGGTCGAGCGAGGTGAGCCTGCCGACGTCGAGGACTTTCGCGTTCGTTACGATGATCTTGGACTGGGCGGGGCTACCCTCCCGCTCGCCCTCGAAGGTGGCGTACACGTTGACCGTGGAGCCCGGCGTGATCTTGCCGGCGACACCGGTCGCCGCGTCGATCATGATGGCGACCTCCTGCTGCCCGGGCTGCAGAGCCGGCTGTGCCACGATCATGTCGCTCTGCAGCAGGGAGCCCTTCTCCAGCTTGGTCACCGCGATCTTGCCCTCGATGTCGCGCAGATCGGTGACGGCGTTGGCCGACAGCCATCGCTCGGGCATCGAGATCTTCTCGAACTGGGCCCTGCTCAGCGCCGTGTAGGGCTGGATCTCGGACTTGACCTCGTACGCGGTGACCTCGGGGCCGACCTTGGACTTCGCGTCGTTGATGACGGACAGCACACCGGCGAAGGCCGCCAGGGCGCAGACGACCGACAGGATCAGGAGTATGACGCCGCGGCGCTGACGGGAGTTCATGAACCGGACAACCTCATTGGGGGATGTGGGTCGGCAGGGCTCACCCGGTGGTGAGTTGGTGCTGTTCGAGGGGCGATGTCGCGGAGCAGAAGACACAGCGGTCGCCGATGACGTCGATGCCGCACCAGTGGCAGCTGGACTGCCGTACGGACGTCACCAGTTGGTAGAGGACCGACAGGTCGGGCAGGAAGGTGCAGAACTCGACCAGCTTGGCGGTGCCCCACCAGGCGGCGGACTCGGCGGGCAGCGGCGCCTCGCGCAGTCCCTGGACGTTCCAGGCGGGCGCGAGGGTGTTGGCGACCCAGTCGGTCTGGAGCTGGCCCTTGGCGACGAGCATCGAGGTGGCGAACTCGGGCCCCGACAGGGACGCTTCGGGGCCGATGCGGACTAGTTGCGGCTCGGGGTGGGCGATCACGCCGAACTGGCTGCCGGGCACCCAGGACTTGGCGTGGGACTTCAGCCCGACGGGGACGCGATCGAGCTTGGTGACGGAGCCGAGGACGGCACCGGCGTGAATGTAGTGGGTGAGCAGCCGGCCGGCGGAGGCGAGGACGCCGGGGCTGAGGTCGCAGGAGGCGAGCTGCCGCAACTGGCGGGCCAGGACGGCCAGTCCGAGGGGCGGCAGATCGGGACGGAAGAGCGCGATCCGGTCGCTCTCCAGCAGGGAGCGGATGGTGTGCAGCCGCCGTTCCACACCGGGAGCGACCACCTGCGAGCACACGACGATCACATGGCCGCACTGGTCGATCAGCTGTTGCAGGGCCGCCAGCGCCTGGTCCAGCGGCTGCCGGTCGAGGTCCTTCAGGACGACCGCGGGCACGGTCCGCTCGTCCTGCGGCGGCAGTGCCATGTCGGCACCGGTCACGGCAATGGCAGTTGGCACGCGCAGCTCCCCGTTCCCATGCCCCGCCGGCCCGACCGGCGTTACCCGACCCACCCAGTCGACTTCACTGCGTGACTACGCAAGCACTCTAACCACGCGGTTGTGACCGGAGAACAGCGTTTGTGTAGCTGGCGAGGAACTGCCGTTACACAAGTTGCGCCAAATCGGGGCAGGTTGAGCATCTTGCCCGACACATTTCGGTCCTGGGGCCCTTGCCAGGGTCGCCGGGTGGGCCCAGGGACCCATGCGGCTCACCCATCGAGATGGACGAACTGGTCTGGACCTATTGACAGATGGATTGGTCTGGACCAGCTTATTGTCATGTCCCCACAGAGACGATCGACCCGGCTCTGGTCCGGAGTCGTCACCGTTGCCCTCGTCGCCTTCTCCCTCTCCCTCGCGGGCGCGGGACAGGCCTCCGCAGCCGACGTCAACAACGCCAAGAACGCCGGATTCGAGTCCGGCCTGACCAACTGGACCTGCACGGCGAGCAGCGGTACGACCGTCTCCTCGCCGGTCCACTCGGGCGCCGCCGCCCTGAAGGCGACCCCGGCGGGCCAGGACAACGCCAAGTGCACCCAGTCCGTCGCCGTGAAGCCCAACTCGACGTACACGCTGAGCGCCTGGGTCCAGGGCGGCTACTCCTACCTGGGCGTCACCGGCACCGGCACGACGGACGTGTCCACCTGGACCCCCGACTCCGCGTCCTGGAAGCAGCTGTCGACCACGTTCACCACCGGCGCCTCGACGACGTCGGTCACGGTCTACACCCACGGCTGGTACGGCCAGGCCGCCTACTACGCCGACGACCTCTCGGTCTACGGCCCCGACGGAGGCGGCGGCACCGACCCGACGCCCACGATCCCGGCCGCACCGGCGGGCCTGGCGGTCTCCGGCACGTCCTCCTCGTCGGTGTCCCTGACCTGGAACACCGTCTCCGGCGCCACCGGTTACAACGTCTACCGCGGCGGTACGAAGGTGACGGCGGTGACCGGCACCTCGGCCACGGTGACCGGCCTCGCGGCCTCGACGTCGTACTCCTTCCAGGTCACGGCGACCAACTCGGCGGGTGAGTCCCCGAAGTCGGCGACGGTGACGGGGACAACGACGGCGACCCCGACCGGCCCCGCGCTCCCGAAGCACGCGGTCACCGGCTACTGGCAGAACTTCAACAACGGCGCCACCGTCCAGAAGATCTCCGACGTCCAGTCCCAGTACGACATCATCGCCGTGGCCTTCGCGGACGCGACGACGACGCCGGGCGCCGTCACCTTCAACCTCGACTCGGCCGGTCTCGGCGGCTACACCGTCGACCAGTTCAAGGCGGACATCGCGGCGAAGAAGACGGCCGGGAAGAAGGTGATCATCTCGGTCGGCGGCCAGAACGGCACGGTGTCGATCAACGACTCGACGTCGGCGACGAATTTCGCCAACTCCGTCTACTCCCTGATGCAGACGTACGGCTTCGACGGCGTCGACATCGATCTGGAGAACGGCATCAACGCCACCTACATGACCCAGGCGTTGCGGTCGCTGTCCTCGAAGGCGGGCTCGTCGCTCATCATCACGATGGCGCCGCAGACCATCGACATGCAGTCGACGTCGAACGGCTACTTCCAGACCGCGCTCAACATCAAGGACATCCTCACCGTCGTCAACATGCAGTACTACAACAGCGGTTCGATGCTGGGCTGCGACGGCAAGGTGTACTCGCAGGGCTCGGTGGACTTCCTCACCGCGCTGGCCTGCATCCAGTTGGAGGGCGGACTCGCCCCGTCCCAGGTGGGGTTGGGCCTGCCCGCCTCGACGAGCGGCGCGGGCAGCGGGTACGTGTCACCTACGGTCGTGAACAACGCCCTGGACTGCCTGACCAAGGGCACGGGGTGCGGTTCCTTCAAGCCGTCGAAGACCTATCCCGACCTACGGGGCGCGATGACCTGGTCGACGAACTGGGACGCCTCGGCCGGGAACGCCTGGTCGAACGCGGTGGGGCCGCACGTGCACGGGCTGCCGTAGGCGGCCGGACCGCTCAGTCGCCGTCGAGCATCTCGTAGGTCTCGGCGAAGATCTCGCCCTCACAGGCGTAGTGCTCGCCGCGCACTCCCTCGATCAGCATCCAGCCGGGCGGGATCTCGTCCGGCGCCGAGCCCCGCTCCATGGTGCGGATGCGGAGGACCCGCCCGCCGTCCCGCTCTTCCGAGGCGACGAAGTCGTCGCCGAGGAAGGCACGGACGGCGGGCAGGTCCTCTTCGCGGCCCGTCCAGAGCAGCGCGCGCACGGTGACCGGGCGCTTGCGGGCGCGGACGACTGGCATGAAGGGCTCCTGAGGGGTCGACGTCATGAACCACATTGTCAGGAGCTGGACAGAACAACCAGCCGTTCGGTCGCGCGTGTCATCGCGACATAGCGGTCCACCGCTCCCTCGACCCCCGTGCCGAAGTCCTCCGGGTCGACCAGGATCACGAGGTCGAACTCGAGCCCCTTCGACAGTTCGGGAGTCAGGGAGCGGACACGGGCCGTGGGCTCGAAGGTCTCGTCGCCGATGACGCAGGCGATGCCTTCGGCGGGGTGCTCGGCGAGCCAGGTGTCGAGGACCGGGGTCAACTCCTCCACGCGTCCGTGCAGGACCGGGATGCCGCTGCTGCGGATGGAGGTGGGGACGTTGGCGTCCGGGAGGGCGGCGCGGATGACCGGCTCGGCCTCCGTCATCACCTCTTCCGGGGTGCGGTAGTTGATGCTCAGGGACGCCATGGTGATGCTGGTCAGGCCGATGCGGCGCAGGCGCTCCTCCCAGGTCTCGGTGAAGCCGTGGCGGGCCTGGGCGCGGTCGCCGACGATGGTGAAGCTGCGGGACGGGCAGCGCAGCAGCAGCATCTGCCATTCGGCGTCGGTGAGTTCCTGCGCCTCGTCGACGACGATGTGCGCGAACGGGCCGGCCAGCAGGTCCGGTTCGGCGACGGCGAGTTCGGACTCGTCGACCAGGTTGCGCTGGAAGTCCGCGCGGCGCAGCTGGGTCATCAGGCCCTCGCCGTCCGGGTCGGCCGCGATCAGGTTCTCGACGACCTGCGCCATCTGCTCACGCTGGGCGGCGAGCGCGGCCTCTTGGCGACGCTTGCGGCCGTCCGCCTTCGGGTCGCCGAGGCGCTGCCGGGCCGCGTCGAGGAGGGGCAGGTCGGAGACGGTCCAGGCCGCCGGGTTCGCGCGTTGCAGGGTGCGGACCTCGTCGCGGGTCAGCCAGGGCGCGCACAGGCGCAGATAGGCGGGGACGGTCCACAGGTCGCCCACCAGGTCCGCCGCCTCCAGCAGGGGCCAGGCGCCGTTGAGGGCGCCCACCAGCTCCTTGTTCTGGCGCAGCACCCGGCGGAACAGCTGCGGCGGGACGTCGTCGCGCCCCTCGTACTTCTCCTCCAGGATCGCGACCAGCTTGTCCCAGATCTGGCCGCGGGCCTCGTTGTGCGGGGTGCCCGGTTCCGGGGCGTCGAAGGCCTCGGCCCAGTCGGCGGCGGTGAGGCGGAGGTCGGTGTGGTCGACCGTGACGGTCAGGCCCTCGGCGGGCGGCTCCTCGTAGAACCGTACGGCCTTCTCGATCGCCTTCACCAGGTCCGCCGAGGACTTCAGCCGGGCCACCTCCGGGTCGGTCTCCAGAGTCGCCTCCGCTCCTTCCTCGACCAGGTCGCGCAGGATGCAGGTCTGCACGCCCTCCTCGCCGAGGCTGGGCAGGACGTCGGCGACGTAGGAGAGGTAGGGGCGGTGCGGGCCGACGAAGAGGACGCCGCCCCTGCGGTGGCCGAGGCGCGGGTCGGAGTAGAGGAGGTGGGCGGTGCGGTGCAGGGCGACGACCGTCTTGCCGGTGCCGGGGCCGCCGTCGACGACGAGCGCGCCTCGCGAGCCGGCGCGGATGATGGCGTCCTGGTCGGCCTGGATGGTGGCGAGGACGTCCCGCATCCGGTCGGAGCGGTTGCTGCCGAGGCTGGCGATGAAGGCGGACTGGTCGTCGAGGGCGACCTGCCGCTCCAGGCCGTCGGCGGTGAACACCTCGTCCCAGTAGTCGCTGATCCGGCCGTCGGTCCAGCGGTAGCGGCGGCGGCTGATCAGGCCCATCGGGTTGGCGTGGGTGGCGGCGAAGAACGGCTCGGCGGCCGGGGAACGCCAGTCGATCAGCAGCCGGCGGCCCTCGCTGTCGGTGAGGCCGAGGCGGCCGACGTAGAGGGGCTCGGGGTCGTCGGCGGTGACCATGCGGCCGAGGCAGAGGTCGAGGCCGAAGCGGCGCAGGGTGCGCAGCCGGGCGGTCAGGCGGTGGATCTCCGCGTCCCGGTCCATCGCGGCCCGGCCCGCGCCGCCGGGTGCCTTGAGCTCGGCGTCGAGGCGGGCGGAGAGGTCGGCGATCGACTCCTCCAGGCTCGCCGCGATGGCCGCGAAGTGCCGCTCGTCACCGGCGATCAGGGTGGGATCGGCCTTGGCGGAGAGACGGTCGGGGAGGGCGAACGCCGAGGCGGCGGTTCCCTGGGGGTTCACTTGATCAGCTCCGATGGAGGCCGGATGCGGGTGATTGACGATGTTCAAGGATGAGGGTCGGTTCTAGGCCACGATGGTGCCCGCCATGCCGATCAGCAGCTTCGCCGCCGTCGTCGCCCCGTCCGTGCGGACCGTGGCCGCCAGGGACCTGGCCCGTTCGGCGGTGTCGGGGGCGAGGGCCACGGTGAGCGCGGCCGACAGGGAATCGTAGGTCGGGTTCGGGCCGTCGTGGGCCGCGCCGATGCCGAGCTCGGCGACGCGGCCGGCCCAGTAGGGCTGGTCGGCCATCTGGGCCACGACCACCTGGGGCGCGCCGGCCCGGGCGGCGGTCGTGGTGGTGCCGGCGCCGCCGTGGTGCACGACCGCGGCGACCCGGCGGAACAGCTCCTGCTGGTTGACCTCGCCGACGACGCAGCAGTCGTCCTCGCCGTCGATCAGCGCCAGGTCGGCCCAGCCGCGCCCGAGCAGGACGCGGTGGCCCTGCGCGCGGACCGCCTCCACCGCCGCCCGGGAGACGTCCGCCGCGTCCCGCAGCGGCATGCTGCCGAAGCCGACGTACACCGGCGGGGCGCCCGCCGCCAGGAACGTCTCCAGGTCCGCGGGGAGCGGCCGGGCGTCGGTGCGGATCCAGGCGCCGGTCTGGACGACGTCGAGTTCGGCCGGCTCCTGCCAGGGGCTCAGGGCCGGGTCGGACGCCAGGAGCGGGCGGGCGGTGAGGACGTGGTCGCGGATGTCCGGCACCGGGGGCAGGCCGAGCGCCGCACGCCGGGCGTTGACCGCGCCGCCGAACAGCTCGTTGAGGACCTCGGTGTTCAGGTCCCACAGCTCGCGGTTGTCGGTGACGTCCGCCGGGAGCGGGTGACCGGGGAAGGCGAGCGGGGGGTGGTGCGGGGAGGGCAGGTAGGACGGGAAGTAGGAGACGAACGCATACGGGACGCCCGCCTTCTCGGCCGCGGCACGCGCGGCGGCAGCAGCCGGGAGCAGGCCCGTCGCCACCACCAGGTCGCTCCCCTCGGCGACCGGGGCGACCGCGTCATACACCGAGTCGAACAGCCAGGCGGCCCGCTCGGCCATGGTCGGGGGCAGCTTGGTCGGCTTCCCGGTCAGGGCGTCCGTCGCCAGCGCCCGCACCGACTGTCCGATCGGCACCAGCGGGACGCCGACTGCGGCCAGCAGTTCCTCGAAGTCGGGCGGCGCGCAGACCCGCACCTCCGCGCCGAGTTCCCGCAGCGCCACGGCGAGGCCCAGCATCGGCTCCACGTCGCCGCGCGACCCGTACGTCAGCAGCACAACACGCATCCGCGTTTTCCCCATTTCCGCAGGTCCCGGCTTCAGGTCGACGATTCTGCGGTACGAGGGGGGCCTTGCCGCAAGGCCCCCGGTGCGCTATACATTGAATATGGCAAGAGGTGTCCGCACCTTCTTGCCTTTCGTGTTTCCGGGCCCCGGTCAGCCTTGCAGGGACGTGCGATGGCCGTGCGCCGGGTCCGCGGGGCAGACGAAGAGATTGAGAGTGCCGACCCGGCCCACGCTGACGTGAGTCGGGGCGAGGACCCGGTCCTCCAGGGGAATCCAACTGGCGGCGCCGCCATGTTCCGAGGGGCGGATCGCCAGCAGGAGTTCCATGGGCGTGCCGCAGGAACAGACCATCGAGTGCGGGCCGGTGACACCCCAGTAGGCGTAACCGCCCACCTTCCAGCCGGCGGCCACCGCGAAGTCGGCGTCGTAGCTGAGGGGGTCGTCGGCGTCCTCTTCGCTCTCCCAGAGTTCCTCCTCCCACTCCTCGATCCTCAACTGGAGGTCTTCATCAAGGAGTTCGGGCCACTCGTACTCCACGACCCCTGGCTCCGGGTGCAGGACGCAGGGCTCGGGGACCAGGCCCTCGTAGCCGACGACCGGTGGGAGCGGCGGGTTCGTGAGTACGGCGTCCATCGCGGCCTCGGAGTCGCGCCAGCGCAGGTGGACGCCGGGGGTGGGCGGGAGGCCATGGGACTCGAAGGGGCACCACAGCACCTGGAGGAGGTCGTGGCCGGGCGGCGCCGGGAGGTTCGGCACGTCACGGGCGTACAGCTGGGCCAGGGCGAGGAGGGGGACGGGGTGGGTGTCTCCGATGTCCGGGAGCTTGTGCCGGCGTTGGAGGGTGGTGAGGCGGTCGCGTTCCTCGTCGGTGAGGGCGCGGTCGTGCGCGGCCGCGTGGATGCGCCGTTCCTCGCGGATGTCCTCGATCCTGCGGCCCTTGTTCCTCCGGTGCTCCTGCGTGCACGTCGGCCATGCCTCGTCCGCGGGCCACAGCAGCGGGCCGCCCACCGAGCTGTCGTACGGGGTGGGCGTGCCGGGGCGGGGGTGGAGGCGGGTGGTGGTGCCGCGGTGGGCGGCGAGTTCGGGGAACAGGGCCTCGATGTCGAGCGGGCGGGGCGGTGTCGTACGCGTGCGGGTCATCGCATCGGCTTGTAGTAGCCGAGGATCGCCTGGAGGCCCGTGAACCACTCGCGCAGGCGTTCCTTGGGTTTGGCCTCGACCTGGCACTCGTAGAACTGGCCGTTGTGCAGGACCACCGCGACGACCAGGGCCTTGCCGTTCGGGGTGGCCTTGTAGTGGACGGTGTGGATCTCGGGCCAGCTGAACTCGGCCTCCGCGTCGCGTATTTCGAAGGCGACGCCGGTCATGTCGATGACCACGGAGTTGTGGCGGTCCACGGCCAGGAACTCCGGGCCGGCGGGGGCCGCCGGCGGGGGCGCGTACTGCGGGGGGTGCTGCGGTGCGTACTGCGGCGGGTACTGCGGGGGCGGTGGGCCGAAGCCTCCGGGCGGGGGGCCGTAGGACGGGGGTGGTGGGCCGTAGGGCGGCTGGGTCATCGGTTTCCCCCGGTGGGTGCCTCGTACAACTGTCGTACAGCTTCGGTACCGAAACCTACCTGGGCGGCAACCACCTTCCGTAACCCTGTCCGTCCTCTCTCCGAGGCCTGTGAAACATTTCCCCGGGCCCATCGCATCAGTAGAAGTGAGGACGGTGCACGCCGGGCGCCCATGAGCAGGGGGATCACATGAGACAGGTCCTTGCGGACCAGTACGCGGAGTTCGCGGCGGCGCGCGCGGGGCATCTGTACCGCTCCGCGTGCCTGCTCACCGCCGGCGACACGCATCTCGCCGAGGATCTCGTGCAGGAGACCCTGGGCCGGCTCTACATCGCCTGGCACCGGGTGAGCCGGGTCGGCAACCCCGCCGGGTACGCGCAGACCGTGCTCACCCGGGCCTTCCTCGCCCACCAGCGGCGGCGCAGCAGCACCGAGCGGGCCACCGACACGTTCCCCGACCGGGCCGCCGCCGACCAGCGCGACGTACCGCTGCGGCTGACGCTGCTGGAGGCGCTGGCCCGGCTGCCCGCCAAGGACCGGGCGGTGGTCGTCCTGCGCTACTGGGAGGACCGCTCGATCGAGGAGACCGCCGACGCGATGCACGCCAGCTCGGCCGCGGTGCGTACCCGTTGCACGCGTGCCCTCGGCCGACTGCGCGAGCTGCTCGGCGAGGATCTCGGCGAGTACGCGCGCTTCTGATCACCCCCACCCCACGACTTCCCATCACTCAGACCTCGCGGAAACGGTGGTTTGCCATGCCCGTTGACCAGCACAGCGATCCCTTCGAGGACCGCGTCGCCGCCGAACTGCGTGCCGCCGGCGGCGGATTCGAACCCGACCTCACCGCGCTCACCACGGCCGGCCTGGCCCGCGGGCGACGGCTGCGACTGCGGCGCCGGGCCGCGGTGGTGGGCGGCGCGGCCTCGCTCGCGCTCGTGGGGGTGGGCGGTGCGCTGCTGCTGCCGGGTGGGGGGTCGGACGCGGATCAGTCGTCGGTGGCCTCCACGCCCAGTGCCAGGTCGACCGTGGCGCCCGTGTCCGGCCAGGAGCTCATCGGCACGCTCAAGGAGCAGCTGGGGTACGGCAAGTTCAGCCAGGAGAGCGGGCGCGGCACGGCGGACAAGCCGGGGCCGTACGCCTCGCTCGTGTGGGACGACGGGGACGGGGGTTCCGCCGTCTCCGTCAGCCTGGAGAAGGTCGAGCCGGGCAGTGAGAACGCCCGGCAGTGGGCCGAGTGCCCAGACAAGACGTTCACGCCGTACGACAGTTGCACGACGAGTCGGCTGGACGACGGCGCGGTGCTGAGGATTCTCCAGGGGTACGAGTACCCGGACAAGCGGGAGCCCACCAAGTTCTGGTCCGCCGACCTGATCACCGCGAAGGGCCAGCATGTCGCGGCCTACGAGTGGAACGCCGAGGCCGAGAAGGGCTCGCCGGTCACCCGGCCCGAACCGCCCCTGGACGCGGCCGAGTTGAAGAAGCTGGTGACCGCGCCGGTGTGGCTGGCGGCGGTCGACGCCATTCCCGAGGCGGAGAAGCCGTCGTCACCCGCGCCGGAGGAGACCACGGCCCCCACGACCGACATCCGCAAGACGCTCGTCGATCTCCTCCCGTCCGGCGTCACACCGGTCTCGCGGGGCGGCGACGAGTCCGGCTGGGGCTATGTCGTCGTGGACGACGGCAAGGGCAAGAGCCTTGTCGAGATCAACGTGCAGCCGAACATGGGGGATCTGCTCGGCGAGGGCATGTTCGCGGGTGCCGAGGAGGTCGGCGACGGCACGATGCTCGTCACCCGTGAGGACGCCGGTGACAAGGACGTGGCGGGCGTGGTCCGGTGGACCGTCGACACGGTGCGGATCAACGGTCTGCGGGTCGTGATCAGCGCCTACAACCAGGGCGGACCGCACGACGCGCCGGGCCGCGACAAGCCCGCCCTCACGATGGAGCAGCTCAAGACGATCGCGCTCAGCCCGGCGTGGGGGCCGAGCCGCGAGGACATCTACGGTCACAAGGACGATCAGAAGAACTCCGACCAGGGCTGATCCCAGATCTGCTTCACGCACAGCACCAGGAACAGCAGCCCGGCGATCACCAGCATCGCGTTGCTGAGCAGGCCGTTGCGCCATTCGGTGGGCGTGCGCGAGGAGTTGAGGAGCCAGATCAGGGTGCCGGCGAGGAAGGGGAGGAACGCCGCGCCCAGGACGCCGTAGAGGATGATCAGGCGGAAGGGCTGGCCCTGGAAGAGCAGGACGATGGGCGGGAAGGTCAGCCACAGCAGGTACGCGCGGAAGGGCCAGGAGCGTTCGCGGGCGCCGGAGGCGACCTCCTCGCCCTTCGCCTCCTGGCTCGTGCGGTAGCGGGCCACGAAGTCGGCGAACATCAGGCTCACGCCGTGCCAGACGCCGATGAGGGAGGTGAAGGAGGTGGCGAAGAAGCCGATCAGGAAGAACTTGGCGGTCGCCGAGCCGTACTCCTTCTCCAGGATGTCGCTGAGCTGGATCAGCCCCTTGTCGCCGCTCGCGATGGCGATGTTCGCCGAGTGCAGCAGTTCCGCGCCGACGAAGAGCATCGCGATGACGAAGATGCCGGTGGTGGCGTAGGCGACGCGGTTGTCGAGCCGCATGACCTTCATCCAGCCGGTGTCGGTCCAGCCCTTGGCGTTGACCCAGTAGCCGTACGCGGCGAGCGTGATGGTGCCGCCGACGCCGCCGATCAGGCCGAGGGTGTTGAGGACCGAGTCCTTCTCGTCCGGCAGGACGGGGAGGAGGCCGGCGAGGGCGTCCGGGAGGTTCGGGGTGACGCGGATCGCCAGGTAGACCGTCACCACGAACATGACGCCGACCAGGACGGTCATGACCTTCTCGAAGACCTCGTACTTGTTGAACCAGACGAAGACCAGCCCGACCAGGCCGCAGGCGATCGCCCACCACTTGAGGTCCATCACGTCCGGGAACAGCGCCTGGAGCGGCAGCGCGCTCGACGACATCGCCGCCGCGCCGTACACGAAGCCCCAGATCACGACGTAGACGACGAAGAACCACGTGGTCCAGCGGCCCAGGCTCGCCCAGCCGTCGAAGAGGGTGCGGCCGGTGGAGAGGTGCCAGCGGCCCGCGGCCTCGGCGAGGGAGATCTTCACCAGGCAGCCGATCACGGCGGCCCACAGCAGGGTGTAGCCGAAGTTGCTGCCGGCGATGAGGGTGGCGACCAGGTCGCCCGCGCCGACACCGGTGGCCGCGACGACGATGCCGGGGCCGATGTACTTCCAACTGGACTTGCGGGGTGTGGGGGTGGTCGATACCTGGGTGTCGGTGGGGTTTCCCGTGGTGTCCGCCATGAAGGTCAACAAACCGCAAAGATCCAGCACTGACAAGAGGGCGTGCGCGGGCCTGCGCCGCACCTACACACGGCCCCGGCCGCAGCCGTCCGACGCGCAGGTGCCCAGCTCGAACCACACGGTCTTGCCCGTACCGTCCTGGTGGCAGCCCCAGCGCAGGGCGAGCGCGTCGACCAGGAACATCCCGCGCCCGTTCGTGGCGGAGCCGGCCGCCAGTACCCGGGGCACGCGGTGGCCGACGTCGGAGACCTCGCAGCGCAGGACGCCGTGCGCGGCGGTGAGGGTGAGGCGGATGCGGCTGCCGGCGGAGTGCAGCAGGGCGTTGGTGGCCAGCTCGCTCACCAGCAGTTCGGCGGTGTCGGTGAGGTCGTCCAGGTCCGCGAGCCCCCAGCCCTCCAACTGCCGTCGGACCAGGGCGCGGGCCTCGCGGACCGCGGTGGGACGGGGCTCGTACTCGACGCTCAGATGGCCTGCCCCCAGCGGGGGTTGAGGGTACGAGGCGTACCGGGGACGCAGCATGGCACCAGCATGTCCACCCGGACGGCCGTGTCACACGGGGAGGACTACCCGATTCACTACCTACATACAGGAGTTCGAGCGCACAGTTCGCGCCAGTGCGTCTTTATTCACCCTTGACCTGCTCATGCCATGCCTCGACCATGAGCCGCACACCCGCACCACGTACGTCGCACTGAATCGCCACTCCCCACTCCCACAAGGAGACTTCATGCGACTTCGGACACGAGGCGCAGGCGCCCGGGGCGGCAGACGCACCGCCGCGTTCGCCGCCCTGCTCGCCCTGGCGCTCGCCGCGCCCCTGACCTCGATGGACGCCTCCGCCGACAGCGTCGGCAAGGCGGCGCCCTCAGCGGACGACATCCGGCAGTACGAGATCCACCAGCACACCGACCAGCTGACCCGTACGGCCATCCAGCAGACCGGCGTCACGGTGGACGAGGCCGACGAGGAGACCGTGGTGGTCTCCGGGCGGGCCGACCAGATCAAGAAGCTGCGCCGACTCGGCTACCAGGTCGAGGCGTTGGGCTCCGCCCCGGACCGGCTGGCCGAGGACGAGCTGCGGCTCTACGACTTCCCGTCGGCCGACTCGCGCTATCACAACTACGCGGAGATGACGAACGAGATCAACAGCGTCGTCTCGGCCCACCCGGACATCGTCAGCCAGCGCGTCATCGGCACGTCCTACCAGGGGCGGAACATCGTCGCCCTCAAGATCAGCGACAACGTGGCGACGGACGAGTCCGAGCCCGAGGTGCTGTTCACCCACCACCAGCACGCGCGCGAACATCTCACCGTCGAGATGGCGCTCTACCTGCTCAACCAGCTGACCTCCGGCTACGGCACCGACTCACGCGTGACCAGCCTGGTCAACAGCCGGGAGATCTGGATCGTGCCGGACCTCAACCCCGACGGCGGCGAGTACGACGTCGCCACCGGCTCGTACCGCTCCTGGCGGAAGAACCGGCAGCCCAACTCCGGCTCCTCGTACGTCGGCACGGACCTCAACCGCAACTGGAACTACCGGTGGGGCTGCTGCGGCGGCTCGTCCGGGTCGACGTCCTCGGAGACGTACCGCGGATCGGCCGCCGAGTCGGCGCCCGAGGTGAAGGTCGTCGCGAACTTCGTGCGCAGCCGGGTGGTCGGCGGGGTGCAGCAGATCAAGGCCGGGATCGACTTCCACACGTACAGCGAGCTGGTGTTGTGGCCGTTCGGGTACACCACGGCCGACACGGCGACGGGGATGACGGCCGACGACCGCAACGCCTTCGCCACGGTGGGGCAGAAGATGGCCGCGAGCAACGGCTATACGCCGGAGCAGTCGAGTGACCTGTACATCACCGACGGGTCCATCGACGACTGGCTGTGGGGGAACCAGAAGATCTTCGCGTACACCTTCGAGATGTATCCGACGTCCAGTTCCCAGGGTGGGTTCTATCCTCCCGATGAGGTGATCGCTCGGGAGACCGCCAGGAACCGGGACGCCGTGTTGCAGCTGTTGGAGAACGCCGACTGTATGTACCGGTCCATCGGGAAAGAGGCCCAGTACTGCAGCTAGTCGTCGGACGCGTCGTCGTTCTCTTCGAAGTACTCGTCGAGAACCGCGTCCAACTGCTCTTCCCACAGCTTGAAATCGGCCCTGGCCGTCGCCTCGATCTCGATCGGGTACCAGCGGCGGTCAGGGGTGTGGACCGTGATCGTGAATCGCTTGCCGAAGCGGGGGGACTCCGTCTCCACCGCGCCGATCTCGTCCCAGCCGAACTCGCACCGCTCCTCGTCGAGGCTGAGGCGTACGCCCTTCGCGTCGGCGACGATCTTCGCGCGGCGGTCGGAGGCCTCGAAGACGGGGCCCTCGGCCGCCGCCTCCTCCTCGGTCTCCTCCTCTTCGGCCGTCTCCGGTTCCTCGGGGGCGGCCTCCTTCTCTGCGAGGGGCTCCTCGGCGTCCGCCGGCTTGGCGTCCTCGGGCTCGCCGGACACGGGTGAGGTCAGCCCGGGGATGAAGGCCGGGTCGAATCCGGCGCCTTCCAGGGGCTTGCTGCTCGAACCTATGCGCTGCTCCACGGTCGGAAGTATGGCGGACGAAGCTGTGCCGTGGGGCGCCGGGGGCGGAAGCGACGGGAGAAGCTCTTGCAGAAAATTTCTGCAAGTTCTTGCCCGCCCGGAAACACGGCTGCTTGACTCGGCTTTCATGAGCCCCGAGACCGATGTCCTCGTCCTGGGCGGCGCCGGCGTGGACACCATCGTCCACGTCCCCGAGCTGCCACTCCCCTACGCCGACAGCTACATGATCGAGCCGGGCATCGTGAGCCGCGCCGGACAGAGCGGGGACTTCGTCGCGCTCGGCGTGCACGCGCTCGGGCTGCGCGCCCACCACATCGACGTCGTCGGCGACGACCACGAGGGCGACCTGGTGCGCGCGCTGCACCGGGACCGGGGCATCCCATTCACCGAGGTGCGCTCGGCCTCGGGCACCAAGCGGGCGGTCAACCTGGTCGGCCCGGACGGGCGGAGGCTCTCCCTGTACGACATCACGCGCGGCCAGGACACCGACCGGCTCCCCGAGGACACCCTGCGCACCCTGGCGGGCGCCGCCCGGCACGCGCACGTGGTGATCACCCACCCGTGCGCCCACGCCCTGCCGGTGCTGCGCGAGGCCGGGGTGACGGTCTCGACGGACCTGCACAACTGGGACGGCGAGAACCCGTACCACGAGGCCTTCGCCCTCGCCGCCGACCTGGTCTTCCTGTCGACGACCGCGCTGGCCGACCCGGAGGCCACCATGAGGGACATCGCCGCGCGCGGCCGGGCGAGTGCCGTGGTCGCGACCGCCGGGGCGGAGGGGGCGTACCTGCTGGCCGACGGCGAGCTGACCCACGTACCGGCCGTCGAGCCGCCCGCTCCGGTGGTGGACTCCAACGGTGCGGGCGACGCCTTCGCCGCCGCGTTCCTGCTCGGCCGGCTGGCGGGCGCGGACCCGTTGCGCTGTGCGCGGTACGGGGCGGTCGCGGGCGCGTACGCCTGCACGGTGCCGTCGACGCGGGCGGACGCGATCGGGCGGGACGAACTCCTGGCGCGGGTGGCCGAATTGGAGGCGGAGAAGGCCTTCGGCTGACCGGCCGGAGGACACGGGGGCCGGAATCTGCCCCGTTAGCGAGGTAGCCGGGGCCTGGAATCCGCCCGGCCGGAGGACACGAGGCCGGAATCCGCCCCGTTACCGAGGTAGCCGGGGCCCGGCATCCGCCCCGCTGTCGACCGGTTCTCCGTGCTCCGCGACCGGCCCGCCTGCCAGACTGTCCGGCCATGGGGACGATCTACGCGTTCATGGCGGGCGTCAACGCCTACCCGCCGCACATCGCCACGCCGCTGTCCGGCTGTGTCAACGACGTGCGTGCGGCACGGGAGTTGCTGGAGGAGCGCGGCGGGGACGCCGTCACGGTACGGACCGTCCTGGACGGGGAGGCCACGGTCGAGGCCGTCGAGGAGGGGGTCCGGGCCTTCCTCGGGGCGGCCGGGCCCGGCGACACGGCGTTGTTCTGGTTCTCGGGGCACGGCAGTGAACGGGTCGCCACCGGTGCGGAGTTGCTCGTCGAGGCGACGGGCTGGAGCCAGGCGCTGGTCTGCGTGGACGGGCCCCTGTCCGACAAGCGGCTGGGCGCGCTGCTGGACGAGGTGGCGGGGCGCGGGGCGCATGTCGTGGCGGTCCTCGACTGCTGCTACTCGGGCGGCGCGACCCGCGAGGACCGCGTCCCGGCCGACCTGACCACCCGCCACGCGCCGGCCCGCCCGGAGTGGCCGGCCGCCCGCGACACGGCACCCCCGCGAGGCACCGCCCGCCATCTCCTGCTCGCCGCGAGCCGACTCGACCAACTCTCCTACGAGGGCTGGTTCGACGGGCGCCGCCAGGGCATCTTCACGCACGCCCTGCTGGGCGCGGCACGGGCGGCGGGCCCGGACGTCACCTACCGGCAGCTGCTGGCGGCGGCGGACGCGCGGGTACGGCGGTCCGGTGGCCGGCAGCAGCCCGTGCTGTTTCCGGAGACGGCCGAGGTCGCCGATCTGCCGTTCCTCGCGGGTGCAGTGGCGGAGGGTGCCACCGGTGACCATCTGCTGCGGTGCGGGCGGGAGGGGTGGGAGGTGGACTGCGGGACGGTGCACGGGCTGCGGGGCGGGGAGGGTGCCGGGGGCACGGAGTTCGCGGTGATCGGGGACGGGCGGGTCATACGGGCTCGCGTGGTGCGGGCCGAGCGGGCGCTGGTGGAGCCGGTGGGCTGGGCGCCGGACCCGGAGCGGGTGTACCCGGTCGCGCTGACCGCCCTGTCGACGCCGCCCGCGACGGTGAGCGTCGAGGGGGCGGACGAACGGCTCCGGGCGGCGATCACCTCGTACGACACTCCCCTGCTCCAAGTCGTCGACAGATCCGAAGAGTTCGGAGACCTGCACTTCCGGGTGGTGCAGGACGCCGGTGCGGTGGAGGTGCTGGGGCGGGACGGGACGCGGTTCGTGGAGCCGCTGTGGCTCGGCACGAGGTCGGGCATGCGGGACGGTTCGACCGGCGGTCCGTACGACGGGAAGGGCGTCGTCGGCTGCCTCACCCACCTCACCCGCTGGCATCGGCTCCGCGATCTCACCTCCCGGCCCTCCACCCTGGACAACCAGGTGCAGGTGGAGATCGCCCCGTGGGGCGGCGGGGACGCGCTGGTGCCGGACGGGCGAGGGGAGATCGTGTGCGCGTACGGGCCGGACGGGGAACCGCCGTTGGTGTCCATCCGGATCACCAACCGTTCACAGCGCCCTCTTTGGTGTGCGCTGATCGATCTCAGCGACAGCTACGCCAGTGATCCGGCGCTGTTCCCGGGGCACTTCATCGGGCCGGGGCGGACGGGGTACGCCCTGGACGGGGAGCCGGTGCGGCTGGCTCTGCCGCAGTCCAGGTCCGCCACGTCCGGCGCGGAGGCGCGGGACTGGCTCAAACTGATCGTCGCGGAGGGCGAGTTGAACACCGTGCCGTTCCGGATGCCGGCGTGGAGCCCGTGGGCGTCCGGCGCGGACGAGGAGGTGCTGCGCTTCGGTGCAGCCTCCGACGGACGCGACCTCGGACCGGCGACCCAGGGTACCCCGGGCCGCTGGGCCACCCGCACGGTCGTCCTGCGGACCGTCGTCCCCTAGGGCGCCAATTGGACGTAGTACGGCTGGAGTACGGAGTTCAGCCACTCCCGGCCCTCGGCCGTGTCGAAGTCCACGGTGTCCTCCTCCTGGGCGCGCAGGGCGCCGGCCGGGCTGCGGTCGCCGAACAGGACCACCGTGCGGTCGGCCGGTTCCCGCTTGGACGCCCAGAGCAGGCCCTGGGCCCACGGCTCGGTGTGGCGGCGGATCCAGTGGGCCCAGTCGCGGGTGTACGGGTACTCGTGGGCCTCGGTGTGCACCAGCCAGGTGTCCTGGTGGACCGCGGCCAGGTCCTGGGCGCTGACCAGCGGCAGGACGTTCAGGTCGGCGGCGAGCCGCAGGGTGCTCAGGCGGCGGCCCTCGACCGCGCGGCGCGGCAGCAGACGCGGGCCGCCGGCGGGGTCGAAGGGCAGGGAGCGCAGCAGGGTCTCGCAGACGGCGGCCGTGGGGCCGAGGCCGGCGTAGAGATAGCCGTACGTGTCGCAGGAGGTGGCGTCGAAGCGGCCGCCGCCGTAGAGGCAGTGGGAGGGTCTCGGGTTGAAGCCGGTGGCGGGGCGGTGGGAGCCGTGGATGCGGTAGAGCGGGGTGCCGCGGGTGAGCGTGACCTTGCCGGGGGTGCCGGTCAGGGCTTCGGGCGGCCGGTAGTTGGGCATGGTCAGTCACTTCCCATCCGGCGGGCCGTCTTCCGTCCTCGGGCTCATTCCCCACTCTCCATCAGAAACCTTGCCGTATCGACCAGTTGACGGTCACGGCCGGTGCCCAGCAGGCTCGCCGGGCTGGTGCCGAGCCAGGCGTTGGCGGACAGCCACCAGTCGGCGGCGCCCCACGGGTCGCGGTCGGCGGCGAGGAGGGCGTTGACCTCCAGGACGACCAGCCAGGGCAGGGTGTCCTCGGAGAACTGGAACCGCGGCAGGCGCAGCCGTCCGCCGATGCCGGGCAGCCGGATCAGCTCGGGCGCGAAGGGGGCGCCGCCGCGCTGGAGCAGCGTCTCGGCGTCCAACGCGGGCTCCGCGAGCAGCCGTTCGCGCACCGGGCCGAGGACAGGGCCGACCATGCGGTGCCCGTCGATGAGGAGGACGGCGAGATCCTCGGCGGCGAAGCCCTGCACGGTCGGCCGGCCGCCACCGGTCGTCGGCGTCCCGGTGAACCGCGCCCCGGTGTCCGCCCCGAACTCGTCCGGCACCGACTCCGCCAGCAGGTCGGCGGCCTGTTGGGCGGCGGCGTACCGGAGCCGCTCGTCCCGCTCCTCGTCGCGGACGACGGCGACCAGCCCGGTCAGCCGCTCCCGTTCCTCGGTGCCGAGGCGGCCGGCGACCCGGTCCCAGCGGGCCGCGGCGGCGGCGAGGACGACGTACGGATCGTCGGGCACGCTCATCGGTCGTCCTCCGCGGGCACGTTGGGGGCCAGGAGCCGCTCCAGCAGGTCGGCGCGGGCGTGGCGGCGTACGACGAAGTGGATCTCCCAGTCGGCGCCGCGGGCGAGTTCGGCCTCGACGGCGGCCCACAGCGCGCCGAAGCTCTCCAGCGGGGTGAGGCCGCCGCGCCCGGCGCCGAGCAGGGGCAGGCAGACGGACCGCAGGGGCGGGTCGTGGGCGCCGGACTCCTCGGCGAGCAGCGCGAAGACGCGGGCGACGCCTCGGGTGATGTCGGCGGGCTGGACGTCGTAGTCGTTGGTCTCGGGGCGGGGTACGGCCACGGCGACGTGGTAGATCCGCCGGATGCCCTGGCCCTCCAGCGCGCCCGCGGAGGTGACGGCGACCGTCCCGGGCTGTGCCGCCCGGCCGGGAGCCCCGTGCCGGGCGGTCCAGCCCCGTAACTCGTCGTCGATCCTGTCGTCGACGAGTCCCCCGACGGGGTCCCGGTGCGCGCCCGCGCGGCGCAGGGTGGCGGAGACGGACGACTTGTACGGCGCCGGCAGCGCGAAGTAGGTGTTCGACGGCGAGACGACGACGTCGATGTCGCGCAGCAGGTCGACGGAGTGGACGTGCAGGGTGACGGGGACGGTACGGCGGTCGATGCGCGGGCGCAGGGCGCGGTGGGCGGCGGGCATGCGGTCGTACGGAGGTGGGGGTGATCCTCTCCGGGGCGTGCCCTGGGCGACGAGCTGGACGACCTGTTCGGCCACCTGCCCGAGGACCATGAGCTCGTGGTGCTTGCGGAACCGCTCGACGCTCACCCCGTACACCTGGGCGGCCCGCCGGCGCCGGTCGGCGGCCGGCCAGTCGCGGGTGCCCTGGGCGAGGCCGAGGCTGTACTCGGCGGCGGTCTGGAGGGTGCCGCCGCCCATCCTGGAGACGGCGAGCCGCAGTACCTTCTCCACCGGCCCCCCTGGCGACTCGCCGTCTCCCCGCGGGAGTTCACGGGCGGCCCCGGCGAGCGCCGGTACGTCGAGCGCGCGCAGCCTGACGACTCCGGCCCGCCGCACCTTCCGCACCTCCGCGAGAACCGCTCCGTGATCGGGCACGTGAGGCGACGGCGGCATGACGATCAGCATCGCACCGCCGTCGCGACCCTCACAAGCCCGCTCCGTACAACCATTCCAGCGCACGCCCCGGTCGCGAACGGGTCGCGTCCGGGGCGAAGTCAGGGCGCAGGGAAGGGAGTTACGAGAGGAAGGAGGCTCAGGACTCGGGGAAGGGAGTTACGAGACGAAGAGGCTGAGTACGGCCGCCACCACGAACCCGACCACCGACAGCACCGTCTCCAGCACGGTCCACGTCTTCAACGTGTCGCGTTCGCTGATGCCGAAGTACTTGGCGACCATCCAGAAGCCGCCGTCGTTGACGTGCGAGGCGAAGATGGAGCCGGCCGAGATGGCCATGATGACGAGGGCGACGAAGGCCTGGGAGTGGTCGCCCTCGGCGAGGAGGGGCGCCACGATGCCGGCCGTGGTGACGATGGCGACCGTGGCCGAGCCCTGGGCGACCCGCAGGACCACCGAGATCAGGTAGGCCAGGACGATGACCGGGAGACCGACGTCGTTGAAGGTGTCGGACAGGGCCTGGGCGACGCCGCTGGCCTTGAGGACGGCGCCGAAGACGCCGCCCGCGCCGACGACCAGCAGGATGTTGCCGACCGGCTTGAGGGACGAAGTCGACACCGTCTCAAGGGACTTGCGCGACCAGCCTCGCCGGATGCCGAGGAGGTAGTACGCGAGGAGCAGGGCGATCGTCAGGGCGACGAAGGGGCTGCCGAAGAACTCGATGACCGAGCGGCCCGTGGAGGGGTCGAGGGCGATCGAGGAGAAGGTCGCGGCGAGGATCAGGACCAGCGGGGTGCCGATGATGCCGAGAACCGTGCCGAGCGGGACAGGGTCCTCACGCGGTACGACACCCTGCGCGCGCTGCTCCTCGATCACCGCCAGCCGTGCCTCCGCCGCCGCCTCGACCATGTCCTGCGGTACGGCGACGAAGATGCGGCGGCCGATCCACGCCGAGAACGCCCACGCGGCCAGCACCGCCGGGATGCCGCAGACGACGCCCATCAGGATGACCCAGCCGAGGTCCACGTGGAGGAGCCCGGCCGCGGCCACCGGGCCCGGGTGCGGGGGCAGGAAGGCGTGGGTCATCGACAGGCCCGCGAGCAGCGGGAGGCAGTACAGCAGGATCGACTTGCCGCTGCGCTTCGCCGCCGCGTAGACGATCGGGGCCAGGACGAAGATGCCGACGTCGAAGAAGACCGGGATGCCGAAGATCAGACCGGTGAGGCCCATGGCGAGCGGGGCTCTCTTCTCACCGAAGAGATTGAGCAGCCGGGACGCCAGCACCTCGGCCCCGCCGCTGACTTCGAGGATCGCGCCGAGCATCGTGCCGAGGCCGATGATGATCGCGACATGGCCGAGGATGCCGCCCATGCCGGACTCGATGGTGGAGACGGCGTCGGACCGCTGGACGGTGCCGAAGAGTTCGGTGACCGACAGGCCGGCGAGCAGGCCGACGGCTATGGAGACGGCGAGGAGGGCGACGAAGGGCTGGATCCTGACCTTGATGATGAGGAACAGCAGCAGCGCGATGCCGATGGCGGCGACGGTCAGGAGACCGGCGGTGCCGTCGACGAGGAGGAGGAGACCGCCGGTGTGGGGTGGGGCCTCGGTGGGTGTGGTGGCGGCGAGCGGAAGGGACATGGGGGTCCTCTGCGTAAGAACATGAAGCTTTCGGGCAGGGCGAATCGCGGCATGGCCACCCGTGGGGGACCATGCCGACTGCTTACGGCGTGCGGGAGTTGAGGGAGAGCGGACTCAGCCGAGGACGGCGAGCGCGTCGATCTCGATGAGGAGCCCGGCGGGCAGACCGACGTAGACGGTCGTACGGGCGGCAGGCGGCTGGGTGAGCCCCTGCTCCTCGAAGTAGGTGTTGTAGATGCCGTTCATCTCGGCGAAGTGGTCGACGTCCGTGAGGTAGACGCGGATCATCATCACGTCGTCCCAGGAGGCGCCGCCCTCCTCCAGGATCGCCTTGACGTTGGCGAGGGTCTGGAGGGTCTGCTCACGCAGGGTGGGCCCGGCGGGCGTCGGGGGCTGCCCCTCCACCGCCGGCAGGAACCCGACCTGCCCGGCGACCTGAAGGATGTTGCCCTTCCTGACGCCGTGCGAGAACTTCGCGGGCGGGGTGGTGTGGGTCTTGGGGGTGAGGGCGATCTTCTCGCTCATGGGGTGACTTCCTTGACGGGGGTTCTGCCGGAGTACTCCCCGCTGATCGTTTCCGCCGTGCGGCGGACCAGCGGGAGCAGGGTGAGGAGTTCGTCGGCGGTGACGACGACGTTCGGCGCGGAGACCGACATCGCGGCGACGACACGGCCGTCGGCGCCGCGGATCGGGGCGGCGACGCAGTTGATGGACTCCTCGTGGCCACCGAGGTCGGTGGCCCAGCCCTGTTCGCGCACCCGCTCCAACTCCTTGAGGAAAGCGGGGGCGTTGGGGGTCGAACGGGCCGTGTACAGGGGGTAGTCGAGCTTGTCGGCGAGGGCGCGGCGCTCGGCCTCCGGGAGGTCGGCGAGCAGCTGCTTCGCGACGGCGGCGACGGTGATGGCGACGGGCTTCCCGATCCGCGAGTACATCCGCACGGGATACCGGCTCTCGACCTTGTCGATGTAAAGAACGTCCTCCTCCTCGTAGACGGCGAGGTGGACGGTGTGGCCGACCTGTTCGTTGAGGCGTACGAGGTGGGGGTGGGCGATCTCGCGGATGTCGAGGTTCTCCATCGCCTCCTGGGCGAGGGCGATGAGGCGGGCGCCGAGGCGGTAGCGCTGGTCGGACTGGCGGTAGACCATGCCGTGTTCGTGGAGCGTACGGAGGAGGCGGAGCGCCGTTGACTTGTGGACGCCGAGGCGGTCGGCGACCTGGCCGAGATCGGCGGGGCCCTCGGCGAGCAGCGGCAGGATGCTGAGCGCGCGGTCGACGGTCTGACTCATGGGGTGCGTACCTCCTCCGGGGCCTGCGCGGCTTGCGTCCAGCCGGGGCCGAGTCGAAGTGTCTCCCACGTCCGCTCATCGAGTGCGACCAGTCGATCGGCGTGTGCGCGGGAGGGGGGTGCGGCGAGGTCGCCGGGGGCGGTGAGGGTGGCGGCGGCCCAGAGGTGGCCGGTGCGGAGGCTTGTGTTCACGGGGAGTCCACGGAGGACGCCGGACAGGAACCCGGCGGCGAAGGCGTCACCGGCGCCGGTGGTGGAGACGATGTCGACGGTGGGGGCGGGTTCGAAGGTGCGGGAGGTGGGGGCTGGGGCAGGGTGGGTTTCACTCGCCCGCGTTGGCGGGGTGCCGCTGCGCCCACCCGTGCCGCCCAAGCGGCACGACTGCCCGCAGTCAAGCGGGCCTAGGGGCGCGGGGAACTGCGCGACCAGCCCCCACTCGCCCGCGGCCGACACGAAAGCGGTAGCCCCCCTTCCTCCTTGCTTCACCACCAGCACCGCCGGCTCCGGCAGCAGCTCGCGCACCGCCTCCGGTCCGTCTGCAACCCCCCACGCCTCCTCCGCCTCGTCCTCCCCCACGAACACCACGTCCGCCCCGCGCGCCAACTCCAGCAGCACTCGCGGTCCCTCGGTGGAACGCCACAGTCCCGCCCGATAATTCACGTCGAAGGACACCAGAGGCCGTCCCTCGTAACGCGCCGTCAGGGAACGCATCAACTCCAGGCAGCCGTCCGACAGCGCCGCCGTGATCCCGGACAGGTGCAGGACGCGACCCGCGCCCACCTCCACGTTCCCCACCGTCATCGCCGACGCCGCCGACCCCGCCCGGTAATAGGCGACCTCGTGCGCGGACGTCCCCCGCTCCCCCGCCGTACGGAAGTACACCCCCGTCGGCCGCAGGGCGTCCCGGCGTACACCGCTGACGTCCACGCCGTACGAGCCGATCGTCTCGACCAGGTGGTCACCGAACCCGTCCGCCCCCACCCGGCTGACCCACCGCGCGGAATGCCCGGCCGCGGCGAGGACACACGCCACGTTGGACTCCGCGCCGCCGATCGCACGGTCGAAGGACGGTACGTCGGCGAGGCGGCCCGGTCGGGTGGGCAGGAACGTGACCATGGACTCGCCGAGCGAGACGACGTCCACGACGTCCGGGGCGTTCACGATGGTCGTAGCTCCTCGTCGTCTCGGGCCCGGGCGGCTCCATTGACCCGGCGTTGGCCTGGATGTTAGACAGCGATGAGCGACATACGCAATGGACGTTGCAGAGAGTGCAACCGACCTGATCAGGGAGGCCCCGTGTCTCGTGACACCGGCACCGAAGCCCTCGCCCGCCTCGCGGAGGAACGCGTCGACCACCGCTTCAAGGGCCTCCCCCCGGACGCCGACGGCCTCACCGTCGGCGAGCTGGCCGCCCAGCGCCGCAACCTCTTCACGGACGGCTTCACCACCCCGGTGCTGGCCCTCTCCGCCGAGCGCCTGGAGCACAACCTCCGGCTCATGGAGACGTACGCCGTCCGGCACGGTCTCGCCTTCGCCCCGCACGGCAAGACCTCCATGGCACCGCAGCTCTTCCAGCGCCAGATCGAGCACGGCGCCTGGGGCATCACCCTCGCCGTCCCGCACCAGGTCCGCGTCGCCCGGGCATACGGCATCCAGCGGGTCTTCCTCGCCAACGAGCTGACCGACCCCGCCGCGCTCCGCTGGATCGCCGGTGAGCTGGAGTCGGACCCCGCCTTCCGGATCATCTGTTACGTCGACTCCGTGCGCGGCGTCGAGCTGATGGACCGGGCGCTGCGCGGGGCCGCCCGGCCGGTGGACGTCGTCGTGGAACTCGCCGCCGGTGAAGGGGCGCGTACCGGCGTCCGTACCGAAGCCGAGTGCGCGGCGGTCGCCGATGCCGTGGCGGGCACCGATACCCTGCGGCTCGTGGGGGTCGCCGGGTACGAGGGCGAGGTGCCGCAGGCCGATCCCGAGCGCGTGCACGCCTGGCTGCGGCGACTGGTCGCGCTCGCCGTCGACTTCGACAAGGCGGACCGCTTCAACGGCGTGGACGAGATCGTCGTCAGCGCGGGCGGCAGCGCCTGGTTCGACGCGGTCGCCGACGTCTTCGCGGAGATCCCCGAACTCTCCCTTCCCGTACTGAAGTTGCTGCGCTCCGGCGCCTACGTCTCGCACGACGACGGGCACTACCGGAAGATCACTCCTTTCAACCGCGTCCCGGAGGAGGGCGCCCTGGAACCGGCGTTCCGGCTCTGGGCGCAGGTCGTCTCCCGGCCCTCCGCCGAGCAGGCCTTCGCCAACGCGGGCAAGCGCGACGCGGCCTACGACCTTGGCCTGCCGTCCGCCCAGGTGGTACGCCGGGACGGGGCGGAGCGGCCGGCGGCCGGCATCGAGGTCACCGGGCTGTCCGACCAGCACGCCTGGCTGCGTACCGGCCCGGAGGCGGACCTGGAGGTCGGGGACTGGGTCGGGCTCGGTCTGTCCCACCCGTGCACGTCCTTCGACAAGTGGCAGCTGATCCCGGTGGCCGAGGCGGACGGCACGGTCGTCGAGTACATCCGTACCTACTTCTGAGAGGGACCGCCATGGAAGAGCTCGTCATCCGGGACGCGGACGTCGTCGACGGCAGTGGTGAACCCTCGTACCGCGCCGATGTGGTGGTCGACGGCGGCCGGATCGTCTCGATCGTCAAGGAGGCCGCCGACGCCGGCTGCCAACGACCCACGGCGCGGCGCGAGTTGGACGCCGAGGGTCTCGTCCTCTCCCCCGGCTTCATCGACATGCACGCCCACAGCGACCTCGCCCTGCTGCGCGACCCCGACCACAGCGCGAAGGCCGCGCAGGGCGTCACCCTCGAAGTCCTGGGCCAGGACGGGCTGTCGTACGCCCCCGTCGACGACCGCACGCTCGCCGAGATGCGCCGCGCGATCACCGGGTGGAACGGGTACGGCGACGACATCGACTTCGACTGGCGGACGGTCGGCGAGTACCTGGACCGGCTCGACCGGGGCATCGCCGTCAACGCGGCCTACCTCATCCCCCAGGGCACGGTCCGGATGCTCGCCGTCGGCTGGGAGGACCGCGAGGCGACCCCGGCCGAGCTGGACCGGATGCGGCGGCTCGTCGCCGAGGGCATGGAGCAGGGCGCGGTCGGCATGTCGTCCGGGCTCACCTACACGCCCGGCATGTACGCCAAGGACGCCGAACTGACCGAGCTGTGCCGGGTGGTGGCGTCGTACGGCGGCTACTACTGCCCGCACCACCGCTCCTACGGGGCGGGCGCCCTTGAGGCGTACGAGGAGATGGTGGCCCTGACCCGGGAGGCGGGCTGCTCGCTCCATCTCGCCCACGCCACCATGAACTTCGGCGTGAACAAGGGCCGGGCGCCGGAGCTGATCGCCCTGCTGGACAAGGCCCTGGCGGACGGCGCCGACATCAGCCTCGACACGTATCCCTACACACCGGGCAGCACAACTCTCGCTGCCTTGCTGCCGAGTTGGGCGAGCGAGGGCGGTCCGGAGGAGATCCTCAGGCGGCTCGCGGACGACGACACCGCCGAGCGCATCCGGCACCACTTGGAGGTCGTCGGCTCGGACGGCTGCCACGGGGTGCCGGTCGAGTGGGAGACGATCGAGATCTCGGGGGTCGGTGATCCCGCACTGGCGGACCATGTGGGCCGCCGCGTCGACGGCTGGACGACCGCCCGCCGGCTGCTGCTCGCCGACCGGCTGGCCCCGTCGATCATCCAGCACGTGGGCCATGAGGAGAACGTCCGGCAGATCATGCGCCACCGCGTCCACACCGGCGGCTCGGACGGCATCCTCCAGGGCGCGAAGCCGCATCCGCGGGCGTACGGCACGTTCCCGCACTACCTCGGCCACTACGTACGGGAGTTGGGGGTGCTGTCCCTGGAGGAGTGCGTCGCGCATCTGACCGGCCGCCCGGCGGCCCGGCTCCGGCTGCCCGACCGCGGGCTGGTCCGCGAGGGCTACAAGGCCGACCTCGTCCTCTTCGACCCGGCGACGGTGGCGGCGGGCTCGACCTTCGCCGAGCCCCGCGCCCTCCCGACCGGCATCCCGCACGTCCTGGTCGACGGCCGTTTCGTGATCGAGGACGGCCACCGGACGGACGTCCTTGCGGGACGCTCCGTCCGGCGAACCCCCTCGTGAGTACTACGGCTTGGGCAGCGTGCAACCGCTCTTGCTCAGGTCGAGCTTGTTGTCCAGGCCGAAGCAGGCCGGGATCTGGTAGGTCTCCTGGGCGTAGTTGATGCCCTCGCGGACGGTGACGTTGCCGCTCGCGTCGACCTCACAGGGGTTGTTGTCGGTGCAGCGGCCGCCGTCCTCGTTGCCGGTGTTGTTGACGGCGACGACCTTGCCGGTGGCGTTGTCGATGACGGGCGAGCCCGAGGTGCCGCCGATGGTCTGGCAGGCGGAGGTGTAGCGGACCGAGTCCTTCCAGGTCCACGCGCCTTCCTTGAGGCGGTAGGCGAACCCGTCGATGTTGCAGGCGTACGTGCGCTTCCAGTAGCCGGAGACGACCGTGATGGCGGTGCCGGCGACCGGGTGGGTGTCGTTCAGGGTGAGCGCGTCGATGCCGTACGTGCTCTTGATCGACGCGTAGGTGCGGGTGAGCTGGTAGATCGACACGTCGGTGTCGGTCATCGTCGCGTAGGCGATCTTGTTGGCGCGGAGCGTGCCGACCCGGGTGCCGGCGGAGTTGAGGAGCCCGAAGCTGCGGGTCGAGGCCTGGTCGACGATGACCTCGCCGGCCGCCGGGAAGCCGGTCTCCAGGCAGTGCCCGTTGGACATGACCAGCGCGGGGTCGTCTGCCTCGGAGTTGGGGAAGCGGATGACGGACCCGGAACAGTTGCTGAGCGAGACGGTGCCGGCGAAGGAGACGGCCTGGACCTGGGGCGCGAGCGCCTGGTTCAGGCTCGCCGAGGCGGACGTGACCGTGTCCCAGACCGTGGAGACGGCGGTGCTGGTGTCCACCGCGCTCGTGGTGTCCGGGGCCGCGACCGCGGGTGCCGCGCCGACCCCGGCCATGGCCAGGGCGATCACTACGGCACCGAGAGGCTTCTTCATGTGGGGGTCCCCTCATTGCGACGAGGGTGACCGGAGAATCTCCGGCCACCCGCCAAGTTGTCATGCGCATTCTCATCGCGTGGGGGCGGCCGGGCAAGGAGTTCTTTCGAGCGATGGGGGTTTCCCTATGCGTCCCCTGTCAACAGGCGAGCTGCTGCCCACAGTTGGGGACTTCATGCATCGGCTACCTGGGTCGTTTGGTGCTGCCCTGTCCCTTGCCGGGCTTGCCGTCGGAACCGGAGCCGGCGTCGGAGCCCGAGCCACCCGGGTCGGACGGGGTCGCGCTCGACGTGGGCGCGGGGGCGGTCGTCGTCGTGGCGGACGCGCCGGCCGAGGGCTCGGCCGTCTTCGACTGCTTCTCCGAGGGCGCCGAGGACGGCGCAACGGAAGCCGACGCGGAACCGCTCCCGGAGGCGCCCGGCCCGTCACCCTCGGTCTCGCCGGGCGGGCCCGCGGTAGGTTCCGTCGACACGTCGGGCGCCGCCGACCCCGTACGCCGCTCCTTGCCCTCGGAGTCGCCGGACGACCCGGACAGCGAGAACCCGGCGATCAGCGCCACCACCGACACCGCGCCCACGGCCCCGGCCGCGACCGCCACGCGCCGCGAGCGCCAGGGGCCGGCCTTGGGCTTACGACGGGAGCGGGGGCCGGCCGGGGCGGGCGGCGGCTCCGGAACGTCCAGGGCCCGCGTCACCCCAGGAGCCTCCGCCACCGAAGGCAGCTCGGCCGTCTCGTCGTACGCGTTCTGCCAGCCGTGCGCGATGGCCGGGTCGGCGTACTCGTCGTAGGAGGGGGGTGGCTCGGGCTGCGGGTGGTACACGTTCGGCGCACCCTGGGGCTCTCCGGCCGCGCCGATGCCGTTGTCGTACTGGGGTGGCCTGGACATGGCCGCGCATTGTAGGGACGGAGGGGGTCCCAGAGACAGCTACCGGCGATAACCCCCCAAACCGCCCGTCTCACGTGATGGGAAACACCGCCCATGGGTCGTTACCGGGCCGTAAGCTCCCTGACATGCAGGTGATCCAGTCGACCAAGCTCGCCAACGTCTGTTACGAGATCCGGGGCCCGGTTCTCGAGGAGGCCATGCGGCTTGAGGCGGCGGGTCACCGCATCCTCAAGCTGAACACCGGCAACCCGGCCGCCTTCGGGTTCGACTGCCCGCCGGAGATCCTCGAGGACATCCTGCGGAACGTGTCGTCGGCCCATGGCTACGGCGACGCGAAGGGCCTGCTGGCCGCGCGCCGGGCCGTGGTGATGCACAACCAGACCCTCGGCATCGAGACCGACGTCGAGCACGTCTTCATCGGCAACGGCGTCTCCGAGCTGATCGTGATGGCGATGCAGGCGCTGCTGGATGACGGCGACGAGGTGCTCGTGCCGTCCCCGGACTATCCCCTGTGGACCGCCGCCGTGTCCCTGTCCGGCGGTACGGCCGTGCACTACCGGTGCGACGAGCAGTCCGACTGGATGCCGGACCTCGCGGACGTGGAGCGGAAGGTCACCGACCGCACCAAGGCGATCGTCATCATCAACCCCAACAACCCGACCGGGGCGGTGTACGACGAGGCCATGATCCGCGGGCTGACGGACATCGCGCGCCGCCACAACCTGCTGGTCTGCTCCGACGAGATCTACGACAAGATCCTCTACGACGACGCGGTGCACATCCCGACCGCATCCGTCGCGCCCGACCTGCTGACCCTCACCTTCAACGGCATGTCGAAGGCGTACCGGGTGGCCGGGTACCGGGTGGGCTGGATGTCCATCTCCGGCCCGCGCGCGCACGCCGACTCCTACATCGAGGGCCTGACCATCCTCGCCAACATGCGGCTGTGCGCGAACATGCCGGGGCAGCACGGGGTCGTGGCCGCGCTCAGTGGGCGGCAGACCATCGAGGATCTGGTGCTGCCCGGTGGGCGGCTGCGGGAGCAGCGGGACGTGGCGTACGAGCTGCTGACGCAGATCCCGGGGGTGAGCTGCGTGAAGCCCAAGGGGGCGCTGTATCTCTTCCCGCGCCTCGACCCCAACGTCTTCAAGATCAAGGACGACCGGCAGCTGGTCCTGGACCTGCTGCGGCGCGAGAAGATCATGGTCGTGCAGGGGACCGGGTTCAACTGGAGCGAGCCCGATCACTTCCGGGTGGTGACACTGCCGACGGCGCGTGATCTGCGGGATGCGGTGACGCGGATCGGGAACTTCCTGGACGGTTACAGCCAGCCGTAGGTTCAGTTTCGCGATCGCAGCCAACTTTAGAATGAATCTAAGCTAGGATGGTTTCCTGACAGCACAGGAGGCCATCCCATGTACGAACCGATCCGCACCAAGTCGGTCCACAGCACGATGGCCGGCACCACCACCGACTTCCCGCACCGCAGCCGTGAGGAGGAGCTGGACATCCAGCTCGCCGGGCATCTGTCGGCGTTGCTCGCGGTGACGGACGAGCTGCGTTCGCTTGAGCCGTCCACGGACCTGGACACCGCCGCGGAGCGGCTCGCCGAGCAGGTGACGCGGTTGCGGGGCGGCGGTACGCCGGTCCGGGCGGTGGCCTCGGGCGCGGGGGACGTCGCAGCTCTGCATGAGCGGGCGCACGCCCTTGCGGGGCGGGCGCTGGTGGTTGCCGCATCGCGCGCCGACACAGCGGTGGCGATCCTCGCCGCCGAGCGTATGGACGCCCACGCATTGAGCAGCGTCGGCTGACACCCAGAAACGGCCCCGGTCCGCGTGCACCCGCAGCGACGCGCGGACCGGGAGCCACAGATTTGCTGCTCGCCGTAGGGGTTCATGCCGGTTCGCGGGTGCCGGTTCGTTGTGGCTTGTCGCGCAGTTCCCCGCGCCCCTGAGCGGCGTTGCAGTACCGGAGACGGTAGGACACCGTCCGTTCATCCTGCGCGCCGGGGAATGTTTTGTTCCGCGAGCACTCTCCCCCTGTGAGACGAATCATCGGAATCGTCCTCGCGATCCTGCTGGTCGGTGGCGTGGTGGTGGCCGTCGTCGCAGGGCGCACTGATGGGGACGCGGGCACGGCAACGAAGACCGTGCAAGGTGTGATCGGGTCGGAGAAGGCGGAGTTCTTCGCCGATCCCGATGTGGTGAAGGCCCTCGCCGCCAAGGGCTACACCGTGAAGGCCGAGACCTCCGGGTCCTGGGCCATGGAGGGGCTGGACCTCAAGGGGTACGACTTCGCCCTTCCCTCCAGTCAGGCGCCGGCCGTCGAGCTCGCCGAGAAGTACAAGGTACGGGGGACCCTCCCCCGCCCCTTCTACTCGCCCCTCGTCGTCGTGGCGCACCGAAGCGCCGCCGAGGTGCTCGCGGGCAACGGGCTGGCCACGCTGGACGGGAAGAGCCGCGGCACCCTGGACATGGGCGCGTATCTCGACGCGGCCCGCGCCGGGCGGACCTGGCAGCAGCTCAAGGGGGCCGGGAAGTACGGGGAGTTGAGCGGCACGCTCTACATCTCCAGCACCGACCCGGAGTCCTCCAACTCCGGCGCCCTCTATCTCGCCGCCACCTCCTACGTCGCCAACGGCGGCAAGGTGGTCGCGAGCGACGCCGACGTCGCGCGCACCGCGCCGCTGCTGAAGAAGCTCGTCAGCGTCCAGGGCACCCAGCAGACCAGCACCGACGCCTCGTTCCGGGACTTCGTGAGCGGGGTCGGCAACCCGCTGGTCCTGGTGTACGAGTCGCAGGTCGCCTCGCTTCTGTCGGGCGGGCAGCAGCCCGGTGACCTGGTCGTCCTCTACCCGGACACCACGGTCAACAGCGACCACACCGTCGTACCGCTCACGGAAGACGGGCGGGCGCTCGCCGAACTCCTGTCCAGCGACCCGGAGTTGCGCAAGCTGCTGGTCCGGCACGGGTTCCGGCCGCAGGGGGCGGCCACCGCGTTCGGCTCGGCCGACGCTCATCTCAAGCAGGAACTGACCGGCGTCCGCCAGGCTCCCGTGCCCACCTCCGCGGTGCTGCACGAGCTGGCCCGCCGCGCTACGGGGGACGACAAGTGACCGACATCGACAACGACTTCGTGCTGACGCCGCCCGACGCCGTCGCCGCCGTGCCGCGGGAGCGGGCCGGCGGGCTGGTGCCCGTCGAGGACTCCGTCCGTACGGGGATGGCACAGAAGGCCGCCGACTATGTGGCCGGGCTCGCGGCGCTCGACGCCCGCTCCCCCGAGTTCGCGGGGAAGGTCGGCGAGATCACCGGACTGGGCGCCGGGGACATGCGCAACGCCGCCGCGCAGTCCAACCGGATGCTGGAACGGACCGTGCGCAGCCTGCCCGACAAGGGCGGGGACGCACAGGCCCAGGTCGCCGGTTCGCTCGTCGAACTGCGGCGGGTGGTCGAGGACCTGGACCCGCGTGACCTGGCTGTCGCCAAGGGGCGGAAGTTCCTCTCCCGGCTGCCGGGTGGCAACAAGGTGCGGGACTACGTGGCCAAGTACGCATCGGCGCAAGGGACGTTGAACCGGATCGTGGGTGCGCTGCGCGGCGGGCAGGACGAACTGCGGCGGGACAACGCGGCGTTGCAGACCGAGAGGGTGCGGCTGTGGGAGACCATGGGCAAGCTCCAGGAGTACGTCGTGCTGACCGAGGCCCTGGACACGGCCGTCGAGCAGCACATCGACGGGGTCGCCGACCCGCAGCAGGCTGACAGCCTGCGGGCCGACGTGCTCTTCCCGGTCCGGCAGAAGCACCAGGACCTGCTGACCCAGCTGGCGGTGTGCGCGCAGGGCTACCTCGCGATGGACGTCGTACGCCGCAACAACGAGGAGCTGATCAAGGGCGTCGACCGGGCCGCGACCACGACCGTGTCGGCGCTGCGGATCTCCGTGATGCTGGCCTCCGCGCTCGACAACCAGAAGAAGGTCATCGAGCAGGTCAACGCGTTGCGCGGGACGACCGAGGACCTCATCCGGGGCAACGCCGAGATGCTCGCCACGCAGAGCGGGGAGATCCAGCGGATCGCCGCCGACCCGGCCGTGGGCGCGGAGACCCTGCGGTCGGCGTTCCAGCAGATCTATCGCACCCTCGACGCCATCGACACCTACAAGGTGCAGGCGACCGAGGTGATGGCGTCGACGGTTGAGTCCCTGACGTCCGAACTCCAGCACGCCACGGCGTACTTGGAGCGCAGCCGGTCCCAGGGTGCGCTGGAAGGGGGCCTCGGATGAGACGAGCACTGATGTGCGCCCTCACCGCCGTCGCCCTGCTCGCCGGCTGCACCGCCGGTGAGGAGAAGGGCGGAGGGTCGGACCCCGACGCGCTGCACATCCTCGCCTCCAGCGAACTGAGCGACATGGAGCCGATCCTGGAGCGGGTCGGCGCGGACCTCGGCGTCCCCGTGGAGCTGTCCTACGCGGGCACCCTGGACGCCGTCGACCGGCTCGCGAAGGGCAAGGCGGACGGGCGGTTCGACGCGGTGTGGCTGTCCTCCAACGACTATCTGCGGCTGCGCCCCGAGGCGGCCCGGAAGATCGTGTCCGAGACCACCGTCATGGCCAGCCCGGTCGCCCTCGGCGTCAAGCCCGCCACCCTGCGCGACCTGGGCTGGAAGCCCGAGGACGTGACCTGGGCGCAGGTCGAGAAGGCCGTCGCGGACGGCAGGCTGACCTACGGCATGACGGACCCGTCCCGCTCCAACTCCGGCTTCTCGACGCTGATCTCGGTCGCCTCGGCCCTCTCCGGCGCCCAGTCCGCGCTCACCGACGCGGACATCGCCGAGGCCGGCCCGCGGCTGAAGGAGTTCTTCCGGGGCCAGAAGCTGACCTCCGGGTCGTCGGGCTGGCTGGCGACGGCCTACAAGCGGCGCGGCAACGTCGACGCGCTCCTCAACTACGAATCCGTCCTCAAGGGCATCCCGGGCCTGACCGTGATCCGCCCCCGCGACGGCGTCGTCACCGCCGACTACCCGCTCTCCACGCTCGCCTCGGCCGACGCCACGGACCGTGACACCGTGCGGCGCCTGGGCGAGGCCCTGCGCAGCCCGGAGGTCCAGCGCGAGATCACCGAGCGCACCCACCGCCGCCCGGTCGTCGCCGGGGTGGCGCCCGCGGCCGGGCTCGACACCACCCGGCGGCGCGAACTGCCCTTCCCCGGCAGCCGTTCGGTGGCCGACGGGCTGCTCGACTCGTACGAGAACGAACTGCGCCGCCCCTCGCGGACCGTGTACGTCCTGGACACCTCGGGCTCCATGGAGGGCGAGCGCCTGGACGGCCTGAAGGCGGCGCTCACCGACCTCACCGGGGACTTCCGGGAACGCGAGGAGGTGACGCTGATGCCGTTCGGGTCGGACGTGAAGAGCGTACGGACCCATGTGGTGGACCCCGCCGACCCGAAGTCCGGGCTCGACGCGATCAAGAAGGACACCGCGGGTCTCGAAGCCGACGGGGACACCGCCATCTACACCTCGCTGGAGAAGGCGTACGACCGGCTGGGCGCCGACGAGGACACGTTCACGTCGATCGTGCTGATGACGGACGGCGAGAACACGGCCGGGGCGGACGCCGGCGAGTTCGACGACTTCTACGAGCGACTCGACGGCACCGCACGGCAGATCCCCGTCTTCCCCATCCTCTTCGGCGACTCCGACCGGTCCGAGCTGGAGCACATCGCCGACCTGACCGGCGGCCGCCTCTTCGACGCCCAACAGGGCTCGCTGGACGGCGCCTTCGAGGAGATCCGTGGCTATCAGTAGGTATCTGGAGTCCCGCAAGAACATCGCGGGCAGCGCGTGCGGGCTGGTGGGAGTGGCGCTCACGCTGGCCGGGGTGGCGGGACCGTACTGGCCGGTCGTCGTCGCGGGGCTGTACGGCGCGGGCGCCCTCGTCGCCCCGCCGGAGCGGCCCGCGCTGCCGGAGTTCCCGGACGCCTCGGCCCAACTGGACGCGCTGCGCGGTGACTTCGAGAAGCTGTGCGGCTATCTGGCGGAGGTCGAGCTGCCCCCGGCCGCCGCCGGGCGCCTCACCGAACTGACCGAGCTGCTCACCGCGTTGCTGGACCCCGGCTGGGCCACCGAGCTGCTGGCCCAGGACCCGGAGGGCGTGCACACGCTCTCGCGGGCCGTACGGCAGGACGTTCCCGAGGCCGTCGACACCTTCGTACGCACAAGGTGGTGGACCCGTCTCGCGCCGGGGCAGGAGGCGCCGGAACGCCATCTGGAGCGGCAGTTGACGCTGCTCCAGGAGGAGGCCGAGCGGCTGGCGGGCGCGCTGCGGGAGACCGAGGCGCGGCGGCAGGAGTCGCACACGCGGTATCTGGAGGACCGGGGGCGGGCCGGCTGAGGTCAGCCCAGCCGTCCGGCCACGACCACGATGAACGCCAGCAGCAGCACCAGCGCGCACACCACCTTCAGCGCGCCGAACCGGTGCGCGGCCGGGACGGGCACAGGCGGTGGGGGCGGCGGAGGCGGCACCGGCACCGGGCGGGGGCCGTTGAAGACGTCGTGGCGGGTCCGGGTGACGCGCTCGCACCAGGGGCAGGACGGCAGATGGGCGCCGTACGTGTGCAGCGGGCGGGCCTGGCAGACGCGGATCTGTGAGCGCTCCTGGTCCAGCGCGCGCAGCCATGCCTCCGCCGGGGGCCGGGCGGCGGGCGCGTGGACGCCGGGGCCGAAGGCGGCGCGGGCCAGGGTGAGCAGGCCGGGCGGCAGGACGGAGGGGTCGACGGTGCCGCGCGGGATGACGACGTGCTCGGGGCGGACGACGTAGGAGCAGCTGGCGGCGATGTTGTCCTTGACGGTCGACTCGGAGGTGCTCTCGTGCGGGACGCCGCCGAAGGGGTGGTTGCCTGCGGTGAGGAGCTGGTAGACGAGCACGGCGAGCGCGAAGTCGTCGCTGGCGCGGGTCGCGGGGCTGCCGGACTGCCGTTCGGGGGCGGAGTAGTCGGTGGTGTGCATCAGGCACGGGAACGGCTCGCCGGTGACGGGGTCGGTGAAGGCGATGGAGTCGCAGTCGAGGAAGGTGACGAAGCCGTTGCCGTCGACGACCACGTTGCTGCTGGAGAAGTCGCCGATGACGAGGTCGTCGTGGTGCATGCGGGCGGTCATGAAGGCGAGGTTCCAGGACACGCCGAGCAGGAACCGCCAGTCCGCCTCGGGAAACAGCCTGAGCCGCTGGGCGCGGGTGAACAGGCCGACCAGCTGGACGTGTTCGGGCTCGCCGAAGCGGTGCATGGCATAGCCGAGGAACGCGCCCTCGGGGCTGCGGGCGAGCGCGGTCGGCCAGGCCAGTTCGGGCGGCTGGGACCGGTCGGTGGGGCGGGCGGCGAGCGGCGACATGGTGAGCATGCGGGCCAGCCGGCGTTCCTGGTCGGGTCCCGGCGGGTCGCGGTAGAGCTTGACGACGGTGCCGTGGTCGCCCTCCACGGGGAAGACGGCCGCCTGGCCGCCGCCCTTGAGCGGGGCCTCGGCGAGCACGACCGGTTTCCCGTCCAGGTGGACGACGCGGCCGCTCATCGCCGCGTCCTGCGCACGGCCCGCAGCAGGGTCTTGTCGTCGGCGTTCAGCGCGGTCAGCCGGTCCGACCTGAGGAGGGCGGCCAGGTTGTCGTGGGCGGCCTCGGAGACCGGTCCGGGGGTGTCGAGGGAGCGGAAGACGGCGTCGACGAAGGAGGCGTTCGGGGTGGTCGCGCCGCCGCCGGAGCGGGAGAGCGCGGCCTGCGCGAGCCCGTCGGTGGACAGCAGTACGCCGTCGATGCCCGGGTCGGCGACACAGTCGGTGTGCACCCAGCGGGCGGCGTCCGGGGAGGTGAGGAAGACGGTCTCGTTGCTGTACTCGCCGGCCGCCACCGGCTGCGGCAGCAGATGGAACTGCCGTTCACCGTCCTCGCTGCCCGCCCGCAGCACGACGAAGCCGTCGCCGACGCTGAGGTGACCGAGCCAGTCCGGGGCCAGCACGACCACGGTGAGGGTGGTGGCGAAGTCCGCGGCCGAGGCGCCCGTGGTCTCCAGGAACACCTTGGTGACCTCGCGGTAGGCGTCCACGAGCAGCGCGTGCACGGCCTCGCCGGGCGGACTCGGGGCCTGCGCGGCGGCCCGTCGTACGAAGTGCTCGGCGGCCAGTTCCACCGCGAGCCGCGAACCCTCGTCGGAGCGCGGCCGGCTGCCCGCGCCGTCCGCGACGGCGAGCACGGCGACCGGGCCCGCGTCGGTGTGCGCGCACGCGTCCTGACAGGGGAGCCCGTCCCGGCGGTGCCGGTAGCCCTCGACGCTCATGCCGTGGATGCGCCAGCCGGCCCGGTCCGCGGCCATCGCCTAGCTCTCCCAGGCCGGGCGCTGGGTCTTGAACTGGCTGAAGATCTTCTCGAAGACCTCGTCGCCCGCGCCCTTCTGCTCGGCGTTGGCGCTCGCGGACATCATCTGGAGCAGCTCGCGGAACGGGAAGCCCTGGATGGTGGCGTTGAACTTCGGGGCGAACGCGCGCAGGACCTGCTCGCCGAAGTCGGTGATGCCGCCGACGCCGATCGCGTACAGCCGGAAGCGGCGGGCGTTCTGCTCCTCGGCGAGGACGGGGACCAGCCGGTGCCAGGCGTCGGTGCGGTGGCCGGTGGCGTCGGTGGGGATGCCGTCGGTGACCAGGCAGATCTGCGGCCGGTAGTACTGCAGGCCGGAGGCGCGCAGCTCGGCCTTGCGGGCCGCGACGATCTGCATCGACAGCTCCAGGGCCTCGGTCATGAGCGTCACGCCGGCGGCGGCTAGCTGCGGCGGCCGGAACATGTGCGCGGGCACGAACGGGCTCACCGGGGTCCCGGGCGCGAGCGGCTGCGGCCCGCGCCAGGCGGCCACACCCTGCCCACCGAAGGTGACGACCGCGACCTCGACGCTGTAGCTGAGCGAGACGTCGTCGTGCAGCTCCCGGGTCCACTCCACGAGGGCGTTGTTGAGCGTCTGGATCGGCGGCCCCGCCATGGAACTGGAGGTGTCGAGACACAGCACGAGCGGCAGCCGCTGAGCGTTGTTCTCGAACTCGATGTCGGCGTACTCCGCCGGCAGGGTGGGCGGGTATTCGCTGGACATGGGCTTCTCCTGGTGGCGCGGATGCGTCAGGCCGGGCCGGTTGGTTGGGGTGGGTAGGCGTGGAGGAGGTCGGTGTCCCGGGGGTGGGTGACGTCGACCTTGGCGCCGGGGGCGGGTGGGGGGCGGCTCGGGTCCGCCCAGGTCGCGCGGTAGAGGACGCGGTCGAGTTCGACGTAGCCCTGCGGGTGCAGGTCGGTGCGGACGACCGCGGTGCTCGTCGGGCCCGTCGGCCTGCGGGCGTGGCGGGGTGCCGCGGCCCTGACGCGTACCGTCGGCTCGTCGGCCGAGCGGTGGTGGCCGGTGCCCGCGCCGGCGAGCGCCGGCTGAGGCGTGGACGAGCGGCGGACGGCGAGGACGAAACCGGCCAGGAGCAGGGCGAGCAGGGCGGTCATGCCGATCAGGAGCCAGTCCTTGAGGCCGAGGCCCGAGTCGTCCTGCGCCGCCAGGGAGTACTCGGTCTGCGGCAGCGCGGCGATGCCCTCGAAGCCGATCAGGTCGCGGCCGGTCAGATAGCCGGGCCCGCCGGCCTTCGGGCCGACCACCGCGCACAGATCCCCGGGGCGCGGGCTGCACGCGCCCGCGTTCCTCAGCTCCGTGACCTGCGTCTGGGTCAGCCGGGTGACGTGGGCGTCGGGGTGGACGAGCCGGTGGCCGGCCAGCACCAGCAGGGCCGTACCGCCCTGGTCGGTCGTGGCCCCGGCGGGGACGCGCACTTCGAGGTTGTGGCGGTGCTTCAGCACGGTCGCGGCGACGGCTGCGCGGTCGGCCTGGTCACCGTTGAACGCGAGCTTGCGGTCCAGGGTGACGGCGACCGTGTGGTCCCCCATCCCCTGGGCCCAGCAGCGCAGCCGTTGCGCGAAGGTCCCCTCGCACGAGTCGGCGGCGCTCGCGGGAACCGCGGCCGCCGGAACGCCGAGACAACCCAGCAGCAGAACGAGACAGAGAAAACGCCTCATGGGCACCCCCTGTGACCCACCGGCCACATCCCCCGTGGCCCGACAAAGGCCCTGGCCCATAGTGGAGGCAACCATCGCCTGTCCGAAAGGGGTTGAGGCCAATTGAAAGACCTCACACCCTTCCCTTCTACAACTGGAACACCTGATGACAACGGGTGAACATCTGCCGCGCCCGTTCCACCCAATCACTGGCCAAAGCATCGAAGTCCGCTTGGGCGATACGGCAGGTCAGAGGCAGATCGCACACCCCAGCGAGACAGGGTCGAGGGCCTCGAACATCCCACACGGACAACATGGGATTCAGTTGTTCGGTATTCCATGCGTTCGACGCCGCTGCCGCGACGGCGAGTTGGTCATGGCGCAGGAAATTCCCGTCGGTGACAAAGGCGACCAGCAGCCGTTTCGTGGTCATGAATCTGACCGTCAGCAGGCGACCGGTTTCCTCGATATCGCATTGCAGGGACACGGAATCGGTGTCGGTGACGATGTGCAGATTCCGGCCCGCCGCCCAGTTCCGCACCAACTGCCGCCAGTACGTGCCGATCTCATGGGCGGGGCCGGTCGAGTGCTCAGGCGGTACCACGGTCCACCGCCCGGGCGACCATCGCGTCGGTGAGCCCGGCGTCCAGCAGGGCCTGGGCGTGCAGCATCAGACAGGACGGCACCGAGACGCTCGTACCGGCCTTGCGGCGGGCGTTCAGCTCGCTCACCCGGACCTCGATGGTGCGCCGCACCTTGGGAGGCGGCCAGGACGGTGACTGCGGGGCCTCGTCGAGGAGTTCGGCCAGCAGCTCCGCCAGCCGGGGCCGGTCCGCGGGCCGTTTGGCGAGGCAGTGCGCGATCAACGGCCGCATGGTCTGCGGTACGCCGTCGAGGTCGGGGTCGCCGAAGACGACCTGGTAGCGGACGGCCTCCCCCATGCCGTGCGGCGGATGCCCGGAGAGGGCGTACACCAGCACCCCGCCGAGGGAGAACACATCGCTCTCCGGCCCGGCCTGGGCGCCCTTCATCTGCTCCGGCGACATGAACGGCGGGGTGCCCACGACGAGTCCGACCCGGGTCAGGCCGGGCGCCCCGGCGACCCGGGAGATGCCGAAGTCGATGACGCGCGGCCCGTCGGAGGCCAGCAGCACGTTGGACGGCTTGAGGTCCCGGTGCACGACCCCGGCCGCGTGCACGGCCTGCAAGGCCTCCACGAGGAACGCGCCGAGCCGGCGCCCCTGGTTCTCGGGGAGGGGTCCGTCCGTGCGGACGGCTTCCGCGAGGGACGGGCCGGGCACGTACATCGTGGCCAGCCAGGGCAGTTCGGCCTCGGTGTCGGCGTCGATGACCGCAGCGGTGTAGGCGCCGCTGACGACGCGGGCGGCCGCGACCTCGCGCGCGAAGCGTTCCCGGAACTCGGACTCCGCCGCCAGCTCGGGGCGCACCACCTTCACCGCCACCTCACGCCCGGCGGGCGAGCGCCCGAGATACACCCAGCCCATGCCGCCGGAGCCGAGCCGCCCGACGATACGGTACGGCCCCACCTTCAAAGGGTCGCTGACCGGTGTGCGCACCCCGCTCACCTCATTTCGGGGTTCGTTGCAGGATGTCCCGAGTGTCCCGCGAAATCCCCGCCCGCACAGAGGTGATGACCGAAAAAGACGAAGGCCTGTCGTTGTGTTCCCATCGGGGCGGACGGGGTCACAACGACAGGCCCATGGCTCCGCACGCCGTTGTACGGAACCTCGTCGGTTCACACCGCGGCCGGCCGTGACGATCGCTGGTCAGGGCACATCCCCAACCGGCCGCGGAGCCTTGTGTCCTGCGGGCTCTAGCCCAGGCGCTGCACCAGTGCCCGGTACTCGTCCCACAGTTCCTTCGGGGTGTGCTCGCCGAAGGTGTTGAGGTGCTCGGGGACCAGCGCGGCCTCCTCGCGCCAGACCTCCTTGTCGACGGTGAGCAGGAAGTCGAGGTCCTTGTCGTCGAGTTCGAGGCCGTCGGTGTCCAGCGCGGCCTTCGTCGGCAGGATGCCGATCGGGGTCTCGACGCCCTCGGCCTTGCCGTCGAGACGCTCCACGATCCACTTCAGGACGCGGCTGTTCTCGCCGAAGCCGGGCCAGACGAACTTGCCCTCGTCGTTCTTGCGGAACCAGTTGACGTAGTAGATCTTCGGGAGCTTCGTGGCGTCCTTGTCCTTGGCCACGTCGACCCAGTGGCCCATGTAGTCGCCCATGTTGTAGCCGCAGAACGGCAGCATGGCGAACGGGTCGCGGCGCAGCTCGCCGACCTTGCCCTCGGCGGCGGCGGTCTTCTCGGAGGCCACGTTGGCGCCGAGGAAGACGCCGTGGTTCCAGTCGAAGGACTCCGTCACCAGCGGCACGGCCGAGGCGCGGCGGCCACCGAAGAGGATCGCCGAGATCGGCACGCCCTTCGGGTCCTCCCACTCGGGCGCGATGATCGGGCACTGCGCGGCGGGGGTGGTGAAGCGGGCGTTGGGGTGGGCGGCCGGGGTCTCGGACGCCGGCGTCCAGTCGTTGCCCTTCCAGTCGGTGAGGTGGGCCGGGGTCTCCTCCGTCATGCCCTCCCACCAGATGTCGCCGTCGTCGGTCAACGCCACGTTGGTGAAGACCGAGTTGCCCCACAGCGTCTTCATCGCGTTGGCGTTGGTGTGCTCACCGGTGCCGGGCGCGACGCCGAAGAAGCCGGCCTCGGGGTTGATGGCGTACAGGCGGCCGTCCTCACCGAAGCGCATCCAGGCGATGTCGTCGCCGATCGTCTCGACGGTCCAGCCGGAGATCGTGGGCTCCAGCATGGCGAGGTTGGTCTTGCCGCAGGCGGACGGGAAGGCGGCGGCCACGTACTTCGACTCGCCCTGCGGGGGCGTCAGTTTGAGGATCAGCATGTGCTCGGCCAGCCAGCCCTCGTCGCGCGCCATGACGGAGGCGATGCGCAGGGCGTAGCACTTCTTGCCGAGCAGGGCGTTGCCGCCGTAGCCGGAGCCGTAGGACCAGATCTCGCGGCTCTCGGGGAAGTGCGAGATGTACTTGGTGGAGTTGCACGGCCAGGGGACGTCCGCCTCGCCCTCCGCGAGGGGCGCGCCGAGGGTGTGGACGGCCTTGACGAAGAAGCCGTCCGAGCCGAGTTCGTCGAGGACCGGCTGCCCCATGCGGGTCATGGTGCGCATGGAGACGGCGACGTACGCCGAGTCGGTGATCTCGACGCCGATCGCGGAGAGGTCCGAGCCGAGGGGGCCCATGCAGAACGGGACGACGTACATCGTCCGGCCCTTCATGGAGCCGCGGAAGACGCCCTTCTCGCCGGCGAAGATCTCCCGCATCTCCGCGGGGGCCTTCCAGTGGTTGGTCGGGCCCGCGTCCTCCTCCTTCTCGGAGCAGATGAAGGTGCGGTCCTCGACGCGCGCGACGTCGGTCGGGTCGGAGGCCGCGTAGTAGGAGTTGGGGCGCTTGATCGGGTCGAGCTTCTTGAAGGTGCCCTTCGCGACGAGCTCCTCGCACAGGCGCTCGTACTCGGCCTCGGATCCGTCACACCAGACCACGTTGTCCGGCTGGGTCAGTTCGGCGATCTCGTTCACCCACGAGATCAGTTCCTGGTGCTTGGTGGGGATGACGGGGGGAGCCGCGATGTCGCGCGCCACGATTGCTCCTAAATGAGGGATTTTTTGTTGGAGGCCCCGTGGGGGCTGCGACCCGGATGCGTCCAGCGCCTCTCGGTGGTGACCTAGGCGCTCATCCGGTGCCGACCGCACTCATCTGATCATCCGTCCCGAGTGCCCATCTGTCCAGAAGGCATCACAGGTGAGCGGAGTGAGCATTGCCACGTGTCGGAGTGTTGCCATGCGTGCACTTTGAGTTCGCTTGACGGTCCCTTGACCGGGCTCCCAAGCGGCCAACTCCCGTGAGATGATGGCCACTCTCGGCCGGTTCTCAGTCCCTACTCATCCGCAACTTACGGGTCCGTAGGTACGATGCCGGGCATGACTGCGTCCGCCTCCGACGCGCCCCTGGACCCCTCGGCCGCCGGCCGTGGTCCCGTGGCGCTCTCCCTCCCGCACCCGGTCAAGCCCAAGCTCCGCGGCTGGCTGCATCTCGGGATGTTCCCGGCCGTACTCATAGCGGGCCTGGTGCTCACCGCCCTCGCCGACTCGACCCGGGGCCGGATCGCCTGCGGCATCTTCGCCCTGACGGCCTGCCTGCTGTTCGGCGTGAGCGCCCTCTACCACCGCGGCAACTGGAGCCCGCGCATGGACGGTGTCCTGCGCAGACTCGATCACGCCAACATCTTCCTGATCATCGCGGGCACCTACACCCCGCTGACGATGCTGCTGCTGCCCGGCGCGAAGGGGCAGTGGCTGCTGTGGGGCATCTGGGCCGCGGCGCTCGCCGGCATCATCTTCCGGGTGTTCTGGGTGGGCGCCCCGCGCTGGCTCTACACCCCCTGCTACATCGCGATGGGCTGGGCGGCGGTCTTCTTCCTGCCGGACTTCATGCGCACCGGCGGCATCGCGGTCCTGGTCCTGGTGATCGTCGGCGGCGTGCTCTACAGCGCCGGTGGCGTCATCTACGGCATCAAGCGTCCGAACCCGTCCCCGCGCTGGTTCGGCTTCCACGAGGTCTTCCACTCGTTCACGCTGGCGGCGTTCGTCGTCCACTACGTGGGGATCTCCCTGGTGGCGTACCAGCACGCGTAGCGGCACCCACCCGCAGTTCCCGAAGGGCCACGGCTTGCGAGCCGTGGCCCTTTTTCGTGCCCCCAAGCTTGTGACATGCAATCCCTATTGACAGGCGCCCTATTTTGACAGCTACTCTCATTTCATGGACACCTTCACTCCGGACCCCCGCCGCTGGTGGGCCCTCGGCGCCCTGGTCGCGAGCATGCTGACCCTCGGCTTCGACATGACGATCCTCAACGTGGCACTGCCGACCATGGCCGCCAACCTCGGCGCGAGCACCGGCGAGCAGCAGTGGATGGCGGACGCGTACGTCGTCGTCTTCGCGGCGTTGATGCTCCCCGCCGGCCTCCTCGGCGACCGGTTCGGCCGGCGCCGGATGCTCGTCGTCGGGCTCGGCGTCTTCCTCGCCGCGTCCCTGGTCGGCGCCCTGGCCGACGACGTGAACTGGGTCGTCGCCGCCCGAGCCCTGATGGGCATCGGCGGTGCCCTCGTCACCCCGCTCGCGCTCTCCGTGCTGCCCTCGCTGTTCGGCGCCGACGAGCGCGCCAAGGCCGTCGGCATCATCTCCGCCGCCAGCGCGCTCGGCCTGCCGCTCGGCCCGATCATGGGCGGCTGGCTGCTCAACCACTTCTGGTGGGGCTCGGTCTTCCTGATCAACGTCCCGATGGCCGCGATCGGCATCATCGCCTGCGTGCTGCTGCTCCCCGAGACCCGCGACCCCGCCTCCCCCAAGGTCGACACCGTCTCCACCGCGCTCACCGCGACCGGCCTCGGCGCCCTGATCTACGCGATCATCGAGGCCCCCACCCGGGGCTGGACCGACGCGCTGGTCCTCGGCATGATCGCGGGCGCGGTCGTCCTGCTGACCGCCCTCGTCCTGCGGGAGCGCCGGCAGGCCCGCCCGATGCTCGACATGTCCCTGCTCGCCCACCGCGGCTTCCTGTTCAACACCCTCGCCGCGACCCTGGTGATGTTCGTCCTGTCCGGCCTGCTGTTCGTCCTGCCGCCCTACCTCCAGGCCGTCCTCGGCAACGACGCCCTCGGCACCGGCGTGCGGCTGCTGCCGATGATGGGCGGACTGCTCGTCGCCACCCGCCTCGCCCCACTGGTCGTCACCCGCTTCGGCGCCCGGGCCACGGTCAGCGCCGGACTGGTGGTGCTGGCGTTCGCCGCGTTCCTCGGCAGCCGTACGACCACCGACTCCGGCTACGGCTTCACCGCGCTGTGGCTCTCGGTCACCGGCCTCGGCTTCGGCCTCTCCCTCATCCCCTCCATGAACGGCGCCCTCGGCACCCTGCCCCGCGACCGCGCCGGCAGCGGCTCCGGCCTCCTGACCACCCTGCGCCAGGTCGGCGGCGCGATCGGCATCGCCCTCCTCGGCAGCCTGCTCGCGAGCATCTTCCGCGACCGGCTCGACGTCACCGGGCTGCCCGCACAGGCCGCCGACACCGCCGGAGAATCCGTGATCGCGGCCCACCTCGTGGCCCAGAAGACCGGCTCGGCCGACCTGCTGGCCTCCGCCGACAGCGCCTACGTCCACGGCATGAGCGTCATCCTGCTGGTCTGCGGCGCCGCCGCCCTCGTAGCGGCACTCCTCGCGGCGGCCTTCCTGCCCGGAACCCCGAAGACCGAGGAGACCGCGACCACCCCGGACATGGCTCCCGAGCCGGCGGATGCCTGACAATGGCATCCATGACACCCGCACGTACCTCTCCGCCCACGGACGTCCCCCAGCTGGGACTCCGTGAGCGGAAGAAGATCAAGACCCGGACGGCGATCCGCGACGCGACGTACGCCCTCATCGAGGAACAGGGCTACGACGCCACCACGATCGAGCAGATCGCCGACCGCGCCGAGGTGTCGCCGTCCACGGTCTTCCGCTACTTCCCCACCAAGGAGGACATCGTCCTCACGGACGAGCACGACGCGCTCATCCTGGAGGAGCTGAAGGCCCGGCCCAAGGACGAGCCGTGGACGGAGTCGGTGCGGCACATCATGCACAAGGCCGTCCGCCTCGGCCACGACCGGGAACCCGAGATCACCCGCATCCGGGCGCACCTGATGGTCCAGGTCCCCACCGTGCGCGCCCGGATGATGGAGAGCATGTCGGTCGCCTCCCACATGCTCGCCGAGGGCATCGCGGAACGCACCGGGCGCGACGTGGACAGCCTGGAGGTGCGCGTCTACACGATGTCCGTGGTCGCCGGACTCGCGGAGATCTCCCGCTACTGGGCGGAGAACGACTTCCAGGACGATCTCGCCGACCTCCTCGACCGCGCCCTGGACGTCCTCGCCAACGGCCTCACCACGAAAAACAGCTGAGGCCATGGGCGTCGGCCGTGACATCCTGGCCGGGTGAACGGACCGGAGATCCACCTCGAAGTCGCCCCCGAACTGGCCCTGTTCGTCCCGCACGGACGCCGGTCCGGAGCCACCCCCGTCACCACCGACGGCGTCTCCACCCTCGGCCATGTCGTCGAGTCCCTCGGCGTCCCGCTCACCGAGGCCGGGACGCTGGTGGTCGACGGCCGCGAGGTGCCCACGTCGTACGTCCCCGTGGCGGGCGACCATGTGGAGGTCCGGCCCGTCACCCGGCCCCAGCGGGTCCCCGGCGCCCCGCTCCGCTTCCTCCTCGACGTCCACCTCGGCACCCTCGCCCGCCGGCTGCGGCTGCTCGGCGTGGACACGGCGTACGAGTCGACGGACCTCGGCGACCCGGCCCTCGCCGCACTCTCCGCCGCCGAGCGGCGCGTCATGCTCAGCCGCGACCGGGGGCTGCTGCGGCGCCGCGAACTGTGGGCCGGCGCGTACGTCTACAGCACCCGCCCCGAGGAACAGCTCGACGACATCCTCGACCGCTTCCGCCCCGAGCTGCGGCCCTGGACCCGCTGCACCGCCTGCAACGGCCTGCTCAAGGAGGCCACGAAGGAGGAGGTCGCGGACCAGCTGGCGGGCGGCACGCACCGGTCGTACGACGTGTTCGCGCAGTGCGCGGACTGCGGGCGGGCGTACTGGAAGGGCGCGCACCACGAACAGCTGGAGGCCATCGTGACGCGCGCCCTGGAAGAGTTCGGCGGTTAGGGGATAGGGGATAGGGGCTACGGGGGCTACGGGGGCTACCCCTTCCTGATGTCCGCCTTTCCGCAGGCGATCCCGTCCTTGTTCCGGTCCAACCCCAGCGGGTCGTCCTTGCCGTTGACCTTCAGGCGGCCGTAGTCGTTCTTCTTCAGCCAGGTGCAGCGGGCCGACGTAGTCGCCTTCACCTCCTTCGGGAACGCCGTGGGCACGCAGACGTTGAGCGAGCCGTAGTGGCGGTCGCAGCCGGAGACGGTCGGGCTGACCTTCTGCGAGGTGCGCTTCTTGCCGGGCCCGGTGACCTTGCCGGAGAGGTCGTCGGCGAAGGAGTGGACGTGGGCCGAGGCGTCCGTCGCACTCAGCGCGGCCGGGCCTTGCAAGTGGACCCACTTGGCCACCGACGGCACCCCGTTGGCGTCCACCGCGAAGAGCATGTACCAGCCGGGCGGCGCCAGATTGGGGTTGCTCGTCACGTTCAGGTCGACGTTGTTGCCGTCCACCGACAGCGGCAGGTCCACGAACCGCTGGTTGGGGTCGGAGGAGTGCGTCACCGCGGCCGGGCGGATCAACTCGGCCTTGGCGATGGGCCGGTCGACGGTGATGCGCTGGGTGTCGCCGTACGTCCACTCGGTGTCGATGACCGAAGTGATCGACGGCCGCGTGCCCTTGAGGAGATACGGCGGGGTGTAGATCGACACGTTGTGGTTCCAGGTGCCGTTGCCCGGGTTGTCACCGGTCGCCATGACCCGGCCGTCGGGCAGCAGGAACGCCGAGGAGTGGTAGCCACGGGCCTCGGGGTCGGCGGCCACCGGGTCGAACGTGCCGGTGTCGGGGTCGTAGAGCGAGGACTCGTGGACGGGGTTGGCCCGGTTGTGCAGACCGCCGCCGGTCTCCAGCACCTTGCCGTCCGGCAGCAGGACCGCGGAGACGTACATCTTGCCCTGGTTGCCGGTCTCCGGCTGCGGGCCGTTGCCGAGGTCGACCGTGCCCTGCGGGAGCGGCGGACCGGCGACGTACGCCGGGTTGGGCTGCTTGAGGTCGATGACGTCGGTCAGCCGGTTCGCCTCCGGGTTGGAGTCGATGTTGCCGCCGCCGAGGGTGAGGACCTTCTGGTCCTGCGCCGGGGGCAGCAGCACGCTCGCCGACTGGTCGCGCTCGTCCTTGTTCTGGAGGCCGGGCACCTGGGTGACCGTGTTGGCGCCGTAGTCGTAGATCGCGCTGCCGGTGCCCGGGATGTTGTTGCCGAAGACATGGCTGCCCGAGTAGAAGAGCCGGCCGTCCTGCATCAGGATCATCGACGGGTACAGACCCCAGTACGACCAGGTCTGGTTGACCTTCCACAGCGGCTGCCACTGCTGCTCCGCCTGGGAGAACAGCTCGGCCGTCACCGAACCGGTCGAGTCCTCGCGCAGCCCGCCGAAGGAGATGACGTCACCGTTGCCGAGGACGGTCGCCGACGGGTACCAGTGGCCGTCGTTCATGTCGTTCGTCTTGCTGTACGTCTCGGTGACCGGGTCGAAGATGTACGAGTCCTTGAAGCCCTCGTAGCCGTGGCCGCCGACGACCGGGTACGCCTTGTTGCCGCTCATCACCAGCACCCGCCCGTCCTGGAGCTGGACGTGCCCGGCGCAGAACATGTCCTTCGGGGTCGGGATGACCTTGTAGGTGCCGGTGGCCGGGTTGTAGACGGCCGAGGTGAAGGTGCCCGCGTTGAACTGCTCCTCGCTGTTGCCGGAGCCCGCGATCAGCAGCACCTTGCCGTTGTTGAGGACGACGGAGTGCATGGAGCGCACCGGGTTCTGCGTGGGCAGCACGTCCCAGCGGCCGTTGGCGCACTCGTTCGCCGTGCCGGTGCACTGCGCCGGCGGGAGCGGGTCGGCGACCTGTTCCATCGTGTAGTCGTCGGTGGTCGCGGAGCCGGTGCCGTAGACGGAGACGCCCCAGGTGATCCGGTCGGTGCCGGTGGGGACCTCGGGGGTGCGGACGCTCGCCTGCGTCCAACTACCCGCCATCTCCAGCGTCTTCAGATCCGTCCAGTACTGCCAGCCGGCGGTGGTGTCGTGCCGGAAGAGGGTGACGGCGGTGTCCGGGGTGGTCGACTTGTACCAGAGGCCCAGGTCGTACTGCTTGCCCGGCGTCACGCCCGGCGCGCACTCGGCCGACTCGGTGATCAGCGCCTTGCGGTCGCCCTCGACCCGGCGGGTGAGCTCGACCTTCATGGCCTTGGAGCCGGAGTGGGCGTCGGCGGTGGTGGTGAACGTGAAGTCGTTGTCGCCCCAGCCGGACTTCTCCCAGCAGTACGGCATGTCGCCGCTGCCGGCGGTCTCGAAGCCGGGGTTCTTGATGAGGTTGGCGGCGGAGGCGGGTTGGGGTACGGCGAGGAGGAGACCGGCCGTGAGGGCGGTCACCCCCAACAGGGCGGGTCTGCGGCGGTTCTTCATGCGGTGCGGCTCCTACGGCGTGGGAGATAGACCAGCGCTTCGGTCCCGACGAAGCGCAGGACGAACGTGATGACCAGGGCCAGCGCGGTGGCGGGCAGCGCCGACAGGCCGAAGTGCGTGACCAGCAGCGCGATCAGCGGGATGCGCAGCACCAGGTCCGCGTTGGCGAGCAGCGCGAACCGGACCGTGCGGTCGGCCCAGTGCCGGTGGCGGCGCCGGTCCCGGAAGAGCACCTTCTCGATGAGGAGGAAGTTCCAGGCCACGCCGAACTGGTTGGCGACGATCTCGGCGGGCAGGTAGTGCAGGCCCGCGTGCGTGAGCGCCCACAGCGCGACCAGGTTGGGCACGAATCCGGTGAGCCCGATCAGCCCGAACACGACCATGCGGGCCAGCGGGGTCGCCGTGCGCAGTCCGGCGAGGTGCCGCAGGAAGCGGCGGCCCTCTTCTGCCGTGGACTTGGACTCGCCCGCGAACCGCTCCTGGAACACGAACGGCACCTCGGTGACCGCGCGCGGCCGGCTCCGCACCGCCAGTTCCAGCAGGATCTTGTAGCCGAGCGGCCTCAGCGCCTCCGCGGCGATGTCGCTGCGCCGGATCGCGAAGAAGCCGCTCATCGGGTCGCTGATGCCGTGCAGTCTGCGCGGGAACAGGGACTTGGTCAGCCAGGTCGCCCCGCGGGAGACGGCCACGCGGTAACTGCCGGCGAGCCCGGCGCGGCTGCCGCCCTTGATGTACCGGGAGGCGACGACGAGCCCGGCGTTCGCCCGCTGCCCGGTCGCCACCAACTCCGGTACCAGGGACGGCGGATGCTGGCAGTCGCCGTCCATGACGACGATCCAGTCCGACCCGGCGGCCTTCATGCCCTCCACGACCGCCCCGCCGAGTCCGCCGACCGGCTCGTCCCGGTGCAGGACGGTCACCGGGAAGGGACAGTCCTTCGCGGCCTCACGGATCACCTCGGGGGTGTCGTCGGTGGAGTCGTCCACGAAGACGACCTCACAGGGCAGCCGCGCGGGCACCGACTCGGTGATCTGGTGCAGAAGTTCGCGGACGTTCGCCGACTCGTTGTACGTCGGTACGACGATGGTGACGGCGGCGGGCTCGGCGACTTCGGCCGCCTCGATGTCCGGGACCGGTGCGGTGTACTCCTGGCTCATCGGACGCCTCCCTGGACGTGCTGGATCTGCCGGATCTCGATCCGGTCCGCGCCGGTGCCGAAGACGGCGACCGGCGTCGAGTGCTGGATGGCGGCCTTGACGTTGGGCAGGTCGGCCGCGTCGCGGCGCACGGTCGGCGAGGCCACGACGTAGTCGAGGTCCTTCCAGCCGCGCGGCATCGTCTTCGTGACCGCCGGGTCGAGGTCGGCCTTGTAGAACCAGATGGCGCCGAGCCCGGGCCGGTACCCGGAGTGCACCAGGTCCAGCCAGAGCGCGTCGTCGACGAGTACCCGCGTTTCCTCCGGCTCGGCCACCTCGCTCCCCAGCCACTTCGCGGCGGCCCGGTAGGGGGCGTTGGCGTCGGCGGTGACGGCGGTGCGGTCACCGTCGTACCAGCGCGGTACGACGTACACGCAGGCGGCGACGGCGAGGACCGCGGCGATGCCGTAACGGCCCACCCAGCGCAGCCTGTTGAGCACCGCGTGGGCGATCGAGGCGGTGCCGCCGGCGAGGACGAGGGCGAGGAACGGCAGCGCCTGGATGATGTACATCGCGGGCAGATAGCCGCTGGGCCGCATCGCGACCAGGGCGAGGATGCCCACGGCCAGCGAGGGTCCGGCGAGCGCGCGGGCGGTGACGGACCAGCGCCAGGTGGCGAGGAGCAGGAGCGCGCCGGCGAGTCCGCCGAGGGGCAGGACCCGGTCGTAGTAGAGCCAGGACGTGAGCACCCCGTGCGAGCCGGACCCGGCGTCGAGGATGAAGCCCGAACCGGGCCTGGTCATCTGGTACTTGACGCCGTCCCACAGCGAGACGTGCCCGCTGCCCGGGAGCAACTCGCCCTTCAGCAGGGCGAAGAGGGGGTAGGCCAGGCCGATCAGGGTGCAGGCGGTGACGGCGCCGGTGAGGGCGAACTTGCGGGTCTCGCGGTGGCTGTGCCGCCACATGGTGACGAAGACCGCGGGGAGGACGAAGAGCATCGTCTCCTTGGTCAGCACGGCCGTCGCCGCCGCGATGCCCGCGCCGAAGTGGTGCCAGAGGTGGCGGCTCGGGGAGGCGGCGAGGGTGAACGCCAGCAGGGTCCACATCACCGCGAGGTTGTCGAGGAAGATCTCCCGCTGGAGGACGACGGAGAGCGGCGAGAGCCCGAACAGGGCCATGCCGAGCCCGGCGGCCCAGCGGGGCAGGGACAGCCGCCGCCCGAGCACGTACACGAGGACGGCGCTGATGCCGCTGATCAGCAGCATCATGACCCGCATCGAGCCGACGGTCATCGAGTCGGGGCTGAGCAGCTTCGGTATCCAGGTGAGCAGGGCGAGCTGGATCCAGCCGAGCGGCGGGTGGTCGTACCAGTAGGTGTAGTGGGCGAGGCCCTTGCCCTCCTGGACGGCCCAGGCCTGGGCGAGGTAGGTGCCCTCGTCGTCGCTGAGGGTCGGGTAGGAGGCGATGTTCCAGCCCTGCACGACGAGGATCGCGACGAGGAGGGCACCGCAGAGGAGGAGGTCGGGGCGCCTGGACGGGGTTGTTCGACCGGCCGGACGCGTTTCAGGCGCAGGCTGCCGCTGCGCGGGGACCTTCGGAGCGGTCACCGCGGGAAGGGTGGAGGTCACGCAGGGACGTCCTCTCGGATAACCGCCGTGTTGTTGAGGTGGGCCCCGACGTGGCTGGTCAACTCCCAGTCGTTGCGGCCGCGTTGCTCACGCCAGACGGCGCGCATCGCGGCCCCGGCGAGGAGGACCTGGTAGAAGGGGCCGCCCACGATCAGCTTGAGGTAGTGCACGAAGCGCACCCGCAGGCCGTACTGCTTGCCGAAGTCGTGCAGTCCGACGAGCTCGAAGACGAAGGTCACCAGTGCGGTGACGGCCGGCAGGAAGGTGATGAAGGCGATGCTGACGGGGACATCGAGGAAGAGCGCGATCGCCACGTTGAGCGGGATGACGACGCCGGAGAAGGCCTGGAGGAACGGGGTCATGAGGGTGTACCGGGCGAGCAACCGCTGCCCGAAGCCCGGGAGTTGCTTCCAGTCCTTCTTCCGGTAGACCTGAAGGAAGCCCTGGTTCCAGCGGGTGCGCTGCTTGAGCAGGGACATCAGGCTGCCCGGGGTCTCCTCGCGGGTGACCATGTCGGAGTCGTAGGCGACGACGACCTTCTTGCCGACGGACGACAGTCGCACCCCCAGGTCACAGTCCTCGGCGAGGCAGTCGGGGTCCCAGCCGTCGGCTTCCCGGAGGACGTCCGTGCGGACGAAGACGGTGTTGCCGCCGAGCGGGATGAACCCCTTCTGCGCGTGCAGGTGCAGCCGCGACCGGAACCAGAAGAAGTACTCCAGGCAGTTGCGCAGGGAGTACCAGCTGGAGTGGAAGTTGATGAGCTGGACGCCGCCCTGGACGACGTCCGCCCCGGTGGTCCGGAAGGCGTGGTCGACGTGGGCGAGGAGCTCCGGGTGGACCTGGTCCTCGGCGTCGAAGACCCCGACGACGTCGCCGCGGCAGTGCGGCAGCGCCGTGTTCATCGCCTTCGGCTTGTTCTTCTTGTCGTGGGTGTCGACGACGACCCGGACGCGCGGATCGCGCTCGGCGGCCGCTTCGGCCACCGCCGTGGTCTCGGGGTCGTCGTGCCCGACGATCACGATGATCTCGAAGTCGGTGTGGCTGGATTCCAGCAGGCGCTGGATGGTGTGGTCGAGGACGGCCTGCTCGTGCCGCGCGGGCAGCAGGAGCGAGAACGAGACATGTTCACCCCCGTCCGGTCTGCTGAACCGGGTGGAGGCCAGCACCTCGGGCGTACGCCACGCGTGCATCTGCCACCACAGGGTGAACGCCGCCATCCAGAACAGGGCCAGTGAAACGGCGGCGATGAAGACAGACGTCAGCAAAGATCCCCCCAGATCCCGAAAACCCCCGGTCGCGGCAGGCCGGTCGTCGCTCCTGCCGCGTCACTGTGGAGAGGTTATGGGTGATCTGTGAAGTGCGAGGGATCTTCCGATAAATACTATGTTTCGTAGGGGTGTGGTGACTTCACCCGTTCAAGGATGATCGAAGCCGTTCGACCTCGGTCGTCGGTGCGTCACAAGTGAAGTTACGGCAGACGTACGCGGCCGGTTCACCGCCGACGAGCGGCCGGTCGGCGAGCAGCGGAAGTTCGTCACTCCCCACGGCTCCCACGGCGACGACGGCACCGGGAGCCGTCCCCAGAAGTGCCGTGCGATGCAACAGCTTTGTGGCCGGATCATCGAGGGCGGGCCCCACGACGGCGACCTCCCGCGGCCCGTCGAGCAGCGCCTCGGCGACCGCGAGCCCCCACCCGATGAACCGCGGCACCCGCGGCCCGAGCGCCTTCACGACGCCCAACGCCCGCTCGGCGGCGGTGCGATGAGGCTCGGCACCGGTCTGCGCGGCATAGCTCAGCAGCGCCCCCGCGGCGGCGGTCCACCCGGACGGCGCGGCGTTGTCGGTCGGGTCCTGGGGCCGCCGGATGAGCTGCTCGGCATCGGAGGCGGTGTCGTACAGGGCACCGGACTCGGGGTCGACGAACCGCGCCAGCACATGGTCGAGCAGGAACCCGGCGAACTCCAGCCACACCCCCTCCCCCGTCACGGCCGTGAGCGCGAGGAACCCCTCCGCGACATCCGCGTAGTCCTCCAACACCCCCGCGTTGGCGCCGACATGACCGTCCTTGCTGGTCCGGGCGAGCCGCGCCTGCTCGTCGAGATGCAGTCGTACGAGGAGATCGGCGGCGGCGACGGCGGCCTCGACGAGGTCGGGGCGGTCGAAGAAGGCACCGGTCTCGGCCAGCGCGGCGATCGCGAGCCCGTTCCAGGCGGCGACGACCTTGTCGTCCCGGCCCGGAGCGGGCCGGGCGTCGCGGGCGTCAAGCAGCCGCCGCTTGACGGACGCGACCTTCTCGGCGTCGAACACGCCTTCCTGCTGCGGCAGTTGAAGAACGGAGGCCCCTTCCTCGAAGGTCCCTTCGTCCGTCACCCCGAAATACTGCGCGGCGAGTTCGGCGTCCGCCTCGCCCAGCACCTCGGTGAGCTGCGCGGGCGTCCAGACGTAGTACGCCCCCTCGACGTGCTTCCCGCTCCCGTCGTCGCTGTCGGCGTCGAGCGCGGAGGCGAACCCGCCTTCGGCGGTCCTCAGCTCCCGCACCATGAAGTCGGCGGTCTCCAGCGCGACACGGCGGGCGAGCTCGGAGCCGGTGGCGCGCCAGAGGTGAGCGTAGACGCGGCACAACAGCGCGTTGTCGTAGAGCATCTTCTCGAAGTGCGGCACGACCCACTCCCGATCGACGGAGTACCGCGCGAACCCACCCCCGAGCTGGTCGTAGATCCCGCCACGCGCCATCCGCTCACACGTGTCCGTCGCCATCTGCAAGGCACCCTCGGCGCCGGTCCGGGCGTGGTGCCGCAGCAGGAACTCCACGACCATGGACGGCGGGAACTTGGGCGCCCCGCCGAACCCGCCGCGCTGCGGGTCGTACTCCCGCGTCAGCCCGAGCAGCGCCTGCGCGAGCTCCTCCTCGCCGGGTGCCTGCGAGTCGCCGTAGGAGATCTCCCGCCCGGCGAGATCCCGCACGATCTTCCCGGCGATGTCCGCGACCTCGTCCCGCCGATCGGCCCACGCACTGCGCACCCCCTCCAACACCTGCCGGAAGGACGGCATCCCGTGCCGGGGCGCGGGCGGGAAGTAGGTACCGAAGTAGAAGGGCTCGGCATCGGGCGTGAGAAACACGGTCATCGGCCACCCACCCTGCCCGGTGGCGGCCTGCACGGCCTCCATGTAGACGGCGTCGACGTCGGGGCGTTCCTCACGGTCGACCTTGATGTTGACGAAGTGGGCGTTGAGGTAGTCGGCGGTCTCCTGGTCCTCGAAGGACTCGTGGGCCATCACATGGCACCAGTGACAGCTGGAGTATCCGACGCTGAGCAGCACCGGTTTCCCGCTCTTGCGCGCCTCCTCGAAGGCCTCGCCGGACCACGGCCACCAGTCGACGGGGTTGTCCGCGTGCTGGAGGAGGTAGGGGGACGTCTCTTGGGCCAGTCGGTTCGGCATGGGGTCCATCCTGCCGCAGTACCCCGGAGGTCAGGCGGCAGGCGTGTCCCAGACGGTGACGTCGAGCCTGCCGACGCCCCTGCCCGGGGGCACGGCGACGACACGGAGGTAGGCGACGCGGCCCTCACCTGTCAGAAGGCAGAAGCGGCCGCCGCGCTGTGCCGTTCCGGTGTAGGCACCGTTGCTCTCCACCGCGTCCGCGCACTCCGAGGCGGTGGGGGCGGGGGCGTCGCCGGAGCCGGCCAGCGGTGCCAGCGTCAGCGCGGAGTCCGGGGTGTACAGCGTCGGGTCGTCGCCGGTGGTCTGGTAGATCAGGTCGGCGCCCTTGATGTCGGAGCCCGACAGCAGCGGCTCGGAGGTGTCGAGGTCGATGTACATCGCCCCGCCGCCGCTCAGGTCGACCTTCACCTCGTCCGGGCCGTAGAGCACGCGGTCCGCGGCGGGGCTCTTGGTGGGGGGCGGCGTGGTCGCGGTCTTCTCGTCGGCCGATGTGGTGGGCCGGACCGTGTCGGTGTCGTCCGCGGCTTTGTCGTCCGACGAACCCGGGCCGTTCATCAGCACCGTGATGAGGATGCCCACGACCGGGATGACGATTCCGACGACCCACCAGGCCCAGCGCGGCTGATGGGGCCCCTGGGGTGGCCGGGCCGGTGTGGTGTTGTCCGCGGACATGCGTTTTCCCCGTCTCTTGCTGCGTTGTCGGCGATCACGATAGCCACACAGCCGTTCCACAGCGTCAATTCACAAACCCTCCACGGAGTTGTTGACTCCGCTCGCCCTCTCGCCCCGATGCCCCGTCCGCAGCACACTTGACCAAGAAACCGTTGTCGTCGGAGGGGGACCGGACATGCGGGACAGCCATCGGGTGGAGGCCGAGCGGCTGGTGGTGCGGGCCGTGGAGGAGGAGGTGCGGCGGTCGGGCGGGCGGATCGACGGGGGTGTGCTGCTGTCCCGGGCGCGCGGCGCGCTGGACGCCATGGCCGAGACGGCCGCCGAGGAGTACGAGGCCTATACGCGCGCGCTGGACGAGGCGGCGGCCGGGCAGCTGACGTTCGGGCAGCGGTACGCCCAGCAGGGCGGCGGAACTCCCTTGCTGGTGGCCGGAGTTGCCGCCGCCGCGGCCGTCGTCGCCGACCTGGCGCTGGGGACCGGCGCGGGGACGGCCCTGGGCGCCGGGGTGACCGTGGGTGTCGTAGGGGCCGCGGCGACGGTGGTGAAGGTCGCCGGGTCGCATCTGCCGGCCGCTCATCACCAGGCGGGCGCAGCAAGTCAGCCGGGCGGGCCCGAGCAGCTGCGGCTGTCGTGGCTGACCGCGCTCGAGGTGCGGGGCATCCGGCCGTTCCTGGACCAGCAAAGGGTGCTGAGCGCGTCGACCGGGCCGAAGAAGACGGGACCGCGGCTGAAGGGCGCCGACAAGAGCGCGGCAGCCCGCGGGCGGAACGTGCTGGAGCAGTCGTTCGGCCAACTCCCGGAGCCCGTCGCCGAGTTCGCGGGGCGTCGGCAGGAGCTGGGGCGGATCAGGCAGTGGGTGCAGTCGGCGCGGGCCAGCACCGAGACCCGGCCCACGGTGGTCGTGCTGCACGGCTCGCCCGGCAGCGGCCGTACCGCCCTGGCCCTGCACGCCGCGCACGATCTGCGGGACTACTTCCGTGGCGCGTGCGTGGTGGACCTGCGCGGCGACAGCCCGGAGGAGCCGCCGCTGCCCACCCGCGACGCGCTGCTGCATCTGCTGAACCGGCTCGGCGCGCCCCGCGAGCAGCTGCTGTTCCGGGAGCGTTCCTCCCCCGACCAGCAGGTCAAGCGGCTGAGCGAGCTGTACCACCAGCATCTGACGGGCCTGCCGGTGACGGTCGTCCTGGACGACGCCTCGGACCCCGAGCAGGTCCGCACCCTCGTCCCCGAGCGTTCGGACAGCCTGGTCCTGGTCACCAGCCGCACCCCTTTGCGGTTGCCCGCCGATCTGCCGGCCTGGGTGCACCATCTGCCGGTCGAGGCCCTGGACCCGGCGGGCGCGGAAGAGCTGCTGGGCGCGACCGCGCAGGACAAGTCGGGGCCGTACGACGCCGAATCCGCCGACCGGATCAGGGAGTTGTGCGGCGGCCTGCCGCTCGCGCTGCGCATCGCGGGCTCGTCCCTCGGCCCGCGCTCACCGCGCCAACTGGCCTCGGACCTGGGCGCGTACGGCCCGGTGGAGCCGGCCGAGCGGGTGCTGTGGCTGCGCTACACCGACCAGTCCGAGACCGCCCGCCGCCTGCTGCGCCGACTGGCGCTGGCAGGGCGTGCCTCCCTGGGCGCGGCAGCGGCGGCGGCGCTTCTCGCCACCGACCAGTCGGAGGCGACCCGGCAGCTCGTCGCGCTCTCCCGCGCGGGACTGCTGGACCACGTCCGCGGGGACCGCTACCGCCTGCACGACCTGGTCCGCGCCTTCGCCCAGGCCCGCCTCCTCGACGAGGAGGAACCGGCGGAGCGCACCTCGGCGCAGGAACGTCTCATCGTGAACTACGCCGAGCTGGCGGATTCCGTGCTGCGCCTGGTCGACGGCAACATGTCGACCCGCTCGGACCGCTTCAGCCCGCACGGCTTCACGTCCCTCGACGAGGCGCTGCGCTGGCTGGACGACGAGTCGAGCTTCATCACCTCGACCCTGCGGCACGCGGAGGGCGTGAACCAGGCGGCGGTGCTGAACCTGCTCGGCGCGCTGTGCGACTACTGCCTGCTGCGCGGCGACCTCTACCGCCTCGGCGAGATCAGCGAGCTGGCGCAGGCCGTCGACCAGGGCCTGCTGGTGCGCTCGGTCCAGTGGCGCACCGGCATCGCGGCCCGCCAGCTCGGCGAGCTGGACAAGGCCCGCACCACCCTGACCTCGGTGGTCGACCTGTACATGGAGGCCCACCACGACGCGGGCGCGGCCCGCGCCCTCTGCTCCCTCGGCATCACCCTCCACCACCAGGGCAACCTGACGGAGGCGGCGACCAAGCTGCACGAGGCCCTGGACCTCCAGGCGGCCCCCGAACTGGCGACGGACCGCGCCTGGACCATGCACGCGCTGGCGGCGGTGGAACGCGACCGCGCCCACCTGTCCGAGGCCATGGACCTGCTCACCCAGTCCCTGGTCCTGCACCACGCGGGCGAGTCCGTGCACGGCGAGGCCTGGGCCCACTTCCAGCTCGGCCAGCTGGGCCTGCGCATGGGCGACGTGTCCAGAGCCGAGCAGGAGCTGCGCACCGCCCTGGATCTCTACGGCCGCACGCGCGACGCCCGCGGCGAGGCCTGGGCCCTGACCCAGCTGGCCCGCGCCCGTCTGGTCGCCGGCGATCCCTCCCCGGCGGTGGACGGTCTGCGCCAGGCGGCGTCCCGGCACCGCGAGAACGAGGACGCGCGCGGCGAGGCCTGGTCGGTGTACTACCTGGGCCAGGCGCTGGAGGAGACGGGCAACCTGGACCTGGCGGTCCGCGAGCTGGAACGCTCCCGGACGATGTTCTCCCGCATCCGCGACGTGTACGGCCTGGCCTGCGCCCGGCACCACTCGGCGCGCGTGACCCGCGACCAGCGGGCGGCGCAGACGGGTTCCCTGCGCAACTCCGGCTTCGCCCGTCAACTCCTCGTCGACGCCCGCGCCGACTTCCAGCGCATCGGCGTCGCGCACGGCGAGGCGTGGACGTGCCTGGAGCTGGCGGTGGTGGACGCGGGCAACGCCCGCACGCCGCAGGCGCTCGCCCTGTGCGACGAGGCGATCGGCCTGTTCACGTCGTACGGCGACCGCCGCGGCGAGGACTGGGCCCGCTTCCTGCGCTGCACGCTGCTGCCGTACGCGGCCCCGGGCGGTGTGGAGATCGGTACGGCGGTGGCGCAGGAGGAGCTGTCACAGCTGGCCCGCGGCGGCCATCCGTCCCGGGACGAGAAGCTGGACGACTACGTCGAGGCGTACCTGCTGCTACTGGAACGGGGCATCAGCCTGGAGTCCGGCTGGCAGGCCTGGCGCCTCGGGATGGTCCCGAACCGGCATGCGCGGGAGGTCATGGGGGTGGCGGTGGCGGCGAGGAGCTGACCGCCGGGTGACCGGGGTCAGCTCCGCCCGCCACCCGCCATGACCTGCGTCAGCTCTGGCCGGCGCCGGGCTTGGCCGAGGCCGTCTCGGAGGCGGTCTCGGCGTCCGGGTCCGGGGTCTCCTTGAAGTCGACCTTCCCCAGCTGCCGGCTCATGCTCTTCATCAGCCCCCACACCGCCAGGGCCATCACCGCGAAGACGATGAAGCCGAGGACACCGGGGGTGACCTTGTTCTCGTCCACCTCCTTGGCGAGGGGGACGAGATGCGTCATTGCCAGGCTCACGCTTGCGCTCATGTCAGGCATTGTCGCGGATGCCCGCGAAGAGGTCGTCCTCGGGGAGGGAGGTATCGACGAGGGACTTCGCGAGCTCGTACTCCTCCGTCGGCCAGACCTCCTTCTGGACCTCCATCGGGACCTTGAACCAGCCGCCGTCGGGGTCGATCTGCGTGGCGTGCGCGATCAGGGCCTTGTCGCGGATCTCGAAGAAGTCGGCGCACGGGATGTGCGTGGTCAGGGTGCGCTCGGTGCGCTCGATCTCGTTCCAGCGCTTGAGCCACTCCCCGTACGGCGACTCCAGGCCGCGGTCCAGCATCGCCTGGTGCAGCGCCTCGGTGCGGGGGCGGTTGAAGCCCTGGTTGTAGTAGAGCTTCTGCGGCTGGTAGGCGGGGCCGAACTCGGCCTCCGGGTACTTCTCGGTGTCCGCCGCGCCCTCGAACGCCACCATCGAGATCTTGTGGGTCATGATGTGGTCGGGGTGCGGGTAGCCGCCGTTCTCGTCGTACGTCGTGATGACCTGGGGACGGAACGCGCGGATCTTGCGGACCAGCTCGCCGGCCGCCTTGTCGACGTCCTCCAGGGCGAAGCAGCCCTCGGGGAGCGGGGGCAGCGGGTCGCCCTCGGGGAGGCCGGAGTCGACGAAGCCGAGCCACTCCTGCTTGACGCCGAGGATCTCGCGGGCCTCGTCCATCTCCTTCTTGCGTACCTCGTGGATGTGCTCCTCGATGTACTTGTCGCCCTGCAGCTTCGGATTGAGGATGGAGCCGCGCTCCCCACCCGTGCAGGTCACGACCAGCACGTCCACCCCCTCGGACACGTACTTCGCCATGGTGGCCGCGCCCTTGCTCGACTCGTCGTCGGGGTGCGCGTGAACGGCCATCAGTCGCAGCTGGTCAGTCAAGACTCGATCCTCAGTAAGTCGGCGCCCCGGTGTCTTCGGGGGCGATCGGCGCTTCTATAGTGACCGAATCGGGGGGCGAATAATTCCGGGGTCCGGAGGACGATCATGAGTACGGCCGCCACGAAGCTGCCCGAGGGCCGTTACGGCCGCTCCTCGGACGAGCGCGCCGACCACAAGCTCAAGATCGCCGGTGCCGTCCTCGGGGCCCTGCTGCTCGCGATGATCGGCTATTTCGCCTGGCACTACGTCGGCCAGAACAAGATCAGTGCCGAGGTGATCACCTTCGAGCAGAAGAAGGACTCGGTGCAGGTGCATCTGGAGGTCCGCAAGGACGCCGGCGCCAGCGGCTACTGCACGATCCGCTCCCAGGCCGAGAACGGCGCCGAGGTCGGCCGGGCCGACTTCCGCTTCTCCGGCGACGCCACCCGCATCGACAAGGTCGTCACGCTCCGTACGACGTCTCCGGGCACCACCGCCGAGCTCCTGGGCTGCCACGCCGACTGAGTTCAGCCGCATTACGTAGGGGCTGACCTGCGTTGACGTGATTCTGATGGCTTATGTCCTCCCCCTTGGGCCGCTGAATTGTTAGGCTCGTGGTTTCGCCCATCCGTGAAGGAACATTCTTCTGGGTAGGGCGATGCTTTGTATTCCCAGTACCTACGAGGAGCACCTGTGACCCAGACCAGCGAAGACGTCACCTGGCTTACGCAGGAGGCGTACACCAAGCTCAAGGAAGAGCTGGCGTACCTGTCTGGTCCCGCGCGCGAGGAAGTCACCGCGAAGATCGCGGCCGCGCGCGAGGAGGGCGACCTGCGCGAGAACGGCGGGTACCACGCGGCCAAGGAAGAGCAGGGCAAGCAGGAGCTCCGCATCCGCCAGCTGACCCAGCTCCTGGAGAAGGCCAAGGTCGGCGAGGCCCCGGCGTCCGCCGATGGCGCGGTGGCCCCCGGCATGGTCGTGACGATCGCCTTCGACGGCGACGAGGACGACACGATGACCTTCCTGCTCGCCTCCCGCGAGTACGCCAGCTCCGACATCGAGACCTACTCGCCGCAGTCCCCGCTGGGCTCCGGCGTGATCGGCCACAAGGTCGGCGAGGACGCGGAGTACGAGCTGCCCAACGGCAAGAAGGCGTCCGTGAAGATCCTCAAGGCGGAGCCCTACAACGGCTGAGCCGTTCTCTTCGACGAGCCCCCGGCGCCTCCCGGCGCCGGGGGCTCTGTCATGCCGTCGCAGTCATTCCGTCGCGGTCATTCCGGCGCAGTCATTCCGGCGCTGTCACGCCGTCGCCGAGCGGTACTTCCTGACCGACAGGGTTCTGAAGACGACGATGATCAGGATCGAGTAGATCAGCGAGGCCCACACCGGGTGCTGCATCGGCCAGGCCTCGGAGGGTGAGACGCCAGGGTTGCCGAAGAGCTCACGACAGGCCTGGACGGTGGCGCTGAACGGGTTCCAGTCGGCGACATGGCGCAGCCACGGGGTCATGTGGCTGGTGTCCACGAACGCGTTCGAGATGAACGTGACCGGGAAGAGCCAGATCAGGCCGCTGGAGGTGGCCGCCTCGGGGGTGCGGACGGACATGCCGATCAGGGCGCCGATCCAGGTGAAGGCGTACCCGAGCAGGAGCAGCAGCCCGAAGGCGCCCAGCACCTTGCCGGCGTTGGTGGGCGCGTCCGATCCGACGCGCCAGCCGACCAGCAGGGCGACCACCGCGAGGACTATCAGGGTGAGCGCGGTCTGGACGAGGTCGGCGAAGGTGCGCCCGGTGAGCACCGCGCCCCTGGCCATGGGCAGGGAGCGGAAGCGATCGATGAGCCCCTTGTGCATGTCGTCGGCGATGCCGGCGCCGGAGCTGGCGGTGGCGAACGTGACGGTCTGCGCGAAGATGCCGGCCATCAGGAAGTTCTTGTAGTCGACGGCGCTGGTGCTGCCGCCGATCTGCATGGAGCCGCCGAAGACGTAGGTGAACAGCACCACGAACATGATGGGCTGGATCAGCCCGTAGATGATCATCTCGGGGATGCGGGACATCCGGATCAGGTTGCGCTGGGCGACGACCATGGAGTCCCGGACGGACTGGCTGACCGGGTTGCCGGCCGGTGCGACGCGTGCGGTGTCGGTGACGGCGCTCATTTCCTGACGGCCTCCTTGCCGCTCGCGTCGCCGCTCCCGGCGCCGTTCTCCTCGTCCTTCGCCTCGGCCACGTGGCCGGTCAGGGAGAGGAACACGTCGTCGAGGGTGGGGCGGCGCAGTCCGATGTCGTCTATCTCGATGCCCCGGGTGTCGAGCTCGCGGATGACCTCGGCGAGCAGCTTGGCGCCGCCGGTGACGGGGACGGTGAGCTTGCGGGTGTGCTCCTCGACCGTGGTGTCCCCCTTGCCGAAGCCGCGCAGGACCTCGGAGGCGGTCGCGATGTCCTCGCGCTCATGGACGACGACCTCGACGCGCTCGCCGCCGGTGCGGGCCTTGAGCTGGTCGGAGGTGCCCTGGGCGATGAGCCGGCCGTGGTCGACGACGGCGATGTCATGGGCGAGGTGGTCGGCCTCTTCGAGGTACTGCGTGGTCAGCAGGAGTGTCGTACCGCCGGAGACGAGTCGCTTGATGACGTCCCACAGCATCTGGCGGTTGCGGGGGTCGAGGCCGGTCGTCGGTTCGTCCATGAACATCACGGGCGGGGAGACGACTAGGGCGGCCGCGAGGTCGAGGCGGCGGCGCATGCCGCCGGAGTAGGTCTTGGTGGGGCGGTCGGCGGCGTCGGCGAGGTCGAACTGCTCCAGCAGCTCGGCCGCCCGGGCCTTCGCGGCCTTCGCCCTCATCTGGTAGAGGCGGCCGACCATCTGGAGGTTCTCGCGGCCGGTCAGATACTCGTCGACCGCCGCGAACTGGCCGGACAGTCCGATGGAACGGCGCACCGCGTCGGGGTGCTTGAGGACGTCGATGCCGGCGACGACCGCCTTGCCGCTGTCGGGCCGCAGCAGGGTCGTCAGACAGCGGACGGTCGTCGTCTTGCCCGCGCCGTTCGGCCCGAGCAGGCCCAGGACGGTGCCTTCCGGCACGTCGAGGTCGACGCCGTCCAGAGCCCTTACGTCACCGAAGGTCTTCACGAGACCTTCGGCGTAGATGGCGCCTGGCATATGAGTCTCCACGTCTTCGGGGATTCTTCGAAAAGCCTAGGTTTGCGCTGGTTCTGTCGCCTGTCCTTTTCCCGCAACACACCATAACGCGATGTATCGCGAGTCTCAACGGACTTTCCCGAAAGGGTGAATCCAAGCCGCTGACCTCAGTCGATGACCGTGTAACCCGCGTCCCGCAGGGCTCGGCCGACCTCGGCGCAGTGCTCGGGGCCCTTTGTCTCCAGGTGCAGCTCGACCTCCGCCTCCGTGAGCCCGAGCCGTGGGTCGGTCCGCACGTGGCTCACATCGAGGACGTTAGCGTCGACCACTGACAACACCCCGAGGAGCGTGGCGAGGGCACCGGGACGGTCGGTCAGCCGCAGCCGTACGGCCAGGTAGCGGCCCTGCGCGGCCATGCCGTGCCGCAGGACGCGCTGGAGCAGCACCGGGTCGACGTTGCCGCCGGACAGCACCGCGACGACCGGTCCCTCGAACGCGCCGGGGTCGCTCAGCAGCGCCGCGACGGGGCTCGCGCCGGCCGGCTCGACGACCAGCTTGGCCCGCTCCAGGCTCAGCAGGAGCGCCGCGGACAGCTCGTCCTCGGTGACCGTGCGCACCTCGTCGACCAGTTCGCCGACGATCTCGAACGGCACGTCGCCGGGCCGTCCGACCTTCATGCCGTCGGCCATCGTCGCCGGGTTCTCGATCGACACCGGGCGCCCCGCCGCCAGCGAGGGCGGGTACGCCGCCGCGCCCGCCGCCTGCACGCCCACGATCCGTACGTCGGGCCGCAGCGACTTCACGGCGACCGCGACGCCGGCCGCGAGACCGCCGCCGCCGATGCCGAGGACGATCGTGCGCACCTCGGGGCACTGTTCCAGGATCTCCAGGCCGACCGTGCCCTGGCCCGCGATGATGTCGGGGTGGTCGAAGGGGTGGATGAACACCGCCCCGGTCCGCTCCGCGTGCTCCTGCGCGGCGGCCAGCGTCTCGTCGACCACCTGCCCGTGCAGCCTCACCTCGGCGCCGTACTCCCGGGTCGCGCTGATCTTGGGGAGCGGGGCACCCTTCGGCATGAACACCGTCGACCGCACGCCCAGCAGCGACGACGCCAGCGCGACGCCCTGCGCGTGGTTGCCCGCGCTCGCGGCGACGACCCCGGCGGCCCGCTCCTCGGGCAGCAGCCCGGCGATCCGGACGTAGGCGCCACGCAGCTTGAAGGACCCCGTGCGCTGGAGGTTCTCGCACTTGAAGTGCACCGGCGCGCCCACCAGCTGCGAGAGGTGCCGGCTGCCCTCCATCGCGGTCACCCGCGCCACGCCCGTGAGCATCTTCTGGGCGCCGCGCACGTCGTCGAGGGTGACGGGCCGCAGGGAGTGCAAGGAGTCAGCCGTGCCGTAGCTCATGACACAAGCATCGCAGTTCACAGGCGCGAGCGGCCGCTGTGACCAACCTCCGAGACCGGTTTGCGCAGCGCCGGTACGGCCCGCCTTCCGGCCGCGTACCCTGTCCCCCAACCCAGCACCCTTTATCTGAAGTGAGCCCCCGGCCATGCCCACAACACCTGAAATGTCGATGGACATGACGACCGTCGGTGACACCGGTCTCCTCGACACGCTGCAGCACGAGGTGGCGGTCTTCGCCCGCCGTGCCGAACAGACCCGGCTCGGCGGGGTCGGGCAGGTGCGCAACTCCATGGACCGCGCCGCATACCTGCTGCTCAACCGCCTCGACAAAGAAGGCCCGATGGGCGTCAAGGCGCTCGCCGCGAGCATGGGCATCGACTCGTCGACGGTCACCCGGCAGGTGGCGCCGCTCGTGGACACCGGGCTCGTCAAGCGCACCTCGCACCCGGAGGACGGGCGCGCGGTGGTGCTCCAGCTGTCCCCGCGCGGGCTGTCGCGCCTGGAGGAAGTGCGCTCCTCCCGGCGTCAGTTGATGGCCGAGCTGACACACGACTGGGCGCCGGAGGAGCGCGAGGCGTTCTGCACGCTCCTCACGCGCTTCAACACCGCGCTCTCCTCGCGGATGGCGGCACAGGGGCTGCCGGGGGCGGATGCGCCGACCGCTTCCTGAGGGACACCGGAGGGTTCCCGGGTTCCCGTGCGCACCCGCCGGGGCGGAACGGCGCGCGGCTCTTGACCGAAAGGCCGCCATGGGCCTCATATGAGACCGGGTCCCGAGTCGCACACGGTTCCGTATCCCGTACGCGACCAGGGTCCGGTTCCCTCGTACGGTCGGCCTGAGGCGGGAGGCGCGGTGCGACAACGGCATGCGTCGCAAGACGCCCGCCGGGCCCGGGAGTTCAAGGCGTTCGTCGCGGGCGCGGCCGGGCGACTGCTGCATGCCGCGACGCTCCTCACGGCGGAGGCCCCGGACGACAACCCGCGCGCGCGGCGCCTGCTCACGCTGTCGCTGGCGCACACGTACGCGTGCTGGGACGGACTGCACGGCGAGGACCCGTACGACCGCACCCGCCAGTACCTGGCCACCCGCTTCGCCCGCGGCGCATGGCACCAGTACGGCGGCCTGTTCGGCGCCCGCCCGCATCCCGCCGGCGCGCTGGCCGGACTGGCGCCGCAGGAGCGGCTCGTCCTCGTCCTGAGGCTCTACGAAGGTGTCGCCGAGGAACAGACGGCGGCCCTCCTCGGCCTGCCGACGGAACGCGTCCACACGATCTGCGACCGGGCCACGGCGACGCTGCTCCACCCGCCACGGGGCCCGGCCCCGACGGTGGGCGGGGCGAAGGTGGCGGCGTCATGAGAGGGCCGGTGCCGATCGGACGTACGACGGGCTGGAGGCGGCCGTGAACCGTCCGGAGCGTGAGGCCACCGTGCGTGGGAGGCGGCCGTGAACCGACCGGAGCGGGAGGCCGCCGTGCGGCGGGTCATGGAGCAGGTGCCGCCGCCGGTGCCGCCGGAGCTGCATGACGAGGTGGTGCGCCGGGGTGCCCGGATGCTGCGGCGCAGGCGGGCGGCCCGCCGCGTGCTGTGGTTCCTGCTGTTCGCGGCGAGCGTGGCGTTCGTGGTGTGGGCGGTGATGGCCCGCCCCTGGGTGGAGCCGCCGTCGGAGACGACTCCACCGCTGACCGGCTGGTGAGCCGGACGGGTTACCGACCCAGCGCCTGCTGGAGGTCCTCCAGCAGGTCGTCGACGTTCTCGATGCCCACGGAGAGGCGCACCAGGTCGGCGGGCACCTCCAGGGCGCTGCCCGCGGCGGACGCGTGCGTCATGCGGCCGGGGTGCTCGATCAGGGACTCGACGCCGCCCAGGGACTCGCCCAGCGTGAAGACCTTGGCGCGGTTGCAGACCTCGACGGCCGCCTCCTCGCCGCCCTCGACCTGGAAGGAGACCATGCCGCCGAACGCGCGCATCTGCTTGGCGGCGACCTCGTGCCCGGGGTGGTCCGTAAGACCCGGGTAGAGAACCTTCGTCACGCGCGCGTGCCGGGTCAGCATGTCGGCGACCTTGGTCGCGTTCTCGCTGTGCCGGTCCATGCGCACCGACAGCGTCTTGGTGCCGCGCAGCACCAGCCAGGAGTCGAAGGGCCCGGCGACCGCGCCCATGGCGTTCTGGTGGTACGCCAGTTCCTCGCCGAGCGCCTCGTCGCCGACGATGAGCGCACCGCCGACGACGTCGGAGTGGCCGCCCATGTACTTGGTCAGGGAGTGCACGACGACGTCGGCGCCGAGCGACAGCGGCTGCTGGAGGTACGGCGTGGCGAAGGTGTTGTCGACGACGAGCTTCGCGCCCGCGTCCCGCGCGATCTGTGCGACGGCGGCGATGTCGGTGATGCCGAGCAGCGGGTTGGAGGGGGTCTCCACCCACACGGCCTTGGTCTTCGGGGTGATGGCGGCCCGCACGGCGGCGGGGTCGCTGGTGTCGGCGACCGACCACTCCACGCCCCAGCGGGCGACGACCTTCGCGAAGAGGCGGAACGTGCCGCCGTAGGCGTCGTTGGGGATGACCACGTGGTCGCCGGGGCTGAGCAGCGTACGCAACAGGCAGTCCTCGGCCGCCAGTCCGGACGCGAACGCGAGACCTCGGCGGCCGCCTTCGAGGGCGGCGAGGTTCTCCTCCAGGGCGGTGCGGGTCGGGTTGGCGCTGCGGCTGTACTCGTAGCCGCCGCGCAGGCCGCCGACGCCGTCCTGCTTGTAGGTGGAGACCTGGTAGATCGGCGGGACGACCGCGCCGGTGAGGGGATCGGCGGTGTTGCCCGCGTGGATCGCGAGGGTCTCGAAGTGCTGACTGGTGTGCCTGTCGCTCATGGGCCCCGAGCGTAGTCCGCATTCCGGACCGATGTCGGCGGTGAGGTGTACATGCCCCCGACGGGAGAGTCGTCCGGGCCGGGTTTTCCACAGGCAGGGGACCGGGTTGGCCAATTGTCGGCGGCGTCTGGAACGCTTGTGGCATGGAGATTCTCTGGGTCCTGATGGCGCTGGTCATGCTGGGCTTCGTGGTGCTGCCCGTCCTGAGGCGCCGACGGGGCATGATCGAGCGGGTCCCGCCGGGCCACCCCGACGCCGCGGACCCGGCGGACTACGGTTTCGTACGGCAGGAGGAGCTGGACGTCCGGATGCCCGGCCCCGACCAGGACCTGCTGGACGTCCTGGACCTGGTGCAGCGCACCCAGGACCACCGCGCGGCCTCCCAGCTCCTCGCCGGCACCGAGGCGGCGGGCGAGCTGCGCTGGCAGCGCGTGCAGGCGTTCGCGGGGGCGGCCTCCCTGGAGCTGGCGCGGCGTCCGGGCGGGGTGAGCGAGACGCCGGGCGGGCAGTGGCTGCGGGTGTGGCGGGCCGAGGCACCGAAGGACGCGGGCGGCGCGGCGGTGCATGCGGAGTTCCTGGTGCAGCAGGCGTGGCGGACGGCGACGCCGGGCACGGACGACTTCCGGATCATCATGGAGGAGGCGAAGGCGGCGTGCGCCGAGGCGGCGCTGCTGGCTCCGGGTGACCCGATCCCGTACATCGTCGAGCTGTCGGTGGCGCGCGGACTCGCGTACCCCCGTGAGGAGTTCGAGCAGCTCTGGCTGAAGATCCTGGACCGCGCGCCGGCGCACATGGGCGCGCATCTGGCGGCGCTGCACTACTGGTGCGAGAAGTGGCACGGTTCGCGCGAGCAGGCGATGTCCTTCGCGGAGGCGGCCGCGGCCCGCGCGCCCCAGGGTTCCCTCCTCTCGGCGATGCCGCTGTTCGCGGTCTTCGAGCACCTGCCCGAGGTCAACCTGGTCGCCGGCTTCTATCAGAGCGAGGTCGTCACGAAGGCGATACACGGCGCCCTGCACGCCGTGCACTCGGCCCGCGCGGACGACCCGATGCTGGCGCACGTCCGGCACATGCTGGTCTTCTTCCTGGTCCGCGGCGAGCGTTGGGCGGAGGCCATGAACCAGCTCCTCCACATCGACGGCCATGTGGGCGCCCTGCCGTGGACCCTGTCCCCCGACCCGGCGGCGGAGTTCGCGGTCTACCGGGCGCTGGCGGTGGCGGGCTACGAGGCGAACGGCGGCAGCCCGGCAACGCTTCCGCACTGAGGCGGGGCGCCGGAATGCGGGGGCGGCGGCCTGGTGTTGACGGCTGCGCCGCCCTCCCCCGACGAAGGAGCACGCCATGCTGTTCGGCCGTACGCCTGTCCTCCCCACGCCCGAACAGGCGCTGCAGGGCCGCCCCGAGCCGCTGTTCAGCCTCCCCGACCACCACACCGTCCTCAACACCCCGCTCCTGGGCCCCTACCCCGAGGGCCTGGAGATCGCCGACTTCGGCCTGGGCTGCTTCTGGGGAGCCGAGCGCAAGTTCTGGCAGCTCCCGGCCGGTGTGTACACGACCGTGGTCGGCTACCAGGGCGGCCACACCGAGAACCCCACCTACGAGGAGGTCTGCTCGGGCCTCACCGGCCACACGGAGGTGGTCCGCGTGGTCTTCGACCCGACCGTCATCTCCTACGACCGCCTCCTGAAAACCTTCTGGGAATCCCACGACCCCACCCAGGGCTTCCGCCAGGGCAACGACGTAGGCACCCAGTACCGCTCAGCGATCCACACCCACACCCCAGCGCAGGCCGACAGGGCCCACTCCTCCCGCGAGGCCTACCAGAAGGCCCTGACGGCGTCGGGCCACCACGCCACGATCACCACGGAGATCCTCCCGGCGGAGGGCCGCCCCTTCTATGCCGCCGAGGAATATCACCAGCAGTACCTCGACAAGAACCCGGCGGGGTACTGCGGCATAGGCGGGACGGGTGTGTCCTGTCCTGTCGGCGTTGCCAAGGCCGGCGGCTGATGCCAGGTGACGGACGCCGAGATGCTCGTACGCCTGCTCACGGCTCTCGGTGCCGGCGCCGACGACGCACGGGGCTGGGCGGAGTCCGAGGTCAGGGAGGGGTTTCCGCAACTGGCCCGGTACCGGCTCCTGCGTGCCCTTGCGCAGGATGTCCAGGCTTGGGACGCCGTCACGGTCGCTGCCCTTCGGTACGGCACGAGTCAGGCTGAAGACGTCATCGACATCGCTCGCGCCGTCGCGCGGGAGACCACCTTCAGCGTCCTGTACCGGCTGTCGGACCCGGACAGCGACGACCTCCCCGTCGACCTTCAGCGGCAACTGCCCGGCTGGGCCCTCGTGGAGACCACACCGGTCGGCGAGCTGACGGGTCGGGTCCTGGGTGCCGTGTACGAGGACCTCAACACCCTTGATCCAGGGGCCGAAGCGGCTCGGGACACGACCGTCGCGGCAGGCTGGATCTGGGAGACCAACCTCCGCCCCTTCTGCGAGTCGCTCGCCGCGGAGGTGGCCTACGACTTCGACGACAGTGACTGGCTGGCGATCGACACGGCGCTCCCGGGCACGGATGACGAACAACCGCTCTCGGCCTGGTACGTCTACCCGCTCGTCGGACGTCGGCGGGTCGAGCTGCACGTAGCTCAGTCCGTGGGCGGCGGTGAGGTGTCGGTGAGTGTGCAGGGGGCCGTCGACGGACCGACCCGAAGTCGCGTCGCGCTGCTTCTCGACGTCATGGCGCGTTACCGGATGATCGCATCGGAATAGCAGCGCCCACAGATAATCGCGTCCGTGGATGTGAGATCTGACTTCGCGTTGAAGCTCCAGCTGGATCACGTGGCCGAGCAAGCCGGCGACCCCAAGGTCAAGGACGCCCTTGAAGCGGTCGTCCGGCACATGAACAGCGGCAGAAGCCCCTACCGGGGAGGCCGCACGCTCGTCGCCCTGTTGCGGGACGTGCGGGCCACCGCGGCGGCGCTCGACGAATGGCACGTCGTACGGCTGGTGCAGGACTCGCTGGACTACGCGGAAGGACGGATCCTCCGGCCGGACTTCGAGGAGCGGTACCGGCTCTTCCAACGGTCGACAGAACCCCTGAGTTCACATCAGGACTACCTGGCACGAACGCTCTCCGCGACGCTCGCCTTCTTCATGCAACTCGGCGACGAATACCTGGCCCAGCATCCCGACGCGGGCGCGGGCGAAGTGCTCACCCACGTGAAGGGCGTTGCCCAGGACGCGCGTTACATGCAGCAGTCGCAGGAACGGACGGGCCGTTGTCGCATCCTGCGGGGCAGCGCCGAGGTGGCGGCGTGGCTCGAGCAGGTCTTCCAGGAGCGGGTGGACGTGGAGGACCCGGAGGCCACCGCTCGCCGCATCGTGATGTCCCCGGAGTCGCTCGCGGTTCTGGCAGCGGACCGAGACGGGCAACTGCTGCTGCGGGCCGCGGAGGTCCAACGGCGTCGGCGGGGGCTCAAGGCGCTGCGCACGACGGTGGAGGACCCGCGAGCGAGCGAGAGCGATCTGCAGCGTGCGCTGGACGGCCAACACTGGATCTTCGGCGGGCAGTTCGTGGGCCAGGCGGTCCAGCGCAGGCTCGTGCCGGGCGATGAGGTCGACATCCCTCTGATACGTGGGGACGGCGCGCTGCACATCGTCGAGTTGAAGCGCGCCATGAGCCTCAAGGGCTCCCTCGTCAAAAGACACCGAGGGTGTTGGGTGCCGACGGCCGAGGTGCACGACGCGGTGAGCCAAGCGGTGAACTACCTCGTCGGCCTGGACGAACATCGACAGCGGATCAGGGACGAACTCGGCATCGAGACCCGCCGGGCGAGCGCTCTGGTACTGATCGGCCACCCGTCCCTACAACCGGACGTGCCCGAGGAAGCCATCAACGAGGCCCTGCGCACTCTCAACACCCACCTGAGCCGCGTCGAGGCGGTGACGTACAAGGAGTTGGTGGATAACGCGGAGCGGGCGCTGGGAGGATGGCGGTAGGCGGGTCAAGCCGACAAGGGAGAGCAGGTGTCTGCAGGGCGTTGCTGGCCCAGGTTCCGCATGCCCGGGTGGTGGGGCGGTGTGGATGCGGTGCGGTTGCGTGATCGTCGACTCCCTCCTGGAGATCTACTCGGTGTCCGACGAACCGATCACCGCATGGCCCGACCCCCGCTTCATCGAGCGCTGACCGGTCAGCGGTAGGCGCACGCAGCAGTCGTACGTCATGGATCATGACGCCATGGACACCCTCACCCCCTACCAACAGGCCCTCCGCGACCGGCTCCTCGCCGCCCCCGTACTGCCCGCGCCCGCGCCCTGGCAGCCCGTCTTCTCCCCGCGTCACGCCTCCTGCGCACCGGTCGGAGGGCTGCTCGGGATCGGGTTCGGGACGCATCCCGAGAACGGGAACGACCTGGTCATGGTCGTCTCGCACGACGGGCACGGGCTCTTCGACGCCGTCAGCGGGGAGAAGATCGCCCGGGACCGGGACCCCGACGACGAGGACTGCGCCCCTGACGGAACCGACGACCTGACCTGCCCGGGGCTCGGTCCGCTCGCCGGCACCAGGGTGCACATCGCCGGGCTCTACGGCGGAGGGCTGCACATGACGGCCGCGGGCGGATGGGGACTTGAGGTCGTCCAACCCGCCTGGCCCCACGACCGGGTCCTGCTCACCCACGGCAGCGGCATGCCGCACCGCGAACCGCACGGCGACGGATGGTGGCACATCTTCCACTCCCACTACAGCGAACTACGAGCGGTCGGCTTCTCCCCCTCCGGCCGCACCCTCGCCGTCGCCACCAGCAGCGACCTCACGCTCTGGACTCGCGCCATCTAAAAGCACCCCAAAAAAAGCACCGACGCAGAAATTCAGTGGTCGCCCCTCACCCCCCGACCACACCCTGTACGCCATGGAAGTACCCGAGCATCACCAGATCCGCGCCCTCCACACCCCGTCCACCGTCACCGTCTACCAGGCCTACTCCCCCACGATCGGCCTCCCCGCCGCCCGCGACGGCCGCTTCCCCGCCGCCTGGAAGCGCGACCGTATGACATGGATCAAGCCCAGCTTCCTGTGGATGATGTACCGCTGCGGATGGGGCACCAAGGAAGGCCAGGAGACCGTCCTGGCCGTGGAGATCACCCGCGACGGCTTCGAGTGGGCGCTGCGGAACTCGTGCCTGTCGAGCTACGTCCGCGACGCGCACCCCGACCGGGCCACCTGGCAACGGCAGTTGAAGCGCTCTCCGGCCCGCGTGCAGTGGGACCCCGAACGTGACCTCCGACTACAGCCCCTGCCGTACCGTTCCCTGCAACTCGGCCTGTCCGGCGAGGCAGCGCGCCGCTACGCCGACGAGTGGACGGTGGCCATCCGGGACGTGACACCGCTCGCCCATGAGATCCACGCCCTGGTCAAGGACGGCGACCTCGACGCAGCGGCGCGGCTACTGCCGCGGGAGCGCCCCTTTCCCACCCCGGAGCACCCGTCCATCACACCCGCCCCGCCAAGAACTCCCCCCAAGTCCGCTTCCCCCTCTCCGCCCCCTCCAACGTGAGATTCGCCCCCGCCCGATACGCCTTCCCGGCCTTCCCCGGAATACGAACCGGCAGCCGCAACCGCCCCCGCGCGCCCCGGAGTTCGAGATAGGGACGGGCCAGCTCGGCGAAGTCGTGCACCTCCGGCCCCGCCATGTCCGGGACCAGCCCCGCAGGCTCCCCCAGCGTCAACTCGACCAGCCTCGCCGCCACTTCCGCCGAGTCGACCGGCTGGAGGCGTAGTCCGCCCGGTATCGGCAGGACCGGGAGCTTCGTCAGCTTCTCGATCATCGTCAGGGTCAGGTCGTGGAACTGGGCGGCCCGCAACGTCGTCCAGGGGATGCCCGAGTCAGCGATCGCGCGCTCCGAGTCCAGCTTGGTCCGCAGCCAGGCCAGCGGGACGCGGTCGGCGCCGATGACCGAGATGTAGACGAGGTGCCGTACGTCGGCTGCGCGGGCCGCCCTTACGAGGGTGCGGGTCGCCTCGTCGTCGCCCTTCGGGCCGCCCGCGAGGTGCAGGACCGTGTCGACACCCGACAGTGCCGCGTCGATGCCCTCGCCCGTCATCAGGTCGCCGGTGACGTACTCGACCCCGTCCGCGTCCTCGCGGTCGCGGCGGCTGAGGACCCGCACCGTGCGGCCCGCCGCCCGCAGCAGCGGAACCGCGTGGCTGCCCAGGGTGCCCGTGCCGCCGGTGATCAGGATGGGGGTCGTCGTCATGACTGCTCCAGTTCTGTGAGCCGAGGAACTGCCTTCGCGGACATGACGCGAGGGACTGGAGCGATGTGACAGCCGGGGGCGGATTCTGTTCCGCCCCCGGCACTCGTGCGCAATCAGACGTCAGTCGCCACTGCCGTAGGGCCTGGTCAGGATCTCCAGGTTGTGGCCGTTCGGGTCGTCGAAGTACGTGCCGCGGCCGCCGTCATTGTGGTTGATCTCGCCCCGCTGTCGGTGGAACGGGTCCGCCCAGTGCGTCAGACCCCGCTTCTCGATACGGCCGAAGATCGTGTCGAAGTCGTCCTCCGACACCAGGAACGCGTAGTGCTGCGGCGTGATGTCCCCAGGCGCCTCCATGAAGTCCAGGGTCACTCCGTTGGGAATCTCGACGGGGATGAAGGGACCGTACTGCGGGCCCACTTCCAGTCCCAGGATGTCGGCGAGGAACCGGGCCGACGCCTGCTTGTCGTGAGCGGCGACGATGGTGTGGTTCAGCTGAACAGTCATCGTGTTGGCCTCCTCGTTCCGAGGCTACTCTCGCCGTCCGGCCCCACACCGACCGTCGCCGGAGGCGTCAGATCGTCGCCGTGTCGATCACGAACCGGTACCGGACGTCGCTCGCCAGCACCCGCTCGTACGCCTCGTTGATCTCCGAGGCGCTGATCAGCTCGATCTCCGCACCGAACCCGTGCTCCGCGCAGAAGTCCAGCATCTCCTGGGTCTCCTGGATGCCGCCGATGCCGGAACCGGCGAGGGTCTTGCGGCCGGCGATCACCGAGAAGAGGTTGAGCTTGACCGGCTCCTCGGGCGCGCCGACGTTCACGAAGGCGCCGTCCGTCTTCAGCAGGGACAGGTAGGCGTCGAGGTTCAGCGGGGCCGAGACCGTCGACAGGATCAGGTCGAAGGTGCCCGCGAGCTCCTTGAAGGTCGCCTCGTCGCTGGTGGCGTAGTAGTGGTCGGCGCCCAGCTTCAGACCGTCGTCCTTCTTGCGCAGGGACTGGGAGAGGACGGTGACCTCGGCGCCCAGCGCGTGCGCGATCTTGACGCCCATGTGGCCGAGGCCGCCCATGCCGAGGATCGCGACCTTCTTGCCGGGGCCGGCGTTCCAGTGCTTGAGCGGGGAGTACGTGGTGATGCCGGCGCAGAGCAGCGGCGCGGCCTCGTCGAGGGACAGGCCGTCGGGGATACGGACGACGAAGTTCTCGTCGACGACGACCTTCTCCGAGTAGCCGCCGTAGGTCGGCTCGCCGTCCTTGCCGACGCCGTTGTACGTGGGGACACTGCCGCCGGTGCAGTACTGCTCCAGGCCGGCCTTGCAGTTGTCGCACTCCCGGCAGGAGTCGACGAGACAGCCGACGCCCACCCGGTCGCCGACGGCGTACTTGGTGACGCCGGGGCCGACCTCGGAGACGACGCCCGCGATCTCGTGACCGGGGACCATCGGGAAGATCGCCTCGCCCCAGCCCTCACGGGCCTGGTGGATGTCGGAGTGGCAGATGCCGGCGAACTTGATGTCGATCAGGACGTCGAACTCGCCGACCGGGCGCCGCTCGATGGTGGTCCGCTCCAGCGGGGCCTTCGCGGCGGGGGCGGCGTACGCGGCAACGGTGGTCATGCGGGGGTTCTCCTCAAGAGGGGGGTCGCACCCGGCTGCCTTCCGGCCGGGCACGATGTCCAGCGTGCCCGAGCGATCGCCGTTCACCCAGGTCACAGCTTTGCGTACGTTCGCTGGTCCTACTACTGGCGGGGACAGGATGCTGGACGTACGACCGTGAATACTTGACGTATGGACGAAAGGGCCGAGAGAGCCGAGACGGGCGAGAGGGCTGCGGAGCACGGCGGAGCCGGGGGCACGCTGGACCGGCGGGCCGAGCTCAGCGAGTTCCTGCGCACCCGGCGGGCCCGGCTGAAGCCGGAGGACGTCGGGCTGCCGGACTTCGGGCGGCACCGGCGGGTGCCGGGGCTGCGGCGCGAGGAGCTGGCGCAGCTGGCGGGCGTCTCGGTGGCGTACTACACCCGCCTGGAGCAGGGCAACGGGCGGAACGTGTCGGCGGAGGTCCTCGACGCCATCGCCCGCGCGCTGCGGCTGAACGACGCCGAGCACGCGCACCTCACCCATCTCGCGAAGCCGAAGCAGCACAAGAAGAAGCAGGCGGCGCGCACGGAGCAGGTGCGCGGGGCGCTCGGACAGCTGCTGGACACGATGGACGGCGTCCCGGCGTACATCACCGGCCGACGCTCCGACATTCTCGTCTGGAACCGGATGGCCGCCGCCGTCTTCGGCGACTGGTCGGAGCTGCCGCCGCAGGAGCGGAACTGGGCGCGGCTGGTGTTCCTGCGGCCCGAGTACCGCGACCTGTTCGTGGAGTGGGACCAGAAGGCGTACGACATGGTCAGCTTCCTGCGCATGGACGCGGGCTGCCACCCCGACGACCCGCGTCTCGCCGCCCTGGTCGGTGAACTCTCCGTCAAGAGCGAGGACTTCAGGCGGCTGTGGGCCACCCACGACGTCAAGGAGAAGAGCTACGGCGTCAAGCGGCTGATGCACCCGCTGGTCGGCGAACTCGCCCTGAACTTCGAGTCGTTCCGCCTGACGGACGGCACGGAGCAGACCCTGATCACCTACTCCGCCGAGCCGGGCTCCCCGTCCGCCGAGGCCCTGCGCCTGCTGGCGAGCTGGGGCACGGACGCGACGCGGGTGGGCCAGGACTCCACGACACCGCGTACCTGAGGCCGAGGCCTCACCCGCGATACGGCGGCGTCACCCCCCACCCCCACCGCGGCACCGGCTGCTCCGTCGGCGGCTTGGCGTCCGGGCCGGAGAAGTACACGGCGAGTCGCGTGCCCCACTCCACGTACGCCAGGAACGCCGAGCGGAATTCGGCGTCCGTCGGCAGGCCCGCCTCGTCGGCCGCGTCCTGGATCAGGTTCACCCAGCGGCGCCGCTGCGGCTCGGTGATGCCGCGGCCCATGTGCTTGGCGACCATGTGACCGTGGCCGCCCTGGGTCTCGGAGTACGTCGCCGGGCCACCGAAGACCTCCGCGAGCCACATGGCCACGTGCGAGGCGTGCTCGGGCGCGAGCCCCGCGAAGACCGGTGCGAGGAGGTCGTCCCTGAGGACCTTCTCGTAGAACACCGACGTCAGCCGGGCGAAGGCCTCCTCGCCGCCCGCCCACGCGTACAGGGTGGGCACGGCCGCGCCCGTCCCCCGTACCGTCGTCGGCTTGTAGTGCCGCATCTCCTCGATGTCACCGACGTAGGCACGGATCTCGGCGAGGAAGTCGGCGAACAGCTCGGACTTGCGGAAGCCCTCGACGTGGTCGTGCGTGGACGTCCAGGTGATGCGCAGGACGTAGTGCTCGAAGTCCTCCTCGCAGCGGGCGAGTTCGTAGTCGACGCACTGCGGGGCCGCCGCCAGTTGTGCCGCGGCGCGGGTGTAGGCGGACAGGAACTCGGCCGAACGGTCTTCCGGGATGCGATAACGGATGTATTCGACGGTCTCTGCGGTCATGCACCCACACAAACACGCCACACCCCCCGGACGCTCCCGCTCCGCCTGACAGGTGCGTACGGGCTCTCTCCTGGCCCGTGGACAGCCTTCTCATCGTTCTCTTATTTCAGCCTTATCCAGCCATCACGCGCCGTACCTACCTTGCGGCCATGTTCTTCACCTACCTGAGGCGCGAACTGCGCCGCCGCAGAAAGGCGGCCCTCGTCGTCGCCTCCGGGCTCGCGCTCGGCATCGCGCTGGTCATCGTGGTCAACTCCGTGTCCTCGGGCATGGGCAAGGCCCAGGACAAGGTCCTCCAGTCGCTGTACGGCCTCGGCACCGACATGACGGTCACCAAGGCGGCCGCCGCGCCCTCCGCCAACGGCTCCGAGCGCCCGCGCTTCAACTTCGACGCGCAGGACAGCGACTCCGACGAGGAGCAGAGCAGCGACCGCGTCATGGTCCAGGGCTTCCAGACCCTCGCGACCTCGACCGTCGCCAAGGTCGGCGACCAGAAGGGCGTCTCGGACGCCGTGGGCGGGCTGAGCCTCCAGGTCATCAAGGTCAGCGGCCAGTTCACGCGCGGCCAGTTCCAGCAGAACGGCAACGGCGGCGGCCAGCAGGGCGGCCCCGGCGGTGGCGGCACCGGCCAGCCCCAGGGTGAAGTCCAAGGCGGCGGCGCGGACTTCGACGTCAACAACTACTCCGTCTTCGGCACCGACGTCACCGAGCCCGCCCTCGGCCCGCTGACCTCCTCGGAGATCACCAGCGGCCGCACCTTCAAGACCTCCGAGACGAACGCCAAGGTCGTGGTCGTCGACTCGGCGTACGCCAAGGAGAAGAAGTACAAGGTCGGCTCGACGATCACGATCAAGGGCACCAAGTACAAGACGATCGGCATCGCCACCGCCAGCAGCGGTGACGCGGCGGCCAACCTCTACATCCCGCTGAAGCAGGCGCAGACCCTCAGCGACTCGAAGAACAAGGTCACCACGATCTACGTCAAGGCGACCGACTCGAAGCAGATCGACACCGTCAAGTCGACGATCCAGAAGAACATCTCCGGTACGACGGTGACGACCTCCGCCGACCTCGCCGACACCGTCTCCGGTTCCCTCTCCACGGCGTCCTCCCTCGCGACGAACGTCGGCAAGTGGCTGTCGATCGCGGTCCTGGTCGCCGCGTTCCTGGTCGCCGGCCTGCTCACCTCCTCGGCGGTCTCCCGCCGCGTCCGCGAGTTCGGCACCCTCAAGGCCCTCGGCTGGCGCTCGGGCCGGGTCACCCGGCAGGTGGTCGGCGAAGCGATGGTCAACGGCCTCCTCGGCGGCGCACTGGGCATCGCCCTGGGCCTGGCGGGCGCGTACGTCGTCACGGCCATCAGCCCCACGCTGGAAGCCCAGTTGGGCGGCGGAGGCGGTGGCGGCATGGGCGGCGGCCCCGGCGGAGGCGGCGGCTTCGGCGGCGGCCCGGGCCGCGCCACGGCCAAGACCCTGGAGGTCGCCCTGACGGCCCCGGTGAGCACGACGACGGTGGCGATCGCGGTGGGCCTGGCGGTGGCGGGCGGCTTGATCGCGGGAGCGTTCGGCGGCTGGCGAGCGTCGAGGCTGAGGCCGGCGGACGCACTGCGCCGAGTCGAGTAGCAATCACTTTTCGACGGACGGGAGTCGAGGGCTTTTAGGGGCGCGGGGCTGTATCTGATATGCGGCTCCGCCGCGTGAGCGCGACCAGCCCCCACGACCCGCAGTCGAACAACACTCAGGAGCCACCCAAAATGTACGAACTCAAAAGCGTCACCAAGCGCTACACCCGAGGCAAGGAAACAGTCCACGCCCTCGACGGAGTCGACCTCACCATCGCCGATGGCGACCGCCTGGTCATCCAGGGCCCCACCGGTGGCGGAAAATCCACCCTCCTCCAAATGCTCGGCGGCCTCGACAAGCCCACGGACGGCGAAGTAGTCCTGGACGGCACCGACTTGGCAAGGCTCTCCGAAGCCAAGCTCACCAAGGTCCGCAGCGAGAACATCGGCTTCGTCTTCCAGAGCTTCAACCTCATCCCCACCCTCACCGCCCAGGAAAACGTGGAGACGGCCCTCGTCCCGCTCGGCGTCAAGGTGAAGGACCGCAGGGAACGAGCCGCGGAGGCCCTCAAGTCGGTCGGCCTCGGCGAGCGCCTCGCGCACCTCCCCTCCGAGATGTCCGGAGGCCAGCAGCAGCGCGTCGCCATCGCCCGCGCCCTCGTCAAGCAGCCGAAGGTGCTGCTCGCCGACGAACCGACCGGCAACCTCGACGAGTCGATGCGCGACGAGATCATGGACGTACTCGAACGCATGTGGAAGGAGCTGGGGCTGACCTTCATCATGGTCACGCACGACTCCGCGATCGCGAAGAAGGCCCCGCGCCTGGCCACCATTCGCAAGGGAAAGATCACGGTGAAGGAGAACGCGAGCTCCTGAGTACGAGAGCGGGTGCCCCTGAGTATGAGCAACGCGTAACAGTCGCCCGCTGTGCGTCACCTGTCTATTGAGGTGCCTGATCACCCCCCGGCATACTGCGTATTCCGGGGGGCGCGCGTTTGTCTGTGCGGGACCACCCCCGGCCGGGTGAACGGGGAATTCACCCGGACCTTCAGCAAGGGGGAGTCTTGCGCAGACAAGTGAAAAGAGTTTGTGCTGCCACCGTGGCCACGGGGGCGGCGGTCGCTCTCGCCGCGGGCATGACCAGCCCGGCAGCGGCGAATCCGAAGGCTCAGGCACAGGCGGCGGGCTGGTCGAGCCAGCCGTTCACCGCTCACCACCGCATCACCCTGATCACGGGTGACCGGGTCGCCGTCGACACCAAGGGCCGGGTCGTCAGCGTGGAGCGGGCCAAGGGGCGGGAGAAGATACCCTTCCAGGTCCGCAAGGCGGACGGGCACACCCTCGTCATACCCGGCGACGCGGCCCGCCTGGTCGCGGCCGGCAAGCTGGACCAGCGGCTGTTCGACATCACCGAGCTCAACAAGTCCGCGACCCGCAAGTCTCAGGCCAAGGGCCTGAAGGTGATCGTCGGCTACAAGGGCGCCGCCACCGCCGCGAAGGACGACGTCCGGGACGCGGGCACCCTGCGGCAGTCCCTGAAGACGCTGAACGCCGACGCGGTGCAGACCCCGACCGCCGACGCGCCCGAGCTGTGGGACGCGGTCACCAACGGCGACAAGACGGCGTCCGGCATCGCGCACGTCTGGCTGGACGGTGTCCGCACCGCGAGCCTCGACAAGTCGGTCCCGCAGATCGGCGCCCCCAAGGCGTGGGCCGCGGGCTACGACGGCAAGGGCGTCAAGATCGCCGTCCTGGACACGGGTGTCGACGCGAGCCACCCGGACCTCAAGGACCAGGTGATCGACGCCAAGAACTTCTCCACGGCCGCCGACGCCACCGACCACTTCGGTCACGGCACGCACGTCGCGTCGATCGCGGCGGGCACCGGCGCCAAGTCGAACGGCAAGTACAAGGGTGTCGCGCCGGGCGCCAAGATCCTCAACGGCAAGGTCCTCGACGACACCGGTTCCGGTGACGACTCCGGCATCCTCGCCGGCATGGAGTGGGCGGCCGCGGAGGGCGCCGACGTCGTCAACCTCAGCCTGGGCGGCCAGGACACCCCGGAGGTCGACCCGCTGGAGGCGGCGGTCAACAAGCTGTCCGCCGAGAAGGGCATCCTCTTCGCGATCGCGGCGGGCAACTCCGGTCCTGAGTCGGTCGGTTCGCCGGGCAGCGCGGACGCCGCGCTCACCGTCGGCGCCGTCGACGACAAGGACGTCCTCGCCCCGTTCTCCTCCACCGGCCCGCGCGTCGGCGACGGCGCCATCAAGCCGGACGTGACCGCGCCGGGCGTGGACATCACGGCGGCGTCGGCCAAGGGCAGCGTCATCGAGCAGGAGGTCGGCGAGAAGCCGGCCGGCTATCTGACCATCTCGGGTACGTCGATGGCGACGCCGCATGTGGCGGGCGCGGCGGCGATCCTGAAGCAGGAGCACCCGGACTGGACGTACGCCGAGCTGAAGGGTGCCCTGACGGGTTCCGCGAAGGGCGGCAAGTACAACCCGTTCGAGCAGGGTTCGGGCCGTATCCAGGTCGACAAGGCCATCAAGCAGACCGTGATCGCCGACCCGGTGTCGGTGAGCTTCGGCACGCAGGCGTGGCCGCACACCGACGACAAGCCGGTCAGCAAGGACCTGACGTACCGCAACCTCGGCACGAAGGACGTGACCCTCACCCTGTCGGTGAAGGCCACCAACCCCAAGGGCCAGGCCGCTCCTTCGGGCTTCTTCAAGCTCGGCGCGAGCAAGGTGACGGTCCCGGCGGGCGGCAAGGCCACCGTCAAGGCGACCGTGAACACCAAGCTTGGCGGCACGGTCGACGGCGCGTACTCCGCGTACGTGACGGCGACGGGCGGCGGTCAGACGGTCCGTACGGCGGCCGCCGTGCAGCGTGAGGTGGAGTCGTACGACCTCACGATCAAGCACATCGGCAAGGACGGTCAGCCGACGAAGGACTACAACACGATCCTGATGGGCTACAGCGGCCTGGCCACCGACCGCGGTTACCAGGTGACGATCGACGACTCCGGCACCACCAAGATGCGGCTGCCGAAGGGCACGTATCTGCTGGACGCGTGGATCGCCAAGGACTGGGTGAACCTGGAGGGCGGCCTGGACTGGGTGGTCCAGCCGAAGCTGAGCCTCACCAAGAACTCCTCGGTGACGGTCGACGCCCGCAAGACGAAGTCGGCCGACATCACGGTGCCGGACGCCGCCGCCAAGCAGCTGTCGGGCATGGCCAGTTACTACTACGAGCCGGCCGGCGTCGGTATCGGGGTGGGTCTGCCGACCTTCGCCGACCTGCGGATGGCGCACCAGGGCGCGGAGGTCGCGAGCGGTCTGAGCCAGACCTGGAGCGGCCAGTGGACCAAGGGTGACGACGCCGAGTACGACGTCGCCACGACCGCCAAGGTGAAGAAGATCCAGGGCGACAAGGTCCGCCACTTCAAGGCGTCCGAGCTCGCCACGGTGAAGAACAACCTGGGCGCGGCCGCGGCCGGCAAGACCGGCGGGCTCACCAGCTGGGGTGTCTTCCCCGAGGACGTCGTGATCGGCGTCCCCGTGGAGCAGGCGCTGCCCGGTGCCCGCACGCTGTACGTCTCGACGTCCGACAAGATCCAGTGGACGCTGGACTTCGAGCAGTACAAGGGCAAGGACGCGGACGGCTTCCCGATCACGGAGGCCTACTACACGCTGGGCAACCCGCAGACCTTCAAGGCGGGCCAGAAGTACACGAAGACCTTCAACACCGCGGTCTTCGGTCCGCACCTGAGCAAGGACTACGGCGTCTTCCGCGAGGGCAACAACATCTACGGCTTCCTGCCGCTGTTCGCGGACGGCAGCAAGCACGCGGGCTCGTCCGACTTCAGCTCGGTGAAGACGGAGCTGTACCGCAACGGCACCAAGGTCGGCTCCAACACCGACCCGCTGTTCGGTGACGGCCTGTTCAAGGTGCCCGCCTCCGACGCCGAGTACAAGCTGACGACGTCCGTGAAGCGGAGCGTCAAGGTGGCGGCGGCGTCGACGCGGATCGACGCGAGCTTCGTGTTCCGCTCCAAGAAGTCCTCCGCGGACCTCGTCTCCCTCCCGGTCTCCACGGCCCGTTTCGGTGCCAAGACGGGCCTGGACAGCAGGGTCGAGGCCGGCAAGACGGTGACCTTCCCGGTCACGGTCGAGGGCGCGGCGAAGGGCTCGAACCTCAAGTCCCTGACGGTGTACGTGTCGTACGACTACGGCCAGACCTGGAAGAAGGTCACGGTCAAGGACGGCAAGATCACCGTGAAGAACCCGGACAAGGGCAAGGGCATCTCGTTCCACGCGAAGATCACCGACAAGAAGAACAACAAGTCGACGGTGTCGATCTATAACGCGTACTACGGCAAGTAGTCCGCGGGGCACCGCGTCGAACTGAACACCGACGGCGTCTTCCGGTTGCGGAGGGGGCCGTCGGTGTACTTTCCTGGTAGCAAGAAGCCCCCGCCACGGCCGGAATCCGTGACAGGGGCCTCAGCTCAGCCAGGAGCTACGGGGAGGTCCCTACTGGGTATAGGGATCTCCCGCTACCTGCCGAGCCACCAGAGCCACCACCGCCTCACATGCTTGGCCCACGATTCCGGCAGACACCGGGTGAGCCGACACACGAGAGTCGGTTTCGGCCTGGCATGACGTCTCATAGGGTGCGCCTCCCTTTCCATAGGGAGGCGGCCTTTTTCTTTACCCGGAACCGCCCCGCTTCGGGCCGGGCCCCGACGGGAGGGACCCGGAACAAGGGAGGCGCACCCGAGGCGCGTCACATGCCGGATATTACCGGCAACCCCCTTACCTGAGGCATAAGTTGAGGGCGGTCACCCCATCGGGTGACCGCCCTCAGGCAGTTGATGTCAGGGTCGGCTCAGACCGCCGAACCCGCCTTCCAGTCCGCCCAGCTCAGGTTCCAGCCGTTGAGGCCGTTGTCCGGGGCCACCGTCTTGTCGCCGGTGTTCTGGACGATCACGACGTCGCCGATGATCGAGTTGTTGTAGAACCAGTAGCCGGCCGAGCCCTTGTCGTTGGCACCCTTGGTGTCGGAGAGGCCCACGCAGCCGTGGCTGGTGTTGACGCTGCCGAAGATGGACTTCGCGCCCCAGTAGTTGCCGTGCACGAAGGTGCCGGAGTTGGTGAGGCGGATGGCGTGCGGCACGTCCTTGATGTCGTACTCGCCCTTGCCGTCGTTGTCGGTGAAGCCCACGGTCGCGCCGTTCATGCGCGTCTCCTTGAACTTCTCCGACATCACCATGATGCCCTCGTACGTCTTGTTCTCGGGAGAGCCCGCGGAGATCGGGATCGTCTTGATCGTCTTGCCGTCCTGCGTGACCTTCATCTGCTTGGTCTTCGCGTCGACGTAACTGATCTGGTTGCGGCCGATCTTGAAGGTGACCGTCTTCTGCTGGACGCCGTAGACACCGTCCGCACCCTCGACACCGTCGAGCGCGAGCTTCAGCGTGACGGTGGAGTTCTCGGTCCAGTAGTCCTCGGGGCGGAAGTCGAGGCGGTTGGCGTTGAACCAGTGCCCGACGACCTCCTGGCCGCTGGAGGAGGAGACGGTGATGCCCTTCTGGACGGCCGCCTTGTTGGTGATCGCCTTGTCGAAGTTGATCGACACCGGCATGCCGACGCCGACCGTGGCGCCGTCGTCCGGCGTGAAGTAGCCGAGGAAGCTGTTGGACGGGGAGACCGTGGTGAAGGAGGCGTTCTCGTGGGCGACGCGGCCCTCGGAGTCCTTCGCCTCCGCGTTCACCTTGTAGGTGGTCGACCGCTCCAGCTGGGCGCTGGGCTTCCAGCTGGTCTTGTCCGCGGATATCTCGCCGCTGACGGCGGTGCCGTCGGCGGTGGTCATCTCGACGTCCGTGAGCGTGCCCTTGCTCACGGTGACGGCCGCGGAGTTGTTGATGGAGGCGTTCTCGGAGCCGTCCTTGGGCGTGATCTTGATGTCGGCCTCGGACGTCTTCTTGGCCGCGGCCTCGTCGGCCTTGGCCTGGGAGGTGTCGTTGCTGCCGCTGCCGGAGGCGTCGTCGTCGCCACCGGAACAGGCCGAGAGCACCAGCACTCCGCCGAGCAGTGCGGACGCGACCGCCAGGCCCCTGCGCCGCTTACTGACCGTCATCACACGCTTCTCCATCGTTGCCGATTCCCCAAAGAGCCGAGAGTCCCCGTCGAACCCGAGAGTCCCGTCAATGAAACCTAAACGCTACGACCGGTTCGTCCCGTTCCACATTCTCGGAACGTGTGGGGCACACCACGTCCGCCGTGACGGGTGGTGCGCAGCTCGGTCCGTGCGCCCCCTGAGACGACGAAACCCCGGACGGCGGTTGCCACCCGGGGTCACAAATTCCCCAAGAGCGCTCAGCCGGCCGCCTCTTCGTCGTCCTCCGCGTCCTCATCATCCTCGTCGAGGTCCCACTCCGGCGAATCCGGGTCGTAGTCGATCCGCTCGCTGGACCAGGAGGCCTGCACCAGCTCGACCCCGGGCACCTCGCTGACCAGGTCGAACGGGTCGACGAGATAGGCGAGGGCCTCCGCGGTGTCTTCCGTCACAGCGCTCTCGGCGTGCGCCTGCTCGTCGGCCGGCATCTCGGGGTCGTCGGCGATCCGCTCCAACGCGGCCTTGGTGACGGCGTCCTCGTGATCGATCTCCACCACCAATTCCACCCGAAGCCGCACAAACCGTGAAGTCTCTTCAGTGCTCATGCTCCGGAGAGTACGGCCCTTTTCTCCCGTGACTTTCCCGTGACCCGCGCCTTTCACTAACATCGGCCCACACGGCCAATTCGCCAGCGCCACAAGGGGATCGATATTCCGTGTCATCCGCTCGCCGTCCGTTGCTGACCGCCACCGCCGCGGGCACGCTGCTGTGTGCCCTGTGGTTCGTCCCGTCCGCGGGCGCGACCCAGGAGGAACCGGCGAGATCGCAGGTCACGCAGCAGGCCAGGGTGACCACCGTCACCACGCAGACCACCGACGAGGGCACCCGTCTCGCCGACACCGGAAGCTTCGACACGACCCCGTACGTGGTCGGCGGTACGGCTTTCCTCGCGCTCGGTGCCGGGTTCGTCACTTACTCGGTACGTCGGGAACGTCACGGTTTTTGAATCGACTTGACGGACGTTTGACCAAAACCTCATAGTCCGCTCATGAAGAGATCATCGGGGGCCCGTATAGGCGCCACGCTCGCAGTGAGCGCGCTGTCGCTCGCCCTCATCACCGGCTGCTCCGACAACGGTTCGGACGACGCCAAGGGCACCGACGCCAAGGAGTCCGCCGCCGCCTCGTCGGCGCCGGCCGCGAAGGCACTGACCTCCGCCGAGCTGGAGAAGCTGCTGCTCGCCAAGGGCGACATCAAGGGCTACGAGGCCGAGTCGGGCGACGACACCCTCCCCAAGTCCAAGAGCGACGTGAAGACCGACAAGGCGGCCTGCGACCCGCTGGCCTGGGCCACGGCCGCGCTGGCCCCCGGCGACACGGACGCGAACGCCAGCAACACCCTCACCGCGGAGACCTCGGCGGCCTCCAAGGACCCGTCGGACCTCAGCGAGGCCGACATCGAGAACGCCTTCGACGTCAGCATCACGTTCGTCGGCCTGTCCTCCTACGACGGTGACGGCGCCGAGAAGGCCATGAAGGCCGTCTCCGACGGTGTGACGGCCTGCTCCGGCGGCTACGGCCTCAAGGCCGAGGGCGAGAGCTCCAAGGTCACCAAGGTCGCCACGGCGAAGGCCTCCGGCGCCGGTGACGAGTCGCTGGCGTTCGCCGAGGACGTCGACATGGACGGCGAGGGCACGGCCACGTTCCTCACCGAGGTGGTCCGCAAGGGCAACACCGTCGCCACGTTCTACTCGGTCAACCTCGCCGCGCTCGGCAAGGGCGGCAAGACCGAGATCCCGGCCGAGGTCGTCACGGCCCAGGTCGCGAAGCTGAAGTAAGCACCACAGCAGTCGGGGCCCCGTCGTAAGACGGGGCCCCTCTTTCGTGTCTACTGCAACGGCCCGGTCACCGACTCCGCCGCCGCGACCAACTGCCCGCTGCGCACGAACGCGTCCGCCGCGGCCAGATCCGGCGCCAGGAAACGGTCGGGCCCCGGGCCCTGCACTCCGGCCTTCCGCACGGCCTCGATGACGGCCCGCGAGGCCGGCCCCGGGGTCAGCCCCTCACGCAGCTCGACGGCGCGTGTGGCGGCGTACAGCTCGACGGCGACGACCCGGGTGAGGTTGTCGACGGCGGTACGCAGCTTGCGCGCGGCCGACCAGCCCATGGAGACGTGGTCCTCCTGCATGGCGGAGGACGGGATGGAGTCCGCGGACGCCGGTACGGCCAGCCGCTTCATCTCGCTGACCAGCGCGGCCTGCGTGTACTGGGCGATCATCAGCCCGGAGTCGACACCGGCGTCGTCGGCGAGGAACGGCGGCAGCCCGTGCGACCGGTTCTTGTCGAGGAGCCGGTCGGTACGCCGCTCCGCGATGGACGCGAGGTCGGCGGCGGCGATGGCGAGGAAGTCGAGGACGTAAGCCACCGGCGCGCCATGGAAGTTGCCGTTGGACTCCACGCGCCCGTCGGGCAGGACGACGGGGTTGTCGACGGCGGAGGCCAGCTCCCGCTCGGCGACGAGCCGCGCGTGCGCCATGGTGTCGCGCCCGGCACCGGCGACCTGCGGCGCGCAGCGCACGGAGTAGGCGTCCTGGACGCGCGGGGCGTCGTCCTGGTGGTGCCCGGTGAGCTGCGAGTCCTTCAGTACGGCGAGCATGTTGGCGGCGCTGGCGGCCTGCCCCGGGTGCGGGCGGATGGCGTGCAGCTCGGGCGCGAGGACCTTGTCCGTCCCGAGGAGGCCCTCCAGGGACAGTGCGGCGGTGATGTCGGCCGACTTGTAGAGCGTGTCGAGGTCGGCGAGGGCCATGACCAGCATGCCGAGCATGCCGTCGGTGCCGTTGAGGAGCGCGAGCCCCTCCTTCTCGCGCAGTTCGACGGCCGCGATGCCGTGCTCGGCGAGCAGCTCACCGGCGGGCCGCACGACCCCGTCGGGGCCTTCCGCGTCCCCCTCGCCCATCAGCGTCAGGGCGCAGTGGGAGAGCGGCGCGAGGTCGCCGGAGCAGCCGAGGGAGCCGTACTCGTGCACGACCGGGGTGATCCCCGCGTTCAGCACGTCGGCCATGGTCTGCGCGACCTCGGGCCGCACACCGGTGTGCCCCGAGCAGACGGTCTTCAGCCGCAGGAACATCAGGGCCCGTACGACCTCCCGCTCGACGCGCGGCCCCATGCCGGCGGCGTGCGAACGGACGATGTTGCGCTGCAACTGCGCGCGGAGCTCGGTGCTGATGTGCCGGGTCGCCAGGGCGCCGAAGCCGGTGCTGACGCCGTAGACCGGGTCGGGCTTGGCGGCCAGCGCGTCCACGATCTCGCGGGCGGCGGCGAGGGCCGCGACCGCCTCCGCGGAGAGCTCGACCCGGGCGCCGTCGCGCGCCACGGCGAGAACGTCGGACGCGGTCACCCCGGACGTCCCCACCACCACAGTGTGCATATCCATATTCAGGAGCGTACGCAGTGAAGACGGGGATGTCACGAGTGGGGGCGGGGTTCGCCCCTTACTCGTGCGTACGTCACAGTCGGCGCCCGCGGAACCGACGCCGCTCCCCGTGCGCCTCCCGCTCCCCCGAGGGCTCGTCCGCGAGCCGTACGACGGGATCGTCCGGCCCTTCCCGCCCCGCGACGACCGGCTTGGCGGCGCGCTCGGCCTTGGCGCGGTACTGGGCCGCGTCGGCCAGCCGGAAGAGCCTCCGGGCGGACCGCACCGGCCCGATGGGGTCCTCGGTGGAGGCGACCCCGCAGGCCACCCCCTCCCCCAGCTCCAACTCCGCGGCCCGGCGGCAGAGTTCGTCGGCCGCCTTGACGACCTCGTCGGCGGCCGGCCCGACCGCGAGCAGACAGAACTCGTCACCCCCGAGCCGCGCGGCCAGCGCCCCCGGCAGCATCGCCCCGCACAGCGACAGCACGGAACCGAACCGCTCCAGGAGCCGGTCGCCGACGGCGTGCCCGAGGGTGTCGTTGACCCGCTTGAGCCCGTTGAGGTCGCACACGACGAGGCTGACGACGACACCCTCCCGCTTGTGCCGCTCGACGGCCTCGTCGAGCCGTACGTCCACGGCACGGCGGTTGGCGAGCCCGGTGAGGGCGTCCGTGAACGCCAGCCGCCGCGCCTCCTCCAGCCGCTCGGCCTGCGCGATCCCGGCGGCGACCACGGCGGCCAGCACGGTGGCGAAGTCGGCGTCGCCCCGGTCGAAGACGGGGTCACCGGCCGCGCGGGCGACGTACAGCTCGCCCCAGGCACGGCCATTCAGCACGATCGGCGCGACGACACAACACCCGCGGCCTCTCCTGCGGAGGGCGGCGACACGCTGATGCACGTACCCGGGCCGGCGCCCCGCGGCGGGCCCCTCGGCGGTCTCCACCCACGCGTTGGGCTCACCGCCGCCCGCCCAGCGCTCGTGCAGGAACTCGGTGATCTCAGGGAACTGATGCACGGGGTACGCCTCGGCGTCGGGGAACTCGTCCTCGTCCGGGGCGCGGTCCCCCACGTTGACGAGCACACGCAGCCTTCCCAGCTCGCGCTCCCACACCGACAGGGCAGCGAAGCTGCCGCTCAGGGCGCGGCAGGCGCCGGTCGCTGCCGCGCGCCAGGCCTCGCGTGAGCCGTGGGCCGCGGCCATGCCTTGCGCCAGCGCGACGACTGCCTTGAGCCGCGTGTCCTCCGCCATTGCTCCAGGTTAGGGAGGTTTTGGGTGATAAGCGGTGTTGGAATGAGCCGGGCAGGTAGGGGGTGGCTGGGGCGGGACGGCGGAGTGCGGGTGGGTGGGGGCTTGGCGCGCAGTTCCCCGCGCCCCTAAAAGCCTCCTACTCGCCCGGCCATTCAGGTTTCCGCTTCTCATTGAAGGCCGCTACGCCTTCCGCCCTATCGCCTGAGAAGGCCACCGAGCGCCAGGCCGCGTCCTCCACCTCCAGGCCCGCCCTCAAGTCGAGGCCGTGTCCGAGCCGCAAGGCCCTCTTCGCCGCCCTCAATCCCACCGGTGAATTGGCGGCGATCCTGGTGCCCATCGCGAGGGCCTCCTCCCGGTCCCTTCCCTCCTCCACCAACACATCCACCAGGCCCAACTCCCTTGCCTCTGCCGCCTCCACCCGCCTCGCCGTGAAGATCAGCTCGGCCGCCCGGGCCGCACCCACCCGCCTCGGCAGGAGCTGTGTTCCGCCGCCGCCCGGGATCACGCCGACCGACACCTCCGGCAGGCCCACCACCGCCGTGCTGTCGGCCACGATCAGGTCGCATGACAGGGCCAGCTCGAAGCCGCCGCCCAGTGCGAAGCCGTGGACGGCGGCGATGGTCGGTACGGGTAGTTCCAGTACGCCGGTGTAGGCGCCGCGCGCGACGGGGCGCTGCCGGACCAGATCGGCGTCCGTGAAGGAGTTCCGCTCCTTCAGGTCGGCGCCGACGCAGAACGCCCGCTCGTGGGTCGAGGTCACCACGACCGCCCGTACATCCTTGTCCTCGCCCAGCGCGGTGCAGGCGGCGGCGACCGAGCGGGCCATCTCCGTCGACACGGCGTTCATGGCCTTGGGCCGGTCCAGGGCGAGTTCCGCGACGTGCCCGTGCCGCCGGACCAGCACGAACTCCCCGTACCGTTCCTCGCTCATGACACCCTCCAGTTAACGTGGGTTAACAGACTTCACCGGGCCCGATCATCGCAGCCCGACCCCGGGGACGAAAGGGCGGGCGGGCGCGGGGCACCGGTTCCCTGGTCGCCCCCCGACACCCCGTTCGAGTGACATCCCGCCCAACTCCGCCCCCATCGCCCACAGGAGCGCATAGCGTGCGCTCCGCCACGGCGCACAGGGGGCGCGAGCGCATCGGGGAGGGGTCGCCATGACGACGTTGACGGACACGCAGGCCACGGCCGCCGAGGCCATCGACGGTGTACCGCAGCGCTTCTTCGGTTCCCGCGGCCGGCACCGTCGCCCGCGGCCCCGCAAGGTCCTCCTCGCCGTCGGCGGACTGGCTGTGGCGGCCGGTGCGCTGAGCCTCGTACGGATGGCTCCCGAGGGGGGCCTGGGCGGCGGCCTCGGCACCGCGGAGGCCGAACCCCGCCTCGACGACCCACACGCCGGTTCCGGCACGGACCGCGCGACCAACGCAGCCGCGACGGTGGGGGCGGTACCCAAGGTGAGCCCGTCGGCGACCGCCCCGATGGGCGGGGCAAGCGCCACACCGACGTCCACGGTGAGCCTCGTACCGCTGCCATCGACGCCACCGGGTTCCATGAGCACCCCGGGCCCTACGACGATCCCGGACGCCCCGAACCCGACGACAGCAGCCCCACAGCCGACACCAACACCGACGCGAACGCCGTCCCCGGCACCGAGTCAGAACACGAGCACACCGACGCCGGCACCGGCGCCACCGACGCCGACGCCGAACCAGCCTGGTGGCGGCGGAGTATGCGTCCCGGTGATCGGCCTGTGCGTAGGCCCGCTGGGCCGATAAACGCCCCAAGGGGCGCGGGGAACTGCGCGACCAGCCCCCACCCACCCGCACTCGCCGAACGACCCCACCCGGCACGTCCTCAGGCGGTCGTCTCACCCCGCCGAGTAAGCAACCAAGGCTCCACAACCCCAAGCCCTCGCACCGGCCGCTGCCACATCGGCTGAAGCGCGAAGCGATACGTCGGCGGCTCCTCGCCCTCCTTCTCCGCCGCCGCGACAGCCTCCGCGGCCTCCGCCTCGGACGCGGGCGCCTCGCCGGTGCGGATCAGTTCCTGGGCGAAGTCGCTGTCGACGAGGACGGCGTCGCGGGGAGCTATGGAGGTCAGCCGGGAGGCCAGATTGACGGTCGTGCCGAAGACATCGCCCATACGAGTGGTGACCGTGCCGAACGCGATGCCGACGCGCAGCTCGGGCATGGTCTCGTCGTTCGCCATGGTCTCGATGAGGCGCAGCGCGATCTCCGCGGCGACGCCCGCGTCGTCGGCGGCGTAGAGCACCTCGTCGCCGAGGGTCTTGATGAGGCGCCCGCCGTGCGCGGCGACGAGGTCGGCGGCGGTGGTCTCGAAGGCCTCGACGAGCTCGCCGAGCTCCTCCTCCTCCATGCGCCGGGTGAGGCGCGTGAACCCGACGAGGTCGGCGAAGCCGACGGCGAGGCGCCGGTCGACCATCTCCTCGTCGTCGGCGGCCTGCACGACACGGCCCGCGGAGGCGGCGAGCTGGCGGCGCCAGACGTAGACGAGGAACTCCTCCAGCTCGGGCAGGAGCAGCTCGATGATCGGGTACGTCACCTCGGTACGGGTCATGCCGGGCTCGGGCGGCTCGGTCAGCCCCTCCAGGAACGAGTCGATCTGCCACTCGGCGAGGCGGGCGGTGGTCTGTCCGGTGGACCGGGCCACCTGCACGGCCATCGCCTCGCTGAGCAGCCCGGCCTCGACGAGACCGGCGAGGCGCCGCAGGGCGAGGACGTCGGCCTCGGTGAAGGCCTTGGCCTGTCCGACGTCGGCGAAGCCCATGGCCCGCCAGAAGCGGGTGGCCAGCTCCATGGAGACACCGGCGGTACGGGCCGCCTGAAAGGGCGTGTAGCGCCGCTCGGCTCCGAGGATCAGCGCTTCGAGACGCACGGCGAGCGGGTGCGGGGCCCCTCCGGGGTCGGCGGCGTTGGTGTCCTCGCCGGAACCCCTGTCGTCGACGGTCACGCCTGCTGCCCTTCCGATCTGCCACGGTCAGGTATCGACCGGCCTTCACTTTACGGCAGGTGTGCGGTAGCTCACGTCCTCGCTCCGCTAGGTGGAGCCGGGAGACCGTGGGTGGCTGATGACGAGGGTCAGCTGCGGGACCGTTGTGGCTGGTCGCGCAGTTCCCCGCGCCCCTGGGTACGTACAGCTCACGCAAGCTTCAAGTGCACGATGTCTCCGGCTCCCACCGGTTCCTGTACGCCCTCCTCCGTCGCGATCACCAAGCGGCCGTCGCCGTCCACCGCCACCGCCTCACCCGTGATCGAGCGGTCGCCCGGCAGCTCGGCCCGGACCACCCTCCCCAGCGTCGCGCACCCCGCCGCATACGTCTCCTGGAGCCCGCTGACCGCCGGATCACCCCCGGCCCGCTGCCACCGCCCGTACCACTCCTCCAGCGACCGCAGCACCGCCCGCAGCAACGGGTCCCGGTCGGTCGTGACCGCCCCCGCCAGCGCCAGCGAACCGGCCGTCGGCACCGGCAGCTCGTCCTCACGCAGGGTGACGTTGATGCCGACCCCGATCACCACGCCGTCCTCGCCGGCCCGCTCCGCCAAGATCCCCCCGGCCTTGCGCTCCTCGCCCCCCACGGTCACCAGCAGGTCGTTGGGCCACTTGAGTGCCGTATCCACCCCCGCCGCCCGCGACAGCCCCGTCGCGACGGCGACCCCGGTCAGCAGCGGCAGCCAGCCCCAGCGGGCCACCGGTACCCCGGTCGGCTTCAGCAGGACGGAGAAGAACAGCCCGGAGCGGGCCGGCGCCGTCCACTGACGGTCGAGACGCCCACGGCCCGCCGTCTGCTCCTCGGCGACGAGGACCGCGCCCTCCTCGGCGTCCCCCTTGACCGCCAGGCCCGCCAGATCGTTGTTGGTCGACCCGGTGCGCTGGACGACCTCCACATCGCAGTACAGCCCGCCGTCGCGCACCAGCGCGCGCCGCAGCGCGGCCCCGTTGAGCGGCGGCCGGTCGAGGTTGGACCAGCGGCTGTCGTCTGAAGCATCTCGCGGCGTCATGCAAGCCACCCTAGGTGTGTCCTACGCCGCACTGCTGATTGGTAGGCCCGCTACTACTCTACGGATGAGTAACCGTCCCCCCTTTTGAGCAGGCAGGGAGCCGCGACCCGATGTCCGAGCCGGAAGAGATCGACATCCACACCACCGCGGGCAAGCTCGCGGACCTCCAGCGCCGCATCGACGAGGCGACGCACGCCGGCTCCGCACGCGCCGTGGAGAAGCAGCACGCCAAGGGCAAGTTGACGGCCCGTGAGCGGATCGAGCTGCTGCTCGACGAGGGGTCGTTCGTCGAGCTCGACGAGTTCGCCCGGCACCGGTCCACCAATTTCGGGCTGGAGAACAACCGCCCGTACGGGGACGGCGTCGTCACCGGGTACGGCACCGTCGACGGCCGCCCGGTCGCCGTGTTCTCCCAGGACTTCACCGTCTTCGGCGGCGCCCTCGGCGAGGTCTACGGCCAGAAGATCGTCAAGGTCATGGACTTCGCGCTGAAGACCGGCTGCCCGGTCATCGGCATCAACGACTCCGGCGGCGCCCGCATCCAGGAGGGCGTCGCCTCGCTGGGCGCATACGGCGAGATCTTCCGCCGCAACACCCACGCGAGCGGTGTCATCCCGCAGATCTCGCTGGTCGTCGGCCCCTGCGCGGGCGGCGCGGTGTACTCCCCGGCGATCACGGACTTCACCGTCATGGTCGACCAGACCTCGCACATGTTCATCACGGGTCCCGACGTCATCAAGACCGTCACCGGCGAGGACGTCGGCTTCGAGGAGCTGGGCGGCGCCCGCACCCACAACTCCGTCTCGGGCGTGGCCCACCACATGGCCGGCGACGAGAAGGACGCCGTCGAGTACGTCAAGCAGCTGCTGTCGTACCTGCCGTCCAACAACCTCTCCGAGCCGCCGGTCTACCCGGAGGAGGCGGACCTCGCCGTCACCGCCGAGGACCTGGAGCTGGACACGCTCGTCCCGGACAGCGCGAACCAGCCGTACGACATGCACACGGTGATCGAACACGTCCTGGACGACGCCGAGTTCTTCGAGACCCAGCCGCTGTTCGCCCCGAACATCCTCACCGGCTACGGCCGGGTCGAGGGCCACCCGGTCGGCATCGTCGCCAACCAGCCGATGCAGTTCGCCGGCTGCCTCGACATCCAGGCCAGCGAGAAGGCCGCGCGCTTCGTGCGGACCTGCGACGCCTTCAACATCCCCGTGATCACCTTCGTCGACGTCCCCGGCTTCCTGCCCGGCGTCGACCAGGAGCACGACGGCATCATCCGCCGCGGCGCCAAGCTGATCTACGCCTACGCCGAGGCAACGGTCCCGCTGATCACCGTCATCACCCGCAAGGCGTTCGGCGGCGCCTACGACGTCATGGGCTCCAAGCACCTCGGCGCGGACATCAACCTCGCCTGGCCCACCGCCCAGATCGCCGTCATGGGCGCCCAGGGCGCGGTCAACATCCTGCACCGCCGCACGATCGCGGAGGCGGAGGCGAACGGCGAGGACCTCGAAGCGGTGCGCGCCCGGCTGATCCGGGAGTACGAGGACACCCTCCTCAACCCCTACATCGCGGCCGAGCGCGGCTACATCGACTCCGTCGTCATGCCGTCCGACACCCGCCGCCACATCGTCCGCGGCCTGCGCCAGCTGCGCACCAAGCGGGAGTCCCTGCCCCCGAAGAAGCACGGCAACATCCCCCTCTAGGAGTCGCCATGACGATCAAGGTCGTACGGGGCAACCCCACCCCCGAGGAGCTCGCCGCCGCCCTGGCGGTGGTCCGAGCCCGCGCCGCGGCGGCAGCGGAAACACCGCCCGGCGCCCCCCAGCCGCGGGACGGGTGGTCGGACCCGTCCCGCATCGCAACACGCCGCTTGCCGCAGCCCGGGCCGAGTACATGGGCCCGCACTTACTGGCCAAGCTAGCCGCAACCTACCCAGGGGCGCGGGGAACTGCGCGACCAGCCACAGCGAACCCGCAGCTAAAGACGGCGCACAACGGCTTCGGCCATCACCTCGTACCCCTCGTCATTGGGGTGCAGATGATCGCCGAAGTCGTACGCCCCACACAGCCGATCCGGATCCCCCGGATCGGCCATCACCCGTTGCAGATCCACCACCGCGTCAAACTCCCCCGCACCCCTGATCCACTCGTTCACCTCGTGACTCACCTTCGCCGCATGCTCCCCCCAGTGGTCCGAGCCTCCGAACGGCAACAAGGTGCCCCCGACGACCCTCAGCCCCCGTGCCTGCCGTATCAACTCCCGATACCCGGCGATCAGTTCATCCGCCTCCACCACCGGCGCCGGCTTGTACGTAGGCTGCTCATCCGTCTCACTGAACCCGATGTCGTTCAGCCCCAGCAGCACGACAACCGTGTCCACCCCGGCCGGCCCGAGGACATCGCGCCCGAACCGCCGCACCCCCCTCTCCCCGTACCACGCGGAATCGTTGAGCAGCAGGTTCCCGCCGATCCCGGCGTTGAGCACGGGCCGCCCGGTCAGCCGGGCCAGCGCGTCCGACCACCGCCGGTCGGCGCCCACCGTCGACCCGAACCCGTCCGTGAGGGAGTCCCCGAACAGCACCACCCCGTCGCTCCGACCGGCGTCGACCTCCACGGCGCTCAGGAAGTACCAGGACTCGCTCACGGCATCAAAGCCCCCGGCACTGTCCAGCAGATCCCCCTCGCCCCGCCAACTCGGCGCGAACGCCTGCGCGTGGAACGTCGCCGGCCCGGTCGCCGCCTCGAAGTACAGCGTGACCGCCACCGACTCCCCCGCCGCGACGGCGAGTTGGACGGCGTCGCTGACGACCTCTCCGCGCGCCGGGATCTCCACTCCGCCCTCGCCCCCGAAGCCCAGCCGCCGCCCCTCCACGGCCGCCCCGGCGACCCGCACGGGCGAGGTGCCGTACGCGTTCGACAGCCGTATCCGCACCCGCTCCCCGCCCCCGGTCAGCCGGACGGCCTGCCGCAGGGACTGGCGCCAGAAGCCCTCCCTCGACCAGTTGGGGGTGAAGCCCTCGCTCGGCAGCTGGGGCGAGGCGGCCCAGACGGTGGTGAACATGGCAGCACGACCTTCCAAACGGGACCAAAGTTCCTTTAACAAGAGCCACACTAACGGAACCGCAGACCCTTTTGGTGAAGTTGAGTACGCGTACTCAGGCGCCGCCCCACCCCGCCGCCGCACGCTGGACGCATGCTCTGGTCCGACCCCGAGAACGAACCGCCCAAGGAACTGCGCGACATGCAGGAGATGTTGCGACGGCTGGGCCTGTTCCTGGCGTTGGCCATGGTGCTGGCGATGATCGTGCTCGGCACGAAGTGACGGGCGCCGATACCCTGACCGCATGACTGATCAGCCGCGCCGCCGACTCGTCCTCGCCTCCCAGTCCCCCGCCCGGCTGAATCTGCTGCGGCAGGCCGGACTGGCCCCCGAGGTGATCGTGAGCGGCGTCGACGAGGACGCCGTCACCGCCCCCACGCCCGCCGACCTGGCGCTCGCGCTCGCCGAGGCGAAGGCCTCCGTGGTGTCGGCGAAACCCGAGGTCAAGGGCGCGATCGTGATCGGCTGCGACTCCGTGCTCGACCTCGACGGCGAGGCGCTCGGCAAGCCCGCGGACGCCGAGGAGGCCACCGCCCGCTGGAAGGCGATGCGCGGACGCGCGGGCACGCTCCAGACCGGCCACTGCGTCTACGACACCGTCTCCGGCCGGTACGCCTCGGCCGTCGCCTCGACCGTCGTCCGCTTCGGCGAGCCGACCGACGAGGAGATCGCCGCGTACGTCGCCTCCGGCGAACCCCTCTACGTCGCCGGGGCGTTCACCCTCGACGGCCGCAGCGCGCCGTTCATCGACGGCATCGACGGCGACCACGGCAACGTGATCGGCATCAGCCTGCCCCTCGTACGGAAGCTGCTGGCCGAACTGGGCGTCGGGATCACGGAGTTGTGGGCGCCGGCGGAGAAGTGACCGGGCCGTTGCCCTCCTTGGCCGGGCCGCCGTCCCCCTGGTCGCCGGGGGCGGCGTCGGCGGGCTCCTGAGGACTGTCGTACGTCATCAGGAGCAGCACTATCAGCGCCAGTACGACCACCATGAAGCCGAACTCGGCCGGGCCCAGCAGGCCCCACGCGAACGCGCCCAGCAGGGCGTGCACCACGGCCGCGCTGATCAGCAGGATGCGGCCGAAGCCGGCCGGGGCGCGGTCGCGCAGGGCGACCAGCAGCGCCACCAGGCCACAGAAGGCGAAGTAGAGGCCGAAGACGATGCCGCCGATCTTCGAGGACGTCGACATCATGTCGGGGTCGAGGCCGGCCAGGGACATGTCCTGACGGTCGACGACCACCCCGAGGAACCAGTTGACCGCCGCGATCCCGAACGCCTCCACGAAGAGGACGATCGCCACGATCCACGCCACCGGCCTGCGCACCACCGGTCCCCACCCACTCTCAAGCCGAGCCCTGGTTACCCCAAGTACGTTCGATACACGGCGAACGCTACTAACGGGTAAACCCGGGGACAAGGGTTCTGCGAACGGCAAAGAATCATTGGGCCATTCGTAGGGACTCCACAAAGAAACGGAGTGGCCCGCAGCACGTGGTGACAGAGACCTTGACCACAAGGGCGGGCTAGGGTTTTCCGGAGGAGTCCTGCGTACCGAAGCGTGACAAGGGATTTCGCGGGTCGAGCGAGCCTCGAATCACGCTCCGTGTGGGCAAGCTCACCATTGGGGACGGGTCGAACTGCCGTGTCGGCAGTCCCTAAACTCGGCTTGTTTCAAGGAGGGAGCCTCAATCGTGCGCAAGGTGCTCATCGCCAACCGTGGCGAAATCGCTGTCCGCGTGGCCCGGGCCTGCCGGGATGCCGGTATCGCGAGCGTGGCCGTATACGCCGACCCGGACCGGGACGCTCTGCATGTCCGCGCCGCGGATGAGGCGTTCGCCCTGGGTGGTGACACCCCCGGCACGAGCTACCTGGACATCGAGAAGGTCCTGAACGCGGCGCGCGAGTCGGGCGCGGACGCCATCCACCCGGGCTACGGGTTCCTGTCCGAGAACGCCGACTTCGCGCAGGCGGTCCTGGACGCGGGCCTGATCTGGATCGGCCCGCCGCCGCAGGCCATCCGCGACCTCGGTGACAAGGTCGCCGCCCGGCACATCGCCCAGCGTGCCGGCGCGCCGCTGGTCGCCGGCACCCCCGACCCGGTGAGCGGTGCGGAGGAGGTCGTGGCCTTCGCCGAGGAGCACGGCCTGCCGATCGCCATCAAGGCCGCCTTCGGTGGCGGTGGCCGTGGTCTGAAGGTCGCCCGGACCCTGGAAGAGGTTCCGGAGCTGTACGAGTCGGCGGTCCGTGAGGCCGTGGCCGCGTTCGGCCGGGGCGAGTGCTTCGTCGAGCGCTACCTGGACAAGCCGCGGCACGTGGAGACCCAGTGCCTGGCCGACACCCACGGCAACGTGGTCGTCGTCTCCACCCGTGACTGCTCGCTCCAGCGCCGCCACCAGAAGCTGGTCGAGGAGGCCCCGGCGCCGTTCCTCTCCGACGCCCAGGTAGCCGAGCTGTACTCGTCGTCGAAGGCGATCCTCAAGGAGGCCGGCTACGTCGGCGCCGGCACCGTCGAGTTCCTGGTCGGCATGGACGGCACGATCTCCTTCCTGGAGGTCAACACCCGTCTCCAGGTGGAGCACCCGGTCACCGAGGAGGTCGCCGGCATCGACCTGGTGCGCGAGATGTTCCGCATCGCCGACGGCGAGGAGCTCGGCTACGGCGACCCGGAGCTGCGCGGTCACTCCTTCGAGTTCCGTATCAACGGCGAGGACCCGGGCCGCAACTTCCTCCCGGCCCCCGGCACCGTCACCACCTTCGCCCCGCCGACCGGCCCGGGCGTCCGCCTGGACGCGGGCGTGGAGTCGGGCAGCGTGATCGGCCCGGCCTGGGACTCCCTGCTGGCCAAGCTGATCGTCACCGGCGCCACCCGTGAGCAGGCGCTCCAGCGCGCGGCTCGCGCCCTGGAGGAGTTCCAGGTCGAGGGCATGGCGACGGCCATCCCGTTCCACCGCGCGGTCGTCAAGGACCCGGCGTTCGCCCCCGAACTCACCGGCTCCGCCGACCCGTTCACGGTCCACACCCGCTGGATCGAGACCGAGTTCGTCAACGAGATCAAGCCCTTCGCCGCCCCCGCCGACGCGGAGACGGACGAGGAGCCGGGCCGCGAGACGGTCGTCGTCGAGGTCGGCGGCAAGCGCCTGGAGGTCTCCCTCCCGGTCTCGCTCGGCATGTCGCTGGCCCGCACCGGCCTCGCGGCGGGCGCCAAGCCCAAGCGCCGCGCGGCCAAGAAGTCCGGCCCCGTCGCCTCCGGCGACACCCTCGCCTCCCCGATGCAGGGCACGATCGTCAAGATCGCGGTCGAGGAGGGCCAGGAGGTCAAGGAGGGCGACCTGGTCGTCGTCCTGGAAGCCATGAAGATGGAGCAGCCCCTCAACGCGCACAAGTCCGGCACCATCAAGGGCCTGTCCGCGGACGTCGGCGCGTCGATCACGTCCGGCGCGGCGATCTGCGAGATCAAGGACTGAGCAGGTCCCGTACGACATCCCGGGGCGCCCGGCGGACTGGAGCAGTCAGTCCGCCGGGCGCTCCGTTTTTTCCCCCGAGGTGATGGTCTACGGGTTGCTGCGGACCCATCCGGTGCCGTGCCGTACGAAGGCGAGGGCCGCGTAGCCGAAGGGCACGGCGAGCATCACGAACGACAGGACGGTCACCGGATCGATGCCGCTCGCGTAGCCGGCGACGTTGAACGGCATGGCCAGGATCAGCAGCCAGGCGGCCCAGACCGGCACGGTCCGGCTGCGCAGCAGGGCGACGCCCAGCAGGATGGCGCCGATGACGTGGGCGGCGATGAAGTAGAGGATCGGCACGCCCACCACGAGCAGGTCGTTGGTGCCCTTCGCGACCTTCGCCAGGGTGTCGACGTCGACGCCCTTGTCGAGCGCGCCGAGGGCGACGGCGTCGAGCGACGGGGTCGCGGTGATCGCGAGCAGCCCGGTGCCGAAGAGGACCGAGCCCCACAGGCCGAGCTTGGCGGACCGCGCGGTGGCCAGCAGTCCGACGGCGATCAGCCCCGGGGCGAGGACGACGGTCCCGACCGTCCACAGCCACACGGACGCCTCCGTGGCGCCCTGGTGGGCGGCGATGACCCGGGCGATCTCGTCGGCGTCGGCGTTGGTGTCGTACGGGCTGATCAGGAACGCCGCCCCGAGCAGCAGCGGTCCCAGCACGGCCGCGAGCCCCGCGAGCCGCCGCGCGGTCCCGGCGGGCGCCGGCTCGGTGGTGGTGGGTGGGTGTGACGACGTAGTGGCCATGAGGGTCCCCCTGAGGTCGCGTGGTGCGGAGCGCCTCAAGCCAGTGAAGCGAGGGCACCCGGCCGATGACCATCCGTCAATTCTGAGGGTTGCGGCCCCTGACCTCAGTCGATAAGCAACCCGAGCTCCCGCCCCCGCCGCAGCAGCGCCGCCGTGTGCCCGGCCTCCAGCTTCCGGTGCAGGGAGGCGATGTAGCCGCGCACGGTGGTCGGCGACAGCCCCATCCGCCGGGCCGTCTCCGTCGCCGTACGGCCGTCGTGGAGGTGGCGCAGCGTCCGGTACTCCTGCTCGGTCACCCCGAAGACCCGGGCGAGGGTCCGCCCCCGGGCGAGGTCGCGGAGCAGGAACAGGACGGGCAGTCCGGGGGCGGCAGACGGCACGGGCCGCACCTCCACGTCCCGGACGGTGAACGGCTGCTCCCGGCCCAGCAGGGGATCGTCCCGTACGACGGCCAGGAGCTCGGCGGCGAGGGCGTTCAGCGGCTGCGCCCGGCCGTCCTCGCCGAGCACGGCCACCCCCCACCCATGGCTCGCAGCGAGGGCCAGGGCGGCGGCGGAGAGCGCGAGCAGCCGCTGCCGCTCACCCAACCGCTGCTCCACCCCCGCGAGTTGGAGCTGCGCGAAACCGAGCAGATCGCGCTCCCGTTCGCTGAAGTCGGCGCCGGACCTCACCAGCGCGTACCCCTCGACCGCGCCCCCACCCGCCCCGGCCGTCGCCACCAGGTGCCGGCGCAGCCCGAAGGGCCGGAAGTCCAGGTTGTAGCAGTGGGTGCGCTGCCACTGCCGGTCCCCGGCGACATCGCTGACCCGCCAGGCCTGCGCGGTGGGCGTCTCCAGCATGATGTCGGTGAGCGGGTGGTCCAGGGGATGGTCGTAGATCACCATCGGGTCGGCGTGGAAGGAGTCCTCGGGCACGGACAGCGCGGACACCCCGGCACCGTCGACGGAGAGCCGGTACGCCTGCCCCGCGTCGGCCGGGATCAACTCCATCAGCGCCCCCAGGGCCCGCTCCCGCAACTCCCGCTCCGACCCGGCGTCTTCCAGCTCGCTCACGATCCCGAGCACCCGCCGCGCGTCCACACCGGCGATCTCCATACGCACTCTCCCGGCGCTGCTCTCGCCATGAGAAGTCCTGAGATGTCCGGGGAAGCCCCGAGAAGGACACCCCCGAGAAGAAGGTACGGCCTGCGCGCCCCCCGGCAAGCCCGGTCGGCCGTCTCCGATGGCATCCTGGAGGCATAACGGGGGCGTGCGAGAGAGCAGGTGGGAGCCATGGTGAGCGCGATCTCACGAGAGACCGCGGGGAACAGGGAAACCCCGGCCCCGGCACCCCCCGCACCGGCCCGCCCCATGCGCGCCGACGCCCGCCGCAACTACGAACGCCTCCTCACCGAGGCCCGCACCGCCTTCGCCACCCATGGCGCGGAGGCGTCCCTGGAGGACGTGGCGAGACGCGCCGGCGTGGGCATCGGCACCCTGTACCGCCACTTCCCCAACCGCAACGCCCTGCTGAGCGCGGTCTTCGAGGACGCGGTGGCGGACCTGCTGGCCCGCTCCCACGAACTCCTGTCCGACCCCAACCCCTGCGCGGCCCTGGTGACATGGCTGCGCGAGATCGTCACGCACGCGGGCGAATACCGGGGCCTGGCACGACAGTTGATGTCGGTGACATCCGACGACACATCGGCCCTGGCAAGATGCAGCGACCCGATCAGGGAGGCGGGCGGCGCGCTCCTGACGAGAGCACAAGAGGCGGGCGCGGTAAGGAAGGACGTGGCCATCACCGACCTCCTCCAACTGACCCATGCGATCGCACTGGCGGCGGAGGAGAGCCCGGGGGACGAGGACTTGGCCGACAGACTGTTGCAACTAACGCTGCGGGGACTTACTTAGGGGCGCGGGGAACTGCGCGACCAGCCACATACGACCTGCACTCGCGCAATTACTCGAACCCCTACGGCGAAGAGGCGAACCTATCGCCGCCGCAAGTCAGCAACGCGCGCCCGCTGCTGTTCCGGTCCGGCATCAGACGTCAACGTCCTCAACCCGGCCCCCGGAACCTGCCCCCGCCGAGGCCCCGGCAGAGCAACGTCACGGCGCGCCTGGCGCGGGGGGACGGAATCACCCCCCGCCGCACCCGAGCCCCCGGAGTTTCCCGACGCCCCCGCGACAGCGATCTGCACCCCCTGATCAGCCAGCGCCTGCAACTCCGTACCGGCACGATCGTCATGCGCCGGCGGCTCATCCGTCACCAGCCGCGTGATCACATCGGTCGGCACAGTCTGGAACATCGTGTCCGTACCGAGCTTGGTGTGATCGGCGAGCACGACGACCTCCGCCGCGGCCTGCACCAACGCCCGGTCGACGGACGCCGACAGCATGTTGGACGTGGACAGCCCGCGCTCGGCGGTGAGACCGCTGCCGGACAGGAAGGCCCGCGAGACCCGCAGCCCCTGGAGGGACTGCTCGGCGCCGGAGCCCACCAGCGCGTAGTTGGAGCCGCGCAGAGTGCCGCCGGTCATCACGACCTCCACCCGGTTGGCATGGGCCAACGCCTGTGCCACCAAAAGGGAGTTGGTGACGACGGTCAGCCCGGGTACGCGAGCGAGCCGGCGGGCCAGCTCCTGTGTCGTCGTACCCGCCCCGACCACGATGGCTTCGCCTTCTTCGACGAAGTTCGCGGCGAGGTCGGCGATGGCCGTCTTCTCGGCGGTCGCGAGATGTGACTTCTGCGGAAAGCCGGACTCCCGCGTGAACCCGCCCGGCAATACCGCACCGCCATGTCGGCGGTCGAGGAGTCCTTCTGCCTCCAGTGCGCGCACGTCCCGCCGTACGGTCACTTCGGAGGTCTGGACGACGCGGGCGAGCTCACGGAGCGACACGGCCCCGTTCGCTCGCACCATTTCGAGGATCAATTGGCGACGTTCTGCAGCGAACACGAAACTGACAGTAACGCGGACGACCGTCTGCTTTCAGCAGTATGCGCCGAATAAACGAAGTTGTTCGCACGGCAGAGCCGGAAGTGGTATAGGGCCTAATCGCCCCGACTATGCCGCACGAATGGTCGACAACTCCCTGTGACCAGCGGGGAGTCGGTTTCGGCCGTCAGGCCTCGCCGGTTTCCTTCCGGGTGTGGAGCTGCCGCGCCACCTCCGCGATCGACCCCGAAAGGGAGGGATACACGGTGAACGCGTTCGCGATCTGTTCGACGGTCAGGTTGTTGTCGACGGCGATCGAGATCGGATGGATCAGTTCCGAGGCGCGCGGCGCGACGACCACACCGCCGACCACGATGCCGGTGCCGGGACGGCAGAAGATCTTGACGAAGCCGTCGCGGATGCCCTGCATCTTCGCGCGCGGGTTGCGCAGCAGAGGCAGCTTGACGACCCGTGCGTCGATCTTGCCCCCGTCGACGTCGGCCTGCGTGTAGCCGACGGTCGCGATCTCGGGGTCGGTGAAGACGTTGGAGGAGACGGTCTTGAGGTTCAGCGGGGCCACCGCGTCGCCCAGGAAGTGGTACATGGCGATACGGCCCTGCATGGCGGCGACGGACGCGAGGGCGAAGACGCCGGTCACGTCACCGGCGGCGTACACGCCGGGGGCGGTCGTGCGGGACACCTTGTCGGTCCAGATGTGCCCGGAGTCGCGCAGCTTGACGCCGGCCTCCTCCAGGCCGAGGCCCGCACTGTTGGGGATGGCGCCGACGGCCATGAGGCAGTGGGTGCCGGTGATGACCCGGCCGTCGGAGAGGGTGACCTCGACGCGGTCGCCGACCCGCTTGGCGGCGGCGGCGCGGGAGCGGGCCATGACGTTCATGCCACGGCGGCGGAAGACGTCCTCGAGGACGGCGGCGGCGTCCGGGTCCTCACCCGGCAGCACGCGGTCACGCGACGACACGAGCGTGACCTTCGACCCCAGCGCCTGATAGGCACCGGCGAACTCGGCGCCCGTCACACCGGAACCGACCACGATGAGCTCTTCCGGCAGCTCGGTGAGGTCGTACACCTGCGTCCAGTTGAAGATGCGCTCGCCGTCGGGCAGCGCGTCGGGCACCTCGCGGGGGTGGCCACCGGTCGCGATGAGGACGGCGTCGGCGACGAGGGTCTCCTCGCTGCCGTCGGCGGTGCTGACGACGACCTTGCGGGAGCCGTCGAGGGCCTGCATGCCCTCCAGGCGGCCGCGACCGCGCATGACCCGGGCACCGGCGCGCGTCACGGAGGCGGTGATGTCGTGGGACTGGGCGAGCGCGAGCCGCTTCACACGCCGGTTCACCTTGCCGAGGTCCACGCCCACGACCCGGGCGGCCTGCTCCAGGGGCGGGGTGTCGTCGGCCACGATGATGCCGAGCTCTTCGTACGACGAGTCGAAGGTGGTCATCACCTCGGCCGTAGCGATAAGGGTCTTCGACGGCACGCAGTCGGTCAGCACCGACGCTCCGCCCAGACCGTCGCAGTCGACGACGGTCACCTCCGCGCCGAGCTGCGCCGCTACCAGCGCCGCTTCGTATCCGCCGGGTCCGCCACCGATGATCACGATCCGAGTCACGTACTCCATTGTCCCGCACGCTTCAAGGTGCTACTGCCCGGGGCCCCGCCCGAGACGCCACTGTTACGGGAGTGACGCCGGATGCGCCTGCCGTACCCTCTCCTGCATGTCGCTCTACGCCGCCTACGCCGGCAATCTCGACGCCCGGCTGATGACGCGCCGCGCACCGCACTCGCCGCTGCGCGCCACGGGCTGGCTGAACGGCTGGCGGCTCACCTTCGGCGGCGAGCAGATGGGCTGGGAAGGCGCCCTCGCCACCCTCGTCGAGGACCCCCTCTCCCAGGTCTTCGTCGCGCTGTACGACATCGCCCCGCCGGACGAGGAGTCCATGGACCGCTGGGAGGGCGTCGGTCTCGGCATCTACCGCCGGATGCGGGTACGGGTGCACACCCTCGACACCGAGGAATCGGCCTGGGTGTACGTCCTCGACGCCTACGAGGGCGGCCTGCCCTCGGCCCGGTACCTCGGCGAGATCGCGGACGCGGCGGAGTCGGCGGGCGCGCCGCACGACTACGTGATGGAACTGCGCAAGCGTCCCTGCTGACCCGCGCGGTAACCGGAGTCACGCCCTTCGTTGGAAACGACAAGACAACGATCGCCATCCCGTTCGCTCTGTCATCTACGCGCGTAGGCCGGAACCGGCTACGCTCATCCGCGTGAACGCATCTCTTCTTCCGGACGACATCCAGGGCGACCCGCACGCCGCCGCCGACGCCGCCGCCGCGCGCCTGCGCGAACTGACCGGCGCCGAGACCCACGACGTCGCCCTCGTGATGGGCTCCGGCTGGGCGCCGGCCGTGGACGCCCTCGGCGCTCCCGACGCCGAGTTCCAGGTCACCGAGCTGCCCGGGTTCCCGCCGCCGGCGGTCGAGGGCCACGGCGGCAAGATCCGCTCGTACAAGATCGGCGAGAAGCGCGCTCTGGTCTTCCTGGGCCGCACGCACTACTACGAGGGCCGCGGCGTGGCGGCGGTCGCGCACGGCGTCCGTACGGCGGTGGCGGCGGGCTGCAAGACGATCGTCCTCACCAACGGCTGCGGCGGCCTCCGCGAGGGCATGCGCCCCGGCCAGCCGGTCTTGATCAGCGACCACATCAACCTCACGGCGACGTCCCCGATCGTCGGCGCGAACTTCGTCGACCTGACGGACCTGTACTCCCCTCGGCTGCGCGCCCTGTGCAAGGAGATCGACCCGACGCTGGAGGAGGGCGTGTACGCGCAGTTCCCCGGCCCGCACTACGAGACCCCGGCGGAGATCCGTATGGCCCGGGTCATCGGCGCGGACCTGGTCGGCATGTCGACGGTGCTGGAAGCGATCGCGGCGCGTGAGGCCGGCGCGGAGGTGCTCGGCATCTCCCTGGTCACCAACCTCGCCGCCGGCATGACGGGCGAGCCCCTCAACCACGAGGAGGTCCTCCAGGCGGGCCGGGATTCGGCAACGCAGATGGGCGCCCTCCTGGCCCAGGTACTGGGCCGCCTGTAGGGCACCCGGCACCCCGAGCCGCCCGCCCAGGGGGCTCCGCCCCCTGGACCCCCGGCCCTCGCCCACCCACCACCCGACTCGGTGGGTCGAAAGGTCCACCTCTTGGCCGACAGTAAACGGGGGGTGGGTGGGCATAGGCCGGGGGTCTGGGGGCGGAGCCCCCAGGGCCGCGAACCCCCACGCACCCGCACACGCACGACGACGAGAGGCTGACCCCCGGTGCACGACGACCTCATCACCCAGGCCAAGACATGGCTCGCCGAGGACCCCGACGCCGACACCCGTGACGACCTCGGCAAGCTCATCGAGGCCGGGGACGTCACCGAGCTCACCGCCCGTTTCAGCGGCACCCTCCAGTTCGGCACCGCGGGCCTGCGAGGCGAACTCGGCGCAGGCCCGATGCGCATGAACCGCGCCGTGGTCATCCGAGCCGCGGCCGGCTTGGCGGCGTACCTCAAGAACAACGGCCGCACCGACGGCCTCGTCGTCATCGGCTACGACGCCCGCCACAAGTCCGCGGACTTCGCCCGCGACACCGCCGCGGTGATGACCGGCGCCGGACTCCGCGCTGCCGTCCTCCCCCGCCCCCTCCCGACCCCCGTCCTGGCGTACGCCATAAGGCACCTCGGCGCGGTCGCCGGCGTGGAGGTCACCGCCAGCCACAACCCGCCCCGCGACAACGGCTACAAGGTTTACCTCGGCGACGGCTCCCAGATCGTTCCGCCCGCCGACGCGGAGATCGCGGCGGAGATCGACGCCATCGCGAGCCTGAACGACGTCCCCCGCCCGGACGCCGGCTGGGAGACCCTCGACGACGCCGTCCTCGACGCCTACCTGGCCCGCACGGACGCCGTACTGGCCGCGGACTCCCCCCGCACCGCCCGCACCGTCTACACGGCGATGCACGGCGTCGGCAAGGACGTCCTCCTCGCGGCGTTCGCCCGGGCCGGCTTCCCGGCCCCGGAGCTCGTCGCCGAGCAGGCCGACCCGGACCCGGACTTCCCGACCGTCGCCTTCCCCAACCCGGAGGAGCCCGGCGCGATGGACCTCGCCTTCGCGAAGGCCCGTGCGACGGACCCGGACCTGATCATCGCCAACGACCCGGACGCCGACCGGTGTGCCGTGGCCGTCAAGGAGAACGGCGACTGGCGGATGCTGCGCGGCGACGAGGTCGGCGCCCTGCTCGCCGCGCACCTGGTGAACCGCGGAGCCCAGGGCACGTTCGCCGAGTCGATCGTCTCCTCCTCGCTCCTCGGCCGGATCGCGGAGAAGGCGGGTCTGCCGTACGAGGAGACCCTCACCGGCTTCAAGTGGATCGCCCGCGTGGACGGTCTGCGGTACGGCTACGAGGAGGCCCTCGGCTACTGCGTGGACCCGGACGGCGTACGCGACAAGGACGGCATCACCGCCGCCCTGCTCATCACGGAACTGGCCTCGCAGCTCAAGGAGCAGGGCCGCACCCTCCTCGACCTCCTCGACGACCTCGCCGTCGAGCACGGCCTGCACGCCACCGACCAGCTGTCGGTGCGTGTCGAGGATCTGTCGGTCATCGCCGACGCCATGCGGCAGCTGCGCGAGCAGCCGCCCAGCGAGCTCGCCGGACTCGCCATCACCAAGGCCGAGGACCTCACCCAGGGCACGGACAAGCTCCCGCCCACCGACGGCCTGCGCTACACGCTCGACGGCGCCCGTGTCATCGTCCGCCCCAGCGGCACCGAGCCGAAGCTGAAGTGCTACCTGGAGGTCGTCGTCCCGGTCGCGACGCACGCCGACCTCCCGGCGGCCCGCGCCAAGGCGACGGACGTACTGGAGACGGTCAAGCGGGACCTGTCGGCGGCGGCCGGCATCTGACCCACCACGACGCCCAGGGGCGCCCCGGACCACGAGGGACGCCCCAACGGGTGATTTCGCGCCCGCACCCCGCACCGGCTCCCCCGCCCGGGAAACGGTGGACGGACAACCGTCCCCCGAGCCCCGGAGCCGCCCCGTGTCCTCGACCGCCCCCAGCATCCCGGGCAGCCGGCGACCCGACACCGGGCCCCCGGCCCGTCTCCTCGCGCCCACCCTGCGCCGGGCCGCCCCCGCCCTCCTCGCCTACGTGGCCGTACGCCTCCTCGGCCTGCTGTTCCTCGCGTTCTGGGCGCACCGGCAGGGCCACGGCGTCTGGCCGATCCTGGCGACGCAATGGGACGCGAAGTGGTACCTGGGCATCGCCGACCACGGCTACGCGCACGAGCTGGGCACCGCGTACGACGCGAACAACCTGGCCTTCTTCCCGCTCTACCCGGTGCTGGTGAAGGCGGTCGCGGCCGTCACCCCGGGCAGCCGGGCCACCGTCGGTCTGCTGATCGCCGTACTCGCCTCGCTCGCCGCGTCCTGGGGGATCTTCGCGGTCGGCGACCGCCTGCACGGCCGCCGCGCCGGCATCCTGCTCACCACCCTCTGGGCGGCCCTCCCGGTGGGCCTCGTGCAGTGGATGGGCTACACGGAGTCCCTGTTCACGGCGTGCGCCGCCTGGGCGCTGTACGCCCTCCTCGCCGACCGCCCGCTCACGGCGGCCTGGCTCGCGGTCCTCGCCGGTCTGACCCGCCCGACCGGCGTCGCGGTCGCCGCCGCGGTCTCGCTGACCTGCCTGCTCGCCCTGCGCCGCGGCTTCTCCGTACGCGCCCTCACGGCCGCCCTCCTGGCCCCGCTCGGCTGGTGCGGGTACGTCGGCTGGGTGGGGCTGCGGCTGGGCCGCTGGGACGGCTATTTCGCCGTACAGCGGCTGTGGCACAACGACGTGGACGGCGGCCGCGAGACCCTGCGCCGGTTCCGGGAGCTGCTGGCGTACGACTCGACGCCCGAGCTGTTCCTGGTCCTGGTGACGGTGACGCTGCTGGCGTCGACGGCGTTGTTCGCCCTGTCCCTCAGGGACCGCCAGCCGCTCCCCCTGCTCCTGTTCACCGGCGTGCTGCTGACGATCGTCCTGACCAGCGGCGGCGTGTACTTCCCGCGCGCCCGCTTCCTCCTCCCGGCCTTCCCGCTCCTGCTCCCCCTGGCCGTACGGCTCCTCCGCGTCCCAGCCCATTACCGCGCGGCGGCGCTGACGGCGGCCGTGCTGGGGTCGGCGTACTGGGGGGCGTACATGGTGCTGGTGTGGCCGAGCGCGCCGTAGGCCGGCTACGGCATGAAGTAGAGGGCCGCAGTCCAGGCGAGGACCAGCGCCAGCGTCACGGGCCACAGCCGCCGCTCCCGCTCCCGCGCGTCGATCCCGCCCGTCGGCCGGACCTCAGGGTCCTTCCACATCGCGGTGATCTCGGCGGCGGCCCGCTCGTAGGGGTGGACGAGGCCGAGCTTGCGTTCCAGCCAGCGCCAGCGCAGCGTGAACGCCGACCACTCCGCGAAGGTGGCGCGGCGGCTGTCGATCTTCAGCTCGTTGCCCTTGCAGCGGACGACCCGGATGTGGTCCCAGGCGATGTGCTGGGTGCGCCGGACCCCGTTGAACCACAGCCCGGCGCTGTCCGCGGTGATGCGCCAGCCGACGCAGTACGTCAGCAGCCAGCCCCCGCAGAGCGCGAGGGCGGCGCCGAGGACCCAGCGCCACACCCCGGTCTCGCTCCACGCCCACTGTCCGGCCCACAGCACGACGGCCGTGGCGCTGAGCCAGTCGGGCCACCCGGCCCGCCAGCGCCGTACGGCACCCGGCTCGGGCAGCACGTGCGCCACCACCTCCCGCTTGTCCTTGCGGACCGCACGGCGTACGGCCCGCTCGGAAACGGGGCGTACAGGGCCGGTCGAGTACTCGACGACGGGCGGCTCGTCGGGGTCCGCGTCGGCGGCGAGGACGACGACCTCGGCGCCGTCGTAGGGAGCGCCGTACAGGACGGCCTCCCGCAGCGGCCCGGGAGCGTCGTCGTCGAGCCGGTCGAGGAGGGCGTTCAGCTCCTCCTCGTCGAGTTCGTCGTCGTCCTCGTCCTCGGTGTCGGGACCGCTGTCCTCGGCCTCGTCCATCTCCAGCGTCGAGACCGTGAACAGCGGCCGCAGCGCGCCCACGTCGTCGGCGGCGAAGACCTCCGTGTCGACGTCCGTGTTCTCCCGCACCAGCACCCGCAGCACCGGCGCCGGCTCCCGGCGCAGCGCGACGGCCCGGCGCCGGCCCAGCGCGGCGGAGAGCAGCACGGTCAGGCCCAGCCCGGTCAGGTAGAGGCCACAGGTCGCGGCCCCCTCACGGTCGACGACGTCGTCCCAGACCCCGGAGGTGGCGCTCAGCACGACCCCGGCCACCGTCACGGCGGAGCCGAACCAGGCCAGCCCCTTCCCGCGCGTCACCGGCTGCTCGGCGTACGGCACCGGCGCGGTGACGCCCCCGGCCGCCGCGAGGGCCGCCTCGCGCTGCCGCTTCCGGGCGGCGAGCCGCACCTCGGCGGTCTGTGCGCAGAGCCCCGCGAGGACGGGGCAGGCCAGGAGGAACAGCCAGGACGGCTCCAGTGCCACGACCATGAAGACCGCCGTCGGCGCGGTGAACCGTACGACCTCGGGGCGGGCCACCAGCCACACCGGCTGGAGCGCGAGGAACGCGGCGAGCAGGGGCGGCACGTCCCCGTCCGTGACGGCGACCGCCAGCAGTGCGGCGCCCAGCCCGAGGACCACCACCGCCATCACGGTCTCGGTCCGCCGCGGCACCGGCACCCGGCGCGGGGGCAGCGCGTCGGTCCAGCGCCGGGTCTGCTCTCCGCCCCAGGACGGACAGCCGTCCGGTGTCGCGGAGGCGGGCAGCGGCAACGGCCGCGCAGGATTCGTACTCATCGTCTTCCAGACACTCGGACCACGCCGGTGGTTGCGGTCCTCGGGTCCGGTACGGCCGAGGCACGGGGCAGATCATGGCCCCGCGAGCTGTGAATCGCGTGGGTCAGCCGGTGGCGAGCAGGATCGCCAGCAGGACCGCGCCCGCCAGTGCCGGGGCCAGCACCTCGTACGCCCAGCGCACCGACACCTCGCCCTGCGCGCTCTCCGCCTTCTCCCGCGCCTCCCACAGCTCGCGCAGCTCGTCCATGACCTTGTCCGTTTCGGCGCGCAGCGGGCCGTCGGCGGCGTCGGCCGCGGCAGCGGTGGAGCCGGCGCCCGGGAAGCCGAGGCCGCCCATGCCCCGGGTGCGTCCGCCGCCGCGTCCGCCGGACTCGGCGCGGGCGGTGCGCCGGGCCGCCTTCTTGCGGGCGCGCAGGGACACCGGGATGGCCCAGAGCTGGTACTTGGTGCCGGCGGCGGCGACGACCTCGTTGGAGTAGCTGGAGCGGAACGCGGCGACCTGGCTCCAGGGCAGCACGATCACGCGGAACGGGTTGCGCACGCGCAGCCGGTCCTGGCCCGCGAAGACGGCCGGGCGCAGGGTGAAGGCGACGACCAGTGGGATCACCAGGATCATCGCGGCGAGCGCCAGCCAGGGGACCCGGCCCGAGCCCTGGACCAGGGCGTCGATGCCGAGCCAGATGGCGATGGCGAGCAGCAGCACGCCTCCGGCGATGGCCGCGGGTGAGCGGTAGATCCGGTCCTTGGTCGTCATGGGGCCGATTCTGCCCGACGGGGCGGCGGCGCTCGTACGCGGTGGCGGCCGACGAGATGAGCATCCGGGGGTGTACAGCCGCTACGCGCGTAGATATGCTCGTGTGGTGACCATGCCCACCACTGCATCTCCCGCACACGCTCTTACGGACGTGACCGCGTCCGACAGCACGCTGCGTCGCTTCCTCCACGGGCTGCCCGGCGTCGACGCGGTCGGCCTGGAGGCGCGCGCCGCCTCCCTCGGCACCCGTTCCATCAAGACCACCGCGAAGGCGTACGCCATCGACCTCGCCATCTCGATGGTCGACCTGACGACGCTGGAAGGCGCGGACACCCCGGGCAAGGTCCGGGCGCTCGGCGCCAAGGCGGTCCACCCCGACCCGACCGACCGGACGACTCCCGCGACCGCGGCCGTCTGCGTCTATCCCGACATGGTGGCCGCCGCCAAGGAGGCCGTCGCGGGCTCGACCGTGAAGGTCGCCTCGGTCGCCACCGCCTTCCCGGCGGGCCGCGCCGCCCTCTCCGTGAAGCTGGCCGACGTGCGCGACGCCGTCGCCGCCGGTGCGGACGAGATCGACATGGTCATCGACCGCGGGGCGTTCCTCGCGGGCGACTACATGAAGGTGTACGACGAGATCGTCGCCGTGAAGGAGGCCTGCGGGACGTCGGCCCGCCTCAAGGTCATCTTCGAGACCGGCGAGCTGTCGACGTACGACAACATCCGGCGGGCGAGCTGGCTCGGCATGCTGGCGGGCGCGGACTTCATCAAGACGTCCACCGGCAAGGTCGCCGTCAACGCCACTCCCGCCAACACCCTGTTGATGCTGGAGGCCGTACGGGACTTCCGTGCGCAGACCGGCGTCCAGATCGGCGTGAAGCCGGCCGGCGGCATCAGGACGACGAAGGACGCGATCAAGTTCCTGGTCCTGGTCAACGAGACCGTGGGCGAGGACTGGCTGGACAACCACTGGTTCCGCTTCGGCGCCTCCTCGCTCCTGAACGACCTGCTGATGCAGCGTCAGAAGCTGGCCACCGGCCGCTACTCCGGCCCCGACTACGTGACGGTGGACTGATCCACATGGCATCTGCATTCGAGTACGCCCCGGCGCCCGAGTCCCGCTCCGTCGTCGACATCGCGCCCTCCTACGGCCTGTTCATCGACGGCGAGTTCACGGAAGCCGCCGACGGCAAGGTCTTCAAGACGGTCTCGCCGTCCACCGAGGAGGTCCTGTCCGAGATCGCCCAGGCGGGCGAGGCGGACGTCGACCGCGCGGTGCAGGCGGCCCGCAAGGCCTTCGAGAAGTGGTCCGCGCTGCCGGGCTCCGAGCGCGCCAAGTACCTGTTCCGCATCGCCCGGATCATCCAGGAGCGCAGCCGCGAACTGGCCGTCCTGGAGACCCTGGACAACGGCAAGCCCATCAAGGAGACCCGCGACGCCGACCTCCCCCTGGTCGCCGCGCACTTCTTCTACTACGCCGGCTGGGCCGACAAGCTCGACCACGCGGGCTTCGGCGCGAACCCGCGCCCGCTGGGCGTGGCGGGGCAGGTCATCCCGTGGAACTTCCCCCTCCTCATGCTGGCGTGGAAGATCGCCCCGGCGCTGGCGACGGGCAACACGGTCGTCCTGAAGCCGGCGGAGACCACGCCGTTGAGCGCTCTCTTCTTCGCGGACATCTGCCGCCAGGCCGGTCTCCCCAAGGGCGTCGTCAACATCCTTCCCGGATACGGCGACACCGGCGCCGCGCTGATCGCGCACCCGGACGTCAACAAGGTGGCGTTCACGGGCTCGACGGCCGTCGGCAAGCAGATCGCGCGGACCGTCGCGGGCACGCGCAAGAAGCTCACCCTCGAACTGGGCGGCAAGGGCGCCAACATCGTCTTCGACGACGCCCCGATCGACCAGGCCGTCGAAGGCATCGTCAACGGCATCTTCTTCAACCAGGGCCAGGTGTGCTGCGCGGGCAGCCGGCTCCTCGTGCAGGAGTCGATCCAGGACGAGTTGATGGACTCCCTGAAGCGCCGACTGTCCACGCTGCGCCTCGGCGACCCCCTGGACAAGAACACCGACATCGGCGCGATCAACTCCGAGGAGCAGCTCGCCCGGATCACCACCCTCGTCGAGCAGGGCGAGGCGGAGGGCGCCGAGCGCTGGTCGCCGGCGTGTGAACTCCCCTCCTCCGGCTACTGGTTCGCCCCGACGCTCTTCACGAACGTCACCCAGGCGCACACCATCGCGCGGGACGAGATCTTCGGCCCGGTGCTGTCGGTACTGACCTTCCGCACGCCGGACGAGGCCGTCGCCAAGGCCAACAACAGCCAGTACGGCCTGTCGGCGGGCATCTGGACGGAGAAGGGCTCGCGCATCCTCGCCGTCGCGAACAAGCTCCGCGCGGGCGTCATCTGGTCCAACACGTTCAACAAGTTCGACCCGACCTCGCCGTTCGGCGGCTACAAGGAGTCGGGCTTCGGCCGCGAGGGCGGTCGGCACGGCCTGGAGGCGTACCTCGATGTCTGAGCGACTCAGTGTGTTCAAGACCTACAAGCTGTACGTCGGCGGGAAGTTCCCGCGTTCCGAGAGCGGCCGGGTGTACGAGGTGACGGACTCGAAGGGCAACTGGCTGGCGAACGCACCGCTTTCGTCCCGCAAGGACGCCCGTGACGCGGTCGTCGCCGCCCGCAAGGCGTTCGGCGGCTGGGCGGGTGCCACGGCCTACAACCGCGGCCAGATCCTCTACCGGATCGCCGAGATGCTGGAGGGCCGCAAGGCGCAGTTCGTGCGCGAAGTGGCCGACGCCGAGGGCCTGTCGAAGTCCAAGGCCGCCGACCAGGTCGACGCGGCGATCGACCGCTGGGTCTGGTACGCGGGCTGGACGGACAAGATCGCCCAGGTGATCGGCGGCGCGAACCCGGTGGCGGGCCCGTACTTCAACTTGTCGTCGCCCGAACCGGCCGGTGTCGTCGTGGTCCTGGCCCCGCAGGAGTCGTCGTTCCTGGGCCTGATCTCGGTCGTCGCGCCGGTGATCGCGACCGGCAACACGGCGATCGTGATCGCGAGCGAGAAGTCCCCGCTGCCCGCCCTGTCCCTGGGCGAGGTGCTGGCCACGTCCGACCTGCCCGGTGGTGTCGTCAACGTCCTGTCCGGCCGTACGGCGGAGATCGCGACGCCGCTGGCCGCGCACCAGGACGTCAACGCGATCGATCTCGCCGGCGCGGGCGAGATCGATGGCCTGGCGAAGGAGCTGGAGATCGCGGCGGCGGACAACCTGAAGCGCGTCCTCCGTCCACAGCCTGTGGACGACTGGGCGGCGACTCCGGGCATCGACCGCATGACGGCGTTCCTGGAGACGAAGACGGTCTGGCACCCGACGGGTTCGCTGGGCGCGTCGGGCTCGTCGTACTGACGGGCTACCGAGTCGTACTGACGGGCCGCTGAGACCGGAGAGCCGCGCCTCCCCTCCGTCCGGGGGAGACGCGGCTCTCCGCTGCGCCCACGGGTGGTCTCAGCCGTTGCCGAGCAGGCTCGTGACCTGTCCGACCACCGGCATGCTCCCGATGGACTGGGCCTGCGCCACCGGTGCCGTGAGCATCTGCGAGGTCATGGGCTGGAAGTCGGCGACCTGGGTGCCGAGGCCGTTGTCCAGCGGGTCGACGCCCGTGCCCGCGAGGGGGTTGGGCTTGAGGCCGGCGACCGGGCCGGTGACGTAGCCGACCGTGCCGGCGATGCCCTGGAGGCCGGCCTGCGGGTCGATCTGGCCCAGGGAGGTGGGGCGGGTGTGCACCAGCTCGTCGACGACCGGCTGGGTGTCCGCGGCGGCCGACGCGGCGCCTGCGCCCAGGGCCACGCCCGCGGTCGCGAGGGCGGCCAGGGCGCGCTGGGCGGTGGGGGTGGAGGAGGACGCGTGTCGGGCCATTGCTGCTGCCACCTTCGACTTGCACAGGGTAATCAGGTCGACACGAAGGGTAGTTGACGTGTGACGCGCGCTTCAAAGCCGACCCGCGGGGTCGTTGAACAGCAGGTGAATGCCTCACACTGGTGTCCCGTGAGTTCCCCTTCGTCCATACCGACGCGCGTCGTGCTGCTCTGCGGCCCCTCCGGCTCCGGCAAGTCCCTTCTCGCGGCCCGCTCCGGCCTCCCCGTGCTGCGCCTCGACGACTTCTACAAGGAAGGCGACGACCCGACGCTGCCGCTGGTGGCGGGGAGTTCCGACATCGACTGGGACCACCCCGAGTCGTGGGACGCGGACGCGGCGGTCGCCGCGCTCACCGAGCTGTGCCGCACGGGCCGTACGGACGTCCCGCAGTACGACATCTCGCTCAGCGCCATCACCGGCAAGGAGACCGTCGACATCGGGCGGACCCCGCTGTTCATCGCGGAGGGCATCTTCGCCGCCGAGATCGTCACGCGCTGCCGGGAGATCGGCGTCCTCGCCGACGCGCTGTGTCTGAGCCGCGGTCCCGTGCAGACGTTCCGCCGGCGCTTCCTGCGCGACCTCAAGGAGGGCCGCAAGTCGGTGCCGTTCCTGCTGCGCCGCGGCTGGCGCCTGATGCGCCTGGAGCGCACGATCATCGCCCGCCAGACGGCACTGGGCGCCCACGCCTGCGACAAGGACGAGGCACTGGGCCGCCTGGCAGCGGCAGCGGCGGGACGCCGCCCGGCGGCTTCGACACAGGCGGGCTGAACGACTTCGGGGCCTCCGTCGTCGTAGGACCATCACGGTCGGCGAGCGGCTGGGCACGGCCACGGTCGAGGCCTGCGACGACACCGGGGACGGCGTGGACAACGGCTCCGCCGAGCGCCGGACGGGCGCGTACGCCATCGAGGGCGTGGACCCGGCCGAGAGTGTCGCCGTGGGGGACACCCCGGCCGACGCGGCTCCGATGGCCGTCCACCGCTGACGGCGACCGGACACACCAAAACGGGGCTGGACGGACCCCCCGGCCCTCCAGCCCCGCTTCTCGGTGCTCCACCGATACTTCCCCCGTTGGTGGAGCTCCCCCCGCTTTCCCCCGTGGTGTTTCCCCCGTGAAACCCCCCGGTACTGCTCCCCCGTGCACGGCACCACCGTTACCGCTCCCCCGTAGCGGTGCCGCGCTCCCCCCAACCCTCAGGCGACAAGCTCCCCGAAGGCGTTCTCCTCGTCACGGCCGTGGCTGAGGACCTCGTCCTCGCGCAGCCGGCGGAGCGACCGCCAGATGCTCGACTTGACCGTGCCGACACTGATGTCGAGGATCTCCGCGATCTCCGGGTCGGTGCGGCCCTCGTAGTAACGAAGGACCAGCATCGTCCGCTGGAGTTCGGGCAGCCGGGCCAGCGCCTGCCACAGGACCGCGCGCAGTTCGGTGCCGCGCATCGCGTCCGTGTCGCCGGGCGTCTCCGGCAGTTCCTCGGTCGGGTACTCGTTCAGCTTGCGGCGGCGCCACGCGCTGATGTGCAGGTTCGTCATGGTGCGGCGGAGGTAGCCCCCGACCGCGGCCTTGTCACTGATCCGGTCCCAGGCCTTGTACGTCGAGAACAGCGCGCTCTGCAGCAGGTCCTCGGCCTCGAAGCGGTCCCCGGTGAGGTGGTAGGCGGTTGCGTACAGGGAGGCGCGGCGCTCCTGGACGTAGGCGGTGAACTCCGCCTCCGACAGCGAGCGGCGCTCCCCCGAGCCCTCCCCGTACGCTGCTCCCCCGTGCGTTTCCCCCGTGAAACCGTCAACCACCGTCATGTACGCGGTGTGCTGACGCCCGGTGCCGCGAGCGCACCCCCGCCCGCTCACGGCACCGGACTTCTCGGAACCCCGGCCCCCGTTCACGTCGTGCAGGCGCGTGATCACTGCGCTGGTGCTGTTGCTGTGCAGCGTGTTCATCTCGCGCCCCCCGTCGTGGACTTCCGGTGTTCGGCTTGCTCAGGCGGTGGAGTTCGTTGCCGCTTCCTTGCCTGTGCCGAAAAGCTTGCCCTCGCACCTTCATGGCCGTGTCCGCCGACTGTCACAGACCTGTCACAGGGGCTTGTCCCAGGAATCGCACAGGCCGATCACCGAGAGCAGCGGTATGTGCACGTACCCGTACAGGTGTCGAAACCCCACCCCACCATGGGCCAGAATGAGCCCCGTGCCTTCCCTGTTGCTGATCGAGGACGACGACGCCATCCGTACGGCCCTGGAGCTGTCTCTGACGCGCCAGGGTCACCGGGTTGCCACCGCTGCCACCGGCGAGGACGGCCTGAAGCTGCTGCGTGAGCAGCGGCCGGACCTGATCGTGCTGGATGTCATGCTGCCCGGCATCGACGGGTTCGAGGTGTGCCGGCGCATCCGGCGCACGGACCAGTTGCCGATCATTCTGCTGACCGCGCGCAGCGACGACATCGACGTCGTCGTGGGCCTCGAGTCCGGTGCCGACGACTACGTCGTCAAACCCGTGCAGGGGCGGGTGCTCGACGCCCGTATCCGTGCCGTGCTGCGGCGCGGCGAGCGCGAGGCGAACGACGCGGCGACCTTCGGCAGTCTGGTCATCGACCGGGCCGCCATGACCGTCACCAAGAACGGCGAGGATCTCCAGCTCACGCCGACCGAGCTGCGGCTCCTGCTGGAGCTGAGCCGGCGGCCCGGGCAGGCGCTGTCCCGGCAGCAACTCCTGCGCCTGGTCTGGGAGCACGACTACCTCGGTGACTCGCGGCTCGTCGACGCCTGTGTGCAGCGGCTGCGCGCCAAGGTCGAGGACGTGCCGTCCTCCCCGACGCTGATCCGTACGGTCCGTGGTGTCGGCTACCGGCTGGACACGCCTCAGTGACCCAAGCGCAAGGGGGGGTCCGCGGCTGGGCCGCGGCTCGCAAGGGACATCTGTCGCGGCTGCGTTTCACCAGTCTGCGGCTGCGGCTCGTCGTCGTCTTCGGTCTCGTCGCGCTCACCGCCGCCGTGTCGGCGTCCGGTATCGCGTACTGGCTCAACCGCGAGGCGGTGCTCACCCGCACCCAGGACGCGGTGCTGCGGGACTTCCAGCAGGAGATGCAGAACCGCGCGGGCCTGCTGCGGGCCCACCCCGAGCAGTACGAACTCCAGCGCACCGCCCGGGAGATGGCGACCAGCAGCCAGCGCTTCAGCGTGCTGCTCGTCGCGCAGGACTCCGGCGGCACGGACATCTCCGCCAACTCCGGTGCCCTGAACGGCTTCTCGCTCGAGGACGTGCCCAAGTCGCTGCGCACGGCGGTGGGCGAGGAACAGAAGGTCGACTCCAACAACAAGTACGCGTACCACCTGTACTGGCAGCGCGTGGTGGAGGACGGCACCCCGTATCTGGTGGCCGGTACGAAGGTCATCAACGGCGGCACCACCGGGTACATGCTGAAGTCCCTGGAGCCGGAGGCGAAGGACCTCAACTCCCTTGCCTGGTCGCTCGGGATCGCGACCGGTCTCGCCCTGATCGGCTCGGCGCTGCTGGCGCAGGCCGCCGCGACGACCGTGCTGAAGCCGGTGCACCGGCTCGGGGTCGCCGCCCGCCGGCTGGGCGAGGGCAAGCTGGACACTCGGCTCCGGGTGTCCGGGACCGACGAACTCGCCGATCTGTCACGGACGTTCAACGACGCGGCCGAGGCGCTGGAGAAGCGTGTCGACGACATGGCCGCGCGGGACGAGGCGTCCCGGCGGTTCGTGGCGGACATGAGCCATGAACTGCGCACGCCGCTCACCGCGATCACCGCGGTGACGGAGATCCTGGAGGAGGAGCTGGAGGCGGAGTCGGGTTCGATGGACCCGATGATCGAGCCCGCCGTACGGCTCGTCGTCAGCGAGACGCGCCGCCTCAACGACCTCGTCGAGAACCTCATGGAGGTCACCCGCTTCGACGCGGGCACCGCCCGCCTGGTCCTCGACGACGTCGACGTCGCCGACCAGATCACCGCCTGCATCGACGCGCGGGCCTGGCTGGACGCGGTGGACCTGGACGCCGAGCGCGGCATCCACGCCCGTCTCGACCCGCGCCGCCTGGACGTGATCCTGGCGAACCTGATCGGCAACGCCCTCAAGCACGGCGGCTCGCCGGTGCGGGTCGCGGTGCGCACCGCGGACGACTCGGTCGTCATCGAGGTGCGCGACCACGGGCCCGGCATCCCCGAGGACGTCCTGCCGCACGTCTTCGACCGCTTCTACAAGGCGAGCGCCTCCCGCCCCCGCTCCGAGGGCAGCGGACTCGGCCTCTCCATCGCCCTGGAGAACGCCCACATCCACGGCGGCGAGATCACCGCCGCCAACTCCCCCGAGGGCGGCGCGGTGTTCACGCTCCGGCTGCCCAGGGACGCGTCGGAGCTGGCGCAGGAGGGCGAGGAGAAGAAGAGCTCATGACGGTACGAGACCTCGGGGCCGTACGCGACCTCGTGCGCGTACGACGCCTCCTTGCGCTGCCGGTGGCGCTGCCCCTGCTGGCCGCGGTGCTCACCGGGTGCGGCATCCGGGCCACCGAGGTGCCGACCGACTTCGGTCCCGCGCCGTCCCGGGTGGCCTGCTCCGCCTCCTCGCCGGACATCTCGACGCAGTCCTCGCGCGGGCTGCCGGTGCAGGTGTTCCTGCTGTGCGGTTCGTCGCTGGTGGCCGTCGACCGGACGGTGAGCGTCGAGGACGGTACGACGGACTCGCGGCGCCGGGTCCAGGTCGCGCAGGAACTGCTCAACCAGCTCGCGGCGGCCCCGTCGTCCGGTGAGCAGGAGGCCGGGTACACCACCACGGTCCGCGACGGCATGACGGTGAGCGGGCCGCGCCCCGACGACCCCGACGACACCCTGAGGCTGAGCTTCCCGCCGGACGCGCTCACAGATTCGGCTCTCGCCCAGATCGTCTGCACGTTCTCCGACTCGGCGGCGGCCGAGGGCGACGGCTCGGTCATCCTCGGCGGCCCGGACAAGGCCCCCCTGCGCAGCTACGAGTGCACGGACGACGTCCGGGCCGCCCCGAACACCGAGAAGCCGCCGTCTTCGGAGGTCACGGGCGGCTGAGGGACGGGCGACCGGCGGCTGCCGTACCCCTGTGGCGCACGCCTCACGCAGGCGCGTGGGGGGATTCCGGAACCGATCGAGCCGGGGGTGGCGTCTAGGGGGGCGTGCAGCGTCAAGGCTTCATCGGCGGCAACGCCGCGATCCGTGTCCGTGCGGCAGGAGGTGTCCTCCTCGTCGCACACCTCGCGTTCGTCGCCTGGTTCACGCTGCGTCCCCTGGACGTCCCCTGGGTGATGCCGCCCAATCTGACGCCGTTCGCCGGCATCCGGGCCGACCTGGCCCTGGGTTGGCCCGAGGCGGCCCGGCGGATCGCCGAGGGCCTCGCCCTGCTGGCTCCGCTCGGTGTGCTGCTGCCCACGGTCCACGGCAGGCTGTGGACCTCGACGCTGGGCTCCCTGGTCCGTACGGCCGCCGCGGGCGCCCTGGTCTCCCTGGGCATCCTGCTGCTCCAGACCGGCGTGCCCGGCCGGGTCCCGGACGTGGACTCCCTGCTCCTGAACACGGCCGGCGTGGTCCTCGCCCATGCCGCCGTCGTCCCCGCGGCCCGCTCCCGGCTGCGCCGCGCCCGGACCGCCGTCCCCCAGGAGGAAGCGGCTCAGGGTCGGACCCCGACGTTTCCCAGGGTCGGGATCGCACCGTAGAGCGACGCTTTGCCCCCTTCGTCTCCGTAGCGTTGATGGCAGATGAGGCGACCGGACAAGCCGGTGGAGAAGCCTCCGCGACGCTCACGAAGGAGCAGATGATGAACCGCCTTGCCCGCCCCACCCACGGCCGGATGATCGGCGGAGTGTGCGCCGCGCTGGCTCGGCGCTTCGGCACCTCCGCGACCACGATGCGGGTGATCTTCCTGCTCTCGTGCCTCCTGCCCGGCCCGCAGTTCCTGCTCTACATCGCCCTGTGGATCCTGTTCCCGTCCGAGGGCAAGGCCGGCAAGACGCAGGCCGCCTGGTAACTCCCGCTCGCAGAAACGCCGATGGGGCGCACCCGGATCAAGGGGTGCGCCCCATCGGGGCGTTCGAGGGCGCCGCTCAGCCCAGCGGGAGCCCGTTCACCGGCAGGCCGTGCGTGGGCAGACCGGTCTGACCCACCGGCAGACCACCGAGGAGGCCGGCGACCGGGGCGGTCGGGCCGTCGGCGAGCACCTTCTGGGCGGCAGGCTGCACGGCGGACAGGCCCGCGGCGACCGCCGGCTGCGCCTGCGACAGGGCCTCACCGGCACCGGGCAGCGCCTGGGAGACGTTCTCCGCCGGGAGCGTCTTGGTGACGGTGTCCAGCGCCTGGGAGGCGTCCGGAACGGCCGGGGCGGCGTTCGCGGCGCCCGCGCCGGCGGCGGCGAAGGCGGCACCGAGGGCGGCGACACCGAGGGTCTTGGCAGCAGACTGCTTCATGAAATTGCGTCCTCGAAATGAGATGACGGTGGGTGTGAGCGGTCCACGACCGTAAACATGCCAGGCCACCCGCCGCAAACATCGAAATGCGGACGGATTGTGAATACCCGTCCGCATTCCGAATCGCGTTTCGGCCCCCGATCAGCCCTCTTCCCCGACAGAACCGCTGGTGGAGGCGGTCTGCTGGAACAGCCATTCGGACTTCAGCTCGGCATATCCGGGCTTGATGACGTCATTGATCATCGCCAGTCGTTCATCGAAAGGAATGAACGCTGATTTCATCGCATTGACGGAGAACCACTGCATGTCGTCGAGCGTGTAGCCGAATGCTCCGACCAGATGCTCGAATTCCCGGCTCATGCTCGTGCCGGACATCAGCCGGTTGTCGGTGTTCACCGTGGCCCGGAAATGCAGCCGCCGCAGCAGCCCGATCGGGTGCTCCGCATAGGAGGCGGCGGCGCCGGTCTGGAGGTTGGAGCTGGGGCACAGCTCCAGCGGGACGCGCTTGTCGCGGACGTAGGAGGCGAGCCGGCCGAGCTTGACGCTCCCGTCGTCCTGCACCTCGATGTCGTCGATGATCCGCACCCCGTGCCCGAGCCGGTCGGCGCCGCACCACTGCAACGCCTGCCAGATCGACGGCAGCCCGAAGGCCTCCCCGGCATGGATGGTGAAGTGGTTGTTCTCCCGCTTGAGGTACTCGAAGGCGTCGAGATGCCGGGTGGGCGGGAACCCGGCCTCCGCACCCGCGATGTCGAAGCCGACGACGCCCAAGTCGCGGTAACGGTTGGCGAGTTCGGCGATCTCCAGGGCACGGGCGGCATGCCGCATGGCGGTGAGGAGGGCGCCCACGCGGATGCGGTACCCGTCCTCGCGGGCCCGCCGCTCGCCTTCCCGGAAACCCTCGTTGACGGCCTCGACGACCTCTTCGAGGGTCAGCCCCTTCTCCAGGTGCTGCTCCGGCGCGTACCGCACCTCGGCGTAGACGACCCCGTCCGCGGCGAGGTCCTCGGCGCACTCGGCGGCGACCCGCACCAGCGCGTCCCGGGTCTGCATCACGCCGACGGTGTGCGAGAAGGTCTCCAAGTACCGTTCCAGCGAACCGGAGTCGGCGGCCTCGCGGAACCAGATGCCGAGCTTGTCGGCGTCGTGCTCGGGGAGTTGGGTGTACCCGGTCTCCCGGGCGAGCTCGACGATCGTGCCGGGACGCAGCCCGCCGTCGAGGTGATCGTGCAGCAGAACCTTGGGCGCCCGGCGGATCTGGTCCGAGCTCGGGGTCTTCCCCATCCGGTCAGTCTGGCTCGTCATTTCCGCACTCTAACTCCTACGCGCGTAGATCGCGCGCTGTACAACACCGCCGATACGTAACGGTGACCGCCCCGACAGGTGGCGTACACCGTTGCTTCTGACACTGTTCTGTCATGGCACAGCAATCGACGCCGGTTCGCACGGCCCGGCTGGGGCGGGCACCGGGGCCGGAACCGACGGCGGTGAGCGGCGTGGTGCTGCTGCTCCCCTCCGGCGAGGAGGTCTCCGAACGCAGACCGTCGCCCATGATGGCCAACGCCGCCGTCCGCGGCCTCGGCCGCCGACTGGCCCGCGCGGGCCGCGCGGACGGGCTGGCCACGCACGTCGTCCACTACCGCTATCGCGGCTGGAACGGCTCGGAGGCCCACCTCGCGCGCGACGCGGCATGGGCCGCGGACGAGGTCGTACGACGGTACGGCGACGTCTCCGTGTGCCTCGCCGGAGTCGGCATGGGCGGGCGGGCGGCGCTCCACGCGGGCGGGCACGAGGCCGTCAACTCCGTGGTGGCGCTGGCCCCTTGGCTGCCGGAGGAGGACGTGGCGGCGCCACCCGAACCGGTGAAGCAGCTCGCGGGGCGGCGGGTGCTGGTCGTGCACGGCACGCATGACGAACGTACCGACCCGGAGTTGTCGTTCCGCCTCGCGGCGCGGGCGAAGAAGGCGAACCGGGATGTGTGCCGGTTCGAAGTGCACGCCGACGGGCACGGGTTGCGGCAGTACCGGGAGGAAGTGCTGGCGCTGGCCGAGGACTTCGTGATGGGGGCGTTGTTCGGGAGGCCGTTGTCGCGGCCGGTGGAGGATGCGTTGGCTGCTCCGCCGCCGTTGGGGTTGCGGATGCCGTTGGCTTCTGGGTTCGGGCGGAGTTTGCGGCGGTAGGGCCATAGGGGTGGCGGCAGTTCGGCGGCTGCGGGTGCGTCGTGGCTGGTCGCGCAGTTCCCCGCGCCCCTAGGCGGGCAGCAGATTCCCCCTTCTTGAGAGGAGGAACTTCTTGAAGGCTGCCACTGGCGGAGTGTCCGGGTGGCCGTCGAGCCACGCGACGCCGATTTCCCGTGCCGCCCTCGGGGCTGTGACCGTCAGTTCGGCAACCCCCGGGCGCGCCACGGCCGGAGGAGGCAATAGCGCCACCCCCAAGCCCGCCGCCACCAACCCCCTCAGCGTTTCCGCTTCCTCGCCCTCGAAGGCCACCCTCGGGCGGAAGCCTGCCTCCTTGCACAGGTCGTCAGTGATTCTGCGCAGGCCGTAGCCCGGTTCCAGGGTCACGAAGGTCTCGTCGGCGGCCTCGGCGAGGCGGATGCGCTTGCGGGAGGCGAGAGGGTGGTCGGCCGGGACTACGAGGCGCAGCTTCTGCTCGTCGAGGCGGCGGGCTACGAGGTCGGGGGCGTCGGGGACCGGGGAGGTGAGGCAGAGGTCGAGTTCGCCCGCACGCAGGCGTTCGATCATCGCCTCGCCGTAGTTCTGGACGAGGCTGAAGCGGACGCGGGGATGGTCGGCGCGGAAGGCACGGATCAGGCCGGGGACGGTCTCGGAGCCCATGGTGTGGAGGAAACCGAAGGCAACCTTGCCGGTGGCCGGGTCGGCGTCGGCGCGTACCTCCTCGGCGGCGCGGTCGATCTCGGCGAGGGCGCGTTCGATGTGGGTGAGGAAGGCACGCCCTGACGGGGTGAGGGAGACCGTGCGGCCGATGCGGGCGAACAGGTCGACGCCCAGGTCCTGTTCGAGGCGGACCATCGCGCGGGAGAGCGTGGACTGGGGGACGTTCATCTCCAGGGCAGCCCGGGTGACGTGCTCGGTGCGGGCGACGCCGGCGAAGTAGGCGAGCCGCGGGGCCAGCAGCATCGACATCTCCGACGTGTCTTCTGTGTCACTGGACGGTGACAGGCGGGGCTGTGAGCTGGGTTGATGCACCATGGGAACGATTATGGCGAGTTCATGCATTGGACGCATCAACGCAGGTGGTCGTAGCTTCGAGTCATGCCTGCCAGTACCGAGGCGTCCACCACCCGCGTGGGCGCCGACCCCGTCGTTCCTGTCGTCGACTCCCGTATGTCCCCGGGCGACCCCGGTTACCGCCGGATGAGCTTCGCCCTCTTCCTCGCCGGTGTCGCGACCTTCGCTCTCCTCTATTCCACGCAGGCCCTTCTGCCGCTGATCTCCGACGAGTTCGGGGTGGCGGCGAGCGACGCGAGCTGGACGGTCGCGGCGGCGACGGGTGGACTGGCGCTGTTCGTGCTTCCCATGAGCGCGCTGTCCGAGCGGTTCGGACGGCGTACGGTCATGACGGCCTCGCTGGCCGTGGCGGTGACCGTCGGACTCCTCGTCCCCCTCGCGCCCTCGCTGCCGGCGCTGGTCGCGCTGCGGGCGGTGCAGGGTGCGGCGCTGGCGGGGCTGCCGGCCTCGGCCACCGCGTATCTGGCGGAGGAGGTCCGGCCCAAGGCGCTGATCACGGCCATCGGACTGTTCGTCGCGGGCAACAGTGTCGGCGGGATGAGTGGCCGGGTCATCACCGGCTGGGTGGCTCAGGAGTGGGGCTGGCGGGTCGCCCTCGGGGTGATCGGCGTGATCGCGGTCGGGTGCGCGGTGGCGTTCCGGCTGCTGCTGCCGGCGCCGAAGCACTTCGTCGCGGGGTCGCTGCGGCCTCGGGTGCTGGTGGGGACGGTCCGGGACCACCTGGCCAACCCGCTGCTGCGGCGGCTCTACGCGATCGGCGCGCTGTTCATGACCGTCTTCGGCGGCGTGTACACGGTGATCGGCTACCGGCTGACGGAGGCGCCGTTCGGGCTTCCGCAGGGTGTCATCGGGTCGATCTTCCTGATCTACCTGGTGGGCACGGTGTCGGCGTCGACGGCCGGTCGGCTGGTGGGGCGTCTGGGGCGTCGAGGTGCGCTGTACGCGGCCGGCGCGACCACCACGGCGGGCCTGGTCCTGTCCCTCGCCGACTCCCTCGTGCTGGTCCTGCTGGGGCTGGTGCTGATCACGGGCGGCTTCTTCGCGGGGCACGCGGTGGCGTCGTCGGCGGTGAGCAAGACGGCGACGGAGGGCCGCGCCCAGGCGTCCGCGCTGTACCAGTCGGCGTACTACATCGGCTCCAGCGCGGGCAGCACGGTCGGCGCGCTCGCCTTCCACGCGGGCGGCTGGGCCGGAACGGTGGGGGTCGGACTGCTGGCGGTACTGGGTGTCGTGACGATCACCCTCCTCGGAACGCGTGCGGCTCGGGTTCAGCAGCGGCTCCTGACTGCCTGAGCCGCACGTCCCGCTCCCCCTGTCTTCCCCCTGGTCGAGGTCGGTCGGCCAGGGGGATGGCTTTTCTCGCCCCCGCCGCCCCTACCCGTCCCATCCTCCAGGGGCTGCCGCCCCTTCGACCCCGCTCCCAGGGGGCGCTGCCCCCTGGACCCCCGCTCCTCAAACGCCGGAGGGCTGATCTACCAGCCCGTCCGGCGTTTGAGGACGAGGCCCGTTCAGGGCCGAAGCGGGGGTCTGGGGGCGCAGCCCCCAGGGATGGGACGGGTAGGGGCGGCGGGGGCGAAAGAAAGTCCTGACCTGCACGTTTGCTCACTCCGCACGCCATTGTCAGTGGCCTGCGATAGCTTCGAACGTGCTGGGCGCAAAGGCGCGACACAGAACGGCCACAGGGGTGGGTGGACGACGATGACGGACACGACTACGGCGGACCTCGACGTCAGGCTGGAGAAACACCGGGTCGAGCTGACCGGGTACTGCTATCGCATGCTCGGTTCCTCCTTCGAGGCCGAGGACGCGGTGCAGGACACGATGGTCCGGGCCTGGCGGAGCTACGAGAAGTTCGAGGGCCGGTCGAGTCTGCGCTCATGGCTGTACCGCATCGCGACGAACGTCTGCCTGGACATGCTGTCCGCGGGCAACAAACGCGCCCGACCCATGGACCTCACCGAGTCCACCCCCCTCGCCCAGGCCGCCCTCTCCCCCCGCCCGGACCATACCTGGCTGGAGCCGATGCCGGACGCCCGCATCCTGCCCACCGTCGAGGACCCCGCGGAGGCGGCCGTGGCCAAGGAATCCGTCCGGCTCGCCTTCATGGCCGCCCTGCAGCAACTCCCGCCGAAGCAGCGGGCGGTGCTGATCCTGCGCGAGGTCCTGGCATGGAAGGCCAGCGAGGTCGCCGAGCTGCTCGGCACCACCGTCGCGTCGGTGAACAGCGCCCTCCAGCGGGCCCGCGCGACCCTCGCCGAGAGCGACGGCAAGCAGGGCGCGGAAGCCGCCGTCTCCGACCCTCTGGACGCGGAGCAGCAGAAGCTCCTGGACCGCTATGTGGCGGCCTTCGAGGGCTACGACATGACGGCCCTGACGGCGTTGCTGCACGAGGACGCCATCATGACGATGCCGCCGTTCGACCTGTGGCTGACGGGCCACGACGACATCACCGGCTTCATGACGACGCTCGGCTCGGCCTGCGAGGGCTCGCGGCTGGTGCCGGTGCAGGTCAACGGTCTGCCGGGCTTCGCGCAGTACAAGCCGGACCCCGAGGAGGGCGGCTGGACCCCCTGGGCGGTGCAGGTGCTGGAGATCTCAGACGGCCGGCTCACCGGGTTCCACTTCTTCCTCGACACCCAGCGGTGGTTCCCGCTGTTCGGCCTCCCCCTCCATCTCGACGCTCTCGAAGCGGAGTCCGACCAGGTCGAGAAGGGCGTGTAGGGCCGGGTCGGGATCGCGCAGTCTGATCCGTCCCCCGGCCCGCCGGGCGGTGAGCTGGAGCCGCGCGAGCAGGTCCACGACGCCGAGCCCCGGCGGCCCCAGACCGCCGACGTCACAGATCACGACCCCCGCCCCGGTGGCCTCCAGCAGCGCCCGCACGTCGTCGCACAGCCCCGCCACCTCGTCCCGGGTGGCGGGGCGGGCGAGCACGAGTACGGCGGGTGTCATGGCAGCGTCCACGAGCGGTAGACCGGGCGGAAGGGCGGAACTCATCGCGAGGGCGTCCCCCAGGTCGGCCTCCCGGTCGGCGCCGCCGGGCCGTCGTGGCCGTGTCCGCCGACCGGGATCACATTGACCTGCGGCCCTTCTGCCCCGGAGGGTTAGGTGCATGCCCCACATATCGGCACCGCCCCTGATCTCGCACGCCCTTCTCACCTTTGAGGAGGCTCCGTGCAGGGAGTGCTGACGGGCTTCGCCGTGATCGCGGTCGTGATCGGCGTCGGCTATGTCATCGGCCTGCGCGGCTACTTGGGCGACCAGGGCCGTGAGGTGCTGACCAAGCTGGCCTTCCATGTCGCCTCCCCCGCCCTGCTGTTCACCACCCTGGCGAAGGCCGACCTGTCGGTGGTCTTCTCCAGCCGCCTGCTGGTGACCGCGCTCAGCACGGCAGCGGCGGCGGGCGTCTTCGTCGCGGTGGGCGTCGTACGGGGCTGGGGTGTGGGTCGTACGACGATCGGCGCGCTCTGCTCCAGCTACGTCAACTCCGGGAACCTGGGCATCCCGATCGCGGTGTACGTCCTCGGGGATGCCTCGCTGGTGGCTCCGGTGCTGCTGTTCCAGCTGGTCCTCGTCTCGCCGGTCGCGGTGACGGTCCTGGACCTGTCCGGTGACGGTGACAAGGGCCCGCTGTGGCGACGGCTGCTGACGCCGCTGCGCAACCCGATCGCCGTGGGGTCGCTCGCGGGCGTGCTGGCGGCGGCGACCGGTGTGCATGTCCCGAGTCCGGTGATGGACCCGCTGACCCTCATCGGCGGCATGTCCGTCCCGGCGGTCCTGCTCGCCTTCGGCATCTCCCTGTGCGGCTCCACGATGCCGGGCAAGGGCCCCGATCGCGTCCCGGTCCTGCTGTCGGTCGCCCTGAAGTCGTTCGGCCAGCCGGCCCTCGCCTGGGCGCTGGCGGCGGGAGTCTTCGGCCTGCGCGGGCATCAACTCCTCGACGTGGTGGTCACGTCGGCCCTCCCCGCCGCGCAGAACCTGTACACGTACGCGTCCCAGTACGGGGTCGGAGAGCGGCTGGCGCGGGACTCGATCCTGGTGTCGACGGTGTTGTCGGTGCCGGTGCTGGTGGTGGTGGCGGCGTTGCTGGGCTGACTCAGCGCTCGGGGAACTCACTGGTGTCGAGGGTGAGGTCGAAGGGCTGGGGCACTACGAGGTGGCTGCCGAACTTGCCTGCGCTGAGGAGTCGGTAGACACCTCGCCCGGGTTCGCCGTACAAGGTGACCGTGGGGCCACCTGGCGCCACAGCGTCGATGAGCAGATAGAGCGGGATGCCTGCCTCGGCGTAGCCCCTGGCTTTATGGATGCGGTCGTTGTCGGCGGTCGCCGTCGAGGTGACCTCCACCACGAGGTGAGCCTTACCGGCGGGCACGAGGGTGTCGTCCGCCCCACGCAACGCCCGTTCGGGCACCACAGCGAGGTCGGGGACGTAGAGCCCGAGCCGGGACGGCACGGCCAGGGTCAGTCGCTGGTAGACGCCCCAGGCCTCCGGGATCACCTCGTAGAGCCGTCGTTGCAGGGGCTCGACGGTGAGGTGGTGGGCCTGGGCCGAGTACGGCGTCACCGTGATGAGCCCCTCGATGATCTCGACCCTGCAGCCCTATGCCGAACGGGACCGGCGCCGAAACACCGATCCCGTTCACCCGAACGAGGAAACGCCAGGTCAGGCAATACGTTCCAGCACCACCGGCGAAGCCGTGAAGTCCGTACCCGTGGCCGCGATGTCGTACGAACCCTCGATCGCCTCCAGGGCGTACTCGAAGCGTTCCGGGGTGTCCGTGTGGAGGGTCAGGAGGGGCTGGCCCTCGGTGATCGTGTCGCCGGGCTTGGCGTGCATCTCGATGCCCGCGCCCGCCTGCACTGGGTCCTCCTTGCGGGCGCGGCCCGCGCCGAGGCGCCAGGCGGCGACGCCGATGTCGTACGCGTCGAGGCGGGTCAGGACGCCGGCGGCGCCCGCCTTGATGACGTGCTGCTCCTTGGCCACGGGCAGTTCGGCGTCCGGGTCGCCGCCCTGGGCCGCGATCATCCGGCGCCAGACGTCCATCGCGGAGCCGTCGGCGAGCGCCTTCGCCGGGTCGGCGTCGCGGACGCCGGCCGCGTCCAGCATCTCGCGCGCCAGGGCGATCGTCAGCTCGACGACGTCCGCCGGGCCGCCGCCCGCCAGGACCTCCACCGACTCGCGGACCTCGAGGGCGTTGCCCGCGGTCAGGCCGAGCGGCGTCGACATGTCCGTGAGGAGCGCGACCGTCTTCACGCCGTGGTCGGTGCCCAGGCCGACCATCGTCGACGCCAGCTCACGCGCGTCCTCGATGGTCTTCATGAAGGCACCCGAACCCACCTTCACGTCCAGGACCAGCGAACCCGTACCCTCCGCGATCTTCTTCGACATGATCGAGGAGGCGATCAGCGGGATGGCCTCGACCGTGCCGGTGACGTCCCGCAGGGCGTACAGCTTCTTGTCGGCGGGGGCGAGACCGTCGCCGGCGGCGCAGATCACCGCACCCGTCGTGTCCAGGACGTGCAGCATCTCCTCGTTGGAGAGCAGCGCGCGCCAGCCCGGGATCGACTCCAGCTTGTCCAGGGTGCCGCCGGTGTGACCGAGGCCGCGGCCAGAGAGCTGGGGCACGGCCGCGCCGCACGCCGCCACCAGGGGGGCCAGCGGGAGCGTGATCTTGTCGCCGACGCCGCCCGTGGAGTGCTTGTCCGCCGTCGGCAGGGACAGCGACGAGAAGTCCATGCGCTCGCCGGACGCGATCATCGCGGCGGTCCAGCGGGAGATCTCGCGGCGGTTCATGCCGTTGAGGAGGATGGCCATGTTCAGCGCGGCCATCTGGTAGTCGGCGACCTCGCCGCGGGTGTACGCGTCGATGACCCAGTCGATCTGCTCGTCGCTGAGCTCGCCACGGTCCCGCTTGGTGCGGATGACGGAGATGGCGTCCATGGCCATGTGGGGCTTCCTTCCGATGGTTCCAGGAAGTGCGCGGCCCCCCTGACCGATTCCGATCCAGAGGGGCCGCACGGGAGTTACTTCGAGGTGAGATGGTCCGGGCCGAAGGCCTGAGGCAGCATCTCCGAGAGCGGCAGGATGCCCGCCGGTGTCTCCAGCAGCAGGTCGGGGCCGCCGAACTCGTACAGCAGTTGTCGGCAGCGGCCGCAGGGGACGAGGACCTCGCCCCGGCCGTCGACGCAGGTGAAGTGCGTCAGGCGGCCGCCCCCGGTGCGCTGGAGCTCCGAGACCAGCCCGCACTCGGCGCACAGGCCGAGGCCGTAGCTGGCGTTCTCGACGTTGCAGCCGGAGACCGTGCGGCCGTCGTCGACGAGGGCCGCGACGCCGACCGGGTAGCCCGAGTAGGGGGCGTACGCGTGGCTCATCGCCTCGCGGGCCAGCTCCCTCAGGGGCTCCCAGTCGAAGTCGGCGGAGACGGTCACTTGCCTTGGCCCTTCCGGTACGGCAGTCCGTCCGCCTTCGGCATCCTCAGGCGCTGTGCGGACAGCGAAAGGACGAGGAGGGTGATGACGTACGGGCTGGCGGTCACGACCTGGTTCGGGACCTCGTTCGTGGTGGCGTACCAGACGAACATCAGGGCCGAGATCACGGCGGTGATGGCGGCGGGGACGTACTTCTTCTTCCAGATCAGGTAGATGGCGCCGGCCACCAGCAGGATCGCGATCAGCAGGAGGAGCGCGTGGACGTTGGTGGTGCCGCCGCGCAACTTGAGGCTGTCGGTGTAGCCGAACAGGCCCGCGCCGAGGGCGAGTCCGCCCGGCATCCAGTTGCCGAAGATCATCGCGGCGAGACCGATGTAACCGCGGCCGGCCGTCTGGCCGTCGAGGTACACGTTGGACGACACGATCGACAGGAAGGCACCGCCGAGGCCGGCGAAGCCGCCGGAGATGATCACGGCGATGTACTTGTACTTGTAGACGTTGACACCGAGGGACTCGGCCGCGATCGGGTTCTCGCCGCAGGAGCGCAGCCGCAGACCGAACGAGGTGCGCCACAGCACGTACCAGGTGGCGGGTACGAGGGCGACGGCGACGACGGTGAGCGGCGACAGGTCGGTGATCAGACCGCCGACGAGGCCGGCGATGTCGGAGATCAGGAACCAGTGCTTCTGGTTGAGGGTCTCCAGCCAGCTGGACAGTCCGGGCACGTCGAAGGTGCCGAGCGAGTCGATCGGCGGGGACTGCTTGGAGGAGCCCTGCGGGGCGTCCTCGAAGGTGAACTTCGACAGATAGCGGGTGGTGCCGAGGGCCAGGATGTTCAGGGCCACACCGGAGACGATGTGGTTGACGTTGAAGGTGACCGTGGCGATGGCGTGCAGTACGGCGCCGAGCGCGCCGCCGATGATGCCGACGACGACGCCGGTCCACGGGCCCCACTGGTAGCCGGCCCAGGCGCCGAACCAGGTGCCGAGGATCATCATGCCCTCGAGGCCGATGTTGACGACGCCCGCCCGCTCGGCCCACAGACCGCCGAGGCCGGCGAGGCCGATCGGGACGGCCGCGCGCAGGGCGGTGGACATCTGGCCGGTGGACGTGATGCCGTCCGCGTCGGTGATCAGTCGGACGGCCGAGGTCAGGATCAGCACGCCCGAGATGATCAGGAGGAGGACGGGCAGCGACATGCGGCGGCCGCCCTTGCCGGGCTGCTTCGCCGGCGCCTTGGCGATGGTCGCGGTGCTCATCAGACCGCCACCTCCTTCTTGGTGTTCTGGGCGGCGGCCGCGGCGAGTTCCTCACCGACGCGCTTCTGCTGCCGGCGCAGGCCCCAGGTGCGGACGACCTCGTAGGAGATGACGACCGCGAACACGATCAGGCCCTGCATGATCGTGGCGATCTCCTTCTCGTACGGCTCCGGGACCGCGTAGTCGAGCGCGGGGGACGCCTTGTCGAGGAAGGCCCACAGCAGGGCGGCGAGCGCGATGCCGCCGGGGTTGTTGCGGCCCAGCAGGGCGATGCCGATCGCGGTGAAGCCGAGACCGGCCGGGAAGCTGAGGCTGTACGTGTGGGCGTCGCCGAGGAGCAGCGGCAGGCCGGAGATGCCGGCGACGGCGCCGGAGATCAGCATCGCGGTGAGGACCATGCGCTTGGCGTTGACGCCGGAGGCCGCGGCGGCGGTCTCGGAGGCGCCGGTGGCGCGCAGGTCGAAGCCGAAGCGGGTGCGGTTGAGGACGAACCAGTAGCCGAGGCCCATGGCGGCGGCGAGGAAGACCAGGCCGTAGATCTCGCCGACATCGGAGCCGAGGTCGATGCCGGGGACCCAGCCGGACTCCTTCATCACACCGGTCGTGACGTTGTCGCCGAGCGGGACGCCCCAGTTGTCGGTGAGGGTGAGGTAGCCGATGACGCTGGTGGCGATCGAGTTCAGCATGATCGTCGCGACGACTTCGCTGACGCCCCGGGTGACCTTCAGGACGCCCGCGATACCGGCCCACATGGCGCCGGTGAGCGCGCCGACCAGGAGCAGCAGCGGCACCTGGAGGGCGGCCGGCAGGGCGACGTGGGCGCCGACGACGGCGGTCATCATGGCGCCGAGGCGGTACTGGCCGTCGACGCCGATGTTGAAGAGGTTCATGCGGAAGCCGAGGGCGACCGCGAGGGCGGCGATGTAGTACATCGACGCCTGGTTGATGATCAGGACCTGGACGTCGGAGTAGCCGGCCTGCTCGATCATCAGCCGGTAGGGCTCGATCGGGCTCTTGCCGGAGGCGATCAGCACGACCGAGGTCAGCAGGATCGCCGCGACGAGCGCCAGGGCCGGACCGGCCACGGCGAGGAGCAGGCGCTCCTTGTCGAACTTCTTCATCGGGCCTCGTCCTCCGGGGCGGATTCGGCGGCTGCTTCCTCGCCGTTTTCTACGTGCTCAAGGTGTCCGGTCGCGGCACCGGTCATCGCGGAGCCGAGCTCCTCCGGGGTGATCGTCGCCGGGTTGGCGTCGGCGACGAGCTTGCCGTCGTAGATCACCCGCAGGGTGTCCGACAGGCCGATGAGCTCGTCCAGGTCGGCGGAGATCAGCAGCACCGCCAGGCCCTCGCGGCGGGCCTCGCGGATGCGGTCCCAGATCTGGGCCTGCGCGCCGACGTCCACACCGCGCGTGGGGTGAGCGGCGATCAGGAACTTGGGGCTGTGGCTCATCTCGCGGCCGACGATCAGCTTCTGCTGGTTGCCGCCGGACAGGGAGGCGGCAGTGACGTCGATGCCGGGGGTGCGGACGTCGTACTCCTCGACGATCCGGCGGGTGTCGGCCTGGGCGCCCTTGGGGTTCAGCCAGACGCCCTTGGCGTTGGGGGCCTCGGTGACATGGCCGAGGATGCGGTTCTCCCAGAGCGGGGCCTCCAGGAGCAGGCCCTGGCGGTGGCGGTCCTCGGGGATGTAGCCGACGCCGGACTCGCGGCGCTTGCGGGTGGGCCAGGGGGTGATGTCCTCGCCGAGGAAGGCGATGGTGCCGGAGTCGGCGTTCTTGGTGCCGATCAGCGCGTCGATGAGCTCGGTCTGGCCGTTGCCCTCGACACCGGCGATGCCCATGACCTCGCCGGCGTGGATGGTGAAGGTGACGTCGTCGAGGACCTTCTTGACCTCGCCGCCCTCGGCGGCCAGGCCGACGCCGCCGGCCGGTTCGGCCTCGACGCCCAGGGAGGCGCCGCCGCTGGCGTAGACGGTGAGGCCTTTCACCTCGATGACGGCCCGGTCGGTGACGGTCGACTCGGCGGTCTCCGGGGTGGGCAGCTCGCTGCCGACCATCATCTCGGCGAGCTGACGCGGGGTGGTCTCGGAGGGGACGGCCGTGCCCACGGTCGTACCGCGCCGGATGACGGTGATGTCGTCGGCGACGGACAGCACCTCGCCCAGCTTGTGGGAGATGAAGATGACCGACAGGCCCTCGGACTTGAGCTCGCGCAGGTTGTCGAAGAGCGCGTCGACCTCCTGCGGCACGAGGACGGCGGTGGGCTCGTCGAGGATGAGGGTGCTGGCGCCGCGGTAGAGGACCTTGAGGATCTCCACGCGCTGGCGCTCGGCGACACCGAGGTCCTCGACGAGGACGTCGGGGCGCACGTTGAGCCCGTAGCGGTCGGAGATCTCCTTGATCTTCTTACGGGCGCCGCCGCCGATGCCGTACAGCTTCTCGCTGCCCAGGACCACGTTCTCCAGGACGGTGAGGTTGTCGGCGAGCATGAAGTGCTGGTGGACCATGCCGATGCCGCGGGCGATGGCGTCGGCGGGGCTGCCGAACGTCACCTGCGCGCCGGCGACCGCGATGGTGCCCTCGTCCGGCTTCTGCATGCCGTAGAGGATCTTCATCAGGGTCGACTTGCCGGCGCCGTTCTCGCCGACGAGGGCGTGGACGGTGCCCTTGCGTACCGTCAGGTGGATGTCGTGGTTGGCGACGACACCCGGGAACCGCTTGGTGATCCCCGCCAGCTCGACCGCGATCGTCGAGTGATCGGTGAGCGGAGGGCTGCTGGTCGCGTCGATGGCGCACTCTCCTTGTGGAAGGGGCCACTCTACGCGCGTAGCGCCCCTGCTTTAAATAGTGCCCGGACCTGATCGTTCATTTTCGGCCAACGATCCGTTCCGAGCATTCTGCCGCGCGAACGGGGCGCGAAGAGCATCGTCTCCGCACCCCGTTCCGTGGCCGTAACGCTGCCATTACAGCGCTTATTTGGCCAAGGCCTGTGACCGGGTGAGGTCAGGAGGTCTTCACCTTGATGGAGCCGTCCTTGATGCCCGCGGTGGCCTTCTCGATCGCGGCCTGGGTGTCCTTGTTGTCCGCGAAGACCGGGTTGGAGTTCGACAGGCTCACGCCGCCGTTGGACAGGCTGCCGCGGATGACACCGGTCTCCGGCTTGCCGTCCTTGACCGACTTGGCCAGGTCGTAGACCGCGCCCTCGACGTTCTTCATGGCGGAGGTCAGGATCGAGTCCTTGTACGCCTTCAGCGCGTCCTGCTTGTACTGGTCGGAGTCGACGCCGATCGCCCACACCTTGTTGGCGTTGGCGGCCTTGATGACGCCCTGGCCGGACAGACCGGCGGCGGCGTAGACGACGTCCGCCTTGTCGTCGATCTGGCCCTCGGCGGCGGCCTCACCCTTGTCCGGGCTGGAGAAGCCCCCCTCGGCGGCGGTCTCGGTCAGGTACTGCGACTTGACCGTGACACCCTTCTTGGTGTCCGCGACGCCCTGCTTGAAGCCGGCCTCGAACTTGTGGATCAGCGGCACGTCCACACCGCCGATGAAGCCGACCACGTTGGACTTGGTGGTCTTGGCGGCGGCGACGCCGGCCAGGTAGGAGGCCTGCTCCTCGGAGAAGACGAGGTCCGCGACGTTGTCGGCCTTGGTCTGCTCGTCGTCGACGATGCCGAAGGTGGTCTTCGGGTACTTCTGCGCGGCCGCCTTGACGGCGGGCGCGTAGGCGTAGCCGACGCCGATGACCGGGTTGTAGCCCTGCTTGGCCAGGGTCTCCAGGCGCTGGACCTTGTCCGCCTCGGACTCGCCGTCCTGCGGCTCGACGGCGGTGGACTTGTAACCGAACTCCTTGTCGGCCTTCTCCATGCCGGCGGTCGCGGCGTCGTTGAAGGACTGGTCGCCCTTGCCGCCGACGTCGTACGCCAGGGCGAGGCCCAGGTTCTTGCTGTCGCTGTTCGACGACTCGCTGGACGAGCTGCCGCACGCGGACGCGGTCAGGGCGAGGGCTGCGGTTGCAACGCCTGCAACCGTGATACGGGACACCCGGCGCATGGAACGAGACTCCTTTGTGCAAGCGCCCAAACCAGGCGCTGGTTCCGCCGCAGCGTAACGCGCGTAGACCAGACGGAAAACCCCTTCTGTCCGGTCCGTTATCGAGCTGTGGCCACAGATGCAACACAGACTACGGACAGCAGTACGCCCCTTGCGGGAGGCAAGGGGCGTATGAGCTGCAACGGCGCCCGGGCGGGCGTATCCGAGGGTCCTGAAGGGGCTCAGTCAGTCGTCTTGACCGTGACCTTGCCGTCGATGATGTCCTGCTTGGCCTTGTCGACCGCGGCGACGACGTCCGTCATGGCCTTGTACTTCGGGTTGGAGTCGGCGAAGCCGACGCCGCCGGACTTCAGGTCGCCGCGCTGGACGCCGGTGAGGGGCTTGCCCTCGTAGACGGACTTGGCGAGGTTGTAGACCGCGCCGCCGACGTTCTTCAGGGCCGAGCCGAGGATGTAGTCCTTGTACGCCTTCAGCGCGTCCTGGTTGTACTGGTCGGAGTCGACGCCGATGGCCCACACCTTCTTGGCGGCGGCCTCGGAGATCACGCCCTGACCGGAGAGGCCGGCGGCGTGGTAGATGACGTCGGCGCCCTTCTCGATCTGGCCGCTGGCCGCCTCCTTACCCTTGTCGGGGCTGGAGAAGCCGCCCTCGGCCGGGGTCTCGGTCAGGTACTGCGACTCGATCTTGATCTTCGGGTCGACGGACTGGACGCCCTGCTTGAAGCCCGCACCGAACTTGTGGATCAGCGGGATGTCCACACCGCCGATGAAGCCGACGTGCTTGGCCTTGGAGGCCTTGGCGGCGGCGACACCCGCGAGGTAGGAGGCCTGCTCCTCGGAGAAGACCATGTCGGCGACGTTGTTGGCCTTGACCGTCTCGTCGTCGATGATGCCGAAGGTCGTGTTCGGGTACTTCTTGGCGACCTCGTTGATGGCGGTCGCGTAGATGTAGCCGACGCCGATCACGGGGTTGTAGCCGGACTTGGCGAGCTGCTCCAGGCGCTGCACCTTGTCGGCCTCGGACTCGCCGTCCTGCGGCTCGATGTCCGTGCCGCCCATCTTGAGTTCCTTGTTGGCCTGCTCGAAGCCGGCGTAGGCGGCGTCGTTGAAGGACTGGTCGCCCTTGCCGCCGATGTCGTACGCGAGCCCGATGCCCTTGCCCGAGTACTTGCCGTCCGCCGAGGTGGACGCCTTGTCACTGTCGGCCTTGGTGCTGGACTCACCGCACCCGACGGCCGCGAGGGCGATGACCGAGACGGCCACCACTGCTTGGGAGAACCTGGTCCTCCGAGATATCCGACGCACAGCAAGCACCCCTTCATCCCCACGGCACCGTCGAACGGCCCCGCATCCCCAATGTGCCGCCAACGGTGGCGATTTCGGCGCACAGTAACGCGCGTAGAAGGGGAGGGGAACGGGGTTTCTCGTGGCCGTTATCGAACCGTGCCGACATCGGGTTACGTTCGCGAGAACCCGGTTACGCACGGGTGACACAAGGGGACGAAGGGGCACCAATGGTGGTGCCCCTTCACAAGATCTTCCCGGCTGCCCCGTGAGGCGCTCTCAGGAAACCGCGTCCAGCAGCGCGGCCGCGGTGAACATCTCCACGCCCACGGTGATGGCCGACTCGTCGGCGTCGAAGTCGCCCTGGTGGAGGTCGCGCACGGTCCGCTCACCGGGGGTGCGGACACCGAGGCGGGCCATGGCGCCCGGCACATGCTCCAGGTACCAGGAGAAGTCCTCGCCGCCGAGGCTCTGCTCGGTGCCCTCGACGGACTGCGCCCCGCGTCGCGCGGTCATGGCGTCCCGCAGCAGCTCGGTCACGTCCGGGTCATTGACGACGGGCGGGACACCGCGCACGTAGTTGATCTCGGACTTGGCGCGGTGCAGATTGGCGATCTCGTCGATCGCGGCGACGACGATGTCGGGCGCCTGCCGCCAGGCGTCCAGGTCCAGGCAGCGCACGGTTCCGGACAGCTCGGCGTGCTGCGGGATGACGTTCGGCGCGTGGCCGGATTCGATGCGTCCCCAGGTCATGGCCAGTCCGCTACGGCTGTCCACGCGCCGGGCGACCAGGGCCGGTACGTCGACGACGACGCGGGCGGCGGCGGTGACAAGGTCGGTGGTGAGGTGCGGCCGGGCGGTGTGGCCGCCGGGGCCGTCCAGGGAGACCTCCAGCCGGTCGCAGGCGGAGGTGATGGGGCCGGTGCGCAGGCCGATCCGCCCGGCGTCGACCCTCGGGTCGCAGTGCACGGCGATGATCTTCCCGACTCCGTCCAGCACACCGCACTCGATGGCGTCGGCGGCGCCGCCGGGGAGAACCTCCTCGGCGGGCTGGAAGAGCAGCCGGACGGGGCGGGGCAGCCGGCCCTGCCGGTGCAGGTCGGCGAGGACGAGTCCGGCGCCGAGCACCACCGTCGTGTGCACGTCGTGTCCGCACGCGTGCGCCCGGTCGGGCACGGTGGAGCGGTACGCGCACTCACTCTTCGTGTCCGGAATGGGCAGGGCGTCGATGTCGGCACGCAGCGCGAGCATCGGCTTGCGGCCGTCCCACTCACCGATGTCACAGATGAGCCCGGTGCCTACGGGGAGGACCCGGGGGTGCAGCCCGGCCTTCTCGAGCCGCGCCTTGATGGCCGCGGTCGTGCGGAACTCCTGGTTGCCGAGCTCGGGGTGCATGTGCAAGTCGCGTCGGAACGCGACGAGTTCGGCACGCAGGCTCTCGGGCAGCGTGCCGGGAAGCACGGCTTCCCCGACTGGTTCGGCCTCGGACTCTTGGGACATCAATTGCTTCACCCTCTGAAGGGTAGGACGCCCGGGTGGCCAACTGACCCTCGATCAACAAAAGTTCAACCCGTTAGGGGAAGAAAATCTGGCCGCTGGGCGCATACGTATCGGCTTGGATGGGTAAACTCGCCGGCTTTCCGGCCGGACGGATCTTGGCGATCCGCGTCGATCGACATCGATCCACGGAGAGTGACCCCTGGCTGACCGGCGGCTGACCTGCGACTGCCTTGATCGAAGGCTTTCCGGCCACATCCGTCACTCACCCACTCCTCCTGGGATACCACGTCGCGACGCCGCCCCGTCGCCCTTGTTCACCTGTCGGGACCGCACCACGCCGGGAATCCACCCTGCCTCCGCTGAGACGCTTGTTCCGGTCCCGGAATCATCACCGCCACGCGACGTTTCCGCCACGCGGGGTGACGGAGGTGGGGTGAGTGCCGGGGGCGTTCACCTGGACGGCGGAGGAGGAGCGGGCCCTAGGTCACAGCTCCACCCACTCCCCCAGCCCGGTGAACGACCCCGTCCGGACGAAGCTCTGCGCGACACCCCACGCGTGGTCGACGGCCATGACGAAGTGGCCCGTGAAGATCGCCAGTTCGTCCATGATCGGGACCTCGACCGTCTCGTCCCGCGGCACGCTGCCGTCCCCGACGAGCAGGGACACGGTCTCGTCGTCGGTGAAGAGGTGGACCACCGCGTGATCGGCTCGGAAACTCAAGGTCAGGTAGGGGTACGTGCCGCCTGGCAGGTCCACTTCCAGGTATCCCTGACCGCGGGAGCGCAGCTCGCTGAAGTCGTCCATCAGGGCCGTCCCCCCTCTCACCACGTACTTCTCGAACAGGCCCCATCATCTTCACCCCGGTGTCGCACCCCCTCGCTAGGGTGCCCCCCATGACTGCCGAGATCCCCGATTTCATACGGGCCACCAGTGCCGCGTACGACACGATCGCCGAGGACTACGCCGAGCAGTGTGCGGACTGGGCCGGGATCCATACCTTTGACCGGGCCTTGATCGGTGGGTTCGCGGAGCTGGTGAAGGAACGCGGGCGGGAGCCGGTCGCTGATGTGGGGAGCGGGCCGGGGGTCGTCACCGCGCGGCTGCACGCGCTCGGGGTGCCCGTGTTCGGGATCGATGTCTCGCCGCGGATGGTGGCGAGGGCCCGGCAGACCTATCCCGAACTCCGGTTCCATCTCGGGTCCATGACCGCCCTCGACCTGCCGGACGGCACGCTCGGCGGGATCGCCGCGCTGTACTCGATCATCCATGTGCCGGACCAGCAACTCCCCGACGTCTTCCGGGAGTTCCGGCGCGTCCTCGCGCCCGGCGGGTACCTGCTGCTCGCCTTCCAGTACGACGAGGAGAGCGATCACCTGCACCTCGACGAGCGGTTCGGGCATGCCATCTCGCTCGACTACTACTGGCGCAGGCCGGAGGACGTCGTCGAGCTGCTCACCGCCGCCGGGCTTCAGCTGCACAGCCGTACCGTGCGCGAGCCCCAGGGGCAGGAGAAGTACCGGAAGGCGTACGTCCTCGCCCGTAAGGACGGGTGACCTGCGGACGCAGGCGTCAGACCGCCGCCACCGCCGACAGTCTCGTCACGTCCCTCGCCGTTCCCGTCACCCCGGACAGGAACCCCTGCGCCCGCGGTGACGCGTTCTCCGTCAGCCACGCCGGGTCGATGTCGCAGACCGCGACCTTGACCTCCGTGCCGGCGAGCGCGAGCGGCAGGGTGTGGACGACCGTCGACGGGAAGCTGAGGATCGTACGGCCGATCGGGCCCCTGCGGGCGATCAGCTCCAGGGGGAGGTCGGGACGGACCACCTCGAGGCCCGTCTCCACCGCCAGCCGGTGCAGCTTCTCCGCGCTCTCGCGGCGGTGGGCGAAGTAGCGGGTGGTGCCGTGCGTCTTGGACAGCAGCTTCACCGCCTCCAGATACGCGTCCCCGTCCACCACCCCCGTCTCCACCAGCGACGTACCGACCATGTCGGCGCCCTTGGTGATGCGGGGCGGGCCGAAGCGGGAGCGGGTCCAGGCGAAGGTGTTGGCGACCACCGTCACCCCCTCCGGCGTCTCCTCCATCGGCATGGAGGAGAAGATCTCCACACCCCGCCCGTCCTTCGGCGTCAGGCGTTTGCGGGCCGCCGACGACACCGGCGCGAAGACCAGGTCGCGGGGGCCCGGGCGGCCGCCCTTGCGGTGCCAGCGCACCAGGCGTTCGCCGCGGGCCAGTTGGGCCACGAACTCCATCGTGGCCGTGCCGTCGTCGACCACCACCAGCTCGTCGGCCCGGGTGATCGTCAGCAGCAGTTGGACGTAGCGCGAGAACGGGTCGCCCAGCACGACCCGGCCGGCCCTGCGGAGCATGCCCGCGAGGCCGCCGATCGTCTGGAAGGGGGCCGCGGGGCCGCCCCGGGCCTCCTCCCAGCGGACCTCGTGCCCTTCTTCGCGGGCCAGCTCCGCCATGCGGCGCAGCTGGCCCCGGGTCATCGGGTCGGTCGGGGACAGGACGACGAGGGTGAGCCCCGCGCCGGAGGCCGCGCCGGGCGCCGTGCCGGACACTCCCTGCGTATGCGCCCACTCCAGCACGTTCAGCAGCTGTACCGGGCTCTCGACGAACGCGAGAGTGGAGGTGCCGGCGGATCCGGCGCGGCGGCTCATCGGCGTACTACCGTCCCCTAAGCGACTCAATGGACCAGACTCGGTTTCAGACCCCGACCGGCTCGCCCGCCGCCGCGGCGATCTCCGCCTCGGCCACGACACCGGTGACGCGGCGCAGCTTCTTCATCGGGCCGAGCTCGGAGTCGTAGACCTTCTTGACGCCGTCGCCGAGGGAGGCCTCGATGGTGCGGATGTCGCGGACGAGGCGCTGGAGGCCCTGCGGCTCGACGGAGGCGGCCTGGTCGGAGCCCCACATCGCGCGGTCGAGGGTGATGTGACGCTCGACGAAGGTGGCGCCGAGGGCGACCGCGGCCAGCGTGGTCTGGAGGCCCGTCTCGTGGCCGGAGTAGCCGATCGGGACGTTGGGGTACTCCTCCTGGAGCGTGTTGATCACGCGCAGGTTGAGCTCCTCGGCCTTGGCCGGGTAGGTCGAAGTGGCGTGGCAGAGAAGGATGTTGTCGCTGCCCAGGACCTCGACGGCGTGGCGGATCTGCTTCGGCGTCGACATGCCGGAGGAGAGGATGATCGTGCGGCCGGTGGCGCGGAGGGCGCGGAGCAGCTCGTCGTCGGTGAGGGACGCGGAGGCCACCTTGTGGGCCGGGACGTCGAACTTCTCCAGGAAGGCGACGGCCTCGGTGTCCCACGGGGAGGCGAACCAGGCGATGCCCTTCTCCTTGCAGTACTCGTCGATCTGGCGGTACTCGTCCTCGCCGAACTCCACGCGGTGGCGGTAGTCGATGTAGGTCATGCGGCCCCAGGGGGTGTCGCGCTCGATGTCCCACTGGTCGCGCGGGGTGCAGATCTCGGGGGTGCGCTTCTGGAACTTCACGGCGTCACAGCCGGCCTCGGCGGCCACGTCGATGAGCTTGAAGGCGTTCTCCAGCTCGCCGTTGTGGTTGATACCGATCTCGCCGCAGATGTAGACGGGCTGGCCGGGACCGGCGATGCGCTCGGTACCGAAGGTGCGGAGACGGGAGTTGGCAGACATGGCTACAGACGTTCCTTACTTGTCGAGGGAGTCGAGAGAGGGGCCGAGGATCCAGCTGGCGATCTCTCGGATCGCGCCGTCGCCACCGGGGAGGGTGGTGACCGCACGGGCGGCGCCGCGTACCACGTCGTGGGCGCTCGCGACCGCCACGGGCCAGCCCACGAGGGCGAAGCACGGGAGGTCGTTGACGTCGTTGCCGACGTAGAGCACGCGCTCGGGCGCGATGCCCTGCTCCTCGCACCACTGCTTGAGGGCGAGGTCCTTCCGGTCGATGCCGTGCAGCACGGGGATCTTCAGCTTCCGTGCGCGGGCGGCGACGACCGGGTTCTGCTCCGTGGAGAGGATGAGCATCTTCAGGCCGCTCTTGCGGAGCGCGGCGATGCCCAGTCCGTCCCCGCGGTGCACGGAGACGAACTCCTTTCCATCGGCGTCGATCAGCACCCTGTCGTCCGTCTGGGTGCCGTCGAAGTCCAGTACGACCGCGTCGACGTCCGCGAAGGACGGCAGGGCGCCGGGGCGGTCCGCGTCGAACAGGGGCGCCAACGCCCGTGCCCGCGCGAGGTCGTGCGGGTCGTCGATCTCCAACACCCGTGCGGGGTCGGTCCGTACGAGCTCGGTGCGACCGAAGAAGCGGTGCTGGTGCTTACGGAAGCCGGCCGCGTCCATCGCGTAGGCGGCGCCGGTCTCCAGCAGGTCCTGGGGGCGGTCCTGGCGGCGGGGGCGGTAGGCCTTGTCGTGATTGACGCCGTAACCGCCGTTGCCCTCCACGGAGTTGACCTCATCGCGCCAGATGAACCCGTGGAAGGGCGCGACGGTCACGGCGGTGTCCGCACCCTCCTCCACGACCGCCGCGGCGACCGCCTCGACGTCCTCACGGACGATGAAGGGGCTGGTGCACTGCACGAGCATCACCACGTCGACGGCCGCGCCGTGCAGCGCCTCGTGCGTGTCCATGGCGTGCAGCACGGCCGCCTCGGAGGTCGCCGTGTCCCCGGCGATGGCGGCGGGCCGCAACACGACCTCGGCACCGGCCTCACGGGCCGCGGCGGCGATGGCCTGGTCATCGGTGGAGACGACGACATCCGTCACGAGCCGGGTGGCCCGACACTCCCGCACGGCCCGCGCCACGAGCGGCACACCGCCGACGGGGGCGAGGTTCTTCGCGGGCACCCCTTTGGAGCCCCCGCGGGCAGGGATGACGGCGAGCACACGACGCACCACCGGCGAGTCGGACATGGGTTGCACTCCTAGCGCAGGGGACTGAAATGAGGCGGCGGAGCCGCCTTCAAGGGGCGCGGGGAACTGCGCGACCAGCCGAGACGGCGCAGCACCCGCCGGACGGCCCGCGGCGGCACTCTCGATGGCGCTCACAGCTCCCCCATCCGCCGAATGACAGGAGCCACCCGCTGCACCCCGTGCCGGTAGGCACCACGCGCAGCCCGCCGCACGATCTGCCGAACCGGTCCCGGCTCCTTGTCCGCAGCGGGAGCGCCCGGCAGCGGACTGCCGTCGGGGCCAAGGTGATGACGAGCCAGAATCCCGGGCAGATACCCGGGCGCGGTCGCCGGCGTGTAGTACGGCGTCAGCGGCGGCAGCGCACCGGCCAGCAGCTTGGCGATCCGCTCCCGCGCCGCGTCGAAGGCCGTGGCGTAGGACCCGTCCGCCGCCACCCCCTGCCGGGCCACCCACTCCGCGTCGGCCACCGGCCGGTACCCGTCATCCAGCTGGTCCCAGGAGGCAAGGCACCCCGAGCCCACGAAGTGATGGTTGCCCAACACCTCGCGCACGCCCAGGTCGGTCAGCACCACCGTCGGGATACGCCGGTGCAGGGACTCCAGCGCCGCCGTCGAGCTGATGGTCACCAGCAGATCCGTACGGTCCAGAACCTCGCCCATGTTCCCGTACACCAGACGGAAGTTGGCCGGCGGAGCCAGCCGCTGGACCAGCTTCTGGTACGGCTGCTCCTCGATGTGCGTGGTGTGCTCCCCCGGCTTGGAGCGCAGCTTCAGCAGCACCTCGCGCTCGGGGTGCAACCGGGCATGCTTGATCAGCCGGTTGAGCAGATACGTACGGTCCTTGCGGCTGTCCGGCACGGACGGCTGTACGGCGAACACCACGGTGTACGGGTCGTGTTCACCTTCGTAGGCGGCACCGCCGAGGAACGGCAGCGCCACCTCCGTCACCGCCGAGGCGTCGGCGCCGACCCCCTCGTACACGGACCGGAAACGCTCCGCGTCCTGGCGGGAGTTGGCGAGGACCAGGTCCGCGCCGTGCCGCAGCAGCAGTCCGTCCGCGAGCTTCTCGTAGACGACGCCGACATAGCCGGTGACGACGACGGGGCGATCGGTACGCCCCTCCCACACCCGCTTCAACCCGTGCAGCATCGCCTGCACGCCGCCGCCCACGAGGGCGAGCACGACGATGTCGTACGGCTCCTCGGCCATCGCCCGCAGGAACTCCACCGACGTCACCTCGCGCAGCGACTCGGCCTCGACCCCGACCTCCGCGAGCTGGCGCGGGGTGGGTGTGGCGCGGCCGCGCAGCAGGAAGCCGCTCAGGCTGAGGGCCTCTTGCGCGTCGTCACGGGGTGCGATGCGATGGGCGGTCAGCGCACCCCATTTCCAGCGGGTGTCGGAGTCCGCGAGGACCGCGATTCGCAGCGGCGTCGTTGTAGTTGCTGGCGTACTTGCTGGCACGTCGAAGACGCTAGGAAGCAATTCCTAGGTATGGCCCAACCGCGAATCAACGAAAAGTTAACAACAGCCCACCGAGAACCGAACTGGCCCGCCAAAGCCCCGGAAGTACATGGGATGCACCATTCCGACACATCGAGTTCACCCTCCGTACCACCGTCGTCAAGTTGCCCTGCCGGACGGGCTTCTAGCGTTTCTCGGGTGCCAAAGCTCTCCGTGATCGTGCCTTTCTACAACGTGCAGCAATACGCCCCGGACACCCTCAGAAGTCTGCGGCTCAACGCCCGGAGCGACTTCGAGTTCATCCTTGTCGACGACAAATCCAAGGATGAAACGCCCGCCATTCTCGAACGGGCGGCCGAGTCGCTTTCGGATGTCGCGCGGGTGAGATATATCCGCCATGAGACGAACGGGGGTCTCGCCACCGCCCGCAACACCGGCCTCGACGCGGCGACCGGCGAGTACCTGACCTTCCTGGACGGCGACGACTGGCTCGCGCCGGGCTACTTCGCCGAGCTGGTGGCCGCCATCGAGGGGCTGGGCTGCGACTTCGTACGGACCGACCATGTGCAGGCGACCGCCCGCGCCCGGTCCGTGCACCGCGCCCCGGTCGGGCTGCGCGGGGAGGTGCTGAACCCGCGCGAGGCGATCCTGCCCGCCGACCGGACGACGTCCGTGGACTACGCGTTCGCGTGGGCGGGTGCCTATCACCGCCGGCTCCTCGACAAGGGGCTGCTGCACTTCACGGACGGGCTGCGGACCGCCGAGGACCGGCCCTGGATCTGGAAGCTGCACCGCGAGGCCGAGTCGTTCGCCGTGGTGAGCCTGCTGGGCGTGTTCTACCGGCGCGGGGTGGCCTCCTCGCTCACCCAGATCGGCGACGCCCGTCAGCTGGACTTCATCCGCGCCTTCGACCAGGTCATCGAGGAGACCGCCCAGGACCCGGACGCCGACCGGCTGCTGCCGAAGGCCGTGCGGACGTACTGCGCGATCATCGCCCACCATCTCTCCGACGAGTCCAAGTGGGAGCCGGCCGTCGCCAAGGAGCTGCGGACGCGCAGTGCGGCGGCGATAAAGCGGATGCCGCAGGACATGCTCGGCGACGTACTCGACACGATGGACCTGCGCCGCTCCTCCAAGCTGCGGCGGCTGCGGCGCAGGGTCAGCACAGCGAAGGCGGCTGCCTGAGATGCCCACGACCCAGATCTTCTGCGCCTCCACGCTGTACGGGGCGGCCACGCTCGCTGCCGCCGTCGACTCCGACCTCTTCGACGAGGCCGAGCGCCGGGTGCTGCTGGTGTTCAACAACTCGGCGACCCCGGAGACCACGCTCCCGCTCGACCGGATGCCCGGCTTCGAGCCGCTGCGGGCCCACTTCGACGCGGTGCTGTCCTGGAACGAGGCCATCCACCCCTTCCACCCCGGCGCCTGGACCCCGCGCGCCGACGACATCCCGCTCTTCGAGCGCTATCTGCGGCTGCTGTGGGGCCTCGGGGACGACCGGGTGGAGCTGGTCCTGGAATCCATCCAGGTCACCCCGGCGCTGACCGTGGCCCAGCTGTTCACCGGCGCCCCCGTGCACGTCTACGCGGACGGCCTGATGAGCTACGGCCCCACCCGCAACAAGCTCGACCCGCTGGTCGGCACACGCGTCCGCCGCCTGCTCCACCTGGACCTGGTGCCGGGCCTCACGCCTTTGCTGCTCACCGAGTTCGACGTGCCCGCGCAGGTCGTGCCGTCCGGTGCCTTCCTGAAGGTGCTCCGTGAACTCGCCGACACCGTCGAGGACTTGCCGGTGCTGCCCGACAACTCGGCGCTGCTGCTCGGCCAGTACCTGTCCGCGCTGAACATCCTCTCCGCGGACCAGGAGGAGAACCTGCACGTGCGGATGTTGCGCGGCGCGGTCGAACGCGGGCACCGGTCCGTCGTGTTCAAGCCGCACCCCACCGCACCGGCCCGCTTCAGCCGCGCCCTGGAGACCGAGGCGGAGAAGCTGGGCGTCGACCTCACCGTCCTCGACACCCCCGTCCTCGCCGAGGTGCTGTTCGAGAAGGCCCGCCCCGGACTGGTCGTCGGCTGCTTCTCCACGGCCCTGTTCACGGCCGCCGAGTTCTACGACCTCCCGGTCGCCCGCATCGGCACCGAAACGCTGCTGGACCGGCTGACCCCGTACCAGAACAGCAACCGCGTCCCGGTGGTACTGGCCGACGCGGTGCTGCCGGACCTGGAGCAGCGGCCGGGCGAAGAACCGCTGCCCGCCGAGGAGTTGACCGACCTGATCGCCACGGTCGGCTTCACCCAGCAGGACCGCATCTACCCGACCCGGCGCGCGACGGCGGAGAAGTACCTCACCAAGCATCTGCGCCCCCGCACCCAGCGCTACTTCAAGAAAAAGCGCCTCACCTCCCTGGGCCTCCCCGGCGGCATTCCGGAGCGCCTGGCGTTCCTGCCGCACAACTCGACGGCACGCAGGGTCGTCCGTCAGGCCAGGGCGCTGAAGAAGGCCGTGAAGCGCTGAGCGAATCAGACATGAACTGCCCGAAAAGGGCGTGGAAATACAGCCCAATCATCGAGTTACTCCGTTGATTCAATGGTGAAGCGGTGTTCGAGGTCCCTAGGATCACGGGCACCGCTCTCCGAATCCCGTGAGGCCCTCATGACGAAGCTCGGCCGGCTCTACTCCCTCTTCGACAGCGTCGAGCTGCCGGAGAACCTGCCCTACACCCAGTGCAGCACCTGGGAGCTGGAATTCCTGTACCTGGTGGGGCGCCATCACCTCACCGGCCAGGGGCAGATCGTCGAACTCGGCTCCGGGGGCGGCGGATCGACGTACGCCCTCGCGCTCGGGCTGAGCGAGAGCCCCGTGTTCGACACGCGGAAGGGCCGGCTGCACGCGTACGACTTCTTCCGCGTCGGCAAGGGCACGTTCGCCTCGGAGAAGTTCTTCGACTCCGGTCACAAGCCGGCCGACGACAACTCCTTCCTGGACGACTTCAAGCGCCGCCTCGGCCCCTTCCTGCCCTTCCTGGAGATCCACGCCGGTGACCTCTGGCAGACCTCGGACCCCGAGGACACCACCCCGGTGGAGTTCCTGCACATCGACATCGCCAAGACGGCCCGGGTCTTCCGCTGCGTCTCGGAGCGGTTCCTGAGCCGGATGCAGGTCGGCACGGTCGTCCTGCACCAGGACTTCGCCGGTCCCCGGCTGCCGTGGCTGCACCACAGCACCGGCGCGCTGCTGCCGTACATCGAGATCGCCGGGCCGCCGATCCGCTCCACGCTCGCCTTCGAGGTGACGAAGCCGATCCCGGCGGACGTCCTCAAGCGGATCACCGAGGACGACTACACGGTCGACGAGAAGCTCGCGCTCATCTCCGCCGTCCAGGACAGGATCGACCGCGACCACACCGACGGCATCCCCTTCAAGTCCGTCCTGGAGCTGTCGAAGGCGTACGTCGCCCACTACGACGGCCAGCACCGGCGCGCCTGGTCCCTCGCCAAGCCGCTCCAGTCGGACGAGTATCTGAGCCGCACCCGGGCGGATCACTTCGAGCAGCTGAAGAAGGCGTACGCCAAGGAGCCGTCCTTCCTGGACAAGCTGGTGCGCAGGACCGTCGGCCGCTGATGATGGGCCCATGGACAGGGATGCGGCGGTGGCGGCGGGCTGGGAGAAGGCGCGGGCCGACGGGCGGGTACGGGACGAGTTGCTGGACCTCGCCCACGCGGAGCCCCGGCTGCGGCGCCGGTACCCGTGGATCGGGATGGGCGAGCTGCACTTCAGCCGCACGACCGAGTACCCGTGGACCTGGGACGCCCGCTTCGTGCTGTCCGAGTACGGGGGCACGTACTTCGTGATGGGCCCGACCCGGCAGGACGTGGTGGGGCGGGTGGAGACGGCCCGGGAGGCCATCGACCTCGTACTCGAAACCTCCCGGACGAGTGAGGTGCGGGCCCCCTGTGCCGTGGGGGCCCGCGGTCTCTCAGCTCGCCGGGATCACGAGCCCAGGATCACCCGGAGGTCCGCCGCGTTCGCCTCCGTGACCTTCCACAGTTCCTGCTGGCGGCCGTGGACGTCGGCGACCGTCTTGGCGTGGTCGGCGAGGAGGTCCTTCGCGCGTTCCACGAGCCGCGCGGCGAGGTGGCGGTCGTGGACCGAGACGCCCCACTCCGGGCGCTCGATGTCCCGCAGGAAGTACGCCATCTTCGGGTGCGAGATCAGGCTGATGATCGGCGTGCCGACACCGAACGGGATCATGCCGGCGTGGCCGCGCATGCCGATGACCAGCTTGGTGCGGGCGTACAGGTCGCGGATCTCGTCGTTCTCGAAGTCGTACATCGGGATGACGGGCATCGAGATGCCGTGCTCGCGGCGCAGGTCGAAGGCGATCTTCTCGTCGTCGAGCGAGTGCGCCACGCACTTCACCTCGCCGAGCGCCCCCAAGTCCCGTACCGCCTGCGCCATTTGGGCGAGGAAATAGGCGTAGTCGTGGCCGAAGCGGAGGCCCGCGCGGTCGTAGGCGGCGTTGATCAGGATCGTGTCGTCGCGGCGAGCCGGGTCCTGCCACCCGGCGACCAGCTGGCGCATGACCGTGGTCGGGCAGGGCTGGAAGCGGACCTTGTCGTGCAGGTGCGCCGGCAGCATCGCACGGACCTTCTCGATCGAGCCGTGGTTGCGCAGGCCGAAGAAGGCGGCGCGCTCCACGAGTTGGAGCAGTGACTCGCGGAAGCGGTTGGCGCGGTACGACTGGCCGTCGAAGGCGTTGAAGCCGACGGCGAAGACCGCGATCGGGACGTCGATGCGGTTGAGCAGCGCGTCCGGGACGTTCCACTGCCAGGCGCTGTTGCCGTTCGGCATGGTGTCCGGGATGAACAGGCCGCCACCGCCGATGACCAGGCCGCGGCGGGCGTTGACGCGCTCCAGCGCCGCCTCGTCGAACAGCCGGTGGGCGTGGACGGAGTGCCAGCGGCGGGAGGTCGTGTCCGGACCGAAGGCCAGCCGGACCGTCTCCGGGAGCAGCTTGTCGCCCGCGTTACCCTGCCGGTCCATGTAGAAGGCGACGTGGGCGAGTTGGTCCTCGGCGCTGCCGCGCTCCTGCGAGGGCACGGCGGCGGCCCGCTGGGCCCACAGCCGGCTCGACCGGTGCGTCGGGTCGACGGTGATGCCGGCGGTGGCGTACCGCAGCGCCTCCGTGTTGTCGCCGTGCACCCACGCCATCTGGGCGAGCCGGGCGTAGGCGGTGGCGGCCCGGTTGGGGGCGGCGGTGGCCAGCAGCAGCTGGGCCTTGGCCTCCTCGTAGCGGGAGACGCTCATCAGGGCGTGCCCGAGGACCTCGTGCGGCCAGGCCTCGTCCAGCGGGATGCGGACACTGCTCAGGATGTCGACGGCGTCCTGGTAGTCACCGCCCGCGATGTGCGCGGCGGCGACCTTGCGGGCCACCTCGACATCGCCGGTGCGCCGGACGTGCGGGGTGCCGAAGTGGACGACCAGGTCGTGGTGGAGGCCGCCGCTGGAGTCCAGGTAGGCCGCCTGGAAGTCGGCGTCGGACAGCTCGTACTCGCGCCAGCGGTCCTCCGCCTGGCTGTACCCGGCCTCGCCGCCCTGCCACGGCTTGTGGCGGCCGGTGAAGTGCAGGATCGCGGTGTCGTCCGGGACGGGCAGGTCACCCGAGAGCCGCCGCTTGACGAAGTTGTAGCGCGGGTCGAGGCGGACGAAGTCGCCGTCGAGGACGGCGTTGAGGATGCCCTGGTCGTGCTTGTCGAGCTCGTAGTCGCCGGAGCGCCCGCACTTGTCGAGCTTGGCGCAGAACTCGTCGCTCAGGTACTCGCGCTGGATGACCAGGAGCCCCGAGTTGAGCTTGTGCTGCCCGTAGAAGAACTGCGGGACGGCCGCCAACCCCTCGCGCAGCTCCAGGAGTTCCCGCAGATCGCCCAGCACCACCATGTCGGTGTCGAGGGTGATGACGGTGTCGTACTCCCGGATGCGGAACACATCGAGGATGAAGTAGGCCTTGCGGACCAGGTAGTTGTCCTGGTCGCCCTTCTTGTACGAGTCGTAGTGGGTGTCGTTGACGCGCTTGAGGACGATCCGCGGGTGCAGGGCGCGGATCTTGGCTATCGAGCCGGGGCGCAGGTCGTCGTAGAGGACGACGAAGTCCTCGCACACGCTCGGGTTGGACAGCGCGAGGCTCCTGAGGAGGTTCAGGAAGCCGGGCAGGTAGTTCTCGTCGACGTACGACGCGAAGGCGATGCGGCGCTTGCCGGTGAGGGCCGCCGCGTCGGTGACGGGCGCCGCGGTCAGGGTGTTCGTGGTCATCGCAGGGAGATCCTCATGTCGGTCACGCTCTGGGCCCGCTGCATGACCCATGCCTTCTCGCTGGTGTATTCGTGCACGGACGTGATCGCGAGCTTCATGGCCTCCTGGACGCGGTAGGCGCCGCTCTCGTAGAAGTCGAAGCCGATCAGGTCGAGGGTCGGGCTGACGTCCAGGAAGTCCAGCAGGTACAGCATGTTGAAGCCGGTGGTCGGGATGCCGGACCAGACGTCGGCGGAGAGCTTGCCGATGTTGCGCACGGGCCAGCGCAGCGACTCGTCACCGAGGAAGGTCTGGGCGCCGGGCACGAGCCGGTTGCGCAGCGAGTACTTCCAGTCGCCGGAGATCCCGCCGAACACCAGCCGGGTGTCGACCCGTTGGTCCCAGTTGAAGCCGTGCTTGTGGATGGTGGCGTGGATGTCGGTACGGCTGCCGGTGTGCCTCGGGTCGATCTTGTACGAGTTGAAGCGGACGACGAGGTCGTACGCGTCGATCTCTGCGCCCATCGAACTGGCGCCGACGCGCCCGGAGTTGGCGATCAGGCAGATCGACTTTCCGGCGATGCGGTTGCGGAACTCGCCGAGGCTGATCCACTGCACGCCGCCGATGGTGGGGTCGGCGACGGGGCCGCGCATGCGGTTGCGGCGCTGCTCGGCGTAGAGGGCGAGGGCCTCGGTGAGCGCGGGGAGGTCCGTCTCCTGCGTCATCCTCAAGTCCAGGTACTGGCTGAGGAGTTCCTGCCGGTCGGCGACCGGGGCGTCCTCGGCGGCCAGGGTGAGGAGCGCTCCCACGAGGCGCGGCTCGGCCTCGGTCCAGTCGCCCACGGCCTGCGCGGCGAGGCCCTCGGCCCAGACGTCGGTGGCGGCGCGCCGGGTGAACTCCTCGGCGCGCGGGTTCTGCCGCCGCAGCAGCGCGAGCAGCTCGCGCTCCTTCTCGGCGGCGACCCGCAGCCCCGCGATCCGGGCGCGGACGCCGAAGCCGTCGTCGTCGGTGAGGGCGAGGTACTTGTCGTACGCCTCGACGGCCTCGGTCTCCTCGCCGAGCGTCTCCAGGAGCCGGGCGCGCAGGCGCCAGCCGGCGCGGGAGTTCTTGCGCTGGGCGAGGACGGTGTCGGAGATGACGAGGGCGAGGTTCAACTCGTCGTCGTAGCCGCACTCCAGGGCCTTGTTGGCGACGGCGAGGAGGGCGTCGAGGAGTTCGTTGGGGATGCCGTTCGCGGGGGTGGCGGCGCCCTTGACGGCCCGCTTGAGCAGGGCGGTGGCGCCGCCGACCGGGGCGGGCGCGGCGGCGGACGTGGCGGTCGTGCCCCACACCACGAGCAGTTTGCGCAGCTGCTCGGCGAGTTCGACCCGGCGCCGGTCGATGCTGCCGACGACCTTTCCGCTGTGCACCGCGCAGGCGCGCAGGCAGTCGTCCAGCTCCCCTCCACGCGCACGTGCACGTCTCTTCTGGACCGTCGTCATGGCACTCCTGTTTTGTCTTCTTACCAAAGCTCAGACGAGTTCTTGGGCTTTACCGCTTGTGTGGGGGGATTCTGAGGGAATTTAGGAAGCCAAAACGACATTCAGGTGAACTCACCGGGACCGGGCGGCTAATCGTTGGCTCGCCGGACAAGACATCCCTGTGATTCGGACTAATGTCCCTGTGTACACCCGTAGGAACAGCTGTCGAGGGGATATCCGTGACCACGTTGACCGTCCGCGAGGTGACCGAGACACCCCGGCGGCCGGACCGGACGGCACCCCGCGAGACCCGGCTGCGGGCCCTGGACGGACTGCGCCTGGTGGCCGCGCTGATGGTGGCGGCCTACCACTACGGCGGCCGGGGCGGCGATGTCACGGCGGCCTGGGGAAGTTCCCCGAAAGACCAGTTCCCGACGCTGCACCAGTATTTCTCGTACGGCTGTCTCGGTGTCCAGGTCTTTTTCGTGATCAGCGGATTCGTGATCTGCATGAGCGGCTGGGGCAGGCCCCTGAAGTCGTTCTTCGCGTCCCGCGCGTCCCGGCTGCTGCCGGCGTACTGGGCGGCGGTGCTGCTGGTGACGGCGGTGTTCGCGCTGCCGGTGGTGGCCTACAAGGCGCTGTCGCCGAGCGATGTGCTGGTGAACATGACGATGCTCCAGTACCCGCTCGGCGTCGACCGGGTGCTGGGCGTGTGCTGGACGCTGTGGGCGGAGGTCCGCTTCTACGCCCTGTTCGCCCTGTGCGTGGTCCTGCCGGGCGCCTCACGCCGCCGGGTGATCCTGTTCTGCGCGGGCTGGACGCTGGCGGCGGCGATCGCGCAGGCCGCGCACCAGCCGCTCCTCGACGTGGTGCTGATGCCCGAGTACGCCCCCTTCTTCATCGGCGGAGTCGGCCTCTACCTCGTCCACCGCGACCGGCGGGACGTGTACGCGTGGGGCATCGTCGGCGTCAGCTTCCTCATCGGCCAGCACTACGCGGTGCGCGGCCTGTGGAACGCCGGCGACCCGAACGCGTTCGCGCACCGCTCCTCCGCCGGGATCGTCCTCGTGGTCGCGCTCGGCTTCCTCGCGGTCGCGGCGATCGCGCTGGGCTGGCTCAACTGGGCGAACTGGCGCTGGCTGACGGTGGCCGGAGCGCTGACGTACCCCTTCTACCTGGTCCACGAGCACCTCGGCTGGGTGGTGATCCACGCCCTGCACATCAGCCTCGGCCTGCCGTCGGCGGAGACCTTCGCCCTCACGGTCGTATCGATGCTGCTGCTGGCCTGGCTGCTGAACCGGTACGTGGAGAAGCCGCTCACCCCGAAGCTGCGTTCGGCTCTGGCCTAGGCTCGGTGAGGTTGTTCATCTGACGTTCCGCTGAGGGTCAGTTCGTCCGATCCTGGGCGAGCAGGAATGTCTCATGGCCAACGCACAGCAGACGTACACGTACCCCGGTGAACTCAGCGACGTACCCGGCTGGTTCCCGCCGCTCGACCAGATGCTGTTCACCTGGTTCCTCGACCGCCAGCGGCGGCAGGGCGTCCAGGGCGACCTGCTGGAACTCGGCGCCTACATGGGCAAGAGCGCGATCCTGCTCGGCCGGCATCTGGGTGAGGGCGAGGAGTTCACCGTCTGCGACCTGTTCGGCGGGGAGGCGCCGGACGGGGCGAACAAGGCCGAGACCGCGAAGTCGTACGCGTCCCTCACCCGGCAGTCCTTCGAGCGCAACTACCTCTCCTTCCACGACGAGCTGCCCCGCGTCATCGAGGCGCCCAGCTCCGTCATCTCCTCCGAGGTCGCCCCGAAGACCTGCCGTTTCGTCCACATCGACGCCTCGCACCTGTACGAGCACGTCCGCGACGACATCGGTGCGGCGCGGGAGTTGCTGCTGCCGGACGGGATCGTCGTCCTCGACGACTTCCGCTCCGAGCACACGCCGGGGGTGTCGGTGGCGGTGTGGGAGGCGGTGCTGAGCCGGGGGCTGCGGGTCGTCTGCCTCAGTACGCAGAAGCTGTACGGGACCTGGGGTGACCCGGGGGTCGTGCAGGAGGAGCTGCTGGAGATGCTTCGGGGGCGGTCGGACTGTGGGCTGAGTGTGCAGGAGGCGGCGGGGCAGCGGTTGGTGCGGGCGCGGGCCAAAGGGATGCGGGTGGTTGATTTTCCCAGGTCGCGGCATTATGTGGCGCCGCCGGTGGTGGAGGTGGCTCCGGAGCGGCGGCGGTCACGTGTGCGGCCGGTTGTGGTGGATCTGTTGCCGCCGATTGTTACGCGGGCGGCGCGGAAGGCTTTGAGGGTTCGTCGTTAGCTGCGGGTGTGTGGGGGTTGATCGCGCAGTTCCCCGCGCCCCTTCAGGGCGTTTGCGATCCCGTTGATGATCAAAGCCAGGCCCTCTTCGAAGTGCCTCTCGTAGTCCGCGAAGATTTCTTTCCCCGCCGCTGCCGACAATGGGAAGTCGGCCATCAGACGCGCCCGTTCCTCTATGTCGAAGCCCTCTCTTCGGTCGCCCGGCAAGGGCTCCACGCCCTGTTCCTCGGTGACGAAGCCGAGGGTGTAGAGGTAGGTCGTCTGGGACGCGCGGACCGCCTGGGCGAGGGTGAAGCCGGCCGACGTGAACAGGCGCAGGTTGTCCTCCATCGCCTCCACGTGCACGAGGCTCGTGAAGCGTGAGCCGCTGAAGACCTTGGCGCCGTCGCGGTAGCCGAGCAGCGCGGTCCGTAGTCCGCGGTTGGACTTCAGCAACCGCTCCTGCCAGGTGTCGCCGGGATCCAGCGCGGTCCCGGCGACCATACGGCGGTACATCTCCGTCGCCATCTCGTCCAGCAGCGCCTGCTTGTCCTTGAAGTGCCAGTACAGGGCGGGCGCCTTGACGTCGAGTTCCTTGGCGATGGCACGCAGGGTCAGACCGTCCAGGCCCAGCTCGTTCAGGAGCTTCAGGGCGGTCTCGGCGACCCGCTTGCGGTCGAGGGGCGCGCGGCGTTCCGTACTCACGCTTGACACCTTAACAGCGTTAAGGGCAGTCTTGTCATCGACAGCACTTAACAGCGTTAAGGAGATAAGCGATGGATGTTCTGATTGTCGGAGCCGGTCCGACCGGCCTCGCCCTCGGTATCGACCTCGCCCGGCGCGGGGTGGAAGCGCTGGTGGTGGAGAAGGCCGACGCCCTGTTCCCCGGCTCGCGCGGCAAGGGCATCCAGCCGCGCACGATGGAGGTCTTCGACGACCTCGGCGTCCGGGCCGCGATCCACGCGGCGGGCGGCACCTACCCGGTCGGGATGATCTGGCAGGACGGCAAGCAGGTCGGCGAGCACCAGATGTTCGAACCGGCCGAGCCGACCGAGGACTCCCCCTACAACGAGCCGTGGATGGTGCCGCAGTGGCGGACGCAGGAGATCCTCGCGGCGCGGCTGGCGGAGCTGGGCGGCGAGGTCGCCTTCGGCCGGGAGGTCACCGGTCTCACCCAGGACGAGGACGGCGTGACCGTGCACTTCGCGGACGGCCCTGACCTCCGCGCCCGGTACGTCGTCGCCGCCGACGGCGGTCGCTCGGCCGTCCGCCGGGCCCTCGGCATCGCCATGACCGGCGAGACCGTCGACCCGAACCCGATGCTGGTGGCGGACGTACGGCTGACCGGCCTCGACCGCGAGTACTGGCATGTGTTCCCGCCGCGCGGGGACGGCGACGGCTTCCTGGCGATCTGCCCGCTGGCCGGGACCGAGGACTTCCAGGTGGTGGCCCAGTTCCCGGAGGGCACGGCCGTGGACGTCTCCCTCGAAGGCGTCCGCAAGGTGGTCGCCGACCGCTCCCATCTCACCCCGGACGCCGTGACCGAACTCCGCTGGGCCTCCGACTTCCGCCCCCGCCAGGCCCTCGCCGACCACTTCCGCTCCGGCCGCGTCTTCCTCGCCGGGGACGCGGCCCACATCCATTCACCGGCCGGCGGCCAGGGCCTCAACACCAGCGTCCAGGACGCCTACAACCTGGGCTGGAAGCTGGGCGCGGTGCTGGCGGGGACCGCGACGGACTCCCTCCTCGACACCTACGAGGAGGAGCGCCGCCCCATCGCCGCCCAGATGCTGGGCCTGACGACGAGCGTCCACCGGGGGGAGACACGGCGGGGCGACGCGACGCGCCAGCTGGGCCTGGGTTATCGGGGCTCGTCCCTGACGGAGGAGACGGGCACACTGCCGGGTCCGGTGCGGGCGGGCGACCGCGCACCTGACGGCATGCTGGGTGGCGTACGACTGTTCGACACGTTCCGGGGCCCGCACTGGACCCTGGTGGCGGTGGGGGCGGAGACGCCCGAGGTTCCGGGCACGATCAAGGTCGTACGAGGAGCGGCACAGGCGTCGTACGGGAGGGGCCTGTTCTTGGTGCGGCCGGACGGCTACGTGGGTTGGGCGGGCGCAACGCCGAGCACCTTGAAGGCGTTCATGCGGGCAGTCGGCCTTCTTTAGGGGCGCGGGGAACTGCGCGACCAGCCACGAAGCACCCGCAGCCTCAAGCGCTCGCCAACGACAACTTCACCGCAAACCCGAGAAACAACGCCCCCGCAGCCGATGTCGCCCCCGCCGACAACCGCTTCCGCCTCCGGAACGCATCCGCCAACCGCGTCCCACTGAAGATCAGCGCGGTGAGGTACAGGAAGCTCGCGGCCTGCGCGAACGCGCCCAGCACCACGAACGACAGCGCCGGATACGCGTACCCGGGATCGACGAACTGCACGAAGAAGGCGACGAAGAACAGGATCGCCTTGGGGTTGAAGAGGCTGATGACGAGGGCCCGGCGGTAAGGCCGCTCATAGGAACCGCCCTCGGCCGCCTCCTCGGACGCCGTGTCCTTCCTCGACCGCCACATCCCCCACGCGGCCCGCAGCATCCCCACCGCCAGCCACGTCAGATACCCGGCGCCCGCGTACTTCACGATCCCGAACAGCACGGCGTTGGCCTGGAGCAGAGACGCCACCCCCGCCGCCGACAGCGTCATCAGCACGGTGTCCCCGCACCACACGCCGGCCGCGGCGGTGTACCCGGCGCGCACCCCGCGCCGGGCGGCGACGGACAGGACGTACAGCGAGTTGGGACCGGGCAGCAGGACGATCAGGACGAGTCCTGCCAGATAGGTGGGGAGGTCTATGACACCGAGCATGCGAAGGAGTCTCGCACGCTAGAACGAATGCGACGGAACGTAGGTCCCCCACACCTCCCGCAGGGCACCGCACACCTCCCCGACCGTCGCCCGCGCCCGCAGCGCCTCCTTCATCGGGTACAGGACGTTGTCCTCCCCCTCGGCCGCCTTCCTGAGGGCGTCGAGGGCTGAGGTCACCGCCGCCGCGTCCCGTTCCGCGCGCAGCCGTGCCAGCCGTTCCGCCTGCTGGGCCTCGATCGCGGGATCGACCCGCAGCGGCTCGTACGGCTCCTCCTCGTCGAGCTGGAAGCGGTTCACGCCGACGACGATCCGTTCGCCCGCGTCGGTCTCCTGGGCGATCCGGTAGGCGTTGCGCTCGATCTCGTCCTTCTGGAAACCGTGCTCGATGGCCGCGACCGCGCCGCCGAGGTCTTCCACCCGGCGCATCAGATCCAGCGCCGCCGCCTCCACGTCGTCCGTCATCTTCTCCACGACGTACGAGCCGGCGAAGGGGTCCACGGTGGCGGTCACGTCCGTCTCGTGGGCGAGCACCTGCTGGGTCCGCAGCGCGAGCCGCGCGCTCTTGTCCGTGGGGAGGGCGATCGCCTCGTCGAAGGAGTTGGTGTGCAGGGACTGGGTGCCGCCCAACACCGCGGCCAGGGCCTGGACTCCGACCCGGACCAGGTTCACCTCCGGCTGCTGGGCGGTGAGTTGGACGCCGGCCGTCTGGGTGTGGAAGCGCAGCATCTGCGACTTGGGATCGCGGGCGCCGAACTCGTCGCGCATCACGCGGGCCCAGATGCGCCTGGCGGCACGGAACTTGGCGACCTCCTCCAGGATCGTCGTACGCGCCACGAAGAAGAAGGAGAGGCGGGGCGCGAAGTCGTCGACGTCCATCCCTGCCGCGACCGCCGTGCGCACGTACTCGATGCCGTCCGCGAGCGTGAACGCGATCTCCTGCGCGGGGGACGCGCCCGCCTCGGCCATGTGGTAGCCGGAGATCGAGATGGTGTTCCACCGCGGGATCTCGGCCCGGCAGTACTTGAAGATGTCGGCGGTCAGCCGGAGGGAGGGCTTCGGCGGGAAGATGTACGTTCCGCGCGCGATGTACTCCTTCAGGACGTCGTTCTGGATCGTGCCCGTGAGCCGGTCGGCCGGTACGCCCTGTTCCTCGGCGACCAGTTGGTAGAGGAGCAGGAGCAGCGCAGCCGGAGCGTTGATCGTCATCGACGTGGAGACCTGGTCCAGGGGGATCCCGTCGAACAGCACCCGCATGTCGTCGACCGAGTCGATCGCGACGCCCACCTTGCCTACCTCGCCGTGCGCGAGGGGGGCGTCGGAGTCGTGGCCCATCTGGGTGGGGAGGTCGAAGGCGACGGAGAGGCCGGTGGTGCCGTGGGCGATGAGCTGCCGGTAGCGGGCGTTGGACTCGGTGGCCGTGCCGAAGCCGGCGTACTGGCGCATGGTCCAGGGGCGGCCCGTGTACATGGACGGGTACACGCCCCGGGTGTACGGGTAGGCGCCCGGTTCGCCCAGCTTCTCCGCCGGGTCCCAGCCTTCCAGGGACCGCGGCCCGTACACCGGTTCGATGGGCAGTCCCGACTCCGACTCGCGCGCCATGGTGTGCCGCCTCCCGTCACTGGGGTACTGGTCCCCACAATGCCGCGCCGTTCGCGACGAGTCATCCGCGGGAAACATCTTCAGTGGCAGCGTGAGACGACGGGGGGCGCGATGCGTATCGAGGACATGAGGAGAGTGGCCGCCGCACTGGTGGTCGTGGCCGTCGTGGGCGGCTGCACCGTGCAGGCGTCGGAGGGCGACGGGAAGAACCGGTCGCCGGTGCGTATCGAGGTGCCCCACAGCGCCTCGCCGACGCCGCGCGCCACCACCACCCCCACCACCCCCTCCGCCACGCCCGCCAAGGTCCTCTGGTCCCGTGGCGACACCGGACGGGACATCCGTGAGCTCCAGGCCCGGCTGCGCCAGGTCGCCTGGATCTTCGAGGGGCCGACGGGGACGTACGACGACGCGACCGTGGACGCCGTCAAGGGCTTCCAGGGCAAACGCGGGCTGCCGAAGACCGGCGAGACCGACTCCGTCACCTGGCAGCGGCTGCTGAAGATGACGCGCGAGCCGGGCAAGTGGGAGCTGTATCTGATGGGCGGGCAGCCCGCCGACGCGCCGGACGCGCGCTGCATGACCGGGCGGGTGCTGTGCATCAGCAAGTCCAGCCGTACGTTGCGCTGGATGGTGGACGGCAGGACGCTCAAGACGCTGCCGGTGCGGTTCGGGTCCGAGTACACCCCCACCCGGGAAGGCGTCTTCCACGTCTACTGGAAGTCCCGCGACCACTACTCGACGCTGTACCACTCGCCGATGCCGTACGCGATGTTCTTCAGCGGCGGCCAGGCCGTGCACTACTCGACGGACTTCGCGGCCCGCGGCTACGCGGGCGCCTCGCACGGCTGCGTCAACGTCCGCGACGAGGCGGCGATCTCCGAGCTCTTCGACGAGGTCAGGAACGGCGACAAGGTCGTCGTGCACTGGTGACCCGCGGGGAGGAAGTGTGGGGCGCGGGCGGGACCGGGGGAACGTGTCCCGCCCGCGCCAATTGCACGAGCCGTGGGTACGGGGGGAACCCCGGCTCTGTGCGACGGCCGATGACCAGTCGGCTCACTCAGTACTGCGCCGCAGGGCCCGAAAACGTCACACCCCCCGGGAAAAAGTTCCGCGCGCCCCGCCTCGGAAGGTCTCAGAGGGTCGAGTACGACGGACTCGGCGCCGGCTGCCGGGAGGCCGCCGCCTTCTTCGGCAGCAGCGGGGCGGTCGTGTCCGGTTCCGGCGTGGAGGCGCCGCCGTCGGGGTCGTGGCGGTTGCCGCCGCCGTGGTCACCGCCTCCGGAGCCTCTGTGGTGGCCGTCGTCGTCGCCCTTGCCGTTGCCCTGGCCGCCGCCGTTGCCGTTGTCGTCCCGGTCGTCGCCCTTGCCCTTGCCGCCGTCCCCGTCCTCACCGGGCTGGGCGTCGGAGCGGGTGTCGGCACGGGTGCCGGAGGAGCTGTCCAGGACGCCCTGGCAGAACTTCCACACCCGCGTCGAACCGCCCGCCAGGCCTTCCAGGGCACGGCGGCGATCGGCGGACAGTTCCTTGCCGTCGCGCAGGTCACGGCAGGCCGAGGGCGCCGCGCTCCACCAGGAGCCGGGCTTGCCGTCCTTGCCGCCCTTGCCCGTGCCGGGCGAGCTGCTCGCACCGTCGCGGGCGGTGTCGCGGCCGGCGCCCTCGTCCGCGGCGCCGGCGCTGGAGCCGTCGGGCGTCGGCTCGGCCTCGCCGGTGCCGTCGGGTGACGGCGAGACGAGCGGGCGGTCCGAGGTCACGGCGGCCGAGACGGAGGCGTTGGGGCCGGGTTCGCCGTCGCCGAACGGGGTCGGCAGCAGCCCGGCACCGGCCGCGGCGGCCACTCCGCCGGCCATGCCGAAGGCCAGCGCGGCGGCGAGCGCGAGACGGACGGGGCGGCGGCCGCGGCGGGGGCCGGGCGGGGCCGCGGGTCCGTGCCCCCGTCCGGCGATGCGGACGAGGCCGACGTCGGCGTGCGTGGCGGCGGTGGCGCCGTGCTCCGTGCGCGCCGTGCCCGTGCCGCGGTCGGCGTGCGCCTTGCGGAACGCGGCCAGGGCGGCTTCCTCGCCGGGGAGTTCGGTGGTGCTCGGCGGCGGGTCCACGGACAGCGCGCCCAGGGTCTTGGCGAGTCGCTCGGCCTCGTCGCGGGCGGTGGGCTCGACAGCGTTGTCCAGTGACTCACCGCGCAGCAGCCGCTCCGCCAGCTCTTGGTTCAGCCACTCGTACTGCTTGTCGGCCATCACATGTCCTTCTGCGTCCGCGGACGCGTATGCGTCACACTCGCGGACGTCACCGCACGGTTGCGCGGTTCTCGCTGGGGCGGCAGGGCGTCGAGCCCGCCGGCCGATTCCGGATCGGCGCCGAGGAGTTCGGCGAGCTTCTTCAGCCCGCGGTGCGCGGCCGTGCGGACGGCTCCCGGCCGCTTGCCCAGCGTCTCCGCCGCGGTCTTGGCGTCCAGGCCCACCACCACGCGCAGCACGACGGCCTCGGCCTGGTCCTGGGGCAGCCGGGCGATGAGGGAGAGGGTGGTGTCGGTGGCCAGGGCCTCCATGGCCTCGCCCGCGGTGTCGGACTCGGCGGCCTTCCCGGTCAGTTCCGTTTCGTCGCCGCCGATGGCCGGACGGCGGCCGCGCATGCGTATGTGGTCCAGGGCGCGGTTGCGGGCGATCCGGGCGGCCCAGCCGCGGAACCGGTCGGCGTCCCCCTCGAACCGCTCCAGGTCCCGGGCGATCTGGAGCCACGCCTCGGAGGCGACGTCCTCGGCATCCGGATCGCCGACCAGCGTCCGGACGTATCCGAGCAGCCGCGGGTGCACGGCGCGGTACACAGTCCGGAACGCGGTCTCGTCCCCGTCCTGTGCCGCAAGCACCGCGGCGGTCAGCTCCGCGTCATCCCCCAGCACGCATGGTTCCTCGGTCGATGGTCGCGGCCCCCCGGGGCCGCCTGCGATTGCGGTGGTTCCTCGCCTCCCGCTAGGGCCTGTCCGGCGGATCATCCCGGCGTCGCGGGCCCTGGCACGCACATCTGCCGCGTTGTCGTCACTCGCCGACGCTCCGCGTCGACTCCCTCCTCCGCCTTGCAGCTGCACGCACCAGACCCCGCTCGGCTTGCCCGGACGGCACCGCTTCTCGCAGCCGGCCTGATCCGCCGGACAGGCCCTAGGCGCGAAAGGCACGTTACGACCTGAAACCGCTGCTCGTCCATGTCCGTACAAGATGCAACTACCTCGTGACGGGGTGGGTGGAAGCCGGTGGCGGCCCGGGTGTGACAGAAAACGCACTCATGGCGCTGTAGGAAGTACGGGCCGCCGCGCGGCCCGTGCCGCGCGACGGCCGGGGCCTCTCCTGTGGGGGGTGGCGGCCCCGGCCGTCTCCGCGTGCGGCCCCGCATGACGCGGGGCGGAGCGGCGTCGCCGGCTCCGCGTATCGGCTTCCGCCGGGATCACTGCTTCTTCTTGCCCGTGGCCTTCTCGGGCTGCTTCTCGCTGTTGCCCGGGGCGCCCGTGGTGGGCGCGGCCGTCGCCGCGTTGCCCTTGTCCGGTGCCTTGCCCTGCGGGTCGTCCTGCGAGGCGTCCTGCTTGTTCCGCTGGGCCTGCGCCAACTGCCGTACGCAGTACGCCGCGACCTTCTCCTCGCCGCCCGCCGCCTCGATCAGCCGCTGCCAGGCCGCCGAGTCCAGCGCGTTGCCACGGCCCTGGACCTTCTCGTAGGCGCGGCAGTGCGCCTCGGTGTCCTGGGCGGTGACCGGGCGGTCCGCGGGTGCGGAGCCGGCCGTGCCCGGGGTGGTGCCCGCCTGCTCGGAGGCGGCGCTGTGCGGCTGCCGTTCCCGGGCCCGGTCGGCGGTGTCGTCGGCGGAGGAGCCGGAGGTGCCGATCGCGGCGAACGCGACGCCGCCGATGGTGAGGCTCGCCACGAGCACGGAGAGAGTGGTCTTCAGCGAGCGGCCGAGCCTCCGCTGCTCCCGGGGCCGCCAGTCGTCGCGGCGGCGGGTGCGGGCGCGGTGCGCGCCGCCGTCCCGGGCGGCCCGGAACGCGGCGACGGCCAGCTGCTCGCCCTCACCGCCGCCGGGGTGGCCTCGCATGGCGTCGGCGAGGAGCTGCTCCAGGCCGTCGGTGCCGCCGGTGCCGCGCGTACCGGCCGTTCCGTTGGTGCCGTCTGCGCCGCGCGTACCGGCCGTTCCGCCGGTGCCGTCGTTGCCCTGATGGCCGGGGACGCCGGCGCCTGGGTGCACACGCCGACGGCCGTGGCCCCCGCCGTTCTGCCTTTCACCCATGTCCGTTCCTGTCTCTGTCCGGCCCGTCGTCGTTCACTTCGACTCCCCCAGCGTGCGAGGGTCGTCATCCGTCACACTCTCGACGCCCAGCTGCTGGGCGAGGCGCTTGAGGCCCCGGTACGCGGCGGTGCGCACGGCGCCGGGGCGCTTGCCGAGGACGCGGGCGGCGGCGGGGCCGTCGAGCCCGACGACCACCCGCAGCAGCACGGCCTCCGCCTGGTCCCGCGGCAGCCCGCGCACCAGCGCCAGGGCGTACTCGGTGGAGAGCGACTCCAGCGCCTGGTCGTGGGTGCTGTGCGGGCCGGGCAGCTCCAGGACGTCCTGTTCGAGCGTGGCCGACCGGGGCCGTACCTTCTGGCGCCGCAGGTGGTCCAGGGCCCGGTGCCGGGCGATCGTCGCCGACCAGCCGCGGAAGCCCGCGCCGTCGCCCTTGAACCGGCCGAGATCGCGGGCGATCTCCAGCCAGGCGTCGGAGGCCACGTCCTCGGCGTCGTCGCCGACGATGCCGCGGAGGTAGCCGAGCAGTCCGGGCTGCACGATCCGGTACGCGACCGCGAAGGCGGCCTCGTCGCCGTCCTGGGCCCGCGCGACTGCCGCGCCGAGCTCGACGTCGTACGTCTGCACGCGGCGGGGTTCGCCTCCTCGACCCAAGAACTGTCCTCGTTCATGCTGGTTCGCGGCGATGTCGCACCGCGGGTGCGGTCGCCCTTGCGCTAAGCGGGCTGCTTAGTCCTTCACGCTCATCAGCGCCGGGCCGCACGGAAGTGTCACTGCCCGCCCGCCCCGGGAGGGCCGCGGGCACGGCGGGCTTCCCCGGTCCACCGCGCCCACGGCCTGGTCCTCGGCCCTGCCGTCGTCAGGCCGCGGTGCGCCGGGCCCGGCCGTGCAGGGTCAGATAGAAGGTCTGGAGGGAGTCCTCCGGGGCGCTCGACCCGAAGCGGTTGAGGACCTTGCCGAGCGGGTTCCAGACCCGGCCGTCGGGCATCCGGACGCCGACCTCCTGGCCGAAGTACGCGCGCTGCGTGTCGTCGAGGTCGACCCACACCGCGCCCGCCCGGCGCACCAGCACCTCACCGACGTAGGCACCCAGGCCCGTCAGCGGTTCACGGACCCGGTCCTGGTCGGCGCCGCCCTTGCGCAGTCCGTCGATCAGGAAGTCGACGACCCGCAGGCTGGCCACCGAGTAGTCCAGCGGCAGCCGGCTGCGGGCGGTGATCCCCGTGACGAACTCCGCGGCCCGCCCCCTCATCGCGGCCGCACACGCCACGCTCCCGGCCTGCTTCCCCATGAGCCCCCACCCCATTCGCTCGGCTCTCCCGCTGTTCCAGCGGATGCCGTCCCGCGAACATCACGGGTCCCGCACGTGGCGATTCCCACACAGGAAAACCACCGTCGCCGTACAACCATCCGGGCCGGTGACGTTTGGCCAGAGCTGCGCGCTGTGTGTATGGGCCGCCCAAGTGGCAGGCGATACGACAGAGTTCATTTCACAGGGGTGGGGTAGTTGAGTCCTCGCAGGAGCCGTGCGTACAGACCGCTCAGTCTCAAGAGACGGGCCTGGCTGACGGCCGGGGCCGTCGTGCTGAGCGGCGCGGGCATCGTGACGTACGCGATGGCGGACCAGGGCGCGCAGTCGGACGGCAGGGCCGCGGCCCGCAAGGCCGCCATCCACACGCTGAAGCTCCAGAGCGGCGGCGCCGGCCGCAAGAGCCTCGCCAAGCGGGACACGGACCGCTTCAGCGCGCTGCTGGTGACCTGGGACGACGCCGAAGCCAAGGCCAAGGGCACGCCCGAGGTGCGCACCCGGGACCTGGAGACCGGCAAGTGGTCCGGCTGGCAGAAGCTGACCGTCGACCCCAGCCAGGCCGACGGCGCCGAGGGCGAGCGGGCCGCGCTGCGCGGCGGTACGGAGTCGCTGTGGACCGGTGACTCGGACGGCGTCGAGGTGCGGGTCGTGAACGCGGACGGCACGGCGGCGGCCGGGCAGCCGGCCGGGATGGACGTCAAGCTGCTGGACCCGGGGACGGATCCGAAGGGCAGCGGGGTGGAACCGGCTGCGTTCGTGGCCGAGACGACGACACCGGAGGCCTCGCCGAGCGAGTCCGTGTCACCTTCGACTTCGGCGTCGGCTTCGGCTTCGGCTTCCGAGTCGGCCTCGGCGTCACCGACCGGTGCGGCGTCGCCCTCTCCGACGCAGACCGTCACCGCGTCCCCCTCCCCCTCCCCCACCTCCACCGTCCCGGCCCCGCGGCCCTCCACGGTCGTGAAGCCGCCGATCATCACGCAGGCGGAGTGGGGCGCGTCGACGGACTACGACGGCACGCCCGGCTACGGCGCCGAGATCAAGGCCGCCGTCATCCACCACACCGGCATGGACAGCGACAACACCCTGTCCTGCGCGGAGTCCCGGGCCCGGATGCGCTCCATCCAGCAGGAGCACTTCGCGCGCGGCTACTACGACATCGGCTACAACTTCGTCGTCGACAAGTGCGGCCAGATCTTCGAGGGCCGCAGCGGCGGCATGGACCTGCCGGTGATCGGCGCGCACGACATCGGGTTCAACACCAACACGGTCGGCATCTCGTACATCGGCAACTACGAGTCGGCCAAGCCCAGCAAGGCCGCGCTGGACTCCATCGCGCGGATCGTGGCGTGGAAGTTCGGGATGTACGGCATCGACCCGACCGGCAAGGTCACCCTGGTCTCCGGCAGTGACGCGGGCGTCGACGGCAACAAGGTCGCCAAGGGCAGCTCGATCACCCTGCCGCGCGTCTTCGGCCACCGGGACACCAACGCCACCGCCTGCCCCGGCGCCAACCTCTACTCCAAGCTGTCCCGGATCGCGGCGCTCGCGAAGACGCCGGGCATCTCGCACGCCCTCGCCACCTCCGACTACAACCGGGACGGCGTGACCGACCTGGTCGCGGGCGTGCCGAAGGCGAACGCGGTGAAGGTCGTGCCGGGCAGCGTCAACGGGCCGGTGACGGCGGCGAAGGTGACGCTCACCCAGTCCAGCCCCGGGGTCCCCGGCTCCTCCGAGTCCGGTGACGCCTTCGGTACGTCGACCGCGTGGGGCGACGTGAACGGCGACGGGTTCGCCGACCTCGCGATCGGCGCGCCGGGCGAGGACGACACCAGCGGCAACGCCGACCGCGGCCAGGTCACGGTGATGTACGGCCCGGCGCTCAACACCGGCTTCTCGTACACGACTTCGGGCGTCACGGCGGCGGGCGCGAAGCTCGGGTCGACCGTGACCGTGGGCGACTTCAACGGCGACGGCAAGGCGGACGTGTTCGCGGCGGGCTCCGGCAAGGGCGGCAACTACAACGTCCGTCTCACCGGCGGCAAGACGACGTACGGCACCCTCACCACCGCCACCGGTTCCGTGGCCTACCTGGACGCCGCGACCGGCGACTTCAACCGGGACGGCTACGCGGACGTCGCCCTCAACTACCGTGACACCGGCGGGATCGGCCGTGTCGTCCGCTTCGCGGGCTCGGCGACGGGACTGACCAAGGTCGGCGTCATCTCGGTCAAGGGCGGCCGGTCCATCGCGGCCGGTGACGTCAACGGCAACGGCTACGACGACATCGTCATCGGCCAGCCGGTGGCCTCCGAGTCCGGCGGCAAGTCCGGCGGACAGATCACGATGGTGCCGGGCACGTCCACGGGCTTCACGACGACCGGCATGACGACGATCCACCAGGACACCTCCGGCGTCCCCGGCGGCAACGAGTCCGGCGACGCGTTCGGCAGCTCCGTCTCGGTCGGCGACTACAACGCCGACGGGTACGCGGACGCGCTCGCGGGCGCACCGGGCGAGGACCTGGTCCGCGACGGCGTCAACCGCACGAACGCGGGCAACGCGATCCTGGTGAAGGGCGGTTCGGCAGGCCTGACCGGCACCGGCTCGATCGGAATCTCCCAGGACACGTCCGGCATCCCCGGCTCCACGGAGACCGACGACCGCTTCGGCTCCGCGGTCTTGCTGTCCGACCTCTCCGGCTACGGCCGCGCCGACCTCACCTTCGGCGCGGACAACGAGGACGGCGGAGACGGCATCCTCCTCCACCTCCCGAGCAACAGCACGGGCCTCGGCTGGTCGGAGGCGGCGATCTACAGCAAGACGACGCTGGCAACGCCGACAGACGCGAGACTGGGCCAGACGCTGACGCCGTAACAGCCGGAAGGGCTGGTACGCCCGGGCACGCACACCCAGGCCCACAGCCACGGCCGGGGCCCCCACCACTGCGGGGGACCCCGGCCGTTCTTCCTTGTTGGCGTGCTTTCAGGCTTCGTACGTTTTCAGGGCTCGCACGTTTCCAGGTCGCCCCTCTAGATCCGCCGCAACGGCGCTCAGCCACAACGCCGCACCCCGGCGGTGCCGAACCCCCCTCACCCCCGCGCATCCACCGGCTCCGGCGCCTTCCCCGCGGCCCCCTCCGGTGTCGGCGCGCGGTCCGCGTTCACCACCACGCCCGCCACCACCGCGGCCAGCAGCAACGCGCCCATCGCCCACCACGTGGCCACGTTGAACCCGTGCACCGACGCCCGCGCCGCCAGCTCCCGCCGGTTCACCCCGGGCCCGGCGTGCGCGGTCAGATAACGCGCCGTCACACTCGCGGCGATCGTGTTGAGCAGCGCCGTACCGATCGAACCGCCCACCTGCTGGGCGGTGTTGAAGGTCGCCGACGCCGCCCCCGAGTCCCGGGGCGCCACACTCCCCGTCGCCAGCGACACCGACGTCATCATCGCCGTGCCCATGCCGAGGCCGAGCATCAGCATCCCGGGCAGGATGTGGGAGGCGTACGCGGGCTCCACCCCGACCTGGGCGATCAGCGCGAGCGCCCCCGCGGCCACGAGCAGCCCCGGCACCATCAGCGTCCGCGGCGGCACCCGGTTCAGCAGCCGCGCCGCGATCTGCGTGGACCCGACGATCATCCCGGCGGTGATGGGCAGATACGCGACGCCGGTCTTCAGCGGCGAGTACCCGAGGACGCCCTGCATGTAGTACGTCAGGAACAGGAAGACGCCGAACATGCCGATGGTGACGAGCAGTACGGTCAGGAAGGCGCCGACCCGCTGCCGGTCGCGGACGACGGACATCGGCAGCAACGGCACCCGCGCCCGCGTCTGCCACACCCCGAACGCGGCGAGCAGCACGACCCCGCCGATCAGCAGCGTCAGCACCAGCCCGTCGCCCCAACCGCGCGACTCCGCCTCGGAGAAGCCGTACACCAGCGACAGCATCCCCGCCGAGCCGAGCAGCGCGCCCGGCACGTCGAGGCGGGCGTCGGGATGGCGTTCCCCGGGCGCGAGCAGCGTCCACGCGCCCGCGAACGCGACCAGCGCGATGGGCACGTTGACGTAGAGGCACCAGCGCCAGTCGAGGTACTCGGTGAGCACCCCGCCCGCGAGCAGCCCGATCGCGGCGCCCGCCCCGACGATCGCCCCGAACACCCCGAAGGCCTTCCCGCGGTCCTTGGGGTCGGTGAACGTCGTCGCGAGCAGCGACAGCGCAGAGGGCGCGAGCAGCGCGGCGAACACGCCTTGCAGGGCACGCGCGCCGAAGAGCATCCCGGACCCCGTCGCGGCCCCGCCGAGCGCGGACGCGGCCGCGAACCCGAGCAGCCCCACCATGAACGTCGTACGGCGTCCCACGAGGTCGGCGACGCGGCCACCGAGCAGCAGCAGTCCACCGAAGGCGAGGGTGTAGGCGGTGATCACCCACTGCCGGTTCCCGTCCGACATGTTCAGGTCGGCCTGGGCGGACGGCAGGGCGATGTTGACGATGGTCATGTCCAGCACGACCATCAGCTGGGCGAGCGCGATGACGACGAGCGCCCACCAACGGCGGTTGTCGGCCATGGCTCCATCGTGCTCCCGCCCCGGCCATTTGGGAACGCGAGCGTCTCTTATTACGGCGTTTTTACCGCCCCTGATGACCTTGGTGGCCCGGCCTCGTCGCGTCCCGGCACAGCAGCCGCAGCGAGCCGTGCCCCGCGAAACACCGCCGCGCCTCGTCGATCGGGTCCCACAACCGCCCGTCGGGCGTGCGTATCCAGTGGTCGCCGCCGCTCGCCCACCACTCGGCACCGGCCTGACGCACGATCACCTCACCGGCGTACGCACCGAATCCGCGCAGCACCGCGTCGACGGCGGCGTACGGAGTGTCCTCGCGGCGCAGGTCGTCGATCATCCGGTCGACCCGCCACAGACTCTGTGCCGAGTAGTCGAGCCGCACCCGCGCGCCCTCGCGCATCGTCGCCACCGCGTCCGCTGCCCACCGCACGGGCTTCGTCGCAGCCGAGGGCCTGGTTTCGTACTGTGTCGTCACACCCTCAAGAGCGTTCCGGGAGTGTCGTTCGTCACCCGGATCCGGACACCTCTCACATGTGTGTTCCGGGCGTGAGTGACGCTTCACGGTTCCCGTGCGCTCCAGTCACTGATGAGCATGTACTTCCACTTCCGCGCCGTACCGCCCGCGGCCCTGCGCAACAGCCCGGCCTGGCTGGAGAAGCTCTTCGAGGACGACTGGAACGCCGTACGCGAGCGGATCGGCCGGCATCGCGAAGAGGTGCTGGACAAGGGCTACCTCGACAACGAACTCCTTTACGCCGGCACGCACGGCGAGGAGGGCCCGCGCACCCACGTGGTGCTCGGCGGCCGCCCCATCCCGCACCCCGACCCCACCCTCCCGCCGTTCCTGCTGCTCACCGCCGCGCAGACGGGCCGGGTCGCCTCCTATCTCGCCGAGGCGGACTTCGACGACCTGTGGCTGGACGCGCGCGACCTGCTGCTGCCGTCGTACGGCGGCACGGACACCGAACCGGAGGTGCACGGCGTCTTCGCGGCGGCCCACCGCGACCTCACCGCGTTCTACGGACAGACGGCGCACTACGGCGACGCGGTGGTGAAGTGGCTGGTGACGTGAGAGAGATCGGGCGGTCCGGTCAGCGCGTGCCGCGGGCCCGGCGGGACACCACCGCGCGCAGTACGCGCCGCCCCTCGACGGACACCTCCAGGGCCCGGCGCAGCCCGGCCGTGCCGTGTCCGGCGAGCACCTCCAGGACGGTGACCTGGCGCCGCAGTTCGGCGGCGACGAGCGGCGGCACACCCTCCGTACGGCCCTCGCGGCAGGCGTCGAGCGGCGCGTCGTCCGACCCCGGATCGAGCAGCCGGTGGATCTGCAACGAGGCGACGGAGCAGGCGTCAGCCCACCCCCGCACCCCGTCGGCGTCCCGCGCGGCCGGAGCGGCGTCGAGCATCCGGCGGGCGAGGGCGGCGGCCTCGTCCTCGACGGCGTCGGCGGACCCGGCGAGTCGGTCGCGCGCCGCCTTCAGTCCCGTCTCCCAGTCGCCGGTGTCGGCGAGGCTCGCCCAGAGGGGGCGCAGGACCTCGTCGTCGCCGCCCAGCAGCGGTACGCACCGATCCAAACAAGCCAACCCGCTGGCGGCCAGTCCGCGCTCGTTGGCCTGAGCGATCAGCTCCACCAGACTCATCCACGCCTCCCTGAGGGGGTGCCGTCGAGCCGTCCGGAGCCCGGTGACACCTCTTCTCCTGCGGAACTCCCTAACGGAGCCCGCACTTCCCCTTACTGCGTGCGACGGCCCGGGAGTGTCACAGGGGCACGACGGACAGCCGGTCGAGCAGCCGGAAGAACAGGTTTTCAGCCAGCGGATCGGGTTCGGCGGTGAGCACTTCGAGGAGCCCCTCGGGGTCCGCGGTCCGCCCCGCCTCCTCGGCCCAGGCGACGGCCCGTTCGGCGGCGTCGGGCGGTTCCAGGAAGTAGTCCTCCAGCGCGAGGCCCTCCTGACCGGCGCCGATGTACCCGGCCATGGCCGTGCGGGCCAGACAGGTCGTCCAGGCCCCGCTCTCCGGCCCGGCCGCCTCGACGACCACGCAGTCGCTGTCCATCACGTACCCGAACAGTGCGGGCGCCCCGGTCTCCCGGGCCAGCGCGTTCATGCTGCCGACGTCCCCGTCCCCGCTCGGGTACTCCCACACCTGCCACCCGCCGACCGCCTCATCCCTGAGGCTCAGCCCGCCGGCGGCCCCGGCCAGCGCGTCCAGTTCCTTGAGCGGCCGCTCGCTGCGGCCCACGACGAAATACCCCCAGTAGCCCATTTCCGGCTCCCCCCGGCTCTCGGCTGCGGCTCGGGCCGAATACACCACAGTCGTACGGCAGTTCGCAGCCGTATGGGGCAATCCGCCGCGACTCAGGCGGACGCGGGGGCCGGACCGGGGCCGGGGCCGGTGCCTGCGCCGGGGCCTGCGAGGGCCTTCTCGTACTGCATCCGGTTCAGCCGCAGCACGACGACGACGGCGAGCGCGGCGGCCACGACGTCGACGGCGTCCGAGAACATCAACTGCCCCACGGCGTCACGGATCTCGTCGGCACTCTCGGCCTTGCGGTACGCCGTGGACGCGGCCCGGCCGGAGAGCAGCGAGATGGTCCAGAACGTCCACCAGGTGTTGACCAGCCCGTGCGGCCGGGGCGCGCTCCAGGGGCTGCTGGCGTTCCAGATGTCCAGCGTGATCCGGCGCGGGAACCAGAGGTTGACGAACGGGACGATCCAGCCCCAGACCGCCCAGCCGCGCTTCTTGTCGTGCCCGTACGGGTCGAAGACCTCGGCGTTGACACGCACCCGGTGGAACCAGCACAGGAAGAGGACGGCGGTCGTGAGCAGCGCGACGGTCTGCGCGATGCCGGCCCCGGAGTAGAGGCGGTCCGCGAGGTCGGCCCGCCCGTCGAGGCGGGCGCCGCCGGCCAGGTCGCCGATCACGTCGTACAGGAAGAAGCCCGCCCCGAGGGCGAACAGGTCGGTGGCGATGACCACGCCGAGCCCCGCGACGGCGGCCCGTCCGAGCCCGATCGGCGATTGCAGCCAGGCGGCCGGGGCGATGAAGTGGTCATGGCGATTGTCGATCACGAGTGGGGAACATACGTTCGCAAGCCGCGTAAGTCCACCCCTCAGTGGCAGCCCCTGACCTCCGTCGCCTCAACCCAGCCGGTCCGCCAGCGACTTGAACTCCGCCCAGGTCAGCGACGGCTTGTCCGCGTCCCACAGCTTCTGTACGACCGCCCGCAGCGGCAGCCGGATGCCGGCCGCGACCTGGTCCTGGGTCTGGGCGTTCGGATAGTCGCCCCACACCGCGAAGGAACCGCCCAGGATCTGGTCGTCGTACTTGGCGTCGACCGCCTGCGTGCCCCGCACCACCCGTGGCGTCCACTGCTCGTAGATGCGCTGTCCCGTCGGGTAGTAGAACTGGTTGGGCTGCCCGAGGACGTAGTAGAGGAACAGGTCGTTGTAGTTGATGAGGTCGCGCCCCGCGCTCAGGTACTCGACCGGCTGCCGCGCCCCGATCTCCTTGCCCGTCCAGTAGGCCACCTGGAGATCCTTGGCCGGCTGCACGGACGTACCGGTGAAGAACCCGTCGTTCCAGACGCGCATCGTCTTGCCGTGCTTGCGGACCGTGTCGGCGCGGTCGTTGAGCCAGCCGGTGGTGAGGTCGGCGACGGTGCCGCCGGTGCCGTAGGCCTCGCGCGCGGCGGTGGCGAGCTGGGGGTACGACGCCTCCGGGTTCGAGGCCATCAGCGCCCGGTACTCGTCGCCGCCGAGGTTCCAGCGGTCGCCGGGGAAGAGCTCGGCGTACTCGTCCAGCAACTCGTCGACGATCGTCGCGGCCTCGTCCTGCGAGATGTCGACCGCGCCCCGCGCCGCGACGCCCGAGGCGTTGAGGAGTTGCAGGCTGGGGTGCGCGGCGATGACGGCGCCGAGATGTCCGGGCGAGTCGATCTCGGGGACGATCGTGATGTGCCGCTCGGCGGCGAGGTCGATGATCCGCTCGGTCTCGGCCCGGGTCAGATGCTGGTCCGACACCACCTCGGGATGCGACCGCGACTCGAGCCGGAAGCCCTGGTCGTCGGAGAAGTGCAGCCCCAGCTCGTTGAACTTGAGATCCCCGAGCTCCCGCACCCGGTCCTCGATCCACCCCGCGGTGTAGTGCTTGCGCGCGATGTCCAGCATGAACCCGCGCACCGGCTTGGCGGGCGCGTCCTTGACGACCCCCTCGGGCGCCGTACCCCCGCCGCGCACCTCCTGCTTGAGCGTCCGGGTCCCGTAGAACACCCCGGCGTCGGCGGGCCCGCCGATGGTGACCCGCCCGCCGCGCACGGTCATGGTGTACGACTCCGGGTCGCCCCCGGCGTCGTCGTTCAGCACGAGCCGCAGATCCCCGTCCCGCGAGTCGGTCTTCTCCCCCGCGTACGTCAGCCCCAGCTCACTGGCGACCAGCCGCCCCTCGTCGGCGAGTTCTCCGTCGCTCACGACGACCCGCTCACCACTGCGCGGACGCCAGCCCGGCCCACGCTCCGGAGTGTGCGAGGCCACGGCGGGAATCGTGCGCGGGGCCCGGGAGAGGGGATAACTACGGGTGGGACTGGGCGTGGGCGCCGGCGACGAGGCACTGGCGGAAGCCGACGCCCCTCGTTCGGAGGGCTGCCGCGCCGCCGCCCCCGTGGGCCCGCTGTGATCCCCGTCCCCCGAGGCCCACAGGCCGAGCCCTACCCCGGCAGCGACCGTCACGGCCACCGCCGTCACGATCACGACCCGTGTCCTCACCTGCCGCGCCTTCTGTGCCGACGCCCGACGCCTGTGCTGACTCACGAACCCAACCTAGGGCGTCCGGGCGGGCGCAACTGTCCACCACACGTTCCGAAACTCTCCCGTGCGAGTGAAATTCGGGCATCCGTCGGACACGTCACGTCCACTCTCGATAGCGTGACGTCACACCTCTCCCAGCATCCCCTGCCGAAACACACGTGACGCCCACACATCTTCCCGGCCGAGTCGCCATACCGGCGCTGCCCACAGTCCTGGACGCCTTCAACATCGCCCCCGCCGACGAGGCCCGCAAGCTCCTCCTCACCTGCCTCCGCAGCCTCCGCTGGGCCGACCGCGTCACCGCCCACCGCCCCTACCCGGACGCCCCCGCCCTGCTCGCCGCATCGGATGAGGCGGCGTACGACCTGACCCCGGCGGACCTGTCGGAGGCGCTGGCGGGCGAGACGTTGACGGCATTGCCGGACGAGACGTACGACATCGCCCATATGGCACTTGACGCCGCACACGCGGCATACGAGGCGAAGTTCGGGCATGCGTTCGTGATCTGCCTGGAGGGCCTGTCCACGGGCGAGGCCCTGGACCACGTACTCGCAGCCATCAGGTCACGATTGACGAACGACCCGGAGGAAGAACGGGTGGTGGCAGCAGAGGAACTCCGGCGCCTGGCAAGGGAGCGCTTGGTGGAGGTACTCAGGGGCGCGGGGAACTGCGCGACCAGCCACGACGGCTCCGCACCCGGCACACAACAGCACACCCCACCCCATTAGCCGCAAAGCTCACCCATACGCATGCCACTTTGATCACACCGGTAGGCCCGACGTAAGCCCTGCAGGCAACCGTCGCTACGATGCTGGGGGCCGGTGGACCGTACCCGGCCGGGCCCGACCGACAGCACAAGCCGGCGCGGCCCCAATCCCCGCTCCCGGAGGGACTTCCGTGCCGGCTGGAACGCTGTACCGCGGCCGGGAAGGAATGTGGTCCTGGGTGGCTCACCGAGTCACCGGCGTCCTCATCTTCTTCTTCCTGTTCGTTCACGTGCTGGACACCGCTCTCGTCCGTGTCTCCCCTGAGGACTACGACAGGGTCGTAGCCACGTACAAGACGCCGATCGTCGCCGTGCTGGAGTACGGCCTCGTCGCCGCCATCCTCTTCCACGCGCTCAACGGCCTGCGTGTCATCGCCGTCGACTTCTGGTCGAAGGGCCCCCGCTACCAGAAGCAGATGCTGTGGTCCGTCGTCGGCCTGTGGGTCGTGCTGATGATCGGGGCGATCTACCCCGTCCTCGGCCACGCCGCTCGTGAACTGTTCGGGAGCTGACGCGTATGTCCATCACCGAGAAGACCGCTGACGCCTCGGGCATCGGCCCCGTCGAGGGCGCCGACGTCTACAGCGTCGACAACCCGGCCCCCCTCATCGAGGCGCCGCGCAAGCGCACCAAGAAGACCCCGAAGTCCACGCGGGGCAACTTCGAGATGGCGGCCTGGCTCTTCATGCGCCTGTCCGGCGTCGTCCTCGTCGTCCTCGTCATCGGCCACCTGCTGATCCAGCTCGTGCTGGACGGCGGCGTGTCGAAGATCGGCTTCGCGTTCGTCGCGGGCCGCTGGGCCTCGCCGTTCTGGCAGGTCTGGGACCTGTTGATGCTGTGGCTCGCGATGCTGCACGGCGCCAACGGCCTGCGCACGGTCATCAACGACTACGCGGAGCGCGCGAACACCCGGCTGTGGCTCAAGGGCCTGCTCTACACCGCCACGGTGTTCACCATCCTGCTGGGCACGCTGGTGATCTTCACCTTCGACCCGAACATCCGCTAGGCACGGGGCTGAGGCAACCACTCATGAAGATCCACAAGTACGACACCGTCATCGTCGGCGCCGGTGGCGCCGGTATGCGCGCCGCCATCGAGTCGACGAAGCGCAGCCGCACCGCCGTGCTGACCAAGCTGTACCCCACCCGCTCCCACACGGGCGCCGCGCAGGGCGGCATGGCCGCCGCGCTGGCCAACGTGGAGGAGGACAACTGGGAGTGGCACACCTTCGACACGGTCAAGGGCGGTGACTACCTGGTCGACCAGGACGCCGCCGAGATCCTGGCGAAGGAGGCCATCGACGCCGTCCTCGACCTGGAGAAGATGGGCCTGCCGTTCAACCGGACGCCCAACGGGACGATCGACCAGCGCCGTTTCGGCGGTCACTCCCGCAACCACGGTGAGGCCCCGGTCCGCCGGTCCTGCTACGCGGCCGACCGCACCGGCCACATGATCCTCCAGACGCTGTACCAGAACTGCGTGAAGGAGGGCGTGGAGTTCTACAACGAGTTCTACGTCCTCGACCAGCTGATCACCGAGGTCGACGGCGTCAAGAAGTCGGCCGGTGTGGTGGCGTACGAGCTGGCGACCGGCGAGATCCACGTCTTCCAGGCGAAGGCCGTGATCTACGCCTCCGGCGGCACCGGCAAGTTCTTCAAGGTGACGTCGAACGCGCACACGCTGACCGGTGACGGCCAGGCCGCGGTGTACCGCCGTGGACTGCCGCTGGAGGACATGGAGTTCTTCCAGTTCCACCCGACCGGCATCTGGCGCATGGGCATCCTGCTGACGGAGGGCGCCCGTGGTGAGGGCGGCATCCTCCGCAACAAGGACGGCGAGCGCTTCATGGAGAAGTACGCGCCGGTCATGAAGGACCTCGCGTCCCGTGACGTCGTGTCCCGCTCCATCTACACGGAGATCCGCGAGGGCCGGGGTTGCGGCCCCGAGGGCGACCACGTCTACCTGGACCTCACGCACCTCCCGCCGGAGCAGCTGGACGCCAAGCTCCCGGACATCACCGAGTTCGCGCGCACCTACCTGGGCATCGAGCCGTACACGGACCCGATCCCGATCCAGCCCACCGCGCACTACGCCATGGGCGGCATCCCGACCAACGTCGAGGGTGAGGTCCTGGCGGACAACACCACGGTGGTCCCGGGCCTGTACGCGGCCGGCGAGGTGGCGTGCGTGTCGGTGCACGGCGCGAACCGTCTCGGCACCAACTCGCTCCTGGACATCAACGTGTTCGGCCGCCGTGCGGGCATCGCCGCCGCCGAGTACAGCCACACGGCCGACTTCGTCGAGCTGCCGGAGAACCCGGCCGAGTTCGTGGTCGAGCAGGTCGAGCGGCTGCGCAACTCGACGGGCACGGAGCGCGTGTCGGTCATCCGGCGCGAGCTGCAGGAGACCATGGACGCCAACGTCATGGTGTTCCGCACCGAGCAGACGATCAAGACGGCGGTCGAGAAGATCGCGGAGCTGCGCGAGCGCTACAAGAACGTCGCGATCCAGGACAAGGGCCGTCGCTTCAACACGGACCTGCTGGAGGCGATCGAGCTGGGCAACCTGCTGGACCTCGCCGAGGTCATGGCGGTGTCGGCCCTCGCCCGCAAGGAGTCCCGCGGCGGTCACTACCGCGAGGACTACCCCAACCGCGACGACGTCAACTTCATGCGCCACACCATGGCGTACCGCGAGGTCGGCGACGACGGCACCGAGTCCATCCGTCTCGACTACAAGCCGGTCGTCCAGACCCGCTACCAGCCGATGGAGCGTAAGTACTGATGGCTACCCCTGTTCTGGACAAGGTCGAGGCGGAGTCCGCGGCCTCTCCCTACATCACCGTCACCTTCCGGGTCCGCCGCTTCAACCCGGAGGTCTCGGCCGAGGCGACCTGGGAAGACTTCCAGCTGGAGATCGACCCCAAGGAGCGCGTCCTCGACGGCCTCCACAAGATCAAGTGGGACCTGGACGGCACGCTGACGTTCCGCCGCTCCTGCGCCCACGGCATCTGCGGCTCGGACGCGATGAGGATCAACGGCAAGAACCGTCTTGCCTGCAAGACCCTCATCAAGGACATCAACCCCGAGAAGCCGATCACGGTCGAGCCGATCAAGGGTCTGACGGTCCTGAAGGACCTGGTCGTCGACATGGAGCCGTTCTTCCAGGCGTACCGCGACGTGATGCCCTTCCTCATCACGAAGGAGACGAACGAGCCGACGCGCGAGCGTCTCCAGACGGCCGAGGACCGCGAGCGCTTCGACGACACGACGAAGTGCATCCTCTGCGCGGCCTGCACGTCCTCGTGCCCGGTCTTCTGGAACGACGGCCAGTACTTCGGCCCGGCGGCCATCGTCAACGCCCACCGCTTCATCTTCGACAGCCGTGACGAGGCGGGCGAACAGCGCCTGGAGATCCTGAACGACCGCGACGGCGTCTGGCGCTGCCGCACCACGTTCAACTGCACGGACGCCTGCCCGCGCGGCATCGAGGTCACGAAGGCGATCGCCGAGGTGAAGAAGGCCCTGATCACGCGCCGGTTCTGATCTTCGAAGTCCTACCTCAGGGCCCTGTTTCCGTCACTTCGGAAACAGGGCCCTCTGGCGTTTTTGGCATGTTTCCGCTGCTACTGAAGCGGGGGTTCCGGGAGCACACTGCGGCGGAGGGCGGGCTGGCCGGAACACGGGGCAACGGGGGACCTTGTGGCGGGACAAGGACCGGATCCAGAAGACGAGGACACCTACGCCCCCAAGCTGGGCTACGGCGCGGCGTCCAAAGAGGCCCACTTCGTGGCCGCTCCGCTGCTGACGGCCGCGGCCCTCTCGCTGGCCGGGGTGGTCGCCGGCGCCGACGACGAGTTCCGCTGGCCGGGGGCGACACTCGTGCTCCTGGTGATCACGGCCATGACGTTGATCTTCAGCATGCAACTCGCCTACGAGGCACGCGGCCACCTCTACAGCTTCGAGGAACTGAAGGACCACTACGAGGGAACACGCCCCGACGCTGTCCCCGAAGCACGCATGCATCAGGAGTTCCGGGCTGCGGACAGAGAGTGGCGGAAGGGACAGCGGCGCGCCGCCGAGGTCTACAACGTCGGCACCGCGCTGCTCGGCGTGGGCGTCGCGGCATCTCTCGCTCCACCGGAGTGCGGCATGCAGGCGTCTTGGCGATGGGCGGCCGCGGCCGTCGTGCTCGTCGGTACGGCCGCGGACACGGTCTGGGTGCTCTGGAAGCTTCGCCAGAAGACGCAGAACTGAGGGAGGAAGCATGACGCACGATGCCGTACAGCTCGTACTGCCCGGCGAAGTCCCGCTCGGGATGCTCTGTCCGGACTGCGGCCGGGAGATCCCCCCGCAGGCGACCGGGGGCGCCATTCCCTTGGTGTGCCGCAAACCCACGCTTCAGAAGGCCTACGACCTCGCTCAGGCGGGCCATCCCGAACTGCTCCTCAAGCACTTGGACCCGAGCAAGAACCGCTTCCGGCACGGGCCCATGAAGGCAAATGGAGGGGAGCGGCCCTGCCGCTACGACGGCTGGCCTTCATGGTTCCTCGCGCACTGCCGGACCCCGGATGAAGTGAACATCTGGGTGGGCCGGCTGGCGCGCTGGTGGACTCCTCCGGCGCCCGGGAACTCCGCACCCTGATCCTCAGCCGGCGTCGTCCCCCTCCGCCGCTCCCTGACCATGGTCGTACAGCACATCCTCCTCCCCCGCGCCCGCGAACAGTTGTGAGAGCCGGTAGAAGGTCTCCTCCTCCGAGTCGGGGTCCGGGGGCAGTCGGTGGTGCAGTGCCGTCAGAAGGTCGAAGCGGTGCAGGTCGTACGCCACGTGCATCAAGCCGGAGTACGCCTGCGCCGCCGTTATCGCGCCCTTGTAAGCCACCGCGGCCAGCGCTGTGGTGGTGCCGCACCACCACCAGAGGAACGGTTCGTCGTACAGGGCCGCGCCCCCGGCGGCGGTGAGCGCCAGGAAGGCCCAGCAGAGGTTGACGGCGGTGTCGAGGCTGTTGCGGGCGGAGCCCAGGATGTCCGCCATGCGGTCCGAGACCTGGAGATACAGGCGTGGCCAGGAAGTCAGCGTGGTCAGGCCGTAGCGTTCGCCGGCGCTCAGTTCGCCGGCGCGCAGCGCGTTGCCCAGTGCCGTGGGGAGCTGCACCTCGAGCGGTGGACGCGCGGCAAGTCTGCGGCGGGCGTCCGCCTGTACGCGGCGTGCGGTCTCACCGCGGACCGTGCGCTCGGTCTGCTCCCGCAGGGCCCGCCACCGCCGCCGCTGCAACCGGGCCAGCACCGCGGCCAGGCCCGCTGTGAAAAGCCACCGATCCCAGTAGCCCTCCAGCACACGAACCGCCCGCACCTGGAACGGACGCAGCAGCAGGCCGAGGAGAGACGCACACACCAAGACCGTCGCCGTGACTCCGGCCATGTCCTCCGGCCGTTCCGGCCACACGGCGCCCCAGTCGCTCCGCCCGGCGAAGCTCCCCGCCCGCATCAGCGCGAGCACCCCTGCGACGAACAGCGCGCACGGCACGAAGTGCACCGCCAGCACCCGTCGCACGCAGCCCGCTCCTCCCCGAACTCCCCTTGAGCGCTGTTCAGTATGGAGCGCGGTGTCAAGTGGAGCCGAGGGCGGGCCGGAACCCGATCAGGACAGCAAGGGGCTCACGCCGGACAACTCCCGTGGTACTGCTGTGAGTTGTGAGCCTCAAGTAGCAAACTGCCACCATGGCACTCCTGAAGAAGGCCGCCGCCGCCCTCTCCGCGACAGCGGCCGTACTGCTCGCGATCCCCGCCTCTTCCTCGGCGGCCCCCGCCGCGCACGGCCCCCTCGCCCGCGAGACCTTCGACCGTCTCCCCCTCGGGCCGGTGACGAAGGGCCACGGCTGGAGCGCCGACACCGCCGACGGCAGCCTCACCGTCGTCCCCAGTTCCGCCGGCCGGGGTCGTGAGCTCCGTATCCATACCGAGGGCAACGGGCGCGCCTTCCTCGTCTTCCCGGATCTGACCGCCCCCGGCAACAGCTACTGGGCCCGGCTGCGGCTGAGGGTGGACGCCTTTCCCAGCGCCCCCGACTGGGCGCACTGGACGATCGCCGAAGCGGCCGGGTCCGACTCCCCCACCCTCGTCCGCCCCCTCGGCGGCCAGTACGCCCCCACCGACCACGGCAACTTCTGGGGCGTCGGCTCCGACCTCGGCCCCACCGGCGACTGGACCTCCTGGAAGACCTCCGCCCCGGCCACGGCCGGCACCTGGCAGTGCGTGGAGTTCCACCTGGATGCCACCGACAACCGCGTCACCGTCTACTTCGACGGCGTCGAGCAGCCCGACCTGACCGTGTCGACCGGTCAACACGGCGGCAGCGCCGACCCGTTCACCTTTCCGACCTTCGACAAGCTCAAGCTGGGCTGGCAGCTGTACCAGGCCGATCCCAGCCCGTCCTCGTACGACCTCCGGCTCGACGACATCGCCGTGAGCACGCGTCGGGTGGGTGGCTGCGGAGGCTGAGGACGGTGTCCTCGGCGTACGGGTTGGCCGCGCCCGCCCGGCTGTGATCAACTGCCTCCGCCATGTACACAGCAGCTTCTGGGGAGGGGCTGCCAGGAGGGGGAGGGTGCGCCGATGCGTGCCGTCGAGGAGCAGGTCGTCCAGCCATGCCCGCAGTGCGGGGTGGAGATCCGTGGGGATCGCCGGTTCACCGTGTGGTGCGCGGCCTGCGACTGGAACGTCGATCCGCAGGGGCCGGTCGAGGAGAAGCAGGGGCGGCTGGAGCGGCGGCGGCGCACCATGGCCCGGCAGTACGGTGAACGGCTGCTGGAGGACCTCGCCGTCGAGGCCGAACGCCCGGAGCGCGAGCGGCCACGGCAGTCGGCCGCCGGTGTGCTGGCGTACGCCATAGCCCTTCTGGTGCACGGGGTGACCCTGGCCCTGCTGGTGGGCGGGCTGTGGTTGCTGATCGACGGCTGGGGCGGCTTCGGCATGGTGCCCGGGCTGTTCCTGCTGGGGCTGGCGGTGACGCTCCGCCCGCGGTTGAACCGGCTGCCCTCAGGCGCCCACGTCGTCTCCAGGAGCGCCGCGCCCGAGCTCTACGCCCTGGTCGACGAGGTCGCGGCGGCCCTGGGCACCCGGAGCGTGGACGTCATCGTCCTCGACGCGCAGTCCAACGCGAGCGTCACGCACCTCGGGGTCCGCCGCCGGGTTCTCACCCTGGGGCTGCCCCTGTGGGAGGTCCTGTCCCCGCAGGAGCGGATCGCCCTTCTGGGCCACGAGCTCGGCCACTTCACCCACAGGGACACCCGGCACGGCATGGTCGTGGGCACTGCCTACAGCTCGCTGACCACCTGGCGCTACTACCTGTCCCCGATCACCAACCCGACCGTCCCCGAGTACTTCGTCAACCTGTTCTACCTCCTGCCCCGTTGGCTGATCACGGGTGTGGTGCTGCTCCTCGACCTCCTGACCACGCGCGCCTCCCAGCGCAGCGAGTACCTCGCCGACACGGCGGCGGCCCAGGTCGCCTCCACCGAGGCCGCGGTCGGGACGATGGACCGGCTCCTGGTGCTGGAGTCGATCGACACGACCCTGTACCGGGAGGTCAACGCACGCCGGCTGCGCGGCTCGCGGCGGCTCACCGCGGAGGACGCGGAGGGGCTGTGGGAGGCGCTGGCCGCCCATCTGCGTTCGGTCCCGGAGTCCGAGCACGAACGCCGCCGCCGCGTCAGCGCCCGCCGCGGCCACAGCGTCGACGCCACGCACCCGCCCACCCATCTGCGCCGCGCCCTGTTGCTGCGCCTCCCGCCCCTGCCGGCCGCGGTACACGCCGACAGCGAGCGGACCGCCCGCCTCGCCGCCGAACTCGCGCAACCGCGTGCCGCCGTGGCGCTGGAGCTCGTCAGGGAGGGCGTCGACCCGTACTGACTACAGCTGGCTCAGGATCGTCCGGTCCGTGATCTTCGTGTCCGCCGCCAGCATCATCGCCTTGCTGAGGATCACCGCGAGCATCCGGTCGCCCTCGTAGGGGAGGTAACCGGCCTGCGGGGCGGCGGGGTTGGACTTCGGGACGATGCACAGGTATTGGTCGTTAGGGGTGCGGAGGATGTTGCCCGAGCCCAGGTGGATCTTGTAGGTGTGGCGGTCGCCCTTGACCTGGAGGAAGCGGCCGTCCAGCGTGCAGCGGTCGGCTATCGCCAGGCGGGGGATCAGGCGCTCCAGCAGGGCCCGCCGGGTCTCGGCGCTCGCGCCCAGTTCGCCGAAGCCGTACGACGTCCAGTACTCCTGGAAGCGGCCGCCGGGACCGCCGTCCTGCCAGGTCGGGTCGTTGCCGACGCTCGCGACGCCGACGAACAGGTCCACGTCGCGCAGGACTTCGGAGAGGACCAGGGGCGGGATGTCGGTCAGTGGCAGCGGGTCGGCCAGGGCCACCCCACCCTGCGGCCGCATGCGGTACTCGCCGCCGCAGCAGTGCGCGGAGTTCTCCGCCGCGTCGATCGGGTAGAAGCGGACCTGGTCGGTGCGCAGGCGCAGAAAGCTGCCGGAGTCCGTGAGGTCGTCGTGGTTCTCGCCGCCGTCGCCCTGGATCCAGTACTCGGCGCGCAGGCCCCACGCGGGCAGTTCACGGGTGGCGGGCGGCGCCTCGTCGTCCACGCTCAGGCGCAGCTTGTTGCGCCAGCCCCGGACCGCCGCGAGGGCGTGGAACTGGTGCTGGCGGAGGTAGTGCGCGGCGAAGCGGTTGGAGTAGGTGCCCGTCGTGCGTTCCGCGTCCGTCAGCAGGTACACCTCTCTGTGGGCCTGCTTGAACGGCTGGGTGATGCCGTGCCGCTCCAGCCAGTCGCGCCAGGCGACGATCTCGGCGGGTTCGTGGTCGACGGGGTGCCAGAGCGTGACCTCGGTGCCGCCGTTCACCGGGGTGTCGGTGAGGGTGCGCAGGGCGCCGTCGGCGTAGCCGGCCGTGGTGCCGTCGATGGTCCACAGGAGGCGGCGGGCCAGCGTGCCGACCAACGGGTGGTCGAGGTAGCGCTCGCGCCAGGCGGCGTACGTCCAGGTGCGGCGGGCCACGAACTGGCGGTCCAGGCGGTCGCTCTGGGCCGAGAGCATCTTGTCGATGTCCTTGACGGCCGCCTTGAGCTCCTTGAGCTCGTCGGGGTGGTCGCGGCGGACGTCGGCGGGGACGCTCTTCACGGCCTTTCCGGTGGCGTTGCGCCAGCTCAGCGTCGTCTTGGTGCCGCTGACCTCGATGCGCGCCGTGCTCTCTCCGAGGTGGTGCTCGGCGCCGCCCACCTCCGTCAACCCGTAGGCGGGGACGGCCAGTTCCTCGATCTCCTCGCGGCTGAGCCCCATGGCCTCGGCGCGCGCGTCGAGTGAGGTGTTGAGCAGCTTGAGCGTGCCCTTGTAGGTGACCCGGGTGGCCAGGCGGGCCAGTTCGGCGAGGGCCGGCTCGCTGTCGATGCGGGCGAGGGCGGTGACACCGGCGTTGGCGACCTTGGGGTTGACCGGGCCCAGACCGGAGACCTTCTTGAGCGAGGTCTCGACGAGGGCGCCCAGGGTGCGGGCGGTCTCGGGGTGCGGCGGCAGGAAGGAGAGGAGCCAGGTCAGTCCGCGCAGCGCGTCGGCGTTGTAGGGGTCGAAGGTGACGTTGGGGTCCGTGCCGTACGACGGCGCGAGGAGGGGGCGGGTGCGGGGGCGGCCCACGAGGCGCAGCCAGTCCGTCAGGCGCTCCCGCACAGGCTCCGCGCCGACGGCCTCGACGAGCGCCCGCCCGGTCTTCTCCCACGGGGCGGAGGGGCGGGCGGCGGTGGCCGTGGTCGCGTGGGCGACGAGGCGCGCCCAGCTCTCGTCGCGTTCCGCCAGGTCGGCGAGGGCCTGGTCGGACCAGGCCTCTCCCGGGTTCACCACGGGGTGGGTGAGCGTGGCCACCAAGGGGCCCAGTCTGTCCTTCCCGTGCCACGTCGTCAGTCGCGTGCGGCGGAGCAACGCGATGAAGTCGCCCGGGAGTTCATGGCCGTCGGCGCGCTCCAGCTCGGTGAGCCGGAGGAGTTGGGTCGTGTCGTGATGCGCCTCCTGTTCGGACAGCACCGCGATCAGGGCGGGCCGCAGGTCGCGCGGATGGTCGTCGTCCGTCGTCCGGTCCCGCAGGTTGGCCATCATGTGCATGATGTGCCGGCGGCCGTCCGCGCCCTGGGCCGGCTCGAAGTAGCGCTGGGCCAGGCGGTGCACCAGCGCGGGCCGGAACGGGGGCTCGACGATGCGCAGCGCCTTGAGGACCGCCTGTTCGGGCCCGCCCCACGGGCCTCCGACGAGTTCGGCGAGCTCCAGCAGCCTCGGCACGAGACGCTCGGCGTCCTCGGCCGCGAGGAGTGCGAGGACGTCCTGGATGAGCTCGGCGCGTCCCTCGGTCGACCCGGCCATCAGCCACCCACCAGGGCCACGAGCTTGAGGAACGTGACCTCGGTCGACAGGCCCAGCTCGATCTCCTCGTCGAGCTCGGTCACCTGACGGTCGCCGACGAGCACCAGGAAGCCGTTGCCCGCGAACGCCTTCAGCGCCAGGGCCGACTGCTTCTCCGGGTCTATGCGGCGGGGCGTGCGCAGCGCGTAGCCGTTGAGCACGCGCTCGGTGTCCTCGGGCTGCACCAGGCCCTGGAAGACCTCGGGGGTGCGCGCGTTGTACTCGGCGACCTCCTGGAAGACCCGGCGGCGGATCAACTCCCGCACGCTGAGCCGCTCCTCGGTGATCTCCAGCCCCCAGCCGTCACTGCGGCCCCCGCTTGTCGTCTCGTCGACGAACGTCACGAATCCCATGCCGCCGACAGTACGGCCCACCACTGACAACGCCGTCCCCGCCGATGGCTCACCGCACCAGCGGCCGGCTCCACTCCCGCGCCCCGGCCGCCCGCATCAGCTCGACGGTGACCAGCGGATGGACGAGTTCGACGTAACGGACCTGGCTGCTCAGGGACTTCCGCAGCTGGCGCATGCTGCGGGCGCCGAACGAGGCCGCGCCCCCGACCCCCGCGGCCCGCGCCAGCTTCTCGACGCCGACCTTGCACTCGGTGGCCTCGGCGTCCCGGCAGACGTGGATCTCGACGTCGCCCGCCCACAGCCCGAGGACGGCCTTGTAGCGCACGTCGGCGCCGGTGTACGTCACCACCGCGAGATGCCGGTCCGCGGTCTGCTCCGACGGACCCTCCAGCGCCAGTCTTCGCGCGGCCCCCGCGAACGCCGTCCGCACCTCGCCGAAGAAGGCCTCTGCTCCCGGAACCATCCCCGTCCCCTCCGTCGTACGGCTCTGGCGAGGGCTCAGCGTACCGACGCGGCGCGTGCTTTCTCGGCCCAATGAGTGACCTCGTGGGCGGTCCGCCCGGCAACCGTCATCCCCGCACCTAATCTGATCGCATGTCAGATGACGAGTCGTACGAACTGCTCGGTTTCGACAACGTGCTGCTGCCCGTCGGCGATCTCGGCGAGGCCGTCGGGTTCTATGAACGCGCGGGGTTCACGGTGGGGTTCCGGCTCGACGAGGCCGGGATCGCGCTGCTCAAGGTCGGCGGTGAGACGCCCGGGATTCTGCTCCGGCAGGAGGAGGCGGTGGGGCACCGTCCGCCGCCGTGGCCGTCGCCGCGGGTGTGGCTGGAGGTGCCGGACGCGCGCGTGGCCGCGCGCACGCTGCGCGGCGCCGGCATCGCGCTGCTGGACGAGCCGTTCTCCGTGGCCACCGGCTGGACCGTCGAGGTCGCCGACCCCTGGGGCAATGTCCTGGGGTTCACGGACTACACCAAGCGTCCGGAGCTCGGTCGCAGGTCGTGACACGGGTGCCTTTAGGCTCTCGTACCGTGCCCGCGAAGAACGTAGAAGACGACGGCGGCTCGCCGTCCAGCAAGTCCGAGCAGACCCGTGCCCTCATCCTGGAGACCGCCATGCGGCTGTTCCAGGAGCGCGGCTACGACAAGACGACCATGCGGGCCATCGCCAAGGAGGCCGGGGTCTCCGTCGGCAACGCGTACTACTACTTCGAGGGCAAGGAGCACCTGATCCAGGGCTTCTACGACCGGATCGCCGCCGAGCACCAGGTGGCGGTCCGGGAGGTCCTGGCGCGGGAGACCGATCTGGAGGCGCGGCTCGCGGGCGTGCTGCGGGCGTGGCTGGACATCGCCACGCCGTACCACGAGTTCGCGGTGCAGTTCTTCAAGAACGCCGCCGACCCCGACAGCCCGCTCAGCCCGTTCTCCGAGGAGTCGGAGCACGCGCGCGTGGAGGCGATCTCCGTCCACCGCCAGGTGCTGGCCGGGACAAAGACGAAGGTGCCGGAGGAGCTGCGGGACGTGCTGCCCGAGCTGATGTGGCTGTCCCAGATGGGGCTGGTGCTGTACTGGATCTTCGACCGGACGCCGGGGCGGGAGCGGAGCTACCGGCTCGCCGAGCGCGGGGCGCGGCTCACCGCGCGCGGGGTGGCGCTGGCCCGGTTCCGGGTGCTGCGGCCGCTCGTGCGGGAGGTGCACGAGCTGTTCACGGACTTCCTGCCGGGGATGACGAAGATGATGCCCGCCCCCGGCAGGAGGCCCGAGTAGGCCGGCTCAGTTGACGGCGTCGACCTCGCCCTCGGCCAGCTCCACGTCGTACACCAGCGGCCCCTCGCCGACGACGACGTGCCCCGCGCGTGAGCCGTACGAAGCCGCCGTCGCCGCCAGGAGATACGTGCCCGGCGCCGGGACCGACACGATGTAGGAGCCGTCGGCCAGCGACACCACGCGGTCCAGCTGGCGTCCGCCGCGCGAGAGGAGCGTGACCGACGCGCCCTCGACGGGCTCGCCGTCCTCGTCGCGGACGAAGCCGTGGACGGCGGAGGCCGGGCCGTCCGCCTCCGCGGCGACCGGGGCGGGCTCGTCCTCCTTGGGCTCCACCGCCAGGTGCGGCAGCCGCTTCTCCAGCCCCTCCGGCAGCCACCAGTTGGACTTGCCGAGCAGGTGCATCGCGGCCGGCACGAGTGCCGTGCGCAGGATGAACGCGTCCAGGGCGACGGCGGCGGCGAGGCCGATGCCCGCCATGGCACCCTCCATGTCGCCGCTGAGGACGAACGCGGAGAACACGCAGATCATGATCAGGGCGGCGCAGTTGATGACCCTGCTGGTCTCGGCGAGTCCGACGCGCACCGCGCGCGCGTTGTCGCGCGTGTGGACCCACTCCTCGTGCATCCGGCTCACCAGGAACACCTGGTAGTCCATGGAGAGGCCGAACAGCAGGGACAGCATGATGACCGGCAGGAACGCCGTGATCGGGCCCTCCTTGCCGATGCCGATGAGTTCCGTGCCCCAGCCCCACTGGAAGATCGCCACCAGGACACCGAAGGACGCGGCCGCCGCGACGAGGTTCATCAGGGCCGCCGTGAGCGGCACCACCAGTGAGCGGAAGGCGACCAGCAGGAGCAGGAAGCCGAGGCCGATGATGGTGGCGACGAAGTAGGGCAGCCGGTCGCCGGTGACGGCCGCGAAGTCCTTGAACACCGCGGTCACGCCGCCCACATGGGCCTCGGCGCCGGAGGCGGGGATCACGTCGTCGCGCAGCCGGTCGATGAGCTGGTCGGTCTTCTCCGACTGCGGGGACGTCGTCGGGACGACCTGGATGACGGAGATGCCGTTGGTGGGCGGGGCGGCGGCGACCTGGGCCACGCCCTCGGTGGACTCGATGGTCGTCGCGAGCGCTTGGGCGTCGCCCTTCTCGACGACCACCTGGAGCGGGCCGTTGAAGCCGGGCCCGAAGCCCTCGGCGAGCAGGTCGTACGCCTGCCGGGTGGTCTGCGACTCCTGGTGGTTGCCCTGGTCGGTGGCGCCGAGCCGGATCGACAGCACGGGCAGCGCGAGGATCAGCATGACCACGAGGGCCCCCGCCGCGATCGTGCGCGGGCGCTTCTCGACGTACGACGACCAGCGCGCCGCGAGCCCGCTCGCCTCCGCCGACTCGGGGCCGTTCGCGGCGAGGCGGCGCCGCTGCCTGCGGCTGAGGACCCGCATGCCGAGCATGCCGAGCAGGGCGGGCAGCAGGGTGGTCGCGGCCAGGACGCTCAGGACGACGGTCAGGGAGGTCGCGATGACCACGCCGTCCAGGAAGCGCATGTTCATCACCAGCATGCCCGCGAGCGCGATGCAGACGGTGCCGCCCGCGAACAGCACCGCACGGCCCGAGGTGTTGAGGGCGGTGACGGCCGCGTCCTCCGGCTTCATGCCGCGCAGGATGCCGCGGCGGTGCCGGGTGACGATGAACAGGGCGTAGTCGATGCCGACGCCGAGGCCGATCAACGAGCCGAGCAGCGGGGCGACTTCGGGCACGTCGGTGACATGGCTGAGCAGCGAGGTCGCCATCAGGCCGGTGCCGAGGGCGGCGATGGCCACGACGAGGGGCAGCAGCATCGCGAAGAGCGAGCCGAAGGCCAGGAACAGCACGATCGCGGCGGCGACGATGCCGACGAGCTCGGCGGTGCCCTGCGGGGGCTCCTGGGTGCGGGCGATCGCCTGACCGCCCAACTCCACCTGAAGGCCGTCCCGTTCGGCGGCCTGCGCGGTGTCGACGACGTCCTCGATCAGCTCCTTGGGCACCGCGTTCGCCTGCTCGGCGAAGGTGACCTGGGCGTACGCGATCCGCCCGTCCTCGCTGATCTGCGCGGCGCCCTGTGCCGCGTAGGGGTCGCTGACCTCACCGACGCCCTTCATCGCCGCGATGTCCTTCAGCGCGGGCTCGATCCGGGACCGTACGGACTCGTCCCGCACCGACCCCTCCTCGACCTTCCACACCACGGTGTCGGTGTCGCCCGCGCTCTGCGGGAAGGCCTTCGTCATCAGGTCGTACGCGGTCTTGGAGTCCGTGTCCGGCAGGGAGAAGACGTTCGCGTAGTCGGTTCCCGCGGCCGAACCGGCCGCCCCGAGCCCGAACAACGCCCCCACCCACAAGAACAGGACCACCAGCCGGTGCCGATAGCACCACCGTGCCAATGCCGCCACGCTCAACACTCCCCAGTCGGTTGTCGGTCGGTCCCCCAGGTCCTGGGCAACAAGACTGGCGGCGCCGCACGCGGGGAGACACCGCAGCCCACCGACTCTCAAGGAACTCCAAAGCACCGAACCCACCCGGCTGTCAGTGGGGCCGCCGATACTGGGGGCATGACGACGGCTCCAGGCACCGTGCTGGTCGTGGAGGACGAGGAGAGCATCGCGGACGTCCTCGCCATCGCGCTGCGCTACCACCGGTTCGAGGTGATGGTCGCGGGCAGCGTCCGCGAGGCCCTCGCGCTCGCCGAGCGCACCCGGCCCGACGCGGCGCTGCTCGACGTGATGCTGCCCGACGGCGACGGCCGCGCCCTCGGCAAGCAACTGCGCGCCGAGCGGCCGGACCTGGCGCTGGTCTTCCTCACCGCCCGGGACTCACCCGCCGAGGTCGTCGGCGCCCTCGGCTTCGGCGACGACTACATCACCAAGCCGTTCAACATCGACGAGGTCGTCGCCCGGATCACCGCCGTCCTGCGCCGCACCCGCCCCGCCGACGTGCTGCCGCAGCGCCCCCTGCTGCGCTACGGCGACCTGGAGCTGGACGAGACGACGTACTCGGTGCACCGCGCGGGCCGCTCGGTCGAGCTCACCCCCACCGAGTACGCGCTGCTGCGCTTCCTGGTGCGCAACGGCGGCCGGATCGTCCCCAAGGAGCAACTCCTGCGCCATGTCTGGCAGTACGAGCACACCCCGCCCGAGTCGACCGTCGTGGAGACCTACATCAGCTATCTGCGGCGCAAGCTGGACGCCCTGGGACCGCCGGTGATCACCACGCGGCGCGGCGTCGGGTACGGGCTGGCATGAGGCTCCGCAAGCTGGGCTGCAAACGCGGCATCCACTCGCTGCGCGCCCAGCTGACGCTGGCGAACGTGGCGCTGCTCGCCCTCGGCATCGTCGCGGCGACCGCGGTGAGCGTGATGGGCATGCGGTACTACCTGCTGGACCAGATCGACTCCGAGCTCGCCAAGTCCCGAGAGACGCTGAGCAGTTCGCGGCTGACGATGCAGATGATCGACGACCTGAGCGCGCTGGCGATCGTCCGGGAGCGGTTCCTGCTCCAGGACGACGGGGAGGCGCGGCCGGACCAGATCCTGAGCGTCGTCGACACGCGCGGTGACACGATCTCGATGGGCGACCTCACCCCGAGCGACCTCCAGAAGGACCTCGCGGACGCGGTGGACGACCCGCGCGCGCTGGCCGCCGACCCCGAGCCGCACGACATCGAGGTGCGCGGCGACGCCTATCGCGCGACCGCGACCCGGCTCACCGACGGCACGTACATCCTGCTCGCCACCTCCACCGAGGCCGTCCACAAGGGCGTCGGCAAGGCCGTCCGGCTCGACCTCGCCATCGGCAGCCTGCTGCTGGCGCTGCTGGCCTGTCTGACCATGTTCAGCGTGCGGCGCCGGATGCGGCCGCTGGAGGACATGGTGGAGACGTCGTCGGCGATCGCCGAGGGCGACCTGACCCGGCGCGTCCCCTCCAGCCGGGAGGCCACCCTGGAGGTCGAGCAGCTGCGCACCGCCCTCAACTCCATGCTCCACCAGGTGGAGTCGGCGTACCGCACGCGCGAGCGGAGCGCCGGCCAGCTGCGCCGCTTCGTCGCCGACGCCTCGCACGAACTGCGCACGCCGCTGTCCGCGATACGGGGCTATCTCCAGCTGTACGACAAAGGGATGCTCCAGGACCCCGACGAGCGCAAACGCGCCTGGGGGCGGGTGATGGCCGAGGCCGACCGGATGGGCCGCCTGGTGGACGAACTGCTCACGCTGGCCCGCCTCGACCAGCAGCCCGAGCTGCGCTTCCGCAACGTCGACCTGACGCGGCTGGTGCGGGACGCGGCGGAGGATCTGCGGGTGCAGCAGCCGGGGCGGCCGATCAGCGTCGACGCCGACGGGGCGCTGCTGGTGCACGCCGACGAGGCGGGGCTCAGACAGGTCCTGGGCAACCTGGTGGGCAACGTCCGCACCCACACGCCCGCCGATGTGCCGGTGCGGCTCGGGGTGGAGCGGGCCTACGGGGCCGTACGGCTGTGTGTCGCGGACGACGGCCCGGGCCTCGCCGAGGAGGACGCCGCGCGTGTCTTCGACCGGTTCTTCCGGGCGGGCGGGGGCGCGGGCAGCGGGCTCGGCCTGGCGATCGTGCAGGGGGTCGTGCAGGCGCACGGGGGCCGGGTGTCGGTGCAGACGGCGCCCGGCGAGGGGCTGGCGGTGACGGTGATGCTGCCGTCACGGACGTAGGCGCCCCGCGTGCTCTTCACGCGCGGGCCGGCGCGGACGTGAGCGCCCTGCCAGAAGGGCGCAAGTCCCGTCGTACGCCTACGCGTTGGCCAGCACCAGCGCCCACACCGTCTTGCCGTGCCGTCCCCGGCTCCACACCCCCCACGCGGCGGCGACGTTCTCCACCAGGTGCAGCCCGCGCCCGGACTCCTCCCACTCCCCCACCAGCCGCAGCCGCGGCTCCAGTTGGCCCTCGTCGGAGACCTCTATGAGGCAGGAGCCGTCGGCGAGGGCCGTCACCGCGACCTCGAACTCGCGCTCCAGGAGCGGCCCGTGGCGTACGACGTTGGTGGCCAGCTCGGACACCAGCAGTACCGCGTCCGCCAGGGCCGGGTCGTCATGGCCGTGCCCCCAGTCGGCCAGGTGGTCCCGTACCCGGCGCCGCGCCAGACCGACGGAAGCCGGATGCCGGGGCAGCCGGAAGGAGTTGCGTCTCAACACGTTTGCTCCTCACCCCACGCACACCTCCGTCACATGGTGCTGCGTCGGGCGCCCGCCCCGCGTCACTCGGGCGAATGTCAATGCCGCCGGTTCGCGTCAGATCCAGTTGAGACGCCAGAGCCGGAAGACACCGGTGCCGTCCGAAAGGTACTGGCCACCGCCGACGTCCTCGCTGCTCACGACGTATTCCTTGGCCTGCCAGAGCGGGATGACCGGCACATCGCGCGCGATGGCGTCCTGCATCGACCGGAAGTCCTCCGCGGCGTCGGCGCGGTCGGCGTATTGCTGGCTGGCCTGAATCAGCCGGTCGACCTCGGCGCTGCTGTAGCCGGTGTTCATGGTGCCGTCGGTGCCGACGAGCGGTCCGCCGTAGGTGTCCGGGTCGGGGAAGTCGGCGACCCAGCCGACCGCGTACGCGTCGAGCTTGCCGGTGGCCCACGCCTTCTGGAAGGCGGTCCACTCGTACGGCTTGAGCGTCACCTTGAACAGCCCGCCCGCCTCCAGCTGCCTCTTGAGCTCCGCGGCCTCCTTGTCGGCAGCGCCGCGGCCGGTGGCGTACCCGTAGGTGAACTTCACCGGCGTCGAGACCCCGGCCTCGGTGAGCAGGGCCTTGGCCTTGGCGGTGCTCTGCTTGGCGTAGGCGTCGAAGAACGCGGTGGTGTGGCCGGTGATGCCCGCCGGGATCAGCGAGTAGAGGGGGTCGACGGTCCCCTCGTAGATCGTGGCGGCCAGCCGCTCGCGGTCGATCATCCAGGCCATCGCCCGCCGGACCTTGGTGTCGTGCAGCGGCGAGGAGGAGCGGGTGTTGAGGTAGAGGTTGCGGACCTCGGAGCTGTCGGCCTCGGAGACGCGCATCGTGGGGTCGCTGGGATTCAGCGCGGCGAGCACCTTGGGCGGCAGCTGGCGGGTGGCGACGTCGATCTGCCGGGCCTTCCACGCCACGTTCAGCGCGTCGGCGTCCTTGTAGTAGAGCAGTTCGACCGGGCGCCCGGAGTCCTTCACCGCGCCCTTGTAGCGGCTGCTGGGCGCGAGGGCGACCTTCTTGTCCTTCGTGTACGACTTGAGCTCGTACGGGCCGGTGCCGTCCACGCCGTTGTCGGTGCGCAGGCCGTCCGCGGGGTACTTGGTGCGGTCGACGATCGAACCGGCTCCGGTGGCGACCTTGAACGGGAAGGTGGCGTCCGGGGAGGCGAGGTGGAAGGTGACCGTCAGACCCTCGGCCGTCACCGACTTGAGGGTGTCGAGCAGGGAGACCGGGCCGACGTCCGACTTGATCTTCTTGACCCGGTCGAACGAGTACTTCACGTCCTCGGCGGTCATCGCGCGCCCGCTCGGGAACTCGAGGCCGTCGCGCAGCTCGCAGCGGTACGTCTTGAGGTCGCCGCCCACGAAGTCACAGCTCTTCGCCGCGTCGGGCACGGGTTTGGCGCCGCCCGACTCGAAGGTCAGCAGTGACTGGAAGACGTTGCTGAACAGGGCCCAGGACCCGGCGTCATAGGCGCCGGCCGGGTCGAGGGACGTGACGACGTCCGTCGTACCGACCTTGATGGTCTTGTCCGTGTCCTCCTGCGACGGCATCAGCTGCCAGCCGCCCACTCCCACGGCCGCCAGAACGAGCAGCGTCGCGAGAATCCGTATGCGAACCGATCGCATCGGTTTCCTTCCCCGGGCCCCTGACGGCCCCCAAGCGCATATGCCACTCCCCTAGCGGCGCGGCTCACCTAATCACACGGGTTTCCCCGGGGGAAGAGGGATCTTGAGAGTTGAGAAAGTCATTGCCGCAAGGCGTTACCGAAGAGTTTCACAGGGCTCGCACAGAGTCTGCCGCGAAAGGTTTCAGACCGGCCGTGGAAACGGCTCTACGCCTGTCGTGACGCCAGCTCCACCACCGTGATGTCCGAGGGCGCGCCCACGCGCGTGGGCGGCCCCCAGGCGCCCGCGCCGCGGCTGACGTAGAGCTGGGTGTCGCCGTAGCGTTCCAGGCCCGCGACGGTCGGGTTGGCGGCTTCGGCGACGAGGTTGCCGGGCCAGAGCTGGCCGCCGTGGGTGTGGCCGGAGAGCTGGAGGTCGACACCGTGCTCGACGGCGTCGTGGATCTGCACGGGCTGGTGGGCGAGGAGCACGCACGCGCGCGTGGTGTCACGGTCGCCGAGCGCCTTGCCGAAGTCGGGGCCCTGGCCCTCGCTCTCCCCGGCGATGTCGTTCACGCCCGCGAGATCGAAATGACGCAGCTCCGTACGGGCGTTCTCCAAGGGGAGCAGTCCGAGCCGGCGCACCTCCTCGACCCACTGCTCGGCGCCGGAGAAGTACTCGTGGTTGCCGGTGACGAAGTAGGCCGGCGCCTTCAGCCGCGACAGCGGGGCGGCGGCCGGGCCGAGGTCCTGCACGCTGCCGTCCACCAGGTCGCCGACGACCGCGATCAGGTCGGGCTGCGTGGAGTTGACGGTGTCGACGACCTTCTGCGCGAAACCGCGGCCCAACACGGGGCCGAGGTGGATGTCGCTGACCACCGCGATCCTGAACCCGTGCGCCGCGCGCGGCAGTTTGGCCAGCGGCACGGTGACCCGCTTCACCCGCGGCCCGCGCAGCACGCCGTACGTGCCGTAGCCGACGGTCCCGACCGCCGCCGCGGCGGCCGCTCCGCCGACCACGCGGGAGACGAACAGGCGTCGGGAGGGAGCGGCGAGGAGACGCGGAGAGGCCGGCTCGGCCGGTTCTTCGGGGCCCGCTCCCGCGGGTACGGGTTCCGGCTGGGGTACGACGACTGCCGCGACGGGTGCCCTGCGCCGGTCCCGTCGCTCCAGGAAGCGGCGCAGCAGCGGTCGTACGGCCTCACCCGCCACCACGCCCAGCAGCAGGTAGATCGACAGCGCGAGCCACAGGAAACCCGGCCACGCGAGCGTCTGCTGGAGCCAGAAGGGCGCTCCGGTGCGCTCGCCCACGAGGGCGCCGATCGCCAGCAGCCAGCCACCGGCGACGACCACCACGCCGGCCCGCCGGCCCCACCCCGGGCCGCTCGTCGTGTCGCGGAACAGGCGGCGCCACAGGTACCAGTTGGCGGTCACCAGGACGGCCAGGGCGAGCACGGCGAAGACGATGACCACGAAGTCGTATCCCTTTGTTGTCGTGTGCGGGCGACCGGCCCGCTATGACGTCTGGCGCAATGCGCGCACCCCGCGCAACCCGATGAGCCCGACGACCGTCCCCAATACGAAGGAAACGACGGCGAGCAGCAGGTGCACCCAGAAGTACGCGGTCGGGTCGCCCGCGTCGTCGAACGCGAGCCCGCTGCCGTCCTTGACGAGATTCTTGACGAAAGTGATCCAGATGACCCAGCTCCACACCCCGAAGGCGAGCAGGAACCAGGAGACGGGGCGGCTGAGCTTCATACGTCCAGTATCTCCGCCGGGTGTCTGGTTCCTCGCCCGGGGTGGGGAGGGCGGTGGGACTTCACGGGCGGTGGCATGTACGTTTCCGACCGTGTCCGCACCCAAGAAGACCATCAGGCGATCGCTGCTGGTCGCTTCCGCCACCCTGACGTCCCTCGCGCTGACCGCAGGCCCCGTGCTCGCCGCCCCCAGCCCCTCGACGTCTCCCTCGGCCACCCCGCCCGCGAACATGTCGACGGTCGGCGGCGCCCGGCTCGGTCAGGCCGGCACCCAGGTCAACCTGGCGAGCGGGGTGCCGGTGCTGCCAAAGGACCTCACCGCGCGGTCGTGGATCGTCTCCGACGCCGAGTCCGGCGAGGTGCTCGCCGCGCACAACGCGCACTGGCGGCTGGCCCCGGCGAGCACCCTCAAGATGCTGTTCGCCGACACCGTCCTGCCGAAGTTCCCCAGCACCACCGAGCACAAGGTCGTCCCCTCCGACCTCGCCGGCGTGGGCGCCGGCTCCAGCATGGTCGGCATAAAGGAGGGCGAGACGTACACCGTCCACGACCTGTGGCTCGGTGTCTTCCTGCGCTCCGGCAACGACGCCGTGCACGTGCTGTCCGCGATGAACGACGGCGTGAAGAACACGGTCGCTCAGATGAACGAGCACGCCGAGGAGCTCCAGGCCCTCGACACCCACGTGGTCAGCCCGGACGGCTACGACGCCGAGGGCCAGGTGTCAAGCGCGTACGACCTGACGCTGTTCGCCCGCTCCGGGCTGCAGAAGAAGGACTTCCGCGAGTACTGCTCGACGGTCACCGCGAAGTTCCCGGGCGAGACGAAGAAGAACAAGAAGGGCAAGAAGGTCCGCGGGTCCTTCGAGATCCAGAACACCAACCGGCTGCTGTCCGGCGACTCCGACATAGACGTCTACCAGGGCATCGCCGGCGTCAAGAACGGCAACACCACCAACGCGGGCGCCACCTTCACCGGCGTCGCCGAGCGGGGCGGAAAGGTGCTGCTCGTCACCGTCATGAACCCCGAGAAGAACGAGCACAACGAGGTCTACAAGGAGACCGCGAAACTCTTCGACTGGGGCTTCAAGGCCGCGGGCAAGGTGGAGCCGGTGGGCGAGTTGGTCCCGCCGAAGAGCGCCGCGCAGCCGAGCGCCCAGCCGGGTGCCACGGCCTCCGGCGAGGCGGGCGGCGCGGTCGGTGGCGGCGGGTCCTCCGCCAAGCCGGTGGCGAGCGCCACGGCGGCCTCCGGCTCCGGCGGCATGGGCATCGCCCTCGCCATCACCGGCGGAGTGCTGGTGCTGCTGGCGGCGGGCGCGTACCTGGTCAACCGCCGGTGGCCGCTGCCGGATCTCGTACGTCGTCGTCGCTGACCTCGGGCAGTTCGTCCTCCTTGCTCTGCGTCGCCGTCCAGGCGGCGCAGAACAGGACGAGTTTCGAGGTGAAGTTGATCCACAGCAGCAGGGCGACGGGGACGCCGAAGGCGCCGTACATGCTCTTCGCGGCCACGCCCTGCATGTAGCCGCTCAGCAGCAGCTTCAGCAGCTCGAACCCGACCGCGCCGATCAGCGCCGCCACCAGCAGCCGGCGGCGCGTCGGTTCGACGCCGGGCAACAGGGTGAGGACGTACAGCAGAAGCAGGAAGTCGGCGAGCACGGCGATCAGGAACGCGGCGATCCGCAGCAGGACAGCGCCCCAGCCCGCGCGGTCGATGCCGATCTGGTCGCTGATCCAGCCGACCATGGCGGAGCCGACGGCGGACGCGGCGATCGTCACCAGGAGCGCGCCGCCGAGGCCGACGAGGATGCCGGTGTCCTTGGCCTTGCTCAAGAACGGGTTCACCTCCTCGTCGGGCAGCTCCCACACCGCGCGCAGGCACTCACGCATCGAGCCGACCCAGCCGATGCCCGTGAACAGCAGCACGGCGCCGGCGATGAGACCGATGGTGCCGGCGTTCTCGACCAGGCCGTCGATGTTCAGCTGGTCGGAGATACCGGGCACCTGGTCGGCGATCTTGTTCTGCAGCTCGTCCTGCTGCGACTTGCTGAGGGTCGCGGCGGCGATCGCGGCGGCCACGGTCAGCAGCGGGAACAGCGCGATGAAGCTGATGAACGTCATCGCCGCGGCCAGCCGCGTCCACTTCACCCGGTCCAGCCGCTCGTACGACCGCCACGCGTGCGTGGCCATCAGCCGGACGAACGCTGGCCCGACTACGGGGAGCTTCTTCAGCCAGTCCATGTCCGCCTCTGTGCTCGGTGACCCAGGTATGCCCCGGGTCCTGAAGACCCATGTACGAGTACCCCCAAAGCGCAGGACAGTGGCGAACGCCATGCCGGTCCCGGCGAGCCGGGTGGTCTACCAATGGGCCACCGCCAGCCCGTACATCCCCAGCCACACCAGGCCGATGAGGGCGAGGGCGCGGTCGCCGAGGACGACCTCCTCGGGCTCCCCCGCGATGCCGCGGTCGGCGAAGACGGCGTACCGCAGGACCGCGAGGATGAACGCCACCACGGACAGCTGGCGCCAGGGCAGCAGACCGGTGGCTGTGCCGGTGGCCGTGGGCGCGGCATGCGTGCCGCCGCCCTCCAAGGCCCACAGGCAGTACCCGAGGACGGCGACCCCGGCCGCGAGCTGCCAGACGAAGCGCAGATAACCGGTCGTGTACTCGGTGAGCAACGCGCGCGTGGCGCCCGCCGCGCCCTCCATCTGCACGGCCTCGGAGTAGCGCTTGGCCGCCACCATGAACAGCGCCCCGAAGCCGGTCGTGATCAGGAACCAGCGTGACAGCGGAATCCCGAGGGCCAGCCCGCCGACCATCGCCCGCATCAGGAACCCGGTCGCGACGACGATGAGGTCGACGACCAGGACGTGCTTGAGGCTGACGCAGTAGGCCAGTTGCATGCCGACGTAGGCGGTGAGCAGGGCCGGGACGAGCGGCGGGGTGAGCCAGCCGGCGAGGGCGAGCGCCAGGACGGCCAAGACGCCTCCGACGCCGTATGCCACGGACACGGGGACCTGTCCGGCGGCGACCGGGCGGTGGCGCTTGGTGGGGTGGGCTCGGTCTGCGTCGGCGTCGCGGGCGTCGTTGATCAGGTAGACGGCGGCGGCGCACGCCGTGAACAGCGCGAAGACCAGGGCGAGTTGGGTGAGCGCGTGCCGGGTGAAGAGCTGACCTGCGGCCGCGGGGGCTGCGACGACGAGGAGGTTCTTGACCCACTGCTTGGGGCGGGCGGTCTTGAGGAGGCCGTGGAGGACGGAGTGGGGGCGGGGGTGGGGGTGGGTGTGGGGTGATGCGGGGTGTCGTGGGGGCGTGCGTTGGCCGAGGAGGGCGGGGGTGTGGGGGTGCGCGGAGGTGTGGGGGTGCGTGGGGGTGTGGGGGTGCGCGGCCGCGGTGGGGTGCGCGCTGTCGGATCGTGCGCCGTCGTTGGGGTGTACGCCGACGTCAGGGTGCGCGCCATCGTTGGGGTGTGCGCCGTCGTCGGGACATGCGCCGCCGGGGCGCCCGTTGTTGGGGTGCGGCGCGATCTCAGTCATGCGCGCCCCCTCGCATCCAGCGCGCTCCGAAACGCGCCGTGAGCGCCCCCAGGGCCGCGCCCGCCGCGACGTCCGAGGGGTAGTGGACGCCGACGACGAGGCGCGAGAGGCACATGGCGACGGCGAGGGGTGGGAGAAGGCGGGTGGCGCGCGCGGCGGCGTGGGTGGCGGGCGTGAGGCGGGGAGCGCGCGCCGCGTGGGTGACCGGCGTGAGGGCGGTGGCGCGCGCGAGGTCCGTGGCGCGCGCGAGGTCGTCGGGGCGCGCGATAGCCGAAGCGCGCCACCCACCCACCCCGCACGCCCCCAGCGCCCCGAACGCGACCGCGGCCGCCGCGGCGGAGGTCGCGTGCGAGCTCGGGAAGGAGTAGCGGCCTACGGTGGGCACGAGGGGTTCGACGTGCGCCGGGCGCGGACGTCGCACCACCCTTTTCACGCCCATGCTGACGGCGTGCGCTCCCGCGGTGAGCGCCGTCCCGCGCAACCAGGCGCCGCGCCGCGCGCCGTCCACGGCGGCTCCCGCGAGGCCCGCCGCGAGCCACAGCGCCCCGTGCTCGCCGGTCCAGGACAGGGCGCGCGCGGCGGCGCCGACGCGAGGGTCCGCGCCGTACGCCCGGAACGCCGAAAGGATTCGGCGGTCCATGCCCTGGCGCACGGCGAGGACACTGGTGTCGTCGAGGCCGCCCGGATCGTCGAATGGGTCCATGTGGACTCACTGTTCACGCCGACACGGCCCGAGCTCCGGCAATATTGAGCGACATCCCATTAATCACCCATTTCGGGGAGAGGGTGAATGTCCAGGGATGTTTGAAAACAAATCGCCTCCTTAAGGGCGATACGGTCGCCGACATGTCTGCCGAGACCGTTTCCGTCACGGGATGGGGCCGTACGGCGCCCACCGCGGCCCGTCTGATCCGCCCACGGACGTACGAGGAGGCCGTGGCGGCCGTCCGGGGCTGCGGGGCCCGCGGCGGCATCCCCAGGGGCCTGGGACGGGCGTACGGCGACGCGGCGCAGAACGCGGGCGGGGCGGTCCTCGACATGACGGCCCTGGACCGCGTCCATGTCATCGACGCCGGCAGCGGCATCGTGCTGTGCGACGCGGGCGTCTCCCTGCACCGGCTGATGCGGGTCCTGCTGCCGCTCGGCTGGTTCGTCCCGGTCACCCCCGGCACGCGTCACGTCACGGTCGGCGGCGCGATCGGCGCCGACATCCACGGCAAGAACCACCACGTCTCCGGCTCCTTCTCCCGGCACCTGCTGTCCTTCGAACTCCTCACCGCCGACGGCGAGATCCGCACGGTGAGCCGCGGCACGCCCCTGTTCGACGCGACCACCGGCGGCCTGGGCCTGACCGGCGTGATCCTGACCGCGACGGTCCAGCTGCAGCCGGTGCAGACCTCGCTGATGTCCGTCGACACCGAACGCGCGCGTGACCTCGACGACCTGATGGCCCGGCTGACCGCCACCGACGACCACTACCGCTACTCGGTCGCGTGGATCGACCTGCTGGCCCGCGGCGCCGCGACCGGCCGCGCGGTGCTCACGCGCGGCGAGCACGCGCCCCTCGACGCGCTGGGCACGCGCGCGCGGAGGGACCCGCTGGCGTTCCGGCCCGCCCAGCTCCCGGCCCCGCCCGCCGTCCTCCCGGAGGGGCTGCTGAACCGCCGTACCGTGGGCTGGTTCAACGAACTCTGGTACCGCAAGGCCCCCCGCGCGCGTACCGGCCAACTGCAGAAGCTCTCGACGTTCTTCCACCCCCTGGACGGGGTCCCGCACTGGAACCGCGTCTACGGCCGCGGCGGCTTCGTGCAGTACCAGTTCGTCGTCCCGTACGGCCGGGAGGACACCCTGCGCCGGATCGTGCGCCGCCTCTCGGAGCGCCGCTGCCCGTCCTTCCTCGCCGTCCTCAAGCGGTTCGGCGACGCCGACCCGGGCTGGCTCTCCTTCCCGCAGCCCGGCTGGACCCTGGCCCTGGACATCCCGGCGGGGCTGACCGGCCTCGGCGCCCTCCTCGACGAACTGGACGAGGAAATCGTCGAGGCGGGTGGGCGCGTCTACCTCGCCAAGGACTCCCGGCTGCGCCCCGAACTGCTCGCCGCGATGTACCCGCGCCTCGACGACTTCCGTGCCCTGCGCGCCGAGTTGGACCCGCGCGGGGCCTTCGTCTCCGACCTGTCCCGCCGCCTCGACCTCTAGAGCCCCGATCCCCGGAGCCTCTGGCTCGACCCATAGGAGCTGCTTGCCGTGAAGGACGCCTTCGGTCTCCCCCAGTCCCTGCTCGTCCTCGGCGGGACGTCAGAGATCGCGCTGGCCACCGCCCGCCGACTCGTCGCCCGCCGCACCCGCACGGTATGGCTGGCGGGACGCCCCTCGTCCGCGCTGGAGCAGTCCGCGGCCGACCTGCGCGCCCAGGGGGCCGACGTGCGCACCGTCGCCTTCGACGCGCTCGCTCCCGAGTCCCACGAAACCGTGCTCGGCAAGGTCTTCGCCGAGGGCGACATCGACATGGTGCTGCTCGCCTTCGGGGTCCTCGGCGACCAGGCCCACGACGAGCGCGAACCGCTCGACGCGGTGCGGGTCGCGCAGACCAACTACACCGGCGCGGTGTCGGCCGGGCTGGTCTCCGCGCGCGCGTTGCAGGCGCAGGGCCACGGCTCCCTGGTGGTCCTCTCCTCGGTCGCCGGTGAACGCGCGCGCCGCTCCAACTTCATCTACGGCTCCAGCAAGGCGGGCCTCGACGCCTTCGCCCAGGGCCTGGGCGACGCCCTGCACGGCACCGGCGTCCACGTCATGGTCGTACGCCCCGGGTTCGTCCGTACGAAGATGACCGCCGGCCTGCCGGAGGCGCCGCTCGCGACGACGCCCGAGGAGGTCGCGACGGCCGTGGAACTGGGGCTCAGGCGGCGTTCGGAGACGGTGTGGGTGCCCGGGGTGCTCCGGTGGGTGATGTCGGCCCTGCGGCACGTACCGCGCGAGGCGTTCCGGCGGTTGCCGCTCTAGGCGTCGCGCAGGACGTCGTAGGCGCGTACGCCGCTCTCCTCGCGGACGTAGAGCAGGTCGCCGGCCGTCCAGTGGGGCAGGAAGTCGCCCAGGGCCGAGTGCTCGTGGGACGCCACGGACCAGGCGTCGCCGCCGTCGGCGGGCCGGATGCCGCGCAGCCGCCGGCCGTCGTGCACGTGGAGCAGGCCGCCGTGCGGTTCGACCGCCATGGTCAGATACGGCTCCTCCGACGTCAGCCGCCACAACGGGCGGCCGTCGGCCAGGTCGTGGCCGAGCAGCACGCTGCCGAAGGCCGACCAGACGACCCCGGCGGTGACGCCGGCCCGGTCCACCCGGGGCCGGCGGCCGACGTCCGCGACGGGCGTGGTCCAACGCAGTCGGCCCGTGCGTGCGGCGTGGGCCCAGATGCCGCGGCCGGTGACGACGAGCACCGTCTCGCCGTCCGGGGTGCCTACGAGCGCGCTCAGGCTCGGCCCGCGCGGCTTTCTGCTGCGCCACAGGGCGGTGCCCGTCGCGCCGTCGCGGCAGACCAGGCCGCCGAACGAGCGCCAGGTGTACGTCCGTTCGCCTATGGAGACGGCCGCGTGGGCCTTCTCGGTCCATGACGAGCCTTCGTCCGCGCCGAAGCCGACGGAGGCGAGCCGCTCGTAGCCCGCGATGAACAGCCGGTCCCCGACGACCCAGTTGGCGTCGTCGCGGCGCGGGGAGGAATCTCCGTGCCGCGGCTTCGTCGTGACGGCCATACCGGTGTCGGGGCGCAGGAGGGCGATGTCGTCCCAGGTGTAGTCGCTCTCCGGTTCCCCGGCGCGCCTGCCGACCCGCAGCACGACCAGCTGCTCCGGCGTGTCGGTGACCAGGAGCCTGATGTCCGTGACCGGCCGGCCCGCCTCGCCGTCGGGGTCGCGCTCCCACAGGCGCACACCGTCCCGCGCGCGGTGGCCGTACGCGCGCCCCTGGTCGTCGGCGAACACGAACACGCCGTGGGCCGGCACCGGTCCCGCCCGGAGTTCGAAGCCCGCCTGGACGGACCAGCGCTGCGCCCCTGTGGCCGCGTCGAAGCCGTGGATGGTCCCGCCGCCCGCGAGGCAGACGATGCCGGCGTCCCGGTCGAGTGCGGGCCCCTGGAAGGCGACGTACTCGCCCTCGCCGAGGCCGGGGGCCGTCCAGACCCAGGGGCGGGCGTCCGCCGCGCGCGTGTGCGGCCGTTCGGGGAGTTCCGCGCCGTCCGTCTGCGGCTTCGTGGCGGGGACGCCGTACGCCCGCTCGGTCGCCGCCTCCGCGCTCGCGTGCGTCAGCAGGTCCCGCGCGGCGGGCACCAGGAGGTCGGCGAAGCCGTGGACGTCGTCCACGCGCGCGTGGCGGGCGCACAGGGCGGCGAGGGCGGGCAGGTCGAGCCGTTCGCCGGGGTCGAGGGCGAGCCCTCCGTGAGCCAGCTCGGCCAGCGGTCCGTGGACGCCGGTGAGGTCCGGCGGCTCGTGCAGGACGTGGGCGATGTACTCGACGAACGTACGGCTGCGGAACGGGGTCCGCCCTGTGCCCGCGTACAGCAGCAGGCAGGTCAGGGCGAAGACGTCCGCCGCGGGGCCGACGCCGCGCATGCCGCGCAGCTGCTCGGGGGCGACGTAGCCGGGTGTGCCGGCGGCCTCGTGGGTGACCGTGAGGCGGGTGGCGTCGGCGAGGGAGGCGATGCCGAAGTCGATGACGCGCGGGCCGTCCGGGACGAGGAGGACGTTGGACGGCTTGAGGTCGCGGTGCACCAGCCCGGCGCCGTGCAGCGTGGCGAGCGCCTCGCAGAGCCCCGCGCCGAGCCGCCACAGCGCCTCGGGGGCCAGCGGGCCGCCGCGCGTGACGACCGTGGCGAGGTCGGGGCCGGGGACGTACTCCGTGGCCAGCCAGGGCAGTTCCGCGGTCGGGTCGGCGTCGACGAGCGGGGCGGTGAAGAAGCCGCCGGCTCGGCGCAGCGCCTCGACCTCGCGGCGGAAGCGGGCCCGGAACCCCTCGCTGTCGGCGACGTGCCGGTGCACGGTCTTGACGGCGACCTTCCGGCCGCCCGGGGTGAGCCCCAGGTAGACGGTGCCGAAACCGCCCGCGCCCAGCCGTCCGAGGATCTTGAAGTCGCCTATGGAGACGGGATCTTCGGCTCTGAGCCGTGCCGGACCCACTGTCGCCGCCCTCCCCCGTCGTGCCCTCGTGGCCCGGTCAGTGGGCGGTCGAGCCCTGTTCCACGGCGGCGGAAGAGCCCTGGGGCGGCACCACGGCAGCGCCGCCGAAGGCGTACTCGCGCAGCTTGCGCCACACGCCGTCGGCGCCCTGCTCGTAGAGGGCGAAGCCGGTGCACGGCCAGCGGGCCTCGTAGTCGGCGAGTTCCTCGTACGCGCGGTCCATGGCCGCTTCGTCGATGCCATGGGCGACCGTGACGTGCGGGTGGTACGGGAACTGGAGTTCGCGGGCCACCGGGCCGGAGGCGTCGCGGACCTGCTTCTGGAGCCAGGTGCAGGCCTCGGCGCCCTCGGCGACCTGGACGAACACCACCGGTGACAGCGGCCGGAACGTGCCGGTGCCGGACAGGCGCATCGGGAACGCGCGGCCGGAGGCGGCGACCTCGGTGAGGTGCGCCTCGATGGCGGGCAGCGCGCCGTCCTCGACCTCCGTCGGGGGCAGCAGGGTGACATGCGTGGGGATGCCGTGAGCCGCGGCGTCGCCGAAGCCCGCGCGCAGCTGCTGGAGCTGGCTGCCGTGAGGCTCCGGGACCGCGATCGACACGCCGATCGTTACGGTCCCCACGTCGTCTCCTGTCTTCCCTCTCGGGTGTCTGGGGTCTCCCCCTTGTCGGGTTCGTCCCGGCCGTCCGGCTATCGACTGTACGGCCACGCCTGTGTTGTGGGCAGGCGCAACCGTAGTGATGTGCAGCGCTCTGTCCAGTGGTACGTCTGTGCGGTGCCTGTGCGGTGGTACGCGTGCGTGCTCGGCTCAGTGCTTGGCGGGCAGGAAGCCGACCCGGTCGTAGGCCTGGGCCAGCGTCTCCGCCGCGACGGCACGCGCCTTCTCCGCACCCTTGGCCAGGATCGAGTCCAGCGTCTCCGGGTCGTCCAGATACTGCTGGGTGCGCTCCCGGAACGGCGTCACGAACTCGACCATGACCTCGGCGAGGTCCGTCTTGAGCGCACCGTAGCCCTTGCCGTCGTACTTCTGCTCCAGTTCCGCGATTCCCGTGCCCGTGAGGGTCGAGTAGATCGTGAGCAGGTTGCTGACGCCCGGCTTGTTCTCGGCGTCGTAGCGGATGACGGTGTCGGTGTCGGTGACGGCGCTCTTGACCTTCTTGGCGGTGGTCTTCGGGTCGTCGAGGAGGTTGATGAGGCCCTTCGGCGTGGACGCCGACTTGCTCATCTTGATCGACGGGTCCTGAAGGTCGTAGATCTTCGCCGTCTCCTTGAGGATGTACGGCTTCGGAAGCGTGAAGGTGTCGCCGAAGCGGCCGTTGAAGCGCGTGGCGAGGTCACGGGTGAGCTCGATGTGCTGGCGCTGGTCCTCGCCGACGGGGACCTCGTTGGCCTGGTACAGCAGGATGTCCGCGACCTGGAGGATCGGGTACGTGAAGAGGCCGACGCTGGCGCGGTCGGCGCCCTGCTTGGCGGACTTGTCCTTGAACTGGGTCATGCGGGAGGCCTCGCCGAAGCCGGTGAGGCAGTTGAAGACCCAGGCGAGCTGCGCGTGCTCGGGGACATGGCTCTGGACGAAGAGCGTGCAGCGCTCCGGGTCGAGGCCGGCCGCGAGGAGCTGGGCGGCGGCCAGGCGGGTGTTGGCGCGCAGGTCCGCCGGGTCCTGCGGGAGCGTGATCGCGTGCAGGTCGACGACCATGTAGAACGCGTCGTGGGACTCCTGCAGGGCCACCCACTGGCGGACGGCGCCGAGGTAGTTGCCGAGGTGGAACGAGCCTGCGGTGGGCTGGATTCCGGAGAGCACTCGCGGACAACTCTGCATGGCGGAGCCATTCCCCTGAGGGTGGTGGTGGGCGACGGGCGGGCGATCAGAGGCCATGCTCACCATTCTCTCAGGTGTCGGGGTCCGATCCGGAACTGGTCGGAAACAGATGGGAACCGATCCGTCTCCTGCGGTGTAACAAAGACGTGAGAACGCGGGAGGGGGGCCGCATCGTCGATGAGGCCGCGGTGATCGCACGCGTACGCGCCGGGGAGCCGGAGGCGTATGCGGAGCTGGTGCGCGCCCATACGGGCATCGCGCTCCGGGCGGCCGCGGCACTCGGGGCGGGTGCGGACGCGGAGGACGTGGTGCAGCAGGCCTTCGTCAAGGCGTACTGCGCGCTGGGCAGGTTCAAGGACGGCGCGTCGTTCCGGCCGTGGCTGCTGTCGATCGTCGCCAATGAGACGAGGAACACAGTGCGGACGGCGGCCCGGCAGCGCACGCTCGCGGGCCGGGAGGCGGCGTTCGTGGAGGCGGAGCCGCTGATACCGGAATCGGCGGACCCGGCGGTCGCGGCCCTGGAGACAGAGCGCCGCGCCGCGCTCCAGTCCGCCCTGGAGAAGCTGAGCGAGGAGCACCGTCTGGTCGTCACGTACCGCTATCTGCTGGACATGGACGAATCGGAGACGGCCCAGGCCCTGGGCTGGCCCCGGGGGACGGTGAAATCCCGGCTCAACCGCGCGCTGCGGAAACTGGGCCGACTGCTGCCGGACGCCGACCTCGGGGAAGGGGGTGATGAGCGTGAGTGAGGGACGGAAGGGCTACGACGGTGAGGGCGGCCGTGGCCCCGGGGGCGCCGGTGGCCGGGGGCCGCGCGGCCGTGGCGGGGAGCGGGGCCCGGGATCGCGGGGGCGTCGGCGGGACGACGGCCATGCGGTCGATGCCTCCCGGCTGCCGGAGGAGCTGCGGGCGCTCGGGCGGTCGCTGGACGCCGCCGACGGGGCGGAGGGTTCCCTGGGCTCCGAGACGATGGTCGAGCGGGTGCTGGGCCAGATACTGGCCGAGCGGTTGCCGCCCCCGGTGCCCGAGCCCCGGCGCCCGCGGGAGCGGCTGCGGGCCGTGCGGCGCTGGACGCGAGTGCGGTGGCGTTCGCTGACCGCGACGCTGTGCGGTCTGCTGACGGTGCTCGCGCTCACCCCGCCCGTGCGGGCCGCGGTCTACGACTGGTTCGACTTCGGCGGGGTCGAGGTGCGCTACGACCCGTCGGCGGCGCCCTCGCCGGGGGCCGAGGTGCCCGGCTGCGGTCGGTCCGTGTCGTGGGCGCAGGCCGTGCGGCGGGCCGGGTTCGAGCCGCTGGTGCCGGACGCGCTCGGTGCCCCGGACGCGATGGCGGTGGCGGGTGGGCCGCAGGGACGGTTCGTGATCAGTCTCTGCTGGCGCGAGCGCGGGAAGACGGTCCGGGTGGACGAGTTCGCGGCGGGGCTGGACCTGACCTTCGCGAAGACGGTGCGTGAGCAGCCGGAGTGGATCTCGCTGGGCGGTTCCCCGGTCGCCGGTTCGCAGGACACCGCGCTGTGGTTTCCCCGTCCCCACCTGCTGAGTTTCTGGCTGCTGGACGCGGACGGGAAGCGCTACACCCGTCAGGCGCGCACCGCCGGGCCGACCTTGCTGTGGAGCCGTCCGGTGAGGTCGGCCGAGGTGACGCTGCGGCTGGAGGGTGTGGCGTCGCAGGCCCGGGCGGTGGAGATCGCGAAGTCGGCGACGAGCCCGGTCGCGGAGTCCTCGGGGGCTTCCTCGGATTAGTGCGGGCGGGGTGGGAACCCCGGCGGGCCGAGCGGTGTACCAGAAGTGACACACGGCTCGCGGGGACCGGGGCGGGCCGTTCGCATCGGCAGGTTGGGGGCTCGGGATGCACAGGCAGGCAAGCGGTGGGAGGGGTGGCTGTCGTCGGCTGACGGCGGTGGCAGGGGTGTCGGCGGCGGCTCTCGGGCTCACGCTCGGGAGCGCGGGATCGGCGGCGGCCGGCGGGCCGACCAGCGTGCTGATCGTCTCGCCGGAGAGCGCGGAGACGGCATCGCTGTACTACTCCGACCGGGAGTACGGCACGCTGGAGCGGCTGCTGGGAGAACCGGGCGCGGGCTCGGCGGGCAAGCCGCCCGAGGCCGACCTGATCGCCGGCCCGCAGATCAACGTGACCTGGATGGTGCACGACGTGTCACCGTGGCGCGTCGACCGGGTCTACCCGGCGACGGACTCGGAGGCGGTCTGGATCCATACGGCGGCGAACCTGGACGCGTCGACGAACGGCACCTGGCACCGCGCCCAGCAGCCCGAGGTGCTCCGCGACCTGCTCAAGGACCTCGGCGTGATGGGCAAGGCTTCCGACGGGGACTCCGCCGTGGAGTACCCGCCGCCCTGGGACACGTACGGCACGGACGCGGGAGCGACGCAGAGCCCGGAGCCGACGCTCGCCGCGGCCTCTGCGCGACCGTCGGGGCCGGCTGACCCCACCGACTGGTGGTGGGCGCTGCCAGGCGTCGCGGCCGGGGTCGGCGGGACGCTGCTGATACGCCGCGCGGCGGCCCGGCAGAAGGCCGGACCGCCGCGGGAGGAACCACGTCAGGAGCTCATCGATCTGTGATCGACCTCTGATCGACCGCCAGTCGATCGACGATCTTCGTGAGTCGCCGTTCCTTGACAACTCAACAGGGCGTTTGTCAGCCCAGGTCGATCTCCGGGTACAGCGGGAAGCCCGCCACCAGGTCGGTCGCGCGGTGCGAGATCTCGTCGGCGACCTTGGCGTCCAGGACGTGCGCGGCCTTGGACGGCGCGCCCGACTTGGTGGTGCCCGGCTCGGTGGTGGTGAGGACGCGGTCGATGAGGCCGGCGACCTCGTCCATCTCGGCGGTGCCCAGGCCGCGGGTGGTCAGGGCGGGGGTGCCGATGCGGATGCCGGAGGTGTACCAGGCGCCGTTGGGGTCGGCGGGGATCGCGTTGCGGTTGGTGACGATGCCGGAGTCGAGGAGCGCGGCCTCGGCCTGGCGGCCGGTGAGGCCGTAGGAGGTGGCGACGTCGATCAGGTTGAGGTGGTTGTCGGTGCCGCCGGTCACCAGGGTCGCGCCGCGGCGCATCAGGCCTTCCGCGAGGGCCCGGGAGTTGTCGACGATGCGCTGGGCGTAGTCCTGGAAGGCGGGCTGCCGGGCCTCCGCCAGCGCCACCGCCTTCGCGGCCATGACGTGCGGGAGCGGGCCGCCGAGGACCATCGGGCAGCCGCGGTCGACCTGGTCCTTGAGGGAGTCGTCGCACAGGACCATGCCGCCGCGCGGGCCACGCAGCGACTTGTGGGTGGTGGTGGTGACGATCTGGGCGTGCGGGACCGGGTCGAAGTCGCCGGTCAGCACCTTGCCCGCGACGAGACCGGCGAAGTGCGCCATGTCCACCATCAGGGTCGCCCCGACCTCGTCGGCGATCTCGCGCATGATGCGGAAGTTCACCAGCCGCGGGTAGGCGGAGTAGCCGGCGACGATGATGAGCGGCTTGAAGTCACGGGCAGACGCGCGCAGCGCCTCGTAGTCGATCAGGCCGGTCGCCGGGTCGGTGCCGTAGGAGCGCTGGTCGAACATCTTGCCGGAGATGTTGGGGCGGAAGCCGTGGGTGAGGTGGCCGCCGGCGTCCAGGGACATGCCGAGCATGCGCTGGTTGCCGAAGGCCTGGCGGAGTTCGGCCCAGTCGGCGTCGGTGAGGTCGTTGACCTGGCGGGCGCCGGTCTTCTCCAGGAACGGGGCCTCGACGCGGTCGGCGAGGACGGACCAGAAGGCGACGAGGTTGGCGTCGATGCCGGAGTGCGGCTGGACGTAGGCGTGGCGGGCGCCGAAGAGTTCCTTGGCGTGCTCGGCGGCGAGGGACTCGACGGTGTCGACGTTGCGACAGCCGGCGTAGAAGCGGCGGCCGATGGTGCCCTCGGCGTACTTGTCGCTGAACCAGTTGCCCATGGCCAGGAGGGTGGCCGGGGAGGCGTAGTTCTCGGAGGCGATCAGCTTGAGCATCTCGCGCTGGTCGTGAACCTCCTGGCCGATGGCGTCGGCGACGCGCGGCTCGACGGCGCGGATCACGTCGAGGGCGGCGCGAAAGGCGGTGGACTCGCTGGACAGGGGCTGCTGCTCTGACATGTCGTCGGCCTCCGGATGGCGTGGCGGGTTGCGGTCACGATTCACGGTTCGGCCCAGGCGCACGGCACTCGGTCATTCACAGGCCGCTCCCCGATGGTCCGTCCCATCCCAGCGCGCCAGTCACGGCCTGCCGGTCAGCCTACCGGGCGCGTCGTACGACGGAGGTGCCGCGTCCACCATGCGAGCGACGATAGGAAGGGGGGCCGCCCTCACCCCTGGGAGTGCCCGTGAACGCCACGGAGAAGCTCATCGCGTCGGCCGAAGCCCACACCGCGCACACCTATCACCCGCTGCCCGTGGTCGTGGCCACGGCGGACGGGGCGTGGCTGACGGATGTGGAGGGGAGGCGGTATCTGGATCTGCTGGCCGGTTATTCGGCGCTCAACTTCGGCCATCGCAACCGCCGGCTCGTCGATGCGGCGAAAGCGCAGCTGGAGCGGGTGACACTGACGAGCCGGGCCTTCCATCACGACCGGTTCGCCGCGTTCTGCTCCGAGCTCGCCGAGCTGTGCGGGATGGAGATGGTGCTGCCGATGAACACCGGCGCGGAGGCGGTGGAGACGGCGGTGAAGACCGCGCGGAAGTGGGGGTACCGGGTCAAGGGCGTGCCTGCGGAGATGGCGAAGATCGTGGTGGCGGGGAACAACTTCCACGGCCGCACCACCACGCTGATCAGCTTCTCCACCGACCCCGAGGCGCGGGCGGACTACGGTCCGTACACTCCCGGCTTCGAGATCGTGCCGTTCGGTGATCTGACGGCGATGCGTGCGGCGGTCACGGAGAACACGGTGGCCGTGCTGCTGGAGCCGATCCAGGGCGAGGCGGGGGTCCTGGTCCCACCGGCCGGCTACCTCCCGGCGGTCCGGGAGCTGACGCGCGAGCGGAACGTGCTGTTCGTCGCGGACGAGATCCAGTCGGGCCTGGGCCGGACCGGGCGGACGTTCGCCTGCGAGCACGAGAACGTGGTCCCGGACGTGTACGTCCTCGGCAAGGCACTGGGCGGCGGGGTCGTACCGGTGTCGGCGGTGGTGTCGAGCGCGGAGATCCTGGGGGTCTTCCGGCCCGGTGAACACGGTTCGACGTTCGGCGGCAACCCCTTGGCCTGTGCGGTCGCCCTGGAGGTGATCGCCATGCTGCGCACGGGCGAGTACCAGGCACGCGCCACCGAGCTGGGCGCCCGTCTCCACCGCGAACTACGGAAGTTGACCGCCTCCGGCCGTGCGACAGCGGTACGCGGCCACGGCCTGTGGGCGGGCGTGGACATCGCCCCCGCCCACGGAACGGGCCGGGAGATCTCCGAGAAGCTGATGCACCGGGGCGTGCTCGTCAAGGACACGCACGGGCCGACGATCCGCATCGCCCCGCCGCTGGTGATCAGTGAGGACGATCTGGACTGGGGGTTGGCCCAGCTGGACGCGGTGGTCCGCTAGGCGGTCAGACCGGCTTTCGGCCCCAGGCGATCACCATGAAGTTGGGGATGTAGGTGGTGCCGTGACTCTTCGTCAGAGTGATGACGTCCTCGATGTCCATGTCGGTCATCTCGCCGGTGGCCAGGAGGCGGGGGCGCAGTGAGCGGAGGGTGAGGGGGAGGAAGGCCGCGTCGCCTCCGGTGAGGACCGGGGCGTGGACCTGGGCGCCGACCTCGGTCAAACCGGCGTCCGTCAGCGCCTGGGGCAGCCGGCGGCCCATGCCGGTGTCGACGCCGGCGGCGCCGAAGGCGGCGCGGAGGGCGCGGCCGAGGCGTTCGGCCAGCGCGGTGTAGCCGGGCGGGTAGTAGCGGGCGGCGGCCGGGTACATCGGGCCGTCGATGTCGAAGTCCTCGACGACCACCCAGCCGCCGGGACGGGTGGCCGCGGCCAGCCGGCGCAGCGCCTCGTCGCGGTCGGGGAGGTGCTCGATCACGGCGCGCGCGTGGACGAGGTCGAAGGAGGCGTCGGGGAGGTCGTCCGTGCGGAGGTCGTGGGTGCGGATCTCCAGGTTGGACAGGCCGTGGGCGTTGGCGAAGCGGGTGTCGAGGTCGGTGGCGAGCACGCGCCCGGCGGCGCCGACCTGCTTGGCCAGCCAGCGCGCGATGCTGCCGGCACCGCAGCCCACTTCGAGGCAGTGCCAGCCGTCGGCGACTCCCAGCTCGGTCAGGCGGTGGCGGCTCTGGCTGTCGTAGATCTCCTCCAGTGCGAGCAGCCGCCCGTGCTCCCGCTCCCAGGACGGGTTGAAGACGTATCCGCTCTCCATCGTGGCCGTGTCGCCCACCGATCGCCCCTCTTCGTTGGTCGTGGGCCGATCATTGTGTCGCGTCAGAGGATCACGTGCGGCAGAAAGCGCGCGTATTCGTCGGTCACCAGTCCGGCCGACTCGCGGATGCCGAGGCCCGCCGACTCGTCCTCGACGACCCAGGCGCCCAGGACGACGCGGTTGCCGTCGAAGTCGGGCAGGGGCGCCAACTCCTGGTAGCAGCAGGCCTCTTCGCGCAGGACAGGGGCGGTGCTCGTGGTGTCCGGGGCGTGGACGGTGACGCCGGCGCCCTCGCGGCCGAGCAGTGGTTTGGCCACGTAGCCGGTCGTTGTCGCCAGCTCCCTCGGCCCGTCGAGGTAGGCGGGGAGGAGGTTCGGATGGCCGGGGTAGAGCTCCCAGAGAATGGCCAGAAGTGCCTTGTTGCTCAGGAGCATCTTCCAGGCGGGCTCGATCCACAGGGTGGTGCCGGTGCCGCCGCCGTTGTCGAGGGTGTCGAGGACGTGGTCGGCGAAGCGGTCGGTGGTCAGCCACTCCCATGGGTAGAGCTTGAAGCAGCTGCGGATGAAGCGGAGTTGCTGGTCGACGAAGCGGCCGGAGAGGCGGTCCCAGCCGATCTCCTCCATGGAGATCCAGGCGGTGTCGAGGCCGGCCTGTTCGGCGGTCTCCTGGAGGTAGGCGACCGTCATCAGGTCCTCGCCGAGCTCGTCGTCGGAGGAGTACGCGAAGTACAGCGGGCTGCCCGGCGGGAGCAGCGCGGCCTGCTTCTTCCAGGCGGCGACGAGGCGTTCGTGCAGGGAGTTCCACTGGTCGGCGCCGGGGAAGCGCTCCTCCATCCAGAACCACTGCGGGGAGGCGGCCTCGACGAGGGAGGTGGGGGTGTCGGCGTTGTACTCCAGCAGCTTGGCCGGGCCGGTGCCGTCGTAGCGGAGGTCGAAGCGGCCGTAGACGGAGGGGAGTTCGGCGCGGCGGCGCCAGGCCTCGGCGACCGCGTCGGTGACACGCGGGTCGGTGATGCCGAGGTCGGCGAAGCGGTTCGCGGTGACGATGTGCTCCGCCGCCGCCAGGCACATGCGGTGGAGCTCCTCGACCACGTCCTCGAGGGCCTCGACCTCCTCCAGGGAGAAGGCGTAATAGGCGCTCTCGTCCCAGTAGGGGCGCAGGGAGTCGTCGGGGTAGCGGGTGAGCGGGTAGATCAGACCCTGTTCCTCGACGGTCTGCTGCCAGCCGGGGCGGGGCTCGATGATGCGGCGTTCCATGGCGTCTCTCCGTGGCCTGTCCGTGCGTCCGCGCTCAGCCGCCGCCGCTGCCGCCGGAGCAGCCGAAGCCGCCGCGGTCGACGGCCTCGCTCTTGCTGAAGGTGCCGTAGTCGGCGCGGCCGTTGCTGACGTCGGCGTCGTAGTACCAGGCGGCGTCGGCGCTCTTGCCGGTGCCGGACTTCTTCTTGCCGCCCTTGGCCGAGGAGGAGCCGGAGCTGCCGGTGTTGCAGTTCTTGTCGGCGACGACCTTGTAGCCCTCGTAGGTGTAGCTGTCGCGGTCGACGCAGCGGCGGTCGGGGGCGGAGCCGCAGGAGGTGAGTGCCGCCGCGACGACTCCCATGCCGCCGAGCACGACGGTGCTGGAGCGCAGCCGTCGCCGAGTTTCCGCCATGTTCCCTGTCTCCCCGTGGTTCGTCGGGCCGTTGTCCGGCGGTCAGCCTAGAGATCGGTGAGAGTGCCCGTGCAGCCACCCCGTCCGTCTTCACCCCTCCCCTACAGTCGCTTTGTGCTCTTTGGGATGGTGTGTGCGCTCGGTGCGGCGGTCTGTTTCGGTACGGCGACGGTGTTGCAGGCGGTCGCCGCACGGGCGGCCGGCGCCGGTGGGGGTGGGGAGGCGGCGCTGCTGCTGCGGGCGGTGCGGCAGTGGCGGTATGTGGCGGGACTGGCGCTGGACGGGCTGGGGTTCGTGCTGCAGATCGTGGCGCTGCGGTCGGTTCCGATCTACGCGGTCGGAGCGGCGCTCGCGTCGAGCCTCGCGGTGACGGCCGTGGTCGCGGCGCGGTTGCTGCGGGTGCGGTTGAGCGGGGTGGAGTGGGCGGCGGTGCGGGTGGTGTGTGCCGGGCTGGCGATGCTGGGGGTGGCGTCCGGGACGGAGGGGGATCTGGGCGGGCCGGCGGCCTTGAAGTGGGTGATGCTCGGGGTGGCCGTGGGGGTGCTGCTGCTCGGGCTCGCGGGTGGGCGGCTGTCCGGGCGTTGGCGTGGGCCGGTGCTCGGGCTGGGGGCGGGGTTCGGGTTCGGGGTGGTCGAGGTGGCGGTGCGGTTGATCGACTCGCTCGCCCCGTCATCGCTGCTCACGCATCCGGCGACGTATGCGCTGCTCATCGGCGGGGGCGCCGCGTTCCTCTGTCTGACGTCGGCGCTGCAACGGGGATCGGTGACGACGGCGACCGCGGCGATGGTGATCGGGGAGACGGTCGGGCCCGCGCTGGTCGGGGTGGTGTGGCTCGGGGACCGTACGAGGGAGGGGCTGGGGTGGCTCGCGGTGCTGGGGTTCCTGGTGGCGGTGGTCGGCGCGCTGGGGTTGGCCCGGTTCGGGGAGGCGCCTGCCTCCGGCGATGAGGCCGCGGTGGGTGCGGCGGCGTCTGGGTGACTGGCCTGGGGACTGCGCCTCCACATCAGGTGAGGCCGCGGTGAGTGCGGCGTCTGGGTGACCGGCCCGGGGACTGCGCCTCCAGGTCGACAGGCGGGCAGGGGCCTACGGCATGGCCCTGCACAACGCCTCCAGCGCCCCCGTCCACCCGCTGTCCGACGGGGTGCCGTAGCCGACGACCACCGCGTCCAGGCCGTCGGGGAGGGCGTCGGGGTGGCGGAAGTAGGTGAGGCCGTGGAGGGCGACGCCCTGCCAGGCGGCGGACTGGACGACGGATTGTTCGGTGCCGGGCGGGAGGCGGAGGACGGCGTGCAGGCCGGCGGCGATGCCGGTGATGTGGACGTCGGGGGCCTGGGCGGTGAGGGCGGCGAGCAGGGCGTCCCGGCGGCGGCGGTAGCGGAGGCGGGAGGCGCGGACGTGGCGGTCGTAGGCGCCGGAGGTGAGGAACTCCGCCAGGGTCAGCTGGTCCAGGGCGCTGGAGGTGTCCACCTTGCCCTTGGCCGCCGCGGTCTCCGCCGCCAGGGACGGGGGCAGCACCATCCAGGCCAGACGGAGGCCGGGGGCCAGGGCCTTGCTCGCGGTGCCGAGGTAGACGACGCGGTCGGGGTCCAGGCCCTGGAGGGCGCCGACGGGCTGGCGGTCGTAGCGGAACTCGCCGTCGTAGTCGTCCTCCAGGATCAGGCCGCCGGTGCGGCGTGCCCAGTCGACCACCGCGGTGCGGCGGTCCCGGTGGAGCGGGAGGCCCATCGGGAACTGGTGGGCGGAGGTGAGCAGCACCGCGCCCGCGTCGCCGAGGTCCGCCGGGTCGGTGCCCCGGTCGTCGTAGGGCAGGGGCGGGGTGCGCAGGCCGGCTTGCGTGAGCTGGTTCCAGTGCGCGTCCAGGCCGTACGACTCCACGGCGACGGTGTGGACGCCGCGGGCCCGCAGGACCGTGCCGAGCAGGCGCAGGCCGTGGGCGATGCCCGAGCACACCAGGATGCGGTCGGGGTCGGCGCGGACGCCGCGGGCGCGGGCGAGGTAGCCGGCGAGGGCGGTGCGCAGTTCGGCGCGGCCGCGGGGGTCGCCGTAGCCGAGGGCGTGGTGCGGGGCGGCGAGGAGGGCGCGGCGGGCGGCCTTGAGCCACTCGGCGCGGGGGAAGGCGGCCAGATCAGGGGTGCCGGGGCGGAAGTCGTGGGTGGGCCGGTGCGGTGCGCGGGGGCCCGGGCTGCCCGTGGGCGAGGGCGGGGCCGTCACCGTGCCCTCCGCGACTCTCGTGCCGGAGCCCTGCCGGGCGGTGAGCCAGCCTTCGGCGACGAGGTCGGCGTAGGCGTCCGCGACCGTGTTGCGGGCGATGCCCAGGTCGGTGGCGAGGCTGCGGGAGGAGGGCAGCCGGGTGCCCGGCGCCAGGCGGCCGGTGCGGACCGCCTCGCGCAGGGCGTCGGTCAGGCCCCGGCGCAGATGGGGACCGGAGGGTTCCAGATGAAGGTCGACGCCCAAAGTGGCCCAGGATTTCGCCATGGGAATGGACCATACCGGTGGGCTGCCTCGAATCTAGGGTCGAGGACATGACGACGCACACCGACGACAGGACACCCACCGACCACACCGGCCACGCCACCGTGGGTTACGCCCCCGAGCACACCCCGCGCCTCGCCTGGGCGGAGCAGGCGCCCGAGGTCTTCAAGGCGATGATCCGGCTCGACGCCGCCGCCCGGAAGGGCCTCGACCCGAAGCTGCTGGAGCTGGTGAAGGTCCGCGCCTCGCAGATCAACCACTGCGCGCTCTGCGTCGACATGCACAGCAAGGACGCGCTGGCGGCGGGCGAGAGCGTGGAGCGGATCGTGCAGCTCAGCGCCTGGGAGGAGTCGGAGCACTTCTACACCGAGCGGGAGCTGGCGGCGCTGGCGCTGACGGAGGCGGTGACCGTGCTGACCGACGGGTTCGTGCCGGACGCGGTGTATGAGCGGGCGGCGGCGCACTTCGAGGACGCCGAGCTGGCGCAGCTGATCGCGGCGATCACGGTGATCAACGCGTGGAACCGGTTCGGGGTGACCTGCCGGCTCGTGCCCGGGCACTACCAGCCGGGGCACAAGTGACGGCGCGTACGCGGCTGTTGGACAAGTCGGTCGCGCAGGCCATGTCCACGCTCAGCGCCGCCGCGAAGAGAGGCCTCGGGGACCCCGCGCTCGCCGAGCTCGTCGTGATCCGGGCCTCCCAGCTCAATCACTGCGCGTTCTGCCTCGACATGCATCTGCGGATCGCCCGCGAACACGGGGTGCCGGAGCGGCAGCTGGATCTGCTGGCCGCCTGGGAGGAGGCCGAGGGGGTCTACGACGAGCGGGAGCGGGCGGCGCTGGCGCTGACGGAGGCGATGACCGTGCTGACTGGGGGCACCTCCCAGGCTGTCGGCTCTGGGGGAGGGTTCGTGCCGGACGAGGTGTACGAGACGGCCGCCAAGCACTTCGACGACACGGAACTCGCCCATCTGATCGGGCTGGTCGTCGCCATCAACAACTGGAACCGGGTGATGGTGAGCCGCCGCATCCCGCCGGGGGGTTACACACCATGAGCGTCGGAGGGTTACCCGTCATGAGCAAGGTCGAGATCTTCCATCGGCTCCATCGGCGCCAGGCCGCGGACGATCCGCTCGTCCTGCCGGGGCCCTGGGACGCCGCCAGCGCCCGGGTGTTCGCCGAGGCCGGCTACCCGGCGCTCGCGACGCCCAGCGCGGGGGTCGCCGCCTCGCTGGGCCACGAGGACGGGCAGACCCCGGCCGACGAGATGTTCGCGGCGGTCGCGCGGATCACCCGGGCCGTGGACGTACCGGTGTCGGCGGACGTCGAGGGCGGGTACGGGCTGGCTCCCAAGGAGCTGGTGGAGCGGCTGCTGGAGGCGGGTGCCGTGGGCTGCAACCTTGAGGACTCCAACGGGGGTGTCCTCAAGGACCCGCACCAGCATGCCGAGTGGCTCGCCGAGGTGCGGTACGCGGCCGGGGGCGACCTCTTCGTCAACGCCCGTATCGACACCTTCCTGCACGGGGACGGCGATCCCGAACAGGCCATCGAGCGGGCCGCGTTGTACACGGCCGCGGGCGCCGACTGCGTGTACCCGATCACCGCCCCGGCGGACGTGCTGCCGCTGCTGCGGTCCGGTATCCACGGGCCGGTGAACATGATCGCGCAGGTCGGCACGGGCCCCTCGCCCGCCGAACTCGGCGAACTCGGGGCCACGCGCGTGACGTTCGGGCCGTGGTTGCAGCGGCGGGCGGCCGCGATCCTCCATGAGCTGATCCAGGAGATGGGCTGACCGAGGACCTGGGATGCCCCAGCGTCAGGAGAGCCACGTCCGCCACGTCGACTCATGACCCTCGACCCACTTCTTCGCCGCCTGCTCCGGCGTCAGTTTCTGGTCGGCGATCATCAGGGAGACCTCGTTCTGGTCCTCGGTCGTCCACCGGAACTTCTTCAGGAAGGCCGCGGCCTTCCCGCCGGAGCGGGCGAAGTCGGAGTTGAGGTACTTCTCCAGCGGGGTGTGCGGATAGGCACAGGCGACCTTCGCGGGGTCGGCGTCGCAGCCCTCCCTGTAGGCGGGGAGCTTCACCTCGGTCATGGGGACCTTCTTGAAGAGCCACTGCGGCGCGTACCAGTAGGTGAGGAAGGGCTTCTTCTCCTTGGCGAACTGCTTGATCTGGGTGATCTGCGCGGCCTCGGAGCCGGCGAAGACGACCTGGTAGTCCAGGTCCAGGTTCGTCACCAGCGCCTTGTCGTTGGTGACGTACGACGGGGAGCCGTCCATGAGCTGGCCCTTGCCGCCGCTCTCCGCGGTGCGCATGAGGTCGGCGTACTTGTCGAGGTTCTTCCAGCTGGTGACGTCCGGGTGCTGTTCGGCGAAGTACGTGGGGACGTACCAGCCGATGTGGCCGGTCACGCCGAGTTCGCCGCCGCGCGTGATGGTCTTCTTGTCGTCGACGTAGCGCTGTTCCTGCTCGGGGTGGCCCCAGTCCTCCAGGATCGCGTCGACCCGCCCCTGGCTGAGCGCGTCCCAGGCGGGGACCTCGTCGACCTGCACGGTGTCGACGCGGTAGCCGAGCTCGTGCTCCAGGAGGTACTGGGCGACGGCCACGTTGGCCTGGGCGCCGACCCAGGACTGGACGGAGAGGGTCACGGTCTTCGCGCCCTGGGCGTTGGCGAACGGCGAGGCCTGCTTGGTCATGTCGGCGGCGCCGCAGCCGGTCAGGAGCACCAGTGAGGCCACGGCAGCGGTCGTACGTACGCGCATGTCACGCTCCCTTCTTCGTACGGCGTTCCGTCGGCTGGGTCACCCGGTCGAGCATCAGGCCGAGGCAGACGATCGCGGCACCGGCCACCAGACCGGTCGCGAGGTCGCCCTGGGCGAGGCCGAAGACGACGTCGTAGCCGAGGGCGCCACCGCCGACCAGGCCGCCGATGATGACGACGGCGAGGACCAGGACCACGCCCTGGTTGACGGCGAGCAGCAACGCGGGGCGGGCGAGCGGGAGTTGGACCTGGCGCAGCTGCTGCCAGCTGGTGGCGCCGAGAGAGCTGGAGGACTCCATCGCCGCCGGGTCGACCTGGCGCAGGCCCTGGGTGGTGATGCGGACGACGGCGGGCAGCGCGTAGACGACGGCCGCGGCGACGGCGGGGGCGCGGCCGACGCCGAACAGGGCGACGACCGGGATGAGATAGACGAACTGCGGCATCGTCTGGAAGACGTCCAGGACGGGACGCAGGGCCCGTTCGAGGCGGTCGCTGCGAGCCGCGGCGATGCCGGTCGCGAAGCCGATGACGAGGGTGACGGCGACGGCGGCCAGCACCTGGGAGAGGGTGTCGAGCGCCGGCGTCCACACGCCGAGGACGCCGATCGCGGCCATGGAGAGGACCGCGGTGAGCGCGGTCTGCCAGGTGCCGATCAGCCAGGCCAGGGCGGCGACCACGAGCAGCACGGACCACCAGGGCAGCCAGGTCAGTCCGTCCCGAAGCGGGTTGAGGACCCAGGTGGTGAAGTGGGCGGCCCAGTCGGCGGTGCCGCCGATGACGGGGACGCCGGAGTAGAGGTGGTCGGTCATCCAGTCGACGGCGCGGTTGACGGGCTCGGCGATCCCCACGGTCCAGGCGTCCGGCCAGTCGAGGCGGCCCATGAGACGCGCGGCGACGGCGATCGCGAGGGCGGCGACGAGGGCGTACGGCCATCCGCTGCGGCGCGTCTCCGAGGACGACGTCGAGCCGCTGCCCGCCGCTCCCGTCACCCGGTCCAGTACGACGGCCAGCAGCACGATCGGGATGCCGGCCGCGAGGGCCGCGCCGACGTCGACCGAGGCGAGCGCCTGGTAGACGCGGTCGCCGAGGCCGCCGGCGCCGATGACCGACGCGATGACCGCCATCGACAGGGCCATCATGATCGTCTGGTTGAGGCCGAGGAGGAGTTCCTTGCGGGCCAGCGGGATGCGGGCGGTGAGCAGGCGCTGGCGGGCGGTCGCGCCGAGGGACCGCACCGCCTCCAGCACCTCGTGGTCGGCGCCGCGCAGGCCGAGCGCGGTGAGGCGGGCCATGGGCGGGGCGGCGTAGACGACCGTGGCGAGGACGGCGGCGGGGACGCCCATGCCGAAGACCAGGACGACGGGCAGGAGGTAGGCGTACGCCGGGAGGACCTGCATGGTGTCGAGGACCGGGCGCAGGGCCTTGTTCAGGCGGTCGGAGAGTCCGCCGGCCAGCCCGAGCAGCGCACCCACGACGACGGACGCGGCGACGGCCACGACCATCAGGGCGAGGGTCTGCATGGTCGGCACCCACATGCCGAGGAGGCCGCAGGTGAGGAACGCGGCGACCGTGCCGAGAGCGAGACGGAGACCGGCGACCCGCCAGGCCACCAGGGCGCTCAGGGCTGTCACGCCGGCCCAGCCGGCCGCGAGCAGCACCAGGTAGACGGCCCTTACGGAGAGCACGATCGCGTTGCTGACGTGGCCGAAGAAGTAGAGGAAGAGGGGGTGGGTGTCGCGGTTGTCGACGATCCAGGTGCTGGCCTTGGTGAGGGGGCTGGTGAGGTCGACGGTCAGGGCCTCCGGCCATGCGCCGCCGGTCCAGCGGGCGGTCGCCAGCGGTACGAGGACGGCGGCGGCCAGGACGAGCAACGCGAGCTTGTGCACGGCACGGTGTCTGAGGACAGCGGGCACGGTACGCGGGGAGAAGGCAGTGATCGCAGCCATCAGACCGCCTCCTTGGCCGTCCCGGCCACCACCCCGAGCAGCCCGTCCGCGTCCACCACCCCGACGCACCGTCCCTCGTCCACGACCCGTGCCGGCTCGCCCGCGCGGGCCACCGCCTCGATCGCCTCCGAGACCGTGGCGTCCGGCGCGACCGCCGGGCCGGTGACCGCGTCCCCGTCGGAAGGAGTCCGCATCGCCGTCCGTACCGTCAGGACCTGCTCGCGCGGTACGTCGCGGACGAACTCGCGGACGTAGTCGTCGGCCGGGGAGCCCACGATCTCCTCCGGGGTGCCCAGTTGGACCACCTTGCCGTCGCGCATCAGGGCGATGCGGTCGCCCAGCTTCAGGGCCTCGCTCAGGTCGTGCGTGATGAAGACCATCGTGCGGCCCTCCTCCCGGTGCAGGCGGACGACCTCCTCCTGCATGTCCCGGCGGATCAGCGGGTCGAGCGCGCTGAAGGGCTCGTCGAAGAGGAGGACCTCCGGGTCCACCGCCAACGCCCGTGCCAGGCCAACGCGTTGGCGTTGACCGCCGGACAGCTGGCTCGGCCTGCGCTGTTCCATGCCCTCCAGGCCGACCTTGGCCACGACCTCCGCCGCGCGCGCCCGGCGTTCCGCCTTCCCCACGCCCTGGATCTCCAGGCCGTAGGCGACGTTGTCGAGGACCGTGCGGTGCGGGAGGAGGCCGAAGTGCTGGAAGACCATCGCGGCGCGGTGGCGGCGCAGTTCGCGCAGCCGGGACTTGTCCATGGCGCGGACGTCCTCCCCGTCGATGGCGATGGTGCCGGCCGTCGGCTCGATGAGCCGGGTCAGACAGCGCACCAGCGTGGACTTGCCGGACCCGGACAGACCCATCACCACGAAGACCTCGCCCTTGCGGACGTCGAAGGAGACGTCCCGGACGGCGGCGGTGCAGCCGGTGCGGGCACGGAGGCCGGCGGGGTCGAGGGCGGTGAGTTCGGGATCGGCGGGGATCCGGTCGGCCTTGGGACCGAACACCTTCCAGAGCCCGTTCACGGAGAAGACAGGGGTCTCGGAGACAACAGCATCACTCATCACGCACCGCCTCCGATCAGGTCCACGGCTTTCTCACCGACCATGAGCACCCCGATCATCGGGTTCACGGCCGTCATCGTCGGAAAGACCGAGGCGTCGGCGATGCGGATGCCGTCCAGGCCGCGGATGCGCAACTCCGGGTCCACCACGGCGAGTTCGTCGTCCACGGCGCCCATACGGCAGGTGCCCGCCGGGTGGTACACGGTGTGGGCGACCTTGCGGGCGTACTCGCTCAGCTCCTCGTCGCCGGTGACCTCCGGGCCGGGGCACACCTCGCGCTTCAGCCAGCCCGCCAGCGGCTCGGTCCTCGCGATCTCACGGGCGATGCGGATGCCGTCGACCAGGGTGCGGCCGTCGTAGTCGTCCTCGTCGGTGAAGTAGCGGAAGTCCAGGGCCGGTTTGACCGACGGGTCGGCGCTGGTCAGGTAGAGGCGGCCGCGGCTCTTCGGCTTGGGGATGTTGGGGGTCATCGAGACGCCGTACGAGGGGCGTTCGTAGCCCAGTCGCTCGGGGTTGTCGGTGAAGGGGACCTGGTAGAAGTGGAACATCAGGTCCGGGCCCGGGTGTTCGGGGTCGCGGCGGACGAACAGGCCGGCGTCGGAGTCCATCGCGGAGTTCTCCGGGATGGGGCCGTTCGTCTCCCAGACGATGACCGACTCGGGGTGGTCGAGGAGGTTCTCGCCGACGCCCGGGAGGTCGTGCACGACGGGTATGCCGAGGGCCTCCAGGTCCCGGGCGGGGCCGATGCCGGAGTGCAGGAGCAGCCGGGGCGAGTCGACGGCGCCCGCGCACAGCAGCACCTCGTTCCGGGCGCGTACGACGAACTCCTCGCCGTCCTTGGCGCGGACATGGACGCCGCGTGCGCGCGTGCCGTCGAGGTCGAGCCGGTGGGCCCAGGTCTCCAGCAGGATCGTGAGGTTCTCCCGCTCGTCCATCACTGGGTGCAGATACGCCACGGACGCCGAGGACCGCTTGTTGTTCTCGGGGTGGTAGGCGAGGTCGAAGAAGCCGACGCCGTCGTTGAAGGGCCGCCGGTTGAAGCCCTCGACGCGCGGGACGCCGGTCGCCTTCTGTGCCGCGTCGACGAAGTCGCGGGCGATGGCGTTCCGGTCCTTCTCGTCGACGGGGACGATGTTGTTGAGGAGCCGCGCGTAGTACGCCTCCATCGGCACCGCGCCCCACCCCTTGGCGCCGTTCGCCTCCCACTCGTCCCAGTCGGACGGCAGCGGCTTGAAGGAGATCAGGGTGTTGTGCGAGGAGCAGCCGCCCAGGACGCGGGCGCGGCTGTGCCGGATGTGGGAGTTGCCGCGGGGCTGCTCGACCGTCGGGTAGTCGTAGTCGAGGTCGCCGCCGAGGAGGCCCATCCAGCGGCGCAGGGTGAGGACGTCCTCGCGGTCGACGTCGCTGGGTCCGCCCTCGATGACGGCGACGGTGACGTCGGGGTTCTCGGTGAGGCGGGAGGCGATGACGGAACCGGCGGTGCCGCCGCCTATGACGACATAGTCGTACTCATGTTCGTGGTGCATGGGGGTACTCCTGGGAGGTGGGGCTCAGCGGACGAGGGTCAGCCTGCGAACCAGCGGGCGGTGTTCAGCCGCCGCACCAGCAGGCGGGGTTCAGCCGCCGAACCAGCGGGCGGGGTCAACCGGCGAACCAGCGAACGGGCTTCGGCGCGAGGTTCTGATAGACGTGCTTGCTCTCGCGGTACTCGGCGAGCCCGGCCGGGCCCAGCTCACGGCCGACGCCGCTCTTGCCGAAGCCGCCCCACTCCGCCTGCGGGAGATAGGGGTGGAAGTCGTTGATCCAGACGGTGCCGTGCCGCAGCCGGCCGGCCACGCGGCGGGCGCGTCCCGCGTCGGCGGTCCAGACGGCGCCGGCGAGGCCGTACTCGGTGTCGTTGGCGAGGAACACCGCCTCGTCCTCCGTACGGAAGGTCTCGACGGTGAGGACCGGGCCGAAGACCTCTTCGCGGACGACCTTCATCTCGCGGTGGCAGGCGTCGAGGACGGTCGGCTCGTAGAAGTAGCCCTCGCCCAGGTCTGAAGGCCGCTTTCCACCCGTCCGCAGCACCGCGCCCTCCGCCAACGCCGAGGCGACGTACGCCTCGACCTTGGAGCGCTGCTGCTCGGAGACGAGCGGGCCGCACTCGACGCCGTCGTCGGTGCCGCGGCCCAGCCTGATCCGGCTTGCCCGGTCGGCGAGTTCGGCGACGAAGCGCTCGCGCACCGACTCCTCGACGATGAGGCGGGCGCCCGCCGAGCAGACCTGGCCGCTGTGGATGAAGGCGGCGTTGAGGGCCTGGTCGACGGCGGTGTCGAAGCCCTCCTCGGTGGCGCAGGCGTCGGCGAAGACGACGTTGGGGTTCTTGCCACCGAGTTCCAGGGCGACCTTCTTGACCGAAGGGGCCGCGGCCTGCGCGACCTTGGTGCCGCTGACCAGGCCGCCGGTGAAGGAGACAAGGTCGACGTCGGGGTGCTCGGCGAGCCGGGCGCCGACCGAGGCGCCGGGCCCGGTGACGATGTTGGCGACCCCGGCCGGGAGACCGGCCTCGGCCAGCAGCTCGATCAGCGCGACGGTCGTCAGCGGGGTGATCTCGCTGGGCTTCACGACGAAGGTGTTCCCCGCGGCGAGCGCCGGGGCGATCTTCCAACTGGCCTGGAGGAGCGGGTAGTTCCACGGCGTGATGAGGGCGCAGACCCCCACCGGCTCGTGCACCACGACACTGTGGATGTCGGGCGAGCCCGCGTCGACGACCCGGCCGCCGGACTCGGCGGCGACGAGACCGGCGAAGTAGCGGAAGGCGTCGGCGACACAGTCGATGTCGACGCGGCCCTCTTCGAGCGTCTTGCCCGCGTCGCGGCTCTCCAGCAGGCCGAGCCGTTCGCGGTCGCGCATGAGGAGGTCGGCGACGCGGTAGAGCAGGGCGGCGCGCTCGGCGACCGGGGTGCGCGGCCAGTCGCCGTGGTCGAAGGCCTGCCGGGCGGCGGCGACGGCCAGGTCGGTGTCCTTCTCGTCCCCCTCGGCGACGACGGCGAAGGGCTGCGCGTCCGCGGGGTCGATGATGTCGCGGGTCGCGCCGGAGAGGGCTGCGCGCCACTCGCCACCCGCATGGATCGTCTGCTGGGCCTGCTGTCCGGCCATGATCGGTGTTGCCTTCCGTTCCTGTTCGGATCCCCTGAGTCACACAGGTGTCACTCAGCGGGACCGTCACCGCCTGCCCTCGACCCCGAATTGCATGCGCAATCGAGCCCGGAAAGTGCTCCGCATCACTGAACATGCGGGTAAATAGGGCAAATCGTACGCTGGGAGATGCTCCGCAGTGTGGCGCCCATCACGGAGGTGGCGCATGGCAGGCAAGGCGCTGATATGCGCGGCGGCGGTTCTGTTCCTCTCGCCAGTCCTCGTCGCCGCGGACGACGGCGACGACCTGACCGCGCGGCAACTCGCCGACCAGGCGAAGGACAACCTCCTCGACGCGAAGTCCGTCCACCTGAAACTGACCGACCGCAGCACGGACACACGGTCGAGCACCACCCAGCCGACCTCGATGGATCTCGCCCTCGACCAGGACGGCAACTGCGTGGGCTCGATGGAGATGGGGGCGCGCGGCGGCAGCGTGGAGATCGTCAAACAGGGCGACGAGGTGTGGATGAAGCCGGACGCCGACTTCTGGAAGGCCCAGGTGCCGGGCGGCGAGGGCGACGCGGTGGCCGAGCTCTTCAAGAACCGCTACATCCACGGCTCGACCAGCGACGCCATGCTCAAGGGCATGGCCGACACCTGCGATCTGACCTCCTTCCAGAAGGAGGTCGCGGGCGACGAGGACGACGCGACGACCCTGACGAAGGGCGACGAGACGACCGTCGACGGGACGAAGGTGATCCCGCTCAAGGGCACGGAGGACGGCAAGAAGGCGGTCCTGTACGTCACTTCGGACTCCCCGCACCGGCTGGTGAAGGCCACGCAGCGCGGCGGCGGCACCGACCTGACGCTGGCCTTCGCCGACTACGACAAGCCGGTACCGACGGCCACGCCCTCCGCGGACGAGTCGGTGGACGTGGGGAAGCTCCAGGAGGAGCTGCAGAACGTGTGACCAACCCCCGAGACCCTCAGTAACTGAACCCGGCCGGCGGATCCTCCCCCACCCGCCCGTCGATCGACTCCCGGATCAGATCGGCCTGCCCCACATGGCGGGCGTACTCCTCGATCAGGTCCGCGAGGATGCGGCGCAGGCTCGGCGAGTCCCCGTTCCGGCTCGTGAAATGGGCGAGCTGATCGAGCCCGCCCGCCGCGAGAACCTTCCGGACGTTGGCCCGGGACCGGGCCACCGCGGCCCCCCACAACGCGTACAGCTGCTCGGGCGTGTCCTCCGCGGCCGAGCGCCACTCCCAGCCGGGCTCCGCCTCCCAGTCCACGGTGTTCCAGGGCGCGCCCGGGTCCTCCCCCAGCAGCCGCAGGGTGAAGTAGTCGGCCTCCACCAGCGCCAGATGCTTGAGCAGCCCGCCCAGCGTGATCGCCGAAGGGGCGAGGCGCGTGTTCAGCGCGGCCGCGTCCAGCCCTTCGCACTTCCAGGCGAACGTCCTGCGCTGCCGCTCCAGGGACCCGATCAGGGTGTCGGCCTCGCTGCCCGCGACGGGCGGCTCCAGAAGAATCTCCTCGCTCATGCAGAGCACGCTACGGTCCGTTCCGGACGATCCACGACCGGAACCCGCTCCGGCCCCCTGAACTCCCGACCGAAACGGCCAGCCTCCTCCATGGCTCACGACGACAGCCCCACCGCCCGCGCCCTCCGCACCCTCGAACTCCTCCAGAACAGCCCCGGCATCACCGCCACCCGCCTCGCCGCCCACCTCGGCGTCTCCGAGCGTGCCGCCCGCCGCTACGTGGGCATCCTGCGCGAGGCCGGCATCCCGGTGGAGTCCACGCGGGGCCCCTACGGCGGCTACCGCGTCGGCCGCGGCCTGCGCGTACCGCCCCTGATGTTCACGTCGGAGGAGGCGCTGGCCCTGGTCATGGCGGTACTGGAGGGCCATCACGACGCGGCCGACCCGACCGGCCCGGTGGGCGGGGCGCTCGGCAAGATCGTGCGGGTGCTGCCGGAGCCGGTCGCGCACCCGGCGGAGGCGGTCCGCAGGGTGCGTACCAAGGGCCCGGAAGCCACCGCCCCCGACCCCGCCACCACGGCCGTCCTCGTCCAGGCCGCCACCGACCGGCACCGGCTCCGCGTCGGCTACGACCTGGGCGCGAAGGGCGTACGCCCCATGGAGGTCGATCCGTGGGCCGTCGCCGTCCGGCACGGCCGCTGGTACCTGCTGTGCTGGTCGCGCACCGCCGACGCCCGCCGCGTCCTGCGCGTCGACCGCGTCACCGAAGTGACCGTCCTCGAAGGGACGTTCACGCCGCCCGAGGACCTCGACCCGCTCGACGCCCTCGAAGCGCACCTCGCCGAGGGCTGGTCGTACGAGGTGGAGGTCGTCGTCGAGGCCCCCGCCGACCTCGTCGCCCAGTGGCTGCCGCGCAGCCTCGGCAGCGCCGAGCCGCTCGACGCGCGCACCACCCGCCTGCTGGCGACGACGGACGAGCCGGAGTGGTACGTCCGGCAGCTCACGGAGCTCCCGGTCGCGTTCCGGATCGTGGCTCCACGGGAGCTGCGGGAGGCGGCGCAGGCACTGGGGCGCAGCCTCCTGGCGGCGGCCGGGCACCCTTCCCAAACCGAAAACCTTTGACTAAAGTCAAAGAACTATGGACCCAGTGTCAGCGGACCACGTCACCACCCTCCGCCGGTTCAACCGCTACTTCACCCGCCGCATCGGCGCCCTCGACGACCACTACCTCGGCCAGGACCGCCCCCTCGGCGAGGCCCGGCTGCTGTTCGAGATCGGGGACGGGGCCTCCCTGCGCGAGCTGCGCACCCGCCTCGGCCTGGACGCCGGCTATCTGAGCCGGATGGCGAAGGCCCTGGAGGCGCAGGGCCTGGTCCGGCTGAGCGCGCACCCCGACGACAACCGGCTGCGGATGGTCGAACCGACGCCCGCCGGGCGGGTCGAGCTGAAGGAGCAGAACCGGCGGGCGAACGCCCTCGCCTCCGGCCTCCTCGAAGGCCTCACCGCCGACCAGCGCGCCGAGCTGACCGGAGCCATGGCCACCGCCCAGCGTCTGCTGCGCCTCGCGGCCATCACCGTCGCGCTCGTCGACGGCGCCGCCCCGGACGCCCGCGCCTGCCTGGACGCCTACGCCGCCGACATCGACGCCCGCTTCCCCGAGGGCTTCGACAAGTCCGACCTCGTCGGCCCGGAGGAGGTGTCCGGTGCGGCGGGCGCGTTCTTCGTGGCGTACGAGAAGGGCCGCCCGGTCGGCTGCGGGGCGCTGCGCCGGCTGGAGCCGGGCGTCGGCGAGCTCCGGCATGTGTGGGTGCACCAGGACGCCCGCCGCCTGGGCCTGGCCCGCCGGCTGCTCGCAGCGCTGGAGGCCGAGGCCACCGCCCGCGGCCTCACGCTCCTGCGCCTCGACACGCACGCCACGCTCACCGAGGCGCAGGCGATGTACCGGGCGTGCGGGTACACGGAGATCCCGGCGTACGTCGATCACGTCTACGCCGACCACTGGTTCGAGAAACGGCTATAGCCCCGCCTCCGTCCGCTTCACCGCCCAGTCGGCCATCAACTCCCGCACCGTCCCGCGCAGCCACGCATGCGCCGGATCGGCGTCGTGCCGTGGATGCCACGCCAACCCCAGCCGCAGCGGCGGCAGTTGCAGCGGGATGTCGAAGGTGACCAGGCCCAGGCTCTCCGAGAGGGGCAGCGCCCAGGTGGTGGTCAGTCCGACCAGGTCGGTGTCCCGGACGACGAACAGCGACGACGGATAGGCCCCGACGGACCCCACCACCCGCCGTTTCAGGCCGAGTTCGGCGAGCGCGACGTCGATCGGACCGTGCAGCTTGCCCCGCCGGGAGACGATCAGATGGTCGACCTCCGTCGCGAACCGCTCCGCCGTCAACTCCCCTTCCAACAGCGGATGTCCGGCCCGTACGACGCCGACCATACGGTCCTCCAGCAGCGTCTCCGCATGCACCTCGGGCTGCGTCTGGTCCACCACCCCGACCTCCAGGTCGGCGGTCCCCTCGCGCAGGAACGGCGCGTCGACATGGCTCTCGCCGAGGTACCGGATGCGGATGCCGGGCGCCTCGGCGGCGGCGCGGGCGAACAGGGCCGGGCCGTGGGAGGCGGCGATCGCGTCGTGCCCGAGGATGGTGAACGTCCGCTCCACCGTGCGCAGATCGGTGTCCTGCCCCGGCGCGAACAACGCCCGCGCCCGCTCCACCACCGCGCTCACCTCGGCCCGTACGGCGAGCGCGCGCGGCGTCGGCACCATCTGCCGCCCGGCCCGCACCAGCACGGGATCACCGAGCGCCTTGCGGATCCGGCCGAGGGTGCGGGACATGGCGGGCTCGGACAGATGCAGCCGCCGGGCGGCACCGCCCACGCTCTGCTCCTCAAGGAGCACATCGAGCGCGACCAGCAGATTCAGATCCAGATTCCCGGATTGCGTCACACGCATCGATCCCTTGCAGAGCTTGCACTGGAGTGCAGGACACCCCCGACCCTACGGTGAGAAGGCATCCCAGACCAAGACCACTGAGCTCCCTGGAGGAGCCATGTCCGCCATGCCCTCGCCCGCCCTGAAACGGTCCACCCTGCTCGCCGTCTGCGCCTGTGTCCTGGTCGCCCAGAGCATGGTCGCGGCCGTCAACCTCCTCATCCCGCAACTGAGTTCGTCCGCCCTGCATCCCTCGCACACCGAGATCCTGTGGACCGTCGACGCCTACGTCATCGCCTTCGCGGGCCTGCTCATCCCGGCGGGCGCGCTCGGCGACCGGTACGGCCGCAAGGGCGCGCTGCTCGCCGGTCTCGCCCTGTTCGCGGCGGGCGCCGCCACCAGCGCCCTCGCCCCCGGACCCGCACTGCTGATCGCGGGCCGGGCGGTGTGCGGGACGGGCGCCGCACTGATCACCCCGGCGACGATGTCGATCCTGCTGCATCTCGCGGGCCCCGAGGGGCGGGCCCGTGCGATGGCCTCCTGGACGCTGGCGATCGGCGTCGGCGGCATGCTGGGCAACCTCGGCGGCGGGCTGGTCGGCCAGTTCCTCAGCTGGCGGGCGCTGTTCGCGGCGATGGTCCCGCTGGCCGCGCTCCTCGCAACGGCCGTCGCCGTCACCACCCCGCGCACGCCCCGCTCCCCGCACAGCACCCTCGACCCGACGGGCACCCTGCTCCTCACCGCGGGCCTGCTGGCGGTCCTGTTCGGCATCATCGAGGGCCCCACCTACGGCTGGGCCTCGCCGCGCATCCTCGGCGTCTTCGCCGCGGGCGCCCTGCTGGTGGCCGGCTTCACGGCGTACGCCAGGCGCGCCCGCCGCCCCCTGATCGACCCGCGCGTCTTCGTCACGTCCCCCCGGCTGCGCGCGGGCACCCTGGGCCTGGCGACCGGCTTCTTCGGCCTCTTCGCCCTCTTCTTCGTCAACTCGCAGTACCTGCAAGGCGTGAAGGGGTACGGTCCCGCCGTCACCGGCGTCGCGATCGTGCCGCTGATCGTCGGCATGGCGCTGGTGCCGAAGCTGGCGGCGCGCTGGGCGTCGTACCCCCGCCCGGTCATCGGCGGCGGCCTCGCCCTCATCGGCCTCGGCCTGCTGGGCGCGTCCACGGCGAACGCGGGCACGCCCTACCCCGTCTACGCCTGCTGGCTCCTGGTGATCTCGGCCGGCACAGGCCTGTCGATGCCGGCCCTCACCCTCACCACGGCCACATCCCTCCCACCCCACCAGTCAGGACTGGCCTCAGGCCTGGGCACCTCGGCCCGCGAACTCGGCGCGGCCCTGGGCGTGGCGGTCACGGGGACGATCCTGGCCAACCACCCCGACCTCGCCGACGGCATGGGCCCGGCACTGCGCACGGTGGCGGTCTTGGTACTCGCGGCGACGGCGATGGTCGTCACTGGATATCGCGGGTCGGTGAAGCGCCCCAAAGGGGCGCGGGGCTGCATTGAATTTGCCGCTACCGCGGCGCGGGCGCGACCAGCCACAACCAAGCCGCAGCCGACCGACAGCCGAAGCGCCTAGCCACAGTCCACGTCAGCCGGACAGAAGGACCCCAGCGCCATGGTCAGCGGTTCCCGCACCAACGCCCCAGCCACGTCCTCCGGCCCACTCGCGCGGATCGCGTAATACGTACCGTCCGCCGCCTCGAAGCGATGGTCGATCACCTGCCGCGCGCCCTTGTCCTCGTCGTCGTAGCGGTAGGTCAGCTCCGACCAGGTGGTGTCCTCGTCGCGTTCGAGCGCCTGGTAGCCGGGCTGGCGGGCGAAGCCGAAGCCGGGGTCGTTCTCGGCCTGGTGGAGGGACTCGGCCGGGCTGTCCTCGGCCAGCCGGAAGATCTGGAGCTGGCGGCCGTCGTCCGGGGCGTCGTAGAAGACCACCGGGGCCTTCTCGCCCTGCTTCTGTCTGCGGGTCCAGCCCTCGGGGACGACGATCGAGTAGCCGACGGGGTCGTCGGCGAGGCGGTAGCCGGGGGCGGGGGTCGGTGACGCGGGAAGCGATGCGGAGGAGGACGCGGGAGGCGATTCCAGGGTGCTGACCGACGGGGTCGCCTGCGTCGGGGCGGACGTCGTGACGACCACGTTCGGCCCCGGCGTGGCATCGGCGCCCACCCCACCGTCACGGGTCAGGAACCAGACACCAGCACCGATGCCCGAGCCCAGCACGACCATCGCGGTCAGGATCACCAGCAGCCGGCGCGGCCCAGGGGGCGATGGCGGAGGCGGTGGCGGCTGGACGTACGGCTGTGGCTGGATCGGTGGCGGCGGCGGGGGCGCGCCCCACGGCGGTGTGTACGACGGCGGTGTGTACGACGTCTGCGTCTCCGCCGACGCCCACGGCGGCAGGGCACCGCTGTGCCCCTGCGCGCCCCAGGCCGCCTGGCCTCTCTCCTCGCTGGGCTCGTGCTCGTCGGAACCCGAGCTGTAGCCACCGCCGTTGCCGTTGCCGTTCCAGCCGCTCATCGCGAACCCCCCGAATCACCTTGGCGGGTAACGTTCTTGACGGTAGCGGTGAAAACGGGCGCGGGCCCCGCCCCGGAAGAAACCGGAACAGGGCCCGTGCAGGCTCGTGACAGAAGCCGCTTCCAGAAAGACCGGCTCAGATGAGGCCGAGCGCGCGAACCGCCTCGCGCTCCTCCGCCAGCTCGGCGACGGAGGCGTCGATGCGGGCGCGGGAGAACTCGTTGATGTCCAGGCCCTGGACGATCTCGTACTGCCCGTCCTTGGCGGTGACCGGGAAGGAGGAGATCAGGCCCTCCGGGACGCCGTAGGAGCCGTCCGACGGGATACCCATGGAGGTCCAGTCACCCTCGGCCGTGCCGTTGACCCACGTGTACACGTGGTCGATGGCGGCGTTGGCGGCGGAGGCCGCGGAGGACGCGCCACGCGCCTCGATGATCGCGGCGCCGCGCTTGGCGACGGTCGGGATGAAGTCCTCGGCCAGCCACTTCTCGTCGTTCACGACCTCGGCGGCGTTCTTGCCGCCGACCGTGGCGTGGAAGATGTCGGGGTACTGGGTGGCGGAGTGGTTGCCCCAGATGGTCAGGCGCTTGATGTCGGCGACCGTGGAGCCCGTCTTCTTCGCGAGCTGGGTCAGCGCGCGGTTGTGGTCGAGGCGGGTCATCGCGGTGAAGCGCTCGGCCGGTACGTCCGGGGCGGCGGCCTGGGCGATCAGGGCGTTGGTGTTGGCCGGGTTGCCGACGACGAGGACCTTGATGTCGTCCGCGGCGTTGTCGTTGATGGCCTTGCCCTGCGGCTTGAAGATGCCGCCGTTGGCCTCCAGGAGGTCACCGCGCTCCATGCCCTTGGTGCGCGGGCGGGCGCCGACGAGGAGGGCGACGTTGGTGCCGTCGAAGGCGACGTTCGGGTCGTCCGTGATGTCGATGCCCTGAAGGAGCGGGAAGGCGCAGTCGTCCAGCTCCATGGCGGTGCCCTCGGCGGCCTTGAGCGCCGGGGTGATCTCCAGGAGGCGGAGCTTGACCGGCACGTCCGCGCCGAGCAGCTGGCCGGAGGCGATGCGGAAGAGCAGGGCGTAACCGATCTGGCCGGCCGCGCCGGTGACGGTGACGTTCACGGGAGTGCGGGTCATGGCGTTCTCCGTATGACAGCTGTCGGTGGGGCGTCCCTGCCCCCGGGGTGCGGGACGTACAAATGATCGATCTCTTGGCATCGAGAGATCCACCGGTCAGGCTATCGCGCATCCGGGATGCCGGACGTCCGGGTCCCTGTGGCCCAGCCCACAAAGCCGTGCGGCCGGCTCGAAAACCACCCTGAACACACCCCGCGCAAAAGGAGCGACGGCCGCCCGTCCGGGAGAGGTGGAACGAGGCGGCCGCCGTATGGGGGTACCGACTTGGCCGGACTCCCGTGGGGGTACGTTTCGCGTGCCCACGATTCGCCCGGCCATGCCTGCGGCCCCGAAATTCATTCCGAGCGGCGCGCCTAGGGGGTGCACCCCTTCGTCCCGGCCGCCAGCGTCGCGCAGGCCTTCGCCTCGCCCGCGTCCTTCACCGCCACCATCGGGGTGTACGCGATCGTGTCCCCGGCCGTGGTGATCGAGCCGGTCTGCTGCTTGCCCTTGCCCGCGGTCACGGCGACCTTGTCACCCTGCGCGGCCCCGGTGATACGGCCCCACGCGGTACCGCACGTCTTGCTGTAGCGCACCTCCACGACGGTGGTGCCGACGGTGGCGGTCTTGGCGGTGGTCACCAGGTCGCCGCTGCACCCCATGCTCTCCGCGTCCTTGCCCGTGCAGGAGTCACCGCTGCACTTGACCCCGGCGGGGAGGTTCGCGGGCGTGGACGCGGTCGGGCTCGGCGTGGCCTTGCCGCCCTCGTTCTTCTTGTCGCCGCCGCCGTCGGTGAGGAAGTACGCAGCGGCGATGACGACGAGCACGCCGACGACACCCGCGAGGAACATCGTCAGCCGCCGCTTGCCCTGGGGCGCGCCCGGAGCGGGCCGGCCGGGACCGGGCGTGCCGGAGCCGGACGCGCCGGCCGGACGCGGGCTCTGCGCGGGTTCGCCGTACGGCGTCTGCGCGGTCGGCGACCAGGCCGGACCGTCGGGAGCGCGTCCGCCCGCCGACGAGGGCCCGGAGTATCCGGCGACTCCCCACGAGTTGACGCCGCTCTCCCGGCTCCCCTGCGCCGACTCACCGCGCGAGCCCTGCGCTCCCGGGGAGTCCCGCACCTCCGGCGAGGCCGGCTGCGGCGGCACCGTCGGTGCCACGCCCGCGGGCCCGGCCACCCCCGGCGTCGCCGTGGCACTGCCGCTCCTGCGGGCCGTCTTGCCGCCCTTGGCACCCGCGGGCGGCGCCCCGAACTCCCCGAGCGCGGCGCGCGCCTGGGAGATCCGGATGGCCTCCATGGTCATGTCGTGGCGCATCTCCGAGCGGCTCCAGGCGCGCTCGGCGAGCTCCCACATCGTGGTCAGATGGATGGGATTGGTGCCGGTGACCTCGGCGAGCGCCACGATCGCGCCCTTGGGCGCGAGCAGTCTGCCGTTGAGATAACGCTCCCAGGACGTCTTGCTGTAGCCCGTGCGGTCGGCCACCGCCGCGATGCTCAGTCCGCTGCGGTCCACGAGCCGCCGCAACTGGCTGGCGAACTCCCTGACCTGCGGATCCAGTTCATCCGGCAAGGCCCTCCAACGAGGCATTGCTTCCCCCCTCTTTCCCCCCGGTCGTGCTGGCTCTTGCTGCGTTTCCCCGTGCGTGGTGCCCTCTGCCGAGTCCCCGTCTGGCTACCCACAGGGATGCGCCCGACAAGGATCTCAGTTCCCGGGGTGGGGGCGCACGGGTGCATCGGGGCCGGGGGCATGCACCGTTGCACGCCGACCCGGCCGGGGTCCAGTCCTTCAGCCACGGGACGTCCCGGACCGTCCCGATCGGTCACGCTAACCCCCTCATTGAACGGCTTCGTTGCACATCCGCGAACTTGTCAATACATCGACACATGGGGTGCACATCGCCCGTAACGCGCGCCACTCCGGTACGAAGCTCACCCAAGCACCACGACACCGACGCCCGCGACGAGCACCAGGACGAGCAGCAGGAGTACGGCGGCCAGCAGCATCCGGTTCGCGCCGCGCGGCCCCTTCGACGGCGCGGGCGGCGGCTCCTCCCACCAGGGCAGCGTGGGATCGTCCTCGTACTCCTCGGCGCCCGCGGGCTGTTCGGGGGCCGTCGCCTGGCGCGGCCAGGCCTGGACGGCGAGTTCCCAGCGGACGCCGACGCGCTCGGCCTCCGGGCCGCCGAGCCCGGCGATCCCGCACAGGGCGGTGACGGCCTGCCGGGGCGGCGGCTGGACGGCGTTGAGATAGCGGTGCCAGGAGGACTTGCTGTACGCGGTGCGCGCGCCGAGCGCGGCCAGGCTGAGGCCGGTCGCGTCCTTCAGCCGCCGCAGCTGCTCCACGAAGTGCCGCACCTCCGGCGGCAGATCCTCCGGCAGCGACTGCCAGGCGCCCATCGCTCACCTCCACGGTGTCGGACGACACCCGGCCGGTGATCGGTTCCGCTCACCGTCCCCGCCGTGACAGGGCCCGGACACCGTAGCGGAACGGTCACTTCCGCGGCACAGCGCGCTGACAGCCGTTGAACAGGACCTTCGCCGTGCACCAGGGTTGACGCAGACGGCGGCCCGTCCTTCCTCGGGGGAGAGGACGGGCCGCCGTCGTGACGCCGGTCGGATCAGCTGCTGACCGTGAAGTGCAGTGTGTCCTTCAGGAACGGGATGACCAGCCACGGGTTCGGCTGGGCCATCATCGCCAGCAGGGCGATCGCGGCGCCCAGCACGCCGTACGTGACGATGTCGGTGAACCGGGAGCGGACCGCGAGCATGCCGACGTCCGGCAGCAGCCAGCGCAGCACGCCACCGGCCAGCAGCCCGGCGCCGACGAGCAGCGAACCGATACGGAACTGGTCGGACGCGATCACCAGCAGGCCGACCGCGACCGTGGCCAGCACGGCGAGGATCGGCCACTGCCGGGCGGGCGCCGGGGCGTCACCCGGCGCGGCCCGGCCGCCGCCCTCGGGGCGGGCGGTGTCCTTGGTGAACAGCGGGAAGCGGCGGGTCGTACGGCGCGGCCTGCCCTCGGCGTCGGGCGCGCTGATCGGGTCCCGGACCTCGATGTCGTTCTCCTCGCGGTCAGTCGACACTGCGCTCCGCCGCCTCGACCACGTTGACCAGCAGCTGGGCCCGGGTCATCGGGCCGACGCCGCCGGGGTTCGGGGAGATCCAGCCGGCCACCTCGGCGACACCGGGGTGGACGTCGCCCACGATCTTGCCGTCGGCGCTGCGCGAGACACCGACGTCGAGGACGGCGGCGCCCGGCTTCACGTCCTCCGGGCGGATCAGGTGGGCGGAACCGGCCGCGGCGACGATGATGTCCGCGCGCTTGAGGTGCGAGGACAGGTCACGGGTGCCGGTGTGGCACTGGGTCACGGTGGCGTTCTCGCTGCGGCGGGTGAGCAGCAGCGGCATGGGGCGGCCGATGGTGACACCGCGGCCGACGACCACGACCTCGGCGCCCTTGATCTCCACGCCGTACCGGCGGAGCAGGGTGAGGACGCCGTTGGGGGTGCAGGGCAGCGGGGCCGGCTCGTTCAGGACCAGGCGGCCGAGGTTCATCGGGTGCAGACCGTCGGCGTCCTTGGCCGGGTCCATCAGCTCCAGGATGCGGTTCTCGTCGATGCCCTTGGGAAGGGGCAGCTGGACGATGTACCCGGTGCAGGCGGGGTCCTCGTTCAGCTCCCGCACCACCGCCTCGATCTCCTCCTGCGTGGCCGTCTCCGGCAGTTCGCGCTGGATGGAGGCGATGCCGACCTGCGCGCAGTCGCGGTGCTTGCCGGCGACGTACTTCTGGCTGCCGGGGTCGGTCCCGACGAGGATCGTGCCGAGGCCGGGCGTGACGCCCTTCTCCTTCAGCGCCGCCACGCGGGCGGTCAGATCGGACTTGATCGCGGCTGCGGTGGCCTTGCCATCGAGAATCTGGGCGGTCATGCCCCCATCCTCGCGGATGACCGGCTCCCGGTTCCAATCCGGGTCCCCGGGGGATGTCCGCCCTATCCGACCATGATCGGTTCTGTTGCACTTGCACAACACATGTGGAATGCGGCTGGACAACGAACCAGCCACTGAAGAACGATTGTCGGCACAGTGCCGCGGGCTGTACCGGGGGGACGAACCGCATCTGTTGAACCTTCCTCCGAGCGTGCCGCTCGTCGTCCCCGCACATTCGGCAAACGGAGGAAACACCGCCATGAGTTTCGGCGATCCGAACAACCCCTACGGGCCCCCGCCCCAGCAGCCGCCGGCCGCTCCCGGTTACGGCTACCCCCAGCAGGCCCCGCAGCAGCCCGGCATCCCGCCGCAGCAGGGCTACGCCGCTCCCCAGCAGCCCTACGGCTACCCGCAGCAGCCCGCGTACCCCGGCTACCCGGGCGCCAACATGGTCCCGCAGTCGATGCCGGGCCTGCTGGTGACGGCCCGCGTCTTCCTCTACATCATCTCCGCGGTGCAGATCGTCCTCGGTCTGATCTACCTGTACGTCGCCGCGTTCGTGAACGACGTCTCGGACTCCGCGGACTCCCTGAGCTCGTCCTCCGACGACCCGTTCAGCGACATCAGCGACTTCGGCGACGCGGCGGCCGGCCTCATCGCCGGCATCGCGATCTTCGTGCTCGCGCTGGCGGCGCTGTCCATCACGCTCGGCGTCAAGTTCGGCCGCGGCGGCCAGGGCGTCCGCATCACCACGGTCATCTACGGCGCGCTCGGCACCATCGTCGGCCTGCTCCTGCTCTTCATCGGCCTCGACTCGGGCATGGCCTCCGCGGTCATCTTCCCGCTGCTGTGGGTGGTGTTCGGCGCGATCATCACGGCGGCACCGGTGGTCCCGAGCGGCACGGCGTGGTTCGCGCGCCCGCGTTACTGAACAGCTCGCACACCATCCTGCCCAAGGGCCGTGTCCACCCGTACGAGGGGGGACACGGCCCTGGTGCGTCGCCCTGGTGTGGGCCGGGTGGCCGCCGGGACGGTGCGTCAGGAGCAGTCGATCCACTGGACGGCGGCGATCTTGTCCGGGTAGCTGCTCGGGACGACGGGGATGCGGTACCTCGCGGGGATCACCGCATAGTCGCCGCTGTAACTGCCCTCGTAGATCCGGACGGCACACGTGCTGTTGTTGATGATCGACCCGACGTCGTCGATCACATAGCCCGGCGGCAGGGACGTAAAGATCTCGACGGGCTCCCCGGCGAAACCTCGCTGAGGGTAGACGCACAGCGCGCCGGCTGAGCAGTCCTCGTTCCAGGCCGCATGGGCCGGTGCCCCACCGGCTGCGGCACAGGCCAGCAGCGCGCCGGCGAACAGGGTGGCTGTCCTGGCGCGAACTCGCGTGAGCATGGGTGGCTCCCTCCATCGGGCTGATCCACACACCGTGCCCACGCGGAACCACCCTGGGTACCTGAAACTTTTCAGGTACCCCTCCCCCACCTTCACCACCAGGGTGATGCGTGAGCCGCCGGTGAAGGCGGTCGCACGCAACGGGAGGACCTCACATGATCAGGACCAGGATCGCCGCCGCCATCGGTGCCGCCGCTCTCGCGGGTCTGGGTGTCGCCGCCACGGCCACGCCGGCGAGCGCCGCGTACAGCGACTGCAGCTCCGGCGCGTTGTGCGCCTACCTCTCCGACAACGGGGTGGGGGACCCCGGTGAGGTGTTCGGGGACAACAGCAACCTGTTGCAGTACAACAAGTTCAACAACGCGGAGTCGGTCTACAACAACGGCAACTCCTGCGACGTCCGCATCTACGACCAGACGGGCTACACGGGCGACAGCTTCGTCCTCCACCGCGGCTACGTCATCAACAACCTGGACGCCTACGAGAACGGCGACTTCGCCGACGACCTCGCGTCCAACAAGTGGATCAACTGCAGCTGACGCCATGCGCGCACAGCTGTGGCTCACCGCCGCAGCGCTCCTCCTGGCCGGATGCTCCACGGCGTCCGGCCAGGAGGCCACGGCGGACGAACAGACCACTCCCCGGCCTCTGGACGGCGTACTCCACTTCACGGCGGCCGAGTCCGCCGCGCTGCACCGCGCGGAGGAGGCGGAAGTACGGGCGTGCATGGCGGACCGGGGCTTCGGCTACACCGTAGTACCCGTCGGCGACATACGACGCGAGGCCGCGGAAAGCCCGTACGGCCTGCTCACCCCGAGTCGCGCCGCCCAGGACGGCTACGGACTGACCGTGACCCGACTGAGCAAAACATCCACCGACCCGAACGCCCAGCGGCTCTCCGCGCTGTCCGAGGCCGACCGCCGCGCGTGGGAGGAGGCTCTCAAGGGATCACCTGACGGTCCGCGCGAGGAGATCGCGCTGCGGGACGGGCCGACGGTGTCGGTCCCGACCGATGCCTGTGCCACCGTCGGGCGCCGGGCCCTGTACGGCGCCGGCTGGGATCGGAGCCTCTACGCCGTCCAGAACCTGAGCAGTTCGATCGTGCGGGACACGCTCGACCACCCCCTCGTGAGAGCTGCGGAGAAGAAGTGGGCGGTATGCATGCGCGAGGAAGGGTTCCCGTACCAGGAACGCGAGGACCCCCTCAAGGCGGTGAAGAAGCAGCTCGATGCCGCCGAGTCCGCAACGGCGGCCGTACGGGCCGCCGGTCGGGAAGAGCTGAGGATCGCCGCGGTGGACGCCGAGTGCCAGGCCGAGGTGGATCTCGCGGCGCGGATCGCCCTCGCCCAGCCGACGGTGGAGAAGGCTCTCCCCGAAACCGGAGCGTCGGTGGTGAAGGACTTCCGAACGGCCCGCCAGGGCGCCCTCGCACGCACCAAGTCACGCTGAACCCGCCACGGCACGCCGTATTCAGGACACCCTTCGCATCCCCCCGCTGAAATCGCTTACCCTCCCCCACGTTGGACTGGGGGAGGGTGGCCCTCATGGATTTGAGCGAGGGGACAGGTCCATGTACAGCGTCATCATCGTGCCTCCGGCATGCGCTCTTCCGGACGGGCAGATCAGGATCGGCTCGGGGGAGCGGCTGACGTTCGGGAGGCAGGAAGCGCCCGACAGCCTCACCATCACACACGAGGGCGTGCCCCGGGTCGCCGGGGAGATCGCCGCGCAGGGCACCTTCTGGCTGCTGAGCAACCACAGCGAGAACCAGACGTACGTCGTCGAGAACCCGGAAGGCGCCGGCGAGCACATCAAGGTCGCCCCCGGCAGGGTCGACGCACCGGTGCCTTTCGAGTTCTCCCGGGTCGTCCTGCCCGCCGCGGGCGACCTGCTCACGTTCGACGTCTGGGCCCCGCGCCACGTCGTCCGCAGCGTCGCCCGCCGGGGGCTGCCGGGAACTCTGACCGCACCGGCGTTCACCCTCGACCGCACCAAGCGGTACTTCGCGGTCCTGGCCGCCCTGTGCGAGCCCCGGCTGCGCGGCGAACCGCACGCCCCGCTGCCCGCCGTCGAGCAGCTGGTGGAGCGGCTGCGTCCGGCGTGGCCGACGGTCAGCCGGTCGGCCGTCTACTGGAACATCGACTACCTCGCCCTCAAGCTGCGGCTGCGGCCGGGCCCGGAGACGGCCGAACCGGGCCGGCGCGTCAACGGCAAGAAGGAGACCCTCGTCTCGCTCGCCCTGCGTTTCGACCTGGTCCATGAGGACGACCTGGTCGTGCTCGCCCCGGCCGGAAGCGAGCTGTGCCGGTGAGCGGGGCTCCGCACGCCGTCGCCGTCCCGTGGGGTTACCGGGTGGGCCGTTGGGAGGTCCGCGAGCCGATCGCGTCGGGGGCGTTCGCCACGGTGTACGCCGCCAAGCTCGTCGGCGCCGCGGAGCCGGACCTGCCGCGGCGCGCCGCCCTGAAGTTCCTGCCCACCGGCACCCGTACCCCCCGTCAGCTCCGTCACCTGCGTGAACTGGCCGAGCGGGAGGTCGAGTTCCTGGGACGCCTGCGGTCGCCCCGGCTGATCCGGATGTACGACACGCTCGTCGTCGACGACCCCGAGCACCCCGAACTCGACGGCGCCACCGTCCTCGTACTGGAGAGGGCCGAGGGGTCCCTGGACGCCGTACCGGCTCCGGACGAACCCGGTCCGCTGCTCGCGCAGATCTGTGAGGGGCTGGCCCAGCTCCATCGGGCCGGCTGGGTGCACGGGGATCTCAAACCGGCCAACGTGCTGCTGATGAAGGACGGTTCGGTGCGGCTGGCCGACTTCGGCATGGCCGCGGAGATGGAGGGCACGCACGCCTACGCCCCCGCCTTCGCCACCCCGGACTACACGCCGCCGGAACTGCTCTGGCCGGAGGTGGACGAGCGCGGGACGCGGGTCCGTCCGTCCGCCGACGTCTGGGCGTTCGGGGTGCTCGCCCATGTGGTCCTGACGGGCTCCCACCCGCTGCCCGGCGGCACGACCGAGGCCCGCAGCGACGCGGCGACGCGGTATGCGCGGGGCGTGGCGGAGCTGCGGCTGTCGCCCGAACTGCCGGACGCCTGGCGGGAGATCGTCGAGGCCTGTCTGAGCCGTACGCACGCCGGCCGGATCGGCACGGAGACGCTGCTGCGCCGGGTGGCGGCGGCCGCCGGGGTGCCCCGCTCACGCGGGCCGCGCGCCTGGCGCCGGCATCCCCTGGTCGCCGCCGTGCTGGCGACCGTGACGCTGGCGACGGCGGGGCTGAGCGCGGCGACGGTGGCGGCGCACCGGTCCGCCACCTCGCCCGACGGGACACCGGTGTACGCGGCCCTGCCCACCGGGTCGGCACCGGTGGGCGTCGACGGCGAGGCGGTCTTCCGGTACCACCGCTGCCCCGTGGACACCCTGTGTTTCTTCAGCGAGTACAACGGCAACGGCCTGATGTGCATGTGGACGGACGACGACCCGGACTGGCAGTCCGGCACGCACACCTGTCCCTGGGCGGCGACCGCTCCCGTGCGCTCGGTCCTCAACAACATCTCGGGCGACCGGGGGCTCGGCGGTGTGGCGTACTACCGCGGCACCCACTTCGTCCCGGCCGGCGCCGACCGCAACCGGACGGCACAGCGCACCGGTTGCACCGGGGTGAACCAGATGGGAAACCTGGCGGGCACCTACGCCCCGCTCTCCCACAAGCTGGTGAGCAGTTGCTCCTACCAGCCGTCCCTGTGGGGGGTGTTGTCGTCACTGTGGTGACGCGACCGGGCCCACCTTCCTGACGAACACGTCCTGGACGCCGTTCGTGTCTCCCGGTACGAACCGCTCGTCGTCGAAGCCCGAGAAGGCGACGGTCCGCGCGCGGGCGTCCATCCGGGCGTCCACGGCGTGACCGGGGTCGCCGTCCTGGTTCGGGGTGACCAGGACGTCGGTTCCGGTGCGCAGGTCGCGGATGTGGGCGGCGTCCTCGGTGGTGAGGACGGCCCAGACGTCGAGCAGCAGCTTGGTGCCGTCGGCGGAGATGGCGTCCGCGGACAGCACGCCCTCGGGGCCGGGGACGGTCGCGTCGACGCGCGTGAGGGTGCCGGTGCGCAGGTCGCGGACGAAGGGGTTGAAGCTGCTGTTCGGGTCGGCGCCCGGGACCAGGTTGGACGCGCCGGAGGTGAAGGCGAGGGTGAAACCGTCGGCGCTGAGCAGGGGCGCGGTGGCGGCCTTGTCGGCGGAGCTGCCGTCGTGGGTGGTGTCGGCCTGGACCGTGCCGCCGGTGCGGCGGTCGTGGACGTACAGGTCCGAGTAGTCGCCGCGCGGCGGGGTGCCGGTGATGTCCTGGTAGGCGACCTTGCGGCCGTCTGCGCTCAGGGACGGGGCGCGGAAGCTGTGGCCGGGACCGGCGTCGGGGCTGATCCGCTCGGTGCGGTGGGCGCGCAGGTCGCGGACGTAGACGGCCCGGGAGACGCCCTCGGGATCGGTCCCGTACGCGGCGAACGCCACGGTGCGGCCGTCCGCGGAGAGCGCGGGGGTCTGTCCGCCGGTGTGCCCGGGGTCGAGGCCCACGTCGGCGCGTTCCGTCCGGCCGGTCCTCAAGTCCCGTACGTACACGGTGGATTCGGCGCCGTTCTGGGTCGCGTAGGCGACGTAGCGGCCGTTGGCGCTGAGCGCCGGGAAGTAGATGTCGCCGTCGGCAGCCACGCGCTGGAGCGTTCCGGTGCGCAGGTCGCGGACGAACAGGTCGGCGCCGTCGTCGGGGTCGCCGGGTACGAGGTTGGTGGCGTGCGAGACGAACGCGACGACGCGGCCGTCGGCGCTGATGGCCGGCTGGCTGGAGGGGCCGTTGGCCTCGGTGCCGTCGGCGGCGACGCTGATCCGCAGCGTCGAGGACGCGGGGGCCGGTGCCGCGTCGGCCGTGGGCAGGGTCGCGGCGGTCAGCAGCGCGACAAGGGCGCCGCCGCCCGCCGCGCGTAACGCTCTGCGCCGTCCCGTACCGCGCTCGGTTCTGGCCATCTGTTCCCCCAGAAGGCAGGTGCCCCGGTCCGGTGCCGGGGCTCTGCAGGGATGAAAGCGCACCTACAAGGCGTGGGCAATCAGTCGATACGCGTACAACCCGGGCGGGCTTCGGAGCGTCCGCGACCCGCCCCGTCAGGCGGCCCCGGTCCGCCGGGCCGCCGCCCGCAGCACGGACGCCCCCACGGGCGTGAGGGTGTGCAGCACGGAACCGCCGTGCCGTGTGCTGGTGATCAGGCCCGCGTCCCGCAGGGCCGTCGCATGGCGGCTGGCCGAGGACGCGGAGACGCCCGCGGCGCGCGCGATCTCGCCGGTCGTGGCGCCCTGGGCGACGGCGTGCAGGGCGACGGCACGGGCCCGGCCGAGGAGGACGGCCAGCGATGCGGCGGGCGGGTCCGCCGACGTGGCCGCAGGCGGGTCCGGCAGGTCGGCGGCCGGCGGTTCGTGGATCAGTGGACAGACCAGTACGGGAGGCAGGCCCGGGTCGGCGAAGGTGATCGGCCGCTGGAGGTTGAAGTACGACGGGACGAGCAGCATCCCGCGCCCCTCCAGCCGCAGGTCCCGGTCGACCGCGGGATGGTAGTCGACGTGCAGCACCGGCCGCTCCCACCGCGCCCACGGCCCGAGCCCCGCCAGCATGCCCTCCACGCCGCCGTCCAGGAGCGCCCGCGCCCGCACCGCCCGCTCGGCCTCGACACGGGCCTGCACCTCGTCCTCGTACGGCGCGACCGCGACCTCGTGATAGGCGCGCAGCAGCCGTACGAACTCCTCCCGCACCCCCCGCTCGGCCAGCCGGCCGGCCCACGGGGGCGCGCCCTCCACCCGGTCCAGTACGCCGATCTCCGCCCGCACCCGGTGCGGCGCCGTGGCGAGGACGGCCTCGAGCCCGGCGTCCAGCCCCTCGGAGGCCTGGAACGGTGTGAGGAAGTCGGGAAAGTAGGGGCCCCTCGGGTACAGCGGCAACAGCACGTTCCGTACGGCCCGTTCCAGCCCCTTCTCGCGCAGCCGCCGCCGGGTCGTCCGGTGCCAGTCCGCGTAGGCCCAGCGGCCTTGCCGGGTCTGCAGCCGATGCAGGCTGATGGCGACGTCCCACAGCGGGTCGGACGTGGCGCACAACCGGGTCCTGGCCAGGTCGGCCTCGCCGAAGTGGACGCGGAGCATCTCGTTCCCCCCGGTGAACTCGGCTTTTGCGCTCAGCCTCAACAGCATGGCTCAAGTGGGGCCTGTTGCATGAGAGTTGGACCAGCCAGGTGTGGCGCGGCCCCGAGCGGCCGAGCACAGGCCCGGCCGGCACGCGGGAACGGCACCCCGCCACCGCACGGTTCCGCTCTTCGCCCCGCCGCTCAGCACGGCCGGGGCACCACCCGCAGAGCGGCGCACGAGCGGCGGCCGGGGAGCCGGTTTCGGCGGTGCGTGGCGTACGGCGGCTACGGCGGCGTGAGCGTGAAGCACCGCCGCTCGTCCCGCCGTACCAGACACGCCTGCACGCGGCCCAGTACGTCCTCCCGGGCCGCCGCCATCGTCGTGGAGACGCGGTAGGTCTCCTCCAGGCGGGTCTCGACCCGGCGGTGCTGCACTCGGACGCCGGGGACCACGATCTCCACCCGGTCGCCGAGGACGCCGCGGTCCAGACTGGCCCACACGGTGTCGCAGTACGGGGACCAGCGGGCCTTGACGAGCGTGTCGCCGTAGCGGTGTTCGCCGAGTTCGACCGGGGCACGGGTGGCCGTGGAACAGTCCAGGCTCTCCGCGCCCTTGCCGGTGCAGGAGGCGCCGTGGCAGCCGGGGCCGGCTTCGGAGGCGGTCGAGGCCGGCGGCACGACCGCCGGGGCCGTGTCGTCGTCGGGGCGTGACTGGAGGAACAGGGTTCCGGCGGCGAACACGGCCAGACCGGCGAGGAGCCAGGGGACGACGCGCGAGCGAGCGTTCGGTTCGGCGACCCCCTGCTCATCAGCGGCCTCCCCCGCCGACCTGTCCCCCTCGGCCCGGGGAGCGTCCCGCACCTCCGACCGGCCACGCCAGGCCGCCTCCGCCAACTCCCAGAGCGCGAGCGGGCGTTCCGGCTGCGCCCCGGCCAGCGCGCACAGCTGCTCCACCGCCTGCCGGGGCGACAGGGTCCGGCCGTTGAGGTAACGCTCCCAGGAGGACTTGCTGTACGGCGTGCGCGCCGCGAGGGCGGCCAGGCTCAGCCCCGTGGCGGACCGCAGTTCGCGGAGTGTCGCGGCGAGCCTCGCGCACTCGGGAGGCAACGGCCGCTCCCCAGCGCTCACTTGCGCAGCACCTTCCAGGTGTCCGGTCCGATGACCCCGTCCACCGCGATCTTCGCCTCGGTCTGCACCTGCCGTACCGCACGGTCGGTGTTGGTGCCGAAGGCGCCGTCCACGACGCCCGGCGAGGCGCCGTGCTGCTCCAGCAGGCACTGCGCCTCCACGACGGCCCAGCGGTAGGCGTTCTTGTCGAGGAGGGCGGTGCGGGTGCGGCTGTATCCCGCGTACAGCAGGCCGTCGTCGTCGCGCCGGACGTCGCACTCGTACGTCGTACCCGAGCTGTACTTGTAGACGCCGAGCTCGGGATGGACGTCACCGGCGGCCGGCCTCTCCGTGGCGGTGGCGGCCGGCGCGGACGGCGTGGAGTCCTCCCAGGGGGCGAGCAGCACCAGGCCGGCCAGCATCACCAGGGAGGTGGTGACGCTGGAGAGCAGAATGGCCGTCCAGGGCACGGGGGTTCGCGGCGCGGCGCCGATCGGCCGTACGGTCTCGACGCCCGCCTCCGCTTCCGCCTCCGCCGCGCCGGTCGTCGCCAGCTCCCGCAGCTCCAGCAGCGGCGCCGCCGCCACCTCGCAGACCTGGGCGAGCGCCTCGACGGCCTCTTCCGGCGGCAGCGCCCTGCCGTTCAGATACCGGTCCCAGGACGACTTCCCGAACCCGGTCCGGTGCGCGAGCGCCGCGATGCTCAGACCGCTGCGGTCCTTGTGCGCGCGCAGTTCCGCGACCAGGTGCCGCAGCCGTGGATCGAGCGACTCCGGCAGGTCCCTCCACCGTGACATGACCAACCCCCGTGTGTGTACGTGGACTTCACTCGCGTAAAGCCCAGGCAAAGGATGTCAGAGCCCGTCCCGGCGTCCCGCCCACACCTCAGCCGGCCCGGCATCACCGCAGGTCACGGCCATCCCCATCCCATGATCACCCCACTTCGCCGACCGCGCTGGAGCTTCGCCCGCGGTCCGGCACATGCTCGTTGTGGCACGGCGGCACCGGCGGACCACCCCCGCCCCGCCGCCGTGCCACGCAGCACAGCACGGAGAACTCGGTGCCGAGCACTCGGCACCGCAGTCAACGGGGAAGGAACCACACCATGAACTTCCGTACGACACGAGCCCGGCTGGCCACCGTCGCGGTGACCGGCGCGGTCGCCGGAGCGCTGGCCGTCAGCGCCTCGCCCGCCTCGGCGAGCGCGGGCAACGGCTATGTGAGCGGCGGCGGGTCGTTCTACGACGACTTCGGCGACGAGGGCACCCTGTCGACGTCGTCGCACTCGGACTCCAACGCCACCTGCTTCTGGCAGATCATCCTCTACGCCGAGGGTGTCAAGGAGAGCAACGGCACGCAGTTCGACCAGGCCGACATCGACGGCAGGTTCGGCGCCAACACCAAGTACGCCACCAAGCAGTTGCAGAAGGCCTGGGGGCTGACGCAGGACGGCGTCGTCGGCAAGAACACGTTCGGCGCGGCCGACGACAAGTGGAACGCGTCGACCAAGCTCGGCGAGCTGGAGTTCCGTGGCGCCGGCTCGACCTCGGCGACCAAGTCCAAGCTCCGCTACCACGGCTCCCGTTTCGTCTTCGACGTCTACCGGACGTCGGACGGCAAGTACCGCATCTACCACAACGGCCAGTGGCAGTACGCGAGCTACAAGAACAACAGCACTTGCGGCTGACCCGCGCCGCACAGCAGAGGGCCCGCCGGCGCGACCGGCGGGCCCTCGTCAGCCTCCCGCGCCCGGCACTCAGCTGCAGGTGCGGGTGTTGTACGAGGCGTGGTACAGCGTCTGGCCCTCGTACCAGCCGTAGTTCCCGCTAGTGGGCGCCCGCCTCACGTAGAAGCTGTGCGCGTCCCCCTCGTAGTGGAAGATCACCTCGCTGTTCACGTTCGAGGTGTTGCCCGAGTAGAGCACCAGGTTGTCGTCGGCCTTGCTGAAGGTGTTCGGGCCGACCAGGCCGTCGTCGTCCAGCCCCCAGCGCGCCTGGAGGTTCTTGGTCGCGTGGGTGGTGTTGGCCCCGAAGATGCCGTCGATGTCGGACTTGTCGTAGACACCGGTGTCGGATCCGGCACCCAACTCGTCGGCGCCCTCGGCCCAGAGGATGTACTGCCAGAAGCAGGCGACGTTGCTCCTGGCGTAGGACGACGCCGAGACGGTGCCCTCGGCGGCCCAGTCGTTCCTGAACTCGGCTCCGACGCCTCGGACATACCCCCAGGACGCCGAGGCGGAGGCCGGTGAGGCGCTGACGGTCAGCGTGGCGACGACGGCGGCGCCCATGCCCGCGGCGGCCAGACGTGCCCGCGTCATACGGAAGTTCATCGGGTTCTTCCCCCTTGGATTCCCCGGGATTTCCTCGGGCTCGCTCGGATGCCCTCGGAACGGACTGCGCGGCTTGCGCACGCCGATCGTCAGCGCCGTGGCCGGGCGGTGGAACCTCGAACTTTTCAGGATGGCGCCGGCTTCGGTGCGTGGTGCCATGACGTCGCATCGCCACCGACGGAGAGGAAACACCGTGAAGTTCCGTGTGCCCCGGGCCAGGGCGGGCATCGCCGCCGCAGCCGTACTGCTGTCCGGAGCGGGTCCATCTACAACTGCCAGTTGGCCAAGGGGAACACGGGCAGCGGCGTCACCCGGCTCCAGATCGCGCTGAACCTGTGCTACTCGGCCGGGCTCGACACGGACGGCATCTTCGGCGACCGGACACGCGAAGCGCTCATCGCGGCCCAGAAGAAGGCGTTCCCGAACGACTCCGGCGAATGGGACGGCATCTACGGCCCCCACACAGGGGACACGCAAGGGCCCGCCGGTGGATCACCGGCGGGCCCCGTCACACGCGTTGCGGCTCAGTGGAAGAAGTGCCGCGTCCCCGTGAAGTACATCGTCACGCCGGCCTTCTTCGCCGCCTCGACCACCAGCTCGTCGCGGACCGAACCACCCGGCTGGACAACGGCCTTGACGCCGGCCTCGACGAGGATCTCCAGGCCGTCCGGGAAGGGGAAGAACGCGTCGGAGGCCGCGTACGACCCCTGCGCGCGCTCGGCGCCCGCCCGCTCGACGGCCAGCTTCGCGGAGTCGACGCGGTTGACCTGGCCCATGCCGACGCCGACCGAGGCGCCGTCCTTGGCGAGGAGGATCGCGTTGGACTTGACCGCGCGGCAGGCCTTCCAGGCGAAGGCCAGCTCGGCGAGCTCGGCCGGGGACAGCGCCTCGCCCGTGGCCAGCGTCCAGTTCGCCGGGTCGTCGCCGTCCGCCTGGAGGCGGTCGGCGACCTGGAGGAGCACACCGCCGTCGACCGGCTTGACCTCGACCGGGTTGGCGGGCGCGCCCGCGGCTTTCAGCACCCGGATGTTCTTCTTCTTGGCGAGGGCCTCCAGGGCCCCCTCCTCGTAGTCCGGCGCCACGATGACCTCGGTGAAGATCTCCGCGACCTGCTCGGCCATCTCCTTGCTGACCGGCCGGTTCACGGCGATCACGCCGCCGAACGCCGACAGCGGGTCACACGCGTGCGCCTTGCGGTGCGCCTCGGCGACGTCCGCGCCGACCGCGATACCGCACGGGTTGGCGTGCTTGATGATCGCGACGGCCGGCTCGTCGTGGTCGTACGCGGCACGGCGGGCAGCGTCCGTGTCCGTGTAGTTGTTGTACGACATCTCCTTGCCGTGCAGCTGCTCGGCCTTGGCAAGACCGGCACCGGAGGCGTCCACGTACAGGGCGGCCGGCTGGTGCGGGTTCTCGCCGTAGCGGAGGGTGTTCTCGCGCTCCCAGGTGGCGCCGAGGAAGTCGGGGAACTGTGACTCGTCGACCGGCGCGTAGGAGGAGGCGAACCAGGAGGCGACGGCCACGTCGTACGACGCCGTGTGCTGGAAGGCCTCGGCGGCGAGCCGCTTGCGGGTGGTGAGGTCGAACCCGCCGTTCTGGACGGCGCTCAGGACGTCGGCGTACCGCGCGGGGCTGGTGACGACCGCGACCGAGGGGTGGTTCTTCGCCGCCGCGCGGACCATCGAGGGGCCGCCGATGTCGATCTGCTCGACGCACTCGTCGGGCGAGGCGCCGGAGGCGACCGTCTCGCGGAACGGGTAGAGGTTCACGACGACCAGGTCGAACGGCTCGACGCCCAGCTCGGCCAGCTGCCGCTGGTGGTCCTCCAGGCGCAGGTCGGCGAGGATGCCGGCGTGCACGCGCGGGTGCAGGGTCTTGACCCGGCCGTCCAGGCACTCGGGGAAGCCGGTGAGCTCCTCGACCTTGGTGACGGGGACGCCGGCGGCGGCGATCCGGCCCGCGGTGGATCCGGTGGAGACGAGTTCGACGCCGGCCTCGTGCAGCCCGCGGGCAAGCTCCTCGAGCCCGGTCTTGTCGTAGACGCTGACGAGCGCGCGACGGATGGCCCGCTTGCCGCTCTCGATGCTCTCGGCGGTCACTGGATAACTACCTTTCGTCCCTCAATGCGATAGCCGTTGCGGGCGAGCCGCCCCACGACCTCGACGAGCAGCCTTCGCTCGACTTCCTTGATGCGCTCGTGCAGAGCGTCTTCGTCGTCCTCGTCCCGGACCTCGACCACGCCCTGGGCGATGATCGGTCCGGTGTCGACGCCGTCGTCGACGAAGTGGACGGTGCAGCCGGTGACCCTGGCCCCGTACGCGAGCGCGTCACGGACGCCGTGGGCGCCGGGAAAACTGGGGAGAAGGGCGGGGTGGGTGTTGACGAACCGCCCGCCGAACCGCGCGAGGAACTCCTTGCCGACGATCTTCATGAACCCGGCGGAGACGACCAGGTCGGGCTCGTACGCGGCGACGGCCTCGGCGAGCGCGGCGTCCCACTCCTCGCGGCTCTCGAAGTCCTTGACGCGCGTGACGAAGGTCGGCAGCCCGGCGCGCTCGGCCCGGGCGAGCCCTTCGATGCCGGCGCGGTCGGCTCCGACGGCCACGATCTCGGCGCCGTAGGCCTCGGCGCCGGTCTCCGTGATGGCGTCGAGGAGCGCCTGGAGGTTGGTGCCGGAACCGGAGACCAGCACGACAAGGCGCTTAGCCACGAGGGGCCCTTTCTCGGGGGACATGCGGTATGTACGTTCGGTATGTACGTTCGTACGAATGCATCGCGCCCCGGGATACGGGGAAGTCTACGAAGCGGCCGAACGTCAGCAACGATACCGGCACTCCGGGCGGCCCCCACGGGACGGGGGCGTGGCCGGAAGGTAGCGTCTGGGAGGGCCCGACTCGGGAACGTGGTCGTCGTGCGGTGCGTTTCCGAAGTGAAGGCTCACATCAGCTCACGCCAGACAGCCGTATCACCTAGGGGAAGACGCTCACTTGATGCCGGACCGCAGCCTGCGACTCCTCACGCTCCCCCCGCAGTCGATGCAGGGAGGGGAGCGCCGCGGCGTGCTGCTGCGGGAGCGCCCCGCGTCCCCGCCCGACGCACCCTCGGACGACAAGCCCGACAGCAAGCCGGGCGGCGAGGGGCCGGACGCCGGGCGGGGAGGTTCCTCCGGGGACGACAACCCCTTCGCCCCGCCGCCGGAGGGCACGCCCGACCGGCCGTGGCAGCCGCGCCGCCCGAGCGGTGACTCCGACGGCGACTCCGGCTCCCCGTGGGGCAGCCAGTGGAGCGACCGCCAGCCCGGCCGGTCCTCCGGCGGCTTCGGCGACCGTCCCGGCAGCTCCGGCCCCGAGGGCGGCCAGGGCAGCGGCGGCGGCTCCGGCACCGGGATGCGCTGGGACCCGACCGACCCCACCCAGCGCCGGGCGCGGTACTCGCTGCTGAGCGGTATGTGGGCATTCTTCTTCGCGCTGTTCAGCTGGCCGTACGTCGCGCTGCTGCTCGGGGCGCTCGCCGTGTACTGGGGTGTCAGCGCCCTGCGCGCCAAGCCCCGCCCCGCCGACCCCGACACCCCGGCGCCGGACACGTCGGGCTCCCGACCCCAGACCACGGCGGCGATCAGCGGCCTGGTCACCGCGTCCCTGGCGATCGTCCTGGTCGGCGCGGGCTTCACGGCGCAGCTCGTCTACAGCGACTACTACACCTGCACGAACGACGCGCTCACCAACCAGGCGAAGCAGTCCTGCAGCGACCTGCTCCCGAAGGAACTCCGCGGAATCCTGGGCACAAGCTGACCCTCACTCCGTGTCGGACACCTCCCTGAGCACCGCCCAGCGCGCTTCACGGGAGGCGTCGTCGTGCCAGGGGGTGGGCGGCGTGGGGGTGGTGGACGGGTTCAGGTCCGGGGTGGCGGTCGAGTTCGGGGCAGGGACGGCGGTCGGGGTCGGGTTCGCGGGCTGGCTCGCGGCCGGGCTCGGGGCCGGACTCGCGCTCGGGCCGGCCGTCGGGCTCGCGATCGGATTCGCGGCCGGGCGGGGGTCGGCGGGCAGGAAGTCGTAGGGCTCGAAGGCTGCATCGTCGGCGTCGAGTTCGTACGGCGTGGAGGGCGCTGCGGCTGCTCGGCTCGCGCGCGGCTTGCGGGAGAACCAGCGGTTGGCGGAGCGCTTGGGGGCGGCCATCTCGAGGCCGGGGGCCATGTGGGCAGAGGCCTCGGCTGTGAGTGTCCCAGGGCCTGAGGTCATGGGAACGGACATCTCGGGATCGGAGGACCTCAAGGCTGCGCCCCGACCGGCGCTCTTCCGCCGTGAGAACCAACGCCTCGCGTGGGCTGCCGCCACCTCCGGCGCACCCCTAGCTCCCTCGAAGCCCGTCGACTCCCTGGCCCCCACCTCGACCGCCGACACCTCCCCCCGCGACCCACCACGCGAAACGGGCATCTCACCCCGCGCCCCACCCTGCGGCCCCGGCTCCTCTCCCCGCGCCTCAGCGGCCGTCGCCGCCCGCACCCGGCGCACCTTCCGCTCCCGGCACCGCCAAGCCCGCAGCCCCAGTGCCGTAGGGATCGCCATCGTCGCGGTCCACAGCAGTGCCGCCCCTGCCGTCAGCCACCAGACCGGCCCGAACCAGGCCAGCGCGGACACCCCGAGTGGTCCGCCCGCGAGTGCGGCGAGGACCGCGACCGAGGCCGCGCAGAGAGCGGCCGCGAGCCCGGCGGTACCGGCCGTCCGACCCCGCGACCAGACCGCAGGCTCCTGCCCCACCCGCACACCACCACCCCTGCCGTGCACTGCACCGGCCGTTCCGGCATCCGTCCCCGACAGGCGGCCGACCCCACTGACCTGCCGTGCCCCGGAGGCCTCAGCCCTGTCCCTACCCCCGTCGGCCCGCCCCCTCCGGCCTCTCCCCCCACTCGCCGCCCCCGCCACGAACCACCCCACCGTCACCCCGGCCACCACCGGCACCGCCCCCGCCGTCCAGTTCAGCCACGTCCCGGTGCCCGCCTCCGGCACCGCCGTCAGCAGGGGGAACGGTGGCAGCAGTGGCGCCGGTGCGGAGGAGAGGGGGCCCACCACATGGCCCGCGCCCAGTTCGAAGCCGGGGCCGAGGGCGTACGACAGGGACCAGACCGCCGCGTTGGGCACGAGCGCGACGCACAGCAGCAGTACGGCGAACCGTCCCGACCACCCCTCCGTCAACTGGAGGAAGGAGAGCCGCGCCGCGCCGCCGTGCCAGACCAGGGACGCCGCCAGCAGCAGCGCACCCCCACCCACCAGCAGAGCCACCCCGGCACCGGCCGCCCGCGCCGCCACCCCGAGCCGCTGCCCGGCATCCGGGCCGAGGACGAGACGGCGGACCGACGCCGGCAGCAGAAGCAGCACGCCGTCGACGGGGCCGCGCGGGCGGCCGTACGCCGTCCAGACGCCCGCGCCCGCCGCGACCGTCACCACGACCGGCACGCACACCGCCGTCCACACCCACGAAGGCCGCAACTCCCCGCCCGCCGCATACAACGCGGCCCCCGCCCCGACGCCGAGATAACCGAGAACCACCCCCGCGAACGCCGTCCACCCCGCCGCCCCGGCCGTGTCCTCCTCGTCGGCGACCGCGTCCCGCGCCGCCCGGTGCACCAGCCACACCGGCAGCACCAGCAGCAGCAACGGCGTCACCCCCACCGGCGCCGGCACCCCGGACAGCGTGTCCGTGCGGACCAGTTCCGCCCCGTGCGCGAGCAGCCACAGCGCCGCCGCGACATGCAGCGCACCACCCGGCCCGCTGTCCGGATACGGCGAACTGATCCACAGCACCATCACCAGCACGGCGAGCGAACCGAGCCCCAGCCCCGCCGCGAGCACCCCACTCAGAAGGCTCGCGGCCAGTCCGGGCGAACGGTCACGCAACCGGGTGAGCAGGGACGACAGGGGCGATCGGCGAACGGTCATCTGGATCACGACCGTCATGCTCCCAACGACACGCGCTTTCTCGTCGTAACAGGCGAACTCCTGCCGTGTCGCTCAATATACGACTATGTACTTTTTCGTACGAAGGGGCCCCCTGTGACCCAGAGCCCTGCAACCCCGCTCCCCCCGCCCAAGGAACGCCGACGCCTGCGCGAGGCCGGGTCCCTGACGCAGGCTCAGCTCGCCGAACGGGTGGGGGTCACCCGGGAGACGGTCCGCGCATGGGAGTCCGGCCGTACGAATCCACGCGGCCGCAAGCGGGAGGCGTACGCGAAGCTGCTGAGCACGTTGACCCAAGAGGAGCCGCCACCCACCGAGGTGACGGCACCTCAGTTCCACGAAGAACCACCCGGGGACCCCGAGCCCGAACCCGCGCCCGAACCCGAACCCGCGCCGGAGCTCGAACCCGCGGAAGCCGCCCCGGCCCCTCTGACGCCCGCTCAGGCCTTCGACGCCCTGTACGCGTTCTGCGCACCCGCCCTCGTACGGCAGGCCTATCTCCTCACCGGGCGCCGCGAACTCGCCCGCGAGTCCGTCGAGCGGGCCTTCCAACTCGCCTGGCAGCGCTGGCCGGAGGTGGCGGTCGACCGCGATCCTGCGGGCTGGGTGCGGGCCACGGCGTACGAGTACGCCCTCTCCCCCTGGCACCGCTTCCGCCCCCGCTACCGCAACCCGGAGGCCCCGCCCGCCGACGCCTCCGACCGCGCCCTGCTGGCCGCACTCCTGCGCCTGCCGCCACCGCAGCGCCGCACACTCGTACTGTACGACGGTGTCGGCCTCGACCTGCCGGAGACGGCGGCGGAGACGGAGGCGAGCACGCCGGCCGCGGCCGGGCGGCTGATGAACGCGCGCGAGGCGATCGCCGCGCACCTGCCGGACCTCTCCGACCCCACCGAACTCCACCGCCGCCTGACCGAACTCGCCGCCACGGAGCGCTTGCGCGCGGCGAAGCCGCCGGTGGTACGGACGGGCAGCGAACGCAGGGCCCGCTTCTGGACGAGGGCGGCGATCGCGTTCACGGTGGCGCTGATCGGCACGACGGCGCTGACGCTACGCACGGCACCGACGCATTACGAACCGCCGATCGCGCCGGGGGCGGAGATCCAGGGGGTGCCGGAGAGGGTTGCGCAGGGGCCGTTGTCGGCCGCGGAGGTGGAGTTGCGGGAGAAGCTGCGGGGCGAGATGACGAGCGGCCCGGTGAGACTGGCACCGCTGACCCGCTGACCCGCTGACCCGCTGACCCGCTCAAAGCGAAAACGCCGGTGGGCCCGACCCCACCCAGGGGAACGGGCCCACCAACCGTCAGATCAAACTCAGCCGGCGAGGATCTCGCGCGCCAGCTTCGCCGTCTCGGTCGGGGTCTTGCCGACCTTGACGCCCGCGGCCTCGAGGGCCTCCTTCTTCGCGGCAGCCGTGCCGGACGAGCCGGACACGATCGCGCCGGCGTGACCCATGGTCTTGCCCTCCGGCGCGGTGAAGCCCGCGACGTAGCCGACGACCGGCTTGGTCACGTTCTCCTTGATGAACGCGGCCGCGCGCTCCTCGGCGTCGCCACCGATCTCACCGATCATCACGATCAGGTCGGTGTCGGGGTCGGCCTCGAACGCGGCGAGCGCGTCGATGTGGGTCGTACCGATGACCGGGTCGCCACCGATGCCGACGGCGGAGGAGAAGCCGATGTCACGCAGCTCGTACATCATCTGGTACGTCAGCGTGCCGGACTTCGAGACCAGACCGATGCGGCCCGGCTTGGTGATGTCGCCCGGGATGATGCCGGCGTTCGACTGGCCCGGCGTGATGAGGCCGGGGCAGTTCGGGCCGATGATCCGGGTCTTGTTGCCCTTCGACACGGCGTAGGCGTAGAACGCCGCCGAGTCGTGGACCGCGATGCCCTCGGTGATGACGACGGCGAGCGGGATCTCGGCGTCGATCGCCTCGACGACCGCTGCCTTGGCGAAGGCCGGCGGTACGAAGAGGACGGACACGTTGGCGCCCGTCTTCTCGATCGCCTCGGCGACCGTGCCGAAGACCGGGATCTCGGTGCCGTCGATGTCGACCGACTGACCCGCCTTGCGGGGGTTCACGCCGCCGACGATGTTCGTGCCGTCCGCCAGCATGAGCTTGGTGTGCTTCATGCCCGTGGCACCGGTCATGCCCTGGACGATGACCTTGGAGTCCTTGTTGAGGAAGATAGCCATGGCTGTGTTCCCTCGTCCCTTACTTCGCAGCCGCGAGCTCGGCGGCCTTGTCGGCCGCGCCGTCCATGGTGTCCACGCGCTGGACCAGCGGGTGGTTGGCGTCGGAGAGGATCTTGCGACCCAGCTCGGCGTTGTTGCCGTCCAGGCGGACGACGAGGGGCTTGGTGACTTCCTCGCCCTTGTCCGCGAGCAGCTGGAGCGCCTGGACGATGCCGTTGGCGACCTCGTCACAGGCGGTGATGCCACCGAAGACGTTGACGAAGACCGACTTGACGTCGGGGTCGCCGAGGATGATCTCCAGGCCGTTCGCCATGACGGCGGCGGAGGCGCCACCACCGATGTCGAGGAAGTTGGCCGGCTTCACGCCACCGTGGTTCTCACCGGCGTACGCGACGACGTCCAGCGTCGACATGACCAGACCGGCACCGTTACCGATGATGCCGACCTCGCCGTCGAGCTTGACGTAGTTGAGGTTCTTCTCCTTGGCGGCGGCCTCGAGCGGGTTGGCCGCGTCCTTGTCCTGGAGGGCCTCGTGCTCCGGCTGACGGAACTCGGCGTTCTCGTCCAGGGAGACCTTGCCGTCCAGGGCGATGACGTCACCGGAGGCGACCTTGGCCAGCGGGTTGACCTCGACGAGGAGCGCGTCCTCCTCGATGAAGGTCTTCCACAGGGTGACCAGGACGTTCTCGACCTTGTCGGCGACCTCGGCCGGGAAGTTCGCGGCCTCGACGATCTGGCGCGCGACCTCGGGGGTCACACCCACGTTGGCGTCGATCGGCGTCTTGGCGACGGCCTCCGGACGGGTGGCCGCCACCTCCTCGATCTCCATGCCGCCCTCGACGGAGGCGATGGAGAGGAAGGTGCGGTTGGCACGGTCGAGGAGGAAGGAGACGTAGTACTCCTCCACGATCTCGGGGGCCGTCTCGGCGATCATCACCTTGTGGACCGTGTGGCCCTTGATGTCCATGCCGAGGATGTTGGTCGCGTGCTCGACCGCCTCGTCGGCGGTGGCGGCGAGCTTGACGCCACCGGCCTTGCCACGGCCGCCGACCTTCACCTGGGCCTTGACGACGGACTTGCCACCGAGACGCTCGGTGGCTGCGCGGGCCGCCTCAGGCGTGTCGATGACTTCACCGGCCAGCACCGGTACATCGTGCTTGGCGAAGAGGTCCCTCGCCTGGTACTCGAACAGGTCCACGCGCTTCCGTCCCTATCAGTGATCTCGCGGTTCGTTGGATGCGTGGGCGTGCCGCGATGGGCAACGTGACGTCCGCCGAGTGTCACAAGGGAGGCGCACACGGTGTCCGAGCGCGCGGCATGTCCGTCTCGCAGGTTATCGCTGCTTGCAGGGGGCCCCTAAATCGAGCGTCACACCTGAGCGGTGATACCTGTCACATGATGCCGCCCTCACTGGCACGGCGTGTCAGGTGTGAGGGACCGAGAGGGACATGAGGAAGGGCCTCACCGGGCTGGGGTTGACCCGGTGAGGCCCCCTGAGCAGCCCCTTAGGGGCGCGGAGCCGATGATCCCCACCCCAATGGGGACCGCCCGGCTCCGACCGCGAGGGGTCACGCCGGACGGACCGACGGCTTTCGGCCGTCCGGGCGTGCTGCCTCGCGGAGTCGGGTGGGGGTGGGGAGGGTCAGACGTCGTATCCGGGAGTGACGGACCGGCCGACCCCCTGGACGCCGGTGACGGCGTTCCCCGCGAGAGGGGTCACGCCGTCGACGGTGTGCCCGACGACGGGCACGACCCCGTCGACGGTCCCCCGCACGTCCCCCGTCACGCCGTACGCGAAGGGGGCGACGTCCTGGGTGACGCCGTACGCCAAGGTCTCGGCACTGCCGCCGACGCCCGCCACGACCGGCTGGACGAGCTCGACGACCGGCTGGACGGCACCGCTGACGCCGTACGCGAAGGGCGCCACGTCCTGGCTCACGCCCTCGGCCAGACCACCCGCGTGCCCGGCCACGCCGTACGCGAGCGGCGCCACCTCAGCGACGGTGTGCCGCACGTCCGCCGTCACGCCGTACGCCAGCGCCCCCGCGTCGACCACGGCCTGCTCCGCGACGGGGACGACCCCGCGCACGGCGGTGCCCACGACGGGCGGGAGCACGCTGCCGGTGACATCGGCACCGACCTGCCCGACGAGCCCGCCGGCGTACGGCGGAACGTCGCCGACAACGCCACCGGCGACCTGCCGGACACCGGCGACGGCACCGCCGGCGACCGGGGTGACGCCCTGGACCGCGCCGGTGGCGAGGCCCTGCGCATCGGCGGCGACGCCGTTCGCGACGGGCTGGACGTCGGCGACGACGCCGTACGCGAGCGCGGTGACCGCGTCGACGGCATGACCGGCGGTCCCACTCACCCCGGCGACGGCGTCGGTGGCGAGCGGGGCGACGCCCGCGACCGCGCCGGTGACGACGGGCGTGGCGCCGTGCACGACACCGGGGGCCACGGGCGCCACCCCGCCCACCGCCCGGTCGACGACCGGGGCAGCGCCGTGCACTGCGGCGGTGGCCAGCGGGGGGACGGCCGCGGCGGCGGTCTCGTCCACTACGGGGGTCAGGGTGGCGGGGAGAGCGGTGACGGTGCCGGTCGCGTTCCGGGCGGTGGCTGCGGCGCTGGTCGCGTGGGCCTCGGTGGCGGTGAGGGTGGCGTGCGCCGTGTCCGTCGTGGTGGACGTGGTGCGGCCTGCCGTCGCGACGACCTGCTGCGCCTTCGTCCGTACGACGCCGTCGATGCCCTGCGCCTGCGTGCGCGCCGCCGACTGGACGCCCTGGAGCTTGGTCTGGGCGCCGGCGAGGGCCCGCTCCAGCTCCGGGGCGAAGACGGCGAGGGGGCCGAAGAGGTAGTCGACGTCGTCCTGCGGGGTGCCCGCGTCGGAGACGGTGGTCCGCGCGGCGGCGACCGTCTCACCGGCCTTCTCCTGGGCCGTCGCGTCGAGCTGCGCCTGCGCGGCACGGGCGGCGCGGGCGGCCTTCGCGCCCTGGATGGCTGCGGCGCCCTTGATCTTGGTGGCCTTGGTGGCCTTGGAGGTGGTCGCGGTCTTGGCGGCCTCGGTTGCCTTGACCGCCTGGGTGGTCTCCGGGGTCGTGACCTTCGTGTCGGCGGGGGCCGTCTCCGTGGCCGTGTCGGTCACTGCGGAGACGACGCCGTCGACCGTGTCGGTCACGCCGGTCAGCGTGTTCGTGACGTCGGCCGTGACGCCCTCCGTGAGGTCCGTCGTCGTGTCCGACACGGAGAGGGAGGAGGCGGGCAGCTCGTCGGCGCTGGCTGCCGTGGAGCCGAGCGCCCACGCGCCGGTGACGCCGGCGGCTATGACGATGGAGCGGCGGATGTTCTTGTTCATGGGTACGTCAGGTCCTTGGGAACTGGGGGTCCGAAGCCCAGGAGGCAAGCAAGGGGTGCCGGTGCCGGTCTTGGGGCTCGGACGGTTTCGGACGGCTGGGGACATGTCCGGGGTCCGTCTCGTCTGGAGATGCGGAGGATTCCCGGGTGGTCGAAGCGACCTGTTCCACCCCGCGCCACACGTCGGCGGCAGGGGTGAGCGCCCGCCCTAAGCCGGGGAAACCGGAATGTCCCGGTGCCTGTCCCGGGTGCCGTCCGCGTCGGTGCCCACCACGCCGCCGGGCACGAGCCTCAGCGGGGCGCGGTCGTTCAGGGACACGGCGTGTGCGTCGCCGTGCCGCGGCGAACCGTTGTCCACGCCGGACCGGTTGGCCAGCGCCCCGCCCTGGTCACCCGTGGGCGCCGGATGCGCGGGGACGTACCCGCCCGACGTCGCGGCACGATGCCGGTCCGCCTTGGGGGCGGTACCCGTGACGGGGGAACCGTCGAGGGACGACGGACCGTAGTCACCGCCGACCCTGCTCGCCCTCGCCCTCGCCTTGTCGGAGCTGTTGGAGCCGGCGGAGTCCTGTCCGCCGGTCGAACCGTCCGCCGAGGAACCCGGCTGCGGCGTCGCCGTGACCGGCGCCGGCAACGTCTGCCCCGGCAACACCGGTACCACCGGCAGCCCAGGAGCCTCCGGCAGCACCGGGAACTCGGGCACGGCCGGGAAAGCCGGCAGGTTCGGCAACTGCGTCTGCGCCTCGGCCAGCTGCTCGGTGACCGTCTCCACGAGGTCCTCGACCGGCTGTACGACCTTGCCGTCCACGACCCCGCCGACCTGCTCGGTCACCGGGCGGAGCACCTTGTCCTCGACGGTGGTGTCCGTGAGATCGGGCAGCGGCGGTGCGGTCGCGTGGGCTTCGGGTGCGGGTGCGACCGCGCGGGCATCGGGTGCGGGTGCGGCCGGTTGCGCCTCGGGTGGCGGCGCGGTCGGGTGGGCGTCCGCCTCAGTCGGCGGTGTCACCAACCGTTCCACCGTGTCCCGCGTCAACGACTGGACGCCGTCCACCGGCACCACGGACGTCACCGGGGCCACCGACGCGACCCCATGGGACGTCACCGTCGGCACGCCCTCCGCCGCGCTCGCCCGTTCCCCGCAGAGGAACCCGAGCGCGAACAACCCGCCCACCAGCACGACCACTTGCAGCGCACGCCGCCCGGCCGCCGTGCGCAACACGCGCAGAGCGGCACCGGGCAGAGCGGCGGCTGACGAGGTCAAGAGGGGGTGGGTCCTCCCGTGCGGCGGAACACGTCATGCGTGACGAGCCACGCGTCGACGCGACGCTGAAGAGGCGTCGATACTCGCACGGGAGTACGGAGGTTCCGCAAGCCCTCCGTTACCGATGGGTAGTCATGTCCCTTTTGCTGCCCGAAGTCGCTGTCACCGGGTCGACAAATCACCCCTCCGGCACCGGAATCGGCCGCTTCTCGATCGCCGCCGCCATCACCTCCGGGAACAGGTCCGGCGTACAGGCGAAGGCCGGTGCGCCCAGCGCGGCGAGCGCGGCCGCGTGCTCCCTGTCGTAGGCCGGCGCCCCCTCGTCGGACAGCGCGAGCAGCGTCACGAACTGCACGCCCGACGCCTTCATCGCCGCGACCCGCTTGAGCATCTCGTTGCGTATGCCGCCCTCGTACAGATCGCTGATCAGCACGACCACCGTCTCCGCGGGCCGGGTGATCTGCGACTGGCAGTACGCGAGCGCCCGGTTGATGTCCGTACCGCCGCCGAGCTGGGTGCCGAAGAGGACGTCGACCGGGTCGTCGAGCTGGTCGGTGAGGTCGACGACCGCGGTGTCGAAGACGACGAGCCGGGTGTTGATCGACCGCATGGAGGCGAGCACCGCCCCGAACACGGACGCGTACACGACCGACGCCGCCATCGACCCCGACTGGTCGATGCAGAGGATGACCTCCTTCTTCACCGACTGCGAGGCCCGTCCGTAGCCGATGAGCCGCTCGGGCACGATCGTCCGGTACTCCGGCAGGTAGTGCTTGAGGTTGGCCGCGATCGTGCGGTTCCAGTCGATGTCCTGGTGCCGGGGCCGGTTGACGCGGGCGCTGCGGTCGAGGGCGCCGGTGAGGGTGGCCCTGGTCCGGGTGGCGAGCCGCTTCTCGAGGTCCTCGACGACCTTGCGCACGACCGCCCGTGCCGTCTCCTTCGTCGTCTCCGGCATCGCCTTGTTGAGCGAGAGCAGCGTGCCGACGAGGTGGACGTCGGCCTCCACCGCCTCCAGCATCTCTGGCTCCAGCAGCAGCGTGGCGAGGCCGAGCCGGTCGATGGCGTCGCGCTGCATCACCTGGACGACCGAGGACGGGAAGTACGTCCGGATGTCACCGAGCCAGCGCGCCACGGACGGCGCGGAGGCCCCGAGGCCCGCGGAACGGTCCCGCCCCGGCTGCTGCCCCTGCCGGTCCCCCTTCCCGTACAGCGCGGCCAGCGCCCCGTCCATCGCGGCGTCCCGCCCGCCGAGCGCACACCCGGTCCCGTCCGCGGCATCCCCACCCAGCACCAGCCGCCACCGGCGCAGCCGCTCCTGCGCCGGATCCAGCACGTCGCCGCTCATACGCCGACCCCCTCGAGAGACCGGGCCGTCGCCGGTCGTCGCGCGACCATGGACCACCCCGGCTCTTCCGGCTCCCCCAAGGGCCGCGCCCACAGCGGCATCACCCGCACGGCCGCCACCGCCGTCTCCGCTCCCGGCAGTTCCACCCCCGCCCACTCCTCTCCCGGAAGCTCCGCACCCGCCAACTCCGCACCCGCCAACTCCGCCCCCTGCCCGTCCGTCACCGCGCCCGCCCCCTCGATCCGCTCCCCCGACCCACTCAGCCCACGCAGCTCACTCATCCGCTCGGTTGTCATCTCCCCACCCCCGCAAGGTCGTTGTCGTCGGCGCCCCGATGACCAGGTACGTCGTCCAGCCCCAGCAGCAGCCGCACCACCGGCAGCACCGCGTCCGCCCGCGCGGCATCGAGGTCGGCCGCGAAGCCGGGGAGGCCGGCACCGCCGCCGGCCTGCCTGCCGCCGCTCCCCTCCCCCGGTCCCCGCCGGACCAGTTCGCCGAGCGTTCGCCGCACCCCCGCCTCGTACGCCGAGAAGGTCCTGCGCAGCAGCGGCAGCACGTCCGTGAAGGCGTCCGCCGGTACCCCGGTCAGCCAGGTGTCGACCAGTCCGAGCAGCCGCTCGTCGTGCACCAGCAGCATCCCGCCCCCGGCGCCCCCGCCGACGAAGCCCTCGATCCAGGCCGCCGCATCCGCCGGCGGTGTCCCGGGCGACAGCACGAGCCCCATGAGCCGCGCGGCCTCGTCCTGCCCCAACTCCCCGTCGTCGAGCAGCAACCGCACGGCCCGCCCCCGGATGACACCGGGCACGCTCTCCCGCCCGCACAACACTCGCAGCACGGAGTGCCAGCGGGCCCGCAGCGAACCACCCGGGGTCCTCTCCGCCCCGTCCGTCGCAGGGACGCTCGCCCCTCCCGCCGCGGCCGCGTCCCCCAGCAACCCCACCGCCCCGTGCACCGCGTCCACATGGCGCCGTATCTCCTCGGCCGCGTCCGCGTCGAGCGCGGCGCAGGCCGGGGGAAGGCCGACGAAGATGCGCTCGGCGAGGCCCTCGGCGACCTCCGTGAGGGCGTGGGTGTCGGTGCCGCGGACGTCGCCGTACCGCAGGGAGCGGACCAGTGCGGGCAGGGCCTGGGCCAGGTGGCCGACGTCCGTGTCCAGGGCCGCGCGGTCGGCGAGGACCTGCATCACCACCGGGAGGGCGTCCGGGAGTTCGGCCAGCAGACAGCGCTCGGCGAGCGCGGTGACGTCGGCGAGGCTCGGCGCGCCGACGGCGTCCGCCTCCGCCCTGGCCGTCGCCGCCGCGGGCACGGTCGTCCCCCACACCCCCGCCTCGGCGACCCGCACCGCCAGCTCCGGCTCCCAGCGCAGCCGCCACGTCTCCCGGAACGTGCCCGTGCTCCCCCGCGACGCCACCGGCTCGCCCCACGCCACGCCCAGCAGTCGCAGCCGGTGCAGCAGTCTGCTGCGGCCGGCGTCGATCTCCTTGCGCAGATCGAGCTCCAACTCCCGCTCCAGCGCCTCCGGTTTGAGCCGCAGCCTGCGCTGTACCCGGTCGAGGTCCCGCTGCAACGGCACCGCGGGCGCCCCCTGCGGCACCTCGCCGAGCACGTCCCCGACCACGAGCCGGTCGTGCACCAGCGACAGCGGCACGTCCGATCCCTCGCACATCACCGCCCGCACCGCGTCAGTGGTCTCGCTCAGCCCCGCCAGCGGGCGCCCGCGCATCGCCGCGAGCGTCTCCGCCAGCCGCACCGCCTCGATGACATGCGCCGAGGAGACGAGCCGGTCCTCCGCCCGCAGCAGCCCGGCCACCTTGGTCATCCACCGCTCGATCGGCCGGTCCGGCGCGGCGAACAGATGCCCGTACCACCCCGGTGAGTCGATGCCCGCCCCGTAGCCGCTGACCCGGGACAGCCTGCGGTGCGTCCACGGCACCCACGTCATGTCCGCCTTGACCTTCGGCAGCCCCTTCACCAGGGCCCGGTCGGCGGCCACGGACGCCTTCTGCCGCAGCGCCGGCACATGCCACGCCCCGCACACGACGGCCACGCCCGCCCCGAACTCACGCTGGGCCGCCCGCACTTGGAGCCGCATGTACGCCTCCCGCACGAGGTCCTTGTCATGCCCCCCGTGCCCGTACGTCTCCCGCAGCGCCCCCATCGCCTCTTCCAGCGCGAGGAACGGCCCGAACACGTCCCCTGTGCCGCCGCCCCGATGCTCGACGACGTCCTCCCACCACCGCTCGGGATCGTCGTAACCGGCCGTCTCGGCGAGCACGGCGAGGGGATCGACCCGGACGTCGATCGGATCGGCGTCCTCGGTCCCGTCAGAACTGCCAGCTCCTTCGGCCTCCGCATCCCTCCCCCACACCAGCGAGTGCGTCGCCGGCCAGTCGATGAAACGGGCCGGGATTTCTTGCTCCAGCGCCCATCGCATCGCCACCCACTCCGGGGAGAACTCGGCCAGCGGCCAGAACGCCGACCGGCCGGGCTCGTCCACCGCGTGGGCCAGGAGGGCGACCGGCGGCCGCATGTCCGCGTCGGCGGCCAGCGGGATCAGCGCGTCGGCCTCGGGCGGACCCTCGATCAGGACGACCCGCGGCCGGGCCGCGTCCAGCGCCGCCCGCACCGCGCGGGCCGACCCGGGCCCGTGATGCCGTACGCCGAGCAGCAACGGCTCCCCACCGATCGCCCCGCCCTCGCCCCCGTCAATGCCGGTCACTCCATCCCCTCCCCTCGGGAACCACCGATCCCTTGCCCCCACCCGAGCCACCGGAGCCGCCCGACCCACCGCTTCCCTGGCCTCCGCCAGGCTTCCCCCACCCCAGGTCGTCCCCGCTCACGCGCTCACCTCGCGGCATGCGCGGTAGAAGTCCGTCCAGCCGTCGCGCTCGCGCACGACCGCCTCCAGGTACTCCTGCCAGACGACCCGGTCGGCCGCCGGATCGCGGACGACGGCGCCGAGGATGCCCGCCGCCACGTCGCCCGCGCGCAGCACGCCGTCGCCGAAGTGGGCGGCCAGGGCGAGGCCGTTGGTGACTACGGAGATGGCCTCCGCCGTCGACAGCGTGCCGCTGGGCGACTTGATCTTCGTACGGCCGTCGGCCGTGACCCCGTCGCGCAGCTCCCGGAAGACGGTCACCACACGGCGGATCTCGTCGATCCCCTCCGGTACGGCGGGCAGGTCGAGCGAGCGGCCGATCTGGTCGACGCGCCGCGAGACGATGTCGACCTCGGCCTCGACGCTCTCCGGCAGCGGCAGCACCACCGTGTTGAAGCGGCGGCGCAGGGCGCTGGAGAGGTCGTTGACCCCGCGGTCGCGGTCGTTGGCCGTGGCGATGAGGTTGAAGCCGCGGACGGCCTGCACCTCCTGTCCCAGCTCCGGTATCGGCAGCGTCTTCTCGGACAGGATCGTGATGAGCGTGTCCTGGACGTCGGCCGGGATACGGGTCAGCTCCTCCACCCGCGCCGTCATCCCCTCCGCCATGGCCCGCATGACGGGGCTGGGCACCAGCGCGTCACGGCTCGGGCCGTTCGCCAGCAGCTGCGCGTAGTTCCAGCCGTACCGGATCGCCTCCTCCGGGGTGCCGGCCGTGCCCTGCACCAGCAGGGTCGAGTCGCCGCTGACCGCGGCGGCGAGGTGCTCGGAGACCCAGGTCTTCGCCGTGCCGGGCACGCCGAGCAGGAGCAGGGCGCGGTCGGTGGCGAGGGTGGTGACGGCGACCTCGACGATGCGGCGCGGGCCCACGTACTTCGGGGAGATCACGGTGCCGTCGGGCAGGGTGCCGCCGAGCAGGTACGTCGCCACCGCCCACGGCGACAGCTTCCAGCGGGCCGGGCGCGGGCGGTCGTCCTGCGCGGCCAGCGCCGCGAGTTCGCCGGCGAAGGCGTCCTCGGCATGCGGTCGCAACGCCTGCGCAGGTGTCGTCTCCCCTGTTTCCACGGGCATCGGCTCAACGGTCACAGACATGGCGAAGTCCCCCTCCAGGCTCGGCCGGTTCTGCCGTTCTCGGATCTGGCACCCACCTTGCACCACACCACTGACAATCGCTCTGACCTGCGGAAATTCACGCACAGCAGCGCTCGGCGGACCGATTGTCAGTGGTGGGATCTACCGTCGAAGACATGACTCAGCAGGGGGTGCGCTGGACTGCGGACCAGGTGCTGGCACTGGCGCCTGACGCCGCGTCACGCAAAGCGGGAAGCAAACTCGGGGCGGCGGGGCCGTGGTCCGAGACGGGGAGTTCCGACGAGGGGACGGTGTGGGGGCTGTGCAAGGGCAGTGGCAGCAAGCCGTATCAGACGGTCGTGGACATCGCGGACGTGTCCGGGCCCGCGTACAAGTGCAGTTGTCCGAGCCGGAAGTTCCCGTGCAAGCACGCGCTCGGGCTGCTGCTGCTCTGGGCGGGCGAGGACGGTTCGGTGCCGTCGGGGCAGGCGCCGGACTGGGCGGAGCAGTGGATAGAGGGGAGAAGACAGCGCGCGGAAGAGAAGAAGGCCGGAGGCGCGTCACCGTCCGGCTCCGGTGATCCGGAGGCAGCGCGGCGGCGGGCGGAGCGCCGGGCCGAGCGGGTCACCGCGGGGGCGACGGAGCTGGAGCAGCGCCTCGCGGACCTGCTGCGCGGCGGGCTGGCCGGCGCGGAGCAGACCGGGTACGGGCTGTGGGAGGAGACGGCGGCCCGCATGGTCGACGCCCAGGCTTCCGGACTGGCGGCGCGGGTGCGGGAGTTGGGGGCGATCCCGTCCTCCGGACCCGGCTGGCCGGTGCGGCTGCTGGAGGAGTGCGCGCTCCTCCACCTCCTGGACCAGGGCTGGCTGCGGCGCGAACAGCTGCCGGACGGCCTGGCGGCGACGGTCCGTTCCCGCATCGGCCTGCCCGCCTCCGCGGACGGCCCGCCGGTGCGGGACCAGTGGCTCGTACTGGCCCAGTACGACACGGCGGACGCCCGCCTGACGACCCGTCGCATCTGGCTGTACGGCACCGGCTCCGGCCGCAGCGCCCTGCTCCTCTCTTATGGCGCCGCGGGCCGCGCCCCCGAACTCGCCCTGCCGGTGGGCCTGGCGCTGGAGGCGGAACTCTCCTCGTACCCGGGCACCGGACAGCTGCGCGCGGCCCTGGGCGAACAGTTCGCGCCACCGGTCCCGTCCTCCATACGTCCGCCGGGGATGACGACGACCGAGGCCGCCGCCCGCTACGGCGAGGCACTCCGCGACGACCCGTGGCTCGACTCGGTCCCGGTGACCCTGGACCAGGTCGTCCCGACCCCGGACGCCGACAGCTGGCAGCTCGCGGACGCCGACGGCGAGGCGGCCCTGCCGCTCACGCCCACCGCCCGCTCCCGCCCCGGCCTGTGGCGCCTGGTCGCGCTGTCCGGCGGCGCCCCGATCAAGGTCTTCGGCGAGTGCGGCCACCGCGGCTTCACCCCGCTGACGGCCTGGCCGGAGGGAGCGGGCGACCCGGTCCGCCTGTGCTGACCCCACCGCCGGCCTCTCTTCCGAACCCGACCGACCCAACGCCTCCGACGTACTCGACCGACCTGGGAGCGCACACGTACACCACCGGCCACGCCACGTTCACCGTCCGCGCCACGCACGACGACGACAACGTCCACGCCACACGCATCGGCAGGCAGGCCCACCAGGACGACGACAACGTCCACATCACGTACGCGCGGAGCGACGCCCACGCCACCGCACGCGCCCGTCGACAGAAGGTGCTCGCATGAACAGGACGCCCACCCCAGCGGAGACCCCATCGGGGACCCCAGTCATCTGGGAGGACCTCGTCACCACCGCGCTCCTGGGGACCGACCGGCGCCCCCCCGCAACCGGAGCTCCGGGGCGCGCGGCGCCGGTCGCGCTGCTGGACGCGGCCGCCGCGGAGACCGTACGGCGGCGGGCCGGGCTGCGCCCCGCGCCGGCGGCGGCGCGCCCCGACCCGGCGCCCGCGGACCCGCGCCCCGCGCTGCCCGCCGCCGCGGCCCGCAGGCTGGCGATGCTGCTGGCCGACCGCCCCGGCACGGGTGGCGGCGGCCGCAGAGGCACGGCACCGGACCTCATGGAGCTGCTGCCACAGTGGCTGGCCGCCGCCAACACCCGGGGATTCGCGGCGCCCGCGGAGCTCCTCCCGGCGCTGCTGGACGCGGCCCGGGGGCGTACGGACCTGAGGCCGGCAGCGCTGGCGTTCGCCGGACCCCGCGCGGTGTGGCTGGCGCGGCTGAATCCGGACTGGCGGTTCGCCCTGCGCGCGGCACCGGGCGGGGACGCGGCGCTGCCGCAACCGGAGGACGCGGAGCGGGTGCGGCGGCTGTGGCAGGAGGGCCTGTTCGCCGAGCGAGTCGCCCTGCTCGGCGCGATACGGGCCCGCGAGCCCGCCGCCGCGCGGGAGTTGCTGTCGACGACCTGGGCGACGGAGCGGGCCGAGGACCGGCTGATGTTCCTCGACTCGTTGCGGACGGGGCTGGGCGCGGCCGACGAGCCGTTCCTGGAGCAGGCACTGTCGGATCGCAGTCGCAATGTCCGGGCGACGGCGGCCGAGTTGCTCTCGGCGCTGCCGGGCTCGGCGCTCGCCAAGCGGATGGCGGTCAGGGCGGCGGCGTGCGTGGCGGTGGACCGTACGACCGAGGTGCCGTCGATCGTGGTCGAGGCGCCGCACGAGTGCGATTCGAGCATGGAGCGGGACGGTGTCGTATCGAAGGCTCCGGCGGGACGGGGTGAACGGTCATGGTGGTTCGGCCAGTTGATGGAGGCCGCCCCGCTGGGCACGTGGTCGGCGCGGCTCGGCGGGCGGACGCCCGAGGAGATCGTGGCGCTGCCGGTGACGGACGACTGGCGGTCCGAGCTGCACGCGGCGTGGTGCCGGGCGGCGGTGCGGCAGCGGGACGCCGACTGGGCGCGGGCGCTGCTCGGGGCGCCCGCCGCGCCGGAGGCCGGTGGTCCGGGAGCGGTGTCCCTGGCCGAGCGCGCCAAACTGCTCGGGACGCTGCCGCCGGGCGAACGGGCCGACTGGGTAGCCGGGTTCATCGCCGCGCATGGCCTGTCGGAGGCGTTTCAGCTGCTCGGCGGCTGCGCGGTGCCGTGGTCCGGGCCGCTCGGGCGGGCTGTGGTGGACGCCCTCAACATCGCGCGGGACGCGGGGAGTTACCCATGGAGTTTCAGCGGCGTGATGGGGCTGGCCGAGCGGTGCCTCGACCCGGCGGAGGCGAGCCGGCTGGACGGCCTGCTGGCGGTGCCGGACGAGACGGAGAACGCCTCGCCGGGCGCCGGGGGCTACTGGGCGGAGGCCTTCCAGCGACTGGGCACGACGCTGCGGTTGCGGGCGGCGATGCTCGACGAGCTGGGGCCGGCGTAACCATCCGTGGATGCGGCGTAACCGTCGCCGCTCCACGACCTGGACCCGGCGCAACCGTCGTTCAGCCGCGCCGATCCCCGTCGCCCGACGGACTACGCCCCCGCCGACTCCCGCACGTTCTCCCTGACCCACTCCACGATCGCCTGCGTCGTCGCCCCCGGCGTGAAGATCTCCGCGACGCCCTTCTCCTTCAGCGGTGCGATGTCCGCCTCCGGGATGATGCCGCCGCCGAAGACCAGGATGTCCTCGGCCTCGCGGTCCTTGAGCAGGTCGATCACCGCGGCGAAGAGCGTGTTGTGGGCGCCGGAGAGGATGGACAGGCCGATCGCGTCGGCGTCCTCCTGGATCGCGGTGTCGACGATCTGCTCGGGCGTCTGGTGGAGGCCGGTGTAGATGACCTCCATACCGGCGTCGCGCAGCGCCCGCGCGATCACCTTCGCCCCGCGATCGTGGCCGTCGAGCCCCGGCTTCGCCACCACCACGCGGATCGGACCGGCTGCCACACCCATCACTGCCTCCATGAAGCGCCTTCGGCTTCCTCACACCACATTGTGCGAGGAAGTGAACGAACGTTATCTCCAGCATCCCGCAACCGGCAGTTTCGCGGTGCGGACCGAGGGGGAAATCACACGGTGGGACACGTTCGCCGCGCACCGTTCCGAATCTATGCGGCACACGGACCGCAGACCCCTGCGGCCCCCGTACCGCAGCGGGAGCAAGCGCAACGGGAGCCGCAACGAGGTCGCCGTGCCACCGCGCCGCGGGCCGCGCGCCGTGGCGGTGCGGCGTGCCGACGGAGGCACGAAGGGCACGTAGGGCAGGTAAGGCACGACAGCGGGGAGCCTCGTCGCCACACCGGCAGGGAGTCTCACCTCGTCATCGGCGCGGTACGCGCCATCCGCCGAGCTCACCCCACGCGCCCTCCGCATGCCCCGCCGGCCGCCTCCGGCCCGGCATCCCACGAGGGCACACGGGGGACAGAGGCGTCCTCATGTGTGCCGACAGGAGGTCGGCCATGAAGGTCACCCGGGCAGTCGAGCCCCTTCTTCCGCTCTGTCAGCGCCTGCTTCCGGGCAGACTGGCGGGACTGTCCGTGGCGCTGCTGAAGGCCACCGCCCTGGAGATCGCGATCCTCGCCGGCCACCTCCTGCTCTATCCCTCGGGCGTCTTCCAGGAACGCCGCGCGCCGGCCGCCCCGCTCCCTTCCCGGGACGGCCCCGCGCAGCTGCCGACGGAGGCCAAGCCGCCGGTCGTCCTGCTGCACGGCTTCATCGACAACCGCTCGGTCTTCGTCCTGCTGCGCCGCAGCCTCCTCCAGCACGGCCACCGGCAGCTGGAGTCGCTCAACTACTCACCGCTGACCTGCGACATCCGCGCCGCGGCCGAGCTGCTCGGCCGGCACATAGAGGAGATCTGCGAGCGCACGGGCAGCGAGCGGGTCGACGTCGTCGGGCACAGCCTGGGCGGGCTGATCGCGCGCTATTACGTGCAACGCCTCGGCGGCGACCGCCATGTCCGCACCCTGGTCACGCTCGGCACCCCGCACTCGGGCACCCGGGTGGTCCCGCTGGCCGACGCCCACCCGATCGTGCGCCAGATGCGCCCCGGCTCGGACGTCCTCACGGAACTCGCCCGGCCCGCGCCCGGCTGCCGTACGCATTTCGTCAGCTTCTGGAGCGACCTCGACCACCTCATGGACCCGCTGGAGACCGCCTGCATCGACCACCCCGACCTGATGGCGCAGAACGTCCAGGTGAGCGGGATCGGACATCTCGCCCTCCCGGTGCACCCGGCCGTCGCGACGGGGATACGCCAGGCGCTCGACGCGCCGCGGACGGGAGCCGCGGCCGCGGCCGAGGCCGGGGGTCTGACAGTGGCGTGACAGCCGCAGGACAGCCGTCCGACATCGAACAATCTTCGAACACAAAGCCAAACTCGCGCCCACAGTCCCCCGAAACACGGCCGAATGCCCGTTTCCTTCAGGCGCGAAACCTGCCGAAGATTGTCGCGCCCGCGTACCGCCGGGTACAGTCACCGCACTGCTCTGGCAGCCCCTGTTGTCGAGGCGAAAGAGAAGTTGGTGAACGACCCGTACACGTCGGGGACCATGACCACCCCGGCTCCGGCTTCCGATGCCTCGTCGGCGCACTACGCGTCGTACGGCACGCAGGAGGCCCAGTACGGCGACTTCGCGAGCTACGGCTACGACACGGGCGCGCACACCACCACTGCGCACTTCGACACCGACCCGCTGTTCGGCAGTCTCCCTGGTGACAACACCGGGTCGTACGACGCCCAGCACTGGTCGACGGACAGTCACCAGACCCTGAACTACGACGCGTACGCGGCCCAGCACCACGCCGCCTACGACACCGGCGCCTACGACACGACGGCCTGGACGGGTCAGCATCAGCAGCTCTCCGCGATCCCGCCGCAGGTCGGCGCGGCCGATGTCAGCGGACAGTGGGATGCGAACGCCTGGCTCCAGCCCGACCAGTCCGGGAACGCGGCCGACCAGACGCAGCACTGGCAGTGGGGCACACAGACCTTCGACACCGGCGCCTACGACGCCACGCAGTGGAACTCCGAGGGTGCCGCGCCGGACCATGAGGAGCCCGTCGACCATCAGTCGACCGCGCTGTTCGAGCAGGTCGCCTACGACGAACCCGCCTCGCACGACACCGAGTTGAGCACCACCGGTGAACTGCTCGCCCTCTCCGAGGACGACGCCGCCGCCCCGCTCCTCGACGACCAGGAAGACCCCACCCCCGCCCCGGGCTCCCGCATGGCCGCCCGCAACGCGGGTCGTTCCCGCCGCCGTACGCCCGCCAAGCGCTCCGCGCTGATGAAGATCGCCGTGCCCTCCGCGTGCGTCATGGGCGTCACCGGGATCGCCGCCGCCTCCGTCGGCAGCATGAGCGACGGCAAGGACACCTCGACGACCGCGTCCGACGCGACGACGAAGTCCGTCAAGCCGTCGGCCGCGAACAGCAAGCTGGACACCCAGCTCGAGTCCCTCTCCGCGGGCGCCGACGACTTCGCCGACCGGGCCAGCCGGACGCAGGAGCGCATCGACCTCAAGGCCCAGCAGGCGGCCGAGAAGAAGAAGGCGGCGGAGGAGGCGGCCCGCAAGGAGCGGCTGCGCCCCAAGTTCGCCCTCCCGGTCGCCCAGCACGGCCTCAGCGCCTACTACGGCCAGGCCGGCGTCAACTGGATGTCCGTGCACACCGGCATCGACTTCCCGGTCTCGTACGGCACGACGGTGATGGCCGCGACCGACGGCACCGTCCGTACGCAGTGGAACAGCGCCTACGGCAACATGATGATCGTGACCGCGAAGGACGGCACGGAGACGTGGTACTGCCACCTCTCCAGCTACCGCGTCGCCTCCGGTACGACGGTCAAGGCCGGCGACCCGATCGCGTACAGCGGCAACTCCGGCAACTCCACCGGCCCGCACCTGCACTTCGAGGTCCGCCCGGCGGGCGGCTCGGCGATCGACCCCTTGCCGTGGCTGAGGAGCCACGGCTTGGATCCCACGTAAGCATCGCGCCCCGTAAGGGGCGCGGGGAACTGCGCGACCAGCCCCCACCGGCCCGCAGCCGAGCTACAACTTCTCCACCGGCGCATACCGCAACAGCAACCGCTTCGGCTTGGCCTCACCAAAGTCGATCGTCGCCTCAGCGTTCGCCCCCGTACCCTTCACCGCCATGACCGTGCCAAGCCCGAACTGGTCATGCGTCACCCGGTCACCAACGACCAGCGAGACAACCGGCTTCTCCGACGAACGACTCGTGGCGAAGCCCGACGCACCCCGCGCCGAGGACCGCGAGCGCGAGGACGACAGCGAGGACGCGACACCCGACACCGGTCCCGCCGGCGCCGCGGTCGCCCCCGTGCGCTTCCACTCCACATGCTGCTCCGGGATCTCCGACAGGAAGCGCGAGGGCGGGTTGTACGACGGCTGCCCCCACGCGCTGCGCAGCGATGAGCGCGTCAGGTACAGCCGTTCCCGCGCGCGCGTGATCCCGACGTACGCCAGGCGCCGCTCCTCCTCCAGCTCCTTGGTCTGGCCGAGGGCGCGCATGTGCGGGAAGACGCCGTCCTCCATGCCGGTGAGGAAGACGACCGGGAACTCAAGTCCCTTGGCGGTGTGGAGAGTCATCAGGGTGATGACCCCGGAGCCGTCCTCGTCCTCGTCGGGGATCTGGTCGGAGTCGGCGACGAGCGCGACCCGCTCCAGGAAGGCGGCGAGCCCGGGGGACTCCTCGCCCTCCTCCGTCTCCTGCTCGAACTCCAGGGCCACGGCGGCGAGTTCCTGGAGGTTCTCGATCCGGGTCTCGTCCTGCGGGTCGGTGGAGGCCTGCAACTCGGCGAGATAGCCGGTGCGTTCGAGCACCGCCTCCAGGACGGTCGCCGGTCCCGCGCCGGAGTCGACGATCGTACGGAGCTCCTCCATCAGCACGTTGAACCGCTTCACGGCGTTCGTCGACCGCGCGGCCATGCCGTACGCCTCGTCGACGCGCTTGAGCGCCTGCGGGAAGCTGATCTTCTCGCGCTGCGAGAGGGCGTCGATCATCGCCTCGGCGCGCTCGCCGATACCGCGCTTGGGGACGTTCAAGATCCGCCGCAGCGGCACCGAGTCCTCGGGGTTGGCGAGGACACGGAGGTAGGCCAGGACGTCCCGGACCTCCTTGCGCTCGTAGAAGCGGACGCCGCCGACGACCTTGTAGGGCAGGCCGACGCGGATGAAGATCTCCTCGAAGACTCGGGACTGGGCGTTGGTGCGGTAGAAGACGGCGACATCGCCGGCCTTCGCGTCGCCCGCGTCCGTCAGTCGGTCTATCTCCTCGGCGACGAACTGCGCCTCGTCGTGCTCGGTGTCGGCGACGTAGCCGGTGATGCGCGCGCCGGCGCCCGCGTTGGTCCACAGGTTCTTGGGGCGGCGGGACTCGTTGCGCTCGATGACCGCGTTGGCGGCGGACAGGATCGTCTGGGTGGAGCGGTAGTTCTGCTCCAGCAGGATCGTCGTCGCGTTCGGGTAGTCCTCCTCGAACTGGAGGATGTTGCGGATCGTCGCGCCGCGGAAGGCGTAGATCGACTGGTCGGCATCACCGACGACACAGAGCTCGGCGGGCGGGACGTCGAACTCGTTCGGCGGGACGTCCTCGTCATGCGCACCCGTCCCGACCAGTTCCCTGACCAGCGCGTACTGGGCGTGGTTGGTGTCCTGGTACTCGTCGACCAGGACGTGCCGGAAGCGGCGGCGGTAGTGCTCGGCGACATCGGGGAACGCCCGGAGCAGGTTGACCGTCGTCATGATCAGGTCGTCGAAGTCGAGGGCGTTGGCCTCGCGCAGCCGCGACTGGTACATGGCGTAGGCCTGGGCGAGGGTCTTCTCGAAGCCGTCGGTGGCCTGGGCGGCGAAGTCCTCCTCGTCGATCAGCTCGTTCTTGAGGTTGCTGATCTTGGCGCTGAAGGACTTGGGCGGGAAGCGCTTGGGGTCGAGGTCGAGGTCACGGCAGACCAGGGCCATGAGGCGCTTGGAGTCGGCGGCGTCGTAGATCGAGAAGGAGGAGGTGAAGCCGAGCTTCTTGCTCTCCCGCCGCAGAATCCGCACGCACGCGCTGTGGAAGGTCATCACCCACATCGCGTTCGCGCGCGGGCCGACGAGCTGCTCGACGCGCTCCTTCATCTCGCCCGCGGCCTTGTTGGTGAAGGTGATCGCGAGGATCTGCCCCGGGTGCACGTTCCGCTCGGCCAGCAGGTAGGCGATGCGGTGCGTGAGCACGCGCGTCTTGCCGGAGCCGGCGCCGGCCACGATGAGCAGCGGGGTGCCGGAGTGCACGACGGCGGCCCGCTGGTTCTCGTTGAGCCCCTCGATGAGCGCGGCGGCGTCCAGGGCCGGGCGCGGGGCGCCGTCGCGGTAGTAGGCGTCCCGGTCCGGCGGCACGTCGAACTTCCCGCCGAACAGATCGTCCGGAAGGTGTTCGGGTTCCGGTCCGTGCTCGTCCTCGGGCGGCGGCGGGGGTTCCTCGTCATGCCCCTGGGGGGCCTGGAGGTTCGCCAGGAAGCTGTCGTCAAAGAGGCCTGTCATCGCTCTCCGAGTCTAGGGTGCCGCACTGACACCCCGCCGCCGCCCCGAGAAGTCGGGCCGATTACGGCCCTCTCAGAAGCCCAGGATCTTCCAGACCTGCCCGCCCGGTGTCCTCTTGCCCTCCATCACCGTGCCGTCACGGTCCGCGACCGACCAGGCGGAGACGTAGACCTTGCCGTCGTACGGGTCGACGGCGAGGCCCGCCGGGAACGGCACCTTCACGTTCGTACGTTTCCCGTGCGCGACCTTGGTCACCACGCCTTGGAAGAGCTGGCTGACGTACAGGTCACCGCTGCTGTTGAAGGCGATCCCGCCGATCGGGCCGAAGCCGGACTTCCAGCCGAGGATCTTGCCGGTCCAGGGGTCGACCTTCCACACGCGCGCGGTGGGCTTCTCGGTGAGGCCGTTGAGCTCGCCGACGTAGAGGTTGCCGTCGGGGCCGAGGGCGAGGGAGGTGGGGACGGCCTCGTGCTTGTCGTGGTCCGGGAAGACGGTGAACGGCTTCGCCTTGCCCTGCGGGGAGACGACGACCAGGTCGTTCCCGGCCGCGTCGGCGACGATCTTGCGGCCGTCAGGGAGGGCGAGGACGGCGTACGGGTTGGATTCCAGGCTCGCCTTGTGCGGGTTGTACTTGAACTCGACGGCGGACACATCGGCGGCGATCCTCGCCTTGCCCTGGTCCACGCGCAGCAGCTTGCCGAGCTTGTTCCAGGGCGGCGTGGTCGGGACGCCGGCCTCCGGCGGGGCGAAGGTCTCGATGCCCCAGAGCTCGCCGTGGAGGGCCGAGACGCCGTCCACGCCGGTCGCGAAGCCGCCGTCGGGCGCGGCGCCCGAGGGGAGGCAGCGGACGACCCGGTGGTGCTGCCACGCGCTCCCGTCCCAGTAGATCTTCGTGACGGCCGAGGACAGCCCGACGCAGGTCTCGCCCTCGGGGCCCTCGCCGATGCATTTCTTGCCACCCCGGCCGGCCTCGGCGACGTACACGTGACCGTCGTCGTAGGACAGCTGGCGCGGGTTGTCGAGACCGGTCGCGATGACGCGGACGACGGGTTTGCCTCCGCTGTGCCCTCCGGAGGCCGTGGCGGGGGCGATGCCCGCGGTGGCGGCGAGTGCGACGCCGGTGGCGACGACGAGTGACGTACGGGTCTTCATGGCCGTATCCCTCCCACCCACGGTGTGCGACCGTGGCTCGGCTGGAAGTTAGCCCCCGGAAGCGGGCGGACGCCGTCACTCCGGCCAAAATACGTACAAGTCGCCGCAGATCCTTCCGTATTGGCCACGCTCGGCCACGTCCTGACCTAAGGTCACGAAAATGTATCGGGCCTATCGGACATCAACCTTCACAGGGGCCACACCAGTTGGCTACCGTGCCGGACAGGCCGTACGACCCCCACCGGCGAACGTCGCCGGGCCGCGCGGCCTCCGCCGAGTCCGGTGCGCCGCCATGGCAGCCGGAGCCGGGGACCCACACCGACCTTGGGGTGAATCGGCCCAACTCCCTTTCGGGGGACGGCCGTAGGGCACACCTTCCGAACCACCCGCCCGAACCCGACAGCTAACTCGGTAGGCGGAACATGGAAGGAGTCGCCTCCCTTGGCGTCGCACGCAAAGCCGCGTCCCGCGGGAACGCGCGTAGCAGGCATACGCACCCCCGCGCTCGCAACGGCCGCCCTCACCTCCGTGGCCCTGCTCTCCCAGACGGCCACCGCCGCCCCCTCGACCGACGACAAGCCGAGCCTGGAGGAGGTCGAGAAGAAGGTCGACGACCTCTACCGGCAGGCGGAGTCGGCGACCGAGAAGTACAACTCGGCCAAGGAGAAGACCGCCAAGCAGCGCAAGGAGGTCGACACCCTCCTCGACGACGTCGCCCAGCGCACCCAGAAGCTCAACGAGGCCCGCGAGGAGCTCGGTTCCTTCGCCGCGGCCCAGTACCGCACCGGCGCCTCCGCGCCCGACACCGCGACCTTCCTGCTCGCGGACACCCCGCAGGACTACTTCGACCAGACGCAGCTGATGGGCCGCATGACGGACCGTCAGAAGGGCGCGGTCGACGACTACATCAGCGCCCAGTCCGCGACGATGAAGAAGCGCCAGGAGGCCACCAAGAGCCTCGAGACGCTCACCGAGTCGCAGAGCGACCTGAAGACCGCCAAAGCGACCGTCCAGCGCAAGCTCTCCGACGCGCGCGAGCTGCTGTCGCAGCTGACCGCCGAGGAGAAGGCGCGACTCGCGGCGATCGAGAAGAAGAAGCAGGAGGAGGCCGCCCGCAAGGCCGCGGAGCTGGCCGAGCAGCAGAAGGCCGCGGAGCAGAAGGCGGCGGAGGAGGCCGCGGCGGCGGAGCAGGAGGCGAGCAGTTCATCCTCGTCCTCCGAGACCGCCGACTCCTCGTACGCCACCAAGGCCGACAAGGCCCTCGCCTTCGCCCGCGCGCAGATCGGCAAGCCGTACGTCTGGGGCGCCACCGGCCCCGACTCCTACGACTGCTCCGGCCTCACCCAGGCCGCCTGGAACGCCGCCGGCATCTCCCTCCCCCGCACCACCTACGACCAGGTGAACGCCGGCACCACCGTCTCCCTCGCCAACGCCCAGCCCGGTGACCTGGTCTTCTTCTACGACGACGTCACCCACGTCGGCATCTACATCGGCAACGGCATGATGATCCACGCGCCGAAGCCGGGGGCGTACGTCCGCGAGGAGTCGATCTACTACGACGGCGAGTCGGCGATCCACAGCGTGGTGCGCCCGGCCTGACGCGTCGCGCCGGCGTCAGTGACCGCCGCGGTTCTCCACGCAGGGCCCCGCCCCGGGCTGGGGCTCGACGTAGACGCCGTGCACCTCGGCGGTCAGCTCGTCCTTCGTCACCCGGCCGGACACGCACGCGATGCCGGTGTAGACGGCGTAGAACCCGTTCCCGACGAAGACCCCATGCTCCGGCCCGCAGCCGAGGCGCTGGAGGGCCGCCTCGACACGCGCGTCGGGGTAGGCCCCGTACTCCCCCGCCCCGCCCTCCTCCCGGACCTTCTCCAGCTCCTTCCGGATCAGCCCGGCCGAGGCCAGCCCACTCGCCTCGCGCTCCGGGCTGAGGGAGGCCTGCATGCGGTACGCGTGGTTGTCGGCGTAGTTGGGGGGCTGGTCGCCGGGCTCCTCGTCCGGCTGTCCGGTCGCGTCCGGCGAAGGGGACGCGGAGGTGGGCGCGGGGGTCTCGGCGGCCTGGGCGCACTTGGGCGGGGGCGGGTACGAACGCGTCGGCGTCGGCGCGGCGCCCGTGTGTTCTTCCCCGGCCCGCTGGCTCCCGCAGGCGGTCACGGTCATGGCGACCGCGGCGAGGACGGCCAGGAGGGGTGATCGTCTGGAGGACATGGGCGCAGTCTCGCCGCCGCGGCCCTCGCCTGTCATGAGCGCACCTACTCAGACGCGGCCGCTGCCGCTCCGCGCCGGCGCTCTTTTCTTCACGCACGCGCGCGTGCACCATTTTCGCCCCCACAGGCCCGCGCCTTCTTCTTCACGCACGCACGCGCGCGTGCCCCGCTCCCGTCCCCTCCGCACGCGCGCGTGCCCCGCTCCCGCCCCCTCCGCGCGCCCGCGCTCTTTTCTTCACGCACGCGCGCGTGCCCCCGCTCTCATCCCCCCGCGCGCTCCTTAGCATCACCTTCATGCCCGAGACGCCCCATACCTCCCCCCTCCGTATCTGGTGGGCGCAGCGCCCGCCCGCCGCCGGTTCCGCGGTGATGGCGACCGGCATCGTGTCGGTCGCCCTGCATCTGACGGGGTACGAGGTGATGTCCCGCATCGCCCTGGTGCTGGCGTGCGTGGCCTGGGTGGCGCTGGCCGCCGACTTCGCCGTACGACTGCTGCTGGAGCGGTCGCGCTGGGTGGCGGAGGCCGAGACGCCGGGCGCGCTCACGGCGATCGCGGCGACCACGGTGCTGGGCACCCGTTTCTCCGCCCTGGGCTGGCAGCGCCTCGCCGAGGCACTCCTCGCTCTGGCCGCGGTGCTGTGGCCGGTGCTGATCGTGCTGGTCATGGGGCACTGGAAGCGGCGGATGCCGGGCGCGGTGTTCCTGGTCTGTGTCGCCACACAGGGCCTGGCCGTGCTGGGCGCGACGCTCGCCGGGGCGGTGTCGACGGCGTGGCTCGCGCATGCGGCGCTGGTGCTGTTCTGGCTGGGCCTGGTCTTCTACGGCCTCGCCCTGGCCCGCTTCGACCTGCGCCAGGTGACGACGGGCGCCGGGGACCACTGGGTGGCCGGCGGGGCGATGGCCATCTCGGCGCTGGCGGGGTCGAAGCTGATCGCGGCCGACAGCGCGAGCCTGTACCTGTGGAACGGCGACGACCGCGGCGTCCTGCGCGCGGTGACCGTCGCTCTGCTGATCCTCGACCTGTCCTGGTACGTCGTCCTGGTGGCCGCCGAGTTCGGGTGGCCGCGTCCGCACTACGACGTCCGCCGCTGGGCGACGGTGTTCCCGATGGGGATGACGTCGGCGGCGACCCTGTCGGTGGCCGCCGCGCTCGACGTGTCCTGGCTGAGGACGCCGGGTCAGGTGCTGCTGTGGCTGGCGGTGGCGGCCTGGCTGGCGGTGGCGGCCGGAGCCGTGGCCTCGGCCCGGGCCGGAGTCAGAGCCGGCGAAACGCCGGTCACGTCCACAGCACCGCGATGAAGATGTTGGCCACGGTCAGCGCGCCGACCAGCCCGAACAGCCCCTTCTCCACCTTCTCGTCGTCCCGCTTGACGTAGACGAGCCCGAGGATCACGACCAGCAGCGCCAGCTTCACGCCGATCTTGACGTTGTCGACGTGCTGGTCGTCCGCCTGGTTGAGGCCGACCAGGATCGCGCCGGTGACCAGCATGGTCAGCGCGCCGTGCAGCATCGCGGGGACGAAGCGGGCGGTGCCCTGCCCCATCGCCTTCATCTGCGTGAGGAAGCCGCCGAGCAGCGCGGCGATGCCGATGATGTGCAGGCCGACGAAGAGATGGATGAGTACGTCCATGGCCCGGAGCCTAATCAGGGCCACGGCCACCACAGCACACCACCCCCGCCTCCCCCGTCCCTGCGGGAGGGTGCATATATGCGCCCCATAGCACCCCGCCACCTCCGAATGTCCCGGAATCCACAGTTCGGTCAGCACCCCGCGTGAAGCGGAAGGCGTAGCAGAGGGATCACGCTCAGATGCGGACACGCACCGGTCCCCTGAGACCAGTTCCGCGCATCCCGTTACCCCCACGACACACACAGGTTTAGCGTCCTCCACCAGGTGACCGGCTCCCCACCGCCGCCCGGGCCAGGGGCGGCAGTCGATCACCACCGCCGAGAAGGTCCGGCGGCGGCCCGCTCCCCCTGTGCGGGCCGCCGCCGGACGCGTAACCGCCCCGGGCGGCCGTACGACGCTCCCCCTGGCGTCGGCACGGCCGGTGACGACCCGGGGCGGCCCTCAGGTCCGTAGGACCGGGCGGTAGCTCGTACGGTACGAAAGGACGTGCAGTCCACGTGGCAGCGCACCGCAAGCCCAGGCAGCGCTCGGTAGGCGGCAACACGGCCCGTACGGCGGCGACGATCGCCCTCGCGGGCGCGGCGACCGCGACGGGTTTCGACGGGACCGGGCACGCCGAGCCGAACCTGACACCGGCTCAGGTGAAGGCGAAGGTGGACAAGCTGTACCAGGAGGCGGAGGTCGCCACCGAGAAGTACAACGGCGCGAAGGAGAAGGCGGACGCGGCCGAGGAACGGCTGAAGACGCTGCGCGACGAGGCGGCACGCAAGACGGACAAGCTCAACTCGGCGCGGGACGCGCTGGGTTCGATGGCGGCGGCGCAGTACCGGGAGGGCGGCCTGGACCCGTCCCTCCAACTGGCGCTGTCCTCCGACCCCGACCACTACCTCGACAGCGCCGAGTTCGTGGACCGCGCCGGCACGCGCCAGGCGGCGTCGGTGGCGAGCGTCCGCAGACAACTGCGCGAGATCGAACAACTCCGAGGCGCCGCCCACATCGAACTGGCGTCGCTCAAGTCCCGCCAGGCGGAGCTGAAGCGCCACAAGAAGACGATCACGGGAAAGCTGGACGCGGCACGCCACCTGCTGGCCCAACTCCCGCCGGAGGACCGGACGTCCGACGTCCAGCGAGCGTCCCGGGCCTCGTCCACGGGCGGCGCCCGCGACACCCTGACCCCCACCACGGGTGACGTGGCGGCCCCCAACTCCCGCGCGGCCGCAGCCGTCTCCTACGCCTACTCCAAACTGGGCAGCCCCTACGTCTGGGGCGCCACCGGCCCCGACGCCTTCGACTGCTCCGGCCTGACCCAGGCCGCGTACCGCTCCGCGGGCATCTCGCTCCCCCGCACGACCTACGCCCAGATCGACGCGGGCCGCCGAGTCTCCCGCGCCGAACTCCAGCCGGGGGACCTGGTGTTCTTCTACTCCGCGATCTCCCACGTAGGCATCTACATCGGCAACGGCCAGATGATCCACGCCCCGAACCCGACGGCACCGGTACGGATCGCACCTATTGACGAGATGCCGTTCGCGGGGGCGACTCGGGTGGTGTGACCAAGGGGATCTCCCTCCGGCTTCGGCGCCTGTACCTTGTTCCCACCGCGTGAGGAGCGAGGTACGCAGGGTGAAGGTCTATCTGTCGTCCACGGTGTCCGACCTGGAGAAGTACCGGGCAGCTGTGCTGGCCAGGCTGCGCAGGCTGCCACTGGACGTCGTCGCCATGGAGGACTACGCGGCCTTCGACGAACGGCCGTTGGAGAAGTGTCTCGCCGACGTGGCGAGTTGCGATGTCTACGTCGGCCTCTTCGCCTTTCGCTACGGGTACGTCCCCGAGGCCGGTCCGCAGAACCCGGACGGGCGGTCGATCACCGAGCTGGAGTACCGCAAGGCCGGTGAGGCGGGCCGCAAGCGGCTGATCTTCCTGGTCGAGGACGATGCCTCGTGGCCCATGGGTCATGTCGACGCGCTGACCGACCCCGGCACACCATCGGCCACCGGCATCAAACGCCTGCGCGACGAGCTGAAGAAGGTCCACGGCATCGGCTGGTTCACCAACCCCGGTGATCTCGCCGCGGACGTGGTGTCGGCGGTGGCGGCCGACCTGCAACTGCCACCGGGCGCCCTCGCCCCGCCCAGACCTGTGGCGGAGCCACCGCATCCCCGGAAGCTGGTCCACGACGTCCATCTGATGCACGCGCTCAAGGACCGTGAGGCGGCAGCACAGTTGGCCACGGCGGTGGGGGCGATGTGGAACGTCACCACGTCCTCCACGGACCTTCTCACCAACACCCCCCAGGAGATGCTCACCCTGGACCGTGCCGTGACCGCGGCCCGCACGGTCGGCCTCCTGCTGTCCCCGCCCCTGATGACCGTGCTCGCCGAGAACCCAGACCGCACGCGCCGCGTCCTGAACCTGGCGCGCGCCCGCACAGGACATCCCCTGCTCGGCATTGTCACACCGGGCTCGGACCCCGACACGGTCGCAACCGAAGCCGCCCAGTGGGGCATCACCGAGACACTCGCCGAGTCCGCGACCCTGACGCTGCCGAACCGCGTGCACGCGGCGCTCCTGCAGACCGTCGGACTCCAGCGCCCCGACCACGAGATAGGCCTGCCGGTCGTGGTGGTGGCCATGACCGACACAGAAGCGGACGGCCTGCTCGGTACGGCGTCCGGGCAGGTGCGGGAGATCCTCGAAGGGTTCGGTCTCCCCCCGGAGTCGATCCGTGCCCGGTACGGCACGACACGGGTGGACTGGAAACCGTTCGGCGCCGAGGGCCTGCTCATCGCCCAGGTCCTGGAGAGCGCGGTGTCCGGCCTCAGCGAACCCGATCTGCGATTGCGCGGCCGAAAGATCAGACTCCAGCCGTATCTCTTCGACGACCTGCTCTCCTACGACCTCGCCCACTCGCTCGTCTTCCAGGACATCGCCCGCAATGGCTGCCTGGTGGTGGCCGACGAACTCTCCTTGCTCCACCCGGACTTGAACGACGCGTTCCGCGCTTCCCCGCTCTACGAAGGCCCCCAGATCTCGTTGATCACCCTCTCCCCCGGCGACCCGGCCGCGGGCACTCCGCACGAGTTGATCCGCCAGGTGCTGGCCGAACGCCTCCACCACCCCCACTACCGCTTCGACGACGCGCTCGACCCCCTCTGCGAGATGAACGTCGCCAGCAGACGCCACCTCGACCGGTGGCTCCGCGCCAGCCTCCCCCAGACCCTGGACGCCTACCGCAACGCCCGGCCGAGCGCCGACAAGGCCCGGCGCCTGGAAGCGGAACTCGGCACCCGCCCCACCGGCGCCATGGCCCGACTCGTCACGGAAGGCTGAGCGACGTGATCGTCACGTTCTACTCCTACAAGGGGGGCGTCGGCCGCTCCATGGCCCTGGCCAACATCGCCGACCAGCTGGCGAGAAGCGGGATGCGCGTCCTGATGGTCGACTTCGACCTGGAGGCACCGGGCCTGGAACACTTCTTCCCGATCGAGCACGAGCGAGTACGCGGCCGGGAAGGCCTGCTGGACCTGCTCCTGGCGTTCAAGTACGCGATGTCCGTGGCCGCTTCGTCCGCCGACGAGGGCGAGGAGGACGCCTACCGCGACCTGGACCGCTACATCTGCAACGTCTATCCCCGCCGCTCGGACGGCGGCCGTCTCGACCTGCTCGCGGCGGGCCTGCGCCAGACGGACGAGCAGATCACCCGCTACGGCAGCGAACTGCGCCGCTTCGACTGGCAGGACTTCTACTACGTCTGGTCGGGCGAGCTGTTCTTCGAGTGGTTCCGCAGGACGTGTGCCGATCGATACGACGTCGTGCTGGTCGACAGCCGTACGGGAGTGACGGAGCTCGGCGGGGTCTGCGCCTACCAACTGGCCGATGCCGTCGTCGCCCTGTGCGCACCCAACCTCCAGAACATGGAGGGCACGGCGTGGATGGTCCGGCACTTCCTGTCCCCTCAGGTGAAGGCGGTGCGCGGCGACCGGCCACTGGAGGTTCTGGTGGTGCCGTCCCGGGTGGACCAACAGGACCCTGGCCTCCTGGCAGACTTCACCGAGCGCTTCGCGCGGACGTTCGGTCGATTCACGCCCCCTGCGCTGGACGAGGCAGGCCTCACCTTCTGGGAACTCCAGGTGCCCTACGTGCCCGCCTACGCCTTCGACGAGCAGGTCATCACGGATCCGGGGCGGACGGATGACCGCAGGGCGCTGGTACAGGCGTACGACAACCTGCGCAACGCGATCGCCCTGCTGGCCCCTGACCGGAACCCGCTGGCGGCGTTGCGGCCAACGCCGGACGCCGTCGGCAGAGAGCCGGTCGAGACCCGATACGACCCTACGACGCGATTCGCGACGCCGGATGTCTCGGTGTCGCACAGCCACACGGGCCGAAGAGAAGCAGATCAGATCCGTGAGCTGCTCACCCTGCCAGGAAACCTCAGGGTCGCCGAACCCGTGGTCGGCCAGCGGTGGAACACGGGCATCCGACCGGCCAAGGTCAATCTGGTCCTGGTCAGCCCGCCGGGGGAACTGAGTCTTCGGCAGCTGTACGAACTGGACGTCCTGGCCGCCGTAGAGGCACGTGTACTGCCCGTCCTGCTGCCCGGCATCACCCGGGTGCCGGAGGAACTGCGGGGGTACGCATGCCTCGACTTCAGAGACGGGCTGGACGCGGACCGGCTGCTGGAGACCGTGCAGGCGGGCCTCAGACAGTCGAAGGCGAGCAGCACCTTCACGGAGGATGCCGATCCGGCGCCGTATCCCGGGCTCATGCCCTTCTCGGAGTCCGACGCGCCGGTGTTCTTCGGACGGGACGAACTGGTGGCCGAGGTCCTGAACACCTTGGCCCGCCACGGAACGTGCACGGTCATCGGTGAGTCGGGAAGCGGCAAGACGAGCCTGGTGAACGCAGGTGTGCTCCCCGCTCTTCGCGCGGGAGCGCTGCCGGGCAGTGAGCTCTGGCCGATCGTCCGGGTCCACGAGGACGGCCGTGCGACGGAGTTGGAGGCAGTGCTGCGTTCGCTGGCCGACCTTCCCGAGAACTCCCGCAAGGTGGTCGTCGTGCTGGACCAGTTCGAAGAACTCCTCACGCGTGAGCCGGTCGGCCGCAGTCACCCCCTCGACTTGTTGCGGACGCTCATGCGCGCGCGGGATTCGGCGTTCCTCCCGCTGACCGTCCTGCGCACCGACTTCCTGGTCCAGGCTCGGGCGCACGCGGTCTCCTTCATCAAGCAGGGGGTACACGTCACTCCCATGAGCCCCGAGGAACTCCGGCAGGCCGTGGAGATGCCGGCGCGATCCGTGGGGCTCCAGCTGGAACCGGGCCTCACCGACCGCCTGCTCGCCGACGTGGGCGGCGAACCCGGGGCCTTGCCACTCCTCCAGTCCGCTCTCCACAACATGTGGACGCGCAGGAGCGAGGGCTACCTCACCCATGACGGGTACCTGGACATGGGCGGCGTACAGGGAAGCCTGGCCATTGCCGCGGAGGAATGGTTCTTCTCGCTGTCGGAGGACGACGCCCACAGGGCCCGCGAACTCCTCTTGCACCTGGTCAGCATCGGATCCGACGGCGAGCCGCTGAGGCGAGCGGTACCCACCGACACCATCGCGGCGACGGGAGCCACCGATCTGTGCGAACAGCTGCTGCAACGGCGGTTGCTGGTCACCAGATACCTCGTTGAGGCCGGTCGACCTCAGGTACAGCTCGCCCACCAGGCTCTCGTCGACAGCTGGCCGAGATTCCACACATGGATCCAGGAGGCGGCTTCAGCACTCCGGCTGCGCCAGAGGCTGTCCGAGGCCGCCACGGACTGGCTGCTGTCCGGATATGCACCCGAAGGACTTCTCAGCGAACGGAGTCGGGCAGCCGTTGAGGACTCGATCACAGGCAGAGTGGTGCTCGGGGCACTGGAGAAGCGCTTCTTGGCGGCTTCACGGGCTGATGCCAGGAGGAGACGCCTGGCAGGCAGGCTGACCTATGTTGCTTTGTTGGCCGTCGGGGTCGCACTCGGCTATTTCAGCTACTCCGAGCCCATGGGCAGTGTGCTGACCTTGATATTGGGCGCGGGCACGGCAGCCGCGGCGGCTTTGGGTCGGGCCTTGACACGATTGTCCGGACGCGAACGCCGCTCCCTCACGCTCTGACCAGACCGGCCCGAATCTCCTCGACCCAGGCCCGGACATCCCGAATCTGCCTCCCGGTCGGCATCGGCTCCGCACCCCCGCCCCGCCCCGCGCAGGCCCGGCAGAGCCCTCCCGGCAACGCCTCAGCCCGCCCCGGCACCCCGCAGTCGGTGCACTCGATCATGACGCGGGGGGCTCGCGCAGGCGCGGCGGCAGGACGCTCGGGCGGCATCCGGTCGACCAGCCGACGCCGCAGGAAGGCGCGGGGCGAGTGCACCTGGTCCGGGAGCCCGGCGACCAGCACCTGAGAGAGCTGGTCCGGCGACGTGCCCCGGGCCAGCCATTCACCGGCCAGCTCTTCGAGCGCGGCGCAGTCGGCGGCCGACAGGGCGAGGCGCGGGTCGCGGAGGCCGAGGCGGGCGAGGGTGTCGTAGGCCTCGGACGGTGGCGGTACGTCGTCCACGACTGCCTTTGTCTCGACCTCGGGCGGCGTCACGTCACCTTCGAGCGCCCAGGCCCACCATTCGTCGTCACGTGCGGTACGTGACCAGAAGGTATGGAACACCCACCGCGTGCCGGTCTCGCCCTCACTCGGCGGGATACGACGCCGTACGCGCCGCAGATGACCGGCGCGCCCGAGTTCGTTGAGCGCCGAGCGCACGGCCTGCTGGCCGTAGAGGGGCTGGGCCTTGGCGAGGGTTTTGGCATCCATCGCCGCGTTCTCGGAGAGCTGGTCGATGAGGCTGGCGAGGTAGGCCTCGCGGGGTGCGAGGTGATGGAAGGCATCGGCTTTCGGCTGCTGTTCTTCCGGGGCTGAGCGCTTGCCGTAGCCGGGCTTGGCCATGGGATGGGCTGCGGGCGCGGGCAGGGCCGCGTTAGGGTTTTCGTAAGCCACGGGATCGCCTGTTTCGATCTTGGGGTGAGACCCCGGCGGGTGTTGGTAGCACCCGACCGGGGTTGTTTGTTGTCGCGAACGCTAGAGGTTCGCGACAGCGCGTCGCAAGCCGATCACGAAAAGTCATCTCGGCTGGTGCGCAGGCGAGTTGGGCGCGGGGAGGGCGGGAGGGTGGGTGGATTCTTTCCGCCCATTCCTTGAAAGAGGAGATCGGATCTCGACGCCCGAAGCCCGAAGCTCAGACCTCGCGGGAGGCGTAGGCGACGAAGGCGGCCCAGGCGTCGGCGTTCACGTCGAAACGGGGGCCTTGGGGGCCGAGCTTCGAGTCTCGGACGTGGGTGGTGTGGGGGTGGAGGGCGACTTCGAGGCAGGCGCCACCCTGGGAGTCGCTGCGGCTGGACTTGCGCCAGGCGTAGGCGACTTCGAGGCAGGCGCTGCCCTCTGAGTCGCTATAGCTGGACTTGAACCAAGCCAGTTCGGCGCTCACAGCTCCTCCGCCACCTTCCTGATGAACTGCGCAGACTCCTCCACGCTAAGCGCCTGCATCCGGATCATGCCATAGCGCTGCGTGAGCGTACTGAGCTTGTCCCCATCGGAGTGGAGAGCCCCGGTGGACTGCCCGTCCACGAAGGCGTAGCGCTCGTGATCAGCCGTCTCCACGAGCACCATCGGGCCACTGAGCGCCGCCGTAGGGGCAGTTGTGAACGGGAGCACCTGGATCGACAAGTGCCGCTGACTCCCCACCTCCAGCAGATGGGCGCACTGCCCCCGCATGACGTCCTGCTCACCGACGACGGAACGCAGCACCGCCTCATGGATGACAAAGCTGAAGTACGTCAGCGGCTTACGCCCCAGCTTCTCCTGCCGCTTCAGCCGCGCAGCGACTCGCTCCTCCACCGTCTCTTCGTCCAAAGGCGGACAGTTGCTGCCGATCAGCGCTCGGGCATACTCCGGGGTCTGCAACAAGCCGGGCACAAGCAGCGGCTCGTACCACTGCAGTGTGATCGCCTCGGCCTCCACCAGAACGTACTGCTGCGTACGCTGCGGAAACGGCTCAGGCTTCAGGAACTCGTGTGCGGCGACCAACTTCCCGCGAGCTCCGCATAGTTGATCGGCGACTTGCAGCAGCCGCAGTGTTGGCCTTCGTCGACCGCACTCCATCGACTTGACGTACTCGTAGTCATAGCCGGCCTCGTCAGCCAGCAGCTGCCGCGCTACCCCGGCCTCCTCCCGCCACAACTTGATCTGCCCACCGCAGTACCGCCAGCTCTGCTGAGCCTGCTGAGACGTAGCCACGCGCATCCCCCGTCTCCCACCGACACCCCGTGTACACGCACCCTCTGTACACACTCCGCCACTCCCCGAGGTTACGCGTCAACCACCAGCCTGATCACGGCAAATGACGGAGAAGCACCCGCAAGGAAGAGAACCGCGCATGTCCGAGGAAGCCGTCGAGTGGCAACTGCCCCGCCACCCCCGCAGCGTGAGCCGCTCCCGCGCTCTTCTCCGTGCGCAGGCCGTCGACTGGAAACTCCCGGACGCGATCACCGACACGGCCGTACTACTGCTCAGCGAGCTGATGACCAACGCCTACCGCCACGCCCACGTCTCCCCCGGCCGCGAGATCCGTATCCGCTGCGCCCTGGACGACGACGCCCGCCGCCTCCACGTATCGGTGACGGACGCGAGCGACACGATGCCGACGTTCCGGAACCCGTCCCCGGAGGACGAGTCGGGGCGCGGCCTGATCCTCCTCACCCTGCTCGCCGACGAGTGGGGCACGGAACCCCGCCCGAACGGCCTCGGCAAGGCAATCTGGTTCGCCCTGAACCTGGATCCGAATCTGGATCCGAATCTGGATCCGGTTACACCAGCCGCCGCGCCGTAGCCCACCGCGTCAGCTCATGCCGGTTCGACAGCTGCAACTTCCGCAGTACCGCCGACACATGGGACTCCACCGTCTTCACGGAGATGAACAGCTGCTTGGCGATCTCCTTGTACGCGTAGCCGCGCGCGATCAGCCGCAGTACCTCGCGCTCGCGCTGCGTCAGGCGGTCCAGGTCCTCGTCCACCGGTGGCGCGTCCGTCGAGGCGAACGCGTCGAGGACGAAGCCGGCCAGCCTCGGGGAGAACACCGCGTCGCCGTCCTGGACGCGGAAGATGGAGTTGACCAGGTCCGTGCCTGTGATGGTCTTGGTGACGTAGCCCCTCGCCCCGCCTCGGATCACGCCGATCACGTCCTCCGCCGCGTCCGACACCGACAAGGCCAGGAACCGCACCGGCTGCTCCGCGTCCGCCATCAACGGGGCGCAGCGGCGCAGGACTTCGACTCCGCCGCCGCCGGGGAGGTGGACGTCCAGGAGGACCACCTCGGGGCGGGTCGCGGTGATGACCGTGACGGCCTGGTCGACGTCGGCCGCCTCGCCGACGACCTCCACGCCGGTCTGCTCGGTCTGGCCGATCTCGGCCTGGACGCCCGTACGGAACATGCGGTGGTCGTCGACGAGGACCACTCGCACCCGGCGCTCGCCCGTCGCTGTGTCGTTCGCCTCGGTCGGGTCGCTCATGACGTCTTCTCCGCCCTCTCCATCTCCAGCTCGACCTCCGTGCCGCCGCCCGGCACCGCGCGCAGGCGGGCCGTGCCGCCGTGGCGCTCCATGCGGCCGATGATCGATTCTCTGACACCCATGCGGTCGGCGGGTATCGAGTCGGGGTCGAAGCCGGGGCCGCGGTCCCGGACCGACACGAAGACCGTCTTTCCCTCGACCTCGGCGTAGACCTGCACCGCGCCGCCCTCGCCACCGTACTTGGCCGCGTTCACCATCGCCTCGCGCGCGGCCTGCATCTGTGCGCCGATCCGTTCGTCGAGGGGGCAGTCGCCGACGATGACGACTTCCAGGGGGACGCCGTGCTTGTCCTCGACCTCGGCCGCGTTGCGCCGTACCGCCTCGGCGAGGGTGTCGGGTTCGTCGGCCTCGTCCTTGCCCGTGCCCTCGGGTTTGTAGAGCCAGGTGCGCAGGTCGCGCTCCTGGGCGCGGGCGAGGCGGCGCACCTCTCCCGCGTTCTCCGCGTTGCGCTGGATCAGGGTCAGGGTGTGCAGCACCGAGTCGTGGACATGGGCGGCGACCTCGGCGCGCTCCTGGGCGCGGATGCGCATCAGGCGCTCCTCGGAGAGGTCCTGGGTCATGCGTACGAGGTAGGGGCCGGCGAGGAGGGTGATGCCGACCAGGACCGCGAGGGCCGCCTGGAGGACCGAGCCGAGGTGGGCGGCCGAGCCCTGCATGACGAAGATGCCGGACACACCGGCCGTGACGAGCAGGACGCCGCCCGCGGCGCGCAGCAGGCTGAGGGTCCGCCTGCGGCGGCCGACCTCGGCCCAGCGGGCCCGGCGGGCGTTGTCTGCCTGCCGCCAGACCAGCGCCACACCGGCGCCGACGAGCACGGCGGGCCAGAGGTAGGCCTTCGCGCCCGTGCCCAGGTTGACGTTGCCCACGAAGACCATGGCCACCACGACCATGAGGAGCAGGGCGACGATCTGGCCCTTGTCCGGTCTGCGGGCGACGAGGCGGCGGCGGCCGTCGGGTGAGGTCTCGGTGGTGACGAAGGACGGGGCCTTCTGGCCGCTCACACCTCCGACGCCGAGCGGCACGAAGAACCAGAACGCGGCGTACAGCAGGGCGCCGAGGCCGTCCGCCATGAACAGGCCGACGAAGACGAGCCGCACCCAGATCACGGGCAGCCCGAGATGCCCGGCGAGCCCCCGCGCCACACCCCCCAGCCAGCGTCCGTCACTGCTGCGGTAGAGCTTGCGCGGCGGCCGCGGTTCGACGAGTGGCGCTGCTGCGGCTGCTTCCGGCATGCCATCGATGTTCACACGGCGCGACGGCCCGAGCATCAGGGTCGGCCCCCTAGACTCCCCTGATCTTCGAGACGCGCAGAAACGGCACGGCCCTCGAACGTCTCCCCGGCGCCGGGTCAGGGGCGATATCAGGGTCCGGCCAGGGTCGTTCCGACTCCCGTCGCGGCAGCTCGCCCGTCACCATGGACACATGACAGATCACCAGCACGCCGCGGACCCGGCGCCCGACGAGGGCGCCTCGTCCGCCGCGCCCTCCGCGACCGCCGCCGGTGAGGAACCGCGTGCGCACGAGCGGGCGGGTGCGCGGAAGGAAGAGGAGCGGCCGGGCGCGGCTGGACCGGAAGACGACCGCGACGGGGTTCGTTCTCCTGGCGAGGACGGGCTCCGTCCTCCCGGCGAGGGGGGAACGGCCGCGCCGCCGCCGAAGTTCCGCCGCGACCGGCGGCACAAAATGCTCGCGGGCGTGTGCGCCGGCCTCGGGCGGCAGTGCGACATGGACCCGGTGATCTTCCGGATCACCCTCGCCGTGCTCTCCGCGACCGGCGGCATCGGCCTCATCTTCTACGGCTTCGCGTGGCTCTTCGTGCCGTACGAGGACGACGAGGAGAACGAGGTCCGCAAGCTGCTGACCGGTCGAGTCGACGGCCAGGCCCTGGCGGCCGTGCTGTTCGCGCTGGTCGGCTGCGGCGTGTTCCTGACGATGCTGAACAACGGGACGGTGCTGACCTTCGCGGTCGTCGTCTCCCTGCTTCTCGCGGGCGCCGGGTACTGGGCGCGGCAGCGCGGCACCCCCGACACCGACCCGCTGGCCGCCCAGGCCGCCGCCGACGCCCCGCCGGAGGCCCAGGCCCCGCCGGTCAGCGTCACCTACCCCTCCTGGTGGCGCGAGCCCATCGTCAAAGACGGCACTCACGAGGGCGGCACCGGCTATCTGTGGGGCCCTGGCGACTCCCGCCCCCGCGACATCGCGGACGCCATCGACTTCAGCTTGGCCCGTGGCTACGGCCACGCCGGTGCGGACATACGCACGGCCGGCCCGCAGCAGTCCAGGCAGCGCGGCCCGCGCTGGATCGGCGGCTGGATCTTCCTGCTCGCCCTGCTCGCGGCCGGTCTCGGCACGGGGCTGACGTGGGACGAGCACCCCCTCGGCACCAGCCTCCAGACCGGTCTGGCCTGCGCGCTGATCGTCCTGGGCCTCGGTATCGCGGTCAGTTCGTTCCTCGGGCGTACGGGGGCGGGCTCGATCTTCCTGGCGGTGCTCACGGCGGGGCTGCTCGCCGGGGCGGCCGCCGTGCCCAAGGACATCGGCACGGACTGGGTCCGGGAGAACTGGCGGCCCGCCGCGGTGGCGGACGTCAAGCAGAAGTACAACCTGGGCACCGGCGTCGGCACGCTCGATCTGAGCGCGGTGGACCTGGCCAAGGGGCAGACGGTGACGACCGAGGTCGAGGTGGGCGTGGGCAAGGTGAAGGTGATCGTGCCGAAGGACGCGACCGTGCAGGTCCACATCGACGTGGGCGTGGGCGACATCCAGCTGCCCGGGGACGACCAGGAGGACGTGGACGTGGAACCGGGCAAGTACAAGGAGGCCACCCTGACCCCGGCCAAGGGCGTCAAGCCGTCCGGCACCCTCGACATCGACCTCCAGGTCGGCGTCGGACAGGCGGAGGTGAGCCGTGCTGCGTCATGAGTTCCGCCCAGGCAAACTGATCGCCGGCTTCTTCCTGACCCTGGCAGGCATCATCTACGCCGGAGACGCGGGCGGCGCCTGGGAAACCCCCTGGTTCGCCATCATCCCCGTGGTCACGGCAGGCCTGTGCCTGGCAGGCGCGGTAGGACTACTGACCCGATCACTCCGACGCCGCCGCAGAACGACCATCGGCACGGGCACCCCGGAGGAGCCTTCGCCGGAGATACCGGGGTAGGCCCAGGCCGGACGGCTGGAAGCCCCCGTCACCGGACGGCTGGAACCCCCGTCACCAAGCCGCGGCCCCGCTCGGTTCTCGGCGGCGGTTTCTGATCAGGGCGTCCAGGGACAGATACGGCGCCCCGGCCAGGATCAGTGGTAGCCAGGCCATCAGGTAGGCGAGGTCGTTGCCGTAGTAGTAGGGCTCCGCGGCCCAGCTCATCGTCAGCCACAGGCTGAGGGAGATCAGGGCTCCGCCCAGGGCGGCGAGGCGGGCCAGGAGGCCGAAGAGGGTGCCGAGGCCCACGGCCACTTCGCCGAGGGCGATGGCGTAGCCGAAGCCGACGGGGTTGTTGAGGGCCATGTCGACCATGGCCGGGATCGCCGACGACTGCTTGACGTTGCGCATCTGGTCGCCGATCGAGCCCGCCCCCGAGTCCTTCATGAAGGCGCTGTCGGTGAGCTTGTCCAGTCCGGCGTAGATGAAGGTGACGCCCAGGAAGACGCGGAGCGGGAGCAGCGCGTAGTGAGTGGCGGTGTCGCGCCAGCTTCGGCCGCCGCCGTCGAAGTAGGGGGTGTGCGTGTCCGTACGAAAACCGTGAGTCATCGCTCCTAGCCGCCTCTCACCCAGCGTGCTGTGACCCCTCAAAAGACGATACGCACGAAAGGGAGGTACCGCTCAATGCCGGGACGACGGGTTTCCGCCCCCTGGATGCGCCTTGCCCGAGGCCGGTCGTGGCGCCGGTCAGATGTGCGCCCGGATCTGACGTACCGGGTGGCCCAGGGCCCGAGCCACGGAGTTCAGCTGCGCCTCGCTCAGCGTGTCGGTCTCCGGGTTCCAGACGGCGATCTCGAACCGGGCGAACCCGCAGGGCCAGTGGAAGTCCAGCTGGGCCAGCGAGACGTCGGCCCCACAGCAGGGAACGGTCGCGTCGAGGGTCGGGAAGCCGTCCTCATGGTCCTCGATGAGGTCCGCCCACCACTCGAGGTCGATCGCCCCCCGGCACCGCGGGCAGCCGATCCGCTCCAGGTTCTGCGCGCTGTCGACCACCGAGGGCAGGTCGTACCAGTCGACGTCGATCTCGACGTCCGTGTCGGGGGCGAGGCCGCCGACCAGCTCGGTCACGAGGGCCTGGGCGCGGAGGGCACCGGCTTCTTCGGGCTGCCAGTGCGGGTCGGTCGGTATGACGGAGAGAACGGCTTCGCTCATGGTTCAGGCCTCGTCGATGGTCGTCATGGTCGGGGTGTCTGCGGTGGTCGCGACGGCTCGGGCGACTCCGGTCGGGGGCACGGCTCCGGCGTCTCCGCCGGGCGCCATCGCTCAGTCCGTCACATCGATCGCGTACCGGTTCGTCTCCACGCCGGCCGCGGTGATCACCTGGACCTCAACTCGGCCTGGTTCCACGTCCGCGGGGACGGGGACGGTGAGGACGGCGTCCGTGGGGTTGCTGAAGCCCCCGGTCACCGGGACGAGCGGGACATGGACATGGACGGTGCCCACGCGGACCGTCATGCGGGACAGCCGTTCCGCGCCCTGGGCGCCGGGTGGTACGAACCCGGCGCCGCGGATCTCGATGTCGTCGCCGGTGCGGATCGGGGCGTCGAGGTCGCCGGCCTCGCGGGCGCGGACGACGGAGAGGATGACGGGACGGCCGCCCTCGGCGTACTTGCCGGCCAGGTAGGTCGCCGCCGAGATGAGGACCACGACCGCCAGCCCCCAGGGCAGGTCGGGGAGTTGGTCGGGGCGGCGGGCCAGCCGTACCGCGGCGAACAGCAGCGCCACCGCGCCGATCACGACGTACTGGATGTCGGCGAAGCTGCCGCGCCCGGCGTCGTCGGTGAGCAGGTCGGCGGCCCTGGGGCGGTCGGCACGTACCTTCTGGAGCCGTTGCCCGAGCACCCGCAGCCCGACCACGCGCCGGACCAGCACCGCGATCCCGCAGACCACGGCGAGGACGGTCACCACACCGGCGGCGCGGGCGAGTTCGAGCCCGGAGAGCAGCGTGTCGCGCTCGGCCGGGTCGGACGCGGCGGCGAGTCGGCCGACCAGCACGAGGACGGCGTAGGCCACGAACAGCACCCAGGCGACGGCGACCGCGCGGGAGGTGGAGAGGCGGTTGTCCTCGCCGATCACGGGGGCCAGCGCGCCGCCCCGGGTGCGATGGAACCAGGAGGCCGTGGTCAGGGCACCGGCGGTCACCAGGGCGGCCAGCAGTCCGGCGGTGCGGGCGGCGGTCCAGCCCGCGCCGATCGCGGTGAGCGCCTGGACGAGCAGGAGAACGACCACGCCCGCCCACATCGTGTACGCGGTGCGGCTCCACAGGCGGGCCAGCCACGCCTCGCCCTCGGCGCGGCCGCGTTCGGCGACCAGTTCCGCGGACTGGGTCAGCTCCTCCGACACCCACTGACGGGACGCCGAGGCCGAGTGGGCCACGGCGGCCGGCAGGCCCTGCCCGGCGGCGAACTCGTCCCGTTTCATGAGGAATTCGGCGACCGCCCGCCGATGCCCCTCCCGCGCTCCGTGGGGACAGTCGCCGCAGGTGCAGCCGCCTCCGTGCGCGCCCGCATCCGCGCTCTGTCTCGCCTCCTGCACCGCCACGCCCGACGCCCGCCTTCCCCGCGATCTCCACGATGCGCGGCCCCTGCCGAGGTCTCGGCCGCCGCTCTGCAACTCCCGTGCGATGACAGCGAATTGTGCCTTACGCCACGACGGGCGCGTCCGGCAGGTCTGGTCAGGGCGGGTGAAGCCGGGGTCGCCGTGTTGACCTGGCTGCGAGAATTTCTGTATGGCCGAGATCATCCAGCGCGACGGGACCTGGGCCTTCGACGGCACGACGGTCAGGATCACGCCGGGCCTCCACCGTTCGGTACCGCTGTTCCGGCAGACGTACGGGGAGATCGCCGTGCCCCTGGAGGCCGTCTCCGGTGTCGTCTTCGAGCCCGAACGCAAGCGGGGGCGGCTGCGGATGCGGTTGCGCGAGGGCGCCGATCCGCTGTTGCAGGCGACCGGGGGGCGGCTGCCGGACGCGGCGGACCCGTACCGGCTGGTGGTGGACGTGGACCGGGCCGGGGTCGCGGAGTACGTGGCGGAGGAGATCCGGCGGGCGCTGCTGCTCGACCAGATCCCCAAGGACCCGACGAAGACGTATCTGCTGTCGGGGCCGCCGGTCCCGGTATCCGTGCGCTCCTCCGACGGCAGCGTCTCCTTCGACGGCCTCCAGGTCCGTATCGACTGGGCCGACACCTCGGACCGGGTGAAGCGGGCGACCGGCCCGCGGATCATCGCGATCTCCGACCTGGTGGGCGTGGAATGGCTGCCCAACTCCGGTTACGAGGACGGTTTCCTGCGGTTCGTGACCCGCGAGACGGCGTTCTCCAAACTGCCGCCCGAGAAGGACCCGTACGCCCTGGACCTGTGGGGCAGCGCCCGCCGCGACCTGCTGACGGCCCTGGTGGCCACGGCGGTCACCGCCCGCCTCCCGCACCCCTCCACCCGCACGGCCGACGACCAGGCCAGCCGCTTCCCACAGCTCCCGGCAGCGGTGCCGTCACAGGCCGACCATCACGACGTACTGCTGCGCAGGCTGCGGGAGCTGGGCGAGCTGCATCGCGAAGGGGTGCTGACGGACGAGGAGTTCGCGATGACCAAGGCAGTGATCCTCAGAGGCTTCTAGCTCAGCAGATCCGGCTCACTGCGGCTGATGTCCTGCCACAACGGCTGGTAGTTGATCCACGCGACCAGGTCGCCGCCCAACTGCTCCCTGGTCGCGACCGCCGCCTTGTGGTCGATCAGGATCGGGCGGCCCGCCGCTCGGGCCGCCAGCTGGACCTGGGCGGAGCGTTCCATGGACAGGAACCACCAGGCCGCCGCGTCCACCGAGTCGCCGACCGTCAGCAGGCCGTGGTTGCGCAGCACCAGGCCCTTGCCCGAGCCCAGGGCGGCGGCGATCCTGCGGCCCTCGGCGGTGTCCACGGCGACACCCGAATAGGCGTCGTACACCGCGTGGTCCTCGTAGAAGGCGCAGCTCTCCTGGGTGATCGGGTCCAGGAGCTCGCCGAGGGCGGAGAGGGCGCGGCCGTGCACGGAGTGGCAGTGGGCGACCGCGACGACGTCGGGCCGGGCGGCGTGGACCTGGGCGTGCACGGTGAAGGCGGCCTGGTTGACGTGGTAGCGGCCCTCGACGACCTGCCCGTCGGTGTTGGCGAGGACCAGGTCGCTGACGGTGACGTGCTTGAAGGGCATGCCGAACGGGTTGACCCAGAAGCAGTCGGTGAACTCCGGGTCGCGTGCGGTGATGTGGCCGGAGACGCCGTCCTCGAAGCCCTGCCGTCCGAAGATCCGCAGCGCGCCCGCCAGCCGTTCCTTGCGGTGCCGGCGCTCGTCCTCGACCGAGTCGTGCATCGGCGGCATCGCGAACCGGAGGCTGTCGGTGGGCAGGGGGGCCGGCGGGGTCGGTCCCGGTTCATACGTCCCGTGCATCGGTCCTCCAGCACTGGGGTGGCTTTACGGGGCGGAAGTTACCGTCGGTCAGCGCAGGAGAACAGGCGTATGAGGTAACGATGCCGTGCGCAACCCTTCCGGCGGCTCGGCGGTCTGGTGTGCGGAACGACAAGTTCCCGACACTCCAGCACCAGTTTTGAGTCATCCCGGAGCCTTCCTTGAGCCTCGTCGAACGTCACCTCAGCTCCCTCATGCGGCAGCTCGCGACCCAGGACCACGTCGAGCTGGTCCACCCCTTCGCCGAGCACAAGTTGTTCGGGGCGCTGGTCTACGTCGCCGAGTGCTTCGGCTTCCGCTACGCCGGTGTCCGCCTCGTCGGCCGCCACAAGATCCTCCACGTCCACCTGGTCCGCGACACCCACCCGGCGGCCCAGCAGCGCGCCGCCGCGAACCTCGCCGCGTTCCCGCAGGTCGGCGCGGGTGGCACGGTCCCCGGCATGTACCTGAACTCGCTCACGCCGGTCCCGGAGGCCCAGGCCGACGTCGACCTGATCATCGCGCTGATCAAGTACGACGCCCTGATCGAGGCGGGCGACCCGCGCCGGCTCAAGACGATCGGCTGGGGCGCCGCCGCCCTGTTCCTGCTGATGGCCCCGCTGACCGGCAAGTACGCCGTCCTCCTGCCGCTCGCCGTGCTCATGCCGGCGTTCATGTACGGCGCCCTCCGAATCAACACGGTCCGCCGCGCCAAACTGGCCGCGCAGCTGACGGCCGGCGGCTGCACGCAGGTGCGGGACGACGCGGGACGGGAGCGGTACGTGCGCCCGCTGCCGTACGCCGCGCAGGGCACGCAGACCCCGTAATACCGGACAGCGGATGTCGGGTATCGGCGCCACACTCGTCGTATGACTGCGAACTGGTCCGCCTTCACCACCGCCGAACCCGATCTCGCCCAACTCGTCGAGGAGCGCTTCGGCGCCTTCACGCACCACACCCTCGCGACCCTCCGCAAGGACGGCTCACCCCGCACCAGCGGCCTGGAGGTGCGGTTCCTCAACGGCGAGCTGTGGCTCGGCATGATGCCGGACTCGCTCAAGGCCCTCGACCTGCTCCGCGACCCGCGCTTCGCGCTCCAGGCGAATCCCGGGGAGGGGCAGTCGATGGGCGGCGGTGATGTGCGGATCAGCGGGCGGGCGGTCGAGGTCGTCGATGTGGCGACCAAGGCCGCATACGGCGAAGAGGTGGAACCGCCGGAGCCGTTCCACCTCTTCCGCACCGAGCTGACGGAGGTCGTCAGGACCTACGTCGAGGACGACAAGTACCTCGTCGTCCAGGTCTGGAAGCCCGGAGAGCCGGTGCGGACTCTCAAACGGACCTAGGAAGACCTAGCGGGAGACCTACTCCCACTCGATCGTGCCCGGCGGCTTCGAGGTCACGTCGAGGACGACTCGGTTGACGTCCGCGACCTCGTTGGTGATCCGGGTGGAGATCTTCGCGAGCACCTCGTACGGCAGGCGCGACCAGTCGGCCGTCATCGCGTCCTCGGAGGAGACCGGACGCAGGACGATCGGGTGGCCGTAGGTGCGGCCGTCGCCCTGGACGCCGACCGAGCGGACGTCCGCGAGCAGGACCACCGGGCACTGCCAGATGTCCCGGTCGAGGCCGGCGGCCGTGAGCTCCTCGCGGGCGATGGCGTCGGCGTCACGGAGCAGGTCGAGCCGCTCCTTGGTCACCTCGCCGACGATCCGGATGCCGAGGCCCGGGCCGGGGAACGGCTGGCGCTGGACGATCTCGTCCGGCAGGCCCAGCTCCTGGCCGACCATCCGGACCTCGTCCTTGAACAGCTTGCGCAGCGGCTCGATGAGCTTGAACTCGAGGTCCTCGGGGAGGCCGCCGACGTTGTGGTGGGACTTGATGTTGGCCGTGCCGGTGCCGCCACCGGACTCGACCACGTCCGGGTAGAGCGTGCCCTGCACGAGGAACTCCACCGCCGGACCCTCGTCCGCGATGATCTCCGCCTGGGCCTGCTCGAAGACCCGGATGAACTCGCGGCCGATGATCTTCCGCTTCTCCTCGGGGTCCGAGACACCCTTGAGCGCGGTGAGGAAGCGCTCCTCCGCGTCGACGACGACCAGCTTCACGCCGGTCGCGGCCACGAAGTCCTTCTCGACCTGCTCGGTCTCGCCCTTGCGCATCAGGCCGTGGTCGACGTACACGCAGGTCAGCTGGTCGCCGATGGCGCGGGCGACGAGGGCCGCGGCCACCGCGGAGTCGACGCCGCCGGACAGCCCGCAGATGGCGCGCTTGTCGCCGACGAGCGAGCGGATCGCGGTGACCTGCTCCTCGATCACGTTGCCGGTGGTCCAGTCGGGCTTGAGGCCCGCACCCCGGTAGAGGAAGTGCTCCAGGACCTGCTGGCCGTGCGTGGAGTGCATGACCTCGGGGTGGTACTGGACGCCGTACAGCTTCTTCTCGTCGTTCTCGAAGGCGGCGACCGGGACGACGTCCGTGGAGGCCGTGACGGAGAAGCCCTCGGGGGCGGCGGAGCAGGCGTCGCCGTGCGACATCCACACATGCTGCTCGTCCGGGGTGCCCTCGAAGAGGGTGGAGGACGACTTCGAGACGTGCAGGTCGGTGCGGCCGTACTCACGGGCGCCGGTGTTGTCCACCGTGCCGCCCAGGCTCTGGGCCATCAGCTGGAAGCCGTAGCACATGCCGAAGACGGGGACGCCGGCCTCGAAGAGCGCGCGGTCGAGGCGGGGGGCACCCTCCTCGTAGACCGACGAGGGGCCGCCGGAGAGGATGATCGCCGCCGGGTTCTTGGCGAGCATCTCCTCGACCGGCATGGTGCTCGGCACGATCTCGCTGTAGACCCGCGCCTCGCGGACGCGACGGGCGATGAGCTGGGCGTACTGCGCGCCGAAGTCGACGACCAGGACGGTGTCGGGGGCGGCGGCGGGGGTCGCTGATGACACGGGGTGCCTTCCGGCGGTTTGGGCGAGGGCTGTGAGACCGATTCTAACGGGGTGCGGCCGCGCCCCGTCCCGAGCGGTGAGCCCGCCCCCTCCCGACAGGCGCCCCCGCCCCCTCCCGACAGACGCCCCCGCCCCCTCCCGACAGGCGCCTCCGCCCCTCCCCGTCCGGTGGATGGACCCCGGTTGGACAGGTGCCCGCGCGCGTGCATACTGCTGCCATGCTCACGCACCCGACCTTCCTCTTTACCTATGGCAACCGGCCCGCCGGCTGCCATGGTCGTGCTGCTTGAGCTACTGACAAGCGACTTCCCAGGCGCCCCGGGCCGACAAGGTCCGGGGCGCCTGTCGTTTCCTTCCGGATCTTGCCGCTCCGGGGCAGCCCTCGAAGAGACACCACAGACACCACGAGGAGCCCCCGTGACCACCACCACTCCCGAAGCGGTCATCGCCGACGCCCGCGAGCGCATCGACGCCATCGACGACCGGATCATCGGCCTCATCCAGGAACGGGCGGCCGTCTCCGCCGTCGTGCAGCAGACCCGCATCGCCTCCGGCGGACGGCGCGTGCACCTCGCGCGCGAGATGGATGTCCTCAACCACTTCAGCGAGGCGCTCGGCAAGCCGGGTACGTCCCTCGCGATGACGCTGCTCGAACTGTGCAGGGGTCGCATCTGAGTTCGGGCCCCGTCTCACCCGTACGGCGCGTGACCGCATCGCGGACCGCTTCGTTGGTGGTGGTGTCCGTGCCAGCCAGGGGCGGGCCCGACAGAACCACGCGTGGCTCGCTGGAGCGATGAGACGTTCGGATCTTGCCGTACGTCGTGGGACCTCGCTCCAGGTAAGTGACCGGACGGCAGGGGACAGCAGCCCGGTCACCCAAGAGAACGGCCGGCTCCGGGGACGCCCGGGGCCGACCGGCGGGAACAGAAGGCTGGGTCAAACGGTTGCGGAGGCCAGGTCGATCCAGCACGATGCCTACAAAGCCCAAGTCCCCCTGTACACACCCACATTGTCTGTGCGTTTCGGCACTGCCAGAGGTCCAGACCATCCGCGCGCCCCGGTTACGCCGGGGCGCCGACCCCGGGCATTCGCCAGGCGCCCAGCACCACAGGACCAGCGGCGCAACCCCCCGGCGCCGCTCCCCAGGCACCGGCGCTGCCCTGACGCCGGTGCTGACGAAAGAAGGGCCCCGCGGTTCCGTCCCGCGGGGCCCTTCGCATGCCGGTCGGCCCGGCCGGAGTCACCACATACCGGTCACGTCCGGGACACCGTCCCGCAGCCCTTGTCGTCGCTGATGTCCCGGCTGCGGTCGTACGGGTCCGTCGTCGGGCCCGTGGGCGCCGCGCCCGTGGGCTCGGCCGACGGGAAGTGCGGGTGCAGGAAACCGTCGTAGACGTCGCAGGCCGAGTTCCCGATGTCCTGGTCGTACTTCACGACGCCGATCTTGCCCGGTGTGACCCGGTACTTGGCCGGGTCGGAGAGTTCGAGGTCGAGGACGCGGCGGACGATGGTGCGGGCCACGTCGGTCGTGCCGTCGGTGCGGACCACCGGGTAGACGAAGGTGTAGTCGGCGTGGACGGCGACGGCGGCCCCCTCGCCGGCCTTGAAGGTCATACGGCCGCGGGTCTTCACGACGTCGCCGACGAGCCGGACCTCGTCCGGGTCGAAGCGGCTGAACATCACCAGCGGATCGTGGTCCTTGTCCGGCTCGCTCAGGGCCTTCTTCAGGAAGCCCGGCACGTTCTGCTGCGGCTCCAGCAGGTCGAGCGCCGTCTCCGGACGCTCCCCGCGCAGGGTCGCCGGGTCCAGGTTCGCGTCGATCAGCAGCTTCCGGGTCAGCTCCAGGGCGCGCGTGACATCGGCCTTGCTCCGCCCGCCGACCGCCTTCGCCTCCGGTACGACGATGCCGGCCTCGCCGTCGGCCCAGCGCTTGGCGGGCGAACCGGCGAACGGGTCGTCGAGCGTCGGGGTCCGCGGGGCCGCGGACGCGGGCGGGCCGGTCGGCGCCGCCGTCTCCGCGGGCAGGGTCTCGGTCGCCTCGTCGGCGGAGCCGGAGCCGAAGGGGTCGCCGGGCAGCAGCGAGGGCTTGATCGCCACGACGGCGACGGCCACGGCGAGCAGCACACCGAGGGCTGTCCACACGCCGCGGCCGCGCTTCCTGCCCTGCCGGGCGGGCCCCGTGCGCCATCCCTCGGGCAGCTCGCCCCGCGCCTCCTGCTGCCGGAGCCGTTCCGTCACCATGCGGGCGCGGGCGGAGGGCTCCTTCGGGGCGGCCTGTTCGTTGGCGCGGGCGAACTGTTCCCAGACGTCGTCCGGGACTTCGGGGGTCGAGGAGGAGTCCTCGGCGGGCTTGTCAGACACGATCGTCAGTTCTAGGGGTTCGGAAAGCGCCTTCACAAGGAAAATCCGGCGGGATCGGGCTGTGACTCAGGCCACATAAGAATTCTGTGAATGCGAGTGCAACCATTCACAGCCCTCGTGGATCAAACCATGCGTACCAAGGGCCACAGCCCGCGCCCCACACGCGAGGCCCGACCACCCCACTCGCGTGCTGCGCGTCGCAGCACACCGGACTTCTTGAGGTCTTTCATGAAGCTTCGCCGTGCCATGGCCGCAGCGGCCGCGACGGCTGTCATAGCCCCGCTCGCGCTGCTGTCCGCGCCTGCCGCGTTCGCGGAAGAGACGTCGCCGACCCCCACCGTGACCGAGACGCCGTCGGAGACGCCGACCGACACCGCCTCGCCGACGGCCCCGACCGAGGTCCCGAGCGACACCGCCTCGCCGAGCGACACCACGTCGCCGACCGCCACCACCGAGCCGAGCGACACCACGTCGCCGACCGACACCGCGTCGCCCACCGACTCCACCGAGCCCAGCGAGTCGGCCGAGCCGAGCGAGGAGCCGTCCGACCCGGACGTCCCCTACTGCGAGGACCTCGACGAGGACTTCACGGACGCCAAGGTCTCCGCGGACATCAAGGGCCTGCCCGGCAAGATCGTCGCCGGTGACGGCTTCCACAACTTCAAGCTGGTCGTCACCAACGAGTCCGGCACCACGGTCGACGGCGTGGCCTTCTACGCCGAGGTCGAGAACTACGAGCTCGACGAGTCGAAGTTCCTGAGCCCGTACGTCGACCTGGAGTTCAAGAACCCCGAGACGGGTTCCTGGGACCGCATCGGCAACGACGAGTGGGCCGGCGACTACTTCTTCTTCGTCGACGAGCTGAAGGCGGGCAAGAGCCAGTCGGTCAACCTGCGCGTCAGCATCGACGCCAAGGCCCCGGCCGGTGACGCCTACTCCTTCGGTTCTGGCGCCTACCTCGACAACGTCGACGGTCAGGACTGCATCGCCGAGGGCTGGGCCCAGTACGACTTCTCGGTCCTCAAGGCCGGCTCCGCGAACCCGAACCCGGGTGAGGCCGAGGAGAGCGACAAGGGCTCCAAGGACTCGGTGAAGAAGCCGCAGGGCGACGTCTCCGAGCTGCCGACCGGCAACCTCGCCGAGACCGGTTCCAGCTCGGCGCTGCCGACCATCGGTCTCGTGGGCGGTGTCGCGATCGTCGCCGGTGCGGGTGCCGTCTTCGCGATGCGTCGTCGTAAGACCGGCGCGCAGGCGTAACACAAGCCAGTTGCCAGAACGGGCTTGACTCAAGCCAGTTGCAAGAAAACGAGAAGGACCTGCGTTCGGAGGGGGATGCAGGTCCTTCTCGCTGTCTGGGTCAGGCCTTCGGCGGCACCGCCGGCATCCCCAGGAACGGCAGCCGCAGCGCGCCGAACGCGTCCGCCGGGACCGCCGGTGACTGCGGCTCGACCGGCTTCAGACGCTCGTACGCCGCCCCCTGTGCCGGACGCGGGTCGGCCTCGCCGTTGTTGGGCCAGTACGACATCGCCCGCTCGGCCTGCGCGGTGATCGTCAGCGACGGGTTCACGCCCAGGTTGGCGGAGACCGCGGCGCCGTCGACGACCGAGATGCCGGGGTGGCCGTAGAGCCGGTGGTACGGGTCGATGACCCCGTCCTCCGGGCTCGCCCCGATCGGGCAGCCGCCCAGGAAGTGGGCCGTGAGCGGCGTGCCCATCAGCTCGCCGACGTTCGAACCGGCGAAGCCGTTGATCTCCGCCGCGATCGCGGACGCGGCCTCCGAAGCGGCCCTGATCTGCTTGGGGTTGGGGGCGCCATGGCCCTGCCGGGCCGTCAGCAGCCCCTTGCCCACCCCGTCCGGCTTCAGGTACGTCGTCAGGGAGTTGTCCAGCGACTGCATGACCAGGCCGATGATGGTCCGCTCCGACCAGCGGCGGTTGGAGAGGGACCGCAGGACGAGCAGGGGATGCCGGGCCGCGTTCGCCAGCCAGCCCGCGACCCTCGACGAGCCCTCCGCGTACGGCACTTGGAGGATCGACAGGCCGCCCATCGAGTTGGAGCCCTTGCCGTAGCGGACCGGCTCGATGTGGGTGTTCTCGTCCGGGTGGATGGACGAGGTGATGGCGACGCCCTGGGTGAAGTCGGCCTGGGCCGAGCCCGTTGCCTTCCGGTAGCGCCGGTTGTCGGTCTGCGCGCCGACCAGCGCCTCGGAGTTGGTCCGGGTCAGTTCGCCCAGTTTGCTTGAGATGTACGGCAGTTGACCGCCCGCCTTCATGCGGTGCAGCAGCGTCTGGGTGCCGTAGGTGCCGGCGGCGATGACGACCCGGCGGGCCTTGAACGTCCGGCCCTCACCCTTGCGTTTCCGGTCGGTCGGGAGGGTGGCGATGGCGTAGCCGCCCTGCGAGTCGTCCGTGACGGAGACGACCGTCGTCATGGGGTGCACGACCGCGCCCGCCTTCTCCGCGAGGTGGAGGTAGTTCTCGTTGAGGGTGTTCTTCGCGCCGTGGCGGCAGCCGGTCATGCACTCGCCGCACTCGGTACAGGCCTTGCGGGCCGGACCCGCGCCCCCGAAGTAGGGGTCGTCGACCTGCTCGCCGGCCTTCGCCTTCACCGACCCGTCGGCGTCCTTGCCGTCCCCGAAGAAGACGCCGACCGGGGCCATGTGGAAGGTGTCGCCGACGCCCATCCGCTGGGCCGCCGCCTTCAGATGGACGTCGGACGGGGTCATCGTCGGGTTGAGCCGTACGCCGAGCATGCGCTGCGCCTGGTCGTAGTACGGCTTCAACTCCTCCTCCCAGTCCGTGATGTCACGCCACTGCGGGTCCTCGAAGAACGGCTTCGGCGGTACGTAGAGGGTGTTGGCGTAGTTGAGGGAGCCGCCGCCGACCCCGGCGCCCGCCAACACCATGACGTTGCCCAGCAGATGGATGCGCTGGAGACCGTACATGCCGAGCTTGGGGGCCCAGAGGTAGTTCTTGATGTCCCAGGAGTTCCTGGGGAGGGTCTCCCTGGTGAAGCGGCGGCCCGCCTCCAGGACGCCCACGCGATAGCCCTTCTCGGTGAGGCGGAGGGCGCTGACCGAACCGCCGAATCCGGAACCCACGACGATGACGTCGTAGTCGTAGTCGTCCTGTGGCACGTGTGCTCTCCCTACCGGAACCGGAACGCCTTCATCAGCCGGAGGCTGCGGCTCATGAACTGGGCGTACTTCTCGTCGTCCATCCCCAGCGACGGTGCCATCGGCAGCAGTCGCTGCTGGGCGACCGTCTGGGCCTCGGTGTACTTGAGGATGCCCTCGGAGCCGTGGCGGCGGCCGAGGCCGGAGTCCTTCATGCCGCCCATCGGGGACTGGACGCTGCCGTAGGCGGGCGCGTAGCCCTCGTTGACGTTGACCGTGCCGGTGCGCAGGCGGGCGGCGACCTCGCGGCCGCGCTTGCCGTCCTTCGTCCAGACCGAGGAATTCAGGCCGTACGAGGTGGAGTTGGCCTGTGTGATGGCCTCCTCCTCGTTCTTGAAGCGGTAGATCGACACCACCGGGCCGAAGGTCTCCTCGGTGCAGATCGCCATCGGCTCGGTCACGCCGTCGAGGATGGTCGGCTCGAAGAAGTACGGGCCGATGTCCGGGCGGGCGACACCACCGGCGACGACCTTGGCACCCTTGGCGACGGCCTCCTCCACGTGCCGGGTGACGGTCTCCAGCTGCCGCTCCCCCACCAGGGAGCCCATGTCGGCGCCGTAGGCGAGGGACTTGCCGAGCCGCATGGCCTTCGTGCGGGCGGCGAAGCGCTCCAGGAAGGCGTCGGCGATCGACTCGTGGACGTACAACCGCTCGATGGAGATGCAGAGTTGGCCCGCGGAGGAGAAGCAGGCGCGGACGGCGCCGGCCGCGGCCTTCTCGATGTCCGCGTCCTCCAGGACCAACATGGCGTTCTTGCCGCCGAGTTCGAGGGAGACGCCGACCAGGCGGGCCGCCGCCCCTTGGGCGACCTCACGCCCTGTGCGGGTGGAGCCGGTGAAGGAGACGTAGTCGGCGTGCCGGACGACCTCGGGGCCCACGACGGGGCCCTCGCCGAGGACGACCTGGAAGACGTCGGCCGGCAGGCCCGCCTCGACGAGCAGGTCGCGCGCCCACAGGGCGGTCAGGCAGGTCTCGGTGTCCGGCTTCATGACGACCGCGTTGCCCGCGACGAACGCCGGGAGCGCGTCGCCGACCGACAGCTCCAGCGGGTAGTTCCAGGGGGCGATCTGGCCGACGACACCGCGCGGATGACGGAGCTCGGTGACGCGCGTGAGGGTGGGCATGGCGCCCGCGTGCCGCTTCGGCTTCAGATAGGAGGGGGCTTTGCGGCCGTAGTGCCGGGCCGCGACCGCGACGGCCTGCACCTCCTCGTGGGCGTGCAGCCGGGCCTTGCCGGTCTCCAGCTGGATGAGGTCGAGCACCTCGGCCTGGCGTTCGAGCACCAGGTCGTGGAAGCGGAGCAGCACGGCCGCGCGCTGCCGTACGGGCGTCTGCGCCCACACCGCCTGCGCCGCGCGGGCCGCCTCGAAGGCCTTCGCCACGTCCTCGGGCGTCGACTCGGGCAGGTCGGCCAGCTTCTCGCCGGTGAACGGCGTGTGGTTGGCGGTACGACCGGAGCCGACCACGCCCTTGGTGAGCTGCGCGACCAGCTCCGGGGTGACCACGTCGGCGGCGGTACGGGCGCCCTCCGGGGCGGGGGCGAGGGGGTTGGTGCCGGTCAGTTCCGGGGCCTGCGAGTCCGTCATGACGCGCAGGGTATGCCGGGCCGGGGACTTTGGGTACCCGGCGGTAACAGGGATTCACCGACTGCACACACGGTGCCAGCGATCACTGGCTGCAAACGCGCTGATCAGGGCGTTGTGCGAGGACGATCACCTCAGGACGCCGGTTTCCCGATCTCGAGCCGGTCACGGGCCGCCTTGAACACCGAGGTTCCCTCCTTCTCGTCGGGGGTGCCCTTGGGCATGTCGACGCGCAGCTCGTACATCCGGCCGTCGTCGGTGGCGACGACGAGCTGCATGACCCGGGTCGGGCGGCCCTCCTCGGCGTCGTAGGTGGTGTCGGCGACCACGGCGGCCCGGCCCTGAAGGCTGGTCTCCGTGAACTGGGTGTCCGCGTCGCCGATCCTCGCCCACTCGTCCGCCTGCTGCTTCGCCCGGCCCATCGGGGTGGCGGGCGCCCGGTCCCACTCGGTGAGCCGCAGCTGGACGGCGTCATCCGCGTAGATCACCATCCGCGGCTGGTCGGTGGCGTCGCCCTGCCGGTGGTACTCCTCGTAACGGCTCGGGACGTAGAGGACGGCCCCCATGTCCTTCTCCCGGGTCCTCCCCCACGGCTCGTCGGCGACGTCCGTGGCGGTGGCGGCCGGGCCGGAACTGTCCTGGGGCTCGGCGACACCGGTGGGCGCGGGCTCAGGTTCGGCGAACACATAGGACGCGCCGAGCCACACCGCACCGGCGAGAGCGGCGCCGAGCAGGGCGGCGGGGAGGGGGCGTCGGAGAAGCCGCGTCTTCGACTTCGCCTTCGTCATCGCCTTCGGGGCCGGGACGACGGTGGTGTCGGGCGGCGGTACGAGAGGGGTGTGGGGCTGCTGCGGTGCAACGGGAGCATCGGGCCGCTGCGGTTCGGCGGAAGCGTCCGTCTCGGATTTCTTCAGGCGTACGGTGCCGGAGTCCTCCCCCAACTCCGCTATTCCGTCAGGCTTCTGGACGACCGGCGGCGTCTCCGCGAGCGTCGGCACCGGTCGGCCGTCCGCCGCCGCCTCCAGGACCTTGGTGGCCTCCTCGGCGTCCGGTCGCGCGTCGGGGTCCTTGGCCAACAGCCCGGTGATGAGCGGGCCGAGAGGTCCGGCACGCCCCGGCTCGGGCGGGTCGTGGGAGAGGACCGCGGCGAGGGTCGACTCCACCGTCGTACGCCGGAAGGGCGGCTCCCCTTCGACGGCGGCGTACAACAACACACCCAGGGACCACAGATCGGAGGCCGGCCCCGCCCCCTTCCCGGACATCCGCTCGGGCGCGACGAAGTCGAGCGAGCCGACGAACTCGCCGCTGACGGTGAGGGATTCCTCGCCCTGGACATGGGCGATGCCGAAGTCGGTGAGGACGACGCGGCCGTGGGTGCCGAGGAGGACGTTGGCGGGTTTCACGTCCCGGTGGACGATGCCGACGGAGTGCGCGGAGCGCAGCGCGCCGAGGACGGCGAGACCGATCCGGGCAGCCTCGCCCGCGGCGACGGGCCCACGCCGGAGCAGCTCGTCGAGGGACTCGCCCCGGACCAACTCCATGACGATCCAGGGCAGTCCGTCCTCCACGACGACGTCATGGATGGACACGGCGGCGGGATGATCGACCCGTGCGGCGGCACGGGCCTCGCGGTACAACCGATGCGAGGCCCGCTGATGAACCTCGTCCTCCGGATCACCGGGCAACCTAGGCTGCTTGACGGCGACTTCCCGACCGACCAGCTCATCGACCGCCCGCCAGACGGTACCCATCCCGCCCGACCCAATACGCTCGACAAGCCGGTAACGCCCGCCTATGAGTCGCCCCTTGGGGCTGGTACCGCCCCCGTCGTTGCTCATGTCCCCATCAGTACCGTGTGGGATGGGGGGTTGTCGACGCGGGGCGGCGGTCCGCCGGGGACACGGAATTCAGAGCACGTCGACATCCAGGTTGGCGATGGCGGTCTTCGCCACCTCCTGGCCTCGGGCGGTGAAATCGCCCTTCCCGGGGTAACTGATGGTGAGCTTGTACATGTCGCCCTTGGAGGTCTTGTAGTAGAAGATCTGCATCTCGCGGGGGCGGGGGTTCTGGGTGTCGTCGGTGTCGTAGGTGATGGTGTTCTGGGCAGCCTGCCTGCCCTGGTAGGTGGCCTCGTCGTCCGGCTCGGTGTCCGGGTTCTCGGGCATCTCCAGGCCGTAACTGCCGCTGTCCTCGAACTGCTTGTTGTCGTCGTACATCTCGGCGGCAGCGTTGGCCGCGATGTCGTCGGCGGTGTCCTCGGCCTTCTTGTCCAGTCGCAGACCGATCCAGATGCTGCCGCTCGCATCGGTGTACGTGACCCAGTGCCCTTCGTCCGTCTTGCGGTCGGGAAGGCCGCGCACGTACTCGCTCGGCACGGCCAGCGACGCCGCGACGTCCTTCTCGTGCACCGTCTTCCAGCCGTCCGGCAACGGCCCCGCGAACGGGTCCGCGATCACCAGATACGCCGCCACCGCCGCCGCGACGACCGCCGCGCCGAGCCCGATCAGCGTCTTGCGGCCCAGCCGGACGCCCTTCGGGGAACCTTCTGCCAGCTGCACGACCTGCGTCGGCGCCGGAGCCGGTGGGGCGGCGGCCTTCTCCAGCTGGGTCCGTACCTGGGCGGCGTTCGGGCGGCGGGTCGGCTCCTTCTGGAGGAGCCCCGTGATGACCTCGGCCAGCGGACCGGACGCGGAAGCCGGTGCTGCGGGTGTGGCGTTGAGGACGGACTGGAGGGTGGCCGGCGTGTTGCTGCGGCGGAACGGCGAGACGCCCTCCGTGGCCGCGTACAGCACGACGCCCAGGGACCACAGGTCGGACGCCGGGCCCGGGCGCTGCCCCAACACCCGTTCCGGCGCGATGTATTCGGGTGAGCCGACGAAGCCGCCGGTGTCGGTCAGGCTCGTCTCGCCCTCGATCTGGGCGATGCCGAAGTCGGTGAGGACGACGCGGTCGTGGCGGCCGAGCAGCACGTTGTCCGGCTTGACGTCGCGGTGCAGGATGCCCGCCGCGTGCGCGGCCTCCAGCGCGGCCAGCACCTCCAGGCCGATTCTCGCCGCTTCCCGCGCCCCGAGGGTGCCCTCCTGCAACGCGTCGCCCAGCGAACGCCCCTGCACCAGCTCCATGACGATCCACGGCTGGCCGTCGACGACCGCGACGTCGTGCACGTTCACGACCGCAGGGTGATCGAGGCGGGCCGCGGCCCGCGCCTCGCGCCGCATCCGTTCGAAGGCGTTGGCGCGTTCGCGCTCGGGAAGGTGGTCGGGAACGCGCGGCTCCTTGACGGCGACCTCACGGTCCACCGTCTCGTCCTTGGCCCGCCACACCGTCCCCATGCCCCCGTGCCCGAGCTTGGCCAGCAAGCGGTACCGGCCCGCGATCAACCGCCCCGCGCCGGGGTCCTGTTGAGGCGCCGTCTGTTGCGGCACGACCTGGGTGGGTGCCGCGTACGGATTGTCGGGGTGCGGCACCGCCGCGGGCGGGTTCGGCGGTTGCAGACCGAAACTCGTTGGCTCGTCGGACCCGTAAGGGGCTCCCCCGTTGCTGCTCATGGGTCCATCCATATCGCGCCAAGCGCCGCGGTATCCAGCCTGAACGCTTTCCGGTCACAGAGCCGTGACCAATCCCCGTCATGGACGTCGACGCGCCCGCAGCACCGCCGTCAGCGCACCCCGCAACGAACGCCGCTCGACGCTCGGCATGTGCCCCGTCTCCAGAAAGGCCCGCAGCATCCGCTCCGCCGACTCCCCGTCCAGCCGTCGCCCCGGGTCCCGCTCCAGCAGCCCCCGTACGACGGGAAGCAGCGGCGCGGCCTGCGCGGGCAGCCGGATCTCGCCGGCGACCACCGCATGCAGCACTCCGCCCAACGAGTCGCGCCGGAACGGCGATTCACCGCTGACGGCCGTGCACAGCAGCGCGCCCAGCGACCACAGGTCGGACGCGGGGCCGGTGGTGAGCCCGGACATCCGCTCCGGCGCGGTGTACTCGGGCGAGCCGACGAAGGAGTCGAGGTCGGTGAGGGTGGTGGCGCCGGCGACCCGGGCCACGCCGAAGTCGGTGAGCACGACCCGGCCGTCGTCGGCGATCAGCACGTTCGCCGGTTTGATGTCCCGGTGCAGCACCCCGGCCGCGTGCGCCGCCCGCAACGCGCCGAGCAGGGCGACGCCGATCCGCGCGGCCTCGGCGGCGTCGACGGGGCCGCGCGCGGCGATCCGGTCGGCGAGGGACCCGCCGTCGATCAACTCCATCACCAGATACGGCCGTTCGTCGTCCTCGACGACGTCATGCACGACGATGATGTGCGGATGCCGGAGCTGCGCGACCGCCCGGGCCTCCCGCAGGGTCCGATCGCGCCAACGGCGGGCCTCACCCTCGGACAACGTCTCGTCGAGGGCCAGCTCCTTGACCGCGACACGCCGCCCGAGCAGCTGATCGGTGGCCCGCCAGACAACTCCCATCCCACCACGCCCGAGCCGCGCCTCCAGGCGATAACGCCCCGCTACGACACGGAAGTTGTCCCCCTGGGTCCCCATGAGCCCCATGATGCCCCGCCGGACGAACACCTTCCGGGGCGCTGACCGGACAAGTTGGAATTGCCCTCACGGGGTCCAGCGCCACGCCTAGCTCCAGCTCACTCACGTCCAAGAGTGTCTATTTTCAGTCATCCCCGGTTCCCGACTAGATGCAAAGCGTTGCAAATCGCCGCGACATACACCCGATACCGGGAAAAACGGGTGACTGGAATCACGCTGTCGCGTGAATCATGAAAGCCTTACCGTCCACGCATGGGAAACACATTGAAGCGCCTTTCCGTCACGAGTGTCGCGGCGGTGGCCATATTTGCCACGACCACAGTGACCAATGCCAGTGCGGCGAGCGGCGGCGCCGCATGCTCTACAAACGGCGCCTCGGGGAGCATGACCTTCACCAACTGGTCAAACAACCACGTGGACATAAGCGGCTGGGTCAAGGACACCGCTGCCGACGGCCACCATGTGGCCATTCGGCTTGTCTCCACCGACGGCAGCAGCCCCGTAGAGGTCAAGTGGCCTTGGCGTCACGAATATGACGGCAATGGATCGAAACTCTCCTTTACTACCTACGCATCCGACAGCAACGGCATGCTCCGCTTTGTCGGGGTGCGTGTGGCAGTCATGGAAGGTGACACGATAGTCGACAATCGCTTCTGCACCGACTGGGCCTGAGCACCACACAGCAAGCCAGGACGCCTTGTCAGCCTGTTCGGCGAAGTTCTCGTACCGAGTTTCGCCGAAATCGTCCGTCGAGTCGGGCGGAGTCAAGGAACGGTTACTGACTGAATCCTCCTTCTCGCCATCCCTGCAGCACAGTTTCAAACTGTTTGCACGAGTTGGAGCGGGTCAGGAGGGGTTGGGCTGCCAGCTTCGCAGCACGGTGGTGAACCGCTTGCTCGTGGCGCCCCAATCGCTGGCCGGCGAGGCGGTGTACAGGGCGTACTCGACACCGTCAGGCGTCATGTACGCCACGTCCAGTGCGCGGTACGGCCCGGCGAAGGACGAGTCCTTCGCCAGCTGTGTCCAGGTGTACTCCCAGCGGACACTCGGCTGGTCGCGGTAGATCTCCTGCCTCATGCTCAGCGTCGTGAAGTCCTTGAGCCGCCTTTGGTTACTCGTCTCCAACTCACGCATGTGGGGATATGAATCGGTGTAGTCCGGCGCCGTGTCGACGGCGACGCGCACGAGGGTCCTGCCGTCGTCAGGCGAGTAGTCGACCTGCGCCAGACCGTCCTTCTCCTCGATGGAGACCGTCCGGTCCCAGCCTTTGGGCAGGTACAGACTGAAGCCCAGGGGATCGTCGTACTCCACCCAACCGGCGGGAATCGCCCCCTGCGCGCCCTTCGTCGGGGAAGGGGTCGGAGTCGGCGACGGCGTCTCACTCGACGAGGAGGAGCTGCCCGAGTTCCACTGCTGCAACGCGACCGCACCACCTCCGCCGACGATCGCCGCGAGCGCCACGACCAGGGCGAACGTACGCAGCCGGTGACGCTTGCGCGGGACGGGTGCGGCCGGGACTCGGTTCGTCACCGGCGGATACGGCGTGGCGGCGGCCGTCGGCACGGCACGAGTTCCGGTACCGGCGGTGCCCATCTCCGACGCGTACCGCACGGGCCCCGTCGGCACATACGCCTGCGCCGCACTCGCCCGCCGCCCCTCCGCCACCTCGGCGAGCATCTGCTCGGCCTCGGCGGCGCTGGGCCGTTCGGCCGGTTCCTTGCGGAGCAGGGCGGCGAGGACGGGCCCCAGCGCACCCGCGTGCGCCGGTTCGGCCGGTTCCTCCTCGACGACCGCCTGCATGGTGCCGAGCGGGGAGGTGCGGCGGAAGGGAGACCTGCCCTCGACCGCCGTGTACAGCGTCGCCCCCAGCGCCCACAGGTCGGACGCCGGGCCCGGGTCGTGGCCGCGGACCCGCTCCGGGGCGAGGTAGTCCACGGAACCGACGACCTCGCCGGTGCGGGTGATCGTCGTATCGCCCTCGATCTGGGCGATGCCGAAGTCGGTGAGCAGCACCCGCCGGTCGTGGGAGAGCAGGACGTTGCCCGGCTTCACGTCGCGGTGCAGGACCCCGGCGTCGTGCGCGGCGCGCAGCGCGCGCAGCACCCACAGGCCGATGCGGGCGGCCTCAGCGGGCTCGATGCGCCCGTCCTGCTTGACCGCGTCCGCCAGCGAACGGCCCTCGACCAGCTCCATCACGATCCACGGACGGGCGTCGTGATCGAGGACGTCATGCACGGTGACGACGGCCGAGTGGTTGATCCGGGCCGCCGCACGGGCCTCGGCGCGCGTGCGGTGGAGCAGCCGCTCCTGGTCGCTCTCGGAGACATACAGGGCAGCGGTCAGCTCTTTGATGGCGACAGCCCGGTGCAGCACTTCGTCATGGGCCCGCCACACGCGGCCCATGCCGCCGCTGCCGATGGTGTCGGCAAGCCGGTAGCGGCCCGCGATGAGCAGGCCCTGCATCTGATTCACGTTGCCCCGCAATGGTCTTGACAGGGTCAGCGTAAGGACCGGCCCGTACGCAGGGAACCACGGGGGTACCAAGGAGACGGCACTGTGACAGTTGTCGCTTTCACCAGCCGGAAGCAACCGTCACCGAACGCGCTCAGCCAGTCACCTGGTACGTCGCCGACGCCTGCTCGAACAGCCGTGTGACCTCGTCCCGCTCCGCCTCCGGACCGCGCACCTGCACCACGTGGTACTTCCCGCCGACGAGGATCGCGAGATTCCGCACGAACAGCTCGCGCCCCGCGCTGTCGGTCCAGGTGAACTGCCCCTCGGCCATGGTCCGCCCGCCCACCGAGATCGTCTTCAGCCCGGAGGCGCTGGCCCAGCTGGAGTCGCGGTACGGCTGTAGCTCGGGCTCGTCCTCCCGCTGGTACGCCATGGGGTCCTCGCCGTACTCGTCCGCGCTGTCCCGTCCGGGTACGAGGATCAGGTCGAAGTCTCCGTGCGAGTACACCACCTGACCGCGGCCGTTCTCCGGCGTGCGGTCCCAGCCGTCGGCCACGGCGACGCGGAAGCCGGCGGCGTCCGAGCGCAGGGTGAAGCCGTCGGCGACGTCGGGATCATTGGACTGCGGTTCGGCCGAGCCACTGCTGCCGTCCGCCTTGGGCGTGGTCTGCTCGGGCCGTGGCTCACTGCTGGCGGTCTGCTTCGGCGCCTCGCTCACCTCACCCGCGGCACCGGTCCGGTCGGTCGAGCCCGTCCCGCCCGCGCCGTCCGTCGAGTCGGCCTTCGGCATGAACAGCATGGCGTACGCGATCGCCCCCGCCATCAGCAGCAGCACGAGCAGCAGCAGCGTGCGGCCGAGCCTGCGCGGGGAATGTTCCTCGTGCCGGTCGGCCTTGGCCCGTTTGTGCCGTCCGTGCGCGCTGGTCGCGGGCAGTCCGGCGCGCCGCCTGCGCACCAGCTCGCCCCGCCGTCGCACGATGGGCAGCCGGTTGCCCTCGACGGGCGGCGCGGCGACGACGTACGCCCCCGCCTCCGGTTCCGGCGCGGACCGCACGAGCGAGCGCAGCCAGCCCCGCAGCTCCTCGAAGTCCAGCCGTTCGGTGGGGTCCTGGCGCAGCAGCGACTCCACGACCGGCCGCAGCGGCCCGCACTCCTCGGCGAAGGCCGGCGGCTCGGCGCACACCATCTGCACCAGCTCCGCGGTCGACTCCTCCGGGTACGGCGCATGCCCCTGCACGGCCCGGAACAGCAGCGCGCCGAGCGCCCACAGGTCGGTCGCGGGGCCGATCGGCGCGGCCAGCTGCCAGTTCTCGTGCACCGGCCCGGCCTGCTCGGGCGCCCACCGCTCGGTCACCGGCCCGACGACGGCCATCCTTGCCTGCCGCGCCCGCTCGGCGGCGAGCGCGGTGGCGGGGCCGCGGGGCGCGGGCGCGGCGGCGGCCAGCTCGTCCCAACGGCTGGGGGCAGGCGCCGGGTTGGGCACGGACGGCACGGTCCCGGCCGGGGGCAGTGCGGCCGTACGGCCTTCTGACCCGCCCGGCAACGCCCTGCCGCCGGCTCCACCGGGAGCGGCCCCTGGCCAGGAGTCGGTCCGGACGCCGTAGGGGTCGGCGATCTGTCCCGGAGGGGTGGAACCAGTCCTGCGGTGCTCGTCCCGACCGGGCGCTACGGTGCCGCCCAGGGGCCCGGCGGCGGGCACGGCCCACCCCGCCTCACCGGGGTGCGGTGAACCGGGCGCGACCTGGGCGCCGCTGCCGGGGCCGTACGGCGATGTCGGCCGGCCGTTGCCGTCGCCACCGGTCGCGGGGCCCTCCCCCGACGCCGGACGGGCTCCCGGCAGGGCGGCGTGGCCGTTCTGCTGGGCCTCCTGGACGCGGGCGGCGGCCCGGGCGCCCGCGCGATACGCGGCGATCGCCCCGGCCCGCGCGGCCCGGACATCCCCGCCGGTCGTCTCCACGGCCCTGCGCGCGACCGCACCCGACCCACCGGCACCGTTCGCAGTGTCACCGCCCAGCCCCGGCAGCCCACCGGCCTCCCGAGCCTCGATGGCGGCCCGCCGCGCGGCCTCGGGGTCCATGGAACTCGCGGGTCCGGCGGGCCCGGAGACGCCACCGACACCAGGACCTCCGCTGACGGTGCCTGGCCCGCTGAAAGTCCCCGGCACACCAGACGCACCCTGCGCCCCAGGCCCCCGCCCGCCGCCAGGCCCTGGCGCACCTCCCGCACCCCCGACCCCGCCGCCCCCGTCACTCTCCGGAGCCGGCACCGGGTCGTACCCGCACAGCGCCTCCTCCGCCGCGCCGACCGCCAAGCCGGTCAGCATCACGCGGCCGTCGTCGCAGACGAGCACCGTGCGGGCGGTGATGTTCCGGTGCACCCAGCCATGCGCGTGCAGCACCCGCAGGGCCATCAGCACGTCGGAGGCGACCTCGGCCGCCCGGTACGGCGTCAGCGGCTTCTCCGCGAGCAGCGCCGCGAGCGGCCGCGCGGCCACCAACTCGCTCACTATCCACAGCGACCCGCCCTCGGCGAACACGTCGAAGACCTGGTCGAGCCGCGGATGGTCGGGTATCTGCGCGGCGGCCTGCGCGGCCTCGACCGCGCGCCGCACGGCCGGATCGGTGGGCCGGCGGGTGCTGGTCCGCGCCGCGGCACCGCCCCGTCGAACTCCCCGGTCCCGCGGGTCCCTTGCCGTGAAACCGTCGGGCAGCCCCTCGGCGTCGAGCACCTCCGCCTCGACGACCTCGGGCAACGGCACCTGCCTGACCAGGACTTCCTGTCCGCTGTAGGTGTCGAAGGCCCGGGTCTCGGTGAGTTCGTACTCGTCGGAGGGGGGCAGCGGCAGGCGGTAGCGGTCGGCGAGTACCCGTCCCGCATAGTCGTCCACGTTGCCTCCCCCGGCAGCCCGGTCGGTCAATTCCGTTCGCCCCGCGTGCCGTTCCGCACCCATACCTGGATGCGTACGGTCCGCAAGCACTCACGATACGTGCCGGAGGCAACCCGCAAAGAGGGGATGCCAGATCTCATGTCCGAAACCCGGGACCGGTCACCGCACGGTCACTTCACGATTTCGGTACGAACGTCTTCGCGAGCGTCTGCCAGGTGTCCTTGCGCAGCTCGCTGCCCCAATTGGCGGCTTTCGCCGTGTACATCAGCGCATATCCGAGATGGTCGTTGACGACGAAACCCCGGTCGATGGTCCGGTACTTCGTGCCGCCCTCGCTGTAGGTGAACTCCCAGTCGGCAGCGAGCCAGCCGCGGTAGTCCACCTTCGCTATTCGGATCCGGTCGTACTGGGAGCGCGCCATGTACTGCTCCTGGCTCCGCCAGTCCGCCACCGGGTCGTCCTTCGGCGTCGACGTCCAGGCGACCAGCAGCTTCTGCCCGTCGGGGCCGGTGAACCGGTCCCCCGCCGAACCCGAGGACTGGAACTTCCACCCCTTGGGCAGCCCGATCGAGTACCCCTGACCGCCCTTGTACGTCTTCACCGCGGTGCCGGCGTCGCCGGCGGAACCGCCCGCGTCGCTGCCGCCGGTCGCGGTGGGACTGTTGCTCGGCGTGCTCCCGGACGTGGCCCCGGCCTCCGCCGACTGGCTCGCCTGACCGTCCGTCCGGTCGCCGCCGGCACCCTTGTCCTCCTTGGTGGAGGCACTCGCGCTCGCACTGGCCGAGGCCTTGGCACCGCCGCCGCCGCTCGCGGAGTTGTCGGACGAGTCGTCGCCCCCGCCGAGCGTGAGCGCCAGCACGACCGCGACCACGGCGAGCACCACGACCACCGCGATGATCACCAACGTCCGCCGCGGCACCACATCGGTGAGCGGCGCCCTCGGCACCGGCCGCGGCGGCAGATCCGGCGGCGCCATCACAGGCCACCCCGAACTCCGCCCACCGCCGGCCGAGTTGCCCGCCGCCCCGGAACCACTCACACCGACCGAACCGGACCCCGCAGCAACACCCGAACCAGAGCCGACGGCGCCAGCACCCGAGCCCGAAGCCACCCCACCAGCGACACCGGAAGCCCCGGAAGCCGTCTCGCCCCCCGAACCACCCTTACCCGCCCCGGACTTGGCCCGAGAAGCCGTCGCCGTACCGGCCGCCCCCGCCGCCACCGCGGCCTTCCGCACCGAACGCAGCGCCCCCCGCAGCCGCTCCCCGCCCTCACCGGCACCCCGGTCGGGCTGCGGAGGCAGCGGTACGACCTTCGTCGCGTCCGGCGCCGGCGCGGGCTCGTCCGGCTTCGGCTCGGGCGCGTGGATCACCGCGTTGAGCATCACGCGGGCACCCGCGTCGTCGAGCCGCTTCTCGGGGTCCTTGGTGAGCAGCCCGTAGATGACGTCCTTCAGCGGACCCGCGTTCTTCGGCTCCTCCAGCGGCTCGGTCATCACCGCGGTGAGCGTCGCGATCGCGGACCCCTTGTCGTACGGCGGCACACCCTCCACCGACGCGTACAGCAGTCCGCCCAGCGACCACAGGTCGGCCGCGGGCCCCGGCTTGTGCCCACGGGCACGCTCCGGGGAGATGTAGGAGGGCGCGCCGACGAGCATGCCGGTCGAGGTGATGGACGGGTCGCCCTCGACCTGCGCGATGCCGAAGTCGGTGAGCACGACCCGGCCGTCCTCGGAGATCAGCACGTTGGACGGCTTCACGTCCCGGTGCAGGATTCCCTCGCGGTGCGCCGAACGCAGCACGTCGAGCACCGCGAGCCCGACCTCCGCCGCCCGCTTCGGCTCCAGCAGCCCGTCCTCACGGATGACCTCGGCGAGCGACTTGCCCTCGACGAGCTCCATCACGATCCACGGCCGGTCGTCCTCGTCGACCACGTCGAAGACCGTCACCGCGCTGTTGTTGCGGATCCGCGCGATCGCCTTGGCCTCCCGCAGCGTGCGCGTGATCAGCCGGCGCTTCTCCTCCTCGTCGATGTTGGAGGGGAACCGCAGTTCCTTCACGGCGACGATCCGGCCCAGGGTCTCGTCCTCGGCCCGCCACACCGTGCCCATGCCGCCGCGGCCGAGCACTGCTCCCAGCCGGTACCGCCCGGCGAGGAGACGTTCGCTCTTGTCCTGACGGGATGCCCCCGCCCGCTCCGCCTCCGACATGCGTCCCCTCATACAACCCGCCCTGACAGAGCCTCCATTGTCCCTCACCCGACAAGTGCCCAACGCCCAGGGTGCCCCTGACGACAAGCCGACCATCAGGGCGACCGACCCCTCACAGCGCGTGGCGGTCACGCGCCCCAAAGGCACCCCAAAGACACCTCAAAGACACGCCGACCCCCACCCCGCGCCCACACTTCCGGCACCACCCGACGGCGAGTTTCAGCCACCATGCATGATGGGCCGCGCCACAGGAGGAGCCCACCACGCCGAACAGGAGGACCCGCCGTGCCGCCGTTTCGGACACTACTGGCCGTACCTGTGTCCTTGGCGCTCCTCGCACTGGCCCCGGCCGCCTCCTCCGCCCCCGCCACACCGCCGACGGACGCGGTCCTCCCTCTGCTGCTCACCACGGGCGAAGCACCGGCCGCCGCTCTGCTGGCCCACGAGGAGACGGAGACGCACTACGCCGAGGCCGGGTCCGGAATCGCCCGCGCCGACCACTTCCGCGCCGGCAGCATCACGAAGTCCTTCATCGCGACCGTGATCCTCCAACTGGCCGCGGAACACCGGCTGTCCCTGTCCGACACCGTCGACCAGCACCTGCCGGGCCTGGTGCGCGGCGCCGGCAACGACGGCCGCACGCTGACCCTGCGCGCTCTGCTCACCCACACCAGCGGCCTCTACGACTTCACCGCCGACACCGGTGGCCTGGTCCCCCTCTCCCCTCTTCAGGCCGTACGCCTCGCCGTCACCCACCCTCCGGCCGACCGAGGCCGGTACCTCTACTCGAACACCAACTACGTCGTCCTCGGCATGGTGATCAAGCAGGTCACCGGCCGCTCCTACGCCGTCGAGGCCGAGCGTCGCATCCTCACTCCGCTGCGCCTGACCGGCACCTCCTTCCCTGGTTCCCGTGCTTCTCTCCCCTCCCCGCACGGCCGCGCCCACGCGACCGACGGCACCGATGTCACCGAGCTCGACCCGCGGGTGGCCGGGGCCGCGGGCGAGCTGGTGACCACGCTCGCCGACCTGGACCGCTTCTACGGCGCGCTCCTGGGCGGTCGGCTGCTGCCCCCGCGCTGGCTGCGCGAGATGCTCGACACCCGCGCCGCACACGGCCTGTACGGCATGGGGCTGTTTCCGGTGAAGCTGCCGTGCGGCACGACGGTGTGGGGGCACAACGGCCGTATCACCGGCAGCTACGTGCGCACCGCGGCCACCGTCGACGGACGTCGCGTCCTCACCTTCCGCGTGAACACGACCGCGATCGCAGACCCCGACCTCGAACCGGCCCTGCTCGCCGCCGAGTTCTGCCCCCGCACCTCGTAGAACGCCCGGGTTCCGAACGAAGATCCCGACTCACGACACCCGTTCGAGTGACGTTCACCGGAGCGGACCGACCGCACGCACCACAGCCGCAGGCACACCACCCACACCACAGCCGCAGCCGCAGCCGCAGCCGCAGCCGCACTACAACGGCACGATGTCCGGCGCCCCCAACCGCGCCGCGTCCGCCGTCAGATCGTCCGGCTGGCGCTGCGACTCCCGCTCGGCCTCCACCCGCTTCTCGTAGTGCTCGACCTCGCGCTCGATCTGGTCCTTGTCCCAGCCCAGCACCGGCGCCATCAGCTCCGCGGCCTCGCGTGCGCTCCGCGTGCCCCGGTCGAAGGTCTCGATGGAGATGCGGGTCCGCCGGGTCAGCACGTCGTCCAGATGCCGCGCCCCCTCGTGCGAGGCGGCGTACACGACCTCGGCGCGCAGATAGTCGTCGGCCGCGTGCAACGGCTCGCCCAGCGAGGGGTCCTGCGCGATGAGCTCCAGGACCTCCTCGGCCAGTGAGCCGAATCGGTTCAGCAGATGCTCCACCCGCACCACGTGCAGCCCCGTCCGCGCGGCGATCCGCGCTCGCGCGTTCCACAGCGCCCGGTACCCCTCGGCGCCGAGCAGCGGCACGTCCTCGGTGACGCATTCCGCGACCCGCAGATCGAGCCCGTGCACCGCTTCGTCCACCGCGTCCTTGGCCATGACCCGGTACGTCGTGTACTTGCCGCCTGCCACCACCACGAGCCCCGGCACGGGATGCGCCACGGTGTGCTCGCGGGACAGCTTGCTCGTGGCGTCCGACTCCCCGGCCAGCAGCGGCCTCAGCCCCGCGTAGACACCCTGCACGTCGTCCCGCGTCAGCGGCACCGCGAGCACCGAGTTCACGTGCTCCAGCAGATAGTCGATGTCCGCGCTGGACGCGGCCGGGTGCGCCTTGTCGAGGTCCCAGTCGGTGTCGGTGGTGCCGACGATCCAGTGCCGGCCCCACGGGATGACGAACAGCACGGACTTCTCGGTGCGCAGGATCAGCCCGGACGTGGAGTGGATGCGGTCCTTGGGCACCACGAGGTGGATGCCCTTGGAGGCGCGGACGTGGAACTGGCCGCGCTCGCCCACCATGGCCTGGGTGTCGTCGGTCCACACACCCGTCGCGTTGACGACCTGTTTGGCGCGGATCTCGTACTCCCCGCCCGCCTCGACGTCCTGCACGCGCGCCCCGACCACCCGTTCACCCTCACGCAGGAACCCGGTCACGCGCGCGCGGTTGGCGACCGTCGCGCCGTAGGCCGCCGCCGTGCGCACGAGCGTGGCGACGAAGCGGGCGTCGTCCATCTGGGCGTCGTAGTACTGAAGCGCCCCGACCAGGGCGTCCTTCTTCAACGCGGGAGCCACCCGCAGGGCGTGACGGCGGCTCAGGTGACGGTGCATCGGCAGGCCGCGTCCGTGCCCGCGCGCCATCGACATCGTGTCGTAGAGGGCGACGCCCGAACCGGCGTACAGCCGCTCCCAGCCCTTGTGCTGGAGCGGATAGAGGAAGGGCACCGGCTTCACCAGGTGCGGGGCGAGCCGCTCCAGCAGCAGGCCGCGCTCCTTCAGCGCCTCGCGGACGAGCGCGAAGTCGAGCATCTCCAGATAGCGCAGGCCGCCGTGGATGAGCTTGCTGGACCTGCTCGAGGTGCCCGACGCCCAGTCACGCGCCTCGACCAGGCCGACGGACAGCCCGCGCGTGACCGCGTCGAGGGCGGTTCCGGCACCGACCACACCGCCGCCCACCACGAGCAGGTCCAGCTCGCGCTCGGCCATGGCGGCGAGCGCCTCGGCTCGCTGCGCCGGCCCCAGTGTCGCTGTCCTCACCGCTGCCTCCCGCTGTCGGTCACGCCGGTCTCACCCGTGAGGAGTGACCCGGTCCGTATCCCCCATGCCCAAATTCTGACCGGCTTGCCCGACTTCAGCCACCAGTCGCCCCCAGCCTGTGGACAACTTCCACGATGCGTAGGCCAAAGCTCCAGGAACTGCCGGGAGACACACGGAATCAATCCCGTATTTCGGTCATATTTACTCCTAGTCTGACATTGCGCTCGTCCATCCTGTCCACAGGACTTGCGCACCTGTCCCCCTTCGACTAACCCGCGCTGTCTCGGCTCTGGGAAGGACGGTCCAACGCCATGCCCGCAGATCTCGCCGTCATCGGACTCGGCCCCTACGGACTGCCCCTCGCCCAGGCGGCCGTGGCCGCCGGAATCCCCACGCTCGGTTACCGCACCGGCCCCGAGGCCGGCTCGCTCAGCCCCGCCGAACTGCGCCGGATGCTCTCGGGGGGCTTCCGGCCGGCCACCTCGCCCGCCGAGCTCGGCCGGGTCCGTACGGCGGTCATCTGCGCGCCCACCCCGCGCGGCGCGGACGGCGGCCTCGACCTCAGCCAGGTGGAGTCCGCGGCCCGCACCCTCGCCGCGCACCTGCGCCCGCACACCACGGTCATCCTGGAGTCGCCGGTCCCGCCGGGCACCACCGAGGACTTCCTGCGCCCGCTCCTCGAACAGGGGTCACGCCTGCGCGCGGGCCGCGACTTCCATCTCGCGTACTCGCCCAGCCGGGTCGATCCGGGCAACCGCGACTTCACCCCGGCCAACACCCCCAAGGTGATCGGCGGTCTGACCCCGGCCTGCACCGAGTCCGCGGCGGCGTTCTACGCGCGCCTCACCGACAAGGTGGTACGCGCGCGTGGACCGCGCGAGGCGGAGACCGTGCAGCTCCTGGAGACGAACTTCCGGCACGTCAACATCGCCCTCGTCAACGAGATGGCCGTCCTCTGCCACGACCTCGGCGTCGACCTGTGGGACGTGGTCCGCTGCGCGGAGACCAAGCCGTTCGGCTTCCAGGCCTTCCGCCCCGGCCCCGGCGTCGGCGGCCACTCGGTCCCGCAGGACCTGACGAGCGCCCCCGTCGGCCGCGGCCTGCGCATGGTGGAACTCGCCCAGCAGGTCAACAGCCAGATGCCGCGTTACGTCGTCCAGCGCGCCGCCACCCTCCTCAACGAGCACGGCAAGTCCGCGCGCGGCGCCCGCGTCCTCCTCCTCGGCGTGACGTACAAGCCCGACCTCGCCGACCAACAGGCCACTCCCGCGCGCGAGATCGCGGTACGGCTGATGGAGCTCGGCGCCTCGGTCAGCTACCACGACCCGCACGTCCCCTCCTGGAACGTCCTGGACCGCCCGGTCCCCCGCGCGGACTCCTTCTACGAGGCCGCCGCCGACGCGGACCTGACGATCCTGCTCCAACAGCACCGCACGTACGACCTCCAGGGGTTGTCCGTGAAGGCGCAGCTGCTGCTGGACACGCGGGGCGCCACCCCGACCGGAGCGGCACACCGCCTCTGAAGCGGAAGCGGGCGCTCAGGGGCCCCGAAAACGGCTGGTGGACGCGGTCGGTGTGCCTGCTACTCTTCGGCGACTCGCCTCCCCGGCGAGCCTCGTCGCACAGTCGTGCGCACACCCCACACCGCTCGTCCAGCCAGTCCCATGGGGGGATCTCTGTCATGACCCAGCCAACCCCGCCGCAGCAGCCCACCGACGGCAACCCGTTCGCCCAGGCGCCCGCCCCGGTACCGCCGGCCGCCCCGGCCCAGGGCAACGTCGCCCTCGGCGTGCTCGCCGCCGTCGTCGTGGCCGTGGTCACCGCGTTCGTCTACGGCGCCATCCTCAAGTCGACCGAGCACGAGATCGGCTACGTCGCGGTCGGCGTCGGCTTCGCGGTCGGCTACGTCGCCGGCAAGGTCGGCGGCGCCAACCCCGCCCTGCCGATCGTGAGCGCCGTCCTGTCCCTGGGCGCGGTCTACGCCGGCCAGATCCTCGGCATCGCCATGATCGGCGCCGACGAGTCCGGCATGAACATCGGCACCATCCTCACCGACCACTTCAGCCTGGTCACCGACGTCTGGAGCGAGGAGGCCGACGTCCTGACCTTCGTCTTCCTGGCGGTCGGCGCGGCCGCAGCGTTCTCGGGCGCGAAGAAGGCCGTGGCCTGAGCATGGTGCCCGTGCCTCTGCTCCTCCTGCTGCTCGGCCTGGGAGGCGTCGTCTGGGGTGGCCGCTTCGCTTTCAATGTGCGCGGGGCGGCCGATGCCTGGGCGGAGCGCGCCAGGGTCAACACCGAGCTGATGGCCGCCGCCAAGAACATCCTCGATCCGCCACGGTCGATGTGGACGGTGCGGCGCTACCGCATTCAGGGCGCGCGCGTCTTCCTCGCCGGCCTGGTCCTCCTGGTGGGAGCCTTCTTGGAAGTCTGGCTCTGAGCACCCGGCGCACACGCGCGAAAGGGCCCGCCCACCTCACCGGTGGCCGGGCCCTTCGTCGTACGTCCGCGATCTCGTCGTACGACCTACCGCTTGTGCTGCGAGTCCGCGACCGTCACCTCGACGCGCTGGAACTCCTTGAGCTCGCTGTAGCCGGTCGTGGCCATGGCCCGCTTCAGCGCGCCGAAGAAGTTCATGGAGCCGTCCGGGATGTGCGAGGGGCCCGTCAGGACCTCCTCGATGGTGCCGACGGTGCCGAGGTCGACCTTCTTGCCGCGCGGCAGCTCCTCGTTCACCGCCTCCATGCCCCAGTGGTGGCCGCGACCCGGCGCGTCCGTGGCGCGGGCCAGCGGGGAGCCCATCATCACGGCGTCCGCACCGCAGGCGATGGCCTTGGGGAGGTCGCCCGACCAGCCCACGCCACCGTCGGCGATCACATGCACGTACCGGCCGCCGGACTCGTCCATGTAGTCGCGGCGGGCAGCCGCCACGTCCGCCACCGCGGTGGCCATCGGGACCTGGATGCCCAGCACGTTGCGCGTGGTGTGCGCGGCGCCGCCGCCGAAGCCGACCAGGACGCCCGCGGCACCGGTGCGCATCAGGTGCAGGGCCGCGGTGTAGGTGGCGCAGCCGCCGACGATCACCGGGACGTCGAGCTCGTAGATGAACTGCTTCAGGTTCAGCGGCTCGTGCGAACCCGAGACGTGCTCCGCGGAGACCGTCGTACCGCGGATGACGAAGATGTCCACGCCCGCGTCGACCACGGCCTTGGAGAACTGCGCCGTGCGCTGCGGGGAGAGCGCGGCCGCCGTGACCACGCCGGAGTCGCGCACCTCCTTGATGCGCGCGCCGATCAGCTCCTCCTTGATGGGCGCGGCGTAGATCTCCTGGAGGCGGCGCGTGGCCGTCTCGGCGTCGAGTTCCGCGATCTCGTCGAGCAGCGGCTGCGGGTCCTCGTACCGCGTCCACAGGCCCTCGAGGTTCAGCACGCCGAGGCCGCCGAGCTCGCCGATGCGGATCGCGGTGGCCGGGGAGACGACCGAGTCCATGGGGGCGGCCAGGAACGGCAGCTCGAAGCGGTAGGCGTCGATCTGCCAGGCGATCGAGACCTCCTTCGGGTCGCGCGTACGACGACTCGGGACGACGGCGATGTCGTCGAAGGCGTACGCCCGGCGGCCGCGCTTGCCGCGCCCGATCTCGATCTCAGTCACGTGTGTGGCCTTTCCCTGATGCGTTGCAGCGCCTTCCAGTATCCCCGACGGGTACGACAAGGGCGGCCCCGGATGCTCCGGGGCCGCCCTCACGCGCGCGTAGCGACTACTTGCGGCTGTAGTTCGGCGCCTCGACCGTCATCTGGATGTCGTGCGGGTGCGACTCCTTGAGGCCCGCCGAGGTGATCCGGACGAAGCGGCCGTTGGCCTGGAGGTCCGGGACGGTGCGGCCGCCGACGTAGAACATCGACTGGCGCAGGCCGCCGACCAGCTGGTGGACGACCGAGGAGAGCGGGCCGCGGTAGGGCACCTGGCCCTCGATGCCCTCGGGGACGAGCTGCTCGTCGGAGGCGACGCCCTCCTGGAAGTAGCGGTCCTTGGAGAAGGACTTGCGGTCGCCGCGGGACTGCATCGCGCCGAGCGAGCCCATGCCGCGGTACGACTTGAACTGCTTGCCGTTGATGAACAGCAGCTCGCCCGGGGACTCCTCGCAGCCCGCGAGCAGCGAGCCCAGCATCACGGTGTCGGCGCCCGCGACGAGCGCCTTGGCGATGTCGCCGGAGTACTGCAGGCCACCGTCGCCGATGACCGGGACCCCGGCCTCCTTGGCGGCCAGCGAGGCCTCGTAGATGGCGGTGACCTGCGGGACACCGATGCCGGCGACGACACGGGTCGTACAGATGGAGCCGGGGCCGACGCCGACCTTGATGCCGTCCACGCCGGAGTCGATGAGCGCCTGGGCGCCGTCACGGGTGGCGATGTTGCCGCCGATGACGTCCACGCGCGTGTGGTTGGACTTGATCTTGGCGACCATGTCGCCGACCAGCCGGGAGTGGCCGTGCGCGGTGTCGACGACGATGAAGTCGACGCCCGCCTCGATCAGCGCCTGGGCGCGCTCGAAGGCGTCACCGGCGACACCGACCGCGGCACCGACGAGGAGCCGGCCCTCGGCGTCCTTGGCGGCGCTCGGGTACTTCTCGGCCTTGACGAAGTCCTTGACGGTGATGAGGCCCTTGAGGACACCCTCGTCGTCGACCAGCGGAAGCTTCTCGATCTTGTGCTTGCGCAGCAGCTCCATGGCCTCGACGCCGGAGATGCCGACCTTGCCGGTGACCAGCGGCATCGGCGTCATGACCTCGCGGACCCGGCGGGAGCGGTCGCTCTCGAAGGCCATGTCGCGGTTGGTGACGATGCCGAGCAGCTTCTTGCCCGGGTCGGTGACCGGGACGCCGCTGATGCGGAACTTGGCGCACAGCGCGTCGGCCTCGGCGAGCGTGGCGTCCGGGTGCACGGTGATCGGGTCGGCCACCATGCCGGACTCGGAGCGCTTGACGAGGTCGACCTGGTTGGCCTGGTCCTCGATGGAGAGGTTGCGGTGCAGAACGCCGACGCCGCCCTGGCGGGCCATCGCGATCGCCATGCGCGACTCGGTGACCTTGTCCATGGCGGCGGACAGCAGCGGGATGTTCACCCGCACGTTCTTGGAGACGTACGAGGCGGTGTCGATCTCGTCGGGAGCCATGTCCGACGCGCCCGGCAGCAGCAGCACGTCGTCGTAGGTCAGCCCGAGCGTCGCGAATTTGGCGGGCACTCCGTCGACGTTTGCAGTCATGACACCTTCCCCAATGGCCTTGATCGGTGCGGATGTCCATGCTAACGGGAAGGAAGGGTCCCGAATTCCACGGTTCCGTCCTGCTACCTTCGTATCTTCGTACGGAACCGAGTCAGGGCCTGTTCACCGAAGCCACAAACAGCGGGCCCTACTGCTCGGCCAGTGCCCGCAGCCTGCTCAGCGCGCGGTGCTGCGCCACCCGCACCGCGCCGGGTGACATTCCCAACATCTGTCCCGTCTCCTCCGCGGTCAGCCCCACCGCGATCCGCAGCAGCAACAGCTCCCGCTGGTTCTCGGGGAGGTTGGCCAGCAGCTTCTTGGCCCATTCGGCGTCGCTGCTGAGCAGCGCCCGCTCCTCGGGCCCGAGCGAGTCGTCGGGCCGCTCCGGCATCTCGTCCGACGGCACCGCCGTCGAACCGGGGCCTCGCATCGCGGCACGCTGCAGGTCGGCGACCTTGTGGGCGGCGATGGCGAACACGAAGGCCTCGAAGGGCCGGCCGGTGTCCCGATAACGCGGCAGCGCGAGCAGCACCGCGACGCAGACCTCCTGCGCGAGGTCCTCCACGAAATGACGCGCGTCGCCGGGAAGCCGGGACAGCCGCGTACGGCAATAGCGCAGCGCCAGAGGGTGGACATGGGCGAGCAGGTCGTGAGTCGCCTGCTCATCCCCGTCGACGGCGCGATGGACAAGCCCACCGATCACCGTCGTCTCGTCCTCGCGCATCGGTCCATGGTGCCTTGCGGCCGATTCATCCGCGGCACCGCGTCCGATGTTGTGCACCGAAGCGTTATGAGCAGGTGCGCCGGAACTCATCCCCTGCGCCCTCCCCTTCCGCTCGACCGACTCGTCCCCGAGAGACTCCACACCTCAAGGATGCGGCATCGGCGCCGAAACAAGCACCGGGCACGATTACCCGCGCCCCAACGGGGGCGCGGGGAACTGCGCGACCAGCCACGACGCACCCGCAGCCGAGTTCTCAGCGAACCAGACCCCAACGGAACCCAAGGGCGACGGCATGCGCCCGGTCGGACGCACCCAGCTTCTTGAACAACCGCCGAGCATGCGTCTTCACGGTGTCCTCGGACAGGAACAACTCCCGCCCGATCTCCGCGTTGGACCGTCCGTGGCTCATCCCTTCGAGGACCTGGATCTCACGCGCCGTGAGCGTCGGCGCCGCACCCATCTCGGCGGACCGCAGCCGCCGCGGGGCGAGTCGCCAGGTGGGGTCGGCGAGAGCCTGCGTCACCGTCGCCCGCAGCTCCGCGCGCGAGGCGTCCTTGTGCAGATACCCGCGGGCGCCGGCGGCGACGGCCAGCGCGACGCCGTCCAGGTCCTCGGCCACCGTGAGCATGATGATCCGCGCACCGGGGTCGGCGGACAGCAGCCGCCGCACGGTCTCGACGCCGCCCAGTCCGGGCATGCGTACGTCCATCAGAATCAGGTCCGAGCGGTCGGCGCCCCAGCGGCGGAGGACTTCCTCGCCGTTGGCCGCGGTCGTCACGCGCTCGACGCCGGGCACGGTCGCGACCGCGCGGCGGAGCGCCTCTCGGGCAAGCGGGGAGTCGTCGCAGACGAGGACGGATGTCATGGCCGCCCTCCGCAGCTGATGCACGTCACCTTGAGCCTCCAGGCTGGTACGAAATGTCACCTGTGCGGTCGACCGTCCCGGACGCCTGCCCGAGCACTTGTTGCTTCAACCGCCTCCGCACTCTCAACGACGGTCACTCGAAAGAGTTACGGGGCTGTGCGCCGTCTTCGGCACTCTACGTGAGGGTGCGGACACGGTGCAGACATGCGCGGCGGACCCACAACGTTTCATCACAACCAGTGCCCCATTCAGCCCTATTTCTTCCCATTTGCTGGTGTCTGAGGCTAGATTCGCAATGAGTCATATTTTCATCTCCTTAGATCGTAGATGTACGGTCGTGGACACCGTATCCGCCACAGAACGGCTACAAGGGGTCACGCAATGGCAGATTTCTCCCGCCTTCCCGGACCGAACGCGGACCTGTGGGACTGGCAGCTCCTGGCTGCCTGCCGCGGGGTCGACAGTTCGCTCTTCTTCCATCCGGAAGGGGAGCGCGGTGCGGCGCGGAGTGCTCGTGAGAACTCGGCCAAGGAGGTCTGCATGAGATGCCCGGTGCGCGCGCAGTGCGCGGCACACGCGTTGGCGGTGCGAGAGCCGTACGGCGTGTGGGGCGGGCTGACCGAGGACGAGCGCGAGGAGCTCATGGGCCGGGCACGCAACCGCCTGGTGACGGCGTCGTCGTCGAGTGGCGGGCACGCCGTCTCGAACAACTGAAGGAACGTTTCTTCAAAATGGGCACGCGTGCGCGTGCCCATTTTTCTGCCCGGCTACTGCTTGCGCCCCGCCGCCCGCTCCAGCTGGTCCAGCGTCGCCGCCACGGCCGGCACCTGGGCCAGGTCGGGCAGGGTCAGCGCGACGATCTCCCGGCGCACGGCCGGTTCCAGGGTGACCGTGCGCGCGCCTCGCGGCCGTACCGACTCGATGGCGAGCTGTGGAAGGACGGCCACGCCCAGGCCTGCGCCGACCAGGCCCACCACCGCCGGATAGTCGTCGGTCGCGAAGTCGATGCGGGGCGTGAAGCCGGCGCCCTCGCACACCTCCACCAACTGGCCGCGGCAGCGCGGGCATCCGGCGATCCAGGGCTCGCGCGCGAGTTCCCCGATGGCGACGGACCCGGCACGCGCGAGCCGGTGCCGTTCGGGTACGAGGGCGACGAGCCGGTCCCGCAGCAGGGGCCGTACGACGAGGTCGTCCCACTCGTCACCGCCGCCCGCGGCGCCTTCGTACCGGAAGGCGAGCGCGACGTCGCAGTCGCCCTCTCTCAACAGCTCGACGGACTGCGGTGGTTCGGCCTCCTCCAGGGAGACGCGGGTGCCGGGGTGCGCGGCGCGGAGGGCGGCCAGGGCGGTGGGGACGAGGGTGGAGCTGCCGCTGGGGAAGGAGACCAGCCGTACCCGGCCGGCGCGCAGGCCTGCGATGGCGGCGACCTCCTCCTCGGCGGCGGTGAGCCCGGCGATGATTCCGGCGGCGTGCCGGACGAGCGCCTCCCCCGCCTGGGTCAGCCGCATCTCGCGGCCGCTGCGGATGAGCAGCGGGGTGCCGACGGAGGTCTCCAGGGCCTTCATCTGCTGGCTGACGGCGGGCTGGGTGCAGCCCAGTTCGCGGCCGGCGGCCGAGAAGGAGCCGGTGGCGGCGACGGCGCGGAGAACGCGCAGGTGACGAGCTTCGATCACCCTTCGAGGATAAGCCAGGCTTTGATGCGGCGCCGAATAATGCGTGGCGGCTTTGATGACCAGGCCTCTACCGTGCCGTGCATGAAGCTTCTGTCGGTGAATCTGGGCCGGGCCAAGGCCGTGTCGTACACGGACAACCCGGAGGGGCTGACCGGGATCGACAAGCAGCCCGTGGTGGGGCCGGTACGGGTGACGGCGCCCGGGCCGAAGGGGATCGGCGGGAGTGCGCTCGCCGGGGACGACGTGTGCAAGCGGCAGCATCACGGCGGGGACGACCAGGCGGTGTACGCCGTGGCGCGCGAGGACCTGGACGACTGGGAGCGCGAGCTGGGGCGGACGTTGGCCAACGGCGCCTTCGGGGAGAACATCACGACCCTCGGTCTGGACGTGTCCGGGGCGCTGATCGGTGAGCGCTGGCGGCTCGGGCCCGAGGTGGTGCTGGAGATCACCAGCGCGCGGATTCCGTGCGGGACCTTCCAGGGCCACATGGGTGAGCAGCGGTGGGTGAAGCGGTTCACCGCGAAGGGGGCGCCGGGGGCGTATCTGCGGGTGATCGAGCCGGGCGAGTTCCGGGCCGGGGACCTCGTCGAGATCGTGCACCGGCCCGACCATGAGGTGACCGTCGCGCTGGCGTTCCGGGCGACGACCACTGAGCGGGCCCTGCTGCCCCGGATGCTCGCCGCGGGGGACGCGCTGCATCCGGAGGTGCTCCGGTCGGCGCGCGAGTATGTGGAGAAATACGGGAAGTCCGAGGCCTGACGGCAATCGGACGCTGTCGGTCCGGGTCACTAACCTTGCGCCATGACAACGGCATTGATTACGGGATCGACCGCGGGCATCGGTGCCGCGTTCGCACGGCGGCTGGCCGCTGACGGGCATGACCTGGTGCTGGTGGCCCGCGACACCAAGCGGCTGCGCGAGCAGGCCACGGAGCTGCACGACCGGCACGGCGTCGAGGTGGAGGTCCTGACCGCGGACCTGGCCGAGGACGACGGCATCGAGTCGGTCGCCGACCGGCTCTCCGACCGCCGCCGCCCCGTCGACCTGCTGGTCAACAACGCCGGCTTCGGCAACAAGGGCCGCTACCTCGACGTCTCCATGGCCGACGAGCTGCGGATGCTCAAGGTGCACTGCGAGGCGGTGCTCCGGCTGACGTCGGCCGCGGCGGAGGGGATGCGGGAGCGCGGGCGGGGCGGTGTCGTCAATGTCGCGTCCGTGGCCGCCTTCGTGCCGCGCGGGACGTACGGCGCCTCCAAGGCGTGGGTCGTGCAGTTCACGCAGGGGGCGGCCAAGGATCTCGCGGGCAGCGGGGTGCGGTTGATGGCGCTGGCGCCCGGGTTCGTGCGCACCGAGTTCCATGAGCGGGCCGGGATGGGCACGGACAACATCCCGGGGTGGATGTGGCTCGACGCGGACAAGCTGGTGGCGTCCGCGCTCGGCGACCTTGCCCGGGGGAAGACGCTGTCGATCCCCGACCCCCGGTACAAGGCGCTGATGGGTGTCGTGAAGGTGGTGCCGCGCGGGCTGCTCGGCGGGATCACCTCGAGGACGGGGCGGAAGTACGGCCCCCAGTAAGGGCCTTACACGACCGGCGTCAGCGTGACGTCCGGGCGGAGTTCGGCGAGGAGGGACGCGACCGTGGCGCCGATGGCCTCGCTGTGCGCCGCGTCCTCGCCCGGGCAGCCGAGCACGACGAGGAGCGCTTCCCTGCTGTCCGGGGCGAGTTGGCGGCTGGCGGCGTCGCAGTCGCGGCGGCCCAGCCAGGCGAAGGGCTCCTCGACGGCGCCGTCCGGGTCCGCCAGACCGTAGAGCAGGTCGCCGGCCGGGACGGGCTTGGACTTGGTGGAGAAGGCGGGGACGATCCGCTCGGTGCCGGCCGCCCGGGTGACGACGAGGTCGCTGCCTTCGTCCTCCTTGAACAGGCTGTGCAGTCCGATGCCCGCGCCGTGCCGCAGGGTCGCCACGCTCACCGCGTCGACCACCGCGCCGTGCGAGCGCCAGCCGCGGCTGCGGACGCCCTCGCGGAGCCGCTCACCGGCGGGGGTGGTGCCCTCGTAGCCGAGGTCGGCCAGCAACGTGCGGTATCCGGCGGGGAGTTCCGGGGCGTCCTGCTCCCAGGCCCCGGCGGCGGCCTCGGCGCTCAGACCGTCGTCCGCACGCAGCAGGGGCTGGTCGGAGGTCAGCTTCCAGACCCGGACGTGGTGCAGACCGAGGAGGAGGGCGGCCGGGGAGGTGATGAGGCGCATGTGTCGTCTTCCAGGTTGTTCAGCGGGGTGTGGGGAGGGTCGGGCACGACGGAGGTCCCGGTGTGCCCGGTGTCGAAGGAGCCGTGCAGCAGGGCGTGCGGCACCCTGCCGTCGAGGAGTTGGGCGCGGCCGACCCCGGCCCGGACGGCCCGCAGACAGCTCTCCAGTTTCGGGGCCATGCCGCCGGACAGGGCGGGCAGCAGTTCCGCCGCCCGGGTGACGGTCAGGCGTTCGACGATCCGGTCCCGGCGCGGCCAGTCGGCGTACAGGCCGGGTACGTCGGTGAGGATCACCAGGTGGTCCGCGCGCAGGCCGGCCGCGAGAGCGGCGGCGGCGCTGTCGGCGTTGATGTTGTAGACCTGCCCGTCCGTGCCGCGGCCGATGCCGGTGACCAGCGGGACCAGGCCGCTGTCGGTGAGGGCGCGCAGGACGTGGGTGTCGACGCCGGTGACGTCGCCGACGAGGCCGATGTCGACCTCGTCGCCGTCCAGGACGGCGAGCCGTTTGGCGGCGGTGAGCAGGCGGGCGTCCTCGCCGGTGATGCCGACGGCGAGCGGGCCGTCCTCGTTGAGGAGGCCCACGAGATCGCGTTGCACCTGGCCGGCGAGCACCATCCGGACCACGTCCATGGTCTCGGGGGTGGTGACCCGCAGGCCGGCCGTGAAGGTCACGGGCAGGCCGAGCTTCTCCAGGTGCGCGTTGATCTGCGGGCCACCGCCGTGCGCCACGACCAGCCGGACGCCGGCGCGGTGCAGCCGGGCCACGTCCTGGGCGAAGGTGCGCAGCAGCTCCCGGTCCGCCATGGCGCTGCCGCCGAGCTTGACGACGACGGTACGGCCGCGGAAGGAAGCCAGGTCAGGGATGTCGTCCATGTCGTCCATGTCGCTCATGTCAGAAAGCCGTGATGCCGGCCGGGGCGCGTTCCGCGCGGCTGAGGGCGCGCAGTACGGCGGACTGGCCGTGGCGGCGCAGGGCCAGCCGGGTCAGCAGGCCGACGGTCGCCTCGACGGCGGGGCCGGGCAGTTCGGGGGTCGGGATGCCGACGCTGAACGCCAAGTCGTCCGTGTGCACGACCAGTTCCATCAGACGGGTCGTCAGGAAGTCGTCGAGGCTCAGCGCGTAGTCGCCCCACACCGGCAGCCGTACGGCCCGGTCGGGCTCGGCGGGCAGCCGGGTGCGCAGGGTCCGTACGGTGTCGGCGGCCCGGTCGGCAAGGGCCCGGACGCCCTCGGCGCCGGCGTCCTCCCCGCCGCGCCGGATACGGGCGTTGGCCTCGTCGTGGAGTCCGGCGTCGATCCAGCGGACGCGGGCGTAGTAGTCGTCGAGCCCGATGACCGGCGGGGTGGGGGCGGGTTCGTCGAGGACGGCCGGGATGAAGAAGACCTGCCAGGCGAGATGCCCGGCGAGCCCGCCGACGCTCCACTCGTCCAGGGCGCTGGGCTCCTTCCAACGCCCGGCGACGGAGGGGTGGTTGAGCAGCTCCACCGCGACGTCCGCGGCGTCGAGGTAGGCGCCGGTGATACGGCTCATCGGGGCGGCCTTTCGGTGTGCGCGCCGGTCGTCCGGCTCATCGGGGCAGCCTTTCGCTGTGCGCGCCGGTGGCGAGGCGACCCATCGCAGCAGCCTTCCGGTGACCGCGCCGGTGCTCCCGGTCGCCGCGGCGCTTTTCGGTGTGTGCGCCGGCCATGCGGCTCATCTCGGCAGCCTTTCGGCGTGCGTGCCGGTCTTGCGGCTCATCTCGGCAGCCTTTCGCTGTGCGTGCCGGTCGTCCGGCTCATCGGGGCAGCCTTCCGGTGACCGCGCCGGTGCTCCCGGTCGCCGCGGCGCTTTTCGGTGTGTGCGCCGGCCATGCGGCTCATCTCGGCAGCCTTTCGCTGTGCGTGCCGGTCGTCCGGCTCATCTCGGCAGCCTTTCCGTGGAGGTGACGCGCGTAGCGGGAAGGTGGGGGGCGGGGATGCGGGTGCGGCCGAAGGTGCGCGGCGTGGACGTCTGCTCGGCCATGACCTCGTCGAAGGCCTCGCGGAGTCGGGCGACCCCCCTGGTCAGGGTGTCCGCGTCGAGGGCGAAGGGGAGGCGGAGTCGGTTCTCCAGGGTGCCGTCGGCGCCGAACCGCGGTCCGGGCAGCACCTGGACGCCGTGTCGGCCGGCGGCCAGCGACAGCTTGGTGCTGATCTGGGCGCCCAGGTCCACCCACAGGCACAGTCCGCCGCGCGGCAGGGTGAACCGCCACTGCGGCAGCTGAGCACGCAGCACGTCGGTCAGGGCGGTGCGCTGGGCGATCAGTTCCGCGCTGCGGGCGCGCAGGAGGTCGTCGTACATCTCGAAGAGCCGGCAGGCGATGAGCTGCTGGACCAGTGGGTTGCCGGGGTCGCTCGGGCCGCGTACGGCGACCAGGCGGGAGATGACCGACTTGGAGGCCCGCACCCAGCCCACCCGGAGCCCGGCCCAGACGGTCTTGCTGAGCGAGCCGATGCTGATGACGGCGCCGGGCCTGCCGTACGCGGCCATCGGTGGCGGCAGTGTGCCCGCGTCGAGGTTGACCTCGGAGAGCGTCTCGTCCACGACCACGTAGGTGCCGCTGCGCAGCGCCGCGTCGACGACGGCACGGCGTGCGGGCTCGGGCATGACCAGGCCGGTGGGGTTGTGGAAGTCGGGCATCAAGTAGGCGACGGCGGGCCGGGGTTGGCGCAGGGCGCTCTCGACGAGGTCGATGTCCCAGCCGGCGTCGTCCAGGCCGACCGGCACCGGCCGGGCGCCGTGGCTGCGGATGGCTTCCAGGGCGTTGGGGTAGGTCGGGCTGTCGATCAGGACGGGTTCCCGGGGCCGGACGAGGAGCCGGAGCAGCAGCCCCCAGGCGTGGTGGGCGCCGACGGTGACCATGATCTGGTCGGCGGTGGTGCGCACCCCGCGTGCCGTGTAGTGGTCGGCGATAGCCTGCCGCAGGGCGGGCAGCCCGACGAGGTCGTAGCCGTGGCCGTCGGAGTGGCGGGCCATGCGGGTGGCGATGTCGGCCACCGCGAGGCTGAACGCCGGTTCCGGTGCGGGCAGTGACGCGCAGGTCAGGTCGATGTGCGTGTCGACGGCCTGCCCCGGCACCCAGGACAGGGCGCGCGGCGCGCGCTCGGCGCCGTCGGGCAGGGCCGCGTAGCTTCCCGCGCCCTGCCGGCTGCGCAGGTAGCCCTCCTCGCGCAGCCGTTGGTAGGCCGAAGCCACGGTGTTCCTGCTGATGCCCCAGGCCGCGGCCAGCGTGCGTTCGGCCGGGATCCTGGCCGCCACCGAGAGGCGGCCGTCCAGGATCAGTGCCTTGAGCGCCTGCGCCAGGTCCATGTATGCGGTGCCCTGTCGCCAGTCGCCGAGCAATCGTGCCAATTGGTCCGCGTTCACCTTTTGGGCGACGTCGTCCCTCATTGCGGTCCCCCCGCCAGTCAGGTTCGTTTTCCTGCCAGCGGGAGTCTTGGCCGAGAACAGCGCCACTACAAGATCTTTTGGAAAGTTTTCACGATCGGGAAATACTTCGGCCAACGTTGTCACTCACCGTCCCATTTGCGGAGAGCGGGGAGTGCAAACGCCGCGACCAGCAGGGACAGGATGCCGCCGATGATCCAGGGAGCGACGAGTCCCAGCCAGTCCGCGACGAATCCGCCGACCAGCGCGCCCAGCGGCATCGCCCCGAAGGCGAACATCCGCCCGGCGCCGCTGACCCGGCCCATCAGCTCGTTGGGGATGAGCCGCTGGCGGACCGACCACGACACGACGTTCCACATCGACAGCGCGATCGAGAAGAGGGTGAACAGGGCCACCACGGTGACCGGATCGCGTCCCACCAGGCCGATCGCCAGCCAGGCCAGCGGGCACACGACCTGCACGCCGATGGCGACCTGCCGGGCGCCGAAGCGGTCCACGACCCGGTTGCTCACCAGTCCGCCGATCACCCCGCCGATGGCCATCGCGGCCAGCAGCAGACCGTAGCCGCGGTCGCCGATGCCGAGGACGTCGTGGGAGAAGAGCACCAGCGTGGCCAGGGCCATCGACTCGCAGAAGTTGCCGGAGCCGGCGATGAGCGTGAGGGTGCGCGGCAGCCGGTTCTTGGCCAGCCAGCGCAGCCCTTCGGCGATCTCGGTGCGCATCGCGGTCGGCTGCTCGGGGCGGGGCGGTCGGCCGGTGGCGCGAATTCGAGACAACAACAGCAACGACACGAAGAAAGCGATCGCATTCAGCCAGAACGGCAGCGGGATAGCGAACGCGAACAGCGCGGCGCCCAAAGGCGGTCCGGCAAATTCTCGGGAAACCGAGGCGGTCGCCACGAGTCTTCCGTTGGCCGCTTCGAGATGGTCCGACTTCACCAGGGTGGGCACCAGGGCCTGGCTGGCGCCGGTGAACAGGATTTCCGCGCTGCCCACTCCGAAGGCGAGGACGTAGAGCATCCAGATCTGCGCCAGGTCGAAGGTGGCGATGACGGCGACCACCACGACCAGGACCACCTGGGCGGCCTGGGCGCCGACCATCAGCCGGCGCCGGTCGAAGCGGTCCACGATCGCGCCGCCGATCAGGGCCAGCAGCAGCCAGGGCAGGGTGCGGGCGGTGGCGACGCCGGCGACCAGGCTGGGGTCGCTGGTGAGCGACTTGGCGAGCAGCGGGATCGCCGCCACGAGCGCGCCGTCGCCGAGGGTGGCGATCAGGTCGGCCGACCAGAGGAGCCGGAACTCCCGGCCCATGCCCTTGCCTTGGGCGCCCCTCTTCTCTTCGGTCTCGGCCGCGTCCGGCACGGACAACTCGCTCATGGCTGGCTGATCCTCACGTCGAGTAGTGGAAGACGCCGGCCGTCCGGGTCTTGTCGTTGGCGCTGATGCCGATGACGGCGCTGTCCCCGGCGGGCAGGACCCGGGCGTAGGCGCCGGCGTGTCCCTGCGGCAGGTAGAAGAAGCCCCAGGCGGCCTGCCAGGGCTCGACGGCGCCGGTGAGCGGGTCGACGACCGGTTCCGGCCGCGGGACGACCCGCTCCTGGAGCACACAGCCGCCCTCGGCGGCCTCGCGGACCGCCCGCCACCACTCCTCCGCGTCCGTCTCCCAGCCGGCCACGACGCCCTTGCCGCCGTAGAGCCCGTTGGGCTTGAGGATCAGTTCGGTACGGCGGTCATGACAGCGCGCGACCAGGTCCGCGTCGGCGAGGAAGCCGTCGCCGTGCAGGACCCGCGTCCAGGGCAACACCCGGTCGATCAGCGCCTGTTCGCCGGCACTGAAGCGGTCCCGGTGCCGGGCGTTGGAGAGCAGGGCCAGGCAGCCCTTCTCGCAGTAGAGGTTGCTCTCCAGCGGGGTCCACAGGACGACCGTGCCCAACTCGTGGGCCCGGCACAGCGGTTCGACCAGGGCCATCGCCTCGGGGTCGAGATAGACCTGGTCCGCCTCGAAGCAGCGGTAGACCACGTCGACGGGGGTGCCGTCCAGGTACGGCTTGCCGTGACGGAAGGTGATCTGGCTGATCTCGCCGATCCGGAAGTCCAGTCCGAAGCCGCGCATCAGCTCCCGCAGCGGTTGCCAGGTCGCGCCCCACTTGGTGAGCCCACCGGGCCCTTCGAGGAGCGCTACGACGGGATCGCGGCCGCCCGACGTCACGGCCGCCCCCGTCTTCCGCAGCGCGTCGGCGAGGGCCCGGCCGGTGTGGGTGTAGCCGAGGCCGTGTCCGGCGGCGAAGGACGCGAAGGCGGCGTCCTGTTCCAGCAGGACCCGGGGAATCTCCCCGGCCCGGTCCCAGCCGCCGACCTCGCTGCCGATGCCGAACTCCAGGAGCTTGAACGCGGTGCCGTCGTGATAGACGTCCGCCCGCCCGGCGTGCGGCGGGGCGCCGCCGCCGAGCCTGCGCATCACCGCGCCGCGCCGCTCGTCCAGGCCCAGGGCGGCGCAGAAGGCGTCGAGATCACCGTCGTAGAGCCGTTCGGGCAGGGAGGTGAGCAGGCCCAGCATGCGGTCAAGGTCGGCCGCGAAGCCGTGCAGTTGGCCCTTCTCGGCGAAGAGGGGGCGGGAGAGGTACTCGCCGGGCCAGTCGGCGAGCGAGGGCGCCCTGCGCAGGATCGCTGCGGAGTCGGGGCGTACGGACTCGTTGTAGGCCCGGGTGACCGCGTCCGTCATCGCACCAGCTCCCTCGCTGCGACGTCCTCCGCGGCGAGGGTGTCGCCGAGCAGGACGGTGCCGGGGCGGGTGACCGTGGCGTAGACGCCGAAGGTGCCCGCGGAGGCCTGCACGAGGGAGCGCAGGATCTCGCGGTCCTTGGGGAGGTCGCGCTGCGGCTGGGTCACCATGACGCAGCGTTTGGTGGCCCCCGTGATGCCCAGGAGGACGTTGCCGATCTGGGCGCGGGTGCCCAGGAGGTGGTCCGCCTCCGGTCCGCTCAGCAGGACGTTGGGGCGGAAGCGGCGGACGTCCCAGGTGCCGTCGGGGTGGCGGGCGCCTGCCGCGCGCAGGGCGCCCTCGCTCAGCAGGTGGACCGGGGCCTCGTCGACGAACTTGCCGGCGGGCAGGTCGAAGGTGGACAGGGACGACGGCTCGGCCGGGTCCTTGCGGTACTCCTCGACCGTGTGCACCCGGCCGGTCTGGCGGCGCAGCTCCACGGCCTGGCCGAGCCAGTCACTCAGGATCGCGTCCGCGTCCGGGTCGGCGGTGGTGAACCGCCGCCTGTCGGGCAGGGTCAGTTCGGCCCCGGCCTCGTGGCGGCGGGCCGTGGCGTCCAGCAGCCGGGGCTCCCGTTTGGCGGTGAGCACCCGGCCGGTGGCCGCGACGACGACCGCGAACTCGCGGTCGCCGACCACCCCGCTGGGGCCGAGGAAGAGCCGGTCCGTGCGCTCGCCGCCCATGGACTTCACCGGGTAGCGCCACAGCTGGACGGCCTTCGGTGCCGGGCTCACAGGTCCAGCACCAGGTCGGTCACCGGCTGTGAGATGCACAGCAGCACCTCCCCCTCGTCGGGGTCGCCCTGCGGCGGCACGTGATAGCGGACGGTGCCGCGCTTCAGGCGTACGGCACACGTGCCGCAGACGCCCGCCCAGCACAGCGACTTGGTCTCCACGCCGTTGTCGTCGGCGAACGGCAGCAGGGAGTCGTACGAGCCGTCCCAGCCGAACTCGGCGGCGCTGCGGTCGAAGGTGACCCGGAGCTCGGTCAGCGCCGCCAGGACCTCGACGCCGTCGTAGCCGCCGACGGTGGCGCGGCCCAGGGCGACGGACTCACGGGCGGGGTCGACCAGGGCGAGGCGGGCGGCGGGCAGCCGGGCCGGGTCGACGGGCTGGAAGCCGTAGCGGGCGAACCACGCGGAGGTGGTCTTGGAGTAGACGAGCACCTCCGCGAAGCCCTCGGCGTGGGCCGCGCCGACCATGCTGGCCAGCAGCAGCCGGCCGAGGCCGAGGCCGTGCCGCTTCTCGTCGACGGCGACGTTGTAGATCTCGGCGAGGGTGTCGAAGCCGCGCAGGCCCGCGCAGCCGACGACCTCGCCGTCGGCCTCCAGGACCCGGAAGTCCTCGGAGAGGGTCTCGAACAGCGCGCGCTCGCGCACGAGGAGCTGACCGGTGTCCATGAAGGGCAGCGACAGCCGGTACATCGCCTCGGCGTCCTCGGCGCGCGCCCGGCGGAACCGGACGTCGACGAACTCATCGCCGCCACGGCTCAGTTGGACGTCGACCACCTTGCTGGTGTTCAGGTTGATGGCCATGGCCGCTACACGTACGACTCGAGCGAACCCTGGCGGCGTACGTCCAGGGAGCAGCAGTGGAAGCCGCCGCCGAAGGTGCGCCCGTGGCGGTAGGGCACGGGTACGGCGGTGAAGCCCTCCTTCTCCAACTGGCGGGCCAGTTCGGTCTGCTTGGCCGGGACGATCACCGTCTCCTCGTTGACGGAGAGGATGTTCATGCCGATCCAGGTGGAGGCGCGCGGCCAGGTGAGGCCGTAGCCGTCGTCCTCGGGCTCGTCGAACCAGAGGATCTTCCAGTTCCGCAGCGGCGCCGGGATGGTCTCCGGGGTGAGCCGGCCCGCGTTGGCCAGCAGCACGCCGGGGCGCAGGATGTGCAGGGTGGTGCCCACGTGGTCGTCGCAGATCGAGATCTCGTGCACGGTGAACTCGGGCCCGAGCACGCGGCGGAGCCAGGCGGCGCCGGTGCGGTTGCCGGTGTTGCTGACGTTGAAGAACAGGTCGCTGCCCGCCCGGAGCAGGTTCGCGGCGTCGAACAGCGGCTCGATCTCGGCGAGTACGGGGGTGTCGCCGTCGTAGGCGTAGGTCGCGTCGGCGAGGCGGGGGCGTGGGGCGGCGAGCCAGTTGGCGCCGGAGGCGAAATACTCGGCGAGCAGTCCGCGGAACGGGAAGGTCTCGGTGTAGCGGGCGCGGACCGGCATCGGCGCCTCGATGATGTTCTCGCCGACCACCAGGAGGCAGTCGCGGGGCATCAGCGAGTGGTTGGCGGTGGTGGTCCAGTCGGCGACGGTCAGCGGCGAGCCGTGCACGGCCGGGGCCGGGCGGCGGACGGTGACGCCGAAGGAGGTCAGGGTGTCGGCGAGCGCCTGGAGGTCCTCCTGCGTCTCGTCGATGATCCGGGCCAGGTCGGATTCGGTGACCTGGTCGCCGGTGTGGTCCTCGGGCAGACCGAAGAAGTGGCGCAGCGAGGCGTCCGCGTCCGGGATGTGGAAGTGCTCGGCACTTCCGATCACGATCTCCTCAAGCTGTCCGAAGTCGTTGAACGACCTGACGGAGCTCACGGCGTTTCCTTTCGCTGTGCCGGTGCCGGACGGGTCAGCGAGAGACCGAACGGCTGGTCAATGGACATGAGTTCGACGTAGTTGACGTTCACGTGCGCCGGGGTCCGGTGGGCCCACAGCACGGTGTCGGCGACGTCCTCGGGCGCGAGCGGGCGGATGCCCTCGTAGAGCGCGTCGGCGCGGTCCTGGTCGCCTTTGAAGCGGACCAGCGCGAACTCGCTGCGCACCATGCCGGGGGCGATACAGGTGACCCGGATGCCGGTGCCCTGCACGTCGACGCGGAGGTTGGCCGACAGATGGTGGACGAACGCCTTCGTGGCCGCGTACACGTTGCCGCCGAAGAAGGGGTACTCCGCGGCCAGCGAGCCGAGGTTGATGATGTGCCCGGCGCCGGTGCGGCGCATCGCCGGCAGCACGGCGCGGATGCCGTGCAGGACACCCGAGACATTGGTGTCGATCATCGTGTCCCAGTCCTCGACCGCCCCGTCGTGCAGGGCGCCGAGGCCGAGGGACAGCCCGGCGTTGTTGACGAGCGCGGCGATCTCACCGTCGTCCTGGAGCAGCGCGTCGACCGCGGTGGCGAGGGATTCGCCGTCCCGTACGTCGGCCCGCTCGACGCGGATCAGCTCGGGGCCGAACGCGGCCACCAGGTCGTCGAGCCGCTCCACGCGCCGGGCGAGCACGGCCACCGGCAGCCCCTCCTTGAGGAACCGCTCCGCCACCGCCCGCCCGATCCCGGCCGTACCGCCGGTGATCACGGTCCACTTGGTCATGGGGTGCTGCTCTCCTCGATGTCTGCCTTGTGGGCGACCGGGGCGGGGTCGGTCGGGTAGGCCTCCGCCGCCGGATGGAACGGGCACGTCCAGTCGTCCGGGACGGCACGGCCCGAGTACTGCGCAGCCTCGGACGCCGCCCCGAACTCGGACAGGTTGGGATTGAGCGAGCCCTGCAACTCCAGCTCCCGCTCCCGCACCTGGCCCTGGATGCGCTGGTAGATGCCCTTCTCCTTCAACCGCCCGAACTGGAGGTGGGAGTTGAAGACGAGGGTGGGCAGCGGGAACCGGCGGGTGATCCGGGAGGCGCCCGGGTGCAGGCCGACCACGAAGAAGGCGTGGCCGCCGACGCTGAAGCCGAACCGCTCCGACGCCGGGTCGGGATCGACCGACGGGTCCCAGGGGAACGCGCCGGTGTCCAGGTCGTGCAGGGCCTGGAGCTGCTTCCACAGCAGCTCCTCGAACTCCGTCTCATCGGTGTCCGCCGGTCCCGAGAACGTGGCCGCGAACGTCGCCATCAGCGGGTCGATGTCCTCACGGCGTGCGGCGAAGTCGGCGAGCGCCGCGTGCAGTTCGGTGGTCGTCCCGGGTTCGGCGAGCCGGCCGAAGTGCCGGTGCACGAGCGTGCCGCGCAGCTGCGCGCTCTTGCCCGCCACACAGGAGAACTCCGGCCCCAGCAACTTCTCCGTCAGCTGCGCCGCGGCCTGTTCGGACGGGTTCTCCGTCCGTTCCTCCGCGGCATCGGCCGGCGGGTTCGCCGCCGGCCCCTCCCCGACTTCCCCCGTCGGACGACGGCTGGTGCCAAGCACTGGTATCCCCCTTAATCGCCCTGCTTCTGCGGTACCGGCTCGGCGTCGACCCGGTAGGTCCGCATGACCGTCAGCGCCGCCGCGCGCACGGTCGCGTGATCGGCGCCGCGCAGCCGGAACCGGCCGCCGATGTGGTCGTAGCCGCCGGTGCCGTCGAAGACCGTGCCGATGTCCGGCAGGACCTCCGCGTAGACCTCCGGGACCTCGCCGAGCAGCGGTGTCCTGGACACCACCCGGCAGGGCAGCGGGCGCGGTTCGGGCACGCTGACCCAGCCGCCGCCCGGCGTGTTGTCGTACTCCTCGGCGGGCTTCAGCGGCGGCAGGCCGAGCGTGGCGCGGAACGCCTCGCCGAACAGGTCGATGCCGAACAGGTCCCGGTGCACGAACCCGACCTCGGCGCCGCCGGGCCGCAGACCCACCTCCAGGAAGACCAACTCCCCCTGGTCGGTGGCGAACAGCTCCAGATGGAAGGGCCCGTCGTCCAGGCCCAGCGCCTCCAGGCAGGCGTCGGCGAAGCCGGTCACCCGGTCCCGCTCCGGACCCGGGTCGAGCAGCACCGAGCCGAGCGGCAGGCCGTCGAGGAAGTCCAGGCAGGTGTTGAGATAGCCGGAGGCGCTGACGAAGTGCGGTTTCCCGCCGCGCCGGATGCCGTCGACATGCAGGACCCGGCCCTCGATGAACTCCTCGCACTCGTACGCCGCCGGATCGACCTCGGCCAGCGCACGCGCCAGGGCCGGCACGTCGTCCGCCCGCACCACCCCGCGCGAGGACCAGCCGTCACGCGGCTTGAGGATCACCGGCAGCCCGAGCTCGCCGGCGATCTCCTCGGCCGTGGTGGCCGCGTCCAGGTCGCGGAACCTCGGCACCCGCAGCCCGGCGGCGCCGACCAGCTCCTTCATCCGCGGCTTGTCACGGAAGGCGGTCACGAACTCGGGCCGCCAGCCCGGCACTCCAAGTTCGACGCGCAGCCGCGCGGCGGTGAGCACGTCGTACTCCGACAGCCCCACCACACCGTCGAACGCGCCGTACCGCTCCACGAGACGGCGGGCGATCGGCAGGACGGTCTCGAACTCCAGGTCGTCGGCGACGACCAGGTCGAGGGCTCCTTCGCGGTCCAGGACCGGCAGGCCGTACGGCAGGGTCACGTACGCCAGTCGGCAGCTGCCCGGCTCGACGAACCGGTGGTACTCGCCGAACTCGTCGTCGTACCGGTTGAGGACGAGGTACGTGGGGAGCGCCCCGGGGGTGCTACTGGGGGTGCTACTCAACGCGCACCTCCCGGCCGAGCGCCTCGATGCGCTCCAGGGCCGCCGTGTGCGACTCGGCCGCGAAGACCACATGGCCGAGCAGCGCCCGGAAGTCCTCGGCGGGCGGGATCTCCTCGCCCTCCCGGTAGTAGACGGAGACCTCCAGGACGTCGGGGGCCTCGCGCAGCTCCTCGGCGCCGGCGACCCGGTGGAAGACCTCGAGGCCGTCCGCGGTGAAGCAGTGGATGGCGGCGGTCTTGGCGCGCGGGGCTGTGAACGCGCCCAGCTCGGCGGGGTCCTGGCCGGTGTAGTGGGCCAGCATGATCCGGGTCAGCGAGGTGCCGGTGGCCAGCTCCACCAGGTGCGGGATGCGGTGTCCGGCGAGGCGGGCGCCGATCTCGATCAGCACCGGGTCGCCCTCGGGCAGCCGCAGTTCGCAGTGGAAGATGCCCAGCGGCATGTTGAGCGCGCGGCACAGGTCGACGACGTACGCCTCGATCCTGGCCCGGGTCTCCGGGTCGGTCTCGTGCTGGACGACCATGCCGATCTCGACGAAGTGCGGTTCGGGGCCGAGGAGTTTGGTGGTGAGGGCGGAGACGACGACCTCGCCGTCGGTGACGTACCCCTCGACGCTGATCTCGGGACCGGCGACGTACTCCTCCAGGAGCACCCGCCCGTCCAGGCCGCGGCCGGCGTCGGTGCGGGTGTCGGAGACCAGCCAGTCGTAGGCGCGCCGCAGCCCGTCCTCGTCGTCGACCCGGCTGACGTGCACGCTGCCGGCCGAGGCGGCGGGCTTGAGCACGGCCGGATATCCCACGTGCGCCGCGGCGGCGAGCAGTTCGTCGAGGCCGGACGCCTCCGCGTAGCGGGGCACGCGCAGGCCCGCGGCCTCGGCGCGGGCGCGCATGACGGACTTGTCGCGCAGCGCCGCCACCGTCTCCACCGGCAGACCGGGCAGCCCGAGCCGGTGCGCGAGGCGGGCGACGCTGTCCACGTAGAACTCGAAGCCGGGCAGGATGCCGGTCAGCGGCCGCCGCCCGTGGGCCTCGGCCACCGCCTCGGTGAGCGCCGCCTCGTCGTTGGTGTCGACGACCAGCAGCTCGTCGATGTACTCGCGCAGGGCCTCGGGGATCGTGCGGTCACCGCTGTGGTGGGAGGCCACCACGACCTCGAACCCCTGCTGGTGGGCGGCGAGGATCAGACCGTTCGCCGAGGACATCGGCTCGACGACCAGAATTCTCTGTGCAGACATGGTGATTCTGTTTCTCCGCTCTGGCCGACGGACGGCCCGGAATTACCCTGAGATCGCTGAAATGGAATTACCGGGTCGTCCGTCAAACGTTCTACCGAATCAGGCGGAGGCCAGTTCCCGGGCGCCGACGGTGGAGTCGTAGAGCTCCTGGAAGTAATCACCGATCAGCTCGATGTACGTGGCGAGATCGGCGTACGCCTGCTCCGCGGAGCCGAATCCCTCGACCGCCTGGGAAACGGTGCGGAACATCAGCTCGTCGTGGTCGTGCGACTCGTCGAAGTCCAGGTGCGTCTGGGTGCCCTGGGTGAATTCGGTGCCGAACTCCTCGGCCGCCTTGTTGGTGATGATCTGGTTGTAGCGGTCCGAGTACCACTCGACGAACCAGTCCCAGACCGTCGTCGGCGCGGGACCGCGCTTGTCGGCCTCCAGGCGCAGGTAGCCCATGAGCTGCTTGGTCGACGGGAAGACGTCGGTGGCCTCCAGCTGCTCGCTGGTGAAGCCGAACTTGTTGAGGTCACGGGTGAACATGCCCTCGTGCCCGAACTCCTCGGCCAGGTACTGGGCGAGCTTGGCGGCGAGGCTGTCGTCCTTCGAACCGACCTTGAAGAGGGCGTAGGTGTCGACCTCGTTGTTCAGCCGAATACGCAGCACCGTCTCGGTGATGTGACGAATGTAGTAGTCCCGGTCGGTCCATTCGCCCGCGTGCAGTTCGCGCAGCTTGGTGACGCGCTGGAACTGCTTCTCCATCAATTCCTCGGCCAGGCTCTCGAGTCGGGACCGATCAAGCTTCGTCATTACGGATTCCTCCTCCTTGGATCGGTCATGAGTCTGGCTCGATCGCGAGAGGAGCCACAGGGCCAATATGGAGATCGTGGCCCCATGGGAGCAGAATGGCCTTATCTGCCGGACCCGTGGAGGCCGGAGGCACGACCATGACCTTCGTACAGCTCATCGACTGCAGGACCAGCCGGTTCGACGAGATGAACCAGCTGATGGACAGGTGGGTCGAACAGACCAAGGGGAAGCGGACCGCGACGCACGACGTCATCGGCAAGGACCGCTCGGACGCGTCGCACTTCATCGAGATCGTGGAGTTCCCGTCGTACGAGGAGGCGATGCGGAACTCGAACCTGCCCGAGACGGACAAGATCTTCCAGGAGATGGTGGCTCTCTGCGACGAGATGCCGACGTTCACGGACCTGGACGTCGTACGGGACGAGCAGCTGTACGCCGCCACGGCGCGGCGCTTCTTCGAGGCGCTGGCCGGGCGGGAGGTGCCGTCGCTCGACGGGCTGCTGATCGAGGACTACCACGATCATGATCCGGCCAACGAGCAGGACGTGATCGGGCTGGACGCGGTGCGGCGCGAGGTCGAGATGTGGAAGAGCGGCTTCGACTTCGACTTCACGATCGACGATCAGCTGGCCCAGGGCGACCGCGTGTGCACCCGGTGGACCTGGCACGGCACGCACACCGGGGACTTCATGGGAATCCCGGCCACGGGGAAGCGGGTGTCCATGACGGGCACCACCATCCACAGGTGCGCTCCCGGCGGGAAGCTCGCCGAGGGGTGGTGGCAGTACGACCGGCTGGGGCTGATGGCGCAGCTGGGGATGCTGGACGACCTGGAGCAGTAGGCCCGCGGGCATGGGGAAGCCCCCGGCCGCCGAAGCGGACCGGGGGCTTCCGTCAGGCCTGCGGGGCCTTAGTGGGCGTGGCCGTGGCTGTGACCAGCGGCGGCCGGCTCCTCCTCTTCCTTCTTCTCGACGACCAGGGTCTCGGTCGTGAGCAGGAGGGAGGCGATGGAGGCGGCGTTCTCCAGGGCGGAGCGGGTGACCTTGACCGGGTCGATGACGCCGGCCTTGACCAGGTCGCCGTACTCGCCGGTGGCGGCGTTGAAGCCCTGGCCCTTGTCGAGCTCGGCGACCTTGGAGGTGATGACGTAGCCCTCCAGGCCGGCGTTCTCGGCGATCCAGCGCAGCGGCTCGACGACGGCCTTGCGGACGACGGCGACACCGGTGGCCTCGTCGCCGGTCTTGCCCAGACCGCCCTCGAGGACCTTCGCGGCGTGGACGAGCGCGGAGCCACCACCGGAGACGATGCCCTCCTCGACCGCGGCGCGGGTCGCGGAGATGGCGTCCTCCAGACGGTGCTTCTTCTCCTTCAGCTCCACCTCGGTGGCGGCGCCGACCTTGATCACGCACACGCCGCCGGCCAGCTTCGCGAGGCGCTCCTGGAGCTTCTCGCGGTCCCAGTCGGAGTCGGTGTTCTCGATCTCGGCCTTGATCTGGGCGACGCGGCCGGTGACGTCGGCGGACTCGCCGGCGCCGTCGACGATGGTCGTGTCGTCCTTGGTGATCGTGACGCGGCGGGCGGAGCCCAGCACGTCGAGACCGGCCTGGTCGAGCTTGAGGCCGACCTCCTCGGAGATGACCGTGGCGCCGGTGAGGACCGCCATGTCCTGGAGCATCGCCTTGCGGCGGTCGCCGAAGCCGGGGGCCTTGACCGCGACCGCGTTGAAGGTGCCGCGGATCTTGTTGACGACCAGGGTCGACAGGGCCTCGCCCTCGACGTCCTCGGCGATGATCAGCAGCGGCTTGGAGGCGCCGGCCTGGATGACCTTCTCGAGGAGCGGCAGCAGGTCCTGGATCGAGGAGATCTTGCCCTGGTTGATCAGGATGTACGGGTCGTCGAGGACGGCCTCCATACGCTCCTGGTCGGTGACGAAGTACGGGGACAGGTAGCCCTTGTCGAAGGCCATGCCCTCGGTGAAGTCGAGCTCCAGACCGAAGGTGTTGGACTCCTCGACGGTGATGACACCGTCCTTGCCGACCTTGTCCATCGCCTCGGCGATGAGCTCGCCGACCTGCTGGTCCTGGGCGGACAGCGCGGCGACGGCGGCGATGTCCGCCTTGTCGTCGATCGGGCGGGCGGTCGCCAGAAGGTCCTCCGACACGGCGGCCACGGCCGCGTCGATGCCCTTCTTCAGCAGCGCCGGGGAGGCACCCGCGGCGACGTTCTTCAGGCCCTCGCGGACCAGCGCCTGGGCGAGCACGGTGGCGGTGGTGGTGCCGTCACCCGCGATGTCGTTGGTCTTGGTCGCCACCTCCTTCACCAGCTGCGCGCCGAGGTTCTCGTACGGGTCCTCGATCTCGACCTCGCGGGCGATCGTGACACCGTCGTTGGTGATGGTGGGGGCGCCGAACTTCTTGTCGATGACGACGTTGCGGCCCTTGGGGCCGATCGTCACCTTGACCGTGTCGGCCAGCTTGTTGACGCCGCGCTCGAGGGCGCGACGGGCGTCCTCGTCGAACTTCAGGATCTTCGCCATGACAGCGGGAGCCCTCTCGAAATCTGTGGGTTCAAAAAAGACACTGCGCCCCGGGCGCCCGGTTTCTTAGTGGTCGCGGGGGCCAGGGGCGCAGCGTGGAAGCAACTGAATGCTCGGGGTGACTTACTTCTCGATGATCGCGAGCACGTCGCGAGCCGAGAGGACGAGGTACTCCTCGCCGTTGTACTTCACCTCGGTGCCGCCGTACTTGCTGTACAGCACGATGTCGCCGGTCTTGACGTCGAGCGGCAGGCGCTCGCCGTTCTCGAAGCGGCCCGGGCCCACGGCGAGGACGACGCCCTCCTGGGGCTTCTCCTTCGCGGTGTCCGGGATGACCAGGCCAGAGGCCGTGGTCTGCTCGGCGTCGAGCGGCTGGACCACGATGCGGTCCTCGAGCGGCTTGATGGCAACCTTGGAGCTGGCGGTCGTCACGATCCGACCTCCCCCTTCGGAGATCTCACGGGGTTAACTGTCTGAGGTGGCGACCAGGTCGATCCGTCGTCGCGGGTGCCGGACCTGCCCGTCGCGTATTGGCACTCTCCAGGGGGGAGTGCCAGACCCGAGACTATGACCGCGATTAGCACTCGGTCAAGCGGACTGCTAATTCGCCGCGCGGGCCGTGCCGATTCCCGGACGCCGGAACGCGCGGGGGCACGCGGGACCCTTCTCCCGCGCACGGCCGCAGCCGTACCGTTCCGCCATGCCTCCCCGTGCCCCCGCGGACCGTCTGCTCGCCTCGGACGGCTGTGCACTCGCGCTGCTCGTACCGGCGGAAGTCGCCTTCGGCCTCGTGTGGGCCGCGGTGCTGATGCTCACGCACCGTCCGGGCGCCGCGACGGCATGGCTGGCCGGGATGGCACTGGCGGCCCTTGCGGCGGCCGTCTTCTTCTTCCGGGACGGGTACCGGGTCACCGGGGTCGCGCAGGTGCTGGCCACGGTCTTCTTCCTGATCCTGATGCTGGACGTGGGGAGCCGCTGACCCGCTGCCCGCCCCTAGAGGTAGTCCTCCAGCCTCCCCACCCTCAACCCCGCCCCCTCGATCTCCCGCAGCAGCCGGGTCGTCCGGTCCACCAGGGTGAGGCCTGTCGTCTCCGTCGACGGGAGGGAGATGATGTCGCCGGGGAGCAGGTGGTGGGGGCCGGTGCCGTAGGTCAGGTGGTCGCCCTCCAGCGCCGCCCGCCACAGGACGACCGCGCCGACGCCGCAGTCCGTGGCCGCGCGCAGGGTCGTGGTGTCGTACGTGCCGTAGGGCGGGCGGAAGAGGCGGGGGCGCAGGCCGAAGCGGGAGCCGAGTTTGTCCTGCTGGCCGCAGATCTCGTGGCGCTGGCCGGCGTACGGCAGGCCGCGCAGGGCGGTGTGGTCGAGGGTGTGGTTCTGGATGGACGCGCCGACCGACTGGAGGCGGGCGAAGTGGCCGTAGCCCGGTCCGACGACGCTGTCCGTGAGGAACATGCTGACCGGCAGCCGCCGTTCCCGGACGAGTTCCACGAAGCGCGGGTCCTGCTCGACGCCGTCGTCGTACGTCAGGAAGACCACCTTGTCGGAGGTGCGGACCCGTGTCACCACCGGCGCCCCGGGCCCGGACCGCACCCCCTTCGCGCCGTACGTCACCGCCTTCTTGCCCAGCCGTTCGATGGGGTCGACGGACTGGGCGCAGCCGGTGAGGAGCAGGGCGGTCAGGGCGAGTACCGAGGCCACAGCGGCCTTCGAGGCCCTCACAAGTAGTCCTCCAGCCGTGCCACCGCGTACCCCTCGGCCGTGATCTTGTTCAGAAAGCGCCTGACCATGTCCGGCATCGTGCCCTTCCACTCCCCCCGGCCGCGGAAGTGACTCAGCACGATGTCGCCCGGGTGGATCTTCCGGTCCCACTCGCGGTACTCCCAGTGGTCGACGAAGACCTCCTCGTTCCAGATCGGCGCGTACTTCACCCCGCACGCCTTCGCCGCGACCAGGGTGTCCTCGTTGTAGTTCCCGAACGGCGGGCGGAACAGCAGCGGCCGTTTGCCGTAGTGCTTCTCGATCACGTCCTGCATGCCGCAGATCTCGCGCTTCTGACGGCCGTAGGACAGCCCCGGCAGATAGGGGTGGTGGAGGGTGTGGTTGTTGAGCACCACACCCCGGTCCTGCATCCGCTTGAAGTACCCGTAGTCCTCCTTGATCAGGAAGCCGCTGAGGAAGGCGGTGTACGGGATCTTCAGCTCGCTCATCATCCGCAGGAACTCGGGGTCCTTCTCGGCGCCGTCGTCGAGGGTGAGGAAGACGATCTTCTGCTTGGTGGGGATCGTGGTGAAGACGGGCGGCAGCCCCCGCTCCTCGTGACCGTCGACCTCGAAGCCCTTGCGGGTGGTGATCCGCGGCTTCTTCGCGGGCGGCGCGGGGGCGGCGAGCGGGGCCCTGTTCAGCCCCCACCGTTTCGCGACGGCCACGGAGGCGCGCAGCTTCGTGGCGTACGTGTCGAGTGCGCGGGCCGGGGGCGCCTTCAGGGGCTGCTGGCCGGCCGCGGGACGGACCTTGGAGCTGTCGCCCTGCGCACAGCCGGAGGCGACGGCGGCGAGGGCCAGGACGGCGAGCGTGCCACGCACACTCCACACGGCCCGACTTTTGTCATTTTGTACTACTGATCCCATGGCGCCGGATCTTCGCAGCCCACGGCCCCGGCCCCGGGCCGACACCGCCACCGACGTCGTACGGTCCTCCGACTGGCCCACAATGAACCAGTGAACGACCTCGCCCCCCTCCTCACCCCCGAGGGCCGCGCCCTCCTCGACGCAGTGCGCGGCACCGCCCCCGCCGACGAACTCGCCGTCGCCACCCGGCTGCGCCGCGACCACCCCGCCGAACTGGTGTCGGCGGCGCTCGGCCAGGCGCGGCTGCGTCAGCGGGCGGCGGCGAAGTTCGGGGACGAGGACGCCGGGCGGATGTTCTTCACCCCGAACGGGGTCGAGCAGTCGACGCGGGCGAGCGTGGCGGCGTATCGGGCCGAGCGCTTCCGGGCACTGGGTGTGCGGTCCGTCGCCGACCTGTGCTCCGGCATCGGCGGCGACGCGATCGCCCTCGCGCGGGCCGGCATCAGGGTCCTCGCCGTGGACCACGACCCGCTCACCGCCGCCGCGGCCCGCGCGAACGCCGAGGCGCTGGGCCTGGCCGAGCTGATCGAGGTGCGCGAGGCGGACGTCACGGACATCGACACGTCGCCGTACGACGCGGTGTTCGTCGACCCGGCGCGACGAGGCGGCCGGGGCCGCATCTTCGACCCCGAGGCCTACTCCCCGCCCCTCTCCTGGGCCGTACAGGCGGCGACGAAGGCTCCCCACGCCGCCCTGAAGATCGCGCCCGGTATCCCCCACGAGGCGATCCCGGCGGAGGCCGAGGCCGAGTGGATCTCGGACGGCGGGGACGTGAAGGAGGCGGTGCTGTGGTTCGGCACCGACCCCGGCGCCGTCCGCGCGACCCTGCTCCCCGGCCCGCGCACCCTCCTCGGCCGCGGCCTCCCCGACCCCCAAGTGCGCCCGCTCGGCCGCTACTTGTACGAACCCGACGGCGCCGCCATCCGCGCCCACCTGGTCGCGGAGGTGGCCGAGGAACTGACGGGCGGCCTGATCGACGAGACCATCGCCTACGTCACCGCCGACGAACTCCACCCCACCCCGTACGCCACCGCCTACGAGATCACCGACCAACTCCCCTTCAACGTCAAGAAGTTGAAGGCGCTGCTGCGTGAGCGCGAGGTCGGCATCCTGACCGTGAAGAAGCGGGGCTCGGCGGTGGAGCCGGAGGAACTCCGCAGGAAGGCCCTGCCGAAGCCGCACGGGCGGAACGCGGTGACCGTCTTCCTCACCCGCGTCGCCGGCGCCCCCACCATGCTGCTCGGTCAGCCGGCCTGAGCCTCCCGCGCGCGGCGCAGCAGCAGCTCCCGCTCGCGTTCGTTGCGGGCGAGGGCGGCGGCCCGTTCGAACTCGGCCGCCGCCTCCGTCGTACGGCCGAGGCGGGCCAGCAGGTCGCCGCGCACGCTGGGCAGCAGGTGGTAGTCCCGCAGCCGGGAGGTGAGGGTGTCGACGATCTCCAGGGCCGCTTCCGGTCCCTCGGCCATCGACACGGCGACCGCGCGGTTGAGTTCGACGACCGGCGACGGGGCGCGGACGGCGAGCAGTCCGTACAGGGTGGCGATGGTGGCCCAGTCGGTCTCGTCGTAGGTGTAGGCGTGCGCGTGGCAGGCGGCGATGGTGGCCTGGAGGGCGTACGGTCCGGGGGCGCCGGTGGCTGTGGCCTCCGCCCTTTCGAGGGCCCTGATCCCGCGGGCGATGAGCATCCGGTTCCAGCGGCGGCGGTTCTGGTCCTTCAGGAGGACGGGCTCGCCGTCGGGGCCGGTGCGGGCGGCGGTGCGGGACGCCTGGAACTCCAACAGCGCGGCGAGACCGTGCACTTCGGGTTCCTTCGGCATCAGCCCGGACAGCAAGCGGGCGAGCCGCAGCGCGTCCTCGCACAGCCCGGGCCGCAGCCAGTCGTCGCCGGCGGTGGCGGCGTACCCCTCGTTGAAGACGAGGTAGATGACATCGAGGACGTCGGCCAGCCGGGCCTCGCGCTCGGCTCCGTACGGCACCTCGAAGGCGACGTTCTTGGTGGCGAGGGTGCGCTTGGCGCGGACGATCCGCTGGGCGACGGTCGCCTCGGGCGTCAGGAAGGCGCGGGCGATCTCGGCGGTGGCGAGGCCGCCGAGGAGGCGGAGGGTGAGGGCGACGCGGGCCTCGGCGGAGAGGACCGGGTGGCAGGTGGTGAAGACGAGCCGGAGCAGGTCGTCGTCGATGTCGTCGGGGTCGGCGGGTTCGTCGAACGGGACCGTCTCCGGCAGCTCCCGGCCGATCTCCTGGAGCTTGCGGGCGTAGTTCTCCCGGCGCCGGACCAGGTCGACGGCGCGGCGCCGGGCGGTGGTCATGAGCCAGGCGCCCGGGTTGTCGGGGACGCCGTCGCGCGGCCACTGCTCCAGGGCGGCGACGAGGGCGTCCTGGGCGAGTTCCTCGGCGATGCCGACGTCACGGACGACACGGGTGACGGCGGCGACGATGCGCGGGGACTCGATGCGGAAGACGGTCTCGATGGCGTGCCGCGGGTCGCGCGGGCCGACGGGGGACTGTGGGCTCACAGTCCCCCATGCAACACCCGCGGACGCCCCGGGCCAAGGCGGGCTCAGCCCTCCGCGATCTCCCGCACCTCACAGGTGACGGTCCAGTGCTCCTCGTGGACCTTCAGGAAGCGCTTGGTCCACTCGATGGCCTCGGCCATGTCCTTGCACTGCATGATCGCGTACCCGCCGACGACCTCCTTGGCCTCGGTGAAGGGCCCGTCGGTGACGGAGAGCTTCCCGCCCTCCCAGTGCACGCGGGTGCCCTGGGCGGACGGGGTGAGACCGGCGGTGTCGAGCATGACACCGGCCTTGGTGATCTCCCCGATCAGCGTCCCCATCCGCTCCATCAGCTCGGGGCTGGGGCCTTCGGCGGGGGCGGTGGACTCGTCGATCTGCACGAGGGAGAGGTAGCGGGGCATCTGTGGCTCCTGAGGTCGGGGGCCGGGGTCTTTCCCGGCCTCTCAACCATGCGTCGATCGACCGGGACGGGGATCGACACACGCGCCGCGATTTCTTCGAGATTTTTTTATTCGACCTCGCGCCCGAAGCCCGCCTTCGCATCCGGCGCCCCCACCGTCCGCGCCCCGAACACGAACGCCGCGTCCGTCACGACCCCCGTCGAGCGTCCCCGCAGCGACCACACCGCCCCCGCCCGGGAGTTCTCCCCCACGGCCGAAGCCGCCAGGTCCGCGTGCCCGTTCCCGTTGATGTCCAGGAGCCGGACCGCGCCGCCGAAAGCGTCTCCCGGCTCCGCCGCCCCCGGCACCCCGGCCGTGTTCTGCGTGAACGCCTGGGCGCCCGTTCCGGTCAGGCCGGCCTCCGTGCCGTAGAGGACGTCGACGATGCCGGCGCCGTCGTCGTACCCGATCTCCTCGCCCGGCGCGCCCACCGCCAGGTCGGCGCGGCCGTCGCCGTTGATGTCCGCGGCCGACACCGAGGTGCCGAAGAAGTCGACGTCCTCGTACGCCCCCGGCACTCCGGGGGTGTCCTGGGTGAAGCGGCGCCACGTGCTGCTCGGCGCGAGACCCGACGCCGAGCCCGCCGCCACCGTCACCGACGAGTCCGGCGCGTTGCCGACCGCCAGGTCTCCGTACCCGTCGCCGTCGAAGTCGCCGATGGCCATGCCGCCGCCCCCGCCCGGGAAGGTACCGCCCGCCGCGGGAGCCGGGCCCGTGGGCGAGCCGACGTAGAAGCGGGTGCAGTAACTGCCGTCGCCGCAGTACACCTTGAGCGCGAGCTCGTCGCGGCCGTCGGCGTTCACGTCGCCGGTCGCGCCGTCCCAGACGTCGACGTACCGCAGTCCCGCGGGGTCGAGGTCCCTCGCGGCGGCCGGTCTGCCGGTGCGGGTCAGCGGGCCCTTCCACACCGTCGCCGTGGTGCCGAGCGGGTCGTCGCCCTGGGCGCGGCCGCCCTTGAACAGGGCGAGGTCGAGCTTGCCGTCGCCGTCGAAGTCGCCCGCCTGGGTGGTCGACGCGGGCAGGGCCGTACCGCCCGTCAAACCGCCCTTCGCTCCCCACACCACCACGGCCGACCGCGTCGCGGAGACGTGGCCGACGACCAGGTCCGCCCTGCCGTCGCCGTCCAGGTCGCCCTTGGTCAGCTGGATGCCGAACTTCTCGCCCTTGGCGGGGCTGCCGGGGACGCCGGTCGTGGCACGGCTGATGACCGTCCGCCGGTCCTTGGTCAGGCCGTGCGGGCCGCCGTACATGACGACGACGTAGCCCGCGTCCGGCTGTCCGCCCACGGTGCCGCCGGGGGCGCCGACCGCGAGGTCCTGGTAGCCGTCGCCGTCGAAGTCGTCACGGACGGGCGCCGGAGCCGAGGCCTCGGCGGTGGTGGGCAGGGCGCCCAGCGAGAGGAGGCCGGCCGCCAGCGGCACCGCCCAACGGCCGTATGTACGAAGGGAGAACACGGGGCGACCCTCTCATCACGGCGACACAGTCACCGCACAAGACTCACCGCCCCGTCCATGGGTTGTAGTCACCGCAGCGACTTCCACAGCCTGCTCGCCTCCGGCTCCTGCGCCACCACCCGGTTGTGGTTCGAGGGTGCCTGGACGACCGGCATCATCACCGTCTTCACCTGGTCCGCCGACAGGCCCTTCAGACTCTGGCCGAGGCTCATCAGCTCGCTGAGGGAGTCGAGGCCGGTGTCGGTGGTGAGGCTGCCGGTGATCGCGTCGGCGACCTTGTACAGCTGGGCGGGGCTGGTGAGCAGGTTCGTCGAGGCGATCTGTTCCAGCAGGGCCTTCACCAGCTTCTGCTGGAGGCCTATGCGGTCGAGGTCGCTGCCGTCGCCGATGCCGTGCCGGGTGCGGGCGAGCGCGAGGGCCTGCTTGCCGTTGAGGTGGTGGGTGCCGGCCTTCAGGGTGAGGTGGCTGCTGGAGTCGTCGATGTCCTCGTCCGTGGTGACCGTGACGCCGCCGAGGGCGTTCACCAGCTTCGCGAATCCCGAGAAGTCGATCTCGATGTAGTGGTCCATGCGGACGTTCGTGATCGACTCGACGGTCTTGACCGCGCACGCCGGACCGCCCACCGAATAAGCGCTGTTGAACATCGCGCCGTACGCCACCGCCGTCGAACCCCCGCCCTCCAGCGGGCAGGACGGCCGGGTGACGAGCGTGTCGCGCGGGATGCTGACCACCGTCGCCTCGGTGCGGCCCGCGTCGAGGTGCACGACCATCGCCGTGTCGGAGCGGGCGCCGGTGCTGTCGCCGCCGCCGAGCGCCTGGTTCTCCTTGCCGCTGCGCGAGTCGGAGCCGAGGACCAGGATGTTGAGCGCCTCGGTCGGCAGCGGACTTTCGGACGCGGAAGGAGAGGGCGTCACCGTGGCCTTCGCCGGGCGGTCGTCGCCGAGCGCCTGGTCGATGTCGACGCTCTTGATGTTGCCGTTCAGATGCCAGTACGCCCAGCCGCCCGCCGCGGCTCCGGCCACCAGTACGCCCGCGAGAGTGAGGCCGGCGGCTTTCAGTATGCGTGTCCGCCGCCGGCCCACTGGTCTGCCTTCGTCTTCTCCATTCACGGAGAGGAACGTAAGTCCGAATTATTACGAGGGCACTGCCCCGGCCGCCTTTCTTCGGAAAATCTCACTTTTCTCAGCCCAGCGTCACCGTCGGCACCGGGTTGCTCCCGCTCCAGTTCGCGTTGAACCCGAAGCTCACCGAACCGCCGTCCGGGACGGTCCCGTTGTAGGAGGCGTTGACGCAGCTGACCGCCGCGCCGGACTGGGTGCAGGTCGCGTTCCAGGCCTGCGTGATCTGCTGCCCGGCGCCGTACGTCCAGGTCACCTTCCAGGACGACAGCGAGGCACCCGAGCAGGAGATCGTCACGTTCCCGGTGAACCCGGTGTTCCACTGACTCGGCACGCTGTACGTCGCCGTGCACGCGCCCGTCGGAGGCGGTGTCGTCGTCCCGCCGAGCGCCTCCGCGATGCCGTAGTAGGCGGGTTTCGGCGCGTAGTTGGCGTCGTACGGGGTCGCCGCCCCGTACCCCGGGAAGGTGCTGTCGACCCAGGAGTCGGAGTCGGTGAAGCCCCAGACGGTGAGGTTGGCGCAGCGACTCACCGCCACGCAGGCCGCCGTCACCGCCTTGTAGTCGGCCTTCTGCTGGGCGAGCTTGGCGGTGTCGGCGGGCAGCGCCATCCGGATGTCCAGCTCGGTGATCGCCACGTCCACGCCGAGGTCGGCGAAGCGCTGGATGTTCTGCTGGAGCGTGGACGGCACCTGGCCGAGGATGAGGTGGGCCTGGAGACCGACCCCGTCGATGGGAACTCCCTGTTCCTTCAGGGACTTGACCAGGTTGTAGAGCGCCGTGCTCTTCGCGTTGACGCCCTCGACGTTGTAGTCGTTGATGTACAGCTTCGCGGCCGGGTCGGCGGCGCGGGCGGCGGTCAGGGCCCGGGCGATGTAGCCGGAGCCGAGGCCGTTGTACCAGAGGGTCGAGCGGTAGGTGCCGTCCTCGTTGAACGGCTCGTTGACCACGTCCCAGGCGGCGATACGGCCCTTGTAGCGGCCGACCTCGGTGGCGATGTGGTCGTCGAGGAGGGTGCCGAGCTGGGCGGAGGTCCAGCTGCCGTTGGTCAGCCAGCTCGGGTTCTGGCTGTGCCAGACCAGGGTGTGGCCGCGCACCTGCTGGCCGTGGGCCTCGGCGAAGTCCACGATCTGGTCGGCCTCGGCCCAGTTGAAGCTGCCCCGGGTCGGCTCGACCGAGCCCCACTTCATGGCGTTGCCGGGGGTCAGCGAACTGAACTGCGCCCCGGCGATGTCGCCGTAGCTCCCGGTGAGCTTGGACCCGGTGACCGCGGTGCCGATGACCTTGCCCTTGGCGGTGCCGAGATCCCGCAGCGGGGTGTCGGCGGCGTGCGCCGCGGGCGCCGTGAGCAGGAGGGTGCCCAGCAGCCCCAGAAGGGACGCCAGGGATAAGCCGGTTCTCAGAGATCTCATTGCGGGTGCCTCCGAAAGTTTCGGTCGAACAACCGATTGGCTTCGGGGCAGTGTGGGCCGCCACGGCACACCCGTCAATACAGCAACAGCTGTTCCGTCCACTAAACGGCCGGAGGCGCCCCCGTGCTGCTGCGCACCACCAGGCTCGTCGCCAGTTCCACCCGCGTCGCCGCGGGCGACCCCTCCTCGCGCGCGAGGTCGAGCACCAGCTTCGCCGCCGCCTCGGCCATCTCGGTGAGCGGCTGCCGTACGGTCGTCAGCGGCGGCCCCACCCAGGGCGCGACCGGCAGATCGTCGAACCCGACGACGCTCAGGTCCTCCGGGATGCGCAGCCCCAGCTCACGGGCGGCCTCGTACAGCCCGAGCGCCTGGAGGTCGTTCCCGGCGAAGACGGCGGTGGGCCGGTCCTCGCGGCGCAGCAGGTCCAGGCCCAGCCGGTAGCCGGCCTCGTGGTGGAAGTCGCCGTTCTTGATCAGTGCCGGGTCGACGGGCAGCCCGGCGGTCTCCAGCGCGGCCCGGTAGCCGTCGACACGGGCCCGGCTGCACATCATCCGGGACGGGCCGCTGATGGCGCCGATCCGGGTGTGGCCGAGTTCGACCAGGTGCCGGGTGGCGGCGAGGCCGCCCTGCCAGTTGGTGGCGCCGATGGACGGCACGTCGGCGCCGGGGTCGCCGGCCGGGTCCATGACGACGAAGGGGATGGAACGGCTGGTCAGCAGGGCGCGCTGGGACTCGTCGAGCCCGGAGAGGACGAGGATGACGCCGTGCGGGCGGCGGGCGGCGACCTGGTCGGCCCAGGTCCGCCCCGGCGTGAGCCGGCCCGCGCTCTCGCTGAGCACCACGCTCAGCCCGGCGTCCCGCGCCACGTTCTCCACGCCCCGGATGACCTCCATCGCCCAGGCGCTCTCCAGTTCGTGGAAGACCAGGTCGATGAGGGGGGAACGGCTGGCCTCGGCCCGTCGTCGGCGATAGCCGTGGGCGCGCAGCAGTTCTTCCACTCGGGTACGGGTCGCCGGGGCGACGTCGGCCCGTCCGTTGAGGACCTTCGAAACAGTCGGCGCCGAGACGCCGGCCTCACGGGCGATCTCGGCGAGCGTCGCGGTCTGCGTCGAGCGTCCTGCTGTCCGGGTTTCACCGGGCTCCGGGGGTGTCATGGCGGCGATCGTATCCCTGCACGACCTCTTGACGAACCCTTCTCACCGGCCTAGGTTCCCAAAACATTCGGATTACACATCGAAACATTCGCGAGAGACGTTCGTGAGAGCCCTTCGTGAGAGGTCGTTCGACCCGACAGGAGTTTCATGACCACCGCGCCTTGGCGTGACCCCGCCCTGACCGCCGCCGCCCGCGTCGACGACCTCCTCTCCCGGATGACCCTGGAGGAGAAGACCGCCCAGCTGTACGGCGTGTGGGTGGGCGCCAGCACCGACGGGGACGGCGTCGCCCCGCTGCAACGCGAGATGACCGCCGACTACGACTGGGACGAGCTGATCACCCACGGTCTGGGCCAGCTCACCCGCCCCTTCGGCACCGCCCCCGTGGACCCGGCGCTGGGCGCGCAGGCTCTGGCCCGCGCCCAGCGCCGTATCGCCGAGGCGGGCCGCTTCGGCATCCCCGCGCTCGCGCACGAGGAATGCCTCGCCGGCTTCACCGCCTGGCAGGCGACCGCCTATCCGGTCCCGCTCGCCTGGGGCGCCGCCTTCGACCCGCCGCTGGTGGAGGAGATGGCCCGGCACATCGGCCACGACCTGCGCGCGGTCGGCGTGCATCAAGGCCTCGCCCCCGTCCTGGACGTCGTCCGCGACCCGCGCTGGGGACGGGTCGAGGAGACCATCGGCGAGGACCCGTACCTGGTCGGCACGGTCGGCGCCGCCTACGTCCGGGGCCTTGAGTCGGCCGGCGTGGTCGCCACGCTCAAGCACTTCGCCGGGTACGCCTCCTCCGCGGGCGCCCGCAACCTGGCGCCCGTCCGGGCGGGGGTGCGCGAGTTCGCCGACGTGACGCTGCCGCCGTTCGAACTGGCGCTGCGCGAGGGCGGGGCGCGCTCGGTGATGGCCGCGTACACCGACACCGACGGCATCCCGGCCTCCGCCGACCCCGGCCTGCTCACCGAACTCCTGCGGGACCGCTGGGAGTTCACCGGCACCGTCGTCGCCGACTACTTCGGCGTCGGCTTCCTGCAGAGCCAGCACCGGGTCGCCGGCACCGAGGCGGAGGCGGCCCACGCGGCCCTCGCGGCGGGCCTCGACGTCGAACTGCCCACGCTGAAGTGCTACGGCAAACCCCTGCTGGAGGCCGTACGGGCGGGCGAGATCCCGGAGGCGCTCATCGACCGCGCCGCCCGCCGCGTGCTGCTCCAGAAGTGCGAACTAGGCCTGCTGGACGAGGACTGGACCCCCGAGCCCACCGGCCGCATCGACCTCGACTCGACGGCGAACCGCGCGCTCGCCCGCCGCCTCGCCGAGGAGTCCGTGGTCCTGCTGGACAACCCGGACGGCGTCCTCCCCCTCTCCCCCGACACCCGCATCGCGGTCGTGGGCCCGAGGGCGGCCGACGCGTTGGCGATGCTCGGCTGCTACTCCTTCCCGTCCCACGTCCTCACCCACCACCCCGACATCCCGATGGGCATCGAGATCCCGACCGTCCTGGAGGCGCTGCGCACCGAACTCCCGGACGCCAAGGTGACGTTCGCCGAGGGCTGCGGGGTCGACACCCCCGACACCGGCGGCTTCGAGGAGGCGGTGGCGCGGGCCGCGGAGGCGGACGTCTGCGTGGCCGTCCTCGGCGACCGCGCGGGCCTGTTCGGCCGGGGCACCTCGGGCGAGGGCTGCGACGCAACCGACCTGCGACTGCCGGGCGTGCAGGGCGAGTTGCTGGACGCGCTGGTCGCCACCGGGGTGCCCGTCGTCCTCGTTCTCCTGACCGGGAGGCCGTACGCGCTCGGCCGCTGGCAGGGCCGGCTGGCCGCGTCCGTGCAGGCCTTCTTCCCGGGAGAGGAGGGCGGCCCGGCGGTCGCGGGAGTGCTGTCGGGCCGCGTCAACCCGTCCGGACGGCTGCCGGTCAGCGTCCCGCAGGAGCCGGGAGGCCAGCCCTGGACCTACCTCCAGCCCCCGCTGGGCCTCGCGGGCGAGGTCAGCAACCTGGACCCGACCCCGCTGTACCCCTTCGGGCACGGCCGCTCGTACACGACGTTCGCGTGGGAGTCGGACGCGGCCGAGGCGGAGATCACGACCGACGGTTCGTACGACGTGAGCGTCGCCGTCCGCAACACCGGCGACCGCGAGGGTGCCGAGGTCGTCCAGCTGTACCTGCACGACCCGGTGGCCTCGGTGACCCGCCCGGACGTCCGCCTGATCGGCTACCAGCGCCTGGAACTCGCCCCCGGAGCTTCAGCCCGTGTGACCTTCCGCTTCCACGCCGACCACTCGGCGTTCACCGACCGCAAGGGCCGGCGGATCGTCGAACCCGGCGCCCTGGAGCTGCGGTTGGCGGCCTCCAGCGCGGACGTACGGCACACCGCCCGGCTGACGCTCACCGGCCCGGTACGCGAGCTGGGCACGGACCGCAGGCTGCGCTGCGAGACGGAAGTCGAACAGGAGGAGCCGGAAACGGCCTGATCACGGAAGGGTCCGAACACCGGTTCCCTGTGCCAGAATCCGCCGACGCCTCAGAGGGTGGGCGACGGGGGATGCCATGAACGCACAGGGAGCCGGGCCCGCCCGGGAGTGGTCGCTGATCACGGCCATGCTGGCGCTGGCCGTGCTGCCGCCGCTGGCCGTGGCGGTCGCGGTGCCGCTCGCGGCCGCGCGCTGGGGCACGCCCGGGGACGCCCTGATGCCGGTCGTGTTCGTGCTGATCGCCGTCTTCGGTGCCGTCGCCGCCTTCCACCGGCTCCCCGGCCGGGCGGTACGGCCCCGCGACGAACCCGAACTGGCCACGCTGGTGCGGGACGTCGCGGAACGGCTCAGCTTCCGCGAACCACTGCTGGTGCGGGTGGTCCCCGAGGTGGCGGCCTCCCTGCACCGGGCGAAGGTCTCCGGCGTCCGCGCCTACGTCCTGGTCCTCGGCCTGCCCCTGCTCCGGACGCTGACCGCCGACGAACTGGCGGCCGTGGTCGCGCACGAGCTGGCCCACGAACAACACGTGGCCCACCGCCGCACCGCCTGGCTGCTCCGCTCCCGCCACCTCCTCGAAGCCTGGCTCGCCCCCCGCCTCCGCCCACTGGCCCCCGTGGCCACCCCGCTCCTGCGGGCCACCCAGCCCCGGGCCTGGCGGACAGAGACGGACGCGGACGCCGACGCCGCCCGCGTCACGAGCACCCGGGCAACCACCACGGCCCTCGAACGGACCGCCCTGCTGGACGCGGTGTTCAACGGCCTCGGCCGCCACTGGTGGTCCGCCCTGGCCCAGAACGGCACGTACCCGCAGGACTTCTACGCCGCCCTCGACACGGCGACCCAGGACCCACACGTAGCCGTCCGCGCCGCCGGCGTCGCCGCGGAACGGGAGGCCGCGGACCCGTACGCCACCGCCGACCACCCCCCGATCACCGCCCGCCTGACAGCGCTGGCGGAGACGGCCCCGGTCGCGGTCAGGCCGTACGACGAGAAGCCGCGGACCGAGGCAACGGTCACGGCCGCCATAACGCCGTACGCCGAGAAGCCGCAGGCCGCGGCGACGGTCACGGCCGCCGTCACGCCGTACGGCGAGGAACCGCACGCCGAGGCAACGGACACGGCCGCCATCACGCCGCACGCCGAGGCAACGCTCACAGCTGCCATCACGCCGCACAGCAAGGAGCCGCAGACCGAGGCACCAGTCACGGCCGCCATCACGCCGCACGGCGAGGAACCGCTCCCCCTGCGGACCGCCGGCGCGTTGGAGCGCTGGTGTGTGGAGCAGCTTCTCGCGCAGCACACCGCACGCAAGCGCCGCCGTCCGAGACGCGGCAAGGCCGAGCAGCCACATCCGGTCAGCCTCCTCGCCCTCCCCGCCGACCGCCTCCGCGAACTCCTCCACGCCGAGGGACCCGGGCACCTGCGGTCCACCGAGGCCCTGGAGGCCGCCCTGGACGCCGTCGCCGCCGGTACCTGGCCCCGCCTCGCCCGTCGCGTCGAACCCCGGATACGTCAGGTCCCTGCCTCCGTACGCCGCACGTTCGCCCGGGACGCGCTGGCCGACGCCATGATCCCGCCCGTCACCGAGGCCCTGCGCGCGGCGGGCTGGACCCACGCGAGCCGCTGGCGTACCAGCGTGCTCACCGCACCCGACGGCACGACCCTCGACATCGGCGACACCCTGACCGCCGCGCTGGACGGCGACGACCCCGCGCCCGTCCGTGCCCTCCTGGCCCAGCGGGAGGCCGCCGTATGACCACCCCGAGACGCCCGGCCCTCCGCGTGGCCCTGTTCGGCCTGACCGTCACGCTCGTGGGGTACGCCCTGCTGGTCGCGTGGCTGGTCGGGAACGCGTACGTCAATGACTGGGCCATCGACCACTACCGTGAGCACACCGCGATGTCCCTCGGTCGGATCGTGGAAGACGCCTCCGCCACCGAAGACGTCCGCGTCAGCTGGACCGACGAGGCGGGGCATGAACACGTCCAGCCCGTCACCCCGCCCGCCGACGGCCGGCCGTACCGCAAATACGGCGCGTTCCCTGTCGAGTACGACCCGACCGAGACGAACCCCAGAGGTCACTTCTACGACTACCGCAGGCACGAGCCGAAGCGTCTCGACGAGGACGGCCTCGCCTTCTCCGCCTTCTTCGCCGGGCTCGTAGCCGTCGCTCTCTGGATCGCCTGGGCCCGCCGCGGCCTGGTCTTCCGCCTCGCGGCCCGCCGCCCCGGCCGCCCCATGACGGCCCGGATCCGGATCGGGGAGCGCGACCAGACCCTCCCTTGGCTGAGCGCGGAGACGTTCTGGCTGGTCCTGGACGGCCCGCGCCGGCAGCGCGTGATGTGGCACCCGGCGCTCGACGAGCACCCGGGCCGCGTCCCGGTGACGGTCCACGGCGGTCGCACGGCCGTGGTGGTGCTGCCGGACGGCACCCGTCTGGTCCCGGTGGGCCGGCTACGGCGCCGGGAACCGGCCCGCCTCACCTTCGCCGACCCCCAGACCGTCCGCGGCGACCTCGGGGACTCCTTCATCGTCCCCGCCGGCACCGTCGTACGCCCCGCCCACGCCTGGTGGCGGCCGGTCTGGCCGGCAACGGCGTTCGGCGCCGCCTTCGGCTTCGCCGCGGGCTTCTTCATGGGCGACGGCACCCTGCTCTCCGTGGTCGGCCACACCCTCGCGTGGGCGACCCTGTCGACCTCGGCCTGGGCCCTGTCCACCCCGCGCGTTTAGCCCACCGTCTCGAACCGCCACCGATGCACGGCCCGAGTCACCAACTCCCCGTCCGGCTCAGGCAGTTCGGGCAGTACGGCGTCGAACTCCGCGTCCCACCACGTGATGACCAGCACCCGGTCCTGCGGCGCCCGGAACGTCTCCCGGCGCAGCGGAGGCACCGCCAGCTCCTGCGCCCGCGCCCACGCCAGCAGTTCCGCGCCCCGCCCCTCGACGGCCCGCGCCTCCCACATCAACGCGACCGTCACGAGTACAGGTTCTCCTTGCTGACCTCGTGGACGTGGTCGTGGCCCGGGACATGCGGGTCGGTCACCGGCAGCGAGGAGTCCGCCGACAGGTCCCAGCTGGAGGCAGGCCGGTTGCGGGCCACCATCTCGGCGCCGAGCGCGGCCACCATCGCCCCGTTGTCCGTGCACAGCTTGGGCCGCGGCACCCGCAGCCGGATGCCGGCCGCCTCGCAGCGCTCCTGGGCCAGCGCCCGCAGCCGGGAGTTGGCCGCGACGCCGCCGCCGATCATCAGGTGGTCGACGCCCTCGTCCTTGCAGGCCCGCACGGCCTTGCGGGTCAGGACGTCGACGACCGCCTCCTGGAAGGACGCCGACACATCGCGCACCGGCACCTCCTCACCGGCCGCCCGCTTCGCCTCGATCCAGCGGGCGACCGCCGTCTTCAGCCCGGAGAAGGAGAAGTCGTACGCCGGGTCGCGCGGCCCGGTCAGACCGCGCGGGAAGGCGATCGCGTCCGGGTCGCCCTCCTTGGCGTACCGGTCGATGACCGGGCCGCCGGGGAAGCCGAGGTTGAGGACGCGGGCGATCTTGTCGAAGGCCTCGCCGGCCGCGTCGTCGATGGTCGCGCCGAGCGGCCGTACGTCCGTCGTGATGTCCGTGGACAGCAGCAGCGACGAGTGGCCGCCGCTCACCAGCAGGGCCATCGTCGGCTCGGGAAGCGCCCCGTGCTCCAGCTGGTCCACGCAGATGTGGGAGGCGAGGTGGTTGACGCCGTAGAGGGGCTTGCCGAGGGCGTAGGCGTACGCCTTGGCGGCAGAGACACCGACCAGCAGGGCACCGGCGAGACCGGGACCGGCGGTGACGGCGATGCCGTCGAGGTCCTTCGCGCTCACCCCCGCGTCCTTCAGCGCGCGCTCGATGGTCGGCACCATCGCCTCCAGATGGGCCCGGGAGGCGACCTCCGGCACGACCCCGCCGAAGCGGGCGTGCTCGTCGACGCTGGAGGCGACGGCGTCGGCGAGCAGGGTGGTGCCGCGGACGATGCCGACGCCGGTCTCGTCGCAGGAGGTCTCGATGCCGAGGACGAGTGGTTCGTCAGCCATGGTTCTTCTCTTCACTCGCAGGGTCGATGATCAGGCGCATCACGAGGGCGTCCACGTTGCCCGGCTGGTAGTAGCCGCGACGGAAGCCGATGGGCTCGAAGCCGAAGCGCTCGTACAGCTTCTGCGCGCGGACGTTGTCGACCCGGCACTCCAGCATCACCTCGGCGCACTCGAACGCGGTGGCCGCCTGGAGCAGTTCGGTCAGCAGCCGCCCGCCGAGCCCGGTGCCCCAGTGGTCGCGGGCGACGGCGATGGTCTGCACGTCGGCCAGCTCGCCGGAGGAGGCGAGTCCGGCGTACCCGACGAGCCGTCCGTCCTCCTCGGCGACCAGGTACCGGCGGGTCGCCGTGGCGCCGCGCGCATGGGCCAGCTCGGACCAGAACATGCCCCGCGACCAGGCGTCCTCGGGGAAGAGGTCCTTCTCCAGCTCCAGCACCGGATCGATGTCCCACCAGCGCATCTCACGCAGTGCCGCTGTCACTTGGGGGTGACCACCTTGTAGTTCTTGGGGACCTGGGCGTCGGGCCGGCGCAGGTACAGCGGCCGGGGCGCCGGGAGTTCCGCGCCCGCGGCGAGCCGCTCGGCGGCCAGCGCGGCGAGGGCGGCGGCCGAGACGTGCTCGGGCGCGCGGGCGTCCGGGAAGGTGTCCGGGTAGAGCAGCGCGCCGGCGCCCACGGCGGGCACCCCGGCGACCTGCTCGGCGATGTCGGCGGGCCGGTCCACGGCGGGGTCGGTGACCCGGGTGCGGCGGTCGTCGTAGCGCGCCCAGTAGACCTCCTTGCGCCGGGCGTCGGTCGCCACGACGAAGGGGCCCTCGACGTCCGTGGCGTACGCGAGCCCGTCCAGCGTGCACACGCCGTGCACGGGGACGCCGAGCGCGAGGCCGAAGGTGTCGGCGGTCATCAGTCCGACCCGCAGCCCGGTGTAGGGGCCGGGTCCGATCCCTACGACGATGCCGGTGACGGCGTCGAGCTTCAGGCCGGCCTCGGCGAGGACGCGGTCGACGGCCGGCAGCAGCAGCTCGCCGTGCCGGCGCGCGTCCACCTGGCTCGAGGAGGCGATGACGTCCGTGCCGTCGTGCAGGGCGACGGTGACGGCGGGGGTGGCGGTATCCAGAGCGAGCAAGAGCACGCAAACAGCCTACGGCTCCCGCGCCGCGCACATCGCCGCCCCGGTGAGCCGCCCCCTGACTGCTAACGTCGCGAAGGATCACTGCGTACGACAAAGAGGTGGACGACCGTGCCCAGCACTTCCGCCGGAATCGTCACCGGTTTGACCGCCGCGGCCCTCGTCACGGTCGGGGTCCTCGCCTATCAGGCCTCGGCGACCGTGCCCGCGACGCTCGGGCGGCCGCACACGAGCGCCACCACCGATGTCGCCGCCGCCAAGGCGCCCCGGGACACCCGTCACCCCTCCGCCCTGCCGGCCGGTTCCGGAACGGGTGAACGGGTCGTGTACTCGGTGGACGACGACCGGGTCTGGCTGGTCGCGGCGGGCAACAAGGTCAGGCGGACCTTCGAGGTCACCCCCGGCACGGTCGACCCGGCGCCGGGCACCTACTGGGTCACGTCCCGCTCGAACACGGTCACCGGCACCGACGGCACCCCCATCGAGCACGTCGTCCGCTTCGCCACCGTCGGCAGCGTCACGATCGGCTTCAGCGCGGCCGTCGCCCCCGCCACCGCACCCCCCGACCCCACGGTGAAGACGGGCGGCATCCGGGAGACCCGCGAGGACGGCGCCGCGATGTGGACCTTCGCGACGATCGGCAAGAAGGTGATCGTGATCCGCTAGGCGGCTTCGCGGTGCCGTGTTCTCTCGACCGTCTCGGGGTCTGGCACGCGGGGTGGGGTCGAGATCGCGTTCGCCGCGGCGCAGGCCGCCAGCAGGTCGCGCATGGGTACCGCGGACACCGCGCGCGGCGTCGACTCGTCTCGTTCCGTGGCCGACATGGTCGCCTCCTGAGCACCGGGGGCGGACGTGGTTAGGTAGACCTAACTACGAACTGGGTACCATGTGACCACGCACAAGACGCCGAAAGCAATATCTTGCCGACGTCTTGTCGGAACGTTCACCGAAATCGGCGCCTGTGCGATCAGGCGGTGAGCACGCTCAGGTCGGCCGCCGCCCAGCGCTCGCCAAGCCCCGTCAGCGTCACGTGCCGCACCTCGTCGGTGGTGTCACCGACCGCGCGGTGGATCTGGACCTGCAACCGGTCGTCGGTCAGCTCCTCGACCTTGCCCTCGCCCCACTCCACGACGATCACCGAGTCGGGCAGCGAGACGTCGAGGTCGAGGTCCTCCATCTCGTCGAGCCCGCCGCCCAGCCGGTAGGCGTCCACATGAACAAGCGGCGGACCGTCACCGAGGGACGGGTGGACCCGGGCGATCACGAAGGTCGGGGACGTGACGGCCCCACGCACCCCGAGCCCCTCGCCCAGACCCCGGGTCAGCGTCGTCTTGCCCGCGCCGAGCTCCCCGCTGAGCATCACGAGATCCCCGGCCCGCAGCAGCTTGGCCAGCTTCCGGCCCAGCTCGCGCATCTGCTCGGGGGAGGTGACGGTCAGCTCGGTCTCAACCGGGCTGTGCGGTACTGCTTCCATAACCGCCAACCGTAGCCCCTGCCGGCACGGCCCCCGCGCGGGTGAGGAGGTCGGCGAGACGGTCCGTGACGACTTCCGGGTGCTCCAGCATCACCAGATGCCCCGCGTCCGGCACCAGCACCAGCTCGGCGTCCGGCAGCAGCCCGGCGATGGCCTCACTGTGCTCGCTGGGCGTGACGAGGTCCCCGATCCCGGCCAGCACGAGCACCGGCAGGTCCCTGAAGTGGGCGAGCGCCTCGGTCTTGTCGTGGTCGGTGAAGGCCGGGTAGAACTCGGCGACCACGTCGATCGGCGTGGCCTCGATCATCCGCTCGGCGAACCGCGCGACGGCCGGGTCGACGTCCCGCGAGGCGAACGAGTAGCGCTTGATGATCCCGGCGAACAGGTCCGCGGTGGCCTGCCGCCCCTTCTCCACCAGCTCGGCCCGCTGCCCCAGCGCCTTCAGCAGCCCCGGCAGCACACGTCGTACCGCATTCACACCCGCGACGGGCAACCCGAAGTTGACCTCGCCGAGCCGCCCGGAGGACGTCCCCACCAGAGCGACGGCGACGACCCGCTCCCGGATGAGCTCCGGGTACTGGTCGGCGAGCGCCATGACGGTCATCCCGCCCATGGAGTGCCCGACGAGCACGAGCGGCCCCTCGGGCGCGGCCGCGTCGATGACGGCCTTCAGATCGCGCCCGAGCTGGTCGATGTCGACCGGCACGTCGTCCTGCACCTGCCGCACCCCGCGCCCGGACCGCCCGTGACTGCGCTGGTCCCAGTGCACGGTCCGCACGACCCCGCGCAGCGCGGCCCGCTGGAAGTGCCAGGAGTCCTGGCTCAGGCAGTAGCCGTGGCTGAAGACGACGGTGACCGGCAGCGGCGCCTTCCGTCCGAACAGCCGTCGCCGGCGCGGCGCGGACCCGCCCTCCGGCTCCACGTCGTCGACCTCGTAGTACAACTCGGTGCCGTCGTCGGCGTACGCCTTGCCCGGCATCCCGCGCAGCGAGCCGTACGGCCCCGCCGAGTCCAGGGCGAGCCGCGCCTTCTTGCGCATCCCGCGTCCGACGGTCATCCGCTCCAGGGCGACACCGGCCGCGGCCCCCGCCGCGACCACCCCTATCGCGGCCCCGGCGATCCCGGTCGCCCGGCGCCAGTTGCCGGCCGCCCCCGTGGCGGAGGCGACGGCCAGGGCGGCCTCCGCACTGCTCTCGCTCACGTACCGCTCCTCTTCACCGGGCTACTGGTTGCTGGGCTGGTGGCCACTACCGGGCCGGTTACCCAGCTTGTCCCTCATTCACATAGACGCGGGGAACGCGCGTTCCGATCCGGGTGACGATCTCGTACGCGATGGTCCCCGCCGCCTGCGCCCAGTCCTCGGCGGTGGGCTCGCCGCGGTCGCCGGGCCCGAAGAGCACGGCCTCGCTGCCGACGGCGGGCTCGTCACCCCCCAGGTCGACGACGAACTGGTCCATGGCCACCCGCCCGGCCACCGTCCGCCACTTCCCGCCGACCAGCACCGGGCCGGTGCCGGAGGCATGCCGCGGGATGCCGTCCGCGTACCCGACCGGGACGAGCCCGAGGGTGGTCTCGCCCGGGGTGACGTAGTGATGCCCGTAGCTGACCCCGTGTCCGCCCGGCACCCGCTTGACCAGCGCCACGGACGCGGTGAGCGTCATCACCGGCCGCAGTCCGAGGTCGGCCGAGCTGCCGATCTCGGGGCTGGGCGAGATGCCGTAGACGGCGACGCCGGTGCGCACCAGGTCGAAGTGGGCCTCGGGAAGGGTCAGCGTGGCGGGCGAGTTGGCGATGTGCCGCACCTCGGGGCGGACGCCGGCCCGCTCGGCGTACGACAGCATCTCCCGGAACGTCGAGAGCTGGGCGGCGATGGAAGGATGCCCGGGTTCGTCGGCGCAGGCGAAGTGCGACCAGAGCCCGGTGATCCGGACGACCCCGTCGGCCTCGGCACGCAGCGCCTCGGAGACCAGCTCGGCCCAGTCGGCACCCGGCTGACAGCCGTTGCGCCCGAGCCCGGTGTCGCCCTTGAGCTGCACCCGCGCGGTCTTCCCCACCGCACGGGCGGCATCGACGACCTCCCGCAGCGCCCACATCCCGCTCACGGACACGTCGAGATCGGCCTCGACGGCCTCCCGCCAGGGCCCGCCGGGCGTCCAGAGCCAGCACATGATCCGCACGTCGTCGATCCCGGCGGCGCGCAGCGCGAGGGCTTCCTCGGGCGTGGCGGTACCCAGCCACTCCGCCCCCGCCTCGACGGCCGCGCGGGCGCAGGGCACCGCCCCGTGGCCGTACGCGTCGGACTTGACCACGGCCATCAGGGCCGCACCCGGCGCGAGGGCGCGCAGGGTCCGCACGTTGGCCCGCAGGGCGGCCAGATCGATCTCGGCGCGGGCCCGCAGGGGCGCGCTCGACTGGGCAGCTGTCTCACTCATGGCGCCCCCAGTGTCTCAGAGGGGTCGGACACCCCTTCGTACGCCTACGTCCCGGACCGCCGCCCCCACACGAACACCCGGTCGCCGGTCTTCAGCACGCCCCACAGTTTCCGGGCGTCACCGATGCGCAGGTTGACGCAGCCCATGGAGCCGACGGTGGTGAAGATGGAACCGTAGACGGCGTGGAAGGCCTGGCCGCCGTCGAAGAACTGCGCGTAGGGCATGGGCTGGTGGTACAGCGTCGAGACGTGGTTCTTGTGCTTCCAGTAGATCTTGTGCCAGCCGCCCCGGGTCGGGTACGCGGTCCGCCCGCTCCGCATGGGGACGGGCCCGTAGACGACCTTCTTCCCCTTCTGCACCCAGGTGATCTGCCGGGTGAGATCGACGCAGGCGACGCGGTAGGAGCGCACGGGGCACTTCTTGGCCGCGTTGGGATTGGCACGGGCCGACAAGTACTGCATCCGAGCCCAGGTGACGGGACCCGCGAACCCGATGGCGGGCGTGATCTTCTGCTTCTTCTGAAAAGCGCGGATGGCCTTGCAGTCGGCGGCCGACTGCTTCCCGTCCACCTTCCGCTTCAGCCACTTCTCGACCTGCCGCTGAAAAGGCCCGGTCGACTTGGTGCACGCCACCCGCTCGACGGCGTCCCGCAGCGGCACGTACTCGACCAGGTCGTACGCCCCCACGGCGGCGTCGGCCGGCTCGACGGCATCCTCGGCGGCACTGGGTGTGTACACCTTCGGCGCCAGCACCTGATCCGGAGTATCGATCTGCCAGGGCTGATAAACCCCGGGCACCAGCTCGGCCTCGGGCCCGGCAGCAGGGGGCGGGGGCGCGGCCGCGGCGACACCGACGGGGAGGAGGCCGGCGGCGACGATCACCACGGCCACGCTTCGATATGCGATACGTCTGCTGATCATGCGATCAGAGAAACGCGCTCATCCCGGGGAACAAGGGTGCCGCGCAGAGGGGTCACTCATTTTGAGGAGCAGGCTGAAGCCCCGGCCCACACCATCCAGCCCGTCCGGCGTTTGAGGACGAGGCCCTTTCAGGGCCGACGGGGGTCCAGGGGGCGGAGCCCCCTGGCGGGGCCGAAGGGGCAGCGCCCCTGGGGATGGGACGGGTAGGGGCGGCGGGGGCGAAAAAGGGCCCGGCGCGAACCCCCACCCACCCCGCACCAGCCCTCCTCCCCCCTCCCCCTCCCCCCTCACACCCCCCCACCCCCCCCCCCCCCCCC